>NZ_JOBF01000118.1 GCF_000718635.1 Streptomyces varsoviensis | reverse complement strand
CCGCCCATGGCGCGGCGCTAGCCTGGCGGTATGGGATCTGCTGGAGAACGTCTCAAGACGACCCGCAAGCTCCGGGATCTGACGCAGAGCGATCTGGCCCGCGCGTCGGGAGTCTCGAAATCCGTGATCACGAAACTTGAGCAAGGAGAGCGGGACGGCGCCCGCCTCGAAACGTGGCGAAAACTGGCCCACGCGCTGCG
>NZ_JOBF01000117.1 GCF_000718635.1 Streptomyces varsoviensis | reverse complement strand
CCGGTGAAACGGCCACAAAGGAAGCGTCCGTTCCTTGAGAACTCAACAGCGTGCCAAAAGTCAACGCCAGACTATAAAACACCCCGGGCAGGACGGTTTTGAATGTTCTGCTTGAGGTTCCTTTGAAAAGTCCACCCGAGCCTGTCATGGGTTGGGGTGGCGATTACAGCGAGGACGCTGTGCGCGACCGGGCTTATTCCGC
>NZ_JOBF01000116.1 GCF_000718635.1 Streptomyces varsoviensis | reverse complement strand
CCAGTTGTTCTGCCAAGGGCATGGCTGGTTGGCTACGTTCGGAAAGGATAACCGCTGAAAGCATCTAAGCGGGAAGCCTGCTTCGAGATGAGGACTCCCACCCTTTTGAGGGGTTAAGGCTCCCAGTAGACGACTGGGTTGATAGGCCAGATATGGAAGCGCCGTAAGGTGTGGAGTTGACTGGTACTAATAGGCCGAGGGCT
>NZ_JOBF01000115.1 GCF_000718635.1 Streptomyces varsoviensis | reverse complement strand
TACCCGCAGGAAGAGAAAACAACCGTGATTCCGGGAGTAGTGGCGAGCGAAACTGGATGAGGCCAAACCGTAGGCGTGTGATACCCGGCAGGGGTTGCGTTTACGGGGTTGTGGGATCTCTCTTTTGCAGTCTGCCGGCTGTGAGACGAGTCAGAAACCGTTGGTGTAGGCGAAGGACATGCGAAAGGTCCGGCGTAGAGGGT
>NZ_JOBF01000114.1 GCF_000718635.1 Streptomyces varsoviensis | reverse complement strand
CCGGAAGAGGGCCACCTCGATCGCGAACAGCGCGGGCTGGGCGAACTCGGTGGTGCTCAGCCGGGCCTCGTCCCCATCGAAGACCATCTCCCGCAGCGCGGGGTCCAGAGCCGCGCACACCTCGTCGAACGCCGCCGCGAACACCGGGAAATCACGGTGGAGTTCGAGGCCCATCCCCACCCGCTGCGAACCCTGACCGGTGAAGAC
>NZ_JOBF01000113.1 GCF_000718635.1 Streptomyces varsoviensis | reverse complement strand
CCGGAAGAGGGCCACCTCGATCGCGAACAGCGCGGGCTGGGCGAACTCGGTGGTGCTCAGCCGGGCCTCGTCCCCATCGAAGACCATCTCCCGCAGCGCCGGGTCCAAAGCCGCGCACACCTCGTCGAACGCCGCCGCGAACACCGGGAAATCACGGTGGAGTTCGAGGCCCATCCCCACCCGCTGCGAACCCTGACCGGTGAAGAC
>NZ_JOBF01000112.1 GCF_000718635.1 Streptomyces varsoviensis | reverse complement strand
TTCTCGACGCCGCCCTTGGCCTCCGTGAGCATGGACTTCTCCGCGGTGCGCAGCGAGGAGGGGTCGATCTTGAAGTCGCCGGAGGGCGTGTAGTTGTTCTGCGGGGCCTCCGAGCCGCTGTCGGAGCCGATGTCCTTCGGGTCGTCGTTGAAGGAGGGCGGCGCCGTCCAGGCGACCTTGTCGGTCGGCACCAGGCCGTCGAGGTTCTTG
>NZ_JOBF01000111.1 GCF_000718635.1 Streptomyces varsoviensis | reverse complement strand
CATCGGCGTCAGGACCGCCGCCGTCCTGCTGGCCACCGTCGGCGACGGCACCAGCTTCCCCACCGCCGCCCACCTCGCCTCCTACGCCGGCCTCGCCCCGGCAACGAGGTCGTCCGGCACCTCCATCCACGGCGAACACGCACCCCGCGGCGGAAACCGGCAGCTCAAACGCGCCATGTTCCTGTCCGCCTTCGCCTGCATGAACGCCGA
>NZ_JOBF01000110.1 GCF_000718635.1 Streptomyces varsoviensis | reverse complement strand
CACCGCGAGCAGCGAGACCACCAGGTCCACGGAGCGCGGCAGCATCACGGCCACAAACCGCTCGGGGCCCGCGCCCCGGTCCGCCAGATGCCGGGCGAGACGGTTGGCGCGGGCATTCAGCTCCGCGTACGAAACCTCCACACCCTCGAAAACCAACGCCACCGCATCCGGCGTACGCGCCGCCTGAGCCTCGAAGAGCGCGGACAGCGTCTCC
>NZ_JOBF01000109.1 GCF_000718635.1 Streptomyces varsoviensis | reverse complement strand
GGAGACGCTGTCCGCGCTCTTCGAGGCTCAGGCGGCGCGTACGCCGGATGCGGTGGCGTTGGTTTTCGAGGGTGTGGAGGTTTCGTACGCGGAGCTGAACGCCCGCGCCAACCGCCTCGCCCGGCATCTGGCGGACCGGGGCGCGGGCCCCGAGCGGTTTGTGGCCGTGATGCTGCCGCGCTCCGTGGACCTGGTGGTCTCGCTGCTCGCGGTG
>NZ_JOBF01000108.1 GCF_000718635.1 Streptomyces varsoviensis | reverse complement strand
CTCGTCCTCACGGACGGCGCGCGCGTCGACTCGGTCCCCAACCTGGAGATCGAGACCGGTGAGATCGTCGGGGCCGGTCACGCCTCGGCGACCGGCCGGTTCGACGACGAGCAGCTCTTCTACCTGATGGCGCGCGGCATCCCGGCCGACGAGGCCCGCCGCCTGGTCGTCCGCGGCTTCTTCGCCGAACTCGTCCAGAAGATCGGCCTCCCCGA
>NZ_JOBF01000107.1 GCF_000718635.1 Streptomyces varsoviensis | reverse complement strand
ATTTCGTTGCCGATGCGGACGTATTCGTCGGGGATGGCGGCGCGGTTGCGGTTCGCGATCGCGGCGGCGAAGGATCATGATGTGCTGATGATCGATGAGGCGCTGGCGACGGGGGACCGGGCGTTTCAGAAGCGGTCGGAGGCGCGGATCCGGGAGTTGCGCAAGGAGGCGGGGACGGTGTTCCTGGTCAGTCACAACAACAAGTCGATCCGGGA
>NZ_JOBF01000106.1 GCF_000718635.1 Streptomyces varsoviensis | reverse complement strand
GGTGTTGTCGCGGAGCATGGCGAACAGGACGCTGGTGCGTTGGCGGGCGAGGCGGAGGAGGGCCTGGGTGTGGGTTTTGCCGCGGGCTCGTTGTTTGTCGTAGTAGGTGCGGGAGGCGGGGTCGGCGTTCATGCAGGCGAAGGCGGACAGGAACATGGCGCGTTTGAGCTGCCGGTTTCCGCCGCGGGGTGCGTGTTCGCCGTGGATGGAGGTGCCGGAC
>NZ_JOBF01000105.1 GCF_000718635.1 Streptomyces varsoviensis | reverse complement strand
ACGTGTGACCGGGTGTTGTGGCTGGAGCGGGGGGAGCTGTTGATGGACGGTCCCACGGACGAGGTCATCAAGGCGTACGAGAAGGAAACCAACCGCTGAGATCACGGTCGGTCGCCGGTGGTGATGTCATGGACAGCGGGGACAGCGGGGACAGCGGGGACAGCGGGGACAGCGGGGACAGCGGGGACAGCGGGGACAGCGGGGACAGCGGGGACAGCGG
>NZ_JOBF01000104.1 GCF_000718635.1 Streptomyces varsoviensis | reverse complement strand
ATCAGCGTCCCCGAGGGCGACACTTCCTCCGGCAGCGCCTCCAGAATCGACAAGTGGCTCGGCGTGCCCTTCATGAACGTCGGACGCGCACCGCGAGCCGCCCCCTCATCCAGCTCCGCCAGCCGCACACACCCACCACTGACCAGCGGCGTGTAGAGCGCCGTGACCGTCAGGTCGAACGCCAGCGGCGAATGCACCAACGACACCCCCGCCACCGCCTCC
>NZ_JOBF01000103.1 GCF_000718635.1 Streptomyces varsoviensis | reverse complement strand
GCCCCTGAACGGGATGAATTTCGGCATGCCGGAATTCGGACCACCGGCTCGATTATGAGTCGCCAGGGAAATCCGCTAACGTAGTGACCACGCCGGAAGGCGCGAAAAACCCCGCCGACAGGGGACCGGAGATGAATTCCGACCGGAAACGGAACGGAAAACGGATCTGGTAGAGTCGGAAACGCGAAGAAGCCGAAAGGCCGAAACGCACCGGCGGAAATCAG
>NZ_JOBF01000102.1 GCF_000718635.1 Streptomyces varsoviensis | reverse complement strand
TGCCAGGGGACGATGTTGGAGTGGTGCTCCATCTCCGTGATGACGATCTCGGTGTCCCTATCCACCCGGTAGGGCTCCTCGGCCCAGCCGAGCATGTTGGCCACCAGGTTCAGCGACTCCGAGGCGTTCTTGGTGAAGATCACCTCATCGCGGCTGGGCGCGTTGATGAAACCGGCGACCGTATCCCGCGCCCCCTCATACAGCGCCGTGGCCTCCTCCGCCAGCAC
>NZ_JOBF01000101.1 GCF_000718635.1 Streptomyces varsoviensis | reverse complement strand
CTCATCGATCATCAGCACATCATGATCCTTCGCCGCCGCGATCGCGAACCGCAACCGCGCCGCCATCCCCGACGAATACGTCCGCATCGGCAACGAAATGAAATCCCCCTTCTCATTGATCCCCGAGAAGTCAACGATCTCCTGATACCGCGCCCGGATCTCCTCCCGCGACATCCCCATCGCCAACCCCCCCAAAATCACATTCCGCTCCCCCGTCAGATCATTCATCATC
>NZ_JOBF01000100.1 GCF_000718635.1 Streptomyces varsoviensis | reverse complement strand
CTCATCGATCATCAGCACATCATGATCCTTCGCCGCCGCGATCGCGAACCGCAACCGCGCCGCCATCCCCGACGAATACGTCCGCATCGGCAACGAAATAAAATCCCCCTTCTCATTGATCCCCGAGAAGTCCACGATCTCCTGATACCGCGCCCGGATCTCCTCCCGCGACATCCCCATCGCCAACCCCCCCAAAATCACATTCCGCTCCCCCGTCAGATCATTCATCATC
>NZ_JOBF01000099.1 GCF_000718635.1 Streptomyces varsoviensis | reverse complement strand
TCAGCCGACGGAGCCTTCCATCTGCAGTTCGATCAGCCGGTTGAGTTCCAGCGCGTACTCCATCGGCAGCTCCCGCGCGATCGGCTCGACGAACCCGCGCACGATCATCGCCATCGCCTCGAACTCCGTCAGCCCCCGGCTCATCAGATAGAAGAGCTGGTCCTCACTGACCTTGGAGACCGTCGCCTCATGCCCCATCGACACGTCGTCCTCCCGCACATCCACATACGGGTACGT
>NZ_JOBF01000098.1 GCF_000718635.1 Streptomyces varsoviensis | reverse complement strand
TGATGATGGGGGCGTCCGGGCCGATCTGGAGTGCTTCGCGGACTTCTTCGGGGGTGTAGGGCTGGTGTCCGTCGAAGCCGTTGAGGGCGATGACGAAGGGGAGGCCGCTGTTCTCGAAGTAGTCGACGGCGGGGAAGCAGTCGGCGAGGCGGCGGGTGTCGACGAGGACGATGGCGCCGATGGCGCCGCGTACCAGGTCGTCCCACATGAACCAGAAACGGTCCTGGCCGGGCGTCCCGAACAG
>NZ_JOBF01000097.1 GCF_000718635.1 Streptomyces varsoviensis | reverse complement strand
CACAGGGTCCCCCCTGCAGTACCATCGGCGCTGAAAGGCTTAGCTTCCGGGTTCGGAATGTAACCGGGCGTTTCCCTAACGCAATGACCACCGAAACACTATGAAGATAACCACCCGGCAACAACACAGGTCATTACTTCAGAACCAACACAGTGGACGCGAGCAACTGAGGACAAGCCCTCGGCCTATTAGTACCAGTCAACTCCACACCTTACGGCGCTTCCATATCTGGCCTATCAACCCAGT
>NZ_JOBF01000096.1 GCF_000718635.1 Streptomyces varsoviensis | reverse complement strand
GGCTCGCGGTGCGCGTCCGACGTTCATGAAGGGCACGCCGAGCCACTTGTCGATTCTGGAGGCGCTGCCGGAGGAAGTGTCGCCCTCGGGGACGCTGATTCTCGGTGGGGAGGCGCTGGTCGGTGAGGTGCTGGACGGCTGGCGGTCGGCGCATCCGGGCGTGACGGTCTTCAATGCGTACGGTCCGACCGAGGCGACGGTGAACTGCCTGGAGTACCGGCTGGCGCCGGGGGAGCCGACGCCGTCCGGCCCCGTGCCG
>NZ_JOBF01000095.1 GCF_000718635.1 Streptomyces varsoviensis | reverse complement strand
GGCTCGCGGTGCGCGTCCGACGTTCATGAAGGGCACGCCGAGCCACTTGTCGATTCTGGAGGCGCTGCCGGAGGAAGTGTCGCCCTCGGGGACGCTGATCCTTGGTGGTGAGGCGCTGGTCGGTGAGGTGCTGGACGGCTGGCGGTCGGCGCATCCGGATGTGACGGTCTTCAATGCGTACGGTCCGACCGAGGCGACGGTGAACTGCCTGGAGTACCGGCTGGCGCCGGGGGAGCCGACGCCGTCCGGCCCCGTGCCG
>NZ_JOBF01000094.1 GCF_000718635.1 Streptomyces varsoviensis | reverse complement strand
GATCCGGGTGTCGCTCTCGGCGCCGCCGGTGGAGGAGATCAAGGTCGGTAATCAGATCCTGGAGTCGTTGGGGCTGCGGGAGCGGGGGCTGGAGATCGTTTCGTGTCCGTCGTGCGGGCGGGCGCAGGTGGATGTGTACAAGCTGGCGGAGGAGGTCACCGCGGGTCTGGAGGGCATGGAGGTGCCGTTGCGGGTCGCGGTGATGGGCTGTGTGGTCAATGGTCCGGGTGAGGCGCGTGAGGCGGATCTCGGGGTGGCCTCCGGC
>NZ_JOBF01000093.1 GCF_000718635.1 Streptomyces varsoviensis | reverse complement strand
GATCCGGGTGTCGCTCTCGGCGCCGCCGGTGGAGGAGATCAAGGTCGGTAATCAGATCCTGGAGTCGTTGGGGCTGCGGGAGCGGGGGCTGGAGATCGTCTCGTGTCCGTCGTGCGGGCGGGCGCAGGTGGATGTGTACAAGCTGGCGGAGGAGGTCACCGCGGGGCTGGAGGGCATGGAGGTGCCGTTGCGGGTCGCGGTGATGGGCTGTGTGGTCAATGGTCCGGGTGAGGCGCGTGAGGCGGATCTCGGGGTGGCCTCCGGC
>NZ_JOBF01000092.1 GCF_000718635.1 Streptomyces varsoviensis | reverse complement strand
CCGGGAGGATCTGGAGGCGCAGGGGGTGCTGTTCCTGGACACGGACACGGCGCTCAAGGAGCACCCGGAGATCTTCCAGGAGTATTTCGGCACGGTCATTCCGGTGGGTGACAACAAGTTCGCGTCGCTGAACACGGCGGTGTGGTCGGGCGGCTCGTTCATCTATGTGCCGCCGGGTGTGCATGTGGACATTCCGCTCCAGGCGTATTTCCGGATCAACACGGAGAACATGGGGCAGTTCGAGCGGACGCTGATCATCGTCGACGAG
>NZ_JOBF01000091.1 GCF_000718635.1 Streptomyces varsoviensis | reverse complement strand
CCGGGAGGATCTGGAGGCGCAGGGGGTGCTGTTCCTGGACACGGACACGGCGCTCAAGGAGCACCCGGAGATCTTCCAGGAGTATTTCGGCACGGTCATCCCGGTGGGTGACAACAAGTTCGCGTCGCTGAACACGGCGGTGTGGTCGGGCGGCTCGTTCATCTACGTTCCGCCGGGTGTGCATGTGGACATTCCGCTCCAGGCGTATTTCCGGATCAACACGGAGAACATGGGGCAGTTCGAGCGGACGCTGATCATCGTCGACGAG
>NZ_JOBF01000090.1 GCF_000718635.1 Streptomyces varsoviensis | reverse complement strand
TGGTTTCCGGGATATCAAGATCTCGGTGAAGCACAACGATCCGGTGGTGATGGTCAACGCGTACCGGCTGCTGGCGCAGCGGTGTGATTACCCGCTGCACTTGGGTGTGACGGAGGCGGGGCCGGCGTTCCAGGGGACGATCAAGTCGGCGGTGGCGTTCGGTGCGCTGCTCAGTGAGGGGATCGGGGACACGATCCGGGTGTCGCTCTCGGCGCCGCCGGTGGAGGAGATCAAGGTCGGTAATCAGATCCTGGAGTCGTTGGGGCTGCGG
>NZ_JOBF01000089.1 GCF_000718635.1 Streptomyces varsoviensis | reverse complement strand
CCGCAGCCCCAACGACTCCAGGATCTGATTACCGACCTTGATCTCCTCCACCGGCGGCGCCGAGAGCGACACCCGGATCGTGTCCCCGATCCCCTCACTCAGCAGCGCACCGAACGCCACCGCCGACTTGATCGTCCCCTGGAACGCCGGCCCCGCCTCCGTCACACCCAGATGCAGCGGGTAATCACACCGCTGCGCCAGCAGCCGGTACGCGTTGACCATCACCACCGGATCGTTGTGCTTCACCGAGATCTTGATATCCCGGAAACCA
>NZ_JOBF01000088.1 GCF_000718635.1 Streptomyces varsoviensis | reverse complement strand
GGCGGATGATCGCCTCCACCGGATTGACGGTCCCCAGCAGATTGGACACCAGCGTGAACGAGACGACCTTCGTCCGCTCCGTGATCACCTCATCCAGATGCGACAGATCCAAACGCCCGTCATCCGTCAGCCCGAACCACTTCAGCTTCGCGCCCGTACGCTGGGCCAGGAGCTGCCAGGGGACGATGTTGGAGTGGTGCTCCATCTCCGTGATGACGATCTCGGTGTCCCTATCCACCCGGTAGGGCTCCTCGGCCCAGCCGAGCATGTTG
>NZ_JOBF01000087.1 GCF_000718635.1 Streptomyces varsoviensis | reverse complement strand
CAACATGCTCGGCTGGGCCGAGGAGCCCTACCGGGTGGATAGGGACACCGAGATCGTCATCACGGAGATGGAGCACCACTCCAACATCGTCCCCTGGCAACTGTTGGCCCAGCGCACGGGGGCGAAGCTCAAATGGTTCGGGCTGACGGATGACGGGCGTTTGGACCTGGGCAATCTGGATGAGGTGATCACGGAGCGGACGAAGGTCGTCTCGTTCACGCTGGTGTCCAATCTGCTGGGGACCGTCAATCCGGTGGAGGCGATCATCCGCC
>NZ_JOBF01000086.1 GCF_000718635.1 Streptomyces varsoviensis | reverse complement strand
GGAACTTCTTCGGCTAGGGGTGGTCACGTGAAGCTCGATTCGATGTACCAGGACGTGATCCTGGACCACTACAAACACCCGCACGGACGGGGCCTGCGCCCAGGGGACGCGGAGGTCCATCACACCAACCCGACCTGCGGGGACGAGATCACCCTGCGGGTCCGCCTCGACGGCACCACGGTTACGGATGTGTCGTATGAGGGGCAGGGCTGCTCGATCAGCCAGGCCAGCGCCTCCGTCCTCAACGACCTCCTCGTCGGCAAGCCTCTGGAGGAGGCGCGCCG
>NZ_JOBF01000085.1 GCF_000718635.1 Streptomyces varsoviensis | reverse complement strand
GGAACTTCTTCGGCTAGGGGTGGTCACGTGAAGCTCGATTCGATGTACCAGGACGTGATCCTGGACCACTACAAACACCCGCACGGACGGGGCCTGCGCGCAGGGGACGCGGAGGTCCATCACACCAACCCGACCTGCGGGGACGAGATCACCCTGCGGGTCCGCCTCGACGGCACCACGGTAGGGGATGTGTCGTATGAGGGGCAGGGCTGCTCGATCAGCCAGGCCAGCGCCTCCGTCCTCAACGACCTCCTCGTCGGCAAGCCTCTGGAGGAGGCGCGCCG
>NZ_JOBF01000084.1 GCF_000718635.1 Streptomyces varsoviensis | reverse complement strand
CTCCCCGCCGCCCAGGAAGGGGGGCAGGTCCTCCAGGAGTTCCTGCCGGCCCCACAGCACCCCGATCCCCGTCGGCCCGCACATCTTGTGCCCGGTAAAGGCCACGAAGTCGGCCTGGAGGGCCTGGACGTCCAGCGGCATGTGCGGGGCGGCCTGGGAGGCGTCGATAACCACCAGCGCCCCCACCTCCTGCGCCCGGCGGATGATCGCCTCCACCGGATTGACGGTCCCCAGCAGATTGGACACCAGCGTGAACGAGACGACCTTCGTCCGCTCCGTGATCACCTCATCCAGA
>NZ_JOBF01000083.1 GCF_000718635.1 Streptomyces varsoviensis | reverse complement strand
TCTGGATGAGGTGATCACGGAGCGGACGAAGGTCGTCTCGTTCACGCTGGTGTCCAATCTGCTGGGGACCGTCAATCCGGTGGAGGCGATCATCCGCCGCGCCCAGGAGGTGGGGGCGCTGGTGGTCATCGACGCCTCCCAGGCCGCCCCGCACATGCCGCTGGACGTCCAGGCCCTCCAGGCCGACTTCGTGGCGTTTACCGGGCACAAGATGTGCGGGCCGACGGGGATCGGGGTGCTGTGGGGCCGGCAGGAACTCCTGGAGGACCTGCCCCCCTTCCTGGGCGGCGGGGAG
>NZ_JOBF01000082.1 GCF_000718635.1 Streptomyces varsoviensis | reverse complement strand
TTGCATGTGTTAAGCACGCCGCCAGCGTTCGTCCTGAGCCAGGATCAAACTCTCCGTGAATGCTTCATTCACAGCAGAGCGGCGCAACCCGGCGGAATAGGCCCGGTCGCGCACAGCGTCCTCGCTGTAATCGCCACCCCAACCCATGACAGGCTCGGGTGGGCTTTTCAAAGGAACCTCAAGCAGAACAGACAAATCGTCCTGCCCGGGGTATTTTATAGTCTGGCGTTGACTTTTGGCACGCTGTTGAGTTCTCAAGGAACGGACGCTTCCTTTGTGGCCGTTTCACCGGCCGC
>NZ_JOBF01000081.1 GCF_000718635.1 Streptomyces varsoviensis | reverse complement strand
TCCCACGTCCTTCATCGGTTCCTGGTGCCAAGGCATCCACCGTGCGCCCTTAAAAACTTGGCCACAGATGCTCGCGTCCACTGTGCAGTTCTCAAGCAAGCCGCTGATGTTTCAGCTACGGGGGTCTTACCCTCTACGCCGGACCTTTCGCATGTCCTTCGCCTACATCAACGGTTTCTGACTCGCCCAGCCGTCGGCAGACGACTGAAGAGAACTCCCACAACCCCGTAAGCGCAACCCCTGCCGGGTATCACACGCCTACGGTTTGGCCTCATCCAGTTTCGCTCGCCACTACTCCCGGAATCACGGTTGTTTTCTCTTCCTGCGGGTA
>NZ_JOBF01000080.1 GCF_000718635.1 Streptomyces varsoviensis | reverse complement strand
TCGAGGAGTCTGCGGCGGCCGGCTTTGCGCAGGGCGGCCGGGGAGCCGTGGCGTTCCAGGAGCCAGGTGACGGCCTGGTGGTCGAGGCGGGGGCCCAGGGCCCGTTCCAGCGACGGGTGGAACTGGGTGAGCAGGCCGCGGATGCGGTTGGAGGTGCGGGTGGCCTCGGCGGCGAGGTCCTGGTCGAAGCCGACGAGGACGGTGAGTTCGGCGGTGATCTCGTCGGTCAGCAGGGTGTGCGGCATGGTGCGGGCCGCGTCCGCGATCACGGCCGCGTCCTTCGCGTCGGTTTTCGCCTCGCCGGGGTAGAGGTCGGCGATCCGGCGCATGGCCAGGCCGGGCAGGTAGGTCACTTGGCAGCCGGCGTCGCGGGCCACGGTCAGGGGCAGGGCGCCGATCGAGGCGGGCTGGTCCACGATCACCAGGACGGTGGTGAACTTCGCGGTCAGCTTGTCGAACACGGCCCGCAGCTTCGGTTCGCTGTTGGGCAGCGGCTTGTCGAAGACCTTCTTGCCGGCCGGGGTGAGTCCGTGGCCGTGGTGAGTACTCTTGCCGACGTCCAGGCCCAGGAACACG
>NZ_JOBF01000079.1 GCF_000718635.1 Streptomyces varsoviensis | reverse complement strand
CGTGTTCCTGGGCCTGGACGTCGGCAAGAGTACTCACCACGGCCACGGACTCACCCCGGCCGGCAAGAAGGTCTTCGACAAGCCGCTGCCCAACAGCGAGCCGAAGCTGCGGGCCGTGTTCGACAAGCTGACCGCGAAGTTCACCACCGTCCTGGTGATCGTGGACCAGCCCGCCTCGATCGGCGCCCTCCCGCTCACGGTCGCCCGCGACAGCGGCTGCAAGGTCGCCTACCTGCCCGGCGCCGACCTCTACCCCGGCGAGGCGAAAACCGACGCGAAGGACGCGGCCGTGATCGCGGACGCGGCCCGCACCATGCCGCACACCCTGCGCTCGCTGCATCTGACCGACGAGATCACCGCGGAGCTGACCGTCCTGGTCGGCTTCGACCAGGACCTCGCCGCCGAGGCCACCCGCACCTCCAACCGCATCCGCGGCCTGCTCACCCAGTTCCACCCGTCGCTGGAACGGGTCCTGGGCCCCCGCCTCGACCACCAGGCCGTCACCTGGCTCCTGGAACGCCACGGCTCCCCGGCCGCCCTGCGCAAAGCCGGCCGCCGCAGACTCCTCGA
>NZ_JOBF01000078.1 GCF_000718635.1 Streptomyces varsoviensis | reverse complement strand
TGGCGGACAAGCTGGAGAGCGAGGGCTACGAGGCCTACGTGAAGGGCGGCGCGCTCACGTGAGGGGGCCGGCGGGGCTTTTGGACACGGAGGCGATCCGCAAGGACTTCCCCCTCCTGGACCGCCAGGTCCACGACGGCCGGCGGGTGGTCTATCTGGACAACGCCGCCACCTCGCAAAAACCGCGGCAGGTCCTGGACGCGCTGGCGGGCTACTACGAGCGGCACAACGCCAACGTCCACCGCGGCGTGCACGTGCTGGCGGAGGAGGCCACGGCGCTGTATGAGGGGGCGCGGGATACGGTCGCCGGTTTCATCAACGCGCCCAGCCGCGATGAGGTGATCTTCACCAAG
>NZ_JOBF01000077.1 GCF_000718635.1 Streptomyces varsoviensis | reverse complement strand
CTTGGTGAAGATCACCTCATCGCGGCTGGGCGCGTTGATGAAACCGGCGACCGTATCCCGCGCCCCCTCATACAGCGCCGTGGCCTCCTCCGCCAGCACATGCACGCCGCGGTGGACGTTGGCGTTGTGCCGCTCGTAGTAGCCGGCCAGCGCGTCCAGGACCTGCCGCGGTTTCTGCGAGGTGGCGGCGTTGTCCAGATAGACCACCCGCCGGCCGTCGTGGACCTGGCGGTCCAGGAGGGGGAAGTCCTTACGGATCGCCTCCGTGTCCAAAAGCCCCGCCGGCCCCCTCACGTGAGCGCGCCGCCCTTCACGTAGGCCTCGTAGCCCTCGCTCTCCAGCTTGTCCGCCA
>NZ_JOBF01000076.1 GCF_000718635.1 Streptomyces varsoviensis | reverse complement strand
CGTTATGTTTTCCGCGGCTCCGCAATGGGGCCGCTGGCCTCCGGGTCCGGCATGACTGTTGCCCCCTGTCGAAGGGATGACCTGGGGGGTGGTGTCACCGGGCCCGGGAGGTGTGTCGTCGGAGACGCTGATCAGAGGTCCGGCCACCGTCCGGTCCGGCGCAATGCCGGACAATTCCGCGGGCGGCAGGTCTGCATAACGTGGATGCGCGAGTACGACACCACCGCCGAGGCCGGCACGTTCGACACCCGGAAAGGGCGCGATGTTCGACACCGAAGACGTGGGCGTGTTCCTGGGCCTGGACGTCGGCAAGAGTACTCACCACGGCCACGGACTCACCCCGGCCGGCAAGAAGGTCTTCGACAAGCCGCTGCCCAACAGCGA
>NZ_JOBF01000075.1 GCF_000718635.1 Streptomyces varsoviensis | reverse complement strand
GGGGCGAGGCCGGCGTAGGAGGCGAGGTGGGCGGCGGTGGGGAAGCTGGTGCCGTCGCCGACGGTGGCCAGCAGGACGGCGGCGGTCCTGACGCCGATGCCGGGCATCGACGTCAGGACCGGGGAAAGAGGGTGGGCCTCCAGCAGGGTGCTGATCTGGGCTTCGAGTGCCCGGCGCTGGGTGTGGACGGCGGCGAGCGAGGCGGCCAGGGAGGGCATGACGATGTCGAGGGTGCCGGTGCCGGGCACGACGACGGTCTGTTCGTCGAGCGCGTCGAAGACCTCGTCGATGAGCCGGGCTGCCATGCGTGGGGCTTTCGGGCGGATCAGTTCGAGGAGTCTGCGGCGGCCGGCTTTGCGCAGGGCGGCCGGGGAGCCGTGGCGTTCCAGGAGCCAGGTGACGGCCTGGTGGTCGAGGCGGGGGCCCAGG
>NZ_JOBF01000074.1 GCF_000718635.1 Streptomyces varsoviensis | reverse complement strand
GGAGGGAGTCGTCGAAGGTGGGACTGGCGATTGGGACGAAGTCGTAACAAGGTAGCCGTACCGGAAGGTGCGGCTGGATCACCTCCTTTCTAAGGAGCATCTAGGCTGCCGGTTCGCCGGTGGTCCAGGGCCATTACGTCGGCATGTGTTCGACGGTGGTTGCTCATGGGTGGAACGTTGACTATTCGGCACGATCGGTTGCTCTTGTTAGTACTGCTTCGGCGTGGAACGCAGAGAGGGACGGGTCGTGTTGGGCGCGCTGTTGGGTGTCTGAGGGTGCGAGCGTGAGCTTGCCCTTTTGCTTGAGAACTGCACAGTGGACGCGAGCATCTGTGGCCAAGTTTTTAAGGGCGCACGGTGGATGCCTTGGCACCAGGAACCGATGAAGGACGTGGGAGGCCGCGATAGGCCCCGGGGAGCTGTCAACCGAGCTGTGATCCGGGGGTGTCCGAATGGGGAAACCCGGCAGTCGTCATGGGCTGTCACCCGCTGCTGAACACATAGGCAGTGTGGAGGGAACGCGGGGAAGTGAAACATCTCAGTACCCGCAGGAAGAGAAAACAACCGTGATTCCGGGAGTAGTGGCGAGCGAAACTGGATGAGGCCAAACC
>NZ_JOBF01000073.1 GCF_000718635.1 Streptomyces varsoviensis | reverse complement strand
ACCCTCTACGCCGGACCTTTCGCATGTCCTTCGCCTACACCAACGGTTTCTGACTCGTCTCACAGCCGGCAGACTGCAAAAGAGAGATCCCACAACCCCAACCACGCAACCCCTGCCGGGTATCACACGTGACTGGTTTGGCCTCATCCAGTTTCGCTCGCCACTACTCCCGGAATCACGGTTGTTTTCTCTTCCTGCGGGTACTGAGATGTTTCACTTATCGGTTCCTGGTGCCAAGGCATCCACCGTGCGCCCTTAAAAACTTGGCCACAGATGCTCGCGTCCACTGTGCAGTTCTCAAGCAACGACCAGCCACCCGTCACACACCACCAACGTGATGCTGCACCGGGGCCGGCGTTTGAAGGGCAAGCTCACGCTCGCACCCTCAGACACCCAACAGCGCGCCCGGCCCGACCTGCTGACCCTTGTGTTCCACGCCGAAGCAGTACTAACAGAGCCAACCGATCGTGCCGAATAGTCAACGTTCCACCCATGAGCAACCAGCACCGGACACTCGCCGATGTACTGGCCTCTGACCGAGCCCGGAGGCCGGTAAGAAGTGCTCCTTAGAAAGGAGGTGATCCAGCCGCACCTTCCGGTACGGCTACCTTGTTACGACTTCGTCCCAATCGCCAGTCCCACCTTCGACGACTCCCTCC
>NZ_JOBF01000072.1 GCF_000718635.1 Streptomyces varsoviensis | reverse complement strand
TAGACGGCCGGGTACTTCATCGTCACCTTGGAGCCGATGTTCCCGTCCACCCACTCCATCGTCGCGCCCTCATACGCCACGGCACGCTTGGTGACCAGGTTGTACACATTGTTCGACCAGTTCTGGATCGTCGTGTACCGGCACCGGCCGCCCTTCTTCACGATGATCTCCACCACCGCCGAATGCAGCGAGTCCGACGAATAGATCGGCGCCGTGCACCCCTCCACGTAATGCACATAATGACCGTGCCGAAATACTCCTGGAAGATCTCCGGGTGCTCCTTGAGCGCCGTGTCCGTGTCCAGGAACAGCACCCCCTGCGCCTCCAGATCCTCCCGGATCTGGTGGTAGACCACCTCCGACTCGTACTGCGCGGCCACCCCGGCCACCAGCCGCTGCTTCTCCGCCTCCGGAATCCCCAGCTTGTCGTAGGTGTTCTTGATGTCCTCCGGCAGATCCTCCCAGGAAGCCGCCTGCTTCTCCGTGGACCGCACGAAATACTTGATGTTGTCGAAGTCGATCCCCGACAGGTCCGACCCCCACGTCGGCATCGGCTTCCTGTCGAACAGCTTCAGACCCTTCAGCCGCAGCTTCAGCATCCACTCCGGCTCGTTCTTCTTCGCCGAGATATCCCGAACGACCTCCTCCGACAACCCGCGCCGGGCCGAAGCACCGGCCACATCGGGATCGGCCCAGCCATATTCATACGTACCCAG
>NZ_JOBF01000071.1 GCF_000718635.1 Streptomyces varsoviensis | reverse complement strand
CCCCCTCGCCCTCGCCGGCATCGGGATCGGCCCCTTCAACCTCTCCCTCGCCGCCCTAGCCCACCCCCTCACCCACCTCCGCACCGCGTTCTACGACCAGCGCCCCCACTTCGCCTGGCACCCCGGCCTCCTCATCGACAACGCGACGCTCCAAGTCCCCTTCCTCGCCGACCTCGTCACCCTCACCGACCCCACCAGCCCCTGGACCTTCCTCAACTACCTGAAAACCCACCACCGCCTCTACCCCTTCTACTTCTCCGAGAAATTCCACATCCACCGCACCGAATACGACGCCTACTGCCGCTGGGTCAGCGAAAACCTCACCGGACTCCACTTCAACCACCACATCGACACCATCCGCTGGAACCCCGACCGCACCCTCTTCGAAATCGACTACACCCAACTCGACGACCACGGCGAAGCCGAAGCCCTCGGCCGCGCCTACGCCCGTAACCTCGCCCTCGGCATCGGCACCGCCCCCCACATCCCCACCCCCCTCGACGACCT
>NZ_JOBF01000070.1 GCF_000718635.1 Streptomyces varsoviensis | reverse complement strand
GTATCCGGCCAGCGCCTTGTTCAGATGGCCGAAGACGCCGTAGTAGTCGACGACGTAGCCGATCTCCTTGCCCGGGTGCGGCCGGTTGACGCGGGCGACGGCCTGGAGCAGTTCGGCGCCGCGGATCGGGCGGTCCAGGTAGAGGACCTGCTCTCGGGGGGCGTCGAAGCCGGTGAGCAGCATCGACTTCACGATCAGCATCGCGATGGGGCTGTCGGGGTGCACCGGGTCGGGCACGATCCCGCGCGGGGACGCAGGGGGCTCTGTGACGGCGTGGGACCAGGGATGGTCCGCGTTCCGGTCGGCCGCCTCTGCTTCAAGGGTCGGGGCCGGCGGAGTCACCGCAGTCGTCGGGGTCCACACTGAGTCGGGGGGCAGCAGTGGGAACGCCTTCTGGAAGCGTGCGATGTACGCCTCCTGCCGCCTGGAGTCGGTCCACTCCGCCCACTGGCCGTGCTTGCTGCCGGTGCTCGGCGAGATGACGGGCACGAAGTCGACACGGCGCAGCAGGGCCCGGAACTGGTGGGCCTGGTGGAGATAGCGCAGCCGGCCCTCCAGCTTCTCCGGCGGAGTGCCGGCGACCGACTCGGGGTCGTAGCCGTCC
>NZ_JOBF01000069.1 GCF_000718635.1 Streptomyces varsoviensis | reverse complement strand
GCGCGGAGTTGTTCGCGGCCGTCGTCGGTGATTTTGTCGGGGCCCCACGGGGGCATCCAGACCCAGTTGATGCGCAGCTCGCTCACGATGCCTTCGGTGGCGGCTTTGGCCTGGTCCTCGATGACGTCGGTCAGCGGGCAGGCCGCCGAGGTGAGGGTCATGTCGAGGGTGGCGATGTTGGTGTCGTCGACGTGGATGCCGTAGATCAGGCCGAGGTTGACGACGTCGATGCCCAGTTCGGGGTCGACCACGTCATACAGCGCCTCGCGGACCTCCTCTTCGGACGCCGGTTTCGTGGTCACCGTGGTGTCATCGGTCATGGGGTTTTCGCCTCCTCGGAGAGTGCTTGGGCGGTGGCGTCCTTCCAGGCCATCCAGCTCAGCAGGGCGCACTTGACGCGGGCGGGGTATTTGGAGACCCCGGCGAAGGCGACCGCGTCCTCCAGGACCTCCTCCATCGCCTCGTCCGGCTCCCGCTGGCCCTTGGACTGCATCAGCTCCAGGAACGTCTCCTGAATCCGGCGCGCCTCCTCCAGAGGCTTGCCGACGAGGAGGTCGTTGAGGACGGAGGCGCTGGCCTGGCTGATCGAGCAGCCCTGCCCCTCATACGACACATCC
>NZ_JOBF01000068.1 GCF_000718635.1 Streptomyces varsoviensis | reverse complement strand
ATGTGGGACACGCCGAAGAGCTGGGTGATCTGCTGCACGCTCAGCACACCGTCGCGCCGCAGGTGCTTCAGCAGCAGCTCGCGTCGCTGATCGGGGATCAGGGGCAACTGCTCTTCTTCGGCCACCGCTTGTTCACCTTTCCTCACGCGGCCACCGCGGCCGCTGCTCGATTGTGCCGTTCCCACCGGCACCGTCCCAACCGGGCGCGGCTCAGGAGCCGACGAACGTGCTCAGCAGGAGCACTCCGCCCAGGCTGAGCAGCGACTGGAGGGAGAGCATCAGCGTCCAGGTACGGAACGTCTGGGCCACCGAGAGCTGGTAGTACTCCTTGAACAGCCAGAACCCGGAGTCGTTGACGTGCGAGAGCATCACCGCGCCCGACGCCGTCGCCAGCACCAGCAGTTCGGGTGAGAGGCCCGGGTAGGCGCCGATCAGCGGGGCGACGATACCGGTTGCCGCGGCGGTGGCCACCGTCGCCGAGCCGAGGCAGATGCGCAGCAGCGCGGCGACGAGCCAGGCGAGCAGCAGCGGGGGTATGGACCAGCCCACCGCGTAGTCGGAGATCAGCTTGTCGATCCCGGTCGCGGTCAGCATCGCCTTGAGGCCGCCGCCGGCGCCGAGGATCAGGACGATCCCGCCG
>NZ_JOBF01000067.1 GCF_000718635.1 Streptomyces varsoviensis | reverse complement strand
GCGCAGGCCCCGTCCGTGCGGGTGTTTGTAGTGGTCCAGGATCACGTCCTGGTACATCGAATCGAGCTTCACGTGACCACCCCTAGCCGAAGAAGTTCCGTACGTGCTCCAGCCCCGCGACCAGCGCGTCGACCTCGCCGGGGGTGGAGTACAGGTAGAACGACGCCCGGGTGGTCGCCGGAATTCCATACCGCAGGCACACCGGCCGCGCGCAGTGGTGGCCCACCCGCACCGCGATGCCCAGCTCGTCCAGGACCTGCCCCACATCATGCGGGTGGATATCGCCGAGGGTGAAGGAGATCGTCGCCCCCCGGTCCTCCGCCGTCACCGGCCCGATGATCCGCAGCCCCGGCACCTCCCCGAGCCGCCCCACCGCGTACTCGGTGATCGCATGCTCATGCGCCGCGATCTTGTCCATGCCGATCGCCGCAAGGTAGTCCACCGCCGCCCCCAGCCCCACCGCCTGCGCGATCGGCGGGGTGCCGGCCTCGAACTTGTGGGGGGCCGGCGCGTAGGTGGAGGAGTGCATGGTGACGGTCTCGATCATCTCCCCGCCGCCCAGGAAGGGGGGCAGGTCCTCCAGGAGTTCCTGCCGGCCCCACAGCACCCCGATCCCCGTCGGCCCGCACATCTTGTGCCCGGTAAA
>NZ_JOBF01000066.1 GCF_000718635.1 Streptomyces varsoviensis | reverse complement strand
GACAATGGCACCAAGGAAATCCTGCGCGGCGTCGACCTGACGGTGCGGCAGGGCGAGACGCACGCCATCATGGGCCCCAACGGCTCCGGCAAGTCGACGCTCGCCTATTCCCTGGCAGGCCACCCGAAATACACCATCACCGGCGGCACCGTCACCCTCGACGGTGAGGACGTCCTGGAGATGAGCGTGGACGAGCGCGCCCGCGCCGGCGTGTTCCTGGCCATGCAGTACCCCGTCGAGGTGCCCGGCGTCTCGGTCTCCAACTTCCTGCGCACCTCCGCCACCGCCGTGCGCGGCGAGGCCCCCAAGCTGCGGACCTGGGTCAAGGAGGTCAAGAGTGCGATGGAGGAGCTCCAGATGGATCCCTCCTTCGCCGAGCGCAGCGTGAACGAGGGCTTCTCGGGGGGTGAGAAGAAGCGGCACGAGATCCTGCAGCTCGAACTCCTCAAGCCCAAGATCGCCATCCTGGATGAGACGGACTCCGGTCTGGACGTCGACGCGCTGCGCACGGTGTCGGCGGGGGTGAACCGGGTGCGGGCCGGCGGCGAGGTGGGCACGCTGCTGATCACGCACTACACGCGGATTCTGCGCTACATCCAGCCGGATTTCGTGCATGTCTTCGCCCAGGGCCGGATCGCGGAGTCCGGTGGGGCGGAGCTGGCGGACAAGCTGGAGAGCGAGGGCTACGAGGCCTACGTGAAGGGCGGCGCGCTCACGTGAGGGGGCCGGCGGGGCTTTTGGACACGGAGGCGATCCG
>NZ_JOBF01000065.1 GCF_000718635.1 Streptomyces varsoviensis | reverse complement strand
CCTCAGGACTACCCACCCTGGCCCACTGAGCTGGCTGCAACCGCTGATCTTCCAGCCGTATCTTCAGCGTTATGACACCTAATCGAAGGACTCGATCCGCTTCGAATGATCGGGAGTTGAGGCTGTGGAAGGTCGGCTTGGCGCTGACAGTCGCCTTTGCCGCTGCGGTCTTAGTCGCCAGCAGCGTCTTCTACGGGCTGTACAGGCTCCTCGACGTCCAGGGGATCGGTACCACCGCGAAGCTCGACGCGAAGACGCTCTTCGACCTGGTGAAACTCTCCTTCGGAGTGGTCGCCGGGGCCGGTGCGCTCGTCGCCCTGGTCGTCGCCTACCGCCGCCAGCGCGTCGACGAAGCCGGCGCCCACCGAGAAGCCACCCGGCTCCACACTGAGCGCTTCTCCCAAGCCGTCGACAAACTCGGCTCCGACTCACCAGCCGTCCGGCTTGGTGGCGTCCACGCGCTGGCCGGCCTGGCCGACGACGCCCCCGACGACAGCCTGCGCCAGACCTGCATCGACGTCCTGTGCGCCTACCTCCGTCTACCCTTCTCCCCCGATCCCGGCGACTTGCCCGATACCTTTCCCGACGGGACTTCGCCCTCCGAGGAACGACGCGATACGCATCAGGACAAGAAGGACCGGTACCGCGCACTGCGCGAGGTCCGCCACACGATCTTGCGGCTTATCGGAGATCACTACCGCATCCCCAAGGGCACTCACCGCTCGTGGCAGGGCTACAACCTTGATCTCACCAAGGTCGTCATCGATGGCGACGTGGAC
>NZ_JOBF01000064.1 GCF_000718635.1 Streptomyces varsoviensis | reverse complement strand
CGCGCGACGACACATCGGGATCGCGCTGGTGGACCAGGTCGCCGCGGACACCCGTCCGTGACGAAGGGGCGGTTGACGCCGGGTTCAAGAACGCGGTCATCGACCACGGTGCCGCCCTGGGCATCGACATCGAGGGGTGCGGCGCGATCCGGGCACCAAGGGCGCCGAAGCGGTGCATCGCCGAGCAGACTTTCGCCACGCTGCTGCTGCACCGCCGCCTCGCCCGTGACTACGAGATGCTCCCGGTCGGTGCGGCCTCATGGACCGCTCGTCGATGACGGGCGTGAGAACCCGCCGACTCACCGCCACGCCGCGCTGACCAGGCGCGATCCGCCGCCGATCGGTGAGGCGGCGCACGCGTGAACTCCTGACCCAGATCGACGAACGACGGCCGCCGACCCCGAGGAAGCAGCCCGTCTCCGCGAGCAGGCCGCCCAGCTCGGCGAGCACTCGCCCCCGTGGAGCACCGGCTGGAACGCATCGAAAAACCACCCCGGATACCGTCCTGAAGATCGCTGTGGACAGCGACCTCGGCGGCTTCGAACCCCTGCCATCCGCACGCCGCAAGACCTCGCCCTGTTCGAGGACGACGAACACGGCCTACGGGCCAAAGGCATCCGCGAAGCCCTCGGGACCGGCACCGAGAACCGCCACCTCGAAGGCGCCCGAGCCAAGCTCAAACACCTCCTAAGCCCCGGCACCCTCACCGAACCCGAACCCGGCCTGTTCACCACGCCCCGACCGACAAAGTGAACCCGCACGCAGGCCCACACAACGCCCAC
>NZ_JOBF01000063.1 GCF_000718635.1 Streptomyces varsoviensis | reverse complement strand
TACGATATCCTCTCTGGTCTCGTGGGCTCGGAGATGTGTATAAGAGACAGGTTGAGGGTGGTGCGGGGGTGGTGGTCGAGGGGTGGTCAGGGGGTGGTGCGGTGGTCATCGGCGGGGGGGCCTTCCGGGGGTGGTGCGATGAGGTGGAGGAGTGCGTGGAGGTCGGCGGGTCGGGTGTGGGGGTTGAGGAGGGTGGCTTTGAGCCAGAGGCCGGTGGGGGTGGTGGCGCGGCCGAGGACGGCGCGGCCTTGGTGGAGGAGGCGGCGGCGGATGGCGGCGACGGTGTCGGCCGTGGCGTTGGCGGGGCGGAAGAGGACGGTGCTGAGGGTGGGGCGGGAGTGGAGTTCGAGGTCGGGGTGGGCGTCGATGAGGTCGGCGAGGCGGTGGGCGGTGGTGCAGACGGTTTCGATGAGGTGGGCGAGGCCGTCGCGGCCGAGGGCGCGGAGGGTGACGGCGATTTTGAGGATGTCGGGGCGGCGGGTGGTGCGGAGGGAGCGGCCGAGGAGGTCGGGGAGGCCGGCTTCGGTGTCGTCGTCGGCGTTGAGGTAGTCGGCGCGGTGGTCGAGGGGGCGGAGGGCGGTGGTGTCGGGGACGAGGAGGAGTCCTGCGGCGATGGGCTGCCAGCCGAGTTTGTGCAGGTCAAGGGTGATGGTGTGGGCGCGGTCGAGTCCGTTGAGGAGGGGTCGTAGGGGGTGGCTGAACAGGAGCGGGCCGCCGTAGGCGGCGTCGACGTGGAGGGTGGCGCGGTGGGTGTGGCAGAGGGCGGCGATCTCGGGGAGGGGGTCGATTTGGCCGGTGTCGGTGGTGCCGGCGGTGGCGATGACGAGGAGGGGGCCGGGCCCCTGGTTACGTGTGGTGGTGAGGGTTTCGGCGAGGTGGGCGGGGTCGATGGTGCCGGTGGGGGTGGGGATGGTGATGGG
>NZ_JOBF01000062.1 GCF_000718635.1 Streptomyces varsoviensis | reverse complement strand
TGGTGTCGCGGAGCCAGATGACGATTGCGGTGCAGGTGAGGGTGCCGTTGTAGATGTAGTCGCGTTTGTCGTAGCGGCTGGCCACCGCCCGGAACTGCTTCCACTTGCTGACGCAGCGTTCGACCGCGCTGCGGCGTCGGTACTGGGCCTTGTCGAAAGCGGGCGGACGGCCGCCGGCCCGGCCACGGCTTTGGCGGTTGGCCCGCTGGTCGTCCGGTTCGGCGATGGTCGCCTTGATGCCCCGGCGGCGCAGGTAGGCACGGTTGCCGCGGCTGGAGTACGCCTTGTCGCCGCGCACCCGGTCCGGGCGACGCCGCGGGCGTCCGGGCCCGCGGCGAGCGATGCGCAGCGTCTCCAGCAGCGGCAGGAGCATGGGGCTGTCGCCCCGCTGGCCCGGTGAGGTGAGCCAGGTCAGCGGGCGGGCCCGGTCGTCGGCCAGCAGGTGGACCTTGGTGGTCAGCCCGCCCCGTGAGCGTCCCAGCGTCTCCCGTCCATCGGCCTCCACACGTGTCCCGCCCCCTTTTCGGGGAAGTCGCTGGGCGGGCGGTGCCGGGCCCCGGCCGCGTGCTGATGGGCCCGGCAGGAGGTGGAGTCGATATTCACCGCCCACTCCCGCTCCAGCTCGCGGGCCAGGGTGCCGTCAGGATCACCGGCATCGGCTTCCATCTGCAGCTCGGTCAGGATGCGCTGCCAGGTGCCGTCCGCCGACCAGCGGCGATGCCGTTCATAGACGGTCTGCCAGGGCCCGTACCGCTCTGGCAGGTCCGGCCAGGGCACCCCGGTACGGGCCCGGAACAGCACCCCGTTGACCACCGTGCGGTGATCGGACCACTGCCCGCCGGGCCGGCCGTTGGCCGGCAGCAGCGGTTCGATCGCCCGCCATTGCGCATCGGTCAGTTCATGTCGTCGCACCATGCCCGACGCCTGCCCGGGCCGAGACCTGATCCACCCCGCCCGACAAGAGCCATCAGAAACGACCTAG
>NZ_JOBF01000061.1 GCF_000718635.1 Streptomyces varsoviensis | reverse complement strand
CTCGAATGGTGGGTGGGCCTCTCTTGCTCGCCGCTCACCCCGGGTGGGCGGGGTGGGGGTGGGGCCCCGCCCTCACCCCTCTCGTCTCCGCCGAACGGTGGGTTGGGGGGCCCTCTTGCTCGCTGCTCGCCTCGGGTGGGCGGGGGGCGGGGGCGGCCCCGGCCCCACCCCCCGCATCCCCCTCGAACGGCGAGTGGGTGGGCCCCTTTTGCTCGCTGCTCACCCCGGGTGGGCGGGAGGAGGGGCGTGGGTGGGACGGCCCCGGCCCCCTCTCGTCTCGGCCGGACGGTGAGTTGGCGGGCCCCCTTACTCCCCGCTCGCCCCGGGTGGGCGGGGTGGGGGGCGGTCTCGGCCTCTCCTCCCTCATCCCCGCCAAACGGTGGGCGGGGGCAGCCCTTGCTCCCCGCTCACCCCAGGTGGGCGAAGCGGGGGTGGAGGTTGGGTGGCCCCGACCACTCGCGTCGCCATCCAACGGCCGGTGGGGCCTTGCCCCGCTCGCTCCAGGGCGGGGGTGGGGGGAGTGACGGCCCCGGTCCGTCCCCTCTCACCCCCACTCATCCCCATCCGACGGCCAGTGGGCAACCAACCCCGGGGGCTTCGCTCCCTGTCCACCCCCGGGTGGCACCGTGGTGGCCCCTTCTATCCCTGCTCGCCCCGGGTGGGAAACGGGGCGGGGTCGACCTGGCCAGCCCCTCCCCCTCGCCGCAGTCCACTCCCGGTGACACTGTCGGAAAGTGGACCGACCCGACCTCGACAGCGCCAACGAGTCCGATGGGGAGGGGGGTGGCCAGCCCACCGACGGCCGTGGAGTGGGCCCCCGTCCCGGAGCCACGGCGTTAGAGGCGGCCGCACCCCAAGCCCCGACGCTCATGGCGTTCGATGGGTGCCGGGGAGGACTGGACCGCAGGAGGCCCCCGCCCCGCCTCTACCCGCCCACCCCGCGCCGAGAGCGAGGGCCGGGCCGCAAGGGGCCCCCGCCCCGGCCCCCACCCACCCGGCGCCAAGGGCGTGCGGAGCCGGGAGGAGGGCCGGTCCGCAAGAGGCCCCCGCCCCGGCCCCCACC
>NZ_JOBF01000060.1 GCF_000718635.1 Streptomyces varsoviensis | reverse complement strand
CCTGGTCACCAAGCGTGCCGTGGCGTATGAGGGCGCGACGATGGAGTGGGTGGACGGGAACATCGGCTCCAAGGTGACGATGAAGTACCCGGCCGTCTATCTGATGGGCGAGCACGCGAAGGGCGAGACGCTGTCGATCGCGTTCTCGGGTGAGGGCCAGCACCAGGACGCGGGCGCGAAGATGGTGCACATGGCGCCGCACACGTCCTCGAACATCGTCTCGAAGTCGGTGGCGCGCGGCGGGGGCCGTACGTCGTACCGCGGGTTGATCGAGATCGGTGAGGGTGCGCACGGTTCGAAGTCGAATGTTTTGTGTGACGCGCGGGTTCGTCGAGCCGATCGCGCGGGAGCTGCCGATGGAGTACGCGCTGGAACTCAACCGGCTGATCGAACTGCAGATGGAAGGCTCCGTCGGCTGAGCCGACCGACGCCCCGTCCGCCACCGAAGCAGTTTTCCGAGAAAGCGAGCAGTACGACAGTCATGGCCGACAACATCCCCGCCGGCGGCACCACGGCCGGATCGATCGAGGTGGGCACCACGACCGGTGGCACCCAGCTCGCCGGTCCGGGTACCGGCCGCACCTCCGCGCACCCGGTCGACGCGCGCGTCAGCGCGCCCGCGTCCTACGACGTGGCCGACTTCCCGGTGCCGCACGGCCGCGAGGAGGAGTGGCGCTTCACTCCCCTGGAGCGGCTGAAGGGCCTCCACGACGGCACCGCGCAAGCGGGCGGCACCGTGGCCGTCACCGTCGAGGCGCCCTCCGGCGTGGCGGTGGAGACCGTGGACCGCCACGACCCCCGGGTCGGCGCGGCCGGCAAGCCCGTGGACCGCGTGGCCGCCCAGGCCTACTCCGCCTTCGAGAAGGCGTCCGTCGTCTCCGTGCCCAAGGAGACGGTGCTCGACGAGCCGGTCCGCATCGCCGTGCACGGCGAGGGCGGCACCTCCTTCGGCCACCTGGTCGTGGAGCTGGGCCCGCTCGCCGAGGCCCTCGTCGTCATCGACCACACCGGCGACGCCACCCTCGCCGCCAACGTCGAGTACCTGATCGGCGACGGCGCCAAGCTCACCGTCGTCTCCGTACAGGACTGGGACGACAAGGCCGTCCACGTCGCCCAGCACACCGCGCTGGTCGGCCGCGACGCCTCCTTCAAGTCCGTCGTCGTCACCTTCGGCGGCGACGTGGTGCGGCTGCACCCGCGGATCGTCTACGGCGGCCCCGGCGGCGAGGCCGAGCTGTTCGGCCTGTACTTCACCGACGACGGCCAGCACCAGGAGCACCGCCTCTTCGTCGACCACGACGCCCCGCACTGCCGCTCCAACGTCACGTCTTCTACCTGATGGCGCGCGGCATCCCGGCCGACGAGGCCCGCCGCCTGGTCGTCCGCGGCTTCTTCGCCGAACTCGTCCAGAAGATCGGCCTCCCCGACGTCGAGGAGCGCCTGCTCGCCAAGATCGACGCCGAGCTGGAGGCGTCCGTCGCATGAGCGCCGACACGTTCGTCCGCGTAGCCGCCCTCGGCGACCTCGAAGAGGACACGCCGAAGCGGGTGGAGATCGACGGCACGCCGGTCTCCGTCATCCGCACGGAGGGCGAGGTGTTCGCGATCAACGACATCTGCTCGCACGCGAACGTCTCCCTCTCCGAGGGAGAGGTCGAGGACTGCTCCATCGAGTGCTGGCTGCACGGATCGAGCTTCGATCTGCGCACCGGTAAGCCGAATGGGCTGCCCGCGACGCGCCCCGTCCCCGTATACCCCGTCAAGATCGAAGGAGAGGGACCAGAAGCAACTGTGTTCGTCTCCGTCACCCAGGAGTCCTGAGTTCCCTATGGCAACGCTTGAAATCCATGACCTGCACGTGTCCGTCGAGGTTGACAATGGCACCAAGGAAATCCTGCGCGGCGTCGACCTGACGGTGCGGCAGGGCGAGACGCACGCCATCATGGGCCCCAACGGCTCCGGCAAGTCGACG
>NZ_JOBF01000059.1 GCF_000718635.1 Streptomyces varsoviensis | reverse complement strand
CCTGGTCACCAAGCGTGCCGTGGCGTATGAGGGCGCGACGATGGAGTGGGTGGACGGGAACATCGGCTCCAAGGTGACGATGAAGTACCCGGCCGTCTACCTGATGGGCGAGCACGCCAAGGGCGAGACGCTGTCGATCGCGTTCTCGGGTGAGGGCCAGCACCAGGACGCGGGCGCGAAGATGGTGCACATGGCGCCGCACACCTCCTCCAACATCGTCTCGAAGTCGGTGGCGCGCGGCGGGGGCCGCACCTCGTACCGGGGTCTGATCGAGATCGGTGAGGGTGCGCACGGTTCGAAGTCGAATGTGCTGTGCGACGCGCTGCTGGTGGACACGGTCTCCCGCGCGGGTTCGTCGAGCCGATCGCGCGGGAGCTGCCGATGGAGTACGCGCTGGAACTCAACCGGCTGATCGAACTGCAGATGGAAGGCTCCGTCGGCTGACGCCCCGGGCTGTCTCCGCAAGCTCGCGGGGGCCCCACCACCCGTGGCCCCCGCGAGCGCTCCGCAGCCAACACCCTGACCGCAGAAAGCGAGTACCCAGACAGCCATGGCTGAGGCCGAGAAATTTCCCGCGGGTTCCACGACCGCCGGCTCCATACGCGTGTCCGCCGACTCCGGCCCTGGGGGCGGCGCTTCCGGTGCCGGGGCCGCCGATTCCGGCCCTGGGGGCGGCGTTCCCGGTGTCGGAGCAGCCGACTCCGGCCCTGGGGGCGGCGTTCCCGGTGTCGGAGCAGCCGACTCCGGTCCTGGCGGCGGCGCCCCGGTGCCCCCCGGTTCCGTTCCCGTCGCCGCCGATTCCACCGTCGCCACCCGGATGAGCGCTCCCCCGTCCTACGACGTGGCCGACTTCCCCGTACCGCACGGCCGCGAGGAGGAGTGGCGCTTCACTCCCCTGGCCCGGCTGGCCGGTCTGCACGACGGCTCCGCCCGCGCGGCGGGCGAACCCGCCACGGTCGAGGTGAGCGCCCCCGCGGACGTGACCGTCGAGACCGTGGGCCGCGGCGACGCGCGGCTCGGCACGGCGGGCACGCCGGTGGACCGGGTGGCCGCCCAGGCGTACAGCGCGTTCGAGAAGGCGACGGTGGTGACCGTCCCCGAGGAGACGGTCCTCGACGAACCGGTCCGCATCACGGTACGCGGCGAGGGCGGCACCTCCTTCGGCCACCAGGTCGTGGAGCTGGGCGCGTTCGCCGAGGCCGTCGTGGTCATCGAGCACACCGGCTCCGGGGTGCTCGCGGCCAACGTCGACTACGTCCTCGGCGCGGGCGCCAAGCTCACCGTCGTCTCCGTACAGGACTGGGACGACAAGGCCGTCCACGTCGCCCAGCACAACGCGCTCATCGGCCGGGACGCCGCCTTCAAGTCGACGGTCGTCACCCTGGGCGGCGACGTCGTACGGCTCCACCCGCGCGTCTCCTACCAGGGTCCCGGCGGCGAGGCCGAACTGTTCGGCCTGTACGTCACCACCGCCGGCCGCCACCACGAGCACCGCCTCCTCGTCGACCACACCGCCCCGCACTGCCGCTCCAACGTCGCCTACAAGGGCGCGCTCCAGGGCGAGGACTCCCACGCCGTATGGATCGGCGACGTCCTCATCCAGTCGCCCGCCACCGGTCTTCTACCTGATGGCGCGCGGCATCCCGGCCGACGAGGCCCGCCGCCTGGTCGTCCGCGGCTTCTTCGCCGAACTCGTCCAGAAGATCGGCCTCCCCGATGTCGAGGAGCGGCTGCTGGCGCGGGTGGAGCGGGAGCTGGAGGAGGGCGCGTAGGTCCGTACGGGTTCTGTACGCCCGTATAGAGGTCCTGTACGTCCGTAGAAGCCCCGTAGATCCGAGGAGGCGGCCGGAAAAGCGACGGCGCTCGTCTCCCCTACCGAGGAGTCCTGAGTTCCCTATGGCAACGCTTGAAATCCATGACCTGCACGTGTCCGTCGAGGTCGACAATGGCACCAAGGAAATCCTGCGCGGCGTCGACCTGACGGTGCGGCAGGGCGAGACGCACGCCATCATGGGCCCCAACGGCTCCGGCAAGTCGACG
>NZ_JOBF01000058.1 GCF_000718635.1 Streptomyces varsoviensis | reverse complement strand
GGGCCGGGCTGAGGACCGGTTCGCTGCCTACGGGTGGGGTTATGGCTGAGGTCAGAGAGGGCTCGCTGCGCTTCGCCGCTGGCTGCTGCCGCGAAGTGGTCGCGGCGAGATCGTCGGGTGCGGCTCGGGGAAGGGCGCGGGCCTGTGATCAACAACAGGCGGCAGGGGGACGGCGCGCTGCGCTGCGCCGGTAGTTGCGGAGTGCGGGTGCGTTGCGGCTTGAGGTTCACGCCAGCGGCGGCGGTGCCGGGTTGGGGTTGGTCCGCTGACCGCGGCTCGGTGGGGGCAAGTCTCACAGCCCCTCGCCGGGTGGGGCGGTATTGCGCTCGGTCGGGTGCGGCTTTCGTCTCGGGCCCTCCGGACCCAAGGCGCTGGCAGCGGCGGGGGGAGGGGGCCGGCCTGAGGTCCGGTTCGCTGCCTACGGGTGGGGTTATGGCTGAGGTCAGGGAGGGCTCGCTGCGCTTCGCCGCTGGCTGCTGCCGCGAAATGGTCACGGCGAGATCGTCGGGTGCGGCTCGGGGAAGGGCGCGGGCCTGTGATCAACGACAGGCGGCAGGGGGCGGCGCGCTGCGCTGCGCCGGGGGTGCTGGCCGTTGGGGTGCCGTTTCCGCCCGCAAGGGGCGGGGGCTGAGGGTGGGGAAACCCCCTCCGACGCTCAGCGCGCCCGATATGCCCGGCCTGGGACGTTGAACGGGCAACGGGGTGGGGTTACCGCCCAACTTTGCGTCCGAAATGGCGCTTTTGCCGGGCGGCAACCGCACCCTACCTATGAGTAAGCCTCGAAGCCCTGCCGCAACACCCCGACCTCGCCCCCTCTCGGCGGCGCAGCGCAGCGGAGCCCTACGGCAGCCGGCGCGCCCGAGGAACCCGGGCTAGAAGGTTGAACGGGCAACAGGGTGGGGTTACCGCCCGATCTCGCGTCCGAAAAGGTGCTTTTGCCGGGTGGTAGCCCAACACTACCTACGGGTAGAACCCAGCGCCCCACCATGCCGCCACAGCTACCAGCCTCGCGGCAGCACTGCATGGGCGAAGCGCAGCGGAGCCTTCTTTGACCTCAACTGCCGCCGCACCCGCAGCGGGCCAACCCGTCTCGGCCAGCGCCCCCGCTGCCCCCCCATGCTCCGCTCTGGGTCCGAAGGGCCCGAGACGAAACCCGCACCTGACCAGCTCCGGCGGCGCCCCCGCTTCGGGTACATGACCAAGACCCCAGCCCGACCACACGGCGCAGCGCAGCGCGCCGCCCCACCGCCGACTGTCGTTGATCACAGGCTCGCACCCCTCCCCAAGCCGCACCCGAAAAGGCACCACGGCCACTTCGCGGCAGCAGCCAGCGGCGAAGCGCAGCGAGCCCTCTCTGACCTCAGCCATAACCCCACCCGTAGGCAGCGAACCGGTCCTCAGCCCGGCCC
>NZ_JOBF01000057.1 GCF_000718635.1 Streptomyces varsoviensis | reverse complement strand
AGAGGACTTCCCAATCGTGATGTCAAGCCGCAGCCGTGACGGGTGGTGAACCTTGGTAATACTGTCCGTCACGGATCATGGCCCACAGAACGTTGAGGCGTCGGCGGGCAAGTGCAAGCAGGGCCTGCTTGTGCCCCTTCCCCTCGGTTCGCTTGCGTTGGTAGTACGCCTTGGAGGCCTGGCAGCTCGTGATGCTGACCATGGCCGACAGGTACATGCTCCGCAGCAACCCGCGGTGATACCGCTTAGGCCTGCGCAGGTTGCCGCTGACACGGCCGGAGTCGCGGGGCCTGGGGGCCAGGCCGGCGAAGCCGGCCAGCCGGTCGGCGCTGCCGAAGGTGTCCATGTCCCCGCCGGTCGCGGCGATGAACTCGGCGCCAAGCTTGGCCCCCATGCCGGGCAGACTGCGGATCACCTCGGCATGCGGATGCTCGCGAAACTTGGCCTCGATCAGGGCGTCGAGCTCGGCGATCTCCTCATCGAGGGCCATCACTCCCTTCGCGAGGCGGACCACCATGGCGGCGGCCAGCTTCTCGCCCGGCAGGGCGGTCTGCTGGGCCTGGGCAGCTTCCACGGCAGTCTTCGCAAGCGCGGCCGCGCCGCGGACCTTGCGGTTCTTCAGCCAGGTCTCGATCCGCTTGACGCCCGCGCGGCGGATCGCGGCCGGGGTCTGGTAGCCCGTCAGCAGCATCACCGGGCCTTTGTTGACCAGGTCCAGCGACCGCTCCAGCGCCGGGAAGATCTCCAGCAGCTGTGCCCGCAGGCGGTTGATCTGCCGGGTGCGGTCGAAGACCACGTCCAGGCGTCGGGTGGTCAGGGTGCGCAGGTCAACCGCGATCTCGTCGCCGGGCCGCAGCAGACCCAGGTCCCGACGGACGCGGGCCTGGTCAGCTATGACGAAGGCGTCCTTCGCGTCCGTCTTGCCCTCGCCCTTGTAAGTTCCGGAGGCGCGGTGGACGGCCAGGCCGGTGAGATAGGCCATGGGCTGGCCGTGACTGAGGAGCAGGCCGATCAGCAGGGAAGCCCCGCCCTGGTTCAGGTCGACGGCCCAGAGCACGTCAGTGGAGATCGCCAGGACGTCACCGATGAGCTGAAGCAGCTCGGTTTCGTCGTTCAACACGCGGCGGGACAACAGCCGTTCGCCGTCGGTGTCGATCACCACGCAGTGGTGGTGTTCCTTGCCGATGTCCACCCCGGCCCAGATCTCGGGCACGTTCGCCTCCGCCAGCTCGCCTGTTCAGTCCCACCCGCAGACGACCTCGCCGACGTTGTCCTACAGCAGCGATCGAGTCGCGTATCCCAATTGGCGGTCGAGTCGTCGCGGGGTTCCGGGCGGCCAAGTCCTCTAAGCCATCCGACGGGCTCACCCATGACAGCCATACCCAGAACCCCTGGGCCCCTCGATCTTACGAATGACCGAAGCAGACCCACGCTTGAAAGGTAGGAC
>NZ_JOBF01000055.1 GCF_000718635.1 Streptomyces varsoviensis | reverse complement strand
GGGCCAGCGCGGGTTTCGTCTCGGACCCTCCGGGTCCAAAGCGCTGGCAGCGGCGGGGGAGGGGGCCGGGCGGGCGCCGGTTCGCTGCCTGCCGGCTGGTGGGTGGCTGGGGTCAGGGAAGGCTCGCTGCGCTTCGCCGCTGGCTGCTGCCGCGAAATGGCCGTGGCGGGCTGGGTTGGGGTTGGCTCGCTGCCTGTGGGCCGGGTGGGGCGGGCGTCACAGATCGTCGCTGGGTGGGGCGGTATTGCCGGTGGGCCAGCGCGGGTTTCGTCTCGGACCCTCCGGGTCCAAAGCGCTGGCAGCGGCGGGGGGAGGGGGCCGGGCCGACGCCGGTTCACTGCCCACCGGCCAGTGGGCGCCTGAGGTCAGAGAGGGCTCGCTGCGCTTCGCCGCTGGCTGCTGCCGCGAAGTGGCCATGGTGCCCGTTCGGCTGCAGGCTCAGAGACTTGCGGCCCAAGGATCCAACAGCGGCGGAGCGGGGCGGCTTGCGGCTGGGGTCAAGGCACGCTCCGCTGCGCTACGCGACTGGTGGTTGGGTACGGGGTCTTGACCACGTCCCGAAGCGGCGTGCTGTGGCCTGCGGTTGCGTGGGGCGGGTTTCGTTTGGGGCCCTTCGGGACCAGAGCGGGGCATTGAGGGGCAACGCGGGACGGGCTGAGGTCGATTCGCCCACTGCGGGTGCGGCGGCAGCCGAGGTGACGGAACACTGCACTGCCGAGTGCCGCCACGAGGCATGGCGCAGAGGTGCCGTCGATGAGCCGTAGGCGCTACTCGTAGGTAGGGGAGCGTTACCACCCGGCAAAAGCGCCTTTCCGGACACAGAATCGGGCGGTAACCTCACCCTGTTGCCCGTTCAACCTTCCGCGCTCGGACACATCGGGCACTCTGACCCCTGAAGGGAACTTCGCCGCCAAGGCCCCCGTCGCGCCCTACAAGCAGGTAGGGGTCGGAGTGCCACTGCGCTGCGCCGCTGGCCGCCGCCGGGAGAGGGCCGAGGCCGGGCGCTGCGGCAGAGCTTCGAGGTCTACTCATGGGTAGAGTTGGGTTGCCGCCCGACAAAAGCGCCTTTTCGGGCACCCAATCGGGCGCTAACCCCACCCCGTTGCCACTTCAACCTCTCAGGCCGGGCATATCGGACGCGCTGGCCGTCGCGGGGAGTTTCCCCCACCCTCGGGCCCTCCCCGTACGGGCGGAAACGGCACCCGAACGGCCAGCTCACCCGGCGCAGCGCAGCGCGCCGCCCCCTACCGACTCTCGTGGATCACAGGCCCGCACCCCTCCCCGAACCGCACCCGAACACCCCGCCACGACCACCTCGCGGCAGCAGCCAGCGGCAAAGCGCAGCGAGCCTTCCCTGACCCCAGACACCCACCAGCCGGCAGGCAGCAAACCGGCGCCCGCCCGGCCCCCTCCCCCCGCCGCTGCCAGCGCCTTGGACCCGGAGGGTCCGAGACGAAACCCGCGCTGGCCCACCGGCAATACCGCCCCACCCAGCGACAAGCCGTGACACCCGCTACCACCCGACCCGCAGGCAGCAACCCAACCCCACCCCGACCCTCGCCGCCGCTGGCATGAACCTCAAGCCACAACGCACCCGCAACCACCGGCGGAGCGCAGCGGAGCATGCCTTGGTCCCAGCCACACCCCACCCGCAGGAAGCAAACCCGCCCCAAGCCACCCCCGTCCGCCGCCCTTGAATCCTTGGGCCGCAAGACCCCAAGACTCCGCAGCCGAACGGGCACCATGGCCACTTCGCGGCAGCAGCCAGCGGCGAAGCGCAGCGAGCCTTCCCTGGCCCCAGCCACCCCCCAGCCGGCAGGCAGCGAACCGGCGCCCGCCCGGCCCCCTCCCCCGCCGCTGCCAGCGCTTTGGACCCGGAGGGTCCGAGACGAAACCCGCGCTGGCCC
>NZ_JOBF01000054.1 GCF_000718635.1 Streptomyces varsoviensis | reverse complement strand
GGGAGTCCTCATCTCGAAGCAGGCTTCCCGCTTAGATGCTTTCAGCGGTTATCCTTTCCGAACGTAGCCAACCAGCCATGCCCTTGGCAGAACAACTGGCACACCAGAGGTTCGTCCGTCCCGGTCCTCTCGTACTAGGGACAGCCCTTCTCAAGACTCCTACGCGCACAGCGGATAGGGACCGAACTGTCTCACGACGTTCTAAACCCAGCTCGCGTACCGCTTTAATGGGCGAACAGCCCAACCCTTGGGACCGACTCCAGCCCCAGGATGCGACGAGCCGACATCGAGGTGCCAAACCATCCCGTCGATATGGACTCTTGGGGAAGATCAGCCTGTTATCCCCGGGGTACCTTTTATCCGTTGAGCGACGGCGCTTCCACAAGCCACCGCCGGATCACTAGTCCCGACTTTCGTCCCTGCTCGACCCGTCGGTCTCACAGTCAAGCTCCCTTGTGCACTTACACTCAACACCTGATTGCCAACCAGGCTGAGGGAACCTTTGGGCGCCTCCGTTACCCTTTAGGAGGCAACCGCCCCAGTTAAACTACCCACCAGACACTGTCCCTGATCCGGATCACGGACCCAGGTTAGACATCCAGCACGACCAGAGTGGTATTTCAACGACGACTCCACCACGGCTGGCGCCATAGCTTCACAGTCTCCCACCTATCCTACACAAGCCGAACCGAACACCAATATCAAGCTATAGTAAAGGTCCCGGGGTCTTTCCGTCCTGCTGCGCGAAACGAGCATCTTTACTCGTAGTGCAATTTCACCGGGCCTATGGTTGAGACAGTCGAGAAGTCGTTACGCCATTCGTGCAGGTCGGAACTTACCCGACAAGGAATTTCGCTACCTTAGGATGGTTATAGTTACCACCGCCGTTTACTGGCGCTTAAGTTCTCAGCCTCGCCCTGTCGAAACAGAGCTAACCGGTCCCCTTAACGTTCCAGCACCGGGCAGGCGTCAGTCCGTATACATCGCCTTACGGCTTCGCACGGACCTGTGTTTTTAGTAAACAGTCGCTTCTCGCTGGTCTCTGCGGCCACCCCCAGCTCACCGTGCAAGACGGATCACCAGGAATGGCCCCCCTTCTCCCGAAGTTACGGGGGCATTTTGCCGAGTTCCTTAACCATAGTTCACCCGAACGCCTCGGTATTCTCTACCTGACCACCTGAGTCGGTTTAGGGTACGGGCCGCCATGAAACTCGCTAGAGGCTTTTCTCGACAGCATAGGATCATCCACTTCACCACAATCGGCTCGGCATCAGGTCTCAGACACATGCACGGCGGATTTGCCTACCGTACGTCCTACACCCTTACCCCGGGACAACCACCGCCCGGGCTGGACTACCTTCCTGCGTCACCCCATCACTTACCTACTACCACCTAGGGTCAGCGGCTCCACCACTCCCCTACGCTCCGAAGAGCTCAGGGCGGCTTCACGGCCTTAGCATCAGAGGATTCGATATTGGGCGCTTCAAAGCGGGTACCGGAATATCAACCGGTTGTCCATCGACTACGCCTGTCGGCCTCGCCTTAGGTCCCGACTTACCCTGGGCAGATCAGCTTGACCCAGGAACCCTTAGTCAATCGGCGCACACGTTTCCCACGTGTGAATCGCTACTCATGCCTGCATTCTCACTCGTGAACCATCCACAACTCGCTTACACGGCTGCTTCACCCGGCACACGACGCTCCCCTACCCAACCAGACGGGCGTTAGCCCTCATGTCTGATTGACACGACTTCGGCGGTACGCTTGAGCCCCGCTACATTGTCGGCGCGGAATCACTTGACCAGTGAGCTATTACGCACTCTTTCAAGGATGGCTGCTTCTAAGCCAACCTCCTGGTTGTCTCTGCGACTCCACATCCTTTCCCACTTAGCGTACGCTTAGGGGCCTTAGTCGATGCTCTGGGCTGTTTCCCTCTCGACCATGGAGCTTATCCCCCACAGTCTCACTGCCGCGCTCTCACTTACCGGCATTCGGAGTTTGGCTAAGGTCAGTAACCCGGTAGGGCCCATCGCCTATCCAGTGCTCTACCTCCGGCAAGAAACACACGACGCTGCACCTAAATGCATTTCGGGGAGAACCAGCTATCACGGAGTTTGATTGGCCTTTCACCCCTAACCACAGGTCATCCCCCAGGTTTTCAACCCTGGTGGGTTCGGTCCTCCACGAAGTCTTACCTCCGCTTCAACCTGCCCATGGCTAGATCACTCCGCTTCGGGTCTTGAGCGCGCTACTCAACGCCCTATTCGGACTCGCTTTCGCTACGGCTTCCCCACACGGGTTAACCTCGCAACACACCGCAAACTCGCAGGCTCATTCTTCAAAAGGCACGCAGTCACGACTGCATGTGCAAGCACACACAGCGACGCTCCCACGGCTTGTAGGCACACGGTTTCAGGTACTATTTCACTCCGCTCCCGCGGTACTTTTCACCATTCCCTCACGGTACTATCCGCTATCGGTCACCAGGGAATATTTAGGCTTAGCGGGTGGTCCCGCCAGATTCACACGGGATTTCTCGGGCCCCGTGCTACTTGGGTGTCTCTCAAACAAGCCGCTGATGTTTCAGCTACGGGGGTCTTACCCTCTACGCCGGACCTTTCGCATGTCCTTCGCCTACACCAACGGTTTCTGACTCGTCTCACAGCCGGCAGACTGCAAAAGAGAGATCCCACAACCCC
>NZ_JOBF01000053.1 GCF_000718635.1 Streptomyces varsoviensis | reverse complement strand
CGCACACACCCACCACTGACCAGCGGCGTGTAGAGCGCCGTGACCGTCAGGTCGAACGCCAGCGGCGAATGCACCAACGACACCCCCGCCACCGCCTCCGCGTACGCCTCACGCGCCCGCAGCAGATACGCCCCCAGCGAACGGTGCTCCACCACCACACCCTTCGGCACACCCGTCGAACCGGACGTGTAAATCATGTACGCGGCATGGGACTGAGCAGGGGCACGCCCCAGATCGCCGTCCGACACGCCGTCGAACACGAGAGAGCCGATCTCCTCCTCGGTGAGCGTGAGCACCGGCCGGGAATCCGCCAGCATGTGGGCAATGCGCTCATCCGGATACTCCGGGTCCACCGGCACGTACGCGCCGCCCGCCTTGAGCACCGCCAACATCGCCACCACATTCTCCGCCGACCGCGGCAGCACAATCGCCACAAACCGCTCCGGACCCACGCCGCGCCCCACCAGCACCCGCGCCAGCCGGTTCGCGCGGGCATTCAGCTCCGCATAGGTGAGGGACGTATCACCGTCGACGAGCGCCGGGGCATCCGGAGAACGGGCCGCCTGCGCCTCGAAGAGTTCAGGAAGGGTCGCCTCTGGGATATCGCGGGCCGTGTCGTTCCAGTCCACCAGCTCCCGCCGGCGGTCGGTCTCGTCCAGCACGTCGATTCGGCCGACCGGGCGGTCGGGGGCGGCGGCCACCGCCTCCAGGACGCGGACGAACCGGTCGGCGAGGCTCTGGGCGGTCTCCTGGTCGAAGAGGTCGGCGCTGTACTCGACCTCGCCCCTGATCCCGGCCGCCGCGCCCTCGTCGCCGCGCAGGTCGGCGAGGGCGAACCGCAGGTCGAAGCGGACCACGCCGGTACGGACCGAGTGGCCGTCCACGGCCAGGTCGGGGAGCTGGGTGGTGGACCGTACGGCCTGGTGCCCGGCGTTGTGCCAGGTGATCAAGATCTGGAAGAGGGGGTGCCGGGTGATGGAGCGGGCCGGGTTCAGCACCTCGACCAGCCGCTCGAACGGCACGTCCTGATGCGCGTACGCCGCCAGGTCCGTCTCCCGTACGCGCCCGACCAGCTCGGCGAACGTCGGGTCGCCGGACACGTCGGTGCGCAGCACGAGCGTGTTGACGAAATTCCCGACCAGGTCTTCCAGCGCGTCGTCGGTGCGGCCCGCGATGGGGGTGCCCAGCGGGATGTCGTCCGATCCGCTGAGCTTCGCCAGCAGCGCGGCGAGGGCGGCCTGCACCACCATGAACAGGCTCGCGTGGTTCTCCTGGGCCAGGGTCTCCAGGCGCTGGTGCAGGGCGGCGGGCAGGTCGAAGCGGACCATGCCGCCCCGGTGCGAGCCCTCGACGGGCCGGGGCCGGTCGGTGGGGAGCCGCAGTTCCCGCGGGAGGTCGGCGAGGGTGTCCCGCCAGTAGGCGAGCTGCTGGGAGAGCACGCTGTCCGGGTCGTCCTCGGAGCCGAGCTCCTCGCGCTGCCAGAGCGTGTAGTCCGCGTACTGCACCGGCAGCGGCGCCCATTCCGGGGCCCGGTTCTGGGAGCGCGCGGCGTAGGCGACGGTGAGGTCGCGGACGAGGAGCGGCATCGACCAGCCGCCGTCGCCCGCGCTGTGGTGGATGAGGAGCAGCAGGACGTACTCGTCCGTCCCCGTGGCGAACAGCCAGGCGCGCAGCGGGATTTCGGCGGCGATGTCGAAGCTGTAGCGGCCGGCTTCGTCGATGCGCCGCTCCAGTTCCTCCTCGGTGGCGACCTCGGCGAACGTGATGCCGGGCCGCACGGCGGGGTCGTCGGCGGCCAGGATGACCTGGTGGCCGCCCTGGGCGTCCTCGGCGAAGACGGTGCGCAGGCTCTCGTGGCGCGCCACGACATCGGCGAGCGAGGAGCGCAGGGCGTCGCGGTCGAGGGAGCCGGTGAGGCGGAGTGCCGCGGGGACGTTGTACGTGGAGCTGGGGCCCTCGAACTGGTTGAGGAACCACAGGCGTTGCTGTGCGAAGGACAGCGGTATCCGCTCGGGGCGCGGTCGCGCGGCGAGGGCGGTACGGGCGCCGTCCGCGCCGCGCAGCACGTCGGCGAGGCCCGCGATGGTGGGGGTCTCGAAGAGCCGGCTGATGGCCAGTTCGACGCCGAAGGTGGAGCGGATGCGGCCGACGAGCCGCATGGCGGCGAGCGAGTGGCCGCCGCGTTTGAAGAAGTCCTCGTCGATGGAGGACGGCTGGACGCCGAGCACCTCGGCGAACAGGCCGGCGAGTATCTCTTCCTGCGGGGTGCGCGGGGCGCGCCCGGCGCTGTCGATGCCGTACTCGGGGGCGGGCAGCGCGTTTCGGTCCAGCTTGCCGTTGGGCGTCAGCGGCAGCGCGTCGAGGACGACGAACGCCGACGGCACCATGTAGTCGGGCAGCGCCGCGCCGATATGCCTGCGCAGCGCGCCCGCCTCGGGGGCCGCGCCCTCGGCCGCCGGTACGACGTAGGCGACGAGCCGCTTGTCGCCGGGCAGGTCCTCGCGGACCACCACCGCGGCGCGCGAGACCGCAGGGTGCGCGGTGAGCGCCGCTTCGATCTCGCCGAGCTCGATACGGAAGCCGCGGACCTTGACCTGGAAGTCCGTACGGCCGATGTACTCCAGCTCTCCATCCGCGCGCCACCGCACCAGGTCGCCGGTACGGTACATCCGCGCCCCCGCCGGCCCGTACGGATCGGCCACGAACCGCTCCGCCGACAGATCCGGGCGGCGGTGGTAACCGCGCGCCAGACCGTCACCAGCGATATACAGCTCACCCGCGACACCGAGCGCGACCGGCCGCAACGCCGCATCCAGCACGTACACCCGCGTGTTCGCGATCGGCCGACCGATCGACACTCCCGCACTGGCAGCCCCGACCTCCGAGGCCGTCGACCAGATCGTCGTCTCCGTCGGACCGTAGAGATTGGTCACCGACCGAGCGGCATTCACCAGACCACCCGCCAGATCGGTCGGCAGCGCCTCGCCGCCGACCAGCACCCGCACGCCCGACAGCTCGACGCCGGACTCGACCAGCGCGTGCCACAGGCTCGGGGTCGCCTGCATCGCCGTGGCCCCGGAGCTCCGTACGAGCGCGGCCAGGCCCGGCAGGTCCTTTACAGTCTCGCGGGCGGCGAGGACGAGCCCGGCACCGGCCAGCAGCGGCAGGTACAGCTCCAGACCGGCGATGTCGAAGCCGACGGTCGTCACCGCCAACAGCCTGTCGCTCTCCGTGAGTTGGAATCGCGACTGCATCGAGGAGAGGAAATTGACCAGTGCCGAGCCCGGCACCACCACGCCCTTCGGACGCCCCGTGGAACCCGAGGTGTAGATCGCGTACGCGGCCTGCGAGGGCAGTACGGGCACCTCGAGGTTCGCGGCGGAGTAGCCGTCGAGGAAGTACGAAACCTCCACACCCTCGAAAACCAACGCCACCGCATCCGGCGTACGCGCCGCCTGAGCCTCGAAGAGCGCGGACAGCGTCTCCCGTGGCGTGTCGCGAGCGGTGTCGTTCCACTCCACGAGCACCCGCCGCCGCTCCTCGTCGGCGAGGACGTCGAGCCGCCCGAGCGGGGCCTCGGGGGCGAAGGCGACCGCCTCCAGCACGCGGACGAACCGCTCGGCGATGCCCGCCGCCGTCGCTCGGTCGAAGAGGTCGGCGCTGTACTCGATGACGCCGTCGAGGCCGGCGGGCGCGCCGTCGGCGTCGAGCTGTTCGGCGAGGTTGAACGCGAGGTCGAACTTGGCGACCCCGGTGCTCACGCGGCGGCCCTCGACGGCCAGGCCCGGCAAGCCGTCCGCCGCGTCGGCCGAGGCTCGCTGGTCGTTGTTGTTGAAGGCCAGCAGGGTCTGGAAGAGGGGGTGCCGCGCGAGGGAGCGGGCCGGGTTCAGCACCTCGACCAGCCGCTCGAACGGCACGTCCTGGTGCGCGTACGCCGCCAGGTCCGCCTCCCGCACACGGCTCACCACATCACGGAAGGTGGGGTTCCCGGAGACGTCGGTACGCAGGACGAGCGTGTTGACGAAGAACCCGACCAGGTCCTCCAGCGCGTCGTCGGTGCGGCCCGCGACGGGCGTGCCGATGGGGATGTCGTCGCCCGCGCCGAGCTTCGACAGCAGGGTCGCGAGGGCGGCCTGGACGACCATGAAGACGCTCGCCTGGTTGGCGCGCGCGAGGGCGGCGAGCCGCGCGTGGAGTTCGGCGGGTATCTCCAGCGGTACTTCGTCGCCGCGGTAGGTGGCCTTCGCCGGACGCGGCCGGTCCGTCGGCAGCTCAAGCTCCTCCGGCAGCCCGGCGAGCGCGTCCCGCCAGTACGCGAGCTGCCGCGAGACCGCGCTGTCCGCGTCGTCCTCGCCGTCGAGCAGTTCCCGCTGCCACAGGGCGTAGTCGGCGTACTGCACCGGCAGCGGCGACCAGCGCGGGGAGCGACCGGTGCGGCGCGCGTTGTAGGCCCCCGCCAGGTCGCGTACGAGCAGCGGCATCGACCAGCCGTCGCCGGCGATGTGGTGGACGAGGAGGAGCAGGGCGTGTTCCCGCGGGTTCACCTCGAACAGCCATGCGCGGATGGGGATCTCGGCGGAGAGGTCGAAACCGTACCGGGCGGCGGCGTCCAGCCTCTCCTGCAGTCCGTCTTCGCCGACGGCCTCGATGGCGAACGCGGGCCGCGCGGCTTCCGCGCCGGGGGCCAGCACCAGTTGGTGCCCACCTTCGGCGTTCTCGAAGCCTTCGGCGTCCTCGGGGAAGAGGGTGCGCAGGCTCTCGTGCCGGGCGACCACGTCGCACAGCGCGGCCCGTAGCGCCTGCTGGTCCAGTTCGCCCGTGAGCCGCAGGGCGGCGGGGAGGTTGTAGGTCGCGCTGGGGCCTTCGAGCTTGCTGAGGAAGAGCAGCCGCTGCTGCGCGAAGGACAGGGGCAGCCGCTCCGGCCGCTCCATGGGCACGACGGCGGGGCGCGCCTCGCCGCCCGCCACCGCGTCGAGGGCTTCGGAGAGAGCGGCCACCGTCGGGGTCTCGAAGAGCTGACGGATCGCCATCTCCACACCCAGCGTCGAACGGGCCCTGCTCACCAGCCGGATGGCGAGCAGCGAATGCCCGCCCAGCTCGAAGAAGTCCTCATCGATACCGACCCGCGCCACTCCCAGGATCTCCGCGAACAGCCCGCACAAGATCTCCTCGCGCGGCGAGCGCGGCCCTCGGCCGGTCGTCGCGGCGTACGGCTGGTGGGTGCCGTAGTCGGGGGCCGGCAGGGCCTTGCGGTCCAGCTTGCCGTTGGGCGTCAGCGGCAGAGCGTCGAGGACCGTGAAAGCGGACGGCACCATGTACTCGGGGAGCGCCGCGGAAACGTAGGCGTGGAGTTCAGCGGCATCCGGAGCGGGCGACGCCTCGGGCACGACATAGGCGGCGAGCCGCTTGTCGCCCGGCTCGTCCTCCCGTACGAGCACCGCGGCCCGCGCCACTGACGCGTGTCCGACCAACACGGCTTCTATCTCGCCGAGTTCGATACGGAAGCCGCGCAGCTTGACCTGATCGTCCGCGCGCCCCACGTACTCGATGTCGCCACCCGCGCGACGCCGCACCACATCCCCCGTGCGATACATCCGCCCACCGGCCGGACCGTACGGATCGGCGACGAACCGCTCGGCCGTCAGCGCTGCCCGCCCGTGGTACCCACGGGCCAGGACCACCCCGGCTACGTACAGCTCACCGGGAACACCCACCGGCACGGGCTGGAGCGAGGAATCAAGCACGTACGCACGGGTGTTGGCGAACGGGCGACCAATCGGCACGGGGCCGGACGGCGTCGGCTCCCCCGGCGCCAGCCGGTACTCCAGGCAGTTCACCGTCGCCTCGGTCGGACCGTACGCATTGAAG
>NZ_JOBF01000052.1 GCF_000718635.1 Streptomyces varsoviensis | reverse complement strand
CCTCCTAAGCCCCGGCACCCTCACCGAACCCGAACCCGGCCTGTTCACCACGCCCCGACCGACAAAGTGAACCCGCACGCAGGCCCACACAACGCCCACGCAGAGCAGGCCCATCTCGTGATCGACAGTGATTACGGGCCGGCTCCGCGAGGCTCTCGGGTGCGTTGGTTGTCTCTCGTAGCATCAATGCGCAAAAACGCCCTGCCATGGTCCTGGCAGGGCGCGGCGCGTGTGGCACGGAGGTCAGAACAGGCGCAGTCCGATCCGGCCGAGGATGACCCCGGTGTGTTCTCCGTAGACGAGAAGTACCGCGACGATGCCGAGGACCAGGATGCCGACAACAAGTCTCCAGGTGAGGCGGGCATTCATGAGTGTTGCCTTTCTTTGACAGGCTCGGGTTGTGTGGTGCTCCCGACTGCGAGAACGGTGTCGCAGCGGTCACGGACGGCGTCATTGTGCGTGGCGATGACGACGGCGCAGCCGTCCTTGCTCATCGAACGGAGGATGTCCACGACCATGGTGGCGTTGTCGTGGTCGAGAGCACCGGTCGGCTCGTCGGCCAGGACGAGCGCGGGTTGTTTGACGATGAGCCGGGCCAGAGCGACGCGTTGCTGCTCGCCGCCGCTGAGCCGGTGGACCTGTTCCTTTTCGCGTCCTGCCAGGCCGACGCGTTCCAGCGCCTCGACGATGGTCGGGGTGCCTTTTCTGGCCCGGCGCGGTTTCATGGCGACCGTGAGGTTGGCGGCGACGGTCGCGTTGTCGATCAACGCGTAATTCTGGAACAGGTAGCCCAGGACGTCGCGCCGGTAGTGCCGGGCAGCACGTGGACGGAAGCGGGTGATGTCCTGGCTCTCATAGCGGATCGCTCCGGATGTCGGTTCGTCCAGGAGGCCGAGGCAATTGAGGAGTGTCGACTTGCCGGAGCCGCTCGGGCCGGTCAGCGCGAGGACCTCTCCGCGCGTCACGGTGAAGGCGAGGCCGGCCCACAGCGTGCGTGGGCCGAAGGACTTGGTCAGGTTCTCGATTTCGATCACGTAGCAGCTCCTGCACGGCGGTGGGGAGTCACGACTCGGTCGCGCCTTCCTTGACGATGCGGCGGTGGAAAGCGGCAAGGGCCAGCAGCACCGCCGCGACCTCGACGACGACGAGCGCAATGGTGACGCCGAGGTCGAGTCCCGTGACTTCGGCGGCCGGCCTGGGGGCGGGGATGCCGAGCGCCGCGTACCGGTCGAGGTCCTGGTTCTGCTGCCACACTTTGAAGGGCAGCCATACCACCAGGAGCATGGCCAGAAGCCCTTCAAGCAGCAGAACCGGGCGGTGGGTGGCGGTGAAGGTCCATCCGCTGATGTGCCGTGCGAAGATCGCTTGTGCGTTTTTCCGAGAGTGGACGATGCAGACGCCGACTCCGGTGATGAGCAGCACCGTCACGGCCACCGCCAGGTTGAACAGTTGCAGCCTGAAGTCTCCGACGAGATCACGCAGTTTGTTCGCGGCGTTCTGCGCGACAGGGGTCATGGACATCACGTATGTCTCAAGGTGGTGTTTCTTGATGCCGGCCGTGACGTCATCCGGGTTAGGGAAGACGATGCTGCTCTGAGAGGCGTAGTCGGTGTAGAGCTTGTTGCTCACCAACGGCGATCCATTGGGGAAAGCGATGATGACGGGATCGGTGACCAGAGAGTCGTCCGCGCCGAGTTTCTCGCCATTGCGCTGCTGGCCGCCGGGGTTGTACGTGAAGACACGCTGGCTGTCCTTCGACCACACCGTCTCCACCTTGGCCGCTGAGACGACGTCCGGTGTGACGGGGTTCAGCAGCCCCGGGACTTGCCCACGCAGGCGTCCGGCATACCGCGCGAGAGACCTGGGGATCACCAGCCGTACCCGCTCAGGGCCCGCGTCGCTCATGGTCACCCGGTGCCCGGATGAGTCGAGGACGGGTTGCGCGGCCAGAAAGGACTCGTTGACGATCAGTACGTCATGATTCACGAGGTCTCCCGGGCCCCGCCCCCCGAATCTCCGGTGGCCTGCGAAGATGATGTCCCCGTCGCTGTCTGCCTGGTGCAGCCAGGGCCCCACTTTCGCGTTCAGGCTCTTCAGTCCCGCCTCGCTTGCGAGGCTGCCGTTGAAGGCGATCGAGGTGGCGTCGCCGATCTTCGCGTACGCCCGGCTGCTCTCCTGTCGGGCCAGTACGTCCTGGCCGGCCACAACGACAGCCGAGGCGATGCTCAGCGCCAGCAGGAGCGCTGGAACTCTGACGAGGTAGGCGCAGATCGCGGCGGCCCGCGCCGGCAACTCCCCCTTCAGAGCCGACAGCACATCGGTCTGGGACGTCAGGCCGAGCATGGCCGCGTGCGTGACAAGGGCGACGGCACCGAGCACAAGGGTGGCGCCCAACGCGAGCAGAGTGAAGGTGCCGATCCAGGCCAGTCCGTTGTAGAGCCCGAGAAGCAGCAGCGTCGTGGCGGCCACGGCGACAAACGCGATGGCCCAGAACGCCGCCAACTGACGCAGGTCCCGCCACAGGATCTGCCCGAACGATTTTCCTTGCAGCCGCAGCACCCCATACGCCTTCGCGTTGAGCAGGACCCCCGCGCCGGTCATCGTCACGACGGCGAGAGCGACGACGAAAAACGATCGGTACAGCGCGCTTCCCTCATAGTTGAAGCTCAACTGCGTCAGCGAGACGGGGTGATAGACCTTTGCTGTCAGCCCCAGACCGGCGAAGTCCCGAGTGAGCGACGTGGCGGCCTGGTCCGAACCGAAGACGTAATAGATGCCTCGGGGATCACGCATTCCGAGGTCTGCCACGGGACGCACGTCCGTGTGGTAACTGCGATTGAAGGAGGGGTACCCCTCCTTCAGCCAGTCGGAGTGGGGGCCGCCCGGCGCAAGATAGAGGTGCCTGCTGCTGGACGGGGCGTTGAGGTCGAGGACTTCACGCGCGACGGTCGTCCGCTGCCCCTCCGCGAAATCCGCGACGGCACGCGCGACTTGAGAGCCGCTGGCCGAGTTGTCGGAGTCCGTCACCCATACGACGGCTGTGTGGCCGAGCACCCAGTCCTCTTCGAAGCTCCGTAAGAACAGGAAGGCGAGAACCGCTGAGTAGGCCAGCACAGCGGCGTGGACGAACTTGATACCTCGGTGCAGCATCAATTGCCTAGGTCAGGGCACTTCGAGGAGCGCGACTCAGAAAGCTGGACATGCTGGGAGCGGCCGCCCGCCGGGGAAAACGATTCCGCGCCATCCGGCGGGCGGACGCTCATCCTACGAAACCGAGCCGACGCTCGGCCGCCACCGCTGTCAGCAGGTGGTCTTGTAGTAGGTCTCGTTGCCGTACAGCGCGGCCTCAACCTGGGTAAAGGACCATTCGTCCTTGGGTGCCGTGTCGCTCTGGATGGTCTTCCCGACTGAGGTCGAGCCGTGGCACTTCGTCGGGTGGTAGTAGTTCGACCACACCTGCGAGGTACCGGCACCGTAGTCCCATGTACCTCCGCCCACCTCCTTCACGGTCGCCAGCGCAGGCGCGGCGCCGGCCACGATGAGGACCCCAGCGGCCACAGCGATCTTCAGGCTCTTCTTGCTCTTCACTGCACCTCCTCTTTCTTCACGTGATCTTGACGTCGCCAGATCATTCCGGAGAAGGACAATCAACAACAAGGCCTGAGGGGTAGGCCAGTTGAGATTGGCCTGATCGCGTCCGCGTCCGGGTGTCCGCGCTCCGGCGCGCCACCCCTTGCGCCCCAAGGGGCTTGGAGCCAGCGGAAGACGATGCGACGGCAGTCGCAGAGTTGGCGTGAACCAGCCAAAGTGCCGGACGCAGGAGCTGTACTGCGGCAACTTCAGCAGAACCCGAAGGCGGTTTCGAATGACATACCTGACGATCTCTGCCGTAGCCACCAGTCGACGACCAGTGCCGAGGGCGACGGCCCCGTGGACGAGGGGCTTCGAGAGGACGCCCCCAGCGGCGTTCGTGACGGTCGTGGCGCGACGGCGTGTTTCTCAGTGGGCGTTGTGTGGGCCTGCGTGCGGGTTCACTTTGTCGGTCGGGGCGTGGTGAACAGGCCGGGTTCGGGTTCGGTGAGGGTGCCGGGGCTTAGGAGG
>NZ_JOBF01000051.1 GCF_000718635.1 Streptomyces varsoviensis | reverse complement strand
GAGGCGGCGGGTGTCGACGAGGACGATGGCGCCGATGGCGCCGCGTACCAGGTCGTCCCACATGAACCAGAAACGGTCCTGGCCGGGCGTCCCGAACAGGTACAGGATCAGGTCCTGGTCCAAGGTGATGCGGCCGAAGTCCATGGCCACCGTCGTGGTGGTCTTGTCCGGCGCGTGCGTCAAGTCGTCGATCCCCGCGGAGGCGGAGGTCATCACGGCTTCGGTGCGCAGCGGGTTGATCTCCGAGACCGCGCCGACGAAGGTCGTCTTGCCGACGCCGAAACCTCCCGCCACCACGATCTTCGCGGAGGTGGTGGAGCGGGCAGGTGGCTCGCCGCTAGAGCTTCCGAAGTCCACTGAGCACCCTTTCGAGCAGTGTCACGTCAGGCTGGCCGCCGGCGGTCTCGTCACCGCCGGGCTGATGGATGGCGACGAGCCCGGCCTCTGCCAAGTCGGCAACGAGGATGCGGGCCACGCCGAGGGGGATGGTGAGGAGCGCGGAGATCTCGGCGACCGACTTGATCTCGCGGCACAGGTGGCAGATGCGCTGGTGTTCCGGCAACTGCCCCTGGAGTTGGGCGGGCTGGGCCGTGGTGTGCACCAGCGCCTCTATGGCGAGCTGGTACCGCGGCCTGGTCCGGCCACCGGTCATGGCATACGGCCTGACCAGCGGCGTTTCCCCGTCGCTCGCGGGCGGCGGGGGCTCCGGCGCGTACCACGCCGGCTCCACCGGCTCGATGCGGTGGTGCTCCGCCGGCGGAACGGCGGCGGAGGGCGCTACGGATGCCGAGGGCGCCGAAGGCGCGGTGGAGGCCGCGGACTCGTAGGGCGCGTACGCACCCTGCTCCTCCGGCTGCTGCCACCGCCGCTGGCGGTCCAGCCGCCGCGGGCGCTGCGACTCGGGCTGTCGCGGCTGCTCCGGCGGGGCCTGGCGGCTCGGTGCGGAGGGGAAGTTGAAGCGGTTCAGCGGGGGCTCACCCTGCTGGCCATTGCCGTACGGGTATCCGCCGGGGGGCGTTGCCACGTCTTCCTCCTCCAACTTGCCTTATCGCTGCGGGGTCGCGCCACCGAACTGTAAGGCTCGGTGGCGCGAAACGCACTGCCTGTCTGCTAGTTCAGCAGGCTCCCCTGCAATTCGGCACGGAGGTCGGGGGTCAGCACGCTGCCCGTCCGGTCGACGAGCAGGGCCATCTCGTAGCCGACGAGGCCGATGTCGCACTCGGGGTGTGCGAGTACGGCCAGCGAAGAACCGTCGGATACGGACATGATGAAGAGGAAGCCGCGCTCCATCTCCACCACGGTCTGGTTGACGCTGCCGCCCTCGAAGATCCGGGAGGCCCCGGCGGTGAGGGAGGTCAGGCCGGAGGCGACGGCCGCCAACTGGTCGGCTCGGTCGCGCGGAAAGCCTTCGGACATCGCCAATAGCAGTCCGTCGGCGGAGACCACGACCGTGTGGGAGACCCCTGGGGTGTTGTCCACGAAACCGGTGATCAACCAGTTCAGGTTCTGCGCCGCCTGGCTCATCGGGCTCACACTAACGCTCCTGATCGTAGGTGCTGCCGGGGCCGAAGCCCTGTCGGTCATTGTGCTCGGGGGAGCCGCTATCGGTCCCCGCTTCGCGCCCTTGCTGGACACCGCGGCCCTGCTGGACGCCGCGGCGCAGATTGCTCAGCCTGCCGCGGATGTCCTCCGGGGCGCGGGACAGCTCGGGGCCGCCCCGCGGTGTCTCCTCCGCGGCGCCCTCGACGAGGTTCGCCTTGGGCACCCGCCGGGGCAGACCGGAGGAGGTGACTCCGCCGGCCGTCGGCTCCCGGAGCCGCTCGGCCTTCTGCCAGCGCTCGTCGTTCGCCGATTGCCAGGCGGGGGCCTCTCCCTGCGGAGGCTGCTCCGGCTCCCCTGCCGTTTCCTCGGGCCGCTGCCCCTGGGTGCCGCCGCGCGGAAAGCCGGCGCCGGTCATCTGGTGGTAGCCGCTCGGGGAAACGCCCGGATGGTCAAACTCTACGCGCTCACGCGCCGCCGCGTCAGCGCCGGAAGAGGGTTCCGATTCCCTTCCGTAACCCTCGTCATACGCCGTCCCACGCGCCCCTGACTCGCTCCACTCGCCCTGGTGAGCGGGGTGTTGGGGCGAGCCGAAGGCCGGTACGGCGGGGTGCTCCGATCCCTCGAAAGGGGATTCCGGATACGCCGAGGGCTGCTCGGGGGAGGGGTTGTACGAGCGCGTGTGCGACTGGTCGTGCGACGGCTCGTACGCCTGCTCGTACCGCCGGTCCGCGCCAAGCGGAGGCTCTTCCTGCTCTCCCTCCGCCGGTCCGCCGGTCGCGCCGGAGATGTCGGTCGAGGCCGAGACCGCGGATACCGGAGCGGGGACGGGCGCGTCGGGAACGGCGTGCGTGCCGCCCTCCTGGGGGCGCTCCTCCTCGCCGCCACCGCCGTGCGTGATCGCATCCGGCAGCATCACCAGCGAGGTGGTCCCGCCCTGCTCGCCCGAGGAGCGCAACTGGACGCGGATGCCGTGCCGCTCGGAGAGCCGGGCGACCACGCACAGACCCATCCGCTGGGAGACCGCCACATCGATCTCGGGCGGGTTGGCGAGCCGGTGGTTGATGTCCGCGAAGTCCTCGGCGCTCAGGCCGATGCCCTGGTCATGGATCTCGATCATGACGCGGGCGTCCGGCAGCCGCGTCGCCGTCACCGCGACCTTCGTCTGCGGTGACGAGAAGACGGTGGCGTTCTCCAGCAGTTCGGCGAGCAGATGCACGAGGTCGGTCACGGCCGCGCCGTGGATCTCGCACTCCGCCACCCCGGACAGCTCGATACGCGCGTACGACTCCACCTCCGAGGAGGCGGCGCGCAGTACGTCCACGAGCGGCACCGGCCGGTCCCAGCGGCGGCCGGGCTCCTCGCCGGAGAGCACGAGCAGGTTCTCGCCGTTGCGCCGCAACCGGGTGGCCAGGTGGTCCAGGCGGAAAAGGCTCTCCAGCCGGCTCGGGTCGGCCTCGGTGCTCTCCAGGCCCGAGATGACCGAGAGCTGACCTTCGATCAGGTGCTGGTTGCGGCGCGAGAGGTTGGCGAAGATGGTGTCGATGTTGGACCGCAGCAGCGCCTGTTCGGCGGCGAGCCGCACGGCCTCGCGGTGCACCTGGTCGAAGGCGCGGGCCACTTCGCCGATCTCGTCCCGCGTCGTGACCGGCACCGGTGCCACCCGGGTGTCCACCCGGCCCGGTTCCGTACGCGAGAGCTGGTCCACCGTGGCCGGCAGCCGCTGCTCCGCGACCTCGAAGGCGGCATCGCGCAGCCGCCGCGTCGATCGGCTCATCGAACGGCCCATCAGACCGGCGATCACCAGGGCGAGTAGGAGGGCGAGGACGACGACGGCGGCGTTGACGACCGCGTCGCGCAGGGCGTCGGAAGTCGTCTGCCGAGCAGCGGCCAGCGCGTCGCCGGCCAGCCCCTCCTCGATCGACCGGTAGGCGTCGAACGTCCGAGTCGACGCGTCGAACCAGCTCGTGGGCGTGGCCCCCGAACCCCCGGCCCGCTCGGCGGAGATGGCGTCGGCGATCTTGTCCCGCTCGTCCGTCCGGCCCTTGCCGGCGAGCGTGTCCCGCAGGCGCTTGACGTCGCCCTCGGCGGAGCCGGAGGTGTACTCGCCGAGCGCGACCCGCTCCAGGTACCTGCCCGCGCCGAAGGCCGCGAGCTGGGCCTCGCGGTCCTTGTCGGACGGGCCGGGGCGCACCAACAGGTGGGCGCCCAGGGAGCGCTGAAGGGAGGCGGCGGACTCGGCCAGCGAGATCGCGTGGACGGTCTGCCCGTAGGCGGTGATGTCACCGGGGTACGAGGCCAGTTCGTTCGCGAGCTCCATGAGCGGGCGCTGGACGGCCGTATAGCCGTCCTCGGTGCGCGTCCCGCCCGCGGCGGCGCCGCGGTACGCGGACTCGCGCAGCTTCGGCAGCGCCTTCTCGGCCTCGGAGAACGCCGCGAGGCGGCGCCGGAGGCCGGGGGTGCCCGGCGCCTCGGCGGCATACCGGTCGAAGTTCTTCTTCGCGGCGTCGGTCGCGTTCCGCGACTCCCTGATCGCGCGGTTGTCGCTCTCGCCGGTCAGCAGCGGCTCGGCGCCGCGGTCCCGCTCGTCGAGCAGCGCGTGCCCGTACGCGGCCGCCGCCCGCACGAGCCGCGCCGTACGTTCCGCGTCCCCGGCCTGACGCCAGGTGTCCAGCGAGGACTTGATGCCCAGGCCGCCGAAGACGAGGGCGACGAGGGCGGGGAGGAGCAGGATGGTGTTGAGGCGGGTGGCGACGCGCCAGTCGCGGGGCGAGCGGCGGCCGCCGGCCGCGGGGGGCTCGAAGGCGGCGCGGGGGTCGCGGGCGTCGGCATACGATGCGGCCGCGCGCGGCGGCGGGGTGAAGTTCCCCCGCGCCTGCTCCGCGGCGCTCGCTCTGCTTCGCCTCACTCGACCAACAACCCCTCGGCGTCGGCACCCGTCCGGTGCCGTTCTCCCCCTGAGCCATTACCGCTCAGGTCCGGGAATTGCAGCACGTCAGGCGGGTGCATTCCAAACACCGAGGGCGACGGTACGGGCGCGGGAAATGTCCAACCTAAAACGGGCATTAAGAGCGAGCGACGCCAAATAGCGGGGAAAACGTAAGCGGAGCGCAATCGGCCGGGCGCGACCCGTAGTCACGCCCGGCCAATTCTCTGTCGAAACGTTATGAACACGGCAACATGCCGTAACGCGCCGCACGGACCGCCCGGGGCCGATTCCGCCGGCTCCGTGACGACCCGTGCAACTGCCGTGCGCGCGGCGCTACTTGAGCCGGGCCATCAGCGCGTGCTCCACCAGCGTGATGAGCGCGCTCTTGGTCTCGCCGCGCTGCCGCGCGTCGGTGGTGATGATGGGGGCGTCCGGGCCGATCTGGAGTGCTTCGCGGACTTCTTCGGGGGTGTAGGGCTGGTGTCCGTCGAAGCCGTTGAGGGCGATGACGAAGG
>NZ_JOBF01000050.1 GCF_000718635.1 Streptomyces varsoviensis | reverse complement strand
CACCCGCACGATCTGACAACCCGCCGCCGTCAACTCGGCGATCTGCTGCAACGTCGCACCGACATCCGCCGTCACCGTCGTCGTCATCGACTGCACCGAGATCGGGGCGCCTCCGCCGACGGGGACCGGTCCGACCTGGATGCGCCGCGATGCGCGGCGCGTCGCCAGCGGTCGGACCGGTACGTCGGGGAGCCCCAGCGAGACAGGGCCCACAGCGGTCATGGCGTCAGCCCCGGTTCCCGGCGACGGTCTCGCGGGCGGCGCGCAGGGACTCCTTCAGGGAGCCCATGGTGGCGAGGACGGCTGTCGGCTCGTAACCGCAGTGCGCCATGCAGTTGTCGCAGCGCGGGTCCTTGCCTCGGCCGTACTTGCTCCAGTCGGTCTTCTCGATCAGCTCCTGGTACGTGGGCACGTACCCGTCGCTCATCAGATAGCAGGGCCGCTGCCAGCCGAAGAGCGAGTAGTTGGGGATCGCCCAGGCGGTGCAGGGGAAGTCCGCCTTGCCTTCCAGGAAGTCGAGGAAGAGGGGGCTGTGGTTGAGCCTCCAGCGCCGCCGGTTGCCGCCGGCGAATGCCTTCTTGAACAGCTCACGGGTCTGCTCGACGCCCAGGAAGTGGTCCTGGTCGGGGGCCTTCTCGTAAGCGTAGGCGGGCGAGAGCATCATCTCGTCCACCTTCAGATCGTCATTGAGGTAGTTGAGGACCTCGATGATGGTCTGGGGGGTGTCGGTATTGAAGAAGGTCGAGTTGGTGGTGACCCGGAAGCCGCGCCGCTTGGCTTCCTTGATCGCGGCGACGGCTTCGTCGAATACGCCTTCCTTGGCCACGGACTCGTCGTGGCGCTCGCGCATCCCGTCGATGTGGACCGCGAAGGCGAAATACGGGGAGGGTGTGAACTTCTCGATCTTCTTGCGCAGCAGCATCGCGTTGGTGCAGAGGAAGACGTACTTCTTCTTCGCCACGAGCTGCCGGACGATCTCGTCGATCTGCGGATGCATCAGCGGCTCGCCGCCGGCGATGGAGACCATCGGCGCACCCGACTCCAGCACTGCGCCGACGGCCTGCGCGACCGGCATGCGCTGCTTCAGCACCCCGGCCGGGTGCTGGATCTTGCCACAGCCCTCACAGGAGAGATTGCAGGCAAAGAGCGGTTCGAGCTCGACGATCAGTGGGAACTTGTCCCGCTTCCGCAGCTTCTGTTCAAAGAGATACGTTCCGACCCGGATGGACTGGCGGAGCGGCATGGCCATCTAGCTCACCTCCTGGGGAGCAACAAAGAACGGTGCCATTCATAGAAAGCCGGAAGGACAGTGCGTAGTACACGGAATGCTGATATTCCGCCGCGCAAGGTCCCGATTCGGACGAGTTCATGTTCCGGAGCGTCCACGATCACTCGTACCGCCGCAACCGGACGGGGTCCGACGCGGGTGGCGGCGCGGAGCGTCGCGGCGGACTCCATGTCCACCGCGATGGCCCCCGCGCTGTGCAGGGCGGCGCGTTCGGCGCCCCGTACGACGTGGTCCGAGCCCACCAGCGGGCCCGTGTGGATGGTGCGCTCCGGCGCGGCCCGGGCGAGCTCTTTGGCGAGCCGCTCGGTGCCCACGCACTCGATACGACCGGTGGGGTCTCGGGTCTCCCCCGCGACGACGAGGTCGCCCGGGTGCATCCCGGGGACCAGGCCGGCGCAGAAGCCGGTGGCGATGACGGCGGTCCGGCCGGCCGCCGCCTCGTCGCCGAGCGCCTGTGCGACGGCACGTTCCGCCGCCAGGGGCCCCATTCCGGTGCGCAGTACGGTCACGGGCCCGGCCGCGTCGCTTCGGTCGCCGCGCAGCGCGAGGCGTTCGATGCCGAGCGCGCAGGCGATCAGCAGCGGTGCGGGTCCGGGGGCGCCCGTGCCTGGTGCCATCAGCTCTCCTGACGGCCGGCGGTGAAGAGGTCTCCGTGGACGTAGCGGCCCAGGGCCGTGACGGGGAAGACCTGCCGGTACAGGTGGTAGTTGATGGAGAAGTCCCAGGGGAAGCCCGTACCGGTGAAGTACGGCTCGTCCCAGGACCCGTCCGGAAGCTGGGTCTCGGCCAGCCAGGCGACACCGCGCTCGACGGCCTCGCTCTCCCGCTCGCCGGCCGCGAGGAGCGCCATCAGCGCCCAGGCGGTCTGCGAGGCGGAGGAGACGCCGCGCCCGACCCACTCGGGGTCGGCGTACGAGCGCAGGTCCTCACCCCAGCCGCCGTCGTCGTTCTGCGCCCCTTCGAGCCAGGTGACGGCGCGTCGGATGGCCCGGTGCGAGGTCGGGATGCCGACGGCCACGAGCGCGGGGAGCACGGAGCCGGTGCCGTAGACGTAGTTGACGCCCCAGCGGCCGAACCACGCGCCGTTCTCCTCCTGCTCCGCGAGGAGCCAGTCGATGCCGCGCCGGGTGCGCGGGTCGTGCTGGAGGCCGACGGCGGCGAGCATCTCCACCACGTGGGCGGTGACGTCCGAGGACGGCGGGTCGATGACCTCGCCGAAGTCGCAGAACGGCAGCCGGTTCGGGAGCGGGCTGGTGTTGTCGACGTCGAAGGCGGCCCACGCGCCGTTCTTCGACTGCATGCCGAGGTTCCAGCGGACGGCCCGGCGGACGGCGTCGTCGACGCGCTCGGCGTCGGGGTGGCGCACCCGCTTGAGGGCGAGTACGACCTCGGCGGTGTCGTCGATGTCCGGGTAGTTGTCGTTGTGGAACTCGAAGGCCCAGCCGCCGGGGGCCAGCTCCGGGCGCTTGACGGACCAGTCGCCGGGCCGCTGGATCTGCTCGTCCACCATCCAGCCGGCGGCCTTGACCAGCGCCGGGTGGTCGGCGGGCACGCCCGCGTCGGCGAGCGCGATGGTGGCGAGGCAGGTGTCCCAGACCGGGGACTGGCACGCCTCGATCATCCGGCTGCCGTCCTCGTTCCACACCGCGAACCGGTCCAGCGATTCGAGTCCGGCGCGCAGCACCGGGTGGTCGAGGTCGTAGCCGAGGAGGTGCAGGGCGATGACGGAGTAGACGGCCGGCGGCTGGATGCCGCCCCAGCAGCCGTCGTTCTCCTGCCGCTCGATGATCCAGCGCGCCGCGGACCTCAGGGCCGCGCGGCGCAGCGGGCGGACGGTGAACTTGCGGTAGGCGTGCAGCGCCTTGTCCAGCCGCTGGAACGCGCCGTCCCAGCTCGCGGCCGGTGCCATCGGCCGCGGCGGGTTGGGCCGGAGCGGGTCGGTGTGCAGCTCGTCGAGCGGGAACGGCGCGGGCCGTACGGGTCGCAGCGCCGAGACGACGGTGAGCGGCACGATGGTCTGCCGGGCCCAGCAGCCGAAATCGTAGAGGTTGAGCGGGAACCGCTTCGGCAGATACACGATCTCCGGTGGCAGTTCCGGCAGGTCCTCCCACTTCCACCAGCCGAACAGGGCCAGCCAGATGCGGGTGAACACGCGGGAGGCGGCGATGCCGCCCTTGCCGCGGATCCACGCGGCCGCGGCGGCCATGTGGGTCTCGTCCGGCGCGTCGCCGGCGAGCCGCAGGGCCACGTAGGCCTCGATGGTGGTCGAGAGCTCACCGGGTCCACCGTAGAAGGTGGCCCAGGTGCCGTCCGGTCGCTGCTGCGATCGGATGAACGCACCGGCCGCTTTTGTCGTCTTCTCGTCTTGGATACCCAGGAACTGACGGAGGAGGAGATCCTCGGCGTCCATGGTGACGTTCGTCTCCAGGTCGCCCTTCCACCAGCCCTGCGGGTCCTGCTGTGCCAAAAGGTGTTCGACGGCGCGGGTGGTGGCCCGCTCGGCAGCCGCGAACACCTCGGGTGTTTCACGGTTCAAAGCGATTCTCTCGCTGGCCGCGGTCGCCCGGGGGTCGGCTGCCCCGGTGCTTCCGTCGGTCGTCGCTGTCATGGCTTCCCCTTCTGCAGTACGTCTTCATCTGCCGTCCTGGGGCTTCCGTCGGCCGGCGCCCCGGCTGGGCGCCGGCCGGCGACTGCGATCTCTAGATGGGGTGAATGGGAATCATCTCTTTCGTACTACTACGAAGTCGGCGAGCGCGACGAACCGCGCCCGGACCTCTGCTTCCATGTCGACTCCGTCCAGAGCCGCGATGGCGGTGGCGTATTGGCGGCGGGCTTCCTGGGAGGTCCACTCCCGGCCGCCCGCCTCTTCGATCAACGCCGCGCGCTCGGCGAATTCATCCTCGTCGAAGTCGGCGATCTCGGCCTCGGTTTTTTTGGCGTCCGCGGTGAGCATCTCGCCGAGCCGTTCCGACGCGGGGCCGCCGGCCGCGAGGGCGGCGACCACCGGGAGGGACTTCTTGCGCTGCCGCAGGTCGCTCCAGGTCTGTTTGCCGGTGGCCTCCGGGTCGCCCCAGATGCCGAGCAGGTCGTCGACGGCCTGGAAGGCGAGCCCGAGGTGGTAGCCGTAGGCCTCCAGCGTGTCGGCCGTACGGTCGTCGGCGCCGCCGAGGACCGCGCCGATGGAGGCGGCGCAGGCGAGCAGCGCGCCCGTCTTGTTGCCCTCCATCTCCAGGCACTCCTCGACGGTGACCCGCTCGCGGTGCTCGTAGGAGATGTCCTGGGCCTGACCGTCGATCAGTTTGCGGGTGGCAGCGGTGAGCCGGCGGGTGGCGCGGCCGGCCTCGACCGTGCCGAGCTCCAGGAGGATTTCGTTGGCGAGTGCGAAGAGCGCGTCGCCCACGAGGATGGCCTGGGCCGGGCCGTGCACCTTCCAGACCGTGTCGCGGTGGCGGCGCTGTTCGTCGCCGTCCATCAGGTCGTCGTGCAGCAGCGAGAAGTTGTGTACGAGCTCCACGGCGACGGCTCCGGGGACGCCCGCTTCGGGGGGCCGGCCGGCCGCCTCCGCGGAGAGCAGGGCGAGGGCGGGGCGCACGGCCTTGCCGCCGTCGCCGTGCGCGGGGTGGCCCGCGGCGTCGATCCAGCCGAAGTGGTAGGCGGCCACGGTGTCCATGGGCGGTGCGAGCCGGTCCACGGCGGCACGCAGCACCGGCGTGGCAAGCGTCCGTCCGCGCTCCAGCATCGCCAGGACTCCTGCGGTGTCGACAGTTGGGATCGCCGATGTCACGGTCTCTCCTCTGTTAACGGTGTTGGTGCTCATGCCGCCTCCTGCAAGGGGAACTGGAGCGGGCGGCCCAGGCGGGAGAGGGCTGCCGCGGCGGCGCTCAGGCCGCTGCGTACGGCGCCCTCCATCGTCGCGGGCCAGCCGGTGGCGGTCCACGCACCGGCCAGGTACAGGCCGGGCGCGTTCGTGGGGGCGGGCGGCCGCAGCCGTCCGACGCCGGGGGTGGGGGCGAACGTCGCGGTCCGCTCCCGGGTGACGAAGAAGTCCCGGACCCCGGCCCCGCGCGCGGCGGGCAGCAGCCGCTCCAGCTCCGGCAGGTACTTCGCGCGCAGTTCGGCGACCGGGCGGTCGATGTCGTCCTGCGCGGCGGACTGGGAGACGGCCAGGTACTGGCAGCCCCGCCCGTCGGGGGTGCCGGGGAGGCCGGAGGAGTCGGTGCGGTCGAAGACCCACTGCACGGGGCTGCCGAGCGCGGTGAAGAACGGTCGGCGGAGCACCTTGCGATCGTAAATGACGTGCAGGTTGAGGATCGGGGCGGTGCCGATGTCCAGCAGCCGGCCGGGGTCGTCGAGGGCGCCGTCGGGGAGCAGGCCGTGCGTCTCGCGCTGCGGTACGGCGAGGACGACGGTGTCCGCTTCGAGCCGCTCGGCGCCGCGGTCGGACTCCACTTCGACCTGCCAGCCGTCGTCGTCGACGCGGGTCAGGGCGGTGGCGCGGGTGCGCAGTTCGGTGCGGACGCCGGCCTTGTCGAGTGCGGTACGGGGGCGGGTGTCGTGCAGTTCGCCGAGCGGCGCCCGGGCCCAGCCGATGTCGGCCGCGCCGGGCTCGGAGAGCAGCCCGGTCTTGAACACCTTGGCGGCGAGGCCGAGCGAGGCGCGGTCGGCGGTGGCGTTGAGCGTGGGGATTCCCACAAGGTCCCAGAGCGCCTCGACGGCGCGGGCGGACTGGCCGTGCCGGCGCAGCCAGGTGGCGAAGTCCTCGCCGTCCAGGGCGGGGTCGGCGGGGTCGAGGCCGCCGAGCGCGAGGGCGGCGCGGCCCACGCCGGCGCGCTCGGCGAGGGAGAGGTGCGGGTAGGTGGCGAGGCTCGCGGCGAGGTGCAGCGGTACGGGCAGCGCGGTGCGGCGCAGCCGTCCGAGGCGGGGGCCGCGGGGGTGGCCGACGTCGAGGACGGGCACGTCCAAACGGTCCTGCAGGGGCGCGAGGGCGAGCGCGTCGACGCGCTCCAGGAACCATTGGTAGGCGGTGCAGCAGCGCAGGTACACGTGCTGGCCGTTGTCGACGGTCAGTTCGCCGCGGGTGAAGGAGAAGGCGAGGCCGCCGAGCCGGGGGCGGCCCTCGACCAGCGTGACGCGCTGTCCCGCGTCGGCGAGGGCGAGGGCGGCCGTCACTCCGGCGAGGCCGCCGCCGACGACCACCGCGGCGCCGCGGCGCGCCGGGTCGTGCGCCCGGGCGTCCGCCGGCCGCGGCACGCTCCGGGGCGTGCCGTGTCCGGCGGCCCGCCGTTCGGCTCCGTTCGATTCCGGGGCCGGTCCCGTCGCGGGCTGTGCCGGGGGCTGCGGCACCGGCCGGGCCGCCCCGTCGGGGCGGTCCGCCGTCCGCGCGCCGTGCCGGTCGGGCCGGGCCGTTGTGCGTGGCGTCATGCGCCCTCCCCCTCGGCTGATGAAGTCAGGGACGCGTCAGTCCGGCGGAGGGTTGCGTACCGCTTGGACCACGTGTCCACGTGGGTCGTACGGGCCATCAAGCGCGCCCCCTGGCGGTCCGCCGGGAGACGGTGCGGGCGTCGAGTCCGGAGAGGCCGCGGACGGCGACGTATGCCTTCTCGTGTCCGGGCAGAGATACGCGGCCGCGCAGGACGGCCGCGGGGTCGCGGGCGATGCGGTCCAGCAGTCTGCGGTAGATCCCGGCCATGGCGGCGACACAGGCGCCGCTGCGCCGGTCGAGCATGGGCAGCAGTTGGAACCCCTCGGCGAAGAGGGCACGGGCCCGCCGCACCTCGAAGTGGACGAGGCCGGTGAAGTCCGATCCGGCCGGGGGCGCCGAGGAGTTGAAGCCGGCAGCGCACCCGAACTTGGCCAGGTCTTCCGCGGGCAGATATGTACGTCCATTGCCCGCGTCTTCGTGCACATCTCTAAGAATATTGGTCAGTTGCAGAGCAAGCCCGAGCGTATCGGCGTACTCGGAAGCGCGCTCCGTTCCGCGCGCGCCGGGCACCGTGCCGAACACGCCCAGCGACAGCCGGCCGATCGCTCCGGCCACGCAGCGGCAGTAGATCTTCAGGTCTTCCCAGGTCTCGTAGGTCTCTCCGCGCACATCCATCAGCACCCCGTCGATGAGCTCGTCGAGCCCGTCGAGCGGGATGTCGAAGCGGCGGGCGGCGTCCGCGAGCGCGACGGCCACCGGGTCGGTGTCGTCCTCGGCGACCGCGCCCTGCTTGACGCGGTCGAGCAGCGCGCGGGTCTCCTCCAGCCGGGCGTGTTTGGCGGCGGGCTCCAGCGTCCCGTCGCCGATGTCGTCCACGCGCCGGGAGAACGCGTACAGCGCGGACATCGCGTGCCGCTTCTCGGTCGGCAGCAGCCTGATGCCGTAGGCGAAGTTACGGGCCTGCTGCCCGGTGACGGCCTCGCAATAGCTGTACGCGGCGAGTACCGGCGCGGACGCGTGCGGCGATCCGTTCACGGTCCCGCTCACCCCTCTCTTCGCAGTGTCGCCCCCACCTCGCGCAGCAGGCTGAGCTTGGTGGGCTTGGGAGGTCCTGGGAGAACATCGTGCCCGGCGGCGGCGACCGCCTTCAGCGCGGCCCTCCCCCCGGCCACGAATCCAGCGAGCAACAGCTTCAGCCTGCCGTGGACGCTACCCACCAGGGGGGTGCCTTCATTCAGCAGTTCCCCGGCGCGTCGCGCCTCGTACGCGATCAGTGCGCGCACTGCCGCGCCGCCGCTCGGGGCGGCGAGGTCGGACTCGGTGACGCCGAATCGCGCCATGTCCTCGGCCGGGAGATAGATGCGGTCGCGCGCGAGGTCCTCGGCGACATCCTGCAGGTGTTCGACGATCTGCAAGGCGGTGCAGACCGCGTCCGAGCGGCGGATCCGCTCGGGGCTTGCGGTGCCGGTGATACCGAGCACGAGGCGGCCTACGGGGTTGGCGGACAGCTCGCAGTAGGCGAGGAGTTCGTCGTACGTGCCGTAGCGGCGCACGTGCTGGTCCTGGCGGTTGGCCTCGATCAGGCCGCGGAAGGGGTCGGGGGACAGGCCGCACCGGTGCACGGTGGGCCCGAGGGCGCGCAGCAGGGGGTGGCGCGGGGCCGGGCCGCGGAGGTCGAAGACCCGGGCGAGGTCGGTCTCCAGGGCGTCGAGCATGGCGAGCCGGTCGTCGGCGCGGTCGCGGCCGAGGCCGAGCAGTTCGGCGTCGCGGCCGCCGGGTGCGAGGTCGCCGTCGCCCATGTCGTCGACGAGGCGTGCGTAGCCGTAGACCGCCATGAGGTCGGCGCGCCAGGCGCGCGGCACGAAGAAGGGCGCCACGGGGAAGTTCTCGGAAGTCGCCTTGCCGAGCACGGCCCGCTCATGCGCGTCCGTCCCGGCGCTCACCGAGGACTGCCCGGACCAGGGGCGACTGTCGCGCCTTTTATCCGGAGAGTTCCCATAGCCATTGCCGTCACATCTCCCGTTCTACACTGCCGACCCAGAACATCCTATTTCGGACACGCCGCAGGCCCGTCCGCCCCCCGGACAGTTCCTCGGCGGCGGGCGTCGACACGTCTCACCCGGCCTGCCGCGAATCAGCACCGGTACAGCGTACGCCGTACAAGTTCCCGGCGTACGCGGGGGTACATCCTTGATCGGCCGAACACCGCGGGGGGCGCGAATCTTCCCTCCCAGCAGGACAATTGACCAATTCTTCACCCGCGCGCCGACGGCTGCGACGTGCCGTCAGGGACGCGAAGGCCCCCGCCGGCGGTTCCGGCGGGGGCCTGTCGGTACGTGCCTCGGCGAGCGCGTCGGCGGGCGCGGGTGGTGTCAGCGGTTGGTTTCCTTCTCGTACGCCTTGATGACCTCGTCCGTGGGACCGTCCATCAACAGCTCCCCCCGCTCCAGCCACAACAACGATCTCCTGATACCGCGCCCGGATCTCCTCCCGCGACATCCCCATCGCCAACCCCCCCAAAATCACATTCCGCTCCCCCGTCAGATCATTCATCATCGCCGCGTTCACCCCCAGCAGCGACGGCTGCCCATCCGTATACACCCGCCCCCGCTCCGCCGGCAGCAACCCCGCCACCGCCCGCAACAACGTCGACTTCCCCGACCCGTTCGACCCGATCAAACCGATCGCCTCCCCCGCCCCGCACTCCCCCCATACACCCGGTACACAATGTGCAGATCATCCGCGATCACCGTCGGCACCCGCCCCCCAGCCGGGCCACCCGAAACACCCTCGTCTGCTGCGCGCTGCTCAGCCACGGCCGTACCGCTCCTCAGCCTTCCAGAAAAACACGAAGCCCCCCACACCCACCACCAGCGCCCAGCCCACCGCCAGCGCCCACACATGCGGCGGCAGCTTCCCCGCCCCGAAACCGTCGATCAGCGCGAACCGCATCAGATCGATGAACACCGACGCCGGATTCGCCCCCAGCACATCGATCACCCAGCCCGGCGCATGCGCCTTCTTCAGCTGATCCGTCATGCTGTACATCACCCCGGACGCGTACATCCACGTCCGCAGCAAGAACGGCAGCAACTGCGCCATATCCGGCGTCTTACTGCCCAGCCGCGCCATCACCAGCGCCAGCCCCGTATTGAACACGAACTGCAGCACCAGCGTCGGCACCACCACCAGCCACGCCACATCCGGATAATGCCCGCACGCCACCAGCACCACGACGAGGACGCCCATCGAGAACAGCAACTGCTGCAACTGCTGCAACGCGAAAGACACCGGCAGCGCCGCCCGCGGAAAATGCAGCGCCCGCACCAGCCCCAGATTCCCCGCGATGGCCCGCACCCCCGCCATCGCCGAACTCTGCGTGAACGTGAAAACAAACACCCCGGTCACCAGGAAAGGAATATAAATCCCCATCCCGCCCATCGCCTTCCCCCGCTGCATCAGCAGACCGAAGATGAAGAAATACACCATCGCATTCAGCAACGGCGTCGCGACCTGCCACACCTGACCCAGCTTCGCCTTGCTGTACTGCGCCGTCAGCTTCGCCCGGGAAAACGCCACAATAAAATGCCGCCGATCCCACAACTGCCGCACATACTCCCCCAGCCCCGGCCGGGCACCACTCACCGCGAGACC
>NZ_JOBF01000049.1 GCF_000718635.1 Streptomyces varsoviensis | reverse complement strand
AGCAGTTCCGGGCGGTGGCCAGCCGCTACGACAAACGCGACTACATCTACAACGGCACCCTCACCTGCACCGCAATCGTCATCTGGCTCCGCGACACCACCCAAGAGCCATCAGAAACGACCTAATACCAGGACCTCGCGCGACCACCACTCGCACAACCGGCGTCCCGGTAACGGGGCCTGTAGCACTCGGTGCCACCCGGTGCCATACTGAAGGAATGGCAGCACAGCCAGAGATCACTCAGCGCGACCTGCGCAGCCGTTCCAAAGAGATCATGGACGCGGTCCAGGGCGGGCAGTCCTTCACCGTCACTCGCGACGGGCACCAGATCGGGGAGCTGACCCCGCTTCGCCGACGCCGGCGGTTCGTTCCGCGCTCGGAGTTCGCCGCCATGTCCCGCACAGCGTCGAGCGTCTCCCTGGAGGCGTTCCGATCCGATCAGGACGCCACTGCCGTGCAGGAATCGGACGATCCCTATGACCGCTGATATGGCCACTGAGCACACGCAGGGCCTCCTCGACACCAACATCGTCATCCTGCGCAAGTGGATCAACCCTGAGGAGCTCCCCGCCGAGGTGGCGGTCAGCGCCATCACGCTGGCGGAACTCTCCGCCGGCCCACATGAGGTGCGCAGAAACGAGGAACAGGACGACTACGACGAGCACGCGGAGCGGGGGCGCCGTCTCGACATCCTGCAACGTACCGAGAACGAATTCGATCCCATCCCCTTCGGCACCGAGGCCGCCCGCCTCTACGGCAGAGTCTGCGCCGCCGTCGTCAGCGCCGGCCGCAAGCCCCGGCGCAGAGTCGCCGACCTCATGATCGCCGCCATCGCCATCGCCGAAGAACTGCCCCTCTTCACCACCAACCCCGACGACTACAAAGGCCTTGACGAGCTCCTCACCGTCGTGCCCGTCACTCGCCCCACAGTCCTCCACGACCGCTGATACCTGCCCGCCGCCCCAACCGAGGCGATGTTTCGCGCGCGAGAAAGGCAGACGGCGCGCGGAGGGCTCCGGCACAGTACTCACTATGACGACACCTGCTGAGCTGCTGCGCTCCTTCGCCCGTACGCGGGCTTCGCTCGATGGGGAGGAGGTGACGTACTGGTGGACAGGGGACGTGTACTCGTGGGCGCCGGACGAGCCGTATCAGCGGGTCTTCGGGCTTGAGGGGCTCAATGTGGCGCGGCTGGTCGAGGATGCCGAGGCCGGGCCGGATGCCTATCAACTGCTCACGCGTGAGGCGGCGTTCTATCTGGACCCGGTGAGCCGGGAGATTCTGGAGACGTGGCAGGACCTGCCGGTGGTGCACATCTGGAACGACCCGGCGAACCAGAAATGGCGGCCGTTCCCGATTCCGACGACCGAGCTGGGCGGGCAGGTCTGCTTCAGCCTGGAGATTCCGCTGGCGTACCCGTCGCCGCTGCCGGTGGCCGAGTATCCGGTGCATTCGGCCGGCGACACGTACAAGGCCCTGGAGCTCTTCCAGTTCTTCGCCGACCGGGCCGACCTGGCGGGGCCGGCGCCCAGTGTTCCGGCCACGATGTCCTGGACCCGGATGTCCCCGTGGCTCCCCTGGATGGCCCGCGGCCAGGCGCCCGGCGGGCTCACCTTCCACTGCCGCGGCCGCAAACTCGCCTCGTACGCCGACGTCCCCGAGCGCACCCGCGCCTACATCGCCGACCACCACCCGGAGTTCGCCCACGCCCCGGAGAAGTGGAGCGAGCCGAACGAGACCAGTTGGACGTACTTCCGCAAGCTCCACCCGCCGAAGTAGCCGCCCCCAGGCTTCCTCCGCTGTCAGGTCAGCAGCCCGCCTCGGCTTCTCCCCGGGCGAGTCGAGGCGGGCCGGCGGATAGATAGGGGGCTCAGCGCCGGTCCTTTCCTGGATAATCGACGTATGGCAGTACAGCCCGGTCTTTCCGACCTCCGCCGCGCCAAGTTCGCTCGGCGCTTGCCCGCCGCGCTCTCCGAGCTCGCCGGCCCCGCGCACGGCACCGTCCGGCTGCCGCTTCACCTGGCCTGGTCCGGGCTGACCGCGTTCGATATCGATCAGTCCCGATTGCGGATGAGCTACTACCGCATCGTCCTGGCCGAGGGCCTGCACGACGACCTGGTCCGGTACCTCAACCGGGACCTCCTCGTCAGCCTGTGGCCCACGCTCCGCACCCTGGTCAGCCGCGATGTGCGGTCCGTCTGGGAGAACGCCTTCGACGAACTGGCGCAGAGCGCCCAAGCCGCCGCGTGAACCTCACCGACCTGCACCGTCGCTTGCTCACCGACGTCCTCGCCGTGGGCGGGGCCTACCCGCTGGCGCTCACCGGCGGGTACGCGGTCCAAGCGCATGGCCTGGTCGACCGGCTCAGCCAGGACCTCGACGTCGCTACGGAGAACCCGGACCGTATGGAGGACATCGCGGCTGTCGTACTCACCGGCCTGGAGGAGCGTGGGTGGCGCGTACGAGCTTTGGAGACAGACCCGCTGTCCGCACGTCTGATGGTCACGGAACCTGCCAGTAGCGAAGAGTGCGAGGTCGACATTCTGAAGGAGGCGCTCTGGCGCCCTCCCGTGCGCACCGAATACGGCCTGGTGCTGTCCCTTGAAGATGTCGTCGGGACCAAGGTCCGCGCCCTGGCCGACCGGGGACTCGCCAGAGACCTGATCGACGTACAAGCCGCCGGTCACCGTTGGTCCCACGTCGAACTCGAAGAACTCGGCCGGCGCCACGCCCGTGACGCCTTCGACCTCAGCGAGCTCCAGGCTCGGCTGGTCGGAGCCGACTGGATCGACGACACGGAATTCGCCGCCTACGGGCTCGGCGAGCGGACGATCACCGAGCTGCGGCAGTGGACGCAGATGTGGGCCGACGACATTGGAGAGCGGCTCCAGGAGCTTGAAGTTCCGCACGAGGACTGACCCGCCTCGCGCGGACAGCGGCCGCAGCAGCCGCAGCGGCTACAGCGGCCGCCTCGGCTACTGGGCTACTCGGCTCGGCGAAGGTGCTGGCTCCGCCGGCGCCGCCCCTCCCCGCACCGGGCCCGCCCGGGCCCGCCGGTGCGGGGCCTCGGGTCAGGAGCGGGTCTCGCTCACGGCGTCGGGGTGCGGGTCGGCTCGGGTTCGGGCTCGGCGGGCTCAGGGGTCGGCTTCGGGTCTTGTGTCGGCAGCCGCCCTCGGCCCCTGCCCGTGGGGTGAAGGAGCCCCTGTTCCCCTGCCATTTCCTTGGCTACCCGGGGGGCCGTCCACAGGGTGGGGAGCATGATGAAGCCGACCGGGACGGCGGTGACGACGATGAAGGACTGGAGGGCGGTGATGCCGCCGTCGCCGACGAGGATGAGGACGGCGGCGGCCGCGCCCATGAGGAGGGCCCAGAAGGCGCGTACGGCTCGGGCGGGTTCGCCGGTCCGCGTGCCGGCGGCGGAGATGCTGTAGGACATCGAGTCCGTGGTGGTGACCACGAACGTGATGGTCAGGATGAGCAGGGCCACCGCCACCACGGCCCCCATCGGCAGGCGTTCCGCCATGGAGATCACGGCCGCGTCCATCCCCACGGACTTGAGCGGGCCGGAGATCGTGCCGGGGTGGCGCTGTTCCAGGAAGATGCCGGTGCCGCCGAAGACCGTGAACCAGAACATGGTCGCCAGCGGCGGGATGATCGCCGTGGAGACCACCAGGTCGCGGACGGTGCGGCCCTTGGAGATGCGGGCCACGAAGATGGACATCAGGGGCCCGTAGCCGAGGAACCAGCCGAAGAAGAAGACCGTCCAGGAGCCCAGCCACTGGTGGTCGCCGCGGTTGAGGGCGAGGGGCACGAAGTCCCGTACGTACGTGCCGAGTCCGCCGAGGAACGAGTCGAGGACGAAGCCGGCCGAGCCGAGCACGAGGAAGACCGCCATCAGGGCGACGGCGAGCCAGACGTTGGCCCGGCTGAAGAACTGGATGCCCTTGTCGATGCCGCTGGCCACGGACGCGACCGCGACCACCGTCAGCAGCACGATCACGGCGAGCTGCACCGGGTAGCCGCCGGAGATGCCGAAGACCTTGGACAGGCCGTACGAGACCTGGAGGCCGAGGAAACCGATCGGGCCGACCGTGCCGGCCACCACCGCGATGACGCAGACGATGTCCACCGCCGCCCCCAGCCGCGAGTGCCGCACCCGCTCGCCGAGGAGCGGGTACAGCAGCGTGCGCGGGCGCAGCGGCATGCCGCGCTCCTGGCCGCGGATCATCACGATCGAGGCGAGGGTCCCGAGCACGGCCCAGGCCAGAAAGCCCCAGTGCGCGAAGCTCTGGGAGAGCGCCGCGTTCGCCGCCTCCTGGGTGCCGCTCTTGACGCCCTCGTAGAACGGCGGCGTCCGCACGTAGTGCTGTACGGGCTCGCCGGCCGCGAAGAAGACCCCGCCGCCCGCGAGCAGCGTCGACATGATCATCGCGACCCACTGGAACCGGCCGTACTCCGGCCGCGCCCCCGCCCCGCCGAGCCGCACCCGCCCGTACCGCGAGAACCCCAGCCACAGCGCCACGCCGAACGTCGCGAGCAGCAGCACCTGCCACAGCGGCCCGAACCACCGCGCCACAAAGGTGAACACCGTGTTCACCGCGTCGCCCGTGGCCGTCGGCGCGATCAGCGCCGCCAGGACGAAGGCGATGAGCAATCCGCCGCTGACGGCCAGCACGGGGATGTCGGTGGCGCGGTCGCGGTCCAGACGCGGCCGCGGGTGTTCTTCTCCGTCCGGCGCTGCCTGCTCCCCCTCCTCGGGGGTATCCGCGCAGGCAGCGGTTCGGGCATGGGGAGTCGGCATGGGGTTCCTTGCTGAAGGGGTCATTCCGCGCACGGGGCCACCACACGGGGGCATGACGCACCACAAGGAGTCACGCGCTCACACGACGCCGGACCGCTCGATGCACGGGGCAAACGGAAAGGGTCCTATCCATGGAGCTTTGCGGTCAAATCCGCCCCCCGGGCCAGGGAACGGTCGTCCCGCTCCAGGTCGCCCTCCCTCCCCCCTTCAGGGCCCCTCCCCTCAGGCCCCCTCCCCCCTCACCACGACCCCACCGGCTCCCCCGCCGTCGCCCGCTTCTCCCACTCGATCCGGTGGAAGTGCAGCGGCCGCAGCATCTCCTCCGGCGACGGGAAGGCCGGAGCCGCCTTCTTGCCCGCCTTGACCTCGTTGACCGCCGCCGCGTTGCCGCCGATCAGTTCCACGCGCGGGCGGCGCAGCGCCTCGTACGCGGCGAAGGCGGCCCCGTACGAGGGCAGGTCGCGCAGGCAGCGGGCCAGTTCGACGGCGCTCTCCAGGGCCAGCGAGGCGCCCTGGCCGGAGCTGGAGGACGGGGCGTGGACCGAGTCGCCGAGGAGGACCATGCGGCCGCGGTGCCAGTGCGGTACGGACGGCATGCGCTCCATCGGGCCGACCGCCATCAGGTCGGCCGGGTCGGCGTGGCGGAGCATCCGCTCGCCCGGTACGTGGCCGGCGTACAGCTCGCGCAGGCGCTGCAGCCACTCGGCGGAGGGCGTGCGGGCCACCTCGGCCTGGGTCAGCGGGGTGTCCGCGGGGAGCCCGGCGAACCAGATCAGCCGCCCGTCCGCGGCCTGCCAGTGGCCCATGAACGTACGGCCGAAGGCGAAGTGCATCATGCCCGGCTCGGCCTCGACGCCGCAGTCGGCGGGCGCGTAGCCGCCGAAGCTCAGGATGCCGGCGTACTCGGGGGCCGGGGCCAGCGGGTCGATGAGGGTACGGACGGTGGAGCGGATGCCGTCGGCGCCGATCAGGATGTCCGCGGTCGCCCACGTGCCGTCCGCGAAGCGGGCGACGACGCCGTCGGGCGCCTCCTCGGCGGCGACCAGCCGCTTGCCGAACTCGACGGCGACACCCTCGGCCGCCGCGTGGTCGGCCAGCGCCCGGTACAGCCGGTCGCGGCGGAGCGTCAGCGTGGGCGGCAGCTCGGAGAAGCCCTCGAAGGCGGTGAGGCGGTTGCCGGCGCCGTCCGACATCACGACGCCGGGCACCGGATGGCCGACGGCTCGTACGGCCGCGTCGGCGCCGACGGTCTCCAGCGCGGCCAGGCCGTTCGGCGCCAGCCCCAGCCAGGCCCCGACGCCGTCCGCCGCCGCGGGGTACGCCTCGTACACCGTCGCCTCGATACCCGCCTTGCGCAGCGCCAGCGCCGCCACCGGGCCCGCCACTCCGCCGCCGATCACCAGTGCCGTACGGACGCGGGAGCCGGGGGTCCGGTGGCCGTTCTTTCCGCTGTCGTTGGTGTCCAACATTTCCATAAGTCCTCCTGAGGAGCGTGTGGAGCGTCTCGGCGCACGGTCCGGACGAAGGACGACGAGCGCCACAGCTTCATAGTTGCAGAGCTACTAGTCTCATTGCAACTAGTACCCCGCTCACTACGATGTCCCCATGACGACCGCCCCCGTGAAAAGCTCCCCCCTCGGCCTGACCGTGCTCGTGCTCCTGCACCACCGGCCGCTGCACCCCTACGGCATCCAGCAGCTCCTCAAGCAGTGGGGCAAGGAGCAGGTCGTCAACGTGGGGCAGCGCGCGGGGCTGTACCGCACCATCGAGCGGCTGCAGGCCGGTGGGCTGATCGCCGTCCGGCAGACGGAGCGCGACCAGCAGTACCCGGAACGGACCGTCTACGAGGTCACCGACGAGGGGCGGGCCGTCACCCGCGAGTGGCTGGAGCAGATGCTGGCCGTACCGAAGGCGGAGTTCCCCGTCTTCCCGGCGGCCCTGTCGAACATGCTCATGCTCGAACCCGACGAAGTGACCCCGATCCTGGAACGGCGCGCCGCCCACCTCGCCGACCAGCGCGCCGCCCTGGAACACCTCTTCACCGAGACCCCGCCCGGCATGCCGCGCATCACCCTCATCGAGAACGAATACCTCCTCGCCGTCCTCACCGCCGAAGAACGCTGGCTCCAAGGCGTCCTCAGCGACCTCCGCGACGGCCGCCTGACCTGGTCGCGCGAAATGCTCACCGCCTTCGAGGAGGCTTCCTCGCAGGCTGAGTGAGGGGGGCGGTGCGGCGGGCGGCCCGGCTCTCCGTCCGTTCTCGAAGAAGAAGCAGTTTTACGGACGCCGGGCCTCGTAACCCGCGGGGAACCGTGCGCCCGGAGCACCGCCCCGCACGCCGCCGAGGGGTGCTGCCCGTTCGCTGCCGACGCCGCGCTGGTGGGGCCGAGCCCGGCGCCGTACGCACCGGTCTGGGTCGGCGGCTAGGGCGAATCGCCCAACACGGCGTCGATGCCGTCGAGGTAGTCCCGTACCGGCCCGAAGTCGAGGAGGCCGCTGCCCGCGCCCGCCCGTTCGGCGGCGGCGGGGAGCAGGCGGGCCCGGGCGCGTACGAGGGTGGGGCGGTCGCCCGTGGCGAGGGCGGCGACGGCCTCCACGCAGCAGAGGGCTTCGTACAGCAGGTCGGCGGGCGGCTCGGGGAGGGCCCGGAGCGCCGGTGCCGCGGCCCCCGCCTCCGCCGTCGACGCCGGCGCCAGCGCCTCGGCCCATGGGCGGTACGGGCCCCACTCCTCGTCCAGGTCGACCGCGGGCAGCTCCGCTCCCACCCTCCCCGCTGGTGAGGAGCGCGCCCACCTCCGCAACCGCGTCCCGAGCAGGGCGAGCGGGAGGAGGCCGCGCTCCAGGCCGGGCATGCCCGCGCCGTCGAGCCGCGCGGCGGCGGCGCGGAAGGCGGCCTCGGACCCGGCCTCTTCGGAGGTGTCCTCCTCCCCCGTCGGCCGCATCGCGCGGTACCACTGCGTGAAGACGCCCGCGAGCGGCAGTTCGTGCCGTTCCGAGAGGCGGTCGATGGCCGCCGCGTGCGCGTCGGCGGCGGGGAAGTCGCCGAGCGCGCCGCGCGCCTGGAGCCGGATCAGGTGCCCGAGCACCTCGTACGTGACCAGGTTGTGGCGCGTGGCGAGCGCGAGGAGTTCGGCGCCGATGGCGTCCCGCTCCGGGGCGAGCCCGGCCCGGACGCAGGACTGCATGAAGCGGCCGTTGAGGGCGAAGGCCAGCAGCGCCGGGTCGTCGAGGCGGCGGGCGAGGCGTTCGGCCTCGCGGGCGGCGCGGGGGCCGCGCGGGGAGCGGGTGCCGCGCGACTCCAGCGCGATCGTGGCGAGGAGCCGGGCGCGCGCCGCGTCGTGCGCGCCCTCCGGCAGCGCGGCGAGGGTGCGTACGGCCGCCTCGACGAGCCGCCGCGCCTGCTCCGGGTCGTCGGCGCGGGTCCAGATCGCCGGGACGTCGTACGCGCCGATCACCCGCGCGGTCAGCTCCGGGTCGCCGTACTCCTCCGCCGCCGCCACCGCCTCCATGCGGTGCCGCCGGGCCGCCTCCAGCCCGCCGCCGCCCGTCACCGCCAGGCTCCGGATCAGCGCGACCGTGGCCTCCAGCCGCGCCCGCGCGCCGTCGCCCACCGTACGGTCGTACGCCGAGGCCGCCTCGGTCCACAGCCTGGCCGCCGCCGACGACGGCTCGCGCGGCGGGTCCAGCCGGGGGTCCTGGTGGAGGATGTCGCGCTCCAGGCGGCGCAGCTCGGGGCCCGGGTCCAGGCCCAGTTCGGCGGCGAGCGCGGTCCGCGCCCGGCGGAGCGCGGCGAGCGCGTCGCCCTGCCGGCCGGACCGGTACAGCGCCAGCGCCAGCAGCCCCCAGGCGTCCTCGCGCCAGGGCTGTTCGGCCAGGTGGGCGTCCAGGTCGGGGACGGCCTCGGCGGCGAGCCCGAGGTCGAGCACGGCCCGCGCCCGCCGCTCCACGGCGCGCAGCCGCAGTTCCGTCAGGCGGGAGCGTTCGCCGCGCGCCCAGTCCTCCGCCGCGAAGTCCGCGTAGGCGGGGCCGCGCCACAGGTCCAGCGCCTCTTCGAGCCGGGCGCGGGCGGCGGCGGTCGGCAGCCGCTCCGCCTCGGCGACGGCCGCCTCGAACCGCCAGGCGTCCACCGCGTCCGGCTCCGGCCGCAGCGCGTACCCGGGACCCTCGGTGACCAGCAGCCGGGCCGGGGCGCGCGGCGGCCGGTCGGGTTCCAGGGCGCGGCGCAGCGCGCCGACGAAGGTCTGCACGGCCCCGAGCGCGCCGTCCGGGGGCTCCTCCCACAGGTCCGCCACCAGCCGGCCGGCCGGTACGACGCGGCGGCGGGCCACCAGCAGCCGGGCCAGGACGGCGCGGTGCCGCGGGCCCTTGAGCGCGAGTACGCGGCCGTCGCCCTCGGCCACCAGCGGGCCGAGCACCCCGAACGTCACCCGCTCCATGACCTCACCGTACGCGCTGATCAGGTGCTGACCGGCGACCGGCAGGCTGGATTCCGGCACCGCCCCCCACGGCCGCCGAGGCCCCCGCGGCATCCTCGGCCCGGTCGCCTCACTCTTCCCGCCGACGAAAGGCCCGCCCCATGAGCACGACCGCTTACCCCACCATCCCCGGCTTCGAGCAGCGGCGCGTCCCCGTCGCCGAGGGCGTCGCCCTCCAGGCCGCCGTCGGCGGCTCCGGCTCGCCCATCGTGCTGCTGCACGGCTTCCCGCAGACGCACCTGATGTGGCGGCACGTCGCCGCCCGCCTCGCCGAGTCCCACACGGTCATCTGTCCCGACCTGCGCGGCTACGGCGACAGCGACAAGCCCGCCGACCCGGACGGCACCGCGTACGCCAAGCGCACGATGGCCGCCGACATCGTGGCGCTGGCCCGGGCGCTGGGCCACGAGCGCTTCGCGCTCGCCGGTCACGACCGGGGCGCCCTGGTCGCCGTACGGGCCGGGCTCGACCACCCCGACGCCATCACCCACCTCGCGGCGCTCGACGTGCTCCCGACCCTGGACATGTGGGACGTGCTGCACGGCACGAGCGCGGCCGTCGGCTTCCACCTCTACCTGATGGCCCAGCCGCCCGGCCTGCCCGAGCAGTTGATCAGCGGCAGCCCGGACGCGTTCTTCGGCCACTTCCTCGACGTCTGGACCCGCGACCCGGAGGCGATCCCCGCCGACGTGCGCGCCGCCTACCTCGCCGCCTCCCGCGACGCCGTGCCCTCGATCGTCGCCGACTACCGCGCCTCCGCCGGCATCGACGTCGACCACGACCGGGCCGACCTCGACGCGGGGAACACGCTGCGGATGCCGGTCACCGTCCTCCAGCAGGACTGGGGCGCGGCCCTCGGCTACGACGCGGCCGCGGTGTGGCGCGCCTGGGCGCCCGACCTGCACCACGCCACCGTCTCCTGTGGCCACTTCATGGCGGAGGAGGGCCCGGACACGGTCGCGGGCGCCCTCCTGGAGCTGCTGAAGCGCTGACGGCGGCATACGGGCCGGCAGCCGCGGAGCGGGGGCGGAGGGGGGCCGAGGCGGGGCGCCTCTCGGCGACAGGCAGGGGGCAGGGCAAGATGCGGAACGCCCAGCCGCCGCAGAACCAGGAGCCCCCGTGTCCGTCTCCGACCCGCACCCGACCGCGAGCCCGGCCTCGCCCCCGAACCCCGCCCCGTACCCGGACGGCCTCCCCCGCCCCCGGCGCTCCGTGCTCTACATGCCGGGCGCCAATGAGCGCGCCCTGGAGAAGGCCAAGACCCTCCCCGCCGACGCGCTCATCCTCGATCTGGAGGACGCCGTCGCGCCGGACGCGAAGGCCGCGGCGCGCGAGCGGGTCGCGGCGGCGGCCGCCTCGGGCGGGTACGGGCGGCGCGAGGTGACGATCCGGGTCAACGGCCCCGGCACCCCCTGGCACGCCGACGATCTGCGGGCCGCCGCCGCGGCCGGCCCGGACGCGGTCGTCGTCCCCAAGGTGGACTCGGCCGAGACCGTACAGGACGTGGAACGCGCCCTCGAAGCGGCCGGCGCCCCCGACCACACCGCCGTCTGGGCCATGCTGGAGACCCCGCGCGCCCTGCTGGACGCCCGTACGGTGGCCACCGCCGGCGAACGGCTGACCGTGCTCGTCCTGGGCACCAACGACCTGGCCAAGGAGCTCCACGCCGAGCACGTGCCCGGCCGTGCGCCCCTGCTGGCCGCGCTCTCCCTGGCCCTGCTCGCCGCCCGCGAGACCGGCCGGGCGATCCTGGACGGGGTCCACAACGACGTGCGCGACCTCGAAGGGTTCGAGGCCGAGTGCGTACAGGCCCGGCAGTTCGGCTTCGACGGCAAGACCCTCATCCACCCCTCCCAGATCGATCCCTGCAACCGCGTCTTCGCGCCGTCCGACGCCCAGGCCGACCACGCGCGACGGATCATCGGGGCGTTCGAGGAGGCCGCCCGGGAAGGGCGCGGCGTCGCGACCGTCGACGGCCGGATGGTGGAGAACCTGCACGTCGAGGAGGCCCGCCGGATTCTGGCCGCGGCGGCGGCGATCGCCTCCTCGTGTGATCCCCGGTAAACGCAGCATTCCAGCCCCGCCACCAATACATGGCCGAAGCCTGACTGTTCGCGTTCGGACTGTCGCCCTAGGGTGACGTTGCCCGGTCCCGGCATCGCGCGTTCTGCTCGCGGTCGCCGGCTCCGTGCCCATTCGCCAGCGGTCTTCCCTGGGAGATGGGGGCCTCCCCCGTGGTCCCCAAGCGTCCGGGGAAGACCGCTTTCCCATGTCGCGCGCGACCCACCGCGCCTGACGCCCCGTCAATAGACCGGGGCTCCCCATCGAGGCCCTATATCGCGAGGCTAAGCGGACACCCCATGCCCGCCCCGGTGCTCGGCGGGCCGCTCCAGCGCCGCGGGCAGGCCGTCCAGCACGGTGAAGGCGCGGTCGAGGCGGGTGAGGCGCAGGACGCGCCAGACCCTGGGGCAGGGCCGTACGATCCGCAACACGCCGCCCTTGTCGGCGACTTGACGCTTGACGCGCACCAGCATGCGCAGGCCGCTGGCGTCCAGGAAGGTGACCTCGCGCAGGTCCACCACCACGTCCGGGCGGGGTCGGTCCAGAAGTGACTCAACGTGACCGGCCAAGGTCACGGTCGACCAAATGTCCAACTCTCCGTACAACTCGATGACCAGCGTCCCGCCGGCCCAGCGGTCCCGCAATAGAAAAGTGGTCTCTCCGACACCCATGACCTTCCCCCGGTGGCTCCGGTAATTCCCCGCCCGTTACAGACCGTCGCAGCGCGCATCGCCACCGAGGTCCGGGGTGGCCCCAAAGCGCTCTGCCCTCATCATGCCCCGCGACGGGCCACTTGTACCGTCCCGGACCGCGCGTAGGCAGCGGTAACAAGCCTTGGACGCGCACTTTCGCCGACGCGGGGGCCGAACGCGGCCGCCCCGCCCGGCAGCGGCCGACGGCCGCACCCCGTTACCTTCCCAAGCGCTACGCTCCGTAATCACCTTCTCGTGTCAAGCTCAATCGAAAAACCCACTTCCGGCAAGGACGCCTGAGCTACCGTGAGTTGATGGCATCTCACGCTGCGCATTCGCCAGGACGGGGCGGCCGGGCACGCGGGGGCACGCGCCCCGGCGCCGGCCCGCTCGCGCGACGTACGGCCCGGGGCACCGCGCACCGGCAGCGGCCACCGCCCGCGCCGAGCCGGATCTGGCCGACCCCAGCACGCACGTCCCCCCACCCGCGTCCGCTCTCACCGGCTGGACGGGAGCCTTCAACGGCTGGACGCCGCCGGGCGGTTCGACGGCCGTACGCGCAGCGTCCAGCACGGAGACCACATGATGATCACGTCCCCGCCACCCCCCGCGACCTCCACGCCGCGCCCGGAGCGCCCCGCGCCCGCCCGCGAGGCCACTCCCCCCACCGCCGCACGCCGGGACTTCCCCGGCGAACTGCGCTGCGTGGGCGCGGCCCGCCGCTTCATCTCCCAGTACCTGCGCGGCAGCCGGTACGAACCGCTCCTCGACGATGTCGTGCTCCTCGTCAGCGAGCTGGCCGGCAACGCCGTCGTGCACACCCGCTCCGGGAACCGCGACGGCACCTTCACCGTGCTGCTGCTGCCGACCCCCTCCGCGCTGCGGATCTCCGTGCTCGACCAGGGCGGCCGCAAGGTGCCGCACGTCCGGCACGGCCGCGGGGAGCGGGGCCGCGGGCTCGGCCTGGTCGCCGCCATCGCCGACCGCTGGGGCACCGAGGGCGACGGCGGCGGCCGTACGGTCTGGTTCGAGGTCTCACCGCCCGCGGCGCGGCAGCCGGCCGCGCGGACGAGCGCGTTCCGCGCCTGAAAAGCGGGGCCCCGCGGAACCCGCAAGTCGCCGTGCCCCTCTTTGACTTCGGAGAGCCCCGCGCAGCGGGCTCCCACCCAGCCGCTCCGGGCCGCGGACCCGCCCCACGCCCCGCCGCCCGGAGCCGAATGGACGGGGTCCTGTCCGTACTCCCCCGAACGGCGGGACCCCGTCACCCACCCTCGCCCACCCCCGCCTCCGTCGGCGGCCGGTTACGATACTTGCATGGGAACGCAAGTTGAGGCATGGGACTCCGCCGCGGCCGACCGGGCGATCGCGGTACTGAAGGCGGTGGCCGACCCGACGCGGTACCGGCTGCTGTGGGCGCTGAGCCGCCAGGAACTCCCCGTCGGCAGCCTCGCCCAGATGCTCGGCGCGCACGTCGCGGCCGTCTCCCAACACCTGGCGAAGCTCCGCACGGCCGGCCTGGTCGAGTCCCGGCGCGACGGCACCCGCATCTACTACCGCGCCGTCGGCCCGCACGTCCGTGGCCTGCTCGAAGAGGCCGCCCTGGCCGCCTCCGCCACCTTCGACGACCCCGAACCCGCCATCCCCCCGGCCGCCCCCACCGCCACCCGAACC
>NZ_JOBF01000048.1 GCF_000718635.1 Streptomyces varsoviensis | reverse complement strand
TGCGCATCGGTCAGTTCATGTCGTCGCACCATGCCCGACGCCTGCCCGGGCCGAGACCTGATCCACCCCGCCCGACAAGAGCCATCAGAAACGACCTAGTTCAGCCGCCCAGCCCGCCCCGCAAATGCGTCAGCACCGCCAGCACTCGCCGATTCCCCTCCGCCGGGTCGAGGTCCAGTTTCATGAAGATATTGCCGGAGTGCTTGACCACGGACGCCTCGGTGACGCCGAGCCGCTGGGCGATCGTCAGGTTGTTGAGGCCCTCGGCCATGAGGGTCAGGACTTCGCGTTCGCGCGGGGTGAGGCGGGCGAGGGGGCGGGCGGCGGTGCGCTGGATGAGGAGGGTGCGTACGACCTCCGGGTCGATGACGGTCTCGCCGGCGGCGACGCGGCGGATGGCGTCGAGGAATTCGGAGACCTCGCCCACCCGGTCCTTGAGGAGGTAGCCGAGGCCGGCCGTGCCCGGGCTGTCGCCGCCGAGGAGTTGGGTCGCGTAGGCGGTGGCGACGTACTGGGAGAGGACGAGGACCGGCAGCGCCGGGTGGCGGGAGCGGAGTTCCAGGGCCGCCCGCAGGCCCTCGTCCCGCTGGCCGGGCGGCATGCGTACGTCCGTGATCACGAGGTCCGGCAGGGGGGTGTTGGAGGGTTCGCCCCTGTGGGGGACGCCGCCGGGACCACCTCCGCTGCCCGGAAGCCCGCCGTCCGGCGGTCCGCCGCCGGCCCGTCCAGCCTCCGGCAGCCCGCCGCTGCCCAGGCCGGAGTCCACCGCGCGCGCCAGCGCCTCGGCGTCGCCGACCGCGGCGGTCACCTGGTGTCCGCCGCGGGTCAGGAGTTCTACGAGGCCGGCCCGTAGCAGTACGGAGTCCTCGGCCAGCACTACGCGGAGCACGGCACCTCCGCGCGCAGTTCGGTCGGGCCGCCCGGCGGGCTGGACACCATGAGCCTGCCTTTCAGGATCGCCATGCGGTCGGCCAGGCCCTGGAGGCCCGTGCCGTCGGAGGGGGTCGCTCCGCCGCGGCCGTTGTCGGTGACCGTCAGGACGAGCGTGCCGCGCCGGACCCGGCCGGCGACGGTGATCTCGGTCGCGCCGCTGTGCTTGGCGGCGTTGGCCAGCGCCTCGGTGACGGTGAAGTACGCGACCGTCTCCACCGCGCCGGGCAGCCGCCCCGGCAGTTCGATGTCGACGGTGACGGGTATCGGGCCGCGCAGCGCGACCTCCGCCACGGCCGCGTCCAGGCCGTGGTCGGTGAGGACCTGCGGGTGGATGCCGCGTACCAGGTCGCGCAGTTGGGAGAGGGCCTGCCGGGCCTCCCCGCGGGCCCGGACCACCAGGCCGGCGGAGGGGGAGTCGCTGCCGCCCAGTTCCAGCTCGGCCAGTCCCAGCGTCATGGAGAGCGCCACGAGCTGCTGCTGCGCCCCGTCGTGCAGGTCGCGTTCGATGCGCCGCCGTTCCGCCTCGAAGGCGTCCGCCAGCCGGGCCCGGGAGTGGGTCAGCTCCACCACGCGCCGCTCCTCGCCCCGGCCCGACAGCAGGAACTCCGCCGCCTTGACCTGCGCCCCGGCCAGCAGCCCCGCCGCGTACGCGCACACCACGAGCCCGGCGACGCCGGCGGCGGCAGCGGGCGCCGCCTCCAGCGGGTTGGTGACCGGCCGGTCGGAGAAGATCATCACGGTGCCGGGCTCGAATACGGCGACGAGCAGCGGCGCCGCGGTCAGGACGCCCGCGAACAGCAGCCCCAGCATGAGCACGGCGCCGCAGCCCGCGAAGACGCCGCCGAACACGACGGTGTACGCCAGCTCCCGCCACGTCGCCCGCTCCCGCAGCCGGCCGCGCAGCCGGCCCCAGCCGCCCGCGCCCCGCAGCCGGGCGTGCGGGTTCGGCAGCGGCGCCGGTTCGACCAGCCGCAGCCGCCGGCGCTCCACGGCGCCCACCGGGATGCCGGCCAGCGCCGCGAGCACCAGCAGGACGAGGCCGACGCCGATGACGGAGAACAGCACGCCGAGGACGGCGAGGAACGCCAGCGCGGACAGGGCGCCGACGCCGACGACCGTGCCGCTGAGCACGTACGCCCAGCAGCGCCACGGCCAGAGGGAGAGCAGGAACCGGCGCGGACTCCGCCGCATCGCCTGCCACACGGACACGGACACGGGCACGGCCGCGGTCCGCTCCCCGCCAGGAGGCCCAGGAGGTCCCGCATGCCCCGGCGAGCCCAGAGGACCCAGCGACCCCAGCGGGCCCGGAGAGGGCTCAGCCCCTCGCGGGCCCGGTGGTGGATGCGCCATGTCGATGTCGGCCATGCGGACCATTAATCCACGCGGCGGCCCCGGTGTCGGTAGGGGAAACCTGACACCTGAGCGGCGGCGCACCGGCAGGTCGCGGCCCCCGGGCGCACCCCCGAGGGCCGAGGCCCCCTCAGCCCCGCTGCACCCCCGCCATCGGCAGTGACCGCCGGATCTTCACGTACCGCGGCTTGCTCCGCAGGTACTGGCGCAGCCGCTCCGCCGGGCGCGGCAGGACCACGAAGGCTTCGGCCTGCATGCAGGCCCAACTGATGCGGGGCAGGTCGCGGCTGGTCGGGTAGACCACGAAGCGCGGCTCCCACACCGGCTGGAACTTGGCGTTGAAGCGGTACAGGGACTCGATCTGGAACCAGCGGGAGGAGAAGACCAGCAGCCGGTGCCAGATCCGCAGGACCGGGCCCGCGCCCAGCTTCTCGCCGCGGGCGAGGGCGGCGCGGAAGACGGCGAAGTTGAGGGAGACCTTGTTGATGCCGAGGCCGGGGGCGGCCTTGAGGGCGGCGACGATGAGCAGTTCGTTGAGGCCGGGTTCGGCGGTGCGGTCGCGGCGCATCAGGTCGAGGGAGATGCCGTCCGGCCCCCAGGGGACGAAGTGCAGCAGGGCCCGTACGCGGTCCACGCCGTTCTCGTCGGGCTGGTGGGCGGTGACGACGACGCAGTCGCCGTCGCCGGGCGCGCCGAAGCGGCCGAGGGCCATGGAGAAGCCGCGTTCGGTGGCGCTGCCGCGCCAGGCGGCGGCGTCCTCACGGAGCTTCTTCTTCTCCTGTTTGGGCAGGTCGCGTACGTGCCGGACCTGGCAGGAGTAGCCGGCGCGCTCGATGCGGTTGACCATCTGGCGGACGTTGCGCATGGTGCGCCCGGAGAGGCTGAAGGTCTTGGTGTCGACGATGGCCTCGTCGCCCAGTTCCAGCGCGTGCAGGCCGCCCTCGCGGGTCCAGACCTGGCCGCCGAGTTCGCTGCACCCCATGACGCCGGGGGTCCAGGCGTGCTTGGCGCACTGGTCGAGGAATTCCTTGATGGCGCCGGGCCACGCCTCGTAGTCGCCGATGGGGTCGCCGCTGGCCAGGGCGACGCCGGAGACGACGCGGTAGGCGATGGCGGCCCTGCCGGTGGGGGACCACATGACGCTCTTGTCGCGGCGGAGCGCGAAGTAGCCGAGCGAGTCGCGGGCGCCGTCCTTCTCCAGCAGGGCGCGGAGCTTTTCTTCACCGCCCTCGGGGTCCGGCAGGCCGTGCCGGGCGGGGCGGAGCGCGAGGTAGGCGGTGGTGCAGGCGGTGACCAGGCCGAGCGCGAGGAGGCAGAAGGAGACGAGGTCGGCGACGCGGGGGCTGGTGTAGGCGATGGGGCCGTCGAGGCCGGCCATGCCGTACAGGACCTGCTGGAGCCGGTCGCCGAAGCCGATGCCGCGGCCGCCGCTCTCCTCGTGCGCCCGTACGCCGACGATCGCGAGGCCGAGGCCGACGCTGCACAGGCCGACGAGGATGAAGTTGCCGATGGCGCGGACGCGGGTGCGGGGGTCGCCGAGCGCGTAGAACTCCTTGCGGTACGCGATGAGCACTCCGCACAGGGCGGCCGAGACAACGGCGGGGATGATCTCGTGGTGGCGCAGCGACTGGATGACGGCGCAGGGCCCGAGCAGTACCACGGCGGCCCGCCAGGCGCGCAGCTTCCGGCGGGCGAGGCCGCGGGCGAGCATGACCAGCAGGATGCCCGCGGCGAGAGAGGTGGCCCGCGCGAGGGAGTCGGGGAACCCCGGAACATAATGGGTGATTCGGGCTATCCGGCCGTCGCGCATTCCTGGCCTGATGGCCGAGGCGATGTCGAGAAGGCCGATGAGCAGGCAGGTGTAACCGGCCACTGAGGCGACTCGTTGTCTCACAGCGGCTCAGCGTATGAGCAGTTGGACAACGGCTCGGGAAGAGAAGGATAAGAGCAGGGTAAGAACAGGGTGGTGAGCAACCCTGCCGGTCGTATCCCGCCTCTTCTCCGGTGAGCAATGCCGGCACCGAACATGAGTACCCACATCCGGGGGCAGGGAGTTGAGAGGCATATGGGGCTGACCAGTCGGTCACTCTTGTATACGGTGATTTTCGTCGCCGTGCTGTGTGTGGGTCTCACGGTGTGGCTGTGGCCGCGCCTGGCGAAGCGCGGGGCGCTGCCAGTGGCCGGCCGCCTGGGGTCGATCGCGGTGACACAGGTGGCCATCGTGGCCGCCGCCATGCTCGCCGTTAACGCCAATTTCGAGTTCTACGGCACCTGGAACGAGCTGTTCGGCAAGTACGACAAGGCCCCCGTCAACGTCACCCAACTGGGCAAGGGCGGCCCGTACGCGACCGTCGGCGCGACCAAGGACGGGCTGGTGCAGCCGGCCGGCGCGCAGGGCCTCGACAAGATAAAGGGAATTCCGCACGGCCCCGCCGAGAAGGTCGGCAAGGTCCAGTCCGTGAAGATCCTCGGCCGCCGGTCGCACGCCATCAATCCGGCGTTCATCTATCTGCCGCCGCAGTATTTCCAGAAACAGTTCCAGCGCCAGCGATTCCCCGTGGCCGTCGTCATCAGCGGCTATCCCGGCGGGATCATGAATCTCGCCCAGCACCTCCAGGTGCCGCAGACCGCTTCGAAGCTCATCAGCGAGAACAAGATGCAGCCGACGGTGATAGTGATGATCCGCCCCACGATCGCGCCGCCGCGCGACACCGAGTGCGTGGACGTGCCGGACGGCCCGCAGGCCGAGACCTTCTTCACCAAGGACCTGCCCGAGGCCCTCAAGCAGACCTACCGGGTCGGCCACGACCCCAGCGCCTGGGGCGCGATGGGCTACTCCTCCGGCGGTTCCTGCGCCCTCCAGCTCGCCATGCGCGAACCCGGCGTCTACCCGGCTGCCGCCTCCCTCTCCGGCGACTACAAGATCGCCAACGACCTCACCACCGGCAATCTCTTCGGCACCGGCCCCGACGCCAAGCAGAAGGAACACGAGCACGACCTGATCTGGCGGCTGAAGAACATGCCCGTGCCGCGCGTCTCGGTTCTCGTCACCAGCAGCAAGAAGGGCGAGAAGAACTACGGCGAGACCATGAAGTTCCTCCAGGCCATCAAGGCGCCGATGACCAAGTCCTCGATCATCCTCGACGAGGGCAGCCACCACTTCACCACCTGGCGCCGCGAGATCGGCCCGGCCCTTGAGTGGATGGGCCAGCAGCTCACCTTCCCCCAGGACGTCGTCAACAACGCCCCGAAGAAGAACGCCCCGAGCGACAGCCCGACACCGACGTCAACACCGACGCCTTCGCCGGGAGCATGACCGTACGGGTGTGCGCAGGGCTTCGAGGGTGTCGGTGAGGTAGTGGTCTTCTTGGCCGGCGAGGGCTATGTAGCCGTTGCCGTCGGCGTCCGTACCGAGGCGGAAGCAGTTGCTCGCGTCCTGGCAGAAGGGCGCTTCCCAGGTGATGTCGGCCATCTTGGGTGCGCAGGGCTTCGAGGGTGTCGGTGAGGTAGTGGTCTTCTTGGCCGGCGAGGGCTATGTAGCCGTTGCCGTCGGCGTCCGTACCGAGGCGGAAGCAGGAGTTGCCCTCGCCGCAGAAGGGTGCTTCCCAGGTGATGTCAGCCATCTTGCTCTCTCCTCAGAGTTGTTGGGCGATCTGGCGGATGAAGTCTCGGGACCGCTCCGGGGACAGTGCCATGCCTTCCAACAGGTCGAGTTGCGCCCGATATTTCGCCAGTTGACCGTCGGCGTGCAGGAAGGCGGGGCCGTGGGAGTTGTCCACCTGCACCGTATCGAGCTGCTGCACGGGGCCTTCGGCGTAGGCGACCATGTGCCCTGCTCCGGGGAAGGCACCGTGACTGAAGGGGAGGACGAGCACCGTGACGTTGTCCCGCTCGGAGGTCTCCAGCAGGTGCTTCAACTGTGCCTGTGCGACGTCCCGTCCGCCGAACTGCATGCGCAGCGCCGCCTCGTGGATAACGGCCACGAACGGGGTTGGGTTGTCGCGGACGATCACCCCTTGGCGCTCCGCGCGATGTGCCAGGCGGAGCGCGACCTCATGCTCGGGGAGCTGCGGGACTACCGCACGGAAGATGGCCATGGCGTGCGCCGATGTCTGGAGCAGCCCCGGCACGTGCACGGTGTTCGCGCCCCGTAGACGCGTCGCGCCGGCCTCCGTCTCGGAGATGTCCAGCAGACCTTGGGGCAAGCTGCCCCGGTAGCGCTCCCACCATCCTGCTTCGCTAGGCTCCGCCATCGCGACCAGGGCGTCGACGTACTTCTCGTCGGTGCAGTCACAGTTGCAGGCCAGCGTACGGAGCCGTTCGGCGCTGATCCCGCGCAGTCCGGACTCCATGTTGGAGATCCTGCTCCGGTCGACGCCGAGGAGCCCTGCGGCGTACTCCGCCGACATACCGGCCGTGGTACGCATCTTGCGCAGCTCGCATCCCAGACGCTTCTGCCGTTGGGTGAGGACCGTCCTTGGTGGCATGTCGTACCTTCCGTGACGTGCGGTGTTCGCATGGTCCGCGAGTACCAGCTCACCGTAGTGAGGCTATTTTTGCGAAGCGCTTGGCGAATTTGGCCCCCCGTATCCTACTGTGAGTATCGCGCAAGCTACACACCGCGATGCCGGAAGCGCACCGCGCGAGCATGCCCGTCCGCCCTGGGCCGGGTGTGTACGCGACCAGGGCGGTAGGCCACCGGCGATCCCAACCCCCGCACACAGCCGTGGAGTTCGCCATGCCCGACATTCCCCTCGTACCCGCCCACTGGCGCTTCCCCGCCCAGCCCGCCTCCGTACGGCGGGCCCGGCACGCCGTCGCGGCATCGCTGCCGGATGTCCTCCGCCCCCGCCTCGGCGCCGATCTGTCCCTGCTGACCTCGGAGTTGGTCACCAACGCCATTCGCCACGGCGCGTGCTGGGCGGACGAGGAGTTCATCGAACTCGTCCTGTGGCCCGCCGACGGGCACTACTGGCTCGCCGTCTCCGACCCGGGGGCCGGTAGGCCGGTGCTGGCCCGCCCGGGCGTGGAGTCCGAGAGCGGGCGGGGGCTGGTCCTCGTCGACAGTCTCGCCGCCGCCTGGGCAGTACGGCCCCGTCCTACGTGCGGGACGTCCGTGATCGCGGGCCTCTCCCTCCAGCGGGGCGGCGGCTGACCCGGCGGGGCCGCACGCGTACGAGCCGGCGCCCGCCGCCGCGCCCCGCTACGTGACCGGGGACTTGAGTTGCTGGCTCAGCCAGTTGAAGGCGGCTGGGTACATCTTCTGCCACGTGTTGTAGTTGTGGCCGCCGGAGTCGATGAGCATGGTCTTGACGCGGACGCGGCTGCCCTGGGCCGCCTCGTGGAACTGCTCGATGTACTTGACGGGGCTGTCCCGGTCCTGTCGGGAGGTGGCGAGGAAGAGCGAGACGTCGGCCTTGGAGTGGTGCACCAGGTGGGTGGGGCTGTTCCGTTCGCGCAGGGCGGGGTCCGGGATGACGTCCGGGTCGCCGGTGAGCGGGTCCGGGTCGAGGGCGACGCCGGCGCCGAAGATCTTCGGGTACTGGAGCGGCAGCTTGGCGGCGCAGTAGGCGCCGGTGGAGATGCCCGCCAGGCCCCAGTTCCGGGGGCCGGCCGCGGTGCGGAAGTGGTGGCGGACCAGCTCCGGCACGTCGTCGGTGAGCCAGGTGGCGACCTTGCGGCCGGGGGTGTCGGAGCAGTCCGTGTCGACGCCGCCCGGGTTGACGATCGGGATCACGAGGATGGCCGGCTTGGCGATGTCCTCTTTGATCATCTTGTCGAACGCCTTGGGCATCCCGCCGTGCTCCAGCCAGGACTGCGGTGAGCCGGGCACGCCGTGCAGCAGCGTGATCACCGGGAACCGCGTCGTGCGGTACTCGGGCTGGTCGTACTGCGGCGGGGTCCAGATCATGACCTGCCCGGAGAGCTTGGAGTGCGCCCCGTGGAAGTAGGTGTCCTGCATCCGGCTGTCGCCGTGGATGAACTTGGCGCGCTGCGGCGGCGGGCCGGGCATGGCGACGGGGACGCCGCCGTCGTCGGTGCCGAGCAGGTCGTCCCAGGACGCGTAGAGCCCGTAGCTCTGGTTGATCCAGACCGCGACCACGGAGATCGCGGTGGCCTGGCAGAGCGCGATCAGCACGATCCGGGAGAGCCAGCGCAGCGGGCGCGGGCCGGGGATCTTCGACCAGAGCAGCAGGGTGGCGAGGACGGCCAGCACGGTCGCCAGGATCAACACCACGAAGAAGGGTGTTCCGGTCAGACTCATCCCGCGAGCTCTCCTCTTGCTCGGCTGCCCGGCGCTCCGCCGGCCGGCTCCAAATGACCATAATCGCCGCATATGTCATACGACGGCCGGGTACCCCCCTCCCGGCGGTCAAGACGCGAGCACCCCGCCGCGCGTTCCAGCGGCCCGGTCGTCGATAATCACAGTCAGGCCCAAAACGGGTCATTCACCGCGAACCGCGAACCGTGGATTCATAGAGTTTCGGGGAGATGGGGAGATGACAGTGAGCAACGCCGCAGCAGGACGGATCGTCGTCGGTGTCGACGGAGGCGGGCCCTCGCAGCGGGCCCTGCGCTGGGCGGCCCGGCAGGCGGAGCTGACCGGCGCCGCGCTGGAGGCCGTGATCGCCTGGGAGTCGCTGACGAGCTGGTCCTGGGCGGGCGTGATGCCGGTGATGCCCGAGGCGTACGTACCGGAGGAGGTCGGCGACCGGGCCCTCGCCGACGCCATCGAGGAGACCTTCGGCGGCGAGCCGCCCGTGGCCATCGAGCGCAGAGTGATCGTGGGCAACCCGGCCGACGTCCTGCTGGAGGCCGCGGAGGGCGCCGAGCTGCTGGTGGTCGGCGACCGCGGGCGGGCCGGCTTCCGGGCGGCGCTGCTCGGCTCGGTCAGCCACCACGTCACCCAGCACGCGCCGTGCCCGGTGGTCGTCGTGCGCGGCGCGACCAAGGACGACGGGACCCCAGGCGACTCAGCCGACTCAGCCGATGCGGCCGACGAGGCCGAGGGCGCGAGCGCCGTCGCCGACGAGGCTGCCAAAACCGCGTGACCAGCGGAAAAACGGAGTAAAGGTACCGTCACGGCCGGGTGGGCGGGGGTTATCGGGCGTCTCAACGATGTCTGGAAATGGCCCGCTTTGCCCGGCCGTTCTGCATGGATTCCGCAGTTGCGAGTCGTTTGCAACAAGGTGTTGAGCCTTCTACGGTCCCGACGGGGGCCGGGTCGAGGAAGGCTGGTTCATGAGCGATACAGCAGGTGCAGCGGGTACAGCAGGTACAGCGGGTACAGCAGGTGCAGCAGGTGCAGCGGGTCAGAACGGCACGACGGCGGGCCGCGCGGCCCGGATACGCGCCTCCCTGACGCCCAAGGAGTGGCGGAACGTCCTCGGCATGGTCGGCTTCATCGCCCTCCTGCACGTCATCGGCTGGTTCACCCTCATCGCGCTGATCGCCCCGCACCACTACGCCGTCGGCGGCTCGGTCTTCGGCGTCGGCATGGGCGTCACCGCGTACACGCTCGGCATGCGGCACGCCTTCGACGCCGACCACATCGCCGCCATCGACAACACCACCCGCAAGCTGATGGCCGACGGCAAGCGCCCGCTCTCCGTCGGCTTCTGGTTCTCGCTCGGCCACTCCTCCGTCGTCTTCGCGCTCTGCCTGCTGCTCTCCTTCGGCGTACGGGCGCTGGCCGGGCAGGTGGAGAGCGATTCCTCCACCCTCCAGACCTCCGCCGGCCTCGTCGGCACCCTGGTCTCCGGCTGCTTCCTGCTGCTCATCGCCGCGATCAACATCGCCGTGCTGGTGGGCATCGCGAAGGTGTTCCGCCGGATGCGGCAGGGCGACTACGACGAGGCCGAGCTGGAGGAGCAGCTCAACAAGCGCGGCTTCATGAACCGGATTCTGGGCCGCGCCACCAAGGCCGTCCGCAAGCCCGGCCACATGTATCCGATCGGCTTCCTCTTCGGCCTCGGCTTCGACACCGCCACCGAGGTGTCGCTGCTGGTGCTGGCCGGCGGCGCGTCCGCCTTCAACCTGCCCTGGTACGCGATCCTGACGCTGCCCGTGCTGTTCGCGGCCGGCATGTGCCTGCTGGACACCATCGACGGCTCGTTCATGAACTTCGCCTACGACTGGGCGTTCTCCCGGCCGGTCCGCAAGGTCTACTACAACCTCACCATCACCGGCCTGTCGGTCGCCGTGGCCGTCATCATCGGCGGCATCGAGCTGGTCTCGATCCTCTCCGACCAGCTCGGCTGGGACACCGGGGTCATCGGCTGGATCGGCTCGCTCGACCTGAATTCCGTCGGATTCGTCATCGTCGGCCTCTTCGCCGCCGTGTGGTTCGCGGCGCTGGCCATCTGGCGCTTCGGCCGTATCGAGGAGAAGTGGTCCGCCGGGGCCCGGCCCACCGCGGCGGAGCGCGGACGATAGCAGGGTCGTCGGCGCCTTACGGCCCCCGCGCAATGCCCGCTCAATGCCGGTGCGGGGTGAAGGGCCCGAAGGAGTGAATGCCCGGAACTTCTTTTAAGTGCCGGAGTTATTCAGTTCGCTTTCCCAGCAGGGGCGCTTCACGACGATCGAAAGGCATAGACGTGCTCAAGAAGGTACTCGCCACGGCAGCCCTCACGGTTTCCGCGGTCGGCACCATCGCCGGCCCCGCGGTGGCGGCCGGCAACGACGACGACCTCAACAACGGCAACGCCGCCGAGTCCGCGTACGGCAACACGCACACCGGCGGCAAGCAGAGCCCGCAGATGAGCCTGATCCAGGGCACCCTCAACAAGCCCTGCCTCGGCATCGGCAAGATCGGTATCCAGTCGATCGTCGCGCTGGTCAACGTCGGCGTGCAGGACATCCCGATCCTCACCTCGCAGCAGCAGCAGCAGTGCACCGACAACTCCTCGATCAAGGACGGCGACGACCCGATCTCGCACATCCTCGACGAGCTCCCGATCCTGTCGGGCAACGGCTCCGCCAACGGTTCCGGCAACGGCTGACCGAGCGTACGGGCGGTTCGGAATTCCCTCTGCGGCGGGTGTGCAGCCCCGCCGCAGGGGGGTTTTCGTATTTCCGGAAATTACGGCCCCGGTGGGCCGAACGAGTGAAGTGTAATAACCATCTCGGGTATTTCGAGTTGGGCAGGTAGCTCCTGTTCACCGACCCAGAGCGAAGGAACACATCGTGATCAAGAAGGTACTCGCCACGGCGGCCCTGACCGTCTCCGCGGTCGGCTCCATCGCCGGCCCCGCGATGGCGGTCGCCGACGACGACACCGTCAACAACGGCAACGCCGCCTCCCAGAGCTACGGCAACACGCACACCGGCGGCTACATGAGCCCGCAGATCGGCCTCATCCAGGGCTCCCTCAACAAGCCCTGCATCGGCCTCGGCAAGCTCGGCGCCCAGTCGATCGTCGGCCTGGTCAACGTCGGTGTCCAGGACATCCCGATCCTCACCTCGCAGCAGCAGCAGACCTGCGTCGAGAACTCCTCGATCAAGGACGGCGACGACCCGCTGTCGCACCTCATCGAGGAGCTTCCGATCCTCTCCGGCAACGGCTCGGCCAACGCCTCGGCCAACCGGGTCCACCACTGACCGTACGGCGGAGCGAGTAGCGGCTCTGCGGTCACCGGGCCCCCGGCCGCCGTCCCCACGGACGCGCGACCGGGGGCCCGCCGCATGCCCGGGCGCCGCGCCCCGCGGCCCGTAATGTCGGGTTCGCTATGCATCGTGATGTCGGAGCTATTGAAAAGTCGCGGGTGACACGATGATCTTGGCCCCATGACGACGAACCGACACGCGCCGGACATCCTCTCCCCGGAGTTCGCCGCGGATCCGTACAGCGCGTACCGCATCATGCGGGATGAATTCCCGCTGATCCGGCACGAGGCCATGCAGAGTTACATCGTCTCCCGGTACGAGGACGTGGCGCGGGCCTTCAAGGACCCCGTGTTCACCACCGACAACTACGACTGGCAGTTGGAGCCCGCGCACGGCCGGACCATCCTCCAGATGAGCGGCCGCGAACACGCCGTGCGGCGCGCCCTGGTGGCCCCCGCCTTCCGCGGCAACGCCCTCCAGGACCACTTCATGCCGGTCATCGAGCGCAACGCCCGTACCCTCATCGACGGCTTCCGGCACACCGGCCGCGCCGACCTCGTCGCCGACTTCGCGACCCGCTTCCCCGTCAACGTCATCGTCGACATGCTCGGCCTCGACCAGGGCGAGTACGAGCGGTTCCACCGCTGGTACACGGCGATCATCGGGTTCCTCGGCAACCTCTCCCAGGACCCCGAGGTGCACGCGGCGGGCGTCCGCACCCGCGAGGAGTTCGCCGCCTACATGCTGCCCATCATCCGCGAGCGCCGCGGGAGCCTCGGCGACGACCTGCTCTCCACGCTCTGCGCCGCCGAGATCGACGGCACGTCGATGAGCGACGAGGACATCAAGTCGTTCTGCAGCCTGCTGCTCACCGCGGGCGGCGAGACCACCGACAAGGCGCTCGCCGGGATCGTCCGCAATCTGCTGGACCACCCCGAACAGCTCGCCGCCGTGCGCGCGGACCGCTCCCTGATACCGCTCGCCTTCGCGGAGACCCTGCGCTACACGCCCCCCGTCCACATGATCATGCGTCAGGTCGCCGAGGACGTGGAGATCGGCGGCGGCACGGTGCCCGCGGGCTCCACGGTCACCTGCCTGATCGGCGCGGCCGGCCGGGACGAGCGCCGGTACGCCGACCCGGACGTCTTCGACATCTTCCGCACCGACCTCAGCGCGAAGAACGCCTTCTCGGCCGCCGCCGACCACCTCGCCTTCGCGCTCGGCCGGCACTTCTGCGTGGGCGCCCTGCTCGCCAAGGCCGAGGTGGAGACCGGCATCGACCAGCTCCTCGACGCCATGCCCGACCTCGCCCTGGCCGAGCACTTCCGCCCCACCGAGCAGGGCCTGTTCACCCGCGGCCTCGCGGCCCTCCCGGTGACCTTCACGCCCGCCGCGTAGGCCGCCGGCGGAGCGCGCCCGGATTCAGCCCCCGCTCGGCGGCACGTAGGCGGGGGTGAATCCGACCGGCAGCGCCGCCAGCCCGCGCATCCACACCGACGGCCGCCACACCAGCTCCCGCGCCTCGACCGCCAGCACCACGTCCGGCAGCCGGTCCAGCAGGATCTCGACGGCCGCCTTGGCGATCACCTCGGCGATCTCCGGCGCGGGGTACGGGCAGGAGTGCTCGCCGTGGCTGAAGGACATATGGGCCTGGTTGCCCTCGGAACCGGCGTACGAGTCCGGCCGCACCTGCGGATCGTTGTTCGCGGCGGCCAGCCCCAGCACGAGCAGGTCCCCGGTGCGGATGCGCTTGCCGCCGAGCTGGGTGTCGCGGGTGGCCCAGCGGCCGATGAAGTTCTGCGTCGGCGTGTCCTCCCACAGCACCTCGTTGAGCGCCTGCCCGACGCTGCGCCGGCCGCCCGCCAGCGTCACCGCGAACCGGTCGTCGGTGAGCATCAGCCGCAGCGTGTTGCCGATCCAGTTGGCCGTGGGCTGCTGGGCGGCGGCCATCACCACGAGCAGATCAATGACGATCTCCTCCTCGGCCAGCCCCGCCGCGTGCCCCAGCAGCCGGGAGGGGACGTCCGGGCCCGGGTGCACCCGCTTGTCCTGCACGAGCCGCCCCATCCGGGCCGCGACCCGCTGGTGCGCCTCGATGGCCCCCGCGGTCTCGTCGAGCGAGTCGGCGATGTCCCGTACCAGCGGCGGGATCTCGGCCGTCGGCAGACCGAACAGCTCCGCCACCACCAGCATCGGCATCCGGAACGCGAAGTCCGCCATCAGGTCCGCCTCGCCGCGCCCGGCGAACGTGTCGATCAGCGAGTCGGCGACCCGCTCGCAGATCTGCCGCAGCTCGAACTGGTCCACGGCGGCCAGCGCGTCGCTGATCGCCCCGGCCCGCCGGCGGTGCTCCGGCCCCTCGGCGAACATCACCGACGGCTGGTAGCCGACGTAGGGCAGCAGCGGCCAGTCGGGCGGGATGCGGTCCCAGGCGTGCCAGCGCCGGGAGTCCCGGGCGAAGAGCTGCGAGTCGCCGGCCACCTGGTGCACCTCCCGGTAGCCGAGCACGAACCAGGCGGGGATGCCGCCGTCCAGCAGGATCGGCGCGACCGGCCCGTGGTCGCGGCGCAGCTCCCGGTACAGCCGCGCCGGGTCGCTCTGGAACCCCTCCCCGTACAGGGGCACGGCCCCCTGGTGCGCGGGGCAGCCCGGCGGCGGGACGGCGGCGTCGGGCGAGGGCGGCTGGTACGTCACGGTGTGGTCTCCCGGGCGGACAGGGCGTAGAGGTGGTCGACGAGCGCGATCAGGACCTTCTTGCTGGAGTCGCGGTCGCGCGCGTCGCAGTCGATCAGGGGCACGTCGGGGGAGAGGTCGAGCGCCTCCCGTACCTGCTCCAGCGTGTGGTGCGAGCCGCCGAAGTCGTTACGGGCCACGATGAACGGCATCCGGTGGTGCTCCAGCCGGTCGATCGCGTACCAGGAGTCGTCCAGCCGTCTGGTGTCGACGAGGACCACCGCGCCCAGCGTCCCGGAGAACAGCCGGTCCCACAGGAACCAGAAGCGCTCCTGGCCCGGCGCGCCGAACAGGTAGAGCACCGCCTGGTCGTTGATGCTGATGCGGCCGAAGTCGAAGGCCACGGTGGTGGTGGACTTGGACTCCACGCCCGAGGGGTCGTCGACGCCGATGCCCGCCCGCGTCATCGTCTCCTCGGTGTTGAGCGGGCGGATCTCGCTGACGGAGCGGACCATCGTGGTCTTCCCGACGCCGAAGCCGCCGACTATCACGATCTTCAGGCCGTTGTCCGCGGTGCTCCGCAGGTGGTCGCGGCCGGCGGTCTGCTCAGAGACGGTGGAGTGCAACGAGCACCTCCTTCAACAGGTCGGGGTCGGGGAGCTGGGCCGCGGCCGGGGCCGAACGCGGATGGCGCGCGGTGATCCGGCCCCCGTCGAGCAGATCGCAGAGCAGGATCTTGACGATGCTGACCGGCAGCCGCAGCTCCGCGGAGATCTCCACGACCGCCATCGGGTACTGGCACATGGCGAGGATCCGGGCGTGCTCGGACTGCATGCCCGGGGTCGGGTCGCATTCGCTGACGACGAGGGTGACCAGGTCGAAGCGGCTCTCGTCGGCGCGGCTGCGGCCGCCGGTGACGGTGTAGAGCCGGTCCGGGTCGTCGTCGGGCCCCAGCCTCCTCATACGGACTGGCGCGGGGCGGCGCTGAGGTAATCGCCGATCTGCTCGACCAGCTCGTTCATGTTGAAGCCGATGACGCCGACGTCCGCGTCCTCCGTCGCCACCACGGCCAGGTGCGCGCCGTGCCCGGCCTCCACGATGAACAGGATGCCGCCGTGGAACTCGGCCATCGCCTGCCGGACGCCGCCGGAGCCGTCGCCGAACTCGACGGACGCGCCGTGCGACAGGCTCTGGATGCCGGACGCGATGGCGGAGAGCTGGTCCGCCTGGTCCACGGAGAGCTCCTTGGAGTGGCAGAGCTTGAGGCCGTCCTTGGACAGCACGAGCGCGTGCCGGGAGCCCGGGGTCTTCTGGAGGAGGTTCTCCAGCATCCAGTCCAGGGTGTGGTCGGTGGTGTTCATCGGGGGTCGTCCTCCGGACGGGCGGGGGTGGGGGTGTTGGCGGTGTCGGAGTTGCCTTGGACGGCTCTGCGGAAGGTGCTGAACCGCGCCGCGGCCTCCTCGTTGGAGCGCGCGGGCGGCGGCACGTCGCCGCGCGAGGGCGTGGGGGAGGGCGCGGCGGCCAGCGTCTGACCGCGCCGCCGCTTGGGCAGCCCGCTGTCGCCGACCAGGGGCGCGGGGGGCGGCGCCTGGGCGGGGGCGGGCCGTTGCTGTACGGGCTGGTGCGCGGGTGGCTGTACGGGCCGCTGTACGGGGGCGGGGGGCTGCTGTGCGGGCGCGGCGGGGGCCTGCGCGGGTGCGGCGGGGGGCATGGGGCCGGCCTCGGGGAGGGGAGTGCGACCGGGCGTCGCGGGCGTACGGGCGTGTCGCGGCGCGCTCTGCTGCGCCGGGGCGTGGGCCGGGGCGTGCGGGGCCGGGACGGCCTGTGCCGGAGCGTGCTGGGCCGGAGCGGCCTGGGCGGGCGCGGGCCGGGCGGTGGCCTGCTGCGTGACCAACTGCTGGGGGATGAGGATCACCACGCCCGTACCGCCGCGCGAGGACGGCCGGAAGGAGACGGACAGCCCGTGCTTGCGGGCCAGGCAGCCCACCACCGCGAGGCCCAGCCGGGTCCCCGAGAGCGTCAGCAGGTCCAGGGTCTCGGACGAGACGGCCTGCTCGGCGCGGCGCAGCGCGGCCTCGCTCATGACCAGCCCGCCGTCCTCGACGGTGATCACGACGCCGGCCTGTGCCTCCTCCACGTACACATGCGCCTCGGAGGACGGCGGCGAGAAGGTGGTGGCGTTGTCCATGATCTCGGCGAGCGCGTGCATGATGCCCTCGGCGGCGTGCCCGGCGACCGCGGCGGTGCTGCTGGAGTGCAGCCGCACCCGGCGGTAGGCGCTGATGCGGCCCATCGCGCCGCGCAGGATCGACTCCATCGCGATCGGCTTCGTCCAGCGGCGGCCCGAGCGGGCGCCGGTGAGCACCGCGATGGAGTCCGCGAGCCTGCCCGCCTGCGCGGTGCTGTGGTCGAGCTTGAGCAGGTCGCCGAGGACCTCCTCGCCGTGCCGGTGCTCCATCTCCCGCAGGTCGGCGAGCATGCTGGTGGCCAGCGCCTGGACCCGGCCGGCGGCGTTGGCGCAGGCCGACATCGCGGCGGCCCGCATCCGCTCGCCCCGGCCGACCTCCTCGGCCAGGATGCGTACGATCCGCTGGTGCGCGCCGTCGGCCGGCTGCCGCACGTGCGCGAGCGCGGTGTCCACGGACGAGCCCCGGCGCAGCACGGCGACGAGCGCGGGCAGCGTGTCGTCGGCCAGCCGGCCGGCCTCCGCCTCCAGTGCGGCGATCTGGTCGCGGCGGGCCCGCGCGGTGCGCACGCTGTGCGCGGTCATGGCGAGCGAGAGGCTCAGCAGCGCGGCGGCCGCCCCACCGCCCCAGGCCACCGGGGTCCGGACCGAGACCGGGGCGGCCAGCGCCGCCCAGAGGCACAGGCCGCCGGTGACGACCGCCGCGGCCAGCAGGACGAGCAGCGCTTGCCCCACGGGTGGGCGTACTGCCTGCTGGCGGGTGGATATGTGTGCTGACATCAAACAGGTCCTTGTGAACGGTTGATGGCGTGGGGAGCCAGGCAGCGCAAGGCGTTGCGGAGATCGTCAGCACCATATCCGCTCCATGCGGCGCGGCAACTAGCCGTCTCGCACCAGAAGATCGGGGCGGCCTCTGCGGCGCGCGGGCGGCGGCGGGGCGCCGGTGCCCGGTGCCGTAGGGGGGCGGCCCCGGCACCGTACTGACCTGGAAGTTCCCTTTTCGCTTGCGGTATACGGGCGTTGAGGCGTGACGGGTGTGCCCTCGCGGGCCCATACTGACCGCGATGACGAAATCAGCCGCGCCCAGGCGCCATCTGCCGACCAGCCCCTTCAGCGCACCGACCGTCAGCCCGCCCAGGAAGTTCGCCGTCGGCGAGCGGGTGACCCACGATCAGTTCGGCCTCGGGCGCGTCATCGGGGTCGAGGAGGATCTCGCCGTGCTCGTGGACTTCGGCACCCGTCAGGAGCGGCTCACCGCGCCGTTCGCCAGGCTGAACAAGCTCTGAGCCGCCGGGGCTCGACGGCGCGCGCCCCGGCGCCCGCCGCCCGGAATTCTTCACCGCACCATCACTATTCACCGGTCCCCGCTCCGATGATTTCCGGTCCGATTTATTGGGGCGTGTGGTTTACGACAGCGATCGGTTCGCCATGCTACCTTCGAGCCAGTTGCAGCTGTGGTTCCCGAAAACTCTGTGCACCTATGGCCAACGGGCCGCAGGCGCATTTTTGTTTTGCCGGAAAATGCTCCGGATGGGGCAACATCGCGGCTACGCGGGATTCACGCGGCGTGGGTCCTCGGCTCTGCCCCCAGAAGGAGAATTGTTATGGCCAGCGGTACCGTGAAGTGGTTCAACTCGGAGAAGGGCTTCGGCTTCATCGAGCAGGACAGCGGCGGCGCCGATGTATTCGCTCACTACTCGAACATCGCCACCCAGGGGTTCCGCGAGCTCCAGGAGGGCCAGAAGGTGACCTTCGACGTCACGCAGGGCCACAAGGGCCCGCAGGCCGAGAACATCACCCCCGCCTGAGGGCCGCTGTTCGGCGATCGAACGGGCTGGGGCCCGCACCGGCATGGTGCGGGCCCCAGCCCGTTGTTCGTGCCCGTACGCGGGAGCGGTCCGGGCCGTGTCGGTCCGTCAGCCCAGGTTCAGGGCCGTACGGATCGTGGTGTTGAGGTCGGTCTGGTTGGTGACCCCGAGCACCCGGTACGCCTCCGGGCCCTCGGCCGCGATGCGCACCTCGGTGCCGCTGTGCTCCTGCGACTCGCCGACCGGGGCGGTGCCGTAGCTGACCTTCATCTGCTGGCCCTCGTTGGTGACGAGGGTGGAGCTCATGCCCGCCGGGTCGGTGTCGACCGGGACGATCTGGCTGCTGTGGCCGTGGTCGGCGGTGGTGATCACCAGGGTGTCGGGGTGGGTCGCGGCGTAGTCCCGCGCCACCTTCACCGCGCGGTCGAACGCGGCCGTCTCACCGATCTGGCCGCACGGGTCGGCGGCGTGGTCCTCGCTGTCGATGTTGGCGCCCTCGACCTGGAGGAAGAAGCCCTTGTCGGCGCGGTGGCCCTTCTTGACCTGCTTGCCCTTCTCGGCCTGCTTGGCCTCCAGCAGTTCGATGGCCCGCGTGGTCTGGTCGGCGAGGGTCGGGGTGTCCTTGGGGCGCTTGGGGTTGCTGGTGACGCAGCGCTGGGGTGAGGTGCCCTTGCCGGTGGCGGGCTTGCCGGTCCACTCGATCGGGATGTCGTAGTCGGCGAAGAGGCCGAGCACCGGCTGGCCGGCCTTGGCCTTCTTCATCCCCTTGGCGTCGGTGACGACCTGGTAGCCGAGCTTCTCGGCCTGCTGGATGACGGTCTTGCCCTTGTACGGGCCTTCCTTGACCTTCTGGCCGAAGTGACCCTTGCCGCCGCCGAGCAGCACGTCGACCTTGTGGTTGACGCTCTGCTCCGCTATCGACCCCGGGCCGCCCTTGCTGATGCGGTCCACGGAACACTTCTTCATGTCCTCGGGGCCCTGGCAGTCGCGGTCGGTGACGTGCGACGCCTGCACGGCGGGGGTGGCGTCGGTGAGGTCGGAGGTGGTGATGGAGCCGGTGGCGAGGCCGCTCTTCTGGGCGAGTTCGAGGAGCGTGGGTATCGCCTTGTTGGTGTCCGGCGTCTTCGACACCCGGCCGTTGACGGTCTTGTGGCCGGTCGCCCAGCCGGTGCCGCTGGCGGAGGAGTCGGTGACGTAGTCCGGCTTGCCGTGCTTGTCGACGGAGTACGTCGTGTACGCGCCGGTCATCGGGAACGTGTCCATGTTCAGCCGGCCGGCCGCGCCCACGGTGTAGTTGCGCGCGAGGGTTATCTCGGAGTCGCCCATTCCGTCACCTATCAGCAGGATGACGTTCTTGGCCGGGCCGTCCTTGACGGCGGCGCGGACCTTGTCCGCCGGGCCGAAGGCACTGGCGCCGGCGGGCACGGCGACGGCGGTCGCGAGCAGTACGGCGGCGCTCCATGTGGCATGGCGGCGGGTCAGGCGCAGTCTTCGCACGAGCATTTCCCTCTCTTCGGCCGGCCGGATGCCGACGGAGTGAAGCACAGCAGCGACTGGTGAATCCAGAGTGACGACGCGATGGCTTGAAGGCGACCAAGGCCCTGGCGGGCGGCTTGGAACGGGCCGTTCCGCGGGCTATGCGGAATGCGGGGCCCGCTGAAGTCGATGTTCGCGTCGGTTCATGTGAGTGAACGCCGTGCGGGTATGTGGGCGGCGCTCTGGCCGGGTTCGCCGATCTGGCTGATTCTGAACCGTCGGGGTGCGGGGGTGATCGCCCGTCAGGGGGAGGTGGCCGCGGGGCCGAAGACCTTGCCGGTGGACCGGGGCGGCCGTTGCTTCGTCGGCCCGGCCCTTCGCCCGGCGGCCCCTCCCCCCGAGGAGCGGCGCGGCTCAGTGGCCCGCGGCGAGCTGCACCGTACGGACGATCACCAGTACGGCCGCGACGAGCAGGTACATACGCAGCGCCGTCAGCCCGACGCGGCGGCCGGTGGACATCCGGGGCCGGGGCAGTTCGGCGAGCGGCGGCATGCGCCAGCCGGCCCGGTCCGTACGGTTGACGGGCCGCCCGCCGCGCGCCCAGCCCTTGCGGACGCGGCGCGCATCCGCGTACCCCACGGCCAGCAGCCCCGCGCCTCCGCAGCCCGCCGCGGCGCCGAGGAGTGCGCCCGTACCGAGGGAGGGGAAGAGCACCGAGGCGGTCAGGATGAGGGAGAGGGCGACCAGGACCGCGACGACGAGGCAGGCGAGGGCGTTGGTCCAGCGGCCGTTGACCCAGGGGCCGAGCACGGCCCGGTCGTTGCAGAGCAGCAGCAGGAAGACCGTGGCCGCCGGCAGCAGCACTCCGGCCAGCGCCTGCACGCCCTCGGTGAGCAGGCCGAGCGGCGCGCCGGGGGCGAGTACGGTCCCGGCGGCGGCCAGGACGAGGCCGCCGAAGACGGCGTGGAAGACGCCCGCGCCCCGTACGCCCCGGTGCAGGGTGCGCCGGAACCCGAGGACGTCGCCGAGGGCGTACGCGCTGGACAGCGAGACCGCGGCGGCGCCGAGGATCGAGGCGTCGAGCAGCGCGACGGCGAACAGCACGCCGGCCACTCGGCCCGCGCGGTCCTCGACGCCGTGCGCGATCCCGGCGGCGTCGGTGAAGTGCCCGGCCCCGGCGGTCCCGGCGAAGGCCGCCGCGCCGATCCCCGTCAGGGCGGCGGCGCCGATGATCACGAGGGCGATGCCCAGGGCCAGGTCGGCCCGCGCGTACCGCAGGAAGCGCGGCGTGACGCGCTTGTCGGCCACGTACGACTGCTGGAAGAAGAGCTGCCACGGCGCGACGGTGGTGCCGACGATGGCGACGATCAGCAGCATGACGTCGGCGAGCGGGGAGCCGTGCGGCAGACCGGGCACGACGAAGTCGTGGGCGGCGCGCGAGGTGGCGGGGTGGGTGAGGAAGTAGACCGGTACGAGCAGCAGGGAGCCCAGGACCAGCGCGATCGCGGCGCGTTCGAAGCGGCGGAACGAGCCGGTGGCGGCGACGGCGATCACCACGGCGGCGGCGCAGAGCACGCTCGCGGTGCGCGGGAGGCCGAGGTGGCCGACGGCGAGGGCGACGCCGATGAACTCGGTGACCAGGGTCAGCGCGTTCAGCAGGAAGAGGTCGATGACGGAGAACGCGCCCCAGAACTTCCCGAACCGCTCCAGGATGAGCCGCGCGTGGCCGACGCCGGTCACCGCGCCGAGCCGCAGCGACATCTCCTGGTTCACGTACAGCACGGGGACGAGCAGCAGCAGCGTCCACAGCAGCCGGGTGCCGTGGTCCTGCCCGGCCTGGGCGTACGTGCCGAACGCGCCCGCGTCGTTGTCGCCGGCCATCACGATCAGGCCGGGGCCGACGACGGCGAGCAGCGTCTTGAGTTTCGCGGACGGGCCGCGGCGCGGCGCGGTGTCGCCGGCCTCGATGGTGCCGAGGGCGCCGCGGATGGGGCCCGTTTCCCGGGCGGGGCCGGGGGTGTGGGGCCGTGCGGGTGCGGTGGTCAGATCGGTCATGACGGGACTCCAGTGCCCGTTCCTTCCGGGCCCCGGGCCGTCTCCGGGATCCCGCTGAACGGCTGGAGTGTAGGCATATAGTTGCGCATCGACGCAACTACTTGACGGAGTCTTGACGTGGCTGCCGCTTATTTGCGTAGAAACGCAATTAGGGGGAGACTGCTGGCGACAGAGCCCGGACCCGGCCCGTACGGAACCGGCCCCGGACCCGGCTCCACAGGAACGACGCAGACGCCGCGGGCGCTGCACACGCCGCAACGGAACGGAGGCAGCCATGGGTGCCGACCCTCCTAGTCCGCGCTGCCTCCTCGGCAGCCGCTGACACGACGGCGCGGCCCTACCCCGCCGCGCCGCGCGGCGGAACGCCCGGCTTCTCCTCAAGGCCCGGCCCGTTCCCCCCGCGCTCCCCCTCTTGATTCCTCACCGATGCTTCACCGCACGCTGGGCGGCCCCCCGCCCGTGCCGTCGGCGCGCCTGCCACGCACGGGCCGCGGCGTCCTGCCCACTGTGGTCCGGAGGTTCCCGTCATGTCGTTCCGTATGGACCCGACCGCCTCGCGCGAGTCGCCGCAGACCCGCCTCAAAGGCCGGCTGACCCACCTGACCTGGGTGGACGTGGTGGTCGCCGCGGCCGTCCTGGTGCTGCTCTATCTGACCCTGAGGGTCGGCCAGGGCACCACCGTCAGCTTCTCCACCAGCCAGTCGGCCAAGGTCGACACCGACCCCTCGCAGCTTCCGTACGACGCGGCGCGCAGCCTGCTGCGGATGTTCGCCGCGCTCGCCGCGTCCATCGTCTTCACCTTCCTCTACGCCTACGCCGCGGCCAAGAGCCGCCGCCTGGAACGCGTACTGATCCCGGCCCTGGACATCCTCCAGTCCGTGCCGGTGCTCGGCTTCCTGACCGTCGCCGTGACCGGCTTCATCGCCCTGTTCCCCGGCTCGCTGCTCGGCCTGGAGTGCGCGTCGATCTTCGCGATCTTCACCTCGCAGGCGTGGAACATGACCTTCGGCTTCTACCACTCCCTGACCTCCCTGCCGCGCGAACTCGACGAGCTGTCCCGCTCGTTCCGGTTCACCCGCTGGATGCGGTTCTGGAAGGTGGAGCTGCCCGCCGGGGCCATCGGGCTGGTCTGGAACGGCATGATGAGCTTCGGCGGCGGCTGGTTCTTCCTCGTCGCGTCCGAGGCGATCAGCGTGAACCAGAAGGACTACGCGCTGCCGGGCGTCGGCTCGTACGCGGGCGCCGCCATCGCCGACGGCGACCTCGGCAAGGTCGGCTGGGCGATCCTCACCATGGCCGTCATGGTCATCGGTGTGAACTTCCTCTTCTGGCGGCCGCTCACCGCCTGGGCGGAGAAGTTCAAGAACGAGCAGTCCGAGGCCAGCGAGGTGCAGCGCAGCTACGTCCTCGCCTTCCTGCGCCGCTCCAACTGGTCGCGGCTGCTGGGCCGGGCGCTGCGCCCGGTGGCCCGCGCCCTCGGCCGGGCCGGCCGGATCTTCGGCATCGACGACCGGCCGCTGGACGTCGACCCCCGGCGGCGGCGCACCGGCGACATCGCCTTCGCCGTCGTCGCCGGCGGCCTGATCCTGTGGGGCCTGCTCGACCTCGGCGGATACCTGCGCGAGCGCACCGGGCTGGGCGTCTTCGGCGAACCGCTGCTGCTCGGCCTCGCCACCCTCGCCCGGGTCGTGGTGCTCGTCATCGTGGCCACGGTCATCTGGGTGCCCATCGGCGTGAAGATCGGCTTCTCGCCCAAGCTGACCCGTATCGCCCAGCCGCTGGTGCAGATCCTCGCCAGCTTCCCCGCCAACTTCCTCTTCCCGCTGGCCGTCTGGTTCTTCCTCAGGACGGGCCTGTCCATCGACATCGGCGGCATCCTGCTGATGGCGCTGGGCGCCCAGTGGTACATCCTCTTCAACACCATCGCCGGCGCCATGGCCATCCCCACCGACCTGCGCGAGGCCATGGACGACCTCGGCGTGCGCGGCTGGCAGCGCTGGAAGCGGCTGATCCTGCCGGGCGTCTTCCCCGCGTACGTCACCGGCGGCATCACCGCGTCCGGCGGCGCCTGGAACGCCTCGATCGTCTCCGAGGTCGTCACCTTCGGCGGCACCACGCTCACCGCCACCGGCCTCGGCGCGTACATCGCGCAGGCCACGGCCGACGGCGACTTCCCGCATCTGCTGGCGGGCGTCGCGGTGATGAGCGTGTACGTGGTCGGGCTCAACCGCCTGGTGTGGCGGCGGCTGTACCGGCTGGCGGACACCCGCTACGCGCTCTGAGGCGCGTACCCCCTTGCTCTTTCCGATTTCATCTCTGGAGCCCGTCATGGCCCTGAACATCCTGCGCCGCATGCGCGCGACGCACACCGACACCACTGGCCCCGCTGGTATCGGCGGCCTGCCGCGGGCGGCGGACGGCGAGGTGCTGCTCGCCGCCGACGGCCTGACCAAGTCGTACGCGGGCGCGGACGGCGAACTGCCGGTGCTGGCCGGCATCGACCTCGACATCCGGGCCGGCGAGATCGTGGCGCTGCTCGGCAAGTCCGGTTCCGGCAAGTCGACGCTGCTGCGCTGCCTGGCCGGGCTGATCCCGGCGAGCTCGGGCGCCGTCACGTACCGCGGCAAGCGGCTGACCGGCGCGAACCCGGGGACGGCGATGGTCTTCCAGACCTTCGCGCTGCTGCCGTGGCTCACGGTCCAGCAGAACGTCGAACTCGGCCTGGAGGCGCGGGGCGTGGCACCCGCCGCCCGTGCCGAGGCGGCCGTGCAGGCCATCGACCTGATCGGCCTCGACGGCTTCGAGTCCGCCTACCCCAAGGAGCTGTCCGGCGGGATGCGGCAGCGCGTCGGGTTCGCCCGGGCGCTGGTCGTCGAGCCGGACGTGCTGATGATGGACGAGCCGTTCTCCGCGCTGGACGTGCTCACCGCCGAGAACCTGCGCGGCGAGCTGATGGAGCTGTGGGAGTCCGGCCAGTTCCCGACCCGGGCGGTGGTGCTGGTGACCCACAACATCGAGGAGGCGGTGCTGATGGCCGACCGGATCGTGGTGCTCGGCTCGCGCCCCGGCACGATCCGCGAGACCTTCGAGGTCGGCCTGGACCGCCCGCGCGACCGGCAGTCCGCCGCCTTCGAGGACCTCATCGACCGGGTGTACCGGACGATGACCGGCCGGGCCAAGGAGAGCCGCATCCCCGGCCGTACGGAAGCGGTCGAGACGGAGAAGCGCACCGCCGCCAACACGCCGCTGCCCACGGCCAGCGTTGACGGCCTCTCCGGCCTCGCCGAACTCGTCGCCCACCGCGGCGGCCGCTTCGACCTGCCGGACCTCGCCGACGACCTGGGGCTGGAGATCGACGACGTGCTCCCCCTCGTGGACGCCCTGGAACTCCTGGGCCTCGCCACGGTCAGCGAGGACGACCTGCTGCTGACCGAGCGCGGCACCACGTTCGCCGGGGCCGACGTCCAGCAGTCGAAGAAGATCTTCGCCGAGGCGGCCCAGGACGTCCCCCTCGTCCGGCTGATCACCACCAGCCTCCGCCAGAACCCCGAAGGCTCCCTCCGCGCCGGCTTCTTCCGCGACCTCCTCGCCCACCACTACACCAGCGAGCAAGTGGCCCAACAACTCGAAACCGCCACCGACTGGGGCCGCTACGCCGAGCTCTACTCCTTCGACGCCGACCCCCAGGAATACCGCCTGGACGAAAGCGCCGAGCAGCCGGGCGCGTGACGGTCGCGGGTCGGCCGTACGGGCCAGGGCGGGGTTACTCCGGGAGGGGGCGGTGGGGGCGGGTTCGGGCTCGGGCGGGGGCGGTACGGCCCG
>NZ_JOBF01000047.1 GCF_000718635.1 Streptomyces varsoviensis | reverse complement strand
GCGCACGGCACTCCGCCCCCCGCCCCCGGTGTGCACGCCGCTGCCACGATGCTCGCCGGGCCCGGCGGTGGTGGGGCCGGTGGGCCGGGGGCGGCCGGGGCGGGGCCGATGGGGCCGCCGCCGCAGGGGCCGCCGGTGGCGGGCGTGGCGCCGCCGCCCGGTGCGTACGGGTATCCGCCGCAGCCGCCCACCGGGCAGCCGACCGTGGGCCCGGGCTATATGGCGGTGCTCCGCTACCGGGCCCAGGACGGTTCCGAGCAGCAGCTCATCCGGCGCAGCGCGCCCGGTACGCCGCACCCGGAGTGGCAGATCCTGCACGAGCTGCGCGCGATGAACGTGCCGCCGCAGCAGGTGCTGGAGCTGCACACCGAGTTGGAGTCCTGCGACCTGCCGGGCGGCTACTGCGCCCGTATGGTCCGGGAGACCTGGCCGCAGGTGCGGGTGAGCCACACCGCCGCGTACGGGCGTGACCACGCGACGCGGCAGCAGGGCGTACGGCATCTCGTCGAGCACCAGGGCGAGCTGCACCAGGTCGCCGACGGTCCGGCGCGGCCCGCGCCGAACCGGGCGCCGCTGCCGCTCCCCGGCCAGGTGCAGGCCGCGCCGCCGATTCCGCCGGAGGGGATCGCGCAGGAGCTGCTGCAGGCGTTCGGGCCGCAGGGCGTCTTCCGGTTCGACCAGCGGGCGGTGTCGCGGCAAGGGGTGCCGGAGGTCGTGGCGCAGACGCTCGTACGGGCGGGGCTGCCGTTCGACTTCGGTCCGTTCTTCTGGGCGCAGGCGCAGCCGGGACGGCCGGTGCCGACGCTGGCGGAGCTGGCGGCGGAGCGCGGGGTGCGGTCGGCGCCGGACTCGGGTTCGTACCTGGTGATGGGCAGTGATTTCGGGCGGCAGTTGTGCGTGCAGTACGGCACGGCGCACATCGTCGCGGTGCCGGTCGAGGCGGGTGCGGACGGGCAGGCGGTGGCGCCGCAGTTCGTGAACAGCGGGCTGCCGGAGTTCGTGCGCTGCCTGGCGATGCTGGGGCGGATGTGGCGGCTGCGGTACGGGTTGACGCCTGAGCAGGCGGGCCGCTGGACGGTGGACTTCCAGGCGCAACTGGCGGCGCTGGACCCGGCCGCGCTGTCGTCGCCGGAGAACTGGTGGTCGGTCCTGCTGGAGCAGATGTGGGACGGGCTGTTCTGACCGGCCGTCACCTGAACGAGGCGTTCGACCTGCGGTATCGGTCGGGCGCCTCGATTCTTTCCCTATGGGCACCCCCGAGCCGCCGCAGCCCGGCAGCACCACGCTGTACCGGTCGGGGCGCGGTCGGCGAGGACGGCGTGAAGGACGCCAGTGGCGCGGTTGGCGCAGGCCCCGGCGGGACGGGGATCGGCGGGACGGGGGCCGGGGGAGCGGGGCCCGGCCGCCGGGGCGGATGAGCTGGCCGAAGCGGATTCTGGTGTCGGTGCTGGCGCTGGTGGTGCTGTTCATCGCCTTCGTGGCGGGGCTCTACCTCTGGGCGGGCACCCAGACGCACACGGTCGCCGCGCTCGCCGGGTACGCGGGCCGTCCGGCGGCCGGCAAGGGCACGGACTGGCTGCTGGTCGGCTCCGACAGCCGCGCGCACCTGACCGCGCGGCAGCGCCGCGAACTGCACGTCGGCAACGACAAGGGCCTCAACACCGACACGGTCATGATGCTGCACTACGGCGACAGCGGCCCGTACCTCGTGAGCCTGCCGAGGGACTCGTACGTGCCGATCCCGGGGCACGGCACGAACAAGATCAACGCGGCGTACGCGCTGGGCGGGCCGAAGCTGCTGACGCGGACCGTGGAGCAGGCGACGGGGCTGCGGATGGGCCACTACGCCGAGGTGAACTTCCTCGGCTTCGTCGACCTCGTCAACACGCTGGGCGGTGTGCGCCTCTGTCTTCCCGAGCCGCTGCGCGACGAGAGGTCCGGCGCCGACTTCGGCCGCGGATGCCACGACATGAACGGCACGCAGGCGCTCGCCTACGTCCGCGCCCGGTACCGCGATCCACGCGGTGACCTGGGACGGGTCGAGCGGCAGCAGCGGTTCTTGGGCGCGGTCGCGGACCGGACGCTCGGCGCGTCCGTCCTCCTCAACCCGTTCCGTCTGGTGCCCGTGGTGGACGCGGGGCTGTCGGCGCTCACTGTCGACGAGGGTACGGGCGTGTGGGATCTGGGCAGGATGGGCTGGTCGATGAAGCGGATCGCGGACGGCGGGGGGCGGAGCGTGACGGTGCCGGTCGCCGGCTCCGGTCAGGAGCGGCCCGGCGCGGGTGACGTGCTGGTCTGGGACGAGGCAGGAGCGCGCCGGCTCTTCGACGCGCTGCGTGCCGACAGGCCGATTCCGACTTCTGGCACCAATTGACGCATCCTTGACTGGTGGGTAGGGCGGAGTGTCGCGGTATGGGCGCTTCGGCCGATCCACAAGGATGTGCGCCGGACCGCGTTGCATGCCGGACAAGAGGGGCTTGAAGGATGAGTGCATCGATGTCTCCCCACGGTTTCGCTGTAGTGCGGGGCCGCGGGTACCGGACCGAACAGGTCGACCGCGCGCTCGGCGAAATCTCCCACGAGCGCGACACGGCCTGGGAACGGGCCGCCCGGCTGACCGTACTCGCCAAGGAGATGGAGGCCGAGGCGGAACGCCTGCGCGAGGTCGTCGCCAACCTCGCCCCGCAGACCTACGAGAGCCTCGGCGGCCGGGCCGCGGACCTCCTCGCCATCGCCGACGGCGAGGCCACCGCGGTGCGCGAGAGCGCCGAGGCGGCGGCCGCCGAACTGAGCGGTTCCGCCGCCGACCACGCCCGCACGGTCCAGGAGGCCGCCGCCGCGTACTCCGCGTCCGTACGGGCCGAGGCCGAGGAATGGGCCGAGGAGGCCACCGCCGCCGCCCAGCGCATCGCCGACGACCTGCGGGCCGAGGTGCGCCGGGAGGTCGAGGCCCGGCGCGCCGAGTCCCTTCAGGCGCTCAAGGACATGCGGCAGCGCACCGCCGAGACCATCGCCGAGCAGGAGAAGGACCACTCCGAGCGGTGGGACGCGGCGGGCCGTGAGCTGGCCGGGCACGAGGCGGACATGGACGCCCACATCATGGATCTGGAGGAGCGCGGGCGGCGGGTGCTGGCCGAGGCGCAGCGCGCGTACGCGGAGGTCGAGGAGGCGGCCCGGCACGGCCAGGAGGACGCCGAGGCGCAGGCCGAGTCCCTGGTGACGCGGGCCCGGATGCGGGCCGAGCGCGTGGAGCGGGAGACGCAGCGGGTGCTGCGCGAGCACGAGGAGCAGCGCGACGAACTGCGGGCCCACATGGTCCACGTCCGCAGCAGCCTCGCCGCGCTGACCGGCAAGGCGGTCGCGGACCCCGACCCCGCCGACACCGCCGGCCCGCCCGAGACCGGCACGGTCCCGGCCCCGGCGCCCGCGCCCAGCTCGGAGTCCTGACGGGGGCGGGCGGAAGGGTTTGCGGACGTACGTACGGGGTGCGGGGCGTAGGACCGTACGGGCCGGGGCGCGAGGCATACGACCGTACGAGCCGGAGCGAGCGGGCGCGGGGCGTACGGTCGTGCCGGCCGGGGCGCGCGTACGTCCGTACGCCCTCTCCGCCCGCGAAGCCCCCACGCGGCCCCGGTTTATATCGGCCTCGTCGACTAATAGTCCGCCCGTCAGCTCGTACGTTATGGCGCGTGGTTTTCGGCTCGTACGTTGTGGCGCGTACGTGCCGTATGGGGCCGGCCGTCAGTTCTCCTCCTCTGTCCGTATCGGGAAGCGGCGCGGGGCGAGGAGCAGGAGGGTGAGGAGCGCGACGAGGGCGGCGCAGCCGGCGCCCAGGTAGACGTGGTCGACGGTGGTGGAGACCGCGTGGCGCAGGTAGTCGGTGGCGCGGGCGGTGAGGGCCGCGGGGTGGCTCAGGGCGTGGGCGACGGAGTCGAGGTCGTCCGGTAGGCCGGGCCGTATCGCGGCGGGGGCGCCGGCGAGCCGCCCGGCGAGCGTGGCGTTGGCGACGGCGCCGAAGAGGGCCGCGCCGACGCTCTGGCCGACCTGGCGGCAGAAGAGGATCGAGGCGGTGGCGGTGCCGCGTTCGGACCAGCCGACCGAGGACTGCACGGCGATGATCAGGGGGAGCTGGAAGAGGCCGAGGGCCGCGCCGAGGGCCAGCATGAGGAGCGCGGGCTGCCAGGCCGCGCCGCGGTAGGGGAGCAGCGGGAACGCGAGGAGGACGAGAGCGGCGCAGCCCATGCCGATGAGGGCGCAGTCGCGGAAGCCGGTGCGGGTGTAGACGCGGCTGCTCAGGGCGGAGGAGATGGGCCAGCTCAGGGTCATCACGGACAGCACGAACCCGGCGGCGACGGGGCCGAGGCCGAGGACCGACTGCGCGTAGGTGGGCAGGAAGACGGTGGGCGCGATCATCAGGAGGCCGAGGGCGCCGAGGGAGAGGTTGACGGCGGAGATGGTGCGGCGGCGCCAGACCCAGCCGGGGATGATCGGTTCCGTGGCGCGGCGTTCGATGGCGACGGTGGCGGCGGCGCACAGGACGCTGCCGGCGAAGAACGCGGCGGAGGGCGCGGAGAGCCAGGGCCAGGCGACGCCGCCCTGGACGAGCGCGGTGAGCAGCAGTCCGCCGCAGGCGAAGATGGCGAGCGCGCCGGGCCAGTCGACGCGCGGGCGGGCGGCGCGGGCGCGCTGGGGCTCGCGGAGGTGGCGGATGACGAGCCAGAGGGCGACGGCGCCGATGGGCAGGTTGACGAGGAAGATCCAGCGCCAGTCCGCGTAGCCGGCGAGCATGCCGCCGAGGGCGGGGCCGGCGACGGCGGAGACGGCCCAGACGGTGGAGAGCTTGGCCTGGATCTTGGGGCGCTCCTTCAGTGGGTAGAGGTCGGCGGCGACGGTCTGGACGGTGCCCTGGAGGGCGCCGCCGCCGAGCCCTTGGAGCACGCGGAAGGCGATGAGGGCGGCCATGTTCCACGCGGCGGCGCACAGCAGTGATCCGCCGAGGAAGACGATCATGCCGACGACGAGGACGGGTTTGCGGCCGAAGGTGTCGGAGAGCTTGCCGTAGACGGGCAGGGTGACGGTGACGGCGAGCAGGTAGCCGGAGAACAGCCAGGAGAAGACGGAGAAGCCGCCGAGGTCCCCGACGATCTGCGGGATGGCGGTGGAGACGATGGTGCCGTCGATGGCGGCGAGGGCCATCGCGAGCATCAGGGCGGCGGCCACCGGGGCGCGTCTGCTGGGGGACGGGGTGGTGGCCGCCTCGGGTATCGCCGATTCCGCGCGCCGTTCGGTGCCGCTCACCGTGCCCCCTCCGTCGAACCGCTAGTCCGTGTACGACCCACACTTCCACTTGGGGGCGGGGCGCGGTAGCGGGTATCGGAGGCAGTCAGAGCACGGGAGGCGTACGTTCCGCCGGGCGCGGCCCCGGGGCGACCCTGAGGCCCGGGTCGTCCGCAAGGCGTGGCCCCCTAGGGGAAGTTACTCAATTGCGCTGATTCCGCGTTCGTACCGGCGGAGGACGAGCGGGGCAGCGGGGGTTCATAGCCTGTTTGACGAGCGGCCCGACCTGGGCGGCTCCCGTGGCCGTCGGCGGCGTGCGGGGCGGGGGGCGGCGGTAGCACCCGGTGGGGGTAGTGCCTGTACCACCGGCAGGAGGCGTACGGGCACCATCGTGCGCCCCCTGTGATGCGAGCACGCTGGGGTACGGACGCCGGGCGCCGGACGCACCGAAACGGGCCACTGAAACGGCCTACTGAAGCGGCCGTGTGAAGCGGCCGTCGGAAATGGTCGTCCGAAGCGGCCGTCGGAGACGGCCATCTGAGTCGGCGTATCAGAACGAGGAGACTGATTGTGACAACGGCTGTATCGATTCCCAGGACCGGGGGCGGCGGAAGGCGTACGGCCGTTGCGGCGAGCGCGCGGCAGGTCACCAAGGCGTACGGCACCGGCGAGACGCGGGTCGTCGCGCTCGACAGCGTGGACGTGGACATCGCCCGCGGGCGATTCACGGCCATCATGGGCCCGTCCGGCTCCGGCAAGTCGACGCTGATGCACTGCCTCGCCGGGCTCGACACCGTCACCTCCGGGCAGATCTGGCTCGACGAGACGGAGATCACCGGGCTCAAGGACAAGAAGCTGACGCAGTTGCGGCGGGACCGGATCGGCTTCATCTTCCAGGCGTTCAACCTGCTGCCGACGCTCAACGCGATCGAGAACATCACGCTGCCGATGGACATAGCGGGCCGCAAGCCGGACCGCGCGTGGCTGGAGTGCGTCGTGGCGACGGTCGGGCTGGCCGGGCGGCTCAAGCACCGGCCGAACCAGCTCTCCGGCGGCCAGCAGCAGCGGGTCGCCGTGGCCCGCGCGCTCGCCGCCCGGCCCGAGATCATCTTCGGCGACGAGCCGACCGGGAACCTCGACTCACGGGCCGGCGCCGAGGTGCTGGGCTTCCTGCGGCGCTCCGTCGACGAGCTGGGCCAGACCATCGTGATCGTCACGCACGACCCGGTGGCGGCCTCGTACGCGGACCGCGCGCTGTATCTGGCCGACGGCTCGATCGTGGACGAGATGGTCGACCCGACCGCCGAGATGGTGCTGGACCGGATGAAGGCGTTCGACGCGCGGGGACGGGTGTCGTGACCGTTCTCAAGACCTCGCTGCGCAACTTCCTCGCGCACAAGGGGCGCATGGCGCTCTCCGCCGTCGCCGTCCTGCTGTCGGTGGCGTTCGTGTGCGGCACGCTCGTCTTCACCGACACCATGAACGCGACCTTCGACAAACTCTTCAACACCACCACCTCCGACGTCAGCGTCCAGCCGAAGGACGCGGAGGACGACAAGGACGCGCAGCGCACCGGCCGTCCGGAGACGGTCCCCGCGAGCCTGGTCGAACAGTTGCGGAAGGTCGAGGGCGTACGGTCGGCGGTCGGCTCGGTCTCCACCGACAAGGTCACCCTGACCGACGCCAAAGGCGACAGCATCAGCCCGACCACCGGGGCGCCCACCATCGCCGGCGACTGGGGCGACGACGAGAAGAAGAAGATGGAGATCGTCAAGGGGCATGAGCCGCGCGGCCCCACCGACTCCCTCATCGACGCCGACACTGCCGACAAGAACGGCATCGAACTCGGCGACCGCATCAAGACCATCACCGCGTCCGGCACCATCGAGACGACCGTCACCGGCATCGCCGCGTTCAAGAGCACCAACCCCGGCGCCGCCATCGTCGACTTCGACTCCGCCACCGCCCGCGGCCACCTCCTCGGGTCGGCCGCCGCCTACTCCGAGGTCCAGCTCACCGCCGCCGACGGCGTCAGCGACGAACAGCTCAAGAAGGCCGTCGTCGGGGCCCTGGGCGGCGACTACAAGGTGCAGACGAAGGAGGAGAGCGTCAAGGACGCCGCCGCGCAGGTGGGTTCGTTCCTCGACGTGCTGAAGTACGCGATGCTCGGCTTCGCCGGGATCGCCGTCCTCGTCGGCGTCTTCCTCATCGTCAACACCTTCTCCATGCTGGTCGCCCAGCGCACCCGCGAGATCGGCCTGATGCGGGCGATCGGCTCCAGCCGCAAGCAGGTCAACCGGTCCGTGCTCGTCGAGGCCCTGATGCTCGGCGTCGTCGGCTCCGTCCTGGGTATCGCGGCGGGCGTCGGGCTCGCGGTGGGGCTCATGAAGGTCATGGGCACCGTCGGGATGAAACTCGACACCTCCGAACTGACCGTCAAGGCCACCACCCCCCTCATCGGCCTCGCGCTCGGCGTCATCGTCACCGTCGTCGCCGCCTACCTCCCGGCGCGCCGGGCGGGGAGGGTCTCCCCGATGGCCGCGCTGCGCGACGCCGGGACCCCGGCGGACGGCGCCGCGGGCCGCGTACGGGCCGCCGTCGGCCTGCTCCTCACCGCGGTCGGCGCGGCCGCACTCATCGGCGCCGGACGGGCCGACGAGGCCGCCCAGGGCTCCCTGCTGCTGGGCGTGGGCGTGCTCTGCACCCTCGTCGGGTTCGTGGTCATCGGCCCGCTGCTGGCCGGTTTCGTGGTGCGGCTGCTCAGCGCCGTCGTCCTGCGCGTCTTCGGGCCGGTGGGACGGATGGCCGAGCGCAACGCGCTGCGCAACCCGCGCCGTACGGGGGCCACGGGCGCCGCCCTGATGATCGGGCTCGCCCTGGTGGCCTGCCTGTCGGTCGTCGGCTCCTCGATGGTCGCCTCGGCCACCGACGAGCTGGACAAGACGGTCGGCGCGGACTACATCGTCCAGTCCGACACCGGGCAGCAGATCACCCCGGCGGCGGAACGGGCCGTCCAGGAGACACCGGGCCTGACGCACACGTCCCGCTACAAGAACGTCACCGCGCGGATCACCTCGCCCGACGGGAAGACCGTCAAGGACGAGCTGGCCGCCGCCGACCCGACGTACGCGCGGGATCTGAAGACCGAGACGGTCCAGGGCGACCTGTCGGCCGCCTACCGTCCCGATTCGATCTCCGTGGGCGAGGACTACGCCAAGGACCACGGCATCAAGATCGGCGACAAGCTGGGCGTCGCCTTCGCGGGGGGACGCACCGCCCAGCTCACGGTGCGCGCCATCACCTCGGGCGACAGCGCACTGGGCGGCGGCGCGAAGTACCTCGCCATCGCGACCGTCCAGCGCTACCTGCCGGCGGACAAACTGCCGCTGAGCCAGATGATGCTCGCCTCGGCCAAGGACGGCCAGGAGAAGGAGGCGTACAGCGCGCTCAAGGCCAAGCTGCACGACTACCCGCAGTACAAGGTCCGCGACCAGGCCGACTACAAGAAGACCCTGGAGGACCAGATCGGGCAACTGCTGAACCTGGTCTACGGGCTGCTGGCGCTCGCGATCATCGTCGCGGTGCTGGGCGTCGTGAACACCCTCGCCCTCTCCGTCGTCGAGCGCACCCGCGAGATCGGCCTGATGCGCGCCATCGGCCTCTCCCGCCGCCAGATGCGGCGCATGATCCGTCTCGAATCGGTGGTCATCGCCCTCTTCGGCGCGCTCCTCGGCCTCGGCCTCGGCATGGGCTGGGGCGCCACGGCCCAGAAACTGCTGGCCCTGCAAGGCCTCGGCGTGCTGGAGATCCCGTGGCCCACCATCGGCGCCGTCTTCCTCGGCTCCGCCGTGGTGGGGCTGGTCGCGGCGCTCGTACCGGCTTTCCGCGCGGGCCGGATGAACGTGCTCAACGCCATCGCCACGGAGTGAGGCGCGGCGGCGCGGCCCGTGCGCCGAGGTGGCGGCCGACCGCGAGGAGCGGCGGGCCGGGCGGTGCGGCGGTGCAGGGGCCGCGCGCGGGAGGCGGCAGGCCGGCGGTGCGGCGGCCGGTCGCGGGGCTCGGCCAGTCGCACGGCACGACCGCGCGTACGGTCCGGCCGGCCGCACCGTACGACCAGGAGACTCCCCGCGCCGGGCCGGCGGCCGGGTGCGGGGGAGGCGGGCCCACGGGGGATACGGGCCCGCGGAAGGAAGGGCCCGTCGGGGGCGGGCCCCAGGGGGGTACGGGCCACGGGGGACGAGGGCCCGAGGGGGCGGGGCGAGGGGGGCCGCGCGTCCGCCCGGACCGAACGCGGGTCCGGGTGGACGACTGTCCCGCCTCCCTTCACGGACCGGTCCGGGCGCATCGCGGGGGAGCGCGTCCGGGCCGGTCCCGCGTGTGCCTGTCGGTGGCCCGTCGTAGGCTGGAGAACCCCGGCACGTTCGACGTGTCGGGCGGTTCGCGTTGTCCACCCCCACTCACTCACCCCGTATTGAGCCCACCCCCCGGGACGGAAGCCTCCATGAGTCTGCACGGCCTGCTCGACGCAGTCGTCAAAGATCCGGCGCTCGCCGAAGCGGTGAAGGCCGCGGCCGACGGCAACCGGCCCCACCTCGACCTGGTCGGTCCGCCCGCCGCGCGCCCCTTCACCATCGCGGCGCTGGCCCGCAACGGAACGGGCGACGGCGGAGCGGGCCGCGACGGCGGCAAGGCCGGCGGGGGCGCGCACCGCACCGTGCTGGCGGTCACCGCCACCGGCCGCGAGGCCGAGGACCTGGCCTCGGCGCTGCGCTCGCTGATGCCGGCGGGCCGGCAGGACGCGGTGGTGGAGTACCCCTCGTGGGAGACCCTGCCGCACGAGAGGCTCTCCCCGCGCTCGGACACCGTCGGCCGCCGCCTCGCGGTGCTGCGCAGGCTGGCCCACCCGAGCCAGGACGACCCGGCGGCCGGCCCCGTGAGCATCGTCGTCGCGCCCGTACGGTCCGTGCTCCAGCCACAGGTCAAGGGGCTCGGCGAACTGGAACCGGTCAGCCTGCGCAGCGGACAGAGCGCCGACCTCGAAGAGGTCGTGGACGGGCTGGCGGCGGCCGCGTACGCGCGGGTGGAACTGGTCGAGAAGCGCGGCGAGTTCGCCGTGCGCGGCGGAATCCTCGATGTGTTCCCGCCGACCGAGGAACACCCGCTGCGGCTGGAGTTCTGGGGCGACGAGGTCGAGGAGATCCGCTACTTCAAGGTCGCCGACCAGCGGTCCCTGGAGGTCGCCGAGCACGGGCTGTGGGCCCCGCCGTGCCGTGAACTGCTGCTGACCGAGGACGTGCGGCAGCGGGCCGCCGCCCTCGCCGAGGACCACCCGGAGCTCGGCGAACTGCTCGGCAAGATCGCCGAGGGGATCGCCGTCGAGGGCATGGAGTCCCTGGCCCCCGTCCTGGTCGACGACATGGAACTGCTGCTGGACGTGCTGCCGGCTGGCAGCATGACGGTGGTCTGCGATCCGGAACGGGTCCGCACCCGCGCGGCCGATCTCGTCGCCACCTCGCAGGAATTCCTCCAGGCGTCCTGGGCGGCCTCCGCCGGCGGCGGCGCGGCCCCCATCGACGTGGGCGCGGCGTCCCTGTGGGGCATCGCGGACGTCCGCGACCACGCCCGCGACCTGGGCATGATGTGGTGGACGGTCAGCCCCTTCGCCGCCGACGAGGAACTGGACGACGACACCCTGGGGCTGGGCATGCACGCCCCCGAGGTCTACCGCGGCGACACCGCCCGCGCCCTCGCCGACACCAAGGGCTGGCTGGCCGACGGCTGGCGCACGGTCTTCGTCACCGAGGGCCACGGCCCCGCCGCCCGTACCGTGGAGGTCCTCTCCGGCGAGGGCATCCCCGCCCGGCTGGCCGCCCCCGACGGCGAGACGGGCGAGCTCGCGCAGCTCACCCCGTCCGTGGTGCACGTGGCGTGCGGCTCCATCGAGCACGGCTTCGTCGACCCCGGCCTGAAGCTGGTGGTGCTGACCGAGACGGACCTGTCGGGGCAGCGGGCCGCGGCCCGGGAACTGGGCCGGATGCCGGCCCGCCGCCGCAAGACCATCGACCCGCTCACCCTCCAGCCCGGCGACTTCATCGTCCACGAACAGCACGGCGTGGGCCGCTACGTGGAGATGGTCCAGCGCACCGTGCAGGGCGCCACTCGCGAGTACCTGCTGGTCGAGTACGCGCCCGCGAAGCGCGGCCAGCCCGGCGACCGGCTCTTCGTGCCGACCGACCAGTTGGAACAGATCACCAAGTACGTGGGCGGTGAGGCCCCCACCCTGCACCGGCTCGGCGGCGCCGACTGGACCAAGACCAAGGCGCGCGCGAAGAAGGCCGTCAAGGAGATCGCCGCCGACCTGATCCGGCTCTACTCCGCGCGGATGGCCGCCCCCGGCTACACCTTCGGCCCGGACACGCCCTGGCAGCGCGAACTGGAGGACGCCTTCCCCTACGCGGAGACGCCCGACCAGCTCACGACGATCGCCGAGGTCAAGGAGGACATGGAGAAGTCGGTCCCGATGGACCGGCTGATCTGCGGCGACGTCGGTTACGGCAAGACCGAGATCGCGGTGCGGGCGGCCTTCAAGGCCGTGCAGGACGGCAAGCAGGTCGCTGTGCTCGTACCGACGACGCTGCTGGTGCAGCAGCACTTCGGCACCTTCACCGAGCGCTACGGCCAGTTCCCCGTCAATGTCCGGGCCTTGTCCCGCTTCCAGACCGACAGCGAGGCGAAGGCGGTGCTGGAGGGGCTTCGCGACGGCACCGTCGACCTGGTCATCGGCACGCACCGGCTGTTCTCCTCCGAGACGAAGTTCAAGGACCTGGGCCTGGTCATCGTCGACGAGGAGCAGCGGTTCGGCGTCGAGCACAAGGAGCAGCTCAAGAAGCTCCGCGCCAACGTGGACGTGCTCACCATGTCGGCGACCCCCATCCCCCGGACGCTGGAGATGGCCGTCACCGGCATCCGCGAGATGTCCACGATCACCACCCCGCCGGAGGAGCGCCACCCGGTGCTGACCTTCGTCGGCCCGTACGAGCAGAAGCAGATCGGCGCGGCCATCCGCCGCGAACTGCTCCGCGAGGGCCAGGTCTTCTACATCCACAACCGCGTCGAGTCCATCGACCGCGCCGCCGCCCGGCTGCGGGAGATCGTTCCGGAGGCCCGCATCCAGACCGCCCACGGCCAGATGGGCGAGTCCCAGTTGGAACAGGTCGTCGTCGACTTCTGGGAGAAGAAGTTCGACGTCCTGGTCTCGACGACCATCGTGGAGTCGGGCATCGACATCTCCAACGCCAACACCCTCATCGTGGAGCGCGGCGACAACTTCGGCCTCTCCCAACTGCACCAGTTGCGCGGCCGCGTCGGCCGCGGCCGCGAGCGCGGCTACGCCTACTTCCTGTACCCGCCGGAGAAGCCCCTCACCGAGACGGCCCACGAACGGCTCGCCACCATCGCCCAGCACACCGAGATGGGCGCCGGCATGTACGTCGCCATGAAGGACCTGGAGATCCGCGGCGCGGGCAACCTGCTCGGCGGCGAACAGTCCGGGCACATCGCCGGCGTCGGCTTCGACCTGTACATGCGCATGGTCGGCGAGGCCGTCGCGGACTACCGCGCCTCCCTCGACGGCCAGGAGCAGGAGGAGGCCCCGCCGGAGGTGAAGATCGAACTGCCGGTCGACGCCCACGTGCCACATGACTACGCCCCGGGTGAACAACTGCGCCTCCAGGCATACCGGTCCATCGCCTCCGCGACCTCCGAGGAGGACATCAAGGCCGTCCGCGAGGAACTCACCGACCGATACGGCAAACTGCCGGAACCCGTCGAGAACCTCCTGCTCGTCGCCGGCCTGCGCATGCTCGCCCGCGCCTGCGGCGTCGCCGACATCACCCTCCAGGGCTCCAACATCCGCTTCGGCCCGGTGGAACTGCGCGAGTCCCAGGAACTGCGCCTCAAGCGGCTCCACCCCCGCGCCGTCATGAAGCCGGCCACCCGCCAGATCCTCGTCCCCCGCCCGACCACGGCCCGCATCGGCGGCAAGCCGCTGATGGGCCGTGAACTACTGGCGTGGACGGGAGAATTCCTCACCACCGTCGTCGGCTCCTGACTACTCGTCACCTGGCTGTTGTCGTGGGTTGGCGGCCATGGGGCTTCGTGGCCGTGGGCTGGTAGCGGTGGGCTCGCGACTACGGGCCCGTAGCTACGGCGTCTGTAGTTGTGTGTTCATAGCCGTGGGTTCGCAGGGGCGGCTGCCGGGCAGCCTTGGAAAGTGATGGCACCCGCCCCCGTTCTGTAGCCAGGGGCGGCGGTCTGTCCGTTTTAGGATCTTGCGGGGCGCGGGTGCGCCCCGCTTTCAGCCGCCGATCCCAGAGTGGATGTTCCCTGCCGTGAAGAGTTTTCCGCTGCCCTCCCGCCACCGCTCCCGTCGTATCCACCGCCTCGCCCTCGCCGGCACCGCGCTCGCCGGCGCCGCCATACTGACCGTCACCGGCTGTTCGCCGGACAAGGACGGCAGCAGCACCGACGACAAGTCCGACGCGAAGCCCGGCAGCGCCCTGACCGCCGTCTCCTCACTGAAGGTCAAGGCGAACGACACCATGGACGGTTACGCCCGCGACCGCTTCGGCCGCGCCTGGCTCGACACCGACGGCAACCACTGCGACACCCGCGACGACATCCTCAAACGCGACCTGACGAACGTGAAGTTCACCGACGGCCACTGCAAGGTCGCCTCCGGGACGCTCACCAAGGACCCGTACACCGGCAAGACCGTCCGCTACGAACGGGGTCACAGCAAGGTCGACATCGACCACGCCGTGGCCCTGTCGGACGCCTGGAAGACAGGCGCCCGCCAGTGGAAGCCGAGCAAGCGCATAGCCCTCGCGAACGATCCCCTCAACCTCATCGCCTCCGATTCCTCCGCCAACCGCCAGAAGGGCGACGGCGACACCGCCGCCTGGCTGCCCTCCAACCAGTCCTTCCGCTGCGAATACGTCGCCCTTCAGGTCGCCGTCAAGAAGAAGTACGGCCTCTGGGTCACCGCCGCCGAACGCGACGCCATGAAGAAGGTCCTCACCACCTGCCCCTCCACCAAGCTCCCCTCCGGCGGCAACCCCACCGAGGCCCCCGCCCGCTTCAAGGCGAAGTAACCCCGACGCCCGCCCTTTCGGACCCGGCGGCCCTCTCCGACCCGGCCCTCACCGGCCCGGCCGTTCCCGACCCGGCCGTTCCCGGCCGACCGCCTTAGGCTCGGCCGCCCCGGCTCGACCGGCAGACCCTGGGCGGGCGAGCCCTGGCCCGGCCGCCCCCGCCCGGACCGTCTCCGGCCTGACCGCCTCCTGGCTGGCAGCCTCGGCGCGGAGGCCTCCGACCTGGCGGCCCGGCCGGCGAGCGCCTGCTGCTGTGGTCCCCGCGTGGTGGCCTTGGGCCCGGTGGCTTCCGGGGTGAGGCCGTGTCAGGGCGAAGCCGTGGCGGCGGAGGGCGCGGCAGCGGCCGCGGGTGCCGGGGTGGGGGTGGCCCGCTGGAGCACGGCGTATCCGCCGTCGCCGCCGAGGTATGTGTAGGTCGTGCCCGGGTGCAGCCGCTGGGCCTCGTCGAGCAGTTCCGCCGGCGTTCTGGCCTGGTCGTTGCGCAGCGCCACATAGTCGGGCTGTATCCGGCCGGTTCCTCCTATCCAGAACACTCGGCAGCGGTCGGTGAGCCTGCTTATCGGACCGACGTTGGCCTCGACGGTCGCGTTGTCGGGAATGCGGTTCAGCAGCCGGTCGACGGCGTTGACCGCCGACGACTTCCGGTAGGTGGCGGCCTCGGTGAGGTCGGCCAGGGGCAGTGACGTGGTGAGGGCGAGCGCCGCGGCGGCCGCGGCCGCGGGTATGTGGTGCGCGTACGAGCGCAGCCACGCCCGCGGGCTCGCGTCCACCCCGGCGAGCGCGTCGACGAGGGCGATGAAGACGACGGGCATGAGCACCGCGCTGTAGTGCCAGTCGGTACCCCAGTAGTGGTCATCGTGGGACAGGAACCGCCAAGCCATCGTGGGCAGGGCCACGATCAGCAGCGGGGAGCGCAGTGCCAGCAGCCCGGTCGTGGGCAGCAGGATCCACAGCAGGGTGCGCAGGGCGGTGTCGAAGGGAATGGTGGCCATCGACCCGCCGTCGCCACTGAGCTTGTTCCAGTAGTCGTACGAGCCGCTGTTGTTGAACCCCGGAATGATCACCCCGAAGGTGATGATGGCCGCGGCGAGCCCGAAGGCGACGAGCCCGGCGGCCAGCGCGACCATGCGCGGACGCTCCTTGCCGCGGAGCCGCACCAGCATGACAGCCCCGATCGCCGCGGCGGTCAGCCCGAGGTCCTCCTTGACCAGGACGAGGGGGAGCGCCCACCAGACGGCGGCCCGCCAGCGCTGCCGCACGACGGCTTCCAGGGAGAAGGCGATCAGCGGCATCGCGAACGCGATCTCGTGGAAGTCGAATTCGACGGCCCGCTGGACGCCCCAGGAGAGCCCGAAGGCCAGCCCGATGGCGAGCCCGCGCTTTCGCCCCAGTATGTGGGCGGCGACGCGCGTCACGGGTATGGCGGCGACCGCGAACAGCGCCGCCTGTGCGACGAGCAGTGTCACCGGGGTGGGGAAGACCCGGTAGAAGGGTGCGAGGAGAGCGGTGACGGGACTGAAGTGGTCGCCGAGGATGTTGGTGCCGGGCCCCTTGAGGTCGGCGACCGGCGGTTGGAAGTGCGCGTAGGCTCGTATGGCCTGCTCGAAGATCCCGAGATCCCACGACATCGTCAGTAGCCGTCGATAGCGGCAGACGGAGAGTATGGCGAAGGCGATGAAGAGCGCGGCTGCTAGCCAGTACGGGTCCAGGCGCGGGTTGCGCAGGGCCGCGAAGCGCGTACCGGCGGCGGGCGCGGCCTCGGCCGTGCTGCGGCCGGGTGCTGCGACTGCTGCGGCCGTGTCCATGGGAGGTCCTTGTCTCGGGGTTTTGTGGGCCTTGCCCGGGGCACGAACCGAGATGTCGATCCGGGACGTTGGTCCAGGACGTCGATCCGGTACGCCGATCCGGGATGTCGAAAAGATACGCGAAGGGTGCGGGGCGGCTCGGACTCTGTCCATCGACGGACTGTCGTGACGCGCCGGTGTTCTCTGGTGTGAGTGATGGCGCTCGGGCCGCCGCTGGTTGCGGCCGGGCCTTTTCGAACGAGGGTGATTCCTCTTTCTTCCGTCTTCCTCTCCCTCCTCCGCCTCCGTTATCTCTCCACTCCCTCCTCTCTTTCTTTTCTCGATCTGCGTGCCTGCGCGTAGGTGTCCGCCGGCGAGGTTGGGTTCGATCCTGGCTCTGCCCCGCCCTGATCTTGTGTCGTTCTCGCGTCGCGCTCTCGTTCTTCTCTCCTTCTCTCCTTCTCTCCTCTCCTTCCGCACGTGGGCGGGAGCTCGTCGGGCTCGCGTGAGCTGATGGATCAATGGAAGCAGATGCCTGTGAACCGAGTCAACCATGTTCACTAGTTCGTGTGAGTTCACGCCCGTGAAGTCGGTTTCGCTGTTTCGGCGGGTAGGCTCTGTGTCACAACAGTTCTGACAGGTCATCTGGCCAGATCGGCCGAACCACGATCGTGAGAGGACGGGAGCGCATGCCGGAGAACGCAGCAGAGGTCACGGCGGCCGGTATCGCCCGGCTCGCCGGTGTGGGCCGCGCCGCCGTCAGCAACTGGCGCCGTCGCCACGACGACTTTCCGAAGCCCGTCGGTGGCACGGAGACGAGCCCGACCTTCGCGCTGAGTGCCATCGAACGATGGCTGCGTGACCAGGGAAAAGTCGGAGAGATCCCGCTGGGCGAGCGGGTCTGGCAGCAGATCGCGGGGCACCCGGCCGGAGCCGTGACCGCTCTCCGCCACGCGGGCTGCGTGCTCGTGCTCGTGCGCGAACAACCGGCGGAGTGGGCGGTACTCGCCGAGCTCACCGACCCCGAGCTGGCCGAGGTCCTGCCCCCGGCCCTCGACACCGCGCTGACCACCCGGCTCGGCAACCGGCACCCGGTCATCCCGCCCAGTCCGGTCGAGGTGGCCGCGTCCTCTCTTCTTCTGCGCGGGACCGCCGAGCTCGCCACCGGCCTCGGCACCCGGTCGGCCTACGAGTTCCTGCTCGGCCGGCACCTCGACGCCAACCCCCGGCAGTACACCCTCACCCCGTCCGCCCCCGCGGAACTGATGGCCGCCATCGCCGAATCCGGCCTCGACCGCGACGACGTACGCACCGTCTTCGACCCCGCGTCAGGTACGGGCAGCCTGCTGCGCGCCGCCGATACGAGCGGACCGCTGCACACGCGGGCCGTCTTCGCCCAGGAAGCCGACCCCGACCTCGCCGCGCTCAGCGCGCTGCGCCTCGCCCTGCACAGCACGGCCCAAGTGCGAGTGCGCGCCGGCGACAGCCTGCGCGCCGACGCGTTCTCGGAGCTGGAGGCGGACATCGTGCTGTGCCATCCGCCGTTCAACGAACGCAACTGGGGCCATGATGAGCTGGCCTACGACCCCCGGTGGGAGTACGGCTACCCGGCGCGCACCGAATCCGAGCTCGCCTGGGTCCAGCACGCGCTCGCCAGGTTGCGCACCGGAGGCACTGCCGTCCTGCTGATGCCCCCCGCCGCCGCCTCCCGTCGCTCCGGCCGCCGCATCCGCGCCGACCTCCTGCGCCATGGCGCGCTGCGCGCCGTCATCGCGCTGCCCGCGGGAGCCGCGCCGCCTTACGGCATCCCCCTGCACCTATGGGTGCTGCGCCGCCCCACCGCCCAACCCCTGCCCGCGCCGCACCTCTTGCTCATCGACACCGCGGACCTGGCGGCCACCAACCGCGACCAACTGCCCTGGCAGGCCGTGCGCACCGCGGTACTCGAAGCCTGGCAGGACTTCGACCGAACGGGAGCGGCCAAGGGAAGGCCCGGGGTCTGCCGCTCGCTGCCCGTCATCGAGGTTCTTGACGACGACGTCGACCTCGCTCCGGCCCGTCACCTCCCTCCGCCCACCGCGGGAGGCGGAGCCGCCGAACTGGCCGAGGTGCACGCTCGGCTCACCACCGCGCTACGGCGCACCTCAGGGCTCGCCCCCGACCCCGCCAGACCCCTCACCTCCGTCGAGGCCGCCATCTCCGGCCGCTGGTCCACCACCACCGTCGGCGAGCTGGCCCGCGCGGGCGCCTTGGTGGTGCGTGCCGGGGGGAGTGGTGCGAGCCCCGACCCGGCGGGCGCACCTCCGGTCCTGACCGACCACGACGTCATAGCGGGATCCGAACCGTCCGGCACGCTCCCCGAAGGAGCGGCCGAGGAGCCCATCCGGGTCGAGGAGGGCGACGTGGTGGTGCCAGTCCTCGGCGACGTCACCGTGGCCCGGGTCATCGACGCGGCGAGCGCCGGGGCAGCGCTCGGCCGTGGGCTGCACCTCCTGCGACCCGACCCGGCCACCCTTGATCCGTGGTTCCTCGCCGGGTTCTTGCGTGGCACCGCCAACCAACGGCAGGCGAGCAGCTACGCCTCCACCTCCACGCGGCTGGACGTCCGCCGGCTCCAACTACCGCGCATACCCCTGGCCGACCAGCGGCGCTACGGCCGCCGGTTCAAGTCCCTCGCCGCCTTCGAGGAATCGCTGAGGCTCGCCGCGCGCCTCGGTGAGCAGCTCGTACAGGGGCTGTACGACGGGCTGACGGACGGCACCGCGCGTCCTGAGTGATCGAGCGTCTTCGAGCCCAAGCACCGCCGACGTCGAGTGCTTCCGGCCCCGGGCCCCTGGCCCCGGCCTCGAACGGTTGGCCTCGGGCACCTCTGGCCTCAGGTGCCCGAGCAGGGGGTGGCTTGTGGGTGAGCGCCTGTGGTCGGGGCCTGTGGTCAGGGCTTGCGGCTGATACCTAGGGGCGTCCGGGGGTGGTGGCGGGCCTCGCCGAGGGGGCTCGGTGAGGGGCGGCGGCGGGTGGGAGCCGCGCGAGGGGGTTGGACGGGGACTGGGGAGGGGAGGGAGTGAGGCGATGGCGCAGAAGCCAGGAAGGGGGAGTAATCCGCGCGGAACGGCCCATAGCCGGAAGGCCGTTCTCCCTGTCACGCCGTCACCAGGGTGCCGTAACTCCGTTCGTACCCCAACCAGCCCGGAATCGTTGGTCGAATCAGTGGCCGGGGCCACGCGGACTCCCTAACATCGATCAACGCCAGCTCGACGCGACGGCCCGCCATCCGACCACCACCCCCTCCAGGAGGGGCTTCGCACGGCCCTTGTTATCAACGATCTTCGCCGGGAGGCTCCATGCACCGCCGCAGGACTGCGCTCGCCGTCTCCGCCGCCGCACTGTTGATCGCGGCCCCCATGCTCACCGCGTGCGGCTCCGCCCCGCATCCCGGCGCGGCCGCCGTCGTGGGGAAGGACCGGATCAGCGTGTCCCAGCTCCAGGCCCAGGTGGAGGACGTGCGGGACGCGCAGCGCGGTTCGCCGCAGGCCGAGCAGCTCGTCGCGGCCAGCCCGAGGCTGGGGCAGGACACCCTCATCCGCCTCATCCAGTACCGGATCGTGGACAAGGCCGCCAAGGACAACGGCGTCAGCGTCACCCGCCGCGAGGTGCAGCGGCAGCGCGCAGCGCTGGAGAACGCCAATGGCGGTGCGGAGGCGGTGCGGGCCAGGTTCCTGTCGCTGGGCGTCGCGCCCGACCAGATCGACGAGGCCATCAAGATGGACTACACGCGGGCCAAGCTGGACCAGCGGCTCGGGGCCGCCCGCACCAACCAGGTACTGATGGCGACGTCCAAGTCCATCGGGGTCGACGTCAACCCGCGCTACGGCCACTGGGACGCCAAGCGCGGTACCGCCCAGGCCGCCAGTGAGCCGTGGCTGCGCGCGGCCACGCCGGAACCTGAGCAGCGGATGTGAGCGTTCGCTTACGCTCGACAGCGTGAACGCTTCCGTGCCAGACAGCTCCTCCGACCGTTCCGACGATGCGGCACCGGGCCCGGCTCCGGCTCCGAGCCCGATCCCGGCTTCGGAGCGTGCCGCCGCTCCGGAGGGCGGGCCCGCCAGCGCCGCAGGTGGCACGGGCCCTGCGGGCGGCACGGGGCCCGCGAACAGGAGGGGGTTTGCGGGCGGCAGGGGGGCCGCGGGCGGCGCGGGGAATGTGGACGGTACGGGGCTTGAGGGGAGCCCTAGGGTTACGGAGGACACCTGGTCCGGCGACAGCTCCAGGCCCGAGAACGGTCTCGGGGACGGAGACAGCGCTGGGCCGGCTGGCGGCGACGGGGGCGAGGGCGGCCCTGGGCTCACGGGCGGGGGCGAGGCCCGGAGCAGCACCAGGGGTACGGGTGGTGCTGGGGGCGGAGTCGGGGGCGGCACCGCGGTCGCGGGTGGTGCAGGGCTCGTGGGGAGTGTTGTGGATGGAGGCGATGGGGGCGCAGTCGGTCGGATCGTCCTGCTGACCACCAGCCACCGGGTTGCCCCTGGCCTGCTGTCGTGGCCGGCCTGGCAGGTGTTGCGCGCGGCTGACCGGGTGCTGTGCGCCGATCCCGGTCACCCCCAGTTGCCGTATCTGGGGGAGGCCGGCGTCGAGGTCGAGCGGGCGGTGCCGGACGCCCGCGAGCTGGTCGACTACTGCCTGGGCGGTGGGCGCACCGCCGTGGTCATCACCTCCGCCGAGGGGGAGTCGGCGCTCACCGCCGGGCTCGCCCGGCTCGCGGGCTCCGGACGGGAGCGGATGCCCGCGCTGGAGCTGCTGCCCGGTTCGTACGACCTGCCGGGTGCGCGCCTCCTCGACCTGGTGCAGGTCATGGACCGGATCCGTCGGGCCTGCCCGTGGAGCGGCGTCCGTACGCACGAGGACCTCGCGAAGTACGCGGTGGAGGAGACGTACGAACTGCTGGAGGCCATCGAGGAAGGAGATAAGGAGGCGGTGCGCGAGGAGCTGGGCGATGTGCTGCTCCAAGTCGTCTTCCACGCGCGTATCGCCCAGGACGACCCGGACGAGCCGTTCGCCATCGACGATGTCGCGGGCACCATCGTCGACAAGCTCATCCACCGGCACCCACATGTCTTCGGCGCGGAGAGTGCGGAGAGCGCCGAGGATGTGCGGGAGCACTGGATGCGGACCAAAGCGATCGAGAAGCAGCGGGACTCGGTCACCGAGGGCGTACCGATCGGCCAGCCCGCCCTCGCGCTCGTCGCCAAGCTCGCCTCGCGGGCACGCGGGGCCGGGCTCGACGTCGGGGTGCCGACCGGCCCCGGCATCGGGTACGAACTGCTGGCCCTCGCCGTACGGGCCCAGGAGGAGGGGACGGAACCGGAGACGGCGCTGCGCGCCGCCGCCCGCACCTACCGCGACGCGGTTCGCTCCGCGGAGTCCGCCCCTACCACCGATTGAGCCCCGGCCCTGGCCGAGCCCCGGCCCTGGCCGAGCCCCGGCCCTGGCCGAGCCCCTGCCCCTGGCCGAGCCCCGGCCCTGGCCGAGCCCCTGCCCCTGGCCGGGCCCGCCGGCCCCGCCGGCCCCGACCGGCTCCCGTCTCCGGCCGAGGCCGCCCCGGCGGTTCCGCGTCCCGGCGGGGGCACCTCCCCTTGGCCGTGCCTTGTCCTGGCTGGTTCCTGTCTCCAGTTGAGTCCCCGCGCCGATTGGGCCCTGCGGCGGGCCTCGCCCAGGGCTGAGCCTCGTCTCCGGTCGAGGCCGCTGCCGGCTGGACCCCGGTCCGGCCAAGCACCCGTCTCGATTGGATCCCTGCGGCGGGCGTGGGCCTCCGCCTCCGATCGAGCCCCGGGGCGAGCCTGCGCCGGCTGAGCCTCGTCCAGGTCGAGGCCGCTACCGGTGGGCCCCTTCCTGACCAAGCCTCTGCCTCCGCTCGAGTCCCGCAGCGAGCGCCCGTCAGCCGAGCCCCGCCCAGGGCTGAGCCCCGCCCCCGGTCGAGACGGCCGTCGGCTGGGCTCTGTCCCGGCCAAGCCCCCGCCTCCGATCGAGTCCCGCGGTGCGTTTGCCAGCGGACACTCACCCCCCGGCCGAGCCTCGCCCCCGGCTGAGCCCCGTCGGCCGAGCCTCGCCCCCAGTAGAGGCTGCCGTCGGCTGGGCCCCAGCCCGGCCAAGGCCCCGCCCCAACTGTGCCCCGGCTCGATCGGGTCCTTGCCCCGATTGGGCCCCGGTCCGAGCGGTCCCTCGCCCCGATTGGGCCCCGGTCCGAGCGGGCCCCAGCCCCGACTGGGCCCCGGTCCGATCGGGCCCCAGCCCCGGCTGGGTCCCGCGGGCCGACCGGGTTCCCGCCCCGGCTGAGCCCCGGCTCCACCGGGCCCCAGCCCCGACGGGGCTCCGCAGCCCGATCGGGTCCTCGCCCCGACTGGGCCTCGATCCGACCGGACCCCGGCCCCGGCTGGGCGCCGCGGCCCCACCGGGCCCCAGTCTCTACTGGTCCCGCCTCAGCCCCGACTGAGCCCCGTGGCCCCACCCGGTCCCAGCCCCGACTGGGCCCGCCGCCCCCGCCCCGATCGGGTTCCCGCCCCGACCGAGCCCCGGCTCCACCGGGGCCCAGCCCGACTGAGCCCCGGCCCGACCGGCCCCCCACCCGACTGAGCCCCGGCCCGACCGCCCCCCCCCCCGACGGGCCCCGCCCCGCCCCCCGTTCGGGGCCCCGCCCCGATCGGGCCCTCGCCCAGGC
>NZ_JOBF01000046.1 GCF_000718635.1 Streptomyces varsoviensis | reverse complement strand
GCCCCCGACCCCGTAACCGCCCCCACCTCGGACCCCGTAACCGCCCCCGCCCGCGACTCCTTCGAAAGCGAACTCCTCGGCCGCGTCCTCGCCGCCCTCCTCCGCGAGAACGCCTACGGGCTCCGCGCCGCCGCCCGCCCCGAGCGGCGCGCCGACGGCGACTGGCTGCGCCTCGACGTGGCGGGGGAGGAGCTGGCGCTGCCCGTGGCGCCCGACGGGTTCCAGTGCGAGGTCGGGCCGCGCAGGCCCGAACTGGAGACGCCCGGCGGCACCCTCACCGGGCTGCGCCCCGTCCTCGCCCGGCTGCGAGGGGCGGCCGAGCCCGAGGACCGGGCCGGGTTCGACGCGTTCGTCGCCGAGTGCGACGAGGCGCTGGAGGCCATGCGGCTGCACGGCCGCGTACGCGCAGAGGTCACCGCCGCGCTCGCCGACCGCTACGGGCCCGAGCCCGCCCGCGACTGGGCGGGGCTGCGCGGCGCCCTCGCGTACGACACCCTCGCGGCCTTCCGCGACCACCCCGTCTACCCGACCGGACGCGGCCGCTCCGGGCTCACCGAAACCGAACTGCGCGCGTACGCCCCGGAGTTCCACCCCTCCTTCGCGCTGCGCTGGCTCGCCCTGCCGCGCGAGGCCGTACGCGGCGGCCGGGGCGCGCTGCCCGACTGGTGGCCCACCCCCGGAGACCTCGGCCTGCCCTACCTCGACGCCGGCCACCTCGCCCTGCCCGTCCACCCGCTCACCGCCCGGCGCTCCCTCGCCGACGCGCTGCGCGCGGCCGGGCTCGACGGTTCCGCACGCCTCGCCGACCGGCCCTGGCTGGACGTCCGGCCGACGCTGTCCACACGGACCGTCGCCGTCACCGACGACCCGGCCGTACACCTCAAACTCCCGCTCGCCACTGCCACGTTGGGCCGCCGCAACCGCCGCACCATCAAGCCCGGCACCCTCGTGGACGGCGCGACCGGGCAGCGGCTCCTGGAGTCGGTCGTCGCCCGGCAGCCGCGCTTCGCCGACTCCGTGCTCCTCGCCGACGAGCGCACCCACCTCACCGCCGGCCACGAACTGCTGGCCGCCCTGGTCCGCCGCTACCCGGCCGGGCTCGAAGGCGCCCAGGTGGTGCCCGTCGCCGCGCTCCTGGCACCCGTCCCCGGAGCCGCATCGGGGGCCGGGCCCGGCGACGAACCCGGGGCCGGGTCCGCGTCCCGGCCCGGCGGCCGGCTCGTCATCGACGCGCTCGCCGACCGCTACTACCAAGGCTCGCTCACCGCCCTCCTCGACGCGTACCTGACGCTGCTCCTCGACTGGCACACCACCCTCTTCGGCTACGGCATCGCCCTCGAATCGCACCAGCAGAACACCTCCCTGGTGCTCGACGAGGACGACACCGGCCGCACCCGACTGCGGCTGCTGCTCAAGGACAACGACGGGCCGCGCGTGCACTCCGTACGGCTCGCCGCCGTCACCGGCGGCGCCGCCGCCGACCTGTGCGGCTTCGACGACCGCCGCATACTGGTCGGCGCGGACCAGCCCGTCGCCGACGTCTTCGCCACCATCACCGTCCACCTGTGCGCGGGAGCCCTCGCCTTCGGACTCGCCGAGGCCGGCCGCGCGCCCCTGGGCGTACTCCTGCGGCAGCTCGCCGACCGGCTCCACGAGGCCGTGGACCGGCTGGAACACGCCTCCGGGATACCGGGCGCGCCCGCGTCCGTACTGCGCGCCCGCGTCCTCGACGCCGACCGGCTGCCCATCAAGGCCATGGTCACCGCCGGGACGCTGCTCACGAAGGAGCGCTCCGGCGCCGCCGACATCAACAAGTACTACGTGAGCGGGCCGAACTACCTGCGGACGGCGGGCCGGTGACGCCGATGATGCCGATGACGCCGCTGACGGGGCCGGCGGCTCCCGGCCGTACGGGCGGGGAACGCGCGGGGCGCTGCCGCCCGGAATCCATACCCCCGGCCGCCCCCGCCGCCGCCCCCGGCGCGCGGGGCGCGGCCCGCCCCCGCCTCCACCCTCGGAATACCGCCCTCCTCCTCCGCACCGCTGGAGCCGCCTCATGCCAACCGCCCCCTCCCGTACGGCCGTGCAGGCCGTGCCGACCGCGACGCCCGTCACGGCCGTGGCACACGCCGACCACGTGGTCGCCCACACCCTCCTCAACTGCCTGCTCCGCGAGGTCTCGGGGCCCGAGCACCAGACGGCCGTGGCCGGCGGCCGGCTGCTGCTGCGGATGCCGCGCTGCGGGGTGCTGCTGGGGATCGCGCTGCGCCGCACCTCGCTGATCGGCGCGCACCGGTTCACCGGGCCGCCCGCCGAACAGCGCGACGGCGTCTGGCGGGAGGTGTCGTGGCAGACCCTGGCCGAGTACATCCACCGGGAACTGGAGCTGCGCACCGGAGTCCGCAACGACGAGTTCCTCGACCAGGTCGCCGCCACCCACGCGGGCGTGTCCGCCGCCCTGCGGCCCGGCGGCGGACAGCCCACCGGGGACGCGTACCTGGACTCCGAGCAGTCCCTGCTCCTCGGCCACCGCTTCCACCCCACGCCCAAGGCCCGTACCGGCCGCGACCAGGACTGGGAGCGGTACGCGCCGGAGCGGCGGGCCCGTTTTCCGCTGCACCGGCTGGCGGTGCGCGAGCGGTACGTGCGCGAGGAGTACGTCCGCGGCGAGTACGTGCGCGGCGAGTCCGTACACGAGGAGTACGTCCGCGGCGAGCCCGTACCCGGCGAGCCCGTCCGCGAGGGGCGCGTCCGTACGGGCGCGGGGCGGCCCGGCCCGCTCGACGCCCTCGACCGGCAGGGACCCGTCCCCGACGGCTACCGGGCGCTGCCCGCGCACCCCTGGCAGTACGCCATGCTCCGCGACCACCCGGCGTTCGTCCGCGCCCTCTCCCGCGGCGACGTCCTCGACCTCGGCCCCGGCGGGCCGGAGTTCGCGCCCACCGCGTCCGTGCGGACCCTCTACGACGGTCGGGACTTCCTCAAGTTCAGCCTCAATGTGCGGATCACCAACTGCCTGCGCAAGAACGCCGAGTACGAACTGTCGGGGGCCGTCGCCCTGACGCGCGTACTGGAGCCCGTCGCGCGCGACCTCGCCGCCCGCTTCCCCGGCTTCGAGCTGCTGCGCGAACCCGGATACCGCACGCTCGACCTCGGCAGCCGGGAACTGGCCGAGGGGTTCGGGGTGATCGTCCGCGAGGGGCTGGGCGCCCGGCTGCGGCCCGGCGTCACCGGGCTGCTCGCGGCGGCCGTCGCCGACGAGTACCCGACCGGCCCCGCGCAGCTCTCCCGGCTGCTCGGCGACGCCGGGCCGGGGGCGGCGCTGGCCTGGTGGGACGCCTACCTCGACCTGCTGGTGCCGCCGGTGCTCGCGGCCTACCTCGACCACGGCGTCGTACTCGAACCGCACCTGCAGAACGTCGTCGTCGGGGTCGCCGCCGACGGCATGCCGCGCCAGGTCGTGCTGCGCGACCTGGAGGGCGTCAAGCTGCTCCCCGACCACCACGCGGCGCCGCTCGCCGGGCTGCCGCGGGAGGTGGCGGGGCCCATGACGTACGGGCGGCAGCGCGGCTGGGACCGCGTCGTGTACTGCCTGCTCGTCAACCACCTCGCCGAACTCCTCGCCGCCCTCGCCGACCGGCATCCGCCGCTCGAACCGCGGCTGTGGGCGGCCGTGCGCCGCGTCCTCGCCGAGCGCGCCGCCGCCCACGGCGACCCGCCGCCGCTGCGCGCCCTCGTCGCGGGCGTGCCGCTGCCGGCCAAGGCCAACCTCCTCACGCGCTGGGAGCGGCGGGCCGACCGCGAGGCGGGTTATGTGCGCGTCGCGTCGCCGCTGGTGGGCGACTGGCTGTCGGAGGCGGACACCGAGGTGTGCGAGGGCCCCCGCACCCGGACCCGCCCCGAACCCCGGAGCGCCACATGCTGACCGCCCGCGCCGCCGAGCGCGCTCGCGCTTTGGACGAACTCCCGGCGTACGTCTACGACTTGACGGCCCTCGACGCGCACGCGCGGGCCGTACGGGCCGCCCTGCCGCCCCGCGTCGAGCTGTACTACGCGGCCAAGGCCAACCCGGCCCCCGAACTCCTCGCCGCCCTCGCCCCGCACGTGACCGGCTTCGAGGTGTCCTCGGGCGGCGAACTCACGCACGTACGGGGGGTCGCCCCCGGCCGCCCGCTGGCCTTCGGCGGGCCGGGCAAGACGGAGGCGGAGCTGGGGCTGGCGCTGGCGGCGGGCGTCGAACGCTTCCACGTGGAGAGCGAACACGAACTGCGGCTGCTGGCCGCCGAAGCCGCTGCCCGGGGCACGGCGGCCGACGTGCTGCTCCGCGTCAACCTGCCGCTGGGGGCTGCCGAGTTGGGCGGCGCGGCGCTGGCCATGGGCGGCCGCCCCAGCCCCTTCGGGCTGGACCCGGACCACGTCGGCGACTGCCTGCCCCTCCTCACCGGCGACGGCCCGCTGCGACTGCGCGGCATCCACGCCCACCTGGCCAGCGGCCTCGACGCCGCCGCGCAGCTCGCCGTGGCCGCCAGGATCGCCGACTGGACGCGCGACGCCGAGGCGCGGTACGGGCTCGACCTGCCCGAGGTCTGCGTGGGCGGCGGCATGGCCGTCGACTACGGGCGGCCCGCCGAGCGCTTCGACTGGGCCGCGTACGGCGACGGCCTGCGCGCCCTCGCCGCCCGGCACCCGGGCCGCACCTTCCGGATCGAGCCCGGCCGGGCGCTGACCGCCTACTGCGGCTGGTACGTCACCGACGTGCTCGACATCAAGCACAGCCACGGCGAGCCGTTCGCGGTGCTCCGCGGCGGCACCCACCACCTGCGCACCCCCGCCGCCAAGGCCCACAGCCACCCCTTCACCGTCCTCCCCCGCGAGACCTGGTCCCGCCCCTGGCCCCGCCCCGGCGTCCGCGACACCCCCGTCACCCTCGTCGGCCAGCTCTGCACCCCCAAGGACGTCCTGGCCACCCGCGCCCCCGTCCCCGAACTCCGCGCCGGCGACCGCGTCGCCTTCGCCCTGGCCGGCGCCTACGCCTGGAACATCTCCCACCACGACTTCCTGATGCACCCGCCCCCGTCCTTCCACTACCTGAACTGACGCCCCCGCCGCCCCGGGCCCGTTGTCAGTGCCGGATGCGACGATCGGTCCATGACCACCGATCACGCCAAGACCGCCCACCCGGCCCCCAACCCCCGCCCCCGTCACAAGGAGATCGTCGATGTGCATCTGATTCTGCGGCGGGGCGGGGACGTGTTGTTGGGGCGGCGGGTGGATACCGGGTATGCGGATGGGCTGTTGCACGCGCCGTCGGGGCATCTGGAGGAGGGGGAGGATGTGCGGGCGGCTGTGATTCGGGAGGCTTGGGAGGAGGTGGGGGTGGTGCTCGATCCCGAGGTGCTGCGGGTGGCGCTGGTCATGCAGCATCGGGCGCCCGAGGGCGCGGCCCGGATCGGGTGGTTCTTCGAGGCGGATGTGGCGGAGGGGTGCGGGGAGCCCGTCAACCGGGAGCCGCACAAGTGCTCGCAGTTGGGGTGGTTTCCGCTCGACGGGCTGCCGGAGGACATGGTCGCGTACTGCCGGGCCGCGTTGGACGCCTATCGGCGTGGGGAGCGGTTCGTGCTGCATCTGCACGAGAGCGGGGACGGGATCGGTTACGCCTCCGGGGCGCCCTCGCGCGCCGTGGCGCTGCCGCTCAGCTCGCGTACGTAGCGCCATTCGGCGGCGGTCGGCTCGTAGCCGAACCACTTGTTGACGGCCAGCATCGGGGCGTTCTCGTCGTCGTTGCCGGTGAACGCCTCGGTGCGGCCGGCGGCGCGGGCCAGGCGCAGGGAGCGGGCCTTGACGAGCTTGGCCAGGCCCCGGCCGCGGTAGGCGCGGCGGGTGCCGGTGCCGGCGGAGAGGTAGCGGGTGCGGCCGTCGCTGTGGGCGATGGCGATCGACGCGACGGTGCCGTCCACGACGGCCGCCGTGCTCAGGTCGCGGTCCAGCAGCGGTACGCGCCAGGTCTCTTCGAGCCAGTTCTCGTACGTGATGCCGCTGAAGGCGACTTCGCCCGGCTCGTCCGCGATGGCCTCGACGTCCGTCTCGTACAACGGTCGCGGGTCGTCCGCGAAGTCGGCGAAGGCGCGCAGTTCGACTCCGGCGTCCGGCGCGAGGTCGGGCAGCGGAGTGCGGACGAGGTCCAGCCGCTGGAGGCGGCTCGGGCGGCGCCGCTGGTAGCCGCGCCGTTCGGCGAAGCCCGGCGCGTGCCCGTCGTCCAGCACCCACGCGTACACGGCGTTCGCCCCGATGCCGCGCAGATACTGCTCGGCGGCCCGTACCAGCGCGAGCCCCGCGCCGCGCCCCCGCGCCTCGGGCAGGACGTACGGCTGGGCGAAGGCCCGCCCCGGCACAGCGCTGCCGTGGTAGAGGCCGGCGCGGGCGACGCCGATCACCCGGCCGTCGGCCTCGGCGACCAGGATGCGGAACCGCTGCTCGGCGGGGGAGTGCGCCGCCTCCCAGGCGATCGACTCGGCGGTGGACAGCAGGAACGGGACGGCCGCGCGCCGCACCGCGGCGGCGGCCTCCGCGTCGGACGGGGCGAATTCTCGGACTGTCAAGGTCATAGCGGCGCACGCTACGGGGCCGCGTGGCCGGTTCCAACAGGTTTTTGCCAACCATAGATGGTGAATGCATCTAAACGGAGCGTACGGTCGGCGTCGCGGTCGGCCGCCGCGCCGTGGCAGACCGTGACCGACGGGGGCGGAGCTGTGTCCCGGTACGCCCGGGCCGGCCGAACCGAAAGGGGACACCGCGACTATGTGCGGGATCACCGGCTGGATCTCCTACGACAAGGACCTGACCGCCGAGCGCGGCACGCTCGACGCGATGACGCGGACGATGAGCTGCCGCGGCCCCGACGCCGCCGGCATCTGGCTGGACACCCACGCCGCCTTCGGCCACCGCCGCCTCGCCGTCATCGACATCGAGGGCGGCAAACAGCCGATGCTCGTCGAGCGCGACGGCCGCACCCTCCTCGCCACCACCTACAGCGGCGAGGTCTACAACTACCGCGAGCTCAAAGCCGAACTCGAAGGGCTCGGCCACACCTTCCGCACCAGCAGCGACACCGAAGTCGTGCTGCACGCCTACCTCGAATGGGGCGAGTCGTTCACCGAACGCCTCAACGGCATGTACGCCTTCGCCCTCTGGGACCCGCGCACCGAAGAACTCCTGCTCGTCCGCGACCGCATGGGCATCAAGCCGCTCTACTACTACCCCACCCCCGACGGCGTCCTCTTCGGCTCCGAGCCCAAGGCCATCCTCGCCCACCCCTCCGTACGCCCCGCCGTCGACGCCGAGGGCCTGTCCGAGCTGATCGCCTTCACCAAGACCCCCGGCCACGCCATCTACAAGGGCATGTACGAGGTACGGCCCGGCCACACCGTGCGCGTGCGCCGCGGACAGCTCACCGTGGGCCGCTACTGGGCCCTGGAGTCCTCCGAGCACACCGACGACCTCGACACCACCATCCGCACGGTGCGCGAACTGCTCGACGACATCGTCACCCGCCAGCTCATCGCCGACGTCCCGCTGTGCACCCTGCTCTCCGGCGGCCTCGACTCCTCCGCCATCACCGCCCTCGCCGCCCAGGGCCTCAAGAAGGCGGGCAACGGCCCCGTCCGCTCCTTCGCCGTCGACTTCACCGGCTACACCGAGAACTTCAAGGCCGACGACCTGCGCCCCACCCCGGACGGCCCGTACGCGCACGCCCTCGCCGAGCACGTACGCTCCGACCACGCCGACATCACCCTCGACACCGCCGACCTCATGAGCCGCACCCACCGCGGCGCCGTACTGACCGCCCGCGACTTCCCCATCGGCTTCGGCGACGGCGACACCTCCCTCTACCTCCTCTTCAAGGCCATCCGCGAGCACTCGACCGTCGCACTGTCCGGCGAGTCCGCGGACGAGGTGTTCGGCGGCTACCGCTGGTTCCACGACCCCGAGTCCGTCAACGCCGACACCTTCCCCTGGATAGCCGCCGGCGTCGCCAGCAGCTTCGCCGGCGGCAAGCGCCGCGCCCCCGGCCGCGAGGGGCTGCTCGACCGCAGCCTCCTCGCCAAGCTCGACCTCGCCGGCTACGAGCACCAGCGCTACCGCGAGGCGCTCGCCGAAGTCCCGCACCTCGACGGCGAGACCGGGCTCCAGCGCCGCATGCGCGAGATCAGCTATCTGCACCTGACCCGCTTCGTGCAGATACTCCTCGACCGCAAGGACCGCGCCAGCATGGCCGTCGGCCTGGAGGTCCGCGTGCCGTTCTGCGACCACCGCCTCGTCCAGTACGTCTTCAACACCCCCTGGGCCATGAAGACGTTCGACGGCCGCGAGAAGTCCCTGCTCCGCGCCGCCGCCCGCGACGTCCTCCCGGACGCCGTCGCCGACCGCGTCAAGAGCCCCTACCCCAGCACCCAGGACCCGCGCTACGCCGTCGCGCTGCGCGACGAACTCAAGCAGGTCACCGCCGACAAGAGCGCCCCGGTGCAGCCGCTGCTCGACAGGGGCGTCGTCGCCGACGCCCTCGCCGACCCCACCGGCGCCGAGAACCGGGCCGGCACCGAACTCGTCCTCGGCCTCGACACCTGGCTGCGGAACTACGGCGTCGAGCTGGAGCTGTAGGCACCACCGGAGACGCCATAGCAGGCGGCCACGGCGGGGCGACCGGCGCGCGGGGCATGGCGCGTGGCGCGTAGCGCACAATGAGTGCGACAAACCACCCCCCAGCCGGGAGTCCCACCGTGGCCTTGCGTATCACCCTCGACCCGGGCGCGCAGCCCCCGCCGTACGAACAGCTCCGCGCCCAGATCGCCGGCCAGGCCCGCTCCGGCGCGCTCCCCACCGGCTACAAACTGCCGACCGTACGCGGTCTCGCCGAGGACCTGGGCCTCGCCGCCAACACCGTCGCCAAGGCGTACCGCGCCCTGGAGGCGGACGGCGTGATCGAGACCCGCGGCCGCAACGGCACCTTCGTCGCCGCCGCCGGCGACTCGGCCGAGAAGGAGGCCGCCACCGCCGCCGAGGCGTACGCCCAGCGCGTCCACCGCCTCGGCCTGGACGAACGCGCCGCGCGAGCCGCCGTGCACGACGCCCTGCGGGCCGCCTACGGCAAGGGCTGAACCGCGGTCACCGGCTGCACGCGGTCCAGGAAGGCGCCCAGCGCCTTGTCGAACTCCTCGGGCCGCTCCAGGTTCGGCATATGGGCGGCGCCCTCGATCACCACCAGCTCCGAGTCCGGCAGCAGCGCGTGCATGGCCTCCGCGTCCGAGACCGGCGTGTACTCGTCGTCGCGCCCGACCACGACCAGCGCGGGCACCGCGACGCGCGTCAGCAGCTCCGCGTAGTCGGGGCGCAGCGCCCGGCCCCGCAGCGCCGCCGCCGCGCCCTCGGCCGGGGCGCCCGTCATCATCCGGCGCACATGCGCGGCCACCTCCGGCAGCGCCTCGACATTGGCCGGAGCGACCATCTTCGTCAACACCTCCTCGGCGTACCCGGCCATGCCCTCGCGCAGCAGCCGGTCCGCCATCGCGCCGCGCGCCGCCTTCCCGGCCTCGGTCTCCGCGGCCGGGAAGGTGTCCGCGAGGAGCAGCCCCCGTACCCGCTCCGGGAAGAGGCGGAAGAACTCCATCACGATCTGCCCGCCCATCGACAGGCCGCCGATCACCGCGCCGTCGATGCCCAAGTGGTCGAGGAGCGCGGCGAGGTCCTCCGCGAAGACGGACAGCGGCGTGACGCCCGGCACGACGCTCGACGCGCCGTAGCCCCGCAGGTCCGGGGCGATCACCCGGCGCGACGGCCCCGCGAACGCCGCCACCTGCGGCGCCCACATCGAGCGGTCGAAGGGGTGGCCGTGCACGAGCAGCAGCGGCGCGCCGCCGCCCTCGTCGTCGTAGCCGACCGTTATGCCGTTGACCGAGGCCGAACTCACTATGTGACTCCCGTTTTGAGATTTTCGGAGATGCCAGGGATGTCTGGGCTTGACTGGACTGGGCTTGTCTGAGGGCCTGGGAGCCCGGAGGTCAGAGGTACAGGCCCGCGTCCTTGTCCTCGTGCCGCGCCGGGACCGACGCCGGGCCCGTGCCGCGGCGCAGCGCGAACAGCTCGGCGAGCGTCGCGCCGTCGCGGCCCACGCCGTCCTCGTGGCCGAGCCAGGCCACCGACTCGGCGCGGGTCAGCGAGCCGACCTCGATCCGCGCCAGGCAGCGGCCCGGCCGTACGACCGCGGGGTGCAGCCGCTCCAGGTCCTCGTTGGTGGTGACGCCGACCAGCACGTTGCGGCCCTGGCCGAGCAGCCCGTCGGTGAGGTTCAGCAGCCGGGACAGCGCCTGGCCCGCGGTGTGCTTCGCCTCGCCGCGGATCAGCTCGTCGCAGTCCTCCAGGAGCAGCAGCCGCCACCGGCCCTTCGGTGTGCCCTCGTCCTCGCCGATCGCGATGTCCATCAGATAGCCGACGTCGTTGAAGAGCCGCTCGGGGTCGAGCACGCAGTCCACCTGGCACCAGTCCCGCCACGAGCGGGCCAGCGTGCGCAGCGCCGAGGTCTTGCCCGTGCCGGGCGGGCCGTGCAGGAGCAGCAGCCGGCCCGCGATGTCGTCCGGGGTGACCTTCATCAGCCGGTCCATGGCGTCGGCGACCGGCGCCGTGTAGTTGGGCCGGATCTCCTCCCACGTGCCGGCCGAGATCCGCCGCGTCGTGCGGTGCGGCCCGCGCCGCGGCGAGACGTACCAGAAGCCCATGGTCACGTGGTCGGGCTGCGGCTCCGGCTCGTCCTCCGCGCCGTCGACCGCCTGGCCCAGGACCCGCTCGGCCAGCTCGTCGGTGGTGGCCGTCACCGTGACGTCCGCGCCGCGGTTCCAGCGGGAGACCAGCAGCGTCCAGCCGTCGCCCTCGGCGAGCGTCGCGCTGCGGTCGTCGTCGCGCGCCGAGCGCACCACCTTCGCCGCGGCGGGCAGCAGCGTCGCCCCGGACCGGACGCGGTCGACGGAGTGGCTACGGGCGTACGGCTGCTCGCCGGCCGCGAACCGGCCCAGGAACAGGGCGTCGACGACGTCGGAGCAGGAGTCGCTGTCGTCCATGGTCAGCCGGATGGGGAGGACGGCTTCGGCGGGCGTCGTGGGCAGGGTCGGCCTCCTGGTCGCGGGGTGGTTCTCGGCGCACATGCCCCCATGATCCGGCACGTAACGCCCCGGCGTACACCGGTTTTCACCGTCCCGTCCGGCCCGGGAGCGCGGCCCGGCGCGGCCGTGCCGGGGAGTTGGCGAACTGTTCGGACGGAAGCCCCCGGAAGCGGTACGCCCGCCGATACCCTTGCCTTCCATGGGGCGTCATGGTGGGGGACGGGCCGGGTTACGGATCGGGTTACGGGCGCGGGCGAGGGCGCGGTGGCGGCTCCTCACCCTGACGGGGGCCGGCGCGCTGGCGCTCGCGGTGGCCCTGACCCTGTACGGCGGATGGCCGGGCGGCGGCGCCGCGCCGGCGCCCTCCACCAGCACCGGCGTCTACGGCACCCCGAAGAAGCCCGCCGGGTCCTCGGCCGAGCTGGGGTGGGGGTTCACCCACACCCAGTACAGCGCCGACCACGGCGAGCGCGCCGCCAAGAGGTCCGCCGACGACCTGCTCTCCGCCGACCCCATGCCGCAGAACCAGCACATCATGGGCTGGGGCGCCGACAACCCCGAGCCCGCGCCCGGCGAGTACGACTTCAGCGACCTCGACCGGCGCGTCGAGCTGATGCGCCGCACGGGCGCGACGCCCGTGCTCACCCTGTGCTGCGCCCCGGACTGGATGAAGGGCGGCTCCACGGGCACGGACTGGTCGAAGAAGTCGCTGGAGAAGGCGCCCGAGCCCGAGCACTACCAGGACTTCGCCGACCTCGTCGGGAAGATCGCCGACCGCTACCCGGACATCCGTCACTTCATCGTCTGGAACGAGCTCAAGGGGTTCTACGACAACGAGCGGAACCGCTGGGACTACGAGGGCTACACCACGCTCTACAACCTCGTCTACCAGGAGCTGAAGAAGCGGAACAAGGACAACCAGGTCGGCGGGCCCTACGCGGTGATGGACAGCGACCCGCCGGGCGACGCCACCAACGCCTCCGCGCTGAGCGGCCCCTGGGGCGTCATCGACCAGCGCTCCCTCGACGCCGTCGAGTACTGGAACCGGCACAAGGCCGGCGCCGACTTCGTCGCCGTGGACGGCTCCAGCTACACCCGCGAGGACGACCGGCTGATCCCCGACGAGTTCGCCGCCACCCGGAAGTTCGCCGACGTCACCGCATGGCTGCGGCGGACCACGCACCTGCCCGTCTGGTGGGCCGAGTGGTACGTGGAGCCCCCCGACGCCAACGACGACCGCAAGGGCTGGTCCGAGGAGCACCGCACCGCCGTGCAGGCCGCCGCGCTGCTGCGGATGGCCCGCGCGGGCGTCGCCGCCGCCTTCTACTGGAACCCGCAGAACACCGGTGACGACTGCCCCGGCTGCCTGTGGCGCAGCACCGAACTGGACGACGGGGGAGCGGAGTTGCCGATGATGAAGCTCCTCTCCCGCTTCGCGAAGGCGTTCCCGCCCGGCACCCGGCTGCGCCAGGTCGACATCGCCGCCGACGACCGGCCCAACGTCCTCGCCCTCGCCTCCGACAAGGACGTCCTCGTCGTCAACACCCTCGACCGCGCCATCAAGGCATCGGTCGACGGCCGGAGCTTCGACATGGCCGCGTACGAGGTGCGCTGGCTGGAGCGGTAGCCGGGGCCGGGCCCGTACACGAAGGGGGCGGGCCCGCGCCCGTACGGGACCGGGGCCCCGCGCCCGTACGAGCACCGGGGCGGACCGTACGAGCACCGGGAGCGGGCTGTACGAGCCCGGGAGCGGGCTGTACGAGCCCGGGAGCGGGCCGCCCGTACGGACGCGGGGCCGCCGCCTACGACATGGTCCAGAGCCGGTGGATCAGCGCGGCCAGCACCACCGCGAGCAGCGGCAGCGAGAACCAGAACGAGCCCTGGAGCCACCGCAGTTGCCGCACGCCCGGCCGCATGGCCACGCGCACCAGCTCGCGCGCCGAGAGCAGGGCCAGCAGTGCCACCGCCGCGAGCCCGCCCACCACCGACATCGGCGTCCACGTGATCATCGGCCCGATCGGCCCGGGGTCGGGCTTCGGGGCCCGGCCCTCCGGGCGGTCGGCCAGTTCGTAGACCGTGGCGTCGGCGTTGGACACCGCCCGGCGCAGCTCGGGCCGCGCGTCCAGGGCGCGCAGCAGCCGCTGCTCCCAGGTCGGCGCGTACCCCGAGTCGAGCTGGAGGGCGACCGCCTGACCGCGGTTGATCATCAGATAGCCGTTGGGCCCGGCGTCCCGCAACGCCTCGACCAGGCCGTCGACGAGCACCGGGTCGCGCGGGGCCTGCGTCGCCCGGTAGTTCACGCGCTCCATGTCGCGGGCGCCCCACGGCATGGCGGGCGTGACGCTGTTGACCGGGTCGCTGCTCGGCCACAGCACCTGGGCGGTCGGCTCGTCGTGCGCGTACACGTAGTCCATCGCGGCGACCTCGCCGGGCCGCACCCGCTCGAACGGCTCGTTGCCCCAACGGGCCACCAGGAACCCGAAGATCAGGACGAGCCCCGCGAGCAGCGCGGCGGCCGGGCCGAGCGCGCCGCGCCCGCCGCCGGACCGCGGGAAGACCGCGAGCGCGGCCAGCACGCAGGCGCCGGGCAGGGCGAACAGGAAGACCCGCAGCGCGACCTCGCCGCCGTACGACTGCATGCCGAAGGCGAGGAACGGAACGGCCGTCAGCACCAGCAGCGACACATCGCTCAGCCCGGCCCTGCGCCGCCGCAGCCAGCCGTACCCGGCGAACGCCAGCACCCCGGCCGCGAGCGCGACCCGCGCGTACAGCACCAGCTTGTGGGTGCTGCTGCCGCCCTGGATGCGCCCGGAGACCGAGGAGTCGAGGTTGCCGCCGAGCGAGCCGAGACCGCCGAACAGCTCGTCGAAGTGGCCGGACCAGTACGGCTCCGCGAGGAACCCCACCCACACCGCCAGCATCACGCAGCACAGCAGCGGCAGCCCGCGCAGCGTCGAGCGGCGCGCCAGAACCAGTACGGTCAGCACGCCCAGCATCACGAACGGGGTGAGCTGATGGCTCGCGACCGACGCCGCGAACAGCCCGATCAGCACCGCCAGCAGCACCGCCCGCTCCCGGCGGCCGACCGGCTCGACCTCGCTCTCGCCCGGCAGCCGCCGGCCGCGCAGCGGGCGCGGCCAGCGGAACCAGACCAGCAGCACGGCCACGAACAGCAGATAGATCAGATAGTTCAGGGCCTGCGGCGAGAAGTAGTCCTGCCCCACCCAGCCGCACAGCGCGAACAGCCAGGCCGCCGTCCACTTCGCCCGCCAGCCCGCCCGTACCGCCTTCAGCAGCAGCGCGAACGGGGCCAGATACAGCAACTGCACCACCAGCGGCCACCAGCGCAGCACCCCGGACAGATCGTCGACGCCGCACGCCCGGGCGACGAACGCGGCGGCCGCGAAGAACCCCGGCCAGCTCCAGCGCGCGTCCAGGTCGGGCACCGCGGTGCCGGTGCGGTCGATGAAGTCCAGGAACCCGACGTGCTGCCACGCCGTCGCGAACCTCGGCTCGCTCTCCAGCACCGCGGGCACCGCATGCAGCGACACCACCGTCAGCACCACGATCGCCAGCAGCAGCCCGCGCCTCGGCCGCCCCAGCCACAGCGCGGAGGCGAACGCCAGCACCAGCAGCGCGGCGCCCAGCAGCGTCGCCCCCGGCAGCACCGAGATCAGCCCGAGGCCGCCCATGTCGTCCAGCGAGACATCGCCCAGCGTCCGCAGCGGCAGCCAGTACAGGCCGAGCGCGGCGGCCAGCAGCAGCCAGATCCCCAGCTCGGGCGCGCGGCCCCGGCCCGGCCCCCGGTCCGGCGGGCGGTCTGCTGCCCGCTCGGCGCCGCCAGTCGCCGTGGCCGCCGTCGCCGCGGGCGCGGCGGGGCGCGGGGGAGGGGGGACGAGCGGCGCGGAGGGCATCCGCATCTCCGGCCACTTCAGCCGCTTGCCCTCCTTCTTCTTCTCCTTCTCCTCGGTCGGCTCAGCCTTCCCCGTACGTTCCGGCGGCGCAGACGGCTCCGACGCCACCAGCCGCTCGAACCGCTCCAGCCGCTCCGACCGCGCCGGTTCCTCAGGCTTCTCCGCCACCTCAGACGTCTCCGACGCCTCGGCCCTCTCCGACGCCTCTGCCTTCCCCGACCCCCCTTCCGGCGCCGCACCCGACCGCCGCCAGGGGTTCGTCCCCAGCGGCAGCGTCGAGCGCAGCGTGTGCGCCCACCGTGGCCCGTCGTCCGGCGAGGGCTCCGGGGGCGGCTCCCCGATGCCCTCGGGCGTGTGCCGTACGTCCGGCCGCCGCTCCAGGTGGTCGAAGTCCAGCCGGACCCCGAGCGGCACCGTGTCGGCGTCGAGCGCGTGCCGCAGCGCCCACCGCGTGCCGTACGGGCCGCTCTTCTCCTCGCCGGTACCGGGCCGGGGCCGGATCACCGTGCCCGCGTCCCCTTTGTCGCCGTCCACCGCCAGGTCCGCGAGGTCCCCGTCGGGCGCCGCCACCTCCGCCGTGATCGTGCCGGCGGGGGCGGACGGGTGCGCGGTGAGGATGCGGCGGAGCTTGACCGTCGCTATGGAGACGATCACGGCCAGGCTGGAGATCTCCGCGACGCCCGCGCCCGTGAGCCCCATGCGCGGCAGCAGCAACAGCGTGAGCCCCAGCACCAGGGCGCACAACAGCCCCTGGAGGTAGGCCAGTCCGGAGGTGCGGCTCTGCGCGCGCAGCACCGCGAAGTAGACCTCCATCACCACCCGCAGCGCCGCCCCCACCGCGAACCAGCGCAGCAGCGGCGTCGCCGCCTCGGCGTACCCCGCGCCGAAGACCTTGAGGATGTACGGGGCCAGGACGAAGAGGAGCAGGCAGACCGGGAGCATGATGCGGGCCATCCGGCGCAGCGCGGCCCGGCAGTTCTCGGCCAGCCGCGCCGGGTCGTGCGAGCCCTCGACCGTCAGCGAGGCGCCCATGTTGATGGCGAGCAGGTTGACGGTGCCGCCGATGGTGGTGGTGATGTAGAAGTACGCGTTGTCGGCGGAGCTGACCTGCGCGGCGACGATCACCGGCACCAGGTAGACCACGGCCAGCGAGAACAGCGAGCCGGTGTAGTCGCCGGCCAGGAAGCGCCCCATCTCCCGGTAGGTGACGGGCCGCGCCGTGCGCACGGTGCGTTCCACGTGGCGCGGCACCAGCCGGCGGAAGACCAGCCAGCCCAGCGGCAGCACGGACACCGCGATGGCGGCGACCCAGGCGACGAACACCCCGGTGGTCGGGATGGCCGCCGACAGCCCCACCAGCAGCGCCAGTTTCGCCGCCGAGAAGACGGTGTTCCCCACCGGCACCCACATCGCGCTGCGCAGCCCGGTCAGCACCCCGTCCTGGAGGGTGAGCAGCGACCAGGCGACGACCGCGATGATGAACCCGAAGCCGTGCAGGGGCCCGTGCAGGAACCGGTAGGACGGCCCCCAGAAGTTGAGCGTCAGCAGGAAGACCGTCGCCGCGACCGCTACGACGACCGAACTCCCCGCGTACGTACGGAAGACGAGCCGCGCCGTCGCCCGGCCCGCGATCGGGATGAAGCGGGCCAGCGCCCCCGTCAGCGTCACCGCGGTGAGCCCCGCGAGGAGCTTCATCGCGGCGATGGCCGCCGAGCCCTGGCCCACCGAGTCCGCCGAGTAGTAGCGGGCGGCGACCAGCCAGTACCCCATGCCGAGGCTCGCGCTGATGCCCGTGTTGAGCATCAGCGCGTACGCGTTGCGGAACAGCGGCGAGCCGCCGCCCCGCCCCCGCAGCCGCAGTCCGCGGCCGTTCGGCCGCTCCTCCTGGCGCTCCTCGGTCCGGGTGGTCGTGTCAGACACGGGCTTCGGCTGCCTTCCTCGAAGATTGCCTCACGCTGGGGCTCCGGCCGGGCCGGAGGCTGTCGCTCGTACGGTCCGTACGACGCGCACGGGCCTCGTACGGCCTGCACGGCGCGTACGCCCCGTACGGCTCATACGGCCTGTGCGGCTCATACGGCACACGGTCCGTACGGGCGTACGCACGGCTCATCGACCGCGGATCACGCGCTCACCCCCCGGGGAAACAGCGTCGGGCGGCCCGGCGCGCCCTGCGGACGACGGCGTACCCCTTGGTCAGGGCGTGGTCGCGGGCGAAGACGCGGCCCAGGGCGCGGCCCTCGACGAGCCGCTCGAACTCCCCGATGCCCGTGGAGCGGCGCACGGTGACCCGCTCCAGGGCGTACGGGCCCTGCCGCCGCGCCGCGAGGGCGTTGCCGACCGCCAGGGAGACCCCGAACCCGGCCTCCCGCACGGCCTGCCGCACCCGGCGGCTGGAGTAGCCGTACGGGTAGGCGAAGGAGACCGGCGGGCCGTCGAGCTCCCGGGCCAGGATCTCCCGGCAGCGATCCACCTCGAACCGCAGCCGCTCATCGGTGAGTTGGTCCATCTGGGGATGCGTGTGGCTGTGCCCGCCGATCTCCATGCCGGCGGCCGCCAGCTCCCGCACCTGGTCCCAGTCGAGCATCAGGTCCGGCGCGCCCCTGCCCTCGTACGGGCCGCGCAGCCACCCCGTGGACGCGAACAGGGTCGCCGCGAAGCCGTGCTTGGCGAGCAGGGGGAGGGCGTGCCGGTGCACGCCCTCGTAGCCGTCGTCGAAGGTGATCAGCACGGGCCGCGGCGGGAGCCGGGAGCCGTCCCGCCACGCCCCGGCCAACTGGCCGGCGGTGAGCGGAGTGAAGCCGCGCTCGGCGAGCAGGCCGAGCTGTTCGGCGAACGCGTCCGGCGACACCGACAGCCGGTGCGCCGCCCGCGCGGGGGCGTGCGCCACCGCGTGGTACATCAGGATCGGCACCGGCCCGGTGTCTCCGACCGCTGTCGCGCTGTTTCTTCCGCTGTGTCTCGCGCCGTCGTTCATGTCCGCTCGCCTCCCCGCGACCGGTGCCGCCCCGACTCCCCGCCGTCCCCGCCGCCTCCGCCGTCCCCGCCGCCTCCGCCGTCCCCGCCGCCTCCGTCGTCCCCCGGCCCCGGCGGCGCCACCGCCGCCGGGATCACGAACCGGCCGGCTCCCCGGCGCGCCCGTACGGCGCCGAGCGCGTACCCGCCCGCCGCGGCGGCCACCCCGGCCACGATGGCCCCGGCGCGCCCCGCACCGCCAGGGCGCCCCAGCAGGGCGTCGCGCACGCCGCGCGCCACGCCCGCCGGCAGCACCCGCGTCACGTAGCGGCGCTCGGTGGCCAGCCCCTCCCGGCTGCCCACGCTGCCGGCGACCAGGGCTTTGGACACGCCCTCGGCGTACGCCCGGGTACGGAAGTAGCGGAACCGCTCGCGGGGCGCGGGCACCCGGTGGTGGATCACCGCCCGGTCGTCGATCAGCAGGACCGCGTCCGGCAGCGCGCGGGTGAGCCGGATGCACAGCTCCGTCTCCTCGCAGCCCAGCGGCAGCCGGTCGCCGTCCCGGCCGATGCCGCAGGCGAACCCGCCGGCCGCCTCGAACGCGGCCCGCCGGAACGACGCGTTGCCGCCCAGGACGTTGCGGACCCGGACGCGGCCCGGCGGCAGCCCCCGGTACGTACAGCCCACGACCCAGTCGAACTCCTCGGGGAACCAGGCCGGGCGGCGGCGCGACTCCCAGACGGGCGAGGTCCGGCCGCCCACGGCCATCACGCGCGGGTCCGCGTACGCGTCGGCGAAGCGGCGCAGCCAGTCCCGTTCGGCGACGGCGTCGTCGTCGAGGAAGGCGATGATCTCGCCGGTGGACTCGGCGACCCCGGTGTTGCGGCCCGCCGAGAGGCCGCGGGGGCCCGCGTTGGCGAGCACCCGCACCTCGCCGCCGGGGCCGGCCGCGGCCCCCGCGCCGTCGTCGCCGTAGTGCTTGGCGAGCCGCCGCAGCAGCGCGGCGTTGTGGTCGACCACCAGCAACGTCTCATGGGCCGGCGCCGACTGGTCGCGCACCGAGGCGACGGCGGCCAGGATGTCCGCCCAGCGGTCCTCGGTGTAGACGCAGACGACCACCGAGACGGCCGGCGGCCGGGCCCGCGGCGCGTCCGGCCCGGTGGGCCGGCTCAAGACACCTCCCCGCGGCTCGCGCCGGGCGCCAGGGCCGCGCGCCGCTGCCCGCGCGGCCGGCCGGCCCGCTCGCGCAGTATCACTCTGAGCACTCGCAGCCCGTCGTGGACCGCCCGCAGATTGCTGACGCCGTGGATGCGCTCGAACTCGTGGCTCGGCACCTCCTGGACCCGTAACCCGGCCTTGACGACCCGGATGTTCATCAGGGTCTCGATCTCGAACCCGGCGCAGTCCAGGGCGATCTCGTCCAGGCACCGCTTCCAGAAGGCGTTGTAGCCGTAGCACAGGTCGGTGTAGCGGGCGCCGAACTTGTGGTTGACCACCGACGTCAGCACCCGGTTGCCGAGCTTGCGGATCGGCGTCATGTCGTCCGTGCCGCCGCCGTTGGCGAACCGCGAGCCCTTCGCGAAGTCCGCTCCCCCCACCAGCGCGGAGACGTAGGAGACGATCTCGCCGCCGTCCGCGGAGCCGTCGGCGTCCACCATGACGATGATCTCGCCCGTGCAGGCGGCGAATCCGGTGATCAGCGCGTCCCCCTTGCCCTTGCCGCGCTGTTCGACGACTTTGACCGCCGGCCACAGTTCACGGGCCACCCGCACCGTGTCGTCCGTTGAATTCCCGTCGACCAGGACCACTTCGTGTATCCAGTCGGGGAGCGTCTTGAAGACGTAAGGGAGATTCTCCGCCTCGTTCATCGCCGGTATCACGACGCTCACCGGCGGGGCTATTGCGAAATCCGAGGTCACGGGCCTGTATTGGCCCGGAATTAATTGATCTTGGCTGGTTGCCGCAGGACGCAGGACTGAACTCATGAGTCTTTTTCCCTCTCGTCCGGTGCACCGCCCGCCCAGAGCGGTCCGCTGGTTTATCCGGTTCGAAAGGGGGGTCCTCACCCTGTGTCCGACGGCATGGATCGCCGTACGGGCAGGGCGAGTTGGCGTGTGGTGCTGGCCGCGCGGCCCGTAGCTCGGCACGACTGGCTCGGCCGGGCACGGTGCCCCCCCACCGCGCCCCGCGCCGGTATCCACCGCGGCGCTTGAGCCCTCCCCTTGCGCCCTGTGCGATGGACCGATGCGGGTGGATGTACGACGGTATTGACGGTTGAGACTCTAAGGCAAGACCTTGAGCCGGACCCCTCCTTCGATGTTTTTTGCGCCGGATTCGGATGGCGCATTCGGAGCCATTTGTTCCTGACGCGTTCCTAGGTCATTTCCAGATCGTTCCCAGGTCGTTCCCGGGCCGATTCCGGTTCCGCTCCTCAGTCGACCGACCGAAAACGGCCCATTCGCTTCAGCAGCCGGTCGGCCGGATCGAAGAGCTCGGGCCGGGAGAGCACGGTATTGCGCAGCGCCCGCACCGGGGCGCGCCGCGCCCGGTGCGCCAGCGCCACCGGATGGCGGCGGGTCACCCACCCCTCGGACACGGTCAGCTCCCGTGTCTTGAGGGAGTCCTTGTACTCCTTCTCGCCGCGTCCGAGGTCCAGATAGGCCATGCCCTGCGCGGCGGCGCCCTCGGCCATCCGCAGATGCAGCACCAGGCCGGGCGAGAACTTCGCGAACGCCGGGTCGTACGCGGGAAACCAACAGGCCAGCACCCGCTCCGACCGCAGTCCGAAATGCGCCGCGACCGGCCGCCCGCCCGCGTAGAGCACCGACAGCAGCCCGGCGAAGGACGGGGTGCGGGTGTGGAAGAGCTGCTCGACGAGGTGCGCGATCCACGCGTGGGCGAAGCGGTCGCTGCGCCCGGTTCTTCGGTACTGCGCGGACTTCCAGCCGATCAGCGTCGCGAGGACGGCCGGATCGCGCTCATCGTGTACGTACCGCACCTCGCCGACATCCCGGCCGAGCTTGCGCTCCTTCGCCAGGGTCGTCCGCGTGAACTTCCCCGCCTGCTTGCGCAACTGCCCCAGATACGCCGCGTAGCCCTGCTCGACGTCGATCACCGGCGAGGCGTACGAGCGGACGGCCCCCACCTCGAACGGCTTCTGCCCCTCCACCAGGTGGTCGAACTCCCACACCGACAGGGCGCACGCGGACAGCAGCTCCCGCGCGTCCCACTGGAACCCCGGCCGGTGCACCAGGCCCTGCGCGTCCGAGACGCCCAGCCCGATCGCCCGGCCCACCCCCGACGCGGAGCGCTGGAACGGGAGGAAGGCCACCGGCTCGCGCTCCTCCCGGGCGACGGCGATCCGCACTCCGCGCCGGCAGCGGCCGACGGCGAGGGCGAACTCCGGGGCCAGGAAGGGGTTGGCGAGCTGCGGCGTGCCGTTCTCGAAGGACTGCGACTGGATGGCGGTCCACACCGCACGGTCCCCGGCGGTCAGCTCGCCGGGGCGGTACACGCTGATGCTCACGTCAGGAGGTCCGACTTCTCGCCGCGCGGTCGCGGTGCCGCCGCGCGTGTGCCAGCAGGGGTGATGAGGTGCCGAGGGCGCAGAGGACGAGGCTCACGGCGGCCACCGCGACGACGCCGCCGGCCACCGACCACAGATGCAGCGCGAGCATGGCCTGGGCGATCAGCAGATCGATCGCGATGGCCCCGCCCGCCGCCGCCACCCACCTGCCGAGCGGGTCGAGGCCGCGCAGCGCGGCCGCCACGGCGCACGCGGGCGCGGCGAGGAGGAAGAAGAGCGCGAACGGCGCGCGCAGTGGCGAGTCGAAGTCGCCGAGCGCCAGCGCGGCGCCCACCCCCGCGACGCCGAGCGCCGCGCCCGCGACGGCGGGGAGCGCTTCCCGGCGCGCGGAGCGCCTGCCGGTGTCACTCTTTCCGGTGATGTTCTGCATTGGCGACTTTGCCCCCCGAAGCGCCGGATGCCGGGCTTCAATGTCGCGCAATCGGCGGATGCGCGTCAAGATGTGAAGGGTGTGCAAACGGCCTCCGGTTACCGGCGGTTGACCGTTCATTCACCCTTTCTCCAGCCGGAGTTGACGCCTCGTCAGTATATGCCGCGCGACCCTCCGGCGGCCCGCGCGCCGGGGTGCGCGCCCCGCGGCCGGTCCCACCAGCGAGAAGTCACGAAAGTGACAGGGAATCACAACCTGTGGGTCACGGTCCCGGTGTCGTTGGCATGGACACTTCCCGTTACGCAAGTGGCCTGGTAGGACGGATGTAAGCAGAGATCCTGCTAACGGGAGGTTTCATGAAACTGTCCAGAATCGCGAGCTTTTTCTCCGCGATCGCTCTGACCACCGCGCTCGCCCTCACCGGGGCGGGCGCCGCGCATGCCGAGGAGGCGGCGCGGTCCGCGAACCCGGGGCCCGCCGGGAACAACGCAAACCCCGCCTACACGGCGCTCGGTGACTCCTACTCGGCCGGCGTCGGCGCGGGCGCCTACGACGGCGCGAGCGGCGCCTGCAAGCGCAGCGCCAAGGCGTACCCCGCCCTCTGGGCAGCTCAGCACGCCCCCAAGAGCTTCACCTTCGCCGCCTGTTCGGGCGCCCGCACCGGCGACGTCATCAACGGACAGCTCGGCTCGCTCAAGAGCACCACCGGACTCGTCAGCATCAGCGTCGGCGGCAACGACGCCGGGTTCGCGAGCACCATGTCCGACTGCATCCTCAAGGGCGAGACCGCCTGCCTGAACGGCGTCGCCAAGGCCCGTACGTACATCGACAAGACCCTGCCCGCCCAACTCGACAAGGTCTACTCCGCGATCGCCGCGAAGGCCCCCTCGGCGCGCGTCGTCGTGGTCGGCTACCCGCGGTTCTACAAGCTCGGCGGCGAGTGCTCGGTCGGGCTGAGCGAGAAGTCCCGCACCGCCATCAACGGCGCCGCCGACGAGATCAACACCGTCACCGCCAAGCGCGCCGCCGACCACGGCTTCGCCTTCAGCGACGTCAGCGCCCCGTTCACCGGGCACGAGATCTGCTCCGGCGACGCCTGGCTGCACAGCGTGACGCTGCCCGTCGACGAGTCCTACCACCCCACCGCGGCCGGCCAGGCCAACGGCTACCTGCCCGCCTTCGCGTCGGCGGCCTGACCCCGACCCGCTGCCCGGCCCGCTTCCCCGCTACGGTCCGCCCTCCGCCCCGTCGTCCGCCCTGCCTCGCGACCCCTCGCCCGATCCCCCGGGCGCGCTCGTCGGGCCGTCGCCGACGGTGGGCCCGCCGCCCGTGGTCCCGGCGGAAGCCGCCGAGGAGGCCCCGCCCGTCGGGGCCTGCTCGCACGACACGCTGAAGGGGACCCGGCGCGACGTGACCCGCGCCGGGTCCCTGACCTCCACGGCGATCCAGTCGTCGTCCGTCGCCCCCGCGTGGTAGTTCAGCTCCGCGTGCGCGACCGTCCGGGACTTCGCCCCGTCGATCCGTACGGACTTCCAGCCGCCGTCGGTGACCTTCCCGCTGCCGGTGATCCAGCGGTACGAGACCCGCGCCGGGACGCTGTCCACGGTGAGCGTCGCCACGAAGTACGGGGCCTCGGCGGCCGGCGGCGGGCACGCGCCGGTGTACTGGTCGCGCGCCGCCGTCACCGAGACCGCCACGGAACCGGCCTTCGCGCCCCCGCCCGCACCGCCGGAACCGGAGCCGGAGCCCGATCTCGATCCCGATGTCGAACCCCCGGCCGCGGAGTTGTCTCCCTTCCCGCCCGCCGCCCCGCTCGACGCCGACCCGCCACCGGACCCGCCGTCCGATCCGTCCCCGGCCACCAGCGCCCACGTGATGCCGCCCGCCACGAGCACGGCCGCCAGCACCCCCGCCGCCACGGCGCTCCGGCGCCTGCCGCGTCTGTCCGCGGGCGGCCCGTCGTCCCCGCCCGGCGCGTCCTGCGGCGGCCCCGCGGACTGCCCTGGGCCGCCGCCCGTACCGCCGGCGGCGTGCTCGGCGCCTTCGACGGACGTACGGGCCGTAGAGGATGCAGGGGGCGGGAACGCCGGGACCGTCGGCGGCGGAGCCGCCCTCGGCGTGCCGCCGGCCGCCGCCGTCCGCAGCATCGGCTCCGTCGCGGCGGCGTCCGCCCGCAGCGCGGGGTCCTTGCGCAGCAGCCCGTCCAGCACCGGCCCGAGCGGACCCGCCCGGCGCGGCGGCGGGGGTTCCTCCTCGACCACGGCCCGCATCGTGGAGAGCGGCGACTCCCGGCGGAACGGCGAGATCCCCTCCACGGCCGCGTACAGGGTGACGCCGAGCGACCACAGGTCCGAGGCGGGCCCCGGCCGCTCGCCCAGAATCCGCTCCGGGGCCAGGAACTCCGGGGAGCCGACCAGCTCCCCGGTCATGGTCAGCGCCGTGCTGCCCTCGACGATCGCGATGCCGAAATCGGTGAGGACCACCCGACCGTCGTTGGCGAGCAGCACATTGCCGGGCTTCACGTCGCGGTGGAGTACGCCCGCCAGGTGCGCCGCCCGCAGCGCGGCCAGCACCTCCACGCCGATACGGGCCGCCCGCGCGGGGGAGAGGGTCCGCTCCGCGTCCAGCACCTCCGCCAGCGACAGCCCGCGTATCAGCTCCATTACGATCCACGGGCGGCCGTCCTGCGCGACCACGTCGTGGACGGTGACGACGTTGGGGTGCGAGATCGCGCCCGCGGCCCGGCCCTCGCGCTCCAGGCGCGCGTACAACTGCCGCACCTCGCGGTCGAGCAGCCCGGAGGGCGCGCGCACCTCTTTGACGGCCACCTCGCGGCCCAGCACCTCGTCCCGCGCCCGCCAGACGACGCCCATGCCGCCGTGCCCCAGCTCGCCCAGCAGCCGGTAGCGGCCCGCCAGCACGCGGCCGCCCCGCTCCCCGCCGCCGCGCTCATCCGAAGGAATTCCGCTCATCGACGAGCCCCTCCCGCGAGAGAGCGATCCCCAGCCGTGCGCCCTCCGGGGGAGAATCCCCCCGCCGCGCGGAGAACATGCCCGCGCGCGGCGGACGTCAGTGAATGTACCGCGACGCAGCGTGATCGCCCCCTGTCGGGTGCGGGCCGGATGTCCCAACTGCCCCCGTTTGGCGATGGATTCGCGCCAGTCGCGTCAACGCCCTTGACGCGGTGGCGAATCCGGCCCGCGGATGCGCGGGTGACGTGAAGGGACGGTAGGGTTACTCTGCCCGGGCCGGGTATCTCGTACGGGTGGGGAGTCTCATGGAGCAGATAGCGATGCGCGGCAGGCCACGAGTGCCTGCCATCAGTTGCGGGAGCGGCGCGTCCAGCGCGCGCCTCGACCGCCATCTCGCGGTGCTGGGCGGTCCTGCCGCGCCGCAGCGCGAGACGGAGTCGGCGACCGTGCTGGTGCGCGAGCTGACGACGCGCGACCACACGCGCGCCAGGCAGAGCCGGACCGCCAGGGTGTCGCTCTTCGCGCCGCTGCGGCGGCTGCGGCGCTCGCTGTTCGGCAGCCGCCACCACTGACGGCGGGCGGACACCCGAGGCCCGGCGGCCACACCGACCCGGCGCAGCGCTGAGACCCGAGAGCCCGTCATCCCCGGGGCGCTCGGGGAGCGCTTCGGTGTGTCCGCCCCGCCGCCTGCCCTACGAGAGATCCCCGCACCTCCCGCTCAGCGCCCGTCGCGTACGTACCGGCGGATGGTGAGCGGCACGAAGACGGCGAGCAGCAGCGCCGACCACAGGAGCGACGCCGCGATGGGGTGCTCCGCCGGCCAGGAGGAGTGCGCCGCCGCGGCGGCCGCCGTGTTGCCGAAGAGGTCGCGGCAGGCGCCGACGACCGCGCTGATCGGGTTCCACTCGGCCAGGAACCGCAGCCAGCCGGGCATGCCGGCGGTCGGCACGTAGGTGTTGGAGAGCATCGGCAGGACGAAGGTCAGCGCGGCGAGCTGCCCCGCGGCCTCCTCGTTCTTGACGACCGTTCCCAGGTACTGGCCGATCCACGCCGTGGCCAGCCGGAAGAGCAGCAGCAGGCCGATCGCGCCGAGCGCGGGCCCCACGCCGTGCCGGATGCGCCACCCCATCGCGAGTCCGACGAGCGCGAGCGGTACGAGCCCCACGGCGGCGAGCAGCACCTCCGCGACCGCCTGGCCGACCGGCACGGCCGACCGGCTCATCGGCAGGGTGCGGAAGCGGTCCATGACGCCGCGCTGCCGGTCCTGGACGGCCTGGAGGGTCCCGGTGAAGATGCCGAGCGTGGAGACGGAGACGAGCAGGCCGGGCACCAGGTACTCGCGGTAGTTGCCGCCGCCGGGCACGTCGATGGCGCTGCCGAAGAGGTAGCCGAAGAGCACCAGCATCAGCAGCGGCGCCGTCAGCGTCATGGCCAGCAGCCCGGGGGCGTGCCGCAGCCGGGTCGCCTGCCGGCCGATCATGGCCGACGCGTCGCGGGCGGCCCAGGTCAGGGAGGTGTCGCTCATGCTGTGTCCTACCTTTCAAGCGTGGGTCTGCTTCGGTCATTCGTAAGATCGAGGGGCCCAGGGGTTCTGGGTATGGCTGTCATGGGTGAGCCCGTCGGATGG
>NZ_JOBF01000045.1 GCF_000718635.1 Streptomyces varsoviensis | reverse complement strand
GGGTCCCTCCGGGCTGCGCCCGTCACAGTGAACCGGGGCGCTGCGCGCCCCGACCGCTCCCGCTCCGCGTGAGCGGATGCGGCTCGCTCCGCTCACCGCCGGGTGGCACGCGCTCCGCGCCCACCACCCAACGGCAGGGCAGGCGGCCCGCGTTGCGGACCGGGGCCGGCCTGCGGCCGACCCGTGGCCTCCGCTGCGCTCCAGCCACCCCGGACGCGCCCCCAACTCCCGTGCGGGACAGGCGTGCCACGCTCCGCGCGGCCCACCAAGCGGGGCTCACGCCACGAGCAGCAGCAACAGGGAGGGGGGTGACGGTCAGTCGGGACGGGTGAGGGCGCACGGGGGTCGGCCTCTCAGTCGGGGGTGCGGATTGAGGAACCGTCAAGGCTTCTTGGGGGCTTGCGATAGGGCAAGAATAACAGCTTTCGGCCACGTTAGAGAGAATCTCGGGATTCCCTCTGTCTCTTTTCTGAGAGAAGGATAGACTCTGGACTCAGAGCATCCCACCCTCCGGAGCACTCCGAAAGGTTTTTGAGATCCACCGAACGGCCCGACCAGTGATCGGTTAGGCAGAGTCACGCCAGTTCGACCACCCTAGCTCTCCACAGGCTCTCTAGGTGCCTGGTCCCCGTTTCTCGCCGCTCCAGTCGACCGGACGGCATCCACGAGAAGGCAGACTGATATGTCGACCACTAACCGCGTTGACCAGCGCGAGGCAGCCCAACGAGAAGCCATTGATGCGGTCGTGCGTGCTCTCGAATTGCCTGCAAGATCACTTGTGCCCGAGCGAGGGCTCCGGACGCAGGTGATCATGGCGACCGGGTCCGGGAAGACTCGGGTGGCGGTGCGCAGCGCGGAGGAGCTCCACGCGGGCCGTGTGCTGGTGCTCGTGCCCTCGAAGGACCTGCTGACGCAAACCGAGGCCGCGTGGCGTGAGGGGGGCCGCCGGGGGCCGATGATCGGGGTGTCCTCGTTGCAGGGTGAGGAGGCGCCCTTTCCCAACACCACGGACGTGGACGAGCTGGTGGAGTGGACGCGGGGCCTGGACAAGGTCACCGTCTACGCCACATATGCCAGCCTCGGACTCGGCAAGCTGGAACAGGCGCACGCTGAGGGCTTGGCAGCTTGGGACCTGATCGTGGTGGACGAGGCCCACCGGGTTTCGGGCCGGATCGGGAAGCCGTGGGCGGACGTCCACGACAACCAGAAGATCCCTTCCCTGCGCCGTCTCTACATGACGGCCACGCCCCGACTGTGGCAGCTCGGGGACGAGGACGAGGCCGGCGCCCCCGGTGAGCTGGTCGCGAGCATGGAAGACGACCCCGAGGGACCCTTCGGCAGCCGCTGCTTCACCCTGACGCTCTCGGAGGCCATCGACCGGGGAATCTGTGCCCCTTACCAGGTCGTATGCGTAGACATCACTGACACCGCGCTCCAGGCCGCGCAGCTCCTGGGCACCGAGGGCCGCTCGGCAGAGGTCCGCGGGGCCCGGCTCGCCGCGCTACAGACCGCCCTGGTGAAGGCGTCCGCGGAGGAGAACTTCCGGCGCACGCTCGTCTTCCACCACGTCGTCAAGGAAGCCGAAGCCTTCGCGGCCGGCCTTCCCGACGTCGCCGCGCAGCTGCACGCCTCCGACCCCGAGCTGTACCCGAAGACGATCTGGGCGGACTGGGTCTACGGTGACCATAAGGCACTCCACCGCCGCCGACTGCTCGGTGAGTTCGCGGCCGGGATCGCCACGGACGGCACCGTCGTGGAGAAGTGCTTCTTGTGCTCGGTGAAGGTCCTGGGCGAGGGCGTCGACACCAAAAACTGCGACTCCGTCTACTGGGCCGACGTACGCGGCTCGATGCCCGACCTGGTCCAGGCCGTCGGCCGGGCGCTGCGGATGCAGCCCGGCGAGGGGAAGATGGCCTCGCTCGTGGTACCGGTGCTACTCGGGCCCGGGGAGACGGCGGACAACATGCTGACCTCCCGGGCGTTCGGCGGGTTGGCCAAGCTGCTGGAGGCGCTGCGGGCGCACGACGCGAGGATCGTGGAGACCCTCGCGGAGCAGCAGGCCCCGAGCCGCTACAAGCCCGTCAGCAAGGACGCCAGCGGGAAGAGCACGGGCGGGAGCGGCGAGGGTGCCGGAGGCGTCAGAGCCCCCGCCAAGGCCCTGCTGAAGTTCTCCACGCCCCGCGACCCGGCCGCCCTCGCCGCGTTCATCAACCTGCGCGTCCTCAACCCCGAGCACGAACACTGGCGGCGCGGCGTGGAGGCCGCCGTCATCTACACCCGCGAGCACGGCGACCTCCGCGTGCCGTTCACGTTCCGCGTGCCCGCCGTCGACGACCAGGAGGCGGAAGCCACCGGGTGGCCGGCCTCGCTTGCCGGTTTCCCGCTTGGGCAGTGGACCGCCGACGCGCGCCGGTTCTACGCCCGCGGCGAGATGGACGAGGACCGCGTCGCGCAGCTGGAGAAGCTCGGCATGATCTGGTCGCACTTCGACGTCGCCTGGGAGGAGGGCCTCACGGCCGCGCGCGGGTGGGCTGCCGAGAACGGGCACCTCCTGGCGCCGCTGGACGCTACCTTCCAGGGCGCGGCGGTGGGCATCTGGCTCAAGAACGCGCGGGCCGCCGCGAGGAAGGCGCAGGAGATCGAGCGGCGGCGCGCGGAGGGCCTGCCGGTGGAGTCGTCGGCCGGGGCGCTGTCGAACGAGCGGCGCGAGCAGCTGGAGGAGATCGACGCCTCCTGGTGCCCGTCATGGCCGGTGACCTGGCAGCGTGCCTTCCACCTGGTGCGGATGCACCTGGACACGGACGGGACGCTGCCCACCGAGGCGGGCGACGTCGTACGCCAGGGCGAGGACCTGGGGCGGTGGGTGCAGTCCGTGCGGTACGGGTGGGACCAGCTCACGACCGTGCAGCAGTGGATGTGCGAGCAGGTCCTCGGGATCGAACCCGCGCCCGACGAGGAGAAGCCGCAGCAGCCCCGTACGCAGGCCGACAAGTGGAACGCCCACCTGACCGCCGCCCGGCAGTTCTTCGAGCGCGAGGGGCACCTCAAGGTCCCGCGCAAGCATGTGGAGACCGTGCTCTCCGAGGACGGCCGGGAGGACCAGTACCGGCTGGGGGCATGGGTCAACAACCAACGCAGCCGGGCTGCCGGGCTGTCGCCGGAGCGGGTGGAGCAGCTGTCCATGATCGGGATGCGGTGGTCCTGATGGTGGGCGTCGTCGTCATCGTGGCCGCCGCGCTCGCGGCCGGCTATCTGCTCGGACGGCTGCGCTCGTGGCGGCGGGTGTCGGGGCAGCCGATCAGGTCCGCTTCACCGGGGCGTGGGTCCGGGGCGGCGTCGTGCGGCAGGCCGTCGTCGTCCTGGTCCACGTCGTCACCGTGCCGCGCACCAGCTGGCGCATCATGCGCACCCCGCCGCCGAGACCACGGTGCCGGTGCCCGTACGCGATCCGGACTGGGTTACCCACCGCACCCGAGCAGACAAGGGAGGCACCCTGTGAGCACCGAGCAGCCAGGCGCCGACGCGTACGGCCAGGAGCTGGCCGCCATCAGCCACCACCAGCACGAGGCCACGACGGCACGGTTCACCGTCTTCCAGGCCCTGGCCGCCGCCGGGATCGGGCACGAGCAGGCCGACGACATCGTGGCGAAGCTGGAGGCCGGGGCAGTGGCCGGCGCCCACACCTGGATCTCCGAGAGCAGCCCCCCGCACGGGTCCGAGCCGCGGTTCGAGGAGGGCTGGTTCGCCGGTGTCCGCGACGTCGCGAGCTACCTGCGGCGGATCGCAGACCGTACCGCCACCACCGAGCGCGGGCGCGCCGCCTCCAGCGCCATGCTGGTCGCCCACCTCCAACAGCCGTCCTCCCCCGCCCCGGAGGCGACGGCGGCGACCGAACCCGCCCCGGTCTCGGTGCCGCCGCTGGAGGCGAAGGACGTCCTGGCGGCAGCGGAACGCTTCCCGTGGGCCGTGCCGCGCCGGGCACCCGCCACTGGCCGGACGGGTCGGACTTCCTGGACGTCGCGCTGAGCGCGGTGGCCAACGAGGAACGCGCGGGGTACATCGAGCGCCTGGAGGCGTTCGTGGAGAAGCACCGCGACCGCCTGGAGGAGCTGCTGCGCGCGTACGGGCCGGGCAGCACACCCGCCTCGCACGGTCGGTACGCGCTGATCGGCCAGCCCGAGACCCTGGTCATCCTGGAGCGGCTGGAGGCCGCCCCGTTCCTCCTGCGCGGCCAGTGGGAGAAGGAGCTGGAGACCGTCCTCCTGGACGACCTCGAGTTCGCGTGGGGGCCGCGCATCCGACTCAGCCGGTGCGCAGCCGGGAACGGGCAGCGGGGCCGGGCAGGGTGATCCTGTCCGGCCCCGCTGTCATCGGGTCAGCCGAAGTCGAGCGTGTCCTGGGCAAAGTCGGCCGGGGCCGGGGCCGGGGCCGGGGTGGGCGGGGGCGCCGGCGGTCTCGCTGGGCGGGCGGCCTTCCAGCGTTCGGCCAGCTCGTCCTTCCAGCCCTTTGGCGGGGGCCACGGCACGCCCCAGGCGGCGAGCTGGTCTCGCTTCCAGCCGCCGGCGGGTGTGCGGGCGGCTTCGATCTCTTCGGGTGAGGGGAGGTACGTCATGGATGGTGCGCTCTCCGCGTTCAAGAGTTGCCCCGCAATGCGGTGACGGAAGACCGACAGGCCAGATGCCTTGCTCAGAGGGAGCCACCCTTCGGGCATGGGGGAGGTCGCAAGCGAGGGAGGTTGAGCGCCGACGGGTGCGTAGTACATCTCGGCCCGCTCTTCCCATGTGGTCGTTTTCAACGCGACCTGCTCGTTGAACACTTCCTGCCGAAGGTTGAGCATCCCGGCCTCGTTCAGCGCCCGGACGAAGTTCAGGAGCTCGATCGTGCCGACCATCGCCCAAGCCACCAGGGGTACAGCAGCACGAAACCGGTCGCGCAGTCCGAAGGTGTCGCCCTCCTTGCGGCGCTCTGGGTCGTGATGCACCACGTCTCCATAGATCCAGGCCATGGCCAGCCCGTGCGCATCGAGGTCACGCTCTTCGCCCGTGGACGTGTCAGCGACCATGAGCCAGTAGCCGGATTCGTCGCGCGTGGCGGGGCTCACCCGTGTTCGCCACTCAGCGCGTGCGGCCCGTATCCACGCCGCATCTTGCGGCGCTGCTCGACAGGTGTAGCCCAGAGCTGAGAGCGCCTTCATGTGAAAGCAGTCCTCCTGCTCCAGCAGAATCGGCCTGATACGCGCTGCCGCAGACTCGACCACTTCCTCGGGCGGCAGCTCGTACGAGATCCGGACCTCGCCTCGTTCGACACGGACGTTGATGCTCATGCGGGTCAGCTCGACAAGAGCGTCCCAGTCGGCGGCCAGCGAGTGTTCCTCCACCCTGCGGGCCCTCAACACGAAAGCTTCCAGCAAGCGCTGGTGCTTCTCGTCAAGAGTTTCCGTCTGTCCGCGCCTCACGCGTCGTCCACCTCCTATCAATCGCGTCCAGCATGACGTGCCTTCTCCGCCGCATCCATCCAATTAGCCGGGCTGATCCTTGCCAGAAGGAGAAGCGCGACTGGTCGGAAGGCGTGCCCCGGCTCAACGGCGCAGGCGCGAGAGCCAGCCGGTCTTCTGCTCGGGCACGGCCGGCTCCTGCTCCTAGTCGTGCTCCTCCCGCCGGGGGCTCAGGCCCCAGGTCCGGTCCAAGTCGGCCTCGTACTGCTGGTCGCAGTCCCCGCACAGAGACGGGTGCTTCGCTGGGGAAGCAGTCCAGCCGACGGGCTTGGTCGCCTTCCATCGTTCGTCGGTGAACGCGGCACCGCACTCGGTGCAGACGGGGCGCTCGGGGGCGGGCCAGAAGTCGTCCGACCCGGCCTCGCCGCGCGCCGGCTCCTGGCGCTCCCACGTACCGGCCGCCGGGCTTGCGGCGGTCGCGTTGGCCGTCTGCTTGCAGCTGTCGCACAGCTGCGGGTGGGAGTCCTTCGGCTGTACGGCCTCCCAGCGGGCGTCGGTGAACTTCGCCCCGCAGCCGGTGTAGACGGGGCGGCGGGCCTCACGGTCGGCGGCCTGCTTCGCCGCCTGCTCCTGGGCTGCCCGCCGAACCTGTTCCTGGTACGCCGCCGCCCGGGTCTTGGCCTCCTCTGCCTCACGGGCCTGGGCGACCTCGAAGCGTGGGTTGCCGATCGCCTCCAGGAGCGGCTGCGGGTGAGCACGACCGAAGCGTGCGAACACGACGCCGGACGGGCCGTGCTCGCGGAGGTTCTTCAGCCCGACCGCGATGATCGGGATCTTCCGGTCGTAGAGGTGGTGGCCGCCCCGCTGCCGCTCCCCCTGCCACAGGTGCCGGGTGAGCTCGTGCAGGCGCGGGATGGTGCGGTGGGGGTTGCGGGCGCCGAGGCGGTTGAACACCAGCAGCACCGGCGGGTGCGGCATATCGCCGAGGCGGCTTTCGGGGGCTGTCCAGCGGGTGCGCCACATCGGGCGCTCCTGGCCGTCGGTGTCCTTGATCCTCCGGCAGAGGGAAGCGGGCGTACTTCTCCAGCTTGTCGGCGATCTCCTCGGCGCTCTCGTGGCAGTTGTCGACCTCGATGAACAGCAGCGGCACCCCGTCCTGCGGGGCGGTGAGGACGATGTCGGCCTGGGCGCCGCCCTTCCCCGGCGCGTTCCAGGTGCCGGTGGCGGGCAGCGGGACCTCGGTCCGGTACGAGGCGATCGTGCCGATGCCGGCCAGCTCGCCGGCGGCGGCCTGGGCGCCCGCCCGGACGTCGGCCGGCTCGTCGACGAGCTTGTCGACGAGCTTGTCGACGAGCTTGTCGAGGTCCGGTTTCGGGCGCAGCAGGGCGATCACGGTTTCGTTGACGGCCATGGGGGGAGGCGCCGCTGGAGCCCGCGCCGCGGGCGGTGGAGCCCATCTCCGTGATCGGGCGCCGCAGTTCCCAGGAGGCGGCCTCCAGGCCCTTGAGGGTCAGGTTCCGCAGGGCCTCCCCCGTCGCGGTGGAGCCGCCGTTCTCGGACAGGCCGTGCTTGCGCAGGTCGGACAGCGCGCCGGTGTGCGAGGCTGTACGGGCCTGCTTCCGCTCGGCCGGGGTCTTCTTGCCGGCGTGCCGGAAGGTCAGGTGCGGAGCGCCGATCCGCTGGATCTGATCAGCCGTAGCCACCTTCAGCACCCCGAGCACGCGCAGCACATCGCCGCGGTAGTTGTTCGTCGACCCTGCCGGGTTGTTCCTCCGCTTTCCCGCCATCAGCTCTGCTCCTCGTGGTTCGCGGCCAGCCGCTGTCCGCGCCCGGCCTGGGAGGATGTCCGGGCCCCCGGAACCCGATGATCTCCTCTACTACTGACATCAAGAGGAGAGGAGAGGGTCGTGACGGTTCGGGATTCGCGTGAGTTAGCTGGCTGGCCAGGGGTTTTGCCGCCCCCGTGGGCGTCGGGTGCCAAAGGGGGGTTCCAAGGGTTCTCCGAAGGCGCGCCCTCAGGAGCCTGCTTCGGCCCGCCCGCCGCCACGGGCCGGCCTTCCGACGTGATCGGCCCGAGCGGGGCTGCTGCCCGGCCCCCGGGCAGGTGGTCGTCATCGTCTTGTCTCCTTCGCTGCCCCGGCCGGGGCGGTGACCGAAGGAACAGCGTGCCGAGGTCCCCCTTGACCGCAGTCTGACGACGGCCGCCAACGGGACAGGGCAAGGAGAAAGGCGACGGTACGCAGCGCGGGGCGGACCTGGGCAAGGGGGCAGGGCCCGGGCTCATGGACGAGCCGACTGCGGTGGGCAAGGGGGGTGGGATTTACCCCTTTCTGCTCGAATCGCAACTATTTGGTGGCGGACATCTCCGTATCTGTCCACAGGGCGGCGGCCGGAGCCTGCTGGGAGTCGCCGTGACCGCACGGCGAGCCCAGTCGAGGAGGCCTCATGCCGTACCTGATCCCGCTCCGCACGCCCCTCACCCCCGAGCAGGTGGAGCACGCCTTCGGCTACCTCATCGACCTGCAGACGGGCGGCGGGAACCTCGTCGCCGGCCGCGCGGACGCCGACCCGACCGCGGACTCCTTCGCCCTGGACGAGGTCGGAGCCATCCTGCTCTCCGCGCTGCGGGACTGGGCACGGGACTCCCCCACCACCGCCGCACCGGGCATAGCCCGCAGCATCATCCGCTTCACCGCCGACGTCATCCCCGCCCCCGACCACGCGGACACGTCCGACACCCTGGAGACGATGCGCGATGAACACGTGGAACGGGCCCACGCGGCGCACTCCGCGGCCGGCGTACCTCGGTAGCCGCACCACCGATCACCGCGTACCGGCCAGATGCGCTGCATCGTCGCCTCGACGGCGATGCAGCGTCCTCCGCCACCAGTCGGGAAGCACCCCGGGGCAGGGGTTCTCAGGGTCCGAGGCGTACGGAGCGCCCGCTTCGGCCGGTGCGGCGGATCATGCCGGACTCCTCCATCCGTCTCAGCTGGTAGGCGACCGAGCCGGTACTGGACAGACCGACCCGCGCACCGATCTCCCGGACCGTGGGCCCCTCGCCGTACTCGGCGATCCGCTCCCGGATCACAGCCAGGATCTGAACCTGACGCTCCGTCGGCGGCTTCATCACAAGTTCCCCGCTTCCCGCTCCTCGCTGCGGGCGAGGCGGCGCAGCTCCGCCCGGGCCGCCGGCGCCGGGGCGGGCGCGGCCGTCCAGAAGGGATGCCGCCGCAGCGCGGTGGACAGGTGCAGCAGGCGGCGGCGCAGCGTCGCGGTGTCCTGGCGGGTGGTGGCCAGGGCGGTGTAGGCGGTGTTCCAGTCGCGCTGGATCTGGAGGAGGTCTCGGGGGAAGGGGCGGGTTCGCGCCATGGCTCGAATTAGACCATCTGTTCGATTTTGGTGTCACGGCAGAACCCGCTGCGCGTGTGGCGACGTGGTCGGGCAGCTGTGGCCGGCACAGCTCCGCCGCTCGAGGGAGCCAAGGGCACCGGCGTCGCCCGCCGTCCTCACATTCCCCTCAGATTCGGCTCACGACTCCGCACGGATCGTGCGGGATGCTCGACGACGTCCGGGCCGTACGACAGCACACGACCTCCGAGGGGAAAACCATGTCCGCTTCGCAGACCTCTTCGACCGACCCAGCACCGGGTGTCACCGGGCCGGCCGTCACCGCCGCGGCCTCGCGCCCGGGCACCGACGGCGAGAGCGCCGACGCCGCAGCCGTCTACGTGGCCGCCGACGGCACCACGGCGGCCGCGGTCGTCGACGGCATCGGGCACGCCCCGGCCACCGTGGCCCTCGCGCCCGTCCTCGCCGAAGTCGCCGTCCGTACCGGCGCCGTACGCGGCGCACTGGCGGGCCTGCTCAATGCCGGCCTGCTCATCGCCGACCGCGGACCGGACGGTCACGGGCCGAACGCCGTAGCCGCGCTCGCCGTCAGCACCCCCGGCCGGGACACCGTCGCGGCCTGGGCCGGCGACTGCCGCATCCACGGATTCGACGGCATCCGGCTGCACCGGTACAGCACCGACCACACCGTCGGCGAGCAGCTGCGGCGCAACGGGGTGCCGTGGGAACTGGTCGCCGAACACGACGCCTGGCTCCGCGTGACGTTGGCCCAGGCGACGCCAGCCAGCGTGTACGAAGTCGTGATCCCCGCCGACGAGCTGGTGCTGCTCACCAGCGACGGCGTCCACGACCAACTCGACCCCGACTCCCTGGAGAGCCTGGTCCGTGAACACCACGACGCCCCGCAGGCCCTGGCCGACGCGCTCGTCGCCGCCGTACGAAGCGACGATGACGGCTACCGCGACGACGCCACCGCCCTCGTCCTCGCACCCCCCACCCGTCCGCAGCCCCCCGGCAGCGAACCGCGCGGCGCTGCCGCCCGACAACCGGCCGATGCCCTCCGTGGCCGTCTACGACCAACTCCTGCACCGGCCCCCGCCACCCACCGCTCCGTGACCGGCCCCGCCCCGCGCGGCCGGGTCAGGTGAGGCATCGTATGAGGGCGCGGCGCTCGGCGTCCTCGCGTTCCAGGAGGGTCTGGAGGACGGTCAGGTCGCGGTCGTGTGCGATGGCCTCGCCGATGATGGCGGCGAGGGTGGGGGCGATGGCTTCGGCCTGGGTGGTGGCGGTGCCGGTGAAGGAGCGGTGGTCGGTGGGCTTGACCGGGGCGGTGGGCAGGGCGAGGTCGGCGATCTGCTGTTCGGTGACGGCCAGGCGCTCGAAGACGACAGTGACGCCGGGGGCGTCGGCGGCGGCGAAGGCGGTGACGTCCTCGGCGAGCGCGGTGAACAGATGGATGCCGGAGGGGTCCCAGTCGGAGACGACCATGATGCGCACGCTCGCATGGCCGCCGACGGCCGCGCGGCGGGCTGTTGTACCCGGAGCCTGAGTAGCACGGCACCCCCACGGGCCGGCGACCGCGACCAGCTGCGGGACCATCCCGGCGGTTTCGCAGAACAGCTCGATCCGGTCCGCCTGACCCGCCTGCCGGTCCAGCCGGTAGCCGCGCGCGGCGGCGAGCTGCACCTGGCGGAAGTCCTCCGGGCCCGTGTACGCCACCGGCTCGACGGCGGTCTCGGAGTCGTCACGGACCGCCTCCCACGGGATGCGGCCGGAGCGGCGGGCCATCCCGAGGACCTCGACGAGCCGCTTGTAGGTCCGCTCCTCCTTGACCAGCACCCCGTCCGAGAGCACGGCGTACCAGATCTGCCGGACCGTCAGCGGCACCTGCTCCGCGTACCGGGCCAGTACCGCATCCACCGCGGCCAGCAGAGCGAGGGTGGCCGGCCGCGGCCGCCACTGAGGCTGGTAACCACGGGGACGCTTGTCGGGCACCACGGCCTCCCCACTGCCGAAGGACGCCTTGACGTCCCAGCATGACGGCCCGCCCGCTCCCCGCTCAACGCCCCGGCCGCCGACGACCGATCCGGCGCGGGTGCTGCACCCGCCGGTTGCTCTCACGGTGCAGTACACCGTCCACGTCCTGGCGCATGCCATCCGCGCTCGCCGGCTTTCCGCTCTCCCGCTCATTGAAGCGGCGCAGTTGGGCGGCGGTGAGTCCCAACGCCTCCAGTCCGGTGCACAGCGCCTCCCTGTCGACCAGCGCGGCGATGGCCCGAGGGGGTGATCTTTCCCCTCGAGTACGGGCGTGCAGCTCTAACCGAATGATCCAACTTACCTATTTTAATTGGCTATTGACACTGTTTATGACCTACTGTCATGTTCTGTTCCGTCGCTTCGAGGCGACCGAGCGAGAGGTGATCTCATGCCACGAGCACGCCTGACCGAGTACGACGCCGCGCAGGCCGCCAAGCGCCTGCGGGTGTCCGCAGCCGCCTTCCGGTGGGCCCGGCACACTGGTCTCATCCCCGACCCGGACGCATCGCCCTACCAGTGGTCCCAGGCCGCCGTAGAGGAGCTGGACGCCGACGCCGTCCGGGCCGCGATGCCCACCCCGCCGATCTCCGGCAGCGCGGCGGCGGACCGGATCGCCGACGCGCTCGGCACCCCGAACCCGACCGCGTACGGCGAGAAGGCGAACGTGACGACGTTCGTCGTCCGGCGCCTCATCGACCGCGGGCTGCTCACCGAGCTGAGCGCGAACCCCGACGGATCACTGCTCCACCCCGGCCAGGTCGCCGACGTCTGCCGGCGCGAGGATCTGGCGGACCTGGTCGCCGCCGACACCCCGCTCGGACCCGAACAAGCCGCCGAACGGCTCCGGCTCCGCAGGGCCGACTGGAATCACCTGGTACGCCTCGGCTGGGCCCGCTCCCCGCAGTCGATCGAGGTCCGCTTCGGCACCAGCCGGGCCGGTGCCGTCGACGTCGCCCTCTACACCACCGCCTCCGTCGACGCGGTCATCCCCGCCCACCCCGAGTGGGAACAGCTGCGCACCGTCGAGAAGGGCCAGCGCTCACCCCTCGCGGCGCTGCATCCGGCACCCGCATCCGCCTGACCCCGGGCAAACTCCGCGGCGCTACGCCGCCAGCCGCGTCCAGCCGTCCAAGAGGGCGGCCAGGGCGCGGCGTTGCGCTTCTGCGCGGGCGTCCTGTCGGGCGGGGACGGTGCGGTGGTTGTCCTTCGGCAGAAGCGCGCGGTATCGGGTGCGCTCAGTGGCCGGCTTCCCGGCCGTGGTGCGGTCCGGGTTCCTGCGGGCGGTGCGCCTGCTGGTCGCCCGCGCGCGCCGGGTGCGGTCCCTCGGCGTCGTCGCGGAGCGCGTAGCGGTCCATCATTGTGCGGGCCCGGTCGGCGGCTGCGGTGAAGGCGTCTCCGAGTTGGCGCAGTGTCTCGGCGGTGAGGTCGAGGGCTTCCACGTCGGTGCGGGACTCCCGCAGGGCGCGCAGCGCCGTCAGGTCGAGCGCCTCCTGGCGGCCGGGCTCCGGCTCCTGGCGGCCGGGCTCGGGGCCGGCTGCCGAGGGCGCAAGTAGCTGCTCGGGCATCGCCGCCTGCTGGTGCGCGACGATGTCGTACGCCCGGCCGCGCGTGGCCACGGTGGTCAGTTTCTCGCGGAGGGCGGCGCCGGCGAGAACGGCCCGTTCGTACTGCAGCGGCACGCGGGGTATCTCCCCCGGTCCCAGAGGCCGGGGCGTAGCGGGCGCGCCCGCATCGGCAAGGGGTTGCCGGTCCCAGGCGGTGGTGGGCGGGCGTCGGCGGTCGGAGGTGAGGTCGGCCAGTGACCAGCGGGCGGTGTAGAGGCGGTAGGCGGGCAGGAGGCCGCGCAGCGATTTCGGCTCGCTGATGTCCACGCAGTACGTGGTGAGCGCGGCGTCCACGATCTGTTCGTCCAGGCCGGGCTCGCGGCGGCGGCCGCGCAGGACGAGGGCGAGGTGGCGGCGGGCTTCGGCGAGCAGGTGCCGGCGGTGGAACCGGCCGCCGCCGTTCATCACGAACACCACTGCGGCGACGTCGACGGCTGCCAGGGCAACGTCGATGACGGCGGCGACCCGGGCGCGGATGGCTGCGGCTGCGGCGCGGGCGTGCTCGAGGAGGGAGGTGATGACGTCGGCGGCGACGCCGGAGGTGAGGATCGCGCTCGCCTTCCACCACGCGCGCAGCTGCGCGAGCGGGCGGGCCTTCTGCTTCGGCGGGCGGGTCTTGCGGGCGGCCATCCGGTTCAGCTTGGTGCGGGCCCGCTCGGAGACCACGGGCAGGAACCGCGGTTCGCCGTCGTCGTCGATGGCGGTGACGTACTCGTGCTCCAGCTCTGCCCGGCAGGCGGCGATCTGGTCGCTGCGCCGGGAGGTCCAGCGGATCAGCTCGTGCGGGACGCCGGCGACGTCCATCACCGGGCGGCGCCCGGCGGTGACCGTGCGCGGCTCGGAGGCCAGCCCCAGCGCCTCGCACGCCTCGGCCATCACCAGCTCGTTGTAGAGCGCGGAGGCGGCCACCACGTGCTCGTACAGAACCTCGGAGTGCACCGAGCCCCACTTGCCGTCGGGGCGCAGGGCCTTGGCGGATACAAGGAGGTGGTCGTGCAGGAGCGGCATCCCCGAGCGCGCCTCGTAGTGGCGGAACCGCGCGGCGGCCAGCCCGTGCAGCGGGCGGACCTTGTAGACGCCCTGGGCGCCGACGCGGATGATCGCGGCCTCGTCCTCGATCCAGGCGAGCACGGCCGCGATGGCCCGCTCGTGCGCGGCCTCGACCGCCCGCCGGGTCTCCTCATCCCCCAGTGCCCACAGCAGGGTGAGGGTGGGCTGCGGGCGGAAGGTCAGGTCGAAGCCGGTGACCTTCACCCGCCGCCCGAGCGCCCCGGCCCGGCGCGCGGCCACGGGCTTCTTCCCGGCGGCGATCCGGTCGGCCTCGATCCGGTCGGCGTGCGGGTGCCGGCCCTCGCCGAAGAGGTTGCGCATCTGCGCCTCGGTGACGACGTCGCCCGCCGCCAGGCCGAGGACGGCAAGACCCCGGCCCATCCACCGCCCGCCGGGGACACCGGCCTCCTCCTGCGCCCGGCGCAGGGACGTGCGGGCCGGGCGGCGGCCGTCACCGACGAGGACCTGGCGCAGGTAGTAGCGGTACATCTGCCCGGCTGTGATCAGCCGGCGGGCGGAGAGAGCCCGGCAGATCGGCCTGTTCCGCTATTCCCTGGTTCAGGACCTTGCTGGACACCACCCTGACTACCCGTGAACGCGGTGGCTGGCAAGAGAGTTGGCAGAGAAAGAACACACCGATCCGTTCGGCCAGCAGGTGAGGGTGTCGAGGGGCACGATCGACCGGTGGGCCAGGGATTACCGCCGCGGCGGGTTCCCGGCACTGGTGCCCGAGCCACGCAAGGCGGTCCCCAGGACGCCGCCGGAAGTGCTGGAACTGGCGGCCGCGCTGAAACGGGAGAAACCGAGCCGCACGGCCGCGCAGATCCAGCGGATCTTGCGCACGACGCAGGGCTGGTCACCGACCGAACGCACCCTGCAGCGGCACTTCGTCACCGCCGGGCTGACCGGCGCCGGCAGCGGGGACAGGACCGTCTTCGGCCGGTTGGCCGCCCGGGGCAACGAGCTGTGGACCGGGGACGCGGTGTACGGCCCCAGGATCGCAGGCCGGAAAACGTACTTGTTCGCCTTCATCGACGACCATTCCCGGGCGATCGTGGGGCACCGGTTCGGGTTCACCGAGGACACCGTCCGCCTGGCCGCCGCCCTGCGGCCGGCGCTCTCAGCCCGCGGGGTCCCGGAATCGATCTATGTCGACAGCGGGAGTGCTTTCGTCGAGCCGTGGCTGCTGCGGGCCTGCGCGAGTCTGGCGATCCGGCTCACCCACTCCAAGCCCGTACGGCCTCAGGGACGCGGGAAAATCGAACGGTTCTTCCGCACTGTTCGCGATCAGTTTCTCGTCGAACTCGATGAGGAACGGGCCGGCCAGATCGAGCATCTCACCGAGCTGAACAGGCTTTTCACCGCGGGGGGGAGACGGTCTATCACCGCGCGGTGCACTCGGAGACGGGACAGCCTCCGATCGAACGCTGGCTGGGTTCGATTCCCAAGCCGCTGCTGCTGCCCAGCCCCGCTGATCTTCGGGAGGCGTTTCTGTGGTCGGAGTTCCGGACGGTGACGAAGACCGCGACGGTCAGCCTGCACGGCAACACCTACGAGGTCGACCCGATGCTGAGCGGGATGAAGGTGGAGCTGGTCTTCGACCCGTTCGACCTGACCGAGATCGAGGTCAGGGCGTCGGGGAAGACGGCCGGGAAGGCGGTTCCGCACCGGTGGGCCGGCACACGCATCCGAAAGCGAGTCCGGAGACGCTGGCCCAGCCGGCGCCGTCGACGGGAATCGACTACCTGAAGATCCTGGACGAGACGCACACGGCGAACACCGCGAAGGGCATCAACTACTCGTCCCTGCTGGACGGCGGGCGGGGGTAGCGATGATCGACCGCATTCAGGGGTACTACGCGTCCACCCGCATCCCCTTCGGCCGGGACTTGGCCCCGTCCATGCTGCACCAGCACCACTCCCACCGCGAAGCCGCGGCCCGCATCGCGTGGTGCATCAACAACCGGGCGATCGGCGTGGTCACCGGAGAGGTCGGCTCCGGCAAGACCGTCGCCCTCAAGGGCGCCGTCGCCTCGCTGGACCCGGCCCGCTTCACGGTGATCTACCAGCCCAACCCGGAGGTCGGCATGCGCGGCCTCTACGACCGCATCGTCACCGCCCTGGGCGGCGCCCCGACGTTCCACCTGGCCGCTCTGGCGGCCCAAGCGTCCACCGCGCTGGCCGCAGAGGTCGACGAGCGGGGCCGGACACCGGCCGTGGTGATCGATGAGTCGCGCCTGCTCGACCACCACGAACTCGATGCGATCCGCATGCTCACCAACTACGAGATGGACTCCACAACACCGTTCGCGGTGCTGCTGATCGGCCAGCCCACGCTGCGGAAGCGGATGAAGCACGGCGGCCTGGCGGCGCTGGACCGGCGGATCTCGATCAGCTACCAGATGCCCACGATGGCGAAGGAGGAGACCGCCAGCTACATCAAGCACCACATCACGGTCGCCGGACGGCAGGACACGCTGTTCTCCGACGACGCCGTCGAGCTGATCCACCTCACCAGCCGCGACCTGCCCCGCTCGGTCAACAACATCGCCTGGCAGTCCCTCATCGCCGCCTTCACCGAGGAGAAAAGCATCGTCGACGAGTCATCCACCCGCATCGCCATCACCGAGACACACGCGACAGAGTGACGACGAAAGCGACACCACGTTCATGACACCCCCGACGGCCTGACGGCCGGCGGGGGTGTTTCACCCCACCCCGTCGACAACCACAACGTCGCCATCGTGCACATCTTCAGCGTCGCTCAACACGTGAGAAGCCGGCGGGCGAGTGAGGCGGCGGCAACTGCGGTTGCGACGAGGCCCCACACCCGTGCCACTTCAGCTCGCCTGCCTCGGCGGTCAGGTGCGGTTACAGGTGCGTGGCCAGGAACGGAAGAACGACATCGGCCATCTCGTCGGGCACTTCCTCCGCCAGGTCGTGGCCGGCGTCGAAGACGTGCCCGGTGACGTCGTGAGCCATGAGTCGCATCTGGGACTCGTTGCGGTCGCCGATGAACGCGGATCCGCCCAGCGCCAGGACCGGGATGTCCAGCTTCTTCTGTGCGGCTTGCCGGTTCTGTTCGGCGTCGACGAGCATCTGCCGGTAGATCGAGAGCATCGCGCGAATGCCGCCCGGCATGGAGTAGCAGCGCACGTATTCGTCGACCGCGTCGGGGGTGGCGGTGTCGGGGCGGCTGCGCTCGTTCTTGATCATGTAGGTGATGAGCTCGCGCTCGTGCCCGGTGATCAGCATCTCGGGTACGTCGGGCTGGAAGTAGAAGCCCAGATGCCACAGGTGCATGCCGCTGGAGACGTTCTCAGGGGTGAGGGCCGTATGGTCCTCGAAGCCGAATCCGGGGAACAGCGCCTCGGCGAACACGAGAGCGGTGACGTGGTCGCGGTGGCGGGCGGCGAGCTGGTAGCCGATCACCGCTCCCCAGTCCTCACCCGCCACGGCGTACGTCTCGTGTCCGAGGTGGTTCATCAGCTCGGCGATGTCGTCGCTCATCGTCGCGGAATCGTAGCCCTCCGACGGCCGGGCGGAGTCGCCGAGACCGCGGAGGTCCGGCACGACGACGGTGTAGTGGGGCGTCAGCTTCGGGACGAGGTGGCGCCAGTGATAGCTGGTTTTGGGCACGCCGTGCAGGAGCACCACTGCGGGGCCGGATCCAGCTGTGCGGTAGTGCAGACTCGTTCCATTGACGGCGGCGCGGCCCGTGCGGACAGGCGTTGCCTCATGGTCGAACATCATGTTCGTCAACCTTTCTGGTACGTCGCTATGTGTGCGGGTGTCAGCGGGCTTGCGGAGGATCGACGAGCGTCACCAGATGGCTCGGTCCGGTGCCCTCCGAGGGCGCCTGGGCAGCGGAACGGCCGGCGGGGCACAGGATGACGTTCTCCGGGTAGAGCCGGCCGAGCAGGGCCAGCACGACGAGATCGTCCTGTCCGGTGGCGTTCAGGGTGACGTCGCCTGCTTGCGTCCATACGAGCCCCGGTGCGCGCAGCGCGGACCACACGGCCGCGGTGTGGGGCGTGGTGGGGGACGCGGCGTCGGAGTGTGCGTCGTCTGCGGCGGGTTCCGCGCGGTGGGCGAAGCGATGGCCGCGCAGGGCCTGGCCGAGGTCGACGTGGGTGGTGGTGCCGTCGTGGGTGATCTCGATGCGGGCGCGGCGCGTTCCGTCGGCGATCGGCCCGGTGCCGGTGCGAGCGGTGGGCGGCCCCGGGGCAGTGGTGGCGGACGGCAGGTCCTCGACGAGGGTGCGAGGGGCTGCGTAGTAGTCCTGGATTTCGGCAACATACGTGACGGTGTCTTCGGCGGCTGGGCCGGCACGCCAGGTCAGCAGGTGCCGTGGCGCGCTCAGGGGTGGTTGGTCGAGGACGGCGGGCAGGGCGGTGCCGCCGCCCGTCTCGAAGCCGTAGCCGGGCGGACCGCCAGCGCCGGTGACGACGTGGCGGGCGAAGTCCACGATGCTGGAGTGCCGGATCTGGCGGACCAGCAGTTCGGTGAGGAAAGCGTCGCGGGCCGGTTCGGTGTGCCGCAGCCCGGCTGGAGTGATCAGGAGCGGCACGTCCTGCCAGTTGGTAAAGGGCAGCAGGGCGTCGCGCAGCAGGACGATCTGGTGCAGCCACTCGTTGAAGAGCTGCATCGTGACGGGGCCGCCGCGCCGGCCGAGGAGCAGATCGGCCGCAGGAGGGGTGAGCAGGTGGCCGTAGCAGTGGCTGCGGACGACCAGCGGTCCGGCGGGCAGCGGTATCCGGCTGGTGAGCAGCTTCTCCAGGGCCGAGGCGGCCCAGGAGACGAGCTCCCGGCCGATCATCTCGGCCTGCGCGCCCAGTTCACGTGCTGCCAAGGCGCTGTCCGGGCCGATGGCCAGCGGCAGGGAGGTCTCCCGTGTGCCGAGAGCGAGGGTCGCACGGATCTGGTCCTCCAGCACCTTGCCATCGGCACTGGTGAGGGCGTTGTCATCGATGATGCCCTGCAACAGCGGCTCGGTGGCGGTGAAGAAGTCGCGGGCTGTCAAGGTGGTGCCGGCTGCGGGGAAGGTGTTCCAGCGGCTACCGCCGAGAGCGAGTGTGCTCGGGTTGGGCGCGGGGGGCATGGTTCCTTCTCGGTGGTCGATGGGGCAGAGGTGGATGTCGCCGGGTCCCGCGTTTGGGCGGGCTCCGGACTTTTCTGGATCGTTCGATACAGTTTTGGGGCGTGAAAAGGTCAGCCGATGGCGGCCATCGCGACCTCCACGAGGGGTTCCAGGGCGCGGGCTTCCGGGGTGATCTTCGAGGAGACCAGCAGTCCGTTGAGGAACGTGACAAGGAAAGCCGCCAGCGTATGCGGGTCGTGCCGCGCCGCGATCTCGCCCCGTTCTGCCGCGGCCCGCAACACCTCTGCGAGCGCGTCCCGACTGGCGTCCTGCATGTCCCGTACGGTGCGCCGGATCGCCGCGTCCTGCGGGAGGCGCTCGCAGGCGGCATTGACCGCCAGACAGCCCCGGCCGTCGTTCTCCACGGCGATCCGGATGCGTTCGAGCAGCATCGTACGGATCGCCGCCCGGGCATCCGCCCCCTCCTCCAGGCTGCGCAGGGCGGCCGCGGCGAGGGTGGTGCGGTAGCGCTCCAGCGCTGCCCGGTACAAGCCCTCCTTGTCGCCGAACGCGGCATACAAGGATCCCTGCCCGATCCCCAGATGCTGCGTCAGGTCACGCACCGAAGTCGCCTCGTAGCCGCGCATCCAGAACAGTTCCATGGCGCGGCTCACCGCCGCCTCGGTGTCGAATTCCCGGGTTCTCGCCATGGCTCCACCGTAGCGGATCTGGATCGATCGCTCAAGAAAGGGAGGGCGACTGATTTGACCATGCGGTGAGCCGCAGGCCGGCCTCACGGCTACTCGTCGGCGCCCTCGGCTGCGTCCTCAGCGGCGTTCGGGTCGCCGAGGGACGCAGGTTCTGGCCGGGGGCGCTGGTCTTGATGCTGAACAGATAGCGGCGCAGGACGTTGATGTGCCGGTCGGCGACCGTCGTGGCGCTCTGCCCCGGGCAGCCTGCGCGAGCCCGGCGCGTACGACGGCTGGATCGATGAGCCCACCGGCCACGAGCGGACGCGACACGATCGGCTCGTACGGCTGGCCCTGGTGGCGGGCGAATCCGGCGAGGCGCGGGGTGGTGAACGATCCCTTCGAGCGGCGGGAGGTCAGCCAGTGCGGAAGCTTGGGCAGTACGGCCCACAGCAGGGGCTTGTACGTCACCAGCCCGCGGCGGGCCAGCGCCGGGTCAGTGATTGCGGCCCGGACTATCTCGTCGTCCAGGTACGGGTGCGCCAGCCCGATGCCGAACGTCTCGGAGTACGGGGTCCAGCCGCGGGCGGGGAGGCGCCGACCGACCGGAGAGCGGTCCACTGGTCGAACTCGTCGGCGTGCTGCAGTGGCCGGGCGCGGGCGGCCCGCCGCAGCAGCGCGGCGACCTGGTGCCGCCCGTCCGCCGTGGGGCAGGACGCGCCCACGCCAAGGCGGCACCACAACCAGCCGCCCACGGCTGCCTCCGAGACGATGGGCCCGCGCTCCAAGGCGTTGGTGGCTCGTTCGAGGGACTTCGAGGGACTCGGCCCGGCCCGGGTCGGCGGCCTGTTCGAGGGCTTTCCAGTAGGGGCCGGGAGCGGTGTTGCGCAGGCGGGCCTACGCGATGACCTGGCGGTGAGCCTCGCGGTGGTAGCCGTCCTTAAGGAGGCGGACCCAGCAGGAGCTGGAGGCGTCGAGCACGATGTCCCAGCCGTATCCGGTCAGGTGCAGCGGAAGCCCTCGTACGGGGTGCGGGTAGGCCGTGCCCATGGCGTACGTCGCCACCTCCAGCACCGGCTCCGCCCCGGTCGGCTCTGCCCCACGGGGAAGCCGAAGGGCAGCAGCTCGTCGCTGCCGGCGGCGAACGGCCCCGGGCTCCGGCGAGTTGGGCGGCCCGGGCGGCGAAAGTCAGCCATATCCTCGCCGCTGGTGTGACCGTCGGTGTACGTGGTCGCGTGCACGATACCGCCGACGCCAGCGGCGAGCACAGCGGCCGCCGAGGAGTCCAGCCCGCCGGACGGGTCCGACCCCCGCCGCCCCGCCGACGGCGCCGACCGGTGCTGGACAGCGTCGGTAAGAACGCGGCCGAACCGCTCGGCGCCTTCGCGCAGCTCGTCCACGGGTGTAATGCCCGTGATATCGACGAGCTGCGGCGGCGCACCGGAGGTGAGCAGCAGCCGGAACCCGCCGGGCACCTGCCGGATCCGCTCGTACGGGCTGCGGAGCGGCCACTGCTGATCCCCCGCCGCGAGCCGGGCCGCCAGCAGCGACGCATCAGGGTACGAGCGGACACTCAAGCAGTCCCGGCTCGCTGGCCCACGCCGTGCCGTCCTCGCTCGGCGAGGAGCAGACGGCCCGGATCCCGACGAGGCCCCCGCACACGAAGTGCTGCCGCCTCTCGCTCGCGACCACCCAGTACGACCCCGACCACCGGGTCAGCTCCGCCCACCGACCCGCCCGCATCGCCGGAAACACCCTGTGCAGTTTCTGATCGGTGACCGGGCCCCTGCTCGGTAACCGATCAGTCGCCCACGACCGCGAGCGCCAGCGGCGCACCCACTTGTGAACGGTGACGCGCGAGACGCCCATCTCGGCAGCGACGTGCGCAACGGGGCGTCCGGCGCAGACACGGTCGACCAGCAGCCGCCTGCCATGAACGGTCAGCCGGGCATTACGGTGGGACACGAAGACCTCCGTGCGGTGAAGACTCGACACCTCTACCACACCGGAGGTCTTCGCCATGATCAAGCCCGACCGGTATCAACAACGCTCGTGATCAATACACCTAGGACCAGCGCCCGATGGCAGACAGTCACTTGATCTCTAAGCTCGCTGCTATCCAAGCCCACGGGCACACCCACTGGTTCATGCGGGGCCTGTCCCTGTCCCAAGGGAGAACAATGTCGACTGGCGCCTCAGCTCACATCCGCATCGCCCGACCTTCACGTGACCTCCAAGCGGCTGAACGCTTCTGGGTTTCAGGTCTCGGCCTCGATGTCCTGTATCAGCATGCAGCGGACGGTACCCTGCCGGAGCTCGCTCCTGATGGTCGGCTGGCCCGAAGCCAGCTGGCATCTTGAACTCGTTCACGAGCCCGCCGCTCCTTTGGAGCCACGGCCAACCGCTGAAGACCTGCTGGTCATCTATCTCGGCGATCCAGTGCCCGACTCCCTCGTGGAGCAGCTCGAGCGGCATGGCGGAAAGCGAGTGCCCGCCCATAATCCGTACTGGGACACCTGGGGTATGGCTTTGAGGACCCCGACGGCTATCTGCTGGTGCTGTCCACTCGCGACTGGTCCAACTCGTAGACCCCATAAGCATTCAGGTCACAGACACTCGTTGATGGCAGCGACCATCACGGTCGCCTCATAGCGGACCGCGAGCTTGTCGTAGCGTGTAGCGACGGCTCGGTGTCTCTTGAGTCGGTTGATCCCGCACTCGACCGCATGGCACTCGCGGTAGTCGGCTGGGGCGAAGTACGGCGGCCGACCGCCGCGCGCCGAGCTTTCGGCAGTTGCGGCCTGGTCGGCCTTGTCCGGGATGGTGCAGCGGATTCCGCGGCGGCGCAGATAGTCGCGGTTCCTACGGGAGGCGTACGCCTTTTCGGCCCGCACGCGGTCGAGACGGACACGTGGCCGGCCCGGTCCGATGCGGGGCACACGGACCTTTGCAAGCACGGGTTCGAACTGCGGCGAGTCTCCGCGCTGCCCTGCCGTCACCACGACCGACATGGGTTTCTGGCCCTGCTCGACGTTCAGGTGCAGCTTGGTGGTGAACCCGCCGCGCGAGCGTCCCAGCCCGTGATCAACGGGCTCGGTAAATACGCCGCCCGGCGGTTCCTTCTGGAGATGGCCCTGCTTCCGGGCCCCGGCCGCATGCTGCTGGGCGCGGCATACCGTGGAGTCGACGTCCCACGTGATCGCACCCCTCGCATCGGCCAAGGACTGGAGCCGGGTGAGGAGCCGCTGACAGGTGCCGTTCCGCTGCCATCGGCGGAACAGGTCGTAGAGCCTTCCCCACGGCCCGTATACGGCAAGTACATCACGCCGCGGAACACCGGTACGTATCCGGAACCGTATGCCGTCGATCAACCGTCGCCGCGGCCACACGGGCGGCCGCCCTGCCTTTGTGCCCTTCGGCAACAACGGCTCCAGCACTGCCCACTGCTCGTCCGTGAGATCTCCTCGGCTCATGAACTGAGATCATTCACAGGCCAAGATCCACTTCCGACACACGGCCTAGGTCTGGATGACCCGGCTGCCCACACCGGCTTGGATGGCGATGATGCCGACGCTGTGCGCGCCCATGTCGTACAGTTCCCGTGCGATCCGCAGCCGTTCGGCGGTCTCGGCCTCGGCCACCTCCTGGGCACGCAGCGCCGCCGCGTGGTCGCGGCGCTCGCGACTGATCAGGCCGACCGTGGAGGATGCATCCGCGCTGCTGGCCCCGGTCTGCGCACTGCTCCGGCATGGTGCCGCGACCATGGTCACCGGCTCTACACCCTGCTCATGCTGCCTCGGCGGAGGCCAACCACGCGTTGGCGTCGGCCACTTGGAAGCGCCTGGTCCAGAACTGGGAGCCAGGCCCGGTTCCGTGGATATACCGCCACGGTCTCCGGTTCCTGGATCGTGTACGCCTTCTGGCCGCTCATTGCAAATGGTCCTGCCCGCTCTCGGCTGGGCGCGGCGGAGCGGCGGGGTTTTCAGCTGTCCGGGGTCAGTTTGCGGTTGGTTCCGGATCGGCTGATGTCGAGGGCCAGGATGCTCGTCAGGGGGGTACCGCTGTGCCAGAACCCGAGGAGGTCGACATCGATGAGGACCAGATGGTGGCGGGCCGCGAAGGCTCGGGCCTGCTTGGTGAACTTGCAGGAGGCGACGAAGAGCGGGGTGTCCGCCCTGTGCTCGTCGCGGGCGGTGCCGTTGAATTTCTGGAGGTCCGGGCTGCCGACCGTGCGGTGCTTGGCGTACCGCTTGCACTGCACGACCAGTTTGCGACCGTCGGGTAGCCGGCCCGTCACATCGGCGCCGAGGTCGTTGGCGCCGCCGACACGCTGTACCTGGGTGCAGCCGTCCCTGCGGCACAGCTCCGCGACGTACTCCTCGAACTCGCGATCCCCCAGCGTCCAGACCGCCTCCATCGACCGCAGCGCCTGGACGCGGGCCTGCTCCGCCAGCCGGGCCCGTTCGGCGCTCGCCTCACGACGCCCGGCGCGCATCAGTCCCCCGACCACCAGAGCCCCGGCCACCACGGCTAACACGACCAGCAGCATCGTTCCCATGTCCGCCCCTCCCCGGATCGGTTGCCTGCCGCTGCTACTTGTCCATCCGCTCGGGCATCTATCCGGCACGGCGGCCGGCGCTGGTTCGCCTTGTGGCCTTGCTGGCCTTGCTCGTGGACGCCAGCCTGCCGCTTCCGTTGAGGGCCGGGGCGCAGGGATGCCGGGGGCTGGAACCGACGGAAGCGGAATCCGTACGTCGCGCCTATGGCAGGTCCGTACGCCCGAGCCATGCTGGTCTCACCGGAACGCCATCCTCATAGCGCTCCACTGACGGCGGCGGGGGCGGGGCCAGGGGCGGTGGGAGGGGTTCCGGTGTCATGCCTGACGGTTTCTCAACTGCGGCGGGTTCATCACTGTTCCGTGCCACTGGCGTCGGGCGGTCAGTGTCCTCCAAGAGTTCAGCAGCGGAGAAGCGGGTGGCGTGGGTCTGCCACGCGCCGTCGACAACCAGCAGAAAGCCATCGCCGTCGCGGAAGAGGCGACGACGTTTGGGGCTCCTGGGGTGTTCCGGCGTATAGGCGCGCGCCCGCCTTTCCAGCTCCGCCAGGGCCGTCTCGCGGCCGCCCTCCACGTGCGCTATCACGTACGCCTCGGTGTGTTTGCGCTCCCCCGAACCGACCGTTGTCTCCAGGATCAGCCCCCACGTCGCCATGCCTGTCTCTCCTTCGATTCCCTCACGTACTACGCGGCGCGGCATATGTGACGCGTTGTTGCCGGCCTTCTGCGGCAGCACGTCTCCGGGTTCGTGGTCTGCTTTCCCACCGTCTTGGTGTGAGGCGCCCGAATTCACGATCGGAATTCCCCGGCATCTCGCTCCTCCCCCGTGCCCCCGTGCCTTGATCATAGGCAGGAGGCATTCGCAAGAACGAACAGGGCGCTGTCACGTTCCAGTGCGACGGAGGTGAGGAAGGGCCTTCGGTGACACCTGATGGAGGGGGTGAGAGGGAATGCCGCGTATGACGGCTTGGGGAGCGACGGGCGGGCGGCGGGCTTGGGGCAAGGTCGCTGCCTGGGACACGGTTCTGGATGGTGGGCGACGGATGTGCGCTGTCTGTGGGACAGCGGTTCGCTCCTACCAGTTTCGTGTCCATCCGCCCGAGTCCGCGATGTTCGAGCGGTGTGTCGGCTTGGCGTGGTGCTCGGGGTGTCGGATTTATTCCGGTGCGATGGTTCATATTCCCCGAGCGCGTGTCCTTGTCGACGCGCTCGGGTTCCTGCCTGAGGGCGAGGCTGTTCGACTGCGCCGCAGTGAGAGGGAATTGGTCGACTATCTCGATCGACAACGTGGCGGGGGCGGCCCTCTTTGCCGCGAGTGATTACCTGACGCGGTCCGTCAGCGCGGGCAGGGCGGGGGCTGGGGTGGCTCGGGGTGTGGGGTGGTGTAGTTGCCAGACCTTGGCCGGGGGCAGGTTGGCCCAGGTGGTGTGGGAGGTGGTGGCGTACTGGCGGTGGTAGGAGGCCAGGACTTCCTCGACCTTGTGGTGGCGGCGGGCTTCGGCGCGGGTGGCGGTCAGGGTGCGGGCGTAGCGGGTGCCTCGGTAGGCGAAGTAGGTGAGGGTGCCGCCGGGTTCCAGCAGCTCCATGTACCGGGACATGATCGTTTCGACCTGGGCGGGAGTGAAGTTGGTGAAGGGCAGACCGGAGACGATCATGTCGTAGCGGCGGTCGGTGTCGAGTTGTTCGACGAGCGCGTGGTGCACGCGGACGCGTTCGCCGTCGCCCGCCAGAGACGGGTGGCTACGGACGAGGTGGCGCAGGCGGGCGGCGAAGCGGGGGTTGGCCTCGACGATGTCCAGGCGGCTGCCGGGTGAGAGGCGGGCGATGAGAGCGCGGGTGACCGTCCCCGTGCCCGCCCCCGCCTCCAGGACGTTCAGCGGACGCGCGCCGTACGCGATCGCCGGGGCGGTGAGCAGGCGGGCCAGTGCCTTGCCGCTGGGGGCGATGGCGCCGGTGGTGCGCAGATCGCGGGCCGCTTCGCGAAGGAACATCCAACCCCCGGCGCCGCGCCGCGCGGGGACACGTTCGTATGCGGGGACACGTTCGTATGAGGTGGTCCAGTCGTCCATGGCTTCGACGCTATGAACGCCGGCAATCCTGCAAATCAGCCCTTGTACGGCCGCCCTCCCCTACGAAAGTAGGGGGTTGTCGTCGTAGAACGTCGAACACGGAGGGGGCCGCCGCGCAACTACGATTTACGGGTGCATCAGGAACGGAGCCAGAACTGGGCCGCCTACGGCCGGTACGCCGTGGTCACATTGCTGACTCTGGGAGCCGTGCAGAACGGCGCTTCGACCGCCGACGGCCAGTACCTCACGCTCCGCACCGCGGCCGCCGGGGTCTGCGGCGCACTCCTGCTGCTGCGTCCGGGGCACTGGCTGCTCGCCCCCGCCGTGACGACAGCGGCGGCCGGGGTATGGGGGTGGCCCATGCTGTCGCTGCTGCTCCTGGCGCTGTTCCAACTCGCCGCCGACCGTCATGTCCCCGCGGCCGTGGCCTGCGCCGCCGTCGCGCTGACCGGCAACGCCCTCCTGCGCCCGGCGATCTCGCTGTGGCGGCCGCAGCAGTACGGCTCCAGCCTCTTCCTGCTGCTGGCCATCGTGGCAGGGCTGTGGATGGGCAACCGCCGCCGACTCGTACGGGCGCTCAACGCGCAGGTCGAGCACCTGCGGATCGAACGGGAACTGCGCGAGCAGGCCGCCCGCGTCGCCGAACGCTCGGCGATCGCCGCGGAAATGCATGACGTCCTCGCCCACCGGCTCAGCCTGATCGCCCTACACACCGGTGTCCTGGCCACCAGGAAGGACAGCCTGCCCTCGTCCGTCGTCGAACGCCTCCTACTGCTGCGTACGGCCTCCACCGACGCTCTCACCGACCTGCGCGACGTCCTGGGCGCCCTACGCACCCCGGACGCCGCCACCACGACGGGCGACCCCACCACGAGGGGCGCTCCCTCCCCCGCGGAGCGGCCGGCGCCGGTCCTGCGCGACGTCCGAGAAGTGATCGAGCAGGCCAGGGCCGCCGCGCAGCACATCGACACCGTCATCGACGGCGCCCCCGAAGAGGCCCCCGCCGCTCACCGGCTCGCCGTCTTCCGCCTCGTGCAGGAAGCCCTGACCAACGCCCGCAAGCACGCCCCCGACGCGCCCGTCCGCGTACGCGTCGACTACCGGCCGCCCGCCACCCTCGTCGAGATCATCAACACCGCCGGCACCCCCACCCGGCAGGCCGTGCCCTCCGGCTTCGGCCTGGTCGGTCTGCGCGAACGCGTCGAAGCGCTCGGCGGGCACCTCACCGCCGGGCCCGGCGGCGCCGGTTCCTGGCGCCTGGCCGCCCGTATCCCGCACCCCGCCCCCGGCCCCGGCCCCGGCCCCGCCTCAGCCTCCGCCTCCGCCTCCGCCTCCGAGCAGATCGGCCCCGCATGATCCGCACCATGATCGTCGATGACGACGCGCTCGTACGTCTCGGCCTCAGCGACCTGCTCACCGGCGACGAGGGCATCGACGTCGTCGCCCAGGCCGCCGACGGCCTGCACGCCATCGAGACGGCCACCGCCCACCGCGTCGACGTCGCCCTCGTCGACATCCGCATGCCCCGCATGGACGGCATCACCGCCACCGCCCGCCTGCGCGCCCTGCCGCACCCGCCGAGGATCATCGTGCTGACCACCTTCGACCTCGACGAGTACGTCTACAACGCCCTGGCCGCCGGCGCCGACGGCTTCCTCCTCAAGGACACCGACCCCGCCGAGATCCTGCGCGCGGTCCACCTCGTCGCGGCGGGCTCCGCCATGCTCCACCCCGCCGCCGCCCGGCGCCTCATCGACCGTTATCACCGCACCAACCGGCCCCAGGCCGCCGGCGCCCACACCCGCGTCGCCTCGCTCACGCCCCGAGAGACGGACGTCCTGGCCCTCCTCGCCGAAGGCGACACCAACGCCGACATCGCGCAGCGGCTCGGCATGCGGGAAAGCACCGTCAAAGCCCACGTCAGCCGCATCCTCACCGCGCTCGACGTCACCAACCGGGTACAGGCCGCCCTCCTCGCCCGCGACGCCGGCCTCACTCGCTGAGGGCCGCAACGTCACGGGGGCGGACGCCCGACGCCCGCTTCTCATCTCAGTTCGTGGACGCCTCGCGCCTCGCGCCTCGGAGACAGCAACCGGGTGGCCAGGACCACGACTTCAGCGGCCGGCGACGGAACATGATCCGCCGCCCCCGCCCCCGGCGGCACCGGTGCGGTGGCTGGTCGTGGTGGTGTCATCCGGTCCTGTGGGGCGGGTGTCATCCGGTGAAGGCGTCGCCGCCCGGTGCCCAGGAGTCGGGGCCCCACTCCACCAGGAGGAGGGTGGCGTCGTCCCGTAGCTCGTTGCACTGGTCGTCGACGATGAAGTGGATCAGGCGGCGCAGGGTCTCGAAGGCCAGTTCGCCGCCGGCCGTGGCCCGGATGATCGTGTCCGTGAAGCGTTCCAGGCCCAGCAGGGTGCCGCCGGCGTCCCGGGCCTCGGTGACGCCGTCGGTGTAGAGGAGGACCCGGTCGCCCGGCTCCAGGTCGGCGGCGTGGACCGTACGCGGTTCGGGGTTGAGCGTCGCGGGCAGGCCGAGCGGGAGCTGGCCGGGGCGCTCCAGGACGTGGTCGAGGACGGTGTGGTGGCGGATGAGCAGGGGCGGCGGGTGGCCGCAGTTGATCCAGCGCAGGTGGCCGCTGGTGAGGTCCAGTTGCAGGAAGATGCCGGTGGCGAACCGGTCGGGCAGCCATTGGGCCAGCGCGTGATCGACGGTGTCCACGGTCTCGGGCAGGTCCGCGCCGGCCCGGCGGCCGCTGCGGCAGCCCGCCAGCGCGACGGAGGTGGCCAGCCCGGCGGCCAGGTCGTGGCCCATCGAGTCGATGATGGCGGCGTGCAGCGTGCCCTGGGTCATGGAGTGGTCGAACGCGTCGCCGCCCAGTTCGTAGGCGGGCTCCAGTACGGCCGTGGACACCGCCTGCTCGTTGCCGATCGTGCGCGGCGGCAGGAAGGCCCGCACCATCTCGGCGGGCAGTTGCATCGGCTGGGTACGCGCCTGGCGTACGAAAGTGTCGCTATAGGCCCGTTTGGAGGTGATGATGGGCGCGAGGAGCGCCGCGAGCGCCCGACAGCGGCGCATGCGCGCGCCGTCGAGCACCTCGGTGCGGGCCTCCAATACGCCCAGCCGCTCCACCCCGTCGATGAGCGGCAGCCAAAGCCGCAGGCCGCCCTCCGGGTCGTCGAGGCTCTCCACCCGCAGGGCCAGGGTGCGGTACGTCCATCCGGCGAGGCTGGAATCGACGCCGAGCGCGCGCTGCCCCACCCCCAGCGGGCAGAGCTGCCGCTGCTGG
>NZ_JOBF01000044.1 GCF_000718635.1 Streptomyces varsoviensis | reverse complement strand
CCTCCCCCCCACCCCCCACCCCGCCCGCGTCAGGATTCAGCAACCATTTCCGCGATCCATGGCATCGCCAAAACGCCCTGGGTAGCGTGAACCCCGCCGAAGATCATCAGTTCCAACCGGGGGGCATCCATGCCATTCGACACGGAGTGGGCCGAGGCCAAGGCGCAGGCGGCGCGCGACAGTTCCACAGCCCGTACGAGACTCGACGGAGCGACGTCAGGCGGAGGCGGTGGCGGGGGTGGCGGCCAGGACCTGGTCGTCGTGCAGGACGACCTCGGCGCGGTCGGTCACTCCGCGTACCGCCTGCACGGCGGCCTGAAGGCCGCCGGCGGTCACGCGAAGGCCGCGAGCGAGGGCGCGGGGACCGAGCTGAGCGGGAGCAACTTCACAGCCGGCGCGGCCCTGACCAAGCTCTCGTCCACCTGGGACACGCAGGTCAAGACGTTGCTGGAGGCGTGCGCGCACATCTCCAACCACCTGGACTACTCCTCCACGGCATACGGCGCGGAGGACCAGAAGATCGCTACGACCATGCGGGACGCGGGGAAGAAGGCGATGACGCCGTCCCGTATCGCCGAGTACTACGGCTGAGTCGTCGGAGACGAGGGGAGGGGGCCGGGATGGCGCTGAAGTTCGAGGACGTTCTGCACGCCCGTCTGGGGAAGCTGAACGACGCGGTGGGCGACTGGTCCGCCATGATCACCAAGTTGGACCAGCTCGCCGACGAGGCGAGCAACGGCATGAAGGCACAGTCGGACAAGGCCCGCTGGCAGGGCGAGAACGCCTCCGTCACCAGGCCGTTCGTCGACAAGACCAGCAAGGAGTTCCGGGACGCCGTCACCCAGGCGACGAGCATCCGCAACATCCTCCGGGACGGGCACACCGCGTTCCAGAACGCCAAGGACGACCTGCGGCACATCGTCGACCACCCGCCGAAAGGCGTCACCATCTGGCCCGACGGCGTCGTCGCCCGCTCCGTCCACCCGGACCGGCGCGGAAAGGGGAACACCGACCCCGGACCGACCATGGAGACCATGGACTCCGTCCGCGATCAGATCACCCGCTGCCTGAACAAGGCGACCGAGGCCGACGAGACGGTGGCCCGGGCCCTGCACGCCATCGTCGCGAAGCACCCGTACGACTTCGGCAGCGACAGCTACGCCTCCCTCGCGGACTTCAAGAAGCAGGACCGCGAACGGTCGCTCAAGGACGCCGAAACCGCCGTGCAACTGGCCTCCAAAGGCCCCAAGATGTCGGATGCCGAGCTGGCCCGTTTCAACGAACTCCTCGCCGACAACAAGGACAACCCCGTCTTCTCCGAGCGCTTCGCCACCCGGCTCGGCGCCGAGGGCACGCTCGACTTCTACGCGGGCCTCACCGACCCCCGCCAGTCCCCCCGCCCGAGCGACGCCCGCATCAAGGAACTGGGCGAGACGCAGAAGAACCTCGGCCTCGTGCTGGCCCAGGCCACGCACAGCGACAGCCCGCAGATGCGGCAGTGGAAGCAGGACATCATCCACCTCGGCCCCGAGGTGCTGGACCTGCCCAACCACCAGAAGGCGTACGGCTTCCAGGTCATGAGCAACCTGATGCGCACCGGCGTCTACGAGAAGAACTTCCTCAACGACTACGGAAACGCCCTCGTCAAGACCGACAAGGACATGAAGCTCCCCCGGAACTTCTGGAACGGCCCCCTGGTCCAGAACAACCACCTCAACTTCGGCGCCGACAACGATTTCGGCCGCGACCCGATGACGGGCTTCCTCAAGGCCCTCAGCCACAACCCCGCGGCGTCCACGACGTTCTTCAACTCCACCGAGCCCCAGGACAACGCCGCCTACCTCCTCAAGGACCGGCTCTACTTCCCCGACGGCATGAAGGACGACGGCCCCCTGGCCGCCCGCGACGCCGCCGGCGCGGCTCTCTTCTCCGCCGCCACGGGAATGAACCCCGACGACACGAAGGCGCCGTTCGTGGAGCACACGGTCGAACACCAGCAGGTACTGGACCGCTCGCTGCGCTACCTGTCGGAAACGGGTGACGACTTCCCGCCGGAGATACGCGACGACATGGCGAAGGTCCTCGCCAACCACGGCGACACGGTGCATCGTGCGGCGAGCAGCCTCGACGCCGAGTCGACCCCATTGGACCGTAAACAGCTCCTGGAAGTAATGAAGCAGGTTTCCCGCGATCAGGGTGCGTACGGCATCCTCAACGAGGGGCTCAACCGGGAAATGGTCCACCAGATTCACGACGGCCACCCCAGCGACCCCCGGGAGACGCTGCTACGCGCCGGCCACACGACCGGCTTCCTGGAAGAGGCCCGCTATCTGGCGCTCAAGACGGACAAGGAAGACCCGTCCTGGGATGCGAAATGGGGCTACCACCTCTTCGGCGGTGCCGCGAACTTCATCCCCGTTGTCGGCGACGCGACCCAGCGAGGCATCGACGCGGTCGCCTACAAATGGCAGTTGGAGGAACAGAAACGCATCGACCAGCACCTCAGTGACAACAACAACCAGACATTCAGCGTCCGCGAGGATCAGTTGAAGGCTCTGCAAGAAGAATGGGTCAAGGCCAACCCGCACCACCCGAACGCGAACAACACCTACGTCCTGGAGCATGACATCGGCGGTGCCGCGTACGACGGGAACAACCGCGCCAAGGGTCTGGCGGGTGCGCAGTGATCGGCGAGCGGGTGCGTACGTCGGCCACCTGGCTGGCGGTCTCCGTCGCGCTGCTCGCCGGAGCGGTCGCTTGCGGGGATTCCCAGAACTACGCCGTCCCGGACACTGTGTGCGGCAGGAAGGTCGACGCCGAGCTTCTCGGCGAGCTGCTGCCGTCGGGAAAGACGCTGAAGTCGGACGGCAAGAGCCTCGGGGCGGACGAAGCGGTTTGTGAGCTGTCGGTGGACGGATCACCGGCGTTGCGCATCGACGAAATCCGGCAGAAGGCCGCCGTGGACGCCGCAGCCTTCGCCAAGAGCCATCCCGGCAGGTTCGCGAACGCCGAAAAGGCACCATTCGGCGACGACAGCGTAACCGCGGACACCACCGTTCTCTCCGTCAACGCCTGCCCGCGCCAAGGAAAGAAGCTCTTCTACATTCTCGACATCTCCCTGGAGCACACCAAGCCCGGCCAGGGCCCCTCCTTCCGAACCAAACTCGCGCGCTTCGCGGAGTCCTACCTCCCCGCTGGTGCGAAAGCGATGGGCTGCGGCAAATGAAGCGCGGTCAGTGCGCGGCGGCTGCCGGGTTGGCGAAGGTGATCATTTTGTCCGCGTCGATGCGGGCCCACGGGATGTCGTGCATCCATTTGTCCCAGGTTTCCTGCCCGTACAGCTCGATCAGCAGGGATTCGAGGGCCGGGTCCTCGACGGGGGACACCGGTATCGCCTTGCCGTGAACCGTGATCTGTAGGCGGTCCCCGTCGAAGACGGTGGCGCTGACGGAGGGGCGGGCCCGGATGTGGCGGAAGCGGTGGGAGTTCGGGGCCGTGCCGAAGAGGAAGCGGCCCCGGTAGAAGATGGCGTCGACGGGGGCCACGCGCGGCTCGCCGCGCGCGGTGACCGTGGCGAGGGCCATGGTCGAGATCCCGCGCAGCCGGTCGACGACGCCCGCGGCGTCCAGTCGCCGCTCTTCGGTGATGACGGAGCGGAGGTATTGGCCGGACGCCGCGAAACTGTCGTCCAAGAGCCGTTGGAGAGCGGTCAGTTCCTCAGGGGTCTCGTACATGGCCCCAGTATGGGGCGTGCCACTGACAACCGCCGCGCCCCTCACGCCCCCGGCACCCGTCACGCCTCCGGCGGCCGCGACGCCCGCAGCGAGTACATAAGAGGCACACGCGGCCGGTCCGCCGGGAGGCGGAAGTAACCGTCCCTGCGCTCCAGCGAGCCGAAGCGCTGGAAGAGCGTGATGTCGTGCTCGTGCAGGAAGTCGACGCGCAGCCCGGCCGCCGCCAGGGCGGAGACGACGTCGCCGAGCGTGTGCTGCCATTCGACGCTGCGGTTGCTGACCGTGGCGGCGTCGAGGTCCGCGTACGTGCCGGGGGACTCGTCCACCCACGGTTGGCGGCTGAAGTAGTCGTAGGCGATCCGCCCGCCGGTCTCGTCGTCGAGCGCGTCCGTCATCGGGTGGAACTCGGCGAGGTAGAGGAAGCCGCCGGGGGCGACGAGGGAGGCGGCGGTCTCGGCCCAGCGGACGATGTCGGGCAGCCAGCACAGGGCGCCCACGCCCGTGTAGACGATGTCGTACGCGGAGTCCGGCACGGCCTCGGCGGCGTCGTACACGTCGGCCGCGACGAACGAGGCGCGGTCCGGGCCGAGGCCGAGGCTCGCGGCGAGGTCGCGGGCGGCCTCGACGGCGGGCTCGGAGAAGTCCAGGCCCACGACCTGGCGTGCGCCCCGCAAGGCCCACGAGAGGGTGTCGAGCCCTATGTGGCACTGGAGGTGCAGGAGGGTGCGGCCGGTCACGTCGCCGACCTCCTCGACCTCGAATCCGCGCAGGGAGTCCGGCTCGCGGCGGAAGGAGTCGAGGTCGTAGTAGTCGCTGCCGATGTGGATGGGGACGCGCTCGTCCCACATCGCGCGGTTCGCCTCGCGCCAGTCCTCGGGGGCCATGGGTTTGTGCATGCCGGTGAGGTTATCCACAGGCTTGGGACCTCGCCAGCGGGTTGTCACCGCCCCGGCGCAGAATGGGGGCATGACACAGAGCAACGGATCAGCCGCGACGCCGTCGTCCATGCCGGACTGGGAAAAGCGTTTCAGAGCACCGCGCGTCGGCCTGCCGGACTGGGCCGAGGACGCCCCGGACCGCTCGCTGTTCGTGTCGAACGCGACGGGCACGTTCGAGCTGTACGCGTGGGACCGGGCCACGGGCGCCCAGCGCCAGGCGACGGACCGGCCGAACGGCACCACGGACGGGGTGCTGTCGCCCGACGGCGAGTGGATCTGGTGGTTCTCGGACACCGACGGCGACGAGTTCGGCGTCTGGATGCGCCAGCCCTTCTTCGGCTGGGAGGACGGCCGGCGCGAGGACGAGCCGGCGACGCCGGGGCTCGCCCCCTCCTACTCGGGCGGCCTGGCCCTCGGCCGGGACGGCACGGCGGTCGTCGGCCGCTCCACGGACGAGGACGGCTCCTCCATCCACGTCGTGCGGCCCGGCGCCGAGCCGGTGGAGATCTACCGGCACCGCGAGTCCGCCGGCGTCGGCGACCTGAGCCATGACGGCACGCTGATCGCCATAGAGCACACCGAGCACGGCGACGCGATGCACTCGGCGATCCGCGTCACGCGCCTCGACGGCACGGTCGTCTCCGAGCTGGACGACACGAAGAGCGGCACCGAGGAGCTGGGCCTGACCGTCATGGGGTTCGCGCCCCGCGCGGGCGACAGCCGGATGCTGGTCGGCCACCAGCGCCGCGGCCGCTGGGAGCCGATGATCTGGGACGCGGTGACGGGCGAGGAGACCGCCCTGTCCATCGACCTGCCCGGCGACATCAGCGCGGAGTGGTATCCGGAGCCCCAGGGCGGTGCGACGGAGGGAGGCGGCGGCGCCCTGCTGATTTCCCACAGCTTCCAGGCCCGCAGCGAGCTGTGGCGGTACGAGCTGTCCACCGGCGAGCTCATCCGCGTCGAGATCCCCTCCGGCACGGTCTCCGGCGCCACCGCCCGCCCGGACGGCACGGTGGAGTTCCTGTGGTCCTCGGCCGCGCAGCCCCCGGTCGTACGGTCCACGAGCGGCCGCGTCGTCCTCGACCCCCCGGCCCTGCCCGACGGGCTCAGCAAGGCCCCGGAGTCGGTGCCGGTCACCGACGCGTGGGTGGAGGGCCCGGGCGGCAAGGTGCACGCGCTGGTGCAGCGGCCGGCCGGCGAGGGCCCGTTCCCCACGGTCTTCGACATCCACGGCGGCCCGACCTGGCACGACAGCGACGCGTTCGCCTCGGGCCCCGCCGCCTGGGTCGACCACGGCTTCGCGGTGATCCGGGTCAATTACCGCGGCTCGACCGGCTACGGCCGGGAGTGGACGGACGCGCTCAAGCACCGCGTCGGCCTGATCGAGCTGGAGGACATCGCGGCGGTCCGCGAGTGGGCGGTGGACTCCGGGCTCGCCGACCCCGAGCGGCTGGTGCTGGCGGGCGGCTCGTGGGGCGGCTATCTGACGCTCCTCGGGCTCGGCACCCAGCCCGACGCGTGGGCGGTGGGCCTCGCCGCGGTCCCCGTCGCCGACTACGTGACGGCGTACCACGACGAGATGGAGGCCCTGAAGTCGATGGACCGCACGCTGCTGGGCGGCTCCCCCGAGGAGGTGCCCGAGCGGTACGCGGCGTCCTCCCCGCTGACCTACGCGGACGCCGTACGGGCCCCGGTCTACATCTCCGCGGGGGTCAACGACCCGCGCTGCCCCATCCGCCAGGTGGAGAACTACGTGCGGCGCCTGGAGCGGCGCGGCCACCCGCACGAGGTGTACCGCTATGACGCGGGGCACGGCTCGCTGGTGGTCGAGGAGCGGATCAAGCAACTCCGGCTGGAGATCGAGTTCGCTCAGCGCCACCTGAGCCTGAGCCGTCCGGCCCCGCAGGACCGCCCGGCCCGGAGCCTCCCGGCCCAGGACCGCCCGGCCCAGGACCCGGGCCCGGCCCCGGCTCCTCGGGGGTGATGCCGAGCGCGAGATCCCGCTCCGCCTCGACCTCACGGCGCAGCAGCCGGAACCACATGAAGACGACGAAGCCCGCGAAGACGAACCACTCACCGGTGTAACCGAGGTTCTGGAACGCCTTGAGGTCGAGGCCGCTGTTGGGAGGGGCTGCGGCCGGGACCGGCGTCAGGCCGGCGCCGCCCTTGTCCGTGGTGATCCAGGCGTCGTACACCCCGTACGGCAGGATGTTGACCAGCGATGCCGCGCTGATCATCCCGAGCTGGCCCTTGGGCAGGCCGGTCTCGCTGTGCACGCCGCGGGTGCTGGGGCCCTCGGAGGACTGGAGCGCCCCGGTGACGGTGACCTCGCCGGCCGGCGGAGCGGGGACCTTGGCCACGTCGGCCTTGGAGTCCGCGTCGCCGGGCAGCCAGCCCCGTACGACGGGCAGCGCCTTGCCGCCCTCGGTCCGCAGCGGGGTGAGCACGTAGAAACCGGTGCGTTCGTCCAGCTCCCGGTCGGGTACGAGCAGTTGGTGCGCGGCGTCGTACCGCCCGGTGGCGCTGGCCTGCCGCCCGGAGGTCTCGGTGGTGACGGGCAGCAGGGCGGCCAGCGGCTCGGCCTTCGCGACCTTGGCGTCGTCGGCCTGTACCTGCTGCTCACGGTGGGTGTCGACGCGCGACTCGAAGCGGCCGAGCTGCCAGCTCCCCATGAACAGGCAGAAGGGAATGGCCAGTACGGCGAAGAGGTTGATCCCCCACCAGCGGGGAGTCAGCAGGAACCGATACACACCACCACGGTACGGGCCCCCCGCGATGGGGCCGCCGCCACCCCCGCGGTACGGGCGCTTCGCACCCTCCGGCACGGCCCCGCCGCGGACTCCGGCACGGCCCCTGCGCGGACTCCGGCAGCGGCGCCCTACGAGTCCGCGCCCAGCGCCCCCGTGCGGTAGATCGTCCCCGCGCAGGCGCCGGGGATGGTGGCGCTGGCCGCCGCGGGCTCGCCGACCTCCGGTACGTGGGTGAGCTGGACGCTGCCCGTGGGCTGCGGGGTGCCGGGGTCCTCGCCGGTGGGCTTGGACCCGCCGATGCCGAGCACCTCGGTGGCCGCGGTATCCGCCGCCTTGGACGACGTACCGGCGCTGGTGCTGGTGCCCGGGGAGGGCGAGCCGCCGCCGCTGTCGCCGGGGCTCGGGGTGCCGCCACCGCCGGTCGAGCAGCCCCCGGCGCCGCCCGCGGCGGGAATCCAGGCGAACTGGACCGAGTACGCCTGGCCGGGCTTGAGGATCACCTCGCGGGGCGCGGTGGCGGGGTCGGGGAGGCCGGTGGCCGCGTCGCCCGTGGTGTGGTCGACGACGGAGATGCGCGAGCTCTGCGTGGTGCCCTGGGCGGTGGCCGAGACGGTGCCGCCGCCCTCGACCGTGCAGGCCTCGTCGGAGGTGTTCACGACGCGGAAGCTGCCGTAGATCCGGCCGTCCTTGTCGGGCTGGCCGACCTTCGCGGTGCCCTGGCCGAGCTGGTCGCGGTCGCAGCTCGGCGAGGTCGCCGCCATCGTGCTGGTGTTGTCCGGGTCCGGGGAGGAGGTGGTCCCGGACGGGCCGTCGGTGCGGTTCTCGCTCTTCTCGTGGCCCGGTGCCCCGCTGTCCTTGTGCTTCCCCCCGGACATGCTCTCGCGGCCCGCGCCGCCGCCGACGCCGCTGCCGCCGCCGGTGTGCTGCTCGGGCGCGCTCTGCTGGGCGCGCTGGCTGCTGGCGGTGTTGGTGGACCGGTCGTCGGCGACGCCGCCGGTCGTGGCGGCGTGGTAGAGCGCCGGTACGGCCGTACCGCCGAGGAGCACGGCGGCCGCGGCGCCGACGAGGGCCTGCCTGCGGCGCGACCGGCGGGCGGGCACGGCGCGCCGGATGTGCTCCAGCGCCTCGGGGTCGGGCTCCAGATCGCTGACGGCGCCGCGCAGCAGGGCGCGCAACGCCTCCTCGTCGAGGGATCCGTCAGGAGCTCCGGAGCCGTCGCTCCGGGGCCCTTGCGGACCCTGGGGATCCTCCGGGCCGTGGTTCTGATCTTTCATGCGGGGGCCTCCATGGCGACGCGGAGCGCCGCGATGCCCCGCGAGCCGTACGCCTTGACCGAGCCGAGCGATATGCCGAGCGTCTGGGCCACCTGCGCCTCGGTCATGTCGGCGAAGTAGCGGAGCACGAGCACCTCGCGCTGGCGGCGCTGCAGTCCGCGCATGGCCGTGATGAGCTGGTCGCGCTCCAGCAGGTCGTACGCGCCCTCCTCCGCGCTCGCCATGTCCGGCATCGGCTTCGAGAGCAGCTTGAGGCCGAGGATGCGCCGGCGCAGCGCGGAGCGGGAGAGGTTGACGACGGTCTGCCGCAGATAGGCGAGGGTCTTCTCGGGGTCGCGCACCCGGTTGCGCGCGGAGTGCACGCGGATGAACGCCTCCTGCACGACGTCCTCGCACGACGCGGTGTCGTCCAGGAGCAGGGCGGCCAGACCGAGCAGCGACCGGTAGTGGGCGCGGTAGGTCTCGGTGAGATGGTCGACTGTGGTGCCCGCTGCCATCGCCTCGTCAGTGTCCCCGCGTTGGGGCGGGAGCTGAGCAGGGCGGGCGGCAGGCCATGGCGCGATCACCGGCATACCGCCTGACGTGCCGGAACGCGGGCGCGCTGAAGCGCTGCCGCGTCCCGGGGCGGTTGCGATGCTGATGACGTCTGCCACGCAAGTTGGACACGCTTACCCCCCTCAGGGTTGTACGCGTAAGGCACCGCTTTTGACGATGAGTTAAATGCCCTAATGCGCACCAGTTTTCCCCAATGCCCCATTTTTTCGAGCCGCTCATCGGGAGCGGCCACAAAGACGCTCCCCGCCCTGCTGCCGGTTGCAGAGCGGGGAGCGTTTAGTCGAACAGTTCGCTTCGGCCCACTTCAAGTGGCATGTGACCACAAGTTCATCACAGGGCCTTCACAGATCCCCTCGCATTATTACGAACTGGTCAGCTCGGCCGCCACGACTTCCGCGATCTGAGCGGTATTGAGCGCGGCCCCCTTGCGCAGGTTGTCGCCGCACACGAAGAGCTCCAGCGCCCTCGCGTCGTCCATCGACCGCCGTACGCGCCCCACCCAGGTCGGGTCCGTGCCCACCGCGTCGGCCGGGGTGGGGAACTCGCCCTCGGCCGGGTTGTCGCACAGCACCACGCCCGGCGCGCTCCGCAGGATGTCGTGCGCCCGCCCGACCGTCACCTCCTTCTCGAACCGCGCGTGCACGGTCAGCGAGTGCGTGGTGATCACCGGGACCCGTACGCAGGTGGCGGTGACCGGCAGCTCCGGCAGCCCGAGGATCTTGCGGGACTCGTTCCGGACCTTCAGCTCCTCGGAGGTCCAGCCGTCCTCGCGCAGCGACCCCGCGAACGGCACCACGTTGAGCGCCATCGGGGCCGGGAAGGGCCCGGTGTCGCCCACCGCGCGCCGTACGTCCCCGGGCGCCGTGCCCAGCTCCGTACCGGCCACGGCCGCGAGCTGGGAGCGGAGCGTGTCGACGCCCTCCTTGCCCGCGCCGGAGACGGCCTGGTAGGAGGAGACGATCAGTTCGCTCAGCCCGAACTCGGCGTGCAGCGCGCCGATCGCGACGATCATCGAGAGCGTCGTGCAGTTCGGGTTGGCGATGATGCCGCGCGGCCGGACCCGCACGGCGTGCGGATTGACCTCGGGCACGACCAGCGGCACATCCGCGTCCATCCGGAAGGCGCCCGAGTTGTCCACCACGACCACGCCCTTGGCGGCGGCGATCGGGGCCCACCGCGCGGACACCTCGTCCGGCACGTCGAACATCGCGACGTCGATGCCGTCGAAGGCCTCCTCCTCCAGCGCGACGACCTCGGTCTCCTCGCCCCGGACGATCAGCTTCCGCCCGGCCGAGCGGGCGGACGCGACGAGCCGGATCTCGCCCCACACGTCCGCCCGCTCGGACAGGATGCCGAGCATGACCGTGCCGACGGCGCCGGTGGCGCCCACGACGGCCAGGTTCGGCTTGCGGCCCGAGGGCCCGGTGCTCATCGGCCGGTGCCCCCGTAGACCACTGCCTCGTCGGACTCGGAGTCCAGGCCGAACGCGCTGTGCACGGCCCGTACGGCCTCGTTCACATCGTCGGCGCGGGTGACCACCGAGATGCGGATCTCGGATGTCGAGATCAGCTCGATGTTCACGCCGGCGTTCGACAGCGCCTCGAAGAACGTCGCGGTGACGCCCGGATTGGTCTTCATCCCCGCGCCGACCAGCGAGATCTTGGCGATCTGGTCGTCGTAGCGCAGCGAGTCGAAGCCGACGGACGGACGGGTCCGCTCCAGCGCCTCCATCGCCCGGCGGCCCTCGGTCTTCGGCAGGGTGAAGGAGATGTCGGTCAGCCCCGTGGACGCCGCGGAGACGTTCTGCACGACCATGTCGATGTTGATCTGGGCATCCGCGATAGCGCGGAAGATCGTCGCGGCCTCGCCCGGCTTGTCCGGCACCCCGACGACCGTGACCTTCGCCTCGGACGTGTCATGCGCGACACCCGAGATGATCGCCTGCTCCATCGCCTGGTCCCCTTGCGGTTCGTTGCTGACCCACGTGCCCCGCAGCCCCGAGAAGGACGAGCGGACGTGGATCGGAATGTTGTAACGGCGTGCGTACTCGACACAGCGGTGCAGCAGCACCTTGGAGCCGGAGCTCGCCAGCTCCAGCATGTCCTCGAACGAGATCCAGTCGATCTTCCGGGCCTTCTTCACGACCCGCGGGTCGGCGGTGAAGACGCCGTCGACGTCCGTGTAGATCTCGCAGACCTCGGCGTCGAGCGCGGCGGCCAACGCGACGGCGGTGGTGTCGGACCCGCCGCGGCCCAGGGTGGTGATGTCCTTCTTGTCCTGGGACACCCCCTGGAACCCGGCGACGATCGCGATGTTCCCCGCGTCGACGGACTGCTGGATGCGCCCCGGCGTGACATCGATGATGCGCGCCTTGTTGTGGACCGAATCGGTGATGACCCCGGCCTGGCTGCCCGTGAACGACTGCGCCTCGTGACCGAGGTTTTTGATCGCCATCGCCAGCAGCGCCATGGAGATCCGCTCCCCGGCGGTCAGCAGCATGTCGAACTCGCGCCCGGCCGGGATGGGGGAAACCTGCCCCGCCAGATCGATCAACTCGTCCGTCGTGTCGCCCATCGCGGAAACCACGACGACCACCTGGTGGCCGTTCTTCTTGGCTTCCACGATTCGCTTGGCGACCCGCTTGATGCCCTCGGCATCGGCTACGGAGGAGCCTCCGTACTTCTGCACGACAAGGCCCACGTGCGCTCCTCGCTCTGTGTCTCCTGGGGGTGACCCCCAGACCCCCGCCAGGGGGGTGATGCGGTCGGCTCAGTCTATCGAGCAGGCGGAATCCGCCCCGCCGATATCACACTATGAGACAAACCGCTCACTGGATGATCATGACCGGCGTGGCTCCTCATCGAACCCGCTCCGCTACGGACCCTTCCCGCATCCGCCACGAGCACACGAGAACGTAACCCAGGTCACAAGTTCACATCCGACACGAAAGGCGAACGGGCGTTTCGACAGCGGATTCAACGGCGGTTTCGTCTGGGCCTTCAATGCCGGTTTCAACGGCGGTTTCAATGGCGGATTCAACGGCGGTTTCAACAGGGGGCCAGATGGCAGAGGCCGGGACCCCGCGATCAGGGGCCCCGGCCTCAATGTCGGAAGCGGGCCGCAGGGCGGTCGGCCGGCCGCAGGCCGATCGTCGACTCAGACGGAACGCAGCCCCAGCGGGCCCGCGATCTCGGCCTCCATCACCTTCCCGGCCTCCTCCGCCAACTGCTCCTCGCCCGCCGAGGCGTCCGTGTCGAGGCCGTCGAGCTCGTCGAGCGGGGAGTCCAGGCGTACGTGCGCCACGAGCGACTGCAGCGCGCGCAGCGCGGCGCTGGCGGTCGGGCCCCAGTTGGAGAGGTAGGAGAACTGCCACCACCACAGGGCCTCGCTGACCCGCCCGTCGCGGTAGTGCGCGAGGCCGTGCCGCAGGTCGGTGACGATGTCGGCGAGGTCGTCGGAGATCCGGCACGCGACGGGCGCGGTGCGCGGCACGTACGGGTCGAAGACCTCCGAGTAGACGTCTATCGGGTCCAGCAGGGCGGCGAACCGCTCGCGCAGCTCGTCCACGTCCGGCTCGGGACCGACGTCCGGCTCGTACCGCTCGTCCGGCACGAAGTCCTCGTGCGCTCCGAGCCGGCCCCCGGTCAGCAGCAGTTGCGAGACCTCCAGCAGCAGGAAGGGAACCGCGCTGTCGGGCTCGTCGCCCTTGGCCACCTCGGTGACCGCGACGATGAAGCTCTCGATCGAGTCGGCGATCTGGACGGAGAACTCGTCGGGATCGCGGGTGGCGTCGTGCAGCGTTGCGTCAGACATCGAGAAGTCGACTCCCTTCGAAGGCACGCTCCGGCATGACCTCGTAGGTGGCGGATCGGTGTTCGTCTGCATCGGCCCCCGCCCGACGCCTATACCCGGTCGTGGTGTCAGACATCCAGCAGCCGCCTTCCCTCGAAGGCGCGGCCGAGGGTGACCTCGTCGGCGTACTCCAGGTCACCGCCGACCGGCAGCCCGCTGGCGAGCCGGGTGACCTTCAGCCCCATGGGCTTGATCATGCGGGCGAGGTAGGTGGCGGTGGCCTCGCCCTCCAGGTTGGGGTCCGTGGCGAGGATCAGCTCGCCCACCACGCCGTCCGCGAGGCGGGCGAGCAGCTCCCGGATGCGCAGGTCGTCCGGGCCCACGCCCTCGATGGGGGAGATGGCCCCGCCGAGCACGTGGTACCGGCCGCGGAACTCACGCGTCCGCTCGATGGCGACGACGTCCTTCGGCTCCTCGACGACGCAGATGACCGACAGGTCGCGGCGCGGGTCCAGGCAGACCCGGCACTGCTCCTCCTGCGCGACATTGCCGCAGACGCCGCAGAACCGGACCTTCGCCTTCACCTCGGTCAGCGCGTGCGCGAGCCGGCGGACGTCCGCGGGCTCCGACTGGAGGATGTGGAAGGCGATCCGCTGCGCGCTCTTGGGACCGACGCCGGGCAGCCTGCCCAATTCGTCGATGAGGTCCTGGACCACGCCTTCGTACACGGGACGCCTTCTCCTTGTCCGGTTGTCCGGTCCTGCGGCCGGTTGGTACGCGGGTAATGCTCTCGGTCTGAGAGGTCTGGAAGGGAGCTGGGAAGGTCTAGAGGGTCTAGAAGGGGAGACCCGGCATGCCGCCGAGGCCCTGGGCCAGCGGGCCGAGCTTCTCCTGCTGGAGCTGCTGCGCGGCGGCGTTGGCATCGCGCACGGCGGCCAGCACCAGGTCGGCGAGGGTCTCGGTGTCCTCGGGGTCCACGGCCTTGGGGTCGATGACCAGGGCCTGGAGCTCGCCCGAGCCGGTCACCGTGGCCTTGACGAGGCCGCCGCCCGACGTGCCCTCCACGGGCGTCTTGGCCAGGTCCTCCTGGGCCGTCGCGAGATCCTGCTGCATCTTCTGGGCCTGCTGGAGGAGCTGCTGCATGTTGGGCTGGCCACCACCGGGGATCACGGGTTGCTCCTGGTTGTCGACAACGACGGTTCAGTAGCCCGAGCCTACGTGGTCCCGGAGCGACGCGCCCTCCCCCTGTGGACAGGAACGCGGGTACGGCCGGGAAGCACCAGGTGACGGGGTGGTGAAGCGATCACGCCCCCGCCACAGGAACCCGCCGGAGCAGCCGGTACGTACGCCCGTACGGCCGTCCGTACACCCGTATGCCCGTACGGCCGCGGGACCCGCTCCCGTCCCTGGCCCCCGATGCCCCGCCCCCGGGGTCATTCGTTGGGAATCTCCTCGATCACCGTGGCGCCCAGCTCGCGGACGATCAGGTCGTGGCCGGTGAGGGCGGAGTCGACGAGGTCCGGGTCGTCCTCCTCCGGCATGTCGTCCTCCAGCGCGACGTGCGGCGGGGGCTCCGGCGCCGGAGCCTGCGCCTGATAGCCGCCGCCCGCGGGCTCGGGGGCGGCGGGGGCCGGTGACTGCGGCGTGGGAGCGGACGCGGCCGGGGGCGTGTGCGGGGCTTGGTGCGCCCCCTGGGCGCCGCCTCCGCCGCCCCCTCCGCCGCCGCTGTACGAGCCGCCGTACGGGCCGGGGGCCGGGGCGCCGTCGGGCGGGGCGGGCGCGGCCGGGCGCGGCGCGGCGGCGGGGGCGTGGCCGGGGTTGACGTAGCCGACGTTGCCGAAGGCGCTGCCGCCTCCGCCTCCCCCGCCGGACGGGTTCGCGCCGCCCGAGGGGTCGACGACCAGGTCGATCTTCCACTGCACGTTGAGGGCGTCGGCGAGGGCCTGCTTCAGCACCTCTTCGCTGCCGCCGCCGGCGAAGCTGTCGCGGGCCCCGGCGTTGGTGAAGCGGATCTGGAGGGTGGTGCCGTCGAACCCGGCGATTTGCGCGTTCTGGCTGAGCAGGATCCAGGTGAAGCGGCGGCGGTTCTTGACCGCTTCCAGGATCTCGGGCCACATCCGCTGGACCTGCGCCATGCCCTGCCCCTGCTGAGCCGGCTGGCCCTGCTGAGGCGCCGCTGCGGGGGCGGCCGACGCCGGGGCCCCCTGCCCGGGAACGCCCTGGCCGGGAGCGCCCTGACCGGGGGTGGCCGCCGAAGGCCAGCCGCCGGGACGACGGGCGGGAGCGGCCTGCGAACCGGCCTGCGGACCGGTCGTCGGCGTGGGGGCCGCCGCACCGGCGGTGGGCCAGGCGCCGGGCTGTGGGGCCGACTGGGCGGCGGGCGGCTCGGGGGCCGCCCCGCCGGCGGTGGGCCAGGCGCCGGGCTGGGCGGGCTGCGCGGGGGCGGGCTGCGCGGCCGGGGGCGGGGGCACCTGGTGCGGGGCCTGCTGCGGGGCGGGCGGGGCCGACGGCACGGCACCGGCCTCGGGGGCGGCCGCAGGGGCGGGCCCCCCGCCCGTAACGGCGGCACGAGCGGCGGCCGGCCCGGAAAGCCCCCCGGGCCCACCCGGCCCACCGGGCGCGCCGGGTCCGCTGGGGGCGTGCGCGTCCGGCCCCGGCACGTACCCCATGGGCGGCCCGGAACCGGCGCCGGTGCCCAGGAAGGCCCCGGCCATCGCGCCGCGCTCCAGCTTGTCCAGGCGGGCCTGGAAGGAGCGCTCGTCGTCGAAGGCGGCGGGGAGCAGCACGCGGGCGCAGATGAGTTCGAGCTGGAGCCGGGGCGACGTGGCACCGCGCATCTCGGTGAGGCCCGTGTTGACCAGGTCGGCGGCGCGGCTCAGCTCGGCGCCGCCGAAGACCGACGCCTGCGCCTGCATCCGCTCCACGACGTCGGCCGGGGCGTCTATGAGCCCCTTCTCGGCGGCGTCCGGGACGGCGGCGAGGATCACCAGGTCGCGCAGCCGCTCCAGGAGGTCCGCGACGAAGCGCCGCGGGTCGTTGCCGCCCTCGACGACCCGGTCGACGACCTCGAAGGCCGCGGCGCCGTCCCCGGAGGCGAAGGCCTCGACGACGGCGTCCAGAAGGCTGCCGTCGGTGTACCCGAGGAGGGCCGTGGCCATGGCATATGTCACACCGTCGGCGGCGGCGCCGGCCAGGAGCTGGTCCATGACGGACATCGAGTCACGCACGGACCCGGCCCCGGCCCGTACGACCAGCGGCAGCACCCCGTCCTCGACGGGGATCTCCTCGCGCCCGCAGACCTCGGCGAGGTAGTCGCGCAGGGTGCCCGGGGGGACGAGGCGGAAGGGGTAGTGGTGCGTACGCGACCGGATGGTGCCGATGACCTTCTCGGGCTCGGTGGTCGCGAAGATGAACTTGAGATGCTCGGGCGGCTCCTCGACCACCTTCAGTAGGGCGTTGAACCCCGCCGAGGTGACCATGTGCGCCTCGTCGATGATGTAGATCTTGTACCGGCTCGACGCGGGCCCGAAGAACGCCTTCTCCCGCAGCTCACGGGCGTCGTCCACGCCACCGTGCGAAGCGGCGTCGATCTCGATGACGTCGATGGAACCGCGCCCGTTGCGCGCCAGGTCCCGGCAGGACTGGCACTCGCCGCAGGGGTCGGGCGTGGGCCCCTGCTCGCAGTTCAGACAGCGCGCCAGGATGCGCGCGCTGGTCGTCTTGCCACAGCCGCGCGGCCCACTGAACAGATAGGCGTGGTTGACCCGGTTGTTGCGCAGCGCTTGCTGCAGGGGATCGGTGACATGCGACTGCCCGATGACCTCTGCGAAGGACTCGGGGCGGTAGCGGCGGTAGAGCGCGAGGGACGACACGCATACGACGATATCGGGCCCCACTGACAAGTGGCCTCGCTCACAAACCCGAGCCCCGCCGCCGGCCGCCCCCGAACGCAAGGACCCCCCACGCACCCGCCAGAGCCCACTTACCCTTGCTGCCTTCCGGCCCTGGGGGAGTTCGGTGAGATAGCGCCACGTGAGGGGCTGCCCTCACTCTAACCGATCCCAACCCCCACCCGGACCACCCCCAGCCCCCCTCCCGCCCATGTTCGCGAGCACCCTCTCCGGTCTTGTATTGTTTGCGGCGGAGGATTCGCCTAGTGGCCTAGGGCGCACGCTTGGAAAGCGTGTTGGGGGCAACCCCTCACGAGTTCGAATCTCGTATCCTCCGCACTGGCCCAGCAGGGCAGATGAAGGGCCCCACCGCATAGCGGCGGGGCCCTTCTCGTTGTCTCGCGGCTCAGTCTTCGTCTCGGCGGGAAGCTGGGGCGCCCTTTGGGTGTGCTCCGGTGTGCTCCGCGTCGCTCGCCGGCGCTCGGGCGGGCCCTCCCGTAGCGGGTGGGAGCGGTCGTCGTTTGGGGGTGGTCTGGTGATCGGGGTTGGTCGGGGCTGACTGAAGTTGGCTGTTCTGGACAGGGGGTTGGCCGGAAGTGGGAGCGCTGAGGGAGCGCTTTTCGGGGGGCTGTGGGATGGCGCATAGTCGGTTGGGTGATGGGGCGCGGTGGCAGTTCGGGCGAGGGGGCGTTGATCGCGTGGCTTGGGGGGCTTGGGGCCGCGCGGTTGGGGCGGGTGCTTGGTGAGCGGGCGGACAGTGCGGCGCCGCCGGAGCCGTGCTCCCTCGGGGAGGTGGCGAGTCGGTTGCAGCGGCCGGCGTCGGTGGGGCGGGTGTTGCCGCGGTTGACGCTGCCGTGTTTGCAGGTGGCTGAGGCGCTGGTGGCGTTGGGGCCTGCTGAGCGCGGGGAGCTGGAGGAGTTGCTGGGGGTTGCCGGGGCGAAAGGGCCGGAAGGATCAGAAGGGGCGCAAGAGACAGAGGGGGCTCGCGAGCTGGGTGAGGTTCTTGAGGCGCTGGGTGGTCAGGCGCTGGTCTGGCCCGACGGTGACGGGCTGTGGTGCGCGGCCGAGCCGTTGCGGCTGGTGTGGCGGGCGCCGCTGGGGTTCGTAGCCTCCCTCGACACGCTGCTCGCCGACAGAGGAACCGAGGAACTGCGGCGCATGCTGGTGACCCTGGGCGTTCCTTCGCCGGGCAGCACCAAGCGGCAGCGGCTCTCCGCCCTCGTGGGCCATCTCCGCGATCCGCAGCGGGTCCTCTCGCTGGTGGCGGGCGCGCCCGCGGCCGCGCGGGAACTGCTGGAACGCCTGGCCGCCGGCGGGGGCGAACTCCATCTGCCTCCCCACGAGTACGGCTCCCGGCCCGGTGCCCGCTGGGCGCTGGAGCGGGGGCTGCTGGTACCGGACCCGCACCGGTACGAACACATCTGCATGCCCGTCGAAGTGACGCTCGCGCTGCGCGGGACCGCCTGGCACGCCCCCTTCGATCCCCTCCCTCCCCCGGTGTCCACGACGCCCGTCGGCCCGGCGGATGTGGACCGGGAAGCCTCCGCCGCCGCCACGGCCTTCACCGCCCACGCCACGTCCGTCCTGGCGGTGTGCGCCGCCGCGCCGCCGGCCCTGCTGAAGTCCGGCGCGGGCGGCGTCGGCGCGCGCGAGCTGTCCCGGATCGGCAAGGCCGCGCGGTGTGACGACACGCTCGTACGGCTCGCGCTGGAGACCGCGTACGGGGCCGGGCTGGTGGCTCCGGACGGCGGCGAGGTCGCGATGACGGACGGCTACGACGCCTGGGCGGCCCAGGAACCGGCCGAGCAGTTCGCCGCGCTGCTACGGGCGTGGATCCAGTCGCCGCGCACCCCGACCCGGTCCCGTGGCGACGACGGCAAGACGCTTCCCGCGCTCGCCGGGGCGCCTCCCTGCGACTGCTGCGTATGGGCCCGGGACGGCCTCCTCGTCGCCGCGCGCCTCGCCCCGGGGGAAGGAGTCGAGCGCTCCGCGGAACTGGGGACGCTGATCGGCTGGTACCGCCCGTACGCGGTCGACCACGGCCAGGGGCCCGCCCCGTACGCGGGCGACCACGGCCAGGGGCCCGCCCCGTACGCGGGCGACCACGGCCAGGGGTCCGCCCCGTACGCCGCGCTGATCCGCGAGGCCGAACTGCTCGGAGTCATCGCCCGCGGCGCGCTCTCCCGCCTCGGCGCCGCCGCGCGGGATGACAACTCCACGGGCCTGGCGACGGTCTGCCGAGAGCTGCTGCCCGCCGCGGCCAAGACGGCTCATTTCGGGGCCGACCTCACCGCCGTCGTCACCGGCACCCCGTCCGCCCGCCTCGCCGCGCTCCTGGACGCCACCGCGGGGCGGGAGGCCGGGGGGACGGCGTCGGTGTGGCGGTTCGGGGCGGATACCGTGGGGCGGGCGCTGGATTCGGGCCGTACGGCCGAGGCGATCGCGGCCGACCTGGCGGCCGTCGCCGTGGGCGCCCTGCCGCAGCCGTTGACGTACCTGATCCACGACACCGCGCGCGGCCACGGCCGAGTACGCGTCGCCACCGCACCCTGCGTGATCCACGGCGCGGAGCCGGCCCTCCTCGCCGAACTCGCCGCCCACCGGCGCCTCGCCGGCCTCGGCCTGCGGCAGGTCGCGCCGACGGTGCTGCTCAGCCGGACCGCGCTCGACAAGACCCTGGACGCGCTGCGGAGCGCCGGGTACGCGCCCGTCGCCGAGGCCGCCGACGGAGCCGTACGGATCGACAAGCCCCGGCGGCGCCGCGCGACGGTCCCAGAGCCGTCACCACGGCTCGTCCCCTTGGCTGCCTCGGAGAGTCCGTTCCTGGTCGTACGACAAGGCGAGGCGCCCCCGGACGCGAGCGGCGTCGACCTGACCGCGCTCGCCGCCAAGCTCCTGGCCGCGCCGCCCGTCGCGCCGGTGCCCGATCCGCAGAACGGCGTTCCCTACGCCACCGACGTCGAGGAGATCACCGCGACGTACGCGCGCCTGTTGCCCCTCACCGATGTCCGCCAGTTGTCGCACGCCATCAGCGAGGGCCGGGCCGTCACCATCGAATACGTCGCCGCGTCGGGCAATCGCACCGTGCGCACCATCAGCGAGATCGATTTCGATCCGCCCTATCTGTACGCCTGGTGCCATCTGCGCGACGACGAACGCGTCTTCGCCCTATCCCGCATTCACGGGGTCATGCCCGCCTAGGGCGCTTCTCCTGGACACGTCGGGGCCGTCGCGGCAAGAGCTGTCACGGGCGCACCATCCGGACCTCCGACAATTCCAGCAGCCCGCCCAGTTCGACTTTGACCTTGGTCTGGTCGGGGCTCACGACGAGGCCGTCGCGGCGTACGAGGTCGAGGAGGCGTTCGGCGAGGGGGAAGACCATGTGACGGGCCCAGCAGCGTTCGCTGGTGGGGCCGAAGGGGAGGTAGCCGGGGTGGTTCTCGCTGTCGAGTTCGTCCCAGCGTTCGGGGAGGAATTCCTCGGGATCGTCCCAGAATTTCGGGTTGCGGTGGCTCAGCAAGGGGAACAGCAGAATGTCGTCCCCGGGGCCGATGCGTTCGTCCACGGAAAGGAATTCCGGGGAGGCCACGCGCAGGATGTTCCACGACGGCGGCAGCAGGCGCAGAGCTTCCAGGAGGATGTTCCGATTCGACATGTCGTCGCGGAACGGGGCGCCGAGCCACAGGGCGCTGGTAACGAGCGCGGACACCGTGAAGCACATCGGCGCGCCCATTCGCCGGTAGAGGAACATGGCGTGGCGGCGGTCGCGGTAGTTCTGCGAATCGAGAACGAGGGTGGCGAGCTTGGAGAGCGGTTCGTCGCTCTTCGGTCTGCCCAGCACGGCGGCGCCGGAGGCCACGGCCGCCCAGGTCAATTTCGGCGTGAGCTCCAGTCTGCGGTCCACCAGAACGCGGAAGCGCAGGTGTTCGCGGCCGAAAAGGAGGTCGCGGAGATAGACGTGTCCGGCGTGCGGCCAGGGGCCGCTGACGTCGGCCGCCGAGTCCACCGGGCGCTGGAGCGCCGCCCGCACGTCCGCGCCCAGGGCCTGCATGAAGGCGGAGGCTTCGGTGCGCGTCACCGACCTGCCCTGCACGGGCTTGAAGGTGGGGCGTTCGTGTTCGTTGGCCGGCCTGCCGCTCAGTACGGCGTTCATGAGGTCGGGGTCGGCTATGCCGATGGTGTCCGGTTCCAGACGGAACAGCGGCGCATCGCCATAGCGGCTGAGCAGTTCCGCGATGCGCGGCGCGAACTCTACGGCCCGAGTGCTCCCGCCGGTGCGATGCATTGGCATGGGTGAACTCCGTTGCTGGGCTGCCCGGGCCGGCCGGGGTCGCCGGCCGGCCCGGGGCCGGTGAAAAACTACTCGATCAGAGCCACTGGTACCAGGAGTATGCCTTGAGGCTCTTCTCCGAACGGAACTTGTTGACCAGGTGAACCAGCTTCATAAATTCCTCCATTCATATGTACCAGCTATAACAGCCTGGCTGACTGAATGACTGACTGACCAACCGACTCGGCGAACAGCTGTAATCCGAAAGAACCGGAACCCCTTCCGAATACATTCCGTCCGCCGCGAGAGAGTGAAGACCCCGCCGCTAAAAGTGTCAAGTGACCCAGATCACAGCGGTGAATTCTTCTATTCACGTTTTGGAATGGCTGTGTATTCGCATCACGGCAAATCATCCGATACGCCTCCATCTCCGGTCATACGGGAAGGAAAGGCGGCCTGTTTAGCCGTGTTTGTTGGTGTTCGGGGCGGCAAATCTGGCATGGGCATGATCCGGCTACCACTCGCCCGCGGCCGATAGGCCAACGCGCCCCAGCACCGCGCCCGCACAACTCGCAGGCAGACACCGGCGAATGTTTTACCCACCGCCTGTCTTTACCCACCGCCGCCGGGACGGCCGCACCCCTCCCCGGCCAATGCCCCTCCCCGGCCAACACCCCCACCCCGCGCATATGATCGGCCGCCATGGACGACTGGCTGGAGCGCATCGCGAAGCTGCGGCAGTGGACGGGGCACGGCGTACGAGCGCCGCACAAACCGCTGTTGCTGCTGTACGCGCTGGGCCGTTTCCAGGAGGACGCCGACGGCGAGCTGCGCTACAGCGCCGTCGAAGAGGACCTGAAGCGGCTCCTGATCGAGTACGGCCCCGCCAACAAGACCACCCCGGCCTACCCCTTCCACCACCTCGTCAGCGACGGCGTGTGGGAGGTCCGTACGGATCGCGGCCCGGGCAGCCCCGGGACCGGCGTGCTGGAACTGCGCGCGTCGGGCGCGGCCGGCCGGCTCGCACCGGAGCTGCGCTCGGCGCTGCGGCGCGAGCCCGCACTCCTCGGCCGGATGGCCCGCGTCCTGCTCGACCTGCACTTCCCGCCCTCCCTCCACCCCGACCTGTGCGAGGCGGTGGGGCTGGAGCTGGAAGCCGCGGAGACGGACCCGCTGCTGGTGGGGCCGCGCCAGCGGCGGGACCGGCGGATGCGGGAACTGGTGCTGACCGCCTACGAGTACCAGTGCGCCTTCTGCGGCTACGACGGGCGGATCGGGGCGGCCCCGGTCGGTCTGGAGGCCGCGCACGTGCGCTGGTGGGCCTTCGACGGGCCCGACGTCGTCGACAACGGGCTGTGCCTGTGCGCCCTGCACCACAAGCTGTTCGACAAGGGCGTACTCGGCGTGGGCGAGGGCCACGTCGTGATGGTCTCCCAGCACTTCGTCGGGCAGAGCGCCGCCGCCCGCGAGCACGTCACCGCGCTCGCCGGCCGTCCGCTCATCGGCCCGCAGGCGGGCGCCGCCCGCGTGGCGGACGGCCACCGCGCCTGGCACACCCGCCAGGTCTTCCACGGCAGCCCGCGCCCGGCCGCCACGCGCTGACGCCCAGCGGCCACGCGCAGACGCCCGACCGCCACGCCCTGACGCCCAGCCGCCACGCCCTGACGACGGGCCGGCGGCCACACGTACGTACCGGACGCCGTCCCGCCCCCGCAGCTCGTACGTACCCACCACCCGCCCCGGGCCCGTACGCACCCCGCCACCCCGGCCCGTACGTACCCACCACCGCCCGTCCCCACATACGTACGTACTCACCCGCCCTACCGCTCCACCGCCCTCGCCCCCTCACCGCCTCGCCGCCTCACCGCCCGCCGACGCACCAGGCCGCGCACCGCCGCTCGAACTCGTCCTCCTCGCCGAGCAGTTCCAGGCGCTGACGCCCGTACGCCCGCGTGACCCGCGGCATCCGGAAGGCGGCCGGGTGCGGCGGCGGCTCCGGGGTGATCACGGACTGCGCGGCGAGCCCGGCGAAGGCCGTGACGAGGGGGCTCGCGGCGAGCCATTCGTCCGAGCAGACCGCGAGCGCGTCCCGCAGCGTGAACGGTTCGTCGAACACGCTGCACCGCGCCCATAGCAGCCGCTCGTCCGGCGTGCACAGCCGGTGGCTCCAGCTCAGCGAGGCGCGCAGGGTGCGCTGGCGGCTGGGCAGCGGGGTGACGGGCGAGGTCAGGTCCAGTACGTGCCGGAGCCGGGAGACGAAGGGGAGCAGTTCGTCGGGGGTGCGGTGCGCGAGCCCGCCCGCAGCGAGGTGGACGGCCAACGGCAGGCCGTCCAGCGAAGTGCAGATCCTGCGGGCCAGTTCGCTCTCCGGCGTGACGCTGGCGCCGAACCGCAGCGCCGCCCGCGAGAACAGCGTGGCGGCGGCCTCCGGGGCGAGCGGCGGCAGCGGGTAGCCGGCGGGCGTCCGCAGCGGCACCCTGCTGGTGACCAGGACGTGCATGCCCGCACACGCCTCGACCAGCCGTACGAGCACGTCCGCGCACTCCTCGGCCAGGTGCTCGCAGGTGTCCACGACCAGCAGCGTCGGCCGGTCCCCCACCGCCTCGGCCAGGTGCTCGCTGGTGTCCACGACCGGCAGCCTCGGCCGGTCCCCCGCCACCTCGGCCAGCCGCGGCCGGCCCCACAGCCGCAGCGCGCAGGCCATCCAGTGCGGCACCTGGCCGGGCGTCTCCAGCCCGGCCAGGTCGGTGGCGGCCACCGCCGCCCACGGGCCGGGGAGCATCCGCCGCACCACGTCCGCCGCCAGCGCGCTCTTGCCGACCCCGCCGGGGCCGACGACCGAGACGAGCCGGTGCTCCCTCAGCAGCCGTTCGACCTCGATCGCCTCGGCGTCACGGCCGACCAGTGCGGCGGACCGGCCGTCCAGCGGCTCCGGCATCTTCCCTACCTCCAGGGTCCGTCTCCTCGGGAGGCAGTCAGCTTGACCGGGGCGGCGCGGCAGGGCATCGGTGACCGGTCCGTATCCGTATACCTAATACCTACTGCCGGCCCCCTGACGGCCCGCCGCCCCGCCGCCCCGCCGCCCCGCCGCCCCGCCGCAGTGAACGGCGAAGAGCGGTGAACGGCGAGGAGCGGTGAACGGCGAAGAGCAGTGAACGGCGAAGAGCAGTGAACGGCGAAGAGCAGTGAACGGCGAAGAGCAGTGAACGGCGAGGAGCGCGCCAGGCGGCGCGTCGCGCCCCTCGGCCCCTCACCCACCCCTCAGCAACTCCGCGACCTGTGTCCGCGACGAGTACCCGAGCTTGGCGAGGATGTGCTCGACGTGGGCGTCGACGGTGCGGCGGGAGATGACGAGGCGTTCGGCGATCTCCCGGTTGGTCAGGCCCTCCGCGACGAGCCCGGCCACCTCCCGTTCGCGCGGCGTCAGCGCGTGCGGCGCGGGCCGCGTCCCTGCCGGGGTCATGCCTACCGGGGTCGTCCCTACCGGGGTCGTCCCTACCGAGGTCGTCCCTGACGCGGTCGTCCCTGGCGCAGTCGTCCGTACCGCGGTCGTCCGTACGGCCGTCGTCCGCTGCCGGGGCACGCCCGACGGCGCGTCCTTGTCCTCCGCCGCCATCAGCACGCCCGCACCGAGGGAGAGCGCGGCGCCCTTGGCGTACAGGGCGGTGTAGCGGCCGGCGCCCAGCTCGTCGCGGGCCCGCTGCTCGTACTCGTCGTGCATGGCGCGCATCTGCGGGTTCCCGACCAGGGACTGCGGCCCGATCTTGCGCCATTGGGCGGCGCACGCCCCGAACAGGCAGGCCGCCCTGCGCATCCGGCCCTCGTCGACCGCGACCCAGGCCAGCAGGTTCATGGCCGCCGCCACGCCCAGCGTGTCGCCCAGCGCGCCCGACAGCCGGGCGCCCGCGCGCAGCGAACGGGCGGCGTCGGCGGTCGCGCCGAGCAGCAGGTGCGCCAGGCCCTCGGTGATCCGCTGCGAACCCTGGACGAAGCACTCCTCGCTGTCGGCGCCGAGGAGTTCGAGGGTGCCGCGGGCGGCTTCGAGTGCCGCCTCGGGCCGCCCGGCCAGCAGGTGGGCGACGCTCAGGTGCATCTGGGCCAGCCGCTCGCCGTGCGCGTCCCCGGCCTCCCGCATCAGCGCGACCGCCGTCCCGGCCCCGGCCAGCCCCCGTTCGTGGACGCCCTGGTAGTAGAGGGCGGCGGCCTCGGCGAAGCCGGCCCAGGCCGCCGACCGGGCGTCGCCGGCGGCCCGGGCGGCGGCGAGCGCGTCGGTGGCGATGTCCAGGGCCGTGGCCTGGTCGCCCTCCCTGCTGACGAACATGGAGCGCAGGGCGAGGACCATCGCCCGCCGCGAGGTGGGGCGTTGCTCGCGGGTACGGTCCAGGGCCCGCCCCATCCAGTACGCGCCCTCGGCGGGCTGCCCGGAGCAGAGCCAGTACGGCCACATGACGGCGGTGAGCCCGAGGAGTTCGGGGCCGCCGTCTGCGTAGCGCAGGGCCGCGCGCAGGTTCTCGCGCTCGGCCACGAGCCCTTGGTAGAGCGGGAGCTGGCGTGAACCGGCGAACCGTTCCTCGAAGTGGCGCAGTTTGGCGTGGAAGTAGGCGACGTGGCGGCGGCGGAGCGCGCCGGTGCCGCCGAGTTCTTCGAGCCGGTCGGCGCCGTACTCGCGCAGCGTGTCCAGCAGCCGGTAGCGGTCGCCGTCCTCGCCCAGCCGCACCACCACGGACTTCTCGACGAGCCCCACCAGGTGGTTCAGGACCGCGTCGGCCGGCAGCTCGTCGTCGGCGGCGACCTCGGTGACGGCGTCCAGACCGAACGACCCCGCGAACACGGAGAGCCGCGCCCACAGCAACCGCTCGGCGGGCGTGCACAGTTCATGGCTCCAGTCCATGGTCCTGCGCAGCGTCTGATGGCGCGCGGACGTCGTCATACGGCCGTGGTCGAGGAGCGCGAACGTGTCGCTGAGCCGCGCCACGAGCTGGTCGAGCGGCAGCGCCCGCAACCGGACGGCGGCCAGCTCGATGGCCAGCGGCATGCCGCCGAGGCGGTGGCAGAGGGCGACGGCGTGCCGCCGGTTCGCGCCGGTCAGCGCGAAGCCGGGCAGCACGGCGGCGGCCCGCTCGGCCAGCAGGGCGAGCGCGTCGCTGTCCCCGTCGTCGCCGGGCCGGGGCAGCGGCAGCGCCGGTACGGGCAGCAGGTGCTCGCCGGGCGCGGCGAGCGGCTGCCGGCTGGTGGCGAGGATCGTCAGCCGGGGCGCCCGGGGAAGCAGCAGATCGGCGAGGGCGGCGCAGGAGTCGAGTACGTGCTCGCAGGTGTCGAGTACGAGCAGCAGCTCGCGCTCCGCCGCGTACTCGACCAGGGCGTCCTCCTGCGGCCTCGACCGCTGCTCGGGCAGTCCCAGCGCCTCGGACACGGCCCGCGGCAGCGACTCGGCGTGCCCCAGCCCCGACAGCTCGACGAACCGCGCCCCCTCCTCGTACTCCCCCGCCACCCGCGCCGCGACCCGCATGGCGATCCGTGTCTTCCCCACCCCGCCGGGCCCCACGAGCGTCACCAGCCGCGTACGCGCCAGCAACTCCCGGCACCGCGCGATCTCCCGCCCCCGCCCGACGAAACTCGTCATTTCGGCGGGCACCCGCCCATCCCCCCACCGGACCGAGCCGAACCCCATGCACCCACCGTCCTCAATCGCACCCCCGCGAAGGGCAACCGAGCCACGGAGGGACCAAGGTAACGACGACACACGGGACCGGTACCGGGCCGGACCGCTATCGGCCGGTCTCTTCCGGATGCTTGCGTTTACGGGCGTATGAGGTGGGCCGCTGACCGGGTCGATCGGTACGGGCGCGGGGTCGGGTCGATGGTTTCGAGCGCGGGATCGGATTGATCGCTACGGGCAGGCGCTCCGGACCGGGCAGAGTCAGAGTCGGGCTGGGCTGGGCTGGGCGCATAGGAAAAACCCGGTCCGTATTGACGGCCGGGGTATTTCTCTGCGTATATTGGGGGTTTCCATGCCTGCATTACCTTTTGGGCATGGCGAATCCCTGACTTTCACAAGGTATCCGAGCGGAGCTGAATTGTCAAACGCGGAAATGCGAGACGAGCAGGAATTCATCGATCTGCTCTACGGGCGGCTGGCCGAGTTGCGGGCCGAGGCCGAGGGCGCGGTGCGGGAGGTGTTGCCGGTCGGGGGGAGCGGACATCAGGCGCGGCTGGAGCGGGAGGTGCTGGTCGCGGAGCGGTCCGGGCTGCTGGCGGCGTTCAACGCCGGGGAGAGCGGGCTGTGCTTCGGGCGGCTGGCGTTCCGGGACGGGCGCGACCACCACATCGGACGGATCGGGATGCGGCGGGACGACCCGGAGCGTACGCCGCTGGTCGTCGACTGGCGGGCGGAGGTGGCGCGGCCGTTCTACCTCGCGACCGGGCACACGCCGATGGGGCTGCGCCGGCGGCGGCACATCACCACGGAAGGGCGCCGGGTCACCGGGCTCCATGACGAGCTGATGGACCTCACCGACACCGAGCGCACCGGGTACGAGGGCTCCGACGCCGACGCCGTGCTGCTGGCCTCGCTGGACGCCGCGCGCACGGGCCGGATGCACGACATCGTGCAGACCATCCAGGCCGAACAGGACCGGATCATCCGCGCCCCGCACCACGGCATCCTCGTCGTGGAGGGCGGGCCCGGCACCGGGAAGACCGTGGTGGCGCTGCACCGGGCCGCGTACCTGCTCTACGCGCACCGGGAACTGCTGGCCCGCCGGGCCGTGCTGATCGTCGGGCCGAACCCGGCGTTCCTCGGCTACATCGCCGAGGTGCTGCCCTCGCTCGGCGAGACCGGGGTGCTGCTCGCCACGCCCGGCGACCTCTTCCCCGGCGTGACCGCCACCGGCACCGACACCGCGCGCGCCGCCGAGGTCAAGGGCAGCGCGGCCATGGCCGACGCGCTGGCCCGGTTCGTACGGGACCGGCAGACGCTGCCGCCGTTCAACGCGCCCATCGTCATCGACCACGAGGACGGCGAACTGCTGCTGGACGCGGACATCGCGAGCGACGCGCGGCACGCGGCGCGCGCGACCGGGCTGCCGCACAACCTCGCGCGGCCGCACTTCGCGTTCCACGTCATCGACGCGCTCACCGCGCAGCTCACGGACCGGATCGGCGCGGACCCGTACGGCGGGCCCAACCTCCTCGGGCCCGACGACACCGCCATGCTCGGCAAGGCCATCGCCGCCAGCGCCGACGTACACGCCGCCATCGCCTCACTGTGGCCGGCCCTCACCCCGGAGGAACTGGTCGCCGACTTCCTCGCCGACCCCGTACATCTGGAGGAGCTGGAGGAGCTGGGGGAACTGAAGGGAGGGGCCGCGGAGGCCATCCGGCGCCCCGGTAGTGCCGAGAGTGCCGGTAGTGCCGGTAGTGCCGAGAGTGGTGGTCAGGACTGGACGCCCGCCGACGTGCCGCTGCTCGACGAGGCCGCCGAACTGCTCGGCGAGGACGACTCCGCCGCCCGCGCCGCCGCCGAGGCCGAGCGGCAGGAACGCATCGCCTACGCACAGGGCGTCCTCGACCTCTCCCACGGCTCGCGCACGTACGAGTTCGAGGACCTCGACGAGGAGGACTCCGAGGTGCTGGCCGCCCACGACCTCGTGGACGCGGAACGGCTCGCCGAACGCCAGGAGGAGGCCGACCACCGCAGCGCCGCCGAGCGCGCCGCCGCCGACCGCACCTGGGCCTTCGGCCACATCATCGTCGACGAGGCGCAGGAGCTGTCCCCGATGATGTGGCGGCTGCTGATGCGCCGCTGCCCGACCCACTCGATGACGCTGGTCGGCGACCCGGCGCAGGCCGCCGAGCCGGGCGGCTGCGGTTCATGGGAGACGATCCTCGCGCCGCACGCCGGGGACCGCTGGAAGCGCGTACGGCTCGGGGTCAACTACCGCACGCCCACCGAGATCATGGAGATCGCGGCAGCGGTCCCGCGCGCCACCGACCCCGCCTTCGAGCCGCCGCGCTCGATCCGCTCCACGGGCGTACGGCCTTGGGCGCACCGCGTCGGCGGGGGCGGGGCTGGAGCAGGGGCCGGGGCGATGGCTGGCACGGGGGCTGAGGCTGTGGCTGGCACGGGGGCGGAGGCTGTGGCTGGAAGGGGGGCTGAGGCCGTGGCCGGGGCGGTGGCCGAGGCTGTCGGAAGGGAGATGTCGGGGGAGGCGGCGCAGGACACCACGCGGGGGAACGAGGTTGGGCACCTCGCGGTGATCGCGCCGCGCGCGCTGCACGGCGCGATCGGCGCCGCCCTGCCGCACGCCGCCGCCGGCCGCTCCCCGGACCTGACCAGGCCCGTGGTGCTGCTCGACCCCCGGCAGGCCAAGGGGCTGGAGTTCGACTCGGTGATCGTCGTGGAACCCGCGGAGTTCGGGGCGAGCGACCTGTACGTGGCGCTGACCCGGGCCACGCAACGGCTGGGGGTGATATACACCGGGGCGCTGCCGGCGGGGTTGGAGTTCCCGGTGATGACTGCCGACGCGGATGCGGAGGCGGCGGGCCGGTGATGGGTACGGGCGTGGGGCCGCCGCTCAGCGCAGGCCGGGGCGGCCCCGTCGGCCCGACCGGCCCCCGGCCGGGGTGGACCTAGCACCACCCTGAAGAGGCCACGTCACCGTATGCCGCCGGGCGTTCGGATTCGGGATCGTGGAGGTCGAGACGGGGCGCCACCGTCCCAGCCCTCATCACACGAAACTCCCGAAACTCCCGAAACACCCGAGACACACGAATCCGAGGCCCGCCATGAGCATGAGCACCAGCGCCCTGTCGTACGGTTCCGCGTCCGCTCCGGCGGCCGCCCCGGCGGTTCCGGCCGCCCCGGTAGACGCCGAGGCGGAACGGGTCGGCTTCTGGCGCGCGCCGTTCGCCGCCGTCACGTACCGCGAGATCGGGTACGTCCTGGCCTCGATGCCGATCGCCGTCGTCGGCTTCCTCTTCGCCGTGGGGCTGTTCTCGATCGGCGTGACGCTCGCCATCACGGTGCTCGGACTGCCCGTACTCGCCGGGCTGCTGGCCGGTGCGCGGGGGCTCGGCGCGGCCGAACGCCGGAGGGCGGCCAGGAAGCTCGGCCTGGAGGTCGCCGCGCCCGCGCCCGTGGCGAAGCCGCACGCCGCGGGCTTCTGGGCCGCGCAGCGGGCCCGGCTGGGGGACGCGGCGGGCTGGCGCGCGTTCCTCTTCCAGGTGGTGATGTTCCCCTGGCGGATGGTGAGCTTCGTCGTGACGACGAGCGTCCTCCTCGTCGGCTGGGCACTCGCGCTGCTCCCCGCCTACAACTGGGTCTTCCCGCACTACGTCGGCTGGCCCGGCTACCGCGTCTACGACTTCACCTCGGGCGGCGCCCACCACCAGTACTACCTGACCTCCCCCTTCCAACTCGCCGCCGTCTCCCTCGCCGGCCTCCTCATCGTCTTCCTCACCCCAAAGCTTCTCCGCGCCCTCACGAACGTCGACCGGGCTGCGGTGCGGGGGCTGCTGGGGTGAGTGGGGGTGAGTGGGGGTGGGCAGGT
>NZ_JOBF01000043.1 GCF_000718635.1 Streptomyces varsoviensis | reverse complement strand
CAGCTTCGCCCGGGAAAACGCCACAATAAAATGCCGCCGATCCCACAACTGCCGCACATACTCCCCCAGCCCCGGCCGGGCACCACTCACCGCGAGACCATGCGCGGCGGCGAGTTCCGATGGGGTCAGGGGTGCGGCCACGGGCCGGTCGAGGACGGCTGAGGGGGGCGAGGAGAACTCGGTCACCTGGGAACTTTCGGTAGGGGGGCACACCCGGAGACGGCCGGGCGCGAGACGCGGGCCCGGGGCGGGGTGAGGGCAGATGACATCACGTTGGAACGGGTGCGTTCCGTCGTGTCGTCAACGCTAGAGGAGGAGACGATGGAACACAAGCGTTCCATCGTCGAGTTAGGCTCGGGGCATGGATAAGGAGTCCCAAAAGCCGCGTCGCGCCCCCGCGGGGGCCGCCGCGTTCCGTGAGGACGTCACCCAGGCGATCCGCGCCGCCGTCTTCGAAGAGCTGGCCACCGTGGGGTACGCGCGTATGTCGATCGAGCGCGTCGCCCGCCGGGCCGGGGTGGGCAAGGCCGCCGTGTACCGCCGCTGGCGCTCGAAACTGCCCATCGTCCTCGACGTGGTCTCCGCCCTCGCGGTCCAGGGCATGCCGGCCCCGGACACGGGCAGCCTGCTCGGCGACGTACAAGCGCTCCTGAAGGTGACCGCGCGGCTGCTGCAGCACCCCATGGCCGCCCAGATCCTCCCCGACCTGCTCGCAGAGGCGGCACGCAACCCGGACATCGCCCAGGCCCTGCAGGCGGCGGTGCGCGACTCCCAGCGCGGTATAGCGGAAACGATCGTCCAGCACGCCGTCGCCCGGGGCGAGCTATCCGCCGACACCAGCGTCGACCTCGCCCTCGACCTCGCCTGCGGTCCCCTTTACTGGCGCCTGGTCATGGTGCGCTCCCCCCTCCCCGCGGGCTATCTGGACGGCCTCGCGCGGGCCACCACCGCCGCCCTGGGCGCGGCGCGTACGGACCGCTGAGGGGCCTCCCGGAGAGCCGCGGTTCTGCGAACGGCCGCCGCGGACCTCCGGATTCGCGCGCGCCGTCAACCGCGTGCGACCGGCCCCCCGCCCCTGCGAGTGCAGCCCGGCGCGTGCCCCTGACCGCCGCCGTTTTCCGCCCTACGGTCTGACCATGGCCCGTTCCGGAGCATCACCCGCAGACCGCGCCGAGCACTTCGTCTGGCTGACCGCCCGCGTGCTCGAACAACGCCGATTCGCCTATCACTTCCTCGACGACAGCGCCCGCAACGCCGACGCCGTCGAGACCGCGCTCACCGCCTACCTGGGGGAGGACGGCGGCTACGGCTACGCCCTGGAGCCCGATGTGCGGGGCCCGGTGAGCCAGCCGCTGCACGTCGCGCACGCGCTGCGCGTCCTGGACGGTATCGGCCGCTGCGGCGGTCAGCGGGTGGAGCGCGTCTGCCGCTATCTGACCGGCATCTCGACCCCGGAGGGCGCGCTGCCCGCGCTCCACCCCTCGCTGCGCGGCTATCCGGCCGCCCCCTGGATGCCGATCGTGGACGACCCGCCGAGCGAACTGCTGACGACCGGCCCGGTGGTGGGGCTGCTGCACCGCAACGAGGTGTGGCACGCGTGGCTGTTCCGGGCCACCGACTACTGCTGGACCGCGGTGGAGTCGCTGGCGAAGACGCACCCCTACGAAGTCCTGGCGGCCGTCGCCTTCCTGGACGGCGCCCCGGACCGTACGCGCGCGCAGGCGGCCGCCCAGCGCCTCGGCGAGCTGGTGCGGGAGCAGCGGCTGGTCGTCCTGGAGCCGGAGCGGGCTGCGGACCACCCCTCGCCCGAGGGGTACGCGCCGGGCGAGCACCACTTCCCGCACGACTACGCCGCCACACCCGACTCCGTGGCCCGGCACTGGTTCTCCGACGCGGAGATGGACCGGTCGCTGGACTTCCTCGCGCGCTCCCAGGAGGAGGACGGCGGCTGGCCGGTCACCTGGCGCCAGTGGGCGCCGGGCACCGCCCTGGAGAGCCGCCCGATGGTGACCATCGAGGCGCTGCGGACCCTGCGCGCGTACGGGCGGCCCCTGTAGCGGCCGGCGGGCCCCGGGGCGGCGAGTTCGGCGCGGCCCCGCCCCGGTGGCCCTCAGGGGCGGTCCCGGTCAGCCGCCGAGCGCGCGTACGCCCGCGGTGACGACGACCGCGACGGCGATCACGAGCAGGAACGGGGCGCGCAGCACGAGCGCGACGGCCGCCGCGCCGAGCCCCGCCGCGCGGGCGTCGACGACGAGCCCGGTCCCGTGGCCGAAGGTCTGCTGCGCGGTGAGGGCCGCCAGCAGCGCCACGGGTACCAGCGCGGCGAGGCGTTTGACGAGGGGGCGGTCCAGCATCCCGGCGGGTACGGACAGGCCGAGCAGCTTGACGAGGTAGCAGCCGGCCGCGGTGACCGCTATGGCTATCCAGACGTTCATCGGCTGCCGCCCTCCTCGGGGACGTCACGGACGGTTTCGACGCTCTTACGGACGCCCCCTGGGGCGTCATTCGCGTCCCCTGGGCCGCCACGAGCATCACGCGGCTCCCTAGGGGACTCCCGATCGCCACCGTGCCCCTCCGGAGTGCGCGGCGCACGGAAGGCGCGTCCCTTGAGGGCGAGCACGAGAGGCGCGGCGAGCCCGGCGGCCAGCACGGGCACCCCCGCGGGCAGCAAAGGGGTGCACCCGAGCACGAGCAGGACGGCCAGCCCCGCCGTGGCCCGTTCGACGGCGCTCGTCAGCATGGGGGCGAGCAGGGCGAGGAAGACGGCCGGGCCGGCCGCGTCCAGCCCCCAGGCGTCGGTGTCGCCGAGCGCCGCGGCCCCGGCCGCCCCGGCGAGCGTGGAGAGGTTCCACAGCGCGTACAGGCTCAGGCCGGTGACGGTGAAGCCGATGCGGGCGCCGCGCCGGTCCGGCTGGGCGAACGCCACGAGCGAGGTCTCGTCGATGACCACCTGGGCGGCGAAGGGCCGCACGGCGCGCGGCAGTCGCAGCAGTGGGGAGAGCCGCAGGCCGTAGAACACGTTGCGGACGCCGAGGAAGAACGCGCCGGCCGCGGCGGTCAGCGGGTTGCCGCCCGCCGCGAGCGCGCCTACCAGGGCGAACTGCGAAGCCCCGGTGAAGACGAAGAGGCTGAGCGCGCAGGTCTGCGGCAGGCTCAGCCCGGCCCCCGCCGAGGTCACCCCGAAGGCGAAACCGGAGAGGCCGACCGCCACCCCGACGCCCAGGGCGTCCCGTACGACAGCCCGGTCGTCGCGCGCCACCGGCCCGGATGGCGGGCTCGACTCCGGGGCAGGTGCTGGGGAAGGCTCCGGGCGGCCCGGTATTCGCTCGCCCCGGGTGCCCTCTTCGGGGGCCGTCATCTCATCAGTGTCCGTCGTTCGCTTTGCCACATCGGCACGCTAGGAGCGGCCGTCCGACCAGGTCTTGTACGTTCTTGCGCCCCAGGCCACCGCACGTCCCCGGGCGGGCGGGGGTGTCGGGTTCACAAGGGAGCGGCACCCGGCTCGCCCGGGAGGGTATGGATCGCGGCGCGCTCCGTCACTCGGTACGGGCCTCCGTTCCGCCCGGGAGGACGCGGATCGCGGCGCGCTCGCGCCGGTACGCGCCGGGCGGTACGCCGACGATCCGCGTGAAGTGCCGGTTGAGGTGCGGCTGGTCCGTGAAGCCGACGGCGACGGCCGTCTCGGCCGGGGAGCTCCCGGTCTCCAGGAGACGGCGGGCGCGGCGTATCCGGGCGTTGGTGAGCCAGGCGTGCGGCGGCATCCCATAGGCGTCGCGGAAGGCGCGCAGCAAGGCGAAGGGGCTGGTGTCCAGTTCGGCCGCCAGCGTCGCCAGGGGCGGCGGGTCGGCTATGCGCTCTTCCAGGGCCGCGCGGGCCAGGAGGGCGTTGCGAGCCCCCGCGGTGCGGGGCGGGCGGGCCGGGAGCGGACGGCCGTGCACGCGCAGCAGGCGGGCGAGGACGAGGCGCAGCAGGCTGTCGGCGGCGAGCGCGTTGCCCTCCTCGGCCGCCCGGTGCACGGCGTTGATCAGGTGGGCGGCGCTCGGGTCGTCGACCACGGTCTCGGCGAACCCCGGAGTGCCGCGGATCGTGCCGAGTTCGGCCGCGACCTCCCGGATCACCTGCCCGGCGGGGTAGAGCGTGGCGTAGGCCCAGCCTTCGGGCGCCCCGGCGCGGGCGGTGTGCGCGACCTCGGGGTTGATCATGACGACGCTGCCGGAGCCGGCCCGTACGGTGCCGCTCGCCAGCCCGATCTCCTCGATGCCGCCGGTGACCGCGCCGAAGGTGAAGCCGTCGTGGGCGTGGCGCGGAAAGGTGTGCCGGACATAACGGGCGCGCAGCAGGTCGAGCCCCGGCAGCGGCGCGAAATGCCAGTGCCTGGCCCACTCGCTGGTCCCCGGCATCGCCTCGCCGTCCCCGTCATCGCTCGTACCGTGCGTTCCGGCCCCATTGTGCGCCGCCGCCGGCCGGCCCCGCCGCCGGCCCGTCCGCCCTCTCCGGCCGGTGGCCCTCAGCGCCCGACGGCCCCCGCCCTCACCCCTCCGACCTGGGCGTATCCCGGCCTACGGCTCATTGTCAGTGGGGCGGTGCACGATGGGGTCATGGCGAACGACCCGGCTTCGGCCCTCGCAGCGTTCTCCCCCGCGACCCGCGCGTGGTTCGAGGGGGCCTTCACCGCGCCCACGACCGCGCAGGCCGGGGCCTGGCGCGCGCTCGGCGAGGGATCGGACGTGTTGGTGGTCGCCCCGACCGGGTCCGGCAAGACCCTCGCCGCGTTCCTCGCCTCGCTCGACGCGCTGGCCGCCACGCCGCCGCCGGCCGAGCCGAAGAAGCGCTGCCGGGTGCTGTACGTGTCGCCCCTCAAGGCCCTCGCGGTGGACGTCGAGCGGAATCTGCGCAGCCCGCTGACCGGCATCCGCCAGGAGTCCGTACGGCTGGGGCTGCCCGAGCCCGAGATCCGGGTGGGCATCCGCTCGGGGGACACCCCGGCCGCCGAGCGCCGGTCCATCGCCAACCGGCCGCCGGACATTCTGATCACCACGCCCGAGTCGCTGTTCCTGATGCTCACCTCGTCCGCGCGGGACGCCCTCGCCGGGGTGGAGACGATCATCCTCGACGAGGTGCACGCCGTCGCGGGCACGAAGCGCGGCGCGCACCTCGCGCTGTCCCTGGAGCGGCTCGACGCGCTCCTGGACCGGCCGGCCCGGCGCATCGGGCTGTCGGCCACCGTGCGCCCCGTCGACGAGGTGGCACGCTATCTGTCCCCGCAGCGCAAGGTGGAGATCGTCCAGCCGCCCTCCGGCAAGGAGTTCGACCTCTCGGTGGTCGTCCCGGTGGAGGACCTGGGGGAGCTGAGCGGCGCCCCGGCCAGGGGCTCGGAGGACGCCGGGGACGGCGACAAGCCCTCGATCTGGCCGCATGTGGAGGAGCGGATCGCCGACCTCGTCCAGGCGCACCGCTCCACGATCGTCTTCGCCAACTCCCGGCGCCTCGCGGAGCGGCTGTGCAACCGCCTCAACGAGATCGCGTACGAGCGCGCCACCGGCGAACCGCTGCCCGAGCACCACTCCCCGGCCGAGCTGATGGCCGAAGCGGGCGCGGCCAGGGGCGCGCCCCCGGTGCTGGCCCGCGCCCACCACGGTTCGGTGTCCAAGGAGCAGCGGGCCGTGGTCGAGGAGGACCTCAAGGCGGGGCGGCTGCCCGCCGTCGTGGCCACCTCCAGCCTGGAGCTGGGCATCGACATGGGCGCGGTGGACCTCGTCGTCCAGGTCGAGTCCCCGCCGTCCGTCGCCTCCGGGCTCCAGCGGGTGGGCCGCGCCGGACACCAGGTGGGCGCCGTGTCGACCGGCGTCGTCTTCCCCAAGTACCGAGGCGATCTGGTGCAGGCCGCCGTGGTGACGGAGCGGATGCGCGAGGGCTCCATCGAGTCGCTGCGGGTGCCGGCCAACCCGCTGGACGTGCTCGCCCAGCAGATCGTCGCGATGGTGGCGCTCGACAGTTGGGACGTGGACGAGCTGCTGGCCCTCGTGCGGCGCGCGGCGCCCTTCGCCTCACTCCCCGAGTCCGCCTACACCTCGGTCCTCGACATGCTCGCGGGGCGGTATCCGTCCGACGCCTTCGCGGAACTCCGTCCCCGCCTGGTGTGGGACCGCGTCGCCGGTACGGTCGCGGGCCGCCCGGGCGCGCAGCGGCTGGCCGTCACCTCCGGCGGCACAATCCCCGACCGCGGTCTCTTCGGAGTCTTCCTGGCCGGCGCGGACCCCAAGAAGGGCGGCGGCCGGGTCGGCGAGCTCGACGAGGAGATGGTCTACGAGTCGCGCGCGGGCGACGTGTTCACCCTCGGCACCACGTCGTGGCGGATCGAGGACATCACCCGGGACCGCGTCCTGGTCTCGCCCGCGCCCGGTGTGCCCGGCCGCCTCCCGTTCTGGAAGGGCGACCAGCTCGGCCGCCCCCTCGAACTCGGCCGCGCCCTGGGGGCGTTCCTGCGCGAGATCGGCGGCCGGCCGCCCGAGGAGTCGCGGCGGCGGCTGCTGTCGGCGGGCCTCGACGCCTGGGCGGCGGACAACGTCCTGGCCTATCTGGACGAGCAGCGCCGCGCCTGCGGGCATGTGCCGGACGACCGTACGATCGTCGTGGAGCGCTTCCGCGACGAGCTGGGCGACTGGCGGGTGGTCGTCCACTCCCCGTTCGGCGCGCAGGTGCACGCCCCCTGGGCGCTGGCCCTGGGCGCCAAGCTCACCGAGCGGTACGGCATGGACGCCCAGGTCATGCACGCCGACGACGGGATCGTGCTGCGGCTGCCCGACGCGGATCTGATGGGGCTCGACCTCCTGGACGCCGACCCGGGGGCGCGGGGCACGGAGTTCGACCCCGAGCAGTCGCCGGTCGGCGCGGCGGACGTCGCCTTCGACAAGGGCGAGATCGGGCAGATCGTCACGGACCAGGTCGGCGGCTCCGCGCTGTTCGCCTCCCGGTTCCGCGAGTGCGCCGCGCGGGCCCTGCTGCTGCCGCGCCGCTCGCCGGGCAAGCGCACCCCCTTGTGGCAGCAGCGGCAGCGCGCCGCCCAGCTCCTCCAGGTGGCGAGCGAGTTCGGGTCGTTCCCGATCGTCCTCGAAGCGGTCCGCGAATGCCTCCAGGACGTCTTCGACGTGCCGGGCCTGACGGAGCTGATGGGCGACATCGAGTCCCGCCGTGTCCGGCTCGTCGAGGTCACCACGCCCGAACCGTCGCCCTTCGCGCGCTCGCTGCTCTTCGGCTACGTCGCCCAGTTCCTCTACGAGGGCGACTCCCCGCTCGCCGAGCGGCGCGCCGCCGCCCTCTCCCTCGACTCCCGGCTGCTGGCCGAGCTGCTCGGCCAGGCGGAGCTGCGCGAGCTGCTCGACGCCGACGTGCTCACGGAGCTGGAGAACGAGCTGCAGTGGCGCACGGAGGACCGCCGCCCCAAGGACGCCGAAGGCGTGGCCGACCTGCTGCGGCTCCTCGGGCCGCTCACCGACGCCGAGCTGGCGGAGCGCGGCGCCGAGCCGGGGTGGGCGGCCGCCCTCGCCGACGCGCGCCGCGCCATCCGCGTCCGTATCGCCGGGCAGGACCACTGGGCGGCCGTCGAGGACGCGGGGCGGCTCCGCGACGCCCTCGGCACAGCGCTCCCCGTCGGCGTGCCCGAGGCGTTCACCGAGCCCGTCAAGGACCCGCTCGGCGACCTCCTCGCCCGCTTCGCCCGCACCCACGGCCCCTTCACCTCGGCGCAGGCCGCCGGGCGCTTCGGCCTCGGCACGGCCGTGACGGACGGGGCGCTGCACCGCCTCGCCGCGAACGGCCGTGTCGTGCAAGGGGAGTTCCACCCCTCGGGCATCGGCCAGGAGTGGTGCGAGACCACGGTGCTGCGGCGGCTGCGCCGACGCTCCCTGGCAGCGCTCCGGCACGAGCTGGAGCCGGTGGCGCCGCCGGCCCTGGCCGCGTTCCTCCCCCAGTGGCAGCACATCGGCACGCATAGCCTGCGTGGCGTCGACGGACTGGTGCGCGCCGTCGAGCAGTTGCAGGGCGCGCCGGTCCCGGCCTCGGCCCTGGAGAGGCTGGTGCTGCCCGGCCGCGTCACGGGCTACAGTCCCGCGATGCTCGACGAGCTGACGGCCTCCGGCGAGATCGTCTGGGCCGGCGCCGGGGCGCTCCCCGGCAAGGACGGCTGGATCTCCCTGTACGTGGCCGACGCCGCGCCCCTGCTGCTGCCCGCCCCGCATCCGCTGGAGCTCTCCCCGCTCCACCAGGCCGTCCTGGAGGCCCTGGCCGGGGGCTACGGCCTGTTCTTCCGCCAGATCTCCGACCAGGTGCGCGCGTCGCACCCGGAGGCGGCCGACGCGCAACTGGCGGACGCCGTATGGGACCTGGCCTGGTCCGGGCGGCTCACCAATGACACCCTCGCGCCGCTCCGCTCCCTCCTCGGCTCCGGCCGTACGGCGGGCGCCACGGCGCACCGGGCGAAACGCGCCGTCCCCCGCGGCCGCTACGGGGCCCTCACCGGCCGTTCGGGCGCGGGCCTGCGGCCCACCGCGTCGCGCGGCGGACCGCCGACCGTCGCGGGCCGCTGGTCGCTGCTCCCCGCCCCGGAGCCCGAACCGACCCACCGGGCGCACGCCCTGGCCCGTACGCTCCTCGACCGGCACGGCGTCGTGACGCGCGGCGCGGTGGCCGCGGAGGGCGTGGAGGGCGGCTTCTCGGCGGCGTACCGCGTGCTGTCCGTCTTCGAGGAGAGCGGTCAGGCCCGGCGCGGCTATGTGGTCGAGGGGCTGGGCGCGGCCCAGTTCGCCATGGAGGGCGCGGTCGACCGGCTGCGCGCGGTCGGCAACGCCCGCGAGCGCGCCATCGCCGGCGACGGACCCGACCCGAAGGACAGCAGACGCGCCGCCGTGCTGGCGGCCGCGGACCCCGCCAACGCCTACGGAGCCGCTCTGCCCTGGCCGGAGCCGCCTCCGGGCGTGACCCACAAACCGGGCCGGAAGGCCGGCTCCCTGGTCGTCCTGCTCGACGGCGACCTCGCCCTCTACATGGAGCGCGGCGGCAAGACCCTCCTCGCCTGGCCCCCGGACGGCCCCCAGGCCGATGAGTCCGGGGAGTCCGGAGAGGGTGCCTACGGGGGCCGGTTCCAGGCGGCGACCCAGGCACTGGCCCAGGCGGCGCGCGCGGGGGCCTTGGGCACCGTCACGGTCGAGCGGATCAACGGCTCCGCCGCGCTCTCCTCCCCCATGGGCAGCGCCCTGGAGGCCGCGGGCTTCCACGCCACACCACGGGGGTGGCGCCTGCGCGCCCCATGAGGAGGGAGAAGGGTCACGGCACGGGGACGGCCGTACGCGGAGGCGGGCGCCCGAAACCGTACGCTCGGGCCGTCCTGGGCGCTGGGGCCGCGCCGCGCGGGGCCCGACCGCGCGGCATCATGGTCCGTATGCCCGAAGGAGACACCGTCTGGCGCACCGCACACCGCCTGCATCAGGCCCTCGCGGGCGACCGCCTGGTCCGCTGCGACCTGCGCGTACCGCGCCTGGCGACCTCCGACCTCACCGGCCGCCTCGTCGCCGACGTGACGGCGCGCGGCAAGCATCTGCTGACCCGCGTCGAAGGCGGCCTCACCCTCCACTCCCACCTGCGCATGGAGGGCGCCTGGCAGATCTACGCCCCCGGCGAGCGGTGGCGCGGCGGGCCGCGGCACCAGATCCGCGCCATCCTCGGCACGGCGGAGCGCACCGCCGTCGGCTACCGCCTCCCCGTCCTCGATCTCCTGCGCACCGCCGACGAATCGAAGGTCGTCGGACACCTCGGCCCCGACCTGCTCGGCCCCGACTGGGACCCCGAGGAGGCCCTGCGCAGACTGCTCGCCGAACCGGCCCGGCCTCTCGGCGAGGCCATGCTGGACCAGCGCAACCTGGCCGGCATCGGCAATGTGTACAAGTCGGAACTGTGCTTCCTGCTGCGCGCCTCCCCGTGGCTGCCGATCGGCCGGTTGCCGGCCCCTGAGCGGCTGCCGGCGCTCGCGCGGAAACTGCTCGAAGTCAACAAGTCCCGCCCCGCCCGCGTCACCACGGCGGACCCGCGCGCGGACCGCCGCCTGTGGGTGTACGGGCGCGCGGGCCGGCCGTGCCTGCGGTGCGCGACACCGGTCCGCGCCGCCGACCAGGGCGGCGGCAGCCAGGAGCGCGTCACCTACTGGTGCCCGCACTGCCAGCCGGACCCCGCCCAGTAGTTGACGCCCCGTCAGTTATGGCCGTACGGTCCCGACATGCCCCTCACGGCGTACGACCTCACCGGACGGACCGCCCTGATCACCGGCGCCGCCAGCGGAATCGGCCGCTCCACGGCGCTCCTGCTGGCCGAGGCCGGGGCCTCGGTGCACTGCGCCGACCTCGACGCGCGGGGCGCCGAGCAGACCGCCGACGAGATCCGCGACAGCGGCGGCAAGGCCCGCCACCACGCGCTCGACGTCAGCGACCGGACGCAGGTGGCAGCGACCGTGGCGGAGGCCGTACGGGCCGACGGCCGCCTCGATGTCATGGCCGGCATCGCGGGCATCATGCACCGCAGCACGGTCCTGGACACCTCCGACGCGGACCTCGACCGGGTACTCGCCGTCAACTTCAAGGGCGTGCTGTACGGCTGCCAGGAAGCGGCCCGCGTGATGATCGCCCAGGGCCACGGCGGCAGCATCATCACCATGACCTCCGGGGTGATCGACACGGGCGCGCCGGAACTGCTCTGCTACGGCGCGGCCAAAGCCGCCGTCTACCAGCTCACCAAGACCCTGGCCACCGAGGTCGGCCGGCACGGCATCCGCGTCAACGCCGTCGCGCCGGGCTGGATCCGTACGCCCATGACCGACCGGCACATCGGCGATGACCAGAGGTTCGGGGAGCAGAGGATGGCCCAGCTCTCCCCGCTGGGCCGAGTGGGTGACCCGCAGGACATCGCCCACGCCGTACTGCATCTGGCATCGGACGCCTCGGCCTTCACGACCGGCCAGATCCTCCGCACCAACGGCGGCGTCCATATGCCCTGGTGACCTCGGTGGGACCGGTCGCGGCAGGACGGATTGCGAGAGGATCGGTCGCGAGAGGATCGGTCGCGAGAGGATCGATCGCGGCAGGTCCGGTCGCGGCAGGCTCGGCCAATGGCTCGGGAGTCCGTATACCCTCGGCCTCCCGGATCGGGGCGCCAGCGCCTCGCACGCCCTCGGAACGCGGCTGACGGCCGCGGCGCCCACCGCCCCCGCGGTCCTTCTTCGACCACGGCACACAGTGCACCGGCAGCAGGCTCAGCCCCCAGCCCCCGGCGACGACGGCCCCTTCGACGGGCCCGACCCGCCCCGGCTCCACGAGCAGCCGGAGCACGGCCCACCACCACAAACCGCCGATGACCAGCGCCAATGCCCACCCCACCGGCCCACGGGAGGGGCCCAAGCCCCAGAAGTCACGCCGGGCCATGGCTGCCTCCTTCGGCCGACGCCAGTGCCCCACCCGGCAAGCTCTACCCCGTCGCACCGCCCTGCACGCGACGCTCGTTCGAGGCAAACTTCGAGGCAAACATCGCCGGCCACGGCGCCGGACGGGCGTTCCACCGCCCCGGCAGGGCGCACCGGGGGCACCAGCAGCGCGCGATACGAACGTACGCGCCCATCGGTCCCCGGTGCCGCCGCCGGCGCCGGCTCGCCGCAGCCGATACGAGCCGTCAGGAACCCGACCGGCGGTCGTCCCCCGAACCCATCTGGTCGTTGAGCTTCTGCTGGGCGCTGTCGACCTGACCGCTGTACTTGCCCTGCGTCTTCTGGTCGAACGCGTCGCCCGCCTTGTCGACGCCCTTGCGGGCGGTGTCTTCGTGGCCCTTGATCAGCCCTTTGAGCTTGTCGAGCATGGACATGATCAACCTCCTTGCCTTTGGACCTGTGCTCCTCAGCATCACCGACCAACCCGGATCCCGCATCCGCACCGCGGACCACCGCCGGAGGCACCCCTCTCACCAGGCAAAACGCCGCTGACCGACCAGCGAGCCCGAGACGGCCCGCTCCAGGGGCTCCCCTCCGAGCCGGCCCGGGAACGGAACCAGCCCACCCCCGTCAGCGTCGATTCAGACCACACCCAAGATCACGACCACCGACGTCACGACCACTCACAAAAGGCCCAGCATGAACGGCACCGCAATCCGCTACCTCTACCTAGCACGGCACGGCGAGGCCACCGAGGACGAGAGCAGGCTCACGGACCACGGCGCCCAGCAGTCCGTACTGCTCGGCAAGCGGCTCCGCCACAGCCCCCTCGCCACCGTCCACCACGGCCCGCTCCCCCGCGCGGCACAGACCGCCCGGCTCATCTGCGACCAGCTCGACGGCGTCCGCCCGCAGCCGTCGGAACTGGCCGGGGACTACGTTCCCCACCTGCCGGAAAGAGACGAACTCCCGCCGGACGCGGCCGACACCATACTCACCCGCCTGTCCCAGTTCCCGGCCGAAGAGCGCGAAGGGGGCCCGGCGTTGGGCACGGCAGCCATGGCACGGTTCGCGGGACCCGTCGACGGCGACGAGCCGCGCCACGAACTCCTCGTCACCCACGCCTTCCTCATCAGTTGGTTCGTGCGGGCCGCCCTCGACGCCCCGAAATGGCGCTGGATAGGCATCAACCCCGCCAACGCCGGCCTGACGGTCATCCGTTACGCACCCGGCCGACCGGCCTCCCTCGTCTTCTTCAACGACACGGGGCACCTCCCCGAGGAGCTCCGCCGCCCCGGCCTCCCACCGGACCTCCGCGTATAACGACGCCGCGCGCATGGCGGCCGACGCCCTTCAGCCGAGGTTTCGGCCCGCTCCGCCGTCGCCCGCTCTCCCTTCGCGCGAGGCTCACACACTGTCGAGGAGGGCTTCGAGCGGGTCCGGCGCCCCGCCCCGTTCAAGAGCCTCCGCCAGCAGCCGGCCGTAGCGGATCTTGCGCCCCTTCCTCGTGCCCAGGAAGCGCCGCAACTGCTGATGGCGCAGGCTGCCGTGGTGCGCCGGCTGCCGCTGGAAGGTCTGCCAAGGACGCGAGTCGCCCTCGGCCCGGATGATCTCCTCGACCCGCGCCGCCCCCAGCGCGCGGATGAGTTCGTCCTCCAGATCCGCCACGCATACGAAGAAACTCCCGCGCTCCGCCCCGGCCCGCTCCAGCGCACGGTCGTAGAAGCGCCGCTCCCCCGCGTCGCACAGCCCCGCCAGCCGCAGGCCGAGCCCGGGAGGGCCGAGGAGCCCGGTGTAGCGGCCGACGCTCATCGCCCCGCCGATCGCCAGCACGCACACCCCTTCAGCGGCCAGGTCGCGGCCCCGCCACGCGGCCAGCGCCTCGACGGCCGCGAGATCGCTCGGCCCCTCCAGCAACACGGCCGTCCGCAGCCCCAACCGCTCCGCCAGCTCCCTCGCGGCATCATCAGACCCACCGGTAGCCCAGCGCCCGACCGCGTCCCGGAACGCCCGCATATCCGCCATGCCCCGAGTCTGCGCCCCGAGGCCCCGCACGGCACCCGATATCCGCCGCCCCTACCCGACGGCGTCATAGGAGCCCGTAAAAGTTCGTAAGAGCCCGTTAAGGTTCGTAAGAGCCTCGAAAAAGGAAAACGGCGGCGGCCCTCACCCATCGAGGTGAGGGCCGCCGCCCATCACGTCCGCTCCGGCGTTCCTACGAGCGGGGCGGCCGGAGCCGTCCCGGCGTTCCGTGGAAAGCGGCGAGCGGCAGGCCAGAACCTGCTCGGAGCGCCGTGCGCTCAGCCGTTCTCAGCCTGGAACATCCAGTGGTGCTTCTCCAGATCGGCCGTCAGGCCGATGATCAGGTCCTGGGTCACCGGGTCCGGCTCGTCCGTCGCGCGGATGCGCTCGCGCATCCGGCCGATGACGGCGCCGAGCGCCGACACCAGGATCTGCACCGCCTGGGTGTCCTTGTTCCAGCCTTCGCCGACCGTGTCGATGCCGCTCGTCTTCGCGACGGTCTCGGCCCGGCCATCCGGGGCGATGCCCAGGGCCGAGGCGCGCTCCGCCACCGTGTCGGCGTGCTGGCGCGCGGAGACCACGACGTCGTCGAGCTGCAGATGGATCGAGCGGAATCGGGGGCCCACGACGGTCCAGTGGACCTGCTTGGCCACGAGCGAGAGGTCGACCAGGTCCACGAGGGCACCCTGCAACGCCTCGCCGACGATCTTGCGGTCCTCATCGGACAGCGTGCTCTTCACCACAGACATCCGGCTACTCCTCTTCGGCTGACTGATCCGTTCCTTCCCCCGTGTTCCCACCATCGCACAATTGACACAGAACCGATCGAAATAGGCCGGGCCCCGGTCAGTCTCACTGACCGGGGCCCCGCAAAAGCACAAGCGCCGCTCTCAGGCCGCGACCACGTCCACGGCCTCCGCGGGCGCCTTGATGGTCACCCGCTCTCCTGGGACGCCCGTCACGGACGTCACGGACACCGAATTGAGCATCGGCCGCATCGGCGCGGGTACCGGCTCGCTCGCCGCCGCCGACTGCGCCAGCTCGGCGAGCGACAGTTCGTCGCTGACCTCGCGCATGACCTCGGACATCCGTACGTCCAGAGCATCGCAGATTGCGGAGAGAAGCTCGGAGGACGCCTCCTTCTGCCCCCGCTCGACCTCGGAGAGGTAACCGAGCGAGACCCTGGCTGAGGAAGAGACCTCGCGCAGAGTGCGGCCCTGGCGTTGGCGCTGCCGACGCAGCACGTCACCCAGCAGGCGACGGAGCAAAATCATCGGTGGCTCCCTCCTTGGACCGCGAATCCGGATCCTTCACGCCCCACCGTACCGCCTCGGAGTCCAGCCGTGCGGGGAGCGATGTCGTGTTCACTCAGGGCTGCAAACATCCAGAATCCCCACCATGTTCCGTATCCTGTGTCCGCGCATTTTCGATCAGTTCGCTCAGCAGTACCTCCAGCGCCATTCGGACGCTCTCCGCCCGGATGCCGGCGCGGTCCCCGTTCAGCGCCAGCTCCTGTACGGCGCCGGCGCCACCTGGGCCCACGACCGCGACGAACACCGTTCCCACCGGCTGTCCGTCCTGCGGTTCCGGGCCCGCGACCCCCGTCGTGGCGACGCCCCAGTCGGCGCCCAGCGCCCCGCGCACCCCGTCCGCCATCTGCCGGGCGACCTCGCCGTCGACCGCTCCGCGCGCGCTCAGCAGCCCGCCGTCCACGCCCAGGACCGCCGCCTTGACCTCGGTCGCGTACGCGGTCACCGAGCCCCTGAAGGCGCGTGAGGCGCCCGGTACGGCCGTCAGCTCGGCGGCCACCAGGCCGCCGGTGAGCGATTCGGCCGCAGCGACTGTCTCACCCCGCTCGGCCAGCGTCCTCAGCGCCTCGGCGGCGGCCCAGGTACCCACGGCCCGCGCCCCCGCGGCTCCCGCCTCATGGCTTCCCGCGTTCCCCGCGGCACCCGTCTCATGCACCCCCGCGGCGTCTGCCTCACACGCTCCCGCGCCCTCCACAGCCCCCGCCTCACGCGCTCCCCCGTCCACAGAACGGGCCCCCACACCGTCCCCCGTCACCGCACGGACTCCCGGCCGGCCCTCTCGCGTGCCGCCGCCAGCCCCGCCCGCCGCAGCACGACCGCCTGCCGTACGTAGTCGAGGCCCGTCAGCACCGTCAGCGCCACCGCCGCGGCCATCACCCACAGCCGGAACGTGGCCAGCGGCCCCGTCAGCGCCAGGATGTACATGCCCACCGCCGTGCCCTGCGCGAGCGTCTTCATCTTGCCGCCCCGGCTGGCCGGGATGACGCCGTGCTTGATGACCCAGAACCGCATCAGCGTGATGCCGATCTCGCGGAAGAGGATCACGCCCGTGACCCACCAGGGCAGGTCGCCCAGGGCGGAGAGGCAGATCAGCGCCGCCCCCATGATCGCCTTGTCCGCTATCGGGTCGGCGATCTTCCCGAAGTCGGTGACGAGGTTGTACCTACGGGCCAGGTGCCCGTCGAAGAGGTCGGTGATCATGGCGATCGCGAACGCGGCCCAGGCGAAGGAGCGCCAGGCCGGGTCGTAGCCGCCGTTGTGCAGCATCAACAAGACAAAGCCGGGCACAAGGAACAGCCGCACCATGGTGAGGATATTGGCGATGTTCCATAGTCCCGCCGGTGCCGCTGTCGCCGACGCCGTCGCCGAGCGCCCACCGGCGGCGGAGGCCGGGACTCCCGTCATCTGCGCGCCTCCTCGGTACAGCCGTCGTCGCCCAGCGGCTCGGCGATGAGGTCCACGCCCTCACTCGCCACCACCTTTGCCACGACCATACGGCCCGGCGCAAGATCACGGTCACCTGTGAGGATGGTCTGGCCATCGGTCTCGGGCGCCTGGTGCGCGGCCCTGCCGACCACCCCATCTCCCCCATCTTCTTCATCCACCCGGTCGACCAGCACCTCGACCGTCTCCCCGAGCCGCTCCTCGGCGCGCTGCGCGGTCAGCTCCTCCGCCAGCCGCGAGATCCGCTCCAGGCGCTCCGCGACGACCTCGGGGTCGAGCTTGTCGGTGTAACCGGCCGCCTCGGTGCCGTCCTCGTCGGAGTAACCGAAGACGCCGATGGCGTCCAGCCGCGCGCCGGTGAGGAAGCGTTCCAGCTCCGCGACGTCCTCCTCCGTCTCGCCGGGGAAGCCCACGATGAAGTTGGAGCGGGCGCCGGCCTGCGGGGCCTTGGCCCGCACCTGGTCGAGGAGGCCCAGGAATCTGTCGGTGTCGCCGAAGCGGCGCATCGCGCGCAGCACGCCGGGGGCGGAGTGCTGGAAGGACAGGTCGAAGTAGGGCGCGACCTTCTCCGTGGAGGTGAGCACGTCGATCAGGCCGGGCCGCATCTCGGCGGGCTGGAGGTAGCTGACCCGGATGCGCTCCAGGCCGTCGATCGCCGCGAGTTCCGGCAGCAGCGTCTCCAGCAGCCGGATGTCGCCGAGGTCCTTGCCGTACGAGGTGTTGTTCTCGGAGACCAGCATGATCTCCTTCACGCCCTGCTCGGCCAGCCAGCGGCTCTCGCCCAGTACGTCGGAGGGGCGGCGCGAGATGAAGGAGCCGCGGAAGGAGGGGATGGCGCAGAACGAGCAGCGCCGGTCGCACCCGGAGGCCAGCTTCACCGAGGCGACGGGGCTGGAGTCCAGGCGGCGGCGGAGCGGCGCGCGCGGGCCGGAGGCCGGGGCGACGCCGTCGGGGAGGTCTGCCGGGGGCGTGTCCTGGGCATGGCCGGGCAGCGAGACGGCGGCGGACTGCCGCTCGGCGGGGCTGATCGGCAGCAGCTTGCGGCGGTCTCGCGGCGTGTGCGAGGCGTGGATGCCGCCGGAGAGGATGGTCTGGAGGCGGTCGGAGATGTCGGCGTAGTCGTCGAAGCCGAGTACGCCGTCGGCTTCGGGCAGTTCCTTGGCGAGTTCCTTGCCGTATCGCTCGGCCATGCAGCCGACGGCCACCACGGCCTGCGTACGGGCTCTTCCCTCGCCCGCGGCGTCCTTGAGGTCGTTGGCTTCGAGCAGCGCGTCGACGGAGTCCTTCTTGGCGGCCTCGACGAATCCGCAGGTGTTGACGACGGCGACATCGGCATCGGCGGCGTCCTCGACGAGGTCCCAGCCGTCCGCTGCCAAGCGGCCTGCCAGCTCCTCCGAGTCCACCTCGTTACGGGCGCAGCCAAGTGTGACAAGAGCGACGGTACGGCGTTCGGGCATGGGGCTCAGCCTACTTTGTCCCGAGGCCGCCTCCGCTGCCACGTGCTGATGATCACCCTGCTTCGGGGTCGCCCTTGGTGTAGCTGAGCCGCTGGACCTGCCCGTTGTCCCCGACGTTCTTGATCTCCTTGCCGTTCACGAAGAGCTGTACGGCCCCGGCGTTGCCCAGGACGAGATCGATCCGCTTGTCGTCGGTGAAGGTCTTGGACGCGCCCTCCTTGAGCACCAACTCGTCCATCAGCCGCCCGTTGTGGTCCTTGGCGGAGATCCAGCTCGCCGCGTCGGTGGCGGTGACCTTGACGGTGACCTTGTTGGCGGGGGCCGCGGCGATGGCGCTCTCGGAGGGGTCGGGCTTGGGGTCGGCCGGCTTGCTGGGGCTGTGGGTGGGCGTGGCCGGCCGCGTCGTGGGACCGTCGGCCGCGACGGACCGGCCGCTGTCCTTCTCGCCGCCGCTGAAGAGGGTGAAGCCGACGAATCCGACGACGGCGACGATCGCGGCGACCATGGCCGCGGTCCAGTTGGGGCGCCTGGGCTCGGACCGGATGCGCTCGGCCTCGAAGAGCGGGGCCGCCGGGGTGGGCGACGGCCGGCCGCCGTGCTCGGCGTCGTACTGCGCGATGAGGTCGGCGGGGTCGAGGCCGACGGCGCGGGCGAGCGTGCGGATGTGTCCTCGGGCGTAGACGTGGCCGCCGCAGCGCGAGAAGTCGTCCTGCTCGATCGCGTGCACGATCGGGGCGCGCACGCGCGTGGTCGAACTGATCTCGTCGACGGTCAGTCCGGATTCGACGCGGGCCTGCCGGAGGCGGCGGCCGATGGAGGGGCGGCCGTCGTCGGGAGAGTTGCCGATGGACACGAGAGCGCCTTTCGAGCGTGCAGCCACCTGCTGAGGGTTCAGTCTAGGGGGGATCCAAAACGGTCGGGCAAGCGGAAAGCCGGCCTTTGTACGCCATCAGAATGCCCTGACGTACGCCATCAGAAGGCTCTGAAGCGCCGTCGGCGGTACATCTGTGACATCGACGGTGAAACATCGGCCCCGCCCTTTCCCCAACGTGACGCACGGCCGAGGGAAACGGTTGCTCGACATTTCCTCACGGCTGGGACTCACCGCGGATGATGGCGAGCACGCCGTCCAGCTCGTCCGGCTTGACCATCACGTCGCGCGCCTTGGAGCCCTCGCTCGGCCCCACGATGCTCCGCGACTCCATCAGGTCCATGAGCCTGCCCGCCTTCGCGAAGCCCACACGCAGTTTCCGCTGGAGCATCGAGGTCGAGCCGAACTGGGTGGAGACGACCAGCTCTGCCGCCTGGCACAGCAGGTCGAGGTCGTCGCCGATGTCCTCGTCGATCTCCTTCTTCTTGGCCGTGCCGACGGTGACATCGTCGCGGAAGACCGGCGCCATCTGGTCCTTGCAGTGCCGGACGATGGACGCGACCTCGTCCTCCGTCACGAACGCGCCCTGCATACGGACCGGTTTGTTCGCGCCCATCGGCAGGAAGAGGCTGTCGCCCTTGCCGATGAGCTTCTCGGCGCCCGGCTGGTCGAGGATGACGCGGCTGTCGGCGAGCGACGAGGTGGCGAAGGCGAGCCGGGAGGGCACGTTGGCCTTGATCAGACCGGTGACGACGTCGACGGAGGGGCGCTGGGTGGCCAGCACCAGATGGATGCCGGCCGCGCGCGCGAGCTGGGTGATACGGACGATGGAGTCCTCGACGTCCCGCGGCGCGACCATCATCAGGTCCGCCAGCTCGTCCACGATCACCAGCAGATACGGGTACGGCGACAGCTCCCGCTCGCTGCCCTCCGGCGGCTTCGCCTTGCCGCTGCGCACGGCCGCGTTGAAGTCGTCGATGTGCCGGTAGCCGTACGCCGCGAGGTCGTCGTAGCGCAGGTCCATCTCGCGCACCACCCACTGCAGTGCCTCGGCGGCGCGCTTGGGGTTGGTGATGATCGGGGTGATGAGGTGCGGGATGCCCTCGTAGGCGGTCAGTTCGACGCGCTTGGGGTCGACCAGCACCATCCGTACGTCCTCGGGGGTGGCGCGCACCATGATCGAGGTGATCAGGCAGTTGATGCAGGACGACTTGCCGGAGCCGGTGGCGCCGGCGACCAGGACGTGCGGCATCTTCGTCAGGTTGGCCATGACGTAGCCGCCCTCGACGTCCTTGCCCAGCGCCACGAGCATCGGGTGCTCGTCGCCGGCCGAGTCGGCCAGCCGGAGCACGTCGCCGAGGTTGACCATCTCCCGGTCGGTGTTGGGGATCTCGATGCCGACCGCGGACTTGCCGGGGATCGGGCTGATGATCCGGACGTCCGGGCTGGCCACGGCGTAGGCGATGTTCTTGGTGAGCGCGGTGATCCGCTCGACCTTGACGGCCGGGCCCAGCTCCACCTCGTACCGCGTGACGGTGGGGCCGCGGGTGAAGCCCGTGACGGACGCGTCCACCTTGAACTCGGTGAACACGGTCGTCAGCGCCTCCACTATCGCGTCGTTGGCGGCGCTGCGGGTCTTCCCCGGGCCGCCGCGCTCCAGCAGGTCCAGCGAGGGCAGCGAGTAGGTGATGTCGCCGGCCAGTTGCAGTTGCTCGGCGCGCGCCGGGAGTCCGGGCGAGGGCTCGGGCGATGCCTTGGTGAGGTCGGGGACGCCGCCGCCCTGCTCGTTCTTTCCGGGCTTGTCCCGCTTCACCCCCGGTACGGGCGCGTCGGCCGCCGCGGACTGCTCGGCGCCGCGCGCGGTGGGCACCGAGCCCGTGCGCTCCCGCTCGGCCGAGATGCCGCTGCTGAGCCCGGCGACGAGCGGGGAGGGCTGCACGCCGTGCAGTACGGCCCCGTCGAGGGCCGCCGCGGCGGCGGCCGCCACGTCCACGGCGTCGAGCGGCCGGTCCGGGTCCGGCTGGGCGGCCGGGCGGCGGGGGCGCCGGCGCTGGCTCAGCGCCTCCTCCTCGGCCTGCTCGGCGCCCGCGCCCTTGTCCAGGGAGGTGCGCCGAGAGCGCTTGGCGGGCGCCTCGCGCCAGTCCTCGTCGTACTCCCCGACCTCGTGGACCCCGCTGTCGTACGCCTCGGACTCCTCGGCCAGCGGCTCCGCGAGGCCGAGCCGCACGGCGAGCCGGCGCAGCCGGTGCGGGATGGCGTTGACGGGGGTGGCGGTGACGACGAGCAGCCCGAAGATCGTGAGGAGGATCAGCAGCGGCACGGCCAGCACCTCGCCGACCGTGTAGATCAGCGGGCTGGCCGCCGCCCAGCCGATCAGACCGCCGGCGTCCTGCAGGGCCTGCGCCCCGTCACCGCGGCTGGGCGCCCCGCACGCCACGTGGACCTGGCCGAGGACGCCGAGGACGAGGGCGGAGAGGCCGATGACGATGCGCCCGTTGGCCTCCGGCTTCTCCGGGTGGCGGATGAGGCGGGCGGCGATGGCGCCGAGCAGTATCGGCACGACCAGGTCGAGGCGGCCGAACGCGCCGGTGATCAGCATCTCCACCAGGTCGCCGACGGGCCCCCGGAGGTCGGACCAGGTGCCGGCCGCGATGACCAGCGCGATGCCGAGCAGCAACAGGGCGAGGCCGTCCTTGCGGTGCGCCGGGTCGAGGTTCTTCGCGCCGCGCCCGAAGCCGCGGAACAGCGCGCCCACCGCGTGCGCCAGGCCGAGCCAGAGGGCCCGTACGAGCCGGAAGACGCCGTTCGTCGGCGACGGCGCCGGCTTCGCCGCGGGCTTGGGCGCGGCCTTCTTCGCCGGAGCGCGCTTCGCGGGCGCCTTCTTCGCGGGCGCGGCGGCTTTCTTGGCGGGCGCCTTCTTGGCCGGTGCCTTCTTCGCGGGCGCCTTCTTGGCGGCGCTCCCGGGGCGTCCGGCGCGCTGCTTCGAGGTGCCCGCCGTGCTCTGGGAACCCTTGCCGGACGTACGTGAGGCCATGGTGCTGAGATTACCGTTGTCGGCCGCGAGGGACACGTGTGTCCACGCCTTCACCCGTTCGTGTCGCGTGCCGGCGGGCCTCGTGGTGACGCGGCGTCAAGAGCTCAGTTCTGCGAGGGGGCCGTGCTGGCCCCGCTGCCCGCGCCGGGCTCCAGCGCGTCCAGCGCCCGCCGCAGGCCGGTGAGTTTGCGCTCCAGGTGGGCGGCGGTGGCGACGGCCGCGGCGTCCGCGGACTCGTCGAGCTGCTTGGAGAGCGCTTCGGCCTGCTCCTCCACGGCGGCGAGCCGGGCGGAGAGTTCGGCGAGCAGCCCCGCGGGCTCCTTGGCGTCGACGGCGCCGCCCTGGCCGCTCTCCAGTTGGAGGCGGAGCAGCGCGGCCTGCTCGCGGAGCTGGCAGTTCTTCATGTACAGCTCGACGAACACGGAGACCTTGGCCCGCAGCACCCAGGGGTCGAAGGGCTTGGAGATGTAGTCCACCGCGCCGGCCGCGTAGCCGCGGAAGGTGTGGTGCGGACCGTGGTTGATGGCCGTGAGGAAGATGATCGGGATGTCCCGCGTCCGCTCCCGGCGCTTGATGTGGGCGGCGGTCTCGAAACCGTCCATACCCGGCATCTGGACGTCCAGCAGGATCACTGCGAAATCGTCCGTCAGCAGCGCCTTGAGCGCCTCCTCCCCTGACGATGCCCGGACCAGTGTCTGATCGAGCGCCGAGAGGATGGCCTCCAGCGCCAGCAGATTTTCCGGCCGGTCATCGACCAGGAGGATCTTGGCCTTCTGCACCATGGCCCGTCCTCCTCGCCCCGGAAATGCGCCGGGTGCCGCCCCAGGGGACGACTCCCTTTCGCCGCCCGTCCTTGTGCCGGTCATCGTAGCCGCACCCCGCTTGTCGCCACACCCTGTCACCGCGAAGTCACTGTGCACGTAGCAGAAACGCGGTGGGAGACCAGAAGGTTCCCCGAATACCGCGTTCCCACACGTGTTTGGCCACAGTCAGTCAACACTCCGCCGTGGTTCGATCAGCCATTCGTCACTCCGCGCGCATCCACTGCTCCATCACCGTCAGCAAATGATCAGTGTCGACCGGCTTGGTCACATAGTCGGACGCGCCGGACTCGATCGCCTTCTCCCGGTCGCCCTTCATCGCCTTCGCCGTGAGCGCGATGATCGGCAGCCCGGCGAACTGCGGCATGCGCCGGATCGCCGTCGTCGTCGCGTAGCCGTCCATCTCCGGCATCATGATGTCCATCAGGACGACCACCACGTCGTCGTGCTGTTCGAGGACCTCGATCCCCTCACGGCCGTTCTCCGCGTAGAGCACCGACAGGCCGTGCTGCTCCAGCACGCTGGTGAGCGCGAACACATTGCGGATGTCGTCGTCGACGATGAGCACCTTCTCGCCGTGGAAACCGCCCGCGAACCCGGCGGCCACCAGATCCTGGCCATTGCTCAGCCACGGCTCGGACGACGGCTGAGCCGGCCCCCCGGCCGCCGCCGGCTCGCCGGACGACTCCGCCGCCTGGCCGGATGCCGAGGCCGACTGCTGCTCCGCCTCCTGCGCCGCCCGCTGCCGCCGCCGGAAGAGCCCGGCCGCGCCCTGCTGCTGCGCGCCGAACGCCGCCGCCCCGTTCTCCGACTCCTCCGCGGTCCCCTCGCCCGCCGCCGCGCCCGGCCCGCCGTCCAGGGCGAGCGGGCCGGTGGCGTGCCCGGCGAGCGCGAGCTGCGAGTAGTTCTGCGGCGGCAGCTCGGTCGGGTTCAGCGGCAGGTACAGCGTGAACGTCGAGCCGCGGCCCGGCTCGCTGGCGGCGTGGATCTCGCCGCCGAGCAGCCGGGCGATCTCCCGGCTGATCGACAGGCCGAGGCCCGTACCGCCGTACTTTCTGCTGGTCGTGCCGTCCGCCTGCTTGAACGCCTCGAAGATCACCCGCATCTTGCTCGCCGCGATCCCGATCCCGGTGTCGGTGACGGAGAACGCGATGACCCCGCCGTCCGCCTCCCGCAGCGCCCCCGACTCCAGCAGTTGCTCGCGGATGCTGTCCGGCACGCCCGCCCCGGCCGGCCGGATGACCAGCTCGACCGCGCCCGAGTCCGTGAACTTCACGGCGTTCGACAGCAGATTGCGCAGCACCTGCAACAGCCGCTGCTCATCGGTGTGCAGCGTCGCCGGCAGCTCCGGGGAGACCCGTACGGAGAAGTCGAGCCCCTTCTCCGCCGTGAGCGGCCGGAACGTCGCCTCCACATAGTCGACGAGCTGGACCAGCGCGATCCGCGTCGGGCTGACGTCCATCTTGCCCGCCTCGACCTTCGACAGATCGAGGATGTCGTTGATCAGTTGGAGCAGATCGGAGCCCGCCCCGTGGATCGTCTCCGCGAACTCCACCTGCTTCGGCGAGAGATTGCCCTCCGCGTTGTCCGCGAGCAGCTTCGCCAGGATCAGCAGCGAGTTGAGCGGCGTCCGCAGCTCGTGCGACATGTTGGCCAGGAACTCGGACTTGTAGCGCATCGACACCGCGAGCTGCTCGGCGCGCTCCTCCAGGACCTGCCGGGCCTCCTCGATCTCGGTGTTCTTGACCTCGATGTCCCGGTTCTGCCGCGCCAAGTGCTCGGACTTCTCCTCCAGTTCCGCGTTGGAGATCTCCAGCGCCTTCTGCCGGCTCTCCAGTTCGTCGGACCGGTCCCGCAGTTGCTCGGTGAGCTCCTGCGACTGCTTGAGGAGCTGCTCGGTCTTGGTGTTCACGCTGATGGTGTTGACGCTGGTGCCGATCATCTCGGCGATCTGGTTCAGGAAATCCTTCTGGATCTGCGCGAACGGCTGGAACGACGCCAGCTCGATCACGCCGAGCACCTGCCCCTCGAACAGCACCGGCAGCACGATCACATGGGCCGGCGGCGCCTCCCCCAGCCCGGAGGCGATCTTCAGGTAGCCCGAGGGCACGTTGTCCACCTGAATGGTCCGCTTCTCCTGCGCGGCCGTGCCGATCAGCGTCTCGCCGGGCCGGAACGACGTGGGCATCGACCCCATCGAGTAGCCGTACGAGCCGTACATGCGCAGCTCGTACGCGTCCTCGTCGGCCTCGGCCTCGCCGCTCTCGCCCGCGGCCAGGTTCTCGTTGGTCGGCGTCGCCACGAAGAACGCGCCGTGCTGCGCGGAGACCACCGGGGTCAGCTCGCTCATGATCAGGCTCGCCACGTCCGCGAGATCGCGCCGCCCCTGCATCAGGCCGGAGATCCGGGCGAGGTTGCCCTTGAGCCAGTCCTGCTCCTTGTTGGCGAGCGTCGTCTCCCGCAGGTTGGCGATCATCGTGTTGATGTTGTCCTGGAGCTCCAGGATCTCGCCCGCCGCGTCCACGTCGATCTGCAGGTTCAGATCGCCGCGGGTGACCGCGGTGGCCACCTCGGCGATGGCCCGTACCTGCCGGGTCAGGTTCCCGGCCATCTCGTTCACCGACTCGGTGAGGTCCCGCCAGGTGCCGTCCACGTCCCGTACCCGGGCCTGACCGCCCAACTGCCCCTCCGTGCCCACCTCGCGGGCCACCCGCGTGACCTGCTCGGCGAACGAGGAGAGCTGGTCGACCATCGTGTTGATGGTGGTCTTGAGCTCCAGGATCTCGCCCCGGGCGTCGATGTCGATCTTCTTGGTGAGGTCGCCCTTGGCGATCGCGGTGGTGACCATCGCGATGTTGCGGACCTGCCCGGTCAGGTTGGAGGCCATGCCGTTGACGGACTCCGTCAGGTCCTTCCACGTGCCGGAGACGCCCGGCACCCGCGCCTGACCGCCGAGGATGCCGTCCGTGCCCACCTCGCGGGCGACCCGGGTCACCTCGTCCGCGATCGACGACAGCGTCTTCACCATGATGTTGACGGTGTCGGCGAGCTGCGCGACCTCGCCGCGCGCCTCGACGGTGACCTTGCGGGTCAGGTCGCCGTTGGCGACCGCCGTCGCGACCTGCGAGATGTTCCGCACCTGACTGGTCAGGTTGTTGGCCATCAGGTTGACGTTGTCGCTCAGGTCCTTCCAGATGCCGGTGACGTCCCGCACCCGCGCCTGCCCGCCGAGCTGCCCCTCCGTGCCGACCTCGCGGGCGACCCGGGTGACCTGCTCGGCGAAGTCCGAGAGCTGGTCCACCATCGTGTTGACGGTCGTCACCAGCTCCAGGATCTCGCCCTTCGCATCCACGGTGATCTTCTTCGACAGATCGCCCTTGGCGACCGCCGTCGTCACCTCGGCGATGTTGCGGACCTGCGACGTGAGGTTGTTCGCCATGAAGTTGACGGACTGCGTCAGGTCCTTCCAGGTGCCGGAGACGCCCTGCACCTCGGCCTGCCCGCCGAGGATGCCCTCGGTGCCGACCTCCCGCGCCACCCGCGTGACCTGGTCCGCGAACGACGAGAGCTGGTCGACCATCGTGTTGAGCGTGTTCTTCAGCTCCAGGATCTCGCCCCGGGCGTCCACGTCGATGGTCTGCGACAGGTCGCCGCGCGCGACCGCCGTGGCGACCTGCGCGATGTTGCGGACCTGGGCGGTCAGGTTGCCCGCCATGCCGTTCACCGAGTCGGTCAGGTCCCGCCATACGCCCGCGACGCCCGGCACCTGCGCCTGGCCGCCGAGCCGGCCGTCCGTACCCACCTCGCGCGCTACCCGCGTCACCTGGTCGGCGAAGGCCGAGAGCTGGTCGACCATCGTGTTGATGGTGTTCTTCAGCTCCAGGATCTCGCCGCGCGCGTCCACGTCGATCTTCTGCGAGAGGTCGCCGCGCGCGACGGCCGTCGTCACCTGCGCGATCTGTCGCACCTGCGAAGTGAGGTTCCCGGCCATGAAGTTGACGGAGTCGGTCAGCTCCTTCCAGGTGCCGGACACGCCGTCCACCCGCGCCTGACCGCCGAGCCGCCCCTCCGTGCCCACGTCCCGCGCCATCCGCGTGACCTGGTCGGCGAACGAGGAGAGCTGGTCGACCATCGTGTTCACGGTGTTCTTGAGCTTCAGCATCTCGCCGGAGACGTCGACCGTGACCTTCTGCGACAGGTCGCCGTTGGCGACCGCCGTCGTGACCTGCGCGATGTTGCGGACCTGGCCGGTCAGGTTGCGGAAGGCCGTGTTCACCGAGTCGGTGAGGTCCTTCCACGTCCCGGCCGCCCCCGGCACCTGCGCCTGACCGCCCAGCTCGCCCTCGACGCCGATCTCCCGCGCCACCCGCGTCACCTCGGCGCCGAACGCGGAGAGCTGGTCGACCATCGTGTTGACGGTGTTCTTCAGCTCCAGCATCTCGCCCGCGACGTCGACGGTCACCTTCTGCGACAGGTCGCCGTTCGCCACCGCCGTCGTCACCTGCGCGATGTCCCGCACCTGCGTGGTGACGTTGCGGAACGCGTTGTTCACCGAGTCGGTGAGGTCCTTCCAGGTCCCCGCCGCCCCCGGCACCTGCGCCTGACCGCCCAGCAGGCCGTCCGCGCCGACCTCGCTCGCCACCCGCGTCACCTCGTCGGCGAAGGTCCGCAGCGTCTCGGTCATCTGGTTGATCGTTTCAGCCAGTTGGGCGACCTCGCCGCGCGCGCTCACCGTCACCTTCTGCGACAGATCACCATTGGCCACCGCCGTCGTGACCTGCGCGATCCCGCGCACCTGGGCGGTGAGGTTCCCGGCCATCAGGTTGACCGAGTCGGTGAGGTCCTTCCAGACCCCGGCCACCCCGGGCACCTGCGCCTGGCCGCCCAGCTCGCCCTCGGTGCCGACCTCCCGCGCTACCCGCGTCACCTCGGAAGCGAAGGACGAGAGCTGGTCCACCATCGTATTGACGGTGTTCTTCAGCTCCAGCATCTCCCCGGCCACATGGACCGTGACCTTCCGGGAGAGGTCGCCCTTGGCCACCGCCGTCGTGACGAGAGCGATGTCACGCACCTGGGCGGTGAGCCGGGACGCCATCGTGTTGACGGAATCCGTGAGGTCCTTCCACGAACCCGACATTCCACGCACCCGGGCCTGGCCGCCGAGCTTCCCCTCGGTACCGACCTCGCTGGCCACCCGCGTCACCTCGTCGGTGAACGCCGAGAGCTGGTCCACGAGCCCGTTGACCGTACGCCCGACCTTCAGGAACTCGCCGCGCAACGGGTGCGCCGCCCCGTCGGCCCCCTGCGAGCGCAGATCCATCCGCTGCTCCAGGTCGCCCTCGGCGACCGCCGAGAGCACCCGCCCCACCTCGGACACCGGCCGCACCAGATCGTCGACCAGCGCGTTGGAGGCATCGATGGCCGCGGCCCAGGACCCCTCACAGGCCCCGACCTCCAGCCGCTCCGTGAGCTTCCCCTCGCGTCCCACCACCCGGCGTACGCGCGCCAGCTCACCCGTGAGCTGCAGATTGCGGTCCGCCATTTCATTGAACACGGCGGCGATCTCGGACATCACCCCATCGCCCGAGACGGTCATGCGCTTGCGGAAGTTGCCGTCGCGCATCGCCGACAGCGCCGTCAGCAGCCGATTCAGGGCCGCCGTCTCCACTTCCGTCGTCCCATTGCTACGGGACCGTCCGCCCTTCGCGCGCGTGCTCACGCCCCGCGCCGCTGCGCCAGACTCCACCGTGTCCCTCCCGCAGGGTCGACCATCGTCATCGCGCTTCCACTTCAAGCGTTCCCAGTGTTTCACTTCAGCGCACCGAACCGTTCGGCAGTGGGAACGTAACCGAGCCGACGAGGGGTCGTTGAACGCCACCACCCCCGAAACACGCGCCCTCCGTTCCACACAACTTGGACCGACGGTTTAGCCTGGCGGACGAATCGAGGACTGGCGAAACGGGCACAGGACTCGGGGGGAGCGACGAGAGGCCAATGGGGAGTGCTGTGATCACCGCGCGGGCTGCCGCCACCTTCGAGCCGGTCGGACGCTCGGTCGCCTCCGCCCGCGCGTTTGTCCGCGACACCCTCCAGGGCTGGGGATTCCCCGACGTCGTGGACGATGCCGTCGTCCTGACCAGCGAACTCGTCACCAACGCCGTCGTACACGCCGGCACCGCCGCCGATGTCCTCTGCCTGCGCACGGACACCGGCGTACGCGTCGAGGTCGGCGACCACTACCCCGAACGAGAGCTTCCGCTCCAGAGCTCCGGCCGCCAGCTCGGCGGCGTCGAGCGCGAAGGCGGCCGCGGCCTGCTGCTCTGCGCCGCCCTGGCCTCCAGTTGGGGCGTCGAATACACCGCCACCAACAAGAAGGTCTGGTTCCAGCTCGACCTGCCCTCCCGCCCCGCCGGCACCCGCTCCGCCGGCCCGGCCCTGCCCCCCGACGCCCTCCCCCTCGCCGACGCCCGCGTCCGCGTCGCCGTCATCCAGATCGACCGGGTCGGCGGCATCAGCGCCTGGAACGACGACGCCCAGGACCTCTTCGGCTTCGCCCCGGAACAGGTCATCGGCAAGCCCCTCACCGACTTCGCCGCCTGGCCGCACACCCCCGGCACCTCGACCGGCATCGCCGACGCGCTCCGCCTCTCCCGCTGGGAAGGCTCGTACGGAATACGCGGCGCCGACGGCCGTGTCGTCCCCGTCTACGCCTCCCACCTGCGCGTACGCGACGCCGACGGCGATCCCTCGACCGTCTGCCTGCTGGTGCGCGACACCGAGCGCGCGGTGCTCCAGAGCCCCCAGCGCGGCTCCGGCTCCGAAGGCGCCGCCAGCGACCGGAGCGCCTCGGCGGACCCCTTCGAGGTCTTCATCGGCTCCCCCGCCCCCGACGACCTCGACGGACTGCTCCAGCGCACCGTCGAGCGCGCCCGCGACATGCTCGACGGCGACTCCGCCTATCTGCTGCTCGCCACGGACGACGAGACCGAACTGGAGGTGCGGGCCTCCACCGGCCTGCCCTCCGCCCGCCAGCGCTTCGCCCGCGTCCCCGTCGAGGCCGGCACCGGCCGCTACGGCTCGGCCCGGATGCCGGCCGTCCACGAGGACCTCAGCGCCGTCCCCGGCGCCGTTCCCCTCCTCAACAACACCGGCATGCGCTCGGTCGTCACCGTCCCCCTCAAGGTCGAGGGCCGCCTCACCGGCTCACTCGGCGTCGCCGCCGAATCCCCCGGCCGGTACAGCAACGAAGAGGCCCTGCGGCTCCAGTTCGCCGCCGACCGCATCGCCCTCGCCGTCGAGTCCGCCCGCCTCGGCGAGCTGGAACGGCTGCGCCGCGGCTCCCTCTCCTTCCTCGTCGAGGCCTCCGACCTGCTCGCGGGCACCCTCGACCGGGACCAGACGCTGGCCCTCATGGCCCAGATGACCGTCCCCACCCTCGCCACCTGGTGCGCCGTCTACACCATCGCCGACCAGTCCTCCGAACCCGAGCTGTCGTACGTCCTGCACGAGGACGAGGACCGCATCGACGGCCTCAAGGCGCTCCTCGCCAAGGTCCCGCCGCCGGACCCGGTCCCCACCCCCGGCGCCCGCGTCTGGACCGCGCCCTCCGACGCCGCCCACGCGGCGGCCCTGCGCAGCTCGCTGCGGAGCCTCGGCCTCGGCGACGCCGGCCGCCTCTCCGCCGGCCCCGGCACCTCCCTCGCGACGGCCTCGGCCGTCGGCGGCGAGACCGTCGTCCTGCCGCTGGTCGCCCGCAACCGCGTCATCGGCATGCTCACCCTCGGCAAACCCACCGACGACCACTTCCGCCAGGAGATCCTCGAACTCGCCGAGGACCTCTCCCGCCGTGCCGCCCTGGCCCTCGACAACGCCCGCCTGTACTCCGAACGCACCGCCATCAGCCAGTCCCTCCAGCGCAGCCTGCTGCCGCCGGAGCTGCCGTCCGTCCCCGGCGTCGAGGTCGAGGTCATCTACCGCGCCGCGGGCGAGGGCAACGAGGTCGGCGGCGACTTCTACGACCTCTTCCCGATCCGCGACGGCGCGTACGGCTTCGCCATCGGCGACGTCTGCGGTACGGGCCCCGAGGCCGCGGCCGTGACCGGGCTGGCCCGGCACGCCCTGCGGCTCCTCGCCCGCGAGGGCTTCGGCGGCCCGGCCGTCCTGGAGCGCCTCAACGCCGCCATCCTCGACGAGGGCGCCCGCAGCCGCTTCCTCACCCTCCTCTACGGCGAACTGTGGCCGCAGCACGACGGCAGCGCGATCCTCAAGGTGGTCTGCGCGGGCCATCCGCTCCCCCTCCGCCTCCGCCAGGACGGCTCCGTCGAGGCCGCCGCCGAGCCCCAGCCGCTGCTCGGCGTGCTGGAGGAGCTGGAGCTGTACGAGCAGACGGTCGCCCTCGACCCGGGCGACGTCCTGCTGTGCGTCACCGACGGCGTCACCGAGCGCCGCGAGGGCACCCGGATGCTCGGCGACGACGGCCTCATCGACGTCCTCACCACGTGTACGGGCCTGACCGCGGGCGCCGTCGCCGGCCGCGTCCTGCGCGCCGTCGAGCGCTTCGCCGCCGAACCCGCCTCCGACGACATGGCCATCCTGGCCATGCGCGTCCCCGAGCCGCAGGACTCCTGACAGCGAGAAGGCCCCCGCCGACTGGCGGGGGCCTTCCTTTCAAGAGCCCCAATACGGAATCGAACCGTAGACCTTCTCCTTACCATGGAGACGCTCTGCCGACTGAGCTATTGGGGCGCGGCAACGGAATAGATCATACCCGAACTCCCGTGCCCCTTTGACCACCCGCGGCCTTTTACGCCACCGCCTCCAGCAATCCGCCCAGCGCGTTGCACGCCGCCACCACCCGGTGCAGCTCCCGCCGCGTCATCGCCGCGTCCACGGGCAGCGCCAGACACTCGTCGGCGGCTCGCTCCGTCTCCGCCAGCCACACATCCCGCGCGAACGCCGGCATCCGGTGTACGGGCGTCTGTACGGGCACACGGCACCGCACCCCGCGGGCCCGCAGCGTCCGGGCGAACGCGTCCCGGTCCGGACGCCCGTTCCCCGGCACCCGCACCACATACTCGCGGTAGGCGTGCGCCACCCCCGCCGTCACGACGGGCGTGACCAGCCCACGGAGCCGCGCCGTCAGATAGGCCGCGTTCCGCCGCCGCGCCACGGCCCCCTCGTCCTCGGCCGGCGCCCCGCCATCCTCGACATGCTCGATGACCAGGAGCGATCGGCGCTCCCCCACTCCACGCAGCCCCGCCGCGTCCACCGGATGCCCGAAGAGGGGTACGGGCACGACCGCCGCGGTACGCGGCGTCACCGCATCCGCCACCGCCGTCGCATCGAGGCAGTAGGTCCCGGCGTCGATATCGGCGAACACGGGCACCGCCCCGGCCCCCCGAACCGCCTCCGCGGCCCCCCTGGTGGCGTACGACGGCACGATGACCTCATCGCCAGGGCCTACCCCGGCCGACCTCAGCATCTCCAGTGTCCCCATACCTGGGGATGGTGACGCCGCAACGTGAACATCAAGTAACACTGCGCACCGCATCACGACAACAAAAAAGCTCCGGCCCCTGAACCGAAGTCCAGGAGCCGGAGCTATCAAAATTTGTTCGGCGGCGTCCTACTCTCCCACAGGGTCCCCCCTGCAGTACCATCGGCGCTGAAAGGCTTAGCTTCCGGGTTCGGAATAGCCCTCGGCCTATTAGTACCAGTCAACTCCACACCTTACGGCGCTTCCATATCTGGCCTATCAACCCAGTCGTCTACTGGGAGCCTTAACCCCTCAAAGGGGGAGGGAGTCCTCATCTCGAAGCAGGCTTCCCGCTTAGATGCTTTCAGCGGTTATCCTTTCCGAACGTAGCCAACCAGCCATGCCCTTGGCAGAACAACTGG
>NZ_JOBF01000042.1 GCF_000718635.1 Streptomyces varsoviensis | reverse complement strand
CTCTGGTCTCGTGGGCTCGGAGATGTGTATAAGAGACAGCCCCTGACACCCCCTGACACCCCCTGCCCGCCGCACGCAGGCCGCCCGTCAGCTTCCGTACGGCCCGCAGGCCCCGTACAGCCCATCGGCCCCGTACGGCGCATCGGCCTCGTACGACGCATCGGCCCCCTGACCGCGCCCCCGGCGGCAGGCGAAAAGCGGCCCGTCAACCCCCTGCGGCCTCCGGGGGCTTCGCGATCCCGTGCCGGTACGCGTACCGCACCGCCTGCGCCCGGTCGCGCACCCCCGTCTTCGCGAACAGGTTGTTGATGTGGGTCTTCACCGTGGCCGTGGAGACGTGCAGGCCACCGGCGATCTCGGCGTTGGAGAGGCCGTCGGCGACCAGCGCGAGCACCTCGGCCTCCCGAGCCGTCAGCCCGTCCGGCAGCTCGCGGGGCCCCTCCGGCGCGGCGGTTTCCGAAGCGGCAGCCTGCAAGGCGCCGGCCTCCGGGGCGGCCGTGGCGAGCCGGTCCAGGAGCCGCCGCTGGATCTGCGGCGACAGCCCGGCGTCGCCGGACATGACGTGCGCCACCGCCCGTACGATCTCGTCGGCGTCGGCGTCCTTGGTGAGGTAGCCGCGCGCGCCGGCCTGGAGCGCCGGGAAGAGGGAGTCGTCGTCGGCGTAGGTGGTCAGGACCACGACCTGCGTGCCCGGGTGCTCGGCGCGTATCCGGCGCGTCGCCTCGACGCCGTCGCAGCGCGGCATGCGCAGGTCCATCAGCACCACGTCCGGGGCGTGTTCGGCGACCAGCCGCAGCGCCTCCTCGCCGTCGCGGGCCGAACCGACCACCTCGATGCCCGGCAACAGCCCCAGCAGCATCACGATGCCCTCGCGCACCACGGTCTGGTCATCGGCCACGACGACCCGGGCCACCGGCCGCGGCGAGCCGGCCCCCGTCGGTCCGGCCCCCATCAGGCCGCCGCCCACGCCGCCCGCGCCTCCCATGCCGCCCCCTGCCACACACGCGTCACGCGGGTACCCGCAGCCGTACCACGAACCCCTCCTGTCCCGGCTCCGCCGGACCGGCCTCCAAGGCGCCGCCGAGCAGTTCGGCGCGCTCCCGCATCCCCAGGAGACCGTACCCGGAGCCGGTGGACGCGAGCTCCCCGGCCGGCCGCCGCGCTCCCCCGTCCCGGACCTCCAGCTCCACCGCGTCGTCCAGATAGGCGAAGCGCACCCGGACCGCAGCGCCCGGCGCGTGCTTGCGGACGTTCGTCAGCGCCTCCTGAACGACCCTGCGCACCGCCAGCCCGGCCTCCGCGGGCAGTTGCCGCGGCACGCCCGACACCTCGATGGCGGCCCCCTGGGATTCGGCGACCTCTCGCAGAAAGTCCCCGACCTGGGCCATCTCGCCGCGCAGCGCCGACAGCGCCTGCCGCGTCTCGGCCAGCCCCTCGCGGGCCATGCCACGGGCCAGGACGACGCGCTCCAGAATCCGCTCGTCGCTCTCGCCGCGCTCGATGAGCAGCCGCGCCGCCTCCAGGTGCACCAGTTGCGCGGAGAGGCTGTGGGCGAGGACGTCGTGGATCTCGCGGGCGATCCGGGCGCGCTCGGCGAGCGCCGCCGACTCGGCCTCCGCCACCCGCGCGGCCCGCTCCTGCGCCAGCAGCCGGAAACCGGTGCCGCGCGCCTCCGCGTCGAGCCGGAGCGCGTAGCCGACCAGCATGAGGCCGAGGCAGGTCCCCGCGGTCACCACCGTCCGGTCCTCGCTCAGCAGCCCGTACGCCAGTACGTGCACCGCGGCGCCGGGCAGCGCGTACGCCATCGGCAGCCGTTCCACGGCGAGGATCGCGCCCACGGCCCAGAGCGACCGGGCGGGTCCGTGCGCCCCGTAGATCTGCACCACGACACCCAGGGCGAACAGCAACCCCAACAGCCCCAGCGAAGCCAGCAGCCGGTGATCCAGCGTGGACCGGAAGTAACCCCGCGCCACGGCCGCGAACACCACGAGACCCCCGGCCAGCACCAGCAGCCCCCAGCCGTGGAAGGCCCCCTCCTGGAACGCCTGCCAGGCGATGAGCACGACCAGCGTGAACCGCACGCACTGGCTCATCGCGATCCGACGGCGCGGCACCCCCGCGTCCGACAGCGACTCGCGGTAGGGCCAGGCCCTCCAGCTCTCGACGGGCACGTACGGTCCTTCCGTCGCGGCGGCGCTCTCACTCATCGGCCGGGACACGGTACGCCGGCCGCGCGCCCTGTGCCTTCCAGACCACCAGCCCGCTGCGGGCCAGCAGCATGGCCGCCGCGGTCAGCATCGTCGCGGCCGAGCCCTGGTGGACACCGGCCGCGGCCCCCACCGCGTGCAGGGCCAGCCGGAGCACCACCCCACCGGCCCACACCAGGGCCGACGCCTTGCCGCCCTGCGCCCACAGCGCGCCCGACGCGTCCGACCACACCCGCGTGGTCCACGCCCAGCCCGCGCCCGTCGCCAGCCCGGCCAGCACCCCGGCCGCCAGCAGCAGCACCGACACGACCTCGTGCGCGTGGTCGACCAGCCCCGGCTTCCGTACCGCCATGAAGATCAGCACCGCGGGCAGCACCCACCACCGCCGCACGTCCGAGGCCACTCGCTGCGGCGCGAACTGGCGCAGCAGCACCAGTACGAGGATCGCGGCGATCACCGCGACATCGACCAGACCGGACATGGGGAGAGCCTCCGTAGCGGCAGGAGCGGACAACGCTCCCGAAGCTACGGAGACCCGCCGGCCGGCGGATCGGCGCACGGGTGGGCCCCGGGTGGAGATCGCCTCTCCACCCGGGGGTGGACGGGGCTCAGGCGTCGATGCGGGACCGGTCCAGCGTGGACGCCGCGCTGGTGATGAACTCTCTCCGGGGGGCCACCTCGTTGCCCATGAGCAGGTCGAATGCCTGCTCGGCACCCTCCAGGTCGCTGATGTTGATCCGCCGAAGGGTCCGCCGGCGCGGGTCCATCGTGGTCTCGGCCAGTTGGTCGGCGTCCATCTCGCCGAGGCCCTTGTACCGCTGGATGCTGTCCTTGTAGCGCGTCCCCTTGCGGTCGAACTCCAGCAGCGTCTGCCGCAGCTCGCTGTCCGAGTACGTGTACACGTACTTGTCCTGGCCCTTCTTGGGGTTCACCAGCTCGACCCGGTGCAGCGGCGGCACGGTGGCGAAGACCCGGCCGGCCTCGACCATCGGCCGCATATAGCGCTGGAAGAGCGTGAGCAGCAGGCAGCGGATGTGCGCGCCGTCGACGTCGGCGTCGACCATCAGCAGGACCTTGCCGTAGCGCGCGGCGTCGATGTCGAAGGTACGTCCCGAGCCGGCCCCTATGACCTGGATGATCGCGCCGCACTCGGCGTTCTTGAGCATGTCCGAGACGGACGACTTCTGGACGTTGAGGATCTTGCCGCGGATCGGGAGCAGCGCCTGGAACTCCGAATTCCGCGCGAGCTTCGCCGTGCCCAGCGCCGAGTCCCCCTCGACGATGAACAGCTCGCTGCGGTCGACGTCGTCGCTGCGGCAGTCGGCCAGCTTGGCCGGCAGGGAGGACGACTCCAGCGCCGTCTTCCGCCGCTGGGCCTCCTTGTGCTGCCGCGCCGCGATGCGCGTACGGGCCGCGGCGACGATCTTCTCCATGACCGACCGCGCCTGTTGCTTGGCGTCCCGCTTGGTCGAGGTCAGGAACGCCTTGAGCTCCTTGGCGACCACGTTTCCGACGATCCGGGACGCCGCCGAGGTGCCGAGCACCTCCTTGGTCTGCCCCTCGAACTGCGGCTCCGCCAGCCGCACGGTCACGACCGCGGTGAGCCCCTCCATGGCGTCGTCCTTGACGACGTCGTCCTCCGCGACCCGCAGCAGCTTGGCGGAGCGCAGCGCCTCGTTGACCGTCTTGGTGAGGGAGCGCTCGAACCCGGAGACGTGGGTGCCGCCCTTGGGGGTCGCGATGATGTTCACGAAGGAGCGGATCGTGCTGTCGTAGCCGGTGCCCCAGCGCAGCGCGATGTCGACGGCGAGGTCGCGCGTGACCTCGGTCGGGGTCATATGCCCGCGGTCGTCGAGGACCGGGACGGTCTCCTTGAAGGTCCCGTGGCCGCTCAGACGCAGCACATCGCAGACGGCCTTGTCCTGGGCGAGGTACTCGCAGAACTCGCTGATGCCGCCGTCGTAGCGGAACGTCTCCTCGGTCTTCCCCTCCCCGTCGAGGCCGCGCTCGTCGCGCACGACGAGGGTCAGCCCCGGCACCAGGAAGGCGGTCTGCCGGGCGCGGCCGTGCAGCGTCTCCAGGGAGAGCCTGGCGTCCTTGAGGAAGATCTGCCGGTCGGCCCAGTAGCGGATTCTGGTGCCGGTGCGGGTCTTGGGCACCCGCTTGCCCTTGTGGAGGCCGTTCGCCGGGTCGAAGGGCGCGTCCGGCCCGGACTCGGTGAAGATCCCGGGGACGCCGCGGCGGAAGCTCATCGAGTGGATCTTGCTGTTGCGGTCGACCTCGATGTCGAGCCGCGAGGAGAGGGCGTTGACCACGGAGGCGCCGACGCCGTGCAGGCCGCCGGAGGCGGCGTACGACCCCCCGCCGAACTTGCCGCCGGCGTGCAGCTTGGTCAGCACGACCTCGACGCCGGAGAGGCCGGTCTTCGGCTCGATGTCGACGGGGATGCCGCGGCCGTTGTCCCGGACCTCCACGGAGCCGTCGTCGTGGAGGATCACCTCGATGCGGTCGCAGTAGCCGCCCAGGGCCTCGTCCACGGAGTTGTCGATGATCTCCCAGAGGCAGTGCATCAGGCCGCGGCTGTCCGTCGACCCGATATACATGCCGGGGCGCTTGCGGACGGCTTCCAGGCCCTCAAGGACGAGTAGGTGCCGCGCGGTGTAGTTGGATTCGTCCCGGTCTGCCCCGGTCAGCAATGCGGTGGACGTCACGGACGTATCGGCGGTCACGCGGTTCGCTCCTCGCTGAATTTCTGTCTGACCCGAGTCCGGGTTCAGAGGTTGGCTCGGTCGCCGTTCAGAGGGTACCGACGCCTGATAGAGCCTTTGTGCCGCCACCCATGAGAACGCCCATGGTAGTCCAGAGTCGTTCGTACGTTCGATCCCTCGATGGGGTGACGCCCACATCACGTTCCCTTGGAGGCATGAACCATTTAGGCTCCGGGCACGTCCTCTTCAACAAGCCGGCAACCCAGCCGGGAGGACGCATACCGACAAGCGACGTGAAACCGTAAGCCAACGCACTACGGCTCATTCGCCGCCAAACCGTCAGGATCCGACCCCTCGGAAGGAAATTTCGAGGAAAAGCCGGCAGCGGGAACGTTTTCGGCCTGGTTGGATGTTGACCCTGGTACGACAGCTCGTCGAGCTAGAGAAGAGGCGACGTGACTACTGTTCTGACCCCCGCGAGCCCGCTGACGGCCGCAGACCGCTGCGACCGCTGCGGCGCCCAGGCTTACCTGCGCGTCGTTCTGATGAGCGGCGGTGAACTGCTGTTCTGCGCCCACCATGGGCGCAAGTTCGAGCCAGAACTCAAGAAGATCGCCGCGGAAATACAGGACGAGACGGAGCGGCTCACCGCTGCACCGGCGTCCGCGTCCGATGAGGAACGCTGACACATCGCATCCACGACGAGCGAGGTCCGGCCAGGCCGGACAGCCGCGGGCGGCTATCCCAACCCAGGGAACGCCGCCCGCTCTCGTGTCCGGACCCGCCGCGGGCGGCCCGGCCCCCTCGCCGCACCCGCCCCGCCGCCGCGCCATGACCCTCAACCGTGCGCGGTCACCAGCGGGGCGACCGCCGAGATCCGCGTATAGACACCGGGGCTCTTCGGCTCCCCGCAGCCGCTGCCCCAGGACACCAGCCCGATAAGCCGCCCACGGGCCACCAGCGGGCCGCCGCTGTCCCCCTGGCAGGCATCGCGCCCACCCCCCGGCTGCCCCGCGCAGAGCATCGAGGAGGGCCGGTACGTACCGTCGGCACTGCCCGGGTACGCGCGCCGGCACCGCGCGTCCTCCAGGACCCGCACCTGGGCCGCGTGCAGGGTGGAGGCGTAGCGCCCCTTGCCCGTGGTGTCGCCCCAGCCGTACACCGAAGCCGTGCCGCCCGGCCGGTACGCGACGTCGCCCTTGGGGGCCATTCGAATGACATCGGAGGCGGGCACCGGCTCCGCCAGTGTGAGCACCGCCACATCTCCGGCGTTGCTCACGGAGTCGTAGTCGGGGTTGACCCAGTCCCCCTTCAGCTCGATCTCGCGCCCGCCCGTCCCCCGCAGATCCTCGCGCCCCACAAGCACCCGCAGGTCCCGCACGTCCTTCCGCTCCACGCCGAGCACCTCCCGGCCCAGGCAGTGCGCGGCGGTCACCATCGCCGTGGGCGAGACCATCACGCCGCCGCAGAACTGCCCCGAGCGCGCCGCCCCGAAGCGGCTCCGGCTGGCCAGGGCCACCACCCAGGGGGCGTCCGCGACCTGCACCTGCTGCCCCCCGACGACTATCCGGTCCGCCAGCGCCGGACTCGGCACCGCCACCACCAACGCGAGGGCACCGAGCAGCGCGGAAATGAGAGAACGCATACGACCTCCTGACCGTGCGGAGTGTACTGCGTACCCAGCGTCACTCCGTATGGCCCTCATCGCATCCCGGCACCGCGGGCCCCACGCGGCACGGCGAAGCGCCCCCGGCCGTGGAACTCGGTGGCCGGGGGCGCTTCGGACGCTTCGCAGAGATCAGGCTCAGTCCAGGTAGTCGCGGAGCACCTGGGAACGCGACGGGTGGCGCAGCTTCGACATCGTCTTCGACTCGATCTGGCGGATGCGCTCGCGCGTCACCCCGTAGACCTTGCCGATCTCGTCGAGGGTCTTCGGCTGGCCGTCGGTGAGACCGAACCGCATCGACACCACACCGGCCTCGCGCTCGCTGAGCGTGTCCAGCACCGAGTGAAGCTGCTCCTGGAGGAGCGTGAAGCTCACCGCGTCGGCCGGGACGACCGCCTCGGAGTCCTCGATGAGGTCGCCGAACTCGCTGTCGCCGTCCTCGCCCAGCGGAGTGTGCAGCGAGATGGGCTCGCGGCCGTACTTCTGGACCTCGATGACCTTCTCGGGGGTCATGTCGAGCTCCTTGGCCAGCTCCTCCGGCGTGGGCTCGCGGCCCAGGTCCTGGAGCATCTGGCGCTGGACACGCGCGAGCTTGTTGATGACCTCGACCATGTGCACCGGGATACGGATGGTGCGGGCCTGGTCGGCCATGGCGCGCGTGATGGCCTGGCGGATCCACCACGTCGCGTACGTCGAGAACTTGTAGCCCTTGGTGTAGTCGAACTTCTCGACCGCGCGGATCAGACCGAGGTTGCCCTCCTGGATGAGGTCCAGGAAGAGCATGCCGCGGCCGGTGTAGCGCTTGGCCAGGGAGACCACCAGGCGGAGGTTGGCCTCCAGGAGGTGGTTCTTGGCGCGGCGGCCGTCCTCGGCGATGATCTCCAGCTCGCGCTTGAGCTTCGGCGCGAGCTTGTCGGAGTTGGCCAGCTTGTCCTCGGCGAACAGCCCCGCCTCGATGCGCTTGGCGAGCTCGACCTCCTGCTCGGCGTTGAGGAGCGGGACCTTGCCGATCTGCTTGAGGTAGTCCTTGACCGGGTCAGCGGTGGCGCCGGCCACGGCGACCTGCTGGGCCGGAGCGTCGTCCTCGTCGTCGTCGGAGAGGACGAAGCCCTTGTTCTCGCCGCCCTCTTCCTCTTCCTCGGGCTTGCCCGGCGCCGGCACCTCTTCGATCTCGTCGTCGAGGATCTCGTCGACGTCCTTCTTGCCGGCGGTCTTCTTCGCGGCCGTCTTCTTCGCGGTGGCCTTCTTCGCCACCGGCTTCCTGACCGCGGCCTTCTTCGCGGCGGCCTTCTTCGCGGGCGCTGCCATGACGTCGTCGGCCTCACCCTCCGCGACCTCGTCCGGGGCGGCGGAAGTGGTGGCGGCCGCGGTGGCCTTCTTGGCCGTGGCGGTCTTGGCCGCCACCGTCTTGGTGGCGGTGCGCTTCGCCGGGCTCTTCGCTGCGACGCTCTTGCGGGTGCGCTTGGGCGCCTCTGCGGCACTGACCATCAGCGTCACACCCTCCTCGTCGAGGACCTGGTTGAGGCTGCGCAGAACGTTCTTCCACTGGGTTGGCGGAATCTGGTCAGCCTCGAAGGCCCGACGCACGTCATCGCCGGCGATCTGCCCCTCAGCCTTTCCCCGCTCGATGAGCGCCAACAGAGACTCGGATTCGGCGATCTCCGTGGGGAGCGTACGGGATGTGCTGGCCGACACGAACAACCTCTCGGAACGATGGAAATGGCTTCCGACCCCGTCCACAATGGACCGGAGCCGACGACCGACGGCAAGGATGAACCGACGGCGCGGGCGGGAGTGCGGAGTTCTACAGCATCTCGGGCGAGTGCTGTATTCCCTCCTCTGCTGCCACCTCTTTAGTCATCGCACTGCCTCAAAGAGCGTTACGCCCAATCATCGTGGCCCGAGTCACACCGCATACCAGGACGAGAGGTGTCACACGCGGACAGTTCGCTCCCCGCCGCCGGACCCGGGCCAGGGTCCGGCGGCGCCGGTACCACTCGTGGAGCCCGTACGGTCAGTGCTCGCGCGGCGCCGGCACCACACGCTCGACCTCGGGGTGGACGGTGAGCAGTTGGCGCATCGCGGCCTCGGCTCCGGCGGGGTCCCCCGCGCCGATCGCCTCGACGATCCGCAGATGGTGGCCGACGCCGGTCTCGCTGGGGCGGTCGCAGCCCACGACCGGGCCGCCCGAGACGTGCAGGGCGGAGGAGACGATGCCGGAGAGGTGCTCCAGCATGCGGTTGCCCGCGACCTGCAGCAGCAGCGAGTGGAACTCGGTGTCCGCGCGGGAGAAGGTGAGCGAGTCGTTCTGGGCCAGCGCGTGGCCCATGATCTCGGCCATGTCGGCGAGGCGCTGCTGGAGGTCCTCGCGGCCATGGCCCGCGGCGAGCCGGGCCGCCAGCGGCTCGATGGTCCAGCGCAGCTCGCACAGCTCGCGGCGCTGGTCCTCGCGCTGCGGCCCGAAGGCCCGCCACTCGATGATGTCCGGGTCGAGCAGATTCCAGTCGCTGACGGGCCGGACCCGGGTGCCGACATTGGGCCGGGCGCTGACCAGCCCCTTGGCCTCAAGGACGCGCAGCGACTCGCGGACGACGGTGCGGGAGACCTCGAAGCGCTGCCCGATCTCCTCGGGGACCAGCGGACGGTCGGCCCCCAGGTCCCCGGAGACGATCATCTGGCCGAGTTGCTGGACGAGTTGGCCGTGCAGCCCGCGGCCCCGGCTGCCGGCGGCCCTGCGGCCGCCCCGGCCCAGTTCCGCGTCGCCTCCGTCCCAGGACGGTGCGGCGCCGCGGTCGGCGCCGGGGGCGCCCGCGTAGGAGTAGCGGTCAAGCTCGCCCGGAGCTGCGAGGCCGGTGTCGGCGGGGCGAGCCGCGGTCATCATGGTGTGCGCAAGGGTACTCACGCATCCTTTGTCGGCGACGCCCCGGAAACCCTTGAGTTCTTTGGTGAAAAGCACACGAAAGGGTGATCGCGCATTACCGCATAATTGACGCCTTATCGGACACAATCGGGCGCCGCTCCGGGATAGCGGGCCGATCATGCGACTGCCCCCCGACACGCCACCGCCGCGGCCGCCCCCGCAGCCCGGTCAGCGCGTACGCGCAGAACAGCACGGCGAGCGAGAGCGCCAGCGCCCAGCCCACAGGGTGGGCCAGCAGCCGCAGGAGGGCCGACATTTCTTGATCAACACTGGTCGGCCACTGCATCAGGGACAGCGACCGGAGCCGGTCCGGCAACCCGATCACCGACCGGGCCGACGGACTGGCCAGCACCCCACGCACCAGCGGCACCACCGCCACCGGCACCACCAGTACGGCGGCCAACCCCATCAGCGCGGACCGGAAGACGCCCGCGGCCAGCAGCCCTGCCCAGGCACACCCCACGGCCAGCCCGACCCAACCCGCGATCAGCGCCGGCCCCCCGCCGGGCAGCGCGACCGCCTCCGCCCCGTAGAGGAAGCTCAGCGCGAACCCGTCGATCGCGAGGACGGCGACGGCGAGCAGCAGCGCGGCGCCGGCGCTGACCACGAGCTTGGCGCCCAGCAGACCGAGACGGCGCGGGAGAGCCCCCTGGTCCGGGGAGAGCACCGGATAGCGAAACTCCTGGCCGAAGGCGAGGGCGCCGAGGAGCCCCGCCCCCACCGCGGCCGGCGGCAGCGGAAGGACGTTCGGCCAGCCCGTGAGCAGCGGCAGTGCGGAAGGCTGACCATTGCGGGCGATCAGTACGGAGGCGAGGAGCGAGGCGGCCAACGAGAACCCCGCCACCACCCAGCCGGAGCTCGCCCCGACGGCCCGGCGCAGCTCATAGAGCAACGGCTGTACGGGCCCCGGCGGCGCCAACCGCCCGAACTCGGGCGACGCCGATACGGACGCCACGGCCGGCCCCGGCGGCCGCTCGGCCCCGCCGGGCGCCCCGGCCGGCGCCGAAGCTCTCCCGCTCTCTCCCCCCGCCCCCACCCCCTCCCCTTGCCCACCCGCCGCGGACGCCACCGGCAGCGCCCCCTCCTCGCCCGCGGGACGGCCGTCGGCCCGCTGGAGAGGCGCCGCCGGGGCGGTGTCACCGGTCTCCTCGGCGAGCCGGTGCACCGCGATGCCGTTCCGGTACGCGACGTCCCCCACCGCCGCGCACGAGCTGCCGTAGACAGAGATGCGGCTCCCGCTCTCCCGCACCACTTCGATACGCCGGTCCGAACCGTGCGCCTCGTTCGTGAGCAGCACGGCGAGCCGCGCCGCGAACGGCGACCGCACCGCGACCCGGGGCCTCAGCCGCGTACGCGCGAACTCCGCGGCCTCCTGGTCCGCCAGCAGGCGCCCGGCCTCGACGGTGACCACTCGGTCGGCGATCCGAGCGGCCTCCTTCGGTTCGCGCGAGGTGACCAGCACGACGCCGCCCTGGTCCGCGTACCCTCGCAACAGACCGTGCAGCCAGGCGGTTTCGCGCGGTGAGAGCCCCTGCGCGGGCTCGTCGAGCACCAGGGTGTGCGGGTCGCCGAGGAGGGCCGCGGCGAGACCGAGGCGCCGGTCCATGCCGAGCGAGAAGTCGCCGAGCCGCTGGTCGGCGAGGCCGCTGAGCCCGACGACGTCGAGGACGTCGTCGGCCCGCTCGGCGGGCACCCCGACGGCCGCGCTGAGCATCCGCAGATGACCGCGGGCCGTCCGGCCGGGGTGCCCGGGGACGTCGCCGAGAAACACACCGATCTCGCGGGCGGGGTGCGGGATCCTGTGCAGCGGACGCCCCCTGAAGAGGGCGACGCCCCGTCCCGGGTCGAGCCGGAGCAACAGACGCAGTGCGCTGGTCTTCCCGGCCCCGGACGCCCCGAGCAGCACGGTGACGCGTCCGGAGGGCGCCTCGAAGGTGAGGTCGTCGACGGCGGGTGGCTGGTGGCGGCGGGGGACACTGGTCAGCCCGATGGCCTGGATCATGGCTTCTCTCGCGGGGCGTGAGACCGCTGGGCGGCGCATGCGGAAGGGCGGAGGAACATCCCCAGCACCGTAACCCGTTATGTCCCATTTGCGGCGTAGTGAGCGCCTCCCGGCGCCACCCGTGTCCGATCCCGCCTCCCCCGCGCCGCTCGCTCCCGCCCGGCCAGGGGCTCCGCAACCACTCGCCTCGCCGGCCCCGTCTCGCCCCGACCCGAGGCCCCCACGGACCGGACATCGGGCACCTGATCAGGCGTCAGGCCGCAGCATCGGAGGGTTCAGCAGCGTCGCACCTCCCGCCCTGAACAACTGCGCCGGCCGCCCGCCCTGACGGGTCGTCGTCCCGCCCGTCGGCACCAGGAAGCCCGGCGTGCCGGTCACCTTGCGGTGGAAGTTGCGGGGGTCCAACGCCACACCCCACACCGCCTCGTAGACCCGGCGCAGCTCCCCCACCGTGAACTCCTGCGGGCAGAAGGCGGTGGCCAGCGACGAGTACTCGATCTTGGACCGGGCCCGCTCCACGCCGTCCGCCAGGATGCGGGCGTGGTCGAACGCGAGCGGGGCCGTCTGGTCCCCGTCCCGGCCGAAGCCGCTCTCCTGGTCGAGCAGATCGTCCACCGGCGCCCAGCGGACGCTGCGCGCGTCTCCCCCGGCCCGGGGCGCGGGGAGGTCCGGGGCGAGCGCGAGGTGGGCGACGCTCACCACCCGCATCCGGGGGTCGCGCTTGGGGTCGCCATAGGTCCCCAGTTGTTCGAGGTGCGCGGCGTTGGCGGGGACCGTGCCCGCGGGGTCCTGCGCGAGCAGCCCGGTCTCCTCTGCCAGTTCTCTCGCGGCGGCGACGCCCAAGTCCTCGTCGACGCGCACGAAGCCGCCCGGCAGGGCCCATCGTCCTTGGTAGGGCGGCTCTCCACGGCGGACGGCCAGGGAGCACAGTGCGTGCCGACGCACGGTGAGCACGACCAGGTCGACGGTTACGGCGAAGGGCGGGAAGGCCGACGGGTCGTAGGGCATGCCGCGATCATAGTCGTCTGCTTGACGATAAACAGGCCCTTGAGCGTCGTCCGCCGGAGACCGATCAGGCTGTGCGAGGCGCATGCCGGTCAGCCTCCCAATTGCAGTCCGTCGGCGGCTTCCTCGACCATGCCGAGGCCGAGCCTGCTGATCCGTACGGCGAAGGGCTGCTCCGCCACGCGCAGCCCGGAGAACTGCAACGCGCCGAGCGGAGCGGTGTGCATCGGCCGGAGGGCCACAGTCCCGGCCGGTACATCCGGGAGCACCCCGGCGGGTGTGGTGAGCAGCCGTACTGCGGCCGCCGACGCGATCGCCGCCGGGCGGCACGCGGCCGGGTGCGGCAGTGGGGCGCTCCCCGAGGTGCGCTGTTCGCCCGCGTACATCTCGGGGAGCCGGTGGGCGAAGGCGGCGGCCGCGTTGAGGACTCCGCGCAGCAAGGAGCCCGCCTCCTTCTCGTAACCGGCGGCGGCCAGCCCGGCGACGGCCACGGCCGTCTCGTGGACGCGTACGGCACCGCTTCGGTGGCCGAACGGGTTGTATCCGGGCTCCCGGGCGGCGAGGGTGCGCAGCCCCCACCCGGAGTCGAGGGCCTGGCCGCCGAGGAGCCGGGCCAGTTGCTCCGTCTGGACCTTGTCGAGCAGCCCCACGGCGAAGGCGCCCTCGCCCAGCAGGCCCGTGTCGAGGAGGTGGGAGGCCGCCGCCCCCAGTTGGGTCATCGGGCTGCCGTTGGGCATGCGGGCCGCCACCGGACGCCCGCCGCTCCGGTCCTCGACCCAGAATTCCTCCCGGAAGCGGCGCCGCAGGTCGGCCGCCCATTCCCGCCAGGCCAACGCCCCCGGCCGGCCGTACGCGTCCAGGAGGTCCGCGCCGAGCAGCGCCGCCCGGTGCGCGTGCGCCTGTGCCTCGCAGCGGTACGGTCCCCCGGGCGACGGGTCCGCGAGGTAGCCGCGGTCCCCCACCGCGGTACGCAGCCACAGCAGGCAGCGTTCGGCCACCGGCACCAGTGGTTCGGTGTCCTTGTCGGGCAGGCCCCACCGGCGGGCCTCGGCGAGGACGGTCGGGAACAGCAGGGTGGCCTCGACACCCGTGCACCCGGGGGGCAGATGGGGACCTGAGTGCCGCATCGCGCCGGGGATGCGGCCGCCCTCCGGCCCCGGTCCTCCCAACTGCGTGCGGGCCAGGATGCGCAGTGTCCCGGCGGCGAGGCGCACCCCCAGGGGGAGTGTCATGCGGGCGGCCCAGAGTGCTTCGGCCGGCGCGAGGCCGCAGCGCCAGGGGACACCCGCCGTGGCGTAGGCGTCGCCCGGCCGGCGGGGGTCGCGCAGGAGCAGCGACCCGAGGTCGTCCACGGCGATGCGGAGCAGGGTCTCGACCCGTGCGTCGTCGCTCGTCGCCCGTGTCGGCCCCCAGAGCGGGACGGCTGCGCGTCCGCGCGGGGACTGCGCGGCGGCGGGCCCACGCGGCGCCCCGACCCGCGTGCGGTCCTCCCACTCCAGCCGCACCTGGAGTTGGATGGTCCGGGAACCGCCGGGCGGCACCTCCAGCTCCCAGCAGAGCAGTCCGGCCGACGCCAATGTGTCTTTGGGCGCGGGTTCCGCCGCGACGATCGCGTGCAGACCCGGCGCGGACCAGCGCATGCCGCTGTCGTGGACGCAGGCGGGGAGTTCGGGTCCGGTTCGCCCGGCGGCGGCCGCGCCGAGCTCCGCGAGGTCGGTGCCGAGGGAGACTTCGATCGGCAGCTTGAGGGTGCGAACGGCGGTGCTGTGCAAGGTGATGCGCTCGGTGCCGTCAGCGTGGCGCAGCCGCTCCACGGTGACGGACGGGTCCGGGCCCGCATCGATCGGCGTTCGCACCGTGCCCACGAATCGGGCTCGGTCCGCGCCGAGGAGCCGCGCTTGCACGGGCAGCGGCTCCGCTCCCGCCACGCGCAGTCGGCAGCGGGCCAGGGCCCTGCGGCCGGAGCGGTAGAAACCGTGGAGTCCGTCGCCGAAGAGTTGACCGTGTTCGGCGGAGATGGCCAGGGCCGGCATGGCCACACAGATCAGCGCCGTGTGTACGGGTTGTGGTTCCGTGCGACTCGCGCCGGGCCGAGCCGGTGCGAGGGGACGACGGGCCGGCTGACCGATGGGGACCATGCCTTGCACTGGGTGCGCTCCCTGGGGACGTGTCGGACCTATTGAGGATCGCGGCCACTGATATGAACGGCGCGGTCGTCGCGCAGGACACGGTGGACGGTCCGTTGAGGTGTTACTGGGGGCTGCGCGTACCGCGCTGTCCCTCCTTGCTCTGGACGCGCGGCTTGCGCGTGACCCCGGCGGTCTTCCCCGGGCCGGTGGGCCCGGGGGGCCGGGTCGTAGCGCGGGATCCGGCTGTTCGGGCGGCTCCGGCCGCTCGGCCCGCAGCGGTCGTACGGGCGGGTCGGGTCGTACGGGGTGCGGTCGTACGGGCGGCGGCCGTTGGAGTGGTGCTCGCGGGTCCGCTCTTGGGGCGTGGCCGACGACGGCGTCCGTTGGCGGCGGCCTCGTCGGAGGTGGCCGCGCGCTCCAGTTCGGCGTGGACCGCCGTGTGCATCGCGCGGTCGGCGCGCTCCCTGCGCAGGCAGTCGCGCAGCGTCTCCGGGTCCAGTCCGTCGTTGCACGCCTGGAACAGGAGATGCGCGAAGAGGTAGTCGGGGTCGAGACGCAGGGCGCGGCTGAAGGCCACCCTCGCCTCCGGGCCTTCGCCCAGCGACCACGCGACCCAGCCGGCGAGCGCCAGCGGTGCCGCGCCGTACTCGGCGTAGGAGTCCACGCAGCGGCGGGCGACGGTTCGCCAGACCCGTAGCGCGGCTTGGCCGTCCGGTCCTTCCATCCATTCCGCGGCCTGGTCCCGCGTCGTCCTGTCCTGGAGTCCGATGATGATCGTGGCTGCTTCTTCGTGGCTGATGAGGGTGTCGTCGCGCGCGTCCGACTTCATGGGGTGTGCGAGGGGTGGTGTGTCCCGGAACCTGCGCAGGACCAGGCGCAGGACGCTCAGCGTCTCCTCCCGCACCGCCGCGCAGCCCCCGCTGTCGAGGACGCGCGGTACGAGCCTGCTCGCCGCGGTGTCCAGCGCGCGCACCTGTTCCGTTACGGATTTCCCGGTCATCGGTGTGAGTCGTGCCTCCATCTCCTTGAGCGTTCCGCGCACCCGCATGCCGACGTAGGTAGCGGTGGCGGCCATCGCCGAGGTACCGGGCAGCGCCATCGGCACTCCTTCCGGTGGGCAGCAGCGGCTGTCCGGGCAGCAGTAGGACCAGAAGCGGCCGTCCGAGATGCACAGGGCCTCGTACACGGGCACGTCGAACCCGCCGCACGCGATGCGCAGCCGCTGGGCGAGCGGGCGCAGCCGCTCCATCACGGCCCGGCCGGTCTCTCCGGGCGCGGGGTCCTGGCAGAAGAACAGGACGATGCCGTCGGGCCGGGACCCTCGCTTTTCGCAGTTGGTCACGAGGGTCTCGGCGAGCTGGTCGCATACGTCCGGCCACTCGTCGCGGGTGCTGGGGATGCCGAGCCTGAGCCGGCCGCCGAGGCGGCCGCGATCACCGTGCAGCGCGGCCATCACCACGCTGTCGTCCGGATGAAAGCCCACCAGGTACGGGAGGGCGTCGGCGAGTTCGGCGGCGCTGCGGAGCGTGATCTGCTGCTCGGTCGGCGCGGCGGGACGGCGAGTTGATTCGTTGGGCTTCGTCATGGCCAGACCGTCCCGCACATCTGTCAAGCCCCGCCAGCCCTGTGGATAAGTCGCATATTGTCGCACTTATCGTGTGGATGAAAGTTATCCACAGGTCTTTCGGCTCGCTCGCGCACTGTCGGTGGCCTCGTGTTGCATGGAGGCATGAGCAACGAAGAGCTTCGCGCCGCCGCCGACACCGTCCTCTCCCGTCTCGTCGGAGACACGACAGGTCGGACAAAGCTGCGCGAAGATCAGTGGCGCGCGATCGAGGCGCTGGTCGCGGACCATCGCCGGGCGCTGGTCGTGCAGCGGACCGGCTGGGGCAAGTCGGCCGTGTACTTCGTCGCGACAGCGCTGCTGCGACAGCGCGGCAGCGGGCCGACGGTGATCGTCTCGCCGCTGCTCGCGCTCATGCGCAACCAGGTGGAGGCGGCCGAGCGCGCGGGTATTCGCGCGCGCACCATCAATTCGGCCAACACCGAGGAATGGGACGCCGTCCAGGCGGAGGTCGCCGCCGGCGAGGTCGACGTCCTGCTGGTCAGCCCCGAGCGGTTGAACAATCCCGACTTCCGCGACCAGGTTCTGCCCAAGCTCGCCGCGGCCACCGGAATGCTGGTCGTCGACGAGGCGCACTGCATCTCCGACTGGGGCCACGACTTCCGGCCCGACTACCGCCGGCTGCGCACGATGCTCGCCGATCTGCCGCCCGGCGTCCCCGTCCTGGCCACGACCGCCACCGCCAACGCCCGTGTCACCGCCGATGTCGCGGAACAGCTCGGCACGGGCGAAGGAGCCGCCGAAGCCCTCGTCCTGCGCGGGCCGCTGGACCGCGAGAGCCTGAGCCTGGCCGTTCTGCGGCTGCCCGACGCCGCACACCGATTGGGCTGGCTCGCCGACCACCTCGACGAGCTGCCGGGCTCCGGGATCATCTATACCCTCACGGTCGCCGCCGCCGAGGAGGTGACGGTGTTCCTGCGCCGCCGCGGTCACGTCGTGGCCTCGTACACGGGAAAGACCGAGAACGCGGACCGGCTCCAGGCCGAGGAGGACCTGCTCGCGAACCGCGTCAAGGCCCTGGTCGCGACCTCCGCCCTGGGCATGGGCTTCGACAAGCCGGACCTCGGCTTCGTGGTGCACCTCGGCTCGCCCTCCTCCCCCATCGCCTACTACCAGCAGGTCGGCCGCGCCGGACGCGGTGTCGAGCACGCCGAGGTGCTGCTGCTGCCCGGCCGGGAGGACGAGGCCATCTGGAAGTACTTCGCCTCGCTGGCCTTCCCCTCCGAAGAGCAGGTACGACGCACGCTCGACGTACTCGCGGCAGCGGATCGCCCGGTATCCCTGCCCGCTCTCGAACCACGCGTCGACCTGCGGCGGTCGCGCCTGGAGACCATGCTCAAGGTCCTCGACGTGGACGGCGCGGTCCACCGCGTGCGCGGCGGCTGGACCGCCACCGGACAGCCCTGGACCTACGACGCCGAGCGGTACGCGTGGGTGGCGCGGCAGCGCGAGGCCGAGCAGCAGGCGATGCGCGAGTACGCCGCGACGACGGGCTGCCGGATGGAGTTCCTGCGGCGGCAGTTGGACGACGAGCAGGCGGCACCGTGCGGACGGTGCGACAACTGCGCGGGACCCCGGTTCACCACCGATGTCTCCGAGGCCTCGCTGGACGCCTCGCGAGGCGAGCTCGGACGGCCCGGCGCCGAGCTCGAACCCCGGCGGATGTGGCCGACGGGGATGCCGGCGGTCGGCATCGACCTCAAGGGTCGTATTCCGGCCGGAGAACAGGCGGCCCCCGGGCGAGCGCTCGGGCGCCTCTCCGACATCGGCTGGGGCAACCGGCTGCGGCCGCTGCTCGCCCCCCAGGCCCCGGACTGCCCCATCCCCGACGACGTGGCCCAGGCGGTGGTCACCGTGCTCGCCGACTGGGCGAAGGGCCCAGGCGGCTGGGCGTCCGGGGCAGCCGATGCGCCGGACCGGCCGGTGGGCGTCGTCACCATGGCCTCCCGCGCCCGGCCCGAACTGATCCGGACACTCGGCGAGCACATCGCGACGGTCGGCAGGATGCCGCTGCTCGGCACCGTCGCGTACCGCGACCCGGAAGCCGACACCCACGTGCCGCGCACCAACAGCGCCCAGCGGCTGAAGGCGCTGGACGGTGCGCTGACCGTGGCACCCGCGCTCGCCGAGGCACTGACCGGAGCCGGGGGCCCGGTCCTGCTCGTGGACGATCTGTCCGACACCGGATGGACGCTCGCGGTGGCCGCTCGGTTGCTGCGCCGGGCCGGGGCACCGGGGGTCTTCCCCCTGGTTCTCGCGGTACAGGGGTGAAGGGGCGTGGCCAGCCCGAGGTTCGGGAAGAACTATAAGGAGCGCGGCGTCAAATACCGGGCACAGGCGCGGATTGCTCGTTGCCGCCCGAGGACGCGGCCGCGAGAATTGACCCCGTTCCCCGCCCCCGCCCGCCCGCTGCCCGCTGGGGCCGCGGCGTGGCGCGCGCCCCTATCGGAAGCCTCGTCCGCCTCGTGTGCGCACAGACGAAGGGAGGAAGGTGACCTTCGGCTTCGCTCCGCCCCCGTCCGCCGCCTCCTCGTCCCGGCTGGGCAGGATGCTCGAACCCGCCGAGTGGGCAGCGGCCGGAATACCCCTGCTGCGCAACCCCCGCGAGCTGGTCACCAGCCTCCACTCGCGCCACCTGCCCACCCCGCGCACGGCCGTCGTCGCGGTGCTCGACCCGGAGCAGCGCCTGGCGGCCAGCGCCTCGTTCGTCCGGCGCGCGACGGAGGCGGACGGCTGGGAGTTCCGCAACGCGATCCTCGCGCAGTTGCGCAGGATCATCCCGCACGATTTACGGCTGAGGACTCCGGTCCGTACGGCGGTGCTGCTCTACTGCCGCGAGGGCGAGGCGCGTTGGACGGAGGAGGACGGGGCGTGGCTGTGGGGGCTGCGGGACGCCTGCACGCTGCATGGACTGCGCTGCGGCGCGTACATCACGCTGACCAGGACCGGGTGGCAGGTCCTGGGAGAAGGGCGGGGCGGCAGGCGGCCGCATTCCCACTCCGCCGCGGGCCGGCAGGGAGTCCGCCCCGTGGACGGCACCGACAGGGGCGGTGGAGGGAGCGGAGGCAGTGAAGGGGAGGACGCCGAGGAGCTGCGCGCGCCGGCGCCCTCGGAACGCGGGGTGCCGGCGGCCTTGCGCGGTACGGCCCTCCGCTGACATACGGGGCCGGGGCCCGTATGCGAGAACGCCGGTCGGTCGCCTTCTGCGCGAGGACGGCCGACCGACGATCCGCCACATACGGGTTGCCGCGTACTAGACGCTCGTGGAGATCACGGCGTTGATGCGCTGCGGGTCGCCGCAGATGATCAGCAGCACACCGGCGCGGGCCATCGCGGTCGGCAGCGCGGCGGACACGGCCTCGTCCGCCCCGCCGTTGACGGCGACCACCACGACCGGGCGGCCCTTGGCCCGCTCGGCGGCGGCGAGGGCGTAGAAGACATCGTCACCGGCGTCGTGCTGCGCCCAGTAGGACGCCTCGCCGAAGGACAGCTCGTGCGCCGCCCACGGGTGCGGGTCTCCGGTGGTGAGCACCAGGATCTCGCCGGGTGCCCGGCCGGAGTCCAGCAGCAGGTCGACGGCTTCGTCGGCCGCGTCCAGAGCCCCGTCCGCGGCGGCGGGGATCAGTTGGATCTGCGGGGTCGCGGATGCGGACGTGGCCGCGTCGGACACGGCGGGAGCGGCGGGCCGGGACGCGGCGGCGTCCTCGGCCGCCGGAGCGTTCACCGCCGCGTCACGCGGGGTGCGCTGGGACGGGGCCGTGGCCGAGCTCCGGCTCGGGCCCGGAACACCGGGCCGCTTCGGGGCGGGGCGGGGGCCAGGACCAGGGACAGGACGGGGGGTCGGCGCGGTGCGGCCGGCGGCCGGAGTAGCGCGGGGACCCGGGACACTCTCGTGAATCTGAGGCTCCTCGGGGATGAGAGGCATGGGCTGATGTTAATCAAACGCCGGTGCGGGTCGCGTCGGCGGGTGGCGGTCGGGCCGCTCAGATATCGAAACCGAGCTGGCCACTGGCCTCCAGAGCAGCAGTTTCCGGGGCGCTGCGGGCCCGCTTTAGGTGCTGCCATCGGGGCAGCGCGTCCAGATAGGACCAGGACAATCGGTGGTGCGGAGTCGGACCCAGCTCGGCCAGGGCGGCCTGATGCACCGGCGAGGGGTATCCGGCGTTGTCGACGAAGGCGAAATCCGCGTGGTCGACGCCGAGTTCGGCCATCATCGCGTCCCGCGTGACCTTGGCGATCACGGAGGCCGCGGCGACGGCGATGCAGGACTGGTCGCCCTTGATGACCGTACGCACCCGCCAGGGCGCTCCGAGGTAGTCGTGGTTGCCGTCGAGGATCACCGCGTCGGGTTGTACGGGCAGCGCTTCCAAGGCTCGTACGGCGGCCAGCCTGAGGGCGGCCGTCATGCCCAACTCGTCGATCTCCTGCGGGGAGGAGTGGCCGAGCGCGTGCGCGGTGACCCAGGTCCGCAGCTCGGCGGCGAGCTCGGTGCGGCGCTTGACGGTCAGCAGCTTGGAGTCGGTGAGCCCGGCCGGGGCGCGGCGCAGTCCGGTGACGGCGGCGCACACGGTGACGGGGCCGGCCCAGGCCCCGCGACCGACTTCGTCGACTCCGGCGACGATCTTGGCTCCGGTGGTGGCACGGAGCGAGCGCTCGACGCTGTGGGTGGGCGGTTCGTACGGCATGGCGCGAGCAAGCGTACGCCCCTTGAGCCGTCGTGTCCGCCCCCGGTACCCGTCGAATCCGGACGCGGGGCCGGACCGTGCCCTGATCGATACCTCGCGGGCCCGGGCGGTCAGTTTTCCACGGTGCGGAGCCAGTCGGGCAGCGGCTCCGTACGCTCCAGCCACTCGATCGGCGGGGCGCCCCGCTCCCCCGCCGCGACCACGCCGCCGACGATGGCGCAGGTCGTGTCCACGTCACCGCCCACCTGGGCGGTGGTCCAGAACGCCGTCTCGAAGGAGTCGAGGCTGCGGGCGGCGGACCACAGGGCGAAGGGGACGGTGTCGTGGGCGCTGGTGCGGCGGCCGCAGCCGAGCACCGCGGCCACGGTGCTCGCGTCCCCGTAGTCGAGCATGTCGCGGGCCCGGCGCAGCCCCGCCTGGACGGCGCTGCGCGGCACCAGCTCGACCACCGAGTCCAGCAGGTCGGCCGGGCTCGGCGGCTCGGGGGCGGCGGCCAGGGAGGCCGCGGCGGCCACGGCCATCGCCCCGGCCACGGCCTCGCGGTGCTGGTGCGTGGTGTAGGCCGAGATCTCCGCCTGGTGCGTGGCCTGCTCCGGGTCGTCCGCGTACCAGGCGCCCAGCGGGGCGATCCGCATGGCCGCGCCGTTGCCCCAGGAGCCCTGACCCTGGAAGAGGCCGGCGGCGAGCTCGCGCCAGTCGCCGCCTTCGCGGATCAGGCGCAGCATGCGGTTCACGGCGGGCCCGTAGCCGCGGTCGAAGTCGTGGTGGACGGCGAAGGAGCGGGCGAGGGCGTCCTGGTCGACGCGTCCGTACTCGAACAGGACGGCCACCACGGAGCAGGCCATCTCGGTGTCGTCCGTCCACTGCCAGGGGGCGGGCGGCAGTTCGCGGCGCTTGAGGGAGGGGTAGTTGGCGGGGACGAAGAACTGGGAGCCGAGGGCGTCGCCCACGGTCAGCCCGCGGAGACTGGAGAGAGCGCGAGCAGATCGGTCAGCGGTCATCGCAGTGAACTCTAACCCGCGATGCCGTACGGCTCCGGTGTGCACCAGCGTTCGAACGGGCGGTCAAGGTGGTAGCGGCCGTCGTCGCCGAGGAGCAGGGCGCGGGATTCGGCGTTGCCGGGGTTCGAGAGGGACTCGAATTCCGCGACGCTCCAATGCAGCCACCTCATGCAGAAGAGGCGCATGGTCAGCCCGTGCGTGACGAGCAGGACGTTCGGCGGGTGGGAGGGGTCCTCGAAGCTGCGCCACAGGCTCTCCAGGAAGGCTCCGACGCGGTCGTACACGTCGGCGCCGGACTCGCCCTGGGCGAAGCGGTAGAAGAAGTGCCCGTAGGCGTCGCGGTACGCCTTCTGCTTGCGCACGTCGTCGCGGTCCTGCCAGTTCCCCCAGTCCTGCTCGCGCAGCCGCGGCTCCTCGCGGACCCGAACCCGGGAGGCGTCGAGGCGGAGCGCCTGGAAGGTCTGGTGAGTGCGCCGGTAGGGCGAGACGTACGCGGAGACGCGCTCGTCGCCGAAGATCTCGCGGAGCCCCGCGCCGGCCTCCTCGGCCTGCTTGCGTCCGGTCTCCGTGAGGCTCAGGGCGTGGTCGGGTTCTCGTTCGTACACCGTGTCGTCGACATTCCCCTCCGATTCTCCGTGCCGGATGAGGACTATGCGCCGGGGCCGTGCCATGCACTCCAGCGTAGATCGAGCGGTGGCGACCCGCCTCATACCGTCCGTGGACAGCCGCTACAGGGCGTGAAGGGCCTGGTGGGATTGGTGGGAGGCGTCAGACGGTCCAGGAGGGCTCGATGGCGACCACGTCCCCGGCTATCGCTGTCATGTCCGCTTCGATCTGCGTCCTCGACGCGAGCCGCTCGACCCGGTCCGTGCGGTACTTGCCGTGTTCGGCCTGGGAGTCCCACATCGACAGCACCAGGAACTCGCCGCCGGGCGCCTGGCCGAACGAGCCGCGCAGCATGCCGGGCGAGCCGGCCATCGCCGGGTTCCACACCTTTTCCTGCATCAGGGTGAAGTGCTCCAGCCGTTCCTCGCGGACCCGGCAGTGCGCGACGCGCACCACGTCCGCGTCCGCGAAGTGCGGCCGGAAGCCGACCTTCACGTCGAGCTGGTGCTCGAAGAGCCGGACCTGCAGGTCTTTGTACGTGCCGGTCTGCGCGGCCGCCAGCCTGTCGTGCGAACGCGCCATGAAGGAGTCGTAGAACGACCGGCTCTCCCAGAACTCGAAGAGATGCGCCACGTGCGGGCGCCCCTTGCTCCAACCTCCACCCTGTCCCCGGAACCCCGGTTCGCCGAGCAATCCCGCCCATTTCCGCTGCCCTCGCTCGAAACCGCGGCGGTCCACCACGGTGCAGCGAATCCACTTGACCAGCACGGCGCCATCGTACGGCGCTGGCAGTGGCACGTATCACGCCTTGGGGCGCCGGGGCCGTCCGGGCTCCTCGCTCCGGCAAGGGTGGCAACATGGTCAACCAGCGCTGGGTCCTGGGCAGTTACGAGGAAGGGACGACCAATGAGCGGCCTCAACAAGGGCATCGAGAAGGTCAAGGTGACGCTGAAATGGGACCCGAGCCCGTCCGGCTCGCCCGCCCACGACCTCGACATCATCGCCGCGACCTTCGCCGCGGATGCCCCGCACGGCGCGCCCGCGTACCTCGTGCACTTCGACAGCCGGTCGCCGGACGGCACGATCACTCTCAACCGGGACAGCCGGACCGGCCAGGGTTTCGGCTCCGATGAGGTGATGACGCTGGAGCTCGACCGGCTCGCGCCCGTATACACACGGGTGGTCGTGGGCGTGGCCATTCAGCAGCGCGACGGCCGCAAAACATTCGGCGACGTCGCGAACACGGGGATAAAGGTCCTCGAAGGATATACGGTGCTGATGGAAAGCGATTTCTCCGCCGTCGCCGGGTCGACTGCCTCGACGGTCGCCGAATTCACGCGGGACGCCTCGGGAAAGTGGAAATTCCACGAGGCGACCCGAGGATTCGACACCGACCCGACGTCGTTCGCCGCGGCCATGGGTGGCGGCCAGACCTGAAAACGGCGCTGACCTGGGGAAACCCATGGAATGGCGGCTGGTGAGAGCAGGCCGGCCGCCCCGCGGGCCCGGTCGTTCCGCCCCTCCTCGGCCCGGACAGGCCAAGAACGTCACAGCCCAAGAAACGTCACAGCCTCAGAACGCCTCAGCCTCAGAACGTCTCGGTCTCAAGCACCCACGGTCCCGTCGATTCCCTCGCGCAGGAAATCGGCGTGGCCATTGTGCCGGGCATATTCGTGTATCAGGTGCAGCATGACCAGTCGCAGCGACACATGCTCTTCCCATCGGGGCTGATATCCGGTGATGTCGAGCGATTCCGCCTCCCGCTCGATCCGCCGCGCGTGCTCGACCTCCCGCTGCCAGGCGTCGAAGGCTTCGGCCCGTGTGGCTCCGCTGGTGTCGTACGCCTCCTGGTAATCGCCCGTCGCGGACCAGACGAAGGGGATGTCCTCCCGGTTGATCACCCGGCGGAACCAGGTGCGCTCCACCTCGGCCATGTGCCGCACGAGCCCGAGCAGCGACAGCGTCGACGGCGGCATCGAGCGACGGCGCAGTTCCTCGTCCCCGAGGCCCTCGCATTTCATGGCGAGGGTCGCGCGGTGGAAGTCGAGGTAGGCGCGCAGCGTCTCCCGCTCGCCGCCGGTCAGGGGCGGGCTGATCCGTTCTATGGTCATCGCAGGAGTGTAAGCGGCGGCCCGGTCGCGAGGTCGCTCCTGGGGACATGGGTAAGGGGCGCTGCCCAATGGGCGGCGCCCCTTACCTGTGCTTACCTGTCACATCGGGCGGCGGTGTGCCGTCCGACGTGGCGGCGGATCAGCTTCAGCTGCAGCCGCTGGTCGAGCCGCAGCCCTCGCAGAGGTAGCAGCTACCCGCGCGGCGCATCTTGGTGCCGCACGAGAAGCAGAGCGGGGCGTCGGCGTTGAGGCCGAGCTGCATCTCCACCAGTTCGGTGCTGTTGTGCGCCTGCCTCGGGGCCGGGGCCGCGGCGGCCTCGACGACCTCGGAGGCGGGGGCCGCCTCCTTCTCCTTGGGGGCCTCGACGTGCCGGGGCGCGGACTGGGCCAGGCCCTCCACGTCCATCTCGTCGTCGTTCGGCTCGTACGAACCCGTCTCCAGGTGGCGCTGGCGCTCACCGGCGGAGTGGATGCCGAGCGCGGAGCGCGTCTCGAAGGGCAGGAAGTCGAGGGCCAGGCGGCGGAAGATGTAGTCGACGATCGACTGCGCCATCCGCACGTCCGGGTCGTCCGTCATGCCGGCCGGCTCGAAGCGCATGTTGGTGAACTTGGAGACGTAGGTCTCCAGCGGCACGCCGTACTGAAGGCCCACGGAGACCGCGATGGAGAAGGCGTCCATCATGCCCGCCAGGGTCGAGCCCTGCTTGGACATCTTCAGGAAGACCTCGCCGAGACCGTCGTCCGGGTAGGAATTGGCGGTCATGTAGCCCTCGGCGCCGCCGACCGTGAAGGAGGTGGTGATGCCGGGGCGGCCCTTGGGGAGGCGCTTGCGGACCGGGCGGTACTCGACGACCTTCTCCGCGGCGGGCTCCTCGGCCTTGGCCTCCTCCTTCTTCTTGGCGGAGAGCGGCTGGCCGACCTTGCAGTTGTCGCGGTAGATCGCCAGGGCCTTGAGGCCGAGCTTCCAGCCCTCGTAGTAGACCTCTTCGATCTCCTCGACGGTGGCCGCCTCGGGGACGTTGACGGTCTTGGAGATCGCGCCGGACAGGAACGGCTGCGCGGCCGCCATCATCCGCACGTGGCCCATGGCGGAGATCGACCGCTCGCCCATGGCGCAGTCGAAGACCTCGTAGTGGGCCGGGTCGAGGCCGGGGGCGTCGATGACATTGCCGTGGTCGGCGATGTGGGCGACGATCGCCTCGACCTGCTCGGGGGCGTAGCCGAGACGCTTGAGCGCCTTGGGGACCGTGTTGTTCACGATCTGCATGGAGCCGCCGCCGACGAGCTTCTTGAACTTGACCAGGGCCAGGTCCGGCTCGACGCCCGTGGTGTCGCAGTCCATCATCAGGCCGATGGTGCCGGTCGGCGCGAGCACGGACGCCTGCGCGTTGCGGAAGCCGTTCTTCTCGCCGAGCCGGAGGACGTCCTGCCACGCCTCGGTGGCCGCGGCCCAGACCGGGGTGTCCAGGTCGTCCATGCGCTTGGCGGCGCCGTTGGCGTCGGCGTGCTGCTTCATGACGCGCTTGTGGGCGTCGGCGTTGCGGGCGTAGCCGTCGTACGGGCCGACGACCGCGGCGAGCTCGGCGGAGCGCTTGTACGAGGTTCCGGTCATCAGCGAGGTGATGGCGCCGGCCAGGGCGCGGCCGCCGTCGGAGTCGTACGCGTGGCCGGTGGCCATGAGCAGGGCGCCGAGGTTGGCGTAGCCGATGCCGAGCTGGCGGAAGGCGCGGGTGGTCTCGCCGATCTTCTCGGTCGGGAAGTCGGCGAAGCAGATGGAGATGTCCATCGCGGTGATGACCAGCTCGACGACCTTGGCGAAGCGCTCGGCGTCGAACGACTGGTTGCCCTGGTCGTCGTCGCGCAGGAACTTCATGAGGTTGAGCGAGGCGAGGTTGCACGAGGAGTTGTCCAGGTGCATGTACTCGCTGCAGGGGTTGGACGCGGTGATGCGGCCCGACTCCGGCGAGGTGTGCCAGTGGTTGATGGTGTCGTCGTACTGGATGCCCGGGTCGGCGCAGGCCCAGGCCGCCTCGGCCATCTTGCGGAAGAGCGACTTGGCGTCGACCTCCTCGATGACCTCGTTGTCCATGCGGCCCCGCAGGCCGAAGGTCGAACCGGTCTCCACGGCCTTCATGAACTCGTCGTTCACGCGGACCGAGTTGTTGGCGTTCTGGTACTGGACGGACGTGATGTCGTCGCCGCCCAAGTCCATGTCGAAGCCGGCGTCGCGCAGCGCGCGGACCTTCTCCTCCTCCTTCACCTTGGTCTCGATGAAGGCCTCGATGTCGGGGTGGTCGACGTCGAGCACGACCATCTTGGCCGCGCGCCGGGTGGCGCCGCCGGACTTGATCGTTCCGGCGGAGGCGTCGGCGCCGCGCATGAAGGAGACCGGGCCGGAGGCGTTGCCGCCGGAGGAGAGCAGCTCCTTGGAGGAGCGGATGCGGGAGAGGTTCAGGCCGGCGCCGGAGCCGCCCTTGAAGATCATCCCCTCTTCCTTGTACCAGTCCAGGATCGAGTCCATGGAGTCGTCGACGGAGAGGATGAAGCAGGCGGAGACCTGCTGCGGCTGCTTGGTGCCGACGTTGAACCAGACCGGCGAGTTGAAGCTGAAGACCTGGTGCAGCAGCGCGTAGGTCAGCTCGTGGTCGAAGATCTCGGCGTCGGCCGGGGAGGCGAAGTAGCCGTTCCGCTCGCCGGCGTCGCGGTACGTGCGCACCACGCGGTCGATGAGCTGCTTCAGGCTGGCCTCGCGGTCGGGGGAGCCGACCGCGCCGCGGAAGTACTTGCTGGTGACGATGTTGACCGCGTTCACCGACCAGGAGTCGGGGAACTCGACGCCACGCTGCTCGAAGTTGACCGAGCCGTCGCGCCAGTTGGTCATGACGACGTCACGGCGCTCCCAGACCACCTCGTCGTACGGGTGCACGCCGGGGGTGGTGTGGATGCGCTCGATACGCAGACCCTTGCTCGTCTTGGCTCCCTTGGAACGGGAGCCACGTGCCGGGCCACTCGCCGTCTCTGTCATTCCGCCTCCCTGTACGGGCAAAACGCCCTAATGCGCCCATTTCTTCCGTGGCGCGGTGTCTGTCTTTTGCCCGGGTGCGCGGCGCGCCCCGGACAGGTCTGTTTGGTGGCCGCTCTAGTCGGCGGCCGCGGCGGGCGCGGGGACCTCCAGGCCCCCTGCGGGCCCGCCCGCGTCCGTGGTGGACCGCTGCTCACGGAGTTCGGCGACCGCGGACTCGAAGTCTTCGAGCGAGTCGAATGCCTGATACACGGACGCGAAGCGAAGGTACGCGACGAGATCGAGTTCCTTGAGCGGGCCGAGTATGGCGAGTCCCACGTCGTGGGTGGACAGCTCGGCGCTGCCGGTGGCGCGGACCGCCTCTTCGACCCGCTGGCCGAGCTGGGCCAGGGCATCCTCGGTGACCGGCCGGCCCTGGCACGCCTTGCGCACTCCGGAGATGACCTTGTCGCGGCTGAAGGGCTCGGTGACCCCGCTCCGCTTGATCACCATCAGTGACGCGGTCTCCACGGTCGTAAACCTGCGGGAGCAGTCCGGACACTGGCGACGCCTGCGGATCGAGCAGCCGTCGTCCGTGGTCCGACTGTCGACGACGCGGCTGTCGGGGTGCCTGCAGAAGGGGCAGTGCATGGCTCTCTACCCTCCTCACCCTCGAAAATCGGTGCACGACCAAGGGCTCCGGCGGGTCCGTGCGGATCCCCCGAAGCAGCCCCAAGCATAGGCGATGGCCTCGGCCAAGATTGACCGGGGACCACAACTTGTAGGTGGCTGACGCCCATCAAACCACTAGATCTGGTGTCTGGCGGTCAACCAAGCCCGGCGCGTGTCGCGCCGCGGCGGCATCCAAGAGAGTACGGGAAGCCACCCGGTCCCGGCTCCACGGGGGCGAGAGTGCCACACTGGGGCCCGGCGCGACGGGAGCCGCACAGGGCTCGCGGCGAGGAGACGACGGGGAAGTAATGTGCCCCGGAGTGATGGATTTCGCCCGGTTCGCGAGCTTCGTGGCGGAGCTTACCGCCTTGATGTGAATTACTGCGTGGCCGTACACCCATTCCCGTGATCACGTCAGCCAATTTGCCAAATTTCACTCGAACGTGTGTTTGGCGCAACCTTTCGAAACCAACTACCGTTGTCCAACTAGGGAGAACATTTCGAGAGGGGCCGACGTGACCACCACCGCAGGCAGCGCGACCATCACCGCCCAGGACCGCCCCCAGAGCCGGCTCGATACGCCGTATCCGCTGAACGAGGGAGCCATGAACCCCGAGGGGCAGAAGCCCACCCGCTCGCTACCCGGTCGGCCCCCCGGAATCCGGGCCGACAGTTCGGGTCTCACGGACCGCCAGCGCCGCGTGATCGAGGTCATCCGGGACTCCGTGCAGCGCCGCGGCTACCCACCGTCCATGCGCGAGATCGGACAGGCGGTCGGCCTGTCGAGCACCTCCTCCGTGGCACACCAGCTCATGGCGCTGGAGCGCAAGGGGTTCCTGCGCCGCGACCCGCACCGGCCGCGGGCGTACGAGGTGCGCGGCTCGGACCAGCCGAGCAGCCAGCCCACGGACACCACCGGCAAGCCGGCCGCGTCGTACGTGCCGCTGGTCGGCCGGATCGCGGCGGGCGGCCCGATCCTGGCCGAGGAGTCCGTCGAGGACGTCTTCCCGCTCCCCCGCCAGCTCGTGGGCGACGGCGAGCTGTTCGTCCTCAAGGTCGTCGGCGACTCCATGGTCGAGGCCGCGATCTGCGACGGCGACTGGGTGACGGTGCGCCGCCAGCCCGTCGCGGAGAACGGCGACATCGTGGCCGCCATGCTGGACGGCGAGGCCACGGTCAAGCGCTTCAAGCGCGAGGACAACCACGTGTGGCTGCTCCCGCACAACGCCGCCTATCAGCCCATCCCCGGCGATGAGGCGACCATCCTGGGCAAGGTGGTCGCGGTGCTGCGGCGTGTGTGAGGGCGCACCGAGAGACCGGCCCCGGAACCACTGCGCCGGTTCCGGGGCCCTGTTGTGACCGGGCGCGCACGGCGTCGTCAGCACGGCTTCCAGGGCTGCTGACAGGCTCGTAGGGGCTACGGGCCCGCATCACGGGCCCTCGCCTCGCCTCCGGCGCCCGCGCTACGCCTCCGCCGCCTCGGCTGCCTTCGCGGCCGCGTCGATGGCGGCCAGTGAGCGACGCGCCTGATTACGGTCCGTCGTGTACCAGAAATCCGGCATGGAAGCCCGCAGGAAACTGCCGTAGCGGGCCGTGGCCAGCCTCGGGTCGAGCACCGCCACCACGCCGCGGTCCCCGGAGGCCCGTACGAGCCGGCCGGCGCCCTGGGCCATCAGCAGCGCCGCGTGGGTCGCCGCGACCGCCATGAAGCCATTGCCGCCCGCCTCCTCCACCGCCTTCTGCCGGGCGCTCATCAGCGGGTCGTCGGGGCGCGGGAAGGGCACCCGGTCCATGACGACGAGCTGGCAGTTCGCGCCGGGGACATCGACGCCCTGCCAGAGCGACAGGGTGCCGAACAGGCAGGTACGGGCGTCCGTGGCGAAGGCGCGGATCAGCTCGCCCAGCGTCTCCTCGCCCTGGAGCAGGATCGGCATGTCGAGCCGGCCGCGCATCGCCTCCGCCGCGCCCTGGGCGGCCCGCATCGAGGAGAACAGGCCCAGCGTCCGCCCCCCGGCGGCCTCCACCAGCTCCGCCAACTCGTCGAGCATGTCGGTGCGGCTGCCCTCCCGGCCGGGCTGGGAGAGGTGCCGGGCGACGTAGAGGATGCCCTGCTTGGGATAGTCGAAGGGCGACCCGACGTCGATGCCCTTCCACTGCGGCACATCGTCGCCGCCGGTGCCCTCCGGGGCGAGCCCCAGCGACGCGCCGACGCCGTTGAAGTCGCCGCCGAGCTTGAGCGTCGCCGAGGTGAGCACGACGGAGCGCTCGCTGAAGAGCTTCTCGCGCAGCAGCCCGGACACCGACAGCGGCGCCACCCGCAGGGAGGCCCCGAACCGGTCGTGGCGCTCGTACCAGACGACGTCGTACTCGGAGCCCTCCACGATGCGCTCGGCGACCGCGTGGACGTTCTCCACGGCGGCGAGCGCCTGCTTGCGCACCGCGTCCTCGTCCTGGACCGACTTGTCCCTCGTGCCGCCGATCGCCGAGATCACCGTGCGCGAGGCGTCACGCAGCGACATCAGGGCGTAGCCCAGGTCCTCGGGGATCTCCTCCAGGCGGCCCGGCAGGGCCAGCTCCATGAGGCGCTCGAAGGTCTCCGCGGCGGTCTGCAGGGCGTCGGCGGCCTTCTCGTTCACGAGCTTGGCGGCACGCCGGACGGCCCGGTTGACCTGGCCGGGGGTGAGCTCGCCAGTGGCGACGCCGGTGACGCGGGAAACCAGCTCATGGGCCTCGTCGACGATCAGCACCTCGTGGCTGGGCAGCACCGGCGCGCCCTCGATGGCGTCGATGGCCAGGAGCGCGTGGTTGGTGACGACGACGTCGGCGAGCTTGGCGCGCTCCCGCGCGGCCTCGGCGAAGCATTCCGCGCCGTACGCGCACTTGCTGGCGCCGAGGCACTCGCGGGAGGTCACGGAGACCTGGGACCAGGCACGGTCGGAGACGCCCGGCGTCAGGTCGTCACGGTCGCCCGTCTCGGTGTCCGAGGACCAGTCGCGCAGCCGCAGCAGGTCCTTGCCGAGCCTGCTGGTCGGCGTGGCCGACTCGAACGGGTCGAAGAGCCCCTCTTCCTCCTCCTGCGGCACCCCCTCATGGAGCCGGTGCAGGCACATGTAGTTCGAGCGGCCCTTGAGCATCGCGAACTCGGGGCGGCGGCGCAGCAGCGGATGGAGCGCGTCGACCGTGCGGGGGAGGTCCCGCTCGACGAGCTGCCGCTGGAGGGCGAGCGTCGCCGTGGCGACCACCACGCGTTCGCCGTGCGCGAGGGCCGGCACCAGATAGCCGAGGGACTTGCCGGTGCCGGTGCCCGCCTGCACCAGCAGGTGGGCGTTGTCGTCCACGACCTCGGCGACGGCTTCGGCCATGGTGACCTGTCCGGGGCGCTCCGTACCGCCCACGGCGGTCACGGCGGCGTGCAGCAGATCGGGGAGGGAGGGCTTCGTCGTCATAGCCCTGACACCCTACGGTGCGGCACTGACATCGCCGTCCACGCGCCCCTCGGGCCGGGGTCGGCGGTCACGGTGCGTGCAGGGGGTTCGAGACGGTTCCGTGTACGGCCGCGTGCGGGCGTTTCGGGCGGTCGCGGTAGCCGTCGAGGTGGAGCCGGTTGCGGTTGAGGCAGAGCCGGGCGATGCGGGGCGTGAGCAGGTCGAAGACCTCGTAGCGCTCCTTGCCCTCGGGGAAGCGCTCATGGTGGCGCAGGATCTCGGCCCGCACCAGCCCCCAGAACTCGGCTTCGGGTACGCCCAGTTGGTCGGCGCAGAGCGGCGCGAGGTAGCGGAACACCCCGACGAAAAGCCCCGTGTGGATGAACTGGGTGAGGAACGCGGGCGGTTCGGTGAGCAGTACCGAGCGGACGTCCGCGGGCATGTCGTCGTGCTCGGGCAGCGGCCAGGCGCTGATGTTGACGTCGTCGACGAAGTCCTTGACCGCGAGGCGGGCGGGGACGTCGTGGTCGTCGAAGACGACGATGGCGTTCTCGCCGTGCGGGGAGAAGACCGTGCCGTAGCGGTAGAGGAACCGCAGCAGCGGCGGCAGCAGGGCGGCGAAGAGGCGGCGCAGCCAGACGGCCGGGGGCAACCCGGAGCGGTGCACCAGCTCGGTGGTGACGGCGCGCCCGTCGGCGCCGGTGTGCAGCAGGGCCGCGAGGGTACGGGCCCGCTCGCCCGGTGCGAGCTGCGGCATGAGGGGCTCGCGCCAGATGCAGCCGAGCAGTTCCTTGTACTGGTACGGGACGCCGGGGAGCCGGTCGTACAAGGGGTGTTCGACGGTGACGGAGGCCGTTTCGCCGAGGAGGATCACGCGGGTCTCGTCGCGCAGGAACTCGTCGGTGTCGCGGAGGGAGTGCACCCACGCGGTCACGGCGGGAGCGGCGAGGGTGCGTTCGGTGGGCAGGCCGCGCCAGACGAGGGTGTTGAGGATGGACAGCGGGAGCTTGACCGTACGGGCGTCCGGGCGGCTGGTGTTGAGGAAGGTGCGGATCGACTGCTGCGGCAGCCGGAGGTCGTTGTCAGTGGGGAGGGGCATGATGGTGCCGTCGGCGAGTTGAGGGGCGAAGAGGGGCGCGATGGTCTCGTCCCACTGCCAGGGGTGGACGGGGAGCCAGAGGTAGTCGGCGGGGTCGCGGCCCTGGTCGAGGACGGTGCGGGCGAAGGCGGCGCGGGTGCCGGGCGCGAGTTCGTCGCGGTAGAGGAGATCGGGGGTGGCGAGGCCGGGGACGCCTCGGTAGCGGGCGAGGTCGCGGTGGACGGCGAGCCACGGCAGGCGTTGGGGGACGCGGGCCTCCGGCGCCCAGCGGTCGGCGTCGGCGGCCGAGAAGCCGAAGCGTCCTTTGTTGGCGACGAGCCAGGGGTGGCCCGTCTGGTGGCCTTCGAGGTCGGCGTAGCCGAGGTCGGCGAGGGCGGGCGCGGAGAGGGCGGTGGTGTGCAGTCGGACGTCCGCGGCGAGGGTCGCGGTCAGCTCACGGACGAGGTGTCCGGTGGTGTCCCCGGTCAGGTCGAGGACGGTGTCGTGGGCATCGGCGAGGAATCGGAGCGCGTCGCCGTGCGGGCTGATCGACCGCGGGTCCACGCGCCAGTGTCCGTACGCGCCGCGGCGTGCGCGGAAGCGGTAGGTGACCTGGTCGGTCACGGGGAGCCGGTAGGGAGTCGCGCCGTCGTGCGGCTCGCCCTCCGGCTCGGGGGTGAGGACGCCCTCGTAGCTCAGTTCGGCGAGGAGCTTGGCGAGGAGGTCGCGGGAGACGTGGTCCCAGGCTGACTGGGAGGGGCGGGGCGAAGGAGGCATGACGGGACTCCTCGGGTGCGGAACCTGGGCGTGCCAGGCGGAGATATGAGTCGCGGGGCCCGCGTGGGGGCCGGAATGGGGGTCACAGGACGTCGCACAGGGATCGGTCGCGGATCATCAGGGCCGCGCGCTTGTCGGGGAGTTCCAGTTCGGCGGCGAACCGGAAGCCCGCTCCGAGGAAGGCGGCTACGGAGGGGGTGTTGCGGAGGTCCGGTTCGGCGACGACCCGGGCGCAGGAGGGACGGTGGTCCAGTACGTGGTCGGCCACGGCCCGGAGCAGGGCGGTGCCGAGGCCGCGGCCGCGTTGGGCGACCGCGCCGATGAGCAGGTGGAGGCCGGTGTCGTGCGGTCTGGCCGGGTAGTAGCGGGCGACCGGGTCGAGGTCGGCGCGGTACACCTCCCAGTAGCTCATGGGCGTCCCGGCGAGCACGCCGAGGCAGGGCACGCTGCGCCCGTCGCCGTCGAGTTGGGCGCGGACGTGGGCCGCGGTGGTCTCGGCGGGGCCCGCCAGCTCCCAGAAGGCGGCGACGGCCGGGTCGTTCATCCAGCCGACGAGGAGGCGCAGGTCGCGTTCGAGGCGTACGGGGACGAGTTGGAAGGGGCCCGCGTCGGTGCCGACGGGCCCCCATCCGGCGAGCCCGTCGAGCAGGTCGGGGCCGTCGAGCAGAGCGGGACCGTCCGCCGGCCGGGAGGGGCCACTGGGGCTGCTGGCGCTGCTGGGGCCAATGAAGTCGGAGGGTTCAGGAGGGTCGGGTGATTCAGGTGCGGTGAATGCCGCCACGAGTTCCTCGGGCAGGTGCAGGTCGATGGTGTCGTCGGCGTCGGGGTCGGTAGTGGTGCCGGTGCTTGAGTCGACGGGCTGCTGCACGGCGGCGCTTTCCTTCCGGGGTGGGCAAGGCTCGGGTGGACAGGGATCGGGCGGACGGGACGGGGGTGGTGGGC
>NZ_JOBF01000041.1 GCF_000718635.1 Streptomyces varsoviensis | reverse complement strand
GGACAGCGGGGACAGCGGGGACAGCGGGGACAGCGGGGACAGCGGGGACAGCGGGGACAGCGGGGACAGCGGGGACAGCGGGGACAGCGGTATGGAGCGGAACGGATGCGGTTGACGATCTTCTGGCAGCGGATGGCGGATCACTTCGGTGACGCGTACGCCGATTCCTTCGCGCGCGACCACGTGATGTCGGAGCTCGGAGGGCGGACCGTGCACGAGGCGCTCGCCGCGGGCTGGAGCGCCAAGGACGTATGGCGCGCGGTGTGCGTCGCGATGGACGTGCCCCACGACAAACGCTGAGCCGCGGGGCGGCGCGGGGCCGCCGTGGCCGATGGGCCAGACTGACCCCCGTGGCCCCGACAGATGAGACCGCTCAGGATGACCGCCGGCCGCCCGCGCCCGGTCCCCGCATGCCTCGCTGGCTGCCGCGCGCCATGGCGCTCGCACTGGCCCTCTTCGCCTGCTTCCAGCTCGCGAGCTGGGCCTTCCACCAGCTCATCGGGTTGCTGCTGAACATCCTGATCGCGTTCTTCCTCGCGCTCGCGGTCGAGCCCGCGGTGGACCGGATGGCCGCGCGCGGCATGCGCCGCGGCCTCGCCACCGGCCTGGTCTTCCTCGGGGTCGTCATCGTCTCGGCGGGCTTCTTCGCGCTGCTCGGCTCGATGCTCGCCGACCAGATCTCCAACATGGTCGACGACTTCCCCTCCTACCTCGACTCGGTGATCAGTTGGGTCAACAAGACCTTCAACACCAGCCTGAACCGGGTCCAGGTGCAGGACAGCCTGCTGCACTCCGACTGGTTGCAGAAGTACGTGCAGAACAGCGCGAGCGGTGTGCTCGACGTCTCCGCGACCGTGCTCGGGGGTCTGTTCCGGCTCCTGACGGTGCTGCTGTTCTCGTTCTACTTCGCGGCCGACGGGCCCCGGCTGCGCCGCGCGCTGTGCTCCGTGCTGCCGCCCGGCCGCCAGGCGGAGGCGCTGCGCGCCTGGAACCTCGCGGTCGCCAAGACCGGCGGCTACATCTACTCGCGCGCCCTCATGGCCGTGATCTCCGGCGTCGCCCACTACATACTGCTGGAGGTCCTGGGCGTGCCGTACGCTCCGGCGCTCGGGATCTGGGTGGGGTTCGTCTCGCAGTTCATCCCGACGATCGGCACCTACCTCGCCGGCGCGCTGCCGATGCTGATCGCCTTCACGGTGGACCCCTGGTACGCGGTGTGGGTGCTCGGGTTCGTGGTCGTGTATCAGCAGTTCGAGAATTACGTGCTCCAGCCCCGCATCACCGCGAAGACCGTGGACATCCACCCGGCCGTGGCCTTCGGCTCGGTGGTCGCGGGCACCGCGCTGCTGGGGGCGGTGGGCGCGCTGATCGCGATCCCGGCGACCGCGACGCTCCAGGCGTTCCTCGGCACGTATGTGAAGCGCTACGAGATCACGGACGAGGCGCGGCTGCCGGAGCGGCCGCGTCGCAGACCGGCGGGGCGGGTGCGCCGCGCCCTGCGCCGGAACCCGCCGCCCGACGGCGGCGACGACGAGAGCTGAAACGGGGCGCGGGGCGGGGCCGCCCCCGGTCGCGACGGGGCTGTGTCCGCCGCGAGAACGAGCCTGAACCCGGCCGCTGCCGCCGTCCGGCCCGCCGTTCCGGGCGGCGTGGTGCGCTTGACACCGAAATCGAACAGCCATTCTTATAGAGGTTCCGGCCCTGGTTACCGGGACGGTCCCGGCCGAGTTATCCACAGGGCGGCACGACGTCAGGGCCGATTGTCAGTGGCAGGCGTTAGCGTCGTGGACGTGAAGCGATCGACTCAAGCAAATCGGGTGGAACCCATGGCAGGTACCGACCGCGAGAAGGCGCTCGACGCCGCGCTCGCACAGATTGAACGGCAATTCGGCAAGGGCGCCGTGATGCGTCTCGGTGACCGGCCGAACGACCCCATCGAGGTCATCCCCACTGGGTCGACCGCCCTCGACGTCGCCCTCGGCGTCGGCGGCCTGCCGCGCGGCCGTGTGGTGGAGGTGTACGGCCCGGAGTCCTCCGGCAAGACGACCCTCACGCTGCACGCCGTGGCCAACGCGCAGAAGTCCGGCGGCACGGTCGCCTTCGTCGACGCGGAGCACGCGCTCGACCCGGAGTACGCCAAGGCGCTCGGCGTCGACACGGACAACCTCATCCTCTCCCAGCCGGATACCGGCGAGCAGGCGCTGGAGATCGTGGACATGCTGGTCCGCTCCGGCGCCCTCGATCTGATCGTCATCGACTCCGTCGCCGCCCTGGTGCCGCGCGCGGAGATCGAGGGCGAGATGGGCGACTCGCACGTCGGCCTCCAGGCCCGGCTGATGAGCCAGGCGCTCCGCAAGATCACCAGCGCGCTCAACCAGTCCAAGACCACCGCGATCTTCATCAACCAGCTCCGCGAGAAGATCGGCGTGATGTTCGGCTCCCCGGAGACGACGACCGGTGGCCGGGCGCTGAAGTTCTACGCCTCGGTGCGGCTCGACATCCGCCGTATCGAGACCCTCAAGGACGGCACCGACGCCGTCGGCAACCGCACCCGCGTCAAGGTCGTCAAGAACAAGGTCTCGCCGCCCTTCAAGCAGGCCGAGTTCGACATCCTCTACGGGCAGGGCATCAGCCGCGAGGGCGGTCTGATCGACATGGGAGTCGAGCACGGCTTCGTCCGCAAGGCCGGCGCCTGGTACACGTACGAGGGCGACCAGCTCGGCCAGGGCAAGGAGAACGCCCGCAACTTCCTGCGGGACAACCCCGACCTCGCCAACGAGATCGAGAAGAAGATCAAGGAAAAGCTGGGCGTGGGCGTGAAGCCCGAGGACCTGCCGGCCGAGCCCGGCGCGGACGCGGCCTCCACCGTGACCGGCGACGCGGCCAAGTCCGTCCCGGCCCCGGCGACGAAGGCCGGCGCCAAGGCCGCCAAGACGGCGGCGGCCAAGAGCTAGCCCATGACACGGCGAACGGACTGGCCGGACAGCCCCGGCGCGGACGATCAGCCGGACCACTGGGAGGGAGAGCGGGAAGGGGGCCTCGGCCGGGGCCGCGCGAGCGCCGGACGTACGGGCGGCGGTCGTACGTCCGGCGGTCGCGGGGGCGGCGGCCGTACGTACGGGCGTACGGGCGGTGACTCGCGCCGGGGTACGGGCAGACGGGCGGGCGGCGACACGGCGCCGGACTCCGACACCGCACCGGATTCCGACACGGCCCCGGGCGTCGGCGCGGGGGGCGACGCGGGGCTGGGCGGCGGTCGGCGGAGCGAGGCGCCGCGCGACCCCGGTGAGCAGGCACGGGCGATATGCCTGCGGCTGCTCACCGGATCACCGCGCACCCGCAAGCAGCTCGCGGACGCCCTGAGCAAGCGCGACATCCCCGAGGACGTGGCGGAGGAGGTGCTGTCCCGGTTCGAGGACGTCGGGCTGATCGACGACGCGGCGTTCGCCGAGGCGTGGGTGGAGTCCCGCCACCACGGCCGGGGCCTCGCCCGCCGGGCCCTCGCGCGTGAGCTGCGTACCAAGGGGGTGCACACCGCCCTCATCGACGAGGCCGTCGGGCAGCTCGACGCCGAGCAGGAGGAGCGGACCGCCCGCCAGCTCGTCGAGCGGAAGCTGCGGGCGAGCCGCGGCCTCGACAGGGAGAAGCGGCTCAGACGGCTCGCCGGGATGCTGGCCCGCAAGGGATACCCGGAGGGGCTCGCTCTGCGTGTGGTGCGCAGGGCGCTGGAGGAGGAGGGCGAGGACCCGGAGCTGCTGGAGTACCACCTGCCGGACGCGTAGCGCGAAGCCTGACGTAGAGCGCGCCCGCCGCAGCGAGCGTCTGACGCAGCGAGCGCCTGACATAGCGCGCGGACGCCCGGCCTCCGGGGCGTGCGGCAAGATCATCCGCGAGGTGGGCGGCCAGGTCGTCCGGAGAGGCGTGAGCCCAGCCCAGGGGCGTGCGGCCGGGCGGTCGCCCTCGTCCACCGTCCACGGCGAGCGCCCACTCCCAGGGGCGGGCCGTTCCGGTGGGCGGGCCCTTCCCGTAGGGGCGATTCGGTGGGCGGGCAGGCTCTTCGGCAGGGGCCGATTCGAAGGGTGGGCGGGTTCACGGCGTATGGCATAGGGGGGGGCTGATTTCTGGGGTGAGCAGGGGGATAACCCCCTGCTCAAGACGCCGGGGGACAGCAGTGCTCCGGCGTGGGCACGACTGGAAGTCTGCGGGCATGGTCTTGTCGCGATATGCCCTCCAGACGGTGCGTGCCCGGAAAGGCGGCTTCATCGGCGCCCTGTTGGCGCTGATGTGTGCCGCGGCGCTCATCACCGCTTGCGGCGCGCTTCTGGAGACGGGCCTGCGCGGGGCCATCCCCACCGAGCGCTACGCCGCCGCGCCGCTGGTGATCTCCGCCGATCAGCAGGTCCACCAGACCACCGTCCGGAAACAGGGAGGCAAGACCAAGGTCAAGCACAAGGCGAAGCCGCTCACCGAGCGCGCCTGGCTCCCGTACGCGAGCGTCGACGCGGTCAGGGGCGTCGACGGCGTGCGCGCCCTCGTGCCCGAAGTCACCTTCCCCGCCCATGCGGTGCGCCCCGACGGCCGGGGCCTCGCCCAGGGCGAGGGCGGTGCGAGCTACGGTCACGCGTGGACGTCCGCCGCCCTCACGCCTTTCACCCTCACCCAGGGCCACGCGCCGAAGGCCGCGACCGATGTCGTCGTGGACCGGGAACTGGCCGACCGCGCCCATGTGCGGCCCGGCGACCGGCTCACCGTTCAGGCGACGGGCGACCCACGCACGTACCGCGTCACGGGCATAGCGGCGCCGCGCGGCGGCGACCTGCGCCGGCAGACCAGCCTGTTCTTCAGCACCGCCGAAGCCGACCGGCTCGCGGCGCACCCCGGGCAGGTCACCGCGGTCGGCGTCCTCCCCGAGCCGGGCGCCGATGCCGGGCGGCTCAAGCGGGACATCGGGCGGGCCCTCACCGGGACCACGGCGCAGGTGCACAGCGGGGACGGCCGGGGTCCGGTCGAGTTCCTCGACGCCGGTTCCGCGCGCGTCAAACTCATCAGCATGGGCGCGGCCATCGGCGCCACCTCGCTGCTCGTCGGCGTCCTCGTCGTGGTCGGCACCTTCGCCCTCGCCATCCAGCAGCGCCACCGCGAACTCGCGCTCCTCCGCGCCATCGCCGCGACACCGAAGCAGCTCCGCAAGCTGATCGGAAGAGAGGCGCTGCTGGTGGGGCTCGTCGCGGGGGTCCTCGGCGCGCTCGCCGGGCGGCCGCTCGCGTCCTGGCTGTACGGCCGGTTCGTCGCTCTTGGCGCGGTTCCGGACAGCCTGCGGCCCGCCATCAGCGTCTTCCCGATGCTGGCGGCCGTCGTCGCGGTGCTCCTGGGGGCCTGGGCCGCGGCCCGCATCTCCGCCCGCCGCATCGCCCGTATCCGCCCCGCCGAGGCGCTGACCGAGGCCGCCGTCGCGCCGGCTCGCCTCGGATGGTTGCGCGTGCTCGCCGGGGTGCTGGCCCTGGCCGGGGGCATCGTCCTGGTCGTCGTCCTGAGCGCGCTGCACACGGAGGCGGGCGCGACGCCGGTGTCCTTGGTCGTGGTCATCGTCCTCGCGATGGCCGTGTCCCTGCTCGGCCCGCCCCTGCTGCGGGGCGCCGTCGCGCTCCTCGCCGGGCCGCTGCGGCTCGCCCGTACCAGCGGCCCGCTCGCCACCGCCAACCTGCGGGCCGACGCCGCCCGGATGGCGGGGGTCGTCACGCCGCTCGCCCTCCTCGTCGGCATGGCCTGCACGGTGCTCTTCAGCCAGGCCACCCTCGCCGACGCCGCACAGCGGCAGGCGCGCGAGGGCAGCCGGGCGGACTGGGTGCTCACGTCGTCGGGGCCAGGGGTGCCGCGGGCCGCGGCGGCGGCCGTCCGCCGGACCTCCGGCACCACCGCCGCCACCGAGGTCGTACGGGGCACGGTGCGCGTCGGGCTCGACAAGTACCCGGCGCAGGGGGTGACCGCCGCCGGGCTCGCCGACACGTGGGACCCGGGCGTTCGGCGCGGCTCCCTCGACCGCTTCGGGGCCGACAGCGTCGCGGTCAGCGAACGCGCCGCCGACGACCTCGGCCTGGGCGTCGGCGGCAAGCTCAAGGCGACGCTCGGCGACGGTACGCCCGTCACGCTCACCGTCGCCGCCGTCTACGCCGACGGGCTGGGATTCGGCGACCTGACGGTGTCCCACACGCTGCTGTCCCGGCACATCGACAACCCCCTCGCCCGTGAGGTGTGGGTCAGGTCCTCCGGCGCCCGGGACCAACTCGCCGACGCCGTCCGGGGCTTTCCCGGCGTGCGGGTCGTCCCCGCCGCCGAGGCCGTGCGGCTCCAGTCCGCACAGCGGGAGTCGGACGCCGAGGTCAACAACCTCGCCATGGGACTCGTCCTGGCCTTCACCGCCATCGCCGTCGTCAACACCCTGACGATGTGCGTGTCGGCGCGCGTCCGCGAGTTCGCCCTGCTGAGGCTGGGCGGCGCGACCCGCCGCCAGGTCCTGCGGATGCTGCGCGTCGAGGCGGCGGCCGTCCTGCTGCTCGCGGTCGTGCTCGGCAGCGGGATCGCCCTGGCCGACCTGACCGCCTTCAGCATCGGCATGACGGGCGACGCGTCGCCGTCGGTACGGCCGCTCGCCTACGCGCTGGTGATCGGCGTCGCCGCCCTCCTCGCCCTCACGGCCACCGCCCTGCCGGGGAGGACGGCCCTCCGGCCGCGCCCGGCCGAGGCGGCGCCGGCCCGCGAGTAGCGCGCGAAGGCGCGCCCTCCCAGCGGGCGCGCGCCGCCCCGGTCGGCGCCTCGGCACCGACCGGGCGGTTTGCACGGCGCGCAGGGACCTAAGGCGTCCGCGCCGCCACCCCCATCGGCAGGCCCTAACCTTCCACCGGCAGCCCGGCGCTCCGCCAGGCCTGGAAGCCGCCGATCAGGTCTGTGGCGTGGTGGAGGCCGAGGCGGTGGAGGCTGAGGGCGGCGAGGCTCGATGCGTAGCCCTCGTCGCAGATCACGACCACGCGGAGGTCGTGGCCGCTCGCCTCGGGGGCTCGGTGGGGGGAGGCCGGGTCGAGGCGCCATTCCAGTTCGTTGCGTTCGACGACTAGGGCGCCGGGGATGAGGCCGTCGCGGTCGCGCAGGGCGGCGTAGCGGATGTCGACGAGGAGGCCGCCGTCGTCGCGGACGGCGGCGGCTTCCTGCGGGGTGAGCCGGGTCAGTGCGGAGCGTGCCTCGGCCAGCAGTTCGTCGACGGTCATGCCCACTCCTCGGCGCGTTCGATCTGTTCGAGCCGCAGCAGGGGGCCGGTGCGGCTGTAGCGCCGCATGAGCGGCAGCGGCGGGTAGTACGCGTGCACCGAGACGGCGTGCCGGTCCTCGGAGGCGTTGAACACCTGGTGCACGTGGTGCGGGCCGAACGCCCGGCCGCGGCCTGGAGGGAGGCGGCGGTGGCGGTCGACGCCGTCCGCCAGCTCCAGGGTCTTCCAGCCCTCGGTGGGGAGCTGGGCCGCCAGCGACTGCTCCGTCAGCTCGCCGGCCGCCGCGGCGAACGCGCCGTGCGAGCCGCCGTGGTCGTGCCAGCCGGTGCCGGTCCCCGGCGGCCAGCCGATCAGCCACGCCTCGCTGCCGCCGGGCCCCTCCAGCCGCAGCCACGTGCGGCCTTCGGGGTCGAGCGGCAGCGAGGCGACCAGTTCGGCGTTCGCGGCGATCCGCCGCGCGAAGGCCAGGAGTTCGGCTGCGGAAGGGGCGGAGGAGGCAGTGGAGACGGAGGAGGCAGTGGAGGCGGAGGGGGCCGACGCGCTCACGGCCGACGCGCTCACGGCGGACGCGCCCTCGGCAGACGCGCCCTCGGCCGACGCGCCCTCGGCGGACGCGCTCACGGCGGACGCGCCCTCGGCCGACGCGCCCACGGTCGGTGCGCCCTCGGCGGACGCGCCCTCGGCCGACGCGCTCACGGCGGACGCGCCCTCGGCCGACGCGCCCACGGTCGGTGCGCCCTCGGCGGACGCGCCCTCGGCCGGGGCGGCGGGCGCACCGCCATCGGGCACAGCGGAAGTACCTGCTACAGGAAGTGACACGGATAACCGTCCTGAAAGATCGCGAAGGTGCGCGGCCGGTTCGGACACGGCCGCGCGGGGAGCCTGGATCAGCAGGACGGACGACAGACGCAGCCCGCGTAGCGGACCAGGTCCAGATGGACCCTCCGCCAGAAACGCGTGCCGCTCTCCGTCACGTTCCGGAGTGAAGCACGGCGATACGCGCAGGTCAACGGTTGGCCGTAGCCTCACTCGGCGGCGCGGCCACCGGCACGGTCACGGCGCCGCCGCGCACCGCGTCCGCGCACGCGTACAGCTCGTCGGGGCGCACCCCCGAGAGGGCCGCCACCAGATACCCGTCCGGCCGCACCACGAGCACCGTGTGCGCCGCCGCGCCCGGGTACCCCTCGGCGACCAGCAGCTCGGCCCGTACCGGCAGCGCGGCGACCGCGGCCGCGAGCCGTGGCATCAGCCCGGCGCCCAGCCAGTGCCGCCGCTCCCACACCCCCGTGCCGGGGGCGACGAGCACGACCAGCAGGTCGCCCCCGAGCCGGTCCGTGAGCCGGGCGGCGGAGCCGTCCGGGGCCGTGACCGGCACGTCGGCAGCGGTCGCGCCGACGGCGGTGCCGACGGCGACGGAGCCTTCCGGCGCGCTGGCGGGCATCAGGGGCGTACGGGCGTACACGGGCGGCGCGCCCAGCGGGCCGCGCCCCAGATGCCCGTCGGTGAGCAGCGCGTCGCGCCCCCGCCCGGAGCCCGGCACCACCGCGCGCCGCACGACCCGCCAGCCGCCCGAGCCCCGGAGTCCGGGCAGCGCCTGGTCGGCGGCGCGCAGCCGGCGGCCGACGGCGGTCCGCCGCTCCGCCTGGTAGCTGTCGAGCAGCACCTCCGACGCGCCGTGGTGCTGCGCCACCCCCAGCTTCCAGGAGAGATTGTCGACGTCCCGCAGCCCCTCCTCCACCCCCTGCGTGCCGAGCGCGCCGAGCAGGTGCGCGGCGTCGCCCGCGAGGAAGGCGCGTCCGACGCGCCAGCGCCGCGCGAGCCGGTGGTGCACGGCGTGCACGCCGGTGTCCAGGAGCTCGTAGGGCGGTACGTCGCCGCACCAGCCCTCCAGCGAGTCCCGCACCCGGGTGATCAGGGCGTCCGGGGTGACCAGGTCGCGGCCCGGCGGCAGCAGCCAGTCCAGCCGCCAGACGCCGTCCGGCAGCGGCCGGGCCGTGACCTCGCCGCCGTGCGGCGGCGAGCGGTGCAGCACGCCCTCGCCGGGCCAGGGCAGCTCGCAGCGGAGCGCCGCCACCGCGTGCCGCTCCACGGCCGTACGTCCCGGGAAGCGCACCCCCAGCAGTTTGCGGACGTTGGAGCGGGCGCCGTCGCAGCCGACGAGGTAACTCCCGCGCCACCAGGTGCCGTTGTCGCCTCGGGTGCGGACGGTGACGCTGTCGGCGTCCTGTTCGAGGCTGTCGACGCGGCTGCCCTGGACGAGCTGGACCAGCGGCTGCCCGGCGAGCGCTATGCGCAGGGAGCGGGTGAGCACGTGCTGCGGGATGTGCAGCGGCGAGGGCCCCGCGGGCTCCACGCCCGCCTCGTCGTCGTCCGCCTCCGCGGGCCGGTCGTGCGCCGCGCCCGCGCCGGGGGTTTCGTCCTCCTCGCCGAAGGATAGCCGGCACACCTCCCCCCGGCGGCGCAGCGTGCGCCATCCGCTCCAGCGCGCGCCGCCCTCCAGCGGGCACCCCAGCCGGGCGAGCAGGGCCGCGGTGTCCGGCCGCAGCAGGACCGTACGGGCCGCGCGCCGCTCCTCGGCCCCCGTGCCCTCGTCGAGGACGACGACCGGCAACTCGTGGCGGGCGAGCCCGAGGGCCAGGGCCAGGCCGACGGGGCCGGCCCCGACGACGATCACCGGGTCCACGGGGCGGCCTCCTCGGCGCCGTGGACCGTGCGAACGGCGCCGCCGCTGGTGCGCCCCGGAGGGGACGTACGGGCTGTGTGGGGCGTACGGGCCGTATGGGGGTTGGCAGTTGAAGCCGGGGGCGCGATCACAGAACGTATGCAACCCACTGCGCGTGCTTGCGTCAAGTGACGCCAGCCTACTCGGCGGGGTACGGGAACGCGTGCGCCCCGTCGGCCGCGCACGGCGGCCGACGGGGCGTCATCGAAAGGCGCGTCAGGGGGCCTTGGGGCCGTCCGGGCCCGTCCCGGTCTCGCCCGGTCCGGGCGCCGCGCTGTGTCCCGGGTCGGCCATGACGGTCGCGGCGGTGCCCTCCAGCGCGGGCGGGGTGCCCTTGCGGCTGCGCCGGCTGCGCCGCTCGACCCAGGTGGCGAGCGAGGAGAGGGCGAGGCAGAGCAGGATGTAGATGGAGCCGAAGACGATCACCATCGGGATGAAGGCGTACACGCCGTTCACCGGCGGGGTCTGCTGGGCGAACGACTTGCCGACGAAGAGCAGCTCTTCGTAGAGGATGATGAAGCCGAGCGAGGTGTCCTTGAGGGTCACCACGAGCTGGCTGATGATCGACGGCAGCATCGAGCGGACCGCCTGGGGGACCAGGACGCTGGTCATCACCTGGGTCTTGCGCAGCCCGATGGCGTACGCGGCCTCGCCCTGGCCCTTGGGCACGGCGTTGATGCCGGACCGGAAGATCTCCGCCTGCACGGAGCCGTTGTAGAGCGTCAGGCCGATGACCAGCGCCCACATCGGCTCGGTGGTGAAGACCGCCGCGAACAGCAGGAAGATCATGATGAGCAGCGGCATCGCGCGGAAGAACTCCACGAGCACCGTCGCCGCCCACCGGACCGGCTTGTGGTCGGAGAGCCGCCCGACCGCCAGCACCGCGCCGAGCGCGAGCGAGAGGGCCGCGGCGATCGCGAAGGTCTTGAGCGTCGTCAGCAGGCCGTCGACGATGCGCTGCTGGGTGTCGGTGTACTCGTACGCCTCCCACAGCCCGGCCTGGAACTGCCCCGTGTCGTTGAACTTGTAGATGACGAAGGCGACCAGGGCGAGGATCGCGACCGTGGAGAGCAGGCCGTAGACCCGGTTGCGTGTCCGGGCCTTGGGACCCGGCACGTCATAGAGGACGCTGGAACTCATCGGGCCACCGCCAGCCGGTTCTCCAGCAGCCGGAAGAGGCCGCTGAGCGCGAAAGTGATGATCATGTAGCTGATCGCGATCCACACGAAGATCACGTAGATGTTGTAGCCGGCGGCCGAGTTCAGCGTCTGCTGCACCGAGCCCAGCTCGGTGACGTTGAAGCCGGAGGCGATCGCCGAGTTCTTGGTGAGGGCGATCAGCAGGCTGCCGATCGGCGGCAGCGCCGTGCGCCCGGCCTGCGGCAGCACGATCTGGCCGAGGGTCTGGCCGAAGGTCATCCCGATCGACCGGGCGGCCTCGGCCTGCCCCACCGGCACGGTGTTGATGCCGGAGCGGATCGCCTCGCAGATGAACGCGGAGGTGTAGCACCCCAGGGCCATCACGGCGAGCCAGAAGGAGTCCCACCCCTTGAGGCCCAGCGCGGGCAGCCCCAGGGTGACGACGAGGAAGAGGAGCACCAGCGGGGTGTTGCGCAGCAGCGTCACCCAGGCGGTGCCGAAGACGCGCAGGGCGGGCACCGGAGAGACGCGGAACGCGGCCATGAGGGTGCCCAGCACCAGTGCGAGCAGTGAGCTGAGGGCCGTCAGCTCGACGGTTCCGAAGAACCCTTCGCGGAACATCGCGAAGTTGTCCACCAAAACGTTCAAGTCAACTCTCCGGGGATCGCGTGGCGGACGCCCGCGGGCGCGGCGCCCGGCTCCGGGGAACCGGCGCCGCGGCCGCGGAACGCGTGGGCGTCAGCCGCCGCCGCTGGGCGGGTCAGTAACGGTCGATCTCGGGGATCGACGGGGCGGCGGCGCCGGAGAGGCCGAGCGTCGCGTCGTACGCCTTCTTCCAGTCGCCGTTGTCCTCGTGCGCCTTGATCGCGTTGTTGACCGCCTCGCGCAGCGCCTTGTCGCCCTTCTTGAGGCCGACGCCGTAGGGCTCCTTGGAGAACGTCTTGCCGACGACCTTCAGGGCGCCCTTGTTCTGCGCGGCGTACCCCTTGAGGATCGAGTCGTCGGTCGTGACGGCGTCCACCGAGCCGTTGACCAGGTCCTGCACGCAGACCTGGTAGGTCTGCTGGGCCTTGACCTCTCCGACGCCGTACTTCGGCTCCTTGATCCGCTGGAGCGGGGTGGAGCCGGTCGCCGAGCAGACCTTCTTGCCCTTGAGGTCCTCCGGGCCCGCGATCTTGCTGTCGGCCTTCACCAGCAGGTCCTGGCCGGCGATGTAGTACGGGCCGCCGAAGTCGATCTGCTTCTTGCGCTCGTCGTTGATCGTGTACGTGCCGACGTACAGGTCCACGCCGCCGCTGGCGATCTGGGTCTCGCGGGCCTCCGAGGGCACCGTCTTCCAGGTGATGTGGTCCTCGTCGAAACCGAGGTCCGCGGCGATCATGCGGGCGATCTCGACGTCGAAGCCGGTCCGCTTCTTGGTGGTGGGGTTCTCGAAGCCCAGGCCGGGCTGGTCGGCCTTGGTGCCGATGGTGATCTTCTTGCCCTTGATCTTCGAGAAGACCGGCGAATCCTTCACGTCCGCGGAGGTGTTCACCTTGTACGGCGCCAGCGCCGGGGCAGACTTGCCGCCGCTCGCCTTGTCGGCATCGTCGTTGGGGCTGCCCGACTTCCCGCAGGCGGTCGCGGACAGCGCGAGCGCGACCACGGCGGCGGCCACGGATGCGGTCTTGCTGAGCTTCATGGTGAACATCCTTTGCGTCGGAAGAATTTGGCGTGGCGCGCGACCGGCGGGCCGGGTGATCGGCCGGTCGTCCGGTCGGCCGGCGGACGGCCGAGGCGGTCGGCGGGCGATCGGCTTCGTCGATGCGGGCACGGCCCGTGCGGCGGGAGCAGTGGGTACGGCGGGTGCGGCAGGTGCGTCGTACGGTGTGCGGCGGGTGCGGTGCGCGAGGGGCGTACGGGCGTATGGGCGGTGCCGCGGCCCCGGCGCGCGAGCGGGGCGCGGACAGTGCGCGACCGGCGTGCGCCCGGTGCGCGGCCGGGAGACGGCGGCGCGCGGTCAGTGATGCAGGATCTTCGACAGGAAGTCCTTCGCCCGGTCGCTGCGCGGGTTGCTGAAGAACTGGTCCGGCTGCGCCTCTTCGACGATGCGGCCGTCCGCCATGAAGACCACACGATTCGCCGCGGAGCGCGCGAACCCCATCTCGTGCGTGACCACGATCATCGTCATGCCGTCCCGAGCGAGCTGCTGCATGACCTCCAGCACCTCGTTGATCATCTCCGGGTCGAGCGCCGAGGTCGGCTCGTCGAAGAGCATCACCTTCGGGTCCATGGCCAGCGCCCGGGCGATCGCCACACGCTGCTGCTGACCGCCGGAGAGCTGGGCCGGGTACTTGTCCGCCTGGGCCCCCACGCCGACCCGGTCGAGCAGGGCGCGGGCCTTGTCCTCGGCGGCCTTCTTCTCGACCTTGCGGACCTTCGTCTGACCGAGCGTCACGTTCTCCAGCACGGTCTTGTGGGCGAACAGGTTGAAGGACTGGAAGACCATGCCCACGTCCGCGCGGAGCCGGGCCAGCTCCTTGCCCTCCTGGGGCAGCGGCTTGCCGTCGATGGTGATCGCTCCGGAGTCGATGGTCTCCAGCCGGTTGATGGCCCGGCACAGGGTCGACTTGCCGGAGCCGGACGGCCCGATGACCACGACGACCTCGCCGCGCTCGATGGTCAGGTCGATGTCCTGGAGTACGTGCAGGGCGCCGAAGTGCTTGTTCACGTTCTCCAGGGCGACCAGGACGTCCGCCGCGGGTGCCGTGTCTTTGGTGCCCTTGGTCACCGGTACTTCGCTCATCGGCGTTCCTCGCTCCGTCCTCCGTGGTTGGAAGGACAGTAATGACGGTCGTCGCACAGCGTCATTACATCTGAGCTGAAATTGAGCATAACGATCCGGCCGCAAAGCGACACTCCGCCGCAAGGCGGCGCACGGGCGTACCGGCTGCATAACGGAAGGCCACGTGGGCAACGGAACCCCTTGACGAGTGCCGCTTCCATCGGCGTGGATTCGGTGTCGGCACACCGCGTGACCACCGGTGCGCGAAGCGCCGAAGATGAACCGCTGACGAACCAATACGGAAAAAGACAGAAAAAGGCAGAAAAGGGGGCCGGGGCGATGCGACTGCTACTCGTGGAGGACGACGAGCGGGTCGCCGCGGCCCTCGCCGCGGTGCTCGCCCGGCACGGCTTCGACTGCGTGCACGCCCGTAACGGGGAGGAGGCGCTGGCGGCGCTGCTGCCCGGCACGGGCGCGCCCTTCGGCTGCGTCCTCCTCGACCTCGGCCTGCCGGACCAGGACGGCTTCGAGGTGTGCGGCAAGATCCGCAAACGCACCAGCACCCCCGTCATCATGGTCACCGCGCGGGCCGACACCCGTTCCAAGATCCACGGCCTGAACCTCGGGGCCGACGACTACGTGGTCAAGCCGTACGACACCGGCGAACTCCTCGCCCGTATCCACGCCGTCGGCCGCCGCACCCCGCCCGTAGGCGGCCCGGCCCGGACGGGCCCCCGCGACGAGCCCCGGCGCGCGCTGCGAGTCGGCGCGGTCACCATCGAGCTGCCCAACCGCCTGGTCCGGGTGGACGGCGCGCCCGTACCCCTGACCCGCAAGGAATTCGACCTGCTCGCGCTGCTCGCCCAGCGCCCCGGCGTCGTCTTCCGCCGCGAACAGATCATCAGCGAGGTCTGGCGCACGAGTTGGGAGGGGACCGGACGCACCCTGGAGGTGCACATCGCCTCCCTCCGCTCCAAACTGCGGATGCCCGCGCTGATCGAGACGGTCCGCGGCGTCGGATACAAGATCGTCGATCCGGTCGGCTGACGGCCGCGACGAGCCCGTGCGCACCCGACTCCTCCCCCTGCTCATCGTCTTGCTGGCCGGGGTCCTGGTCGCCCTCGGCCTGCCGCTCGCCGGCAGCCAGGCCGCCGCCAAGCAGCAGCGCGTCGTCGTCGACCGCATCGACGACACCGCGCGCTTCGCCTCCCTCGCCCAGTACGTCACCACCCGGCCGGCGCAGGGCGGCGAGGAGGAGGACGAGCGGCTCACCACGCTCACCGACGAACTCGCCCGCTACGAGAGCGTGTACGGCATCCACGCCGGGGTCTTCTACCGCGACGGCACGGCCATGGCCGCGGCCCCGGCGGGCTGGACCGTACCGTCGTGGACCGAGGGCGAGCGGGCGTTCCAGGAAGCGCTCGCCGGCCGCCGCAGCCACGACCCCAGCCAGGTCTGGCCCTGGCAGCAGCACGCCCGCCTCTTCGTCGCCTCACCCGTCGTCCGGGACGGCGACGTCATCGCCGTCGTCGTCACCGACTCGCCCACCGGGCAGTTGCGCTCGCGCATCCTGCACGGCTGGCTGCTGCTCGTCGCGGGCGAACTGGCGGCGATGCTGCTCGCCGTCGGCGCCGCGTTCCGGCTCACGAGCTGGGTGCTGCGGCCCGTACGGACCCTCGACGCGGCCGCGCACGGCATCGCCACCGGCCGCATGAAATCCCGCGTCGCCCCCGGCGGCGGCCCCCCTGAACTGCGCCGCCTGGCCCGATCGTTCAACGAAATGGCAGACAACGTCGAGAACGTGCTGGAACAGCAGCGCGCCTTTGTAGCCGACGCCTCGCACCAGCTCCGCAACCCGCTCGCCGCGCTGATGCTGCGCATCGAACTCCTCGGCCTCGAACTCCCCGAGGGCAACGAGGAGATCGCCTCCGTCAAGAGCGAGGGCAAGCGGCTCGCCCGGGTTCTCGACGACCTCCTCGACCTGGCGCTGGCCGAACACGCCCCCGCCGACCTCCGGCTCACCGACATCGCGGAACTCGCCGCCGACCGCGTCGGCGCCTGGTCCCAGCTCGCCGTCCGCGAGGGCGTCGACCTCGCCTACCGGGGCGCCGCAGCCGCGACGGGCTGGGCCGACCCCGTCGCCCTCTCCAGCGCGCTGGACGCCGTCCTGGACAACGCCCTGAAGTTCACGCCCGAGGGCGAACGGGTCCGCGTCGGCGTCCGGGCCGACGGCGACAGCGTCACCCTCGTCGTCGCCGACGGCGGCCCCGGCCTCACCGAGGAGGAGCTGGGCCGCGTCGGCGACCGCTTCTGGCGCAGCGGCCGGCACCAGAACATCTCCGGCTCGGGCCTGGGCCTGTCCATATCCCGGGCCCTGCTCGCGGCGGGCGGCGCCACCATCGCGTACGAACCGAACGAGCCGAACGGGCTGCGGGTGACGATCACGGTGCCGCGCCACGGCGACGAGTGAGCGAGGCCGGCCCGGCCGGGGACGGGCAGGGACGGGCCCGGGACCGGCCAGGGACGAGGACACAGCCCCTCGAAGCTCGACCCGCAGGCAAGCCCCTCAGGGCTTGACCGAGAGGTAGTACCGCCGCGCCCCGTCGTGCAGCGGCAGCGGATCGGTGAACACGGCGGTGCGTAGATCGACCTTCTGAGCGGCGTGCACCTCCACGCCGATCCGGTCCCGGCTCCTGATCACCGTGCGCGTCACGCTCTCGGCCAGCGCCTCGTCCGTACGGTCCGTGGTGACCAGTAAATTGGCGACCGCGATCGTCTTCACCGCGTGCGTGGCATGCAGTTCGGGATAGGCGTCCACGGGCATCACGGCCGCCCGGTAGTAGCGCGCCTTCGCGCCCAGCCGGTGCAGCGGGCCCGTCAGATCGCCGAGCTGCACGAGCCGGATCGGGGAGCGCAGCGCCAGATTCTGCACCGCGGCGGTCGGCAGCCCCCCGGACCAGAAGAACGCGTCGATCTTCCCCTCCGCCAGGAGCCGCGGCATCTGGTCGATGCCGACGCGGACGGGCGTGATGTCCCGCTCGAAGTCCAGCCCCGCCGCCTCCAGCAGCCGCCGCGTGATCAACTGCACGCCCGAGCCGTCCTCGCCCACCCCGACCCGCAGCTTGCCCAGGTCCCGCGCGGAGCCAACGGGCGATCCCTTGGGGACTATGAGCTGCATGTAGTCGTCGTAGAGCCGGGCGCACGCGCGCAGCCGGTCCGCGTCCCGGCCGTGCCCGTCCAGATACGCGGCGACCGCGTCGGCCGTCGCGATCGCGAAGTTCGCCTCCCCCGCCATGAGCTTGCGCAGGTTGTCGACCGATCCCTCACTGCGCGTGAGCCGTACGTCCAGGGCGGGCGAGTCCCGCGCGAGATCGTCCTTCAGGAGGTCCCCGTAGCGCGCGTACACGCCCGAGGGCACCCCCGTGGCCAGCGTCACCCGTCCCCTGACCACCGGCGCGCTGTCGAACGGCAGCAGCCACCACCCCAGCAGCGCGAGCACGGCGGCGATCACGGCGGCGCCCGCCAGGGCGCGACGCCTGCCCAGGCGGGGAAGTGCGGTGACCATGGGCGGGATACTGCCAGTCGCCCCCGCCCCTGGGGAGGGGCGTGAAGAGCATCGATCGGGTAACGGGCGCCGACGGGGCGCCCGGCTCCGAACCGTTCCTCCTGATCACCGTCGGTGACCTTACCGCCGGTCCGGCGACCGCTCCGCGGGCCTTTACCCTGGACAGGTGAGCGGTGACGATGTGGTTGGCGGAGCAGTGGGCGGCTTGAAGACGTACGAGGTGCGCACCTACGGGTGCCAGATGAACGTCCACGACTCGGAGCGGCTGTCCGGCCTATTGGAGGGCGCGGGCTATGTCCGCGCGCCCGAGGGGACCGCCGAGGGAGACGCCGACATCGTCGTCTTCAACACCTGCGCGGTCCGGGAGAACGCCGACAACAAGTTGTACGGCAATCTCGGCCGGCTCGCCCCCATGAAGGCGAAGCGGCCCGGCATGCAGATCGCCGTCGGCGGCTGCCTCGCGCAGAAGGACCGAGACACCATCGTCGAGCGGGCCCCCTGGGTCGACGTCGTCTTCGGCACGCACAACATCGGCAAGCTGCCGGTCCTCCTGGAGCGCGCCCGCGTCCAGGAGGAGGCGCAGGTCGAGATCGCCGAGTCCCTGGAGGCGTTCCCCTCCACGCTGCCGACGCGGCGCGAGAGCGCGTACGCGGCCTGGGTGTCGATCTCGGTCGGCTGCAACAACACCTGCACCTTCTGCATCGTCCCGGCGCTGCGCGGCAAGGAGAAGGACCGCCGCCCCGGCGACATCCTCGCCGAGATCGAGGCGCTGGTCGCGGAGGGCGTCTCCGAGATCACCCTGCTCGGCCAGAACGTCAACGCGTACGGCTCCGACATCGGCGACCGCGAGGCGTTCTCCAAGCTGCTGCGCGCCTGCGGGAACATCGAGGGCCTGGAGCGGGTCCGCTTCACCTCGCCGCACCCGCGCGACTTCACCGACGATGTCATCGCCGCCATGGCCGAGACGCCGAACGTGATGCCGCAGCTCCACATGCCGCTCCAGTCCGGCTCGGACACCGTCCTCAAGGCGATGCGCCGCTCGTACCGGCAGGACCGGTTCCTCGGCATCATCGAGAAGGTCCGCGCCGCCATGCCGGACGCCGCCCTCTCCACCGACATCATCGTGGGCTTCCCCGGCGAGACCGACGCGGACTTCGAGCAGACCCTGCACGTGGTGCGCGAGGCCCGCTTCGCGCAGGCCTTCACCTTCCAGTACTCCAAGCGCCCGGGCACCCCGGCCGCCGAGATGGACGGACAGATCCCCAAGGCCGTCGTGCAGGAGCGGTACGAGCGCCTGGTCGCCCTCCAGGAGGAGATCTCCTGGGCGGAGAACAAGAAGCAGGTCGGCCGCACGGTGGAGGTCATGGTCGCCGAGGGCGAGGGCCGCAAGGACGGCGCCACGAAGCGGCTCTCCGGCCGCGCCCCCGACAACCGGCTGGTGCACTTCAACCCCGCTCTGCTCGCGGCGGACGGCGCCGAGGGGGAGGCCGAGGAGCCGGTGCGGCCCGGCGACATGGTGACCGTCGAGATCACCTACGCCGCCCCGCACCACCTCCTCGCCGAGGGCCCCGCCAAGGCCGTGCGCCGCACCCGCGCGGGCGACGCCTGGCAGAAGCGGCAGGGCGCCCCCGCCGAGCCGCCCAAGGGCGTCATGCTGGGCCTGCCCGGCATCGGCGCCCCCGCCCCGAGCGCGACGCCGGTCGCATCGGGCTGCGGCTGCGACTGAGCAGGGGGGACAGGCCGCCGCCCGGGCAGCGCGTCAGGCGCCGACCGGGCACGCGCGACAGGCGCCGACCAGGTACGCGCGACAGGCGCCGACCAGGTACGCGCGTCAGACGCCGGCCGGGTACGCGCGTCAGGCCGCTGATCGAGGACGCGCGGGGCGGCCTTCAGATGCGCGCGGGAGGCCGCCTGCCGGAGGCCGGGGCTCGGGCGACCCGCCCGGACGCCACGCGCGGCGGCGCGGGGCGCGTGCCCCTCGCGGGCGACCCGATGGCGCGGGGCCGCCTTGTTAAGGTGCGGCCATGCTCGTAGCCGCCGCAGTCTGCCCCTGTCCGCCGCTGCTCGTCCCGGAGGTCGCCGCCGGGGCCGCGCCCGAGCTGACGGAGCTGCGCGCCGCGTGCGTGGACGCCGTCGCCGTGCTCGCCGCCGCCCGCCCCGAACGGCTCGTCGTCATCGGCCCCGCCGACGAGGCGGGGCGCGGCCCGCACCCCCAGGGCACGCCCGGTTCGTTCCGCGGCTTCGGCGTGGATCTGGACGTACGGCTCGGTCCCGGCGAGGCCGCGGGGGAGGGGGAGCTGCCGCCCTCCCTGGCGGTCGGCGCCTGGCTGCTGGAGCGTACGGGCTGGTCCGCCGCCCCGGTGGAGGGGCTCGGCGTCGGCGAACCCCTGGCGGGCGACCGCTGCCGGGAGGTGGGCCGGGAGACGGCCGCCTCGGCCGACCGCGTCGCCCTCTTGGTGATGGGCGACGGCAGCGCCTGCCGCACCCTGAAGGCCCCCGGCTACCTCGACGAGCGCGCGGAGGGCTTCGACGCCCGGGCGGCGCGCGCCCTGGGCGCCGCCGATGTCGACACGCTGGCCGCGCTGGACGAGGAACTGGCCCGAGAACTGAAGGTCTCCGGCCGCGCCCCCTGGCAGGTCCTCGCGGGCGCGGCCACGGGCGCGGGGCTCAGCGGCGCGCTGCTCTACGACGAGGCGCCGTACGGGGTGGGGTACTACGTAGCCACCTGGTCCTAGCGCGGACCGGGCGACACGGGACTCGTGTGTCCCCGCGCTCGCCGTACGGGGACGGCGCGGCACCGGACATGGCGCGACGCGGGCGCCTTAGCGCCGGACATGGCGCGACGCGGGCGCCGCGGCGGAACCGTGGTCCCCGCCGCCCCGCACCCGCGTCGCGGAGGGTTCAGGAAGGCGCCGAGCCGCCGCCCGCGCCCTTGCCATCGCCTTCGTCCTTCCGGGCGAGGCGGTCGAGGGCTTCCTTGGCCTTGCCCGTGCCGGTCTCGATCTGGCTGCTGTACTTGCCCTTGGTCTTGGAGTCGACCGTCCGGGCCGCCTTCGCCAGACCCTGCTCGATCTTGTCCCCGTGCTGCTGCGCGAGGTCGCCGGCCTTGTCCTTCACCGGTTCGAGCTTGGCCTTCAGATTGTCCAACAGGCCCATGGGCCACCTTCCCTCTCGGAGGACTTAACTGCGGGCGCCCTCACCGGCCTCGCTGTCGGCGGCCGCCTGCGCGGACTGCTGCTTCGGAATCTCCACCGCCTCGGCAGCGGCGCTCTTGGCCCCGCACGGCTCCTCCGACCGCTCCGTACCGCTGTCCACGCTCGCCTCCGCGGCCTCGTCGGCTGCCGTGGCCGCGTCCGCGGCTTCGGCGGACCGCGCCGCCCCGGCCGGCTCCGCCGTCAGAGTGGCGGCGGCAGCCTCCTCGGTTGACGCCTCGGCCCGCTTCCGGCGAAACCTTGAAAACACGCCCATATCTGCTCCATTACCTTACTCGTGTGGGCGAAATCCCGCGTGGCCCTGAGCGTCCCCTTACGACGTCACTGGGGCACCGGCCCGTAAACCGGCTGTCGGAACCTCGCAACAGGCAACGAACCCGACAGCGCCGCGTCACGTAGCTCATTCGAGGAGCGCGCCCGAGGTTTGCGAGACTGACCCCTGTGAACAGCGCAGTCCCCGCACCGCGGGTCATCGCAGTCGTCGGCCCCACCGCGGCGGGCAAGTCCGACCTGGGCGTCGCCATCGCCCGCCGGCTGGGCGGCGAGGTCGTCAACGCCGACTCCATGCAGCTCTACAAGGGCATGGACATCGGCACGGCCAAGCTGACGGTCGCGGAGCGCGAGGGGGTGGTCCACCGGCTCCTCGACATCTGGGACGTGACGGAGACCGCCAGCGTCGCCGAGTACCAGCGGCTGGCCCGCGCCGAGATCGACCGGCTGCTCGCAGAGGGCCGCACCCCCGTCCTCGTCGGCGGCTCCGGGCTCTACATCAAGGGCGCGATCGACGCGATGGACTTCCCGGGCACCGACCCGGCGGTACGGGCCCGCCTGGAGGACGAGTTGGAGCGGGACGGCTCCGGGGCGCTGCACGCCCGGCTGGCTGCCGCCGACCCCGCGGCCGCCCGCGCGATCCTGCCCGGCAACGGGCGGCGCATCGTGCGCGCCCTGGAGGTCATCGAGCTGACCGGCCGCCCCTTCACCGCGAACCTGCCCGGCCACGAGGGCGTGTACGACACCCTCCAGATCGGCGTCGACGTGGAGCGGCCCGAGCTGGACGAGCGGATCGCGCTGCGCGTGGACCGCATGTGGGAGGCCGGGCTCGTGGACGAGGTGCGGGGACTGGAGCGCGCCGGGCTGCGCGAGGGCCGCACCGCCTCCCGCGCCCTCGGCTACCAGCAGGTGCTCGCGCACCTCGCGGGGGAGGCCACGGAGGAGGCGGCGCGCGCCGAGACCGTACGGGCCACCAAGCGCTTCGCGCGCCGCCAGGACTCGTGGTTCCGGCGCGACCCCAGGGTCCACTGGCTGAGCGGCGCGGCCGGCCGCCGGGCGGAACTGGAAGCGCACGCGTTGGCGTTGGTCGAACGGACGGTCACAGCCTGATCACGTGATGGCATCGGGACGCTCCGGGCGGCCTTGCGGCCTCCGCGAGCGTGCCATCATCGAGCTCCGATCGAGCTGTAACGAGCCGTGAAATCCGAGTTGGGAGGGCGCGTGGCGATGGAGGCCGGCCCTCGCGACAGACCGCAGCCGCAGCAGGGAAACGAGCCGGAACCACTGGCTCCGGACGGCCCCGGCGGCATCGGCGGCGACGGCCGCCCCGGCGGCGTCGACGACGTGCCCGGAACCATCCGTGGCGACGCGTCCGGAACCATCGCCGGCGACGGGCCCGCGGCCGTGGCCGACGACGGCCCGGAGGAGGGCGCGGGCTCCGCCCCGGAGTCCTTCCGCGATCTGCGCCCCCAGCGCCGGTTGCGGATCTGGCAGCTCGCGCCGATCGTCATGCTCGCCGCCCTCGGCTCGCTGATGTTCGCCTTCCCGCTCGCCTTCGAGTTCGGCGACGGCGGCCGGGTGGTCGCCATGCTCGGGCTGCTCATCAGTTGCTGCGCGGCCGGCTGGGGCGTGATGGCGGCCCGCCGCGTCGGATACACCTGGCCCGGCCTGCCGCCCCGCGGCTCCGGGCGGCGGCCCGACTGGCGGTACGTGGCGCTGTACACGGCCGTCGCCGTGGCCCTGGTCGCGCTGGCCGTCTGGCGCGTCTCCCGGCTGCGATAAAGGCCCGCGGAGCCCGTACCATCGACGTGTGAGCACCACAGGTATCGCCTTCCTCAAGGGACACGGAACCGAGAACGACTTCGTGATCCTCCCCGACCCCGACGGACGGCTGGAGCTGTCCCCGGCGGCCGTCGCGCGCCTGTGCGACCGGCGGGCCGGCATCGGCGGGGACGGCGTGCTGCGGGTCGTACGGTCCGTGGCGCACCCCGAGGCGCGGCCGATGGCGGACGACGCCGAGTGGTTCATGGACTACCGCAACAGCGACGGCTCCGTCGCCGAGATGTGCGGCAACGGCGTGCGCGTCTTCGCGCGCTACCTCCAGCGCGCCGGTCTCGTCGGGGAAGGCGACCTCGCCGTCGCCACGCGCGCCGGCGTGCGCCGGGTGCACATCGCCAAGTCCGACGCCGAGGGCGAATTCGGCGATGTCACCGTCGGGATGGGGGCCGCGCGGCTCCCCGCCGGCGAGGTCACCGTGGCGGTCGGGGACCTGCGCTGGCCCGCCCGCAACGTGAACATGGGCAACCCGCACGCCATCTCCTTCGTCGGCGATCTCGCCGAGGCGGGCGACCTGCTCACCGCCCCCGCCGTCAGTCCGGCCGCCGCCTACCCCGACGGCGCCAACGTCGAGTTCGTCGTCGACCGCGGCCCGCGCCACGTCGCGATGCGCGTGCACGAGCGCGGCTCCGGCGAGACCCGCTCCTGCGGTACGGGCGCGTGCGCCGTCATGGTCGCCGCCGCCCGCCGCGACGGCGCCGACCCGGCCGTCACGGGGCTGGCCGTCACGTACACCGTGGACCTGCCGGGCGGCCGACTGCTGATCACCGAGAACCCGGATGGGACCGTCGACATGACCGGCCCCGCCGTGATCGTCGCGGAAGGGACCCTCGACCCGGCCTGGCTGGACTCGGCGCTCTCCGCCTGACGGCTTTCCCGCTGTCCCCGGTTCGGGACAGCGGCGCGCATCCAGTAGGGCGAAATGCTCAGGCACGCGCGCGCGGGACGGCGGTCTTTTACGGGCGAACATCGCCGAGCGCTCCACTTGTTCGCTCGAATGGGTGATCCGTTTCACTCTGGGCGAGAGGCGGTGAGCGCTGCGTGATGGGGTCGGTAGCATCAATCACCGGCCCGGAGGCGCCAGCCGACCGCCGGTCGACGCTGCCGGAGGTGCGCATGGGCGCAGAGGCCACGAACCACGCCGCTCTCGGCCGCAGGCGCGGCCGCCCCCGCATCGATCTGAGGCGGCTCGGGCGCGCGGCGCTCAGCGGCCCCGGATCGCGCGACGGGCTGCCGGACGCCATCGACCACGTGGCGAAGGTGCACCGCGGCCACCACCCCGGCGCCGACCTCGACGTGCTGCGCCAGGCGTACGTACTCGCCGAGTCCTCGCACCGCGGCCAGACGCGCAAAAGCGGCGAGCCCTACATCACGCACCCGCTCGCCGTCACCCTCATTCTCGCCGAACTCGGCGCGGAGACCACCACGTTGACGGCCTCCCTGCTGCACGACACGGTCGAGGACACCGAGGTGACGCTCGATCAGGTCCGGGAGCAGTTCGGCGAGGAGGTGCGCTATCTGGTCGACGGGGTCACGAAGCTGGAGAAGGTCGACTACGGGGCGGCGGCCGAACCGGAGACGTTCCGCAAGATGCTCGTCGCCACGGGCAACGACGTCCGTGTGATGTCCATCAAGCTCGCCGACCGGCTGCACAACATGCGCACCCTCGGCGTGATGCGCCCCGAGAAACAGGCCCGCATCGCCAGGGTCACCCGCGACGTCCTCATCCCGCTCGCCGAACGGCTCGGAGTGCAGGCGCTGAAAAGCGAGTTGGAGGACCTGGTCTTCGCGATCCTGCACCCCGAGGAGTACGCCCGCACCCGCGACCTGGTCGCCGCCCGCGCGGGCCGCACCGACCCCCTGGAGGCCACCGCGAGCGGCCTGCGGGCCGTGCTGCGCGAGGCGGGCGTCGCGGCGGAAGTCCACGTCCGGCCGCGGCACTTGGTCTCCGTGCACCGGGTGCTGCTCCGCCGCGGCCAGCTCACCGGCGCCGACTTCGGGCGGGTGCTGGCCCTCGTGGAGGAGGACGCCGACTGCTACGCCGTCCTCGGCGAACTGCACACCTGCTTCACGCCCGTCGTCTCGGAGTTCAAGGACTTCATCGCCGTACCGAAGTTCAACCTCTACCAGTCCCTGCACACCGCGGTCGCCGGGCCCGGCGGCGAGATCGCCGAAGTCCTCATCCGCACCCACCAGATGCACCGGGTCGCCGAGGCCGGAGTGATCGCCCTGGGCAACCCGTACGCCGCCGAGGGGCCCGCCCGGCCGGCGCCGGCCGGGGAGCGCGAGGACCCCACCCGCCCCGGCTGGCTCTCCCGCCTCCTCGACTGGCAGCGCGCCACCCCCGACCCCGACACCTTCTGGACCTCGCTCCGCGCCGACCTCGCCGAGGACCGCGAGGTCACCGTCTTCCGCGCGGACGGCGGCACGCTCGGCCTGCCCGCCGGCGCGAGCTGCGTCGACGCCGCGTACGCGCAGCACGGCGAGGCCGCACACGCCTGCATCGGCGCCCGCGTCAACGGCCGCCTGGCGACGCTCAGTACGGTCCTGCGCGACGGCGACACCCTGCACCTGCTGATGTCACGGGACGCCGCCTCCGGGCCCGCGCCGGACTGGCTGGAGCACGCCCGTACGCCCGCCGCGCGGATCGCCATCGGCCGCTGGCTGGCCGCCCACCCGGCACCGGACCCCATCGCGCCCCGCGTCCCGCCCGTACGGTCCGGAGACCGGCCATCGGGGCCGGGACCGGGCGCCGGGAGTGGCGGGCCCGCCGGGGGCTGCGGGCGGCCTGCGGAGGGGGAGCGATCAGGTGCCGAGGGCCGGGCCGTGCCCGGGGAGCGGCCTGCCGAGGGGGCGCGGCCGGTCGCCGAGGCCCGGACCGTAGCGGGGCAGCGGCCTGCCGGCGGGGGCGGCCGGTTCGCCGACCAGGACCAGCCCGGAGCGGCGGAGCGGCGGTCGACGGGCCACCCCGCGGCCGTCGCCGCCGGCCGGGACGCCGCCGTGCGCCTCGCGGGGTGCTGCACGCCCGTACCGCCGGACGAGATCACCGGCTTCGCCGTCCGCGGCGGCGTCGTCACCGCGCACCGCGCGCACTGCCCGGCCGTCGGCCGCATGGCCGCCACCGGGCGCGCTCCCGTGGCCGTGCGCTGGGCCGGAGCGCGGGACGAGGAGGCCCACGGCTACCGCGTCACCCTCCTCGCCGAGTCCTTCAGCCGCCCGCATCTGCTCGCCGACCTCACGGAGGCCATCGCGGCGACGGGCGCGGCGGTCGTCTCGGCGGCCGTCGAGGCCCCCCGCGAACAGCGGGTGCGCCATACGTACACGCTCCAACTGCCCGCCGCCGCGCGGCTCCCGGAGCTGATGCGGGCCATGCGCCGGGTGGCCGGGGTCTACGACGTGACGCGCGCGGTACGGCAGGTGGCGACGGCGGGTTCGTAGGCGGGGATGGCCGGTCCGTAGGGGTGGCGAGTGTGGGCCCGTAGGCGGCTACAGGGGGCCCCAGGGGCAATGGGGGCCGCCCAGGACACGCTCGTACGGGTGGGATCCTGCCGCGCCGCCCACGAGCGCGGCCCGCGCGCTGATACCGGTTGATCATGCCGCACACAGCCGGGGGACACGCCCCGAAACCGCGGGGGGCGCGCGCTCCGGCGCGCCGCACCGCCCGTACGCTCCTGGCCGCAGCCGTCATGGCCGCCCTCGTCGCGGCCGCGACACCGCCGGCCGGGGGACAGCGGGACATCGGCGACCCGCTCTTCCCCGGACTCGGCAACCCCGGCTACGACGTCGCCGCCTACGACATCGCCTTCGACTACCACGGCAACGACCGCCCGCTGGACGCCGTCACCACCATCGACGCCCGCGCCACCGAGCGGCTGGCCACCCTCAACCTGGACTTCTCGCACGGCACCGTGCGCTCCGTCGACGTCGGCGGCAGCCCCGCCCGCTTCGCCTCCGCCGGCGAGGACCTCGTCGTGACCCCCGCCCGCCCGGTGGAGCGGGGCGAGCACCTGCGCGTCACCGTCCGGCACACCAGCGATCCGCGCGGCGGCGCGGGCGGCGGCTGGGTCCGCACCCGCGACGGGCTGGCCATGGCCAACCAGGCCGACGTCGCCCACCACGTCTTCCCCTGCAACGACCACCCCTCTGACAAGGCATTCTTCACCTTCCACATCACCGCGCCCAAGGCCCTCACCGCCGTCGCGAACGGGCTCCCGGCCGGCCGTACCAGCCGGGGCGCCGACACCACCTGGACGTACGTTTCGGCGCACCCCATCGCCACCGAGCTGACCCAGGTCTCCATCGGCCGCTCGGCCGTCCTGCACCGCACCGGGACGCACGGACTGCCCGTACGGGACGTGGTGCCCGCCGCCGACCGGGACCGGTTCGGGAAGCGGCTGGCGCGGACGGTGAAGCAGCTCGCGTGGCTGGAGGGGAAAGTGGGGCGGTACCCCTTCGAGACGTACGGGCTGCTGATCGCCGACGCGTCCACCGGCTTCGAGCTGGAGACCCAGACCCTGTCCCTCTTCGAACGGCGGCTGTTCACCGAGACCGCCGCCTACCCCGTCTGGTACGTCGACTCGCTCATGGTCCACGAGCTGGCGCACCAGTGGTTCGGCGACAGCGTCAGCCCGCGCCGCTGGTCCGACGTCTGGCTCAACGAATCCCACGCCACCTGGTACGAGGCGCTGTACGCCCAGGAGACGGCCAAGAAGCCGCTGACCGAGCGGATGCGCGCCGCGTACGCCCGGTCGGACGCCTGGCGCGCCGCCGGCGGCCCGCCCGCCGCGCCCAAGGCCTCCGCCCCCGGCAAGAAGATCAGCATCTTCCGCCCGGTCGTCTACGACGGCAGCGCACTCGTCCTCTACGCCCTGCGCCAGGAGATCGGCGCGCCCGCCTTCGCCCGCCTGGAACGCGCCTGGGTCGCCCTCCACCGCGACTCCACCGCCTCCACCGCCGACTTCACCGCCCTCGCCTCCCAGGTCGCGGGGCGCGATCTCGGCGGGTTCCTGCACCCCTGGCTGTACGGCCAGAAGACCCCTCCCATGCCCGGCCACCCGGACTGGAAGGCCGCCCGTAAACCCGCGTGACGCTCCCCGCCCGGCATGGGACGATCGATATCGTCGGCGAGGCGGCCGTTCCCGGGAATCCTCCGGGCCTCCCGCGCGTTGCCACAGATGAGATTTCCCTACACGTAAAGGATCAAATGACCTCCTCTTCTTCCCTTCCGCAGGACCGGCAGGACCGGCCGGACGCGCACGAGAGCACGGACGCGCGGAGTCGGCAGAGCCTCCCGGAGAGCCTTCGGGCCGACGCCCTGATGGAAGAGGACGTCGCCTGGAGCCACGAGATCGACGGGGAGCGCGACGGCGATCAGTACGACCGCTCCGAGCGCGCGGCGCTGCGCCGCGTCGCGGGCCTCTCCACCGAGCTGGAGGACGTCACCGAGGTCGAGTACCGGCAGCTCCGCCTGGAGCGCGTGGTGCTCGTCGGTGTCTGGACGACGGGCACGGCCGAAGAGGCCGACAACTCCCTCGCGGAGCTGGCGGCCCTCGCCGAGACGGCCGGCGCGCTCGTCCTCGACGGCGTCGTACAGCGCCGCGACAAGCCGGACCCGGCGACGTACATCGGCTCGGGCAAGGCCCAGGAACTGCGGGACATCGTGCTCGAAAGCGGGGCCGACACCGTCGTCTGCGACGGTGAGCTGAGCCCCGGCCAGCTCATCCACCTCGAAGACGTCGTCAAGGTCAAGGTGGTCGACCGCACCGCCCTGATCCTCGACATCTTCGCCCAGCACGCCAAGTCCCGAGAGGGCAAGGCGCAGGTCTCGCTCGCCCAGATGCAGTACATGCTGCCCAGGCTGCGCGGCTGGGGCCAGTCGCTGTCCCGGCAGATGGGCGGCGGCGGCTCGGCCGGCTCCGGCGGCGGCATGGCCACCCGCGGCCCCGGTGAGACCAAGATCGAGACCGACCGGCGCCGCATCCGCGAGAAGATGGCGAAGATGCGCCGGGAGATCGCGGAGATGAAGACCGGCCGCGACATCAAGCGGCAGGAGCGGCGGCGCCACAAGGTGCCGTCCGTCGCCATCGCCGGTTACACCAACGCGGGCAAGTCCTCGCTGCTCAACCGGCTGACGGGCGCGGGCGTCCTGGTGGAGAACGCGCTGTTCGCCACGTTGGACCCGACCGTGCGCCGGGCCGAGACGCCCAGCGGGCGGCTCTACACGCTGGCCGACACCGTCGGCTTCGTCCGGCATCTGCCGCACCACCTCGTCGAGGCGTTCCGTTCCACCATGGAGGAGGTCGGCGACTCCGATCTCATCCTGCACGTGGTGGACGGCTCGCACCCCGCGCCGGAGGAGCAGTTGGCCGCCGTGCGCGAGGTGATCCGCGACGTCGGCGCGGTGAACGTGCCCGAGATCGTGGTGGTCAACAAGGCGGACGCGGCCGACCCGGTCGCCCTCCAGCGGCTGCTGCGCATCGAGAAGCACGCCATCGCGGTGTCGGCGCGCACGGGCGAGGGCATGGGTCTGCTGCTCGCCCTCATCGACGAGCGGTTGCCCAGGCCCGAGGTCGAGATCGAGGCGCTCGTGCCGTACACCCACGGAGCCCTGATCGCGCGGGCGCACGCCGACGGCGAGGTCATCTCCGAGGAGCACACGGAGACGGGCACGCTGCTCAAGGCGCGGGTCCATGAGGAGCTGGCCGCCGCGCTCCAGCCGTACGTGCCCGCGTCCGCGTAGGCGCGCGCACGGGTCGTATCGGAGAGCACCGGAAAGCGCGCACGGCTCGTAGCGGAGAAGGAGCCCGGTCCCGAGGTTGTCGGGGCCGGGCTCCTTCGTCATTCCATGGGCTCGCTGAACGGTCAGCAGAGCGGTCGGGTGAGACCGGGTTCGGCTGAACTATCACCGGAACGGTCAGCGGTTCGCGAACTTTCTGCTGATCGCGTCGTAGACGCCCTTCGCCTCGGGCCCGAGGCGCGGGCCCGCCAGCCAGGTGCTGGTGGCCGGGCCGATCGAGGTGTTGGAGACGAGCGCCAGCTCGCCGTCCGCGCCCTTCGCGAACCAGCCGCCGCCGGACGAGCCGCCCGTCATCGTGCAGCCGATGCGGTACATCGTCGGCTGCTGGGCCCGCAGGGTGAGCCGGCCCGGCTTGTCGAGGCAGTCGTACATCTTCTGGCCGTCGAACGGCGGCGCCGCCGGGTAGCCCCACGCGCCCATGCTGGAGATCTCCGGCACCTTCGGGGCGTCGAAGTCCACCGGGAGCGCCGCGCCGACCGTCTCCTCCAGCGACTTGCCGGTGCCGTTCTCCTGCCTCACGTGCAGCACCGAGAAGTCGTACGGCGCGCCCGCGCCGCCGGTCTCCGCGCCCTGCGAGATCCACTGCGAGGAGGTCTGCGCCCAGTCGGCCCACCACATGCCGTACGGCGCGACGTCCTGGACCGGCGCGCTGTTGAGCCGCGAGGCGGGCAGCCCCTTGTTGTTGTACGCGGGGACGAAGGCGATGTTGCGGTACCAGCCGCCCTGCTTGCCCGAGTGCACGCAGTGGCCCGCCGTCCACACCAGGTTCGACTTGCCGGGGTGCGCCGGGTCCTTCACGACGGTGGCCGAGCAGACCATGTGGCCCTGGGGACTGTCGAAGAAGACCTTGCCGACCGGGGCCGCGTTACGGGTGTACGGCAGCGCGACGGGCTTCGCCTGGACCGGCCGCGGCTCGGCGTCCGTCACGCCCTGGTCGCCCGAGAAGTCCTTCGTACCGAGCGTCTTGTCGCTCGTGTGCGCGTCCTTCATCGTCTCGGGCTTCCAGTGGCCCTTGATGATCGGGTTGACGAAGTCGCGCGCCTCCCGCAGCCAGTCGTCCTTGCTCCAGTTCTTCCAGGCGCCGTTCTTCCACTTGTCCAGGTCCTGGAGGGACGTCGGCAGGTCCTTCGGCAGCTTGAACCCGAAGTCGCCGGAGTCGCCGGACTTGGCGCCCCGGTCTCCCTGGCCGGCCGAGGCCGAGGCGGTGCCGCTGCCGGCCGCGTTGTCGTCGGACGGGCCGCAGGCGGTGGCGGTCAGCGCGAGTACGGCGGCCAGCGCGGCCGAGGCCAGCACTGGGCGGCGGCGGATGGATGGCATGGAGTGGGCTCCCCGTGTCGATCTGTTGTGCCTGGTGTCGGGACAGAGGGCCCCAACTATGCCGGTGCGGTGGGAGACGGCCGTGAGCGGGTCCGCGGTTCCGCCGCGCCAAGGATCTTGCTCCGGGCCGTGATCCGTGGCCCGCCGCGTCGTTGGTACATACGGGGGACAGCCGACCGGCGTTCAACAGCAGGTCCAGCAGCAGGAGGACACAGAGTCGTGGCCTTGACCCAGCTCCCGGTGACGCAACCGTCCGCGGCTGACGCGTCGTCGGTGCCCGAGGACGCGGGGCGGGACTCCGCGATTCAAGAAGACGCCGTTCGAGAAGACGCCGTTCGAGAAGACGCCGTTCGAGAAGATCCGGCTCAAGAAGGCGGGCACGAGGCGATCCTGCGGCGCCAGTCGGCGCGGGAGTCCGCGGCGCGTACGTACGCCCGCTCACTGCCCATCGTGCCGGTTCGCGCACGGGGTCTGACGATCGAGGGCGCGGACGGCCGCCGGTATCTGGACTGCCTCTCCGGCGCGGGCTCGCTGGCGCTCGGCCACAACCACCCCGTCGTCCTGGAAGCCATCCGCGGCGTGCTCGACTCGGGTGCGCCCCTGCACGTACTGGACCTGGCCACCCCGGTGAAGGACGCCTTCACCAGCGAACTGTTCGCCACCCTGCCGCGCGGGCTGGCCGATTCCGCGCGTATCCAGTTCTGCGGACCAGCCGGTACGGACGCGGTCGAGGCCGCTCTCAAGCTCGTACGGACCGCCACCGGCCGCGAGGGGCTGCTCGCCTTCTCCGGCGCGTACCACGGCATGACGGCCGGCGCGCTGGCCGTCTCCGGGGGAGCGCACAGCGCCCGGGTGACCCGGCTGCCCTACCCGCAGGACTACCGCTGTCCGTTCGGTACTGGCGGCGAGCAGGGCGCGCGGCTGGCGGCGCGCTGGACCGAAACCCTGCTGGACGACCCCAAGAGCGGGGTGCGCACGCCCGCCGGGATGATCGTCGAGCCCGTACAGGGGGAGGGCGGCGTGATCCCGGCCCCTGATGGCTGGCTGCGCCGGATGCGGGAGATCACCGCGGACCGGGACATTCCGTTCATCGCCGACGAGATCCAGACGGGGGTCGGGCGCACGGGCGCCTTCTGGGCGGTCGAACACAGCGGCGTCGTACCCGATGTGATGGTCCTGTCCAAGGCCATCGGCGGCAGCCTGCCGCTCGCGGTCATCGTCTACCGCGAGGAACTGGACGCCTGGCCGCCCGGCGCCCACGCCGGAACCTTCCGCGGCAACCAACTCGCCATGGCGGCCGGCGCGGCGACCCTGAAGTACGTGCGCGAGAACGGACTCGCCGAGCGCGCCGCCCTGCTCGGCGAGCGGATGACGGCCCGGCTGCGGCGGCTGGGCGAGGAGTACGAGCGGATCGGCGACGTACGAGGCAGAGGGCTCATGATCGGCGTCGAACTCGTCGACCCGGGCGGGGACGCGGGCGGGAGCGCGGGGGGCCTTGCCGTGGAGGGACCGCGGCCCCACCCCGCGGACCCGGTGCTCGCCGCGGCGGTACAGCGGGAGTGCCTGCGCCGCGGGCTCATCGTCGAACTCGGCGGCCGCCACTCCAGCGTCGTCCGCCTGCTGCCGCCCCTCACCATCAGCGACGAACAGGCGGAAGCGGTCCTCGACCGGCTCGCCGACGCCATCGCCGACGCCCAGCGCGGGGGGCGCGACGGCCGTGGCGGCCGCGGCGTCCCGACGCCGACGGGCGCGCCGGACAGCGACGACGGTCCGTTCCCCGAATGACCACCTTCCGGTACGTACCACCCCTGGTACCTGTCTCCGCCGACTCAGCCCTACCGGGTTGGTCCTACTGGGGCAGCCGATTCCGTCCGGGCCGGTGCGGCACCGCGGGTTTACGGAGCAGTGGCAGACGGCGGCGCCACGAAGAGGCTTTACGGAGCGGCCCCCGCCCAGCGGCCTTACGGAGCAGCCCCCACGCAGCGGCTTCACGACAGAACAGCAAGTCGCGGCGTACGGCGAGGCAGCAAGTCACAGCAGAGCAGCAAGACCTGACAGCACATCGTGACGATCAGATGTGACGACATGACGACATGACGACATCGCGAGGCAGAACTCAGTGAACGCATCTCCCGGAAACGGTGCGTCCGCCGCCGTGGCCCCGTCGGTACCGCGACAGGGCCGCCGCTCCGATGCGGCGGCCCCCGAGCGCCGCCACCCCGCATCGGCCGATCCGCTCGAACACCCCGACCCGTACGCCGCCGCGGACGCCGCCGCCGTCGAGAACCTCCTGCGCTGCTGGGTACGCGAGACCGGCACCGCGCGCCCGGACCGCGACACCCTGGACCTGCCGCTCACCGCGAGCGGCACCGTACTGCACGTACCCGTGCGGTACTGGTCCGCCACCGGCTGGCACCGCTTCGGCCCGTCCGTGCTCAAGGACAGCCCGGCCGGGGCGCCCGCCGTCGACGCCGTCACCGTGGCCGCGCTGCTCGGCCGCGAGGCCGCGCACCGCGCCGCGCTGGAAGGCCACGCCCCCGCCACCGAGGGCGCCGAACTCGTCGGACGCGTCGCCGACTCCACCCGCCGCACCGCGGAATTCATCATGGAGCGGCGCACCGCCCCCGCCGACGCCACGACGGGCGACCTCTTCCTCACCGCCGAGCAGTCTCTCCTCCTCGGCCACCCCCTCCACCCCACCCCCAAAAGCCGCGAGGGCCTTTCCGACACCGAGGCCCGCCTCTACTCACCCGAACTGCGCGGCTCCTTCCCCCTGCACTGGCTCGCCGTCCACCGGTCCGTCCTCGCCGCCGACTCCGCCTGGACCGAGCGCGGCCGGCCCGTCACGGCTCCTCGCCTCACCGCCCGACTGGCCGGCCCCGGGCTCGAACTGCCGGTGGAGAGCGCCGCCCTGCCGCTCCACCCCTGGCAGGCCCGCGAGGTCCGCAACCGCCCCGCCGTCGCCGCGCTCTTCGACGCGGGACTGCTGCACGACCTCGGCCCGCACGGCGAACCCTGGCACCCCACCTCCTCCGTACGCACCGTGCACCGGCCCGGCGCCCCCGCGATGCTGAAGCTCTCGCTCGGGCTGCGCATCACCAACTCCCGCCGCGAGAACCTCCGCAAGGAACTGCGCCGCGGCGTCGAGGTCCACCGGCTGCTCCGCAGCGGCGTCGCCGTGCGCTGGCGGGCGGCCTGCGCCGCCGGGCCCGGCTTCGACATCGTCCGCGACCCCGCCTGGCTCGCGGTGGACTCGCCCGACGGCGAGCCGCTGCCCGGTCTCGACGCCGTCATCCGGCACAACCCCTTCGGCCCCGGCGACGACGCCGTGTGCGTGGCCGGGCTCGCCTCGCCCCGGCCCTGGCCCGGCCTGCCGGACCCCTCCGCCATGCGCTCCCGGCTCGCCTTCACCGTCGCCCGGCTCGTCGCGCGTACGGGCAGGCCGACGGGCGCCGTCGCCGCCGAGTGGTTCCTGCGGTACCTGGAGACGGTCGTACGGCCCGTGCTCTGGCTCGACGGCGAGGCCGGGGTCGCCCTGGAGGCGCACCAGCAGAACACCCTCGTGCTCCTCGACCGCGACGGGTGGCCGGTCGGCGGCCGCTACCGCGACAACCAGGGCTACTACTTCCGCGAGTCCCGCCGGGCGGAGCTGGAGCGCAGGCTGCCCGGCATCGGCGGGCTGAGCGACACCTTCGTGGCCGACGACGTCGCCGACGAACGCTTCGCCTACTACCTGGGCATCAACAACGTCCTCGGCCTGATCGGCGCCTTCGGCGCACAGCGCCTCGCCGACGAGCACGTGCTGCTGGCCGGCTTCCGCCGCTTCCTGCGCGACGCGGCCACCGGCCCCGCCGCCACCCGCTCCCCGCTGCCGGCCCTGCTCCTGGAGACCGCCGGCCTGCGCTGCAAGGCCAACCTGCTGACCCGGCTACGCGGGCTCGACGAGCTGGTGGGCCCGGTCGACACCCAGTCCGTCTACGTCACCATCGCCAACCCCCTTGTCACAACCGCCCCTCCAGCCGCGCCGGCTCCACCGGCCGAACGCCGCACCTCCGCAGGCGCACCCCTCGCGCCCCCTTCGCCCTCTGCCCCCTCCGCCCCCGCTGCCCCGACTGGCGCTTCCACCGCCCCTTCCCTCGCGCGCGACGCGACCGCCTCACCCGTCGCGCCTGCCCCGCCCCTCGCGCCCGCCCCACCTGCCTCATCC
>NZ_JOBF01000040.1 GCF_000718635.1 Streptomyces varsoviensis | reverse complement strand
GGTCCGGAACGCTGACGTGTATTTGTGGGCCGAAGTTCCGGGGCACTGCTGGATGCCGGGTTTGCGGCCCGTAAATATGCGGTGGAGGACCCCACCCCGTAGGCCCCGACCCCGCACCCACCCACACACCTCGCCACACCACCCCGTAGGGCCCGACCCCGCACCCACCCGCACACGTCGCCACCCCACCCCGTAGGCCCCGACCCCGCACCCGCCCACGGACGTGGCACCACAACCCGCACCCCACCGGTGGTTACAGGCGGTCCAGGACCTTGGCCAGGAGGCTGCCCATGCGGGCGGCGGAGTCGCGGCCGGCCTGGAGGACTTCCTCGTGGTTGAGGGGTTCGCCCGTCATGCCGGCGGCGAGGTTGGTGACCAGGGAGATGCCGAGCACCTCGGCCCCGGCCTCGCGCGCGGCGATCGCTTCGAGGGTGGTGGACATGCCGACCAGGTCCGCCCCGATCACGCGGGCCATGGTGATCTCGGCCGGAGTCTCGTAGTGCGGGCCGGGGAACTGGGCGTACACGCCTTCCTCAAGGCTGGGGTCGACCTCCTGGCACAGGGCCCGCAGCCGCGGCGAGTACAGGTCTGTCAGGTCGACGAAATTGGCCCCCACGATGGGGGACGTGGCCGTGAGGTTGATGTGGTCGCTGATCAGCACCGGCTGACCAGGGCGCATGCCCTGGCGGAGCCCGCCGCAGCCGTTGGTGAGGACGATGGTCTTGCAGCCGGCGGCGACGGCGGTCCGTACGCCGTGCGCCACGGCGGCGACGCCCCGCCCCTCGTAGTAGTGCGTGCGGCCGAGGAAGACGAGGGCCCGCTTGTCCTTGATCCGGTACGAGCGGATCGTGCCGGCGTGGCCCGCGACGGCGGGCGGCGGGAAGCCGGGCAGCTCGGTGACCGGGAACTCGTGCTCGGCGGTGCCGAGCGCGTCGGTCGCGGGTACCCAGCCGGAGCCCATGACCAGGGCCACGTCGTGGGTCTCGGCGCCGGTGAGCTCGCGCAGGCGTGCGGCGGCGGCGTCGGCGGCGGCGTAGGGGTCGTCGCCCTGGATCTCCGGAGTAACTGATGCGTTCACGCGGACGAGGGTAGCCGGAAATCCCCTACGCGCGTAGATGTCGCTGGTGACAGGGGTGCGGAGGGGGCGGATGGGTGCGGACGGGTACGGGGGCCGGGGACTGGAGGTCGCCGGCCGGGTGCGGCCGGTCGCGTGAGGGGGGCTCGCCGCCGGGCGAGCCCCCCTCAGTCCGCGTCCCGTACGAAAATGTCCTTGTCGTTGAAGACCTCGACGATGAAGACGAGCAGCCGCCCCATGCTGACCGTGTACTCCACCAGGATGTTCTGCGTCAGCCGAATGGTCCTGTCGTCGCCGGTCGCGCTTATCGGGCGGGAGAGGGCGGGGAACGGGTCGCGGGCGAGCAGCGAGATGCCTTTGTCGAAGGCGGCCCGCTGCTGGTCGTCGAGGCGGTCGCGGGCCACCCCGGCCTGTTCGGTGAAGTACACCTGGTACGTGGGCATAGTGCCCTCCCCTTCCGGTCCCTTCCGGCCCCGTCGTGCGCCGAGTGTACGGTCGTACGCGCACCTCAGCAGGGTCGTTTGCGCAGCTCCATCACGTAGTCGTGGGGCGCGCCCGCGGACTCGGCGGCGTCGGCGAGCTCGCCGAGGTAGCGGGCGGAGGGCAGCCCGCCCTCGTACCCGTTGAGCACGTACAGCCAGGCGGCCTCCTCGCCGTCCAGCGTGTGCACGCGTACCCGCATCCGCCGGTAGATGTCGAGGCCGACACCCTCCCAGCGGTCCATGGACTCCTCGTCCATCGGGGCGATGTCGTACAGCGCGACGAAGACCTGGGAGCGGGGCGCCTCGACGATGGTGGCCAGCGCTCCCTCCCAGCCCATCTGCTCGCCGCCGAAGGTCAGCCGCCAGTCGGTCAGCCAGCCGGTGCCGCGCAGCGGCGAGTGCGGTGCGCGGCGGGACATCAGCCGCGCGTCGAGGTTGCCGGCGTACGCGGCGTAGAGCGACATGGTTCTGAGGGTACGGGAGTGAGGCGGGACGGCATTTGTGGTGGCACGCTCGGGTGAGGGCCCGGACGGAGGGCCCCGGGCGGAGACCTCGTGGCGGGTGCGGGACAATGGAGTACGTGACTCGGATCGTGATCATCGGTGGCGGACCCGGCGGCTATGAAGCGGCGCTGGTGGGCGCGCAGCTCGGCGCGGAGGTGACCGTCGTCGACTGCGACGGTTTGGGCGGCGCGTCGGTGCTGACCGACTGCGTGCCCTCGAAGACTCTCATCGCGACGGCTGAGGTGATGACGACCTTCGACTCCTCGTACGAGGAGCTGGGGATCATCGTCGCGGACGACACGCCGCCGCTGGAGCAGGTGGCCCGCGTCGTCGGGGTGGACCTGGGCAAGGTGAACCGGCGGGTGAAGCGCCTGGCGCTGGCGCAGTCGCACGACATCACCGCGTCCGTCACGCGCGCGGGCGCGCGCGTGATGCGCGGTCGCGGCCGGGTGGAGCCGGACCAGGCGCCCGACGGTTCGCGGACGGTGATCGTACGGGCGGCGGACGGCTCCGAGGAGACGCTGACCGCGGACGCGGTGCTGATCGCGACGGGCGCGCACCCGCGGGAGATCCCGGACGCGCTGCCGGACGGCGAGCGGATACTCAACTGGACGCAGGTGTACGACCTGGAGGAGCTTCCCGAGGAGCTCATCGTGGTCGGCTCCGGCGTCACGGGCGCGGAGTTCGCCGGCGCGTACCAGGCGCTCGGCTCGAAGGTGACGCTGGTCTCCAGCCGTGACCGGGTGCTGCCGGGCGAGGACCCGGACGCCGCGGCGGTGCTGGAGGACGTGTTCCGGCGGCGCGGCATGAATGTGATGGCGCGCTCCCGCGCCCAGTCCGCGAAGCGGGTGGGGGAGCGGGTGGAGGTCACGCTGGCGGACGGCCGGGTGATTTCCGGTACGCACTGCCTGATGGCGGTCGGCTCCATTCCGAATACCGTCGGCATGGGCCTGGAGGAGGCCGGGGTCCGGCTGAAGGATTCCGGGCACATCTGGACCGACAAGGTCTCGCGCACCAGTGCGCCGGGCGTGTACGCGGCCGGCGACTGCACCGGCGTGTTCGCGCTGGCGTCGGTCGCGGCGATGCAGGGCCGTATCGCCATGTATCACTTCCTGGGGGACGCGGTCACTCCGCTCAATCTCAAGGCGGTATCCGCGAACGTATTTACGGACCCGGAGATTGCGACCGTCGGTTACACGCAGGCGGACGTGGACAACGGCCGGATCGACGCGCGCGTGGTGAAGCTTCCGCTGCTGCGCAATGCCCGCGCGAAGATGCAGGGCATCCGGGACGGATTCGTGAAACTGTTCTGCCGCCCGGGCACCGGCATCGTGGTCGGCGGCGTGGTGGTCGCGCCGCGGGCCAGCGAGTTGATCCACCCGATCTCGATCGCCGTCGACAACAACCTGACGGTGGAGCAGATCGCCAACGCGTTCACCGTGTACCCGTCGCTGTCGGGCTCGATCGCCGAGGTCGCACGGCAGTTGCACACTCGTAAGACGCAGCGCGAGGAGTAGGCGAGGAGCGGGCGGGGCAGTCGGGGGCAGTCGGGGGTGGGGCCGGGCCGTGTGAGTTCTCGGGCCCCGGCGGCCGGCCTCGGCCGAACCGCCGATCGGGCTTCTCTCCTATACCACCCCTCGGTAGTCGCTACGGACAATTTCCGTTAATTGCTGCAAGCTGCTGAAAACAGTTGGTCGTTGGCGTTACTGTCAGTTTCGTGTTCGCAGCAGAACGTCGTCAATTGATCCTCGAAATGGTGCGGGCCAACGGGGCGGTTTCGCTCCGGGAGCTCGCCCGCGTCGTCCAGACCTCCGAAGTGACCGTACGGCGGGACGTACGGGCATTGGAGGCAGAAGGACTGCTCGACCGCCGGCACGGCGGTGCGGTGCTGCCGGGTGGTTTCACCAGGGAGTCCGGCTTCCCGCAGAAATCCCATCTAGCGACCGCGGAGAAGACGGCCATCGCCGATCTCGCGGCGAGCTTCGTCGAAGAGGGCGAGGCCGTCGTCGTCGGCGCCGGTACGACCACGCAGGAGCTGGCCCGCCGGCTCGCGCGCGTACCCGGCCTGACCGTGGTCACCAACTCCCTCCTCGTCGCCCAGGCGCTGGCCCATGCCAACCGGGTCGAGGTCGTCATGACCGGCGGGACCCTCAGAGGCTCCAACTACGCCCTCGTGGGCAGCGGCGCCGAACAGTCCCTCCAGGGGCTGCGCGTCACCCGCGCCTTCCTGTCCGGCAGCGGGCTGACCGCCGAGCGCGGCCTGTCCACGTCCAACATGCTCTCCGCGAGCGTCGACCGCGCGCTGGTGCAGGCGGCGGCCGAGGTGGTGGTGCTCGCGGACCATTCGAAGCTGGGCACCGACACCATGTTCCAGACCGTGCCCACGGATGTGATCACCCGCCTGGTGACCGACGAGCCCCCCGCGCACCACGAGCGTGCCGCGACGGAGCTCCAGGCGCTCGCCGACCAGGGCGTGCAGATCGCGGTCGCCGGGCCCGGCGCGGGATCGGGCTCGGGAGGCACGGCCGGTCCGGGCGGCGGCGACTCCGTTCCGCCGGGGCACCGGCCCCGGCGGGACGTGGCCCCCCTGCCGGGCCAGCGCCGCAACCACCCGCCGGCCCCGGGCGGCCCCCAACTGCGCGCCGCCGCCGCGGTCGGCGACCCGGCCCCCGGCAGAGTCGCCGACCTCCGCCGCCGCTAGCCGGCCTCCGGCCCGGATGTCGGCCTGCTACGGGCGCGTACGGGCGTGTGGGCGCGTACGGGCTCTGTACGGGCGTACGGGCTGTACGGGCGTACGGCGGGCTCCGGCGCCCGCGGGGCCGAGTCTCGGGGCCGGGCCCCGGACGTACCGCCGCTGACAGTGCCGAGCGGCACCGGCTGATCGTCGGTGGGCCGCCGGCAGCGGAAACCACCGGCTGACTGCCGACACGTACCGGCCGATCGCCGGAGTGTCGTCAGCAGCAGCCGAGCAGTACCGGCCGATCGCCGGAATCTCGCGTCGGCGGCAGGGGCGCGACACGCCCCGCCGAGGCGCCCTCGGCGCCAGCGCGCGGCGCGTGGAATCCCAACGCTCGTGGAATCCCGACGCCGGACGGCCGTGGTCGGCAGTAGGCGGCGCGGAGCCGGACCGGCTGCCTCCACGCAAGGGATCGGCCTCCCCGGAGGGGTCCGGCTCAAGCGTCCTGTCAAGCGCCCTGCTGGGCGCGTTCGCTCGGCGGTCTGGTGCCGGTGATGACCGTGGCGTTGAGTTCGTCGCAGGTGGTCACCCGGGTGGTCAGGCCGCTCGCGGTGAACGCCGCGGCGGCGGCCGCCGCCTGGACCTCGCTGGTCTCGATCAGCAGGGAGCCGCCCGGCGCCAGCCAGCGGGGGGCCGCGGCGGTGACGCGGCGCAGTACGTCGAGCCCGTCGACGCCGCCGTCGAGGGCGACCAGTGGCTCGTGGTCGCGGGCCTCGGGCGGCAGCGTGCCGATGGCCTCGGTGGGCACGTACGGCACGTTGGCGACCAGCACGTCCACGCGGCCGAGCAGGCCGGCGGGGAGCGGATCGTACAGATCGCCCTCGTATATCCGGCCGCGTCCGCCCTGGGCGGCGGCGTTGCGGCGGGCGCAGCGCACCGCGGCGGGGTCGATGTCGGCGGCGTGGAGTTCGGGGTGGAGTCCGGCGCGGTCGAGGGCCGCGGCGAGGGCCAGGCCCACGGCGCCCGAGCCGCAGCACAGGTCGACGACGACCGGACTGGCCACATGCCCGGCGACCGCGGCCACGGCCCGTTCGACGAGGAATTCGGTGCGGCGGCGCGGCACGAAGACGCCGGGTTCGACGGCGACGCGCAGACCGCGGAACTCGGCCCAGCCCAGGACGTGTTCGAGCGGCAGCCCGTCGGCGCGCCGACGCACCATGTCGTCGAGTTCGGCGGGCGTACGGGCGGTGGCTATCAGCAGTTCCGCCTCGTCCTCGGCGAAGACGCACCCGGCGGCGCGGAGCGTGGAGACGATGGCGGCGGGGACAGTGTGCAGAAAAGGGGACGCGGAAACCGACATGGAAAGGGACCTCTCGGGATGCCTTTGGGGCTCCCGCGGACACCTATGTCCGGTGGACCGTACGGCCGTGCGGAGGGAGCACCCAGCCTGACGCAGCGGTAATGGGTCTCACCTCCTTGACGTGTTCACTGCCTGAATCACCCACATTACCCGACAGATCCCACGGCTACCCCCGCTCGGGTCCGCACGTGCCGCCTTCGCCCGGCCCGCCCGCGTCCGGGGCGCGGAGGCCGGTCAGGGTGAGCATCAGCAGCCGGTCGGCCAACTCGGGGTCGTCCGGCGACTGTTCCGTGGCGAGCGCGATGGCGCTGGTGAGCTGCATGAGGTCGGCGATGCCGACATCGGTGCGTACGGACCCGGCACGCTGCGCGCGGGCCAGCAGCGTACGGCCCGCCTCGCGCATCGGCGTGCTGCACCGCGACAGCGCGGACCCCTCGTCGCTCTGCGCGGCGATCAGCTCGCGGGACAACCCGCGGTACGTGCTGGAGTGGGCGATGATCGCGCGCAGCCACTCCACCAGGGCGCGGCACGGCTCGGGGGCGGCGAGGAGTTCGCGGGAGCGGGCGAGGAGCGCGTCGACCTCGCCCTGGAAGACGGCGCTCATCAGGGCGATGCGGTTGGGGAAGTGCCGGTAGAGGGTGCCGATGCCCACGCCCGCGCGGCGGGCGACGTCTTCGAGCGAGGCGTCGGTGCCGTGCTGTGTGAAGGCCGTACGGGCCTCGGCCAGCAGGCGCTCGTAGTTGCGCCGCGCGTCCGCGCGCATGGGTCGCTGTGACGTCTGCGCCATGTCCGTCGCCATTGCGTCGTCCTCCCGCTCACCGCGGCCCACCGCCGGTGAGCTCATGACAGCAAGGATGCCACTGGCCGGGGCGGCACGTGACCGCTCCGGAACACCTCGGGCCCCCGCCGGTTCACCGACGGGGGCCCGAGAGGCGTCGCGGGGTCATTCCTTGATCTCGCAGATGACGGCGCCGGAGGTGACGGAGCCGCCGACCTCGGCGGTCAGGCCCTTGATGGTGCCGGCGCGGTGGGCGTTGAGGGGCTGCTCCATCTTCATCGCCTCCAGGACGACGACCAGGTCGCCCGCGGCGACCTCCTGGCCCTCCTCCACGGCGACCTTGACGATCGTGCCCTGCATCGGGGACGCGAGCGCGTCACCGGAGGCGGTGGCGCCCGCCTTCTTCGCCGCGCGCCGCTTCGGCTTCGCGCCGCCGGCCGCGGCGGTGCGGGCCAGGGACATGCCGAGCGACGAGGGGAGGGAGACCTCCAGCCGCTTGCCGCCGACCTCGACGACGACGGTCTCCCGGCCCAGGGCCTCGTCCTCGTCGGCGGCCGCGCCTGCGAAGGGCTCGATGGTGTTGGTGAACTCGGTCTCGATCCACCGGGTGTGGACCTCGAACGGGCCGCTGGAGCCGTCCAGTTCGGGTGCGAAGGCCGGGTCCTCGACGACCGCGCGGTGGAAGGGGATGGCGGTGGCCATGCCCTCGACGGTGAACTCGGCGAGCGCCCGCCGGGCGCGCTGGAGCGCCTGGCCGCGGGTGGCGCCGGTGACGATGAGCTTGGCGAGCAGCGAGTCCCAGGCGGGGCCGATGACCGAACCGGACTCGACGCCCGCGTCCAGCCGCACGCCCGGACCGGCCGGGCCCTCGAACTTGGTCACCGTGCCGGGCGCCGGTAGGAAGCCGCGGCCGGGGTCCTCGCCGTTGATGCGGAACTCGAAGGCGTGACCGCGCAGGACCGGGTCGTCGTAGCCCAGCTCCTCGCCGTCGGCGACGCGGAACATCTCGCGCACCAGGTCGATGCCGGAGACCTCCTCGGTGACCGGGTGCTCGACCTGGAGGCGCGTGTTGACCTCCAGGAAGGAGATCGTGCCGTCCTGCCCGACGAGGAACTCGACGGTGCCGGCGCCGACGTAGCCGGCCTCCTTGAGGATGGCCTTGGACGCCCGGTACAGCTCGGCGTTCTGCTCGTCGCTCAGGTACGGCGCGGGGGCCTCCTCCACCAGCTTCTGGTGGCGGCGCTGGAGCGAGCAGTCGCGGGTCGAGACGACCACGACGTTGCCGTGCGTGTCGGCCAGGCACTGGGTCTCCACGTGCCGCGGCCGGTCGAGGTAGCGCTCGACGAAGCACTCGCCGCGGCCGAAGGCGGCCACCGCCTCGCGCACCGCCGAGTCGTACAGCTCCGGTACTTCCTCCAGCGTGCGGGCGACCTTCAGGCCGCGCCCGCCGCCGCCGAACGCCGCCTTGATGGCGATCGGCAGCCCGTGCTCCTCGGCGAAGGCGACGACCTCGTCCGATCCGGAGACCGGGTCGGGGGTGCCGGCGACCAGCGGGGCGCCGGCGCGCTGCGCGATGTGACGGGCCGCCACCTTGTCGCCGAGGTCGCGAATGGCCTGCGGCGGGGGGCCGATCCAGGTCAGCCCGGCGTCCATGACGGCCTGGGCGAACTCCGCGTTCTCGGACAGGAAGCCGTAGCCCGGGTGGACGGCGTCCGCCCCCGACTCGGCGGCGGCGGCGAGCACCTTGGCCATGTCCAGGTAGCTGGCCGCCGGAGTGTCACCGCCCAGCGCGTAGGCCTCGTCGGCCGCGCGGACGTGCAGGGCGTCCCGGTCCGGATCGGCGTAGACGGCTACGCTCGCGATTCCGGCATCCCGGCAGGCACGGGCGACGCGGACAGCGATTTCGCCTCGGTTGGCGATGAGCACCTTGCGCACGATGGCTCCCTCCTTGAAACAAGGTGAGTTTAGGTACTGGCAACACTCTGTGCCGACCCGACTCCGGGGGTGAGCTTGCCCACACGGAGCGTGAGGCGGCGGCCGAACGTGGGCCGTACGAGCCCAACTCCCCTGGTGTCCCACGGTACGCCCGGATCGATGGAGCGCCGGTCGTGCCGCGATGTGGTCAAGGTCTCCAGTCGCGTGCGCGCCGAGCGACGCGGTTTCTTTGTGGAGACCCTACGAACGGGCGAGGGAAACTTTGCCCGTACCTCCGGCCTGTCCACCGGTCGCCACCGCTTGTGCCGGGACCCTTGTCCCCTCGCTTACCCATGAGTAGCGTGCCCAATGTCGAACGTACCGCGGGTAACCCCAGGCGCTACCCGCGCGCAACACCGAAAGGGGCGGCGGGGGTGCGGAACCGAACGCTGAGCAGAGCGACCGCCGCGACAACAGCCGTGGCACTGGTCCTGGAGGCCATCGGCATAGCCTTCCTGAACTGGTTCCTGGGCGAGGTCGTCGACAAACAGGACATGTCCCTGGCGGGCCTCGACCCCCACGCCATGACGCTCGCCGCTTGGGCCGCCGGCGCCGTCTTCGCCCTCTACCTGCTCCTCTGCGCCTTCCTCTGCGCCCGAACCGCCTGGCGCGACCGCCCGCCCCGCACCCTCCCGCGCATCATCCTCATCACCTGCGCGGTCGTCCACGGCCTCCTGGGCGCCTTCGCCATCAGCCTCGTCGGCTGGCCCGCCTTCGCCCTCATGATGGCCGTACTGGCTCTGATAGTCCTGAGCCTGGTCCTCTACGACCCCGCCCCCGACCCCAAACAGAAACCGGCGGGGGACCCACGTACAGCATGAATGGCGAAGCGCGCCCGTAAGCCGGGTACGAGCGGGGAGCAGCCCACACCCACCCACCCCCACCCCCGACCGCCGGCCGGGTGCGGGCGGGCGTAACGGGCCGACGGACCAGCAGGAGCGAGGCTTCAGCCCACCCACCCCCTGACCGCCGGCCGGGTACGGGCGGGCGTAACGGGCCGACGGGACCAGCAGGAGCGAGGCTTCAGCCCACCCACCCCACCCGGACCGTTGGCCGGGGACGGGCGGTAGGCACCCACCCACCCCCCCGCCCACCCCATCCGGGCGGTTGGCCGGGTACGAGCGGGAGGGGCCGGGTTCGGAGGGGTGGGGGTCCGGGACGCTGACGTGTATTTGTGGGCCGGAGTTCTGGGTTCCTTCAGGATGCCGGGTGAGCGGCCCGTAAATATACGGTCCCGGACCCCCACCCCGGAGAGCCCGGCCCCGCACCCACCCACAACGCCCGCAGACTCAGACGGCCCGCATCGTCAACCCCTCAGCCTCCACCGCGGCCCGCCGCACAACCTCCGTCAGCGACTCACGACGCCGAGTGAACTCACCCAGCGGCAGAGCGGCCGACACCGCCGCGACCACCCCACCCGCCACCCCACCCGCCGGCACGCCCCCCGACACAGACACCGGCACCGCGACGCAAGCCATCCCCTCCCGCGCCTCCTCGACCTCCACCGCGAAACCCTCCCGCCGCACCCGCCGCAGCTCCACGTCGAACCGCTCCGGCGACGTGATCGTGCGCGGCGTCATCCGCGGCATGCCCCGCGCGGCCAAGTACTGACGCCGCACAGACCGCGGCAGCGCCGACAGCAGCACCTTCCCGTGAGCGGTCGCGTGCGCCGTGGTCTCCTGGCCGACTGAGAACACCGCCTCCGTGTCATGGATCGCCGTCGTCCCGTCGAGCACCGCGATCTCGCCATCCCGGTACGTACTGAAGTACGCGTCGGCCCCCGCGGCGCGCCGCACCCGCAGCAGCACCTCGTGCAGCCCGTCATCGATCCGCATCTGCCGCTGGAAGGCCCGGTGCAGCTCCGGAAGCCGGTAACCGAGCGTGTAACCGGCGGCGGAACGCGTGAGGTGGCCGCGCGCCGTGAGCGAGCCCAGCAGGGCGTACACGGTGGACAGCCCGCAACCGAGCCGCCGGGCCAACGCCTTGGCGGTCACCGGCCCGGGAGCCTCGGCGACGGCGTCGAGCAGGTCGAGCGCCCGGTCGACGGACTGCGGGCCGGGTACGGACGCGGGCATGGGCGAAGGCTTTCCTTGGACGGGCGAGGAACCGACCCCCCAGAATCGCACACGACCCGGGCACCCGCCGGAGGCCACGGTGACCCGACCCGTCCACCGTCGTTGACCAAGCATGATCAAGCGCATCGCAACAGCCGCCGTTCTCGCCGCCTCCGCTCTCTCCCTGGCCCAGGGCGCCGCCTCAGCGGCCTCGGCCGTGCCGGGGCCCGCGGCGCCCATGCCGCCCGTACCCACGCCGGACGCGCCACTGCCGACGGCGCCGATGCCGAAGCCGATGGAGGGGGCGGAGCCGAAGTTCAGCCTCTACCCCGGCGTCACCGATGGGATCGAGGACGGGGTCGGCGGCGGCCTGACGAAGGGAACGGGACAGGCGACCAAGGAACTGCATCAGGGCGGCGAAAAGCTGAAGAGCGGGCTGACCGAGGGCGCCGGGAAGCTGGTCGGCGGCCTGTCGCAGGGGGCCGAGAAGGCCCTGGGCGAACTGAGCAGGGCCATGCCGTAACTCACCGCGGGAAGAGGCGGCACGGAACAATCAGTCGCCCCCAGAGACACCGAGACGGCCCAAGCCCAGCAGCGCCCTAAGCCCAAAGATCCGTGACGCGAACGTCCAGCGAGGCGAGCAGTTGCCGCAGCAGCGGAACGCTGAGCCCCAGGACGGTGCCGTGGTTGCCGTCGATGCTGTCGACGAACGGGGCGGCCCGGCCGTCGATGGTGAACGCGCCGGCGACGCGCAGCGGTTCGCCGGTGGCGACGTAGGCGGCGATCTCGTCGTCCGTGGGCTCGCCGAAGCGGACGGTGGCGGAGGCGGTGGCCGAGGCCCGCCGCCCGCTGGCGGTGTCGATCACGCAGTGGCCGCTGCGGAGAATCCCGGCGCGCCCGCGCATCGCCTTCCAGCGGGCCGTGGCGTCCTCGGCGTCGGCGGGCTTGCCGTACGCCTGCCCGTCCAGTTCGAGGACGGAGTCGCAGCCGACGACGAGCGCGCCGGCGGCCTCGGCCCGTACGGACACGGCGTCGGCCTTCGCCTCGGCGAGCACCCGGGCCAGCTCGGCGGGGCTGTCCGCGCTGATCGCGTCCTCGTCCACGCCGCTGACGATGACCTCCGGGGCGAACCCGGCCTGGCGCAGCAGCCCGAGCCGGGCGGGGGACTGGGAGGCGAGCACGAGACGTCGCGAGGGACTGAGATCCATGGGGAACATGGTAGGCGGCGCCTGAAACCCCCCGACCAGCTTCACCCCACCACCACTCGCCAACTCCACCCCACCCCGCTCCACTCCCCCCCCGCACCCCCGGCCGACCGCACCCCCGCCCAACCCCCCGATTACGATCGGAAATTCACCGTGATCGCGGGGGCGGCGCGCAGGGGGCGGCGCGCAGGGGCGGCCGGGCGCGGGCCGCGGAGCTGATGGGGGATGGGACCGTGGCGTTACTGCAACTGGCCTGGTGGACCGTGCGCTCGCGTCGGACGGACTTCGTGGGGTCCTTCGTGGCGATGGTCTGCGCGCAGGCGCTGGTGACGGCGTGCGCGGTGCTGCTGGAGTCCGGCGCGCGGGCCGGGGCCGCGACGGGCGGGCCGGACGTGGTGGCGTTCGCGGTGCCGTTCGGGTTCATCTCGCTGTTCGTGGCGGCGTTCGCGGTGGCCGGTACGTTCTCGCTGGGCGTGCAGCAGCGGACGCGGGAGATCGCGCTGCTGCGGGCGATCGCGGCGACGCCGCGCCAGGTGCGGCGGATGGTGGCGTACGAGGCGCTGGTGGTCACGGTGGTGGCTGCCCTGCCGGGCTGCGGCCTGGGGGTCCTGCTGGCCGCCGGGCTGCGGGCGGCGCTGGCCGGGCAGGGGCTGTTCGCGGCGGGGTTCCGGCTGGACTTCGGGCCGGTGAGCCTGGTCTCGGCGGCGGCCGTCTGCTGGGTGACGGCCCAGGCCGCGGTGTGGAGCAGCGGCCGGCGGGCCGCCCGGGTGCACGCGATGCGGGCGCTGGGCGAGGCGGCGGCGCCCCGGCACCGGGCCGGGTGGGTGCGTACGGTCGCGGGGCTGCTGGTGCTCGGCGGCGGCGTGTGGGGGCTGGAGTCCATCGCGGGCAACCCGGGGTCGAGCTCCGACGTCAACTCGGCGTCCGGCATGGTCATGGTCTTCATGGTGGCGGTGGCGCTGCTCGCCCCGTGGATCGGCCGGCTGACCGGCGCCGTCTTCGGCGGGCTCTGCAAGCTCCTCTTCCCCGGCGTCGGGTACGTGGCCGGGGCGAACCTCGCCTCGGGCCACCGCCGCCTGGCGTCGGCGATCATGCCGCTGGCCCTGACGGTCGCGTTCGCGGCGGTCTCGCTGTTCGTACCGCAGATGAAGTGGCGCGAGCAGCAGCGCCAGGACAGTGGGCGCATGGTCGCCGACCAGCTCGTGACCAGTGGCGACGAGCTGCCGGCCGACGTGGTGCGGACCGTACGCCGGGTGCCGGGGGTGGCGGCCGCGGTCGGCACGACCAGTACGTACGCGAAGGTGCTCACCGGCGAGGGCGAGTCGCACCGCGGGCCCGGCGGGATCGCGCAGGCCGTCACCGACGGGCCGCTCGCCCAGGTGCTGGACCTCGGGGCGGCCGACGGGCGCGGCGCGGACGGACTCGGCGCGCACGACGTGGCGTTGAGCGAGCGGCTGGCCCGCGCGGTGGGCGCACGGCCGGGCGACGAGGTGCGCCTGCTCATGGACGACGACCGCGTCGAGCGGGTACGGGTGGCGTTCCGCTACTCGCGCGCCACCGGCTTCGGCGACCTCGTGCTCCCGCAGCGCCTCGCCACCCGTCACCTCATGGACGGCGAGACGCTGCGGCAGGACACCGTGTACGTACGGTCCGCGCCCGGCCGGGAGCGCGCGGTCGCGGAGGGGCTGGCGGCGCTGGGCAAGGGGCGGCACTCGGAGTGGCGGGTGCTGGACCGCGCCGCGTACGCCGCCGAGGCCCGGCACCGGCAGGACGCGTCGATGACCGTGACGTACCTGCTGCTCGCCGTGATCACCGTCTTCACCTCGATCTCCGTGGTCAACACGCTGGTCATGACGGTGATGGAGCGCTCCGGCGAGTTCGCGCTGCTGCGGCTGGTGGGGGCCACGCGCCGGCAGGTCGGCCGGATGATGGGCCTGGAGAACGCCGTCACGGTGCTCGCCGCGCTGCTGCTGGGCTCGGCGGTGGCCGGCGCCGTACTCGTCGGCAGCGCCCGCGCCCTGACCGGCACCGCCCGCCTCGACCTGTCGCCGTCCATCGCCGCGCTCATCGTGGGCGGCGCTGGGGCGCTGGCGCTCGCGACGGGCGTACTGACGACGCGCATCGCCGCGGCACAGCGGCCGGAGCGGGCGGTGCGGACGGTTCGCGCGCCGGGGTAGGGCGCGGTGTCCGCGGGCCCCTACCGCGGCCGTTCCGGCCCGGTTCGTACCGGCGTCGCCGCGTCCGTACGGCATTGGCGTGAGGCGCCCGGAAAATGCTTGGGAGCGCAGCCGAGGGGCGTGGTGTTCTGGTCACCGGCGCGGCGCTCGTCCGCAGCCCGTCCACCGGCCGTCGGCGCAGCCCGAGGAGACCCGCATGCGCGAGCCTCAGCCTCCACCCGAGCCCCAGCTCCAGCCTCCACCCGAGCCCCAGTTCCAGCCTCAAGCCGAGCCCCAGCTCCTGCCCCACCCTGAGCCCCAGCTCCCGCCTCCACCCGAGCCTCAGCCCCTCCCTCCCCCCGAGCCCCATCCGGAGCAGGACCCCATCGTCATCGACCTCTCCGGGGCCGACATCCACGGCGAGGGCGCCCGGCTGCGGGCCCGCGGCCCCGCCGCGCGGGTGGAGCTGCCCGGCGGGGTGCGCGCCTGGTCGGTGACCAGCCCGGACCACCTCAAGCGGCTGCTCACCGACGACCGGGTCTCCAAGGACACGCGCCGCCACTGGGCGGCCTTCGCCGACGGACGGATCAGGCCCGACTGGCCGCTCTACATCTGGGTGACCACCAACAGCATGGCCACCGGCTACGGGCGGGAGCACGCCCGGTTGCGCAGGCTGGTCGCCGCCTCGTTCACGGCGCGCCGCACCGAGGCGCTGCGGCCCCGTATCGAGGCCATCGCCGCGGGACTGCTGGACGACCTCGCGGCGGCGGGGGCCCACGGCCGCCCCGTCGACCTGCGGGAGAGCTTCGCCTATCCCGTACCCCTCCGGGTGATCAACGAGCTGATGGGTGTGCCCGAGCGGCTCCGGCCCGAACTGCGGCGCACCGTCGACGCCATGTTCGACACCACCAACTCCCCGGCGGCGGCCGAGACCAACACGGCGGAGCTGCGCGCCGTGCTCGGCGAGTTGGTCCGGGCCAAGCGGGCCGCGCCGGCCGACGACCTGACCAGCGCCCTGATCGCGGCCCGCGACGAGGAGGGAGCCGGTGACGGGGCCGATGACGGAGCCCAGGGCGGCGGAGGGGGAGGCGAAGAGGGCGACAGCCGGCGACGGCGGCTGAGCGAGGCCGAACTCGTCGACACGCTGCTGCTGATGTTCGGGGCCGGGCACGAGCCCACCGTCAACCTCCTCGACAACGCCGCGCACGCGCTGCTCACCCGCCCCCGGCAACTGGCCCACGTCCGGGCCGGCCGCGCCACCTGGCACGACGTCATCGAGGAGACGCTGCGCGCCGAGACGCCCGTGGCCAACATCCTGATGCGCTACGCGATCGAGGACATCCGCCTGGACGGCGGCCCGGTGATCGGCAAAGGCGACGCCATCATCGCCTCGTACGCCGCCGCCGGGCGCCACCCGGCGCTGCACGGAGAGAGCGCCGACCGCTTCGACGTCACCCGCGCCGACAAGGAGCATCTGGCCTTCGGGTACGGCGTGCACTACTGCATCGGCGCGCCCCTGGCCCGGCTGGAGGCCGCCGTCGCGCTGCCGATGCTCTTCGACCGCTTCCCGCGGCTGCGGCTGGCCGTGCCCGCCGCCGAACTGCGGCCGGTCAGCAGCTTCATCGCGAACGGTCATCAGCGGCTGCCGGTGTTCACGTCGTGACGGCGGCGTTCATGTCTTGAAGGCGACCGGCCGTCGCTATCACCGACGCTGCCCCTGCGGGATCAGGCGAGCCCGAGGATGAAGAAGAGGATCACCATGCCGATGGCCAGCACGAATCCCGCCCGGTGGAGCATCGCCTGCGCGTCGCGCAGCTCCTGGGGCGGTTCGTCGGGTGGGTCGGACCACAGCATGAAATCAATGGTCCGGGGGGCACCGGCGCGGCGCCTGAGTACGCGTACTCAGGCGCCGGGAGCGGATGGACTATTTCCGCAGGTCTCCCGTCACCGGAAAGGTGCCCAGGTGACAGGGGGTATGCGGGTGGTTTCAGAGACGTGAGACGAGGCGGGCCGGCCCGCCCGGCGGCGGAACCGGGTCCCGCCCGCAGGCGGGTCTCAGACCGGCCAGTACGTCGTGCGCCACGCCGCCGGGCCGGGGTGCGGGAGGCGTCGGCCGGGGACCGTACGGGCCGGGTCGGCCCACGCGGCGCGGGCCTCGCCCGCCGGCGCGGCGTCCGGCGCCGACGCCGCGCGCGCCTGCACCACCGCGAGGGCGGCGGCCAACTCCTCGGGGGTCGGATTGCCCCGTACTACCTTGATCACTGCGGCCTCCTTACGGGGTTACGGGGGGTATGGAGTTACGGGGATACGGGGTTACAGCACGCTGCCGTCGGCGATCCGGCCCGGGGCCGGCCGCCGCCCTGCGGCGGGGGCGCCCCCGCGCCTACAGCGGGATGTTGCCGTGCTTCTTCGGCGGCAGCGACTCGCGCTTGTCGCGCAGCGCGCGCAGCCCGCGCACGATGTGCCGGCGCGTCTCGGACGGCATGATCACGGCGTCGACGTAGCCGCGCTCGGCGGCCACGTACGGGTTGAGGAGCGCGTCCTCGTAGCCCGCGATCAGCTCCTGGCGCACCTCGTCCTGCGCCTCGGGCGTGGGGGCGGCGGCGATGGTGCGGCGGTGCAGGATGTTCACCGCGCCCTGCGCGCCCATGACCGCGATCTGCGCGGTCGGCCAGGCCAGGTTGAGGTCCGCGCCCAGGTGCTTGGAGCCCATGACGTCGTACGCGCCGCCGAACGCCTTCCGCGTGATCACCGTGATCAGCGGGACCGTCGCCTCGGCGTAGGCGTAGATCAGCTTCGCGCCGCGCCGGATGATCCCGCCGTACTCCTGGTCGACGCCGGGCAGGAAGCCGGGCACGTCGACGAAGGTCAGCACGGGCACGTTGAAGGCGTCGCAGGTGCGCACGAAGCGCGCGGCCTTCTCCGAGGCGTCGATGTCCAGGCAGCCGGCGAGCTGCATCGGCTGGTTGGCGACGATGCCCACGGGGTGGCCCTCGACGCGGCCGAAGCCCGTGACGATGTTCGGCGCGAAGAGCGACTGCGTCTCCAGGAACTCGCCCTCGTCCAGCACGTGCTCGATGGCGGTGTGCATGTCGTAGGGCTGGTTCGCGGAGTCCGGGATGAGGACGTCCAGCTCGCGGTCCTCGTCCGAGGTCTCCAGGTCCGCCTCCTCGGGGAAGGCGGGCGGCGCGGAGAGGTTGTTGGAGGGCAGGTAGGACAGCAGCGCCTTGACGTAGTCGATGGCGTCCTTCTCGTCGCCCGCCATGTGGTGCGCCACGCCCGACGTCGTGTTGTGCGTACGGGCGCCGCCGAGCTGCTCGAAGGCGACGTCCTCGCCGGTGACGGTCTTGATGACGTCCGGGCCGGTGATGAACATGTGCGAGGTCTGGTCGACCATCACCGTGAAGTCGGTGATCGCGGGGGAGTAGACCGCGCCGCCCGCGCAGGGCCCCACGATCAGGCTGATCTGCGGGATCACGCCGGAGCCGTGCACGTTGCGGCGGAAGATCTCGGCGAACAGGCCCAGCGCCGCGACGCCTTCCTGGATGCGCGCGCCGCCGCCGTCGTTGATGCCGACGATGGGGCAGCCGGTCTTCAGCGCGAAGTCCATGACCTTGACGATCTTCTCGCCGTAGACCTCGCCGAGCGAGCCGCCGAAGATGGTGAAGTCCTGCGAGTAGACGCAGACGGTACGGCCGTCGACGGTGCCGTAGCCGGTGACGACGCCGTCCCCGTACGGGCGGTTCTTCTCGATGCCGAAGTTGGTCGAGCGGTGCCGCGCGAACTCGTCCAGCTCGATGAACGAACCCTCGTCCAGGAGCAGCTCGATGCGCTCGCGCGCCGTCAGCTTGCCCTTCGCGTGCTGCTTCTCCACCGCGCGCGCGGAGCCCGCGTGCGTCGCCTCGTCGATGCGGCGACGCAGATCCGCCAGCTTCCCGGCGGTGGTGTGACTGGTTGCGTCCGGTGTGGCGTGTTGCGGCTCGGACATCGCGATGCGGCTCCTGCTCGTCCTGGATGGGTGAGGGTGACTCGGGCTTTCCGGCATTTCGGAGGTTCGGGGGCGGTCGGGGGTGCGGGCGCTGTCGGGGACCGTCGGGCGTTCTCGGGGACTTCTGGGGGCTCTCGGGGACTTTCGGGGACTCGCGGGGGCTCTCGGGGGTCGGAAAAGGCCGGACGGGACCCTTCTGGCTACCGGTTCGTAGCGTATCCGCGTGGCTGCGCCGTGGCAGTGCGTCGTTGGCCACACCCTCCCCTCCTAGGCTGGCCCCCATGACGCCCCCTGACTCCGCTGATTCCTCCGGCCCGTCCGGCAGCCCCTGGTCCGACCTCGACCGGCCGCCGCTGAACGCCGCCGCCCTGCGCCGCGCCCTCGTACGGCCCGACGCGCTCTGGTCCTCCATCGATGTCGTGCCCGTGACCGGCTCGACCAACACGGATCTCGCCACCCTCGCCGGGGAGGGCGCGGGCCTGGCGCCCGGCGCCGTGCTCGTCGCCGAGGAGCAGTCGGCCGGGCGCGGCCGGCTCGACCGGCGCTGGTCCGCGCCCGCCCGCTCGGGGATCTTCTTCTCCGTCTACCTTGAGCCCGGCGACGAGGTGCCGATGGAGCGCTGGGGCTGGCTGCCGCTGCTCGCCGGGGTGGCCACCGCCACCGCGCTGTCCCGCGCCGCGGGCGTCGACATGGCCCTGAAGTGGCCGAACGACCTGCTGGTGACGGTCCCGGAGCGGGGCGGCACCGAGGCGACGCCGTTCGGGGCGGAGTTCGGCGCCGAGCGCAAGGCCGGCGGCATCCTCGCCGAACGCGCCGGGGCCGGAGTGGTGCTGGGCATCGGCCTCAACGTCTCGCTGCGCGCGGACGAGCTGCCGGTGCCGACCGCCGGTTCGCTGCTGCTGGCGGGGGCGTCCGTGGTCGACCGCGATCCGCTGCTGCGGGCCGTACTGCGGTCCCTGGAGGAGTGGTACGGGCAGTGGCGCGCGACCGGCGGCGACCCTGGCGCCTGCCGCCTCCAGGAGGCCTACACCGCGGGCTGCGCCACGCTCGGCCGGACCGTACGGGCGGAACTGCCCGGCGACCGCGAACTCGTCGGCGAGGCGGTGGCGATCGACGGGGACGGACGGCTGGTGCTCGCGACGGCGGAGGGGATGCAGGAGCCGGTGGGGGCGGGGGACATCGTGCATTTGCGAGGGGTGGGGGGCTGAGGGGCGTTCGGCCCGCGGCGGCCCGGCCCGCGCGGCCCCCGCGGCGAACCGGCCCGTTCCCCATAGGGCCCGGCCGCCGTGCCCCGGAAACATCTGCATCTGACGAGGTGACAGGGGTGGAAGAGGCCGAAGGGGCATCGGGGCGCGCGGAGTCCGGAGAGTGAGCTACGGCACACCTGTCGTATCGTTGAGGCGTCCCGCCGCGGTCCCGAGGGGGGACCGCCGAGCAGTGAGCGGGACACCGCGGTACAGGCACGGAGCACGGGCGAACAGTGATCGACAGGGCAGTGCGCACGGATCGGACAGGGGGCGGGCGGTGACCGTCGACGACGCGGATGGCGCCGCCGCCGAGGGGGACGACGACCCTCTTGCCCTGCGCCTGGAACAGCTCATCCTCGGCGCGGAGCGGCGCTACACCCCCTTCCAGGCGGCGCGGGCCGCCGGCGTCTCCATGGAACTGGCCTCCCGGTTCTGGCGCGCCATGGGCTTCGCCGACATCGGCCAGGCCAAGGCGCTCACCGAGGCGGACGTCCTCGCGCTGCGCCGGCTGGCGGGGCTGGTGGAGGCGGGGCTGCTGAGCGAGCCCATGGCCGTACAGGTCGCCCGGTCCACCGGGCAGACGACGGCGCGGCTGGCGGACTGGCAGATCGACTCGTTCCTGGAGGGGCTGACGGAGCCCCAGGAGCCGGGCATGACGCGGACGGAGATGACGTACCCGCTCATCGAACTGCTCCTCCCGGAGCTCGAAGAATTCCTCGTCTACGTGTGGCGGCGGCAGTTGGCCGCCGCCACCGGCCGTGTGGTGCAGGCGCAGGACGACGCGGAGATGGTCGACCGGCGGCTCGCGGTCGGCTTCGCGGACCTGGTCGGCTTCACGCGGCTGACCAGGCGGCTGGAGGAGGAGGAACTGGGCGAACTCGTCGAGGCCTTCGAGACCACCGCGGCCGACCTGGTGGCCGCGCATGGCGGCCGGCTCATCAAGACGCTCGGCGACGAGGTGCTCTACTCGGCGGACGACGCGGGCATCGCGGCCGAGATCGGCCTGCGCCTCATCGAGACCATGACCCACGACGAGACCATGCCCGAACTCCGCGTCGGCATCGCCTTCGGCACGGTCACGACCCGCATGGGCGACGTCTTCGGCACGACGGTGAACCTGGCCAGCCGCCTGACGTCGATAGCCCCGAAGGACGCGGTCCTCGTCGACGGCGCCTTCGCCGAAGAGCTCTCCCGCACCGGCGACGCCCCCATCTCCGAAGCCGAGGAAGCCCTCGCCGCCAAGGAACGCGACGGCGCCGACCCCGGCTACCGTTTCGCCCTCCAACCCATGTGGCAACGCCCCGTCCGCGGCCTCGGCGTCGTCGAACCCTGGCTCCTGAGCCGACGGGGCTGACGGAGGGGCAGGGCCCCTTCCTAGGCGGGCGGGGGCCCGGCTTCGCACCGGGGAGGCGGCCGCGACGGACGGCTACGCGCGTCCGGTGACGCGCACTGTGACGGCTCCGCCCTGCACGTCCCTGCGGCAGTCCGGCGCGCCCGGAGGCGGCGGGCTCCCGTCGAGGGCCCGGCACAACCCGGCGTGGAGCTGTTCGGCCTCGGCCATGGTCAGCACCATCTCCGCGGTGGCGACGCACCGCCCGCCCCCGCTGATCCGCAGAGCGAGCGTGATCCGGTCGTCCTCGGTGCGGCGCGGCCGCTGCCCCGGGGCGGGTTCGATCGCCCAATCGGTCATGACGGCTCCTGTCCGCTGCCGGCCGTGTTCCCGGGCACGAGAGCGGCGGCGCCGTCCGCGTAGGCGTCGAGCCGCCCGCCCCGGCTCTCGGCAAGGCGCGCGGTGTCCCGCAACGACTCGCACAACCGACTGGCCAGGAATCGCAGTTCGGCGACGTCTGCCCTGGGGTTCCCGAGCAGTACGGGCGCGTGACCGAGCAATTCGGACGCCATGGTCAACTGGACTTCCTCGAACAGGTCGGCCCGCGTGCCCACGCTGCCGTCGTCGGAAGGCACCAAGTAGCACGGCTTTCCGTCCGGGCTGCGCCTAGGCAGCAGGCGAAGGCGCGGCGGCGTCATCGGCCCGGCTCCTCGGAGCACGGGCCCGGCCCGTAGGGGGTTCGCATCTTGGAGGGGACGCCGTAATTCGGCTTCGGCACGTGAGCGCTCCTCGCGACGTGGCTGCGCCCCGGTGCCGTGTTTCGGTACGCGCAGCAGTACACGGGTGCGAGTCAGGCCAGAATCGCCACCGCGGTAGGAATGACTCAGGCTCGCGTCAACGAAATCATCAACCGGCGCCGTGAGGTGACCCGCCTCGATGTGTATGAGCGCGTCGCCGACGGCCTCCATATGCCCGACGGCGCCCGCTACCTGCTCGGCCTGGCGGCCGGCCGGGAGAAGGGCTCCGGTGGCGCGGGGTTCGAGCTTTCTGCCTTTCCTGAAGTGGTGCGCGTGTACGCGGCGCAGAAGTCGGCGGCCGAGGAGATTCGGGCGCAGGTTCGTGAGGCGCGGGAACTGGATGTGCTGGCTGTGCGCGGACTCGGACTGTTCGGCCTGAACGACAGCCTTCTCCGTTGCTGTCTTCCCGACCGGCCGGACGGGCGGGGCCTCCGCGTTCGGGTCGCCCTGCTCGATCCGGAGAGCGACGCGCTGGCTCGGCGAGCGGCCGAGATCGGCGAGTCCGCCGAATCCCTGGCAGGGGGTGTCCGACTGGCCGAGGCGCGGCTGCGGGAACTGGCCGGCTCGTACGAGATCGGGGTGTGGCGATATCGCGCGCTGCCCACCTGGCGGCTCATCCGCACCGATTCCACCCTGTTCATCGGGGTCTTCGACGCGGGGTGGGAGGGGCACGAGTCGGCGACGTACAAGATTGTGGAAACGCCGCACGGGCCTCTGTACCGGGGGTTTCGCAGGATGTTCGAGGCGCTTGTCGATGGCGGGCGGCGCGTGATGTGACCGGGAAAGGGAGCTGGCCGTGATCGAGGCGGAATTGAAGGCGCGGGTCCGCTCGCCCGAGGAAGTCGTGCGGCGGCTCGACGCTCTGGCCGAGGCCCGGGTCGAGGTGTACCGGGATACGTACTACGACCGCTCCGACCGCTCGCTGGAAGAGGCCGGCGAGGAGCTGCGGGTGCGGACCGTGCACGGCGCGGAGGGAACTCGTACCGTTCTCACCTTCAAGGGCGCGGAGGTGGACGCGGAGTCCGGCTCGAAACCCGAGTACGAGACTCGGGTCGAGAATGCCGATGCCGCGCACGCCATTCTGCGCGGGCTGGGGCACAAGGAATGCATTCGCTTCGAAAAACGATGCCGGAACTACGAATTCGAGGCCCACGGCCGAAGGATGCTGGCCACTTTGGTCCGCGTACCGGAGATCGACGGGACGTTCCTGGAGATCGAAACCCTCGTCGAGCAGAGCGATCTCGCCTCGGCTCTCGACGCTGTTCGCGCCGTCCTCGCCGACCTGGGTATCGGCGCCGAGGACCTGACGCGGGAGCTCTACACGGACGCGGTCGCCGCACGGCGCCGCGGGTAGGCCGGGGCGTCTTGCGGGACGGGGCACCGGAGCGCCCGGACGGAGTCCCGGAGTGCGCGGTCGGGGTCCCGGAGCGGGCGGGGCGCTGAAGCGTGGGGGCCTGGGCCATGGTCAGGGGTGCTGGTTGGCTGCGATGATCCGGGGGAACGTTTACGGCCGTTAACTCCCGGAGGGGCTTGGCATGGATGAGCAGCGCTATGGCGAGTGGATCGCCGTCCGTCGGCACGGGCACGTCGCCGAGTTGGTGCTGGACCGGCCCAAGGCCATGAACGCCATCTCCGCCGAGATGGCCCGCCGTATCGCGGAGGCGACCGACGCGCTCGCGGCGGATCAGGGCGTACGGGCGGTGGTGGTGACCTCGACGCATGAGCGGGCGTTCTGCGTGGGGGCGGATCTCAAGGAGCGCAACACGCTCACGGACGCGGAGCTGGGGCGGCAGCGGCCGGTGTCGCGGGCCGCGTACACCGGGGTGTTGGAGCTGCCGATGCCGACGGTGGCGGCGGTGCGGGGGTTCGCGCTGGGCGGCGGGTTCGAGCTGGCGCTGTCGTGCGACGTGATCGTGGCCGACGCGAGCGCCGTGGTGGGGCTGCCGGAGGTGTCGGTGGGTGTGATTCCGGGCGGCGGGGGTACCCAGTTGCTGCCGCGGCGGGTGGGCGCCGCGCGCGCCGCCGAGCTGATCTTCTCGGCGCGGCGGGTGCCGGCCGAGGAGGCGCGGGAACTCGGCCTCGTGGACCAGCTCGTCGCGGACGGCGAGGCCCGCGAGGCGGGGCTCGCGCTCGCGGCGGGGTTCGCCCGCAACTCCCCGGTCGGCCTGCGGGCCGCCAAGCGCGCGCTGCGCCTCGGGCACGGGCTGGATCTCCGTACCGGCCTGGAGGTCGAGGACGCGGCCTGGCGCTCGGTGGCGTTCTCGGGGGACCGGGCGGAGGGCGTGGCGGCCTTCAACGAGAAGCGGCGACCCGAGTGGCCCGGCGTCTGAGCCCTGCCGTCAAAAACCCCTAAGTATCAACAAAAACGACCAAACCCCCGTAAAGCGGATTGGTGGCGGCATTCTTACGCTGGGTGCAGAGCGTGCACACGGTTACGGAATGCGAGGCGAGCGTGACGGTCGACGGGGACGGCGGCGGAGGCGGTGGGCGGCTGCGCGCCGTGGTGGCGTTGGCGCAGGCCATGGCGGCCGCGCACACTCCGCGCGATTCGGTGCGCGCCGCGGCCCGTGGGGCGCGGCGCGCGCTGGACGGGTCGTTCGCGGCCGTATCGGTGTGGGAGCGGGACCGCGGGCGGCTGCGGGTGCTGGTGAACGACGGGGTGCGGGCCGCGGGGGAGGAAGAGTTCCCCGCGGACGAGTCGTACCCGGTGCACGACTTCCCCGAGGTCGCGGAGTTCCTGCACGAGCAGTGGGCGAGCGGCGGCGAGCCGCACGCCTGGGTGGAGACGGCGGACGGCGACGGCGCGCGGCTGGGCGGGTGCGCCGCACCGCGGGGCGCGGAGGGTGGCGGTGGCGCGCCGCAAGGCCCGGAGGGTGACAGTCCGCGGCAGGCCGGGGAGGGCGGCGGCGCGGCCCGGCTCGGGGAGGGGAGCGGTTCGCGGAAGGTCGCGGACGGCGGCGGCGCGCGGGCCTCCGGGCCGTACGGTCACTACCGGGCCGACATTCTGCGCCGGCGCGGGCGCGGCTGCTGCGTGGTCGCGCCGATCGTGCTGCACGGGCGCGCCTGGGGCGAGCTGTATGTGGCGCGGGCGGTGGGCGAGCCGGTCTTCGACCGGCGGGACGCGGACTTCGCGACCGTACTGGCGGCGGTCGCCGCGGCCGGGATCGCGCAGACCGAGCGGTTGGAGGAGGTCCGCAAGCTGGCCTTCGAGGACCCGCTCACGGGGCTCGCCAACCGGCGCGCCGTGGACGCGCGGCTCGACGAGGCGGTGGAGCTGCACCGCCGCACCGGCGCGGTGGTGAGCCTGCTGGTCTGCGATCTGAACGGGCTGAAGCGGGTCAACGACACGCTGGGGCACGCGGTCGGCGACAGCCTGCTGGAACGTTTCAGCTCGGTGCTGTCCCTCTGCGGCGCGATGCTCCCGGACGCGCTGGCCGCGCGGCTCGGCGGGGACGAGTTCTGCCTGCTGTCGGTGGGGCCCACGGCGGACGAGGTGGTACGGGTCGCCGACGAGCTGTGCCGCCGCGCGGGCGAGCTGGAGCTGGGCGAGGGCGTCGCGTGCGGCGTCGCCTCCACCGGCGACCCCATCGGGCCCGTACGCACCGCCCGCCGGCTCTTCCGGCTCGCGGACGCGGCGCAGTACCGCGCGAAGGCCGCGCGCTCGGAGAAACCGGTGGTGGCGGGGCGCGAGGGCGGCGCGGACGACCCGGTCGTACGCCTGGCCGACACCCCGCGCGAGGGCGCCCCCGCCGAACGCCGCCGCTTCCGGGGGCGACGGCCATGAGGGCGGGGGTCGTGGGTTGGTACGGGCGGCGGGGCCCTGTGGGGGAGCGCGCGGCCGATTCGTACGCGGGGTGGGCCCGTACGGGAGCGCGTGTCCGGTTCGTACGGGCGGTGGGGCCCGTACAAGTACGCGCGGCCGGTTCGTACGGGCGGTGGCGGCCAGCGCGTGGCCGGGGCTTGGTCCCGTACGGGCGGTGGCGCCCAGCGCGCGGCCGGCCTCGGTTCCATACGGACAGTGGGGGCGTACGAGCGAGGGGGCCCGTACGAGCGGCGAGGGGGCCCGTGCGGGGAGGCCGGTCGGTGGAGGGCGGGCGAGGGGCCGCGTCCGGTTCCGTACGGATGGTGACAGTAGACGATTCAGTCTTTAGGGTGCCTGAATATGGATATGCACACTGTGGTGGTGGGGGCCGCCGGTACGACGGCTCAGGACGTGATCGACGTGGCGCGCGGCGCGGCCCGGATCGAGGTGGCGGACGAGGCGCTGGCCGCCGTCGCCGCCGCCCGCCAGGTCATCGACGACCTGGCGGCCAAGCCCGACCCCGTGTACGGCGTCTCGACCGGCTTCGGGGCGCTCGCGGTCCGGCACATCAGCCCCGACCTGCGCGCCCAGCTCCAGCGCAACATCGTCCGCTCGCACGCGGCCGGCATGGGGCCGCGCGTGGAGCGCGAGGTCGTGCGGGCCCTGATGTTCCTGCGGCTGAAGACCGTCGCCTCCGGCCGTACGGGCGTACGCCCCCTGGTCGTCGAGACGATGGCCGCGATCCTCAACGCCGGGATCACGCCCGTGGTGCACGAGTACGGTTCGCTCGGCTGCTCCGGCGACCTCGCGCCGCTCTCGCACTGCGCCCTGACGCTGATGGGCGAGGGCGAGGCGGAGGGCCCCGACGGCGAGGTGCGGCCCGCCGCCGAACTCCTCGCCGAGCACGGCATCGCCCCCGTCGAACTGCGCGAGAAGGAGGGGCTCGCGCTGCTCAACGGGACCGATGGCATGCTCGGCATGCTGGTGATGGCCTGCGCCGACCTGGCGCGGCTGTTCACCTCCGCGGACATCACCGCGGCGCTCTCCATGGAGGCGCTGCTCGGCACCGACAAGGTGCTCGCCGCCGAGCTGCACGCCATCCGCCCGCACCCCGGCCAGGCCGCCTCGGCCGCCAACATGCGCGCGGTCCTTGCCGGTTCGGGGCTGACCGGGCATCAGCAGGACGACACGCCGCGCGTCCAGGACGCGTACTCGATCCGCTGCGCCCCGCAGGTCGCGGGCGCCGGCCGGGACACCCTGGACCACGCCCGGCTCGTCGCCGACCGCGAACTCGCCGCCGCCGTCGACAATCCCGTCGTGCTGCCCGACGGCCGGGTCGAGTCCAACGGCAACTTCCACGGCGCGCCGGTCGCGTACGTCCTGGACTTCCTCGCCGTCGCCGCCGCCGATCTCGGTTCGATCGCCGAACGCCGTACCGACCGGCTGCTCGACCGGAACCGTTCGCACGGCCTTCCGCCGTTCCTCGCGGGCGACGCGGGCGTGGACTCCGGTCTGATGATCGCTCAGTACACGCAGGCGGCCCTGGTCAGCGAGTTGAAGCGGCTGGCCGTACCGGCCTCCGTGGACTCCATCCCGTCCTCCGCGATGCAGGAGGACCACGTCTCCATGGGCTGGTCGGCCGCGCGCAAGCTCCGTACGGCCGTGGACAATCTCGCCCGGATCATCGCCGTCGAACTGGTCGCCGCCACCCGCGCCATCGAACTGCGCACTGGGCTCACGCCGGCGCCCGCGACGCAGGCCGTGCTGAAGGCCGTACGGGCGGCGGGGGTCGAGGGCCCGGGGGAGGACCGTTTCCTCGCGCCGGACCTGGCGGCCGCGCACGAGTTCGTACGGTCCGGAAAGCTCACGGAGGCGGCCGAGACGGTGACGGGGCCGCTGGCCTAGGAGGCAAAGGCGGTGACGGGGCCTCTGGTCTAGGAGGCACACACGAGAGCGGGTTACGGGCCGGGGCCCGTAACCCGCTCGGTGCTGGAGAACCAGGGAAACTCTGGGAAACGTGGGGTGCGGGTGAACCCGGAAACCCGGCCTGGTGCCCCGGAAAAGCCGTGTGAGCCGGGCCGGTTCAGTACCCGTCCGACGCGCGCGTACGGCGTACGGCCGTCGTGACCAGCGCGCCCCCGAGGCCGAGGAAGCCGATCCCGCCGACCAGATACGGGGTGGTGTCGACGCTGCCGGTGTCGGCGAGGGCCAGCTCGTCGCTCGCCTGCTCCATGGAGGCGGGCCGGGCGGCGTCGAGCGAGGTCTTGGAGGTGGATTGGGCGGACTGGGCGGATTGGGCGGTGTCGAGCGGCCTCTTGGAATCGGAGTCGGAGGCGGGGACGGTGGTGGCGGAGCGGTGGCTGTGCTGGGTGGGGGTGGTGTGCTCGGCCGTCGCCTTCGCGGACGGTACGAACCACAACGCGCACAGCAGCGAGCCCGCGGCAGCGGCGGTCAGCAGCGGACGGCGTGCGGTCACGAAAGGAATCCCCCTTGAGATGGCGGCGATTGGGGAGGTGAGCCTCCGATGGTAGTGATACCCGCGGGTCGTTTGGAAGTCGCGGTTCCGCCGACCCTTACGCTCCGGACATGAGCACAGATGAGTCATCACGGTTTGTACGACTTCGGGTCGAGCTGGTGCTGGAAATCAACGACTCCGACAAGCTGACCGCGGCCGCCCTCGACCGCCTCGACGGCGATGGAGCGCTCCGCGGCGACGAGCGCGAGCACGCCCGTACCTCGGTCTCCACCGATACGGCGGAGGCGCTCGCGTACCTCGTCGACCCCATCGACGCGGTCAGGGAGGTACCGGGGGTCGAGCTGACCCAGGCGTCGTGGAGCAGCGAACAGATCGACTACGACCCGGACGCGCGGGAATGGGCGCTCGACGGTGACTATGAGGATGACGAGGTGGCTCGGGAGGACGAGGAGGACTGAGCGAACCTGGCGGCGGGAGGTGCGAACGCGCCCCTTCAGGCGGTGCGGGTGCACCTTCATGCGGTGCAGGTGCATCTCATGCGGTGCAGGCGCACCCTCGTGTCGGGTGCACAATGGCAGGGGATTATTCGGGGAGAAATCCCCTGCCGCCGCCTATATCAGACCCCCGGCTCCATCGGTTGCGGAGTCGGGGCTTTCGTTTGAGTGGGCTTCCCCACACTTTCCCGACGACTGGAACCGCTGAATCGGTGCAGGCGTTCTCTACGGGGTGACCGCAAGGCGGGCGTGCCCATCGATGCGGATCGGGGACGTTGGGGATCAGCAGCAATGGAGAAGCGTGTGATGACGTACGGCAAGCGCCGTAAGGGCCTGGTGGCCGCGGCCGCTGTGCTCGGCGGCGTACTGACCCTCGCCGCTTGTGGCGGGGGAGACGACAAGGGCGGTGACGCGGGTCACGGCAAGTCGCAGAGCAAGGTCGACGAGGCTGCGGCCAAGGACGCTTCCAAGGCGAAGATCCAGATCGCCTCGAAGAACGGCTCCTCCAACGCGAGCATCAACACCGGCGGCAAGGTCACCGTCTCCGACGGCAAGCTGACCAAGGTCACCATGACCACGGAGAAGGGCACCCCGGTCGAGGGCTCCATATCGTCCGACGGCACCTCCTGGACGCCGAAGAAGTCGCTGGAGCGGCAGACCACGTACAAGATCGCCGCTGAGGCGCAGGACTCCGACGGCCGCAAGGCCACCGAGAACTCCTCCTTCACGACCGTCGCCCCGGCCAACAGCTTCATCGGCACGTACACGCCGGACGACGGCACCACGGTCGGCGTCGGCATGCCCGTGTCGATCAACTTCGACAAGCCGATCAAGGACAAGAAGGCCGTCCAGTCGCACATCACGGTCAACTCCACCAGCGGCCAGCAGGTCGTCGGCCACTGGTTCGGCAACCAGCGGCTCGACTTCCGCCCGCAGGAGTACTGGAAGGCCGGCTCGACCGTCACGATGAAGATGGACCTCGACAAGGTCCAGGCCGCGCCGGGCGTCCAGGGCGTCCAGCAGAAGACGGTCTCCTTCAAGATCGGCCGCTCGCAGGTCTCCACGGTCGACGCGCGGTCCCACCAGATGACGGTGGTCCGGGACGGCAAGACCATCAAGACCATCCCGATCTCCGCGGGCTCGCCCGACCACACCACGTACAACGGCCAGATGGTGATCTCCGAGAAGTTCAAGGAGACCCGGATGGACGGCTCGACCGTGGGCTTCGGCGGTGAGTACGACATCAAGGACGTGCCGCACGCGATGCGCCTGTCCAACTCGGGCACGTTCATCCACGGCAACTACTGGGGCCACGGCATCTTCGGCTCGGCCAACACCAGCCACGGCTGCGTCGGCCTCCAGGACGCCCAGGGCGGCAACGACTCCTCGACCCCCGGCTCCTGGTTCTTCTCGAACTCCATCATCGGCGACGTGGTGACGGTCAAGGGCTCCGACGACAAGCTCGTCCAGCCCGACAACGGCCTCAACGGCTGGAACATGAGCTGGGACAACTGGGTGGCGGGCAGCGCCACGGGCGCCTGACGCGCTCGACCCCTCCCTTCTCCTGGTCTCTTCCCGCTGACCTCGTCCCGCTGGTCAATGCGCCGAGCGGCGGCCCGCACGAACTCCTCGTGCGGGCCGCCGCTTTTGTTTGTGTACGTGTTTCCGCGGAGGTGCCTCCGTCAGCGCGGCTCGCGCCACATCGGCCACACCACCGGGCCGCCGTCCGGCAGCTCGACCCCGGCGGCGCCGCCGCGCACGGTGAAGCCGAACCGCTCGTAGTAGCCGATGTTGGCCTGCTTGGACGCCTCCAAATACGCCGGAACGCCGTCCGCGTCGCACACCGCGAGCCGCGAGCGCAGCAGCGCCGCGCCGTACCCGCCGCCCTGGGCGGCCGGATCGGAGCCCAGCACCCCCAGGTACCAGTGGGGCGTGTCCGGGACGTGTTCGCGCAGCAGCCGGTAGGCGCTGACCAGCCGGTCCAGCCGCTCGGTGGCCAGCTCCACCATCCGCAGCCCCATCGCCTGCTCGGTCTCCTCCGACAGCTCGGGGGCGCCGGGCGGCGTCCACAGCGCGGCGGCGACCACGCGCGCCGGGACTTCTCCGCCCTCGCTCCCGTCGTGGCCCTCGTCCGGCTTCGCCGTCTGGCAGGCGCCATGGGGCCCGTACTGGAATTCCAGCAGCGTGCCGAAGAAGGCGGCGAGGTGCTCGGCGCGGGCCCGCTCGTCCGGGAACGCGGACTCCGGGAAGAACCAGCCCATGACCGGGTCGGCGGCGAAGGCCCGGGCGAGGACTGCGGTTATCCGAGGGGCGTCGCCGGCGGCGACGGGGTGGATGGTCGGCATGCGGTCAGCCTACGGGCGGGCTGGGCTCAAGGTGCTGGAGCGGACGGGCCAGTGACGCTGGGGGCGGACGGCTTACGGGCGGGCCGGGCTCAAGGTGCTGGGGGCGGGCGGCCTACGGGCGGGCCGGGCTCAAGGTGCTGGGGGCGGGCGGCCTACGAGCGGGCCGGGCTCAAGGCGCTGGGGGCGGACGGCTTTCGGGCGATGTCAGACCCGCGCGCGAGAATGAGGGGGTAGGTGAGGACGAGGGGCCGGGGACCGCGGGGGACCCGGGTGCGGAGACGAGCGAGGCGGGCACGTGGGCAGGCGCGATGGCGGAGGCGACGAAGGTAGCGGCCGCGGGCGGGAACGGCGCGAGGAGGCCGAACTGCTGGAGACCGTACGGGACGCGCTGCGCGGACTGGCGGCCGTACCGGAGGACGGCCTCGACGACGCGCTCGACGCCGCCGCGTCCACCCTCGCCGCCGCGCCCGCCGGGCCGCAGGCCGCGAGCCGGGCGCTGCTACGGGCGGCCGAGGAACTGGTACGCCGCGCCTGGGAGAACGGCTGGCAGCCCGCGGACGTCGTCCGACTCATACGGCGCGAGCCGGAGGCCGTGGCGACCCGGTTCGTCTCGGATGCCATCGCCGCCGAGGCGCGCCGCTATGCGCCGGAGACGCTTGACGCCCGCTGGTCGGCGCAGTTGGCGGCGGTGGGGGCGGCGGTCTGGTGGGACGGGGACGGGGGTTATTTGGAGGGTTTCGCGGGGCGCGAGCGGCTGAGCCGCTTCGAGACGGTCTCGTACGCGCTTGGGGGACTGCGGCGGATCGCCCGGCTGCCGCGGATCGCTCCGGTCGGCCCCTTGCCGGGGACGGCCGCGCGGGTACGGCGGCCCGTACCGGCACCGGACGGTACGAGCGCCGGGCCGCGGTTGCTCGGCCGGATCAGGGCGCTGCTGGCGAAGGCGGAGTCGACGGAGTTCGCGGAGGAGGCGGAGGCGCTTTCCGCGAAGGCGCAGGAGCTGATGGCGCGGCACTCGATCGACGCGGCGCTGCTGGCCGCGGAGGCGGGAGCCTCAGCGGGTTCGGCAGAGGGGCCGGCTGCCTGCCGTATCGGGGTCGAGGGCCCGTACGAACCGGCGAAGGCGCTGCTCCTCGACGCGGTCGCCGAGGCCAACCACTGCCGGGCGGTCTGGTCGTCCGAATTCGACTTCTCCACGGTCGTCGGCTTCGCGTCCGACCTCGAACTCGTCGAGTTGATGTACGCCTCGCTGCTCCTCCAGGCCACCGCCGCCATGCGCCGCGCGGGCGACGAACACCACGCTCGCGGCCGTTCCCGCCGTACGCGCGACTTCCGGGAGTCGTTCCTCATCGCGTACGCGGGCCGCATCCGCGACCGGCTGATCACCGCCGCCGACGAGGTGGCCGCCGAGGAGCCGACCGAGGTCCTTCCCGTCCTGGCCGCCCGCGACGTGGCCGTGGGAGAGACCGCCGACCACCTCTTCCCGTCCACGACAGCCCACCGCCTCAAGGGCCGCGACGCCGCGGGCTGGGCGAGGGGGACGGAGGCGGCGGAGGAGGCGGTGCTGGGGAGGGGCAGGTAGCAAGGGGGAGACAAGGCTTGGCCGAGGCCGAGGCCGAGGGCGGGGCGGCGATCCCGCGAACAGATAGCAGGCGGGGCGGGGCTCAGGCGACCGCCGGCGGACAGCCTCCGGCGCCCCGGGGACCGACTGTCACCGGGCCCGGGGGGACCGTTCCCCGTCCGGGACCAGGGGGCCGACCCCTGCCCAGGTGACGGGGGAACCGCCCCCGCCCGGGGCCGGGGCCCAAAGCGGCTCAGCCGCCAGGCCTGCCGTCGGGTGTGAAGTACTGCCCAGGTGACGGGGGAGCCGCCCTCGCCCGGGGCCGGGGCCCAAAGCGGGTCAGCCGCCGGGCCGGCCGTCGGGTGTGAAGTACTGCCCAGGTGACGGGGGACGCCCCGCCCGGTTCCGGGGGCAAAAGCGACTCAGCCAGCAGATCCGTCATCGGGAGACCCGTCATCGGGCGTGAAGTACTGCCCAGGTGGGACGCCGACGCTGCGGCGGAAGGCGGCGACGAAGGCGCTGGGGGAGCCGTATCCGACGCGGTGCGCGACGGAGGCGACGGTCGCGCCGGCGGCGAGCAGCGGCATGGCGGCCTGCAGGCGGGCCTGGGTGCGCCAGTGCCCGTACGTCATGCCCGTACCGGCGACGAAGGCGCGCGCCAGGGTCCGCCCGCTCGCGCCGACGGCCTTTCCCCACTCGGCGAGCGACCGGCCGTCGGCGGGGTCGGCGAGCAGGGCTTGGGCGACGCGCCGGGCGCGGGGTTCGTCGGGCATGGGGGCTCGTACGGTCGCCACGGACACCGGCCGGAGCTGGTCGAGGACGACGCGCTCCGCGCGGCGGCGGGCGGCGGGGTCGAGGCCGTCCTCGGCGAGGTGGCAGATCAGTTCGCGGAGCAGTGCCGATACGGCTACGACCTGCGGTGACGCCCAGTCGACGGGGCAGCGGTCGGGCCAGAAGTACAGGCTGCGGAGCAGGGCGGCGCGGACGGCGCCGGTGGCGTGGGCGGTGCCGGCCGGTATCCACAGCGCCATGGACGCCGGCAGTACCCAGGTCGCGTCGTCGGCGCGTACGGCGAGGACGCCGCTGCGCGCCCAGGCGAGCTGGTGGGCGCCGTGCTGATGGCGCTCGAACCATTGGCCGTCGTTCATCGTGAAACTCCCGACGACGATGGCGCTGCCGCCCGGCGGCATCAACTGTCCTTCTGGCGACATGGGTTGTCACTCCACCCCGTATTCGACTCGGTGCCGGCTGCCTAGCCTGACCGTATGCCCATGAACCTCATTCACCGTCGCGTGTGCAACTCCGACCGATGGGCCCGGGCCGTGGAGGACCAGCTTCTGCCCTGGGCCTTGGAGGGCGTCGAGTTCGGTTCCGAGACCTTGGAGATCGGACCGGGGTACGGCGCCACGACCAAGGTTCTGCTGCGTCTCGCCGAGCGGCTGACGATCCTCGAAGTCGACCGGGAGTCGGCGAAGCGGCTGGCCGGCCGGTACGGGGACCGGGCCGAGGTGATCCATGGCGACGGGGCCGGTATGCCGCTGCCCGACGGGCGGTTCGACTCGGTGGTCTGCTTCACGATGCTCCACCATGTGCCGTCGCCGGAGTTGCAGGACCGTCTTTTCGCGGAGGCGTGGCGGGTGCTGCGGCCGGGCGGGGTCTTCGCGGGGTGCGACGCGCTGGGCGGGTGGCGGTTCCGGATGATCCATATCCGGGACACCTGTGTGGTCGTCCCGTTGGAGACCTTGCCGGGGAGGCTGCGGGCGGCGGGGTTCCCCGAGCCGGAGATCACGAGGGGGGTGGGGAGCTTCCGCTTCCGGGCGCGCAAGGGCTGAAGTTCCCGCGTTGCCTGGTTCGAGCGTTCCGCGCGCCGCGGCTGTGTGGCGGGTGGTGCGAGACGCAGTGGGCCCGACGGGGGAGGCCCACTGCGTCATTGGTCGTACCATGACAAAAATCATGGGATCGGCCTTGTTTTCTCCAGGGGTGCGTGTCGCAATGGGCCCGCGTCGCTGACTGCCCGTCAGTTCTACTGCGCCGTACGGGGAAGTGCGATCCCCGGGCGCCAGGGCGGCCCTCATGCCCACTCATGCGGTACGCCCGCCCGGCGGCGGCCGGCGACGTCAGCCCGTACACCCCCACATGGAGGCGGGACCCCATGAGTCACATCAAACACAGCAACCGCAGCAGACACCTCAGATACGGCATCGGCACGGCACTCGGCGTCAGCGCGCTGGCGGTAGGGGCGCTGGCGACGGCCCCGGTCGCGAGCGCGGTGACGGCGGACACGGCCACGATCTCGTTCGAGTGCGGAATGTTCGGCTCCGGCTCGGCGACGCTCACGGCCACCCACAGCGGCACGACCGCGAGCATCAGCCTCTCCACCTCGGCCATCACCTCACCGATCGACCTCGCCGCGAACTCGGTGAAATCCACCCTCACCATGACCAACCACGGCACCGGCGCCAAGACCTTCACCGGCAAGTCCAACCCGGCCATCCCCGCCAACTCCCAAGTCTCCACCGGCCCCCTCACCGGCAAGGTCGCCGCCGGCGACAGCCTGGAGGCCAAGACCCTCAAGGTAGTGGTCCTAGGCGTCACAGCCACCTGCAACGCCACCTCGACCCAGTCCCCGGGCCCCTTCGAATTCTGACCCGAGCACACCAGCGCCCCCGCGATGCAGGCCATCGCGGGGGCGTTCCCCAGAAGCAACACCCCTGCCCCGCCGAGCAGAAGACCAGCTCCACATCCTGAACAGTTGGACGCCTCACGCCGATCCCCACCCTTGGCGGCCAACCAGTCCAGCGAGGCAGGAAGGGGCCCAGCTCATCGACCCCACGGGGAGCCCCCACCGGCCCAGCGTCAAAATGGAAACGCCCCGGCGCTCAAGGGCATTCGGCGACCGGGATGAGAGCCCCGAGCCGCAGACTCGTGGGCGTGAGACGGTCGCCGAGGCCCAAACAGGGCGCAGGAGCCCCCGCCCCACGCACCCACCCCGTCCGCTCCCGGCACTCATGGGTGTTCGACGGTCGCCGGGGTACGAACCCGGGCACAGGGGTCCCGCCCCCACTCAGCCCCGCTCCCACCC
>NZ_JOBF01000039.1 GCF_000718635.1 Streptomyces varsoviensis | reverse complement strand
ACGACAAACGCGACTACATCTACAACGGCACCCTCACCTGCACCGCAATCGTCATCTGGCTCCGCGACACCATCCAAGAGCCATCAGAAGCGCCCTAGCGGACGGCGGTGAAACGGCGGGCGGCCGACGGGGTCACCGCCGCGTGCACGAGGTGGTCGTGCGGTTCGTCCGGGACCCGCGCGACCACCTCGTCGTCGTAGAGGAGCGCCACCAGCGCCGGATCGGCGCCCGCCCGCGCCAGCCGGGCGAGCACCCGGTCGTACGAGCCGCCGCCGCGCCCGAGCCGCATGCCGCGGCCGTCCACCGCGAGGCCCGGCAGCAGCACCGCGTCGGCCCCGGTGACCGCGTCGGGCCCCAGCCGCCCGCCGGCCGGCTCCAGCAGCCCCCGGCGGGCCCGTACGAGCCCGTCCGGGCCCGTGTACTCCGCCCAGTCCAGGTCGTTGTCCGGAAGCAGTACGGGCAGCAGCACGCGCACGCCCCGGGCGCGCAGCGCCTCCAGCAGCGGGCGGGTGCCCGGCTCGCTCCCCACCGACACGTACGCGGCGACGGTGCGGGCCCCCGTGAGCTCCGGCAATTCCAGGGCGTGCCGGGCGAGCGCCTCGCCCGCCGCCGTCACGTCATCCGCCGTCAACCCGGCCCTCACCGCGAGTAGGGCCCGTCGCAACTCGCCTTTACTACCTTCATATTTGGTCACTGTGCACACAATTCCGCTCTCTCAGTTCATATTCACCGGACCATCATCTCTCCCCGCAATGTCAGCCGATATGGTTTGGGCCATGACTCCCTCGCACTCCAGGATCACCAAGGCTGTCATCCCCGCCGCCGGCCTCGGAACCCGCTTTCTGCCGGCCACCAAGGCCACGCCCAAGGAAATGCTTCCGGTCGTGGACAAGCCGGCGATCCAGTACGTGGTGGAAGAAGCGGTCACCGCCGGACTGTCCGATGTTCTTATGGTGACCGGGCGGAATAAACGCCCTCTGGAAGATCATTTCGACCGGAATTACGAGCTCGAAGAAGCCCTGCGGCGCAAGGGCGACGAGTCGCGCCTCGCCCGGGTGCAGGAATCCAGCGATCTGGCGACCATGCACTATGTCCGCCAGGGTGACCCCCGGGGCCTCGGCCACGCCGTGCTGTGCGCGGCGCCGCACGTGGGCAGCGAGCCCTTCGCGGTGCTCCTCGGCGACGACCTGATCGACGCCCGCGACCCGCTGCTCGCCCGCATGATCGAGGTGCGCGAGCAGCACGGCGGCAGCGTCATCGCCCTCATGGAGGTCGACCCCGCCCAGGTCCACCTCTACGGCTGCGCCGCCGTGAAGCCGGGCGGCGAGGAGGACGTGGTCCAGGTCACCGGCCTGGTCGAGAAGCCCGCCGCCGACGAGGCGCCCAGCAACTACGCCGTCATCGGCCGCTACGTCCTCGACCCGGCCGTCTTCGAGGTGCTGCGCCGCACCGAGCCGGGCCGCGGCGGGGAGATCCAGCTCACCGACGCCCTCCAGGACCTCGCCGCCTACCCCGATCTCGGCGGCCCGGTGCACGGCGTGGTCTTCAAGGGCCGCCGCTATGACACCGGGGACCGTGGTGACTATCTGCGTGCCATTGTCAGACTGGCATGCGAACGTGAAGACCTGGGACCGGACTTCCGGGCCTGGCTCCGCAGTTACGTCACCGAGGAGATGTAGCACTTTGACCAGCACCGCCGACAAGGCCGCCGAGCAGGGCAGTGACCGGGGCAGCGAGCAGGGCGGGGGCCGCGCGCCGGCCGGCGCCCCAGCCGCCCCGGACCGGGTCTGGTCGGTGGACGAGCACCTCGCGGACATCCTCGCCAGAATCCGCCCGCTGGAGCCGATCGAGCTGCAACTGCTCGACGCCCAGGGCTGCGTCCTGGTCGAGGACGTCACCGTCCCCGCCGCCCTGCCGCCCTTCGACAACAGCTCGATGGACGGCTATGCCGTGCGGGTCGCCGATGTCGCGGGCGCGAGCGAGGAGTTCCCGGCGGTGCTGACCGTGGTCGGCGACATCGCGGCGGGCAGCGGCACCCTCCCGGAGATCGGCCCCGGCGAGGCCGCCCGCATCATGACGGGCGCCCCGCTGCCGCCCGGCGCCGAGACCGTCGTCCCCGTCGAATGGACCGACGGCGGCACGGGCGGCGGCCCGGCCGACACGATGGCCGCGCACAGCGCCGCCCCCGAGGGCGCCGCGGGCGAGGTCCGGGTGCACCGCCCGGCCGCCGCCCGCGCCCATGTCCGCGCCCGGGGCAGCGACGTCGCGGCGGGCGACCTCGCGCTGTGCGCCGGTACGGTCCTGGGCCCCGCCCAGATCGGACTGCTGGCCGCGATCGGCCGGGCCACCGTGCGGGTCCGCCCGCGCCCCCGGGTGGTCGTCATGTCGACCGGCAGCGAACTGATCCAGCCGGGCGAGCAGTTGGCCCCCGGCCAGATCCACGACTCCAACAGCTTCATGCTCACCGCCTGCGCCCGTGACGCCGGGGCCATCGCCTACCGGGTCGGCGCCGTGAGCGACGACGCCGAGACGCTGCGCTCCACCATCGAGGACCAGCTCATCCGCGCCGACGCCATCGTCACCAGCGGCGGCGTCAGCGTCGGCGCGTACGACGTCGTCAAGGAGACCCTCGCCGGGCTGGGCGGCGACGAGGGGAGCGTCGATTTCCGCAAGCTCGCCATGCAGCCCGGAAAGCCCCAGGGCTTCGGGTTCATCGGCGACGGCGACGGCGGGCCGTCCCGGACCCCGCTGCTCGCCCTGCCGGGCAACCCGGTCAGCTCGTACGTCTCCTTCGAGCTGTTCGTACGGCCCGTGGTCCGTGCCCTGATGGGCCTCGAACCGGTGGACCGCACCACGGTGCGGGCCGTGTGCGTGGACGGCGTGGACGCTTCCCCGAAGGGCAGGCGCCAGTTCCTGCGCGGCCGCTACAACGCCGAGGCGGGCGCGGTGACCACCGTCGGCGGCTCCAGTTCGCACCTGGTCAAGGGGCTGGCCGATGCCGACGCCCTGATCGTCGTCCCCGAGGACGCCACGTCCGTCGAGCCGGGCGCCGAGGTCGACGTGGTCCTCCTCGACTGACCGGAGGCTTCGGCCGGTACGGTATCTGCCCAAAAGGACCGGACCGGGAGAACGATGAGCAGCGCGCAGGACCCGATGGCCACCCCCGGGGGCGACGGCGCCCCCGGCGCCCCGCCCCGCCTCACCCACCTCGACGAGGCCGGCGCGGCCCGTATGGTCGACGTCTCCGCCAAGGACGTCACGGCCCGTACGGCCCGCGCCACCGGCCGCGTGCTGGTCGCGCCACGCGTCGTGGAGCTGCTGCGCGGCGAGGGCGTCCCCAAGGGCGACGCGCTCGCCACGGCCCGTATCGCGGGCATCATGGGCGCCAAGCGCACCCCCGAGCTGATCCCGCTCTGCCATCCGCTGGCGGTCTCGGGGGTGCGGGTCGACCTCACGGTCGCCGACGACGCCGTCGAGATCGCCGCCACGGTCAGGACCACCGACCGTACGGGCGTCGAGATGGAGGCGCTGACCGCTGTCACCGTCGCCGCGCTCACCGTGATCGACATGGTGAAGGCCGTCGACAAGGGGGCCGTCATCTCGGACGTACGGGTCGAGGAGAAGAGCGGCGGCAAGTCCGGCACCTGGACCCGCGCCGGCCGGGAAGGCGGCGCGGCGTGAGCGGGGGCGCGGCGGCGTACCGCGCGATGGTCGTCACCGCCTCGAACCGGGCGGCCGCCGGCGTCTATCCGGACCGGGGCGGCCCGCTGCTCGCCGAGGGGCTGGCCGCGCTCGGCTTCGAGGTCGGCGAGGTGCGAGTGGTGCCCGACGGGGACCCCGTCGAGGCGGCGCTGCGGGAGGCGGTGGCCGCCTCGTACGACGTGGTGGTGACCACGGGCGGCACGGGCATCTCGCCCATGGACCGCACCCCCGACATGACCCGCCGCGTCCTGGACTACGAGATCCCCGGCATCCCCGAGGCCATCCGGGCGGAGGGGCTGGCGAAGGTCCCCACGGCCGCCCTCTCGCGGGGCCTGGCCGGCGTCGCGGGGACGACGCTCGTCATCAACCTCCCGGGGTCCACGGGCGGCGTCCGGGACGGCCTGGCCGTGCTGGGGCGGCTCTTGGTGCACGCCGTCGACCAGATCCGCGGCGGGGACCATCCCAGACCCTCGGGGAGCTCCAACTGAACGCCTCCTGGCCGGTCGAGCTGGCGGACGGCGATACGTCACTGCGGCCCATAAGGCTGCGGGACCAGCGGGCGTGGCGGGAGGTCAACCGGCGCAACCGCGAGTGGCTGCGCCCCTGGGAGGCCACCATCCCGCCGCCGCCCCCCGGCGGGCCGGTGATCCACCGGCCGACGTACCGGCAGATGGTGCGCCATCTGCGCGCCGAGGCGCACGCGGGGCGCATGCTGCCGTTCGTCATCGAGTACCAGGGGCGGCTGGCCGGGCAGTTGACTGTGGCGGGGATCACCTGGGGATCGATGTGTTCCGGCCATGTCGGCTACTGGGTGGACGAGGCCGTGGCCGGCCGCGGCGTCATGCCGACGGCCGTCGCCCTCGCGGTCGACCACTGCTTCCGGACGGTTGGGCTGCACCGTATCGAGGTATGCATCCGGCCGGAGAACGGCCCGAGCCGCCGGGTCGTGGAGAAGCTGGGCTTCCGGGAGGAGGGGCTGCGGCCGCGCTACCTCCATATCGACGGGGGCTGGCGCGACCATCTGGTCTATGTGCTGACGGCCGAGGAGGTGCCGGAGGGGCTGCTGGCCCGGTGGCATCGGGTACGGCCCAACGCCTCGCAGAAATAAAATAAGTGTTCGAATTCGGTTGCCAAATGACCGCATTCGCGAGGTGTCGAACCAAACAATCACAAAAAAAGTTCGAGATATCGGCCAGATCGTGCGACACACCGAGCCAATTGGCGGATGCGCTTGCGCATGCCCCTCTACGGTGTGAAGCGTGAGCAGCAGCGGCCTCATCTACGCAGTCATCGTCGGGGCCTGGGCCGCCTACTTGGTGCCGATGTGGCTCCGTAGGCAGGACGAGCTGAATGAAGCCCGTCCGACGGAACGCTTCTCCACCGCCATCCGGCTGCTGTCCGGCCGGGCGGGGATGGAGCGCCGGTACGCCAAGGACCAGAAGGACCTGACGGACCTGGAGGGCAGCGCCTCCGACGACGCGGGGGACTCCACCGGGCCCCCCGCCGCCGAGCGGAGCGCGTCCGTGCCGGACGCCGCGACCGACAAGGTCGACGTCCGGTCCTTCGGTACGCCCGCGTCCGGTCCGGCTTCCGTGGTTGGTTCGGCCCCCGCGTCCGGTTCCGCCCCCGCGCCCGCCGCTGCCGCGGCCGCGCCGGCGCCCACGGCCGCGGAGCGCGCCCGGCGCTCGAAGGTCCTCGCGCGCCGCCGGCGCACCACCGTGGTCTTGTTCCTCTGCTTCACGCTCGGCGCGGTCGTTGCGGGCGTCGGCGGCCTCGCCTTCCTGTGGGCCCCGGCCGTACCGGCCGTGCTGCTCAGCGCCTACATCGTCTACCTGCGGGTCCAGGAGCGGCGGCGGTTCGCCTTCACCATGGACCAGCGCCGCGCCGAACTCGCCGCCCAGCGGCTGCGAGAGGGCCGCCCACACCCTCGGCCGGCGGCGGAGTCGCCCACCGTCGCCGACGCCCCGGCTGACCCCGCCGCCCAGCCCCGGACCGAACCGGACGCCCCCGCGGCGCCCGCACCCTCCGCGCACGCGGCGGGGCGGCGCGCCCTCGTGGAGCAGACCGACCACGCCGAGTGGGTGGACCAGCAGCGCGACCGCGGCCGGGGCGGCGCGGGCGAGAGCTGGGAGCCCGTGCCCGTACCGCTGCCCACGTACGTCACCGCGCCGGTCGCCCCGCGGGCCGGCGGCAGCGTCGACCTCGGCGCCCCGGACACCTGGAGCTCCGCCCGCTCCGGCCCCGCCGAGCCGGCCCCGGAGGCGCAGCCCGAGGAGCAGCCCGCCGCCGCCGAACCGCAGCGCCCCTCCCGCTCCCGCCGCCGCACCCGCGACCGCGGCCGCACCCCCCTCTTCGACCAGTACGCCGACGAGGACCGCCCCCGCGCCGCCAACGAGTGAGGCGCGCCCCCCTCCTGGCGTCCCGCCGCTGGCCAGGAGGGGAGCGGATTTCCGCGTAGCCCGATCGGGGTGCTAGAGTTTCACTCGTTGCAAGGGCCTGTGGCGCAGTCTGGTAGCGCACCTCGTTCGCATCGAGGGGGTCTGGGGTTCAAATCCCCACAGGTCCACCGCAATGACTGTTCTTGAGTTAGCTCGGGAGTAGTTGACGAGATCCCGTCCGATCAGAAGATCGGGCGGGATCTTCGTGGTTTCCGGGTTGTGTTCGATGCGGTATCCGAATGCGCGGGGCGTCACGGGTGGTCACTGGTGGGGGCGTCGCCGGGGAATCGGTGGTGATTCGGTGCGGGAGACGGAGCGAGGGCGCCGCGAGGCAGGCCGGGGCCTGTGTCGTGGTGCGGTGGTGTCAGGTTGCCTGGGTGGTGCGGGTGCCGGCAGGCGGTGGAATCCCGGAGGCCGACGGGATGGGTGGCCGTTGTCCGTCGCTCCTGCTGTTCTCCTCGGTGAACTCGTTGTCGGCGGCGGGTGTGCTGGTCTGTGTCCAGCTGTGCAGGATGTCGAGGTTGATCGTGAAGATCATCAGGGCGAGGAGGATGGTCTGGGCGACGCGGCCGTGGGCGAGTCGTCGGGCTGGGTCGGCGATGTTGACGCCGTGGGACTTTGCTCTGCCGTTCAGTCCCTCGATATTGGCCCGGGCGGGCCGGTAGGCGTCCTGCCAGGGCGGCTGGAGGTAGTGGCGGTCCTGGCGGAACTTGTCGATCTTCCCGAGGCCGCCGGGGCGGAGGGTGAGGGTCGGTCGTCGGCAGATCTTCGGCAGCTGTTCCGGAGCCGGGGGCCGCAGCCGTTCGGCCGTGGGGATGGGGACGGTGGGCTTGGCCGCGGTGTGCGCGGTGGTGGCACGCGGGTTGGTGAGGTCGACGGTGACCGGCCGGGCGGCGGCGATCTGGTGGACCTGGTGGAAGCGCGAGCAGGAGACCGAGGGCGAAGGCCCGGCGGCCGGGCACTGCAGACGGATCGTGCCGTGCTGGTCGGGGTTCTGTTTGCGTTTGAGGAAGAACGGGGTGCGGGCCGTGATCAGTTGGGTGAGCGGTTCGTCTTCGCTGGCTTCGCGTACGGCTTTGTCGTCCAGGTTCGTGGTGGCGTGGACGAGGGCGTCTGGCATCGCGGGGCAGGCGAGGGAGCCGTCGACGAGGAGAGCGCCGGAGGCGGTGGAGCCCTGCAGGCCGCGGTGTTCCTGTTTGTAGTCGAGGACGAGCTGGTAGCCCAGGCGGCGGGCGGGGACTGCGAAGTGGGCGGGAAGCTGGTCGGTGTAGGCGCGGTCGGCGGCCAGCAGTCCGGCGGGCAGTTGGAGGCCGTGGGCGGCGAGCCGGGTCAGGGCGTGCACGGCGTTCGGGCCGACGCGTTTGCCGGGGGTGTCCAGGGCCAGGCCGAGGGCGAGCTGGGGGTGGCGGCTGACGCGTTCACCGGCCTGCCGGACGCCGTCGGGGTGACGCCGGCTGGCGGCGACGAGGAGGGTGGCGGAGTGTCCGAAGATGCCTTCTTCGGCGCCGCCGCAGTAGTGCCAGCCCGCGGTGAGGTCGACGGAGGCGAGTTCGCGGCGGCGGCTGGGCGGGTGGTGCCAGGACGGGATGGGGGTGGTGTCGGCGCCGATGTCGCCGGGCCATCCGGTGAACAGGCCGCGCCGGTGGGCGAGTTGGACGGTGACCAGGACCAGGCGGTCGCTGATTTCCTGCAGCAGGGCCCGGCGGCGGACGTGTTCGGGATCGTCGTCTTCCCAGGCCGCGGCGATGACGGCGGCTTCGGCTGTGGGCAGGCGCCGGCGGCGCTCGCCGCGGTGCGGGTCCAGGGCGGTGGTCAGCCGGTCGAAGGCGCGGTAGATGCGGCGGGAGAACGCGAGCCGTGCGTGTGTGCCGGCGCTGGTGAGGTCGGGGACGCCGAGCCAGGAGCGGGCGGTGGGCCGCAGGTGGTCGGCCAGGATCCTAAAGGCGTCGGCGAGGTTCGCGCCGTGGCCGTAGTGCAGGGCCAGCAGCAGGCCCACCAGCACGGTGCGCACCGGGAGGCCGTCCGGGCCGGGGCGGCCCTGAAGCTCCTTGTCGATCAGAGGCAGGATGCCCGAATCGTGCAGCAGTGCATCAAGCTGGCCGACCTTCGAGTCCGGGATCACCGGCGGGGCGTCGGTGACGGGCCGGGGACGGCAGCCCCGCACCTTCTGTGCATTCCGCCAGGCGCGGGGCAGGGTCATGGGTCCGGCCCGCGCAGCAGCCGCATCGCGGTGGCGTCGTCGAGCGGGGGAACGTGGTGCTGGTAGCGGGACAGGGAGGCGGCCGAGGCGAGACCCGCGGCCTTGGCGATCAGGTCGTGGTCGATGCGCGCGGCCATCAGTTCCACGATCCACGTCGCCCGCAGCCGCCCGGCCGATACTGCGGGCAGGGGGTGGGGCGGACGGTGGAGCAGGGACCACGAGCCGATGAGGTTCTTGGCGTAGGCGACCGAACGGCGGGGCCGGAACAGGTAACTGTTGCCTGCGGCCCGTGCGAGTTCGTCCAGGACCGGGTCCCAGACGGCGCGGGCCACCAGCGGCACGAGCCGGCTCGCTCCGGTGTGCAGCAGTGGGCCGCCGGGGCGGGGCCGGGCGAGATCGCCGCCACGGCTGCCTGCCACCTCGCGCGGTGTCAGCCCGCAGCCCGCGGCGAGTCCCAGCAGGGCGAGTCCATCGGTGCGCTGCTGGCGCGGCAGATGTGCCGCCCAGTGCCGCAGCCTGGCCAACTCGGCTTGTGTGTAGGGCTGGTGAGGATTGGCGTTGGCGTGCAGCCGGGCCGGCGCCGCCTCTCCGCGTTTGCTGAAGGCCAGCGCGTCGCGTACCCGCAGCAGCCACGTCCGGTAGGTGCGGACCGTGGACGCCTCGATCCCGGCGGCGAGGGAGAGGACGAACGCGTCGATGACCTCGTTGCGCAGCCACGCGTCCGGATCCCGCTCCAGCCCCGCCGCCTCCGCCCACAAGGCGAGGCGGCCGGTGATGTGCAGCAGGCGTTCCACGTCGTAAGGGACTGCCGTGACCGTCGCGGCGACCACGGAGCGCACCAGCGGCGCGACCTCGCCCCAGGCTGCGGGCGGGTTTCTGGGCCGGTAGTGGGTGATCTTCGCGGACGTTTCGGGATCAAGGACCACGGTCCATGCATACCGGCTGGACAAGCAGCCATTCCACAGCTGATCGACTTCTATCGACAGGACGGTGCGCACATGGTCGGCGGACGCGCCCGCGCACGCCCCCCGCGGCAACTCACCCGTGATCCGAAAGCCTGGCCCGAACAGCCCAGCTGCGACCCCGGCGCCGAAGCCGTCCGGCAGATCGCCCGCGCCCTCGCCGCCGTGCTCCGCGAGCGGGACCTGAGTCTGCGCGCGGCCGCGGTCGGCTCCGGCGTCAACCGGCAGGCCATCGCCGACCTGCTTGCCGGACACTCCTGGCCCGATGTGGCGACCGTCGCCCGCCTCGCCGACTTCACCGGCAGCCGACTGTGGCCGCCGCGCACGATGGACGACCGCACGAGGAGACATTGAGCCTCGATTCCCGCCCTGACCTGACCAACTCATCGTCAGGAAGGGGGAGTTCGCGGCTCTGCGTTTCGAGCGGGAAGCGCAACTACTACGCTCGAAGCGCGCGAGCCGCCGTTCGACTGGAGCTCACGCAACCGGCACCGTCGAGCTCACCCCTCGGCGGTGCCCCTTCGACCACGAGGACAGCCGCGTCGCGGCCGCCTCGGTCCTTTGTCAGGCTGTTCCGTCTTCCTCCGTGCTCTGCCTGCGCGCCTGGTGGGCGGCAGGCGTGATGGCGAACCAGGCCGGCGACACCTCACTCACCAGCCCTTCGGCCGCCATCTTCTTCAGGCGGGCCCGGGTCGTCTCCACCCGGTCCGGCGACTCGCCGATCGCCTCCCCGATGTCCTGCACCTTCAGTGCCTGGTTGGCGCCAGCCAGCAGCACCAGAATCCGCTCCCGGGCCAACTCCAGCTCCAGCGGCCCCGAACGGGCGGCGGCATCGCTCCCCGCAGGGCCGGCCGGAACCGTTGCGAGGGTGGTCCCCGTGGCGGCATCCACGGTCTGGTCACCCATCAGCGACAGGGCCGTCTCCCGGGTGATGACCAGCCGGGCGAGCCGCTCCTCCAGCCCTGCGGTCTTCTCCCGCAGGGCGGCAAGCTCGCCGCGTACGACAGCCTCTTCCCGGTCCAGACGCTCAAAGAACGGCGGCATCGTCATCTCCTGCCTCCCGCACGCAACCTCGCCGGTGTGCTTCCTTGGCCCCGGCCCGGCCGGAGCCTCGCCCACCGTAGGAGCAGTCTGGCCATGGTCACCGCAGACGCCAGCCAATGCCCCCAACTGACCACACAGGGCTGCCAAATGTCTGCTCTGGGTCATCCTGCGACAACTCGGATCCGGACCGTGCAGGCGGCGGCACTCAGGAGCCGAGTCGGCACCCTTGTCATGCGTCCCAGCTGATCCGCGTGCCGATGCCCCTGCCGGACGGAAAGAAACAGCATGGTCAACCGGCCGGATCATGGCTCGGCGCACGAGCGTCTGGCCGCCGTCCGGACAACAACCGCCTTTTGCGGTCAGCCCTGGAGTTCGATCTCACCGTAGGCAGAAGCTGCCCGCGACAGGCCGGGTACGTCACCGGCAGCCCCGCCGCCGGGGCCCGGCCCGAAGGGGACGATGACGCCATGTCCGAGGGCATAGGCCACGTCAGCCGGGAACGCTACGAGCAGATTCTCGCGGGCGACCGCGACCGGGTCAGCCGCATGAGTGCAGACATGTTCACCATCGGCGACCACGCACTGGAGATCGAGCCGGTTCGAAAGCCAGGCGGGTCGCGTCCCGCCGACAGTGAGGAGCCCGGCGTCTACGCCTCGCTCCAGACCTACGCGAACGACATCGGGCTCTCGTTCAACACGATCAAGGCATACCGCTTCACAGCGCACCGCTGGCCTGCCTGCCAGCGACGCGACGGCATCTCGTTCAGGGTCCACCAGATCCTGGCCTACCTGCCCGACGACGCGGAGCGCTTCGAGGCCATCAATGACCCTCCCCTTGATCCGCACGTGGGATACCGCCGCTGGACCAGCGACCTGGCCAAGCTCCGGGTCGGCAACAAACCGCAAAGGCCGGTCACCGTCCCGCAGAAGGTCACTGCCGTCCATGACCTCGCCCAGGATGACGAAGTAGCAGCCCAGATCGCCGCCGACGTCCTGCGCCGGCCCGCCGTCGCCAAGAAGGTCATGACAGACGACCACGCCCGCCGCATGGTCAACAAGGCCCAGACCGTTCAGCACAAGGCCGAGATCGTCCACGAACTCACCGACGACGAGAACGTCGCCGCGCAGGTGGCCTCCGACATGCTCAGGCGTCCCGAGGTCGCAGCCCGCGTCGTTGCCGACGACACCGCCCGGCACATGGTCAACAAGGCCCAGACCGACCGCTCCCGCCAACAAGCAGAGGCCTTCCGCCGCGAAGACCCCATCGGCCAGACCGTACGGAAGATCGAACGAACCCAGGAGTTCCTCGACCTCGTCTCGGCCTGCCACAAGTTCGTCACCACCTGCGAGAAGAAGGTCCCGCAACTCCGAGACCGGCACCTGAGTGACCACGAACAGACCGTCCTCGCCCAGAACATCGCCCGCGTCCGCGCCACCCTCGACTGGATCGAGACCGCCGCGGCCACCGGCGAGGTCACCATGGACGACGAACTCACCCGCCTCCTGCGAGGCGAGTAACCATGCCCAAACGCTCCCCCACCGCGGAGCGGAACGCCGAACTCATCCGCACCGCCCTGCTCAAGGTGTCCCCAGCCGGACTGACGATCATCGAGCTGATGACAGAATGCAACCTGAGCCTCTGGCAGACTCGCCGGGCCCTGGCAGCCCTCAGAGACCTCTGCGCCGAAAAAGGATGGCCACCCGCGATCTGGACCCGCGAGGCCGGCTACCACTTCTGCGCAGGTGAGACCGAACTCGAACGCTGGGAACGGGTCTGGATCGGCGAACGGCTCACCCAGTTCCGCCGGATGCTCTCCGGCACCCTCGGCCCCCACCTCCGCCTCTTCCCCAAAAGCGACTGGGCCGAATACCTCACTGCCCAAGTGAAAGCGATCGAATCCAACCTGGAGATCGCCGCAGGCCCCTGGCCCCGCTGACCCACTCTCCGGGAAACGATCACCCGGCAGACGGGAAACGATCTCCCACCGGAGCCATCACCCCAGGCCGGGTGTACTCGTGAACGCCCCACCGCAATGACTGTTCTTGAGTCCGCTCAGGGATGGTTGCCAAGATCCCGTCCGATCTGATTGATCGGGCGGGATCTTGGCGTTTCAGGGTCTTGGCGTTTCGGGATCTTGGGCGTTTCGGGGGTCTTTGCGTTTCCGGGGATGGCCGGGCGCCGACCGGTGATCGCTGTTTCGCGATTACTCGCGGAGGCGGGAGCGGTATTCGCCCGGGGGGATGCCTCGGGCGCGGCGGAAGGCGCGGCTGAAGGCGTGCGGGGAGGCGTAGCCGACCGCGCCGGAGATCGACTCGACCGGCTCGTCGGTGTCGCGGAGCCGGACGGACGCCAGGTCCAGGCGCCACTGCGTCACATACGCGCCCGGCGGCTGCCCGAGGGCGGACCGGAAGCGCCGGGACAGGGTCGTCCGGGAGACCGCCGTCGCGGCCGCCAGGGACGCGGTGGTCCAGGGGTGTTCGGGGCGCGCGTGGACATTCGCCAGGGCGTCGCGTACGACCGGGTCGCGCATCGCGCCCAGCCAGGAGCCGGTCGGCTGCTGCGGGTTGCGGGCCAGCCAGACCCGTACGAACTGGATGAGCAGCAGGTCGACGATGCTGTTGACGGCGGCGGTGGTGCCGATCTGCGGCCGCGCGAGCTCCGCGGTGAGAAGCTCCACGGTCTTTCTGAGCTGTGCGTTCTCCCGGCTCGTGACGTGCATGGGCCCGGCGAGGGAGGTGAGTACCGGCGTACTGACCTCCGGGTCCTGCTCGTAGCGCAGGAGGAGCACTTCCGTCTGAGGCGGGGTCGAGCCCAGGTGCAGGGGGCTGCCGTCGGCGAGGGCTCGGTCCGTCGCCTTCCGGTCACAGAGGCGCATCGTCGTACTTGGCCCGCCGGCTATCCCATGGGCTGTGCCCGGAGCCAGCAGGACGGCGTCTCCTTCCCGCACCTCCAGGGGCTTCTCGCCCGGGACGTGGAGCCACATCGTGCCGCGGGAGACCACGTGCAGGGCCGCTCCCGGAGCGGACTCCAGCCACAGGCCCCAGGTTCCGCCGGCCTTCAGCACGACCCCGAGCGACCCTCGCGCCCCCGATACGCGCAGGGCCTCCGCGAATACGTCCATCGCCCCATCCTCGCCGACGGGCGTCAGGCCACGTCGAGAACGATCTTTCCGTGCACCTGGCGCGCGAACAGCGCCCGGACGGCGTCGCCCACGTCCCGCCAGTCGCCTCGCAGCCCGACCGGGACCGCGAGCTTCCCGGCGGCCACCAGGCCCAGGAGGTCCGTCAGCTCCTCGCTGATCGGCGACCTGTCGCCGTAGGTCTCGATGGTGCGGGGCTCGCCGAAGCCGAACAGGGTCCCGGACGGGAACGTGGTCTCCTCCCCCGAGGAGTAGCCGACCACGTGGATCGTGCCGCCCTCGGCGAGGGAGTCCCACGCCTGGGCCAGCAGCGGCCCGCCGACCGTGTCCAGGACGAGATCGAACCGGCGCTCGGTCCCGGGCAGATCGGTCAGGACCTCGTCGGCCCCGAGTTCGCGGAGCCCGGCGGTCCGCTCCGGGGACCCCACGAGCGCCGTCACCCGGGCGCCCGCCAACGCCGCCAACTGGACGGCGAAGTGGCCCACGCCACCGCTGGCCCCGGTGATCAGCACCTCGCGCGCCAGCAGGGAACGCTTGCGCAGCACCCGCAGCGCGGTGGCCCCGGCGATCCCCAGCGCGGCACCGTCGGCCAGCTCCACACCCTCGGGAACGGTGCCGAGCGAGGCGGTATTGACCGCCACCCGCTCCGCCCACGCGTGAGCTGACATGCCCAGCGCCACGCGCGTACCCTCCGGCGGCCCCGAACCGTCCGACGCGGCGCGCACCACGACGCCGGCCGCGTCGTGACCGTGCACCGCGCTGGCAGGCCACAGATGCAGGTAATTCAACTCCCCGAAGTTCAGACCGATATGCCGTATCTCGACCAGCGCCTCGTCGCCGGACGGCACAGGCTCATCGACATCGGCGAACCGGACGGGCCCGGCCTCGCCGTGATCCACCACAAGGGCGCGCATGGGTGACTTTCCCTCTCTCGCGGATGCGCCGGAACACTCGGCGCGGCAACGGGACGGAGCGCGCGAACCCCGCGCTCCCACCCCCTTGAAACCCTACGGACGCCCAGCACGGCGACCAGCCCCGTGAGAACCGATCAGTTGACGATCTGTGCCAGAGCGACCGCCTGCGATCGCCTGGCACCCGCCCCGCTGCCACGGATGCCGCCACTCGGCCACGCCGTAGAGTCGGACCATGCCGATCGAAGAGAGCCCGAGGCTCACTGCCAAGCACTGGCAGGACTGCACGGACGTGTACGACTTCCTGGATCAGATCCGTCTCCGGCCCGGTGTGTGGCTGTCCGGCGGCTCACTTCGCGAGCTGCAGACCATGCTGATCGGCTATCAGGTGGCGCTCGGTGTGCACTCCATCGACGATCCCTGCGACTTCTGGCACGACGGAGCCTTCAGCCAGTGGCTCGGCACACGCCTCGGCGGCACCAGCCCGCTCGGTTGGGCGGCGGACATCGAGCGCAACACCCCCGAGGGGTCCACCCCCGTCGAGGAGTTCTTCCGCCTCCTGGACGCCTACCGGAGCGACACGGAGCGGAAACCGGCGCCCGTGCCGCTCCGCGACGGTGATCAGGGTTCCGAAGCGGGCCGGGCGGGGGTTACAGCTCCGGAGGGGCCGTTTCTGTGAGGGTGCCGGGGGTGAGGTGGAGCCAGCGGGTGATGTGGAGGTGTTGGAGGAAGCGGGTGTCGTGGCTGACGACGAGGATGGCTCCTTGGTAGGAGGCGAGGGCGCTTTCGAGCTGGGCCGTGCTGGTGAGGTCGAGGTTGTTGGTGGGTTCGTCGAGGAGGAGCAGGTGGGGGGCCGGGTCGGCGCACAGGACGCAGGCGAGGGTGGCGCGCAGGCGTTCGCCGCCGGAGAGGGCACGGACGGGGAGGTGGGCGCGGGGGCCGCGGAAGAGGAAGCGGGCGAGCAGGTTCATCCGGTCCGCTTCCGGCCGCTCGGGGGCGTAGGCGGTGAAGTTCTCGGCGACCGTACGGTCCGGGTCCAGCAGGTCGAGGCGTTGTGAGAGGTAGGCGACGCGGCCCTCGGCCCGCTTGATCTCGCCGCCGTGCGGGGTCAGGTCGCCGCTGACGAGCCGCAGCAGGGTGCTCTTGCCGGCGCCGTTGGGGCCGGTCAGGGCGATGCGCTCCGGGCCCCGTACGGTCAGGTCGACGCCCTGGCCGGGGAAGATGTCGGTGTCGCCGAGGCGGACGCGGAGGTGTTCGCCGAGGAACAGATTGCGGCCGGCCGGCACATCGGTCTCCGGCAGGTCGAGCGTGATGCGCTGCTCCTCGCGCAGCGCGCGCCCGGCCTCGTCCAGCCGGGCCTGCGCCTCGCCGACCCGGCCGGCGTGCACCTGGCCGGCGCGGCCCGCGGACTCCTGCGCGCCGCGCTTCATGTTGCCCGCGAAGATGCGGGGCAGCCCCGCGCTCTTCAGATTGCGGGCGGCGTTGCTCTGGCGGCGTTCGGCGCGCTCGCGGGCCTGCCGCAGCTCCCGCTTCTCGCGCTTCAGCTCCTGCTCCGCGTTGCGTACGTTCTTCTCGGCGACCTCCCGCTCGGCCCGTACGGCCTCCTCGTACGCGGTGAAGTCGCCGCCGTAGAGGCGCAGTTCGCCACGGTCGAGTTCGGCGATGCGAGTCATGCGGTCGAGCAGCGCCCGGTCGTGGCTGACCAGGAGCAGGCAGCCGGTGAAGTCGTCCAGGGCGGCGTAGAGCTTGAGCCGGGCGTCCCGGTCGAGGTTGTTGGTGGGCTCGTCGAGCAGCAGGACGTCGGGCCGCTTGAGCAACTGGGCGGCGAGGCCGAGGGAGACGATCTGGCCGCCGCTGAGGGTGTCGAGGCGGCGGTCCAGGGTCAGGGCGGCGAGGCCGAGGCGGTCGAGCTGGGCGCGGGTGCGCTCCTCGATGTCCCAGTCGTCGCCGATGGCCGAGAAGTGTCGCTCGTCGACGTCCCCGGACTCCACGGCGTCGATGGCCCGGATGATCGCGGCGACGCCCAGCACCTCGGCGACCGTGAGGTCACCGGTCAGGGGCAGGGCCTGCGGGAGGTAGCCGAGGGTTCCGGTCACGGAGACCGACCCGGCACTGGGCCGCAGTTCGCCGGCGATGAGTTTCAGCAGGGTGCTCTTGCCGGTGCCGTTGGGCGCGACGAGCCCGGTGCGGCCGGCGCCGACGGTGAAGGACAGGCCCTGGAAGAGAGGGGTGTCGTCGGGCCAGGAGAAGGACAGGTTGGAGCAGACGACGCGGGCGTCGGACATGGTGGTGACCTCGTGGGGAGGGCCGGGGGAGACACTTCCGCCCCGGCGGCAGGCTGGGGAAGAGGGGACGACGGCGAGGCCACCTCGGCGGCGCTTCCGCGCACCGGCCGGTGGCCTGTCGGGTCCGGGTATCACCCGGAGATGTCGTCGTCCACCACCATGTCTGGGCTCCTCGATGTACGGGCGAAGTCCCCGGCAGCGTAACAGCAGGGTGCGCGGGGGCGGACGCGGCGGGGGCCCGGCCGGGCCGTGTCGAGCGGCCGAAAAACGTCACCTATTCGGATAAACAATTTGCCAGCCAACATCACTGCATCGAGGTAATCCCTCGGGCTCTCCCGGCGGGCCGGGAGCGGCGGCCACTACGGTTCCCGGCACCGGCACGCGTTCTCCGGGCCCCTCGCCACCTGCGCTTCGGCCCCGGCCCGTGCCGTGCGTACGGCCGTGATCACTCCCATGAAGGAGAGCCCGCACGATGTCCACTGAGACCGGCTCGGAATCCCGACTGGACATGCCCCGGCAGTCCAGCCTGAGCACCGAGGCCGCCCGCAATCTCGCCACCACGACCAAGACCGTCCCGCAGATGCAGGGGATCACCTCCCGGTGGCTGCTGCGCGCGCTGCCCTGGGTGGAGGTCCGGGGCGGCACGTACCGGGTCAACCGGCGGCTGAGCTACACCGTCGGCGACGGGCGGATCGAGTTCGTCCAGGACGGCGCCGACGTCCGGGTGATCCCCCGCGAACTCGGCGAACTGGCCCTGCTGCGCGGCTTCGAGGACGTCGAGGTGCTGACGGCGATCGCCGACCGGTGCGTGCGGCGCGACTTCCGCGCCGGAGAGGTGCTGGCCGAGCGCGGCGCCGCCGCCGAGCAGATCCATCTCATCGCCCACGGCCGGATCCGGCTGACCGCCGCCGGCGAGTACGACGACGAGGCGCGTGTCGCGGTGCTCGCCGACGGCGACCGGTTCGGCGACAGCGCCCTCCTCGACGAGGACGCCCGGTGGGACCACACGGCCACCGCCGAGACCTCCGGCACCCTGCTCACCCTCTCCCGCGCCGAGTTCGCCGCCGTACTGGCCGGAGCGCCGCATCTCCAGGCGCACATCGCGGAGTTCCGCGCGCGGGCCGACCGTCCGCAGAATCGTCACGGCGAGGCGGAGATCGCCCTGTCCGCCGGGCACACCGGCGAGGTGGGGCTGCCGAGCACCTTCGTCGACTACGAACTCAAGCCGCGCGAGTACGAACTCTCCGTCGCGCAGACCGTCCTGCGCGTCCACACCCGGGTCGCCGACCTCTACAACGAGCCGATGAACCAGACCGAGGAACAGCTCCGGCTCACCATCGAGGCGCTGCGCGAGCGCCAGGAGCACGAGATGGTCAACAACCCGGAGTTCGGCCTGCTGCACAACGCCGACTTCAAGCAGCGGATCCAGCCCCACTCCGGCCCGCCCACCCCCGACGACCTCGACGAACTGCTCAGCCGCCGGCGCGGCACCAAGGTCTTCCTCGCCCACCCCAAGGCGATCGCGGCGATCGGCCGGGAGTTCAACGCCCGCGGGCTCTACCCGACCCACGTCGATCTCGGCGGGCAGCAGGTCCCGGCCTGGCGCGGGGTGCCGATCCTGCCCTGCAACAAGATCCCCGTCAGCGCGGAGGGGACCAGCTCGATCATCGCCATGCGCACGGGCGAGGACAACCAGGGCGTCGTCGGGCTGCACCAGACGGGCCTGCCGGACGAGTACGAGCCGGGACTGTCGGTGCGCTTCATGGGCATCAGCGAGCAGGCGATCATCTCGTACCTGGTCAGCGCCTACTACTCCACCGCCATCCTGGTGCCCGACGCGCTCGGCGTACTGGAGAACGTGCAGATCCTCCGCGGCCGCGACTGACGGACGCGACTGACGGACACGGCCGGCGGGCGCGGCCGACGGGCCCGTACGACCTCGATGACGGCCCGGAGCCCCGGGCGAGCGCGCCCGGGGCCGGGCCCTCCGCCGGGGCCCTCCAGCGGAGTCCTCCACCGGGGCCGTCCACCACCTCATCGAGCGTCATCACGCTTCATCAAGCGTCATCACGCTTCATCAAGCTGCGACGAGCTTCACCAAGGAGCCACGGATGCCCGTTCCTGGGGTCCCCCTTCCTCCGCCGAGGCCGCCCGCCCGCGCGGCCGGTCCCGGCGTCCCGCCCCCTCCCCCTGTCGACGGCGGCGCCCAGGCCGTCCGGCCCCCGCTCCCGGGGCCGCCTTCCCTGTCGGTGACGCCAGTGCCCGTGCCCGTACCTCCGGACGCGGCCGCGCCCGACGGCGGCCCGGAGGGCGTGGTGCCGCCGTCGCTCCCCGGCCGGGAGCGGCTGCTGGGCGGGCCCAGCGGCCTGGGCACGGCGGGGCTGCGGCTCGTCCCCCCGGCCCGTGGCGCGGCTCGCTGCGAGGAGCCCGCGGCGTACGAGGCCGGGGCGGCGCGCGAGGGGGCGCCGGCGGCGGGCGACCCGGTGCCGGGCCTCTACCACCACCCCGTACCGGAGCCCGATCCGCTGCGCGTCGAGGAGGTCGGCCGCAGGATCAGGGCGTGGGCCGTGGACGAGGTGCGGGCGGTGCCGCCGGAGTGGGAGGACCAGTTCGACGGCTTCTCCGTCGGCCGGTACATGGTCGCCTGCCACCCGGACGCCCCCACCATCGACCACCTCATGATCGCCACCCGGCTGATGGTCGCCGAGAACGCGGTCGACGACTGCTACTGCGAGGACCACGGCGGCTCGCCCATCGGCCTCGGCAGCCGCCTCCTGCTGGCCCACACGGCGCTCGACCCGCTGCACACCACGCCGGAGTACGAGGGGGAGTGGGCGGCCTCGCTCCAGTCGGACGCCCCTCGGCGCGCGTACCGCTCCGCCATGGACTACTTCCTCCGGCAGTCCACCGCCTCCCAGGCCGACCGGTTCCGGCACGACATGGCGCGGCTGCACATGGGCTACCTGGCGGAGGCCGCCTGGGCGCAGACGGGCCACGTGCCCGAGGTGTGGGAGTACCTGGCGATGCGGCAGTTCAACAACTTCCGCCCCTGCCCCACGATCACCGACACCGTCGGCGGCTACGAACTCCCGGCGGACCTGCACGCGCAGCCGGCCATGCAGCGCGTCATCGCGCTCGCCGGGAACGCGACCACGATCGTCAACGACCTGTACTCGTACACCAAGGAGCTCAAGAGCCCGGGCACCCATCTCAACCTGCCCGTGGTGCTCGCGCGGCGCGAGAACCTCTCCGAGCGGGACGCCTACCTCAAGGCGGTCGAGGTCCACAACGGCCTCATGCGCGCCTTCGAGGCCGAGGCCGCCGCGCTGGCCGCCGCCTGCCCCGCGCCGAGCGTGGTGCGGTTCCTGCGCGGCGTGGCCGTCTGGGTCGACGGCAACCACTACTGGCACCGCTCCAACACCTACCGCTACACCCTGCCCGACTTCTGGTAAGGAATGGATACCCGCGTGACGAGCATCGAGCAGACCACCGCCCAGCGCACCACCGCGTTCGTCCCCTCCCCGGCCTCGCCCTACCAGGGGGACATCGCCCGCTACTGGGACCAGGAGGCCAGGCCCGTGAACCTGCGCCTCGGCGACGTCGACGGCCTCTACCACCACCACTACGGCATCGGCGATGTCGACCACGCCGCCCTCGGGGACAGCGCCGACAGCGCGTACGAGAAGAAGCTGATCGCCGAGCTGCACCGGCTGGAGTCGGCCCAGGCCGAAGTCCTCATGGACCACCTCGGCCCCGTCGGGGGCGAGGCCACGCTCGTCGACGCCGGCTGCGGCCGGGGCGGTTCGATGGTGATGGCCCACCGGCGGTTCGGTTGCTACGTCGAGGGCGTCACCCTCTCGGCCAAGCAGGCCGACTTCGCCAACCGGCGCGCCCGCGAGCTGCGCATCGACGGCCGCGTACAGGCCCGCGTGTGCAACATGCTCGACATGCCCTTCGGCACGGGGCAGGTCAGCGCCTCGTGGAACAACGAGTCGACCATGTACGTCGACCTGCACGACCTCTTCGCCGAGCACTCCCGGATTCTGGAGACGGGCGGGCGGTACGTGACGATCACGGGCTGCTGGAACCCGCGCTACGGCCAGCCCTCGAAGTGGGTCTCCCAGATCAACGCGCACTTCGAGTGCAACATCCACTCCCGCCGCGAGTACATGCGCGCCATGGCCGACAACCGCCTCGTGCCGCAGAGCGTCGTCGACCTGACGGCCGCCACGCTGCCCTACTGGGAGCTGCGTGCCACGTCCTCCCTGGTCACGGGCGTGGAGGAGGCGTTCATCAACGCGTACCGGGACGGGTCCTTCCAGTACCTCCTGATCGCGGCCGACCGGGTCTGAGCTCTTCGCCGCACCGCTGCCCATGGCCGGGTCCGTCACCCCGACGGGTCCGGCCCGCCGTGTGTCACGGCCGCCCGGCGCGGTCGCGCCCGGACCCGGCCGCGGCACGTCGGACGCCGCGGCCGGACGGTAGCGTGGGAGGTGCGACGTGCTGGGCGTCGCGCACATGACGTGGGGCTTCGGGGCGCCGCGGTGCTGAGGGACACGGGAGAGACGACCGATGACAGCCACCTCGTCGGAATCGTCGGAATCACCAGAGCCGCCGGAATCACCAGAGTCGCCTGAGTCGTCGGAGTCGCCTGGGTCGCCCGAAGCGGCCGGGGCCACCGAGGCCGGGCGGCAGGCGTGGGCGCTCATGCAGCGGTTCGTGGAGTCGCACAGCCGCCGGGGCGAGCTGGCCAAGGCGCTCGGGTTCCGGCTCGGCGGCGGCCGGGGCAAGGTGCTGCTCCAGCTCCGCGACGGCCCGCGGACGCTCAGCGGGATCGCGGAGATGAACGGCATCGACGCCCCGTACACGACCCTCATCGTCGACAAGCTGGAGGCCCACGACCTGGTCGAGCGCCGGCCGCACCCGGATGACCGGCGGCGGAAGCTGGTCACGCTCACGCCCGCCGGGCACCGGGCCATCGCGGCCATCGACGCCATCCTGCTGCGTCCGCCGCCGGCCGTCGCCCGCCTCTGCGACGACGACCTCGACCAGCTCACCCGGATCTTCACCCGCCTTCTCGAAGCGGAGGCGCGCGACGGCGACGCCGGGGGCGGCGACGGCGGCGGCGGGGGCTGCGCCGGGGAGAGGCCGACGCGGGAGGGGAGACGCTGATGCTGTTCCGGCAGCTTGAGTACTTCGTGGCGGTGGCCAAGGAGCGGCACTTCGCCCGCGCGGCCGAGTCCTGTTTCGTCTCGCAGCCCGCGCTGTCGGCGGCCATCGCCAAGCTGGAGCGCGAGCTGAACGTCACCCTGATCAACCGGGGGCACAACTACGAGGGCCTCACCCCCGAGGGCGAGCGGCTCGTGGTGTGGGCGAAGCGCATCCTCGCCGAGCAGGACGCGTTCAAGGCGGAGGTCGCCGCCGTGCAGTCGGGGATCACGGGGACGCTGCGGCTGGGCACGGACCCCACGGCGTCGACGACCCTGGCGCTCCCGGTGGCCGCGTTCCGGGCGGCGCACCCGCTGGCCAAGGTGCAGGTCAGCTCGCGGCTGTCGGCGAAGGAGCTGCACCGGCAACTGCGCGAGTTCGAACTCGACGCCGCCATCGCGCACTTCGGGCCCGGCGACCGCGAGGGCCTTCAGGTGCTGCCGCTCTACCGGGAGCGGTACGTGCTGCTGGCCTCCGAGGAGCAGTTGACGCCCCAGACCCACACCATGACGTGGGCCGAGGCGGCGCAGTTGCCGCTCGCCCTGCTCACCCCGGACATGCGGGTCCGGCAGCTCATCGACGGCGTGTTCGCGGACAACGGGGTCGTGGTGACGCCGCAGTTGGAGACGGACTCGGTGGCCTCCCTCTACGCGACCGTCGGCGTCGGCGAGTGGGCGAGCATCGTGCCGCACACCTGGATGCGCGCGATGCCGGTGAGCGGCCGGACGCGGGCCGTGCGGCTGGTCGATCCGGACGCCAGCGCCCAGGTCTCCGTCGCGATACACGCCGCGACCCCCGGCTCGGTGGTGGCCCGCGCCTTCATGAACGCGGCCACGGGGCTGTCCCTGGACGAGGTCTTCGAGCAGCCGCTGCCGTCCGAGCACCGGGTGAGGTGACGGGGCCCGGGTGTCCGCGTGCCCGAGTGCTTGAGCGCCGGGGCGACTGACCGGGGGCCCGGCCCGTTCAGTGTGCGTACCGGGCCTCCACCGCCGCCCGGTCCAGGCCGCCCTTGGCCGTGTGCGGCAGCGCCGCGACGATCTCCAGCCGGTCCGGCACCTCGAAGGCGGCCAGCCGGTCGCGGCAGTACCGCAGGATCTGCTCGGAGTCGGCGCGCTCGCCGCCGGGCAGGCCGCCGCGGGCGTCCGCGCGTACGACCACGGCGGCGCCGACCCGCTGCCCGTAGTGCGCGTCGGGCACCGGGAACACGGCCGCCTCGGCGACGCCGGGGCAGCCGGCGAGGACGTCCTCGACGTGTTCGGGCGCGATCTTCTCGCCGCCGCGGTTGATGAGGTTCTTGATGCGTCCGGTGAGGAACAGATACCCGTCCTCGTCCAGCGAGCCCAGGTCCCCGGTGCGCAGCCACCCGTCGACGAAGCTCCGCGCGGTCTCGGCCGGGTCGGCCAGATAGCCGCGGGCCACGGTGGGGCCCTGCACCCACACCTCGCCCGGTACGCCCGTCGGGCACGGCCGCCCGTCGCGGTCGAGGACCCGCAGGGCGACCCCGGTCGGCCGGCCGACGGAACCGTGCTTCAACGGGCCGCGCCCGGGCAGCGGTTCGCCGGCCGCCTGGTGCGCGGACTCGGTCATTCCGTACGCGGAGAGCAGCGGTGCGCCCAGGACGCGCTCCAGCGCCCGCTGGGTGGCCGTGTTCAGCGGGGCGCTGCAACTGCGGACGAATCGCAGCGGGGCCGCCTTCCGGTCCGTACCGTCCTCTTGATCCCCCGCACCTCCCGTCTCCCCCGGGTATTCCGTCGCCGCCCGGTCCAGCAGGATCTCGTGGATGGTCGGGACGGCGGTGAACCACGTGGCGGACACGGCGCGGACATCGCCCCAGAACGTACGCGCCGAGAACCGGCCGCGTTCCGGCAGCAGTACCCGGCCCCCGCCGGCCAGCGACGCCAGGAGCGCCGCGAACAGCCCGTGGCCGTGGAAGAGCGGCATCACGGCGACCGTCGCGTCGGCCGGTCCCAGCTCGTACGCGGCGCAGATGTTCCGTACGGAGGCGGCGGCGTTGGCGCGGGTCAGCGGCACCATCTTGGCGCGGTCGGTGGTCCCCGCCGTGAACAGGACGAGGGCGTCGCCGGCCGACAGCTCACCGGACGCGCCCGTACCCGCGGGCGCCGGGGGAGCGGTGATGTCGAGGGCGGCCGTCGCCGTGCCCGCGCCGGACACGGCCACGCGCAGGGGCCAGGCGGGCACGGCGGTCCGGACGGCGGGCGTCGCGCCGCCGGCGGCGGTCGGGCCGAGCAGGACGGCCCGCGCGCCGAGCGCGTCGAGCCGGGCGGAGAGCTGCGCGCCGGGCAGGGCGGGGTCCATGGGGGAGACCACCAGCCCGGCCCGCGCCGCGCCCAGCAGCCCCACGACGAACTCGGCGGTGTTGGCGCAGACGAGGGCGACCGGCTCGCCGCGGCGCAGCCCCCCCGCCGCGAGCCGCGCGGCGACGTCGTCGGCGACCGCGGCCAGGGCCCCGTACGACACGGGCCGCCGGTCGCCGCCCACGACGAGCGCGGTCGCGTGGGGCGTGGCGCGGGCCGGGCCGTCGAGGAGATCGTCGAGGCCCGTGAGGGCCGGGGGCCGGTAGCGGTTCGTCTCGGGTACGGGCGCCGCGGTCGGTACGGCCATGACCTCCGCCTCCTCTTGTCTCGTCGTCGGGGCTCGTCGCATCGCCGAGGCCGCTGTGAGCTGTCTCGGGGGTCGGGGCGTCGTCAGGTCGTCGGCACCGTGGCGGCGGATCTTCCGACGCTCCCCTCAGCGAGCCTGCGCGGGCGCGGCGCGGCCGTCCAATACGCGCTGGCGAACAACCGATAGCGAGCTTCTATCAAGGGCCTCCGGAGGGCGGAAATCCCGCTCTGACCAGGGCTCGATAAATAGCGGTTATCGGCTGGTCGCCGATGAATCTTGGACGCCGCCACAGCCGCTGCGGATGGTGGAAGACGAAGCCGACAAGGCCAGTCAGCCCAAGGAGGCCCGCGGACCATGACCGCCCCCACCGCACCGGAGAACGCCACCGCGCCGGAGGCCGCGGCCACCGCCGCGACGGCCGGCGCCCCGGCCGAGCTCACCGACGGCTACCACCTGGTGGTCGACGCGCTGAAGCTCAACGACATCGACACCATCTACGGGGTGGTCGGCATCCCGATCACCGACCTGGCCCGCCTCGCGCAGGCGCAGGGCATCCGCTACATCGGCTTCCGGCACGAGAGCAACGCGGGGCACGCGGCGGCCGCCGCCGGGTTCCTCACCCAGAAGCCGGGCGTGGCCCTCACGGTCTCCGCGCCGGGCTTCCTCAACGGGCTGGTCGCGCTGGCCAACGCGACCACGAACTGCTTCCCGATGGTGCAGATATCCGGTTCCAGCGAGCGCCACCTCGTCGACCTCAGGCAGGGCGACTACGAGGAGATGGACCAGCTCGCCGCCGCCCAGCCGTTCTGCAAGGCCGCGTACCGGGTGAGCCGGGTCGAGGACATCGGGCGCGGTATCGCCCGCGCGCTGCGCACCGCGGTCTCCGGCCGCCCCGGCGGCGTCTACCTCGACATCCCGGCCGCCGTGCTCGGCTCGGTCCTCGACGCGGACGCGGGCGCGGCGACGCTCAGCCGCCTCGTCGACCCGGCGCCGCGCCAACTGCCCGCGCCCGACGCGGTGGACCGGGCGATCGAGCTGCTGGCGGGCGCCGAGCGGCCGCTGGTGATGCTCGGCAAGGGGGCCGCGTACGCCCGGGCGGACGACCGTATCCGGGAGTTCATCGAGTCCACCGGCATCCCGTACGTGCCGATGTCGATGGCGAAGGGCCTGCTGCCCGACGGCCACCCGCAGTCCGCGGCCACCGCCCGTTCGCTGGCGCTGAAGAAGGCCGACGTGGTGATGCTGGTGGGCGCGCGGCTCAACTGGCTGCTGGGGCACGGCGAGGCGCCGCAGTGGAACCCCGACGCGAAGTTCATCCAGGTGGACATCGAGCCGCGGGAGCTGGACAGCAACCAGCCGATCGCGGCCCCCCTCGTCGGGGACATCGACTCGGTCTTCGCGGCGCTCGCCGAACGCGCCAAGCCCGGGCGGATCGCGGCGCCCACGGCCTGGCGGGAGGAGCTGGCCGCGCGGTCGGCGAAGAACGTCGCCAAGATGGCGGAGCGGCTGGCGGCCGACCCGCACCCGATGCAGTTCATGGGCGCGCTGAAGGCCGTACGCGACGTGCTGCACGGCCACCCCGAGGCGTACCTCGTCAACGAGGGCGCCAACGCGCTGGACATCGCCCGCAACGTCATCGACATGCGCGTACCGCGGCACCGCCTGGACAGCGGCACCTGGGGCGTCATGGGCATCGGCATGGGCTACGCCATCGCCGCGGCCGTCGAGAGCGGGGCGCCCGTCGTGGCCGTGGAGGGCGACAGCGCCTTCGGGTTCAGCGGCATGGAGCTGGAGACGATCTGCCGCTACAAGCTGCCGGTCGTCACGGTCATCCTCAACAACGGCGGCGTCTACCGGGGCGACGACGTCAACCCGCTGGAGACCGACCCGTCGCCGACGACCCTGATGCTCCAGGCGCGCCACGACCGGATGATCGAGGCGTTCGGCGGCAAGGGCTACCGCGCGACGACGCCCGCCGAGGTCACCGCCGCCCTCACCGAGGCGCTGGCCTCGGGCGGCCCCGCCCTCATCGACTGCGCGATCGACCCCTCGGCCGGCACCGAGAGCGGGCACATCTCGCACCTCAACCCGAAGGGCATCACCGTCGGCAACATCGCGCCGGCGAGGAAGTGAGCGCCGGGCCCGGGGCCGTACCCCCGCTCGGCCGCCCCCTCACACCCCACCCGCATCCCCACTCGCACCCGCACCCGCACCCGCACACCGAGAACACTCACGAGAAGGAAGCCGCCATGAGTGAGAAGCCGCTCGCAGGAATCAAGGTGATCGACTTCACCGGGGTCCAGGCCGGCCCCGCGTGCACCCAACTGCTCGCCTGGTTCGGCGCCGATGTCATCAAGGTCGAGCGCACCAATGGCGGAGACGTGACGCGCCGTCAGCTCCGGGACATCCCCGACGTCGACGCCCTCTACTTCACCATGCTCAACAGCAACAAGCGCTCGCTGGCCATCAACACCAAGGCCCCCGAGGGCAAGGAGGTCATGGAGAAGCTGATCCGCGGCGCCGACATCCTCGTCGAGAACTTCGCGCCGGGCGCCATGGACCGCATGGGCCTCGGCTGGGACCACATCCACGAGCTCAACCCCCGGCTGATCCTCGGCTCGGTCAAGGGCTTCAACGAGGACTCCCCCTGGTCCGACCTCAAGGTCTACGAGAACGTCGCGCAGGCCGCCGGCGGCGCCGCGTCCACCACCGGGTTCTGGGACGGCCCGCCGACCATCAGCGGCGCCGCCCTCGGCGACAGCAACAGCGGCATGCACCTGATGATCGGCCTCCTCACCGCGATCATCCAGCGCAACGCCACCGGCGTCGGCCAGAAGGTGTCGGTGTCCATGCAGGACGCCGTGCTCAACCTCTCCCGCGTCAAGCTCCGCGACCAGCAGCGGCTGGAGCGGCTCGGCTACCTGGAGGAGTACCCGCAGTACCCGAACGGCGAGTTCGGCGACGCCGTGCCGCGCGGCGGCAACGCGGGCGGCGGCGGCCAGCCCGGCTGGGTCCTCAAGTGCAAGGGCTGGGAGACCGACCCCAACGCGTACATCTACTTCACGATCCAGGAGCAGAACTGGGCGCGCACCTGTGAGGCCATCGGCAAGCCCGAGTGGATCGACGACCCCGAGTACGCCACCGCCCGGGCGCGGCAGCCGCACATCTTCGACATCTTCGCCGACATCGAGAAGTGGCTCGCCGACAAGACGAAGTACGAGGCCGTGGACATCCTGCGCACCTACGAGGTGCCCTGCGCGCCCGTGCTCAGCATGAAGGAGATCGCCGCCGACCCGGCGCTGCGCAAGAGCGGCTCGGTCGTGGAGGTCGAGCAGAAGGACCGCGGCACGTACCTGACCGTGGGCAGCCCGATCAAGTTCTCCGGCTTCACGCCCGACATCACCGGCTCCCCGCTGCTCGGCGAGCACACCGACGAGGTGCTCGCGGACCTCGGCTACGACGCCGACGCCATCGCGAAGCTGCACGCGGGCCAGGTCGTCGTCTGAGACCGCCGCACCGCAGGCCGGCCACGGTCCGGTGGTCGTCCGAGACCGCCGAGTCCCATGCCGGCCACGGCCAGGCCGTCGCCTGACCAACGACGGCCTTCCCCAGGGCGCCCCGCACGTTTCCCTCGCGTGCGGGGCGCCCGCCTGTGTACGGCGCTGGGCTCGTACGCGGCGCCCCTTGCGTACGAAACCGGCTCGCGCAAGCCCGTACGCCCCCCGATGCCGAGGGGGGAGGCCCACAACGTGATCTTGGGGTTGGCGTCATTGGCTCCCGCGAACGGCGACGGAAGGCTGTTGGCGCATGACGAGCCTGCACGGACCCCCGCCCCGCCACCCGAGAGCCGCCACCCCGGGCACCCCGTTACGGCCCCGGCTCACCAGGCGTCAGCTCCTGCGCGGCTCCACGGTCGTCGCCACGGCGGCGCTGACGACGGGGGCCGGGCTCGGGTCCGCGAGCGCCGTGCCGCCGCGCCCGGCCGTCCGCCGCCCCGCCCCGGCGCCCGACCTGCGCGCCGTCCGGCGGGTGCTGGCCGCGCTGGTCGAGGCCGAGGGGCTGCCGGGGGCGCAGGCGGTGATCACCGGCGCGGACGGCCGGGTGCGCGAGGTGAACGCCGGAGCGGGCGACCTGGCCACCGGGCGCCCGTATCCGCACCTGGCCCGGCTGCGGGTGGGCAGCCACAGCAAGTCGTTCATCGCGACGGTCGTGCTCCAACTCGCCGCCGAGGGCCGGGTACGGCTGGAGGCGCCGGTCGAGCGCTATCTGCCGGGCGTGGTCCGCGGGCACGGCAACGACGGCCGGCGCGTCAGCGTCCACCAGTTCCTCCAGCACACCAGCGGCCTCCCCGACTTCCCGGAGTCGCTGGACCTGGAGGGGCACGCGTACATGGACCCGCGGCGGCTGGTCGCCATCGCCCTGACCCGGCCGCCGATGTTCCCGCCAGGGGAGCGCTGGGCGTACTGCAACATCAACTACATCCTGCTCGGCATGCTCGTCGAGCGCGTCACCGGGCACCGCTACGAGCGCGAGGTGGAGCGGCGGATCATCGAACCGCTGGGGCTCGCGCACACCTACTGGCCGCCCTGGCCCGAGCAGCGGCTGCGCGGCCCGCACCCGAAGGCGTACGCGCCCATCGCGGGCGGCGGCCACCGGGAGATCACCTTCATCAATACGTCGCTGATCGGCGCGGCCGGCGCCCTGGTGGCCACGGCCCAGGACCTCACCGCCTTCTACGCCGCCCTGCTCGCCGGGCGACTGCTGCCGCCCGCGCAGCGGGCGCTGATGCGCTCCACGGTGCCCGCCGCGGACCTCGCCCGGGGCGCGGCGTACGGGCTGGGGCTGGCGAGCTATCCGATCGGCGGCCCCGGCGGCGGCCGGTACTGGGGACACGGCGGCACCGTGTACGGGACACGGACCCGAGGCGGGGTCACCGAGGACGGGCGCGCCGTGTTCATCGCCGTCAACGAGGTCCCCGAACGCGAGGGCGCCTCCCAGGCCGTCGTGGACGCCGTCGAGCGCATATTCCAGGCCATGGCGGCGGCCTCCGATTCTCCGAAGGAGCACCCCCACCCGTGAAGAGACCGCGACCCCTGCGCCGCACCGCGGCCGTCGCCGCGCTCGCGGCGGCCACCGCCGCCGGCCTGCTCGCCCCCGTGCAGAGCGCCACCGCCGCTGCCCAGCAGCGCACCGAGCCTTCGAAGCTCGCCAAGTTCACGCAGCAGAAGGTGCGTTGGGAGAAATGCGGGGTCAAGGGCCTCGACGAGGCCGGTGCGCGGTGCGCGTCGATCCGGGTGCCGCTGGACTACAGCCGCCCGGACGGGCAGACGCTGACCATCGGCTTCTCCCGGATCAAGGCCACCAACACGCGTCACCGCATCGGGCTGATGATGCACAACTCCGGCGGCCCCGGCGGCCCCACCCTCGACATGCCCCTGGAGTCGAAGGCCGCCATGGGCGAGGAACTGGCCGCCCGTTACGACCTGATCGGCATGGACCCGCGCGGCGTCGGCCGCAGCAGTCCTCTGCACTGTGACACCGCGGGCCACTGGCTGCGCTCGGCCGGGTACGACACCGCGGGCTTCCGCGCCCAGGCCCGTTACGAGGCCGGACTGGTGAAGTCCTGCCAGCGGAAGTACGGCGAGAAGTTGCCGTACCTGCGCCACTTCACCAGCCGCAACACCGCGCGCGACATGGACCTGCTCCGCGCCGTCCTCGGCGAGCGCAAGACCTCGTACTTCGGCGTCTCCTACGGCACCTACCTCGGCGCGGTCTACGCCAAGATGTTCCCCGGCCGCGTCGACCGGCTGCTCCTCGACAGCGCCATAGACCCCGCCCGCTGGAACGGCGGCGTCAACCGGGACTCCGCCGTGGCCAATGAGGAGTTCCTGGACGCCTGGGCGCGCTGGGCGGCGCCCCGCGACAGCACGTACGGCCTCGGCGACACGCCCGCCAAGGCGCGGGCCACCGTCGAGGCGATAGCCCGGCAGGCCGCCCGCAAGCCGTTGCGCATCGGCCCGTACACCGCCGACGGGCAGCAGGTGCCGCTGGCGCTGGCCACGCTGATGTCCGACGACCGGGGCTTCGCCGAGGCGGCCGAGAACATCCGGGTGCTGCACGAGGCCGCCCAGGGCCGGACCGTGGAGCCGACGGAGGCGCTGGCCGCCGTGCTCGGCCCGCCCGGCGCCGACATGGACAACCAGATATCGCTCCAGCTCGCCCTGATCTGCGGCGACAGCACACAGCCCCGCGACCTGTCCTGGTACCGGCGCGGCATCGAGGCGAGCCGGGCGACGGCCCCGCTGTACGGGCCGCTGTTCAAGGGCGTGACGCCCTGCGCGTACTGGCCGAACAAGCCGCTGGAGGCGCCCGTGCTCACCGGCAACGACGTGCCCGGCCTCATCGTCCAGTCCACCGGCGACCCGCGCACCAGCTACGCCAACGGGCAGGGCCTGCACCGCAAGATGCCCAACTCCCGCCTGATCACGCTCAAGGCACGGGTCCACGGCGTCTACGGCTCGTACCAGAACGCCTGCGTGGACCGGCAGGTCAACGACTACCTGCGCACGGGCAGGCTGCCCGCGCGGGACGCCGTGTGCGAGAAGGCCGCGGGCGGCGGGGAGAGCTGAGCCCGGCACCCCGGCTCGTATACGGGCGGTCCGTACGCGGTCGGTCCGGGGCGGTTCGTACGCGCCGGGCCGTACGCGCGGCGGGGCCGCACCTGGCCGGCCCGTACGCGGCCGGGTGGGGCCGGTTCGTACGCGGCCGGTCCGTACGCCGATCGGGTACGGGCGGGCGGGCACGGTGATCATGGGCCGGGGCCGGGCTACCCAAGCGTTCCCGCGCTCTCTACGGTGGCATCGGCGGGCCCCATGAACGTCATGGCGGCCGCGCGGGCACAGAGGGGGCACCGTGGAAGCGGAGTTGGCGGCGCTGGCGGCGTCGGGGGCGACCACCGTGGTCGGGCTCATGGCGTCCGACGCGTGGACGCAGGCGAAACAGCGACTGGCACGGTTCTTCGCCCGCGGCGGCGACGAGAGCGCCGTCGACGGCGAACTGGAGCTCTCCCGCGCGGAACTGGCCGCCGCCCGCGACGAGTCGGACGAGCTGACCGCCGCCGACATCGAGGCCGACTGGCGGCAGCGGCTGCGCCGCGTGCTGCGCACGGACCCGGCCGCCGCCGAGGAGTTGCGGGCCCTGCTGGCCGAGGTGGGCCCGGCGGAGGGCGAGCGCGGCGGGCCGGTGCACAACACCGTCAGCGGCAGCGTGCACAACGGATCGGTCGTTCAAGGACGGGACTTCTCCGGCGGCCTGAACCTCTACGACTCCGGAGCCGTACCGCCCATGCAGGGCAGCCAGGGCGCACAAGGCAGCCAGGACGCGCAGGACGGGCGGGCGGCGCGGTGAGCGATGCCTTCGACGGCGCCGCCGCCGCGGCGGGCCGCGTCGCCAACGAACTGTCCGGGACCGTGTACGGGCCGAGCGTGCAGGCCGGGCAGATCCACGGCGGCATCGCCGTGACCGTCCAGGCGCCGACGCCCGAGGCCCGCCCGAAGCCCGACCAAGTGCCGCCGCTGACAGCCCCGTTCGTCAACCGGACGCGGGAGCTGATCGCCCTCGACCGGTGCCTGACCGCCACCGGAGAGGCGGGTGCCGTGATCGCTCTGGGTCTGCTCACCGGCTTGCCGGGGGTCGGGAAGACCGCCACCGCCTGCCGGTGGGCGCAGCTCTCCCGCGACCTGTTCCCGGACGGGCAGATCTACATCGACTTCGCGGCTCTGCGCGACGGCGAGGGCGCCGATGTCTCCGAGGCCGTCGCGCAGGGCCTGCGGGCCCTCGGCGTCGACAACGCCTACCTCCCGGACTCGCTCGCCGAGCGGACCGCGCTCTTCCGGACGCACTCCGCCGGCCGCCGGCTGCTCGTCGTCCTCGACGACGTGAACCACCCCGCGCAGGTCAGGCCCCTCGTCCCGAAGGGGCCGGGCAGCGCCGTGCTGGTCACGAGCAACGCCCGGCTCGGCGAACTCGCCCTCGACGGCGCCCGGTCGCTGCCGCTCGACCCGCTGGACGGCGAGGGCGGCCTGCGGCTGCTCGCCGAACGGTGCGGCGAGGAGGCCGTGGCGGCGGAGCGTACGGCCGCCGAGCGGCTGGTCGAACTGTGCGGCGGGCTGCCGGTCGCGCTCCGCGTCGTCGCGGCGCGGCTGGCGGCCTCGCCCCGGCTGACCATGACCGCGCTGGCCGGCGAACTCGCCGACGAGACCCGGCGGCTGTCCGGGATGGCCTTACGCGGTACGCGCGGTGGGCAACACGCAGCTAATGCAGCCAACGCACACAGCGCGTACGGCGCACGGCGAGGGGAGCATTCGGTGTCCGCGGTACTCGGCCCCGCCTACCGGGGGCTGGAGCCGCCCGCCGCCCGCCTGTACCGGCTGCTCGGCCTGCTGCCGGCCCGCACCTTCGACCTCGGTACGGCCGCCGTCGCCGCCGGCCTCGATCCGTCGGACGCCGAGCCCCTGCTGGCCGACCTGATCGAGGCCGGTCTGCTCGACGTCACCCCGGAGGGCCGCTTCCGCCAGCACGACCTCGTACGGCTGCACGCCCGTGAGCGCGCCGCAGAGGAGGAGCCCGAGGGCGCGCGGCGGGCCCTCGCGGAACGGGTGGTGACGCACTACCTCGCCCTGACCGCGTTCGCCGACCGCGCCATCCGTGCGGACCGGCTGCGCGTCGCCGACCTCGACGCGTTCCTGCGCGGCGCCCCCGACCCCTTCGCGGCCGGGGCCGCGGGCCCGGCGCCGTTGGACTGGCTGGAGGCCGAGCGCCCCAATATTCTCGCCGTGCTGCGCGACGCCGCCGGGCACGCGCTGCACACGCCCGTATGGCAGCTCGCGGAGGTCTTCACCGTCCTCTTCCTGCACCGCAGGCACCTGGCCGACTGGCGGGAGTCCCTGGAGATCGGCGCGGCGTCGGCCACCGCGGCCGTGGTGCCCGCCGCCGAGGCGCGGCTGCGCAGCCTGCTGTCCCGGCCGCTGATGGACCTCGGCGCGTACGACCGGGCGCGCACGGAACTGGAGGCGGCCGCAGCCTGCGCCGACGTCTGTGGGCACACGGTGCTGCGCGCGTCGGTGCAGGAGTTCTCCGGCCGCTACTGGGACCGGTTCGACCCGGCCCGCGCCATGGCCGCCTACCAGCTCTCCCTCGACCTCAACACCGCGGCCGGGGAGGAGCGCGGCGCCGCCATCGCCGCCTACTTCCTGGGCTGCGCGCGGGACGCGGGCGGCGACCACCGCGGCGCGCTGGACACCCTGCGCGGCGCGTACGACCGGCTGACGGCGTGCGGCGACGGCCGGATGGCCGCCAGGGCGCTCGCCGCGCTGGGCGCCGCCCACGACCACGCCGGTGAGACCGAGGCGGCGACGCGGGCGCTGACCGAGGCAGCGCGGGTGCTGCGCGAGGGGGACGCCACCCACTACGAGGCGCAGGCGCTCGTCGTGCTCGCGGACATCGTGGAGCGCACGGGCGGCGAGCGCGCCACCGTACGGGCCCACCTGACTCGCGCGTACGAGATCTACGCGGCGGGCGGCGGCCTGGCGGCGGAGGAACTGCGGGAGCGGCTGGACGCGCTGGGAGGACTGGGCGGGGCGGACGAGCCGGGCGGTCAGGGCGGTTGAGGCGCGGATGGGGGCGGCGGCTCTTTCGATTTCCGCCCTCACGCGTCACGGGCCGGGGCGGGGACGCGGGCGGGCCCTACGCGCTACGGGCCGGGCAGTAGGGCAGGGCGGCCGCGGGGCGGGGCGACGCGTCCTCCCCGCGCACCGGTCTGGGCGCCGCGGGCATGCGGCGGCGTCACGGCAGTTGGCCAGTGGGGCGGAGGCGCAGGGCAACGTCCTCCTCGTGTGACGCTCCTGCGCGCAGGGCCACGATCGTGCCGTCCAGCGGGGCGCCCGCGCGCAGGCACGCGTAGACGACGGCGGCGCACAGGCCGGGGCCGGTGTCCGGCCCGGTGGGCGTCGCCTCCACGGTCCGTCCGTCGCGCAGCCGGGCCAGCGCGCCGCCGCCGTCCAGCGCGGCCACGGCGAGGAGGCAGCCGGTGAACCGGGCCAGCGTCGCGTCCGCCCAGCGCAGGGCGGCGACGGCGGACCGTACGGGGGAGCGCTCGACCAGCACCGACGCGCTCTCCGCCAGCCGCTGGTCCGGCTCCTCCACATCGCACGCGAGGTGGGAGCAGACCCCGGCCCGCTCCTCGTCGGCCGCGCCGTCCTCCACCGCTGCCGAGGGGTGGCGGCGCACGGTGACCGACCACTGGCCCGCGTCGTCGTGGGCGGTGGTGACCACCCGCCACGATGTGACGCCGACGACGGGTGACGAGGACGGCGCGGGGAGCGCGGGCAAGGGCGGGGCGGAGCGCGGTTCGGGCAGGTTCAGCAGCTCGTAGACGGCGGTGCGCAGCCGCGCGACGGACTGGCCGGGCTCGGCGAACGCCCGTCGCGCGATGTCCGCGTAGCGGTCCGGTACATGGGTCCGTACGGCCTCCTCGATCTGCCCGAGGAGGTCGCCGTGCGGGTCGAGCCGGGGCGCGGCGCCGCCGAGCGCGGCGGCGGCCGTCCGCGGCACGGCGTCGTGGCCGAAGGCGGCGAGTAGTACGGGCTTGCCGAGCGCGGCCCCGTACAGGGTCACCGAACCGTGGTCCCCGATGACGACGTCGGCGGCGGTGAGCGCGGGCCGCCAGTCGTGGACCGGCGACATCAGCAGCAGCCCGGCGTCCACGGCCGGCGCGAGCGCCCTGCGGATATCCCAATCGCCGTGCGCGGAGCGCACATTGGGGTGGATGACGGCGGCCACCCGGTACTCGTCGTACGGCAGTTCCGCGAGCAGCCGGCGCGGGAGGTCCGGCTCCCGGCCGAGCAGCGACGTGGGGCCCCAGGTGGAGCTGAGCACGGCCAGCCGCCGGCCGCCGGTGACGCCGAGCGCGCGCCGGTGCTCCTCGCGCCGCGGCAGGCCGCGCCGCAACTGGTCGAAGCAGGGGTCGCCGACGAGCAGGGTGCGGCCTGCCGTCTTCGGGTGCGCGGCGGCGAGCTGGTCCGCCTGGTCCGGGTGCGAGACGGCCAGCCACGCCCGGCCCGCCTCCAGCAGGGCGTCCGGCACCAGCCCGGAGAGCCGGCTGCGCGAGGAGCGGGAGTCCGGCACCAGCTTCTGGAAGCCGACGCCGTGCGGGAGGACGAGCACGGGGCAGTCGCCCGCCGGTACGTCGACGTTCTCGCTGGCGGAGACGATGAGGTCGGGCTCGACGTCGGCCAACTGGCTCCAGGGCATGACCCGGCACCCGGCGTCGTGCAGCAGGTCGAGGACGCCGTCGCTGAAGGCGGAGGTGGGGTCGTACGCGAAGACGACGGCGACCCTGCTGTCGCCGCGCAGGAGGTCCGGCAGGGTTTCGAGGACGCGCACGGTCGAGGTGACGGTGCGGGCGGCGGCTACGACGGCCTTCTGGCCGGGGAACGTGCGCCAGCGGCGGGCGGGTTCGCGGTTCGCGGTTCGCGGTTCGCGGTTCGCGGTTCGCGGTTCGCGGTTCGCGGTTCGCGGTTCGCGGTTCGCGGTTCGCGGTTCGCGGTGAGGGTCGACTTACCGCATCTCAAGCTCGTGCCGCAACCTTTCCGGAGGGGTGCGCTGAACAGATGGAGATACACGGTACCCGTGGGGCTCGGCGGGGCCGCCGGGCGGCCTCGTATCCCGGTGGTTTATGACGGGCCGTCATGGCCACTCGCGTGGGCGACGGACGGGACGGAGGGTGGTGGTTGATGACTCAAGTGCCTTGCGGGATATGCCCATTAGGGGAAACCACGTTCGAGCCTCGCTGCATAAATATGTAGGGTGGCGAAACCGAAACCGAAGGCTCCGGTAGACCGACGCCGGGCCTTGGAAGGAGCCGGATCATGCGTCGCATGACGACCGCCGCAACCGCTGCCGCCGCCGCGGCCCTGCTCGCCGGGGGCATAGCCGCGGGGACGGCCAACGCCGCCGAGCCCGCCGCGGCGGCCACCCCGACCTGTGCCGTCTCGGGGCTCCGGATCACGCTGGACGACAACGGCAACGGTCCCGCGCAGCACGGCATGAACCACGAGGGCACCTACCTCCGGTTCAAGAACACCACCGGCACCACCTGCGCGCTGCGCGGCTACCCGGGCCTCGGCCTGGAGAAGGCCGGGCACGCCAAGGCCGCCACCGACGTGCGCTGGGGCTCGACGTACTTCGCCCAGGACCCGGGCAAGAAGACGGTCTACCTCAAGAGCGACGCCTCCGCCTGGGCCGACCTGGTCTGGACCCACACGGGCGCCAACGCGGTGCACGCCAAGTACCTGGAGGTCACCCCGCCCGCCGCCACGGCGCACCGGACGCTGGCCTTCGACAAGATCGTCGACAATGGCACCCTCAATGTGACCAGCCTGTCGGCGACCCCGCCGGCGACCGGCTGACGGACGTACGGGCGTGGTGGCCCGGGCGGGCGTACGGGAACGAGCGGGCGTACGTCGGGAGGTCGACCCGCGGGCCTACGGCGCGGGCCCGAGCCGGCCTGGGGTTTTCCCTACCCGGACGGGGCTACTGGCTGAACCCCGGAGAGGCCCGCTGACCGGATGGTTCCGTTCCGCCTGGTGGCGGAGGCTGAGCAGGCAGCAGAAGCTCGCCTGATCGGAGAACCAGTGTTCAGCCTGAAGTCCTCGCGCCGCACGGTGGCGCGCACCGCCGCCGTGGCCCTGGCGGGCGCGGCGTGCGCCGCCATGATGTCCGGCAGCGCCGAAGCCATCGTCAACGGCAAGGATTCGACGCAGCGCTACCCGTCCATGGTGTCGATACCGGTGACGGGCGTGGACGACCCCGCCTTCAAGGGGTTCTGCGGAGGGTCGTTGATCGGTTCGAAGTGGGTGCTCACGGCGGCGCACTGCGTGGACCCGGCGCTCGTCACCCCGGACGGCACCGTCCGGATCGGCAGCGAGTGGAAGAACTCCGGAGGCACGGTCCGGTCCATCGCGAAGACGGTGACCCACCCGGGCTACAAGAACGGCGACGGCACCGGACCCAACCGCGACGACCTCGCCCTGATCCGGCTGGACCGCCCGGTCTCCGAGAAGCCGATCCGCATCGCCGACAAGCCGGGGCGGCCCGGCACCCCGACCCGGCTGCTGGGCTTCGGCACCGTCGTCGACACCCCCGACCGCGGCAAGTGGACCTTCCCCGACCGGCTCCAGCAGCTCGACACCCGCCGGGGAGCGGTCTCCGAGTGCGCGCCCGGCTACGCCAACAGCGACCGCCTGTGCACGGTCAGCCGGGTGCCGAAGGCCATGGCCTGCAACGGCGACTCGGGCGGGCCCCAGCTCCAACGGGACCGGCGGGGACGCTGGGAACTCATCGGCGTCACCTCCGGCCCGGGCGCCCCGGGCAAGCTGTGCAGCGAGGGCCCGGGGCTCTACACCAGCGCGCCCGCCTACGCGGGCTGGATCCACAAGACGATGAGCCGCAACGGCTGATCCGAGGGCGCGGGGTGCGGAGGGGGTGGGTGCCGAGGGG
>NZ_JOBF01000038.1 GCF_000718635.1 Streptomyces varsoviensis | reverse complement strand
CAGCTTCGCCCGGGAAAACGCCACAATAAAATGCCGCCGATCCCACAACTGCCGCACATACTCCCCCAGCCCCGGCCGGGCACCACTCACCGCGAGACCGTACTTCTCGGCCAGGGCGGCGGCTGAGAGACCATCGTCGGGGGAAGGCTGGGCACTCATGGCGATCGCACTGTCGTGCGCTGTCTCGCTCACAGTTGACACTTTCGTCCTCAAGGTGCGCTGCCGGGGCCGCGCCCCGGATCGCGCCCGATGCTCTCAGACAAGAGCCTGTCAGATCACGGGAGGCCGGCCCAGTCGGGTCAGGCGCCAAACGGTACGCCACTTCATGGGGCGCCGAGGACCACAGGGGGTGGCCCAGCCCTCCTTGAAACCGCCGAGCCAGGCGCGCAGCGCGGGCATGGACGGGCGCCGGGCCAGGGTGAGCAGCAGCCAGACCCCGAGGTAGACGGGGACGAGCGGGGCGGGCAGGTTGCGGCGGGCCAGCCAGACCCGGTTGCGGGCCACCATGCGGTGGTAGACGGCGTGCCGGCTGGGGGCCGTGGTGGGGTGGTGCAGCACCAGGTCCGCGCGGTAGTCGATCATCCAGCCCGCGTCGAGGGCCCGCCAGGCGAGGTCGGTCTCCTCGTGCGCGTAGAAGAAGTCGTCCGGCAACCCGCCGACCTGGGCGAAGACGGCCGTACGGACGGCGTTGGCGCCGCCGAGGAAGGTGGTCACCCGCGAGGACCGCATGGGGTCGGCGGCGCGCAGCCGGGGGACGTGGCGGCGCTGGGTGATGCCGGTCTCGGGGTCGGCGATGCGGAAGCTGACGATGCCCAGCTCCGGGTCGGCGGCGAACGCCTCGCGGCACAGCCGGGCGGTGTCCTTGCCGGGCAGCAGTCCGTCGTCGTCGAGGAAGAGCAGGATGTCGACGTCCCGGCCGCCGGGGCCGAACGCCTCGATGCCGACGTTGCGGCCGGCCGGGATGCCCACGTTCTCGGGCAGCTCGACGGTCCGTATGGTCAGCCCGTCGACCTTCAGTTCGGGCAGCGGGGAGCCGTTGCCGACGACGACGACCTCGATCGCGTCGCCCTCCTGCTCGGCCACCGAGTGGAGCAGCGCGCGCAGTTCGTCGGGGCGGTTGCCCATGGTGAGGACGACCGCGCCGACGCGCGCGCCCGCGGCGCTCACTTGAGCCTGCTGGAGGCGAGGACGGACACGAGGTGCAGCAGGGTCTGCAGGAGCGCGATGCCGGCCATGACGGCGACGCCGAGCCGGGAGAAGAAGAGGTCGCCCCGGATGGAGTCCACGATCGCGAGGACGAGGATCAGCAGGGACGCCTCGATGCAGAGGATGAGCCGGTGGAACCTGAGCGCCCCGGCGGCGCGGCGGGCCAGTGCCATGCCGGAGGAGCGGGGCTCGGACGCGGCCTCCTTGACGGGCGGCAGCCCGCCCTGGTGGCGGGCGACGCCGACGAGGTCGGTCTCGGCCTTGATGAGGATGGCGCCGAGGGCGGCGAGGGTGCCGAGGAAGGCCCAGAGCCAGTCGATGCGGCCGCTGCCCCAGATGTCGGCGGCGCGCATGCCGAAGCCGACGAGTACGGCGGCGTCGCACAGGTAGGCGCCGACGCGGTCGAGGTAGACCCCGCCGAGCGAGAACTGCTTCTTCCAGCGGGCGACCTCGCCGTCGACGCAGTCGAGCAGGAGGTAGAGCTGGACCATCAGCACGCCGAGCACCGCGCCCCAGACGCCCGGCACCAGGAGGGCCGGGGCCGCGAGGGCGCCGCAGACGGTCATCAGGTAGGTGAGCTGGTTGGGCGTGACCCGCGTGTTCACCAGGTACCGGTCGCAGCGCAGCGAGATCTCCCGCATGTACATGCGCCCGGCCCAGTGCTCACCGCTGCGCCGGTCCTTCACGCCCGCGGGGTGAACGACCGGGCGGAGTTCAGCTACTGATGGCTTTTGCATAGTCGGCGTATGCGTCCCTGATCTGGTCGGTGGACAGGTCCAGGTGTTCCAGGATGGTGTAGCGCCCGGGGCGGGTCTGCGGTGCGTACTCGACGACCTTGACGAACTCCTCGACGCCGAAGCCGATGTCCTCGGGCAGCACCGGCAGGCCGTGCCGGCGGAGCACCTCGACCATGTGCGCGGACTCCTCGCGGGCGCCGCGCAGGTGCATCGCGAAGGCCGCTCCGATGCCGACCTGCTCGCCGTGGCTGGCGGCGCGCTTGGGGTGCAGGAGGTCGAAGGCGTGGTTGATCTCGTGGCAGGCGCCGGAGGCGGGGCGGCTGTCGCCGGCCACGGACATGGAGATGCCGGTGAGCACCAGGCCCTCGGCGAGCACGGTCAGGAAGCCGTCGTCGCCGACGCCGCCGGGGTGGCGCAGCACGGCCTCGCCGGCCTGCCGGGCCATGGCGGCGGCGAGCCCGTCGATGGCCTCGCCGGTCTCCCGGTTGGACAGCTCCCAGTCGGCGACGCAGGAGATGTTGGAGACCGCGTCGCCGATGCCGGAGCGGACGAAGCGGACCGGGGCCTCGCGGATGATGTCGAGGTCGATGACGACGGCGATGGGGTTCGGGACGCCGTACGAGCCGCGGCCCGCGTCGTTGTCGAGGGTGGCGACGGGCGAGCAGAGGCCGTCGTGCGAGAGGTTGGTGGCGACGGCGACCAGGGGCAGCCCGATGCGGGCGGCGGCGTACTTGGCGCAGTCGATGATCTTGCCGCCGCCGAGGCCGACGACGGCGTCGTAGCGGCCGGACTTCATGGCGTCGCCGAGCTTGATCGCGTCGTCGAGGGTGCCGCCGCCGACCTCGTACCAGTCCGCGCCCGGCAGGGCGGGCGCGAGCCGCTCGCGCAGCTTCGCGCCCGAGCCGCCGCTGATGGCGACGGCGAGCTTGCCGGAGCTGGAGATGCGCTGGTCGGCGAGGACGCCGGCGAGGTCGTTCAGGGCCCCGGCGCGGATGTCGACGACCAGCGGCGAGGGGATGAGCCTCGTCAGTACTGGCACGCGATCTCCCGGCCCTTCGCGAGGTCGTCGTGGTTGTCGATCTCGACCCACTTGAGGTCGCCGATGGGCGCGGTGTCGATGCGGAAGCCGCGGTTGATGAGCTCCTGGTAGCCGTCCTCGTAATAGAGGTCGGGGTCCTTCTCGAAGGTAGCCTTGAGGGCGTCGGCGAGCTCCTCGGCGGCCTCGGCCTCGATGAGGGTGACGCCGATGTACTCGCCGGTGGCGGCGGCGGGGTCCATGAGCTTGGTGATGCGCTGGGCGCCCTTGGCGGGGTCGACGACGACCTTCATCTCCTCGTCGGCCAGGTTCTTGACCGTGTCGAGGGCGAGGATGATCTTCTGGCCCCGGCCGCGGGCGTCCAGCAGGGTCCGCTCGACGGAGACGGGGTGCACGGTGTCGCCGTTGGCGAGGATCACGCCCTGCTTGATGACGTCACGGGCGCACCACAGGGAGTAGGCGTTGTTCCACTCCTCGGCCTTGTCGTTGTCGATGAGGGTGAGCTTGAGGCCGTACTTCGCCTCCAGCGCCGCCTTGCGCTCGTACACGGCCTCCTTGCGGTAGCCGACGACGATGGCGACCTCGCTCAGGCCGACCTCCGCGAAGTTGCCGAGGGTCAGGTCGAGGACCGTGATCGACTCCTCCGCCCCCTCGGGGCCCACCGGCACCAGGGCCTTGGGCAGGGTGTCGGTGTAGGGGCGCAGACGCCGTCCAGCGCCGGCTGCCAGCACGAGGCCGATCATGCGGGTTCTCCTGTTTCGTCGTGTACTGCGGGCGCCTTGGAGGACACCCAGAAGCGGATGCTCTCGCTGAGCACCGCGAGCGCGATGGCGGCCGCGAGGACCGTCAGCGCGATGGTGAGACCTTGACCGTGCCACAGGGCGGCGGCGGCCGTGACCACCAGGACCCGCCCCTCGTGTCCACCGGTCATCCGGACCAGCCAGTGCGGGGGCGCGCCGGTGCCGCCGCGGATGCGGTAGACCGTGTCGTAGTGATGGTAGGCGACCGCGGCCACCAGCCCGAACGCGGCGGGCAGCGCCCCGCTCGCCCCGGACTGGGCGGCGAGCAGCAGGATGATGCCGTACTCGGCGGCGCGGAAGAACGGGGGGACCAGCCAGTCCAGCGGGCCCTTCAGCGGCCGGGCGACGGCGCAGCCGGCGAAGACCGCGTAGACGACGGCCTGCGGCAGGGCCCGCCAGGTGCCGCCGTTGCCGGTGAAGACGGGGCCGACGAAGAGGCAGACGGCGGCCAGCAGGGCCCAGAACGGCGCGTTGTACGTGCCGGTGGGCAGGGTGCGGCCCAGCGTCCGTACGACGCCTTCGGCGAGCGGGCCGGAGTCGGCGAGGTCGGCGAGGGCCCGGGCGGCGCGGTCGGTGCGGCGGGCCTTGCGGGTCAGGGAGCGCAGCACGCGGCCCGCGGTGGTGTAGCAGGCGGCCAGCGCGCAGCCGATGAGCAGGACGTAGAAGACGATGCGCGGGGTGGTGAGCGCGGTCAGCACGGCGATCATGGCCCAGCGCTCGCCGATGGGCAGCACGATCATGCGGCGCAGCCAGACCGTCCAGCCGACGCTGTCGAGGCGGTCGGAGAGGGCGGCGGTGGGGCTGGTGTTGGCGCTGGCGTCGTGGTTGGCCTCGTTGAAGGAGAAGTCGACGACGTGCCGGCAGGTCTGGAGGACCATCGCGCCGAGCGCGAGCGCCCATACGTCATCGTGGCCGCCGCCGTGGGCCGCGCCGATGGCGAGCCCCGCGTAGTAGGCGTACTCCTTGGCGCGGTCGAAGGTCGCGTCGAGCCAGGCGCCGAGGGTGGAGTACTGGAGGGAGTAGCGGGCCAGTTGGCCGTCGGTGCAGTCGAGGACGAAGGAGGCGAGCAGCAGCACGCCGGCGGCGATGAAGCCGGGCCGGGTGCCGGTGGCCGCGCAGGCCGCGGCGATGAGCGCGGTGATCAGGGAGGCCGTGGTGACCTGATTGGGCGTCAGGCCGCGGCGGGCGCACCAGCGGGCGATGTACCGGGAGTACGGGCTGATGCAGTAGGTGGTGAAGAACCCGTCGCGGGACTTGACCGCGGTACGCAGCCGGACGGCCTCGTCGTCGACGGCCTCGACGTCGCCGCGGGCCGCGGAGCGCGCCTCGGGGCCGGTCGGGACGGCGGCGACCAGGATGCCGAGGTCGGGCCGGTGGACGGCGGTGCCCTCGGCGTCCAGGGCGGCGGCGATCTCGTCGGGCAGTACGGCCGCGGCTGCCCGCACCGTGGTGTGCGCGGCGCCGGGGGCGCTCTGCGCGGCCGTCGCGAGGGCGCGGGTCAGGGCGGCGCGCGCCTCGGGCCGCGCGGTGAGCGCCCCGGTGACGGCGGCGGCGGGGAAGCGGGGGTCGGTCAGGGCCAGGCGCAGGCTGTGTACGTGCCCGACGAAGCGGGCGTCGACCAGCGCCACGCGGTCCTGGGGCGGGAGCGCGGCGAGCGCCGTCGCGGCATCGGCGGCGTCGGCCGCCATACGCACGTCGAAGCCCAGCGACCGCAGGTCGTCCGGGAGGGACGAGCCGGCGACCGGGGGGCCGGTGAGAATGGCGGTGGACAGACGAACTCACTCCTCGGAAGCTGGCATGGCGGCCACGGGTCCACAGGCGTCCGGGCAGCGGGCTTGGTGCGCCTCGGCCCTGGCCGGGCGGGCGGCACGTCGGCAGAGGCTATCGGATCACCGGCGGACGCCGTTCACCGCACGTGCACCCCGGCTTCCCCCGACAGACAGGACGTCCGAGGGCGCTCACAAGTTCCGCCGGCGCGGGGCGAGCGCAGGCGACAGCATGGTCGATCACCGGCGCGCTGAACAAATGAGCGTGTCGCGGCGGTGTGGGTAGAGTGCCGACATGACATGGCTGATCACGGGTGGGGCGGGATATATCGGAGCGCATGTGGCGCGGGCCATGACGGCTGCCGGTGAGCGAGTGGTCGTCCTCGACGACTTCTCCAGCGGCATCGCCGCACGGCTGCCGGAGTCGGTCCCCGTGGTGCGGGGCCCGGTCGGCGACCGGGCGCTGCTGGACCGTACGCTCGCCGCCCACGAGGTGCGGGGCGTGGTGCACCTGGCGGCGAAGAAGCAGGTCGGGGAGTCCGTCGAGCGGCCGCTGCACTACTACCGGGAGAACATCGGCGGCCTGACGGAGCTGCTGGACGCGGTCGTCGCCGCCGGGGTGAGGAACGTCGTGTTCTCTTCGTCCGCCGCGGTCTACGGCATGCCGGACGTGGAGCTGGTCACCGAGGACGTCCCGTGCGCGCCGATGAGCCCGTACGGCGAGACGAAGCTGTCCGGCGAGTGGCTGGTACGGGCCGCGGGCGCGGCGCACGGCCTGGCGACGGCCTGTCTGCGGTACTTCAACGTGGCGGGCGCCGCGCGCCCGGAGCTGGCCGACACCGGGGTCTACAACATCATCCCGATGATGTTCGACCGGATCACGCGCGGCGAGGCCCCCCGGATCTTCGGCGACGACTATCCGACGCCGGACGGCACCTGCGTCCGCGACTACATCCACGTCGAGGACCTGGCCGAGGCGCACCTGGCGGCGGCCCGGGCGCTGACCGGGCGCGACGGCGGCGATCTGACGGTGAACGTGGGCACGGGCGAGGGGGTGTCCGTACGCGAGATGGCCGATCTGATCGGGGAGATCACCGGGCACCGGGGGCCCGAGCCGGTCGTCGAGGCGCGCCGCCCCGGCGATCCGGCGCGCGTCGTGGCATCGTGCGAACTGGCCGCGAAGGAGCTGGGGTTCGCCACCCGGCACGATGTGCGCTCGATGGTCGCCTCGGCCTGGGAGGGCTGGTGCCACCACCGTCCGCAGGCCCTGGAAGGCTGAGCACGATGGCCCATTTCCGCAGGTCAGGGTCTTGATCAGGGGGGCGCGGCGCCGCGTTGCCGGTGCCCCCCGCCTGTAGTTGGCTGGAACCCGGCCGGCCGCCGCCGGCCGAGCGGCGCCGACTCGGGAGGCTCCTCCATGGGCACAGGGCACGACCACGCGGGGCCGCCGTCCGCGGGCACCACGGCGACGGCGGCGGCCGCGTACCGGGGGCGGCTGCGGATCGCGCTCGGGATCACCTTCTCCGTGCTGGTCGCCGAGCTGGTCGGCAGCGCGCTGACCGGTTCGCTGGCGCTGCTGGCGGACGCGGGCCACATGGCGACGGACGCGATCGGGGTCTCGATGGCGCTGGTGGCGATCCATTTCGCGAACCGCCCGGCGAGCCCCCGGCGGACCTTCGGGTACGCGCGCGCCGAGATCCTGGCGGCGCTGCTGAACTGCCTGCTGCTGCTCGGCGTCGGCGGCTTCATCCTCTTCGAGGCGGTCGCGCGGCTGGCGGACCCGGCGGAGGTGCCGGGCGGCATGACGGTCGTCTTCGGCCTGGTCGGCATGGTGGCCAACGTGGTCTCACTGGCGCTGCTGGTGCGCGGCCAGCGGGAGAGCCTGAATGTCCGCGGGGCCTTCCTGGAGGTCCTCTCGGACGCGCTGGGCTCGCTGGCGGTGGTGGTCGCGGCCCTGGTGATCATGGCTACCGGGTGGGTGCGGGCCGACCCGGTGGCCTCCCTGGTGATCGGGCTGATGATCGTGCCGCGTACGGTCAAACTGCTCCGTGAGGCGCTCGACGTGCTCCTGGAGGCCGCGCCGAAGGATGTCGACATGGCCGCGGTCCGGGCGCATATCGAGGCCTTGCCCGGGGTGGAGGGCCTGCACGACCTGCATGTCTGGACCATTACGTCCGGGATGCCGGTGCTCTCCGCCCATGTGGTGGTGGACCGGGAGATCCTGGACGCCACGGGGCACGGAAAGATGCTGCACGACCTTCAGGGCTGCCTGGGCACCCACTTCGACGTGGAGCACTGCACGTTCCAGTTGGAGCCGAGCGGACATGCTGAGCACGAAGCGAGGCTCTGTCACTGACGCCGGTGCCGCGTACGGCAGACTTGATGGCCGAAGACCGACTACGAGGATGGTCCATGCCGATCACACCAGCCGAAGGCCGCGCGACGGACACCGCTGCGGTCCCCACCGCCCCGAACGGTGCCGCCACCGAACCGATCATGCTGGAGCTGGTCGACGAGCACGGCACGACCATCGGCACGGCGGAGAAGCTGTCCGCCCATATCGCCCCCGGCCGGCTGCACCGCGCCTTCTCGGTCTTCCTCTTCGACGACGCCGGGCGGCTCCTGCTGCAGCGCCGGGCGCTGGGCAAGTACCACTCCCCCGGCGTGTGGTCGAACACCTGCTGCGGCCACCCGTACCCCGGCGAGCCGCCCTTCGTCGCCGCCGCCCGCCGCACCGGCGAGGAGCTGGGCGTGGCGCCCGCGCTGATGCGCGAGGCGGGCACGGTCCGCTACAACCACCCGGACCCGGCGTCCGGCCTGGTGGAGCAGGAGTACAACCACCTCTTCGCGGGGCTGGTGCGGGACCCGCTGCGGCCGGACCCGGAGGAGATCGGCGAGACGGCGTTCGTCACGCCGGCCGAGCTGGACGCGCTGCGCGGGCGGGGCCCGTTCTCGGCGTGGTTCGGGACGGTGCTGGACGCGGCGCGGCCGACGATCAGGGAGATCACCGGGCCGGAGGCGGGCTGGTAGCGGAAGGCTTCGGGCCGCCGGCGGGCCGGGAGCGGGGAAGCACCTGGTCGCCGGCGGGCCGGTGGCCCGGGGTCACTGGGGCGAGGGGCAGCGGGGCGGCGGCCACCCGGCCGGCGCGGGCCGGCGGCCCGGGGTCACCGCTCCGGGGGCAGGTGGACGGCCGATGTCGTGGGCAGCGGCAGGGCGGCCCAGATCACCTTGCCGCCGCTCGCGGTGTGTTCCACGTCGCACTCGCCGCCCGCCTCGTACGTGACCGTCTTGACCAGCAGCAGGCCGCGGCCGCCGATCCGGTCCTCGTCGGCTTCGAGCGCCTTGGGCCGGTACGGGTGGTCGTCCTCGACGGCGACGCGCACCCATTTCGCCCCGATGGAGACCTCCACCGCGATCTCCGGCGAGAGCAGGGCCGCGTGCCGCACGGAGTTGGTGACCAGCTCGGAGACGATCAGCAGCAGGTTCTGGACCAGGTCGTCGGTGGCCGGTACGCGCTGGTGGTCGAGCAGGTCCCGGACGGCGTGCCGGGCCTGGGGCACCGAGGATTCGAGCGCGGGAGCGGTGAACCGCCACGACCCCTCGTACTCGATCGGACTCCGCGGCGGGGCGTGCCCCGGGTCGGGCGGGACGCTCCCGAGCATTTCCATGTCCGATACCCACCCATCGCCGTGGCTCGACCACACACACCGAGTGTTGAGAATGTGTTGGTCCGTACCCACCCGCTGAACACAAGTCAGCATCTATCGACGGGTTCTGCTCGATATCGTGGGCTTTGGTCAATCCGATGAGCGATCCCGACCGTCTGGTTTCCCATTCGAGGAGCGATCCGGACTATCAGATTCTGGGCCCGGTGCCCCTGCCACCGGCCCCGATCGGCTCTCCTTCCCCCTCCCCCGGTCCGGCCCCCGGACGCCCTCCTCCACGAGCCCCACGACGCGCCGCCCGCCCACGCCGATCGCGATCAGCCCGAGGCCGTCGAAGAGCAGCGCGAGGGAGAAGAAGGTGCCCAGCACGTACAGGCTGCTGTGCGGCCAGTCGGCCAGCACCAGGATGCCCAGCAGCAGCCCGAAGGCGCCCTGCACCAGCGTCCAGCCGAACTGCGGACCGCGCACCACCACGCTGCCCACCAGGCGGAACACGCCGCCGGTGAGGAAGAGCAGCGCGGCGAACATCGTCAGCGCCTCGGCCGAATCGCCCGGGTGCCGGATGACGACCACACCCGCGGCGATGTTCAGCGCCGCGACCACCACGCCGAGCCAGAAGAAGCTGCTGTCGCGGGACTGCACCGCGTGCGCCAGGCCCACCACGCCGCCGATCAGCAGCAGCCAGCCGAAGAGGAGCATCGAGGTGAGCGTCGCGACGCCGACGTAGACCAGGCCGACCAGCCCCGCCAGGGCCAGGATCGTGCCGAGCACCGCCAGCCAGCCGAAGCCGCGGCTGAGCTTGCGGCTCTCCTTGCGGCCGAGGTCCTTCTCGGGTATCCGGGGTGCGGCCATCAGCGCCTCCTCGCCCTGCCCCCTGTCTGCCCCGCCCCTGTCTCGGATCATAGGCTCGCTCCGGCCGGATAGCATCCGGCGCATGACGCCGGACCCCGACTCGCACCCTCCCCACCTGCACGATCCGCACCCGCGCCGCCCCTGTCCGCCCTGTCCGCATCTGCGCCTCGACACCGCGGACGGCATCGCCACCGTCACCCTCAGCAACCCCGCCAAGCGCAACGCCATGACCCCCGCCATGTGGCGCGAGCTGCCGCGCCTGCTGCGGCGGTGCGCCGCCGATACGGACGTACGGGCCCTGGTGCTGACCGGCGACGGGGACACCTTCTGCGCGGGCGCCGACATCAGCGCGCTCACCGAGGGCGACGAGGCGTCGAAGGGCCTGGCGGTGGCGGCGGAGGACGCCCTGGCCGGCTTCCCGAAACCGACGGTGGCGGCCGTCCGCGGCTACTGCGTGGGCGGCGGCTGCCAGCTCGCCGCCGCCTGCGACCTGCGCTTCGCGGCCGAGGAGGCGTTCTTCGGGGTCACCCCGGCGCGGCTCGGCATCGTCTATCCGCCCTCCTCCACCCAGCGCCTCGTCTCGCTCGTCGGCCCCTCGACGGCCAAGTACCTCCTCTTCTCCGCCGAGCTGATCGACGCCGGGCGGGCGCTGCGCACGGGTCTGGTGGACGAGGTCCTGCCGGGAGCGGAGCTCGGCAAGCGGGTGGCGGAATTCGCGCGCGTACTCGTGTCGCGCTCCCGGCTGACGCAGGCGGCGGCCAAGGAGTTCGCGGCGGGCCCCGCCGAGGCCGAGCGGGTCGCGTACTGGGCCCGGCAGGCGCGGGAGAGCGGGGAGGCCGCGGAGGGCGTCGCGGCGTTCCTGGAACGGCGCGAGCCCCGATTCGGGTGGGCGCCGGGGGACTGAGGGGGCGCGAGCGGGACGGGGCGGGAAAGCCTCGTTCACCGGCCGTTCCACGGCCGGGCGGGTTCGGCGGCGCGGGGCGGCGGAATACTGATGCCGTGACCGACCGGTTGGGCGACCGGCTCACGACGGCGCGGGACCACGGCTTCGTCGGCCGCCGCCAGGAGACCGCCGCCTTCCGCGCGCTGCTGACCGCCGGAGACGGCGCGGTGGTCCACGTACACGGCCCCGGCGGCATCGGGAAGACCGCGCTGCTGCACCACTTCGGCCGGCTCGGGCTGCGGGCGGGACGGCCCGTCCTCCAGCTCGACGCGCGGGATCCGCACCCCTACGGCGAGGAGGTGGCGGCGGCGCTGCCGCGCGACAGCGGCGCGCTGCTGCTGCTCGACAGCGTCGAGGCGCTGGCCCCGGACCCGTCCGCCCCGCACCGCGGCCCGCTGCCGAAGCTGCCCGCCGACACCCTCGTGGCCCTCGCCGCGCGCGACGCCCCGCCGCTGTCCTGGCGGCTCGACCCGGCCTGGCGGGGGCTGCTGCACCCCATGCCGCTCGGACCGCTCGACGCGGCGGACGGCGAGGAGCTGCTGCGCCGCCGCGGTGTGCCGGAGCGCGTACGGGCGGCGGCCCTCGCCTTCACGCGCGGCCACCCCCTGGCGCTCGCCCTGGTCGCCGACATCTGCGCGCAGGGCGCGGCCGTGGCATACCCCGCCGAGGCCCCCGAGGTCGTACGGGCACTCCTGGCCGGCCTGCTGGACGCGGCGCCGAGCGCGCTGCACCGGGCGGCGCTGGAGGCCGCCGCGCAGGTCCTCGTCACCACCGAACCGCTGCTCGCGGCGGTGCTGGAGGTGGCCGACGCCCGGCCGTACTTCGCGTGGCTGCGGGGGCTGTCGGCCATGGAGTACGGGCCGCGCGGCGTCCAACCGCACGATCTCGTACGGTCCGCCCTCGACGCGGAGCTGCGCCGCCGCCACCCGGAGCGGTGGCCGGCCCTGGCCCGCCGGGCCGGCGCGTACTACCAGCGGGTCTTCACGGCCGGGGACCGGACGCGGCAGCGCGGCGTACTGGCCGACTTCGCGTATCTGCACCGACGGAGCCCGGTGGTGGGGCCGCTGCTGCCGGCCGCGCCGGACGGGGCGGGCGAGGCGGCGGTACGGCTGGACCGGCTGACGGTCGTCCGCGCGGGAGAGGGCGGGGTGGTGCAGGCGTGCACGATCGCCGCGATCCATGAGGGGGCGCCCTCGGCACGGCTCGTACGGGCCTGGGCGGACCATCCGGCGTGCGAGACGTACACGGTGTGCGGGCCGGACGGGGTGGCGGCGGGCTTCTACACCCTGCTGGAACTGCCCGCCGGGCCGCTGCCGGACGCCCCCTCGGACCCCGCGGTGACGGCCGCCCGGGGGTGGCTGGCGGGGCGGCTGCGGGGCGAGGAGACGGCGCTGCTGGTGCGGTTCTGGATGAGCCGCGACGACTACCAGGACGTCTCGCCCGCACAGAAACTGATCATGCTGCGGCTGACCCGCCACTACCTCACCGGCCGCCATCTGACCGGGCACCGGCCCGCCGTGACGCTGCTCCCCTTCGCCGACCCGGAGTTCTGGGGTCCGGGCTGCGCGTACACCGACTTCGCCCGCCTGCCGGCCGCGGACTTCCGCTGCGGCGGGCGCGCCTACGGCGTGTTCGTCCACGACTGGCGGCGCACGCCGCCGCTCGCCTGGCTGGAACTCCTCATGGAGCGGGACCGGGCCGCGGACCCCCTGTCCGTCCCGGCCCCCCGCCCGCCGAAGCCGCTGCGGGTGCTGGCCCGGGACGAGTTCGCCGACGCCGTACGCGACGCCCTCCGCCGCCTCGCCCGCCCGGCCGCCCTCCGCGACTCGCCCCTGCTCGCCGCCCGGCTGGTCGCCGCCCGCTGCGACGAGACGGCGGACGCCGGGACGCGGGCCGCGGCCCTGCGGGACGCCATCGAGGAGGCGGCGGCTGAGCTGTCGGCCTCGGCTGCGGACCGGCGCGCGTTCCGGGCGCTGCACCATACGTATCTGCGCCCGGCGGGCTCCCCCGCGCGTACGGCGGAACTGCTCGGCCTGCCGATGGCGGCATACCGCGGGCAACTCGCTTGGGGTGTGGGGAGGTTGACGGACCTGTTGTGGCGTCAGGAGTTGGCCGCAGCGGAGGAGTGACGGCCCCTGGGGGCAGTCCCCCCGAGGGGGCGCCGCCGCACCAGCGAACCGTCAGGCCGCGGGCCGGAGTTCGGCCACGATGTCGGCCGGGGCCTTCTGCGGGGAGCCCGCGTCGTACGGGGGCTGGGGGTCGTACTCGATGAGGAGCTGGATGGACTGGGCCACCCGGTCCCCGCCGATGCGGCCCGCGAGGGTGAGGCCCATGTCGATGCCGGAGGAGACGCCGGCGGCGGTGACGTACTTGCCGTCGGTGACGACGCGGTCGCCGGTGGCCTGGACGCCGTAGGAGGCGAGGACGTCCAGTTCGTGCCAGTGGGTGGTGGCGCGGCGGCCGGTGAGGAGGCCGGCCTCGGCGAGGATGAGGGAGCCGGTGCACACGGAGGTCGTCCAGGTGCTGGTGGCGTCGGCGGCTCGGAGCCAGTCCCGGACGGCCGCGGACTCGCGGGGCCCGCTCGTGTCGGGCGCGCCGGGCACCACGATGAGATCCGGCGTCGGCACGTCGCCGAGGGCCGCGTCGGCGAACAGACCGAGGCTGCCCTTCTCGTTGCGTACCAGGCCGGGGCGGTCCGCGACGAAGACGGGCCGCGCGTCCGGCAGGCGGCTGAGCGTCTCGTACGGCCCGATGGCGTCGAGGGCGGTGACGCCTTCGTACAGGAGGATGGCGATCTGCATGTCTCTCGTCCCTTTCTCCGAGGGGGGGTTTCAGGCGGTCGGCGAGGGGCTGAAGCGGCGGCGGTACTCGGCGGGCGACGCGCCCAGGTTTCGCAGGAAGGCGCGGCGCATCGCCTCCGGGGTGCCGTAGCCGCAGGCGCGGGAGATCTCCTCGACGCCGTCGGCGGTGTCCTCCAGCAGGCGGCGCGCGGCCTCCAGGCGTACCTGGTCGACGTAGCGGCCGGGCGCCACGCCGACCTCGGTCTGGAAGGCACGGGCGAAGTGCCGGGGCGAGAGGTTCGCGCGCCGGGCGAGCGCCTCGACGGACAGGTCCGCGTCGGGGCGCTCCGTGATCCACTGCTGTACGTCCCGCAGCGGCCGGCGCCGCGCCGTCTGGGCGGCGAGCTGGGCGCTGAACTGCGTCTGGTTGCCGGGCCTGCGCAGGAAGACGACGAGGTCGCGGGCGACGGCGAGCGCGGCGTCCCGGCCTAGGTCCTCCTCGACCAGGGCGAGCGCGAGATCGATGCCCGAGGTGATGCCGGCGGACGTGGCGACGTTGCCGTCGCGCACGAAGATCGGCTCCGGGTCCACCCGGACCGCCGGGAACCGTTCGGCGAGCGCCGCGCACTGGGCCCAGTGCGTGGTGGCCCGGCGGCCGTCGAGGAGCCCGGCCTCGGCGAGCAGCAGCGCGCCGGTGCACACGGAGACGATCCGGTCGGCGGCCGGGGCGCGGCGGCGCAGCCACTCCACGAGCCCGGGCTCCGGGGCGCGCGTCCCCTGGCCGCCCGGCACGACGAGGGTGTTCGGGGTACGGACGCCCTCCAGTGCGGTGTCCGGGGTGAGGGTGAGGCCGCTGGAGGTCCGTACGGGTGCGCCGTCGAGGGAAGCGGTGCGGACGCGGTAGGCGTCGGGCCGGTCCGCGCGCTTCGAGGCCCCGGCGAAGACCTCCAGGGGCCCGGTCACATCGAGGCTCTGCACGCCGTCGAAGAGGACGAAGAGCACGTTGTGCTGTGGCGTCATGGGAACCATGCTGCGCGGGCCGCTCCATGGCCGCAATGACGGATTCCCCACCCTTTCGGCCATCCGCTTCTCTCTGGCGGTCCTCTGGGGCGGCCCGGCCCTCGGCAGGCGTCGCCGGGGCCGCCCGACGGCCGTCTACAGCGTGATCACGATCTTCCCGTGCACATGCCGCTCGGCCTGCGTGGTCACGGCCTCGTGAATGCGGTCGACGGGGAAGGTCGCCGCGATCGGCACCGTGATCTCGCCGGAGTGGACCGCGTCGGCGATCCGCTCCATGCTGCCCGGCTCCGCCTCGACGGCGCCCGTCTTGCGCACGCCGGGCGGCGGGGCGGGGCCGTCGGCCACGACGGAGATCCGCTCGGGCGCCACGCCGAGCTTGAGCGCGGTCTCGGCCGCCTCCCTCCCGAACAGGTCGGCCGCGGCGGTGATCCCCTCGGGGGCCAGGTCCCGTACCCGGTCCGCCAGGCCGGGGCCGTACGCCACGGGTTCGGCGCCGAGCCCGCGCAGGAAATCGAACGTGCCCTCGGAGGCGGTGCCGAGCACCCGGGCGCCCGCGCGCTTCGCCAACTGCACGGCGAAGATGCCCACGCCGCCGGCCGCCCCGCCGATCAGGACGGTGTCCCCGGCGCGGAGCCCGATCGCGGCGAGCGCGGCGGCGGCCGTGAGACTGGCGACCGGAAGCGTGCCCGCCACCTCGTCGGCGATCCCCTCCGGGGTGTGCCACAGGTCTGCGGCGGGCGTCTTGACCAGCACGAACTCGGCGACGGACCGGCCGATCGCGGCCCCGTACACCCGGTCGCCGACCGCGAACCCCGTGGCTTCGGGGCCCACCTCGTCCACCACTCCGGCGAAGTCGCTGCCGAACCCGGCGGGCAGGGTGATGCCGAACCGCGCCGCCATGTCGGGCTGCGTGGTGATCTGCCAATCCATCGGGTTCAGCCCGGCGGCGGCGACTCGGACGCGCACCCCGTCCGGTGCCGCGTGCGGCTCGGGTATCTCCCGCACTTCGAGTACCTCGGGACCGCCGAATCGCTCATAACGGACAGCTTTACTCATCGTGACCTCTCCTGGCCGGTGATGGGACTTGGTCTCATGGACCCTACACCAGCGATGGGACCGAGTCCCGTAGACTGCCTTCCATGGCTCGCTGGCAACCCGACGCACCTGGACGACTCGCCGCCGCGGCCCTCGACCTCTTCGAGGAGCGCGGCTACGAGAACACGACCGTCATCGAGATCGCGGAGCGCGCGGGGCTCACCAAAAGCACGTTCTTCCGGTACTTCCCGGACAAGCGCGAGGTGCTCTTCGGCGGGGGCACGGTGGCCGGTCTGGTCGTGGAGGGGATCGCCTCGGCGCCGCCGACGACCGGGCCGCTCGACGCGGCGGCGGACGCCCTCGACGCGCTGGGCCGGACGTTCTTCACCGCCGACCGCCGCGAGTTCAGCGGCCGGCGCCAGGCCGTGCTGGACGCCAACCCGGAACTGCGGGAACGCGAGGCCCTCAAGAGGATCGACATCACCGCCGCCATGGTCGAGGCCCTCACCCTCCGCGGCGCCCCGAGCCTGACCGCGCGCGCGGTCGCGGCGCTGGCCGCGCTCGCCTGGGAGGTCGCCTACGACCAGTGGATCGAGGCCGGCAACAGCGAGGGGTTCGGCCCGCTGGCCCGGCGAGCGCTCGCCGACGTCCTCGCGGCCGGAGCCGTGCGCTAGCCGGCACCGCGCACCAGTTGGCGAAGCGCGCCAAGGACCGCTCCCGGCCTGAAAGTTGCCCGCCCCGGCTCCCCTCCCCGAAGAGGGCACCCAGACGGTTCCCACACGTACCAACCAGTCGGTAACGTGCTCGTATGACTTCACTGCCGGAGCGCGCCGGACGCCGCTGTTATCAACCCGTGAACGCCTTCCACTCCATGGTCTACTTCTCCCCCGACCTCTCCGACGCGCTCGCCGCGCTCGGCGTCGAGGACTCCCGCGCCGCGTACCTCGCGGGGCGCGGCGCGGCCTTCGGGCGCGTGGGGGCGGGCGCCATCACCGCCTCGTTCTACAACTTCAGCCATGAGCTCGTCGCCCGCCATGTGCCGAGCGTCTGGGACATCGCGTCGCCCGAGGACGTACTGGCGGCCCGGCTGCGCGCCGCCGACGCCACACTGCGCCGGCTGCTCGGCGACGAGGCCGTCGCGTCGGCGGAGATGGCCGAGGCCGCGGAGCTGGCGCTGCGGGCGACCGAGGTGTGCAGCCGCGCCGCCCGCCCGCTGTACGCGGCCCACGCCGACCTGCCCGTACCGGACGCGCCGCACCTCGCCTTCTGGCACGCCGCCACGCTGCTGCGCGAGCACCGCGGCGACGGGCATCTGATGGCACTGGTCGGCGCGGGGCTCGACCCCGTGGAGGCGCTCGTCAGCCACACCGCGACCGGCCGCGGCATGAACCCGGACTGGGTGCGGTCCACCCGGGGCTGGACGGACGCGGACTGGGCGGCGGGCCAGGAGCGGCTGCGCGAGCGCGGACTGCTGGCCGCGGACGGGGAGTTGACCGAGGCGGGCGCCGCGCTCCGCGCCGGGCTGGAGGACGAGACGGACCGGCTGGACGCGGCCCCGTACGAACACCTCGGAGCGGTGGGCGTCGCCCGGCTCACGGAGCTGGCGGGCGGCTTCGCGAAGGCCCTCGCGGCCGCCGGCGCCTTCCCGGCGGACCTCATGGGCAAGGGCTGACGTCGGCCGGCCGCCCGGCCGGCGACGGCGGCAGACCGCCCGCCTGACGACGGCGGCGCTCCGCTCTGTCGGAGGTACCTGCCACAATGCAGGTCGCAGCTCAGAGAGAAAGCGGAGCGTGATCGTGACGACGTCGATCGAAGGCAGGATCGCCGAGGAGCTCGGCGTGCGGGAGCGGCAGGTGACGGCGGCGGTCGAGTTGCTCGACGGCGGCTCGACCGTGCCGTTCATCGCCCGCTACCGCAAGGAAGCGACCGAGATGCTCGACGACGCGCAGTTGCGCTCCCTGGAGGAGCGGCTGCGCTATCTGCGCGAGCTGGAGGAGCGGCGGACCGCGATCCTGGAGTCGGTCCGCACGCAGGGCAAGCTGGACGACGCCCTGGAGGCGCGGATCCGCGCGGCCGACTCCAAGGCGCGGCTGGAGGACATCTACCTCCCCTTCAAGCCCAAGCGGCGCACCAAGGCGCAGATCGCGCGCGAGGCCGGCCTGGAGCCGCTGGCCGACGGCCTGTTGGGCGACCCGGGCGTGGAGCCGGCCGCCGCGGCGGCCGCGTTCGTGAACGCCGAGGCCGGCGTCGCGGACCCGGCCGCGGCGCTGGAGGGCGCGCGGGCCATCCTCACCGAGCGGTTCGGCGAGGACGCCGACCTGATCGGCGAGCTGCGCGAGCGCATGTGGTCGCGGGGGCAGGTCTCCGCGAAGGTCCGGGAGGGCAAGGAGGAGGCGGGCGCGAAGTTCGCCGACTACTTCGACTTCTCCGAACCGTTCACCCAGCTCCCCTCCCACCGCGTGCTGGCCATGTTCCGGGGCGAGAAGGAGGAGATCCTCGACCTGGCCCTGGAGCCGGAGGAGCACGAGGGGCAGCAGGACGGCGACGTGCCGAGCGCGTACGAGCGGACGATCGCGCGCCGCTTCGGCATCGCCGACCGCGGCCGGCCCGCCGACAAGTGGCTCGCGGACACGGTGCGCTGGTCCTGGCGGACCCGCATCCTGGTGCACCTCGGAATCGACCTGCGGCTGCGGCTGCGCCAGGCCGCCGAGGACGAGGCGGTGCGGGTCTTCGCCGCCAACCTGCGCGACCTGCTGCTCGCCGCCCCCGCCGGCACGCGCGCCACGATGGGTCTCGACCCCGGCTTCCGTACGGGCGTGAAGGTCGCCGTCGTCGACGCGACGGGCAAGGTGGCCGCCACCGCCGTCATCCACCCCCATGTGCCGCAGCAGAAGTGGGACGCGTCCCTGGCCACGCTGGCGGCGCTCGCGCGCGAGCACGACGTGGAGCTGATCTCGATCGGCAACGGCACGGCGTCCCGCGAGACCGACAAGCTCGCCGCCGACCTCATCGCGGCGCACCCGGAGCTGAAGCTCACCAAGGTCATGGTCTCCGAGGCCGGCGCCTCCGTGTACTCGGCGTCGGCCTTCGCCTCGCAGGAGCTGCCGGACATGGACGTGTCGCTGCGCGGCGCGGTCTCCATCGCGCGCCGGCTCCAGGACCCGCTCGCCGAGCTGGTGAAGATCGACCCCAAGTCGATCGGCGTCGGCCAGTACCAGCACGACCTGTCCGAGGTGAAGCTCTCCCGCTCCCTCGACGCGGTCGTCGAGGACTGTGTGAACGGCGTCGGTGTGGACGTCAACACCGCCTCCGCGCCGCTGCTCTCCCGCGTCTCGGGCATCGGCGCCGGGCTCGCCGAGAACATCGTCGCCCACCGCGACGCCAATGGCCCCTTCCGGAGCCGCCGCGCCCTCAAGGACGTGGCGCGGCTCGGCCCGAAGGCGTACGAGCAGTGCGCCGGGTTCCTGCGCATCCGCGGCGGCGACGATCCGCTGGACGCGTCCAGCGTGCACCCCGAGGCGTACCCGGTGGTGCGGCGCATGGTGAAGTCGACGGGCAGCGAGGTCGCCGCCCTCATCGGCAACACGACGGTGCTGCGGTCGCTGCGGCCCGCCGAGTTCGTGGACGACTCCTTCGGGCTCCCCACGGTCACGGACATCCTGAAGGAGCTGGAGAAGCCGGGGCGCGACCCCCGTCCCGCCTTCAAGACGGCGACCTTCAAGGAGGGCGTCGAGAAGATCGGCGACCTCACGCCGGGCATGACGCTGGAGGGCGTCGTCACCAATGTGGCGGCCTTCGGGGCGTTCGTGGACATCGGCGTGCACCAGGACGGGCTCGTGCACGTCTCCGCGATGTCCAAGACGTTCGTCAAGGACCCCCGCGACGTGGTGAAGCCGGGCGACATCGTGCGCGTCAAGGTCATGGACGTGGACATCCCGCGCAAGCGCATCTCGCTGACGCTCCGCCTCGACGACGAGGCCGGTTCGCCCGCCGGCGGGGGCCGTTCCGCCGGTGGCGGCTCGGGTTCCGAAGGCCGCGGGGGCCGCGGAGGCCGCCCGAAGGTCGGCGGCCAGCGCGACCGGTCCGCCCAGCCCCGCCAGGGCGGCGGCCGCGGCGGCTCCGGCGGGCGCGGCAACTCGGGCGGCGGCCGCGGCCCGGCCCCGGCCAACGACGCCATGGCCGACGCGCTGCGGCGCGCCGGTCTGCTGGGCGGGGAGAACGGCGGACGCTGAAACGACCGCTGTCGGCGGGCCGCGCGAGGTCGGCGGGGCCCGCGGGTGATCGAAGGGACCTGAGGGTGATCGACAGTCCTGAGGGTGATCGAAGGGGCCTGAGGGTGATCGGAGGGGCCGGACGCGTGCGGCGGTACGTGTCCGGCCCGGCCGGTGCGGGTCCGGCCCGGCGGTACGTACGGCCCGCGGCGCACCCCCACTCGCGCCCGGACCCCAACTCCCGCCGGACCAGCCGCCTCTGACGGGACGTCAGCGGCGTCAGCGCTCCGTGACGCGGCCTTCGGCGACCTCGATGCGGCGGGTCGTCTCGACGGCGTCGAGCATGCGGCGGTCGTGGGTGACCAGGAGGAGCGTGCCCTGGTAGGAGGCGAGGGCCGACTCCAACTGCTCGATGGCGGGCAGGTCCAGATGGTTCGTCGGCTCGTCGAGGACGAGGAGGTTGACCCCGCGCGCCTGGAGGAGGGCGAGGGCCGAACGGGTGCGTTCGCCCGGCGAGAGCGTGGCGGCGGACCGCAGCACGTGCGCGGCCTTGAGGCCGAACTTGGCCAGCAGCGTACGGATCTCGGCCGGTTCCAGCTCGGGCGCGGCCGCCGCGAACGCGTCCAGCAGCGCCTCCCGCCCGTGGAACAGCGCGCGGGCCTGGTCCACCTCGCCCACGACGACGCCGGGCCCGAGCGCCGCCGACCCCGCGTCCAGCGGCAGCCGGCCGAGCAGCGCGGCCAGCAGCGTCGACTTCCCGGAGCCGTTGGCTCCGGTGATGGCGACCCGGTCGGCCCAGTCGATCTGGAGGTCGACAGGGCCGAAGGCGAAGGACCCGCGGCGCACCTCCGCGCCGCGCAGGGTCGCGACGACCGCGCCCGAGCGGGGCGCGGCGGCGATCTCCATGCGCAGTTCCCACTCCTTGCGGGGCTCCTCGACCACCTCCAGCCGCTCCAGCAGCCGTTCGGTCTGCCGGGCCTTCGCGGCCTGCTTCTCGGTCGACTCGACGCGCGTCTTACGGCTGATCTTGTCGTTGTCGGTGGCCTTGCGGCGGGCGTTGCGGACGCCGTGCTCCATCCAGTTGCGCTGGGTGCGGGCGCGGGCCTGGAGCGCGGAGCGGGTGTCGGCGTACTCCTCGTACGCCTCGCGCGCGTGGCGCCGGGACCGCTCGCGCTCCTCCAGATAGGCCGCGTAGCCGCCGCCGTAGACGTTGACCTGCTGCTGGGCGAGGTCCAGCTCGACGATCCGGTGCACGGTGCGGGTCAGGAACTCGCGGTCGTGGCTGACGAGGACCGTGCCGGCGCGCAGCCCGGTGACGAACTGCTCCAGGCGGGCGAGGCCGTCCAGGTCGAGGTCGTTGGTGGGCTCGTCGAGCAGGAAGATGTCGTAGCGGCTGAGCAGCAGGGAGGCGAGCCCGGCGCGGGCGGCCTGGCCGCCGGAGAGGCTGGTCATCGGCCGGTCGAGGTCGACCTTCAAACCGAGGGAGCCGGCGACCTCCTCGGCCCGTTCGTCGAGGTCGGCCGCGCCGAGCGAGAGCCAGCGCTCCAGGCTGGTCGCGTACGCGTCGTCCGCGCCCGGCGCCGCCTCGACGAGCGCCTCGGTCGCGGCGTCGAGCGCCGCCTGGGCCTCCGCCACGCCGGTGCGGCGCGCCAGGAAGCCCCGTACGGTCTCCTCCGGGCGGCGCTCGGGCTCCTGCGGCAGGTGCCCGACGGTCGCGCCGGGCGGGCTCAGCCGCAACTCGCCTTCCTCCGGCACGTCCAGCCCCGCGAACAGCCGCAGCAGCGTCGACTTGCCCGCCCCGTTGGCTCCGACGAGCCCGATCACCTCACCGGGCGCGACCACGAGGTCGAGCCCCGAGAAGAGGGTGCGGTCGCCGTGTCCGGCGGCGAGATCCTTGGCGACGAGGGTGGCACTCATAAGGCCACCGACTTTATCCGCTGCCACGCTGCCGCAGGAAACGGATTACGTCGCCCGGTCACGGGTTCTGTGGTGGAGGGCCTTGGTGCCGCACGGCCCGTTCAGGGGCGGAAAGGGCCCCGGGGCAGCGGTAGGCAAGGTCCGTACGAGCGTGGGACACGCATGCCGCCCACGGAGGTGCCGCGGCGCTGGTGCCTCACGGCCCGTTCGGCGGGGGCGGGGTGACGGCCGTCACGAGGACGTTGCCGTTGGTGCGGGCGACGAGGAAGGAGCCGGGGCGGGCGGCGGCGTGCGGGAGGGGGATCCGGTGGCGGCCCGGGTCGAGGTGGGCGTCGAAGAGGTCGTAGGTATGGGGGCGGGAGAGCCGGTCGAGGCGGTAGCCGAGCAGGGTCACCCGGCAGGGGGCGGTCACCTCGACCTCCGCCGCGCCCGTACGGCCGTCGCGGTGGGCGGTGAGGCGGGTCAGCCGGCGCTGTTCGCGGGGGCCGCGCTCCAGGGCCTCCTCGATCTGCGCGACGAGCAGCCCGACGATCGGCGCGAGGCCGGCGACGAAGACGGCGTCGGACCCGGCGGCGTCGAAGGCGGCGCGCACGGCGGCCCGTTCGTCCTCGCCGACCGCCTGGCCGAAGGCCACGGCCCCGTAGGTGCGCAGTTCGTCAGCGTGCGCCCCGGCCGCGTCGCGGGTGATCTCGGCGCCGATGCCGGTGCCGCGCAGCGCGGCGGCGAGCCGGGCGAGGAAGGCGACGCGCTGTCCGACGAGCAGGACGCGGCGGGTGGGCGGTTCGTGGGGGTCGCCGTCGGCCAGGAGCCGTTCCAGCGCGCCGCGGTACTCCTGGCCGCGGAAGCGGAACGGGCCGACGCCCGCGTAGCCGTCGCGCTCCAGGTCCGGCGCCGCCTCGTCGGTCTGCCAGGCGAAGTCGCGCCAGACGAAGTCGGGGCCGTCGCGCTCGATGACCGCCGTGACGGCGCCGCACTCCAGCCCCTCGCACTCGGGGCAGCCGTAGATGACGAAGCGGCCGTCGGCCGGCGGATCGTCGGTGTCCAGCAGCAGTCGCCGCACCTCGGAGGTGAAGATCGAGGGGCCCAGATCGGAGGCGAGGGGCGAGACGGCGTCGACGTCGGCGAGGCGCAGCAGCAGCGGTCTGCCGTCGACGATGAAGTCGAGGAAGTCCCGGTGGAGCCGGTAGGCGCCGCCCGCGAGCACACCTCCGGTGCGCGTCGCCGGCGCCAGCCCGAAGGTGACGTACTCCGCTGCCATGACCCGAGTATTCCCACGCCCGGACCGTTCCGCTCCCGGCGGCGCGCATTCCGTATCCGGCGCTCGTGGGGCGTTCCGCATCGCGCGCCCGCGGGGCGCTCCGCGCGCGCCCAGCGGATAGCGTCCGGGTATGACGAGCGATGCGATCGTGATCGGCGGCGGGGTCATCGGCCTGACCACCGCCATCGTGCTGGCGGAGAGCGGGCGCCGGGTCGAGGTGTGGAGCCGGGACGCGGCGGCGGACACGACGTCGGCGGTGGCCGGCGGGCTGTGGTGGCCGTACCGGATCGAGCCCGAAGAGGCCGTCGGCCCATGGTCGCTGCGGTCGCTGGAGGTCCAGACCGAACTGGCCGCGGACCCCGACGAGACGGGCGTACGGCTGGTCGACGGGGTGCAGGGCGGGCTGGACGTCACGGAGCTGGGGCCGTGGGCGCGCCATCTGCGCGGGCTGCGGCCGTCGAGCGCCGAGGAGCTGCCGCACGGCTATGAGAAGGGGCTGCGGGCGCGGGTCCCGATCATCGATATGGGCAGTCACCTCGCTTACCTGCGGCGGAGGTTGGAGGCGGCGGGCGGCACGGTCGCGGTCCGGGCGGTGTCCTCGCTCGCGGACGCCGGCCGGGCCGCGCCGACCATAGTCAACTGCACGGGCCTCGGCGCCCGCGACCTGGTGCCGGACCCCGGGGTGCACCCGGTGCAGGGCCAGATCGTGGTGGTCGAGAACCCGGGCATCGCCGAATGGTTCGTGGCCGCCGACCGCGCGGCCTCGGACACGATGTACGTCCTGCCGCAGCCGTACGGGGTCGTGCTCGGCGGCACGGCGCGCGAGGGCGTCTGGGACCGCGAACCGGACCCGGTGACCGCCGCGGCGATCGTGGCCCGCTGCGCCCGCGTTCACCCGGCCCTGGCCCGCGCCCGCGTCATAGAACACCGCGTCGGCCTGCGCCCCGGCCGCCACCAGGTACGCCTGGAGGCCGAGGACCTGCCCGGCGGCACCCGCCTGGTACACAACTACGGCCACGGCGGCGCCGGCATCACCGTCTCCTGGGGCTGCGCCACCGAAGCCGCCAACCTGGCAGCCGACTGACCGCGCCCTGGGGCCCGGCCCCGGCCCCGGCCCCGGCAGGACCATCGCGCGCCGCCCGCCACGAGGCATGGCTCGCTGGGGCCCGTACGAGGGCGGGCGGGAGCAAGGTCGGGTGGGTTGGCGTGCGGGTCAGCTTTTCTTTGTCATGGCCGACTTGATGTCGTCGAGGACGGCTTGGGCGGCGAGGGGGCCGCCGGAGCTGTTCCAGGCGGAGCCGTCGACCACCACGACGTGGTGCTTCGTGACGGCCTTGAGCTTGTTGAAGTTGGGGACGCCGCCGGCCTCCTTGAGGCCCTTCTCACCGGCGGCCTTGTCGCCGAGGGCGCCGAAGAACAGCCAGTCGCCGTCGATGGAGTCGAGGCGCTCCAGGCTCACGGGCTCGCTGTGGCCGATGCTCTCGCCCTGCTGCCCCTTGGGGCGGCTGAGGCCGAGGGCGGCGAGGGTGTCGCCGACGTGGCCCTTGCCCTTGCCGACGACGGAGGGCGCGCCGTTCTGCCAGCGGATGACGCTGGTGACGGCGCCGGCGTTGCCGCCCAGCGCCCCCTTCACCTCCCCCACCTGCTTGTCGAACCCGGCGAGCAGCTTCTCGCCGTCAGCCTTCTTGCCGAGGGCGTCGGCGGTGGCGGAGAACGCCTCTTTCCAGGGGGCGTTGAGCTTGGCGGTGAGCACGGTGGGCGCGATGCCCTTGAGCTTGTCCTGGACGCGCTTGGCGCCGACGGTCTCGTCCAGCAGGATGAGGTCGGGCCGCATGGCGGACAGCTTGTCGAGGTCGGGCTCGGCGACGTTGGCGACGATCTTGGCGGACTTCGCCTTCTCGGCGAGGTAGCCGGCGACGCCGGACTGGCCGCGACCGCTGGTCGCGCCGATCGGCTGGACGCCGAGGGCGAGCGCGGCGTCGAGGGTCGGCTCGCTGAGCGTCACCACCTTCTTGGGCGCGGCGGGCACCTCGACCTTCTTGCCGTTGGCGTCGGTGACGGTCCGCTTGCCGGAGCCGCCGCCCGCCGCGTCCTGGGACCCGGCCTTCGAGTCGCTGCCGCATCCGGTGAGGGCGAGACTGCCCGCTATCGCGGCGACGAGCAGGGCGGCGCTTCTGCGGAACTGCATGGGTGTTGCTCCTTGGATGGAAACTTGGTGTCTGTCGATGGGGGTCGTACGGATGGTGTACGGGTGGCGTACGGAGTGTGGTTCGGCGCTGGTCCAGTGCGCCGTATGCGTCAGCGGCCCAGCAGCCTGACCAGGCCATCGGCGAGCGCCACCGACCAACACACGTAGTCGTGACCGCCGTTGAAGTCCGTTCCGCTGACGTCGTAGCCGCGTGCGCGCAGCGCGGAGCGCAGTTCGCGGGTCTGTTCGAGCATGCCCCACTCATGAAGCCCGACATCGAGGCGCAACCGCAGTTCGCGCGGCGCCCCTTCGAGGTAACGGCGCGTCATCCACGGCGTGTCGCCCGGCAGTTCGTCGGCCGGTCGCCACCAGAGCGAGGAGGACTGGGCGAGCACGTTGCCGAAGCGGTACGGCGCGGAGTACCCGGCGTACAGGGCGGTCAGCCCGCCGAGGCTCTGGCCGGCGATGACGGTACGGGCCGGGTCGTCGGTGACGGGCAGCCGGGCCGCCGCCCAGGGGAGCAGTTCGGCGGCGAGGAAGTCGACGTAGGCGGGGTTTCCGCCGAACTCCCTTCTACGGGTGGGGTTGTCGACGGCGTGCGGGGCGAGCACGGTCAGTGGCGGGATGGCGCCGTCGGCGATGAGGTTGTCCAGCGTGTCCTCGATGCCAATCTGGCCGAACCACATGTCACCGTCGAGGAGGACCAGCACGTCCGTCTCAGCGCGGGCCGTCTCAGCGCCGGCCGTGCCAGCGCCGGGCGAGTCGGTCTCGGGCGGTACGTACCTCCACACCTCGCGTTCCGAGCCGAGTGCCGCGCTCGCGAGGTGGTACCGCCGTACGGTCCCGCGTGCGACGCCGTCGCGGCGGGCCTCCCAGGGACGCGCCGGAGCCTCGGGCAGCTCGAAGGCCGATCCGGGGCGTCCGTGCCAACGGGTCGGGACCGTACGGGGGTTGAAGGGGTCCGGTACGGCGGTGTCGGCGAGGCGTTCCAGTTCTGAGCGGTCGAAACCGGTGGTGTCGGGGGCGATGCGGTACGAGCCGCGGTGGTCTGCGCGGAGCCGGTAGGTGAGGTGCCAGACGTCCGTGCCGGGGAGCCGGCGCATGAGGCTGGCCGCGAGGTCGCAGCGGTCGAGGAGCCGGTTGACGAGCAGCAGGACCTGCCGGGTGTCGGTGTCGCCGCGCCACAGGAAGGTGACGGCCCGATGCCCGGGGTCGCCCTCGATCGTCTCGATCAGCGGCGCGCCTGTGGTCCGCACCTCGCCCCAGAACGCGTCGAGCACGGTGCTCCGCGCGTTCCAGGACCGGGCCGCCGCCATGTCGCGGGCGAGCCGCGCCAGCCGGGGGCTCTCGGTGGTCTCGACGGGTGCGGGCCGAGGGGAGAGCGGCGGTTTGTCCGCGCCCACGCCGAGTTGCCGCGCGGCCATGAGCGCGACGCCGACCCCCGCGACCGAGTCGGCGACCTGCCGAGTCGCGGGCCCGGCGACCGGCCCGGCAGCGGGTCCGGCGACCGGCCCCACCGCCGCTCCGGCTGCCGCCTCGGAGCCCTCGCGGGCCGACCCCGCGCCCGTACGGCCGCTGCCGCCCGAGGCGAGCGACGCGCTCACGGGCGCGACCGCCCCGTACCCGCCGGCCGGGCCGCGCCCGGCGCCCCCGGAACCGGGCCCGGCCCCCGCCCCGAACGCCCCGTCATACCCATCGAACCTGCCGGACCCGCCTGACCTGCCGGGCTCGCCATACCCACCGGCCCAATCGACCCCACCAGACGCGCCATATCCACCAGCCCCACCAGACCCGCCCCTCATCGGTGCCTGCCCTGCGTCAGCGCCAGTTCGACCAGCCGCGCCGCCGTTTCGGACGGGCTCGGCATGGCGGCCATTTCCTCCGCCGTTTCGCGCGCGGCCGTGCGCAGGTCGTCGTCCTCCAGGAGCCGCTGGATGAGTTCGGCGTCCGGGGCGAGCCCGCCGGGACCGCCGTCGGCACCGGGGACGAGGCCGCAGCCGCGGGTGCGTACGGCGGCGGCGTTGGCGGGGCGGTCGGCGCCCTCGCCGAGGACGATCTGCGGGAGGCCCGAGTCGAGGGCGGTGAGGGTGGTGCCGGCGCCGCCGTGGTGGACGACGGCGTCACTGGCGGCGAGGAGCGCGCCGAGCGGTGTCCAGTCCACGGGGCGTACGTTCTCGGGGAGCGGGCCGAGCGCGGTGAGGTCGGCGCCGCCGAGGGCGAGCACGAACTCGGCGTCGGTGGCGCGGGCCGCGTCCACGACCCATTGGAGGGGCGAGACGCCGTCGACGACGGGGCGCACCGTGCCGAGGGTGACGGCGACGCGTGGCCGCTTGCGGTCCTCGAAGAGCCAGTGCGGGAGCGAACTGCCGCCGTTGTAGGGGACGTAGCGCATGGGGCGGGTGCGCGGTTCGGCGGCGACGCTCATGCTGGGCGGGGTGACGTCGAGCCAGGCGGCGATGGGGTCGGGGCCGTCGAGGCCGTGGCGGGCGTAGCCGTCGGCGAGGGCGTCGTTCATCATGGCGACGTGCCGTCCGGTGTGGCCGAAGCCGACGGCGTGCAGGACGGACGGTACGCCGAGGCGGGTGGCGACGAGCTGGCCGACGACGCCGTTGGGGGTGTGCACGACGAGGTCGGGGCGCCACTGCCGGCCGAGGTCGACCATGGTGTCGGCCATTTCGTCGCTGAAGAAGGAGAAGCCCTTCCCCTTGGGCGGTTCGCCGGCCTCGCCCGGGGACGGCGGTTTGCGGTCGCGACGCTTCTCCATGTCGGCGTAGAGGGCGTCGGGGCCGATGCCGGGCGCGCAGTCGAGGGCCGGGAGGCCGGCGTGCGCGGCGTGCCCGGCGGCCTTTCCGCAGGTGCCCACGAGGACGTCGTGGCCCGCGGCGCGGAACGCCTGGGCGAGCGGAACCATCGGATAGAGGAGTCCGAAGAACGGCGGTCCGGCGAACAGGACACGCATCGACAACCTGCTTTCCTCCCCGACGCACCGTCATATCGCCTGCCGGGCCTGGGTGATGACCGGTCGGAGGCGCATGGCGGCGCACGCGGGGCGAGTGTGGCCGAGGTCACACGGAGAACGTGGCGACCCTTACTTAGGTAAGCCTAAGCTAATCACGTGCCCAGCAGCTCAACAACAACCCCCGGCTGGATACGCAGGCTCGGCGCCGCGTGCCGCCACCACCCTCGACTTCTCCTCGCAGTAGCACTGAGTTCCGTTCTGGGAACGGGTCTTGAGGCCATCGGGCCGCTCCTCGCCCGGCTCGGCGTCAACGACGCCGTCGCCGGGAACACCGGCCGCATCGGCTGGCTGGCGGCGGCGCTCACCGCGCTCGCGCTGGTCCAGTTCGGCGCGGAGTTCACCCGCCGGTACGCCGCCGGCAAGCTCGCCCTGGGCGTGCAGCACCAGCTCCGCACCGAGGTCTTCTCCTCCGTGCAGCGGCTCGACGGGATCAAACAGGACGCGCTCCGCACCGGCCAGGTCGTCTCCCGCGCCAACAGCGACCTCCAGCAAGTACAGATGATGCTCGGCATGCTGCCCATCCCGCTGGGCACCAGTGCGCTCTTCCTCGTCGCGGTCGGCGCGATGCTCTGGCTCTCCCCCCTGCTCACCCTCGTCGCGCTGACCGTCGTCCCCGCCACCGCCTGGGTCGCCGCCCGCAGCCGCACCCGGCTCGTACCGGCGACGCGTGCGGCCCAGGCGGGCGCGGCCGAGATCGCCGAGCACGTCGAGGAGGCCGTCACCGGCGTCCGCGTCGTCAAGGGCTTCGGGCAGGAGGAGCGCGAGACCGACCGGCTCGCGCGCGCCGCCCGCGCCCTGTTCGGCCGCCGGGTGCGCGTCGCCCGCATCCAGGCCACCGCGACCGCCACCATGTCCGCGCTCCCCGCCCTCGGCCAGGTCGGGGTGCTCGCGCTCGGCGGCTGGCTGGCGCTGCGCGGCAGCGTCGACCTCGGCACGTTCCTCGCCTTCGCCGCCTATCTGGCGCTGCTCGCCGGGCCCGCCCGGCTCTTCGCGAGCTTCCTCGTCACCGCGCACCAGGCCCGCGCCGCCGCCGAGCGGGTCTACGAACTCGTCGACGCCCAGCCCGAGATCACCGAGGCGCCGGACGCCCGCGAGGCCCCGGCCGGGCCGGTGGGGATCGAGCTGCGGGACGTGCGGTTCGGGTACGCGCCGAGCGACCCGGTCCTGGACGGGGCGTCGCTCGCGGTGCGGCCCGGCGAGACGCTCGCGCTGGTCGGCCCCTCCGGCTCCGGCAAGTCCACCGTCTCCCTGCTCCTCGCCCGCTTCTACGACCCGCAGCACGGCTCGGTGCGCGTCGGCCCGCCCGACGCGAGCGCCGACGTCCGCGAACTGACCCTGGCCTCCCTGCGCGCCACGATCGGCGTGGTGTTCGAGGAGCCGTTCCTCTTCTCCTGCTCGCTCCGGGACAACATCGCCTACGGCCGCCCGGACGCCACCGACGAGCAGGTACGGGCCGCCGCCGAGGCCGCCGAGGCGCACGGCTTCATCTCCCGGCTGCCCGACGGCTACGCCACCGAGGTCGGCGAACGGGGCCTGACCCTCTCCGGCGGCCAGCGCCAGCGCGTCGTCCTGGCCCGCGCGCTCCTCGCCGATCCCCGCGTCCTCGTCCTCGACGACGCCACCTCCGCCGTCGACGCCGTCACCGAGGCCGCCATCCAGGCCACGCTGCGGGCCGTCACCACCGCCCGTACGACCCTGCTCATCGCCCACCGCCGCTCCACCCTCGCCCTCGCCGACCGCATCGCCGTGCTCGACGGCGGGCGCGTCGTGGACACCGGCACCGAGGCCGAACTGCTGGCGCGCTGCGCGCTCTTCCGCGAACTCCTCTCCGGGCCCGGCGACTCGATCGACACGCCGGTCGGCCCCGCCGCCGACCGCCCGGCGGCCGACGGCACCACGCCGGAGCTGTGGCCCGAGCCCGACACCGGCACGGCCCCCGCGCCGGCCGGCGAACCGACCGACGAGCCGACCGACAAACCGACCGACGACCCGCGCCTCGACGAACGCGAACTCCGCTCCCCCGACCCGCGGTTCCGCCTCTCCCGCCTGCTGAAGCCGGTGCGCGCCGCCCTGCTGCTCGGCCTCGCCCTGGTCGCCGCCGACTCCCTCGCGACCATCGCGCTGCCCCTGCTCGTACGGCACGGCCTCGACGCGGGCGTGGACGCCGGCGACGGCCGGGTACTGGCCACCACCGCCCTCTTCGCCCTCCTCGTCGTCGCGGGCGGCTGGCTCGCGCTCAACCTCCAGGCCCGCGTCACCCGGCGCGCCGGGGAGCGCGTGCTGTACGGGCTGCGCGTCCGCACGTTCGCCCAACTCCAGCGGCTGGGGCTGGACTTCTACGAGCGCGAGCGCGGCGGCCAGATCATGACGCGGATGGTCAACGACATCGACGCGCTCTCCGCGTTCCTCCAGACCAACCTGCTCACCGCCGTCGCGGCGCTCGCGACGCTGTGCGCGGCGGTCGTCGCGATGCTCGCCGTCGACGTGTCGCTGGCGCTCACGGCGCTCGCCCTGCTGCCGCTCGTCCTCATCGCCACGGCCGTCTTCTGGCGGCTCTCCTCGGCCGCGTACACCGACGCCCGGCTGCGCGTCGGCGAGGTCAACTCCAGCCTCCAGGAGAACGTCACCGGGCTGCGCGTCGCCCAGTCGCAGAACCGCGAGGGCCACACCGCCGAGGCGTTCGGGAAGCTCTCCGAGAGCTACCGCACCGCCCGGCTGAAGGCGCAGCGCTACGCCGCCGTCTACTTCCCCAGCATCAACCTCACCGCCGAACTCTCCAAGGTCCTCGCCCTGTTGGTGGGGGCGGGCTGGGTCGCGGACGGCTCGCTGAGCCCCGGCGTGCTCGTCGCCTTCATGCTCTACCTGGGCATGTTCTTCGCGCCCGTGCAGCAACTGTCCCTCGCCTTCGACAGCTACCAGCAGGCGTCCGTCGGGCTGCGCCGCACCGTGGAACTGCTGCGCGTACCGGCCTCCGTACCGCCCGCCGAGCACCCCGCGCCCGTGCCGGACCGGCTGCGCGGCGAGATCGAGCTGCGCGACGTCACCCACCGCTACCCCGGCGCGGAGCGGCCCTCCCTGGCGGGCGTCAGCCTGCGCGTGACGCCCGGCGAGACGGTGGCGCTCGTCGGCGCGACGGGTGCGGGTAAGTCCACCGTCGTCAAGCTCCTCGCCCGGTTCTACGACGCGAGCGAGGGCCGGGTCCTGGTCGACGGCGCGGACATCAAGGACTACGAGCCGTCCGCGTACCGCCGGCTGCTGGGCGTCGTGCCCCAGGAGGCCCACCTGTTCACCGGCGACATCGCCGCCAACGTCCGCTACGGGCGGCCGGAGGCGAGCGACGGCGAGGTCGAGGCCGCGGTACGGGTGGTGGGCGCGCTGCCCGCCGTGGCCGCCCAGCCGTACGGCTTCCGGCAGCCGGTCGGCGAGCGCGGCGCGAGCCTGTCCGCCGGGCAGCGGCAGCTCATCGCGCTGGCCCGCGCCGAACTCGTCTCCCCCGGCCTGCTGCTCCTCGACGAGGCGACGGCCGCGCTCGACCCGGCCACCGAGCGGAGCGTCCTCGACGCCGGGGACCGGCTCGCCACCGGCCGTACGACCGTCGTGGTCGCCCACCGGCTCGCCACGGCCGCCCGCGCGGACCGGATCGTCGTCCTCGCCGACGGCCGCGTCGCCGAACAGGGCCCGCACGAGGCGCTGCTGGCCGCCGACGGGCCGTACGCACGGCTGTGGCGGCACCAGGCGGCGACCGCCGGCACCGCGGCCGAGCACACCGAGCACACCGTGCACACCGACGCCACCGCAGAGAGCACCGCGACCGACACCGCGTCCGCCCCCGTCACCCAAGGATGACCCCCTCATGAAGGCACTTGTCCTCTCCGGAGGCACCGGCAGCAGGCTGCGCCCCATCACGCACACCGCGGCCAAGCAGCTCGTCCCCGTCGCCAACAAGCCCGTGCTCTTCTACGGCATCGAGTCGCTCGTCGCCGCCGGGATCACCGACATCGGCATCGTCGTCGGCGACACGGAGGCGGAGATCCGGGCGGCGGTCGGCGACGGTTCCCGCTTCGGGGCCCGCGTCAGCTATCTGCCGCAGGCACGGCCCCTGGGCCTGGCGCACGCCGTGCTCATCGCCCGTGACTGGCTCGGCGACGACGACTTCGTGATGTACCTCGGCGACAACTTCGTCGTGGGCGGCATCACCGAACTGGTCGAGGAGTTCCGCGCGACCCGCCCCGACGCCCGAATCCTGCTGACCAAGGTGGACGACCCCAGCGCCTTCGGGGTCGCCGAACTCGACCCGGACGGCGCCGTGCTGCGGCTGGAGGAGAAGCCCAGCGCGCCGCGCAGCGACCTCGCGCTCGTCGGCGTCTACCTCTTCACGTCCGCCGTGCACGAGGCCGTACGGTCCATCACCCCCTCCGCGCGCGGCGAGTTGGAGATAACGGACGCCATCCAGTGGCTCGTCGAGGACGGCCGCTCCGTGTGCTCCACCGTCATCAGCGGCTACTGGAAGGACACCGGCAACGTCACCGACATGCTGGAGGTCAACCGCACCGTGCTCGAAGCCATGCCGCCCGCCGTGCTCGGCACGGTCGACGCGGACAGCGAACTCGTCGGCCGGGTACGGGTCGAGGAGGGCGCCAGCGTCGTCCGCTCCCGGATCGTGGGCCCGGCCGTCATCGGCGCGGGCAGCGTCGTGCGCGACTCCTACATCGGCCCCTCCACCTCGGTCGCCGACGGCTGCCTGATCAGCGACAGCGAGGTGGAGTTCTCCATCGTGCTCGACGGCTCCCGCATCGAGGGCGTCGGCCGGATCGAGGGCTCCCTCATCGGCCGTACGGTCCGGGTGACCGGCGCCGCCCGCGCGCCCCGCGCCCACCGCCTCGTCCTCGGCGACCACAGCCAGGTCCAGATCACCCCCTGACGCCGCGCAGACCCGACCGCCTGACCGCCCATCACCTCCTGGACACCCATGAGAATCCTCGTCACCGGCGGGGCCGGCTTCATCGGCTCCCACTTCGTCCGCACCCTGCTCGGCCCCGAAGGGCCCGGCGGAGCGCTCGCCGTCACCGCCCTGGACTCCCTCACCTACGCCGGAAACCTCGCCAACCTCCGCACCGCGCAAGGCGATTCACGGTTCACCTTCGTACACGGCGACATCCGGGACGGCGGGCTCGTCGGCTCCCTCCTCGCGCGCCACGACATGGTCGTGCACTTCGCGGCCGAGTCCCATGTGGACCGGTCCATAGCGGGCGGGCAGGAGTTCGCGGCGACCAATGTGCTGGGCACCCAGGTGCTCCTGGAAACTGCGGTGCGGCACCGCGTCGCGCGCTTCGTGCACGTCTCCACGGACGAGGTGTACGGCTCCATCGACGCCGGGTCTTGGACCGAGGACCAGCCGCTGGCGCCCAACTCCCCCTATTCCGCGTCGAAGGCGGGCTCCGACCTGCTCGCGCTCGCCCACCACCGCACCCACGGGCTCGACGTCTCCGTGACCCGCTGCTCCAACAACTACGGCCCGTACCAGCACCCCGAGAAGGTCATCCCGCTGTTCACCACCCGGCTCCTGGAGGGCGGCAGCGTCCCGCTCTACGGCGACGGCGCCAACGTCCGCGACTGGCTGCACGTCGACGACCACTGCCGGGCGCTGCGGCTCGTACTGGAGGCCGGGCGGCCCGGCGAGGTCTACAACATCGGCGGCGGCACGGAACTGAGCAACACCCAGCTCACCGAGCGGCTGCTGGACGCCTGCGGAGCGGGCTGGGAACGGGTCGAGCGGGTCGCCGACCGCAAGGGCCACGACCGGCGCTACTCCGTCGACTGGTCGAAGATCCGCACCGAGCTGGGCTACCGGCCTCGCCACTCCTTCGCGGACGGGCTCGCCGAGACCGTCGACTGGTACCGCGCCAACCGGTCCTGGTGGTCCCCCGCCGCCCCCGCCCCGCGAGCGGCGGCGCGCCCGGCGGCCGGAGTGCGCGGTGAGGGCCGGTGACCCGCTGGCTGATCACCGGCGCCGGCGGGATGCTCGGCCGCGACCTGTGCCGGCTGCTCGCCGCCGGACACGTCCCGGTCCTCCCGCTGACCCGCCATGACCTCGACCTCACCGACGAGCGCGCCGTCGGCTGCGCCCTGCACCGCGCCCGCCCCGCCGTGGTCGTCAACTGCGCGGCCTGGACCGACGTCGACGCCGCGGAGTCCGCCGAGGAGCGGGCGCTGCGCGTCAACGGCGAGGCGGTACGCGTCCTCGCCCGCGCCTGCGCGGCCACCGGCGCCCGGCTGCTGCACGTCTCCACCGACTACGTCTTCCCCGGCCACGCCGGCCCGCCCTACCCCGAGGACGCCGAGCCGGGCCCGCGCACCGCGTACGGGCGCACCAAGCTGGCCGGCGAGCGCGCGGTCCTCGCCGAGCTGCCGCGCGCGGGCACCGTCGTGCGCACGGCCTGGCTGTACGGCCCGTACGGCCGCAACTTCGTGCGCACCATGGCCGAGCGGGCCGCGGGCGACGGCGTGGTGCACGTCGTCGACGACCAGTACGGCCAGCCCACCGCCACCGCGGATGTCGCGCGGCGGCTCATGGCGCTGGGCCGGGGGCCGCTGCGGCCGGGCGTCTTCCATGCCACCGCCGGCGGCCACACCACCTGGTACGAGCTGGCCCGCGAGGTGTTCCGGCTGGCCGGCGCCGACCCCGAGCGGGTGCGGCCCACCGACAGCGGCGCACTGGGCCGGCCCGCGCCGCGCCCGGCGTGGAGCGTGCTCGGCCACGACCGGTGGCAGACGGCCGGGCTGCCGCGGCCCCGGCACTGGCGGGACGCGCTGCACGCCGAGTTCGCCGCCGTCGCCGCGGGGACGGCGGGCGCCGACGGAACCGTAAGCATCCAAGGAGGGGCCTCATGCGCCCGATGACCATCGAGGGCGCGTGGACGCGCGAGCCGACGATCCACCGCGACGACCGGGGCAGCTTCCACGAGTGGTTCCGGGCCCCGGACTTCACCGCCGCCGCGGGCCACGCCCCCGTCCTCGCCCAGGCCAACTGCTCCCGGTCCCGGCGCGGCACGCTGCGCGGCGTGCACTTCGCCGACGTGCCGCCGGGCCAGGCCAAGTACGTCACCTGCGTACGGGGCGCGATCCTCGACGTCGTCGTCGACCTGCGGGTCGGCTCCCCCACGTACCGCGCGTGGGAGGCGGTGCTCCTGGACGACGAGACCCACCGCGCCGTCTATCTCTCCGAGGGGCTGGGCCACGCCTTCATGGCGCTCACCGACGACGCGACCGCCGTCTACCTCTGCTCCACCGGCTACCAGCCCCGGCGCGAGCACGGCGTGCACCCGCTCGACCCGGAGCTGGGCATCGAGTGGCCGCGCGGCGTCACGCCCCTGCTGTCGGAGAAGGACGCCGCCGCGCCGTCGCTGGCGCGGGCGGAGCGGGAGGGGCTGCTGCCGTCGTACGAGGAGTGCCGCCGCTTCCGCGCGAGCGCGGATACGGGCGTGAGTGCCGGTACGGGCGCGGGCCCAGGTACGAGTGGGGGCACGGGTACGGGCGTCAGCACGAGCACGGGCGTCAGTACGAGTACGGGCGCGGGTTCCGGGGCCGGCGGCCGTGAGAGCAGCGCGGCATGACGGCCGCCACCACCCTCGCCGCCGCCGAGGCCGCGCCGCCGCCCGCCGCGCCCGGCGCCCGGCGGACCGTACGGACCACCGGCCTGCTGGTGGGCCTGGCGCTGCTGGCGGTCGCCGTGCTGGCGAGCATCTCCGTCGGCGCCAAGCAGATACCGCTCGACCAGGTGTGGCACGGCCTGTTCGAGGCGACGGGCACCGAGAACGACCACATCGTGCGGGGGCTGCGGCTGCCGCGCACCGCGATCGGCGTCGCGGTCGGCGCGGCGCTGGGGCTGGCGGGCGCCGTGATGCAGACGCTGACCCGCAACCCGCTCGCCGACCCGGGGCTGCTCGGCGTGAACGCGGGCGCGTCGGCCGCCGTGGTCACCTCGATCAGCCTGCTGGGCGTCACCTCCTTCACCGGCTATCTGTGGTTCGCGTTCGCGGGGGCCGGGGTGGCAGCGGTGGCGGTCAACGCGCTGGGCGGCAGCCGGGCCGCGACGCCCGTACGCCTCGCGCTGGCCGGCACCGCCGTCAACGCGGCGCTCTTCGGCTACGTCAACGGCCTGCAACTGTGGGATCTGAGCGCGTTGGAGACCATGCGGCACTGGTCGATCGGCACGCTGGCCGGGCGGCGCGGGGATCTGCTGCTGCCCGCGCTGCCGTTCCTGGTGGCGGGCGCGCTCCTCGCGCTGGCGCTGGCCCGGCCGCTGAACGCGATGGCGCTGGGCGACGACACCGCGCGCTCGCTGGGCGCGCACCTCGGCCGTACCCGCGTGCTGTCCATCGTCGCGATCACCCTGCTGTGCGGGGCGGCGACGGCCGTGTGCGGGCCGATCGGCTTCATCGGGCTGATGATCCCGCACGCGGTACGGGCGTTCTGCGGCCCGGACACCCGCTGGCTGTTCCCGTACTGCGCGGTCTTCGCGCCGGTGCTGCTGCTCGGCTCGGACATCGTCGGCCGGGTGCTCGTACCGCCGTACGAGATCGAGGTCGGGGTCGTGACCGCGTTCCTCGGCGGCCTGCTGTTCATCCAACTCGTCCGCCGGCGCAAGGTGGCCCACCTGTGAACGTCCCGCACGCCCCCGCGCGCCCGAAGTACTCCGCCATCGTGGTGGTGCGCTCGCGCGGCGGCCTCTCGCTCCGCTTCCGGCGGCGCGCGCTGCTGGTCTGCGCCGTTCTGGCGGTTCTGGGCGCGGCCCTCATGGTGTTCTCGCTCGGCATGGGCGCGTACGAGCTGGGCCCGGCCGACGTGGTCCGCACCCTCTTCGGCGACGGCCCGCCGGGCGCGGACTTCGTCGTGAACGAGTTGCGGATGCCGCGCGTCCTGGACGGCCTGCTGGCCGGTTTCGCGATGGGCATGAGCGGCGCGGTGTTCCAGTCGCTGTCCCGCAACCCGCTGGGCAGCCCGGACATCATCGGCTTCGGCAGCGGGGCGTCGGCGGGCGCCCTCGTCGCCATCATCGTGCTGGAGGCCGGGACCGTGCAGACCGCCGTCGGCGCGGTGGCGGGCGGCCTGGCGACGGCGTTCGCCGTCTATCTGCTGGCCTGGCAGCGCGGCGTGCACGGCTACCGGCTGGTCCTGATCGGCATCGGCGCGTCCGCGGTGCTCTCCTCGCTGACCAGCTATCTGTTCGTACGCGCCGACATCGGCAAGGCCGCCGAGGCGGCCACCTGGATGATCGGCAGCCTCAACGGGCGCGGCTGGGGCGACGTACGCGTGGCGGCGCTCGGCATCGTGGTGCTGGTCCCCGTCGTCCTGGGGCTCGGCCGGCGGCTGTCGATGCTGGAGATGGGCGACGAGGCGGCGGCGGCGCTCGGCGTGGCCCCGGAGCGCAGTCGCGTATGGCTGCTCGCCGCCGGTACGGGGCTGACGGCGATGGCGGTCGCGGCGGCGGGGCCCATCCCCTTCGTGGCGCTGGCGGCCCCGCAGCTCGCCCGGCGGCTGACGCGTTCGGCGGGGCCGAACATGCTGCCCGCGGCGTGGATGGGCGCGGTGCTCGTCACCGCGGCGGACTGGACCGCCCAGCGGATCTCGGGCTCGGCGATCCTGCCGGTCGGGGTGGTCACGGGCGTGGCGGGCGGCCTGTACCTGGCCTGGCTGCTGTTGCTGGAACGGAGGTCGGGACGGCTGTGACAGCGCCGCTCCGCCGCGTCGCCTCCGCGGCCGTACGCCCACCGTGCCCCCACCCGCCGACGGTTCAGTGGGGGCACGGACCGGGCGCCGAACCGGACATCCGGCGCGTACTGGGCGTACTGGGCATACGGCGGGACGCGGCCGTCAGGGTTCAGGAGCGGGCGGCGGTGGCGCGTACGAAGGCCGGGTAGCCGCCGACGACCGGCACCCGGGCGGCGCTGCCGGCGAGGTCGACGGTCAGCTTCGGGGTGGTGTCGGCGGGTTCGATCAGCCCCTTGTCGGTGCCGGCCACGATCAGGGCCAGCCGGTGGCCCGCCGGGACGACGTGGTCGCTCGCGGCGAGGTCCAGCGTGATGCGGTAGGACGTGCCGGGCGTCAGCCGCTGCCCGTGCCACAGGTCGGCGTAGTGGCCGAGATCGGCCCAGCCACGGCTGAAGATGGTGTGGCCGGTCTCCTTCGTGTCGGCGACGGTCCGCTTGTAGCAGGCGCTGTCGCCCGGCGTGCTGCTGCCCCAGCAGGTGCGGTCGGCGAGGGTGGTGATGCCCTCGCCCGCGCCCCAGTAGTCGCGGATGGTGTCGGGGCCGAGGTCGACGAGGACCGCCGACAGACGCGCCGAGGAGGTGGACGGCGTGACCTTGAGCGTGACCGTCGAGGAACCGGAGACGCGCAGGTCACGGCTGAGCGCGGGGGTGATGAACCCGGTCTTCGAGGGAGTGGACCGGTCGATGTCGGCCGCCCAGGCGTCCTCGTTCAGCTTCGGGTCGTCCGTGAACGAGGCGGTGGAGCCGGCCGGCGCGGGCTTGACGCCGAGCGTTCCGACGCCCGCGACCGGGCCGTTCGCCGGGCGGAGGGCGGTCGCGGACGTGCCCCGCGGCGGCCAGTTGCCGTCGGTGCTCCACTGGTCGGGGTGGCGCTCGATGTCGGCCATCGGCTCGCGCTCGACGCCGTTGCGGTAGCCGAGGAGGTAGTGGTCGAACCAGCGGTGCAGGGTCCGGGTCCACTCGGCGCGGCGGAAGTCGAAGGGGTCCACGTGGCCCGCCTGCGAGAGCCAGACCTTGCGCTCCACGCCGTTCTCGGCGAGCGCGTCCCACCACTGGCCGAAGTGCTTGGTGCGCACGTTGAGGTCCTGCATGCCGTGCACGGCGAACACGCTGGCCCGCACCTTGCCGGCGTCGGGCACGTAGTCTCGCTCCGCCCACAGTGACGTGAAGTCGCCGTTGCGGGGCGCGCCCTCGACGAGCCGGCGCTGCACGGCCTGGCAGCGGGCGCGCGCCTCGGCGCTCTCTATCCCGTTGGAGAGCTGGTCGGGGCCGCCGTCGTAGAGGGCGGCGCCCTTGGCGAAGTAGTAGTCGTACCAGGAGCTGATGGCCCCGATGGGCACAATGGTCTCCAGCCCCTCGACCCCGGTGGCGGCGACGCCGTTGGCGACCGTGCCGTCGTAACTCTTGCCGATCATGCCGACCGCGCCGGTCGTCCAGTCCGCCTTGACCGGCGTGGTGCCCGTACGGTCCCGATAGCCGCGGGCGCGCCCGTTCAGCCAGTCGACGACGGCCTTCGCGGACTGCACGTCGGAGCGGCCGCCGACATCGACGCAGCCGTCGGAGCGGTTGGTTCCGGCGAGGTCGACCAGGACGGTCGCGTAGCCGCGCGGCACGAAGTAGTTGTCGTAGTAGAGCGGGAAGAGGACCGGGTTTCCCTGGGCGTCGTAGGTCTTCTTCTGGCTCTCGTTGCCGCGTCCGCAGCAGGAGTAGTACGGGCTGGCGTCCATGATCACGGGGACGTCGCGGCCCTGCTGGGCCGCCTCGCGGGGCCGGACGATGTCGACGGCGACCCGGTCGCTCTTGCCATTCGAGTCGCCGTCGATCCCGGTGTCGACCCATACGGACTCGCGTATCGCGTTCGCGTAGGAATACACGGGCTGGCTCTGCCCGCCGGAACCGGCCTGTGCCGTGTTTGCTGTGCCTGCCGTTCCCGCCGTTCCTGCCGCGCTCGCGGCGCCCGGAGCGAGGAGCACGGCCAACAGGGCGGCCACGGCCGCCAGGAGGAGGGCTTTCCAGGGGATGCGGGGCTGCCGCGCGTGTAGGGGCACGGCGGGACCGTAGCGCGAGTGAACTCCTGTGCAGAAGGGGGCGAACAGTCGGCTCCTGGGGTCAGGCGGCCGATATCCGCTATCCGCCGGTCCAGAAGGCCGACATGGGAGGTCAACCGGGCCGCGAATGTCAGGGGGATGTCGTTCGTATGACATGACGCGCCATGGACAACTCTTCGGCTCGATGAGTACATAGGCTGCGAAAGATCGTTCTCCCCAACGAGTTGGAGGACTCGTGCGTCACAGACTCATCGTCCCGAGCGCCGCCGCCCTCGCGGGCCTGCTGCTGGCGATCCCGGCATCGGCCGCCGGCGCCTCGCCGGGCGCGCCGGGCATCGGGGACCCCTATTACCCGGATTCCGGCAACGGCGGATACCACGTCTCCCACTACGACCTGCGGCTCAAATACCAGCCGAAGACGGACGAGCTCCAGGGCACCGCGACGCTGCTCGCCACCACCACCCAGGCGCTGTCCCGCTTCAACCTCGACTTCGCGCTCGACGTGAGCGAGGTCCTGGTGAACGGGAAGAAGGCGAAGTTCGCCCGGTCCGGCGCGCATGAGCTGGAGATCACGCCGTCCGCCGCGCTCGACTCCGGGAAGCAGATCAGCGTCGTCGTCCGCTACCGGGGCATCCCCTCGAAGGTCAAGGTCAACGGCAGCACGTCCTGGCAGCGCACGCCGGACGGCGGGATCGCCGCGCAGGAGCCCGAGTCCGCGTGGTGGTGGTTCCCCAGCAACGACCACCCGCGCGACAAGGCCACGTACGACGTGTCCGTATCCGTCCCGGACGGCACGCAGGCCATCAGCAACGGCACGCTCCAGTCGAAGAGCTCCAAGCTCGGCTGGACCCGCTACAACTGGCGCTCCAGCAAGCCGCAGGCCTCCTACCTGGCGACGCTCGCCGTCGGCAAGTTCGATGTCACCACCGACACCACGGCGAGCGGCCTGCCGGTCATCAACGCCTACAGCAAGGACCTCGGGGCCGACGACGGGGCCGCCAGGGCGAGCATCGAGCGGAGCGCCGAGGTCGTCGACTGGCTCAGCTCGGTGTTCGGGCCGTACCCCTTCGACGCGGTCGGCGGGTACGTGCCGAACGTGCCGTCCCACTTCGCGCTGGAGACGCAGACCCGGCCCTTCTACAGCCCCGCGCAGTTCGCCAAGGGCGCCAATGTGTCGGTGGTCGTGCACGAGTTGGCCCACCAGTGGTACGGGGACAGCGTCTCCGTGAAGAACTGGCGTGACATCTGGGTGAACGAGGGGTTCGCGAGCTACGCGCAGTGGCTGTGGTCGGAGAAGGAGGGCGAGGGCACGGCCCAGGAGCTGGCCGACTACACGTATGCGCAGCACCCGGCCGACGACCCGTTCTGGACGGTGAAGCCGGGCGATCCGGGCGCGGACAAGCAGTTCGACTCGGCGGTGTACGACCGCGGGGCCATCGCGCTCCAGGCGCTGCGCAACAAGGTCGGGGACCAGGATTTCTTCGCCATCCTGAAGGGCTGGCCGGCGGCGCACCGGTACGGCAACGCGTCGGTGCAGGACTTCGTGACCTTCGCGGAGCAGGTCTCCGGCAAGCCGCTCGCTTCCCTCTTCGACACGTGGCTCTTCAGCACGGAGCGCCCAGCTCCCCCGACCGCCACCAAGGCGGGCCTCACCGCCCGCTCCTCCCACGCCAAGCCCACTGAACCCAAGTCCTGGAAACAAATCCAGTCCACGCGAAGCGCCCACGCTCCGCACTGACGCTACGGGTGGGTGCCGGGGCCTACGGCGTGGGGGGGCGGCGACGTGGGTGGGTGGGTGCGGGGTCGGGGCCGGGGCCTACGGCGTGGGGGGCAACGTCCGTGGTTGGGTGCGGGGTCGGGGCCTACGGGGTGGGGTCCTCCACCGCATATTTACGGGCCGCAAACCCGGAACCG
>NZ_JOBF01000037.1 GCF_000718635.1 Streptomyces varsoviensis | reverse complement strand
GGTCTGTACCACGCTACGCGTGGTACAACCGGTGATCGGCTTCGCCGATCCCTTGACAGCGTTTCACGCTGTCTGCTATGGGCCCGCTTCGCGGGCCCTGGTGATCCGCTTCGCGGATCACTGCCTTTGGCTGCGGGTCGAGGGATGGATCTTGGTTACAAACCGCCAAACGGTGCACCCCTGTGGACAACATCATTCCCGCAGGTCAACCGCCATTTTTCGATCATTCGGACCCTCGAACCCCTTCCGAAGTGATCACCGTAACCGCCAAAACGTGCACCCCTTTTCCACACTTCGGAAATCGAACAGAAGGGGGGAGGTGCACCACTTGGCGGTTTCGGCGCTGACCAGCGAAAACGGCACCGCCGGCACTGGCCTTATTGGAAACCGTTCCTATTTGGGTGTTCGAGTAAGGAGCGCCACCAAAGTTTGAACCCTTACCGCCTCGTGTGCACCCCGTGGCGGTTTCGGTCCCTCGGGGAGCGTTCCCGCTGGTCAATGCCGAAACCGCCATGAGATGCACCCCTTTTCCACAAGTCGGACCCGGTGGCGAAACCCGCTGTACGCCCCGTAGCGAGGTTGGGGCGCGAGTGCGGACTCTACGCCGCGCGCAGCCGTCCCGCGCGGCAGACGGCCGTACAGGCTGCATAGCGGCCCCCTTGTGGGTGATCGCCATGGGTGCGAGCGGACGCCGAGCGCGAGCCGGTCCGGGGTGCGCGGGGTGCACCCGTGGCGGTTTCGACTGAGGTCCGGGAGTGCCGGCCGCCGCGCGGGATGCAACTCGCAGATTCACTTGTAACTCAACTTGTAGTTGGGTTGAAAGTTGGCTAGTGTGGGGACCGCACCAACCGCCGGGGGAACACCCCGGCGGGCCAGACCGGAAGGAACCACGCATGACCACGAACGCACTCCCGATGCCCGTTGCCGAGGCACTGGCGAATGGCGCGCCCCGGAACCTCGGAGCGCTCGCGACTACCGCCACCCGTCGAGGTTGGGGCGCCATGGTCGAGCGGGACCAGGAGCGCGACGCGTGGACGCTGATCCTCGCCACCCCGTCCGACCGTCGGGCACTCCGGTACACGTGGCGTGCGGGCAAGTGGTCGGCCTCGAACGCGCACGGCTACCGCGAGACGCTCGCGTTCCACCGGTCCGATGCCGCGGGCACCCCGGACGCCGAGGCCGCGCCGGTCAAGGTTCCGGCCGGTGATGCCGAGGCCGCTACGGTCGCCGAGGCCGAGGCCGGTGTCATGGCTGCGGGCGCTGCCCTCGACGCCGTCAAGGCCGGTCGTAAGGCCGAGGACGCGCTCGCCGAGGCGCGGAAGCACAAGGATGCGGCCGAGGGATTCAGGCACTCGGCCGAGGCGGCGCAGGAAGCGGCCGAGGCCGCGCGCACGTGGGCCGAGGCCGAGGCCGAGGCGGACCAGGCCGAGGCGGACGCGAAGGGTGCGGCCGAGGCGGTCGCCGAGTGCAAGCGCGCATTTCAGCGGGCGCAGCGTGCGGCCACCGAGTGCCGGAAGAGTGCCGAGGCCGCTACCGGTGCCCTGTACGAAACCGAGGCTGACCGCGCTTACGAGCTCGCGAAGGATGCGCGCGAGACGGCGCGGGAGACGCTCGGCACTGCCGAGGAGGCGGCCGAGGCTGCGAAGGAGGCGGCCGAGGAGGCGCGCGCCACGGCTGACGACGAGTGCATGAAGTGTGGCGAATGGCTGTGCGCGTGCCGAGAGATCATGTGCGCGATGCTCGCCCGGTACGGATCGGGTGCGGCGCGCACGGTCGACCCCGAGGCGGTCCGGATCGGTGAACTGATCATGTCGGACGAGGAGGAGCTCCGGGCGGCCGGTCAACTCATGCTGTGCGGTGAGTGGGCCGAGGCCGAGGAGGCTATCGAGCGGGCCGAGGAGGGTCCGGCCGATGCCGAGGAGCGGCGCGCGGCGCTCCGTGCGGCCGAGGCCGCGGTCGAGCCTGCGGCCCCGGTGGCGACGTGCGACGGCCGGACCGCTCGGCAGTGGGCCGAGGAGGCGGAGGGACACGCGTCCCGCGCGGCCGAGGCGTACGAGGTCACAGTGACGGCCGTCCGGCACCGGACCAACTTCTACGAGGCAATGCCTGTTGAGCGGCTCGACGAGGCCGAGGGCGCGCGGGTGCGGGCCGCTTTCGCCCGTATCGACCGCCGGTCTCGGACCGCGTACAACCTTGAGATTTCCGCGCGGCGCGACTGGTACGACGGTTCCGAGATCACGGACCCCGCCCGTGCGCGGGACTGCGCCGAGCGTGCTCGGGTGCTCGCCGACGGGTGCGAGGCGGACGCCCGTACCGTCGCTGAGGTGTTCGCATGGGCCGAGGCTGAGCAGACGGCGGCGGCCGAGCTGGAGCGCGCGGAGCGGTCCCTCGCGGACGCCGAGGAGCGCTACGAGGCCGCGCGCCGTCCGAACGCGTGGATCGGGGCGCAGGGTGTCGACCGCCGTATCGGGGAGACGAACGCACTCCGCCTCGTGTGGATCGCGCGGCAGGCTCTTGCGGCGGTCAACGGCGAGCCGTTCATCGCGTACCCGACCCTGACCGACCGAGGGACCGTCAAGGGTTGGAACGTCGGCTACTGCACCGTGAGCCGGTACGCGGGCACGGCCGTGCGCATCGTCGATACGTCAACGGACCAGTACCGGGCCGAGGCACTCGCCGAGGCGCGGAACCGTGAGCACACCGCGCGGGTGCTGTGTGAGCGCATGGCCGGTGAACTGGTCATCATGCGGGCCCTGATGGGCGACGCACGGCACGAGAACACGAAGGTTCCGGGCGGCCGGTACCGGCAGGCACGTGCGGCACTGGAGGCGGCCGAGGAGCTGCACGACCGTGCCGCGCGGGAGCGCGGGACCGGTGCGGCCGATCGCATCGCGCCCGTGGCCGACAAGGTGCGCGCGCTCGGTGCCACGGTGGCCGAGTATGCGCGGGACCGCACGGTGTGGGCGCGACGTCAGGAGGCGGCCGAGGCTGCGCGGGTGGAGTCCGCTCCGGTGCCGGCCGAGGCTGCGGTCGAGGAGGCGCCCCGGTATCAGTTCGGCCGCCGGGACGCTGAGGGACGCTATCCGGTGTCGGTCGACGGCGCGCCGGTCGGGCACGTCCACCGGACGCGCCGGACGTGGTGGGCCCGCGGCCTCGACGAGCGGCAGGCGACCGACCACACGAGCCGCGCGGCGGCGGCGGGCCGACTCGTCGGGTTGGTCGACGCTCGGGCCGCAGCCGAGGCGGACCGCACGCGCAAGATGCGGGCCCGCACGGTGGCGCCGGACGGGTGGCGCTTCACCACGTGGGACGCCGTCGAGCCTGGGGACGTTGTCCGCACCCCGGGGCGGTGCGTGCCGGTACGTGGAGGGCACGCGGACGGCGGTCCCCTATCCCCCGAGACATGGGGCGCCCCGGTGACCTTGACCGGTGTCGAGCGACTCGACAACGGGTCGGTTGTGGCGCGCGGACGGGAGGGGGACGCGCCCGGATGGCTCGGTGTGGGTGTCCTGCTGTCCACCCCCCGCTACGCCGAGGTTGGCCTCTTGGTGCCGGACGTCGAGCGTCCGGCGGCGGCCGAGGCGGCGGCCGAGCGTCGGGCCGAGGGATGCCCGGTGGCGGCCGAGCGTCCGGCCGAGGGGTGCCCGGCGGCGGTCGGGCGGGGCCTGTCGCGTCGGGCGCAGGCGGGGGGATCTTGGGGTGTTCGCGCAGGTCACAGCACGCGACAGGGCGCCACGCGACAAGCCACGCGACAGGGCACGCGACAGGCGTCCGGGGAGAACGGGAGGTGTCGGGAGCGGGGCCCGCCCCCACCCCCGGCCCCGTGGGGCCGATGCCGGCGCTTCCCCTAAGACTTGACAGGGTCGCGTCAAAAGGGCCTCCCTCCCCGGGGGTCGAGGTGGCGAGCTCTCCCAAAACTTGACAGGGACGCGCCAAGCGCATGACACCGTCGAGACCCTCGTCCGGGGCGACGTCACCCGTTCGTGGGCGCCCTGTCCGTGGGGTGTGCCACGGTGCCGACATGAACGCCACCGGCCGCGCAGACCTCACCGCGGATGACCTCCCGATCCGCGTCCCGCTGATCCAGGGCGAGACCCTCGCCTCGTTCCTGATCCGCACCTCGACCGCCAACGGCCTACCCGTCGACACCCTCCTCGGGGCACTCGTCGAGGGTGCCCCCGAGCTCCCCGACGACGGCCTCATGCCGCAGCGCGAGGAGGTCCGCCTCCCCGCCGAGGGCCTCGCGCAGCTCGCCGCCCTGGTGGGACGGGAGCCCGAGCAACTCGCACGCGCGTTGCCCGGGGTGCGGCCCGGCGGCCTCGTTGACGCACCGACCGTCGAGCCCTGGCCGAGGGACCTCGGCGCCCCTCCCCTGCCCGCCTGCCCGCTCTGCATGGAGCCTGGGGCGTGGCTCGCCGCCGAGGGCCACCGGTGGCGCCCCTGCGGCTGCGGCCGTCGGTGGATGGCCGGGGATGACGGCGGGTACCTTGTCGACACCGGCCCCGTCCCGGACCTCGGGCGGGCCCTGGCCCAACACCGCGCGATGGTTCACCGCTTGGGCCCGGCCGCCGATGCACTCGTGACGGACGCTCATCAGGTCACCCTCTGGTGGTGGGCGTCCGGACTCGTCGCCGACGCATGGCGGGAGCGCGAGGACTCCCTCGACATGGCACGGCACCGCCGCCGCGCGGCACCCGTCGCCGTCTACCCCGAGGCCGTCGCCCTGGCCGAGCTCATGTGGAAGTGGGAGGAGCGGCGCAGGCGCCCGGGTGCCTCGCCCGAGCGGTGGCTCGACTCCGTCGCGCAGCTCGCCCCCGCCGGCACTCTCACCCGCCGGGAACGCGCCCCACTGACCTACTGGCTAGAGCAGCACCGACCCGAACCGCCGGGGAAGCCGACGGGACGCGGCGCCGCCGAACGACGCTGGAACCGCCTCCCCGCGCTTCACCACCGCCCCCGCCCCGAGGAACACGGACCGCTGCGGGCGCCCTCCTGCCTGATGTGGGTCTACGGCCTCCCGCTCACCTCGACCACGGGCGTATGCCCGCACTGCAACGGGCGCGCGCCGAGCTGCCGATGGGTGCCCTACTCCGGGTGCACCGGCCTGCCCCGGAAGTAGGGCCGTCCCCCGGTTAGCCCTCGACTGTCGGTGCCCTCCGCTACGGTTCTCGGTAGGGCGGGACCGCCGCCCATACCGCCGCCCGCGCGCCCACGCCGTGCCAGGGCACCGACGGTAGAAGGTCCCTCGGGAAGCCGGTCCGCAGGCAGTGAGCTGACGATCCGTTCCGTACCGGGCGGGTGGCGTGGGGACCGAGGCCCGGCACTGGGAGGGCATCGCCATGCCGAAGCGTGACGCCGCACAGAAGCGGGCGCGAGAGATCCAAGACACCGAGGGCATCGGGTATCACGACGCGCTGAACCGGGCGCGCGCCGAGCTCGCCGAGACCGCCACCGACGGGACGCCGGCACCCGCCCCGGCCGCCGTGGTGTACGTCCTCGAACCGACCGCCGCCGAGGCCGAGCTCGGCATCACCGCCGAGGAGCTCGGCATCCGGGCACTGCCCGCCGACGCCTCCCCCGAGCAGCGGGCCCGAGCCGAGGCGGTATGGCGGCCCGAGCCGGACCCGGCCCGGCCGTGCCGGTGCTCCGGGCAGTGCCACCACGGCGACGGCTGCGCCGAGGAGTACGCCACCGAGACAGGCGCGGCCGTCGACTGCGGGGGGCGCCTCGTCCACGTCGACCGCTTCCCCGGTTCGCTCTGGGGCATCACGTCATGGTGGGACACCTACCAGTGCGCCGAGTGCGGCGAAGGGTCCGAGGCATCGGTCGAGCTCCCCGAGCTCCCGTGGGGTGAGCGGCGCCCGAACCCCAACGGCGGCGACGGCTTCACGACGCTCGTCTACGACGGCGTACGGCATCCGAACTTCCCCGGGTTCGACGCCGACGAGGACGAGGAGGAGCTCGACCCCGCCGACTACCCCACGCCCGAGGACGACTACGACCGGTACGACGACGAGGACCAGGACGACGAGGAGCCACTCACCGAGGAGGGCCAGGAGGACGAGCCCGGCTACCTCGACGACGGCCCCGAGGGCGACGCCGAACCGCCCGAGGACTACGACGACCGGCCGGGCGAGGACGAGCTCGGCCCGCCCTCGGAAGTGCCGGCCACCGATCCGCGGCCCACGGCCGCCGACTGGTCCCCGGCTTTCGACCTCGACAACGCGCCGCCCTCCGCATGGTGAGGCGCGGCCCCCTCGACCACGACGAGGAGTGCGAGCTCCTCATGTACGAGGGCGGGATCTGCACGTGTCCGGACGAGAGCGAACCGCCCCGGTGGGACACGTACGACGTCCCGGTGTACGGCGAGGAGCCGAGTACGCACGACGGCCGCCTCGCCGGTCCGGCGCTCGACTGGTGAACCGCGCATAGGCGAGGGCCCCGACGGTTCGACCCGTCGGGGCCCTCTGCGTGGGCCTCGAAAGACCTTGACTGCGGAACACGTCCGGCAGTGATGTGCGTGCACGCCCTGCACGGTTGCCGATCGTAGCGTCTCGGCCCTGCCGGGGGTGCCGGTTCCGGTGGTCGCGCTACGCCTCGGCGGACGGCCGTCGGGCCAATTGCAAGTGAGTTACAACTCGGATTGGGGGTGACGCCCGCCGGGGTGGCTCGCGCCGGGCGAGTGGGCCGTATGTCCCCAGCTCACAGAACATGCGCACTCGTCATAACCCCTGCTGGGAGAGGGGTGCACCGTTTGGCGGTTTCGGTTGCGAGGGGGTGCACCACTTGGCGGTTTCGGGGGTGACCTGCGGTTTCTCAGAGTCCTGCCAGGTCACCGCGCGGCCTGTCCGTGCCGGGTGGCGGTTTCGGTGGCGGTTTCGGTGGCGAGGGGTGCACCGACCGCCCGCAACTTGTAACCACACTTGCAATTCACCTACAACTCATGCCAAGGTGGGGGCCCGCAGTAAAACCAGAGAGGGGAACCGCCATGGCCGACGCCGCAGACGTCGAGGCGCAGAGCACGGCCCGCACGGTGATCAGTGAGGAGCGGTACGCCTCGGTCGTCGAGTCCGCCCGCGGCAGCCTCGGCAAGTGGGCGGACGCCATGGGCGAGGCGAAGGTCGAGGAGGTCGTGACAACCGTCCTCGCAGGCGCCGGATTCCTGACCCCGCCGCCGGAACCTGAGCCGGGCCAGTGCAGCGCATTGTTCCCCGACGAGGTCGGCGACTGGTGGCAGTGCGAGGGTGAACCGGGACATGACCCGGCCGAGGGCCACGACACGGGCGAATGGTCCTGGCCCAATGACGCACCGGAAGCGATCCCGCCTCGCGCGTGAGACATGCCGGCCGACGCACCGCGGCCCCGGAGCTCCTCAGAGCTCCGGGGCCGTCGCGGTTCCTGCGGTCTCTCCAATTGGAGAGAAACGGGCGGGGTCAGTCCCGCCAGATGCCGGGCGGGGTGTCCTCGGCCGGTAGGTGCTTGTCGCAGTAGAACGACGTCCCGCGCTTCTCGTCGTCAACCTTCCAGATCACGAGCTCGTCGCACGGCGCGGCCTCCTCGCCCTCGGCCGGGACGGCGCAGCGCGGCGCCCACGCCTTCGAGGCAGGGTGCCCCTTGAGGCGCCGCTCGGCCGTGCGGACGGACTTGGAGCGAGGCGACGGCCGCCACTCGAACCGGTCTACGCCCCGGCTTATGTGCTCGGCGTGCTGCGCCTCGATCCGCTCCGAAAGAAGCTGGAGCGACGGCGCGCCATTGCTCACGGCGAGCTCGACGGCGACGGCGAGCACGGCCGAGGAGTCGAGCGGTACCCGGTGGCCGAGTGAGAGGTATCCGGCCCACTCTTCGAGCGTCGCCGCCACCGAGGCCGGAACGACCGCCGAGACCCGCACGGGCGGCGGAGTGCTCGACTCGGCCCCCTCGCCGCTCTGCTCTTGGTCCTCGTCGGCTCCCTCGGTCTTCTCTCCATTTGGAGAGGAACCGGCGGATGCCGGCGCCTTGGTCATGACGCGGCGGGCGGCCTCGCGTACGACGGCGACGGCCTCCTCGGTGTCCTCGGGGAGTTCGGCCGGGAGCTCCTTCCGGATCTCGACGAGTACGGCCCCGGTGACCTTCCGGCCGCCCTCTCCGGATGCCTTGTCCGCGCTGCGGTAGAGCTCGATCGCGGGACGCGTCCCGATCTCCTTCTCGATCTTCCGCAGGGGCCGAACGTGCCCCTCGGGCGGGGTGCTCGACGTCGCGGCGGCCACCGCCAGGGCGAGGGGCGCGCCGTCCATCCACCGCCGGGCGTGCGCGGGCGACTTCCCAGTTTCCGCCCGCGCGTACTCGTCGAACGTCATGCCCTGGTCCCGGTGAAACTTGCCCTTGGCTGCCACCGTTAGGGCCTTGCCGATCACCCAGATTGCGGCATCACCGGCCGCGAGGGCGGCGTGAATGACCTGTTCGGTTACGGCCCGCTGCCGGGCCTCGGTCTCGTCGAGCGGGGACCGGTCATCCTCGGAAACCTCCCGGACGTCGTCGAGGTCGGGGAGCTGGTCGGCGAGCTCCGCCACGCCGGACACGGCCGACGTCAGGTCGGGCAGGTGCGCGGCGTTGTTCTTGACTGCCCGGTTCCCCTTGCGGGCCCGGTTGAGGAGGTCGGCGCGGTTCGTCGTTTGCACCGTCACGCGGCGGCCTCCTTGGCGAGCTCGACGGCGAGGAGGTCCATCGGCGAACCGGCAACGAGCTGCGGTTCGAGGCCGTACGACTGGCCGTAACCGTCTTCCTTGTCCACGCGCGGGATACGGGTCTTGAGCACGGTGAATCCGCCGCCGGTCAGGTCCCGGTACGTGGTGTCAGCGGCCTTGGCCGAGGCGTTCGTCAGGGTCAGGCAGATGACGAGGCGGGGGAAGTGGGCGCCGACCTCTTCAAGGTGGTCGATCGCCGCGAGGACGGAACCGGCGCGGTTCATCTCCATACGGGTCGGGGGGAGCGTCAACACTGCGAGGTCGACACCGCTCAACACGGCGAAGTGCATGTTCCCGGCCTTGCGGTTCCACGCTCCGGTGTCGACGGCCAGGAGGCCGCCCTCGGGGGTGTACTTCACGAGCTGGTCGCGGACCTTGGAGCGGTTCGGCGCCGGGTACACCGGTCCGCCGAGGTCGGCCTCGTCCGACCACTCCAGGAGGCTGCCCTTTTCCTCGTCGCCGGGCTCGTCGGCGTCCATGGCCGAGGCCGGGATGCCGGCCGCGTTCCAGTGCTTGAGCATGTGGGCGATGATCGTGCTTTTGCCGGTGCCGCCCTTGCCGACGAACGCGATCCTGCGCCCCTGCTCGGGGATCACCACGGGGGGTGTGAGAGTCGTCATGCGATGACGTTAGCCCGTGATCAAGCGTGCGCGGCACGGGTTAACCGAGCGGGTCGGCGTGCGGGACGAGTCGACGGGTCTCCCCCGGCCTCAACCGCCGTACGTGTCACGGCACAACGCCGCGAGGCTCGGGTCGGTGACGCCCTGCGCGGCCCGGCACACGTCCCTCATGCCGTACTCGGCCGAGCTCGGCGCCCGCTCCGGGGCGCGTGGCGCCGGGTGCGCAGGGCGCGGCGCAGGCCGTCGGACCGGCGTCGGGCGTTCCCGGCGAGGAGGTGCCGGCGGGTGGGCCGCCCGGGGGTCGGCGAGCCGACGCTCGACCCGCGCCGAGGGCGGTCCGACGGGGGCGCGGGGCTGCGGCCGGGGAGGCACGGCGGAAGCCGAGGAGGGCGCCGGACCGGTCGTAACGAGCTCCTCGACGGCTGGGGCCTGCCTGACCTCGGCCGCGGTGAACGCAGGCACCGGGACAGGCGCGGCGGGCCGGTGACGTGGGGCGGGCGCCCGGCTGTCGGCGGGGGAGACAGACACGCACCCGGCGGTGGCCAGGAGGGCGAGAGCTGCGGCGGCGAGGCCGATCACGGGGCGGTGCACCCGCTCACCGTGCCCGATCACGGGGCCCTCGTCGCCCCGCCGCGCTGCGGTCCACCGGTACGGGGGACAGGGCGCGCCGTCGCCCTGTACGGCCCCCTGTCGCGCCCGTCGCAGGCCCGGGGAGGCGGGGGAGTCTCCGCAGGTCACAGGGCGCGACAGGGGGCCGCGCGACACGGCACGCGACACCGGCCGCCCGCCCGCCCGGAAGTGTCGGCCGCGCCTGCCGGCAAGGGCGGGGGCGAGCTCAGCCCGACGCGCCGGGGCCGGTGAGGCGAGGGCCTCGACCGGCGCCTCGGCTGGGGCGAGCTCGTCGGCCTGGTCCTCGACGAGCTGCGCGACGGCGGCCTCGGCCGGACGGCGGGCGGGATCGTAGATCGAGGCCAGACGCGCGAGCTGTTCGCCGATCCCCCGCGTACCGGCGAGCGGCGAGTCAAGGTCGGGGAACGCCTCGCGGGCGAGGTCGACGTACGCCCGGCCGCCGAGCACCGTCACGGCCGCCCCCGAGATCCCGAGCTCGTGCGCCTGCTTGCGCAGCGTCTCGCCGTCCACGGTGCCCGGGTCACCGGCCCGCAGTTCGTACGTGATGATCCACTCAGTGAGCTCGACGAGGCCGTGTTTCGCGGACAGGATCAGCACCCGACCGGACCGGCCGCCGCGAGTGAGGGCGTCGGCGGCCCGACGCGCAGCCCGGTGATAGCTCCCGACGTACATCTCGCCAGCCGGGAGGACGGGAATCGGCTCGCCCTTGCGCAGGCCGTCAGTCCACACAGCCTTGCGACCACCGCACGGAACGATCACGACGCGCTCGCGCTCCTCGCGCGCCGCCCGCCGCCGCCCCGCCTCGGTGATCCGGACCGTACCCGGGTTCGGCTTGAGCGAGTCGGCGATCCGGACGCGAGGACCGAAGTTGTAGCGCGGCACCCACTCGACGTATCCGGCGGCCTCAAGAGCCGCGAGCGTCCGCAGGTTGCAGCCGTTCGGGAAGTGCCCGGCGGGGTGCGCGGCGGCGGTGTGCAGCCAACGCCGCTGTACCCGGGTGAGGGGCGCCTCGACGAGCTCCTCGTCCTCCTGGTCCTCGACGACGTCCTCGGCCGCGGCCTCCTCGACCGGCTCCTCGTCGGCGGAGAGCTCCTCTCCGTCGAGCGCGGCGAACAGGCGGGCGCTGCGCCGGGCCTGCGCGTCGTACAGCTCGCCGAGCTCGCGCTCGAACGCCACGGCGGCCGGGTCGGGCGTGCGGTCGGCGCGGGCGAGGATCTCCTCGGCCTCGGCCTGGTCGTGCATCGCGCGCAGCTCGACCGGACCCTCGGCCTTGGCGACGTCGTACGCCACGGCGCGCGCCTGGTCCCACATCGGGCGGGACGAGTCCAGCGGCAGGGGCGGCAGGCCGGTGATGCCGAGGTAGTCGGCCACGGCCGCGAACGCCTCGGCGCGGAACCGCGCGGCGTAGGCGCGGCGCCCGCCGGCATCGACGTATTCGAGCGCCTCCTCGGCGGCCACGCTGCGGGCCCACCGGCCGTAGACGCGGGCGGCCTTGGTGGCGAGGGCCTCGACGCGGGCGAGGTAGCGCGGGACGGCGGACAGGAACCGGGCGAGGCGCTCGGGATCGCCGGACAGGTCGAGGCACAGCTCGTCGGGCGTCGGCGCGGGGGCGTCCGGGCTCGCCGGGTTGTAGTGCAGCGTCCGCCAGGGGTGCCGGGCCGTCACGTTGTAGATGACCGCGAGGCGGCGCGCGGCGGCGGCGCGCGGCTTGCCCTTCCCGGCTGCGCGGGGGAAGTCGAGGCGAGCCTCTCCTCGGCCGTGGTGGTCGACGGCGATCCCGGTCCGGGTGACGTACTCGGTAGGCATTCGGTGCGGCTCCTCGTCGGTGTGCTGCGGTCCGACCACCCTCCCATACTCGCAAGTCAACTACAAGTCATGCTGCAAGTTCTATTGAATCTTCGAGCGTGGGAAAAGGGCGGGGCCCGGCGCATCGCGCCGGGCCCCGCCCTGTTGTGCCGTCAGGTGACTATTCGCCGTCGCGGACGGCGTCGCGGCCCTCTTTGATGAACCGGCCGGGGTTCGCCCGCTTCGCGGTCATGGCCTGGTACCACTGCATGGGCTGCACGCCCTCTTGCTTCACGAACCCGGGATTCGGGCCGAGGCGGAACGCACCCGGGAGCGGGCTCCCGTCCTCCTTGCGTGCCATCACGGCAAGGGCCGTCGGCTGCGCCGAGGGGTAGATCACGCAGTCCGCCAGGACGGCGAGCGGGACCAGGCCGACGGCGTTCCAGACCTTGACCATCTTCCGATGCTGCCCGACGCGTGAGGCGCTGATCACGGCCGCGCGGATATCGGGGCGCCAGGTCGGCCGCTTGAGCGCCGCCCACGGGGCGTTGCGCCCCTCGCGCTTGGTGCTGCCCTGCGGCCTCTCGCGCATCTTGCCGATGCCGCCCTTTGCCGTGGCCTTGATTGCGGACAGGAGCGCGACGGCCTCGGGATCACGGGCCTTGACCGTGGCCATAGCGTCGATGAACGCCGCCTCGTCCATGTCCTCGGTGATGCCGAGATCGGCGAGCGTGTCCATGTACGCCGCGCGAAGGCGGTTGTGCCACAGGTCGAGGTACCCGCCGGCATCCGGGCGCAGCCACGCCGCGAGCGGCCGGACCTCGATCCCGAGCTCTTGCGCGTACGCCAGGGTCGGCGTCGCGTACCAGGCCGGGCCGGACGGCGGCCGTCCGTCCGGGGTGAACGGCGAGGGGAAGTGCTCGGGGAGCTCGCGCCACTGCTTGGTGCGGAGATCCTTGGTGCGCAGCTTGGCGCCGGACAGGTCGACCAGCCACGCGCCGGGGAGCTTCTTGTCGAACACCGGGCCGTCGGTGTAAACCGCCTCGCCGAGTCCGACCGTGAGCCTGTTCGCTGCGGCGAGAAACGCGGTGTTCACGTCGAGGCCGACCACGTACGGGAGCGCGGCCTCCTCCTCGGTGGCCTCGCGGTACCAGTTGAGGGCCTCCTCGACGAGGACGTGAGCCGGGCTCTTGGACTCCTCGCGGGTGCGCTCGGCCGCGATCGGGTGCTCGTCGGGCGCCTCGGGCGGCGCGGGGTCCACGGCCCTGTGCAGCGAGCCGGGCACCGGGACGCGGCGCATACGGCCGGTGCCCCGGTCGAACTTGGCTACCGTCGGCGGCCGTACGGCCGTCATCAGGGACAGGCTGCATCCGGCGGTCGAGCCGGTCGGGCTGATGACCCGCTCGGCGTACAGGCCGAGGGTGTACGCCAGGGCGCCGGGATCGGCGGCGACGGCGTCCATGTCGCCCCATCGCATGTTGTCGCTGAAAGCGCCCCACGGGACCACGGCGACGTGCACCTCGGTCCGGTCGCGGAACAGGAAGGACCAGCCGCCGAGGCCCGCGCGGCTGAGCGTCCACCCGGCCTCGGTCAGAGCCTTGACGGCCGGATCGTCGTCGGGCACCCGCAGGCGCTTGCGGTCGTCCAGCCGGGGCGGGAGGCCGAGGAACTCGACGGCGGACTCGGTCAGGACCAGGAGAGGCCCGGTGTCCTCGCCGTACTGCGACAGCTTGGCCGCGCCGAGGCCGTACCCGAGGGCCCAATCGGCGGCCGTGGCAAGGTCGGTGACCTCGCCCGGCAGGTCGATGCGCTGCACGTTCGGGAGGTCGGCGACGAGGGCGCCGTCGGCTGCGGAAAGGACAGCCAGGGGAGCGGCGTAGGTCTTCTCGGTCATGGTCGTCATCCCCTGTAGTCGAACTCGATGTAGTCGATATCCGTGAGCTCGATCCCGAGCTCGTCCTCGTTGGCGGCCGTGCCGGGGGTGTAGAAGTACGGCGACACCGCCTTAGCCGCGAGCTCGTTGAGCTTGGCCTCGTCCCCGTTGCGCAGGGCCTCGAACACCTCGGGAATCAGCTCGGGCGGAACCTCCTCGGTGAGGCGCCGCATCCGCGGGTCATCCGTCGTGCCGGCGTCCGCCGTGAACCCCACCGCGGCCCGGGTCTCGATGACGAGGCCGCGCTCCTGGGCTTCCTTCTGCGCCTTGGCGGTGACGCGCGGCTGATGCTCTTTGCGCACCTCCTGTTCGAGGCGGCCGAGGGTCTCGGGCTTGCTGTTCTCGATCTTCCGCTCGCCCTTGACGAGGCGCTGAACCTGACGGCGCGAGATGCCGAGGCGTTCGGCGACCTTGGCCGTGTTGCCCTTCTCGCGGCGCAACAGGGCGTTGAACCGGCCCCGAGGAGTCTTGGGAATGTCGCGGGTCTGGAACTTGGCGCGCAGCGCGCTAAGGATCTTCACTGTGCCCTCTCCTCTCAGGCCGAACGGTGCAGGGGACGGACGTCGCGGGTGTCGTGATCGGACCCGGCCTCAAGGCAGGTGCCGCCGCCGCACAGCACACGGTGACTCGCGGGCGCGGTCGTCCACGTGGCCGTGCGGCAGACCGAGCACTCGGCGAGGCGCCGGTACCCCTCGCCCGTGAAGGACTCCTGAGCCGGGATCAAGTAGCGCTGACCGCGCAGCTTGCCCAAGAGCTTGTGCAGGTAGCCGTTCGGGTTGAACGCGTGCCGGTCCTCGCTCGCGTCGAGAGCCTTGAGGATCGCCTCCTCGGGCCACCCGGCCCGCAGGACGAACCCGACGGCCGTCTCGGCGTTGAACCGCTCCTCGGGGGAGACGCCGACATACCAGCGGACGCGGTCGATGATCTGCGCCGCCCGAGCCGGGACGAGCGCGCGCTCCTCGTCGGTGAGGGGGCGGGCGTAGAACCCGCTCATCAGCTCGAACCGCGAGGGCTTTCGGCCCTTGAACTTCCCGGCGCCCCCGGTAGGTACGGGCACGACGGTGAACCGGACGTAATCAAACTCGACGAGGTGGGGCCGGTGCCGTTCGACGGACCGCACCGACACCCCGGCGGCGGCGGCGAGCTCGGCCGGGTCGATCTGGCCGCGCCACCCGAACCCCGCCAGAGCAACAAGGCACTTCGCACACGTGGGGTCGGGAGCGAACACCGGGTCGGACTCGATGACGCGCCGGGCCCACTCGACCGCGCCGGGGAGCTGCGGCTGAGTGACTGCCGGAATGCCCGGGATCGGGGTCCGCCGGTCGGCGTCGAGGCGCCCGCGCTGGAACAGGTTGGAGAGGTGGTTTTGCGTCGCCCTCTTCTTGAGGCCGACCAGGCTCCCGAGCTCCTCGGTAGTGATCGGGTTCTCGTTCTCGGGATCGGCTTTCTGTCGGTCCTCAAGTACCGCAAAGATCTTGCGGCACATGGGGCAGTTGTCCGGGCTGATCGCCCGATGTGGTGCCACGAATCGGCCTTTCCGGCCCGCTGCGGTGTGACCTTCGGGGAGGCGTGGGTACACTCGCAGGAGACCTAAGCGCGGTCATGCGGTAAGCCTCATCGGTCGGGAGCTGGTAACTCCCGAGTAGTCCGGTGGGGCTTTCCGCATTTGGTTCGGTTGTGTGTGGGTTACAGGCTATGCCGGGCCCGTAGCGGTGCAGACACGGCATGTGACCAGCGGCTAAGCCACGGTGAGGACGCTCTGAGAGCCGCCGATTATGGCTGCGCGGCGAATGTGGGGGAGCTGTTCCACGGCGTGCGTCGGACCGCAGAGGAGATCCGGGACCGGAACGCCGTAGTGCGCCGAGAGGCGGTCAATGTCACCGAGCGACCACGACGCCTTGCCGACCTGCTTCCGCGAGACCGCACCCTGAGTGATCCGCAGGCCGCGCGCCAACACGGTCTGGTTCTCACCCGTTGCGCGCATCAGTGCAGCCACGGTCACCCGTAGCGTTTCCTCGCTACTCATGCCCTTAGCCATATGACGGTTCCTCACTGTGTATGACCGGTGGTCATAGTGCCAGACAGAGAAGTGCGGCCACATGCGCCACACCGACAACCGACACTCTTCCATGCTTGCAGCACATCTACAAGTCTTGCTTGTAGTGGATCTGCAAACGTGTCATCCTGCCCCCATGACCACCACACCCGATCTCGAAGCACTCCGTAAGAAGGCCGACCGGTCCGCCAAGACCGCCGAGGACGACAAAGCCGCGCTCCTCGACGCTGCGGTAAAGGCCGCGATCACGTCGAGCAAGTACGGCCACCTGTCCGCCGTCGCCCGCGAGGCCGGCATCACGAGTCAGTACCTCCGTGACCTCGTCGAGGCCGCCCACCCGGGATGGCTTGCCAAGGCGGCCGAGGAGCGCGAGGCGGCCAAGGCCGGACGGAAGGCCAAGGCCGCGTGAACCTCGGCATCGGCACGTACGGCGACCTCGCCCTCGTTGCCGGCGGACTCGGCGCCCTCTACGGCCTGGCCGTCACGCGGGAGTACGCCACGATCGGCGGGGGAACCCTCGCGGCCGTCCTTGGTGCGGGCGTCTCGCTGTACTTCGGGAACGGCCTCCTTGCGGCCTGGTCCGCCTGGACGCTCCTCGGTCTGGTCCTCGTCGCGGACGTCGCGCTGTTGGTAGTGCCCTCTGCCGTTCGCCGCCTCAACCGTTAGGAACCCCTCATGAGCGCAGCCCCGGCCGAGAGGCCCGATCCCTACCGCACGCAGGCGCACGCGGGCCCGCGTACCGTCACGCAGCTACGGGCCGCCCTCACCGCGGCGAGCCCCGCGGACCGCGAGGAGTTCGAGGCGCAGCTCGGGGAGCTCGACCTCGACGACCCCGAGGAGTACGCCGCCCTCGTCCGCAGTTGGCGGCACCGGCTCGTCATGCGCACCCGGCCCGCGATCCTCGCCGCCGTCGCCGCATCCACTGACCCCGCCGCCCCGCGCTGGACCTCGGCCGAGATCCTCGGCGCCGACGGCCGCCAGGAGTCCAGCCGGTGACCGCCGGCACTCCCTGGTCTGTCGTCTACTCCGACACCGGCCGCGCCGGACTGGCCACGGCCACGGCAGAGGAGCGGTCCGCCATCCTCGCGTTCGAGGCCCGACTCGCCGCCGACCCGTACGCAAGCGGCGAGCTCTACCCGGACCGCGTCGGGGGCCTCTACACCGCCTTGCTCACGGTCGGCGGGCGTATGGCGTGGACGTCCGTCCTGTACCGCGTCGACGAGGCCGCCCGCGAGGTCCTCGTCGTGGCCCTGATCTCCGGGCCCTGACCTCTCCATTTGGAGAGAAAAGCCGAGCGCCCGACCCCAGAGGGGCCGGGCGCTCTTTGCTGTGCGCGAGCTGCGGGTCAGTCCAGCGGGACCGCGTAACGCAGCGTCCAGCCGGGGGCGAGCGTGTGCCGGGTGACCTCGACGACGCGCCCCTCGGCGGTCGCGCCGACGTGCGTCACGGTCAGCAGGAGGGCGCCCTCCTCGACGCCGAGCGCGGCGGCCTGGTCGGCGGTGGCCGGACGCTGGTCGACGTCCTCGACGGCCTCGGTGCCCTGGTCGAACCCGGCCTCGCGCATCCGGGAGATGATCCCGCCCGCTCCCGTGTCGACCTGTTCGATACCGGCCGCCTCGGCGACGTCGGCCGGAATCCACGTGTCGGCGAGCTGGACCAGGCGCGCGCCGTCGAACATGCGCCGGGCGCGGACGACGACCGGCCCCTCGGTGCCGAGGAGCTCGGCGACGTCGGCCGGGGCCTCGGCCCGGCTCACCGACACCTCGGCGCGCGGGGTGCCCCCGCTGCGGCGGGTCTCGCTCTCGTACGCGCCGTGCGCGCCGTCGGCCTCGCGCTGCGCGGTGCGGTAGCGGCTGCGGGCGTCGCGGAGGATGCCGCCGGTCTCGGTGATCGTGTTCTGTGCCATGTGCAGTGGAGTCCCTTCCGTGTGGGTGGTCAGTGCGTGGGGCCGAGGGGCCAGGAGTAGGACAGGCGCCAAAGGTGGGTGGGCAGCACGTGAACGGTGACCTCGACGGCGCGGCCGTCCTCGGTCCGCCCGATGTGGGCGATCTCGAAAACGCGCTGGTCCTCCGCCATGTCCAGCGCCTCAACCTCCTCGGGTGTCGGTGACCTGACCTCGATCTCTTCCGTGATCAGGGCTTGTGCGTGGCCGAGCTCGGCGAGCCTGGACTTAGAGCCGCCGGGCCCCGTGTCGATCTCTTCGAGCCGCGTCCCCGCCGCGATCTCCAAGGGGAGGTACGACGTCGCGAGCTGTACCGGGACGTCGTCGGCGAGCATCCGCCGGACCCGGGCGAGCGTCGAGACGCTGTTCGCGTCTACCCCGAGGAGGTCGGCTACCCATGCCGGCGGCTTCATGTGGTGGGTAGCGGTGACGGATGACGGGGTCAGGCCGAGTGCGCGGATCTCCGCCTCGAACGCTCCTCGGGCCTGGCCCTCCTCGCGGCGGGCGCGCACGTACCGAGAGGTCGAGTCCCGGAGGATCTTGGTCACGATCCGGTGCACGAACGCGCCCCGCCGGGACTTGTGAATCAGTCCCTCGGACGCGAGGAGGCGCAGGGCCTGCGCGGCGGTCCCCCTGTTCGTGCCGATCTGGTCGGCGAGCTCCCCCTCGGTGGGGAGCTTGGTACCGGGGGCGTAGGTGCCCCCCTTGATGCGCCCGCGCACCTCGTCGGCGACTGCGCGGAATGTCGCTCGGCGCGGCTCGTCCTGATTCATGCGGTCACCTTATCTGCAACCCATCCGGTCGTCTTCGGCTGCCAACACAGCATGGATGGAATCCAAGACTATTGCAATGGATTCCATTCGGTGCTCTACTTCTGGTGTGCCGCACGGCACGGCAGAACCAGGGCCCGCAAGGACCCCGGAACTGCGCTAGTCCGCCACGCCTAAAACGGGCGCGGCCCCGGTGCGTCTTGTCCACGCTCCGAGGCCGCTAGGCGGACACCCCGACTCTGCTCAAAGGAGTGATCCGCGTGCGCACCACCATGCCCGAAAGCGCCGGTGTCCTGCGAATCGGCACGACCGATTCCGCGGCCGGTATCGCCCCCACCCGCATGGACCTGTCCACCGAGCTCGGCCTCGACGTCGACCTCGTCCTCGGCCCGATCGGCGGCGAGAGCGAGCTCGACGAGTACGCCCGGCTGTACGCCCTGGTCGACATGGCCGACTCCGGCCTCATCCCGCGCGGCGCCTCCCTCGACCTCGTCGCCGGGATCGTCGAGGAGATCGAGCGCGAGGACGACGCCAAGGGCTACGAGCCCGAGGACGTGTTCGCCGGGCGGTGGGCCGCGTGAAGTTCGACCGCCTCGCCCGCGCCCTGCGCGCCCTGACCGGCCGCGCCGACCGACTGCACCCGGCCGCCCTCCTGGCCCTGGTCCTCGTCCTGGTCGGCCTCGTCTACGCCGCCGCCCCGTTCCTGGTGACCCTGTTCACCGCCCTGGTGACCGCGCTCAAGGCCGCCGCGTTCCTCACGGGCGCCGGCATCCTCGCCCGCCTCGCCATCCGGGCCGCCGTCACCTACCGCCCCACCTCGACGCCGACCGGACGCACGGCATGAGCGCCGCCGCCTGCGCCCTGGTCCGCGACGTCTCCCCCGAGACGCTCGCCGTCGCCAAGATCCCCACCAAGACCGCCGCCCACGAGTCGGGCCGTTGCGCCGAGCTGTGGGCCGCCGAGCGCCGCCGCCGCGCCGACCGCGACCGCCTCGACGCCCTCGCCGACGAGGAGGCCACCCGATGACCACCGCCACCGCGCGGCGCATCCTCGCCGTCTCGACGTGCGGAGTCCTCGCCGCCCTCCACCACATCGCCACCGGGTGCGTGGTCCTCTTCCTGGTCGCTGACTGGTTCGTCGTCTCGCTCATCGCCGGACACGCCGGACAGGCCATCGCCGCCGCCGTCGTCGGGACGCTCCTCGCCGCCGAGGGCATCCGCGCCGACCGGGTCGGCCGCCCTCTCCCTCACTGCCCCCTCTGCCTCCTCGCCCCCCGAGGCGCCCGTAAGGAGATCACCAAGTGACCACGTTCTACGAGGAGCGCCGCCTCGACCGGAAGACCGAGCGCGAGGAGGACCGCCGCGACCGCCTCGCCGAGGCCGAGGCCGCCCGCAAGGAACGCCTTGCCGAGGCCGAGGCCGCCCGCATCCGGGACGAGGCCCGCGCCGAGCAGCGCCGCAAGGACGAGGAGGCCCGGCAGGAAGAGGAGCGCCGACTCCGCGCCGAGCGCAAGCGCGAGAAGGCCAAGCGCAAGGCCGAGCGGAAGAAGGTCCGCGCCGAGCGGCTCGCCAAGCTCGGCACCGAGGGCGACACCGTCGGCGCCTTGCTCGTCATGGCCTGCGGCATCGTCCCGGCCCTCTATTTCCAGCTCCGCGCCCTTAACGGCGAAAGCCTCCCCGGACTGATCTCCCTGTGCCTCGCCGTGATGCTGGAGGCGGGGGCGTGGGTGGCCACCGTGTCCGGTGAGCGGGCCAAGAAGGAGGGCCGCCCGGTCGGCCGCTTCCGGGTGGTCATGTGGGCCTGCGCGAGCTTCGCCGCAGTCATCAACTACAGCCACGCCCCCGAGTCGTCCGGCGGGTGGCTCGCATGGGTCCTCGCCGCCGCGAGCTATGCCGGCGTCTTCTTCTGGGAGGTCCGCGGCTGGGGCCGTCACGGAACCAAGTCGACCCGCACCAAGGCGCAGCGCCGAGAGGACCGCCGCCGCCGTCGCCACGACCGCAAGCGCCGCCGCCGCTTCCCCACGGTCTACAGCCGGTACACCGACATTCTGACCGCGCACCCCTTCGGCACGATCGACACCGAGGAGGCATGGCGGACCGCGTGGCGCGACGAGCACGGCGCCGAGCTCGCCACCACGGCCCGCGTCGTCGCCCGCCGGGGCCACGCCGACAAGGCCCTCGCCGCCGCCCACGGCGTGGGGGTCGAAACGCTCGCCGTCGAGCAGCTCCTCGCGGACATCTTCCCGCCCGACGGGGGCGACGACGGACCGGCCGCGCGCCGCTCCTCGGGCGGCCCGAACGGCGGACCGGGCAAGGGTGGTCGAACCGCGAAAACCCTTGGGCGCAAAGGGAAGCAAGCGATCGGCCGAGTCTCCGGTCGGACCGCTCCGAAGGTCCCCGACAAGCCCCTCGACGCCTCCCACATCGCACAGGTTCGAGCCCTCGCCGACCTCCTCGGCGGCGCCGCCCACCTGTCCGTGAAGAACGTCCGGCAGGCCATCGGCGGCGGTAACTACCGCTACGCGATGCGGCTCCGGGACCACGTCAAGGCCGAAAGGAAGAACGCCCGATGAGCGCCGCCTCCCACACCCCGCCCCGCGCCCTGATCCTCGCGGCCCCCGCCGGCACGTACGTGATGATCCGCCTCGTCCCCGAGAACGGATGGGGCCCCGCCGCCCTCGTCGGCGCCCTCCTCCTGGCCCTCATCCTCTGGGGCCCCGCCCTCCTCCGGGCCGGTGCGAAGTCCCTCGCCGTCCGCAACGCCACCAAGAAGGCGGCCAAGGCCACCAAGAAGGAGGGCGAGAAGTGATCGCCACCGACCGCAGCGTGTACCGCCAGATCGCCGCCGAGCTCGCCGACCAGGCCGACGCCGAGGCCGCCGCGCATCACCCGCAGCTCGGCCGCGCCTGCGCCGAACTCGGCCTCGTCTACCTCGTGTTCGAGACGGCCCCCATGTCGAACGCCCACGTGGCCAAGGCGTGGCAGGCCGCCGAGGACGCCCGGCAGTCCCTCGCCTACGGGACGGCCGTCGGCTGCGGATCGGACACCGCCCGCGCCCGGCTTCACCTCGCGCTCGCCGAGCTCGACGAGGCCGACCTCGGCCCCACCGCCTGACACCGCGCTCGCCCCCCAGCACCACGCCCGGCCGCCCGCCCCCGGCGGCCGGGCCCCCGAGAAAGGAACACCCCGCATGTCCACCACCGAGACCGAGCGCGGTATCGAGACCGAGGCGCAGCTCGTCGACCTCGCCGCCTACCGCGACGCCGAGACCCTGACCCGCATCGAGGAGGCCGCCCGCGACGCGGTCCGCACCACCCCGGCCGGACTGCCCGACCTGACCACCGGGACCGTGCGCCTCGACAAGGTCGACGCCCCCGCCGGCACCCCGGCCGAGGACGAGGCCGGTGTCCTCGAAATCCTCGACGAGCGCGACGGCTGGAACCTGCGGACCCTCATCCCCGAGTCCCTCACCGACCCGGGCGTATGGCGTCAGCGCCGCGCCGAGTGGCTCAACGCCGCCGGGTTCCACGCCCTGCGCTCCCCGGTCTACCTGTGGCGCGCGGCCAAGGTGAGCGCCCTCGGCGCCCGCGTCGGCGCCCGTGACGCCTGGTCGTACCTCGGGGCCACCGAGTACGGCGAGATCGCGGACAAGGTCCGGCGCACCAAGGCGGGCCCGGAGCACATCGCCGACCTGCGCGCCGACCGCCGCAAGGAGGCCAAGGCCCGCCGCCGCGAGCCGCTCACCGTCTACGGCCTGACCGGCTGCACCACCTACACCGCCGCCCTCCTGGCCCTCGGCGAGACCTGGGGATGGGTCATGGCCGCGCCGGTCCTCCTGCCGGTGTTCGGCGTCCTCTACGCCCTCGGCCGCCGCGAGCTGATCCGCCGCCAGCCCGACGGGACGTTCGCCCTGATGGACACCCCCGACTTCACCGGGGCCGGGGTCCTCACCGACGAGGGCCTGAACGCCGCACTGCGCGCCCGGAACGTCGGCATCCTCAAGGACGGCGAGGAGGTCACCATTCGCGGGTTCATCGCCCGCGAGCCCGGCGACAAGGCGAGCGTCGTCCGGTTCGACCTCCCCCGGTCCGCAGGCAAGACCGCCAAGGAAGTAGCGGCCAAGCGCGAGCCCCTCGCCGCGGCCCTGGCCGTGGACGCGATTCAGCTCTCGATCCGCCAGGACGGGCACGAGGGCGGCGTATACATGCGCGTCGCCGACTCCCACCCGTTCGGCGGCGACCCGGTCCCCTCCCCGCTGGAGACCGCCGAGCGCTGGAACATCTGGGACGGCGCCCCGACGTTCGTGGACGAGACCGGCAGTATCACCGCGATCGAGCTCCTGTTCTTCGGCCTCCTGGTCGGTGCCATGCCCCGCCAGGGCAAGACCTTCACGGCCCGCGCGGCTGCGGCGGCGGCCGTCCTCGACCCGCTGTGCCGGATGATCGTCGCCGACGGCAAGGGCGGTAAGGACTGGTCCGCTACGGCCCTCCTCGCCGAGGCGTACATCCGGGGCGTCACCGAGCCCGCCGTCCGCCGCCTGACGCACGTCCTCGAAGACCTCGTTGGCGAAATGGAGGAGGGATACGACGCGCTGTTCGAGCTCCCCGACGAGGTGTGCCCCGAGGGAAAGCTCACGCCCGAGATCACCCGCGACCACAAGATTTACCCGGTCGTCCTGATCATCGACGAATTGCAGCGGTACTTGGAGGACGAGGGCAAGGAAGAGGAAGACGACAAGCTCACGTACGGAAAGCGCATCGAAAAGGCGCTCATCACCCTTGCCAAGGTGGGCCCGGCCGTCGGCCTGATTCCGATTCTCGCCTCACAGAAGCCGACCGGCGACGCCGTCCCCTCGGCGCTGCGCGACGCCATCCCGCAGCGCATCGCCCACCTGTGCGCCACGTACCAGATGAGCGACTCCGTCCTCGGCACCGGTTCGAGCGCGTCCGGCTGGAACGCAAAGGATCTCGCCCCCGCGTTCAAGGGCATGGGCATTCACGCCGACGAGACCGGCCTCCGCTTCATGCGCTCCCTGCTCATCAAGCTCCCCGGATTCCGGGCGATCTGCGAGCGCGGCCGAGCGCTCCGCATCGAGGCCGGCACTCTGGCCGGGGAAGCGGCGGGGCAGGCCGGACGCGCGGCCCGCGTCGGCGGCATCCTCGCCGACCTGATCGCCGTGTTCGAGGACAGGAAGAACCCCGAGCGCCTCGCCACGGCCGAGATCCTCGACGGCCTCGCCGAGCTCGACCCGGCGACGTGGGCGCCCGCCGCCCTCGGCGTCGGCGAGGAGGACCAAGCCACCTACGCCCGGACCGGCGGAACGGCCCTGCGGAAGAGGCTCGACGAGGCCCTCGACGGCACCGACCGCACCCTCGCCGTCCGGAGCTGGACGAGCGGCGGAAGGGCGAACGGCTACTACCTGGCCGACCTCCGCAAGGCCGCCGGTATGGGCTGATATGCCCCTCGGGACGGGGTCCGTACGGATCGGAACGCCGCAGGTCAGCGCCCGGTACGCCGTACGTACGGACCCCACCCGGGCCGGTACGCCAAACCGTCCCCCCGGCCCGCGTACTGGCCCCGTACGGGCCTCTGACCTGCGATAACCCGATCCGACCCGGCCCGTACTGATTTCACAAACCCACGCAAAGCGATCATGCCGAGGAGCGCCGTCGATCATGGAAAACACCGCCCGCACCTACGCCGAGGCCACCCACACGCGCGCCGAGGCCGTCACCCTCTACCGCCCCGAGCCGATGCCGGGCCACCCCGCCGAATACCGTCCCGCCGCCGCCCCCGAGGCCCTTCCGACCGTGGTTGAGGTCCGCACCCTCGACGGCCGCACGATCTACCAGTACGCCGACCTTTCCGCCCCCGCCGGCACCGCGCCCGCGGCCTCTGCCCCTGCCTCGACCGCCGTCCCCGCGTGGGCCAAGACGACGGCGCTCCTCCTGGTCTCGGCGTCCGCCTCGTTCGCCCTGGCCGCCTACGCCCTCAAGTTCTTCGCCGAGGCCGCCGCCACCCTCGCCGCCGCCCTGGTCCTCCTCGCCAAGATCGCCGTTGTCCTCGCGTTCGTCTTCGCCCTGGTGGCCGCCGTCGCCAAGCGCGGCCGGAGCGGCGGGAGGCAGACCGCCACCGCCACGGCCACCGCCACGGCCGGACTGTTCGGCCGCGCCAAGGCCACCGCCACCGCCACGATCAGCAACCGATAGGAGCCCCGCACATGACCGCGCTCAAGATCCGCAAACTCACCGTCGGCGGTGCTGCGGTGCGCTGCCCGAGCCGGGGATCAGGCAGCACGCCGCGCGAGCTGACGCTCATCCCCTCGGGCGGCGTCATCAACGCCACGTGCGGCGAGATGCACGCCGACGCCTCGGGCAAGCGCCGCAGCCGGGCGCAGTGCTTCTTTCAGGTCGAGAACCTGACCACGGCGCAGCTCCACACCATCGCGCAGGCCGAGGAGGGCAAGCCGTTCCGCCTGGTCCTCAAGGCCGGAACCATCGAGGGTGTCCTCGTCAACAAGGGCCAGGGCGCCGCGCAGTCCAAGGCCGCCCGCGCCGCAGCCGCAGCCGCCGCGAAGTCCGGCCAGACCGCCCCGGCCGGACCCGCCAAGCCCGCCGGGCGCGCGACCGGCGGCAGTCTCGCCGCAGCGTTCGGCGCCGTCGCCGCTGTGGCGGGCGCCGTCGGCCAGACCGCCGCCGCCGCCGGGCAGGTGGCCACCGCCGGGGCCTCGGCCGTCGGTTCGGTGGCCGACCTCGGCCGCGAGGGCATCGGCGCCGCCCGCGACGGCATCCGGGAGGCCGGGGCCTACGGAGAACGCCGGCACGAGCGCAAGATGCACGGCGCCGCCGACGGGGACTGACCCCGCACAGACCAGCGCCCCCGGGAGCCGTTCCCCGGCCCGGGGGCGCCACCATGTCCGGCAGTTTCAAGTCAACTTGCAGTTGGACTTGTAGTTGGACTGCAAGTCATGTCATGGTGGACCCCACGGCACCACCGGGCACCGGCCCGGAAGCCGCGGACCAACCACCGCCCACACAAAGGGAGATCGCCACATGACCACTCGCAAGATCGCCGCCGAGAACACCGGCCCCGTCACCATCGACGCCGCCCTCTTCGGCCACGGCGGCACCATCACCGTCCGCGCCGCCGCCGACTGCGAGCGGGCCACCCTGACGGTTCACACCGCCGACGAGGAGGGCCCCGCCGCCGACGCCGTCCGGGAGGCCACGCTCCGCCAGTCCGGCACCGGCCTGTACGTCAGCGTCGAGGGCAAGGGCGGCACCAGCGGCGGGACCACGATCATCACGGGCGGCGGCAGGCGCGGAACGTCCGTCTACCAGTCCTTCGGCACCGTCACCGGATCAGTGACCGGCATGACCATCGTCGGCGGCGACGTCGTCGTGAACGGCGTCCGCATCAGCGGCAACGGCGGGACCACGGTCATCAACGGCAGCTCTCCCATCGAGATCACCGCCACCGTCCCCGAGGGCAGTTCGGTCATCGGTCGTACGCAGTCCGCCGACGTCATCGCCGAGGGCGCGATCCTCAACGTCACCGGTAACACGCAGTCCGGCGACGTGCGCGCCGGACACGTCGCCAGGGTCGACGCCTCGACGCAGTCCGGTGACGTCGTGGTCGACAGGGCCGCGCAGATCACCGCCAAGACGCAGTCCGGCGACGTCCGCCTCGGTCGTACGGACGTCGTCGAGGGCAACACCATGAGCGGCGATATCCGCATTGGTGACTTCGGCGGAACCGCCCGGCTCAAGACGATGAGCGGAAGCATTCACGTTCACGCGACGGCGGGCGGGGACCTCAGCGCCCGCACGATGAGCGGCGACGTCACCGTGACCGCCACCGAGGCCGCCCTCGGCGACAACCTCGACGTACAGGCCAACTCCATGTCCGGCCGCGTTCGCACCCCGCAGCGCCGTTCCGGCAGCAGCAGCCCCCGCCGCCGCTCCTTCTGATCACGCCCCGGGCGTTCCGCCCGAGACCGCCGGGCCCCTGGCGCGGGAATCGCCAGGGGCCCGGCTCGCCGAAACCCAAACAACGGATCGAGGAGCCATGCCCCAGTTCAACGCGGGTGACGAGGTCGAGATCACGGCGTGCGAGGACGACCCCCGCGCGGTCGGCAGGACCGGCCGAATCGTGGACGAGGTCGAGCCGGGCCCGCTCACCGAGGGCCGGTGGACCGTGAACCGGATTTCCCTCCTGATCGGCCCCGTCCTGTGCCACGCGCACGAGCTGCGCAAGACCGGCCGCTGACACCCCAGCACCCGCCCGCCCCACCGAGAGGAACCGACCACATGAACACGTCCACCCGCAGCAACGTCCTTCACACCATCACGGAGAACTCGGCCCGGCTGCGCCTCCTCGGCCTCGGCCTGGTGCACACGCTCGTTCCGGCCGCCGCCGCCCTCACGGCCGCGTGGTTCATCGAGCAGCAGCTCGCCGACGAGGTCCGCGGGTTCGCCCGCGTCGCGTGCGTCGTCGTCGCCGGGATCGTCGCCCTGGCCGCCGTCGACCGCACGGTGACCGACCTCACCGAGCGAGCGCACCGGCTCGCGTACGGACGACTGAACGGCCCGCGCTCCTGGTCCTGCGAGGACTGCGGCCGGACGATCACCGCCCGTCTGTGGACCCCGTACGAGGCCGCCGCGTTCGAGGCCCACCTCGCGGACCCCAAGGCCCACGGCTGCGACCGGCAGAGCTAGCGCCGGCACTTCCCCGCCCACCCCGCCGCCGGGGCCCCGACCGGGGCCCCGGCTCCCAACCGGAAGGACTCGCCACCATGACCGTGAACCGCGCCGCCGCCTACCCCGCCGTATACGCCCTCCTCCGCATCGCCGCCGACGTCGCCGACCACTGGGTACAGAGCGACCACCAGGCGCAGCACAAGGCCAAGCCCGGCGCCGAGGGGCACAAGGCCCTCGCGGGACACGTCGCCTCGTATGTGGCCACGCAGGGCGCCGCGCTTCTGGTGGGGAACCGCCTCCTCGGCCTCGGCCTGCGGCCCCGCAGCATCGCCGCCGCGCTCGCCCTGTCCGGCGCCACGCATTACGTGATTGATCGCCGTTGGCCGGTCCGCAAGACGGCCGAGGCCACCGGGAAAGCCAACTTCTACGAGCTCGGCGGCCCGCTCGGCGGCGCGTACCTCCTCGACCAGGCAACACACCACCTCGCCGAGGGCCTCGCCGCGTACCTCGCCGTCCGGGACTGACCCCGGTGCCGCCCCGCCTGACCCCGAACCGGCTCGCCGCCCTGCGCCTGGCCGCCGCGCACCCCAAAGGCAGCATCGACGCCCGCAGCGTCACCAAGGCCGACGAGCTCGCACTCGAAGAACTCGGCCTCGCCGACTCGATCGACGATTGCGGCCACGTACAGGGGGCGCCGGACCCCGGGCACGAGCACCGCGGACACCCGCACTTCTTCCGCATCACCGAGGCAGGCCGGACCGAAGCTGAGAAAGGGAAAGCATGACCGACAATCCCGAAGTCATCCGCTACACCGCCGACGTGGTGTGCATCCGAGGCGCCGACGTCCTGATGATCGAACGGCGCTGGTCACCCTTCGAGGGGCAGCTCGCATTTCCGGGTGGGCACGTCGACCCCGGGGAGACGTCCCTCACGGCTGCGGTGCGGGAGCTGTTCGAGGAGACGGGGGTTCGTGTCGCCGCCGAGGATCTGACCCTGATCGGCGTCTACGACCACCCCGACCGCGATCCGCGAGGCCGGTACGTCACCGCGGCCTACGCCGTGACGGTGCCCGCCGGCACCACGGCCACGGCCGGGGACGACGCTGCGGCCGTGCGGTGGGTGCCGCTGCAAGAGCCCGGAGACCTGGCTTTCGATCACGCCTCGATCCTGGCCGACGCCCGTCGGCAGACCCTCGGCCGTACCGTCGGGGGAGCCGATGAGGTCGAGCTCGTCAGCTTCGGATTCCTGCACGGCCCGGCTCCCGAGGCGGATCTCGTCATCGACATGCGCGAGCACTTCCGAGACCCCCACGTGAACCCCGAGCTGCGACAGCTCACCGCCGAGCACGAGCTCGTGACGCGCACGGTGTTCGCCACCCCCGGTGTCCCCGAGCTCGCCCGCGCGATCCTGGCCGCCGTCGATTCCTTCCGCGCCGGTCCCTCGGCCGGACCGGTGCGCGTCGCAGTCGGCTGCGCGGGAGGACGTCACCGCTCGGCCGCGATGGTCAACCACCTCGCCATGCACTACGGCGCCGGGGTCACGGTCGAGCACCGCGACATTCACCGGGCCGTCGTCGAGCGATAGGCCCGGCCTACAGCTGATACATGTGAGCGCCCGACCCCTGCCGAGGGGGTCGGGCGCTCACGCGTGCTGCGGGGGAGAGGGCGCTACGAAGGCCCCCCGCCGCCGCGTGTGCCTCGTTCCTGCGCGATGGCCCGCCGGGTGGCCCGTACGGTGTCAACCGCTATGCGGAGCCGCTCGGCGCGCTCCCAAAGTCGTTGCTGCCGATCGCTGGTCACCGCCACGCCCCCGGTTCCGTATTGACGAAGTCCCACCGGGCCCGCCGGTAGAAGTCGTGACCCGTGTCCCGGGTGTGTTCGGCGATCCACCGTTCGACGGCGGCCTCGGTCTCCTGGTGGTCCGAATCGGCGCCGCAGTCGGCGTCTTCGCCGGTCACGCATACGGCCTGATGGCTGGGAGGGGTGACGGGGTCGGCCGTGATCTTGTAGTCCCGTAGCCGGTATCGGGCGCGCACGGTCATGCCTTCACCGCCGCCGGTCCGCGTGATGGGTGGAACCCCCGTACTCCCCGGTGACGGGATCACGCGAGCTGACCGTCATGGTGATGTGCCATTCCCACATGCCCTCGACCGGTCCCGGCATCTTCGCCAGGGCGAGGGCGTGCGGTTCGAGGGTGGGTGCCTGCCGGGCGAGCTCGGCCGCCGCTTGCAGCGCGTCGGCCGGGGTTGAGCCGGTGCACACGAGTGCGGTGAGCGCGCTCACCGAGACGTCGGCGGACGGGCCGAGGGCAGGCAGTGAGCTGACGGCCGCGCTCGCCTCGTCGAGGCTGCGGACGAGGTCATGTGCGAAGGCCGGACCCTCGACTCGGACCACTTCGGGACCGGGTGCCGGCCGAAGGGTGGGCAGATGCTCGGGGCCCTGATCAGGGGACGGGGGGACGTGCTGTGAATGCGCCATGTCCGGCACCGTATGAGCGGACCGGCGCGCCGTGGGCGCACAGTGTGTACGCCTTGTGCGGGCAACCCCATATGCCCCCAGCTCACAAACAATGACCTTTCGTCATAACCCCTGGTGGCACCCTCGATCGAGGCGAGTGAGGCGCGGCATTACTTGCAACACAACTTGTAGTTGAGTTGCAAGTGTGCAAGGGTGTGGGTGCGGCAGAAAGCCGCAGCACACCGCAAGGAAAGGCCCGAAAGATGCAGGTCATTACCCCGTACCTCGCCGAGAACCTCCTCGAAAGGCCGTGGAACCAGAGGCGCAACGAGGAGAGCGCCGCGCGAGCGTTCGCCCGCCTCGCCGAAACCGCGTGGACGCCCCTCGCCGGATACCCCGGCAGTGACGTGCACTGGCTCGTCCGCTGCGAGCTCTGCGGGTGGGAAGGGCTGATGTTCTACAGCCACATGCGCCGGGACCGCGTCCGGCACCGCGGCTGCCTGCCCGCCGCGCAGCGCCCCGAGGCCATCGCCGCATGGGTGACCCGCCAGGGTGAGAAGGCCGGGGAAGCGGCCGAGGCCGCGAACGCGCAGCGCACCGAGGCGGCGGCCGTCGAGGGCGAGGCCCGCGCCGCCGAGGCTGACGTCGAGACCCGCCCGCCCAAGGCGGCGTGAGAACGGCCGAGGTCCCCGGCACGGGAATTGCCGGGGACCTCGGCCCACATCATCGCAGGGCGCCCGCTCCTACCCGGAGCGGGCGCCCTGCGGCATGAGAGGGCCCCCGGAGCAAGGCGCGAGCTCCGGGGGCCCTCGGCGGCCGTGCGCAGCCCCCACGGGGGGAGGAGCCGCACACGGGGTCAGCAGGCGCGAGCGTGCTCCGCGCGTTCCGCCTCGGCGGCGAGCACGGCGTCACGCAACGCCGACGGGTCAACGTACCGTGCCCGGCCCGACGTTGGACGGCTCAGCCATGCGGCGTGATACCCGCCCACCTCCCCGAACGGGACGAGGAGGAACGACGTCCCGGAGCGGAGCACGCGCACGCCCTGGAGCTCGGCGAGCGGGCCGGGCGCGCCCTCCTCAACCAACACGATCAGCTCGCATCGGCCGTGATCGGCGATCACCGGGAACCCGCCATCGAGCGGCAGGCCGAGGCAGTCGAGCGCCGCCAGGCCCCGCGCGAGCGGCGCTACGGCGAGGGCCTCCCACCCTGCGGGGACCGTGTCCCACGCCTGACCGACCGCCACCATGTCCGTAGCGGAACGGCCGGCATATCGCAGGCGTGCGTACGTGTCGGCGTCGAGGTCGAGGAGCGCGGCCCAACTCGGTTGGGCGGTGTTTTGGGACTTGGCCATATCCGGACGGTAAGGCGCGTACAACGGAATGTAGGCGCACAGTCTGTGCGCCTTGTGCACTCGGCCCGGAGTAGAGCCCATGGACGCTCGGAAGGTCGGCCGCCGCATCGCATATTGGCGAGAGCGCCGCCGGATCACGCAAGTCGACTTCGCCGCCCTCATGGGCAAGACCCGCCGATGGGTGCAGCAACTCGAAAGCGGCGAACGGCAGGCAGACCCCCGCCTCTCCGTGCTGGAGTCCGCCGCCCGTGTCCTCGGGATCGACCTCGCCGACCTCCTCGCCGACCGGCCCACCGTCGAGTGTGTCGACGCGGCCGAGCTGGAGCAGATCCGGGCCGCCCTCCAACGGCACGACGTGATCACGGGGACCGCCGACGCCGACGGCGCCGAACCGCTCGACGTCGAAACGCTGCGCCGCCGCGTGGCGTACGGCTGGACCTCGTTCCAGTCCTCGGCATTCGCCAGCCTCGGCCGCCTGGTCCCCGAGCTCCTCACCGAGGCGAACCGCGCCGCCGCCCGGCACACCGGAGAGGACCAGCTCGCCGCGTACCGAGCCCTGTCCATGGCCCTACAGCTCACCGAGGCCGCCGCGATCAAGTTCGGGTCGGGGGACCTCGCGCACATCGCCGGACACCGCGCGGTGCTCGCCGCCGAACGATCCGGCGATCCGGTCATCATGGCGAGCGCCGCCCGCCACCTGGCCGACGCCATGACCAACCACGGACAGCCGCACGCCGCCGCCGACTTCGCCACGGCCGCCGCCGACCGCCTCGGCCCCGACCTCATCCGCTCCGGGGCGTCCGGCCTGTCCACGCTCGGGATGCTCTACCTCAAAGCCGCCATGGCCAAGGCGACGGCCGCCGACCGTGACGACGCCCGCGCCGCGCAGGCCGCCCGCGCCGTTCCCGAGCTCCTCGACCAGGCCGACGAGCACGCCGAGGAGCTCGGCGACGACGGCGACGGCAACGCACTGTGGACCGCGTTCGGCCGGACGAATGTCGCCCTGTACCGCGTCGCCGCACACGTCCAGCTCGCCGAGGGCGCCGAGGCCGTCGCCGTCGCCCTGCGCATCCCCGAGCCCGCCCGTGCGGAGCTCCCCCGCGAGCGCCGCGCGCATCACCTCGCCGACCTCGCCCGCGCCTACACGCAGGCCGGGAAGCGCGAGGAAGCCGTCGGGGTGCTCCTCGATGCCGAACGGGAAGCCGAGGAAGAGGTTCACTGCCGCCCGCGGACCCGCCAACTCGTCGACGACCTGCGCCTACTGGGGACAGGCAACGCCGAGGGGAGGTTGCGGGCGCTCGCCGCGCGCTGTGGACTGCCCGGGTGAAAACCCTGTATCTGATCACCTGCGCCGCCCCGCCCGCCCGTCACGCCCGTACCGGCATCCGCGCCGCGCAGGCCCGAGGCTGGGACGTCTGCCTCGTCCTCACCCCTTCCGCCTACCGGTGGGCCACCGAGGACGCCGAGGGCGAGCTCGACGAGCTGCGCGAGGCCACCGGGCACCCGGTGCGCCACACGTACAAGCTCCCGAGTCAGGCCGACGCGCTCCCGGCCGCCGACGCCCTCCTCGTCGCCCCCGCCACCTTCAACACCCTCAACAAGTGGGCCGCCGGCATAAGCGACACCCTCGCCCTCGGCCTGGTCACCGAGGCAATCGGCCTCGACCTTCCCCTCGTCGCGCTCCCGTACCTCAACAACGCGCAGGCCCGACACCCTGCGCTCGCCCGCAGCGTCGCATTCCTGCGCGAGGCAGGGGTGAGGGTCCTCCTCGACGACGGCCAGGGCGGCGGCGAGGGCGGGTTCCGCCCGCACCGCCCGAAACACGGGGACGTCGAGGCGTACCCGTGGGAGCTCGCCCTCGACAACCTCCCCGCGCCCGACGCTTCCTGACCCGCCCGCAGTCCCGCGCCCGGTCCCCGAGGGGCCGGGCGCGTCGATGTGTCAGGGAACAGGGCGGCGCCCTGACACACCCGTGCGCGAGGATCACTACGGCACGCCCTGTACCGCCGGGCGTGCGGAACAGAGAGGGGGAGGAGTGCAAACCGCCCTACCGGAGCTCCCGGACGTCCGCGAGCTCCTTCACGACGTCCCCGGGGGCGCGCTCGGCCTCGGCGGCGGCGGATTGTTCGCCGTGATGATCGTTCTCGCGGTGCTCGCGAACCAGGGGACACCGGCCGAGCGCGCCGAGTTCAACCGCTCCATTGAACGGTTCTTCGGGAACGTGGCCGCAGGCATCGGCCGGTACGTCTCCGGCCGCGAGCTCAACGGCACACCGCGCAGCGAGGCCACATGGTGGCGTGCCGGCGCCCCGCTCCCGGATGACCAGAAGACCGAGACGCCCGTCGCCGAGCTCGGCTCCGCGTCGAGCAGCTCCTCGCCGCCCGTGCCGCTCGGCAAGACCGGCCCGGCCCGCCGGATCGTCCGGGCGCTCACCGCTCCCGTGCGTGTGCTGTGGGGCGCCCTGCGCGGCCTCGGGCGCGTCCTGGCCGCCTGGCACCGATGGCCGCGCGCTGCGCGCTCAGCGGTCCGCCTGTCGCCCTTCCTGGTGGCTTATGGATGGTGGCGCGCCCCCGCCGTAACCGAGCTCGTCCTAATCGCCGTCGCGGGGGCGGTGATTGTCGCCGCACTCACCAGCCCGGCCGGTCTCGGGTGGTGGCGCGTATCGCCCGTGTGGACGGATCGACAAATCTACGGTCCTGGCGTGTGGGTGGCAGTCCGTCAGATTCTCCGCATGGAGGAGACCGAGCCCCGGGAGCGGTGGCTATCGGTACCCGACGACATGACCGCCGACGGTGCTCGAATCGTGCTGCGCCTGCCCGCTAAATGGATGGGCGGACCCGAGGCCGTCGCCGCCATTGAGCGCGTTATCGAGGAACGCGTACCCGGTGAATGGGTGTCCCGGTGGGAGCGCACGACGAAAGAGCATTTCGCCGAGTGGACGCCCAAGCCTGCGCCCACGCCGAAACCCGTCCTCCCCGACTATGTCCCGTGGAGGTCGACCGGAGACCCGTTCCGCGTATTCATCGGTCGGGCGATCGAGGGCGACAGCATCGTAGACGCTGTAATCGAGACGCAGACGGCAACGCCGCATTGGGGTGTGGCCGGTGACACCGGTTCCGGTAAATCGACCGTGCTCTATATCCCGGTCGTGCACGGGCGGCAGAATGGCGAGCTGATCGACATTCTCGACACGAAGCGGAACAGCCTCAAGGAAGCCGAAGGGTTTTCGGGCGTGCGCGTCCACAAGACCACGCGCGAGTGCATCGCCGCTTTTGCTGAGTTCCTCGCCTCAATGATGGCGGCCGAGGCGGCGGCCGAAAAGGACGCCGATCCGCAGTTGAGGAGTCAACTCGTATCAAGGACGCTCGTCGTCGATGAGCTCCCGACGCTTATCAAGCTCGCGTATAGCTGGTGGCGGTACGGCATCAAGGGAAAGGGAACCCCGCCCTTCCTTGACTGGCTCGCGATTATCCTCCTGCAAGGCCGTTCGTCGAATCACCGTGTCGTCGTCGGCACGCAGCAGTTCGCGAACGCGTTTTTCGGCGGAACGATGGAGCGGGCGCAGATTGGGACGCGCATCGCCGTAGGCCAGCAGGACCGTGTTTCCTGGAGTGTGGCATTCGGGCAGAGCACACCCGTTCTCGGATTCAACTCGAAAATCAAGGGGCGCGGCGCCTACACGGACAAGCAAAAGGCCCCCGACGCCGATTACCTGTACGTCCGCGAGATTCAGCCGAGTTACATCACGCCCGACGTCGGCGCGTACCTCGCACAATGCCCGCCCGCACCCGAATGGTTCGACCGCGGGGAAATGGCCCCATGGATCACGCCCGAGATCCTCGTCGAGGTGAACGCCACCGCGGCCACCGCGAAGTTCCTCCCCGGCGGCGAACACGGACCCGTCGCGTTCGCCGGTGTCGCCTCCTCGGCACACAGGGGGATCACGGGGGGTTCTCCCAGCTCACAGGGGACGACAGGGGTCCTCGTGACAGCGGGCGCGACAGGGGGCGCGACAGGCGCCGGCACCGGGCCCGTCCCCGAGCTCGTCGAGGACCAGGAGGAGAAGCTCCCCGATACGTTCAGCCTTGCCGACGCGCACGCAAAGGGAATTCTCCCGTGGAAGGCGTCCACGGTCCGGACGTATTTCAAGCGGGGGGCCACGCGAGGGATCACACCGCCCGAGGGAATCACGGACGGGCAGACCTCCTACTATTCCGAGGAGGAGCTCACAAAGTGGCTCGCCGAGTGGCGAAAGTGGCAGGAAGAGAACAACCCGAGCTCTCGCAAGGACTCCGCAGAGGTGCAGTCGGAAGGGGCCAAAAATGGCTGACGCACAAACCGCGAGCGGGTTCCTGTGTCAGTTCCTCGACGAGACCGGTAACGAACTGTCGAGGGGGCGTGCGGCGTATTTCTCGATCGATCTATTCCATGGCGTAGCGCGCATGTATGCGGCGGATGAGTCCGCCGAGATTACTCCGGTCCTCGTCGGTTCTGGTTGGCACTATCGTGTTCCCGTCCCTCCTCTCGATAACGGGCAGGCGAATGCGCTAATGCGGAACTTGGCTCCCCATGCGGAAAGTCTGTTCAGGATGAGCGCCATTCGGGAAGACCCGCTAGGGGTCATCTACTATGGCGGCGCCGGAACCGCAATGGATGCAATTCACAGAAAATGCGCCGAGTCGTGGCTATCCCACTGCGCTAAGCGGTAAGGAGGGGTCGAGGCCGGGCAAAGAGCGGCGGCGGTGCAGGTATCAATTACCTGCGCCGCCGCCGCTCTTGTTTCGAGCGCTCGGGGATAAACCTCTTACTAGTTCCATGGGGACGCTGAAAGCCTCGGAAATAATGGGAACCCACCGCGCGGGTAGATCGCGCCGCCCCGTCTCCACATCGCAATAGGTCGAGGGGAGAACGCCGAGGAGCTCGGCCACGTCCCGTTGGCGCATACCGGAAACGGATCGCATGACTCTGAGATCAAGTAACTCGGTCTCGATAAGGTCGAAGACAGTGACGCCGTAAAGAAAGGCAAGTGCGCGCATAGTTGCCGGTCTAGGGGGATGACCGGTGGTTTCCCATGTCGAAACCGCACCGCGTGAACAGCCGAGGAGCTCGGCCACGTCCGATTGCGTCATCTGACGCCGGGTGCGCAATTCGCGCAGCCGCTCGCGACGTATGCGCACCCGTCATGCCCCCCCGATCGTTCTCAACATGGGGCCGCACTCTAGCGGTCCGTGATCACTCGCGTTGGCAACACGTCACAGGACGGCTACAGCCGGTGCATGTGCCATGCGAATTTCTTTGACGCTGTGATCACCCTCGGCATAGGGTCGATCACCAATGCGCTCAATGCGCCCTGACTTGGGGGAGGTTGCGGGATGCCGTCGCTTGGGACCATGCTCCGGAAGGCCGCAGGGCTACCGGAGCCCACGCCGGACCAGAGCAAGAAAGCGCCGGCATCCGTGCCCCCGCAGGCACAGCAGACGCGCCCCTCGAACCCGTGGGAGAGTGCCGGCGCCGAGCTCGCCGCGCAGCAGAAGAACACCGCCCCGGCCTCCGCCGCCGAGCGGTCCGCGGCGGCCGGGGCGCGCGCCCCGTGGGTTCCCCAAGACGAGAAGTCGGGCGCCGTGTTCGCCCGACGCTTCGGGCGCGGCCTTGTGTGGTTCGTGCTGCTCCTCGCCGCCGTGACGGGTGTCCGTGCCTGGTTCATCCCGCCCAAGGTCGACGTCCCGCCCGCCCCCAAGGTGACGGCCGCGCCGACCTACCCGACCGCCGAAGCGCAGGCCGTCGCCGCGAGGTTCAGCCGGGCCTACCTCGCGTGGGACCAGGACAAGCCCGAGGACCGCGCCGCGCTCCTGGCCGCCCTGATGCCCGAGAACTCCGACGCCTCGATCGGGTGGGACGGGCGCGGCCGTCAGGAGGTGCTCGCCGTCCAGCCGGGCGCCGTCACCCCCGGCAGTCAGCATCAAGCACGCGTACGGGTAGACGTCCTGATCAAGACCGAAGCGCCCGCGCCGTCCGGCAAGGACAAGAAGAAGGCCGCGGCCCCCGAGTCGCCCGCCCGGTGGGTGGGCCTTGACGTGCCGGTCGTAGAGACCTCCGGGCGGGTCATCGTCACGGGGGAGCCGGGCCTCGTCGGCATCCCCACCAAGGGCCCCAAGGCGCCCGACCTCACCACCACGAAGACCGATCAGGAGCTCGCGGCGTCGACCGAGGGCACCGTCGAACAGTTCTTCCGCGCCTACGCGGGCGGCGACACCGAAGCCGTCACCGCGCCCGGCGCGAGCGTCCCGCCTCTCCCCGAAGGTGTCGAGTACAAGGGCCTCGTTACGTGGTCCATCGACGAGGGGACCGGCGACGACCGGACCGGTACCGCCCGCGTCTCCTGGACGCTCGGCGAGGGCACGGTCGAGCAGACCTACCGCGTAGAGCTCACTCGGGTGTCGAGCGCCGAGGCTGCGCGGTGGCAAGTCGCCGACGTGCGCGGCGGCACTCTCTGACGGGTGCGTATGTCCCCAGCTCACAGAACATGAGCACCCGTCATAACTCCTGGTCAGCTTGCTAATCACTCAAGGGGGAACACCCGTGGCACACCGCATCCCACCCGTAGCGCACGAAATCTTGGCGGCCCCGCTCACGACGGGCGCGGAACTCAAAGACTGGATCTTGATTGTCGTCGGGAACCTGTTCGCGGCGTTCCTCGCGATCCGGGCCGTCGGCTACTTCATCAAGGACGAGTGGGGGAAGATGATCACGCTCGGCGTCGGCGCCGTGTTCGTCGGCGCGATCATCTGGGCCCCCGACGCCGTACAGGGCTTCCTGACCGGCGTATGGGGCAAGGTCAGCGGGACCGCCTGACATGCGGCGAGGCCACACCTACACCGACCATTTCAGCCTCGACACCCGGCAACACGAGCTCCTCGGGATGGACCTCGGCGAGGGCATCCCCCGCCGCGCGCTCCTCCTCGGCCTGTCCCTCTACATCGTGTGGACCGGCTCCCTGTTGCTCGTGTTCGGCCTGCCCTCGCGGATCACGTTCACGATCTACTTCCTGCCGCCGCTCCTGACCGTGGTCTACGGCACGCAGCGCAGCCGCCGCACCGACCGCCGATGGAACATCACCAACTGGTCGATCTCGATTCGGTACCTCGTCCTCGGACACCGGCCGATCATCTGCGGCGGGCGCCGGGCCGCGACCCGAAGCGAATGGATCAGCCGCCGCGCCCGGTGGGGCGGCAAGGTCGACACCCTCGCCGCCTCCTCGGTGCTCGGCGGACTCGTCGAGCGGTGGCTCGGCGACGACGACGTACCGCAGGGTGCCGGCGCACCGCTGCGCCTCAACGCAAAGCCGCGCCTGTACGGCCCCGACGCCGTGGTGAAAGCCCACGGCCGCAAAGCACTACAGCACCACAAGGGGGAAGCATGAAGATCGCGCAGAGGATCGGGACGTTCCTCGGCGTAGGGGGCGACCGCTCGGCCGCGCCGCCGCAGTACGTCGCCCTCGCCGACGGACTGTGCGTGACCGACAGTCACGCGGAAGCCTGGTACGTCCTGGCGAGCTCGAACACTGACCTCATGAGCACCGTCGCCCGTGACGGTGAACTCGACCAGGCCGACAGTGCCCTCGCGCGGACCCTGGCCGGGTACGAGTGCCACCTCCGCGTTCTGTGGTCCCCGCTGCACGCCGAGGACTACGCCGCCGAGGCCGAGGAGATGTTCACCGCGGGCAACTGGCGCGCGTGGGCAGACCTGCGAGTGCAGCGCCTCGACCAGATCGGATTGGACTCCCGTCACCTCCTCCTCGGCGTCCGGATCACCGACCGCACCGGGCAGGCCGCCAAGCTCAGCCGCCGGGGAGTGCAGGAAGGTCTAGGGATCGCGTCCTCGGCCGTCAGCTCCAAGGAGCTCGCCAAGCTCGACGCGACGATGCGCCGCCTCGGCCGCCGCCTCGAATCGAGCCCGTGGAAAGCCCAACCGGCCTCGGTCGAGATGCTCGCCTGGATGATCTCGCGCGAGCAGCACCGCGCCGCGCCCCTGCCCGCAGCGAACGCCGGCATCATCAGCGGCGCCAAGCTCGCGGCCTTGACGAGGGGGCGCATCCTGCCGTTCCCCGATCACCTGCGCGTGGTCGACGCGACCGGCGACGTCTCGGCGTGGGTGTCGGTCCTGTCCATGTCCGGGTTCCCGGCCGTCATGGAAAGCCCCGGAAGCGGGGAATGGCTGCGCATCCTCTCCGAGATCAACTACGTGCCCGACCTCGACGAGGAGGAGCTCGCCAACGTCGACGCCTCGGCGCTGATACTGCCTGTCTCACCCGAGGCGAGTGTCCGGTTCAAGGTGCTGCCCAAGCGCGAGGCCCTCAAGAAGGTCGACGACGCGCGCAAGCTCGCCAAGGAACAGCGCCGGTCGGCGGCCAAGAACAGTGCAGAGGAACCCGGCCTCGACATCGAGTCGACCGAAAGCGCCATGGCCGAGCTGAAACTCGCCATGGGCCGCGAGGACGTGACCCTCGTCGAGGATCACCCCCGCCTCGTCGTCACCAGCACCAAGAGCCTTGACGACCTGCGGGCCCGTGTGGACGCCGTCGTGTCCCACTACGGTGGATTCGGGATCGAGGTCACCGTCGGCGACGAGGAACAGCGCGAACTCTGGCTCGAAACGCAGCCGGGCGACCAACTCCGGGTGCCCGACCTCGGCCACACCCGCGACGTCACCGCCCTGTCTGGCTCCTGGTTCTGGGGCGGCGCCCGCGTCGGTGACGACTCCGGTCCCATCGTCGGGTACCTGACCGGCTCGACCCCCGGAGTCTTCCGGAATGACGTCACTGCCGGATCGGATCGAGGGGACGCGACGACGACCGCCTATATCGGCAGGTCAGGCCGAGGTAAGACAACGGCGATGATGCTCTCGATGCTCGACGCGGGGTTCCGCGGTGGGTACTGCCTCGCGCTCGACTTCAAGGGCGATCTAGGCGGCGTTGTCACGGCTGCGAAGGCGTACGGGCTGAACGCGCACCTCGTCGAAACCGGCCCGAAGTTCGCCGGGTTCGCCGACCTCTTCAAGCTCCTGGCCAAGGAGGGCGCCGAAGTCGCACAGGTCGAAGTGCCGGCGCAGCTCAGCATTGCCGTACCGCCGCACCTGCGCGCCCGGGGCGCCGAGACGCCGATCACCCGCGCCACAAACGAAGTGATCGCCAAGGGTGACCCCGCTACGTGGAAGGTGATCGAGTACCTCCGCCAGGACGAGGACGAGCTCGCCCGCGAAACCGGCGAGGCCCTCTACGAGCTCAGCCGGAACGCGATCGGCGCCCCGTTCATGGGCCGCCCGACCGGCGAGACGGAACCGCTCACACCCTCGGCCGGAATCTGGGTGGTGCAGATGCCGGGCCTTTCCCTGCCCGGCGCCGAGTCGCCGCGCGAGGAGTGGAACCCTCTCCAGCGCCTCTCTGTCGCACTCATGCACTCGATGTTGGCCTACGGGGTCACCACCGCAGGCCGCCGAGACCTGCGCGGCCTGCGCAAGGCGGTGTGTGTCCCCGAGGTGCACGTTCTCACCGCCACCCGGCAAGGTGCCTCGTTCCTCTCCTACATCGCCCGTGTTGGCCGAGCCCTGGCGACGTCGCTCCTCTTGGACACGCAGGACCCCGAGAGCCTCGTTCAACTCGTCGGCGTGGTCGAGCAGTTGACCACCGTCGCCGGTTTCCAGCTCACCACCAAGGACCAACAGGACGCGTTGGCCGAGCTCCTCGGCCTCCCGAAGAACGACCACACCCGCGCCCTGATTCAGTCCGTCGGCCTCCTGCCCGACGGCGAGATTCGGCACGGCCACTGCATCATCAGGGACCGCCGTTTCTCCTGCGCAACCGTCCAATGGGACGTGCCGAGCCTCGAACTCCTCAAGCTCCTCGACACCTCCCCGAAGGCCACCGCACAAGGCGGCATTGACATGGAGAAGGGGGCCGCATGAAGCGGGCCACGGCGGTACTGATCACGGCCGGTGCCCTGGCGCTCGCCGGGTGCTCCTCGGACGGGAAGGACAAGGCGGGGAGCAAGCCGCCGGCAGACCCGACGGACGCCGTCCTCAAGGTGGCCCGCTCCTACCAGGAGGCCAAGAACCGGCAGGACTGGCAGGACTGGTGCGCGATGAGCTCGGCGCGGCTGCGCGGGGGCACCGTCGCCGAGTGCGTCGCCGAGAACACCCCGAGCTCCTCACCGACGCCCGAGGAGTCGAGCCCCTCGCCCACGTACTCCCCGCCGACCTACGCCGACGGCTCGACCCCGACGCCACGGGCGAGGCCCTCGTCGAGCGGACCCGAGCGGGCCGACACCGGGCCCGTGTCCGCCTCGGACGTCGTCCAGGTCCCGGCCGTTGAGGACCACCCGGCGGGATACGGCGTCCTGATCACCTACACCGTGCAGTGGCCCGGCAAGGAGGCCACCACAACGCGCCGCGCGCTGCGCCTGGTCCGCGAGGGCGGTTCCTGGCTGGTCGACCAGCACGAGGACGTACAAGCGGGGGATATGGGCCACGGCTCGCCGGTCCGTACCGCCCTGTCAGGGGGGTAAATGCTCGTCACCACTCCGCGAATGCGGACCGTACTCATTCCCGTGATGTTCGCGTTCACCACACTCATGGTTTTCGCCGGGCACGCGCAAGCCGCCGATATCGACCCCGTCGGAATTGGCGATCTCATGCCCTCGCCGGACTCCAAAGTCCCCGAGGGGCAAGGGACGTTGTACGAGACGTACAGCAATCCCAACCTTTGGCAACTCGACTCCGATTTCGGAAAGTGGGACGTCCTCGACCCGATGGCCGAGGCCATCGCAGATATCTGCATGGCCCTAATCGCCGTGATCGGTACGGCGTGCGTCGTCATCGTGCAGTGGATTTTCCAACTGACCTCGATTCCGCCGCTTCAGGACGCCATCACAAAGAGCATCGGCGGCGCCGCTGAGGGCATGACGGCAACGCTCCTCCCGAGTGCGCTCGCCGTCGGGGCCCTCGTCGCGTTCGCCAAGAACCGCCAGGGAGGCGGCGAGGGCGGTCTCTCCCAAATCGCATGGGTGATGATCTCCGGAGTCGTCTCGATCTCCCTCCTGACCAGCCCCGGCACGTGGGTGAGCGGCATCGACACCGCCCGCACAGTCGGAGCGAGCGTCACCATGGACGCCGCATCCGCCGGCATCGGGGACGGCACGGCCGACTTCCCGTTCGAGATGGACCACGAGCCGAAGTTCACCGGCAACGGCCGTGACGACATGCTCCGAAAGAGCTCGGATGCCGTGTGGCGCTCATATGTCGCCACGCCCTGGTGTGTTGCGGAATTCGGCTCATTCGAGGTGTGCGAGAAGTACGGCGACGACCTCCTCAAGCAAGGCGCCGACAAAGACAAGCGGAAAGAGTGGCTGCAAGACAACGTCACCGACGAGGCGGTCGGCGGCGACTCGGTGACCTGGCGTCAGGGGCATTCACCGGTCGGCCGGATCATGGTCACGCTGCCCGCGCTCATTTCCGTGATCCTGTTCGCCGCCCTGGTCCTCATGCTCGCCTTTACCTCATTGGCGAGCCTCCTCGGCGCTCTAATGCTCTTGCTGACCGGAGTGTTTTTCGCGTGCCTCTGGGTGATTCCCGGACGCCCCCGGCAATGGGGGTTGGCATGGTTCGATCAGGTCCTCGCCCGCACCCTCGAAAGCATCATCGCGACCCTGGTCCTCGGCGCGGTGCTATCCGTCCAAGCAGCGTGCACCGCCATGTTCAACGAGTACGGGTGGCTTCCGACCTCGGGCCTCTCGATCGCCGCCGCCATCGTCGCGATGAAGTTCCGCGCCGTCATTGCACAGATCGTCGGCGTGAGCGGGACCAGTGGCGGCGCCATGGCCGGGTTCCTCGCCGCGAAGGCCCTCGGCGGCGGCAACAGCAGCCGAGGCCGCCGACGCGGCAGTGACCACGACTACCAGCCCGTCACCACCCGTCGCCGACCGAGCGGCAGCGGCGGCGGCGGTGGAGGCGGTGGCGGTGGCGGTGGCGGTGGAGGCGGCGCCCTCCCGCCCGGCGGTGGAGGCACCGCGGACGACTACGGCGTCACCATCACCCGCGTACCGCAGCGCCCGCCCGCCCCCCGGCCCCTCCCGGCCGACCCGGGCCCGGCCCTTCCCGTCGGTGCCGGCCGCGCCGACACGGGCCCCGTGATCACCCTCGACCGAGACCGCGACCGCGCCACGCCATCCGGCAAGGGCGCCGCCGCGATCCCGCCCTCACCCGCCCCCCGGCCTCGCCCCGTGCTCCCTACGGGGACGGCAGGAACCGCAGGGACAGGCGGCACAGCGGGCGGCAGGGCCCCGAGCGCCGTCCTGCGGCCCGAGACCGGCACAGCCCCCACGCCGGGCGGGTTCCGTCAGGCCCTCCCGCCCTCGGCGCCCGGCGACGGCCCGAAGGTGATTCAGGCGACCGTCATCCGCAGCACCCCCAACGGGCCGCCTCCCCGGCCCGCAGCGCCCCGGCCCGCCAGGAGCACGACGCCACCGCCCAAGGCCGTAGCGCCCGCCCGACGTCCCGCAGTACCCGCACCACGGACCCCGAAGGGGTGACGCATGACCAAGAACGACGACAGCCGCACCCCCCAGGAGTGGCGCGAGATCCTGCGCTCATGGGACTACCCCGAGGAGGTCGACACCGGCCGCCGCCGTGAACGCCGCCGTGCCAGGAAGGCACACCGCGCCGACGCCCGCCGCCGCACCACACAGTGGGTTCGCGAGGAACGCCGCCGAGACCCGATCAAGCCGACGGCTGCCCTGGTGATCGTCGCCCTGATCCTCGGACTCGGCGCGGGCGCCCGGTGGCTGTGGCCCGGACTGACCGGCGGAAGCGACCGGCCCGCCGGCTCGGTGAGCGCGAGCCCCACCCCGGCCGCGCAGGACGACAAGCCAGGAACGGACGAGACGGCGACGAGCTCCCCGAGCTCCACGCCGTCCCCGGCCGCCGACCTGAGCGAGCCCGAACACGTCGCCGAGGAGGCAATCCGCCGGTACCTCACCCGCAACCCCCCGGCCGACGGGGACCACTCCGCACCCGTCCTGCGGGCCGCGCCCTATATGGCGCCGGCACTCGTCGAGAACCTCGCCTCGTCGAGCGACCCGGCATGGGACAAGCTCGTCAGCCGCGGCGGGGTGGCCACCGTGACCACGATCAAGGCGGGGCCGGTCCCAGAAAAGGAAGGTCTACCAGTCGACACCCCACTCAGGGTGTGGCGGCAGGTCACTGCCAAAGTCCACGTCGAGGGATACACCGCCTACGACGAACAGCACGTTCTACAGGTCGAGTTGACCAACCCCAGCGGTGACGCCTGGCGCGCCTCCCGGATTCTGGGGCTGTAGTGGACGGACGCGACGCGCTCGGCGCCCTGGCCAAGGTGGCGGGCCGCGGGTTCGCTATCAAGGCCGGGGCCGTCGGCGCCGTGGGGTTCCTGATCTTCCTTCTACTCGTCGGCGTCTTCGGCGCCGGCATCGGAGGGAAGGCGTTCGCCGATAGCTGCGGCGGCCGAGGAACCCCCGGGGTCGACCTCGGCGACGACGACGGCGAAGGGACCGCGCAGAACCCCGGCGGCGCCAACTACCGGCAAGACCAGATAGCCAACGCCAAGACCATTGATCAGGTGGCCGCAGACGGCGGCCTGTCCGGACGCGCAACCCTCGTCGCCCTGATGACCGCTCTACAGGAGTCGACGCTCCTCAACTTGGATCATGGCCACCTCGACTCGGTCGGCCTGTTCCAGCAACGCCCCTCGCAGGGGTGGGGCACAAAGACGCAGATCATGCAGCCGAAGTACGCCGCCGGCATGTTCCTGTTCGGCGACGACCCCAAGTCGACCCGCGGAATCCACGGGCTGACGGACATACAGGGGTGGCAGACCATGGCCCCCGGCGACGCCGCGCAGAAGGTGCAGCGGTCCGCGCACCCGGACCTCTACGCGGGCCAGGAGGACGCCGCCCGCGAGATCGCCGAAGAGGCCGGTATCGACCTCGACCGCAAGGGCGAGGCAGGCGCCGGCAACGAGGACCAGGACCAGGCCGACGACGCCGCCAACGGCGACGACCAGGCCGAGGGGCCCGAAGAGTGCTTCACCGACAACGAGGGGGCGGGGAAGCCCGGCAAGCCGGGGGAGCCGTTCCACGACGGCGACGCCCCATGGCCCAACCAAGTCAAGAACCCCCGCAGCACCGAGGCCGCGATCAAGTGGGCCAGGAACGAGGCAGAAACGGGGTCCGGCGAGTGGTATCGCGCCTGCCTCGCGTTCGTTGCCGTGGTGTACGGCTGGAACTTCTCCGGAGTCCCGTACGCGATTGACCACTACAAGGAAATGCCGCCTGCCCTCAAGCATGACAAAGACAGGAATCCGCCCCCGGGTGCCTTGATGTACTGGGACACCGGACAGCGGGCGGGACATGTCGCCGTATATCTCGGTGGCGGGAAAATCGCCAGTAACGATATCGTTCGGCCCGGCTATATCGACGTGGTCGACGCAACAGATATCGAGACCAAGTGGGGCGCTACCTATCTCGGATGGGCCCCGCCCTATTTCCCCAAGGGTGGATAGGCGGAGAAAGAAGACCATGAGCACCATCGACCCCGACCAGATCCCACCGACCCCTGTCTACACAATCACCCTCAGCTCGTCCGGCACGGCCACAGTCGACGGCGAGGAAATCACCAGCGGTGGCGACGCCGACGCGGCCCGCCTCGCGGCTCTTGCCGAGGTGCGCATCAAGGCCGCGCTACACGGCCGCCCGGTCCGCGCCGTGGCCAAGGATCAGGACGGGTCGGCCTGGCCCCTCATCGTGGCCGTAGACGGCACCGTGACGACCCTCGACCACCCGCACCCCACACCGACCCCGCCGCCCGCCCCGGTGCCCGCACAGGCCACCCCAGCGCCCCCCACTTCGCCCCCGGCCCCCACCGTCCAGCGGGCGCAGCAAGCCGCCGTCAACAGGCCCCCCACCGCGGCCGAGCCGCGCCCCGACATGTCCCCGGAGTGGGCGGCCGTCCTGCCGGCCGAATACTCCGGCATCTGGGGCGAGCTCCGCGCGTACGAAAAGGCCGGCAGGCTTGCCGAGGCCATCATCACCGCCGACCGCATCGAGACCGCGCTCACCGAGCAGTACGGCCCCCTGCACCCGTACACCGTCAACGTGCTGACAGTCCGCGCAGCGTTCACCGCGCGGCAGGCCCCGCAGTCCGGGGAGTGGGCCGAAGTAACCGAGCTCCTCCTCGACACCGCCGAGCGCCGCCGAGAGGCCAAGGCGCAGCCCGAGACGGACAACGCGCGAGTGATCCGCAACGCCCACGCAGCATGGCGCTACCTGCGGGCAGAGGACGCCGAGACCGCCCTCGAACTCTCCGAGCGCCTCCTCGGCCTCCTCGACGGCGACGAGCTGCGCGCCCGCGACGTCGTCCAGTGGGTGGAGAGCGGCGCAGCACGGCACGGGGCGGCGTAGCAGCAGCACACCCGAGGACCCCCCTTCCGCAGGCCGGGAGGGGGGTCCTCGCGCGTTCGGGCGCAGCACGGCGGGGGGAGCGGCGCAGCAGGGCGCAGCGAGGCCCTTGAGCGGCCCTACGGGCCCTTTTCTTCCGTGGCGGTGCCCAGGCTGCCACACGGCGCCCCGAGGGCCGCCCTCCGGGCCCTGGCGGGCCCTGCGGGTGAATCGCGGGCGCCTTCGGCGCGTTCACCGCGATTCAGTCCGCGCAAGCGCGGACCGCTTTTCCGGGCGCCTTCGGCGCGTTCACCGGAAAAGTTTTTGGCCCTGCGCCTACGGCGCGCACCGGGCCAAAAAGCACACGGGGCGCCGCGTGGCTTCCTGGTCACCGCCACGGAAGATCAACCCCGAAAGGTGACCCCATGGTGACAATCATCTGTGCCTCGTGCGCAGAATCCCCGTTCGGTATTCAGGCCGACGGAATGTTCAAGTGCATCGGATGCGGTGAACTCCTCGCCGTCTCCGATATCGACCTCGACGGCACCGACGTATGGGCCGTGGGAGCCGACGGAACCCTCGGGTACGTCTCGGACCCCGCCGCCGCCCTCACGGACCTTATGGAGGCGGTAGAGGATTTCCTCAGCTCCGACCAGTGCCCGAACGCCGAATACGCGCGGATCGTCTCGCAGATCAGCGCGACGGAAGCCCTCGGGCGATACATCGACGCTCGGCGTGCGGGAATCGCCGCGCCTCGGCTCGGATACACCGAGGACCAGATTCACACCGCAGTGAATGAGGGGGCGGACATGGTCATTGAAGCCCTCAACCTCGGCGGCGGGGAAACGGACGCAATCAACCTCGCGGCAAACGGGGCCCTTTTCTGCCTCGCAAATCCGGGTTCCTCGTTCGCGGAAATGGTCGAGGAAAATTACGGCGAGACCGTCGAGGAAATTCGTTCCTGGTGGGGGTGGAACTAATGACGAGCATCTACGACGAGGGCCCCGAGGAGGCCAACCGCACCCGCGCCCATTGGGCGCTCAAGGCTCTTGAAGCCTTCGGAAAGGAGACGGGACAGAACTACTTCGACGGCACTCTCAACGTCGGCGAGGACGAGCTCAGGGAGGTTGGCGGGGACCTCCTCGCGGACCTGTTCCACCTCGCACGACTCAACGACGTCGAGCCCGAGTGCCTCGTCTCGGCCGGTTACATGCACTACGAGGCCGAAGTCGCCGAAGAGGGCGAGGAGTGACCGGAGGAGACACGGCCTAGATAACAACTAGGCAACAGAAAAAGGGTGGCGCGGGAATCGCCACCCTTTTTCCATGCCCAAAATGCGCGGCCAATCGACAGCCCTTCGGGCTGGTCCGCCCCCTAAGTGCCCTTCGGGCACGGGCGGACGTGTCCCCGCTTCGCGGGTCCATAGGGGAAGCCCGCCCCCCTAAGTGGCCTTCGGCCACGGGGGCGGAAAAGATCCTGCCCTATCGGGCAGCCGCTAGCGCGGTGGGCCCCCCTAAAAGGCGCTTCGCGCCTTGGGGCCCGCCCCTGCGGGGCAAATGGAATCGACCTTTGGTCGATATCCAATAACCCCTTTCAGGGTTATTGGAATAGACTCCGATAAAGCCTCCCATAAAGTGGCGACCACCCCCCCTTGATAAACAATGCGAGATAGGCTATGTTGGAGCAACAACAGAAAAGCGAGAGAGGAAAGCGGGTTTATCGGTTGTCAGTTCGAGCCGAAACGGAACGACAGACCCCCACCCGCCCCCTCGCTGCCAGCCTCGCCGCGAAGCGGCGGCGCTTAGCCGCGAAGCGGCAAAAGCGCAGCTCAGAGGCCGTGAAACGGCCTCTTGGGCGCCTCTCGGCCCCCGTGGAACGGGGGCCCCGGCTCCGCGAAGCGGAGCCCGCAGACGGCGTGAAACGCCGTCAGGTGATCGGCGAAGCCGATCACCGGTTGTACCATGCGAAGCATGGTACAGACC
>NZ_JOBF01000036.1 GCF_000718635.1 Streptomyces varsoviensis | reverse complement strand
CCACTTCGCGGCAGCAGCCAGCGGCGAAGCGCAGCGAGCCCTCTCTGACCTCAGCCATAACCCCACCCGTAGGCAGCGAACCGGTCCTCAGCCCGGCCCCCTCCCCTCCCGCTGCCAGCGCCTTGGACCCGGAGGGTCCGAGACGAAAGCCGCACCCGGTCGGGCGCAATACCGCCCCACCCAGCGACCGGCTGTGACGGCTGCCTCCCCATACCCGCAGGCAGCGAGTCGCCCCCTGCCCACCCCTGGCCGCCGCTGGCATGAACCTCAAGCCGCAACGCACCCCGCAGCCGCATCGGCGGAGCGCAGCGGAGCCCGTCTTGACCCCAGCCCGACCCCGCCCGCACGGAGCGAACCCGCCCCGAGCCACCCCGCCCGCCGCCCTTGAATCCTTGGGCCGCAACTCCCCGAGCCCCCGCACCCGAACAAGCACAACCACCACCTCGCGGCAGCAGCCAGCGGCGAAGCGCAGCGAGCCCTCTCTAACCCCAGACACCCACCGACCGACGGACAGCGAACCGGACCTCAGGACGGCCCCCTCCCCCCGCCGCTGCCAGCGCCTTGGGCCCGGAGGGCCCGAGACGAAAGCCGCACCCGGCCGCCGGCGATACCGCCCCACCCAGCGACAAGCCGTGACGCCCGCCCCCACCGGCCCCCAGGCGGCAAATCAACCCCTGCTCCCCCGCCCCTCACCCCCCTCACCCCCCCACCGCCGCCGCCAAGTGCTCGCGGAACCAGTGGTGGGCTGGGTCTGTTGCGTTGCGGGGGTGCCAGGCCATGCCTAGGGGGATGGGGTCCAGGTCGAGGGGGATGGGGAAGGTGCGGAGGCCCAGGGCCGCCGTGGTGTCGGGGAGCCAGTCGGTGAGGGTCAGGGCCACCAGGTCCGTGGTGCGGGCCAGCATCATCGCGCTCGTATGGCTCGGCACGACCACCGCCGTGCGGCGGCGCAGGCCGCGTTCGGCCAGGGCGCTGTCGATGGGGCCGTAGCGCTTGCCGAGGCGGGAGATGCCGATGTGGTCGGCTGCGGCGAAGCGGCGCGCGTCGATGCGCCCGTCGAAGAGCGGGTGGCCGCTGCGCGCGATGCCCACCAACGGGCGTTGGGCGAGCTGCCGGGTCTGGATCTCCGGGTCCAAGTCGCCCAGTACGCCCAGTTCGACATCCACCCAGCCCTGCCGCAGCGCCGGGCCGCCCTCCACCGCCTCCGGCAGGAAGACCACGTCGACGAGCGGGGCCTCCCGGTGGATGCGGTCGGTCAGCGCCCCGGCCACCCCCACCAGCAGCAGTTCGGTGGTCTGCACGGTGAACGTGCGCTGGAGGTGCACCGCCTCGAAGCCCGCTCCCGGCCGCAGCACGTTGTCGCAGCCGCGCAGCAACGCCCCGACCTCCTCCCGGAGTTCCAGCGCCCTCGGCGTCGGGACCATCCCCTGGCCGGCGCGGACCAGCAGCGGGTCGCCGACCACACGGCGCAGCCGCGCCAGCGTCCGGCTCGTCGCCGCGGGCGACGTACCGAGCCGTTCCGCGGCCCGGGTGACGCTGTTCTCCTGGAGCAGGGCGTCCAGCACCCGAAGCAGGTTGAGGTCCATCAACCCATTCACCCCTCTGAACTGCGCTTTTACGTCTGAGTCAATGATTAGGTGCCTATCTTTGCATTGTTACCGGGCCCCCTCACCGACGACAGTGAAGCCGACAGTGAACACGTCCGCCGGAATGTGCGACAGCCCAGCCCCAGCCCTCCGATCGAGGACTGCTCACGGGGTCGCCGGCGGCACCGGCACCGGCAGGACAAGAGAGCCGGCGAGCAAACCAGAAGGAACAGCACTCTCATGATCGTCATCACCGCCCCCACCAGCACCATCGGCCGCATCCTCGTCAACGACCTGCTCGCCGACGACCTGCTCGACAGCGGCGCCCGCCTGCGGCTCGTCGCCCGCGACCCCCAACGACTCGACCCCGAGGTCCGGAACCACCCCGGAGTCGAGGTCGTCAAGGGTTCGCACGGCGACCCCGCCGTCATCGACCAGGCGTGCGCCGGCGCCGAGGCCGTCTTCTGGCTCGCGCCGGACGAGCCGACCGCGCCCAGCCTCCAGGCCGCCTACGTCGACTTCACCCGGCCCGCGTGCGACGCGTTCGCCCGGCACGGCGTCCAGCGCGTCGTCGCCATCTCGGCGCTCGGCCGCGGCACATCGCTGGGCGAACGCGCCGGCATGGTGACCGCGTCGCTGGCGATGTGCGACCTCATCGCCGCCTCCGGCGTCGCCTTCCGGGCCGTCGCCTGCCCGTCGTTCATGCACAACCTCCTCAACCACGCCAAGGCGATCAAGGAGAAGAACATGTTCTTCATGATGGCCGCCCCCGACCTGAAGAACCCCACCGTCGCCACCCGCGACATCGCCGCCACCGCCGCCCGGCTGCTGCTCGACCCCTCATGGAACGGGTCCGGCCAGGTCGCCTGCCTCGGCCCCGAGAACCTGTCGCCCAACGACATGGCCCAGATCATCTCCGACGTCCTCGGCACGGAGGTCGGCTACCAGCAGCTCCCGGGCGCCGCGCTCAAGGACCGCCTCACCGGCTTCGGGATGAGCGACGCCATGGCCCAGGGCATGGTCGACATGTTCGACGCCAAGAACCAGGGGCTGGACCTCGCCGAGCCCCGCACCGCCGAGTCGACGACCCCGACCGCCTTCCGGCAGTGGTGCGAGGAGGTCCTCAAGCCGGCCGTCGCCGCCGCCTGACCCCCCGCCATCTCGCCTGGCTTCGGGCCGTACGGACAGGCTTACCGGCATACCGGCGTACGGGCGTACGGGCGGTGGAATCCAGAGTCCACCCGCCCGTACGGCCCCCAACCGCCACCCCCGTTACAGCGCCAGCGACTTGAAAGCGCGCGCCTGGTCAGTGATGGCGCGCTCCGTGGGCAGCCGTTCCATGGAGGACGCGCCGAAGAAGCCCGCGATGCCGGAGGTGTGGTCGAGGACGTACCGCGCGTCCTCGGGCTCCGCGATCGGGCCGCCGTGGCAGAGCACGATGATGTCGGGGTTGACCCGCTTCGCGGCGTCGTGCATCTCCTGTACGGCCGCCGCCGCCTGATCGAGCGTCAGGGCGGTGGCCGCGCCGATGGAGCCCTTGGTCGTGAGCCCCACATGCGGTACGAGGACGTCCGCGCCCGCCCGCGCCATCTCGGCCGCCTGGTCGGCGTCGAAGACATAGGGGGCGGTGAGCAGTTCGCGCTCGTGGGCCTGGCGGATCATGTCGATCTCCAGGCCGAAGCCCATCCCCGTCTCCTCCAGGTTCTCGCGGAACTTTCCGTCGTAGAGGCCGACGGTCGGAAAGTTCTGTACGCCCGTGAAGCCGACGGCCTTCAACTGGTCCAGGAAGTTCCCCATGATCCGGAACGGGTCGGTGCCGCAGACCCCGGCGAGCACGGGCACGTCCCGTACGACCGGCAGTACCTCGCCGGCCATGTCCAGCACGATGGCGTTGGCGTCCCCGTACGGCAGCAGGCCCGCGAGGGAACCACGGCCGGCCATCCGGTAGCGGCCGGAGTTGTAGATGATCAGCAGGTCGACGCCGCCGGCCTCCGCGCACTTCGCGGACAGGCCGGTGCCCGCGCCCGCGCCGATGACGGCGCGGCCGGCGCTCACCTGGCCGATCAGACGGGCCAGGGCTGTAGTGCGGTCCATGGTGGGTCCTCCATCGGTTCTGCGGGTACTGCGCCAAGTGCTGTTCGTGTTGTGCCAGTGCCAGGTGGGGTTGGTGCTGATGCTCCTACGTCAGGCGGCAGGCGGCGCGCCGTATCAAGGCCGCTTCGTTCCAAGGCCGCGTCGTTCCAAGGCCACGCCGTACCAAAGCCACGCCGTGTCGACCGCCTCCTCCGCCTCCCTCCACGCCGTTCCAAAGCCACGCCGTACCAAAGCCACGCCGTATCAAGGCCGCGTCGTGTCGACCGCCTCCTCCGCCTCCCGCCGCGTCCTGATCATCCGGTCCAGCAGCTCCGCCGCGGCCACCGCGAACGCGGGGTCGTTGAGGTGCGCCGGCACCTCCCGCAGTTCGACCGCGCTGCCCTCGACGGCCCGGCGCAGCGCGGCGAGGCCCGCCGCGTCGGCGGCCGGGTCGTGGAACGGGCCGCCCTCGGCGTCGATCGCCGAGACGCCGTCCAGCGGCCACAGGACGGCCGCCGGGCCGTCCGCGGCGGCCAGTCTGCGGCCGATGGTGTCGCCGAGGGCGGCCATCTCCTCGGGCGTGGTGCGCATGAGGGTGACGGTGGGGTTGTGCACCAGGAGGCGGCGGTCGGCGAAGCGCGGCGGGACGGTGTCCGCGGGGCCGAAGTTGACCGAGTCCAGCGCGCCGGGCGCGATCACCTGCGGTACGCCCGCGCGGCCGGCGGCGGTGAGGCGGTCGGGGCCGGCGCTGAGGACGCCGCCGACCAGTTCGTCGGCGAGTTCGGTGGTGGTCAGGTCGAGCACGCCGGCGAGGAACCCGCCCGCGGCCAGTTTCTCCAGCGCCCGGCCGCCGGAGCCGGTGGCGTGGAAGACCAGCACCTCGTAGCCCAGCTCGTCCAGGCGGGCGCGGGCGGCGTCGACGGCGGGCGTGGTGATGCCGAACATGCTGGCGGCGATCAGTTCGCGGCCCGGCGTGGGCGGGGCGCTGAAGCTCCGCTCGTACCGGGCGGCCATCCCGGCCGCCGCCGCCACCGCGTTGCCCATGACCAGCCGGGACACGGAGTTGACGCCCGCGATGTCGACGACGCTGTACATCAGGGTGATGTCGCTGCTGCCCACATACGGGCCGACGTCGCCGGCGGCCATCGTGGACACCAGCAGCTTCGGCACCCCGATCGGCAGCGACTGCATGGCCCGCGCGGCGATGAACGAACCGCCGCTGCCCGCCACCGTCAGCACCGCGTGCAGCCGGCCCTGCCGGTGCAGCTTGGCGATCACCCGGTCGGCGCCCTCGGCCATGGCCCGTACGGCCGCGCCGCGGTCCCCGCCCGCGCGCAGCTCCGCCAGCTCGTGTCCGGCGGCGCTCGCGACGGTGGCCGCGTCGACGTCGCCGCGGAACGCGCCGTCGGGCAGCGGCATCACCCCGGCGTCCACGACCACCACCTCGCAGCCGGTCTCGCGGAGCCGCTCCGCCAGCCACGCGTACTCCGCGCCCTTGGTGTCCAGCGTCCCGAGCAGCACCACGCTCGCCATGTCCTTCTCCTTTGAACGGACTGAGTGGACGGTCAGTGCTCCGATCATCGACCGGCCGCGGACCGCCCCCAAAGACCACTTCGGGCGAATTGGCCTGTGGTGCGCGGACACCTCCGCAATGCACATACCTCCGCAATACGGAGGCGGAGAAGCCGGAGATGATGTCGGGCATGGACCGAATGGACCGCATTCCGCCCACCAGGCTCTCGCGGCTGCTCACCGGCTGGACCAAGGGCGGCGCGGAGCCCCTGCCGCGTCTCCTCGCGGACGCCCTGCGCGAGCTGGCCCAGCGCGGCGACGTGCCGGCCGGCACCATGCTGCCCGCGCAGCGCGTGCTGGCGGCGGCGCTGGGCGTCAGCCGCTCGACGGTGACGGCCGCGTACGGGCAGTTGGAGGCCGAGGGCTGGCTGGAGAGCCGGCGGGGCAGCGGGTCGCGGCTGCGCGGCGCGGGCGCGCCGGACGCGCCCGCGAGCGAGGGGCGGCTGGCCGGTTTCGGGGCCCGCGACGGCGGCATCGACCTGTCCAGCGGCGCGCTGGACGGCCTGCCCGCGGTGGCCGACGCGGTACGCGGCCTGCCCGCCCGCGACCTCGCGGCGGCGCTGCTGCACGACGGCTATCTGCCGTACGGGCTGCCGGCGCTGCGCGAGGCGATCGCCGGGTACCACCGGGCGGCGGGGCTGCCGACCACGGCGGACCAGATCCTGGTCACGGCCGGTTCCCAGCAGGCCGTATGGCTGATCACGCAGGGGCTGGTGCAGCCGGGCGACAGCGTGATCGTGGAGGACCCGACGTACCGCGGGGCGCTGGAGGCGCTGCGGGCGCGCGGGGCGCGGCTTGTACCGGTGGCGGCGGGCGCCGAACCCGCGGCCCTCGGCCGCCTCGTCGGCCATCTCCGCCCCCGGCTGGTCTATCTGCAGCCCGCCGTCCACAACCCCACCGGGCGGTCCCTGGACGCGCGGTCCCGGCAGGCGTGGGCGGACGTGCTGACCGAACACGGCCTCTACACCGTCGAGGACAACTCCTACGCGGAGCTGGACCTGCGCGACGACGCCGCGCCGGCCTCCCTCGCCACCCGGCTGCCGCCCGCCGCCACCGCGACCGTCGGCACCCTGTCCAAGCTGTTCTGGGGCGGCCTCCGGCTCGGCTGGGTACGGGCCACCCCCACCGTCGTCGCCCGGCTCGCCGAGATCAAGAAGTCCGTGGACCTGGCCTGCCCGGTCGTGGAGCAACTGGTGGCCGTACAACTGCTCCAGCGTCTGCCCGAGGCCCGCGCCCTGCGCCGCGCCCGGCTGCGCGACCGGCTGGCGGAGACCGAGCGGCTGCTACGGGCGCGGGTCCCCCACTGGCGCTGGGAACGCCCGGCCGGGGGTTCCGCGCTGTGGGTGGAGATCCCCGGCGCCGACACCGAGGCCACGGCACAACTCGCCCGTCGTGATGGGGTGTTCGTCGTCCCCGGCCCCGCTTTCTCCGCCGTGGACGGCTTCCGCCACCATCTGCGGCTACCCTTCGCCGACGAGGACGGGCGGCTGGAGAAGGCCCTGCCCGTACTGGCGGACCGCGCGGCGCGGAGCGGCTGACGACGCGGCCCTCACCGAGGACGCAAGGGCGCAGCAGCTCCATAGGCCACTTAAGGTACTCACAAAACAAAAGCAACATACTTTTACGCAGCAACTGATCAGGGGGACGGTAGCATGGAACGCATGACACAGGAGCAGCGGGACGCGGGACAGTGCGCGGCGGCGGGCAGCGCGGTCGAGCGCGTCTTCGCCCTGCTGGGCAAGCGGTGGAACGGCGTGATCCTGGCCAGCCTGATGAGCGGCCCGGGCCGCTTCGTGGAGCTGCGCCGCGCCGTCAACGGGATCAGCGAACGCGTGCTCTCCGACCGCCTCGCCGAACTCGGCACGGCCGGCCTGGTCAGCCGCGAGGTCGACGCCGGTCCCCCGCTGCGCGTCTCCTACCGCCTCACCCCCGCGGGCGAGGCGCTGCGTCCGGCCCTGGAGGAGCTGACCCAATGGGCCGGGCGGTTCCTCCCGGAATCCGAGCAGGGCGGCTGTCCGTCCCTGCGGGAACCGGAGACGGCCGACGCCGCGAGCGCGTAACGAACCGCGGCCGGCCCTCCTCCGACACCCCCGGCACACGGACGGGCCTCCCCCGGTCCCCGGCGCCCGGCACGCGGTACGCGGTACGCGTCCTCAGCGCGGCAGACGCTGCGTGACGCGCCACAGGCGGCGGGGCAGTTCGCCCTCCTCGAAGGCGTGGACGTCCTCCAGGACCCAGCCCTCGGCGAGGGCGTCGACGAGGCCGCGGTCGAAGAAGTGCACGGCGAAGCCGCCGTGTTCGTGGATGCCGTCGCCGTGCGCCCTGCCCGTGCCGTAGTGCGCGTCGCCGGTGTGCCGCACCGTGTAGACGAAGGCGCCGCCGGGCCGCAGGACGCGCCGGACCTCGCCGACCAGGGCGTGGATCTCCCGCGTGGACAGGGCCATGCACAGCAGCATGTGCGCGAAGACCGCGTCCACGCACGCGTCCGGCAGCGGCAGCGGCTCGCGGACGTCGTGCACCCCGGTGGTCACCCGGCGTCGCACGTCCTCGGCCTGGGCCCGGGCGGCGTCGCGCAACTGCTCCAGCCCGGCGGGGCTGAAGTCGACGGCGTGCACGGTGAAGCCCTCGCGCGCGAAGAACAGCGCGTCACGCCCGTGCCCGGCCCCCAGCTCCAGCACCTTCCGGGCCTCCGTACGGGCGGGGCCCCCGCCCCCGGCCCCGCCGCCGCTCCCTGCCGTACGGAAGACGGCGGCGGCGTGGACGGCGGCGGCGGACGGCTCCGGCCCGTACATGCCCGGGTGGGCGCCGTACGTACGCTGCCAGTGGGCGCGCTGGGCGCCGGCGAGGTCGTACGGGGTGGAGTCGTACGGTACGAGGCCGTACGGCATGGGGTCCTGCTGCTCCTCCGCCATGTGGTGCCGCCTCCTCTTCAGTTCGTGCTCCGCCTTCCGTATACCGCTACCGCTACCGCACGCCCCGCCCGCGTCACGCGCTGGTGAGGATGACGAGCCGCTGGGTCGCGCGGGTCATCGCGACATAGCGGTCGACGGCCCCTTCGATGCCGTCGCCGAATCCGTCCGGATCGAGGAGGACGACAAGGTCGAATTCGAGCCCCTTGGAGAGTTCAGGGGTGAGCGACCGTACGCGCGGGGTCGTCCGGAGAACCCGGGACGCCGCTTGGACGGCCTGGACAGCCCGCCGGGGCTCGGGGGCGCCGATGACGCAGGCGATGCCCTCGCCGTCGGCGTGCTCGGCGAGCCAGGCGTCGAGCACCGCGTCGAGGTCCGCGACGGAGCCGTGGGCGACGGGTATGCCGCTGCCGCGGATGGAGGTTGGGACATTGGCGTCCGGGAAGACGGCGCGGATGGCCGGTTCGGCCTCCGCCATGACCTCTTCCGGGGTGCGGTAGTTGATGCCGAGGGTGGCCACGGTGGTCCGGTCGAGGCCGACCCGTGCCAGCCGCTCCCGCCACGGCCCCGTAAAGCCGTGCCGGGCCTGGGCGCGGTCGCCGACGATGGTGAAGCTGCGGGAGGGGCAGCGCCGCAGCAGCATCTGCCACTCGGCGTCGGTCAGTTCCTGCGCCTCGTCCACGATGATGTGGGCGAACGGGCCGGCGAGCAGGTCCGGTTCGGTGCCGAGCAGCGCGTCCTCGTCGATGAGGGTGTCCTGGATGTCCCGGCCGCGCAGCATCCCCACCGCGCCCTGGCTCTCGTCGATGTCGCTGTCCTCCAGGATGTGGGCGATGACATCGGCCCTGCGGGCGCGTTCGGCGGCGACGGCGGCCGCGCGGCGGCGTTCGCGCGCCGACGCGTGCGGGTCGCCGAGCCGTTGCCGGGCGGCGTCCAGGAACGGCAGATCGGAGACCGTCCACGCCTGGGCCTCCGGGCGCTGGAGCGCGCGGACCTCGTCGGGGCTGAGCCAAGGGGCGCATTTGCGCAGGTAGGCGGGGACGGACCAGAGGTCGCCGACGAGGTCGGCGGGCTCGATCATCGGCCAGGCGCGGTGCAGAGCCTGGATGAGGCCCCGGTCCTGGCGCAGGGACCTCCGCAGTAGGTCGGGAGAGGGCGCCGGGCCGTCACCGCCGCTGCCGCCCTGTTCTCCGAAACCGTCGCCACCGAAGCGCTCGTCGCCGAACCCCTCACCTCCGAAGCGCTCATCGCCGAACTGCTCCCCTCCGAAGCCACCTCCCCAAATGCCTTCCTCCTCGACGCCCGCCTCCCCGATGCCCGCCTTGTCGACGAGGATCGAGAGCAGGGCCTCCAGGATCTGGTCGCGGGCCTCGTTGTGCGGGGTGCCCGGTTCCACCGCTGCGAAGGCGGTGGCCCAGTCGGCGGCGCTCAGCCAGATGTCGGACCAGTGGCTGGAGACGGTCATCCCCTCGGTGGGCGGCTCCTCGTAGAGGGCGACGGCCGGTTCGACCGCCTTCACCAGGTCCGCGGTGGCCTTCAGAGCGGCGACGCGAGGGTCCGCCTCGACCGCCGCCGCGGCGCCTTCCTCGACGAGGTCGCGCAGGACGCAGGTCCGCACGCCCTCCTCGCCGAGGCTGGGCAGCACGTCGGAGACGTAGGCCAGGTACGGGCGGCTGGGGCCGACGAACAGCAGGCCGCCGCGGCGGTGGCCGAGGCGGGGGTCGGAGTAGAGGAGGTGGGCGGCGCGGTGCAGGGCGACGACGGTCTTGCCCGTACCGGGGCCGCCGTCCACGACGAGCGCGCCGCGGGAACCCGCCCGGATGATGGCGTCCTGGTCGGCCTGGATGGTGGCGAGCACATCGCGCATCCGGTCCGAGCGGTGGCCGCCGAGGCTCGCGATGAACGCGGACTGGTCGTCGAGCGCGGCGTGCCCTTGGAGGCCGTCGGCGGTGAAGACCTCGTCCCAGTAGTCGCTGATACGGCCGCGGGTCCAGCGGTACCTGCGGCGGCTGATGAGGCCCAGGGGGTTGGCGTGCGTCGCCGCGAAGAACGGCTCGGCGGCGGGCGAACGCCAGTCGAGCAGGAGCCTGCGCCCGGTGCTGTCGGTGAGCCCGAGCCGCCCGATGTAAACGGGCTCGGCCGGCCCCGCAGGCCCAGCACCACCTGCCCCGTCGCCGTCACCCGCCCCGTCGCCGTCCCCCGCCCCTCCGGCGCTCCCCGCACCGCCGGTGTCCCCCGCCCCACCCGCCGGGACGATGCGCCCCAGGCACAGGTCGAGCCCGAACCGGCGGAGGGTGCGCAGCCGCGCGGTCAGCCGGTGCACCTCGGCGTCCCGGTCCATCGCCGCGCGCCCGATGCCGCCGGGCGCTTTGCGCGCGTCGTCGAGCCGGGCGGAGAGTTCGGCGATCGTCTCCTCAAGGCACGCCGCTACGGCCGCGAAGTGCCGCTCGTCCCCGTCGATCAGCGCCGGGTCCGCCTTGGCGGAAAGGTGGTCGGGAAGGTCGAAGGCACTGGTGGCCAAAGTGCTCATGCCGTCACCGCCGCGGCGTTATCCCGTACCCCATGAGCCGACAACAAAATACGCACTTCTCAAATCCCCCATTTAGCAAGGTTCCGGCCTCGGTCCGGGGATTCTGCCCCACCCCCGGGCCCTTGCCGCAAGCCCCCCAGTGCGCTATATGTTGAGAGTGGCAAGGGGTGCGTTTTCCTCCTTGCCTTTTCCTATCTCCCCGCCCCCGACGCCCCTCGTCTGGCACTCGGGCCCTCGCATACACGCCACGCTACGCAGCTACCCCGCGAAGGATGCTTGTCCGTGCCTGGCTTAGATACTCGACTATCTATACACTCAGCTATATGGATGAGCGATGGGTGATCGAGATCGAACCGGAGGTCCGGCACTGGCTGGATAACCTGTCCAATCGCGATTACCTCCAAGCCGAGCACGCCGCAGAACGCCTGTTGGACGCGCCGACCACTTTGGCCGAGCCGTTCGGCCGCCACCTCGGCGATGGTTTGCGCGAACTGCGATTCACCCTGGGCCACGATGGCAACGCCATGCGCCTGACCTACTGGCTGGCCCCCGGACGGCGGATTGTCTTCCTGACGGTCTTCCGCAAGACGAGGATGCGCGAGGAAGCCGAAGTCGATCGTGCGCGGCAGGCTCGCAAGTCCTGCGAAGCAGAGCACGAAGCCGCGCACGAAGTGTTCACTCGTAACCTCACGAAGGGAGAAGGCTGATGAGCCACGCACGCTGGAAGCTCGCGCGGGAGCGCGCGATCGCGGAGGGGCATGTGGAGTCCCCCGAGGTCGAGGCGGCGCGGACGGAGATCCGCTTGGCTTTCGATCTCGGGCAGGCCGTGTACGACCGGCGCACCGAATTGGGTATTTCCCAGGCCGGGCTCGCCGAGCGGGCCGGCATGACGCAGCCTCAGGTCTCCAAGCTCGAACTCGGCGGGACCGTCCCGACGCTCCCCCTGCTGGCGCGGCTCGCGAAGGCGCTGGACGCGTCGCTGAACATCGCCCTGGACGGCGATGTCTCCACCGTCGCCTTCACCCCGCACGCCGCCTAGGCGCGCGCTGGGGCAGCGGGCAGCGCCGTCCGCCCGCCCGCGCGTGGGACTATTTCGTCCCCGAGCGGAAGGGCGAATGGTGATGCGCGACGAGACGATCAGTGGGTTTCTGGAGCGGCTGGCGGGGCGGGTGCCCGCGCCGGGCGGGGGTGCGGTGGCGGCGTTGCAGGCGGCGCAGGGGGCGGCGTTGCTGGGGATGGTGGCGCGGTACAGCACCGGGGAGAAGTACGCCGCGCACGCGGATCTCGTCGCCCGGGTCACCGCCGAGACGGATGAGCTGCGGGAGCGGGCGCTGCGGCTCGCCGAGGAGGACGCGGCGGCGTTCACGGCGGTCACCGAGGCGTACAAGCTGCCCAGGGGCGACGACGCGGCGAAGGCCGCACGTTCCGCCGCGATCGCCGACGCGCTCGTCGGCGCCGGCCGGGCGCCGGCCGCCGTCATCTCCGTTGCGGCCGCCGTCATCGACCTGGCCGAGGAGCTGCTGCCGGCCGGCAACCGCAACGTCGTCACCGATGTCGCGGCCGCCGCCGAGGCCGCCCGCGCCGCCGCGACCACCGCCCGCGTGAACGTCGAGATCAACCTCGGCGGCATCAAGGACGAGCGGGTACGCGCCGAACTCGCCGCCGAGGCCACCCGCGTCGACGCCCTCGCCGTCCGCGCCGAGCAACTCACGGACGCCGTACGCCAGGAGATCGCCAAGTGACCGCGACACCCCTGTCCGGCAAGGAACTCGCCGCCGCCATCCGCGCCGACACCGCCGCCGAGGCCGCCGCCCTCACCGCCGCCGGTACGCCGCCGAAGCTCGCCGTCGTCGTCGCCACGGCCGACGAGTCCAGCGCCTGGTACGTACGGTCCATCGCCAGGGCCGCCGCCAAGGCCGGCATCGGCTGCGACATCGTCGATCTCGGCGAGCACGCCGCCCCCGGCGCCATCCGGGCGAAGCTGGCCGAACTCTCCGCCGACGCGGGCGTGCACGGCATCATCCTCCAGACGCCGCTGCCCGACGGTGCCGCACTGGAGGAGCTGGCCGGGGCCATCGCGTTCGAGAAGGACGTCGACGGCGCCAACCCGCTCTCCCTCGGCCGGCTCGCCGCCGGGCTGCCCGCGTTCGCCCCGGCGACCGCCGAGGCCGTCGTACGCGTCCTGGACCACCACCGCGTCGAGCTGACCGGCCGGCACATCGCCGTCGTCGGCCGCTCGAACGTCGTCGGCAAGCCCGCCGCGCACCTCCTCCTCGACCAGAACGCCACGGTCACCGTCTGCCACTCGCGCACCAAGGACCTCGCGGCCGTCACCTCCGCCGCCGACGTGGTGGTGGCCGCCGTGGGCCGCGCCAACCTGCTCGGCGCCGAGCACGTACGGGCCGGGGCCGTCGTCGTGGACGTGGGCACCAACCCCACCGAGGACGGCGGGCTGACCGGCGACGTGGACGCCGCCTCCGTCGCCGAGCGCGCCGGCGCGCTCACCCCCGTGCCGGGCGGAGTGGGGCCCGTGACCACCGCTCTGCTGCTCCAGCACACCGTACGGGCGGCAGCGGGCACCTCCTGACGGTCTGCTCCCTGACGTCCTTTACGAGGGCCCGACCCGGAGTTTTCCGCAGGATTCCCGGGGCTTTCCAAGGGTTTTCCGAAGGCTTTCCGAGGTCTTCCCCCGGGCTTCCCGGGAGCTCCGCGGGCCTTCCCGGGGGATTTCCGGGCGGCTTCTTCCGCGAGCCCCCGCGAATTCCTTTGCCCTCCCGCCCTTTTGTTGTGATGCTCGCCCCATGCCCCGTACCTTCGAAGAATTCGTCGCCGAAGCCGAGTCCGTATCCGTCGAGGGCTGGGATTTCTCCTGGCTCGACGGGCGCGCCACCGAGCAGCGCCCCTCCTGGGGGTACCAGCGCGCGATGGGCGAGCGGCTGGCTCGCGCCGAGGCCGCGCTGGACATTCAGACGGGCGGCGGCGAGGTGCTCGCCGGGGCGCCGGAGCTGCCCGCGCTGATGGTGGCCACGGAATCCTGGCCGCCGAACGTCGCCAAGGCGACCGCCCTGCTACACCCGCGCGGCGTGGCGGTCGTCGCGGACGAGGACGAGCCGCCGCTGCCGTTCGCCGACGACGCCTTCGACCTCGTCGTCAGCCGGCACCCGGTCACCGTGTGGTGGGCGGAGATCGCCCGCGTGCTGCGGCCGGGCGGCACGTACTTCTCCCAACAGGTCGGCCCGGCCAGCGTCTTCGAGCTCGTCGAGTACTTCCTCGGCCCGCAGCCGGAGAGCACACGGCGGGCCCGCCACCCCGACGACGCCCGCCGGGACGCCGAGGCCGCCGGGCTGGAGATCGTGGACCTGCGCCACGAGTCGCTGCGGACCGAGTTCCACGACATCGGCGCGGTGATCTACTTCCTGCGGAAGGTGATCTGGATGGTGCCCGGGTTCACCGTCGCGGAATACCGGGACAAGCTGCGGGAACTGGACGAACGCATCCGCACCGAGGGCCCGTTCGTCGCGCACACCACGCGCTTCCTCATCGAGGCCCGTAAGCCCGGCTGAGGAGAGGTGGGCTCCACGGTCCGCCGTGGAGCCCACTCTCACGCCAGCGTCACCAGCCCCAGATACTCCTCGCCCCACAGGTCCTCCGTGCCGTCCGGCAGCAGCAGGACCCGGTCCGGGCGCAGCGCCTCGATCGCGCCCTCGTCGTGCGTGACCATCACGATCGCGCCGGGGTACGAGCCGACCGCCGCCAGCACCTCGCCGCGCGAGGCCGGGTCGAGGTTGTTCGTGGGCTCGTCCAGGAGCAGCACGTTCGCGCCGGAGTGCACGAGCCCCGCCAGCGCCAGCCGGGTCTTCTCGCCCCCGGAGAGCACCCGCGCCGGCTTGTCGGCGTCGTCCCCGGTGAAGAGGAACGAGCCGAGTACGTGCCGGGCCTCGCCGTCCGTCAGGTGCGGCGCGGCGGCGGCGAGGTTCTCGCGGACCGTACGGGCCGGGTCGAGCGTGTCGTGTTCCTGCGCGAAGTAGCCGAGCCGCAGCCCGTGTCCGGGCACGACGCGCCCCGAGTCGGGCTCCTCGCGCCCCGCCAGCAGCCGCAACAGGGTGGTCTTCCCCGCGCCGTTGAGCCCGAGGACGACGAGCCGGCTGCCGCGGTCGAGCGCCAGGTCGACGCCGGTGAGCACGCGCTGCTCGCCGTACGCCTTGGCCAGGCTGATCGCGGCCAGCGGCAGCCGGCCGCACGGCGCGGGCTCGGGGAGCCGGATGCGCGCGGTCTTCTCGGTGCGGCGGGCGGGTTCGAGGCCGGCGAGCATCCGGTCGGCGCGGCGGGCCATGTTCTTCGCCGCCACCGCCGTCGACACGTGCGAACGCATCTTGTCGGCCTGGGCGTGCAGCGCCGCCGCCTTCCGTTCCGCGTTGGCGCGCTCGCGGGTGCGGCGCCGCTCGTCGGCGGCGCGCTGGGCGAGGTAGCCGTGCCAGCCGGTGTTGTGCGCGTCGACGGCGGCGCGCGCCGGGTCGACGTGCAGGACCCGGTTGACGGTGTCGGCGAGCAGTTGCGTGTCATGGCTGATCACCACGTACCCGCCCCGATACCCCATCAGGAACGCGCGGAGCCAGCCGACCGAGTCGGCGTCGAGATGGTTGGTGGGCTCGTCCAGCAGCAGCGTGTCGTGGTCGGCGAAGAGGATGCGGGCCAGTTCGACCCGGCGGCGCTGGCCGCCGGACAGGTCGCCGACTGGCCGGTTCATCACGCGGTTCGGCAGCCCCACCCCGGCGGCGATCCGCGCCGCCTCGGCCTCGGCCGCGTACCCGCCGCGCGCCTGGAACTCGGCCTCGGCACGGGCGTACGCGCCCATCGCCCGCTCCACCGCGCCCGGTTCGGCCGCCGCGGCCATCGCCGACTCGGCGGCCCGCAGCGCCCGTACGGCCCGGTCCAGACCGCGCGCGGACAACACGCGGTCGGTGACGGAGACGGCCGGGTCGGCCGCCCGCGAATCCTGCGGCAGATAGCCGAGGCGGCCGAGGCTGGTCACCGTCCCGGCGGCGGGCCGCACCCGCCCGGCCAGGGTCTCCAGCAAGGTGGTCTTGCCCGCGCCGTTCCGGCCGACCAGGCCGATGCGGTCGCCGGGAGCGACATGGAAGGAAACGTCGGACAGCAGAAGTCGGGCGCCGACGCGAACGTCGACACCGCGCACGGTGATCATGGGATTACGCTCCGGAATAGCTCAAGGACACACAGATGGCGGAGAAGCGTGTGTCCCGAGCTAGGAAATGCGGGGCGTAGACATGCCATTCACTCTAAGCGCGCCCTCGCGCGAGCCGCATCTGATTTCCGGAGGCTTGGCACCTCGCACCTGTCCTGTCGCACCTGGCACGTCGCACCTGGCGTGTCGCACCTGTGTGTCGCACCCGGCGTGTCACGCCCCGCCCGTCATACCTGGGTATCACCTCGGATTCGCCCCCGCGGGGTGATTCCGCCCGGCCCCTCGCGCCGTAGCGTGAACACGTCGCTGACCAGCAGCGATACCGCCGAGTTGCCGTTGCGATACCGCCAGGAGCGCCGAGCCTTGACCGTCGTCACCCAGCCCCCGACCACTGACCCCGCGCGCCAGTCGGGCGCCGGCCGTCGACCTGTACGCGCCGGCCGTCGACCTGTACGCGGCGACCGTCGACGTGTACGCGGCGGCCGTCGGCCTGTACGCGGCCTGACGCCGGGCGCGCACCGCTGGGTCGTACGCCCCCTCGTGCGCGGAGCGCTCTGGCTGCCCCTGGCCACGGTCGCGGCACCGGCCGCGCTGGTCGGCGCGGCTCGGGCGGCGGCGGGCTGGCAGCGGGCGCTGGCCGGGGTGGGGGCCGGAACCGGAACCGGAGAGGCCGAACGGGCGTGGCGGCCGAAGGCCCGCCGGGTGTTCGGGTACGCCCTGCTCTCACTGCTGCCCGCGCTGGTGGCCCTCCTGCTGGTCGCGCTGTGCGCCTACTCGGTGTACTTCGGCTTCCTGTATCCGCTGCGGCCCGACGCCATCGCCGCCATCGGCCACCCGTTCTCCGCCGACCCGATGTTCCACGCCTCCTGGGGCGGGCCCACGCTGGTCGGGGCCTGGGCCGCACACGCGGCCGTCGGCGCCGCCTTCTGGGCCGGCAGCCTGCTGTTCCTCCACGCGCTGTGCGCCCTCCAGGCCCGGCTGGCCCGACGGTTCTGCTGAACCCGGCGCGCCTCGCCTGCCCGTCTGCCCGCCTGCCCATCTGCCCGCCTGTACGAGCCCCCGCTCCCCCTGCCCGTACGGTCTGCCCCGCCGTCCGGTCCGTACGAGCCCCACTCTTCCGTACGAGCCTTCGCCCGCCCCCGCCCGTACGACCTACCTCGCCGCCCGACTGTTCCCCTCCGTACGAGCCGGGGCCGGGCCCTGATCCGAAGCCGGCGCCGGGCCGCGTACCGCGTCTCCCGCCGTAGGGTGCAGGCGCAGCGCCCCCGCCACCGTGCCCACGCACACCAGCGCCAGCAGACAGAACGCCACGCCGTAGGCGGTGGTCGCCGTGGTGCGGCCGGGGAGCCAGTCGCCGATGGGGCCGCCGGCGCGCAGCGCGACCGTGGCGGCGGCCACGCCGAGGCCCGCCCCCATCTGCTGGGCGGTCGCCAGGAGCGTATTGGCGTGCCGGAGGCGTTCCCCCGGGATGTCGCTGAAGGCGATGGTGGAGTACGCGGTCAGCCCCAGCGACCGGGCGACGCCGCTGATCAGCGCGATGAGGGCGATCACGGCGAGCGGCGTCGCGGCGTCGATGAACGCGCTCGCCACCATCGAGGCCCCGAGCCCGAACCCGGCGGCCAGCAGCAGCGGCCGGAAGCCGTACCGCTTGAGGAGCGGCGTCGTCGCGGGCTTGATGCCGATGTTGCCGATGAACACGAACAGCACCACCACGCCGGATTTCACCGCACTCCAGCCCAGCGCCTCCTGGAACAGCAGCGGCAGCAGGAACGGCACCGCGCCCACGGCTATCCAGAACAGCGAACCGCCCGACGCCGAGGCCCGGAACGTCTTCACCTTCAGGGTGCTCAGGTCCACCAGCGGGTTGTCGCTCCGCAGCAGATGCCACACGGCCGCGCCGAGCAGCAGCACCGCCGCCGCACCGGTGACGAGCACCGGGCCCGTCCCCGCGGACGTCTCGGAGAGCAGATGGGCCGTCCAGGTCAGCGCGCCGAGCCCGGTCGAGGTCAGGGCCACGCCCAGCCAGTCGAGGCGCGGCGGGGTCTGTGCCGCGGGCGCGGCCTCGATCAGCCGCCAGGCGACGGCGAAGGCCACGACGCCGAGGGGGATGTTGATGAGGAACATCCAGCGCCAGTTCGCGTATGTGGTGATCAGCCCGCCGATCAGCGGCGCGATGACGGGCGCGATCAGGCCGGGCCAGGTGATGTAGGCCATCACGCGCGGGAGGTCCGGCTTCTCGGCCTTGGCCACCACGATCAGCCGGCCGACCGGCACCATCATCGCGCCGCCGGCCCCCTGGAGCACCCGCATGGCGACCAGCACGCCGAGGTCGGTGGCGGCGGCGCAGGCGAGCGAGGCGAGGGTGAAGACGGTGATGGCCGTCAGGAAGACGCGCCGCGCCCCGAACCGCGCGGTCAGCCAGCCGCTGAGCGGTATCAGCACGGCCAGCGTCAGCAGATAGGCGGTGATGACCAGGCTGATCGCCGTCGGCGCGACGCCGAGCGAGGCGCCCATCCGGGGGGCCGCGGTCGACACGATGGTGCCGTCCAGGTTCTCCATGAAGAAGCAGCCCGCCACCAGGAGAGCGGTGTTGCGATGCTGTGCGTGAATCATTGGGTTCCGTCGCTTTCTTGAATTCCCTCCATCGTCAAAGCGGGCGACCATGAACCACAAGGTCCGAATTGACAAGCCAGCATTGCGTGCGACGCATCAATGAAAGCGCCGGCCCGGGACGTACGGCTGCCTACCATTGCTTGCCATGCAACTACCCGACATGAATCTCCTGCCGGCCCTGGACGCCCTGCTCCGCGAGAGCAGCGTGACCGGAGCCGCCGCGGAGATGAACGTCTCGGCCTCCGCGATGAGCCGCACCCTGGGCCGGCTGCGCCGCGTCGTGGGCGACCCGCTGCTCGTACCGTCCGGGCGCAGCCTCGTCCTCACCCCGCGCGCCCGCGCGCTCCAGCCGCAGGTCGAGGCCGCGCTCAACCAGGCGCTGGCCGCGCTGCGCCCGCCGCGCCCCGTCGACATCGCCACCATGCGGCGGGAGTTCACCATCCGCACCAACGACGGGCTGGCCGTCGTGCTCGGCTCCGCGCTGACCTCCCACGCCGCGCGCGAGGCCCCCGGCGTACGGCTGCGCCTCCTCCCCGAGGGCGACGAGGACCCCGCCGACCTGCGCGACCGCGTCGACCTCGACATCGGGGCGATGCCGGAGCTGCCGCACGACGTCCGCAGCGAGTTCCTGCTGCACCACCACTACGTCGCCGCGGCCCGCGCCGACGCGCCGTACGCGCACCAGCCGCTGACCGTGGACCGGTTCGCCGCCATCCCCCACATCACGGTCACCCGCCGCGGCCGGGCGCACAGCGTCGTGGACGACCGGCTGCGCGAACTCGGCCTGCGCCGCGATGTCCTGGCGACCGTGCCCACCCACAGCGCGGCCTGCTTCCTCGCCCTGGAGACCGACGCGCTGGCCCTGCTCCCGGACGCGTTCGCCGCCCGCGCCGCCCGGCGCCTGCCCCTGGTCATCTGGAACATCCCGCTGTCCCTCCCCCAGAGCACCATCGCCATGGCCTGGCACCTGCGCGTCGACGCCGACCCGGCCCACCAGTGGCTGCGCACCGTCCTCGCCGAGGTCTCGGCCCAGGCGACCGCGCCCGTACGCCCCGGAATTCAGTGATTCGCCCCCCGAAAACCGTTACCCCCGTCCTACCCGAGGACCGGGGTCGAACGGATACGGTGCTCGCATGGTGAACGACCGCGCCGGGAGCGAAGAGCACGGGTACGGGCTGCTGATGGCCGCGGTGCCACCCTCGAAACAGCCCATGGACGCCACCGGCGCGCTGCACCAACTCGCGGCCGTGCCGCCCACCGTGCTGCTCGGCACGCCCTTCGCGTCCGTCGTCCAGCTCGTCAGCCCCGACGCGCCCAACACCGTCCTCACCCACCTGCGGACGGCCGCCGCCGCGCCCGGCCCGCTGCTGCTCTACCTGGCGGGCCACCTCCAGCTCGACCGCAAACAGCAGCTCCCGCACCTCGCGTTGGCCCGTACGACCGCCAGCACCGTGCGCTACACCGGGCTGCCCTGGCACTGGCTCGCCGCCGAGCTGCGCGAGCGGCCCCCGGGCAGCACCACCGTCCTCGCGGACCTGGTCGCCGAAGAGGCCGTCTGGCAGCGGCTGACCGCCGAACCCGGCTACCTCTCCGGCCCGTACGCGCTGTACGGCACCGTCGCCCCGCCGCCCGCCCGCCGCCGCGACCGCCCGGTGCCCGTCTACAGCCAGGCCCTCGCCACGCTGCTGCGTACGAGACCCGAGCGCCCTCCGGTGGAGCAGTTGCACCACGAGGCGGCGCAGCAGGCCGGGCTCGCCGCAGGAGCGGTGTACCTCCTGGCCAGCGCCCCGCACGCGTACGCGGCCCCGGAGCCCACCGAGTCCGAACCGACACCGCGCCACCCGGAGCCCGCCCCCGACCAGACGCAGCGGCTCCCCGACCCGGCCCCGATCCCGGCCCAGGCACACACTTCATCGACGACCTCGGGGTCGGCCCGGGGCCCGGCCGGGCCCCCTGCCCCGGCTCCGGCTCCGGCTGCTGACCCCGCCCCGCCGCGACCGCACCCGGAGCCCCGGCCCGAACCCCCTCAGCCGGAGGCCGGAGCGGAGTCCGGGCCGGCTGCCCCCCGACCGGCTGTCCGACCAGAGGACCGACCAGAGGGCCAACCATTGCCGCCCGCCGAGCCCGGCCCCGTACCGACTCCCCCTTCCGCACCGGCGACCGTCTCCGCGCCGACTCCTCCTTCCGCAGCGGCTCCTCCCTCTGCACCGGCGACCGTCTCCGCGCCCACCCCCGACCGGGCTCACGCCCCCGCTTCCGGCTCCGCCTCCGATCCGGTGCCGCGCCCCCGCACCGAGCCGCGCGCCGAAGCCGCCCAAGGCCCCCGCGCCGGGAGCGGTCGCTCCGGCCACCCCCACCCCGACCCCCACCCGGCCATACTCGAAGCCGCGCACGCGGGGCGGCACAGCGAGGCCGCCGCGATGGCCGCCGCGTGGGAGCAGGAGGCGTGGCGGGCCCATGGCCCCGGCTCCCTAGAAGTCATCCACTGGACCGAGGTACGGGCCGATCTCGCCCGCCTCGCCGGGGAGCCGGCCAAGGCGTGCGGGCTGTGGATGCACGCGGCCGTGCAGCGCATGAACGCCGGGCAGCCGGAGACCCACCCGGAGGTGCAGGCCGCCGCCGACCGCGCCCACCACTGCTGGCAGCAGGTCAGCGACCCGAGGGCGGTACGGGCGCTGGGCCCCGAACTGATCGACCTGCGCACCCGCGTGCCGGGAAGCAAGGAAGGGGCGCTCCAGGCCGTACGGCAGCGCATCGCGAACCTGGACGGCAGCGCCCCGGCGGCCTGAAGGACTCAGCGGAGGGAGCCCCACGGCGCGCGTACGTACACGCGGACGCGCACCCGGACGCACATGCGCACGTACACCCGTCGGACATCCGTGCGTATACGCGCTGCGTATAGTCGTCTCTCATGTCCTCTTCCGACGCATCGGCACGCAATGCTGCCCCTGAGCACCACGCGCCCCGAGCGCCGGACTCCGCCCCTCCCGCCTCACCCGCCACGGGACGGCCCCCCGGACGACCGGCCGGACAGCCCGCCGTACGCCCCCTCGCGCGCCCCTTCGCGCGCCTGCTCGTACCGGCCGTCCTCGTACCGGCCGTCCCCGCGCTGCTGTCGCTCGCGTTCGGCCTGTGGGGGCTCGGCCGGGAGCACAGCATGTGGCGCGACGAGGCGGCGACCTGGCAGGTCGCGAACCGGTCCGCCGCCGACATCGTGCGGCTGCTCGGCACCACGGACGTCGTGCACGGCCTCTACTACCTGTTCATGCACGCCCTCTTCGAGATATTCGGCGGCACCCTGCTGACCCTGCGGCTGCCGTCGGTGCTCGGCGTGGTCGCGGCCACCGCGCTCACCGCGGCGACCGGCCGCCGGCTCGCCGGGAACTGGGCGGGGCTCTCGGCGGGACTCGCCTTCACCGTGCTGCCCGTGGTCCAGCGGTACCAGCAGGAGGGACGCTCGTACGCGCTGGTCACGGCGTGCGTGGCGGGGGCGGCCTGGATGCTGGTCACGGCCCTTCAGCGCAAGCGCCGTCGGTACTGGTGGGGCTGCGCGGCGCTGCTGCTGACGGCGGGACTGCTGAACTGGTTCTCGCTGCTCGCTCTGCCGGCCTTCGCCGTGACCGTGGCGATCGCGGCGCGGCGGGGCGCGCGGCGTACGGCACGGGCCTGGGCACTGCCTCTCGCCGTCGTCGTGCTCGGGTCGCTGCCGCTGATCCTCGCCAGCCGCTCCCAGGCCGACCAGGTCTCCTGGATAAAGCCGCCCACGCCCGCGACGCTGATCGGGCTGCTCGCCATGGCGGTGGTCGCCGTGGCCGCCGCCTTTCTGCCGCACCCACGCTCCGGCCCGGCGTCGACGGCCTCGGTGGCCCTGCCGCTGCTGCTCGTACCGCAGTCCGCGCTGGTGCTGATATCGCTGGTCAAGCCGGTGTACGTGGACCGGTACGTGGTGTTCGCGCAGATCGGGGCGGCCCTGATGATCGGCCTGATCCTGGGCGTCGGGGCCACGGCGGCGCACGCGCGGTGGCCGCTCGTACGGCCCTGGGCGCCGATCGCCGCCGTGTGCGGAGCCGCCGTGCTCGCGCTGCTGCCGGTGGAGACGGGGCTGCGCGCCCCGGCGAGCCGGGTGGACGACGTGTTCGCACCAGCGGAAGTGGTCTCGGCGGTCTCCCGGCCGGGCGACGGCGTCCTCTTCCTGCCGGCCGCCCGGCGCGACACGGCACTCGTCTCGCCCGCCCGCTTCGACGGCCTCAAGGACCTCGCCCTCACCGAGTCCCCGCTCCAGTCGCGCACGCTCAAGGGCGAGGAGGGCAGCCCAGCGCACATACGGTCGGCGATCCTGAAGTCCTCCCGGATAGTGCTGATCACGGACGCCAAGCCCGCCTCCGGCGCCGCCCGCCGCGACGCCGCCAAGCGCGACACCCTCGCCGACCACTTCGTACGGAGCAGCGACACGGTCGTACGGGGGCGGCGGGTGGAGGTGTACGAGAAGAAGCAGCCAGCCGGGCGCCCGGTCGGCAGATAAGCCCGGCTTCGGATAAGACCTCGCACATACACATGGTCGTGCAAACTGGGGCAAAGCATCTGAAAGGAGGCAGGGAGGCGGCTCCGACGCCCGGATACGCGGCCCTGGCCATTCCCATGGACATCACCCTTCGGATCGCCCAGGACACCGAGGCCGACGGACTCCTCGGCCGCAGCCCGCTGGCCGCCCTCGTCGGGATGCTGCTCGACCAGCAGGTCCCGATGGAGTGGGCGTTCTCCGGGCCGCTGACCATCGCGCGGCGGCTGGGCGGCGACGATCTGGACGCCCACGAGATCGCCGCGTACGACCCGGACGCGTTCGCCGAACTCCTGTCGGCCAAGCCCGCCGTGCACCGCTACCCGGGCTCCATGGCGGGGCGCGTGCAGCAGCTCTGCCAGTACCTCGTCGACCACTACGACGGCGACGCGGAAGCCGTATGGCGCGGGGTCGACAGCGGCAAGGAGGTGCTCAAGCGGCTGAACGAGCTGCCCGGCTTCGGCAAGCAGAAGGCCCAGATCTTCCTGGCCCTGCTGGGCAAGCAGCTCGGCGTACGGCCGCGGGGGTGGCGGGAGGCGGCGGGGGTGTACGGCGAGGAGGGCGCGTACCGCTCGGCCGCCGACATCACCGGGCCCGAGACGCTGCGCAAGGTCCGCGCCCACAAGCAGGCCCTCAAGCAGGAGGCCAAACGGGCGGCGGCCGAGGCCAAGCGAGCGGCGACCGGAACCGAGAAGTCCTGACCCGCGCGCGGGGCGGCGAACACCGGCCGCGCCACCGGGGCCGCCTCAGCGGCGGCCACGGGCGGGCGCCGGCCGGAGCGGACAGAGGCGGCGGCGGGAACGGACAGGGGCGGCGACCGGAGCGGACAGGGGCGGTGGGGGCGTCCGGCGGGGCAAGTGGGAGCGGGAGCCGGGGGCACCGTCGGCGGACGGCGGTGCCTCGACGGTGGGCCAGGGGCCCTCGGTCACGCCCCTCGCCCAGGCATCGCTCCTGGTATGCGGCCGTTTGTCGGCTTCGCGCTCCTGCGCCATGGCTGCGCCGGGTACCGCTCGCCCGGTAGGCTTTCCGTGTGATCTTCAAGCGCATCGGAAACGGGCGGCCGTACCCCGACCACGGCCGGGAGAGCACCCGCCAGTGGGCGGATGTCGCTCCTCGCCCGGTACGCCTCGACCAGCTCGTGACCACCAAGGGCCAGCTCGATCTGGAAACGCTCCTCGCGGAGGACTCGACGTTCTACGGCGACCTGTTCGCCCACGTCGTGAAGTGGCAGGGCGACCTGTACCTGGAGGACGGGCTGCACCGCGCGGTGCGCGCCGCGCTCCAGCAGCGCCAAGTGCTGCACGCCCGCGTGCTGGAACTCGGCTGAGCGCGTAGGACGCCCCGGCCTCCCCGGCGAGGCCGGCTGCCGGCCGACCGGTCCGACCGCAGCCCGACCGCAGCCCGACCGAGCTGACTTCCCGTCAGGCACTTGCGCATCAGGCCGGTGTTCAAACCGGCATTCAGACTGGTATTGGCCCTTTCGGGTTGGGCTCAACGCCACCCATTGATCATTTAGTAGGCATTGGTACGGGCCCGCACTACGCTGCGGCCATGAGCATGCTCACCCCTCCCGGCATGGGCGGCAAGTACCGCATCACGGGCAATCGCTACCCGCACATGCGGCGCCCCAGAAACCGCCGCAGGATCGCTCTGGCCGTGGTGGGCGCGGTCGCCGCGCTCGGCCTCGTCGGATGGGGGACGGCGCAGCTCATCGGGGTCTTCACGGGCGGGAACGGTACGGCGCAGGCCGCGCCGGGCAAGAGCGAGGACTGCGGGAAGAGCGCGAAGAGCGGCGAAGGCCCCCGCAGCCGCCCGGCGGCGCTGCCCAAGCCCGACGCGATCACCGTCAACGTCCTCAACGCGACACCGCGCGGCGGCCTCGCCAAGACCACCGCGGACGAGCTGAAGAGCCGCGGCTTCAAGGTCGGGAAGGTGGGCAACGCCCCCGCCGAGTACGACAAGAAGGTCAAGAGCAGCGGACTGCTGCTGGGCGCCCCCGCGGCGGCCGACGGGGCGCTCAAGGTGCTGGGCACCCAACTGACGGGCGCGGAGATCAAGAGCGACGGCCGCAAGGGCGGCGACGTCGACCTGATCATCGGCTCGGAGTTCAAGAACCTCACCGCCAAGCAGGACGCCGAGCGGAGCCTGGCCGCGCTGACCAAGCCCCGGCCGACCCCTTCGGCGTCCGCTGCGACGAAGTGCTGAGGCGGTACTGAGGGGGCGCTGAGGGCACGTACGGGCGTAAGCGCGCGGCTGAACCGGGCACGGCGACGGCCCGGACGCGTGGGCGGAACATGGGCGGAACATGGGCGGGGCCGCTCACCGGTGAGCGGTGAACGGCCCCGTAAGCGAACGGCGCGGCCGGACTAGCCGGCGGTCCCGTACATGCGGTCGCCCGCGTCGCCCAGGCCGGGGACGATGTAGCCCGAGTCGTCGAGGCGCTGGTCCACGGAGGCGGTGACGACGGTGACGGGGGTGCCCGCCAGCTCCCGCTCCATGACCTCGACGCCCTCCGGCGCGGCCAGCAGGCAGATCGCGGTGACGTCGTCGGCGCCGCGCGAGATGAGTTCCTTGATCGCCGCGACGAGCGTGCCGCCGGTGGCGAGCATCGGGTCGAGCACGTACACCTGCCGGCCGGAGAGGTCGTCCGGCATCCGGGTGGCGTACGTGGACGCCTGGAGCGTCTCCTCGTTGCGGATCATGCCCAGGAAGCCGACCTCGGCGGTGGGCAGCAGCCGCACCATGCCGTCGAGCATGCCGAGCCCGGCGCGCAGGATCGGCACCACGAGCGGCTTCGGGCTGGAGAGCTTGACGCCGGTGGTGGCGATCACCGGGGACTCGATGTCGACCTGTTCGGTGCGCACGTCACGGGTCGCCTCGTAGGCGAGCAGTGTGACCAGCTCGTCGGCGAGGCGCCGGAAGGTGGGGGAATCGGTGCGCTTGTCGCGCAGCGTGGTGAGTTTGTGCGCGACCAGGGGGTGGTCGACGACGTGAATCCGCATGACATCGACAGTAACCGAGGCCAGAAGGGGCGTCGCTCCCTGGTCAGGCATCGGTGGCGGGGCGTCCGTACGTCGGCCGCGCTGGCATCAACCCGCTGATCGGGGGAAAAATTGCACGAGGAAACAGACGGCGACAGACGGCAGGGGGAAGAGAAAGGGGCGGGAAAAGGGGGAAGGAATGGCGAAAGTGGCCACGTAGGCCCGGTCGGTCGCACCGGGCGGGAACCTCGGCCCGAGGTGGTGTGTCCCATTGGCTGACCGAGAACACCGAGAACAACGGCCGGATGGTCGCCGAGACGATCGGCGGGAAGAAGTCCGGGGCGACATTCGCGATGCGCTCCGGGACCAGATCCGGGAGAAGACCCAGGCTGAAGCCGAAACTCCCGCACTCGAAGACCCCATAGCCCCGATAGCCCTTGAGCCCCCTGAGCCCCCTGAGTCCACCGGAACCCCTGCACAGCCTGAACAGCCCGAAACCCCCGAACCGCCTGAAACCCCCGAATCGGACGCAGACCGGCGGCGCAGACGGGCGCAGTTTCTCCGTGAGCTGAACGAGGCCAAGGAGCTGCGCGACCGGGTGCAGCCGCGCCGGGCCAGGGCCGCCAGGATGCGCCAGCAGATGCGGATGCGTACGTTCCGATGGTGATCAGATGGCGCGCCGCGGGCGATCGGATGCTGATCGGATGATGCGCCGAGGGGCCTCGGAAGGGCGCGCCCACAGGTCCGTACGGGCGGGGCGTGAGGGACATCTCTTCGGACTACTGCACGACGCAGCGCGGAAGACCTCTCGCAACGCGTCGCTTTCTGCCACGATTCCGAGTGGGCGGGGTGCGCTTCCCGTCCAGCCGGCACCGCCTATGACCAGTGGGAGAGTCACGGTGTACTTCGCCGCACTGCTCGCGCGCACCGAAGACGGGTGGCAAGCGAGCGACACAGAGCTCGACAACGTGGAGACGCTGTCCGATCTGGCCGACCTGGCCCGTGAGTCGGCAGTGGACGATGACACGGTCCTCGTGTTCATCGAACAGGAGGACGCGTGGTTCGCCGTCGTGCGTGTGGACGGCGAGGACGATCCACGCGTGTACCTCTCGGACGCCGCCGCGGCCACCCGCAGTTCGTACGGCGCGATGCTCGCCGACGAGCTGCTCGGCCGCAACAACGAGGTGGACGAACTCGACACCCTGGACCTCGACGGCACGGAGGACGGGGAGCCCGAGGCGGAGGAGGAGGTCGACGCCGAGGCCGCCGAGGAGCCGGTGCCGGCGGGCCCGCTCGGCGAGGGCGAGATCCTCGCCGACCTCGGGATGCCGGAGCAGCGGCTGAAGGGCCTCAGCGACGACGCGCTCGGCGAGATCGCGGACATGCTGGGCTGCGCCGAGGTGCTAGAGGCGGTGCGCTGACGGCCGTAGCGCGGGCGTCGCCCACACTGGTGACATGACCGCACCCGGCCACCGGCCCCCCGCCGAGGCATCCGCCGCCCGCCCCTCGGCCGAGCCCGCCGCCGAACCCTCGGCCGAGCCCGCCGCCCAGCCCGCCATCGAACCCTCCGCCGGGCCCTCCGCCGGGCCCTCCGCCGGGCCCTCCGCCGGACCTTTCGCAGCCGACCACGCTCCGGACGACGCCTCCGACGACGCCCCGGACCACGACCCGGTCCGGGCGCCTTGGCGCGCCGCGATGCGGCTGGCTCTGGCGGAGGCGGTACGGGCGCCGGAGACGGGCGACGTACCGGTGGGGGCGGTCGTGCTGGGCCCGGACGGCGCGGTGATCGGGCGCGGCCGCAACGAACGCGAGGCGACGGGCGACCCGACGGCGCACGCGGAGGTCCTGGCGGTACGGGAGGCGGCGCGGGCGGTGGGCGAGTGGCGGCTGACGGGCTGCACGCTGGTCGTGACGCTGGAGCCGTGCACCATGTGCGCGGGCGCGATCGTCCTCTCCCGCCTGGACCGCGTGGTCTACGGCGCCCTGGACGAGAAGGCGGGCGCGGCCGGCTCCCTCTGGGACGTCGTACGCGACCGCCGTCTCAACCACCGCCCCGAAGTGATCCCCGGCGTCCTCGCCCCCGACTGCGCCGCCCTCCTCACCACCTTCTTCCGCTCCCACTGACCCCTCCGGTACCCCCACCGGGTAACCGATTTCGGCCCACGGCCCCCCGTCCGCTAAGCTTCATCTCGGTAGCGTGTCCGAGCGGCCGAAGGAGCACGCCTCGAAAGCGTGTGAGGGGGCAACTCCTCCGTGGGTTCAAATCCCACCGCTACCGCCAGTAACACCCCCCTGATCCGCGGGAACGCGATCAGGGGGGTGTTTTGCGTGTTGCACGTGCAACACAGCGGTGTTGCACAGATGACGTGTTCGCCGCGGCGGACTGCCGCCGAAGGATGGCCGGTCCCCGCGGCCAGAGCTGCGCGCGCTCCACGAACAACTATCCGTAGCCTCACCGCCGGCATCGATCAGTCCTCCAGCCCTGCCAACATCACGGTCCTGCTCGTGTGATGCCGCTACAGGACGGCGATGTGGAACGGCTGCGCCGATTCCTTGCCGTTCGCGCCGGTGAGGACCTGCACCGCATGTGCGTCCAGGCTCTTGGCGTAGACCTCCGTTCCCCAGTTGGCGCTGCTGTGCGCGGTGGCCTGAAGCGCGGCGTGCGTGACGTCGACGGTCTCGGCGACGGTCACCTTGTAGGTGCCCCCGCCGGTCTTCTCCACGCTGAGGATGTTCTTCGTCTTTTCCAGAGTCCCGTCGCGGGCGACCACGGCGGCAGCGCGGGCGTAGGGGGCGTGCATCGGGATGGGATCGGCCATGGTGGGTCCTCCGGACTGCTGTCTTGGCGAGGGTGGCGCTTCTCGTGTTGTGGTGGGCCGGGTGGACCGCGGCGCTGAGGAGGAGGCGGCATTTAGGGCACGATCACGGTGAAGGGGCTGTCCACCCGAGCGGCGCCCGCGTACGTCGTCACACCGAAGGTATGGGGGTCGCCGCCGTCCGCCTGGAGGTCGAGATAGATCTGGGCCGGCACGGAGGGGTCGGCCCGGGCGATCAAGGTGGCTGTCGGCACGCTCTTCTCCAGGTCGACTTCTCCGCTGACCTTCACGGCATAGCTGCCGTCTGCGGTCTTGCGGACCTCGTCGATGCCGAGGGCCCGCAGGATGGTGCCGTCGCCCTCGATCACGGCCGCGGCCTGGGCGTAGGGAACGATGGCCAGTGGGTAGGACGGGTCGCTCACAGCTCGTTGCTCATTCCTTTGTTGGTATCGGCCGTTCCGGCGGGGAGCGGCGCGTCCTCGTGTGGAGAGGGGTCTGTGCCGGGCGTCCGACCAGATGGCAGGGGCCTTTCCGCCGCCGCGTCCGCGGCCTTCGCTGGCTACCGGGTGCGGAAGCGGCGGTAGAGGTTCCGGGCCACGTACACGCCCGGTCCGCCGAAGCCGACGATGTCGAGGCGGCCGTCTCCGGTCACGTCGGCGAGGAAGCGGGGGTGGCGGTCGATGCGCCAGGCGCCGGCGTCGTCGCCGTACCCGAAGCCACGGCAGACCAACTGGGCCTGGTCGAAACGGCCTTCGCCGCGATTGTGGGACACCCAGACCCCCTCGTCGCCGAAGCCGACGATGTCGGGGGTGCCGTCGCCGGTGACGTCGGCGAGGATGCGGAGGTGCTTCTTGCCCGTCCAGCCCTGGCGGGCCCCGAAGTCGTTCAGGACGAGCTCGGCGGGCTCGAACGTGCCGTCACCGCGTCCGCGGGAGATGACGACGCCCTGAGGGCCGAACCCGACGAGGTCCGTCGCTCCGTCGCTGGTGCTCCGGATGAGGAAGCGGGGGTGTTCCTCGACCGAGGTCCACCCTTGATCGGCCCCGAAACTGTCGAGGACGTACAGGGGTTCGGCGAACGTTCCGTCCTCGTTGTGGAGCGACACCCAGACGCCGTCGTCATGGCAGCCGACGAGGTCTGTGCGGCCGTTGCCGGTGGTGTCGGCGAGGAAGCGGGGATGCTTGTCGACCCGCCAGCCCCCCGCCTCCTCTCCATGGCCGAACGCCCGGAGAACGGGCTCGTCGGCGACCGGTGCGAACTTCCCCTCCTCGTCCTGGAGGGAGATCCAGACGCCGTCGTCGTGACAGCCGACGAGGTCGGAGCGGCCGTCGCCGGTGGTGTCGGTCAGGAAGCGGGGATGCTTGTCGGCCAGCCATCCGCCGGCCTGCTCGCCGTGTCCGAACGCCTTCAGTACCGGCTCGCCGCCTGCGGGGGTGAATGTCTTGTCCTCGTCCGGGGTGGACACGCGGACACCGTCGGCGGCCAGTACGACGAGGTGAGGTGTGCCGTCACCGGTCGTGTCCGCGAGGGTCCACAGGTCCGCAGGGTCCGCGGACGGGTCGGGCTGGTGCAAGGTGCGTTCGTCGTCGAAGGTCCCGTCGCCCCTGCAGGTTGCCGTCACGGCCCCCTTCGCGGGCGCCAGTGCGATGATGTCCTGTCGTCCCGTTCCCGTGGTGTCGGCGAGAAACCGCGCACCGAGCCCGGCCCACCCGCCCGGCTGCCCGCCGGCAGGGCGGGTGGCGCTCTCGCTCTTCCAGCCGCCGGCGTCCTGGTCGCTTCCGAACTGATCGATGACCAGCAGCATGTCGCTGTAGGAGGGCGTCGCGTCGGGGGCCGGCCGCAGCGCGGGCGAGCGGACCAGCCGCCAGGACCGGCGGCCGTTCCAGTGGCTCAACGCCCCCCAGCGCAGCACGAGGTCGCTGAGCCGCTCGGGCTCCGCTGGAACGAACCGCCACCGTTGGCTCTCCGCGCTGTCGTCGTACTCGCGCAGCACGGCCCGGGTGTCCTCCTCGCCGGGGTCGGCGAGGTCGAGGACGGCTCGGTCGGTCGCGCCCTCGATGAAGTAGAGGTCGGCTTCGCCCTCGACGGGGACGACGTGCCACTGCTGGCTCTCCCGGCCGGCGGCGGCGTCCCGCTGCCGGACGCCGCGATCCCCGGTGGCGGGGTCGTCGAGCACCTTGCCGCCAACCACGTTACGGATCACGTACGTCTGCTCGTCCTGTGTGGTCGGCACGGGGCTGAGCTGCCACTGCTCCGGGCTCGGCCCGTCATCGGGGAAGTCGCGGACGACGAGGGCCCCCTCCGCGCCCGGCGTGGTCTCGACGCCGAGGGTCTTCCCCGTGGCGGCGTTGACGATCTCCAGCTTCAGTTCTTCCATGGGTACGGGCATCGTGCTGCCCCTTCCGGGCGGTACGGTCGTCGGTGCGGGACGGGTGTGGTGCGGGGTGGCCGCGGATCACGTGAAGACGTGGTGGTACGGGACGTTCCACTCGTTGGGCAGCCGCGGGTAGAACGTGTTGATGACCGTCCCGGTGAAGTCCCCGCCCCAGTTGTAGGTGAGGCGCACCTCGCTGTCGGCCGTCACCGCGTGGTCCTTGAAGCCGAGGATGGCGTCGGGGTGGGTGATCGGCACGAACGTGATCCCGCCCCACGGTGTCACGGTGACGACCCAGAGCTGGGTGTCCTCGGGCGCGCCGTTCTTCCCCCGCCACTTGTCGCCGACCTTGTCGGGCAGGCCCACCTGGACGGCGTCGGCCGTGCTCTTCGGCGCCTCCTGGTGGACGGTGATGCGCCTGCGCTGCGGCTTGGGCGCACCGTCGTCGCCGCGGCCGGCGTCGGTCTCACCCGCGCCGGCGGGCTGGGGCGAGACCTGGCCCGAGGCGCTCTCCAGCACGTACAGCGGGCGCTGTCCGAAGAAGCCGGCTGGAGTGACGTACCAGAGGTGGCCCTGGGCCTCCTTGGTGTCCGGGTCCAGCGCAGTGGCCAGTTTGACGCCCTCATCGTGGCTCTCCTCGCTCAGCGCGGCGGGCCGCAGATAGCCGCCGTTGAAGGCGTGGACGAGCATGACCGGCCGGTTCTCGACCAGCGCCGCCACGATTGCGTTGTCGTAGCTGTTCACCGCCACCGGGCCGCCGACCACCAGGTTGGACATCGTCGTGCGTTCTTGGGTGTACATGGCGGATACCTCACCTGTTTCGCATGCGAAGGGTAATTTTTTGGCGTCCGAATCAAATACGCCGCTCACGCCAAGGAGTGAGCCAAAGCTACCCAGGGGCAGGCCCGATGAAAAGCCATCCATGAAGTTAAGTGCGGCCGCTGGGCCTATATCACTCGATTGAGTGCGATGCACGGGAGGGGCTTCCAGGCCGATGGTAGCGGTGGTAATTTCGACTGCTGGAAATGGTGCGCACTTCTGTTTGCAATTCACTGAGCCTGGTACGGTCGGGATTTAGTTGAGGACGGATACATGCCTTCCAACGCGTATAGCCTGGAGCAGGCCAAGCGCCAGCCGCTGACCAAGAAGAACCTGCGGGAACTCAACATCGAGCAGAACTGGCAGGCCATCCTGGACCACCCCAACCTGGTCTATGTCGACGACTACGGCGTGCAGCACAAACCCGTCGGGTTCTCCGTGAACAAGTCGAGCTTCGGTACTTTTTCCGGCACCGCGTCCCAGAGGGGGTGGTTCGCCTACATGAATCTCGGGGAGCCACTGATCGAGGTACGGGGCAACATCGGCCAGCCACCGCCCGACACCTTCTCCTCACGGACTTACGTCAATCGCAGCCAGACCGAAATGAACTTCACCGACTCGGTCGACTTCACCGTGTCGAATGGGGTCACATGGTCACTTCACGGGGACGCCAAACTCACCTTCGGCGGCAGCGTCGGCGCGTCACTCCAACTCCAGTTGCAAAACCAGCTCCGCATGGACCTTCAGTCGCAGCTCCAGTCGCAGTCCCAGAACGAGACGGCGAACCGGAACACCGACACCACGACCAAGAAGAACAGCAAGGACAGCCAGGGCACGGACACCGCTCACGCCACCGAGACGTCCACACGGAACTCCGCGTCGAACTCCTCGTCGAACACGGTGACGAACTCAGTGGGGTTCACCACCACGGGCAGCGCGACCGGCAACGCGTCCCTCAACGCCCAACTCGCCCTGGGAATCGCGGCTACTGTGGGCGGCTCCCTGACCACCAGTTGGGCCTCGAAGTCGCAGATCTCCGGCAAGGTCCCGCCGAACTCCCGGGTGGAGACCCTCGTCACGCAGCGGCGCACCCGCAAGCAGTACGTCTACGAGATCCCGGTGACCTTCTCCGGGCTGATCGCGGTGCAGTACGACGTCCCGGCGCCGGAGCTGTCCCCTCCGCAGCCCGGGAACTACCCCGGCATCCAACCGCTGGTCGCCCGCGACATCGGCGACATCGAGCTGGCACCGGGCGGCTTTCGCATGCAGGGGCTGGCCGAGGTCGTCTCGGCCCTCGAAGTCCACCACACGATGCTCGACGGCGAGAGCCTGGCCCTCAGCCAGCAGACGCTGCACAAGCAGCCCTGACCGAGCGGCACCGCGCCGTGATGACGAGCAGAGGAGACGACCATGGTGTTCGATAACATCTTCCGTACCGCGGGTCAGGGCGCGGGGATCTTCTCCGTGTCCACCGACCGCACGAGGCCCCAGCCCGGCGAGGACGTCGACTTCGAGGATGCCGACGACGGGACGTACGACGACACCAGCACCATGCTGTTCAACAACGCGATCCACGGTGCCTCCTCCCGCGCGAAGATCGTGCAGGAGCAGTCGCCCGAGGCGCGGGTCCTCCTGGGTCTCCTCGGCTCCTTCATCGAGAGCACCCAGGCGTCCGCGGACGCGCAGGCCCAGTACGCCCAGGATCCCGGCGCAGTGGCCAAGTCGGCCTCCGCCGGCATGCAGGAGGCGAGTGCGACGGTGACGGAGCACAGTGACCTCCAGAAGGACGAGGACCTGAAGAACAGGCCGAAGAAGAGCGACTACACCAAAGCCCCCAAGACTCCGCAGTCACCGAAGGCCACCGAACCAACCGACGAGGACTCGGGCGCCCCGTAAGCAACGGGCCGGCCAGGGGCAGGGTCAAGACACCCTGCCCCTCCCGTGCATCACACGCACCGCATGCGTCACACGGGGAGCAATTGCCACTGCCGTTCCCGGTGGTCGCCCTCCGCCTCGTGCTGCTTGATCGCCGCCCGGGCATTGGTGTCGACCCGCAGCAGCAGACCGCTGTGCCTATTCGCGATCTCGAACACCTGCGGGCCGTCCGTCGCCGAGTCCACCGGGATCAGCCGCCAGTGCTGGTGATGCGCGTCGTCGCCTTCGTAGGCGCGCTGCGCGACCACCGCACCCGCCATCTGCTGGGCTTCGAGCACCTCCAGGACCTTGCCGCTGCGCACATTCTCGAAGCGGTACAGAGCCTCGCCCTCGTCCTGGCCCGCCGAGACCAGCCGCCACCGCTGGCTGCTCCTGGAGGAGGCGAGCGACTGGTGGACCTCGGCTCCGTCCCTCAAGGACTCGCGCTGCACCGCCATGCGCAGCCGACTGCGGACGTTGGCCCAGGAGACCACCGTGCCCGAAACGGGCAGCACGACCACCTTCGACGGCTCGATCCTCCTGACCCGGTCGTTGACGTGGTCGGCGATGTAAAGGCCGCCGGCTCGGTCAACAGCCAGTCCGAACGGATTGTTCAACTGGGCCGAGGCGGCCGGGCCGTCATCACCGCCGAAGCCCGCAGCGCCCGTACCGGCGACCGTACTGATCGTCCCGTCGGCCACCACCCTCCGGACCCGGTGGTTGTACTGGTCCGAGACGTAGAGGCCGCCGGAACCGTCCACGGCCACCGCCACGGGGGTGTTCAACTCGGCCGAGGCGGCCGGGCCGTCGTCACCGCCGAAGCCCGCAGCGCCCGTACCGGCGACCGTACTGATCGTCCCGTCGGCCACGACCCTCCGGACCCGGTGATTATCGGCATCGGCGATGTAGACGACGCCTTCGCTGTCCACCGCCACCGCGTACGGATGGTTGAGCTGGGCCGAAACGGCCGGACCGCCGTCACCGGCGAAGCCCGGGACGCCCGTGCCGGCGATCGTGCTGATCGTTCCATCCACCGCCACCTTCCGCACCCGGTGGCTGTTGTACTCAGCGATGTAGACCGCACCGACGCTGTCCAACGCGACCCCGTACGGACGGTCCAACTGGGCGGCGGTGGCGCGGCCGCCGTCACCACTGAAGCCTGCCGCGCCAGTGCCCGCGAAGGTGCTGATGGTCCCGTCGGCCGCGACTTTCCGGACCCGGTGGTTGCCTGCGTCGGCGATGTAGAGGGCCCCGGAAGGACCCAGCGCCACCTCACGAGGGCAGTTGAGCTCGGCCGAGACAGCAGGCCCGCCGTCACCCCCGCCGCCCGCCCCTCCCGTCCCCGCGTACGTACCGACCTTGCCGTCGGACGCGACCTTGCGGATCCGGTGGTTGCTGAATTCGGACAGGTACAGGGTGCCCGCCCTGTCCACCGCCACCCCGTACGGATGATTCAACCGAGCCGACAGGGCAAACCCCTCGTCCCCGCTGAAGCCCGCCTCCCCGGTCCCCGCGACCGTGCTGATCGAAGGGGCCGGAAGGCCCTCGCCACCCGTGCCTGTCTCGACGGCAGTACTCATCGTTGTCCCTCCACCGTTCGCCCACCCGCAGCCCTTCGCGGGTCCTCGCTGCCGGCCACCTGGCCCCGGCCGGCTGCACATAGCCCGCACCACCGAGGCACCGGACCACCGGTGGTGCGCTGCTCCCATGCTGGGGCCCATCAGCCCCCGCCCGACCCGCCGATGGGCAAACCCGCCTTTCGAGTGGTCCAGTGGCACTACCAACCAAGCCGGTACCTGCCGACACACCCGACACACGGCCCACGGCAGTGCACGCCCGTGCCGCCGACGTGCCTCCCCCCTCCTCACCTCGCGCTTTCACGAGGCGGGCCGTCCGGTTGTACCGGCCAGCCCCGAGGCTTGATCCACAAAGGAGTAACGTAATGCCGTTCTCGGGGCCCCGGCCCCGATGTCGCCTCGTGGGGGAGCAAGGTTGCGTTTCGCTGGCAAGGCCGTTGTGGCGTCTCTCGCCGCCGCCGTACTCTCCGTGTCTCTGACGGCGTGTGCCGACTCCGACGAGAAGACAAAGGAAGCTGTCGAGCCCGCCGAATCTTCGTCACATTCCCCGGAAGCGGGGGCCAAGGCCCAGGACAAGAAGCCGCCCAAGCCGAAACGGGTGGCTGATCCCGAGAAGATCATCGCGTCCATGAAGGCGTTCGACAAGGAAACCTGCTCAATGGACCAGGGGACCGCGTGTGACGAGGCCCCCGGCGAAGTCGCCGCCCTGGGCCAACCCGCCGCCTACGACCCCCGCAAATACACCAAGTCGTTTACGTTCGAGGGCGGCGTGCTGAAAGTGGCCACTTCTCTTCCTTCCGGTGCCACGAAGGCGAACATGGAAATGGCCGACATAGCGGGTTTCCACTACGGCTCCGCCTACGAGTGGTCGGCGCTGATGCCCGAGGAGCACCGGAAGAACATCAAGGCCGTCAAGGCCGTCGAGATCGTCCTCGACAACGGTCTCACGGGTGATCGGTGTGAGGGCGGAGACGAGGGCGCCGTCCCACGCTGCCGGAAGATCCCTAACGCGTTCAAGTAGGGCAAGTTGGTTTCGTCAGACAGGTCCCTCCCGTTGTTGCCGAGAACCGACCCACTTCAGTCACTTACCGTGACCACTTCTCGCTAATCCGAGCCGACCTACTTCCACCCAGAAGGCGACGAGACGCCACGAGCGGGCCGCCCGACGACAGGCATAGCCTCAGCAGGAAGGCCGCGGCCTCCGCGGTTCGCGGAGCCTCCAGACGCCAGTCGCGGCATGTGCTGCACGTGCAGCACAAATCCCGTTCGAGCAGGGCTGAGGAGGACTGGGCTGGATCGAATTGGGGGTCCTATCGATTTTCAGGTGATCGCTCGGCCCGGACGCCGCGCCGGGAACCCCGATACGCCCCTTGGGGTGCCCGACCCGGGGCAACTGCACCCATGTGGCGTGCTCGGGGCAGAACGGTTGTGGCGCGGCCTACCCCGGTCGTCATCCTCCGGAACGTCGGCCGCTCCATCTCGGCCAGGTGGCTCACCAGTCCGAGCAGCGGCATCGTCGACGGCTCAGCGGCGCGCCGTGCCAGGGCTTCCGTGTCGGGACTCGCGCACCTCGCCACCAGCGTGAGGCGTTGCCGGCGCAACGGCTCGGCGAGCGTCGCCCGCTCGTCGCTCGCTCGCCGCCCGACCTCGGCCCGTTCTCCTGCGGTTCGTCGTCGGGCGATTCGTCGTCGGGCGGCTTGCCGCTATCGGGGGGCTTGACGTCCGCGGTGAGCGTGTCGGCTCGCCGAGTCGTTGCCATGGCGGCGTCGGCGGGGGCGCCTGTCGGTGGCGATGTGGCTACGACGCCTTGCGCGCCGTGGCCACGAGGTAGCCGAACTCCGGCTGCAGGGACACTGGGTGCACCAGGACCTCGATCAACTGGCGGGCCTCGTCGCCGAACTGTTCCTCCAGGGCGCTACGGTGCTCTCGCGCGCCATCGGCCATGAGTCCCAGCGTTCGCTTGGTGTGCTCACTGACGTCCAGCAGCTCGTCCAACTCCAGGCCCGCGCCGGTGATCAGGTCGCGGTAGCCGTCGATGCTGGGAAGGTCGACGATGGCGAAATTCGCCTGCGCGTCGTCGAGTGCGTCCTGGTACTCCGGCTTGGTGGGTTCGTGTTGGCACGTGTCCGCGATGACCAGTCGGCCGCCGGGGCGCAGCACACGCTTCATCTCCGCCAGCGCTTGGGAACGCTCCATGTGCATCAGCGATTCGAACGCCCAGACCGCGTCGAACGAGTCGTCCGGATAGGGCAGCGCCATCGCGTCGGCGTGATCGAACCGGACGCGATGGGAAAGGCCCGCCGCCGCGGCGCGGGCGTTGGCCTCCTGCGCCTGTCCTGAGTTGATCGTGACACCGGTGATGTCCGCCTCGACCGTGCCGGCCAGACGGAGCGCGGGCATGCCGATACCGCAGCCGACATCGAGCATCCGCTGGCCGGGCTGCAGCGCCAGACGCTCGATGAGCAGGTCGGTGAGCCGATCTGTAGCTACGTCCACGGAACTGTCATCGTCGTCGGAAAGCCAGTAGCCGTAGTGCAGGTTCTCACTCCAGAACCGCAGGAGCATGTGGGTGAACACGTCGTAGAGGTCCGAAACCGGCTGGGTGGTGGCTTTATCAGTCATGTCCTTCTTCTCTATGAGTGATTAGTTGATACGAACGGGCAGGCTGCCCACACCACGCAGAAGCAGCGTGAACTGCCGGTGCACCTCGCCGGTGCACCTCGCCGGCGCGCCAAGTCGGCCGAACCGCCGGGTACCGGGTCACCAACTCGCCCAGCACAATCTCGTCCTCGGCGTGGGCAGGTGCGGGGCCCGCGGCGTAGTGCGTCCGGCGTCGACGAAGCCCGCAGCCATCTCGGTTGATTTCGCACCCAGGCCCCCGCCCAACCGCGCAGATCGTCGGCGTCGGCCAGCGGGAATCCGAACAGCTCACACAACAGCAGGGGCGATAACGACCGCGCCAGTACGGTGTCGAGCTCGAACTCGGGCTGCCCGGCGGCGTTTTCGAGCAGCATTTCCTCGTACCGGGTGACCAAGCACACTCTCATCCCGATCGGGGGAGGGACGGTGTCCACCACCGGTACGTGTTGCCGCGAGGGTGCGTAGGCGGAGCAGGGGCCACGGGTGAAGCCCGCAGTGGTCGCCCCCAGTTGACCCGGTGTTAGCCGGCTTGTCGATGGTTGACAAGGTCCGGGCACTGGGCTCGCGTTTCTGACGGAAAGGGATTGGAGTGACTGGTCACCGGACGACCGGGAACGGAGACGCCGAACCATGATCGTATCACCGGCCGCCAACACCCCGGCGGGCAGCGGATGTACGCGCTGGGGGCAACCGGACTCAGTGACTCACAACAACACCACCCGAGTTGCGGCCTTACGAGTGGGTGCGAGATGGCGTCCGCAGGAACGCGGCCAGGGGGTGTTTGCGTGTTGCGCGCGCAACACGGCGGTGCGGTGGGGTGCCCAGGCGGGCGGGAGGCGGGCGGGAGGCGGGCGACGTGTCCGGTCTGAGGCGGGTTGTGGACGCGGCGCCGTGCGGGCTCCGGCGAGCGAGGGGGTGGCGCGCGGACAACTTTTTTCGGCGGGGCTGAAGCTCTTGCGTAGCGGAACCTTGTTCCGGTACAGTTCCGGAACGAGGTTCCGCTAAGAGTATGCGGTACGCGTCCCGTCGTGAGGAAGCCAGCGCCCATGTCCACTCCCGCACAGCACCAGACGATCGCGATCAAGCCGATCATCGTTCCCGCCGAGGGACGGGAATTCGAGCTTCAGGTGAAGGTGACCGCCCCCGTCCAGGGCGCCGACCTGCCCGTCATCGTGTTCTCCCACGGCAACGCGTGGTCGATGGACGGCTATGAGCCGCTGGTCGACCGCTGGGCCGCCGCGGGCTTCGTCGTCGTCCAGCCCACGCATCTCGATTCCCGCCGGTACGGCATCGGGTTCGACGACCCGCGCTCCGGCACCATCTGGCGGGTTCGGATCTCCGACCTCCACGGGGTGCTCGACCACCTCGGCCACGTCATGGAGCAGGCTGGGCTCACCGACCGGGTCGACCGGGCACGCGTGGCGCTGGTGGGGCATTCCTGGGGCGCCCAGACCGTGGGCACGCTTCTCGGCGCCCGTATCGTCGACGACGCCGGCCACCCCGGGGAGGACTTCTCCCGTCCCGGCGTCAAGGCCGGCGTCTTGATCGCCGCGACCGGAACGGGCGACTCCCTGACCCCGTTCGCTGTCGAGCACCTGCCCTTCATGCGGCCGGACTACAGCACCATGAGCACCCCCGCGCTCATCATCGCCGGTGAGAAGGACCAGTCGCAGATGTCCACCCGGGGCCCGGACTGGTTCCTCGACGCCTACCACCTGAGCCCCGCGCCGAAGCGATTGATGACCGTACCGAACGGCGGGCACACCCTGGGCGGCATAGCCGGGGAGGCCGTGGCCGAGACCACCGACCCCGACCCCGCGCGCGTGGTCCTGGTGGCCGACGCGGTCAGCGCCTACCTGTCCGACGCCCTCGGCGTCAGCGCCGACGCCTGGTCCACGTTCCGCGCCGCGGCGGAGGCCGAGCAGGGGGCAGTCCTGCGGCACAAGGACTGACCTCCATAAACCCCGGCCATCGTTCCCGACAGCGGGGCCTGCCCCCGGTGGCTACGCGGGCGGTCGGCCGAAGAGTTGGGAGCCCAGCGGGCGGTGGCGGTCGAAGCCGGGGAGGATCAGGAAGGTCGCGCCGGCGGTCGTGGTGGTGAAGGGCAGCAGCGCGTCGGAGGTTTCCATGTGAGTGAGGGTGGCGGTGAAGGTCCGCAGGTCGTTCTGGAAGCTGATGAAGAGCAGTCCGGGGGCGGGCTCGTCAGTGGTGTACGAGCGGCGGAGCATGAGACCGACTCCGACAGCGGTGGAGTGTGCGCGGCGCGCGTGGGCGGTGGCGGGGACGAGGTAGCGGCCGTCCGGTGTCTTGGCTCCGAGGTCCGGGCCCGAGTCGGCGGCGCCGCCGGAGAAGGGGACGCCGCTGGCCCGGCGCCGCCCGAAGACCGCTTCCTGCTCGGCCACGGAGAGGGCGGCGAAGCGCGGCAGGTCGAGTTCCATACGTCTTAGGACGGCGAGGGTGCCGCCGGCGACCGCCGGGGGGCCTGTCAGCCATAGGTCGCGCTGTTGTTCCGCGGCCGTGTGCGGGCCCACGATGCCGTCGATGAAGCCGAGGGGGTTGCGGGGCGCGGTGAGGCCGTTGCCGACGGACACGTTCGCACCGCGGCGTGCGGACTGGCGCCAGCGTTCGCGGAGGCGGTCGCCGGCCTGGGCCAGGAGCGCGGCGGCGACGACCGGTAAGAGCAGCGCGTCGCCGGCGCAGATCTGTATCAGCAGGTCGCCGCCGCGGGCTCGGGAGGCGATCCGCTCGCGGGAGAAGCGCGGGAGGTCGGTCGCGCCGGGCAGGGAGGCGCCGGCCGCGCGTACGAGCCGGGGGCCCACGCCGACCGTGACGGTGAGGTCGCCCGGTGGCAGGCCCATCAGCCGCGGGTCGTTCCCGGCGGTGAGGGTGAGGATGGCCTGGCCGAGTTCGGCGAGCAGCGGGCCGGGGTCCGCGGTGGCGCCGAGGTCGGCCACTACGGCGAGGAGGTTGGGCTGGGCCGGCTGGGGAAGCGTGATGCCCGCCTGGTGGCGGCCCGTCGCGGAAACGGGTGTGGGAGTGGAGGTCGAGGTGGAGGCGGGGACGGGTGTGGTCGCGGAATCAGGGGTGCGCCGGGGCGGCTCGGCGGTGTCGGCCGCGCATCCCGCGGTCAGGCCGGCGGCCATCATGGCGCCGGTGACATCGAGGAACGTACGGCGTGACGGGTGGTGTTCGGCTCGGCGCATGGTGCGCAGAGTGCCACACCGGAACCGTACGTGCGCTCAACCGCGCGATTCTGGTGTGGAATTGGGCGCCATGCCAGACTGGGGATCATGCCTAGATCAGCTCTTCGCGCGTTGGCGGCCGTAGTGGGCACGCTGGCATTGGTGGCCGGTTGCGGCGGCGGCGATGGCAACGGTGATGGCGATGGCGGGTCGGGCAAGGGTCGGCGTCCGGACGGTGCGCGGGTGACGATCCGGGTGCCCGCCGACGCCCCGACGATCTCGGCGGCGGTTTCCTTGGCGCGCCCCGGCGACCTGGTGCTGGTCGCTCCGGGCGTCTACCACGAGTCGGTGCGGGTGGGCACGGCGCGCGTCACCCTGCGCGGGCTGTCCCGGGACAAGGTCGTCATCGACGGGCGGTTGCGCCAGCCGAACGGCGTCGTCGTCTCGGCGCCCGGGGTGTCCGTGGAGAACCTGACCGTGCGGAACAACACGCAGAACGGGGTGCTGGTCACCGGTTCGGCGAAGGCGGCGGCCGGCCTGCCGGGCGGGAGCGGCGGATACGACACCGGCTCCGAGCCCGTCAGCTTCCTGAAGTCGTTCCTGGTCTCCCACGTGACCGCGACCCGCAACGGGCTGTACGGCATCTACGCGTTCTCCGCCCAGAACGGTGTCATCGAGCACTCGTACGCGTCGGGCGGCGCCGACTCGGGGATCTATGTCGGCCAGTGCAAGCCCTGCAACATCGTGGTGCGCGACAACGTCGCCGAACTCAACGCGGTCGGCTACGAAGGCACCAATGCCAGCGAGAACATGTACGTGGTCGGCAACCGCCTGACCGGCAACCGGGTCGGGCTCACCACCAACTCCGACCACCAGGAGAAGCTGCTTCCGCAGAAGGGCTCCGTTATCGCGGGCAATCTGATCGCCGCCAACCAGCAGCAGGCCACCCCGGAGCAGGCGGACGGCGGTTGGGGCATCGGCGTCGGCGTCGACGGCGGCAGCGAGAACCGGTTCCTCCGCAACCGCGTCGTCGGCAACCGCAACGCGGGACTGATGATCACCGCGACCGCCGACCTGCCTCCGGTCGGCAATCAGATCGTGGACAACACGTTCACCGGCAATGGCGTCGACGTCGGCTGGACGTTCCCCACCGCCACCCGCGGCCGGGGCAACTGCCTGCGGGACAACGACCTGCGCACGACCGTGCCCGACCGGCTCACGACGACCGCGGCCTGCCCGCCCCCGGCCGACCCCGCTACGCGGGGGGAGTCGCCCTCCCCCACTGGGCCGCCCTCGCCGTCCGGCACGTGGGAGGCGCCGAAGGCGCCCGGCGGCATCCCGTTCACGGAGGTCGCCGCGCCTCCCCAGCAGCCGCAGTTCCCCGCCGCTGCCACGGCGGGCGCCACCGTCGTCCCGGCCGTCCCGGACCTGCCGAAGACGGACGGCATCCGGCTGCCGGAGGCGTCCCTGCTCGCCGCGTACGCGCTGGTGGAGGCCGCCTGAACAGCGCCTGAGCAGAGACTACTTGAACGGGGAGGTGGCGGTGCCGGGAGCCGGCTCGACCGGCACGTACTGGTGGGTGTCGAAATCGATGACCACCGGCTCCGGCTGCGAACGCACGCTGACGCGTACCCGGTACATGGTGCCGTCGGAGCCGAGCCAGTAGCGCACGGTGCCCGCCGTACCGGAGTGGCCAGGGGAGGACGGGCCGGTCATGACGTCCACCCGGTGCCCGTCCAACTGCTCCCGCCCCTGCCAGGAGGCACCGTTCTGCGACAGCAGTTGGGCGTTGTCCGGCCGGTCGCCGCCGAGGCCGAGGGCGATGGACAGGGAGGTGTCCAGTGTGCTGCCGGCCGACAGCAGCGGGCGTTCGTACCAGCCGGAGCGGGGCGGAGAGGCGGGCGCCTGCGCCGGGGCGTTGGCCATCGGGAGGACGCGCACGGAGGCGGGCGTCCACTGGATCAGCCCGTCGCTGGATTTGTCGCGCCCGGTGCCGTGCACCACGCCGTAACCGGCCTTGCGCCGGTAGTCGACGGACCCGGTGACGGTCAGCGTGCCCCCGGTGCCCGGCACGGTGACCGTCACCGCGCGGCCTCGCGCCTGGTAGTTGAGGAAACGCGTGAGCGCGAGCCGGCCCGCCTCATCCGAGGTCAGCGGGCGCGGATCGCCGCCGGAGCCGCCCCCGGAGCCGTTGCCGCTGTCGGCGATCAAGAACGCGGCTGCCCCGGCCGCCGCGACGGCCGCGATGCCGATGCCGATGACGGCCGCGGCCCGGCGCGACCGCGGACGCCATCGGCGCCGGTCAGCCGTACGACCCGGTGGGGCCTGCCGGGTTCTCGCACTCCGTACGCGGTACGACGCTGGCACGCTCCGTATCCATCCTTCCGATCGCCGATCGATCACCACACCTGAAGACGGCCTGCCCGCCCGCACCTTTCGGATCGCGGACGGGCAGACCACCGTTGTGCGGTTCATTCAGTGGTGCGTGGTTCGTTCAGTGCTGCGCGGCTCGTTCAATGCTGCGCGGTTCGGTCAGTGCTGCCGAGCGCGGCGGTTCCGGGTCACGTACGCGATGACCAGGCCCGCGCCCACCAGCAGACCGGCGGCGCCGATCAGTTCCGCCAGCCCCGGCGTACCGGTGTGTGCCAGCGAACCTCCGCTGCCGCCAGCCGGGTTCGGGTGGTTGGCGGGCGGCGCGGGCGACGGCGGAACGGAGGCCGCGGGCGGCGTCGGAGTCGGGGTGGGTGTGGGGGTGGGGGTCGGCGTCGGGGTCGGGGTCTCCTTCGGGATGTAGACCCCGGCGTCGATGGTGTGGTCGACCCCGCCCGGCTTGTCCGGCGCCGTGACGGGCGCGTAGCCGTTGCACAGCCGTCCGGTGGTCGGCGGGGTCACATTGGAGTCGTGCGCGCGGTCGCCGCCGGCCCGCGGGAGCGTGAATCTCAGCGCGCTCGCCGGGGGCTGCTCGGGCACCCGGCTGGTGTCCGCGGTGCACACGTCGAACTGCACCGTGTACTTCGCGCCGGGCGTGAGCTCGTACGCGGCGCCGACACCGCCGAAGTAGTACTCGCCCTCGGCGTTGGTCTTGGTCGTGGCGACCTGTTTGCCGTCCGCGTCCAGCAGGTTGATCGTCGCCCCGGGGAGCAGTACGTGCCCGGGGTCCTGGATTCCGTTGTGGTCGCCGTCGAACCACACGACGTTGCCGATCTGGATCGGGGCGTTCGCCGCCGCGTAGGCGATGTCGCCGAGCCCGCCGGCCTTGCCGAAGCCGCCTTGTTCCCGGCTGACGAACTGGAAGCCGTTGTGGGTCGGGTCGTTGCCCGGGCCCGCGCCGGTGGTGATGTTGTGGTACCCGGTCCCGGAGGTCGCGACGTCGGCGACCGGGTCGAACTCCGTGCTGACGACCCATTCCTGCCGCGGGATGTAGGCCACCGACCCCAGTGCGGTCTCCTGGTGCGCGCCGCCGAAGGAGTCGCCCGGGAAGTATTCGACGACGTCGGCGGGCTGGCCGCCGCTGTTGGCGGGGGTGGCGTGGTTGGGGCAGCTCCCGGTGCCTTCCCACTGGTATTCGCCGGTGGGAGTGGCGCAGACCATGGTGATGTCACCGCCGGACATGCCGTTCTCCGCCGTGCCGTTCCCCGGTCGGGGGTCCAGCCCGCCCCAGCTCATCACGTCCATGAACCGGTCGCGGAAGCCCAGGATGATCGAGCCGTCGCGGCCGAAGGCGAGGGAGGACAGCTCCGGCTGCGGGTCGATGAAGACGTTGCCGGACTTACGGTCCTCCCACGTGTCCAGGCTGGTGTTCCACGGGTTCCAGTGGGTGGCCTTGTCGCCGGCGCCGAAGACGCTGCCGCGCTTGTCCGTGAGCTGGTGGCTCAGGACGGTGCTGAACCGCTTGCCGTCATAGGTGGAGACGAATGCCTTCAGGTCCGAGCGCTTCTGCGTGCTCTCCGCGCTGCACACGCCGCCGACGTACAGCTTGTTGTCGTGGGTCTGGAGCCCGAACGGCCGCCAGTCCTCGGGGCTCGCGCACCCCGGGTCCGGGATCGGGACCGTCGACTGGGGCGCCCCGGCGGTGCCGCCTGTCGCGTCGAAGCTCACCAGGCTGCGGGTCCGCAGGTTCACCGCGTACAGCGTGGAGCCGTCCTCCGACAGGGCCAGGCCGCCGATGCTCTCCTTGCCCGGCACGTCGGTGAACCCGGCGTCCTTGATCATGTTGCCGGTGTCGTGCCGCGTCTCCGCGGCGTCCGGCACCCGCGCGAACAGCTTCGGCGCGCCCGAGCCGTTGACCGGCACCGTGTAGATCGCGCCCCCGCCCTGAGGCCCGTACGGGGCGTACCGGCGGGCGAACGCGCTCTGGAACAGCCGGCTCCGGTCCTTGTCGTACGCCAGCCCGAACGTCGTGCCCACCTGGTCCTGCGTGGCCAGCGTGGCCGGACACGCCGTCTTGGTGGGACACGTGCCCCGGACCTCCGTCCCGAACGCCACCAACGCCCGTTTGTCGGTCCCGTTGGCACCGTTGTGGACCGGTACGAAGTACCGCGACTCCGGCAGCGTGTAGTCGGCCGGGTTCCACACGCCCGTCACCACCGAGGCGTTCTTGCCGTCCGACACGTCGACGAACGACGTGAAGCTGCTGAAGTGGTTCTCCTTCGTCGACGCGGGCGCCGCCCGCAGATAGCCGTTGTACGGGGCCGGAATGCTGACGTCGACGCGGTACTGGCCGCCGCTCAGCGCGGCCGACGGCTCCACCACGACCTTGCCGGTGGCATCCGTGACGCCGCTGACGACGTGCCCGGCGGGGTCGGTGACCGCCACCTTCATGCCGCGCTGCGGTACGTCCATCGTCGCGTTGATCACGCCGGTGCCGAAGAAGTCGCGGAGCACCTCGACCGTCAGCGTGCCGTCGGCGGTCGCGGCGGCGGCCGGGCCGGCCGTCGCCCCCAGGGCGCCGCCCGCCAGCAGCAGAACAGACAGACCGATGCGCGCCGACGGCTCCATGAGCCGCCCGGCTAACCGGCGCGGGTCTCTACTGCCTCGGTTCATGGCATCACACTCCACACTTCTCTTCTTCTCTTGTGGTGTTTTCTTGTCGTGTTCTCTTGTCGTGAAAACGAAGCGCTCGCTTCTCGCTGCTCGTGTCTCTCGCTACCCAGGGAAGAAAAGCGGCCCAGCGCCGTTGCGTGGACCGCTTTGTGATGGTCATATGAGGACATGCGTGTGCGTTACCGGCACCGCGGGCCAGGAAAGGTAAGCGCGCGTTCGCCATATCGGGCAGAATGCCCTGAATTGCTGGTTCTTGCAGCTCAATCACGGCGCCCTCGCCCCCTGCCCACCTCGCCGATCATCACCACGAGCGCGCGAATCTTAGCCGCTGGACCCCACCGTCACCAGCAGAATCCGTGGTATTCATCGGGAGATCTGCGACGGCGGTGGATTTCTCCGTTATGCCTGTGGTTTTCCGCGTACTTTCCGCGCCACGGGCCACATGACGGGGGGGGAGGAGAAGGCCCCGGGGCCTGGGCCCTTGGGCCCTGGTTCTGGCTCTCAGTGGGGCAGGCCGGAGACTTCCTGGGTGCCGAGGACGGCGAGGAGGTCGAGGAGGTCGGCGCTGTCGGTGCCCACGGCGGGGGTGAACCAGAGGAGCCGCTGGCGACCGTCCTCGCTGAAGAGATTGAGGCAGTTGACCTCGACCAGGCCGAGGGCGGGGTGGTTGATGCGCTTGCGGTCGTCGCGCCGGAAGGCCACGTCGTGTTCGGCCCACAGTGCGGCGAACTCGTCGGAGACGGCGAGCAGCGTACGGACCAGGGAGCCGGCCTCGGCGTCCTTGGCGTCGCGGCGGGCAGCGGCGGCCCGCAGGTCGGCGACGAAGGCCCTGGACTGGTCCGCGTGGTCGGCCTCCGGGTACAGCAGCCGGGCCTCGGGCTCCGTGAACCACCGGTGGATGAAGCTTGCCCGGGGGCCGCGGAAGCCGGACTGATCCCCGAGCAGCGCGACGGCCAGCGGGTTCTGCACGAGGGTGACGTGCAGGTCGGTGATCACCTGGGCGGGCGTCGAGGTCAGCCGGCCCAGCAGGTCGAGCATGCCGGGGTGGACGTGCGACGCGGGCCCGCCGTGCACGGGCACCGGGCGGTCGGCCAGGTGGTAGAGGTAGTCGCGCTCGTCGGCGGTCAGCCGCAGGGCCCTCGCCAGCGCGGCGATCATCTGCTCGGAGGGCTGCGAGCCGGCGCCGCGTTCGAGTTCGTTGTAGTAGTCCACCGAGGCGCCCGCGAGGTGGGCGACCTCGTCGCGGCGCAGCCCGGGCACCCGGCGGCGGGGGCCGTGCGGCAGCCCCACGTCGGCCGGGCGGATGCGCTCGCGCCGCGAGCGCAGGAACGCGCCCATCTCGGCGTACTTAACAGAACCCATGTCTCCCATTCTGCGTCCGGCAGGGCCGGCGACACAGGGGATGAGATCCCCTGGTTCCGCCGGCCGACCCCGCGCACCGTGGAGGACATGACTACGAACCAGCCCGATCAGCCCGATCAGCCCGATCAGCCCGATCAGCCCGATCAGTCCGATCCCATTCCTTCCGCGACGGGGGCCTCGGCGGCGGGGGCTTCGACAGCGGGGGCCCCGGCGGCGGGGGCCTCGGCGGCGGGGGCCGGTAGCCCTTCCGCCGCAGCCGGGGCCTCGGCATCGCGGGCGGGTAGCCCTCCCCCGGCAGCCGGGCGCGTCGCCGTCGTCACCGGCGGATCGCGCGGCATCGGCCGGGCGGTCTCCCTCAAGCTCGCCCAGGCCGGCCTGGCCGTCGTCGTGAACTACGCGAGCGACGCGGCCGCCGCCGAGGAGACGGTGGCGGCGATCACCGCCGCCGGCGGGCGGGCGATCGCCGTACGGGCCGACGTGGCGGACGAGAACGCGGTCGCCGCGCTCTTCGACCGGGCGGAGCAGGAGTTCGGCGGCGTCGACGCCGTCGTGAACTGCGCCGGCCGGCTCGCCCTCTCGCCGGTCGCCGACCTCGACCTCACGGTGCTCGACGCCGTGTACCGCACCAACATCCGCGGCACCTTCGCCGTCGCCCAGCAGGCCGCCCGGCGGCTGCGCGCGGGCGGCTCGTTCGTGGGCTTCTCGACCTCCGTCGTCGGCACCCAGTTCCCCGCCTACGCCGCGTACGCGTCGAGCAAGGCGGCCGTCGAGACGCTCACGATGATCCTCGCCCGCGAGCTGCGCGGCCGGGACATCACCGTGAACACCGTCGCCCCCGGCCCCACCGCCACGGATCTGTTCCTCGAAGGCAAGACGCCCGAACTGATCGACCAGCTCGCGAAGACCCCGCCGCTGGAGCGGCTGGGCACCCCGGAGGACATCGCCGAGGTCGTCGCCTTCCTCACCAGCCCCGCGGGCCACTGGGTGAACGGCCAGACCCTGCGGGCGAACGGGGGGATGGTGTGATGACACAGGGTGAGGGAGGGGCGGAGCGGCCGGGCAGGGAGGCCGCGGAGCCGAAGGTCGTGCTGGTCACCGGCGCGTCCAGCGGCTTCGGGGCCCTCACCGCGCGGGCCCTGGCCGAGGCCGGCCACGTCGTGTACGCCGGGATGCGCGCCACCACGGGCCGTAACGCGCCCGCCGTCGCCGCGCTCGCCCGGTTCGGCGAGGACCGCGGCGTACGGATAGCCGCCGTGGAGATGGACGTACAGGACCAGGGATCGGTGGACGGCGCCGTCGACCGCGTGCTGGCGGAGCAGGGGCGCGTCGACGTGGTGGTGCACAACGCCGGCCATATGGTCCTCGGGCCGGCCGAGGCGTTCACCGTCGAGCAGCTCGCCGAGGTCTACGACATCAACGTGCTGTCCACGCAGCGGGTGAACCGGGCCGTGCTGCCGGTCATGCGGCAGCAGGAGCGAGGGCTGCTCGTCTGGGTCGGCTCGTCCTCGACCCGCGGCGGGCACCCGCCCTTCCTCGGCCCCTACTTCGCCGCGAAGGCCGCGATGGACGCCCTCGCCGAGAGCTACGCCGCCGAACTGATCAAGTTCGGCGTCGAGACGACCATCGTCGTCCCCGGCGCGTACCCCAGCGGCACCAACCACTTCGCCAACGCGAGCACCCCCGCCGACACCGCGCGGACCACCGCGTACGACGCCCCGTACGGCCGACTCAGGGACACCATGACCACCACCCTGAGCGACATCTTCCCGGCGGGGCACGGGGCCGACGAGGTCGCCGACGACATCGTCCGGGTGGTCGGCCTGCCGCACGGCGAGCGCCCCTTCCGCACCCATATCGACCCCAGCCGCGACGGCAGCGAGGTGGTGTCGGCGGTGTACGACCGCGTCCGCGCGGAGTTCTACCACCGCGTCGGCATCGAAGAACTGCTGACGCCGCAGGCGAGCCTCTGATCAAAGAGGAGCGGTTTTCTTCCGCCAACAGAAGAAAAAACACCCACAGACCATCGGTCACCGATCTCATTTTGATCAACCACTCAAGGAGAAAAGCCATGCCTTTCGCCAATTTCAAGGTTCCCGCCGGCACTGTCACCGCCGAGGACAAGAAGAAGATCGTCGAGCGCACCACCGACCTCTACGCGGAAATCTACGGTGAGCGCGCCCGGCCCACCACTGTCGTCCTGATCGACGAGGTCGTCGACGGCGGCTGGGGCGTCGGCGGCAACGTGCTGACCGCCGCCATGCTCAACGGCGAAGCGTGACGCCTAAGGTCTGACGTCTGACCGTCGTCCTCCGCCGGGTGGGTCCCGGCACCACTTGCACTTGAACGTGGTGCCGGGGCCCACCGAAGCCGTATCCGAGGTGAGGTCGTGGACGCGGTGAGGCCGTATCGGCGGTGAGGCCGTGGACGCGCGCGTATGGGATTGAGATTCGGGGCCATGTTCCGGCTCAGGGGGCGGGGATTGACTGTGGTCATGATGCGTAATGCGGAACAGACAGCGGAGCAGCCGGCGACGAAGACCCTCGTCATCGGCGGTACGGGCAAGACCGGGCGGCGGGTCGTGGAGCGGCTTGCCGCGCAGGGGCGCGAGGTGCGGGTGGGGAGCCGGAAAGGGGACCGGCTCTTTGTGTGGGAGGACGCGGGTTCTTGGGGTGCGGCGCTGGAGGGGGTGGGGAGTGTTTACGTGACCTACTTCCCGGACCTCGCCTTTCCGGGGGCGGCCGAGGCCGTCGGGGAATTCTCGCGGTTCGCGGTGGAACGGGGCGCGGGGCGGCTGGTTCTGCTGTCCGGGCGGGGCGAGGAGGGCGCGCGGGTCAGCGAGGAGAGGATGAAGGAGTCCGGGGCGGACTGGACGGTCGTACGGGGTAGTTGGTTCAACCAGAATTTCAGCGAGGGCTTCTTCCGGGACGCGGTGCGCGCCGGTGAGCTGGCGCTGCCGACCGGGGAGGCCGCCGAAGCGTTCGTGGACGCCGATGACATCGCCGACGTGGTGGTGGCGGCGCTCACCGACGCCCGGCACGTCGGCAGGACGTACGAACTGTCCGGCCCTCGACTGTTGACCTTCGGCGAGGTGGCCGCCGAGTTGTCGAAGGCCGCTGGCCGCCGGATCGACTACGTGCCGGTCACCCTCGACGCGTACCGCGCCGCCCTGGCGGAACACGGGGTGCCGGTCGAGTTCGCCGACTTGTTCTCGTTGATCACCGACGGCCGTAACGCCCATCTCGTGAACGGGGTCGAGGAGGTCCTGGGGCGTGCGCCCCGCGACTTCTCCGCGTACGCGCGCGACGCGGCGGCGGCCGGCGCCTGGGCGTAGGCGGGCCCCGTCTGCTCGCGCCCCGTCTGCTCGCGCCCTGTCTGATCGCGCCCTGTCTGATCGCGCCCCGTCTGATCGCGCCCCGTCTAGGCTGGCGGCATGGACACGATGGCGGGCCTGCTCGGCGGCCCAAAAGCCCGTGACGCGTTCATGATGAAGACGGTCTTCCATCCGCCGTGGTCCCTCCGGATCGAGGACCGTGCGCCGATCTCCGTGGCGACCATGGTGCGCGGCGACGCCTGGGTGTACCCGGACCGCGCGCGTCCCTGCCTGCTGCGCCCCGGTGACGTCGCCCTGCTGCGCGGGCCCGACGCCTACACCATCGCCGACCGGCCCGGGACGCCCGTACAGATCGTCGTGGGCCCCGACCAGCGCTGCCGCACCGTCGCGGACGGCAAGGACGTCACCGAGAGCACGGCGCTGGGCGTACGCACCTGGGGCGAGGCGGAGCGGGCCGGGGCGTCGGTCATGCTCAGCGGTACGTACCAGGGGCCCAGCGAGGTCGGGCGGCGGCTGCTGGGCGCGCTGCCCGCGCTGCTCGTACGGCCCGCGGGGGCGACGGACAGCCCGTTGGTGCGGCTGCTCGCCGACGAGATCGGGAAGGACGAGATCGGCCAGGGGCTCGTACTCGACCGGCTGCTGGACCTCTTGCTCGTCGACGTACTGCGCGCCTGGCTGGCCGCGCCGGGTTCGGGGGCGCCCGGCTGGTACAGCGCGCAGGCCGACCCGGTGGTCGGGCCGGCCCTGCGACTGCTCCACGACCGGCCCGCCGACCCCTGGACGGTGGCCTCGCTCGCGACCGCCGTCGGCGCCTCCCGCGCCGGGCTCGCCCGCCGGTTCACCGAACTGGTCGGCCACCCGCCCATGGCGTACCTCGCCGAATGGCGGGTCTCCCTCGCCGCCGACCTGCTGCGCGACCCGGACACGACCCTGGAGACAGCCGCCCACCGCGTCGGCTACAGCGGGGCCTTCGCCCTGAGCGCCGCCTTCAAACGCATCCGAGGAATGAGCCCGCGGCACTTCCGGGAGGAGGGCGGGGAGGTTTCCGCGCAGGTGCGCGGGGGCGGCGTTTTGGGGGAGGGCTCCTCCTCGGGGGAGACCGTGGTGTTGGGCGCGTGAACGCCTTGGGGTGATGGCGTCCGCCCTTTGTTGTGCGGTCAGGCACGTGGACCGGGCCAGCTCGTCGCCTCGCTGAGCAGCCTCACCCGGCATTCGCCGCAGGTCCCGGGGGTGGAGGAGAACGGCATCGGGAGGGGCAGGGCTGGGCTCGGTTCGCTGCCTGCAGGTGGGGCTGTAGCTGAGGTCAGGGAATGCTCGCTGCGCCGCGCCGGTGATTGCAGGGTGCGTTGCTGCTGAAGGTTCATGCCAGCAGCGGCCAGAGGTTGACTCGCTGCCTGCGGTTTGGGTAGGGGCGGGCGTCACTGATCGTCGCTGGGTGGGGCGGTATTGCGCCCGACTGGGTGCGGCTTTCGTCTCGGACCCTCCGGGCCCAAGGCGCTGGCAGCGGGAGGGGAGGGGGCCGGGCTGAGGTCCGGCTCGCTGCCCGCCGGCCGGTGGGTGCCTGAGGTCAGAGAGGACTCGCTGCGCTTCGTCGCTGGCTGCTGCCGCGAAGTGGCCGCGGCGGGGTGTTCGGGCGCGGCTCGGGGGAGGGCGCGGGCCTATGATCCACGGCAGTCCGGCAGGGGGCGGCGCGCTGCGCTGCGCCGGTGGTTGTGAGCGCGGGTGCGTTGTGGCTTGAGGTTCAGGCCAGCGGCGACGAAGGGTGGGCAGGGGTTGGCTCGCTGCCTGCGGTTCGGGGAGGGGTGGGTGTCACGGCTTGTCGCTGGGTGGGGCGGTATTGCGCCCGGTTGGCTGCGGCTTTCGTCTCGGACCCTCCGGGTCCAAAGCGCTAGCAGCGGCGGGGGGAGGGGGCCGGGCTGAGGTCCGGTTCGCTGCCCGCCGGCCGGTGGGTGCCTGAGGTCAAAGAAGGCTCGCTGCGCTTCGCCGCTGGCTGCTGCCGCGAAATGGTCACGGCGAGACCGTCGGGTGCGGCTCGGGGAGAGGCGCTCGCCTGTGATCCACGGCAGTCCGATGGGGCGGCGCGCTGCGCTGCGCCGGGGGCGCTGGCCGTTCGGGTGCCGTTTCCGCCCACAAGGGGCGGGGGGTGAGGGTGGGGAAGCCCCCTCCGATGCCCAACGCGCCCGATATGCCCGGCCTGGGAGGTTGAATAGGCAACCGGGTTGGGTTACCGCCCAACTTTGCGTCCGAAATGGCGCTTTCGTCGGACGGCAAACCAACCCTACCTGCGAGTAGACCTCAAAGCCCTGCCACAGCGCTCCAATCTCAGCCCCCTCGCTGCGGCGACCAGCGGCTCAGCGCAGCGGCGCACGCCTCACCCCAGGCCACCCCCTCCGACGGCCAGCGTGCCCGATATGCCCGGCCCGGGAGGTTGAACGGGCAACGGGGTGGGACTGCCGCCCGATTCTGCGTCCGAAAAGGCACTTATATCGGGTGGCAACTGCCTCTACCTAGGAGTAACGCCCACGGCCTCCTCGACAGCGCCCCTGCGGCAGCACACGGCGGTGGAGCACAGCGCAGCGGGCCAACCCGCCCCAGCCCCGCCCCCTCCCC
>NZ_JOBF01000035.1 GCF_000718635.1 Streptomyces varsoviensis | reverse complement strand
CCTGATTTCCGCCGGTGCGTTTCGGCCTTTCGGCTTCTTCGCGTTTCCGACTCTACCAGATCCGTTTTCCGTTCCGTTTCCGGTCGGAATTCATCTCCGATCCCCGTCAGAAGGGGTTTGCCTTTCGGCTTTTCCGACTTTATCAGGTTTCCCTGGGCCGGATTTTCCACTCGCTATTCGGGACGGTCGGTCACACGTGAGTGATCGCGGTTCCCGCTGCGGTGGAGCCGTAAACGTACTGGACGGCCGCGCCCGGATGCAAATCGGCATCGGTGCGGCCGTCCAGGGAGTTGACGCGGCGTCAGACCTCGACGACGACGGGGAGGATCATGGGGCGACGGCGGTAGCTGTCGGAGACCCACTTGCCCAGCGTGCGGCGCACGAGCTGCTGGAGCTGGTGCGGCTCCGCGACGCCGTCGGAGCCCGCCTTGGCGATGGCTTCCTCGACCTTCGGGAGCACCGCCGCGAACGCGGAGTCCTCGATGCCGGAGCCCCGCGCCTGGATGTGCGGGCCGCCCACGACCTTGCCGGTGGTGCTGTCGACGACGACGAAGACGGAGATGATGCCCTCGTCGCCGAGGATGCGGCGGTCCTTGAGGGAGGACTCGGTGACGTCGCCGACCGAGAGGCCGTCCACGTACACGTATCCCGCCTGGACCTTGCCGACGATCCGCGCGGCGCCGTTCACCAGGTCGACGACGACGCCGTCCTCGGCGATGACGATGTGGTCCTTGCGGACGCCCGTGAGCGCGCCCAGTTCCGCGTTGGCCCGCAGGTGCCGCCATTCGCCGTGGACCGGCATCAGGTTGCGGGGCTTGCAGATGTTGTAGAAGTACAGCAGCTCGCCGGCCGAGGCGTGGCCGGAGACGTGCACCTTGGCGTTGCCCTTGTGGACGACGTTGGCGCCCCAGCGCGTCAGGCCGTTGATGACGCGGTAGACCGCGTTCTCGTTGCCCGGGATCAGCGAGGAGGCCAGGATGACGGTGTCGCCCTGGACGATGCGGATCTGGTGGTCGCGGTTGGCCATCCGGGACAGCGCGGCCATCGGCTCGCCCTGGGAGCCCGTACAGACGAGCACGACCTCGTCGTCCGGCAGGTCGTCGAGGGTCTTGACGTCGACGACGAGCCCGGCGGGGACCTTGAGGTAGCCGAGGTCGCGGGCGATGCCCATGTTGCGGACCATCGAGCGGCCCACGAAGGCGACCCGTCGCCCGTATTCGTGCGCGGCGTCGATGATCTGCTGAATGCGGTGCACGTGGCTGGCGAAGCTGGCCACGATGATGCGCTTGTCGGCGCTGGCGAAGACCTGGCGGATCACATTGGAGATGTCGCGCTCGGGCGGGACGAAGCCCGGCACCTCGGCGTTGGTGGAGTCCGAGAGCAGCAGGTCGATGCCCTCCTCGCCGAGCCGCGCGAACGCGGGCAGGTCGGTGAGGCGGCCGTCGAGCGGCAGTTGGTCCATCTTGAAGTCGCCGGTGTGCACCACCATGCCGGCCGGGGTGCGGATGGCGACCGCGAGGGCGTCCGGGATGGAGTGGTTGACCGAGACGAATTCGAGGTCGAAGGGGCCGACGCGCTCGCGGTGTCCCTCGGTGACCTCAAGGGTGTACGGGCGGATGCGGTGCTCCTGGAGCTTCGCCTCGATGAACGCGAGGGTCAGCTTGGAGCCGATGAGCGGGATGTCCGCCTTCTCGCGGAGCAGGTAGGGGACGGCACCGATGTGGTCCTCGTGCCCATGGGTGAGCACGATGCCGTCGATGTCGTCGAGACGGTCCCGGATGGACGTGAAGTCCGGCAGGATCAGGTCGATTCCGGGCTGCTCCTCCTCGGGGAAGAGCACCCCGCAGTCGACGATGAGCAGGCGGCCGCCGTACTCGAAGACCGTCATGTTGCGGCCGATTTCGCCGAGGCCGCCGAGCGGGGTGACGCGCAGGCCGCCCTCGGGCAGCTTCGGCGGCGGACCGAGTTCAGGGTGCGGATGACTCAAAAGACTCTCCTCACCACGCGCGCCACATGTCCCCCTGGGACACATGGCGCGCGTGACATTCGTGCACTTGCAGTTGTTGTCGGTGTTCAGTTGTGAAGTCTGTGGCTACAGCTGTACCCCGCCGGCGGCCAGATCTCGCTTGAGCTGCTCCGTCTCCTCCGGGGAGAGCTCGACGAGCGGCAGGCGCAGCGGGCCGGCGGGCAGGCCCTGGAGGGCGAGCGCGGCCTTGACGGTGATGACGCCCTGGGTGCGGAACATGCCGGTGAAGACCGGGAGCAGCTTCTGGTGGATCTCGACGGCCTTCTGGACGTCGCCGCCGGTGTGCGCCTCCAGCAGGGCGCGCAGCTCCGAGGGGACCACGTGGCCGACGACGGAGACGAATCCGACGGCGCCGACGGACAGCAGCGGCAGGTTCAGCATGTCGTCGCCGGAGTACCAGGCCAGTCGCGAGCGGGCGATGGCCCAGCTCGCGCGGCCGAGGTCGCCCTTGGCGTCCTTGTTGGCGACGATGCGCGGGTGCTCGGCCAGCCGGACGATCGTCTCGGTGTTGATCGGTACGCCGCTGCGGCCGGGGATGTCGTAGAGCATCACCGGCAGTTCGGTGGCGTCGGCGATGGCGGTGAAGTGCCGCAGGAGACCTTCCTGCGGGGGCTTGCTGTAGTAGGGCGTGACGGCCAGCAGTCCGTGGGCGCCCGCCTGTTCGGCGGCGCGGGCCAGCTCGACGCTGTGCCGGGTGTCGTTGGTGCCGGCCCCGCTGACGATGTGGGCCCGGTCGCCGACCGCTTCCACCACGGCCCGTACGAGCTGGGCTTTCTCCGCGTCGCTGGTGGTCGGGGACTCGCCCGTGGTGCCGTTGACGACGAGCCCGTCGTTGCCGGCGTCCACCAGATGGGTGGCGAGTCGCTGGGCGCCATCGAGGTCGAGCGCGCCGTCAGCGGTGAAGGGCGTGACCATCGCGGTCAGGACCCGCCCGAAGGGCGTCTGCGGTGTGGAGGTCGGAGCCATGGGGCCCACGCTACTCGTTGCTCACCGTGAGGTGCTCCCTTGGGGAGTGCGATATGGATCCCGGCGCTGCCTGCTCGGGGGTTCAGGCAGCGCCGAGTCCGTATGTCAGCCTAGATGAAGGTAACGAAATGCCGCAATCTGGACACTTCTCGCACTAGCCCGCACACCTGTGCATGTGCTGGCACTACGGGGCGATCCGCCCGTTCTTGTTGTACGCCGCGTGTGTGAGCGGCATGAGCTTGGCCCACGCCTCCTCCATCTGCTCGCCGACCATCTCGATCTCGCGCTGCGGGAAGGACGGGACGGTCGCCGCCTCGTGCTGGGTGCGCAGCCCGAGGAAGTGCATCAGGGAGCGGGCGTTGCACGTCGCGTACATCGAGGAGTAGAGGCCGACCGGAAGGACCGTGCGCGCCACCTCGCGCGCCACGCCCGCGGCCAGCATCTCCTGGTACGCCTCGTAGGACGCGCGGTAGGAGTCCTCCATCACGCGGCCCGTCAGCTCGTGCTGCGCCCGCGTGCCCTCCACGAAGACGTACTTGCCGGGGCGGCCCTCCTGGACCAGCTTGCGGGACTCCCCCGGCACGTAGAACACCGGCTGCAGCTCGCGGTAGCGGCCGGACTCCTCGTTGTACGACCAGCCGGCGCGGTGCCGCATGAACTCGCGGAAGACGAAGATCGGGGCGCTGATGAAGAAGGTCATCGAGTTGTGCTCGAACGGGCTGCCGTGGCGGTCCCGCATCAGGAAGTTGATGAGCCCCTTGGAGCGCTCCGGGTCCTTGGTGATCTCCTCCAGGGACTGCTCGCCGGCGGTGGAGACGCGGGCGGCGAACAGCACGTCGGAGTCGGCGGCGCTGTGCTTGACCAGCTCGACGGTGACATCGCTGCGGAAGCTGGGTGCGGCGCTCTCGGTGGGGGTGTCGCTCACCGGCGGGGGTCCTTCCAATCGCATGGTTCGGGCGGCGCCCAGCCTACGGGCCACCACTGACAAGCCCGCCCCGCCGAGCCGCTCGGCGCCCCGGCCGCCACGGGACCCGGCGCTCCGCCCACGCGTCCCCTTCCCTCGCGCCCGTATGGGGCGTGGCTTTCGGAAGCGCGCGGATCGGGAGTTGATATTTTTCACAGAAAGTTGCCGAAAACGGGCACCAAAACGGACCGGCGTTCGTCTGTATGTGTGAGTGCCCACTACGAGGTTCCTAGGAGAGCCCTTCATGTTCCGCCGGCGAGAGCCCGTGCCGTTCGCCTTCGTCGCCGAAGCCGAGCGTTACCGCAGCAACATCACGCCGCCGCCCCGAGAACGCCCGAGCCGGACGCAGCTCGCCGGACGTGTCCTGATCGGTCTGACCGTCACGACAGGTCTGGTCGGCGCGCTGCTGTTCGGGATGCCCTCGCTCCAGCCCGGGGCGCAGAGCCCTCAGCACGCCCAGCGGTCCGAGGCGTCGACCGGCCGCTGATCGGGCGTTCCACGGGCCCGAACCGCCCCCCTGGGGTGGTCCGGGCCCGTTCGCATGGATAACCTCACCGAGCACAGCCCATTCGAGTGTGCTTGTGAGTGAGGACAAGTTGTGCCCCTGCCCTTCCTGACAGCCGAACGCGACGACGAGATCGCGGCCGCTGTCCCCCTCCCCTTCGAAGACCGGGAGCGCTGGCGCCGCCCGTACCGGCCGGGCCCCTGGCGGGTCGGCGGCGCGGCGCTGCTGTTGCTGCTCTCCTCGTACATCCTCTTCTCCGCCGTGGTCATCGCCGCCGCCGGTTCGCTGACCGGCGCGGGCATCTGCCTGGGGGTGGCGGTGCTGGTGATCGGCTTCGCCGTCCAGTTGGTCCGGGTCGGCGTCTGGGTGAGCGCCGAGGGGCTGCGCCAGACCGGCCTCTTCACCTCGCTGACCGTGCGGTGGCAGGACGTCGCGTCCGTACGGACCGTGCAGCAGCCCGTGCGGTGGCTGGGGCTGCCGCGTACGGTGCAGGGCCAGGCCCTGGTCGTGGGGCGGCGGACCGGTGAGCCGGTGCGTACGGTGCTCACCGACCACAACGGCGACTTCCTCTCCCGCGCCGAGGCCTTCGACATGGCGGCCGACGCCATCGAGGGGTGGGCGGCGCGGTACAGCGGACGCCCGTAGGCGCTCATAGCGGAGGCCGCCGGACGGAACAGCGTTCCGTCCGGCGGCCTCTGTCTACGCCCGTATCAGGCCCGTACGGCCTTGCCGTCGTGCAGGGCGATGGCGCGCTGCATGGCCTTGCGGGCGCGCGGGGTGTCGCGGGCGTCGTGGTAGGCGACCGCGAGGCGGAACCAGGAGCGCCAGTCGCCGGGGGCCTCCTCGGTCTCGGCCTGCCGCCGGGCGAAGACCGCGTCCGCGGAGTCGCGGTCGATACGGCCGCCGGGGGTCCGTACGAGCTCGTCGACCGGCAGCCCGCCCTCGGCCTCCAGCTCCCGGGCGAGCCGGCCCGCGTCGCGCGCGAACTTGGTGGTGTGCCACAGGAACCAGGCGCCGATGAACGGCAGGATGAGCACGGCGACGCCGAAGACGACGGTCACCGCGGTGCCCTGCTCGATGAGCAGCACGCCGCGGCTGCCGACCAGGACGAAGTAGACGACCAGGACGGCGGCCAGGGCGAAGTAGACGATCTTTGCGCGCACGGTGTCAGCCCAGGTCCAGGAAGTGTTCCAGGCCGAAGGTCAGCCCCGGGGCGTCGACGACGCGGCGCGCGCCCAGCAGGATGCCCGGCATGAAGCTGCTGTGGTGCAGCGAGTCGTGCCGGATGGTGAGCGTCTCCCCCGTGTCGCCGAGGAGGACCTCCTGGTGGGCGAGGAGGCCGCGCAGGCGGACGGAGTGCACGGGGATGCCGTCCACGTCCGCGCCGCGCGCGCCGTCCAGCGCGGTGGCCGTCGCGTCGGGCTGCGGCGCGCATCCGGCCTCGGCGCGGGCGGCCGCGATGAGCTGGGCGGTGCGGGTGGCGGTGCCGGACGGGGCGTCGGCCTTGTTGGGGTGGTGCAGCTCGATGACCTCGACCGACTCGAAGTAGCGGGCTGCCTGCTGGGCGAACCGCATGGTCAGCACGGCGCCGATGGAGAAGTTCGGCGCGATGAGCACGCCGGTCCCTGGTGCGGCGTCGAGCCAGCCCCGCAGCTCGGTGAGGCGGTCGTCGGTCCAGCCCGTGGTGCCGACGACGCCGTGGATGCCGTTGCGGACGCAGAATTCGAGGTTGCCCATGGCGGAGTCCGGGCGGGTCAGCTCGACGGCGACCTGGGCGCCGGCGTCGGTCAGCGCGTCCAGGCTGTCGCCCCGGCCCAGCGCCGCCACCAGTTCCATGTCGTCGGCGGCGTCCACCGCTCGTACGGCCTCGGAGCCGATACGGCCCTTGGCGCCGATGACTGCCACGCGCAGCTTGCTCATCGTGCTCGCTTCCTTCGACTTCGGCTGATGGTGATCCGATCGGGTGATCGGTGTACGGGCCCGGCGGCGGCCGGCCGGCAGGGATCGGCCGGCCGGTCAGGCGACGACATCGTGCAGGCGGGCCGCCTGCTTGTCCTTCAGCGGGCCGATGACGGACAGCGAGGGCCGCCGGGTCAGGACATCGCGGGCGACCGCGCGGACATCGTCCGGGGTGACGGCCGAGATGCGCGCCAGCATGTCGTCGACGGACATCTGCTCGCCCCAGCACAGCTCGCTCTTGCCGATGCGGTTCATCAGCGCGCCGGTGTCCTCCAGGCCGAGCACGGTGGAGCCTGCGAGCTGGCCGATGGCGCGGCCGACCTCCTCGTCGTCGAGGCCCCGCTCCGCGACCTGGTCGAGCTGGTCGCGGCAGAGCTTCAAGACGTCGTGGACCTGGTTGGGCCGGCAGCCCGCGTAGACGCCGAAGAGGCCGCAGTCGGCGAAGCCGGAGGTGTAGGAGTAGACGGAGTACGCCAGTCCGCGCTTCTCCCGGATCTCCTGGAAGAGCCGGGAGCTCATGCCGCCGCCGAGGGCGGTGTTGAGCACGCCGAGCGCCCAGCGCCGGTCGTCCGTACGGGCCAGGCCCGGCATGCCGAGGACGATGTGCGCCTGCTCGGTGCGGCGGTCGAGCACCTCGACGCGGCCGGCGGTGCGCAGCGTGCGGGCGCCGTCGCGCGGGGCGATCGGCGTCGCGTCCGTACGGGTGAGGGCGCCGGCCCGTTCGAAGGCGCGGCGGACCTGGCGTACGACCTTGGCGTGGTCGACGTTGCCCGCGGCGGCCACGACCAGGTGCGTCGGGTCGTAGTGCTTCTTGTAGAAGCGGGCGATGCGGTCGCGGGTCAGCGCGTTGACCGTGTCGACGGTGCCGAGGACGGGGCGGCCCAGCGGGGTGTCGCCGAGCATGGTCTCCGCGAAGAGGTCGTGCACGCAGTCGCCCGGGTCGTCCTCGGTCATCGCGATCTCTTCGAGGATGACGCCGCGCTCGGCCTCGACGTCCTCGGGCTTGATCAGCGAGCCGGTGAGCATGTCGCAGACCACGTCGATGGCGAGCGGCAGATCGGTGTCGAGCACCCGCGCGTAGTAGCAGGTGTACTCCTTCGCCGTGAAGGCGTTCATCTCGCCGCCGACCGCGTCGATGGCGGCGGAGATGTCGAGGGCGCTGCGTCGCTCGGTGCCCTTGAAGAGCAGGTGTTCCAGGTAGTGCGTGGCGCCGTTGAGGGAGGGCGTCTCGTCGCGGGAGCCGACGTGCGCCCAGATGCCGAAGGTCGCGGAGCGTACGGACGGCAGGGTCTCGGTGACGACGCGCAGGCCGCCCGGGAGGGTGGTCTTGCGGACCGTGCCGACGCCGTTCTCGCCCTGGAGAAGCGTTTGGGTACGGGCGACGGCCCGCCCCTCCGTGGAGGGGCGGGCCGTCGCCTGTGAGCTACGGGACGTCACTTGGCGGCGTCGTCCTTCTGCTCGGCGGCGTTCTCGTCGTCCTCGATCACGGGGATCAGGGAGAGCTTGCCGCGCTGGTCGATCTCGGCGATCTCGACCTGCACCTTGGCGCCGACCGCGAGCACGTCCTCGACGTTCTCCACGCGCTTGCCGCCGGCGAGCTTGCGGATCTGCGAGATGTGCAGCAGGCCGTCCTTGCCGGGCATGAGGGAGACGAAGGCGCCGAAGGTGGTGGTCTTGACGACCGTACCCAGGTAGCGCTCGCCGACCTCCGGCATGGTCGGGTTGGCGATCGAGTTGATCGTGGAGCGGGCGGCCTCGGCGGCCGGGCCGTCGGCGGCGCCGATGTAGATGGTGCCGTCGTCCTCGATCGTGATGTCGGCGCCGGTGTCCTCCTGGATCTGGTTGATCATCTTGCCCTTGGGGCCGATGACCTCGCCGATCTTGTCCACGGGGATCTTGACGGTGATGATCCGCGGGGCGTTCGGGGACATCTCGTCCGGGACGTCGATGGCCTCGTTCATGACGTCCAGGATGTGCAGCCGCGCGTCGCGGGCCTGCTTCAGCGCGGCGGCCAGGACCGAGGCGGGGATGCCGTCGAGCTTGGTGTCGAGCTGGAGCGCGGTCACGAACTGCTTGGTGCCGGCGACCTTGAAGTCCATGTCGCCGAAGGCGTCCTCCGCACCGAGGATGTCGGTGAGGGTGACGTAGTGCGTCTCGCCGTCGATCTCCTGCGAGATCAGGCCCATGGCGATGCCGGCGACGGCGGCCTTGAGCGGCACACCGGCGTTCAGCAGGGACATGGTGGAGGCGCAGACCGAGCCCATGGACGTGGAGCCGTTGGAGCCCAGCGCCTCGGAGACCTGGCGGATCGCGTACGGGAACTCCTCGCGCGTCGGCAGCACCGGCACCAGCGCGCGCTCGGCGAGCGCGCCGTGGCCGATCTCGCGGCGCTTCGGCGAGCCGACGCGGCCGGTCTCACCGGTGGAGTACGGCGGGAAGTTGTAGTTGTGCATGTAGCGCTTGCGCGTCACCGGGGAGAGGGTGTCGAGCTGCTGCTCCATGCGGAGCATGTTCAGCGTGGTGACGCCCAGGATCTGGGTCTCGCCGCGCTCGAACAGCGCGGAGCCGTGCACCCGCGGGATGGCCTCGACCTCGGCGGCGAGCGTACGGATGTCCGTGACGCCGCGGCCGTCGATGCGCTTCTTCTCCTTGATGACGCGCTCGCGGACCAGGGTCTTGGTCAGCGAGCGGTACGCGGCGGAGATCTCCTTCTCGCGGCCCTCGAACTGCGGGAGCAGCTTCTCGGCGGCCAGCGCCTTGACGCGGTCCAGCTCGGCCTCGCGCTCCTGCTTCCCGGCGATGGTCAGCGCCTGCGCCAGCTCGCCGCGGACGGCGGCGGTCAGCGCCTCCAGGACGTCGTCCTGGTAGTCGAGGAAGATCGGGAACTCGCCGGTCGGCTTCGCGGCCTTGGCGGCGAGGTCGGACTGGGCCTTGCAGAGCGCCTTGATGAAGGGCTTCGCGGCCTCCAGGCCGGCGGCGACGACCTCCTCGGTGGGCGCCTCGGCGCCGTCCCGCACGAGCTGGATGGTCTTCTCGGTGGCCTCGGCCTCGACCATCATGATCGCGACGTCGCCGTCGTCCAGGACGCGGCCGGCGACGACCATGTCGAAGACGGCGTCCTCCAGCTCGCTGTGGGTCGGGAACGCCACCCACTGGTTCTTGATCAGCGCGACGCGGGTGCCGCCGATCGGGCCAGAGAAGGGCAGGCCCGCGAGCTGCGTGGAGCAGGAGGCGGCGTTGATCGCGATCACGTCGTAGATGTGATCGGGGTTGAGCGCCATGATCGTCTCGACGATCTGGATCTCGTTGCGCAGCCCCTTCTGGAAGGACGGGCGCAGCGGCCGGTCGATGAGGCGGCAGGTGAGGATCGCGTCCTCGGAGGGCCGGCCCTCGCGGCGGAAGAAGGAGCCGGGGATCTTGCCGGCCGAGTACATGCGCTCTTCGACGTCGACCGTCAGGGGGAAGAAGTCCAACTGGTCCTTGGGCTTCTTCGAGGCGGTGGTGGCCGACAGCACCATGGTGTCGTCGTCCAGGTAGGCCACGGCGGAGCCGGCGGCCTGACGGGCCAGGCGGCCCGTCTCGAAGCGGATGGTGCGGGTGCCGAAGGTGCCGTTGTCGATGACGGCCTCGGCGTAGTGGGTCTCGTTCTCCACCAGGGTTATCTCCTCGTCTGCGTCCCGGCGCCCGTGTGGCGCGGGACGGTGGTGGAGGGCGTCCTCCGTGCGGGGCCGGTCTTCGATCGAAGCACCCGGGGTTCGGTGATCCGGGGGCCACTACCGAGGACCGGCGGCGAGCGGGACGCTCCTCCTCATTCGCTATGCGATTTTCGTCATTCCGTTGTGGGACCAGACTACAAAGCTTCCGCTTCCCACGAGATACGCAAAGGGAGCGGCCCCCATTCGGTGGGAACCGCTCCCTTCACGACGGCTTACTTGGCGCCGGCCGCACCGCGACGGATGCCGAGGCGCTCCACCAGCGCGCGGAAGCGCGTGATGTCCTTCTTCGCCAGGTACTGCAGCAGCCGGCGGCGCTGGCCCACCAGCAGCAGCAGACCACGGCGGGAGTGGTGGTCGTGCTTGTGGGTCTTGAGGTGCTCGGTCAGGTCCGAGATGCGGCGGGAGAGCATCGCGACCTGGACCTCGGGGGAACCGGTGTCACCCTCCTTGGTCGCGAACTCGGCCATGATCTGCTTCTTCGTAGCGGCGTCGAGCGACACGCGGTACTCCTCAAATTCTGTATTCAGCCACCGAGTGCCCCTGGTCTCGATCGCAGGGGAGCTTCCATGACTCGGGAGGCGGGGTCCGCTGGGCGCTGTCCCCAGAGTGCTCCGGGGGCGCGTACACAAACGGCCGCCACCCACAGTACCAGCCGGACCCGGGGCCCCTCCCCCGCGGTCCGGCCGGCCCTTGGATGATCGGACGCGGCCGGCTCTGGAACGGTCCGGGCGGCCGGTTCTGGGACGGCCCGGGCGGCCCGGCCGTGGATCGGCCCGGGCGGCCGGCCCTGGATCGGTCGTGGCGGCCGGCCCTGGATCGGTCGTGGCGGCCGGCTCTGGAACGGTCAGCTCCCGGCGAGGCCGCGCGCCGAGGCGTACACGTCGAGCACCGCGAGGCACAGCGGTACGAGCGCGAGCAGCAGGGCGCTCTCCGCGATGTCGGACAGCCGGCCCCAGAAGGGCGAGAGCCCCTTCTTCGGGATGATCAGCGCGATGCCGATGATCAGGGCGGCGCCGGCGGTGACGGCCGCGGCGAGCCAGACCGTACGGATGTCCAGCGGGCCGTGGTCGTGCTCGGTGAGCAGCTTGAGGACGGCGTCGGCCGGCGGGTTCAGGGACAGTCCCAGCACGAGCAGGGCGAGGGCGGCGAGGCCCGCGCCGAGCACCGCGGCGACCTGGGCGGTGTAGCGGAAGAGCCGGGCGCGCAGCAGCATCGCGAGGCCCGCGGCGAGGGCCAGCAGTTGCCCCCAGAGGTCGGCGGAGAAGCCGAGGACGGCCGCGGCCCCCACCACGACGGCGGAGCAGCCGCCGACGAGGCCGAGCAGCATCTCGTGGCCGCGGCGGGCCTGGGCCGCGATGCGGTCGGCGTCGACGGGCTCCGCGGGGGCGCCGCCCGGCGTGGCGTCGAGGTCGTCGGCGGCCGCGGAGCGGGGCGCGGCATAGCCGATCGGCAGCCGGGCGACGCGGGCGGAGAGGCCGGGCAGGAAGGCGATGGCGCCGATCGCGACGACGGCGCAGACGGCGGCGGTGCCGGTGACGTCGGCCTCGGTGAGGATCGCGCAGAAGGTGGCGAGGGTGCCGACGGTCGCGGCGAAGACGGTGGCGACGAAGGGGGCGTCGCCGGTGGGCATGGCGGCGACGAGGGCGACGGAGGCCACGAGGACGGTGACGCAGCCGAGCAGGAACTGGAGGCGGCCGATGCCCTCGCCGGCGGCGGGCGCCAGGATTCCGGAGCCCGCGATCATGAGGTGCGGCAGGGCGGCGAGCCCGAGGGCGATGGCCGAGTACCGGTCGCCGTAGATCCGCGCCCGTACGCCCGCGAGCGCGACCAGCAGGACGCCGACGGCGGCGGCGATCACGCCGGGCAGGCCGTGCATGTCGTGCCGGACGGGGTCGGCGAACCAGAGCACGAAGCCCATCAGGACGAGCAGCAGGGAGCCGCCGAACAGGCCGCAGACGCGCAGCAGTTGGTCGTTCCACAGGGTGCGGTCGCGGGTGACGGCGGAGGCCACGGCGTCGGACACGTCGTCGTAGACGGCGGGCGGCAGGGACTCGGCGAAGGGCCGCAGCGAGAGGAGTTCGCCGTCGAGGATCCGCTGGGCGACCAGGGAGCGGGAGCTGTCGAGGACGGCGCCGTCGCGGCGTACCAGGTGGTAGCCGGTGGGCTCGCCGGCGGCCTGGGTCTGGCCGGTGAGCCGGAGGATCTCCGGGTAGACGTCGGCGACCGCGATGTCCTCCGGGAGTGCGACATCGATCCGGCTGTCGGGGGCGACGACGGTCACCCTGCAGAAGCCGGTCGTAGCGGACGTACTCACGTTAAAGGCCCCCTGAATCGCTCTGCTCGGTGCGCTCGTGCATTCGGCGTGCTTCCGCGTGCGGCTGCGTAATGCTGCGTATGGCTGTTTCCGCATCCGGCTTCGCTCGTGCGTACGCGCGGCGGCCACCCTACCGGGGCCGGTGTCGGACCCCATCGGTAGGATCGCCGTCTCGCGGAGGGAGGCCGTCGCCACGGGGGCGCCGGACTGGAACTGTCCTTTTGCGTGATGGGGGTTGAAGGACCGTTGAGCCAGGTCGTCGTCAAGCGCCAACCGCGGGTCCTGCCGCCCGAGGTGCCGAGCGAGGAACTCCGCCTCGAATCGCCCCCGGAGCTGCCGCGCGGCCAGCAGGACGGCGTGCTGATGCAGCTCCTGCCCACGCTCGGCATGGCCTCGTCGATGGTCTATTTCTTCATGCCGGGCGCCGCGCCGATGATGAAGATCATGGGCGTCATGATGATGTTCTCGACGCTCGGCATGACCATCGCGATGTTCATGCGGCACCGTCAGGGCTCACAGGGGCAGATGGCGGACATGCGCCGCGACTACCTCAAATACCTCGCGCAGACGCGCCGGACCGTGCGCAAGACGGCGCGGGCGCAGCGCGACGCGCAGTTCTATCTGCACCCCTCCCCCGACCAGCTCTGGGCCGTGGTCGCCGAGGGCAGCCGCGTGTGGGAGCGGCGGATGAGCGACAACGACTTCGGGCAGGCCCGGCTCGGGCTCGGCTCGCAGCAGCTCGCGACGCCGCTGGTGGCGCCGGAGACCGCGCCCGTCGACGAGCTGGAGCCGCTGACGGCGGGGGCCATGCAGCACTTCCTGGCGGTCCACGGATCGCTGGACGGGATGCCGATGGCGGTCTCGCTGCGCGCCTTCTACCACGTGACGCTGTCGGGCGACCCGGAGACCGTGCATGGGGCGGCGCGTTCGCTGGTGGCCCAGCTCGCCACGCTGCACTCGCCGGACGACCTGGTGATCGCGGTGGTGGCGGCGCGCGGCGCGGCCTCGTACTGGGAGTGGACGAAGTGGCTGCCGCACGTCCAGCTCGCCGGGGCGGTGGACGGCGCGGGCTCCCGGCGGCTGATCAGCGACGACCTGAGCGAGCTGGAGGAGCTGCTGAAGCCGCGCCTGGAGGGGCGTACGCGCTTCAGCCGGGACGGGCAGCCGCTGCTGGACCAGCCGCAGGTGCTGCTGATACTGGACGGCGCGATGGTGCCGCCGGACTCGGCGTTCGCGGCGCAGGAGGGGCTCCAGGGCGTCACGATCGTCGAGGTGGTGGCGGGCGAGCTGGACGAGCTGCGCGGCGGGCTGTCGGTGGTCGTGCGGCCGGACCGGTTGCAGTTGCTGTCGCAGGTCGCCGTGTACGAGGGGGTGCCGGACACGCTGTCGATGGAGGCGGCGGACGCGCTCGCGCGGCAGCTCGCGCCGCTGCGCGTGGGGGGCGGCGGCGACGATGACGAGCCGCTGCTGGCCAATCTCGACTTCACGGAGCTGCTCGGGCTCGGCGACGCCGGGTCGGTCGACGTCTCGCGCACCTGGCGGCCGCGGACGCTCGCGGAGCGGCTGCGGGTGCCGATCGGCGTCGGCGAGGACGGCGCGCCGGTCATGCTGGACCTGAAGGAGGCGGCGCAGGAGGGCATGGGCCCGCACGGGCTGTGCGTCGGCGCGACGGGTTCCGGCAAGTCGGAGCTGCTGCGCACGCTGGTGCTGGGCCTGGCCGTGACGCACACGTCGGAGACGCTGAACTTCGTCCTCGCCGACTTCAAGGGCGGCGCGACGTTCACCGGCATGTCGCAGTTGCCGCACGTCGCGGCCGTCATCACCAACCTGGCGGACGACCTGACGCTGGTCGACCGGATGCGCGACTCCATCACGGGCGAGCTGCAGCGCCGCCAGGAGCTGCTGCGCGCGGCGGGCAACTACGCCAACATGCACGACTACGAGAAGGCGCGGGCCGCGGGCGCCCCCCTGGAGCCGCTGGCTTCACTCGTTCTGGTGATCGACGAGTTCAGCGAGCTGTTGACGGCGAAGCCGGACTTCATCGAGATGTTCATCCAGATCGGCCGCATCGGCCGCTCGCTCGGCGTCCACCTGCTGCTCGCCTCGCAGCGGCTGGAGGAGGGCCGGCTCCGCGGGCTGGAGACCTACCTCTCGTACCGCATCGGTCTGCGCACCTTCTCCGCGGCGGAGTCCCGTACGGCGCTCGGCGTCCCGGACGCGTACCACCTCCCCTCGGTGCCGGGCTCCGGCTATCTGAAGTTCGGTACGGACGAGATGACGCGCTTCAAGGCCGCGTACGTCTCCGGTACGTACCGCACGGGCACCGCCGACCTCGGCGGCGCGCCGCTGCCCATCGAGCGCCGGCCCGTCCTGTTCACCGCGGCCCCGGTCCCGGTGACGTACACCGCCCCCGACCCGATCGCGCCGCCGGCCCCCGTCACCGGCGACGACGACGCGCTGGCCGACACCGTCCTCGACGTGATCGTGCGCCGCCTGGAGGGCCAGGGCGCCCCCGCCCACCAGGTCTGGCTGCCGCCGTTGGAGGAGGCGCCGTCCCTGGACCAACTGCTGCCGGGGCTCGCGCCCATGGAGGGCCGCGGCCTGACCTGCGCGGACTACCCGCGCCTCGGCGGCCTCGTCGTGCCGCTCGGCCTGATCGACAAGCCCTTCGAGCAGCGCCGCGACATCCTCTACCGCGACTTCTCGGGCGCGGCCGGCCACATGCTCGTCGTCGGCGGCCCGCAGTCCGGCAAGTCGACGCTCATGCGCACGCTCATCTCGTCCTTCGCGCTCACCCACACCCCGGCCGAAGTGCAGTTCTACGGGCTCGACTTCGGCGGCGGCGGCATGAGCGCCATCGCCGACCTGCCGCACGTCGGCGGCATCGCCTCCCGCCTCGACCCGGAGAAGGTGCGCCGCACGGTCGCGGAAGTCTCGGGCGTACTCGCGCGGCGCGAGGAGTACTTCCGCGCCCAGAACATCGACTCCATCGCCACGTACCGCCGCCAGCGCGCGGCCGGACACCACGCCGACCAAGGATGGGGAGACGTCTTCCTCATCGTCGACGGCTGGGGCAACTTCAAGCAGGAGTACGAGATGCTGGAGGCGATCGTCACCGACATCGCCGGCCGGGGCCTCGGCTACGGCGTGCACGTCATCGTGACCGCCTCCCGCAACATGGAGGTGCGCGCCTCCCTCAAGGACCAGCTCCTCAACCGCCTCGAACTGCGCCTCGGCGACACCATGGACTCCGAGTTCGACCGCAAGGTCGCGGCGAACGTCCCCGCGGGCGTGCCCGGCCGCGGCCAACTCCCCGAGAAACTGCACTTCATGGGCGCACAGCCGCGCATCGACGGCGGCAGCGACCCGGACGCCATGACGGACGCGAGCACCGAGATGATCCGCGCCGTCGACGCCGCCTGGTCCGGCCCGCACGCCCCGGGCGTCCGCCTGCTCCCCCGCAGGCTCCGCGCCGACGACCTCCCGAAGGGCTTCGAATACCCGCAGCACGGCGTCGCCATCGGCATCGACGAGACCAATCTCGAACCGGTCTTCGTCGACTTCGAGACCGACCCCTTCTTCCTCGTCTTCGGCGAGAGCGAATCCGGGAAGACCGCGCTGCTGCGCCTCCTCGCCAAGCAGATCACCGAGCGGTACGGCCCCGACGAGGCGAAGATCGTCGTCGGCGACTACCGCCGCTCGCTCCTCGATGTCATTCCGGAGTCGCACCTCCTGGAGTACGCGCCGATCGCCTCCGCCCTCACCGTCCACGCCGGCGCCATGAACGGCCTGATGGAACGCCGCGCCCCGCAGCCGGACATCACCCCGCAGCAGCTCCGCGACCGGAGCTGGTGGACGGGCCCGCAGTTCTTCGTCATCGTCGACGACTACGAACTCGTCTCCACCAGCAGCGGCAACCCCCTCGCCGTCCTCACGGAGAACCTCCCCTTCGCCCGCGACGTCGGCATCCGCTTCATCATCGCCCGCAGCACCGCCGGCGCCTCCCGCTCCATGTACGAGTCCTTCATGCAACGCATCAAGGAACTCGGCGCCCAGGGCATCGTCCTCTCCGGCGACCCCGCCGAAGGCGACCTCCTCGGCGGCGTCCGCCCCCGCCCCATGCCCCCGGGCCGCGGCTTCTTCGTCTCCCGCAAGCGGGGCACCCCCCTGGTACAGGTGGGGTGGCTGCCGGAACAGTGAGGGGCGGGGGCGGGTGCTCGCGGGGGCACGACTCACCGTGTCTCCTTGGTAGCCTTGCGTGCCGGTAGCCATCCAATGACTGCTGCACGCACAACTGGCTTACAGCAAGGCTGACTTGAATGAGGGCCGGGGGAAATGACTTTTAAGGCCGAGTGGGACCAACTGCGGGCGGAATCAGCCAGGCAGCAAGAGACTCACACTCGCATCAACAGTACCGACGGGGGCGGGCCCAGCTCCGCTACCACCGCAGACCTGCATGTGAACAGCGACGAACTCGGCCCTATCGGCACTGACGCCTACGGCCTCTACAACCAGCTAAAGACAGACGGCAGACACGCCCACGACAACAGCAAGACCGCCGCCGCCCATCTCACCGACGGGGGACTGGGCACCGGGTCGGCACTGGACCATGTCGTCCACACCTGGGAAAACCAGGTGAACGCCCTGCTGCAGGCATGCGCCCTCATTTCCGACCATCTGGATTATTCCCTCGCCGCGCATGCCAACGATGAAAAGAAGATCGCGGCCAGCATGCCGAAGGTCGAAGGGGAATACCTGACCGCCTCCAAGATCAGTCACTACTTCCACTGAGAGGCGGGCTCCCGTGCCATCGTTCGAACAACTCCGGCACCTCCGCCTGGGGAAGCTTGAGGAAGCGGTCGAGGACTGGACCGCCATGGTCAAGAAACTCAAGACGCTCGAAGAGATCGCCGACAAGCGCATGGCCGCCAAGACGAGGGCCGCGAACTGGCAGGGAGAGAACGCTGCCGCCGTCAAGCCGTTCGTCATCAAGACGGCCAAGGAGTTCTCGGATGCCCTGACGGAGGCCACGAGCATCCGCAACATCCTCAAAGAAGCGCACGCCAAGTTCCAGACGTGCCAAAACGACCTACAGGCCGCGGTGGACGAAGCCGCGAGCCATGAGCTGAGCATCAGCGCGAGCGGCGTCGTTCGATCCGCCCCGAAGGTTGCTCCACCGCGCGTCGCCCCCTCGGCGGCACCCGACGATGGCGTTCTGAACTTCATGAAGGCTCCACCAGCGGAGCAGAAGAAGGTCGACGCGATGGTGGACAAGATCAATAAGATTTTGGAAGCAGCGGCCGAGGCCGACGAAACCACTTCGCGCGCCCTGCGAACCATCGCCGGCAAGGATCCTCATAACTTCACCACGGTGAAATACGGTTCGTACAAGGACGCGGAGAAGGCACAGGCCATCGCCGACGCCAGAACCGCCACCCGACTCGCCCACCACCTCACCGCAGACGGCACGGCGAAGAACCTCGACGAACTCAAGCAGCTCCAGAAACTGTTCGACAGGAACGCGAAGAACGCGGACTTCTCCACCACTTTTTACAAGTCCATGGGAGCGAAAGGCGCACTGGACTTCTACGCCAACGTAGCCTTGGACGCTTCTTCGCTGCACGACAAGACCCGGATCAATCTTGTCCATCACCTTCAGAACGACATGGGCTCCATGCTCGGCGTGGCCACGAGCAAGCACAGCGCGACCCATCTGGACGCCGCCTGGGTTACCGACCTTCAGAAAGCTGGCCACCAACAACTCGACCTCTCCCGGATCACCGCACCCGGCACCCAGGTATACGGCTATCAGGCGTTGGGGGCGCTCGTGCGAGACGGAAAGTTCGACGCCGACTTCATGACGAAGATCGGCCGTGACATGGTCGCGATGGAGCGCAAAGACCCGCAGATCTGGGACCGCAACGCCCCGCTGGGAACCCGTAACGGATCATCCGGGCAGCCGACGCTCAACTTCGACAACACCGGCGGCAAGGGCTTCCACCCCCTCACCGGGCTGATGGAAGGGCTGAGCCACAACCCGGAAGCCTCTACCGCGTTCTTCAACGAGCCGGTCAGAGAAGACAGCGACCACGACGGAATCATCACCTCGGCCGACAAGGTCGTCACGCACTACGACTCCAACTACGACGGGAAGACCGACAAGGGCGACACCCGTCCGATGAGCATGGTCGACTACATGCTCGACCGAAATCCGGACACGGACGCACTGGACGCGAAGGGCAAGGAAGCCCACGCGCAGCAGGTGGCCCTGGGAAACGCCCTGGAAGCAGCCACCACCCACCGCGACCCGAGCGACGAAGGAGCCCAACAAGTCCGCCACACCGCGACCATGGCCAAGGTGATGGAAAGGGTGGTGGAAAAGGTCGGGGCGCACCCCGTACTGATCGAGGGGAAGGATCCGGACCACCCCGGCGCGCTGAGCGGACTGGCCGGCAACTTCGGCAACATGGCGGCCGAGTACATGCCGGACATGCAGATGACACTCGAAAACCAGAACCATCTGATCAAGCCCTTCGGGCATGGTGCAAAGTTCTCCAGTTACCATCTCCAGCAATTTCTCGGTGCAGTCGGACAGGACCCAGATGCCTACGGCGCGATCAACAACGCTCAGCAGGCATACACCACAAGTCTGGTGCACGACGTGATCAAGCATCGGGACCAGTACCACTATCTTGAGTCGGCGGTGAAGAACGCCGTGAACCCCGGCGGCCAGATCGCGGGCATCATGACCGAGGCACGCGCCGAGGCCCTTCATGGCGATCGAGCCTATGAGGATGGTCAGTTCAACGAGGCTGTTGCCGAAAAGGCGAAATGGATCGACCGCATTATCGATTCAGTCGGCGGTAAGTACATCGACATGATTCCGGTGGGTGGCGAAGTCATCGGCTGGGCCAAGGAAGACATCAGCGAAGCCGTGGTTGACCGTGTGAAGCACGACAGCACGCTTGAGGCCAGACACGATTCAGCAATGGCTTACATGCGAGCCCAAGAGGCCACGAAAGACGCTGCGGCAGCAGCGGTCCACACCGCCTGCCGAGGGAGCGGCATCTCCCGAAGCGACGTCTACGCCCTGGCGGGTGCCGCCTCTACGGAAGCGGGGCATGCCCATACCGATGGCCGAGGAGGGTGGGCCACTTCGACAGGAGGATCTTGATACGGCACCCCTAGAGCCCCAGTTGAGGAAAAATGCATCATGCCTCGCAAAAAAACGTTCCCCATCGCATCGGCTACGCTCGCCGTCCTTGCCGCAGCTTCGCTCCAGGGCTGCACCAGTGAGCACAAAGCCTCATCTCTCAAATTCCCTGACAGCGTGTGCTGGGACGCCTTCAACGGGGCAGATGTCAAGAAGCTCGTCCCGGACGGAAAGAAATTCTCATCGGACACCACCAATAACTTCGACCTCTATAACGGTAAAGAATCTACAATCTGCTCAATCTACATCGACGGAAGAACCCGTTTCCTCGCTTCCGCCCACCGGTACCCGGTCAAGAATTCCGTAGAGCAACGGAACCTGGTCGAGAACAAGCCCAATATTGCTGCCATCAAAGTGGGAGACAAAGGGTGGGTGTGGGATACGGGCGCGGCATCTACTTTCGCCTGCAATCGATCAGATTCACATCCCGCAACCGACCCACAGCATCCGAACTCCGAAAAGTATGTGATCCTACGCATCGACACATACCCGCCTGCGGGTAAGAAGAGTTCACACCAGCTACTCGAAAAGACACTTCGCCACTACACAGATTTCGCAGTCAAGAAACTTCTCTGCCGCAATTGAGTTCACTGACTGCCGAGATAGTCCGACCTTCCCCGGCAGGGGGAGCTCGACCCGGTGGGGCTGATCAGAGCCGATCTACGCGGAACTCGGTCACTGCTGTCAGCACCCAGCAGTCTGCCCTCCGCGTACCCGAGCCCACCCGTCATCTTCCTGCTGTACCGGGCAGGAGTTCGATCCCGTCACTGAAGGAGTTCTTGGCCGATGTCTGATGAACGTGAGAAGGCTGAGCTGTACGCGCTGGACATCTCGGATGTCGAGTGGGTGAGCGCGCCCGGTGACCCGTCCGCGGAGCGGGTGGAGATCGCGTATCTGCCGGGTGGCGCGGTGGCTATGCGGTCGTCGGCGGATCCGGACACCGTGCTGCGCTACACGGAGGGCGAGTGGCGGGCGTTTGTGCTCGGGGCGCGTGATGGTGAGTTCGATTTGAAGTGAGGTACGACGACGGGGCGGGTGCCTCCCGCGCACACCCGCCCCATCTTGTACCGCTGAGTCTGGCTTATGCCTTCGACTTAGATGTCGAAGAACGAAGCCGCCTTCTTGTCGGTAGTCTTGTAGTCACCGCTCGCCTGCTCGACCATGGCGGCGATCTTCATGAGCGTGTTGTAGAGGCCGTCTGCCTGCTTGTCCCAGTTCGTGTGAACCTGGGCCCAGGCCGAGTGCGCCTCGCCCTCCCATGCCTCGGCGACCTGCCCGACCTCCCCCTGGAGGACCTCGATGTCTCCGCGGAGGCGCTTGGCGGAATTCCTGATGCTCTCGGCGGCGTTGGCGAGGGACCCGTACTGTACGGCGATTTCACCCAGGCTGTTCGCGGTCATGGAGCCTCCTTCTCTTTCTCAGGCTTTGTGTTGAGTTGCGCGGTGGAGCGTGGTGGCGCCCGGGATCAGAAGGCATCCAACTTGGAGTACTGCTTCATGTCCTGGCCGGTTTCCCCGTACGAGCCGGCGGCGACCATGCCGTTGCCCGGCGCGCTGCCGTTGATGTCGATGCCGCGCATGGCGTCGACGACGCCCTGGTCGTTCTTGCCGTGGCTCGTGCGCGTGGCCTCGACCGCGTCCTTGACCTGGCGCATGATCTTGGTCAGGTTGCGCTGGTAGGTGTTGATGTCGGTCTGCGCCTTGCGGTACTGGCCTCCACCGTCGCCACGCCAGTGGGCGGCGAGCATCTCGATGACGGACTCCAGGTCGCTCACCTGACCGTTCATGCTGGAGATCACGCTGTCGATGTGACCTTCAAGCTTCCGGATCCGCTCATCGCCGACCTTCAAGCTCATAGCTCTTCCTTCCTCTCTTGGTTTCTTTCCGGAGTTCCGAAGACGGTGGCACTAATTCGCCCGATCTTCGGTAGCGCCGCCGGGCAATAGCCCGGTTCCGGCGCAGTGGCCCGCCTTAAGCGCTGCCCCTGCGTCGCTTCAGGGTGAAGGCGACGGCCAGGCCGACGAGCACGACTACACCTGCGCCGATGGCGAGCCACACGGTTGTGTGGCCCCCTCGGGACGTCTCAGTCTTGGCTTCGACGCTCTCGGCCGAGGGCGCCGGCGCCTTCTCCCCGTCCTTGCCTTCGGTGGCCACAGCCGAGGGGGCTGCCGGCGCGGGGTTCTTAGTGTTGGTAAGGGGGTTGACGTCGGCGGGGCCGGGGTCTCCCTCGCCATCGACGAGCACCTTGCGGGGACGAATACTGCCGTACCCCAGGTACTCGCTGGGCATCTTGGCGTTCGCGGGCTTGCCTGCGGTTTCCATCATCACGCGCAGGACCTGGTTGTTCGTCCATTCGGGGTGCTTAGCCCTGATCAGGGCTGCTGAACCGGCAGCGATGGCAGAGGCCTGGCTCGTGCCTCCTGCCGTGCAGATCCCCTCACGCTTCATACAGCGTTCTGGCAGCTCGTCGCCGAAGGCTACGAGCGCCACTTGGCTGCCGTGGGTCGACCACTTCGCGACCGACCCTTGACGGTCCATGGCGCCGACACCCACCACACCTGGCAGAGCGGCTGGGTACTCGGGCAAGTTTTTCTTGTCTCCGTTGTTGCCCACGGCAGCGAAGATCAAAATATCCTTCTTGAGCGCATACGTCACTGCCGCCTGGACCTTGGAGTAATACGACGGGACACCTTCTCCTCCCAGCGACATATTGATGACGCGTGCGTTGTGGTCGGCCGCGTAGCGCACGGCCTTCGACAGCATTTCGTCAATGACCGCGGAGTTCGCGTGCAGCTTTACCTTCAACGGGAGAATTTTGGCTTCGGGTGCAAGGCCTTGAACACCGCCCTCGGCTCCTGTGCCGGCGATAAGGGAAGCCATATTGGATCCGTGGCCCTCCTCGTCCTTGTGCGCACCCGTGGGGTTCTTGTTGAAGTCGGCTCCCGCCAGCACCTGCCCCCGTAGCTCGGGGAGTTCGGCGTTGATCCCCGAATCGATGACGGCGACCGTGACCCCCTCGCCCTTGCTCACCTTCCACATGTTCTCGGCCTGCATGTCCTGCAAGTACCACTGCCGGGAACGGATGTCCGCGGCAGTGGCCGCAGGCGCGGTACCCCCCATGGCGACAAGCCCGACACCGCACAACGCCGTGGCCGACACGACGCGGTGACGTAGTTTCCGTACCTGGATTCGCATGTGTCGGCGCTCTCCTCGGCGTGGCACAGCTGGCAGATGAGTCAGTCGATGACCGGCGGAACGGTACCGCGCCGCCCGCTCGCCCACGTCTCCTCGTCCTCTGTCAAGTAGTCGGGCCTGCTACCGCCGCGTCGGCCGGGCTTCCCCGGAGCCTGCGCCCGGGAGTGCGGCATCGCGCCCGGCGCCTGAGCGCCGCGCACGAGCCCGGAGCCACCCTGAGTGAATTCGGAACGTCCCTCTCGCGAGGGACGCGGAGCGCCGGCGGAACCGCCCATTTCCGATGCCAATCGACGGCCGGGAACGTTGCTGCTTGGTGTCCCCGTCCGGCCGGAGCCAGCACCGTAGCCCCCCGCTCCCATAGGCGCTCGGCTCATGGGAGTCCGCTCCTCGCCGATGACCGTGCCTCGCGGGAGGCGCGGGCCGGTGGATTGCGTCGGCCTTTCCACGGACGTACCGCCGAAGATTCCGTCGCTCTTTCCGGCACGCGGGACTGCCGCCGACCGAGGCGTGGTCACGCTCTTCTCCGGCAGGCCGCTGTTTCGGCCCGCCGTGAGCTTCGCAGTCCCCCGGGGGCTCGTCGGCCCACTCGGCATTGCCGGCGCCGGCCCCGGTACTAGGGGACCGGTGTTGTTTGTAGGCCCTGTGTGGTCAGGAACAACGTGCTTAGCGGTGTCGGGATACGGCGCAGTTACGGTGGAGTCGATGACGGTTCCACTCGACTCGACTCCGTGCCGACCGGTCTCGGCGAGTTGGTGAATTCCGCCCGCACCGCCATGGTGCGACCTCGTCGGCGAGTCCGTCCCTCCACTGACGGCAATCGTGTGGTGCACCGAAGTCGGGTTGGTGAAACCACCCCCGCCTCCTGAGGCGACTGTGCCGGGCTGCGTTCCATCCAGCGGTCGCTCGTAGCCACCGTCGCCGAGCACGGTGGACGGGAGAATCGGGAAGTTCGGCTCCTTGAGCCCGTCCAGCCCCTCCTGTGCCACCGTCACATAGGAGTCGGCCTTCTCCAGGGCCTGGATGGCCTCGTCGAGCTTTTTGTCCGCGGAGAGGCGGCGCTTCGCGTCCATCTTCGGGTCCACGAAGCACAGGTCGGCCACCGGTGGCATTGCGCTCTGGGCGGCGCTCAGGCCCTTGCCGGCGTGGCCGATCCAATGGCCGACACCCTTGGTGTATTCGGCCATGACGAGCGTCTGCTTCGCCATTTCGTCGCCCCAGGCGCGGAAGGCGTCGGCGCCTTCGCCTTCCCACTGCACGTGGGCGACGTGCGCTTTGAACTCTTCGCCGATCGCGGCGATATCGGTGTGCGCTTTGTTCAGCGCTTCCTCAGCGTCGCTGAACAGGCTCGGCTTGGCGCCGGAGATCATGTTGTAGAGCTGCTCGTGGCTCTCGCCGTCGAACTTCCCGTGTCCCATCTCTGCCCCCGTCAGGCTTTCTCGTCTCCGACGTCCTTGGCGTCGCTGCGCTCTGGTGTGCCCGGTGTGTGCTCGGGTTCCGGCGCGTGGTAGTTCTTGCGTACTCGCGCCTGGATTTCCTTCAGTCGCGCTGCCTGCTCGGCGTCGATGCCGTCGTAGCCCTTCTCGGCGACCAGGGCCGTCAGGCCCATCGCTTCGATCTGATCGCCGAAGATCTTGGACAGTGTCGAAAGGCGGGCGTGGACGGCTGCGTACTTGGTGGCGAGCCTCTTCGCGGAATCGAAAGTTCCATAGGCGTCCGCCGGGATCACCTGGTGGTCGATGCTCTTTTGCGAGGCGGGCGACTTCTCAAGATCGGTCAGCACCTTGTCGACGCGGCTCTTGAACTTGGCCAGTGTCTCTGCTTCCTTGACCAAGTTCTTGCCGAACGGAGTGTGCACCGACGCACTCAGCGCTCTCAGCTCCACCGTGTTCCTCCCCCTGTTACTGGCGACGCCGCCTCAACACTCTATCCACTCGTCGCGCCCGTCCCAACTTCAAAATGGTCAAAGCATGTTGTCAGATCTGTAACAGGTTCCTGCTGGCCTCGTCCGGCGACATACCGCTTGACCAGCCTGTCTGCTGTCAACGAGGGCTGGACGGCGGGGAGTACGCGGCGCGTCGGTCGTCAGGTTCGGTCCCGCCAGGGGCGATCGCCAGGATGACGTCGTCGTCTTCGGAGTCGAGCATGCCGTCGGCTACGAGCAGGAAGCGTCCGCTCCGCAAGTAGGGGGTGGCTGTTCGGACCGATTCCATGGCGTACTCACGTTTGCGGATGCTCATCGCGAGCTCCTGCTTGCGGGCCGTCCTGCCGGTAGCGGCTGTTACGAAGGAGAGGTGACCGGGGCGTTCCGCGGTGGCCTGGACGTAGGTGACGAGTTCCCCGTCGCGCACGGCGATCGGGTTGGCTTTCCGGTTCGGGTCGTCCTTGTGGACCCAGAGTTCGTTGCCAGTATTCAGGGAATAGGCGGCCGTCATTCCCTTGCCCGCCACATAGAAGGTGTCGCCGGAGACGAGGCCTCCGACGCAGCCTTCTCCTCCTTGGAGGCACGAGCCCAGGGCCCAGTCGTTGCCGTACGGAATTCGCCTGGCCTCGCGGCCATTGGCCTGGGCCAGGACGGTGAGTTCGCTGCTCGCGTCCGTGTCCTTGTCCGTCTGGAGCACGGCCGGGGTCGTGGAGAGGATGCCCCGCACCCAGACCCCCTTCGGCGCCGTCCATTTCCACTTCAGCCGTTTCGGGTCGGCGGGGTTCAGTGAGCGGACCTCGCCGCGTCCGCCGCATGAGGTCGCCGACAGGAGTTCCTTTCCGCCGGCGGCCGCGGTCACGCCGCACGCCTTCCGTTTCACCGACGTCATCTTCTTGCCGTCGCCGAGCCGGAAAGTCTGCTCGCCCGTGGCCCAGGTGAGGAGCGCGTACCCGCCGCCGACCGCGACACGGAGTTGCGCCAGAGCCTGCCACTTGGCCGGCTTGAGCTCGGGGCCGGCTCGTTCTCCGTCGGCCATCAGGTCTTTCGTCCAGGCGCGGTTTCCGGTGCGCAGGTCGAAGGCCGTGGGCCGGGTGCACGCGCCGTCGAACTGGGTGACGATGACGGCGGTGTCCGCGTCCGCGTTGCCGGAGACGGCACACAGCGTGTCCGCCAGGATGAACGACCATTTCTTCTCGCCGGTCGCCAGGTCATAGGCGGTTACGGTGTTCGGCTCGGCCTTGACGACGGTGTCGTCGGTGAACCAGGTGCCCAACGCCATGTTCGAGCCCTTGACCGGCGTCGTACGGGCGGCGGCGGACCAACTGAGTCCGCCGGCGGCCGGGCCCTTCTCCCCTTGCTTCGCGGAGGCTTCGCTGTCCTTTCCCTTGCCGGTCGTCAGGAAATAGGCCGTGCCGCCCGCGGCCAGCAACAGGACGAATACCAGCGCGAGGACGAATGGCTTGCGCCGTGATCGCCCCAGCGGCCCGGGCCGGCCCTGTGGTGGCAGCGGGGCTCCATAGTGTGGTGGTTCCGACACTGTCGCGTTCCCATCCGCTCTCACTCGTGCCACTGGACGTTTTCTTCATGCCTGTCACGGCCTTGGGCGCGCTGCCGACGACCGTCGGCGGCCCTCATTGGAAGACCAGCGCGCTCGCCTCGCCGTCGCCGGACGATTCCCCGGCGATGATGAGCTTTCCGTCCTGGAAGTAGACGGAGCCGAGGTTGGCGAGTTGGTGCTCCTTGTCGGCGCTTTCGGCCGGGAGCCGCATGTACGGTTTCGCGCGGCCCTGTTTCAGGTCGAGTGAGGCGACCTTGCCGCCTTCGTCCTGGAGGGCGTCCTGGTATACGAGGAGACGGCCTTCGTGGATGGCTACGGGGCGGTTCACCCGGACGCCGCCGACGTCGGTGCTCCACAACTTCTTCCCGGTCCGCAAGTCGAAGGCGGCGATCTGGTTGCGGCGCGTACCGTCCGGCCCGCCAGTGGGTTTCGTCGGGATATACAGAATTCCGTCCGCGACGACGATCCTGCGGCAACTGTTCAGCCGTACCGCTTCGCAGTCCGGGTCGTAGGGGCCCTCGGTGAGAGAGATCTTGGCTCCCATACGGCCCTTGTCGTTCAGGACCACGATGTCGCCGAATCCTTCACGGGCGGACAGCGCCAGTACGACGGCGGCGGGTTCGGTCGAGATGACGTTCTTGATCTCGGTCCCCTCCGGGGCCTTCCAGATCCACTGTTCCTTTCCCGACTTCCGGTCGACGCGCATCAGGAAGTTCAGCGTGGATTTGCACTCGACACGGGTGAGCATCGCCCGGTCGACCTTCGAGCCCCGGTCCGCGCAACCGTCCGCGAGGAGGCTGGGGCGGTGGACCGCGTGCCCGTCCTCCGCCGCGTAACTGGCCCAAGCTCCCACGCTCGCCAGGTTGATGACGCCATCGCTCATGGAGATCGAGGCCGAGTCCCATGTCCCGTTCTCGGGCAAAGGGTGGGCCCAGCGCTTCGTACCTTCCTTGAGGTTGACGGCCATGATCTGGTCGCATTCGAAGCGCCCCGCCGCTCCGTACAGAACGATGGCGGTGTCGTGGTCGGCCTCCCTCGACGTGCCGCATGTATCACCCGGCACCGGGAGGCTCCAGCGCCTCTTTCCGCCGTCCATGGCGTAGGCGACGACGTTGTTCTTGTCCGCCTGGATCAGATTGCCGTGAGCGAACCACGCCGCGGCGGCACCGGTACCGCTGGGAGCGGCCTGCGGTGCGGGAACGACCCAGTCGAGCCGGGCGTCGACGCGGTGTGGCCGGCTCGTCTTACGAGCGACCGGGTGGGCATCGTCCCCGCCCCAGAGCAGCCATCCGCCTGTCGCCGCCCCTGCGACGAGCAGCAGGGCGAGAGCGATCACCAGGCCCGTACGGCGCTTGCGGCGCAGGCCGTTCGCGGAGCCGTCCGCCAGGGCCGAGGCCGTGAACGGGGAGAGCTGCGGCGGACCGAAACCCGTCTCTGTCGGACGGTCTGCCAGGGACTGCTCGGGCGAAGGCGAAGGTGGCGGCAGTGGCGCTGACGGTGATGGGGACTGAGGCGGAGGCTGGGCGGACCGGGGATCGAAGCGCGTGTCCCAGATCTGCGGCGGCCGATGTGGGCCGTGCTGCGGTGGCTCCGGTGGTGGCTGTGTCATGCGTCAGTGACCTCCTGCGTCCGCTTCCCCACCTCTCCTCAAGCCCGTCCGCGCCGTTTGCGGTCGCGGGTGATGATGGCTGCGCCGGTGATGATGGCGACGATGACGGCGGTGCCGCCGAGGGCGTAGGTGGCCAGGCGTTCTTGGCGTTGTTGGGGGGTTTCGCCGGTGGCGAGGGCGGCGGGTTGGGGGGCTTCGACGTTGTGGGCGGGGCCCTGGTTGAGGGTGACGTGGTCGATGGGGTGGTCGTCCTCGTTGAGGGCTCGGACGGGGTCGATGACGCCCCAGCCGATGTAGCGGTCGTGGGCGTTGACGGCGCGTTCGGCGGTCTGCTCGATTTGGGCGATGACCTGTTGGGGCGTCCAGTCGGGGTGCTTGGCGCGGACGAGGGCGGCGACGCCGGCCACGTACGGGGCGGAGAAGCTGGTGCCGTTGTCGACGCACTGGCCGCCCTTGGGGACGGTGGAGACCATTTCGACGCCGGGGGCGGCGACGCCGACGAAGTCGCCGGACTGGGAGAAGGCGGCGCGTTCGTTGTTGCGGTCGGAGGCGCCGACGGCGAGGACGCCGGGGTAGGCGGCGGGGTAGGTCTGCTTCACCTTGCCGTCGAGGCCGTCGTTGCCGGCCGAGGCCACGACGACGACGTTGGCGGCGATGGCCTTCTCCACGGCCCGTTCCAGGGCGCTGTCGGCCTTGAGGGGGGTGGCGGTGTCCTGGGAGATGTTGATGACGGCGGCGCCCGCGGCCACGGCCTTCTCGATGCCGGTGGCCATGGTGGTGGTGTTGCCGGTGCCCTTTTCGTCGTTCTGGCGGATCGGGATGATCGTGGCTTCGGGGGCGATGCCGACGAAGCCGGTGCCCGGCGCTTTGCGGGCCGCGATGATGCCGGCGACCTTGGTGCCGTGGCCGACGACGTCGGTGGTGGGGCCGCCGGGCGGGGCCTCCTTGTTCTCGTCCTTCGGCTTGGGGAGCAGGTCGACGCCGCTCTTGGCGTCGACCGCGTCCTTGAGCTGCGGGTTCTTGATGTCGACGCCGGTGTCGATGACGGCGACGCGGATGGGCTTGCCCTTGTCCTTGCCCGTGGTGATCGTGCCTTTGGTGTCCTGCCAGAGCTGGTCCAGCAGGACGCGCTGGAGGGACCAGGGGGTGCCCTTGATCTGCTTGGCGGGGTAGGTGCACTCGCCGCTGCCGTCGGGGCGGGTCACGGGCGCGGGGGCGCTGACCGGCTCGGCGGCGGCGGCCGTGCCGGCGGTGGCCCCGGTCAGCGCGGTCAGCGTGGCCGCTGTCGCGAGGAGGGCGGCGGGCGTCGTCATGGTGGCTGTCCTCATGCCCATCCCCTACGAACCCTGCGGCTGCTTGGCGCTGTTGGTGTCCAGCCGGGGGCCGGTGGGCAGGAACTCCGACCAGTTGGCGGGGACGGGGATCGGGTTCACGTTCTGGTAGCCGAGCCGGGTCTGGGCCTGGTTGGCGGCCGGCTGTTCGGGGGCCGCGGACTGTCCGGTCTCCCCCGCCTCTCCGGCCTCCTGGTCGTTGTCGGCGCTGTTCTTGGCGTCGTCGTCGCCGATCTTCGACTTGTCGGTGGCGCTGTCGTTGTTGGACTGGACGGCGTAGCGCAGGCCGGTGTCGGTGACGAGGAAGACCGAGCCGCTCTTGGTCTGACGCCCCGTCACCTGGCGGTAGAGGATGCCGGCGCCGGGGGTGACGTACGCGCTGGTGGCGCCGTCGGGGAGGGCGGCGGGGTAGTCGGTGCCGGCCCAGGCGGCGAGCTGCGGGGTGCCCTGGGCGTTGACGCCGTTGAAGACGCTGCACACGGTGTTCTTCGCGCCGCCGCCCGCGGCGGAGTCGATGGAGTTGGCCTTGTCGGGGACCTCGGCGGGCCAGTGGTACTGGCCGTAGTACTCCTCGGTGTCCGGCGTGAAGTCCGCGGCGCCGACCCGCTCGGCGGTGCCCGCCTGGTCCAGCGTGCTGAGGCTGCGGCTGCTGAGGAGCAGGTTGGCGACGAAGTCGGAGACGCGCTGGACCTTGCCCTGGAGCACGACGTATTTCTGGGTGCCGGTACCCGTGGGCGCCTCCAGGACCATGCCGACGCGGTTGGCCTTGGCGCCGAGCGTGGGCACGCCGGCGTCGGCGCCGATCTGGCCGGGGACCTCGGGGAAGGTGATGGGCGCGCCGTCGTGGAAGGTGGCCAGCCAGTCCTTGGTGACGGGCTGCGGCTGGGTGCCGTCCCGGAAGATCGAGCGGAGCAGCAGGTTGTAGTCGGCGGGCCGCATGCTCTTCCAGCCGGGGCCGCCGAGGAGGTACTTGGTGCCGCTCGGGTCGACCAGGTAGCGGGCGTGGTCCTGGCCCTCCACGTACAGCGCCTGCTTGCCCCGCAGGCGGTCGGTTTCGAGCCGCTGGCCCTTGGGGTCGCGGTCGGCGAAGAGGAATACGGCCTTCTGCGTGGTTCGCCCGTTTCCCCCGGGCTGTTCGCAGACCGCCCACCGCTTCTTCTTGCCCGCCTCGTCGGCGCTGGGCATACGGTCCGGCGCGTACGGAATGCCGAGCGTCGGGCCGCGGGAGATCTTTCCGCTGTCGAGCTCGGATTCCTTCACCTTGATCACGCTGGACTTGTCGGGGGTGAGGAGGAGCTTGGCGGAGGCGAGGTTGAGGACGGGGTGGAGCTGCTTCTTCTTGTCCGTCTTCAGTACGACATAGCGGGTCGTCGAATCGCTGCCGACGATGACGTGCGCCGCGACATCGTCCCAGCCCTTGGGGGCGGTCGGTTTGAACATGCCCCAGGCGCCGAACCCGGCGAGGATCAGCGCTCCGACGACGACGCTCGGTAGGACCGTGCGCAGCGGGCGCGGGGCTCCTTCCTCGGTGCCGGTCGGCGACGGTTGCAGAAACGCGGCGACTGTCCGCTTCTTCGCAAAGGTGTAGGCATTGAGCTCGTCCCGCCGTGATGCCATGTCTAGCCGTTTCTCCCCGTTGTTCGGCCTCGGTTGACGGGCGCCGCCCTCGGTCCCCCTGTCATACGGACCCTCTACTATGCCCGTAGACGTTTGACGCATGTGCCGGGGGACCGTCTCGATACGGACAGCGACCGCTCCAGGCTGGTGCGTTTCGGACATTGAGGGGGCATTGGCGGGGATGACTGCCGGGACGCGCGTACGGACTTCGCGGAATACGGGGAGCGCGGGAGGCTCCCCGGCGCGGCGGCGGCCGGGCCGCCGGGGCGCGGCGCGGACGACCGCTCCGGCCGCCTCCGCGCGGGGCGCCTCGACGGGCACGGTCGTGCCGCGGGCCCCCTCGCGGCCCGGGAGCATGGGGCCGCTGCGGCTCCAGCAGCTCGTGCTGATCGAGGTGGCGGCCGCGGTCGTCCTCGTGGGCTGGGCCATCGACAAGATGGCGCTGATCCCCGCGTCGGTGGTGGCCGTGGTGCTGGTGCTGCTCGCGCTCGTACGCCGCGGGTGCCGGCCGATAGCGGAATGGCTGGCCACGGCGCTCGCGCTGCGCCGGCGCAAGCGCCAGGCGGCCCAGCCGCTCGACGCGGGTACGGACCCGAGCTTCGCGCCCGCCGTGGAGTGCGAGCCGGCGCTGGCCACGAGCACCTTCACGGACCGGGAGCGGCGGTCGGTCGGCATGGTCGGGGACGGGACGTTCCTGACGGCGGTCCTCCAGATCGAGGCCGTGGACTCCCCCCTGCGTCCGCAGCGCACGCAGCGGCCGCTGCCGCTGGCGCTGCTGCGGGACGCGATGGAGGTGGACGGCATCCGCCTGGAGTCCGTGCAGGTCGTGCAGAGCGCCATGCCCGCGCCAGCGCCGCACCTTCCGGCGCAGGCGGTGGCCGCCCGCAATTACGTGCCGTTGCAGGCCCAGACCGGGGCCCCCGCGGTGCGGCTGACCTGGGTCGCGCTCAAGCTCAACCCCGAGCTGTGCCCGGAGGCCGTCGAGGCCAGAGGCGGCGGTCTGGAGGGCGCGCGGCGGTGTGTGCTGCGGGCGGCCGATCAGTTGGCGAGCCGGTTGCAGGGGGCCGGTTTCGGGGTGACGGTGCTCACGGAGGAAGGGCTGACGGCGGCGATAGCAACCGCCGCGAGCGCGAACCCGATGGCCACGGCGCAGGCGGGCCGCACGAACACGCCCACGCGGCGGACCGTCGAGACGTCGCGGACCTGGCGCTGCGACGACCGGTGGCACACCACGTACTGGGTCGGCCGCTGGCCGCAGTTGGGGCCGTCGGCGACGCCGCTGCCGCAGTTGGCGGCGCTGCTGACCTCGCTGCCCGCGCTGTCGACGACGCTGAGCCTCACCCTGGGCCGGGGCCGTACGCAGAGCGGGCGGCACGCCCCGACGGTGACCGGCCATGTGCGGATCACGGGCCGCAGCGCCGACGAACTCGTCGCCGTGCGGCGGGAGATGGAGCGTACGGCGCGCGGGGTGAAGGTCGGCCTCGTACGGCTGGATCGCGAACAGGTTCCCGGCGTCCTCGCCACCCTGCCCCTCGGAGGTACCCGCTGATGGCCACGCCGACGACCACCCCGGCCGCCGCCCAGCCCACCGGCGGCCCGCAGGGCTTCCCGGGCGCGGGCCGCACCGACGCGCCCAGCCCCGCGCCGGCGCCGCCCGCCCCGCGCATACGCACCTCCCGCTTCGGCTTCGGGCTGATCGGGCCGCGCCGGCAGCGGCACGAGCTGTCCCCGGAGCAATTCGAGTCCCTGGCGCTGCCGGTCGGCGACGACGGAGTGGTCATCGGCGCCGACGCGCAGGGCCGGCCCTCCGTGCTCGGCCTCAACCGGCCGACGCCGTTCGAGGTGCTGCTCATCGGCGGCGTGTGGACATCGCAGGTGATCGCCCTGCGTACGGTCGGCACGGGCGCCCGGGTGACGGTGGAGACGGGCCGCCAGCAGATGTGGACCGCGCTCGCGCAGGCGGCCAACAGCGGCCAGCAGTGCGTCACCCTGCACGACGTGGGGCGAGTGCCGCCGCAGGGTCCGTCTGTGCACAGCCCGGTCCTGGTGATCCGCGACTGCGGGATGCGGCCGCCGCGCGGCCGGGTCAGCGCCGCGCCCTGGCAGTCGGTGCTGACGCTGCTGCCCTACCTCAGTCCCGTCGCGCCCCGGCTGATGGAGAACGCGGGACTGGTGGGCGTGCAGCGGGTCTCCCCCGACGAGGCGCGCCAGATCGGCAGGGCCATGGCCCTGCCGCAGGCGGACGTCGAGGCGCTGTCCACGCTCCAGGACGGGGTCACGCTCTGGTGCACGCGCAATTCTCGGGTGTACGTCGCCACGCAGCCGACCGATCCCGAGACGGGGCTGCTGGGCGGGCCGCGCCGGATGGACTGAGAGATCCGTCCGTGGGGGCCCCGGCCGTAGGGAGGGCCCTTCCTGCGGAGGGGCGGAAGGGAAGGGGGCGGGGAGGGGTGGGCGCGTTCGGTCCGGTCGGGGTCGGATTGGTCGAGGTCGGATTGGTCGAGGTCGGATTGGTCGAGGTCGGATTGGTCGAGGTCGGATTGGTCGAGGTCGGTTTCGCCGGGGTCGGTTCGGTCGGGATCGGTTCGGTCGGGGACGGTTTCGTCGAGGTCGGTTCGGTCGAGGCCGGTACGATCGAGGCCGGTCAAGGGCGGCCGGCGTGCGTCGCCCGGTCGGTCGTGTGTGCCGCCGACGCTCGGCGCACATCACGGGAAATACCCGAATTAGGCGTGAATTCCGTGCAGTTACGGAAGTGAAGCGTCGGTTCCGCGCAGCGAAGCGCACCAATTGCCACTACTTGCTCCTGGGCCGCACTGGAACGGCCGTAGGCGGGCAGGTGACTCATCGGACACCGGTAAGGGCGGGGGCGGGCCTGCCATCGCACCGCTGATGATGATTAGTCTTGGTGTACGTACGCGCAGGAGAGGCCGAGTCTCGGGCTTCTGCGTCACATACGGGGGAAACCCGGGCAGTCGGACGACGGGAACGGTCGGCCCCGACAAGAAATCCAAGGGCGCTAGACCACACCAGCAGGAGGCATTGTGAGCAGCGATCGGGACGAGAGCCGCGCTGGCGGGAAGACGGCCGGCGAGGATCGGTCCGACGCCGAGCACGAGCACACGGGCGAGTTCACCATCGATTACACGCCGCCTGCCTGGTACACGCAGAACGCGTCGGGCGACCAGGGCGGGGCTTCGACGCCTCCGCCGCCGTCGGGCATGCCGTTGCCGCCCCCGGGCCAGTTCCAGCAGGGGTGGGCGCCGTCGGCGGCCGAGCCGCCAGTGGCTCAGCAGCCGGCCGCCGCTCGCCCCCCGGTGCCCCCGCAGCCCGCCGCCCAGCCCCCGGCCGCGCAGCCGTCCGTACCGCCGCAGTATCAAAGCGGTCAGTCCTGGCCCCAAGGCGATCAATCGCAGACCCCCAGTGGACAGTCGCAGTCTCAGGGTGGGCCGGCCGCCGCTCCCGCGAGCCCTGCTCCGACGGCTCCGGTCTCGGCGCCGCCCGCCCCCGCCTCGCCCCCCACGCCCCCGAGCGCGGCAGCGGCCGCGCCGGAGGCGAAGGACGAGAAGGAGGCGAAGGAGGCGAAGGAGGAGGAGAAGCTGCCGAGCTTCGCCGAGTTGCACGCGGCGGTCGCGGCGGTGAACGGAGGAACGGCGGACCTCGAGCACACCGCCGACACCGGCTCCGACCTCGACACCGACACCGGCTCCGGCTCCGGCTCCGGCTCCGGCTCCGGCAGCTCCAGCGGTAGCTACCGGCAGGGGAATGAAACTCCCGCCGCCGGCGCGGGAAGCGCTCAGGAAGCGGAACGGGCCGCCGACGGCACCGGCGGCGGTGGCGTACCGCTCGGCGGGGACACCATGCGCTTCTCCAGCGCCGACCTGCGCCGCGAGGCCGCGAAAGCTGCGGGCGGAGCGAAAGGCACGGGCGAAGCGGAAGCGGAAGGCACGGGCGAGAGGGGAACGGCCGCCGACCGGACGCCTGCCGATGACGCCGCGGCCGAGGCGCGCGACGGCGCCGGGGAGGACGCACGCGGCCGCGGTGACGTGCGCAGCGAGGGGACGATGAGGTTCGCGCCCGCCACGCCGCGCGGCGAGGGAACGGCCGCCGAGCCCGCGGACGCGAATGCCGCGCCGGCCGCCCCGGAGGACGCGGTCGCCGACGCCGTACCGTCCGTACCGGAGGACGATGCCGCGTCCGACGGCCCGAACGTGCCTCCTCTCCCGCTGGGTTGGGCCTCGTCGCCCGCGCCGCCCAGTGGGCTGCCGCCGCTGCCGCCGGACTTCCAGCCCGCGGCACCGCAGCCCCCGCAGGCTCCCCCGGCCGCCGCCGCGCCGTCCGGTGGCGCGCCGTGGGCGCAGCCCGCGCCGGAACAGCAGCCGGGCGCGGCGGCTCAGGCGGCCCCGGGCCCGTACGCGCCGACGAGCGGCCCCGGCGCCGGTCCCGTACCGCAGGTACCGCAGGGCTCCCCCGCACCGCCCCAGCCCGCCGAAGGCTCCGCGTCGGCAGCGCCATCCGCCCCCAACGTTCCTGCCCCGCAAGCCGGTTATGGGTATCCCGGCCCGGCCGGCCCGGCCGGTTCGTCCGCTCCGCAGGGCGGCTACGGCTTCCCGCAGCCCGGAGCCGCCTCCTCCGCCGCACCCGCCGCGCCCCAGCCCGGCGGCCCGTACCCGCCGCAGCCCGCGGGCCCGTACGCGCCTCAGCAGCCCCAGCAGCCCCAGCACCCGGCCGCGCCGCCCGAGGCACCGGCCCCGGCCCCGACCGCGCCCCCTCAGGGCGGCTACGGCTACCCCGGCCCGGCCGCGCAGCCTCCGGCCCCAAGCGCCCCGGCCGCCTCGGCCGACACTCCTGCCGCACCGGCCGCCTCGGGCAACGCCCCTGCCGCGCCGGCGAGTTACGGCTACCCGCAGCCGCAGCCGGGTGGCCCGCAGCCCGGCGCGATGCCTCCGGCCGCCGAGCCGGCGCAGCCGGGGCCGGGCTACGAGGGCGCGCAGCAGGGGCCGGCCGACCCGCGCGCCGGCGGCTGGCCCACCGTGACGCCCGAGCAGCGGCAGCGTTCCGTACACGGCGCGCCGCTGGGGTACACGGCGGCGGTGGAGCTCTCCTCCGACCGGCTGATCAGGGGAAAGCAGAAGCCCAAGAAGCAGGGCGGCAACGCAGCCTCGCGGTTCAAGTTCGGCGCGAAGAAGGAGGAGGCGGAGCGGCAGCGCAAGCTGGAGCTGATCCGTACGCCGGTCCTCTCCTGCTACCGCATCGCCGTCATCAGCCTCAAGGGCGGCGTCGGCAAGACGACGACCACCACGGCCCTGGGGTCGACGCTGGCGAGCGAGCGGCAGGACAAGATCCTCGCGATCGACGCCAACCCGGACGCGGGCACGCTCGGCCGCCGGGTGCGCCGTGAGACCGGTGCGACCATCCGCGACCTGGTGCACTCGATCCCGCAGCTCAACAGCTATATGGACATCCGCCGCTTCACCTCGCAGGCGCCCTCCGGGCTGGAGATCATCGCCAACGACGTGGACCCGGCGGTCTCCACGACCTTCAACGACGAGGACTACCGGCGCGCTATCGACGTGCTCGGCAAGCAGTACCCGATCATCCTCACCGACTCGGGCACCGGCCTCCTCTACAGCGCGATGCGCGGGGTCCTGGACCTCGCGCACCAGTTGATCATCATCTCGACGCCGTCGGTCGACGGCGCGTCCAGCGCCAGCACCACTCTGGACTGGCTCTCCGCGCACGGCTACGCCGACCTCGTCTCGCGCAGCATCACGGTGATCTCCGGGGTCCGCGAGACCGGCAAGATGATCAAGGTCGACGACATCGTGTCGCACTTCGAGACCCGCTGCCGCGGCGTCGTCGTCGTGCCGTTCGACGAGCATCTGGCGGCGGGCGCGGAGCTGGACCTCGACATGATGCGGCCGAAGACGCGCGAGTCGTACTTCAACCTCTCCGCCATGGTCGCCGAGGACTTCGTACGGGCCCAGCAGCAGCAAGGGCTGTGGCCCGGGGACGCCAACAACCCACCGGGACACATGGGTTCGCCCGCGCAGGGCGGTTACGCACCCGCTCCGGGTCAGAGCCAGGGCCAGGCCCCCGGGCAGTTCCCCGGCCAGGGGCAGGCGCCTGGCCAGGCGCCGGGTGCGCCGGGTGGTCCGTACGGCGCGGCTCCTTACGGCGGCGGCCCGTACAACAGCGGTCCGTACAACAGCGGCCCCTACGGCGCCCCGTACGGCGGGCAGCCGCAGCAGCCCCAGCCCTACCCGCAGCCGGGACAGCAGGGACAGCCAGGGCAGCAGGGCCAACCAGGAGGCTGGCAGCAGCAGCCCCCGTACCAGCCGCAGCCGGGCCAGGGCCAGGGGCAGGGACAGATGCCGGGCTGGCCGGCCCAACAACCGCAACAGCCGCAACAGCCCCAGCAGCCGCAGTCCCCGCCCCAACCGCCCCAGCCCGGCCAGCAACCGCCCCACCCGGAGCAGCATCCGCAGCAACAGCCCGGATACGGCTACCCGCCGGCCCCGCCGCAGCAGTAGCAGTACCAGCAGTAGCAGCTCAGAAAGCACCACCAGAGGACGAAGGCAAAGCGGAGGGGCGGGACCGCGCACACGATGTGCGGCCCCGCCCCTCCGTCATGTCGCTCCCCCGAGGACCTACCGCGCGCCCTCGCCCCCGGCCGCATCCCCCGCGTCGGCCCCATCAGTCACATCGGACCCATCAGTCACATCGGCCGCATCGGCCGTCTCGATCAACTGCCGGGCCCGCTTCACGTCGCCCGCCATCCGCTCCAGGAGCGTGTCGATGGAGTCGAACTTCTCCATCCCCCGCAGGTAGGCGAGGAAGTCGACCGCCACGTGCTGCCCGTACAGATCGAGGTCGACGCGGTCGATGGCGTACGCCTCGACCGTCCGCTCCGTGGCGTCGAACTGCACGTTCGTGCCGACCGAGATCGCTGCGGGCATCGTCTCGCCGTCCGCGGTCAGCCACCCGGCGTAGACGCCGTCGGCGGGGATCGCGGTGTGCGGCAGGGTCTCCACGTTGGCGGTCGGGTAGCCCAGCTCGCGGCCGCGCTGCGCGCCGCGCACGACGACGCCCTCGACGCGGTGCGGCCGCCCCAGGATCTCCATCGCGCCCGCGACATCGCCGTCGGCCACCAGCCGCCGGGTCAGGGTGGAGGAGAACGGCTGCCCGCCGCCCGCCTCGCCGCTCACGAACAGGTCGACGACCTCGACCTCGTAGTCGTAGGTGGCGCCGAGCTCCACCAGGAACTCGACGTTGCCGGCCGCCTTGTGCCCGAACCGGAAGTTGGGGCCCTCGACGACGAGGCGCGCGTGCAACTTGTCGACCAGCACCTTGACGACGAAGTCCGCGGGCGACAGCCGCGAGAACTCGGCGGTGAAGGGCAGGATCAGCAGCGCGTCCACGCCCAGCTCCGCCATCAGCTCCGCACGCCGGTGGTGCGGGGCCAGCAGGGGCGGATGGCTGCCCGGCCGTACGACCTCGCTGGGGTGCGGGTCGAAGGTGACCACGACCGACGGCACGCCGAGCTCGCGCGCCCGCTCCACCGCCCGGCCGATGATGAGCTGGTGCCCGCGGTGCACTCCGTCGTACGAGCCGATGGTGACGACGCTGCGTCCCCAGTCCTCGGGGATGTCCTCCAAGCCACGCCAGCGTTGCACTGTGCCCGCTCCTCGCCCGAACCTTTGTCTGTCCAATACGCAGGTCTAAGAGTGCCATGCCGGGTGCTCGCGCCACGCATCGGGCATTGCGCCCGCCAGTTGGCCGCGGGTCCGCGGGCTCACCACGGCCGCCCATTCGGCGGGGGCCGATTCCAGCCAGCCGCGCACCAGGGCGGCGAAGCCGGGCACGTCACGGGCGAGCTGGAGCAGCCGCCGGTCGAAACAGGCCGCGCCCTCCGCCGTACGGGCCAGCAGCAGCCCGGTGCGGTGGACGAGATCGCGGGTACGGGCCGGGCCCCGGTCGGCCGCGCCCTCGGCGGCCGCCCGCAGCAGCGCGTCCAGGGTGGCGGCATCGGGCACGTACTGCCCGTACCGGCCGTACTGTCCGTGCCCCTCGTGTTCGAGCAGCACCTCCAGCAACTCATGGCGCAGGGCGCGCGAGAGGGGGGTGCCGGGGGCGGCGAGCACGGGGGCGAGGGCGCGGCGCGCGTGCGGCGATCTGGCCCGCAGGAAGTCGGAGACCAGCGGGAAGAGCAGCGCTCGCACGGCCGGGCCGTGTTCCAGCCTGCGGTCCACGAAGGCCGCGGCGTGCCGGGCGCCGCCGGGGCGGTGCTCGACGTGTTCGCGTACGAGCTCGGTGGCGCGGCGGGCGAGCGCCGGGGCCGTCACGTCCGCCAGCGTCCGCATGACCTCCAGCGGACGGGCCGGGTCGTCGCCCGGCTCGCCCAGGCGGGACCGGAGGGCTCGCAGCACCGGTTCGGGGTGGGTGGTCAGGGCCGTGGCCAGGACATCCGGCGTGAGCCGCGGGTCGCCGTCGGCGAACCGTTCGAGGGCCCGCGGCAGATAGCCGGCGCGCGTCTTGGGATCTTGTACGAGCAGGGCGAGGGCGGCGCCGTGCAGGGCGCGGTCAGCGGGGCCGGCGAGGAGGGCGAGAGCGGCGTAGCGCAGCAGTTCGCGGTCGGCGTCTGTGGTGATGTGCGGGGCGGCCCGGAGCCCGTACGCGGCGGCGGCCGCGTGGCGCTCGTCGCGGCTGTCGTGCGCCCACCGGTCCACGGCCCGGCAGACCGCCGACGGCTCGTCCTCGGCGAGAGCGTCCAGCAGCTCGTCGGCGAGCGGGTGGGCCGCGGCCACCAGCGCCTCGGTGAGGTCGTCCACGGCGCGTCGCCGGTGGGTGTGGAGCAGGGCCTGGGCCGCGACCGCGACGGTGGGCCGCATGCCGTCGCCGTCCGGCGCGGCGGCGGCCCGGAGCGGGCGGTCGTCGGTGAACCAGCGGCAGAGCAGTGTCTGGGCCGCGCAGGGGTCCTCGGCCAGTACGGTCGCGACGGCGGGCAGGAACCGCTCGGGCTCCCGGGCCGGGTCCTTGGCGGGCGGGGCGTCGGCGGGCAGCAGCAGCCGCAGCAGTTCGAGCCGGTCGGGCAGGGCGAGCCCGAGGCGCAGCCAGAACCACGGCCCGAACTCTCCCAGCCCGCCGTGGCACAGGGAGCGCGCCGCCACCCGATCGGCGAGCGAGCGCAGCACCCCGAGGTAGGGGGTGGCATCGGGCACCCGCAGCAACGTCTCGCCCAGGAGATGGGCCGCCCACCAGGAGGCGTCGGCACGCTGCTCCGCCGCCGTCGACCGGTGCCGGCCGGGAGGCTCGTCGGCGCGTACGGGCCTCCCCTCGCCCGCCGGCGGCCCCGGGCGGCGGTCCCGCGCCACGGCGACGGCCCGTACGGCGCCGCTCCCCGCCCCGGCCCACTCGCCCCCGTCCGACGCGGTCTCTCGCCTGTCGCCCCCTGCCGCGTTGCCGGCCGACGCCTCTCGCCCACTGTCCCCGACCATGAGGCCGGCCCCCGCCGACCTGCCTCGGCCCCGCGCCCGGCGCAGCCGCCCGTCCGTACTCACGGTCCAGGCGTCGCCGTCGGCTACCGCCGCGGTCGTACCGTCCGCGGGCGGCGCGGTGCCCCAGCCCTCCGCCGGGGCCGAGGGAGCTTCCGGGAAACCGGGGCGCTCCTCGTCGGGTCCTGGCGCGCCGAGTACGTCCACGGCGTGGACCAGCTCCGTCAGGCGGCGGGCGAGTTCGGCCGGCCCGGCGCGGCGGCCGAGGAGCAGCAGGGCGTGGAGTACGGGGCCGATACGGTGCCGGGGCACGGGCAGGGGGCGGTGCCGTCCGGGCGGCGGGGCGGGGGCCGGCCGTCGGCGGGCGGCGCGCCTGCCCCATCTGCGTACGGACGCGGGAGCGGCTTCCTCCGGGCCCGCGGGGGCGGCTCCGGCCCGGGAGGGCAGCCGGACGTCGGTCTCCTCCGCCTCCGGGCCGGCGACCGGCGCGTCGGCCGGTCGGACCCGTGCCTCGTACCGGCGGTGCACCAGGGCGGTCAGCGCCAGGTCGAGGTCGAGGTGCTGCCCTTGCAGCCAGTCCGCGAACTCCTCGTGCGCGAAGCGGTAGCCCGAACCGGCCGGGACGAGGAGGTTCTCCTTGAGGACGGCGGCGGCCCAGCCGGTGCGCCAGGGGAAGAGCTCCTCGAACGACGCGCGGTCCAGCTCGCCCTGGCCCGGCCCGAGGCAGCGTCGGGCGGCCTCGTGCGCCTGCCCGGCCACGCGGGCGGCGAGCCGGCGGACGGCGCTGCCGGGTCTCTTGGGCAGTTCGTCGGCGGTGAGGCGGAGCGCGACGCGCAGGCAGAGCAGGTCGAGGTAGGCGGAGAAGATCTCCCACCGATCGGGGGCGCACGGCTCCTCGGCTGCTCCCGCCTCTGAACCACCGCGCGCGCCGGTAGCGCGCGCCCCCTGCGCCGGCGCACGCCCCGACCCCGAACCGCCCCCCGCCGCCCCGGCCGCCTCGATCGGGCCAGCCACCCCGACAGCCGTGGCCGCACCTCCCTCACCCTCCGCCCCACCGGCCGCCCCAGAAACATCCCCCATCGCCGCCCGTACCTCCGCCAGCAGCCGCAGCGTCAGCGGATGGCTGTCGTCCGCCGGTGCCACGGCGTCGCCCGGCAGCCCGTACCGCACGTACGCCTGGTCCCGCTGCCGGCCGGTGAGGTCGGTGAGCCGGGCGCAGGGCGGCAGGGCGCGGGCGCCGGAGCGGGCGCGGTGCGCGGGGCGGTGGAGGGCGTGCGGCGGGAAGAGTGCTCCGGCCTGTTCCCAGTGCTCGGGGCGGCAGGCGACGATCAGGCGGGCCCCCGAGGCGCGCAGCCACTCGGCGGTGGCGGCCGTCCAGCCCGCCAGCTCGCGGGTGAGCGCGGGCGGCGTCTCCTCCGGCCCGTCGAGGAGGACGAGCAGCGGCCGCCCGGCCGCGCGCGTCAGCCGCGCGATCGCCTCAGGGGTCACGGCCTCCGTGTCGCCGACCGTCCCGGCCGCCCCCGCCGACGCCGTGACGACGCGGCCCGCCGCGGTCAGCGCCCGCGCGACGGCGTCCCGGACGCTCGTGTCGCCCGCGCGCAGGTCCGCGCCGCGCAGCCACACCGTGGGGGCGGGCGCCGCGCCCCTGGCCCGGCGCGCCGCGAGCGCGGCCAGTTCGGTCGTACGGCCCGTGCCGGGGTCGCCGACGAGGCCGAGCACCGGGGCGTCGCCGTCGAGGAAGCGGGTGAACTCCTCGGCGGTGTCCGGGCGTTCGGCCGGTTCGCCCCAGGGTCGGGGGCCGTCCGCCGGGCCGAGGGAGAGGGCGGTGAGCTGGAGCGCGCCCGCGAGGTTGAGCTCCGGCCCGTACGCCGGCACGGTCGCGCTGTTGCGCGCGAGCAGCGCGGCGAGCGGGCCTTGGGGGTCCGCCGCGGCGGTGGCGCGCAGCGGGATGGCGAAGCCGCCCGCCCGGCGGCCGGTCTGCAGGGCGGTGCCGAGGACGGCGACGACCGCGCCGGTCCGCGCGTCGAGCACGGGCCCGCCCGCGGCCCGCTCGCCGAGCCGCACCGTCTCCCGGTCCCCCACGGTCAGCTCCAGCGCCGCGCCCAGCAGGTGGAAGCGGTCGGTGGCGGTGTACGTGACGGCCGCGCCGCCCACCACCCTGGCGTCGAGCCAGCGCCGCGTGCGCAGCCGCACGCCCGCGCCCGGCTCGATGGCGGTGGACGCGGAGACGGCGAGCGGCGGCGCGCTCAGCCCCTCGGTGCGTACGAGCGCGAGGTCCCACTCGGGGAGGGCGATCACGGCGTCGTCGCCGACCAGGCAGGTCTGTTCGCCGGGGGCGTGGAGGACGACGCGGGCGAGGCCGTCGACCGCCTCGTGGCTGGTGATCAGGGTGCCGTGGCCGTCCGCGAGGAAGCCCGTGCCGCGCGGCCGCCCGGCCAGGTCCCGGACGCGCACCAGCGCCTCATCCGGATCGGTTCGCCGCCACCCCATCCGCCGAGCCTCCCCGTGCCCCGCCACCCCGTACTCCGACGGTATGCGGCCGATGATCGCCGGAAACACCTCGAACGGCGAACGCGCCCCCTCGCACCCCCCTGGTTCACTCCGAGCGCCTGCCCGAAGGGGTGAATCAGGGCCGCGGCCTGGATAAAGAGCCGGTGAGGGGGATTTTGGGGCGGGGGGCGAGCCGACCGCGCCGGCCCGCCCCACGATGTCCCGAAGAGATCGACGCCCCAGGACGGCCCGGAGCGGCCGGAAGGGCCCGGGGCGGCACGCGCGTCAGGCGAAGACCGCCAGGCTCTTGGCCTTGCCGCCCTGGTTCTCGACGAGCACGAGGAACGCGCCGTCGGGGCCGAAGACGGCGACCGGCCCGGTCGCGGCCGCCACCGGCGGCGGCATCCGCAGCCGCACGCCGTTGGCGAGCAGCCGGGCCTGGTCCCCGTCCACGTCCCAGCGGCTGAACGCCGCCGCGGCGGCCTCGGCGACGGGCATGACCGTCAGCTCCTCCTGGAGCCGCTCCAGCGTGCGGGCCGCGTCCAGCCCGTACGGGCCGACGCGGGTGCGCCGCAGCGCCGTGAGGTGGCCGCCGACGCCCAGGTCCGCGCCCAGGTCGCGGGCGAGCGCGCGGATGTACGTACCGGACGAGCAGACCACGGAGACCAGCAGGTCCTGTACGGGCGTGCCGTCCTCCGCGAGCGCGTCGTGCACGGCGTGGACGACGAAGGAGGAGACCGTCACGGGCCGCGCGGGGATCTCGAACTCCTCGCCCTCCCGGGCCCGCGCGTACGACCGCTTGCCGTCGATCTTGATGGCGCTGACCTTCGACGGCACCTGCATGATGTCGCCGCTCAGCTTGGCGACCCCGGCGTCGATGTCCTCGCGCGGGATGCCGGAGGCGTCGGCGGACGCGGTGATCTCGCCCTCCGCGTCGTCCGTCACCGTGCTCTGGCCGAGCCGGACCGTGCCGACGTACTCCTTCTCGGTGAGCGCCAGGTGGCCCAGCAGCTTCGTGGCCCGCTCGACGCCGAGCACGAGCACGCCCGTCGCCATCGGGTCGAGCGTGCCCGCGTGCCCGACCTTGCGGGTCCGGGCTATGCCCCGCATCTTCGCCACGACGTCGTGCGAGGTGAAGCCGGCCGGCTTGTCGACGATGACCAGGCCGTCCGGACAGGTGGATGCTGCGCGCTTCATTCGGCGGCGGTCCCCTTGCCCTTCGCGTCGCCGTCGGCTCCGCCGTCGCCGTCTGCGCCCTCCGCGCCGTCTGTGGCGCTCTCGCCCGGCTTGCGGTACGGGTCGGCGTCGCCGGCGTACGACTTGCCGGAGGACACCTCGCGGACCTCCGCGTCCTTGGCCTTGGCCTTGGCGAGCAGGTCCTCGATGGTGCGGGCGTTGTCGGGCAGGGCGTCCGGCACGAACGTCAGGGTCGGGGTGAAGCGCACCCCGGTCTCCCGGCCGACCGTGGAGCGCAGCACGCCCTTGGCGCTCTCCAGGGCGGCCGCGGAGGCCGCGCGCTCCTCGTCGTCGCCGTAGACCGTGTAGAACACGGTCGCCTCCCGCAGGTCGCCCGTGACCCGGGTGTCCGTGATGGTCACATAGCCGAGCCGCGGGTCCTTGATCCGGCGCTGCAGGGTCTCCGCGACGATCTCCCGGATGCGGTCGGCCAGCTTGCGCGCCCGCGCGTTGTCGGTCATGCGCCTACTTCTTTCTTCTTCGGTTCATTCATCAGTCGTCACTCGTCGTCGCCGTGGATCCGCCGTCGCACGGACAGCAGCTCCACCTCGGGGCGGGCGGCGACCCAGCGTTCGCAGCGGTCCAGCACGTCCACGAGATGTCCCGTGTCCCCGGAGACCACCGCGAGTCCGATCTCGGTCCTGCGGTAGAGGTCCTGGTCGCCGACCTCCGCCACGCTGACCGCGTACGCGCGGCGCAGTTCGGCGACGATCGGGCGCACGACGGAGCGTTTCTCCTTCAGCGACCGTACGTCGCCCAGGAGCAGGTCGAACGAGAGTGTCCCCACATACATGCGGTACGGGTGAAGCCCACCCGGCGGGCCTGAGGCGTCGGTGTGAAATTCCTTGATCACAAGGCGGTGTACAAGCTCCTCGAACCGTACACGCAACGGCCGGGGCCGATCGACGGAATAACGCTCCGCCGACCGGCCCCGGGTCGCAACTTTGCGATCAGCGATCAGCCGCGGGGCTTCTCGCGCATCTCGTAGGTCGCGATGACGTCGTCGACCTTGATGTCGTTGAAGTTGCCGAGGTTGATACCGCCCTCGAACCCTTCGCGGATCTCGGTGACGTCGTCCTTGAAGCGGCGCAGACCCTGGATGTTGAGGTCCTCGGCGATGACCTTGCCGTCGCGGACGAGGCGCGCCTTGGTGTTGCGCTTGACCTCGCCGGAGCGGATGAGGACACCGGCGATGTTGCCCAGCTTGGACGAGCGGAAGACCTCGCGGATCTCCGCCGTGCCCAGCTCGACCTCTTCGTACTCCGGCTTGAGCATGCCCTTGAGGGCCGCCTCGATCTCCTCGATCGCCTGGTAGATGACCGAGTAGTACCGGACGTCGACGCCCTCGCGCTCGGCCATCTGCGTGGCACGGCCCTCGGCGCGGACGTTGAAGCCGATGACGATCGCGTCGGAGCCGGACGCCAGGTTGATGTCGGACTCGGTGACCGCACCCACGCCGCGGTGCAGCACGCGGATGTCGACCTCCTCGCCCACATCGAGCTGGAGCAGCGAGGACTCCAGGGCCTCGACCGAACCGGACGCGTCGCCCTTGATGATGAGGTTGAGCTGCTGGATCTCGCCGGCCTTGAGCACCTTGTCGAGGTCCTCCAGGGACACCCGGCGGGTGCGCTTGGCGAAGGCCGCGTTGCGCTCGCGCGCCGCGCGCTTCTCGGCGATCTGCCGGGCCGTACGGTCCTCGTCGACGACGAGGAAGTTGTCGCCGGCGCCGGGGACGTTGGTGAGACCCAGGACCAGGACGGGGGTCGAGGGACCCGCTTCCTCGACGTTGTTGCCCTTGTCGTCGAGCATCGCGCGGACGCGGCCGTAGGCGTCGCCCGCGACCATCGTCTCGCCGACCCGCAGCGTGCCGCGCTGGACCAGCACGGTCGCCACGGCGCCGCGGCCGCGGTCGAGGTGGGCCTCGATCGCGATGCCCTGCGCGGCCTGCTCCGCGTTGGCGCGCAGGTCGAGCGAGGCGTCGGCGGTGAGCACGACGGCCTCCAGGAGGGCGTCGATGTTCTCGCCCTTGCGGGCGGAGATGTCGACGAACATCGTGTCGCCGCCGTACTCCTCGGCCACCAGACCGAACTCGGTGAGCTGACCGCGCACCTTGGTCGGGTCGGCGCCCTCGACGTCGATCTTGTTGACCGCGACCACGATCGGCACCTCGGCCGCCTTGGCGTGGTTCAGCGCCTCGATCGTCTGCGGCATCACACCGTCGTTGGCCGCCACCACGAGGATCGCGATGTCGGTCGACTTCGCACCGCGGGCACGCATGGCGGTGAACGCCTCGTGACCCGGGGTGTCGATGAAGGTGATCGCGCGGTCCTCGCCGTTGACCTCGGTGGCGACCTGGTACGCACCGATGTGCTGCGTGATGCCGCCGGCCTCGCCCGCGACGACGTTCGTCTTGCGGATCGCGTCCAGCAGCCGGGTCTTGCCGTGGTCGACGTGGCCCATGACGGTCACGACCGGCGGGCGGGAGACGAGCATCTCCTCGCCGCCCTCGTTCTCGCCGAACTCGATGGAGAAGGACTCCAGGAGCTCGCGGTCCTCCTCCTCCGGGCTGACGACCTCCAGGACGTAGTTCATCTCCTCGGCGAGGAGCTGAAGCGTCTCGTCGGAGACCGACTGGGTGGCGGTGACCATCTCGCCGAGGTTGAGCATCACGGCGACGAGCGACGCCGGGTTGGCGTTGATCTTCTCCGCGAAGTCGGTGAGGGAGGCACCACGCGACAGGCGGACGGTCTGTCCATTGCCGCGCGGCAGCATCACGCCGCCGACCGACGGGGCCTGCATGGCCTCGTACTCCTGGCGCCGCTGCCGCTTCGACTTGCGGCCGCGCCGCGCCGGACCGCCGGGGCGGCCGAAGGCGCCCTGCGTTCCGCCACGGGCGCCGGGGCCGCCGGGACGACCGCCGAAGCCGGGACGGCCGCCGAAGCCGCCGGGGCCGCCGCCACCGGGACGACCGGCGAAACCGCCGCCGCCACCCGGACGGCCGGCACCGCCGCCGCCACCGGGACGGCCGGCGAAACCGCCGCCGCCGGGACGGCCGGCACCGCCGGGACGGCCCGCACCACCAGGACCGCGACCGCCGCCGGGGCCACCGCCGGGACGGGGGCCGGCAGCCGGACGCTGCGGCATCATGCCGGGGTTCGGACGGTTACCGCCGGCCGGGGGGCCGGGACGCGCGCCGCCCTGCGGACGGGGCATGCCGCCCGGGGTCGGCCGGGCGCCGCCCTGACCGCCCTGGGGACGCGGCGCGCCACCGGGACCGCCCTGCGGGCGCGGGGCACCGCCGGGGCCGCCCTGACCGCCGGGGCGCGGGGCGCCGCCGGGACGGGGGGCCTGCGGGCGGGCCATGCCCGTGGAGCCGCCGGACGTGAAGGGGTTGTTGCCCGGACGCGGTCCGGACGGGCGGGCGCCGCCGGGGCGCGGGCCCTGGTTCTGGCCGCCCGGACGGGGGCCGCGCTCGGCACGGCCGCCCTGCTGGCCGCCGTCCCGCTGCTGGCCGCCGCCCTGCTGACCACCGGGGGTCGGGCGGGCGGGGCGCGGGCCGGGGGTGGCGCCGGGGCGCGGGGCGGGCCGCTCCTGCTGGGCCGGGCGCTCGGACTGCGCCGGGGCCGGGGCGGAGAACTCCGCGGCGGGCACCGGGGCGACCGGGCCGGGCTTGGCCGGCGCGGGCTTCGGGCCCGGACGCGGGCCGGGCGTCGGCGCGGAGCCGGTTCCCGAGGCCGCGGCGGGCTTGGCGGGGGCGTCCGCGGCCGGCTTGGGCGCCGGGGCAGCGGGACGCGCCGACGGGCCCGGAGTGGGCGCGGCCGGCTTGGCGGGGGACGCCTTGCGGGGCGCCCCGGGCTTGGCAGCGGACTTGCCGGCGTTGCCGCCGGGCCCCTGCAATGCGTCGGTCAACTTGCGAACAACCGGCGCCTCGATCGTCGAGGACGCCGAACGTACGAATTCACCGAGTTCTTGGAGCTTGGCCATGACGACCTTGCTCTCAACTCCGAACTCCTTGGCGAGTTCGTATACCCGGACCTTAGCCACTTCGCTCCTTTTAGGTCCGGGTTCACGCCGGACCGTCGCTACTTCATGGGCGTACTCATCGCGTACTCATCGAGTGCTCATCGCAATCTCGACCTACTTCCGACTCGCGAGGTACCTGACCGCACGGCTTTCCCGTGCCGTTCTCTTCTTACGGCGTTACCTGCTCGACAAAACCACGCACCCGCGCGGTGTCGAGCGGTCCCTGGTCCCCCTGATAGCGGAGGGCCCGGGGAAACGCCCGGCGGCGGACCGCCAGGTCGTAACAGACCACTGTGGGGTGCACATAGGCACCCCGGCCGGGCAGCGTACCGCGAGGGTCGGGGGTGCAAGCGCCCTCGACCGCCACGATGCGCAGCAGTTCGCTCTTGGCCGTTCGCTCCCGGCAACCCACACAGGTTCGCTCTGGGCATGCTCGGGCGTGCGTCCGACCAGACACTGCTTAAGTCTACCTCCCCGCGACGACATAACCCCTTCGGGTTACTGATCGCGTGTGTATTCGTCCCGGCCCGTCCCCGGCCCGGGTGTACGGGTCCGGGTTCGGCCCGGGTGGACGGCGCCGGGCTCGGCCCGGATGTATAGGGCCGGGCCCGGTCCGGGCCGTACGGTCGTCCGGTGCTCAGTCCCGGTCGCGGTCCCGGTCCTGGTCGCGGTCGCCGTCCCGGTCGCCGGGCTGCTCCGTGTCCGGCCGGATGTCGATGCGCCATCCGGTGAGCCGGGCGGCGAGCCGGGCGTTCTGCCCTTCCTTGCCGATGGCGAGCGAGAGCTGGTAGTCGGGGACGGTGACCCGCGCGGAGCGCGCGCCCAGGTCCACGATCTCGACCTTGGCGACCCGGGCCGGGGAGAGCGCGTGCGCCACCAGCTCGGCCGGGTCGTCCGACCAGTCCACGATGTCGATCTTCTCGCCGTGCAGCTCGGCCATGACCGCCCGCACCCGGCCGCCCATCGGACCGATGCACGCGCCCTTGGCGTTCAGCCCGGACCGGGTGGACCGGACGGCGATCTTCGTGCGGTGGCCGGCCTCGCGGGCGATGGCCGCGATCTCCACGGAGCCGTCCGCGATCTCCGGCACCTCCATGGCGAAGAGCTTGCGCACCAGGTTGGGGTGGGTGCGCGAGAGCGTCACGGACGGGCCGCGCACGCCCTTGACCACCCGGACGACATAGGTGCGCAGCCGCGTGCCGTGCTTGTACTCCTCGCCCGGCACCTGCTCCTGCACCGGCAGGATGGCCTCCAGCCGGCCGATGTCGACCAGCACGTTCTTCGGGTCCTTGCCCTGCTGCACGATGCCCGCGACGACATCGCCCTCGCGCCCCGCGTACTCGCCGAACGTGATCTCTTCCTCGGCGTCGCGCAGCCGCTGCAGAATGACCTGCTTCGCGGTCGTCGCCGCGATCCGGCCGAAGCCGGAGGGCGTGTCGTCGAACTCGCGGGGCTCCTGCCCCTCCTCCAGGTCCGTGAGGTCCTCGGCGTTCTCCTTCGCCCACACCGTCACATGGCCGGTGTCGCGGTTCAGCTCCACCCGGGCCCGGCGGCGGCTGCCCTCGGTGCGGTGGTACGCGATGAGGAGGGCCGACTCGATCGCCCCGACCAGCAGGTCGAACGAAATCTCCTTCTCCCGCACCAGACCCCGCAGGGCACTCATGTCGATGTCCACGGCTACGCCTCCTCTTGGTTCTCGTCGTGCGCGTCGTCGCCCGCGTCGACGGTGTCGTTCGCGCCGTCCGTGTCGTTGGCGTCGCTGTTGATGGTCCTGCTCTGCTTGCGGTTGAACTCGATCTCGACCCGTGCCTTGGCGATCTCGGAGAACTCCAGGCGGCGGGCGGTGGGCTTGCGCCCCTTCACGCCCGGCACCTCCACGTCGAGACCGTCGTCGTCGACGGCGATGATGCGAGCGACCAGCTCGCCGCCGTCGGTCAGCCGCGCCTTGACGAGGCGGCCGACGGCGCGCCGGTAGTGGCGCGGCTCGGTCAGCGGCCGGTCGGCGCCGGGTGAGGTGACTTCCAGGGAGTACGGGGCTCCGCCCATCGCGTCCGTCTCGTCGAGCAGCTCGGAGGCGGCCCGGCTCAGCTCGGCACACGTGTCCAGCAGCACGCCCTCGTCGGAGTCCACGACGATGCGCAGTACGCGCCGCTTCCCGGCCGGCGTCACCTCGACCTCTTCCAGATCCAGCTCTCGCGCGCTGACGAGAGGTGCCAGCAATTCGCGCAGCCTCTCGCTCTGGGTGGTGCTCATCCGGGTGACTCCTCGGCCGCGTGTGCTGTTGTGGGAAAGTCGCGTGTCAGGACAGAGCCTAGCCGTTCCGGCAGCCGGCTGACGATTCGGTGGCCGCTCCCGGAACCCCCGCCACCGCGCCGGTACGCTCACGTGCGGTGATCATTCCCGGATCATTCCCGAACGAGGCGGAAAGAGGAACGTGCCGCTCACGACGACGAGGCGGGGCCCGGCCGACCCGCACAGACGCAGCGTGCTGACCGGGGCCGCGGCCCTCGGCGCGGCGGCGCTGCTCGCCGGCTGCTCCGCGCACCAGGACGGCGCCGAGGGCGACAAGCGCGCCGCCGCCGGCGCGCGGCTACGGGCGCGCGCCGCGCGGGACTCCACCGCGCTGCTGGAACGCTACGAGGCGACGCTGGCCGCCCACGCGGGGCTCGCGGGGCGCCTGGCGCCGCTGCGCTCCGAAGTCGCGCTCCACGCGCGGGCGTTCGGGGCGCGCGAGAAGCGCGCGACGGGATCGTCCACGCCGTCGGCGTCCTCCTCTGCGTCGACGTCCCCTGCGTCGCCCTCTCCGTCGTCCGCGTCACCCTCGACCGTGTCGTCGTCGTCCGCCTCATCCGCCTCTCCGACGGCCGGTACGGACGTACCGCGGGACGAGAAGGGGGCCCTCGGCGCGCTCGCCGACGCCGAGCGCCGCACCGCCGACGCCCACCTGGCGGCCCTCGCGGACGCGCCGCCGGAGCTGGCCCGGCTCCTCGCCTCCGTCGCGGCCGCGGGCGCGGCGCACGTCTATCTCCTCACGGAGGGAAGCTGACATGGCCGACGTGACGCCGCGCCCGAGCGGCACCATCTCCGCGGGCCCCGGCGGCGACGCGCTCGCCGCCGCCCAGGCCGCCCTCGCCGCCGAACACGCCGCCGTGTACGGCTACGGCGTCGTCGGCGGGCGGGTGGACAAGGCGCGCGCCGCCGAGGCGCGCCAGGGCTACGACGCGCACCGCGCCCGGCGGGACGCCATGCGGCGCACGGTGCGCGACCTCGGCGGCACGCCCGAGCCCGCGGCCGCCGCGTACGCCCTGCCCTTCCCCGTCCCGGACGCGCAGGCCGCGGTGCGGCTCGCCGCGGAGCTGGAGAGCCGGGTCACGGGGGTCTACGCCGACCTCGTACGTGCCGCCACGGGCACTCTGCGCCGTACGGCCGCCGACGCCATGCGCGAGGCGACGGTGCGCGCGGTGCGGTGGCGGGGCGGGAGCGTAGCCTTCCCAGGGCTCGCCGAGCGGGCCGACGCGGCGGACTCAGCAGGCTCAGCGGACACAGCCGGAACGCCGGGGGCGTCGGGGACACCGGGGAGCGCGGACGGCATGTGAGGACCGTCGCCCCGCCCGGGCGCACGGCGACCGCCCGTCGCCGCGATCGCCCCGCCCGGCACCGACCGGTGTGAGACCGACCGCCCGGAACGAACCCGTCCGAGATCGAGCCCGGCCGGCACCGACCCGTCTGACAGCGACTCGTCTGAAAGGGACAGCTCAGGGATGACCGACGCGAACGACCGCCTCCAACCGCCGGAGCGGCTGGTACGCACCCTGAGCGCCCGTCAGGGACCGGCCGGCGACGCCGCGCGGGACTGGCTCGCCACGCTGCCCGCCCGGGCCCGGCACTACCTGGAGCGCTGGGAGCTGACGCCGCTGCGCGTGCAGCGCCCCGGCGGCCGGTCCAGCATGGTCGTCCTCGTACGGCAGTCCGACGACACGCCGGCCGCGCTCAAGCTCGGCCTCCTCGACGAGGAGACCGCCCAGGAGCACGCGGCGCTCACCCAGTGGAACGGCTGGGGCGCGGCGCGGCTGCTGCGCGCCGACCCGGAGGGCGGCGCGCTGCTCCTGGAGCGGCTGCACGGGGATGTCAGCCTGCGCTCCCTGGCGGACCCGAAGGCCATGCTGGAGGCCGCCGCCACGTTGCAGCGGCTGTGGGTGAACCCGGAGGAGGGGCACCGCTTCGTCTCGGTCGCCGACCGTACGGCGGCGCTGGCCGACCAGGTGCGCGAGCAGCGCGCGCAGCCTTGGGCCGCGGACGCCGAAGCCGTCGTCGACGAGGCCCTGGAACTGCGCGACGCGCTGGTCGCGGACGCGCCTGGGGACGCGCTGCTGCACGGCGACTACCACCAGGGGAACGTCCTGGCGGGCGACCGCGTCCCCTGGCTGGCCATCGACCCGAAGCCGCTGGTGGGCGAGCGCGCGTACGACCTGGCCCGGCTCGTACGCGACCGCTCGGACACCCTCCTGGCCTCCTCCGGCGCGGCCTCCGCCGCCCGCCGCCGCGTCGCCAAGCTGGCCGACTCCCTCGATGTGGACCGCGACCGCCTCCGCGGCTGGTCCCACTTCCGCACCACCGAGGCCGCCCTGCGAAGACTCTCCGAGGGCCACCGCCAGCAGGGCGAGCTGCTGCTGGAATTCGCGGGTTTGCTGTAACCCCGGCCTCGCGTGCGACGGCCAAGGGTCGCGCCCTCAAGCCCGTCCGGCGGTTGGGCCCGGGGGCCCGGGGCAGCGCCCCGAAGACCCCGGACGGCCACCGCCAGGATGTCGCCGTCAGGCGGTCACACGGGCGATCGCCTCCGCCACCGGAAGCTCCTCCCGCTCCCCCGTCCGCCGGTCCTTGAGCTCCACGACTCCCTCGGCGGCCCGCCGCCCGGCGACCAGGATCGTCGGCACGCCGATCAGCTCGGCGTCGGTGAACTTGACGCCCGGCGAGACGCCGGCCCGGTCGTCGACGAGCACCCGCGTGCCCGCCTCGGCCAGCCGCTGTGCGATGTCGAGGGCCAGCTCGGTCTGCTGGGCCTTGCCCGCGGCGACGATGTGCACGTCGGCGGGGGCGATCTCGCGGGGCCAGCAGAGCCCGGCATCGTCGTGGGTCTGCTCGGCGAGCGCGGCGACGGCGCGGGAGACGCCGATGCCGTACGAGCCCATGGTGACGCGCACCGGCTTGCCGTTCTGGCCGAGCACGTCGAGTCCGAACGTGTCGGCGTACTTGCGGCCGAGCTGGAAGATGTGGCCGATCTCGATGGCCCGGTCGAGCTTGAGGCCCTCACCGCAGCGGGGGCAGGGGTCGCCTTCCTCGACGACGACCACGTCCAGGTACTCGTCGACCTCGAAGTCCCGGCCGCAGACGACGTTGCGGGCGTGCGTGTCGGCCTTGTTGGCGCCGGTGACCCAGGCCGTGCCGGGCGCGACGCGGGGGTCGGCGAGGTAGCGGAACGCCTTGCCGGCCAGGCCCTGCGGGCCGACGTAGCCGCGGACGAGGTCGGGGCGGCCGTCGAAGTCCTCGGCCGTCACCAGCTCCACGACGGCGGGCGCGAGGTGCTCGGCCAGCTTGCCGAGGTCCACCTCGCGGTCGCCGGGGACGCCGACGGCCGTGATCTCGCTGTCGACCTTGACCAGGAGGTTCTTCAGCGTCGCCGAGGCCGGCACGCCGAGGTGCTCGGCGAGGGTCTCGATGGTCGGGGTGTCGGGGGTGTCCAGCTCCTCGACGGGGCCGTGCTCGGTCTCGGGCACGGGCGGCACGACCGCGGTGACCGCCTCCGTGTTGGCGGCGAAGCCGCAGGAGGGGCAGTCGGCGAAGGTGTCCTCTCCTGCTGCGGCGGGGGCCAGGAACTCCTCGGACGCCGAGCCGCCCATGGCGCCGGAGACGGCGGAGACGATGCGGTAGTCGAGGCCGAGCCGGGCGAAGATGCGGGTGTACGCCTCGCGGTGCAGCCGGTACGCCTCGGCCAGCCCCTCGTCCGAGGCGTCGAAGGAGTACGAGTCCTTCATCTGGAATTCCCGCCCGCGCAGCACGCCGGAGCGGGGACGCGCCTCGTCGCGGTACTTCGTCTGGATCTGGTAGACGATCACGGGCAGGTCCTTGTAGGACGTGCACTGGTCCTTGACGGTGAGGGTGAAGATCTCCTCATGGGTGGGGCCGAGGAGGTATTCGGCGCCCTTGCGGTCCTGGAGGCGGAAGAGCAGGTCGCCGTACTCCTCGTAGCGGCCGCTCGTCTCGTACGGCTCCTTGGGCAGCAGCGCGGGCAGCAGCACCTCCTGGCCGCCGATGGCGTCCATCTCCTCGCGCACCACCCGCGAGACGTTCTCCAGCACCTTCTTGCCGAGCGGCAGCCAGGTCCAGATCCCCGCGGACGTGCGGCGGACGTAACCGGCGCGGACCAGCAGCTTGTGGCTGGCGGTCTCCGCGTCGGCCGGGTCGTCGCGCAATGTCTTCAGCATCATCGTGGACATGCGCTGGACGTGGGCCATGGTGATCTCCTGCGTGCGAAGTGGGATGCACAGGAGATTAGCCGCCGCCACCGACAGCCGGGAAATGGGTGCCCCCGGGCGCCTCTCCCGCCGCCCCGCCCCGCCCCTCACCTCGGCAGCGGCAGCAGCGCGCCCATCACCGCGTAGGCGCTGGGCGCGGAGGGGAAGTGCACGGGCCGCGCGAGGTCGCGGTAGCCGAGTTTGCGGTAGAGGGCGCGGGCGGGGCTCTCGGTGTCGATGGCAGAGAGGATGGAGCGCGGTTCGTCGGCGCCGTCCGTGATGGTGGTGATCAGCGTCCGGCCGATGCGGTGCTTCTGGTAGGCGGGGAGCACGTGGAGTTCGGTGATGACGAAGGCGTCGTCGAGCCAGGCGTCGTTGCCCTCCGCGCGCAGATACGGTTCGACGATCGTCGCCCACCAGTGGTGGCGGTCGTTGGGCATGCCGTAGACGAAGCCGACGAGCCGGCCGTCCTCCGTGGTGGCGCCGAGGGCGCGGGCCCCGGGGCTGCGCAGGTGCCGCAGCACGATCTGGCGGCGTACGCCGATCTCGTCGTCGGTGAGCCCGAAGGCGAGCGCCTGCACGGCGAGGGCGTCGTCCACGCGTGCGGCGAGGTCGAGTGGACCGACCACGATGTCATCCATGCGGGGAGGCTACCGGTGCGGCGCGGGGCGCGTCCCGCCCCGCAGCCCCGTCGGCCCCATCGATCCCACCGGCCTCTACGGGCCGGGCCGAGACAGGTCCACGGCTCAGAACAGCACGCTCATGAACGCGCCGACTTCCCGGAAGCCGACGCTGCGGTACGTGGCGCGGGCGGCCGTGTTGAAGTCGTTGACGTAGAGGCTGACGACCGGGGAGACGTCGCGCAGGGCGTAGCCGAGGACGGCCGCCATGCCGGTCTTGGAGAGGCCGCGGCCGCGGTATTCGGGGGCGACCCAGACGCCCTGGATCTGGCAGGCGCGCGGGGTGGCCGCGCCGATCTCGGCCTTGAAGACGACGCGGCCGTCCTCGACGCGGGCGAAGGACCGGCCGGCGCTGACCAGTTCGGCGACGCGCGCCTGGTAGAGGAGGCCGCCGTCGCCCGCCAGGGGGGAGACGCCGACCTCTTCGGTGAACATCGCGACGCAGGCGGGCATGATCACGTCCATCTCGTCCTTGCGGACGCGGCGGACGAGCGGATCGGGGGCGATGTCCGGCGGCATGGCCTCGGTGACCATGAGCGGCTGGTGGGCGCGGATCTCGCGGGCCGGCCCCCAGCTCGGCTCCAGCAGCGACCACAGTTCGGCGGTGGCCTCGGTGGGGCCCACGATGGAGGAGCAGCGGCGGCCGCTGCGGCGTGCGCGGTCGGCGAAGGCCCGTACGGCCGCGGGGCCGGCGCAGATGGGCACCAGGTTGGCGCCCGCGTAGCACAGGGACTCCAGCCTGCCGTCCGCGTACCAGCCCCACATCTCACCGCCGAGCCGCCATGGGTCGAGCCCGGCGACCTGTACGCGTGCGGCGACGAAGGCGTTGGCGACCGGGTCGCGGTCCAGTACGGCGAGCGCCGCGTCGAGCTCTGCGGGCTCCAGGACCCTGGTGGTGGTCGTCGTCAACACGTGTCGGTTTGCCTCACCGGTTCGGGCCGCGGGCCATGGGGGATCAGGTCTTGGCACTGTACCTCGCGCTTCCGGCGCGGCACCGAGCGCGCGGACCGGACACGACAACGCCCCGCGCGGCGGACGCGGGGCGCGTGTGCCCGAGGGGCGGCTACGGGCGTCGGTAGGGCCGTGAGGGGCCGCCTCCGGCTCGACTACGGGCGTCGGTACGGCCGTGAGGGGCCGGCTCCCGCTCGGCTACGGGGGCGGGGCCCCCGCCGTGGGAGCGAACCGTCAACCCACGCTCACCGCGGGCTCGCCGGAGGCGACGCCGTCCTTCTCCATCTGTTCGGTGCAGCGGGTAATCACACCGCTGCGCCAGCAGCCGGTACGCGTTGACCATCACCACCGGATCGTTGTGCTTCACCGAGATCTTGATATCCCGGAAACCATGCTCCTCGAACAGCGAGCACTCCCACAGCGCCGACTCCACCAGCGCCTCCGGCGTCGCCCGCCCGTACTTCTGCAGCAGCCGCTTGTCCAGCGACCCCGCGTTCACCCCGATCCGGATCGGCGTCCCGGCATCGGAGGCCGCCTTCGCGATCTCCTTCACCTTGTCGTCGAACTGCCGGATGTTCCCCGGATTCACCCGCACCGCCGCACAGCCCGCGTCAATCGCCGCGAACACATACTTCGGCTGGAAATGAATATCCGCGATCACCGGAATGTTCGACTTCCGCGCGATCACCGGCAACGCGTCCGCGTCATCCTGCGACGGACACGCCACCCGCACGATCTGACAACCCGCCGCCGTCAACTCGGCGATCTGCTGCAACGTCGCACCGACATCCGCCGTCACCGTCGTCGTCATCGACTGCACCGA
>NZ_JOBF01000034.1 GCF_000718635.1 Streptomyces varsoviensis | reverse complement strand
CTTCCGGCGTGGTCACTACGTTAGCGGATTTCCCTGGCGACTCATAATCGAGCCGGTGGTCCGAATTCCGGCATGCCGAAATTCATCCCGTTCAGGGGCAGTGCTTGTAGTGATGTGCCGCCGGTGCGGCCGAGGTGGCTGCCGCAGAACCGTTACGGCTCCGTGGCAACTCGGAGAACACTACGGACGGAACACGGCCGTGTCAACCCACCCGGACGCATCCCAGCCGGGCCGGGCGCGTCGCGGTCGCAGTCGCCGTCGCAGGCTCGGTCGCGGTCTCAGTCGAGGTCGTTCAGGCGCCCGCCGGCGTCCGGCTGGGCGTCCTCCACGCGGCGCAGCAGCCGGGTCAGCATCTCGCCGAGCGCCACGCGCTCCTCGCCGGAGAGGTCCTGGAGGAGGTCGCCCTCGAAGATGGTCGCCATCCGCATCGCCTCCAGCCACTTGGCGCGGCCTTCGCTCGTGATGCCGATGATGACGCGGACCCGGTTGTTCTCGTCGCGCTCCCGCGTGACGAGCCCCTCCCCGACCATCCGGTCGATGCGGTGGGTCATGGCCGCCGGGGTCAGCCCGAGGCGCTTCGCCAGCTCGCCGGGGCCCATGCAGTAGGGCTCGCCGGCCAGTACGAGGGCCTTGAGCACCTCCCACTCGGTGTTGCTCATGCCGAGGTCGGCGGTCTGTCGTCCGTACGCGACGTTCATACGGCGGTTGAGGCGGCTCAGGGCCGAGACGACCTTCTCCACCTGCGGATCTAGGTCATGGAACTCGCGCTGGTAGGCGGCGATCTGTTCGTCGAGGCTCGGCTCTGGTGGGCCGGGGATGTCAGCCATGCGCCGCAGTATGGCACGAGAGATTGGCGTTAAAGCCCTTTGATATGTACTCTTTAGCTTCGAACTTTAGAGTTGAAGTCTTCAGGCTTGGACTCTACCCGCTTCAACCCACCCCAATCCTCACTTGCCTAGGAGGTGAGCGTGACCACCGCGATGGGCGCAGCGCTGCGCCGGATCCAGCTCGGCAACGCACTGAGTGCGTTCGGCAACGGCTTCACCGTCCCCTTCCTGTTCATCTATGTGTCCCAGGTGCGGGATCTCGGCGCGAGTACGGCAGGCATCGTCCTCGCGACGTTCGCCGTGGCCGCGCTCGCCGTGCTGCCCTTCACCGGTTCCGCGATCGACCGCCGGGGGCCGCTGCCGGTCGCCGTCGTCGGCACGGTGTCCGCCGCCGTCGGTTCCATGGGGCTCGGCCTGGCCCAGACGGAGCCGCTGGCCATCGCCGCCGCCGCGCTCCTGGGCGCGGGCATCGCGGTCATCCAGCCGGCGCTGGCCACGATGATCGTGTGGTGCTCCACCCCGGCCACCCGGTCGCGCTCCTTCGCGATGCAGTTCTTCCTGAACAACCTCGGGCTCGGCGTCGGCGGACTGCTCGGCGGCCAGCTCGTGGACACCTCGGACCCGTCGAGCTTCGTGCGGCTGTTCGCGATCGAGTCCGTGATGTTCCTGGTGCTGGGCGCGATCCTCGCGACCGTACGGCTGCCGAACGCGGCCAAGGTCGAGAACGCGGTGCCGCAGGAGGCCGCCGCGAAGGGCGGCTGGCGGACGCTGCTCTCCGACCGGGCGATGGTGCAACTGTGCGTGCTGGGCTTTGTGATGTTCTTCGCCTGCTATGGGCAGTTCGAGTCGGGCCTGTCCGCGTACGCCGTCGAGGTCACCCGGATCTCCCCCGCGACGCTGGGCGTGGCGCTGGCCGCCAACACCGCCGCCATCGTGCTGGCGCAGTTCGTCGTGCTGAAGCTCGTCGAGCGGCGGCGGCGCAGCCGGGTCATCGCGCTGGTCGGGCTGGTCTGGACCGTGGCGTGGGTCGCGGCCGGGGTCTCCGGCCTGGTGCACGGCGCGCAGGCCATCGCCACGACGCTGCTCATCTCGACGTACGCGCTCTTCGGGCTGGGCGAGTCGATGCTGTCGCCGACGATGGCACCGCTGGTGGCCGACCTGGCGCCGGCCCGGCTGGTCGGCCAGTACAACTCGGCCTTCGCCCTCGTGAAGCAGCTCGCGCTGGCGATCGGCCCGGCCGTCGGCGGGCTGATGGCCGGGGGCGGCATGTACGTCGCCTATATAGCGATGCTGGTCGTGTGCTCGCTCGGGATCAGCGCCCTCGCGCTGCGGCTGGGGCGGCGGCTCTCCGTACGGCAGGACAACCCGCTGCGCGCGCAGACGGCGCAGGCCCAGACGGCGGAGGCGGCGGCGGAATCGGCGGACTCGACGAGCTCGGTCGCCGTGGCCGCCTGACGCCGGCCCGCCGCCCGTACGCTCCCCCGTTCCCCCATCATCCCGTCGTCCCTCACGGCCCGGAAGCCGACGCTTCCGGGCCGCGGTCGTGTGCCCGTACGCCCGTCACGCCGCGCCCGGGCCGTCGATACGCCCGTACGTCCGTACGCGGACTCTCGTGCGTACGGGCTCACCCCATGGGGAGGGCGAATTCGCACCAGACGGCTTTTCCGCCGCCCGGGGTGCGGCGCGAGCCCCAGGAGGAGGCGATGGTGGCGATGATCGAGATGCCGCGGCCCGCCTCGTCGGCCGGCTCGGGCTTGCGGCGACGCGGGAGGTGGTCGTCCCCGTCGGTGACCTCGATTATCAGGCGGCGGTCCGTACGGCGCAGTCTCAGTCGCATGGGCGGGGTGCCGTGCTGGAGGCTGTTGGCGACGAGCTCGCTGGCGGCCAGGACGCCCAGGTCGCGCAGTTCGTTGGGGAAGCGCCAACTGGCCAGCACGCCCGACGCGAAGGCACGGGCGCGCGGGGCCGCCTCGATGCCGCCCAGCAGCTCCAGCGCGGCGTTGTGGAACAGCTCGGCGTCGTGGCCCGTGCGGGCGGGGTGCTGGAGCACGAGCACCGCGACGTCGTCGTCGTGCTCCGCGGTGATGCCGAGCGCCCGGAGCAGCCGGTCGCACATGACCTGCGGCGAACCCGTGGCCCCGGCGAAGGCGCGCTCCAGGGAGGCGACGCCGGTGTCGATGTCCTCGTCGCGGCGCTCCACCAGGCCGTCCGTGTAGAGGACGGCGCTGGACCCGGGGCCGAGCGGCACGGACCCCGAGGTGTGCAGCCAGCCGCCGGTGCCGAGCGGCGGGCCGGTGGGCTCGGCCGCGCGGCGGACGGTGCCGTCGGGGTCGCGGACGAGGATGGGCAGATGGCCCGCGGAGGCGTAGACGAGCCGGCCCTCGTTGGGGTCGTGGACGGCGTAGACGCAGGTGGCGATCTGACTGGCGTCGATCTCGGCGGCGAGGCCGTCGAGGAGCTGGAGGACCTCGTGCGGCGGGAGGTCGAGCCGCGCGTAGGCCCGTACGGCCGTGCGGAGCTGGCCCATGACGGCGGCGGCGCGCACTCCGCGGCCCATGACGTCGCCGATGACCAGGGCGGTGCGGCCGGCCCCGAGGGTGATGACGTCGTACCAGTCGCCGCCTACGGCCGCCTCGGTGCCGCCGGGCTGGTAGGTGGCGGCGACGCGCAGGTCGTCGGGTTGTTCGAGCTCCTGGGGGAGCAGGCTGCGCTGGAGCGTGACGGCGGCCTCGCGCTGGCGGCGCTCGCTGGCGCGCAGTCGCTCGGCGGACTCGATCTGGTCGGTGACGTCGGCGGCGAAGACGAGCACCCCTTGGTACGGCTCGCGGCGGTACGCGTCGTGGTGGCGGGAGTCGAGGGGCTGCGGCTCGTGTGGCTCATACGGTTCGTATCGCTCGTGTCGGGGGTGCGACTCATGAGTCCCTTGCGCTCCGCTGGGCTCATACGGCCCGCTGCGCTTGTACGCCCCGTTGGACTCGTGCGCGGCACTGGGTCCGTACGACCTGTCGGCCTCGGACTCGGCCTCGGGCCCGTACGCGGCGCGCTCGTGCGGCACGGCGGCGTCGCCGCTCGGCGGGTCGGGTGGGCGGGCCGTGGCCGGGGCGGGAGCGGTGCCGACGGCGCCGACCTCGATCGGGGTGCACGTGAAGGTGTAGTAGCCGTGGCGCGGCGTGTCGCCGCCTTCCGCGGTGACCCGGCGGGACTTGACCGTGCGCGGCTTGCCGCTGCGCAGGACCTGGTCCATGAGGGGCAGCAGTCCGAGCGCTTCGAGCTCCGGGAGGGCCGTACGGGCCGGGGCGCCGGGGGTGCGGGCGCCGAACAGCGCGGCGTAGGCGTCGTTGACGTACGCGACGCGGTGCTCCGGGCCGTAGACGACGGCGACGAGCGCGGGGAGCTGGCCGAGGACCTCGTGGACGGAGAGCCCGTCGAGGGTGGGGACGGGGCCGTCGGCCTCGGGCGCGTCCGCGGTGGCGGTGGGGGTCCGGCGTGTCGCGCCGCCCGCGGTGCCGTCGACGGCGGCAGGCCGGGTGCGCGGCACGGCCTCGGCCCTGGCGGCGGGCACGGAGCCGTTGGCACCGCCGCTCGCCGTGGTCGGGGGCTGCGGCGGGGTCGTACCGCGATCGGTGCGGGCCGCGGCGCGGCGCTGGGTTCCAGGGAGCCGGGCGCTCCAGCGGGTGAAGTTCACAGAGGATTACCTCGTGGTGTCGTTACTGGGCTGCACACCGGCGCGGTGGCCCGGCTGGGGTTGTGGGGGGAGTTCTCCGGGGAAGGCAGCAAACGTCCGAATCCTCGTGCTTGTCACTATCCTCGTGGCTGTCACTCTTCGCAGGTACGAGCCCACCCATGGTCACACGTCCAGTGTGACCGACCGGACTGACATCCGTCAGACGCCGGTGGACCGGGTGGAGTTCCCGGCTCCGGGCGGGTGGGGTCACGTGCCTTCCGGGCGGCGCCCCGTGCCCGCGGCGAGTTCGAACTCGGCGCGCGGGTTCTCCAGGGAGCCGAGCGAGACGATCTCACGTTTGAAGAGCCCGGCGAGGGACCACTCGGCGAGCACGCGCGCCTTGCGGTTGAAAGTGGGCACCCGGCTGAGGTGGTAGACGCGGTGCATCAACCAGGCGGGGTAGCCCTTGAGCTTGCGCCCGTAGAGGTACGCCACGCCTTTGTGCAGGCCCAGGGAGGCCACGGAACCGGCGTGCTGGTGCGCGTAGTCCCGGAGGGGCCGGCCCCGGAGGGACGAGATGATGTTGTCCGCGAGGACCCTCGCCTGGCGTACGGCGTGTTGGGCGTTGGGCGCGCACTCCTTGCCGGGTTCGCCGGCGCTCATGTCCGGGACGGCGGCTGCGTCCCCGGCGGCCCAGGCGTGCTCGGCACCGGCCACCTGGAGCGCCGCGGTGCACACGAGCCGGCCGCGGTCGTCGCGCGGCAGGTCGGTGGCGGCGAGGAGGGGGTGCGGTCTGACCCCGGCGGTCCACACGACCGTACGGGTGGGGAAGCGCGAGCCGTCGCTGAGCACCGCGATCCGGCCCGCGCAGGAGTCGAGGCGGGTGTCGAGCCGCACGTCGATGTTGCGGCCGCGCAGCTCCCGTACGGCGTACTGGCCCATCTCCGGGCCGACCTCGGGGAGGATGCGGCCGGTGGCCTCGACGAGGATGAACCGCACGTCGTCGGGGCGGATGTTGTGGTAGTAGCGGGCGGCGTAGCGGGCCATGTCCTCCAGTTCGGCGAGCGCTTCGACGCCCGCGTAGCCGCCGCCGACGAAGACGAAGGTCAGGGCCGCGTCGCGGACTTCGGGGTCGCGGGTGGAGGACGCGATGTCGAGCTGTTCGAGCACGTGGTTGCGGAGGCCGATGGCCTCTTCGACGGTCTTGAAGCCGATGCCGAATTCGGCCAGGCCCGGGATCGGGAGGGTGCGCGAGACGGAGCCGGGGGCGAGGACCAGCTCGTCGTAGCGCAGCTCGACGGCGCCGCCGCCCTCCTCGTCGGTGGCGAGGGTCTTGACGGTCGCGGCGCGCCTCGCGTGGTCGACGGCCGTGGCCTCGCCGACGAGGATCTGGCACTGGGGCAGGGTGCGGCGCAGCGGCACGACGACGTGGCGCGGGGAGATGGAGCCGGCCGCGGCCTCGGGGAGGAAGGGCTGATACGTCATGTACGGGTCCGGGCCCACCACGGTGACCTGCGCTTCGTCCGTCCTCAGCTTCCGCTGGAGGCGCAGTGCCGTATACATCCCTACGTAGCCGCCGCCGACAATCAGAATGCGCGCCGGTTCCTTCACAGAGGATCTCCTCGCGATGTCGCCCAGCCCGAGGGGGTGCCGCCGGGGGCCCGGAGCGGCTGGGCCGCTATCGGATGCTGTGACCCCGGGAAAGCACAGCACCCTCCCATGACGCACTGGCAACAAGCATTTGTCCACAGGCCCCGCGAAATGTATGACCGGTGCCGGAAGGGGCCGCTCCGGGGGCCCGTCGTCGTCCCGCCGGGAAAGCCCGCAGGTCAGCCGCAGGCCAAGGGGCGGTTGGCGAGCGGCGAATCCGGACCGGTCGGTTCGGTGCTCCGATCGTGGGACGGTCCGTGCGGAACTCCCCCTTCTTTCTTGACGCGGGCTCAACTATGTTCGTACCTGGTCGGGGTGGTGAGACACGCCCCGGCAGTCAGGGCGGGGAGTCTCCGGGGGGAGACGTCATTACCGGGGGAATGCTTATGCACATTCAGGGATCTCATTGGTCGGCTGCCGCTGTCGCGTCGTCCGACGCCAATGGCAGCCGCCACACGCCTTTGCGTGTGGACGCACAGCGCAATCTGGAACACGTACTCCGGGCGGCTCGCGAGGTCTTCGGCGAGCTCGGGTACGGCGCGCCGATGGAGGACGTGGCACGCCGCGCCCGCGTGGGCGTGGGGACCGTGTACCGCAGGTTCCCGAGCAAGGACGTGCTGGTCCGGCGGATAGCCGAGGAAGAGACCGCGCGCCTGACCGAGCAGGCGCGGGCCGCGCTGGGGCAGGAGGACGAGCCGTGGTCGGCGCTGTCCCGCTTCCTGCGCACGTCGGTGGCGTCGGGCGCCGGGCGGCTGCTGCCGCCGCAGGTGCTGCGAGTCGGCGTCGACGTGGACTCCGAGGCCGCCGCCGAGGAGGCCAGGGCGGCGCATTCGGTCGAGGCGCGAGTGCCGCAGCAGCGGCAGCCCGGGTCCTCGATCAACCAACTGCACGAGCTGCGGCTGGTCGAGCAGCGGCCCGTCGCCGTCGAGGAACCGGACGACGCGGGGGCCTCGGCGCTGCTGGAGGTCGTGGGCCAGCTCGTGGACCGGGCCCGGGCCGCGGGTGAGCTGCGCGCGGACGTGACCGTCGCGGACGTACTGCTCGTGATCGCCACGGCGGCGCCTTCGCTGCCCGACGCGGCACAGCAGGCGGCGGCGTCGGCGCGGCTGCTCGACATCCTGCTGGAAGGGCTGCGGTCGCGGCCCGTGGGCTGACGCTCGCGTCCAGCCCGTCCGGCGATCCTGCCCCGAATGGGTGAAGGTTACTGCTCCGGTGTGCGAAAACACCCCGGATGAGTGGTTGCCTTCCCAGCCGGGGTTGCGGTGACCGACCGTATGGCACGCTTGCCCGGTGTTCGGGAGCGACGGCATGTACGGGGGCCTCCGCGATGGGTGTTGACGGGCGGGACGAGCCGCGCGGGAGCGGTGAACCGGGCACACGTCCGGCTCACCAAGTACCGAGCCAGAAGGGCCCGTTCATGGACGGGCCCGACGGCTCGGACGCTCCCGGCGGCTCGGACGCGCCCCGCCGTCCGGGCTCGACCGGCGGTCCCGGCGAGCCCGGGGATTCGAACGCGCCCGGTGGGTTGGGTGGGTTCGACGGGACGGACGCGTGCGGGGGTTCGAACGTCGTTGGTGGTTCGAATGCCGGGGGTTCGAACGTCGTTGGTGGTTCGAACGCTGGCGGTTCGAATGCCGGGGGTTCGAATGCCGGGGGTTCGAATGCCGGGGGATGTGACGGGCCCCGTGGGTCGGACGCAGGCGAAGGTTCGGAGTCGGTAGGCGGCTCGGGGGCGTCCGGCGCCCCGGACGCTCCAGATGGTTCGGGCAGCTCAGGCGGCTCAGCGGCATCCGGTGCCTCGGGGGCTTCCGAGCGCGCGGAGAGCCCCGGCGGCACCGAGCCGAGCGTGCCGCAGCAGCGGAACAGAGGCGGCTCCCACAGGGGCGGCTCTCGCAGAGATAGCTCTCACAGGGGTGCCGTCGGCAGCGGCGACCTGGGCGGCGCTACGGGCGTCGGTACGGGCCGTGGCTCAGATTCAAGGGGCCGCGGTGGTACGGGCCCTAGCGGTACCGGCCATGGCGCTACGGGCCGTGGCGCTACCGGACCGGGGGCCACAGGCCGTGGCGATGGGCGCCCCGGGGCCACAGGCCGTGGCGCTACGGGTCGTGGCGCTGCGGACGGCGGCGACGCACGTGGCGATGGCGACGCACGTAGCGCTGAAGACGTACGCGGCGACGCCGTACGCGGCAGCGGTACGGGCGCCGGTGGTGCGGGCGCCGGTGGCGCGGCGCTCGGTGGCGCCGGCCGCGGTGGCGCGGCCGGTGGCGGCGCTGACGGCGACGACCGCGACGCCTCGGTGCCGCCGTCGGACACCGAGTTGGTGGCCCGTATGCGCGGCGGCGCGCTGGACGCGGACGCCGCGCACGCCAACGCGGCCTACGAGGAGCTGTACCGGCGGCACGCGGACGCGGTCCGCCGGTACGCCCGTAGCTGCTGCCGGGACGACCACACCGCGGAGGACCTGACCAACGAGGTCTTCGCGCGCACGCTCCAGGCCGTGCAGGGCGGCGCGGGCCCGGACTCCGCGGTGCGCGCGTACCTGCTGACCACGGTGCGGCGGGTCGCCGCGGCGTGGGGCAAGACCGCGAAGCGGGAGCAACTGGTCGAGGACTTCGCGGTGTTCGCGTCGTCCGCGGCCCGCACGTCGGCCTCGGACGAGGAGACGCTGGACCTCGGCGCGGACGTACGGGCCATGCAGGAGGCCGAGGCGTCGCTGGCCGTACAGGCGTTCCGCAGCCTGCCGCCGCGCTGGCAGACCGTGCTGTGGCACACCACCGTCGAGGAGGAGTCGCCCAGCGAGGTCGCGCCGCTGCTCGGGCTGACGGCCAACGCGACGGCGGTGCTGGCGCACCGGGCGCGCGAGGGCCTCAAGCAGGCGTATCTCCAGGCCCATGTGAGCACGTCCCTGACGTCGGACGGCGACTGCGCCCGGTACGCGGACCGGCTCGGCGCGTACGCCCGCGGCGGGCTGCGGATGCGGGCGGAGCGCGGGCTGCGCAAGCATCTGGAGGACTGCGCGAAGTGCCGCACCGCGGCCCTGGAGGTCGCGGACGTCAACGAGCGCATCCGGGAGCTGCTGCCGATCGCGGTCATCGGATGGTTCGCCGCCGCGTACACGGCCAAGGCGGCCGCCGGGGCCGCCGTGGGGCTGGCGGGCGCCGGCGCCGCCGCGGGGGCGGGGGTCGCGGCCGCCGCCACTGGCAGCGGCGCGGCGGGCGGTTCGGCGGGCGGGGCGGCCGGGGGCGCGGCGGGCGAGGGGCTCGGCGCGCCCGCGAAGGTCGGCATCGGGGCGGCCGTGGTGGTCGCGGCGGGCGCGGTCCTCGCCTACGCCCTGACCGGCAACCACCCCGACCCGCCGAAGAAACCGCAGGCCAAGCCCACAGCGGCACCGGTGGTACCGGCTCCGGAACCGCCGCCGTCGAAGTCGCCGGCCCCGAAACCGCCGCCGCCCGAGCCCTCGCCGAAGCCCGAGCCACCGTCGCCGAAGCCGCCGCCGAAGCCCGAACCCAAGCCGAAGCCGCCCGCGCCCAAGCCCAAGCCCAAGCCGCCGGCTCCGAAGCCGACGCCCGAGCCGCCGTCACCGAAACCGACGCCCAAGCCCACTCCCCCGGCGCCCGCACCGGCGGTCTTCCAGCTCAACACCTTGCAGTACGCGGGGCTGGGCGACGGCACGAAGCCGGAGGTGCGGCCGAGCGCGAGCAGTTGGCTGTGGCAGCGCTGGGGGCTGCACATCAACGACACGAAGTACGGGCACGGGGTGACGGTGCACGCCCCGTCCTCGGTGACCATCGACCTGAACCGCCCCTGCTCGTCGTACGACGCGGTGGCCGGGGTCGACGACATGACAATGGGCCTGGGCGAGGTCCGGTTCGCGGTGTACGGGGACGCGGCGCGGCTGTGGCGGTCGGGCGTGGTGCGCGGCGGGAAGCCGGCGGTGCCGGTGCATGTGCCGCTGACGGGCCGCAAGACGCTGCGGCTGGTGGTGGAGTCGACGTCGCCGATGAGCACGGTGGCCCTCGCCGACTGGGCGCAGTCCCGCCTGAGTTGCCGGTAGCCGGGCGTCCGTGACCGCGTCCGTGGCGGCCGCGCGATCGGCGGCGGCATCCACGCGGCCGGGCCCCGCGCCCGCGCCCGGCCGCCGGTTACGGGCGTGGGCGCTCCCGCCCGTAACCGGCGGACGCTCACAAGCTGGTACGCGGTATGACCCCGCCCGCGACGGCCCGCTGCCGGGGGGCCTCGGAGCCGGTCCAGCAACTGCCGCGGCGGGAGAGGAGGCGGCGCAGCCACAGCTCCGTGGAGACGAGTTCCGCTAGCCCGTCGAGCGGCAGGATTTCTCCCTCGGCCGCCGCGCGCAGCGCCTTGCGGACCACGCGGGCCTCGACCAGCCCGGCGTCGGCCAGCAGCGGTGTCTCGAATATCTCCACCAGGCGCCCCACGGACATCCGCAGCCCCGCCCGTACCGCTGCCGCGTGCGAGGCGTGGGAGGTGGCTCCCCAGCCGGGCGGAAGTTCGCGGATGCCGGAGCCGGCCAGGACGGCGCGCAGGACAGAGGCGCGCGCCCCCGGTTGCACGCGGAGGGATTCGGGGAGCGCGCGGCAGGCCCGTACGACCTGGTTGTCCAGGAAGGGCGCGTGCAGCCGCTGGCTGCGCACCTCCGCGGCCTGCTCGAAGATCCGGTGGTCGGCGGCGTGCCGGGCCAGCGCGGCGGAGGCGCGGCGTTCGCCGGGGCGGCGGAGGCCGCCCGGACGGGCCGCCGCGCTCCCCAGGCGAACCGATACTTCAGCAAGCGCCTCGCCCGTGAGCCAGCGCGCGGCGGGGCCCGGCCGGAACCAGGTGAGGGCGGCCAGGGAGGCGCCCACGGCGCCGGGGACGGCGGGCTCCAGCTCCGAGCCCGGCCGGCCGGCCTCCAGCAGCCGACCGGCGGCGGCCTCAAGACCGTCCTTGTACGGCGTACGGGCCAGCTTGCGCGCCGCGCGGTAGACGGTGAAGGGGACGAAGAAGGAGTGCGCGGCCGGCCCGTCGGCGCGCGCGAGGGCCGAGACGGGGCGCAGCAGATGCCGCCGGCGGCGGTCCATGAGCAGGTCGGCGAGGCGCGCCGGGTGGGCGTCGAGCACCTGGCGGGCACCGTGGCCCACGAGGTGGTCGGCGCTGCCGGAGGCGAGGCGTCGGCGGTGGCGCTCGGCGGTGACGAGGGAGGGGGCTGGCTCGTCGGTGAGGGGGCCGGACTCCAGGTCGGCGTAGGGCAGGGCCTCCTCGCCCGCGGTGACGACGACGTGGTGCAGCCGGGGGTTGTCGGCGATGGCGCGGGCCCGTTCCAGCTCGGCCTGGCGGGAGCGGCCGTTGCCCGTCGCGAGGTCGTTGAAGGTGACGGCGAGCAGCCGCTCGCCGGCTCCGGTGCCGTGGCCGAAGAGCGTGCCGGGGACGCCGGGCAGCCCGGCGGCCAGCAGCGCGAGGGTCCCGGAGGCGCTGCCTCCGGACAGGTCGGCTCCGATGCCGGGCGCCGGCCCGCCGCGCGAGGCACGCCGGTACGCGGGCCCCATGCCCGGTACGGGGCCGGGGTCGAGGTCGCCGAGGTCGGTCTCCGGCGCGTGGCGCGGCGCGTCGAGCCGGGTCCGTACGGCCTCCACGAGGGCCTCCCGGACGCCCGCCACCGCGTCGTCGGCGGCGAGTTGGGGGGCTGCGACGGCGAGCGAGGCCGTCGGCTCGTAACCGATGATGTCGCGCGCGCCGTCCCGCAGTACGAGCGCGTGGCCGGGCGGCACGCGCCGCACCCCGAGGTAGGGCGTGCCGTCGCCGAGCGCCTCCGGGGAGTCGGGGCAGGCGAGCAGCGCCGCGAGGTGGCCGACGTCGAGCTGCGCCTCGGCCAGGTCGGCCAGCGGCAGCGCGGCGGTGGCGTAGGCGGTGCCGCGTTCCCATTCGGTGTGGAAGACGGGCCGGGCGCCCGCGAGGTCGCCGGCGACCGTGACGCGCCGGCCGACCTGGGCCACCGCCGTGTAACTGCCGCTCCACGCCGTCAGATGCCTCAGTGCGCCCCCGCGCGCCGCAAGCAGGCCGACGCGCAGTTCCTCGTCGCTCGCGCCGCAGCAGCCGAGGATGGCGAGGCGGGTGAAGGGGTCGGCCTGGACGACGCGGACCTCGTCCGGCCGCCAGTCCCCGACGGCCCACAGCGGGTCGGGGTCGCCCCACAGGAGCTGCGCGCCGACCGGATGCACCGTGGAGCCGTCGGCCCCGGCGCCCCGCCGGGTGGCACGGGGTCCGGTCCCGGAGGCGGCACTGCTCCACCCCACCAACCACCGCATCGCCGCCTCCACAGGGTGTGGACAATCAACAGGTAGCAGTCATCATGCACAAGAGGCTGACAGTTTCGGCACCGCTCGGTCAGCGTGTTGATCACGCCTTATCGACCAACTCGGCCTCAACTGGGGCGAAATGCCGCAATGCCGCACCGTCATGGACCGTGCTGGGTCCATGCTGCCACGAGTGGGGCGCGCGAGCGGCGCGCCGGAGGTGCATAGGGGGCGTGCGCAGGATGGCGACGCGCGGGGCGCGTGGGAGCGCGGCGGGTGGCGAGTGGGTCACGAGAGGGTGGAGAGGGGCAGGGAGGGGGCCGCGCGGGTGCGGGGAGGGGCCGCGGCGGGGCACCGAACCATCCCAGGGGCGCAGCCGGTTCGTAGCCGGGTCGCAACCGCTTCGTAGCCGGGCGGCAGCCGGTTCGCGGCCGCGCCGCCGTCCGGAAAAGGCGCATAAACGCGGAAGTTGAGGGCGCGCGGAAGGGAGAGGGGCGGCCTGGCCGTCGTGCACCGGGCTGCCGTGCACCGGACCGCCGCACACCGGGCCCGACCCATTGGACCGATGCGCACCAGGCCGTTACCCGCCGGGCCGCCCCCTCCCCGGCCCGGGCGGGAGTTCGGCTCGACCGTGCGCGCCGGCCACAACGGCATGCACCATATTCAGCCAAACTCGGCCGCGCCCCAGTTGGGCGCGTGCGTCCCCGATGCCCGGACCGCGATGTCACAGTCCGGGAGGCGGACTCCGCCCCCCGGACCGTTCCGCCGCCCGCGGGGAATGAGGCGGCGGTGTCCCCCAGCCCACTCGATCCAGTACAGCGGGCCGACCCACGCAACTCCCATGGAAGCGCTCCCGCGACGAGCCGGGCAGAGCGCACGGTAGGCGCACGGCCACACACAGGCGGAGCACATGCCCCTCACTGCACGTGCATGTGGACCAGAATCCCGCCATCCGGGTCTTCACCCCTTAACGGTAGGGATGCGGGGAACTACGCTGGGTTTACGAATGCCTCGCGCCTATGCCGGGGCGGCCGTCGGTGCTGGCGAGGGGTGCGCATGTCCAGGGAGCTACGCGGGCCGAATGAGAAGCTCGGGACCGTACTCGCCCTCGCGGGGATCAGTAACGCCGGTCTCGCGCGCAGGGTCAACGACCTGGGCGCCCAGCGCGGTTTGACGCTTCGGTACGACAAGACGTCGGTCGCGCGGTGGGTGTCCAAGGGCATGGTGCCCCAGGGCGCCGCGCCCCACCTGATCGCCGCCGCGATCGGCAGCAAACTCGGCCGCCCGGTGCCGCTGCACGAGATCGGGCTGGCCGACGCGGACCCCGCGCCCGAGGTCGGTCTCGCCTTCCCGCGCGACGTGGGCCAGGCCGTACGGGCCGCCACGGACCTCTACCGGCTGGACCTGGCCGGGCGGCGCGGAGGCGGCGGCATCTGGCAGAGCCTGGCCGGTTCCTTCTCCGTCAGCGCGTACGCCACCCCGGCGTCCCGCTGGCTGATAACCCCGGCCGACGGCTCGGTGGCGCGCGAGGCCCACCAGGTCGCCCGGGAGGCGGACGCGGGCGGCGGACCGGAGGGCTTACCCCAGCGCGTGGGCCACTCCGACGTGAACAAACTGCGCGAGGCCGCGGACGACGCGCGCCGCTGGGACTCCAAGTACGGCGGCGGGGACTGGCGTTCCTCGATGGTGCCCGAATGCCTGCGGGTCGACGCCGCGCCGCTGCTCCTCGGCTCGTACAGCGACGACGTGGGGCGTTCGCTCTTCGGCGCCACCGCCGAACTGACCCGCCTCGCCGGCTGGATGGCCTTCGACACCGGCCAGCAGGAGGCCGCCCAGCGCTACTACATCCAGGCGCTGCGGCTCGCGCGGGCGGCGGCGGACGTGCCGCTCGGGGGGTACGTGCTGGCGTCGATGAGCCTCCAGGCGACGTACCGGGGGTTCGCGGACGAGGGCGTGGACCTCGCCCAGGCCGCCCTGGAGCGCAACCGCGGCCTCGCCACGGCGCGCACCATGAGCTTCTTCCGGCTGGTCGAGGCGCGCGCCCACGCGAAGGCGAACGACGGGCCCGCCTGCGGCACGGCCCTGAAGGCCGCCGAGGGGTGGCTGGAACGGGCCCGGCAGGGCGACGGCGACCCCTCCTGGCTCGACTTCTACTCCCACGAACGGTTCGCCGCCGACGCGGCGGAGTGCTACCGCGACCTGAAGATGCCGCGTCAGGTGCAGCGCTTCACCGAGCAGGCGCTGGCCCGGCCGACGGAGGAATACGTCCGTTCGCACGGTCTGCGCCTGGTCGTCTCGGCCGTCGCCGAGCTGGAATCGGGCAATCTGGACGCGGCGTGCGCGGCCGGTACGCGGGCGGTGGAGGTGGCGGGCCGGATCTCCTCGGCCCGCACCACGGAGTACGTGCGCGACCTGCTGCACCGCCTGGAGCCGTACGGCGACGAGCCCCGCGTCGTCGAACTGCGGGAACGGGCGCGCCCGCTGCTGGTCACGCCGGCGTGAGGAAGGCGGGCGGGGGCGGTTCGGGCGGGAGCGAAGCGACGGGCGGGAGCGGGCCGACGGGCGAGCGCGGGCCGGTGGATGGGTGGGCCGGGTGAGGGAGCCGGGCCCGTTGGTGTGGCCCCGCGCCCGTACGTACGTACCGGAGGACGGGCGTCTCGGCGGCCCGAGGCCGGGCGGCACGGTTCCGGGGCGGCCCGAGGCCGGGCGGCGCCCTTCGGGGCGGCCCGAGGCCCGGCGGCCCGTCCGCCGGCCCGATCCCAGCCGGCGCGAACCCCGGCGGCCCTTGGATTTCACCCCCATGTCAGTGGCGTTGTCAGTGGCACGCGCCATGATGGGGAACGCTGGGAGAGGGGCCGGTGCGGCGCCTCGGGGGAATCGGGGCGGGAGGTGACGTGGTGGCGGCGTACGAGTGCGATGTGCTGGTGATCGGGGGCGGGATCGTCGGCCTGTCGACGGCGTATGCGATCACCCGTGCCGCGCCCGGGACGCGCGTGACCGTGCTGGAGAAGGAGTCCGGCCCGGCCCGCCATCAGACCGGCCGCAACAGCGGCGTGATCCACAGCGGCATCTATTACCGCCCGGGGTCGCTGAAGGCGCGGTTCGCGATGCGGGGCGCGGCGGAGATGGTCAAGTTCTGCGTCGAGCACGGCATCGCGCACGAGGTCACGGGCAAGCTGATCGTCGCGACGGAGCGGGCGGAGCTGCCGCGGCTGCACGCTCTGGTCCAGCGCGGCCGGGAGAACGGCATCCCGGTGCGGGAGCTGGGCCGCGCCCAGATAGCGGAGTTCGAGCCCCATGTCCGCGGCCTCGCGGCGATCCATGTGGGTACGACGGGCGTATGCGACTTCGGCTCGGTGGCGCGGCGGCTGGCGGAGCTGGCGACGGACGCCGGGGCCTCGGTGCGCTATGGGGCGGAGGCCCGGGTGATCGGCCGGCGCGGCTCGGCGGTGGCGGTCCGTACGGCGGCGGGCGAGGTCGTACGGGCGCGTGCCCTGGTGAACTGCGCGGGGCTGCGCTGCGACCACGTGGCGCGGCTGGCCGGGGACGACCCGGGGATGCGGATCGTGCCGTTCCGCGGTGAGTATTTCGAGCTGGCCCCGTCCCGTACGGACCTGGTGCGCGGCCTGGTGTACCCGGTGCCCGATCCGGCGTTCCCCTTCCTCGGGGTCCATCTCACCCGAGGCGTGGGCGGCGGCGTGCACGTCGGCCCCAATGCCGTCCCCGCCCTGGCCCGTGAGGGGTACGACTGGCGGACCGTACGGCCTGGGGAGCTGGCCGGGACCCTGGGGTACCCGGGCGCGTGGCGGATAGCGCGCCGCCACTGGCGCTACGGGGCGGGCGAGCTGCGCCGCTCGCTGTCCAAGCGGGCCTTCACCGAGTCGGTGCGCCGGCTGCTCCCGGAGGTGGCCGAGGACGACCTGATACCGGCGGCGGCCGGGGTGCGGGCCCAGGCGGTGCTGCGGGACGGGACGCTCGTGGACGACTTCCTCTTCGCCGAGTCGCCGCGGGTGGTGCACGTGCTGAACGCGCCGTCACCGGCGGCTACGGCGTCGCTGCCGATCGGCAGGGAGGTGGCGCGACGGGCGCTGGCGGCGATGGGCGGCGGAGAGTAGGCCCTACGGGCGTCGGCTTCCGTGCCACCGCCGTCCGGCCCGTGCCGTCTGCCTGCATGCCATCGACCTCCATACCGTCTGCCCCCGCGCCATCGACCTCCGTGCCATCGACCTCCGTAGATTCGGCTGCTTCCCGGATTCCGTAGAATCGAGTAATTGTGTCCGAGAACCCCACCGCGAACCCCAGTGCGAACCGCGCTCCGCACCCGGCTGCCCCCGAGACTGATGTGACCGAGGGGGCGAGCGCGTCTGACCCGGTCGTGGCGATTGATGCGTCTGACGCGTCTGACGGATTGGCGACCGGGGCGACGACCGGGGCTGCTGAGCCCTCCCGGGAGCTATCCGGGGCGGACTCCGGGGGGCGCATACGTGACCGTCGGGCGCCGATGTTCCCCGACGGCCCCGCGCCGGACCCGGCGGGTTCGCATCATGAGCGCCGCATCCGCTCGTTCCAGCCGCGCCGCAGCCGCGTGACCGCGGGCCAGGGCGACGCGCTGCGCCGCCTGTGGCCGCAGTGGGGGCTGGACATCGACGGGCTGCGCAAGCTGGACCTCGGAGAGCTCTTCGGCGACCCGGAACTGCCGGTGGTGCTGGAGATCGGGTTCGGCATGGGCGAGGCGACGGCGCGGATGGCGGCGGCCGACCCCGGCACGGGCATCCTGGCCTGCGATGTGCACACGCCGGGCCAGGGCAATCTGCTGAGCCTGGCGGAGCGGGCCGGGCTGGCCAATGTGCGGGTGGCCAATGGTGACGCGATCATCCTGCTGCGGGAGATGCTCCAGCCCGACGCGCTCGCGGGGATGCGGGTGTACTTCCCGGACCCGTGGCCGAAGAAGCGGCACCACAAGCGGCGGCTGATTCAGCCGGAGTTCCTGGCGCTGGCCGCGGCGCGGCTGGCTCCGGGAGCGGTGCTGCACTGCGCGACGGACTGGGAGCCGTACGCGGAGCAGATGCTGGAGGTGCTCGATGCCGATCCGCACTTCGAGAACGTACAGCCGGAGGGCGGTTTCGCGCCGCGCCCCGAGTTCCGGCCGCTGACGCGGTTCGAGGGCCAGGGCCTGGACAAGGGCCATGTGGTCCATGACCTGCTGTTCCGTCGCCGCTGAGGGCTGATGGCCCCGCTGGTGGCGTTGTCAGCATTGGCGGCGTTGCCAGCGTTGTCAGCGTTGGCGGCCATAATCCGACTATCTCCCACTCCCCCCTGGTTAGGGTCTTCGAGTGCCTGAGTCCCCGCCTCCCCGTCAGCCGACCGACCGCTCCGCCGCTGCTCAGCCCTGGGGACCGACCGCGCCCCGGGGCCCGGAGCCGATGGCCGGCCGGCCGACCGGGGACCAAGTTCAGCAGCCGGCTCAGTTCGCGGTGCCGGCGTACGAGCGGCGGCCGCGGTTCGAGGCGGTGCCGGCGCCGTCCGGCTGGCACTACAAGCCGCGCCGGGCGCTGTGGGAGAACAAGGCGCTGCGGGCCACGGCGCTGATCATGCTGCTCGCCCTGTCCGGTCTGGTGATCCTGGCGCTCGTACGCGAGCAGACGGGCACCGAGGGGTTCCTGGTGGGGCTCGGCCTGGCCGTGCTGCCCGTACCGCTGCTGGTGGCGGCGTTCCGCTGGATGGACCGGGTGGAGCCGAAACCCTGGCGTGACCTGGGCTTCGCATTCACCTGGGGGGCGTGCGCGGCGACGTTGGTCGCGCTGCTGGCGAATGGCTTCGCCACGAAGTGGCTGCTGAACACGGTGGACGCGGCGCAGCACGCCGACGCGAACACGTGGGGGGCGACGTTCGTGGCGCCGGTGGTGGAGGAGTCGGCGAAGGCGGCGGCGGTGCTGCTGCTGTTCCTGTTCCGCCGCCGGGATTTCAACGGCATCGTCGACGGGGTCGTCATAGCGGGCATCACGGCGACGGGCTTCGCGTTCACCGAGAACATCCTCTACCTGGGCAACGCCTTCGCCTCGGACCAGAACTTCGGGTACTCGGGCATGCAGTCGACCACGATGGCGACGTTCTTCATCCGCGTGCTGATGTCGCCGTTCGCGCACCCGCTCTTCACGTCGATGACGGGCATCGGCTTCGGCCTCGCTGCGACGTTCGCGCCGCGGCGCCGCGTCCCGCGGGTCGTGGTGCCGCTGGCGGCCCTGCTGACCGCGATGGTCCTGCACGGCGTCTGGAACGGCGCGTCGGCCCTGCCCGGCTTCGGCTTCCTCGTGGTCTACGGGCTCTTCATGGTCCCGGTCTTCGGCGTGCTGACCTGGCTGACCGTCTGGTCCCGCCAGAACGAGCTACGGACCATACGCACCCACCTGCCCGCCTACCAGGCCGCCGGCTGGCTCACCCCGCCCGAACCGATCGCCCTGTCCTCGATCCGCGCCCGCGGCATAGCCCGCCACCTGGCCCGCCGCACCGGCGGCCCCGAGGCGGCCCGCGCCGTGACGGAGTACATCTCCTTCGCCACGTCCCTGGCCTTCCTCCGCCAACGCGCCTACCGCGGCACCGCGGGCCCCGACTTCACCGCCCGAGAACAAGAACTCCTCCACCACCTCTGGCAACGCAAACCCATAGCCCAACCAGCCTTGACCCACGCCACCCCCCAGCCCCCGTGGCAACCGCAGTACGGCCCATACGGCCCGTACGAACCACCCGCCCCATACGGCCCGCAAGCCTCACACGCACCACAAGCCCCATACAGCCCGCAGCCCCCATACGGGACACATGCCCCCTACGGCGCGTATCCGCCACCTCCGGGACAACAACGCTGAGGTCCGTGCGCCTCCGACCTCATGGACCGTGACAGTGCCGGGTAGGACACTGGAGCGATGCGCAACGCACCCCCTTCCAGCCCCGACGTCTCGGCTCGGATGAGCCGGCAGACCAACCAGGACACGAGCGCCGAACGGGCGGTGCGGCAGCTCCTTCACGCCTCCGGGTACCGCTACCGGACTCACTATCCGGTGCCGGGCATGCGCAGACGCAAGATCGATATCGCGTTCACCCGCACACGACTCGCCGTCCTCATCGACGGCTGCTTCTGGCACGGCTGCCCGGAACACGCCACCAGCCCCAAGGCGAACGCGGAATGGTGGCGACAGAAGCTCGACCGCAACATCGAACGGGACCGGGAGACGAACGCACAGCTTCTGTCCGAGGGCTGGACAGTACTGCGCTTCTGGGAACACGAGTCGCCGGACGCCGTCATGCGCCAGGTGGTCGCGGCCGTCGACCGCGAGAAGGCAAGCAGAGAGAAACGACAGCAGGGGGGCGGGGGCCTATGAGCGGATTACGGTTCGTGGACTTGTGCGCGGGCGGGGGCGGCCTGGCCTCGGGCATCGAAGCCGCCGGCTTCCGGCCCGTACTGCTCCTGGGACAGTGCGCCGCCCCGAAGGTTCCGCCCCTGTGACGCCCCATCAGGATCGTGAATGCGGCCAGTATGAAGGGCTTGGAGTTCGACAGCGTTTTCGTTCCGGATTTGGACGCGTATACGGAGGACGCGACCAGCGTGCAAGCTCGGCTCCGCCTTCTTGTCCTGTGCACGCGTGCCCGGGAAGATCTGCACTTCGCTCACCGTGGGGCTCGTGAACCCGACATTCTGTCGGAAGTCCCCGATTCCTTGTTGACCCGTCACGGCAGTTGATGTTGCGGCACCGAGGGGCGCTGACGATGCCCCGCGCCCCCGCGCTCCAGGCATCACTCCGTTTCCACTCGGATGCCCCGGGGTGGAGCCGAACGGTGGCCGTTTTTTAGGGCCTCTGTGAGGGAGGTGATGAGGGCGGTTGGGGTGTGGCGGAGGGTGGTGGGGGTGGTGGTGAGGACGTGGATGGCGTGGGGGGTGAGGCGTTGGAGGCGGGTTGGGGGGTGGGTGGGGGAGGTGATGACGAGGGCTACGCCGGCGCGGGGCCAGTAGGCGTCGGGGCTGGCGATGAAGTGGCCGGTGGGGGTGTAGAGGTCCGGGTGCCACAAGGGGGGTGGGAGGGGGGACGCCGCGATCACCTTTCTCGCGTGGCCCATCGCCCAGGACGTCACGCCCGAGGTCAGTTCCTCCGCTGCCAGGGCGACCGTGGGGACGCGGTCCAGGCCGGCCGCGGAGAGTTCGTCGACCAGGTCGCCCGCCGTGCAGAAGTCGCGCTGGACCGTGGTGGTGAGGATGGCCCGCAGGGCGTTCGGGCGGCCGGTCCAGCGGGCGGCCGTGTCGGCCGCGGCGCGGGCCGCGCCGGTGATGGGCATGCTGTCGACCAGGAGGTGCCGGGCCGGCCAGCGGCGTGTCCGGATGACGCGGACGTACCCGGCGTCCACCACCCGGCGGTCATCCGGAATGAGCACCTCCACCGGCGCCAGCCGCGCCGCCTCGTGCCGCGTCGTGGAACCCGGCGCCATATGGAGCGCCGCCCGGCCCGTGAGCAGCGCCGACCTGCCCGAGAGCGGGGCGGCCGCCGCGCGCTGACCCGCCGCGTACAGGACCGCCGCCAGCAGGCGCTGGACCGTATCCGGCGCGCCGGAATGGAGCAGGTACACGCGCGGCAGCACGCGTTGCCACGGCCCGTTCTCGCGCGCTCTGTTCCAGATCGCCCCCTGGGAGACCCCCAGAGCGCGCAGTTGCGCATGTGTGGCGAGGCCGTGCTGGCGGCGGACCAGCCGGGCCAGTACCGCCCTGTCGTACGAGATCGGCGTAGGCATGGCCAGTTGCTGCCCAGCAGGAACGGTCCCTCCGCCTGGAATCCCCCCGCTTCACCCCGCTCCTCTTCGTACGCGCCGTCCTCGCGCTCACCCGTACGCGCCTCCCCGCGGTAATCCGCACCTCATCATCGGGTGGCTTCCTCCGCGACGCGCCATCCGCCCGCCGATACCATCCCCACCCGGCGTAGGGTCGAGGAAACGTTCGAGTTGGTTTGTCGTAGTAGATCGTCGTAGATCGTGGAGGTCGCGGGAATGGCTGGGGTTCCGACGTCTGTAGTGGCCGCTGGTGGGCTCGTCGGTGGGTACGGGGTGGCCCGGTGGACCAAGAAGCGGCCGCTGGGCGGGGCCGCGCTGGCCGCCGCCGGCGCCGTCGCCGCGCGGCAGTGGCAGCAGCGGTCCGGCACCGGCGCCGCCGCCGCGCTCACCGGGCTGTACGTGGCCGCCTTCGCCGGCTCGCACCCGCTCGCCAAGAAGGTCGGCGCCTGGCCCTCCGTCTTCGCCGTGGCCGGCGGCGTCGCCCTCGCCTCCTGGGCCGTCGAGCGGCGGGGATAGCCGAGCGGCGGGGGCGATCGAGCGGCGCGGATAGTCGAGCGGCGGGGGTAGTCGCGCCCCCGGGGCCGGGTGCCCCCGGGGCCGGGTGCCCCCGGGGCCGGGTGCCCCCGGGGCCGGGTGCCCCCGGGGAGCCCGGGGCCCTGGAGCCCAGGGCCCCTACGCCGACGCCTCCGTCAGCATGTCCACCTCATCCACCGTCAACTGGAGGTCCGCCGCCGCCAGCAGCGCCGGCAACTGTCCGGTGTTGCGCGCGCTCGCGATCGTGGCGGCCACCGTCGGCTGGGCGGCGAGCCAGGCCAGGGCCACCGTCGCCGGCTCGGCACCGTGCGCCCCCGCGACCTTGTCCAGCGCCTCCAGGACGCGCGGGCCGCGCTCGGTGCGCAGATACTCGGCGGCCTTCTCCGACCGCTCGCTGTCCACGGTCGTGCCCGGCCGGTACTTGCCGGTCAGGAAGCCCGACGCCAGCCCGTAGTACGGAACCGCCGCCAGCCCGTGGCGCGCGGCGGTCGCGGAGAGCGCCCCCTCGTACGTACCGCGCGAGACGAGGTTGTACGGCGGCTGGATCGCGACGTACTTGGCCAGCCGCTCCGCGTCGGAGAATGCCAGCGCCTCCGCCAGCCGCTCCGCCGTGATGTTGGAGGCGGCGATCTCCCGGACCTTGCCCTCCCGCACCAGGTCGTCGAGGGCCGTGATGAACTCCGACACCGGCACGGACGTGTCATCCCAGTGCGTGTAGTAGAGGTCGATGTAGTCGGTGCGCAGGCGGCGCAGCGACTCCTCGACGCCCGTCTTGATGGCGTCGGCGGTCAGGCCGCGCCGCTTCGGAACGCCCCCGCCGACCTTGGTGGCCAGGACGACGTCCGCGCGGTTGCCGCGCGTCGCGAACCAGTCGCCCAGGACGGTCTCGGACTCGCCGCCCGAGTTGCCGGGGACCCACGCGGAGTAGACGTCGGCGGTGTCGATGAAGTTGCCGCCCGCCTCCGTATAGGCGTCGAGTACGGCGAAGGACTCCGTCTCGTCGGCCGTCCAGCCGAAGACGTTGCCGCCGAGGCAGAGCGGGTGGACGGAGAGGTTTCCGATCTTCTTGCGCTTCTCAGCCATAGATCCATTTAACGCCTTGCACACGCGTCACAACGGGTCGTACGGACGCGTCCGTTCCGTTCAGGCCACCCGCCCGGCCACCGCGACGCCACCGCGACGCCACCGCCCCGCTTTGCCGCCGCCGCCGTTACGGCCGCAAGCCGTGCTCCCGCAGCCACGTCATCGGGTCCACCGGCGCCCCGCCGCCCGGCCGCACCTCCAGATGCAGATGCGGCCCCGTCACATTGCCGGTCGCCCCGACCCGCCCGATGACGTCGCCCGCCTTCACCTTTCCGGAGGTCACCGTGATCGACGACTGGTGGCAGAACCACAGCTCAGTGCCGTCGTCGAGGGTGAGCACCGTGCGATAGCCGTACGAGCCGGCCCACCCGGCATGCGTGATCGTGCCGCCCCGGACCGCCTTGATCGGCGTACCCGTCGGCGCCGCGAAGTCCTGCCCGGTGTGGTTGGCGGACCACATGTCGCCCGACTGGCCGAATCCGGCGGTAAGCGTGTACGAACCGACGGGCAGCGTGTACCCGGTGGCGGGCTTCGCCGATCGCCCCTCCCCCGCCGCGGCCCCCTTCTCGGCAGCGGCCGCCTCCTCGGCCTGCTTCGCCTCCTCGGCCTGCTTCGCCTGCTCCGCCTGTTTCGCCCGCTGCTCGGCCGCCACCTTCTCCTCGGACTCCGCAGCCTTCTCCTTGGCCTCCGCCTCGGTCGCGGCCTTCCGCTTCGCCGCCTCGTCGGCGGCCTCGGCCGCCGCCGCCTTGGCTACCGCCTCGTGCGACTCCTCAGCCGCGGCGGCCTGCTGATGCTCGGCCTGCTGAAGGATGCGGGCGCGCAGCGCCTCGCCCGCGTCGGCGGCGCCGTTCGCCGCGTCCTCCGCGGAGAGGCCGAGCCGCGACAGCGGCTGGTCCGCACCGTGCGCCTCAGTGCCCTCGACGGTCGCAGCAGCCTCAGTGGCCTCAGTGGCCCCGGTGTTCTCAGGGGCCTCCGAGCCGGAGTCGTCCGGCACCAGCGATCCGACGACCGGCAGCTTCCCCGGCAACTCGCCCACCTGGTCGGCCAGATGCGCCAGGTCGGGCATGGATATCGGAGGCGCCGGACGGTCCTCGGCGCTCGCCATCCCGCCTGCCCCGACCGCCGCTATGACGCCGACGCCGAGCACCGCTCCGCTACGGGCCATCGTGCCGCCGCGCTGCTTGCCGACCCGGTGCTTGCCCCGGGCCGGGCCGTCCGCGGAAGCGGCATCCGCAGCGTCGGCCCCCATGGCCTCCTCCGCGAAACCCGCGTCCAAGTCCCCGCCGAAGCCCGCCTCGAAGCCCACGGCAGCGCCCGCACCGGCCACCGGCCCGGCCACCGGCCCAACCACGTCCTCAGCACCGAAGCCCTCAGCACCGAAGGAAGGCCCGTACGAGGTAGGCACAGAAGGAGCAGCAGTAGCAGAAGGCCCGGAGGACACAGAGGGTACGAACGAAGGGTCGTACGGTGCGTCGTACGTCGGCGCGTCGTACGTCGGCTCGTCGAGGGCAGGCTTGTTGGACGCCACGGGGGCGCACTCCTTTCCTTCCTTCTCGCCTACCGGGTTAGCTGACGGGTTCGGAGCAGGAAGGTCTCCTACGGGCCCCTTCTCGCGAAGGCGTCCGACTCACCCCAAGGTTGGTGGTTCCCCGGTTCCCTGGTGCCTCGTGTTGCCGGTGCTGCCGATGGTGCTGGTGTACGTACGGTGTGGCCGGTGCTGCTGGTGCCTGCGGGATTCGGCGAAGGCGCACGGTGCCGCCTCTTGCGGCGGTTGTGACGACCGCGCTGCGTTATCGAACGTTAATAGAAGCGAGACCCGGATACCAAGCCGTTGCCCGTAATCCGCTCAGGCTTTGGCAAGGACTTTATGGACAGCCGTCGGCGAAAGCGGTCGAGTCGCCTCATCGGCCGAAACCCCCGCGCGACGATCGTGCGCCAGTCGTTATGCACAGGGATCAAGATCCACTACGCACCGTGTCCCCCGCGCCCGCCGGAATCCTCGTCCCGCCGGCCCGCATCCGGCCCCGGCGCCGACTCCGCTCCCGGCCCCGGCTCCGCCCTCTCTCCCGCTCCAGCCTCCCCCCGCCCGCACCGCCGAATCGCCAGCAGCGCCATATCGTCCGCCGTGCCCCCGCCCGTATGCCGCGCGACGTCCACGGAGAGGGCCTCCAGCAGCAGGTCCGGCCCGTCGAAGAGCCGCCCGTTCAGCCGGACTTGCGGGTCGTAGAACTCGCCCCGCTCGTCCCTGGCCTCGGTGACCCCGTCCGTGAACAGCAGCAGCGTCGCCCCCGCCGGAAAGTCCCATACGTCCACCCGGTCCGGCCATACGCCCAGGTCGCCCATGCCCAGCGGCAGCGCCGGGACCTCCGGCGCCGCCTCCACCGCCTTGCCGTCCGCGTACAGCAGCAGCGGCGGCGGGTGGCCGCGGTTGACGATGCGCAGCTCCGCGCCGTCCGGAACCGTCACGATCGCCTCCACGAGTACGGCCGTGGTGAACCCCTCGAACTGGTCCAGCCCCTCCCGGCGCGCCCCCTCCCGCTGCAACGCCCGCTCCAGCCGCGCCGCCAGCGCCTCCAGGGTGGGCTCCTGCTCCGCCGCCTCCCGGAACGCGCCGATCACCACGGCGACCGCCTCGACCGCCTCCAGGCCCTTGCCCCGGACGTCGCCGACGATGACGCGTACGCCGTGCGGGGTGTCCTGCACCGCGTACAGGTCGCCGCCGATACGGGCGTCCGCCTGGGCCGCCACATAGCGGGCCGCGATGAGCAGGTCCGAGCCGATACGGGCCGGGGGCGTCGGCAGCACGGCGCGCTGGGCCGCCTCCGCGATGCCGCGCGCGGACTCCAGTTGCTGGTCGCTGTGGCGCACGATGCGGTTGATGCCGAGCGCGAGGACGGCGACGGTCAGGACCGTGGCGGTCTTGGTCGCGGACTCGAACGAGTTCACCGCGCGGTGGTACGCGTTGGTCCCCGCCGCGGCGGCAACGGCCGCGAGGGCCGTGACGATCGTCCCGCGCCGCCCGTAGAGCGGGGCCGCGACCAGGGGGGCGGCCGAGAGGAAGGGGGCTCCGGTGTACTGCGGCGGGGTCAGGAGGTCGAAGAGGACCCCGATGACGATGAGCAGGGCGGGCGCCCAGCGGGCGAGGCAGTTCGCGGCCGCGCCGCGGCGCGAGCGCTCCTTCACCGGGCCCTTCGCCGGATTGTTCACCGGACCCTTCCCCGGTCCGTTCCCCGGGCCGTTCGCCGGTCCGTCGGCGGGCCGGTGCGGGGGTACGGGCGTGGGCGCGCCCGTGGGCTTCCCCCTGCGTGCCCTGCCTCCGGGACCTCGCTTCCCCACCGTTCTCTCCTGACCGGTCCGTCCCGCGCGGCGCCCCTTCCAGGCTTCCGGCGGACGCCGGTCCCGGCGACCGCTGTTCGTCCATTCGGGTGGCCGCCGCCCGCGCACGGCAAACGGGGCCGAGGACGGCGGACAGGGGTGAGGTACGGGCGTACGCGCAGGTGGGGGTGGTGAGGCGGGACCGCGCGAGCCCCAGCCTCAGCCCCTGTCGAACCTGCGGGCCATCAGACCACCAGGGCCTCAGACCGCCGGAGTCCTCCCGCGCCCGCGCCCCGAGCCGCCGTTCCCGCCGCCATTGCCGCCGCGGCCGCTGCCGCCCCGGCTACCCCGGCCACGGCCGCCGGAACGCGAGCCTGCGCCCGTACCCGAGCCCGGCCGGGAGCCGCGCGACTTCGGCTTGCCCTGGGGCTGCGGCGGGGCCGGCGGCGTGATGACGACCGGGACGCCGCTGGGCACACGGGCACCCGTGATCCGCGCCAGCTCGGCGTCCTCCGGCCCCACCTTCGCGACCTGCGGGGTGATCTTCGCCGTGACCATCATCCGGCTCATCTCGCGCCGCTGCTCCGGCAGGACGAGCGTGACGACGGTGCCGGACTCGCCGGCCCGCGCCGTGCGGCCGCCGCGGTGCAGATAGTCCTTGTGGTCGACGGGCGGGTCGACGTTCACGACGAGGTCGAGGCCGTCGATGTGGATGCCGCGGGCGGCGACGTTGGTGGCGATGAGCGCCGTGACCTGCTCCGTACGGAACTGGTCCAGCGTGCGGTTGCGCTGCGGCTGGCTCTTGCCGCCGTGCAGCGCCGCGGCCCGTACGCCGCTCGCCAGCAGCCGCTTGACCAGCCGGTCGGCGCCGCGCTTGGTGTCCACGAACATGATCACGCGGCCTTCGCGGGCGGCGATCCGGGTCACGGCGTCGCGCTTGTCGTCGTCCGAGACGTGCAGCAGGTGGTGCTCCATGGTGGAGACCGCGCCGACGGAGGCGTCGACGGAGTGCGTCACGGGGTCGCTCAGGAAGCGGCGTACGAGCCGGTCGACGTTGCGGTCCAGGGTCGCGGAGAACAGCATCCGCTGGCCGTCCGGGCGCACCTGGTCGAGGAGCCGGGTGACCTGCGGCAGGAAGCCCATGTCGGCCATCTGGTCGGCCTCGTCGAGCACCGTGATGGCCACGTCGCCGAGCGCGCAGTCGCCGCGCTGGATGAGGTCCGCGAGCCGGCCGGGCGTGGCGACCAGCACCTCGGCGCCGCGCGCGAGGCTGTTGGCCTGCCGACCGATCGACATGCCGCCGACCACCGTGGTCAGCCGCAGGTTGACGGCGGTGGCGTACGGCGTGAGCGCGTCCGTGACCTGCTGTGCGAGTTCGCGGGTGGGGACGAGTACGAGCGCCAGCGGGCGCCTGGACTCGGCGCGCCGGCTGGCGGTGCGGGCCAGCAGCGCGAGCCCGAAGGCGAGGGTCTTGCCGGAGCCCGTACGGCCGCGGCCCAGGACGTCCCGGCCGTGCAGGGCGTTGGGCAGCGTGGCGGCCTGGATCGGGAAGGGCTCGGTGACGCCCTCCCGGTCCAGCGTGGCGAGCAGGCCGGTGGGCATGTCCATCTCGGCGAAGGCCGCCACGGGCGGGAGCGCCGGGGTGGTGCTGACGGGCATGGCGAACTCGCCGCCCTCGGACGCGGCCGGCCGCCGGCTCGGCTGCCGGCCGCCGGAGGGACGACCGCCGCCGGAGGGCCTGTCGCCGGCCGGACGACCGCCGGAGGGACGGCCGCCGGAGGGACGGGTGCGGGGCGTGCGGGCGGGGCGTTCGGAACGTGTCATTCGAGAGGACCTTCCCTCAGTGGGGTGGCACGCCTCAGGAACGACTTCGCGTCGCAAGCCCGTACCGGGACGGACGGGCGCGGAAAAAGCCGGGGCGCGCGGGGAGAACTGGATGGTGGAGCGGTGATCAGGTGCGGGCGGACGGTGCGTTGGAGCAGCGATGGGGCCCGCACCCAGCGGTGCGGGCCCCATCGCGGTGGTGCAACGTCCGATCGAGCGATCAGGCGGCGACGATGTTCTCGGCCTGCAGGCCCTTCTGGCCCTGCGTGACGTCGAAGGTCACCTTCTGGCCCTCAAGCAGCTCGCGGAAGCCGGTGGAGGCGATGTTCGAGTAGTGGGCGAAGACGTCGGGGCCGCCGCCGTCCTGCTCGATGAAGCCGAAGCCCTTTTCCGAGTTGAACCACTTCACGGTGCCGGATGCCATGTCTATCTCCTTCAATGGGGTGGGCCCCACACCGGAATAGACCGGCGAAAAACAAAAATGCGCCTTCGGCTACATAACCGTCAGGCGCACACGAGTTCATGGGTACCACAACTGCAACTCGAACAACCATAGCACATCCGGGGCCCGGCTCGCACTACGAGCCGGGATCGGGACATTCGGATCAGAGTTCGACGCCCTTGGCGCGGGCGTGCCGGTCGGCGGCGACCTCGGCCTCCGCCTCGTCGAGATAGACCTCGCAGACCAGCCGGCCGCCCTCGGTCATGTTGTGCTCCAGCTCCCACAGGCTGACCTCGCCGCCGCCCTCCAGCAGGAAGGCGTGCTCGTAGAACCGGCACCAGGTCGTGTCCCGCCCGCAGCCGCGCCGCCGCGGCTTGGTGATCAGCGAGATGTGGTGCCCGCGGGCGTCCTGGAGCAGCTCGCGGACCACCTCGCCGGGGCCGTCCTCGTTCTCCGCGCGGCGCAGCAGCCGGCGCGCGTGGTCCGGGGAGTCCTCGGCCGCGTACTCCCGGCGGGGCTGCGTCGGGACCATGGCCAGCAACAGCTCCTCCGCGAGCCAGGGCGGCAGCTCCTCGGCCTCCGAGGCCGGGCCGCTGCCGCCGATCCACTCGTGCACCCGCCGCTCGGCCCGGTCCAGGGCCGCTTCCTCGGCGTAGAGCTCGTACAGATACCGCTCGTCGGGGCCGGCGTCGTGTTCCAGCTCGTACAGCAGCAGGCTGCTGCCGTCGGCGAGCAGGAAGATGTGCCGGTACGTGTTGCACCGCAGCGGCCGGGGCGGCTCGTTGCGCTGCCGGTACGAGCGGAGCTCGGCCTGGTGCATCAGCGCGGTGCCGATCCGCGCGAGCACCGGCTCGTCGATCTCGAACCCGTTCTGGGCGCGGGCCAGCAACCGCGACAACTGTGCCGCGGGCGTCCCGCACCCGCCGCCGCCCTCACCCACTCGCGAGCCCTCCATCAATCCGCACCTCCCGGCTGTCGCCGAACCCGCCCCGCGCACTTGGTACCGCGCACTTACCGTAGCGGCGCGAACACGCGGCACGGGCCGGATTCGGCCGAAGTGGCTCCGCATCCCCGTCGCTCCGGCCCCGCCTATGCACTGCTTACGCACGTCAGAAGGGGGCCGAGGGGCGCGTGGGGGCGTGTCTGCCGGATTCCGGGCGCTGCCGCCCGCCCAGCACGCGGGTCGTACGCTCCGCCGCGACGCGCGCCGCACCGTTCGTCATGGTTACGTGGCGCGCATGAGCAATGACCCGATTCGTACCCCGGATCTGACGGACCGGCCCTACCGCCTGACCGCCGAACGCGCCATGGAGGCGTCGCCCGAAACGCTCTACCGCGCCTGGACCGACCGGCTCGACACCTGGTTCGCGGCGCCCGGGTCGGTGCTGATGCCGGCGGTCGAGGTGAACACGCCGTTCTTCTTCGAGACGGAGTACCGGTTCCAGTCCGAGGAACCGGCGCGCCGCCACCCCCACTACGGCCGTTTCCTGCGGCTCAAGCGGCCCGAACTCGTCGAACTGACCTGGGTCACCGGCGCTGGCGGCACCGAGGGCGCCGAGACCGTCGTCACGGTCGAACTCGCCCCGCACGCCGGCGGCACCCATCTGCACCTCACCCACGCGGGCTTCCCGCACGACAAGGCGCGCGACCGCACGGCGGACGCCTGGCCGATGGTCCTGGAACAACTCGACCGCCAAACGGCCGCCTAGCGGGCCCGCGCGAACGCAGCCGCGCCCCGTGGCGTGAAGCCGTCGCTCCGGGCGGCGGCGGTCACGCTACGGCCGCCTCGGGCGTTCGGAGCTCCGTCCCCCGGCGGGACAGGGCGCGGACGTCGCCGAGCACCAGCGGGGCGGCGGCCACGGCGAGGACGATGACCGCGCCGAGGCCCAGCGCCGTGTGCAGCCCCACCGCCGCCATCGCCGGGCCGGCGAGGACGTAGCCGAGGGGCACCAGCACCAAGGGGCCCACGTTCGAGAAGGACAGGACACGGCTGAGCTGTTCCACGGGGATGTGCTCCTGCATCAGACCGGTCCAGGTCACCATCGCCGTATCCACCCCGACTCCGGCGATCAGCATGGCCAGGCACAGGGCCGCGAGTTGCCCGTGCGCGGCCATCACCGCCATCGGGAGCGCCATCGTCGCCATGCACCCGCAGACGAGTGGGCCGGCATGGCGCGGGCGCCATGCCATGGCCATCGCCGACCCGGCGGCCAGTCCGGCGGCGAGCGCGGTGGCCGCCAGGCCCCAGGGCCGCGGGCCGCCCAGCTCCTCGTTCGCGTAGACCGGTCCCAGGACCTGGGCGCCCGCCAGCCACAGCATCAGGGCGACGGCGTTCTGCAGGACCATCACCCACAGCCACCGTCGGCTCCTGAAGGCACGCCAGCCTTCGATCACATCGCTGACGACCTTGGTCCGTTCGCCGCCTTCCGTACGCAGCGGGGGCACGCCGGCCCGCGACAGCAGCAGCGCCGCGCCGAAGAAGCTCAGCGCGTCGCAGGCGATGGCCCAGCCGGGCCCGGCGAAGGCGACCACGATGCCGCCCACCGCGCGGCCCGCCATCTTCGAGGCGTTCTGCGGAAACCTGAGCAGGGCGTTGGCCTGCTGCCTCGCTTCCGGCTCGACGATCTGCGGGACGACGCTCTGCTGCGCGGGGACGAAGAAGCCGTTGGCGGCGCCGGTGACGAGCGCCAGCAGCGCCAGGTGCCATACCCGGGCGGTTCCGCTGAGCAGCAGGACCACGGCCGCCGACTGCGCCAGCCCGGAGACCAGGTGCGCGCTGACCATGACGCGTTCCGTCGAGGTCCGGTAGGCGGCCGCGCCGCCGACCACCGCCATCAGCGGCTGCGGGATCATCCGCGCGGCGAGCACCAGCCCCAGGCCGCCGGGCCCGCCGCCGACGGCGAACACCGCGAAGGCGAGGGCGACGACGGAGATGTCGGAGCCCAGTTGCGACAGCACCTGTCCCGCCCAGTACAGCCGGTACGGCCGGTTCCGCAGCAGCGCGAGCACGACGCGCCGACGCCCCCGCCCGCCACCGCCGCCGCGGTTTCTCCTCGCTCCGGCACCGAACAACGTCAACGCCAACAGCCTCCGCTCCGCCGTCCAATACGCCCAGCACACGGACCCACCACCGACGCGCTCCGCGTCAGTGTTCCGCGAGCAATCTCGCGAGGACCCCGGCGATGCGCTTCAGCGGGGCGGGCCTGGTCATTTCCAGGTGGGTGCAGTCCACGGGATATTCGGTGACCGGGCCGTGCACGAACGGCTGCCAGTTCTCCCCGCGACGGCCGTTCTGTTCGCCTTGGGTGGCGGAGAAATACGCCATGGGCCCGTTGAACCGCTCGCCGGGGACGTACTGCCGGGACAGCACATAATGACGCCGATGCGCCTCGAACATGTGCCGGAAGGTGTCCTGTCCCAAAAATCCGTACGGGCTCCCGGCGGCGGCCAGTTCACCCCTGAGGGCTTCGAGATCCAGTTCTCCGGCGTCCGGGGGCCGGTCGGTGGCGCCGGGCGACTCGGCCTCGTCGTCGAGTTCGCCGAGCATGACCAGGAAATACCGCTTGATGGCATTCTCCAGCACGAATCCGTCGGATTCGCCGTCGGCCGGGAACGCCCGGCGTTCCTTGGGGGGCGGCGCGCTGTCGAGCAGGGCGAGGGTTGCCACGTTCTCCCCGGCCCGCCGGAGCCGCACCGCCGCCTCGAAGGCGACGCGCCCGCCGAACGACCAGCCCAGGAGGTGGTACGGGCCGTGCGGCCGCACCTTCCTGATCTGCTGGACGTAGTCGTCCGCCATCTCGCCGACCGACCCGGGCAGCGCGCCGCCGCTCAGCGCCCGCGACTGCAGCGCGTAGAGCGGCCGGTCTCGCAGGTGGCGGAGCAGACCGGAATACCCCCAGCTCAGGCCGGTGCCGGGATGGACGCAGAACAGGGGCTGCGCCGTCCCGATCGTACGCAGCGGCAGGAGGACGTCGAGTGCGGCGCCGGCGTCGGCGGGGACCTCGCATCGGCCCGCCAGCGCGGCGACGGTGGGATTTTCGTAGACCGTGTCCAACGCGATGTCCACGCCGAGCGTTTCACGGATCGCCTCGACGAGGATCACGACGCTGAGCGAGTCCCCGCCGATGTCGAAGAAGTCGTCGTCGATGCCGACGCGATCCCGGTTCGCCGCCTCGGCGAACAGTGAGCACAGGGTGTGCTCCTGCGGGGTGCGGGGACTCCGGTACGAACTGCCCGCCGACTCGCGAGCGCGGACTGTGTCGGTCATCGCGCCGCCTCCGCCGGAATCTGGCCGTCGCGGTCCGCCGCGGCGGCGTCGGGAGCGAATCGCAGGACGCCTTTCAGCAGACAGCGCTCGCCGAAGAACGAGTTACGGCCGTGGAGCACGGGGCGGTTGTGCATGAACACGGCCTCTCCCGGCGCCAGCAGCACGGGCTCCGCCAGGCCGCCGTCGACGATCTGATGCTCACAGAACTCCGCGAAGCGGCGCGCCATCTCGATGACTTCGGGCGGATTCCCCGCGGAGACGCGGGTGCTGCTCCAGTTGAACGACGGGGTGCCCTGATCGTAGAAGAGAATCGTGGAAATCCGGCGCTTCCCGCCCTTCTCGAAGAGCACCTTCGTCGTCAGGAGCCGCTGGAACAACGCGGGGTCGAACGCCTCCAGGTAGTCGTATACGTCGGTCCCGTCGGCGACGACCGTCGCGCCGCCGAACCGCGCCTGCCGCACGCAGTAGAAGAAGAAGATGTCGAACTCGACATCCGTGTACGCCCCGTCGATGTGCAGCGGCATCCGCGTATTGCCGTAGCGGTACAGGGACTGGTCGACCGCGGCGGGGTCGTACCGGATGTCCAGCCAGCCGTCGGATTCCAGCGAGGCCGTTTCCGCGTCCTCGTTCTTGAAGTGGAAGTCGCCGAGCCGCGAGGCCAGCCGATGGTAGAAGCGCCCGTGATCGACCTCTTCGGGCACTCCGCGCACCGTGACCACTTTGGCGCGGCTCAGCGCCGAGGCCACGTCCTCCGCGCACTGTTCCGCGCTCCGGTACCGCACCGTGGAGGAGAATTCGGTGAATCGCGGCGATGACTGCCCCGCTTTCATGGAGACACCTTCCCTCGGCGCGTCGGGCGGCGGCCGTCGGTGATCTGGATCCGGTGGATCTCGCGGCGCCGGCCCGGATAGTCGTTGAGTGCCTTGTGCTGGACACAGCGGTTGTCGAGGACGGCCACGGTCCCGCGCGTCCAGCGGATGCGGGCGGTGAATTCGTCGCGTACGACATGGTCCGCGAGGTAGTCGATCAGCGAGTGCGCCTCGTCGGCCGGGAGGCCGGCCAGCCCCGACATGTGGCAGGCGCTGACGTAGAGCCCCGGCAGTCCGGTTTCCGGGTGGGTACGGACGAGGGGGTGCCGGAATTCCTGATCGGCGCGCTTCCTGTCCGCCACCCGTTTCACGTCTCCCAGTTCCAGGCCGGCCCCGGCGCTGCCGTGCACCCTGGTCGCCGTGAAGATCCCGTCCATATCCCGGATGCGGTCCTTCACCTCCTGCGGAAGGGCCTCGTACGCGGCGCGCATATCGGCGACGAGGGTGTCGCCGCCCCCTTCGGGGATATCGATGCCCATGATCACCGTATGTGACGGCGGAATCTCGTGATAGGGGGAATCGGTGTGCCAGACGCCGCCGAAGTTTCCTTTGCTGGACGGCTCCTTGATGATGCGCAGAATCTCCGGAACGCCCTCCATCGGCTCCCCGAAGGGGTAGGGCGTGACGTCCCCGAAGCGCCGCGCGAATTCCAGGAACCGCGTGGGGGCGAGATGCGCCTGGCCCCTGACGCACAGCACGCGCCTCTCGCGCAGGATGCCGGCGAGAGCCGCGAATCCGGTGTCGTCGAGTGCGGCGAGGTCCACACCGGTGATCTCCGCGCCGAACGCGCCGTTCATGGCGGTCACGCGAAGCCCCGCCGACCGCGCCGCGTCTCCGGCTACGGGCCCCGCTGCGGCGCCCGTGCCGGCTACGGGCCCGGGGCCGGGCTCCGCGGGCCCCGCCGACCGCGCGGCGGCCGCGGCAGGGGGCGTACTCATCGCGTGCGTCACGGCGCGCCCCCCGCCGGGACAGCGGCGTCGCTCGCGGGGACAGCGGCGTCGCTCGCCGCGACCGAACGCTCGCCGTCAACCGGCCCGGGTGTGGTCGTGCGGTCCCAGTCGAGGGCGACGCCGCACTGCCGCGGCTTGGGCCGCTCCGCGGCGGCCAGCACGTCGGCGTGCAGGGGCACGGACTCGTTCCAGAGCGACGCGAGGAACTCGGGGTCGTTCTTCGACAGGTAGGGGCTCCGCAACCCCCTGTACCGCGCCGGGACGCAGGTCAGGGTCGGCACGCGCAGATCGGCGTACATCCGGCCGCTCCACAGGTCCCTGGTGTCCGCCGTGGGGCGGCAGGCGTCGAGGTCGATGGCGTCGAGGACCGGGGAGCCCGGCACGAAGCGCAGGCTGTTCTCCCCCATCGGGAAGTCCCGCTCGCGGAAATACTCCACGATGCGGTCCTGCCTGCGGGCCAGTGCCGCGTCGCGGAACGCGGCCGTCATGATGGTCGGCACGGCCACCCCGCCCAGGCCGCGGTACTGCTCGGCCGCCGTCATCCTCATCCGCAGTTGCGGTCTGCTGTCGAAGGCGCTGACGGAGATGCGCAATTCCGCGCCGAGACCGGCCAGGGCCGCGGCGTCGTCGTCGGACAGCGCCTTGAACATCTTGGTGATGAAGACCGTGTGGTGGCCCGATTCGCGGATCAGCTCGGTCAGCCGTACGGCCTTCGGCCAGTCCCATGAGGCGTCGCTGTTCCAGCCGTTGCGGAGATAGCCCTGGCCGGCCGGGATCGCCGCCAGGTCGGCGCGGAACACCTCCTCGTCCAGCACATTGGGCACCCGGGTCCCGAAGTCGTACCCGGACTCGAAGGCCCCCTTGGCGGCGAAGCAACTGCCGTAGCAGACCTGCGCGGCCGGCAGGCAGCCCAGCATGAGGTCGGTGGTGAGCGAATCGAAGGGCAGCCCGCCCGCGCGGCCCGCCCGGATGCGGCCCCCTTCCGGAATCTTCAGCGAGGCCCCCTTGCCGTAGGGCTGGTACGCGCCCGCCGCCAGCCGCCGCAGCCGCTGCGCCGCCTCGTCGCTCCCCTCCGTGAGCTCCGCCAGTCTCCCGGCCACCGTCTCGGCGCTCGCGGCGGTCATACGTCGCTCCTGGCGTCGGCGGCCGACGGCGTGCCGACGAACGTCCGCCGCGCCCGCTTCATCTCACGGTGGACGCTGCGCAGTTGTCCGCAGCCCCCGCCCACGTCCACACCCGCGCTCACGCAGATGCTCACATCGAACCCGGCGGCGTCCAGGCCGTCGCGGAAGTGCTCGTACCGGGCGGACGGCGACGGGATCAGGCCGGCGTCCGGCACCTCGTTCCACGACTTGAGCTTGACCGAGAACACGTCGCGGTCCAGGAGCGCCACCAGCCGGTCCAGGTCGGCGTCGGTGTCGTTGACGCCGTCGAACAGCAGGTAGTTCATGATGACCGGGACCCCGGAGGCCAGCCGGTACTCCCGGGCGGCGGCCACCACGTCCTCCAGTGAGTACGTCTTGTTCGTCGGGATCAGCCGGGTGCGCACCTCGTTGGTCGTGGCGTGCAGGGAGACGCTCAGCAGGCTGATCGGCATGCTGGGCAGCCGGCGCATCTGGGGGACGATGCCGGAGGTCGTCACCGTCACCTGCTCGGTGAGCCCGTCCGCCAGCAGCCGGATCGCGGCATCCCGCAGATTGTCGAAGTTGAGCAGCGGTTCGCCCATGCCGGCCACGACGACCTTGGTGAACCTGCCGCCCGGCACCCCGTCGGGCAGGTCGGCGGCGGTCAGCGCCACCTGGTCGTAGATCTCCTGGCTGGTGAGATCGCCGAGGTTGCGCTGCTTCCCGGTCTCGCAGAAGACGCACCCGACGTTGCAGCCGGCCTCCGTGGAGATGCAGGTGTGCGGTTCGTCGCCGAGCTGGTAATAGATGCTCTCGACGGTGCTCCCGGAACTGGGGACCTGCCACAGGTACTTGACGCTGCCATCGGCCGACGTCTTCTTTTCAGCGATTTTCATGCGCTTCCGCTCTCCTCGATTTCCGTCATGCGGCACCGGCTCCGCGTCTCCGCCGGACCATTTACCATTACGCGGGGGCCGACACACCCACGACTTCTCCGGCGGGCACCGAGAAATAATCCTGAGGGGCGAAAATCTTCGTCCCTTTCAGCCAGCGCATTCCCTCGAAATCCTCCCGTCGGTGGAGAACTTGAGCGTTGTCGTAGACGACGAAGTCGCCCATCCGCCATTCGTGGGCGTAGATGTTCTGCTCGCTCAGGCAGTACCGCAGCAGTTCGGCCTTCAGCAGGTCGTCTGCTCCGTCGGCTCCGTCGGCTCCCGCGAACTCGCCGGCTTCTTCGCCGGGCGCGCCGATGAACCGTTCCGTGTTCTCGCTGACGTAGACGTACTCGCCCTCCCCCCGGGGAGAGGTCAGGAGCACGGGGTGCGACACCTCGACGTGCTCCACGTTGTCGTGCGTGGGCGCCGGCCGCCGGGTGGACCACAGCGGGCGGATCCGCTCGACGAGGTCGGCCGGGAGGGCGAGCCGGTCCACGGCCGTCGTGGCGAAGCTCGTCGCGCCGCCGCGCGTCGGCGGGACCAGGCAGTACAGCGAGGCCAAGGTGGCCGGGTCGCGGCGGAATTCCTGGTCGGAATGCCAGTAGTCCGTGTGATTGTCGGCCACGCCGATCGGTTTTCCCGACGCGTCCTGGAATCCGGTGAGGTAACTGACGAAACGGGTGGAGGGCGCGTGCGACCAGGTGCGCGCCGGCTCTTCCAGCCGCCCGTCGCCGATTTGTCTGCTCACGCGCTCCAGCGCGTCGTCGTCCAGCACTTGGTCCCGGAACACCAGGACTCCGGACCGCGCCAGTTCGACGCGGATCACATGAAGGGATTCGGCGTCGAGGGAACGTACATCGAACCCGGTGATCTCACGACCGAACCGAGGGTGAAGGGTATTCAGTTCCATGATCATCCTAGATTTTCCGCGAGGCGATCCAGGGGGCACGTTGCGTGACGATGCAAGCACAGTAGGTAGCGACGCCGGGAGAGGGGGCCCCGCATACGACGCCAATTGGTGGAAAACCTTCCGCGGAAGCACGGAAACCGTCAGGAAGCAGCAAGAAACAGAACGCTCGCGCCCGGAGATGACCGCCTCCGGGCCCGGCTGCGGGAGTGCGTCTCTCACGCACGAGCGCGCCGCTCACGCACGAGCAGAAACGCGACAGCGCCCCGGCCGACCCGAGAGCCGGCGGGGCGCTGTCGCGCGGGCCGGAGGAGGTCTCCCCGACCGGTGAACGGTGGGCCATCAGGGGCTCGAACCCTGAACCAATGGATTAAAAGTCCACTGCTCTGCCAATTGAGCTAATGGCCCGCACCCCGCAGCATAGCCCGGCGACGCGCCGAGTCCCGAGTCGTATCCCCGCGAGCCGGTGCGGGGAGCCCGTCACGGACGGTTCGCGCGGGGTTCGCGGGCGGGCCGTGGCGGGGCAACGCGCAGGGCCCGTACGGCACTTGGGTGTCGTACGGGCCCTGGCGGTCAGCCGGTCATGTCAGATGTCAGCCGTTGCGCTTCCAGCGCGGCTTGTCGTCGCGGCGGCCGAAGGAGCCGGTGCTGGTGGCGCCGCGGTGGCCGGAGGTGCGGCCCTGGGGGCGGTCGCCGCCGGAGCGGTAGCCGCCGCCCGAGGAGGGGCGCTCGTCGCGGCGGTCGCGGTTGTACGGACGGTCGCCGCCGGAGCGGAAGCCGCCGGACGGGCGGTCGTCGCGACGGTAGCCGCCGGAGGACGGACGGTCGTCACGGCCGAAGGAACGGCCCGGACGATCCCGGTCCCCACCACGGTTGAAACCACCCGAGCGCTCATCACGGCGCTCGTACGAACGGCCGCCACGGTCGTCCCGGCGGTCACTGGAACGGAAACCACCCGACGACGGACGGTCGTCACGACCGAAGGAACGGCCCGGACGATCCCGGTCCCCACCACGGTTGAAACCACCCGAGCGCTCGTCACGGCGCTCGTACGAACGGCCGCCACGGTCGTCCCGACGGTCACCGGAACGGAAACCACCCGACGACGGACGCTCGTCACGACCGAAGGAACGGCCCGGACGATCCCGGTCCCCACCACGGTTGAAACCACCCGAGCGCTCATCACGGCGCTCGTACGAACGGTCGTAGGAACGCCCACCCCGGTCATCGCGGCGGTCGTCCCGCCGGTCGTCACGGCGGTCGTCACGGCGCTCGAAGTTGCCCCGCTCGTCGCGGCGCTCGTGCGCCTGGGCGGGCACCGACGCGGCGGCGGCCTGCTCCTGGGCCTTCTCGGTGGCGGCGGCCTCGGCGGCGGCGGCGACGGCCGCCTCCGGGTCCTCGCCGCGCTCGCGGGCGGAGCGCGCCAGCAGCCGGTCCGCCTCCTCGCGCAACTCGGCCGCCCGGCGCTGCACCCGCTCAAGCTGCCGGCCGAGGTCCTGGGCCTCGCGCTCGGCCTGCTTGGCGGCGTTGTTCGCGGAGTCCGCCTGCACCTCGGTCAGCGAGCGGGCGCCGGTGATCTGGGCGACCTCGTCGTCGAACGCGCCGGCGCCGCCGACGATGTGGCGCGAGGCGTCCACGCCCGCGTCCTCCATCAGCCGGAAGATCTGCTTGCGCTGGTGCGGCAGGGCGAGCGAGACGACGGTGCCGGACTGGCCCGCGCGGGCCGTACGGCCGGAGCGGTGCAGGTAGTCCTTGTGGTCGCCGGCCGGGTCGACGTTGAGCACCAGGTCGATGCCGTCGACGTGGATGCCGCGGGCGGCGACGTCGGTGGCGACGAGGACGTTGACGTAACCGTCCTTGAAGTCCGCCAGCGTCCGGGTGCGCGCGCCCTGCGTCATGCCGCCGTGCAGCGCGTCCGCGCGCACGCCGGACTCGATGAGCTGCTCCGCGATGCGGTCCGCGCCGAGCTGGGTCCGCACGAAGATGATCGTGCGGCCCTTGCGGGCGGCGATGGCGGCGGTGACCGGCGCCTTGTCCTTCGGCTTCACGACGAGCACGTGGTGGCTCATGGTGGTGACGGCGCCCTGGGCGGCGTCGACCTCGTGGCTGACCGGGTCGGTCAGGTACCGCTTGACCAGGGTGCCGATCTCGTTCTCCATCGTGGCGGAGAACAGCATCCGCTGGCCGTCGCTGGGCACCAGGTCGAGCAGCTCGGTGACCTCGGGCAGGAAGCCCAGGTCGGACATCTGGTCGGCCTCGTCGAGTACGGCCACCTCGACCTTGTCGAGGGAGGCGGCGCCGCGGTTGATGATGTCCCGCAGCCGGCCGGGGGTGGCGACGAGGATATCGACGCCGCGCTCCAGGGCGTAGATCTGGTTGCCCATCGAGGTGCCGCCGCAGACGACCTTCATCTTGAGGCCGAGCACGTCGCCGTACGGCTGGAGCGCGTCGGCGACCTGCATGGCCAGCTCGCGGGTCGGGGTGAGGATCAGGCCGCGGGGGCGCTTCTTCTCGGTGTGGCCGCCGGCGAGCTGGGTCAGCAGCGGCAGGCCGAAGGAGAGGGTCTTGCCGGAGCCCGTACGGCCGCGGCCGAGGATGTCCTTGCCGGACAGGGCGTCCGGGATGGTCGCGGCCTGGATCGGGAACGGCGTGGTGACGCCGTTCTGCGCGAGCTTGCGGACGATGTGCTCGTTGAGTCCGAGGTCGGCGAAGGTGACGGCCGGCTCGCCGGCGCCGCCCTCGGAGCCGGAGGCGTCCGCTGTGTCGTCGGCGAGCTGGGGGTTCTCGGTGATGTCAGCGGTCTCGACGCCGTTGGCCACGGCGCTGTCAACACTCTCGGTGTTCACTGCGGTGTCGACGGTGTCGGCGGAGACGGCTGTGCTGGAAATGGACATGCGAAATGCGAAACCTTCCGGAGTCTCGGCACGCGCCCAAGCTCCGTGTCGGCTTCACAAATAACCGCCTCAATGCGGTCAGCCACGGCAAGGTAAGGAACGCGCCACGCGGCGCGCTTCGGTTCGGCGCCGGGCAAATGGGATCAAACGATCTACCACCATACGCACCCCACCCCGCGCCACGCAAGTCGCCCCCCGAACCACCGCCCCCCGGGCCCCGCGCGCGGCCGTACGCCCTCCCGTACGGCCCCCGCGTACCGCCCTCCGTACGACCCTCCCGTACGGCCCCCGTCGTACGGTCGCTACGCCACCGGACCGGCCTGCGGCGAGACCAGCGGCGTGCGCTGCGGCGCGGACGCCGCCGAGGAGGTCGTCGGGGACGCGGGCGGCTGCGAGACGGTGGGCTGCGGGGTCGGCTCGACCGGGTCCGAGGGCGTCGGGTGCTGCCCCGGGCCCGGACCGTGCCCCGAGCCCGGGCGCGAGGGGTCGCCCGGCGTGGCCGGCGGGCCGGGCCGCCCCGGCGACGGCTTGGGCCGGGTGCCCGGCCGGCCCGGCCGCTCCGGGCGCTTGCCCGGCTTGGGGTCGCGGGCGTCGGCGGAGGCGGAGGACGAGGCGTTGGCCGGGGTCGCCGATCCCTTCTCGTCCCCCTCCGGCTCCGGCTCGCCGTCACGCCCCTCGGGCCGCTGGCTCTTGCCGCCCTTCACCGCCTTCGCGCCCGCGCCGGTGCCCGCGGGCGCCTTGCCGTCGCTCTTCTCCACGCCGCCGTCGGGCTGCGGCCCGCCGCCCCGGTGGCCGGCCGACTTGGCCGGTGCGGGCTTCGCGGGGTCGCTCACGCTCATGCAGCCGCCGAGCGCCACGGCCGCGACGGCTACGGCCGCGGCGCGGACGAGGGCGACGGGTACCGGGGACACGGGCGAGGACGTCGCGCGCATGGGCATGGGGACCACCTTCGGGTCGCGGAGCACGGGCCCCCTGCCCAACTGGCCTCCCCCCGCGCAGGACACGCGGCCCGCGCGTGCCCGGCGCGGTTCGCCCGGCCCCGCCACCCCACCCGCCGGCCGCGGCCGGCCGCCCGCGTCACCCGTAGCCGAGCGCGTGCAGCCGCTCGTCGTCGATCCCGAAGTGGTGGGCGATCTCGTGAACGACCGTCACCTCCGTCTCCGCGACGACCTCTTCGCGGGACGCGCACATCCGCAGCGTCGGCCCCCGGTAGATCGTGATGCGGTCCGGGAGCACGCCCGCGTACCACTCGCCGCGCTCGGTCAGCGGCGTCCCCTCGTAGAGCCCGAGCAGCTCCGGGTCGTCCGCGGGCGGCTCGTCCTCCACGAACACCGCGACGTTGTCCATCAGCCGCGTCAGCTCCGGCGGAATCCGGTCGAGCGCCTCGGCGACCAGTTCCTCGAACTCCTCGCGCGTCATCTCCAGCACACCCGCCATTGTCCGCGACGCCCCCGCACCGCGCCGGGCGGACCGCCCCTCCGGATGCGACCGGACCCGCCCATACCCAGGGACGCGCCCCTCGCCCGGTGGCCCCCACCGGCCCCCATCGGCCCCGCGGACCCCATTTGCAGCTCTTCGGGAAACCGTTTTGGCGATACCTCCCCGCATCCCATATGCTTCTCACGTCCCCGACGCGCTGCGAAGCGCCCAGGCGGGCCATCAGCCCTCATCGTCTAGTGGCCCAGGACGCCGCCCTTTCAAGGCGGTAGCACGGGTTCGAATCCCGTTGGGGGCACAGTGCTTACCCCCCCTGACCGGCGGAAACGTCGGCCGGGGGGATTTTTTTGCGTCTCTATGTCTATAACGTCAGCACCATGTCAGCGCGGTCGGTCCCCACGACCGTCGCCCGCTGCGGACGAGGCGGGCAAGGCAGTCATTTCAGTCCGTCGGCCTCCGTCGGGTATAGTCGGTATCCGGTTCAAGCGCCAGCGCCGGAACCACCCCCGACATCACGTACTTCTCAGTTGGATACGTGACGCGCGCAAGGTCCTGTGGAGCAGTTTGGAGTGCTCGCCACCCTGTCAAGGTGGAGGCCGCGGGTTCAAATCCCGTCAGGACCGCTGAAGTTCCGTGAACTTCAGCGGCTGGGTAGCTCAGTTGGTACGAGCGATCGCCTGAAAAGCGATAGGTCGCCGGTTCGACCCCGGCCCCAGCCACAGCGAAGGCCCCAATCCCAGGATTGGGGCCTTCTTTCATGCTCGACAGGGTCGTCAGGCGGGGCCGCCGTTGCTGCCGCGGACCATGGTTCCGAAGCCTATGAGCACGCTCTGGATGCGCCAGCCCTCGTCGGTGCGGGTGTAGGTCATGTCGGCGCTCATGTAGACCGAGCGGGGGCTGTCGCCCATGACGGAGCCGACCCACATCAGCCAGTTCCCGGTGGCGGTGTCGCCGTCGACGGTGATGACCGGGTTGAGGAAGGTGTGCATGGAGAACTGGACGACGGCGGTGGCCTTGGGCAGTTCGGCCGCGATCGCGTCCGCGCCGTGGGTCACCTCGCCGTCGAAGTTCTCCCAGCGGGCGTCGGCCGTGAAGATGTGCGGGATCGCGTCGGGGTCGACGGTCTTGCCGTTCCAGCCCTTGTTGATCGCGTCGGCGTAGCGGGCGGTCAGGTCACGGATCGCTTCGAGGTCTTCGAGGCGGAGGATGCGCTCCTCAAGCGTGGTGGCGGTCATGATCAGGACTCCCTTGCTAGTTGGTGTGGGTGGGTGCCGCGGCAGCGTTCAACGCGGTGTCGAGCGCCTGGGCGGGGTCGGTCGGGGCGGTGGTGGTGCGCCAGGCGAGGTATCCGTCGGGCCGGACCAGGGCGGCCCCGGTGGCTTCGAGTCCGTAGGCGGTACGGAAGGCGTCGGGGTCCACCGGCTTCGCGTCGGCGCCGATGTGCACGAACGTGACGGGGACACCCGACCGCTCGGCGGCACGGGTGGCGGCGGCGGCCCAGCGGTCGTCCTCGGACAGCAGCACCCAGTCGCGCCGGAACAGGTCCAGCGTCGAGCGCTCCTCGCCGTCGACGGTGATCCACACGTGCGGGGCCCGGGTGCCGGGCTGGCCGGCCCACTCCTCCGGTCGCCGCGCGGGCGGCAGGTCGGCGTCCGCGCCCAGCACCGCGGCCGAGCGGTAGAGCTGGCCGAGTTCGACGGCCGCGTCGTCGAGCACCGGCACGTCGGACTTGGGGGCCGTCAGGTAGGCCTTGTAGTCGGCGCGCGCGAACAGTTGGTCGTGGCGCAGGTCCGCCACGGGCCGGCGTTCGGCGTCGTAGGTGTCCAGGAGCCGGGGCTCGGACTTCCCGGCCAGCACGGCGGCCAGCTTCCAGGCCAGGTTGTGCGCGTCGTCGATGCCGGTGTTGGCGCCGAAACCGCCGCGGTTGGGCGGCAACTGGTGGGCGGCGTCGCCGACGAGGAACACCCGGCCGTCGGAGAAGCGGTCGGCGATCAGGCCGGCCAGGTCCCAGCGGCCGGTGGTCACCAATTCGATGGGAATGTCGGTACGGCCGACCGCCTGCTGCACCACCCGCCGCTGCTCGTCGGCGTCGCGCTCGATGTCATCACTGAGCATCAGCACCCACCGCCCGTCGGAGTAGGTGGTGAGGAACGCCTTCAGGTCCGGCTGCTCGATCTCGAACTGGACCACGCCGTGCTGCAGGTACTCGTCCAGGGGCGCGCGGAAGAGGATGCTGCGCTGCACCGACAGCGGCCCCGCCCCGTGCCGGCCGATGCCCAGCTCCTCACGCATGGCGCTGGTCGCGCCGTCCGCTGCCACCACGTACTGGGCGCGCAGGCGGTACTCGTGGCCGTCGTCGCGGCGGCGCAGTGTCGCCGTCACGCCGTCGGCGTCCTGGACGAAGCCGACCAGTTCGGTGCCCAGCCGCAGGTCCGCGCCCAGCTCGGCCGACCGCTCGCGCAGGAGGGGTTCGAGCCGGTCCTGGGTGATCGCGATCGCGTGCACCGGGGACGCCTCGGCGCCGTAGGCGCCCTTGCCGCCCGGTGTCCACGGGTACTCCTCCAGCCAGGTACCGGTCAGGCTCTCCACCCGCGCCCGCCGCGGCGGCTTCATGCCCTGCTGCGACGGCGGCACCTCGACCCCCGTCTGCCGGAAGTGCTCGACCGTGCGGGTGGTGAAGCCGATCGCACGCGGGTGCGGGGAGCTGCCGCGGTGCTTGTCGATCAGGACGACCGGAACGCCGTGCCAGCTCAGGAAGACCGCGGTGGACAGCCCTACCAGGCTGCCGCCGACGATCAGTACGGGCGCCGATTCGGTAGTCGCGTCGTCGGCGACATGAGTGTTCTCGTTCATGACCTACTCCTTTGCGCGTAGTGAAGGGTGCGCGCCTCCATGTCGGTTCGGCCTACGGCCGTGCCGCGCCGAAGACGCCGCTGACCAGCACCGAAAGCGCGTATCCGGCGCGGGACCGGCCCGCGGGCCAGGTGTTCCCGAAGGCTCCTGCCGGCTAACGGTCCGTTCAGCGTAACGAACAAGTTCGTTACGAGCAAGGTCGGAACGAGCGTGTTCGGAATAGCGGAGTCCGGGGCGCGGGGTCGGAGCGAGCGGAGAAGCGACCGACCGGGAAGCGGCCACATAGGCCACTTTCAGCCAGGCGAGTGCATTCGGCAACAGAGAGTGCGCGGCGGGCCGCGAGGGGACCCGGCGCACAAGGGGGCGCGGGCCCGCCCGCCGGCGCGCGCCGGCGGGCGGGCCCGCGGGCTCAGTCGGCCCGGCCGGGCAGAGGGGTGCCCGTGATGCCGTTGACGAGCACGTCGAAGCTCCAGCGCATCCGGTCCTCGGCCGTGCCGCTGACCAGGTGCGGCAGGTGCGCGCTGATCGCCGGATAGGCCGTCTCGTCCACAGCGCGCAGCGCGCCGACGGCCGCGCTCCAGTCGTCTTCCGAGCCGGGTTCGTGCTCGCGCGTCGCCTGCTCGGCGGCGGTGGCCGTCGCGTCCTGGAGGAGCTTGTCCACCCCCCAGGCGACCTGCTCGCGGCCGGCCCCGCTGCGGGAGAGGAGGTCGAGGACGCGCTCCACCAGCCGCAGGTAGTTCTCACCGCTCGGCCGGGCGACGAGCGCCGACCGGGCGAGCTGCGGGTGCTCGAAGAGCATCAAGGTGTAGGACGTCATGACGGCGCGGAGCTGGCCGCGCCAGTCCTCCCCGTCCTGGCTGCCCTCCCGGCCGCTCAGGTCGACCTCGCCGAGCAGGGCGTCGAGGACGGCCGCGTGCAGCTCGGCGGTGTTGGCGACGTACACGTAGAGCGAGGCCGGGCCGGTGTCCAGCTCCTGCGCCAGGCGACGCATCGTGACCTTCTCCAGCCCCTCGGCCCGCATGATCCGCACGACCGTGTCCACGATGCCGCGCCGGGACAGGGCAGGCTTGGCCGGCCGCTCCCGGCGACTGACCGGCTCTTTTCTCACACCCACGACGCCCATCGTAGCGAACATGTTCGTGCAGGGAGGCGCGCATGTTCGAATACATCCCGCCCGCTCCGGCATCCCCTCAGGTCAGCGAGGTAGCGACGGCGGGTTCGAATCCCGTTGCGAGAGCACACCGCACCGTGTGCGAGACTGGTCCACGCCGGTTTCGCACCGGGCGAGGTCCTGTGGAGCAGTTTGGAGTGCTCGCCACCCTGTCAAGGTGGAGGCCGCGGGTTCAAATCCCGTCAGGACCGCTGCGGCTGGGTAGCTCAGTTGGTACGAGCGATCGCCTGAAAAGCGATAGGTCGCCGGTTCGACCCCGGCCCCAGCCACACCCTGTGGCACAGGCCCCGATCCCCCGGATCGGGGCCTGTCGCGTTGTACGGGCGCCCCGGGCCGTACCGGCCCCGCCCGAGCCCGTACGGCCGGTGCCCCGGGCCGTACCCGGCGCCGCCGAGCCCGTACGGCCCATGGGGCCCGTAACGGCTCAGCCGGACGGGGCCGCGGCGTGGGTGCGCGAGCGTATGGCGGGCCGGCCGCCCGGGTGGCGGTGGCGCCAGATCCAGAAGACCGTGGTGGCCACGACGGCCCAGGCGGCCAGCACCACGAACGGGAACGCGTGCTGGTAGCCGCCGAAGTAGACCGCGGTGTGCTGCGCGTTCACGGAGGCGCCCGGCGGCAGCCAGCGGCCGATCTCGCCGAGTACGGACGGCAGCAGCGGCCAGGACACGGCGCCGCCCGAGGACGGGTTGCCGAGCAGCACCATCACGCCCCAGGTGGGGATCATCGCCCAGCGGCCGATGAGGGTGTTGAACATCGTGAAGACCATGCCCGACGTGAACATCGTGAAGGCCAGGATCAGCCAGGACTCCACGAACGGCAGGTCCAGCGCGCCCAGCAGCCAGTCCACGACCGCGGCGATGGCGAAGCCGCCGAGCAGCGCGTACGCGGCGGTGAAGGCCACCCGCTCGGCCGGGTTCAGCCCTCTGGCGTGCACGCTGAGCTGAATGGCCCCGACGAAGCCGATGATGACGGCGGCCAGTGAGATGTAGAAGAGGGCGAGGCCGCGCGGGTCGCCGTCCTGGAGCGGTTTGATGTCCTTGACGGTCACCGGCACCCCGACCGCCTTGCCGACCTTCGGCGCGGCCTGGGTCAGCACCTGGGCGACGGTGGCCCCGGAGGCGCCCGAGACGTCCATCCGCACGTGTCCGTCGACGACGTCGAGGACGGCGAAGACCTGCTGCTCGTCGATGGCGCGTCGGGCCTGGTCGTACGTCCGGTAGTCGTGCAGCTTCAGCGAGGCGTTGAGGGCCTTCTCCATGCCGCCGATGAACGCCTTGCCGCGCGGGGAGTCGTTGCCGCCGACGACGGCGGTGGGGATGTGGTGCGGGGTGGGGTTGGCCATCGTGTAGGTGTACGAGCCCGCGAAGAGCCCGGCCGCGGCGGCGAGGATCAACAGCAGCACCGTCGCGGGCAGGAACGGCGAGTTCTTGAAGGCCGTCCACCGCTCGGCCTTGCTGGGCGGCCTGCCGTGGGCGCCGTGCGGGTGGGGCTCGCCGGGGGTGTGGGGGGCGTCGTGCGCAGGAGTGTCGCCGGGGGCGTGGGGGTCGCCGTGCGTGGGGTTCTCGCCGTGCGTATGAGGCTCCTGGTCGTCCTGTTGATCATCCATAAGGCCACGCTAAAGCACCTATAGGGGACATTCTCGGTTGGGTTCGCGGCCCACAAATGGTTCGCCAGTCTTTTCCGGGAGGTGAGATCCTGGAGGACGTATGTCCAGTCAGCCTGCCCCCGCCCTGCCCGCCCTCCTGGAGCGGCTCCCCGACCTGATGCTGCGCGATCAGCAGCGGCTGGGCCGCCGGCTCGACGGCGCGCGCCGCATCCGCAGACCCGAGGCCCGTTCGGCCGTACTGGCCGAGATCGCGGCCGACGTCGACGCGGCCGAGCTGCGGGTGGCCGCCCGCCGCGAGGCCGTGCCGAAGATCAGCTACCCCGAGCAGTTGCCGGTCAGCCAGAAGAAGGACGAGATCCTGGCGGCCATCCGGGACAACCAGGTGGTGATCGTCGCCGGTGAGACCGGCTCCGGCAAGACCACCCAGATCCCCAAGATCTGCCTGGAGCTGGGCCGCGGCGTCAAGGGGCTGATCGGGCACACCCAGCCGCGCCGGATCGCGGCCCGTACGGTCGCCGAGCGCGTCGCCGAGGAGCTGGGCACCCCGCTGGGCGAGACCGTCGGCTGGAAGGTCCGCTTCACCGACCAGGTGGGCGCCGACACGCTCGTGAAGCTGATGACGGACGGCATCCTGCTCGCGGAGATCCAGACCGACCGCGAGCTGCGCCAGTACGACACGATCATCATCGACGAGGCGCACGAGCGCAGCCTCAACATCGACTTCATCCTCGGCTATCTGGCCCAACTGCTGCCGCGCCGCCCGGACCTGAAGGTCGTCATCACCTCGGCGACCATCGACCCGGAGCGCTTCGCCCGGCACTTCGGGAGCTTCGCGTCCGTGGCCGGCGACGGCGGGGACGCGAAGAGCGCGCCGATCGTGGAGGTCAGCGGGCGTACGTACCCGGTGGAGGTGCGCTACCGGCCGCTGCTGGAGGAGGGGTCCGAGGACAGCGACCGGGACCAGATCACCGCGATCTGCGACGCCGTGGACGAATTGCAGCGCGAGGGCGACGGCTTCGGCGACATCCTGGTCTTCCTCTCCGGTGAGCGCGAGATCCGCGACACCGCGGACGCCCTGGAGAAGAAGAAGCTCAGATCCACCGAGATCCTGCCGCTGTACGCGCGCCTCTCGCACGCCGAGCAGCACCGGGTCTTCCAGCGCCACCAGGGGCGGAGAATCGTTCTGGCGACCAACGTCGCCGAGACCTCCCTGACCGTGCCGGGCATCCGGTACGTGATCGACCCGGGCTCGGCCCGCATCTCCCGCTACAGCCACCGCACCAAGGTGCAGCGGCTGCCGATCGAGCCGGTCTCGCAGGCCAGCGCCAATCAGCGCAAGGGCCGCTGCGGCCGGACGAGCGACGGCATCTGCATCCGCCTCTACTCCGAGGACGACTTCCTCTCCCGCCCGGAGTTCACAGACGCGGAGATCCTCCGTACGAACCTGGCCTCCGTGATCCTCCAGATGACCGCGGCGGGGCTCGGGGACATCGAGAAGTTCCCCTTCATCGACCCGCCGGACCGCCGCAACATCAAGGACGGCGTGGACCTGCTGGTCGAGCTGGGCGCGATCGACCCGAAGCAGAAGGACGTCAAGAAGCGGCTCACCCCGATGGGCCGCAAGCTTTCTCAGCTCCCGGTGGACCCGCGGCTCGCCCGGATGGTCCTGGAGGCCGACCGGAACGGCTGCGTCCGCGAGGTCATGGTGATCGCCGCGGCGCTCTCCATCCAGGACCCCCGCGAGCGCCCCTCCGACAAGCAGGCGCAGGCCGACCAGCAGCACGCCCGGTTCAAGGACGAGAGCAGCGATTTCCTCGCCTTCCTGAATCTGTGGCGCTATGTGCGCGAGCAACAGAAAGCGCTGTCGTCGTCCGCGTTCCGGCGCATGTGCCGCAGTGAATTCCTGAACTATCTGCGGATACGCGAGTGGCAGGACATCTACAGCCAGTTGCGTACGGTCGCCAAGACGATGGGCATCCACCTCTCCGAGGAGGACGCCGCCCCGGACCGGGTCCATACGGCGCTCCTTTCCGGGCTGCTCTCCCACCTCGGCCTGAAAGAGGCGGAGAAGAACGAGTACCTGGGCGCGCGCAGCGCCAAATTCGCGGTGTTCCCGGGGTCGGCGCTGTTCAAGAAGCCGCCGCGGTGGATCATGTCGGCGGAGCTGGTGGAGACCTCGCGGCTGTGGGCGCGGGTCAACGCGAAGATCGAGCCGGAATGGGTCGAACCGCTCGCCCAGCACCTGGTCAAACGCACGTACAGCGAGCCGCACTGGGAGCAGAAGCAGGCGGCGGTGATGGCGTACGAGCGGGTGACGCTGTACGGCGTGCCGATCGTGGCGCAGCGGAAGGTCAATTACGGCCGTATCGACCCGGAGACCAGCCGCGACCTGTTCATCCGCAATGCGCTCGTCGAGGGCGACTGGCGCACGCACCACCAGTTCTTCCACGACAACCGCAAACTGCTCGGCGAGGTCGAGGAGCTGGAGCACCGGGCCCGCCGCCGCGACATCCTGGTGGACGACGAGACGCTCTTCGACTTCTACGACGAGCGGCTGCCGGACGATGTCGTCTCGGGGGCGCATTTCGACTCCTGGTGGAAGCGCAAACGCCGCGAGGAGCCGGAGCTGCTCAATTTCGAGCACTCCATGCTCATCAACGAGAACGCCGAGCAGGTCACCAAGGACGACTATCCGGACACCTGGCGGCAGGGCGGCCTGAAGTTCAAGGTGACCTATCAGTTCGAGCCGGGCGCGGACGCCGACGGTGTGACCGTCCACATCCCGCTCCAGGTCCTCAACCAGGTCTCCGCCGAGGGCTTCGACTGGCAGATCCCGGGGCTGCGCGAGGACCTGGTCACCGAGCTGATCCGGTCGCTGCCCAAGCCGATCCGGCGCAATTACGTGCCGGCGCCGAACTTCGCCAAGGCGTTCCTGGAGCGCGCGGTGCCGCTCCAGGAGCCGCTGACGGCCACGCTGGCGCGGGAGCTCCAGCGGATGGTGGGCGTGCGGGTGGAGCCGGACGACTTCGATCTCGGCCGGGTCCCGGACCATCTGAAGATCACGTTCCGGGTGGTCGACGAGCGCCGGCGCAAGATCGCCGAGGAGAAGGACATCGAGGCGCTGCGCCTCGCCCTCAAGCCGAAGACCCGGGCGGCCATCACCAGGGCCTTCGAGCAGGCCGCCGAGGGCTCCGGCGGCGGGCCGGAGCAGCGCTCCGGGCTCACCTCGTGGACGGTGGGCACGCTGCCCCGCACCTTCGAGACCCGGCGGGCCGGGCAGCCCGTCAAGGCGTATCCGGCGCTGGTCGACGAGGGCGCGTCGGTCGCGGTGAAGCTCTTCGACACCGAGGCGGAGCAACGGCAGGCCATGTGGCGCGGCACGCGCCGGCTGATCCTGCTGAACCTGCCGTCGAACCCGGCGAAGTTCGCCCAGGACAAGCTGGACAACCAGCAGAAGCTCGCGCTGTCGCGCAATCCGCACGGCTCGATCGGGGCCCTCTTCGAGGACTGCGTGTCCGCCGCCGCGGACCGGCTGATCGCGGCGCGCGGCGGGCCCGCCTGGGACGAGGAATCGTTCCGCAAGCTCTTCGACGCGGTCCGGGCGGACATCGTCGACGCGACGCTGGACGCGATCCGCAAGGTGCAGGAGGTGCTGGCGGCCTGGCAGGCGTGCGAGCGCCGGCTGAAGGCCACCACGTCGCCGGTGCTCCTGCCGTCGCTGACCGACATCAAGGAGCAACTGGCCCAGCTCATCAAGCCGGGCTTCGTCACGGCCCACGGCGTCCGCCGGCTGCCCGACCTGATGCGCTACCTGGTCGCCGTCGACCGCCGGCTCCAGCAGCTCCCCACCAACGCCCAGCGGGACCGCGCCCGGCTGGAGAAGGTCAAGGAGATGCAGGACGAGTACGCGTGGCTGCTGGAGCAGTTGCCGAAGGGGCGGCCGGTGCCGCAGCAGGTGCTGGACATCCGCTGGATGATCGAGGAGCTGCGGGTGAGCTATTTCGCGCACGCGCTGGGCACGGCCTATCCGGTTTCGGACAAGCGGATCGTCAAAGCGATCGACGAGGCGGCCCCCTGAGCCACTGGTTCGACCGCACCCCCTGAGCTGCTGTAGAGTCTTGCTTCGCAGCCGCACGAGAGTGCGGGGCGAAGCAAGGTCCTGTGGAGCAGTTTGGAGTGCTCGCCACCCTGTCAAGGTGGAGGCCGCGGGTTCAAATCCCGTCAGGACCGCACACGATGGAAGGGCCCGCATCCGATCGGATGCGGGCCCTTCTGCTGTGCGCCGCGGCCCTTGTGTGCCGCGGCCCTCCCCCGCCGCACGGGGCGGGCGGGCGCGCCGTGAGCGTCCGTACGCACCGCCGAGGGGCGGTGACCGGCCTCACCCCGCCTCAAGATCATCAACGGCCCGCACAGGCCCGTACGGCCCTTCTGGCGCGCCCCTGGAGGCACGGCGTCACCGGGGGCGGCCCGTGGCTCTTCCGCGGCCCTTGACGGCGGCATGGTCCGCCGGTAGTCAGGCAGGAGGAGGTGCCGCGCTCCATGACGAGAACTTCTCCGCACGAGACCAGGGCGCTGCTGCGCGCTCATCTGTCGGCGGCGTCGGGATACCGCCATCTGTCCAGGCACTGCCCCCCCCGGCTCGGTGACCAACGGCGGGCGGTTCGGCCGTAGTCGGATGGAAGGCTATGCGTGGGAGCGTTCTCATGCGTCTCATTACCGTAGCTGTGCCGTAGGCCACAAGGACGACACACTGTGACGGGAGTCACCGAAAGAGTTTCAAGGTGGGCGGAACTTACCCCTCACCTACAAAGGGTCAATTTAATATGTGCAATTGCACTCCCCTTAAACGGACTCCGGACGGAGCCGCACGAACCCTCCCGAGCCACCCGTACGGACGTCCCGCAACCACTCGTACGAGTCCGGCCGAGCCCATCCGAGCCCCCGAGAACCGCCCGCCTGCCGGCCGGCGCCGGCGCGGCCCGGGCATAAAAAGATCGCGCTGGACCCGGCGGAGTCCAGCGCGATCGACGACTGCCCGAAAGGAGCCGGGCGTGGGGCCTGTTGGGGCAGGCACCTGGTCGTGGTGCAGCTAGGTGGGACTGATGGAACAGATGCTGCGGGTGGAGCAGGTGAAGCTGATGACGCAGGTGAAGCGGGTACTGCCAGTGGAGCTGAACGAGCGGCTACCAGGTTGGGGGACCCGGCGAACAGCCCGGTGACGCAAGGGTGTAGCGGTTGTTCAGGCTTCGCTGCGCTGCTGCGGAATGCCCGCCAACAGCGCGCGGACCTCCGCTTCGCGGTAACGCCGGTGTCCTCCGAGCGTGCGGATGGACGTGAGCTTGCCTGCCTTGGCCCAGCGCGTGACCGTCTTCGGGTCCACGCGGAACATCGTGGCAACCTCAGCCGGGGTCAGCAGCGGCTCGGCATCAGGGGTGCGAGCGGTCATGAGCGGCCTCCTCGGGAGAACCGAACCATCACGGTTCTTTCCTCTAAATTCTGCACCTTGACCCGCGTTGCCCGAAATGGCAGACGCGGGCCGAGTCGGTTATAGGACGAACGGCTTGTCCTCGGCACTACAACTACACCATCCGTCCAGCCCCGTCGGCCAAACCGATGGAATTGCCCTCTCAGGTGTTCAACCTCGACGGAAGCCGATGGACCATGCCATAGCGGACAGTCACGCCACCGTGACGATCAGTCACAGCGGGATCAGGGGTCACCAGACCCGTCAAGGAGTGCAATGCCGAGCAATCCGCCCGTAGTTGAACGGAAGGAGCCATTCACAGACTCCTTGTCCTATTTTGACACGACAGTGGGGGATGCGCGCAAGGCCCGGTGTCAGTGCTTTAGGTCACGGTTGCGGCAATAGCCCGGATCGGGACCTAGGTCCTTACCCGAGCGGCAACTCATCTGCCACAACAGCATCCCACCACCCCGGCTGACACTGCTGACTCTATTCATCCCTTGGGACACGGCTGCTTCTTGAGACTTCGCCAGCCACATCAGAACCCCGCGCCACGGACGGCCGCCCCCGCGCGCCCAGCCGCCGGGACGTGGCCGTAAATCGACGGTCCGGGCCGGCCGTACGCCGTCCTCAGCTCGCGTACTGGCGGTCCCGGACCGCGCTCCAGCGCTCCGTCAGCCGCTCGTACGCCGCGCCGGCCCCCGCGCCGTCGCCCTCCCGCAGCGCGGTGAGCCCCTCCGCCACGTCCTCGACCGACCGGTCGTCGGCGAGGTCCGCCTCCGGCACCACATGCACCAGCCCGCCGTAGTCCAGCTCGACCAGGGAGCGCGGGTGGAACTCCTCCAGCCAGCGCCCCACCTCCACCACCGGCGTGCGGTAGCGCAGCACCAGCCCCTCGTCGCCCTTGTCGTACTCGCGCTCCTCGGCCGCGAAGAGCACGAACCAGCGCACCGGCACGTGCCAGGTCGCCGTCTTGATCCAGGGCCGGGCGTCCGGGTTGCGCTCCAGCCACCGCTCGTAGTCCGCCTCCGCCTGCCGGCGCACCACCGGGGGCAGGGCGGCGTCCAGGACGAGCCCCGGAAGCTGGTCCGTGAGCCCTTCCAGGGCCTGCCAGCCGCGCAGCCGCGTGCGCCAGGGGCAGACGCAGGTGACGCCGTCCACGACCGCGACGAACGCGTCGCCGCTCTCGTGCACCGGGACCGCGACCGGGGGCGTCGGCAGCAAGTCCGCCAGCGAGCGTCGGAGTTCGTCCTGCGCGCTCGGCAGCGTCTCGCGCCTGGCATAGCGCGCCCAGTGACCGCGCTCGGGTTCCGGAAAAGCGGCCAGTGGCTCGTAAACCCGCAGATACGCTGTATACGGGACCATCACTGACGACGCCAAGGTCACGCCCGCTCCCTCAAGCCGGAGTCCGTCACTGGGAGTTGTCCTCCCCGCACTGGCCAAATCGTCCCACGCCACCGCCGCCTGAGAGAGTGATCCTTCGCACCTACCTGATCTGTCGGGCCGCCAGGTCTTACGCTCTTGCCGACCGGCCCTCCCCCACCCCTCGGAGGGCTTCCTCCGCGACTTATGGGAGTCACCACCGTGACCGACGTACGTCCCACCCTCGACGGCAGCGATGTGCTGCATACGCTCTTCCGATCGGATCAGGGCGGCCACGAGCAGGTCGTGCTCTGCCAGGACCGGGAGAGCGGGCTCAAGGCCGTCATCGCCCTCCACTCCACCGCCCTGGGGCCCGCCCTCGGCGGCACCCGCTTCTATCCGTACGCCTCGGAGGACGACGCCGTCCAGGACGCGCTCAACCTGTCCCGCGGCATGTCGTACAAGAACGCGCTCGCCGGGCTCGACCACGGCGGCGGCAAGGCCGTGATCATCGGCGATCCGGCCCCGGTGGCGGAGGGCGGCGCGAAGTCGGAGCAACTGCTGCTCGCCTATGGCCGGTTCGTGGCTTCCCTCGGCGGCCGTTATGTGACCGCGTGCGACGTCGGCACGTACGTTCAGGACATGGACGTCGTCGCCCGCGCCAACCGCTGGACGACGGGCCGCTCGCCCGAGAACGGCGGCGCCGGCGACTCCTCCGTGCTCACGGCCTTCGGCGTCTTCCAGGGCATGCGCGCCTCCGCGCAGGCCGCCTGGGGCGAGCCGACGCTGCGCGGCCGCACGGTCGGGATCGCCGGGGTCGGCAAGGTCGGCCACCACCTCGTGCGCCACCTCGTCGAGGACGGGGCCTCGGTCGTCGTCACGGACGTACGGCCGGAGTCGGTGGAGCGGGTCCTGGCCGACCACCGGGAGGGGGTCAGGGCGGTCGCCGACACCGACGCGCTCATCCGTACCAATCTTGACGTGTACGCGCCGTGCGCGCTCGGCGGGGCGCTGAACGAGGAGACCGTGCCCGTCCTCACCGCGAAGATCGTCTGCGGCGCGGCCAACAACCAGCTCGCCCACCCGGGCGTCGAGAAGGACCTCGCCGACCGGTCCATCCTCTATGCCCCGGATTACGTGGTGAACGCGGGTGGCGTGATTCAGGTGGCGGACGAGCTGCACGGCTTCGACTTCGACCGGGCCAAGGCCAAGGCGACGCGGATCTATGACACGACTCTGGCCATATTCGACCGTGCGAAGTCCGAGGGGATCCCGCCGGCCGAGGCGGCCGACCGGCTGGCCGAGCAGCGCATCGCGGAGGCGCGCGCGGCCGCTCTGTAGCCCGTTCACAGTCGTTAACGCGGACCGTACGGCGGGCGGCAAGGGAGAGATCTCTCACCACCCGTCGGCGGGTCGCCGCGCGGGACGCGTTAAAATCGCAGATGACCAGCGAGGACGGGGCTCCTTGCGGGTTCTGCTCCGGGGCGCGTCACGCGGGCGACGTACCGTATGACCGCGGAAGCAGGTACCGTTGAAGCCCTACAGACCGGTCTCTCCGTCGAGAGTCCGCTCTGACTCATGAACGCGTGTCAAGACTCTGGGGCCGTCGAGCCCCGTCATTGAGGGGGTCGAGCCATGGGGCGCGGCCGGGCCAAGGCCAAGCAGACGAAGGTCGCCCGCCAGCTGAAGTACAACAGCGGCGGGACGGACCTTACGCGCCTGGCCAACGAGCTGGGTGCAACTCCCACGAAGCAGCCGCCGAAGAGCGAGCCGCTTGTTGAGGACGAGGACAAGCTGGACGACGATCCGTACGCTCAGTACGCGGATCGTTACAACACTGACGATGCAGAGGGCGAGGACGACGACCAGTCGTCGGATCAGCACTCACATCGTCGCCGCACTTGACGCCCTTCAAGCGTCCGCCTCCGCGGTACGACCACTGACCCGGTCCAGGGCCCGCCCCCGGACCGGGTTCTGTGCTGCCCCGCTCCGGGGCGGCCCGCTCCAGGTCAGCTCGCGTAGTCACCGGTCAGCGCCACTGCCTCGGCGTTCCCGCCGCGCTCGGTGATCTCGCCGGCCACCCAGGCGTCCACGCCGCGGTCGGCCAGGGCCGTCAGCGCCACGTCCACCGAGGTCTCGGGCACGACGGCCATCATGCCGACGCCCATGTTCAGCGTCTTCTCCAGCTCCAGGCGCTCGACGCCGCCGAGCCGGCCGACGAGGTCGAAGACCGGACCCGGGGTCCAGGTCGAGCGGTCGACCGTGGCGCGCAGCCCGTCCGGGATGACCCGGGCCAGGTTGTTCGCGAGCCCGCCGCCGGTGATGTGCGAGAAGGCGTGCGTCTCGGCGGTCCGGACCAGGGCCAGGCAGTCCAGCGAGTAGATCTTGGTGGGCTCCAGCAGCTCCTCGCCGAGGGTGCGGCCGAACTCGGCCACCTCGCGGTCCAGCTCCCAGCCGGCCCGCTCGAAGAGCACGTGGCGTACGAGCGAGTACCCGTTCGAGTGAAGCCCGGACGACGCCATGGCGATCACCGCGTCACCCGTACGGATGCGATCGGCGCCCAGCACCTGATCGGCCTCGACCACGCCCGTACCGGCGCCGGCCACGTCGAAGTCGTCCTCGGCCAGCAGCCCCGGGTGCTCGGCGGTCTCGCCGCCGACGAGGGCGCAGCCCGCGAGGACGCACCCCTCGGCGATGCCCTTGACGATGGCGGCGACCCGCTCCGGGTGGACCTTGCCGACGCAGATGTAGTCGGTCATGAAGAGCGGCTCGGCGCCGCAGACCACCAGGTCGTCGACGACCATCCCGACCAGGTCGTGGCCGATGGTGTCGTAGACGCCCATCCGGCGGGCGATGTCGACCTTCGTGCCGACGCCGTCCGTCGCGGAGGCGAGCAGCGGGCGCTCGTACCGCTTCAGGGCGCTCGCGTCGAAGAGCCCGGCGAAGCCGCCGAGCCCGCCGACGACCTCGGGGCGGGTGGCCTTGCGGACCCATCCCTTCATGAGCTCCACGGCGCGGTCGCCGGCCTCGATGTCGACGCCGGCGCCCGCGTAGCTGGCGCCCGTTTCCGGACGCGGCGCGGCCTCAAAGGACTCTGCAGGCATTGCTGGCACTTTCTCGTTGGTGAGCTGCGGCGTTACGGACGAGCGCGAGGGGCGGGCGCCGCGGACGGACATCACGGGCGGACGGGAGAGGCGGGGCGCTACGGACGGCGCAGGGCGTCCGCCGCGTCGGGCCCGCCCGCGAGCTCGGTCTCCAGGAGGTGCTTGCCCAGCAGCTCCGGGTCGGGCAGCTCCATCGGGTACTCGCCGTCGAAGCAGGCCCGGCACAGGTCCGGCTTGGCGATCGTGGTCGCCTCGATCATCGCGTCCGTGGAGATGTACGCGAGGGAGTCGGCCCCCAGCGACTTTCCGATCTCCTCGACCGAGAGGCCGTTGGCGATCAGCTCGGCGCGGGTCGCGAAGTCGATGCCGAAGAAGCACGGCCACTTGATCGGCGGCGACGAGATCCGGATGTGCACCTCGGCCGCGCCCGCCTCGCGGAGCATCCGGACCAGGGCGCGCTGGGTGTTGCCGCGGACGATCGAGTCGTCGACGACCACCAGGCGCTTGCCGCGGATGACGTCCTTGAGCGGGTTGAGCTTGAGGCGGATGCCGAGCTGCCGGATGGTCTGGCTGGGCTGGATGAACGTACGGCCCACATAGCTGTTCTTGACCAGGCCGGTGCCGAACGGGATGCCGCTGGCCTCCGCGTAGCCCACGGCTGCGGGGGTGCCCGACTCCGGGGTCGCTATCACCAGGTCCGCGTCGGCCGGCGCCTCGGCGGCCAGCTTGCGGCCCATCTCCACGCGGGAGAGGTGCACGTTGCGGCCGGCGATGTCGGTGTCGGGGCGGGCCAGGTAGACGTACTCGAAGACGCAGCCCTTGGGCTTCGCGGGGGCGAAGCGCGTGGAGCGCACACCGTTCTCGTCGATGGCGACCAGCTCGCCCGGCTCGACCTCGCGGATGAAGGAGGCGCCGCAGATGTCGAGGGCGGCGGTCTCGGAGGCCACCACCCAGCCGCGCTCCAGCCGGCCGAGGACCAGCGGGCGGATGCCCTGCGGGTCCCGGGCCGCGTACAGCGTGTGCTCGTCCATGAAGACGAGCGAGAACGCGCCCAGCACGTCCGGCAGCACCTTGGCCGCCGCGTCCTCGATGGTCAGCGGCTTGCCCTCGGCGTCCACCTGCCCGGCCAGCAGGGCGGTCACCAGGTCCGTGTCGTTGGTCGCCGCCACATGCGTGGCCCGGCCGCCGTCGCGCGGCAGATCGGCGACCATCTCGGCCAGCGCGGCCGTGTTGACCAGGTTGCCGTTGTGGCCCAGCGCTATGGAGCCGTGGGCGGTCGCCCGGAAGGTCGGCTGCGCGTTCTCCCACACCGAGGCTCCGGTGGTGGAGTAACGGGCCTGTCCGACCGCGATATGTCCGGTCAGCGAGCTGAGCGAGGTCTCGTCGAAGACCTGCGAGACCAGGCCCATGTCCTTGAAGACCAGGATCTGGGAGCCGTTGCTCACCGCGATGCCCGCGGACTCCTGTCCCCGGTGCTGCAGCGCGTACAGCCCGAAATAGGTGAGCTTGGCGACCTCTTCGCCCGGAGCCCAGACACCGAAGACGCCGCAAGCGTCCTGGGGGCCCTTCTCGCCGGGGAGCAGGTCGTGGTTGAGTCGTCCGTCACCACGTGGCACGTCTTCGAGTCTAGGGCAGGGAACAGGTTCATCCGAACCGGGGATTGCCAGTAATTGCTCACACCACGCACAGCCACTCGGCGCACACGGGGGATCACCACCGGAGCGCGACGTGCGGAAGGGGCGCGGGCCCGTTGGGAATCCGCGCCCCCGGGGGTGGTTCCGGCGGTCAGCGGCCGGCGTGCTGGGGGGCCTGGACGGCCTTGGAGGGGGCGGCTTCGCGGCCGAGTTCGCGGATGGCGCGCGGGTCGGCCTTCTCGTCCAGCGTGATCCGGCTGTTGGCGTCGAAGAGCGGCGCGCCGGGCACGAACGCCTTGGTGCGCAGCGCCTTGTTGAGCTGCGCGGCGGCCTTGCCGCCGAGGACCAGACCACCCTGGACGTTGACCTCGCGGGCCTTGGTGTTGACGGCGGTGTTCACCTGGGGGCGCGAGAAGGTGCCGAGTTCGATCGGCGTCCTGCGGTCGAGGGTGGCGCGCATGATGCCGGTGGTCAGGTCGGCCTGGAAGGCGGTGAGCCGGGCGATCCGCTGGTTGCGGAGGTTGACCATGGCCATGCCGGTGGTCTTGAACGCGAGCCGCCCGCCGACCTTGCCCTTGACGTTCGAGACGGCGCCGGACTTCACGCCGAAGTCGATGGTCTGCTCGGCGTCGACCTTGGCCCCGAGGTTGCCGCGGGCGTCCAGCCGGGTGAGGAGGATGCCCTTGGCGCGGAGCTTGGCGACGGTCTCGGCGGAGACCGTGATCTTGGTGACGCCGCTTTTGACCGCGATCTCGGCTTTGGGTACGGGCGCGCTCCGTACGGTCTCGGCCCGGTCGCCGGAGCCGGCGGCCGAGGCCGCCTGGGGAACGGCCGCGAGGCCGAGCGCGAGGGCGCCGGTGACCGCTACGGCGGCGCCGCGGGCGAGGGCGGCGCGGGAGGTGGCAGGCGTGAATGAGGACATTGCGTGACGTTCCCTTCTGAACGGTCGATTCGCATACACCACGGAATGCCACGTGTGGTGTCGGCGCGACTCCAGAGGGTTATTAGGGGAGGGCGGCTTCACCCGCTTGCCGAAACGGCGCAGGCCCGGGCGCTGCGCCCGGGCTCGGCCTCGTCCCCGGTCCCGCCTGCGCGGCCTCGCTCGGCCCCGGTCGCCCGGCGTCGCCCGCGAGCCGCCGCGCCGGGCGCGCCGGCCGGCAGCGGCGTCAGCCCAGCAGCGGCAGGTGGTCCGTGAGGTCCGCGCGCTCCCCGCTCGCCGAGACCGTGCCGGCCTCGACCGCGCTGATCCAGTCCGTACGGCCGGTGGCGAGCCGGATCCAGGTCAGCGGGTCGGTCTCGACGACGTTGGGCGGGGTGCCGCGGGTGTGGCGGGGGCCCGCCACGCACTGGACGACCGCGAAGGGCGGCACGCGTACCTCGACGGAGCCGCCGGGCGCCGCGGCGGCGAGCGCGTCGGCGAGCAGCCGGGTGACGGCGGCCAGCGCCTGCCGGTCGTGGGAGACGGCGGTGCCGGTCGCGGCCGTCAGGTCGTCCGCGTGCACGACGGTCTCCAGCAGCCGCGTCACCAGGAAGTCGTTGACGGTCATGGCCCCGTACTCGGTGGGCACGAGGGCCGTGCGGCCGGTCTCGGCGACGGCTGCCGTCAGGCGGTCGACGGCCTTGTCCAGCCGGGCGGCGACGGCCCGCGGCCCCGACTCCCCCGCCGCGGCGAGTTCGGCGCTCTCGGCCGCCGTCGCCGCCGCGATGTCCTCGGCCTGTTCGCGGAGCGCGGCCAGATAGCGCTGGAGGTCCAGGTCGGCCGCGGCGGGCGCGGGCCGCTCGGCGAGGGCGCGCGGCAGCGTCTCCAGGCAGACCGCGATGTGCACGATCAGATCGCGCACCGTCCACTCCCCCAGTCGGCTGCGCGCCGCGAGCAGCGGCTCCGCGTCGGGCGCGGCGCACAGCGTGCCCACCGCGCCGCGGATCGCGCGCAGTTGGCCGTCGAGGGCGGCGCGCACCTTGGCGGGGTCGTACGTACGGGCACGGGGCTTGCGCTGAGCGGGAGGCATGGACCCGACCTTAGGGCCTGCGTCGTTTCCCCGTCGGGTCGGCGGACCGCGGCCGGCCCGCGCGCCTCGGTCACCCGGCCGCCTGCGACGCGGGCCGGCGGCCGGCCGTTCTCAGCCCTCGGCCGGTCTCATTCCTCGGCCGGTCTCATTCCTCGGCCGTGCTCAGCCCCCGGCTGTTCTCAGCCCTCGGCCGGTTCGGTGGCGCCGGTCTCGGCCAGTGCGGCGGCGATGGCCTCCGCCAAGGCAGCGGGCCGTGACAGGAACGGGGAGTGGGAGGAGTCGAGTTCGGTCACGGTGGTCGGCGCGTCGGAGACGGCGTCGATCTCCTTGATGATGCGGCGCTGGAGCGCCGCGGGGATCACGTTGTCCCGCTCGCAGAGCACGTACGCGTGCGGGATGCCGCCGTAGCGCCCCGCGGTGACGGTCAGTTCGGCGCTGGGGAACCCGATCGGGGCGTCCGGGCGCAGGAGAGCGATCGCGGCGTCCGCGGTCCGGTCGTCGACGTCGCCGTAGAAGGTCTCCTTGAGCTCGTCGCGCCTGGCCGGGTCGCGGGTGTCGATGCGCACGGCGCCGACCGCGGCCGGGTCCGCCGCGATCAGCCGGTTCACCTTCTCGCCGGCGTTCTCCGGGCACGTGTTGTAGAAGCCCGCCGGCGCCCCGGCCACCGGGGCGAACGCCGCCACGTAGACGATCCCGGCCACGAGCTCCGGGGCGAGCTCCGCGGCCGCGGTGGCGATCACGCCGCCCATGCTGTGCGCGACGACGAGGCACGGCCGCCCGGCGCCGATCGCGCGTATCCGCTCGACGAGATCGGCCGCCGCCGAGGCGGCGGTGATGTCCGCCACGGGTGACGGTTCCGTGGCGAACGCCGCCGCGTCGAACGGGCGCGCCGCGTGGCTCCGCGGCGCCGCCGCGCGCAGCCCGTGCCCTTCGAGATCGATCGCGGTCGACGGGATGCCGCGGGCGGCCAACTGCTCGCTCACGGGGCTCCAGCACCAACTGCCGTGCCAGAAACCGTGTACCAGTACGACGGGCGGGGGCTTCTGCATCTCTTCCTCTGTTCTTGGCGGTTACTCGGCGATGGCGGTCTTCCCGACGGTCGCGCCGACCGTGAATGCCTCGCCGTTGCGGGGTACTCCGACGCCGTGCCAGCGGAACGGGATGCCCCGGGCGGTGTCCAGGTCCGGGCCGTCCATGAGCTGGAAGTGCACGTGCGGCTCGCTGGAGTTGCCGGAGTTGCCGCACCGGGCGACGGGCTGGCCCGCGCGCACCGTCTCGCCCTCGCGTACGGTCAGCGAGCCGCGCTGGAGGTGAGCGTACATGGCGTACGTACCGCCGCCGAGGTCGAGGACGAGGTGGTTGCCGACGAGCTTTCCGGCGCCGCCGACCTCGCGGATGGAGCCCTCGAAAAAGAGGAGGTAGAGGGCCGAGAGGACGGAGGTGCGGCTGAGGTGGTCGCGGGCGCGGTCGGTCGCCCGTACGACCGTGCCGTCGGCGACGGCGGTCAGGGGCGCGCCGAAGCCGGGGAAGTCGCGGTTGCGCCGCGCGATGGGCCACCAGCCGGGGCCGGGGCGGGGGTGCTCGTCGGACTCCGCCACGATGTCGATCGCGTACGCCTGGCCGTAGGCGCGGGTGCCGTGGCTGGGGACCTTGTCGGCGGGGCTGTTGAGCGCCGTCCAGCGGCCGGTGACGGGCGGGGCGACCTCGACGGGGTCGGTCGGCGGGCCGTCGTCGGCGGCGGGTTTGCGGTTCGGGGCGAGGGTGAGGACGAGGGCTGCCGCGACGGGGACCCACGTCCACCAGAAGGGGTAGTCGGCGAAGAAGCGCGCGATCACCATCGCGAAGAAGATCAGCCAGCAGCAGCGTCCGGCGACCATGCTGAGTTTGCGGACGGACATCGTTCCCCCTGGGTTCGGTTGGTTCGGTTGGTTGGGTGCGTACGGCCGGCGGGCCGTTCCGGTCGGCGGTGCGGCGGGCGCGGTCGGTCGGCCCGCCGGGTCGGGCGGCGGCTCAGGGCTGGGCGGCGGCCAGCATCACGAGGAGTGGGACCACCCGGACGGCGGGGATCTCGTAGTGGCCCCGGGCCGGCGTGTGCAGCCAGCCAGCGGCGCTGAGCTGCCGCAGGTGGTGGTAGATCTGGCCGGTGGTGCCGATGCCGTCGAGTTCGGTCAGCGCCGCGACGGTGTCGCGGCCGTCGAGGATCTCCCGCAGCAGCCGCAGCCGCACGGCCTGGCCCAGCGCGGCGAACGACTCCGCCGCCGCCGACCAGTCCGCGTCCAGGACGGCATCGGTGGTCAGCCCGTACTGCCACTCGTACCGCAGCCCCGTCGGCGTCCGTACGGCCCCGGTGAACAGCACCCCGCCCGCCTCCGCCCCGCCCTCGGCGAGCCGCCCCTTCAGCCCTTCCAGCGCCCAGAAGTCCCCGCCGTCCGCTTCCCGCCCGGCGACAGCCCCCGCGGACGACCCATCGCCGCCCCGCTCCTCCAGTACCGCGAGCCGTCTCTCCAGCTCCGCCACACGCTCTTCAAGATCCACACTTCAGAACTTACGTACTTACGTAGAATCCGGCAACCCCTACGGAAATCCCGAAACACCGACGGCCCGCCCCAGCCCGGGGCGGGCCGTACCCTCCGGGGGGACGAATGGAGGCCGCCATGCCCGAACCCGAACCCCCCACCCCCGCCGAACTGGCCGCCCAGGCCCGCGCCATGCTGCGGGAGTGGAGCGGGTACGACCCGACCGAGGCCGAGGAGGCGGCGGCGGACGCCGAATTGGAACGGCGTCTGGCCGAGGCGATGAACCGCTGAGCCGCGCGCTCCGGAAAACGCCGACGGCCCGCTCCCTTCGCGGGAGCGGGCCGTCGGTGGGTGCGGCGAAGGTCGGGGTCAGGTCAGGAGGGACGGGATGGTGGACTCGTGGGCTTCGCGGAGTTCGGCCAGGGGCAGGGTGAACTGGTCCTGGACGGTGATGTCCGTGCCGTCGATCACGCCGATGCGGGCGGCGGGGAGGCCGCGGGCGCCGCACATGTCGTTGAAGCGGACCTCCTCGCTGCGCGGGACGGCGACGATGGCGCGGCCCGCGGACTCGGAGAAGAGGAAGACGAAGGGGTCCAGGCCGTCGGGGACGACGATCCGGGCGCCCTTGCCGCCGCGCAGGCAGGACTCGGCGAGGGCCTGGATCAGGCCGCCGTCGGAGAGGTCGTGCGCGGCGTCCACCATGCCGTCGCGGGAGGCGGAGATCAGGATCTCCGCGAGGAGCTTCTCCCGCTCCAGGTCCACCTTGGGCGGCAGCCCGCCGAGGTGGCCGTGGACGACCTGGGACCAGGCCGAGCCGCCCAGTTCCTCCTTCGTGTCGCCGAGGAGGTAGATGAGCTGGCCCTCCTCCGCGAACGCGACCGGCGTGCGGCGGCTGACGTCGTCGATGACGCCGAGCACCGCGACCACCGGCGTCGGGTGGATGGCCGTGTCCCCGGTCTGGTTGTAGAGGGAGACGTTGCCGCCGGTCACCGGGGTGCCGAGCGCCAGGCAGCCGTCCGCGAGCCCCCGGGTGGCCTCCGCGAACTGCCACATGACGGCCGGGTCCTCGGGCGAGCCGAAGTTGAGGCAGTCGGAGACGGCCAGGGGCCGCGCGCCCGTGGCGGCGACGTTGCGGTACGACTCGGCCAGCGCGAGCTGCGCGCCCGTGTACGGGTCCAGCTTGGCGTACCGGCCGTTGCCGTCCGTGGCGATCGCGACGCCGAGGTTGGTGTCCGGGTCGATCCGCACCATGCCGGAGTCCTCCGGCTGCGCCAGCACCGTGTTGCCCTGCACGAACCGGTCGTACTGGTCCGTGACCCACGCCTTCGACGCCTGGTTCGGGGACGAGACGAGCTGGAGGACCTGCGCGCGCAGCCCGTCGCCCGTGGCCGGGCGCGGCAGCTTCGCGGCGTCGTCGGCCTGGAGCGCGTCCTGCCACTCGGGACGGGCGTACGGACGCTCGTACACCGGCCCGTCATGCGCGACGGAGCGCGGCGGCACGTCCACGATCTGCTCGCCGTGCCAGAAGATCTCCAACTGCGAGCCGTCCGTCACCTCGCCGATGACGGTGGCGATGACGTCCCACTTCTCGCAGATCTCCAGGAAGCGGTCGGCCTTGTCGGGCTCGACGATCGCGCACATGCGTTCCTGCGACTCGCTCATGAGGATCTCCTCGGGCGAGAGGGAGGAGTCGCGCAGCGGCACCGTGTCCAGCTCGACGCGCATGCCGCCGCTGCCGGCGCTGGCCAGCTCGGACGTGGCGCAGGACAGGCCCGCGCCGCCGAGGTCCTGGATGCCCGCGACGAGCTTCTCGGCGAAGATCTCCAGGGTGCACTCGATGAGGAGCTTCTCCTGGAAGGGGTCGCCGACCTGGACGGCGGGCCGCTTCGCCGGTTTTGCGTCGTCGAAGGTCTCGGAGGCCAGTACCGAGACGCCGCCGATGCCGTCGCCGCCGGTCCGGGCCCCGTACAGGATGACCTTGTTGCCCGCGCCGGACGCCTTCGCGAGGTGGATGTCCTCGTGCTTCATGACGCCGATGCAGCCGGCGTTGACCAGCGGGTTGCCCTGGTAGCAGGCGTCGAAGACGACCTCGCCGCCGATGTTGGGCAGGCCCAGGCAGTTGCCGTAGCCGCCGATGCCCGCGACGACGCCCGGCAGGACGCGCTTGGTGTCGGGGTGGTCGGCGGCGCCGAAGCGCAGCGGGTCCACGACGGCGACGGGGCGCGCGCCCATGGCGAGGATGTCGCGGACGATGCCGCCGACGCCGGTGGCCGCGCCCTGGTAGGGCTCGACGTACGAGGGGTGGTTGTGCGACTCGACCTTGAAGGTGACCGCGTAGCCCTGGCCGACGTCGACGACGCCCGCGTTCTCGCCGATCCCGACGAGCATCGCGTCGTTGGCCGGGGCCTTCTCGCCGAACTGCCGCAGATGGACCTTGCTGCTCTTGTACGAGCAGTGCTCGGACCACATGACGGAGTACATGGCCAGCTCGGCGCCGGTCGGGCGGCGGCCGAGGATCTCGCGGATACGCGCGTACTCGTCCGGCTTCAGGCCGAGTTCGGCCCACGGCTGCTCGGCGTCCGGGGTCTGCTCGGCATGCTTGACGGTGTCGAGAGTCATATCAGGCGCTCACCAACTGCTTCAGAACCGAGGTGAAGAATCCGAGGCCGTCCGTGCGGCCCGTGCCGATCAGCGGCTCCACCGCGTGCTCGGGGTGCGGCATCAGGCCGACGACGTTGCCCGCCGCGTTGGTGATGCCGGCGATGTCGCGCAGCGAGCCGTTGGGGTTCATCCCGAGATAGCGGAATGCGACGCGCCCCTCGGCCTCCAACTCGTCGAGGGTGCGCTCATCGGCGACGTACCGGCCGTCGATGTTCTTCAGCGGGATGCTGATTTCCTGCCCGGCCTCATACGAGTTCGTCCAGGCCGTGTCCGCGTTCTCCACCCTCAGCCGCTGGTCGCGGCAGATGAAGTGCAGATGGTTGTTGCGCAGCATCGCGCCGGGCAGCAGGTGCGACTCGGTGAGGATCTGGAAGCCATTGCAGATGCCGAGTACCGGCAGCCCTTGCCGGGCGCCCTCGATGATCATCTCCATGACCGGCGAGAAACGCGAAATGGCGCCCGCGCGGAGGTAGTCGCCATAGGAGAAGCCGCCGGCCAGTACGACGGCGTCGACCTGCTTGAGGTCCTTGTCGCGGTGCCACAGCTCCACCGCCTCCCCGCCGGCCAGCCGGATCGCGCGCTGGGTGTCGCGGTCGTCGAGCGTGCCGGGGAAGGTGACCACGCCGATACGGGCGTTCCCGAGGCCCGTAGGCCCGGCGGCCGTGCTGGATGTGGCGGTCATGAGTCGACCCGGACGGTGAAGTCCTCGATGACGGTGTTCGCGAGGAACGTCTCGGCCATCTCGTGGATACGGGCGAGGGCGGCGTCGTCGAGCGGCCCCTCCACTTCGAGTTCGAAGCGCTTGCCCTGACGGACGTCGGCGATCCCCTCGAAACCCAGGCGTGGCAGTGCGCGGTGCACCGCCTGCCCCTGCGGGTCGAGGATCTCCGGCTTGAGCATGACGTCGACTACGACGCGTGCCACTGGCACTCCCGGTGGTGTGGTGCGTAAGGCGGTCCCGCCAGCGTACCCGCCCCGAAAATCTACTCGCGTAGATATGATGGGGCGCACACCGTCCCAACTCCCGCCGCACGGACGCGTTCAGGCATCGCCGCGGGTATGCCCCTGGGAAAATTCCGGGAAAAACGTACTGTCCGGATTGCGGAGGGACACGCGGGCGGAATTAACTGGGCTTCACAATGCAATGTCTCTCGCTGTACAAATGAAAAAGCATTGATCCGTGACAACCGACCCCAGCGCATCTCCGCACGTCCTCGCGGAGCTGCTGGCCGAAAGGACCGATTTTCGTGGCGCAGCGCGTAGTGGTCACACTCTCCGACGACATCGACGGCGGGGAAGCCGCGGAGACGGTTACCTTCGGCCTCGACGGGAAGTCGTACGAGATCGACCTCAACACCGCCAATGCGAAGAAACTGCGCGTGGCACTGGCCCCGTATCTGGAGGCCGGCCGCAAGCAGTCCCGCTCCGGCAAGGTCTACCGGCGCACCGCCGTCGCCCCCGACCCGGCCGCCGTACGCGCCTGGGCCCGCTCGCACGGCATGGACGTACCGCCCCGCGGTCGCATCCCCAAGAAGGTCTACGAGGCTTTCAACGCCGCCGCCTGAAGCCGATTTGCATGACACCCCAGGTGATCCGCTAGAGTCTGGAGCACGCCGAGGGGCCGGGCCGGAAAAGGGCCGGGACTCACGGATCACGCGGGTGTAGCTCAGTAGTAGAGCGCCCCCTTTCCAAGGGGGAGGCGCAGTGTGCGATTCCTGTCACCCGCTCTCATCTCCCCGGACCGTGTAAGCGGCCCGGCGGGAGTGGTGAAAGTGCCGGTCGGTGCGAGCCGACCGGATACCTGCGGACGTAGCTCAGTTGGTAGAGCACCACCTTGCCAAGGTGGATGTCGCGAGTTCGAGTCTCGTCGTCCGCTCAGAGAACGAGGGCCCGGTCTCCTGGAGACCGGGCCCTCGTCGTGTTCCCGCTCGTCGGCGGCGCGCTCCTGCCGTACAGCCGCCGTGCTGTGCAGCCGCCGTGCCGTGCAGCCGCCGTACCGTCCCGGCACATGACATTCGTCAATCGGACTGATGACAGCTTGCACTGACGATCTCACCGCCCCCACGGAACCCTTGAACCATGGACTTCGGGGAGAACGTGATCGACGTCACGGGGCTGCGCCGCCGCTACGGGCCGCCCGGCGACGAGAAGAAGGGCTTCGAGGCGGTGCGGGACATCTCGTTCCGGGTGGGGCGCGGCGAGCTGTTCGCGCTGCTGGGGACGAACGGGGCGGGCAAGACCTCCACCGTGGAGCTGATCGAGGGCCTGGCCCGGCCGAGCGGCGGCACGGTGCGGGTGCTGGGCCACGATCCGTACGGGGAGCGGCGGGCGGTGCGGCCGCGGATCGGGGTGATGCTCCAGGAGGGCGGGTTCCCGGCCGAGTTGACCGTGGCCGAGACCGTACGGATGTGGGCGGGGTGCACGAGCGGGGCGCGGCCGGTGGCCGAGGCGCTGGAGCTGGTCGGGCTGGCGGACCGGCGGACCGTACGGGTCAAGCAGCTCTCCGGCGGCGAGCGGCGGCGGCTGGACCTGGCGCTGGCGCTGCTGGGGCGGCCCGAGGTGCTCTTCCTCGACGAGCCGACGACGGGGCTCGACCCGGAGGCCCGGCACGCGACCTGGCACCTGGTGCGCGAGCTGCGCGAGAGCGGCACGACCGTCCTGCTGACCACGCACTATCTGGAAGAGGCCGAGGAACTGGCCGACCGGGTCGCGATCATGGACAAGGGCCGGATCGCGGCCTCCGGGACGCTCGCCGAGGTGATCGCCGCGCACCCCGCCCGCATCCGCTTCACGCTGCCCGAGGGGTGGTACGTCGGCGATCTGCCGCCGCTGGCCGAGCTGGGAGTGGACAGCTACGAGCAGACCGGCCGCGGCATCGAGCTGCGCACCAGAGAGCTCCAGCGGTCGCTGACCGGGCTGCTGCTGTGGGCCCGTGACAAGGACGTGGAGCTGGACGGGCTGGACCCACGGACCGCCTCGCTGGAAGAGGCGTTCCTGTCGATCGCGGGGAGGGCCGCCTGATGGCCGTGACGGAACGCGGAGAAGCGACGGGGCCGGGGGCGGCGGGGCCTGCTCCCCGGGGCGCGGCGGCGGTCGTGGCGACGCGGCTGCTGGCCCTGGGCCGCGCCGAGGCGACGCTGCTGAAGCGCAACAAGACCGCGCTGTACGTGGCGCTGCTGATGCCGGTCCTCATGGTGTGGGCGATGCACTCGGCGACGGCCAAGCTCGACCTGGAGAAGACCGGGATGTCGGCCAACGAGGCGTCGATCACCGGGGCGTTCGGCTTCGTGCTGCTCTTCGCCGTCTACCAGAACCTGTCCGGCGCGTTCGTCGCCCGGCGCGAGGAGCTGGTGCTCAAGCGGCTCCGTACGAGCGAGGCGGGCGACGCCGAGATACTGGCGGGCTCCGCGCTGCCCGCCGTGGGCGTGGCGCTCGCGCAGTGCGTGGTGCTGGTGGTGGCGGGCGCGGCCTGGCTCCATCTGCGCGTGCCGGCCCGGCCCGATCTGCTGATCGCGGGGTTCGTGCTGGGCGTCGTCCTGTTCGTGGCGCTGGCCGCGGTGACCGCGACGGGCGCGAGGACGGCGGAGAGCGCGCAGCTCCTGTCGACGCCGCTGCTGCTGCTCTCGGTGGCGGGCTCGGGGGTGGCCGTGCCGCTGAAGGTGATGCCGGACCTCGTCGCGGACATCTGCGAGCTGCTGCCGATGACGCCCGTCGTGGAGCTGATGCGCGGCGGCTGGCTCGGCACCCTCGGGCTGTACGAGACGGTGGGGCACCTGGCGACCGCGCTGGCCTGGGTCGTGATCGCCGTGTTTGCTGTACGCAAGTGGTTCCGCTGGGAATCGCGGCGATGAGGCGATGACAGGCCGGTGGGTCCGGCTCGACTGGGGGTAGGGGCGGATGTTCGGGCGAGGGGCGGAGCGGGTGCGGTGGCGGAACCGGACCAAGGTCTCGCAGTCCGACTGCTACACGCGCTGGACGCTGTACACCGTCCCGTGGTTCTTCCTCGTGATGGGCGCCCTCTCGTTGGTCGGCGACACCGAGCAGCCCGTGCTGGCGGGGGCGCTGATCGCGCTCGGCGTCGCCCAGTGCGCGTTCGGGGTCGACCTGACCCGGCGGGCGCTGGCCTGCTACCTCGGCCAGGACGGGCCCCCGCGGCGGCAGCTCGCGGTCCACGCCGTGTTGCTGCTCGGCTCGCTGACCGTCCTGGTGGCCCTCGCCGCGCACGGCGAGCCCAAGGAGCCCGCCGGGGCCGGGTGGGTGCCGGTCGCCGGCCTGCTCCCGATCGGCGGCGCGGTCAGCCTGCTCGTACGGATACGCACGTACCTGCTCGGCAGCGTCGTGGCGGCGGCGCTGGTGGCGCTGGCGTTCATCCCCAGCGGCGTCCCCCGAGCCGATCTGGTGGCGGTGGGGGTGGCGGCCTTCTTCGTGGAGCTGTGGGTGCTCATGCTGGTGCGCTGTTCCGGGTGGCATCTGTCGGTGGTGTGGGAGCTGGATGTCGCGCGCGACGCCCAGGCGCGGCTGGCGGTCGCGGAGGAGCGGCTGCGGTTCGGCCGGGACATGCACGACGTGATGGGCCGCAACCTCGCGGTCATCGCCCTCAAGAGCGAGCTGGCCGTGCAGCTCGCGCGGCGCGGTTCGCCCGCCGCGCTGGACGAGATGACCGAGGTGCAGCGGATCGCGCGGGAGTCCCAGCGGGAGGTGCGGGACGTGGTGCGCGGCTACCGCGAGGCCGACCTGCACACGGAGCTGGCGGGCGCGCGGAGCGTGCTGGCCGCCGCCGGGATCGACTGCCGCGTCGACATGGGCGGGGTGGGCACGGCGGCGGGCGCCCGGGCCGAGGCGATGTCCGGGGGCCGGGGCGGGGGCGGGTCGGTCGCCGGGGGCGCGCTGCCGGGGGCGGTGCAGTCGGCGCTGGGCTGGGTCGTACGGGAGGGCACGACGAACGTCCTGCGCCATGCCGAGGCGTTGCACTGTGCTGTACGGGTGTCGGTGGCCGGGGGCGAGGGCGATGGCGGTACGGCGGTGCTGGTGATGGACAACGACGGGGTGCCCCCGGCCGGGTCAGCCGGCGGGGGCGGCTCCGGCCTCAACGGCCTCCGCGAGCGGCTCGCCGCCCTCGACGGCACGCTCACCGCCGAACACCGCCCGGGCGGCTCCTTCCGGCTGACGGCCCAGGTGCCGTTGGCCGCTGAGGCGGCCGGGGGTGCTGGCGGGGTCGTGGGTGTCCCGCCGCCGGGCACTGCGGCGGAGGTGGCGGGGCCGGCGGGGGCGCCCGGCCGCCGCCTCTCGCTGAGGGGCGCGGGCCGCAGTGCGGGGCGCACGGCTGAGGGGGCGCCGTAGGGGTGGGCGACGGCTGGGGTGGGCAGCGGGGGGAGGTGACGGAGCGAGCGGACGGGTGCGGCCCGGCCCCGGAAGGACCGGGCGGCGGCCGCTGGGCGGTTGAAGGAGAGCGGGTCATGGAGGAATACGGGTCGGCCGAGGAGCCGGAAGTGGGGACGGCCGAGGAGCCGGGCGCGGGGGCGGGTGGTGGGTCCGGCGTGGGAGCGGCCGGCATGGCAGGCGCGGGGACGGGCGGTGGGTCCGGTGCGGGGACGGGCGGTGGGTCCGGTGCCGGGACGGGCGGGGAGCCAGGCGTGGGGGCGGGGGCCGGGGCGGTTATTCGTGTGCTGCTTGCCGATGACGAGCATCTGATCCGGGGGGCGTTGGCCGCGCTGTTGCGGCTGGAGGACGATCTTCAGGTGGTGGCCGAGGCGGCGAGCGGGCCGGAGGCGGTGGCGATGGCGCGGGCGCACCGGCCGGACGTGGCAGTGCTGGATCTTCAGATGCCGGGGGCGGACGGTGTGAAGGTCGCCACATCTCTGCGGAGCGAACTGCCCGCCTGCCGCACCATGATCGTGACCAGTCATGGGCGGCCCGGCCATCTGAAGCGGGCCCTGGAGGCGGGGGCGCGGGGGTTCGTACCCAAGACGGTTTCGGCTCAGCAGCTCGCCGAGATCATCCGCACCGTGCACGCCGGAAGCCGTTACGTGGACCCGGAATTGGCTGCTGACGCCATTAGTTCCGGCGACTCCCCGCTCACCGCGCGCGAGGCGGAACTGCTGGAGCTGGCGGAGGACGGGGCGCCCATCGCGGAGATCGCCGAGCGGGCCGGACTGACGCAGGGAACCGTCCGCAACTACCTGTCGGCCGCCGCCGCGAAACTGGGTGCGGAGAACCGTCATGCCGCAGCGCGCACAGCGCGCGCCCAAGGTTGGCTATAGTTGGTCCCGCACCGCACGCACAGCGCGGCGCACGCGGACGTAGCTCAGTTGGTAGAGCACCACCTTGCCAAGGTGGATGTCGCGAGTTCGAGTCTCGTCGTCCGCTCAGAGAGCGAAGGCCCCAGCCGTTCACCGGCTGGGGCCTTCGGCGTTCTCCGGCGGGCCGCCGTGCGCCGCTCCCCTCGGCGTTCCGCCGGGGAAGCGCAGGCGGAAGCGTCGCCGTCCCCGAACGCCGGGCACCCTGTCCGGAGTTCTCCTCGCCCGCTCAGCTCAGATCTTGACGACGCGCGCGCCGGGACCGCACAGCGCGTGGAGGTCGTCGGGGTCCGAGGTCAGGACGGTCGCCGGCGCGGGCGAGGCGAGGGCGGTGGCGGCGACGATCGCGTCGAGGGCGTACTGGTGGCCGTGGAGCCCGGCCGCGGCGAGCAGCTTGCTCGCGTGCCGGGCGATGGCCTCGGTGGGCGGTACGACGTTGACGCGGGAGGCGGCGTAGTCGAAGCGGGCCTGGCTGGTGCGGGGGTCGCGGGCCTCGACGAGGGTGACCGAACTGATGACGACGCGCACGTCCTCCGCCTCGGCGGCGGCCAGCCATTCGGTGAGCCCGGGCGTGCGGCGCACCAGTTGGGAAAGGCCCTCGCGGTCCAGGACGAGCGTGCCGCTCACGCGGCGTCGGCCGAGCCGGCCGTGCCGCCGCGGAGGATCGCGCGCTTGGCCTCGACGGCGGCCTGGTCGGCCGGGCCGTGTTCGGCTTCCGCGTCGTCGATGAGTTCGCGCAGGCGGTCCCGCTCCAACTGGCGCTGGATGAGGGCTTCGACGTAGGCGGACATGCCGCGTCTGCCGGTGTGCGCCTTGAGGGCCGCGATGGTGCCCTCGTGGAGCGAGACGGAGACCGGGCGGATCGGGCCCTCACCCGGGGCCGGGGAATCAGCATCAGCCGAAGCAGCCATGGACCGATTTTAACAAAACTCTTGTTATTAGGGCGTGGCGGTGTCCCTCACGCCACGGAAACCGCTCGCCCCCGAGGCGCGGGCCGCGGCGGCCCCTACGTCCAGGGTTTGCCCGTGAGGCGCTCGTACGCCTCTACGTACTTGGCGCGGGTCTGGGCGACCGTTTCCGGGGGGAGGGGGGGCGGGGGCTGTTCGGTGTGGCGGTTCCAGCCCGAGGCGGGGGAGGTGAGCCAGTCGCGGATGAACTGCTTGTCGAAGGAGGCCTGGGGGCGGCCGGGCTGCCACTGGTCGGCGGGCCAGAAGCGGGAGGAGTCCGGGGTGAGGGCCTCGTCGGCGAGGATGAGCTGGTCGCCGTCGAAGCCGAACTCGAACTTGGTGTCGGCGAGGATGATGCCGCGCTCGCGCGCGATGTCGCGGGCGCGGGTGTAGACGGCGAGCGTGGTCTGGCGGAGCTGGGCGGCCGTCTCGGGGCCGACCCGGCGGGCCACTTCCTCGTAGCTGACGTTCTCGTCGTGCTCGCCGACCTCGGCCTTCGTGGCCGGGGTGAAGATCGGCGACGGCAGTTCGGAGCCGTCGACCAGCCCCTCGGGCAGGGCGAGCCCGCAGACCGTACGGGTCTTCTCGTACTCGGCCAGGCCGGAGCCGGTGAGGTAGCCGCGCGCCACGCACTCGACCTGCACCATCTCCAGCGGCTTGCAGACGAGCGTGCGCCCCTCCCAGTCGGCGGGCGCGCCCGCCGGGAGGTCCGTCGACAGGACGTGGTTGGGCACCAGGTCGGCGAGCTTGTCGAACCACCACAGGGAGAGCTGCGTGAGCACCCGCCCCTTGTCGGGGATCTCGGTGGGCAGCACCCAGTCGTAGGCGGAGGTGCGGTCGCTGGCGACCATCACCAGCTCGCCGCTGTCGTTGCGGTAGAGGTCGCGAACCTTCCCGGTGTGCAGATGCACAAGACCCGGCACCTCTACAGGATCGGGCTTCTCTACGAATCCGGACACGAGTCCTCCCGGTGGGTTGCTCCAAGGCCCCCGATTCTTCCCTATTCCGCCGCCCGACTTCCCGCGAGGGTCACTCCAATGCCTCTCCAATGCCTGCCGTGAGGAGAACGTACGTCATGCGCGGGTCGTAGCCCGCGCTGTTCGGAGCGGCAGCCGGAGGGGTGGCGTGTGCGGCAGCGAACGCGGCGCCGCCCCGCGGCCCCCGGCCGGGCCGAGTCGGGCCCGGTCGGCTCAGTCCCGTTTGCAGATCCGGTCGAGCAGGTTGGCCGTGGCGCGCTGGATGCGCGGGTCCACATGGCCGGGGCGGTCCAGCGCCGGGGACCACGCGAAGGTGCCCGAGGCGAAGACGAGGGCGCCGCTGGGCGCGCGGTACAGGGAGGTCTCCTGGTAGCGCGTGCTCCCCTCGCTGTCCTCGTACGGGGAGTGGGCGAGGAGGATGCGGCGGGTGTGCTCGGGCAGCGCCGTCCGCGGGTAGTAGCGGTCCGCCTCGCCCGCCACCAGGCCCGGCAGTTCCTCGCCCTCCCCCGCGCCGACCGCCTCCCACAGCCAGTGCCCGGCGTTGCGCACGACCAGGGGCGCGGGCTCCGGGACGCGCCCCGCGTACTGGATGCCCAGGAGCTGCTGCTCGGGGGCGGCGATCTCGCGCCACAGGGCGGCCCGGCCGGGGCCGCGGCGCTTGCGGCAGGTCAGCAGGCGGTCGGGGGTGCCGGCCGGTGAGGGGGCCAGCTCGACCTGCCAGTACATGGTGTTGGCGGAGAGGAAGACCAGCGAGGTGCCGGTGTCGCGGGCCTCCTCGACGGTCCGCCGCATGGGCGCGGACCAGTACTCGTCGTGGCCGGGGAAGACCAGGCCGCGGTAGCGGGCGGCGTCGACGCGGCCGGCGTGCAGGTCGCGGGTGTCGGCGTACGCGAGGTCGTAGCCGTACCGCTCGGCCCAGCGGATGAAGTCGTAGGCGTGCCCGACGTGCAGCGGCAGCCCCGCGCCCGCGTACGGGCGGTCGAAGGAGACGGTGACGGCGGCGTCCTCCTCGCCGAGGAGGCGGCCCTCGTCGTCCCACGCGTGGTAGAGGCTGGCGCCCGTGTGCCCGTCCTCCGGGTAGAGGTTGTACGCCTGCCAGGTGATGTCGGGGAGGACCAGCAGCAGGTCGGCGGGGTGGTCGTCGCGGACCGTGAAGGGGATGTGGCTGCGGTGGCCGTCGAGGGTGGTGAGCACGGCCACGTACGCGCCGAGGTTCCAGTACGTGGGGATCTGGAGCCGCCAGGAGAGCCACCAGTGGTGGCAGGAGACGGTCCGGTCGGCGGTGAGCGGAGGCGGCTGGACGATGCCGGACAGCCGCGGACTCGTGGTGATCTTCTTGGCGCCGTCGCCGCCGTAGTGGCCGATGCGGTAGATGTCCACGCTGAACTGCTGCGGCGGGTCCACGGTGATCCGGAAGTCGATGGCCTCGCCCGGCGCGGCCGAGCCCGTGGACGCGAACCCCTTGATCTGGCGGTGGACGTCGTCCGCCATCCGCGGGCCCCGGGTCCGCGGCGCCGGAATCCTCGTCGCCCCCGTGGCCGCCCCGGTGGCCGGGCCGTGCTCGACGTCCACGTACCAGGGGATGATCTGGCCGGTGTCGTCGAAGTAGTGCTCGCTCCCGCGCAGCCAGGGCACCGGGCCCTGGCCGAAGGGGTCCGAGACGGCGTGCGCCAGCGCACCCGACTCCCATCGGCGGATCTGCTCCGTTCCCACGTGCGTCCCCTCCCTGCGTGTCGCCGCGTCCCCGCCGTTCCGCGCCGCCGCCTCGCTCACCGCGCGCTCTCGCGCGCCGAACTGTCGCGGTTGTCGCTACGTACTCGTGCCGCCGCGTGCTATGTCGCTACGTACTCGTGCTGTCCCGTGCTCGTGACTCGTGCTCGTGCTCGTGACTCGTGCTCGTGACTCGTGGTCCGGCCGCGCACTCGTGGTCCTGCTGTGCGCCCGTGCCGCCGCGAGCCTGCTTCGTGCCCGTACCGCTCCGTGCTCGTCCTGCCGCGTACTCGTTCTGCCTGTCCCGTACTCGTCCTGTACTCGTCCCGTACTCGTCCCGTACTCGTCCCGTCGCGTGCTCGTATCGCCGCGCGATCGTACGGGCCGTCCGGTCCGAGCCCTGTCATCGAAGGCGGCGAGGCCCCAGCACATCACATAACGCACTCATATCGTCACCGCTCGTCGCTATTTTCCCGGCGGGTCGTCCTCCGCCCCGCAGCCGCGCCGACCGCCGGGCACCCTCGGACCCCCCGGTTTCACACCAGCCGGACGGGCTTCTCCGGGCGCACTCCGACCTCCGCCAGCCAGCCGCGCAACGGCCCGTCGTCGCCGTCCTCCACGAGGCTGAGGACGGGACCTGCCAGATCGCCGCGCCGCACCCCGTCGAACAGCAGCGCGGGCCCGTCCAGCCAGTCCAGGCCCGGCGACGCCCCCGCGGAGTCCATGGCCGCGCAGCACACCATCGCGGTCACGTGGTCGGTCAGCAGCTCACGGCCGGTGCGCGGCGGCTGCAGCGGGAAGGGCGGCGCGAGGCCGTCCAGCCACGGGTCGTCCGCCACCCGGTCGCCGGGCCCGGCCTCCCACGCGGCGGTCTCCCGCCGGGCCGCCTCCTGCCGGGCCGCCTGCTGGGCCATCTGCCGCTCGGCCGCCCGCTGCTGGGCGGCCTCCTCCCGCGCGACCTCGGCGGTGAGCCAGGCCGCCAGCCCGTCGCCGACGTCCGCACCGCCATCGGCGGAGGTGAGCCGCGCGATGACGCGCGCCAGCGTCGGCGCCGCGGGCGGCCCCGCATCGGCCACCGCCCCCTCCCGGTCCGCACCCCCGCCCACCGCGTCCGTACCCTCCCCCGCGCCATCGGCGGCAGCCGCGGGTAGTCCGTCCGTACGGGCTCCGGTACGGGCGTCCGTGGATGCCTCGATGTACGCGTCCGTACGGGCTTCGGTACGGGCGTCCGTACCGGCCTCGGTAGGAGCGTCCGTACGGCTCCCGGTACGGGCGTCAGCGCTGGCCTCCATACGCGCGTCCGTGGACGCCTCGATGTGCGCGTCCGTACGGGCCTCGGTACGGCCACCCATACGGGCTTCGCCCCACCCGCCCTCGCGGGCCTCGGTACGGCCGTCCGTACGGACCTCGGCCGACCCACCCGCGCGGGCGTCGATACGGCCACCCGTACGGGTCTCGGCACGTCCGTCCGTACGGGCGGGTGTACGCGCCGGGGTACGGGCTCCGGGCGAGGTGGCGCCCGACGAGGCGGCATCCGGTGAGCTGAGCTCCGGCGAGGCGGGACCGGGCGAGTCGGCGCCCGGCGGGGTGGGCTCCGGCGGCGCGGCGCCCGACGAGTCAGCGCCCGACGAGGTGGCACCCTCAGCGGCGGGACCGGACGAGGTGGCGCCCGGCGCGGCGGGCTCCGACGGCCCGGCGCCCGGCGAGACGGGACCCGCCGCAGCGGGGCCCAGCGAGGCGGCACCGGGCGATGCGGCATCCGGCGAGGCGGGCTCCAACGGCGCGGCACCCGGCGAAGTAACACCCGGCGCGGCGGCGCCCGGCGCGGCAGCGCTCGCCGCGGCGGTACCCGGCGCGGGACCGGGCGAGGCGGCGCCCGGCGAAGTGGCACCCGCCGCGGCGGTACCGGGTGCGGCGGAGCCCCGTGGCGGCGGGCTCAGCGGTGGGGCTTCCGGAGGTGGCGGGGCCGCCGGTGGGGGGACGTCGTCCAGGGCGCGGTGGAGGCGGGAAGCCTCTTGGCGCCATTTGCGGTCGACGACCTCCTCCGGGTACTGGCCCCAGGCCACCGGGGACCAGTCCGGGCCCGGCTCCGGCGGGCCGCCGTGGAAGAGCCGCGCGGCCAGCAGGGAGGTGGCCTCGTCGATGAGGCCGGGCTCCTCCAGGAGGTCGCAGGCGGGGCGCTCGCCGAGCCGGGTGGTGAACCCGTCGGCGAGGCGGTCGCGGCGGGACAGCTCGGTGAGCGCGGCGACGACGCCCGCGTCGAGCCGGGACGGCCAGCGGCCCATCCGCCACGCGGGCAGCGCCACCCGGGTCAGCAGCCGGTCCCAGCCCGCGTAGGCGAGGCCGACCTGTTCCTGGGCGACGATCCGCAGGCCGTAGTCCACGCTCTGGGCGCGCTCGGAGGCCGCCGCGGCGACGCCGCGCTCCATCTCGGCGGCGTGCACCCGGCACGAGCGCAGCAGCAGCCGGGCGACCCACCCGACGAACGCCAGCGCGGGTCTGCGCACGACGGCGAGCACGGCGGCGACCGGCCCGGTCGGCCGCCCCGCCGCGGCCCCGCGCCCATCGGCCGCCCAGCCGCCGATACCACCCACGCCGCCCACACCGCCCACGCCGGCCTTCCCGGCCGAGCCGACCGCGACGGCCGCGTCCAGCCCGCGCACGAAGCGGCGGGCCGCCGCTATGTCCGGGTTGGCGGAGGGTCCGGTGCCCGCGACGACGGGCGCGAGCAGCGCCCGCAGCTCGGCGACGCGCATCCACCACAGGAACGGCGAGCCGACGACCAGCACGGGCGCCGCCGCGGCGGCCTCCCGGCCCGCCCTACCGCCCCGGCGAACACGCCGGCCGCGCGCGCCGTGCGCCGGGTGCGTACGGTCCTCCAGCCAACTGTCGCAGTCCGGCGTCAGCGCTATCGCGGAGGGCGCCGGCACGCCGAGCCGGTCGGCGAGGTCGCGGACGAGGCGGTAGAGGTCGGGGGCGGTCTCCTCCGGCACGGGCACGGTGGGACTGCACGCGGGCCGGGCCCGTACGACCACGGCGGCGACGCCCGCCGCCAGCGCGAGGACGACGACGGCGACGCCGACCACCGTCCAGCGCACCGCGTCCCAACTGTCGCCGATGCGGCCCATGGCGCTGCCCGCGAGCAGCACGACGGCGACGGCGGCGGGGAGCAGCGCGACGGCCAGCGCGGCGCTGCGGACGCGCAGGACGGCGAGTGCCCTGCCGCGCGCCGCCTGGGCTCCTGCTTCCGGACCTGCCACGAGACCGATCACCCCCTGCTGCCTGCACTGTCGGTGGGTGTGCGAGGGCGTGTGCCGACGGCGGCGACGCCCACGTGCCCACTCTGGCACCGGCCACTGACAACGCAATGCCGGTGGGCCAGTTGCCGGATGGCTGCTGGCTTGCGCCGCACCCTAGTTGGGGGTGGGCCGCGCGTCAGCAGGACGGGGGCGCGGTCACTCGATGGAATGGCTTTGGGCAGAGAATCCGTCGTTCGTAGGAGGAATCCGTAGTAGGCGCCGGTCGGCCCCGGGAGCGCGGCGGAGCAGGAGCCCCGGCCCCGGGGCCCGTACCCGGCGCCGGTCGGCCCCGGGAGTCCGTAGTACGAGCCGGTCAGACCTGGGCAGCGGCCTCCGCCGCCCGTGCCGCGATGTCCGTGCGGTGGTGGGAGCCGTCCAGGCGCAGCCGGGAGACCGCCTCGTACGCGCGGGTCCGGGCCTCGCCCAGGTCCGCTCCGGAGGCCGTGACGGACAGGACGCGCCCGCCCGCGCTCACGACCCGCCCGGCGTCGTCGCGCTTGGTGCCCGCGTGCAGGACGTACGCGTGCGGGGCGTCCCGCTCGGCGACGTCGGCGAGGCCCTCGATCGCGTCGCCGGTGCGCGGCGTTCCCGGGTAGTTGTGCGAGGCCACGACGACCGTGACGGCCGCGCCCTCGCTCCAGCGCAGCGCGGGGAAGGCGGCCAGCTCACCGGTGGCGGCGGCGTACAGCAGCCCGGCCAGCGGGGTCTTGAGGCGGGCGAGGACGACCTGGGTCTCCGGGTCGCCGAACCGGGCGTTGAACTCGATGACCCGCACGCCGCGCGAGGTGATCGCGAGCCCCGCGTAGAGCAGCCCGGAGAACGGCGTGCCCCGGCGGCGCAGTTCGTCCACGGTGGGCTGGAGGACGGTCTGAAGGACCTCGTCGACGAGCTTCGGGTCGGCCCACGGCAGCGGCGAGTACGCGCCCATGCCGCCCGTGTTGGGCCCCTCGTCCCCGTCGAGGGCGCGCTTGAAGTCCTGGGCGGGGGACAGCGGTACGACCGTCTCGCCGTCCGTGACGGCGAAGAGCGAGACCTCCGGGCCGTCCAGGAACTCCTCGATGACGACCCTGCCGCAGGCCAGCGCGTGGGCGCGGGCCGCCTCGACGTCGTCGGTGACGACGACGCCCTTGCCGGCGGCCAGGCCGTCGTCCTTGACGACGTAGGGCGCGCCGAAGGCGTCGAGCGCCGCGTCGATCTCGGCCGGGCCGGCGCAGACGTACGAGCGCGCGGTGGGCACCTCGGCGGCGGCCATCACGTCCTTCGCGAAGGCCTTGGAGCCCTCCAGCCGCGCGGCCTCGGCCGAGGGGCCGAAGGCCGCGATGCCGCGCTCGCGCACGGCGTCCGCGACGCCCGCCACCAGCGGCGCCTCGGGGCCCACCACCACGAGGTCGGCCTGGAGCGCGAGGGCGAGTTCCGCGACGGCCGCGCCGTCGAGGGCGTCCACGGGGTGCACCGTCGCGATATCGGCGATCCCGGCGTTGCCTGGGGCGCAGTGCAGGGCGGTGACGTCGGGGTCGAGGGAGAGAGAGCGGCACAGGGCGTGTTCGCGGGCGCCGCCGCCGATGACGAGGACCTTCACGGGGTGCAGCCTACGGGAACGCCGTTTCGGTCACCGCGCGCACTCTTTTGAGTGAGGGGGCCCGTCGGCCTATACCCGATGCCGCACCACTTCCAGTGGGAAATTCCTCGATCTTGGGCTCAAGGCCAGCCGTTCGGCGGTAGGAATGGGGGCCTGCGCGTCAGCCGCCGGGCACCAAGCCATCGAGTCGTCGAGTCGTTGAGTCGTCGAGCCGTCAATCCGCCACAACATCACAGCGTCACGGCGTCACAGCGTCACAATGCCACCACCGCCACATCGTCACACCGCCACATCGTCACACAGGGAGCGCACGGGTGAGCCAGCCGGAGATGCAACCCGAGGGGCCACCACGGGAGGAGGGCGACCAGCAGGAGGAGCCGCGGCACGGCGACGGCGACGACCTGCGCGGCCGGCCCTTCCCGCTCGGCGACTGGGGTGAGCCCGCCGACCGGCTGGACGAGCTGTACCGCTGGGTTGAGGACGGCGCGCTGCGCGTCATCGCCTGGTACCTCGCGGACCGCGTGAACAAGCGCCGCTGGGCGCGCGTGCTGCGGGCGGGCGCCGCCCTCGGCGCGGTCGCGGGCGCGGCGCTGCCGCTGCTGGAACTGGCGGGCGTGCTGCACGGCGGCGCGGCCTGGGGGTTCGTGGGGCTGCTCGCGGCGGCGGCGTGCGTGGGCTGCGACCGGTTCTTCGGGCTGTCCTCGGGCTGGATGCGGCACGTGGCCACGGCGCAGGCCGTGCAACGCCGCCTCGGGGTGCTCCAGTTCGACTGGGCGTCGGAGAGCGTGCGCGAGGTGCTGGGCCCGACGGAGGGCACGGCGAGCGAGGCGGCCGAGCGCTGCCTGACGGTGCTGCGGCGGTTCTCGGAGGACGTGACGGAGCTCGTACGGTCGGAGACGGCGGACTGGATGGTGGAGTTCGGGTCCGGGACGGGGCCGCTGCTGCTCCAGTCGCTGGTGGCCTGGAACCCCCGGCCCGAGGGCGGCAGCCCCGTCACCCGCTTCCCGCTGCCGCCGGGCACCCGCCCGAACATGCCGCGCCAGCGGCCCCCGGAGCCGCCGCGCTGACACGCCGGGCAGGGCGTGCTCGCGCGGGGGGCTCCCGCGGAAGGGGTGCTCCCGCGGGCCGGTTCTAGCTGAAGACGATCATCGACCCCTGCCCCAGGCTGCGCGTCACGGCCGCGTGCAGCCCGAGCCATACGTGCCGTTCGCGCGCGAAGGGGTTGTCCTCGTACGGGCCCGGGGCCGCGGGCTCCTCCAGGCCGGTCGGGCGGGCCGGGGGCGCGGGCGGGGCGGGCGGGTTGGCGTGGTCGATGCCCAATACCGGGGCCACCGCCTCCAGTTCCCGCAGCAGTCCGTACGCGGAGCCCAAGGGGCCGCCGCCTTCGAGGAGTTCGTCGTTGGCGAGCGGGTGGGGGAAGTCGACGGGCACGTAGGCGCCCGCGTGGTCGTAGTGCCACACCAGGTGCGACTGCTGGGCCGTGGTCTCGAACATCTCCAGCAACTGCTCGTAGTCGCCGCCGAGTTCGTCGACCGGGGTGACGGCGAGTCCGCAGATGTGCAGGAGGTAGGCGCGGCGCAGGAAGTGCAGCGCGTCGTAGTCGAAGCCCGCCACGGGGGCGACGTCGCCGGACAGGCCGGGCATGTAGTTGTAGACCGGTATGGGCGGCAGCCCGGCCTCGCCGAGCGCCTTGTCGTAGGCGGCGAGCTCCTCGGCGAAGGGGTTGTCGGGGCTGTGGCACAGCACGTCTACGAGGGGGACCAGCCAGAGGTCACAGGCCACGTGAACTCACTCTCGTTCGCGTCGATGCGATGGTCGGGCAAGCGTAGTGCGGGCGGGCGGCGCATCACACAGTGCGTGCGGCGGCGATTACGGCACGGCTTCGGGTCAGCTCTCGGGCGCTGGCCCCGTGCCTAAATCCGTGCCCGGCAGCCCCGTGGGCCGTCCCGGCGGTCGCGGCGGGGCGTCGACGAGGGCGAGCGAGTGCGCGTTGTACGCCGTGATGATCCGCCCCACCGCGCCCGGGTCCCGTCCGACCACGGCCTCGACGAGTTCGATGTGGCCGTGCCACAGCCGGCCGCGCAGCTCCGGGAGGCGCCGCAGCCGCGGCACGGTGAAGATCCAGCTCTGGATCCGCACCCGGTCCAGAAAGTCCATGATGTACGGGTTTCCGATGAGGCCCGCGAGTTCGCGCCAGAACCGCAGGTCGTACCCGATGAGGATGTCGAGGTCGCCCGTGCGCGCGGCGCGGCTCGCCTCCTCGGCCCGGCGGCGCACGGAGGCCAGCGCGCTCGGCGTGGAGGACCGTACCGCGCACTCGGCGGAGCAGCGGAAGATCCCCTCGACTATCAGGGTGCGGGCCTCGATCATGTCGCGGAAGTCCTGGGAGGAGAACTCGTGCACCCTAAAGCCGCGGTGCTGTTCGACGTCGAGGAGTCCTTGGGCGGACAGGTCCAGCAGCGCCTCACGGACCGGGGTGGCGGAGACTCCGTACTGTTCGGCGATCTCCTTGACCGTGAAATGGCGGCCGGGCGGCAGCCGTCCCGCGAGCACTTCGTCGCGGAGCGCGTCGGCGATCTGCGCGCGCAGCGTGGTGCGCAGTACTGCGCCGCCCTTTGCTGAGTTCCCTGACATCTGCGCCTCTCGTCGTCGCGCACACACGATATGCGAGGCGCGTTGCGGAGGCTGCTTCACCGCCGCGCATGACGCAGGCCGCGCCGTCTCGGGGGGGGGAGAGACGGACGCGGCCTGCGGGTGAGGGGGCGGATGCCGGGACGTACGGGCGCGGCCCGCGCGGGAGAGGGGCCGGAGCCGTATCGGCGTCAGGAGGGGCCGGAGCCGTATCGGCGTCAGACCGTGAACTCGTCCGCCACGTTCAGGGCGGCGTCGAGCAGCGCGAGCCCTTCCTTGGCCTCGGCCTCGGAGGTGGTGCAGGGCGGGCAGACGTGGGTGCGGTTCATGTTCACGAAGGGCCACAGGCCGGACTTCTTGCAGGCGGCGCCGAAGGCGGCCATCGCCGCGTTCGCCTCGCCCGACGCGTTGTACGGCACCAGCGGCTCGCGCGTCTCCCGGTCCCGTACCAGCTCCAGCGCCCAGAACGCGCCGACGCCGCGCAGCTCGCCCACCGAGGGGTGGCGCTCGGCGATCTCGCGCAGCCCCGGCTCCAGGACCCGGGCGCCGAGGTCGGCGGCCTTGCCGACGATGCCCTCCTCCGCCATCACGTTGATGGTGGCGACGGCGGCGGCGCAGGCCAGGGGGTGGCCGGAGTAGGTGAGGCCGCCGGGGTAGGGGCGGGTCTCGAAGGTGGCGGCGATCTCCGCCGAGATGGCGACGCCGCCGAGCGGTACGTAGCCGGAGTTGACGCCCTTGGCGAAGGTCATGAGGTCCGGGACGACGTCGAAGAGGTCGGCGGCGAACCACTCGCCCGTACGCCCGAAGCCCGCCATCACCTCGTCGAGGATGAAGACGATGCCGTAGCGGTCGCAGATCTCGCGGACGCCGGCGAGGTAGCCGGGCGGCGGGATCATGATGCCGGCCGTGCCGGGGATGGTCTCCAGGATGATCGCGGCGATGGAGCCGGGCCCCTCGTAGGCGATGGTGTCCTCAAGGTGCTGGAGCGCGCGGTCGCGCTCTTCCGTCTCGTTCCGCGCGTGGAAGGGCGAGCGGTAGAGGAAGGGCGCCCAGAAGTGCACGACGCCCGCCGACGCGGTGTCGGACGGCCAGCGGCGCGGGTCGCCGGTGAGGTTGATCGCGGCGGCGGTCGCGCCGTGGTACGAGCGGTAGGCGGACAGCACCTTCGCGCGGCCGGTGTGCAGCCGGGCCATCCGTACCGCGTTCTCGACGGCCTCCGCGCCGCCGTTGGTGAAGAAGATCTTGTCGAGGTCGCCGGGGGTGCGCTCGGCGATCAGCCGCGCCGCCTCGGACCGCGACTCCACGGCGAAGGCGGGCGCGAAGGTGGTGAGCTTCCCGGCCTGCTCCTGGATCGCGGCGACGACCTTCGGGTGCTGGTACCCGATGTTGGTGAAGACGAGGCCGCTGGAGAAGTCGAGGTAGCGGTTGCCGTCGTAGTCCCAGAAGTACGAGCCCTCGGCGCCCGCCACGGCCAGCGGGTCGATGAGTCCCTGCGCCGACCAGGAGTGGAAGACGTGCGCGCGGTCGGCGGCCTTCACGGCGGCGCCGACGGCGGGGTCGGGCTGGGCGGTGGCCTGCTGCTGAGGCTGCGTGCTCACAGTCGGATACCTCGAATCGGTTCGGGGCGCTCGGGCCCGCCGGGGGTGGGAGACGGACACCGCCAGGGTAGGGACCAGGGGGAAGGGCCGATACCGGCAGTGTGTATGGCAGTCGTCACGGAGCCGGACACACTGCCGAGCCGCGCGCGGCGGACCTGCGCACTGCCGAGCCGCGTGCCGCCGAACCGCACGCTGCCGACCCGCACGCCCCGGTGAGGGCATCCCCCGCCCGGGGACCGGGTTCTCCCCAGGCGAAGCCGGGGGCCTGCTCCAGTGCCCCGGGGGAGCCATGTGCCGTGGAATACCGGGGACAGACCACCTGACTCCCATCGTTCGTGGGGAAACATGCGTATCGTGCGGCCTCTGCTCACACCCCTTCTCACCGTCGCGGTCGGCGTGACGGCCGTTCCGGCGTACGCCACGTCCGCGAGCGCCGCCTCGGCGAGTGCCGCGTCGGCGGACGCTACGACGGCGGAGGCTACGAGGGGGGGCACCGCGCCGAAGACCGGCGACGGCGCGCGCGAACGCATTCGCCGGCACCTTGAGGAACTCGCCCGGGTCGGCGCCGTGGGCGCCCAGGTGCGGGTGACGGATGAGAACGGCACCTGGACGGCCCGCGCGGGGAAGGCTCGGGCGGACGGCGGCGCTCCTGTGCCGCGAGGCGGCCTGTTCCGCGCCGGGAGCACCACCAAGATGTTCACGGCCGTCGCCCTGCTGCAACTCGTCGGAGAAGACAAGGTGTCGCTGGACGACTCGGTCGACCGCTACCTGCCCGCGGGGCTCGTGCCCGGGGCCGGGCACATCACGGTGCGGATGCTCCTCCAGCACACCAGCGGCCTCCACGACCTCGCGCGCGACCTGCCGCAGGGCGAGGACCTGGTCCGCACCCGTTTCCGCCATTACGACAGCACGCGGCTCGTGCGCGAGGCGGCGGCCCGGACGCCCGACTTCCCGCCCGGCACGGATTACGGGTATTCCAACACCAACTACGTCGTCCTCGGCCTCATCATCGAGCGCGTGACGGGACGTTCGTACGCGGAGGAGGTACGGGACCGGATCATCGAACCTCTGCGGCTCCGGCACACGTCCGTGCCCGAGGACGGGACGTCTCTCCCCGGACCGCACGCGCACGGCTACATCACGCTCCAGGGGAAGGGGGAAAGCGACGCGCGGCAGGTGGACATCACGGAGCTGAACCCGTCGATGGCGGGCGCCGCCGGAGAAGCCGTCACGTCCACACACGACATGGACGCCTTCCTCACCGCGCTCACCTCCGGAAAGCTCCTGCGCCCGGCCGAATGGAAGGAGATGAACCGCACGGTACCCACGGGCGACCCCGACAGCCGGTACGGGCTCGGCCTCAAGCACCGGAAGTCGAGCTGCGGCCGCCTGGCCGTCGGCCACACCGGCGGCATCCCCGGCTTCGCCACCCTCGCCTTCACGACACCGGACCGGTCACACCGGGTCGTACTGTCCGCGAACCTCGCCGACTGGCCCGCCGACCCGCGCATCGGCGGCCCCATCGACAAGGTGCTGGACGACGCCATCTGCGGCTGACGGGCCGCGGGTACCGCCGATGGCCTGCCGCTACGGCATGGTCCAAGGCTCCTGCGGGAGCGGGCGCCCGGTCTCGATGAACGTCTTGAGGTTGGACAGCACCGCGGGCCACCCCCCGGCCACGGCATCCCGCTCGGCCTCCCCGGCCAGGTCCTGGTGGGTCACGGTGAGCCGGACGATCTCGCCGTACGGTGCGATGTCGAAGGTGACGCGCGAGGGCTCGGCCTCCTGCCCCGTGCCGGGCTCGGCCCACGTCGTCACGAGGCGCGTGGGCGGCGCGCTCTCCACGACCGTGCCGACGACCTCGGCGACGCGCGAGCCGTCCGTACGCTGGTGCTCCCATTGGGAGCCGACCTGCCAGTCCGAGACATTGCTGTGGCCCCAGTAGGCGGCGGTCTGCCCGGGGTCCGTGAGAGCGGTCCAGATCTTTTCCGGGGCGCTCTCGATATAGACGACGTAGACGAATTCCAGCTTGTCGGCCATGGTTTTCCTCCGCTCGCTCGGACTGCTCGGATTGCCTCGGATTGCCTCGGATTACTCGGAGGTCGCTGCGGGCCCGTAGGCCGCCGTCAGCGCCGAGGGTCAGCGCCGACCCGGCCTTTCCCAGTGTCCGCCCGCAGCGCGCGGGCAGCACGTCCGGCGGAAGCGGTCGCCAGGTGAGGGGCGCCCCCGCACGGCCCGGCCCGCCGGAGGAGGGGCGGCCGGGCGGGGCCGTACGGCCCGGCCCGCCGGAGGAGGGGCGGCCGGGCGGGGCCGTACGGAGAACACCCCGGGCGGGGAGCGACCGGCCGCTACGCGCGCCGCCGACCGCCCTTGTCGCCGCCGCTCTGCACCTTCTTGCGGCAGTCCGGCAGCCGCTCACCGGCGGACGGCTCGACGGCCGGCCAGTCGTCGAGGGAATAGCAGAGCTGCGCGTGCAGGAGTTCGGCGTCGGCGGGCGCGAGCCGGAGCGTCACATCGCCGCCGAACTCCCCGTCGCACTGCAACCAGAGGTGAATGGCGATCCGCCCGTCCTCCTCCCGCCGCACCGGCTTGCTCGGCACCCGGCTGATCCGCAGCGGCGAGAGCGGCGCGGCCGCGTTCGCCCCCATCACCAGGCCATCCCGGCCATCGCGGCCCGGTCCGCGACCGGCGTGAGCCGCACCCGCACCCCATCGGGCCCGATATCGATCCCACTGAACGCGAACACCGGCGGCACGTACGGCAACGGCCAGTCGTCGGCCACCGTCGTCACCGATCGGCCTGCCGGCCGGGGCTCCGGGCCCGCCGCCCGTGCCGGGGGCTCGGGAGGACACCCCGCTGTGACGGCGGCGAACAAAGATGTGACGCGAGCGAGTGTTCGCCGCAGGACGGATTGGATACGGTTGGTCATGTCGACGCTCCTGCTAGCACTAGGCGTTGACCACGCCCCGGGGTGCTGCTAACACCGCCGGGGCACCCTGTTGCTTGCCGCAATCTCTCGACTACGGCGCGCAGTTGCGAAGGTAGCGCCAACGTGACGTCGCACACAACATGTTGCGCAAGGTCGCACCCATTCGGCGTACGCCGACTACGCCACGCCGTCGAATTCTCCAGCCCTGGCACCGGCCAGGAACGCGCGAAGCTTCGCGGGGGTGGTCTTGAGGACCACGCCGGGGTCGTCACTCTCGCGCAGCAGAATGCTCCCCTCGCAGGATGCGAGTTCGAGGCAGTTGCCGTCGGGCTGCTCCGAGAACGATGACTTAAGCCACTGGATGTCCACTCCGGTACACCTTCACAGTTGCTGTGCTGCCTCACGGATGAAGTCACGGGACCGACCTGGGCCTAGAGACCGCTCCTCCAACAGGTCTATCACAGCACGGTAGTTCGCAAGATGCGTCTCCGCGTGATGGAACATGGACCCAGCCGCGGTATCCGTCTGCACGGTATCGAGCTGCGCGACCGGCCCGCATGCCAAGAGGGTCGAATTCGCCGCGGCAGGGAAGCCGCCGGCCTCAAGAGGCAAAATGCGGACCACTACGTTTTCGCGTTCGGACTGCTCAAGAAGGTGGTGCAGTTGCGCCTTGAGCACCGCCCTGCCGCCGAACAGAATGCGCAGCGCCATCTCATGGATGACGAACGTGCACACCGGCGGAACCGGGGAGCGATCGAGGACGCCACTGCGCCGAATCCTGAAGGAAAGCTTGCGCTCGAAGGCTTCGGGCGCCATCGGCGGCACCGCCTCCGCGAACACGGCACGTACGTAGTCCTCGTGCTGAAGCAGTCCTGGCATGTGCGTGATCTGTGCTGACCGGAGAGCCGCCGCGTGGTGCTCCAGTTCCGCGAGGTCGAGAGCGCTGGCGACGGCCGAATCGCGATACTCGTCCCACCAATACGTCCCGCGCTCACGCGCCATCTCCGCGAGCGCGTCGATGTACTCGGCGTCGGGACAGGAGTAGTTGGCGGCCCACACCCTCACGCGGTCACTGCTGACGCCCGACCGCGCCGACTCCGTATTGCTGACCGTGGTCCGGTCCGTACGGTGTATCGCGGCGGCCTCACTGATGTTCAACCCCACCCGCTCGCGCATCTTGCGCAACTCGGCACCCAATCGGCGCTGCCGCTCGGTCGGAGGCTTACGTACCGGCATCGGCTCCCCTTCCCCTGGAAGGACACAGCGTAGCCATGCCGTCACAGACGCAGCCGCCCAGCCAAGGCGGGCGCCGCGGACGAGGAGGGCCTGGCGTGGGTCAGGGGGCTCGTGGACCGGGCCGCGGGGGCCCGGAGCGCCCGGATCGTGGAGGCGGACGTTGTTCGCGCGTATCCCGGCGGCGATCTGACGACCGCCGAGATGTCCGACTTCCTGGCGGACCAGTGGGCGATCGAGCACCCCGGTCAGGACAGCGGCGCGCGGGAGGCGGTCGAGCTGCGCGTCCGCCTGGTGTGCTCCCTGCGGACGTGGCACGCGATCCGCAAGGCGGTGCTCAAGGAGTTGTGTCCGGAGGGTTTGGCGCCGCACACGTGCCGTGTTCCGTGGTGCGGCGCCTGAGCCCGTAGTCCTAACGTTCTCTACGTTCCGTCCGCCACGTCCAGTAGTGCGGGCGGGGTCCAGAAGGCGTCGAGTCTGCTGATGATCTTTCGGAGCTCTCGGGCGCCGTCGTGCGACATGGCTCGCGCGACGGTGTCCAGGAGTTGTCGGGCTTCCAGCGGGCTGCCGCAACAGGCCCATTCGAGGCGGAGCCAGTCGTCGTCGTGCCAGTGCCGGTCGTAGTCGCGCCACAGCTCGCGTTCCGGGCGGTGGACGAACTCTTTCCACAGAGCCACCGCCCTGCCGACGTCTCCTGGATACAGGTAGTTCCGGGTGCGTTCGAGACCGGCGACCTCGGACAGGGCCCGGGCGGACAAGCCGTCGATGACGGGGCCGGCGTGCTGGGTCGCGGGCCGGCCCGTGGTGTCGGCGCGGACGTGGCCCGGCCGGCTACGCGGCATGGGCCTTTCGGTTCGTCGTCATGCCGTACATCGTGCCATGACCTCGAACGCCCTTCGAAGGCTTTTCGAACTGGGGGCGGTCGGCCGACTCGACGGCGGGGCCGCCAGGGGCCGACGCCCGCCGCCCCCAGCCCCCAAGCCCTCCGGCCCCCGGCCGGACGTCAGCGGCGGGTCGGGATCTTCAGGTCGCCGGCCAGCGCGTTGCGGATGTGGTCACCGGCGAGCAGGTCATGCGGGTAGCCGAGGTCGAACGCGCTGAGCTCGTCGAGGCGGGCCAGTTGGGCGGCGGTGAAGTCGACGTCCAAGGCGCCCAGGTTGTCCTCCAACTGGGCGGGGGTGCGGGCGCCGATGATCGGCGCTGTCACGCCCGGCTGGTGCATGGCCCAGGCCAGCCCGACCTGGGAGGGGGTGCGGCCCAGCTCCGCGGCGATCTCCTTCACGCCGTCGGCGATGGCGAGGTTACGTTCGCTGACCAAACCCAAGGAGGCGTTGAAGCTCTTGCGGGGGCCGAAGCCGGCGGCGGTGGGGGGCGCCGTGGTCACGTCGTCGCGGCTGTACTTGCCGGTGAGCACCCCGCCGGCCAGCGGCGAATAGGGGACCACGCCCAGCCCCATCTCGCGGGCCATGGGGATCAGGTCGCGTTCGCCGGCACGTTCGATCAGGTTGTAGTGGATCTGCAGCGCGACCAGCGGCGACCAGCCGCGCAGGTCGGCGATCGCCTGCATGCGCGACACCTGCCAGGCGGGGGCGTTGGACATCGCCACGTACAGGACCTTGCCCTGCCGCACCAGGTCGTCCATGCCGCGCAGGATCTCCTCGACCGGCGTCGTGAAATCCCATACGTGCAGGTAGAGCAGGTCGATGTAGTCCGTGCCGAGCTGTCGCAGGCTCGCCTCGACGGAAGCGAACAGGCTCTTGCGGTGGCTGCCGCCGGAGTTCGGGTCGGCGGGGCTGCGCAGCGTCGTGTATTTCGTCGCCAGGACCAGGCTTTCGCGGTTGTCGCGGGTGAATTCGCCCAGCATCCGCTCGGAGCTGCCATTGGTGTAGGTGGCGGAGGTGTCGATGAAGTTGCCGCCTCGCTCGACGTAGAGGTCGAACAGCTTGCGCGACTCGTCCCGCTCGGCTCCCCAGCCCCACTCGGTGCCGAAGGTCGCCGCGCCCAGCGCCAGCGGTGATACCCGCAGCCCGGAGCGGCCCAGCAGCCGGTAAGTGTCGAGGGTGAGTGACATGGATTGCTCCTGTGCTCGTGATCCGTTGCCGAGAACCAGGCTGTCTCCATCGCGGGCCGGCGATAAGGGAGAGAACTTCCTGGGAACGCCAGTCCCACCCTCGCTGTTGGAACGGTCATGACGACCCACACCGACACCGTGGACCCCACACAGGAGCTGGCCGTATTCCTGCGGGCCCGGCGCGAACGCCTGGACCCGGGCGCGCTCGGCCTGCCATCGCGCCGGCAGGCCCGGCGGACCCCGGGGCTGCGCCGCGAAGAGGTCGCCGAACTGGCCGGGGTGAGCGTCGACTATGTCGTACGGCTGGAGCAGGGGCGCGGGCTACGGCCCTCCGCGGACGTGCTGGAGGCGCTGGCCCGCGCGCTGCGCCTGTCCCCCGTCGAACGCGGCTACCTCTTCGACCTGGCACAGCAACGCCTCCGCACCGCCGACGAGCCGGCCACCACCGCGCCGCCGCCGCTGGCCCGGCTGGTCGCCGACCTGTCGCCGCTGCCGGCCATGCTGGTGAACCACCGCTACGACATCCTGGCCTGGAACCACGAGGTGACGAGGCTGTTCCTGGATTTCGCCACCCTTCCCCCGGCGCGGCGCAACGCGATGTGGCTGTGCCTGATGCACCCGGAGGTACGCGAGTTCTACGCCGACCGGGAACGCGTCGTACGGGAGGGCGTCGCCCACCTGCGCGCGGCGTGGGCGACGCATCCGGAGGACCGTGCGCTGACCGGCCTCATCGCCGAATTCACCGCTCGCGACGAGGAATTCGCGCGGCGGTGGAACGAGCGGGAGATCAAGGTCAACGGCCGCGGGCACAAGGTGCTGCGCCACCCCGAGGTCGGCGAGATCGCGATGGATTTCGAAACGCTCATACCGCTCGAAGATCCGGAGCAGCGGCTGCTGATCTACCGTGCGGCGGACGAGGAGAGCCAGTCGGCATTGGCCCGGCTGTGCGCACGGTGACCTCGAAGCCCGTCCCCGCCCGCGTGCCCAGCACCCTCCCGTACCACCGAGAAAGCCCGCCCGCCCTCGCTCGGAGGGCGGGCGGGCGGGCACCGGTGATCGCTTCCTACAGGAAGGAGTTGATCTCGATCGTCTCCGTGCGGCCCGGGCCCACGCCGATGGCGGAGATCGGGGCGCCGGACATGTCCTCCAGGGCCTTGACGTACGCCTGCGCGTTCTTCGGCAGGTCGGAGAACGTCTTGGCCTTGGTGATGTCCTCGGACCAGCCCGGCAGGTTCTCGTAGACCGGCTTCGCGTGGTGGAAGTCGGACTGGTTGTAGGGCAGCTCGTCGACGCGCTTGCCGTCGATCTCGTAGGCGACGCAGACCGGGATCTGCTCCCAGCCGGTGAGCACGTCCAGCTTCGTGAGGAAGAAGTCCGTGAGGCCGTTGACGCGCGTCGCGTAGCGGGCGATGACCGCGTCGAACCAGCCGCAGCGGCGGTCGCGGCCGGTGGTGACGCCGCGCTCGCCGCCGATGTCGCGCAGCGCCTCGCCGTCGGCGTCGAGCAGTTCGGTCGGGAACGGGCCCGAGCCGACGCGCGTGGTGTACGCCTTGAGGATGCCGATGACCCGGTTGATCTTCGTCGGGCCGACGCCCGTACCCGTGCAGGCGCCGCCCGCGGTCGGGTTCGAGGAGGTCACGAAGGGGTACGTGCCGTGGTCGACGTCGAGCAGCGTGCCCTGGCCGCCCTCGAAGAGGACGACCTTTCCGGCGTCGATGGCGTCGTTGAGGATGAGCGTCGTGTCGGCGACGTACTCCTTGAGCTGCGGCGCGTAGCCCAGCAGCTCCTCGACGACCTGCTCGGCGACGATGGCGCGCCGGTTGTAGAGCTTGGCGAGGATCTGGTTCTTGAAGTCGAGGGACGCCTCGACCTTCTGGAGCAGGATCGACTCGTCGAAGAGGTCCTGGACGCGGATGCCGACGCGGTTGATCTTGTCCGCGTAGGTCGGGCCGATGCCGCGGCCCGTGGTGCCGATCTTCCGCTTGCCGAGGAACCGTTCCGTCACCTTGTCGACGGTGGTGTGATAGGGCGTGATCAGATGGGCGTTACCGCTGATCATGAGCTTGGACGTGTCGACGCCACGCTCGTTCAGTCCGCTCAGCTCGGAGAGCAGGACCGCCGGGTCGACGACGACTCCGTTACCGATCACCGGGGTGCACCCCGGCGAGAGGATGCCGGAGGGGAGAAGGTGCAGTGCGTACTTCTGGTCGCCTACGACAACCGTGTGGCCGGCGTTGTTGCCGCCCTGGTAACGCACCACGTAGTCCACTGAGCCGCCGAGCAGGTCGGTGGCCTTCCCCTTGCCCTCGTCACCCCACTGAGCACCGAGCAGCACAAGTGCGGGCACAGGCGTACACCCCTTCCGGGCGGGGCATGTCCAACGTGCGCGATGGTTTCTGTCATCGCTAGAGCCGTCGAACCGGTGCCCCGGAATAGACGAAGCCCCTGGCGCAATAGCGCAAGGGGCTCTTGCACCGAGATGCTACCTGAGGAAGGACCGAGGTGTCGGCTCCAGAGCCCCACACGAGTGGCGCGCACCCGTTGCTCGTGGTCATCGACCCCGTCGCCCGCCGCGTGGACGGCGAATCCGTGCGGATCGCGAAGGACGTGCTGTGCGCGGGCGCCACGACCAAGATCTGCCTGCCCGACGGGCCGGAGGAGGTCGAGCGGGCGCTGTCCCGCCGGGGCCATCGCCGCACCGTCGTGATCGGCGACGATCTCGCTCTGCTGCGGGTGGTGGGGCTGCTGCACCGGCAGCGCGAGCTGCCGGGCGCCTCCTTGGCCGTGGTCCCCGTCGGCCCCGCCGCCTCGGTCTCCCTGGTCCGCGCGCTCGGTGTGCCCACGGGCGCGGTGGCGGCGGCCCGCGCGGTGCTCGACGGCTCCGAGCGGCGGCTCGACCTCCTCGTCGACGACAGCGGCGGCGTGGTCCTCGGCGGGCTGCGCATCCCCTCGGGCGGCGGCTGGGGCGGCGCGTTCGGCCCGTACGAGGCGGAGGACGCCGCCACCGACGACGGCCGCCCTCCCCACCTGCCGTACGTCCCCGAGGCCGCCCCCTCCGGCGACTCCCGCACGGGCGGCGGCAGCAGCGGTGCGGACGGCAGCGGCAGCGGTACGGGCAGCGGCAGCGGTACGGACGGGGTCGGCGGGAAAAGCGACGGGCCGGGGGCCGCCGCCGCCCCCGGCGGGCATCGCGAGGGACATCGCGACGGTCACCGCGAGGGGCGGCACCCCTGGTGGACGCCGGCCGCCCGGACCGCCCGTACGGCCCTGACCACCCTGCTCGCCGCCCCCGCGTCCGCCCGTCGCCGCTCCTCCCCGCCCGCGCCGCAGCGGCTGCGGGTCGAGGCCGACGGCGTGCTGCTGGCGGATCTGGACCGGCCGGTGGAGCGGATCACGGTGTCCGCCTCGGCGGCGGACGGGCTGGCCGATGTCGTCGTCCACCGCACCCTCTCCGACGAGGGGATACGGGCCCGCGCCCGCGCCATCACGGTCTCCGGGCCGGACTTCCGCTACCGCGCCGACGCGGTGGTCGGCGGCCCCGTGCGCACCCGCACCTGGACCGTCCTCCCGGACGCCTTCCGGCTGACGCTCCCCCGGCGCGACGGCTGAGCGGGGGCGCGGACGCGGAGACCGTGGTCGGGGCCGGAGCCAGGGCCCGCCGGGAGCGCGTAACCCCGGCCTCACGCCCGTAAACGACGCCGTACGCATGTTTGCGGCAACGTACGCGCATAAGCGGCGAGGTACGCGAGGGCCGGACCCGAAGCCCAGGGCCGAAGGGGCGGGGACGCGGAGACCGGGGCCGAGGCCCCGGCTACGCCACTCCGCCCGCGCCCGGGCCGAACTTCGCTTCCCGGTGCGCGCGCCAGCGCCCCAGCATGCCCAGCAGCTCGTCGTGGAGGAAGTGGAAGAACTCCACCGTCTCCGCCAGCCGCTCCCCCGCCGGTGTGTCCGGGCCCAGGGTCTGCGCGCCCTCGCCGAGGAGTTTTCCCCAGCGGAGGAAGAGCTGGTCGCGGCGGGTGAAGATCTCGTACCAGAGCACTTCGTGTAGGCGGTAGCGGTCGCGGCGGGAGCCCGGTTCGCGTTCGCGGCTGATCATGCCGGTGTTGGTGAGGTAGCGGACGGCGCCGGAGACGGCGGCGGGGCTGATCTTGAGCTGTTCGGCGATCTCAGCGGAGGTGAGCGCGGCCGTGTCGGAGGCGAGGAGCGCGACGAAGACGCGGGCGGCCATGCGCTGCATGCCGGCCTCGGCCAGTTCGCCGGCGAACCGTTCGACGAAGCGGGAGACGGCCTCCGGGTCCCGGTCCGGGGTCGGGTCCCGGTCCCGGTCCTCTCCGCCGGGGCCGCCGTGGGCGGTCTCCTCCGGCCGCGCCGTATCCGTCGCCTCGCGCTGCTCGCTCACGTCCGCATCATCTCCCCTGGCCAGCCGGTCGCCCCAAGTTTATACGGTTCCTTAACTTCACAATTTTGTGAAACTACCGTAGCTTCAAAAAAATGACGACGGCAATCACCGTGTCCGGCCTCCACAAGTCATTCGGCCGGACGCACGCGCTCGACGGCCTCGACCTCTCCGTCGAAAGCGGCGAGGTACACGGCTTCCTCGGTCCCAACGGAGCCGGGAAATCGACCACCATCCGCGTCCTGCTCGGCCTGCTCCGCGCCGACCGGGGCGCCGCTCGACTGCTCGGCCGGGACCCCTGGCACGACGCGGTCGAGCTGCACCGGCGCCTGGCCTATGTGCCCGGCGATGTCACGCTGTGGCGCAACCTCTCCGGCGGCGAGGTCATCGACCTGTACGGGCGGCTGCGCGGCGGGCTCGATCCGGCGCGCCGCGCCGAGCTGCTGGAACGCTTCGAACTCGACCCGACCAAGAAGGGCCGGGCCTACTCCAAGGGCAACCGGCAGAAGGTCGCCCTCGTCGCCGCGTTCGCCTCCGACGTCGACCTGCTGATCCTGGACGAGCCCACCTCCGGCCTCGACCCGCTGATGGAGGAGGTCTTCCAGGAGTGCGTCGGCGAGGCCCGCGAGCGCGGCCGGACGGTGCTGCTCTCCAGCCATGTGCTGAGCGAGGTCGAGGCGCTCTGCGACCGCGTCAGCATCATCCGCGCGGGCCGCACCGTGGAGAGCGGCTCCCTCGCCGACCTGCGCCATCTGACCCGTACGAGCGTGAGCGCGGAGCTGGCGGCGCCGCCGAACGGGCTCTCCCGGCTGCCCGGCGTCCACGACCTGTCCGTCCAGGGCACCCGGGTCCGGCTCCAGGTCGACACCGACAAGCTCGACCCGGTGCTGCGGCAGCTCACCGAGTCCGGCGTCCGGTCGCTGACCAGCACCCCGCCCACCCTCGAAGAGCTGTTCCTGCGTCACTACCAGACGGACCAGGGCGACGTGCCGGCCGCGCGGCGGACCGAGGCGGCGGCCCGATGAGCGCCCTCGCCGCCACCAGGAGCGGAAGCTCGCACCTCACCGGCGCCGGGCCGCTCACCCGCCTCGCGCTGCGCCGCGACAAGATCATGCTGCCCGTCTGGGTCTACGCGCTGTCCGTCTCCGTCGTCTCGACCGCCCTGTCCCTGGAGAAGCTGTACGGCACCGCGGCCGAACGCGCCGACTTCGCCCGCTCCATGTCCGCCAACAACTCCCTGCGCGCGCTGTACGGGCCGGTGCTGGGCGACTCCGTCGGCGCGCTCACGGCGTGGCGGATGATGGCCTTCGGCGCGGCCCTGACCGGCGTCATGAGCCTGCTCATCGTGGTGCGCCACACCCGCGACGAGGAGGAGACGGGCCGACAGGAACTGCTGTCCTCGGCCGCGGTCGGCCGCCGCGCGCCGCTCACCGCGGCCCTGTGCACGGCGCTGACCGCCAACATCCTCGTCGCCGCCCTGATCGCCGGCGGCCTCGCCGCCGTCGGCCAGGGCGCGGCGGGCGCGCTCGCCCTCGGCCTCGCCATCGGCGCGACCGGCATGGTCTTCGCGGGCGTCGCCGCCGTCGCCGCGCAGCTCACGGAGAGCGCCCGGCTCGCCAGGGGCATCACGGCGGCGGTGATCGGCGCGGCCTTCATCGTGCGGGCGGCGGGCGACGCGTCGGCCGCCGGGGGCCGGTCGCCGCTGCTGTGGCTCTCGCCGCTGGGCTGGCCCGAGCAGGTCCGCCCGTACGCGGGCGACCGCTGGTGGGTCCTGCTGCTGCCGGCCGCCCTGACCGCCGCGGCCGCGCTCGGCGCGTACGCCCTCACCGCCCGCCGTGACCTCGGTGCCGGGCTCCTCGCCACCCGGCCCGGGCCGGCCGCCGCGGGGCGCGCGCTCCGCGGCCCGTACAGCCTGGCCTGGCGGCTCCAGCGCGGCACGCTCCTCGGCTGGCTGGCCGGGCTCGCCTTCGCCGGGGCCGTCTTCGGGGCCGTCGCGCACGGCGCGGCCGACATCGTCGGCGACAACGAGCGGACGCAGGACATCTTCGAGCGGCTGGGCGGCAGCCACGGGCAGGCGGGCCTCACCGACGCGTTCCTCGCCACCATCACCGGCATGCTCGGCCTGACCGCCGCCCTCTACGCGACGGGCTCCGTGCTCCGGCTGAGCGGGGAGGAGGCCGACGGGCGCGCCGAACCGCTGCTGGCCTGCGCCGTCGGCCGGCTGCGGTGGGCCGCCGGGCATCTGGTCATCGCGTTCGCGGGCACGGCCGCCGTCCTCGCGGCGGGCGGCCTCGCCATGGGCCTCGCGTACGGGGCCACGGCCCACGACATCAGCGGCCGGCTCCCGCGCGTCCTGGCCGCCGTCCTCGCCCAGACCCCCGCCGTCTGGGCGCTGACCGGGGTGACGGTGCTGCTCGCGGCCGCGCTGCCGAGGTACGCCACCGCCGCGTGGGGCGTCGTCGGCGCGGCCCTCGCCGTCGGCTGGATCGGTCCGATGCTGAACGCCCCGCGGTGGGTCATGGACCTCTCCCCCTTCGGCCATCTGCCCAAGCTGCCGGGGCCGGTGGGCTCCGCGGCCCCCTTCCTGTGGCTCACCGCGCTGGCCGTGGCGCTCACGGCGGCGGGGCTGTACGGGCTGCGGCGGCGGGACGTGGGCTGAGAACGGCCCCGGCCCCGGACAGGGGTGGGGCCCCTGAACGTGCGGCGCCGGATCTGTAGCGGAATCCGGCTCCGCACTTCCATGCCTCCTGCCTCACCCCGCTTCGACCAGCAGCTCCCGCAGCCCCCGGATCACGAAGTTCGGCTTCCATTCCGGCTCCGCCGCGAGCCGCAGGCCGGGCGCGCGGCGCAGCAACGCGCCGAAGACCGCGGCGAGTTCGAGGCGGGCCAGGGGCGCGCCGAGGCAGTAGTGGATGCCCGCGCCGAGGCTGAGGTGCGGGACGTCGGGGCGGGTGAGGTCGAGGGCGTCCGGGCGGTCGAAGCGGGCGGGGTCGCGGTTGGCGGAGCCGAGGAGGAGCGCCACCTCGCTGCCGCGCGGCAGGTGCACGCCGGCCACCTCGATGTCGTCGAGGACCCAGCGTTCGAAGAGGTGCAGCGGCGTGTCGAAGCGCATCAGCTCCTCCACCGCGCCCGGCAGCAGGCTGTGGTCCGCGCGGAGCGCCGTGAGCTGCTCGGGGTGGCGGAAGAGCGCGAGCCAGGCGTTGCCCGTCGTGTTGACCGTGGCCTCGTGCCCGGCGTTCAGGAGCAGGGCGCAGGTGGAGACCATCTCCTGCTCGCTGAGCCGGTCGCCCTCCTCGTACGCCGCGATGAGCGCGCTGATCAGGTCCTCGCCGGGCTCGGCGCGCCGGACGGCGATGAGGTGGCGCAGGTAGGCCGAGAACTCGGCGGACGCCCGTACCGCCGCGCGGGCGGTGTCCTCGCCCGGATTCAGCTCGTACATCCCGCAGATGGCGGCCGACCAGGGGCGCAGCAGCCCGCGATCGGCGGCGGGCACCCCCAGCATCTCCGCGATCACAGCGACGGGCAGGGGTTCGGCGACCGTCGCCACCAGGTCGCCGCCGCCGTCGGCGAGCAGCGCGGTGACGAGTTCGTCGGCCGTCCGGTGGACGTACGGGGCGAGCCGCTCGACCATGCGCGGCGTGAACGCCTTGGAGACCAGCCGCCGCAGCCGCGTGTGGTCGGGCGCCTCCAGGTCGAGCAGGCCGTTGTCGTTCAGGGTGTGGAAGGGCTCGTGCCAGTCGGGCGGCGCGCTGCGGCCGAACTCCTCGTGGCCGAAGCGGTGCAGGTACGTCCGTCCGAGCCGCCGGTCTCGCAGCAGGGCGCGTACGTCGTCGTAGCGCGGCACCAGCCACTGCCGGGAGGGCGCGAACCAGTGCACGCGCCCCCGCTCGCGCAGCTCGGCGTAGCCGGGGTACGGATCCGCCGCGAACTCGGGCGACCAGGGGTCGAACGCCGAAGAGGGGTCGAAGGCGAGGGCTTCGCTCATGCCCCGCGAGCGTAACCGGCGAACTCGCTCCCGGGGAGGGGGTTTTCGCCGCGGCGCCGAGACCCTTGCCCCCTACCGGTACTTAGTTGTGTTACATATAATAATGTCATTGACACAACTAAAGGAGTCTAGCCGAAGGAGTCCGACATGCCCGCTGCCGCGCCAGACGCCGCCGCCCCGCGACGCCCATGGCTCGTGCTCGCCATCTGCTGCATGAGCATCCTGATCGTCAGCCTCGACAACACCATCCTCAACGTCGCCCTGCCCACCATCCAGCGCGACCTGCACACCTCCGTGTCCGGGCTGCAATGGACGGTCGACGGCTACACGCTGGTCCTGGCCAGCCTGCTGATGCTCGCCGGCTCGACCGCCGACCGCGTGGGCCGCCGCCGCGTCTTCCAGGTCGGGCTGGCCCTCTTCTCCGCCGCGTCCCTGCTCTGCGGCCTCGCCCCCGGCCTGGGCTGGCTCGTCGCCGCGCGAATGCTCCAGGCAATCGGCGGATCGATGCTGAACCCCGTCGCCATGTCGATCATCAGCAACACCTTCACCGACCCCCGGCAGCGCGCCCGCGCCATCGGCGTCTGGGGCGGCGTCGTGGGCCTCTCCATGGCCGCCGGGCCAATCATGGGCGGGGCGCTGGTGGAGTCGGCCGGCTGGCGGTCCATCTTCTGGATCAACGTGCCGATCGGCGTGGCAGCCCTGTTCCTGACCCGCACGTTCATCCCCGAATCGCGGGCGCCGCGGGCCCGCCGCGTGGACCCGGCCGGCCAGTCGCTCGTCATCGTCCTGCTCGTCGCCCTCACCTACGCGATCATCGAATCGCCCGAGCACGGCTGGACCTCGCCCCTCGTCCTCGGCGCCGCCGCCGCGGCGCTGTGCGCGCTGCTGGGGCTGCTCTGGTACGAGCCGAGGCGCACCGACCCCCTCATCGACCTGCGGTTCTTCCGCTCCGTACCGTTCGCGGGCGCCACCGTGAACGCGATCGCCGCGTTCGCCGCGCTGGGCGGCTTCCTGTTCGTCAGCTCCCTGTACCTCCAGAACGTGCGCCGGCTCGACCCGCTGGACGCCGGGCTCTACATGCTGCCCATGGCCGCCATGGCGCTGCTCCTGGCACCGCTGTCCGGCCGCATGGTCGCCGCGCGCGGCCCGCGCCTCCCCCTGCTGCTCGCCGGTACGGCCCTGTGCGCGAGCGCCGTCCTCCAGGCGCTCACCTACTCCGCCCACCTCCCGACGGGCGTGCTGGTCGTCGCGTACCTGCTCTTCGGCACCGGCTTCGGCCTGGTCAACGCGCCCATCACCAACACCGCCGTCACGGGCATGCCGCGCGCCCAGGCCGGCGTCGCGGCGGCGGTGGCCTCCACCAGCCGCCAGGTCGGCCAGTCCCTCGGCGTCGCCGTCATCGGCGCCCTCGTGGCCGGCGCGGCGTACGGGTCCCCGGCGGCCCTCGCCGACGCGAGCCGCACGGCGTGGTGGATCATCGCCGGCTGCGGCGCCGCCGTGGCGGTCATAGGTACCCTCGCTTCCGGCCGCTGGGCCCAGGCGACGGCCCAGCGCACAGCGGAGCGGATCGCGTCCGAGGAGGCTCCGGGGGCCGATGGGACTTCGGGGGCCGCGGGGGCCAAGAAGGCGGTGAACACCTGATGGACGGCAGAACCCGCGAGGGCGACGGCCCCGCCGAAGGCGAGCGCGGCGGAAGCGGGCCGTACGAAGCGGGCCGCTCCGCCGCGAGAGCGGCGGCGGTCCGGGCCTGGCAGGGGATGAACACGCTCCTGATGGAGCGTCACAACCGCCGCAAGACCGTCGCGGACGCCCTCGGCATGAGCTTCAGCCGCGTCAGGGCGCTGCGCAGGCTCGCCGCCGGGCCGATCCCGCTGCGGGAACTGGCCGAGCGGATGGGCAGCGACCCGCCGTACACCACCGTCATCGTCGACGACCTCGTCCGGCGCGGCCTCGCCGAGCGCGTCGCCAACCCCGCCGACCGCCGGTCCAAGCTGGTCCGCCTCACCGAGGAGGGCCGGGCGGCGGCGGCCCGCGCCACCGACATCATGTCCGTCCCGCCCGACGCCCTGCTCGATCTGGACCCGGAGGACATCGAGGCGCTCGACCGCATCGTGGCGAAGCTTTTGAGGTGAGCCGCGCGGGGCTGCTCGGTGCCACGCCGGGCCACTCGGAGCCGCGCCGGCCGCGCGGTGCCGCCCCTCGGCGCGCGGCTACCCGGTGCGCGGCGCCCCGGTGCGCGGCTCCTCGGCGCGCGGCTCCCGGAGCGCTGCCCCTCAGCCGCCCGCCTCCTCAACCGCCCGGCGTGACCAGCCCCGCCTCGTACGCGAAGACCGCGGCCTGTGTGCGGTCGCGCAGCCCCAGCTTCACCAGAATGCGGCTGACGTGCGTCTTCACCGTCGATTCGGCGACGACGAGGCGCCCGGCGATCTCGGAGTTGGAGCGCCCCTGGGCGACCAGCACCAGGACCTCCGTCTCGCGCTCGGTGAGGTCGGCGACGCGGTCCTGGCTGGGGGCGCGCGGGGTGCCGAGCCGGGAGAACTCCTGGATGAGGCGTTTCGTGACGGTCGGCGCGAGCAGCGCCTCCCCGGCCGCCACCACCCGGACGCCGTCGGCGAGCTGGCGCGCCGAGGCGTCCTTGAGCAGGAAGCCGCTGGCCCCGGCCCGTAGCGCCTGGTAGACGTACTCGTCGAGGTCGAAGGTGGTCAGCACCAGCACCTTGGCGTCGGCATTGGCGGCGACGATCTCGCGGGTGGCCTCCAGACCGTTGAGTTCGGGCATCCGGATGTCCATCAGCACGATGTCCGGATTGAGGGCCGCGACCTGCCGCACCGCCTCCCGGCCGTCCACCGCCTCGCCGATGACCTGGATGTCCGGCTGGGCGTTCAGCAGCACGGAGAACCCCTCGCGGACCATCATCTGGTCGTCGACGATGAGCACCCGGATGATGCCGTCCGTGCTGCCGCCGTTCCCGCCGCTCGTCCCGACCATGTCTCTTTCCCCGCCCATGACACCCATGCCGTTCACTCCGGTTCCGCCGCGGCCTCGACGGGGATGAACGCCACGACCTCGAAGCCGCCGTCCTCCGTCGCCCCCGCCGTCATCTCGCCGCTGAGCATGGTCACCCGCTCCCGCATGCCGAGCATCCCGTGGCCCGAGCCCGGCGAGGGCTTGGCCAGCCGGTTCGCCGGACCGTTGACGATACGCAGCCCGAGCCCGCTCATCACGTACGACACCTCGACGCGCGCCTCGGCGCCCGGCGCGTGCCGCAGCGTGTTGCTCAGCGCCTCCTGCACGATGCGGTACGCGGACAGCTCCACGCCCTGCGGCAGGGTGCGCACCGCGCCCGTCGTGACGTGCTCGACCGTCAGCCCGGCCGCCCGCACATTGTCGATCAGCGAGCCGAGGGCGGCGAGCGTCGGCTGCGGGGCCTCGGGGTCGACCTCGCCGAACGCCTCCGGATTCTCCGACCGTACGACGCCGAGCACGCGGCGCAGCTCGGTGAGGGCCGAGACGGCGTTCTCGCGGATCGTGGCGAACGCGGCGGCCAGCTCGGGCGGGGTCTCCTCGACCCGGTACGGCGCGGCCTCCGCCTGGATGGCGACCACCGACATGTGGTGCGCGACCACGTCGTGCAGCTCGCGGGCGATCGTGGTCCGCTCCTCCAGTACAGTGCGGCGCGACCGCTCCACCTCGGTGACGGCGGCCTGCACGGCGACCTGCTGCTTGGACTCGCGTACGCCGCGCAGCCCCACCACGATCAGGAGCATGGCGCCGAGGACGATCAGGAGGGCCAGGGTGTCCGGCGACCACCTGCTGCCGTGGAACGGGATGCCGACCGCGACGATGACCGCGAGGGTGATCAGCCACATCTCCCCGGCCGCCCGGGGCCGGAGGCGGCACGCGACGATCAGCATCACGGCCCCGTAGGAGATGATGCCGGCCGGGGTCCACGGCCAGAAGGACTGATAGCCCGACCACAGCGACATGGGGACGGCCGCGGCGAGCGCCAGCCACCACGCGCCGACGGGCCGGAGGAGCACGACGGCGAGCGGCACCCCCGTCAGGAACACGTTGAGCAGCCCGGAGAGCCCGGCGCCGAGGGCCAGGAACGGCATGAACGTCACCAGGAAGGCCGCCGCCAGGAACAGGGCGTGCGGCACCCAGCGCGCGTAGGCGACGGCCTTTCGCGGCACGTACCGCAGCAACGGGTGGTCGTCGGCGAGCGGCGGGACCGGGCGGTACGCGAACGCGTGCGTGACCAGGTCCTCGCGGATCGTGTGGAACATGCCCCGCACCACCCGGATCTCACTGGTCGCGCCGTTCGGCCGCTGATAGGTGTCGTTCACATCAACCAAGGTAGACAGGGCTCGCGATCGCCGTCGTCCCCGCTGGTGAGGATCTGTACGGGTCCGCCTCAAGTACTACGCGCCGCCCCCGACGCGCCCCGTGGGCCGCCCGCGAGCGTCCTGGAGGGCGGCCAGGAACAGCGCGAAGGCGTCCGTACCGGGCGTGACGGACGCGTAGTGGCCGACGCCGGGCAGCTCGTGGAGGACTACATCGCCGGCGCTGCCGGCCGCCGCGGCGGTGTAGCGGCGGGAGACGCCCACGGGCACGTCCGGGTCGGCCGTGCCGTGCAGGATGACGACGGGGGCGCGGGGCGGCAGCAGCCGCGCGGGATCGATCTCGGCCTGGGCCCCGCCAGCGGGGGTACGGGCGTCCGCACCCCTCAAGAGACCCGCCACCGCGTCGTCGCTGAGCCGCAGCTCCCGCGCGTAGGCCAGATCCGCTACGGGCGCCAGCGCGACGACCCGGTCGACGCGCGGGGCCCGGCCCGCCTCCCGCCAGCGGCTGCCCGCGGGGAGGCGGTGACGGGAGGCGGCCCAGAGGGCGAGGTGGCCGCCGGCGGAGTGCCCGGCCACGACATGGCGCGCGCCGCGGCCCCGATCGGCGCTCCGCGCCGCCTCCGCCGCGCCCGCCTCCACGGCCCCTACGACGTCGTCGAACGTCCCCGGCCGGCCGCCGCCACCGCCCACCCGCCGGTACTCGGCCAGCGCCACGGTCACGCCGTGGCGCGCGAGCGCGGCGGCGGCGGGCGAGAGGTGCGTACGGTCGTACGCCTGCCGCCAGAAGCCGCCGTGCAGCAGCGTCACCACCGTGCCCGGCCCGCCGCCGCGCGCCGGGCGGCCGTCGTAGACGTCGATGACCTGCGAGGGGTGCGTGCCGTAGCGGACCGTCCGGTCGGGCGGTACGGGCGCGAGCGCGAGCAGCGCGTCCTCTTCACCGAGGGCTGCCGCCCCGGCCTTCGGCCCCGGCTCGTCCGCCATGGTCAGCCCTCCGCCGCGCCGCCGGTCAGCACCTCCGCCAGTACGCGCGCGGCGCGCTCGGCGTCGGCGAAGCGCGTGTAGAGCGGGGTGAAGCCGAAACGCAGGACGTCGGGGCGGCGGTAGTCGCCGACGATGCCGCGCCGGATCAGCTCCGCCATGACCTCGCCCGCGTCCGGGCAGCGCAGCGCGACCTGGCTGCCGCGCTCGGCGTGCGCGGCCGGGGTGACCGATTCGACGAGGCCCGCCGGGACGTAGGCGGCGACGCAGCGCAGGAAGAAGTCGGTGAGCGCCAGGCTCTTGGCCCGTACGGACTCGATGGACACGCCGTCCCATACGTCGAGCGCCGCGTCCAGCGCGAGCATCGAGAGGATGTCGGGCGTGCCGACCCGGCCCCGCGCCGCGCCCTCGGCGGGCGCGTAGCCGCTCGCCATCGCGAACGGGTCCGCGTGCGAGTTCCAGCCGGGCAGCGGCGAGTCGAAGCGCGGCTGGAGGTCGCGGCGCACGTACAGGAACGCGGGCGAACCCGGCCCGCCGTTGAGGAACTTGTACGTGCACCCGACGGCCAGCCCCACCCCGTGCGCGTCCAGCTCCACAGGAAGTGCCCCGGCGCTGTGGCACAGATCCCACACCACCGGCACCCCCGCCGCGTGCGCGACCGCCGTCGTACCGCCCAGATCCCGCAACCGGCCCGTCCGATAGTCCACATGGTTGACGAGCACAGCCGCCGTCCGCGCCCCGACAGCACCCCCGATGTCCCCGGCGGGCACCGGCCGCACGACACAACCGGTCATCCGGGCGGCCGACTCGGCGATGTAGCCGTCGGTGGGAAACGTGGCGGCGTCCACAAGGATTTCGTCCCGGTCGGAGTCACCGCCGCGGGCGGGGCCGCCACCGGCCCCCGAGCCCCCGTCGAGGGCCGCGAGCCCCCCCGACCTGGCGATGCGTACGGCGGCGACGACCGCCTTGAACACGTTGACGCTCGTCGAGTCGCCGACGACCACCTGGCCCGGGGCCGCGCCGAGGAGCCGGCCGACGCGGTCGCCGACGCGTTCGGGGGCGCTCCACCAGCCGCTCTCGTCCCAGGAGCGGATGCGCAGCCGTCCCCACTCGTGCTCGACGACCTCCGCGAGCCGCCCGGGCACGGCGCGGTGCAGCGCGCCGAGGGAGTTCCCGTCGAGGTAGGCGACCTCGTCGAGACCGTACCCCGCGAACTCCGCGTGCTTGTCGCGCAGCACGTCGCTCTCATCCAGCTTCGCGGCCTCGGCCCGCAGCTCCATGGCGTCCGTCCCGGTCTCATGCATGGGGGCCCGCCCCGGTCTCGGGCATCACGCCCGTCCCGGCGTCGGGCTTGGTGTCAGACATAGCTGCGCGCCGTCCACAGCTCGGGGAAGACGTTCTTCGCGGCGCGCTTCTCCAGCCAGGCCACCCCGGCGGAACCGCCCGTGCCCGTCTTCGCGCCCATCGCGCGCCGCGTGGCGAGGAGATGGTCGTTGCGCCAGCGCCAGACCAGTTCGGCTATCTCGGTCAGGGCCTCCCCGAGCCGCACCAGCCCACCGGCCCCGGCGGGGCCCATGGCATCCAGGGCGGAGCCACCGGCGGAGCCACCAGCGGAGCCGCCGGCCGCCGAGTAGATCTCCTCCCAGACCCGTTCCACGGCCTCGTCCGGCTCGTAGCGGGCCGTCCGGTCCCGGTCGAGGACCGCCGCCGGGATGGCGAAGCCGCGCCGCGCGAGGTAGCGCAGCACCTCGTCGTACAGGCTCGGCTCGGCGATCGCCTTCTCCAGTTCGGCGAGTTCGCGCGGAGCGCCCTGGTGCGGGACGAGCATGGAGGCGGACTTCTCGCCGAGCAGGAATTCGAGCCGCCGGTACATCGCCGACTGGAACCCGGAGCCCTCGCCGAGCGCCGCCCGGTAGGAGTTGAACTGGCCGGGGGTCAGATGCGCGATCGGCTTCCAGGACGCGTTGAGCGATTCGAGTTCGTACGTGGAGCGCTTCAGCGCGGCCAGCGCGCCCGGCAGGTCGTCCTCGCGCAGCGCCTGGGCCGCGGTCTGCCACTCGTGGACGAGGACGGTGAACCACAACTCCATGACCTGGGTGGTCACCAGGAAGACCATCTCGCCGGGGTCGTCGGAGAGGGGCTGCTGGAGGTGGGTGAGGACGGACGCGTGCACGTAGTCCTCGTACGGGGTGGTGCTCTCGGCGCCGATGCTGAGGTCGGGCTCGAAGCGCGCGGCGGGATTCTCCGACACGGGCGGCGCGGAGGCGGGGCTCTCGGGCGCGTAGGCGGAGCTCTCAGGCGCGTAAGGGGACGCCTCGGATTCGCGTGACATCGCTGTCCCTTCGATGCTGCTGCCGGGTAGCGGTCCGCCCCTTTCCTGTCGTCCTCGGAGCCCCGGTCCCCTCTCGGCCCGGCGCACCGGGCCTCCGCGCATCATGCGTCGCCTCGTGCGATCCGGCAAGACCAGCAAGACCAGCAAGAGGTGACGGCGGTGGTGCGCCGGGCGCCCGGTGCCGCGGGCCGCCCGGCGCGTCCCCGTCGCGCGAGGGGCCGGTGTCAGCCCAGCGTGTCGGCGGCCGTCGGGGACGAGTCGCGCAGGAACGTCGAGCAGCGCTCGTACTCCTCCTGCTCGCCGATCGACTGCGCGGCCCGCGCCAGGGCGTGCAGCGCGCGCAGGAAGCCGCGGTTGGGCTCGTGCTCGAACGGCACGGGGCCGTGGCCCTTCCAGCCGGCGCGGCGCAGCGCGTCGAGGCCGCGGTGGTATCCGGTACGGGCGTACGCGTACGACTCGACGACACGGCCGGCCTCGAACGCCTCGTCGGCGAGCTGCGCCCACGCGAGCGAGGACGACGGGTACTTCGCGGCGACCTCGGAGGGGGCCGCGCCGGTGGCGAGCAGCTCGCGCGGTTCGGGGTCGTCGGGCAGATGGGTCGGGGGCGGTCCCCCGAGCAGGTTCTCGTGAATGGACATGAGCCCCAGTCTGCCTGGTGCGGGCGGCCACGGGGCGGTTGCGGGTCATGTCCGTACGACAGACCGGACCGCCGCCGCGCGCGTACGGCCGCCAGTCCCCGTACGTACGGGTCCGAGGGGCCGTACGAGCGCCCGCGACCGTACGATCCCCGCTCGCCACCGGCCCCGCCGTCAGTCGTCTTCGGTGCCGGGGTCGAGCGGCGGGGCGGTCACGCCGCAGTGGTACGTGCACTCCGGATGGCACATCCGGGGCTCGGCGGCCACCGGCTCGGCGGGCGCGGCCGGCTCACCGGCCGCCGCCCCCGCGGGTGCGGACTCGGCCTCGGGGGCTTCCTCGCCGCCCCCGAGCTCCTGCCGCACCGCGAACCAGCCGATCAGCGCGGCCACCACCAGCGCCCCCGCGCACATCGGCATCGCGCGCCGGAAGGTCGCCCCGAACTGCGCGGGGTCCCGGTAGGCGTCCGGGCCCATGCCCGCCAGGAGCGGCAGGGCCGCGACGGCGACGAGCCCCGCGGCTCGTGCGGCGGCGTTGTTGACGCCGCTGGCCAGCCCGGCGCGGCCGACGTCGACGGAGGCCAGCACGGTCGCGGTGAGCGGGGCGACGAGGACGACCATGCCCAGGCCGAGCACGATCAGCGCGGGCAGCACGTCGCGCCAGTACGCGGCCCCGGGCGTCACCCGCGTCATCAGCAGCATCCCGGCCGCGCACAGCAGCGGCCCGACGGTGAGGGGGACGCGCGGCCCGATGCGCTGGCCGAGTTCGCCGGAGCGTGCGGACAGCAGGAGCATCAGGACGGTCGTCGGGAGCAGCGCGGTCCCGGCGGCGAGCGCCGAGTATCCGGCCACGACCTGGAGTTGGAGCACGGAGAGGAAGAAGAAGCCGCCGAAGGCGGCGTAGACGCAGACGGTCACGGCGTTGACGGCCGTGAACTGGTGCGAGGAGAAGATGCTCAGCGGCAGCATCGGCTCGGCCCGCCGCCGCTCGACGTATCCGAAGGCGACGCCCAGCAGCACGCCGGCGATCGCCGGGCCGATCACCCAGGGCGAGGCGCCCTTGTCGGGCGCGGCGATCAGGGCGTACGTGACGGCGCCGAGCGCGAGGGCCCCCAGGACGGCGCCCAGCACGTCGAACCGGCCGCGCGCCCGCGGGTCCTTGGTCTCCGGTACGTGCCGCAGGGCGACCGGCACGCAGGCGGCGGCCAGCGGCAGGTTGATCAGGAACACCCAGCGCCAGCCGGCCCCGTCGACGAGCCAGCCGCCCACGAACGGCCCGACCGCCGAGGCCACGCCGCCCAGCCCCGACCAGGCGCCCACTCCCCTGGCCCGGTCGTCCGGGTGGAAGGTGGCCTGGATGAGGGCGAGGGAGCCGGGGGTGAGGAGGGCGCCGCCGATGCCCTGTAGCGCGCGGGCGGCGATCAGCACCCCGGCGTTGGGCGCGAGGCCGCACAGCAGCGAGGCGAGCGCGAACCACACCACGCCGACGACGAAGACCCGGCGCCGCCCGAACCGGTCGCCCAGCGCGCCGCCCAACAGGATCAGCCCGGCGAGCGTGAGCATGTAGGCGTTGACGGTCCACTGGAGCACGGCCAGATCGGCGTGGAGGTCGGCGCCGATCCGGGGCAGGGCCACATTGACGACGGTGCTGTCCAGCATCGCCATCCCGGACCCGAGCACCGCGGTGAGCAGCACCCAGCGCCCCGCGGGCGTGCCGAACCGTACGGCGCCGGGCCCTTCGGCCGCGGGCTCCCTCGGGGCATCGCTCATACAACGATCATCCTCGCCCCGCCCGGAGCGGGCCAGACCAGCGAAAGGGCCCGGTTCCGGCGATCTGCCGGAACCGGGCCCTCGGGCCGCGGGAGCGCGCGTACGGACTGACGGGCGTACGCGGCGCCCTGCCTCAGCTTCGGAGGCAGCTTCGGAGGCGCTACTTGAGCTTGGTGCCGGTGGAGCGCAGGTGGCCACAGGCCTCGGTGACGCGCTTGGCCATGCCGGCCTCGGCCGCCTTGCCCCAGGTGCGCGGGTCGTAGGTCTTCTTGTTGCCGACCTCGCCGTCGACCTTCAGGACGCCGTCGTAGTTGCGGAACATGTGGTCCGCGACCGGACGGGTGAAGGCGTACTGCGTGTCGGTGTCGAGGTTCATCTTGACGACGCCGTTGTCCAGGGCGGTGAGGATCTCCTCCTCCGTGGAGCCGGAGCCGCCGTGGAAGACAAAGTCGAACGGGTCGGCCTTGCCGTACTTCGCGGAGATGCCGTCCTGGAGGTCGCGGAGCAGTTCGGGGCGGAGCACGACGTTGCCGGGCTTGTAGACGCCGTGCACGTTGCCGAAGGACGCGGCCAGCAGGTAGCGGCCCTTCTCGCCCAGGCCCAGGGCCTCGGCGGTCCGCTCGACGTCGGAGACGGTGGTGTAGAGCGAGTCGTTGATCTCGTGGGAGACGCCGTCCTCCTCACCGCCGGTCGGGGTGATCTCGACCTCAAGGATGATCTTGGCCTTGACGGCGGCGGCGAGCAGTTCCTGGCCGATGGCGAGGTTGTCGTCCAGGTTCTCGGCGGACCCGTCCCACATGTGCGACTGGAACAGCGGGTTCTGGCCGGCGGACACGCGCTCCTGGGAGATGGCGATCAGCGGACGGACGTAGCCGTCGAGCTTGTCCTTCGGGCAGTGGTCGGTGTGCAGCGCGATGTTCACCGGGTACTTCTTGGCGACGACATGCGCGAACTCGGCGAGCGCGACCGCGCCCGAGACCATGTCCTTGTTGTACTGGCCGCCGAGGAACTCCGCGCCACCCGTGGAGATCTGGATGATGCCGTCGCTCTCCGCCTCCGCGAAGCCGCGCAGCGCCGCGTGCAGAGTCTGCGTCGAGGTCACGTTGATGGCCGGGTAGGCGAACTTGCCTGCCTTCGCCCGGTCGAGCATCTCGTTGTAGACCTCGGGGGTTGCGATGGGCATCTGTCCGCTCCTTGTGATGTGCGGGTGGGTTTCTGGCCCTGACCTAGGAGTTTGCTGGCAATTCCAGCGGGTGGGTGACGTCCTCGTCGGGGCCCATCTTTCCAGACTCCACCATTTGCTCCACACGGCGGACACTCCGGACGTACGAAACGGGCTGAGCGTTTCACGTGAAACGCTCAGCCCGCCCAAGAAGCCCCAGGTCAGCGCCTGGTGTCGGCTCAGCTCAGGCCGAGGTCGTCCAGGGTGTAGCCCGTCAAGTAGCGCAACCCGGCGCCCTCGATGGCCGACGCGGCGCTGCGCTCGACGATCGTCGCGACGGCGACGACCTCCGCGCCCGCCTCACGCGCCGCCTCGACGGCCGTCAGCGGGGAACCGCCGGTGGTGGAGGTGTCCTCGACCACCAGCACCCGGCGGCCCTTGATGTCCGGGCCCTCGATGCGGCGCTGCATGCCGTGCGTCTTCTGCGCCTTGCGCACCACGAAGGCGTCCAGCTTGCGGCCACGGGCGGCGGCCGCGTGCAGCATCGACGTGGCCACCGGGTCGGCGCCGAGGGTGAGCCCGCCGACCGCGTCGAAGTCCAGGTCGGCCGTCAGGTCCAGCATGAGCCGGCCGACCATCGGGGCGGCCTCGGCGTCCAGGGTGATCCGGCGCAGGTCGATGTAGTAGTCGGCCTCCAGACCGGAGGAGAGGGTCACCTTGCCGTGGACCACGGCCTTGTCCTTGATCTGCCGCAGCAGCTCGTCACGCACGTCGCTCATACCGATGAGCTTACGGTCCTGCGCCGGGCGCTCGCGCGTACGGCCGCTCGCTCTCGCTCAGGACAGCGTCCGCCAGGTCCACGTCGTGGAGATCTCCAACGGGTCGATGGGGGTGACCAGGCGCGGCAGGGTGTTCACCCCGTTCGGCGGCCCGGACTGCGGCTCGACGCAGATCGCCTCCTGCTGCTCGTCGTAGACGACGACCCACTCGGAACGGCTGGTCACCTTCAGCTCCAACTGCCCCGGCCAGGTGAGCGTGACATCGACGCCGTCGGACATGCCGAAGCAGTCGTCCCAGGGGCCGGGGAGCGGGTCGATGCGGCGCCCGGTCGGCAGATGGTCGTCGCCGCGCTCCTCCTGCCAGTCGGGGGCGAAGTCGATACGGGCGTCCTCGCCGCCGAGGTTCCGCAGGAACCAGGGGTGCCAGCCGGCTTGCGCCGGGAACGAGTCCTCGGTCGCCTCGACGCTCATGGTCAGCGTCACCGAGTCCTCCGCCAGCTCCACCAGTTGGGTGACGCGGCCGGGGTAGGGCCAGGGGTCGGCCAGGTCATAGGTGAAGGCGGCGCTGGACGCGTCCTTGCGGACCGTGCGCCAGGCGGTGTTACGGCCGGTGCCATGGATCGCGTGCGGCGGGGAGTTGACCGGGAGCTGGTGGCGCTCGCCGCCGTTGCGGAACTGGCCGAGGGCCGTGCGGCCGCACCAGGGGACCATGGGGAAGGAGCCGTATTTGGCGCCTTGCCGCAGGATTTCCGTGCCGTCGATGCGGAGGCTGCCGATGCGGCAGCCGTTGTCGGGGAGGACGGTCAGCTCGGCGCGGCCGGCTACCAGCTTGACGCCGGGCGCCTCCGGCGGGGTTTCCGTTGTGTTGTGGGTGCTCACACCTCGACCCTAGGCCAGGCTCAGGCGCCGCTGGGCTGTTCCCCTTGTCGCTTGCGTCGGATGTCGGCCGCGGGCTCGTTGCGGCTGGGCGCGCCATTGACTGGCCGTCGGCTGCGGGTCCGTTGTGGCTGAGCGCGCAGTTCCGTCGGCCGCCCGTTCATCGTGGCTGGGCGCGCAGTTCCCCGCGCCCCTGGGGGCCCGGACCCGACGTCGGCCGCCCGTTCGTTGGGGCTGGGCGCGCAGTTCCCCGCGCCCCTGGGGGGCTCGGCCTGGGTGGGGGCTCGGGGCGGTGGGGTTATTTTCGGCGGCGGAGGGCTCGGCCTACTACTACGGCGGAGGCGAGGACTACGGCGGCGGCGGGGGCGGCCCAGCGGAGGGTGGCGGTGGAGGCGAGGGTTTCGGGGGCGGGGACGGGGGCGTAGCGGCCGCGCGGCGGGGCGTGGTCGACCTCTTCCGCGCTGCGGCCGATCATCGTGCGGCGGGCGTGCGCGGCCTCGGCCGGCGGCTCGCCCGGCGCGGGCACGGCGACGGAGGCGATGATGCTCTCCTCCTCGTCGGCCCCCAGCGGGTCGTTCGGGCCCAGGACGTCATCGGCGTCGTCGGCCTCATCGACGTCGTCCGCGGCGTCCGCGTCCAGCGACGGCGGCGGGATCTCCGTCTCGAAGACGCTGGGCTTGCGGGCCGCCGCCTCGGCGGCCACGTCCTCCGCGAACGCGTCGCCCCACCGGTCCAGCAGCCGCCGCGCCGTCGTCTCGGCCGTCTTGGGGTCGATGTCGGCGAGCCTGCCGCCGCTGCGCACCGTTCCCTGGCACCGCAGCCGCGTACCGCCCGCGGCCGGCTCGGGGGTGAGCGTCAGCGTGAACGCGGCCTCGCCGGAGCCGCGGACCTCGGCGCCCTCGCCGGTGATCTCGTACGAGCCGGAGCGCTCGGCGAGGCGCAGCGTGCCGCGGTAGGTGATGGTGGAGCCGCCGATCCGCAGGCGCAGCCGCCCGGTGACGGGCCCGGCGGACGGTCCGCCGGACGCCCCACCGGCCTCGGCACCGGCCCCGGCCCCGGCATTGGCGTCCGGCTGGAAGCCCGGCAGGCAGCGCGCGAGCCGCGCCGGGTCCGAGAGCGCCCCCCGGACGGCCTCGGCGGAAAACGGAACGAACACCTCATGCTCCATAGCCACCGAGCCTACCCACCATGTCCGCGCCGGGTGCCCCGCCCGACGGAACTTTCCCGCCACACGCCTCCGACGGCGTACAACGGCCGTCGCGCCAGGCGCGGACCGGCGGGCGGCGGGCGGCGGGCGGTCAGTCCGCGACCGTGAAGCGCTCCCCGGTGTGCTGCGGCTTCTCGACCTCGTCGATGAGCGCGACGGCGTAGTCCTCGGCGGAGATCCGGCTGTTGCCGGACTCGTCGACGACGAGGTCGTCGAGGGCGGTGCGGTACGTACCGGTGCGCTCGCCCGGCTCGATCGTCGCGGCGGGGCTGACGTTCGTCCAGCGCACGTCTTCGACGGTCCGGTAGAAGTCCAGCGCGTCACCGTGGGCGTGCATGATCTGGAGCAGGAACTCCGGCAGCCCCTCCGCGTCCCAGACCTGCTTGCCGTCGGGGGTCCGCAGGGACCCGGCGCCGCCGACCGTGATCAGCCGGGGAGCGGCGTCGCCGAGCGTCCGCACGCCGGCGACCAGCGCCTTCGCGGCGGGTTCGATGGTCGCGAGGTGGCCGGGTCCGTCGCCGCCGCCGACCGCGCTGATCACCACGTCCTGCCCGGCGGCCACGTCGGCGACCGACGCCGGGTCGAGGACGTCGCCGGTGGCGACGGTGAGCCGCTCGTGCGTGTCGGTGATCTTCGCGGGGTCGCGGACGACGGCGGTGACCTGGTGGCCCCGGTTCAGCGCCTCGCGCAGGACGCGGCTGCCGATGGTGCCATTGGCTCCGAAGAGGGCGATCTTGGCCATGAGGGGTTCTCCTTAGTGATGGTGAGGGTGAGGGTCAGTGATTCGTGAGGGTGGGGGTGACGTCTCGTCGCCTGGCGGCGTCAGCGCTGGTCGAGAGCCTGGTCGAAGGCCCGGGCGAGGTCCCGCGCCGAGGACATGGGGCCGCCGATCCGCCGCACTCCGGCGGGGGTGTGGAGCAGCAGCGTCGGGAAGCCCTCGACGCCGAGCCGGCGCACCTGACGGAACTCCTCCTCCGCCGCCCGCCGCGTGGCCGGGTCCGCGTAGGCGGCGGTCGCCGCGTCGGCGTCCAGGCCGAGGGCGGTGGCGACGGCGGCCAGGGTGTCCGGTTCGGACAGCGAGCGCCCGTCGCGGTACCAGGCGGCCTGGAGGGCGCCCGCGATCTCCAGTGTCCGCTCGGGCGCCTGCCGCCGCAGCGCGACGAGCGCGGTGGCGGCGTCGGCGGAGTCCAGTACGGCCGTGCCGCGGGCGAACGCCTCGGCGTAGCCGTCGCCGAAGACCGCGCCGGTCAGCTCGGCTATCCGCGCGTCGGCCTCGGGGATGTACGGGTACGCGGCGACCGGCCGCGCCCGGGGCCCGGTGAAGAGCCCGCCGCTGAGTACGCGCAGCTCGATCCGTTCGGCGTTGGCCGCGGCGAATTCGCGGATGGCGGGGCCGAATCCGTAGCACCAGCCGCAGTAGGCGTCGAAGGCGTACGTGAGCTTCGCGCGCTCCATGGCTTCCTCTCCTCCAGTCGTTCTCATCGGACACTCCTTGTCCGTTACGACCACGCTACGAATGCCATACCTCGCCAGCCAGGTACGCTTGCGACCTGTCATGGTGAAAAAGCGACACGACGCTCCCGAGCCCCAGAACGCCGACATCATCGAGCTGGCCTACCAGGCCCCGCCCGGCACCCCCGCCGGCCTGGAGGTGATGACCTTCGCCGAGCTGCGCGCCCGCGCCCCCGAGGGGCTGCTGCGCCGGCCGCAGCGGCTCGACTTCCACCAGTTGCTGATCGTGCGGTCCGGCGCGGCCACGCACACCGTGGACTTCACCGGCTACGCGCTCGGCCCCGGCTCCGTTCTGTGGGTCCGACCCGGCCAGGTGCAGAGCTTCGACGCGGCGAGCAGCGGCGACGACAGAGGCGAAGCCGATGCCGCCCACGGCGACACCGTCAACGGATACGTCGTCCTCGCCCAGCCCGGTTTTCTGCCGTCCGGCACCGCCGCCGCGGCCAAGGCCGAGGACCCCTTCCGCCCCGTCCTGTGGCAGCCCGTCGGCCCGGACCTCGCGGCGGTGGACCGGGCCGTGGACCATCTGGCCGCCGAGTTCGGCTGCGGCCGCGGTCTGCCCGCCGAGGTGCACACGGAGGTGCTGCGGCACCTGTTCACGGTGCTGGTCCTGCGTCTCGCGCATCTGACGGCCCCGGTGGGCAGCAGCGTGCCCGCGCCCGGCGAGACGTTCGAGCGGTTCCGGGCCGCCGTGGAGCGGGGGTTCGCGACCAGCCACCGCGTCGCCGATTACGCCCGTACGCTCGGCTACTCCCCGCGCACCCTCTCCCACGCCTCCCTCGCGGCGGCGGGGGTGGGCGCCAAGGAGTTCATCGACCGCCGGGTGGTTCTGGAGGCCAAGCGGCTGCTCGCGCACAGCGAGCTGCCGGCCGCCAGGATCGCCGACCGGCTCGGCTTCGACGACGCGGCCAACTTCTCCAAGTTCTTCACGCACCGCGCGGGGCTGTCCCCCGGCGCGTTCCGCGCCTCCCTCAAGCCGGGCCCCTCGGGAGCCTGACGACACGGCGGCGGCGCCCACCGCGAGGAGCGGTGGGCGCCGCGGGGGCGCGCGGAGCGCGCTGCCGGCAGGGCGCTGCCGAGCCAGTCAGGCTCCGAGCCCGTCAGGCGTCAAGCCCGCCAGGTGTCGAGCCCGTAAGGCTCCGAGCCCGTCAGGCGCCGACGCAGGCGTTGCCGGAGGCCGGGTTGAGCAGGCCGACGATGTCGATGGTGTTGCCGCAGACGTTGACCGGCACGTCGACCGGCACCTGCACCACGTTGCCGGAGATCACGCCGGGCGAGCCGACGGCCGCGCCCTTGGCGCCGGCGCCGTTGTAGTGACGTCCGTGGTGGCGGCCGTACCCGTAGCCGTGGCCGTAGCCATGGCCGTGGTGATAGCCCTGACCGTGGCCGTACCCATGGCCGTACCCGTGACCGTGTCCGTGGTCGTGGGCCGAGGCCCCGCCAGCGGAGCCCACCATGGCGGCGGCCGCGGCGATGGTCAGGACAGCGGTCTTGACGATTCGCGACATGACACTGATTCCTTACGTAGCCGTACGTGGGGAGGGAGCACCGTTCTCCGGCGGGAGAACAGACAAAACCCGATACGACCAACTTTCTGCACGGGAACAGCGGATCGACGCGCACGCAAACGGGTGATCTCTGCACATCGGCTCAACCGACAATGTGCCGAACCCGTCGGCCGCCGGGCCGGCGCACGGCTCACGTCGGCACCGCCAGCCGCACCGCCACCCGTGTGCGCGTCGCGACGAGCCGCCCCTCCTGCGGATAGGCGTGCCACGTGCGCCAGCTCACCTGGCCCTCATGGCGCTGGGCGAGCATCGCGGTGAAGGCGTGCGGGCTGCCGGGGAAGGTGCCGGCGAGGCCGTGCGGATGGTCGGCGACCAGGGCCAGCAGCTCCTGGGCGCGCCCCGCGAAGGAGCCGCGCGACAGCGTCTCGACGCGCGCCGCGAATTCGTACTCCCAGTCGCCCACGCGCTTCGCCACCCCCAGCGGCAGCGGGGTGCTGCTGCCGGGCAGACAGGCCACGGTCTCCGAGCAGCTTCCCTCCGCGCCGTCGAGAAGTACCTGGTGGGAAGCGCCGAGCAGGCGCAACTGGACGGTGGCCCCGTCCAGTTGGAGGTCGAGGTCGGCCAGGGATGGCAGGGGGTCCTTGCCCAGGCACCACGCGAGGTCGGCGGCGCGGGTATCGGTATAGGGGGTACTGAGGGTGGTGAGCATGGGTCGGCTCCGCAAGCACGCAGTGGAAGGTGGGCCGGCCCGCCCCGGAGGAGGACCAGGGTGTTCGAGTACGCCGGCTCGTGCCCACGTGGGGTCCGTGGGGTCCGAGGACTGTGATTCCGAGGATTTGTACTCTCATCAAGAGGGAATCATGAAATGCACGGCGCCCACAGCGTTTTTACCCATCTTCGCCGGGTTTCCATCCCCGCGAGGGCTGCCCAGCTCAATTGTTCAACACCGATGCGCCCGGCGGACTTTGAGTCCACCGGGCGCGTTGACGGCCGGGCCGTCGCCTTCACGGAATCGGCTGCCCCGTGTCAGCCGTTCCCTCCCCCCTGTCAGCTACTTCCGCAACCGCCTCCCCCGCCGCACGAGGAGCTGCTGCCCCCGCCACACGAGGAGCTGCTGCCCCCGCCGCACGAGTGGTGGCTGCCACCGCAGGAGTGGTGCCCGCCCCCCGACCCGTGGTGGCTCCCGCCGTCAGAGCCCCCTCCGTCCAGCACTCCGCCGTCCGATCCCCCGCTGTCCCCGGCCCACCAGCTACCGCCCCCGGACGCAGCCCCCCGGCTGTACGTACGGCGGTGCGCCCCGCTCCGGCCCGGTGACCGGGTGCGGCCGGCCAGGACGCCGACCAGCGTCAGTCCCGCGATCGCGATCAGAGCCGCGATGAAGATCGCCATGACTGCCCCACTCCCTCCCGCTTCGAAGCGAGACCCCCCCGCTCCGTGCCTGCCGGGTTTGTGCCCGTACCCGCCTTACGGCAAAGCAGAGTTGAGCAAGACCAGAGGTTCACGGCGAACCAACATGACGGGGCGTCAGGGCGCCGCGGCGACGAGCTGCTTCACGGCCGTACGCAGGGAGTCCTCGCGCTTGCAGAAGGAGAACCGCACCAGCCAGGTCGGGGCGTCCGCGCCCACGTAGAAGGCGGCGGTCGGGATCGCCACCACCCCGGCGCGCGCGGGGAGTTCGCGGCAGAAGCGCACGCCGTCGCCGTGGCCCCACGGCCGTACGTCCGCCTGGACGAAATAGCCGGCGTCCGCGTGGAACGGGCGCAGCCCGGCCTGGGCCAGGCCCTCGCCCAGCAGATCGCGGTTGCGGCGCAGGGTGGAGCGCAGCCCGGCGGCCCACTCCTCCACGGAGCCGAGCGCCCGCGCCAGCGCCTCCTGGTACGGCGTGCCGGAGGCGTATGTGAGGAACTGCTTCGCCGCCCCGACCGCGCCGACCAGGGCGGCCGGGCCGCAGACCCAGCCGATCTTCCAGCCGGTGACGTTGAAGGTCTTGCCCGCCGAGGAGATCACGAGGGTCCGTTCCCGCATGCCGGGCAGCGCCGCGAGGGGCAGGTGGCGGGCGCCGTCGTCGTACACGAGGTGCTCGTACACCTCGTCCGTGACGGCGATCAGGGCGTGGTCGCGGCAGACCGCGGCGACGGCCTCCAGCTCGTCGGCGGTGAACACCTTGCCGGTCGGGTTGTGCGGGGTGTTCAGCAGCAGCACGCGGGTGCGGGGCGTCACCGCGGCGCGCAGGGCGTCGGCGTCGAGGACGAAGGCGTCCCCGTCGAGCGCCAGCGGCACGCCGACGAGCCGGGCGCCGGCCAGCCGGGCGTCCGCCGCGTACGCGTCGTAGCAGGGGTCGAAGGCGATGACCTCGTCCCCGGGGTCGCAGAGCGCGAGCAGGGTGGCGGCGAGCGCCTCGGTCGCGCCGGTGGTCACGAGCACCTCGCCCTGGGGCCGGTAGTCGAGCCCGTACCGCCGGAGCTGGTGCGCCGCGACGGCCTCGCGCAGCGCCGGCGCGCCGACGGCCGGCGGGTACTGGTTGCTGCCCGCGAGCACCGCCCGCGCCACGTCCTCCAGCAGCGCGGCCGGGCTGTCCAGCTCGGGCACGCCCTGCCCGAGGTTGACCGCGCCCGTGCTGCGGGCGAGTTCCGTCATCTCCGTGAACACCGACGTGCCCATCGCCCGCACCCGCTCCGCCGGGCTCCACCGCGCCGAGCCCACCGCGCCCCGCGCGCCGCCCTGCCCCCTGCTGTCCATACGGTCCCGCTTTCCCGAATCGTTCCCGAGTCGTTCCCGAGTCCTGTCCCTGTCCCGCCCGACGACCGGCCCCCGGCCCACCGGGCCCTGCTGCCCTCACGATAGGCGGGCACATGCGGGCTCCGGGACAGCGCGCGGACACGACCGGAGGCCGGTACGGGCCGGGGCCGGGCCGCCACCCGAGTCGGACGGGAGGCCGGTACGGGCCGGGGCGCGTACGAGCCGAGTGCTGCCGCCCGTACGGACCGGGGCCGCGTACGCCGCGCGAGGCCGGGCCCTCGTCCAGGCGAGGCCGCGCCCTCCTCCAGGCCGGACCCGGGACCCGGCACAGGTCGCACCCGTTGTCACGCCGCCACGCGGCCCCCCGCGGCCGAGTGGGTGCAGGAGCCCTACGGACGGCCGACACCGGTCGCGCGTCCGGCGGCGGAGCCGCAGAGTCGGGGTGCCGGGCGCGGTCGCCGTGGGGATGGGGGGCCGGCCCGTACTCGCAACCGCCCCCGCACCGGAGGTGAGCCGTGTCGGCCGACACCGCAATGCCCGTACGAGCCCCGGAACCGCAGCCGGCCGACGGCGCGAGGATGACCCGCCGGAGCGAGCGCGTCCGGGAGGCGCTGCGCCGGGCGGCGCCCGCGCTCGGGCTGTACGCCGCCGCGCGGCTGACGGGGCTGCTGACGATGGCGGCCTGGGCCTGGTGGATCGGCCGGCATCCGCGGACCACGCTCGGGCTGGCCTGGGACGGCACCTGGTACACCGGCATCGCCCGGAACGGCTACGGCCAGGTCCACCCGGGCGCCGGCTGGGCCGGGCTGCACTTCAGCGACGTGGCGTTCTTCCCGCTCTTCCCCGGCCTCATGCGCGGCGTGGCGACCGTCCTGCCGATCGGGCTGATCAACTCCGGACTGCTGGTCGCCTGGGCCTCGTCGGCGGCCGCGGCCTGGGGCCTGTACGCGGTCGGCGAGCGGCTGCACGGGCGCCGCGCGGGGACGCTGCTCGTCCTGCTCTGGGGGCTGCTGCCGCACGCGATCATCGAGACGATGTCGTACACCGAACCGCTGATGACGGCGCTGGCCGCCTGGTCGCTGTACGCGCTGCTGACCGGCCGCTGGGTCTGGGCCGGCGGCCTCTCCCTCCTCGCGGGCCTCTGCCGCCCCAATGGCATCGCGGTGGCGGCGGCCGTCTGCTGCGCGGCGGCGGTCGTGCTGTGGAAGGACCGCCGGGCCCGCCGGAACTGGCGGGTGTGGACCGGGGCCGCGCTCTCCCCGGTCGGCTGGCTCGGGTACGTGGCCTGGGTCGGCGCCCGGGAGGGCAGCCCGCTCGGCTACTTCGCGGTGCAGCGGGGCTGGGGCTCGCGCTTCGACTTCGGCTACGACGCGTTCATGTTCATCCGCCACCTGGTGATCGGGCTGAGCCGGCTCGGCTACTACGTCACCTTCGCGCTGATCGTCGCCGCGCTGCTGGCGCTCGTCTTCCTCGCGCTCGACCGGCCGCCGCTGCCGGTGTTCGTCTACACGCTGGTGCTGGTCGTCATCGCGCTGGGCGGCTCCAAGTACTTCGCGTCGAAGCCGCGCTTCCTGCTGCCCGCGTTCCCGCTGCTGTTCCCGGCGGCGCTGGCGATGGCGAGAGCCCGGCAGCGCACCGTCGTCGTGACGGCGGGTGCGCTGGCCGGGCTCTCGTTCGGCTATGGGGCGTATCTGCTGCTGGTGGCCCCGATGCCGATGTAGCCGTCCCGCGTGGAGTCTGTCCACAAGCCGGGCCCGCCAAGGCGTACGGGTCCGCTCAGGACTCCTCGTCGCCGGGCTTCGCCTCGCCGTCGCCGTCGCCGTCGATCTCGGCCTCCAGGCCGAGCTGCTCGACGAGCCACTTGTCGAACTCGATCGAGGCGCGCACCCAGCTCACCGTGGAGGACACGAAGTGCTCCAGGGAGACGCCCACGCCGATCAGCATCTGCGCCTCGCCGATGAGGCGGACGCTGCCGTCGTCGTTGGTGTGCGTGTAGACCTTCGGCCACAGGGTGCGGCGGTTCCAGTCGTCGATCGCTTCGAGGAGCTTGGGCTTCTCCTCAATGGCGTGCGGCCGGTCGTAGAAGGTGCGCACCGAGAAGACCTGCTGCTCCTCCTCGCCGCGGAACATGAAGTACGTGCGGAACTGCTCCCACGGCGCGGCGAGGTCGCCCTCGTCGTCGACGACGTACTTCAGCTCCATCTGTTCGAGGAGCTGCTTGACCAGGTCCTGGTCGGGGATGACGGGGCCAGTCGGGCCCGCCTCCTGGGGTTCGGGCTGGCCCCCGAAATTCGGAATCGAGGACGGGTCGATGCTCACCGTGGTTTTTCCCTTCATACGGTTGCCGCCATCCTCTCCCACACCCGCCCCGTCCTGGCAAGCCCGGACGGGGCGGGTGGTTCCGGAAGCGGCCGTTCAGGCCACGGCCGCGGCCGAGGTGACCGTCAGCCCCTCCGTGCCGGGCTCCCGGTCGACGCGGACCGTGTCGCCGTCGCGGACGTCGCCCGCGAGGATCGCGCGGGCGAGCTGGTCGCCGATGGCGGTCTGCACGAGGCGGCGCAGCGGCCGGGCGCCGTAGGTGAGGTCGACGGCGGCGTCGGCCTCGCCGGCGTCGTGGCCGAGGTTGGCGAGCCAGGTCAGCGCGGCGTCCGTGACCTCCAGGGTGAGCCGGCGGTCGGCGAGCCGGCGCTGGAGGTGGTCGATCTGGATGCGGGCGATGCGCTGGAGCTGGTCGGTGCCGAGGGCGTGGAAGACCACGAGGTCGTCCAGGCGGTTCAGGAACTCGGGGCGGAAGGAGGCCCGTACGGTCTCCAGCACCTTCTCCTTCTTCTCGTCCTCCTTGAGCAGTGGGTCGACGAGGAACATCGAGCCGAGGTTGGAGGTCAGGATGAGGATGGTGTTGCGGAAGTCGACGGTCCGTCCCTGGCCGTCGGTGAGCCGCCCGTCGTCGAGGACCTGGAGCAGGATGTCGAAGACCTCGTGGTGGGCCTTCTCCACCTCGTCCAGGAGCACGACGGTGTACGGGCGCCGGCGCACGGCCTCGGTGAGCTGGCCGCCCTCCTCGTACCCGACGTAGCCGGGCGGGGCGCCGACCAGCCGGGCGACGCTGTGCTTCTCGCTGTACTCGCTCATGTCGATGCGGACCATGGCCCGCTCGTCGTCGAAGAGGAAGTCGGCGAGCGCCTTGGCCAGCTCGGTCTTGCCGACGCCGGTGGGGCCGAGGAAGAGGAAGGAGCCGGTGGGCCGGTCGGGGTCGGCGACGCCGGCGCGGGTGCGGCGCACGGCGTCGGACACCGCCCGTACGGCCTCGTTCTGGCCGATCAGGCGCTTGCCCAGCTCGTCCTCCATGCGCAGCAGCTTCTGCGTCTCACCCTCCATGAGGCGGCCGGCGGGGATGCCGGTCCAGGAGGCGACGACGTCGGCGATGTCGTCGGAGCCGACCTCGTCCTTGACCATCGAGTCCTTGGCGGTGGCGGCGGCCTCCTGCTCGGCCTCGGCGGCCGCGGCCTCCTCCAGCTCGCGCTCAAGGCCGGGGATCTCGCCGTAGAGCAGCTTGGAGGCGGCGTCGAAGTCGCCGTCGCGCTGGGCGCGCTCGGCCTGACCGCGCAGCTCGTCCAGCTTCTCCTTCAGCTCGCCGACCCGGTTGAGGGACTGCTTCTCCTTCTCCCAGCGGGCGGTGAGGCCGCGCAGCTCCTCCTCCCGGTCCGCGAGGTCGCGGCGGAGCTTGTCCAGGCGCTCCTTGGAGGCGGGGTCGGACTCGTTCTTGAGGGCCAGCTCCTCCATCTTGAGCCGGTCCACGGAGCGCTGGAGCTCGTCGATCTCGACGGGCGAGGAGTCGATCTCCATGCGGAGCCGGGAGGCGGCCTCGTCGACGAGGTCGATGGCCTTGTCGGGGAGGAAGCGGGAGGTGATGTAGCGGTCGGAGAGGGTGGCGGCGGCGACCAGGGCGGAGTCGGCGATCTGCACCTTGTGGTGCGCCTCGTACCGGCCCTTGAGGCCGCGCAGGATGGCGATGGAGTCCTCGACGCTGGGCTCGGCGACCAGCACCTGCTGGAAGCGGCGCTCCAGGGCGGGGTCCTTCTCGATGCGCTCGCGGTACTCGTCGAGGGTGGTCGCGCCGACCATCCGCAGCTCGCCGCGGGCCAGCATGGGCTTGAGCATGTTGCCGGCGTCCATGGCGGAGTCGCCGCCGGCGCCCGCGCCGACGACGGTGTGCAGCTCGTCGATGAAGGTGATGATCTGGCCGTCGCTGGACTTGATCTCCGCGAGGACGGTCTTGAGCCGCTCCTCGAACTCGCCGCGGTACTTGGCGCCGGCCACCATCGCGCCGAGGTCGAGCGAGACGAGCCGCTTGTTCTTCAGCGACTCGGGAACGTCGCCCTTCACTATCCGCTGGGCCAGCCCCTCGACGACGGCGGTCTTGCCGACACCGGGCTCGCCGATGAGGACGGGGTTGTTCTTGGTGCGCCGGGAGAGGACCTGCACCACGCGGCGGATCTCCTGGTCCCGGCCGATGACCGGGTCGAGCTTGCCCTCGCGGGCGGCGGCCGTGAAGTCCGTACCGAACTTCTCCAGCGCCTTGTACGTGCCCTCCGGGTCCGGATTGGTCACCCGCTGCCCGCCCCTCGCGGTCTCGAACGCGTCCAGCAGCTTCTTGGCGGACGCCCCCTGCTGGTCCAGCAGCTCCCCGGTCTGGCCGCCCTTGGCGGCGAGGCCGATGAGCAGGTGCTCGGTGGAGATGTACGCGTCGCCCAGCTCCTTCGCCCGCTGCGAGGCGTCGGCGATGACGGCCAGCAGGTCCCGGTTGGGCTGCGGCGGCGCGACGGTGGAGCCCTGCACGCTCGGCAACGCCGCGAGCTGCCGGTCGGCCCCGGTCCGCAGCACCACGGCATCCGCCTCGACGGCCGCCAGCAGATCCAGGACGTTCTCGTTCTCCTGGCCGGTGAGCAGCGCGATGAGCAGATGCGCCGGCGTCATGTCCGCGTGCCCCGCGGACACAGCCCGGTCATTCGCGGCGCTCAGCGCCTCCCGGCTCTTGTTCGTCAGCTCGGCTTCCACGTCGGCGTACTCCTCCTCGTGCTCGACTCACATACCGTCCTGCCTACTACAGCATGCAGTAAGTTGAGTCTATTCCACTCAACCTCGAAATCCGGCACGTCCGAACAGATCCACGCTTCCCTTACGAGTGAACCGGTCGGATGATCCCCTCACCACCGCTGGCAGCGGGCCATGCTGGCCATCACTGACAAGGAGGTGCAGCATGACGGCTATGGCACATGCGCCGATGCCCACCGATGACGAGATCCTCCTGGACTACTTCCTCGCCCTGGAGCCCCCGCAGGGATTCCGGGCCGAGCTCATCGACGGGAGAATCTTCGTGTCCCCAGCTCCGGACGGAGACCATGAAGACGCCATCGACATGATCCTCTCGCAGGTCTACGAACTCTCGAAGACCAAGATGCAGGCGTCCGGCAACAAGGGTCTGGAGCTGGCCACCTGGGGGGCCTCCCCCAAGGACCGTGTCATCCCCGATATCACTTTCGCCCCTCGGGAATCACGGCTCTTCCGGGGCGCTTCCTCCTGGATGCCCAGCGACGGCGTCGCCATGGTCGCAGAGGTCACCTCCACGAAACCGGACGGCGACCGAAAGGCCAAGCGCCTCTCCTACGCCCGCGCCGGCATCCCGCTCTACCTGCTCGTGGACCGCGAGAAGTCCACGACCGTCCTCTTCAGCGAGCCGAAGGACGGCGACTACACCGAGACCCACCTGGTCCCCTTCGGGAAGCCCCTCCCCCTCCCCGCGCCGTTCTCCTTCGACCTGGACACGTCCGAATTCCTCTGACGGGCGTCCGCATACCCTTCCTCCCATGGCCCACGATCTTCGCGACCCCGCCCCCGAGTACCTCGAATTCTGGCGGGAACGCCATGTCTGCACGCTCACCACGCCGCGCCCGGACGGGAGCCCGCACGTGGTGCCCGTATGCGTGACGTACGACCACGAGGCCGGGATCGCGCGGATCATCACGCGCGGGGGCAGCGCGAAGGCGGCGAATGTGCGGGCGGCGGGGGCGGAGGGGGCCTTGGTCGCGGTGTGTCAGTTCGAGGGGAAGCGGTGGGCGACGCTGGAGGGGGTGGCGGTGGTGCGGACGGAGGCCGAACGGGTGGCGGAGGGCGTCGCGCGGCACAGTGCGCGATACGGCCGTACGCCCGCGCCCAACCCCGAGCGCGTCGTCATCGAGATCACCGTGACCCGGGCGCTGGGGCGGGTCTGAGCCCCCACACGCGCGTACGACGAAGGGGCCGAGGAGATCTCCTCGGCCCCTTCGTCACCACAGACTCACTCCGGGCGCTTCGGGCGCCAGACCACGAGCGCGCTGGTCTGCTGCACGTCCTGGTACGGGACCAGGTCGCGCCGGTACGAGGCGTGCACCTGCGCCTCGCGCTGCCGCATCGCCGCGGCGGCGCCGTCCACCGCCTGCGAGAGTTCGGCGACGCGCGCCTGGAGCGCGGCCACCTGGTTCTCCAGCTCGATGATCCGCTTGATCCCCGCCAGGTTGATGCCCTCGTCCTGGCTGAGCTGCTGCACCGTGCGCAGCAGCTCGATGTCGCGCGCCGAGTAGCGCCGTCCCCGGCCGGCCGTACGGTCCGGGGAGACCAGGCCGAGCCGGTCGTACTGGCGGAGCGTCTGCGGGTGCAGACCGGACAACTGCGCGGCCACCGAGATCACGTACACCGGCGACTCTTCGGTCAACTGATAAGGATTCGACATAGGAGTGCGCCGGCTGCGCCCGCCTCGGCCGTCCATCTCAAGCTCCCTTCGCGGCCTGGAACAGCTCTGCCCGCGGGTCCTCGTCCGCGGTCGCCTCGCGATAGGACTCCAGCGTGTCCCGCGCCTTGTCGTCAAGGTGCTTCGGCACCGTGACCTCCACGGTGACCAGCAGGTCGCCGCGGGTGCCGTCCTTGCGCACCGCGCCCTTGCCGCGGGCGCGCATCGTACGGCCGTTGGGCGTGCCCGCCGGGATCTTCAGGGTGACGGCGGGGCCCCCGAGGGTGGGGACCTTCACCTCGCCGCCGAGCGCCGCCTCCGGGAAGGTGACCGGCACGGTGACGGTGAGGTTGTCGCCCTTGCGCCCGAAGACGGGGTGCGCGTCGACGTGCACGACCACGTACAGATCGCCGTTGGGCCCGCCGCGCTCGCCCGGCGCGCCCTTGCCGCGCAGCCGGATGCGCTGCCCGTCCGAGACGCCCGCCGGGATGCGGACCTGCATGGTCCGCGACGAGGTGGCGCGGCCGCTGCCCTTGCAGACGTCGCAGGGGTTCTCGGGGATCAGCCCGCGCCCCTTGCAGTCCGGGCACGGGTCGGTGAGCGAGAAGCCGCCGCCCGTGCCGCGCGAGACCTGGCCGGTGCCCACGCACGTCGGGCAGACGCGCGGGGTGCCGTTCTTGTCGCCGGTGCCGGCGCACGCCTTGCACGCCGCCGACGACGACATCCGCAGCGGGACCGTGGCCCCGTCGACGGCCTCGGTGAAGCTGAGCGTCACCTCGGACTCGATGTCCTGGCCGCGGCGCGGCTGGGTGCGCGTGCCCGCGCCGCCGCCGCGGTTGAAGAGGCCGCCGAAGACGTCCCCGAGGCCGCCGCCGAAGCCGCCGGCCCCGCCGCCCTGCGGTCCGCCCTGGGCGCCCCCGAAGAGGTCGCCCAGGTCGAAGTTGAACGTTCCGCCGCCGCCCTGGCCGCCGGGCCCGGCCCGGAAGCCGCCGTTGCCGAAGAGGGTGCGCGCCTCGTCGTACTCCTTGCGGCGCTTGGGGTCCGCCAGGACGTCGTTCGCCTCGGAGATCTCCTTGAAGCGGTCCTCCGCCTTGGCGTCGCCCTTGTTGGCGTCCGGGTGGTACTCGCGGGCGAGCTTCCGGTACGCCTTCTTGATCTCCGCTTCGGTGGCGTCCTTCGGGACGCCGAGGACCTTGTAATAGTCCTTCTCGACGAAGTCCTTCGTGCTCATCCCCGACGTCCCTCCTCCCGGGCGCTGTCCTCTTGCCGCGCGTCAGCCCTCTTTCGGGCCACCGCTCTCCTCATCCGCGCCGTCCGTGTCGCCGGCGCCCGCGCCGGCCCCGTCATCGCCCTTGGCCTGCGCGCCGGGCTGCGGCTCGGCGACCGCGACCCGGGCCGGGCGGATCGTACGCTCCCCGATCCGGTACCCGGGCTGGAGGATCGACACGCACGTGGTCTCGGTGACATCGGGCGCGTAACTGTGCATCAGGGCCTCGTGCACCAGCGGGTCGAAGGGCTCGCCCTCCTTGCCGAACTGCTGGAGTCCCATCTTGGCCGCCACGGTCTCCAGCGACTCGGCGACGGACTTGAAGCCGCCGACCAGCTCGCCGTGGTCCCGGGCCCGGCCGATGTCGTCGAGCACGGGGAGCAGTTCGGCCAGGAGGTTCGCCGTGGCGATCTCCTTGACGGCCGCCCGGTCCCGCTCCACGCGACGACGGTAGTTCTGGTACTCCGCCTGCAGCCGCTGGAGGTCCGAGGTGCGCTCGTTGAGCGCCGTACGGGCCTGGTCGAGCTGCGCGGTCAGAGCGATGTCCTGCTGTGCGTCCCCGGCCGGGGCCGCCGGGTCCGCCTTGTCGGCGGAACCGGCGCCCTGCGCCGCATCGTCAGGGGTTGCGGCGTCGGAGGGGACGTCGGGCTTCTCCTCGAAGCCCGGGGTCTCCTCCGTCACGCCGCACCGTCCTTCTTGGGCTTCTCGTCGTCGACGATCTCGGCGTCCACGACGTCGTCATCGGCCTTGGCCTGCTGCTCGCCACCGGCGGCAGCACCCTCGGCGCCCGCGGCGCCCTGGGCGGCCTGCGCGTCGGCGTACATCGCCTGGCCCAGCTTCTGGCTGACCGCGGCGACCTTCTCGGTCGACTCGCGGATCGCGGCCGAGTCCTCGCCCTTGAGCTTCTCCTTCAGGTCGGCCACGGCGGTCTCGACCTCGGTCTTGACGTCGCCCGGGACCTTGTCCTCGTTGTCCTTGAGGAACTTCTCCGTCTGGTAGACGAGCTGCTCGCCCTGGTTGCGGGTCTCGGCGGCCTCGCGGCGCTTGTGGTCCTCCTCCGCGTACTGCTCGGCCTCCTGGCGCATGCGGTCGACCTCGTCCTTGGGCAGCGAGGAGCCGCCGGTGACGGTCATCCGCTGCTCCTTGCCCGTGCCGAGGTCCTTCGCGGCCACGTGCATGATGCCGTTGGCGTCGATGTCGAAGGTGACCTCGACCTGCGGGACGCCGCGGGGGGCCGGCGGCAGACCGGTCAGCTCGAACATCCCGAGCTTCTTGTTGTACGCCGCGATCTCGCGCTCGCCCTGGTAGACCTGGATCTGCACGGACGGCTGGTTGTCCTCGGCCGTCGTGAAGATCTCGGACCGCTTGGTCGGGATCGTGGTGTTGCGCTCGATGAGCTTGGTCATGATGCCGCCCTTGGTCTCGATACCGAGGGACAGCGGGGTGACGTCGAGCAGCAGGACGTCCTTGACCTCGCCCTTGAGGACACCGGCCTGCAGGGCGGCGCCGATGGCGACGACCTCGTCCGGGTTGACGCCCTTGTTGGCGTCCTGGCCGCCGGTCAGCTCCTTGACGAGCTCCGCGACGGCGGGCATACGGGTCGAGCCGCCGACGAGGACGACGTGGTCGATCTCGGACAGCGAGATGCCGGCGTCCTTGATGACGTTGTGGAACGGCGTCTTGCAGCGCTCCAGGAGGTCCGCGGTGAGCTGCTGGAACTGCGAGCGGGTGAGCTTCTCGTCCAGGTGCAGCGGGCCCTCGGCGGACGCCGTGATGTACGGGAGGTTGATCGTCGTCTCGGTGGACGAGGACAGCTCGATCTTCGCCTTCTCAGCGGCCTCGCGGAGGCGCTGGAGGGCCATCTTGTCCTTGGACAGGTCGACGCCGTGACCGTTCTGGAACTGCTTGACCAGGTAGTCCACGACGCGCTGGTCCCAGTCGTCGCCGCCGAGGTGGTTGTCGCCGTTGGTGGCCTTGACCTCCACCACGCCGTCGCCGATCTCAAGGAGCGAGACGTCGAAGGTGCCGCCGCCGAGGTCGAAGACCAGAATGGTCTGGTCGTCCTTCTCCAGCCCGTAGGCGAGGGCGGCCGCGGTCGGCTCGTTGACAATACGCAGGACGTTGAGGCCCGCGATCTCGCCGGCCTCCTTGGTGGCCTGGCGCTCGGAGTCGTTGAAGTACGCCGGGACGGTGATGACCGCGTCGACGACCTTCTCGCCGAGGTACGCCTCGGCGTCGCGCTTCAACTTCTGCAGGATGAAGGCGCTCATCTGCTGCGGGTTGAAGTCCTTGCCATCGATGTTGATCTTCCAGTCGGTGCCCATGTGGCGCTTGACCGACCGGATGGTCCTGTCGACGTTGGTGACAGCCTGGCGCTTGGCGACCTCGCCGACGAGCACCTCGCCGTTCTTGGCGAAGGCGACGACGGACGGCGTGGTCCTGGCGCCCTCGGCGTTGGTGATGACGGTGGGCTCACCGCCTTCGAGAACACTGACGACGGAGTTCGTCGTACCCAGGTCGATGCCGACCGCACGTGCCATTTCGATCCTCCTGCTGACTTGAGTGGAACAGGCTCAAGAGTGCAACACCGATTCAAACCTGTCAACAGACCTGAGTCTGTCTCGCTCAACTTTTATACGGGGCTTATAGTCAGCGCGGCGGGGCGACACCTCTTGGGGCGCCCCCCAAGTGCCCTTCGAACGCCGGGCGGAGCCCCGGAGGGGGACGGGAAGGGTCCACTGGGCGACACAGATCACCGGCCGGGCGGCTTCATGGTGCCGCGGATACTGGGTAACCTCAGCGCAGACCCAAAAAGTTACTGCTTAGTAATCCCGGCGGCCGCCGGTATTCCGCAGCAGTCCTCAGCAAACCCCAGCAATCCCCGTAGTCCCCAGCAGTCCCCAGTAGTCCCCGCTCTCGCAGGCCCGAGGAGCCATCCCATGCAACTCGCCGCGATCATCGTGTCGCTGGTCCTCATCGTGGTGGGCGTCGCGCTGTTCGGCCGTGCCATCGCGCAGATCTACCGCTTCGTGAGGCTCGGCCAGCCCGTACCCGCCGGCTCCCGGACCGACGACCCCAAGCAGCGCACCCTCACCGTGGTCAAGGAGTTCCTCGGCCACACCCGCATGAACCGCTGGGGCGTCGTCGGCGTGGCGCACTGGTTCGTGGCGGTGGGCTTCTTCTCGCTGCTCCTGACGATCGTCAACGCCATCGGCCAGCTCTTCCAAGCGGACTGGATCCTGCCGGTCATCGGCGACTGGGCCCCGTACAACGTCTTCGTCGAGTTCCTCGGCCTGATGACGACGCTCGGCATCCTGACCCTGATCGTCATCCGGCAGCTCAGCCGCCCCGGCGCCGCGGGCCGCAAGTCCCGCTTCGCGGGCTCCAACTTCGGCCAGGCGTACTTCGTCGAGGCCGTCATCCTCATCGTCGGCGTCTGCATCCTGACGCTGCACGCCCTGGAGGGCGCTCAGCACCACGTGGACGGCTACGAGGCCTCCTTCTTCGCCACGTACCCGCTGGTCGCCGCCTTCAAGGGGATGAGCCTCGGGGCGCTGCAGAACCTCACGTACCTCTTCGCGATGATCAAGATCGCGACCTCCTTCATCTGGATGATCACGGTCGCGCTCAAGACGGACATGGGCGTGGCCTGGCACCGCTTCCTCGCCTTCCCCAACATCTGGTTCAAGCGCGAGGCGGACGGCGACGTGGCGCTCGGCGCGCTCCAGTCGATGGTCAGCGGCGGCGAGCCGATCGACTTCGAGGACCCGGACGAGGATGCGCAGTTCGGCGTCTCCCAGGTCGAGCACTTCTCCTGGAAGGGCATCCTCGACTTCTCCACTTGCACCGAGTGCGGCCGCTGCCAGTCCCAGTGCCCCGCCTGGAACACCGGGAAGCCGCTCTCCCCCAAGCTCCTGATCATGGCCCTCCGGGACCACTCGCACGCCAAGGCCCCGTACCTGCTGGCGGGCGGCGGCAAGGACGAGGAGGGAAACGAGAAGGCGAGCGCGGAACAGCTCGCGGACGTGCCCGCGGCGGCCCTCGCCGAGGCCGAACGCCCCCTGGTCGGCACGCTGGAGGAGAACGGCGTCATCGACCCCGACGTCCTGTGGTCCTGCACCACGTGCGGGGCGTGCGTGGAGCAGTGCCCGGTCGACATCGAGCACATCGACCACATCGTCGACATGCGCCGCTACCAGGTGATGATCGAGTCCAGCTTCCCCAGCGAGGCGGGCACGATGCTCAAGAACCTGGAGAAGAAGGGCAACCCCTGGGGCCTCGCCAAGAAGCAGCGGCTCGCGTGGACCAAGGAGGTCGACTTCGACGTCCCCGTCGTCGGCAAGGACGTCGAAGACCTCACCGAGGTCGACTACCTGTACTGGGTCGGCTGCGCGGGCGCCCTGGAGGACCGCGCCAAGAAGACGACGAAGGCGTTCGCCGAACTCCTCCACATGGCCGGCGTGAACTTCGCCATCATGGGCGGCGACGAGGCGTGCACCGGCGACTCGGCGCGCCGCCTCGGCAACGAGTTCCTGTTCCAGCAGCTCGGCCGGCAGAACGTGGAGATGCTGAACATGGCCTTCGGCGAGTCCGACGGCGAGGACGGGGAAGAGGCCGTCAAGGTCGAGAAGTCCAAGAAGAAGATCGTCGCGACCTGCCCGCACTGCTTCAACACGATCGCCAACGAGTACCCGCAGCTCGGCGGCGAGTACGAGGTCATCCACCACACCCAGTTGCTCCAGCACCTCGTGGACGAGGGCAAGCTCGTCCCGGTGACGCCGGTGGAGGGCCTGATCACCTACCACGACCCGTGCTACCTCGGCCGCCACAACAAGGTCTACACCCCGCCGCGCGAGATCATCGCCAAGGTGCCCGGCCTGCGCAACGAGGAAATGCACCGCCACAAGGAGCGCGGCTTCTGCTGCGGCGCCGGCGGCGCCCGCATGTGGATGGAGGAGCGCATCGGCAAGCGCGTCAACAACGAACGCGTCGACGAGGCCCTTTCCCTCAACCCCGACATCATCTCCACCGCCTGCCCCTTCTGTCTCGTCATGCTCACCGACTCCGTCAACGGCAAGAAGAACGAAGGCCAGGCCAAGGAGTCCACCCAGGTCGTGGACGTGGCGCAGCTCCTGCTGGAGTCGGTCAAGGCCCCGTCCGACCCGGCCGGCGAACCGGAAAAGGCGGACGAGCCGGAGCCCGAGCCGGTGAAGTAGGGCGGCAGCGCGTACGCCCGTACGCACGGCCCCGACGGCCGGTCCTCGCAGTGTGCGGGGACCGGCCGTTGTCGTAGGGGGGTGCGACGATGAGCACCACTGAGTTCGCTCCCCTGGGACGGAGTTCGGATCGTGAATCACGCCTACGCAAAGGCACGCGCCGCTGCCGACGAACTCCTTGAGCACGTCCCCGACGCCGTACGGGGCATGGAGATCAGAGGACGCCGCCTGATCCTGAGGGTGTCTCAGTCGGGCACCCATGAACTGACGGTCTGGAAGCTGCGGCGACAGCTCGATCAACAGATCCCGGACAGCCTGGCGGCCCATACGGGCGGAGGCGTGGAAGACGCCTCGCTCGGTCTCCTGTGCAGCCCGGATCTCATCGTCCTGCCGGAGGCCGCGATGGACACGCCGGGCGGCTTCCACCCTCGGGACCTGCTGCTGACCGGCGAGATCGTCGCTCACTCCGCACACATCGACGAGTACGCGTGGAAGACGCGCGCCTATGGGGCCATGGGCATCCCCCTGTACCTGTTGGTCGACCCTCGCCAGGGGACCGCAGCGGTCATGTCCGACCCGGGCCCCGGCAGCGACGGCGACCCCTGCTACCGGTCCCGCCACGACTACGCGTACGGAGACACGGTGGCCGTCGGGCCATGGACGATCGAGACGGCGGAACTACCCCGGTACGGCCCCCGGCGCGGACCATTGTCTTGACTTGAACCTTGGTTCAACTTTTAGCGTCGTCGTAGAGCTGATCGCGAACGAGCGCGAGATGCCCTCGGGTCATGCCCGAGCCGCCGTGAAACCGTGAAGGTGAAGCCATATGTCTACGCCCACCACACCCGCGACCGCCGTGTCGACGACACCCGACCCCGATATGTCGGACGAGGAGCTGGCCTGGCAGCCGATCGGCTACTGGAGCGGAGTCGCGCACCAAGCGGTCATCACGTACATACGGGACGCGATGGCCCGGGCGGGCATCACTCAGCCGCAGTGGTGGATTCTCAACCAGGTGGAGGGGGCCCCAGCGGGGCGGACGCGGGAGGAGTTGGAGGAGGCGCTCGCGAACGTGGCCGGCGATCGGTACGAGATCTACCGGTCGGTCGACATCATGCTCCACCGGGAGTGGCTGGTCACCGCCGAGGACGGCCGGCTGCGCCTCACGGACGCCGGACGCGCCACCAAGGCCCGTATCAAGGAGCGCGTCATAGCGATCCGCGGCGAGATGCACGACGGCATCACCGACGAGGAGTACGTGGCCGCCCTCAAGGTCCTGCGCCGCATGATCCGCAACACGGGCGGGTCGGAGGGGTGGCACTGACGGCACCGACGGGGGGTTGGCGCTTCCGCGTCCGGCGGGCGGGGGCCCCGCCGGACGCGGCCTCTGCGGTGACCTCCGCGGCGGCCTCTCAGCCCGCGGTGCAGTGCTTCTGCGCGTCCACGCGCACCTTGCGGCCGGTGAACTCCTCCACGATGGCGACGTTCTCCGGCGCGTAATTCGTCGCCTGGATCTTGTCGGCGTCCTTGCTGCCCAGCTTCCCGGTGTAGGGCGCGGACTTGTCCATCCAGTAGGCCGTCCGCAGGAACTGCGTCAGGACCAGGTCGCGCAGTTTCGGCTCGGCCTTGATCTTGGCCCAGTAGTCGGGGTGCCGGTCCTTGGCGACGCGCAGGTAGAGCAGCAGGTACCGCAGGTTGGTGGCGGCGATGTCACGGGCGTTGCTGGCCCCGATCCCCTTGATGTACTCCTGAACCACCGTCACCGCCGGCAGCCCCGTCAGCCCGGCGTTCTGCTCCGCCAGCACCCCCTGGAGGAGGTATTCGCCCTGCGTCCTGTCCCGCAGGTACGTGTCGTCCATGGACGCGGTGAGCCGGTCCTTGATCAGCGGCAGGATCTCCTTGCGCGGGAAGCCGCCGTGCACCGGCACCGTCAGCGCCTGCTGCCCGCCGTTGATCCACGCCGCGATGGACACGTCCCACTTGGTACGGGACGGGTCGAGGTCCCACATGTGGGTCTCCTCGTGGATCGCCACCATCATCGACTCGGCGAACCCCTCGAAGCTCCGCTTGTTCACGAACTGGTCCCAGTACTTGTCCTTCGCCTGCGCGACCGCCAGCGCCTCCCCACTGGGCCAGCGCCGCTTGTAGACGGCCTGGAGGGTCCGCATCCAGTTCGAGGAGTTGAAGGCCGCCTTCAGGTCGCTCACGTCGGCGGTGGGCTGGGACGGTTCGCCGTAGCAGTAGGGCTCGGCGGCGGGCCGGAGGCTACGCCCGGTCGCCTCGGCGGGGCCGGCCGCGGCCACGGTGCCGGCCCCGAGGGCCAGGACGAGACAGGCGGTCAGCAGGCGGGGCGAACGGTGGGGAGAACGACAGGGGGAACGACGGGGAGAGTGTCTACGGCTCACGAGGACCTCGTCTCGAAGCAACGTATGGGGGGGTTGGGCGGAAACGGGCGCCGCACCGCCCGCCACCCGTCGAAGCTACTGCCCCGCACGCCGCACGCCCACTGCCATCCCCCGATAGCACTCGGGCATAGCCTCTCCGAACTCCGAACTCCGAACTCCCGCTCATTCACCAGAACTTGGCCGCACGACCAGGAACCCCTGTGCCGGATTGATCTCCACGGAGGAGATCTCGCGCCCGTCCAGCAGACAGTGCGCCAGCTCGAATGGCTGGTGATAGACGAACACCGACGACTTCACATGGAAGATCGACGGACTGTCGATCATAAAAGGCATTTCAGCTACCACGTAGTCCAGCGCGTGATCGATCTGCCGGTCGTCGGGCTCGTCCCCCGTCAGCCCGCGTACGGCCTTCCGGCTGAGTTCCCGGGCCGGCCGCCGCAGCCCCGGGTCCGTACGGCACCCCTGGCCGACCTGCGCCCGCAGATGCCGGTAGGCGGGGCGGTCGAGCAGTTCGGTCCAGGTGTGCAAGTAGTGGTCCGGCAGGTCGATGCCCGCGGCCAGCAGCCCTTGGCGCGCCGGCCCCCGGAGCTTCTTGCGCGCCTGGTGCAGCCGTCGCTCGGCGTGCCCGGGGTCCCACCCCGCCGCGGTGAGCGTGAGCATCGCCTCGTCGCCGGGGATGAACACATCCACCGTGGCGAACCGCCGCGCGGCCCATTCGGTCAGCGACCGTATGAGGCCGGATTTGTAATAGCTGTTGAAGGGCGAGAGTCCGATCAGAGCGTGTTCGGCGGCTTCATATATCCGCGCACAGTTGTCGGTGTACGGAGCAACGTCGAACGCCGTCTGTTCAACGGTTTTTGGGGTGGTGGTGGTCATGCGCGCACGCCCTATTCCTCGCGGATTTCACCGGCCGCGATAGCAGCCGGCCGTACTCGGTGGTCGTAGTCGGTCGTAGTCGGTCGTAGTCAGTTGCCCCCTACGGAGAACCGGACCGAGCCTGCGCGATCTTGCGATCAACTAGCCACATCGCGAGGGAAGTTAGGGACGCTGGAACACGTAACCCCCACCTGAACAGCCAAAACGCATAACCCCTGGTACGCCCGGCTGGAACGCCCGCAGCCCGCGACGGAAGCCGCCGGGCGGCTTCAGACAGGCGCCGGCCCTTAGTGGTCGGCTCCGTAAATCCTTCGGGGGTTGACGGCCGACGACTGATTCGTGAACGTGGCCGCTACGGTCACAAAGCCGCGCCTTTTCCGCCTTCGTCGACCTGGCCAGGGCCCTTGTCCGCTGCCGATGCGCCCCCTGACGAGGAATGTCCAGCAGCAGGTACAGTCACCGCGAGCCGATCGAACCGGGGGCAGTTTGGACAGCTCAACCAGCCAGATCATCGTCGCGGTCCTTGGCATCGGCGGCACCCTCGCGTCCGCCCTGCTCACCCAGCGCAGAGCCGACCGCGCCAGAGCCCGGGAGCTGGAGCACGCACGGCAACTCCAGCAAGACGAACGTGAGTACGCCACTCGCCAGGCTCAGCTTGAGGCTCGGCGCACGTGCTACGCCACTCTCAGCGCCGGTACTCGCGACGTGGCCAACGTGATGACGAAGGTCCTCCACGCCCTGGAGAGGGGTGAGGTGAGCGAGGACCTGCGGTCGGAGCTGGACCGGGCACGCCGCGACCACCGTTTGCGTCACGCCGAGGCCCAGATGGTGCTGCCCGACACCGTGATGCCGGCGGCCAGCACGGCAAACCGCCATCTTGGCGATCTTTACGGCCTGCTGATGCGGCTCGATAAAGGCACGGCCGAGCAGGGAGAGACTCTAGGAACCGCCTGGGAGAGCATGAACAAGCTGTGGGCCCCCCTCTGGAAGATGCGCCATCTCATGCGTGTCGACCTCGGGATCACAGCACCCGAACAGGACCCGTAGAAGAGACGCATCTTCCCGTAATCCGGGTTCAGGCACGGGCACTTGGTGGAGGACGGCGGTGTGGGCATGCCGCGTCCCGCCCGGTCCGCGTCCGGCCACGGCATTTGGGCTCCTTCGCTGCGGCGGGCGGGGCAGGCTGCGGGTTGCCCGTGATCCACTTCAGCGGATCGGTTCGCCTGCCATGCCTGTCCGTACCGCCTGCCCGCACCGCCTGTCCGATAGCCCCCAGTGCCGCCGAACGCACACGGTTGAAGAAGATGGCCTACGGCCACAGGACCGGGCACCGGCTGCGGGTGCGCGCAGGTGGTCCTGCATGCCGCGCGCGGTCGCTCCAACGCGCACATCGCCCGGGAGACGGGGCTGCATTGGGACACCGTGCGCCGTTGGCGTGGCCGGTTCGCCGAACAAGGCCAGCCCGGGCTGAAGGACCGCCAACGCTGCGGCCGCCCGGCCTCGTTCACACCGTTCAGGAAGCCTGCGACCGGCTCGACGCCGTATTCAGCCGACGCACCTGAATATCCCGTACGAACCGGGGCCCCCGCTCCCGCCAGGCAGCGGGTGACGCGGGGCGTAACTCGCCGCCGCGCAGGCGACAGGCGCCGGCCCGTACCGCGCATACGGCCGGACACCGGCGCCGCGCCTCAACCGGCGGCTACCGCGGCGCCACCGCGGCCGTCAGAACAGCCTGCGGGTGCCGCCGCCCTCGGGCCAGGTCTCCCCGACCCCCCGGGTGAGTTCGGCGAAGTCGCCGGCCTCGACCAGGACGGGGGTCTCGTAGACGTCGGCGGATTCGATGTGCAGCGTCTCGCTCATCACGTTCACCTTCCGATCCATGCGGGCGGCGAAGCCCGCCCGCTACAGAAAGTGACGCATACGGACACCTCGACGCACTAGACCCGCCCGCCAACATCACGCCCACGAGTGACCCCAACCCATAAACCCAGCACGTCAGAGCGGCCCACCCCGCACCCACGCCCATCCCGCCTCAACGCTCAGCGCCCCTACCCCGGCATCGCGGAGAGTAATCGCGTGAGGTTCCCGGTCAGGGCTGCCGCGAGGCCGGGGAAGGCGAGAAGGCGGGGGGACGAGGCCGCACCGGCGGAGCCAGGCCAGGCGTGTGTGGGGGGAGAAGTCGCCTTGTCCGCGCGGAGTTTGACCGGTCGGCGCCGCCGTGGACCGCCGGAACGAGTCGCGGGTATCCCGCAGATCATCGGCTTCAGCGCCAGGGTGTCGTTCGTGTTCGCCGCGAACACCGCTACGGCGAGCGGGATGCCCTGGCCCTCGGACAGCACACGCAGCTTGCTGCCCTTCTTGCCCCCCGATCAGCCTTCACCCTACGAGGGCGGCCCAGGCCATGTCGGCGAAGTGGCCAAGCGGTCCGCACGGTCACCTTCCGATCCATGCGGGCGGCGTGCGTCGCGCCGGCACGTGGCCGCAGCCCGGGGCCGATCCGGACAAGCGACGGGTGCCGGGCCCGTACCGCACGTATCGCACGTACGGCCGGGCGCCGGCACCCGCGCCTCAACCCGCGTACTGCGGCACCGTCCTGGCGATCACCAGTCGTCGCCGTACCGCGTGCCACTGCCCTCGGGGGCGCCGTACCCATAGCCCTGGGTTAGTTCGGCGAAGTCGCCGGCCTCGGCCAGCACGGGGGTCTCGTAGACGTCGGCGGATTCGATGTGCAGCGTCTCGCTCATCACAGTCACCATCCGATCCATACGGGCAGCAGTTCCAACCGCTACACACAGTGACGCACACGCGACGCACTAGACCCGCCCGCCAACACCACGCCCACGGGTGACCTCCAGCCCATAAACTCAGCACGTCAGAGCGGTCCGCCCCTCACTCGCACCCATCCCGCCCCAGCGCATAGCCCCTCCACTCAGGAATTGCGGAGAGTAATCATGTGAGGTTCGCGTACGGGCGGCCCCCTCGGGCCCAGCACGTCCCCGGACAGACGACGGGCGCCGGCTCGTACCGCACATGCGGCCGGACACCGACGCCCGCGCCTCAACCGGCGGCTGCTACGGCACCGGTCCGGTTAGTGGGACAAGCCGAACCGGGCGCCACTGCCCTCGGGGAAGCGGATGCCGCGGCCCTGGGTGAGTTCGGCGAAGTCCCCGGCCTCGGCAAGCACGGGGGGCTCGTAGACGTCGGCGGTTTCGATGTGCAGCGTCTCGCTCATCACGTTCACCTTCCGATTCACGTGGGCGGCGAATCCACCCACTACAGAAAGTGACACACGCCGCACCTGCCGAATGCTAGGTGCCCCCTGCGAACTCCATGCCCACGAGTGACCCCCAGCTCCCAAAACTCAGCACGTCAGAGCGCCTCGTCCCCCACTGGCCCCCGCCCCGCCACAGTCGCGTTGCGACTCTGCCCGGCCATTGCGGAGGGTAATCACTTCAGGCTCCCGGAGCCAAACTCCCCCGTTTTCACGCTCCGAAGGAGCGCCCGAAGGGCGTTCGCCGTAGCGGTCACCATGACGCCGGGCGCTTCGCTTTCCCGGAGCCACACCACTCCGTGGGCGGCGGCCAGTTGGAGGCAGTTCGCTCCGTCGCCGCCGCCGGAGAAGGAGGTTTTCTGCCAGTGCGTGTGCTCAGCCATTTCCTCACCCCACACCGCTCTCTGGTCTCACACTCGGTGGCCTGAACCGCTGGCCTTTACAGTCCGCAGGAGCGCGTGAAGCACGGCCGGCGTAACGGTTATGACTTCGCCGGGAGCATCGCTCTCTCGAAGCCACACCACGCCATCAACGGCGGCCAGTTCGACACAGCTATTACCGTCTCCCCCGCCAGAGAAAGAGGACTTCTGCCAGTTGAGACCAGCGGACATCGCTACGCCTTTCACACTTCTCGCATCAAACAGTAGATGAAGTCCCGCGATTTCGCGGGGCTTAGGGACGCTTCTTCCACCTTACGGAACAGGACCCGAAGTCTGGCGATCTGGGACTGGGCGTCCAGGTGCGCCGTGCCATGCGGAGCATCTCGCACGACGGTGTCGAGTTGAGGAACAGCCCCGCCAGCATGAATCATTGAAGACGACGCTCCTGAGAACCAGTCCACATCGAAGGGGATGACTCGAACCGTCACATTGGGCCGTTCCGATTCGTCGAGGACGTGCTTCAGTTGATCGCGGGCGATCAGGCGATCTCCGACTCTGATGCGCAGCGCGGCCTCATGGATCACCGCCTCAAACTCGGTCGGCGATTCGCGACCGACGACAACGCGCCTTCGCATGCGGTGCGCCACCCGTGGCTCAAGTTCGCTAGCGGGCAGCTCTGGCACGTTGTACGAGAACACCGCCCGCGCGTAGCTCTCCGTCTGAAGAATTCCCGGAACGTGGACGATGTTGAGATCGCGGAGAAAGGTGGCGTGGTGTTCCAACTCCGCCAAGTCCAAGAAGGCCGGCGGCAGAACGCCCCGGTACTCCTCCCACCACCCCCGCCCGCGCTCCGTCGCCATCGCCGCCAACGCATCGATCAACTGACCGTCCGCACAGGCATAGTGGGATGCCAATCGGCGCAGGCGCTCCTCGCTGATTCCCGCCCGCCCGGACTCCATCTGGCTCATCTGGATCGGGTTGGTCCCCAGCAGCCCCGCGGCCTCGCGCGCGGTCATGCCTGCCGCCTCGCGCAGCTTTCGCAGTTCCGTACCCAAGCGCTCCTGACGTGCGGTGGGCTGTCTCCTCGGCGGCATGCGTTCCCTTCTTCGTAGCTGACCAAAGTCTGCCGCGCTCCCGGCACTTGGGTCCATTCACGTCTACGAGGGAACCAGCGGGCTTAAGCTTGCGACGGCAGAACCTTAGGCCCTACTGTACGTAACGCGCCACTCACACAGTGCGCGCCGACAAGCCGGAACCACACCACCCCCACGCGCCCAGCGCAGCGCCCCGGCGGGCCGGTGATCCGGTGCCCCCCACCGTACGGAGAATCCGCATGACGACGAACTCCGCTCACGAAGACGAGACTTGGGACTACACCCTCTACGTCCCGCACGACGACCGCGCGGCGGCCGTCGCCCGCGCGACGCTGCGGGCGGTTCTCGCCCTGCACGACCTCACGCACCTCACCGACCGGGCCGAACTGCTCGCGACCGAGCTGCTGTCCAACGCGCTGCGGCATACCGACGGACCGGCGTCGATGCGGCTGTGGTGGTCGGACGGGAAGCTGCGGATCGGGGTGTGGGACACCGATCCGCAGCCGCCGCGCGTGCGGGCGGTCGTCGACCTCGCCGCCGTGCCCGAGGCCGGCGAGGAGGACGAGACGGGGCGCGGGCTCCAGCTCGTGACGCTGTGCTCGGACGACTGGGGGTGGTACAGCCTCGGGGAGGAGTTCTTCGGGTTCAAGGGCAAATACGTGTGGTGCGAGCTGTTGGGCGGGCCACCGTTGGCCGCCGTCGCGGCAAGGCGGCTGACCAGCGCGTAATCCCCCCGGATTGTCCCTTAGGGGATGTCACAGCTCGGCAGCAATGCCGGGGCTGCCGCCCGGGCCCGGCACCGTGGTTCGGCGGAACGGGTACGTTCGAAAGCGTGGCTGGATTCAGGATCGGACGCGGACGGGATGACTCCCAGTCCGCGCAGCAAGGGCAGCAGCGCCCCGGGCAGCAGCAGCAGTACCCGCCCCCGGCGCAACCGCCGCACGGGCGGCAACCGGGCCCGTACGACGGCAGGCAAGGAGGTGGTGGCGCTCAGGGCCACGGCCCAGGCCCAGCTCAGGGCCAGCAGTGGCAGCAGTCGCGGGGCCACGGCGAGCCGGAGTACTTCGGCGGCCCGCCGACGGCGTACGGGCAGGGGCCGGGACAGCCAGGGCCGGGGCAGCCGGGGCCGGGCCCGAACCCGCCCCACGACCCGCGTTACGGGCACGGCCAGGGACAAGGCGGCCAGGCGGACAGCCCCGGCCATACCCAGCAGTTCAACGTGGGCGAGGGCCCCGGTTCGTACGACCCGTACGGCGGGGGGCGGGCCCCGTACAACGACGGTTCGTACGGCGGCGGCTCGTACGACCGGGGGCCGGGCCCGGGCCCGTACAACGGCGGCGGGTACGACGGCCGCCCGTACGACGACGGTCCGTACGACGACGGCGGGTACGGCGGCGGCGACGGCTACGACGGCGGCAACACCTACCGCGCCGGGCAGGCACCGCCGCCGCCCGTCGGGCCGAAGCTGCCGTGGAAGGAACTGCTGAGCGGCCTCGTGCTGCGGCCGTCGGCGACCTTCTGGCAGATGCGCGACCACACGATGTGGCCGACCGCGATCACGGTCACCTTCGTCTACGGCCTGCTCGCCGTCTTCGGCTTCGACAAGGCGCGGCAGGACGTGCTGAACGCCACGCTGTCCAACAGCATCCCGTGGGTGCTGACCACAGCCGTGATCGTCGTCATCGCGAGCCTGATCCTGGGCGCGGTGACGCACACGCTGGCGCGGCAGCTCGGCGGCGACGGGGCGTGGCAGCCGACGGTGGGCCTGTCGATGCTGATCATGTCGATCACGGACGCGCCGCGGCTGCTGTTCGCGATGTTCCTGGGCGGCGACAGCCCGTTCGTGCAGGTGCTGGGGTGGGCGACGTGGCTGGCGGCGGGGGCGCTGTTCACGTCGATGGTGAGCAAGTCGCACGATCTGCCGTGGCCGAAGGCGCTGGCGGCGTCGGCGATCCAGTTGGTCGCGCTGCTGACGATCATCAAGCTGGGCACGTTCTGACGCGCGGAGCGGGTGAGCGGAGCGCGCGTACGAGGTGATGCGCATGCGGTGACGCGTACGCGACGACGGCGCCGGCGGGAGGGAGACCTCCCCCGGCGCCGTCGTTTTTGTACGGCCGTCCGCTCGGCCGGTCCGTATGCGCCGGGGCGGGTGTACGGGCGGGGGCGGGCGTACGGGCAGGGGCGGCGTACGAGCAGGGGCGGGCGTACGGGCGACGGCCGGGCCTCAGCTCGCGGCCAGTTGCTCGCGGAGGGCGTCGAGGCCGTCGCGGTAGATGCCGGTGAAGAGCTCGACCACCTCCTCGTCGCTGGCGCCGTCGGCGTTGAAACGGCCGGACCACTGGACCTCCGCGACATCGTCGCGGCCGGGGACGGCGTGGACGCGGATGGTGGAGACGTAGCCATTGACGGGGAACGGGGCCTGGAGGATGGCGTAGCTGTAGTGGCGCTCGTACTCGCTGAAATCCACCAGGCGCTCGACGATGACCTCGCCGTCCGGGTTGCTGAGCCGGCGGACCCGGCCGCCTTCGAGCGGAGTGCTGTCGGGGATGTACGGGAGCCAGTCGGGCAGCGCGTCGAAGCCGCCGATGAGGCGCCACACCCGGTCGGGCGAGGCGGGGACGACACGGCTGACGGAGGTCGAGGCCATGGTCTTTCTCCTGGATCTTTCGTGGGGGGAGGGGGCGGGCGGGGGCCCGGGGGGATCGGGCGCCAGGCGCCGTCCGGGGGCGTCAGGCGCCGTTGGGGAGGGGGGCGGCGGGGCTGACCAGGCCGGCGGCGCGCAGGTCGGACCAGAACGCGTCCGGGATGCGCTCTTCGAGGGCGGCGGCGTCCTCGGCGATGCGGCTCGGGCGCGAGGCGCCGACGACGGCGGCGGCGGTGACCGGGTGGGCCAGGGAGAACTGCAGGGCGGCGGCCTTCATGCTGATGCCGTGCTTCTCCACGAGGGTGTTGAGCTTCTTGACGTGCTCGATGACCTCCGGCGGGGCCTGCTGGTACTCGAAGTGCGCGCCGCCGACGAGGACGCCGGAGTTGTACGGGCCGCCGACGACCATGTCGACGTCCTGCTCCTGGGCCATGGGCAGCAGGCGCTGGAAGGCGTGCTCGTGGTCGAGGAGGGTGTAGCGGCCGGCGAGGAGGAACCCGTCGGGCTGCGGCTCGTCGAGGGCGAGGGTCAGCTCGATCGGCTCGGTCTTGTTGACGCCCAGGCCCCAGGCCCGGATGACGCCCTCGTCGCGCAGGCGCGACAGCACGCGGAACGCGCCCGTACGGGCCTCCTCGAACTTCTGCACCCACAGGTCGCCGTGGAAGTCCTGCGCGATGTCGTGGACCCAGACGATGTCGAGGCGGTCGGTGCCGAGCCGCTTGAGGCTGTCCTCGATGGAACGCTCGGTGGCGTCGGCGGTCCACTCGTGCAGGATCTTGTTCGGGTTGCCGTGCTCGAAGATCCCGCCCTTCTCGCCGAAGTCGGGTTCGCCCTCCTCGACCTCGTCGAGGACGACGCGGCCGACCTTGGTGGAGAGGACGTACTCGTCGCGGGGCTTGTCGGCGAGCGCTTCGCCGAGCCGCGTCTCGGAGAGGCCGGCGCCGTAGACGGGGGCGGTGTCGTAGTAGCGGATGCCCTGGTCCCAGGCGGCCTCGACGGTGGCGCGGGCCTCGTCGTCGGGGATCGCGCGGAACATGTTGCCGAGGGGGGCGGCGCCGAAACCGAGGCGGCCGGGGAGGATGTTCTTGAGCGTCATGGGGGTGCTCTTTCGGGTGGAGGTTCGCGCGCACTCATAGATAGATGCGCAAGCGCCTTACATGCATTGACAATAATTGCACACGCTGGCTAATGCAAACGCGTGGCCGCGCCGCGCACGCCGTATCGGGCTGTTCTGTATGTCACACCTCCACCGTCACTCCGGGGCGGCGGGGTGGCAAAGGGGAGAAGGGGGCTCCCCGGAAACGACGACCGCCCCTGAACCCGGGGGCGGGTTCAGGGGCGGTTAGCCGTACGTACGCACGTACGAGCGGCGAGGCGCGCCCTACAGGGACATGCGCTGCGGCTCTGCGAGCTGCGGGCTGCGGCTCTGCGGGCTGCCTACAGAGCGTCCTTGGAAGGCGTGACCGGAGTGCCGGACTTGCGGCAGGGGGGAAGTACGGACCAGGGGAAGTTGATCCAGTCCGCGGTGCGCTTCCAGACGTACTCGCACTTCACGAGGGACTGCGGCTTCTCGTAGATCACGGCGCAGCGCACATCGGCGACGTGGCCGGCGCAGAAGTCGTGGACGAGCTTGAGGGTCTTGCCGGTGTCGGCGACATCGTCGGCGACGAGGACCTTCTTGCGACTGAGGTCGACGACGTTGGGGACGGGCGGCAGCATGACCGGGAGGTCGAGGGTCTCGCCGACGCCGGTGTAGAACTCGACGTTCATGACGTGCAGGTTCTTGACGTCGAGGGCGTAGCCGAGGCCGCCGGCGACGAAGAGGCCGCCGCGCGCGATGGACAGGATGATGTCCGGCTCGTACCCGTCGTCGGCGATGGTCTGGGCCAGCTCGCGGATGGCTTCGCCGAAGAGCGGATACGTAAGGTTCTCGCGCTTGTCACTCACTGCCGTGCTCTACCTGTTCCTGTTCCTCGGCGATTGCCGCGCTCGCGGCCGTGGCGATTGCCGCGCTCGCGGCCCTCAGACCTGGGTGCGGTGGAAATTCTGGAAGGAGCGGGAGGGCGTGGGCCCGCGCTGCCCCTGGTACCGGGAACCGTACTTGGCGGAGCCGTACGGGAATTCGGTGGGCGACGTCAGCCGGAACATGCAGAGCTGGCCGATCTTCATGCCGGGCCACAGCTTTATCGGCAGGGTGGCGACGTTCGACAGCTCAAGGGTGACGTGCCCGGAGAAGCCGGGGTCGATGAAGCCCGCGGTGGAGTGCGTCAGCAGGCCGAGGCGGCCGAGGCTGGACTTGCCTTCGAGGCGGGAGGCGACGTCGTCGGGGAGGGTGACGACCTCGTACGTCGAGGCGAGCACGAACTCGCCGGGGTGCAGGATGAACGCCTCGTCCCCCTCCGGCACGACCTCGCGCGTCAGATCCGGCTGCTCGACGGACGGGTCGATGTGCGGGTACCGGTGGTTCTCGAACACCCGGAAGTAGCGGTCGAGCCGCACATCGATGCTCGACGGCTGCACCATCGACTCGTCGTACGGTTCGATCCGCACCCGGCCGTTGTCGATCTCGGTCCGGATGTCCTTGTCTGAGAGAAGCACCCCACGAGGGTACGCGCACGCCGCGGGCCCGGCCCAATCGGACCGGGCCCGCGAGCCGCCCAGACGCGGCTCATAGCTGCTCGCCCACTGCTGCGCGACCGCCACACCTCCGGCTGCCGCTCTCCGGCCGCCGATGCGCCGACGGCCGCTCCTCGCCGACGGCTCCTCGCCTACAACTCTTGGCCTGCCGCTCCCCGCCTACCGCTCTTCGGTGGCGATGGGCACGGAGTGCCGGAGCCGGGCGCACCGCGGACAGCGCAGAAGCCGCCCGGGGCCGATCCGTCCGGCGTTGAGGTGCTGCATCGGGAACGAAGCGGTGCTGAACACGTGCCCTTCGGCACAACGGACGACGGTGCGCTCCATCGAGTCCCAGTCCCTTTCCCCATGTACGTGAAAGACAAAAGCCACATTAGGGGATAGACCAGACGGTCCCGCACGCGGCACTCCGACCAACCGCCGCGCCCACACCGTACGCCCCAACTCCCGCACCCCGCAGCCGCATCCCCCTCCCCCAACACCAACAAAACCCCACGGCAAATGCGCCGAGGGGCAGCCATGGGGTACAGTGTGCGACGGTACGAAGCACCGATCCGGTCGCTTCGCGCGGGTGTAGTTTAATGGTAGAACATGAGCTTCCCAAGCTCAGAGCGCGAGTTCGATTCTCGTCACCCGCTCCACGACAAACCCCCGGGCCAGCGGCCCGGGGGTTGTTTGTTGTCCGGGCCGCTTCGGTTCGATTCGGGGTCGCGCACCACCTCCGCACCACTCGTGCGCCGTTCGCGCATCGTGCCCGCACGCGGAGGGCCGGCGGGCCAGGTCGATAAACCGGCGGGCCGGCCGCTGGCGGTGCCCCGGCCTACGCCAGGGCAGGCTCTCCCAGGATGCCGCGCAGAAGCGCGCCTGTGGCCGGTGAGGCTTCGGCCACCTGCCGTAGCGCTTCGCCCTGGAGATACCGGTAGCTCTGCGGCGGGTGGAATGTCCCGGCGGCGCGCAGGGCACTGAGCGGCACCGGCTCATCGAAAGGCTGGGGCGCTTCAAGGGTGAGTCCGCTGGCCTGAGTGGCACCGCTCATGTATGCGTCGAACTCCCCGCGACTGATGCCGGTTCGACTCCGATGAGCTCGCCACACCTCCCGGGGGGAACCGACGCTGACCGCCGCGATGCGCGCCAGCCCCACCAAGGCCATCGTGGGGGAGGTGGCATAGAGGACGACAGTCGTGCCACGTGGCGCGGCGACGCGCTGGCGACGCACCTCGACCGTCTTGCTGCCCGCCAGGATCGCGGTGGCGAAGCGGGGGTGTACGGACAGCAGCATCGCGCGGTCCAGTTCGTTCACGTCCTTCGGTGTCCCTCTTCGTATACCGCCTGGAACAACTTGTTGCTGATCTTCGACAGCGACATCAGCGAAAACTGTAGTCCCAGGCTGCCGGCCAGTGAGTTCAATCGCGGCAGTGGCACCGGCCTCGGGAAGATCTCGGTATCCGAGAACCGCAAGGCCATCGCGTGGCCCGAAGTACCGGCGCGAGCGACAGCGCGTACCTGCTCCCGACCATATACGCCCAGGTGTTCGAATTTCGAGTGCAGGGCATCCGGCGTGTCGATCAGTACCTCGTCCAATCGTGAGCAGCCGATGACCATTTGGCCTGCTTCCCGGGAGGAGCCCTTGCTGACGTACCAGAGCAAGCGAGCCGGGACGCTCTCACCGCGGCGTCCGGAAGAACGGTAGTAGACGTGTTCTCTGCTGATCCCCAACTCGTCCGGGCGGGGCAGCAACGTCGCCGGCACGTTGAACAGTTCCGCCGACCACCGGGGCTCGATCGGCACCAGGAACGACGGCATCAGCGAGTCCATGACCTTCGCCGGCCACCAGGCCCGCTCGACTACGCCGGCTGTCTCGGCCGGCATGCCGGCCGAGAGCGTGGCAGCCTCATCCCGCCCCAGTTCACGGACTGCCTGACCGGCAACGGTCACCACCTCATGGGCCGTCCCGCAGACATCGACCAGCAGGGCCGCCAGCCCGCCATCGTGCGAGAAGAAGCCGTCGTCGCCTGCCGCAGCCTTGGCTGCGGGTGACGGGAAGGGATCGGTGATGCTTACGACTTGAGCACCGCAGTCCCTTCCGAGCCGCTTCAACGCGAACAGCATCTGCCGCGCCAGCGTCTCCTCCAGAGGATGCGCCGCAGTGCGCAGGACCGGCACGGTCAGCGTCCGCCCGTCCGTGGCCCATGCGTAAAGAGCAACGGGACGACCTTCGCCATCCCGCAGCAACTCCCGGTGACATACGGCCGCGTCGCCGGCCAAGGACCGAAGCCGTTGGGCGAACCCCGAGCCGTCGTCCTCACCCGACTGGTCGAAGAACGCCACGAGCTCGGCCTCCGACCCGGCGGGCAGCTCTCCGGCGCGGAACTCCGTGCCCATGAGGTCAGCCGGCCGGTACATCTGGGCCTGCCGCAACTCGTCCACATGAAGCGTCACCACCGACGGCGTGACGATCTTGACTCCGGCCACCTTCCAGGCAGGGTCGGCCAGTTCCAGCAGAGCCGGGTCCCGGGTCGCAAGCACCTGCAGGCCGGCACACGAGGTCTCGGCCACGTACTGCGCACCGCGCAGCAGCTCAGGTTCGCTCGGCAGGCCGTCGGCGGCTGCGGCTGACCCGGCCGCCTGCAGCAGCTCCCGACGCCGAACACCCACTGCCACAGCGTCTGGGGTGAGCTGTCGCACCCCCTGCGAGGCGGCCCGCTGGTGCCTGCGCTCGGCCGCGTCGGCGATATCCCTGATCTCGTACAGCAACTGCGGTGTGACCGCGACTTCGAGGAGATCTGTCAGCCAGCCGGCCTCCAACGCCTGCGACTCCGCCGCTCCGCCTCTGGGCGCCCGGCCCCGTAGGTCGGCGAAGACACCATGGTCCACGGCGACGACCAGAAGTGCTTCGCTCTCCATGCCCGCGAACAGGTCCAGGTGGCCATGGTCCAGCCACCAGCCGTCCAGGATCTCCCCGTCGCGCCCGCGCCCAGGCACCTCCCCTCGCGGAACGAACCCCAGGCTCGTCCACATCTCGCTGATCCCGTAGTCGCGACGGCACTTCGCTCTGATCCCCAGCCGGTCCCGGTGCCTACGCCGGATCTCCTCCACCAGCAGCCGCGCCACCCCCTTACCGCGGTGTTCCCCTGCGACGCACAGGTGCGCCAGCCGCACATGGGGCCTCCGCTTCGGCAGGCCGAACAACGCGTACCCGATGACCTCGCCCTGCTCGACCGCGACGAGCAGTCCACCGTCGCTCGCGTGTTTACGGTACGCAGGCGGTGTGAGCAGCCCCAGCGTCTTGGTGTAGCGGTCGCCCAAGGCCACGGCCGCATCGACTAACGCCGCATCCGTCTCCGCCACCGGCACGATCTTGATCGTCATGCGTCCCCCTCCGGAAGAACTTGCCACTGGGCCACTGGGGCAGGTCACCTCTGGTCTCAGTGCATACAGGGATCAGCGCATACAGGGAAAGGCCCTGGACCAAGCCCCTCGATCAAGGTCAGGGCGAGAGGAGGAGCGTACGGCAGCAGGCACCGGCGCCGATCATTTGGCCGAATGGCGCTCACGGCAGCGGCCGTGCAAGCAGTCCAATAGCCCGAGCCGGGATCTCCGCACCCGTCACAGCCTCATGAACCGGGGCGGGCCAGGCGTTCCCACCGAGTGGTCAGGCCTCCAGCAAAGGATTCCGCGTTGACGCCCGCGAGACAGATATTCCCCATCGGCTCGATCGTCCTGTACATGGGGAACCGCGCCAACGTCATTCACTACGCATCCGACGGCAATATCGAGATACGCATGCTCAACACAGGCAGCGAGTTGACCGTGCCGCCCGACATGCTCACCCAGCTGCCGCCCCAGCCCCAGCCGAGGACTTCCCGGCCCGGGCTGCTCCTCGGCGTAGCCGGCGTACTGGCCCTGGGCCTGTTCTACGGGCTCTCTGACGACGACAACGGCGAGGCCGCGTCATCGACCCCACAAGCTGTGCCGTCGGTAGCCGCATCCCTGTACCCCTTCGAGGAAGTCGACCCATCCGCCTCGGAGGAAGCGGCGCCTCCCTCCGCGCCCGCCTCTCGCTCCAGCGACCCCACGCCGTCCGTCGTCCCCAGTTATGGAGCCGGGGTACCTTCCTGGGTCAGACGCATTCAGGACGTGAAGGCGGCGTACATCCAGCCCGGAAACCCCGAGGAAGAGAACCCCGCCGACCGCCGGGACTCGATTCAGATCGAATTCACCGGCGGCGACGCCGGCTGGCACTGCGTCGCCGCGAGAGACCTGGCCGGGCCCGATTACGGCGTCATCGTCACCACCCCGACGGGCATTGCCGTGGACTCGAACAACTGCCTCAGCGTGAAGCTCGACGGTCCCTGAGACTGTTCGCGTCCGCCCCTCACCTATCACGGGCATTCAGCCGTACGGGCCAAGTGAGCCGCCCCTGAGGGGCGCCCCACAGTCGCATCAGCAGAAAGCGCCGAGGGCGGGGTGCACGGGGCTCGCTGTGTTCCGGTCTCGTCGAGGTGCGACGTCAGAGGCGTGGTGCAGAGTAACGAAGGGCGGTGCCGCCTCGGCCTGCCTATGCAGATGGGGAACGTCCGGAGAGACTTGCATGCCGAAGATCGCCAGAGGGCGGCGCGTGGGCCAGGCCGCGGTCAACGCACTGCGTACGCTGCTCGAAGAGCACGATCACATCGTTCAAGAGATATCCGGGCAGAACGACTTCGGTGAGGACTTCTATGTCACCTTCACCGATAACGGGGACGTCACCAGCGACACGATCAAGGTCCAGGTCAAGGGCGGAGACAGCTGGCGTCGAGGAAATGGCTACGCGGTCCCCGTCGACCGGCATGGTGATACCTGGGCGGACGGCAACATCCCCGTCTACTGCGTGGTGTATGACCCGGCCACCCCGGCCCTGTACTGGGCGAACGCGACCCAGCAGCTCCGCCGCCTGGGCCCGCTCAATCCACCGAAATACATCGGAGTCAGTCCCAACGCAGTGCTCGACGACATCACCATGGGTTCCTTTGTCGCTCAGGCACGCCAATACGTCGGGCGCTACCGGGGCCGGCAGGCCGTCCTTACCCACCTCGGCGAAATGTCCGGGGCCGAATTCGACCCGGGCGACCACGTGCTGCACTTCGTCAACGGGGACGACGAGGACCTCATCTTTTGGAAGGCCCCCGGGGCCACGGTGGCGACGCTGCTTCTCAGCGCCCAAAGTTGGGATCCGGTGTGGGTCAGTCTGGAGTCGCTGGTGCGCTCCGCGCTTCCGGCCCCGGAGGAGGGCGACGACCTCGGCCTTCCGGACTCCGACCTGTGGACAGCTGAGGAACTGGGCCTGAGCCGGACCGAGACCATGTGGGTGGCCGCGTGCTTCATGTCCACACTGCAGGCGGACGAGGGCCCTGAGGACGACCTCATCAGACCTGCCGAGTGCGAAGGGTGTCCCAACTGCACGGAGGAGCACGGGAGGATCGAGGCGAATGTCATTCATGAGTACGTGCTCGCCCGCATACTCGACCGCCTCGGGTCCGAGCCGGACCTCCTTCAGCGCTCAATTCTGGCCATGCGAGAAGACACCGACCTGGAGCCGGAAATCGTCGCAGAACTGGGCTCTCTCGAAACCGAGCCCCGCGTCGTCCGTCAGGTGAACAAACTGAGCCACGCCACGGTGGCGGCAGTCGACGACATCGAACCGGAAGCGTACCGACTGGCCGTCATGTACCTGATCCGTTGCATCTACGTCGGTAGTCCCTCGCTCCCTCTTGACGAACAAGTCCGAATCGACTGGCGCGTCCCTGAGCCCGAGGCATCGACGTCTCAGGGCCGCTCGACGTGAGACCGGACGCTTGTCATCGCAGAAGCGGCCCCGCGCACGCTCACCAAACGCTTTGTCGCTACTGCTCGGGTGCCGTGAGGGTGCTGACGGGGGGGCTCGTGGGCATGGCGCGGGCCCGCGTGGGCCACGGCAGTACGCGGCGCGGGTTACGGGTGTACGGGCTCGGGCGGGGTGTCCGCGGGGTGGGTCGGGGTTGGTTTGCTGCGGGCTATGCCTATTCCGGTGTAGCCGCAGATGATGGCGAAGACGGCGCCGAGGTAGCAGAGGAAGGCGTAGGGCGCGTACGAGAGGGTGGCGACGCCGAGGGCGGTCGACATGTACATACCGGCCTCGCTCCAGGGGAGCAGCGGCACCATCACGGTGCCGGAGTCCTCCAGGGTGCGGGACAGGTTCTTGGCGTCGAGGCCGTGTTCGGCGTAGACGCGCTTGAACCCCTCGCCGGGGATGAGGATGGTCAGGTACGAGGTGCCGGTGGCCAGCGCCACGCCGACCGACGAGCCCACCGTCGCCAGCACGATGCCGCCGGTGCGCCGTACGCGCTTCAGCAGCCGGGCCATCAGTACGTCCATGCAGCCGGCCTCGGTGATGATGCCCGCGAAGGCGAAGCCCGCGAGGCCGATCAGCACGACGTTCGTCATGGAGGCGAGCCCGCCGCGGTTGAGCAGGGTCTGCGCCGCGGCCGGGACCGTGTGCCCGTCGCCGCCGTGGGAGGCGAGCAGGTCGACGCTGAAGCCGGAGGACGCGGCCGTACTCAGGTCGCTCAGGGAGAAGCCCTGCACCACGCCGCCGAGCACCGCCGCGACCACGGACGACAGGATGATCGTCGGCAGCGGCGGCTTGCGCAGCACCGCGCCGGCCAGGACCACGAGCGGCGGCAGGAACAGCAGCGGGTTGAACGTGAACGACTTGTCCAGGAAGTCGAGGAGTTCCTGCGTCGTGTGGCCGGGCTGCTCGACCGAGCCCGTGTGCTGCGTCAGGCCGAGGAAGAAGTAGATGGCCAGCGAGACGAGCGCGGCCGGGACCGTCGTGTAGAGCAGGTGCCGGATGTGCGCGAAGAGGTTGGTGCCGGCCACGACCGGCGCCAGGTTCGTGGTGTCCGACAGGGGGGACATCTTGTCGCCGAAGTACGCGCCCGCCACGATCGCGCCCGCCGTCATGGGCAGCGAGGCGCCCAGCCCGCCCGCCACGCTGATGAGGGCCACACCGACCGTACCGACCGAGCCCCACGACGTACCGGTGAGAGTCGAGACCACGGCGGTGATCAGGAACGACACCGGAATGATCCAGTGCGGATCGATCGCCCGGAGGCCGAGGTCCACCATCATCGGGATCGTGCCGCTGACCATCCACGTGCCGGTGAGCATCCCGATGGATATCAGGATCAGGAGCGCCGGCATCGTCGAGTCGATCTTCCGGCAGATGCCGGCCAGCATCTGCTCCCAGGTCAGGCCGAGCCGCAGGGCGAAGACGCCGGCGAACGAGCCGGCGACGATCAGCAGGATGACGGGGGCGATGTCCAGCCAGACCGTTCCGACGACCAGGAGGGCGATCATCACGACGACGGGGGTGAGGGCCTGGAGGAAGGTCGGCCTGCGCCGGGACGCCTCGGCCGGAGCGGTTTCTGGCATAAGTCGCTCATTTCGGGATGAGGGAGGGTAGGGGGTGGCCAACTGGACGCCGGGGGGGTGCCGGCCGTTCCTGGGGCCCTTTGGGTCCTGTGGTTTTTGTGGGTCTTGTTGTTTTTTTGCGGGCTGGGTGGAGCCTTGTCGGCCCTGTCAGCCTTCTTGTGCCTGTGTCTTGCGCCTTGCGCCTTGTCGCGAAGGGGCGCGGCTACGTTGCGGGATGGTCCGGTGCCCCGGGGCGTACGCGGAGTGTCGCGTCGCCGATGAGGCCGGTCACCGTTTCCGCCGGGAGCGCGGGTGCGTGGTGGCCTCGTACGCCGGTCACCGGGCGGGCCGCGAACAGCGAGCCGAGTACGGCCTCTTCGGTGGCTTCGGCGACGGCCCGGAAGAACCGGTCGATCAGGGGGCCGTCCTCGGCGAGGGCCGAGGCGGCGCGTACCGGGCCCGCCGGGCGGTGCGGCACGCGGTGCGTGGTCGACCAGGCGAGGGCGTACTCGCCGCTGCCGTGCTGGACGATCCCGCCGGTACGGGCCAGGCCGACCGTGGCCCGTTTGGCCATCCGGCGTAGCTGGCGGGCGTCGGCCGGGGCGTCCGTGGCGATGAGGACGACGCAGGACCCGGCGCCGCGCGCGAACTCGGCCTGCTCCCTGGCCTGGTGCGGGGTGAGGGTACGGCCCACCGGGACGCCGAGTACGGTCAGGTCCTCGGCCACGCCGAAGTTGGCCAGGACCAGGACGCCCACGGTATAACGGGCGCCGGTGCCGTCGCCTGTGCCCTCGCCCGCCTCGATCAGGCGGGAGCTGGTGCCGATGCCGGCCTTCCAGCCGAAGGCCACCATGCCGGTGCCCGCGCCCACGGCCCCCTCCGGCACCGGGCCGTCGGACGCGGCCGACAGCGCGTCGAGCACGTGTTCCGGGCGTACGTGCAGGCCGCGGATGTCGTTGAGCCAGCCGTCGTTGCACTCGAAGACCGCCGGGTTGACGGTGCCCGTGGTGGTGCCGATCTCCGGGTGCCCGTCCAGCGCGTGCCGGACCAGCCCCTCGAAGGCGGCGCCGACGCCGAGCGTGTTCGTGAGCGCCAACGGCGTCTCCAGCACGCCCAGTTCGGCGATCTGGCTCAGGCCGGCCGCCTTCCCGAACCCGTTGACGACCTCCAGGCCCGCGACCGGCTTCTCCCGGAAGACGGAGCCGGGCGCCGGGACGACGACGGTGGCCCCGGTACGTACGGGCGTCTCGGCGTCGTGGTGGTCGAGCGTGACGTGGCCGACGCGGACGCCGGGCACGTCGGTGAGGGAGTTCGAGGGGCCGGGGGGCAGGGTGCCGGGGGCGATGCCCAGGTCGCGGGGGCGGGGCTGGGACTGGGGGCGGGGGCGGGGCGTGCTGGTCATGGTGCGGTACGTTCCGTGGTTTCGGTGCGTTCCGTACGCCGCGCCTCCGGCGCCCCTCCGCCTCGGGCTTCGGGCTGCTCGGACTGGCTCGACTGCTCGGACTGCATGGAATGCAGCAGTTGGGTTTCCACGAGGCCGAGGTGGGCCTCCATCAAGCTGGCCGCGAGATCGGCGTCGCCGGCGGCGACCGCCTCCGCCATCGCCTCGTGGTCGGCGAGCGAGGTCTCCGTGTGAGAGGTCCGCGAGGTGAGGCCGCTGCGCAACACGATCACCTGCTGTTGCACCAGCCACACCTGTTCGGCGATGCGCGGGCTGTGCGCGGCTTCCATCAGCGCGCGGTGGAAGTCCAGGTCCAGGTCGTACAGCAGCTTGCGCCCCGCCTCGCGGGCCTTGCGGGAGCGTTCGCACACCCTGCGCAGGCGGGTGACCTCCTGCGGCCGACGGCGCTGGGCGGCCATGCGGGCCGCGGCGCATTCGAGGGCCGCGCGCAGTTCGAAGAGCGCCGCGACGTCCTCGGGGCGGGCGGCGAACACGGCGGCGCCCTTGTTGGGCACGTGGACGAGCAGGCCGTCGCTCACGAGCTGCCCGATGGCCTCGCGCAACGGGCCCCGGCTGATGCCCAGGTCGCGGGCGATCTCGACCTCGTTGAGGCGGGTGCCGGGCGGGAGCACGCCGGTGAGGATCTGCTCGCGCAGCATCTCCACGACTTGTCCCGCCAAGCCGCGGTGGACCAGGCCGGTCATGGAAACCTCCCAGGGGCGAGGGGCCGGGCGGGCCGGTGCGGGGTGCTCGGCTCGCGGTGCGGTGCTCGGCTGACGCGCGCGCCGCCGTCGAAACGCACGCGGTACCACGGCACCGCGGCACTGAGCCGGCGCGCGTCACGAACCGTCGACGGTCACCGAACCGCCGCCAGTCAGCGCACTGTCACCAGCCACCGAACCGCCGGCAGTCACCGAACCGCCGACGGCCACTGAGCCGCCGGCAGTCACCGAACCGCCGACGGCCACCGAACCGCCGCCAGTCACCAAACCGCCGCCAGTCACCGAGCCGCCGACAGTCCCGAACTGTCGACAGTCACCACAAAGAGGTGGTGACAGACGACAGTGGACAGGCGGGACGGGCCGGATGTCAACGGTTATCGGCGACCGTCTTTCATCGTGGTCGACCCGTCGACAGGGGCGCGGAAAACTGATAACTGTCGACAGTTCGACGGGCGCGGGAACCTTGGCTCGCCCCGCGCCGACGACCGAAGGGACGAGGACGACCATGACCACCGCAGACGCAGACACCGCGGCACCCGAGGACTCCGCCGCACCCCCCTCACGGGCGGCGGAGCTCGCCTACCCCGTGCTCGCGGAGGTGTGGCGCGGCGACTTCCTGGAGTCCGTGCACCACGGATCGGTCGTGTGCCTCGACGCCGACGGCAAGGCCGTACTGACGGCCGGCCCGGTCGATGTCCCCATGTACCCGCGGTCGTCCAACAAGCCGCTCCAGAGCGTCGGCATGCTCCGCGCGGGGCTCGACCTCGACGGCGAACTCCTCGCGCTCGCCTGCGCGAGCCACTCCGGCGAGGCGTTCCACCTCGACGGCGTACGGCGCATCCTCGCGGGCGCGGGCCTGACGGAGGACGCCCTGCAGTGCACGGCCGCGCTGCCCATCGGCGCCGAGTCGCAGCCCGCGCACCTGGCGGCGGGGCTCGGGCCGAGCCGCATCACCATGAACTGCTCGGGCAAGCACGCCGCGATGCTGGCCACGTGCGTGGCGGCGGGGTGGTCCGTGGAGAACTATCTCGACCCCGAGCACCCCCTCCAACTCGCCCTGCGCGCGACGCTGGAGGACCTGGCCGGGGAGAAGTCGACGTCGGTCGGCGTCGACGGCTGCGGCGCGCCGCTGTTCGCGCTCACGCTCACCGGTCTGGCGCGCGCCTTCGCCAAGATCGCGACGGCCCCCGCGGGCAGCCACGAGGCGCGGGTGGCCGCCGCCATGAACGCCCACCCCGAGTACGTCGGCGGGACCGGCCGCGACGTCACCACCCTCATGCAGGCCATACCCGGCGCCGTCGCCAAGGACGGTGCCGAGGGCGTCTACGCCCTGGCCCTCCCCGACGGCTCCGCCATCGCCCTCAAGATCGCCGACGGCTCGCAGCGCCCCCGCCCCGTCGTCATGACAGCGGCCCTGCGCCACATCGGCGTCCCCGTAGCCACCGACACCCGCCTCTCCGCCCTCACCACGGCCCCCGTCCTCGGCCACGGCCAACCCGTAGGCGCCGTACGCCCCTCAGCAGCCCTGGCCCACCCCACACCCGCGCCCTGACCGCCCCTACGAAGGCCGCCGCCCCGACGGCACGGGCGCGGGCGAGGACATGCACAGGAAGCACTCCGTCACTCGCGCCCGGCGAACCCGAACTCCCCTCACCGAGGATTCTTCGCGGTCGGGGGGAGCGGCTCAGCACTACGCCGAGGACGCCCTGCCCAGGGAACGCTCGGCGTTGTCGACGAGCTCCTTGTAGGTGAGCACCTCAACTCGATTCACATGGGTATTGAGAGTGCGAAGTGCCTCGTTGATCGCCTCCTCCGGCACCGAGGGCTGTACCGAGGGGTGTCCGATCAGCACCATCGCACTGGCCCGGCGCGTTTCGATACCAAGCTCTTCGCGGAGCCGGTGACGGTTCTCGTCCAAGCCGACCAAGTAATTCACCGCTTGGCCGACGGCGTTGTGCACTTCAGAGGTGGGTACCCAAGACCCGCGATATTTCTTCACCAGATGCCCGGCCAGGCTGGCGGCGCGCTTCAGTTCGACCACGTGCAACGCGCCGTCGCCACGGATCAAGGGAATGTCCACCTCGTTCCCCGGCACCAGCCTGCGTTGAGTTGCTTCTCCAACGAACCGCCCGCCGAAGATCCAGTGCTGCCCCTCCAAGGCACGCTGAAGCGCGTATTCGGAAGCCGTGGCGTCCTCCACAACCTTGCGCAAAGCCGCCAGGCCGGACGATCGCCGTTGCAGCTCCTTCGCTCTGAGAACCATCTCCCCCTCCGTGTCGGCGGCAAGGAGAGCGACAGCTTCCGGCGAGGCGACAATCCGGCGAGCAGCCTCCGCCGGGTCCTCGATGTCGATCCGTTCCCGCAGCACGCGCTCCAGCCACACCGCGATCTCGGCCCGCCCACGGAGAACGCGATACCGGCCTGGGCGGTCCTCCGGCGCGTCCAGATACCGCGCGTCCTCGGATAGCGATCCGAAGTACGCAATCAGATCGCCTACGTCGGCGTCGGGGTGCTCTTCCGCATACTCACGGCTCGCTTCCGCGAGGCGCCCGAACTGGTGACATAGCAGTTCGCTAGCACCATTCCGCAAGTTCGTATTGCGTACACCATCTTGGAACAGGCGATACCGGTCATTAAGGTCCGGCTGGAGAATGCGCCCCTCGGCGTAGTCCAAAGAGTCTTGGACCAGACGGACGACCTGCCACTCGCCAACGTCTGCCGCACTTCGGCGAATCGCTTCCAGCATCTGGATCAGGGCCTTCCCTCCCCTGCGATGCGCTCTACTGCCGCTGTTCATGTATCTCCGCGCCGCCGCGAGGGCTTCCCTCACGTCCGGATCGACGGCCGCATCCAATACATGCTTGAGTTGCATATCTAAAGAGAAGTCTGCTCTAACGGTCATACGGCGAGTCTGACCGAGGGAACGGGCAAGGGTGTTCTGGACCCGCCTAGGTCGTTTCTGATGGCTCTTGTCGGGCGGGGTGGATCAGGTCTCGGCCCGGGCAGGCGTCGGGCATGGTGCGACGACATGAACTGACCGATGCGCA
>NZ_JOBF01000033.1 GCF_000718635.1 Streptomyces varsoviensis | reverse complement strand
CGCACACACCCACCACTGACCAGCGGCGTGTAGAGCGCCGTGACCGTCAGGTCGAACGCCAGCGGCGAATGCACCAACGACACCCCCGCCACCGCCTCCCCGTACGCCTCACGCGCCCGCAGCAGATACGCGCCCAGCGAACGGTGCTCCACCACCACACCCTTCGGCACACCCGTCGAACCGGACGTGTAGATCATGTACGCGGCATGGGACTGAGCAGGGACACGCCCCAGATCGTCGTCCGACACGCCGTCGGACACGAGAGAGCCGATCTCCTCCTCGGTGAGCGTGAGCACCGGCCGGGAATCCGCCAGCATGTGGGCGATGCGCTCATCCGGATACTCCGGATCGACCGGCACGTACGCGCCACCCGCCTTGAGCACCGCCAGCATCGCCACCACGTTCTCCGCCGACCGCGGCAGCACAATCGCCACAAACTGCTCCGGACCCACACCACGGCCCACCAACGCCCGCGCCAGCCGGTTCGCGCGGGCATTCAACTCCGCGTAAGTGAGGGACGTATCACCCTCCATGAGCGCCGGAGCATCCGGAGTACGGGCCGCCTGCGCCTCGAAGAGTTCGGGAAGAGTCGCGGCCGGGACCTCGCGGGCGGTGTCGTTCCAGCCGTCCAGCAGTTGGTGGCGTTCGTCGTCGCGGAGTACGCCCGTACGGCCGACCGGGAGGTCAGGGTCGGCGGTGAAGGCGTCGAGGACCTGGAGGAGGCGGTCGCCGATGGTCTCGACGTCGGCCTCGCTCAGCAGGTCGGGCTGGTAGAAGAAGCGGAAGCCCAGGCTGGAGTGGGGCATCGCCACAAGGCTGAGCGTGTAGTGGTTGGCGGAGGTGCTTTCGGCGGCGGAGACCCGGAGTCCGCCGGGGGCCGCGCCGGTCTGTTCGCGGGCCTGGTCGAGCGGGAAGTTCTCGAAGACCAGGGAGGTGTCGAAGAGTTCGCCGATGCCGGCCTGGCGCTGGATGTCGGCGAGGCCGAGGTGCTGGTGGTCGAGGAGCCGGGACTGCTCCTCCTGTACGCGCGCGAGGAACCGTGCGAGGGGTTCGGCGGGGCGCAGCCGGGCGCGCAGCGGGAGGGTGTTGATGAAGAGTCCCACCATGTCCTCGACGCCCGGCAGATCGGCGGGGCGGCCGGAGACGGTGACGCCGAACACCGCGTCGTCGCTGCCGGTGAGGCGGCCGAGCACCAGCGCCCAGGCGCCCTGGACCACGGTGTTGAGGGTGAGGCCGTGGGCGCGGGCGCGTTCGACGAGCGCGGCCGTCGCCTCTTCCGTGAGTCCGAATTCGTGCCGTCGCGGGGCGGTCGGCAGCCGGCCCGCGTCCATGGGGGCGATGCGGGTCGGTTCGGTCAGTCCGGCGAGCGATTCCCGCCAGGCCCGTTCGGCGGCCGGCCGGTCCTGCGCGGCCAGCCAGTCGAGGTAGTGGCGGTAGGGCCGGGCCTCGGGCAGGCCACTGGCGTCGCCGCGGCTGATGTAGAGGGCGTAGAACTCGCGCAGCAGGACGGGCAGGGACCAGCCGTCGAGGAGGGTGTGGTGCATGGAGAGCACCAGCCGGTGCTGCCGCTCGGCGAGCTTGACCAGCAGGAACCGTACGAGCGGCGGTCGGGTCACGTCGAAGCGGCGGGCGCGGTCGGCGGCGACGAGCCGGTCGGCCTCGGCGGTGCGCTCCGTCTCGTCGGCGATGGCGCTGAGGTCGGCGTCCGCCCAGGGCAGCGGGACGGTGCGGGCGACGAGCTGGGCCCATTCGCCGGTCTTGCGCTGCCGGAAGGCGACCCGGAGGTTGGAGTGGCGCTGGAGGAGCGCGCCGCCGGCGGCCCGCATCGCCTCGTGGTCCAGCTCCCCGTCCAGGTGGAACACGAGCTGGACGGTGTATACGTCCGGTGCCGCCTCGTCGTACACGCTGTGGAAGAGCAGCCCTTCCTGCAACGGGGACAGCGGCAGAATGTCCTCGATTACCCGCGACTGTCGGCTCACGTTCAGATCTCCCACTCGGCTACCAGGTCGTCTTCGAATTCATCGATCTCGTGCTGCGTGATCGAGCCGAGGCCGACGTCGGAGGGGGTGAGCCCGCCCGCGTCGGGGTGTTCGGCGTGTTCGGCCAGCGCGGTCAGCGCCCGGAACCAGCCCTCGGCCAGTTCCCGCACGCTCTTCTCGTCCAGCAGTCGCTCGGCGAAGGTCCAGGACGCGACCAGCTCCGGGCCGCGCTCGCCGTCCTCGGTGAGGGCGTTGAGGCCCAGGACGTGCGGGAGCGGCATCTTGTCGTCGGTGCCCGGGGCGTTGCCGTCGGCTTCCGGGGTGAGGGCCCAGTCGGCGGACCGGGCGGCCGCCGAGGCTTCAGTCGCGGCCTCGGTCGTGGTCGAACCGGCACCCGAGGCCGCGGCTGTGGTCGTGGCTGTGGCCGTGGCGAATCGGCCGAGGTAGTTGAAGCCGAGCTGCGGCGCGCCGAGACCGGCCAGTTCCCGGGCGGTGTCCGGGTTGAGGTACCGCAGCAGGCCGTAGCCGATGCCGTTGTCGGGCACGGCCCGCAGCCGTTCCTTGACGCGCTTGAGCAGCGCGCCCGCGGCGGGCCCGGCGGCCCACGCCTGGGCGCGGTCCAGCCCCGACACATCCAACCGCACGGGGTACACGCTCGTGAACCACCCCACGGTGGCGGAGACGTCGACGCCGCCGACGGCGTCCTCCTCGCGGCCGTGGCCTTCGAGGTCCACGAGGACATCGGAGGACCGGTCATCGCCGCGCCAGTCGGCGACGGCGAGCGCGAACGCCGACAGCAGCACGTCGTTGACGCCGGCCCGGAAGGTGCTGGGCACGGTCGTCAGAAGGGCGTCCGTCACAGCGGCGGGCAGCCGCAGCGTCACGGAACCCGCCGACCCGTACGTGTCCAGCGAAGGGTCGAGCGGCCCGGCGCCGATGACGGGGTCAGGGCCGCCGAGGGCGGCGCGCCATACCTCCAGTTCTTCGCGCCGCGACGGCTGGTCGGCCTCCTCGACCAGGCGGCGGACCCAGCCCCGGAAGGAGGTCGCCACCGGCTCCGGCTCGGCGTCGCGGCCCGCCGAGGCGGCCCGCCAGGCGTCGGCCAGGGCGGGCACGAGCACCCGCCAGGACACGCCGTCCACCGCGAAATGATGCACCATCACCAGCAGTCGGCCGGGCTCGTCCGGGCCCCGGTCGAACCACACCACCTGGAGCACCGCGCCGTCGGCGGGCGACAGCCGGTCGCGGGCCGCGTCCGCCTCGGCCGCGTACTGGGCGCCGCGCGCCGCGTCGCCGAGTCCGTGCTGGTCGACGCGGAGCACGCACTCCTCGGCCCGTACGGAGCCGGGCGTGGCGACCTCCATCGTCCAGTCGGCCGGGGCGGGCGCGGTGACGACCTTCAGCCGCAGTGTGTCGTGCTGGTCGAGGACGGTCTGCACGGCCGTCACCAGGTCGCGCTCCGCCATTCCGGCGGGCGCCTGGAGGACCGTCGACTGGTTGAAGCGGTCGAGGGGGCCGCCGCGTTCGGCGAGCCAGTGCATGACGGGGGTCAGCGGTACGGGGCCGATCCCGGCGCCCGGCGCTTCGGCGACCGCGCCCCGGGCGACCGCGACGGCCGAGGCCAGTCCGGCGACCGTCTTGTGGTCGAAGACGTCGCGCGCGGTGAGTTCCAGCCCGGCCCGGCGGGCCCGGCTGACGAGCTGGATGGACATGATGCTGTCCCCTCCCAGCTCGAAGAAGCTGTCGTCCACACCGACCCGCTCCACCCCCAGGACCTCGGCGAACAGCCCGCACAGCAGCTCCTCGCGCGGGGTGCGCGGGGCCCGGCCGGCGAGTTCGGTCCGGTATTCGGGGGCGGGGAGCGCCTTGCGGTCGAGCTTGCCGTTCGGGGTGAGCGGCAGGGCGTCGAGGGTCACGAAAGCGGCGGGCACCATGTAGTCGGGCAGTGTGGCGGCGAGGAATTCCCGCAGTTCGCCGGTGGTGGGGGCCGCCGTGCCGGTGGGCACGAGGTAGGCGACGAGCCGCTTCTCCCCCGGCCGGTCCTCGCGGACCAGGACGGTGCTCCGGGCGACGCCGCCGTGGGCCGACAGGGCCGCCTCGACCTCGCCGAGTTCGATGCGGAAGCCGCGGACCTTCACCTGGTCGTCGGCGCGCCCGGCGTAGTCGAGCACGCCGTCCCCGCGCCAGCGGGCCAGGTCGCCGGTGCGGTACATGCGGGCACCGGCGGGCCCGTACGGATCGGCGACGAACCGCTCGGCGGTCAGTCCGGGGCGCCCGTGGTAGCCGCGGGCCAGGCCGCCGCCCGCGATATACAGCTCGCCCGCGACGCCGGGCGCGACCGGTTGGAGCGCCGCGTCGAGCACGTACACCCGGGTGTTGGCGACGGGGCCGCCGATGGGCGGCAGGGCCGGGCCGTGGACGGGGGCGCTGATGGTGGCGGCGACGGTCGCCTCGGTCGGGCCGTAGGCGTTGACCATCCGGCGGCCGGGCGACCAGCGGGCGACGAGCTCCGCCGGGCACGCCTCGGCGCCGACGACGAGGGTGCGGAAGTGCGGCAGCGCGCGTTCGGGGACGCTGCCCAGCACGGTCGGCGGGATCAGGGCGTGGGTGATACGTCGGTCGTCCAGGATGTCGGCCAGTTCCTCGCCGGCGAGGGGGCCGGCGGGCGGTACGACGAGGGCGGCGCCGGCGGGGAAGGCCATGAGGAGTTCCATGACCGCCGCGTCGAAGCTGGGCGAGGAGAGTTGCAGGACGCGGCTGTCGGCGTCGATGGCCAGCCGTTCCCGCTGGGTGGCCCCGAGGCTGGTGAGGCCGGCGTGGGTGACGACGACGCCCTTGGGGCGGCCCGTGGAGCCGGAGGTGTAGATGACGTACGCGGGGTGGTCGGCCGTCAGCGGCGCGGTGCGCTCGGTGTCGCGTATGTCGTCGTCGGCGCGGCCGTCCACGCCGTCCAGCGCCCGTATCGCGGGGTCGTCGTCGAGGAGCAGCCGCGGGGCGGGGGTGGCGGGGAGCCGGGCGGCGGTCGCCGTGGTGCTGATGAGGACCACGGGGCGGGCGTCGTCGAGCATGTAGGCGATGCGGTCGGCCGGGTAGTCGGGGTCGACGGGCAGGTACGCGCCGCCCGCCTTGACGACGGCGAGGAGCGAGACGACGAGGTCGGCGGAGCGCGGCAGGGCGAGGGCGACGGTGGTCTCCGGGCCGACGCCGTGTTCGATGAGCAGCCGTGCCAGCCGGTTGGCCTGGGTGTTGAGCTGGACGTAGGTCAGGGCGGCGGCTCCGGCGAGCACCGCGGGGGCGTCGGGGGTGCGGGCGGCCCGGGTCTCGACGAGCGCGCCGAGGGTGTGGCGCGGCAGGTCGCGGGCGGTGGCGTTCCAGTCGGTGAGGACGTTCCGGTGTTCGGCGGCGTCCATGATCTGAAGCGCGCGCAGCGGCTGTCCGGGATCGGCGGCGACGGCGGTCAGCAGCCGGACCAGCCGCTCCCCCAGGGTGACGGCGGTGTCCGCGTCGAAGAGGTCGGTGCTGTATTCGAGGTGTCCGGTGAGTCCGGCGGGCGTCCCTTCGCCGGTGTGACGTTCGGTGAAGGAGAAGGCGAGGTCGAACTTGGCGGTGCCGGTGTCGACGGCGGCCGGGGCGACGCTGAGGCCGGGGAGGCGGCCGAGCACGTCGAGCGCGCCGCGGTGGTCCGTCTCGAAGGTCAGCGCGGTCTGGAACAGCGGGTGGCGGGACATGGAGCGGGTGGGCGCGAGGACGTCCACGAGCCGTTCGAAGGGCACGTCCTGGTGCGCGTACGCCGCGAGGTCCGCTTCCCGTACCCGCTCGGTCAGCTCGGCGAAGGTCGGGTCGCCGGAGACGTCGGTGCGCAGCACCAGCGTGTTGACGAAGAATCCGACCAGCTCTTCCACCGCGCTGTCGGTGCGCCCGGCGACGGGCATGCCGATCGGGATGTCCGTGGCGCCGCTCAGCTTCGCGAGCAGCGTCGCGAGCGCCGCCTGGACGACCATGAACAGGCTGCCGCGACTCTCCTTGGCGAGGTCGGCGAGGCCGTGGTGCACCTCGGCGGGGACGTCGAAGGAGATCCGGGCGCCCTGGTGGGTGGCCGTGGCGGGGCGCGGCCGGTCCCGGGGCAGCGCCAGCTCCTCGGGGAGGTCCGCCAATGTGTCGGTCCAGTAGGCGAGTTGCCGGGAGATCTCGCTGTCGGCGTCGTCCTCGCTGCCGAGCAGCTCGCGCTGCCACAGGGCGTAGTCGGCGTACTGCGCGGGCAGCGGCGCCCAGTCGGGGGCACCGCCCGCGCAGCGCGCCTCGTACGCGGTCATCAGGTGCTGTACGAGCACGGGCAGCGACCAGCCGTCGGCGGCGATGTGGTGCACGAGGACGAGCAGTACGTGCTGGTCGGGGCCCTCTTCGAAGAGGGTGGCCCGTACGGGGACGGCGGTGGCCAGGTCGAAGCCGCGGCGGGCGGCGGCGTCGAGCCGGGCGCGGCGGCCGGCGGGGGTGTCGGCGCGCACGTCGACGGTCTCGACGGCCGGGCGGGCGCGCGGGTCGGCGGCGTCGAGCACGACCTGGTATCCGCCGTCGGCGTCCTCGGCGAAGAGGGTGCGCAGGCTCTCGTGGCGGGCGACGACGTCGGCGAGGGCGTGGCGCAGGGCCTCGGCGTCCAGCGTGCCGGTCAGGCGCATGGCGATGGGCAGGTTGTAGGCGGCGCCGGGGCCGTCGAGGTGGCTGAGGAACCAGAGGCGCTGCTGGGCGTAGGACAGCGGTATCCGCTCCGGGCGCGGGCGGGCCGTGACGCCCGTGCGCGCGCCGCCGGCCCCCGCGAGCGCCCCGGCCAGGGCGGCCACGGTGGGTGTCTCGAAGAGTTGGCGGATGGCGAGTTCCGCGCCGAGGGCGGCGCGGACCCGGCTGACGAGGCGGGTCGCGAGGAGGGAGTGGCCGCCGAGGTCGAAGAAGCTGTCGTCGATGGTGACGTGGGCGACGCCCAGCACCTCGGCGAAGACGGCGCACAGGATCTCCTCCTGCGGGGAGCGCGGCGGGCGGCCGGTGGCCTCCATGCCGTACGAGGGGGCGGGCAGCGCCTTGCGGTCGAGCTTGCCGTTGAGGGTGAGCGGCAGCGCGTCGAGGGCGACGATCGCGGACGGCACCATGTAGTCGGGCAGGGCCTTGGCGATGTGCGCCCGCAGGGCGTCGCGGTCGAGGGTCGCGCCCGCCACGGGCACGGCGTAGCCGACGAGCCGCTTGTCGCCGGGTCGGTCCTCGCGGAGGATCACGGCGGCCTGCGCGACCTCGGGACGGCTCGCGAGCACGCCCTCCACCTCGCCCAGCTCGACGCGGAAGCCGCGCAGTTTGACCTGATCGTCGACGCGGCCGACGAACTCCAGCCGCCCGTCCTCCAGCCACCGCACGACATCGCCGGTCCGGTACATCCGGCCGCCGTCCCCCTTGAAGGGGTCGGCCACGAACCGCTGCGCCGTCAGCTCCGCCCGGCCCAGATAGCCGCGCGCGAGCCCGGCTCCGGCGATATACAGCTCGCCGCTCACGCCGACGGGCACCGGGCGCAGCGAGCCGTCCAGGACGTAGAGCTGGGTGTTCCAGAGGGGGCGGCCGATCGGCACGACGGCCTCGGGGACCTCGTCGGCCGTACGCATCGGGTTGACGCTGGAGAACACGGTGGTCTCCGTCGGCCCGTACTCGTTGGCGACGGTGATCCCCGGGCAGGCGTCAAGCACGCGCCGTACAGCGGCTGGTGACACAACATCACCTCCGGCCCAGATCTCGCGGACTCCCGCGAAGCACTCGGGGTCAGCAGCGGCGTCCAGATCTCGAACGTCGACGCGTCGAAGGCGTACGGCGAGTGCATCAGCACCCGCTCATGGTTGCCGCGCCGCCAGTACCGGTCGGCTGCCAGATGCACCACGTTGCGGTGCGTGTTGGCGACGCCCTTGGGGGTGCCCGTGGAGCCGGAGGTGTACATGGCGTAGACGAGCTGCTGGGCGTGGGTCGGCACGCCGGGGTCGGTGCCGGGCTCGTCGGCGAAGTCCTCGTCGGCGCGGACGATGGGGGCGTGCACGGCGAATCCGCGAGGCCGATCAGCCGGTGCGCGAGACGGTTGGCCCGCGCGTTCAGCTCCGCGTATGTCAGGGACCGCGCGCCCGAGACCACGGCCACCGCGTCCGGCGACGCCGCCGCCCGCTCCTCGAAGAGCGTGTGCACGGCCGTGTCCGCCGGGAAGTCGACGTCCGTGTCGTTCCACTCGGTCACCATGCGGCGCCGCTCGGCGGGGTCGAGGATGTCGACGGCCGCGACGGGCCGGCCGGGGTCCTCGGTCATGGCGGTGAGGACGCGGACGAGCCGGTCGACGAGGCGCTGGACGCTGTCGCGGTCGAAGAGTTCGGTGCTGTACTCCACGACGCCGCCGAGACCCGCGGGCGCGCCGTCGGGGCCGTATGTCTCGGCGAGGTTGAAGTCGAGGTCGAACTTGGCGACGCGGGTGTCCACCGGCTGCGGCACGGCGGTGAGTCCGGGCAGGGCGTCGATCGCGTCCAGCGCCCGGCGCCGGTCGGTCTCGAAGGTCAGCGAGGTCTGGAAGAGGGGGTGCCGGGCCAGCGAGCGGGCCGGGTTGACGGCCTCGACCAGCCGCTCGAACGGCACGTCCTGGTGCGCGTAGGCGGCGAGGTCCGTCTCCCGCACCCGGTCGATCAGCTCGGCGAACGTCGGGTCGCCGGAGACGTCGGTGCGCAGCACCAGCGTGTTGACGAAGAACCCGACCAGGTCTTCCAGGGCGTCGTCGGTGCGGCCCGCGACGGGCGTGCCCAGGGGGATGTCGGTGCCGGCGCCCAGCCGTGCGTACAGCGTGGCGAGGGCGGTCTGGACGAGCATGAAGAGGCTGGCGCGGCGCTCCTTGGCCAGGGCGGCGAGCGCGGCGTGCAGGCCGGCGGGGACCTCGAAGGCGAGGTGGCCGCCCCGGTTGGCGGAGGCCGCGGGGCGCGGCCGGTCCGTGGGCAGTTCCAGCTCTTCCGGCAGGTTCGCCAACGCGCTCTTCCAATAGGCGAGTTGCCGGGCTACGGGGCTGTCGGGGTCGTTCTCGTCGCCGAGGGTTTCGCGCTGCCACAGGGTGTAGTCGGCGTACTGGACGGGCAGCGGCGCCCAGTCGGGGGCGGTGCCCGCGCGGCGTGCGGCGTAGGCGGTGGAGAAGTCGGCGGCCAGGCGCCCCATCGACCAGCCGTCGCCCGCGATGTGGTGGACGAGCAGCAGCAGTACGTGCTCGTCGGCGGTCAGCTCGAACAGGGTGGCCCGTACGGGGATTTCGGTGGTGAGGTCGAATCCGTGGCGGGCGGCGCGGCGCAGTTCTTCGGGCAGCGCCTCTTCGGTGACGGCGGTGACCGTCAGTTCCGGTCGACCGGCGGCGGCGTCGAGGACCCGCTGGTACGGGCCTTCGGCGTCCTCGGCGAACACGGTGCGCAGACTCTCGTGCCGCGCCACGACATCGTCGAGCGCGTGCCGCAGCGCTGCGCGGTCCAGACGGCCCGTCAGGCGCAGGGCGGCCGGCAGGTTGTAGGTGGCGTTGGGCCCCTCGAACTGACCGAGGAACCACAGGCGCTTCTGTGCGAAGGACGCGGGCACGCGGTGGCCGCGGTCCCTCGGCGCGAGGGCGGCGCGGGCGGCGCCCGACGCCCCGGTGACCGTCGCGAGCCCGGCGACGGTGGGTTCCTCGAAGAGCTGACGGATGGACAGTTCGACGTCGAGGGCGGCGCGGACCCGGCTGACGAGCTGGGTGGCGAGGAGGGAGTGGCCGCCGAGGTCGAAGAAGCTGTCGTCGATGGTGACGTGGGCGACGCCCAGCACCTCGGCGAAGATCCCGCACAGGATCTCCTCCTGCGGGGAGCGCGGCGCGCGGCCCGTCTTGCCGAGGGCGTAGTCGGGGGCGGGCAGTGCCTTGCGGTCGAGCTTGCCGTTCGGGGTGAGCGGCAGCGCGTCGAGGGCGACGATCGCGGACGGCACCATGTAGTCGGGCAGCGCCTCGGCGAGGCGGGCCCGCAGCGCGTCGCGGTCGAGGGCGGCTCCCGGTACGGGCACGGCGTAGCCGACGAGGCGCTTGTCGCCGGGGCGGTCCTCGCGGGCGATCACGGCGGCGCGGGCCACGGCCGGGTGGGCGGCGAGCGCGGACTCGACCTCGCCGGTCTCGACGCGGAAGCCGCGGATCTTGACCTGGCTGTCGGCGCGGCCGACGAATTCGAGGTCGCCGTCGGGGCGCCGCAGGGCGAGGTCGCCGGTGCGGTACATGCGGGCGCCGGCCGGTCCGTACAGGTCGGCGACGAACCGCTCGGCGGTCAGGGCGGGGCGGCGGTGGTAGCCGCGGGCCAGGCCGTCGCCCGCGATGTACAGCTCGCCGGGGACGCCGGGCGCGGCGGGGCGGAGGGCCGAATCGAGCACGTAGAGCCGGGTGTTGACGATGGGCCGGCCCATCGGCGGTACGACCGGGCCGGCGAGCGGGCCGCTCATGCTGGCGCACACGGTGGATTCGGTGGGGCCGTACGCGTTGATCATGCGGCGGCCGGGCGAGAAGCGCTCCACGAGGTGCGGCGGGCACGCCTCGCCCGCGACGGTCAGGGTCATCCCCGCGGGCAGGTCGTCGTCGGCCAGTCGCGCGAGGGCCGAGGGCGGGAGCGTCGCGTGGGTGATCCGCTGTGCGGCGAGGAGCGCGGCGAGCGGAGCGCCCGGCAGCAGGTGGTCCGCGGCGGCGAGGACGACGCAGGAGCCGGAGAGCAGGGCGACGCAGAGTTCGGAGACGGCGGCGTCGAAGCTGGGCGAGGCGAACAGCAGGACGCGGCTGCCGGCCTCCACGGCGAAGCCGTCGATCTGCCCGGCGGCGAGGCTCGCCAGGCCGGTGTGGGTGACGACGACGCCCTTGGGGCGGCCCGTGGAGCCGGAGGTGTAGATGGTGTACGCGGGGTGGTCGGCCGTCAGGGGCGCGGCGCGGTCGGCGTCCGTGAGGTCGGCGGCGTCGTAGCCGCTGGTGTCGGCCTGGTCGACGAGCAGCAGCGGTACGTCGGCGGCGCCGAAGCGGGCGGCGCGGGCGGTGTCCGTCAGGATCAGGGCGGGCGCGGCGTCGTCGAGCATGTAGGCGATGCGGTCGGCCGGGTAGTCGGGGTCGACGGGCAGGTACGCGCCGCCGGCCTTGACGACGGCGAGGAGCGAGACGACGAGGTCGGCGGAGCGCGGCAGGGCGACGGCCACGGAGCGCTCGGGGCCGACGCCCCGGTCGGCGAGCAGCCGGGCGAGCCGGTTGGCGCGGGCGTTGAGCTGGGCGTAGGTCAGCTCGCCGGTCTCGGACGCGGTGGCGGGCGCGTCGGGGGTGCGGGCCGCCTGCGCCTCGAAGAGCGCGGGCAGCGTCGCGGCCGGCACGTCGCGCCGGGTGTCGTTGCAGTCGGCCACCAGATTCCGGTGCTCGGCGTCGGTCAGCAGGGCGATGCGGCCCACGGGCCGGGCCGGGTCCATGCGCATGGTGTCCAGGACGCGGGTGAGACGGTCGGCGACGGTTCGTACGGCCGCCGCGTCGAGCACGTCGCTCTGGTAGTCGAGCCGGAAGCCGAGGCTGTCGCCGGGGATGGCGACGAGCGCCAGGGTGTAGTGCGTGGAGTCGCTGATCGCGGCGTCGGTGACGCGCAGCCCGCCGAGGCCCGCGAGGTCGTCCAGCGCGCCCCGGTCGAGCGGGTAGTTCTCGAACACCACGGAGGTGTCGAAGAGTTCGCCCGCCCCCACTTGTCGCTGAATGGCCGTCAGGCCGAGGTGCTGGTGGTCCAGCAGCCGCGCCTGCTCGGCCTGGACGCGGGCGAGGAGGTCCGCGAGGGGTTCGGCGGGGCGCAGCCGGGCGCGCAGCGGGAGGGTGTTGATGAACAGGCCCACCATGGACTCGACGCCCGCCAGCTCCGGCGGCCGGCCGGCGGCGACGAAGCCGAACGCCACGTCGTCCTGGCCGGTGAGGCTCGCCAGGACCAGCGCCCAGGCGCCCTGGACGACGGTGTTCAGCGTCAGCCCGTGCGTACGGGCCCGCTCCGCCAGCTCGGCCGTGGCCTGCTCGGAGAGGGCGAACCGCAGGTGTTCGGGGGCGGCCGGGGGCCGTACGGCGCGGTCGGCGGGGGCGAGCCGGGTCGGCTCCTCGAACCCTTCCAGGGCCTCGCGCCAGGCCGCTTCGGCGGCGGGCCGGTCCTGGTCGGCGACCCAGCCGAGGTAGTCGCGGTACGGGCGCACGGGCGGCAGCTCTTCCGTGCCCGTGTAGAACTGGAAGAGTTCACGGACGAGGACGGGCAGCGACCAGCCGTCGAGCAGCAGGTGGTGGTTGCTGAGCACCAGCCGGTGGTGTGCGTCGCCCAGCTTGAGCAGGGTGAGGCACAGCAGCGGCGGCCGGGCCAGGTCGAAGCGGAGCGCGCGGTCCGCCGCGAGCAGCCGTTCGGCCTCGGCGGCCCGCTCCGCCTCGCCCATCTCGGTCAAGTCGGCCTCGCGCCATGGCAGTTCCACGCCGGCGGGGATGACCTGCACCGGGTGGGCGAGCCCTTCATGGCGGAAGGCGGCGCGGAGGTTGGCGTGCCGGTCCAGCAGCGCCTGCCCGGCGGCGCGCATGGCGGGCGCGTCGAGGGCGCCGTCGAAGTCCAGGACCATCTGGACGGTGTAGACGTCCCGCGCCTGCTCGTCGAAGAGGCCGTGGAAGAGGAGGCCCGACTGGAGCGGCGCGAGCGGCAGCACGTCGGCGGTGTCCGGGTACGCGGCGAGCACGCCGTCGAGTTCCGGCTGGGTGAGGGCGGCGAGCGGCACGTCGGAGGGGGTGAGCCCGCCCGCGTCGGGGCGCTCGGCGTGCGCGGCCAGCGCGCGCAGCGCCCGGAACCAGCCCTCGGCCAGTTCGCGTACGCGCTCCTCGTCGAGCAGCCGTTCGGCGAAGGTCCAGGTCGCGACCAGCTCGGGGCCGCGCGCGCCGTCCTCGGTGAGGGCGTTCAGCTCGACGGTGTGGGTGAGCAGCAGCGCGTCGTCCGTGCCGCCGCTGCCCGCCGACCCGGCCAGTACGGACCAGTCGGCGGACTCGGCGGCGCCGTCCGCCGCGACGCGCCCGAGGTAGTTGAAGCCGATTCGCGGCGCGCCGAGGGCCGCCAGCTCGCCGGCGGTGGCCGGGTTGAGGTAGCGCAGCAGGCCGAAGCCGAGGCCGTGGTCCGGCACGGCCCGCAGCTCTTCCTTGACGCGCTTGAGCAGCGTCCCGGCGGCTGGCCCGCCGTCCCACGCCTGCGCGCGGTCGAGGCCGGAGACATCGAGGCGCACCGGGTAGAGGCTGGTGAACCAGCCCGCGGTCTCCGCCACGTCCACGCCGCCGACCGCTTCCTCCTCGCGGCCGTGGCTCTCCAGGTCCACCAGGACGTGCGGGGACCGGTCGTCGTCTGCCGCGTGCCCGTCGCGCCAGTCGGCGACGGCGAGCGCGAACGCCGACAGCAGGACGTCGTTGACGCCGGCCCGGAAGGTGCCGGGCACGGTCGTCAGAAGGGCGTCGGTCACATCGGCGGGCAGCCGCAGCGTCACGGAACCCGCCGTCCCGTACGTGTCCAGGGCGGGGTCCAAGGGTCCCGCGCCGATGATCGGTTCAGGGGCGTCGAGCACCTGCCGCCACCGCTCCAACTCAGCGACGCGAGACGGCTGTTGCGCCTCCTCGGTCAGGCGCTGGGCCCAGCCGCGGAAGGATGTCGCCACGGGCCGCGGCTCCGGCTCGCGGCCCGCGGCGGCCGCCCGCCAGGCGTCGGCGAGGGCGGGCAGCAGCAGCCGCCACGACACGCCGTCCACCGCGAAGTGATGCACCATCACCAGCAGTCGGCCCGGCTCGTGGGGGCCGCGGTCGAACCACACGAACTGCGCCATCACGCCGTCGGCGGGCGCCAGGCGCTCGCGCGCCGCTTCCGCCTCCATCACGTGCCGGGCGTCGCGCGCCGCCGCGTCGAGCCCCGTCTCGTCCACGCGCCGCACCAGGTCCCGAGCGCGTACGGAGCCGGGCGCGGCGATCTCCACCGACCAGTCCCCCGGGCCGGAGGCCACCCGCATGCGCAGCACGTCGTGCTGGTCGAGCAGGGTCCGCACGGCGGTCACGAGGTCGCGCTCCGCCATCCCGGCGGGCACGCGCAGGGCGAGCGACTGGTTGAAGCGGTCGACGGGGCCGCCGCTCTCCGCGAACCGGCGCATGATCGGCGTCAACGGTACGGAGCCGACCCCGGCGCCCGCCGCCTCCGCCACCGGCTCCTGGGCGTCGCTCACCGCGGCGGCGAGCGACGCGGCGCTCTTGTGGTCGAAGACATCGCGCGCGGAGAGTTCCAGCCCGGCCCGGCGGGCCCGGCTGACGAGCTGGATGGACATGATGCTGTCCCCGCCCAGCTCGAAGAAGCTGTCGTCCACACCGACCCGCTCCACCCCCAGGACCTCCGCGAACAGCCCGCACAGCAGCTCCTCGCGCGGGGTGCGCGGAGCCCGGCCGGAGGTCTCGGGGCCGTAGACGGGTGCGGGCAGCGCCCGGCGGTCGAGCTTGCCGTTGAGGGTGAGCGGCAGCGTGTCGAGCGGGACGATCGCGGACGGCACCATGTACTCGGGCAGCGACGCGGCGGCGTGGGCGCGCAGCGCCTCCGCGTCGACGCCGGTCCCGGCGGCCGGGACGACGTAGCCGACGAGCCGTTTCGCGCCGGGGCGGTCCTCGCGGAGGACCACGGCGGCCTGCGCGACCTCGGGGCGGGCGGCGAGCACGCCCTCCACCTCGCCGGGTTCGATGCGGAAGCCGCGCAGTTTGACCTGGTCGTCGACGCGGCCGACGAACTCCAGCCGACCGTCCTGAAGCCACCGCACGACGTCGCCGGTCCGGTACATCCGGCCGCCGTCCTCCTTGAAGGGGTCGGCCACGAACCGCTGCGCCGTCAGCTCCGCCCGGCCCAGGTAGCCGCGTGCCAGGCCGTCGCCGGCGATGTACAGCTCGCCGCTGACGCCGGGCGCGACGGCGCGGAGGCCCGTGTCGAGGACGTACAACTGGGTGTTCCACAGGGGACGCCCGATCGGCACGACGGCTTCCGGCACCTCGTCGGCCGTACGCATCGGGTTGACGCTGGAGAACACCGTGGTCTCCGTCGGCCCGTACTCGTTGGCGACGGTGATTCCCGGGCAGGCGTCCAGGACCCGGCGCATCGCCGTCGGCGAGGCGATGTCGCCGCCCGCCCAGATCTCGCGGACGCCCGCGAAGCACTCGGGGCGCTCCTCGGCCGGTCAGCAGCGGCGTCCAGATCTCGAACGTCGACGCGTCGAAGGCGTACGGCGAGTGCATCAGCACCCGCTCATGGTTGCCGCGCCGCCAGTACCGGTCCGCCGCCAGATGCACCACGTTGCGGTGCGTATTGGCCACGCCCTTCGGGACGCCCGTGGAGCCGGAGGTGAACATCACGTAGACGAGCTGCTGGGCGTGGGTCGGCACGTCCGGGTCGGTGTCGGGCTCCCCCGCGAAGTCCTCGTCGGCGCGGACGATGGGGGCGTCCACGGCGAATCCCGAGGCCGATCAGCCGGTGCGCGAGACGGTTGGCCCGCGCGTTCAGCTCCGCGTATGTCAGGGACCGCGCGCCCGAGACCACGGCCACCGCGTCCGGCGTCGCCGCCGACCGCTCCTCGAAGAGGACGTGGACCGGGGTGCCGGCCGGGTACTCCACGTCCGTGTCGTTCCACTCGGTCACCACGCGGCGCCGCTCGGCGTCTTCGAGGACGTCGATACGGCCCACCGGCCGCTCCGGGTCCGCGATGACCGCCTCCAGGACGCGGGTGAAGTGTCCGGCGATGGCCTCGACCCGGTGCCGGTCGAGCAGGTCGGGCTGAAAGTCCCAGACGAAGCGGAGCTGATCGCCGGGCAGCGCCTTGAGGCCGAGGGGGTAGTGCACGGCGTCGCGCGCGGCGGCCCGGTGCAGCCGGAGCCCGGACGCCTCGACCAGACCGGTGAACTCTCCGTCGTCGAGCGGGTAGTTCTCGAAGACGAGGGCGGTGTCGAAGAGTTCGCCGATGCCGATCTGCCGCTGGATGTCGGCGAGTCCGACGTGCTGATGGTCGAGCATCGCCGTCTGCTCGTCCTGAATGCGGGCCAACAGGCGGGACACAGGCTCGGCGGGGCGCAGCCGGGCGCGCAGGGGAAGGGTGTTGATGAACAGGCCCACCATGGACTCGACGCCCGCCAGCTCCGGCGGCCGGCCGGAGACGGTGACGCCGAACACCACGTCCTCACGCCCCGTCAGGCTCCCGAGCGCCAAGGCCCACGCGCCCTGCACCACGGTGTTCAGCGTCAGCCCGTACGCCCGGGCCCGCTCCGCCAGCGCGGCCGTACGCTCCGGCGACAGCGCGGTCTCGACCTTCAGCGGGTCGGACACGGCGTGCTCCGCGTCGGCGGGGGCGACGCGCGTGGGCTCCTCGAAGCCGGCGAGCGCTTTCTGCCACGCGGCCTCGGCGGTCGAACGGTCCTGGGCGGCCAGCCACTTGAGGTGATCGGTGTACGGGCGTACGGGCGGCAGTTCGCCGTGGCCCGCGTAGAGCGCGAACAGTTCGCGCAGGACGATCGGCGACGACCAGCCGTCCAGCAGGAGGTGATGGGCGGTCAGCACCAGCCGGTGGCGGCCGTCGCCGAGGGTGAGGAGGGTGAAGCGGAGCAGCGGCGGCCGGGACAGGTCGAAGCGGCGCCGCCGCTCCTCGGCCAGGAACCGCTCGGTCTCGGCCTCCCGCTCCGGCTCCCCCAGGCCCGACAGGTCCAGCTCGCGCCAGGGCACGTCGGCGTCGGCGGGGATCACCTGGACAGGGCGGCTCAGCCCCTCGTGCCGGAATCCGGCGCGCAGGTTGGCGTGGCGCGCGAGCAGCGCCTGGCCGGCGGCCCGGAAGAAGAGCAGGCCGGACTGGAGCGGCGACAGCGGCAGCACGTCCACCGGGCCGGGCTCGGCGGCCACCAGCGCCGCCAGCTCGTCGGCGGGCAGCGGGGCCAGCTCCACGCCGGCCGTCTCGCCCGGGGCGGACGACGGCGCCGTACGGGAGTGCGCGTCGAGGGCGGCGACGGTGCGGTGCGCGAAGACGTCGCGGACGGAGAACTCCAGCCCCGCGAGGCGGGCCCGGCTCACGAGCTGGATGGACAGGATACTGTCGCCGCCGAGGTCGAAGAAGCTCTCGTCGGCGCCGACCGCCGGCACGCCCAGCACCTCGGCGAAGAGCGCTGCCAGCAGTTCCTCGCGCGGTGTGCTCGGCTCGCGCCCGGCGCTCTCGGTGGCGGTGTAGTCGGGGGCGGGCAGCGCCTTGCGGTCGAGCTTGCCGTTCGGGGTGAGCGGCAGCGCGTCGAGGGCGACGACGGCGGACGGCACCATGTAGTCCGGCAGGGCCTCGGCGACGTGGCGGCGCAGAGCGCCCGCGTCAGCTTCCGTCCCCTCGGCCGGCACCACATACGCCACGAGCCGCTTGTCGCCGGGCCGGTCCTCCCGTACGACCACGGCGGTCCGCGCCACCGCCGGGTGGCCGCCGAGATGCGGAAGCCCCGGACCTTCACCCCGATCGGCGGCGCACCCGCCGCACCCGAACGGGAGAACCACGCCGCCGCGTACACCGTGGCCTCCGTCGGCCCGTAGATGTTCGCCAGCCGCTCCGCGCCCAGGGCCCGCACGATGTCGTTCGCCGCCTGCGCGGACAGCGCCTCACCCGCCAGTACGACGCTGCGCGCGCCCGCGCGCAGTGCGCCGCCCGCCACGATGTGGGCGAGGGCGGAGGGCACGCCGCTCACGATTCCGGCGCGGGCGCCCGAGCAGGAACCGTCGGCGAGGGCGAGGAGGTCTCGTACGACCTCGATGGAGCCGCCCGAGAGCAGCGGCCCGAACATCTCGAAGACGGAAACGTCGAAGTTGAGGGAGGTGGACGCGACGACCCGGGCCAGTTCCTCGGCGCCGAACTCGGCCGCCGCCCACGCCGCGAGGTCCGCGACGTTCTCGTGCGGCACCACGACGCCCTTCGGGAGGCCGGTGGAGCCGGAGGTGTAGATCGCGTAGGCGGGATGGAGCGGAAGCAGCGCGGCGGCGCGGTCGGCGTCCGTGGGGTCGGCGGCCGGGCGGTCCGCGAGGGCCCTGACGGTCTGCGGATCGTCGATGACCAGGAGTGCCGGGCCGCCATCGCCCTCCGGCAGCCGCGACAGTACGTCCCGGGCCGTGATCAGCAGGGCGGGCGCGGCGTCGGTGAGCAGGTGGGCGATTCGGTCGGCGGGGTAGCCGGGGTCGACGGGCACGTAGGCCGCGCCGGACTTCAGGACGGCGAGCACCGCGACCATGGTGTGTTCCGAGCGGGGCAGGGAGATCCCCACGAATTCTTCGGGCCCCGCGCCCAGCGCGATGAGATGGTGCGCGAGCCGGTTGGCCCGGGCGTTCAACTCCGCGTAGGTGAGGGAGACTTCGCCGGATATGACGGCTACGGCGTTCGGGGTACGGGCCGCCTGCGCCTCGAAGAGTACGGGCAGCGTCGCCCGCGGCACTTCGGCCGCGGTGTCGTTCCACTCCTCCAGCACCCGGCGCCGTTCGTCCGCGCCGAGCACGTCCACCCGGCCGACCGGCAGTTCCGGGGCGGCCGTCACGGTCTCCAGCAGCCGCGTGAACCGCTCGCCGACGCGCTCCACGGACGCCCGGTCGAACAGGGCGGGCTGGTAGTGCAGCCGGAAGCCGAGGGTGTCGCCGGGGTGGGCGACGAGGCCGAGGGGGTAGTGCACGGCATCGCGGGCCGTGGCGCCGTGCAGCCGCAGTCCGGCCCCGGCGGCCGAGGTGCCGAGCCCGTCCGCGTCGAGCGGGAAGTTCTCGAAGACGAGGAGGGTGTCGAAGAGTTCGCCGAAGCCGGTGCTGCGCGCGATGTCCGGCACGCTCAGGTGCTGGTGGTCCAGGAGCCGGGCCTGTTCGTCCTGGAGGCGGGCGAGGAACCGCGTCAGGGGCTCGGCGGGGCGCGGGCGGGCGCGCAGGGGGACGGTGTTGATGAACAGGCCCACCATGGACTCGACGCCCGTCAGCTCCGGCGGCCGGCCGGAGACGGTGACGCCGAACACCACGTCCTCACGCCCCGTCAGGCTCCCGAGCACCAGCGCCCACGCGCCCTGCACCACGGTGTTCAGCGTCAGCCCGTACGCACGGGCCCGCTCCGCCAGCGCGGCCGTACGCTCCGGCGACAGCGCGAACTCCACGCGTTCCGGCTCCGTCGGCGCGTACTCCCCGGCGGACGCGACACGCGTGGGCTCGACGCGCGTGGGCACGACGCGGGTCGGCTCGACACGTGTCGGCTCCTCGAAGTCGGCGAACGCCTCCCGCCAGGCGGCCTCCGCCGCCGAACGGTCCTGGGCGGCGAGCCACTTGAGGTGGTCGCTGTACGGGCGTACGGCGGGCAGGTCGCCGCGGGGGTTCCCGTAGAGCGTGAAGAGTTCGCGGGCGAGCACGGGGAGCGACCAGCCGTCGAGCAGCAGGTGGTGGTGGGTGAAGACCAGGCGGTGGCGGTCGTCGCCGAGGGTGAGCAGGGTGAAGCGCAGCAGCGGCGGCCGGGCGGGGTCGAAGCGTTCCTCCCGGTCGCGGACGAGGAAGAGTTCCGCCTCCGCCGCGCGCTCCGCCTCCCCCAGGCCCGACAGGTCCAGCTCGCGCCAGGGCACGTCGGCGTCGGCGGGGATGACCTGGACGGGGCGGCTCAGTCCTTCGTGCCGGAAACCGGCGCGCAGGTTGGCGGAAGAGCAGGCCGGACTGGAGCGGCGACAGCGGCAGCACGTCCACCGGGCCGGGCTCGGCGGCCACCAGCGCCGCCAGCTCGTCGGCGGGCAGCGGGGCAAGATCCACGCCGGCCGTCTCGTCCGAAGCCGCGGCCGGGGCCGTGACCGTACGGCAGTGTTCGCCGAGGGCGGCGGCGGTGCGGTGCGCGAAGACGTCGCGGACGGAGAACTCCAGCCCCGCGAGGCGGGCCCGGCCGACGAGGCGCAGGGCGAGGATGCTGTCGCCGCCGAGGTCGAAGAAGCTGTCGTCGATGGTGACGCGGTGCACGCCGAGGACGTCCGCGTACAGGTCGGTGAGCAGGCTCTCGCGGGCGTCGCGCGGGGCCCGCCCGGTCGATCCGGCGCTGTAGTCGGGGGCGGGCAAGGCGGCGCGGTCGAGCTTCCCGTTGGGCGTGAGGGGCAGTGCGTCCAGGGTGACGACGGCGGCCGGGACCATGTAGTCGGGCAGGGCGGCGAAGGCGTGTGCGCGGAGTTCGCCGGGGTCGGGGCGGTGGCCGGGCGCGGGCACGACGTAGGCGACGAGGCGCTTGTCGCCGGGGCGGTCCTCGCGCACGAGGGCCGCCGTGCGGGCCACCGCCGGGTGGGCGCCGAGGACGGCCTCGACCTCGCCGGGTTCGATGCGGAAGCCGCGGATCTTGACCTGGAAGTCGGTGCGGCCCACGTACTCCAGCTCACCGTCCGGAGTCCACCGCGCCAGGTCGCCGGTGCGGTACATGCGGGCGCCGGCCGGGCCGTACGGGTCGGCGACGAACCGCTCGGCCGTGCGGCCGGGGCGGCCGAGGTAGCCGCGGGCGAGGCCGCTGCCGGCGATGTAGAGTTCGCCGGCCGTGCCCGGCGGCACGGGGTGCAGGGCGCTGTCCAGGACGAGGACGCGGGTGTCGCTGATGGGCCGGCCGATGGGGGCCGCCCCGCCGTCGGAGACGGCGAAGAGGCTGTCGCCGGTGATCTCCGAGGCGCCGTAGAGGTTCACGAGCCGGGCGTGCGGCAGGGTTTCGGCGAACTGCCGGGCGGTGGCGGCGGGCAGCGCCTCGCCGCTGCTGATCCACAAGGCGCACGCGTCGAGCCGCCGCGCGCCGCCGCTCTCCAGGAGTCCGGCGAGCAGGCTCGGTACGACGGTGATGCGCCCGATGCCGTGCCGTGCGCCCACCTCGGCCATCTCGGCGGCGTTCCGGGCTTCCTGAGGCCCCGTCATGACGACGGGCGCGCCGTGGACGAGGGCGCCGAGCAGTTCCGTGGTGCCGTCGATGAAGCTGATGGAGGTCTTGGCGAGTACGGGCTCGTCGGCGCGGTAGGGGAACGTCTCGCCGAACCACGCCAGGCGGTTGACGACGCCTTCGTGGAGTCCGACGACCCCCTTGGGGCGTCCGGTGGAGCCGGAGGTGTAGATGACGTACGCGGGGTGGCGCGGGGTGAGGGGCCCGGTCCGTTCGGCCGGGGCGAGGTCCCCGGCGTCGTACGCGGCCAGGGCCCGCAGCACGTCGTCCGCGTCGAGGACGGTACGGGCCGTGCCGTCGGTCTCGGGCACGGCTGCCGCGGCGGCGCGCGAGGTGAGGACGCGCGCGGGGCGGGCGTCGGTGAGCATGTGGGCGATCCGGTCGGCGGGGTGCGTCACGTCGACGGGCAGGTAGGCGGCGCCGGATTTGAGGACCGCGAGGAGCGCGGTGGCCAGCTCCGCCGAGCGGGGCAGCGCGACGGCGACCACGGATTCCGGGCCGATGCCGTGGGCGGCGAGGTGGCGGACGAGGCGGTTGGCGCGGGCGTTGAGGTCGCGGTAGGAGAGCGTCTGGTCGCCGAAGACCAGCGCGGTGGCGTCGGGCGCGCGGCGCACCTGGTCCTCGAAGAGCTGGGGGACGGTGGCGGGCGGGGTGCTGCGGGGCGCTCCCATGCCGGCCTCCAGCACCCGGCGGCGCTCCTCGCCGGTGAGCGTCGGGAGCTGACCGACACTCTGGCGGGGGTTGTCCGCGAGGCTGTCGAGGAGGGCGAGGAAACGGTCCTGGTGCGCGGCCATCTGCTCGGCGGTGTAGAGCGCCGGGTTGGCCTGGAACTCGATGTGGAGGCCGTCGCCGCCCTCCGCGTCCCCGGAGACGACGACGGAGAGGTCCTTGACGGCGCCCGTCGAGAGGTAGCGGGTGTGGGTCGGGAGGTCGCCGAAGCGGTGCGGCGCGGAGAAGGTGATGGCGTTGACCGAGGGGCCGGTGAAGCCGCCGGCCAGACCGAGTTCCCGCTGAAGGTCCTCGACGCGGTAACGCTGGTGCTTGCCGGCCAGCGCCACCTGCCGGGCGGTCCGGCCGATGAGTTCGGTGAAGGGCGTCGAGGGCCGTACGGACAGCCGCAGCGGCAGTTCGTTGGCCAGCATGGCGGGGGTGGCCAGGGCCGCCTTCGTCATCCGGGCCGTGGTCGGCAGGCCGAGTACGACGTCCTGGGCGGCCGTCACGCGGTGGGTGTAGGCGGCGGTGGCGGCGATGACGAGCAGCGGCCAGCGGCCCGACAGCTCGGGTACCGCGTCCAGCAGGGCGGCGAGGCGGGGCGCGGGCAGGGTGACGGTGCGCCGCAGGGCGGTCGGCGAGGCGGGCGCGGTACGGCCGGCGAGGTTCGCGGGCTCGGGGCGGTCGGCGAAGGCGGCGAGCCAGTAGTCCCGGTCCCGGGTGTGGCGCGCCGAGTCGCGGTAGGCCGCTTCCTCGTCGAGCAGGTCGGCGAGGGTGTGGAAGGGGGCCGGCGCGGGTTCGCGGCCCGCGGCCGACTCGGTGTAGAGCTCGCAGAGCCGGTCGAGGTAGCGGGTCTGGCCGTAGCCGTCGAGGGCGATGTGGTGGAAGCGGACGTAGAGGCGGTGGTGGTCCGGGGCGAGGGCGAACAGGACGTGGGCGTACAGCGGTTCGTCGGAGCGCAGGTCCACGCCGGCGGCCATGTCGTCGTCGATCCACGCGGCCGCGGCGGCGGCCGGGTCGGCCGCGCCGCTCACGGCGATGGTGCGCAGCGGCTCGTCGGGGGCGGGGGCGATGGTCTGCCGGAGGTCGTCGCCGTCCGCGGTGAACCGGGCGCGCAGCGCCTCCGTCTCGGTGAGCGCGCGGCGCACGGCCCGCCGCAGCGCCGGGTGGTCGAGGCGGCCGCGGATGTCGAAGGTGACGCCGCAGTTGTAGAGCGGGCTGCCGGGGGCGAGTTCCTGAGCCACCCAGACGCCGTGCTGAGCGGCCGAGACGGCACGTCGGGCGATCCGCACTTCAGTCACTTCTCACTACCCACGCTCTCTTGGGACTGCGGTTGTCTTCGTGTTCGCCGGGGCCGGCGCGCCCGGCTCCGGGCCGGGGCGTCGAGCCGCCGATCCGGCCGTACGGGCCTCGGTCACAGGCCGTGCGGGCCTCGGTCAGGCCGTCTGCTCGGGCTCGGTGAGGAAGCCGACGAGGTCGTCGATGGTCGGGTGGTTCCACATGACGGTGGGGTCGAGGTCGATGCCGAGGTGGTCCTCGATCTCGCTGGCGACCGTCAGCGCGTAGATGGAGTCGAGGCCGTAGTCGGTGAGCGGCACGTCGGGCTTGATCTGCTCGGGGGTCAGTTGCACGTGCAGGGCGACGCACTGGGTCAGCCACGCGCGCAGGTCCTCGGTGGACCTGCCGTCGGCCTGGTTCTCTACCGCGGAAGTGGACATGACGGCTCCTTCGCCTGGTGCGGGTGGTCGTGATGTGCGGTTCGGGGCGCGGCGGCCGCGGGCGGTCGCGCGGCGGTCGGCGTCAGCCGGCGGGCAGGCCGTTCTTGTTGATGCCGAAGCCCTGTCCGGCTTCGTGGCGCTCGGTCAGTTCGGCGAACAGGTGGCGTTCGATGTGCTCGGGGAGCGGGGCCCGGACGGCGCCCGCCGGGGCGGACAGCCGGTGCAGTACGGCGATGAGCCAGGTGGGGTCGCGCCAGAAGGGGTCGGGGTGGTGCTGGTTGTGCCGCCAGGTCTCGTAGCAGGCGGCGGCGACGAGGATGGTGGTGTAGCGGGCGGTCAGGTCGTAGGAGTGGGAGCTCGCGTCGACGGCGAGTTCGGTTACGGGCAGCCGGGAGCATTCCTCGGCGAGTGCGGCGAGGTCGGTGACGAATCCTTCGGCGAGCCGCCGGACCTCGCGGTGCGCGGGGTCGTCGGCGGAGAGCGCCTGGAGCCCGGCGGCGAGGGAGGAGCTGAGCCGTTCGCGGCCGCCGGCGCTGACGGCGAGCCGGTCGAAGGGCATGGGCGGCAGGTCGGCGTCGAGCCGGAAGAGGTCGTCGGGGGCGGGGACGCCGGGCTGCCAGGAGCGGCGGGCGAGCAGCGGGAGCTGCTGGAGCAGGGACATCTGGCAGACGGAGCGGGCGATGTGGCCGAAGCCGGCGGGCTGGATGTCGCGCAGCATCTTCTGGAAGATCGCGTTGGTGCTGTGCGGGTCGCGGATGTAGAAGTGCGCGCCGAGGACGCCGGAGAGCCGGTTCATCGCGTCGATGAGGGTTTTGGAGACGAAGTACTTGACGGCCTGCGCGTAGATGCCGGTCTCGGCGGGGACGAGGTGCAGCGCCCGGGTGGAGACGGTGGCGAAGACCTCGGACATGAGCAGGTCGAGGAAGACGCCGGCCAGGGTGGAGCGCACCTGGGGGAGTTCGGCGGCGGTACGGCCGTAGAGCCGGCGGTCGTGCACGTGCCGCAGGGTGGTGCGGAGGCCGGTGTCGAGGGCGCCGGTGAACATGCCGACGAGGGTGGTGCGGGTGATCTGGAAGGACTTGAGCATGGTTTCGAGCCCTTGGCCGAGGTTGCCGAGGACGCGGTGTTCGGGGAGGGGGCAGTCGCGGAACTCGACGCCGCCGAGCTGGACGCCGCGCATTCCGGCGCTGGCGAACCGCGGCAGGTAGCTCATCTTCCCGTCGGCGACGCGGTCCTTCTCGACGAGGACCTGGGAGTGGCTGCGGCTGCCCTGGCGGGCGTCGGTGCGGGCGAACATCACCATGGCGTCGGAGCGCTGGATGTTGGTGACCACTTCCTTGCGGCCGTTGAGCAGGAGGCGGCCGGCGCCGGAGGGCAGGGCCTGGAAGTCGGTGCGTGCCATGTCGTTGCCGTGGGCGAGTTCGTGGTAGGCGGCGGCGATCTTGCCGCCGCGCAGCAGGATGGCGGCGACCTGGCGCTGCTGGTCCGGGTCGGCGGCGGTCCAGACGTTGACGGAGGAGATGAAGGAGCTGAAGCCGTAGCCGAGGCCGAGGCAGGGGTCGCGGCGGTAGACGGTCCGCATGATCTCGACGAGGTGGTCGACGCGGGTGAGCCGGCCGCCGTGTGCGACGGGCACGAACTCGGCGTTCAGGCCGTAGGCGTCGAGTGCGCTCTCGCCGTCGGCGAACATCTCGGCGCGTTCGTCGGCTTCGAGTACGGCCGTGAAGCCGAGGGGGTTGCCGCTGTCCCAGGGGTCGCCGAGCCGCTGGTCGAGTGCGGCGAGCCGGGCCTGTGCGGTGGCGGGGCCGGGGGCGGCGTCCGACGGGGGCTGCGTACCGGTCATGACGTGCTCCAGGCCAGGTCGTCGGTGGTGAGGAGGGAGAACGTGCCGGTGGGCGCCGCCAGGAGGAGGTCCGCGACCCGGTCGTAGGCCGCGGCGTGGGACTCGTCCACGGGGTGGCCGAGGCGGGTGAGGACGGCGGCGAGGGCGGCGGCGAGCCACAGGCCGTTGCGCCAGAGCTGGGGGCCCGCGGCGGGGTCGGCGGTGGGGGCGTTGTGCAGCCACAGCCGCAGGGCGGCGGCGCCGGCGTAGAGGAGTTCGTAGCGTTCGGCGAGGTGGAAGGCGGTCGGCGGGACGTCGCGGGGGGTGCGCCGGAGGGCGGCCATGTCCTCGTGCAGCCGGTCGGCGACGGCGGTCAGCTCGTCGGCCAGGCGGGCGGTCTGGAGCGGCAGGAGGCCGCGGTCGGCGAGGGCGGCGATCCGCTGTGCGGCGTCGGGCAGGCTCTGGACGAGGCTGCATCCGTCGCCGGAGAGGAGCCGCTGGCGGGCGGGGTCGAAGGGCGTGAGGTCCCGGTCGAGTCCGGCGGCTTCGGCGAGTCCGGTCTCGTTCCAGCGGCCGTCGCGGTAGGCGCGGGCCAGCCGGGCGAACTGGTCGATGAGGGCGTTGCGGTTGACGGCGGTGCTGCCGTCGAAGATGGCGACGATGCGGTGGTCGCGCTCCAGCTTGGCGTACTGGCCCTCGGCGTAGGTGCGGCTGAGGAAGCCGCGGGTGCCCATGAGTTCGGTGAGCCGGTCGATGGCGTCCTGGGCGAGGGTGGGCACGGCGGCCTTGGTGACGGCGGAGGCGACGCTCAGCTCGCCGGTGAGGGCGTGCGGGGTGCGGGCGGAGACGAGGGCGGTGGCCTCGGCGAGGAAGACCGTCGCGGAGATCTCGCCGAGGATGCGGCGGACGCGCGGCAGGTCGGTCAGGCGGCGCCCGTAGAGGTTGCGGCCCTCGGCGAAGCCGGTGGCCAGGCTCAGGGCGTGGTCGGCGGCGCCGAGGGAGAGCCCGACGGCCACGGTCCGGGTGAGCTGGAGCGCCTTGAGCACCGTCTCGATGCCGTCGCCTACGTCGCCGACGAGGGCGGTCTCGGGGACGGGGGCGTGGTGGAAGGCGATGCCGCTGATGTCGGCGCCGCGGATGCCGTGGGTGAGGATCTTCGGCCGGTGGCGGTAGCTGCCGTCGGGGAGGGTGCGCTTGTCGACGAGGAAGAGGCTGAAGCCGCGGGGGCCGCCGGCCGGGTCGGTGCGGGCGAGCACGGTGATCAGGTCGCCGCGGGTGGCGTTGTTGATCAGCCATTTCTCGCCGTCGAGCAGCCAGCCGGCGCCGGTGGGTGTGGCGGAGAGCTCGCCGGCGAGGAGGTCGCTGCCGTGGTGGCGTTCGGTGAGGCCCCAGGCGGCGACGGCGCCGCGTTGGATCTCCGCGCCGAGGGCGGTGGCCTGGGCGGTGGTGCCGGCGACCCAGGCGCAGGCGCCGCCGAGGAAGGTCTTGGCGTGGGCGACGGCGACGGTGAGGTCGCGGCGGGCGACGGCGCGCAGGAGCAGCAGCAGTTCGCCGTGGTCGTCGAGGAGGCCGCCGTAGCGGGTGGGCACGTAGTGGCGGGCCAGCCCGAGGTCGTCGAGGGCCCGGATCGCGGCGGTGGGGAACGCCTCCCGCTCGTCGAGTTCGGCGAGGCCGCCGGGGCGGAAGGGGCCGTCGTGCCGGCCGGCGTCGTCCAGGGCTTTTTCGAGGGCCGCGACGGCCGGGTGCTGCGTGCTCATGTCCAACTCCCCCATTACGTGCCTTCTGTCCGTGGCGGTGGCGGCTCGGTCGCAGGGGCCGCCCGCCCGCCGTCATGCGTCGAGCAGGGTGCGCAGCTTCGGGTCGGCGTCCAGGTGGACGGTGTTGAGGCCGCCGGCGAGCAGCAGGTCGCGCATCGCGGTCCGCTGGATCTTGCCGCTGGTGGTGCGGCGGATGCCGCCGCGCCGCACCAGGACGACGCCGGACGCGCTCGCCCCGAACTCGCGTGAGACGGTGCGTTTGATGTCGCTGGCGAGCCGGGCCATGTCGGCCTCGGCGTGGCGGCCGCGGAGTTCGTGGGCGATGACCAGCAGGTTCTCCGTGGCGCCGGTGTCCTGCCGGTAGGGCACGGAGAAGGCGGCGCCGAAGAGTCCGACGAGTTCGGCGTGCTGGGCGCGCAGTTCGTACTCGATGTCCTGCGGGTAGAGGTTGCGGCCGCGGATGATGAGGACTTCCTTGAGGCGTCCGGTGGTCAGGATCTCGTCGTGGTGGAGGGTGCCGAGGTCGCCGGTGCGCAGGAACCCTTCCTGGCCGTCGGCGGTGCGGGCGCGGAAGACCTCGCGGGTGGCCGCGTCGTTGCCCCAGTAGCCGTGGGCGACGCTGGGGCCGCGCAGCCAGATCTCGCCGACGCGCCCTTCGGGCAGCGGTTCCAGGGTGCGGGGGTCGACGACGCGCACGTCGTACTCGTCGGCGCGGCCGTTGCTGACCACGTCGCGGCCGGGGCGCGAGCCCTCCACGACGCGGAACTCGTCGTTGGCGAGGGCCTCGGCGTCGGCGCGGCGGACGACGGGCTCGCGCGGTCCGGTGCCGGAGACGAAGACGGTGGACTCGGCGAGTCCGTAGCAGGGGGCGAAGGCGTCGCCGCGGAATCCGGCGGGGGCGAAGCGCTTGGCGAAGGCGGTGAGGGTGGCGGCCTGTACGGGCTCGGAGCCGTTGGGCGCGTACGTCCAGCGGGAGAGGTCGAGGCCGGCGAGCTGTTCGTCGGTGATCATCCGGGCGCACAGTTCGTAGGCGAAGTTGGGCGCGGGCGACCAGTCGAGGTCGTAGACGTCGATCATCTTCAGCCACCAGTGCGGCCGCTTGAGGAAGGTGGTGGGGCTCATCAGCACGCAGGCGCCGCCGAGCAGGAGCGGCGGGACGATCAGCGCCATGAGGCCCATGTCGTGGTAGTGCGGTATCCAGGACCCGAACCGGCCGCGGTCGGTGATGCCGAACGGCTTGGTGAGGCACATGGCGTTGTGCAGCAGGTTGCCGTGGCTGACCATGACGCCCTTGGGGTCGCCGGTGGAGCCGGAGGTGTACTGGAGCAGGGCGAGGGTGTCGCGGTCCTGCGCGGGCCGGATCCAGGCGTCCGGGTCGGCGAGGGCTGTGGTGTCGGTGGCGGCGAGCGCGGTGGCGGTGCGGCCCTCGGCCTCGGCCCATTCCCGTACGGAGGGGAGGGTGGCGGTGTCGGTGAGGATCGCGGACGCGCCGGCGTCGTCGGCGATCGCGGTGACCCGGCGCCGCTGGTAGACGTACTGACCGGGCAGCGAGCTGGGGACGGCGACCATCCCGGCGTAGAGGCAGCCGAGGAAGGCGGCGGTGAAGTGCAGCCCTTCCGGGTAGAGCAGCAGGACGCGGTCGCCGGTCGCGCAGTGGGCCTGGAGCCAGGCGGCGGCCTTGCGGGCCTCGGCGTCCAGTTCGGCGTACGTCCAGGTGTCGTCCTCGGGCGCGCCGTCGAGGCTCTTCACGAAGGTGAGGGCCGCCCGCCGCCCGTGGGCCGCCACGTTTTCCCGTACGAGCCCGGTCACACTCGAAGCCTGTTCAAGCGCTGTACTCATAACGCCCCCTCAGAAAATGCACGGCGCCCGAAAGGCCGCTGCCGGAATTGGGGTCGCGGGAAAAGCGCGACCCGACGCGATCGTGAATCAAGGCAAAGAGCAGAATGAAGATTTCAGTTGCGGCCGCGAAATGCACAGCGGCCCGCAATCCTCCCCGTAGCGCGCGGCACGCGCGGTCCCCCGTCCCGTCAAGCCTCGGCCGCCGCGTTCGCCGTGCGAACCGTGCGGCCGCTTCCCCGTTGTGCCGGCTGTCGACGCCTCGACGGCCGAGCGTGGAATCGACACTAGACAAGTGATCGATTTGGAGTCAATGGCCGCTATAAACGGAAGAGATAAATCCGTGCGAACGGCAGCAGACCCACAACCGAGCGATTCATCATTCGCCGAGGTCATTCACGGTATGCCGAACCCGCCCCGGTTGGCCATTCGCACACCGGCCGGCGCCCTCCGCGCTTGAACGGGCCCTCAGTCGCCCGGAAGCGGAACCACGTCCTTGGCCGCGAGGCGGCCGTGCGCGAAGCACACCCGGTAGGCGTGCGTCGGGTCCGGCTCCCGCGACATCCGGTAGTAGCGGCACGTGGAGTCGTGCGGCATCGGCTTCACGTCCCGGCGCGGCGGCACATCCGTCTGCAGCGACGGCAGCAGGTCCTCCGCGTCCGAGCGCCGCTGCCCGACGCGCAGCCGCTCGTAGTCCCCCGAGTCCAGGACGGACTGCTCCGTCTGGATATAGGAGAAGCCCCCCATCAGCGCGGCCAGCACCGCGGCCACCGCCAGCGGCACGAGGATCACCTGCTTCAGGCCGCGGCGGGCCCGGCGCTGCGCGTGCCGGCGCTGGAAAGCGGACTCCGACGCGTCCTCGCGCGCGCTCTCCTGCCCCGCCGGCCGCGCCGCGCCCGCCGCGTGCGGCAGCCGCGCCGTCACCTCGAAGCCGCCCTCGTACGGCCCGGTGCGCAGCGTCCCGCCCGCGAGCCGCACCCGCTCACGCAACCCCACCAGTCCGTTCTTCCCCGAGGGGAGCCCCGTGTGCCGCGCCGAGGGGGCGTCGGGGCGCGCCGGGGGCGGCCCGTTGACGACCCGTACCTCCGTGGCGTCCGCCAGATGCGCGATCCGCACCGAGACGGCCGCGCCCGGCGCGTGCTTGGCCGCGTTGGTGAGCGACTCCTGGACCACCCGGTACAGGGCGCGGTCCACCATGAACGCGAGCCGCACCGGCTCGCCCTCTTCGGCGAGGTCGACGGCCAGACCGGAGGCGACGGCCCGCTCCACCAGATCCGTGACGGACTCCCGCGCCGGGGCCTTGGGGGCCGTCTCCGCGTCCTCGCGCAGCACCCCGATCACGTCGTGCAGGCTCTCGGTGACGCTCGCCGCCGCGGCGCGCAGCTCCCCCGCGGCCTTGCGGTGGCGCTCGTCGAGGTCGGGGGCCATCTCCAGGGCCCCGGCGCGCAGCGCCAGCAGGCTCAGCTCGTGCCCGAGGGAGTCGTGCATGTCGCCGGCGATCCGTGACCGCTCGCGCAGCCGGGTGCGGTCCGCGATGATCTGCTGCTCGCGCTCCATGCGCTCGGCCAGCTCCCAGCCCGCCCGCGTGAGATCGGCGTACTGGCGCCGGTAGCGGCCGGCCATCCACGGCAGCAGCACGTTCAGGCCGAGGGTGACGGCCATCGTGAACCAGGTCCACAGGTTCTCGCCGCTCGCGGCCACGGCCACCAGCCCGGCCGCCGCGACCACCGCGAAGCCGACGAGCGCGGGCCGCTCCTGACGCGTCCTGCGCCCCACGAGATAGCCCATGACGAGCATGGCCACGCAGAACGAGGAGTTGAACAGGTTCAGTGTCACGCCGAGGCTCAGCGCCACGGTGATGTAGAGGGAGAGCAGCGGCAGCGCGCGGGAGAGCAGCATGGCGAGGGCCAGGGCGGGCATCCCCGCGTACACCGCGAGCGCCGGGGCGGGCAGCCGGATCAGGTCGTAGGCCACGGGCACGCACAGGCACACCCACAGCACGAGGTCCGCGAGGCGCTCGCGGGGGCCCGACTGCGCAAGGGCCGAGGAGACCTCGTGCCGCCGGCGGTTCATCTGTTCAACGAGCTGCCCCATCACCCTGCCCAAACTACAAGCCGGCCGGAGGCGGCGGCACTGACGAAAGACATGATCAAGGCCGCCGCCGGGGTCGCTGCTGGGGCCGCGGCTGGGGCGCCGCCGGTGGCCGCCCCCTGAGGCTCGTACGCCGGGCCGTGCCGACGCTCGTACCGGAGCCACCGACCCGCCCCGCCGCTGCTGCGAGATGTGCCGTCAGCCGGCCGACGCCACCAGGGCCCGCAGCCGCCCCAGGTGTTCGAGGCTCGCGAGGACGTCCTTGGTCTGCACCCCGAAGTCGATGAGGCAGGCGATCTCGTCCACGCCGATCTCCCCGATGCGCGCGGCCACCTCGGCGGCGTGCTCGACGGAGCCGAACAGGCCGCCCTGGTGGAAGTAGCGCTCGAAGGACTGCGCCGCGAGGAACTCCACGTCCTCCGGGGGCAGCGTGCTCAGGTCGACCGAGTCGCCGACGACGGAGCGGGCGCTCAGGTGCAGCGAGCTCTTGAGGTACTCCGTCAGCGGCCGGCGGGCCTGCTCCTTGACCGCGGCGACATCCTCGCCGACGAGGGTGTGCACCATCAGCGCCACATGGCCCGGCCAGCCGTCGTGTTCGGCGGCGGCGACCCGGCGGTACTCGCGGATCTTCTCCGCGAGGATGTCGAGGTCCTGGACCAGCAGATGGGTGAGGACCCCGGCCCGCAACCGCCCGGCCTCCTGGAACGTCTCGACGCTGCCGCCGCTGGTCAGCCAGACCGGCAGCTCCCGCTGCACGGGCGGCGGGAAGGCCCGTACGTCCACCGGCCGGCCGAGACCGTCGGTCCCCGGCACGCTGCCGCCCTGCCAGAGCGTGCGCACCTCCCCCACCCGCTCGGAGACGATCCGCTTGCGCTCGTCGTAGACGCCCGGCCGCAGCGCGAAGTCCACGGAGTTCCAGCCGGACGCGAAGGCCACGCCCACCCGGCCGCCGGAGAGGTTGTCGACGACGGACCACTCCTCCGCGATGCGCGCGGGGTGGTGCAGCGGGGCGACCACGCTGCCCGCCCGGATGGCGACCCGCTCGGTCACCGAGGCGACGGCCGCGCCCAGCACGGAGGGGTTGGGGTACATCCCGCCGAAGGGATGGAAGTGCCGCTCGGGCGTCCAGACCGCCGAGAAGCCGTTCTCGTCGGCGAACTTGGCCCCTTCGAGCAGCAGCTCGTAGCGCCCCTTGTCGCCGGGTTCGGTGCTGTCGTTGGCGAAATAGAACAGGCTGAGATCCACCGTACGTTCCCCGCTCTCGCGTGCCCCCGTCAGGGCACAGTGAATGTCTCTGCGAACGCGCCGCCCGGCCCTGCCGGGCGGCCTCTGCTGTGGTCCATCGCGACGCACGCCGGCCGGTGGATGCCCCTGTCGGCCGATGGGTGAGCGCATACGTGCATACGTGCGTACGCGCGTACGTGCGTACATCGCGCGCCGGGCGGCGTACGGGCCGGCTGGGCCCGGCTCGGTTCCACTGGGCCCGGCTCGGGCATTCAACTGCCCGATCCGATCGGTTGAACACGCCCCGGCCGCACCGGCGGTCCCCCGCGGCGGCGGTGCCCACCGTAAGCGCGGCGCGGCTCAGCTCGCCAGCACGGCCTTCATCACCGAGCCGTCCGCGACCGCCGACAGCGCCGCGGCGTGCTCCTCCAGCGGATAGGCGGTGACCAGGCTGCGGAGGTCGAAGCGCGCGGTGAGCGCCGGGAGCAGCTTCACGTACTCGACGAGGTGCGCCCCGGTGAACGCCCAGGAGCCGACCACGTCGAGCTGGCGGTGCACGATCTGGTGCGGGTTGATCAGGGTGTCCCCGGCGTCCGTGTACTGGCCGATGACGAGGTACGAGCCGCCCCGGCGGGCCAGTCGCAGGCCCTGTGCGACGGCGGCGGGCACGCCCGCGCACTCGATGACGAGGTCCGCGCCGTCGCCGCCGACCGCCTCGCGCACCTGGTCCAGCACCTGTTCGGGGTCGGCGGCGCCCGCGATGTCGAGGTGCGCGTCGCCGATGCCCGCCGCGGCGGCGGCCGCCAGCCGGCCGGCTGGGCCGCCGACGATGACGACCTTCGCGGCGCCGGAGAGCTGGGCGAGCGCCGCGGCGGCGAGGCCGACCGGGCCGCTGCCCTGGACCACCACGGTCTCGCCGACCCGTACCGGGCGCCGCTCGTACAGGGCGTGCACGACGGTGGGGCCCGCGCAGGCCAGTGACATCGCGGCGAGCGGGTCCACGCCGTCGGCGGGCCGCACGACCGTGGTGCCGGGCTGGAGCACGATGTGGTCGGCCCAGGCGCCGGAGAGGGCCGGGCCCTGCTCGACGGAGCGGTTGACGCCGTACGTACGCCGGTTCTCGCAGAGCGTGGGCTCGCGGTGCAGCCGGCACGGGACGCAACGGCCGCAGGCGATCGAGGACGCCCACATCACGGTGTCCCCCGGCCGCAGCTCGGCGCCCGTGGCATCGCGCGCGGCGCCCGCGCCCAGTTCGCGTACGACGCCGATGCCCTCGTGGCCGAGGACCAGCGGGGTGGGGATGGCCAGGTGGCCCTGCCGGAGGTGGAGGTCGGTGCCGCAGATCCCGCCGTACGTACACGCGACGACCATGCCGCCGTCGGGCGGGGCCGGGAGGTCGAACGTGCGCAGCGCCAAGGGCCGGCCGAAGCTCTCCAGGACGACGGCACGGCCGGTGCGGGCGCTCATGCCGCCACCGTCTCAAGGCCGTCGAGGAAGGGCGTCTCGCGGGCGCGCAGCGGCGTGGTGTCCCGGCACACCACGTACTCGGGGCGCGGCTCCCCGGTCCAACTGGGCAGGTTGGCCACGTCGTTGTAGGTGGTGATGAGGAGCCTGCGGGGGAACGGCGACATGTTGGGCGCGGAGCCGTGCACGATCTCCGGCGAGAAGAAGACGAGCGTTCCGGCGGGGCCCTTGGGGCTGACCATGCCGCGCTCGGCGACGAGGCCCGCCAACTGCTCCTTGGTGAGGGCGATGTCGTCGGGGTCGAGGTGCTGGTCGGACCTGACCGCGGCGTCCCGGCTGTCGCGTACGAGGCCGGAGCGGTGCGAGCCGGGCAGGTAGATGACCGGGCCGTTGAACTCGTCGACGTCGTCGAGGAATATCCCGACGTTGACCTGGCGGGGCGCGGGCAGATTGTCGGCGACGCGCCAGGCGACGTAGTCCTGGTGCCAGGACCATTTCTCGCCGCCGAACGCCGGCTTGGCGTTTATCTTGAATTGGTAGATGTAGACCTGTTCCGTGAGCAACCGCTGGACCGGCGCGAGGAGGCGCGGGTCGCGGACGAGCGCGGCGAACTCCGGCTGGCGCTGGTGGGAGGCGTATACGGCGCGTACGTCGGCGCCGTTCTCCTCGGCGATCCGCTGGGGCCCGGGGACCTCGCAGTCGCGGGTGAACGCCGCGCGCAGGCGCTCGACCTCGCCCCGGTCCAGCGCGGATTCGACGGTGAGGAAGCCGTCCTCGTGGTAACGGTCGACTTGTTCCTGGTTCAGGCGCATTCTCTCGTCTCCAGATGTCCAGGGGGAAATCTCTCGGCGGGCGTGCGGGCCCGGGCGGGGCGGCGGCCTGTTCGACTGACCCGGCCTATTCGGCTGGTTCGGCCTATTCGGCAGGGAGGTCTCCGCGCAGCAGGCCCGAGCCGGCGGGCACGTCCGCGGGGTCGCCGCCGAGGTGGGTGGCCTTGTTCTCGTGGTCCACGAAGACCACGCGCGGCTCCAGCGCCTTGGCCTCCTCGTCCGTCACCTGCGCGTACGCGATGATGATGACGAGATCGCCGGGGCTGATGAGCCTGGCGGCGGCCCCGTTGATTCCTATGATCCCGGTATCCCGGGGCCCCTCGATAACATAGGTGGAAAGCCGCGCGCCATTGTCGATGTCGACGATGTCCACCTTTTCACCGGGCAGCAGATCGGCGGCTTCCATCAGGTCGGCACTGATGGTGAGGGAGCCGACATAGTGCAGATCCGCCTGGGTGACGGTCGCTCGGTGGATCTTGGACTTCATCATGGTCCGATACACGAGTAATTCACTCCGTAAATCTGGGATGAAATGCCATGGCGGCGTATCGGCCACACCTGAAGTCGGCGTGCACCGGCACTGCCGGATACGCGGGGCTACCGCGGATCTTATTCCGGCCGTGTGCGGATTCGCCAACACGGGCCGCCGCGGCGGCGGTCGAGGAGGCCGGGACCAGTCGGCCGGCGGGCCGCCGGGAATGGGCGCGGCCAATCCCGGAACCCGCCGGTGGGACCGGCGACGCGGAGATGATGGGCGCATTCCGCTTGTTCCCGGGCGCGCGCGTCCGGACGGCCGGTGTGGCGCGGATCTCGTGAACGGAGCGCCCGGCGGACGTCGATCCCGGCCGGCCGGGTGTTCATCTCGCGAACGCGAATCTTTGACACCGCATAAATGGTCGCCGTAGCGTGCCGTGCGCGCCGATATGGCAACAAGTCATCGGCGACGTGGTGCACATGGGGGTTATATATGCAGGGACCGATGATCGAGGCAATCGGAATCGGAAAGAGCTTCGGACCGGTCACGGCGCTCTCATCCGTGGATATCTCGGTGCACGCCGGCACGGTGCACGGGCTGCTGGGGCACAATGGCGCCGGAAAGACCACGCTGATCAATATTCTCTGCACGGTGCTGCCGCCGGACCGCGGCACCGCGCGCATCGCCGGCTACGACGTGGTCGACCGGAGCCACGAGGTCCGCGCCCGTATCGGGCTCACCGGGCAGTACGCCGCCGTCGACGAGAACCTGTCCGGGACCGACAACCTCATCCTCATCGCCCGGCTGCTCGGCGCGAGTCGCCGCCAGGCGCGGGCCCGCGCCCACGAGCTGCTGGAGATCTTCGACCTGACCAAGGCCGCGCACCGCCCGTCCCGTACGTACTCCGGCGGCATGCGCCGACGGCTGGACCTGGCCACCAGCCTCGTCGGCCGGCCGGACGTGGTCTTCCTGGACGAGCCGACGACGGGGCTCGACCCGAACAGCCGGCTGGCGCTGTGGGAGGTCGTCGAGGACATCGTCCGCGAGGGCGCGGCCGTGCTGCTGACGACCCAGTACCTCGACGAGGCGGACCGGCTCGCCGGGACCATCACGGTGCTCGCCGACGGCACGGTGGTGGCATCCGGCACCAGCGCGCACCTCAAGTCCCAGGTCGGCAGCCGCGCGGTGCACATCGTCCCGGCCGATCCCGCGGACGCCGGCGCCATCGTGCTCGCGCTCGACCGCGCCGGGCTGACGGCGGCTCAGGACGGGGCCGGGGGTGCCATCAGCGCCCCGGCCGAGACGTCCGCGGACCTCGCCACCGTCGTCCGAGCCCTGGACCAGGAGCGGTTGGACGTCGCCCGGTTCTCCCTGACGGAGCCGACGCTGGACGACGTGTACCTCGCGTTGACCAGGCGGTCGACCGTCCTCGCGACCTGACGTCACGCGCCCGCGGACCGCGTCGACCGTCCCTCCCGAACCCGCCGCCCTCCCCCAGGAGTTGTGATGACGAGCCAGGCCATCAGCCCCGCCGCGCCGCCGGTGCGGGTGTCCTCCGCGCCCGGCTGGCCGGCCAGCGGCCGCCTGACCCAGATCGGCGTGCTGGCCGGCCGCTCCCTACGCGCCTTCGTGAACAACCGGCGGCTGCTGCTGTTCGAGCTGGTCCAGCCGCTCATCCTGCTGCTCATCATGAGTCAGGTGTTCGGCAGCATGTCGAATCCGAAGAACTTCCCGGCGGGCGTCGCGTACATCGACTACCTCCTCCCCGGCATCCTCATCACGACCGCCACCGGCACGGCGACCGGCGCCGGGTACAGCCTGCTGTTCGACATGGAGAACGGGGTGCTGTCGCGGTTCCGCTCGATGCCGATCCGGATGTCCTCGGTGCTCGTGGCCCGCAGCCTGGACTACCTGGTCCGGGTCGCGGCGCAGCTCGCGGTGTTGCTGGCGACGGCGCTGCTGCTGCTCGACTGCCATCCTCGCGGGGGCGCGCTGGGGCTCGGCGTGGCCGTGCTGCTGACGCTGTTCGTCACCTGGGCCGTGGTCTGGGGGTTTCTGGCGCTGGGGTCCTGGCTGCGCAACAAGGAGGTCGTCGCCGGCATCGGGCCGCTGGCGATGTTCCCTCTGACCTTCGCGTCGAGCGCGTTCGTGCCGGTCCATGTGCTGCCCGACTGGCTGCGGTTCGTGGCCAAGGCGAACCCTCTGACGTATGTGGTGGACGCCGCCCGGCGCGTGGCGCTGGGGTGGCCCCTCGGCGATTCTCTGTACGCGGCCGTGGGCGCGACGCTCGCGCTCCTGCTCGTGGTGGTGTTCCTGGCGGTGCGCGGCTTCGACCGCACCCCGTCCGACCGCTGACAGGCCGTCACGCGGCGGGCGAACCGGCGGCGGATCCGGGGGGGGCCGCCGCCCCTCCCGCTCACGGGCCGAGCGGGTGCGTCGCCGGCTACCCCCGGGCCGGCCCGCGGAAGAACTCCACGATGGCCTTGTTGACGGCGGCGGGGTCCTCCAGGTAGCCGTAGTGGCCGCAGGCGGCGATCTCGTCGTAGGTGGCGTCCGGGATGGCGTCGGCGACCTCGCGGCCGAGCTTCGCGGGGGTGATCAGGTCGTCGGTGAAGGCGATGACGTGGCAGGGCACGGTGATCCGCCGATAGGCGCGCAGCCGGTCGGCGGGCGGTGCGATGTCCATCTGCACCCGGGTGCCCGGCCCGTCCTGGACGACCATCTCGAAGAGGTCGAGCCAGTCGCGTGCCTGCTCGTCGTGTTCGAGGGTGCGCGGGGAGAGGTTCTGCTGGGCCCGTACGACGGCGGCGTAGCGCGGCGGGAGCGCGGGCCCGGAGTCGTACAGCTCGGCCTCGGCCGTGGCGAGCGCCCGGCCCATGGCATCCACTCGGCCGCGGGTGGCCATCAGCACCGCCTGCCGTACCAACTCCGGCCGTGCGAGGGCGAGTTCCTGGGCGATATAGCCGCCGAGCGAGGTGCCGACGACGCGGGCGGGGCCGAGGCCGAGGGCTTCGATGAGCCCGGCCGTGTCGGCGACCATGTCGTCGATGGTGAAGCCGCCGGGGCACGCGTCGGTCGGCGGGATGCCGCGGTTGTCGAAGGTGATGACGCGGTAGCCGGCGGCGGTCAGCGCGGGCACCTGGTGCAGCCGCCAGGCCCGGCCGCCTCCTCCGGTGCCCATGATCATGACGACCGGTTCGCCCGAACCGTGGTCCTCGTAATTGATGCGAATTCCGTTGACGGATATCAGTGCCATCGCGACGGATTCCCCCTCACCCCGCGTCGAGCGCCTTGCTGTACGGCGCGAAACTATCAGCTCGGTCCGGGTGTGCCAACGACGGCGTGGGGCCGCACCAAAAGGGCATGGCAAACCGGGCCCGGCTGTGCGCACCGGGCCCGGCCAGTTGAACGCGGGGCTCTCTCGGGGTCAGCCCTTCGACCCCGGCTCACCGAAGATGAACCCGGCGAGATACTGGTGGAGTTCTTCCTTCGACAGGTCGCCGCTACGGTCGGTGTCGAGCTTGTCGAAAGTACCCTCGATCTGGTCGGCGGGGACTCCCCACGCGCGGTGGTAGCGCTCGAATTCGCTGCGGGAAACCTTTCCGTCGCCGTCGACGTCGAACAGGTTGAAGAGAATTCCCGCGAACGGTTCCATGGTGCGGCGGATGACGGCCGGGTCGGCGTCGGCGTAGAAGTCGACGTATTCCTTCCGGCTGATCTTCTGGTCGCCGCTCTGGTCGAGCTGGTGCTGGAGGTCGCGCCACAGGTCGACGCTCGCCTGCCGTAATTCCTCGTGCTGCTTGGAGTTGGCGGCGAGTCCGAATCGGCTGGCCAGCCGCTGCGCCAGGGCCTCGATTTCCTGGATGCCGACCTCGCCGTTGCCGTCGACGTCCATCAGGTCGAACGCCTTGCTCACCCTGGCTCGCTGGCTCTCCACGTGCCCACTTGCCATTTCTCTGCACACCCCGCCTTCTTGTTCGCGTGCGCCATCCTTGTCGCCGGATACTAGACTCGCCCGGCCGGGGTGTTCAACGGCGGGGATTGCCCGGAAACACATTGGCCGATTCTGTCGGCGGGCCATTGAGAAACGGCGGTCCGGCGGATCTTGAATGCAATTCACAGCAGATTCACGGGTAACCGCGGACGCTGACGTCCCAGCGTTCCCGCGCTCACGGAGCCGCCGCGGCGCGCCCTCAGTACAGCCCCTCCGGCGCCGAACTCGTGGTTTGCAGCGGGCGGATATTGGCCACGCCGTCGCAGGGCCACGCCTCGGCCCGGTGGCGTGACGCCTGGTCGCGCTCCAGGATGTTGGGGAGGAAGAGGTCCTCGTGCAGCACGGTGAGCCGCACCTGGCCGACCGCTCCCGGCTCGACGACGGCCGACCAGTCGTCCTTGCGCACGACCGCCATCGTCACCTGCGGGAAGTTCGGCACGTACGAGATCAGCTCGCCGTCTCCCGCGACGTCCCAACAGGCGGCATTTCCAAAGGTATTGCCGTATGTCATGCCACAAATCCCGCCATTCAGCGCCGACGTGAACGCGCGGTACATGTCGGCACTGATCTGGGTGCCGCTCAGCCGGACGCCGTCGAGGGCGGCGACGAGGTCGGGGTGGCGCTGCCGGAGCGTCTGGAAGAGCGCGGGCGTGGTGTTGAGGTAGTGCACGGGCGCCTGCCGCAGCACGTCGGTGATCTGCTCCAGGAGGTGGTTGGTGTAGTCCCCCACGTCCTGGAGGCGGCCCGCGCGGATGAGCCGCTTGACCCACCGCGGGTCCATGTCGATCGCGTACGCCTGGCCCGCGTGCAGTTCGGAGACCTCCCACACGCCGTGGCCGATCAGATGCGGCCCGGTGGGGGTGGCCTGGAGCCAGGTGCGGCCGGGGGCGAACCCCTCGCGGACGAACGACCAGCGGCGCCAGACCGCCCGGTGCCGCAGCATGTCGGGGGTGTAGAAGACCCGGCAGGGGGTGCCGGTGGTGCCTCCGGTGTCCCAGGCGCGGCCGGCCAGCGGCCGGGGGACGGAGCGCGGCACGAGGTCCGCGGGGTCCTGCTCGCGCAGGCTCTCCAGCCGGAACGGGCCGAAGGCCGTGAGCTGGTCGTAGCGGGTGATGTCGCGGGGGTCGAAGTCCAACTGCCGGGCCCGGCCCAGCCAGTACGGGCTGCCGGTCTCCGGGTGGAAGTGGCGCCGGACCACCCCGCGGCACCACTGGTCGAGGTCGGTGTCGAGCCACCCGGCGACCAGCGCGTCGGGGTCGTCCGACAGCTTGGTGGGGGCGGCCACCGAGCTGGTGGTCATGGGCTCACCTGCCCGCCGGTGAGATCGATGCCGAGGTCGTACGCGGTGCTGAGCGCCTGCTGGACGTGCTCGGGCTTTTCGATGTGGACGACGGGGAACGGGAAGGCGAGGATGCCCTCCGGGATCGACGGCCCCATCACGAGGCCGAGTTCCACGCCCTCGCTCTTCATGCCGGTGTAGACGTCCACCAGGCTGATCGGGTCGGTGGAGTTGCGCTGGAAGAGGTCGCGGACGTCGTCGGCGCTCGAGAGCTTCTTGCGCTCCAGACAGGAGTACAGCGGCAGTTGGGGGGCCGAGAAGGCCATCGCGTCGACGCGGGGGGCCATGAAGTCGCGGAAGTGCCGGCGCAGCGGCGAGTGGACCGCGATGGTACGGCCCGGCAGCGGGACGACGGTGCCGGGCGGGGCCTCGGCCGCCAGGGCGGTCAGCGCCTCGGCGTGGCCGGCGAGCATGAGGATGCGCTGTTTGCCGTCCGCGGTGGGGCCGAAGTCGCCGGCGAGGTGGATGCCGGTCCGCCCCTCGCCGGGGTGGCCGGGGCCGTCGGCGGTCTGCGCGAAGGCGAGGGCGATGCCCTGGGCCGGGGCGTCGGCGGGGAGTTCGGGGGTGTCCCGGGCGCCCGCCAGCATCTCGAACAGTTCCTGTCTGCTGAGCGCCCCGGCCAGGGTGCTGGCCGTCATCGCGCCGAGGCTGAGGCCGCCGATGGCGGCGGGGCGCAGTCCGAACTGGGCGAGCACGTCGTGCACGCCGATGGCGAGCGCGGCCTCCCGCACCGTGCCGACGCTCTGGCGTTCCTCCTGCGCGGCGGGCAGGTCGTCCTCCAGGACCTGACTTACCGTCAAACCCGTCCAGTCCGCGACCTGTTGGTACCAGCTACGGACGACCGGGTACTCGTGGTACAGCTCCAGACCGTGCGGCTCGGTGCCGACGCCGCCGCCGAACAGATAGCCCAAAGTCATTTCTCGCCCCCAGCGGGAAGGTAACAGGAGAAAGACGCGGTACGGCGCCCGGTGCGGGCGCGGCCCCCGGCCCAGCCTAGGGGAATTCCGACCACGACGCGATGGCACCGTAACATCGATTCGCTTGCCGCCGTAAGGTGCAATTGGCCGTGCGGGAAAGGTCGCGGCGCACGCTATCGAGACGATATTGGCGACTGAAACAATCCTTGAGTGCCGCTATTGTCATTCGCCGGGCCGGCCGGCCCGGCGAATACCGGCGAATCCCGTAATGCCGCCGCGCACCCCGTAAAGCCGCCGCGCGGGCCGGTCCCGCCCGCGCGGCTCGGTCGGTCCGTGCGGCTCAATCGGTCTGCACGACGAAGTGCTTCGGAACCCGTGGCGGCCACGTGCCCACGGTGAGCATACCGATGGAATGGGCGCGGGAGACGAGAGCCACCCGATTCGGCACCTGGAACTGACGCAACATCAGGCCGATGCGGTATTCGACGCCCTTGCGGCTGAGGTAGAGGGAGGCCGCCAGCTCCACGGTGGAGGTGCCGACGGCGATGCCTTCCAGGATGCACGCGTCGAGCGCGGTGAGCCGCTCGGCGTCCGGCGGGGCCGCGCTGCTCCCGGTGTCGTTCGGCCGACCCGCCGGTTCCGCGCGCTCCGGGGTCCGGTCGGCCGCGGGGCGACACGAGCCCCTCCGGTCGTCGGCCTTCGGGAGCGCCGCGGTGGAGCCGACCGCCGTGGAACCGCGTAACGGCGTCAATCCGTACACCTGCCTTCCTGGTTGGTGCGTCAGGTGCGTTCCCGCGTGAGCCGGCCGCCCGCCGCGGGGCGGCCGGCGACGCGCCGCGCCGGGGCGGGCCCCGGAGCCGGCTCGCGCGCCGGAGCCGGCGCGCACGTCCGCGCGGGCGCGTGTGCCCGAGCCGGCACATACGCCCGCGCTCGCACGGTCATCGGTCGAAGTGGTCTTTGAGTACGTCCATCACGTCGCCGGGCCGGCTGGTCAGATAGAAGTGGCCGCCGGGGAATACCTTGAATTCGAAGGCCGCGGAGGTGTGCGCCTTCCACTCCCGGACCTCGTCCAGGGGCGCCCTCGGGTCCCGGTCCCCCGTCAGCGCGGTGATCGGGCAACGGAGCACCGCGTCGGGCTCGCCTCGGTAGGTCTCCACGGCCCGGAAGTCGCCGCGGAGCGCGGGGAGCATCATGCGGACCAGTTCCTCGTCGTCGAGCAGGCTCTCGTCCGTACCGCTCATCTCCCGGACGGCGGCCACGATGCCGTCGTCGTCGCGCAGGTGCAGGCGCTCCTCGTGCGGCACCGCGGGCCCGCGGCGGCCGGAGACGAAGAGATGGCCGATCCCCCCTCCCACGCGCTCGAACCGCCGGGCGACCTCGAAGGCGACGAGGGCGCCCATGCTGTGGCCGAAGAAGGTGAGCGGCAGCCCGCTCCAGCCCCGGAGCGCCGCGAACACCTCGTCGGCCAGGGTCCGGAGGTCGTCGATGGTCGGCTCGGCCCGGCGGTCCTGCCGCCCCGGATACTGCACGGCCAGCACATCCGTCCGGCCCCGCAATTCCGCCGAGACCGGGAAGTAGAAGGATGCCGAGCCGCCCGCGTGCGGGAAGCAGACAAGGCGGGTCGTCGCCGCCGGCGAGGGGTGGAAGCGCCTGCACCAAAGGCCGCTGTCCACGGGTAAGGAAGTCATGTCTCCTGGGTTTTCCCTTCACGGTTCCACAGATCCGGGGGATCTGGGTACGGTGTTTCCCACCCTGCCACGCCCCGTCGAATCTCAGCAAGAGCGCAAATTGATTCGAACACTTGCGCCGCGAATAACGCCTGACCGTGAATTCCCCCCCGACACGCTCGGGAAAGACCGCGATGCGGCCCGGAGAGCGACGGCTTGAATTTGATTCAGAAACCGGCTCCGCGGGCCATGGAGCCGGGGGTGATAAGCACACCAAACGGACAAAACAGGCTACGGACGCGTCAAACATGACATGGCCCGCCGGTAAGGGCTCTAGGAATATGCCTAAACATCTCGGCATATCGTTGACCGGTTCAGAGCGCTCCCAAGATGCTGGAGGTCGCGCTTGACGTCGTTGGCCGACGGGCCCGCGAACCGCCAGACGGCCCGCTCCGCCACGACTCCTGCGTGACGAACAGGACGAATGGGGAGTTCGTTGGAATTCTTGCTGCTCGGCCCGCTTTCCGTCCGGCTGAACGCGCGGGAGGTATACGTCTCGGCCCCCAGGCAACGCGTCGTCCTGGCCACGTTGCTGCTCAATGTCAACCACGTGGTCTCGGTCGACCGTATCGCGGGATACGTCTGGGACGGAGCCCCACCGCCCAGCGCCGCCGCCACCATACGCACGTACGTCATGCGACTGCGCCAAGTCCTCGGCGAGCAGGCGTCCGCGCGGATCATCACCCGGGCGCCGGGCTATCTGATCGCCCTCGGCGAGGACGAGAGCGACCTCGGCCGCTTCACCGCGCACCGCCACCGCGCGGCCGCCCACGCCGACGTCGGCAACATGGAGGACTCCTGCGCCGAACTGGCCAAGGCCCTCGCCGGCTGGCGCGACGAACCCCTCGTCAACGTGCCGTCCCAGACCCTGCGCGACGTCGAGGGCCGCTACCTCCAGGAGCTGCGCCTACAGACGATGGAGCTGCGCTTCGACGCCGAACTGGCGCTCGGCCGGCACGCCCAACTCATCCCGGAACTATGGCGGTTGGTCAGGGAGAACCCGCTGCGCGAGGCGCTGGTCGGCAAGCTGATGCTCGCCCTGTTCCGCTCCGGCCGGCAGTCCGAGTCGCTCTCCCTCTACCAACGCACCCGCGAGCTGCTCGTGGAACAGCTCGGCGCCGAACCCAGCGCCGCCCTCCGCGAAGTCCAGCGACGCATCCTCGCGGCCGACGACCGCCCCGACGCACGGGCCCTCGCCCGCCAGTCCGTCCGGCAGACCGCGCCGACGACGACGCACACCGCGCCGCCCGCGCCCCGGACGTGGCACAGCGCCCTCCGTCTGAAGCCCGCGCAACTGCCCGCCGCGCCCTACCCGTTGACGGCACGCGAGGAGCCGCTGGCCGAGCTGCGCCGCCTCCTGACGGCCACCGGCCTGCCGCCCGGCTCGGTCGGCACGGCCGTGATCACCGGCCGGGGCGGCACCGGCAAGAGCGCGCTGGCACTGCACGCGGCGCACTCCCTGCGGGAGTCCTTCCCCGACGGCCAGCTCTACGCCGCGCTCGGCGGCCGCGAGCACCCGCTGCCCCCGGGCGAGGTACTGAACCGCTTCCTGGCCGCACTCGGCGTGCCCCGGCCCGACATCCCGGCCGATGAGAACGAGCGGGAAGTGCTCTACCGCTCCCTCACCGCCGGCAGCCGGCTGCTGGTCCTCCTCGACGACGCCGACAGCACCACCCAGATCCGCCCCCTGGTGCCGGGCAGCGGCGGCAGCCGGCTCCTGGTGACCAGCCGCCGACGCCTCGCCGACCTGGAGGGCGCGCGGACCGTCGCGCTCCCGCCCCTGGACGAACGCGAGTCGCTGGAACTGCTGGGCAGACTCGTCGGGCCGGCCCGGGTGGACGCGGAGCCGCAGGCCGCGCGCACGGTCGTGGCGATGTGCGCCGGGCTGCCGCTGGCACTGCGCATCGCGGCCGCCCGTCAACTGGACCGCCCGCACTGGAGCCTCGGCGACCTCGCCCAACGGCTCACCGACGCACCGCAGTTGCTGGACGCCCTGCGGATCGGCGACCTCGACGTACGGCCCAGCCTCGACGCGGGCCACACGGAGCTGCCGCGCCGCGCCGCGAACGGCGTCGACCCGGCCGCCGTGTTCACCGCCCTGGGCGCGGCCGGCGCCGCGCACACCTCGCGCGGCCGGGTCGCGGCCATGCTGAACTGCTCGGAGGAGAGCGCCGAGGACGCCCTCGACACGCTGGTCGAGGCGCACCTCCTGCACCCGCCCATCGCCGGCCGCTACCGCCTCGACGCGCTGCTCCAGGCGTACGCGCGCGAACGGGCCCAGGAACACGAGGCGTTCCGGCACCAGAGCGTGTTCCAGACGAGCGGAACGCCCGCGCCCCGGGCCGTATGAGGAGCGCGCCTCTTCGACGACCGCGGACCAGCCGCAGACCATTCGACGCATCACAGCAGAGGGGAAAGCCTTTCTCATGGCCGATCAGACAGCAGCCACCGATGAACTGCTCGACTACGTCAGGGAGACCTCCCTGCGGGACGACGCGATTCTGCGGGAGCTGCGCGAGGCCACCGCGGTGCTCCCCGCCGGCCGGGCCATGCAGGTGATGGCCGAGGAGGGCCAGCTCCTGGCCCTCCTGGCCGGGCTGACCGGCGCCCGGTCGGTACTGGAGATCGGCACCTTCACCGGCTACAGCACCCTGTGCCTGGCCCGCGCCCTGCCGCCCGGCGGACACCTGGTGACCTGCGACATCGACGAGCGGTGGCCGGCGTTCGGCGCCGACTACTGGCGGCGCGCCGAGGTCGAGCCACGGATCGACCTGCGGATCGGCGACGCGAACGACACGCTGGCCGAACTGCTCGCCGACCGGGGGCCCGGCTCGTTCGACTTCGTCTTCATCGACGCCGACAAGGCCAACTACGTCGGATACTACGAGAGTTCACTGAAGCTGGTCCGGCAGGGCGGGCTCATCGTCATCGACAACACGCTCTTCTTCGGCCGGGTCGCCGACCCCGCCGCGCAGGACCCGGACACCGAAGGGGTACGCGCCCTCAACCGGCTGCTGCACCACGACAACCGGGTGGACCTCTCCCTGCTGCCCATGGCCGACGGCATCACCCTCGCCCGCAAGCTCTGACCGGGCTCAGCGGGGGGGGCTCGGGGTGTCCGGGGTGACCGGCGGCACGCCCGTACGGACCGCGCCGCCGGCCCCCGAGCCGCACCGGCCACCGGCGGCTCATGTGAAAAGGACCGGCGCCTCCAGCCGCATGGTGGTGGGCGCCGGGCGGGGCTCGGGCACCAGGTGCAGTCGCTGAAGCCCGTTGGCGGCCGCCGCCCGGGACTCGGCGCCGCCGGTCAGCGCCGCGGCACAGGCGCAGGAATGATCGTCGAAGCCGGCGAAGCGGTAGGCGATCTCCATCATCCGGTTCCGGTCGGTGGCCCGGAAGTCGGCGACCAGATGGGCCCCGGCGCCGGCCGCCGCGTCGGCCAGCCAGTTCAGGAGCGCGGCCCCGGCCCCGTACGAGACCACCCGGCACGAGGTGGCGAGCAGCTTGAGGTGCCACATCCCGGGGTGCCGCGCCAGCAGGAGCACGCCCACCGCGCCGTGCGGGCCGAACCGGTCGGTGAGGGTCACGACGAGCACTTCGTGGTGCGGGTCGGCGAGCAGGCTCCGCAGCCGCGCGTCCGAGTAGTGGACGCCGGTGGCGTTCATCTGGCTGGTGCGCAGGGTGAGTTCCTCGACGCGCGACAGCTCCTCGTCGGTCGCCCGGCCGACGCGCATCACCATGCCGAGGGAGCGCAGGAACTCCTCGTCGGGGCCGGTCGCCTCGGCGCGCTCCGCCTCCCGGCGGAACCCCGCCTGGTACATCGCCCGGCGCCGCCGCGAGTCCACGGTGCTCGTCGCGGGCGTGAACTCGGGCAGGTCCGGCAGCGCGAGCACCCGCTCGGCCGGGTAGCCGCGGACCTCGGGCAGGTGGAAGGCGACCTCGGCCAGCTCGGCGGGCTGGTCGTCGATGAAGGCGATGGTCGAGTGGGCGAAGTTCAGCCGGTCCGCGATGCGGCGCACCGCCTCGGACTTGGTGCCCCAGCCGATCTCCGGCAGCACGAAGTACTCGGCGACGCCCAGCGCCTCCAGCCGGGCCCAGGCGTGGTCGTGGTCGTTCTTGCTGGACACGGACTGGAGGATGCCGCGCGAGTCCAGCTCGATGACGACCTTGCGTACCTCGTCGGCGAGCGCCACCTCGCCGTCCTCCAGCAGGGTGCCCTGCCAGAGGGTGTTGTCCAGGTCCCAGACCAGGCATTTGACGGTTACGGGCCGGTCGGGTCGGTCGGGCCGGTCGTCGTCTGCTGCGGCGTCCATGTCGGTATCGGTGTCGGTCATAGTCTCCCCCTGGGGTTCGCGGGTCTCGGACGCGGTCACCGCGGCCTCCCCGGCGCGGGCGGCGCGGGTGCGGCCGGCGCGCGTACGGGCGGTGCGGCGCGGACCCGCGCGGATACGGCGTGGTCGGCGAGCAGCACCTGGCACAGCTCGGTGCTGCCCTCGATGATCTCCATCAGCTTCGCGTCGCGGTGGGCGCGGGCCACCGGGTGGCCGTCCCGCGATCCGGCGGAGGCCAGCACCTGGACGGCGGACGAGGCGCCGGCGGCGGCCTGGGCGGAGCTGACGCGTTTGGCCAGGACGGTGGCCACCACCTGGTCCGGGGAGCCCTCGTCCCAGCAGCGGCTCGCGTGCTCGCAGACCCTGGTGGCCACCTGCTCCGCCGTGTACAGCTCGGCGAGGTGCCGGGCGACGAGCTGGTGCTGGGCCAGGGGCTTGCCGAACTGCTCGCGCGTGGCGGCGTGTCGCGTGGCCTCGGCCAGGCAGCCGCGCAGGATGCCCACGCACCCCCAGGCCACGGACATCCGCCCATAGGCCAGGGCGGTGGTCACCAGGAGCGGCAGCGGCAGCCCGTACCCGCCGAGCACGCTGTCGGCGGGCAGCCGGACCGCGTCGAGGCCGATGTCCGCGTGGCCGGCCGCCCGGCAGCCGAGCGGGTCGGCGATCCGCCGCACCTCGACGCCGGGCGTGTCGACGGGTACGAGCACGGCGGCGGCCACTCCCCCGCCGGTGCCGTCGACGGCGTCAGGGGCGTCACGGGCATCAGCGGCGTCAGCGGGGCCGTCGGCGTAGCGTCCGAAGATCACCAGCACGTCCGCGTAGTGGGCGGCGGTCACCCATTTCTTGCGGCCGTCGATGACGACGGCGTCGCCGTCGCGGCGGATGACGGTGCCCATGGCCGCGAGGTCGCTGCCCGCGTCCGGTTCGCTGAACCCGACCGCCGCGAGCCGGCCGCCGGTGAGCCCGGGGAGCCAGTCGGCCTGCTGGCGGGGCGTGCCGAACCGCTGGATCGTCCAGGCGGCCATGCCCTGCGAGGTCATGACGCTGCGCAGGGAGCTGCACAGGCTCCCCACGTGGGCCGTGTACTCGCCGCTGAGCAGGCTGCTCAGGCCCCACCCGCCGTACTCGACGGGCACTTCGGCGCACAGCCGGCCGGCCGCGCCGAGTTCGCGGAGCAGGTCCAGGGGCAGCAGGCCCGTACGGTCCCAGTCGCCGGCCCGGTCGCCGACGGCCGCGGAGACCTGGGCCGCCGCCTCGGCCACCACGTCACCCATCGAGGCCCCCGGGCCGCGGCTCCTTCAGCCGGCCGACCAGCGCGGCCATCACGCGCGCGGTGCGGAAGTTGTCCATCCTGAGATCGGCGCCGCGGATGGCCACCCCGTAGGTCTTCTCCAGATGCACGACCAGTTGCATCGCGAAGAGGGAGGAGAGGCCGCCCGTGCGGAAGAGGTCGGTCTCGGGCTCCCATGGTGTGCCGGTATGTCCCTGGAGGAAGTCGAGCAGTTCCCGCTCCACGGCGTCCGGTGCGCCGGTGCCGGTGTCCGCGGCCTCGGTGGTCTGGTTGGTCATCGGTTGTTCTCCTCATGGGTATCGGTGGCGGCGGGGCGAGTGATGGGCGTGCCGCGGAGCGCGGCGGCGGCGGTCATGGGTATGTGTAGAAGCCCTGTCCCGTCTTGCGGCCGTGGCGGCCTTCGGCGACGAGTCGCAGCAGCAGGTCGCAGGGGCGGCAGCCGTCGTCCCCGGTGCGTTCGTACAGCACATTCAGGGAGTCGACGAGGTTGTCGATGCCGATGAGGTCGGCGGTGCGCAAGGGGCCTGTCGGGTGTCCCAGGCAGCCCTGCATCAGCGCGTCCACGGCCTCGGCGGTGGCGGTGCCCTCCTCTACGACGCGGGCCGCGTCGTTGATCATCGGATGCAGAACCCGGCTGGTCACGAAGCCCGGGGCGTCCTTGACCACGACGCCTTCCCGGCGCACCGCGGCGAGCAGCGCGGTCACGGCGGCCATGGCGGCGTCCCCGGTCCTGGCCCCGCGGATGACCTCGGCCGTCTTGATCAGGTAGGGCGGGTTCATGAAGTGCGTGCCGACGAGCTCCGCGGGGCGTTCGACGGCGTCGGCCAGCTCGTCGATGGGGATGGACGAGGTGTTGGTGATGAGCGGCGTGCCGGGCCGCGCCTTGGCCGAGATCTCGGCCAGGGCCTTGGCCTTGAGTTCGGCGTTCTCGGTGATCGCCTCGATGACGGCGGTGGCGCGGCCGACGGCCTCGGGTGACGGCGCGGTCGCGGTGGTCAGCTCGCCCGGCTCGGTGTCCGGGGGCAGGGCGCTCATCAGGTGGGCCAGCCGCAGTTCGTCGCCGATCTTCGCCGCCGCCCGGTCGAGCCGGTCGGGGTCGGTGTCGACGAGATGGACGGGCAGACCGTGGCCGAGGGCCAGCACGGTGATGCCGACCCCCATCACCCCGGCGCCCAGCACGGTCAGCGCGTGCGCCGGCGGGCTCGCGGGCTCCGGATGCGCCGTGGTGGTCGTCATACGTGCCTCCTGTGCGGGTGGTCTGTACGGGGGGCGGGGGCGGGGCCGGTGCCCGCGGCTTCCGTGGGCTCCGTGGGCTCCGTACGAGCAGTGGCCGTCGCGTCCGTACGGGCGTCCGGGGCGGCGTTCGCGTCGGGGGGAACGATGACGCGGAGCCAGTCGGCGACCGCCTCGCCCGTGGTCGCCACGTGCTGTTCCATGATCGAGAAGTGGTCGCCGGGCACGTCCACGACCGTGTGCGCGGACGGCCAGGACGAGCGCCAGTCCCCGGCGTCCGGGGCCGGCTCGCCGAGCGGCGCGGAGGCCCGTACCAGCAGCACGGGCGCCTCGACGGCCGGCGGCCGCCAGTCGTCGAGGATGCGGAAGTAGCCGCCCATCGCGGTCAGCCGGGTGCCGTCCATCGGGGCCGCCCGGTCCTCGCGCGCGAACATGCCGCCGAGCAGCACGTCGTTGAACTGGGTGATGCCCGTGTTGTCCGACAGGTAGGTGTCGAGCAGCACCACGGCGGCGGGGCCGGCCCCGAGCCGTTCCAGCGCCGCCGCCGCGCCGTGGGCGAGCGTGCCCCCGGAGGACGACCCGACGAGCACCAAGGGGCTGTGCGGGTGGTGTCGACGGATGGTCAGCGCCTGGAACTCCAGGAGCGCGTCCATGTCCGCGGGCAGCGCCTCGCCCGGTACGAAGCCGGGGGCGCTCAGCGCGCTGACGGCGAACCGGTCGCCCAGAGCGGCGGCGAACCGCGCGTACTGGTGGGCGCCGCCCAACGCGACGACGGAGCCGAAGCAGACCACCACGGGGGCATCGGCGCGCTCGCGCAGGCGCAGCAGTTCGGGACCGGCGCCGGAGGCGATGACGTCGTGCGCGTTGGCGAAGCGGGGGCGCAGAGCTGAGGCGTGCTTCAGCAGGGCGAGCCCGTCGTCGACCTTGCCGAGTTCGCACGCCTGCCGGAACAGCAGGCTCACCGGGTCGGCGTCCGGCTCCGGTGCGGTCGTCGTCGCGCGGCGCGGGACGCCCGCGCCAGGTTCCTTCGCCTCCCCTGCGACGGGAACAGCCGCGTCGGCGTCTTCAGCTCCGGCCCCGGCCTCGCCCTCGGCGGCGGCGGCCAGTGCGGCACCCAGGTGTTTCGCCAGCTTGGCCGGGGTGCCGCTGTCGAGGACGGCCGAGGGCCGCAGCCGGAGCCCCGTGGCCTCCCCCAACCGGTTGCGCAGTTCGACGGCGGTCAGCGAGTCGAAGCCGAGCGAGAGGAAGGCGGCCGACTCCGGCACGGCCTCGGCGTCCGCGTGGCCGAGGACACCGGCCGCGAGGGTCCGTACGAGGTCGAGCAGGACGCGCGGGCGCTCCTCGGCCCCGGCCGCGGCGAGCCGGTCCCGTACGGACTCGGCGGCGGCCGCCTTGCGGGGCCGGGCCCGTACCAGCGAGCGCAGCAGCGGCGGCGGGCCGTCGCGGTAGGCGGCGAGGTCCAGGTGGATCGGCACGGCCAGCGCGTCGCCCGTGGCCAGGGCCGCGTCGAAGAGCGCCATACCGTCCTCGTCGGACAGCGGGCGCACCCCGCCGCGGGCCATCCGGCGGAGGTCGGCGCCGGCCAGTTCGGCCGTCAGCCCGCTCTGCCGCTCCCACAGCCCCCAGGCCAGCGAGGTGCCCGGCAGCCCGAGCCGCCGCCGCCTCGCCATCAGCGCGTCGAGTCCCGCGTTGGCGGCGGAGTACGCGCACTGTCCGGCGCTGCCCAGCACGCCGGCGGCGGAGGAGAACACCACGAACGCCGACAGGTCGCGGCCGCGCGTCAGCTCGTGGAGGTGGGTGACGGCGTCGGTCTTGGGCCGCAGCACGGCGCGCAGCCGTTCCGGCGTCAGCGTCTCCAGCAGACCGTCGTCGAGGGCACCCGCCGTATGCACGACCGCGCGCAGCGGATACTCCGCCGGAACCGTCGCCAGCGCCTCGGAGAGTTCCTGACGCTCCGACACATCGCAGGCTAGTACGGTCGTTTCGGCGCCCTGCTCGGCCAGTTCGGTGACGAGTTCCCCCAGCCCGGGGCTCTGCGCACCGCGCCGACTCAAGACCAGCAGCCTGCGCACGCCATACGCGGCGACGAGGTGGCGCGCCACCACCCCCGCGAGCGCCCCGCCACCACTGAGCAATACGGTCCCCTCGGGTCCGAAGGGCGCGGAGAACGCGGAAGGCGCGGAAGGCGCGGAGAACGCGGAGGGTACGGGCGTGGGCGGTACGGCCCCGGGGGCTTCACGGCCCGTGGGGGTGTGGCGGGTGAGGCGGGGGGTGAGGAGGCGGCCGGCGCGGAGGGCTGTCTGGGGTTCGGCGGCGGCGAGGACGGTGGGGAGCGCGGCGGTGGTGTCGCGGGGCTCGTCGGTGTCGAGGAGGAGGAACCGGCCGGGGTGTTCGAGTTGGGCGGAGCGGAGGAGGCCCCAGATGGCGGCGGCGCCGGGCTCCACTGGTTCGTCGCCCGCGTCGGCCGCGCCTCGGGTGAGGACGACGAGCGGGGTGTCCGCGAAGCGGTCGTCGGCCAGCCAGCCCTGGATGCGGGTGAGCGCGTCGGCCGCGGCCGCGTGCACCGCTTCCGGGTCCGCGAGGCCGTCGCCCTCGGCACTGGGCGGTGCGCAGAGCAGCAGCACGGCATCGGGCACGACCCGAGCGTCCGCGGGGCCGGTGGGCAGCGGCTCGGTGGCGAACTCCGGCGGGAGCAGCCGTTCGTCGCGGGGTCCGAGGATTCCCCAGCGTGCGGCCGGGGGCGCGGCGTCGGGGGCCGCGAGGGGGGCCCATTCGAGGCGGAACAGCGAGTCGGCGGGCGTACGCAGCGCGGCGAGCGAGGCGGCGCGCAGGGTCAGCGAGCCGACGGCGGCGACCGTGCGCCCGGCCAGGTCGGTGATCCGTACGGACACGGCGTCGGGCCCTGCCGGGCGGAGTGTCACACGCAGCACGGGTTCGACTGTCGGCTCCAGCGTCACCTGGCTCCACGAGAAGGGCAACGGCACGCCGTCAGACGGCTCTTGACTGCCCGTGGGCCGTAGCCCGGTGGCCTGGAGGGCCGCGTCCAGCAGGGCCGGGTGCACGCCGAAGCCGCCGTCACCGCTCGGCGGCGGCTCCGGCAGCGCGACCTCGGCGTAGATCTCGTCGCCGTCGCGCCAGGCGGCCCGCAGCCCCCGGAACGCCGGCCCGTACTCGATTCCCTGGGCTTCCAGGGTTTCATACAGGCCGTCAACATCCATTTTCTCAGCCGTGGTTGACGGCCAGTCCGCGTGTACGGGCGCGGTCGGCGGCTCCTCGGCGCCGAGGGCGCCGTCCGCGTGCCGGGTCCAGGGCTGGTCGTCCCCGGCGTCCTCGGGGCGGGAGTGGAATGTCACGGGGCGGCGGCCTTCGGCGTCCTCGGGCCCTACCAGCAGCCGCAGGTGTACGGGCCGGTCGGCCGTCGGGTCGGCGGGCAGCAGCAGCGGAGCGGCGAGGGTCAGTTCCTCGACCGTGGGGCTGCCGAGCCGCCGTCCGGCGTGGGCGGCCATCTCCAGGAAGGCCACGCCCGGCAGCAGGACCGTGCCCGCGACGGCGTGGTCGGCGAGCCAGGGGTGGGCGGCGAGGGAGAGCCGGCCGGTGAAGAGGGTGCCGGCGCCGTCCGGGAGGTCGACGGCCGCGCCCAGCAGCGGGTGGCCGCCGTCGGCCTGGCCCGCCGTCGAGGGGTCGCCGCCCGCGGGGGCCGCGTCGAGCCAGTAGTGGCGGTGCTGGAAGGCGTACGTCGGGAGGTCGACCCGGCCCGCGCCGGCCCCCTCGAACAGCGGCTCCCAGGCGACGGGCAGGCCGTTCGTCTGGGCCGCGCCGAGGGAGAGCAGGAGCCGCCGGAGGAGGCCGCCGCCCTCGGAACGGTGCAGGGTGTCGAGGACGAGGGCGTCCGCCGCGCCGGCGTCGGCCGCGGCGTCCTCGATGATGTCCTCGATGGTGAAGGTCAGCGTGGGGTGCGCGCCGACCTCGACGAAGGTCCGGTGCCCGGCGTCGAGCAGCGCCCGTACGGTGTCCTGGAACCGGACGGTGTACCGCAGGTCGCGGTGCCAGTGCTCGGGGCCGAACGCGTCGGGGCCCGGCGGGGCCGCGTCGACGGTGGAGAGGATCGGGACGGCGGGCGTACGGGGCGCGATGCCCGCCAGGGCGGTGCGCAGGGTGTCCCGTACGGCCGCCGCGCCGTCGTGGTGGAAGGCGTGGGCGGCCGGCGTCCGCCAGGCCATCGCGCCCTCGGCCGTGAGGCCGTCCACGAACGCGTCGACGGCGTCCTCGGCCCCGGCCACCACCACGGTGCGCGGCCCGTTGACCGCCGCGACGGCCAGGTCGAGTTGACGGCGGGTCAGTGCAGCCGTCACCTCGTCCGGCGTCATCGTCACGGTGGCCGCCGCGCCGCCCGGCAGGGCGCCGAGCGCCTTGCCGCGTTCCACGGCGACGCGGGCCGCGTCGTCGAGGGAGAGCGCGCCGGCCACGCAGGCGGCGGCCACCTCGCCCGGGCCGTGGCCGATCACCGCGGCGGGTTCGACGCCGTGGGCGCGCCACACGGCGGCCAGCGACACCAGCACCGCGAACAGGACCGGCTGGGCCGCCTCCGCCCGCTCCGGGGCGGCCCCGCGCCGCAGCACCTCGGTGGGCGACCAGTCGAGATGCGGGGCGAGGGCGCGTTCGCAGTCGGCCATGCGGGCGGCGAACGCCGGGCAGGAGTCGAGGAGTTCGGCGCCCGCGCCGATCCACCGCGTGCCCGCGCCGGGGAAGACGAAGACGGGTTTGCGCCCGCCCTGCGGGGCGGTGCCGCGTACGCCCGAGGCGGGCTCCTCGCCACGGGCGAGGGCGGCGAGTCCGGCGAGGAGTTCGGCGTGGTCGTCGCCGACGAGGACGGCCCGCTCCGCGAACCGGGACCGGCCGAGCGCCAGGGACCGGCTGACGTCGAGGGGGCGCGGCGCGGGGCCGGCGGTCAGGTGGTCGTGGAGGGCGGCGGCCTGGGCCCGGAGCGCCGGGCCGCTCTTCGCCGAGAGCGGCCACAGGACCGGGCCGGGCGCGGGGCCCGGCGCGTCGGCCGGGGCGGGGGCCGGCTCCTCGGCGGACTCCAGGATCAGGTGGGCGTTGGTGCCGCTGGCGCCGAAGGAGGAGACCCCGGCCCTGCGGGGCTCGCCGGTGGCGGGCCAGGGGCGGGCCTCGGTGAGGAGTTCCACCGCGCCCTCGGTCCAGTCCACCTGTTCGGTGGGCCGGTCGACGTGCAGGGTCTTGGGCAGCAGGCCGTGTCGCATCGCCAGTACGGTCTTGATGACGCCGCCCACCCCAGCGGCGGCCTGGGTGTGGGACAGGTTGGACTTCAGCGAGCCGAGCCACAGCGGGCGGCCCGCGGGCCGGTCCCGGCCGTAGACGGCGAGCAGCGCCTGGGCCTCGATGGGGTCGCCGAGCACCGTGCCGGTGCCGTGCGCTTCCACGGCGTCGATCTGACCGGGGGCGAGCCGGGCGCGGTCGAGGGCCTGCCGGATGACCCGTTCCTGGGCGGGGCCGTTGGGGGCGGTCAGGCCGTTGCTGGCGCCGTCCTGGTTGACGGCGGAGCCGCGGACCAGCGCGAGGACCGGGTGGCCGTTGCGGCGGGCGTCCGAGAGCCGTTCCAGCAGCAGCAGGCCGACGCCCTCGCCGAACCCCGCGCCGTCGGCGGCCGCGGAGAACGACTTGCTGCGGCCGTCGGGGGCGAGCCCCCGCTGGCGGCTGAAGCCGATGTAGAGGCCGGGGGTGGACATCACGGTCACCCCGCCGGCGAGCGCGAGGGTGGCGTCGCCGGCCCGTAGCGCCTGGCAGGCGAGGTGGATGGCGACCAGGGAGGAGGAGCAGGCGGTGTCGAGGGTCACGGCGGGGCCCTGGAGCCCCAGCGTGTAGGCGACCCGTCCGGAGGCGACGCTGGGGATGGTGCCGGTGCCCAGGAAGCCCTCCACCTCGTCGGGGACCGCGCCGAGCCGGGAGCCGTACTCGCTGTAGATGACGCCGGCGTAGACGCCGGTGCGGCTGCCGCGCAGGGTCAGCGGGTCGATCCCGGCGCGCTCGACGGCTTCCCAGGCCGTCTCCAGCAGCAGCCGCTGCTGCGGGTCCATGGCCAGGGCCTCGCGCGGCGAGATGCCGAAGAACGCCGGGTCGAAGTCGCAGGCGTCGCGGAGGAACCCGCCCTCGCGGACGTAGAAGGTGCCGGGCGCGTCGGCGTCCGTGTCGTAGCGGCCCTCGACGTCCCAGCCGCGGTCCTCGGGGAACGCGGAGACCGCGTCCCGCTCCTTGACCAGCAGTTCCCACAGCTCTTCGGGGGTGCCTACGCCGCCGGGGAAGCGGCAGCTCATGGCGGTGATCGCGATGGGCTCGCGGGCCTCGTCGGCGAGCCTCCGGCTCGTCTCGCGCAGCCGCTGGTTCTCCTGGAGCGAGGCGCGCAGCGCCTCCACCACCCGGTCCGTGGACATCGTCTTCCCTTCCCGCGCCGCTTGCCCTTCTCGGCTGCCTTGTCCGGCCAGGCCGTCTCGCCCCCGCGGTTCAGTCACGGTCGCCGCCCAGCGCCATCCGTACGAGATCGTCGACGGCCATGTCCGCGAGGTCCGCGGTGTCGTCGGTGTGCCCGGTGCCGTTCGCCGGGGGTTGTTCGTGGGCGGTGCCGGCCGCCGGGCCGGTGCCGTCGAGGCCGTCGGCGAGGTTCAGCAGCGCGTCGAGGAGCCCGGCGCGGCGCAGCGCCGACGGCGGGATCGCGGCGAGCCGCGCGCTGATCTCGGCGTCGGTACGGCCGCCGGTGCGGCCGTCCTCGTCGCCGGCCTGGGCGGCGTCGTCCGGCAGCAGCCGTTCGGTGACGTACGCGGCGACCTCGGCCGGGCTCGGCCGGTCGAAGACCAGGGTGGCGGGGAGCCGGAGGCCGGTGGCCGCGTTCAGCCGGTTGCGCAGGTCGACGGAGGTCAGCGAGTCGAAGCCGAGGTCCTTGAAGGCGCGGTCGGGGTCGACGGCCTCGGCGCCGCGGTGGCCGAGGACGTCCGCGACGCGGGCCCGTACGAGGTCGAGGACCGCCGCCCCGCGCTCCTCGGCGCCGAGCCCGGCCAGCCGCCGGCGCAGCGATCCGGCGTCGGCGTCGTCCGTGCCGGCCGCCCGCCTGCGGACGCCGCTGGGAACCAGGGCGGACAGCAGCGGCGGGACGGGGGCCGTACGGGCCGCGGCGCGCAGCCGGGCGAGGTCGAGCTTGACGGGGACGAGGAAGGGCTCGTCGGAGGCGAGCGCCGCGTCGAGGAGGGCCAGCCCCTCGTCGGTGGAGAGGGCGGCGGTGCCGCCGCGGGCCATCCGCCGCAGGTCGCCCTCGGCGAGGGTGCCGGTCAGGGCGGAGCGTTCGGCCCACAGCCCCCAGGCCAGGGACTGCGCGGGGAGCCCCTGGGCCCGGCGCCGCTGGGCGAGGGCGTCGAGGAAGGCGTTGGCCGCCGCGTAGTTGCCCTGTCCGGCGTTGCCCACGGTGGCGGACGCGGAGGAGAACAGGACGAACGCCTTGAGGTCCATTCCGTCCGTCAGCTCGTGCAGGTGGAGCGCCGCGTCGACCTTGGGGCGCAGCACGTGGTCCACGCGCTCGGGCGTCAGCGACTCGACGAGTCCGTCGTCGAGGACGCCCGCGGCGTGCACGACGGCGGAGAGGGGGTGTTCTTCCGGTACGCCCTTGAGCAGGGCGGCGACGGCGCCGCGGTCCGCGACGTCGCACGCGGCGAGGGTCACGTGGGCTCCCGCGGCCCGGAGTTCGGCCGCCAGGTCGGGCGCGCCGGGCGCGTCTGGTCCGCGCCGGCTCACCAGCAGCAGGTGCCTGACGCCGTGTCGGGCGACGAGGTGACGGGCCACCAGGGCGCCGAGCACTCCCCCGGCGCCGGTGATCAGCACGGTCCTGTCCGCGTCCCAGTGAGCGGTGGCGCTACTCGCACCCTCCCGCACGAGCCGCGCTACCAGCAATTCACCTCCCCGCAGTGCCAGTTGGGGCTCGTCGCTCGCGAGCGCGGCGGGGAGACGGTCGGCGACGGCCGCCGGGTCGTCGGCGTCGAGGAGCAGGAAGCGGCCGGGGTGTTCGGACTGGGCCGAGCGCAGGAGTCCGCGCACGGCCGCGGCCGCGAGGTCGGTGAGCCGGTCGCCGCGGCCCGTGGCGACGGCCCCGCTGGTGAGCACGGCCAGACGCGCGTCTTCCCAGCGGGGGTCCGCCAGCCATTCCCGCGTCAGGGCCAGAACGCGGTGCAGCGCGGCGCGTACTGACGGCGCGTCGGCTCCCTGTTCCATGCAGGGGACGACGACCACGGACGGCGGCGGCATGCCCTTGTCCACGGCCGCGGCGAGCGACGCGAGGTCGGGGTGGCTGTCGGGGAACAGATCGCCGCCGTCGTTGGCCCCGCCGATGGCCGCCCAGTGACCGAGGCGTTCGGCCGCCCCGGTGGCGGGCAGCGGCGTCCACTCGGTCCGGAAGAGGGAGTCGGAGGCGACGGTGCCCGTTCCGGCGGCGCGCAGCGCGTCGAGGTCGACGGGGCGTACGGCCAGTTCCTCGACGGTCGCGACGGGGCGGCCGTCCGGGTCGGCGGCGTCGATGGAGACGGTGCCGTCGGGCCCGTAGCGGAGCCGGACGCGCAGCGTGGTGGCGCCGGCGGCGTGCAGCCGGACGCCGCCCCAGGAGAACGGCAGGCCGGCGGCGCTGCCGCCCGGTGAGCCCGCTCCGCCCGGGTCGGAGCCGTTCGGCGAGCCGAGCCAGAGCCCTTGCAGGGCCGCGTCGAGGAGGGCGGGGTGGAGCCCGTACGCGGGGGCGTGCGGCTGCTGATCGTCGGGCAGCCGCACTTCGGTGAAGATCTCGCCCCCTCGCCGCCAGGCGGCCCGCAGGCCCTGGAAGGCGGGTCCGTAGCCGTATCCGGAGGCACCGAACCGGGTGTAGAGGTCGTCCACGGCGATCGGCTCGGCCCCTGGCGGCGGCCAGGCCGCGCCGGTGGCGGCGGGCGGCGCGGCGCTCGCGGTGTCGGGGCCGAGGACGCCCGTGGCGTGCGGGGTCCAGTCGCCGGCGGCGGCGTCCTCGCGGCGGGAGAACAGGTCGATGGCGCGGCGGCCGTCGGCGTCGGCGGCGCCCACGCGCAGTTGCAGCCGGAGGACGGCGTCGGGCGGCAGGAACAGCGGTGCCTGGAGGGTGAGTTCCTCGACGGTGGCGCAGCCGGCCTCGTCGGCGGCGCGTACGGCCAGTTCCACGAAGGCCGCGCCGGGCAGCAGGACGGTGTCGGAGACGCGGTGGTCGGCGAGCCAGGGGTGGGTGCGCCGCGACAGCCGGCCGCTGAGCACCAGTTCCCCGGTGTCCGCGACCTCGATGGCGGCGGCGAGCAGGGGGTGGCCGGCGCTGTCGAGGCCCGCGGCGCCGATGTCGCCGCGGGCCGTGGCCTCCGGCCGCGGCCAGTAGCGTTCCCGCTGGAAGGGGTAGGTGGGCAGGTCGACGCGGCGTGCTCCGGGGTAGGCGGCGGAGAGGTCGACGGGCAGCCCGGCCTCCCATGCCTCGCCGAGGGCGCGCAGCATACGGGCGGGGCCGCCGTCGTCGCGGCGCAGGGTGCCGATGGCGCGGGCGTCGCGTCCGGCGCCGTCGGCGGTCTCCTGGACGGCGGCGGCGAGGACCGGGTGGGCGCTGGGCTCCACGAAGAGGCGGAAGCCGTCGTCCAGGAGGGCGCGGGTGGTCTTCTCGAACTCGACGGTGCGGCGCAGGTTGCGGTACCAGTACCCGGCGTCCAGTCCGGTGCCGTCCAGCGGCTCGCCGGCCACCGTCGAGTAGAACGGCACCTCGGCCTGGCGCGGCGTCAGGCCGCCGAGCTGGGCGAGGAGTTCGTCTTCGAGGCGTTCGACGTGCGCGGAGTGGGAGGCGTAGTCGACCGGTACGTAGCGGGCGCGCACCTCCCGCCGCGCGGCCTGGTCCATGAGTTCGTCCAGGGCCTCGACGTCGCCGGAGACCACGGTGGAGCGGGGCCCGTTCACGGCCGCCACGGACAGCCGGCCGCCCCAGCGGGCGAGCCATTCGCGTACCTGGTCGGCGGGGAGCGCGACGGAGGCCATGCCGCCGGCGTCGGAGAGGGCGCGCAGGGCCTTGCTGCGCAGCGCCACGACGCGGGCCGCGTCCTCCAGGGACAGCGCCCCGGCGACGCAGGCCGCCGCGATCTCGCCCTGGGAGTGGCCGACGACGGCGCCCGGCTCGACGCCGTACGCGCGCCACAGGCCGGACAGCGACACCATCACCGAGAAGAGCACCGGCTGGACGACGTCGACCCGCTCGAAGGCGGGCGCGTCGTCGTCGGCGCGCAGCACGGCGCTCAGCGACCAGTCCACGTGGGGCGCGAGCGCCTGTTCGCACGCGGCGATCAGGTCCGCGAACACCGGCTGGGCCGCCATCAGTTCGGCGCCCATGCCGACCCATTGGGAGCCTTGGCCGGGGAAGACGAACACGGCGCGGTCGTCGGCGTCCGGGGCAGCGTACGCCGTCGCCGACGAGTCATCGGCCAGTGCGCGCAGCCCGGCGAGGAGTTCCCGGCGGTCGCCGACGAGCGCCGCGCGGTGCTCGAAGGAGGTGCGGCCGTGGAGGGTGCGGCCGATGTCGGCGGGGTGCGCGGCGGGGCTGTCGGCCAGGTGCCGGGTCAGCCGCCGGGCCTGGGCCCGCAGGGCTTCGGGGGTACGGGCCGACAGCGGCCAGAGGGTGACGGCGCCGTCCGGGTCGGGGCGGTCCACCGGGTCGGAGCGGTCAGCCGGGCCGGAGCGGTCAGCCGGGCCGGAGCGGTCAGCCGGGTCGGAGCGGTCAGCCGGCCCGCCGCCGACCGCCGAACCGGCGCCGGCCACCAGCGCAGGGCGGTCCGCCGGTTCGAATTCCGGTCCGGACTCCGCCCCAGGGGCCGCCTCGGGGTCCGCCTCGGGCGCCTGTTCCAGGATGGTGTGGACGTTGGTGCCGCTCAGTCCGAAGGACGACACTCCGGCGCGCGCCGGCCGGCCGCCGTCGGGCCAGGGGCGGGTCTCGGTGGCGAGGGCCAGGGCGCCGCGATCCCAGTCGACGTGGGTGGTGGGCCGGTCGATGTGCAGCGTCGGCGGTACGGTGCGGTGCCGCATGGCGAGGACGGTCTTGATGACTCCGGCGACGCCGGACGCGGCCTGGGTGTGGCCGATGTTGGACTTCAGCGACCCGACGAGCAACGGGCGTTCCGCGGGCCGGTCCTGACCGTATGTCGCGAGGAGCGCCTGGGCCTCGATGGGGTCGCCGAGGGTGGTGCCGGTGCCGTGCGCCTCGACGACGTCGATGTCGCCGGGGGCGAGCCCGGCGTTGGCGAGGGCGGCCCGGATGACGCGCTGCTGGGAGGGGCCGTTGGGGGCGGAGAGGCCGTTGCTCGCGCCGTCCTGGTTGACGGCGCTGCCCCGTACGAGCGCGAGCACCGGGTGGCCGTTGCGGCGCGCGTCGGAGAGGCGTTCCAGCAGCAGGACGCCCGCGCCCTCGCCCATGCCCATGCCGTCGGCGGCGTCCGAGAACGCCTTGCAGCGGCCGTCGGCGGCGAGTCCTCGCTGGCGGGAGAAGGTGACGATGGCGCCGGGGGTGGCCATGACGGCGACGCCGCCGACGACCGCGAGGGCGCAGTCCCCGGCGCGCAGGGCCTGCCCGGCGAGGTGGAGGGCGACGAGGGAGGAGGAGCAGGCGGTGTCGACGGTGACGGCGGGCCCTTCGAGGCCCAGGGTGTAGGCGACGCGGCCGGAGACGACGCTGGGGGCGCTGCCGGTGAGGAGGTGTCCTTCGCCCTCGGCGGACTGGGCCACGACGTTGGCGTAGTCGGCGTAGTTGACGCCGGTGAAGACTCCGGTGCGGCTGCCGCGGAGCGTCGCCGGGTCGAGTCCGGCGCGTTCGAGGACTTCCCAGGTGGTTTCCAGGAGCAGCCGCTGCTGGGGGTCCATGGCGAGCGCTTCGCGCGGGGAGATGCCGAAGAAGGCGGCGTCGAAGTCGGCGGCGTCGTGGAGGAAGCCGCCGTGCCGGGTGGTGGAGGTGCCGGGCCGGTCGGGGTCCGGGTCGTACAGCTCGTCGAGCGGCCAGCCCCGGTCGGCGGGGAACTCGGTCACGGCGTCGCCGCCGTCGGCGAGGAGGCGCCACAGTTCCTCGGGCGAGGTGATGCCGCCGGGGAACCGGCAGCCCATGGAGACGATGGCGATGGGGTCGTCTTCGGCCGCGGCGGCCGGTTCGGCGCTCGGGGCGGGGGCGGTCGGCGGGGCGTCGCCGCCCATGAGTTCCGTGCCGATGTGCCGGGACAGGGCGGCGGCCGACGGGTAGTCGAAGATGAGGGAGGAGGGCAGCCGCAGGCCGGTGGCGGCGGACAGCCGGTTGCGCAGTTCCACGGCGCTGATCGAGGCGAAGCCCAGTTCCTGGAACGCCTTGCCGGGCCTGATGTCGTCGGCCGAGCGGTGGCCGAGTACGGCGGCGGCGTGGGTGCGGACGAGGTCCAGGAGCGTCCGGTCGCGGCCCGTCGCGTCGAGGGCGGCGAGCCGGTCGCGCAGCGCCTGCGCCGCGGGGGCCTCGGCGGGCCCGTCGGCCGTCTGCCGGGCCAGGACGCGGCGCGCGTCGGGGACGCCGGTGAGCAGCGGGCTGGGGCGGGCGGTGGTGAAGACGGCGGCGAACCGCTCCCAGTCGACGTCGGCGACGGCCAGTACGGTCTCGTCGTCGTCGAGTGCCTGTTGCAGGGCGGTGAGGGCGCGGCGGGGGTCGATGCGCGGCAGGCCGTGCTCGGCCATCTTGAACAGGTCGGCGTCCGGTCCGGCGGTCCGGCCCTGCCAGGGGTTCTCGGCCTGCCAGACGCCCCAGTCCACGGTGGTGGCCCGCAGGCCGCGGGCGCGCCGGTGCTGGGCGAGGGCGCCGAGGTAGGCGTTCCCCGCGGCGTACGCGCCGTGGTCGCCGCTGCCCCAGACCCCGGCGATGGAGGAGAACAGCACGAAGGCGTCCAGTTCCCGGTCGAGGAGCGCGTCGAGGTGGGCGGCGCCGGCGGCCTTGGCGGCGACGATCCGTTCGAAGGCGGACAGCGGGGTGGACTCCAGGGGGGCGAGCGCGATGAAGGCCGCCGCGTGGACGACGGCGGTGACCGGGTCGCCCTGGGCGTCGAGGCGGGCCAGCATCTCCTCGACGGCGCCACGGTCCGTCAGGTCGCAGCGCGGCAGGGAGAGGCGGGTGCCGGACTCGGCGAGTTCCGCGGCGAGTTCGGTGGCCCCGGGGGCATCGGGGCCGCGCCGTCCGGGCAGGACGACGTGTTCGGCGCCGCCCCGGGCGAGCCAGCGGGCGAGGTGCGGGCCGACGGCGCCGGTGCCGCCGGTGAGCAGGACCGTGCCGCGGGGCCGCCAGGGCCGTCCCTGGCCGGCGGCCCTGGGGGCCCTGGCCAGGCGGCGGGCGAGGAGTCCGGTGGCGCGGAGCGCGAGCTGGTCCTCGCCGGGGCCCGCGGCTCCGGCGAGCGCGGCACCGAGCCGGGCCCGGGCGCGGTCGTCGAGGCGGTCCGGGAGGTCGATGAGGCCGCCCCAGCGGGCGGGGGTCTCCAGGGCGGCGACCATGCCGGTGCCCCAGACGAGGGCCTGGCCGGGATCGGTGACGGGGTCGGTGGGGCCGGTGGAGACCGCGCCGTTAGTGGCGCACCACAGGGGCGCGATGATCCGCAGGTCGCCGAGGGCCTGGACGAGCGCGACGGTCAGGGCGGTGCCGCCGGGCAGCGCGGGGTGCCGGGGGTGCGGCCGTGCGTCGGCGGCGAGCAGGGACAGCACGCCCGCCGGGGTGCGGCCGGCGAGGGCCGCGGTGAGTTTGGCGGCGAGCGCGTCGCGGCGTACGTCGTCGGCGGTCAGTTCTACGGGCAGCACGTCGACGCCGAGCGCGGCGAGGGCCTGGAGGGGGCCTCGTACGCGGTCGTCCGCCGTGCGGCCCGCGGGGGTGATCACGAGCCAGTCGCCGTCGGGGGCGCGCCGGGGCGGTTCGGCCAGGGGCTGCCACTGGGCGCGGTAGCGCCAGGAGTCGATGGCTTCGGCGTCGGCGCGCCGCTGCCGCCAGGCGCGCAGGCCGGGCAGGACCCGGTCGAGGGGTTCGGGGTCGACGGCGAGGCGGTCGGCGGTGTCGGCGAGGTCGCCGTCCTCGATCATCCGCCAGAAGTCGCCGTCGGCGGGGTCGGCGGCCGGGCGCGGGTCGGCGTCGTCCGCCGGTTCCAGCCAGTAGCGGCGGGTCTGGAAGGGGTAGCCGGGCAGGGGGACGGTGCGGGCGCCGGTACGGGCGTAGACGGCGGCCCAGTCCACGGCGACGCCGGCGACCCACAGTTCGGCGGCGGAGGCGAGCGCCCGGCGCGGGCCGCCCTCGCCGCGCCGCAGGGTCCCGGCGACCACCGCGCCGCCGGCGGCGGACGCGGGTGCGGCGGCGTCTTCGACGGTCTCCTGGACGGCCATGGTCAGCACGGGGTGCGGGGACGCTTCGAGGAAGACGTCGAAGCCCTGCTCGGCGAGGGCGCGGACGGCGGTCTCGAAGCGCACGGTCTGCCGCAGGTTGCGGTACCAGTACCCGGCGTCCATGGCGGTGGTGTCCAGCCAGTCGCCGGTGACGGTGGAGAACAGCGGGACGCGGCCGGGCAGCGGCCGTACGGCGGCCAGCTCTTCCCGCAGCCGGTCCTCGATCGCGGCGACCTGGGCCGAGTGGGAGGCGTAGTCCACGGGGACGGCTCTGGCCCGTACGCCGTGCTCCTCGCAGTGGGCGAGGAGTTCGGCGAGGGCGGCGGCCTCGCCGGAGACGACGACGGAGGCGGGGCTGTTGACGGCCGCGACGGACAGCCGCTCGCCCCAGGGGGCGATCTCGGCGCGGGCCCGGTCCTGGGGCAGGGCGACGGAGGCCATGCCGCCGTGTCCGGCGAGGGCCCGGAGCGCGCGGCTGCGCAGGGCGACGACTTTCGCGCCGTCGTCGAGGGTGAGGGCGCCCGCGACGACGGCGGCGGCGATCTCGCCCTGGCTGTGGCCGACGACGGCGTCGGGCCGTACGCCCCACGAGTCCCAGAGCGCGGCCAGGGACACCATGACCGCGAACAGCGCGGGCTGCACCACGTCGACGCGGTCGAGGGACGGCGCGCCGGGCTCCTCGCGCAGGACCGCGAGGACGGAGAAGCCGGTGTGCGGGGCGAGGGCGGCGGCGCAGGCGTCGAGGCGGTCGCGGAAGACTTCGTGGGAGTCGAGGAGTTCGCGGGCCATGCCCGGCCATTGGGAGCCCTGGCCGGGGAAGACGAGGGCGGTGCGGCCCTCGGCGGCGGGGCCGCCGCCGAGTACGAGGCCGGGGGCGGCGACGGCGTCGGGGCGGGCGAGCGCGTCGAGGGCGTCGCGCAGTTCCGGGAGGCTGTCGCCGAGCAGCACCGCCCGGTGTTCGAAGGCGGCGCGGGTGGTGGCGAGGGAGAGGCCGATGTCGGCGGGTTCCGGGTCGTCGTCGGCGTCGAGGCGGCTGCCGAGCGCGGCGGCCTGGTCGCGGAGGGCGGCGGGGGTACGGCCGGAGAGCACCCAGGGGGTCGTCGGCAGCGGCGCTGCGGGCGGCTCGGCGCCGGACTCGGGCTCTGCCGCGGGGGCGGGGGCGGGGGCCTCTTCGAGTACGAGGTGGGCGTTGGTGCCGCTCATGCCGAAGGAGGAGACCCCGGCGCGGCGGGGGCGGCCGGTCTCGGGCCACGGCCGGGCGTCGGTGAGCAGTTCCACCGCGCCGGCGGCCCAGTCGGCGTGCGGCGTGGGCATATCGACGTGCAGGGTGCGCGGCAGGACGCCGTGGCGCAGCGCGAGGACCGTCTTGATGACGCCCGCGACGCCCGCGGCGGCCTGGGTGTGGCCGATGTTGGACTTGAGCGACCCGAGCCACAACGGCCGCTCAGCGGGGCGTTCCTGACCGTACGTCGCCAGCAGCGCGTCGACTTCGATGGGGTCGCCGAGGGTGGTGCCGGTGCCGTGCGCCTCGACGGCGTCGACGTCGGCGGCGGTCAGGCGGGCGTCGGCGAGCGCGGCCCGGATGACGCGCTGCTGGGAGGGGCCGTTGGGGGCGGTGAGGCCGTTGCTCGCGCCGTCCTGGTTCATGGCGGAGCCACGAAGAACGGCGAGTACGGGGTGGCCGTTGGTACGGGCGTCCGTCAGCCGTTCCAGGACGAGCATCCCGGCGCCTTCGCCCCAGCCGGTGCCGTCGGCGGCGGCCGCGAAGGGCTTGCACCGGCCGTCGGGGGCCATGGCGCCCTGCCGGTTGAACTCCACGAACACGGCGGGCAGCGACATCACGCTGACGCCGCCGGCCAGCGCGAGGGAGCATTCGCCGGCGCGCAGGGCGCGGGCGGCGAGGTGCAGGGCGACCAGGGACGCCGAGCACGCGGTGTCGACCGTGACGGCCGGGCCCTCCAGGCCCAGCGCGTAGGAGACGCGGCCGGACATGACGCTCATCGAGTTGCCGGTCATCAGGAAGCCCTGCACGGCTTCGGGGGCGTCGGCGCCCAGCGTCGCGTATCCCTGGTCGATGGCGGCGGCGAACACCCCGGTGCGGCTGCCGCGCAGCGACAGCGGGTCGATGCCGGCCTGTTCGACGGCCTCCCAGGCGGTCGTGAGCAGCAGCCGCTGCTGCGGGTCCATCGCGACGGCCTCGCGGGGCGAGATCCCGAAGAACTCCGCGTCGAAGTCGGCGGCGCCGTCCAGGAACGCGCCCTGCGCGGGCACGCCGCCCGCCGCGAGGTCGGCGGTGGGCCAGCCCCGGTCGGCTGGCAGCCCGGTCACGGTGTCGCGCCCGGCGGCCAGTAGTTCCCACAGGTCGTCGGGGGTGCGGACGCCGCCGGGGAAGCGGCAGGCCATCGAGACGACCGCGATCGGCTCGTGGGCTCTGGTCTCGGCGTCCGCGAGGCGTCGCCGGGTGTTCTGGAGGTCGATCGTCACACGGTTGAGGTAGTCGCGCAGCTTCTGGTCGCTCACCGGGAACCGCCGCTTTCGTCGTGGGTGTCGTCTCCCGGAGCCCGTCGCATCGGCGGAGACTGTGGAATCTGCGAAGTCGTCAGGAGGTGCGGGGCCGTCAGGTCCTGAGGGGGCGTCAGGACGCGCGTCCGGCGGGTGCGGGCGGGGTTCATGAGGCGCCCAACTGCCGGTCGATGTAGGCGAAGATCTCGTCGTCGGTCGCCGACTCGATGGTGTCGGCGAGCGGCGCGGCGGCTGGTTCCGCCGCGTCGTCGGCGGCCGGCGCCAGCCGGGACAGGGTGTCGCGGAGCCGGTGCGCCAGCTCGTCCCGTACGGCCTCGTCCGGTGGCAGCCCGGCCATCAGCGCCTCCAGGCGGTCGAGTTCGGCGAGGACGGCCGCCGCCGGGGACGGGCGCCGGGCGGCGGTCCGCTCGGTCAGGTGGCGGGCCAGCGCCTCCGGGGTGGGGTGGTCGAAGACCAGGGCGGCGGGGAGCCGCAGCCCGGTGGACGCGGCCAGCCGGTTGCGGAGTTCGACGCCGGTGAGGGAGTCGAAGCCGATCTCCTTGAAGGGCCGGGCGGGCCGTACCAGCTCCGGCGAGGTGTGGCCGAGGACGGCGGCGGCGCTGCCGCGTACCAGGTCGAGCAGGACGCGGTGCGCCTCGGCGGCGGAGAGCGCGGCGAGCTGCTCCGCCATGGACGCCGCGGGCCGGGCCTCGGACCGGGCGGGGCCCGGGGCCGTGCGCGGGGTACGGGCCAGGCCGCGCAGCACGGGCGGCACCGGCCGGCCGCCGCGCAGGGCGGCGGGGTCGATGCGGGCGGCCAGCAGGTAGGGGTGGGCCGAGCCGAGGGCGGCGTCGAACAGGGCCAGCCCCTCGGCGGTGGTGAGCGCGCCCGCGCCGCCGCCCGCCACGCGCTGGAGCCCGGCGGAGCCCAGCCCGGCCGTCAACGCGGAGCGCTGCTCCCACAGGCCCCAGCCGATGGACAGGCCGGGCAGCCCCGCCGCGCGGCGTTCGGCGGCGAGCGCGTCGAGCACGGCGTTGGCGGCCGCGTAGTTGGCCTGCCCGGCCCCGCCGAAGAGGGCGGCGCCGGAGGAGAACAGCACGAACGCCGCCAGGTCCATGTCCCGTGTCAGCTCGTGCAGGGCGAGCGCGGCGTCCGCCTTCGGCCGCAGTACGGACGCGAGTTGATCGGCCGTCATGTTGGCGGCGAGGGCGTCGTCGAGTACCCCGGCCGCGTGCACGACGCCGGTCAGCGGGTGCGCGTCGGGGACCTCGGCGAGCAGCGCGGCGAGGGCGTCGCGGTCGGCGGCGTCGCAGGCGACGGCCCGCGCCTCGGCGCCCAGCCCGGCCAGCTCCGCCAGCAGCTCGGCCACCCCGTCGGCGGCCGGCCCCCGCCGCCCGGCCAGCAGCAGATGGCGCACGCCGTGCTCGGCGGCCAGGTGCCGGGCCAGGAGCCGGCCCAGCGTCCCGGTGCCGCCGGTGATCAGTACGGTGCCGTCCGGGTCCAGCGGTGCGGGCAGCGTCAGGACGTTCTTCCCGACGCCACTGGCCTGGCTGAGGAACCGTACGGCCTCGGGGGCGCGCCGCATGTCCCAGCCGCGGACGGGCAGCGGGGCGAGCGCCCCCCGCTCGAAGAGGGCGAGGACGTCGGCGAGCATCGCGCCGATACGCTCCGGCCCGGCCTCCATCAGGTCGAACGCCCGGTAGCGGACGCCGGGGCAGCGCGCGGCGACCTCGTCGGCGTCGCGGATGTCCGTCTTGCCCATCTCCACGAACCGGCCGCCCCGTGGCAGCAGCGTCAGCGACGCGTCGACGAACTCGCGGGCCAGGCTGTCGAGTACGAGGTCCACGCCGCGGCCTTCCGTGGCGGCGAGGAACCGGTCGGCGAACTCGACGGTCCGGCTGGACGCGATGTGCTCGTCGTCCAGCCCGCCGGCGCGCAGCACGTCCCACTTGCCGGGGCTCGCCGTGCCGAACACCGTCGCCCCGGCGTGCCGGGCGAGTTGCGTAGCCGCCATGCCGACGCCCCCGGCGGCGGCGTGGATCAGCACCGTCTCTCCGGCCCGCAGCCCGCCGAGGTCGAACAGGCCGTAGTAGGCGGTGAGGTACACGATGGGAACGGAGGCGGCGCGGGCGAAGGACCAACCCGCCGGGATACGGGCGACGGTCCGCCGGTCGGCGACGGCGACGGGCCCGAAGGAGCCGCCGAAGATCCCCATGACCCGGTCGCCGGGGGCCAGGTCCCGCACCCCGGAACCGACCTCCAGGACGGTGCCCGCGCCCTCGCTGCCCAGCGTCTGCTGGTCCGGGTCGAGCCCGAGGGTGACCACGACGTCATGGAAGTTCAGCCCGGCGGCGCGCACCGCGATCCGCACCTCGCCGTCGCCCAGCGGGGCCGTGGCCTCGGGTGCGGGCACGGGCGCGAGGTCTTCCAGGGTGCCGGTGCCCTCGGTGCCGATCCGCCAGGCGGCCCCGCCCGAAGGAGGGGTCAGCACACCGCCGGAAGGCCCACCCTTGGCGAGCTGAGGCTTCATCAGCTCCGCGCCCCGTACGGCGATTTGAGACTCGCCGGAGGCGAGGGCGGCGCGGAGCGCGGGGTCGTCCGGGGCGGTGACCGGCCGGTCGAGGTCGACCAGGACGAAGCGGCCGGGGTGCTCGGTCTGCACCGTGCGCAGCAGCCCCCACAGGGCGGCCTGCGCGAGGTCGGCGGGCCCCTCGCCGCTGCCGGTGCGGACGGCGGACCGGGTGAGCAGCGCCAGCCGCGCCTCGGCCAGCCGCTCGTCGGCCAGCCAGTCCCGTACGAGGCCCAGGCAGGCGCGGGCGGTGGCGTGCACCTCATCGGCATGAGCGAGCCGGTCGGCCGATCCTGCGGGCCTGGCGGTCGGGCAGGCCGCGACGACCACGCCGGGGAGCGGGGCGCCCGCGTCGAGGGCGGCGCGCAGGGCGTCGACGTCCTGCCAGGAGGCTAGCCCGGGGACGGCGCCGCCCAGAGCGGCCCAGTCGAGGGGCGGCGCATCGGAGGAGGACGGCGGGCCCGCCGCGGGAGCGCGAGTTGAGTCACCCACGGCCGTACCGGCCTCGGAATCCGCCGCGGCCATGCCCGGCCCGGCGCCCGGCACCGGCGTCCAGTCGAGGTGGAACAGCAGCTCCCGGGCAGCGCTCGCGGCGGCGTCGAGGGCATCCGAGGCGAGCGGCCTGAGCAGCAACTCACCGACGGACAAGACCTCTTGGCCCGTCAGGTCATAGACCGTGAGGCCAATGGAGTCGGAGCCGCCAGAGCCCTCGGGGCCCCCGGCGGTCAGCCGCACCCGGAGCGCGGTGGCGCCGGCGGCGCGGCTGGTGACGCCGGTCCAACTGAACGGCAGCCGGGCCCGGCCGTCCTGCCCGGGCAGCAGCGCGGCGCTCTGCAGGGCGGCGTCCAGCAGCGCCGGGTGCACGGCGCAGGCGGCGGCGTCGGCCTGCTGCCGCCCGTCGAGCACGACCTCGGCCAAGATCTCGCCCTCCCGCGACCAGGCCGCGCGGATGCCGCGGAACGCCGGGCCGTAGCCGTAGCCCGCCTCGGCGAAGCGGTCGTAGAGGTCGTCCACCGGGATGGGCTCGGCGTCGGCCGGGGGCCACATCAGGAGGCCGGGCCCGCTCGGTACGGCGGCCGAGGCCGGGGCGAGGGTGCCGGTGGCGTACGGGGCCCAGGGCTGGCCCTCGGCCCGGTGGGGCCGGGCGAACACGCCGAGCGCGCGGCGCCCGTCGTCGCCCGCCTCGGCCACCCGCACCTGGAGCAGAACGGCCCCTTCCTCGGGTAGCGCGAGCGGCGCCTGAAGGGTCAGTTCCTCGACGACGGGGCAGTCGGCCTCGGCGGCGGCACGGAGGGCGAGCTCCAGCAGGGCCGTGCCGGGGAGGAGGGCGGTGCCGGACACGCGGTGGTCGGCGAGCCAGGGGTGGGTGCGCAGCGACAGCCGGCCGCTGAGCACCAGTTCCCCGGAGTCGGCGGCCTCCAGGGCCGCGCCGAGCAGCGGATGCCCCGTGGCGCCGAGCCCGGCGGAGGCGACGTCCCAGCTCGTGGTCGGGACGTCGAGCCAGAAGCGCCGGCGCTGGAAGGGGTAGGTGGGCAGCTCCACACGGCGCGCTCCGGGGTACGTGCCCAAGAGGTCCACCGGCAGTCCGCTCGCCCACGCCTGTCCCAGCGCCAGCAGCAGCCGGTCCCGGCCCCCGTCGTCACGCCGCAGCGTGCCGAGCACCACGGCCTCGACCCCGGCGGCCTCCGCCGACTCCTGCACGCCGACCGTCAGCACCGGGTGGGCACTCGGCTCCACGAAGCACCGGAAGCCCTCCGCCAGCAGCGCCCGCGTCGCCTCCTCGAACCGCACCGTCTGCCGCAGGTTGCGGTACCAGTAGCCGGCGTCGAGCGCGGCCGGGTCGGCCCACTGGGCGTCGACGGTCGAGAAGAACGGCACGTCGCCGGGCAGGGGCGCGACGGCCGCCAGCTCCTTCGCCAGCCGCTCCTGGATCTCTTCCACGTGTGCGGAGTGCGAGGCGTAGTCCACCGGAACGCGCCGCGCCCGCGCCCCCCGCTCCTCGGCCCGCACCAGCAACGCGTCCAACGCCCCCGCATCGCCCGACACCACGGTAGAGGCGGGCCCATTGACAGCCGCGACGGACAGCTCGCCATCCCACTCGGCCAGCCACTCCCCCACCTCCCCAGCAGACAGGGCCACGGACACCATGCCACCCCGCCCGGAGAGGACCCGCAGCGCCTGCCCTGAGAATGACCGACGACAGCACCCGGCTCCACGCCGTACGAACGCCACACCGCTGCCAGCGACACCATCACCGCGAACAAGGCAGGCTGCACCACATCGACCCGCTCCAACGACGGCGTCGACGAACGGCGCCAAAGCCCGCCCACACTCAGCAACCCGATCCGCGAACACCGGCTCCGAGTCCAGCAGTTGAGCAGCCATACCCACCCACTGCGAGCCTTGGCCGGGGAAGACGAACACGGGGCGGCCGGTGCCGGGGGCCGACGCTGTCGCCACGTTCCCGGCGGGGGTCCCTTGGGCGAGGGCGGTCAGACCTGCCGTCAGGTCGTCAGGGGCGGCGCCTACGACCACCGCGCGGTGCGGGTGCGCGGTGCGCGTCGTGGCGAGCGAGTATCCGATGTCGAGCGGGTTGCGGTCGCCGAGGCCGTCGGCGTCGTTCTCCAGGGCGGTCAGCAGCGTCGTCGCCTGCGCGCGCAGGGCTTCCGGGCTCCTCGCGGACAGCGGCCAGGCGACGGGACCCGCGATAGCGGGGCTATCAGGGAGGCCGGGGGGCTCCGGGGCCTCTTCCAGGACGACGTGTGCGTTGGTGCCGCTGACGCCGAACGACGACACGCCCGCCCGGCGTGGCCCGTCGACGGCGTCCCACGGGCGGGCCTCCGTCAGCAGCTCCACCGCGCCCGCCGTCCAGTCGACCTCCGGTGTCGCCGCGTCCACGTGCAGCGTCTTCGGCATCACCGCGTGCCGCATGGCCAGTACGGTCTTGATGACGCCGCCCACACCGGCGGCGGCGGAGGCGTGCCCGATGTTCGACTTGAGCGAGCCGATGCGCAACGGGCTGTCTGCTGACCGTTCCTGACCGTACGTCGCCAGCAGCGCCTGGGCCTCGATGGGGTCGCCGAGCCGGGTTCCCGTGCCGTGCGCCTCCACCAGGTCCACATCCGCTGCCCGCAGCCCGGCGTCCGCCAGCGCCGCCCGGATCACCCGCTGCTGGGACGGGCCGTTGGGGGCCGTCAGGCCGTTGCTCGCGCCGTCCTGGTTGACGGCGCTGCCGCGCACCACCGCCAGTACCGGGTGGCCCAGCCGCCGCGCGTCCGACAGCCGTTCCAGGAGCAGCATCCCGGCGCCCTCGCCGAATCCGGTGCCGTCGGCGCCGGCGGCGAAGGGCTTGCAGCGCCCGTCGGGCGCGAGCCCGCCCTGGCGGCTGAACTCGACGAAGAGTTCGGGGCTGCACATCACGTTGACGCCGCCGGCCAGCGCCATGGAGCACTCGCCGGAGCGCAGGGCGCGGGCCGCGAGGTGCAGCGTGACCAGCGAGGACGAGCAGGCCGTGTCGACGGTGACGGCGGGGCCTTCGAGCCCGAAGACGTAGGCGAGGCGGCCGGAGACGATGCTGCCCGAGTTGCCCGTGCCGAGGAATCCCTCGACGTCGTCGGGGATGTACGGGAGGAGCCGGGCCGCGTAGTCCTGCTGCATCAGGCCGACGAAGACGCCCGCCGGGGCGCCGCGCAGCGTCGCGGGGTCGATTCCGGCGCGTTCGAAGACTTCCCAGCCGGTTTCCAGCAGCAGCCGCTGCTGCGGGTCCATGGCCAGGGCCTCGCGCGGGGAGATGCCGAAGAACTCGGCGTCGAAGTCGGCCGCGTCGTAGAGGAAGCCGCCCTGCCGGGTGATGGAGGTGCCGGTACGGTCCGGGTCGGGGTCGTACAGCTCGTCGAGGGGCCAGCCCCGGTCGGCGGGGAACTCCGAGATGCCGTCCGCGCCGGCGGCGACGAGCCGCCAGAGGTCTTCGGGCGAACGCACTCCGCCGGGGAAGCGGCAGGCCATGGAGACGATGACGATCGGGTCATCGTCTTCCGCGACCTTCACAACGGAGGTTTCCTTATTGTCACTTTGACCTGCTGTCAGCTCCGCGAGCAGATGGCGTGCCAGCGCTTCGGGGGTGGGGTGGTCGAACACGAGGCTCGCGGGGAGCCGCAGTCCGGTGACCGCGTTGAGGCGGTTGCGCAGTTCCACGGAGGCCAGCGAGTCGAAGCCGAGTTCGCGGAAGGCCCGGCTCGCGTCGAGCGCGTCGGGCGAGGGGTGGCCGAGTACGGCGGCGGCCTGCGTACGGACCTGGTCGAGCAGCAGGCTGGTCCGGCCCTGCGGGTCGAGGGCGGCGAGCCGCTGCTGGAAGGCGCTGCCGTCGGCCGCCTCGCCGCCGGCCGCCACGGCCCGCCGGGCCCGTACGGGCACCAGGTGGCGCAGCAGCGGCGGCAGCTCCTCGCTCGCGGCCCGGTCCCGTACGGCGGCGGTGTCGAGCCGCATCAGCACGAGCGTGGCCCGGCCCGCGGTCCGGGCCGTGTCGAAGAGGGCGAGCCCCTGCTCGGTGGTCAGCGGCGGCATCCCGGAGCGGGCGAGGCGGCGCACGTCGGCGTCGGCGAGGTGGCCGGTCAGGGCGGACCGCTGGTCCCACAGGGTCCAGGCGAGGGACTGGGCGGGCAGTCCGGTGGCGCGGCGGCGCTGGGCGAGGGCGTCGAGGAAGGCGTTGGCCGCCGCGTAGTTGGCCTGCCCCGGCCCGCCGAAGGTGCCGGCGGCGGAGGAGAACAGCACGAAGGAAGAAAGATTTTGAAGCCGGGTCAGTTCATGAAGATTGATCGCCGCGTCGACCTTCGGCCGCAGCACGGCGTCCAGGCGCTCGGGGGTCAGCGCGGTGACGACCCCGTCGTCCAGCGCGCCCGCCGTGTGCACCACGGCGGTCAGCGGGTGTTCGGCGGGCACGGCCGCGAGCCGCGCGGCGAGCGCGTCGCGGTCGGCGGCGTCGCACGCGGCGACCGTGGCCCGCGCGCCGAGCCCGGCCAGTTCGGCGACCAGTTCCCGCGCGCCCTCGGCGGCCGGCCCGCTGCGGGAGAGCAGCAGGAGGTGGCGTACGCCATGTTGGGCAGCGAGGTGCCGGGCGATGTGCGAGCCGAGCAGGCCGGTGCCGCCGGTGATCAGTACCGTGCCGTTCGGGTCGATGGGGCCAGGCCCCTCGGACTCGCCCGCCGCCACCTTGACCAGTCGGGGTGCGAGGAGTTGCCCGCCGCGAGAGGCCAGTTGGGGCTCGCCGGAGGCGAGGGCCGCCGCGAGCCCGGTCGTGCTCCGCGGAGCCTCGTCCAGGTCGAGGAGGACGAAGCGCCCGGGGTGCTCGGTCTGGGCGGAGCGCACCAGGCCCCATACGGCGCTGTGCGCGAGGTCCGGTACGTGCTCGTCGTCGGTCACGGCGACGGCGCCCCTGGTGAGGAAGGCGAGGCGGGAGTCCGCGAGCCGTTCGTCGGCGAGCCACGCCTGCACGGCCGCCAGCGCCCGGTGCACGGCCGCCCGTACGGACTCCGGCGTCTCGTCGCCGCTGGCGCCAGGCCCGTCCGGCACGTCCGGCGTCAGGGAGAGCGGCACCACATCCGGTACGGGCGCCCCCGCGTCGACGGCCGCGATCAGCGATTCCACGTCCGCCCAGACGGCGGGCGGCGGCCCGGCGGGGGTGGTCGTGGGGGCCGGGCGGGCGGCGGCCCATTCGACCTGGAACAGGCTCTCGTGGAAGCCCGTACGGCCCGTGGCGAGCTGACCGGCGGCGGCCGGCCTGAGCGCCAGGGACTCGACGGTCGCGACGGGGCCCCCGGCCGGGTCGGCCGCCATGAGGGAGACCGCGTCGCGGCCGTCCGGCGCGATGCGGACGCGCAGCGCGGTGGCCCCCGAGGCGTGCAGCGTCACGCCGGTCCAGGAGAACGGCAGCCGCCCCTCGGGGTGCTCGTCCGCCCCCGGCGCGCCGGGCAGCCCGGTGGCGTGCAGCGCCGCGTCGAGCAGCGCCGGGTGCAGACCGAAGCGGTCGGCGTCCTGGCGCGGCCCGTCCGCCAGCGCCACCTCGGCGAACATCTCGTCGCCGCGCCGCCAGGCGGCCCGCAGCCCCTGGAACGCCGGACCGTAGACGAAGCCTCCCTCGGCGAAGCGCTCGTACGTACCGGCCACGCCGACCGGCTCCGCGCCGGGCGGCGGCCAGGCGCCGTCCGCTCCGAAACCGTCGAACACGGCAGCGGCCTCCGGCTCCGGGGCCAGGACGCCGGAGGCGTGGCGCACCCACGCGCCGTCGTCGTCGGCGGGCCCGTCCGGGCGGGCGTGCAGGGTCAGCGGGCGGCGGCCCCGTACGTCCGGGGCGCCGACGGTCAGCCGCAGCACCGCCCCGCCGTGCTCGGGCAGTACGAGGGGCGCCTCCAGCGTGAACTCGTCGACGCGAGGGCAGTCCACGCGGTCACCGGCCTGCACCGCCAGCTCAAGGAACGCGGTGCCCGGCAGCAGGATCGCGCCCCGCACGGCGTGCTCGGCCAGCCACGGGTGGCTCTGTACGGACAGCCGCCCGGTGAGGAGGAGGCTGTCGGCGTCGGCCAGGGCGATGACTGCGCCGAGCAGCGGGTGCCCGGCGGGGGTGAGCCCCGCCGAGGTCACGTCGGCCGCCTCGGCCGCGCCGTCCTCCAGCCAGTACCGCTCGCGCTGGAACGGATAGGTGGGCAGGTCGACGCGGCGGGGCGCGTGTCCGGCGAAGACGGCGCCCCAGTCCATCTTGACGCCGCGCAGGTGCAGTTCGCCCAGCGACTCCATGAGCCGGCGCGGCCCGCCGTCGTCGCGCCGCAGCGTGCCCACGGCCGCCGCGCCGCTCCCCGCGTCGTCCGCCGTCTCCTGCACGCCGACGGTGAGCACGGGGTGGGGGCTGGACTCCAGGAAGACCTGGAAGCCGTCGGCGAGCAGCGCGCGTGTCGCCTCCTCGAAGCGCACCGCCTGCCGCAGGTTGCGGTACCAGTACTCGGCGTCCAGGACAGTCGCGTCCAGTAGCCCGCCGGTGACCGTCGAATAGAACGGCACGTCAGCTTGACGTGGCGTCAGCCCTCGTAGTTCAGAAAGCAGTTGTTCGTGAATGTCCTCTACGTGCGCGCAGTGCGAGGCGTAGTCCACCGGAACGCGCCGCGCCCGCACCCCCCGCTCCTCGGCCCGCACCAGCAACGCGTCCAACGCCCCAGCGTCACCCGACACCACAGTAGAGGCGGGCCCATTGACAGCCGCGACGGACAGCTCACCACCCCACTCACCGGCCAGCCACTCCCCCACCTCCCCAGCAGGCAGAGCGACGGACACCATGCCACCCCGCCCGGACAGCACACGGAGCGCCTTGCTCCGCAGCGCCACCACCCGAGCCGCGTCCTCCAACGACAACGCGCCCGCCACGCAGGCGGCAGCGATCTCCCCCTGAGAATGACCGACAACAGCACCCGGCTCCACGCCGTACGAACGCCACACCGCTGCCAGCGACACCATCACCGCGAACAAGGCAGGCTGCACCACATCAACCCGCTCCAACGACGGAGCACCAACCCCGGCCCGTAGAACATCGTCCAACGACCAGTCCACAAACGGCGCCAAAGCCCGCCCACACGCAGCAACCCGATCCGCGAACACCGGCTCCGAGTCCAGCAGTTCGGCAGCCATCCCCGCCCACTGCGACCCCTGGCCGGGGAAGACAAAGGCCACGTCGGCGCTCGTGCCCGCGATCCCTTGGACGAGGCCGGGGGCGGCCGACCCCGCGGCGAGGGCGGTCAGGGCCTGCCGGAAGTCGTCCGGTTCGGTGCCGATCAGCACGGCGCGGTGTTCGTGCGCGGCCCTGCCCGTGGCCAGGGAGTGGCCCACGTCGGCCACGCGCCAGTCGGGTTCGGCGTCGAGGTGGGACCGGAGGCGTACGGCCTGGGCGCGCAGGGCCTCGGCGGTGCGGCCGGAGAGCACCCAGGGGAGCACGCCCGTGTCTTGGCCGCGTCCCTCTTCCTCCGGTTCCTCGGCGGCCGGGGCCTCCTCCAGTACGACGTGCCCGTTGGTGCCGCTGACGCCGAAGGAGGAGACGGCGGCGCGGCGCGGGTGACCGGTCGTCGGCCAGGGCGTCTCCTCCGTCACCAGCCGCACCGCGCCCGTGGTCCAGTCGATCTGCGGGGAGGGGTCCTCGGCGTGCAGGGTCGGCGGTACCACGCCGTGGCGCATGGCGAGCACCGTCTTGATGACGCCACCCACGCCGGCCGCCGCCTGCGTGTGCCCGATGTTCGACTTCAGCGAGCCGAGCAGCAGCGGCCGCCCTTCGGGCCGGTCGCGCCCGTACGTCGCCAGCAGCGCCTGCGCCTCGATGGGGTCGCCGAGCGGCGTGCCGGTGCCGTGCGCCTCGACGACATCGACCTCGGACGGGGCGAGGCCCGCGCCGGCCAGGGCCTGGCGGATCACGCGCTGCTGGGCGGGGCCGTTGGGCGCGGTGAGCCGGCTGCTCGCGCCGTCCTGGTTGACGGCGGTGCCGCGGACCACGGCCAGCACGGGGTGACCGTTGCGGCGGGCGTCGGAGAGCCGTTCCAGCAGCAGCATTCCGACGCCCTCGCCCCAGCCGGTGCCGTCCGCGCGGGCCGAGAAGGACTTGCAGCGGCCGTCGCGGGCGAGCCCGCCCTGGCGGCTCATCTCCACGAACGGCACCGGCGTGGACATCACCATCGCGCCGCCGGCCAGCGCCAGGGCGCAGTCGCCGAGCCGCAGCGCCTGGCAGGCGAAGTGCAGGGCGACCAGGGAGGACGAGCACGCGGTGTCGACGCTGACCGCGGGGCCCTCCAGGCCGAAGGTGTAGGCGACGCGGCCGGAGGCGACGCTGTCGGAGCTGCCGCTGCCGAGGTAGCCCGCGACGTCGTCGGGCGCGTGCCGCAGCCGTACGGCGTAGTCCTGGTACATGACCCCGGCGAAGACGCCGGTGCGGCTGCCGCGCAGCGTCGCCGGGTCGATGCCGGCCCGTTCGAACGCCTCCCAGGTGGTCTCCAGCAGCAGCCGCTGCTGCGGGTCCATGGCCAGGGCCTCGCGGGGCGAGATGCCGAAGAAGCCGGGGTCGAACCGGCCGACGCCGTCGAGGAAGCCGCCGAGTGAGGCGTAGGTGGTGCCGGGGCGTTCCTGTCCGGGGTCGTGGAGCGCGTCGAGGTCCCAGCCGCGGTCGGCGGGGAACGGGGTGATCGCGTCGGTCCCGGCGGCGACCAGCCGCCACAGGTCCTCGGGGGTCTCCACGCCGCCGGGGTAGCGGCAGCTCATCGCGACGATCGCGATGGGTTCGCGGTCCTTGGCCTCCGCGTCGCTCAGGCGCTGCCTGGTGCGGTGCAGGTCGGCGGTGACCCGCTTGAGGTAGTCGCGCAGCCGGTCGTCATTCACCATCGTCGGTCACCTTGCTCCGCTTGCTCGGCCGGGGTGGGGTCTGGTGCCTGGTCCGCGTCATGACGTGCCGAGTTCGTTGTCGATGAGGTCGAAGAGCTCGTCGTCCGTCGCGCCGTCCATCCGGTCCTCGATCGTCGTGCCCTTCCCGTCGCCGTTTCCGTTCTCGCCATTGCCATTGCCATTGCCGTTGCTGCCGTTGCCGTTCCCGCCTGGACCGCTGCCGTTCCCACCGTTTCCCCCGTCCCTCCCGTTCCCGTACGTGCCGCCGTCCGGGTCGAGTCCGCTCAGCAGTTGCCGCAGCCGTTCGGTGAGCGTGGCGCGGGCGGCGCGGTCCAGGTCGCCGCCGTCGAGTACGCGCTCCAGCCGGTCCAGTTCGGGCAGGCCGGGCGCCGGGCCGGGGTCGGCGGCGGAGTCCGCGGCGGGGTCCGGTACGAACTCGGCGGCGAGGTGTCCGGCGATGGCGGTCGACGTCGGGTAGTCGAAGAGCAGGGTGGCCGGGAGGCGGAGCCCGGTGGCGGCGCGGAGGCGGTTGCGCAGTTCGACGGCGGTCAGCGAGTCGAAGCCCAGCTCCAGGAGGCCGCGGCCGGGTTCCACGGCGGCGGCGCCGGCGAAGCCGAGGACCATGGCGGCGTGCGAGCGGACGAGGTCGAGCAGGACGCGGTCGCGCTGGGCCGCGTTGAGCCCGCCGAGCCGCTTGCGCAGCGCCGCCGCCGCGTCGGCCCCGCCCTGGGGCTCGGTCGCGGTCGCGGCGCCCGCCTCGGCGCGCCGGGCCGGCGCCCGTACGAGTCCGCTGAGCAGCGGCGGCACGCCTTGGGCGGCGGCCTGGGCGCGTACGGCCGCGGTGTCGAGGCGCAGCGGCAGCAGCACGGGTTCGGCGACCGCGCCCGCCGCGTCGAACAGGGCCAGCCCCTCTGTGGGGGTGAACGCGACGATGCCGCCGCGCGCGATCCGCCGCAGGTCGGCCTCGGTCAGTCCGCCGGTCATGCCGCCGCCGTTGGCCCACAGTCCCCACGCGAGGGAGGCGCCGGGCAGTCCTTGGGCCCGCCGCCGGTGGGCGAGGGCGTCGAGGAAGGAGTTGGCGGCCGCGTAGTTGCCCTGGCCCATGCCGCCGAAGACGCCGGCGATGGAGGAGAAGAGGACGAACTCCGACAGGTCGAGGCCGGCGGTGAGTTCGTGGAGGTTGAGCGCGGCGTCCACCTTGGGGCGCAGCGCGGTGTCGAGTTGTTCGGGGGTCATGGTGGCGACGACGGAGTCGGCGAGGGCGCCGGCCGCGTGCACCACGCCGGTCAGCGGGTGGTCCGGGTCGATGCCGGCGAGCAGCGCGGCGAGCGCGTCGCGGTCGGCGGCGTCGCAGGCGACGGCCTCGGCCCGGGCGCCGAGCGCGGCCAGCTCGGCGGTGAGGTCGGCCGCGCCCGCCGCCGCGGGGCCGGTGCGGCTGGTGAGCACCAGGTGCCGTACGCCGTGTTCGGTGACGAGGTGGCGGGCGAGGTGGGAGCCGATGGCACCGGTGCCGCCGGTGATCAGCACGGTGCCGTGCGGGTCCCAGCCGGGTCGGCGTTCGGGGGCGGACAGGGGTACGCGCGCCAGCCGGGCGGCGTACGCGGCCCCGGCCCGTACGGCGAGCTGCGGCTCGCCCGTGGCGAGGGCGCCGGGGAGGGCGCCCGGTGCGTCGTCGTGGCCGGCGTGGCCTTGGAGGTCCACGAGCACGAAGCGGTCGGGGTGCTCGGTCTGGGCGGTGCGGACCAGCCCCCACACGGCGGCGTGCGCCAGGTCGCCGACATCGTCCCCGGCATCGACGGCCACCGCGCCGGAGGTCACGAAGGCGAGCTTGGCGGTGGCGAACCGCTCGTCGGCGAGCCACTGCTGGAGCAGCGCGAGGACATCGGCGACGGCGGCCCGTACGGCATCCGCGTCCGCGCCCGTGCCGTCGCCCGCCGCGGGCGGGCAGGTGGCCAGTACGAGGCGGGGCGTGGGCGCGCCCGCGTCGATCTGTGCCGCGAGGGCCGCGAGGTCCGGGGCGGTACGGGCCGGGGTGGGCTGCCACCAAGGGGCGTCGGCGCCGAGCGTGGCCCAGTCGGCGGTGGACTCGGCCGCGACGGGCTGTGGCGGCACGGCGTGCCATTCGGGGCGGAACAGTTCCTCGTGGTGGCCGCCGCGAGCCGCCTTGACCTGGTCGGCGGTGACGGGCCGCAGCACGAGGGAGGCGGCGGAGAGGACCGGGTGTCCGGTGGTGTCGGCCGCGGTCACGGCGACGGTGTCGCGGCCGGCCGGGGTCAGCCGGAGCCGCAGCGTGTTCGCTCCGGTGGCGTGCAGGCGGACGCCGTTCCAGGAGAACGGCAGCCAGCCCTTGGCGGGGCCTTCGAGCACGTCGAAGACGAGGGCGTGGAGGGCCGCGTCGAGGAGCGCCGGGTGGAGTCCGAACCGTCCCGCGTCCGGCTGCTGCGCGGCGGGCAGGGCGGCCTCGGCGAAGACCTCGTCGCCGCGCCGCCAGGCGGCGCGCAGCCCCTGGAACGCGGGCCCGTAGGCGAAGCCGCCCTCGGCGAACCGTGCGTAGAGGCCGTCCGCGTCCAGCGGCTCGGCGTCGGCCGGGGGCCAGAGCGCGAAGTCCTCGGCGCCGTTCTCCTCAAGGGCCGCCGCCTGGTCGGCTCCGGTCAGCAGGCCGCTGGCGTGACGGGTCCAGGGGTCATCGGGCAGGGCGTCGTCCGGCCTGGCGTGGACGGTGACGGGGCGGGCTCCGGAGCCGTCGGGCGGTCCTACGGCGAGTTGCAGGGCGATCGCGCCGGTCTCGGGGAGGAGCAGCGGCGCTTCGAGGGTGAGTTCCTCGACGGCGGCGCAGCCGGTCCGGTCGGCGGCGTGGAGGGCGAGTTCCAGGAAGGCGGTGGCGGGGAAGAGGACGCCCTCGTACACGCCGTGGTCGGCGAGCCAGGGGTGGGTGCGGACGGAGAGCCGGGTGGTGAACAGGAACGCGCCGGTGTCGGCGAGGCGGCAGGCCGCGCCGAGCAGGGGGTGCTCGGCGGGGCGCAGTCCGGCGGCGGGCAGGTCGGCGGTGGCGGCCTTGGCGGCGAGCCAGTAGGGCAGGCGCTGGAAGGCGTAGGTGGGCAGCGGGGTGGGGCGGGCGCCGCTGCCGACGAAGACGGCGGGCCAGTCGATCGCGGTGCCGTGTACGTGCAGCCGGGCGAGGGCTGTGGTGAGGGCGGCGGGCTCGGGGCGGTCCTTGCGGAGCAGCGGCACGAGGACCGCGCCGTCGGAGGCGTCGCCCAGGCAGTCCTGGCCCATGGTGCTCAGGGCGCCGTCGGGGCCGAGTTCCAGGCAGGCCGTGACCCCTTGGCGCTCCAGGTGACGCAGGCCGTCGAGGAAGCGGACGGTGCCGCGTACGTGGTCCGTCCAGTAGTGCGGGGAGGCGAGCTGTTCGTCGGTGGCGGTCGTCCCGGTCAGGTCGGAGACGATGGGGACGCTCGGCCGTCCGTACGCGACGCGCGCGGCGATCTCATAAAACTCGTCGAGCATCGGTGCCATACGCGGCGAGTGGAAGGCGTGGCTGACGCGCAGCCGCTTCGTCTTGTGGCCGAGCGCCGCCGCCCGCGCGGCGATGTCCGCGACGGCCTGTTCGTCACCTGAAATCACCGTGGAGGCGGGCCCGTTGACGGCGGCGATGCTGACGACGCCCTCCTGACCGCCCATCAGCGGCAGCAGGTCCGTCTCAGAGAGGGTGAGGGAGACCATCGCACCGCCGGCCGGCAGGGCCTCCATCAGCCGGCCCCGGGCCGCCACGAGCGCGGCGGCGTCGGGGAGGGTGAGGACCCCGGCGACGTGGGCGGCGGCCAGTTCGCCGACGGAGTGCCCGAGGAGGTGGTCGGGGGTGATGCCCCAGTGCTCGACCAGCCGGTAGAGGGCGACGCCGAGCGCGAAGAGGGCGGGCTGGGTGTAGGCGGTGCGGTCCAGCAGCCCGGCGTCGGGGCTGTCCGGCCCCGCGTCGATCACGTCGCGGAGCGGGCGGTCGAGGAGCGGGTCGAACTCCGCGCAGACCGCGTCGAAGGCGTCGGCGAAGACCCGGTGGCGCGCGTACAGGCCGGCGCCCATGCCGGGGCGCTGGCTGCCCTGGCCGGGGAAGAGGAAGGCGGTCTTGCCCGCGCCGCCGGTGACGCCGCGTACCAGGTCGGGCGAGGGCTCGCCGGCGGCGAGGGCGGTCAGGGCGGCGAGCAGGGCGGGCTCGGACTCGCCGGTGAGGACCGCGCGGTGTTCGAAGGCGCTGCGCTGCGCGGCGAGGGAGTAGCCGATGTCGGCGGGGTCGGCGGGGTGGGTGCGGAGGTGCTGGAGCAGCCGCCCGGCCTGGGCCTGGAGGGCGTCGGCGCTGCGGCCGGACAGCAGCCAGGGCAGGACGGGGCGTTGCTCCTCCGGGGCGACGGGGGTGGGGGCGGACGCGGCGGAAGTGGGGGTGGCGGCCGGTTCCGGGGCCGGTTTCGCGTCCGGCCCCGGGGCCCGCTCCGGTTCCCGTTCCGGCACGTGTTCGAGGATGGTGTGGGCGTTGGTGCCGCTGACGCCGAAGGAGGAGACGCCCGCGCGGCGCGGACGGCCGGTCTCGGGCCACGCGGTGCGTTCGGTCAGCAGGCGTACGGAGCCGGCCGACCAGTCCACGTAGGGCGTCGGCTCGTCGAGGTGCAGGGTGTGCGGCAGCTCGCCATGGCGCATGGCGAGCACCATCTTCATGATGCCCGCGACGCCGGCCGCCGCCTGGCTGTGGCCGATGTTGGACTTCAGCGAGCCGAGAAGCAACGGCCGCTCGGCGGGCCGGTTCTGACCGTATGTCGCCAGCAGCGCCTGTGCCTCGATGGGGTCGCCGAGCTTGGTGCCGGTGCCGTGCGCCTCGACGGCGTCCACGTCGGCGGCGGTCAGCCCGGCGCCCGCCAGGGCCTGCCGGATGACGCGCTGCTGGGAGGGGCCGTTGGGCGCGGTGAGGCCGTTGCTGGCGCCGTCCTGGTTGACGGCGGAGCCGCGGACCAGCGCGAGCACGGGGTGGCCGTTGCGGCGGGCGTCCGAGAGCCGTTCGAGGACCAGCAGTCCGGCGCCCTCGGACCAGGAGGTGCCGTCGGCGGCGGCCGCGAAGGGCTTGCAGCGGCCGTCGGCGGCGAGCACGCGCTGCCTGCTGAACTCGACGAACGCGCCGGGCGTGGACATCACGGTCACACCGCCGGCCAGGGCCAGCGCGCACTCTCCGGCGCGCAGCGCCTGCGCGGCGAGGTGCACCGCGACCAGCGACGAGGAGCACGCCGTGTCGACGGTGACGGCGGGGCCCTCCAGGCCGAGGCTGTAGGAGATGCGGCCGGAGGCGACGCTGCCGGCGCTGCCGATGCCGAGGTAGCCCTCGGACTCCTCGGAGGGTTCGGCGACCCGTGAGCCGTAGTCGTGGTGGCTGCATCCGACGAAGACGCCGCTCGCGCTGCCCTTGAGGGCGAGGGGGTCGATGCCCGCGCGTTCGATGGCCTCCCAGGAGAGTTCGAGGAGCAGCCGCTGCTGGGGGTCGATGGTCAGGGCCTCGCGCGGGGAGATCCCGAAGAACGCCGGGTCGAAGTGGTCGGCGTCGTGCAGGAAGCCGCCCTCGCGCGCGTAGGTGCTGCCGACGCGGTCCGGGTCGGGGTCGTAGAGCCCTTCGAGGTCCCAGCCCCGCCCGGTGGGGAAGCCGCTGATGGCGTCCCCGCCGGAGGTGAGGAGGGTCCACAGCTCCTCGGGGGTGGTGACGCCGCCGGGGAAGCGGCAGCTCATCGCGACGACGGCGATGGGGTCGTCGTCGGCCGCCTTGTCGCGCGGGGCGGCGTGGTCCTCGGCCGCGGCGGTCTCGGGGCCGCCGAACGCGGCGAGCAGTTCGGTGCGCAGGTGTCCGGCCAGTACGGTCGCCGTCGGGTAGTCGAAGGCCAGGGTGACCGACAGCCGCAGCCCGGTGGCCTCGGCGAGGCGGTTGCGCAGGTCGACGGCGGTCAGCGAGTCGAAGCCGATGTCCTTGAACGCCCGGTCGGGGTCGACCGCCTCGGGCCCGGGGTGGCCGAGCACGTCGGCGACCTCGGTGCGTACGAGGTCGAGGAGGGCGCGGTCGCGGTCCGCGGCGGGCAGCGCGACCAGCCGCCGGGCCGGCGAGTCCGCCCCTCGGCTCTCGCCGCCGGCCGACCCCGTCTCTGCCAATACGCGCTGTACGGGCGGGAGTTCGCTGATGGCGGGGCTGGGGCGGAGGGCGGTGAAGGCCCGTACGAAGCGGTCCCAGGCGAAGTCGGCGACGAGGAGGTGGGTGTCGTCGTGGTCGAGGGCCTGCTGGAGGGCGGCGGTCGCGAGTTCCGGGTCCATCGCGGGAAGCCCGTTGCGTACGAGGCGGTCGCCGACGGCCCCGGCGGCGAGGCTGTCGCCGGCCCACAGGCCCCAGGCCACGGAGGTGCCGGGCAGGCCGCGGTCGCGGCGCTGCTGGGCGAGGGCGTCGAGGTAGGCGTTGGCGGCCGCGTAGCTGCCCTGGCCGGTGCCGCCGAGGGTGCCGGCGAGCGAGGAGAACAGCACGAACGCGGTCAGGTCGCGGTCGCGGGTGAGGACGTCGAGGTGGCGGGCGGCGTCGAGCTTGGGTCGTAGGACGCCCGCGGCCCGTTCGGGGGTGATCGAGTCGATGACGCCGTCGTCCAGGACGCCCGCCGCGTGCACGACGGCGCGCAGCGGCCGCCCGGCGGGGACGGCGGCCAGCAGCTCCGCCAGGGCGTCCCGGTCGGCGACGTCGCAGGCGGCGACCGTCACGTCGGCGCCGAGCTGTTCCAGTTCGGCGAGGAGGGCGTCGGCGCCGGGGGTGCCGGCGCCGCGGCGGCTGGTGAGCAGCAGATGTTCCGCGCCCGCGCGGGCGAGGTGGCGGGCGACTTGCGCGCCGAGGCCGCGGGTGCCGCCGGTGATGAGTGTCGTACCGTCAGGTGTCCACGTATGGGCGGGCGTTGTGTCGCCGACGGCGGCGGGGGCGAGCCGTCGGGCGAACACTCCGGAGGCGCGGAGCGCGAGCTGGTCCTCGCCGTCGGCGTCGCCGTCGCTTCCGGCGGTGGGGCCGGTGCCGTTCCCGATGCCGGACAGCGCTTCGGCCAGCCGGGCCAGGGCCCGGTCGTCCAGGTGCTCGGGGAGGTCGATCAGCCCGGCCCAGCGCTGCGGGTACTCGACCCCGGCGACCCCGCCGAGCCCCCAGGCGAGCGCCTGGGTGGCGCTGCGCAGCCGGTCGGACCTGCCGATGGAGACGGCGCCCTGGGTCGCGCACCAGACGGGCGCGTCGAGTCCGGCGTCGCCGAGCGCCTGGAGCAGGGCCACGGTGAGAACGAGCCCGGTCGGCATCGCGGAGCCTTCGGCGTAGGGCGACTCGTCGAGTGCCAGCAGGGACAGGACCCCGCTGGGCGCCTCGGCCGCGAGGCCGTCCGGGAGCAGCGCGGCGAAGCGGCCCCGGTCGGCGGCCTCGCGGTCCGCCGCGATGAGGACCGGCCGGGCCCCGTGCGCGGCGAGGGCCCGTACGCAGGCCGTCGCGGTGGGGCCGTCGGCGGCCGTGGCGGGCACGGCGACCAGCCAGGTGCCGTGGAGGGTGGGCTCGCCGCCGGTCGGCAGTGGTTTCCACGTGACGCGGTAGCGCCAGCCGTCGACGGTGGAGTGGCCGCGGCGTTCGCGGAGCCAGCCGGAGAGGGCGGGGACGACGCCGGCCAGGGAGGCGCGCAGTTCCGCGTCGTCGACGCGGAGCGTGTCGGCGAGGGCGTCGAGGTCTTCCCGTTCCACGGCCTCCCAGAACCCGCTGTCGAGCGCCGGGGTGTCCTGGGCCTCGCCGGGAGCGGTGGCGGTGGCCGTGAACCAGTACTGCTGCTCCTGGAACGCGTAGGTGGGCAGCGGCCGTACGCGAGCGCCGGTGCCCGCGAAGACGGCCTCCCAGTCCACGGGCGCGCCGAGCACGTGCAGGTGGGCGAGCGAGGCGAGGAACCGGTCGAGCCCGCCCTCGTCCTGACGGAGCGTCGCCACGACGCCGCCGCCCGCCCCGGCGGCCTCGACGGCCTCCTGGAGCCAGACGGCGAGGGCGGGGTGGGTGCTGCACTCCACGAACACGCCGTGCCCGTCGGCGAGCAGCGCGTCCACGGTCCGCGCGAACTCCACGGGCTGCCGCAGATTGCGGTACCAGTACTCGGCGTCCATGGCCGCGGTGTCGATCGGCCCGCCGGTGACCGTGGAGTAGAACGGCACGTCGGAGGGGCGCGGCCGGACCCCGGCGAGGACGGTCAGCAGCTCCTCGCGGATCTCCTCGACCTGTACGGAATGGCCGGCGAAGTCCACGCCGGGGATCGGCCAGCACAGCACGCCGTCGGCGGAGAGCGCGTCCTGGAGCCCGGCGAGGGCCGCCGGGTCGCCGGAGACCGTGGCGGAGGTCGGCCCGTTGACGGCGGCGACGCCGAGCACGCCGTCCCAGGCGGTCAGCCGCTCGCGGACGCGGTCGGCGGGGAGCGGCACGAAGAGCATGCCGCCGCGGCCGGTCAGCGCGCGGAGCGCCTTGCTGCGCAGCGCGACGACCCGCGCGGCGTCCTCCAGGGAGAGGGCGCCCGCGACGCAGGCGGCGGCGATCTCGCCCTGCGAGTGGCCGATCACGGCGTCGGGGACGGCCCCGTACGAGCGCCACAGGCCGGCCAGCGACACCATGACCGCGAACAGCACCGGCTGCACCACGTCCACGCGGTCCAGCGGCGGCGCGTCCGGGGCGTCCTGGAGAACTTCCAGCAGCGACCAGTCGAGGTGCGGGGCGAGGGCCCGTTCGCAGGCGGCGATGTGGTCGGCGAACACCGGTGAGGTGTCGAGGAGTTCACGTGCCATGCCGGTCCACTGCGAGCCCTGGCCGGGGAAGACGAACACCGTCCGGTCGGACCGGGCCACGGCGCCGCTGACCAGGCCGGGGGCGCGTTCCCCGGCCGCCAGGGCGGCGAGCCCGGCGAGCAGCGCCTCGCGGTCCGTTCCGACGACGGCGGCGCGGTGCTCGAAGGCGGTCCTGGTGGTGGCGAGGGAGTAGCCGGCGTCCCGCGCGGAGATCTCCGGATGGCCCGTCAAATGGTCGTGCAGTCGGGCGGCTTGGGCGGCGAGCGCGTCAGGGGTGCGGGCGGAGAGGACCCACGGAACCGCTTCGGGGACGTGCGCTTCCGGGGCGGCCCCGGCCTCGTACGGCTCGGACGCGCCCGCCTGCGGCTCCGGCTCCGGTTCGGTCTCCCGCAGTGCCTCCGGCTCCGGCTGTTCGACGATGATGTGCGCGTTGGTGCCGCTGAGGCCGAAGGAGGAGACGCCCGCCCGGCGCGGGCGGCCGGCTTCCGGCCAGGGCGCGGCCTCGGTGAGCAGGGAGACGGCGCCCGTGCTCCAGTCGACGTTGGGGGTCGGCTCGTCGATGTGCAGGGTGCGGGGCAGCACGCCGTGCTCCATCGCGAGCACCATCTTCATGATGCCCGCGACCCCGGCGGCGGCCTGGCTGTGGCCGATGTTGGACTTCAGCGAGCCGAGGAGCAACGGCCGCCCGGCGGCCCGGTCCTGACCGTACGTCGCCAGCAGCGCGTCGGCCTCGATGGGGTCGCCGAGGCGGGTGCCGGTGCCGTGCGCTTCGACGGCGTCCACGTCGGCGGCGGTCAGCCCGGCGTCGGCCAGCGCCCCGCGGATCACCCGCTGCTGCGCGAGTCCGCTCGGCGCGGTCAGGCCGTTGCTGGCGCCGTCCTGGTTGACGGCGGAGCCGCGGACCAGCGCGAGGACCGGGTGGCCGTTGCGGCGGGCGTCCGAGAGCCGTTCGAGGACCAGCAGGCCGACGCCCTCGGCCATGCCGAAGCCGTCCGCCGACGCGGCGAAGGACTTGCAGCGGCCGTCCTCGGCGAGCCCGCGCTGGCGGCTGAAGCCGGTGAACGACAAGGGGGTGCCGATGACGGTCGCGCCGCCGGCCAGGGCCAGCGTGCACTCCCCGGCGCGCAGCGCGCGGGCCGCCAGGTGGACGGCGACCAGGGAGGAGGAGCAGGCGGTGTCCACGGTGATCGCGGGCCCCTGGAGCCCGAGCTGGTAGGCGACCCGGCCGGACAGGACGCTGGTGGAGATGCCCGCGATGAACAGGCCCTCCAGTTCGTCGGGCACGTCGCGCATGCTGCCGCCGTACCCCTGGTACGAGGCGCCCGCGAAGATGCCCGTACGGGTGCCGTGCAGGGTGGCGGGGTCGATGCCCGCGCGTTCGATCGCCTCCCAGGAGGTCGCGAGGAGCAGCCGCTGCTGCGGGTCCATGGCCAGAGCCTCGCGCGGGGAGATCCCGAAGAAGGCGGGGTCGAACCGTCCGGCGTCGTGGACGAAGCCGCCCGCCGCCGCGTAGCTCTTGCCGGGCCGGTCGGGGTCGGCGTCGTAGAGGTCGGCCAGGTCCCAGCCGCGGTCGGCGGGGAGTTCGGTGACGGCGTCTCTGCCCTCCGCGACCAGGCGCCACAGGTCTTCGGGGGTCCGTACGCCGCCGGGGTAGCGGCAGCTCATGGCGACGATGGCGATGGGGTCGTCGTCCGGCGGCGCGGCGGCGGCCGGTACGGGCAGGGGCCCGGCGGCCGGTACGGGCAGGGCTCCGGCGGCGAGGGGCGCCCCCTCTCCCGTACTCGCGTCGCCCAGGAGGAGGGCGCCCAGGTGGCGGGCGAGGGCGGTGGCGGAGGAGTAGTCGAAGACGACGGTGACGGGCAGCTTGAGGCCGGTGGCGGCGGTGAGCCGGTTGCGCATGTCGACGGCGGTCAGCGAGTCGAAGCCCAGGTCGCGGAAGGCGCGGCCGGGGGTGACGGCGTCCGGCGAGTCGTGGCCGAGCACGCCGGCCGCGTGCGTACGGACCAGGTCGGCGAGGGTCCGGTGGCGCTCGGCCGCCGGCTGCGCCAGCAGCCTGCTCCGCAGCGCGGCGGCGGCCCCTCCCGCACCGGCCTCGTCGCCTTCCCGCTCTGCCGTCAGTACCGCTTGTACGTCCGGGAGTTCGCTGATGAGCGGACTGGGCCGGGCCGAGGTGAAGACGGGGGCGAAGCGCTCCCAGTCGACGTCGGCGACGAGCACCACGGTCTCGTCGTGGTCCAGCACCTGTTGGAGCCCGGTGATGGCGACCGGGGGCGGCATGAAGAGGATGCCGTGGCCGCGCAGCTCCTCCTCGACGAGGTTCGCGGCCATGCCGCCGCCGTCCTCGGGGCTCCAGATGCCCCACACCACCGAGGTCGCCGCCCGGCCGCGGGCGCGGCGGCGCTCGGCCAGCCCGTCGAGGTAGGCGTTGGCGGCGGCGTACGCGCCGTGGATGGCGCTGCCCCACACGCCGGAGATGGAGGAGAACAGCACGAACGCGTCGAGCGGGCCGCCTCCGCCTTCGCCTGCGCCTTCTCCGGCACCGTCGCCATCGCCGTCGCCATCGCCGTCGAAGAGCAGGTCGAGGTTGCGGGCCCCGCCGACCTTCGCGTACAGCGTCTCGGCGAACTCGGCCAGGTCGGTGTCGGGCAGCGGCACGAGCGAGCCGCCGCCCGCGGCGTGCAGGACGGTGCGGATCTCGCAGCCGTCCCGCTCCAGGCCCTCCTTGAGGGAGCGCAGCGCGGCCAGGTCGGCGACGTCGCAGGAGGCGAGGGTGGTACGGGCGCCGAGGCCGGTCAGTTCCTCGGAGAGTTCGGCGGCGCCGGGCGCGTCGGGGCCGCCGCGGCTGACCAGGACGAGGTGTTCCGCGCCGCGCCGCGCCAGCCAGCGGGCGATCTGGGCGCCGATGCCGCCCGTACCGCCGGTGATCAGGGTGGTGCCGCGGGGGCGCCAGTCGCGGGGCGCGGGGGCGTCGCCGAGCGGGGCCCGTACCAGCCGGCGGCCGTGGCAGCCCGACGCGCGGACGGCCACCTGGTCCTCGTCGCCGAGGCCGCCGGCCAGGGTCCGGCAGAGCCGGGCGGCGGTGGCGTCGTCCAGGGTGTCGGGGAGGTCGACGAGCCCGCCCCAGCGGCGCGGGTACTCCAGGGCGGCGACGCGGCCGAGGCCCCAGAGCAGGCTGGCGGCGGCGCTGACCGGCCCGTCGTCGGGGCCGGTCGCGACGGCTGCGCGGGTGGCCCACCACAGGGGCGCCTCGACTCCGGCGTCGCCGAGCGCCTGCGCCAGGGCCAGGTTCAGCGCGGTGCCCATGGGGACGGTGGTGTGGACGGGGTGGGGGTTCTCGTCCAGGCCGAGGAGGGACAGCACCCCCGCGACCGGGCCGCCCACCGCGTCCACGGTCTCGGCGAGGCGCGCCGCGAGGGTCGCGCGGTCGGTGTCCGCCTCCGTGAGGAGGAGGCGCAGGGTGACGGCCCCGGCCGTCGCGAGGGCGCGCAGGCAGCCGGCCGAGCGCGGGTCCTCGGCGTCGGCGGCCGACGACAGCACCAGCCAGGTGCCGGACGGCGCGGCGGGGGCGCCCTCCGGCAGGGCGCGCCAGTCGAGGCGGTACCGCCAGGAGTCCACCACGGACCGTTCCTGACGGCGCGTCCGCCAGTCGGTGAGGGCGGGCAGTACGACGCTCAGCGGGTCGTCCGGGCCGACGCCGATGGTCGAGGCGAGGCGGTCGAGGTCGCCGCCGCCGATCGCCTCCCAGAACCCGTCCTGGTCCGCGCCGCCGGCCCCGCCCGTGCCGCCGCCCCGCGCGCCGTCGGGGTCCTGGAGCCAGTACGAGGCGCGCTGGAAGGCGTACGTCGGCAGCGCCACGTGCCCGCCCCCGGCGCCGGGGAACACCCGTCCCCAGTCGAGCCGCAGCCCGCCGGCCCATGCCTCGCCCAGCGAGAGCAGCATGCGGTCCGGGCCGCCGTCGTCCCGCCGCAGCGTGCCGAGCGCCACGGCGGGCCCCTGCCCGGAGTCGGCGACGCCGGCGGCGTCGGCGGTCTCCTGCACGCCGAAGGTGAGGACGGGGTGCGCGCTGGGCTCCACGAAGAACCGGAACCCGGCGTCGAGCAGGGCGCGGGTGGCCTTCTCGAACTCGACGGTCTGCCGCAGGTTGCGGTACCAGTACTCGGCGTCGAGGGCCGTGGTCTCCAGCAGGTCGCCGGTGACCGTGGAGTAGAACGGCACGTCGGCCCGGCGGGGCGTCAGTTCGGCTAGTTCTGCGCGGAGTTGGCCGTGGATGTCCTCGACGTGGGCGGAGTGCGAGGCGTAGTCCACCGGTACGCGCCGGGCCCGCACCCCCCGCTCCTCGGCCCGCTCCAACAGCTCATCCAGCGCGCCCGCGTCACCCGACACCACGGTGGAGGCAGGGCCATTGACAGCGGCGACCGAAAGGCCCTGAGAATGACCGACGACAGCACCCGGCTCCACGCCGTACGAACGCCACACCGCTGCCAGCGACACCATCACCGCGAACAAGGCAGGCTGCACCACGTTGACCCGTTCCAATGACGGCGCGTCAGCCCCGGCCCGTAGAACCGCTTCCAACGACCAGTCGACGAACGGGGCCAGAGCCCGCTCACACTCGGCGATCCGAGCGGCGAACACCGGCTCCGCGTCGAGGAGTTCGGCGGCCATTCCTGCCCACTGCGAGCCCTGGCCGGGGAAGACGAACACCGTGCGGCCGGTCGTCCCGACCGCTGCCTGGATCAGGTGCGGCGCGGGCGCGCCGTCGGCCAGCGCCCGTACCCCGGCCGTCAGCGCGTCGAGGTCGGCGCCCACGACGACGGCCCGGTGGGTCAGGGCCGCGCGCGTGGTGGCGAGGGCCCGGCCGATCCCGGCGGGCGGCGGCGCGGGCGCGGCGGCATCGAGGTGGCCCAGCAGCCGCCGCGCCTGGTCGCGCAGGGCCGCCTCGCTGCGCGCGGAGAGCACCCAGGGGAGGTTCGCGGGTACGGGGGCGGGGGCGGGTGCGGCGTTGCCGTCCGGGTCGGGGGCGGCCGGGTCGCCGGCGGCTGAGTCCGAAGCGGCCGTACCAGTGGCGGTCACGGCGGGGGCGGCCACGCCTGGGGCGGTCGGTTCGACGGCGGCCGGCTCCGGGGCGTCTGGCTCGGGTACGTGTTCCAGGATCAGGTGGGCGTTGGTGCCGCTGACGCCGAACGCGGAGACGCCGGCCCGCCTCGGGCGGCCGGTCTCGGGCCACGGCTCCGACCGGCTGAGCACCCGGACCGCGCCGGCCGTCCAGTCGACCATGGGGGTGGGCTCGTCGGCGTGCAGGGTGGGCGGCAGTTCGCCGTGCGTCATGGCCAGCACGGTCTTGATGACGCCGCCCACACCGGCGGCGGCGGAGGTGTGCCCGATGTTCGACTTCAGCGAACCGAGCCACAACGGCCGTTCCGCCGGGCGGCCCTGTCCGTACGTCGCCAGGAGCGCCCGCGCCTCGATCGGGTCGCCCAGCCGGGTGCCCGTACCGTGCGCCTCCACCGCGTCGACGTCGGCGGCCGTCAGCCCCGCGTCCGCGAGCGCGGCCCGGATCACCTGGCGCTGGGCGGGGCCGCTGGGCGCGGTGAGGCCATTGCTCGCGCCGTCCTGGTTGACGGCGGAGCCGCGGACCACGGCCAGCACGGGGTGGCCGTTGCGGCGGGCGTCCGAGAGCCGTTCCAGCAGCAGCACCCCGGCCCCCTCGGACCAGCCGGTGCCGTCCGCGCCCGCGCCGAACGCCTTGCAGCGGCCGTCCGCGGACAGCGCCCGCTGCCGGCTGAAGGCGATGAAGGCGTCGGGGGTGGCCATCACGGCCACGCCGCCCGCCAGGGCGAGCGAGCAGTCGCCGGCCCGTAGCGCACGGATCGCCAGGTGCAGGGCGACCAGGGAGGACGAGCAGGCGGTGTCCACGCTCACGGCGGGCCCTTCGAGGCCCAGGGTGTAGGCGACGCGCCCGGAGGCCACGCTGCTGGCCGTCCCGGTATCCAACAGCCCTTGCACTTCCGGGAGCTGACGGGACGTCGCGCCGTAGTCATTGCCCATGGCCCCGAGGAAGACCCCCGTCGGGGTACCGCGCAGCGAGGTCGGGTCGACCCCGGCCCGTTCCACGGTCTCCCAGGCGGTCTCCAGGATCAGCCGCTGCTGCGGGTCCATCGCCAGGGCCTCGCGCGGTGAGATGCCGAAGAACTCGGCGTCGAACTCGGAGGCGTCGTGGAGGAAGCCGCCGTGCCGGGTGTAGGAGGTGCCCGGCCGGTCGGGGTCCGGGTCGTACAGGGCGTCGGTGTCCCAGCCCCGGTTGACGGGCCAGCGCGTGATGGCGTCGCGGCCGTCGGCGACGAGGTCCCAGAGCCGTTCCGGCGTGTCGGCGCCACCGGGGTAGCGGCAGCCCATGGAGACGATGGCGATCGGCTCGCGCCGGGCGTTCTCGGCGTCCCGCAGCCGCCGCTTGGCCTCGCCGAGGTCGGCGGTGGCGCGCCTGAGGTAGTCGAGCAGCTTCTTGTCGTCCAGTTTCTGGGCGTCGGACATCGGTGTCAGCTCTCTCTCACGTCTCTCAGGCGTCTCTCAGGCCATGCCGAAGTTGTCGTCGAGCAGTGCGAACAGCTCGTCGGCCGAGGCCGTGGCCATCGCGTCGGCGGAGGCCGGGTCAGGGGCGGCCACCGGGGCCGCCTCGTCGGCCGGGTGGCCGGCGGGGGCGTCTGCCGGCCTGCCGGTGGGGTCGGTGGGCCTGGCGGGTGCGGTGGAGCCGTTGGGTGCGGTGGGGCTGGTGTGACCGGTGAGGCCGTTGGCTGCGGCGGAGCCTGCTGGGTCGACGCGCCGGGTCCAGTCGCGCAGCAGGTCGGTCAGCCGGTCGCCGATCTCCTCGGTGCCGGGGGCGCCCGGCGTGAGGGCGGCGAGCTTGGCCGCCAGGTCGTCCAGCTCGGTCAGCCGGACCGGCGCTGGGACGGCGGCGCTCAGTTCGTCGTGGAGGTGGTCGGCGAGCGCGGCGGGGGTGGGGTGTTCGAAGACGACGGTCGGAGGGATGGACAGCCCGGTGGCCGTGCACAGTCGGCTGCGGAACCGCATCGCGAGCATCGAGTCGAAGCCCACGTCGGAGAAGGCGCGGTCCGGGGGTACGGCGCCGGCGCCGGGGTGGCCGAGGACCGCGGCGGCGTGCCGGGTGACCAGGTCGAGAACCGCCTGGCGGCGCCCCGGCTCGTCCAGCGACGCCAGCCGGGCCGCGAGCCGGGCGGCGGGCGACTCCACCTCGTCGGCTTCGTCGGCCGCCGAGGCGTGCTCCGGGGAGGCGTTGGCGCCGGGGGCGGCGACTCCCAGATCCGCCGTGTCGGACGCCGCGGCGAGATCCGCCGAACCGGCCGTCGCAGCGAGACCCGTCGCGTTGGCCTCAGCGGTGAGGCCCGTCGCGTTGGCCGCCGCGCTGAGGCCCGGCGTGGTGGCTTCCGCGGTGAGGTCCGGCGTGGTGGCCGGTGCCCGCTCGGCCAGGGCGAGGGCGCCGCTGCGGCCCGGGGTGGGGAGCCAGTAGCGGTCCCGCTGGAACGGGTAGGTGGGCAGCGTTACGGGCCGGGCCTCGGCGTCCTCGGGCAGCAGCGCGCGCCGGTCGAGGGGGGCGCCGGCCGCCCACGCCTCCGCCGAGGAGGCCAGCAGCCGGTCCGGGCCGCCGTCGTCGCGCCGCAGCGTCCCCACGCCCGTCACCGTCCGGCCGGCCGCCTCGGCGACGCGCTCGGCCCCGGCGAGCAGCACCGGGTGCGGGCTCACCTCGATGAGCAGATCGTGCCCCGCCACCAGCAGGGCGCCGGTGGCGCCCGCGAAGTCGACGGGTTCGCGCAGGTTGCGGTACCAGTAGTCGGCGTTCAGGAGGGTGCCGTCGATGGGCCCGCCGGTGACCGCCGAGTACATCGGTACGACGCAGGAACGCGGGCGGACCCCGGCGAGTGACTTCAGCAACTCGTCCTTGATCTCGGCTACTTGGGCGGAGTGGGCGGCGTAGTCGACGGGGATGCGCCGGGCCCGCAGGCCGTCCCGTTCGCAGGCGGACAGCAGCGCGTCGAGCCCGTCCGGCTCGCCCGCGACGACCACGGCGTCGGGGCCGTTCACGGCGGCGACGCAGCTTCCGTCGCCGTCCGCCAGCAGTTCGCGCACCCGCTCCTCGGACGCCGCGACGGACACCATGCCGCCCCGGCCGGCGATGCGGAGCAGCGCCTTGCTGCGGAGCGCCACCACCATGGCCGCGTCCGGCAGCGAGAGCGCGCCCGCCACGCAGGCGGCGGCGATCTCGCCCTGGCTGTGTCCCACCACGGCGTCGGCCCTGACGCCGATGGCTCGCCAGTACTCCGCCAGCGCGACCATCACGGCGAACAGCGTCGGCTGCACGACATCGACCCGGTCGAGTGACGGCGCGTCAGGCTCGTTGCGCAGTACGCGCGTCAAGGACCAGTCCGTATGGGGGGCCAGGGCTGCCGCGCACCTCTCGATGGCAGCGGTGAACACCGCTTCCCGGCCGAGGAGTTCACTCCCCATGCCGACCCACTGCGACCCCTGCCCCGGGAACACGAAGGCCGTCCGCCCGCCCTTCCCCCGCCCCCGGCCCGCACTGGTCAGGACCTCCCCCTCGGCAACCGCACCGAGCCAGTCCAGCAGCTCCCCCCGCCCGGTCCCGACCGCAGCCGCCCGGCAGGAGAAAGCCGTACGCGTCGTAGCAAGCGCCACCGCCACATCAGCGGGCCCCAGCCCCGAGTCCTCTTCCAGCCACACCGCCAACTGCCGCGCCTGCCGGCGCAGCGCGCCCGGGGTACGGGCGGAGAGCAACCAGGGGACGGGGGACGCTCCGACAGACGCGGGCCCGGTGGGCCCGGTGAACCCGGGCTCCTCGGTGGCGCCGGCGGACGGAGCGGCCTCAACCACCGTGACCGCACCGAGGGCATCCCGGCCCCCGGCGCCCGGAGCCTCGGGCCCGTCAACATCGTCAGCACCGTGCGAGGCCGGTGCGGCAGCAGCGCCGCGCGGGCTCGGGGCGGCGTGGTGGTGCGGAAGCGGCGCGGCCTCTGGGGCCTGTTCCAGGATGGCGTGGGCGTTCGTACCGCTCATACCGAAGGCGGAGACGCCGGCACGGCGTGGCTCGTCGCCGGTGTCCCAGGGGCGGGGGTCGGAGAGGAGCCGGACCGCGCCGGTGGACCAGTCCACGCGGCGCGACGCCTCCTCGGCGTGCAGGGTGCGCGGCAGCACTCCGTGGCGCAGGGCCATGACCGTCTTGATGACGCCGGCGACACCGGCGGCGGCCTGGGTGTGGCCGATGTTGGATTTCAGCGAACCGAGCCACAACGGCCGCCGCTGCGGGCGGTTCTGACCGTACGTCGCCAGCAGCGCCTGCGCCTCGATGGGGTCGCCGAGCGTCGTACCGGTGCCGTGCGCCTCGACCAGGTCGATCTGTTCGGGCCGCAGTCCGGCGCCCGCGAGCGCGGCGGTGATGGCCCGCTGCTGCGCGGGCCCGCTCGGCGCGGTCAGCCCGTTGCTCGCGCCGTCCTGGTTGACGGCGGTGCCGCGTACGAGCGCCAGTACGGGATGGCCCAGGCGCCGGGCGTCGGAGAGCCGCTCGACGAGCAGTACGCCCACGCCCTCGCCCCAGCCCGTGCCGTTCGCCGACTGGGCGAAGGACCGGCAGCGCCCGTCTGGCGACAGCCCCTGCTGGCGGCTGAATTCCACGAAGACGTCCGGGCTCGCCATCACGGCCGCCCCGCCGACCAGCGCGAACGAGCAGTCCCCGGACCGCAGCGCCTGCCCCGCGAGGTGGAGGGCCACCAGCGAGGACGAGCAGGCCGTCTCCACGGTCACGGCGGGCCCCTCCAGGCCCAGGATGTAGGAGATCCGGCCGGAGGCCACGCTGGTGACGGTGCCGCTGAGCAGGTGCCCTTCGACGTCGGCCGCCGGGTCCTGCGCCCCGGTCCCGTACCCCTGCGAGGCCACGCCGATGTAGACGCCGCCCTGGCCGCCGCGTACGGTCTCCGGGTCGATCCCGGCCCGTTCCAGCGCCTCCCATCCGGTCTCCAGCAGCAGCCGCTGCTGCGGGTCCATCGCCAGGGCCTCGCGCGGCGACACCCCGAAGAACTCGGCGTCGAACTCGCCCGCGCCGTCCAGGAACCCGCCGCCCGTCGCGTAGAACGTGCCCTGGCGCTCGGGGTCCGGGTCGTACAGCTCGGCCAGCGGCCAGCCACGGTCGGCGGGGAAGTCCCCGATGGCGTCCACGCCGTCGGCCACAAGCCGCCACAGGCCCTCGGGCGAGCGGACGCCGCCGGGGAAGCGGCAGGCCATCGACACGATCGCGAGCGGCTCACCGGCCGGGGCGGCGGGGGCGTCGGGGCCGTCGGGGATAGCAGCGGCATCGAAGGCAGCAGAGGCAGCAGAGTCCACAGAGACAGGCGTGGCCGCCGAGGTGGAGAGCCACCGCGCCGCGCCCCCCGAACCGGCACCCTGCGGACCGGCACTCGCCAGCCCCGCACCGTCCCGCTCGCCGCCCGTCAGCTCGGCGACCGTCAGCTCGGCGAGCAGGTGGTCGCCGAGGGCCGTGGCCGTCGGGTGGTCGAAGACCGTGGTGAGCGGCAGGGCCAGGCCGGTAACGGCGATCAGACGGTTGCGGAGTTCGACGGCGGTCAGCGAGTCGAAGCCCGCGTCGCGGAACGGCCGGTCGGCGTCGATGGACCCGGTCGAGTCATGGCCCAGCACCTCCGCCGCCTCGGCTCGTACGAGTTCGCGCAGCCGGTGCCCGCGCTCGTCCGGCGGCAGCTCCGCCAGCGCACGCCGCCACGCGTCGTGGGCGTCCGCCCCGGACTCCGCGGGGCCCTCGGCGTCGGGACCGGCGGTGGCAGCGGGCGCGGCGTCCGGGAGGCGGCGCAGCAGCGCGCTGTCGCGGGCCGACAGAAACGCCGGCAGGAAGCCCTGCCAGTCCATGTCGGCGACGACCAGTTCGCTCTCGCCGTACGTCAGCGCCCGCTGGAGCGCGTCCAGTGCCGCCGCGGGCTCCATCGGCACCAGGCCGTGCCGCCGGAGCCGGCGGCCGACGTCCCCGTGCGCCATGCCCGCGCCGGACCAGGGGCCCCAGGCGACGGAGGTCGCCGCGAGCCCCCGGGCGCACCGCGCGGCGGCGAGCGCGTCGAGGTGGGCGTTGGCCGCCGCGTAGGCGGCCTGGCCGCCGCTGCCCCAGGTCGCGGAGATGGAGGAGAAGAGGACGAAGGCGTCCAGCGACGGGCTGTCGAAGAGCGCGTCGAGGTGGTCGGCGCCGCGCGTCTTGGCGGCGGTCTCGCGCGCCACGCCGTCGGGCGTGCAGTGCTCGATCCTGGTGTCCGAGGTGAGCCCCGCGGTGTGCACGACGGCCCGTACGGTCTCCTGCTCGGCCCGCAGCCCGTCCAGGACCCGCGTCAGCGCGGCGCGGTCGGCGACGTCGCAGGCCAGGACGGTGCTACGGGCGCCGAGCGCCGACAGTTCGGCGGTCAGCTCCGCCGCGCCGGGCGATCGCGGGCCGCGCCGGCTCAGCAGTACGAGGTGTTCGGCGCCCTCCGCCGCCAGCTTCCGCGCCACGTGCGCGCCGAGCCCGCCCGTACCGCCGGTGATCAGCACGGTGCCGCGCGGCTTCCACACCTCGGCGGCGGGCCGGGCCGGAACCGACGCCCGGTCGAGCCGGCGCCCGAAGAGCCGCGCGCCCCGGACAGCGACCTGATCCTCGCCGTCCGCCCCGCCGAGCACCGCGCACATCCCGTCCAGCGCACCGTCCTCCAACTCACCGCCGTCCAACGCACCGGTCAGGTCGATCAACCCGCCCCAGAGGCGCGGGAGTTCGAGCGCGGCGACTCGTCCGAGGCCCCAGATCTGGGCCTGTACGGGGTCGATGGGGACGGAGTCGGTGGGGGCTGAGTCGGTGAGGGCGGGCTCGTACGGTCCGACTGCGGAGCCGTCGGGCAGGACAGGGGCTTCGGGCGCTGTGGCCACATGTGCTGACGCCGCATCAGGCCCGACCGGCGCCACGGCCCCGCTCGTCACGCACCACAGCGGCGCGTTCAGCTCGCGGTCGCCGAGCGCCTGAATGAGCGTCAGTGTCGCCGCGAGAGGAGCGCTCGGCGCGTCGGAGCCGAAAGCCGAGCGGCCGTCCTCCACATCCGCATGGGCATCCGCATGGGCCTCCGCATCGGCGAACGCGAGGAGGGACAGGACGCCCACCACGTCGGAGCGGTCGGCGGGCAGCAGACCGGCCAGCTCCGCGCGCCCGGTCCCGGCTGCGACCCGCAGGACCGAGACCTCGGCACCGTGCCGGACCAGGGCCTCTTCGCAGGCAAGGGCCAGCCCCGCGCAGCCCGGCCCGGCGGACCCAGTCGCCCCGTCCTCCGGGACGACGAGCAGCCAGGTCCCCGGCAGGTCGGGGGCGGGCGGGACGGCGAGGGGCTGCCAGCCCACGCGGTAGCGCAGGCGCTCGGCGGCGGCGTCGGCCGCGCGCCGGGAGCGGCGGGAGGCGAGGGCCCCCGGTACGTCCTGCAACGTGGCGCCTTCGCCAAGCCCCAGTTCGGCGGCGAAGGCCCGTACGCCGTCCGGACCGTCCAGCAGGTCCCACAGCTCGTCCGACGCGCGCCCCGCGACCGGGGTCGGTGCGGGTTCGGACGGCTGGGGCCAGAAGCGCTTGTGCTGGAAGGCGTAGGTGGGGAGGCCGACGCGGCGTACGTCCACACCGCGCCAGCCGGCCGTCCAGTCGACCGGCACGCCGCGCACGTGCAATCCGGCGAGCGCTCCCCGAACGGCCGCCGTCTCGGGCCGCCCTTCGCGCAGCACCGGCAGCGTCTCGCAGCCGTCGGCGTCCGCCAGGCAGCCGTGCAGCATGCCGGAGAGCACTCCGCCCGGCCCCAGTTCCAGGAACGTCGTCGCGCCCTCCGCCCGCAGCCGCCGGGCCCCGTCCAGGAACCGCACGGTGCCGCGCACGTGCCGTACCCAGTAGTCGGGGGAGCACAGCTCCTCGGCGGTGGCCGGCTCGCCGGTGAGGTTCGAGACCACCGCGATCCGCGGCGCGGAGTACGTCAGCCCCTCGGCGACTCGCCGGAACTCGTCGAGCATCCCGTCCATGCGGGCGGAGTGGAAGGCGTGGCTGACGGCCAGTCGCTTGGTGCGGCGGCCACGGGCGCGGAACGCCTCGGCCAGCCGCAGCACCGCTTCCGTGTCACCGGATACCACGGTGGAGTCGGGCCCGTTGACGGCGGCGATATCCGCAGCCACAAGCCCACTTGACTGCTCATCACCTACGGCACTCCGGACCTCTGCCTCCTCCGCCTCGATCGCCACCATCGCGCCGCCCTCCGGCAGCGCGTCCATCAGCCGGCCGCGCGCCGCGACCAGCGCGCAGGCATCACGCAGGTCGAGGACGCCGGCGGCGTGCGCGGCGGCCAGTTCGCCGATCGAATGGCCCATCAGCAGATCTGGCCGTACGCCCCAGTGCCGTACGAGCCGGAACAGCGCGGTCTCCAGCGCGAACAGCGCGGGCTGGGTGTAACGGGTCCGCTCCAGCAACTCCGCCTCGGGGGTCCCGTTCTCCGCGAACAGGACGTCGTGCAGCGGCACTTCGAGGTGCGGATCGAGTTCGGTCAGCACCTCGTCGAGGGCGTCGGCGAAGACGGCGTCGTCGCGGTAGAGCCGCGCTCCGGCGCCCGCGCGCTGGCTGCCCTGCCCGGGGAAGAGGAAGGCGGTGCGGCCGGGCAGCCCCGCCGTGCCGGTGAGCACCGAGGCCGGGCGGCGGCCCTCGGCGTACGCCCGCAGCGACCGCAGCACGGACTCCGGCTCCGTACCGAGGACCGCCGCCCGGTGTTCCAGCGCGGCCCGTCCGGAGGCGAGCGAGTAGGCGACGTCCGCCAGGTCCGTGTCCGGGTGGGCGGCGAGGTGGGCGTGCAGCCGTTCCGCCTGGGCCCGGAGCGCCGGGCCGGTCGCGGCGGACAGCAGCAGCGGTACGGGCAGGGGGCGAGGCCCCTCCGTACCCGCCGGCGTGCCCCTCCCCGCCGACCCGTCCGTACCCTCCGGGGCCTGTTCCAGGACCACGTGCGCGTTGGTTCCGCTGATGCCGAAGGAGGAGACGCCCGCGCGGCGCGGGCCGTCGCTCTCCGGCCAGGGCGTCCGTTCGGCGAGCAGCCGGATCGTGCCCGCGGACCAGTCGACGTGCGGGTTGGGCTCGCCGAGGTGCAGGGTGCTCGGCAGTTCGCCGTGGCCGAGCGCCAGCACCATCTTCATCACGCCCGCGACGCCCGCCGCGGCCTGCGTGTGCCCGATGTTGGACTTGACGGAGCCGAGCCACAGCGGCCGGCCGGCGGCCCGCCGCGCGCCGTAGACGGCTTGCAGCGCCTGGGCCTCGATGGGGTCGCCGAGCGTCGTGCCGGTGCCGTGCGCCTCGACCGCGTCGATCTGCTCGGGCCGCAGGCCGGCGTCGGCGAGGGCGGCACGGATGACGTTCTGCTGGGCGGGCCCGTTGGGCGCGCTGAGCCCGTTGCTCGCCCCGTCCTGGTTCACGGCGACGCCGCTGACCAGCGCGAGTACGGGGTGGCCATGGCGCCGGGCGGCCGACAGCCGCTCCAGCAGCAGCACGCCCGCGCCCTCGCCCCAGCCGGTGCCGTCGGCGTCCGCCGAGAACGCCTTGCACCGGCCGTCGGGCGCGAGCCCGCGCTGGCGGCTGAACTCCACGAAGAGCTTGGGCGTGCTCATCACGGTGACGCCGCCCGCGAGCGCCTGCTCGCAGTCGCCGCGGCGCAGCGCCTGCACAGCCAGGTGGAGGGCGACGAGCGAGGAGGAGCACGCGGTGTCGAGGGTGAGCGAGGGCCCTTCCAGGCCGAGGGTGTACGAGACGCGGCCGGAGAGGACGCTGGCGGTGTTGCCGGTGAGGAAGTGCCCCTCGGAAGCGCCCGGCGAGCCCTCCAACTGGGCGAGATAGTCCTGCCCGTTGGTGCCGAAGAACACCCCGACTTGACGCCCTCTCAGTGCGCTCGGGTCCTGCCCGGCCCGCTCGATCGCCTCCCAGGAGGTCTCCAGGAGCAGCCGCTGCTGCGGGTCCATCGCCAGGGCCTCGCGCGGCGAGATGCCGAAGAACTCGGCGTCGAATCCGCTCACATCGGCGATGAAGGCGCCCTGATCGCTGTAGGTGGTGCCCGGGTGGTCCGGGTCGGGGTCGTACAGCCCCTCCGTGTCCCAGCCCCGGTCCAGCGGCCAGTCCCCCACCGCGTCGACGCCCTCGGCCAGCAAATCCCAGAATTGCTCCGGGCGTTCGACGCCGCCGGGGAACCGGCAGCCCATGCCGACGATGGCGATGGGATCATCGTCGTCGTCGCGGGACGAGTACGGGCGTGCGTGCGCCCGGGCGTCCTCAGTCGCCGGCTCCGTAGGGGCGACGGCAGCGCCCACGGCCTCGGACAGCTCGCTGAGGAGCCGTTCGGCGAGCGCGCCCGGCGTGGGGTGGTCGAACACCACGGTGGCGGGCAGCTTGAGGCCCGTCGCGCCGCCGAGCCGGTTGCGCAGTTCCACGGCCGTCAAGGAGTCGAGGCCCAGCGCGGCGAACGCCTCGGCGGGCCGCACGGCGTCGGCCGTACGGTGCCGCAGCACGGCGGCCGTGTGGGTGCGCACCAGGTCGGTGACGCACTGGATACGGTCCTGAGCACTCGTCAGCGCGGCCAACCGCGCCCGCACGGACCCGTCCTGACCGCCCGTTCCATCACCGGCCCCGGGCACCCCGGTCGCCGCGCTCTCGCCGCCTGCGCCCGTCCCCGGCCTCGGGTCCGGCAACTCGGCCAGCAGCGCACCGGATCGCAGCCCCGTGCCCGCGGCGTACCGCCGCCAGTCGACGTCCGCCACCAGGACGAGGCCGTCGTCCTCCGCCATGGCCCGGCCGATGGCGGTGACGGCCGTGTCGGGTTCCATCACCGGCATCCCGGCGTCCCGCAGCCGCGCCGCCACCTCGCCGTCCAGCATCCCGGTCACGGCCCACGCTCCCCAGGCGATGGAGGTGCCGGGCAGGCCGTCGGCGCGGCGGAGCGCGACCAGGGCGTCCATCGCGGCGTTCGCCGCCGCGTAGTTGCCCTGCCCGGCGTTGCCGACGACGCCCATCACCGAGGAGAAGACGACGAACGCGGAGAGGTCGAGGCCCGCCGTGACCTCGTGCAGGTTCTGAGCGGCCGTCAGCTTGGCCCGCAGCGAGACGGCGAGCCGGGCGGGGGTCAGCGCGTCCAGCAGCCCGTCGTCCAGCACGCCCGCCGCGTGGAAGACGCCGGTCAGCGGGGCCTCGTCCGGGATACCGGCGACCAGCGCGGCCAGCGCCTCCCGGTCCGCGATGTCACAGGCCACGACGGAGGCTTCTACCCCCAACTCGGCTAGTTCCGCGCACAGTTCCCCCGCGCCTGGGGCGTCGGGGCCACGTCGGCTGACGAGGAGGAGCCGTTCGACGCCCTGCTCCGCGAGCCGACGGGCCGTGCACGCGCCGACGCCGCCCGTACCACCGGTCACCAGGACCGTACCGCCGCTTTCCCAGCGTCCGGCGGTCTCGTACGGGCGCGGGGGCGCGGCCAGCAGCCGCCGCCCGTGCACTCCGGTCGAGCGCACCGCCACCTGCTCCTCGTCGGCCGCCGCCGCCCCGGCCAGCACCGCGCACAGCCGGCGGGCCGCACGCTCGTCCAGCGCAGCCGCGGGCAGGTCGATGAGCCCGCCCCAGCGCTGCGGGTGTTCGAGCGCCACCGTGCGGCCGAGCGCGGCGACGGCGGCGTGCGCGGGGGCGCCGGGCCTCTCGGCCCCGCCCACGACCGCCGTGCCGCTCGTCAGCAGCCACAGCGGGGCCTCGACCCCGGCATCCCCGAGCGCCTGCGCCAGGGCGAGCGTAAGCGCCAACGCGCCTGGAAGTCCCGGGTGTTCGGGGTGGACTCGCTCCTCCCAGGCGAGGAATGAAAGCACCCCGGCGACGGGCTCCCGATCGTCGGCCTTGTCGGCCCCATCACCCCCTTCGACCCCAGCCCCGTCGACAGCCGAGGCCGTCGTGGCCGCCGTGGCCGCTGAAGCCGCTGAAGCCGCCGAGACCGCTTCCGACAGTGCGGCGGACAGTTCCTCTCGGGTCGCGCCCGGGCCGGTGGCGGTGACCACGGCCAGGCCGACGCCGGCCGCGGTGAGAGCGGCGAGGACTGCGGCCACGGCGTCGCTCGCGTGGCCTCCGGCGGGCCCGGAAGGCTCCGACTGCTGAGGGACCACGGCCAGCCACCGGCCGGTGAGCGGGACACCCGGCGAAGCCGGGATCGGCACCGGGACCGGACGCCAGCCGACGTGGTAGCGCCAGGAGTCCGCGCGCCGCTCGCGCGAGCGCACGGAGCGCCACGCGGCCAGGGCGGGAAGGACCTCCCCCAGCGCTTCGAGGCTGACCCCGAGGGTCTGGGACAGCCGCGCGGGATCCTCCCTCTCCAACCCTTCGAAGAGGTCGTCGGCGGCAGCGGCGGACGACGCCACCGGCGCGGCCGGAGGCGGAGCCTCCAGCCAGAAGCGTTCGCGCTGGAAGGGGTAGGTGGGCAGCTCCACACGGCGCGCGCCGGGGTACGTGCCGGAGAAGTCCACCGGCAGTCCGCTCGCCCACGCCTGCCCCAACGCCAGCAGCAGCCGGTCCCGGCCCCCCTCGTCACGCCGCAGCGTGCCGAGCACCACGGCCTCGACCCCGGCGGCCTCCGCCGACTCCTGCACGCCGACCGTCAGCACCGGGTGGGCGCTCGGCTCCACGAAGCACCGGAAGCCCTCCGCCAACAGCGCCCGCGTCGCCTCCTCAAAGCGCACCGTCTGCCGCAGATTGCGGTACCAGTACTCGGCGTCCAGAACAGTCGCGTCCAGTAGCCCGCCAGTGACCGTCGAATAGAACGGCACGTCAGCTTGTCGTGTCGTCAGTTCATTTAGCTCAGAAAGCAGTTGTTCGTAAATGTCCTCTACGTGCGCGCAGTGCGAGGCGTAGTCCACCGGCACGCGCCGCGCCCGCACCCCCCGCTCCTCGGCCCGCACCAGCAACGCGTCCAACGCCCCCGCGTCACCCGACACCACGGTAGAGGCGGGCCCATTGACAGCGGCGACGGACAGCTCACCGCCCCACTCACCGGCCAGCCACTCCCCCACCTCCCCGGCGGGCAGGGCGACGGACACCATGCCGCCCCGCCCGGAGAGGACCCGCAGCGCCTTGCTCCGCAGCGCCACCACCCGCGCCGCGTCCTCCAACGACAACGCCCCCGTCGACGAACGGCGCCAAAGCCCGCCCACACTCAGCAACCCGATCCGCGAACACCGGCTCCGAGTCCAGCAGTTGAGCAGCCATACCCACCCACTGCGACCCCTGTCCAGGGAAGACGAAGGCCACCTCGCCGCCCGCGCCGACCGGCCCCTGTACGAGGCCGGGGGCCGCCGAGCCGGCGGCCAAGGCGGTCAGGGCCTGCCGGAAGTCCTCCGCGTCCGTGCCGATCAGCACGGCCCGGTGCTGGTGAGCGGCCCTGCCTGTGGCCAGCGAGTAGCCCACGTCCGCGAGGCGCGAGGGAGGCACCGTGTCCGCCGCACTCGCTGTCGCGCTCGCTTCCTCGCTCAACTCTGCCTGGGCTTCGAGCAGTCGATGCGCCTGCTCCCGCAGCGCCTGCTCGCTCTTGGCGGAGAGCGGCCACGCCAGGACCGGCGATCGGTAGGGCGCACCGTCGCTCTCAGTACCCATGCCCGTGCCCATGCCCGGCGCCACCCGCCCCGCCGTCTCCTCGGGCGCGGGCGGTGCCTCTTCGAGGATGACGTGCGCGTTGGTGCCGCTGACGCCGAACGACGACACGCCCGCCCGGCGCGGCCTGTCGACGGCCTCCCAGGGGCGGGCCTCCGTGAGCAGTTCCACCGCGCCCGCCGACCAGTCCACTTCCGGGCTGGGCGTCGCGCCGTCCACGTGCAGGGTCTTCGGCATGATGGCGTGCCGCATCGCCAGCACCGTCTTGATCACGCCGCCCACGCCGGCCGCCGCCTGCGTGTGACCGATGTTCGACTTCAGCGAGCCGAGCATCAACGGCCGCTGGGCGGGGCGGTTCTGACCGTACGTCGCCAGCAGCGCCTGCGCCTCGATGGGGTCGCCGAGCCGGGTCCCCGTACCGTGCGCCTCCACCAAATCCACATCGGCGGCCCGTAGCCCGGCGTCCGTCAGCGCCGCCCGGATCACCCGCTGCTGCGACGGGCCGTTGGGGGCCGTCAGGCCGTTGCTCGCGCCGTCCTGGTTGACGGCGCTGCCGCGCACCACCGCCAGCACCGGGTGCCCGGCCCGCCGCGCGTCCGACAGCCGTTCCAGCAGCAGCATCCCGACGCCCTCGGCCAGGCCGAACCCGTCGGCGCCGGCCGCGAACGCCTTGCAGCGCCCGTCGGGCGCGAGCCCGCCCTGGCGGCTGAACTCGACGAACATGCCCACGGTGGACATCACCGTCGCGCCGCCGGCCAGGGCCATCGAGCACTCGCCGGAGCGGACAGCGCGGGCCGCGAGGTGCAAGGCCACCAGCGAGGAGGAGCACGCCGTGTCGACGGTGATCGCGGCGCCCTCCAGCCCGAGTGCGTAGGCCAGCCGACCGGACGCGACGCTTCCGGTATTGCCGGTGAGCAGGTGCCCGCCGACCTCGGCACCGTCCTGGAGACGCGGCCCGTAGTCCATGGTCATCGCGCCGATGAACACCCCGGTCCGGCTGGCACGCAGCGACGTCGGGTCGATCCCGGCCCGTTCGAAGACCTCCCATCCCGTCTCCAGGAGCAGCCGCTGCTGCGGGTCCATCGCCAGGGCCTCGCGGGGCGAGATGCCGAAGAAGCGCGCGTCGAAGTCGGCCGCCTCGTGCAGGAAGCCCGCTTCCCGCTGGTAGTAGCGGCCGGGCCGGCCCTGCTCCGGGTCGTAGTGGGCCGCCGTGTCCCAGCCCCGGTCGGTCGGGAAGGGCGTCACGGCGTCGGTGCCGTCGGCCACCAGCCGCCACAGGTCGTCGGGGGTGCCGGCGCCGCCGGGGTAGCGGCAGCCCATCCCCACGATCACGACGGGGTCGTCGTCCGCGGCGGCGTCCTTGATGCCCCCGGTCTCGTCGTCGTCTTCCGCCTCGGCCTCGGTCTCGGCCTCTGTACGGTCGCCGGTCAGTTCCGCGCCGAGCGCGTCCGCCAGGGCCCCCGGCGTCGGGTGGTCGAAGACCGCGGTGGCCGGTATCGGCAGCCCGGTGGCCGCGCCGAGCCGGTTGCGCAGCTCCACCGCCGTGACGGAGTCGAAGCCGAGGTCGAGGAACGGCTCGTCCGCCGGTACGGGCCCGGGCCGCCCCAGGAGCCCCGCGACCTCACGGGCGACGAGCTTCAGCAGCGCGGCGCGCCGCCCCGCCGCCGGAAGCGCGGCCAGCTCGGCGCGGAGCGCGCTCCCCGGAGCGTCGGCGGCCCCTTCCACACGGTATGCGAGGTCCGCGCCCCCACCGTCCGGTCCGAGAACTTCGAGCGCTTCCTGTGGTTCCCGCGCTTTCTGAACTTCCTGAGCTTCGAGCGTTTCGAGGAGTTCACGAAGTTTACGTAGTTCGCGTAGTTCGCGCAGTTGCCGGGTACGTACCGCCTCGGAGTCGGCGTGGTCAGCGGCGTTCTCGCCACGACGGTCGTCCTCCGCGTACACCGCCCGCCAGTCGGGCTCCACCCCGTGCACGCACAGCTCCCCCAGCGAGATCAGGAACCTCTTTCGGTCCCCCTGGTCCCGTCGGAGCGTCCCCATGACGTGCGCGTCGACGCCGCTCTCCTCGGCCGTGGCCTGCATGGCGGAGGTGAGGACGGTGTGCGGGCTGACCTCCAGCAGCGTGCGGTAGCCGTCGGCGAGCGCGGCTCTGGTGGCCTCCTCGAACCGCACCGTCTGCCGCAGGTTGCGGCACCAGTAGTCGGCGTCCAGGGCCGGCGCCTCCAACAACCCGCCGGTCAGCGCGGAGTAGTAGGGGAGCCGGGCGGGACGGGGCCGGATGGGCGCGAGGTCCGTACGCATCCGGGGGACGATCTCGTCGATGTGCGCGGAGTGGGCGGCGAGGCCGACCGCGACCTTCCTGGCGTGCACCCCGGCCCGTTCGAGATCCGTGAGCAGTTCCTCGGCGGCGTCGGCGTCACCGGAGACGATCACGGACCGGGGGCCGTTGACCGCGGCGACGGCCAGCCGCCCGGACCAGCGCTCCAGCCTCGGGGCCAGATCCTCCGCCGCCGCCATGACGGAGACCATCTCGCCCCGGCCGGCCAGCGTCGCCTGGGCCTGGCTCCACAGGGCGACGACCCGCGCCGCGTCGTCCAGGGACAGCGCGTCGGCGACGGCGGCCGAGGTGATCTCGCCGACGCTGTGGCCGAGTACGGCGCCGGGCTCCACACCGTACGAGCGCCAGAGCTCCGTCAGCGACAGCGTCATCGCGAACAGCACGGGCTGCACGACATCCGCGCGGCCGAGGCTCGGCGAGCCTGGCGCGCCGCGCAGCAGGTCGACCAGCGACCAGTCGGTGAAGGGTTCGAGCGCCGCGGCGCAGTCGTCCATCCGGCGCCGGAAGACCGGGGAGGTCTCCAGCAGCCGCGCCGCCATGCCGGGCCACTGCGCGCCCTGGCCCGGGTATACGAACACGGGCCCGCGGCCGTTGCCCGCGCTCGCCCGCGCGTCCGAGGCCGCGCCCGCGCCTGGCACGCCCCCGCCGCTCTGGTTCTCTCCCCCGGCTCCGCCCTCGCCCTCCCCCTCGGTCAGTCCGGGCGCGCCCCGCCCGTCGGCCAGCGCGTCCAGGAGGTCCAGGAATCCGGCACGGTCCTCCGCGACCAGCGCGGCGCGCCGCCACCCGATGCGAGCGGAACCGGCGCAAGGGGCCCCTACGCACGCGGAACCGACGACTGCGGTACCGGCGGGCGCGGGATCGGCGAACGCGGTACCGGCGAACCCGGACTCGACGAGAGCACGCCCCACCTCAACGGGGTGCCAGTCCTCCTGACGCCGGAGGTGGTCCCGCAGGCGCCGTGCCCGGGCCGCCAGCGGTCCCCTGCCGCCGCCGCTCAGCATCCACAACAGGGGCGAGCCGGAACCGGTTCCATGCACCATCGCGCCTCAGGGCTCCTTCGCAGCGAGTCGGGCCATAAGTTCGGTGCTCTCAGCGGTTGCTCCAGAGCGCGCCGGTCACCTGCGGTCTGATCGACGTCCTGGCAGCCGCTACGGGACATGCGGTTGAGATCCTGCCGGGTCGGTGTAGCAACCCGATATCGCAAGGCGCGACAGCGGCGGACGGTGTGGGCGGTCGCCGCTCGGGTACGTGCTCCGGGAAACGCGAGTGAGGTAGCCGGACAACGTAAGAGGCATGGCCGTACAAGGCAAGAGAAGTGACTGGGGGACGCCAGAGGGACGGCCGGGGGCTACCGGGTCGCATCCGCACCACATCAGCAAGGGAACGGAGTTCACGATGAAGCGCGTCATCGCCACCGCGGCGACAACCGGGCTGCTGCTCCTCACGCCGCTCGGCAGCGCCGCCGCGTCGGCCGAAGCGCCCAGCGGCGGCGTTCTGGGCACGAATGGCTATAAAAGCCTCCATCTCGGGCAGTCCGAGCAGGCCGCGGAGCGGACCGGGCTCTTGGTGGACAAGAAGGGGGGCGGCGGCTGCGCCGTCTACCGGCTGCGCCCGGCGGAGGGGAAGCCGAACCCCGGCGGCGGCGTCTTCATCGAGTCCCGCAAGGGCGTGGCGATGATCACCGGTACGGACCGGATCCACACCCCCGAGGGCGTCACCATGGGCACCGCCCTGGACCGGGTCAAGGCCGCCTACCCCCGGCTGAAGAAGATCGACGACTGGATCTACGAGACGCCCGCTCCCGGCGGGAAGCACGGCGAGCGGTACCGCGTCGCCTTCGACGAGCGGAACACCGTGTCCGACTTCGCGCTGGAGGCGGCGGACCGCGGTCGCTGCGACGGCTGAGACCGCGACACGTATGACCCAGCCGACGGCGCTGTCGGCCGGGTCATACGTGTGACGGCCTCAGTACGACCGGGAAGCGCCTCGGCCCGGAAGCACCGCGGTCCGGAAGCACCGCGGTCCAGAAACGCCGCGGCCCGGAAACGCCGCGTCCGGAAACGCCGCGGCCCGAAGGCGCACAGGCGAATACGGCCCGCCTGGGGAATCCGAAGCCCCCGCGGCGACATAGCCACGACAACCCGCGCGGCATTGCCCTCATACGGCCATTGCGCCACGCGCAACCACGCAGCCATTGCACCCCGCGCAATAGCGCCCGTGCGCCCGCCATTGCGTCGGCGCGCGGCGTTCGCCGGGTGAATGCCGAGCACCCGCCGAGAAAACATCTGACGGCTGGAGCATGAGCCTCCGTCTCCGAGTCGACCCAGAGCAATGTTTTGGTTCAGGCCAACGCAGATCGAGCTTGAGCAGGGCCCGGAAGACTGTCAAGAACTATGTGGCCCAGGTCACATATTCGTGACACCGCGTCACACAACGCTTCCGGAGCGCCTCTCCGCAGAGGTCTAGACATGATGCTTGGGGCCTTGTTAAGTTCACCTCTCATTGATCGCCACGTATACCAACTGCGTTGCTGAGAGCACCGGTTAGTCAGGCTCTCCGCACTCCCCCAGAACCCCGGCCGTGGGGCCGCCCACTAGGCGCGGCCTCGCTTCAGCGGCCGCCCATTCCCAGCGTGTCGAAACCGAATCCCGGTCAGCCGCGACCGATCCGGGCTTTCTTCCTGATGAGGCATCAGTCATGGGTCTGCCTGACTTCGCAGTATCCCCCTTACCCGGCACACACACCGAAGCGGCCGCCAAATCGTGCACCACCCACGGACGCAGCCGAGGGGATTGTCGATGAACATCACACGGACTTCGATCGAATCCCATACGCCGCCAAGGCCGGCTACGCCGTCACGCCGCGACGAACGGGCACCCCGGAGTCGCCCGAGCCGGGCCCCCTTGACATTCAGTCCGGGTCAATCCCCCTTGAGATGCATACGCCTTGAAAGACGCGCCCGCCTTGATGAGCGTCTTGACGGACGTATCGGCGGACGTCTCGACAGGCGCCTTCACGGGCGTCTTGACGGACGGCTTGACAGGAGGGGCGCCCCACCCGCCCGTCGACCACCGATCGGAGCCGCCGCCGTCGCCCGCTCATGAGCGACGGAATCCGCCGCCGGGACGAGGTGCTGCTGCGCGCGGCCTTCATCGTCTCCAGCGGCGGCGACTGGATCTTCCGGTTCGCGCTGCCGGCCCTGGTGCTCCGGCTGACCGGCTCGGCGATCTCGACGGCGCTCACCTACGCGGTCGAGTTCGTGCCCTACGTCGTCATCGGACTGTTCAGCGGGGTCGTCGCCGACCGTGCCGACCGGCGGCGGCTCATGATCCGGTGCGACGTGGCCTCCGCGGTGATCGTCACGGGGATCGGCGCGCTGTGCCTGGCCCACGCGTCGGTCGGCCCCGTCATGGCGGCCGCCTTCCTGCTGGGCTGTGTTCGGCCGTTTTCGTTCCCCGCGTTCCAGGGGTTCCTCACCGAGCGGGTCGCGCTGGAGCGGCGCGCCGCGATGAACGCCTGGCTCCAGGCGGCGGACGGCACGCTGAGCATGGTCGGCCCCGTCGCGGGCGTGGCGGTCGTCGCGCTGCTGGGGCCGACCGTGGCGAGCCTCGCGAACGCGGTCTCGTTCACCCTGTCCGCCGCGCTGATCAGCGGCACGGCGGTGCTGGCGGCCGGGCGGCGCGGGCGGTTGCCGCTGCGCGCCTGGTGCCGTTCGCTGGGCGCGGACTCGGTGGCCGGGCTGCGCGTCGTCGTCAAGAACAGGGGGCTGCTGTGGGCCACGGCGCTGCTGACGCTGTCCAACTTCTCCTTCCCCGCCGTCACGGCCAATCTGATCTACATCGTGGCGGGTCCGGACGGCCGGCTCTCCGCGTCGCTCGCGGTGGTCTCCGCGGCGCAGGGGCTCGGCGCCGTGCTGGGCGCCGCGGCCGCGCCCGCCCTGCTGCGCAGGTTCTCGGCGGGCGCGCTCATGCAGAGCGCGATGGGGGCGATGGCCGTCGCGCTGCTGCTGCCCGCCGTCCGAATCGATGTGGGCGCGCTGACCGTCTCCTGGTTTCTCGCCGGGGCCTCGACTTCACTGTTCATCGTCCCGTGGCGGACCTACCGTCAGGGGGCCGTCGACGCCGCGTACTTGGGGCGGGTCGTCGGGCTGCAACGCGCCGTGCCCTTCGCGGCCGTGCCATTGGGCGCGGTGAGCGGCGGACTGCTGCTCACCGAGTTCGGCGCCCCGGCGCTGTTCGCGGGCGCGGCCGCCGTTCAGTTCCTCGTATGGCTCGGTACCAGGTTTTCTCCGCTGGGCAGCGCGAGTTCGCCGACTGCCCCCGATACCCGGGAGGTCGCCGAACCGACCGTCGAACGCCCGGCGCCGGCCACCCCCCGCATATCCCCACCTCGCGATACCGAGCGCGTCTCGGTCATTGATCCCGTAGATATGAGGGCCCAGCATGAGGACCCGGTATGAGGGCCCGGTATGCCGCCGCCGCGAATTTCCCAAAGCTTGACCAGAACCTTGACCCGAACCCCGCCCATGCCGCTCACAGTCGATTGGCACGGAATCCCCACCGGCCTGTACCGGCCCGCACCGGCCCGGCCGGTACGGAATCGCCGCGGCCGCCCCGGCACCTGTCCGGCCCGCAACAAGCCGTTCTCCCCGCATTCCAGTGAAGCTACCGAGCGGTATCGAAGAGTCATTGAACCGGGTTCGTCCCATGGAAACCCCATGAAAACCGGCCACTTGCAAGACACGTTCACGACGAGATCGTCACGTGAGAGGGTGTGAATGCCCACATGCCACCGATATACAAGGACAGCGGGACCGTCCTGACGCGCCGGGAGCAGTTCGCGGAGTCGGGATACCTCGTTCTCCCCGGCTTGCTGCCCGAGTCGCTACGGGATCGCCTCACGGTCGAGGTGGACCACTGGGTGGACGACGGACTGCGCGCCCGCTCCATTGCCGCCTGTGTCGACCCCTCCCCCGACGATTTACTGCCGTTCCTGGAGTTGGAGCTGCCCGCCCACGGCGAACTCCTGACCTATGAGCCATTGCTGGGCGTGCTGCGGGAACTCATCGGAAGCTCATTCGTCTTCCATCATCTGCACAGCGACCGGCACAATCCCGGAATGGCCGGCAAGCCGTGGCACCACGACTACGAACCCAACGACGACGGGGACCCCTCGCTGCTGATGGTGCACACGCTGCACTACATCGGCGGCCTGGACGGCACGATAGGCAACCTCACCGTGCTGCCCGGCTCGCACCGCGAGCCCCGGAGCAAGTCCGCGCTGGCCCACCTCGGCACGGCCGAACTGCCCGGCGAGGTCGAGATCGACAGCCTGCCGCCGGGCTCGACCGTGCTCGTCAACTCGGCTCTGCTGCACGCCCGCAGGCCCGTGCCGGGCCCCGACGAGGCGGCCCGCCCCCGCTACTTCGTCGACGCGTCGTACTGCCAGACCGGTGCCCGGTGGCGGCCCGTGAAGCCCTACTGGCGGGGGATGCTCGCCCGGGCGCGGGACCTCGGCCTCGGCGGCGGCCGGTGGCCGGAGCTGTTCGCGGAGCGGCACTTCACCGAGTACGCCGAATCGCTATGAGAAGCCGGCTCGGAACGGGGGCCGGGCTCATTATGAGGAGCCGACCCGGTATCAGGAGCCGACTCACCATGAGAAGGGGCATCGCGCATGCGGTTCGTCAGTTCAGTCACCTTCGACGAGGTGCAGCGGGAATTCCGGCGGGAGCACCCCGTCGCCAGGCAGCACCAGGGAAACACCAATCAGGACACGGAGAACTGCCTGGAGTTGGCCGACAAGAGCTTCGGCCGCTGGTCGGAGGTCCGGCTGTGCCGCGCGGACGTCCTCGACGTCATGCTGCCCTGGCACCTGAGCGAGGGCGGCGCGTACGAGATGGTGCCGCGTACGGGGCTCACCGTCGGCCAGGCCGCGCGGATCGTCCGGGCGCGGGGGACGGAGTGGGCCGGGGGCAATCCGGTGTGCACGGCGAAGCTCGACCTCTTCCGGGACTCCGCGTTCACCTCGCTCTACCTCAGCACCCGCCCGGTACCGCATGACCACTACGCGGACGTGCGCGTCGGCGACGGCTTCATCCACCTCGACGGGCTGCACCGCATGGTCGCGTGGGAGCTGTCCGGCCGCCTCCCGGCCGGCGAGGAGCTGACCGCCTTCATCGCCGGAGACATCTCGTCGCGTGCCACAACCGGAGGCCAACGAACATGACGTCTGCCCTTCGATCCACCGCATCGCTGTCCGACCTGCTCATCCGCAACGCCGCGGGCCACCCGGACCGCCCCGCCCTGAGCGACGGCGACCGCACGTTCGACTACCGGTCGCTCGATGTCGTGGCGGGCCATGTCGCGGCCCGGCTGAGCGGCCTCGGCGTCGGGCGTGGCGACCGCGTGGCATTGTTCGGGGCCAGGGACGCCAGGATGTGCGCCCTGCTGTACGGGGTGCTGCGCTCGGGCGCCGCGGCGGTGCTCGTCGACGCGGGGTGGAGCGCGGCCGACGTGCTGCGGCGGCTGGCGTCGGTCGAGGCGCGCTGCGCGCTCACCACCACCCCGGCGATCCGGGCGCCCGAGCCGTACGGGACCGAGGTGCTCGACATCGACGCGCTGGCCGTCTCCGCCCCGGTGGAGTCGCCCGCCGCCGACCGCTGCCGGCCGGCGGACATCGCGTACCTCTCCTTCACATCGGGGTCGCGCGGGGAGCCGAAGGCCGTCGCGGTCACCCACGCCAACACGGTGCACTACGCGCAGGGGCTCCGCGACCGGCTGGGGCTCACCGACGCCGACGCGCCGTGCGTCGCCCACGTCACCACGCTGGCGGCCGACCTCGGCCACACGGCATGGCTGCTCGCGCTCGCGACCGCCGGTTCGGTGCACGTCGTGCCGGACGACCGGGCGCGCGACCCGGAGTCCTTCTGGGCCACGCTGCGCGCGGCGGGCGTGTCCGTGCTCAAGACGACGCCGTCGCACCTGACGGCGCTGCTGCCGGGCCGCCCGGGCGACGCCCCGGCCCTGGACACCGTGCTGCTCGGCGGCGAGCCGCTGCCGCGCGCGCTCGCCGCGGGCCTCCTCCAGCAGGGGGTCGCGGCGCGCGTCGCCAACCACTACGGACCGACCGAGACGACGGTCGGCGCCACCTGTTTCCTCGCCTCCTCGGCTGCCGAACTGCCCGCGGACGAACCGACGGTGCCCATCGGGACCGCGATCGGCGAGACGGAGCTGCGCCTGGTGCCCGCGGGCCCGGAGGGCGAGCTGCACATCGGCGGCCGGGGCGTCAGCGCGGGCTACTTCGGCCGGCCGGAGGAAACGGCGCGCAGTTTCATCCAGCGCGACGGGGCCTGGGTGTACCGGACGGGCGACGTGTGCCGTCGCCGCCCGGACGGCAACCTCGTCTTCGTCGGCCGGTCCGACCGGCAGGTCAAGGTCCGCGGCTACCGCGTCGACCCCGTCGAGATCGAGCACGCCGTCGAGCGGTTCCCCGGCGTCGCCCAGTCCGCGGTGATCGTCCGCGACACGCCGACGGGCCGTCAACTGCTGGCCGCGGTACGGCTGTCCGAGGGGCACGAGGAGGCCGCGACGATCGCCGCGCTCGGCTCGTACCTCCGCGACCGGCTGCCCGGCTACTCGGTGCCGCAGCCGATCCTCGCCGTGCCGCACTTCCCGTACGGGCCGAACGGCAAGCTCGACCGGGAGCGCCTCGCCACGGTCGTGACGGACCTCATCGCGACCCGGGCGCGCGGGGCGGGACGGGGAGGTACGGAGCTGGGCGGCGCGGGCCGGGGCGTGGTGGGTCAGAACGCCGCGGGGCAGGGCGGCGCGGGCCAGGACGGGACGGCGCACGATGTACGGGCCGGGGGGACCGCCCCGGAGCCGGCGCCGACAGCGGGAGCGGAACCAGGAACGGCGGGCACGGGACCGGAGACGGCAACGGGCCCCGGATCGGGAACGGACACGGCACCGGCTGCGGTCACCGGCCTGCCGGCCGCAGGCCCCGAGTCGGTCCCGGACCCGCGGCCGACGGGCCGGGCCGAGGAACCGTTGACCCGTGCCATAGCCGAGCTGTGGGCGGAGGCCCTCGGGCTGCCCGTCGTCGACGCGCACGCAGACGTGCTGAGCCTGGGCGGGGACTCGATCCTCGCGATGCGCACGATCGCGTTCCTGCGCCGGCGCGGCCACCGGGTCGCGTTCGAGGACTTCTACGAGCACCCGACCCCGGCCCTCCTGTCGGCGGCGGCGCTCGCGGCCCCCGACCACCCCCGGCCGCGCGCGGTCGCGGCGACCGCCGAGCGGCGTCGGCGGCTCGCGCCCGCGCAGCGGTGGCTGTTCCGGCAGCCGGTGGACGAACCGCGGCACTGGAACCAGTCCGTCGTGCTGCGCTGTGCCGTACGGGTCGACCCGCGCGCCCTGTCGGCGGCGCTCGCGGCGGTCCTGGGCCGCCATCCGGCGCTGCGGCAGCCGGTCGGCCCGGGCGGTCCGGGGGAACCGCGCCCGGTGGCCGACCTGGACGTGGTCTCCCACTCCTCGATCCGGCCGACGGGCCCCGCCGCCGTCGCCGAGACGGTGCGCAGCCTCTGCACCGAGCTGCACCGCAGCCTGGACCCGGAGGCCGGGCGGCTGCTGCGCGTCCATCTCTTCGCGGGCGGGCCCGGTGTCGAGGACCGGCTCGCGGTGATCGCTCACCACCTCGTCGTCGACGGGCTGTCCTGGCGCATCCTGCTGGACGACCTCGCCGCCGCGTACCGCGCCGAGCTGGCCGGCGCCCCGGCGGAGCTGCCGCCGACGGCCGACTTCTACGAGTGGGCCGCCGCGTCGCCGCCGGACACCGCCGCCGTGCACGGCGCGGTCGCCCCGCTGCTGCCCGTGGACGACCCGACGGGCGACGCCGAACCGGCGACGCTCACCTGGACGCTCGACGAGCGGGCGACCGAACGGCTGGTGGCCCGGCACGGGCGTGCGCAGCGGCTCGAAGCGGTCCTGCTGTCGGCGTTCGCCGACGCCATGGCGGATTGGAGCGGGCAGCCCAGTCTCGGCGTGGAGGTGGAGACGCACGGACGGGACACGCACGGACGCGGTACGAGCGGGCCGAACACGAACGGACACCCCCCGGCCGCGCAGGGCACAAGCGGGCCGGGCACGAACGGACGCGGCCCGGACGCGCACGGCACGAGCGCGCCGCGCACCGTCCCCGACGCCGGCCGGTATCTGGACACGGTCGGCTGGTTCACCGCCGTGAAGTGGGTGGCCCTCGACGCCCCCGGCGACCGGAGCGGGGAACGGCGGATTCGGGAGGCGGAGGAGCGCCTGCACCGGGCCGCGCAACTGCCGATGGACGTCGACGGCATCCGCCCCGAGGTGGCGTTCAACTACCTCGGTACGTTCCGGCTGCCCGACGAGCCGTCGCTGGGCTGGTCGGTGGCGGACGAGCAGGCCGGTTCGGCCCGCTGCACCACGGGGGACACGCTCTACCGCGTCCGCCTCACCGCCCGCGTCGTGGGCGGCAGGCTGGTGACGGACCTCGTGTACGCGTGGCCCCGGCTGTCCCACGAGAACGCGGAGCGGGTCTTCGCCGGGTTCGCCCGGACCGTGGCCGCCGCGGCGGACGCCGCGCCCGCCCCGTACGCGCGGGCGGCGGTGTCGACGTCGGGGCAGTTGCTGCACACCGGCGCCCCCGCGCCCCGCGGTCGATGGCGCGTCGTGCGGGAGCCGGTCCACGCGCTGCTCACCGGGGCCACCGGCTATCTCGGCGGTCACCTGCTCACCGAACTGGCCGAACGCGGCGCGCGGGTCACCTGTCTGGTGCGGGGCGAGAGCGACGCGGCGGCGGTCCGGCGGCTCGGCGGTGCCGCCGGCACCAGGGGCGTCGACGTGATCGCGGGCGACATCGACCGGGAGGGCCTGGGCCTGTCCCCCGCCGGGCTCGCCCGGGCCCGGGAGGCCCAGGTCGTCGTGCACGCCGCCGCGGACACGCGCCTGGTGGCCTCGCCCACGGAGCTGGAGCGGACCAACAACCTCGCGGTCCGGCGGCTGCTGGCGTGGATCGACGCCGAGGCCCCCGCGGCGCGCTTCCACCACGTGTCCACGCTCGCCGTGTCCGGCGGCGTCGACGGGCCCGTACGCCGGTTCAGCGAGGCGGACCTGAGGATTGGTCAGGTCTTCCGTACGCCGTACGAGAGGGCGAAGTTCCGGGCCGAGGAGACCGTACGCGCCTGGGCCTTGACGGGGCGTCAGGCATATATCCACCGCAGCGGCCACATAGCGGCGCACAGCCGCACCGGCGCGTTCCAGCGCAACGTCCAGGACAATCGGATCTACCAGACCGTCCGCGGCTACATCCTGGCCGGGGCGGCGCCGAGCCGGCCGTCGACGACCTTCGAGTTCTCCCATGTCGACACGGTGGCGGCGGGGATCGCGGCGATCGCGGCCCATCCGCACGCGGCGCCGGGCGTCTACCACGTCGAGACGCCGCACACGGTGGCCCACGACGAGCTGGTGGACTGGATGATCGAGCACGGCTATCCGATCAGCCTGACGGACGACGACACGTTCGCGGCGGCGCTGGCCCGCGCCGAGCGGGACGATCCGATGACGGCCCGGCTGGCGTCGACTTGGTTCCAGCTCGGCGACCGGAACGTCGCCGTGGACAGCGCGTGGACGACGTCCGTACTCGACCGGCTCGGCGTACGGTTCGCGGAGCCGAGCGCGCGGTGGTGGTCCGCGGCCCTGACCTGGGCGGCGACCGTCGGCTTCCTGCCCGCGTCGGCGCCGGCCCCGCAGTTGACCCGATGACCGCGACGACCGGAGAAGCCATTCCCCCGATGACCGCAGCGACCGGAGGACCACCGACCTGTTGAGCCCGCCCGTTCCCACCGTCCCGCCCGTTCCCTCCATTCCCTCCCCTCCCTCCCTCTTATCCGACTCTCCCGTTCCACCCGTTCCAACAGAAGGTGAAGCCATGTCCCAGCTCTCGCCCATGCTCAAGCAGGCCACCCCCGTCGTCGCCACGCGGGGTGAGGGGATGTATCTCTTCGACGCCGACGACCGGCGCTATCTCGACTTCACCTCCGGTGTCGGTGTCACCAACACGGGCCACTGCCACCCCCGCGTGGTCGAGGCCGTACAGCGACAGGCGGGCCGGCTGATCCACGGGCAGTACACGACGGTGCTGCACGACCAGTTGCTGACGCTCAGCGAGCGGCTGGGCGAGGTGCTGCCGCCCGGTCTGGACTCGCTGTTCTACATGAGCTCCGGCAGCGAGGCGGTGGAGGCGGCGCTGCGGCTCGCGCGGCACGCCACCGGCCGGCAGAACGTGATCGTCTTCGACGGCTCGTTCCACGGCCGCACCATGGGCGCGGCGGCCATGACGACGGCGGGGCACCGCTTCCGCGCCGCCATCGGCCCGGTGATGCCGGGCGTCGCGGTGGCCCCGTTCCCGGACGCCTTCCGGCTCGGACTGAGCGAGGAGGAGGCCGTCGAGCACGCCCTGCGCGGGCTGGACCGGGTGCTGGCGACGGTCAGCGCGCCGGAGGAGACGGCCGCGATGTTCGTCGAGCCGGTACTGGGCGAGGGCGGGTATGTGCCCGCGCCCGCGGGGTTCCTGACGGGACTTCGGGAACGCGCGGACCGGCACGGGATTCTGCTGGTGTTCGACGAGATCCAGACCGGGTTCGGCCGGACCGGGAAGTTCTGGGCGCACCAGTACAGCGACGGACTCGTCCCCGACATCCTGACCACGGCCAAGGGGCTGGCGAGCGGCTTCCCGCTCTCGGCGATCGCCGCGCCCGCCGCGCTGATGGCCAAGGCCAGGCCGGGGTCGCAGGGCGGTACGTACGGCGGCAACGCCGTGGCGTGCGCGGCGGCCCTCGCGACGCTCGACGTCATCCGCGAGGAGCGGCTGGTGGCGAACGCCGCCGAGCAGGGGCGGCGGCTCGCGGACGGGCTGCGGAGGATCGCCGCGGACGCCCCGGCCATCGCGGACGTACGGGCGCTGGGGCTGATGGCCGGCAGTGAGTTCTGCCGGCCCGACGGCTCCCCCGACCCGGAGGCCGCCCAGCGCGCCCAGCGCGCCGCCTCCGACCTCGGCCTCCTTCTGCTGTCCTGCGGGGTGCACGGCAATGTCATCCGCATGATCCCGGCGCTCGTGGTGAGCGCCGAGCAGATCGACGAGGCGCTGAGCCTCTGGGCGAAGGCGGTCTCGTCGTCGGCCGCGGCGGCGTGATGACCGCCCTCGTGGTCGGCCGCGGCGGCGTCCTGACCGCCGACGAGAACCACGACCGCACGCCGGGCACCCACCCGGTGGACAACCACCCGGTAATCGACCGCACACCGAACGACCGGGGCATGAGCACCCGCACACCGAACGACCGCAAGTCAGCACGGCTCCCGAAGGGATGGATCGCATCATGACCGGAACCACGATCGGCGACATTGGTTGGACCAGTGAGTATCTGGAGTCCGCACGCGATGTGTGGTCGCTGACGGTCGGCGACGCGGACCGGCGGCTGCTGGAGGCGGACTCCCTGGCCGAGCGCTGGGGCGCGGGCGAGCAGGCGTATACGGCCGTACGCTCGTTCATCGGGCGGAGCCTGGACACGGTGGGGTTCGTGAACGTCCGCAACGTCCTCTCGCCGGAGGCGTCCGACGCGGACCTCATCACGCAGCTCTCGTTCGTGCTCCGGGAGGTGGCCGCCCCCATCCCGCAGAACGCGCAGGGCGACCTGTGGACCATCCTGCGCGACCGGGACGGCGACGGCGCCACCGAGCTGGGCTTCCACTGCGACACGTGTGACCTGCTGGTGCTGCTGTGCCTCCAGCCCGCCGTGGACGGCGGCGGCAACACAAAGCTGGCCAGCGCCCGGCACGTGCACGACATCATCGAGCGGGAGCGCCCGGACGTGCTCGCCCTCCTCAAGGAGGAGTGGACCTTCGACCGGACCGGCCGGGCGGGCCAGCAGATCCTCACCACGCCCATCCTGTTCACCCAGGAGGACGGGACGATCGGCTGCTACTACCAGACCCGGACCGTACGGGCCTCCGCCGACCTCGACGCCGACCGGCTGGCGGCCCTCGACTTTCTGGACGAGGTGCTCTATCGCCCGGAGATCGCCTTCGGGATGCGGCTGGGCGCGGGCGATCTGCTGATGATCCGTAACAGCCGGGTGCTGCACGGCCGTTCGCCCTACGTCGACGTGCCCGGCCCCCAGGCCCGGCGGATTCTGCGCGCTTGGATGAACGAGCGGTGAGCGGCGAAGGGAAGACCGGCGAGGGGAAGATCGCCGTCGTCACGGGCGGCGGCAGCGGGCTCGGCCGGGCGAGCGCGCTCGCCCTCCTCGACCAGGGCTGGTCGGTGGCGCTGGCCGGGCGCCGCAAGGACACGCTGGAGGAGACGGCGGCGAGTTCGGGCGCCGGCCCGGACCGGGTGATCGCCGTGCCCACGGACATCCGGTACCCGGGCGAGGTGGCGGCCCTGTTCCAGACCGTACGGGCCCGGTTCGGCCGGCTGGACCTGCTGTTCAACAACGCGGGCGCGGCCGTGCCGCGCCGGCCGGTCGCGGACGTGGACTTCGAGGACTGGGGCCGGGTGATGGACACCACCGTCACCGGCACGTTCCTCTGCGCGCAGGAGGCGTTCCGCGTGATGCGGGATCAGTCGCCGCAGGGCGGACGCATCATCAACAACGGCGCCCCGTCCGCGCATTCGCCCCGCCCGAACGCCGTCGCCTACACCACGGCCAAACACGCCGTGCTGGGGCTGACGCGCGCCCTGTCGCTGGACGGCCGCCCGTACGGGATCTCCTGCGGGCAGATCGACGTCGGGAACGTGACCCCGGTGGACGGCAGCCCGCAGCCGCCCGCGATGCAGGGCGACGGGACGATGGCCGTGGAGGCGACGATCCCGGTCGAGCGCTTCACGGAGTCGCTGCTGCTGATGGCGTCGATGCCGCTCGACACGAATGTGCAGTTCCTGACGGTCCTGCCGACGACCATGCCCTTCATCGGCAGAGGGTGAGGCGGTGCGATGCTGATCAGCGCCCGTTCCTTCGACGAGTACCGCGCGATGTTCGCACTGTCGGACGACGATCTCGCGCTGCGCGTGCTGGACTGCCCCGGCGGATCGGCGAGCTTCACGGCCCTGGCCGGGGAGCGCGGCACCGACGCCGTCGCCGTCGACCCCCAATACGGCGCCGGCCGGGCCGAGTTGGGGGAGCTGGTGGAGCGTGAGATCGCGCACAAGCACGCGTTCATGACGGAGAACGCCGCGAAGTTCGTCTGGAGCTGGTTCGGCGACGCCGAGCGCTACACCCGGCTGCGCACGGAGGCCGCCCGCACCTTCGCGGCCGACCTGCGCGCCCGCCCGGAGCGCTATGTCGAGGGCTCGCTGCCCAGCCTGCCGTTCCCCGAGCGCTCCTTCGATCTCGTGCTCAGCTCCCATCTCCTGTTCTCCTACGGGGCCCAGCTCGACGAGGCGTTCCACCTGAGTTCGCTGATCGAACTGGCCCGCGTGGCCCGGCGGCAGGTGCGCCTCTTCCCGCTGGTGCACCACACCAGCGACATCCGGTACGAGCCGCTGGACCGGCTGCGCAAGGCGCTGGACGGCTTCGGCGTCGCCTCGCGGATCGACCGGGTCGACTACGCGTTCCAGCCCGGCGGCGACGAGATGCTGGTCCTGGAGTGCGCCGACCGGGGCGCGCTGCCGACGGCCAGGGAGGGGGCGGACGCGCACGATCCGGTGCGCTGGCGGCACCTGGGCGACGCGGCCGAGAAGCCCCGCTGACGCCGACGGCACGGCCGGCCGGCTGCCCCTCCCACCTTGAGCGGGGGGCAGCCGGCCACCCAACTGCCCCCGGTGCCAAGGCGTCAAGCCGTCAAGCCGTCAAGGCGTCAAGGCAGCGAAGCCCTCAGCGCGCGGCCGCGAGCGCCCGCACTCCCGGCGCGCACCGCTCCTTGAGGGCGTCGAGTTCACGGGACGGCAGCCTCCGGGAGGCGCCGCGCCGCCCGCTGTCGAGCAGGTCGCTCCCGGCGTCGAGCCACTGGGGCAGCGGTTCGACGCCGATGAACTCGGCGAGCCGGGTCAGCTCCTCGCGGGGCGCGTCGAGCAGGTCCTCGTAGGAGAGCCGCGTCCGCATGTCGGCGGGCACCTCGCGCAGGGACTCCTCCCCCTCGGCCACCAGCTCCGACCACAGCGCACCGAAGTCTTCGAGGGGCAGGTCCCGGTCGCGTACGAGCGCGGGGTCGAAGCGGGGGCCGAGCAGCGCCGACATCTCGGGCGGCAGCGCCCGTACGTGCTCCTCGGTCAGCTCCCTCATCTCCCGCACCCCGGCCCGGTCCCGCAGCTCCCGCAGCAGGTAGATCATCCGGAAGCCGACGTGGCGGCTCATGGACAGCGCGCAGTCGGGCCCGTCCCGGAACAGGTGCACGAACCGCGCCCGCGGAAACGCGGCCCGCAGCCGCGGCACCAGATGCGTCGAGTACCCGGAGCGCTCCACCACGGCCCCCCGCCCGAACCGCGCGCACAGCGTCCGGAACAACGCCTCGTAATGCTCCCCCGCGCTACGGGCCGGCCACCGCGGTACCTCCGCTTCGAGCTCGTCGAACAGCCCGTCCGGGTCGTCGGTGAGATGCGGCAGCACCATCAGCGACAGCGCGGGAATCCCCGTGGTCTCCACCCCGAACCGCCCCGGCTCGCGGATGTAGACGAACTCCGGCAGCGGCACCCCGCTGCGCGTCATCGCGTCGAACACCCGATTGGGCTCCGCGAGCAGTCTCCAGAACTCCCCGCCGTCCAGCTCCTCCACCGGCAGCCCGTCCGAACCCACCGAGGCCATCAGCTCGCTGAGGCTGAGCACGTCCGGATGCGCGTTCACGATATGGGAGAGCGCGGTCGACCCGCTGCGCCCCGTACCGACGACGAAGGTCAGCGTACGCATAGCCGTTCCCCTTCCACGACAGCCGGGCACCACCGTCCGCCAGGTGATCACCCGCGCCCATCCTTACCCACGGTGACCCGAGCGACCCGGTTCGTATCGGCCGAACCGCAGGGAACCGGCCGGTGCCCGATCATGGGGCGGCGCGCCCCCTCACCCCCCGCCGAAGCGCCCGACAACAGCGAAGGGCCGCATCAGATTTCTCTGATACGACCCTCTGACCTGCGACTCTTTCGAGTCGGGACGACAGGATTTGAACCTGCGACCCCTTGACCCCCAGTCAAGTGCGCTACCAAGCTGCGCCACGTCCCGATGCTCACCCGGCCTGGGCTGCTGCCTTGGCCGACCGCGCATGAGAACGATACCGCACTTCGGCGGGTGGTCGCTCCCACCTTCTGACCTGTGGGTCTGTGCGGGGCGAAGGGGCGGGGGAACGGGTGGGAGCGGGGTCGGGCGTCACCGAGCGGGCACAGCGCGCGTACGGGCGGGCGGTCAGGCTTCGGCCGCGCCCGTGAGGCCGGGGTGGGCGTCGGCGATCTTGCGGGGGGCCGCTTGGCGCCAGGAGTCGGTGAGGATGGCCCGCAGCTCGTCGGTGTCCTCCAGGGCGGCGAGCCGCACGCGCATGAAGTCGTAGTGGTCGTCGTGCCCCGGTCGCAGGAAGAACTTCTCCGGCTCCGCCGCGATCAGCTCCGCGCGCTCTTCCTTGGGGCACTTCACTCCCATGGAGGTGTCGTCGTCCGCGAGGGAGGCGAAGATCTTGCCGCCGACGCGGAAGGTGGGGCGGCCCCAGGCGAGCTTCTCCTGGGTTTCGGGGAGCGAGAGCGCGATGGCGCGGACATCCTCGGCGGTGGGCATCGGGGTCTCTCCGTTCGGCCGTTCGTGGCGACAGCGGGGCATGCCGGTGGGTGGCGCACCGGTCCGAGCTGGATCAGTACGGTACGAACGACCGTAGCGCCCGGCACTGACAACGGCTCGGGCGCGAAAGCGGAGGCCAGGGCTCCGGCGAAGGGTTCGGGCGGAGCTTCGGCGGGAGGCTCGGCGCGGCCCCGGGCCCCGGGTGTCCGCCGGGCTCGGGGCGCCCGCGTTCCGCTTACGACGATCTTGTGACGTGGTGTTGACCAAGGACCTGGGCGGGAGGCAACCTGCCCAGGTCCCACCCCTGACCCGCACGATCCCCGCGCCCCAGGAGGACAGTTGGCCACCGCCGACCCCACGGAAACCCCCGAGCCCGGCGCCCTCTCCCGGCGCAGGTTCCTCCAGACGGCGGCCGGGGCCGCCGCCGCGGCGGGCGCGGTGGTGGCCGTCCCCTCGGAGGCCCTGGCCGCCGGGACGGCCACCACCACCGCCGCCGCCGCCACGGCCACCGCGCCGGCCACCCTGTCGTTCACCGCCGCCACCAACGGCTCCGGCACCCTCTCCCCCGCCGGGGACCGCCTCGTCGTCGAGGTGCAGAACATCCTGTGGTCGATCCCCCGGGTGACCTCCGGGGGACGTGAGAAGCACGAAGGCGGTACGGCCGTCCAGCTCACCCAGCCCGATCTGGAGCCCACCCGTCCGGTCTTCTCGCCGGACGGACGGAAGCTCGCCGTCTGCGCGTACCGGGGCGGCGGCTTCCACATCTGGACGCTGCGACCCGACGGGAGCGGGCTGCGGCAGCTCACCGACGGGCCGTGGGACGACCGCGGCCCGTCCTGGTCGCCCGACGGCACCCGGATCGCGTTCGCGTCAGAGCGCGGCGGCGACCCGGTGCAGGGCAGCCCGTACCGCGTCTGGGTGGCGGACGCCCGGACCGGGTCGCTGCGGCAGATCACCGGGCTCGCGGGCCAGGAGGGTCCGCTGCAGGACGGCGCGTGGGAGGACTTCGACCCGTCCTGGTCGCCGGACGGCTCGCGGCTGCTGTTCGTACGGGCGAAGGCCGGCGAGTCCGGGCTGGATGCCCGTACGGTCGCGTCCGTGCCGGCCGACGGCGGGGGCGCGGTCGAGACCGAGCACACGGAGGAGACGGACGCGCAGGTGATGACCCCGGCGCTGTCCGCGGCGGGGCGGCTCGCGTATCTGCGGACCGCCGGCGCGGCCACGTCCGGCCACGGGTCGTGCGCCCTCGTCGTGGACGGCAAGGCCGTGGCGGTGCCCGGGGACGTGGCGCCGGTGCCGGTGCGCTGGGTGTCGCGGGACGAGGTGCTGCTGACGGTGGACGGGCGGTTCCGGCTGGTCCGGCCGGACGAGCCCGATGCCGGGACGGCGATCCCGTTCAAGGGGACGCTGTCCGTGGACCGGCCCCGCTACCGCGTCAAGCGCTACGACTTCGACGGCTACGGGGTCCGTCCGGTGCGCTCCCTGCATCTGCCCGCGCTGTCCCCGGACGCCCGGCAGGTGGCGTTCGCCGCCCTCAACTCCCTCTGGGTGGCGGACGTTTCGGGCGGCAGACCGCGCCGGATCGTACGGGCCGACCCGACCCGGTACGTACTGGCACCGTCCTGGACCGCGGACGGCAAGGCGCTCGTCTACGCGGACGACCGCGACGGGCTGCTCGCCGTGCGCCGCCGCGACCTCGCGTCCGGGAAGGAGACGGTGCTGGCGGAGGGCGGCCGGGTGCACCCGGCGCTGTCGCCCGACGGCAAGCGGCTCGCCGCCGTCGACATGTCCGGCAATCTGGTCGTACGGGACCTGGCGAGCGGCGCGGAGCGGGTGCTGGCCGCGCCGATGGGCGGCGGCGGGCTGCCGGGCAGACCGAGCTGGTCCCCCGACGGCCGCTACATCGCGCTGTGCGATCGCAACCGGCTCAACCAGCGGTTCCGCGAGGGGTACAACCTCATCCGCGTGGTGGACACGGCGACCGGGAAGGACCGGCTGCACGCCGCGGCCCCGCACGTCTCGATCTCCGACCGCTACGACTCGGGCCCCGTGTGGTCGCCGGACGGCCGCTCGATGGCGCTGATCATCGAGTCCGCCCTGTGGGTGCTGCCGGTACGGCCCGACGGGACTCCGGACGGCGCGCCGCGACGGCTCACCGACGAGGCCGCGGACCACCCGTCCTGGTCCGGGGATTCGCGTTCGCTGATGTATCTGTCGGCCGGGCGGCTGCGGCTGCTGGACGTGGCGGAGCGCTCGGCGCGTACGGTCCGGGTCGCGCTGGACTACCGGCGGCCCCGGCCCGCCGACACCGTCGTGCACGCCGGGAAGTTCTGGGACGCCACGGGGGACGCGGTCCGCGAGGACGTCGACGTGCTGGTCCAAAACGGGCGGATCGCCGCCGTGGAGCCGCACCGGGCGGGCAGGGCCGGCCGGCACACCGTGGACGCGTCGTCCGGCACCGTCATCCCGGGCCTGTGGGACTCGCACACCCACCCGTGGCAGAGCACGTACGGCGGGCGGCAGACGGCGCTGCAGCTCGCGTACGGCATCACGACGGCGGTCGCGCTCGGCGGCTTCGCCTACGAGGAGGCCCGCGTCCGCGAGGCGGTGAACGCCGGCGGGCTGGCCGGGCCCCGGCTGCTGTCGACCGGGGAGCTGCTGGACGGCTCGCGCGTCGCGTACAGCATGGGCCGCGCGCACCGCACCCCCGCCGGGCTGCGCCGCTCCCTGACCCGGGCCTCCGCGCTGGACTGGGACTTCGTCAAAACCTATGTGCGCGCGCCGTCCTGGGTGATGAAGGAGGCCGCCGAGTACGCCCACGAGGAGCTGGGGGTGCGCAGCGGCAGCCATCTGTGCACGCCGGGCGTCCAGGTCGGCCAGGACCTGACGACCCATCTCCAGGCGACGCAGCGGCTTGAGTTCGGGCACGCGGTGACCGCCGGCGGGCGCGCGTACGAGGACGTGGTCGACATCTACACGGCCACGGACTTCCATATGGTGGCGACGGTCTTCACGTCCTCCCCGCTGATCGGCGAGGCGCCGGAACTGGCCGAGGACCCGCGGGTCACGACCCTGATGCCGCCCTGGGACTCCGCGCTGGTCAAGCAGAACGCCAAGATCCCGCCCACCGCAGAGCAGTTGGACGTGCTGCGCACGGAGATCGAGAACTACCGGCGGGTGCTGGCGGGCGGCGGGCTCGTCGCCCTGGGCACGGACTCCCCGCTCGTCCCGGTCGGCCTCTCGCTCCACCTCGGGCTGCGGGCGCTGCACCGCTGCGGCCTGAGCGCCGCCGAGGCGCTGCGCATGGCGACGGTCCTGCCGGCCCGCGTCTACGGCGCGGACCGCGACCTGGGGACGCTGGAGGTCGGCAAGCTCGCGGACCTGGCGGTGGTGGACGGCGACCCGTTCGCGGACTTCGACTCGCTCGTACGGACGGTGTCCGTGCTGCGCGGCGGGGTGCCGTACGAGCAGCGGCGACTGGTCGGGGCGTACGAGGCGCGGAGCGCGGCGGCGAAGCGGGCGGCGGCGCGCCACGACGACGAGGGGTGGCTGGCGGTCGGCCGCCAGTTGCGCCGCGACTCGTGCTGCGACATGGAGGGCTGAGCGCGGGGTGCGGGCGCCCGGCCGGGGCGCCCGCACAAGCCCGCACCGCGAGCCCGTGCCCGACGGCGGGCGGGAGGTTCCTTGTCAGCCGCGGCGAGCGGGGACATTCTGGGGCGCGTGCACTGTGAACGGCAGTTTCTCCCGCCCGCCGATCATGCTCTCTCCCCGCGTACGGGCTGGACCCGCGCGCACTGGGAGGCGATGGCCGACCATCTCCTCGACGCGCTCGAACCGTACGCGACGCCGGGCCGAGCGCAGTACCGGCTGCCGGGCCGGACCAGCTCCTCCGGGGAGCTGTCGGACGGTTTGGAGGGTTTCGCCCGCTCCTTCCTGCTCGCGGCGTTCCGCGTCGCCGGCAGCGGCGCCGAGCCCGGCAGCGGGTCCGAGCCCGGCGGCGGCCGGGCGGGGCACGGCGACACGCCGGTCGAGCGGTTCGCCGAGCGGTACGCGGCCGGGCTCGCCGCCGGTACGGACCCGGCGAGCGGCGAGGCGTGGCCCGCGATCACCGACCGGTCGCAGCAGATGGTCGAGGCCGCCTCGATCGCCGTCGCCCTGTCCGAGTCGCGCCCGTGGATCTGGGACCGGCTGGACGGCGGGGTGCGGGAGCGGATCGTCGACTGGCTCGGCGGGTTCGCGGGCCGGTCCACCCATGACAACAACTGGCGGCTCTTCAAGGTCGTCGCCACGCAGTTCCTGGCGTCGGTCGGGGCGCCGCACGCGCGGGCCGACATCGAGGACGGCCTCGACCGCGTCGAGGACTGGTATCGCGGCGACGGCTGGTACAGCGACGGCGACGGCCGGAACTTCGACTACTACATCGGGTGGGCGATGCACTTCTACCCGCTGCTGTGGTCGCGGATGGCGGGCGGCGACGACGGCGGGCGCACCGCCGTCTACCAAGCGCGGCTGCGGCAATTCCTCACCACCTACCCGCACTTCTTCGGCGGCGACGGCGCTCCCGTGCACCAGGGCCGGTCGCTGACCTACCGGTTCGCCGCCGTGGCCCCGGTGTGGATGGGCGCGCTGGCCGACTGCTCGCCGCTCGCGCCGGGCCTGACCCGCCGTCTGGCCTCGGGCGCGGTGCGGCACTTCACCGAGCACGGCGTCCCCGACGGCCGCGGGCTGCTCACCCTCGGCTGGTACGGGCCCCATCTGCCCACCACGCAGGCGTACTCGGGCCCGGCGTCGCCCTACTGGGCGTCGAAGGGCTTCCTCGGCCTGCTGCTGCCGCCCGGCCACCCCGTCTGGACGGAGCGTGAACTCTCCCTGCCTGTGGAAGAGTCGGACCAGTACACGGCGCTGCCCGCGCCGGGGTGGCTGCTGCACGGCACGCGGAGCGACGGCATCGTCCGGCTCGTCAACCACGGCAGCGACCACTGGCGGCCCGGCGGCGAGCACGGCACGCACGGCGACGACCCGCACTATGCCAAGCTCGCCTACTCCTCCGCCACCGCCCCCGAGAGCGCGCCGCACGCCTGGGCGCACACCGTCGACAGCCATATCGCGCTCGTCTCCCCGGCCGGCATCCCCTCCCGGCGCGCCCGCGTCCACCCGCTGACCTGCGCGGGCCGCACCGCCTCCAGCCGGCACGCGGCCGCGCTGCCCGGCGACGCCCGCGCCCACGGCATCGAGACGACCTCGCTGGTGCACGGGCCGTACGAGATCCGGGTGCACCGCGTCGACGCCCCGCCCGGCGCCGGGGTCCGCGAGGGCGGGTACGCGGTGGCGGGCGACGAGCCGCCGCAGGCCGAGCCGGGGGCGGGCTGGGCCCTGGCCCGTACCGCCGACGGCCTGGTGAGCGCCGTGGTCGGCCTGCACGGCTGGGCGAACTCCGGGGTCCACCACGAGGCCCGGGCCAATGCCTTCGGGCCGCACTCCGCGACGCCGTACCTCACCTTCCCCGATCACCCGGGCGGCCGCACGGTGCATGTCACGCTCGTCGCGCTGACGCGGGACGGCGTCGATCCGCGGGCCCTGCGGGACGCGGCCGCCGTGACGGTGACGGGCGATCACGTGACGGTCGAGCTGCCCGGCCTGCCGCCCGCCCCGGGCAGCGCACCTGGCGGCCCGTCCGGCGGCACAGCCCACGGCGCGCCCGGCGGCCCATCCGACGGCGCGCCCGGCAGCCCGCCCGGCGACGCGTCAGGCGGCACGCCCGGCAACGCGTCCGGCGGCACACCCGCCCGTACATACGAATTTCCCGGTTCGTCCCCCTCCGGCGGCCCTGTCCTCTTGTCGTGACGGCCGCCATACCGCAGCGTTGGCGAGTGAACCGTGTGGCCGACGGGCGGCGCGGGACGGGTAGAGCCGCTGGGTGAGGAGAAGGATGAGCCAGGCACCGCACACGCCGGTCCCTTCGGGCGAGAACGCCTACGAGAACGCCCCGTACTACGAGGACGTCTCCCCGGGCGCCGGGACCCTGCCGCCCCGCGCGTGGACGGCGGCCACCGACGCGGCGCGGCTGCGGCTCGGCGGGGTGTGGCGGTTCCGGCTGTCGCCGTCCGCCACGGCGGCCGGGGACGACTTCGCGCGGCCCGGCTTCGACGCGGCGCACTGGGACGAGCTGCCCGTGCCCGCGCACTGGCCGCTGCACGGCTATGGCGCGCCCGCCTATACGAACACCGGTTACCCCTTCCCCGTCGACCCGCCCCGGCTGCCGGACGAGAACCCGACCGGGGACTACCGGCGGCTGTTCGACCTGCCCGAGGAGTGGCCCGTCGGCGAGGACGCGGTGCTGCGTTTCGAGGGGGTGGAGTCGTGCGCGCGGGTGTGGCTGAACGGGCGGGAGCTCGGCCACTTCAAGGGCAGCCGGCTGCCGCACGAGTTCGCCGTCGGCGGGCTGCTGCGGGCGCGCGGCAACGTGCTGGCGGTGCGGGTGCACCAGTGGTCGTCGGGGAGCTACCTGGAGGACCAGGACCAGTGGTGGCTCCCCGGCATCTTCCGGGAGGTGACGCTGGAGAGGCGGCCCGAGGGCGCGGTGCGGGACTTCTTCGTGCACGCCTCGTACGACCACACGAGCGGCGCGGGGACGCTGCGGGTGGAGTGCGAGCCGCAAGGCCGGGTGCTGGTACCGGAGTTGGGCATCGACATGGCCACGGGCGAGTGGACGAGCATGGCGGTGTCGCCGTGGACGGCCGAGACGCCGCGGCTGTACGCCGGGGAGCTGGTGACCGGCGGCGAGCGGATCGGGCTGCGCATCGGGTTCCGTACGGTCGAGGTGGCGGACGGCGTGCTGCGGGTCAACGGGCGCCGCGTGCTGTTCCGGGGCGTCAACCGGCACGAGTTCCATCCGGAGTCGGGCCGGGCGCTGGATCTGGAGACGATGCGCCGCGACCTGCTGCTGATGAAGCGTCACAACATCAACGCCGTCCGCACCAGCCACTACCCGCCGCACCCGGCCTTTCTCGGGCTCTGCGACGAGCTGGGGGTGTGGGTCGTCGACGAGTGCGACCTGGAGACGCACGGCTTCCACGCGCTGGGGTGGCGGGGCAACCCGGTGGACGACGAGCGCTGGACCCCGGCGCTGCTGGACCGCGCGGCGCGCATGGTGGAGCGGGACAAGAACCATCCGTCGGTGGTGATGTGGTCGCTGGGCAACGAGAGCGGTTCGGGGGCCGGGCTGTCGGCGATGGCGCGGTGGATCAGGGACCGCGACCCGTCGCGCCCGCTGCACTACGAGGGCGATCCGTCCTGCCGCGACACGGACGTCTACTCGCGGATGTACGCCGACCACGCCGAGGTCGACCGGATCGGCCGGCGGGCGGAAGAGCCTTATGAAGACAGCGAGTTGGACGCACGACGGCGCGGTCTGCCGTTCATCCTGTGCGAGTACGCGCACGCGATGGGCAACGGGCCGGGCGGGCTGTCGGAGTATCAGCGGCTGTTCGAGACGCATGAGCGGTGCCAGGGCGGGTTCGTGTGGGAGTGGATCGACCACGGCATCGCGCGGCACACGCCGGACGGGCAGCGGTACTTCGCGTACGGCGGCGACTTCGGCGAGGAGCTGCACGACGGCAACTTCTGCTGCGACGGGCTGCTGTTCCCGGACCGTACGCCGTCGCCCGGCCTGCTGGAGCTGAAGAAGGTCGTCGAGCCGGTGCGGATCGAGGCCGGCCCGGACGCGGGCACCGTACGGATCGCCAACGGCCACGACTTCGCCGACCTGTCGCATCTGGCGTTCTCCTGGTCGTACGAGATCGAGGGCGTTTCCGTGGCGGAGGGGCGGCTTGACGTGCCGTCACTGGCGCCGGGCGGGAGCACGGAGCTGAAGCTGCCCGCTCCCCCGCCCTCCTCGCGCGCGGGCGAGGCGTGGTGGACCGTACGGGCGGCGCTGACCGACCCCGCTCCATGGGCGGAGGCCGGGCACGAGGTGGCGTGGGGTCAATTTGCGGACACATCACGGCCGTTGGATGGGGGCGGGCCCATGGAAGCTACCGGTCGCACCGCGCCCCGGTCCGACGAGGAGGCCGCGTCCGTGCGGCTCGGGCCGGGCGTCTTCGACGCCGCGACCGGGGCGCTCCGCTCGCTGGGCGGTTTCCGTGTGGAGGGACCCCGGCTCGACGTGTGGCGGGCGCCGACCGACAACGACGAGGGCGCGCCGTGGCAGAGCGAGGTGCGGCACGGGCCGCTGTGGCGGCGGATCGGGCTGCACCGGATGCGCCACCGGGTGGACGAGGTGCGGGCCGACGGTGACGCGCTGCTGGTCCGGGCGCGGCTCGCCCCGGCGGGCAGCGGGCTCGGGCTGCGCGCGGAGTACCGCTGGACCTCGGACGGCGAGCGGCTGTCCCTGGTGGTGGCGGTGGCGCCGGAGGGCGACTGGCCGTGCCCCCTGCCCCGGCTCGGCGTGCGCCTGGACGTGCCCGGGGAGTTCGGCGAGGCACAGTGGTTCGGCGGCGGGCCGGGCGAGGCGTATCCGGACACCCGGGCCGCGTCGCGGATCGGGCGGTACACGATGCCGGTGGACGCGATGCAGACCCCGTACGTACGGCCGCAGGAGAACGGCGCGCGGGCGGATGTGCGGTGGGCGCGGCTCACCCGCCCGGACGGCGCGGGCGTGCGGATCGAGGGCGCACCCGCCTTCTGGTTCACGGCGCGGCGCTGGACGGCCGAGCGGCTCGACGCGGCGGCGCACACCTCCGACCTGGTGCCGGGCGAGACGGTCCGGGTCCATCTGGACCACGCCCAGCACGGGATCGGCACCCAGTCGTGCGGGCCGGGGGTGCTGCCGGAGCACTGGCTGCGGGCGGGGCCGGCGTCGTTCTCGTTCGTCTTCTCGACGGCCGGCCCCGCCCCGTCGGCGTCGTCCGCTACTTCTTGATCTCGAAGGACTCCCCGTAGACCTTCCACTTCAGCGGCGGTTCGAGGCCGAGGTTGCCGGCGTTGAGGAAGACGCGCTGCGCGGTGTCGACGCGGCTGGTGTCGCTGTGCGCCTCCTCGCTCTGCATGGCCTTCTTGCGGGCGTCGAGGAAGGCGCTGATGTACTTCTTCTCGTCGCCGCCCTGCGCCGGGGTCTTGGCCTTGGACATGGCGGTCTTGCGGATGCCGCCGAAGCTGTACTTGCTGTCGCCGGGGCCGTGCATGACGATCGCGTCGTAGTAGGCGAACTGGCCCAGCGTGCCCACGCCGTCGGCCTTGCCCTGCTTGACGGCCGGGTCGAAGTAGACGCGGTCGCGCTCGGACTCCTGCGCCTGCTGGAACACCCGGTCCTGGGCGGCCTTCTCCCACGCCTTCTCGAACGGGGCGCCGAGGCCGGCGTGCGAGTCGCTGCCGTTGACCTTGCGCAGGGCGGGGAGGAACTTGGCGAGCGGGTTGTCGGGTTTGTTCTTGGTGTAGAGCTCGACGAGTTCGAGCATGTCGCCGGTGCCCGAACAGAAGCCGATGATGCCGCCGGTGTAGCCGCGGCCGTCCTTGATGTCCTCCAGGTACTTGTAGTAGTCGCGCCAGTTGAGGTCGGAGTTCTCGGCGCTCGCGACGATCTGCATCGCGATTTCCTTCTTCTTCGGGTCGTCGAGCCCGGTCGCCTTGACGGCGGGCGCGGCGGCGCTCGTACGGGGCGCGGTCGCGTGCGGGGCCCCGGCCGCCTGGCCGACGCCGGCCAGGGCGAGGGAGGCGGGGAGCGCGATGGCCAGACCTATCAGTGCGGTACGGGCGGTCTTCGACTTCGGGGTGCGCGCGGGCATGCGGGGACTCCGTTCCCGTGTGGCTGTTAGGAAGCTTTCCTAACCATTGATAGCGGGCGCGTCACACCGGCCACAAGAGGTACGACATGAACTCCGCGCCACGTCCTCGGGTCCGTTCCCCACCGGGCGCCGCCCCGCTCGCCCGGGTACCGGACGGGGGCGCTCCCGCGCGGCCCGGCGGGCGCGGGGACGAGCCGCTCGCGCCTGCGCGCCCCACCGGGCTGCCATCGCGCCGCCGGACCAGGGATCATGCGTACTCGTACACGTCCTCATGACCTCATGATGGGAGGCAGGCCATGAGCACCCCTCACCGGCGCCGGAAGTGGCCGGTCGTCGTAGTGGCCGTCCTGGCCGTCGTAGCCCTCGCGCGCTGCGGCCACAGCTCCGACGACTCGTCCGGGGCGCGGCCCTCCGCGCCCAAGGCGTCCGGGTCGCCGACGCCCGACGCGGCGGGCGGCACCACGCCCACGCCGGGCGTCGACCAGGACCCCACGCGGTACGGCCCGCAGGTCGTCACGTACGCGAAGAAGGCGGGCGTCAATCCGCGCCTCCTCATGGCGATCCTGTACGTCGAGTCCTACAAGCCGCACGACCCCGAGCTGGAACGGGCCTGGCAGCGCATCAAGAAGGACTCCGCGTTCGGCATCGCGAACATGCACAAGGCCGCCTTCGACGAGGCCAAGCGGGGCCGGGACTTCGCCGACCGGAGCTGGGAGGACCTGCCCGGCAACCCGCGCCTGGCCATCGAGGCCGCGGCCTGGCACCTGCACGACCTCGCCGCGCAACTGCCCGCCCAGCGGTCCCGCGCGCACACCAAGGACGAGCTGCTGGCGCTGGGCTACAACGCCGGGGCGGGCAACATGGCCGCGTTCGCCCGGGGCGCGAAGCCGGGGCCGCAGGCCCAGTCCTACCTGGACCGGCTGCACCAGAACTGGGACAAGGCGGGCGATGCCGTGAAACAGCGGGGCTGAGGCGCGGCGGGCGGGGCGCGCGGCGAGGGCTTCGCACAAGGGAACGCGGGCGGGGACGCGCGCGGCGTCACGCCTGGAGCACGGCCTCTCCGGCCGGTCCCGGCCGGTCCGCCCCGCTCGCCGGGGCCGCGCCCGCGAGCAGCGGCCAGCCGCCCGCCGGGGCGGTCGCGAGCGGCCGCCACCACGGGTCGACCGGCGGCGGCGAGGCGGGTTCGAAGGGCTGGCCCGGGCGCGGGGTGGCGACCGTGGCGCCGGCCCGCTCGGCGGCGGCGACGGTGCCCTCGGCGGGCTCGTGCCAGGGGTGCGGGGCGAGGTTGAAGGTGCCCCAGTGGATCGGCAGCATGATGCCGCCGGGTGCGTCGCCGATCTCCAGCGTCTCGCCGGGCGCCCCCGACGAGCCGCCCTGGAGGTCGCGGTGGGCGCGCATGCCCTCGTCGGGCGTCATGTGGATGTCGGGCCACAGCTCGCTGTAGGCGCCGATCTGGATCATCGTGGCGTCGAACGGGCCGTACTCCGCGCCGATCTCGGCGAACCCCGGGAAGTACCCCGTGTCGCCGCTGTGGAAGACCCGGTGCTCGGGCCCGGCCACCACCCAGGAGGCCCACAGGGTGTGCTGGGTGTTGCGCAGCCCGCGGCCGCAGAAGTGCCGGGCCGGGGTCGCGGTGAGGGTCAGCCCCGCGATCTTGGCCGATTCCCGCCAGTCCAGCTCGGTCGTCTGCTCGGCCGGCACGCCCCAGTGCTCCAGGTGCGCGCCGATGCCCAGGGGCACGAAGAAGCTCGTGCCGGTCCGGGCCAGCGCCCGGACGGACGGCATGTCCAGGTGGTCGTAGTGGTCGTGCGAGATGACGACGGCGTCCACCCGGCCGAGTTCGCGCAGCGGCACGGGGGCCGGGTGCAGCCGGCGGGGGCCCACGAAGGCGAACGGCGAGCAGCGCTGCCCCCACACCGGGTCGAAGAGCACCCGCCGCCCGTCGATCTCCGCCAGCACGGTGGAGTGGCCCATCCAGGTCAGCCGCAGCCCGGAGGCGGGCGGGGCGGCCAGTTCGGCGAGGGCCGTCGGGTATACGGGAACGTTGCCGGCCGGGGCCCGCCGGGCGCGCTCCTCCTTCCTGAAGTACGTGGGCAGGTACTTCAGCATCGAGCCGGAGGGGGCGATCGAGGCGGCGACCGGGTTGGTGAACACCCCGTCGGCGAAGTTCGGCGACCGCCGGATGCGCGCCATCCGCTCTCCGGACGGGTCGGCCCCGAATGCGGCGGGTCGCAGCGCGTCGAGCGGGGAGGTTTTCGGGCGGGAGCCGGTCACGGCGCCTCCAGAGTGAGGGGGCAGGTCACCCCATTATCTGTACGGTGCGCGACCGCACGACGTGATCTTCGACAGGTCGGCGGACCCGCCGGGCGCCCCGAACGCCCCCCGGCGCCCCCGCCGCCGTCCGGGCCCGCCCCCCGTGGTGCGGGCCCGGACGGCCTCAGCCCCTTCAACCGGCGGCGCCCGCGCGGATGTTCCCCGCGCGCCGCTCCTTTGGCCTACACGGTCACGCCGAGAGCGAACGTCGCGTCCGCGCGTCGCTCACAGGCCGCTGACCCGCAGCGTGATATTGAGCCGTCCGGTGAGTCCGAGGGCGGGCGGGGCGGTCCCGGGGAGGGTCCGCGGGACCCCGTGGTAGGCGAGCCGGGAGGGGCCGCCGAAGACGAAGAGATCGCCGCTGCGCAGTTCCACGTCCGTCCAGGGCCGCCCCCTGTCGCTCGTATTGCCGAACCGGAAGACGCAGGCGTCGCCGAGGCTCAGCGAGACCACGGCCGCGTCCGACCTCTCGTCGCTGTCGCGGTGCATGCCCATCCGGGCGTCGGCGCCGTAGAAATTGATCAGCGCGATGTCGTACGGCTCCGGGGCGGCCCCGAGCGCGTCAGCGGCAGCGCGCTGGGCCAGCTCCCGCAGCCAGCCGGGGAAGGGCTTGACGGGCGCTCCGTCGCCGTCGACGACGGTACGGGCGTAGCCGTAGGGGAACCAGTGCCAGCCGAGCCCGACGGTGCGCACCGACATCTCGCCGCCGTTGGGCATCGTCACGGTCCGCAGTCCGGCGGGCGGCCTGGCCCACTCGCGACAGGCGTGCAGCAGCCGTAGCTGCTGGTCGGGATCGAGCCAGCCCGGCAGGTGCACCGCGCCGGGGGCCGGCTCGGTGACGGGCCGGGGGAAGAGTTCGCCGTCGGCTGTCATGCCTCCATGGTCCTCGACGCTCCTCGGCACGCGCGGGGCGCGGCGGGCGCTTACGGTCGCCCCATGGACTTCAACATCACCGGGGAGGAGGAGGCGCTGCTCCTGCGGGTCGCCGAGCGCCTGGCGGCGGGCGACGCCCCGTCGGAGGACGAGCTGGCCGAGGAGCTGGGCGACGACGCGCGGGGGCAATTGCGCTCGTTGGCGGACAAAGGCTGGCTCTCCCTGGAGCGGGCGGCCGAGGACGGGCCGGTGACGGTCCGTACGCTCACCCCCTTGGCCCAGGCGGCGCTGTCGAACCGGCGGGACGTCGGCGAGTGAGCGGCGCGGTCGTTCACGGGCCGGGCGGCCGGGGAGCGGGACCCCGAGGCCGGGAGGCCCCGGCGGTGGCCGTCCGGCGCCCGGCGCCGGTGCGCGGGGCCCTGAAGCCGGTGGGCCGGACGCGGGTGACCTGCCGTGACGGGCCTGGCGCGGGTGCCGCGGGTGGTGCACGCCTCCGCCATCCGCCTCGCCCCTCGGCTGTCCGACAGTCGTCTGTACGGCGGGGGCCCGGCGGTTCTAGAGTTGGCATGCCCCGGTCCCCGGCATCGCGCCATGACCTGTCTACGGACGCCGCCGCCCACGGCCGAGGTGAAGTCATTGGATCAGCAGCCGACCGCCTCGGTGTTTCTGGCACATTCCCGCCTCCACACCCGGCCGATGGTGTGGACCGTGTCCATGCGGCGGGCCGCCGGCAGCGCGGACATCGCCGCGGAGCTGCTGTGCGGGGCCCTGTCCGCCCTCGGCGCCGACCGCGCCCTCGCCGCCGCCCTCGCCCGGGCCGCCGGAGGGGCCTGCCGATTCATGGAGCAGCACAGCCCGGCGGGGCAATACCACCTGTCCGTGGGCGTCACCAGCAAGCGGTGCGCCGTGACCTGCGCCGACTACGAGGCGCCCGCGCCGTCGCCGCGGGGCGCGGGCGCGCGCGCCGACGAGCGCGGCGTCGACTCCGCTCTCCTGCGGGAGCTGACGCGCGGCGCCGCCGGGGTCGAGATCCGCGACCTCCAAGTTCGGCGCGACGCCGGCAACGGCCTCCTGGTCGCCTTCCAGGCCGGCGCGCCGCCGCCGCGCCGGGAGACGGCCGAGCGGTCCGTACGCGCCGAACGGCCGGCCGAGCCGCCCGCGGCCGCCGACGCGGGGACCGGGAAGGGGCCGGCGGTGCGGAGCGCCGGCCGCTCGCGCTGGGAGGCCCCGGCCAAGGAGCCGCGGCGGCGGACCACGCTGCTGCCGGCCGCGCGGGCGTCGAGCACGCCGTCGCCGAACGCCGCCCGGTAAGCCGCGTACGGTCCCTGAGCGGCGCCTGAGCGGCATACCCGAGGGGCGCCGGACCGGTGCCCGGCCGGTGTCCGGGCCCCGATGTCACATCGGGCGGCGGACGGTCCGTCGTAGGGGCGAGGACGACAGACCGTGCCACTCACAGGAGGCAGCATCATGGCCCGTATCTCGCTCACCCCGCGCCGTACGCTCGGCTACCGAGCCGTGTCGTGGATCTGCAGGCGCCGGTTCGGCGCCGACATCGAGCCGCTGGCGGCGGCGTCGCACAACACCCGCGTGCTGCTCACCACCAGCCGCATGGAGCAGTCCGTCGCCAAGTGGAACACGGCGGACGCCGGGCTCAAGACGCTCGCCGTGATGGCGACGGCGGCCCGCGTGGACTGCTCGTGGTGCATGGACTTCGGCTACTGGGAGAGCTTCCGGCACGGAATGGACCCCCGGAAGCTGCGCGATGTGCCCGGCTGGCGGGAGAGCACCGTCTACACCCCGGCGGAACGGGACGTCATGGAGTACGCCGAGGCCATGACCTCGACGCCGCCGACCGTGGACGACGCGCTCTTCGACCGGCTCCGCCGCCATCTCGACGAGCCCCGGCTCGTGGAACTGACCGCGATCATCGCGGTGGAGAACCTGCGGGCCCGCATGAACTCGGCGCTCGGCATCACCAGTCAGGGGTTCAAGGACCGGTGCGACGTCCCGGCCGCGAGCCCGGCGCAGCCGGCGGACGCGACAGGTTCCGCCGGGAACTGATCGGCCGCCGACCGGGCCTGACGGGGCCGTTGTCAGTGGCTCTTGGTAGAACTCTCTTCGCACGCCGTTCCTCGGTTGCGCACCGCCCGTACGCGTCAGGAGAGCTCTGCCATGTCCGATGTCGAACACCTCCAAGAGCTGCACGGTCTGCCTGTCTTCGACTTCCCGGAGCCGGATCACCGGGGCGAGCTGCCCGCCGCCGCGAGCGTGGCGTGGCGAATCGCCGCCCCGATATGGGAGGACTACGGGGAGTCCTTCGAGGCCGTCTTCGACCGGTTCCTGGCGACGGTGGACCCCTCGGCCGTACGGGCGCTGGTCATCGGCCCGTGGGGCGAACCGTACGACAACGACTCCAGCCTGGTGGTCGACCGGCTGGTGGCCGCGCGGGACCGGCTGACCGCTCTGGAGGCCGTCTTCATCGGCGATCTGGAGATGGAGGAGGCGGAGATCTCCTGGATCGAGCAGTGCGATGTGACGCCGGTGCTCACGGCCTACCCGGCGCTGCGCGAGTTCGGCGTGCGGGGCGGCACCGACCTGCGCTTCCCGGCGGTGCGCCACGAGCACCTGCGGACGCTGAGTTTCGAGACGGGCGGGCTCCCCGCCGACGTGGTCCGCGGCGTCGGGGCCAGCGATCTGCCCGCGTTGGAATACCTGGAGATGTGGCTGGGCGTCGAGGAGTACGGCGGCGACTCCACCATCGAGGACCTCGCGCCCCTCCTGGCCGGGGACCGCCTGCCGAACCTGCGTCACCTCGGGCTCCAGAACAGCGAGGAGCAGGACGCCATCGCCGCCGCCGTCGCCGCCGCGCCGGTCGTCGCGCGCCTGGAGTCGCTGGACCTGTCGATGGGGGTGCTCACGGACGACGGCGCGCGGGCGCTGCTCGAAGGCCAGTCCCTCACCCACCTCAAGTGGCTCGACCTGCACCACAATTACATCGGGGAGGAGATGGGACAGCGGCTGCGCGAGGCGCTGGAGCCGGCCGGCGTGGAGCTCGACCTCTCGGCCGACGACGCCGACGAGGACGAGTGGGACGACGGCGAGATCATGCGCTACACCGCCGTCTCCGAATGAGCGCGCCTCTCCCCCGCTTCGCGGTCGTCGGCAATCCGGACAACCGGCGGGTCACGCTGTTCACGGCGGCCGTACGGGCGGCGGGGCTGCCCGCGCCCCGCGTCCTGCCGTGGCGCGAGGTGCTGCGGGAGGGGGCGCGGTTCGCTCCGGGCGAGACGGTGCGCATCGACTCGCCCGGCGAGGACGCCGAGGTGGAGCGGCTGCTGCGCGGCGCCTCGGACCCGGCCCGCGTGGAGGGGACCGCCCGGTGGTACGCGCGGTTCTCCGACGCCGTCCGCCAGGTCGCGGCTGCCGCGGACACGGTCGGCGCGACGGTGCTCAGCTCGCCGCGGGACATCGCCGTCCTCTTCGACAAGCGGCTGTGCCACGGAGAGCTGAGCGCGGCGGGGGTGCCCGTGCCGATGTCGCCGACGTCCGGCGGCGGCGCAGAGCCGGTACGGGGCTGGGCGGACGTACGGGCCCGGCTCGCGTCCGCCGGGCTGCGGCGCGCCTTCGTGAAGTCGGCGCACGGCTCGTCGGCGTCGGGGGTGCTGGCCGTCGAGGTGGCGGGCCCCGGCCGGGTGCGCGCCACCACCTCCGTGGAGCGCTCCGCCGACGGCCGCCTCTTCAACTCCCTGCGGGTGCGGCGCTACGGCACCGAGGCGGAGGTCGCCGCGATCGTCGACGCCCTGGCGCCGGACGGTCTGCACATCGAACGCTGGCTGCCGAAGGCATCCCAGCGCGGTCGCGCCGCGGATCTGCGGGTGGTCGTCGTCGGCGGGCGCGCCACCCACGCTGTGGTGCGCACCAGCCGGTCGCCGATGACCAATCTGCACCTCGGCGGGGCGCGCGGCGATCTGGCCGCCGCCCGTGCCGCGGCGGAGGCGGCGGGGACGGCATGGCCCGAGGTGCTGGGCCGCTGCGAGGCGGCGGCGGCCTGCTTCCCGGGCACGCTGTGCGTCGGCGTGGATCTGCTGCCGGGCAGCGGCTGGCGGCGGTTCGCGGTCGGCGAGGTCAACGCCTTCGGCGATCTGCTGCCGGGGCTGACCGGGCTGGCGGGGAGCGGCGCCGAGTCCCTGGACACGTACGGCGCGCAGGTCGCCGCCGTGCTCCGGGGCGACGGGCCGGCGGCCCGTACCCCCGCTCCCCTGGCGCCCGCCGCGCACGCCGACTGACCGAGCACACCCAGCCCATGCAGAACATCCAGCACATCCAGTACATCCAGCCCATGCGGCACGACCCGTACCAGGAGCACCATGCCCACGCCGCCGTCCACGCCCCCGCCGAACCGGGCGCCCGCCGGTCCCGAACCCGGCGCGCCCTCCGGCGTGAACCCCGATATGAACGAGGTCGTGGGCAGCGACGACCTGCTGTTCGTCACGCTCGACACGCTGCGCTACGACGTGGCCGCCGAGTTGGCGGCCGCCGGACGGATACCCCATCTCGCGCGCCATCTGCCGGGCGGGCGCTGGGAGGAGCGGCACGCGCCGGGGAACTTCACCTACGCGTCGCACCAGGCGATGTTCGCGGGCTTCCTGCCCACGCCCGCCGCCCCCGGGCCGCACGAGCGGCTGTTCGCGGCCCGGTTCGCGGGCAGCGAGTCCACCGCCCCGGCCACGTACGTCTTCGACACCCCGGACCTGGTCTCCGGCCTGGCGGCGGCCGGGTACCGCACGGTGTGCGTGGGCGGGGTCGGCTTCTTCAACAAGCAGGGGGCGCTCGGCGGTGTGCTGCCGGGACTGTTCCAGGAGAGCCACTGGGAGCCGGAGTTCGGCGTCCCCTCGCCCCGGTCGTTCGAGGCGCAGGTCGAGTGCGCGGAACGGGTGGTGGCCGATCTCCCCGCAGAGCGGCGGCTGTTCCTCTTCGTGAACGTGTCGGCGCTGCACCAGCCCAACTGGTTCCATCTGCCCGGCGCGACCCGCGAGGCGGGCGACTCGCGGGCGACGCACGCCGCCGCCCTGGAGTACGTCGACCGGCACATCGGGCGGCTCTTCGCCGCCGCGAGCCGTCGCCGCCGGTGCTTCGCGATCGTCTGCTCCGACCACGGCACCGCGTACGGGGACGGCGGCTACACGGGCCACCGGCTCGGCCACGAGGCCGTCTGGACCGTCCCCTACGCCCACTTCTTCCTCGAACCCCCCATATCCGAAGAGGCCCGATGAGCACGACGACCACGACAGACACGGCGGGCGCGGCAGGCACGGCTGGCACCGCGAGCGCGGCAGGAGCGACTGGCACGATGACCGCCGCGGAGACGGCCGCGTCCGTACGCCCGTACCAGAGCTACGTCTACGCCTACCCGCACAAGACCGCCTACCGGCCGCTGCGCCCCCGGCCCGCGCTCGGCGAGCTGTGGGCGGGCGAGGACCAGCGGGCCCTCTCGCTCTATCTGCACATACCGTTCTGCGAGGTGCGCTGCGGCTTCTGCAACCTCTTCACGCGCATCGGCGCCCCGGACGGCCTGACCACCGCCTACCTCGACGCGCTGGAGCGCCAGGCGGGCGCGGTGCGCGCCGCGCTGGACGGCGGGGCGCGGTTCGCGACCGCCGCGTTCGGCGGCGGCACCCCCACCTTCCTCACCGCCGCCGAGCTGACGCGGCTGTGCGACATAGCCGAGCGGCGCATGGGCGCGGACCTGCGGGCGGTGCCGCTGTCGGTGGAGGCGTCCCCGGCGACGGCGACCGCCGACCGGCTCGCGGTGCTCGCCGAGCGCGGCACCACCCGGCTGAGCCTCGGGGTGCAGAGCTTCGTGGACGCCGAGGCGCGGGCGGCGGTGCGCCCGCAGCGCCGCGCCGACGTGGAGGCGGCGCTCGGCCGCGTCCGGGCGGCCGGCATCCCGGTCCTGAACATCGATCTGATCTACGGCATCGACGGGCAGACCGCGGACAGTTGGCGGCGCTCACTGGACGCCGCGCTCGCCTGGCGGCCGGAGGAGCTGTACCTCTACCCGCTGTACGTGCGTCCGCTGACCGGGCTGGGCCGCCAGGGGCCCGCCGGGCCGGCGGCGGACGCCGAGTGGGACGAGCGGCGGCTGCGGCTGTACCGGCAGGGCCGCGACCATCTGCTGGGCGAGGGCTACGAGCAGGTCTCGATGCGGATGTTCCGGCGCGCCGACGCGCCGGGCGCGGGCGTCCCCACCGGTCAGGGGGACCACGCGTGCCAGACGGACGGGATGGTCGGGCTGGGCTGCGGGGCCCGCTCCTACACGTCGTCCGTCCACTACTCCTTCGACTACGCCGTGGACATGCGGCAGATCCGCGCCATCGTCGACGACTACGTCGCGCGGCCGGCGGAAGAGTTCGCCCGCGCCGAGGTGGGCCACCGGATGTCCGGCGACGAGCCGCGCCGCCGCCATCTCCTCCAGTCGCTGCTCCAGGCGGAGGGCGCGTCGCTCGCCGAGTACCGGGCCCGTTTCGGCACGGACGCGGAGGCCGACTTCCCCGCCGAGCTGGCGCGGTTCGCGGCGCGCGGCTGGCTCGACGCGTCGGCCGCCCCGGAGCTGCTGCGGCTCTCGCCGGAGGGGCTGGCGCACTCGGACGCGCTCGGGCCCGAGCTGTTCTCGCCGGCGGTGCGCGCCGCGATGGCCGACTACGACCTCAAGTGATCGGCCCTCACATGAGCACACGTCATATGACTCCCCCTCACGCTCCGGGCGGCGGGCGGGATCTGACGCTCCTGTACCGGGGGCCGCTCGCGTCGTGCGACTACGACTGCCCGTACTGCCCGTTCGCCAAGCGCCGCGACAGCACGGCGGCGCTGCGGGCCGACCGCGCCGCGCTGGAGCGCTTCACCGGCTGGGCCGCCGAGCGGCGCGAGGACCGGCTGTCGGTCCTCTTCACCCCGTGGGGCGAGGGCCTGGTCCGGTCCTGGTACCGGCGCGCGCTGGTCGAGTTGAGCCGGCTGCCGCACCTTCGCCGGGTGGCGATCCAGACCAATCTGAGCTGCCGCACCGGCTGGCTCGCCGACGCCGACACGGACCGCGTCGCGCTGTGGTGCACGTACCATCCGGGCCAGACCCCGTACGGCCGATTCCTGGACCGGACCCGGGAGTTGACGGCGCTCGGCGTGCGCTTCAGCGTCGGGGTGGTCGGCCTCCCCGAGCATCTGGACGATGCCCGCAGGCTGCGCGCCGACCTCCCCGGCCACGTCTATCTGTGGGTCAACGCGGCCGAGGGGCACGTCTACCCGGACGCCGAGGCCGCCCGGTGGACGGCGCTCGACCCGCTCTTCCCGTACAGCCGCCATCCGCACACCAGCCGCGGACTGCCGTGCCGTACGGGCGAGTCGGTCGTCTCGGTGGACGGCGACGGCACGGTGCGCCGCTGCCATTTCGTCCGCGCCGAGCTGGGCAACCTCTACGACGGCTCGTACCGCGCGGCGCTGCGCCCGCGCCCCTGCCCGCTCGCCGTCTGCGACTGCCACATCGGCTATGTGCACCTGGAGTCGCTGCCCCTGTACGACGTGTTCGCGGGCGGCGTGCTGGAGCGCGTACCGGCTCAGCCCTTCTGGCCCACCCCTCCGTAGAAGGCGACGCGGGAAAGTTCCTCGACGGTGGGCGGCGCGCCGTCCGGCCGCCACAGCGGGGCCTGTACGAGGCCGGGGTCGAGGAGGTCGAACCCGTCGAAGAAGGGCACGATCTCCTCGAAGCCGCGGACGGTCAGCGAGGCGGTGGCGTTCTTGTACGCGTCGGCGGCGTCGCCGTCGACGTGCCGGTGGAAGTCGCCGGTCCCGTGGGTGAGGATGAGGTAGCTGCCGTCGGGCAGGGCGTCGCCGAGCGTGGCGACGATGCCGGCCGGGTCCTCGGCGTCCGTGATGAAGTGCAGGACGGCGACGAGCATGAGGGCCACCGGCTCGTCGAAGTCGATGAGCCGCCGGATGACGGGGTGTTCGAGGATCGCCTCCGGCTGCCGGACGTCGGCGAGCACGAACCCGGCGTTGCCCGCGTTGGTGAGCTTCGCGCCCGCGTGGACGGAGACGATCGGGTCGTTGTCCACGTAGGCGACCCGGACGTCGGGGGCCACCTCGCGCGCCACCTCGTGGGTGTTGGGCGAGGTGGGGATGCCCGTGCCGATGTCGATGATCTGCCGGATGCCGCCGCGCACGACCTCCCGGACGGCGCGGCGCAGGAAGGCCCGGTTGGCGCGGGCGCTGGGCCGCGCATCCGGGATGATCTTGATGACCTGTTCGGCCGCCTCGCGGTCGACCTGGTAGTTGTCCCAGCCGCCGAGGTAGTAGTCGTACATCCGGGCCGGGTGAGGTCTGCTGGTGTCCAGCTCCTCGGCCGAGAATCCGCGCTCGCTCACGTGCCTCTCCCTCACTCGCCGCTCATGCTCGGCCCCACGAGCAGGAAGTCGGCCTCGCCGGCCTTCGCGCCCTGGATGAATGTCTGGATCTCGTGGTGGGTGTAGATCAGCGCGGGCCCGTCCGGGTCCGTCGACTGACGCAGGGCCACCCTGCCGTCGCGCAGCCGCATGGCCTCGACACAGCTTCCGCCGTTGCCGCCGCTCCACGGCTTGTGCCAGCCCTCGCTCCCGAGGTCCTTGGCGGGCATGCCGTTGTATATGCGACCCATGGTTCAGATCTCCTTACGAATGCCACCCAGGTAGGCCTCGGTGGTGTGTGCCGGCGCGGCCTGCGCGCACATGCGGTCGAGCGCCTCCAACAGGGTGGAGACGTCGTCGCGCTGGTCGAAGTAGACGGCCCCGACGAGGTTCTCGGCGTAGGCGATGTCCGGCAGTTCCTGGATCGGGAACCGGAAGATGTGGAACGGCCCGTACATCGCCGGGTGCGGTCCGGCCGCGAACGGGATGACCTGGAGCCGTACGTTGGGCATGGCGGTGGCCTCGATGAGCCGGTCGAGCTGCTCGCGCATGACCTCGGGGCCGCCGATGCGGCGGCGCAGGACGGTCTCGTCCATGACCACCCAGAGCAGCGGCGCGTTCTCGCGGGTGAGGAGCGACTGGCGCTCCATGCGGACGGCCACGCCGCGGTCGATGTCGGCGTCGGCGGCGTGCGGCATCCCGGCGCGCAGCACCGCGCGGGCGTAGCCCTCGGTCTGCAGCAGCCCGGGTACGTAGTGGGGTTCGTAGGCGCGGATGAGGTTGGCCTCACCCTCCAGGCTGACGAACGCGCTGAACCAGTCGGGGAGCACGTCGCGGAACCGGTGCCACCAGCCGGGCTGGTTGGCCTCGCGGGCCAGCGCGACGAAGTTCTCGATCTCGTCGGAGTCGTCTATCCCGTAGATGCGCAGGAGCTTCTCGATGTACGGGATCTTGAGCCCGACCTCGGCCTTCTCCATCCGGCGGACGGTCGCGTGCGTGACGTCGAGGGCCTTGCCCGCCTGTTCGTAGCTGAGTCCGGCCTTCTCGCGCAGGTCCTGCAACCGCTTGCCCAGCACGACCCGAAGGACGGTCGGAGCGCCTACCGGCCGTGCGTCCGCCACTGTCCATCCCCTCCAACCGATGTCATATGCCCAGCAGTGTGTCACGCAGCCGGTTGAGCTAACAGTCTGTGCTTGCGATTCTGCAATTTACAGATTGAACCTTGCCACACGTGACTCACATCGCACATAGTTGCCGGGTGGCCTACTCCTATGACGCAGTCTCGTTAAGGCGCCGAGGCGGTTCGTCCGTCCAGCACCTGCAGGACGCGTTCCACCTGCCGGCCCGGAACACCTCGGTGGCCGAGGCGCGAAGACGAGTCCTCGCGCGGCTCGGCGAGTGGGGCGTGGCACAAGTGGTGTGCGAGGACGCCGAATTGGTGGTCTCCGAGCTCTTCACCAACGCCGTGCGGCACACCGACAGCGACAAGGTGAGCTGCCGGCTGCGCGTCAGCGGCGACCGCCTGCACGTCGAGGTCGCCGACCAGGGCTACGGCCCGGACCAGCCGCGGGCCAGGCTCAGCGGCGCGGACGAGGAGAGCGGGCGCGGCCTGCTGCTGGTCGGCGCCGTGTCGGACGCGTGGGGCGTGCGCCCCGGGGAGATCGGCCGGGGACGCGTCGTGTGGGCGGTACTGACGGGCGCGCGCCCGGGGTGCTGATCGCCCTTCGCGGCGCTCAAACGCTGAGCGCGCCGAGGGCGCTGCCAGGCGTACGTACGGGCCGGCGCTTCCCCTGAGCGGGCCGACCGGCACCCGGCGCGGGGCTCTCCGCGCGCCGACGCCCGCCGCGCTCGGCGGCGCGGCGGGCGGGAGCGGCGGGTCAGAGCGGCAGCAGGTCGGGGCGCTTGGGCTCGACGTGGTCGCCCGAGGACTCGCCGCGCAGCCGGCGGCCGATCCAGGGCACCAGGTACTCGCGCGCCCAGTGGATGTTGTCGCGGCGCACCTCGGCGGGTGAGCGCTGCTCCTCCGACGGCCATGCCTGGTCGGGGTCGGCGGGCACGTCCAGGCCGAGCACCTGCGCGGCGCGCAGCGCGACGCGGGTGTGCCCGTCGGGGGACAGGTGCAGCCGGTCGTCGCTCCAGGCGCGGCGGTCCTGCACCGAGCGCAGCGACCAGAGGTCGAGCACCGGGCAGTCGTGCCGGTCGGCGATGGCCCGTACGTGCGCGGTGTACGTGGCGATCTTGCCGCGCAGGTGGCGCAGGACGGGGATGCCGCGGGTGTCGAAGCCCGTGCACAGCAGCACGGTGCCGACGGCGGACGTGAGGTCGGCGACGGCGGCCTCGTAGCGCTCCGCGACATCGTCGGGGTCGCTGCCGGGGCGCAGGATGTCGTTGCCGCCGGCGCAGAACGTCACCAGGTCGGGGCCGAGCTCGATGGCGCGCGGCACCTGCTCGGCGACGATCTGGTCGAGGAGCCGGCCGCGGACCGCGAGGTTGGCGTAGCGGAAGCCCGCGGGAGCCTCCGGGCCCCGCTCGGCCTGCGAGTCCGCGCGCTGGTCGGAGAGGAGCACGGCGAGCCGGTCCGCCCAGCCGACGAAGGTGTCGTCGGGCCCGGGGTCGCCGACGCCTTCGGTGAAGCTGTCCCCGACGGCCGCGTACGACCCGATTGCGTCACTCTTGAATGTCTTCGAATCCTCTGCCACGGCTCCCCATCTTTCACCCCCGACAGTGACCTACGCCACCGTAACCAGGGGTTGACGTGCAGTGATGTATCCCACCTCGATCATTCTCCAGTAATGCGGCGAAGGTGGAATACATCAGCGGCCAGGTCGCCACTGAGCCCGGTGCGCAGCCCGCGGTGGGTGAGGACCGCTCCGCGGTGCGTCCCGCCGCGGTCCAGGTCCGTGTAGCGGGCCGCCGGATCGAGGCCGCACAGCCGCAGCGGCGGCGGTTCCTCGCCGTACCGCTGGGCCGGCAGCCAGGCGAGCACGGCGCTCTCGTCGCCGCGTACGTACTGGACGGCGGTGAGCCCGTCGCCGGGCGGTCGCAGCCGGTAGAGGTCGCCGCCCTGCACCAGCGGGCGGATCCGCTTGTACCGCTCGATCCAGCGCCGCGCCTCGTCCAGTTCCGCGGCGCTCCACCGCGTGAGGTCGCCGCCCACGCCCAGCACGCCCGCCATGGCGCTCACGAAGCGGAAGCCGAGCGGGCTGAACCGCCCGTTCATCTGCTCGTTGGGGCTGTCGGTGACCCAGGCCGCCATGATCCGGGCCGGGTGGAGCTGGCTGAAACCGTGCTGGATGGCGAGCCGATCGACGGGGTCGGTGTTGTCGGAAGTCCACATCTGGTCCGTACGGGCCGCCATGGCCAGGTCGACGCGCCCGCCGCCCCCGGAGCAGGCCTCGACGGCCACGTGCGGGTGGGCGGCGCGGAGCCGGTCCAGGAGCCCGTACACGCCCTCGACGTGGGCGGTCCACAGCCGCCGCGGGTACGGGTCGCCGGGCCAGCCGGCGTCGGTGAAGGAGCGGTTGAAGTCCCACTTGAGGTAGTCGACGGGCGCGCCGCGCAGCAAGCTGTCGAGCCGTTCCCACAGGTGGGCGCGGACGTCGTCGCGGGCGAGGTTGAGCACGAGCTGGTTGCGGAACTCGGTGCGGCGGCGGCCCTCGTGGTGCTGCGCCCAGTCGGGGTGCGCGCGGTAGAGGTCGCTGTCGGGGTTGACCATCTCCGGCTCGACCCAGACGCCGAACTCCATGCCGAGGCGGTGCACTTCGTCCGCGAGCGGCCGCAACCCTCCGGGGAAGCGGTCGGGGTTGGGCGTCCAGTCGCCGAGGCCGGCCGCGTCGTGGGTGCGCGCCCCGAACCAGCCGTCGTCCACGACGAACAGCTCCACTCCCAAGGCGGCCGCCTTGACGGCCAGTTCGCGCTGCTGCCGCTCGTCGACGCGGAAGCCGGTGGCCTCCCAGGAGTTGTAGAGCACCGGCCGGTGCCGCTCGGCGGCGGGGATGATGTGGCGGCGCTGCCAGGCGTGCCAGGCGCGGCTCGCGGCCCCGAAGCCGCCCTCGGTCCACAGCCCGGCGAAGACGGGGGTGGTCCAGGAGTCGCCGGGCGCGAGCAGCAGCAGGCCGGAGTCGTCGTGCCCGGCGCCGCCGACCGCCTGCACCGACCCGTCGGGCAGCGACTGCACGGCGATCCGCCAGGACCCGGACCAGCCGAGCGCGCACCCGTACACCTCGCCGCTCTCCTCCCCCGCGTCGCCCGCGTCGAGGGCGATCCAGGGCAGGTGGGCGTGGCCGGTGTGGCCGCGGCGGCTGCCGATGAGCTGTTCGCCGGGGGTGAGGGCGGCGCGGACCAGGCGGCTCTCGGCGCCCCACCGGCCGTGCAGGTGGGACAGGCGCCAGCCGTCGCGCGCGGGCAGCGACCAGGCGGCGGAGTCGGCGCGCAGCAGCTCCAGGGGGACGCCGTCGCGCGCGCGGGTACGGGCGTGGGTGAGGGTGACCCGGCGCTCGACGACGTCCGAGCCGGCGCGCATCCGGTAGTGCAGCGTGAGGGCGAGGTGGTGCAGCCGGTCGTGGAAGCGCAGCCGCAGCTCCTCGGGGTCGGCCTCCCAGCCGCCGAAGGCCCACTCGGTGCCGCGTACGCCGTCGGCGCGTACGGACAGGGCGGGGCGCGTGAAGCGCGGGCCCCCCTCCACCGGGTATTCCTCGCGCCCGTCGAGCGGCGATTCGAATCCGCGCGCGGCGGGGATCTTCTCTGCGGCGAGGGCCTGGGCGTCCTCGACGGTGATCCGCGGCCCCCAGTGGAGGTGCAGCAGCTCGTCGTCCTCGGTGAGGCGCAGCGCGTAGCCGCTCCGGACGCCGGACAGCAGCCATAACCGACCGTTTCCGCCGACCTCGATCACTGAGCCCCCAATCGAGCACCGCAACGCCGACAGGTCCGGACATCATCGGGCCGGGAACGGTCACGAGGCAACGCCCGAGCGGCCCCGAAACCGAACTGAGTGGCCCTCGAACCCATGTCGTATGGTCGATTCACCTGCCCTTGTCGACGAGCCGCGTCGACGGACGGAACCGAGGAGCGCCCGTGACCCAGTCGCCGCAGATCCCGTCGACCGAGCCCGAGCTGGCCGGTGTCCGCAATTTCCGGGACGTGGGCGGGCTGCCCGCCCTCGACGGCCGGCGCGTGCGACACGGCGTCCTGTTCCGCAGCGGTCACCTCGCGCACGCGACCGAGGAGGACGCCCGTTACCTCGGGTCCCTCGGCCTGCACACGATCTTCGACTTCCGCAACGCCTCCGACATCCGGGTCGAGGGCCCCGACGTCGCCCTCACCGGCGTCCGGAACGTGAACATACCGCTCAGCGACCCGGCCGAGGGCAAGGAGTTCTGGGCGATGGTCCGCGACGGCGGCCTCGACGAGCTGCGCGTCATGCTCGGCGAGGGCCAGGCGGCGGGCCGGATGTCCAGCTCGTACCGCACCATGATCACGGAGCGCACCGCCGAGCACAGCCGGCTGCTGCACGCCCTCGCCGAGGACAGCGTGCCCGCGCTGATGCACTGCGCCGCCGGCAAGGACCGCGCGGGGCTGTCCATCGCGGTCACCCTGCTCGCCGTCGGCGTGGGGCGCGACGCGATCCTCGCCGACTATCTGGAGTCCAGCGCCCCGCACCGGCGCTACAAGATCCGGCGCGGTGACAATTCGCCCGCGGCGCTGTCCCCCGAGGTCATGGAGCTGCTCGCGCCGCTCTTCGACGCCCGGGCGGAGTATCTGGCTGCCGCGTTCGAGACGATCGAGGAGCGCTGGGGCAGCACGGAGCGCTACCTCACGGAGGGGCTGGGCCTCTCCGCGCGCACCCGCGAGCTGCTGTGCTCGCGGCTGCTCACGGACTGAGCGGCGGGCCGGCGGCCCATCGGAGCAGTCGCTTTCATGGCCGCTTTCATGGCCGCTTTCCTGCACGCGGGCGGCCCGTCATGGCGCCGCGCCGCTGGTCACGGCATCCGGCGGGCGGGTGACCGCCGCGGGCGGGCGAAGAAGTCGATGATCGCGGAGTTCACCTCGTCCGGCCGTTCGAGATATCCGTAGTGTCCGCACCCGGCTATCTCCGTGTACGAGCCGCCGGGGATGCTGTCGGCGACCTCGCGGCCCAGGTGCGGGCGGGCGATCAGGTCGTCGCGGAAGGCGATGACCAGGCACGGGCAGCGCACGCGCCGGTACGCCGCCAGCCGGTCCGCAATGGCCTGGAGGCCGAGCTGGTGGCGTACGCCGGCGGGGGTGACCGGCGACATCTCGAAGATGTCGAGCCAGCCCTGGAGCCGCTGTTCGTCGTTGAGCGTGCGCGGCGACAGGTTCTGGATCGCCTGCACGTAGGCCGCGTAACGCGGCGGGAGCTTGACGTCGCTGTCGCAGAGCTCGACGTCGGCCGCGGCCATGGCGGAGATGAGCGCGTCGGCCCGGCCGCAGGTCGCCATCAGCACGGCCTGGGCGGCGAGTTCGGGCCGGGCCAGGAGCAGTTCCTGCACGATGATCGCGCCCAGCGAGAACCCGACGAGGCGGCAGGGCCCCGCGCCGAGGTGGTCGATGAGGCCGGCCACGTCCGCCGCCAGGTCGGCGAGGGTGGTGCCTTCCTCGCACGGGCCGCTCGGCCCGATGCCCCGGTTGTCGAGCGTGATCGTCTGGTAGCCGGCCGCGCGCAGCGCGGGCACCTGGTGCGAGCGCCAGACGCGGCCGGGCGCCGCGGTCCCGGTGACCAGGACGACCGGTTCTCCGGTGCCGTACACGTCATAGCCGAGGGTGGTTCCGTTGATCCTCGCCACCGGCACGCGGGGCTCCTCTCACTCGTCTCGTGGTCGGGTTTCGGCTCCGGCTGCTGCTGCGGTCCCGGCTCCGGCTTCCCCCGCGAACCGGCCGACCTTCGCGATCACGTCCTGGTCGTAGAGGCGCAGGGCCTGCTGGAGCGCGAACTCGGCGATGTAGCGGCGGAATTCCTCCGGGGGCTCCTCGGCGAGGTTCAGCATTCTGCGGTTGGCGACGACCGCCGGGGCGCTCAGCCGCTCGACGCCGCGGGCGATGGCCGCGTCCATCTCCTCCGGTTCCACGACCTCGTCGGCCACCAGCCGGGCGTCGGGTTCGCTCGCCCACAGCCGCCGGCCCTGGAGGATGATCTGCCGGGAGACGCGCGGTCCCGTGTGCCGGCCGAGCCGGAAGTTGCCGGCTCCGGGCACGATGCCCTCGCGGGCGGCGGGCAGGGTGAAGTAGGCGTCGGCGGCGGCCACCACGTGGTCGAGGACGAGGAGGAGCTGCATGCCGCCGCCGATGGCGAAGGTGTCGACGGCGCCGATCCAGGGCTTCTCGACCGTACGGGCGTGCCACGCCCCCTCGCGCCGCTCACCACACTCGCCGTCGGTCCGTACTCCGCGTACGAGCTTGTGGAGGTAGCCGACTTCGCGGCGGAGCAGGAAGCCGACCAGTGAAATGCCCCCGGCGTGCAGGCTCTTGAGGTTGATGCCCGCGCTGAAGACGCGTTTGCCGCGGTAGCGCGGGTGGGTCATCTCGCCGCCGCGCACCACCCCGACCCGCACCCGCGGGTCGAGGAGGGCGAGGTCGACGGCGGTCTCCATGTCGTCGACCTGTTCGACGTCCTCGGCGTTCAGGCAGTCGTCCCGACGCATCGTCAAATGGGCTGCTTCCCCTCGGCGTTCGAGCAGTACGGAGCGTGTACGGACCTCCCCGGTGCGGCGGAACGCGGGCAGCAGTTCCAGGGCGCGCGGGGTGGGCAGCAGCATGGTGTCGAGCAGGTGCCGGCCGGCGGCCGGGGAGCCGAGGACCGCCCGCAGGAAGATCCCCTGATCGATCTCGTACCCCTCCTTGTCCGCCTGGCGCCGCTTCCGGTCGTCCGCGATCTGACGCTCCGAGGGGAGGAGCGAGGGGTAGGCGAGGGCGGCGGCCGCGACCAGTTCGGCGAGGCGCAGCCCGACGGTACGGCCCTTCGTGAGCCGGTCGTACACGTCGGCGGCGTGCGCCTCCAGGAAGCGGACCCGCTCCGCGCGGGCCGCGTCCTTCGCCGCGGTGGCCGCGGCCCGCTGGTCGGGCGAGCGGTCACCGGGCTCCGGGAGAGCCGCCAGCAGTTCCTCGGCGCGGGCCGCGGCCTCGTACAGGCTCGGCCAGACGCCCTCGACGGCCGCCGGGGACGGCCGGACGGTGGTCACGATGCCTCCTGCGCGGTGCCGCGCAGCAGCCGGTCGCAGGCGGCCAGGTGCGGGCCGAGGGCGTCCTCGAAGCTCGTCGTCCGGGCGTCGAGCAGGAGCTGCCGGCGGATGGCGAGGTCCTTCCCCGACAGGCCGCTGACCAGCCCGGCGGCTGCCGCGACGGCCTGTTCGGGGTCGTCGACCAGCCCGTCGACGATGCCGAGCGTACGGGCCTCGGGCGCGTCGATCGGCAGGCCGAACAGCACGGCCCGGCGGGTCCGGGCGGCGCCCGCGAGCTGTACGAGCCGGAAGCCGGCCATGCCGGGCCAGGTCGCGGAGCCGTCGCCGTGCACGAGCAGCCGGGTGTCGAGGGCGGCCACGCGGATGTCGGCGGCGAGGAACACGTCGAGCGCCATGCCGCCGCACTCCCCGTGGGCCAGGGCGAGCGTGGCCATCGGGAGCCGTTCCAGCCGCCGCACGGCGCGCTCCCACTTGCTGACCAGCATGACGTCGAGGCCGCCGGCCCAGTCCCCGGCCGGGGCCCCGGTGACGTGCAGGATGACGACGCCGGAGCCGCCCCGGTCCTCGGCGCGGTCGCAGAGGCCCGCCAGGGCCTTGACGGCGGCGGGCGTCGGCGGCTCGGCGCCGTCGATCTCCGCCGTGAGCGTGTGGTCCATCGCACCCTCCGGGTTCACCATCGGATCAGCGCCGTCTCGATCGTGGAGCCGGGCCCCATGGTCATGAGCACGCCGTAGTCGCCGGCCGCCGCGACGCCCTCGTCGAGGAGCCGTTCGTAGGAGAAGAGGAACGAGCCGCTGGAGACATTGCCGTGGTCGCGCAGCACGCCGGTGGTGTGCCGCACGTCGTGGCGGGTCAGCCCGAGGTTGACGACGACGGCGTCGATGACCTTCTTGCCGCCCGAGTGGACGAGCCAGTGGGCGATGTCGCTCCGGCGCAGCCCCGTGCCCGACAGCAGCCGGTCGACGACGAGTTCCGCGTGCGCGCCGACCACGTACGGGATCAGCGGGTCGAGGTAGAAGCTGAACCGGCCCAGGTCGCGGTCCCAGTCGTAGCGCATGGCGTCGACCGCGTCCGGGATGATGCAGCTCGCGAACTTGAGGATGCCCGGGCCCGCGGGCGCGCCGTTCGAGGGCTCGCCGGGCGGCGGCCCGGCCGGGGCCAGGGGGGCCTCGGCCGGGTCCGTGCGCAGCGCGATGGCGCCGGCGCCGTCCCCGAACAGGCTGTTCACGACGGCCGTGCGCATCGTGGAGTCCATCGCGTACGCGGCGGAGCAGGCCTCCACGCACAGGACGACGGCGAGGTCGCCCGGGTTCGCGGCGGACCAGCCGGCCACCACGTTGAGGGCGTTGAGCCCCGCGTTGCAGCCCATGCCGACGATGTCGGAGCGGCTGCAGTGCCGGTCGATGCCCAGCTCGCGGATGAGGAGCGCGCTGATGCCGGGGGTGAGGAAGCCGGTGGAGGTCACACAGCACAGGTGGCGCAGGTCCGCGAGGTCGGCGCCCGCCCGGCGCAGGCAGTTCCGCAGCGCCTCGGCGCCCATGTCCAGCGCCAGGCGCTTGTGCTTGTCGAGCAGGTCGCCCTGCGGTTCCACGGGCCGTATGCCGTCGCTGCCCGGGGCGGGCAGGTCGAGGTTGCGCCGTTCTATCGCGCTGTTGAGGAACACGGAGCAGATGCGGGGGTCGGTGATCCCGAAGGCTTCGAGCACCTCTTCCTGGGAGTAGGAGGCCGGGCTGGTCGCCGTGCCCACCCCGACGATCCGGGGCCGGGCGAGCACCGCCCTCGGTTCGCGGAGGCCGGTCGCCGGGCCCGCGGTAGAGCGCGGCGCCGGGTCCAGCACCGCCATGGCCTCCATGGATTCCACACTGTCCACGCTGACGGTCATCGGAAGGTCCACCCCCACATACGTCGTTTGCTGCGCGGCCGGTGTGTGCCACGGATACTGATCACTTCGGTCGCCCTTCTCGTGCGCACCCGCTGGGCGCGGGTGTGAGTCGTCCGGTCGCCGTCCACGGAGACCGGCGGAGCATAAGAACCCGGCGGAGGATCACAGGGGGCCGCTCGCCGCCGCCTCGATGAAGCGCGCGAGGCGTGCGGTGCCCTCCGTGATCTCACGGGGCGTCACATAGCTGATGGAGAGCCGGAGTTCGTGGCTGCCGCCGCCTCCGGGGTAGAAGTAGCTCATCGGCGTCCAGATGACGCCGAACCGCTCCGCGGAGCGTACGAGCGCGGCGTTGTCCGCGCGGAACGGCACCCGGACGCCCAGGAAGAAGCCGCCCGAGGGGGTGTTCCAGCGCACGCCGAGGGCCGCGCGGCGATCGGCGGGGAGGCGGGCCTCCAGCTCCCGGAGCGTGTGCCGCAGGGCCTCGTCGTAATGGACGGCGGCCTTCGCGTTCAGCTCCGAGAGGCGGCCGCGGGCGGCCAGCAGGGCGCCCGCCACGACGGCCTGGCTCAGCGACGGCGTGTTGACCGTCACCATGCTCTTGATCTTGGCGAGTTCGTCGGCGAGCAGGCTCTCCCGGCCCGCGCCGTCCACGACCGGCTGGTCGGCGACGACGAAGCCCAGGCGGGCGCCGGGAAAGACGGTCTTGGCGAACGAGCCGATGTGCACGACCCGGCGCGCCCGGTCCAGGGACTTCAGCGTCGGCGGCGGCGGGCCCGGGCTGACCAGCCGGTACGGGCTGTCCTCCACGATGAGGAGGTCGTGGCGCGCCGCGAGCTCCAGCAGTTCGGTGCGGTCCCGCAGCCCCATCGTGGTGCCGGAGGGGTTGGAGTGGTCGGGTATGACGTAGAACGCGCGCGGCCGCCGCCCCCGCGCACGCTCCCGCTCGATCGCCGCCTCCAGCGCGTCCCGGCGGTAGCCGTCCGGCCCCTCCGGCACCGGGGTCACGGGGATGTCGAGCAGCCGGGCCGCGCCGGTGATGCCCATGAAGCTGGGGCTGGCGACCAGGACGGCGTCCTCGGGCCCGCCGACGAGCGCCCGCAGCACCAGCAGCATGGCCTCCTGGGCGCCGACGGTCACCACGACGGACTCGGGGGCGACATCGATGCGCTCGTCCGTCCGCAGCCAGTCGGCGACGATGTCGCGGATCTGCCCGGCGACGGGCCCGTACTGGTACATGAGGGTGCGGATACGCTCCGGCGAGCTCCCCCGCGCCGCCTCGTTGTCGAGATAGCCGCGGAGATAGCCGAAGATCTGCTCGGTGTCGAAGAAGCCGTCGTACGGCCGGCCGGGCGCGAAGGAGATCGCGTCCGGGTAGCGGAGCGTCACCTCGTTGAGGAACGTCATGGTGTCCAGGACGGGGTCGCTGACGCTGGAGTGCAGATCGCCTTTGCTCAGCCGCGCCACGTCGCCGGCGCGCTCCGTACGGTCGCGGTGCGGCCGTGCGCGCTCGTGGTGCGGCCGTACGCGGTCGTCGGCGCTCTGTCCGGCCATGAAATTCCCCCGTACCACCCGTGATCGAAAAAATGTCTTCCGGCGGCCTTTTACGAAGGCTTTTTCCGGCGGCCCGCCGGCCCGCCCCACAACCCCTTCCGGAAGCTCGGGTCAAACTCGGCGCCGAAGAGCCTCGAACGGACAGAGCCTGGGAGAGCATGGAAGCAGATATGGCTGCCCGTAGGGCACTGTCCAACCCATCGAATTCGCCACTTGGGCAGGGCAGCGAGAATCCCGCGCACGGCCCCGCACCGGTACGCCCGCGAAACCCGCCCGTACGCGCGCGCCCTACCAGAAGACCGGCAGCGTCTCCACCCCGTACTGCGGGGCGAACGGCCGGTACCGCAACTCCTCGGGCGGCACACCGAGCCGCAGGTCCGGAAAGCGCTCCAGCAGCCGGGCGAAAGCGATCCGCATCTGCATCCGGGCCAGCGACGCGCCGAGGCAGAAATGGACGCCGTGCCCGAACGCCACGTGGGCGGTGGTGCCGCGGGTGATATCGAGGAGGTTCGGGTCGTCGGGCGTCTCGGACCGGTTCGCCGCGATCAGCGAACAGCCCACGGCCTGACCGGCCTTGACCACCTTGCCCGCGACCGGCACATCGACGACCGCGGTACGGGGCGAGGCCGTCGAGACCACCGACACGTACCGCAGCAGTTCCTCCACCGCGCCGTCCATCAGCTCCGGCCGCTCCTTGAGCAGCGCGAGCTGTTCCGGGTGGAGCAGCAGCGCGAGCAGCCCCAGGCTCAGCGCCTGCGCGGTGCTCTCCACGGCCGCCGAGACGAGGAACGAGGCGATGCCCGCCAGTTCATGGTCGGTCAGCTCCTCGCCGTGCTCGCGGATGAGCATGCCGAGGAGGTCGTCGCTCGGTTCGGCGCGCTTGCGCACCATGACCCCGACCAGGTACCGGTCGAGCGCCTGCACGGCCGTCGCCTGCTTCTTGGCCCGACTGGTGGAGCGGATGTCGAGCATCCGGGCCAGGTCGGCCAGGTCGTCGCGGGGCAGGCCGAGCAGCCCGCAGACGACCTGTCCGGGCACCGGCCAGGCGAAGTGCCGCACCACGTCGGCCGGTTGTCCGGCCCGCTCCAGGACGGCCAGCCGGTCCGCCACGATCTCCTCGATGATGGGCTGCATCCGGCGCATTCGCCGCACGGTGAACTCGGCTGTCAGCATCTTCCGCAGCCGGGCGTGGTCCGGGCGGTCGTAATGCAGCAGATTTCCGGTGTCGAACGGCTGCCCGTCCATGGTGTGGGCCGGCCGGGGCTTGCCGGTGAACCGGTCGGCGTCGCTGAGCACCGCCTTGACCACGTCGGGCCCGGTGGCGATCCAGTCGAGCACCGCGGAACCCGAGACCTCGGCGAAGGGCGTCTCCTTGCTCATCCGGACCAGTTCGGGCAAGGGGTCGATGCCGTTGCGACGCTGGTATACGGGAACATTCGATTCCTTGGGCATCCCTGGACTCCTCTCATTTCTCGTGTCGCGTGCGCTGTGTTCGCGTCGTCGTTTCTTTCCCGTGATTCATCCGGCGCGCGGTTCCTTCTGCCGCTACCAGGCGATCGGCAGTTTCTCGATTCCGTAGATCGGCCGCGACTGCGACCGGAACCGCAGTTCTTCGCGGGGTACCGCCGGCCGGAGGCCGGGAAAGCGTTCCAGCAGCCGGGCGAAGGCGATCCGCAATTCCAGCCGGGCCAGCGGGGCGCCGACGCAGAAGTGGATGCCGTGCCCGAACCCCACGTGGGTGGTGCTGCCGCGGGTGATGTCGAAGTCGTCGACCGGCGCTTCGGGGTGCTGGGTGCGGTTCGCCGCGAACAGCGAGCAGGCCACGACCTCGCCGGCCTTCACGACGTGGCCCGCGAACTCCACGTCCACCAGCGCGGTACGGAAGTTGGCGAGCGGCACGACGGCGACGTACCGCAGCAGTTCCTCCACCGCCTGGCCCATCAGCTCCGGCCGCTCCCGGAGCTGGGCCAACTGGCCGGGGTGGTCGAGCAGCGCCAGCGTGCCCAGCCCCAGCATCCCGGCCATGTTCTCCAGGCCGGCGCCCAGGGTGGCATCGATGAGCCCCACCAGGTCGGCGTCGGTGATGGAGTCCCCGTGTTCCCGGAGCAGCATGCTGATCATGTCGTCTCCGGCCGGGTCGAGGCGCTTGCGCGCGACGAACCGGTCCAGGTAGTCCGTGAAGGCGTGCTCCGCGGCCATCACCAGTTTCCGCGGGCCGTCGCGGCGCTGGCCGAGCAGCATGTTGCGGGTGAGCTGGGGCTGGTCGTCGCGCGGGATGCCGAACAGCGCGCACGCCACCAGTCCGGGTACGGGCCAGGCGAAGTGGCGCATCAGGTCCGCCGGCGGCCCGGCCCGCTCCAGCTCCTTCAGCCGGTCCGCCACGATCTCCTCGATGACGGGTTCCATCCCGCGCATCCGGCGCGCCGTGAGCGCCGGCGTCAGCATCTTCCGGATCCGGGTGTGTTCCGGCGGGTCGTTCTGGAGCGGGTTCCCCGCCTGCGCCAGCCGCCGGGACTCCGCCGCCGTGTCGGCGACCGGGTTCGTACTGAACCGGTCCGTGTCACCGAGGATCGCCCGCACCTCGTCGAGGCCGGTGGCGATCCAGCTCTCACCGACCGGGCTCATGCCCCGGGCGAACGGCGTCTCCGCGCTGATCCGGCTCAGCTCGGGCAGCGGGTCGAGGCCGCTCCGCCGCATGTGCACGGGGACGTCCGCCGGGTTCGGCTCTCCCCGCCGCCGCCGTGCCGACGCTTCTTGAGGCTTCGTCATATGTGGTCGCCCTTCCGGTCTCCGGTCGCACCCTTCACGTCCTTCGCCCCGCCGGCCCTCGGTGCGGCGCGCAGCTTGTCGGCGACGAGGCGCCCGATGCGGGCCACGTGGGGCGCGTGGAGCAGGTCGTCGTGGCCGGCGTCGACTTCGTGCGCCGCGATCTCGCCGCCCGTGTACGGCCGCCAGCCCGCGACCGCGTCCGGCAGCCGCAGCCCCTCCGGCCGGGCCCCGAGCGCGACGAACACCGTGAGGCCGCCCGGGAAGTACCGCGGTGTGTGGCGCCGCTCCAGTTGGTACATGCGGCGCCTGATCTCCTGCATATTCGTCACGAGCGGCCCGCTCACACCCTCCGGGTAGGCGTCGTCCGCTCCCAGGACAGCGGCCACGTCGCCCTCCTCCGCTCCGGCGCGGCCATCCCCTTCGGCCTGGCCGTCCAGGTCGACCACGGAGACGGCGGCCGTCGAGTCGGGGTAGCTGTCGAGGAGCGCGAGGAGCCCGACCTTCTCCCCCAGTTCCGCCAGCCGGGTGGCGATCGCCTGGGCGATCAGCCCGCCCACGGACCAGCCGAGGAGGTGGTACGGGCCGTACGGCTGGAGGGCCCTGATCCGGTCGGCGTAGTCGGCCGCCATCTCCTCGACGCTCCGCGGCAGGGGCTCCGGGCCCGCGAGCCCGCGCGCCTGCACCCCATAGACGGGCTGGTCCGACGGCAGGTACGGGAGGAGCGCCGCGTACCGCCAGCCGAGGCCGGTGCTCTGGTGCACGCAGAACAGCGGCGGACGGTCGCCCTCGGGCCGCAGCGGGAGCAGTACGCCCAGGTCGTCGCGGTTCCTGATGGTGCGCAGCGCGGCGCCGGGCCGCTCGCCGTCCCGGCCGTCGGCCTCGGGGGTACGGTCGGCCGGTGCGGCGGACGGTCCGACCGCCGTGCCACCGGGCGCCGGGGCCGAGGCCGCTGCTGGTGCCGCCGCGCCGTTCCCGGATGCCGCCATCCGGCGGTGCTCGGCCAGCTCCGGCGGGAGGCCGACCTGGCTGAGGCGCACGTCGGGGTCGGCCGCCACCTGTTCCAGCACGCTGACGACACCGTCCGCGAGCGCCTGACCGGTGGCCGGGTCGAAGAGGTCCGTGGCGTAGCGCAGCACGCCGTCGAGGCCGGCCGGGGTCCGGTCGTCCTCCAGCCGCTCCACGAGGGAGAACGCCAGGTCCATCTCGGACGTACCCGCGTCGACGGTGAGCCGGGTGGTGTCCAGGCCCGCCAGCTCCGCCGTGTCCCACTTCTCCGCGACATCGTCCTGGACGTCGAGCAGGACCTGGAAGACGGGGTGCGCGGCCGTGGAGGGCGGCAGCGCGAGCGCCGCCACGACCCGTGCGAACGGCACGTCCCGGTGGGCGTCGGCGGGCAGGGCCGCCTCCCGGACCCGGTCGAGCAGCTCGCCGAACGCGGGGTCGCCGGAGGTGTCCGTGCGCAGCGCCACGAACTCGGTGAAGGGTCCCATCACGCCGTTCAGGCTCTCCTCCTCGTCCTGGCGCGGCAGCGCCGTCCCGAGCACGATGTCGGTGCCGGAGCCGAGCCGGGTGAGCAGCAGCGCGAGCGCCGCCTGGACCGCCATGAACGTCGTCGCCCCGTGCTCCTCCGCCGTCTCCGTCAACCTGTCGTGCGTGTCGGCGTCGAGGCTCAGCGGGGCGGATGCCACGCGCTGCGACGCCCGCGGGGGACGCGGCCGGTCGGTCGGCAGCGGCAGCGTCGCCGCCGCGTCGGCCAGGGTGTTCTGCCAGAAGGCGAGCTGATCGCCGGCCAGGCTCTCGGCCTGCCGCTCGCCCTGGAGCAGTTCGCGTTCCCACAGCGCGTAGTCGGCGAACTGCAAGGGCAGCGGGGCCCGTTCGGAGACACGGCCCTCGCGCCGGGCGCCGTAGGCCGCCACCAGGTCGCGTACGAGCACGTCCAGTGACGCTTCGTCAGCGGCGATCCGGTGCACGACGAGGAGCAGTACGTGCTCGGTCTCCGAGAGGGCGAACAGGTACTGCGCCCACGGCGTCTCCCGCGTGAGATCGAACCTGTGCCGGCCGTGTGCGGCCAACAGGCCCGGCAGCTCCGCCTCGGTCGCCGGCACCACGGAGAGCCGGGGGCGGGCGGTGTCGTCGGCGGGGTCCAGGACGTACTGGACGAGTTCGCCGTCGTCCGTACGCGCGAAGACCGTCCGCAGCACGTCCTGGCGTGCGGCGATGTCCCCGAGCGCGGCCTCCAGGCCCGGCCGGTCCAGCTCGCCGGCCAGGCGCAGCGCGAGCGGGAGCCGCAGGTCCGACTCCGGGCGCAGCCGGTCCGCCTGCCAGGTGTGCGCCTGGTTGGCGGAGAGGGGGATGGCGTCCGGGTGGTCGACCGGCCGCAGCACGGGGCGGGCCTTCGACTGGAGCATCCGGGCCACGCCGAGCGGCGTGGACGCGCCGAAGAACTGACGCATATTCAACTCGGCGCCGAACTCGGCCCTGATGCGCGCGGCGAGTCGCATCGCCAGCGTCGAGTTGCCGCCGACGTCGAAGAAGCTGTCGTCGACGCCGACCCGTTCGACGTCGAGCACCTCGGCGAAGAGGGCGCAGACGGCCTTCTCCATCTCGGTCTCCGGCGCGCGACCGGAGCCCCGCTCGCCGAAGTCGGGCACGGGCAGCGCGGCCCGGTCGAGCTTGCCGTTGGCGGTCAGCGGCAGCGCCTCCAGCGCGATGACCGCCGCCGGGATCATGTACTCCGGCAGGGCCTTGCCCATGTGCTCGTGCAGCAGAAGCTGGTCGATCTCCGGCACGGTGGGGACGATGTAGCCGAGCAGCCGCTTGTCGCCGGGCCGGTCCTCGCGCACGACGACTGCTGCCTGGGCCACATCCGGATGGGCCGCCAGGACCGACTCCACCTCACCCGGCTCGACCCGGAACCCCCGGATCTTGACCTGCTCATCCGCCCGCCCCGCGAACTCCAACAGGCCCTCGGCCGTCCACCGCGCCAGGTCCCCTGAGCGATACATCCGGAGGCCGGGCGCGAAGGGGCAGGCCACGAACCGCTCCGCCGTCAGCCCCGCACGACCCGCATAGCCGCGCGCCAGCCCGGCCCCGGCCACGTACAGCTCACCCGTCACACCGGGCGGCACCGGCCGCAGAAAATCATCCAGCACATACGTCTGAACGTTCCCGAGCGGACGGCCCACTGGCGGCGGCGCGTCCTGCGCACCGATACCGGCAGCCAGCGGCGTGGCCGTGGTGATCACGGTCGCCTCGGTCGGCCCGTACGTGTTCCAGACCTGGGCACCGGCCCGCCACCGCGCCGCCAGATCCGCCGTCAGCCGCTCCGCGCCCAGCACCCAGTTCCGTACGCCCGGCACAGCGGCCGGATCGAGGACGCCGAGGAGGGACGGAACGACGCTCGCCACGCTCACGCCCGCCGCCTCGATCATCCTGGCGAGGGCTTCCGGCTGGGTGCGTTCGTCGCTCGACGCGATGGCGAGAGTGCCGCCCGCGCCGAGGGTGACCGCCACATCCAGCACGGCCGCGTCGAAACTGAAGGACGCGAACTGAAGGGCCGTCACCCCTTCGCTCACCCCGAGTACGGGCCGCATGGCCTCCGCCAGGTTCGCCACGCCGCCGTGCGCGACGGCCACGCCTTTCGGACGGCCCGTCGACCCGGACGTATAGATCACATACGCCAACTGGCCGGGAATTGTGTGGTGTTGCGGGGCATCGGACGCCTCGATGGCTTCCGCCTCCTCGTCCAGCACCACGACACGCGCCCTGCCTTCGGCGATCGCGGCCGCCGTGTCCGCCGCCCTTCCGGCGGCCGTCAGGACGACCGAGGCGCCACTGTCCGCGACCATGTAGGCGAGCCGGTCCGCCGGATACTCCGGGTCGAGCGGTACGTACGCGCCGCCCGCCTTCCACACCGCCAGCAGCCCCACGATCATCTCCACGCCGCGCGGCAGGCACAGGCCCACCCGCGACTCCCGCCCCACACCCAGCCGGGAGAGATAGCGCGCCAGTCGATTCGCCCTACCTTCCAACTCTCCGTACGACAGCGCGGACGAGCCGCAGCGCACGGCGACGGCATCCGGGGTCGCGGCGGCCCAGGCGGCGAAGAGGTCCAGCACCGTCCGCGCCGCCCGCGGACGCGTGGTGGCGTTCCACTCCCCCACCACCCGCGAGCGCTCGTCCCCGACGAGCACGTCGATGTCGCTGAGGCGCGTGTCGGGGTCGGCCGCGACCTGGGCCAGGACCCGTGCCAGCCGGGTCGCGAGGGCCTGGGCCGTCGACTCGTCGAAGAGGTCGGCGGCGTAGAGGATGCCGCCGTCGAGCCCGTCCGGGGAACCGTCCGCGTCGCGCCGCTCGGTGAAGGTCAGGGCCAGGTCGAAGCGGGTCGGCGGCGCGGAGAACGGCGGCAGGGGACGCACCCGCAGGCCGGGCAGCTCCCACTGCGCCTCCGGTACGTTGCCGGGTCCTGATGCGCGTACGCCCCCAGATCCCGCTCCCGCAACCGGCCCAGCAGCTCCGCGAAGGACGGATCACCGCTCAGATCGGCCCGCAGCACCAGCGTATTGGCGCCCATCCGCGACAGCAGCGCCGACACGGCAGCGTGCATCACCATGAACATCGTCGCCCGGCCACGCCCCGCCAACTCCACCAACCGCGCATGCGTCACCGCGTCCACCCGCACCGGCACACTCCCACTCCGGAACGACGGCACCGCCGGCCGCGGCCGGTCCAAGGGCAACGCCAACTCCTGCGGAGCCCCCGTCAACACCTCGCGCCAGTAGTCGAGCTGACCGCTCACCAGGCTTTCCGGGTCGTCCGGATCGCCCAGCGCAGCGCGCTGCCACAGCGCGTAGTCCGCGTACTGCACGGGCAGCGGTTCCCAGTCCGGGGCCTGGCCCGCGCGCCGCGCGGCGAAGGCCGTCTCCAGGTCGCGCGCCAGCACGCCCATCGACCAGCCGTCGGACGCGATGTGGTGCGCCACGATCAGCAGTACCGACTCCGAGGGCGTGGCGCGCAGGAGGGTGGCCCGCCAGGGCAGGTCGGCGCTCATGTCGAAGCCGTGGCCCGCGTGGGCGGCGAGGGCCGCCTCCCACTCCTCCTCCCGGGCCTCCGTGACGACGAGCGGCGGGCGGCCCTCCTCGCCCTCCAGCACCTGTTGGCACGGCACGCCGTCGACGTCCGGGAAGACCGTCCGCAGGCTCTCGTGCCGGTCGGCCACGTCCCCGAGCGCCGCCTCCAGCGCCGCCACGTCCAGCTCGCCGGAGATCCGCAGGGCCAGCGGCAGGTTGTACGCGGCAGCGGCGGCCGGGTCGTCGCCCACCCGGTTGAGGAACCACATCCGCTGCTGCGCGAACGACAACGGCAGCACCGCCGGCCGTACTTGACGTACCAACACCGATCCGTCCGCGCTCCGCGCACGCTCGATCAGCCGCGCGACGCCCGCCACCGTGGGCGCGCCGAACAGCTCCCTGATGCTTACGGTGACGTCCAGCACGGACCGCACCCGCCCGAGCAGCCGCATCGCCAGCAGCGAGTCGCCGCCCAGCTCGAAGAAGCCGTCCTCGGCGCTCACCCCCGCCACCCCCAGCACCTCGCCGAACAGACTGCTGACGAGGGTTTCGGCGGGCGTCTCGGGGACGCGTCCGGCGGTGCGGCCGGCCGTCTCCGGCGCGGGCAGCGCGGCCCGGTCGAGCTTGCCGTTGGCGGTCAGCGGCAGCGCCTCCATCGCGACGACGGCCGCCGGGATCATGTAGTCCGGCAGGAGGGTACGGGCGAACTCCTCCAGCGCCGCGCCGTCGAACTCTTCGGGAGCGATGGAAGGACCGCCAGCCGTAGGGGTGGCGTCGGCGGGGACCACGTACGCCACCAGGCGCGGCTCGCCCGGCCGGTCCTCGCGCGCCACGACCGCCGCCCGGCGCACGCTCTGGTGCCGGGCCAGCACGGCCTCGACCTCGCCGGGTTCGACGCGGAAGCCCCGGACCTTGACCTGCTCGTCCGCACGGCCCGCGAACTCCAACAGCCCGCCGGCCGTCCACCGCGCCAGGTCGCCTGTGCGGTACATCCGCGCTCCGGGGGCGAACGGGCAGGCCACGAACCGCTCCGCCGTCGGAGCCGGGCGGCCCGTGTAGCCGCGTGCGAGCCCGGCCCCGGCCACGTACAGCTCGCCGACCGCGCCGACCGGGGCCGGCTTCAGGAAGCCGTCGAGGACGAAGACCTGGACGTTTCCGAGGGGTCGGCCGATCGCCGGCGGCGCGTCCTGCGGGCCGATGCCCTCCGGCAGCGGCGTGGCCGTGGTGATCACGGTCGCCTCGGTCGGGCCGTACGTGTTCCAGACCTGGGCACCGGCCCGCCACCGCGCCGCCAGGTCCGCCGTCAGCCGCTCCGCGCCCAGCACCCAGTTTCGTACGCCCGGCACGGCGGCCGGATCGAGGACGCCGAGGAGGGACGGGACGACGCTCGCCACGCTCACGCCCGCCGTCTCGATCATCCGGGCCAGCGCCTGCGGCTCCATGCGTTCGTCGCTCGACGCGATGGCGAGGGTGCCGCCCGCGCCCAGGGTGACCGCCACATCCAGCACGGCGGCATCGAAGCTGAACGACGCGAACTGAAGCGCCGTCACCCCTGCACGCGCCCCGAGTACGGGCCGCATGGCCTCCGCCAGGTTCGCCACACCGCCATGCGCGACGGCCGCGCCCTTGGGCTGCCCCGTCGACCCGGAGGTGTAGATCACGTAGGCCAACCGGGCGGAACTGAGGATGTGTTGGATCGCGTCGGACGGCTCGGCGTCGATGTCGTGCGCGGCCCGGTCCAGTTCGACCACGGCCGCGGTGCCCGCCGGAATTCCGGACAGCGTGCCGGCCAGGCCCAGCACCACGGACGCGCCGCTGTCGGCGATCATGTAGGCGAGCCGGTCCGCCGGATACTCCGGGTCGAGCGGCACGTACGCGCCGCCCGCCTTCCACACGGCGAGCAGCCCTACGATCATGTCCACGCCGCGCGGCAGGCACAGGCCCACCCGCGACTCCCGCCCCACACCCAGCCGGGAGAGATAGCGCGCCAGCCGGTTCGCCCGACCTTCCAACTCTCCGTACGACAGCGCGGCTGAACCGCAGCGCACGGCGAGAGCGTCCGGGGTGGAACGGACCCAGGCGTCGAAGTGGTCCAGCACCGTCCCCGCCGCCTGCGGCCGGGACGTGGCGTTCCACGCCTCCACCACGGCGGACCGCTCCTGCGGGCCGAGCACATCGATCTCGCTGAGGCGGATACGGGCGTTCTCCGCGACCTGTTCCAGCACTCGGGTCAGCCGGGCGGCGAGGGCCTGGGCCGTCGTCTCGTCGAAGAGGTCGGCGGCGTAGAGGATGCCGCCCTCCAGGCCGGCCGGTGAGCCGTCCGCCGCGCGACGCTCGCCGAGGGTCAGCGACAGGTCGAAGTGCGCGGGCGGCGCCGTCATGTCCTGATGCGCGTACGCCCCCAGATCCCGCTCCCGCAACCGGCCCAGCAGCTCCGCGAAGGACGGATCACCGCTCAGATCGGCCCGCAGCACCAGCGTGTTGACGAACAGCCCGCGCCCATCCGCGACAGCAGCGCCGACACGGCAGCGTGCATCACCATGAACATCGTCGCCCGGCCACGCCCCGCCAACTCCACCAACCGCGCATGCGTCGCCGCGTCCACCCGCACGGGCACACTGCCACTACGGAACGACGGCACCGCCGGCCGCGGCCGGTCGAAAGGCAGCGCCAGCTCTTGCGGGGAGTCGGCCAACGCAGCGCGCCAGTAGTCCATCTGGCGGGCTGCCAGGCTTTCTGGATCGCCCAGTTCACCCAACGCGCCCCGCTGCCACAGCGCGTAATCGGCGTACTGCACCGGCAGCGGCGACCAGTCCGGTGCCTGGCCCGCATGCCGAGCCGCGTAGGCCACTTGCACGTCCCGGCCGAGGACGCCCATCGACCAGCCGTCGGACGCGATGTGATGCGCCACGATCAGCAGTACCGAACGGGTCGCCGAGAGCGTGAACAGCCTGACCCGCCATGGGAGTTCCGTGCCGACGTCGAAGGCGTGCCGGGTGTGTTCGGTGAGGGCCTGATCGAGCTGTTCCTCCTCGGCCGCCACCGTGACGAGCCGCGGGCGCCCCGCCTCCCCCTCCAGCACCCGCTGCCGCGGGACGCCGTCGATGTCGGGGAAGACCGTCCGCAGGCTCTCGTGCCGGTCGGCCACGTCCCCGAGCGCCGCCTCCAGCGCCGCCACGTCCAGCTCGCCCGAAATCCGGAGCGCGAGCCGCATGTTGTACGCGGCAGCGGCGGCGGGGCCGTCGTCCATCCGGTCGAGGAACCACATCCGCTGCTGCGCGAACGACAACGGCACGACCGCGGGCCGCACCTGACGCTCCAGCACGGCCGCGCCCCTGCCCCGCACACCGTCGATCAGGCGCGCGACGCCCGCCACGGTCGGGGCCGCGAACAGTTCCTTGATGCTCACCGTCGCGTCCAGCACCGCCCGTACCCGTGCGATCAGCCGCATGGCAAGCAGCGAATCACCGCCCAGTTCAAGGAAGTTGTCCTCGGCCCCCACCTGGCCCAGCTCCAGCACCTCGCCGAACAGGCCGCACAGCACCTCCTCGGTGGGCGTCGCCGGGGCGCGTCCGCCTCTGGCCGCGAGCTCGGGCGCGGGCAGCGCCGCCTTGTCCAGCTTGCCGTTGGCCGTCAGCGGCAGCGCGTCCAGCGCCACCACCGCGGCCGGGACCATGTGCTCCGGCAGCCGGCGGCCCGCGTGGTCCCGCAGCTCCGCGCCGTCGATCCGGCGGCCCGCGGCGGGCACGGCGTACGCGACGAGGCGCTCGGCGCCCGGCCGGTCCTCGCGGACCACGACCGCCGCCTGATCCACCGCGCCGTGGGCGGCGAGCACGGCCGCGATCTCCCCGGGCTCGACCCGGAAGCCCCGGATCTTGACCTGCTCGTCCGCGCGCCCCGCGAACTCCAGCCGCCCGTCGGCCGTCCACCGCGCCAGGTCACCCGAGCGATACATCCGCGCCCCGGGCACGAAGGGGCAGGCCACGAACCGCTCCGCCGTCAGCCCCGGCCGACTCACGTAACCGCGGGCCAGCCCGGCCCCGGCCACGTACAGCTCACCCGTCATGCCGGGCGGCAGCGGGCGGAGCAGGCTGTCGAGGACGAAGACCCGGACGTTGCCGAGCGGCCGGCCGATCGCGGGCGGCGCGTCGTCGGGGCCGAAGCCCTCCGCGAGCAGCCCGGCCGTCGCGATGACGGTGGCCTCGGTCGGTCCGTACGCGTTCCACAGCCGCGCCCCGGCGCGCCACCGGCTCGCCAGACCAGAGGTCAGCCGCTCCCCGCCGACCAGCCAGTTCGCCACGTCGGGCACGGCCTGCCCATCGAGCAGGCGCAGCATCGAGGGCACGCCGTTCGCGACCCGCACGCCGGAGCGGCGGATCATCTCCGCCAGCGCCACGGGGTCCGTACGCTCCTCGCTCGACGCGATCGCCAGCGTGCCGCCGCCGGCCAGGGTGACGGCGACATCGAGTACGGCCGCGTCGAAGCTGAACGACACGAACTGAAGCGCCGTCACCCCCGCCGCCATACCGAGCACGGGCCGTGCGGCCTCGGCCATGTTGAGCACGCCGCCGTGGGTCAGCGCCACGCCCTTCGGCCGTCCTGTGGAGCCGGACGTGTAGATCACGTTGGCGGACTGGGTGAGGTGGGCCGGCAGGTTCAGCGGCGCGGGGGATTCGGCGGCTAGGGCGCGCTCGGTCGCGGGGGTGTCGAGGAGCACGGTGGTGGTCGGGGTCGCCGGGGCCGTCGGGATCACCGGGGTCGAGGGGGATGCGGGGGGTGTCGAGGCTGTCGCCGTGGCCGTGGCCGTTGCCGTCGCCGTCGCGGTCGCCGTCGCCGTCGCGGTCGCCGTCGCCGTCGCCGTCGCGGTCGCCGTCGTGGCCAGGATGACCGATGTGCCGCTGTCCGTGATCATGTAGGCGAGCCGGTCCGGCGGGTAATCGGGGTCGAGCGGTACGTACGCGCCGCCCGCCTTCCACACCGCCAGCAGCCCTACGACCATGTCCACGCCGCGCGGCAGGCACAGGCCCACCCGCGACTCCCGGCCCACGCCGATCCGGGAGAGATGGCGAGCCAGGCAGTTCGCCCTACCTTCCAACTCTCCGTACGACAGCTCTTCGGAGCCGCACCGCACCGCCGGCGCGTCCGGCGACCGTTCCGCCCACTCCTCGAACAGGTCCACCACGGTGCCCCGCGACACCGGCCGGGCGGTGTCGTTCCACTCCCCGATCACACGGGAGCGCTCGGCCTCGTGCAGCACGTCGATGTCGCCGACCCGCAGTACGTCGACGTCGCCGACCCGCGTCGGCGGGCCGGCGTCCGCCCGTGCCATCTGCTCCAGCACCCGCATCAGACGGCCGACGATCGACTGGACGGCCTCGTGGCCGAACAGGTCGGGGCGGTAGTCGATCTCGCAGGTCATGCGGGCGCCGGGGGTCAGGAGCAGCGTGAGCGGATAGTGCGCGGCCTCCTGCCCGCTGATGAGCCTGATGGCGAAGGAATCGGGGTCGGGGGCGTCGGCCGGGGGGCGGGGGTAGTTCTCGTACACGACCAGCGTGTCGAAGACCGCGCCGGGCCCGGCGGTCCGCTGCACCTCGGGCAGCCCGAGGTGCTGATGCGCCATCAGTGATGCTTGCTTTCCCTGTAGTTGAGTCAGCATGTCCAGTACGGGCTGACCTCCGTCGAGGCGTACGCGCACCGGCAGGGTGTCGATGACCAGTCCCACCATGGACTCGACGCCCGGCAGTTCGGCGGGCCGCCCCGCCGACGTGGCGCCGAAGACGACATCGTCCCGGCCGGTCAGCCGGGCCAGGAGCAGCGCCCACGCGCCCTGCACCACGGTGTTCACGGTCAGGTTGTGGCTCTGCGCCAACCTCGTCAGGGCCTGGGACAGGTCGGCAGACAGGCGAGTGCTCAGGTTCGCGTACGTCTCGGTCGTCCGGTCCGGGGCCGCGGGCGCCACGAGCGTCGGCCCGTCCGCCCCCGCCAGCGACGCCCGCCACGCGCTCCGCGCCGCCTCCTTGTCCTGCCGGTTCAGCCACGCCAGGTACTCCCGGTAGGACGTGGCCCGTGGCAGCCCGGCGGTGCTGCCCCCGGCCGCGTACACCGAGGTCATCTCGTTGATCAGCACCGGCAGCGACCAGCCGTCCATCAGGATGTGGTGGTGCGTGATCACCAGCCGGTGCCGCCGCGCGCCGAAGCGTACGAGCAGCAGGCGCAGCAGCGGGGGAACGCCCATGTCGAACCGGGCGGCGCGTTCCCGGGCGGAGAGCCGTTCAAGCTCGGCGAAGGCGTCGGCCTCCGCCATGCCGGAAAGGTCCGCCTCCTGCCACGGCAAGGTCACCGCCCGCGCGACGATCTGCACCGACTCGCCCGACTTGCGCTGGCGGAAGCCCGCCCGTAGCGCCGGGTGCCGGGCCAGCAGCGCCTCCCAGGTCGCCCGCAGACGGTCGGCGTCCAACGGACCGGTCAGCTCCATCGCCCGTTGCGCCTGGTAGACGTCCGGGGTCGCGCCGTCAAAGGTGGCGTGGAACAGCATCCCCTCCTGCAACGGCGAGAGTAGCCACACATCTTCGACACGGGACTGGGTCATCGCTCTTTCTCCTTACAACGAATGGTGTGCAGGGGGGCGTGCGGGACCATCGGCGTGCCCGCCGTCGAACTCGGCCTCGGCCTCGGCTTCGACATCGGCCTCGACCTCGACCTCGACAGGGAAGCCGTCCCCGAAGTCGTCCTCGAACTCGTCCTCGAACTCGTCGACTTCGTCCTGTGCGAGGGCCGGGAGGAGGAAGTCGGAGGGGGTGTGCCCGCCCGCGCCGGGGTCGGCGGTGTGCGCGGCCAGCCCGGACAGCATCGCCAGCCAGCCCTGGGCGAGCCGTTCGACCGCGCCCTCGTCCAGCAGCCCGCCGGCCCAGCCCAGGGTGAGGGTCAGCTCCGGCCCCTCCGCCGTGTCCCGGATCACCGCGCCCGCCTCCAGGGCGTGCGCCACCGGCATGCCCGGCTCGGCGGAGCCGCCCACGGCGGCCGCGCCGGCCGGCTGCCAGGCGGGGGTGGTCGTGCTCTTACTGGCGGCGAACCGGCCCAGGTAGTTGAACCCGATCTGCGGTACCGCCAGCCCGGCCAGCACCGGCCCCGTCTCCGGATCGAGATGGCGCAGCATGCCGTGGCCCAGCCCGTCGCCGGGTACGGACCGTAGTTGCTCCTTAACCGCTTTCAGCAGCTCACCGGCGGCCGGGCCGCCCGCCCGGGCACGGTGCAGATCGATACCGGCCGTCTTCAGCCGGGCCGGGTGCACGGCGGTGAACCAGCCGACCGTACGGGACAGATCGGCGCCCGCCAGCGGCTCCCGGCCGTGCCCCTCGATGTCCAGCAGCACTCCCGCGGCGGCGTTGCCGGGCGGCCGCCACTGCGCCACGGCCCCGGCCAGCGCGGAGAGCAGCACCTCGTGGACACCGCAGTGGAAGACGGCCAGCGTGCGGCTCGCCAGGGTGGCGGCATCCGGCGAGGGCACCGACCAGGAACGCTCCCGCCAGGTCGCGGCCGTATCCCGCGCCGGATCGAGCGCCCGCCGCCCCAGAAGCGGCTCGGGCTCGCCGAGCACCGCGGCCCAGGCGGGCAGCTCGGCCCGCCGCTCCTCGCTACGGGCCTGAGCCGCCAGCAGCCGGGCCCAGCGGCGGAACGACGTGCCCACGGGATCGGGCGCGGGGTCCCGGCCCGCTGCCGCCGCCTCGCACGCCGCCTGGAGGTCCGGCAGCAGAATCCGCCAGGACACGCCGTCCACCGCGAGGTGATGCGCCACCAGCACGACCCGGCCGGCCCGCCCGGCCCCGGCGTCCAGCCACACCGCCCGCACCATCACCCCGGCGGCCGGGTCCAGCCACTCGACGGCCCGCCGGGCCGCGTCCGCAGCGAGCGCGTCCAGAGCCTCGTCCGTGAGTACGGGTCGGGGCTCGGCTGGGAGTACGGGCGGGAGTACGGGCGGGGGCTCGGCCGCGAGCGCGGGCAGGGGCTCAGTCGCGAGCGCGGGCGGGGGCTCGGCCATGGGCGCGTCCAGAGCCTCGCCCATGAGTACGGGCGGGGGCGCGGCCGGGAGCACGGGCAGCGTCTCGGCCGTGGGCGCGGGCAGGGGCGCGGCCGTGGCCTCGCCGTCGAGCTCAGGCCCGGTCTCGGCCTCGGGCTCGGGGGGCTCGGGCCCGGTCTCGGGCTCAGGCCCGGTCTCGAGCTCAGGCCCGGTCTCGGCCTCGGGCTCGGAGGGCTCGCGCCCGCTCTCGGACTCACGCCCGGCCTCGGGCTCGGGCCCGGCCTCGGCTACGGCTACGGATTCCCATTTGGTCGCCCGTCGGGCCGTACCGCCCACGCGGGCGTCCGACGCCTCGCCCTCGCCCCCGGGGCCCGAGGCCACTTCGGCGTCGACGCGTACGACGAGTGCTGCCGCGTCCACCGAACCGGGCTCGGCCACCACGAAGGCGGGCTCGGGGCCGTCGAGTACCACGCGCGCTCGCAGCATGTCGTGCGCGTCCACCAGCGCGCCGACGCCGGCCGCCAGCACATCGAGGCCCAGCCCCGGAGGGGCGGTCAGCACGGACCACTGCGCGAACCGCGGGCCGGCGGCCGACGCGCCGAGCGCCCGCATCGCGGGCGTCCAGGGCACCTCGCCCACGCCGACATCGCCCGGTTCGTCCGCGGCCCCTCGGACCGGTTCCGCGACCTGCGCCAGCCGCTCCACGGTCTTCTCCTCGAAGACCTGGCGCGGGGTCACCACCCATCCGGAGCGCCGCGCCCGCGACGCGAGCTGCATCGACATGATGGAGTCGCCGCCCAGCTCGAAGAAGCTGTCCTCGGCGCTCACCCGCTCCAGCCCGAGCACTTCGGCGAACAGCGCGCACAGCAGCTCTTCGGCCGCTCCGGCGGGGGCGCGGCCCGTCGCCCGCTCGCCGAAGTCCGGGGCGGGGAGCGCGGTCTTGTCCAGCTTTCCGTTCACGGTGAGCGGCAGGGCGTCCAGGACCACCACGGCCGCCGGAACCATGTACTCCGGCACGGAACCGGCGACGTGCTCCCGCAAGACCGCCGGCCACGACGCGAGCGTCTGGGGCGACGGCGGGGGCTCGGGCGCGTGCTCGCCGCTCCGAGCGTGGCCGCCATCGGGCGCGAGATGGGCGTCGGCGGCGGGCCCGTCGCCGTTGGTACGGGCCACCACGTAGCCGATCAGCCGTTTCTCCCCCGGCCGGTCCTCGCGTACGACGACTGCTGCCTGGGCCACATCCGGATGAGCCGCCAGGACCGACTCCACCTCACCCGGCTCGACCCGGAACCCCCTAATCTTGACCTGCTCATCCGCCCGCCCCGCGAACTCCAACAACCCGCCGACCGTCCACCGAGCCAGGTCACCCGAGCGATACATCCGCGCCCCGGGCACAAAGGGGCAGGCCACGAACCGCTCCGCCGTCAGCCCCGCACGACCCACATAGCCGCGCGCCAGCCCGGCCCCGGCCACGTACAGCTCACCCGTCACACCAGGCGGCACCGGCCACAGAAAATCATCCAGCACATACGTCTGAACGTTCCCGAGCGGACGCCCCACGGGCGGGGGCGCGTCCTGCGCACCGATACCGGCAGCCAGCGGCGTCGCCGTCGTGATCACCGTCGCCTCGGTCGGACCGTACGTGTTCCACACCTGGGCACCGGCCCGCCACCGCGCCGCCAGATCCGCCGTCAGCCGCTCCGCGCCCAGCACCCAGTTCCGTACGCCCGGCACGGCAGCCGGATCGAGGACGCTCAGCAGCGACGGGACGACACTCGCCACGCTCACGCCGGCCGCCTCGATCATCCGGGCCAGGGCCTCCGGCTCCGTACGCTCCTCACTCGACGCGATCGCCAGCGTCCCGCCGCTGCCCAAGGTCACCGCCACATCCAGCACGGCCGCGTCGAAACTGAAGGACGCGAACTGAAGGGCCGTCACCCCTTCGCCCACCCCGAGTACCGGCCGCATGACCTCCGCCAGGTTCGCCACACCACCATGCGCGACCGCCACGCCCTTCGGGCGGCCCGTCGAACCGGACGTATAGATCACATACGCCAACTGGTCTGCTTCGAGCGCGCATTGGAAGGGGTCTGCCGACTCCGCCTCGATGGCCTCCGCCACCTCCCCCAGCACGACTACGCTCCGGGCGGCGCCCTCCACCACCGCGCCGGCCGTCTCGGCGGTCGTCAGGACGACCGAGGCTCCGCTGTCCCTGACCATGTAGGCGAGCCGGTCCGCCGGATACTCCGGGTCGAGCGGTACGTACGCCCCGCCCGCCTTCCACACCGCCAGCAGCCCCACGATCATCTCGACGCCACGCGGCAGGCACAGGCCCACCCGCGACTCCCGCCCCACACCCAGCCGGAAGAGATAGCGCGCCAGTCGATTCGCCCGACCTTCCAACTCTCCATACGACAGCGCTTCGGAGCCGCAGCGCACGGCGACGGCATCCGGGGTCGCGGCGGCCCAGGCGGCGAAGAGATCCAGCACCGTCCGCGCCGCCCGCGGACGCGTGGTGGCGTTCCAACCCGCCAGCAGCTCGCGTTCCGCGGGGGCCAGCAGGTCGATACGGGCCACTGGGGCCGACGGGTCGGCGGCAAGTTGCTCCAGCACCCGCATCAGCCGATCGGCGATCGCTTCTGCGGTGGGCCGGTCGTATACGTCCGGCCGGTAGTCGAGCTGGACTTCCAGCCGGTCCCCGGGGTTGGCGATGAGCGCCAGTGGATAGTGGCTGGCGTCCTGCGGACGGCCGGTGGGACGCATGGTCAAAGTGCCGGGGCCGCCAGGCTGTTCGGCCGGCCGGGGGTAGTTCTCGTACACCACCAGCGTGTCGAACTCCGCGCCGGGGCCGGCGAGGCGGTTGATCTCCGCCAGGCCCATGTACTGATGCCCCATCAGCCGGACTTGGCGTTCCTGCAACTCGGCGAGCATCTCGATGACCGGCTGCCCGGCCGTCAGAGCCACCCGCACCGGCAGCGTGTTGATGAACAGGCCGATCGCCGACTGCACCCCCGGCAGATCCGCCGGGCGCCCCGCCACCGTGCTGCCGAACACCACGTCGGAACGGCCCGCGAGCCGCGCCAGCACCAGCGCCCAGGCGCCTCGCAGCACAGTCGCCACCGTCAAGCCGTGCTCCCGGGCCAGGCCCGTCAGCGCCCGCGTCAACTCTTCGCCGCACCGCCGGAACACCGGCTCGGGCTGCATCGGCACCCGCACCGCGTCCGCCGGTGCCACGCGCGTCGGCTCGTCCGCACCCGCCAGCTCCGCCTGCCACGCGGAGCGTGTCGCCGCCACGTCCTGGCGTCCCAGCCAGGCCAGGTACTCCCGGTAGGGCAGCGCCCGAGGCAACGCGCCACGGTCGCCGCCCGCCGCGTACGCCGTCGTCAGGTCGTTGAGCATCGTCGACAACGACCAGCCGTCGAGGATGATGTGATGTGTCGTCATGACAAGCAGGTGGCGCTCTTCCCCGGTCCGGACGAGCAGCAGCCGCAGCAGCGGGGCCGTCGTCACATCGAAGCGCTCCGCCAGCTCACTCGCCGTCAGCCGCGCCATCGCCGCCGACGACTCCACCTCGGCCAGACCCGACAGGTCGGCCTCCCGCCACGGCACCGCCACCTCATGCGCGATCGCCTGCACCGCCTCGCCCGAAGCGAGCTGGTGGAAGCTCGCGCGCAGCCCCGGATGCCGGGTGAACACCGCGTCCCAGGACGCCCGTAGCCGCCCGACGTCCAGCGGCCCCTCCAGGGCGAGGGCCCGCTGCCCGCCGTACACGTCCGTCCCGTCGTCGTCGAAGGCGGAGTGGAAGAGCAGCCCTTCTTGCAGGGGCGACAGCGGCCATATGTCCACCAGCCCCGGCACCGCCGCCTCCAACTCCTCCACGCTCTCCTGCGACAGGTCGACAAGGGGGAAGTCCGAGGGCGAGTAGCCACCGACGGCGGGGGCATCGGCGGTAGCGGGGACGGTCACGTGCGCGGCGAGACCGGTCAGCATCGCCGCCCAGCCGTCGAGCAGCGCCCGCGCCGCCCCCTCGTCCAGCAGCCGCTCCGGCCAGGAGAGGGTGAGCGTCAGCTCCGGTCCCGAGCCCCCGGCCACGTCGCGCACCAGGCCCAGGATCTCCAGGGCGTGCATAACGGGCAGCTCCGCGGCGGGGTCCTGACCGTACGCGTCCGGGCTATGTCCGTACGCGTTTGGGTCCTGACCGTACGCGGCGGGGCTATGACCGTTCGCGTCTGGGCCGCCCTGACCGTACGCGGCGAGATTATGGCCGTACGCCTCTGGGCCATGACCGTACGCTGTCGGGCCCCGACCGTACGCGGCTCCGTCAGGTCCGAGCCTGCCCGGATCGGTCTCGCCGGTCACGGTCCAGTCGGCGACGGCCGCGTCCGGGCCGGGCGTCACCCCCTCGGCGGTGGAGACCCTTCCCAGGTAGTTGAACCCGATCTGCGCCGACGGCAGGTCGGCCAGTACGGGCGCGGTCTCGGCATTGAGGCGGCGCAGCATGCCGTAGCCCAGCCCGTCCCCGGGCACCGCGCGCACCTGCTCCTTTACGCGCTTGAGCACCCGACCGGCAGCGGCGCCACCCGACCGTACCTCGGCCGCGTCGACCTGCCCCGCGTCCAGCCGCACCGGCCGGACGTTGGTGAACCAGCCCACCGTCCGCGACAGGTCCGCCTCCGACGTGCGCCCGTGCCCCTCCACGTCCACCAGGAAGCCGCCACTGTCCGCATCGCGGGCGCTGTCCGCATCGCGGGCGCTGTCCGCATCGCAGCCGCCCTCCGCATCACCGCCGCCCTCCGCCCGGCCGTCTCGCCACTCGCGCACCGCGGCCGCCAGCCCGGCCAGCAGCACGTCGTCGATGCCCGCGTGGAACGCGGCCGGAACAGCGGTGAGCAGGGCCGAAGTGGCTTCGGCCGGCACCGTCGCCGAAACCCGCCGCACGGTCGCCTCGATGTCACGGCTCGGGTCCACGGGCCGATCGGTCAGCAACGTGTCGGCGCCCCGCAGCAGCTCGGACCACTCCGCCAGCTCGGCCACGCGTTCGGCGGTCGCCGCCTCGGCCGACAGGTCATGGGCCCACCGCCGGAACGACACCGGAACCAGGTCGAGCTTCGGCTGCCGTTCAGCCGCCAACTCCCCGTACGCATAGGCCAGGTCGGGCAGCAGCACCTGCCACGACACGGTGTCCACCACCAGGTGATCGGCGACCACCAGCAGCCGCCCCTGCCGCCCCGGGCCGGCGTCCAGCCACACGGCCTGAACCATCACGCCCGCCATCGGGTCCAACCGCTCCGCCGCCGCACGCACCTGCTGGTCGAGCAGGACCGGCCATGCGGCCTCCGGCCGCCCCGCCATCGCCGACGCGTCCACCCGCCGTACGAACTGGTCGCCGGGGACCGCCTCCGGGACCACCAGCCTCCGGTACGGGTCCACCTCCAACCGCGCCCGCAACACATCGTGACGGCCCATCACCACACGCACCGCGTCCGACAAGGCCGCGAAGTCGGCGTCCGCAGGCGTCACCAGGACGCTCGACTGGACCACTCGGCCCGCGTTTTCCGGGCCGACCCGGTCCAGCAGCTCGTGCATCACCGGGGTCAGCGGCACTTCGCCGACGCCGGGCAACTCGTCGCGGGGCTCCGCGCCGTCGGCCGCGTCCTCGGACACCCCGGCGACCGCCGCCAGCCCGGCCGGCGTCCGCTGCTCGAAGACCTGCCGGCTCGTGATCAGCAGACCGGCGCGGCGGGCGTTCGACACCAGCAGCATCGACATGATGGAGTCGCCGCCCAGCCTGAAGAAGCTGTCCTCGGCCCCGACCTGGTCCATGCCCAGCACCTCGCCGAACAGCGCGCACAGGAGTTCCTCCGTCGCACCGACCGGGGCCCGGCCCGGTGCCCGCTCGGCGAAGTCCGGCGCGGGCAGCGCGGCCCGGTCGAGCTTCCCGTTGGCGGTCAACGGCAGCGCGTCCAGGAGCACCACCGCCACCGGGACCATGTAGTCGGGCAGCCGAGCCCCGGCGAACTCCCTCAGCGCCGCGCCGTCGAGCACGCTGCCGGAGGAGCCGACGGGCGAACCACCGGACTCCGGGCCGGACACGCCGCCACTCCCCGGACCGGACGCGTCGTCAGCCTCCGGGCCGGACACGCGGTCAACCCCCGAACCGGACGCGTCGTCAGCCTCCGGACCGGGCACACCGTCAGCCTCCGAGTCGTAGACACCGACAGCCGCCCGGCCGGACACGCCGTCAGAGACGGTGGCGTCGCCTGCGGAAGTCGGATACGGAGACCGAGAGGAAGCAGCGACAGGGACGGCGTACGCGATCAACTGCCGTTCGCCCGGCCGGTCCTCACGGAGTACCACGGCCGCCTGGGCCACGCCGGGGTGGGAGGCCAGTACGGACTCCACCTCGCCCGGCTCGACGCGGAAGCCCCGGATCTTGACCTGCTCGTCGGCGCGCCCCGCGAACTCCAACAGCCCGTCAGCCGTCCACCGTGCCAGGTCGCCCGAGCGGTACATCCGCGCACCCGCGATGAAGGGGCACGCCACGAACCGATCCGCCGTCAGGTCCGCGCGCCCCACATAGCCGCGCGCGAGCCCGGCCCCGGCTACGTACAGCTCTCCCGTCACTCCCACGGGTACCGGCCGCAGGAACTCGTCGAGGACGTAAACCTGGGCGTTGCCGATGGGGCTCCCGATGGCGGGCGGCGCGTCCTGCGCACCGATGCCCTCCGCCAGCGGCGTGGCCGTGGTGATCACGGTGGCCTCGGTCGGGCCGTACGTGTTCCAGACCTGCGCCCCGGCCCGCCACCGCGCCGCCAGATCCGAGGTCAGCCGCTCCGCGCCCAGCACCCAGTTCCGTACGCCCGGCACGGCGGCCGGGTCCAGCACGCCCAGCAGCGACGGGACGACGCTCGCCACGCTCACGCCGGCCGCCGCGATCATCCGGGCCAGGGCCTCCGGCTCCGTACGCTCCTCACTCGACGCGATGGCGAGGGTGCCGCCGCCGCCCAAGGTCACCGCCACATCCAGCACGGCCGCGTCGAAGCTGAACGACGCGAACTGAAGCGCCGTCACCCCTTCCCCCACACCCAGCACCGGCCGCATGACCTGCGCCAGATTCGCCACACCGCCGTGCGCGACCGCCACACCCTTCGGACGACCCGTCGAACCGGACGTATAGATCACATACGCCAATTGGCCGTCCCCTATGGGCCGTTGCAGAGGCTCTGTGGACTCCAGGCGCACGGCCTCCGCCGCTTCGTCCAGCAGCAGCATCCTCAGCCCGGGCGGCACGTCGGCGGCCGTTCGCGCGGTCGCCACCACCACGGACACGCCGCTGTCGGCGGCCATGTAGGAGAGGCGGTCCGCCGGGTATTCGGGGTCGAGCGGCACGTACGCGCCGCCCGCCTTCCACACCGCCAGCAGCCCCACGACCATGTCCACCCCGCGCGGCAGGCACAGCCCCACCCGCGACTCACGCCCCACACCCAGCCTGGCCAGGTACCGCGCCAGCCGATTCGCCCGACCTTCCAACTCTCCGTACGACAACAGGTCCGCACCGCACCGCACGGCCGCCGCGTCCGGGGCCGAGCGGGCCCAGGCGGCGAAGAGTTCCGGCACCGTGCCCGCGGCCTCCAGTGGCCGAGCGGTGGCGTTCCACTCCCCCACCACGCGGGAGCGCTCCTCGGGGTCGAGGGGGTCGATGTCGCCCACCCGGGCCCCGGGGTCGGCGGCCATCTGTTCCAGCACGCGCACCAGTCGCGCGGCCACGGCCCGTACGCTCTCCTCGTCGAGCAGGTCGGGCCTGTAGTCGAGCCAGAGGCCGAGGTCGTCGGCGGGGTTCACACTGAGGGTGAGGGCAAAGTTGGTCGATTCGCGGATCTCCGTGTCCGTGAGCGTCAGCCCTTCAGCGGACGGGGGCACGGCGGGGTCGCCCGGGTAGTTCTCGAAGGCGAGCAAGGTGTCGAAGGTCGCGCCGGGCCCGGCAAGTCGCTGGATGGCGCTCAGGCCCAGGTGCTGATGGTCGAGGAGGGCCGACTGCTCCGCCTGAAGCCCGGCCAGCGTCTCGGCGACGGTCCGTCCCGGCTCCAGCACCACCCGCACCGGCACGGTGTTGATGAACAGCCCCAGCATCTCCGCCATGCCCGGCAGGTCAGCGGGCCGCCCGGCCACCGTCGCCCCGAACACCACATCACTGCGGCCCGCCAACTGGCCGACCACCACGGCCCAAGCGGCCTGCACCACCGTGTTCAAGGTGACCCCGCACACGCGGGACAGCTCGCCGAGCGCGGCCGCCAGCTCCCGTCCCGTCAGGGTCGTCACGCGCGCCGGGGCGGCCGACGTTCCCGTACCGGCCGCCGGGGCCACGAGCGTGGGCTCCTCCGCCCCCGCGAGGGCGGCCCGCCACGCCTCATTCGCCGCCGGCACGTCCTGCCGCGCGAGCCACGCCACATGCTCGCGGTGCTGGGCGGCGGCAGGCAGCCCGCGACCGCTGCCGCTCGCCGCGTAGCACGCCCACAGCTCGTCCAGCAAGATGGGCAGGGACCAGCCGTCCAGCACGAGGTGATGAAGTGTCACCATCATGCGGTGGCGGTCCGGGCCGACCTTGGCCAACAGCACGCGCAGCAACGGTGGTTCGCCGAGGTCGAAGCGCCTGGACCGCTCCTCGGCCCCCCATCGCTCCGACTCCGCCCACGCGGCCTCCGCGCCCAGGCCCGAGACGTCCTCCTCACGCCACGGCACCACCGCGTCCCGGACCACCGTCTGCACCGGCCGCCCCAGCCCCGGCACCACCCGGAAGCCCACCCGCGAGCAGCCCCTCTTGCAGGGGCGAGACCGGCAGCACCTCGACCAGCCCGGGGGCCCGCGCCTCCAGTTCCTCCACCTGACGCTGTGTGAGGTCCACGAGGGGGAAGTCGGACGGCGTGTGTCCGCCGCTCCCGGTACGCTCCACGTGCGCGGCCAGGCCGCTCAGCGCTGCCGCCCAGCCAGTCAGCAACTGCCTTACGGCGTCCGCCTCCAGCACCCGTTCCGGCCAGGCCAGAGTGAGCGTCAGCTCCGGGCCGTCGGCGGTGTCGCGTACCGCTCCCAGCGCTTCCAGGGCATGCATCACAGGGAACTCCCCGGCAACGCTGCCGTCGAGTTCGGTCGCCAGGAGCGGCTGCCAGTCGCCCTCGCGGCCGGCGATCCGGCCGAGGTAGTTGAACCCGATCTGCGCCGACGGCAGGTCGGCCAGTACGGGCGCGGTCTCGGGGTTGAGGTGGCGCAGCATGCCGTACCCACGGCCGTCCCCGGGCACGGCACGTATCTGCTCCTTTACGCGCTTGAGCACCCGACCGGCGACCGCGCCCCCTGCCCGTAGCTCGGCCGTGTCGACCTGCCCGGCGTCCAGCCGCACCGGCCGGATGCCGGTGAACCAGCCCACCGTCCGCGACAGGTCCGCCTCCGACGTCCGCCCGTGCCCTTCCACGTCGACCAGGAAGCCACCCTCCGCCTGGCGGCCCCGCCACTCGCCCACCGCGACCGCCAGCCCGGCCAGCAGCACGTCATCGATCCCGGCGTGGAACGCGACCGGGACGCCTGCCAGCACGGCGGAAGCGACATCGACGGGGAGCGTCACCGCGACGCGCCGCACGGTCGCCTCGACATCGCGGTCCGGGTCCACGGGCACGTCCGTCAGCGGCGTGTCCGCGCCGCGCAGCAGGTCGCACCAGTCCGGCAGCTCGGCCACCCGGCCCGCGTCGCCCGCCTCCGCCGACAGGTCGCGGGCCCACCGCCGGAACGACACCGGAACGGGAGCCGGCGCGGGGCGGCGGCCGTCCGCCGACTCTTCGTACGCCTCCGCCAGGTCGGGCAGCAGGACCTGCCAGGACACCGTGTCCACCACCAGGTGCTCCGCGACCACCAGCAGCCGGCCCCGCTCCCCCGGCCCGGCGTCCAGCCACACCGCCTGCACCATCACTCCGGCGGACGGATCCAGCCGCCGCGCGGCCTCCCGCACCTGCTCGCCGAGCAGATCAGCCCACTCCCCCTCGTCGAGCGGCCCTGGCCGTCCCGCCTTCGGCGACGCGTCCACCCGTCGTACGAGCCCGTCGACGGAAACCGCCGCCTCCGGCACCACCAACTGGCGGTACGGCGACGTCTCCAGTCGGGCGCGCAGCAGGTCGTGACGCCCCATCACGGCTTGCACGGCATGCTTCAGGGCTGCGAAATCCATGTCAGCCGGGGTCAACACCGCTGCCTGTTGGATGACTTGGGCTACGCGCTCCGGGCCGACCCGGTCCAGCAGCTCATGCATGACGGGCGTCAGCGGCACTTCGCCGATGCCGGGCACCTCGTCGCGGAGGTCCACGTCGCCGGCCGCCACGGCCACCGTCGCCAGCCCCGCCGGGGTCCGCTGCTCGAAGATCTGCCGGCTCGTGATCAGCAGGCCCGCGCGCCGGGCGTGCGAGACCAGCAGCATCGACATGATCGAGTCGCCGCCGAGGCCGAAGAAGCTGTCGTCGGCGCCCACCCGCTCCAGGCCCAGCACCTCGGCGAACAGTCCGCACAGCACCGCTTCGACCGCCGTCTCGGGCGCCCTGCCGTCCATCGCCGTGGTCTCGGGGGCGGGCAGGGCGGCCCTGTCGAGCTTGCCGTTCACGGTGAGCGGCAGGGAGTCCAGGACCATGAGGGCGCTCGGCACCATGTACTCGGGCAGCGCCCCGGCCGCGTACTCGCTCAGCGGCCGCACGTCGACGTCCGGCCCCTCGGGCACGACATAGCCGACCAGCCGCTGTTCGCCGGGCCGGTCCTCGCGTACGACCACCGCGGCGCGCGCGACTTCCGGATGGGCCGTCAGGACCGCTTCGATCTCGCCGGGTTCGACGCGGAAGCCGCGGATCTTGACCTGCTCGTCGGCCCGGCCGAGGAACTCGGCCTGTCCGTCGGCCGTCCACCGCGCCAGGTCGCCCGAGCGGTACATCCGCACACCGGGCACGAAGGGCGAGGCGACGAACCGCTCCGCCGTCAGCCCCGGCCGGCCCACGTAACCGCGCGCCAGCCCGGCCCCGGCCACGTACAGCTCGCCCATCACCCCGGGGGGCACCGGGCGCAGGAAGCCGTCCAGGACGAAAACCTGGACGTTGCCGATGGGGCGGCCGACCGCCGGCGGCGCGTCCTGCGCGCCGATGCCCTCCGCCACCAGGGCCGATGTCGTGATCACGCTCGCCTCGGTCGGCCCGTACGCGACCCACACCCGCGACGCGGCGCGCCACCGCGCGGCCAGGTCCGCGGTCACCCGCTCCGCGCCCACCACCCAGTTCTCGACGCCGGAGACGGCGGCCGGGTCCAGCACGCCCAGGAGCGAGGGGACGACGCTCGCCACCTTCACGCCGGCGGCGTGGATCGTCCGGGCGAGCGCTTCCGGCTCGGTGCGCTCGTCGCTCGAAGCGATCGCCAGCGTGCCCCCGGCCCCGAGGGTGACCGCCACGTCCAGGACGGCGGCGTCGAAGCTGAAGGACGCGAACTGAAGCGCCGTCACGCCCTCGGTCACGCCCAGCACGGGCCGCATGGCTTGGGCGAGGTTCGCCACGCCCCCGTGCGCGACAGCCACGCCTTTCGGGCGCCCCGTCGAACCGGACGTATAGATCACATATGCCAACTGGTGCGGGTCAACCACCGTGTTCAGTTGCGTATTTGACTGGGCGTCGATTTCGTCGGATTCGGGCTGCCCGTCCAGCGCCACGACGCGTGCCGCGCTGTCCGACACCAAGGGCGCGCTCTCCACGGTCGCCAGGACGACCGTCGCGCCGCTGTCGGCGACCATGTAGGCGAGCCGATCCGGCGGGTACTCCGGGTCGAGCGGCACGTACGCGCCGCCCGCCTTCCACACCGCCAGCAGCCCTACGATCATGTCCACCCCGCGCGGCAGGCACAGCCCCACCCGCGACTCCCGCCCCACACCCAGCCTGGTCAGGTACCGCGCCAGCCGGTTCGCCCGCCCCTCCAGCTCCCCGTATGTCAGCTCTTCGGGGCCGCATCGCACCGCCGGCGCGTGCGGCGAGCGTTGCGGCCACTGCGCGTAGAGGTCGAGGACCGTGCGCGCCGAGACCTGGAGCCCGGTGTCGTTCCACCGCTCGACGACCTGCGTGCGCTCGGCCTCGTCGAGCACATCGAGGTCGCCGATCCGGGTCCGCGGGTCCGCCGCGATCTGTCCCAGCACCCGCAGCAGCCGACCGCCCATGCGCGCGGCTTGCGACCGGTCAACACGATCCGGCTGGTAGTCGAGGTGCAGCCGCAGCACGTCGCCCGGAATGACGCCGAGCGCCACCGCGAAGTTGGTCGACCCGCGCACTTTGGCGTCCGTCAGCGTCAGCCCGTCGAGGGGCGGCGAGTCGGTCAGAGCGCCCGGGTAGTTCTCGAAGGCGAGCAAGGTGTCGAAAGTTGCGCCGGGTCCGGCAAGTCGCTGGATGGCGCTCAGGCCCAGGTGCTGATGGTCGAGGAGGGCCGACTGCTGCGCCTGAAGCCCGGCAAGCGTCTCGGCGACGGTCCGCCCCGGCTCCAGCACCACCCGCACCGGCACGGTGTTGATGAACAGCCCCAGCATCTCCGCCATACCTGGCAGGTCAGCGGGCCGCCCCGCCACCGTCGCCCCGAATACCACATCACTGCGGCCCGCCAACTGGCCGACCACCACGGCCCAAGCGGCCTGCACCACCGTGTTCAGCGTCACGCCGTGGTCCCGAGCGAGCGCGGTCAGCGCGGCCGCCAGCTCGCGGTCCGACTGGGCCGTCACCCGGCCCGGCGCGTCCGGCCGCCCCGTGGCAGCGGCCGGGGCCACGAGCGTGGGCTCCTCCGCCCCGGCGAGCGCGGCCCGCCACGCCTCGCCCGCCGCCGCCACGTCCTGCCGCGCGAACCACGCCGCATGCTCGCGATGCTGGGCGGCGGCAGGCAGTTCACGGCCGCTGCCGCCTGCCGCGTAGCATGCCCACAACTCACGGAACATGACCGGCAACGACCAGCCGTCCACCACGAGGTGATGGACGGTCACCAGCATGCGGTGGCGCTCCGCGCCGACCTTGACCAACATCACGCGCAGCAGGGGCGGTTCACCGAGGTCGAAGCGGTGCGCCCGCTCCTCGGCCCCCCATCGCTCCGACTCCGCCCACGCGGCCTCCGCCCCGAGGCCCGAGACGTCCTCCTCACGCCACGGCACCACCGCGTCCCGGACCACCGTCTGCACCGGCCGCCCCAGCCCCGGCACCACCCGGAAGCCCACCCGCAGAGCGAGTGGAAGAGCATCCCCTCTTGGAGAGGCGTGACCGGCAGCACCTCTTCCAGTCCGGGGAGGGCCGCCCGCAACTCCTCCAGTTGGCTCTGTGAGAGATCCACCAAGAGGGCGGCCGACAGGGTGTTTCCACCCCTCCCGTTCCGCCCCGCAAGGGCCGACGCCGCGTGTCCCGGCGCCGCGCTAGCGGCTTCTGACGCCCCGGCACCGGCCACCGCGGCACTGGGTGCCGCTACCGCTGCGGCCAAGCCGGCCGGGGTGCGGTGCTCGAAGATCTGACGGGTGGTGAGGGACAGACCGGTGCGCCGGGCGGCCGACACCAGCAGCATGGCGAGGATCGAGTCGCCGCCCAGCCCGAAGAAGCTGTCGTCGGGGTTCACCCCCTGCCGGCCCAGCACGTCGGCGAACAGGTCGCACAGCGCCGCTTCGAGAGGGGTACGCGCCGCCCGCGCCGGGCCCCGGTCCTCCGCCCGCGGCGCGGGCAGCGCGGCCTTGTCCAGCTTCCCGTTCACCGTGAGCGGCAACGCGTCCAGCAGTACCACCGCGCCGGGCACCATGTGCTCGGGCAGCGCCCCGGCCGCGTACGCGCGCAGAGCGAGCGGGTCGACATCCGGTGCGCCGGGCACGACGTAGCCGACCAACCGCCGCTCGCCCGGCCGGTCCTCACGCGCCACCACCGCGGCCTGGGCCACGTCCGGATGCGCCGTCAGGACTGCCTCGATCTCCCCGGGTTCGACCCGGAAGCCGCGGATCTTGACCTGCTCGTCCGCGCGTCCCACAAATTCCAACAGGCCGTCAGCCGTCCACCGCGCCAGGTCGCCCGAGCGGTACATCCGCACACCGGGCACGAAGGGCGAGGCGACGAACCGCTCCGCCGTCAGCCCCGGCCGGCCCACATAGCCGCGCGCCAGCCCGGCCCCGGCCCCGTACAGCTCGCCGACCATGCCGACGGGCACCGGCTGGAGGGCCGCGTCGAGGACGTAGACCTGAGCGTTGCCGATGGGGCTTCCGATGGCGGGCGGCGCGTCCTGCGGGCCGATGCCCTCCGGCAGCGGCGTGGCCGTGGTGATCACGGTGGCCTCGGTCGGGCCGTACGTGTTCCAGACCCGCGCTCCGGCCCGCCACCGTGCCGCCAGGTCAGAGGTCAGCCGCTCCGCGCCCAGCACCCAGTTCCGTACGCCCGGCACAGCGGCCGGATCGAGGACACCGAGGAGGGAGGGGACGACGCTCGCCACGCTCACGCCGGCCGCCGTGATCATCCGGGCCAGGGCCTCCGGCTCCGTACGCTCCTCACTCGACGCGATGGCGAGGGTGCCCCCGGCCCCGAGCGTGACCGCCACGTCCAGCACGGCCGCGTCGAAACTGAAGGACGCGAACTGAAGGGCCGTCACCCCTTCGCCCACGCCCAGCACCGGCCGCATGACCTGCGCCAGATTCGCCACACCGCCGTGCGCGACCGCCACGCCCTTCGGGCGGCCCGTCGAACCTGACGTATAGATCACATACGCCAACTGGGCCGCTGTGGGCAGGTTTTCGGTGGTCTCTGTGGCCGCTGGCCGCCTGGCTGAGTCCTCTTCAGCCGTCTCCTCCGGGACGTCCTCCAGCACGACGACGCGTGCCGCGCCGGCCGACACCTTCGCCATCGTCGCGGCCGTCGCCAGCACCACCGAGGCTCCGCTGTCGGCGACCATGAACGCCAGCCGGTCGGCGGGGTACTCCGGCGCCAGCGGTACGTACGCCCCGCCCGCCTTCCAGACCGCCAGCAGCCCTACGATCATGTCCACGTCGCGCGGCAGGCACAGCCCCACCCGCGACTCCCGGCGCACACCCAACCGCGACAGGTACCGCGCCAGCCGATTCGCCCGACTTTCCAACTCTCCGTACGACACCGCGTCCGCGCCGGCCCGAACGGCGACGGCGTCCGGGTTCTCCGCCACCCGCGCGGAGAAAAGCTCCAGAGCGGACTCCGCCTCCGCCGGCAGGCGGGGCGTCGTGCCGCATTCCCCGACGGTCAGTGAGCGTTCCGACTCGTCCAGCGTGCCGATGCGGCTCAGAGGAAGGGAAGGGGACGCTGTCGCCCCTTCCAATAGCGCGAGGAACGCTCGATGAGCGCCTTTCACCCAAGCGCGGTCGTACAGCGCGGGATTCGCCTCGAACGTGATCCGGATCGTCGCTCCATCCGCTGATTCGTGGATCAGAACGCCGAAGTCGTCGACCAGTCGATTCGAGAGGTCATGAACAGTTCCGCGGCACGGTCCGAAGCGCAGTTCCGTACCCGCTGGTGCGCCACCCACCGGAATGTCTTCGGCTGGAACGTCGCCGACTGGAATGACACGCACGTTCGGGCCGAAGCTCCGCCGGCCGTCCACCGATCGGCCCAGTTCCCGAAGAAGCCGTTCTCCCCGGAAGCGCCGATGCTCCAGTAGTTCGGCGATCGCCCGGTCCGCCTCGCCCGCGAGTTCCGCAAGGCCCGCCCCGGCCCGTACGGGAAACTGGAGGGGCAGCGCGTCAGCCGTCGCGACAGTCTCGGCGGTAGCGAATGGCGTCCGGTCCGAAATCGGCATTGTCAGTAGTGCTTCGTTCGCGCCGGCCATCCGGCCGACGAAGGCCCCGACGGCGGCGATCACCCATCGCGGCCAGCTCACGCCGCTGCGGGAAGCCTCGGCGCGCAAGCGCGCCGCCGCGGCCGGTGCCAGGGCCCCTGTCTCGCGGAGTACCGGCCGGTCGCCCCTGGCCTCGCCGTCTGCCACGCCGACGCCGTCCGACCGGTAGCCCGGAATGGCTGCGGGCTCCGGGTGGTCGGCGAAGCGCTCCAGCCAGTACGCCCGGTCGCGCGCGTAGCGCTCCGACTGCACGTACGCGGTTTCCCGCTCCATGGCCGCGCGCGGCGACGCGCCACGCGGTGCCGGGGCGGCCTCGCCGCGCGAGAGCGCCGTGTACGCCTCGGCGACACGCCGCTCCAGCAGCGCGCCCCTGGCTTCGTCCATCAGGGGCGGGCCGTAGCGGTGCGCCCAGAGGTGGCGGTCGGGGGCGAGCCGGTAGACGGTGTGGGAGAAGGCCAGTTCCGCTGCCGCGTGGGCGTTCCGTACGGCATGGGCATCCTGTGCCTCATGGACGTTCCGCGCCGCGTGGCCATCTCGTGCCGCACGGCCGCCGTCTCGTGCCGCACGAGCTTCCCGTAGGCGGAGGGCTTCCGTCCGTATGAGGTGCTCCGCCGTGCGCCGGGGGTCGCTTTCACCGCTCAGATCTACGAGCGACAGCTCGGGCTCCGGGTCGTCGGCGATCAGCCTCAGCGCACGGTCGAAGGTGTCCAGGTCGAGGGCGCCGGTCACATCGACGTACCGATGAATCGTGTCGAGCGGCACGCGGGAATTCCCCGTTTCTCGCGTCGGCCAATTGTCCTGTCGGTTACCGCCCCGCTTCATGCCGTCCCGCCGGCATTCGCCCTGCCCACGTTCGGGCAGGGGCAGCGCGTCACCATTCAGGCCGTTCATCCATTTCCCCCTCAACGGGCGGTCCCGTGCCCGAAGCGCCTACCGTTGCCGTTGCCCAGTCGGACCCCTGCCGACTGCTCGTCCCGCACTCATCCACACATCAGGCAGTGCCACACATCAGGCGGTGCCGCACATCAGGCGGTGCCGCACATCAGACGGTGCCGCTCACCGCCGAGGCGGTAACGCCCGCACCACCGCCGGCCCGTGCTCCCGCCCGGGGGAAAGGCGGCACGGATTCGCGCACGTACGGAACGTCTGTCCAGCGGCGCCGTCGGTCAGCGACGCCTGCTGAAGGGCCACCGAGGTGGCGACCCGCCCCCGTCCAGAATTTCCGGCCGCCTCCGTACGTGAGCGGCGGAAGGTGTCTGTGGTCAATGTGTTACCGCGCATCGACTCCGGAAGAGATGCGCCATTCCCAAATCCAGCTCCTTGGAATTGGACAGGCTGGCCCAAGGGATGTCAACGAATGTGATTCCGCCTCGGTTGGACGCCTGTGCATTCGCTGTGTATTCGCTGCGCGTTACGCCATCGCGAGCTGCCGGGGCGGGTCACCGCACACGTCCAATCGGGGATTTCGCGAACTTGGACAGTTGGTCACCGCACCGCGGGCATAGGCCAAAACTTAGGCAAGGCATACCTAATACGGGTTAGGCTCCTCCCGCGGGCCGCGCGGCGTGACACACGACGACGGCCCGCACGAGTTGCCGAGCGATGCAGAGTCACGTACGCGAGAGGACGGCCGTAGATGGGGCAGTTGCACGATCTCACCGCACTGGAGCAGGGCGCCGCGATACAGGCGGGGGACCTGTCCCCCGTCGAGCTGACGGAGCATTACCTGGAGCGCGTCGAGCGACTCGACGCGACCGTCGGCGCGTTCATCACGGTGACCGCCGACCTCGCGCGGCAGCAGGCGGCCGAGGCGGAACGAACGGCCCTTGCCGCCCGCCGGGAGGGCCGGAAGCTGCCGCCGCTGCACGGCGTGCCGGTGCCGGTGAAGGACGTCAACTACGTTGCGGGCGTGCGCTGCACGATGGGCTCGGCGGCGCTCGTGGACCACGTGCCGTCCGTGGACGACCACATTGCGACCAAGCTCCGCGCCGCCGGCACCGTCCTGCTCGGCAAGACCAACACCCCCGAGTTCGCCCTGCCGCCGTACACCGAGAGCCGGGTCGCGCCGCCCGCCCGCAACCCGTGGGACCTCGCACGCTCGGCGGGCGGGTCGAGCGGCGGCGCGGCGACGGCCGTCGCCTCCGGCCTGGCCCCGGTCGCGCACGGCACGGACAGCGGCGGCTCGATCCGCATCCCCTCCTCGGCCTGCGGACTCTTCGGCCTCAAGCCGAGCCGCGGCCGGGTCAGCAACGGCCCCACGCTGCACGACGTCAGCGGCATGAGCACGTCGGGCCCCTTGGCCCGTACGGTCGCGGACGCGGCGGCCCTCCTCGACGTGCTCGCCGGCCCGATGCCCGGCGATCCCTTCACCGCACCCTCCCTGCCGCCCGGCGAGACCTTCGCCCAGCACGCCCGCCGCCACCCGGGGCCGCTGCGCGTCGCCTCCATCCCCGAGCCGACCGTGCCGGGCGTACCGCTCCACCCCGACTGCCGCAAGGCCCTGGCCGAGGCGGCCGACCTCCTGCGCGAACTCGGCCACACCGTCGACGAATTGGTGCCTCCCACCGTGCCCGCCGAGGCCGGGGCCGCGCTCCTGGACGTATGGAAGGTGATGGCCGCGACCAGCCCGGTCCCGCCCGGTTCCGAGGAGTTGCTGACCCCCCTGACACGCCATCTGCGCGCGGAAGCCGCGGGGGTGTCCGGCATCGCGTACGCCCAAGGGCTCCTGGAACTCCGCAAGCTGGGCCAAATGGTCGCCGAAACCATCCAGCCGCCCGGCACCGGCTACGACATCATCCTCACCCCGACCCTGGCCCAACCCCCCGTGCCAGTCGGCTCGTTGCACGACGACGCGAACCCCGCCGCCGGTTTCGACCTGATGAGCGCGTTCACCCCGTACACGATGCTCTACAACGCCAGCGGCCAGCCCGCCGCCAGCCTCCCCCTCCACCGGAACGCCGACAACCTCCCCATCGGCATCATGCTCGCCGCCCGCTACGGCGACGAACCCACCCTCCTCTCCCTCTCCGCCCAACTGGAAGAGGCCCACCCCTGGTCCTCCCACGTCCCCGACCTGTGGTGAGAACTCGGAGCGTAGGCAAGGCTTTGGCCTTTTCGCCACCAAGGACCTGACCGTATGCCCGACGGCACCGGCGACGGACGCTGGGGGGCTGTCGCCGATGCCGTCAACCGCTGCCCACACAGCGTCTTCACAGCATGCCGGGCCGATGCTCCAGGCAGACGAGATGCGCTAGCACGGACCATCCTGCGGGCCAGGATCCAGGCCAGGGTCAGAATGCAGGCAGAGCAACGGACGCGTCGCGCAGACCGCCAGTTCCAGCGACTCCTCAAAGGTCGAACCGAGATCCCAGATCCAGCCCATGCCAGCAGCTACCACGCTTCCTCCCTCCTCCACGAAGACACTCGAATAGCTGAGCCATTCACCGATCGGGAAATAATGCCCACCGAGGACACGTTCCACCTCCACGGCGAGAGCGCGCTGACCGGATCCAGCCGCGAACGGGTCGAAGTTGTACGGCTCATCGTTGGTGAAATTGAAACCAACTCGATTAACCGGTTCAACCGACAGTCCTCCCAGTTTCGCGATGACTTCTTCAGCTAGCGGATGAATGCGGTAGCCCTCATCTTCCAATGGCTTCACCCATTGAACAGCGTCAACGGCTCTTTCTGGGTTCCACCCAGAGACAGCGAGCGCCCCGAGCGTCGCTTGGCTCAGTGAATCGAATCGAATCAAGGGCATCAGCCAATCCCCAGTTCGTTGAGGAGCCGACTGCGACGACCGCAGGGATGGGCTGGTTCACCATGACCAGCCGTACTCGATGTCGGCATGGAATCGTTCCGCGTCCTCACTGTTCGCATTGCCCCTCCCCTGGTGGCTCGGGGCCCTTCGGCAACCTGGGCCTGAAGCAGGGCCTCGGCCTCGTCGTGATCAAGGAACTCCTCGGCCACGCCCACATCGGCATCACCACCACCGTCTACGCCAACATAAGGCTCCGCCTCCAGTGAGACACCCTCGGCCTGCTCGGCACCACGCTCGACTGACGGAGCTCACGGAGACGGCCGGCACCGACGGCGACGAACCGCCGCCCTGCGCCACCCTCGTCCGCTGACGTTTCCGTCAAACGTTACAGATGCCCCGTCGATTTCATCGGCGAGGCATCTGTATTCTCTATCAGTTTCAGGTTAGGTGCCCTCCCGCGAGGAAGGGCAGGGGTGAAAATAACACCCAATTACACTGAAGTCAGTTCAGCCAGTCTCGCGCGCGCAAATTTTTGTGCACTATCTCTCATCAACTGAATGGAATCGTGGTCATCAGGGTTGCCGGTCTGGGACAGCAACGCGATGTCATCCACTTGATTTTGAAGCTCGATTTCGTACCTATCCACCCCGTCTTCCAGCTCTTCCGAGATATATTCAGCCGAGTTGAGGGCATGGTTTGAGCAACTGATCACATCCGCCAGCTTCCCAGCCGCTCTATACCTTGCCGCGTAATACAACATGGCGGCTGCATCGTAGGCGTACGCCAGCAAGCCAGGCGGCTCCTCGTCGCCCGTCAGCTCTGGAAACGAGCTGAAACTCTCGGCGATCTCATCCCAAGAGATTTGGGGCTGGGATTGCCAGAGAAGATCCATGCAGCGGATCGCCAACTCGACGTCCTGAGATCGCTCACCGTTGGCGCCTATCAGGCCGGTGAAGAGTTGAGCCGTTCGCTCTGCGCACGAGGCGACAAAAATCCTCATCTGGCCCGAACTCGCACTCTCCGAGAACTCGCGGATCGTCGACTCGATGCTTACCACCTGAAAGCCCTAATCTTTGTGCCTGATTTGTTTCTGGTAGACGCTTCCGGTTATGCGACCACCGCCCGCCCGAATGAGCGACGCGCAGGCTTCACTGCAGACACTCCTTGAGGCGCCTCCAGCGATCGAGGATCACCCCATTCCGTCGATAAATAGGAGAGCATTCTGCTCCGCATGAGTTCCGGGGATGTTTCGAGCAGGAACCGCCCTTCGGGGGTTTGCGCACTGACTACGGCAACAGTTGATTAGCTCATTGCTAGTTCGCTACCCGCTTGACCGTGAATCCCGGATACAGGGTCGGCCAAGTCTTGAGCACCGCCGCAGTTATGGACAAGGACCGGCGCAGTTCCCGCCCCCACATAATACGTGTGGTGGCATGGTTGTCGCCGCTGACGGTCAGTTTGACGAGGACCTTGCTGCCGTTGCCGATGATTGCGGAAGCCGCCCGGGGTCCGGCATCGCGTACGCCCAAGCCTTCCTGGAACTCTCGAAGCTAGGCCAAATGATCGCCGAAACCATCCAGCCGTCCGGTACCGGCTACGACATCATCCTCACCTCACCCCTGACCCAACACCCCGTGGCGGTCGGCTCGTTGCACGACGACACGAACCCCAGGGCCGGCTTCGACCCGATGAACACCTTCACGCCATTTGGGAGGCAGGGATGAGCTCCTCGTGCAAGGTGCTTCGGGGGCTGGAAGACGAGGGTCTCCTCCCACGCGCGACTCCACCCGTACCACGACGAGGCGGCACCCAACACCCTTACCCGGGCCCCTCACAGCGAAGGTTGGGTTCTGGGGGTGGAGCCTTTGGGAGGCCTCGCGAGACGCCAACGTCTCGGCGGCTCAACGCGCGCCGACGTCAGGGCAGCAGAGCGCGGCGAATTACCGCCTCGCACTGCCCTGAGCCGCTGACGTTGTCGTTCGCTACTGCCGTCACCCCCACAGAAGCCCCGCCAGGGCATGCCTGACGAGGCTTCATTTTTTGCTGAAGCAGTCGATGTTCTTGGATCTCAACAGCACCCGGGGGACGCGCTACCTCAGCATGTGACTTTCATCGAACCCAAGCTCATCTTCGATCCCCACTTCGACGGCTGCATGCCATCGGACAATGTCAGGCCATGACTGGGCCGTCATCTCACGAATACACTCATAGGCCTCCGGCGTGCCAATTTCCCCCAGAGAGGAGATGACTTTCTGACACAGCCAGTACGCCGGAGCGTCCTCGCTCACCGATTTTTCCGCTACCCGAAACAGACAGGCGACCGCGTCGACTTCTCGGATCTCGCCCAAAATATCCACGAGATCTTCTTTATTCAATCCGGCGGCATCCGAATCAAGGATCTCCTGAAGAACCTCGCAGAGGCCTGCGACCCGAAGGGAAGCGGCCAAGTTGGCGAACTTCTCAGCCCTTATCCAGTTTCCCGCACGCGCCGCTTCGCGAACCCAAGGAACGATAGCGCCAAAGACTTCAGGATGCAGGTCCGCAATGGCCTTGGCGTCCTGTTCTGTGAGAAATCCGTTCACAAGTGATTCCACTAGATCGGCTTCAGATTGTTCAGCCTTTGGTGGGGTCACCAGCCATCTACCCTTCTGAATCTAGAAATTCTCGAATTGAACACCCCGACTGATCCAGGCCTCAGACCGAAAGTATCAGCACCGCGTTCCGATTTCAGATGCACGGCATTGACATCGTGACCGATTTCTCCGGGATTTTTACCTGCCGAGACCAAGGACGTCTGCACTTGGCTCACCCAGCTCCGCTCCACCTCTGCCAATACCGCGCCCGCCCCGTCGACGCCCGGCGCAACCGGCCTCGATGCCGCGCCACCGGCCCAGTGCTGCCACAACCTGCTCTCCCCGCTGACGCTCACTCCCAGCTCCGCTGCGTGGCCCAGCGGAGCTCCCAGCAGGACGGCATGCGAGCCGGGCCAGACACCGGTCTCGGTCCGGGTCCGTAGCCGGCACCAGACCGTCACTTCGGAGCAGCCCACGGTCTGAGCCCCTGCCGTTTTATCCCGGCAGGGGCTCATCGGCATTTGCATTTCTCAGTACGACAAACGCTCCTGGAGAGCCGCTAGTCTTTCTTGGCCCATGACTCGATCAGCAACCCTCAGTTGCGCGACCTCATCAGCGGCCCCGTCTGGAGGACACGAAGAGACCACACGTTGCTGGCATTCGGTTTCCTGAGCAAAGAACATAGCAACAGGAATGTTCTGATCGAGCTGCCCCATAGCCGTCAGACAGGCATGCGCACATTTCAGGGCCGCTTCAATTTCCCCCCTCGAACGATGGAGTGCCGCATACCGCAGCGCGAGCACTGCATAGAAGGAGTAAATCTCCCCAGGATCGACAATTTCCTCATCGAAGGAATCATCAAGCTCAGGGAAATCCGACAGACAGTCCACATAACTCTGGAATTTCTTTCGCGGGACTTCGGAATTCCAGAGTTCTTCGAGCAGACGGATCACTGTATCGACGTCGTTGTCACGCCCTGGGGCATCACCGCGCAAGCCAATGAACATCTGCGCCATTCGTTCCACGCACCCCGCAACGAAGACAGCAACCTGAGCATGCGACCTTTCTCGCAGGGCTACCGCTACATCCTCGTCGACTACCACTTGAAACTCCTCTGGCGAGTTGTGGTCACACCGCTACCTCGATACACCTGGCCCATCATTTTACCGCCGGTCCCCCGGATCAACGGCGCACATATCGCCAGGCATACGTTCCGTGAGGTACCTCCCGCGACCGGAGCCCAGCCCATCTTATTAATGAATAGTAGGGCATTCTGTTCCGCGTGAGTTCCAGGAATATTGTCAGCGGCGATCTCCCCCTTACGGATAGCCGACATTTGAGCAGGCGTTAGCCCATCTCCAGAACCGGCAACAACGTTGATCGGTCCGTGCGGAGTATCCGCTCTGATCGCCGCCACCGTGCTCACCCTCTTACGGACGAACTCATCCGGCTCAGCAGAGTGAATTTCGCTTGCTCTGTCAGAGAGCCCGCAGTTATGAACCAGGACCGGCGCAGTCCCCGCCCCCACATAATACGTGTGGACACTCTCGACCGTGAGGTTGTGGACTGTCGCGTTCTGCGTCCATGCCTGGACCGCTGTGACCTGGACCCAGGTGCCGGCGCTGGTCCGGAGCCATTGGCCGGGCTTCAGGTCGCCGGCGTCGACCCATTTCTTCAGGGCGGGGACCCAGAAGGGGTGGCCTTCCGTGGCGATCAGCGCACCGGTGGTGGCGTGGTCGTCGCCGCTGACGGTCAGTTTGACGAGGTCCTTGCTGCCGTTGCCGATGATGGTGGCGACGACGGGTTCGGGCTTGGACTCGCCGGTTTCCGGGTCGGTGGCCAGGACCTTGTCGTCGGTCTTGATTTGCTCGATGGGCTTGCGGCTGCCATCGGCCATGAGCACGGTCGTGCCTGGGACGAAGCTGTTGGCCTCACAGCTCTGCGGCTGTGCTGCTTCCTTCGCCTGTTCCTTGACCTCTTCCTTGACTTCCTTCTTGATCTCTTGCTTGATGCTCTGCGAACCCTGCGGCTTCGCCTGTTTCGGCTTCGGGTTCGGTTTGGGTCTCGGCTGCGGTTTGGGGTGTGGTTTGGGCCGTTGCTTCGGGGCTTCGCGGTATTTGGCCGCGCGTTTGGGCGCCGCCTTGGCGGCCACCCGCTGCTTGACCTTGGCCGCGGCTTTCGCCGCTGCCTTTCTGGCTGCTTCAGCCCTGGCCTTGGCAGCAGCGGCCTGCGCCGCCTTCTTCTTCAGGGCCTCGGCGGCGGCACGCTTGGCTGCCTCGGCAGCGGCACGCCGTTTGGCGAGGGCGATGGCAGCGCGCTTGGCCGCCTCCCGGGCAGCGGCGATCGCTGCGCGACGGGCCGCTTCCCGTGCTGCCGCGCGGATCGCGACCTGGAGGGCGACGCGGGCGGCGATAGCGATCAGGACCGGGAAGAACTCACCGTCGGGGTCGGCCTCCGTCGCCGGTGCGTTGTTCGCGTAGGCGTACGGGTTCATCTGCTGCGGAATCCCGAAGTCGATGACCGGGTCCACCGAGACGAAGCGACCGGTGACCGGGTCGTACTCGCGAGCCCCGAGTTGGGTGAGCCCGGTGTTGTCGTCGGTTCGGCCGCCGACGAAGCCCCGTTTCCCCGGCCAGAGGCTGGGTTTGGCTCCCCGCGCCTCGCCGAAGGGGGCCAGCAGGCGTCGCTGGACCGGCGCATCCGATCCCGAGACAGGCGATGTCGTGCCCGCAAGTCTGGTGAACGGCAACACTTCCGTCTACGGGACCGCTGGCTGGCAGGTATCCAACCGTCCTCTGCTCGCTATGCCCGGCGACGCGAACAACGACGGTACGGCCGACCTGTGGGCCACAACCGCGGAGGGCACCGGCACCCTGCTGTTCCACACCACCAAGAACGGTACCCACAGCGCCCCTGTCCTCGTGGGCACCGGCGGCTGGACGGGAATCAAGGCGATCACATGAGCCGCTGACGTCCAGGCCCTGGGAACTTGCGGTTCTCCAGGGCCTGGCACGCTACGCTCCGTCGGAGCAGCGCCGGCGAGCGGGGTTCAGCGCAAGGCATGCCTGGGCCGTCCGCCGCCGGGCGGGGGTCATACGGACGAGGCCGCCCCCGAGGGGGAGTTGGGGCGGAGGGCGCTTTTGACGAGGGTGCGGCCGAAGTCCCACATGAGGCCGCTGTCCCCGTTGCCGTGGGCGTCGTCCATGACGGCGGCGAAGGCGTCGACGAAGCGGTCCACGTCGGCCTCGTCGATGATCAGCGGCGGGATGAGCTTGATGACCTCCAGGTGGTCGCCGGAGACCTGGGTGAGGATGCGGTGCTTCTGGAGCAGGGGCACGACGACCATCTGGGCGAAGAGGCCCTTGCGGGCCGCCTGGAGCATGGCCCAACGGCTGCGCAGACCAAGGGACTTGGGCTTGCCGAACTCGATCCCGATCATCAGGCCACGGCCGCGCACATCGTGCAGCAGCTCGCACTTGTCCACGAGCGCCGCGAGCCTGCCGCGCAGCAGGTCCCCGGTGTGCCGGGCCCGCGCGACGATCTGCTCGTCCTCCATGACGCTGAGCACCGCGAGCCCGGCCACCATGGCCTGGGCGTTGGAGCCGAAGCTCGCGGAGTGCACCAGGACCCGGTCCATGGAGGAGTAGACCTTCTTGAAGATCCAGTCCTTGCCGAGGGTCGCGCCGACCGGGACGTAGCCGCCCGAGAGGGACTTCGCGACGCACACCAGGTCGGGCTCCACGCCCTCCTCGTGCTGGTAGGCGAAGAAGTCGCCGGTCCGCCCGATGCCGGTCTGCACCTCGTCGGCGATCAGCAGCGCCTTGTGGCGGCGCAGCAACTCCTGCGCGGCGCGCAGGTATCCGGGCGGCGTCTCGTGCACGCCCTTGCCCTGGATGGGCTCGATGACGAAGCCGGCCACGTCGCCACGGGCCAACTCCCGCTCCAGCGCGGCCAGATCACCCATCGCGATCTCGGTGTCGGGCAGCAGCGGCGCGAATCCGTCGCGGAATCCGTCCTCGCCGTTGACGGACAGCGAACCGGTCGTCAGCCCGTGGAAGGCGTGCGTGCAGTAGAGAATCCTCGGCTTGCCGGTGGCGTAGCGCGCGAACTTCAGCGCGGTCTCCACGGCCTCCGTGCCGCTGTTGCCGAAGAAGACGCGGTCGAGGTGGGGCGCGTACGAGAGCAGCTTCTCCGCGAAGAGGCCGGGCAGCGGCTGGCAGTCGAAGCGGGTGAGGTCGGCGAGCTGGGCGTCGAGCACGTCGTGCAGCGCCTTGCGTACGACGGGGTGGTGCCGGCCCACGCCCATCACGCCGAACCCGGCGAGCATGTCCAGGTAGTCGTTGCCGTCCGCGTCCCAGAAGTGCGCGCCCTCGGCCCGTTCGTACGTCTTGTCGAAGCCGATGGTGTGCAGCATGCGCGGCAGTTGGTGGTTCAGGTGCTTCGCGTGCAGTTCATACCGCTCACCGCCGCGCTCCGCGAGGAGCTTGCCGAGGTCGAAGCCCTGCGGTCCGTCGGCTGTCATAGGTGGTTCTCCTCGCTGATCTCAAAGGCCCTCGCCGCTGCGGGGGCTGTGGTACGAGCCAGGGCCGCGCTGACGCGCCCGGCTATCTCGACGGGGGTGAGTCCGATGTCGGCCAGCACCTCGCCGCGCTTGGCGTGCGCGAGGAACTGCGGCGGGATCCCGAAGGTCCGCACCGGCAGATCCACGCCCGCGTCAGCGAGCGCCAGCGCCACGGCCGAACCGACCCCGCCGGTACGGCTGTTGTCCTCCACGACCGCCACAAGCCGGTGCCGCGACGCGAGTTCGGGCAGCGCCTCGTCGACGGGTTTGACCCAGCGCGGGTCCACGACGGTGCATCCGGTGCCGCGCGCGTGGAGCAATTCCGCTACTTCCAGGCCGACTTGGGCCATCGTTCCCACGGTGACGAGCAGTACGTCCGTACGGGCGGACGAGCCCGACAGCGAATCCGTCCCCTTATGGTCCTCCGGCCTCGCCAGCACATCCATGCCGCCCACCCTGTCGACCGCCGGTACCGGCTCGCCCACGGTCTCCTTGGGGTAGCGGATGACGGTCGGCGCGTCGTCGACGTCGATCGCCTCGCGCAGTTGCGCGCGGAGCTGGTCGGCGTCGCGCGGGGCGGCGATGCGCAGGCCGGGGACGACCTGGAGGATGGACATGTCCCACATGCCGTTGTGGGACGCGCCGTCGGTACCGGTGATGCCGGCCCGGTCGAGGACGAAGGTGACGCCGCACTTGTGCAGCGCCACGTCCATCAGGACCTGGTCGAAGGCGCGGTTCAGGAAGGTGGCGTACACGGCGAAGACGGGGTGCAGCCCGCCCGTGGCGAGGCCGGCCGCCGAGACGGCGGCGTGCTGTTCGGCGATGCCGACGTCCCAGACCCGGTCGGGGTAGGCGGCGGCGAACTTGGTCAGGCCCACCGGGTGGAGCATCGCGGCCGTGATCGCCACGACGTCGGGCCGCTCGGCCCCGATGCGTGCCATCTCGTCGCCGAACGCCGAGGTCCAGGACTGCCCGCTGGAGGGTGCGAGCGGCTCGCAGGTGAGGGGGTCCATCGCGCCGACCGTATGAAAGCGGTCGGCCTCGTCCTCCAGCGCGGGCCGGTAGCCGCGCCCCTTCTCGGTGAGGCAGTGCACGAGTACGGGGCCGTGGAAGCGTTTGGCGCGGCGGAGCGCGGATTCGACCGCGGCGATGTCATGGCCGTCGATCGGGCCGAGGTACTTGAGGCCGAGGTCCTCGAACATGCCCTGCGGGGCGAAGGCGTCCTTGAACCCCTTCTTCGCGCCGTGCAGGGACTCGTACAGCGGCTGCCCGACGACGGGCGTGCGCTGGAGGATCTGTTTGCCCCAGGACAGGACGCGTTCGTAGCCGTCCGTCGTGCGGAGGGTGGCGAGGTGGTTGGCGAGGCCGCCGATGGTCGGCGCGTACGAGCGCTCGTTGTCGTTGACGACGATGATCAGCGGGCGGTCTCTGGCCGCGGCGATGTTGTTGAGCGCTTCCCAGGCCATGCCGCCGGTGAGCGCGCCGTCGCCGATGACGGCCGCCACGTGGCGGTCCGTGCGGCCCAGCACCTCGTTGGCCTTGGCGAGGCCGTCGGCCCAGCCGAGGACGGTGGAGGCGTGGCTGTTCTCGATGACGTCGTGCTCGGACTCGGCGCGCGAGGGGTAGCCGGACATGCCGCCCTTGCCGCGCAGCTTGGAGAAGTCCTGCCGTCCGGTGAGCAGTTTGTGTACGTAGCTCTGGTGCCCGGTGTCCCACAGGATGCGGTCGGCGGGCGATTCGAAGACGCGGTGGAGGGCCAGGGAGAGTTCCACCACGCCGAGGTTGGGACCGAGGTGGCCGCCGGTCGCGGCGACCGCGTGCACGAGGAACTGGCGTATCTCCTCCGCCAGTTGGCCGAGGTTCTCCGCGGGCAGCGCCTTCAGGTCCTGCGGGCTTTTGATGTTCTCCAACAGCGACACCGACATCCCCCTCCTCGTATGTGTTCAGCCCACGGCGACGTCGGGCGTCCCGGAGGGGGCTCCCGTTGCCTCCATGTGCTCGGCGATCTTCATGGCTTCTTCGATGAGGGTCTCGACGATCTTCGATTCGGGGACGGTCTTGATGACCTCGCCCTTCACGAAGATCTGGCCCTTGCCGTTGCCGGAGGCCACCCCGAGATCCGCCTCA
>NZ_JOBF01000032.1 GCF_000718635.1 Streptomyces varsoviensis | reverse complement strand
GGTGACACCACCCCCCAGGTCATCCCTTCGACAGGGGGCAACAGTCATGCCGGACCCGGAGGCCAGCGGCCCCATTGCGGAGCCGCGGAAAACATAACGGGCGGGCGGTCCGCAGGAAGCCCTCTGCTCTGAGGGAGCGTTGGGGCTGTCCGAGGCTTCGCCTTGGCGTCATGCCACGAGCAGGGCCGCATCCCAGGGGGAGGCGGGGCGGTCCCCGAGGTAGGCGTGGAGGGCGAGGGCGATGCCGGCGCTGCCCTCCAGGAAGCCCGCGCGATGGACTGCGTTCCGGACTCCGGGGCCGAGGACGGCGTGGTTGTAGACGTATCCGAAGGGGGCGCCGGGCCGGTAGGCGGACCCCAGGGACGAGGCCAGCGCGGGCAGTCGGCCGGCGAGCCGGCGGCTTCCGCTGTCCCGGGCCATCAAGCCGGCGACGTGGAGCACGCCCGCCCAGCCGTGACACAGCGAACTGTCGGACACGGACTCCCGCACCGGCCGCCCGAGGGCCGCCGCCATGGCGTCGACGGCCAGGTCTTGCCAGTCGGCGCGCTCCATGGCCAGGCCGGCGAGCTGGATCGCGCGGGCGGTCCCGGGAGTCCCGTAACACCAGGCGACTCTGGGCACCTGGTGGGCCTGTGTGTCGTGTCCGTTGCCGGAAGCGTCGGAAGCGTCGGAAGCGTCGGAAGCGTCGGAAGGGTCGGAAGGGTCGGAGGGGTCGGAGGGGGCGGGAGCGTCGGAGGGGTCGAAGGCATCGAAGGCATCGAAGTCGACGGGGCCGGGCCACAGGCCGTGCGCGGTCCGTCGGCCGACGAGGTCGTCGACGATGCGGATGACGGCCCTCCGCTGACCGGGCACGCGTACGCCTTGCCGCCAGGCGAGGGAGAGCAGGGCCAGGGGGCCGCTGATGCCGTGCGCCAGCCCGAGGTTGAAGTGGCCGCGGGGATACTCCGGCCCGGCCCCCGGCTTCGTCGGGACCCACCAGCCCGGCACCTGACGTCCGTGCGCGGTCACGGGTTCGGTGAGGCGGACCAGGTAGGCCAGGGTGTCGCTGAGCAGGGGCCGGTGTGCGTCGCCGCGGAGCAGCAGATAGCGCCCCAGTCCGGTGGCGCCGGAGACGACGTCGTAGCTGTGCATGTCGACGCCGGGACGGCGTGCGGCCAGCCGCTGCGCCTCCTGGGAGAGCAGGGCGCGCAGTTGGTTGGTCACCTGGGCGTCGAGGGTGGCGAGCAGGTCGGCGTAGTCGTCGTCGCCGTGCCGGGAGGTGAGGGCGGCGAAGGCGAGGGAGGCGGTGCCGCCGAACAGCCCCGCTCCGGCCGGCCGGCGCAGCCCTCGGGCGGCGGCTGCCAAATGCGCGTGCGCGGCACGCCGCAGGCGGCTGTCGTGGTGCGAGAGCTCGGCGCACAGCAGGGCGACGCCGGCGTGAGACTCGCCCAGCCCCAGCGGGCGCCACGGCGGACTCGCCTGCGGGCTGCCGGGATGCTGGTCGACGTTCCCGGGCGCGGTCGCGGCGGCCGCCACGTACTCCGGGTCGATGAGCCGCTCGGCCAGGTCGTCCATGATGGCGCGCAGCTTCCCGGCGGTCCCTGACCTGGCCTCTCCTGTCCCCGCCGGCTCCGCTCCGGCCGCCCGTGCCCCGGTCGCCGCTCCTCCTGGTCGTGCGGCGCTCACTTCGCCGGCGGCGGTCACGTGGTGTTCCTGACGTGGTCGCGGTGGGCTTGCAGGGCTCCGCGCATGATCGCCGTCGCGGCTTGCTCCGCCTCGGGGTTGATGCCGATGAGCCGGTTGTGGTGCATGTGGAGCAGGGACAGGAATACGGAGGTGGCCGGTGTCCAGCCGCGGTCGCCGAGGTCGCGCAGGATGTGCGCGTAGTCGGTCAGGGCCGCCGCGCGAGCTTGCCAGGCGGCCAGCAGCTCCTCGCCCCCGGGGCGGGCGCGCAGCCCCTCCCAGCTTCCGCCGGCGTCGACCAGATCGAGGGCTTCGCGCCTGCGTTCCTGGAATGCCCGGTGCATCGCACCGCGGGGGACGGTGTCGAGGACCCGCGAGATCCAGGAGGGCTCGCGGCCGTTCGGGAAGCCGGGCGCGGTGTCGTACGGGCCGTCGTACACGGTGCCGTGCGCGGTGTCGTACGCGCTCCAGAAGGTGCGGGCGAGGTGTGCCTGCCCGGCTGCCGCGATCAGTACGGGCTCCAGGGAGAGGCGGCCTGATTCCCGCAGCGCGAGCGCTTCGAGGGCCGCGGTGCTGTCGGCGTGGAAGAACCGTTCGGCCGCCGCGATGGCCTCCGGGCCTCCGTAACGTTCCAGCTCGGGGTCGTACATGTGCAGGTCGAAGCCGCGGATCAGGCGGTTCGCGCGGAGCGTGGCGGCCCAGCGGTGCAGGTGCGGCAGCACCTCCGAGGACAGCGCCTCGGGCGTGCCGTGGAACCGTAGCCGCAGGTGGTCGTCCAGGTCCCGGTACCGGATGAAGAACCAGCGGTCCACCTCCTCGGGCACCCCGGCGAGCAGGGAGTTCATGGAGCGCGCGAGCAGTTCGTCGTGCCGGGCGGCGGTGCAGTGGACGGTGGCGTACAGCCATTCGCCGCCCGGGGCGTGTGCGAAGTCGTGCTGCCGCCGGGGCGAGGGGCCGGCTGGTTCCCGCCGGCCCGGTTCCCGGAGGGGCGGAGCGGCGGGCCGCTCGGCAGGCGCGTCCGGGGCCGGCCGCGCCACCAGAGGGATCACCAGTTCGTTGCGGTGCGGGCCGTCCGGGCCGGTCAGCCACCCCGCGCCCGACCCGTCCGGGTCCAGCAGTTCCTGCACCACGGTGGCGGGGCGGCGTTTCAACTCGTGCCGCAGCAGCCGCAGATGGAGCGGGCGGGTCAGGTCGAGTTCGAGGCGCTGGTCCGTGTAGACCGAGCAGATCCGGTCGGGCACCCGCCAGCGCTTGCGCCACGCGTGCACCGCGTCGGCCCATTCGCCGAACGGCGCGTCCTGGTCCCGGACGGCCTCGGAGGGGCGCCAGCGTGCCGGAGCGAGGACGACGCGCCCGTAGCGCACTCGCGGTACGTACGGCAGGTTCCCGGCCTGACCCCAGTCCCAGTGGACGCCGCGGACCTCGCCCCGGCCGATCTCGGCCAGCAGGCGTACGGCGTTGGGGGCCAGGGAGTGGGTGTTGAGCCGGTGCAGCACGGTCGGCAGCACCTCCCGGCCGCTGCCGGTCTCCACGATCCGCAGCCGCCGCGGACCGGCGGTGACGGCGAGGTTCTCCAGCGGCAGCGTGCCGGGCTCGGAGGCGTCGGCGAACACACCCACCGGAACGATGTGCTCCAGCAGCCGCGGGACCTGGGCCACGTTGTCGCCGCGGCCGTGGCGGGCCTGGAACACGAGTTGCGCGCGCAGCGCGTCCGGCGCCGAGTCCCCGCCGCCGCCCGCCTCGGCCAGTTGGGCCAGCGAGGCCCGCGGCTCGTCGGGAAGGAGGTAGGCGAACCGGCCGAACGTCGAGACAGCCGAACCCACCGCGCCGCCCGTCAGGACCAGCCGGAACTCCCCCTCCCGCAGCGCCTCCACCGAGGTCGCCAGAAGCTGGGCGAACAGCTCGGCCGATGGCGGCCGCCGCTCCTGGGCGCCGCCGGTGAACCGGGCTGCTCGCTCGATCACGTCCTCATCGACCACGACCTCGTCGGCGCCGGAGAGCAGCGCCTCCTGGGCGAGTTCCATCATCAGCCGGTCCCGCTCGGTGGCGTCGGACGGCACCGGCGGCGCGGTACGCGTACTGGGCGGCTGCGCATACCCGGCGGGCGCGCCCAGCCCGGCGTCGGGGTCCAGCAGCTCCGTCACGGAAACGGCCCGCCCCGTGCCGTAACGCTCCACGAACTCCCTGTGGTATTCGCCGAGTGCCGTGGAACCGGGGGAGTCCGGGGCGAGCCGCCACAGGAGGTCCGCCGCCCGCTCGGCCTCCGCGGCCACCGCGGGCGGTAGCCGCACGCTCGCGTCCAGAGCCAGGTCCACTTGCACACCCCGCTGCGCGGGCCGCAGCCGGTGCATCCGCGAGACGATGTCACGCCAGGCGCTGTGACCCTGCCCCAGCGGCGCGGCCGCGTAGTCGGAGAGGGAACGGACGACATCGCCCAGTGCGGCCGGGTCCGGGAACGCGGAAGGGTCCACAGCGGCGAGAGCGTCCAGTACGTGCCGCCCCGCGTCTGGCGTCTCCGCCGGTGGGCGAAGATCGGTGAGCAGGAATTCCTTTCTGATCAGCTCGCCCAGCATGCGGTCGACCGCGCCCCTCGGGGCCGCGGGGAACCGCTGGGCCAACCGCCGCCTCAGCTCCGGGTAGCGCAACGGCCTGTCCCGCACCGCCTCCAGCGCGGCCCGCACCGCTTCGGTGTGACGGACGTTGACCTCGCGCACCCCCTCCTGCGGGGCGGCGGCCTCACCGCTCTGATCCTCCAGAGGCAGATACGACAACGCGAGACGGTCGCCGCGCACACGACACAAGTTGTTGGCCGATACCCGGAGTTCGTTCAGCACCTCCGCCCTCGTGGTCCAGGAAGCCGCGAGCGCCCTGATCCAGCCCCGCTCCAGCCGCACCGACTTGCGGTGCGCCGTGCCCACACGCACCCGAGCGGACTCCGCGGTGTCCGCGAATCGCGCCACCGCGACCCCGGCCATCAGCCCGAACGGCGTGCACCGCGTCGCCATCCGCAACCGGTACGCGGTCAGCGCGCGCACCACCCGCCGCACGTCGGAAGCGCGCCCCTTCTCCCCGCGCAGAATCTCATCCCAACGACGCGCCAGAGACGGACTGGAGACCCCCACCGCCTCCCGCAACAGCTCGTCGCGGGCCAGCGAACGCAGATACCCCACACTCTCGGAGATCTCGTCCGCGTCGCCCTCCACGATGTCGGCGTGAGTGACCGCGGCGTGACGCAAGGACTGGGCCGGAGCACGGAGCAGCACAACACCGGCGCATGAGAAGGAGATCCAGTCAGGCACGTCGCTCTCTTCGGCGTTCGGTCGACACCATCGACAACATCGACAACAACGACAAGGCCGAACGAGGAGACGACTCCCGCTGTAACACAGGCAGCCGCCTCCCGTTCACCCCAGGCCCACTGGTCACAGTTGAGTAATCAGGCCCACGGGTTCACGCGTTCATCGATGCACGCGTTCATCGGTTCACAGACAAGGAAAAGCGCTTTACGCGCACGTCCACGCACACGTCTGAGGGCACGTCACGGCCTCGGTCTGGGTCATGGCCACAGGCATCGTGGTCTCGTTCGGGTCCACGATCTCGCGTACGTCCAAGTCGAATATGTCCTGGGAACGGTCATGGTCGAGCATGGTTCCTCCTGATATCGAACGGGATGGCACGTACTGACCGACAAGATCGGCCAACATGTGGAGAGTGACAGGTGCCTGGGGCATCTACAAGACCCGCGCGTCACTCCAGCCACCCCGCACGGGGCACCGGCTCCCCGCCTACGAGGGCCTGGCGTCCACGATGCGTTTGAACTTGCCCACCGAGCGCTCCAGCGTCTCCGGGTCGACGATTTCGACCGCTACCGACACCCCTATGCCGTCCTTCACGCCGGAGGAGATCAGCCCGATCGCCTCCGTCCGCTGCTCGGGCGTCGCACCGGGCCGCGCCTCGGCCCGTACGGTCAAGTGGTCCATGCGGCCCTCGCGCGTCAGCCGGAGCTGGAAGTGCGGCGCGATGCCGGGGGTGCGCAGCACGATCTCCTCGACCTGGGCGGGGAAGAGGTTGACCCCGCGCAGGATGATCATGTCGTCGCTGCGGCCGGTGACCTTCTCCATCCGGCGGAAGGGCGCGGCGGCCGTGCCCGGCAGCAGGCGGGTGAGATCGCGGGTCCGATAGCGGATGACCGGCATGGCCTCCTTGGTCAGCGAGGTCAGGACCAGCTCGCCGTGGGCGCCCTCGGGCAGCGCCTCGCCGGTGATGGGGTCGACGATCTCCGGGTAGAAGTGGTCCTCCCACACGTGCAGCCCGTCCTTGGTCGCCGCGCACTCCTGCGCCACGCCCGGGCCGATGATCTCCGAGAGGCCGTAGATGTCCACGGCGTCGATGGCGAACCGCTCCTCGATCTCGCGGCGCATCTCCTCCGTCCACGGCTCGGCCCCGAAGACGCCGACCTTGAGGGACGTGCTGCGCGGATCGACGCCCTGGCGCTCGAACTCGTCGAGGAGGGTGAGCATGTAGGACGGCGTCACCATGATGATCTCGGGGCGGAAGTCCTGGATGATCCGTACCTGGCGCGCGGTCATGCCGCCGGACGCCGGAATCACCGTGCAGCCGAGCCGCTCGGCGCCGTAGTGCGCGCCGAGGCCGCCGGTGAACAGTCCGTAGCCATACGCCACATGGACCTTGTGGCCCGGCCGGGCGCCGGCGGCGCGCAGCGACCGGGCCACCACCTCGGCCCACGTCTCCAGATCGCGCTCCGTGTAGCCGACGACGGTGGGCAGTCCCGTCGTGCCGCTGGAGGCGTGGATGCGCCGGATGTCGGACTCGGGGACGGCGAACATGCCGAACGGGTAGTTCTCCCGGAGATCCGCCTTGACGGTGCAGGGGAAGCGCGCGATGTCGGCGAGCGACGCGCAGTCCTCGGGCGCCACCGCCGCCGCGTCGAACGCGCGCCGGTAGAAGTCGACGTTCTCGTACGCATGGCGCAGCGTCGCGCGCATCCGCCGCAACTGGAGGGCTTCCAGCTCCTCGCGCGACATCCGCTCCGCGCCGTCGAGGAGGTCCCGCGGACCCGTCATGACATCACCGCCCCATCGAACCGACCGATCATTCGGTCGCCGTGTCTCCGATCAAATAACCAGGAGGCCCCGGCATGCGTCAAGGAGGGGCGGCGGCCTGTGGATAACTGGTTCGGGAGCCGATGGCTCGGCGTGGAAGCCCAGCATGCGCGCCAGTCGCGCCATAGGCTCACGCGGGTGCCCGGCCAGGATGAGGAAGACGAGGAAGATGAGGAAGACGAGGAAGATGAGGAAGGGGCCGCCCCGTGTCACCGCGTCCATACCCGCGCCGCTCGCTGACCTCGGTCTCCGCCGTCGCCGCCGCCCTCTCGGTCGCCGTCGCGAGCGGCGTGGCCGCCACCCCAGCCGCCGCCGAACGCAGGCCCGTACCCGTCTCCGCGCCCGTACCCGTCTCCGGGTCTGCGCCCGCGCCGCGGCTCGTACCTGCCTCCGCGCCCGTACGCGGCTCCACGCCCGTACCCGCGTCCGTACCCACCCCCACGCCCGCCGCGTACGCCCCGCTGCTGGCGCTCGTGGACCTGTCGGCGCGGCGGCTGGCGATCGGGGACCTCGTGGCCGCCGCGAAGTGGGGGAGCGGCGGGCCCGTCGACGATCCCGCGCGCGAGCGGCGGGTGCTCGACGCGGTGGCGCGGCAGGCGGCCCAGCGGGGCGCGGACCCGAAGGCGACCGTACGGATCTTCCGCGACCAGATCGAGGCGAGCAAGGTGGTGCAACGAGCCCTGCACCGCGCGTGGCGGGCCGATCCGGCGGCGGCGCCGTCACCGGCCGAGCGCCCCGACCTCGCCGAAATCCGGCTGAAGATCAACCGTCTCAACGACGACCTGGTACGGGCCATCGCCGCCGCGCGGCCCGCCCGCGCCGCCCGCACCTGCGACGGCCTGCTGGCGGTGAGCGCCGCGCGCACCCGGCAGACCCGCCACCTGGACCTGACGCACGCCCTCGCCCTCGCCCGCGCGCTGCCCTCGGTGTGCGAGCACCGGCCTTGACCACGCGGCGCGGGGGCCGGGGCCGATGCTGGTGTCAGTGCCAGTGCAGGCTCCGCCTTCGGTGCGCTTGCGCGCGTCCTCACCCCGCCTCGGCGGCCTTCGCCTTGGCCCAGCGGTAGTCGGCCTTGCCGCTGGGGGAGCGCTGGATGTGGTCGGTGAAGACCACGCTGCGGGGGATCTTGTAGCCGGCGAGCCGGGTGCGGCAGTGGGCCTGTACGGACTCTGGACTCAGCGGACCGGCCCCCTCGCGCGGCTGCACGACGGCCGCCACCCGGTTGCCCCAGCGGGCGTCCGGTACGCCCGCGACCAGCGCGTCGTACACGTCCGGATGCGCCTTCAGCGCCTGCTCGACCTCCTCCGGGTAGACCTTCTCGCCGCCCGTGTTGATGCACTGCGAGCCGCGCCCGAGCACGGTGACCACGCCGTCCGCGTCGACGGTGGCCATGTCGCCGAGCAGTACCCAGCGTTCGCCGCGCGCCTCGAAGAACGTCTCGGCGGTTTTCTTCGGGTCGTTGTAGTAGCCCAGCGGCACGTGGCCGCGCTGTGCCAGCCGGCCCGGCTCGCCGGGGGCGACCGGCTCGTGCGTGGCCGGGTCGACCACGGCCGTACGGTCGTTGACGCGGAGCCGGAACCCCCGGTCGGGGCCCGAGTCCTCGGTGGCGGTGCCGTTGAAGCCGGACTCCGAGGAGCCGAAGTTGTTGAGCAACAGCACGTTCGGGACGAGTTCCTGGAACTGGGCCCGTACGGTGTCCGAGAGGATCGCCCCCGAACTGCTGACGGTGAACAGCGACGAGCAGTCGGTGCCGCGCAGGGGGCCGCCGAGCGCGTCCACGAGGGGGCGCAGCATGGCGTCCCCCACCAGGGAGACGCTGGTGACCTTCTCCTTCTCGATGGTGCGCAGCACCTCGTGGGGCACGTACTTGCGGTGGATGACCACCTTCTGGCCGAAGTCGAAGGCGATGAAGGTGGTGAGCGTGGAGGTGCCGTGCATGAGCGGCGGCGCGGGGAAGAAGACGAGGCCCTCGCCGCCCGCCGCCACCCGCTCCGCCAACTCCTCGGGGCGCTTGACGGGTTCGTCGGTGGGCGCGCCGCCTCCGAGGCCGGAGAAGAAGAGGTCCTCCTGGCGCCACATCACGCCCTTGGGCATGCCGGTGGTGCCGCCGGTGTAGATGATGATCTGGTCGTCCGCGGACCGGGGGCCGAAGCCGCGTTCGGGCGAACCCTCGGCTTCGGCCTCGGCGAAGCCGACCGGCGTGATACGGGGCTCCGGCGCGCCGTCCGGGGCCGCGCCGACGCGAATAAGGTGGCGCAGCCGCTCCGCGCGGGGGTGCGCCGCCGCGACGCGCGCGGTGAACTCGCCGTCGAAGACGAGCGCCACCAGGTCCGCGTCGCGGTAGAGGTAGGCCAACTCTTCTTCTACGTAGCGGTAGTTGACGTTGACCGGCACGGCGCGGATCTTCAGGCAGGCCCAGAGCGTCTGGAGGTACTCGACGCCGTTGTAGAGGTGCAGGCCGACGTGTTCGCCGGGCCGTACGCCGCGGTCGCGGAGGTGGTGGGCGAGCCGGTTGGCCGCCGCGTCGAGCTGTGCGTAGGTCAGCCGCCGTTCGGCCCCGGTGCCCGGATGATCGGCGAAGACCAGTGCCTCGCGGTCGGGCACGGTGTCGACGATCGATTCGAAGAGGTCGGCAAGGTTGTACTCCACGTGTCCTCCAGATCGGGGCTGACAGATCGGGGTTGACCGGGGCGACCGAGCGGCTTGGCGGTCATTAGAGCGCCTGGCCGTACAGGTGGGAAGGGCGCGCGCCGAAGAAAACTGACTCCCTGTCAGATAACTCTTGTACTCGCCCCCCGGCTGCTGCAACCTGTTCTAGGTCTTGAGGCGAGCGGACCGACAGGGCGAGCGGGCCCGACAGCGCTGCCGGGCCCGACAGGACCGACAGAACCAGCAGGACCGACAGAACCGACCGGACCGGGAGGACGTGGCATGGGCGGGGAAACGGAACACCTCGGCGTGGAACGCGTCGGCGCCACACTCGTACTGACCCTGAACCGGCCGGAGGCGAAGAACGCGCTCTCGCTGCCGATGCTGGTCGGGCTCTACGACGGCTGGCTCGCCGCCGACGCGGACGACGACATCCGCTCGGTCGTGCTGACCGGCGCGGGCGGCGCGTTCTGTGCCGGCATGGACCTCAAGGCGCTGGCCGGCGACGGCATGGGCGACCAGTACCGGGACCGCCTCAAGGCCGACCCCGACCTGCACTGGAAGGCGATGCTCCGGCACCACCGGCCGCGCAAGCCCGTCATCGCCGCCGTCGAGGGCCACTGCGTGGCGGGCGGCACCGAGATCCTTCAGGGCACGGACATCCGCGTCGCGGGCGAGAGCGCCACCTTCGGCCTCTACGAGGTACGCCGCGGACTCTTCCCCATCGGCGGCTCCACGGTCCGCCTCGCCCGCCAGATCCCGCGCACCCACGCCCTGGAGATGCTGCTCACCGGACGCCCGTACCCCGCCGCCGAGGCCGCCAGGATCGGGCTCATCGGCCACGTCGTGCCGGACGGCACCGCCCTCGCCAAGGCGCTGGAGATCGCCGAGGCCGTCAACGCCAATGGGCCGCTGGCCGTCGAGGCCGTCAAGGCGTCGGTGTACGACACCGCCGCCATGACGGAGGCCGACGGGCTCGCCCACGAACTGGAGCACGGCTGGCCGGTCTTCGACACCGCCGACGCCAAGGAAGGCGCCCGCGCCTTCGCCGAGAAACGCCCGGCCGTCTTCCGGCGCGCCTGATGACCGGCTCCCGCCATGTCACGGCGCCCGCCGCCGAGGCACTGTTGCCGGTCGCATCCCGCTGCGCCCCGTCCCGTCGGCAGCGCGCGCCCGGGCACCCCGTACGGCGCCCGCCGAGGCGCTGCTGTCGACAGCGTCCCGCTGCGCCCCGCCCGTCGGCAGTGCGCACCCGGGGTGCCCCGGGCGACGCCCGCCGCCGACGCGCTGCCGCCGGCCGCGTCCCGCTGCGCCCCGTCCCGTCGGCGGCGCGCACCCGGCCGCAAGCCCGTATGTCACCGCGTGACCGTCGCCCCGCCAGGGAAACGGCCCAGGTTCTACGCGAAGGAGACCACCGCATGTCATCCGCCCCGGCGCCCGAGGCGCTGAGTGCGCCGCTCACCGTCGAATTCCCCTTCACCCGCTCTCTCGGGCCCGTGCAGAGCGCGTTCCTCACCGGGCTGCGGGAACGCGTGCCGCTCGGCGTGAGGACGAGCGACGGGCGGGTGCTCGTGCCGCCCGTGGAGTACGACCCGGTCACCGCCGAGGAGATCGGCGAGCTCGTCGAGGTCGCGCCCACCGGGACCGTGACCACCTGGGCCTGGAACCCGGCGCCGCGTCGCGACCAGCCGCTGTCCACGCCCTTCGCCTGGGTGCTCGTCCGGCTCGACGGCGCCGACACCGCCCTCCTGCACGCCCTGGACGCGCCGGGGCCGGAGGCCGTGCACACTGGGATGCGGGTCCGAATCCGCTGGGCCGCCGAGCGCGGCGGGGCCATCACCGACATCGCGTGCTTCGAACCGGACGACGGCCCGGACGACGGCCCGGAAGGCCGCCAGGACGACGGCCGTGACAGCAGTGCCCAGGCCGCTGAAGCGCGCCCGCACGACGGGCGGTTCGCGGACCTCGTCACCGGCATCGTCGCCCCCGCCCGGCTCGACTACCGCTACTCGCCCGGCCGCGCGCAGACCCGGTACCTCGCCGCGCTCGCCGAGCACAAGACCGTCGGCGAGCGCTGCCCCTCCTGCCGCAAGGTGTACGTGCCGCCCCGCGGCGCCTGTCCCACCTGCGGCGTCGCGACGGCCGAACAGGTCGAGGTGGGGCCGCGCGGCACCGTCACCACGTACTGCGTCGTCAACATCAAGGCGAAGAACCTCGACATCGAAGTCCCCTACGTCTACGCCCACATCGCGCTCGACGGCGCCGACCTCGCGCTGCACGCCCGCATCGGCGGCATCCCCTACGACCAGGTCCGCATGGGCCTGCGCGTGGAGCCGGTGTGGGCCGAGGGCGGGCGCTACCCCGACCACTACCGACCCGCCGACGAACCAGACGCCGACTACGACGCGTACAAGGAGCTGCTGTGATGCCCGACGCCCCCGACGTACCGGACGTGGCCGTCGTCGCCTTCGGGCAGAGCGAGCACCGCGCGAACACCGCGGACCTCTCCGAGGTCGAGATGCTGCTCCCCGTCCTCGCCGAAACCCTCGGCCAGGTCGGACTCACCGCAGGGGAAACCGACTTCACCTGCTCGGGATCGAGCGACTACCTGGCCGGCCGCGCCTTCTCCTTCACCATGGCCCTCGACGGCGTGGGGGCCTGGCCGCCGATATCCGAGTCCCATGTCGAGATGGACGGGGCCTGGGCGCTGTACGAGGCGTGGGTCAAGCTCCGCACCGGCGAGGCCGAGACCGCGCTCGTCTACTCGTACGGAAAATCTTCCCCGGGTCACCTCCGGGACGTGCTCACCCGGCAGCTCGACCCCTACTACCTCGCGCCCCTGTGGCCCGACTCCGTCTCCCTGGCCGCGCTCCAGGCCCAGGCGCTCATCGACGCGGGCCACACCGACGAACGCGCCCTCGCCGCCATCGCCGCCCGCGACCGGACGAGCGCCGAGGAGAACCCGCACGCCCAACTGCGCGGTTCGGCCCCGCCCGAGCGGCTGCTCGACGCCGACTACCTCGTACGGCCGCTGCGCGGACACGACGCGCCGCCCATCGGCGACGGCGCCGCCGCCGTCGTCCTCGCCGCCGGGGACACGGCCCGCCGGCTCTGCACCAGGCCCGCGTGGATCAGGGGCATCGACCACCGCGTCGAACCGCACGCCCTGGGCGTCCGCGACCTCACCGACTCGCCCTCCACCCGGCTCGCCGCCGAGCGCGCCGGAGCCTTCGACGCCCCCGTCGACACCGCCGAACTGCACGCCCCCTTCACCTCCCAGGAAGTCGTCCTGCGCAAGGCGCTGCGGCTCGGCGACGACGTGACGGTCAACCCCTCCGGCGGCGCCCTCGCCGCCAACCCGATGATGGCGGCGGGCCTCATCCGCATCGGCGAGGTGGCGGCCCGCATCCACCGCGGCGCCTCCGACCGGGCGCTCGCCCACGCCACCTCGGGCCCCTGCCTCCAGCAGAACCTGGTCGCCGTACTGGAAGGAGACCCCCGATGAGCAAGGAGCCCGTCGCGGTCGTCGGGATCGGCCAGACCAAGCACGTCGCCGCGCGCCATGACGTGTCCATCGCCGGTCTCGTCCGGGAAGCGGCCGTACGGGCGCTCCAGGACGCCCGACTCGGCTGGCCCGACATCGACGCCGTCGTCATCGGCAAGGCCCCCGACTTCTTCGAGGGCGTCATGATGCCGGAGCTGTATCTCGCCGACGCCCTCGGCGCCGTCGGCAAGCCCATGCTGCGCGTGCACACCGCGGGCTCCGTCGGCGGCTCCACCGCCCTCGTCGCCGCCAACCTCGTCGCCGCCCGCGTCCACCGCACCGTCCTGACCCTGGCCTTCGAGAAGCAGTCCGAGTCCAACGCCATGTGGGGCCTCTCCCTGCCCATCCCCTTCCAGCAGCCGCTGCTGGCCGGGGCCGGCGGGTTCTTCGCGCCGCACATCCGGGCGTACATGCGGCGCACCGGCGCCCCCGACACCGTGGGCTCCCTCGTGGCGTACAAGGACCGCCGCAACGCCCTCAAGAACCCCTACGCGCACCTCCATGAGCACGACATCACCCTGGAGAAGGTGCAGTCCTCGCCGATGCTGTGGGACCCCGTCCGCTACTCCGAGACGTGCCCGTCCTCCGACGGCGCCTGCGCCATGATCCTCACCGACCGGGGCGGCGCGGGGCGCTCGCCGCACCCGCCCGCCTGGGTGCACGGCGGCGCGATGCGCAGCGAGCCCACCCTCTTCGCGGGCAAGGACTTCGTGTCGCCCCAGGCCGGCAAGGACTGCGCCGCCGACGTCTACCGGCAGGCGGGCATCGCCGACCCGCGCCGGGAGATCGACGCCGTCGAGATGTACGTGCCCTTCAGTTGGTACGAGCCGATGTGGCTGGAGAACCTGGGCTTCGCCGCCGAGGGCGAGGGCTGGAAGCTCACCGAGTCGGGCGTCACCGAACTCGATGGCGACCTCCCCGTCAACCCCTCCGGCGGGGTCCTGTCCACCAACCCCATCGGCGCCTCCGGCATGATCCGCTTCGCGGAGGCCGCCCTCCAGGTGCGCGGCCAGGCGGGCGAGCACCAGGTGGACGGGGCCCGCACGGCGCTCGGCCACGCCTATGGAGGCGGCGCGCAGTTCTTCTCCATGTGGCTCGTCGGCTCCGAACCGCCGACGTCCTGACCACCGCCGGAGGGGTACGGGCGGGCCGCCGCGGCCTCTTTGGAGCGGCTCGCCGCACCGCGCGCCGTCCGGGGCGTACGGACCTGTCCCCGCGGCCTGTCCGGCGCCCGCCCCGATCGCTAGGGTGGGGCCCCGACGACCGACCGGGAGGAGCACGGACGTGGCGGAGAGCACGACTGAGCATCCGGCTGCCGGCGCGCGGCCGCAGCTCGACCTGAGCAACGCCCAGTGGCAGTCGAGCAGTCAGGGACCGGGCGACGTGCAGGTCGCCTTCGTGGAGGGCTACATCGCCATGCGCGACGGCCGCAGCCCGGAGGGCCCGTCGCTGATCTTCAACCCCGGCGAGTGGCGCGCGTTCGTACTGGGCGCGCGGGACGGGGAATTCGACCTCACCTGAGGCACCCGGCGCGGCGGCCCGGGGCCGGCTCCGCCGGCGAGCCCTCCCCGGCCGCTCCGCGACCCCTCCGTCCAGCGCCGCCCACCGGGCCGCCGACGCGGCGACGGGCCACGACCGCCCCGGGCCCCGAGACGCGAAAGGCCGCCGGGCACGTACGATGTGGGCATGTCGTTCCTCCGCCGCCGCAGCGCAGCCACGCCCACCGGGCCGGACTTCGACGTCCTCGCCATGGACCCGGGGGACTGGCCCGGGGACCTCGGAGCCGGGCTGCTGCCCGCGCCCGACGGTAGCTGCCAGGGCGTTTTCCTGCGCTACGACCTCTTCGGCGGGCGCGGACCAGCGATGATCATCGGCAATCTGCCCGAGGGCTCCCCGGCGCGGGACGTCGCGGACGGGCAGGTGCCGTTCGAGGTGGCGCAGCTTCTGGCCGCGCTCGACAACGACGAGCCGGTGCACGTCGTGGAGACCGAGGACACCCCGGTCATGCACGACGACAACCTGCTCATCGTGCGGCGCGTCAAGTGCTCCGAGAGCCGTGTCTCCTGCGCCCAGTTCGACCGCAGCGACGGCGTGCTCGTCACCATCGCGAGCTGGGACCGGCCGATCACCGACGAGCTGTACCAACTGCTCAAGCCGCTCCCCGCCGAGCTGTTCCAGCAGGGCTGAGCACGCCCGGCCGGGTCGAGCGCATCCGGCAGGACCGGGCGCGGGGCCGGCAGTCGCCGGGCCCCGCGCCGCGCGCGTCATCCCCCCCGCGCGCCTCACCGGCCGGAGGGCCGCAGCGTCACATCGGCGGCCCGTACGTACCCCACCCGGTGCCCGACCTGGATCTCGTAGTACGTGTCCTTGCCGCGCACCACCTTGTGCCCGGCCGGATCGAACGTCTGCGCCCACAGGTACTCGGCCGCGGCCCTGCCGCCCACCGCGTACGCCTGCCCGGCGAGCAACCGGTACGGCAGCGGCGAGGCGGACTGCACCGGCACCCCGGCCGGGTACGCGGCCTTCTCCGGGTACGCGCGCCCGTACACCGGGACGCCGCCGGGGCGCCGCTTCGGGACGGCGACGAGGCCCTTGGCGTCCAGGGCGGTCGGCCGGGCGTGCGGGTTGTGGAACCACGCCTTCTGCCCGAGGTACCAGATCGCCGTCCAGTCGCCGTGCCGCCCGGCCACGGCGAACCGCTGACCGGTGGAGGCGCGGGCTCCGGTGTCGTTGACGCCGGTCGTGGAGTCGCCGCCGTCGGGACGCAGCCCGATGTCCTTGACCAGCGGCGCGCCCGCGCTGGGCGCGGTGTGCAGCCGGACCGCTCCGGAGCCGTGCGGCGCGCAGGTCTGTCCCGCCTTCTCGCAGCCCGTGTATACGGGCCGGTGGCGGTCGTAGTCGGGGGCCACGGTCACCAGGCCGCCGTGCGGGCCCGCGGTGCGGTTAAAGGGGCGGCCCAGCAGCCGGAAGTAGTGCGCCCAGTCCCAGTACGGGCCCGGGTCGGTGTGCATGTCCTTGACCGTGCCGGCCGTCGTGCCGGGCACGTTGTCGTGGCCCAGGATGTGCTGCCGGTCCAGCGGGATGCCGAGCTTGTGCGACAGGTACCGCACCAGCCGGGCCGAGGTGCGGTACATCGCCTCCGTGTACCAGGCGTCGGGGGCGGTGAGGAAGCCCTCGTGCTCGATGCCGACGGACTTGGAGTTCACATACCAGTTGCCGGCGTGCCAGGCGACGTCCTTGGTCCGCACGTGCTGCGCGATGTGCCCGTCGGAGCTGCGCACGGTGTAGTTCCAGGAGACGTACGTCGGGTCCTTGATCAGCTTGAGGGTGGTGTCCCAGCTCCCCTCGGTGTCGTGGACGACGATGTAGTCGACCCGCTGCGACGCGGGGCGGTCGGCCAGGTCGTGGTTGCCGAAGTCGCCGTCGCCGAACCGCTCGTAGGGGGCGGGAACCCACTCGCACGCCACCGTGCGCGGGCACTCGACGCCGCGGCCCGCGCCGTCCGCCGCGCCCTTCGCCGGAGTTCCGGCGGGCAGGCCGAGCCGGTCCAGTTGCGCGGATTCGGCCCGTAGCGCCGGGTCGGCGGCGAGCGTCACGCGCTGGCCCTGGTCCGTGGTGCGGGACTCGCCGCCGCGCAGCACGTCGTAGACGTCGTCGGCGAACACGGCGGCCGTCGCCGCGTCCGAGGCGCCCGAATAGCCCGCCACCGCGCCGTACCAGTCGGCGGGGTCCGCGCTCGGCGGCAGCCCCAGCCGCCGCTGTTCGGCGGCGAGCAGCGCCGCGCCGCCCCGGACGTTGGCCGCCGCGTCCCGCCGCAGCCGCTCGCCCGGCAGGCCGGTCAGCGCGGCGGCCCGGTCCAGGGTGCGCAGCCGGGCGGGCGCCTCGGCGGCCTGCTGGGGAAGCCGGTCGCGTACGGGCGTCCAGGGCCGTGCGCCGTCGCCTCGGGGGTCCTCGCCGCCCTCGCCGTGGTGCGGGGCCTCGGCCAGGGCCGTACGGGCGTCCGTGAGGTGCATGGGGCCGTAGCCGCCGGTGACGCTCGGTGCGCCGCCGTGGCCGTCCCAGCGGGACTCCAGATAGCCGACGGCGAGCAGGACGCTCGGCGGCACGTGGTAGGCGGCCGCCGCGTCGGCGAACGCGCGCTGCAGCTCCCCGGAGGGCGGCGGCGCGGCGGTGGCGGGCGGGCCGGTCGCGACGAGCGGCAGCAGCAGGGCGGCGGTCGCCGTGGCGGCGGCCGCGGTGCGTAGCGCGCGGCGGTGGCGCGACGGTCCCGAATCGTTTCTTCGCGGTCCTGCCGGACGCAGGAGCAGTGCGGACAGTGTGGGCAACACAGCCTCCTCAAGCCGGGCCGTACCGTGCGCCGGGGCGCATGGTGCGCGGCGGGCGGGCGGAGCCGGACCCACTTAGAGGTACCCCTGGCCGAGGCGGCGCCAATCCTGCGGGAGGAAGCCGCGATCCTGCGGGAGGAAACGGAACGCGCACGTCAGCGCCCATGTCGGGGAGTTTCCCGGAGCAGCCGCGCGGACCTGCGGCGCGTCACAGGTCCATACCGGTGACGCGCCGCACAGAGGTCGAGACCCGATGCCGGTGGTGTCAGCGGGTGCCGACCGCGGCTCGCACGGCACGCCGTGCGAGCGCGCAGTCGTCGTGCAGCCGCCGGAGCAGCAGCCGCTGCTCCTCACCGCTCTCGGCCGCGCCCGGAGCCGCCGGGGCGGGGTCGTGCATGGTGCGCTGCACGGCCGTCTCATAGGTGCGGATCTCGCGGGTCAGCACCAGCATCAGATTCACCAGGAAGGCGTCCCGCGCGGCGGCACCGCTCTGCTGGGCGTGCTGGCTGATCTGACGGCGCGCCACCGGGGCGTCCCCGAGCACCGTCCACAGGGTGGCCAGGTCGTACCCCGGCAGATACCAGCCCGCCTGATCCCAGTCGACGAGCACCGGCCCGGCGGGGGACAGCAGAACGTTCGACAATTGGGCGTCGCCGTGACAGAACTGCCCCTGCGCGTGGGAGAGTCCGCGCAGCAACTGCTGGAGGTCGCCGAGGTCCCGGTCGGTCAGCAGCCCCAGCTCATGGAAGCGGGCGATGCGCTTGCCGTAGTCCAGCGGCATCTCGAACAGGCCCGCCGGCGGCCGCCACTGGTTGATCCGGTGCACCGCGCCGAGCGCGGCCCGGACGTCCGCGCGCGGTGGCGCCTCGACCGGATGCCGCTGCGTGGCCGTCGCCCGCCCCGGCATCCGCTCGACGACCAGCGCGCAGTTGTCCGGGTCGGCCGCGATGAGCCGGGGCACGCGCACCGGCGGCCGGTGCCGCACGAACGCGCGGTAAGCGGCTATTTCGTGCCGGAACCGCTCGGCCCACGCCGGGGAGTGGTCCAGTAAACACTTGGCGACCGCGGTGGCGCGGCCCGTCGTGCCGATCAGGATCACGGACCGGCCGCTGTGCCGCAGTACCTGCACCGGGCTGAACTCCGGACAGATCCGGTGCACCGAGGCGATGGCCGCGCGCAGTTGGGCGCCGTGCGGGCCGGACATGTCGATTCTCCCGCTGAGCGGCTGGGAGCGGCCCGCGCCCTGGGGGCGCTTGAGCCGCCCGCCGACGCCGGGAGGGGCGCCCGGGGAGCCGGGGACGACGCCCGCACCGGCCGCGTGGGTGGGGTCGAGGTAGGGCCCCCCACCGGCCGGCTGCGGACGGTAGGGCCGAGGCGGCGCGGACACGGAGGACGATGCTGCGTACATGGGCTATACGGATCCCTTCGTGTGCCGACGAACTTGCGTGCGCGCCCCGGTCCCGGATGCCATGGGCACCCTGGGGAATGCGGTCCGGCTGCCGGGCCCGGGTGGCGCGTTCCTACATCACACCCGCGCCCGGGTGGCACACCATCTGGCGCACCCTGGCGAACCCTGGCGAATACTCGCGTGGCTCATGACGGGCCGATACCTTCAAGTCAGCCGAGGAACCTGGGGGCTTGACGTGATGAGGGAACCCAACACCCGACTTTCGGACCTGTTCGGCCTGGCCGGCTGGTCGAAAGGGGAGCTGGCGAGGCTGGTGAACCGGCAGGCGGCGGCCATGGGCCACCCGCAGCTCGCCACCGACACCTCGCGGGTGCGGCGCTGGATCGACACGGGGGAATGCCCCCGCGACCCCGTGCCGAAGGTGCTGGCGGCCCTCTTCACCGAGCGTCTCGGTCGTGTCGTGACCATCGAGGACCTCGGGTTCGCGAAGCAGGGGCGCGCAGGCAAGAAGCAGTCCGCGGACGGACTGCACTGGCCCCCCGGGCGTACGGCCGCGGTCCTCACCGAATTCACGGGAATGGACCTCATGCTCAATCGACGTGGATTGGTGGGCGCGGGCGCCGCGCTCGCCACCGGTACCGCACTCAGCAGCACGCTGCACGACTGGCTGAAATCCGACAAGACCCTGGCCTCCGACGCCCCCCGCGTCGACGACCCGCTGTCCTCCCTCTCCTCCATGACGGCCGATCCGGCCAGTTACGACCGGTACGAAGCGGCCCCCGTGGGGTCCCAGGAGATCGACGCCCTGGAGAGCTCCGTCGACGTCTTCCGCCTCTGGGACGCGAACCGCGGCGGCGGCCTCCAGCGCAAGGCCGTCATCGGCCAGCTCAACGAGGTGGGCGGGATGCTCGCCTACCACCACCCCGAGCCCCTTCAGCGCCGGCTGTGGGGGGTGGCCGCCAACCTGGCGGTCCTCGCGGGCTGGATGTCGCACGACGTGGGCCTGGAGCCCACCGCCCAGAAGTACTTCGTGATCGCCGCGCACGCGGCCCGTGAGGGCGGCGACCGGCCGCGGGCCGGCGAGGCGCTCTCCCGCGCCGCCCGCCAACTGGTCCACCTCGGCCGCCCGGACGAGGCGCTGGACCTCATGAAGGTGGCGCAGCGCGGCTCGGGCCCGGAGAACCTGCCGCGCACCCGGGCGATGCTCTGCACCATCGAGGCGTGGGCGCAGGCGTCGATGGGCCATGGCCAGGCCATGCGGCGCTCCCTGGGCCGGGCCGAGGAGCTGTTCGCCGCGGACAAGGGCGATGTGCCGCCGCCGAGTTGGATGCAGATGTTCGACGAGGCGGACCTGCACGGCATGCAGGCCCTGGTGCTGCGTACGCTCGCGGAGCGCGATCCGTCGGCGGCGCGCCTCGCGCAGAACCACGCCAAGCTGGCGCTGGAGCTGCGGGTGGACGGCCGCGAGCGGTCGAAGATCTTCGACTACATCTCGATGGCCTCGGCCTGCTTCATCGGCAGCGACCCGGAGCAGGCCGACCGGTACGCCCGGCTGGCCCTGTCGACCATCGGCCACACCTCGTCCCACCGCACCTGGGACCGGCTGCGCGAGATGTACCGGCTCACCGGGCGGTACGCGAGCGACGGCAGCATCCGGGAGCTGCGCGCGGATATCCGCAAGGCCATGCCGAAGGCGCCGAAGAGCGCGGCGAACGGCAGGAGCGGCGCCGTGTGAGGGGCGGGCGGCACCGCGGGAACCCGCCTGCCGCGGCCCGGCCGCCTCTGCAGCCGGGCCGGCGTCGCAGGGCCGGTGTCAGGGGCCGACGCGCGCGATCAGCACGCAGGCGTCGTCTTCCCGCTCCTCGCCGCCGAACTCCTCCACCACGGCCCGTACGCACTCCTGGGCGCCGCGGGCGGCGGCGAACCGCGGCGCGAGCTCCAGCAGTCGCTCCGGACCCCGCTCCACGTCCAGCTCGGGCATGCGCGGGGAGAGCCCGTCGGTGTGCAGCACGAGCAGGTCCCCGGGGAGCAGCTTCTCCTCGGCCTGCCCGTAACGCGCGCCGGAGACCGCGCCGAGCAGCACGCCCTCCGGCGGCCGGAGGGCGCGCCCCACGCCGTCGCGGAACAGCAGCGGCGCGGGGTGGCCGGCCTGGGACCAGGACAGGGTGCGCGAGCCGGGCTCGTACCGGCAGCAGATCGCGCTGCCCAGGGCGGGCTGCGCGGAGGCGTCGAGCATCTGGTTGAGCCAGCCCATCAGGGCGCCGGGCGCGGCGCCGGACACGGCCATCCCGCGCACGGCGCCGAGCAGCATGGCGACGCCCGAGGTGGCGCTCACGCCGTGTCCGGTGAGGTCGCCGACGCTGAGCAGCGTCTGGCCGTCGGGGAGCTGGAGCGCGTCGAACCAGTCGCCGCCGACCAGGGCGCTGGTCGAGGAGGGGAGGTAGTGCCCGGCGAGGTCGAGGGAGGCCGGGCCGCCCTGGGGGAGCCGCAGGGAGCCGCGCCAGGGCGGCAGCACGGCCTCCTGCAACTCGACCGCGAGCCGGTGCTCGGTCCGCGCGATGTGCCGCTGGCGCTGCAGACAGTCGCGGCTCTCGCGCACCGCGCGCTCGCTGCGGCGGAGCTCGCTGACGTCGCGCAGCACCGCCCACATGGACGCCGTGCTGCCGTCGGCGGCGAGCACGGGCTCGCCGGTCATGTGCACCGTGCGCCGGCCGCCGTCGGGGCGCACGATGCGGAACTCGTCGTCGATCGGCTTGCCGTCCACCAGGCAGTCCGTGACCCTGGCCGTCAGCAGCTCCTGATCCTCCGGGAGGAGGCAGGAGGGCAGCTCGTCCAGGGTCGGGGCGCCGTCCGCGCGGCTGCGGCCGAAGATCTGGAACAGCTCCTCGGACCAGGTCACGTCGTCGGTCAGCAGATTCCATTCGGCGCTGCCGACGCGCTTGAGCAGCGAGCCGCGCTCCGGCTCGGGCGGGGCCGCGGGCAGCGGCGGGCGGTACGGCTCCGGCTCCAGCAGCTCGGCGGGCACCCCTTCGCGCAGTTGGCCGAGGTGCGCGCCGAGGTCGTCGAGGTGGTGCACGGCCAGCTCGCACAGCGCGCGCTGCCAGCGGATCTGCGGGTCGTCGAGCTGCTCCTCGTCCACCGCGGCCTCCCGGCGGACGGCGTCCACGCCGCCGCGGAGCCGTCGGGTCTGGGAGATGAGGGCGTCCACCGCGCCGCGCTCCGGCGGCTGGGCGGAGGAACGGTCCGCGAAGAGGGGGGACGGCATGTACGTACTCCGATTGACGCGCGGCGCGGCCGGCTCGGGCGGATCTGGCGAAGTGGGCCGGTAACGACTGTTGCACAGGGAGCGACGCCGCGTAAGGGATTTGGCACTACCCGATACGGTGGTGCTTCTGACATATGCCACCGGCTCGGCCGGTGAGCGCTGGCCGGAACTCGGCGGAATCCATTCCTCCGGGTAGGCTGCGCCGCGCGGAAGCACCGAGGTCCGCACTGTTCACCCGGCATAGGACGGGCGGACACCGGCAAGAATGCCGGACGACGGAAATCCCGTTGCCACCGAAGTCCCCGCACCGGATGCTGACCCCATGTTCGATCCAGACATAGCGCCCAGCGGCACCCTGCTCGGCCTCCTGCAGCGAGGCCGCGGCGACGGGACCCTGCACGCCCTCGCGGCCCCGCGGGCCGAGGCGCTCGCCGCGCTGCACCACTGCGTGCTCCGCGACCCCAGGCGCGACTGGCAGGTCGAGAACCGCTCGCTCTACTACGCCCGCCTCCACATGGAGCTCGACGGCCCCCTGGACGCGATCGAACACCACCTCTTCCACCCCGACGACCTCCTCGACCCGCGCGAGGAGCGCACCGGCCTCGCCCTCTCCGTCCTCGGCCACCTCGCCTCCTACGGCCGCCGCGACGCGCTGCTGCTGCTGCGCCGCTACGCCGCCACGGGCACGAGCTGGGCCTGGGCCCTCGACGAACTCGCCCTGCGCGACGACGACACGGGCCTGGCCGGCCTCGGCGAGCTGATTCTCGCCAGATTCCCGCGGACCGCCGACGGCGACGCGGCCCTCACCGCGGCCGTACGCGACGCGTTCGAGCCACGCCCCTGGCGGTTGTGGGCGGACGACACCCTCTCCCCGGGCACGGCCGCCCGGGTGCGCGCCGCCGGCGAACAGGGCTCCTTCGACCGCTGGCGACGCCAGATGCGGCCGGCCGGCCCGGGGCCGGGCTGGAGCGTCCGCGAAGTCCTCGAATGGGCCCAGGCGGGCCTCGACATGCACCCGACCCAGCACCGCCACGTCCCCGCCACCCGCTGCCTCACCGCCGTCGCCGGGCCCGAGGACCGCCTGGAGATCATCGAGGCCGCCTTCGCCGGCCCCGAGGCCGCCCGCGCCACCGCCCTGCGCTACCTCGCCGAACACCACGACCCGCGCGCCCTCGACCTCATCGAGAGCGCCGTGGAGGACCCCAGCGCCCTCGTGTCGGACGCCGCCGTCACCGCGTTCGAGCGGATGCGCAGCACGGCCGCCCTGGTACGGGCCCGGGCCTGGCTGCACCGCACCGACGCCCTCGGCGACGCCGCGGCCGGAATGCTCGCCTGCCGGGGCGCCGAGTACGACGCCGGCCCCGTGCTGACCGCGCTGCGCCGGACCGTACGGACCGAGGGCCCCGACGCCGGGGTCCTGTGGGACCTCGTCGACGGCGCCGGCCGCCTCTCCATCGGCTGCGCCGCGCCCGTACTGCGCCATGTCTACCGCGAGACGTCCTCCTCCCATCTGCGCGGCCGCGCGGCCCGCGCGCTCGCCGCCACCGACCCCTCCTTCGCGGCGGGCTTCGCCGTCGAGTGCCTGTGGGACTGCGAGGAGACCACCCGCGAACTGGCCGCCCGGCACGCCGCCACCGCCGACGACCGCGTCGTCGACCAGCTTCGGCGGCTCGCCGCGGACCCGGCCGAGGAGGCCGAGGTCCAGACCGCGGTACGCAGCCGCATCGGGCCGGACGCCCCCGCGGTGTAGCGGGCGCCCCGGGGCTCCGCGGGGCCCGGTCCGGCCATCGGGGCGCTCCCGGGGCACCCCGTCCGCACCGGCCGGGAACGCTCCCGCACAACCGCGAACGACGCTGCCACAATGGCCGGGTGACAGGGCTCTGGGAGTTTTGGGTCGACCGCGGCGGCACCTTCACCGATGTGGTGGGCAAGCGCCCCGACGGCAGTCTGCACACGCGCAAGCTGCTGTCCCACAACCCCGAGCGGTACCGGGACGCCGCCGTCGCCGGCATCCGCGCGGCCCTGGAACTCGCCCCCGGCGACCCGATCCCCGCCGACCGGATCGCCGTGGTCAAGATGGGCACCACCGTCGCCACCAACGCCCTCCTCGAACGCAAGGGCGAGCCGACCGTCCTCGTCACCACCGAAGGGTTCCGGGACGCGCTGCGCATCGCCTACCAGAACCGGCCGCGCCTCTTCGACCGCCGCATCGTGCTGCCCGAGGCGCTCTACGGGCGGGTCATCGAGGCGCGGGAACGGGTCGGGGCCGACGGCCGCGTCGTACGGCCGCTGGACCTGGACGCGGTACGCGCCGAACTGCGCGCGGCCCGCGGCGACGGCTACCGCAGCGCCGCCGTCGTCCTCCTGCACGGCTACCGCTACGCCGAACACGAGAAGGCGGCGGCCGCGGCGGCCCGCGCCCTCGGCTTCACCCAGGTGAGCTGCTCGCACGAGGTCAGCCCGTTGATGAAGCTCGTACCGCGCGGCGACACCACGGTCGTCGACGCCTACCTCTCCCCGGTCCTGCGCCGCTACGTGGAGGAGGTCGCGAGCGAACTGCGCGGCGTGCGCCTGATGTTCATGCAGTCCAACGGGGGGCTGCGCGAGGCCGCGCACTTCCGCGGCAAGGACGCGGTGCTGTCCGGGCCGGCGGGCGGCGTCGTGGGCATGGCCCGCTCCGCCGCCGAGGCCGGGCACGACCGCGTCATCGGCTTCGACATGGGCGGCACCTCCACCGACGTGTCCCACTACGCGGGCGAGTTCGAGCGGATCTTCGGCACGGAGGTCGCCGGGGTGCGGATGCGCGCCCCCATGATGAACATCCACACCGTGGCGGCGGGGGGCGGCTCGATCCTGCACTTCGACGGGCGGCGCTACCGGGTGGGACCCGACTCGGCCGGGGCCGTGCCGGGCCCCGCCTGCTACCGGCGCGGCGGCCCGCTGACCGTCACCGACGCCAACGTCATGCTGGGCCGGGTGCAGCCCGCCCACTTCCCGGCCGTCTTCGGGCCCGACGGGGACCGCACGCTCGACGCGGAGACCGTCGCCGAGCGGTTCGCCGCGCTCGCCGACGAGGTCGCGGACGCCGTCGGCGACCGGCGCGGCCCCGAGGAGGTCGCCGCCGGGTTCCTGGAGATCGCCGTCCTCAACATGGCGAACGCCGTCAAGAAGATCTCCGTGCAGCGCGGGCGCGATGTCACCCGCTACGCGCTCACCACCTTCGGCGGCGCCGGCGGCCAGCACGCGTGCGCCGTCGCCGACGCCCTCGGCATCACCACCGTCATCGTGCCGCCGCTCGCCGGCGTGCTCTCCGCCTACGGCATCGGGGTCGCCGACGCCACCGCCATGCGCGAGCAGTCCGTCGAGCGCGAACTGGACGAGGAGACGCTGCGCCACCTGCGCGCGGAGGCCGAGCGGCTGGCCGGGCGCACCCGCGCCGACCTCCTCGCCGACGGCGTCCCGGAGCGGGCCCTGACCACGACGGCCAAGGTCCAGCTCCGCTACGAAGGCACGGACGCGAGCCTCGCCGTGCCGCTCGGCGAGCGGGCCGCGATGACCGAGGAATTCCTGCGCATCCACCGGGCCCGTTACGGCTTCACCATGGACAAGCCCCTCGTCGCCGAGGCGGTGTCGGTGGAGACGGTCGGCGCGGCGGGCGGCACGCAGAGCCCGGTTCTCGGGGCCTCGGCGGGCGAGGGGACGGCGGAGCCGGTCGCGACCGTACGGACCTTCATGGCGGGCCGCTGGCAGGACACCCCGCTGTACGAGCGCGACGGCCTCGGCCCGGGCGACACCGTCACCGGCCCCGCGATCATCGCCGAGCCCGACGCCACCACCGTCGTCGACCCGGGCTGGCAGGCGGCCCCGGTCGAGACCGGCCACCTCCTGCTCACCCGCGTCGGGCCGCGGCCCCGCACCGCCGCCGTCGGCACCGACGTCGACCCCGTCATGCTGGAGGTCTTCAACAGCCTCTTCATGACCATCGCCGAGCAGATGGGGCTGCGCCTGGAGAACACCGCGCACTCCGTCAACATCAAGGAACGGCTCGACTTCTCCTGCGCCCTCTTCGACGCCGACGGCAACCTGATCGCCAACGCCCCGCACATCCCGGTGCACCTCGGCTCGATGGCCGACTCCATCAAGGAGGTGCTGCGGCGCAACGCCGGCGACATGCGCCCCGGCGACGTGTACGCCATCAACGACCCCTACCACGGCGGCACCCACCTGCCGGACGTCACCGTCATCACGCCCGTCTTCGACGAGCCGGGAGCGGAACTGCTCTTCCTCGTCGCCTCCCGCGGCCACCACGCGGAGATCGGCGGCATCACCCCCGGCTCCATGCCCGCCTTCAGCCGCACGATCGAGGAGGAGGGCGTCCTCTTCGACAACTGGCTGCTGGCCCGCGACGGCCGGCTCCGCGAGGCGGAGACCCGCGAACTGCTCGCCTCCGGCCCGTACCCCTCCCGCGCGCCCGACGCCAACCTCGCCGACCTGCGCGCCCAGATCGCCGCCAACGAGAAGGGCGTGCGGGAACTGCGCGGCATGGTCGAGCAGTTCGGCCTGGACGTCGTACGGGCCTACATGGGGCACGTGCAGGACAACGCCGAGGAATCGGTGCGCCGCATCGTGGCGGGGCTCACCGACGGCTCCTGCCGCTACGAGACGGACAGCGGCGCGGTGATCCGGGTCGCGCTGCGCGTGGACCGGGCGCGGCGCAGCGCCGTACTGGACTTCGCGGGCACGTCACCGCAGCAGGAGGGCAACGCCAACGCGCCCCGCTCCGTGGTGACGGCGGCCGTGCTCTACGTCTTCCGCACGCTGGTGGCCGAGGACATCCCGCTCAACAGCGGCTGCCTCAAGCCCCTGACCGTCCGCATCCCCGAGGGGTCGATGCTCGCGCCGGTCCACCCGGCGGCCACCGTCGCGGGCAACGTGGAGACCTCGCAGGCCGTCACCGGCGCCCTGTACTCGGCGCTCGGTGTGCAGGCCGAGGGGTCCGGGACGATGAACAACGTCACCTTCGGCAACGACCGCGCGCAGTACTACGAGACCTTGGCCAGCGGCTCCGGCGCGGGCCACGGCTTCGACGGCGCGGACGCCGTCCAGACCCATATGACCAACTCCCGGCTGACCGACCCCGAGGTCCTGGAGTGGCGCTACCCGGTGCGGGTGGAGAGCTTCTCGGTACGGGCCGACGGCGGCGGGCGCGGCCGGTGGCACGGCGGCCGGGGCGTCGAGCGGCGCATCCGCTTCCTGGAGCCCATGACCGTCGCGCTGCTCACCGGCCACCGCAGGGTCGCGCCGTACGGCATGGCGGGCGGCGAGCCGGGCGCGCGGGGCGAGAACCTCATCGAGCGGACGGACGGCACGGTGGAGCCGCTGGCCGGCTGCGACGTGGCCGAGGCGCGGACGGGGGACGTGCTCGTCGTCCGCACCCCCGGCGGCGGCGGTTACGGCGCGGCCTGACCCGGCGCGACCGCCGCCGCCCGGGGCCGCCGGGGCACGAAGCGTACGGGCGTGCCCGGCACCGCCTGGGCGGCGGCGGGCAGCCAGCGCTCCGGCACGACGCCCACGACGGGGTAGCCGCCCGTCGTCGGGTGGTCGGCGAGGAACAGCACGGGCCGGCCGTCCGGCGGCACCTGCACGGCCCCCAGCACCATGCCCTCGCTGGGCAGTTCGCCCTCCTTGGCCCGCTCCAGCGCCGGCCCCTCGGTGCGCATCCCGATGCGGTTGCTCGCCGCGGACACCGAGAAGCCGCCCGAGGCCAGGGTGCGCAGGGCCGCGTCGGTGAACCAGTCGTCGCGGGGGCCGAGCAGCACCGGCAGCACCAGTTCGCGTACGGGGCCGGGGAACGGCACCGCGTCCGGGCCCGCGGGCACCGGGCGCGGCGCGCCGAGCGCGAGGACGGCCCCGTCGGCCAGCGGCGGCGGGCCGAGCCCGGACAGGACGTCGGTGGAGCGGCTGCCCAGCACCGGTTCCACGTCGACGCCGCCGGAGAACGCCAGATAGCCGCGGAGCCCGTGGGTGGGAGCGCCGACGTCGAGCACGGAGCCGTCCGGTACGCGCACGGCCGCGCCCCACGCCACCGGGCGGCCGTCCACGGTGACCGGGCATGGCGCGCCGGTGACCGCGACGGTCACGGTGCCGTGCGCCCGTACGGCGCACCCCGTCAGCGTCGTCTCCACGGTGGCCGCCTCGGGCCCGTTGCCGACGAGCCGGTTGGCGAGCCGGTGCGCGGGCTCGTCGAGGGCGCCCGCGCGCCCGACGCCCAGGTGGGCGTGGCCGGGCCGCCCCAGGTCCTGCACGGTGCTGAGGGCACCCGCCCGTACGACCGTGATCGCGCGATCGCTCATCGGGCGCCCTCCGGGACGAAGCGGACCGAGGTGCCCGGCGCGAAGAGCGCCGCGGGCTCCCGCGAGTGGTCCCACAGCACGGCGTCCGAGGAGCCCACGAGCTGCCAGCCGCCGGGGGAGGAGCGGGGGTAGACCCCGGCGTACGGGCCCGCGAGGCCGAAGGAGCCGACGGGGACGCGCGTCCTGGGGGTGGCCCTGCGCGGCACGTGGTACCGGGGCGGCAGGCCGGTGAGGTAGCCGAAGCCGGGGGAGAAGCCGCAGAACGCCACGCGGAACTCGGTCTCGGAGAGGATGCGGACGACCCCTTCGGGGGAGGTGTCCCACAACGCGGCGACGTCGGCGAGGTCGGGGCCGTCGTAGCGGACCGCGATGTCCAGGGCGCCGCCCCGGTCGCCGGCGAGCGGCGGGACGGTCCAGGTGGGCAGCTCCGCCGCGAGGCGGGCGGGGTCGGCGAGGCCGGAGAGCAGCACCGTGCGCGCGGCCGGGACGATCTCGCGGACGGGGGGCAGCTCGTGCGCGGCGGCCCGGCGCAGCAGTTCGGCGTGGAGGGCCTCGGCGGCCGCGCCGCTGTCCAGCTCGACGAGCAGGGCGCCGTCCCCGACGGGCAGGGCCCTCACGCGAAGGCCGCCACGCGCACGCCCGCGGCCTCCAGTTCGGCCCGTACCCGGCGGGCGAGGGCCGCGGCGCCGGGGGTGTCGCCGTGCAGGCACAGGGACCGGGCCCGTACGCGCACGACCTCACCGCCGAGCGAGGTCACCGTGGCCTCGCGGGCCAGGGCCACCGAGCGCTTGACGACCGCGTCGGGGTCGGTGATCACGGCGCCCGCCTCGCGGCGCGGCACGAGGGTGCCCGCCGCGGTGTAGGCGCGGTCGGCGAAGGCCTCGGCGACCACGTCCAGGCCCGCGTCCTCGGCGGCCTCGTGGAGCCGGGAGCCCGGCAGGCCGAGCACCGGGTACGGGCCGCCCGCGAGCCGTACCCCCTCGATGACGGCGGCGGCCTGCTCCTCGTCGTGCACGCAGCGGTTGTAGAGCGCGCCGTGCGGCTTGACGTAGGTGACGCGGGCGCCGGCGGCGCGGGCGAAGACCTCCAGCGCGCCGATCTGGTAGGCGATCTCGGCGGCGAGTTCGTCGGGCGGCACGTCCATGGAGCGCCGGCCGAATCCGGCCAGGTCGCGGTAGGAGACCTGGGCGCCGACGGCGACGCCGCGCTCGGCGGCGAGGTCGCAGACCCGGCGCATGGTGCTCGGATCGCCGGCGTGGAAGCCGCAGGCGACGTTGGCGCTGGTGACGACGGAGAGCAGGCTGTCGTCGTCGGTGAGACTCCACCGTCCGAAACCCTCACCGAGGTCGGCGTTGAGGTCTATCACCGGGTCGGTCATGTGCGTCCGTTCCAGAGGTGCCGGGTCGGGGGCGGCCGCCCGGTCCGTATGCACGGCTGATCCATGGCTGTCCATGGCCGCGTACGCGGTGCGCAGGGGTGTCCGCGGTGGGGGTCCGTGGTGGCCTCAGGTCGCAGGACGCTGGATGGCAGCCGGGCCGAGTGGCGTTCCCGTCAAGTTAGAGGATCGTTGAACGATTCGACAAGAGGGGTCGGGTATTGGCTTGAGATCTGGTTGTCTCGACCTTCGATCTGGGATTGACTTCTGACGTCAACGCGGCCCCGGCCGGGGCCCGTCAGGGGCGAAAGGCAGGCACGGCGTGGCGAAAGCGGTCGACCCGGGACTCATCGAGGTCTCCGGGCTGGAGGGCGACCGGGTACTGCTGGGGCGGCTCAGCACGGCGGAGCGGGTCGCCGACATACTGCGCGACCGGATCGCCTCCGGGTACTTCCCACCCGGTGTACGGCTCTCGGAGGAGAGCATCTGCGGCGCGCTGAGCGTCTCGCGCAACACCCTCCGGGAGGCGTTCCGGCTGCTCACGCACGAGCGGCTGCTGGTGCACGAACTCAACCGCGGGGTCTTCGTCCGCGTCGTGACGGTCGAGGACCTGGCCGACATCTACCGGGTGCGCGAGATCGTGGAGTGCGCGGCGGTGCGCGGCCTCGGGGAGCCGCCCTACCGGCTGGCCCCGGTCATGGCCGCCGTCGCCGCGGGGGAGCGGGCCGCCCAGGACCGGGCCTGGCGGGACCTGTCCACCGCCAACATCCGCTTCCACCAGGCGCTCGTCGGGCTGGCCGGCAGCCCGCGGACGGACGAGCTGATGCGCGGCGTCCTCGCCGAACTCCGACTGGTCTTCCACGTGATGGACGACCCGCGCCGCTTCCACGAGCCCTACCTCTCGCGCAACCGGCACATCCTGGAGGCCCTCCAGGCGGGCGCCGTCGCCGAGGCGGAGCGGCTGCTGACCGGCTACCTGGAGGACTCACTGCGGCAGCTCTCGGGCGCCTACGCCGCCAAGGTGCCCGCCGGGGGATGAGGGCCGGAAGGCACTCCCGGGGGCTCGTGGGGGACGAGTCCCCGGGGCTGCCGGGGCGAGCCGGGGCGGTTGCCGCGGCGTGCTGAAGGCCGCCCCGCGCGAGTTGAAGGGCGAAACGATCCGCCGAGAAAGTCCGGATGTCAAGCTCTTGTCTGATCGTTGAACGATCCTCTAACCTCCGGGACAGTCTCCTCACGCTCCAGGTGAGGTCCTGGAACGCGGAAGGCGGGGCGCATGATCGTTCTGCTGGGCGTCCTCGTGGTGATCATCGGCTTCGCCACGAGACGCAACCCCCTGTTGGTCGTCGGAGTGGCGGGCATAGCCACCGGCCTCCTCGGCGGCCTCTCGCCGCAGAAGGTGATCGCCGCCTTCGGCGACGGATTCGCCTCCAGCCGAGCCGTGACGATCTTCGCGATCACCCTCCCGGTCATCGGCCTCCTGGAGCGCTACGGGCTCCAGGAGCAGGCCCGCCGGCTGATCACCCGCTTCGCCGGGCTCACCACCGGCCGGTTCCTCGCCCTCTACCTGCTGCTGCGCCAGGTCACCGCGGCCCTCGGCCTGCAGAGCGTCTTCGGCCACGCCCAGACGGTGCGCCCGCTCGCCGCCCCCATGGCCGAGGGCGCCACCGAGCGCAAGAACGGCCCGCTGACCGACAAGGCCCGCGAGAAGGTGCGCTCCTTCGCCGCCAGCGCCGACAACGTCGGGCTCTTCTTCGGTGAGGACGTCTTCCTCGCGGTCGGCTCGATCCTGCTGATCACCGGGTTCGTCAACACCACGTACCACACCCACCTCGAACCGCTGCAGCTCGCGCTCTGGGCCATCCCGACCGCGATATGCGCGCTCGTCATCCACGGCGGCCGGCTGCTGCGCCTCGACCGCCAACTGGAGCGCGAACTCAGCGCCCCGGCCGCCAAGGACGGCGGCGCGACCAGCACCAAGGGCGCCGCGAAGAAGGCTCCCAAGAACAGCGCACGGGGGACCACCAAGTGATCAAGGCAGAATGGTTCTACTGGCTGGTCGGCGCGATCTTCCTGGTGATGGCCGCCCAGATGGCCACCGACCGCACCAACCCCAAGCGCTTCGGCACCGCCGCCTTCTGGGGCCTGCTCGGCCTCGGCTTCGTCTACAGCACCTGGGTCGTCGACAAGTCGGCTCCGGCCGAACCGCTCGGCGTCGCCGTCCTCGTCATGGTCTGCCTCGCCGGCTTCGGCTTCACCGGCCGCGGCAAGGTCCGTACGAGCACCGCCGAGGAGCGCGCCGCGAGCGCGGACCGGCTCGGCAGCAAGATCTTCATCCCCGCCCTCACCATCCCCGTCGTCGCCCTGATCTGCGCGGTCGGCGTCAAGAAGCTGCGCATCGGCGGCCAGCCGGTCCTCCAGACCGGCAGCGAGACGATCCTCGGGCTCGGCATCGGCGCCGTCGTCGCGCTCGCCGTCGCCATGATGATGATGCGCGAGAAGAAGATCTCAACCCCCATGCACGCCGGCCGCTCCATGCTGGAGGCGATGGGCTGGGCGATGCTGCTGCCGCAGTTGCTGGCCACCCTCGGCACCATCTTCTCGGTCTCGGGCGTCGGCGAGCAGGTCGGGAAGATCACCAAGTCGGTGCTGCCCGACGGGTCGGTGCTCATCGCCGTCATCGTCTACTGCGCGGGCATGTTCCTGTTCACCGTGGTCATGGGCAACGGCTTCGCCGCCTTCCCCGTGATGACCGCGGCCGTCGGCTGGCCCGTACTGGTCGAGCAGGCCCACGGCGAACCCGCCATCATCCTCGCCATCGGCATGCTCTGCGGATTCTGCGGCACACTGGCCACACCCATGGCCGCCAACTTCAACGTCGTACCGGCCGCGCTCCTGGAACTCAAGGATCAGTACGGGCCCATCAAGGCCCAACTGCCCACCGCCGGCGCGCTGCTCGTCTGCAACATCGTGATCATGTACGTCTGCGCCTTCTGAGCCCTCCCCGGACTCCGCCGGCCACCCCGAACCACCCGCACCACCGTGCACGACCCCCTTGGAGCCTCCCATGACCCGGGTACTGCTGACCGGATTCGAGCCCTTCGGGGGCGATGCCACCAACCCCGCCTGGGAAGCGGTCCGCGCCGTCGCCGACAACCCGCCCGACGGCGTGGAGCTCTCCACCGCCTGCCTGCCCTGCGTCTTCGGCGACGCCGTGGACGCGCTGCGCGCCGCCGTCGAGCGGCACGACCCCGAACTCGTGATCAGCGTCGGGCAGGCCGGCGGCCGCCCCGACATCACCGTGGAACGCGTCGCCGTCAACATCGACGACGCGCGCATCCCCGACAACACGGGCGCCCAGCCCATCGACGAGCCCATCGTGCCCGGCGGCCCCGCCGCCTACTTCGCCGAACTCCCCGTGAAGGCGTGCGTCGCGGCCGTACGGGCGGCGGGGCTGCCCGCGTCCGTGTCGCAGACCGCCGGCACCTTCGTCTGCAACGAGGTCTTCTACGCCCTCATGCACCTGGCCGCGACCGAACGGCCCGGACTGCGCGGCGGCTTCGTGCACGTGCCGTTCGCCCCCGAGCAGGTCACCGACAAGCTCCAGCCCTCCCTCCCGATCGCGGTCACCGCCGAGGCGCTGCGTGTGATCACCGTCACCGCCGCGGCCCGCGCCGCCGACATCAAGGCTGTGGGGGGCGCCACACACTGACCCGTTCACCCCGTGCCGTTTCGTCCGTTGTCAGTGCGACCGCCTACTCTGTGCGACGTGACTTCTCAAGCGCCCACGGCCGCTCCGTCCCAGCTCAACGGGGACGCGCGACCAGCACCGGGACCGGCCGCCGACGAGGGACTGGCCCGTCGGCTGCGCGCGCTGGCGTGCACCGCGCCGCTGCACGACCTCGACGCGCGCAAGGCCAACCTCGCGGGCGAGTACGGGATCTACGCCATGGCCGAGGTCGCCCTCGCGGCCATCGACGCCGTCACGCTCCACATGGACTTCGACACCGGCGCCGACCACGAGCAGATAGTGGCCAAGCTGCTGCCGCGCGTCGCGGCGCAGGCGCCCCACCGGCCCGCCGCCGAGCACGACCGCGTCGCCCGCTGGGTGCTGGAGAACCTCATCAACGTCGGCAGCGTCGACCGCGGCTTCCGCGCCGTGTACGGCACGTTCGGCGCCGACGGCGCGTACGTGCGCCGGGACTACGACTTCAAGCTCGTCGAGGAGGTCCCCGGCCACGGCGGCACGGTCTTCCTGCGCACCACCGACGAGGCCGTCAACGTCCTGGTCGGCGCCCTCGACACGGACGTCACCAGCGCCCAGATCGCCGCCGAGGTCAAGCTGGAGGTGCTCATCAGCCGCGGCCGGCTCGCCGACGCGCAGCTCGCCGCCGAGCAGGCCCGCTACCGCACCGTGCAGTACGCGGAAACGCTCCGCAAGACCCTCGACGCCACCCGCCGCAACGTCCGCGCCGTCGACTGGCTCAGCGCCGTCCCCGACATGATCGCCGAAGCGCTCGACCACGTCGCCGACCGCTACCGCCACGAGAACGCGATCCTCACCAACATCCGCAAGGCCCGCGACGAGGCGGAGGAGCCCGAGCACAAGCGCCGCGCCGCCGAGCTCGTCGACATCGTCAAGGACTGCATCCGCCGCCACACGCAGCTCCAGTCCCGGCTCCTGGAGGCGGGCCCGCTCTTCCGCGCCGAGCAGGACCGCCAGGCGTTCGCGACCCCCACCGGCCACGCCGGACTCGATCTCTACGGACAGCTCCTCGCGCCCCTCCTGCCGCTCCCCGTCGCACAGGCCACCCGCGTCACCGACGCCTTCTTCGCCCGCGGCACCGGGCTGCGCACCCCCGCCGCCGTGCGCGTCGGCGACCTCGTCGACATGCTGCTGACCCCGCCCGCCGAGCGCGAACACCTCGGCGTGGAGATGCCCGAACCGGACCTCATCGCCACCCCCGACGACAGCCGGTTCAGCGAGGCGCAGCTCGCCGAGGCGATGGAACTGCTCGACCTCCCCGCCGACGCGCCCCGCCGGCTCTCCGGCCTCCTCGCCGACGCCCGCCGCCGCGACCCCGAACTCCCCTACCTCCTCGCCCTGCTGGCCGTCCACGCCGCGAGCCCCGCCGTCGGCACCGCCTATCGCCAGGGCGAGGAGAAACTGCTCTTCGCCGTCGACGACGGCACCCCCCTGGACGACCGGGAATTCGGCGGCGCCGACCTCATCGTCGGCACCGCCCTCCTCGACGCCGCCGGCATGGCGGCGGACCGCACGGAGGCGGCGTGACGACGCCCGGACGCCGCCTCGTCGCGCCCCCTGGAGGGCGCGGGGAACCGCGCGATCAGCCACCGACGGCCGAGAGCCGAACGACGAACCCATGCCACCCCCGACAGGAGCTTCACCCGTGAGCGAGTACGACGCCGAGCACTCCGACGGCGCCGCGCAGTGGGAGGCGGCATCCGCCGAGGCGGAACCGGCGCACCCCGCGCAAGCGGCCGTCACCCCCGCCGACGCCGCCGACGCCGCGCGCCTCGTCGCCTACGGGCTTCAGCCCAAGCTGCTGCCCGCCCGCGACGCGGACTACGCCGACCTGCTGCGCCGCCACCGCGACGAGCCCGCCTTCGCGCGGCTCGCCGATGCCGTCGCCGCCGGACTCGGCCTGATCGTCCTCGAAGTGTCGCCCCGCGCGGGCATGGCCGTCGCCGCCGCCGAGGACTCCGTCTTCGCCGTCCGCATGGGCGACTACGCCCGCCGCGCCACCGCCGACTCCGCCGACCGCTTCCTGCACGGACTGGCCCACCTCTGCGTAGCCGCCCTGGCGTTCCCCCGCCCCGAGGACCTCGCCGACGACGGATACATCGGCCGCGTCACGGTCAACGGCGTCGACGCGTTCGTACGGCAGGCCTGCCGCCGCCTGGAGGAGCGGGCCGAGCAGCAGGGCGACAACACCGACCCCGCCACCGACGCCCCCGGCCTCGAAGCGGCCTGGCGGGTGTACGCGCGCCGCAGCGCGACCGGCGCCACCAAGGACGCCCGGCGGCTGGCCGGTTCGACCACCGGCATCATCGCCAAGGCCGTCGCCTTCCTCGTCGACTCCGGCTTCCTCCAGCGCACCGGCGACGACTCCGGCGGCGCCTTCCGCACCACCGCCCGCTACCAGCTCCAGGTCCGCGACATGGCGGGCAGCGCCGCCATGGCCGAACTCCTGGAGCTGGGCATCGTGCCCGTCGGCGACGGCGGCGCCACCCTGCTGCCGCCGCAGGACACCGACGACCTCGACCTGGTCGCCGACGCCGGCCTGCCGTTCCACGCCTGACCCCAGCACCGCCCGAGCCCCCGCCGCCACCGCAACCCGCCCGCACGCAACGAGAGTCCGCCGCCATGTACGAGCTGTCCCGGGTCCGCCTCTACTCCATCGGACCCGCCGGCGCGCGCTACGCCGACACCGTGCTGGACCTGCGCGGGGTCGGCGCGCCCGTGCCCGACCCCGCGCCCACGCAAGCGGAGTTCTTCGAGGACGAGCCCGTCGGACCGCCCCGCCGCCCCGCCCCCGCCGGAGTGCTCTTCCTGGAGAACGGCGGCGGCAAGTCCGTACTCCTCAAACTGATCTTCTCCGTCATGCTGCCCGGCCACCGCAACACCCTCGGCGGCGCCAGCTCCGGCGTGCTGCGCAAATTCCTCCTCGCCGACGACTGCGGCCACGTCGCCCTCGAATGGCAGCACGTCCTCACCGGCGAGAGCATCGTCGTCGGCAAGGTCAGCGAATGGCGCGGCCGGCAGGTCTCCGGCGACCCCCGCAAGTTCGCCGAGGCCTGGTACTCCTTCCGCCCCGGACCCGGCCTCAGCCTCGACTCCCTGCCCGTCGCCGAGTCCACCGCCATGCGCCGCGGCGTCGAGGGCGCCTCCGGGGCCCGCGGCCGCCGCCGCACCATGAAGGGGTTCCGCGACGCCATCACCGAGGCCGGCAAGGCGTACCCGCACCTCGACGTGGTCTGGGAGGAGATCCACGAGCGCTGGAACGAGCACCTCGGCGAACTCGGCCTCGACCCCGAACTCTTCCGCTACCAGCGCGAGATGAACGCCGACGAGGGCGAGGCCGCCGGCCTCTTCGCCGTCAAGAACGACTCCGACTTCACCGACCTGCTGCTGCGCGCCGTCACCGACACCCGCGACACCGACGGCCTTGCCGACCTCGTCCACGGCTTCGCCCACAAGCTCGGCCGCCGCGCCGAACTGACCGCCGAACGGGACTTCACCGCCGGCTCCCTCGACCTCCTCTCCCGCATCGCCGACGCCGCGCTCCACCGCGAACAGGCGCGGGGCGTGCACGCCGACGCCGAGCGCCGCACCCGGGCCCTCGCCCGCCGGCTCTCCGCCCGCGGCGCACAGGAACGCGGCAACGCCGCCGAACTCGCCGAACAGGTCGCCTCCGCCGCCCACGCCGTCACCGAGGCCGAACACGAACGCGGCCGCAGCTCTCTCGTCGCCGCCGAACTCGCCTACCGGCACGCCTCCCTGGCGCTCGCCGCCGCCGAGAAGGGCGCCGCCGCCCAGCGCCGCGAGCTGACCGAGGCCCGCACCCTGCACATGGCCTGGCAGGCCGCCGAGACCGTGCTGCGCCACCGGGCCGCCGCCGACCGCTCCGCCCGCGTCGCCGCCGCCATCCGCGAGGCCGAGCGCGACGCCGCCCCGGCGCTCGCCGCCCGCGCCGACGCCGCCGCCCAGCTCGTACGGGCCCTGCACGCGGCCGCCGAGGACGGCGAACGGGTCGCCGCCGAGGAGGAGGAGCGATCGGCGGCCCTCCAGGAGACCGGCGAGGCCGCCCACCGCGACGCCACCGCCGCCGCGACCGCCGCCCAGCGCGCCCGCAGCGAGGCCGAGCACCTGCGCCAGCGGCTCACCGAGGTCGAGCAGGAGACCGCCGAGGCGGTACGGGCCGGCTGGCTCGACGACAGCGCCCCCGACGCCGACCCGGCCCGCGCCGCCCTCGCCGCCAGCGACGCCGAGAAATCCGCCGCCGCGGCCTGGGAGAGCGCCCGCGACACCGCCCGCCAGGCCGCCGAGCGCGCCAAGGACGCCGCCGCCGAGCACGCCCGTACGGAGCTGGCCGCGGCCCGCGCCGCCGACGCCGCGACCGCCGCCGAGGCCGCCCACGACCTCGAACGGCGCGCCGCCGAAGCTCTCGGCGCCGAGCAGCGGCTGACCGACCTGCTCGGCCTGCCCCAGCCCGCTGGAGTGCCGGGCCCCCGCCCCGGCGAGGAGAGCGACGGCCCCGAGGACGGCGCGGCGCCCGCCGTGGCCGGCCCGCGCACCGCCCCGGACGCCGACGGTCCGCCCGGCCGGCTCGCCGGCTCGGCCGCGGTCCGCCTCGCCCGGCAGCGCACCGCCGACGGCCCGCTCACCGCCGAGGAAGTGGACCGCAACGCGGACGCGCTGCGCGAACTCCTCGACGAGAGCGTCGCCAACGCCGAACGGCACCTCTTCGAACTGCGCACGGCCGCCGCCGAGGACTCCCGCATCCTCGGCGCGCTCGGCGACGGCGGACTGCTGCCGCCCAGCCCCGACGTGCTGGCCGCCGTCGAATACCTCGGCGAGCACGGCATCCCCGCCCTCCCCGGCTGGCGCTACCTCGCCCAGGCCGTCGACCCCGCCGACCACGCCTCGGTGCTCGCCGCCCGCCCCGAACTCGTCGACGGCGTCGTCATCACCGACCCCGCCACCCACGCCCGCGCCCGCGAAGTCCTCGGCACGGCATCGCTGCTGCCGCGCTCCGCCGTCGCCGTCGGCACCTCCGCCGCGCTGCTCGCCCCCACCCCCGCGCCCGACGCCGAGGACACGGGCGTATTTCTCGTACCGCCGAACCCCGCCATGCACGACGAGGGCGCCGCCGACGGCGAACGGCAGGCCCTGCGGGCCCGCGCCGCCGCCCGCGACGAGGAGATCCGCACCCTCGCGACCCGGCTGGCCGGCGACCGCGCCCTCGCCTCCCGGCTCGCCGCCTGGCGCGACGGCTGCCCCGCCGGCGGCCTCGCCGAACTGCGCACCGCCGCCGAGACCGCCCGCGCCGCGGCCGACGCCGCACGGGAAGCGCTGGAGGAGGCCCGTACGGCACGGGCCGAGGCCGACGAGACGGCGGCCGAGGCGACCCGCGTCCGCGACGAGCGGCAGGAGGCGGCCCAGCGCGCCCGTCGCGTCGCCGACGCCCTCGCCGGGCTCGCCTTCCGGCTCCGTGAGCGGGCCCGCTGGCAGCCCCGGCTGCGCGAACTCGCCGAGGAGGCCGCCGAGTCCGAGGAGCGCGCCGCCGCCTGCCTCGACCGGGCCCGCGCCGCCGACGAGGACCGCCGCGCCGCCCAGCGCGCCGCCGACGACGCCCACCGCACCGCCCGCGCGCTACGGGCCGAGCGCGCCGAGATCGCCGGCGCCCCCGACCACGTGAGCACCGAGGACGGCGCGCCCACCGCCTCGCTGCCCGCCCTGCGCGAGGCGTACCGCGCGGCCTCCCAGCTCTACGAGAAGGTCGGCGTCGGCGCCGACCTCCGCGCCGAACAGGCCCGCGCCGAGAGCGACGAGAGCGCCGCCCTCGCCGCCCTCGACCGCCTCACCAACAAGGTCCGCACCCGCGCCGCCCAGCTCCTCGAAGGCACCGACGGCGCCGACGGCCCCTCCCGCCAGGCCGCGGCGGGCCGGGCCGAGTCCCTGGTGCAGATGCTGGAGTCCCGCGCGTCGGCCGCCAGCGAACAGCTCGGCAGGCTCCGCGGCGAGGCCGAGCGGCTCGCCCCCGAGCACGGCGACGCGCACACCGAACTCCCCGAGGAACTGGTCCCCGCCGACGCCGGGCAGGCCAAGGAACTGCTGCGCACCGCCACCGGCGAACTCGCGGCCCGCAGCGACGCCCTGGACGCCGCCCGCGCCGCCCACGGCGAACTGCTGCGCGCCCACCGCACCGCCGAGGACGCGGCCGGCGGCTTCGAGGAGACCGCCGCCATGCTGCGCGACCTGCTCCGCGACAACCAGCGCGCCGCGGACGGCGAGGGCGACGGGGAGGCCGAGCGCGGCGAGCCGTACGCGGGGAACCTGGAGGCGGCCCGGCAGTCCGCCGCCGAGGCCCGCCGCTCGCTGCGCGGCTGCGCGAGCGACCTGTCGGCCGCCGAGTCGGCGGTACGCGAGGCGAGCGACGTCCTGGTGCGGCACGCCAACTCCACCCGGTACGAGCAGGTGCGCACCCCCGCCCGCCAGCAGATCCGCGAGCTGCCCGCCGCCGCCCTGCCGGAGCACGCCGCGGCCTGGGCGGACGCCTTCGCGCCCCGGCTGCGCGTGCTCAGCGACGAGTTGGAACAGCTCGAACGCAACCGGGGGAGCATCGTGGACCGGCTGCGCGGCCTGGTCGAGTCCTCGCTCACCACCCTGCGCTCCGCGCAGCGGCTGTCCCGGCTGCCCGAGGGACTGGGGGAGTGGTCGGGCCAGGAGTTCCTGCGCATCCGCTTCGAGGAGCCGGATCAGGCCACGCTCAGCGAGCGGCTCGGCGAGGTCATCGACGACGCGACCCGCTCGGCCGTGAAGAAGAACTCCGACCTGCGCCGCGACGGGATGTCGCTGCTGCTGCGCGGGGTCGGCGCCGCCCTCCAGCCGCGCGGCGTGGCCGTCGAGATCCTCAAGCCGGACGCGGTGCTGCGCGCCGAGCGGGTCCCGGTCGGGCAGATGGGCGATGTCTTCTCCGGCGGGCAGTTGCTGACCGCGGCGATCGCGCTGTACTGCACGATGGCGGCGCTGCGCAGCAACGACCGGGGCCGCGACAAGCAGCGGCACGCGGGCACGCTCTTCCTCGACAATCCGATCGGGCGCGCCAACGCCACGTATCTGCTGGAGCTCCAGCGGGCCGTCGCGGACGCGCTCGGCGTCCAGCTCCTCTACACCACGGGTCTCTTCGACACCACGGCGCTGGCCGAGTTCCCGCTGGTCATCCGGCTCCGCAACGACGCGGACCTGCGCGCCGGCCTGAAGTACATCAGCGTGGAGGAGCACTTGCGGCCCGGGCTGCCGCAGGAGGACCCGGACTCCGAGCCGGTGCACGGCGAGATCACGGCGACCCGGATGTACCGCCGCCCGGAGGACGAGCCGTCGGCCCGCGCCGCGGAGCCCGAGCCCGTACGAGCGCAGGGGGAAGAGCCGGTACCGACCGCGGACCGGCCGGCGGAGGAGTAGCCCGTCAGGCGCCGTCGGCCGGGGGCGCGAGCGGCCGGAGCCGGGCCGCGACGCCCGGCTCGCCACCGTACCGCTCCCGCAGCAGCGACTCGACGCCGGCGCGCAGCTCGCGCACGCCGTCGAGCTGCCCGCCCGCCCGGTGCATGGAGTTGTCGATGGCCAGCAGCTCCTCGTCCGGGATCTGGCTGACGTACGTGCGGAGTTCGGCGAGGTCGAGCCGCCGGTTGAAGTCGTGCACGGCGTCGCGCCAGCGGTGCAGCAGCGCGATCAGCTCGACATGGCCCGGGGCCGAGAACGCCCCGGAGACCAGCGCCGCATCGGTGGCGGACTGCACGAGGCGCGGGTAGACCCGCGCCTTGGGGGCGTACGGGTCCAGCCGCGCGAACCCCTCGCCGGTGAGCAGTTCGGTGTTCTTCACCAGCTCGTCGGCGAGCGCGTACAGCGCCTGCGCGCGCCGTTCGCGCGCCGCCGCCCGCCGCTCCGCGTAGACGCCGGTGATCGCGGCGACGAGCGCGAGGCCCGTGGTGGCCGGTTCGAACCTGCTGCCCGGGCCGCGCGAGGTGAGCAGCCACCACACGCTCAGGGCGAGGGCGAGCAGCAGGCAGGCGAAGGTCGTGGCGGCGAAGAACGGCCGGCTCAGCCGCCTGAAGCGCTCCATCAGGCGCGCGGCCCGCTGGCGGCGAAGGGGTCGGGTCCGGCCGGGGTGCGGGGCGCCTCGGTGCTCTGGAGCAGCAGCAGCGTCATGCCGAACGCGGGCCGGTCGAAGGCCGCGTGCCCGGTGTCGTGGACCTGCCCGGCCTTGACGACTCTCGCCTCCGCCAGCATCTTCTCCACCCCCGGCTGGGTGTACTTGCGGCTGAGGTAGAGCCGGATGGTGTCCCGGTCGGGGAAGGGGACCGTGCTGCGGTCCGGCAGCGTCAGCTCCACCTGTTCGCCCGTGCGGTTGTGGTATATGACCTTGACCTTCAGCGCCCGGTCGTCCTCGACCGTCCCCTCGTAGGTGAGGCTGTTCATGTCGATCCGCAGATCCGTGTACTGCATCAGGGCGCTGGTGACGAACTCGCGGAAGCGCGGGCTGTTCTCGTACTCCTGCGCCGCGGCCCGGGCCACCGCGTCGCTCTGGTCTGCGGTGTTGGCGATCTCCAGCAGGAAGCGGTCCTGCGGACGCAGCAGCTTGTCGGCGAGGAGCGCCAGCAGTTGGGAGTCGCTGTCGAAGTTGGCGAGGGTGTTGCCGAGCAGGGAGTAGAGGACGGGCTCGTCGCCCACGGTGCGCCGGATCACGGTGCTGAGCCGGTCGAGGTTGCGGGGGAGCGAGAAGTCGAGCTGTACGGGCAGGACGTCGCCGGCCGGTACGTGCAGGTGCTGGAGGGCCTCGCGCTGGGCGAGCCGCAGCATCTCGGCGCTCACGTCCACCGGGATGTAGCAGGCGGACTGGCCGCGGCTGTCGAGGTACCGCAGCAGCGCCTGGTCCTTCTGGCCGGTGCCCGGGCCCAGGCTGACGTAGTGCAGCGGGCCGTCCGGCAGCGCGTTCCCCATGGCGTGCCAGCGGCGGCTGAACGAGCCGATGCTCTCGCGCATCACCGGGTAGTACAGGTCGTTGCAGGCGTGCGCCCAGGCGACGGTGGACTCCAGGCCCCAGTACGAGAATCCGGAGGTGATGAGCTTGCCGCCGCCCGCGGGGTCGGGCCGGTGCCGCAGCCCGGCGGTGACCTGGGCGAGCTTGCCCGACTGCTCCTCGCCGACGAGACACACCGTCCAGCCGGGGTCCCCGAGGATTCCTGGAATGCGATGGACCGCTCGATCCCGGTCAGCCATGGCTGTCCTCCCCCTTAGCCCCTCCGCCGCCGCCGGCGGACACACCGTCAACAGCCGAACTTACCGGGCCGCTGACGATCAGGGGAAGCGTGGCCGACGGGCCTTGCGGAGCTGCCGGGCGGAGCTGCTGGGAACGGAGACCACGCCGTGCCGCTGGTTCCACACCTGCCGGGTGACCCAGACGTCGACGACCGCCCAGGTGGCCACCACGGTGCTGGCTATGCTGCACAGCGTGGCGGGAAAGGCGAACCAAGCGCCGGCCAGCGCGCAGAACACCGCGACCATGGTCTGGGCCAACGTCACGGCGATGATGATCACCGCACGGACCGCCGCCGTACGGACCGGATCGGGCATCCGCCGTCTGCGGGCGGGCTCCTCGGTCCACAGCGGTGGCCGTCCCCGGTGGGACGGGATGTCGTGATCCTGGTCCATGGAGATTCACCCCCTCAGTGACTGCCCCGTACGGGCACTTCCCAAAAGAGGGGCATCAGGTGTATTCCTCCCACCCCTTCGGGAGGAAGAGCGAACAACCATGGTCAAAGGTTCCCATGGTGAGGGGAATTCCGGCCAGAAGAGGTCGCTCTCCTACCCCGTCGACGGGGTGTCATGTACCACAAGCGGGCGCGGAAAGTCCGTTTATCGCCGGACAACTCGCCACCAAAGCCGCTGCTCACACGGTGTCAAGGACCGTACACGTCTTCGGGTTGGTCGCCCGGCAGTAGTAGGCTCGCGCCGCTTATTGTCGGAACACGACCCCCGCGCGCCGGGGTTGACGTTGGGGAGGCCATGCGCTTTCGCGGGAAGTCGATCCGCCGGAAGATCGTGGCGCTGCTGCTGGTGCCGCTGGTGGCCCTGACCGCCCTGTGGGCCTTCGCCACCGTGATCACCGGCAAGGAAGCGGCTCAGCTCCTGACCGGGGCCGACGTGATGCGCAGACTCGGCCACCCCGCCGAGGACATGGCCCAGGCCCTCCAGAAGGAACGCCGCCAAACCCTCGTCTACCTGGCCGACATGCGCCGCTCCGACGCCCTCGAAGCCCTGCGCGCCCAGCGCCGCGCCACCGACAAGACCGCCGTCGACCTGCGCTCGGGCGCCGGCCACGGGGTGCGCGACGACATGAGCGCCGCCTCCGCCGACCAGTTCACCACCATCGAGGACGGCCTCGACGACCTCGCCGGCCTGCGCCGCAAGGTCGAGCACAACACCCTCACCCGCGACGGCGCGCTGCGCGCCTACAACGAACTCATCGACCCCTACTACGCGTTCCTCGGCACCCTCAACACGCTCCAGGACGCCGACATGGACAAGCAGGGCCGCGCCCTCGTCGGCGTCACCCGCGCCCGCGAGGCCCTGTCCCGCGAGGACGCCCTGCTCGCCGCCGGGCTCGCCGCGGGCTCCATGAACCGCCAGGAGATCCGCGCCTTCTCCGACCGGATCGCCGAACGCAAGCTCCTCTACACCACCAACCTGCCGGTCCTGCCCGCCTCCGACCAGAACATCTACGCGGACTTCTGGCGCGGCGCCGATGCCCGCGCCCTGGAGAAGGCCGAGGAGGCCGTCCTCGCCGCCGGCCCCGCCAAGGCGGTCCAGACCATCAACTCCCAGCGCTGGGAGGCCGCCGTGGGACCGGTCCTGGAGGACCTGCGCCGCATGGGCGCCGACGCCTCCGACCGCTACCAGGACCGCGTCAAGCCCATCGCCGACGACATCCTCCTCAAGGCCGGCGCGGCCGGCGTCCTCGGCTTCCTCGCCCTCGCCGTCTCCCTCGTCATCTCCACCCGCATCGGCCGCTCCCTCATCCGCGACCTGCGCCGGGTCCGCAAGGAGGCGCACGAGGTGTCGGGCGTCCGGCTGCCCAGCGTGATGCGCCGCCTCGCCGCGGGCGAGAACGTCGACGTCGAGACCGAGGCGCCGCGCCTCCAATACGGGCAGGACGAACTCGGCCAGGTCGGCCAGGCCCTCAACACCCTGCAGCGCGCCGCCGTCGAGGCCGCCGTCAAACAGGCCGACATGCGCCGCGGCGTCTCCGAGGTGTTCGTCAACCTCGCCCGGCGCAGCCAGGTGCTGCTGCACCGGCAGCTCACCCTGCTCGACACCATGGAGCGGCGCACCGAGGACACCGACGAACTCGCCGACCTCTTCCGCCTCGACCACCTCACCACCCGCATGCGGCGGCACGCCGAGGGCCTGGTCATCCTCTCCGGCGCGGCCCCCTCCCGGCAGTGGCGCAAGCCGATCCCGCTCATGGACGTCGTACGGGCCGCCGTCGCCGAGGTCGAGGACTACGAGCGCATCGAGGTCCGCCGGCTGGCGCGGCTCGCCGTGAGCGGCCCGGCCGTCGCCGACCTCACCCACCTCGTCGCCGAACTCCTGGAGAACGCCACCCTGTACTCCCCGCCGCACACCGCCGTCCAGGTGGTCGGCGAGCGGGTCTCCAACGGCTTCACCCTGGAGATCCACGACCGGGGCCTCGGCATGACCCCCGACGCCCAGTTGGAGGCGAACCTCCGGCTCGCCGAGACCCCCGAGTTCGAGTTGTCCGACACCGACCGGCTCGGCCTCTTCGTCGTCAGCCGCCTCGCCCGCCGCCAGGGCGTCCGCGTCTCCCTCCAGCCCTCCCCGTACGGCGGCACCACCGCCGTCGTGCTCATCCCCGAGGCGCTGCTGGTCGACGCCGGTACGGCCGCCGGACACGAGCGGGAACCGGACACCGGCGAGTCGGCGGCCGGCGGCAGCGGGCTCGCCGCGCTCGCCCAGGTGCCCGTGCCGCTGCCCGAACGGCCCGACGCGGACCGGCCGGCGCTCGCCGGACCGGCCGGGGAACGACTTGTGTACGGCGCGTTCGACGAAGCGGAGGGCGCGCTGTTCCGCCGCCGCGCCGCCGCGCCCGCGCCGGAACAGCACCAGCAGGCTGCGGAGGCCCCCGCCCCCACCCGGCCCGACGGCCCCGCACCGCTGCCGCGCCGCCGCACGGCCGCCCGCGCCGCCGATCACCGGCCGCCGGACGCGGAGGACGGCGCCGCGGGCGCGCGGCGGGACGAGAAGACCCTCGCCCTGCCCCGGCGGGTGCGGCAGGCCAGCCTCGCCCCCCAGCTCAAGAACGACCCCGCGGCGCGGACCGCCGCCGCGGGCCCCGCCGATCCGGAACCCGAGCGCGATGCCGACGAGGTGCGGGCCAGGATGGCCTCGCTCCAGCGCGGCTGGCAGCGCGGGCGGGAGCACAACGCCCTCGAACCCGACGGCGCGGCAGGCACCGCACCAGGAACGACATCTGAAGGGGACGGTCGATGACCGCACCGAAGGCCGCAGCACGCACCGCGACCACGAGCACCGGCGAGCTGAACTGGCTGCTCGACGAGTTGGTCGAGCGCGTCGGCAGCATCCGCAAGGCACTCGTACTCTCCGGGGACGGCCTGCCGACCGGCACGTCCAAGGAGCTGACCCGCGAGGACGGCGAGCATCTGGCGGCCGTCGCCTCCGGCTTCCACAGCCTCGCCAAGGGCGTGGGCCGGCACTTCGACGCCGGGAAGGTCCGGCAGACCGTCGTCGAGCTGGACGAGGCGTTCCTCTTCGTCACCGCGGCGGGCGACGGGAGCTGCCTCGCCGTCCTCGCCGACGCCGACTCCGACGTCGGGCTCGTCGCCTACGAGATGACGCTCCTCGTCAAGCGCGTGGGCGCGCACCTGGCCGCCGCTCCGCGGACCGGCGTGGCCGCCGACGGGTGACCGCGGGCATGACCGAGGACGGCGGCGGCCCGGCCCACTGGTTCGACGACGCGGCAGGCCCTGTGGTACGGCCGTACGCCATGACGCGCGGCCGTACCCGCAGCGCGGCCGAGGCGAAGCTCGACCTGATCGCGGTCGTCATCGCCGACGAGTCCCTGGACGCGCACTTCGGCGACGTGCACGCCGTGGTGGACCAGGCGCTGTCCCCGGAACACCTCGACATCATCGAACTCAGCGTCGACGCCCCGCAGTCCATCGCGGAGCTGGCCGCCGGGCTCGATCTGCCCGTCGGGGTGGTCCGGGTGCTGGTCGGCGATCTGCTCGACGCGGAACTCGTCCGGGTCTCCCGGCCGGTGCCCCCGGCGGAGCTCCCGGACGAGTCCATCCTCCGCGAGGTGATCGACGGCCTCCGGGCGCTGTAGCCGGGCCGCGCCCGTACGGTCGGCGGGCGCTGTCACCGGGTCCGTGCCCGTACGGCGTCCGGGCTTCCGGGCCGGCCCGCGGCGCCCCGTTCCGTACGGTGCGCCCGGCCGTCGCGGGCCGCGATCGGCCCTCGGCGGGCCGGAGTTGACGTGCGAGCGCGGGTGACCACGTTGTACTGTTCCCTTGCCAATGATGACCACATACTGATCACTTGGTAAGTCGTTCCATCAACATCCATCACCATCCAGCACATCCACCACCATCCAACGCCACCCAGGAGAAGAGGCTCATGGTCTTCGGGCGCTCCGACCGAAGCCGCAAGCGGTCCAAGGCCGACCCGGTGACGCTCAAGATCCTGGTCGCGGGCGGCTTCGGGGTCGGCAAGACGACGCTCGTCGGCGCGGTCAGCGAGATCCGCCCGCTGCGCACCGAGGAGCTGCTCAGCGAGGCCGGCCGGCCCGTCGACTCCACCGACGGCGTGGAGGCCAAGTCCACCACCACCGTCGCCATGGACTTCGGCCGCATCACGCTCCGCGAGGACCTGGTCCTCTACCTCTTCGGCACCCCCGGCCAGGACCGCTTCTGGTTCCTGTGGGACGAACTGGCGCAGGGCGCGCTCGGCGCGGTCGTCCTCGCCGACACCCGCCGGCTCCAGGACTGCTTCGCCGCCATCGACTACTTCGAGCGGCGCTCCATCCCCTTCACCGTCGCCGTCAACTGCTTCGACGGCGCGGACCGCTACCCCGAGGAGACCGTGCGCGACGCCCTCGACCTCGACCCGGAGGTGCCCGTCCTGCTCTGCGACGCGCGCGAACGGGAATCCGCCAAGCGGGTCCTGATCTCGGTCGTCGAGCACGCGATGGAGACGTCCGCCAACCAGCGCGAGCACGCCGGCGCCTGACCCGCGCCCGGCCCCGTACGCCTCGCGAGCCCTCCGGAGGCACGGGCCCGGGCACGGCGGCGGTCAGCCGCCGCTCTCCTCGTGCGCCGTGCTCTCCTCGTGCCCCGCGGCCGCGCCCATGTCGTCTTCCTCGTGCCAGCCGAAGCTGCGCTCCACGGCTTTGCGCCAGTTGCCGTACTCCCGCTCGCGCTCATCGGCCGCCATCCGCGGCGTCCACTCCGTGTCGCGCCTCCAGTGCGCCCGCAGCTCGTCGAGGTCCTGCCAGACGCCCGTGGCCAGCCCCGCCGCGTACGCCGCGCCCAGGCACGTGGTCTCGGCGATGACCGGCCGGATCACCGGCACCCCCAGCACATCCGCCTGATGCTGCATCAGCAGATTGTTGACGGTCATCCCGCCGTCCACCTTCAGCGAGGTGAGCCGCACCCCGGAGTCCTGGTACATCGCGTCGACCACCTCGCGCGTCTGCCAACTCGTCGCCTCCAGCACCGCGCGCGCGAGATGCGCCTTGGTGACGTACCGGGTGAGACCGGTGACCACGCCGCGCGCGTCCGAGCGCCAGTACGGCGCGTACAGCCCGGAGAACGCCGGCACGATGTACGCCCCGCCGTTGTCCGCCACGCTCGCGGCCAGTGGCTCGATCTCGTCGGCGGACCGGATGATGCCGAGCTGGTCGCGGAACCACTGCACCAGCGCGCCCGTGATCGCGATCGAGCCCTCCAGGCAGTAGACGGCCGCGTCGCCGCCCAGCCGGTAGCCCACCGTCGTCAGCAGCCCGCTCTTGGACGCCACCGGCCGCTCGCCCGTGTTGAGCAGCAGGAACGAGCCCGTCCCATAGGTGTTCTTCGCCTCGCCCACCCCGAAGCAGGTCTGCCCGAAGACGGCGGCCTGCTGGTCGCCCAGCGCCGAGGCGACCGGCACCCCGGCCAGTGGGCCGACCGCCGTCCCGTAAACCTCCGCCGAGGACCTGATCTCGGGCAGCATCGCCTCGGGCAGGTTCATCGCGGCGAGCACCGACGCGTCCCACTGGAGCGTCTCAAGGTTCATCAGCATCGTGCGCGACGCGTTGGTGACGTCCGTGACGTGCGCCCCGCCGTCCGTGCCGCCGGTCAGATTCCAGATCAGCCACGAGTCCACGGTGCCGAAGGCGATCTCGCCCAGCTCCGCCCGGCGGCGCAGCCCCGGCACGTTGTCCAGCAGCCAGGCCGCCTTGGGCCCCGAGAAATAGCTGGCGAGCGGCAGCCCCGTGGCCGCCCGGAACCGGTCCTGGCCGTCCGCGCCGCCCAGCTCCCGGCAGAGCGCGGACGTCCGCGTGTCCTGCCATACGACCGCGTTGTGCACCGGCTTCCCGGTCGTACGGTCCCACAGGACCGTCGTCTCCCGCTGGTTGGTGATGCCCACCGCGCTCAGCTCGTCGGCCCGCAGCCCCGCCTTGGCGAGCGCGCCCGCCACCACGGCCTGCACCTTCGACCAGATCTCGGTCGCGTCGTGCTCCACCCAGCCCGGCTTGGGGAAGATCTGCCGGTGCTCGCGCTGGTCCACGGCGACGATCGCGCCGTCCTGGTTGAAGACGATGCAGCGGCTGGAAGTGGTGCCCTGGTCGATCGCGGCTGTGTACGTGCCGGCCTTGTCGGCCGCGCCGGTCGTGCCGATCATGACGTCTCCCGAGTCAGTAGGCTGCGTTGAAGATGAGACCGGACAGCGCCGCCCCGATCAACGGACCCGCCACCGGAATCCAGGAGTACCCCCAGTCGGAGGTGCCCTTGTTGGGTATGGGCAGCACGGCGTGCGCGATGCGCGGGCCGAGGTCGCGCGCCGGGTTGATGGCGTAGCCGGTCGGCCCGCCCAGCGAGAGGCCGATGCCCACCACGACGAAGGAGACCATCAGTGTCTGGGTGCCGGACTGCCCGAGCCCCTTCGTGAGCCCGAAGGCCAGCACCGGCAGCACCAGCCCCATCGTCGCGATGACCTCGGTGAGCAGGTTGGCCACCGGACTGCGGACCTCCGGAACGGTCGAGAAGATCCCCAGCGTCGGCTGCGCGTTCTCCGCCTCGGCGTTGGCCGCGAACTGCGCGTAGTACGCGAGCCAGCACAGCACCGCGCCGAGCACCGCGCCCACCAACTGCCCCGCCACATAGACCGGCACCTTGTCCCAGTGCCCGGTGTCGACGGCGATGCCCAGCGTCACCGCCGGATTGAGGTGCCCGCCGGAGAGCGGCCCGGCGGTGTACGCGCCGGCCAGCACGCCGAAGCCCCAGCCGAAGGCGATGACGACCCAGCCGGCGGCCTTGGCCTTCGAGCGGGTGAGCGTGACGGCGGCGCACACGCCGGCGCCGAAGAGAATCAGCACCGCGGTGCCGATGATCTCGCCTATGAAGATGTCGCCATTGGAGAACTGATCCACTGCGGCTCCCAGTCCCTCGCCCGGGACGCCGTCCCGGTCCTCCGTGCAGGGGGTTGCTCCCCATCGAGGCGGCGGCCGGCGGCCGAGGGTTTCCGTGCCCCCTGCCCGGCGCCGGCGATCGGCGCGAACGGGCATTCGCCAGGGGAGCGGTGGCACCACCGGGGACGCCCTACTGCGGCGGTGCCGACTGATACCCGGCAGTGTTCACCGGTGCTGACGGAGCGTCAAGGTCGCTCGCAAGGGCGGCGGCGCGGCGCCGGCCGCCGCCCCGCCGCCGCCCGCTCAGCGCCCGTGCACGGACCGGTAGGAGACCGGGAAGTCGAAATACGTGTCGGGGAACGGCTCCGTCCGGTACGTGTAGTGCCACCACTCCTGCGGCAGGTTCACGAAGCCGGCGGCCTCCATCGAGGACTTCAGCAGCAGCCGGTTGGCCTTCCGCTGCCCCCGCACCCGCGGGTCGAGGGTGTGCGAGAGGGTGTCCATGCAGTCGTACCCGGTCCCCATGTCGAGCGAGTTGTCCGGGAACCGCTGCCACTTCGGCGCGTGGCAGGGCACGAGCCGCTCCCCGGGCACGTACGGCCGAGTCGGGACGGCCGGCAGCCGGACCACCGTCAGATCCATCGTGCTGCCCCGGCTGTGCCCCGACTTCTCGGCGATGTAGCCGTCCTCGAACAGCCGCGACTTGTCCACCCGCGGATAGAACTCGCGCTTCATCCGCTGATCCGACAGGTCCTTGCCCCAGGCCACGAAGGACGCCACCGCGCGCTGGGGCCGGTAGCAGTCGTAGACCTTCAGCGTGTACCCGCGGCGCAGCAGCCCGCGCTGCACCCGGTGCAGGGCCAGCGCGGCGGGCCGGGTCAGCAGGCACACCGGCCGGCGATAGCCCTTGACGGGGCGCCCGGTGAAGTTGTGCGGGGTGATGTAGCGGATCTCCTGAAGGATCGTCGGATCGACATCGCCGAGCGCCACGAACTCCTTCGGCGCCTTCGGCTCCTTCGACTCCTGCCCGGGGACCGGCTCCCGCCCTTGGCTCGGCTCCCGCCTCTGGCTCGACTCCAGGCCCTGGCCCGCCTCCTGCGCCGCTGCGGCCGGGGCCAGCGCGAGGAGCGCGACGGCGGACAGGGCGAGCGCGCGGGGGAGGGGCGAGGCGGGTGGGACGAGAGCACGCCGAGCGCGTACGGGGGCGGGGGCGTCCTGTACGGGCGTGGGGGCGGCAGCGGTCCGTACGGGCGGGTCGGCGGCGGGTCGGCCGCGTACGCGGGAGAAGGTGACGGACACGGCGCGTACGTGCGAGACGGCGGCGGACAATCCTGGCATGAACCCTCCAAGCGGTCGGCGACCCCTCCACTTAGCAGCTCCGGACGCCGCCGCGAAAGAGGGCACGACGGGCGCCCCGCTACCGCCCCGCCACCGGCCGCACCCGCACCGGATAGCCCACCTCGGCCGCACCCTCCCGCTCCACCCCCACCCGCCCCTCCCGCCACCGCGTCGTGAACCGCACCGCCGCCGGCCGCTCCCAGCCGTCCCCCGGGTCCGGGATCAGCAGGCCCCCGCCCGTACGCCCCTGAGCCGGCTCCCACACCTCCAGCTCCACCCCGCCCCCCGCGCCCACCACCGGCACCACCGACCCCGCCCGCGCCAGCACCGGAATCCGCTCCAGCGGCGCGGGCAGCAGCACCTGCCCCGGCCCCTCGTACGCCCGGCCCGTCGCCGTGTCGTACCACCGCCCCCGCGGCAGCCGCACCGCCCGCCACTCGGCCCCCGCCTCCAGCACCGGCGCCACCAGCAGCGAGTCACCCAGCAGATACGCGTCCTCGCAGTCGCGCAACGCCCGGTCCTGCGGCGAGCGCCACCACACCGGCCGCACGTACGGCGCGCCCGTCCGGTGCGCGAGCTGCGCCAGCGTCACGAAATACGGCAGCAGCCGCGCCCGCTCCCGCAGCGCCGCCCCCGCGTGTTCCAGCACCTGGGCACCGAACTCCCACGGCTCCCGCCGCCCCGCGTCGATCGCCGCGTGCGTACGGAAGAACGGCAGCAGCGAACCCAGTTGGAACCACCGCAGAAACAACTCCGGCGACGGCGCCCCCGTGAAACCCCCGACATCCGGCCCCGAATACGGCACCCCGCACAGCCCCAGCCCCAGCACCAGCGCGAGCGACGCCCGCAGCCCCGGCCAGCCCGTCGCCACATCCCCCGACCAACTGCCCCCGTACCGCTGCACCCCCGCCCACCCCGACCGCGAGAACAGGAACGGCCGCTCCGCGGGCCGCAGCTCGCACAGCCCCTCGTAACCGGCCCGCGCCATGGCCAGCCCGTACACGTTGTGCGCCTCCCGGTGATCACCGCCGCGCCCCTCCAGGGCGTGCCGCGCCGACCGCGGCAGCGTCGGATCGCCGAAGGCCACGAACGACACCGGCTCGTTCATGTCGTGCCACACCCCCGCGAACCCGCGCGCCAGCCGCTCCCCGTACAGAGCGCCCCACCACTTGCGCACCCTCGGCTCCGTGAAATCGGGGAAGACCGAATCGCCCGCCCACACCTCGCCCCGCACCCGCCGCCCCCGCCCGTCCCGCACGAAGGCGTCCACCGCCACGCCGCTGTCGTACACCGCGTTCCCCGGCTCCGCCTTCACCGCCGGATCGACGATCGACACCAGCCGCACCCCCTGCCCGCGCAGCTCCGCCGCCAGCCCCGGCAGATCCGGGAACCGCTCCCCGTCCACCGTGAACACCCGGTGCCCCCGGTAGTGGTCGATGTCCAGATGGAGGGCCGACAGCGGCAGCCCCCGCTCCCGGTACCCGGCCACCACCCGCCGCACCTCGGCCGCGTCCCCGAACCCCCAGCGCGCGTGGTGGTACCCCAGCGCCCACGTCGGCGGCAGCGCGGGCGCGCCCGTCAGCGCCGTCCACGCGTGCAGCACCCGCGCCGGCGTCCCCGCCATCACCCAGTAGCGCAGCGGCCCCCCGTCCATCCGCACCTCGCAGCCGCCCGGCCGGTCGTGCCCCGACCCCTCGCCCTCCACGCCCTCCCGCACCGACACCCGCCCGTCCCACGAGTTGTCGTGGAAGACCAGATGCGAACCCCCGTCCGCCACCACCAACTGCACCGGCATCGTCAGATACAGCGGGTCGTCCCCCGGCTCGAAGGACCCGCCCGGATCGGTGTTCCACAGCCGGTACGAACCGTCCCGCAGCCGGGGACCCGCCGCCCGGCCGCCCAGCCCGAAGAACCGCGCGTCCGCCGCCACCTCGGAGCGCTGCACCCAACGCGCCCCGGCCCGCGCGTCCGCGGGCCCTTTGACCCCCTCAGCTTCCTTTTCAGCTTCCTTGGTCGGGACGTACGCGGCCTCCGCCGCACCCGGCCCGGCGCACCGCCCGTCCACCGGCTCCCACCAGCGCGGCGGCAGATCCCGCCGGAGCACCACACCACCCGGCGTACGCACCTCCACCGCGCCGTGCCGGTCCACCACCACCAGCACCCGCTCCGACAGCACCCGCCAGCCGCCGTCCGTATCCGGCTCCAGCACCGCCCGCTCGTCCACCGCCGGACACGCCCCCGCCAGCGCGTACGACGGCTCCGGCTCGGCGCCGTCCCAGCCGCAGAACACCGCCCCGCCCGCCGCCACCCGCACCCGCAGCGACGACCGCGCGAACCGCACCACACCGCCGCCCGGCTGCGGCTCGGCCCCCTGCGCCGCGCCCGGCACCCGCGCCCGCTCCGGACCGCGCCGCGGCAGCGCCGCCGCGTCCAGGCGCCGCCGCCGCACCGCCGAACGCAGGGACCGCAGCCCCCGTGCCGAACCGACTGATTTCACCGACCGCACCAGGTCACGCGCATCCATGCTGCTCACCCTGCCACCGACGCCACCGGACGCGCGCTCCGTTCAACTCGCGTTCACCCGGGGGTATCCCGCCGTCTCTCCCAGCCTTTACCGCACACTCAAAAAACACACCGGCCGCACCAGCCGCACCCCCGATACCAGCCACACGAACCGGACCACCCACCCCGCGCCGCCCTGCCCGCCCGCGTCACAGGGCCCGGACCTGGTGCGAGAGTCGATCACGTGGCATCGTCCTGCACAGCCGCGTTCCGCGCACACCCCGCACGTGCGCGGCGACGCCCACGACGCGTGACAGCCGGGAGACGCCAGATGACCACCGCACCGCAGCCCGCCACAGCACAGCCGGAACCCCTGTGGCAGCCCGGCGAGGACCGCATCGCCGCCGCCCAGGTCACCCGCTTCCAGGAGTGGGCCGCCGCACGGCACGGCGCGCCCGCCGCCGTACCCGGCGACCCCGCCGCCAGCTACGCCGCGCTCCACCGCTGGTCCGTACAGGAACTGGAACGCTTCTGGCAGGCCACCACCGAATGGTTCGACGTCCGCTTCACCACCCCGTACGAACGCGTCCTCGCCGACCCCGCCATGCCCGGCGCCTCCTGGTTCCCCGGCGCCACCCTCAACTACGCCGAACACGCCCTGCGCGCCGCCGACGACCCCGCCCGCGCCGACACCCCCGCCCTCCTGCACGTCGACGAGACCCACGAGCCGCGGCCCATCACCTGGGCCGAGCTGCGCGGCCAGGTCGGCTCCCTCGCCGCCGAGCTGCGCCGCCTCGGCGTACGCCCCGGCGACCGCGTCAGCGGCTACGTCCCCAACATCCCGCAGGCCGTCACCGCGCTCCTCGCCGCCGCCGCCGTCGGCGCCGTCTGGACCTCCTGCGCCCCCGACTTCGGCGCCCGCAGCGTCCTCGACCGCTTCCAGCAGGTCGAACCCGTCGTCCTGTTCACCGTCGACGGCTACCACTACGGCGGCAAGCGCCACGACCGGACCGAGACCGTCGCCGAACTCCGCCGCGAACTGCCCACCCTCCGCGCCGTCGTGCACATCCCGCTCCTCGGCACCCCGGCCCCCGAAGGCGCCCTCGAATGGTCCGCCCTCACCAGCGCCGGCACCGAACCCGTCTACGAGCGCGTGCCCTTCGACCACCCCCTGTGGGTCCTCTACTCCTCCGGTACCACCGGCCTCCCCAAGGCCATCGTCCAGTCCCAGGGCGGCATCCTGATCGAACACCTCAAACAACTCGGCCTGCACTGCGACCTCGGCCCCGGGGACCGCTTCTTCTGGTACACCTCCACCGGCTGGATGATGTGGAACTTCCTCGTCTCCGGCCTCCTCGTCGGCGCCACCCTCGTGCTGTACGACGGCAGCCCCGGCCACCCCGACATCTCCGCCCAGTGGCGCGTCGCCGAACGCACCGGCGCCACCTTCCTCGGCACCTCCGCCGCCTACGTCATGGCCTGCCGCAAGGCCGGCATCCACCCCGGGCGCGACCTCGACCTCGCCACCGTGAAATGCGTCGCCACCACCGGCTCACCGCTGCCGCCCGACGGCTTCCGCTGGATCCACGACGAGGTCGCCGAGTCCATGTGGATCGCCTCCGTCAGCGGCGGTACGGACGTGTGCTCGTGCTTCGCCGGCGCCGTCCCCACCCTCCCCGTCCACATCGGCGAACTCCAGGCCCCCGGCCTCGGCACCGACCTCCAGGCGTGGAACGCCGACGGCAAACCCGTGATCGACGAGGTCGGCGAACTGATCATCGCCAACCCCATGCCCTCCATGCCGATCCACTTCTGGAACGACCCCGACGGCAGCCGCTACCGCGACAGCTACTTCGAGATGTTCCCCGGCGCCTGGCGGCACGGCGACTGGATCACCCTCACCTCCCGCGGCTCCGTCGTCATCCACGGCCGCTCCGACTCCACCCTCAACCGCCAGGGCGTACGGATGGGCTCCGCCGACATCTACGAGGCGGTCGAACGGCTCCCCGAAATCCGCGAGTCCCTCGTCATCGGCGTCGAACAGCCCGACGGCGGCTACTGGATGCCCCTCTTCATCCAGCTCGCCCCGGGCGCCCGACTCGATGACAGCCTGCGCGACCGCATCAAGAACACCATCCGCGAGAATCTTTCTCCGCGCCACGTCCCCGACGAGGTCATCGAGGTCCCCGGCGTCCCGCACACCCTCACCGGCAAGCGCATCGAGGTCCCCGTCAAGCGGCTCCTCCAGGGCACCCGGCTGGAGACGGCCGTCAACCCCGGCTCCGTCGACGACCTCGAACTCCTGCGCTTCTACGAGCGACTTGCCCACGACCGCGCCGGCACGGGCGACACAACGGACGGTGCGGACGGGGCGGGCCGTAAGGCCGACCGCTGAGACCGACCGCTGAAACCGCAGGTCGAGGCTGGGGCCCGAGGCCGGATGTCGAGACCGAGCGCTGGGCCGAGCGCCACTGTCAGTGCCCCCGATTACTCTGAGTGAGCATTGATCGCTCGCGCTGAGGGGGAGTCATGGCGCACACCGGAAATGACGGAAAACGGCCCACCGCACGGCACCTGCTGCGCCGAGAAGTGCCCAGCACGGTGGCCGTTCTCGCCGACGAGCGGGACTTCGCGGCCATGCGCCGATACGAGACCTTCGCCTTCGACGACCACACCGCCTATCTGCGGCAGATGGAAGCACTGCTGAGGACGCTCGCCGCCCGGGGCGTCCACATCACCGTCGCCCTCTTCGACCCCGTCGGCTACGAGGAGTACTGCGCCCACGCCCGCCTCGACCCCGACGCCCCCGCCAGCCGCACCCGCTACACCGCCCACCTGGCGGCGGCCGGCGGCACGGTGCCGTACGAGGGCCAGCCCATCGACCGACTGCTGCCGCACCTCATCGAGACGGCCGAACGGCAGGCGACCTGGGAGTACGCGTCGGGGCTGCTCTCCCGGTCGGGCCAGTGCCGAGAACACTGCGGCGAGGCGCGGGCCGACGAGGCGTTCGCCCGCGCCTCGCACGCCCTGCGGCTGCTCCTGGAGACCGTCGGCCACGGCGAGCACCACCTGGTGTGCAGCATCCCGGCCGACGACGCGCCGCTCATCGCGGTGCTCCACACCCGACCCCGCCCGGGCGCCGAGCCCGACGTGGATTCGACCCAGGCCCTCGTCTTCTCCACCGTGCTGGCCGCGGGCCTCGCGACCGGCCGGCGCGGCGGCGTCGTCCTGCGCACCACCACACCCGACGGCCACGACCGGGTCCGCGGCTGGGTCCTGCACGGCGACTGGCTGCGCCCCCTGAGCGAGGCGGAGATCTTCGCCGCCTACTGCACGGACGCCGACACCGGCGAACCCGTACCGCCCGAGCACGGAGTGGAATACCTCGCGGCCCCCGACCTCGTACGACCCCCGGAGGCGCACGGGACGGGGGCGCACGGGACGGGGGCGGACGACATGCCCTGATACGCGCGAGGGGCGCCCCACCACGCGGTGGAACGCCCCTCGCTTCACGGCTCACTCGCCGGACAGCACCGCCTGCGCGGCCCGCCGGGCCTCGTCGGCGGAGTCCACGGCACGGGCCGCGGCGGCGGCGCGCTCGCACTGCGCCAGCGTGTGCTTGGCCAGCGTGGCCCGTACGTACGCGATGGACGCGGCGCCCATGGACAGGCTGGTGACGCCCAGACCCGTCAGCACGCACGCGAGCAGCGGGTCGGCCGCGGCCTCGCCGCACACGCCGCAGCTCTTGCCCTCGGCCTTGGCCGCCTCGGCCGACGCGGCGACCAGGTCGAGCAGCGCGGGCTGCCAGGGGTCCTGCAACCGCGACACCGCGCCGACCTGCCGGTCGGCCGCGAAGGTGTACTGCGCGAGGTCGTTGGTCCCCAGCGACAGGAACTCCACCTCCTGCAGGATCGAGCGGGCCCGCAGCGCGGCGGAGGGGATCTCCACCATCGCGCCGAACTTCGCCCGCAGCCCGGCCTCGCGGCACGCGTCCGCGAACGCCTTGGCGTCCGCCCGGTCGGCCACCATGGGGGCCATGACCTCCAGGTAGACCGGCAGGCCCTCGGCCGCCTTGGCGAGCGCCGACAACTGCGTGCGCAGCACCTCGGGGTGGTCCAGGAGACTGCGCAGCCCGCGCACGCCGAGCGCCGGATTGGGCTCGTCCGACGGCGTCAGGAAGTCCAGCGGCTTGTCCGCCCCGGCGTCCAGCACCCGCACGACCACCCGGCCCTCGGGGAACGCCGACAGCACCTCGCGGTAGACCTCGGCCTGCTTCTCCTCGGACGGCGCCTTGGAGCTGTCGTCCAGGAACAGAAACTCCGTACGGAACAGACCGACACCCTCCGCGCCGGCCTCGACCGCGGCCTTCACATCGCCGGGACCGCCGATGTTCGCCAGCAGCGGCACCTTGTGCCCGTCCGAGGTGGCGCCCGGCCCGGACGACGCCGCGAGAGCGGCCTTACGGGCCTCGGCGGCGCCGGTCAGCTCGGCGCGCTTGGCCGCGTCCGGCTCGACGAAGATCTCACCCGTGCTGCCGTCCACCGCGACGACCGTGCCCTCGACGAGCTCGCCCGCACCCGGCAGCGCCACCACGGCGGGCACCCCGAGCGCGCGCGCGAGGATCGCGCTGTGGCTGGTCGGCCCGCCCTCCTCGGTCACGAAACCGAGCACGAGCGCGGGGTCGAGCAGCGCGGTGTCGGCGGGCGCGAGGTCCCGCGCGATCAGCACGTACGGCTCGTCGCTGTCCGGCACGCCCGGCATCGGCACGCCCAGCAGCCGCGCCACGATGCGGTTCCGCACGTCGTCCAGGTCGGCGACCCGGCCCGCGAGGTACTCGCCGGCCCCGGCCAGCAGCGCCCGGTACGCGGCGAAGGCGTCGTACACCGCGCGCTCCGCGGTGCTGCCGACGGCGATGCGCCGCTCGACATCGGCCATCAGCTCGGGGTCCTGGGCCATCATGGCCTGGGCCTCCAGCACGGCCTGGGCCTCGCCGCCCGCCAGGTTCCCGCGCGCGATGAGATCGGCGGACACCGCCTCCACGGCCTGGCGCGCGCGCCCCTGTTCGCGCGGAGCCTCGTCCGTGGGGATCTGCTTGGCCGGCGGCTCCAGGACCGCCGTGCCCATGTGCCGTACCTCGCCGATCGCCACACCGTGGCTCACACCGACGCCTCGCAGCGTTGTCTCCATTTCACCTGTCTCCCATTGATGCGGCGGCTCGGGCCGTCGCGGTGGATGTCGTACGCGCCGTCGGTGACGGCTCCGGGATCACTGCCAGGTGAAGAGCGTGTCACCGGTCTTGAGGTCGCCCTCCTCGCGGACGTCGCCGAGGGCGTCGGCCGTGGCCTCCAGCGCGATGACCGGGCAGATCGGCGACTTGCCGGCCTCTTCGACGGCGGCCGGGTTCCAGCGCACGACGGCCTGGCCGCGCGTGACGGTGTCGCCCTTGTTGACGAGCAGTTCGAAGCCGTCGCCATTGAGCTGGACGGTGTCGATGCCGAGGTGGGTCAGCACACCGTGTCCCTCGGAGTCCACCACGACGAACGCGTGGGGGTGCAGGGAGACGACGACACCGTCCACGGGCGCGACGGCCGCGGACGGTTCACGGACCGGGTCGACGGCGGTACCGGGCCCCACCATCGCGCCGGAGAAGACCGGGTCGGGCACTGCCGCGAGTCCGATGGCGCGTCCATTGAGCGGGGACGACACGGTGGTCATGGGAAGCCTCCCAGGGGTGGAGATTCATCACGCGCCGTCACTACCTGTCCCGGACGGCGCACTGGTCAGAAGCGTAAGTCATAGGAACGTCTGATTCCGCTCCGATCGTCCCGATCATGAGGAGGGCGCGGGGGAGGGGCGAGGAATCGATTTGCCTCGGCCCTGCGGGGCATGTACTGTCGTATCCCTGCCCACGACCGAGGCACGCAGTCAACTGCGAGCGAATCGGAGGGCGGCACCTATCGGATACTGATCCAATTCTCGGATTCGCTTCTGAGTTTCCGCATGTCTGCGGAAAACGAGCGGTAAGAGCAGCGGAAAAGAACTGATAGAGTCGGAAACGCAAGACCGAAGGGAAGCGCCCGGAGCGGCCGGTGAAACGGCCACAAAGGAAGCGTCCGTTCCTTGAGAACTCAACAGCGTG
>NZ_JOBF01000031.1 GCF_000718635.1 Streptomyces varsoviensis | reverse complement strand
CATCGGCGTCAGGACCGCGACAAACAACGAGCCCGCGGCAAAACCCACACCCAGGCCCTCCTCCGCCTCGCCCGCCAACGCACCAGCGTCCTGTTCGCCATGCTCCGCGACAACACCTTCTACGAACCCCGGACACCGAAGAACATCGAACTCGCCGCATAACCCCACCAACACCGAACCACCCCAAAACCGACAGGAGTGCCTCGACGAAAGACATAGAGGCACCCCCCCGGATGAGATCCCTAGGCGCCCCCTGCCGCGCCCGGCTGGCGCGTACCCGACGCGAAGCGGTCGCGCAGTTGGCGTTTGAGGATCTTGCCGCTGGCGTTCCGGGGGAGGTCGTCGACGAACAGGACGCGTTTGGGGGCCTTGAAGTGGGTGAGCCGCTCGCGGACGTGGGCGATCAGTTCCGCTTCGCCGACCGGGCCGCGCCGGACCACGACGGCGGTGACCGCCTCGATCCAGTGGGCGTCCGGGAGGCCGATGACGGCTGCCTCCGCCACGGCCGGGTGCTCGTACAGGACGTCTTCGACCTGGCGGGAGGCGACGAGGACGCCGCCCGAGTTGATCACGTCCTTCACCCGGTCGACGACGGTGAGGTAGCCCTCGGCGTCCCGCACGGCGAGGTCCCCGGAGTGGAACCAGCCGTCGCGGAAGGCCTCGGCGGTCTCCTCCGGCTTCTCCCAGTAGCCCTCGCACAGTTGCGGGGAGCGGTAGACGACCTCGCCGGTCACGCCGGGGCCCACTTCGACGCCGCGCTCGTCGACGACCCGGGCCTCCACGAACAGCACCGGCCGGCCGCACGAGTCCATCCGGCCCTCGTGTTCGCCGGGGCCGAGGACGGCGGCGAGCGGACCGACCTCGCTCTGCCCGAAGCAGTTGTAGAAGGCGAGGTCGGGCAGGCGCGCGCGGAGTCGTTCCAGGACGGGTACGGGCATGATCGAGGCGCCGTAGAACGCTTTGCGCAGGCCGGTGAGGTCGCGGTTGCCGAACTCGGGGTGCCCGGCCAGCTCGATCCAGACGGTGGGCGGGGCGAAGAGGCTGTCGGCTCGGCCCGCCCCCACGAGTTCGAAGATCCGGTACGGGTCGGGCTGGTCGATGATGGTGTTCTCCGCGCCCACCGCCAGGTAGGGCAGCAGGAAGACGTGCATCTGCGCCGAGTGGTAGAGCGGCATGCAGTGCAGCGGCCGGTCGCTCTCCTTGAGGTCCAGGGCGACGATGGCGCTGACGTACGCGTGGACGAAGGCGCGGTGCGACATCATCGCGCCCTTGGGCTCGGCGGTGGTGCCCGAGGTGTAGAGGAGCTGGACCACCTGCTCGCCGTCCCCGCCGCCGGCGATGAGGATGCCGGCGGCGCTCCGCTCCCGCGCCGTCTCCAGCAGCGAGCCGGTGGCATCGCGCAGCGCCATGACCGGTACGGAGTCCGGCAGCCGGTGTTCGAGGTCCGGGTCGGTGAGCACGAGGGAGCTGCCGGACTGCTCGATGACGTAGCGCAGATCGTCGCCGGTGAGGTGGTGGTTGACCGGCACATGGACGTAGCCGGCGCGGGCGCAGGCGAGGAAGGCGATCAGATAGGCGTCGGAGTTGTGCCCGTACACGGCGACGCGGGCGCCGCTCGCCGGCCCGCCGCGGTCGATCAGGGTGACGGCGGCGACGGTCACGGCGTCGTCGAGTTCCCGGTAGGTCCAGGCCCGGTCCCCGTACCGCACCGCCGTCCGGTCGGGGACTCGCCGTGCGCTGCGCCGCAGGAGGTCGTCCACCGTGCTGCTGTGCACTCCACCGGTCATGGTCGGATCTTGTGCGCGGCGGGGGCGCGGGTCAAGTGGGCGGGCCGGTCCGGAAGCGGAGTCGGGGCCGCCTCAGGCCCTCTGCCGCCGCGCGCCGCGCATCGGCGACAATCCACCTGCTCGGCACCGTCCGTTGCTCCGCACCGCCCGTCACCATCCGTATCGCCATGCCCCGTTGGGGAAGGGTTGGGGGAAGAGTTGAACTTACGCATCCGATCGCGTGCGCTGGTGCTGACCGGCGCCGCGCTGCTCGCCGTCGCCACCGCGCTGCCGCCGGGGGCGGCCGCCGCCGCGCCGGACCGTACGGACCGGCCCTCGGGCGACGGGCTGTCCGCCGTCATCCGCTACACCGAGTACGGCATTCCGCACATCGTGGCCGGGGACTATCCGAGCCTGGGCTTCGGCGAGGGCTGGGCGCAGGCCGCCGACCAGGTGTGCGTGCTGGCCGACGGGTTCGTCACCGGGCGCGGGGAGCGTTCGCGCTACTTCGGCCCGGACGCCGCGACCGACGGTTCCCTGTCGTCCGCCGCCACCAACCTCACCAGTGATCTCTTCTTCCGCGGCATCAACGCGGCGGGGACGGTCGAGAAGCTGCTGGCCCAGCCCGCGCCGGCCGGCCCCAGCCGGCAGGCCAAGGAGCTGATGCGCGGATACGCGGCCGGTTACAACGCCTGGCTGAGACAGCACCGGGTGACCGATCCCGCCTGCCGGGGCGCGGCCTGGGTCAAGCCCATCACGACGCTCGACGTGGCCCGGCACGGCTACGCCCTCGCGCTGTTGTCGGGACAGGGCGCGGCCGTGGACGGCATCACCGGGGCCCGGCCGCCGGTCGCGGGCGCGCAGCCGGGGCAGGCGCCGCGGCGGACGGCGGAGCGGCGGACGGCGGGTCAGGTCGCGGCGGCGCGCCGGCACTTCGACCGGAGCCGCGCGGACATGGGCTCCAACGCCGTGGCGTTCAGCGGGGAGACCACCGCGAACGGGCGCGGGCTGCTGATCGGCAACCCGCACTACCCCTGGCACGGCGGCCGCCGCTTCTGGCAGTCCCAGGTCACCATCCCGGGCGAGCTGGACGCCGCGGGCGGCTCGCTGCTGGGCGTCACGTCGATCTCCATCGGCCACAACTCCCGTATCGCGTGGAGCCATACGGTCGCCATGGGCGTGCCGTTGACGATGCGCGAGCTCACGCTCGTACCGAACGATCCCACCTCCTATCTGGTGGACGGCCGGCCCGTGAAGATGACCAAGCGCACGGTCACGGTGCCGGCGCGCGGCGCGGACGGCCGTACCACCGAGGTCACCCGCACCCAGTGGTGGACCCGCTACGGGCCCGTCACCACGTCGTACGGGGGCATCGACCTGCCGTGGACCGCCGGCTCGGCCTACGCGCTGGACGACGCGAACGCCGCCAATCTGCGGTTCAGCGACGCGGGGCTCAGTCTCAGCAAGGCCCGCAGCGTCGACGGCGTGCGGGACGCGCTGAACCGGACGCAGGGGCTGCCCTGGGTCAACACGATCGCCGCGGACTCCGGCGGGCACAGTCTCTTCACCCAGTCGCAGGTGCTGCCGCGGCTGACCGACGAGTTGGTGGCGCGGTGCTCCACGGCGCTGGGCCGGCAGATCTACCCGGAGACCGGGCTCGCGGTGCTGGACGGGTCGCGCGGCTCGTGCGGGCTGGGCCGGGACGCCGACGCCGTGCAGGACGGGATCTTCGGGCCGTCGGCGATGCCGACGCTCAAGGACGCGCCGTACGCGGAGAACTCCAACGACAGCGCGTGGCTGGCCAACGCGGACCAGCCGCTGACGGGCTATCCGCCGGTCTTCGGCGACATCGGCACCCAGCGCTCGATGCGGACGCGCGGGGCGATCGAGGACGTGGACGCGATGGCGGAGCGGGGCCGGCTGACGGTGGCCGATCTGGTGAAGCAGCAGTTCGCCAACCGGGTGCCGGCGGCGGATCTGGCGGCGGACGACGCGGCGAAGGCGTGCGCCGCGCTGCCGGGCGGCACGGCGGTGGACAGCGGCGGCAAGCGGGTGGACGTCTCGGCCGCCTGCGACGTGCTGGCCGGCTGGGACCGTACGGTGCGCACCGACAGCGCGGGGGCGCTGCTCTTCGACCGCTTCTGGCGGCGACTCTCGGACGCCACGCCGGAACGGGAGCTGTGGCGGGTGCCGTTCTCCGCGGCCGATCCGGTGGCCACCCCGAACACCCTGAACACGGCCGACCCGCGGTTCGCGCGGTCCCTGGCGGACGCGGTCGGCGAGCTGCGGGCGGCCCGTATCGCGCTGGACGCGCCGCTGGGCGAGCACCAGTTCGTGGTGCGCGGCGGCAAGCGCATACCGGTGTCGGGCGGCACGGAGTCGCTGGGCGTCTGGAACAAGACGGAGGCCGACTGGAACTCCGCTAAGGGCGGGTACAGCGAGGTCGTCCACGGCTCCAGCTATATCCAGGCCGTGGGTTTCGACGGCAGCGGCTGCCCGAACGCCCGTACGCTGCTGACGTATTCGCAGTCCTCCAATCCGAACTCGCCGCACTACAGCGACCAGACGGAGCTGTATTCGGCGGGCCGCATGGTGAAGGAGCGGTTCTGCGCGCAGGACATCCTCGCGTCGCCGAAGCTGCGGGTGGTGCGGGTGAGCGAGCACTGAGGCGGCCCTGAGGCGACCGCCCCTGAGATGGCCGCCCCTGAGGCGACCACCCGGCCCGGAAGGGGGGACTACACGGCGCGCTCCCGGCCCGCCCAGTGCGGGTCGCGGAGCCGCCGCTTGTAGAGCTTGCCGTTGGGATCGCGCGGCATGGTCTCGATGAAGTCGACGGTCTTGGGGCGCTTGTAGCCCGCGAGCGTCCGTTCGCAGTGGGCGAGGATGTCCTGGGCCAGTTCGGGGCCCGCCGGGTGGCCCTCGGCGGGTTCGACCACGGCCTTGACCTCCTCGCCCCAGTCGTCGTTCGGGATGCCGAAGGCCGCGGCGTCGGCGACGGCGGGGTGGGCGAGCAGCGCGGACTCGATCTCGGCGGGGTAGATGTTGACGCCGCCGGAGATGATCATGTCGATCTTGCGGTCGCGGAGGAAGAGGTAGCCGTCCTCGTCGAGGTAGCCGAGGTCGCCGACGGTGAAGAAGTCGCCGATGCGGTTCTTCCGCGTCTTGTTCTCGTCCTTGTGGTAGGAGAAGCCGCCGGTCTTCATCTTCATGTAGACGGTGCCGAGTTCGCCCGCGGGCAGCCGTCGGCCGTCGTCGTCGAAGACGGCGAGTTCGCTGATGGGCCAGGGCTTGCCGACGGTGCCGGGCTTCTTCAGCCAGTCCTCGGCGGTCGCGAAGGCCCCGCCGCCCTCGCTGGCCGCGTAGTACTCCTCCACGCACGTGCCCCACCAGTCGATCATCGCGCGCTTGACGTGGTCGGGGCAGGGGGCAGCGCCGTGGATGGCGTGGCGCATGGAGGAGACGTCGTAGGCGGCGCGTACGGCCTCCGGGAGCGCGAGCAGCCGGTGGAACTGGGTCGGCACCATGTGCGTGTGCGTGCACGCGTGGCGGTCGATGGCCGCGAGCATGCCCTCGGGCGTCCACTTGTCCATCAGCACGAGCCGGTGCCCGATGTGCAGGGACGCGCCCGCGAATTGGAGGACCGCGGTGTGGTAGAGCGGCGAGCAGACGAGGTGGGCGTTGTCGTCGAAGGGCTTGATGCCGAAGATGGCGAGGAAGCCGCCGAGGTACGTCTCTTCGGGTGGTTTGCCGGGCAGCGGGCGACGTATGCCACGCGGGCGGCCTGTGGTACCGGAGGTGTAGTTCATGACCCAGCCGAGCGTGCGGTCCTCGGGCGGAGTGTCGGACCGCCCCTCCAGGAGGTCGCCGTACGGGCGGAAGCCGGGGATCTCTCCGACCGCGTAGCGGTGGGCGGCGGGCAGTCCCGCCTCGTCGGCCGCCGCCGTCGCCGCGTCACCGAACCGCTCGTGGGCGATGAGGACCTTGGCGCCGGAGTCCGCGACGATCCAGGCGATCTCGGGGCCGACGAGGTGGTGGTTGACGGGCACGAGGTAGAAGCCGGCCTGGGACGCGGCGAGGTAGGCCGTGAAGAACTCGACGCCGTTGGGGAGCACGGCCGCGAACGCGTCGCCGCGCTCCAGTCCGGCCGCGCGCAGCCCGTGCACGAGCCGGTTGCAGTCGGCGTGCAGCCGGCCCGCGCTCCACTCCTCGCCGTCCGGTGCGATGAGGACCGTACGGCCGGGGTCCGCGGCCGCCTGTGCCCAGAAGCCGTTCGGGGGTTGCGTCATGGAAGGCGCTCCTCTCCGCGCTCAGGCGCGTCCGGCGATGCGGTTGATGCGGTCGATGGCCCGCTCGAAGCCCGCGGTGAGGTCGTCGAAGACGGCCTGGACGGGGCGTTCGGAGTTCATCCGGCCGACGATCTGGCCGACGGGCGTGCCGAGCAGGGCGTCCACCTCGTACTTCTGGATGCGGGAGACGGCCTCGGCGACGAGCAGCCCCTGGAGCGGCATGGGGAGGGTGCCGGGGCTGTGCGGGTCGTCCCAGGCGTCGGTCCACTCGGTGCGCAACTGGCGGGCGGGTTTGCCGGTCAGGGAGCGGGAGCGGACGGTGTCGCCCGAGCCGGCCGCGAGGAGTTTGCGGGTCAGGGCGCGGGAGTGCAGGTCGGCTTCCTCGGTGGTGAGCCAGAGCGAGCCGAGCCATACGCCCTGGGCGCCGAGGGCGAATCCGGCGGCGATCTGCTCGCCGCTGCCGATGCCGCCCGCGGCGAGTACGGGCAGCGGGGCGACGGCCTCGACGACCTCGGGGGTCAGCACCATGGAGGCGATCTCGCCGGTGTGGCCGCCGGCTTCGTAGCCCTGGGCGACGACGATGTCGATGCCGGCGTCCCGGTGGCGCCGCGCGTGGTGGGCGCTGCCCGCGAGCGCGGCGACGAGGATGTCGTGGGCGTGGGCGCGCTCGATGACGTCGGCGGGCGGTGAGCCGAGGGCGTTGGCGAGCAGGGCGATGGGGTAGTCGAAGGCGACGTCGAGCTGGCCGCGGGCGACCTGTTCCATCCAGCCGGTGATGCGCCAGCCGGACGCCTCGCCCTCGGCGAGTTCCGGCACGCCGTGTTTGGCGAGGGTGTCGGCGACGAACTGGCGGTGGGCGGGCGGGATCATCGCCTCGATGTCGGCCTCGCTCACCCCCTCGACCTTCTTCGCGGGCATCACGACGTCGAGCCCGTACGGTCTGCCGCCGGTGTGCTTCTGCATCCAGTCGAGGTCGCGCGCGAGGTCGTCGGCGGCGCCGTAGCGCACCGCGCCGAGGACGCCGAGCCCGCCCGCTCGGGTGATCGCGGCGGCCACCGCCGGGAACGGCGTGAAGCCGAAGATGGCGTGTTCGATGCCCAGCCTTTTGCTCAGCTCCGTCTCCATGCGGGGCAGGATGCCGCAGGGCGGCGTGCGAGGGAAGAGATTTTCTGATGCTGCGTCAGGTTCTTCCCGTCATTGACAGAGCCCCCGCCCTGGTTGAAAGCTTCACGGGATCGACTCGATCATGAAAGAAACTTTCAGGAGACCGCACGAGGCTTTCAGGAGGCGCGCGATGTCAGAGGGCATGGAGGAGGACCGCACAGGTGGCGCGATCAGCAGACGGCGATTCGGCGCGGGGGCGCTCGCGCTCGGCGGTGCGCTGGTGATCGCCGCACAGCCCGGCGCCGCCTCGGCCGCCACGACGCAAGGACAGACCGCGGGCCGCCGCACGACGCTGCGGCGCGGCTCGGCCCGCCGGGCGGGGCTCCTCGAACACCACCTCGGCCAGGTCACCGCCGCGGCCGAGAAATACCTGCACCCCTCCCCCACGCACCCGTACTACCCCGGAGCCGTACTCCTCGCCGGGCGCGGCGGCACGGTCGCGGTGGAGGAGGCCCTCGGCAAGGCCGTGCGCTACGCCCGTTACGACGAGAAGAACGACACCGGCGTCGAACTCCCCCCGGAGCGGCAGCGCCCAATGGCCACGGACACCGTCTTCGACCTCGCCTCCCTCTCCAAACTCTTCACCTCGCTCCTGGCCGTCCAGTACATCGAGCGCGGCGAACTGGCCCTGGAGGCCGCGGTCGCCTCCTACCTCCCGGAGTTCGCGGCGGCGGGCAAGCGGGCCATCACCGTCCGCCAGCTCCTCACCCACACCTCCGGCTTCCAGCCCGACCTGCCGTTCTACGACCAGCCGACCCGCGAGAAGCGGCTCAAGCTGCTGTGGGACGAGGCCCCCCAGCACGCCCCCGGCACGGCCTACCTCTACTCCGACCTCAACCTGATCTCCCTCCAGCTCGTCCTGGAGCGGATCACCGGCCGGCCTCTGGACGAGCTGGTACGCGCCCACATCACCGGCCCCCTCGGCATGGACTCCACCCGCTACAACCCGCCCGCGAGCTGGCGGCCGCGCACCGCCGCCACCGAGGACCAGCGCAAGCCCTGGGCACGGCTGGACCGGGGCATGGTGTGGGGCGAGGTGCACGACGAGAACGCGTACGCCTTCGGCGGGGTCGCCGGGCACGCCGGGGTCTTCTCCTGCGCCTGGGACCTGGCCGTACTGTGCCGGACGCTGCTCAACGGCGGCGCGTACGGGCGGGTCCGCGTGCTGCGCCCCGAGTCGGTGCGGCTGATGTTCACGAACTTCAACACGGCGTTCCCCGGCCACGACCACGGGCTCGGCTTCGAGCTGTACCAGCACTGGTACATGGGCGCCATGGCCACGCCCAGGACCGCCGGCCACACGGGCTTCACCGGTACATCCATCGTCCTGGACCCCACCACCGACTCGTTCCTCGTCCTCCTCTCCAACTCCGTCCACCCCTGCCGCACCTGGCGGTCCGGCAGCGCGCCGCGGGTCGCGACGGGGGACGCGTTGGCGCGCGCCGTGCCGGTGCGGCCGGCGCGCGGCCGTACCGCCTGGTTCTCCGGCATGGCGAGCGCCGCCGACGCGACGCTCGCCCTTCCCGAGCTGCCGGTCGCCTCGCGGCGGGCGCGGCTGAGCTGCGACCTGTGGTGGGACATCGAACCCTCCGACGCCATGCGCCTGGAGGCGTCCACGGACTCCGGCGCCACCTGGCAGCCGGTGCCGTTCACCACCCGGCCCGCGCACGGCCGCCCGACGGACCACCCCGACGCGGTGGCGACCGGCTACAACGGGCGCGTATGGCAACGCGTGGACGCGGACCTCTCGGCGTGGCGCGGCGGGCGGGCGGTGCGGCTGCGCTGGCGCTACACCACCGACGCGCGGTACGTGGGGCGCGGGGTGTACGTCGGCGGCCTGCGCGTCACGGACGGCGCCGACACGTCATTCGACGAGAGGCGGCCGCGAGACGCGGCGCGCGTGGAGGCGAAGGGGTGGACCCGGTCGCCGGACTAGCGCAGTAGCGCCGAGGCCGTGAAGTTCGCGGCCGGGTCCGGAAGCACCGGACGCGAGGGGTGAACGCGGCGGGTTCGCTCGCGGGGGACCGGCCGTCCGGACTCGGTTCCGCACGGATGCGCGGGATCTCGGGGAGCGGGGCCGCCTCGTCCGGGTCGCCGGCCCAGGTCACCGCGCGCCCTCGGTGAGGGCGGTTTTCAGGCGGGCCACCAGCGCGTCCAACTGCTGGGCGCTCGTCGCGGTCCCGTAGAGGTAGCGGTCCGGCCGGATGAGGACCGCGGCGGCGTCGAGGGTCTCCAGCCAGCGCCTCGCTTCCTCGGAGTCCGCCGTTATGGTGGCCGCGTTCAACGACTCCAGCGACTCCCGCGCGCGTGCGGGGAGCCCGGCGAGGCAGTCGGCCGTGCCGAGGACCGCGAACCGGTAGCCCGCCACGTCGTCCAGGCGCCGGCCGTCGGCCAGGGCCGGCTGCGCGCTCAGCGTTCCGGCGTATGCGTCGTCGGTCCGGATGCCCGGCCCGAGCCTCGGGCGCAGCGCCTCGCGTTCGGTGACGGGGACCTCCTCCCCTGCCTCGGCGCCCTTCGGCGCCATGTCCTCGACCTCGTTGGCGAGCTGCGCCGCGAGTTTCACGTATTCGGTCATGTGCGGCTTGCGTTCGGTGTCGTAGGTGTCCAGGAGTTCCCTCGGGGACTCCTTCCGGATGACGCGGCCCAGTTTCCAGGCGATGTTCAGCGCGTCGCGGATTCCGGACACCATGCCCTGGCCCAGATGCGGCGGCATCTCGTGCGCCGCGTCGCCCGCCAGGAACAGCGGTCCCATGCTCCACCGCTCGGCGACCGCGGCCTCCCACTCATAGACATCGGCCCGCAGAACGCGGTATTCGTCCGGGTTCAGGAACGGCGACAGAAGGTCGTAGACGTGCTGGAGGCTTTCGAATTCCGCGGTGTCGTCGTCGGGGCGGAGCAATTGCTCGAAACGCAGCAGCGGCTCCGCCATGGCGACGAATGTCAACGGGTTCCGGATTCCGGCCTGGATGAAGGAGTCACGGTGGGAAAGGTTCTCCTTCCGCACGAACGGCACGATGTCGACGATCAGCGAGCGGTGCGTCGCCTCATAGTCGGTCTGTGCGCAGTCCATCGCGCCGCGCACAAAGGAATTGGCCCCGTCGGCGCCGATCAGGAAAGCGGCCGTGACCATGTGCTGTCGGCCGGTGCTCCGTTCCTCGACGCGGAGGTGTGACCCTTCGCCCGGAGTTGTCAGCTCGATCGCGTTCCAGCCGAAGAAGTGGCTGGTCCCGGGGTGGGCGTGGGCGTGGCCGCGCAGCACCGCCTCGAAATCCGGCTGATGGAACATGTAGTCCGACTGCCATCCCTGATCGGTGACGCCTTTGTTGAAGGCGAACTCCATCACCGACCGCCACTGCGGGTCGTAGAACCGGTACATGCCGGCGAGCGAGAACCGCTCTTCGAGATGGCCGAGACCGAGGGTCTGGAAGGTGCGCATGGTTTCGTCGTCCAGATGCGTCGCCCGCGGGAAAGGCCGTGGAATGCGCTGGGCGTCGATCACGGCGACCCGCAGCCCTTCCATCGCCAGCAGCCGGGCCAGGACCAGGCCGGTGGTGCCGCATCCGAGGATCGCGACATCGACGTCGGTCACACCGGCGACGGTGGTGGCGTCGCTCATTGATTCACCTCATTGTGTCGTTCCAGTGATTTCCATCGGCTCGATGAGCACGGCGGAGGCCGTCACCGCGCGGGATGCCACGGCATCGGGCAACGGCGCTCCATGAGGGTCCGCCAGCGTCGCGATCATCGCGCCGTCGTCGCGCAGGCAGCAGGCGATCGGCAGCAGCGGCGCCGTGGACACCGTCTCGTGGATCTCGTCTTCGCCGACCCGGACGATCGCCTGGCCGCTCGTCGTCGCCACCCATACGCCGCGCTCCGCGGGCCAGATGCCGTCGGGGCGCGCGTCGGGGCCGACGAGATCGGCTAGGTCGGCGTAGCGCCGCCGCGCACCGAGGGTCCCGTCGGCGAGGACGTCGAACGCGGTCAGGCACCGGGCCGCGGTCTGCGCGACGACCAGGGTGGTGCCGCCGTCGACGAGTGCGAGCCCGTTCGGGAACTCCACGTCCTCGGCCGCCACCGCGACGCTGCGGTCGGGCCGGACCAGGATGATGCGGCCCGGCGCCGGTTCCTCGCCCGCGGCGGCGTCGAAGGCGACGTCGTCGACGTAGAGGTTGCCCTCGGCGTCTCCGGTCATGTCGCCGAGGGGGCCGACCCCGAAGTCGGCGAGGTCCACGTAGGGCCGCCAGGCCAGGCCGTCCCACCGCCCGATCGCGCGCTCGCGCATCATCGCGCCCACGAGCCCGCCGTCGGGCAGGAACCACAGCCCGTTGGACGGCGATTCGAGATCGGTCGGACGCCATGCGCCGGACGCGTCGGTCCACAACCGGGAGCCCTGGGTGTCCGAGAGCCACAGCGCCCCGTCGTGCCAGCGGGGGCTCTCGCCCCAGACCATGCCCGTCGCGTACGGTCGGCCGGTCATGGCGACGCGTGCGCGCCGGTCATCAGCGCGGCGAGGTCTTCCGGTTCGATGAACGACGGCGGCATGGGCGGCCCCCAGGTCAGGAAGCTCTTGGGGTCGCCGCTTGGCCACACGGCCGGCTTCCACAGCGCGTCGTCGACGACGCAGTCGAGATCCGAGTAGTACTCGCTGAAGTTACCCGCCGGGTCCCGGAGGTACCAGAAGAAGTTGGACCCGACGGTGTGCCTGCCCAGGCCCCACACGTGCCGCTCGGGGTGGCCCTCCAGCATCCGCGTCGCGCCGCGTCCGACCTCGTCGACGTCGTCGACCTCCCAGGACGTGTGGTGGACGAAGTTCACCGGGGCGCTCTGGACCAGGACGTTGTGGTGGTCGGTGGAACACCGCATGAAGGCGGCGACCCCGGCGATCTCGTCGCTCACCTTGAGGCCGATGCCGTCGGTGAAGAACCGCCGGCTCGTTTCCTGGTCGGTCGAGCCGATCACCACGTGACCGAGCTTGCGCGGGCGGACGATGCCTTCGCGCACGACGCCGGGCGCCCGCGTCGCACCGCGCTCGTCCCGGCCGGGTCCGTTGAACGCGGTGGCCGGCACGGCGGGCCGCGCCGGCCGCGGCTCCACCACGACCTCGGCCTCGACGCCGGTGACCGCCTCGGTCGCCACCAGGCGGCGTCCGTCGGTACGCGCGTCGATACCCAGGCGGCTCAGCCGGCGTGTGATCGCGTACAGGTCGTCGGGGCTGTCCGCGCCGATCGACAGTCCGACCAGCCGCCGGGCCGGAGACCGGACCAACCGCAACTGCCGTCCGCCGTCGGTGGTCGAGTACCAGCCGTCCGCCCCCTTCGACAGCCCGAACTCCTCGTAGTAGGCGCCGGCGGTCACGACGTCGGGCACTCCGAGGGTGATCGAGGCGAGCCGGTGCAGGCTCATGACGCGCTCCCTTCCGCGCGCCCGGCGGCCGTGAAGGTCTGCCGGATGCTGCCGATGCCTTCGACGTAGGAGACGAGTTCGTCGCCCGCCGCCAGGAACCGCGGCGGGGTGCGGACGGCCCCCACGCCCGCCGGGGTGCCGGTGAACACGACATCGCCGGGAAACAACGTGGTGACCTGGGAAACCTTCTCGATCAGCACATCGATGGGGAAGACCATCTCGGTGGAGCGCGCCTTCTGCACCGGTTCGCCGTTGAGCACGCAGCCCAGCTCCAGGTCGGCCGGGTCGGCGAACTCGTCCGGAGTGACCAGGAACGGCCCGGTCGGGCCGAAGCCGGGAAACGACTTGCCGAGGCTGTACTGCGGTGGCGCTCCCGCGAGTTGCAGGCCGCGTTCGGAGAGGTCCTGTGCCACCGTCAGCCCGGCCACGTACCGCCAGGCGTCGCCGGCGGCGACCTCGCGGGCCGTCCGGCCGATCACCACCGCGATCTCGACCTCCCAGTCCACCGTGCCCGGCGGCAGCTCGACGCTCGATTCGGCGCCCGCGAACGAGGAGACGTATTTCGTGAACACGGAAGGCTCTGTCGGCACCTCCAGTCCGGCTTCCCGCACGTGCCCGTAGTAGTTGAGCCCGATGGCGAACACCTGGCGCGGATTCGGCGACGGCGCCCCGAGGTCGGCGGGTGTGAAGCCGGCCCGTCGACCGGCCGCCGGCTCCCAGTCCGCGAACTCGTCCCACCGTTCGTACAGCGCGGGAAGGTCCGGTCCGAACCGGTGCCCGCTCGCCTCGTAGATGTCGATGCCCTCGCCCTCGCCCGTGATCAACCACGGCCGCCCCCGAACATTTCCGATGCGCAACGTCGCTCCTTGGCGGGTTGGTCCTGTGTGACGAACTTCCTCACGTTCCCGGCCCTGTGCGCCGGGTACGGGACGAGCCCGGGGGTCCTCCGGGAGGCATTCACCCAACTCGCGGCGACTCCGCCGCCGGTGACGCGCCCGGGCTCCGGTGTGCCTCAGTGGAGCGCGAAGCCGGTCACACCAGCTCCTCGTGATTGACCCAGACCACCCGGTACGGGTACTTGGCCTGCCAGCGCTTGATGAGCTCCATCGCCCCCGGCGCGGCGAACGAGGCGTTCAGCGCCGCCACATCGGCGAGGCCGAGCCGCACCACGGCACTGGCCACGAACACCGGGCTGTGGTCATCGGCCGCGACCCGGATGTGCCGCTTCGCCGCGAAGGTCTGGATGGTCCCGGAGTCCCTCATGACCTGTTCGATGTCCTTGAGGTACTGATCCAGCTCGCTGTCGGGGATCGCGTCGTCGAACGAGACAATCATCGTGTGGTTGATCATGTCTCGATACTGCGGCTCCCACGGCGCCCAAGTCCAAGATCCATCGCGTATGCGGCGATAACCTGGGGGCATGAGTGGGTGAGGGGACGGATCGGGCTACCGGCCCAGTGTCCCCCGCTGCTGCCTGAGCGCGGCGACCTGGCGGTAGAGGTCGACGGCTTCGGTGGAGCGGCCCAGTTGTTCGAGGCAGTGGGCTTCGTCGTTGCGGCTGGCGAGGGCGTCGGGGTGGTTGGCGCCGAGGACGCGCTGGCGGGCTTGGGCGACTTCGCGGTAGACGGCGAGGGCGTCGGTCCAGCGGCCGAGCCAGCCGAGGCCGACGGCGACCTCGCGGCGGCTGACGAGGGTGTCCGTGTGCTCGGGGCCGAGGACGCGCTCGCGGATCGCCGACACCTCGCGGGCCTCGGCCAGGGCCTCCTCCCAGCGGCCGAGGCGGCCGAGGTTGACGCCGAGGCCGTGCCGGGCCCGCAGCGTCTCGGGGTCCGTGGCGCCCTGAGCGCGCGTACGGTCGTCGACGAGATCGCGGTAGAGCTCCAGGGCCGCCGCGCTGCGGCCCAGCCGGCCCAGGCAGATGCCCGCCTCGTAGCGGGCGGCGAGGGTGTCCGGGTGGTCGGGGCCCAGCGCCTCGGCCCGCCCGGCGGCGACCTCGCGGTACGTGTCGAGCGCCTCGGACCAGCGGCCGAGCTGGCCGAGCGCGTAGCCGACCTCGTAGCGGGTGACGAGGGTGTCGGGGTGGCCGGGGCCCAGGACGCGGGTGCGGGCGGCGGCGACCTCGCGCGCCATCTCGTACGAGTCCTCCAGGCGGCCGAGCCTGCTGAGGTTGTAGGCGAGGTTGTGGCGGCAGCGCAGCGTGTCGGGGTGGTCGGGGCCCATGGTGCGTTCCCGCACGGCGAGCACGGCGGCGTACACCTGGTGGGCCTCGAAGTGCCGGCCGAGCTGCCCGAGCACGTACGCGGTCTCCTGGCGCGCGGCGAGGGTGTCCGGGTGCTCGGCGCCGAGGACGCGCTCCCGGCCGGCCGCGGCCTGTCCGTACTCGCGCAGCGCGTCCGCCGGGCGGCCGAGCCGGCTGAGGGTGTAGGCGACCTCGTAGCGGCTGGCGAGGGTGTCGGGGTGGTCGGCGCCCAGGACGTGTTCGCGTTCGGCGGCGACGGCGCGGTGCACCTTGCCCGCCTCCTCCCAGCGGCCGAGCCGCCCGAGGCTCAGCCCCGCGCTGTGCCGGACGGCCAGTTCCTTGAGCACTTCCGGCGGCACGCCGGGGCGGGCCGGTCCGGGCGGCGGCGTGGGGCGGCGCGGGTCGGCGGGTTCGGTCCAGGCGCCGGTCAGCGCGTCGGCGTGGCCGGCCGGTACGGGCGGGGCGAGGGCGCCGCCGGTGGCCTTGGTGCCCGTGGTCATGCCCCTGGCCCAGCCGGGCAGCCGGGCGGGTTCGGGCAGCGCCGCCACCGCGGGCCGGCCGGCCTTTGACCCGGCCGTCTTCTCGGCGGCCGGGCGGGGCCCGCCGGCGGCGACGGTCGATGGATGGACAGCGGGCGGGGTGTAGACGGCATGTGGCTGGTGGGGCGCCGTCGGTCGCGGCGGGGCCCAGTGGTGGCCCGTGCCGTGCGTCTCCGCGAGCCGGTGCCCGAGGTCGGCGGCGTCCTGCGGGCGGTCCTCGGGGTCCTTGGCGAGCAGGTCCAGCACGATCCGTTCGAACGGTTCGGGGAGGTCGGGGCGGTGGCTGCGGAGCGGTTCGGGCGGGGTGTCGCGGTGGCCCACGAGGACGGACCAGGCGTCGTCGAGGTCGAACGGCGGGGCTCCGGTGGCGATTTCGTACAGCACGCAGCCGAGCGAGTAGAGGTCGCTGCGCCGATCCACGTGGCCGCCCGCGATCTGTTCGGGCGACATGTAGTGCGGGGTGCCCATGGCGATGCCGGTGCCGGTGAGGCGGCTGGTGACGCCGATGTCGTGGCCGAGGCGCGCTATGCCGAAGTCGCATATCTTCACGCTGCCGTCGGCCAGCCGCATGATGTTGGCGGGCTTCAGGTCGCGGTGCACGATGCCCTGCCGGTGGGTGTAGGCGAGCGCCGCGGCCACCTGGTCCGCTATGTCGACGACGTCCGGCACGGGCAGCGGGTGGTGCTTGTTGTCCTCCAGGAGCTGGCTGAGGTTGCGGCCCTCCAGCAACTCCATGACCAGGTAGAGGACGCCGTCGAACTCGCCGAAGTCGTGGACGACGGTGACGCCCCGGTGCTGGAGGGCGGCGGCGACCCGGGCCTCCCGGCGGAACCGCTCGCGCAGCACCCGCATGAACGACTGGTCATGGCGCGGCCCCAGGGGGTTGAGGCATTTGACGGCCACCCGGCGGCCGAGCGACTCGTCGAGCGCCCGCCACACCTCGCCCATACCGCCCCGCCCGATCAGGTCGAGCAGTCGGTACCGGCCCTGGATCAGCCTGGTCTCCGCCATCCTCCGCCGCCGCCCCCGTCGTTTCGCGCTGCTGCCCTCCCCGGCCCGTCCAGTATGGCGGCCAGGCTGCGCAGCTTGTAGGCCGAGGGTCGGCTGCCGGGGCCGAGCCGGGCGGCGGCGGTGAGGATGTGTTTGGGCGGGAGTTGCCAGCGTACGGTCGCGGGCACGCCGCGCAGGACGAACCCGGCGGCGCGCAGCCGGCGCGCGACGGCGTCCGGGGGCGGCGCGGGCCGGCCGTACAGCTCGTGGGCGTACCGGGGCAGGGAGGCGTACGCCAGCGCGGAGACCCGCCCCCAGAGCAGCCGGCGCGCGGGGGTGAGCAGCGGGGGTACGGGCGGCCGGCGCAGGAACTCGTCGACCTCGAACGCCTCCGGGGTGGCGGCCAGTCGCGGACGCACCCGCTCGAAGTAGGCGGCGAGCTGCCCGGCGTCGGCCGGTACGTCGGCGGGGTCGAGGCCGACGAGCCGCGCCGAGCGGCGGTGCTCGGCTATGTAGGCGTCGGCGGTCGCGTCGGTGAACGGCAGCCCGGACGCGCGCACCACGTGGAGGTAGGAGGCGACCTCGGCGCAGTGCACCCAGAGGAGCAGTTCGGGGTCGTCGACGCGATAGCGCTCGCCGGTGTCGGGGTCGGTGGCGGTGAGCCGGCGGTGGATGGCGCGGACGGCGGCCCCGGCCCGTTCGGCGGCGTCGGCGGTGCCGTAGGTGGTGGTGGCGACGAATCCGGCGGTGCGCAGAAGCCGCCGCCAGGGGTCCTGGCGGAAGTCGGAGTTCTGCATGATCCCGCGCACGGCGCGCGGGTGGAGCGCCTGGAGCCACAGGGCGCGCACGCCCGCCACCCACATCATGGGGTCGCCGTGCACCTGCCAGGTGACCGATCCGGGGCCGAAGAGCCCCGGGTCCCCGCCGCCCGGACCGTACGGGCCGTCCGGACCGTACGCACTGTTCGCGCTGGTCCGGTCGTACCGACCGGTCGAGCGGGTCGGGGCGTGTCGCCGCATCCTGTCCACCTCCGGGTCCGGGATGCCGACCCTAACCGGCGGGCACCGGCACTGGGACCGCCGCACCGCGATGTCCTGCACCTTTGCCCAAAAATTCGAACATGCGATCTACTCGTTGCTCATGAGCTACCTCTTCCCCGCCGACCTCCTGGAGACCCAGACCGAGTGGTACGCCACGTACTGGCTGCTCGCCGGGGTGCCCACCCCTCAGGCCACGGCCGCCCACCGGCACCGCCTGCACCAGCTCTCCGCCCGCATAGCCGGCCACCCCTACTGGCAGACCCCGGCCGGCACCCCCGCCGCCCGCATGGCCCTCAAGGAGCTGGCCCGCCTCCGCGCGGAAGAACGCCGGTGACACGGAGACGCCCGGCGACGGCCCCCGGATTCGCGCCGTCCGGCCGTCGCGGCGACCGCTAGCGCCGGACCCGCGGCATGCCCAGCCCGATCCAGGAGATGATCTCCCGCTGGATCTCGTTGTTGCCGCCGCCGAAGGTGAAGATGACGGCGCTGCGGTAGCCGCGTTCGAGTTCGCCGTGGAGGACGGCGCCGGCCGAGCCCTCCTTCAGGGGACCGGCGGCGCCCGCCACCTCCATGAGCCAGGCGTAGGCGTCGCGGCGCGCCTCGGAGCCGTAGACCTTGACGGCGGAGGCGTCCTGCGGGGTGAGGGTGGCGCGCTGGAGGGCGTCGACCATGCGCCAGTTGAGGAGTTTCATGGCGTCGAGGCGGGCGTGCGTACGGGCGAGGCGGGCGCGCACCCAGGTCAGGTCGATGACGCGGCGGCCGTCGGCGAGCTTGGTCTCGGCGGCCCAGCGCCGGACGTCGGCCAGCGCGCGGATGGCCATGGTGCCGTGGGCGGCGAGGGTGACGCGCTCGTGGTTGAGCTGGGTGGTGATCAGCCGCCAGCCCTTGTTCTCCTCGCCGACCCGGCGGGTGACGGGGACGCGGATGTTCTCGTAGTAGCTGGCGGTGGTGTCGTGGGAGGCGAGGGTGTTGATGAGGGTGCAGGAGTAGCCGGGGTCGGTGGTGGGGACGAGGAGCATGGTGATGCCCTTGTGGGGCGGGGCCTCGGGGTCCGTACGGACGGCGAGCCAGACCCAGTCGGCGGTGTCGCCGTTGGTGGTCCAGATCTTCTGGCCGTTGACCACGTAGTCGTCGCCGTCGCGCACGGCACGGGTCTTGAGGGCCGCGAGGTCGGTGCCCGCGTCGGGTTCGCTGTAGCCGATCGCGAAATCGAGTTCGCCGGAGAGGATGCGCGGCAGGAAGTACCGCTTCTGCTCCTCGGTGCCGAACTGCATGATCGTCGGGCCGACCGTGTTCAGCGCCATGAGCGGCAGCGGCACGCCCGCCTGCGCGGCCTCGTCGAAGAAGATGAACCGCTCCATCGGCGTCATTCCGCGCCCGCCGTACTCCTTCGGCCAGCCGACGCCGAGCCACCCGTCGCCGCCGAGGCGGCGGACGGTCTCCCGGTAGAAGCGCTTCTGCGCGGCGGCGTCGGCGTAGCGGGCGTAGGCGTTGTCGGGCACCAGCTCCGCGAAGTACGCGCGCAGTTCGGTGCGCAGCCGCTGCTGTTCCGGCGTGTATTCGAGGTGCACGGGCCCTCCTGGAGGCTGGGATCGCGCGGTCTCCGCGCCGACCGCGCACAGAGTAGAACCCGTTACAGAAATTAGGAACCCGCGGCAGCGCACGAATCCCTTGCCGAAGGGGCCGGAGGGGCCGTGGGGGGCCGAGGGAGCCGAAGGAGCTGTGGGGGCCGTCGGGCGCGTAAGAGGTGCGCGGGGCGTACGAGACCCATGGCGGGCCGTGAGCCGGCGGCGCCCGGCATGGACAGGCGCGCCAATTGTCTCGCCCCCCGTGCGAGGCAATTGGCGTGTTTCCTGCCGTTCATCGACGTGCTGCCGCGCTTCGTTCGCCCTTGGCGCTTTCGCTTCGACGGATGACGACTCTAGGCTGGGCGTGTTCCACCGACTTTGCTGAGCGTGCACGAAACTTGGTCGGTTGTGCGCCGTCGCCGGTCGCGCGCCGACGCCCGCGCGCCGCGCCGCGAACATCTGCCCCGCAGACCCACTGCCCGCCGAAACCTCTGAGGGAGGGGGCGTCCTGGGTGCGCGAGACGCTGGACACCAACGCCATTCCGCCGGGAGACCGGGAAGAACTCATTCGGCACGCGGTGTGGGAGTCCGTCGTGCGGATCGACATCAACCACCACCTGTCGCCGCAGGACCTCTCGGTCCAGGTGGCGCTGGACAACGCCGGAGTCATCGGCATCTGCTCCGCGCGGGCCACCGGCCTGACCATTCAGCGGACGCCGCGGCTGGCGCGGGAGGACACGGAGCCGGCGGTGTTCCTCGGGCTCCAACTGTCCGGCTCCAGCATGGTCATCCAGAACGGCCGCGAAGCCCTGCTGAAACCGGGCGACTTCGCCCTCTACGACACCGCCGTCCCGTACACCCTCGCCTTCGACTCCGGCGTCGACCAGCACTTCCTGCGCTTCCCCCGGTCGGCGCTCGCGCTGCCCGACCGGTCGCTGCGCGAGATCACCGCCACGACGCTGGGCCCCGACAACCCCGTCGCCGCTCTCGCGGCCGGCTACTTCAAGCAGGTGGCCGTGACCGAGGCGCTGCACCGCGGCCCGAACGCCGAGGCGATAGCGGAGCCCAGCGTCGAGCTGCTCCGCGCGGTCGTCGCCTCGCAGTTGGGGAACTCGGACCTCGCCCGCGGCCCGATGGCGGAGACGCTGAACCTGCGGATCATCCGCTACCTCCGGGCACACCTCGCCGACCGCGACCTCTCCGCCGAGCGGATCGCCGCCGCGCACGGCATCTCGGTCCGCCACCTCTACGCGGTGCTGGCCAAGTCGAACGTGACGCTGGGCGAGTGGATCCGCTCGCACCGACTGGAGGAGTGCCGCCGGGAACTGGCCGATCCACGGGCCCGCTACCGGACGATCGCGGCCATCGCGCGCGGCTGGGGTTTCGTGGACGCCACGCATTTCAGCAAGGTGTTCAAGCAGGCGTACGGCATGACCCCGCGGGCCTGGCGCAACCTCGACCGCTCGGCGGAGGCGAGCGGGGGCTGACGGCGGCGGCTGAAGGTGCCGGCTCCCCCGCGCGGGAACGCGAACCGCCCCCCGGAGGGGCCGCTCAGCAGGGGCTCACGACGGACAGCCCCGCTTCCGTCGCCGCGTCGAAGCCGTCTTCCACGGCGACGACCCGCCCGTCCGGTATCGCCTCTACGACTGCGGGTACCGCACCGTGAACGGTCCGAACCGTCGCCCCCGCCGACGGGCCACGGACGGGCCACGGACGGTCCCCCGCCCGCTCCTAATGCGCCCCGTCGTCAAGATCAAGCGAACCCGATGGAGGTCAAGGTCACAGCCGTTCCCTCTCCAGCTCACCTGCGGTCGCGGCCTAGCATCCGAGCATGACTGTCCTGCCTGACGATGGGCTCTCGCTGGCCTCCGAGTTCCCTGACGCCACCCATGAGCAGTGGCGACACCTCGTCGAGGGGGTCCTGCGCAAATCGGGGCGGGAGTTCTCGGGGAGGGCGGAGGACGCGCTGGCCGTCGAGATCGAGGCCGGGCTGCGCAGCCGTCCGCTGTACACCGCTGACGACGCGTCGCCCGAGCCGGGGCTGCCCGGGTTCGCGCCCTTCGCGCGGGGCGGGCGGGCCGAGGGGAATGTGCTCGGGGGGTGGGACGTACGGCAGCGGCACGCGGCGGCCGACGGCGGGGCGGTGCTGACCGATCTGGAGAACGGGGTCACGTCGCTGTGGCTGGTCGTGGGCGAGCACGGGGTGCCCGTGGCCTCGCTCGACCGGGTGCTCGACGGGGTCTATCTCGATCTGGCGCCGGTCGTCCTGGACGCCGGGGACGGCGTGGAGGCCGCCGCCGGTGAACTGCTGCGGCTGTACGGGGAGCGCGGCGTCGCCAAGGACGCGGCGCGCGGCAACCTGGGGGCGGACCCGCTGGGTTTTGAGGCCCGTACGGGAGCCGGTTTCGGCTTCGGGCCCGTCGCCGCTCTCGCGCGGCTGTGCTTCGAGGAGTACCCGGGGCTGCGGGCGGTGACCGTGGACGCGCTGCCCTACCACGAGGCCGGCGGGTCGGCGGCGCAGGAGTTGGGCTGTTCGCTGGCGACCGGGGTCGCCTATCTGCGGGAGCTGACCGCGGCGGGGCTGACGGTCGGGCAGGCCGTGGCGCAGCTCGAATTCCGGTACGCGGCCACCGCCGACCAGTTCCTGACGATCGCCAAGCTGCGGGCGGCGCGCCGGCTGTGGGCGCGGGTGGCCGAGGTGTGCGGGGCGGCGGGCCGGCAGGTCCAGCACGCCGTGACCTCGCCGGTCATGATGGCGCGGCGCGATCCGTGGGTGAACATGCTGCGGACGACGGTCGCGACGCTGGCCGCCGGGGTGGGCGGCGCGGACGCCGTGACCGTGCTGCCCTTCGACCACGCCCTCGGGCTGCCGGACGCGTTCGCGCGCCGTATCGCCCGTAACACCTCGACGATCCTGGTCGAGGAGTCGCACCTGGCGCGGGTGATCGACCCGGCGGGCGGCTCCTGGTACGTGGAGCGGCTCACCGACGAACTCGCCACCGCCGCGTGGGGGTTCTTCCAGCACATCGAGGGGGCGGGCGGGCAGGCCGCCGCCCTGCGCTCCGGCCGGCTCGGCGAGGAGCTGGCCGAGACGTGGCGGGCGCGCGGCGCGAAGCTCGCGAAGCGGCGCGAACCGATCACCGGGGTCAGCGAGTTCCCGCACCTCGCCGAGCGGCCCGTGGAGCGCGTACCCGCGCCCGCCCCGCCGTCCGGCGGGCTGCCGCGGGTACGGCGCGACGAGGCGTTCGAGGCGCTGCGCGACCGCTCCGACCGCCACCTCGCCGCGACCGGCGCCCGGCCGCGGATCTTCCTCGCCGCGCTGGGGCCCGCCGCCGCCCACACCGCGCGGCTCGCCTTCGCCGCCAACCTGTTCCAGGCGGGCGGCATCGAACCCGTCGACCAGGGCTCGTTCGAGGACAGCGGTGCCACCGAGGCCTGTCTGTGCTCCAGCGACGCGCTGTACGAGGAGCAGGCCGCCGAGGCCGCCGGGGCGCTCAAGGAGGCGGGCGCCCGGCAGGTGTTCCTCGCGGGCCGCCCCGGGCAGTACCCGGGGGTCGACGCCTATGTCTTCGCCGGCTGCGACGCCGTCGCCGTGCTCTCCGCCACCCTCGACCGCATGGGAGTGTCCTGATGGCAACGATGGGAATCCCGGACTTCTCCGGGATCGGCCTCGGGACGCCGAAGCCCGGCGGCGGCACGGCCGGCGACGGCGGGGCCGGCGGCAGCGCCGAGGCGTGGCAGGAGGCGGTCGAGAAGGCCGCCGCCGGTGACGATCTCCGCTGGGAGACCCCGGAGGGCATCTCGGTCAAGCCGCTCTATACCGGGCAGGACCTGGAGGGCCTGGACTTCCTCGGCACCTATCCGGGCATCGCCCCGTACCTGCGCGGCCCGTACCCGACGATGTACGTCAACCAGCCCTGGACGATCCGTCAGTACGCGGGCTTCTCCACGGCCGAGGAGTCCAACGCCTTCTACCGGCGCAACCTCGCGGCCGGCCAGAAGGGGCTGTCGGTCGCCTTCGACCTGCCCACCCACCGCGGTTACGACAGCGACCACCCCCGGGTGACCGGGGACGTCGGCATGGCGGGCGTGGCGATCGACTCGATCTACGACATGCGCCGGCTCTTCGACGGCATCCCGCTCGACCGGATGACCGTGTCGATGACGATGAACGGCGCCGTGCTGCCCGTACTCGCCCTGTACGTCGTGGCGGCGGAGGAGCAGGGCGTGCCGCCCGAGAAGCTGGCGGGGACCATTCAGAACGACATCCTCAAGGAGTTCATGGTCCGCAACACCTACATCTATCCGCCGGGCCCCTCGATGCGGATCATCTCCGACATCTTCGCGTACACCTCGCGGCGCATGCCGCGCTACAACTCCATCTCCATCTCCGGCTACCACATCCAGGAGGCCGGGGCCACGGCCGACCTGGAGCTGGCGTACACGCTCGCGGACGGCGTGGAGTACATCCGGGCCGGGCGGGCCGCGGGGATGGACGTGGACGCGTTCGCGCCCCGGCTCTCCTTCTTCTGGGCGATCGGCATGAACTTCTTCATGGAGATCGCGAAGCTGCGCGCCGCGCGGCTGCTATGGGCCAAGCTGGTCCGGCGGTTCGAGCCGAAGAACGCCAAGTCCCTGTCGCTGCGCACCCATTCGCAGACCTCCGGCTGGTCGCTGACGGCGCAGGACGTGTTCAACAACGTGACGCGTACGTGCGTGGAGGCGATGGCCGCGACCCAGGGCCACACGCAGTCCCTGCACACCAACGCCCTCGACGAGGCCCTGGCCCTGCCCACCGACTTCTCGGCGCGCATCGCCCGCAACACCCAGCTCCTGATCCAGCAGGAGTCGGGCACCACGCGCACGATCGACCCGTGGGGCGGCAGCGCCTATGTGGAGCGGCTGACGTACGACCTCGCGCGCCGGGCGTGGCAGCACATCGAGGAGGTCGAGGCGGCGGGCGGCATGGCGCGGGCCATCGACGCGGGCATCCCGAAGCTGCGGGTGGAGGAGGCCGCGGCCCGTACCCAGGCCCGTATCGACTCGGGCCGCCAGCCGGTCATCGGCGTGAACAAGTACCGCGTCGAGACGGACGAGCAGATCGACGTCCTGAAGGTCGACAACTCCTCGGTACGCGCCCAGCAGATCGACAAGCTGCGGCGGCTGCGCGCCGAGCGCGACGAACGGGCCTGCCAGGACGCGCTGCACGCGCTGACCCGCGCGGCGGAGGGGACGGGCAATCTGCTGGAGCTGGCGGTCGACGCGGCCCGCGCGAAGGCCACCGTCGGGGAGATCTCCGACGCCCTGGAGAAGGTGTACGGGCGGCACGCGAGCCAGATCCGTACGATCTCCGGTGTGTACCGCAACGAAGCCGGCGAGTCCCCGTCCATCGAGCGCACCCGCTCGCTCGTGGCGTCCTTCGAGGAGGCCGAGGGCCGGCGGCCCCGCATGCTGGTCGCCAAGATGGGCCAGGACGGCCACGACCGCGGCCAGAAGGTGATCGCCACGGCCTTCGCCGACCTCGGCTTCGACGTCGATGTCGGCCCGCTGTTCCAGACGCCGGAGGAAGTGGCCCGGCAGGCCGTCGAGGCGGACGTGCACGTCGTCGGGGTCTCCTCGCTGGCCGCCGGCCACCTCACGCTCGTACCGGCGCTGCGCGAGCGGCTGGCGGAGGAGGGCCGCGACGACATCATGGTCGTGGTCGGCGGGGTGATCCCGCCGCAGGACGTCGCGACGCTCCTGGAGATGGGCGCGGCGGCCGTCTTCCCGCCCGGCACGGTCATCCCGGACGCCGCGTACGACCTGGTGCGGCGGCTCGCCGCCGGCCTCGGCCACGACGAGCTGGGGCAGGCCGGACACGGGCGCACCGACGCCGACCAGGGCCGCTGACCCCATGGCGATCGACCTCGACACCTACGTCAAGGGCGTGCTCGACGGGAAGCGGGCGCTGGTGGCGCGCGCCATCACCCTCGTCGAGTCCACCCGCCCCGACCACCGGGCCCTGGCGCAGGAGCTGCTCACCGAGTTGCTGCCGCACAGCGGGCGGGCGCGGCGGATCGGCGTCAGCGGGGTGCCGGGCGTCGGCAAGTCGACGTTCATCGACGCGTTCGGCACCCGGCTCACCGGGCTCGGGCACCGGGTCGCGGTGCTCGCCGTCGACCCGTCGTCCAGCCGCACCGGCGGCTCCATCCTGGGCGACAAGACCCGCATGGAGCGCCTGGCCGTCGACCCGGCGGCGTTCGTACGCCCCTCCCCCACCGCCGGGACCCTCGGCGGCGTCGCCAAGGCGACGCGCGAGTCGATCGTGGTGATGGAGGCCGCCGGCTACGACGTGGTGCTCGTGGAGACGGTCGGCGTCGGCCAGTCCGAGACGGCCGTCGCGAACATGGTCGACTCCTTCCTGCTGCTGACCCTCGCCCGCACCGGCGATCAGTTGCAGGGCATCAAGAAGGGCGTCCTGGAGCTGGCGGACGTCATCGCCGTCAACAAGGCGGACGGGCCGCACGAACGCGACGCGCGCGGCGCGGCGCGGGAACTGGCGGGCGCGCTGCGGCTGATGCGCTCCGCCGACGCCGCCTGGACGCCGCCCGTGCTCAGTTGCAGCGCCCGCGAGTCGACGGGCCTCGATGAGGTGTGGGAACGCCTCGGACAGCACCGCGCGCTGCTCGACTCCACCGGCGCGCTGGCCGCCAAGCGCCGTACGCAGCAGGTGGACTGGGCGTGGACGATGGTCCGCGACACGCTCCTGAGCCGGCTCCATTCCGACCCGGCCGTACGCGCCCTGGCCCCCGATCTGGAGCGGCGGGTGCGGGCCGGGGAGCTGACGGCGACGCTCGCGGCCGAACGCATCCTCGACGCGTTCCGCACCGGAGAGCCCGGCTGCTGAGCATTACTAGCCGTCGATCTCGACCGGCGAGGGGCCGTCAATCGTACGAGCCCGCCCCTCATGGACGGGCTGCCGGTCACCCGGCAGTCGGCCGACAGCGCCCCGTGTCCCACATCACCTTCCGGGATGTGAACAGCGGTGTCCGGAGATCCCCTCGCCCTCTAGGCTGACCCGTGCAGCCGGTTCGCCCTGCTCGCCAGGCAGGCGCGTCGCAAGAGGGAACCCGGTGGGAATCCGGGACTGCCCCGCAGCGGTGAGCGGGAACGACCGCCGTCATACGCACTGGATCCGGCCATGGGTCCGGGAAGCGACGGCCAGTAGGTGTCTGCCCCGGCAGACGTGCCCGCGAGTCCGAAGACCTGCCCGTTGCCCGTGCGCGACCATTCGCGTACGGAACACCCCGGTGACCTCGTGGGCGGGTCGGCGTGCAGATCAGGTGGGACACCGCGCGGCCGCCGCGCGCACGTCCCCCGGTTCGTCGCCCTTCGCGTCCGCGTCCCGTCGCCGGGACGCTCAGGAGTCATCTCGCGAAGGAGATTTCCGTGACAGCGAAGTCCGCAGCCGCGGCAGCACGGGCCACCGTGTACGGCTACCCCCGCCAGGGCGCGCACCGTGAACTGAAGAAGGCCGTCGAGGGCTACTGGAAGGGCCGCGTCGGCGCCGACGCGCTCCGGGAGACCGCCGCGGGCCTGCGCCGGGAGAACTGGCGGCAGTTGGCCGACGCCGGCATCGACGAGGTGCCGACCGGCGACTTCTCGTACTACGACCACGTCCTGGACACCAGCGTCATGGTCGGCGCCGTCCCCGCCCGCCACCGCGCCGCCGTCGACGCCGACGCCGACGCCCTCGACGGCTACTTCGCCATGGCGCGCGGCACCCAGGACGTGGCGCCGCTGGAGATGACCAAGTGGTTCGACACCAACTACCACTACCTCGTCCCGGAGCTGGGCCCGGACACGGTCTTCGCGGCCGACTCCGCCAAGCAGGTCGCCGAGCTGACGGAGGCCCGCGCGCTCGGGCACACCGCGCGCCCGGTCCTCGTCGGCCCCGTCACCTACCTCCTGCTGGCCAAGCCCGCGCCCGGCGTCGCCGCCGGCTTCGCGCCGCTCACCCTCCTCGACCGGCTGCTGCCCGTGTACGCCGAAGTCCTCGCCGACCTCCGCGCGGCGGGCGCCGAGTGGGTGCAGCTCGACGAGCCCACCCTGGTCCAGGACCGCACCGCGGCCGAACTGGGCGCCGCCGCCCGCGCCTACCGCGACCTCGGCGCCCTCGCCGAACGGCCGAAGCTCCTCGTCGCCTCCTACTTCGACCGGCTCGGCGAGGCGCTGCCCGTCCTCGCCAAGGCCCCCGTGGACGGCCTCGCCCTCGACTTCACCGAGGCCGCCGCCGGCAACCTGGACGACCTCGCCGCCGTCGGCGGGCTGCCGGGCAAGCGGCTGATCGCGGGCGTCGTCAACGGCCGCAACGTCTGGCTCGACGACTTCGAGAAGTCCCTGGCCACCCTCGCCACCCTGCTCGGCCTCGCCGGCCGCGTCGACGTGGCCGCCTCCTGCTCGCTGCTGCACGTACCGCTCGACGCGGCGGCCGAGCGCGACATCGACCCGCAGATCCTGCGCTGGCTGTCCTTCGCCCGGCAGAAGACGGCGGAGGTCGTGACGCTCGCCCGCGGCCTCGCGCGCGGCAGGGACACGATCGCCACCGAGATCGCCGCCAACCGGGCGGGCCTCGCGTCGCGCGCGAACTCCCCCATCACGCGGGACCCGGCCGTACGGGCCCGCGCCGCCGCCGTCACCGACGCGGACGCCCGCCGCTCGGCCCCGTACGAGCGACGCGCCGCCGCCCAGCGCGAACGGCTCGGCCTGCCGCTGCTGCCGACCACCACGATCGGCTCGTTCCCGCAGACCGGCGAGTTGCGCGCGGCACGCGCCGACCTGCGCGCCGGCCGCCTCGACCCGGCGGGCTACGAGGAGCGCGTCAGGGACGAGATCCGCGAGGTGGTCGCCTTCCAGGAGCGGACGGGGCTCGATGTCCTGGTGCACGGCGAACCCGAACGCAACGACATGGTGCAGTACTTCGCCGAGCGGCTCACCGGCTACCTCGCCACCCAGCACGGCTGGGTGCAGTCCTACGGCACCCGCTATGTGCGCCCGCCGGTCCTCGCGGGCGACATCTCGCGCCCGGACCCGATGACGGTGCGCTGGACCTCGTACGCGAACTCGCTCACCGACCGCCCCGTCAAGGGCATGCTCACCGGCCCGGTCACCATGCTCGCCTGGTCCTTCGTCCGCGACGACCAGCCGCTCGCCGACACCGCCCGGCAGGTGGCGCTCGCCCTGCGCGACGAGGTCGACGACCTGGAGGCGGCGGGCACCTCCGTCATCCAGGTCGACGAGCCGGCCCTGCGCGAGACGCTGCCGCTGCGCGCCGCCGGCCGCCCCGCGTATCTGGCCTGGGCCACCGAGGCGTTCCGCCTCACCACCGGCGGCGCGCGCCCGGCGACCCAGATCCATACGCACATGTGCTACGCCGAGTTCGGCGACATCGTGCGGGCCATCGACGACCTGGACGCGGACGTCATCAGCCTGGAGGCGGCCCGCTCCCACATGCAGGTCGCCCGTGAACTGGCCGCGCACGGCTACCCGCGCGAGGCCGGGCCCGGCGTCTACGACATCCACTCGCCGCGCGTGCCCTCCGCCGAGGAGGCGGCGGCCCTGCTGCGCAAGGGGCTGGCGGCCATCCCCGCCGAACGCCTGTGGGTCAACCCCGACTGCGGTCTGAAGACCCGCGGCTGGCCCGAGACGCGCGCCTCGCTGGAGAACCTGGTCGCCGCGGCCCGTACGGTGCGGGCGGAGCTGCCGGACTCCTGAGGCGACGGGGCCGCGCGCGACCGTCCGTGCGCGGTCCCTGCCAACTCATGTCGCGAAGTGGCCATTTGACAGAAAAAGCGGAGCGAGAATCGATCACGGATGCCGCTTCGGGCGCTATATTTTCGCGATCGACGGACGGCGCGTCGCCGTCACGTCTCAGCAGCTTGAAGGAGTGCCTTCTTGAACACTCACCTTCGACACCGCGCCCGCCCCCGCAGAGTGCTGGCGCTGTTGGCGGCACTATGCGGAATGATCGGCGCGACGGCGCTCGGTACGAGCCCGGCGTCGGCGGCCGATCAGCGGCAGGCGATCTACGCCATCGCGCACCGGGTCGACACCCTGGCCGGCGTGGACGCCGCCCTCGCCCACGGCGCCAACGCCATCGAGATCGACACCTGCGCCTGGTGGAACCCGAACGAATGGCGCGCGTGGCACGACTGCTCCTCCGCCGGCGACAACCGGTACGGGCCCAGCTTCGACAGCATGGTCGACCGCATCCTCTCCAACGCCAAGGCGGGGCGCCGGCTGTCGCTGGTCTGGCTCGACATCAAGGACCCGAACTACTGCGGCGAACAGCCCAACCGCGGCTGCAGCGTCGCCGGGCTCCGCGACAAGGCGCAGCGGCTGACGGCCGCCGGCATCCAGGTGCTCTACGGCTTCTACGAGTACCACGGCGGCAACACCCCGGACGTCGGCGGCCGGGGCTGGAAGAGCCTGGAGGGCAGGCTCGGCCCGCTGGAGGGCATCACGACGACCGGCTCCCGCGACAAGGTCACGGGCGCCTTCAACCGGTCCGGCGCCGGATTCCCGAAGGGCCGCCGGGTGATGGACTACGGCGACACCGACATCACCAACGGGTTCGGCAACTGCACGGAAGCCACCTGGAACACGTGCGCCGAGCTGAAGAAGGGCGCCGCGGAGCGGTCCGCCGGGCAGCTCGCGGCCACCCTGTCCTGGACCGCCACCTACAACGACCCGTGGTACATCGACAAGCTGCTGGGCGACGCGCGGGTCGACGGCATCATCGCGGGCTACGGCGCCTTCACCGGGGTGCGCGACTACGACAACAGTTGGCAGTGCGCCAACGCCATCAACCTCATCCGCGACTGGGTGAACCGCCACAGCGGCACCCACCGCATGGCCAACAGCGGCGACCGGATGTTCCACTAACCGCCCCCATGGGGCCGGGGCGCGCCGCCCCGGCCCCTCAACGGGCGAAGGGCCCCGGCCCCACGGCCCCTGAGCCGATAGCCGGCGTACGGTCCCGGCCCGGACCCGTACGATGATCCGATGCGCCAGCCCGACTCGGAACCGTACTGGAACACCAACGTCGCCCGGCACCCGGGCATCCTCCGCGCCGTCCCCGCGGACTGCGGCGACGCGCTGGACGTGGGCTGCGGAGACGGGCTGCTGGCGCGCAAGCTCGCCGGGCGCGCCAAGCGGGTCACCGGCGTCGACAACTCGCCGGAAATGATCGCCCGCGCCCGCGAGTCGGCGACCGGCGACCCCCGACTCACCTTCATCGAGGACGACTTCCTCACCGCCGGCCTCCCCGACCAGGGCTTCGACTTCGTCTGCTCGGTGACCGCGATCCACCACATGGACTTCGAGCCGGCCCTCCTGCGGATGCGCGAACTGCTGCGCCCCGGCGGCACGCTGGTCGTCGTCGGCCTGGCCCGTGAGGTGAGCGCGGCGGACTGGGCGGTGCTCGTCGCCGCCGCCCCGGTCGTACGGGTCACCAAAGTGCTGCGCCGCGCGCGGGGCCCGGAGGGCATGCCGGTCGCCGACCCGCGGATGGGTTACGGGCAGGTGCGCGCGGCGGCGCGGGAGGTGCCGCCGGGGGTGCGTTACCGCCGCCATGTGCTCCGCCGGTACTCGTTGACCTGGGTGAAGCCGGGCTGAGCCGCGCGCCGCACCCGCGGGTGCGGCGGGGGCGGGGTGCGTCGTGCGTCGTGCGTCAGACGCTCGCCGGGGCTGTGCGGGTGAGGTAGGCCGTGACCTCGGCCCGGTGTGGCTGGCTTTCTCTGGCGCCGGGGCCCGTGCAGGAGAGGCCCGCGGCGACGGCGGCGAAGGCCGCTGCGGCGGCCGGTTCCGCGCCGCGGTCGAGTTCGGCGAGGTAGCAGCCGACGAAGCAGTCGCCCGCCCCGGTGGCGTCGCGGACCCGTACGTCGATGGCGGCTCCGGACTGGGTGGCGCCGGTCGGCGTGTGCAGCGTCCAGCCGCGGGCGCCGTCGGTGACCAGGAGGTGGGTGCGGTGCTTCGCCGCGACGGCGGCGAGGTCCCGGCCGAGGAGCCGTTCGGCCTGGATGCGGCCGATGACCGTGTGTTCGGCCACCGTCAGGGCGGCGCGCGCCGCGTCGGGGTCCTCGCAGCCGTCGAGGTCGACGACGGTACGTACGCCCGTGGCGCCGTCCAGGAGGTCCGCCGCCCAGGGGAAGCGGTAGCCGTCGAGGTAGAGCCAGCCGCCGCCGGCCTCGGCGCACCGGCGCACCACGGCCGCCACATGGTCCGCGGTGACGTCGTCGTCCTCGCTGATGATCGAGCGCTCGCCGTCCGGGGTGACGAGGATGAGCGCGGTGGTGAGGCGGCCCCGGCGGGAGGTCCAGGCCACGTCCACGCCGTCGGCGCCGAGGGCGTCGAGGAAGGCGGTGCTCAGCGCGTCGGGCCCGACCACTCCGGCGAAGCGGGCGTCGGCGCCCATGCGGGCCGCTGCCGCCGCCACGTTGGCGCCCATGCCTCCGTCGTGGCGCTCGATGCCGAGGGCCTGCACACGGTCCCCGGCGCCGGGGAGAACGGGCACGTTCACCGTGAGGTCGCTGTTGCCGTACCCGCAAAAAACGATCATGAAGAAGGGCACCCCATTCGCTGTGGAACCGCCGGCCGGCCGTCGGCGGGGCCGGGCCGCCGCGGCGCCGGTCGCCCGCCGGTCGCGCCGTCGCTGAGCGGCGGACCCGGGTCGTGGTGATGCACCGTAGGCGCGCTTCCGGAAGAACGTCAACGGGGGCCGGCCGGGTACGGGGGGCAACGCTGGGCGATCATTCGCGCACGCAAAGTTGATGCAGCCGACCCGTTGACCAAACGTCATGACGTTCGGATACTTTCGGCATGGCTTGGGATGACGAAGACCTGGTGGATGGCCCCGTACCGAAGTGGCATCAGATCGCCGAGCTGCTCCGATCGGCCATCGCCGATGGAGAGTTCACCGCCGGTGACGCGCTGCCGTCCGAAACGCTGCTCACGCGGCGCTTCGGCATCAGCCGCACCACCGCCCGCAGCGCTCTGAACGAGCTGGAGGGCGACCAACTGGTGAGCCGGCGGTCCGGCAAGGGCACCATCGTGCTCCCGCCCAAGGTCGAACAGCCGCTGAACCTGCTGGCCTCGTTCTCGGACGACATGCGGGCCCGCGGCCTGGCGCCGGGCTACCGCCTGGTCGCCGTCTCCGTGCTGCCCGCTCCCGCGCAGGTCGCCAAGGAGCTGGGGCTGACCGAGGGTGACGACGCGGTCTGCGTGGACCGGGTGCTGCTCGCCGACGACGAGCCCATCGCCTCCAGCGTCTCGTGGCTCTCGCCCCTGGTCGTGGACCCCGCGACGCCGCCGCCCGAGGCGGCGCTGCGCGACTCCTCGCTCTACCAGTGGATCGAGCGCACCACCGGTACGCGCATCAGCTCGGGCGAGGAGTACATCGAGGGCGGCGTCGCCGACGCGCAACTGGCGCAGCGGCTGGCCGTCGCCAAGGGCGCTCCGATCCTGATCGCGCGCCGCCGCTCGCTCTCGGCGACCGCCGTCCCCCTGGAGTACGTGGTCATCACGTACCGGGCCGACAGATACCGCTTCCGAATCGAGCTCACTCGCCCATGAACACAGCCCCCACCACGGACACGGCAGGGCCCACGGGGAAGACCGCGGTCTTCGTCGGGGACACCGTGTTCGACACCACCCTCCGCGTGGGCTCCCTGCCCGCCGCCGACGAGAAGGTGGTCAGCGACTACCTCACCGACGCGGTCGGCGGCGTGGTGACCAACGCGGCCGTCGCCTGCTCCCTCACCGGTACGCCGACGGCCCTGGTCAGCTCCGTCGGCACGGACGCGGCCGGCCGGCAGTGCGCGGAGCAGGCCCGCGGCCTCGGCGTGGACTTCCGGCCCGAGGTGTCCGAGGGCCCCTCCAGCCGGGCCGTCATCACCATCGCCGAGGACGGCGAGAAGCACCTCATCCTCGTGCCCGGCGTCCGCATGTACCCCTCCGAGGCCGTCTGCCGGCGGCTCACCCTCGACGACGCGGGCTGGCTGCACACCGCGGTCTACGACCCCGTCGCCGCGTGGGCCGTCATCGCCCGCTGCGCCGAGCGCGGCGTGCCGTGGTCGATCGACCTGGAACCGGCGACGTTCCCCGACGGCATCGGGGCGCTCGCGGACCATATCGACGGCGCGGCCGCGGTGTTCTGCAACACGCACGCCGCCCGCGCCATCGGGCCCGACGCGATCACCACGCTGTTCGGCCTCGGCGCCCGCTCGGTGGTGTTCACCGACGGCTCGCACGGCGCCCGCTGGTGCGTGCCGGGCGCCGCCGAGGTCACCGTGCCCGTCGCCGCCGGCGCGGCCCCCGTGGTCGACACGACGGGCGCGGGCGACTGCCTGGCCGGGTCGTTCGTCGGCATGATGCTCGACTCCGGCGACCCGCTCGACGCGCTCCGCTACGCGGTGGCGGCGGCCTCCCACAGTTGCTCCGGTTTCGGCGGCCACCAGTCGTACGCCACGCGGGGCGAGCTGGCAGAGCTGACAGGGAGGTACGCATGACGCTGCTGAGTGAGGAGACGGACGTCTTCGAGGCGGCGCCGGGACAGCGGTGCGCCGTCCTGTTCCTGGCCCGTCGGCGGGCCCCGTCTCCCGAGAACCCCGACCGCGCGGTGCGGCCGGTCATGGCGCGGCTCGACGCGCTCAAGGCGGAGGGCTGGCGGCTCTCCGTGGACCGCGTCCTCGCGGGCGACGGAGCCGAGGCGGACGAACACCCCGACTCCCCCACGGTGTACGCCACCGGGTTCTCCCATGACGTCGACTTCGTCGGCCTGTTCGAGGCCCCCACCCCATCCGCCGCCCTGCGCGGCGTGACCGCCCTCGAAGCGGCGGGCTGGGCGCGTGCGCTGCGCACCCAATGGCTCATCGGGCCGCGCGAGTTCCTGCCAGTGGTCGGCGCCGCGTCCCGGCCCGAGGACGACTGGGCGTTCTTCGCGCTCTGGAAGTGGAACGCCGCCTGGCACGCCGCCTCCGCGGAGCAGCGCCGCGCCTACGACCTGGAGTGCGATGTCGCGTTCGCCGCGGACGTACGGGCCGGGGCCGCCATCGCCGGCCGGCACCGGCTCGACGGCGCGAGCGAGTGGGACCACGTCGGGGTGTGGCGGGTGCCGGGCGTGGCCATGGTGCAGGCGGCGATGCGGGAGCACACGCGGGTCGCGGACTTCAAGTTCACGACGTCCCGCCACTATCTCGGCCGTCGCACGCGGCTCGATGACGCCTTGCGAAGGAAATGACATGAGTGATGTGAGCGACGTGAGTGAAGACCCCGGCACGGTCTGGCTGCACTACTCCCTCCCCCGTACCGCGTGGTTCGAGCTCGAACCCGCCGCCCGGGCCCGGCACGAGGAGGCGTTCCGCGCGGAGCGCGACGCCTCCGAGCGGCTGGGCGGGAAACGGGCCGGTGTCTTCCACGTCCGGGGGCAGAGCGACTACTCCGAGGTGGAGATCTGGTTCTTTCCCACCGCCGAGCTGGCCTTCGACCACTGGTCCCGGCTGGTGACCGCCGGATACACCGACTGCTTCGAGTTCTCCAATCAGGTGGGGACGGCCGACCCGGCCGGCCCGGCAGCGCCTGAGGCAATTGAAAGGACATCATGAACAACCCCGTCGACCACACCGCAGGCGAGCGAACCGTCGGCGTCTTCCCGCCCAAGGAGTCGGCGCTGACCTCGATCTTCGGCACCGAGCGCGTCGTCATCGGCGTCGTGCACTGCCCGCCGCTCCCCGGCAGCCCGCACTACCGCGGCGAGTCCATCGCGGACATCGTGAAGTTCGCCGTGGAGGAGGCCACGGCGTACCAGCGGGGCGGGGTCCACGGCCTGATCGTGGAGAACGCCTGGGACCTGCCCTTCCCCAAGCCCGAGGACCAGGGCTTCGAGACCGCGGCGAACCTGGCCGTGATCAGCGACCACGTCCGCGAGAAGGCGGGCCTGCCGGTCGGCGTGAACGTCCTGGCGAACGGCGCGCACTGCTCGATAGCCACCGCCCAGGCCGCCCAGTCGTCCTTCGTCCGCGTCAACCAGTGGGCGAACGCGTACGTGGCCAACGAGGGCTTCATCGAGGGGCTGGCCCCCTCCGCCACCCGGTACCGGGCGACGCTCCGCGCCGAGCAGCTCAAGGTCTTCGCGGACGTGCACGTCAAGCACGGTTCGCACTCCATCATCGCCGACCGGAGCCTGGCCGAGCAGACGGAGGACAACGAGTTCTTCGACGCGGACGTGCTCATCGCGACCGGTGGCCGCACCGGCGACGAGGCCGCGGAGAGCGAGGTCCGGGGCATCATGGACGCCACGCGGCTGCCGGTGATCATCGGCTCGGGCATGACCGAGAACAACGCCGAACGGCTGCTCTCCCTGTGCCACGGCGCCATCGTGGCCTCCTCGCTCAAGGAGAACGGCCGCTGGTGGGGCCGGGTCGACCAGGCGAAGGTCCGGGCGTTCACCCGGCACGCCGAGCGCGCGGGCTACCAACTGCCCTGACCAGCGACGTGCTCGACCGTTGAAAACCGCTGGTGGGCCGCACCGCCCGCCGGGCCCCCGGTGCGGGAACCACCCCCGGGCCCCCGGCGCACGGCCCCCGACACCGGGACGAACCCCGCCACGGGACCGGCCCACCAGCCACCGCCGACGGCCGCCCCGCGACTGCCGGCCCCAACAGAACGACGGGCTCTCCTCGGCGCCGACGATTCCCCTCCGGCCGTGTCAGCACCGGCCGCGGAACCGCGCCGACGCGGCCGGGCCGCCTCCCGGCCCGGCCGCCAGGCCCCTCTCCCCACTCCCCACCCACCGGCGACGTCCGGCAGCGACAGCGGAGGTACCCCCTTATGCAAGCGCGGCACACACATGCCCGGTCGGCGCCGCCCGGCCCCCTCAGCGCGGCCCTCAAGGAGCGCAACGCGGACGTATGGGACCAGGCGCGCACCATGCGGTTCGTCCGCGAGGTCGCCGACGACACCATCGGCGACACCGTCTTCGCCCGCTACCTGCTCTTCGAGCGGGAGTTCGTGGACACCGCGGCCCGGCTGGCGGGCGCGGCCGTCCGCGAGGCGCCCGGCGCGGCGGCGCTGACCGGACACGCCCGTACGCTCCACGCCCTGGTCACGGACCAGTACGACTACTTCAGCCGGGCGCTGGAGACCACCGGTGTGCCGGAGGTCGGCCCGCGCGCCCAGGAGCAGGCGTCCGTGCTGACCGAGGAGGTCCTGGACGCGGCCGACGCGTACGGCTACCCGGCCATCGTGACGTGCATGTACGCGGCGGAGTCGCTGTACGAGACCTGGTGCGGCGAGGCCGTCCGCTCGCCCTCCGCGCGGGCCGAGATCGCGGACTGGGTGCGGCTGCACACCGAGGAGCCCTTCACCACGCAGGTGCGGTTCCTGGAAGCCGAGATCGACGCGCTGGAGATCCTGCCCGAGACCGCGGCGGACCTGGTCACGGTCTTCGGGAAGGTGCTCGCCGCGGAGATCCGCTTCCACGACGCCGCCTATGTCGAGTAGCCGCCGCCTCGTCCGATTCGCCCCGGCCCGACCGGCCCACTGACCGACTGCCCGACCCGACTGATGACAGCCACCGCTACTGATCGCTCGTAGAAACACGGAAGGTGGAGCGATGCCGGACGCAAGCGAACACAGCAATATCCTCGACAGGATCGGCATTCCGCGAAGTCTGGCAGCGGGGTATCTGGCTCTGGCGTTCTTCATGATCGGAGACGGCGTCGAACAGGGCTATCTGTCGGCGTTCCTCAACGACCAGGGCTTCCCCTCCCACCAGGTCGCCCTGATGTTCACGCTCTACGGCGTGACCGCCGGGGTCTCCGCGTGGATGGCCGCCGCCCTCTCCGACGTCTTCGGCCCGCGCCGGCTGATGGCGGTCGGCGTCGCGGTGTGGGTGGTCTTCCACGTCCTCTTCGTCACGTTCGGGGTGACCCAGCACTCGGTGGTGGCGCTGCTCATCTGCTACGGGCTGCGCGGATTCGGCTACCCGCTCTTCGCGTACGGGTTCCTGATGTGGGTCGTACGGACGGCGAGCCCGGAGAAGCTGGGCGTGGCCGTGGGCTGGTTCTGGTTCGCGTACATAGCGGGCTTCTCCACGCTGAGCCCGCTGATCGCCAAGGAGTCCATCGCCCTCATCGGACCGCTGCCGACGCTGTGGGCGGCCCTGGTGGTGATCGCGATCGGCGCGGCCATCGGCATGCGGGTGCGCGCCCCCGGCGGGGACCGCCCGATCGCCCGCCCGGAGGAGAATCCGCTGCGCGGCCTGGTCAAGGGCGTCTCCGTGCTCTGGCAGGAGCCCAGGGTGGCCGTGGCGGGGGCGGTCCGGGTCATCAACGGCGTCTCGCAGTTCGGCTTCCCGGTCTTCCTGCCCGTCTACTTCACGAAGTCCCTCGGGTTCGCGCTCGGCGACTGGCTCACCATCTACTCCGTCATGTACCTGGTGAACCTGGGGTTCAACCTGCTCGCCGGCTACTGGAGCGACAAGTACGGCGTCACGCCCGTACTGCGCTGGATGGGCTGCGTCGGGTGCGCCGTCACCACGGTCGCCTTCTACTACATCCCCACCGCGACCCACAGCTTCTGGCTGTCCCTGCTCGTCGGCAGCCTGTTCTGCGCCTGCCTGGCCGGGTTCTCCCCGATGTCCGCCCTGATGCCGCAGATCGCCCCGCGGCGTACGGGCGCGGCCATGGCCGGGCTGAACCTCGGCGCGGGCCTGGGCACGGCGGCCGGCCCGGCGCTCGTCGGCCTCTGCCTGACGCCGATCGGTGTGGAGGGCACCATGTGGGTCTTCGGTGCGTGCTACATCATCGGCGCCCTGCTCACCGTCTTCCTCAACCGCACCACACCGCGCGACCCGTCCCTGTCCGCTGTGGCGGGACCGCGCCCGGCCGAGGTCGGCTGACGGCCCCGTCACCCGGTAAGGTGCCCGCATGCACGTGAAGTTGACGTCTCCGCCGCCCGCCGCCTGAGGCGGGCAGTCACGCCGCCACCCCGGTGCGCCGGGGTGGCGGCGCGGGTTGCCCACGAAGCATTCGTGCAGGCAATCGACCGAGGAGACGTCCTTTGCAGTCCTCTTCAGCCCTGCCCGTGTGGCGGGGCGCTCTCTATGTGGCGATCGCGGCCACCGCCTGGGGAACCGGCGGCGCCGTGGCGACCGCGATGTACGACGCCGGCGGGATCGGGCCCGTCGCCGTCACCTTCTGGCGGTTCCTCGCCGGAGTCGTACTGCTCCTGGCGGCCCATACCGTCCGGCGGGCCCGGCGGCCCGAGGCGGTGCCCCCGCTGCGCGCGGTGTACGCGGGGAACCCGCGGCGGGCCCTGATCACGGGCATCGGCATGGCGATGGCCCAGACCGCCTACTTCGCCGCCGTGCAGCAGGCCGGGCTGGCCGTGGGCACGGTGGCGACGCTGGGCGCGGGCCCGGTGCTGGTGGCCGTCGGCGCCCGGCTGACGCTGGGCGAGCGCGCCGGGGCCGCCGGGATCGCCGCGGTGGTGTGCGGCGTCGCCGGCCTGGCGCTGCTGATGGGCGGGGCCGACGGGACGACCGGGCCCGATCCCCTGCTGGGCATCGGCTACGCGATGTTCTCCGCCGTCGGCTACGCCGGGGTGACCCTGCTGGGGCGCTTCTCCGGGCGCGGCCCCGGCGGCGTGTTCGAGTCGACGGTGCCCGGCTTCACCGTGGGCATGCTCTGCCTGCTGCCGCTGGCCTGGTGGGAGGGGCTGGTGCCCGGCATGGACCGGCCGGCGGTGACCTTGGGGCTGATCCTCTACCTGGGGGCGGTGCCGACGGCGCTGGCGTACATCCTGCTGTTCACCGGCCTCCGCGTGGTACGGGCGACCACGGCCTCCGTGATCGCCCTGGTCGATCCGCTCGCCGCGGCGGCCATCGGCGTCCTCGCCTTCGGCGAGCGGCTGAACGCGATCGTCCTCACCGGCACGGCACTGCTGCTGTTCGCCGTGGTGTTCCTCGCGGTCCACGAGGGCTCCGGGCGGCCGAGCCCGTCGGTCGCTACCGAGCCGGAACGGGGCCGGGGCCGGCGCGCTCCGCGGCAGTCCGCGGGGGCCGAGGAATGACCTCCGGCTGACGGCTGACGGCTGACGGCTGACGGCTGACGGCCGGACCGTCTCAGCTGACCACCGTGACCCGCACCCCGAGGTCCTCCATGGCCGCAAGCTCCGCCTGGGGGGCCTCGGAGTCGGTGATCAGGGTGTGCACGTCGGCCGTCGGGCAGATCTTGGCGAAGGTGGTCCGGCCGATCTTGGAGTGGTCGGCGACGACGACCGTACGGCTGCCGTGCCCGGCGAAGGCGCGGTCGGTGGCGGCCTCCAACTGGTCGTGCGTGGTGCAGCCGTGGGCGGCGCTGATGCCGTCGACGCCGAGGAAGGCGATGTCGGTGTGGTGGTCGGCGAGGGTCTTCTCGGCGATGGGGCCGACCAGCTCGTAGCTCTGGCTGCGGGCGGTGCCGCCGATCACGATCAGGGTGACGGTGGGGCGGAGCACCAGGTTCGCCGCGATGTTGACGGCGTTGGTGACGATGGTGACCGGGCCGCGGTCGGCGAGGATGCGGGCCACTTCCGTGGTGGTGGTGCCGCCGCTGAGTCCGACCACCGCCCCCTCGGGGACGAGCGCGGCGGCCGCGCGGGCGATCGCCTGTTTCTGCGGGGAGCGCTGGGCGGCACGGTGCTGGAGCGGCAGTTCGATGGAGAGTCCGCTGGGGAGCGCGCCGCCGTGCGTACGGTCGAGCAGCCGCTGCTCGCTCAGGTGCCGCAGATCGCGCCGCACGGTAGCGGGCGAGACGCCGAGCAGCCGGGAAAGCTGCGTCACGTCGGCACTGCCCTGCGCTGCCACATGGTCGAGTATCCGCGCGTGGCGGTCGTTTCTCAGCACGCGGTGAGCATAGCCTTGACAACTGCTTCCGCTCACGCTCGTGCGCAGAATGCGCACATGAATGCGCGAACCATTGGCAGTTCAGTCAAAACCAATCTATTGACATGGCTGAATGTGCTCGGTTTTACTCCGTGGCAACGCCGGTGTGGAGCACTCGGCGCAGAGGTACGCCTAGCCGGTAGTTGGCCCCGCGCCATGAGTCCGGACACAGTCGCCAGGGCCCTTCCGGGGTTCCGAGGCGGGGTCGTGCCCTCAACAGTGGGAGCTCAACGATGAGCCTCAATCGTGTTGTGCGTAGGGGTATGACGGTTGCCGCGGCCCTTACGGCCACCGCGGCGGCCTGCCTGACCGCCGCCTCCACGGCGTCGGCCGCCCCCGGTATCCAACTTCCCAACCCGCATATCGGTTGGGACTACCAGATCGGCGGCGCCTACACCCCGCCCGCCGGCGTGAAGATCGTCAGTCGGGACTACACGGCGGACCCGGCGCCCGGTCTCTACAACATCTGTTACGTCAATGCCTTCCAGACCCAGCCGAAGAAGGAGGGGGACTGGGACTCCGATCTGCTGCTGAAGAACTCGAAGGGCCAGGTCGTCTACGACGGCAAGTGGGGCGAGGCCATCCTCGACATCAGAACCGAGGACAAGCGCAAGCGGATCGCCGAAAAGGTCAACGGCTGGATCGACACCTGCGCCGCCAAGGGCTTCCAGGCAGTCGAGCCCGACAACTACGACACGTACGACCGCTACCAGGATCTCCTCGACCCGAGTCAGGCCGAGGACCTCATCACGCGCCTGTCCCAGCACGCCCACAGCAAGGGCCTGGCCATCGCGCAGAAGAACGCGCCGGATCTGGCCAAGGACCACGCGAAGACCGGGCTTGACTTCGCCGTCGCCGAGGAGTGCGGCCGGTACAACGAGTGCGAGAAGTACACCAAGGCGTACGGCTCCCGCGTCTATGTCGTCGAGTACACGGACAGCGGCCTGAAAAAGGCCTGCTCCGCCTGGGGTGACAAGCTGAGCATCGTCCGCCGCGACGAAAACGTCAAACCCAAGGGCCACGAAGAGTACGTCCGCAAGACCTGCTGAACCGAGCACCGGGTCCCGCTCCGCGCGACCGGGACCCGGTGCCCGCGCGTCCCGGCCTTTTCGACGCTCCCCCTTCCCCGTGTCTCCTTTTCCCCATATAAGTTCCCCGCCGCCACCGCGCCCCGCGACGGTGGCGGCCTGACGCAGGGCGCCAAACCCCTGGAGGTAGTGATGACAGCAGTCCCCCGAGCGCCCGGTCTCCTGTCACGGCGCAATGTGCTGCGCGCCGGCGGCGCCGGCGCGCTCCTCGCGGCCGGCGGCGGCGCCCTGTCCGGCTGCGCGGCGGATACCGCCAGTGGGGTCGGCGCCGACGGCCGCGTCACGATCCAGATGTGGCACGGCCAGACCGACGTCGGGTCCAAGGCCATCAAAGGTCTGGCCGCCGAGTTCGAGCGCACCCACCCGGACATCCGCGTGGACCTGGGCGGCGGCGTGCTGGCCGACGCCATGCTGCAGAAGGTCACCGCCGCGCTCGCCTCCGGCGCCTACCCCGACATCGCCTATATCTTCGGCTCCGACCTCGCGAGCGTGGCCCGCAGCCCGCAGGTGGTCGACCTGACCGAGATGGTGGGGCAGTGGTCGACGCCGTGGCGCAACTACCACGCGCCCGCGCGGGAGGCCGTCACCATTCGCGGCAAGGTCCGCGCGGTCCCCGCCCTCCTCGACTCCTTGGCCGTGATCTGCAACAAGAAGGTGTTCGCCGACGCCGGGGTCGACCTGCCCAAGCCGGGCTGGACGTGGAAGGAGTACACCGAGACCGCGCGCCGGCTCACGAGCCGGGCCAAGGGGCGGTTCGGCACCGGCTGGCCCGGGACCGGCGACGAGGACACGGTGTGGCGGCTGTGGCCGATGGTGTGGGACCTGGGCGGCGATGTCATCGCCGAGGACGGGAAGAGCATCGGCTTCGAGGAGGTGGGCGCCCGCGTCCTGGAGGTCGTCAAGGAGATGGCGGACGACAAGAGCGTCTATGTCGACCCCAAGCCCGGCGGCGAGCAGATGTACCAGGTCTTCCTCTCCGGGCGGATGGGCATGGTGCCGACCGCCCCCTCGCAGTTGCTGGACGTCAAGCAGGCGAACCTCGACTACCACGTCGCCCCGTTGCCCAGCTTCAGCCGCCGTCCCGTCACCATCTCCGGGCCCGACACCTGGACGCTGTTCGACAACGGCGAGGCCCGCGTGAAGGCCGCCAAGACCTTCGTCACCTGGCTGACCCAGCCCGCCCAGGACAGCCGGTGGGACGTCGAGGCGGGCAGCCTGCCGCTCAGCCGCCGCAGCGAGGACCGCCAGGAGTGGCACGACTACTCCGCCCGTACCCCCGGCCTCTCCGTGTTCACCGAGGCGCTCACCTCGGCGCGCGTACGCCCCGTGCACCCGGCCTACCCGCGCATCTCGCGGTCCCTGGGGCAAGCCATCATCGCCGTGCTGCTCGGCCGCAAGAGCCCCGCCGAAGCGGTGCGCTCCTGTGCCGAGGAGTCCAACGCCGCCCTGCTCATACCGCGCTGAGGACCCGATATGCCCCAACTTCCCACACCGCTGACCCTGCCGCAGAACCGGTCCGAACCGCGTGCCCTGCGCCGTCGGCGCCGCAAGGAGGCGGCAACGGCCTGGGCGTACGTCTCCCCCGCCGTACTCGTCATCCTCGGCCTCAGCGTCCTGCCGGTCATCTGGTCGCTGCTGCTGTCCTTCCAGGCCAACGACCTCGTCACGCCCAGCCGCTGGGTGGGCCTCGACAACTACCAGGCCCTGCGCCAGGACCCGAACTTCCACCAGGCCGTACGGAACACGCTCTTCTACACGGTGCTGTACGTGCCCCTGAGCATCGTCATCGGGCTCTCCCTGGCCCTCGTGCTCAACCAGCGCATCCGCTTCGTCGGCCTCTACCGGACGCTGTTCTTCGTCCCGTTCGTCATCTCCGCCACCGCGCAGGGCGTGCTGTTCTCCTTCATCCTCGACCCGGAGTTCGGCGCGGCCAACTCCGTCCTGAACCACCTGGGCATCTCCCCGCAGGGCTTCCTCACCGACCCCTCGCAGGCGCTGCTCGTCCTGGTGATCATCACGCTGTGGAGCGGTACGGGCCTGTGCACCGTCATCTACCTGGCGGCGCTGCAGGACGTCCAGCAGTCCCTGGTCGAGGCCGCGCGCCTCGACGGCGCGGGCAAGCGGCAGATACTGCGGCACGTGACGCTGCCCGCGCTCGCGCCGGTCAGCGTGTTCCTGCTGCTGTGGCAGACCATCCAGTCCCTCCAGGTCTTCGACCTCGTGTACGTGACCACCAAGGGCGGGCCCCTCGGCTCGACCACCGTGATCGTCTACTTCATCTGGGAGCAGGCCTTCAAGGAGTTCACCGCCGGGTACGGAGCCGCCGCCGCCTACGTCCTCGCCGTCGCGCTGATCATCGTGGGCGTCGTGATGCGCGTGGTCCGCCGCGAGCGCACCCCCCGTCGTACGAAAGCAGCCGCCTCATGACCGCGACCACGACCGAGACACGGATCTCCTCCCGTCCGAGCGCCCTGCCGACCGAACGGCGCCGCTTCCGGCTCCCGTTCAGCGGCTGGCACCTGGTGCTCATACCGTTGGCCGCGCTGTTCGCGGCGCCGCTGATCTGGCTGGCGCTCAGCTCGGTGATGAGCGACGCCGAGATCAACCGCTTCCCGCCGGCGCTCTGGCCCTCGAAGATCGACCTCAGCGGATACCGCTACGTCCTCGGCAACTCCATGTTCCCGCGCTGGCTGCTGAACTCGGTGATCGTCTCCGCGGTCGCCGTCACCACCAACCTGGTGTTCGGCGTGCTCGGCGGCTACGCCTTCGCCCGGATGCGGTTCGCCGGCTCGAAACTGATCCTCGTCCTGATGCTGGCGACGATGGCGATCCCCTTCCAGCTCACGATGATTCCGACCTTCCTCGTCATGAAGAAGCTCGGGCTCATCGACACGCTCGGCGCGCTGATCGTGCCCGCGCTCGTCACGCCGTTCGCGGTGTTCCTGCTGCGGCAGTTCTTCATGGCCCTGCCCCGGGAACTGGAGGAGGCCGCCTGGATCGACGGCTGCTCCCGGCTCCGGGTGATCTTCTCCATCGTCGTGCCCCTCGCCCGGCCCGCGCTCTCCACCGTCGCGGTGCTCACCTTCCTGACCACGTGGAACGACCTGAGCTGGCCGCTGATCGCCATCAACCACGACACGCAGTACACGCTCCAACTGGGCCTGACCACCTTCCAGGGGCGGCACCACACCCACTGGTCCGCGGTCATGGCGGGCAACGTCCTCACCGTCCTGCCGGTGCTCATCGCGTTCCTCTTCGCGCAGAAGGCCTTCATCCGCTCGGTCGCCTCCAGCGGCCTCAAGGGCTGACCCGCCCGCGCCGCCCGTTCGAAGGACCACGATGCCCACCGCGTACGACCTGCTCGTCATCGGGGACGCCAGCCCCGATGTCACCCTCGGCCCGCTCACCGAACCACTCGCCTTCGGCCGGCGCGAACAGCTCACCGACTCCGGCGCCCTGTGCCGCGACGGCCGCTCACTGATGAGCGCGCCGGGCATCCCCGTGACGCCGAACATCCCCGTGACGCCGACGGACACCGTCGGCGCCGGGGACAGCTTCGACGCCGGTTTCATCGCGGCCACCATCCGGCGTCAGCCTCCGCACCAGGCGCTGCGCATCGCAGCGGGGTGCGGAGCCCTGTCCACGAGGGCCCAAGGAGGCACCGCCGCCCAGGCCGCCTGGGACAAGGCCCTCACCCATCTCTCTCCCGACGGAGCACACACCTCATGACCACCCAGCCCAAGATCGCTTTCATCGGCGCCGGCAGCGTCGTCTTCACCCAGGGGCTCCTCGCCGACCTCTTCGCCTTCCCGGAGCTGCGCAACGCGCACATAGCCCTGCACGACATCGGCGCCGAGCGGCTCGCCACCGCCGAGGCCGCCGCCCGCTACATCGCGCGCGAGCTGAACGCCGACGCGACCATCACCGCCCACGCCGACCGCCGCGAGTCCCTGGCCGGCGCCGACTTCGTCATCAACATCGTGCAGATCGGCATGGGCGAGTCGACCCGCACCGACTTCGACGTCCCCGCCCGCTACGGGCTGCGCCAGACCATCGGCGACACGCTCGGCGTCGGCGGCATCTTCCGCGCGCTGCGCACCTTCCCGTTCCTCAAGCAGCTCGGCGAGGACATCACCGAGCTGTGCCCCGACGCGTGGCTGCTCAACTACACCAACCCGATGGCCATGAACATCCAGTACCTCACCGAGGCCACCGGGCTGACCAAGGTGGTCGGCCTGTGCCACTCGGTGTACTGGACCATGCACGACCTCGCCAAGCTCGTGGACGTCCCCTTCGAGGAGATCACCTACCGGGCCGCGGGCGTCAACCACCAGGCGTGGGTGCTGCGCTTCGAGCACCAGGGCCAGGACCTCTACCCCCGCCTCGACGAACTCATCGCCAAGGACGAGCAGTTGCGGCGCCGGGTGCGCGTCGACATGTACCGCCGCCTCGGCTTCTACCCGACCGAGACCAGCGAGCACTCCTCGGAGTACGTGCCGTGGTACCTGCACCACGACAGCGAGGTCGAGCGGCTGCGGCTGCCGATCGGCGCGTACGTCGGCATCGTCGACGAGAACGTCGCCGAGTACGAGCACACCCGTGACGCGCTCGCCGCCGGGCAGCCGCTCACCGTCGAGGGCACCATGGAGTACGCCCCGCAGATCATCCACAGCATGGTCACCGGCACCCCGCGCACCATCTACGGGAACGTCCCCAACCGCGGTCTGATCGACAACCTGCCGTCCCACGGCGTCGTCGAGGTGCCCTGCCTGGTCGACGCGACGGGCATCCAGCCGACCCACGCGGGCGAACTGCCGCCGCAGCTAGCCGCCCTCAACCGCACGTACCTGAGCATGAACAACCTCGTGGTGCGCGCCGCCGTCGACAACGAGCCGAAGCACATCCGGCAGGCGGCCATGACCGACCCGGCGACCGCCGCCACGCTGACCGTGGACCAGATCTGGCAGCTCTGCGACGACATGGTCCGCGCCCACGCCGACCTCCTCCAGCCGTCGCTGCGGGCCACGCTGGCCGACGGCTGACCCGGCCCCACGCCGCTCGCACCGAGAAAAACCTAGAAAATCCGGGAAACCCGGGAAAAATCTAGAAAAGAGGAAACCACCCTTCATGTCCCTCACGAGCCAGGAGATCGCCACCCGCTGGCGGAGCTGGTGCTCGCCCAGCGCGTGGCGGTGCGGCTCGCCGAGGACGCGGGGCGGAACCCCGACAGCCCCGCCCACCTGACGCGGTCCGTCGTCCTCAGTTGAGCGACCGACCCCCCTCTCATCCGCCGAACCCGGCCGACCGGCACCGTCCGGTCGGCCGCCGACCCCCGGAACTCACGCCATGCCTCTGGTCAGCCCGTACGACATGCTCCACAACACCGCAGCGGCGGTCGGGGCCTTCAACGTCGCCCTCATCGAGCAGATGGAGGCCATCCTCATCGGCGCCGAGCGGGAGCGGCTGCCGGTGATCGTGCAGATCAGCGAGAACGCCGTCGCGCACCACGGCTCCCTCGGCCCGCTCGCGGCGGCGGCCCGTACCGCCCTCGCGGCGTCCAGCGTGCCCGCGGCCCTGCACCTGGACCACGCCACCCGCCCCGAGCTGATCGAGGAGGCCGTCGCGCTCGGCTTCACATCGGTGATGTACGACGGCGCCGCCCTGCCCTGGGAGGAGAACGTCGCCTACACCCGCCGGATCGCGCACCACTGCCGGGAGCACGGCGTGTTCCTGGAGGCGGAGCTGGGCGAGGTCGGCGGCAAGGACGGGGCGCACGCGCCCGGCGTCCGTACGGACCCCCGCGAGGCCGCGCGGTTCGTGACGGACACCGGCGTGGACGCCCTCGCGGTGGCCGTCGGCACCTCGCACCACATGACGGAGCGCACCGCCGCCATCGACCTGGCGCTCGTACGGGAGCTGCGGGCCGCGGTGCCGGTGCCGCTCGTCCTGCACGGCTCGTCGGGGGCGGACGACCCGACCCTGGCGGCCGCGGCCGCCGCCGGCATCCGCAAGATCAATATCTCGACGCACCTCAACACGGTCTTCACCGCGGCCGTGCGCGACGTGCTCGACGCCGGGCCCGTCGTCGACCCCCGGCGCTATGTGAGCCGGGGCCGCGAGGCGATGGCCGTCGAGGTCGCCCGGCTGCTGCGGCTCTTCGCCTCGTCCTTGCCGGCCCGCGCGGCTTCGTAGCCGGGGGCGGGCGGGGCCCGAGGCCGCCGGGCGCCGCGGATACACCAATAGCGAATAGCCAATAGGCGGATATATCAATATGTCGTCGTGCACGGTCGCCTTCGGGCCACCGTGCACGACGCTTTATCAGGGGTGCCGCCGGGGCGCCGGCCGGGCCCGCGGGCTTCTCGCTAGCGCGCGTCGCGGTCCGCGCTCCGGCGGGCGACCTCGTTCCCGACCGCCGCGCGCAGCCCGTCCGCCGTGAGGCCGAGGTCGCGCAGGATGCGCGCGGCCGGGCTCCCCTCGGTGCGGGCCAGGCCCAGCAGGCTGTGCTCCGTGCCGATCCAGTCGTGGCCGAGGTCGGCCGCGGCGCGGCCCGCCTGTCCAATGGCGTCCTTGCTCTCCGGCCGGAACGGGATGTGCCCGCGCGGCGCCTTCTCGCCCGCCGGGGGCAGCGCCTCCTCGATCGCGTCGCGGACGCGCCGCTCCGGTCCGGCCTCCGCGATCAGCAGCTCGTACGCCAGCCCGCGCGGTTCGCCGAGCAGGCCGAGCAGCAGGTGTTCGGTGCCGATGGAGTCGTGCTTGTGGGTACGGGCGGCCTCCTGCGCCAGCACGATGCAGTGCCGGTTCAGGTCGGTGTACCGCTCGAAGGGGCCGGGCGCGTGGCGCTGCTGGGCGGCCTGCTTGGAGACCCCGATGGCGTCGCCGATCTCGGTCCAGGACGCGCCGTTGCGCTTGGCCTTGCTGACGTAGTGGTCGATGAGCTGGTCACCGAGGTCGGACAGGGTCTGGGCGCGCAGGCGCGCCTCGCTGACGCGGGACAGCGCGTCGGCGTCGGGGAGTTCGTCGTCGAGTCGGGTGATCAGGTCGGCGAGGCTGATGTCGAGTGGGCTCATGCGTCAACTTTAAGTTGACGCCCCACGGGCGTCAACCTGTAATTGACGATTGTCGGGAATCCGGTCCGCCCTCTCCGGCTCGCGCTCACACCAGTTCTGGCTGCGGCGCCGGGCGCGGCTCGGGAACGGCCTTCGGCTCCCAGAGCCTGCCGACCCGTACGTAGCCGTAGACCACCGACGCCATCGCCAGGACGAGGAGCGGCCCGAACACCCATGGATGGGTCGCCATCTCCATCGGCAGATAGCGGTACGAGGTCAGGAGCGCCGCGAAGACCACCGTGCCGTACGCGACCAGCGCGACCGCCGGCCGGTCCCAGCCGCGGTCGAGGCAGCGCAGCGCCGTCTCGATCGTGAGCGCGAAGACCACGCCGGCGATGAGGTCCACGCCGTAGTGGTAGCCGAAGCCCAGCGTGGCGGTGAGCGTGGCGATCAGCCAAAACGTTCCTGCAATGCGCAGGAAGCGGGGGCCCTTGCGGGAGTGGATGAAGATCGTGACGGCCCACGCCGTGTGGAGGCTGGGCATGCAGTTGCGCGGAGTCAAGTCGTCGTACGGCATCGGCTGCGGGGCGTGCAGCGGCGGCACCGTGTGCGGCCAGACGTTCGCCAGCGCCCAGTGCTCGCCGCCGGTGCCGAAGGCCCCCGTACCGAAGGCGAAGACCGGGCCGACCACCGGGAAGATCATGTAGATGGCCGGGCCGACGAGGCCGATGACGAGGAAGGTGCGCACCAGGTAGTGGCCCGGGAAGCGGCGCTCCTTCGCCACATTGCGCAGTTGGTAGAGCGCGACGACGACCGCGGCCACCGCGAGCTGGGCGTAGACGAAGTCGAGGATGTGGGCGCCGACCGGTCCGGTGGCCTCGACGGCCCGGCCCATCAGCCACGAGGGGTTGCCCAGCGCGTGATCGGCGGTGGCCACGTAGCGGTCGAGCGTCGTCGGGAGTGCCTTCGACGTGATGAGCAGCCAGGTGTCACCGGTCTTGCGGCCGGCCACCAGCAGCAGGCCGAGGCCGACGCCCTTCAGCAGCAGGGCGCGCTCCCGGCCCGTACGCCGCGTCACGGCGATGACCGCGCACCCCAGGAGCACCCACAGCGCGCCGTTGCCGAAGGTCATCCTGGCGTCGGCCGCCCAGCGCACCAGGAAGAAGACGATATCGATGGCGACGGCGGCGCCGGCGGCGATGAAACGTTCCCGCCAGGTGAGCACCACCATCATGAGCCCCATGCCGGCGTACAGCAGCGGCCCCGATTTGGGGCCGAATATCACCTCTTGCGCCTGGTTGGAGATCGGCCCCGGCAGCCCGTAGTGGCGCGCGGCGATCTCCAGCGCTATGAGGAACCCGAGGACCGATATACCGGCTATGCCCCACAAAATGGTCCGTGGCCGGCGCAGCGCGGCGAGCATGGCCCGGTAGCTGTTTCGCGAGGACACCCGTGATGTTTCAGATATCAATTGTGGCCGCTTTGCTGGTGTTGGCTGCGTTGGTTGCGTTGGCTGCGTCGGTTATATAGGTCGCTTTTCACGCTGAATGGCTGGACCGTCCGGCGAGGAGCGGGCGCTCCGGGCGTCGCCGCGAGCCCGAACATGCTATCGGGATGGTACGGGTGGGACTTTCACCTGATCGGCCCGGCCGTGGTGGCGGCCGCCGCTGGGGCGCGGGGTCGCGTGGCGGAGCGGCCGACGCCGCTGGGGCGCGGGGTCGCGTGGCGGAGCGGCCGACGCCGCTGGGGCGCGGGGACGCGTGGCGGAGCGGCCGACGCCGCTGGGCGGGGGGCGGTGCGGGGCCGAGCGTGCGGCCCGTCCGCAGATCACGATGGATCGTGCCGGGACGGGGACGCGACGCCCGTTCCCCGCTGAGCCGTCCCCCGCTGAGCCGGGCACCGCTGCGCTCGGTGCCGCTGCACCTGGCGCCGCACCACGCTGGTCACCCCACCGCGTCGTACACGGCCTGGACGTATGCGGCGCTGCGGGCGGAGCCGAGGATGCCCGGGGACATCCGGTTCATCATGTAGGAGATCGTCATGCGGCGGTCCAGATCCATGATGATCATGGAGCCGCCCCAGCCGCCCCAGAACGCGATCCGCCCCTCGGGAATCCACGGGAGCGCCTGCGGCTGAGGGAGGGCGTAGCCGATGCCCCAGCGCAAGGGAAGGCCGTTCACCAGGTCGGTGCCGTCGGCCTGCACGGTGAAGACGGTGTCGATGGTCTTCGGGCCGAGCAGCCGGGGACCGTCCGTCTGGCCGCCGCGGACCAGGACGGAGAGGATGCGGGCGACGGAACGGGCGTTGCCGTGGCCGTTGGCCGCGCCGATGTCGGCGGCCCGCCACCGCGGGGTGTTGGCGACGGACGCGTCCACGGCCGGGCCGTTCATGGCCTTGGCCGCGGGGCTGCCCGGCGGCAGCTCCAGGCCGGACGAGGCTGCCGCGTCGGGCGTGGGCGGCGGTATCACGTCGGCGATGCGGTGCCGGTCGTACCCGTCCGCTCCGATGCGGAAGTCCGCGGCGAGCGGGCCCGCGATCTCCTCGGCGACGAATTCCTTGAGGGTGCGGCCGGTGGTGCGGCGGACCAGCTCGCCGATCAGGTGCCCGTAACTGAAGATGTGGTAGCCGGATGCCGTGCCCGGACGCCACCACGGTGCCTGCCGGGCCAGGCGGGCGGCGGTCCGCTCCGTGTCGTAGAGGTCGGCGACTGTGGCCGGCCCGTCGAGGCCGGCGACTCCGGAGGTGTGCGAGAGCAGGTGCCGGACCTCCACGTGCCCCTTGCCGTTGGCCGCGAACTCGGGCCAGTAGCGGGCCACCGGCGCGTGGACGTCGAGGTCACCGCCGTCGACGAGCATGAGCGCGGCGAGGCTGGTGACGGTCTTGGTGACGGACCACACGTTGGTGACGGTGTCCTCCTCCCACGCGAGGGTGCGGGCGGCGTCGCGGTGGCCGCCCCAGAGATCGACGGCGCGTTCACCGTCGATATCGACGACCAGCGAGGCTCCGACCTCCTCACCGGAATCCAAGTTCCGCCGCAACGCCGCCCGTACGGCGTCGAAACGGGGTTGCTGTGTGCCATGGATATCGGGCATGACGGGTCCTTTCTGATGATGTACCGGGGGACTTCGACTTGCGGGGGCGAGCCGGCGGGAGGCCCGTGCGATGACGAACGGCCCCCCACCAAGTGGGCTTCCGCCCAGGGATTGCGTGCGGAACGGCCTCGGGCCGGGCGGCTTCGCGCCGAACGGCCTTGCGCCGGGCAGGCTCGTGCCGGGCGGCTCTGCGCCGGGCAGGCTCGCGCCAGGCGGCCTTGCGCCGGGCAGGCTCGTGCCAGGCGGCCTCGGGCCGGGCAGGCTTGCGCCGGACGGCCTCGGGCCGGGCAGGCTTGCGCCGGACGGCCTCGGGCCGGGCAGGCTTGCGCCGAGCGGCCTCTGCTGAGCGACCTTGTGCCAAGTTGCCTTACGCCGGGCGGCGTTGCGGCCAGTGGCCTCATACTGAGCGGCCTTGGGCCGAGTGGTCTCGTACCCGTGGGACCTTGCAGCCAGCAGGCTTGCGCCGAATGACCTTGCGCCGAACGGCCTCGTGTCCGTGCGACCTTTCGCCAGGCGGCTTCGTACCAAGTGGCCTTGCTCCGGACCACCTCGTGCCGAACGGGCCTCGTACCGACCAGCCTTGCGCCGAGCGGCCTTGTGCCGGGCAGGCTCGCGCCAGGCGGCTTTGCGCCCAGTGGCCTCGTGCCGAACGGCCTCACGCCGAACCGCCTTGGGCCGAGTGGCCTCCTGCCCGTGCGGCCTTGCGTCCGGCAGCCTCATGCTGAGGGCCTTGCGCCGGGCGGCCTCATGCTGAGGGCCTTGCGCCGGGCGGCCTCATGCTGAGGGCCTTGCGCCAAGCAACCTTGCTCCGAGTGGCCTCGTACCGGGCTTGCGCCTGGCAGGCCCGCGCCGAACCGCCTCGTGTCCGTGCGGCTTCGTACCGAAGGGCCTCATGCCAGGCGGTCTTGCGACAGGCAGCCTTACGCCCAGTAGCTTCGTGCCAGGTGGCCTCATGCTGGCGGCCTCGTGCCGAGCGGCCTTGGGCCCAGCGTCCTTGCGCCCAGTGGCCTCGTACCGAACGGCATCGGGCCAAGCGGCCTTGTATCGAACAGCCTCCTGCCGAACGACCTCGTACCAACCAGCCCGGCGCCGAGCGGCGTTGCGCCGAGCGGGCTCGTACCCAGCCGTCCTGCGCCCAGTGGCCTCGTGCCGGGCGACCTGCCGCCGAACGGCCTCGTGTCCGTGCGGCCTCGTGCCGGGCGGCTTTGCGCCCAGTGGCCTCGCACCGAACGGCATGGGGCCGAACGACCTCGTACCAACCACCCTTGCGCCGAGCGGCCTCGTACCGGGCGGCATCGGGCCGAGCCACCTGACCCGGGCGGCACCGGCCGAGCAACCCTGGCACCGCGCGGCATCGGGCCGAGCCACCTGACGCCGGACAGCATCGAACCGAACAACCTGGCACCGGGCGGCGTCGGGCCGAGCAGCCTGCGGCAGGCAGCCTGGCGGGGGCCTCATGCCTTCGGGAGGTGTTCCTCGGCGAAGGCGATGGCGTCGGTGATGGCCTTGTCGGCGGCGGGGTGGTGGCCGACGACCAGGGGCCATACGTGTCCCATGCCCGGTGCGACGTCCAGGCGCACCGGCACGGCGTCGTCGGCCAGTTTCGCGGCCAGCCGGATGGCGTCGCTGAGCATCACCTCGTGGCCGCCGATCTGGATCAGGACCGGCGGCAGGCCCCGGGTGTCGGCGAAGACCGGGGAGGCCAGCGGGCTGCTCAGCGGGGCGTTGCCGAGGGCGACGGCCGCGGCTTGGCGGAGTCCCGCACGGCTCACGGAGGGGTCGACGGCGTCGAGCGTGACCATCGAGGCGCCGGTGTGTTCGAGGTTGGCCCAGGGCGAGATGGCGATCGAGGCGGCCGGCAGCGGGAGCCCGAGGTCGCGGGCGGCGACCAGGGCGCTGACCGCCATCGCGCCACCGGCGGAGTCACCGGCGAACACGACGTTTCGCGGCGCGGCGCCCTGCGCCAGGAGCCAGCGGTAGGCCGTGACGGAGTCGTCGACGGGGGCGGGGAAGACGGCGTCGGGCGCGAGCCGGTAGTCCGGTACGAGGACGCGGGCGCGCAGCCGCCGGGCGAGGGTCCCGGTGAGGCCGCGGTAGCCCTGCGGGTCACCCGTGATGTAGGCGCCGCCGTGCAGGTAGACCATGTACCGGCCGGGGATGGCGTCCTCGGGGACCGCGATCTCGGCGGGCACCCCGTCCGCGTCCACGGACTCGAAGGTCACGCCGTGCGGCGCCGGGAAGCTGTCCTGGAAGAACTTCCGGTAGCCGAGCCGTACGTCCGCCAGGCTGTCGGGCCCCTCTCCGGTGGCCGCGGCGAAGACGAGCCCGCTCTGCGTCGCCCACTCCTGGTAGAAGGCGGAAACGTCGAACGAAGTCATGGGGGATCTCCTCATCAAAGATGTGAAAGACGTGAGCGGCTGCGTTCCAACCGCTCTGCGAGTCTCCGACCCTCACATTGATGTGAAGGTCAAATAGGCGGTCGCGAGACCCCGACCAGGGCTGTCATAGGCTCGGTCCCATGAAGATCGGAGAGCTGGCAGAGCGCACCGGGGCCTCCCGGCGGCTGCTGCGCTATTACGAGGAACAGAAGCTCATCTCGCCGGGCCGCTCCGACAACGGCTACCGCGAGTACGCGGAGTTCCACGTGGGCCGTGTCATGCAGATCAAGGGGCTGCTCGACGCCGGGCTGCCGACCAGGATCATCCGCCAGATCCTGCCGTGCCTGGACCAGCCCAGGAGCATCTACTTCGACGACCTGACCCCGGAGATGGTCGCCATCCTGGAGCGTGAGCACGACCACCTGACCCAGCGCATCGACTGCCTGACCCGCAACCGGGACTCGATCGCCGACTACCTGGCGACCGTCCGCCGCATGAAGACGACCGGCGAGGCAATCGACCGCGCCGCCTGAAGCGCCCGGCCCAGGCAGTACGGCCGGGCCGGGCGGTACGGCCGGGCCGGGCGGTACGGCCGGGCCGGGCGGTACGGCCGGGCCGGGCGGTACGGCCGGGCCGGGCGGTACGGCCAGGCCGGGCGGTACGGCCAGGCCGGGCGAAGGCGGGGACGCCCTCAGCCGTCGGACGTCAGCCGTCAGCCGTCAGTGGTGAACAGACGCCCGTAACCGGTGACGGCCGGTATGACGGCGGGTACGACGGCGTTGCCTGCGGGTGCGGTGCCAGCGGCGGCGGCGCGCAGGGCCGCCCACAACACGACCTGATTGGCCGTCAGCACCGGGCGTTCCACGGCGGCTTCCAGTCGTTCGATGGTGCCGACGGCACGGCGGAAGCCGTTGCCGTCGATGAGGACGGCGTCGGCGGTGTCGGGGGTGTGGTCGAGCACCCAGCGGTAGATCTCCTCATGGGAGACCGCCGCCCATTCGCGCGTGGTGCGCAGAACGCTGGACCCGGTGACGCGGAACCCGGCGTCGCGGTAGTAGGTCTCGGCGAGGCGGTCCATCTCGCCGCAGAACCAGGGCGGGTGGACCAGGCAGGGGCGTCGCGCGCCCAGGGCGTGCAGGGCCTGGACGGCGGCGGTGACGGTCGCCACGACCGGCGTACCCCGGGCCCGGTCCCGTAGCCGGCGCAGCATCGCCGCGTCGTCCTGTGCCCCGAGGAGGTAGGTGGTGCTGGTGAAGGCGAAGGCGATGGCGTCCAGCGGCGCGCGGGCGAGCTGTTCGACGGCGTCGTCGGCGTGCGGCGGTGCGGCGAAGGCGCGCACCGAGGGCAGCGGCATCGCCACGGTGGGGTGCGCCTCCACAGCGAAGCGTGCGCGGGCCGCGTGGACGCCGATGCCGGCCGGGGCCATGGCCCGGATCTCCGATTCGGGGTTCAGGTCGACGTCGGGGGTGACGATGCCGAGCCTGAGGACGGTGTTCCAGCCGTCGGGTCGCCACATGCGCGGCCTCCTTCACAGTGTCGGAACGGCCGCCGCGGGCCGGGCGTCGGCCAGCCGCCGGTAGGCGGCCACCGCGGCCGCCAGGGCCGGGCCGCGGGCGAAGGGGTAGTCCGTACCCAGGTCGACGCGGTCGGCGCCGTAGGCGTCGGCGGCGCAGCGCAGGGCCGCGTCGTTGCCCTGCGTGTGGCTGTCGACCCTGACCGACGGCGGCAGCGGCCGGGGCAGCATTCCGGGCGGCAGCAGGGAGGCCGCCCCGCCCGCCCTGGCGACGATCGCGGTGAGGCGGGGGAAGCGGCGCGGGTGGCCGGCGTCCAGCCAGCGCAGCAGGCCGAAGGTCTGCTCGGTCAGCGAGCCCGCCGTCCAGCGCAGACCGGCCGGTGTGCCGGGCGGTCCGGGCAGGGTGCCGCCGGGGTGGAGCAGGACGGTGGCCGCGCGGTCGGCGAGGCGGCCGAAGAGCGGGTCGAAGCGATCGTCGGTGAGCTGGTGGCCGCCCGGCTGCCAGGTCAGTACCGCGCCGTGCGCGCCGAGGACGTCCAGCGCGTACTCCGCTTCGGCGACCGCCTCGTCCAGGTGCGGCAGGGGCAGTACGGCCAGGAAGCCCAGCCGGTCGGGGTGGCGTGCGACGGCCCGCGCGCACCGGTCGTTGGCCAGCCGCGCGGCGTGGGCCGCGGCGGCGGGCCGTGGCAGGTCGGGCATCTGCGCGGCGGCGCTGACGAGTTGGCGGTCGATGCCGGCGGCGTCCAGCTCGGCGATCCGGGCGGCCAGGTGGTCGGGCCGGTCGGTGGCATGCAGGGCGCGCGCCTCGGCCGCCGGGCGTCCGTGTTCCGCCAGCAGCGCCAGGTACTCCTCCGGCCACAGGTGGGCGTGCACGTCGATGAGCGGGCGCGTCACTCGGCGTCTCCTGCATCTCCGGCCCCTCCTCCGTCTCCCGCGTCTCCGGCCCCTCCTTCGTTTCCTGCGCCTCCTGCGCCTCCTACGTCTCCGGCCTGTCCAGCCTCTCCAACGCCTCCGCGCAGGGGGTCCGTACGCAGATGCGCGAAATGGTGCGCGCGTTGGGCGCCGGTCTCCGTGCTGCCGGGTTCCGCCACGTCCATCCGCAGGCTGGGCGCCGTGTCGCCGCCGAAACGGGAGCAGACGTGCACGTGCGCGTCGTAGACCTGGTCCAGGGCGTCCAGCAGGTCGGTGTAGGCGGTGCTGCGGCGGGTGGCGGGGTCCAGGTGCGCGGGCAGGGTGTGCAGCAGGCGTACGAGATGGTCGTGGTCGCGGGTCTGCGCGCCGCTGAATCCGGCTCTGACCTGGGGCGGGGTCATCTCCGGCCGTACCGACCGGGCGTACAGCCCCGGGTCGAAGTCGGCGGCGAAGCGCATCGCGGCGGCGGTGGCGCGGCCGAGCCGGCCGGCGCGTGCCAGATGTTCCCGCTGGGCGGTGCCGGCGGCGGACGTCGCGCAACGGATACTCACCGCGATCGACTGCAACAAGGTGAAGAACAGGCGGTGCCCGGTGCGCCAACGGCCCATGCACGCCCGCTGGTTCATCGCGTCCGTACCGGCCGGGGCCGTCCCCGCCTCCGCCGGGCCGCCGAGGAAGAGGCTGTCCGCGGTGAGCATCCGGTCCCGCTCCTCGTCGGAGAGGCTCGTTCCGTGTCTGCGTACGTCCTGCCAGGCGTCGTCCTCGGCGAGCACCAGCGTCCGCAGAAACAGGTCGGGCCCGCCGTGGCCTCGGGTGACGCCGAAGAAGGCGTCATGTTCCGTGAATTCCTCCGGCGGCCCGCCGGACGCTGCCGCTGCCGTGCTCTCCGGCCGAGCGACCTCCCCCAGCTCCGGCCGCAGCCGGGGCCGCGCCGCCGAGGAGGCGAGTTCGGGCGCGGCCTCCAGCAGCGACCGCTCGGCCCGCGCCAGCTCCGCCGGCGTCTTCGGCAGATCATCGGGGAAAGCCAGCAGCAGAACCGCATCCATACCGAACCTCCGCACCCCCGCACAGCCCCCCACGGCCGCACCATGGGACCGGCTCGCCGGCCGGCCGCGGAACCAGGGTGTTCACGGGAGGTGACACGCGGCACACCGTCCACAACACCCTCATTCACCTTGACATCACCTCACAAAAGGCGCAAAAGGTCCCTGACGCGGCGCCCACGCCACGCGCCCGGCTCAGCAGGCAGCCGCGGGACTCGCGGTGGCCGACGCCCGGTGATCGCCGTCGGCGTCGGGGGCAGGCCGGGTGATGCGGTAGCACTGGCCGGCCGCCGCATCACGGCTGGAGATCAGGAGGGAGACCACCACGGCGCCGTCGCCGCGCGTCACATCCTTGACGGCGAAGGTACGAAGCGTGCCGGTGGGGTCGAGAGCCTTCCGCACTCCGGTGCGGTTCAGGCTTCGCGCGTCGACCCCCTCGATCCGCGTCTTCGCCCGCCGGGCCAGATAGCCGATCTCCGAGGCGGGTCCGCACACGCCGTCGGACCGCTCGGTCACCTTGGACGTCCAGGCCTGGCCGTACGGGCGGCTGTAGGTGATGTCGAAGCACCGGTTCACCATGTCGCTCCCGCCCCCCAGCACCCCGGCCGTCTCGTACACCAGCCGCTGGGGCAGCCGGGCGGTGAACTCACGGCGAGATGCGTCGTAGGCGACCAAGGGGGCGGCCGTGTGCTTCCCGATCACCATGGTCAGCTTGTCGACATCCTCCGCGTGGCTCGCGTCGAGCGAGCGGACCGTGGCGTCGGCCGCCTCGCGGGTTTGCCGGATGATCGACGACTCGGCGCTGTCCCGGCGTTCTCTGTTGACCTTCCCGGCGTGCCAGTCGGTGTACCACAGGCAGGACAGACCGATCGCGAGGACGACTGCCAGCACGGTCAACACGGTCACGCAGCCGGTGGTCATGCAGCGGTCGACCCGCCCCATGAGCGTCGAACCGTCCTGGCTGTCAGGTCGCACCCCAGCGCCCCCGTATTCGATGGCGGCCAGCGCCTTCTCCATGAGGAAAAGTTCACCGCGCCGGAGCCGGCCGGCGGACATGGCCGGTCACCGTGGGTGTGAGGGTAGCCCAAGGAAGGGGACTGGTGTTCGGGTCAGGGGTCTGGACCAGCGCCCGCCACGACGGAAGCCCTCGGCACCGTCGTACGCACCGCGGCGAGCGGGGTTCGGGAGCGTCGCCATAGAATTGCCCGTGTACTACCCCTGACCTGCGTGGTTGCGGATGAGCGGCAGTGTCTCGCAACGCCCGAGGAGATCCACATGAAGATGCTCATGAACGTTCCCGAGACCGTGGTGGCGGACGCGCTGCGGGGGATGGCCGCCGCGCATCCGGAGCTCACAGTGGATGTGGAGCAGCGGGTCGTGGTGCGGCGGGACGCGCCGGTGGCGGGGAAGGTGGCGCTGGTCTCGGGCGGAGGGTCCGGGCACGAGCCGCTGCACGGGGGGTTCGTCGGGCCCGGGATGCTGGACGCGGCGTGTCCCGGGGAGGTCTTCACCTCGCCGGTGCCGGACCAGATGGTGAAGGCCGCGGCCGCCGTGGACAGCGGCGCGGGCGTGCTGTTCATCGTGAAGAACTACACGGGCGACGTGCTCAACTTCAACATGGCCGCCGAGCTGGCCGAGGACGAGGGCATCCAGGTGGCCAGCGTGCTGGTCAACGATGACGTCGCGGTGACCGACAGCCTTTTCACGGCCGGGCGGCGCGGCACCGGCGCCACGCTGTTCGTGGAGAAGATCGCCGGTGCCGCCGCCGACGAGGGCGCTCCGCTGGAGCGCGTGGAGGCGATCGCCCGCCGCGTCAACGAGTCCTCGCGCAGCTTCGGCGTCGCCCTCAGCCCCTGCTCGACGCCGGCCAAGGGCAGCCCCACCTTCGACCTGCCCGCCGGCGAGCTGGAGCTCGGCATCGGCATTCACGGAGAGCCGGGCCGGGAGCGGCGCGCCATGATGACCTCGCACGAGATCGCCGACTTCGCGGTCGACGCCGTCCTCTCCGACCTCCAGCCCACCGGCCCGGTCCTGGTGCTCGTCAACGGCATGGGCGCGACGCCGCTGCTGGAGCTCTACGGCTTCAACGCCGAGGTGCAGCGGGTGCTCGGCGAGCGCGGTGTCGTCGCGGCCCGCACCCTTGTCGGCAATTACGTGACCGCCCTCGACATGGCCGGCGCCTCGGTGACGATCTGCCAGGTCGACGAGGAGCTGCTGCGCCTGTGGGACGCGCCGGTGCAGACGGCCGGCCTGCGCTGGGGCCGTTGAGCCGCCGCACGGCGAGTCGGGCCGCCCGCCGCGGAGCCGCCGCGCGGCGAGTCGGGCCGCCCGCCGCGGAAGACGGCAGTCGGCGGGCGGCCCGGCCGCGCCCGCCCTGCCCCGCCGTCTCAGTCCCGGTACGGGCGGGACTGGTAGAGCCGCGTGTGGTAGCGGCCCTCCGCCTCCAGGCCCGCCGGGTCCTCCCCCAGCAGCCGCACCTGTTCGACGGCGGAGCGCTGTTCCGCCGCGTCGCTGAACAGGCGTTGCGGGTACGTGCCCGAGCGGTCGGCTTCGGTCCGCAGGCCGTGGGCGGCGAGGCTCGCGATGACCTGCTCGTACGAGACCGTGCGCAGGACGAAGGCGGTCGCCCACAGCGGGGTGCGCGCGCAGTCCAGCAGGGCGTCGACGGTGCGGTGGGTGATGTAGCCGATGCCGCCGGTGACCGTGATCAGCCCGGTACGGGCCACGGCGCCGCTCAGCGCGCTGCTCGGCGGTACGTGTTCGAGGTTCTCCGCGAACGCCTGGTCGAGCAGGCCCACCGCCAGCGCGTACCGGACGGCGTTCTCGGCGGTGTCGAGGCCGACGGCGGGCGTGGCGTCGGCGCGCCGCCGCGCGGCGTAGAACGCCTTGTCGCGCTCGATCAGCTCCGCCGTCGTCAGCGCCTCGGCCTCGGGGCCGGTGTAGCGCGCGTACAGGTCGGCGAGGGTGAGGTCGTGGTTGAGGAGCGCGGCGTTGATGCCGTACGAGCAGCACAGGTCGAGCACGGTCACCGGGCCGCCGGCGGCCGCGGCCCGCTCGGCGCGGGTGCGGCGGAAGACCTCCTGGGCGTGGTGGGGGATCTCGTAGTCCAGTGGAGCGAGGCGGCGGAAGTACGCGCGAGGGTCCGGTGCGTCGTAGATGTCGTCGAACCGGGTCTTGCCGAAATCTGCGCCGATCCTGCCTGCGGTCATGGACGTGCCTCCCGGAGATGGGGCGGACATGCCGAGCATGAACGTCTATCGGATGGGTGAGCGGGGCCGATAGCGGGCGGGGCCCGAATCGGCCACGGGCTCCGGCGGCGGGCGCGGGATTCGGGCGGGCTCCGTTTGCCCGGGGCAGGTGCGCGGGGCGCTTGGCTCGCCCCCGACCTCGCGTTGTCCTGTCGACCGCGTCGGGGCAGCGGGTCGCCGCTGGGCCGCGCGGCGCGCCGGACGGCTCCTCGCAAACTGGCCAGATGCACAGCCGTTGGCACCGTCGTTCCGTACCGGACAGCGCTCACAGTCGTCCGCGCGGCGGGTTTCATCCGGAACACGGCGGGCCCGACTTCCTCGCGGAACAGTCGGAATCCGGACACTCATTGCGATCTACACCGACATCTGCACCGACGCCTCGGACCCGTGATTATGGGTCACGGATCGGTATCACACGGGCGCCTTCTTCACGGGTTCTCCACGGGGAAATCCGCCAATAGCGGCCGGCGGCGCGGAGCGGTCGGAGCGTGTCGGAGCATTCTTCGGTTTCGGCGGCTCATCGCCATCGCTCCCCGCGCTGACCTGCAATGGTCTGCACCACTCCCCCGCGGCCCGCCCCGCGGTCGAGGGAGAATCATGAAGAACTTGTTCATATCCCATGTGAATTCGTTTCCCCGCACCGCCCTCGCCGCCCCGCCCGCAGAACCCCCGATCCCGTTTCGTTAGTGTGACGTTAGTGGTTCGCCAACAGCCTGCCGCAGGGTGGACCAGGACCGCCGAAAGCACAGCACGACCGGACACAACTCGGGGGAACTCTCATGTCGCTCGCCGTCAATGCCATTCGCCGCGCTCGTCGCGTCGCGGCCGTGTCGCTGGTCGCCGTCGCCGCGTTCTCGCTCACCGCCTGCCAGGACGACGGGAAGGGCAACGCCGCCGCCGACCCGTCCGCCGGCACGAGCGCCGCGTCCGGGGACAGCGGGTCCGATGCGTCCGGGTCCACCGGCGGTACGGGCGGTGGCAAGCAGGGGGCCGGCGACGGCAGCGGCTCGCAGCCCGGTACGGGCGTCAACGGCGGCCGGCGCGAGCCGGGCGGTCAGGACGGGCGGTCCACGCCGACCGGCGAGGGCGTGGCGGGCACCTGGGTCGGCGTCCTGAAGTACCTCGCGCCGGGAAAGCTGACCGTGACCCCGGAGGACGGCATGGAACAGGCGTTCTTCGTCGCGAAGGACACCAAGGTGCTCGGCGCCGCGGCGATCTGCGCGTCCAACGGCAACGTCACCGTGGACGGCACCGGATACGGCACCTCCACCTGCACCGACGCCCAGTTGGAGAAGGCCGCCAAGATGGGGTCCCTGACGGTGCGGGTCACGCTGCAGGACGGCGTGGCCACCAAGGTCGTCGAGAAGTACCACCCCTGACCGTGACCGGTCCGCGACCGGGCCTCGCCCGCGCCGATCTCTTCCGCCGGCAGTGAACGCCCCTGCCGCGGGCCGCCGGCCGCCGGTTACGTTCGGCCGCGTGAACCGACGCGTCGCAGTCCTCTCCGATATCCACGGCGTCCTCCCCGCGCTGGAAGCGGTCCTCGCCGAACCCGACGTCCAGGCCGCCGACCGGATCGTCCTCACCGGCGACATCGCCGCCGGCCCGCTCCCGGTCGAGACCCTGGACCTGCTTGACTCCCTGGGCGAACGGGCCCTGTGGATCAGCGGCAACGCCGACCGCGAACTGGTCCAGGCCGAGCCCCCCGCCGACCCCGTCAGCGCCTGGGCCGCCGGCCGGCTCCGCCCGGAGCAGACCCGGCGGCTCGCGTCCCTCCCCGCCGTCGCGGAGTTGGACATCGACGGGCTCGGCCGCGTCCTGTTCTGCCACGCGACACCGCGCGACGACGAGGAGATCGTCCTCGTCGATTCCCGCGCCGCCCGCTGGGCGGAGGTCATGGCCGGTGTCGGCCAGGAGATCGGCACGGTCGTGTGCGGCCACACGCACATGCCGTACGCCCGGATCGCGCACGGCCGGATGATCGTCAACCCCGGCAGCGTCGGCATGCCGTACGGGCGGCCAGGCGCCCATTGGGCCCTGCTGGGCCCGGGGGTCGAACTGCGCCGCACCCCGTACGACTACGCGGCGGCCACGGCCCGTATCGCCGCCGAATCCGCCTTTCCCGACGCCGCCGAGTGGGCCGACACCTATGTCCACGCCCGTGACTCGGCGGAGGACGCCGTCGCCGTGTTCGGTCCCCTCGACGGGCGCGGCACCTGACCTCGTACCTCACCCCGCCATCGGCCCCGCTCCGATCGCCGCGCCCCCGCCCCGCCCGCGACTCCCGTGTACGCTGCACCGTTCATGCTCGCCCGCGTCTATAGCGTAGATAAGGCACCTGACCTAAACCCCATTGGCCCTATCTATAGTAGTTTCCGTGGCCTCCCTCGAACTGCGTCATCTGCGCTATCTCCTCGCCGTGGCCGAGCACGGCAATTTCACCCGTGCCGCCGAGGAGCTGCACATCTCGCAGCCCACGCTCTCCCAGCAGGTCAAGCAGTTGGAGCGGGCTCTGGGCGTGCAGTTGCTGGACCGTACCGGCCGCACGGTGCGGCTCACCGACGCCGGGGGCGTCTACGCCGGCCACGCCCGGCGCGCGCTGCGCGATCTCGCCGCCGGCGAACGCGCCGTGCACGACGTACGGGACCTCTCCCGCGGCCATCTGCGGCTGGGCGTGACGCCCACGTTCACCGCCTATCTGGTCGGCCCGCTCACCGCCGAACTGCACGCCCGTCACCCCGGCGTCACCCTGGCCGTGACGGAGATGACGCAGGACCGTATCGAGGCGGCCCTGCTCGCCGACGGCCTCGACCTCGGCATCGCCTTCGCCGGCGACCATCTGCCCGGTGTCGCCGCCACCGCGCTGTTCACCGAGACCCTCAGCCTCGTCACCGGTGCCGAGCGCGCCCGTACGGCGCCGGAGCCCATGCCGGTCCACGCCCTCAAGGACGAACAACTCGCCCTGCTCAGCGCGGACTTCGCCACCCGTGGCCATATCGACGCCTACTTCGCCCGGCACCGGGCCGTCCCCCGTATCGCGGTGGAGGCCAACTCGATCCAGGCCCTCACCGAGATCGTCCGGCGCACCGGCCTGGCCACGGTCCTGCCGGACGCCATCGCCGACGGCCACCCGCACCTCACGCCCGTACCCCTCGCACCGCCCCTGCCCACCCGCACGGTCGTGCTCCTGCACCGCGAGGGCGCCTACCGCGCGGCCGCCGCCGGCGCGTTCGCGGCGCTCACCCACGACCTCGTACGCGCCCGGGGCTACCCGACCGCGCCCTGATAGCGCCGCGTCATGGCGTACGGGCGACGTGCCCGGCCAGCCCGCGCAGGCCGGCGGCGAAGACGTCGTCCCGGAAGAACGCGACCAGGTCCTCGGCGTCGCGGGCGTCGCAGTCGAAGGCGACGGACCACAGAACGAAGGACTCGCCCGTGGTGGTGAGCGGCATGACCTGGATCGTGGAGCGGTAGGAGCGGATGACGAAGGGGCTCTCGATGATCTCGTACGTCATCGAACGCCGCTGGTCGTCAAGTGCGTTGAGCGTCTCCACGACGGTGCTCCCGTCGGTGAGCCGCAGGGTGCGTACGCTGCCGACGCGGTCGGGGGCGTCGCCGTCGCCCAGGGCGCTGTGTTCGATGGCCGGGTGCCAGTCGGGGAGGCCGTCGAAGTCTCTGACCACCCGCCAGACGGAGGGGGTGTCGGCTGGGATGACGGCGCTGGCGCATGTTTCGGGCATCTGCCTGCCTTCGCTGTATGTCGCTGTGTACCGCTGTACGGGCGGTCCTTGCTCGCGTGATCCGCGCGGTTCGTGGGAAGCGGCGTGATCCGCGTGCCGCGTACGAGCGCTCATGATGGCAGGGGCGGGGGCAGGGCGGGGGTCGGTCGCCGCGACAACCCCCTCCACCGGTGACAGCGGCGGCGGCCGGCCCTCACTCCTGGAGCCAGGCCCCGGTCCGGTCCAGCCAGAGGTCGAAGAGCGAGGCGTCGCCGATGATCTCGATGGCGTTGCCGCGGGCGGGCCGCCGGTAGAGGGCCAGTACCAGGTCGGTCAGGGGGCCGCGTACGGTCACGGCGGCCCGGTCCGGCGTACGGCTCCAGGTGATGGGGGCGCGGGTGAGGTCGATGAGCCGGTCCGCCTCCTCGGCCCGCACGTCGGTGGCGTGGAGGTGGAGCGTACGGCCGGGGCCCAGCAACTCGCGCTCGCCCTGTGCGAGTTCGAGGACCTGGGGCAGGGTTCCGAAGTCCATCCACTCGTCGAGGGCGTCGAGCCCGACCTCCTCGGCGACGGTGAACCCGGCGCCGGCGGCCAGGGCCGCGTCGGACCGGTGCACCAGGGTCTCGTGCGTCATGCGCCGGGCCCAGAACACGGGCGTCCCGCCCGGGGCCACGGTCCACACCGCCGCGTCGGGCCCGGCCTCGCACAGCGTGTCGGCGAGGGCCCTGGCGCCCTCGGTGAGCCAGTCGCCCAGGTCGTCGGCGGCCACGTCCGTATAGGCCGCGGGGTCGTCGAGCCGATCGTGCGGTACGGGTCCGGCCGCTCGGGTGGAGACGATCGTGTCGGCCCAGCGGTGGGCGGCGCCGATGTGCCGCAGCAGCCGGCCGAGGTTCCAGTCGGGGCAGGTGGGCACGGGGGCCGTGGGGTCCGCACCGTCGACGGCGGCCCTCAGGAGGTCGGTCTGCGCGATGATTTCGGCGGCGTAGCGCTGGAGGCTCAGGGGGCTCATGGGGGTCACGCTACTGACGGTGCGGATCGCCCTGTCAAGGCTGGTACACGTAGGGCGTGGTGACGCTGAGCCGGGCGAAGCCGAGCCGGCGCAGGATCGGGGCGCTGTCGTCCGAGGCGTCGACCTGGAGGTAGCGGTAGCCGCGCGCCGCGGCGATCTGGGCGCGCCGCGCGATGAGGGCCCGGTAGATGCCCTTGCCGCGCCACCGCGGCAGGGTGCCGCCGCCCCAGAGGCCGGCGAACTGGGTGCCCGGGTTGAATTCGATCCGGGCCGAGCAGACGGGCTCGTCGCCGTCCATGGCGACGAGCGCGGCGATGGTGTCGGGGTCCTCGGCGAGCCGGTCCATGACCGCGCGCCGCAGCCGCGTGGCATCCGTCCCGAACACCCGCTCGTGGACGTCCGCCATGAGGTCCACGCCGGCCTCGTCGGTCACGGCGCGCAGCTCGATGCCGTCGGGCAGGGCCGCGTCGGTGGACAGCTCCCCCACCTCGGCGACCATCAGGGACTCCGGGGGCTCGGGGGTGAGCCCGGCCGCGCTCAGCCGCTCACCGAGATCGCCGGGGCGGTCGTGGGCGTAGTGCTTCCACTCGAACTCCCGCCCCAGGGAGGCGAAGTACTCCACCTGCTCCGCGATGGCGCGGTCGGCGGTCTCCTCGGTCAGGTCCGACCAGAGGACGGCGCTCCATCCGTGCCCCTCCGCGCCGACCTGCCGCACCACACCGCCGACGCGCTCCACGCGGGCGCCCGGCCCGTCCGGCCGGACGTCCTGCCGCATCTCGCGGTCGAACGTGGCCAGTACTGTCTTCTCGTCCATTCCCGCACTTCAGCACCGCTCCGCCGGTGCGGCAACCGAATATCGGCCCGGCTCCGACGCAGGGAGCCGGGCCGGAGCCGCTACGAGATCGGCTGACGCTGCGGGCCCGACGGACGCTACGGGCCCGACGGACGTTACGGGCAATCGGCTGACGCTACGGGGCCGGAGCGGGCGCCGGGGCCTGGGCCGGGGCGCGCCTGCGGGCGCGCAGGGTGCGGGCGACCGCCCAGAGCGTGCTGGGCTCGGTCAGTACGCGCGGGTGTTCGCGCATGTGCGCTACGGCGAGGTAGCGGCGGTTGACCTCCGCGTCGGTCATGGAGGCGAGGCCGAGCTTCCCGACGTACCAGTTCGTGAGGCGGTAGCCGCGCGGATAGGGGCCGGTCACATGCGGCATGGCCAGGTCGCCGAGGGTCGACAGGCCCCAGGCGGCGTCGACGATCACCTCGGCGCGCCGGAAGTACCCCCAGGCCGGCTCGGACAGCCGGGCGTCCGAGCGCAGGTACGCGGACAGGCAGGAGGCGTGCAGGGCGGCGGAGGACATGCCCTGGCCGTACACCGGGTTGAAGGACGCGAAGGCGTCGCCCACCACGACGAGCCCGGCCGGGAAACGGTCCAGGCCCGTGAAGGTCCGGCGGCGGCTGTCGGCCATCTGGTACGTCTCGATGTCGCTGTCCAGGCGGCAGCGGCCGATCTCCGCGAACGGCGCGCCGGGCGTCTCGCGGACCCGTTTCACGAACGTGTCGGCGTCCCGGTCGGGCGGCTGGCCGTACGCCGACAGCACCACCATCCAGCGGCCGCCCTCCACCTCCGCGGCCACGCCGTTGTCCGCCTGCGGCGTGCCCGGGGCCGCGGGGGTGGACAGCGACTGCACGACGGCCACCGCGGGGAGTTCGTCGCCGCGCTCGAACAGTGCGGTGGTGTACCGGAGGTCGATGCGCATGCGGTCCAGCCGGGGCGGCTGCCAGCCGGCGTCGGTCAGCCAGTGCTCCACCCTGCTGGAGCGGCCCGTGGCGTCCACCACGAGGTCGGCGGTGAGGGTCTCGGTCTCCTTGGCGTCGGCGCCGGCATCGGCGCCTTCGGGCCCCCGCGGCGCGAACCGGGCGCCGCTCACCCTGCCGTGCTCGAACAGCAGCCCCCGTACGAGCCCGGTGACCAGCCGGACGTTGCCCCGGTCCAGCACCTTGCCCCTTATCCGCCCCTCCAGGAAGGGCCGGGTGAGCCCGATGGTGGTCTCCTCCGCCACGGGCACCTTGCGCACGCCGTTGATGTAGTGCTCGATGGCGGCGCCCTCGCTCGGTACGGCCCCGTCGGCGATGAGTTCGGCCGTCAGGCCGGGGAACCAGCGCTCCATCTGGAGGCGGCCGCCCTCCAGTACCACGTGCAACTGCTTGATCTGCGGGACTCCGGGGCGCCCGGCGTCCGCCGGCCCGAGTCCGTCCCGCTCGATGATCACGACCTCGTCGGCGTGGTCGCTGAGGACCCGCGCCGCCATCAGCCCGGCGATGCTCCCGCCCAGGACGATCGCTCGCTGCATACCCGTACGCTCCTCGACTGCTTCCCTTCGGGAAGCGCCTCGCGGATGTCACTTGAGGAGACGAAAGGCTAGCGAACGGCGGCCCCGGGACGTTCCCGTTCCGGCAGCCCGGGCCGTTCCCGCGATGGTCGCCGTCATCGCGGGGGTACGCCCGAGCCGCCCTGTTCCGCCGTGCGTTGCGCTACCCGGTCAGGCGTGGGAGTGGGCCGCCTTGGCGCCGCTCGGGGCGCACTGGACCGCGGTGGTCGGGGAGAAGTAGCTGCCGTCCTTGGCGTTCTTCCCGTTGTCGAACTCGTAGTGCAGGTAGGCGTAGAAGCCGATGGTGCCGTTGCCGACGCAGGGCGAGTCGGCGGCGACCTCGTAGGTCATCGTGACCGTACGGCTGGCTCCGGGCGCGATGGGCGCGGTGTAGTTCACCGCTCCGCCGGGCTCGCAGACGCTCGCGTCACCCTTACAGGTGAGGAAGTTGAACTTCATGCCGTAGCTGACGGTCTCCCAGGTCGGCTGGAGCGACTGGTACGCGAACCGTACGTACGTGGCCTCGGGGTTGGTGAAGGTCATCGAGATGGACACCGTGGTGCCGGGCGTCGCCGTGGGCTTGTCGACCGAGAAGGTGATCGGCGGGTTGTCGGCGGCGGTGGCGAGGGCGGGCTGCCCGAGGCCGAACAGACCGAGGGCAAGGGCGATTATCGCGGACAGGCCGAGCTGTCGCGTTCTAGTTCTCCACATGGCGGGGGAGCGTAGAGAGATCCGGGTCTTTTCCGTACCCCCACCGCACAGGACCGGCCATACGCCCCAGCAGCCCCAAGGGACTTGGGGCAGGTGGGTGGCGTGAGGGCCACCGTGACACGTGCGCAAATTGGCGGACATGTGCTGTCCGGTGTCCTTGGGACGCCCTTCGGCCCGGGCCCCAAGCCACCCGGAGGGCCCGCTTCAGGTCATGCGGGCCTCTTCACGTCATGCGGACCTCTTCCGGCCATACGGACCTCCTCACGTCATGCGGACCTCTTCAGGTCATACGGGCCCACTTCAGATCACGCGGGCCATCGATCAACTCATGCGAGTCCTACCTTTCAAGCGTGGGTCTGCTTCGGTCATTCGTAAGATCGAGGGGCCCAGGGGTTCTGGGTATGGCTGTCATGGGTGAGCCCGTCGGATGG
>NZ_JOBF01000030.1 GCF_000718635.1 Streptomyces varsoviensis | reverse complement strand
GGGGGTCGCGGGGGCCGAGCGCCGCGCCCCCCGGCCCCCGCCGCGCCCCCGGCCCCGAGTCGCCCCGCCCCCTGTCCTCAGAGGCGCCGCGCGATGCGCCCCGCCACCCGTACGATGTCGCCCTTCGGCCGCGCCGGGTACGGCGGGTGGTGCCGGGTCCAGCGGTCCTCCAGGGCGAACCAGTCGATGGGCTTCGGCGCGCGCCGCCCCTCCATGGCCGCCTCCAGCTCCTTGAAGTACGTCTTCCAGCGGAGCGTGTAGAGGCCGCCGACCAGCCCGGACCACTCGCGATTGGCGTAGTCGTGCAGCTTTCCCTCATTGGCCCCGGCGCGGTCGCCCCATACGGTCAGGAGCGAGACGGCGTCGAACTCCAGCCGGTCGCGTTCGGCCGCCGAGGACCCCCAGGCGCGGGCGTCGGCGATCCAGCGGCCCAGCAGATGGCGCCCGTCGGTGGCGACGGCCTCCTCCAGCAGGGCCAGCCACGCGAACCACTCGCCGGTCAGCGCCTTGAACCTGGCCCGGTTCCCGGACTCGTACGCGCTCTTGATCCGCGGCAGCAGCAGCCGGCTGCGGTTGGAGACGGTCTGCCGGGCCACGTCGAGGAGGTCGTAGCGGTACGCGCTGCTGCCGCGCAGCCGGGGGGCGACGGCCAGCAGCTCGGGCAGCGCCTTGTCGAACTCGGCGGCGTCGTAGCGCAGCCTCGGCGGCGACCAGGAGGCGGCGCGGGTGACGGCCAGGTCGGGGCGGGCGCCGAAGAGGCCGTCGGCGGCCTCGCTCCACCCGTCGGCGCGGCTGGTGCCGTAGCAGGTGCGGCGCAGCACGTCCCAGGCCCGTACGGCGTGCGGGTCGGCGGCGCCGTAGCGGTGCACGGGCCACTGGGCGAACCAGGCACCCAGGTTTGTCGGCCCGTTCGTCCAGGGCAGGTCGCTGAAGAGGGCGAGGGCGGCCGGGTTGTTGTCGGCGGCCTCGGGCATGAGGGCGATGCCGTTGAGCTTGCTGCCGTGCTTGGTGCGCCACTGGTCGTAGAGGGTGGCCCAGTCGCGGGTGTTGGCGCCCATCGCGGTGTGGCCGCCGAAGTTCCAGATGGAGCCGAAGGCGTACGGGGTGGAGGCCCAGTCCCGCTCGCGGTCGACGACCTCGGGGTAGTGGTCGGAGATGCCGTCGACGATCAGCATCCGGGACTTGTCGACGGCGTCGATGATGTCGCGGCGCGGGTTGGTCTGCCAGCCGAGGATGGCCCAGGTGGCGCCCGGGTGGGCGGTGCGCAGCGCCTTCTCCACGGCGCGCGCCGCGTCGGGGACGGGCACGTCGCCGGGGGTGCCGCCCTCGTGCAGCAGGTCCATCTTGTACATCGAGGTGGCCCCGTACAGCTCGTCCTGCACCCGGTAGAAGGTGCGGGCCACGCGGGCGAAGTGCGGATCGCGCGGGTCGAGCCAGTCGGGGCGCGGGAAGCCGCCCCACACGCCCTGCGGAACGGTGTGCGCGCCGGGGTTGCGGCGGGCGAATTCGGGCGGCACGGTGCCGAAGTAGCCGGGGAGTACGGGCGTCATGCCCAGTTCGCGCAGCCGGCCGACGATCTTTCTGGCGAGGGCCGCGCGTCTGGCCAGCAGGCTCCGGGAGACGGGGCCGCCGAAGCCGGACATGTTCTGGAGCAGCCACCACGGCTGGTGGGCGGGGCCGGGAACCCACTGGCGCAGCTCCGCGTCCGTATAGCCGTGCTGCTGGAAGACGCGGTGGTAGACGGCGTCGGCGCCGGCGTAGACGAGGACCTCGTTGTAGCCGTGCAGCGCGAGGATGTCGATCTCGCGCTCCCAGTAGTCCCAGCCGTTGTACGGGCCGGTGTAGCCGTCGTTGGTGTCGTTGAAGACGAAGCGGTGGGCGACGTTCGCGGTCTTGCTGATGGGGGTCCGCACGCCGGGGAGGCGGGCGGGCAGGTCGGTCTGCGCGCCGCTCCAGGAGAAGTGGGCGTGGGCGACGTGGCGCAGGTACCAGTGGAAGCCGGCGAGCTGGACGGCGGGCGTGGTGCCTTCGACGACGATGCGGCCGGCGGGGCCGAAGACCCGGTAGAAGTCCCGGCCGCTGTCGTTTGCACCCTTTTGGTCCGCTTCCTCCACCCGGGGGCGGACCGTACGGAAGGTCACCTGCTGGTGGTGGTGCGGCAGCAGCCGCTGCAGGGCCCGCGCCGCCGCGCCGCCCGTGCCCGCGGCGCCGGGGCCGCCGGAGGCGTCAGGGGTGGTGCCCGTTTCCGGGCCGGGGGGCGGTGGGGCGGCCGCGGCCGGGTGCGCGGCGGCGACTCCGAGTGCGGCGGAGCCGGCGAGAGCGCCGAGCAGCGTACGTCGGGCGATGTGCATGAGTGACCTCCACCATGGCGCTACGGCTAATGGGCTGGACCACTTGAGCGCGGTGATCCTATGAGCAGTCGACAGGAACAGGTCAAGGCCACAGGCGGCTATCCGGCCGCGCCGGTTACATTTGGCACGAATGGCCCCACCCGTTCCGACCAGCACCTGGACCTGTGTGCGACGACCCGGCACGATCGTCGGGCGCAGCGGCCCGTAGCCCGTCAGCCGTGGAGGAGCCTGAGCCATGGGACTGCGTACGAAGATCGGGGTGGCGATCACCGCCACCGCCGCCCTGGTCGCCGTCATCATGGGCTTCGTCGTGCACCACCGCACCGCCGCGAACGCGCTCGAAACCGCCCGCGACACCATTCGCTCCCGGCTCACCATCGCCGTCGACGACCACGCCGCCGGGGTCGACCGGCGCCGGGTCCTCATCAACCCCGCCGTGCTGCCCGCGCCCGTACGCGAGGCCGTCGCGCGCGGTGAGACCGGCGTCTACCTGGACCGCAGCGGTCAGGAGCCGGAGCTGTGGGCCGCCTGCCGCAGCGGCAAGGACGTCATCGCGCTGCGCCACTCCTATCTGCGCCAGGACCGCAAGCTCGAAGCGCTCGACCGCGACCTGCTGCTGGCGGGCTCGATCGGCACCGCCCTCGCCTGTGTGATCGGCGTGACCTTCGCCGCCGTACTCGGCCGGCGCCTCGACGCGTCCGCCCGTACGGCCGAGCGGATCGCCGAGGGCGACCTCAGCGCCCGGATCGAACCGCGCGGCAAGGACGAGATCGCCCGCCTGACGACGGCCCTGAACACCATGGCCGACGCGCTGGCCGCCCGGCTCCAGGCGGAGCGCGATGTCACCTCCGACATCGCGCACGAACTGCGCACCCCGGTCGCCGGTCTGGTCGCCGCCGCCGGGCTGCTGCCGCCGGGCCGGCCCGCCGAGATGGTCCAGGAGCGGGCGCGGCGGGTGAGCGCCCTGATGGAGGACGTTCTGGAAGTGGCGCGGCTCGACGGCTCCACCGAACGGGCCGAGACCGAGGTGCGGCCGCTGGACGAACTGGTGCGGCGCGCGGTGCGCTCGGTCACCACGCCGGGGCAGGCGGGGCTGGAGATACGGGTGGTACGCGCCGCGCTCGTCGAGACGGACGCGCGGCGCGTCGAACGCATCCTCGCCAACCTGGTCAGCAACGCCTTCCGGCACGGCGCCGCGCCGGTGCGCGTCGAGGTCGAGGGCGCGGTCGTCCGCGTCCACGACCAGGGCCCCGGCTTCCCGGCCGAACTCCTCGCCCGCGGCCCCGTCCGCTTCCGCACCGGCGCCGGCCAGGCCGCCCCCGCCGCCGGCCGCGGCCAGGGCCTCGGCCTGGGCCTGACCATCGCCGCCGGCCAGGCCAGAGTCCTCGGCGCCCGCCTCCGCTTCACCAACCCGCCCGCCGGCGGCGCCGAAGCGATCCTCGACCTCCGCGCCTCGACCCGCACGGAGGACGAGGAGACGGTGAGCGGGCACGCCTGAGGTGCGTGCGGGGGACGTGCGACTGCGTACGGGGGACCGGGCTCCGTGCGGGGGACGTAGGCGGCCGGGTACGGGCTGGGGCGCGCGCCCGAGGTGCGTACGGGTGGCCGGGCTGCGGCCGGGCGGGGCGCGCCTGAGGTGCGTACGGGGACGTGCGACTGCGTACGGGCGACCGGGCTGCGTGCGGGTACGGGACGCGGTCCTGACCGGGCCGCGGCCCGGCGGGGGCGCGCCGGAGATGCGTACGGGGGACCGGGCTCCGTGCGGGGGACGTAGGCGGGCGGGTACGGGCCGGGGCGCGCCTGAGGTGCGTACGGGCAGGGTAGCCGGGAGAGTGGAGGCGCGGATTCCCATCTCACTCCTGGAGCGGCGGCGATGACCGAGAACGTCCTGTTCATGGACCTCGACCGGCCCGAAACGGGCCGCCTGGCACTGGACGCGCTGCGGCAGGCGCACGCCGAGGGCGGCATCAAGCTGCGCGAGGCGACCGTGATCAGCCGTGACGCGGACGGCGCGCTGGACTTCCCCGACAGCGTCGACAACAGCAGCGACACCAAGGGCTTCGCGGTGGGCGGCCTGATCGGCGGCCTCGTCGGCATCCTCGGGGGCCCGCTCGGCATCATGATCGGCTTCGGTGCCGGCGGCCTGCTCGGCGGCGCCCGCGACGCGCGCCAGGCCAGCGCTTCCAGCGCCGCCCTGGAAATGCTCGCCGCCGAGGTTCCGCCCGGCTCCACCGTCCTCGTCGCCGACCTCGCCGAAGACTCCCCGGCCCCAGCCGACGAAGCCCTCGCCCCCTACGGCCCACCCCCCACCCGCTACCCGTCCGCCGAGGTCCGCCAGAGCGTCGAGGACGCCATCGCCGAGGGCCACTGACAGCTCGCGGCCCCGCCACGGGGGCCGTGACCGGGACGAACTGTCCCATCAGCCGGTCGCGAGGGCGGTCCGCGATCACTCGCTCAGGCGCGCGGGGCCCCTCCGCGGCAGCCCGGGGGCCTGGGCCGGCAGGCTCGGCCGTATGGGCCGGGGTGCCGTGGGCGGGACGAACTGTCCCACCAGCCGGTCGCGGGCAGCCGCCCGCGATTGTTCGCTCAGGCGTGGGGGCCGCCGGCCCCGGTCCCGCTCGCGCGGCGGCGTGGTGCAGCACACATGGGGGAAAAGCTCAGCGCAGCGTCCTGGCGTAGCAGCGGCTGTCTTCGTGGAAGCGGTAGAGGCCCACCTTCGGGGCCGGCGTGTAGCCGGATGATGTGTAGAGGGCTATGGCCTCGGGCTGCTTGGTGCCGGTTTCCAGCACCATGCGGGTGCGGCCGGCGTCGCGGGCGCTGTTTTCCAGGGCGGCGAGTATCGCCCGTGCGAGCCCGCGCCCGCGGGCGCTCGGTATGACGTACATGCGCTTCAGTTCGGCGTCGCCGTCCTCGTACCCCTCGTCGTTGGCGTCCTGGAGGCGCCAGCCGCCGGTGGCGACGGGCTCGCCGTCGTCGTAGGCGATGAGATACAGACCACGGGGCGGGTCGAACTGCGCCGGGTCGAGCGGCGTCATGTCCCCCTCGCCATAGCGCTCCGTGTATTCCAGTTGCACCTGGTCGTTGAGTTTGACGGCGTCGGGGTGGTCGTACGCCACGGGCACGATCTGCATCGGGGTATCGTACGGTCGAATGGGTGTACGAGGCCAGAGTGCCCCAAGGGTCGGTATCGTGCCGGAATGCTCACTGTTACGACCGTCAATGTGAACGGGCTGCGCGCCGCCGCCAAGAAGGGCTTCGTGCCCTGGCTCGCGGGGACCGCGGCCGACGTCATCTGCCTCCAGGAAGTGCGGGCGGAGCCCCAGCAGCTCCCCGAGGAGGTCCGCGAGCCGGCGGGCTGGCACACGGTGCACGCCCCGGCCGCGGCGAAGGGCCGCGCCGGCGTCTCCCTCTACGCCCGGCGCGAGCCGGAGGCGGTGCGGATCGGGTTCGGCTCGTCGGAGTTCGACGCGTCGGGCCGCTACGCGGAGATCGACCTGCCGGGCGTGACCGTCGCCAGCCTCTACCTGCCCTCGGGCGAGGTCGGCACGGACCGGCAGGACGAGAAGGAGCGGTTCATGGCCGAGTTCCTGCCCTACCTCGGCGAACTGCGCGAGCGGGCGGCGGCCGGCGGGCGCGAGGTGCTGGTCTGCGGCGACTGGAACATCGCCCACCAGGAGGCCGACCTCAAGAACTGGAAGGCCAACCAGAAGAAGGCCGGTTTCCTCCCGGAGGAGCGCGCCTGGCTGACCCGCGTCTTCGACGAGGCGTCGTACGTGGACGTGGTCCGCGCCCTGCACCCCGGCGTCGAGGGCCCGTACTCCTGGTGGTCCTACCGCGGCAAGGCCTTCGACAACGACGCGGGCTGGCGCATCGACTACGCCGTCGCCACCCCCGCCCTCGCCGCCCGCGCCGTGAAGGCGGAGGTGGAACGCGCCGCCACCTACGACCAGCGATGGAGCGACCACGCCCCGGTGACGGTCTCCTTCGACGCGTAGCAGCGTGGCGGGGAGGCCCCGGCCACGCGCTCAAGAGGGACGGGCGCGCGGACGGGGACCTGTTTCACAGGAGCCAGGATTCCGCCGGGTCGTCCAGCCATGCGCGCGTCGCGTCGGCGGTCACCGTGAGCCCGAACCGGGTGTGATCCGGCTCGCCACGGCCGCCCCACCACCGGTAGGCCGCCTCCACCTCGTCCCAGAGCCGGCGCGGGCCCGCCTGCCAGACCTTCGTCTCCTGGCCGCCCCGGAACATGGCGCACGCCACCGACCGGTCCGACAGGCTGTAGAACCACACGGGGAGCCCGCCGTTCCGCTTCTCGCCCGCACGCCGCACGATGTCCGGCACGCGAAGCCCGACGGCGAACTCCGGCGCGCCGAACCGCCCCCGGCGGAACTCCGTCTCCGTGACGGAGCTGGAGGACGTGGAGCCTTCCGCCATGCCGGCGGCATACGGCGCGTGCCCCTCGAACGGGAGGCGCCGGCCTCGCAACTTCATGAACTCGACCGGGCCCGTGAACGGCCCCGCGGCCTGCCGGCCGTCCCGCGAGACGGTCAGCCGGGCTATGGCGTCCTGGTGGCTGTAGTGCGTGCCCCAGGGGGCCGCGATGACGCCGCCGGGCCGGGCCTGCTCCACCCACGCCCACGGCAGCGTGCGCACGCCCACCGTGGCGATGACCCGGTCGTAGGGCGCACCCCGCGGATGCCCTGCGCAGCCGTCGCCGGTAATCACCTCCACGGCTCGGCCGTGCCGGGCCAGAGCCCGCCGGGCCTCGTCCGCCACGGCCTCGTCCACCTCTATGGACGTCACGTTCCGGTCCCCGACGCGGTGGGCCATGAGCGCCGCCGTCCACCCCGAGCCAGTACCGATCTCCAGCACCCGGCTGCCGGCATCGAGTTGCAGGTCCCCAAGCATCCGGAAGACGACGGAAGGCATGGACACGGAGCTGGTCCCCACCCGCCCCGGCTTCGTGCCCTCGTGCTTCCCGTCATCCCACTGAGTGACGATGGGAACGTCGGCGTCCGCGTACCTCTGCCAGGCAGCCGGGTCGTCCGCGCGGTTGGCGTACACGCTCCGCCTGGTTTCCATGTCGAAGGGCCACATGCCTTCCGGCAGGAAGCCGCCCCGTGGCACGGCGGCAGCCACCGACGCCCAATCCGTGCTCGTGGTGCCGGCGTCTCGGCCGTCCTGCTTCTCATACCTGCTCACACCGCACCGACCTTGGGCCCTCCGTCGGGCGAGGGCGGGTCAGGGTCCGGAAACGGCGGCGGAGCCGGCGGCCACGGCTCCCCGGGCGTCGTGCGCAGCGTGAATTTCACACGTCCCCCTCTCCGGCATTCGGCAGGGAGAACTGCCCGGCGGGCGGGTTCTCGGCAGTTCCGTACTGCTTCATGACGTGCCCTCCATGTGTCGAAACTGTGCTCCGTCTTCGTCGCTCTCGCATTCGCCATCTTCGTCCGGTGTGGGGATTCGTTGTCCCCGGCTCCTGGCGATTCGCAGGACGTCCCGGAGCGCGTCGGTCAGGCCATGAGCCAGGAACTCCAGTTCCTCGGCAGACGGTTTGGCATCGTCGAGAATTTCCCGGGCGCAATCGGAGAGTTGTTCCCCGTGGTCGAGTTGAGCGGCTTCCGCCTTGTCTGCCAGGCGGGATACGTAGCCCTTCCCGTCACGCCGAGGTTCGCTGTCACCCTTCAGCCTCCAGGAGCGCGGCGGTCCGATTGTTCCGCGATGGGGAACACTCGGACCGTGATTGGTGCGCTACATGCCCACCCACGCGGCCAGCGACGCCAGCCCGGTCGGTGTCCGGCGTTGGCGACGGACCAGTACGGCGACCGTCTCTCGCAGCAACGGGTGGTAGCGGGCCTGTTGCGGCGCGACTTCTCGCGCCCGATGCAAGGAGCGTTCGGCTGCCTCTGTTTTTCCCATCTGTGCGTAGGCGCGCGCCATTTCAATGTAGTAGCGGCCTACTCGCATCCTGGGATGTCCGGCGGGGAAGTGCAGATGGCGTGCCGCCTTCATGGCGTCGCCCAGTTTCCCCAATTCCACTGCGGTAGCCACGTCGAAATGAGCCACGTTCGTCACGCCGAAGGAGGCCCAATAGGTGCGGGGAACGTCCCTGCCGATCCGGGAGGCGGATTCTCGCGCCAAATCCATGTGGCCGGTTACGGCGTCCGGGTTCTTGGCCTGTGCCGCCGCGATCGCACCGGCCAGGTGAAGGCTCCCTGAAACGGCGAGCACGGGGATGGAGCCGGGGTCGCCGTGCTGATTCACCAAATGATGCCCACGTTCGAGAACCTTCAACGCCAGGCGGCTGTCCCCCCGGCGCAGCAGCATGCTGCTGCGTTTGTTCAACCGAATCGCCGACAACAGGGGGTCCTGCGCTTGCTCTGCCATCCAGCCCATTCGCTCAAGGGCGATGGACGCAAGCTGGTGATAGCCCAATCGGTAGACAAACTCGTACGCGACCCAGTAGGACCAGCTGAGAGAGGCGGCGATGCGCCGACGGTCAGCCGCCGTGGACGAGGTGCTGAAAGCCGTCGTCAACTCTCCCAATAGACCCGGCAGCTTCGAGCCGATGACTTTGTACTGTGTCGCGCAGGCATCGGCGCACAGTTCGTGTACCTCGACGGAAAGGGTCTCCGCCGCCCTGGGGCTGATGTCGGGGTCCGGCCCCAGATCATAGAGATCCAGCGCGTCGGACAGGGGGGCGATCATGCGGTCCAGGCGGTCCTGCCGCATCTCTGAGATGTACGGCTGACCATTGAGGGCGGCTATATCGACTTCGAGCGCTCGGGCAACCGCAGCCACTATGGTCGGGGTAGCAGGGGTCAAGCCTGCCTCCACCTTCGCGATCGTGCCGCGCGAAATGAAGGCACGCTGAGCGAGGCCCAATTGCGTGAGATGGCGCAGCTTGCGGTAGTCAGCAATCCGCGCGCCGATGTGATCGTCATCCGGGCGTGACACGCTCAACTCCGTTCCGGTACAGGCAATGGAACGGTACCCCTGATCAACTCGGGGAGAACGCCGAGCCAGTCGCCCTCGTGCGTTGAAGGTTGCCGTCATCCACGCGGAAGCCCTCACACCTGGTCCCTGTTCACTCGGGCGGCGCGTCGGTTGCCTCCGCCGCCGCCCCCGCCTCTGTCGGCATGTGGGGAGTCAACGCTTACATAGCGCCGGTGTGGCACCTTCGGCGCAGTGGAACGGGGAGCCTGTTCGACTCGTACGCGGAGAGTTTCACCGCCGTGTGGGACGCGTCCCGGCCCGTGGAAGGGTGAGCGCCGATGGCACGGACCGAGTACTTCGACGACCCGGCCGCGCCGGAGCCCAACAGGCTGGTGGTGGCGGCGTCGGCGGTTGTCGTGGATGGGGAGGGGCGGGTGCTGTTGCAGCGGCGGCGGGACAGCGGGTTGTGGGCGCTGCCCGGCGGGGGCATGGAGATGGGGGAGTCGCTGCCGGGGGCGGCCGTGAGGGAGGTGCGGGAGGAGACCGGGCTCGATGTCGAGATCACGGGGCTCGTCGGCACGTACACGGACCCCCGGCACGTCATCGCGTACGGCGACGGTGAGGTCCGCCGGCAGTTCAACGTGTGCTTCACCGCGCGTGCGGTCGGTGGGGCGCTCGCCGTCTCGGACGAGAGCACAGAGCTGCGTTTCGTGGCGGCGGGGGAGCTCGACGCGTTGCCCATGCACCACACGCAGCGGCTGCGGCTGCGGCACTTCTTCGAGCACCGGGCGCGGCCGTACCTGGGCTGACCGGTGACGCGCGCCCGGCGGGCCCTACTCCGGCGGCGCGTCGTCCGCCGGCAGCCAGGCCTTCAGTTCGGCGCTCAGGCGGCGGTCCATGGCGAGGGAGAGTTCGGCGTCGATGACGTCCTTCGCGATCGGGCGGAGCGCGGCGAGGGTCTGGGTGACGCGGGTGATCTCGTCGGGCGGCAGCGGTTCGCCGCCGGCCGCGCGGTCCGGCAGGCCGTTCAGGACGTGTTCGCGGATCAGGGCGGTGAAGGTCTCGGCGAGGGCTTCGGCGTGGGCGCGGACGTCGCGGCCGGCGGCCAGTACGGCGGCCAGCGGGATGCCCTTGGCGACCAGGGCGCTGGAGGCGTTGAGGAGGCGGCGGCTGACGTGCACGATCTCGTCGCCGTCGACCGCCAGGTAGCCGATGTCCAGGGCGCCCGCGAGGTTCTCGGGGGTGACCTCGCCGGCGAAGTGGTCGGCGAGGTTCTCGGGGCTCAGCCGGACCGGTGTCTCCTCGGCCCAGGGCGTGGCGATGGCGCCGGGCATGCCGAGGAGTTCGCCGACACCCCTGCCGTGCTCGAAGGCGGTGAGCAGTTCGGCGATGCCGCCGAGGGTGTGGCCGCGTTCCAGCAGGGCCGCGATCGTACGGAGCCGGGCGAGGTGGTGCTCGTCGTACCAGGCGATGCGGCCCTCGCGGCGGGGCGGCGGGATCAGCTTGCGTTCGCGGTAGAAGCGCAGCGTGCGGACGGTGATCCCGGCCGCCTCGGCCAGCTCCGCCATTCGGTACTCGCGCACCGTCGCGTCGTTCTCGGTCCCGGTCTCCGGCTCCTTCTCGGCCCTGGGTCCGGCCTCGTTCCCGGCCTCGTTCCCGGCCTCGGGCACGTCCTCGACCCGGTGCTCGCGCCCCGCCGATCCGTTGTCAGCCACGTTCTCCACCACGTCAGCAGCCTATGTTGCCGCTCGACGCCCCCCGACAGGTGCAACCGCCGGTAACTTCCTTGGCTCCGCCCCCTACCGCTCGGTAGCGAGCTGTCTTACTCTCCAACTGTGCCAGTGATTGCTGGCGCGATTACGTACGCGGTGACGTACGACGAGACAGCGAGCCGAACCACATACGACACACACGGGACGGGCGACCTCTGGAGGCGTCGGCATGGCCGAGCGCGAGCGTGAGCGGGAACGTCAGCACGAGCACGACGTACGGGACGTACGACACACACGGCACGTACGAGTAGCGGTGATCGGATCGGGGTTCGGCGGCCTGGGCGCGGCCGTCCGGCTGCGCCGCGAGGGGATCACCGACTTCGTCGTCCTGGAGCGGGCCGGCTCCGTCGGCGGCACCTGGCGGGACAACAGCTACCCCGGCTGCGCCTGCGACGTCCCCTCGCACCTGTACTCCTTCTCCTTCGCCCCCAACCCCGAGTGGCCCCGCACCTTCTCCGGCCAGCGGCACATCCGCGCGTACCTGGAGCGCGTCGCCGACACCTTCGGGCTGCGGCCGCACATCAGGCTCGACCACGAGGTGCTGTCCATGCGGTGGAACGCCGACGCGCTGCACTGGGAGATCAGCACCGCGCGCGGCGGCCTCACCGCCGACGTCGTCGTCTCCGCCACCGGCCCGCTCTCCGACCCGAAGATCCCCGACATCCCGGGGCTCGCGGGCTTCCCCGGCAAGGTCTTCCACTCGGCCCGCTGGGACCACGGCTACGACCTCCGCGGCAAGCGCGTCGCCGTGATAGGGACCGGCGCCTCCGCCATCCAGATCGTGCCGTCCATCCAGCCCGAGGCCGGCGCGCTCACCCTCTTCCAGCGGACCCCGCCCTGGGTCCTGCCGCGCGCCGACCGGGCCATCACGCGCGCCGAACGCTGGCTGCACAGCACCTTCCCCGCGACCGGCACCATGCGCCGCGGACTCCTGTGGGGCATACGGGAGTTGCAGGTCAGCGCCTTCGTCAAACGGCCCAACGAACTCGGCCTGGTCGAGACCCTCGCCAAGCGCAACATGGCCCGTTCCATCAAGGACCCGGCCACCCGCGCCAAGCTCACCCCCGACTACCGCATCGGCTGCAAGCGGATACTGCTCTCCAGCGACTACTATCCGGCGCTCGCCGCGCCCAACGTCGACGTCGTCGCCTCCGGGCTCAAGGAGGTGCGCGGCGCCACGCTCGTCGCCGCCGACGGCACCGAGACCGAGGCCGACGCGGTCATCTTCGGCACCGGCTTCCACGTCACCGACATGCCGATAGCCGAGCGCGTCACGGGCGCCGACGGCACGACGCTCGCGGAGGAGTGGAAGGACGGGATGGCGGCGCTGCGCGGCGCCAGCGCGGCCGGGTTCCCCAACTTCATGACGATCATCGGGCCCAACACCGGGCTCGGCAACAGCTCGATGATCCTGATGATCGAGTCCCAGCTGAACTACCTGGCCGACTTCATGCGCCAGCTCACCACCCTCGGCGGAAGGGCCGCCCTCGACGCCCGGCCCCGGGCCGTCGCCGCCTGGAACCACAAGGTGCAGTCGCGCATGGAGCGCACGGTCTGGAACAGCGGCGGCTGCGACAGTTGGTACCTCGACGCCAACGGGCGCAACACCACGGTATGGCCCGGCACGACCTCCGAGTTCCGCAGGGCCACGCGCCACGTCGACCTCGCCGAGTACGAGGTGCTGCGCGCCCCGGCCCGTACGGCGGAGGGGCCCGGCGTACGCGCAGGGGGCATGGACGCCGGGGTCGCGGACGCCGGGGCGCGCTCGTGAGCCCCGCGCGCCCGCCCGTACGGGACCCGCGCGTACGGGCCCCGCGCCCGACCCGCCCCCAGGGCCCGTACGTGCCGCCGGCCCAGAGCCCGTACGCGCCGCCCGCCCCGCGCCGCACGCTGACCGCCGTCTCCGCCGACGGCACCCCCCTGCACGTCGAGACGCACGGCCCCGACGACGCGCCCGCCGTCGTCCTCGTGCACGGCTGGACCTGCTCGACCGCCTTCTGGGCCCCGGTCGTACGGGCGCTCGCCGACGGTCCCGGCGGTGGCCACCGGGTGATCGCGTACGACCTGCGCGGACACGGCCGCAGCCCGGCGCCCGGGCCCGGCGGCTACAGCACCCGCGCCCTCGCCGACGACCTCGCGGCGGTACTGGGCGCGACGCTGGCCGAGGGCGAACGGGCCGTGCTGGCCGGGCACTCCATGGGCGGCATGACCGTGGTGGCCGCCGCCGACCGCCCCTTCGTACGGGAGCGCACCGCCGCCGCGCTGCTGTGCAGCACCGGCGTCTCGCGGCTGCCCGCGGAGGCGCTGGTGCTGCCGCTGGCCGCCGGCCGGGTCCGCAGCCGGCTGACGCGCTCCGTGCTCGGATCGAGGGCGCCGCTCGGGCCCGTCACCCCGCTCGGCAAGCGCGTGCTCAAGTACGCGACGCTGGGCCCGTACGCGCCGCCCGCGGCCGTCGCGGCGTGCGCCCGGATCGTGCACGCCTGCGACCGTGGCGTCCGGGCCGCGTGGGGCGGAGTGCTCGCGGAGCTCGATCTCGACGCGAACATACGGGAGTTGAGCACCCCCACCGCCATCGTCGTCGGCACCGCCGATCGGCTGACCCCGGCCGTGCACGCCCGCCGGCTGGCGGCCCGGCTGCCGGACTGCGCCGGCCTGACCGAACTGCCCGGCCTCGGCCACATGACCCCCGTCGAGGACCCGGCGGCGGTCGCCGGCGCCGTACGGGAACTGGTCGCCGCTCATCTCCTAGCACCGCAGGCCACCCAGGAGTCCCACACCACATCCGAGGAGCGGACCGCATGAGTCAGATGGGCCGGAGCAGCAGCCTGGAGGGGCAGGTCGCGGTGGTCACGGGCGCGGCCCGCGGAGTCGGCGAACTCCTCGCCCGCAAACTGTCGGCGCGCGGCGCGAAGGTGGCGCTCGTCGGGCTGGAGCCGGAGGAGCTGCGGCGGGTCGCCGAGTCGCTGCACGGGGAGGCCGCGCACTGGTACGCGGACGTCACCGACCACGAGGCGATGGGGCAGGTCGCGCGGGAGGTGAAGGCGCGGTTCGGCAAGGTCGACGTGGTCGTGGCCAACGCGGGCGTGGCGACGGGCGGCCCGTTCGTCGAATCCGACCCCGTCGCGTGGCGGCGGGTCATCGAGGTCAACCTCGTCGGCGGCGCCGTCACCGGCCGCGCCTTCCTGCCCGTACTGCTGGAGAGCCGCGGCTACCTCCTCCAGATCGCCTCGCTCGCCGCCGTCACCCCGGCGCCGATGATGACGGCCTACTGCGCGTCCAAGGCGGGCGTCGAGGCGTACGCGCACAGCCTCCGCGCCGAGGTCGGGTACCGGGGCGTACGGGTCGGGGTCGGCTATCTGAGCTGGACCGACACGGACATGGTGCGCGGCGCGGACCAGGACGACCTCATGCGCGAACTCCGCAGCCGCGCCCCTTGGCCCACCAACCGCACCTACCCCCTCGGCCCCGCCGTCGACCGCCTCGTCGCCGGCATCGAACGCCGCTCCTCGCACGTCTACGCCCAGTGGTGGCTGCGCGGCATGCAGTCCGTGCGCGGCTACCTCCCCACCCTCATCGGCCTCGCCGGCCAACGCGAAATGCGCCGCTTCGGCCCGCGCCTGGAGGGCTTCCGCGCCGGCCTCCTGGGCGCAGGCGGCGAAGCCGACGAAAAGGCCCGCGCCGATCGGTGACGCGCCGATCGGTGAAGGGCAGCCGCGCCCAGCGGCGCCGGGCGCGGGGAAGCCCCCGCACGTCTCCGCTCAGCTCCGGCGTCGCTCAGCCCTGGCGCGGCGGCAGCTTCGGCCGTCGCAGGTCCGGGACGTCCGAGTAGTCGGGCGGGGTGGCGGCGCCGTGCCGGTCGAGGAGGTCGAGGGCGAGGCGGACGGCGTCGTCGAGCTGCTTGTGGCGGCCCTCGGCCCAGTCGAGGGGGGTGCGGTCCACCTCGATGTCGGGGTCGACGCCGTGGTTCTCGACGCCCCAGCCGTACGCGTCGAACCAGGCCGCGTTCATCGGCACCGTGATGGCGGTGCCGTCCCCGAGGCGGTGGCGGCCGGTCATGCCGACGACGCCGCCCCAGGTGCGCAGGCCGACGACGGGGCCGATGCCCTGGAGCTTGAAGGCGGCGGTGATCATGTCGCCGTCGGAGGAGGTCATCTCGTCGGCGACGGCGACGACCGGGCCGCGCGGGGCGTTGCTGGCGTACGAGACGGGCTGCGCGCCGCGGGTGAGGTCCCAGCCGACGATGGTGCGGGTGAGCTTTTCGACGACCAGTTCGCTGATGTTGCCGCCGGCGTTGCCGCGTACGTCCACGATCAGCGCGGAGCGGGACATCTCCATCCGCAGGTCGCGGTTGAACTGGGCCCAGCCGGAGCCGCCCATGTCGGGGATGTGGAGGTAGCCGCACTTGCCGCCGCTCAGCTCCCGTACGACCGCGCGGCGTTTGGCGACCCAGTCCTGGTAGCGCAGCGGGCGTTCGTCGACGAGGGGGACGATGGCGACGCGGCGGCTGGGGCCCTCGCCGTCGGGGGAGCGGAAGGTCAGTTCGACGGTGGTGCCGCCCGCCGCCGACAGCAGCGGGTACGGGCCGGCCACCGGGTCCACCGGGCGGCCGTCGACATGGGTGAGGGCGGCGCCCTCGCGGATGCCCGAACCGGCCAGCGGGGAGCGGGCCTTGGAGTCGGAGGAGTCGCCCGGCAGGATGCGCTGCACGGTCCACACGCCGTCCTTCGTGCGGGCCAGGTTGGCGCCGAGCAGGCCGATGGCGCGCTGATAGTGGGGCGGGCCCTCGTTGCGGCGGGCCCCGGAGACGTACGCGTGGGAGGTGCCCAGTTCGCCCAGGACCTCGCGGAGCAGGTCGGCGAAGTCGTCGGGGGAGGCGATCCGTTCGACGAGCGGGCGGTACTCGGCGAGCACTCCGTCCCAGTCGACGGAGCACATGCCCGGCTCCCAGAAGTACGCGCGGATGATGCGGCCCGCCTCGTCGTACGCCTGCCGCCACTCGGCCGCCGGGTCCACGTCGTGCAGGATGCGGCGCATGTCGATGTAGACCGTCGAGTCGTTGTCGGCGATCTCGTTGGCGGGGACGGCCCGCAGTTCGCCCTCGTCGTGGATGACCATGCGGGTGCCGTCGCCGCTGAGCGCGAACCAGTCGAGGCCGCTGGTGAGTTCGGTGCGCTTGGCCTTGGCGAGGTCGAAGTGTTCGAGGGTGGGGCGGCCGGAGGTGTCGGCCGGGTTGGCGAACGTCTCGCCGAGCGCGCCCGAGATCGGCCAGCGCAGCCACACCAGGCCGCCGCCGCTGACGGGGCACAGCTCGGAGTACTTGGACGCGGACACCGGGAACGGCGTCACCCGGCTCGCCAGCCCCTCCGCCTCCACCAGCACCGCGCCGTCGGCCAGCGGCCCGTCCTCGCCCGCGTCGAGGCCGCCCGCCGCCGGCCGGCCCTCGGCCGACAGCGCGAAGGGCGAGGGCGTCGCCGAGGACAGCGGCACCAGGTACGGGCGGCAGCCGAGCGGGAAGGACAGGTCGCCGGTGTGCACGTCGTAGACGGGGTCGAAGCCGCGCCAGGACAGGAACGCGAGGTAGCGGCCGTCGCGGGTGAAGACCGGCTGCTCGTCCTCGAACCGGCCGTTGGTGACGTCCACGATCATCCGGTCCGCGAGCTTGGCGATCTTGATCTGCCGCAGCGAACGGCCGATGCCGGGGTGCGACCAGGTCAGCCAGGCCGAGTCGGGGGAGAACGCCAGATCGCGCACCGGGCCGTTGGCCGACGCGATCAGCTCGCTCACCTCGCCGTCCCCCTCGGCGGAGGCGTCCACCAGCAGCAGCCGCCCGTCGTGCGAGGCGACGGCCAGGCGCTCCCCGTCCGGCGCGGCGACCAGCTCGTGCACCCGCCCGAGCCGGCCCGCGGCCAGCCGGCGCGGCTCGCCCGCCCCGCTCGCCCGCGGCAGGTGCGCGATCTCGATGGCGTCCTCGCCCTCGGCGTCGGTGACGTAGGCGACCTGGCCCCGCGACCCGAGGATCTCGGGGAGCCGGACCCGTACGCCCGGCGTGTCGGCGATGGTGCGGGCCGGGCCGTCGCGGTGGGTGAGCCAGTACAGGCTGCCGCGCACGCATACCGCGCTGGCCCGGCCTGTGGTGTCCACGGAGACCGAGTTGACGTGCGAGGCGGCCGGGATCTGGTACGAGCGGCGGCCGGCCCGCGGTCCGCCGAGCCGCACGTCGAGCCGGCGCGGTGCGCCGGCCGGGGAGAAGTCGTCGACCAGCCACAGCTCGCCCGCGCACTGGTAGACGACGCGGGAGCCGTCCGTGGCCGCGTGCCGGGCGTAGAAGTCGGCGTGGTCGGTGTGGCGGCGCAGGTCGGAGCTGTCGGGCAGGCAGGAGTAGAGGTTGCCGACGCCCTCGTGGTCGGAGAGGAACGCGATCCGGCCGTCCACGAACATCACCGAGTCCAGATGCCCGTACACCTCCGGGACCAGCCGCGTGCCGTGCAGCCACATCCGGCCCATCGCGCCGCCGCGGTAGCGCTTCCAGGCGGCGGGCTCGTGCGGGGGCTTCCCGGCGAGGAGCAGCGTCCGCCGCTCGCCGTCGATGTCGGCGACGGCGATGTCGGCGACCGGGCCCCACGGCAGCCGGCCGCCGGGGCTGCCGTCCGTGGGCACGCTGTAGGCCCAGGAGAAGTACGAGAACGGCTGCCCGTGCGAGGAGACGGCCAGCACGTGGCCGTCCGGCGACCAGCCACAGACGCGGGTGTCGGTGGAGCCCCAGTAGGTCAGCCTGCGGGCGGGGCCGCCGGCGACGGGGGCGAGCATGATCTCCGGGTCGAGGCTGCGCCACGTGGTGTAGGCGATCTGCCGTCCGTCGGGGGAGAAGCGGGGGTGGCCGACGCGGGTGCGGTCGACGGTCAGCCGCCAGGCCCGCTCGGCGCGCCCGCCCGCCGCGACCAGCGGCGCCACCCACAGATCGTCCTCGGCGACGAAACAGATGTGGTCGCCGCTGAGGTGCGGATAGCGCAGATAGCCGCCGCCTGCCTCGGGGATGGGTGTGGTCTGCCGGTCCGGCTCGCGTCCGTCGCTCACCCCTTCATGCTTTCCGCGCGTACCGCCCCCGGCAACTTGAATGGCGGGACTTTCTCGCGTTTCTCGCGCCTATGCGTCCGGGGTATGCGCACCCGGCGTCCGGGGGGTGCGCACGCGCGCCGCCCCTGGGACGCGGTGCGGCGTCGCGCCCTGCGGTACATCTGTGACGGACGGTGCTGCCGTGACGCAGAACACCCCCGAAACGGGACAGTTTCGATCAACAGCCGTCTAGTCTGAAGCTGTACGAAACCGTTTCGTTCAGTTGTCGATGGATGGCGAGGTGTTCCGTGGGGCGCAGCAGGATGACCCCCGAACGGGAGAGCGAGCTGTACCACGCCGTGCTCGACCTGCTCGGCGAGGTCGGCTACGACGCCCTGACGATGGACGCCGTCGCCGCCCGCACCCGCTCCAGCAAGGCCACCCTCTACCGCCAGTGGAAGGGCAAGCCGGAGCTGGTCGTCCGGGCGCTCCGCCATGTGAAGCCGCACGCCGCGACATGGGTCGACACCGGCTCGCTCCGCGGCGACCTGCACGCCATCGCGGCCAGCACCGACGACTGCGAGAAGGAGAAGAGCGCCGACCTCATCGGCGGGCTCATCCACGCGGTCCGTGACGACCCCGACCTGTACGAGGCGCTGCGCGAGCTGATGATCGAGCCGGGCATCGAGGAGCTCAACGCCGTGCTCCGGCGCGCCGTGGAGCGGGGGGAAGTCGCCGCGGACTCACCCGCCCTGGAGTTCCTGCCGCACATGCTCGTCGGCGGGTACGTCACCCGCCCGCTCGTCGAGGCGGAATGCGTGACCACCGCCTACCTCAGACGCTATCTCGACGCCGTGGTCCTCCCCGCCCTCGGCGTGTAACCCCTTCTCCGCGACCTCTCTCGTACGCCCCCCCCACAGACCCCACCTGGCGCGCCGCTCTCGTCGTCGGGCTGGCTCCCCACGCCCTGTTTCGCTCATCCACCGACGGGAGCACACCTCCTCGTGGCCACCTTCCTCTACAGACTGGGACGCACCGCCTTCCGGCGGCGCAAACTCGTCGCCCTGATATGGGTGGCGCTGCTCGCGGTCGTCGGCATCGGCGCGGCGACCGCGCCCGCCGCCTCCAACGACAACTTCTCCATACCGGGCACCGAGGCGCAGCGCGCCTTCGACCTGCTGGAGCAGCGCTACCCGGGCGCGAGCGCCGACGGCGCCACCGCGCGCCTCGTCTTCAAGGCGCCGGACGGCCAGAAGATCACCGACCCCGCCAACCGGGACGCCGTCCACAAGGTCCTCGGCCAACTGAGCGGGCCGCAGCTCGCCTCGGCCGCCGACCCGTTCCCCGCGAAGACCGTGAGCGCGTCCGGTACGACCGCGTACACGCAGGTCACGTACAAGGTGAAGGCCACCGAGCTGACGGACGCCACGCGCGAGACCCTCAAGGACGCGGCCAAGGCCGGGCGCGCCGCGGGGCTGGCCGTGGAGACCGGCGGCGACGCCCTCCAGCCCCAGGTGGAGACCGGGTCCACGGAGATCGTCGGCATCGCCATCTCCGCCGTCGTGCTGGTCATCACCTTCGGGTCGCTGATCGCCGCCGGGCTGCCGCTGCTGACCGCGCTCGTCGGCGTCGGCATCGGCGTCTCCGCCATCGCCGCGCTCGCCTCCGTCCTCGACCTGTCGAGCACCACGTCCATCCTCGCGATGATGATCGGCCTCGCCGTCGGCATCGACTACGCGCTGTTCATCGTCTCCCGCTACCGCGCCGAACTGGCCGAGGGCCGCGAACGCGAGGAGGCCGCCGGCCGCGCCGCCGGCACCGCGGGCTCCGCCGTCGTCTTCGCCGGCCTCACCGTCGTGATCGCCCTCGTCGGCCTCGCCGTCGTCAACATCCCCGTCCTCACCAAGATGGGGCTCGCCGCCGCCGGCACGGTCGTCGTGGCCGTGCTCGTCGCCCTCACGCTCGTACCGGCGCTGCTCGGCTTCGCGGGCCGCCGCATCCAGTCCCGCCGCCAGCGCGAGGCGCGCCCGAGCGCCGCGGACCGGCCCAACGGCGGCACCCGCTGGGCGCGGTTCGTGCTGCGCCGGCCGGTCGCCGTGCTGCTCGCGGGCGTCGTCGGGCTCGGCCTGGTCGCGCTGCCCGCCTCCTCGCTGGAGCTGGGGCTGCCCGACGACGGCTCGCAGCCGACGAGCACCACCCAGCGCAAGGCGTACGACCTGCTCTCCGAGGGCTTCGGGCCCGGCTTCAACGGGCCGCTGATGGTCGTCGTCGACGGCGCGAAGTCCGCCGACCCGAAGACCGCCGCACAGCGCGTCGAGGAACGCGTCAAGGGCCTCGGCAACGTCGCCGCCGTCACCCCCGCCGCCTTCAACAAGCAGGGCGACACCGCGCGGCTCACCGTCGTGCCCAAGTCCAAGCCGAGCAGCACCGAGACCGAGGACCTGGTGCACGCCATCCGCGGCGAGTCGGCGGACCTGAAGTCCGGCACCGGCGCGACGGTCCTGGTCACCGGCGCCACCGCGATGAACATCGACGTGTCGCAGAAGCTGAACGACGCGCTGCTGCCCTACCTCGCGCTCGTCGTCGGCCTGGCCTTCCTGCTGCTGATGGTCGTCTTCCGGTCGATCCTCGTGCCGCTCAAGGCGGCCCTCGGCTTCCTGCTGTCCGTCGTCGCCGCCCTCGGCGCGGTCGTCGCGATCTTCCAGTGGGGCTGGCTGTCCGGGCTCTTCGGCGTCGAGGAGACCGGCCCGGTCATGAGCATGATGCCGATCTTCATGGTGGGCGTCGTCTTCGGCCTCGCCATGGACTATGAGGTCTTCCTCGTCACCCGGATGCGCGAGGCGTATGTGCACGGGGAGCGGCCCGCCGACGCGGTGGTGACCGGCTTCCGGCACGGGGCGCGGGTCGTCACGGCCGCCGCCGTCATCATGATCAGCGTCTTCGCGGGCTTCATCAGCGCCTCCGAATCCATGATCAAGATGATCGGCTTCGGACTGGCCGTCGCCGTCTTCTTCGACGCCTTCGTGGTGCGCATGGCCATCGTCCCGGCCGTCCTCGCGCTGCTCGGCAAGGCCGCCTGGTGGCTGCCCGGCTGGCTCCAGCGGGCGCTGCCCAACGTCGACGTCGAGGGCGAACGGCTCCAGCAGGAACTGGCGGCCGCTGACCGTACGGGCACGGGCTCCGGCCTCGGCCCGGACGCCGACCCCGACGCCGACCCGCGGCGGCAGCCCAGCCGCGTATAAGACGTCCGGGGCCGCCGCTTGAGCGGAGAGGCGGCCCCGGACCCGCGGCCCACCCGTGGGGACGGGGCGGGCGCGGACAGCGAGCCCGGCGGCAGGCCCTCGGCGGAGGGCCGGCCGCCGGGCTCCGCTCTGCTTTGGCCTTCTCCGCTTTTCTTCGGTCTTCTCCGCTTTTCTTCGGTCTTCTTCGGCCTTCCTTTTTCCGGCGGGGTTCCAACGGGCGGCGAACTGTGTCGAATGCCATGCCAGGGAACCAGCCGTCGCGCTCAGCGCGTTTTCCTTAGTCCACACACCAGTGGGCGCGTCGGGGGGCGTACGACGGAAAGGGCTCCTGCGTGAACCTGCTCGATTGGCTGCTGATCCTCGTCGTCCTCGGCTACGCCGTCTCCGGCTACCGGCGCGGCCTGGTCGCGAGCGTCGTGCTGCTCGCCGGCTTCCTCGGCGGCGCCGTCCTCGGCGTATGGGCCCTGCCGTACGCGCTGCGCCCCTTCGAGGCCGGCACCACCACCGCCGCCATCGCGGCCATCGTCGTCGTCATCCTCCCGGCCGCCGCCGGCCACGCCCTCGCCGGCCGGCTGGCCTGGAAGCTGCGGCAGCACCTGACCTGGGCGCCCGTGCGCGGCGTCGACGGCGTCGGCGGCGCCGCCATTAACACGCTCGCCGTGCTGCTCGTCGCCTGGGTCGCCGCCAGCGTCCTCGCCTCCGCCAACTCCTCCGTCCTCTCCTCGCAGATCCGCGACTCACGGCTGCTCGGCTCGGTGCAGAAGGCGATGCCGCAGCAGGCGCCGACCTGGTTCAGCCGGACCACCGACGCCCTGTCCGGGGCCGGGTTCCCGCAGGTCTTCAACCCCTTCGAGAACGAGCCCGCCACCACCGTCCCCAAGCCGTCGGGCGACGCCGTCACCCCCGCCGCCACCAACGCCGCCCGGAACAGCGTCGTCAAGATCGAGGGCGTCGCCGACGTCGACGGCGGACAGCGCGGCCAGGAAGGCAGCGGCTTCGTCTACGCCGAGGGCCACGTCATGACCAACGCGCACGTCGTGGCCGGGGTCAGCGACCCGACCGTACGGATCGGCGGCGTCGGCCGTACGTACCACGCCAAGGTGGTGGCCTTCGACCCGAGGACGGACGTCGCCGTCCTGGACGTACCGGGCATGGACGCCCCCGCCCTGCGCTTCGACGACAGCGCCACCCGCGGCAAGCCCGCCGTCGTCGCGGGCTTCCCCGAGAACGGCGGCCTCGACCTGCGCGCCGCCACCGTCGCCGGGCAGGTGCGCGCCACCGGCCAGGACATCTACGGCGACGGCGTCACCACGCGCGAGGTCTACCCCGTGCGCTCCACGGTCCGCCCCGGCAACTCCGGCGGCCCGCTGCTCACCACGGACGGGAAGGTGTACGGGGTGGTGTTCGCCCGCTCCACCGCCGACGCGGAGACGGGGTACGTGCTGACGGCGCGGCAGGTGGCGACCGTGGCCAATGCCGCTGCGCGGGCTTCGGAGGCGGTGGACACCGGGAGCCGTGCGGCTCGCTGACGGGTTGAGGGCTTTGCCCTCAATCTCCCCCGGCTACCGCCGGGAGGTGCCCCCTGACGGGCTGAATTCGTGTCCTCAAACGCCGGACGGGCTGAAATCGTGTCCTCAATCGCCGGACGGGCTTGATTTGGCTGGGCTGGGTGGTCGGGTGGCGCCGGACGGGCTTGATTTGGGTGGGCCGAGCGGGGGCTTGATCGGCTATACCGCTGTGCGTTCTCGTTCCTGGGCGGCCTCGTCGAGGAGTCTGGCGGCCATGTTGTCGAGGGCGCGGTCGAGGCGGGCGCGGTCCTCGGGGTCGGTGATGTCCCAGTCTTCGAGGTGGGCGTCGAGCCAGGAGCGCCAGGCGGCGCCCAGGCGGGCGATCTCCTCCTCGCCGGCGGCCGTCAGGGCGAGGTGGTCGCCGGACAGGCGCAGGTAGCCGCCCTGCGCCGTGCGGGCGAAGGCCGGTTCCAGGACCTCCGGCGGCATGCGGTGCGCGGTGGCGATGGCGCTGAGCGTGGCGCCGCCGCCCACCCGTTCGCGCCAGTGGACCTGGCCCAGTGCCCACGCCTCGGCGGCGGTGAGCCGGGACCCGGACTCGGTGAGGATCTGGCGGCTCACGGGGCCGCCGTGGGCCTTGCGCATCACCCCGGCCACGGCCCGTTCCAACTGCCGGTCCGCCTCGGCCGACGAGGGGGCGGCGAACCCCTCGCCCATGTCGGAGGCCCCGGCCCGCGCGCTGTCGCGCAGCGGCACCTCCTTGAGGAACCACGCGACGACGAAGCCGACGAGCGCCACCGGCACGACCCACTGGAACACGTAGTTCACGGTGTCGGCGTAGGCGTCGATGACGGGCCGGGCCTGCGCCGCCGGCAGCCGCGCGACCCCTTGGGGGCTCTGCGCGGCGGAGGCGGGCGTGCCGGGCGCCTTGGCCAGGGCGGATTCGAGGTTGGGGCCCAGCCGGTTGCTGTAGAGGGTGCCGAAGATGGCGGTGCCGAAGGAGCTGCCGAGCGTGCGGAAGAACGTGACGCCGGAGGTCGCGGAGCCCAGCTCGTGGTACGCGACCGTGTTCTGCACCGCGATCGTCAGGACCTGCATGGCCAGGCCGATGCCGAGGCCCAGCACGAACATGTAGAGCGACTCCAGCCACGGTCCGGTGGTCCGCCCCATCGTGGACATCAGGTACAGGCCGAGCGCCATCACGGCGGTGCCGATGATCGGGAAGATCCGGTACCTGCCCGTACGGCTGACGACGAGCCCGGAGAGCATGGACGTGCCGAGCAGCCCGACGACCATCGGCAGCGTCCGCACGCCCGACATGGTGGCCGACACCCCGTCCACGTACTGGAGGTACGTCGGCAGATACGTCATCGCGCCGAGCATCGCGAAGCCCACGATGAAGCTGAGCACGGAGCAGACGGTGAAGACGGGGTTGCGGAAGAGGTGCATGGGCAGCATCGGCTCCGCCGCCCGCAGCTCCACCAGGACGAACGCGGTGAGCAGCACCACCGAGCCGGCGAACAGGCCGATGATGACGCCCGAGCCCCACGGGTACTCGTTGCCGCCCCACTCCAGCCCCAGGACCAGCCCCGACGCGCCGAGCGCGACCAGGACGATGCCCAGGTAGTCGATAAGGGGGCGGACGGCGGAGCGTACGGCGGGGATCGTACGGGCCGCCATCGCGACCATGACGATGGCCACCGGGATGTTGACGTAGAAACACCAGCGCCAGGTCGCGTGGTCGGTGAAGAGCCCGCCCAGCGTCGGCCCGACGACCGTGGTGACGCCGAAGACCGCGCCGAGCGCGCCCTGGTACTTGCCGCGCTCGCGCAGCGGGATGACGTCCGCGATGAGCGCCATCGCGGTGACCATCAGCCCGCCGCCGCCCATGCCCTGGACCGCGCGGGCGGCCACCAGCATCAGCATGCTGTTGGCGGCGCCCGCCAGGATCGAGCCGCCGACGAAGACGACCGCGCTGAGCTGGAAGACGAGCTTCCGGCCGAACAGGTCGCCGAACTTGCCGACCAGCACCGTCGAGACGGTCTCGGCCAGCAGATACGCCGTCACCACCCAGGCCATGTGCCCGCCGCCGCCGAGATCCGCGACGATCGTCGGCAGCGCCGTCGAGACGATGGTCTGGTCGAGCGCGGCCAGCAGCATGCCGAGCACGATCGTCACGAACACGAGATTCGTCCGGCGCCTGCTCAGTTCGGGCGGGGCCGCTGGGGCCTGTGTGGTGGCCGTGGTCATGGAGACACCTCCCGGGCCCAGCATTTGGGGTACGCCCGGTGTCCGCCACCCGTGGCGGTGGGCAGAGTGAGCAAGAGGCGCGCAGCAGCGTCCCGCACGCTCTTGCGAGCGCTTCGCAGAGCGGCCCTATCATCGGGCGACCCGCCATGCGGAACGCGGCCCGTTCCGGGTGGGCGGGCCGCGGTCCGGTGCCGCACCACGGAACAGCGCACGACTGAGCAGCGATCGACTGAGCAGAGCCGGACCGCGGTCCGGCGGAAGCGGAGTCCCGCCATGCACGTGCCCGACGGATTCATCAACGCCCCAGTCTCCCTGGCCGCCGGCGCCGTCGCCGCCGCGGCCGTCGCCGTCAGCCTGCGCGGCGCGCGCCGCGAGCTCGACGAACGCACCGCGCCGCTCGCCGGGCTCGTCGCGGCCTTCGTCTTCGCCGTCCAGATGCTCAACTTCCCCGTCGCCGCCGGTACCAGCGGCCATCTGCTGGGCGGCGCGCTGGCCGCCATACTCGTCGGCCCGTACACGGGTGTGCTCTGCATATCCGTGGTCCTGCTGATGCAGGGCGTGCTCTTCGCCGACGGCGGGCTCACCGCCCTCGGCGTCAACATCACCGACATGGCGGTGGCGACGACGGCCGTCGCCTACGCCCTCTTCCGGCTGCTGCTCACCGTCCTGCCGCGGCGCCGCTCCAGCGTCACCGCCGCGTCCTTCGTCGCGGCCCTGGTCTCCGTGCCCGCCGCGGCCGTCGTCTTCACCGCGCTCTACGCCCTCGGCGGCACCACCGACATCGCCATCGGCAAGGTCTTCACGGCCATGGTCGGCGTCCACGCGCTGATCGGCATCGGCGAGGCCGCCATCACCGCCCTCACGGTCGGCGCGGTCCTCGCCGTCCGCCCCGACCTCGTCCACGGAGCCAGGGGCCTCGCGGCCCGGCTGGAGATCCGCACGGCGGGGGCCGGCGCCTCGCCGGCGGGCACGGCTTCCCCGGCCGGATCGGGCTCGGGCTCGGGCTCGTCGGCAGACACCCACGCCGGTAGGGGAGCGGTCGCCGAGTCGGACGCGGCCGCCGGTACGGACGCCAGCGCGCGTATGGGCGCGGGTACCGGTTCAGAGCCGGTCGCGGGTACGGGCGCCGCTGCTCGTACCGGCGCCGGCGCCGCCTCGCGTCCTGCCGCTGACGCTCGTACGGGCGTGGGCGCCGGCCAGCCCTCCGGCCCGGGGCCGGGGCAAACCCCCGGTGCCGGCCGGCCCCCCGCCTCGCGTCCTGCCGCCGGTCCGGCCGCTGACGCTCGTACGGGCGCGAGCGCGGGTACGGGCGCGGGCACCGGGGCGCCCCCGGCCCCCGTCGCCGACGCGGCCCCGGCCCCCGTGCGCTCCACCCGTCGCGTCAAGCTCGTCGGGCTCGTCGCGGCGCTGGCGCTCGCGGGGTTCGGGAGCTATTACGCCTCCGCCAGCCCCGACGGGCTGGAGAAGGTGGCGCATGACAAGGGCATCGACCGGAAGACCGAGGACCACGCGGCGAAGGACTCCCCGCTCGCCGACTACCAGGTCAAGGACGTCTCCAACGTCCGGCTGGCCGGGGGGCTGGCGGGGGTCATCGGGGTCGGGGCGACCCTCGTCGTCGGCACCGGGGTGGCCTGGACCGTCCACCGCCGCCGTACCCGAAGCACCGCCGCCGAGGCCCGCGAGCGAGGGGCCGCCTGACATGGGCGCGGGCCACGCGCACCGGCTCTACCGGCACGGGTCCTCGCCCGTGCATCTGCTCCCGCCGCACTGCAAGATCGCGGCCGTCTTCTGCTTCGTGCTCGTCGTCGTCTCGACGCCGCGCACCGCGCTCTGGGCGTTCGCCCTGTACGCGCTGCTGCTCGCGGTCGTCGCGGCGGCGGCCCGCGTGCCGCCCGGCTTCGTCCTCAAGCGGCTGCTGATCGAGGTGCCGTTCGTGGCGTTCGCGGTGCTGCTGCCGTTCGTGGCCGAGGGCGCGCGGACGGACGTGCTCGGGCTGTCGCTCAGCGAGTCCGGGCTGTGGGGCGCGTGGAACATCCTCGCCAAGGGGACGCTCGGCGTCGCCGCGTCCGTGCTCCTCGCCGCCACCACCGAGCTGCGCGCCCTGCTGCTGGGGCTCCAGCGGCTGCGGCTGCCGCCGCTGCTCGTACAGATCACGTCCTTCATGATCCGCTACGGCGACGTCATCACGGACGAGCTGCGCCGGATGCACGTGGCCCGCGCCTCGCGCGGCTGGACGGCGCGCGGCGTGCGCCACTGGGGGGTGCTGGGCAAGACCGCCGGGGCGCTGTTCATCCGCTCGTACGAGCGCGGCGAACGCGTCCACCTGGCCATGGTCAGCCGCGGCTACGCGGGGTCCATGCCCGTCATCGACGAGTTGGCCGCGACCCGGGCGCAATGGGCCCGCGCCGCCGTACTGCCCGCCGCCGCGCTCGTGGTCTGCCTGATCGGATGGAACACCGGATGGAACACCGCATGAACATGGCCCCTGACCTGACGGCACCGCCGTCCCTCGAAGTGTCCGGGCTGGCCTTCGCCTACCCGGACGGCCACCAGGCCCTCTTCGGCGTCGACCTGACCGTCGCCCGCGGCGAGCGGCTGGCGCTGCTCGGGCCGAACGGCGCGGGCAAGACCACCCTCGTCCTGCACCTGAACGGCATCCTCGACGCGGGCGCGGGCACCGTGCGCGTCGCCGGCCTGCCCGTGGAGAAGCGGAACCTCGCCGAGATCCGCCGCCGGGTCGGCATCGTCTTCCAGGACCCCGACGACCAGCTCTTCATGCCGACGGTCCGCGAGGACGTCGCGTTCGGCCCGGCGGCGGCCGGGCTGCGCGGCCCGGAGCTGGCGGACAGGGTCGTACGGGCGCTGGAACGCGTCGGCATGGCGGCCTACGCGGCCCGGCCGCCGCACCACCTCTCCTTCGGCCAGCGGCGGCGCGTGGCGGTCGCCACGGTGCTCGCCATGGAGCCGGAGATCCTGGTCCTGGATGAGCCCTCCTCCAACCTCGACCCCGCCTCCCGGCGTGAACTCGCCGACATCGTGCGGTCGTTGGACGTGACGGTGCTGATGGTCACGCACGATCTGCCGTACGCGCTGGAGCTGTGCCCGCGCGCCGCCGTGCTCAGCGACGGCGTCATCGCGGCCGACGGCACCACCCAGGAGCTGCTGTGCGACGACGCCCTGATGCGTGCCCACCGCTTGGAACTGCCCTTCGGATTCGACCCGCGTTCGGTTACCGTGCCGGTGCGCTGACCCCGGTCCGCGAGGAGCCGCGGGCGCGTTGCACCATGGAGGTGTAAACAAGGCAACCAGAAGCAATCGACAGTAATCGGTACACGCGGTACGCGCACGGTCGTGCGGGCTGCTACCGGCACGGGCACAAGTGGGAGCGCGGTTCAGTGGTGGACGTCCAGGGCACGGTGGCGGACGGTTTCGAACCCGTCCGGGACGCCTTCGCGGCGAACTTCGCGCGGCGCGGCGAGCGCGGGGCCGCCGTCGTCGTCTACCGGGACGGCCGCAAGGTCGTGGACCTGTGGGGCGGGGCGCGGGACGCCGACGCCGAGCGGCCCGGCGCGGCGCCCTGGGAGCGGGGCACCGCCCAGGTCGTACGGTCCGCCACCAAGGGCGTCGCCGCCGCCGCGCCGCTCCTGCTGCACCAGCGCGGCCTCGTCGACCTGGACGCCCCGGTGGGCCGGTACTGGCCCGAGTTCAAGGAGAACGGCAAGGAGCGGGTGCTCGTACGGCACCTGCTCGCGCACCGCGCCGGGCTGCCCGTCCTCGACCGCCCGCTGGCCCTCGCCGAGGCCGTCGACGGCGTCAGTGGGCCGCGCGCCGTCGCCGCCCAGGCGCCCGCCTGGGCGCCGGGCACGGCGCACGGCTACCACGCCCAGACCTATAGCTGGCTGATCGGCGAGCTGGTGCGGCGGGTGACGGGCCGGACCATCGGCGGCTGGGTGGCCGACGAGATAGCAGGGCCGCTCGGCCTCGACCTGTGGATCGGGCTGCCGGAGGCCGAGCGCGGCCGGGTCGGCCGGCTCGCCCCCGTCGAGGCCCCGGCGCCCCCGGCCTCGCAGGGGCTGCGGGTGCGCCCCAAGAAGTCGGTGACCGACGCGTACGGCGACCCGGACTCGCTCACCCGCCGGGCGTTCGGCGCCATCGACCCGCCGCCGGACGAGAACGACCCCGCCTACGCCGCCGCCGAACTGCCCGCCTCCGCGGGCGTCGCCACCGCCGAGGCCCTGGCCCGCTTCTACGCGGCGCTCATCGGCCAAGTGGACGGCCGCCCAAGGCTGTTCGCGCCCGCGACGCTCACCCTGGCCCGTACGGAGGAGTCCGCGGGCCCGGACCGCGTCCTCGTCGTGAACACTCGCTTCGGCCTCGGCCACATGCTGCACGGCCCGGCCTGCCCGCTGCTGTCCCCCGGCTCCTTCGGCCACCCCGGCCGCGGCGGCTCCCTCGCCTTCGCCGACCCGGAGTCCGCCACCGCCTTCGGCTACGTCACCAACGGCATGCAACGCAACGTCACCGCCGACCCCCGCGCCCAGGCACTGGTACGAGCCGTCGCGACATCCCTGGAGGCCCAGCCGTAAACACCCCCTCCACGGGGGACACTGAGGACACCTCACGCAACACCCAGCAGCACTCATCACAGAGGAGTCCGCGGTGCACAGGTTCGAGGGACACGCAGTCATCGTCACCGGCGCCGGCCGCGGCATCGGCGCCGCCACCGCCGGCCGGTTCGCCGCCGAGGGGGCGCGCGTGCTGCTCACCGATCTCGACGGCGAACGCGCGGCGGGCGCGGCCGCCGCGCTCCGCGCGACCGGCGCCGACGCCGAGGCCCTGGCCTGCGACGTCGGGGACCAGGCGGCCGTGGACGCGGCCGTCGCGCACGCCGTGGACCGGTTCGGCCGGCTCGACGTCCTCGTCAACAACGCCATGTCCTGCCACCCCGACGCCCCGCTCATCGAGGACGAGGACGAGGAGCACTGGCAGCGGGACCTCGACACCACTCTGACCGGCGCGTTCCGCTGCGCCCGCGCCGCGATGCCGCATCTGGCCGCCGCCGGCGGGCGCGGCGCGATCGTCAACGTGGGCTCCGTCAACGGCGAGCAGGACTTCGGCAACCACGCCTACAGCGCCGCGAAGGCGGGCCTGGCCAGCCTGACCCGTACCCTGGCGGGCCGGTCGGCGGCGCGCGGCGTCCGCGTCAACCTCGTCGCCCCGGGCACGATCCGCACCCCCAACTGGCGTGGCCGGGAAGACGTGTTGGAGCGGGCGGCGCTGCTCTACCCGCTCGGCCGGGTCGGCGAGCCGGAGGACGTGGCGGCGGCGGTGGCCTTCCTCGCCTCACGGGACGCGTCCTGGATCACCGGCATCACGCTCCCCGTGGACGGCGGCATCCTCAGCGGCAACACCTCTCTGCGCGGCGTCCTCAAGGGGGAGTGAGCGGCGCGCCCCTCGCGAGGGCCCTCGAAAACGGTCCGCGAGGGGCCCTGCGCGACCCCCTGCGCACCCCCTCTGACCTGCGGAATCGGCTGCACCGATGGGGTCATCGTTTCTGTCCCCCAAGCGAGCGTGGACCCGGGGGTGCCGCGGCCCGTAACTTCATATGCGTCGGAGTTACCGAGGCAGGGATTCAAAATGGAAACGATATCCCTGGCACGCAGCGGACGATTCGTCGTCACCAGCGTGTCATCAGATGCCCATATGTGGAACCTGGTCTTTCTCCAGCTTTTGCTGGAAGAACGAGGAGGGGAGGTGATCAATCTCGGTGCCTGCGTTCCCGACGAGGTAATCCTCGCCGAATGCCGGCTCGCCAGACCTGATGCCTTGGTGGTGAGCACCGTCAACGGCCACGGCCACCTGGACGGGCTCCGTCTTATCCGAAAGATTCGGTCCGATGCCGAACTCGCCGACCTCCGCGTCGTCATCGGCGGGAAGCTCGGCGTACGAGGAGCGGCGAACGCGCAGTTCAGCGCCGAGCTGGTGGACGCCGGCTTCGACGCGGCCTTCGAGTCCGAGGCCGGACTCGCTGAATTTGATTCTTTTCTTGGTGCCTTGCCGAACAACGACACTCACCGGCGCGAGCTGGCCGGAGCGGCGGAAGGAGGTGCGAAATGAACGGCGTCACGGCGGCGATTACCGGAGCGGAGACCGTAGGCGTAGGACGGGGCCGGCGGATACAGGGCAGCCCGCAGGGACGCTTCTCCCGATTCGTCCGGCGCAACAGCGAACAGGGCAAGCTCGTCGTGCAGCCCCGCATGGGATTCGCGGACACGGCCACGATGCGCTCGGGCCTGGAGGCGGTGAAGGCCGCCCGCGGCGCCACCATCGGCACGGTCACGGTCGACAGCTACACCCGCGTCAACGACCACGACGCGGCCCGGCGGGCGCTGCGCGACGGCGACGACCTCAACGGCTTCCCCGTCGTGGCGCACGGCCGGGACACCACGCGGGCGCTGCTGGACGGCGTGGCGGGGGAGGACTTTCCCGTGCAGTTCCGGCACGGCTCGGCGCTGCCGCAGGAGCTGTTCCGGGCGCTGGTCGAGTCCGGCGCGGACGCCACGGAGGGCGGCCCCGTCTCGTACTGCCTGCCCTACAGCCGGGTGCCGCTGCCCGAGGCGACCGCCGCGTGGGCCGAGTGCTGCCGCATCCTGGCCGACCAGCCGGAACCGGTGCACCTGGAGACCTTCGGCGGCTGCATGCTCGGCCAGCTCTGCCCGCCCAGTCTGCTGGTCGCGCTCAGCGTCCTGGAGGCGATGTTCTTCCGGCAGCACGGGGTGCGCTCCATCTCCGTCAGCTATGCCCAGCAGACCCACCCGGACCAGGACCTGGAGGCCCTCGCCGCGCTGCGCAGGCTCGCCGGGGAGTGGCTGGGGCCCGTCGACTGGCACGTGGTCCTCTACACGTACATGGGCGTCTTCCCGCGCACCGTGATCGGCGCGTTCCGGATGCTGGAGGACAGCGCGCGGCTCGCCGTGAGCAGCGGCACCGAGCGGCTGATCGTGAAGACGGCGGTGGAGGCGCACCGCATACCGACGATCGCGGAGAACGTGGACGCGCTGGAGTTCGCGGCGGCGGTCGCCGAGGACGAGGCGCGCAACCCCCGGCCCGTCGCCGCGGTGGCCCGGACCGGCGTCTACGAGGAGGCGCGGATGCTCATCGCCTCGACGCTCCAGTTCGGCGACGACGTCGGCGCGGCCCTGGTGAACGCCTTCGCCCGCGGCCACCTCGATGTGCCGTACTGCCTGCACCGCGACAACGCCAACCGCTCGCGGGCCGGCATCGAGCCCGGCGGCGACCTGAGGTGGTCCAACCCCGGCTCGATGCCGGTCGCGGACACCGGCGGCGACCGGCGGCCGGTCAGCGCGCGCGGTCTGATCGACATGCTCGGCTACAACGAACGCCGTTTCGACCGGGAGCAGTTGGTCGGACCCACCGTGAGGAGCCTGCTGTGAACGCGATGTCCACGATGAATACGACGCACGCGATGCACACGACGGTGACCGACCCGATGACGACCGACCCGATGACACCGATGGCAACGGATGCGACGGCGACAGGCGCGGCGAACACGGCGGCGGTGCGGGAGCGGTCGAGGGCGCCCGGCCCCGATACGGCCGAGCGCGTCCGCCGCGAGGGGCGGCTGCGGGCCGTCGTCAGCCGGGGCATCCGCGGCCTGTCGGCGCTTGAGGCCGACGGCCGGTGGCGCGGCCTGGACGTGGACGTCAGCCGGGCGGTGGCCGCCGCGGTGCTGGGCGACGCCGACGCCGTGGACTGGCTGCCGACCGATCCGGCCGACCGGCTGGAGCGGCTGGCGGCGGGCGACGCGGACCTGGTGGCCTGCAACCTGTCCTGGACGCTCGGCCGGGAGACCGGCGGCCCGGTGCTGTTCGCCGGGGTCACCTGCTACGACGGCGAGGGCTTCCTGGTCCGTACGGCCGCCGGGTTCACGGACCCGGCCGAGCTGGCCGGCCGGCGGCTCGCGGTGCAGGCCGGCACGACCAGCGCGGCCAACCTGGCCGCCTGGTACGGGGCGCGGGGCCTGGCCGTCGAGCCCGTGGCCTACCCGACGCCGGGGGAGGCGCTGGCCGCCTACGCGGCGGGCGACTGCGCGGCCTACGTGCTCGACCGCATCGCCCTGGCCGGGGCCCGCGCCGAACTGGCCGACCCCTCGGCGCACTCGCTGCTGGAGACGACGATCTCGCGGGAGCCGATGGCGCTGGCCGTGCGGGACGACGACGCGGGGTGGTTCCGGATCTGCCGCTGGGTGTTCCAGTTCCTCCTCACGGCCGAACACGCGGCGCACGGCGCGGAGAACGCGGAGGCCGCGGCGGGCGCGAGCGCGGAGGCCGCCCGTACGGCGGACGCGCTGGGCCCCGCGCTCGGCCTCGACGACGGCTGGGCCACCCGCATCCTGCGGTCCGTGGGGACGTACGGCGACATCTACGAACGCAACCTCGGGCCGGCCTCCGGCCTGGCCGTGCCGCGCGGACTGAACGCGCTGTGGCTCGACGGCGGCCTGCACTACGCCATCCCCGCGTACTGACCGCGCGGACCCCAAATGTGACGCCCCGTCAGGCGAGGCACGTGACGCCCGCCGGGCCAGGGCCGCACCACCCGCACCACCACCCCTGAAACCCGCTGTTCCCCGACCCGTATCACCCCCAGAGAAGGAGTATGGCATGAGCACGTCAACCACGCCCTCCCCGGCGTCGACGGCGACACCGTCGGCACCGGCGGCGCCCGCACCAGCGTCCGCACCGGCCGCGTCCGCACCGGCCGCACCAGCATCGGCGTCGGCGCCCGCGCCCGCCGCCGCCCCGGCGCACAAGGAGTCGCGCGGAGCCATCGAGCTCACCGCCGCGATGCTCCTGTCCGGCACCCTCGGCGTCTTCGTCGTGCAGTCCGGCGCCTCACCGTTCAACGTGGTCTTCTTCCGCTGCGTCTTCGGCGCCGTCTTCCTCGGCCTCTACTGCCTGATCCGCGGCCTCTTCAAGAACCACGGCTTCACCCCCAAGAAGCTCGGACTCGCCGCGCTCGGCGGTGTGTTCATCGTCTTCAACTGGGCGTTCCTGTTCGAGTCCTACCAGGCCACCTCGATCTCGGTGGCGACCGTCGTCTACCACACACAGCCGTTCTTCGTGGTGCTCCTGGGCGCCATCCTCTTCCGCGACAAGATCACCGCGCACAAGGCCGGCTGGCTGGCCGTCGCGTTCATCGGACTCATCCTGGTCGCCGGCGTCTCCTCGTCCGACCTCCGCGGCGGCAGCACGTACATGATCGGCCTCGGCTACGCGCTCCTGGCGGCCCTCTTCTACGGCCTGTCCACCGTCATCACCAAGCGCGTCACCGGCGTCAAGCCGCACCTGATCGCCCTCGTCCAGGTCGTCCTCGGCATCCCGCTGCTGCTCCCCTTCGCCACCCTGAGCGAGAGCGCGCACTTCGGCAGCGGCTGGGCCTGGCTGGTCGGCCTCGGCCTCATCCACACCGGCGTCATGTACGTCCTGATGTACTCCGCCTACCAGAAGCTGCCCACCTCGAAGATCGCCGTCCTGGCCTTCATCTACCCGGCCGCCGCCATGGTCGCCGACTGGGCCGTCTACGGACACCACATCAGTTGGATCCAGGCCCTGGGCATCCCGCTCATCGTCGGCGCCTCGCTCGGCATCAACCTCGGCTGGCACCCCCGGCTGCGCCGCACCCCGGCCGGCTACGAGCCCGCCGCCGCCAAGGCCCTCCGGGCCGAGGCCCCCAGCACCCCCGCCGCCAGGCGCACCAACGGCTGAACGGGGCCCGCGGGCCCGGAGAAGGACCCGCAGGCGCCGCCCGCACCACCTGGCTCAGCAAACGCATCACCGCCCAAGAAACCCGCACTGCCCACCGATATCGCGCACCGCAGGCTGAGAGCCCGCACCCCCAGCCGAAAGCCCCGCACCCTCACCCGAAAGCCCCGCACCACCACCCGAAAGCCCCGCACCACCACCCGAAGACCCCCGCACCACCGTCTGAGAAGGACCCGCACAGAGCCCCACGCACCTCAGAGCCCCGACGTCCGAGGAGGACACCATGCCGCTCGTCAACGACACCACAGCCCCCCGCATCGCACTCGTCGGCGCCACCGGCGTCGTCGGCACCACCCTCATCCAGCTCATCGAGGAGCGCGGCTTCCGCTACCGCGCCATCGACCTCGTCGCCTCCGCCCGCTCCGCCGGCCGCGAGGTGAGCGTGGAGGGCCGCGACCACCGGGTGCACGACCTCGACGGCTTCGACTTCTCCCGCACCGACGTCGCCTTCTTCTCGGCCGGCGGCTCCGTCTCCACCACCTGGGTGCCCAAGGCGGTCGCCCAGGGGGCGCTGGTCATCGACAACACCAGCGCCTTCCGGATGGACCCGGCCACGCCCCTGGTCGTCCCCCAGGTCAACGCCCACGAGCTCGAACAGCGCCCGGCCAGCGGCATCATCGCCAACCCCAACTGCTCCACCATCCCCCTGGTCCGCCTGTTGCGGGCGGTGGAGGACCGCTGGGGCATCCGGCAGGCCGTCGTCAGCACGTACCAAGCGGCCTCCGGCGCGGGCTACTCGGGCATCGACGAGCTGCGCGAGGGCGTCCGGACCGTCCTGGAGGACCCCGACAGCCCAGGCGTCTCGAAGACCTTCAGCCCCTCGCTGGCCTTCGACGTCATCCCCAGCATCGACCGGAGACTCGACGACGGATTCACCTTCGAGGAACAGAAGATGCTCCAGGAGTCCCGGAAGATTCTGGGCCTGCCCCATCTGGACATCACCGCCACCTGCGTCCGCGTGCCCGTCGTCAACAGCCACTCGGAGGCCGCCTGGATCGAGTGCGACGCCCCCGTCGACCGCGACGAGCTGGTACGGGCCCTGGCCGCGCTCGACGAGGTCACCGTCCACGACCGGGAGGAGTTGGGCGCCTTCCCCACCCCGCGCACCGCGGGCGACCCCAACCGCGTCCACGTCGGACGAATCCGCGTGACCCGCACCAACCCGCGCGCCTTCTGGCTCTGGGCCGTGGCCGACAACGTGCGCATCGGGGCGGCGCTCAACGCCCTGCAGATCGCCGAGGCTCTCGTCGAGCGAGGTGTGCTGTGACCGCAGAGACGACCGACACCGCCGTGACCGTGAACGCTAGGAACCCCGTGAACGCCACACCCATCGCCCTGAAGTTCGGTGGCTCCACCTTCGCCACCCACCAGTCCTACCCGGAGCTCGCCCAGGCGCTCGCCGCCCGGTCGGCGAGCGAGCGCCGGCCGCTGGCCGTCGTCGTCAGCGCCATGCCGGGCGAGACGGAGCGGCTGCGCGAACGCCTCCACCAGGTCAACGAGCACCCCGAGGACGCGAGCGTCGCCGGACTGCTGACCCTCGCCGACACCGTCAGCGCCCACCTGCTGACCACCGCCCTCCACCAGCGGGGCCTCAAGGCCACCGTGCTGGCGGGCCACCAACTGGGCCTGACCACCGACAGCACGTACATGTGGGCCAAGGTCCGCGACCTCGACCCGCGGCCCCTGCGGCAGGCGCTGGAGGACCACGACATCGTGGTGGTGCCCGGCGGCCAGGCCGCCGACAGCGAGGGCCGGCCCACCTGGCTCGGCAAGAACAGCTCGGACCTCTCGGCGGTCCTCGTCGCCGCGGCCGTCGGCGCCGACCGGTGCGAGATCCACTCCGACGTCGACGGCGTCTACAGCGCCGACCCCAACCTGGTCACCGGAGTCCGGCTGCTGCGGGAGATGGCGTACGACGCCGCCTCGCTGATGTCTCTGCACGGCGCCAAGGTGCTGCACCGCCGCGCGGTGCGGACCGCCAAGAAGCACGGCATCACCCTCGTCTGCCGGCGCAACCGGGCCCCCTACGAGGAGGGCACCGTCATCGGCCCGGAGGGCGCCCCCGCCGCCGCCGTCATCCTCAACCGGCACTCCCGCGTCCTGGCCTACGCCGACGCCGCGGACGCCGACCGGGCGCACAGCATCTTCCACACCCAGGGCGTGGACACGGTGCGGCTGGAGGACGGCCCGCACCTGGCCCTGATCGGCGGCTATCTCGACCTCGACCACTTCCAGCGGCAGCACGGCCTGCCGGAGTCGCGGCCGGTGGGCATCCCCGTCGCCGAGATCACGGGCAGCCGGGTGACCACCCACATCGCCGCCGACGACATCGAGGCGCAGGAACTCGCCCAGAAGCTGCACGACTCGCTGCCCGTACCGCGGGAGGGCATCCGGGCGCTGTGAGCCCGGCCCCGCCGCCCCGTCCCCGTTCAGCCTTTAGCACCGCCCATTGAGCACCTCCCTCGCACGATCATCCGCACCGATCATCCGAACCGAAGGAGAACAGCCATGAGCACGCCCGTCGTCGACAACCGCCCCGCCGCCGAGAACCTGCCGAGCGCCCGTCCGGCCACCGCCGCCCAGCCGCCGGTCAAGACCCTCGGACACATGGTGCTGCCGGACGCGGTGCGCGATGCCATCGGCCGGCGACTGGCGGCCGAACCCGATCCGAACGAGAACATCGACCGGGCGATGGCCCGGTACCACCAGATCTTCGCCACCCTGCCGATCGACCTGCTCCAGGAGATCCTCGACTTCGGCCGGCACACCGACACCCCGGGCGTCGGCTACGTGCAGAACCTCCCCGTCGACGCCGCGCTCCCCGCGACGCCCGGCGACGGCGGCCCCTCCCGGGACAAGCCGACCTTCGTGGCCGAGGGCGTGCTGCTGGCGCTGTCGGGGCTGCTGGGCGAGCCGGTCGGCTTCCTCACCGAGAAGAACGGACAGCTCGTCCACGACGTCATCCCCGTGCCCGGCGGCGCCATGACGCAGACCAACCAGGGCTCCACCGTCTTCCTCAATTTCCACAACGACATCGTTCACGACCTCATCGGCCGCTATGACGTCAGCAACCCCGATTTCCTCGTCCTGAGCTGCCTGCGCGCCGATCACGAGGGGATCGCCGCCACCCATTACGCGGACGCCCGGGACATCGTCCGGGTGCTGGACGACCGCACCATCGAACTGCTGCGGAGCCCGCTGTTCCGGCTGAACGCGCCGGGCAGTTACGTACGGGACGTGGCCGGCGACGCCGAGGTGCTCTCCGATCCGGTGGCGATCATCAGCGGCCCCGAGGACACCCCGGAGATCTCCTCGTCGGCCAATGGAGTGCGCGCCATGACGAGTGCGGCGCAGGCGGCGCTGGACCGGGTGCAGTCGGCCTGCCGCGAGGTCGCCCACGAGGTCTTCCTGCGGCCCGGCGAGGCGCTGCTCATCAACAACCGCAAGGGGCTGCACGCCCGTACCCAGTTCACCGCCCGCTACGACGGCAAGGACCGCTGGCTCCAGCGCACGTACGTCCGCCGCAACCAGTGGAGCATCCGCTACCGCCAGACCCCGGAGAACCGCCGCGTCCACTACTGATACCGATTCGCCCTCTACACCCAGGCATTCATATTGACCACAGCGACAGGCCGAGGGGCCCTGGAACGGTCGGACCGACCGTCTCGGGGCCCCTCGGCCGTACGGGCGTGAGCCTGACCACTCCGAAAGCCACAGCGCGGCCGGCGGGCACGGGGCGCGGCGGCGGTCAGCAGGCCGTGGCGGACGGCTCCTCCTTCATGAGGCGGGCCGTCTGGTCGATGAACAGCTTCATCTCGCGCGACAGCCGCTTCCCGCGCCGCCAGGCGAGTTGGGTGAAGACCTTGAACGGCGGCTGCCAGGGCAGCACCGTCATCTCCCCGCGGGCCAGCTCGGCGGCCACCGTGATCTTCGGGAGCAGCGAGACCCCGAGCCCGGCCATCACCCCCCGCTTGATCGCCTCGATGGTCCCGAACTCCAGGAACGAGGCCATCTCCGCGCCCTTCAGCTCCTCCTCGAAGAGGTCGCGGTAGGCGCAGCCGGCCTCCGTCGCCACCACCGAGGCGCCCCGCAGGTCGTCCAGCGTCAGCTCGCGCATCGCGGTCATCGGGTGGTCGGGCGCGGCCACCAGCACCAGCGGCTCCTCAGCGAGCATCATCGTCTCCAGGCCCGGCCGGTCGGTCTCCTCCTCCATGAGGAAGCCGACGTCGAAGGTGCCCTGCCGCAGCGCGTGGCAGGTTTCCGCGCAGAGGCTGGGGCGCAGCGAGAGCTGGAGCCGGGGGTAGCGGTGGTGGAAGAGTTCCAGGAGCGGCGGCATACGGTAGGAGGTGATGCTCTCCATCGTGCCGATCACCAGCGTGCCGGCCGGTCCGTCGCGGCCCGCGACGTCCGAGCGGGCCTCGTCGGCGAGGGCGAGGATCTGCTCCGCGTACTCCAGCAGCCGCTCACCCGCCTCCGTCAGCCTGATCCGGCCGCCCAGCCGGTCGAACAGCTCGACGTCCAGCGACGTCTCCAGCGCGCGGATCTGACTCGTCACGCTCGACTGGGCGTAGCTCAACTCCTCGGCGGCGCGCGTGAAGCTCATTAACGACGCCACTTTTTGAAACGTGATCAGCTGACGGAATTCCATCGCACCCCCTGGCCCGAAACCTTCACCGGGATCATGCACACGGCATGTCTTGAAGTGAACTACTGCAACCCCGGCATTTCCCTCACCGGGTGGCGAGTTGCTCCGCAGGGTGTTGTGATACATGTCACCTTTTTGAAAAAAGGCGGGGTTCGGGCGGGCCCGCGCGGTGGTCGGGCCGCCACCGGGCTGATACGGGCACGAGCCTCAACTGGCGTGCAGCATAAGGCCGATGCCCACCACCATCAGCCCCGCCGCCGCGACCCGGGGCGCGCCGAACCGCTCCTTGAAGAAGAGCGCCCCGATGGCCGCCCCCACGATGATCGACGATTCCCGCAGCGCGGCGATCGGCGCCAGCTCCGCCCGCGTCTGCGCCCACAGCACCAGCCCGTACGCGAAGACCGACAGCAGTCCGCCGGCCAGCCCGCGGACCGCGTACGGCCGCAGTTGCGCCCTCAGCCCGCCGCGCCGGGAGGCCAGCGCGTACGCGGGTATCGCGACGCCCTCCAGGATCATCAGCCAGGCGATGTAGCCGAGCGAGGTGCCCGAGGCCCGTACGCCGACGCCGTCGACGACCGTGTACGAGGCGATGGCCAGGCCGGTGGCGACGGCGGCGGCGATCGCCGGCCAGTGCGGGCGCGCGCCGCGGATGCCCCACAGGGCGACGCCCAGCAGCCCGGCGGAGGCCACCACGACCCCGGCCGCCTGCCAGTCGTCCGGCATCTCCCCGACGAAGACGGCCGCGAGCACGGTCACCACCAGCGGCGCGGTGCCGCGCGCTATCGGATACACCTGCCCGAAGTCGCCGAGCGAGAAGGAGCGCATCAAGAGCGCCTGGTAGACGACGTGCAGCAGCGCGGAGGCGATGAGATACGGCCACGCCCCGGACGCGGGCAGCGGCGTGCAGCAGGCCAGTACGGCGCCGATGACCGCCCCGCCGCCGCTCACCAGGGTGAAGGCGACGAGCTGGTCCTTGATGCCGTGGGCGATGGCGTTCCAACTGGCGTGCGTGATGGCGGCCAGGAGCACCGCCGCCGCGATCAGCGGCGTCACGCGGCGCGCCCGCGGGCGTCCCCGGCGGCCCCGTTCGCGTACGGGGCGGGCGGCTCGAAGCGGAGGGCGGCGGCGTCGGCGGATCGGGCGCGGGCGGTGTCAGGTGTGCTCATATCCCGACGCTAGCGCCGGTCGTGACGGCCACGCGAGGCCGTCTTCGCACGTGGCGGGGGCGGGGCGGGGCGCACCGTCCGCACGCCCCGGCTCCCGGCACGTCACCCGGCGCGTCCCCGCCGCGTCACCCGGCGCGCAGTACGGCCGCGACGATCGGCCCGGCCGAGTCGCCGCCGTGGCCGCCCTTGGGGACGACGGCGGCGGCCGCGACATCGCCCCGGTAGGCGGTGAACCAGCCGTTGGGCCGGGACTGGTTGTCGACCTCGGCGGAGCCGGTCTTGGCCCCGACGTCCGAGCCGAGCCCGGCCATCGCGCCCTGGCCCGTGCCCTGGGTCGCGGTCAGCTTCATCATCGACCGCAGGTCCTTGGCGACCGGACCGGACAGCGACCGGGGGGCCTTGGCGAGTTCGCGGTCGTCGACGGAGGGCGCGACGATGTAGGGCTGGTGGAAGGAGCCGGTACGGGCGGTGGCGGCGACGGAGGCCATGGTGAGCGGGTTCATCTGCACCCGCCCCTGCCCGATCATCGCGGCGGCCTTGCCCGCGCCGCTGTCGCTCGGCACGCTGCCGTCAAAGGTCGCGAGGCCGGTCTTCCAGTTCAGCCCGATGCCGAAGACGTCCTTGGCGACGCTCGGCACCGCGTCGTCCGGGATGTCCTCGGCGAGCGAGATGAAGGCGGTGTTGCAGGACGCCGCGAAGTCCTGGGCGAAGGTCGCGCCGGGGTTCGCGGCGCCCTCCACGTTGTGGAACTTCATGCCGTACGTCTCGTACTTGGGGCAGGGCAGCGCCTTGTCGGGCGCCGTCTTGCCCCGCTCCAGCAGGGTCGCCGCCGTGATGACCTTCATCGTGGAGCCGGGCGCGGTCTGCCCCATCAGCGCCGGGTTGAACGCGGTCTTCTGGGAGTTGGCGATCGCCAGGATCTCGCCGGTGCTCGGCTGCACCGCGACCACAGAGGCTTCCTTCTGTGCCTTCACCGCCTTCTCGGCGGCCTGCTGGGCTGCCGCGTCCAGCGTGGTCCGGAGCTTGCCGGGCTTGCCCTTGGAGACCGTGAACAGGGTCGGGCCGAGGGTGTGCTGGCCGTCCGGCTCGATGGACACCTCCACCCCGGCCTCGCCGCCCGTCTTGTCCCCGAACTTCTCCCGCAACTGGGGGAGCACGGCGACGAGCGACGGATAGTCCTTGTCGTTCAGCTCCTTGCCGTGCCGGTCGACGGCGGTGATCCGGGGGTGGGAGCCGCCGGTCGTCAGGTGCTGGCCGACCTGGAGCTTGGGGTGGATCACGGCGGGCTTCCAGTCGACGAGCGCCCGCCCGCTGTTCTTGCCGCGGTGCACGGTGAGCGCGGAGTCGTACGTCCACGTGGCGTGGTGCTCCCCGGAGGAGACCTCGGCGGTCACCGTGAACGGCACCTTGGAGCCGACGACGGCGCCCGGTTTGAAGGACACCTTCTTCACATGGGCGTCCTCGCGGTATCCGGTGAGCGCGGTCACCGCCTGCGCCGCGTTGTCCGTGTAGTCCGCCGCCTTCTCCGGGTCGCCGGCCGCCCACGCGGCGAGGAAGTCCTTGGCGGTCTCGTGGATCTCGTCCGTGCTGGGCGGCCCGGTGCGCGCCGGTTCGCTGTGCGCCGCGTTCGAGCTGCCCGAAGCTCCCTCGATCATGTTGTAGGCGCCGTACCCGGCAACCCCGACCACCGCGGCGATTGTCCCGCCGACGGCGATCTTGACACCAGTGCGCAAATCCCAGCCCCCCTTAGGCCCCACGGGTTTTTAATCATGTGATTAAAACCTGACGGCGCGCACTCTACGCGACGTGAGAGGCGCGTGGTGTGAGTCGGTGCGGCCCCCGCGGACGGCCCTCAGATCCAACTGTCGAACCACATCCGATCGCGCCACGCGTCCAGCGGAAGCGCCTGCCCCGTATAGATCGGGAAGAAGTAGATGAAATTCCACACAATCAGCAGGACCAGCGCCCCCGCGCCCACCGCGCCCGCCACCCGCCGGCGCTCCGAGGAGCCGGCCGGCCCCAGCAGCGCCCCGATCATCATCGCCAGCGCCAGACACAGGAAGGGCAGGAAGACCACCGCGTAGAACAGGAAGATGGTCCGCTCCTGGTAGTTGAACCACGGCAGATAGCCCGCCGCGACCCCGCACAGGATCGCGCCCGCCCGCCAGTCCCGCTTGAACGCCCAGCGGTAGAGCAGATACAGCAGCGCGAAGCACGCCGCCCACCACAGCAGCGGCGTGCCCAGGGCCAGCACCTCGCGGGCGCACTTGCCCACCGCGTCCTTGGGACAGCCGTCCTGGCCGGGCCCCGGGGACTCGTAGAAGTACGACACCGGGCGGCCCTGGACCAGCCAGCTCCACGGGTTCGACTGGTACGTGTGCGGCGACGTGAGGCCGGTGTTGAACTTCCAGACCTCCGTCTCGTAATGCCACAGGCTGCGCAGCGGATTGAGCACCCCGGCCAGGAAACCGTCCGCGCTGTAGCCGCCCTCCGTCTCCGCCCAGTGCCGGAAATAGCCGCTGTGCTGCCAGCCGGCCGTCCTGCTGTACGTACCGCTCTTGGCGAACCAGCCCGTCCACGACGCCAGATAGACGCAGACCGAGACCACCACCGTGGACAGGAACGCCCACGGCACATCGCGCCGCAGCACCGAGCGGTACGGGCGATGGGCGCCCGCCAGCCGCCGCGAGCCGACATCCCACAGGACCACCATGAGGCCGAACGCCGCCAGATAGACCGCGCCGTTCCACTTCGTCGCGAACGCCAGCCCCAGGCACACCCCCGCCGCCAGCCGCCACGGCCGCCACCCCAGCTTCAGCCGGTCGCCGACCTCCGCGTCCGGGCGGGCCAGCCCGTCCGCGCCAACCGGCAGCGCCGCCGCGATCCGCGCCCGCGTCCGGTCCCGGTCCAGCAGCACGCAGCCGAAGGCCGCCACCACGAAGAAGACCAGCACCGAGTCGAGCAGCGAGGTGCGGCTCATCACGAACGCCAGCCCGTCCACCGCCATGAACAGGCCCGCCAGGCACCCCAGGAACGTGGAGCGCAGCAGCCGCCGCCCGATCCGGCACAGCATCAGCACACACGCCGTCCCCAGCAGCGCCACCATGCACCGCCAGCCGAACGGCGTCAGCCCGAAGACCTGCTCCCCGAGGCCGATGACCCACTTGCCGACCGGCGGATGCACCACGTACGACGCGGCGTCGCTGACCGGGATGTGCTGCGGCGACTGGAGGATCTGGTCATTGGCGTCCTTCGGCCAGGACGCCTCGAACCCGTACTTCCACAGCGACCAGGCGTCCTTCGCGTAGTACGTCTCGTCGAATATCACCGAGCGCGGCGACCCGAGCTGCCAGAACCGCAGCAGCCCCGCGAGGAGCGTGACGAGCAGCGGACCGCCCCAGCCCGTGCAGCGCGCCAGCCGCGCCGCGGCCCCGGGGCGGACGCCGAGCGCGGTCCACAGCCGCACCCCCGGCTCGGGGAACGGCGGCACGAGCCGCTCCCGCAGATCCGTCCGCGGCCGGCCCGCGTAGCCGAACCGGCGCAGCCCCCGCCGCCAGTTCCGCTGCTGTTCGTCGGCGGCCCGGCCCTGCTGGGCTTGCGTGGCGGTATCACTGGTCACCGCGCCATCGTAGGGAACTCGTCTGTGCGCGTCGCGGGGCGGCGCACGGCTCGGCGTGGGACGCCGCGGCACGGCGCGGAGGAGGTCGCCGCGGCCGGGCGGACCGAGAGCCCCTGCGAGGATGGAACGGTGAACGCCGCATCCACTGACACCCCCGCCCCCGCCGTGCTCGTCCTCGCCGGCACGCCCATCGGCGACGTCGCCGACGCCCCGCCCCGGCTGGCCGCCGAGCTGGCCGCCGCCGACGTGATCGCCGCCGAGGACACCCGCCGGCTGCGCCGCCTCACCCAGGCCCTCGGCGTCCACACCACCGGCCGCGTCGTCTCCTACTTCGAGGGCAACGAATCGGCCCGTACCCCCGAACTGATCGAGGCGCTGGCCGGCGGCGCGCGGGTGCTGCTGGTCACCGACGCGGGGATGCCGTCCGTCTCGGACCCCGGCTACCGCCTCGTCGCCGCCGCCGTCGAGCGCGGCGTCAAGGTCACCGCCGTCCCCGGCCCGTCCGCCGTGCTGACCGCGCTCGCCGTCTCCGGGCTGCCCGTCGACCGGTTCTGCTTCGAGGGGTTCCTGCCCCGCAAGGCGGGCGAGCGCCTCGGCCGGCTCCGCGAGGCCGCCGACGAGCGCCGCACCCTCGTCTACTTCGAGGCCCCGCACCGCCTCGACGACACCCTCGCCGCCATGGCCGAGGTCTTCGGCGACGACCGCCGCGCCGCCGTCTGCCGCGAGCTGACCAAGACGTACGAGGAGGTCCGGCGCGGCCCGCTGGGCGAGCTGGCCGCGTGGGCCGCCGAGGGCGTACGGGGCGAGATCACCGTCGTCGTCGAGGGCGCCCCGGCCGCCGGCCCCGCCGACCTGGACCCCGCCGAGCTGGTCGAGCGGGTGCGCGTACGGGAGGAGGCGGGGGAGCGGCGCAAGGAGGCCATCGCCGCCGTCGCCGCGGCCGCCGGGCTGCCGAAGCGCGAGGTGTTCGACGCGGTCGTCGCCGCGAAGAACGCCGCTCGCCAGGGCCCACCGGCAGGCAAAGGACTTTCGTAGAACCTTAAAGCTCAGGCATCGATGCCGGGCGTTTGCGATATCAAGTCGCCAATTTTTTCCCAATACGGGGAACGGCGCTCGCATCGCCGCCGGGAAAGGCGTTCTCTGGGAGGTGGGACGTCCGTTCCCGGAGAGACTTGTCTGCGGACAAGAGGAGCTGCCATGAGCGAGATCGCAGGAACCTCAAGTGGTGTCCACCCCATCGCCCACCCGAGGCATCCGTCCGACCAGAACGCGCATGAGGCGTATGCCTTCGCGTGCATGAAGTGCGGACACGGGTGGGAGCAGAGCTACGAGATAGAGCACCACGTGGACTCCCATGGGCGGACCTTCGTCGTCTACATCGCCGACGGCGCCCGGGTCCCGTCCCCGCTGACCACCCCGACCTGCACGAACTGCGGCGCGCACGTCGTGCGCATCATGGGTTCCGGCCGGGTCTCCATGGTCACCGAGGCCCTGCACAGCCCCCCGCACGCCGCGCAGGGCGCCGCCGTCGCGAGCGGTGCCGACGCCGCGCCGCTCGGGGGACTCGACGCGCCCGACGAGCGCCGCGAGCGCCCCGCCGAGCCCGCCGGCCACCCCGGCGACCACCACTGGCACCTCGCCGACCTGCTGAAGCCCTTCCACCACCGGAAGTGAGCCGAGCCGCGACCGGCGCGGGTGCCTGAGCGGCGGAATCGTAGAACCGTAGAATTACGATCATGGCGGCAACACCAGCGAAGAACGGCAAGCAGAGCGGCGACCGCAAGGATCAGGACGTCCCGCCGCCGCTCCCGGCCCCCCTCGACGTGCCCGTCGCCGACTCGCACACCCATCTGGACATGCAGCGGGGCACCGTCGAGGAGGCCCTGGCCAAGGCCGCGTCCGTCGGCGTACGGACCGTGATCCAGGTGGGCTGCGACCTGGCCGGGTCCCGCTGGGCCGCCGAGACCGCCGCCGCCCACGAGAACGTCCACGCGACCGTGGCGCTGCACCCCAACGAGGCGCCCCGCATCGTCCTCGGCGACCCCGACGGCTGGTCCCGCCAGGGCGCCCGGGAGGCGGGCGGCGACGCGGCCCTGGACGCCGCCCTCGCCGAGATCGACCGGCTCGCCGCCCTCCCGCACGTACGCGGCGTCGGCGAGACCGGCCTCGACCACTTCCGCACCGGGCCCGAGGGCAGGGCCGCCCAGGAACGTTCCTTCCGCCACCACATCGACATCGCCAAGCGCCACGGCAAGGCCCTCGTCATCCACGACCGCGAGGCCCATGCCGACGTGCTGCGCGTCCTCGACGAGGAAGGCGCCCCCGACACCGTCGTCTTCCACTGCTACTCCGGCGACGCCGAGATGGCCAAGGTCTGCACGGCGGCCGGGTACTACATGTCCTTCGCGGGGAACGTCACCTTCAAGAACGCGCAGCCACTGCGCGACGCCCTCGCCGTCGCCCCCGAGGAGCTGATCCTCGTCGAGACGGACGCGCCGTTCCTGACCCCCATGCCCTACCGGGGCCGCCCGAACGCCCCGTACCTCATCCCCGTCACGCTCCGTGCCATGGCCGCCGTCAAGGGCGTGCACGAGGGCGACCTCGCCGCCGCCGTGGCCCGGAACACCGCCCGCGCCTTCGGCTACCCGCAGTGACCGCGCCACACTGTGTGACCGGCCGACTTTGGTGAGTGACGCGGCGCTCCGCTAGATTCCCCGCCAGAGCCGGGACTGGAGCCGGGCCGGGAGCCGGACCAGCGGTCGGACCCAGTGGAGCGTCGCGTGAGTCAAGCACAGGGCAGCCACCGAGCCGCGTACCGCGGCGCCGAACCCCCCGCCCGCCCCTCCGAGCCGTACCTGCCCCGGCAGTCGGCGGGCGCGGCCGCCTACGGACAGCACTGGCCGCAGTGGCACGAGGAGCCCCACGGCCACGCCGGACCCGGCGGCGGCCCGGGGACCCCCGAGCCCCAGGGCCCCGGCCCGTACGAAACCCCGCACCCGGACCCGTACGCGCAGTGGACCGCGCCGCACCCCGGCCCGTACGACAACCCGTACGCCGCCCCGCACCCGGGCCCGTACGAGCCGCCCGCCGCCGACCCGGGGCCCGCCCTCCCCGGCGCGGGCGGCGGCGGGCGGGCCGCCCAGCGCCGCGCCGCCCGCCGCCGCAAGCGCTCCGCCGACCGCCCCCAGGGGCTGCTCCGCCTCGTGCCCCGCGCCCTCGTCGTCGCCTTCCTCGCCGGCGGCACCTCCGCTTTCGTCGCCAGCGACAAGGCCGTACGGATCGACGTCGACGGCGCGCCCCGCACCCTGCACACCTTCGCCGACGACGTCGACGAACTCCTCGCCGAGCAGGGCGTGCCCCTCGGCGCCCACGACGAGGTCGCGCCCGGCCGCGACCACGGGCTCGTCACCGGCGACGACATCACCATCCGCTACGGCCGGCCGCTGAGCCTCGACGTGGACGGCGAGCGCCGCCGGGTCTGGACCACCGCCCGCACCGTCGCCGGGGCGCTGCGCCAGCTCGGGGTGCGCGCCGAGGGCGCCCACCTCTCCGTCGCCGGGTCGCGCGCCATCGCCCGCGGCGGCCTCGACCTGGCCGTACGCACCGAGCGCACCGTCACCTTCATGGCCGACGGCCGCGAGCACACCGTCGTCACCAACGCGGCCACCGTCCGCGAGGCCCTCCAGGCGGCCGGCATCACCCTGCGCGGCCAGGACGCCACCTCCGTGCCCCCCGACAGCTTCCCGCGCGACGGCCAGACCATCTCCGTGCTGCGCATCACCGGCGGCGAGGAGGCGCGCGAGGAGCCCATCCCCTTCGCCACGGAGCGGCGCGAGGACCCGACGCTCTTCAAGGGCACCGAGACCGTCGAGGAGCCCGGCCGGCAGGGCGTCCGGCGCGTCACCTACGAGCTGCGCAGCGTCAACGGCGTCCGGCAGAAGCCGCGGAAGATCCGCACGGAGACCCTCCGGGCGTCCCGCGCCCAGATCGTGCGGGTCGGCACCAAACCCCAGCCCAAAGGCGTCGCCGGGGCCGATGGCCTCGACTGGCGCGGCCTCGCCCAGTGCGAGGCGGGCGGCCGGCCCGACGCCGTCGACCCCTCCGGCACCTACGGCGGCCTCTACCAGTTCGACACCCGCACCTGGCACTCGCTCGGCGGCAAGGGACGGCCGCAGGACGCCCCCGCCGACGAACAGACCTACCGGGCCAAGAAGCTCTACATCAGCCGGGGGGCGAGTCCCTGGCCCGTATGCGGCCGTAAACTCAAGGGGTGAGCTCCAGCCCCACCCCAGACGATCCCGGCCCCCTCCTGGGCCCCGCCGACATCCGCCGACTCGCCGCCGAACTGGGCGTCCGCCCCACGAAGCAGCGCGGCCAGAACTTCGTCATCGACGCCAACACCGTCCGCCGGATCGTCCGGGCCGCCGGCGTCCGCCCCGACGACGTCGTCGTCGAGGTCGGCCCCGGGCTCGGGTCCCTGACCCTGGCCCTGCTGGAGGCCGCCGACCGGGTCACCGCCGTCGAGATCGACGACGTGCTGGCCGCGGCGCTCCCCACCACGGTCGCGGCGCGCCTCCCCGAGCGCGCCGACCGCTTCGAGCTCGTCCACTCCGACGCCATGCGCGTCACCGAACTGCCCGGCCCCGCGCCGACCGCGCTCGTCGCCAACCTCCCCTACAACGTCGCCGTGCCGGTGCTGCTGCACATGCTCGCCACGTTCCCGACCATCGAACGGACCCTCGTCATGGTCCAGGCCGAGGTCGCCGACCGGCTCGCCGCGCGGCCCGGCTCCAAGGTGTACGGCGTGCCCTCCGTGAAAGCCGCCTGGTACGCCGACGTCAAGCGCGCCGGCGCCATCGGCCGCAACGTCTTCTGGCCCGCCCCCAACGTCGACTCCGGCCTCGTCTCCCTGGTCCGCCACCCCGAGCCGCGCGAGACCGGCGCCGCCCAGCGCGATGTCTTCGCCGTCGTCGACGCCGCCTTCGCCCAGCGCCGCAAGACGCTGCGCGCCGCCCTCGCCGGCTGGGCCGGCTCCGCCGCAGCCGCCGAGGCGGCCCTGCTCGCCGCGGGCGTCTCCCCGCGGGCCCGCGGCGAATCCCTCACCATCGAGGAGTTCATCGCCATCGCCGAACAGAAGCCCGCGGCGACCGGCTCGGACGGCGCCTGGACGGGCAGCCGCACATACGCCGCACCCGCCGCACCCGCCACAGCCACCGCCGACACCACCGCCGACGCCGACCCGGAGGGCGACCGATGAACACCCCCGCCCGCCCGGCCCCCGGCCCCGGCGTCACCGTGCGCGTCCCCGCCAAGGTCAACGTGCAGCTCGCCGTCGGCGGGCGCAGGCCCGACGGCTTCCACGGCCTCGCCAACGTCTTCCTCGCCGTCGGCCTCTACGACGAGATCACGGTGACGCCCGCCGACGCCCTGCGCGTCACCTGCTCCGGCCCCGACACCCACCACGTGCCCCTGGACGCCACCAACCTGGCCGCCCGCGCCGCGACCGCCCTCGCCCGGCGCCACGGGCGCGAGCCCGACGTCCATATCCACATCGCCAAGGACATCCCCGTCGCCGGCGGCATGGCCGGCGGCAGCGCGGACGCCGCGGGCGCCCTCGCCGCCTGCGACGCCCTGTGGGGAACGGGCGCGGACCGGGCCGAACTCCTCGGCATCTGCGCCGAGCTGGGCAGCGACGTGCCCTTCAGCCTGCTCGGCGGCGCCGCGCTCGGCCGCGGCCGCGGCGAACTCCTCACCCCCCTCGACGTCGGCGGCGCGTTCCACTGGGCCTTCGCCGTCGCGGACGGCGGCCTGTCCACGCCCGCCGTCTACGGCGAGTGCGACCGGCTCCGCGAAGCGTCCGGTACGGGCGCCACGACCGCCGACCTCCCCGCCGACCCCGACCCGTCCCCGGCCCTCCTCGACGCCCTCCGCGACGGCGACCCCGCCGCCCTGGCGGCGGCCGTCAGCAACGACCTCCAGCCCGCCGCCGTCTCGCTGCGCCCCTCCCTCGCCGCCACCCTCGCCGCGGGCACGGCCGCCGGCGCCCTGGCCGCACTGGTCTCCGGCTCCGGACCGACCACCGCGTTCCTGGCCAAGGACGCCACCGAGGCCCGTACGGTCGCCGACGCCCTGCTGGCCTCCGGCACCTGCCGCACGGCGCGCGTCGCCACCGGCCCCGCGCCGGGCGCCACCGTGCTGCGCACCGGCTGAGACGCCGGCCTCGGCCCCGCGGTGAGTACGGGTACTCAGCCGACTTGAGTACCCGCACCGTGCCGTACGGGCCCCCTGCCGGGCGATCGTGCCCGTATGAGAACCCGCAGGACCCCACGGGAACCGGCCGCGGACCGCACGGGCGTACGCGCACTCGCCGAGGCCACGCCCAGCGGCCGCGACCGCTACATCGACCTGCTCCGCGTCGCCTCGCTCGGCACGGTCGTCCTCGGCCACTGGCTGATGGCCGCCGTCACCGTCGACGGCAACGGCGCGGCCCAGGTGGGCAACCTGCTCGCCGTCGAACCCGGGCTCCAGCCGCTGACCTGGCTGCTCCAGATCATGCCCGTCTTCTTCTTCGTCGGCGGCTTCTCGCACGCCCTGTCCTACCGCTCCCTCGCCCGCCGCGCCGCACCCGGCGGCTCCCTCTACGCCGCCTTCCTGCGCGCCCGCCTCCAGCGGCTGCTCCGCCCCACCATGGTCTTCATCGGCGTCTGGGGCGCGGGCGCGCTCGCCGTCCAACTCCTCGGCGCGGACGGCTCGCTGACCGGCCTCGCCGCCCGGCTCGTCGCACAGCCCCTCTGGTTCATCGGCATCTACCTCGCGATGGTCGCCTTCACCCCGCCGCTGCTGCGCCTGAACGAACGCTACGGCTGGGGCGCGTTCGCCGCCCTCGTCGCGGCGGCCGCCGCCGTCGACGTCCTGCGCTTCGCCCTCGGCGTGCCGTATGTGGAGTTCCTGAACTTCGCCTTCGTCTGGCTCGCCGTCCACCAGCTCGGCTTCCTGCGCGCCGACGGCCGCCTCGCGGCGCGCGGCCCGCGGGTGCCGGCGGCGCTGGCCCTCACCGGGCTCGCGGGCGCCGTCGCCCTCGTCGCCGCCGGCCCGTACCCGCTGTCCATGGTCGGCATGCCCGGCGAGAAGATCAGCAACATGGCCCCGCCGACGCTGGCGCTGCTCTGCCACGGCCTGTGGCTCGTCGGCGCCGTCGAGCTGCTGCGCGGCCCGGCCGGGCGGCTGCTGGCCCGCCCCCGCGTATGGCGCGGCGTGATCGCCGCCAACGGCGTCGCGATGACGGCGTTCCTGTGGCACCTCACCGCGATGCTCGGCGTGTACGGGGCCCTCATCGCCCTGCGCGTACCGCTGCCCGCACCCGCGAGCGGCGCGTGGTGGGCCCAGGTCCCCCCGCGGCTCGCGGTCGCCGCCGCCGTCACGGCGCTGCTCGTCGCCGCCTTCCGGCGCGTGGAACGCCCGCCCGCCGCCCGCGGCCTCTCCGCCCCGGGTCCGGCCTCCGGCCCCCTGGCCGCCCTCGGCGTCACCCTCTGCCTCTTCGGCGTCCTCGGCCTGTCCATGGTCGGCTTCGGCGGCCTCCTGGAAGGCCGCACCGCCCTGCTCGTCGCCGTCCGCGTCTCCGCCCCGGTGGCCGTCCTCGCCGCCGTCGCGGGCTGGTTCCTGGTCGAGAGGGCCGGCGGTCCCGCGCGGACGCCGCGCCGCTGACGGCCGCGACCCTCCTGAAGGGCAGCGGCCCCCAGGCGGGTCGGGGGGTGCCCCCGCGGGCGATTACGCTGGGAAGCCGGTCGATCCGAGCAGCGGGAGTGAGATGGCAGTGGCAGCCAACCTGGTCAATCTGGAAGCCGTCGGCAAGGTGTACGGCACGCGTGCGCTGCTCGACGGCGTCTCCCTCGGCGTCAACGAGGGCGACCGGATCGGCGTGGTCGGCCGCAACGGCGACGGCAAGACCACCCTCATCCGCATCCTCGCCAAGCTGGAGGAACCCGACACCGGCCGCGTCACCCAGACCGGCGACCTGCGCCTCGGCGTCCTCACCCAGCACGACTCGCTCGACCCCGCCGCCACCATCCGGCACGAGGTCATCGGCGACCTCGCCGACCACGAGTGGGCCGGCGACGCCAAGATCCGCGACGTGCTGACCGGCCTGTTCGGCGGCCTCGACCTGCCCGGCTTCGGGCAGGGCCTGGACACCGTCATCGGCCCGCTCTCCGGCGGCGAGCGCCGCCGCATCGCCCTGGCCAAGCTTCTCATCGCCGAACAGGACCTCATCGTCCTCGACGAGCCCACCAACCACCTCGACGTCGAGGGCATCTCCTGGCTGGCCGGCCACCTGCGGGCGCGGCGCTCCGCGCTCGTCGTCGTCACCCACGACCGCTGGTTCCTCGACCAGGTCGCCACCCGCATGTGGGACGTGCAGCGCGGCGACGTCTACGAGTACGAGGGCGGCTACTCCGACTACGTCTTCGCCCGCGCCGAACGCGAACGGATCGCCGCGACGGAGGAGACCAAGCGGCAGAACCTGATGCGCAAGGAACTGGCCTGGCTGCGCCGCGGCGCCCCGGCCCGCACCAGCAAGCCGCGCTTCCGCATCGAGGCGGCCAACGAGCTGATCGCCGACGTGCCGCCGCCGCGCGACGACGCCGAGCTGATGAAGTTCGCCAGCAGCCGGCTCGGCAAGACCGTCTTCGACCTGGAGGACGTGACCGTACAGGCCGGCCCGAAGACGCTGATCGAGCACCTCACCTGGCAGCTCGGCCCCGGCGACCGGATCGGCCTGGTCGGCGTCAACGGCGCCGGCAAGACCTCGCTGCTCCGCGCCCTCGAACGGGCCGCCCGCACGGACGGCGACGAGCAGCCCGCCGCCGGCAAGATCGTCGTCGGCAAGACCGTGAAGCTGGCCTACCTCTCCCAGGAGGTCGCCGAACTCGACCCGGCCAAGCGCGTGCTGGAGGCCGTCCAGCAGGTGCGCGACCGCGTCGACCTCGGCAAGGGCCGGGAGATGACGGCCGGGCAGCTCTGCGAGAAGTTCGGCTTCACCAAGGAGAAGCAGTGGACGCCCGTAGGCGACCTCTCCGGCGGTGAACGCCGCCGCCTGCAGATCCTGCGGCTGCTGATGGACGAGCCCAACGTCCTCTTCCTCGACGAGCCCACCAACGACCTCGACATCGAGACCCTGACCCAGTTGGAGGACCTGCTCGACGGCTGGCCCGGCTCGATGATCGTCATCAGCCACGACCGCTACTTCATCGAGCGCACCACCGACCGCGTCTTCGCCCTCCTCGGCGACGCCACGCTGCGCATGCTGCCGCGCGGCCTCGACGAATACCTGGAGCGCCGCCAACGCGTCATCGACGCCGCCACCCCCGCCGCCGCCCCGCCCCCCGCCAAGCAGAAGCCGTCCGTCGACGCCCGCGCCGCCAAAAAGGAACTCCAGAAGATCGAGCGCCGCCTCGACCGCATCAGCGACTCCGAGTCCAGACTCCACACCCAGATCGCCGACCACGCCACCGACTTCGAAAAGGTCGCCGGCCTCGACGCCGAACTCCGCGAACTCGCCGCCGAACGCGACGAATTGGAAATGCGCTGGCTGGAACTGGCCGAAGACGCCTGACCGGCCGCGCGGCGCGAACGGGATGACCGAGGAGCCCCTGCCCGGCGGGGCCGTGCGCGAGGTGGTGCGGGTGGGCGACACCGTACGCCGCACCGCCTCGGCGAACACGCCGTTCGTGGCGGAGCTGCTGACGCTGCTGGAGGCGCGCGGCTGGACGGGCGCCCCGCCCTGGCTCGGCGTGGACGACGAGGGCCGGGAAACCCTCGGCCACCTCGACGGCCACGTCGCCTGGGAGCCGGCGCCCCGGCAGCCCGCCGCCGTGCACGCCGACGAGAGCCTGGTGCGGGTCGCCCGGCTCGTCCGGGAATTCCACGACCTGACGGCGGGTACCGCCCTGGCCGGCGACCGTGCCGTCGTGTGCCACAACGACCTCGCCCCCAAGAACACCGTCTACCGCGCCGTCGGCGGGGTCCTGCGCCCGGTCGCCTTCCTCGACTGGGACCTGGCCGCGCCCGGCGAGCGGAGCCACGACGTCGCCCATGTCTGCTGGCAGTACCTCGACCTCGGCCCGCGGACGCCGGACGTCGCCGAAGCGGCCCGCCGGATGCGGCTGATCGCAGACGCCTACGGCCTGGACGGGCGGGCGCGCGGCGAACTCGTGGCCACGGTCCGGTGGTGGCAGGACAGGAGCCTGCGCGGCATCGAGGCGGGCGCGGCCGCCGGTGACCCCGCGATGGTCCGGCTGCGCGCGGCGGGCGCGACGCGGGAGATCCGGGCCGCCCGGGAATGGGTCGCGGAGCAACGGGCGACGCTGGAGCGCGCGTTGTCCTGAGGGGCGGCCGGGCAGCCTCCGGGCGCCGCGCGATCCGCCCATGCACCCCGGCGCGTTGTCGCAAAACGTTCGGTGGGGCTGTGGGGCGAGGTGGGGGGGACGGGTCTGTCACGGGGTGGTCTCAGGTGGTTGTGGGGGGCTTTGTTGGGCGGTGGGGTGTCGGGGGCGGGTGGTAGAAAGAATGTCCGCTCGTCTGTCATCGACTGGCGGGTTTCGCGCCCGGTTCGCTCCTTCCCGGTGGATATTCAGTCGATATCCGGCCACCGGGAGTGCGGGGGAGACGGATCGGCGCCGCGGGCCCGCGTAAAGAGGAACGCTGATGTCCCAGCCGCCCCAACCGCCGAACGAGCCGCCGAAGGGCGGCTTCGGCCCGCCGCAGGACCCCTCGTACGGCTATCCGCCCGCCCAGCCGCCGCAGCCGCCCCAGCAGCCACCGCAGGGGCAGCCCGGCTACGGCTATCCGCAGGCGCCGCCCCCTCCGCCGCCCCTGCCTCCTGGTACGCCGCCCCCGCCGCCCGGTTACGGCTACCCGGCGCAGCCGGGGCCGCAGGACTTTCCGACCCAGCCGTACGGCACGGGGCCCGGACCGCAGCAAGGGCAGGGGCAGCCCGGTCCGTACGGGCAGCAGCCCTACGGCGCGTACCCGCCGCCGCCCGCGCGGTTCCCCGGCGGAGCGCCCGGCGGCGGCAGGTCCAAGCAGCGCCTGACCGTCATCGTCAGCGCGGTCGTGGTGCTCGCCCTCGCCATCGGCGGCGGCGTCTGGTTCGCCACGAAGGACGACGGCGGGAAGGACGGGAAGAGCCTGGCCAAGTCCGACGAGAAGGGCGACCGGGACAAGGACGGGAAGGACGGCGGCGGCGGGGCGAAGCCCGAGACCGTCGACGGCAAGCTGCTCTTCGGCAAGGAGCAGGAGCGCGTCCCCGACCTCGTCACGACCAAGGGCCTCTGGGCGACCGACAAGTACGTCGTCAAGTCCGACGTCTACAAGCTGGTCGGGTACGGGCTCTCCGGCGGCCGCAAGTGGGAGGTCCCGCTCGACGGGGAGATCTGCTGGGCGTCCCAGCGGACCACGGCCGACGGCAAGACCGCGGTGCTCTTCAAGAACGCCCGGCCGACCCCTGAGAAGAAGTACCCGAGCTGCGACCAGGTCGCCGCGATCGACCTCAACGCCGGCAAGAAGCTGTGGCAGCACACCGCCAAGCTCGGCGACGAGGACATCCGCTTCGACGAGGTCACCGTCGGCGGCGGCACCGTCGCCGCGGGCGGCACGTCCGGCGGCGCCGCCTGGTCCCTGGACGGCGGCAAGGAGCTGTGGAAGCCCAAGAGCGGCGACTCCTGCAAGGACGCCGGTTACGGGGGCGGCGACAAGCTCGTCGCGGTGCGGCGCTGCGGCGCGTACAACCGGCCGTCCCTGGAGGTCCAGACGCTGAACCCGGCGACGGGCGCGGTGAAGTCGGCGTTCCGGGTGCCCTCCGGCATCAGTTGGGCGCACATCGCCTCCACCGACCCGCTGGTCGTCGGCCTCGACGCGGCGGGCTCGGCGGGCAACGGCGTCTCCGACTTCATGGCCGTCGACGACAGCGCCAAGGCCGGCCGGCTGCGCAGCAAGATCTCGACGCAGGGCGGCGTCTACACGCCGAAGTGCGACGCGACGAACGTCGAGGGCTGCGTCAAGCTCGCGGTCTCCAAGGACACCCTGTACCTGCCGACCAAGGAGCACACGAGCGGCAAGTCCACCGTCTCGGGCGAGGTCAACGAGGTCGTCGGCTTCGATCTGGCCAGCGGCCGGTCCAAGGGCAAGGCGGAGGGCACGCCCGGCTCCCTGCTGCTGCCCCTGTCGATGGGCGAGGACGGCCACGTCATCGCCTACCAGCTCCCGACGTACCAGTCGGGCGGCTCGGTGGTGCGCATCGACCCCGCGACGTACGGCAAGGACGTGCTGCTGAGGAACCCGGCGGCCACGCACGAGGCGGAGAACGCGCTCTCGCCGGACTACCAGGAGGGTCTGTACGCTCAGGGGCGGCTCTTCCTCGGCAACCACTACGCCGACAAGCCGCGTTCCTCGCACAGCGGCAAGACGTACACGCTGCTGATCTTCGGCGGCAGTTGAACCCGTGCCGGACCGGCCGCCGCACCCGCGGCCCCGGCCCGGCGGCCCGCGCCCCGGCCCCGCTCGTACGCCCGTACGGACGGGGCCGCGGACGTGCTGGAACGTTCCACTCCGACCGCGAACTACGCGAGATGCGGCGGGATTTCGGCATTCCGGGGGACTTCTCGCCGGTAGGGGGCGCGCGATGGCGGGCGAGCGTGTAGCTTCCGGGGGCAAGGGGCTCAGGGAGACGTACGCAAACGACCAGGGGAGGGAGCCTGACAAGGCCGGAAGGGCCGGTACGTAGGTCTCTTGGGGGGACAGGGGGGTAGGTCATGGGCGTGCGGCTCATGGTGGTCGACGATCACCGTCTGCTGGCCGAGGCGCTCGCTTCGGCGTTGAAATTGCGCGGGCACAGGGTGCTGGCCGCGGCGGCTCCGAGCGCCGGGGCGGCCGAGCTGGTGGTGAGCAGGGCGCCGGAGGTCTGTCTGCTGGGCACGGCGACGCCCGCCGAGCCGGGCGTGTTCGAGCCGGTGGTACGGATCAAGCGCGAGCGGCCGCAGGTCGCGGTGGTGGTGCTCGGTCCGGTGCCGAGCCCGCACGGCATCGCGGCGGCCTTCGCGGCCGGCGCGTCCGGCTACGTACGGCACAACGAGCGCATCGAGGGCGTCGAGCGGGCCATGGTGAAGGCGCGCGCCGGGGAGTCCGCGATCGAACCGCAGCTCCTGCAGAACGCCTTCGCCGAGCTGCTCAATCCGGCGGCGCAGCCGGACGACGAGGGCGCGCGGCTGCTGCACATGCTGACGCCGCGCGAGGTGGAGGTGCTGATGCGGGTGGCGGAGGGGGAGGACACCCGGCTGATCGCGGCGGGCATGGGCATCGCCCCGAGCACGGCCCGTACGCACGTACAGCGGGTGCTGATGAAGCTGGGCGTGACGTCCCGGCTGGAGGCGGCGGCGCTGGCGGCCCGTACGGGGCTGCTGGACCGCGCCGCGACCAGCGCGTCGAACCACGCGGCGGAGCCGGGCGCGGCGCGGCCGTCCTGACTCCGCCGCTGGCCGTCCCGGCTCGGCCGTCTTGTCGGGGCGGTGGCCTCGGGCCGCGGTCAGCCCTGGTCGTCCGCGGGCTCGTCGGGCGCGGGCGGCACGGTCGGCCGCAGCTTGAGCCAGATCAGGAAGAGGAGGCCGAGGACGAGCATGCCCAGGCCCGTCCAGAGGTTGATGTTGATGTCCTGGGCCTTCTTGATGTCGGCGTCGGAGGCGGTGATCCCGGCGATGGTGACGATGACGCCGTAGACCACGAAGAGGCCGCCGATGATGCGCCGTACGTCGAAGAGGCGCGCGGCGGTGGTGGACTCGCGCTCCAGTTCTTCGACTTCGCGCTGGTAGTCGCTCATGGTGCGTGCTTCTTTCGCTCGGTCCGTCGGGGCTGGTGGTCGGTGCTCATGATGCGCGCGGTGCCGCTGGTGCGCTGCCCGGCGCTAGAAGGAGAACGGGACGTAGCAGGCGGCGGCGAGCACGATCGCGCCCCAGCCGAGCAGCGCGGGCCTGCGGTACCAGGCGTCGTCGCCCTCGCCGGGCAGCTCCGTCATGCCGGGAGAGCGGGTGCCGTAGACCAGGCCGGCCAGCGACTCGGCGGACTTGGACTTGGTGAACATCGTGACGACGACCATCACGGCGGCGCCGACGACGAACGCGACGATGGAGGAGACGAAGTTGGCGCCCTGGTCGGAGGGGATGGTGATGACGCCCTGCTTGTAGAACCAGAAGTAGTTGACCATCGCCGCGACGGTGCCCGACAGGAGCCCCCAGAACCCGGCCGCGGCCGTGGTGCGCTTCCAGAACATGCCGATGATGAAGACGACGAACAGCGGCACGTTGAAGAAGGAGAACAGGGTCTGGAGGTAGTTCATGATGTTGCTGAAGGAGGAGGCGATGAACGCGGTGCCCATGCCGATCAGCACGCCGACGGCCGTGACCCAGCGGCCGGTCTTCAGGTAGTAGGCGTCCTCGCGGTTCTTCTTCAGGTACGCGGCCCAGATGTCGTTGGTGAAGACGGTGTTGAAGGACGACACGTTGGCGGCCATGCCCGCCATGAAGGCGGCGAGGAGCCCGGTGACGGCGATGCCGAGGACGCCGTTGGGCAGCAGGTCGCGCATGAGGACCGGGATGGCGTCGTTGTATTGGAGCCCGTCCTTGCCGGCCTTGCCGAGCGAGGGCTCCATGACCAGGGCGATCAGGCCGGGGACGACGACGACCAGCGGGATGAAGATCTTGGGGAAGGCGGCGATGAGCGGGGTGCGCTTGGCGGCGCTGAGGTTCTTCGCGGACAGCGCGCGCTGCACCTCGGCGAAGTTGGTGGTCCAGTAGCCGAAGCTCATGACGAAGCCGAGCCCCAGGACGATGGTCAGCCAGTTGGCGCCCAGCGGGTTGGACTCGCCGATGCCGGTGCCCTTCCACGCGGTGAGGAAAGCGTCGCCGTGCGAGCCGGAGAGCGAGTCGGTGAGCCCGTTCCAGCCGCCGACCCGCTTGAGGCCGACGATGGTCAGCGGGATCAGGGCGGCGAGGATCACGAAGAACTGGAGGACCTCGTTGTAGATCGCGGAGGAGAGCCCGCCGAGGGTGATGTAGGCGAGGACGAAGAATCCGGCGACGACGATGGCGACCCACTGCGGCCAGCCGAGCAGCGCCTGCAGCACGATCGCCATCGCGTACAGGTTGACGCCCGCGATCAGCACGGACGATACGGCGAAGATGATCGAGGAGAGCAGGTGCGAGGACGGCCCGAAGCGGTGCAGCAGGAATTCGGGGACGGAGCGCACCTTCGAGCCGTAGTAGAACGGCATCATCACCAGGCCGAGGAAGACCATGGCGGGGATCGCGCCGATCCAGTACCAGTGCACGGTGTACGCGCCGTACTGCGCGCCGTTGGCCGCCATGCCCAGGATCTCGGTGGCGCCGAGGTTGGCGGCGACGAAGGCGAGGCCGGTGACCCAGGCGGGCAGTGAGCGGCCGGAGAGGAAGAAGTCGAGGCTGGTCTTCACGGAGCGCCGGGCCGCGAATCCGATGCCGAGGACGACGGCGAAGTAGATCCCGAGGATGGCGTAGTCGAGCCCGTTGGTGGGGAGCCGAAGCCCTTCGGCCAGATTCTGCATGGGGTGCTCTTTTCGGGTGGCACGGGGGTTGGGGTGACACGGGGGCTGCGCGGATCGCACAGCAACGTACGCTCAGCCGGTCCGAAAATGAACACTTCTGTTGGGTGTCTTTGTTGGATTGTGATGTTGACGGCGCTGTTGGCTCGTGGTTCATTATGTTTGGTTATGTTTGTTAGGTCGCGGCAGCGGCCATGCGCACGGACAGGGCGAGGAGCAGCCAGGTGAAGAAGACGGCGACCCGACTCGCGGACGGCAGGGAGCTCATCTACTACGACGCGCGCGACGACGCGGTCCGCGACGCCGTCGACCAACGACCCCTCGACCCCATCTCCACCACCTCCGAGATCCGCCGCGACCCGCTCCTCGGCGACTGTGTCGCCGTCGCCTCCCACCGCCAGGGCCGCACCTACCACCCGCCGGCCGACGCCTGCCCGCTCTGCCCCTCCCGCGACGGCAAACACACCGAGATCCCCGCCGCCGACTACGACGTCGCCGTCTTCGAGAACCGCTTCCCCTCCCTGGCCGGCGACTCCGGCCGCTGCGAGGTCGTCTGCTTCACCTCCGACCACGACGCGTCCTTCGCCGACCTCACCGAGGAACAGGCCGCCCTCGTCCTCGACGCCTGGACCGACCGCACCGCCGAACTCTCCCAGCTCCCCGGCGTCGAACAGGTCTTCTGCTTCGAGAACCGCGGCGCCGAGATCGGCGTCACCCTCGGCCACCCGCACGGCCAGATCTACGCCTACCCCTTCACCACCCCCCGCACCGAACGGATGCTCGCCTCCCTCGCCGCGCACCGCGAGACCACCGGCGGCCGCAACCTCTTCGACGACGTCCTCGCCGACGAACACGCCGACGGCCGCCGCATCGTCCTCGACGCCGAGCACTGGACCGCCTTCGTCCCGTACGCCGCCCACTGGCCGTACGAGGTCCACCTCTACCCCAAGCGGCGCGTCCCCGACCTCCTCGCCCTCGACGACGCCGCGCGCACCGAGTTCCCACAGGTCTATCTGGAAGTCTTGCGGCGCTTCGACCGGATCTTCGGCGAGGCGGAGCCCCCCACGCCGTACATCGCGGCCTGGCACCAGGCGCCCCTCACCGCCCCGGACCGCGCCGACTTCGCCCTCCATCTGGAGCTTTTCACCATCCGCCGCACTTCCGGCAAGCTGAAGTTCCTCGCGGGTTCCGAATCCGGCATGAATGTGTTCATCAACGACGTGCCGCCGGAACGAGCGGCCGAGCGACTGCGGGAGGTAGCGGGTAAGTGAGCAGCAAATACCTGGTCACAGGCGGAGCGGGCTATGTCGGAAGCGTCGTCGCGGCCCATCTGCTGGAGGCCGGGCACCGGGTGACCGTCCTCGACGACCTCTCCACCGGACACCGCGAAGGCGTCCCCGCCGGCGCCGAGTTCATCGAGGGCCGCATCCAGTCCGCCGCCGACCACCTCGACCCCACCTTCGACGCCGTCCTGCACTTCGCCGCGTACTCCCAGGTCGGCGAGTCCGTCACCGACCCCGACAAGTACTGGCGCAACAACGTCGGCGGCACCACCGAACTGCTCGCCGCCATGCGCGCCGCCGACGTCCGCACCCTCGTCTTCTCCTCCACCGCCGCCGTCTACGGCGAACCCGCCACCGTCCCCATCACCGAGGACGCCCCCACCGCCCCCACCAACCCCTACGGCGCCACGAAACTCGCCGTCGACCACATGATCAGCGGCGAATGCGCCGCCCACGGCCTCGCCGCCGTCTCCCTGCGCTACTTCAACGTCGCCGGCGCCCACGGAGCCCAGGGCGAACGCCACGACCCCGAATCCCACCTCATCCCCCTCATCCTCCAAGTCGCCCAGGGCAGGCGCGAGTCGATCTCCGTCTACGGCGACGACTACCCCACCCCCGACGGCACCTGCGTCCGCGACTACATCCACGTCGCCGACCTCGCCGACGCCCACCTCCTCGCCCTCGCCGCCGCCAAGGCCGGCGAACACCTCGTGTGCAACCTCGGCAACGGCAACGGCTTCTCCGTCCACGAAGTCATCGACACCGTCCGCCAGGTCACCGGCCGCCCCATCCCCCAGCACACCGCCCCGCGCCGGGCCGGCGACCCCGCCGTCCTCGTCGCCTCCGCCGAACGCGCCAAGCAGCGCCTCGGCTGGCGCCCCGCCCGCGCCGCCCTCACCGACATCGTCGCGGACGCCTGGGCCTTCGCCCAGAGCGCCGCACCACAGCAGGAGGAACGACAGCAGTGAGTGCCGAGCGCGCGGCCACGGCCTTCGCCGAGGTGTACGGAACCCCGCCCACCGGCGTCTGGGCGGCCCCCGGCCGGGTCAACCTGATCGGCGAGTACACCGACTTCAACGACGGCTTCGTGATGCCGCTCGCGCTCCCGCACACCACCCACGCGGCCGCCTCGCCGCGCACCGACGGCGTGCTGCGCCTGCACTCCGCCGACGGCGACGGCAAAGTCGTCGAACTGCGCACCGACGACCTCGCACCGGCCCGCACCACAGGCGGGGACGGCGGCGGCTGGGCCGCCTACCCCGCCGGCGTCCTGTGGGCCCTGCGCGAGGCCGGCCACCCCCTGCCCGGCGCGGACCTGCACTACGAGTCCACCGTGCCCACCGGCGCCGGCCTCTCCTCCTCCGCCGCCCTCGAAGTCGCCACCGCGCTCGCCCTCGACGACCTGTACGGGCTGGGCATCGAAGCGCCGCGGCTCGCCCGCATCGCCCAGCACGCCGAGAACGACTTCGTCGGCGTCCCCTGCGGGATCATGGACCAGATGGCCGCCGCCTGCTGCGCCGAGGGCCACGCCCTGTACCTCGACACCCGCGACCTCACCCAGCGCCACGTACCGTTCGATTTGGCGGCCCACGGGCTGACCCTCCTCGTCGTGGACACCCGCGTCAAACACGAACTGGGAGACGGCGCGTACGCGCGACGGCGCGCCGGCTGCGAGGCGGGCGCGCGGGCGCTCGGCGTACGCGCGCTGCGCGATGTGCCCTACGAGCAACTGCCCAACGCCCTCGACCAATTGGACGACGACACGATCCGCCGCTACGTACGCCACGTCGTGACCGAGGACCACCGCGTCGAGCAAGTCATCGCCCTCCTCGACGCCGGATACGCCCGCGCCGTCGGCCCCGTCCTGAGCGCCGGCCACGCCTCCCTCCGCGACGATCTCGGCGTCTCCTGCGCCGAGTTGGACCTGGTCGTCGAGGCCGCGTGCGACGCGGGCGCGCTCGGCGCCCGGATGACCGGCGGCGGCTTCGGCGGCTCCGCCGTCGTCCTGGCCGCCGAGAGCGACGCGGAGGCGGTCACCAAGGCCGTGCGCGACGCCTTCGCGACAGCCGGATACCGCGCGCCGCGCGTCTTCCCGGCGGTGCCCAGCGGGGGCGCGCGACGCGTCGCCTGACCGAGCCCCTCCGCGTGCGCTGTGCTCCAACTCGCTTGCTTCGGAAGCCTTTTGGCCTCGGGAACGGATCAATTCGCGTCGTTCTGCGCCCTGAACCGCCCCAGGACCGCACAGGAAACACACCGTGAACACGGGGAGCGGGCAGTTTTGTGAATCGCCTTCCGTTGTCGTACCCCCGCCGTACTCTGATGCACAGCGTCGGTGGGGGCCGACGCCGATCAGGGGGCGAGACAGGCAGGTACGACGCCCGGGGGCGGGTAGACGTCACAGCACGGCGGCGGCCGTGCGGCGGTGGCGACCCCTGAACCGGGCGCCGTACCCGCACTGGTTTCTCCGCGATCCACCGACATCTGGCCTGTCTGACATGGGGGTGGCTGTGGCACGTATTCGGGTACTGGTGGTCGACGACCACCGCATCTTCGCCGAGTCCCTCGCCGCAGCGCTCGCGGCCGAGCAGGACGTGGAGGTCGCGGCCGCGGGCAGCGGGCCGGCGGCGCTGCGCTCACTGGAGCGCGCCGCCGCGGAGGGCCGCCGCTTCGACGTGCTCCTCGTCGACGCCGACCTCGGCGCCGCGACCAGCGATGTCGCGCGCGTACCGGGCCCCGCGCACCTCCAGGGCCGGGACGCCGCGGACAGCGCCGTGGACGGCATCTCGCTGGTGGCGGGCGTCCGCTCCGGGCAGCCGGCCGTACGGACCGTGGTGCTCGCCGAGCGGGACGACGCGCGCCGGGCGGCGGCGGCGCTCCAGGCCGGGGCCTCCGGCTGGGTCGCCAAGGACTGCTCGCTCTCCCGGCTGCTCGCCGTCATCCGGGGCGTCCTGCGGGACGAGACGCACCTGCCGCCCGCGCTGCTGACCGGCGTGCTGCGGGAGCTGACGGCCGCCCGCAAGCACCGCACGGAGAGCGAGCGGCTGGTCGAGTCGCTGACCCCGCGCGAGCGCGAGGTGCTGCGCTGCATGGTCGCGGGGCTCGGCCGCAAGGCGGTCGCCGAGCGGCTCTACCTCTCCCCGCACACGGTCCGTACGCACATGCAGAACGTGCTGGGCAAGCTCGGCGTGCACTCCACGCTCGCCGCCGTGGCGCTGGCCCGCCGCGCCGGGGTGGGCCCGGTGGACCTAGCCGGGGATGTTGTCGAACGGGGCGGTCAGTTGGCGTAGCAGGTCGGCCAGTTCACGGCGCTGCGGCCGGGACAGTTCGACGAGGATCGCGCGCTCCTGCGCGAGCAGCCCGGCGAGCGCCTGGTCCGCCCGGTCGCGCCCCTCGGGGGTGAGCCGGACCAGCACGCCGCGCCGGTCGCTGGGGTCCGGCAGCCGCTCGACGAGGCCCTTCTTGGCGAGCCGGTCGATGCGGTTGGTCATCGTGCCCGAGGTGACCAGCGTCTGGGTGAGCAACTGGCCGGGGGAGAGCTGGTACGGGGCCCCGGCGCGCCGCAGCGAGGTCAGGACGTCGAACTCCCAGGGCTCCAGTTGATGCTCGGAGAAGGCGATCCGGCGCGCCCGGTCGAGATGGCGCGCGAGTCTGGAGACGCGGCTGAGCACCTCCAGCGGTTCCACGTCGAGGTCCGGGCGCTCGCGGCGCCATGCTGCGACCAGTCGATCGACCTCGTCCTCCATAGCGATCAGTGTAAAGGGTCTGTCGACATGAAGTCTCTTGACATCAAGATATATTTGCGGGGAAGCTGGGCATCGTTCGCGGGAAGCGCCGTCCCGCTTCGAACCGTCCGTACCTGCAAGGGGGCTCGAACATGCACCGCGCACCAACCTGGGATCCGCAGCAGTACCTCCGCCACGCCAGCCACCGGACCCGCCCCTTCCACGATCTCCTCGCCCGCATACCAGCCCTCCCCGCCGCCGGCCGCCCCGCCCGCATCGCCGACCTCGGCTGCGGCCCCGGCAACGTCACCGCGCTGCTCGCCGACCGCTGGCCCGACGCCCACATCACCGGCCTCGACAACTCCGCCGAGATGCTCGCCGAAGCCGCCACCCGCGAAGGCCCCACCCCCGGCGGCGGACACCTCGACTTCGCCCCCGCGGACGCCGCCGACTGGGTCCCCGACGAGCCCTACGACCTGATCGTCTCCAACGCCGCCCTCCAATGGGTGCCCAACCACCCCGACTCCCTCGAAACCTGGGTCGACGCCCTCCACCCCGGCGGCACCCTCGCCTTCCAGGTCCCCGGCAACTTCACCTCGCCCAGCCACGCCATACTCGGCGAACTCTGCGACACCCCCCACTGGCGCCGACGCCTCGACGGCCACGGCCGCCGCTTCGTCCACATCCTCGACCCCGCCGACTACCTCGAACGGCTCACCGGCCTCGGCTGCGAGGTCGACGCCTGGGAGACCACCTACGTCCAGCTCCTCACCGGCGCCGACCCCGTACTCGACTGGGTCAAGGGCACCGCGCTGCGGCCCGTACTGACCGCCCTGGAAGGCGACGACGAAGCCATCGAGGAATTCCTCGCCGAATACCGCGACCTCCTCCGCAAGGCCTACCCCACCGGCCCGCACGGCACCGTCTTCCCCTTCCGCCGCATCTTCGTCGTCGCCCGCAGCCTCGCCGGGAACCCGCAGTGATCACCGCACTCGACCACGTCCAGCTCGCCGCGCCGCCCGGCAGCGAGGACCAGCTCCGGACCTACTACGTGGACATCCTCGGCATGACGGAGACCCCCAAACCGCCGGCCCTCGCCCCACACGGCGGCTGCTGGTTCGCCTCCGGCGACGCCCAGCTCCACATCGGCGTCGAAACGGACTTCAAGCCCGCCCACAAGGCCCATCCGGGCCTGCGCGTCCAGCACATCGAGAGCTACGCCGCCCGGCTCGCCCAGCACGGCGCCCAGGTCAAGTGGGACGAGAACCTGCCGGGCCACCGGCGCTTCTACTCCCAGGACCCGGCGGGCAACCGCCTGGAATTCCTCGAACCCCTCACCTGACCCCGCCAGGCGGGGCGACACCACACCGCCCGGACGCTACGGCCCGTAGCGTCCGGGCTCCTTTGCACCTGGCACCGACGGCGCGGCGGCCGGGCGGTACCGGGACGGGCCGTACCGCCCGCCGACGCCCGGCAGCCGGGCGGCACCGGGATGGGCCGTGCCGCCAGCGCGCGGCGGCCAGGCGGCACCGGGACAGGCCGTGCCGTCAGCGCGCGGCGGCCGGGCGCGCGTCACGCCCGGCGATGGCCTATCAGCCGGGGCTTCGGCTCCAAACCATCCAGACCGTGCCACGCCAGATTCACCAGATGCGCCGCCACCTCAGCCTTCTTCGGCTTGCGCACATCCAGCCACCATTGACCCGTCAGCGCCACCATGCCCACCAGCGCCTGCGCGTACAGCGGCGCCAGCTTCGCGTCGAACCCCCGGGCCTTGAACTCCAGCCCCAGAATGTCCTCGACCTGTGTGGCGATATCACTGATCAGCGACGCGAACGTGCCCGTCGACTGCGCCACCGGCGAATCCCGCACCAGAATCCGGAAACCGTCCGTATACGACTCGATGTAATCCAGCAGCGCGAACGCCGCCTGCTCCAGCAGCTCACGCGGATGGCCCGCCGTCAGCGCCCCCGTCACCATGTCCAGGAGCTGCCGCATCTCCCGGTCCACCACCACCGCGTACAGCCCCTCCTTGCCGCCGAAGTGCTCGTACACCACCGGCTTGGAGACCCCGGCCTTCGCCGCGATCTCCTCCACCGACGTGCCCTCGAACCCCCGCTCGGCGAAGAGCGTGCGGCCGACGTCCAGCAACTGCTCGCGCCGCTCCTTGCCGGTCATCCGGACACGGCGAGTGCGGCGGGCCCCCGGCGCGGGGGTCCGGTCCTTGCCATTGCTCGTGCTGCTGTCGATCGCCACGCCTCAATCATGCCGCCTGCGCGGCACTGCCCTTCCCCGCCGCCCCGCCGGGCCCGGCGCCCCCGCCATCGCCCCCGCCGTCACCATCACCACGCGGCGGCTCACCAGCGGACCCGCCGGACCGGCCGGCGCCGTCCGCGCCCGTCTCGGCCGGCTTGCGGCGCGACGCGATACGGGCCGCGTCCGGCCAGCGCACGTCATACGCCCACCCCGCCCGCTCGCACCAGCGGATCAGCCGGGCACTGGAATCCACCTGCCCCCGCATCACACCGTGCCGCGCGCTCGTCGGGTCCGCGTGATGCAGGTTGTGCCACGACTCGCCGCACGACAGCACCGCCAGCCACCACACATTGCCCGACCGGTCCCGCGACTTGAACGGCCGCTTACCCACCGCGTGACAGATCGAATTGATCGACCACGTCACGTGGTGCAGCAGCGCCACCCGCACCAGCGAACCCCAGAAGAACGCCGTCGCGGCCCCCGCCCACGACCACGTCACCAGACCGCCGACCAGCGGCGGAATCAGCAGCGAGACCACCGTCCACAGCACGAACTGGCGCGAGATCCGACGGATCGCCGGGTCCTTGATCAGATCCGGCGCGTACTTGTGCTGCGGCGTCTGCTCCTCATCGAACATCCAGCCGATATGGGCCCACCACAGGCCCTTCAACAACGCCGGCACCGACTCACCGAACCGCCACGGCGAATGCGGATCCCCCTCCGCGTCCGAGAACCGGTGATGCCGGCGGTGATCCGCCACCCAGCGCACCAACGGCCCCTCGACCGCCAACGACCCCATCACCGCCAGCACGATCCGCAACGGCCGCTTCGCCTTGAACGCACCATGCGTGAAATAGCGGTGAAAACCGATCGTGATGCCATGGCAGCCGATGTAATACATCACCACCAGCAACCCCAGATCCAGCCACGACACCCCCCACCCCCACGCCAAGGGCACCGCGGCGACCAACGCCACGAACGGCACCGTGATGAACAGCAACAGCGCGATCTGCTCGATCGACCGCTTGTCGTCGCCACCGAGAGTGGCAGAGGCGGGCATCGGGTCCTGGGCCTTCGGCGCGTCTTCGATCACGTCGGGGCTTGCAGTCATGGCATCCCTCATGGGGGTTCGACACACGGCTACGGTTCCGTAACCTACGGCTACGTAAGTATGGCAGGGCTCGCGTATCGGGCAATAGGGCTGTGGATGACAGCGCGTCGCGGCCACCTATCCTGGGTCGCGGTCGGACAGCGCGGTCCGCAACCTCTCCAGACGTGCTCAGAACACTGCAAGGAGCCGCCCCCGTGAGCAGTGCCGACAACACCCGTCCCGCCGCCTACGGCGCCGTCACCGACACCACCGACGACACCGGCACCACCAACGGCGAAGCGACCAACGCCGCCCTGCGCGCCGACATCCGCCGCCTCGGCGACCTCCTCGGCGAGACCCTCGTCCGCCAGGAAGGCCCCGAACTCCTCGACCTCGTCGAACGCGTACGAGCCCTCACCCGCACCGACGGCGAAGCCGCCGCCGACCTCCTCGGCGCCACCGACCTGCCCACCGCCGCCAAGCTCGTACGGGCCTTCTCCACCTACTTCCACCTCGCCAACGTCACCGAGCAGGTCCACCGCGGCCGCGAGCTGCGCACCCGCCGCGCCGCCGAAGGATCGATCCTCACCCGCACCGCCGACCAGCTCAAGGACGCCGACCCCGAACACCTCAAGCAGACCGTCCACAACCTCGGCGTCCGCCCCGTCTTCACCGCACACCCCACCGAAGCCGCCCGCCGCTCCGTACTCAACAAACTCCGCCGCATCGCGGAACTCCTCGACACCGTCGCCGCCGACGACAAGCGCCGCACCGACCTGCGCCTCGCCGAGAACATCGACCTGCTCTGGCAGACCGACGAACTCCGCGTCGTCCGCCCCGAACCCGCCGACGAAGCCCGCAACGCCATCTACTACCTCGACGAACTCCACACCAACGCCGTCGGCGACGTCCTCGAAGACCTCGCCGCCGAACTCGCCCGCGTCGGCGCCCCCCTCCCCGCCACCACCCGCCCCCTCACCTTCGGCACCTGGATCGGCGGCGACCGCGACGGCAACCCCAACGTCACCCCCCAAGTCACCTGGGACGTCCTCCTCCTCCAACACGAACACGGCATCACCGACGCCCTCGACGTCCTCGACCACCTCCGCGCCGCCCTCTCCAACTCCATCCGCAACTGCGGCGCCACCGAAGAACTCCTCACCTCCCTCCAGCACGACCTCGAACTCCTCCCCGAGATCAGCCCCCGCTACAAGCGCCTCAACGCCGAAGAGCCCTACCGCCTCAAGGCCACCTGCATCCGGCAGAAACTCGTCAACACCCGCGAACGCCTCGCCGCCGGAGCACCCCACCAAAACGGCCGCGACTACCTCGGCACCCCCGAACTCCTCGCCGACCTCCAACTCCTCCAGGACTCCCTGCGCGCCCACCGCGGCGAACTCATCGCCGACGGCCGCCTCGAACGCGCCATCCGCACCCTCGCCGCCTTCGGCCTCCAACTCGCCACCATGGACGTACGCGAACACGCCGACGCCCACCACCACGCCCTCGGCCAGCTCTTCGACCGACTCGGCGAGGAAACCTGGCGCTACACCGACATGCCCCGCGACTACCGGCGCAAGCTCCTCGCCAAGGAACTCCGCTCCCGCCGCCCCCTCGCCCCCAGCCCCGCCCCCCTCGACGCCGCCGGCGCCAAAACCCTCGGCGTCTTCCAGACCATCCACAAAGCCATGGAAAGCTTCGGACCCGACGTCATCGAGTCCTACATCATCTCCATGTGCCAAGGCTCCGACGACGTCTTCGCCGCCGCCGTCCTCGCCCGCGAAGCCGGCCTCCTCGACCTCCACGCCGGCTGGGCCAAAATCGGCATCGTCCCCCTCCTGGAAACCACCGACGAACTCAAAGAAGCCGACCGCATCCTCGACGAAATGCTCGCCGACCCCTCCTACCGACGCCTCGTAGCGCTCCGCGGCGACGTCCAGGAAGTCATGCTCGGCTACTCCGACTCCTCCAAATTCGGCGGCATCACCACCTCCCAGTGGGAAATCCACCGCGCACAACGCCGACTGCGCGACGTAGCCCACCGCTACGGCGTCCGCCTCCGCCTCTTCCACGGCCGCGGCGGCACCGTCGGCCGCGGCGGCGGCCCCACCCACGACGCCATCCTCGCCCAGCCCTGGGGCACCCTCGAAGGCGAAATCAAGGTCACCGAACAAGGCGAGGTCATCTCCGACAAATACCTCGTCCCCTCCCTCGCCCGCGAAAACCTCGAACTCACCGTCGCCGCCACCCTCCAGGCATCCGCCCTGCACACCGCCCCCCGCCAGTCCCAAGAAGCCCTCGCCCGCTGGGACGCGGCCATGGACACCGTCTCCGACGCCGCCCACACCGCCTACCGCCGACTCGTCGAAGACCCCGACCTCCCCGCCTACTTCTTCGCCTCCACCCCCGTCGACCAACTCGCCGAACTCCACCTCGGCTCCCGCCCCTCCCGACGCCCCGACAGCGGCGCCGGCCTCGACGGACTCCGCGCCATCCCCTGGGTCTTCGGCTGGACCCAATCCCGCCAGATCGTCCCCGGCTGGTACGGCGTCGGCTCAGGGCTCAAAGCCGCCCGCGAAGCCGGCCTCGACACCGTCATCGACGAAATGCACGAACACTGGCACTTCTTCCAGAACTTCCTGTCCAACGTCGAAATGACCCTCGCCAAAACCGACCTGCGCATCGCCCGGCACTACGTCGACACCCTCGTACCCGACAACCTCAAGCACGTCTTCGCCACCATCGAAGCCGAACACGAACTCACCGTCCGCGAAGTCCTGCGCATCACCGGCGAAAACGACCTCCTCGACGCCAACCCGGAACTCCGCCAGACCTTCCGCGTCCGCGACGCCTACCTCGACCCCATCTCCTACCTCCAAGTCACCCTCCTGCACCGCCAGCGCGAAGCCGCCGGCCGCGGCGAAGAACCCGACCCCGTACTCGGCCGCGCCCTCCTCCTGACCGTCAACGGCGTCGCCGCCGGCCTCCGCAACACCGGCTGACCCCCACCCTCCGCACAACACGACGGCGGCCCCCCACCGAAGGATCGGTGAGGGGCCGCCGCCATGAAAGCGCTCAGGAGTCGTACGTACTCCGCGCCCGCCTGCTCAGGAGTCGTACGTACGCCGCGCCCGCCCGCTCAAGAGTTGTACGTACTCTGCGCCCGCTCCAGACCATCCACGACCAGCGACTCCACCGCATCCGCCGCCCGGTCCACGAAATAGTCCAGCTCCTTGCGCTCCGCCGACGAGAAATCCTTCAACACGAAATCCGCCACCTGCATACGACCCGGCGGACGCCCGATCCCGAACCGCACCCGGTGATAATCCGGCCCCAACGACTTCGTCATCGACTTCAACCCGTTGTGCCCATTGTCACCACCGCCCAACTTCAGCCGCAGCGCCCCGTAATCAATGTCCAACTCGTCATGAACCGCGACGATCCGCTCCACCGGCACCTTGTAGAAATCACGCAGCGCGGTCACCGGACCACCCGACAGATTCATGAACGACATCGGCTTCGCCACGATCACCCGACGGTTCGACGGACCCGGCGCACCGATCCGCCCCTCCACCACCTGCGCCCGCGCCTTGTGCGCCTTGAACTTCGACCGCATCCGCTCCGCGAGCAGATCCGCGACCATGAAACCCACATTATGGCGATTGGCCGCGTACTCCTGGCCGGGATTGCCCAGCCCCACGATCAGCCAGGGCCCCACTGCATCCGTCATCCGCATGTCTCCTTGAAGCCACTCAGCCGCCGTCCCGGCGCCTACGGCGCGGAACGACGGCTGAAGGAAGAGGTTACCGGCGCGAGGAACGCCCCGAAGCGCCCCTCACCAGGCGACCGCTCAGGCCTCGGCGCCCTCGGCGTCCTCGGCCGACTCCTCGACGGCCTCGGCCTGAGCCGCGACGACCTGGAGCACCACGGTGTCCTCCTCGACGGCCAGCGTGCTGCCGGCCGGCAGGGTGATGTCCTTCGCCAGCACGGAGTGACCGGCGTCCAGACCCGCGATGGAGACCGTCACCGACTCCGGGATGTGCGTGGCCTCGGCCTCGACCGGCAGCGTGTTGAGGATGTGCTCCAGCAGGTTGCCGCCCGGCGCCAGGTCGCCCTCGGTGTGGATCGGGATCTCGACGGTGACCTTCTCACCCTTCTTGACCGCCAGGTAGTCCACGTGGACCAGGAAGCCGCGGATGGCCTCACGCTGCACGGCCTTCGGGATGCACAGCTCGCTCTTGCCGTCGATGTCCAGGTTCAGCAGCGCGTTCGGGGTCTTCAGCGCCATCATCAGAGCGTGGCTGTCGATCGCGACGTGCTTCGGCTCACCGCCGTGACCGTAGATGACACCGGGAACCTTGTCCTCGCGGCGCACACGGCGCGCGGCGCCCTTGCCGAACTCGGTACGGACCTCGGCGGTCAGCTTGACCTCAGCCATGGTGACTCCTCGTAGTAGATGTATCCAGCGGGCGTCACCCGGCCCACGACAGACCTGCTACGAAGAGCGCGTCGATAACGGACCGCCGCACCTTACGGATGCGGCCTCCCTCGCCGAGCAACTCCACGAGTCTACCCGGCGGGGGAGGCCGCCCAGAAATCGATCAAGCGATCCGATCAGCGAAGCCGATCAGCGGAACCGATCAGCAGGACCGATCAGGCCGCATGCCGGACCGGCATTCTCACGCGTGCTCCTCGAAGAGGCTCGTCACCGAACCGTCCTCGAACACCTCACGCACCGCCCGCGCGATCGTCGGCGCCATCGACAGCACCGTGATCTTGTCGAGCTCCAGCTCACTCGGGGTCGGCAGGGTATTCGTGAAGACGAACTCGCTCACCTTCGAATTCTTCAGCCGATCCGCCGCCGGACCCGACAGCACCCCATGCGTGGCCGTCACGATGACGTCCTCCGCACCATTCGCGAACAGCGCGTCCGCCGCCGCACAGATCGTGCCGCCCGTGTCGATCATGTCATCGACCAGGACACAGACCCGGCCCTTCACATCACCGACGACCTCATGCACCGTGACCTGATTGGCCACGTCCTTGTCCCGCCGCTTGTGCACGATCGCCAGCGGCGCGCCCAGCCGGTCGCACCACCGGTCCGCCACCCGCACCCGGCCGGCGTCCGGCGACACGATCGTCAGCTTCGAACGGTCCACCTTCGCGCCCACGTAATCCGCCAGCACCGGCAGCGCGAACAGGTGGTCCACCGGCCCGTCGAAGAAGCCCACGATCTGGTCCGTGTGCAGGTCGACCGTCACGATGCGGTCCGCGCCCGCCGTCTTCAGCAGATCCGCGATCAGCCGCGCCGAGATCGGCTCACGGCCACGGTGCTTCTTGTCCTGCCGGGCATAGCCGTAGAACGGCAGAATCACGGTGATGCTCTCCGCGGAAGCCCGCTTCAGAGCGTCGACCATGATCAACTGCTCCATGATCCACTTATTGATCGGAGCCGTATGGCTCTGCATCACAAAGCAATCAGCGCCACGCGCCGACTCCTGAAAACGGACGTAGATCTCGCCATTGGCGAAGTCGAAAGCCTTCGACGGGACCAGGTGCGCCCCCAGCTGATGAGCGACCTCCTCCGCAAGCTCGGGGTGGGCGCGGCCGGAGAAGAGCATCAACTTCTTCTCGCCCGTCGTCTTGATCCCGGTCACAGCACGGTCTCCTTGCCAGCTCAATGGAATGGTGGGCACATTCTGCGCGCCTATCACGGTACGCCCCGCACGACGCACCCCTTCGCGGTCACTACTCGGACTCAGGCTCCGAACGAGCCACAGAAGCAGCCTGCGCGGCGGCGCTCCCCGGGCGCTTACGAGCCACCCAACCCTCGATATTCCTTTGCTGGCCCCGGGCCACCGCCAACGAACCCGGCGGCACATCCTTCGTGATGACCGACCCCGCCGCCGTGTAAGCCCCGTCCCCGATCGTGACAGGCGCCACAAACATGTTGTCCGAACCGGTACGGCAATGAGCCCCCACCGTCGTGTGATGCTTCGCCTGCCCGTCGTAATTCACGAACACGCTCGCCGCACCGATATTGGTGAACTCACCGATCGTCGCGTCCCCCACATACGACAGATGCGGCACCTTCGTGCCCTCACCGATCACGGCATTCTTCATCTCCACATACGTACCGGCCTTCGACTTCACACCCAGCCGCGTACCCGGCCGCAGATACGCGTACGGACCCACACTCGCCCCCGCACCGATCACCGCGCCATCCGACACCGTGTTCGTCACCACCGCGCCCGCACCCACCGACGTGTCCTTCAACCGCGAATTCGGCCCCACCTCACAACCGGCCGCCAACCGCGTCGAACCCAGCAACTGCGTACCCGGATGAACCAAAGCGTCCGGCTCGAACTCCACCGACACATCGACCCACGTCGTCGCCGGATCCACGACCGTCACACCGGCCAGCATCGCCTCACGCAGCAACCGCTCGTTCAGCAACCGCCGCGCCTCCGCCAACTGCACCCGGTTGTTGATCCCCAGAATCTCCCGGTGATCACCGGCCACCGACGCACCCACCCGGTGCCCCGCCTCCCGCAGAATGCCGAGCACATCCGTCAGGTACTCCTCACCCTGACTGTTGTCCGTACGCACCTTGCCCAGCGCGTCCGTCAGCAACTGCGCGTCGAACGCGAAGACCCCGGAATTGATCTCCTTGATCGCCCGCTGCGCCTCCGTGGCGTCCTTGTGCTCCACGATCGCGGTCACCGCGCCGCTCGCCCCGTCGCGCACGATCCGCCCGTACCCGGTCGAGTCCGGGACCTCGGCGGACAGCACGGTCACGGCGTTGCGGTCGGCGGCGTGCGTCTCGGCGAGCTGCCGCAGCGTCGCACCGGTCAGCAGCGGAGTGTCGCCGCAGACCACGACGACCGTGCCGTCGAGCGCGACACCCCCGTCGCTCAGCGTCTCCAGTCCGATGCGCACGGCATGGCCGGTGCCGTTCTGCTCGTGCTGCACGGCGGTGTGGACGGCGGGATCGATCTCGGCGAGATGCGCGGAGACCTCCTCGCGGGCATGGCCGACCACCACGACAAGGTGCTCGGGATCCAGCTCACGGGAGGCGGCGGCGACATGTCCGACGAGAGATCGACCGCAGATCGCGTGCAGGACCTTGGGGGTAGCCGACTTCATGCGGGTGCCCTCACCCGCTGCGAGGACGACGACGGCTGCCGGGCGGTTGGCGCTCACGGGTGTGCCCTTCGGCTTCGGGTGGTGGACAACCGAAGGATACCGGTGCGTATGTGACCTGAAACGAGGAAGGGTCCTGACCTGGGGGTCAGGACCCGAACTCAGCTTGCTCCCCTGCCAGGACTCGAACCCGGACAGATGGCACCAAAAGCCACAGTGCTACCAATTACACCACAGGGGACCATAAGGGTCGAAATCGGACATTGCGTCAGGCTGTCGACCCGGCCCCCAATACTATGCCGTACCACCAGCCCTCGATGCGACGGTATAGGTCGGCGCTTTGCCGCACACGGACCACCAGGCAGCCTCGATAGGCCTCGCCCACGTTCTTCCGGACGGTCTTGGGGTTGTGCTTCTTGATCACGGTTTTACCCAGAGCCTCTGGGGAGAGGCCTGCTAGCTCGGCCCAGTACCGCTCCGCCGACGGGATGTCGGCTGACTCGTGGATTGAGACGTGGCAACGGAGCCGGTCCGGCTCGACGCCCAGTAGTGCGAGCCAGCGGAGGAACAGCCGGATGACGTCCGGATCACTGTTGATGAACTGGACCAGTTCGCGCCGCGCGTGAGCTTTGTCCTTCGTGCCCTCGGCCCAGTAGAGGACCACTCCGGCGACGAGCAGTTCTTGGTCGCTCAGGGTGCCGATCTCGCGAGAGGCGTCCAGCTTGACCTCCTGCCGCTCCGCCTCCCGCCGGGCCAGTGTCGCCTCCCAGCCTCGGCGGGCGATCGCCGAGGCTTCTTCCTTGGTGCGGGGAGGCGGCTTGGGGAGGTCGCGGACCCAGAGGGAGATGGAGCTCTTCGAGCAGCCGAGTTCGAGTTGGATCTGGTCGTAGGTGAGGCCGCGGGTGCGCAGTTCGCGGGCGGTGGCGCGGAGGTCGTCCTTGGCGTTGGGGCGCTTGGTCCACTCCGGCGGGGGTTCGCCTTCGAGGAGGCGGTTGAGGAGGTCGTTGTTGCCGACCTTGAGGCGGTCGCGTATCTGCCGGCGGCTGAGACCTTCCTTGCGGAGGGTGAGGGCCGCTTCGCGCAGTTGGTCGAAGGAGGCCGTGCCGTGGCGGAGGCCGCCCACTCCGTCGCCTTCTCGGCGTCGTACATCGGTCATGGCGGCAGCCTTGTCGTTCGTGTGGACAGAGGTGTCGAAAACGTGGTCGATTCAATAGTTCGGATGAATGCGGTGCTTTTCGTGTGCGTTCGAGCCCGTCGCGTGCTGTCGCAGGCAACGGATAACCGGTGGCGCCCCCCTTTACGCTGGAAGGCATGACCACAACGGGGGAAGCCGCAGGAATGGGCGTGCGAGGCGCGCCGACGGGGCCGTGGTGGTGGGCGCGGCGCCGGTCTCTGGTGCTGGATGTCTGCCTGGCTCTGGCGTCGGTGCTGGAGTGCGTGGGGGAGGGGGCTCGTTTCGCGGACGAGGCCGCGCTGCCGGTGTTGCTCGGCGTGCTGGCGGGCGTGCTGGCGGGGTCGGTGATGCTGGTGCGTCGGCGGTGGCCGGTGGCGGCGGTGTTGGTGTCGATCGCTGTGACGCCCGCGCAGATGGGTTTTCTGTTGGGCGTGGTGGGGCTTTATACGCTCGCCGCGTCGGATGTGCCGCGTCGGATCATCGCGGTGCTGGCGGGGATGTCCGTGCTGGGGACGCTGGTCGTGGTCTTCGTGCGGTTTGACCGGGACATGGCGCAGGACGGTTATACGCCGGGCGCGTGGCTGATCGTGGCGATCTCGGTGCTGGTGGCGTTGGGGCTGGCGGGTCCGCCGGTGTTGCTGGGGATGTATGTCGGGGCGCGGCGGCGGTTGGTGGAGAGTCTGCGGGAGCGTGCGGATGGGCTGGAGCGGGAGTTGTCGCTGTTGGCCGATCGTGCGGAGGAGCGGGCGGAGTGGGCGCGTAGTGAGGAGCGGACGCGGATCGCTCGGGAGATGCACGATGTGGTGGCGCATCGGGTGTCGTTGATGGTGGTGCATGCGGCGGCGTTGCAGGCGGTCGCGGTGAAGGATCCGGAGAAGGCGTCGCGGAACGCGGCTCTGGTGGGGGATATGGGGCGGCAGGCGCTGACCGAGTTGCGGGAGATGCTCGGGGTGTTGCGGCGGACGCCTGAGGGGCAGGTGGCGGAGAGACCGTCGGCCGCTGAGCCGGTTCGGTTGGCGGCTGCGATGGCGGCGGCTTCGGGCGGTCCGGCGGAGGGCGCGGTGGAGGCGCCGGCCGGGGCCGCGCCGGGTGTGACGTTGGTTACGGCCGAGGGGGGCGAGGGTCCGGGCCTCGCTGACCTGGAGGATCTGGTCGGGCAGTCGCGGGCGGCCGGGATGGTCGTGGAGCTGTTGGCGGAGGGGGAGGAGCGGTCGTACGCGGCGTCGGTGGAGCAGACGGCGTACCGGGTGGTCCAGGAGGCGCTGACCAATGTGCACAAGCACGCGTCGGGGGCGAAGACCTGGGTGCGGCTGGCGCGTCGGGAGGCGGAGGTCGCGTTGCAGGTGGAGAACGGGCCGTCGGACGGGGGTGCGGATGTGCGGCTGCCGAGCGGGGGCAATGGGCTGGTCGGCATGCGGGAGCGGGTGTCGGCGCTGGGCGGGGTGTTCGTGTCGGGGCCGACGGACGCGGGCGGTTTCCGGGTGTCGGCGGTGATCCCGGGCGCTTCGTCGTGAGCGTGGCGGGGTCGGGGGCCGCGGGTTTTCGTCGTGGCTGTGGCTGTGGCTGTGGCCGTGGCTGCGGGTGCCGCGTCGTGGGCGTGGGGCCTGCCGGTCTGTGCCGTGGTTCCCGTACTTCTCGTGCTGTGGGCGCGTCGCGGGTTTCGTGAATTTCTGTCGTCGGCTGTCAACCGGCGGCTGGGTCTCGTGCGTATGGGGTGTGAGACCGAACGGATTTGGAGCCCGGTTTGACCGTCGAGGAGTTCGAGGAGTTCTACGAGCACGCGGTCAGACGGCTCACGGGTCAGCTCTACGTCATGCTCGGCGATCTGCACGAGGCTCAGGACGTGGTGCAGGAGGCGTTCGTCCGGGGGTGGAGCCGGCGGCGGCAGTTGGCTCGGGACGGGGCTCCGGAGGCGTGGATCCGGAAGGTCGCGTGGCGGCTCGCGGTGAGCCGGTGGCGTGGGCTGCGGCGGGCGGAGGACGCCTGGCGGCGGCATGGGGGGCCGCCGGAGGTGGCGGGGCCGGATACGGGTTCGGTGGAGCTGGTGGAGGCCCTGCGGGGGCTGTCGCCGCAGCAGCGCCGGACCGTGACGCTGCACTACGTGTGTGATCTGTCCGTCGAGCAGATCGCCGCCGAGACGGGGCTGTCCGGCGGGACGGTCAAGACCCATCTGTCGCGGGGTCGGGCGGCGCTCGCCGGGCGGTTGCGCGATTCGTACTCCGAGGAGGCTCCCGGTGTCTGACGGTTCCGACCGGCGCGGTGCGACTGGTCCTGCTGGGTCTTCTGGTCCTGCTGGGGCTGTTGGTTTCGACGGGTTGGCGGCCGGGCTGAAGGGGCTGGCGGCCGCCGGGCAGAGCGGTGCGACGCCGGTGCCGGCGGCGGTGGTGGCGGCGCGCGGCCGGCGGTTGCGGCAGCGTCGGCTGGCGGCGTTCGCGGCGGTGGCGTGTCTGGTCGTGGGCGGGGGGAGCGGGACGCTGGCCGCGGTGTTGTCGCGGGCCGGCGGGGGCGGGGACGGTGGTACGTCGCCTGCCGGGGTGCCGTCGGGGGTGCCGGTGCCGTCGTCCACGGATCGTGGGGGCAGGGGCGAGACGGGGCCGCCGGACGGGTCCGCGGGGTCGTCGAGTCCGTCGTATCCGCCCTCGTATTCGCCGTCCTCCACGCGCAGCTCGACATCAACATCCACATCCACATCCACATCAACGTCGACTTCGACGTCCGACGCGTCCGGTGGGCGGGCGGGCCTCGGCTCGTCCTCCGCCGATTCCTCCACTGATTACTCGACTGATTCGTCGATCGATTCCTCGGCTGATTCCTTGGGCGGCGCTTCTCCTGACGGCGAGCCGCCGTAGTCCGGGTTTCGGCCATCGGCTCTTCGTGGGTCCTGTTCTCGCCCTTGCCCGTTTCCTTCGTTCGCACTTGTGTCCTTATGTTCTTTGTCCGTACCTCGGCGGTGGTCTTCCGCCGGGTGGTTTCCGCGCCCTTCGGGCGCCGCGTCAGGAGTAGTTCACCCATGGTCACTGCACCGTCGTTGGAGGCGCTGCGGCCCGCTGGTCCGCCTGAGTCCGGGGCCGGGTCCTGGCGTCGTCCGTGGCGCCGGCTGGCTCCGGCGGACTGGTCGGTGCTGCGCGTCTACGCGCTGAGCCGGATCGGTGTCTGGATCGTCGTGTACGGCGCGGCGTGGATATTTCCCGGTGATCCGTCGGCGAAGCAGCCGACTCCGTGGGTTTCCCGCTGGGACCGGTGGGACTGGGGGCATTTCAAGCGAATAGCGGAGTTCGGCTATTTCACCGGGCAGGGGGCGGCGGGGAGTGCGCAGCCGGATAACCGGGAGGCGTTCTTCCCGGGTTTTCCGATGCTGGTGCGGCTGCTGCATTCGCTGGGCATGGGGTGGACGTTCTCGGGGCTGTTGATCTCGTTCGTGGCGGGGGCGGTCGCGGTGGTGGCGCTGGCCCGTATCGCGCGGCTGTATCTGAGCCGTCGCGGGGGGAGCGGCGGCGTGGCGGCCGGGGCGTCGGCCGGGCTCCCGGCCGCGGAGGGGGGCCCGGACGTGGGGCGGCGGGCCGCGCTTTTCCTGCTGCTGTCGCCGTGTGCGGTGTTCCTGGCGGCGGGCTATACGGAGGCGATCTTCCTGGCGTTCGCGCTGCCTGCCTGGCTGGCGGCGAAGCGGGGGCGGTGGCCGTTGGCGTCGCTGCTGGCGATGGGGGCGACGGTCACCCGGATAAGCGGTCTGTTCCTGCTGGCGGCGCTGGTGGTGGAGTTCTTCCTGGGGAGCGGTGGGCTGCGGGAACGGCTGCGGTCCCTGCCCTGGCTGGCGCTGCCCGCGGTTCCCGTCGTCGGCTATTTCGGCTATCTCTACGCGCGTACGGGCGACCTGATGGCGTGGAAGCACGCGGAGGAGCGCGGCTGGAACCGTGAGTTCCACGCGCCGTGGGAGGCGTGGCACAACACCTGGGTGGCGGCGTTCGGCCATGTGCAGTCCACAGGGTTCGCGGTGATGTTCCAGGCGGAGCTGGTCGCGATGGTGCTGGGGGTGGTGCTGCTGGGCGTACTGGCGTGGCGGCGGCGCTGGTCGGAGACGGCCTATATGGCGCTGAGCCTCTGGGCGTTGGGAACGTCGTACTGGTACGTGTCCGTGCCGCGCGCGACGTTGCTGTGGTGGCCGCTGTGGATCGGGCTGGCGTTGTGCAGCCTGCGGTGGCGGTGGGTGAAGGACGCGTATGTGTGTGTGGCGGGGCCGTTGATGGCGTTGATGGTGGTCGCGTTCACGACGGGGCGGTGGGCGGGCTGAGGGCGCTCGTCCTGCCCGCGCGAGCCCCCTCCTGGCCGCGAGAGCCCCCCCTGCCCGCGCGGGCCTCGACCTCACCGCGTGAGCCTTGCCCCCGAGCCGCCCCCGTTCCCCCGTTCCCCCGTTCCCCCGCTCCTTCCGCCCCCCCGCCTGCCGTCGTGTCAGGCGCGGCTGAGGCGGGCGGGCTGGGCGCCGCTGAGGAGGGTGCCGATGGCGTGGTCGATGTCGCTGCCGAGGTACCAGTCGCCGGTGTGGTCGAGGCTGTAGACGCGGCCTTCGGCGTCGACGGCGAGGAGCGCCTGGGTGTGCGGTTCCTGGCCGAGGGGGCTGACCTCGACGCCCAGGGCGCGGCCGAGGTCGGCGAGGGTGCGGGCGAGGTGGAGGCCGTGCAGGGGGTCGATGTGGAAGGGGGTCGGGGCGATCTGCCGGCCCTGGCCGGCGGCGGCGATGTGCAGGCCGCCGAATTCGGCCCAGGCCTCGACGGCGGCGGGGAAGACGGAGTGCCGGTGTCCGGCGGGGGAGACGTGGGCGCGGAGGGCGTCGGCCCACTGTTCGGCCTGTTTGATGTCCCAGCGGCCGGGCTGCCAGCCGGCTTCGCGGAGGGCGGCGTCGACGGCGGCGGGGAAGCGGGTGGCGGCGGTGCGGTCGAAGGCGCGCATGTCCGTCATGTCGGGGTTCAGCCCCTGCCGTTGTCGTGGGTGGGGGCGGCGAGGTCGATGGCCCGTACGCCGAAGTGGGCGAGGAGCGCGTCGCAGGAGCGGCAGGGCGCGGCGTAGCTGCCGTGCCGGGGGTCGCCGTCCTCCCGGATGTGGCGCGCGGTGAGGCGGGCGTGCTTGAGGGCGCGGCGGGCCTCGCCCTGGGAGAAGGGTTTGCGGGATGCGCGTTTGCTGCGGCCCGCTTCGGCGCCGGTCAGGAAACGGGAGAGGAGTACGGCCTCCGGGCAGCGGCCGGTGAAGCGTTCGCGCTGCGCGCTGGTGAGGGTGTCGAGGTAGTCCTGCACCAGGGGGTGGAGCGTGGGCGGCTGTTCTCCTCTGCCCGCGGTGCAGGTGAGGGTCTTGCCGCGGACGGAGAGCGCGGCGGCGACGGCGGGCAGGATGCCGTCGCGGCGGTGCAGCAGCGGGGGCGCCTGTACCGAGTCGTCGGTGGCGCTCCAGCTCAGCCGGGGGTCGCCCGGCGGGGGCGCGGCGTCGGAGCCGCGATCTTGCGTCGTGTGCATGTGGTGCTCTTCCCTCCCGTGCAATCCCCCTGTTGCGGGGATCAGATTGCCAAATGGGATGCCGGGTGCGGAAGTCAGGTGTGCGTTGTGCGCGAGTTGTGTGGCGGGCGGTCACCGTGAGGTAACGGGTCGTCGTGATGGATGGGGTGGATGGGACGCTGGTGGCGGGTCTGTCGCCGTCGTTCGCGCCTGCGTACAGATTTTCCGCGGGTGACGCGGGAGGCTGCGGCTTTTCCGCGGGCGTCGCGGGAGGCTGCGGTGTACGCGCGCGGCTGCGGCGTTCTGGACGTTCTGGACGTTCTGGACGCGGAGGCGCCGGGTGGGGTCCGCCAGTACGTCCCGAGCCGAGGTCGAGACCGTACGAGCCGGGGTCGCGACCGTACGGACCGGGTGCGCCGGAATCGTACGGGCTGGGGGAGCCGGGATCGTACGAGCCGGGGGGCGCGGGCGTAGCGGCCGGGCGCACGGGCCGTACGGGCGCACGGGGCGTACGGGCCGGGGAGACCGGGGCCGGGCGTACGGCGCGTACAGGCCGGAGGGTCCGGGGCCGGGCGGGCGGCGGATGCGGGTCGTCGCCGCTCAAGGCCGTGCTCGGCGGGCGTACGGCGGGCGTACGACGGGGGCGGGGGCCCAGTCCGGGCAGCGCTTAGGCTGTCCGCAACACCCATACGCAGCAGGGGGCATCCGCCATGACGACAGGTCGGCTCGGGCAGCAGGCCGCGCCACCGAACACGGCCTATGCCGGGCAGGTCGTGCACTTCCCGGACCCGGTCCGGGCCGCGCGCCACCCCAAGGGCGTATGGGTGGACCGGGACGGTTTCCCGGACTTCTCGCCGTACGCGCGGGCCGCCGCCGAGATCGCGGAGCCGCCGGAGGGGTTCGGCGTGGACGAGCTGCGGCTCACCGACTACGTGTCCGCGAACGCCGCCCTGCACGCGGCCGGCCACGAACTGTGGGCCAGCCTGCCGTCCGTCGCGACGCCGCACGGCTGGACCTGGCACCACGTGGTGGGCACGCGCCGGCTGGAGCTGATCCCGGTCGAGGTCAAGGCGCTGCTGCGGCACCACGGGGGGCTGGCGACGGCCGCCGTCGATCACGCCAAGCGCGGTACGCGGCCGTTGCAGGAGACCCGGCCGGTGCACTTCGCGCTGCCGCAGCGGGATCTCGCGGTGGCGGAGGACGACGTGCTGGGCGTCGAGGAGGACCTGGGGTACCGGCTGCCGGGCGCCTACCGTTCGTTCCTGAAGGCGGCGGGCGGCTGCGCGCCGGTCGGCGCGGCGCTCGATCCGGAGCTGGGGCTCCTGGTGGACCAGCCGTTCTTCACGGTGCGCGGCGAGGCGGCGGTCAATGACCTCGTCTACATCAACAAGTGTCTGCGCGACCACTTCACCAAGGACTACCTGGGCGTCGGCTTCATGCAGGGCGGTGTACTGGCCGTGAAGGTGAAAGGCGATGCCATCGGCTCGGTGTGGTTCTGCGCGTACGACGACGCGCGGGACCGGGACGGCTGGTCGGTCCAGGAGCGCGTCGAGCGGCTGCTGCTGCCCTGCGGTGAGGACTTCGACGCCTTCCTGCTGCGGCTGGCGGGCGGCCCGCCGGAGCTGGAGACCGTGGCGAACCTGATGGTGGACGGTGGCTTCGCGTCCGCCGTCCCGGTGGAGGGGTGAGCGCGATGGTGACGTTCGCGCAGGCGCAGGAGCGCGCGGAGGGCTGGGTCAACGGCGATGTGCCGGCGTACCAGCACCGCGAGGTGCGGGTACGCGAGTTCGACCTGGGCTTCGTCGCCTGGGCCGAGGACCGTGAGGACGGCCCGGCGGTGGACGGCGGCAGCGCCCGGCTGGTGATCGCGCGGGACAGCGGCGAGACGACGCTGTGGCCGGGGCTGCCGGTGGGCGAGGTGATCCGGCGGTACGAGGAGGAGTACGGGGCCGCTCCGGCACCGGAACCGGCCGAAGCGGGGCCGCCGAAGCGCGTCGACCTTGAGGTCACATCGTTTCTGCTGACTCCGCCGGAGTGGCTGCAGCAGGCCGCGGACGAGATCGGGATTCCGGACCGGCGGCCTGCGGGTGCGGCGGGGTCGGCTGGGTCGGCGGGCGCGGCTTCTTCGCCTGCGCCGGAGCGTTCGGCTTCTTCGGGTTCTTCGGCTTCTTCGGGTGCGGCGGCTGCCGGTGGGGCTGGGGCTGGTGCCGCTGCGGCTGCGCCTGTGGCGCCGGGCGGGCCGGACGCGTGGCCCGCGCCTGCTTCGTCCGTGCCGATGGACGAACCCGCCGGTTCCGGTTCCGGCGACGCCCCCGGCCCGGTACCGCCCGCCGCGTCGCCCGCGTCCGCCGGGGCCACTCCGTGGGCCGGGGCCGACACCAACGCGGGTCGCGGCGACGGCGACGACCGTTCCGTCGCCCCTCCCGCCACGGTCTTCGCGCCGCCGCTCAGCGGTACGGACGGCGACGACACCCCGCCGTCCGGGGTGCGGCCCGAGGCCAAGACGGAGCTGCTGAGCAGGGGTGGCTCGCTGCCGCCGACGGCGGTCGCGCCGGCGCAGCCTTCTTCGGGTTCCGCGCCCGCGCCCGCGTCAGGGCCCGGTGCGCCGGGTGCTCCGGCGGGTGGGTACGTGCCGACGCAACTGGTCGCCTCGCCCGACGCCGAGGCCGGTGGCCCGGGCGCGGGTGCGGCGGGTGCCGCTCCGCCCCGCCCGTCGGCCGCGCCGGGCGTTCCCGGCACGCCTGCCGGTCCCGGGCCGCAGCCGCCGGCCGCGCCGGGTGCTTCCGGTTCTGCGGCGGGCGGGACGCCGCCGCCCGCAGGCGCTCCGAGTGGGCCGGGCGGACCAGGCGGACCGGCCGCGGGCGCCCCCCAACCGCCGGCCGGGCCGGCGCACCCTCCCACGGTGTTCGCAGGCCCCGGAGCCCCGGAAGCCCCGCCGTACCCGGCCGCGCCGGGACAGGCCGGGCACCCGAGCCCGTCGCCGAACCAGCCGTCAGCCGGCCCCACGCCACCCGCGCCCCCCGGCCGGCCCGCCCCGGCGGGCATGCCGTCCGGTGCGCCGGGCGCCGCCGGTTCCAACTACCCGGTCGCGTCCGGCGCTCCGGGCCGGTCCGGTGCTCCGGGGGCCGCCCAGGGGCAGCCCGGCGCGCCCGGTGCCGCCGGACCTAACGTCCCGGGTCAGCCCGCCGCACCCGGTGCCGCCGGTTCCAACTACCCGGCCCCGCCCGGCGCTCCGGGCCAGTCCGGCGCGCCTAGCGCCTCGGGTCGGCCCAACCAGCCCAGCGCCTCCAATACCCCCAGCCACCCCGCGCCGCCCGGGGCACCCGGAGCCCCCGGCACCCCGCCCCCCGG
>NZ_JOBF01000029.1 GCF_000718635.1 Streptomyces varsoviensis | reverse complement strand
CGCCGAAACCCCCACCGCCCCCGTCATCCACTCCGCCCACTACCTCGACCACCGCCACGAAATCCTCGCCGCCGAACACATCACCGTCATCGGCTCCGGCCAATCAGGCGCCGAGATCTTCCTCGACCTCCTCCGACACCGGCCCGCCGGAAAAGAAAAAATCCACTGGCTCGCCCGCACCCCCGCCTTCGCCCCCATGGAATACAGCAAACTCGGCCTCGAACAATTCACCCCCGACTACACCCGCTACTTCCACGCCCTCCCCGAAGCCGTACGCGACCAACTCCTCCCACAGCAATGGCAGCTCTACAAAGGAATCGACGCCGAAACCCTCGCCGCCATCCACGACGAGCTCTACCGCCGCACCCTCCACGGCGGCTGGCCCGACGCCGTCCTCACCCCCGGCGTCAACGTCCGCACCGCCGGCCGCGTCGGCACCACCCGCGTCGAACTCCACCTCGACCACATCCAGCAGGGCACCCGCTCCCGCCTCACCACCGACGCCGTCATCCTCGCCACCGGCTACCGAGAACGCCCCACCGACGCCCTCCTCGCCCCCCTCGACCCCTACCTCCGCCGCGACAGCGCCGGCCGCCCCCGCATCGACGAACACCAACGCCTCACCCTCGACCCCAGCGTCGAAGGCGCCATCTACGTCCAGAACGCCGAACGCCACACCCACGGCCCAGGCGCCCCCGACCTCGGCCTAGCCGCCTGGCGCGGCGCCACCATCCTCAACAACCTCACCGACGCCACCCCCTACCCCCAGCCACCCCGCACCGCCTTCACCACCTTCGGCCTCCCACAACACCCCCGCACCCCCGGCGCCCGCAGGCCGCTGCCCCTCTCCGAACCCGCCAACCACCTCAAGGCCAACCACCTCAAGGTCTGAGCCCACAACCCCCGCCACAGAACCCCGCGCACAACCCCCGGCGCCCAGCCCCCGCACCTGAGAGGCTGAGGCCATGACCCCACACCACCCCTACGGCACCCCCGACACCCCCCGCCTCGCCGTACGCGGCGAAGCCCACCTCGAAGTCCCACCCGAAATCGCCCAACTCGACATCACCATCAACGCCCGCAACACCGAACGCCACACCACCCTCGAAGACCTCACCCGCCGCAACACCCACGCACTCAACGCGCTCAACACCTACGACCACGCCATCGACCACCTCGAAACCAGCACCTTCACCATCACCCCCCAACTCACCGAAAAAGGACGCCACGAACGCGTCCACGCCTACCACGGCCACCTCCACATCACCGCCACCATCAGCGACTTCACCGCCCTCGGCGACATCACCAGCCGCCTCGCCGCCCTCGACCTCACCCGCGTCGACGGCCCCTGGTGGAGCCTGCGCCCCGACTCACCCGCCCACCGCGAAGCCCGCCGCCAAGCCGTCCACGACGCCCTACAACGCGCACGCGAATACGCCGACGCCCTCGGCGCACAACTCGACGCCATCACCGAACTCGCCGACATCGAAGCCGACACCCCCACACCCCCCGGCCCCCTCGGCTACGGACCCCCCGCAGGCGCCCGAGCCGCCCGCGCCGCCGGATACGGCGGATACGGCGAGACAGCCGACCCCGAACCCACCCTCGACCTCGCACCCCAACGCCAGCACATCCACGCCCACGTCAACGCACGCTTCACCATGACCCGCCCCACCCTCTGAAACCACCCCTCCACCGCTCATCAGAGCGCCCCCGCGCACGTTTCACTACTTGTCAACAAGCCTTCACCCAGCGGACGTTGGCCCGACCCACCCGACGGAATCCCTACCCATCGGTACGTCATAGAGTCGAACCATGCGCCGAGCAAAAATCGTCTGCACCCTAGGCCCCGCCACCGACTCGTACGAGCAGATCAAGGCACTCGTCGAAGCCGGAATGGACATAGCCCGCTTTAACCTCAGCCACGGCACCTACGCCGACCACGAGGCGCGATACCACCGGGTGCGCAAAGCCTCAGAAGAAACCGGCCGCAACGTCGGCATCCTCGCCGACCTTCAAGGCCCGAAGATTCGCCTCGGCCGCTTCCGCGAAGGACCCGTACTCCTTGAACGCGGCGACGAGTTCACCATCACCGTCGAACCCGTCGAAGGCGACCGCCACTGCTGCGGCACCACCTACGAAGGCCTCGCCGCCGACGTCACCCGAGGCGAACGCATCCTCGTCGACGACGGCCGCGTCACCCTCGAAGTCATCGAAGTCGACGGCCCCCGCGTCAAGACCATCGTCATCGAAGGAGGCATGGTCTCCGACCACAAGGGACTCAACCTCCCCGGCGTCGCCGTCTCCGTCCCCGCCCTCTCCGAAAAAGACGTCGAAGACCTCCGCTGGGCCCTCCACGCCGGCGCCGACATGATCGCCCTCTCCTTCGTCCGCAGCGCCCATGACATCCTCGACGTCCACCGCATCATGGACGAAGAAGGCCGCCGCCTCCCCGTCATGGCGAAAATCGAAAAACCCCAGGCAGTCGACAACCTCGAAGGCATCGTCGACGCCTTCGACAGCATCATGGTCGCCCGCGGCGACCTCGGCGTCGAAATGCCACTGGAATCCGTACCCATCGTCCAAAAACGCGCCATCAAACTCACCAAACGCAACGCCAAGCCGGTCATCGTCGCCACCCAAATGCTCGACTCCATGATCGACTCATCCCGCCCCACCCGCGCCGAAGCCTCCGACGTCGCCAACGCCGTCATCGACGGCACCGACGCCGTCATGCTCTCCGGCGAAACCAGCGTCGGAAAATACCCCGTCGAAACCGTCAAAACCATGAGCCGCATCGTCGAAGCGGCCGAAGAAGACATCCTCCTCAAAGGCCTCCCACCCCTCACCGAAAACAGCAAACCCCGCACCCAAGGCGGCGCCGTGGCCCGCGCCGCAGCCGAAATCGGCGACTTCCTCGGAGCCAAATACCTCGTAGCCTGCACCCAGAGCGGCGACACCGTCCGCCGCCTCTCCCGCTACCGCTCCCCGATCCCCCTCCTCGCCTTCACCCCCGAACCCGCCACCCGCGCCCAGCTCAACCTCACCTGGGGCGTCGAAACCTTCCTCGGCCCCCGAGCCGAGAACACCGACCAAATGGTCCAACAGGTCGACGAACACCTCCTCCGCATCGGCCGCTGCCAAAAGGGAGACGTGGTCATCATCACCGCCGGCTCCCCACCAGGAGTCCCCGGCTCCACCAACCTCGTGCGCGTACACCACATCGGCGAGGACGACTCACCGAAGAAATAGACCGGCACTCCGGATCAGTACTTCGGCCCGATGTACTGATCCATGAGCGCCACGGAGGCGCGGCGGGCGACGGAGACATTGGCCGGGCTGCCCCCGCGCCGCGTCACCTTCCACTGGACACCGACCTTGTCGAAGGTGTCGGTGCAGAGCTTGAGAATGTCCTCGGACCTGTTGGTGAAGAAGTAACGCGGATATTCGTAGCGCTTGCGTTCACCGCCTACGAGGCGGGTGGCCCAGTTGGTGATGCGGCACCCGTCGGAGTGGATGAGGCCGCGCAGGAATTCCCAGGGCCGGGCGTCTACGATCCGCTGCTGCCACGGTTCGAGAACGATGGCGCGATCATGCTTCCTGCCGGGGCCATGCTGCGGAAACAGGCAGGGCCAGTGCCGTCCGTAGCTGGTCACCATCACGCAGCCTTTCCGCTGGAGCGAGTAGGCGCGCAGGGACGGCCGTACGGCCAGGATCGCGCTGTGACAGGCTTCGATGAGCCCCGGCCAGGCATCCGCGCAGGCGATACGCAGTTGGTGCCCGCCGCGCGGCTGCGGGCTGATGCAGCCGTCCCCGAGGTAGAGCCCCAGCAGGTAGGCGTAGGCGGCTTCGTCGAGAGTCAGGTCATCGCAGCGCGGACAATCGGTCGGCCGGGCTCGGGTGAGGGGCTCGATGCGCGTCTGCCAGTCGCGCAGGGCGTACCGGGATATTCCGGTCTCCTGGCTGACGGAGTTGAGGCTGCGGCCTTGGCTGACCAGTGCGAGCGCGCGCCTGCGCGTATCCATGTCGTACATGCGGACGAGCTTGGCTCGAACTGCGCGGGCGGGAGCCCAATCGCCTACTTGTTCACCTTGGCGGGTGAAGATCACCAACCGTTGGGAACCTTGGAAACGAAGGTAAAGTGCCCCGGGTCGGACTCGAACCGACACTGTATGGGTTTTGAATCCATCGCCTGCTGCCAAATTGGGCTACCGGGGCCTTGCAAAGGAAGGATAGCGGAAACCCTCCGCGCATCAAACATACAGGAGCTAGGTAGGCTCATGGTGCATCGCCCTGCCTTAACGAGGAGCCCCGTGAACGCCGCCGAGCCCCAGCCGCATGCCGACGACGAGCAGTCGCACGTCCCCCCGCTGACGACCCGCGTCGTCATCGCGGAGGACGAGGCCCTGATCCGGCTCGATCTCAAAGAGATGCTTGAGGAAGAGGGATACAGCGTCGTGGGTGAAGCCGGCGACGGCGAGACCGCCGTCGCCCTGGCCCAGGAGCACAAGCCCGACCTCGTCATCCTCGACGTGAAGATGCCCGTACTCGACGGGATCTCCGCCGCGGAGCGGATCGCCGCGGAGTCCATCGCGCCCGTACTGATGCTCACGGCCTTCTCGCAGCGCGAGCTGGTGGAGCGGGCGCGGGACGCCGGGGCGATGGCGTATCTGGTGAAGCCGTTCAGCAAGAGCGACGTCGTGCCGGCCATCGAGATGGCGGTTTCGCGGTTCACGGAGCTGCGCGCGCTGGAGCGCGAGGTCGCGGACCTGTCGCAGCGGCTGGAGACGCGCAAGCTCGTGGACCGGGCGAAGAGCGTGCTGCAGACGCAGTACGGGCTGACGGAGCCCGCGGCCTTCCGGTGGATTCAGAAGACGTCGATGGACCGCAGGCTCTCGATGCAGCAGGTCGCGGAGGCCGTGATCGAGGACGCCGAGGAGAAGAAGGCGGCCAAGGGGGAGTAGGCGATGCGACATCATCGTCGCCGTGGGCGACCGCGACCGAGGCTACTCAGCACGAGCTGACGCCGTCCATGACCTCAGCGACGTCGGAGCGGGCACCTTCGAGGGCATCGAGGCGATCAGGAACGGCGCCCTGGAGTGCGGCGCCGGCGCGCACCACATCACGAACATCGTGATCAGCGGTCAGGAGGACGACGTCGTCACCGCGCAGTCCAAGGGGCTCCTCCTCATGGCCAACGGATCCGTCACCAGCGTCACTCATCTCGACACCCTGCCGCGCGAGGAGGGCGGCTGGCGGATCAGCCGGCGCGTCATCCTCGCGCAGCGCAGACCGCTCGGCGACCTGCACCTGACGTACCCGGGCCGGCACTGAGCGTGGAGCGTCGCGGTTGCGGGAGCCCCGGGGCTTCGGGCCGGGCCCGGTAAAGTGGTGCTCTTCGGGCTGTTGGGCTCCGGAGTCCTAAAGGCGATGGCTGATGAATCTCCGCCCTCTGGCTGTTGGTTCTGATGGTGCGATACGCACTGTGTGGCGGCTTCCGGCTGTTGATGTGGTGAGGGGGCGCCGAGCCCTTTGGTGGAGCGTTGGACCCACTGGTCAACTTGCGGTTCTTTTGGTGCACGAGCGGTATCTGGATCGCAGTCGCTACATCAAGGGGTGGGTGGGGTGGCAGCCGAAGCTTCCGTTTACGGGGGAGTTGGTCACCGTTGCGGGAGGGGAGGAGCGGCGCAGGCTGGTGGAGGGTATTCGGATGCGGCCGAGTCACCTGGCTCTGCTGCCGGATTCCCGTTTTCTGTTGGTGAGCGGGCGTACGTCCCGTGGCGAGGCGGAGGAGGGTTGGGCTTCCAACGCGGTGGTGTTTTCCCCGTCTGGAACGCCTGAGGCCGAGTTCTGCGTCGGTGACGATATTCCGGCGTTGGCGACCGATGCGCACGGAGGCATCTGGACGGCTTATGGTGATGCCGGCATCTACGGTGGTCATCCCGAGTCGGGAGGGGGCCTCGCGGGTTGGGATGTCCGAGGCCGGGCCTCCTGGGCGCCCGGGGGCCGACTGCCCCAGTGTCCGCTGCACGGCTGTACTGCCGCGACGGAGGAGGACCAGGTGTGGCTCGTCTGGTACTCCAGTACCAGCAGTGGCGGTACTTTCCTGTCGCGGATCACTCCGTCCACCGGCGATGTCGTCAGTTACGTGAGCCCCGTCCGTACTCCGGATGGTTTCGCGGTTCGCGGCGACAGGGCCGTACTGACGCGGCGCGACCACAACAAGCGGTCTGTTGAAGTTGTACGTGCCGCACTCGACGGCACCACGTGGACAGTGACCTCCCGCCGTCGTGTACGAGTCCCCGGTCGGGTCGTCATGCATTGCGGCCAGGGCCGTGACGGCTTCCTCTGGCTCCGGGCGGGCAATACCTGGCTGCGCATTGAGGCGTGATCAGTCCGGGCGTCGCGCATAAGGGGCCGGGGGAACACCAGGGAACATTCGCGCGGCGGCCGGTGTGGTGTCGGGGTTCAGTCTTCGCCGAGGTAGGCCTTGCGTACGGATTCGTTGTGGAGGAGGTGGTCGCCGGTGCCGGAGAGGACGATGGTGCCGATTTCCATGACGTGGCCGTAGTCGGCGAGGGAGAGGGCGGCTTGGGCGTTCTGTTCTACGAGGAGGATGGTGGTGCCGGTGGATTTGAGTTCTGCGATGGTTTCCATGATTTTCTGCATCATGATGGGGGAGAGCCCCATGGATGGTTCGTCGAGCATGAGGAGTTTGGGGCGGGACATGAGGGCGCGGCCCATGGCGAGCATTTGTTGTTCGCCGCCGGAGAGGGTGCCGGCTGCTTGTTTGCGGCGTTCGCCGAGTATGGGGAAGAGTTCGTAGGCGCGTTCGGTGTCCTTGTTGATTTCGGTGGGGTTTTTTCTGAGGAACGCGCCGAGTTGGAGGTTTTCGGCGACGGTGAGGCGGGGGAAGATGCGGCGGCCTTCGGGGGAGTGGGCGAGGCCGCGGGCGACGATGTGGTGGGCGGGGGTTTTGGTGAGGGGTTGGCCGTCGAAGGTGATGGTGCCGCTTTGGGGGGTGAGGAGGCCGGAGATGGTGCGCAGGGTGGTGGTTTTGCCGGCTCCGTTGGTGCCGATGAGGGTGACGACTTGGCCGGTGTGGACGGTGAAGGTGATGCCTTTGACGGCTTGGATGTTGCCGTAGGCGACTTTGAGGTCGTCCACTTCGAGGAGTGCGGTCACTGGTTGTCCTCCGGGCGGGCGACGGTGTCCGGTGGTGTCGCTGTTTCAGCGTTCTCAGCGGCTCCAGCGGTCTCGGCGGCTTCGGCGGCTTCGACTTCTGCTATTTCGTCGGCTCCGGGTGCGCCTTCGAAGGGGGTGCCGAGGTAGGCGGCGATGACGCGTTCGTCGGCTTGTACGGCGTCGGTGGTGCCTTCGGTGAGTTTTTCGCCTTGGACGAGGACGGCGACGCGGTCGCAGAGGTTGAAGATGAAGCGCATGTCGTGCTCGATGACGAGGACTGCGGTGCCTTGGTCGCGGATGGCGAAGACGAGTTGTTGGGTGGCGCGGGTTTCTTGGGGGTTCATTCCGGCGGTGGGTTCGTCGAGGAGGAGGAGTCCGGGGTCGCCGGCGAGGGCGCGGGCGATTTCGAGTTTTCGTTGTTCGCCGTAGGGGAGGTTGCGGGCGAGGTGGTCGGCTTTGGGGGTGAGGCCGGTGAATTCGAGGAGTTCTTGGGCGCGTTGGGTGGAGGCTTTTTCGGCTCGGTGGAAGGCGGGGCCTCGTAGGAGGGCGGCGAAGAGTCCTTCTTTGGTGCGGGTGTGGTGGCCGACGAGGACGTTTTCGAGGACGGTCATGTTGGCGAAGAGGCGGATGTTCTGGAAGGTTCGGGCGATTCCTGCTTTGGCGACGAGGTGGGGTTTGGGTGGGAGGGTGGTGTTTTTGTAGGCGACTTTTCCGCTGGTGGGTACGTAGAGGCCGGTGAGGCAGTTGAAGAAGGTGGTTTTTCCGGCGCCGTTGGGTCCGATGAGGCCGACGATTTCGTGGGGGTGGACGCTGAGGTCGACGGCGCGTACGGCGGTGAGTCCGCCGAAGCGCATGGTGACGCCGGTGGCGGTGAGTACGGGGGTTTCGGTGGTGGTCGTGGTCGTCATGGGGTTCACGCCCCTGCCTTGGTGACGCCGACGGTGCCGGGTGGTAGGTCGCGGTCGGGGACGTCGAGTTGGCCGGTGTCGTGGTATTCGAGCTGCTGGCGGCGGTTGGGGATGATTCCTTCGGGGCGCAGTCGCATGAGGAGGATGAGTGCCAGGCCGAAGGCGAGGAGTTGGTAGTCCTGGAGGAATTGGAGTTTTGCGGGGATGAGGTAGAGGAGGGCCGCGCCGAGGAGTGGTCCGCTGATGGTGCCCATTCCGCCGAGGATGACGGCGGCGAGGAGGAAGGCGGAGTTGGGGGGTACGGGGCCGGCGAAGACGTATTGCTCGGGTACGGCGGTGGAGGTGACGTGGGCTTGGACGGTGCCGGCGAGTCCGGCGAGGGTGGCGCCGAGGGCGAAGGCGAGGAGTTTGAGGCGGAAGCTGTTGATGCCGCTGGCGGTGGCGGCGGTTTCGTCTTCGCGGATGGCTATCCAGGCGCGGCCTATGCGGGAGTTTCCGGCGCGGCTGAAGACGAGGACGACGAGGATGGTGATGAGGAGCATGAGCAGGTAGTAGTTGGCGAAGGGGGTGAGGGTGGTTCCGGCGACGTCGTGGGGTGTGCCGAATGAGTAGCCGAAGAGGACGAGGTCGGGGATGTTGGGGATTCCGTTCGGTCCGTTGGTGACGGATGGGCCGGAGTTTCCGTCGAGGTTTTCGACGGTGATGCGGAATATTTCTCCGAAGCCGAGGGTGACGATGGCGAGGTAGTCGCCGCGTAGGCGGAGGGTGGGGGCGCCGATGATGACGCCGAAGACGAGGGAGGCTGCGGCGCCGGTGAGGGCGGCGGCCCAGAAGGGGAAGTGGACGTCGAGGGTGGAGGCGGTGGAGCCGGAGACGAGGGCGGCGGTGTAGGCGCCGACGCCGAGGAATGCGACGTATCCGAGGTCGAGGAGGCCGGCGAGTCCGACGACGACGTTGAGGCCGAGGGCGACGGTCGCGAAGATGAGGATGTTGACGGCGATGAGGGTGTATTGGTCGGTGCTCTGGGTGAAGGGGAAGGCGGCCGCGGCGGCGAATGCGGCGGCGATGGAGATGTTGCGGTGTTTGTTGGTGAGGGTGGCGAGCCGGGCGATGAGGCCGGCTTTGAAGAGTGCGGCGGCGGCGAAGGATACGAGGATGAGGAATCCGGTGAAGAGTTCGCCGTATTCGGTGTCTATTCCGTAGGTGACGGTATAGAGGGCGATGCCGAACGCGGCGGCGATGATGAGGATTTCGGCCCAGGCGGGGAGGGGGCGGGCGGGGCGTAAGGGGCGTGGGGTGCGGCCGGGGCGTACGGTCCGGTAGATGCCGTGGAGGGCTTTGCCGAGGGCGCCGGTGTGGAGTCGGCCGTGCTGCGGCAGTGAGGCGGCGGTGCGTCGGTCGATGGGGTGGGCGAGGGCGCCGAGGAGTGCGGTCAGGGTGGTGGCGGCGGCGATGTAGCCGCCGGGTTCGAGGTTGGCGAGGCCGCCGAGTTGGTCGGCGATGGCGATGAGGGTGTACCAGGTGGTGGCTAGGGTGCCGGCGGCGAGGTAGGCGGTGGCGTTGTTGCCGCCGGTGGGGGTGAGCCAGGTGAGGCCGGGGGTGCGCCAGGCGGAGAGGGTGAAGGCGAGGGTGAGGATGCCGCCGATGAGGGTGAGGATTTGGAGGCCGCCGGGGTAGCCGGTGACGGTGAGGTTGCCGGGGAAGGCGGTGGTCCAGGTCCAGGCGAGGAAGGTGGAGAGGATGGTGAGGGCGGCTCCGGCGGCGGTGATGATGCGGGCGGTGGTGAGGGGGAGGGGGATGACGGGGGTGGTTTCGGTGGGGGTTGGTGTGGTCATCGCTGTCACGCCCGATCCGCTACGCGTTCGCCGAGGAGTCCTTGGGGCCGTAGGAGGAGCACGGCGATGAGGAGGGCGAAGGCCCAGACGTTGGCCCAGCCGCCGCCGCCGAGCTGCTGCATGCCGGGGATGTCCTGGACGTAGGTGATGGCGAGGGCTTCGGCGATGCCGAGGACGACGCCGCCGAGCATGGCTCCGTAGATGTTGCCGATGCCGCCGAGCACGGCCGCGGTGAAGGCTTTGAGGCCGAGGATGAAGCCCATGAGGACTTCGACCTGTCCGATGCGCAGGCCGTAGGCGACGCCCGCGACACCGGCGAATCCGCCGCCGATGGCGAAGGCGAGGACGATGATGCGGTCGGTGTTGATGCCCATGAGTTTCGCGGTGTCGGGGTCCTGGGCGGTGGCTTGCATGGCGCGGCCGGTGCGGCTGTTGGCGATGAACAGGCCGAGGGCGGCCATGCAGATGGGTGCGGCGACGAGGACGAAGATGTCGTTGCGCTGGAGGTGGAGGTTGCCGGCGAGCTGGAAGGAGTCGCCGCTGATCTGGGGGAAGGGGCGGGCCTTCTTGGCGTTGGGGTAGAAGCTCCAGACGATTTGCTGGAGGGCGAGGGAGAGTCCGATGGCGGTGATCAGTGGGGCGAGTCGGGGTGCGCCGCGCAGGGGGCGGTAGGCGAAGCGTTCGGCGGCGGTGGCGACGGCGACGGAGGCGATGACGGCGCCGATGAGCATGAGGGGGATGGCGAGGGTGAGGGAGGTGTTGCTGGGGAGCCAGAGCCAGATGGTGAGGGCGCCGAAGCCGCCGATCATGACGATCTCGCCGTGGGCGAAGTTGATGAGCTGGATGATGCCGTAGACCATGGTGTAGCCGATGGCGATCAGCCCGTAAGTGGCGCCGAGGGCCAGGCCGGTGAGGAGTGTTTGGGGTAGTTCGTGCACCGCGGGGCCTCCGATGCGGGTGTCGGATGTGACGCCGCGCGGGGGCGCTGGTGGCGCCCTCGCGCGGGGGTGCTGTGGCGGGGCGGCGCGGTGGTCATTCCTCGAAGGTGGCGCTCTTCACGGTCGTCCACTTGCCGCCTTTGACGGTGTAGACGGTGAGTTGTTTGTTGGTGGTGTCTCCGTACTGGTCGAAGGAGACTTTGCCGGTGACGCCTTGGAATGAGACTTGGGACATGGCCTCGACGACTTTTTCGCGGGCCTTGTCGGGGAGTTTGCCGTCGTTGTCGGCCATGACCTTCTTGACGGCCTGGATGATGGCCCAGGCGCCGTCGTAGGAGTAGCCGCCGTATGCGGCGTAGGGGTCTTTGTAGTTCTGGGCCGCGTAGTCCTTGATGAAGTTCTTGGCGGAGTCGAGTTGCTGTACGGGGTAGCCGACGGAGGTGGCGAGGTCTCCGTTGTTGCTGCCGCCCGCGGCTTTGATGAAGGCGGGGTCGTAGATGCCGTCGCCGCCCATGACGGGCACGTTGGCGCCCGCGCGTTTGGTCTGGCCGGACAGGAGGCCGCCTTCGGGGTACTGGCCGCCGAAGTAGACGGAGTCGGCGCCCGAGTTCTTGATTTTGTTGGCGGTGCTGGAGAAGTCGGTTTCCTTGGTGGTGAGGTGGTCGGTGCCGACTACTTGTCCGCCGAGCCGTTTGAATTCCTGGCTGAAGATGGTGGCGAGGCCGGCGCCGTAGGTCTGTTTGTCGTCGACGACGAAGGCTTTGCGTTTCTTGGCGTCGTTGTAGAGGTATTGGGCGGCGAAGCGGCCTTGGATGATGTCGGTGGTGGCGGTGCGGAAGTAGGTCTTGAAGGGGCGGCTCTTCTTCCCCTGGCCCCACTTGTCGCCCTGGCTGAGGGCGGGGTTGGTGTTGGCGGGGGAGACCTGGGTGAGGTTGGCGTTGGCGAAGACTCGCTGCATGGACTGGGCGACGCCCGAGTTGAGGGGGCCGACGACGCCGAGGACGCTCTCGTCGGCGGCGAGTTTGGTGGCGTTCTGCTGGCCGGAGGCGGGGACGGCCTGGTCGTCGAGCGGCTCGATCTTGAAGGTGACGCCTTTGACCTCGTTGTTCTTGTTGGCGGTTTTCACGGCGAGGTCGACGGAGTTCTTGATTCCTTGGCCGATGGCGGAGAGGGAGCCGGTCAGCGGGGCGTCGACGCCTATGGTCACGGTGGTCTTCTCGCCGCCGTTGCCGCCGCCTTTGTCGTCGTCGCGGGAACCGCAGGCGCTGAGGGTGAGGGCCCCTGTGGTGAGCGCGGTGGTGAGGATGAGCAAGGAACGGTGTCGCACGTCGATTCCTTTCCCTGGCGCGGCCTCCTCTGCTGAGGTGCCGTATCGCTCGCCGGGTGGGTGGGGAATGTGCGGTGCTTGAGGTGCGAGCCGCCCGGCGGGGTGGTGACTGGCCGTGACTATAAGGGTGTGTGGGGGGCTGAGGCAGTGGTGCCGCCCATGCTGTGACTGTCTTGTTATGACGCGAATCACTGTTTGGGGTTTGTGTAGAAGATCTAATCGGACGGTTGGTGCGGATCATGACTTCTTCGCCGATCTGGATCGCATGATTCCGCAGTTCTGTTAATGAGTGGGGGCGGGACCCGGCCCGAAACGGACCATGGGCCGGAGCGGAAGCCGGCGAAAGATCGCGGCCGTAGCCCCCTCCGGGAAAGAATCTCCGATTCCGAATGGCGCGAATGCTACGGAGAGTTATGGCGCGGTAGAGGGGACGGTCATGTCGGCGGGCGCCAGTTCTCGGAGTTGTAGGTCGCGCCGTTCGCGGCGGTGCAGCGCTGTGCGGCTTGGCGTTCGATCAGCCGGCGCGCGGCGTCCGGGCCGTGGGCGTCCCGCTCGGCGTGTGCGGCGCGCACGATGTCGTCGTAGATCGCGCGCTGTTCGTTGGACAGGCCCTTCTGTTCCCAGTCGAGGCCGGCCCCCTCACCGCCGGTGAGTTCCTGTACGGCCCAGTAGGCGATGAGGCGCGTACAGACCTGGATGAGCGTGGCGGTGGACGCGGCGCTCGGCCCGGCGGAGGCCGTGGCCCGGGGGCGGTGGGGCGCGGGGTCGGCGCAGCCGCCGAGTGCGAGGGGGAGCGCGGCGGCGAGCGCCAGGGCGCCGGCGGCGGCGCGCCGTGCGGGGGTGCGGGGCGGGGCCCTCATGGGGGCACGGTAGGGCCGCCGCCCGGCGCCGGGAAGCGCGGGCGGCGGCTTCGGGCCGCTCGGGGCCCCAGGGGGCGGGGGAGGGGCTGGCCGCGGCGATGCGGCGCGAGTCGGCTCCCCCGCGCGTCGTGGGCTCCCGCGCCGTCAGCGGCCGGGCGTCGCGCCGGGCTCGGGTCGCGCGGCGTGCGGCGCGTCGCGCAGCAGGCAGGTGAGGCGGGCGGTGCAGACGCGCTTGTCGTCCTCGTCGGTGATGACGATCTCGTACGTGGCGGTGGAGCGGCCGCGGTGTACGGGCGTGGCGACGCCGGTGACGAGCCCGGAGCGGGCGCTGCGGTGGTGGGTGCAGTTGAGGTCGACGCCCACGGCGATCTTGGTGGGGCCGCCGTGCAGCATCGAGCCGACGGAGCCGAGGGTTTCGGCGAGCACGGCGGAGGCGCCGCCGTGCAGCAGGCCGTACGGCTGGGTGTTGCCCTCGACGGGCATGGTGGCGACCACGCGCTCGGGGGAGGCGTGGACGATCTGGACGCTCATCCGGTCGCCCAGGTGTCCGGCGGTCATCATCCGGGACAGGTCGAGGCCGCTGTCGGCCCACCGGTCCAGGACTTCTTGTGGGAACGTGGTCCGGCTCTGTTCGCCCATGGGGTCGCGGCTCCGATCGTCCTTCGTGGTCGTTGATGTGGCAACGGCTTCCGTGCCGGAAGTCTTACCAGGCGTCCCGGAAGGCTTTCAGGCCGGGTCCGGGCGGCCGGTCCCGGGTGCGGGGGCGGTGGACGCGGCGGGCTCCAGCCGTACGACCACGGATTTCGAGGCGGGGGTGTTGCTGGTGTCGGCGGTGTGGTCCAGGGGGACCAGGACATTGGTCTCGGGGTAGTAGGCGGCGGCGCAGCCGCGCGCGGTGGGGTAGTACACGATCCGGAAGTCGGCCGCGCGCCGTTCGGTGCCGTCCGTCCATTCGCTGACGAGGTCGGCGTACGAGCCGTCGGCGAGGCCGCGCGCGCGGGCGTCGTCGGGGTGGACGAGGACGACGCGGCGGCCGTTCTTGATGCCCCGGTAACGGTCGTCGAGGCCGTAGATGGTGGTGTTGTACTGGTCGTGGGAGCGGAGGGTCTGCAGGAGCAGCCGGCCTTCGGGCGCCTTGGGGTATTCGACGGGGGCGGCGGTGAAGTTGGCCTTGCCGGTGGCGGTGGGGAAGCGGCGGTCGTCGCGCGGGGCGTGCGGCAGGGCGAAGCCGCCGGGCCGGGCGACCTTGGCGTTGAAGTCCTCGAAGCCGGGGACGACGGCGGCGATGCGGTCGCGGATCGCGCCGTAGTCCTTCTCGAACTCGTCCCAGGGGACGCGGCTTTCGGGGCCGAGGACGCTGCGCGCCAGGCGGCAGACGATGGCGGGCTCGGAGAGCAGGTGGGGGCCGGCGGGCCGCAGCCGGCCGCGGGAGGCGTGGACCATGCCCATGGAGTCCTCGACGGTGACGAACTGGTCGCCGCCGGCCTGGGTGTCGCGCTCGGTGCGGCCGAGGGTGGGGAGGATGAGGGCGCGGGCGCCGGTCACCGTGTGGGAGCGGTTGAGTTTGGTCGAGACGTGGACGGTGAGGCGGGCGCGGCGCATCGCGGCCTCGGTGGCCTCGGTGTCGGGGGTGGCGGAGACGAAGTTGCCGCCCATGGCGAAGAAGACCTTGGCGTCGCCGTCGCGCAGCGCGCGGATGGCCCGTACGACGTCGAGGCCGTGGGCGCGGGGCGGCGCGAAGCCGAACTCCTTCTCCAGGGCGTCGAGGAAGGCGGGGGCCGGCCGTTCGAAGATGCCCATGGTGCGGTCGCCCTGGACGTTGCTGTGGCCGCGTACGGGGCAGACGCCGGCGCCGGGGCGGCCGATGTTGCCGCGCAGCAGGAGGAAGTTGACGACTTCCTGGATGGTGGGGACGGAGTGCTTGTGCTGGGTGAGGCCCATGGCCCAGCAGACGATGGTGCGCCGGGAGTCGAGGACCATGCGCAGCATGCGCTCGATCTCGGTGCGTTCGAGCCCGGTGGCCTCGATGGTCTCGTCCCAGTCGGCGGCGCGGGCGGCTCGGGCGAATTCCTCGAAGCCGTGGGTGTGCGCGTCGATGAACTCCTGGTCGACGGCGCCCTGGGTGTCGAGGATGAGTTTGTTCAGGATGCGGAAGAGGGCCTGGTCGCCGCCGAGGCGGATCTGGAGGAAGAGGTCGGTGAGGGGGGTGCCGTGGCCGGCGAGGCCGCGGGCCTTCTGGGGGTTCTTGAAGCGCTCCAGGCCGGCCTCGGGCAGCGGATTGACCGAGATGATCTTCGCGCCGCCCTGCTTGGCCTTCTCCAGGGCGGAGAGCATGCGCGGGTGGTTGGTGCCGGGGTTCTGCCCGGCGACGATGATCAGGTCCGCCTTGTAGAGGTCTTCGAGGAGGACGCTGCCCTTGCCGACGCCGATGGTCTCCGTGAGCGCGGAGCCGGAGGACTCGTGGCACATGTTGGAGCAGTCGGGCAGGTTGTTGGTGCCGAATTCGCGGGCGAAGAGCTGGTAGAGGAAGGCGGCCTCGTTGCTGGTGCGCCCGGAGGTGTAGAAGACGGCCTCGTCGGGGGAGTCGAGGGCGGTCAGCTCCTCGGCGATGATGTCGAAGGCCCGCTCCCAGGGCACCGGCTCGTAGCGCTCGGCGCCTTCGGCGAGGTACATGGGCTGGGTGAGGCGGCCCTGCTGGCCGAGCCAGTAGCCGCTGCGGGCGGCGAGGTCGGCGACGGGGTGGGCGGCGAAGAAGTCGGGGGTGACGCGGCGCAGCGTCGCTTCCTCGGCGACGGCCTTGGCGCCGTTCTCGCAGAATTCGGCGGTGTGCCGGTGGTCGGGCTCGGGCCAGGCGCAGCCGGGGCAGTCGAATCCGTCCTTCTGGTTGACCTTGAGGAGGGTGAGGGCGGTGCGGCGCACGCCCATCTGCTGCCGGGCCATGAGCAGTGAGTGGGCGACGGCCGGCAGTCCGGCGGCGGAGTGCTGTGGCGCGGTGACGTCGGGCGCGTCCTGTACCGGATCCCCTGCGGGCGGCTTGCCTGCCATGTCGGCTCCCCTTCGGCGGTGTGCCTGCGGCCTTGGTGCTGTTCAGATACTGACACGGGGGACTGACAGCGGCGGTGCCGAGGTCGGGTGCGCGGGGATTGTCAGTGGGTCGTGGCAGGATCGGGGACGTGGCAGCAAAGGCATCGAAGACGAGCGCAACGACCGGCACCGAGGCAGCGGGGGGAGGCCGCCCCCGCCTGCTCCTGATGGACGGGCACTCCATGGCGTACCGGGCGTTCTTCGCGCTGCCCGTGGAGAATTTCACGACCTCGACGGGCCAGCCGACGAACGCGGTGTACGGCTTCGCGTCGATGCTGGCGAACACGCTGCGCGACGAGGCGCCTACGCATTTCGCGGTGGCGTTCGACGTGTCGCGCAAGACGTGGCGGTCCGAGGAGTTCCCCGAGTACAAGGCGAACCGCTCGAAGACCCCGGACGAGTTCAAGGGGCAGGTCGAGCTGATCGGCGAGATGCTCGACGCGATGAGCGCGAAGCGGTTCGCGGTGGAGGGCTTCGAGGCGGACGACGTCATCGCGACGCTCGCGCGGCAGGCGACGGCGGAGGGGTTCGAGGTGTCGATCGTCACGGGCGACCGTGACTCCTTCCAACTCGTCACCGAGGACGTCACGGTGCTGTATCCGACGAAGGGCGTCTCGGAGCTGACGCGCTACACGCCGGAGAAGGTGTTCGAGAAGTACGGGCTCACACCGGAGCAGTACCCGGACTTCGCGGCACTGCGCGGCGACCCGTCGGACAACCTGCCGGGCATTCCGGGGGTGGGCGAGAAGACCGCCGCGAAGTGGATCAACCAGTTCGGTTCGTTCGCCGACCTGGTCGAGCGGGTGGACGAGGTCAAGGGCAAGGCCGGGCAGAACCTCCGCGACCACCTGGAGGCCGTGAAGCTCAACCGGCGGCTGACGGAGATGGTCTTCGACGTGGAGCTGCCGTGCGGGCCGCTGGAGCTGGCCCGCGAGCCGTACGACCGGAAGGCGCTGACGGTCTTCCTGGAGGGCCTGGAGATCCGCAACGCGGGCCTCAGGGACCGGCTGCTGGCGGTGGACCCGGGCGCCGTGGCGGCGGAGGAGGCGGCGCCCGAGGCCGGTGTCGAGCTGGACGGCGCGGTGCTGAGCCCGGGCGGGCTCGCCCCGTGGCTGGCGGAGCACGGCGCGCGGCCGCTGGGGCTGGCGACGGTGCACGCCTGGGCGCTGGGCAGCGGCAGCGTCAGCGAGATCGCGCTGGCCACCGCGCAGGGGCCCGCCGCCTGGTTCGACCCCTCGCAGCTCGACGAGGCGGATGACAAGGCGTTCGCGGCGTGGGTGGCGGACGAGTCCAAGCCGAAGGTGATGCACGACGCGAAGGCCGTGATGCGGGTCTTCGCGGAGCACGGCTGGTCGGTGGCGGGCGTGCGGATGGACACGGCGCTGGCCGCGTATCTCGTCAAGCCGGGCCGCCGCTCCTTCGCCCTGGACGCCCTGTCCGTGGAGTATCTGGGCCGTGAGCTGCCGACGGCGGCGGCCGACAGCGGGCAGCTCGCGTTCGGCGCCGACGAGCAGGCCGAGGCGGACGCGCTGATGGGCCACGCCCGTACGGTCCTCGACCTCGGTGAGGCGTTCACCGGCAGGCTGCGGGAGGTGGGCGCCGCCGAGCTGCTGACGGACATGGAGCTGCCGACGAGCGCGCTGCTGGCCCGGATGGAGCGGGCGGGCATCGCCGCGGACCGGGGCTGGCTGGAGCGGATGGAGCAGCAGTTCGCGGGCGCGGTGCAGCAGGCCGTCCAGGAGGCGCACGCCGCCGCGGGACACGAGTTCAACCTGGGCTCGCCCAAGCAGCTCCAGGAGGTCCTCTTCGGGGAGCTGGCGCTGCCCAGGACGAAGAAGACCAAGACGGGCTACACCACGGACGCGGACGCCCTGGCGTGGCTCGCGGCGCAGACCGAGAACGAACTCCCGGTGATCATGCTGCGCCACCGTGAGCAGTCCAAGCTGCGCTCCACGGTCGAGGGGCTGATCAAGACCATCTCGCCCGGCGGCGGCCGGATCCACACGACGTTCAACCAGACCGTGGCGGCCACCGGCCGGCTCTCGTCCACGGACCCGAACCTGCAGAACATCCCGGTGCGTACGGACGAGGGGCGGGCGATCCGCCGCGGCTTCGTCGTCGGCGAGGGCTACGAGTCCCTGCTGACCGCCGACTACAGCCAGATCGAGCTGCGGGTGATGGCGCACCTCTCCGAGGACGAGGGGCTGCTGGAGGCGTTCACCTCCGGGGAGGACCTGCACACCACGGTCGCCTCGCAGGTCTTCGGCGTCGCCAAGTCCGACGTCGACCCCGAGATGCGCCGCAAGATCAAGGCCATGTCGTACGGGCTGGCGTACGGCCTCTCCGCGTTCGGCCTGTCCCAGCAGCTCGGGATCGCCCCGGACGAGGCGCGCCGGCTGATGGACACGTTCTTCGAGCGGTTCGGCGGGGTGCGGGACTACCTCCAGCGCGTCGTCGAGGAGGCGCGGGCCACGGGGTACACCCAGACGATCCTCGGCCGCCGCCGCTACCTCCCCGATCTGAACAGCGACAACCGCCAGCGCCGCGAGATGGCGGAGCGCATGGCGCTCAACGCGCCGATCCAGGGGACCGCCGCGGACATCGTCAAGATCGCGATGCTCCGGGTGGACGCGGCCCTCGCCGCCGAGGGCCTGGCCTCCCGGATGCTGCTCCAAGTGCACGACGAAATCGTGCTGGAGATCGCCCCGGGCGAGCGGAAGAGCGTCGAGGAGCTGGTCCGTCGCGAGATGTCCCAAGCGGTCGAACTGCGCGCCCCGCTGGACGTGTCGGTGGGCGTCGGGGCCGACTGGGAATCCGCCGCGCACTGACCCGTTCCGGTACGGAATGTGCCGCCCGTATCCCGCTCCGTGAGCGGGGTGCGGGCGGCCGTCGCGGCAGCCCGTCCGGGCCGCGCCGATCCTGTGGCTGAGGGCAGGAAGTTGCCGTAGTGTCACCTGCGTTGACACGCGGGGGAGCGCCGCATCGCCCACGGAGGGGACAGACGGATGGCAGCGAAGTTCGGTCGGCGACTGCGCAGGGGGGCCGCGACGACCGCGGTGGCCGCGGCGGCGATGGCCGCGATGACGGCCTCCCAGGCGCCCGGGTTCGCCGTGCAGCGCACGGACCCCGCCGCGGAGGCGACACCGCCTCCCGGCCCGCCGATCGACGGCGGCTCGCCCTACCACACGGACCTGCCGCCCCTGAACACCCCGACCAAGCCGGGCACTTCGCCCGACCCGTCCTCCGGCACGGGTACGGGCACGGGCTCGCCGGAAGCCGGCATCCCCGCCACCGTCCTGGACGCCTACAAGAGGGCCGAGTCGCACCTGAGCGACGCCAAGCCCGGCTGCCACCTGCCCTGGGAACTGCTGGCCGCGATCGGCAAGGTCGAGTCCGGCCACGCCAACGGCGGCGCCGTCGACGAGGGCGGCACGACCCTGCGGCCGATCCTCGGCCCGGTCCTCGACGGCAAGGGCTTCGCGCTGATCAAGGACACCGACGGCGGGAAGTACGACGGCGACTCGGAGCACGACCGCGCGGTCGGCCCCATGCAGTTCATCCCCTCGACATGGGCGATATGGGGCCGGGACGGCAACGGCGACGGCGTCAAGGACCCCAACAACATCTACGACGCGGCGCTCAGCACGGGCTACTACCTGTGCGGAGTCGGCGGCGATCTGTCGGACGAGGCCAAGATGGATCTCGCGATCCTCGGCTACAACCACTCGACGGAGTATCTGAAGACGGTCCGCACCTGGTTCGACTACTACCGCGAAGGCACGCACGAGGTGCCCGACGGCACCGGCGTGCTGCCCAAGCTCCCGAAGTCCACCCCGGGCGCCGGTACGGGCGGTGGCACGGCCAAGGGCTCCGGCGGCAAGGGCGCCACGAGCCCGCGCCCCTCCGGCACGGGCTCCTCCGGCCCGGGCAAGGGCGCGGGGAGCGGCAAGGGCGGCGCCGGGGGCCACGGCAAGAGCCCCTCGCCCTCGCCCCTCCCGCCGAAGACCGGCCACGGCGGCATCGAGGTGCCGTCCAAGCCCTCGCCCGAGCCCAAGCCCCCGACGACGCCGCCCACGAAGCCCCCGACGACCCCGCCCCCCACGCCCGGACAGCCCGCCGGCCTCGACGCCGTCGGCGCGCGCGAGCTGACGGCCACGGCGGGCGCGGAGTTCACGGCGCGGCCCAAGGTCAAGGCCGAGGACAAGGCGGGCAAGCCGCTCGCCGGGGTGCGCGTCCAATACGAGATCGTCGGCGAGACCAAGGCCCGGTTCCCGGACGACGCCACCCGCGCCACGGTCGTCACCGGCCCCGACGGCACCGCGACCGCCCCGAAGCTCCGCGCGGGCGAGCAGCCCGGCGCGTTCACTGTACGGGCCACCGTCCCCGGGCAGAAGATCGCCGCCGTCGACTTCGCGGCGACCGTCACCGCCCGGCCCGCGCCCACCCCGAAGGCCGACGCGCTGGTGCGTACGGGCACGGGCTCGCTCACCGCCGAGGCGGGCGGCGCCTTCGCCGGGCGCATCGGCGTCAAGGCCACGTACCAGGGCAAGCTCGCGGCGGGCGTGCCCGTGACCGCGACGATGGTCGCCCCGGGCCCGGGGAAGCCGGCGGAGAACGACAAGGGCCCCTACTTCAAGGCGCCCGGGAGCACGGGCGGCAGCACGGGCGGCAAGGGCGCCAAGGCCGGCGCCGACGGCAAGGGCAAGGACACCGCCAAGCCGATCCGTACCCTCTCCGGCCTCAAGACGGACGCGAACGGCGTCCTCACTCTCCCGGAGATCTTCGCCGACGGCCACACCGGCACCTTCCAGCTCCGCCTCACCACCGCGGACGGCGCGGTGCTGACCATCGAGCTGACCGTCACCGCACCCGCGGCCCACTGACCCACCGGGACGCCCCGCCGCCCCGCGCACGTACCCGCCCCTGTGCCGCCCGGATGCGATCCGGGCGGCACAGGGCGGTGCAACGTGTTCTCATCTCGGCTCTCCGTTGCTACGGTGCCCCCGCCCTGACGCCGCATCAGCAACCGGGAGGCCGAGCATGCGCGCACTCATCGCCGCGGCCATCGGACTGGCCGCCGCCCTCGCGCTCGTCCTCGCCATCACCGCCATCGGCATGCCCAGCGGCGAAACCTCCCCCAAACCCCTGCTCACCACCGTCCCCGCACACCCCTGAGGGAGGGCCGCACCGCCATGCGCCGCGCCGTGCCACCCGGGGCCGACCAGGAGCCCCCGCACCACCGGGAAGCCGCACCACCCGGTCCCCCGGCCGAACGCCGCACCCGAGGCGGCGGGATGCGCCGCAGAGCGAGCCTCGTCCTGCTCGCCGCCGCCGTCTTCTGCGCCGCCCTCTCGCCCCTGCTGCGCTGGTACGCCTTCCCGCGGCTCGCGAAGGTCCCGCCCAGCCAGTACCAGTCGGTCGTCATGGAGGCCAAGAACGCCGACCTGATCGACTACAACAAGATGGAGGCCAGAAAGGTCTCCAAGGTCAACATCGTCCAGACCCTCAAGGGCAACGTCGAACAGGCCAAGAAGGTCAAGGACGCCACCGGCCGCGACGTCGTCGTCTGGGACACCCTCAGCTACATCGTCGGCCCCGACGGCAAGATGGTCTCCAGCATCCCCGAACGCTACGTCTTCGACGCCCACAGCCAGGAGCCCGTGCACGCGGGCGGCGAGAGCGTCGACGGCACGCCGGTGCGCCGCGACGGCATCGAGTACAAGTGGCCCTTCCTCACCGAGAAGCGCGACTACCAGTACTTCGACATGCAGACCCGCACCTCCGCGCCCATCCACTACCGGGGCACCCGGACCTTCCACGGCCTGGAGGTCTACTACTTCGAGCAGACCATCCCCTGGACCAAGGTCCCGCTGCCCAAGAAGATGCCGCTGGGCGTCACCCCGGAGGTCGTCAAGCAGACCGGCCTGGAGCGCTGGTACAGCACCAAGCGGATGTTCTGGGTCGACCCCGTCACCGGAGCCCCGGTCAACGGCGAAGAGCTCCACAAAGAGGAGATGCGCTGGATCGGCCACCCCGAGAAGAAGCCGATCACCGCCTTCGCCGGGCATGTGAAGATGCGGCCCGACTACGTCGACTCCACCGTCGACCTCGTCACGTCCCAGCGGGTCCTCGTCCTCCTCCTCACCAGCTACCTCCCCTGGGGCCTCCTCGGACTGGGCTGCCTCCTCCTCACCCTCTCCCTCGTCCTCGAAGCCCGCTCCCGCCGCCCGGGCTCCGGCACCGCCCCGGCCGAGGACCCGGCCCCCGACCCCGAACCCGTCCCCGCCTGATCGGCGACCCCGTCCCCGTCTGATCGGCGCCCCATGCCCGCCTGCTCGACGCCGCGCGTCCGGCCGGCGACGTGAATCCCGCGCGTGGCGCCGGGCAGGGGTCAGCGCCGCGCGTTCGTACGCCGCGTCGGCACGGCGGCCGCCGGATCCTCGGGCCAGGGGTGTCTGGGGTAGCGGCCCCGCAACTCGGCCCGCACGGAGCGGTATCCGTCCTTCCAGAAGGACGCCAGATCGGCGGTGACGGCCGCCGGGCGGCCGGCCGGCGACAGCAGATGCACGAGCAGGGGCACCCGGCCGCCCGCGACCCGCGGCGCCTCCTGCCAGCCGAAGAGCTCCTGCAACTTCACCGCCAGCACCGGCTGATCACCCCCGTAGTCCACGCGGACGCGCGAACCGCTCGGCACCTCGATCCGCTCGGGGGCCAGTTCGTCGAGGCGAACGGCGTCCCCCGACGCCCACGGCAGCAGCCGGGCGAGCGCCTTCCCCGCGTCCACCCGCTCCACGTCGGACCGCTTCCGCGCACGATCGAGCTCGTCCCCCAACCAGTCGTCGACCCGGTCCAGCAGCGCCGCGTCGCCCACGTCCGGCCACGGCGCGCCCAACTGGCGGTGCAGAAAGGCCAGTCGCTCGCGCAGCGCGGTCCCCTCGGCCGTCCAGCGCAGCAGCCCCAGCCCCTCCCGCCGCAACCCGTCCAGCAGCGCCGCCCGTATGCGCGCGGGGTCCGGCCCCGGCAACGGCCGCGCCCCCAGCTCGATCGCCCCCAGCCGCTCCACCCGGCGGGCCACGACATCCCGCCGCTCCTCGTCCCAGCCGACCTCCTCGCTCTCCGAGAGCAGCGCCGCGGCGGCGGTACTGGCCGTGTGCTCGTCGATCACGGCGGCGAGCCGCACCCGCGCGGACGCCGCCGCCACCGGCCGGTCGGCGACGGCCACCGCGAGCCACGCCGCGCTGCGCGTCCGCGACCCGTCCCCGAGCTCCGCGCCGGTCCCCGACGCCATCACATACGCGCCCGAACCCCGAGCCCGAGCCACCCGCTCCGGAAACGCCAGCGCCGCCACGAGCCCGGCGGCCACGTCATCGGTGGCGAGCCCGGTGTCCCCACCGGAACCCGAGCCCCCGGTGACGCCCGCGCGGACCCCGGCGCCCGTACCCGCGTCGACGCCCGTACGGGCCCCGCCGCCCCTACGCGCGCTCGTGTCCGTACGGGCGCCGCGGCCCGCACCCGCTGATCCGGGGTCCCCGGCCGTGTCCGCCGCCCCCGGGCCCGGGCCGGGCCCCTCCGGCGGGTCGGACGGCGACGGCCTGTCGCGGAGAGCGCCTTCCAGGCGGCGCGCCTCCGTGCGCCAGCGCGCGCCGTAGCCGTCGCCGCCCCGGCGGGCGGCCCGCCAGGCGCCCGCGAGGTCGTCGCCGTACTCTCGGGGCGGTTCCTCGCTCAAGAGGGCCACGACCTCCGCGGCCCGGCGCGCGCCGATCTCCGGCGCGCCGTCCAGGAGGGCCCGCGCGAGCCGGGGATGGAGCCCCAGCCGGGCCATCCGGACGCCCCGCCGCGTGGCCCGGCCGTCCGCCCCCACGGCGCCGATGGCGCCCAGCACCTCCCGGGCGGCGGCCAGCGCGCCCGCCGGGGGCGGGTCGAGCAGGGCGAGACCCGACGCGTCCGGATCGCCCCAGCAGGCGGCCTGCAGGGCGAACGCCGTCAGGTCCGCCACCGTGATCTCCGGGGCGGGGAAGCGCGGCAGCCGCGCGTCGTCCGCCTCCGCCCAGCAGCGGTAGACGGTGCCCGGCGCCTCGCGCCCCGCCCGGCCGGCCCGCTGGCGCGCGGCGGCACGGGAGGCCCGTACGGTCGTGAGCGCGCTCAGCCCGCGCGCGTGATCCGTACGGGGCTCGCGGGCCAGCCCGGAGTCCACCACGACCCGCACCCCCGGCACCGTGAGGCTCGACTCCGCGACCGAGGTCGCCAGCACCACCCGCCGCCCGGCCCCGCCCGCGAGAACGGCGTCCTGCACGGCGGCCGGGGCGCGGCCGTGCACCTGCGCCACCTCCGCGCCGAGCGCTTCCGCGCCGCCCAGCAGGCCGGCGACCCGCCCGATCTCACCGACGCCCGGCAGGAAGCACAGCACGTCCCCGTCCCGTTCGCGCAGCGCCCGGCGCACCACCGCGGCGACGTGCTCCAGCAGAGCCGGGTCCACCCGCATGCCGTGCGGCGGACGCACGGGGCGCGGCGGCGGGGCCCAGACGGTCTCCACGGGATGGGAGACGCCCTCCGCCGTCACCACAGGGGCGCCGCCGAACAGCCGGGCCCAGCCCTCGGCGTCGGTCGTCGCCGAAGCCGCCACCAGGCGCAGCTCGGGCCGGAGGGCGGCCCGTACGTCCAGCAGGAAGGCGGCGGTGGTGTCGGCGTCCAGATGCCGTTCATGGCACTCGTCGAGCACCACGGCGTCGACGTCCGCCAACTCCTGGTCCCGTTGCAGCCGTTGCAACAGCACACCCGTCGTCACCACCTCGACGACGGTGCGCCGCCCCGCCCGGCGCTCGCCCCGCACGGTGAACCCGACCCGCTCGCCGACGCTCTCGCCCAGCAGCCACGCCATCCGGCGGGCGGCGGCCCGGGCCGCGATCCGGCGCGGCTCGGCGACGATCACCCGGCGCGCGGGCCCGCCGCCGACCAGCCCGGCGAGCACCAGCGGCACGAGGGTCGTCTTGCCCGTGCCGGGCGGCGCGCAGAGCACCGCCACCCCGTGCCCGTCCAGGGCCTCGGTCAGGGCGGGCACGACGGTGCGTACGGGCAGTCGGTCGATCGCGTCAGTCCGGATGGTCACCCGTTCATCTTCGCAGCGCGTCCGCGCGGCGCAGGAGCCCTGTGGACAACCGCCCGGACCCTCCTGTGGACAACCCTCCGCACCGCCCGGAAGGGCTCCCCGGTCGCGTACGGCCGGATCAGTCGCGCTCGCAGATGAAAATGGCCGTGCCGGGGATGAGGTTGCCGCGCAGCGGGGACCAGCCGCCCCATTCCTGGTCGTTCCACGCCGGCCACTCCGGCTCGACGAGGTCGACCAGGCGGAAGCCGCCGGCCACCACGTCCCGTACCCGGTCGCCCAGCGTCCGGTGGTGTTCCACGTAGACGGCGCGGCCGTGCTCGTCCTGTTCGACGTAGGGGGTGCGGTCGAAGTACGAGGCGGCGACGGAGAGCCCCTCGGGGCCGGGCTCGTCGGGGAACGCCCATCGGACGGGGTGGGTGACGGAGAAGACCCAGCGGCCCCCGGGCCGCAGCACTCGCCGCACCTCACGCATCACGCGTACCGGGTCGGAGACGAAGGGGACGGCGCCGTAGGCCGAGCAGGCGAGGTCGAACGTCTCGTCGGCGAAGGGCAGGGCCCCGGCGTCGGCCTCCACCACGGGGAACGCGGAGCCGATGCGCAGCGCGTGCTGCAACTGGCGGTGCGAGAGGTCGAGCGCGACCGGGCGCGCGCCCTGCGCCGCCAGCCAGCGGGAGCACTGGGCCGCGCCCGCGCCGATCTCCAGGACGTCGCGGCCTTTCAGGTCTGCGGCCGGGCCGAGCAGCGCGGCCTCGGCCTCGTCGAGCCCCTCCGGGCCCCACACGAAGCGGTCGTCGCCGAGGAACCCGCCGTGCTCCCGCTGGTACTCGTCGGCGTTGCGGTCCCACCAGCCCCGGCTGGCCCGGCTGCTCTCGGTCGCTCCGGCGGTGCGCCGGACGGCCTCCGGCTCCTGTTCTTGGATCATCGTGACGCCCGTCGTACCCTTCGTTCGGGCCGGTGGCGCGGAGCGCGGCACGACCCTTGTGGCCTCGCTGAACATGGGTTGTGCCAGGTATGGGATGTTCTGTCCTGGGTGTGCGCCTTCGCGCATTGACCGTGCCCGGCTGCCCCCGTATGCTACAAGTTGCGCTGCGGGCCTGCGCACCTCAGACGGAGCAGGTCGCGCTCGCACTTGTTGTATGTCCCCTCGGTTGTCGAGGCGCTTCCGGTTCTCCGGAAGGTGCGCTTCTAAGGCTGTCCGGCTTCGGCAGTGCGATACCGGCTCACGGCGTAGCAGTACCTACGACTCACTGTCCGTACCGGAGCCCTTTCCCACATGACGAGCAGCACCGAGACCACCGCCACCACCCCGCAGGTTGCGGTCAACGACATCGGTAACGAGGAAGCCTTCCTCGCCGCGATCGACGAGACGATCAAGTACTTCAACGACGGCGACATCGTCGACGGCGTCATCGTGAAGGTCGACCGGGACGAGGTCCTGCTCGACATCGGTTACAAGACCGAAGGCGTCATCCCTTCCCGCGAGCTCTCGATCAAGCACGACGTCGACCCGAACGAGGTCGTCAAGGTCGGCGATGAGATCGAGGCCCTGGTTCTCCAGAAGGAGGACAAGGAAGGTCGGCTCATCCTGTCCAAGAAGCGCGCTCAGTACGAGCGTGCCTGGGGCACGATCGAGAAGATCAAGGAAGAGGACGGGATCGTCACCGGTACCGTCATCGAGGTCGTCAAGGGTGGTCTCATCCTCGACATCGGCCTCCGCGGCTTCCTGCCCGCGTCTCTCGTCGAGATGCGCCGCGTCCGCGACCTCCAGCCCTACGTGGGCAAGGAGCTCGAAGCCAAGATCATCGAGCTGGACAAGAACCGCAACAACGTGGTCCTGTCCCGCCGTGCCTGGCTGGAGCAGACCCAGAGCGAGGTCCGTCAGACCTTCCTCACGACCCTGCAGAAGGGCCAGGTCCGCTCCGGCGTCGTCTCCTCGATCGTCAACTTCGGCGCGTTCGTGGACCTCGGCGGCGTCGACGGTCTGGTGCACGTCTCCGAGCTCTCCTGGAAGCACATCGACCACCCCTCCGAGGTCGTCGAGGTCGGTCAGGAAGTCACCGTCGAGGTCCTCGACGTGGACATGGACCGCGAGCGCGTGTCCCTGTCCCTCAAGGCGACGCAGGAAGACCCGTGGCAGCAGTTCGCCCGGACCCACCAGATCGGTCAGGTCGTCCCGGGTAAGGTCACCAAGCTCGTTCCGTTCGGTGCGTTCGTCCGCGTCGACGAGGGCATCGAGGGCCTGGTCCACATCTCCGAGCTGGCCGAGCGCCACGTGGAGATCCCGGAGCAGGTCGTCCAGGTCAACGACGAGATCTTCGTCAAGGTCATCGACATCGACCTGGAGCGCCGCCGCATCAGCCTCTCGCTGAAGCAGGCCAACGAGTCCTTCGGCGCCGACCCGTCCGTGGTCGAGTTCGACCCGACCCTGTACGGCATGGCCGCGTCCTACGACGACCAGGGCAACTACATCTACCCCGAGGGCTTCGACCCCGAGGCCAACGACTGGCTTGAGGGCTACGAGCAGCAGCGTGAGGCCTGGGAGACCCAGTACGCCGAGGCGCAGCAGCGCTTCGAGCAGCACCAGGCTCAGGTCATCAAGTCCCGCGAGGCCGACGAGCAGGCCGCGGCCGAGGGTGCCGCGGCTCCCGCCGCCGGTGCCGGCACGGGCGGCGGCAACGCCTCCGGTGGCTCGTACTCCTCGGAGTCGGCGGACAACTCCGGCGCCCTGGCGTCGGACGAGGCCCTGGCCGCGCTCCGTGAGAAGCTGGCCGGCGGCCAGAGCTGACGCTCCGCTCCACGGTCGGTAGTCGTAGCTGACTGAGGTAAGGCCCGCTCCCCAAGGGGGAGCGGGCCTTACTCATGCGCCCGACCAGGGGCGGGGCGGCGCTCAGCCGCCGGAGGTGACCTTGATGTTGGTCAGCCCCTTGCCGCCGGAGACGGTGTTGCTCGCGTAGACGGTGGCCTTGCAGCCGCTCGCGTCGTAGTTGGTGATGTTGATGGCGAGCCGTGAGGAGCCCTTGGCGCCGTTCAGGTCGGACTTGTTGCCGCGGAAGACGGTGCCGCAGCCCCAGCCGGACTGCTGGGTGTGCGTCTGGTAGCCGTCGTTGCTGGTGCGGGTGCCCGTGTTGTTCTCGACGAGCACGCCGTTGCCCTTCACGTCGACCCAGGAGTCGTCGTAGTTGGCGTTGCTGAGGCCGCTGCCGTCGAAGGTGTTGCCGGAGATCTTCGCCCCGGTGGTGCCCTCTTTGATGTCGATGTTCTCGCCGCGGACGTCCGGGCCGATGGTGTTGGACCGGATCTCCACGTTGTCGCTCTTGTCGGAGAGCCCGCCCGCCGAGCCGACGTAGACGCCCTCGCCCATGCCCTGGCCGTCCTTGCCGGTGTCGTAGATCTTCGAGTTCTTGATGAGGCCGTCGCGGCTGGACTTGCGGAAGTGCACGCCCTCCATGTCGAGGCCGTGGACGGTCACCGAGTCGATGACGACGCCGTCGGCGCCGTCCATCATGATCCCCTTCTGGCCGCCGGTGACGGTGATGCCCTTGACCGTCCAGTACGAGGCCCCGTTGAGGTGGAGCCCGTAGCCGCCGCCGGCCGTGAGCGCGGCCTTCGGCGAGCCGGTGAGCGTGATGCGGGCGGACGCGGAGCCGTGGACGGTGGTCTTGAAGTTCCCGCTGTACGTGCCGTCGGCGAGCTGGATGGTGTCGCCGGGCTTGGCGGCGGAGAGGGCCGACTTGAGCTGGGTCGCGGTGGAGACGGAGATGACGGACGAGGGCGACGGGAAGGACGAGAAGGACGCAGAGGGGGCGGCGGAGGGGGCACGACCGGCCGGGGCGCCGTTCGCGGCCGGTGTGACGGCCATGAGGCCGCCGGCGGCGAGCAGAGCGGCGGTGGGGGCCATCAGGAGCGGTCTGGCACGCATTCGAGATCCTTTCCTGTATGTGAACGGGGGGCGTGGATATGAATCCGTGCGGCGGTTCGCGAACCTAGGGCCTGCCTGACGCACCGTCAACCCGCTGGGACGCATGCGCGATGCACCGGATCGGGCCGCGCCGGTACCAGGCAGTCCGCCGCGACCCCAGGAGCGCCCCGCGGGAATGGCCGGCCCGCGCCCGGTGTTGTTCACGGCGGAAACACGAGGAGGAGCGGTCACTGTGCTGGATCCGCAGGGTTTGTACGAATGGGAGCCCAAGGGGCTCGCCGTAGCCGACCTGGCCCTCGCCCAGGACTCGGCGGGGCTGGTCATGCTCTACCACTTCGACGGCTACATCGACGCCGGCGAGACGGGCGAGCAGATCGTGGAGCGGCTGCTCGACGGCCTGCCGCACCAGGTCGTCGCCCGCTTCGACCACGACCGGCTCGTCGACTACCGGGCCCGCCGCCCGCTGCTCACCTTCCAGCGCAACCGCTGGACCGCGTACGAGACGCCCCGCATCGAGCTGCACCTGGTGCAGGACGCCACCGGCGCGCCCTTCCTGCTGCTGACCGGCCCCGAGCCGGACGTCGAGTGGGAACGGTTCGCCGCGGCCGTACGCGAGATGGTCGAGCGCCTGGGCGTGCGGCTGTCGGTCAACTTCCACGGCATCCCCATGGGCGTCCCCCACACGCGCCCCGTAGGCGTCACGCCGCACGGCAACCGCACCGACCTCATGCCCGGCCACACCGCCTTCTTCGAGGAGGCGCAGGTCCCCGGCAGCGCGGAGGCGCTCATCGAATACCGCCTCATGGAGGCCGGCCACGACGTGCTCGGAGTGGCGGCCCACGTCCCGCACTACGTGGCCCGCTCCTCCTACCCCGACGCGGCCCTCACCGCCCTGGAGGCCGTCACCGCCGCCACCGGACTCGTCCTGCCCAGCGCCGCGCACTCCCTGCGCACCGAGGCGCTGCGCACCCAGGAGGAGATCGAACGGCAGATCGGCGAGGGCGACGAGGAACTCGTCGCGCTGGTACGGGGCCTTGAGCACCAGTACGACGCCGTGGCGGGCTCCGAGGCGCGCGGCAACCTCGTCGCGGAGCCCGTGGAACTGCCCTCCGCGGACGAACTCGGCGCGGAGTTCGAGCGTTTCCTCGCCGACCGCGAGGGCGACGGGGGCCAGTGAGCCCCGGCCGTATAGCGTGTCCCGCATGCTGAAGGTGGGCCTTACGGGCGGGATCGGCGCCGGCAAGAGCGAGGTGTCGCGGCTCCTCGCCTCCTATGGGGCGGTGATCGTGGACGCCGACAAGATCGCGCGCGAGGTGGTGGCGGCGGGCACGCCGGGACTCGCGGCCGTGACCGCCGAGTTCGGGCCCGAGGTGCTCGCCCCCGACGGTTCCCTGGACCGGCCCGCCCTGGGCGCGATCGTCTTCGGCGACCCGGAGCGGCGCGCGGCCCTCAACGCGATCGTGCATCCCCTGGTGGGCGCCCGCTCCGCGGAGCTGGAGGCGGCCGCGGGCCCCGACGCCATCGTCGTCCACGACGTGCCGCTCCTCGCCGAGAACGGACTCGCGCCGCTCTACGAGGCCGTCGTCGTCGTCGACGCCGCGCCGCGGACCCAACTCGACCGGCTCGTACGGCTGCGCGGCATGACCCCGGAGGACGCGCGGGCCCGTATGGCGGCCCAGGCGACGCGCGAGGAGCGGCTGGCGGTCGCGGATCTCGTCATCGACAACGACGGTCCGCGCGAAGCTCTGGAGCCGCAGGTCCGCGAGGTCTGGGCGGAGTTGGTGGAGCGGGCCGAGGCGCTGTCGGGACCGGCACCGCGGTAGCGCCGGCGGAGCAGCGCGCGACCATGGCCGGAATAGGCCGGGACCCTTCCGTGTTGGGAGGGGCGTACGCCGTGATCACGTATGTCCGCGGGCGGGCCCCGGGGGCGCCGTATCCGACAGTCCCGTCCGGGCCCGCGACCGATGGTTGGTGTCCAGGAAGGAGAACGGCACGTGTCCGAGCCGACGCCCGAGACCCACGTCATCGACTACCGCGCCGCGGAGCAACTGCTGGCCGCCCGCGATCCGCGCGGAGCCGTCAAGCTCCTCGACTCGGTCATCACCGCCCACCCCGAGAACACCGCGGCCCGCCTGCTGCGCGCCCGCGCCTTCTTCGACTCTGCCCAATTGCGCCCCGCCGAGCTGGAATTCCAGCTCGTCCTGGAGCGCGAACCGGACAACGCCTTCGCCCATTTCGCCCTGGCCCGCACGCTCCAGCGCGGGGGGCGGCCCACCGAGGCCACCCGCCACTTCCGCTTGGCGGCGGCGCTCGATCCTCGGCCGGACTTCATCAAGGCGGCCCGCTTCGACGACGGGGCGGCCTGACGCTCAAGCGATCCCCGCGGCCGGGGCGGCGAGCAGTGGTGCTCGGAAGCGGTTGACGGCGCGGGGGCAGCGAGGTAGGGCTACCGGGAACTGCTTCGCCGCCCGCGCCCGGGGCCCTTGGCCGGGTCGTACGGCGGGACGTCCCGCCCCGGCTGGTAGTGGGGGCCCTGCCGGATATGGCGCACGACCACCAGCAGGTCCGTGGCCGTCACGGCCGCGAGCACCCCACAGGCGACCGCCCACCCCGGACGGTCGAACTCCATGAAGAGCACGAGCCCCGCGACGGCGCACGCCAGTCCGAACACGGCCAGCCCGCACCTGAGCCTGAGCGGGCTGCGTGCCTGCATCGGTTCACTGCCCGTACGCATGACCACGCATCTCCTGCTACCAGCATCCACCCGATCCCGGCCCCGGCAAAGCGCCACCGCGCCCGCGCCCTCCCATGGGCCTGCGACCTGCGTCATCGGGCGTCGCGGCGGCCAGTAGGGTCGGGGCCATGGACGGCCTCGACACCCTCGCCCGCGCGCTCGGACAGCGCACCCCGGAACAGCTCGCGGACCTCCTGACGCGGCACCGCGAACCCCTGTCCCACCGGCCCGCCCCCACCCATCTGCGAGGGCTGGCCACCGCCCTCTGGTCGTACGAGACTGTCCACCACCTCGTCCTCCATCTCGACCGGCCCCGGCTCCAGCTCCTCGCCGCCATCGCCCGCGCCGGGCAGCGGCTCGCCGAGGAGAACGCGCCGCCCCGGCCGCCCGCGCCCCCCTCGGGAGCCGGCTTCGAGGCGCTGATGTCGCACAGCCTGTCCTTCCCGCAGCTCGCCGCCGAGCCCGTACCGGCCGAGGCGGCGTACGCGGAACTCGGCGCCGGCGGCCCCGGGCCCGACAGGGAGGCCGCCACCGCCGCGCTGAGCGCGCTGTACGAGGACGGGCTCGCCGCGCCCGCCGAGGACGGCCGGACCGTCGTACCGCCCCGCGTCCCGCAGCTTCTCGGCGGCCTCGACCTGAAGGACTTCACCCGGGACGCGCCGCGACCCGCGCCCGACGCCCTGACGCGGACGGACCCCGCCCTGGTCGGCATGGAGACGCGAGCCGCCGCGACCGCCCTCTCGTCGGCCCTGGACCGGCTCCTCGCCGCGCTCGCCGAGCGCCCCGCGGCGCTGCGGAAATCGGGCGGACTGGCCGTCCGCGAGATCAAGCGCCTGGCGAAAGCGGCCGGCACCGGCGAGGACCGCGCCCGGCTGCTCCTCGACACGGCCGAGGCCGCCGGGCTGATCGCCCTCAGCCGGAACCGCGACGGCACGACGGCGCTGCCCACCGCCGCGTACGACGACTGGCTGACCCGGCCCGCGGGGGAGCGGCTGGCGCCCGTGCTGACGGCCTGGGCGGAGCTGCGCGCGATCCCCACCCTGGGAGCGCCGGGGGAGCCGCCGGCCACGCTCGTACGCGGCCACGACGACCGGTACGCGGCGCCCCTGCGCAGGGCGCTGCTGGAAGCCCTCGCCGCGCTCCCCGAAGGGACCGGAGCGGCCGTCCCGGCGCCCCCGCTGCCGGAGGAGCCGTCGCGGGCCCTGGACGGGCTCCTCCATGTCGCGGACTGGTACCGGCCGCTCGCCGTCACCGGCCGGCCGATGGCGGCGGAGCGCTCGGCGCACACCCTGGACGAGGCGGCGTTCCTCGGCGTCGTCGCCCACGGGACGCTCACCCCGCTCGGCCGGGCGCTGCTCGCCGGCCCCGACGCGCTCCGCGCCGAACTGGACCGCCTCCTGCCGCCCCCGCTCGAAAAGGCCCACTTCCAGGCCGACCTGACCGCCGTCGCCCCCGGCGCGCCGTCGGCCGCCCTCGCGGACCTCCTCGGCGCCTGTGCCGACCGTGAATCCGAGGGGCACGCCGTGACCTGGAGGTTCAGTGCCGCGTCCGTGCGGCGCGCCCTGGACGCCGGGCACACGCCGGACGCGCTGCTCGTCGACCTGACCGCCGCGTCCGCCTCGGGATCGCTGCCGCAGCCCCTGACCTACCTGATCGGCGACACCGCCCGTACGCACGGCCTGGTACGGGTCGTGCGCACCGCGTGCTGCCTCCGCTCCGACGACGAGGCGCTGGTGCGGGAGCTCGCCGCCCATCGCGAGCTGCGCGCTCTGGGCCTGCGGGCCATCGCCGCGACGGTCCTGGTCGCCGCCGAACCCCCGGAGACCGTCCTGCGGACGCTGCGGGCGGCCGGATACGCGCCCGTACTGGAGGCGGAGACGGGTACGACGGTCGTCGAGCGGGCCGCCGCGCACCGCTCGAAGGCCCCCGCGCCGCTGCCCGCCGCCCGCAGGGCCGCCGAGCCGCTGGCCCTCGCGGAGCGGCTGCTGCGGGGCTGAGCCGGCCGAATTGTCAGTGCCCCTCCGTAGACTCGGGAACCGCTCGGACAACACGGGAAACGGGCTCGGAGAGCACGGCGGACGGCGAGGCGGTGAGGCGGTTGAGGCTGGTGACGGGGCGGCTTGCGGCCGCCGCCGACCCTCGTGGCCCATCGGCGGATTCGCCGCCCGATCAGGCCGGCGCGGCCGGTTCGGGGAGCGCTCTCGGAGAGAGGCCCGAGCCGGCGGAGCGCCGGGCTGGTGCCGCGGGCCCGCTGGCCCGCCGCGCCGCGATCTTCCTGCCGGGCGAACCGCCGCGCGAGGGCGGCTTCGCCTTCTGGCATCCGGACGGCGACGACCCTCTGCCCGAGGGCGAGCGCCCCGAGGCGGAGGGGGAGCGCACTGAGCTGACCGTCGTGCGCCGGAGCGGAGACGGCGTACAGCGGCGCACGGTGCCCGCGCTCGTGCTCCCCCTGGCCCAGGCCGTCCCCCTGCTGGCCCGCGCCCGCCACGATCCCGCGGCCCACCCCGCGACCGCCGCCTGGGGGGCCGCGGTCCTCCACGGACTGCACCTGGTGGCGCGCGGCAGACTGCTGCCCGGCCTGACCGACGCCGGCGCGGACACCTGGCGCGCGGGGCCGCTGGACGCCGAGGACGTCGCACACCTGGGGGCGATCGCCGCGGCCATGCCCGCCGAGGCGTACGCCGTGCCGCTGCCCGGCTCCGGCCCACCCCGGCTCCCGGACCCCGACGGCCTCGTACGGGCGCTGCTGGACGCGGTCGCGGACACGCTGCCGAGGACGCCCGCCGCGCCGTACGCGGCCGGCGCGCCGTACGCCGCTCGCGCCGTGCACCGGCTGCCCGCGCTGCGCGAGTGGGCTGCGGAAGCCGCCGCCGGGACGGACGGCGGGGTGCGGCTCTCGCTCCGCCTGGACCTGCGCGCGGACGACCTCTACGAGGAGGACGGGGCGTTCGCGGCCGCCGTCGTCCAGGTCCACAGCCTCACCGACCCCACCCTGCTCGCGGACGCGGCCGCACTGTGGGAGGGGCGCGCAGGGGCGCATTTCGGGGCGCGCGCCCGCGTCGACACGGTTCTCTCGCTCCGGCGCGCCGCCCGCGTATGGCCACCCCTCGGCCGCCTCCTGGAGCGGCCCGTCCCCGACATCCTGACGCTCGACGAGGACGAGCTGAACGAACTGCTCGGCATGGCCGCCCCGCGGCTGTCGGCGGCCGGGGTCGCCGTCCACTGGCCCCGGGAGCTGGCCCGCGACCTGACCGCCCGCGCCGTCGTACGGATCGCCCCGGGCACCGCCTCCGACGAGCCGAGCTTCTTCGACGCGGAGCAGATCCTCGAATTCCGCTGGCAGCTCGCGATCGGCGGCTCCCCGCTCACCGAGCGGGAAATGGACGCGCTCGCCGAGGCGCACCGGCCCGTCGTGCGCCTGCGCGACCAGTGGGTGCTCGTCGACCCCGCCCTCGTACGCAAGGCCCGCCGACGCGACCTGGGGCGGCTTGACCCCGCCGAAGCGCTGGCCATGACCCTCACGGGCACCGCCGAGGTCGACGGCGAACAGATCGCGGCCGTGCCCACCGGGGCCCTCGCCGTACTGCGCGACCGGCTCACCGCCGAGGCCAAACCCGCCGTCCAGCCGCCCAGACTGCACGCCACCCTCCGCGAGTACCAGCTACGCGGCCTCGGGTGGCTCGACCGGCTGACCTCCCTCGGCCTCGGCGGCTGCCTCGCCGACGACATGGGGCTCGGCAAAACGGTCACCGTCATCGCCCTCCACCTGCACCGCGCGTCCGCCCGCCCCACCCTGGTGGTCTGCCCGGCGTCCCTGCTGGGCAACTGGCAGCGCGAGATCGAGCGCTTCGCCCCCGGCGTCCCCGTACGCCGCTTCCACGGCGCCGGACGTTCCCTGGACGGCGCGGGAGACGGCTTCGTGCTCACCACGTACGGCACGATGCGCTCCAGCGCCGAGGAGCTGGCCGCGCACCCCTGGGGCCTGGTGGTGGCGGATGAGGCGCAGCACGTGAAGAACCCGTACGCCTCCACCGCCGTGGCGCTGCGCACGATCCCCTCCGCCGCCCGGATCGCCCTCACCGGCACCCCCGTGGAGAACAACCTCTCCGAACTGTGGGCGCTCCTGGACTGGACCACCCCCGGGCTGCTGGGCTCACTCAAGAACTTCCGGGCCCGCCACGCGCGAGCCATCGAGGGCGGCGAGGACGACGAGCAGTCCCAGGAGGCCGTCGAGCGCCTGTCCCGCATCGTCGCGCCCTTCCTGCTGCGCCGGAAGAAGTCCGACCCGGGCATCGCCCCCGAACTGCCGCCCAAGACGGAGACCGACCAGCCGGTGGCGCTGCTGCCCGAACAGGCCGCCCTCTACGAGGCCGTGGTCCGGGAGACCCTCGTGAACATCGAGGGGGCCCAGGGCATGGCGCGGCGCGGCCTGGTGATGAAGCTGCTCACCGCCCTGAAGCAGGTCTGCAACCACCCCGCCCAGTACCTGAAGGAGGGCGGCGCGCGGCTGGCCGGCCGTTCGGGAAAGCTGGAACTGCTCGACGAACTGCTGGACACCATCCTCGCCGAGGGCGGGTCGGTCCTGGTCTTCACGCAGTACGTGGAGATGGCCCGGCTGCTCTCCGCCCACCTGACGGCGCGCGGCGTGCCCTCCCAACTGCTGCACGGCGGCACCCCCGTCGGCCGGCGCGAGCAGCTCGTCGACCGCTTCCAGTCCGGCGAGGTCCCCGTCTTCCTGCTGTCGCTGAAGGCGGCCGGCACGGGCCTCAACCTCACCCGCGCGAGCCACGTCGTGCACTACGACCGCTGGTGGAACCCGGCCGTCGAGGACCAGGCGACCGATCGCGCGTACCGCATCGGCCAGACCCAGCCCGTGCAGGTCCACCGCCTCGTCACCGAGGGCACGGTCGAGGACCGCGTCGCCGAGCTGCTGGAGGCGAAGCGCGCCCTGGCCGACGCGGTGCTCAGCGGCGGCGAGGCGGCGCTCACCGAGCTGAGCGACGCCGAACTCGCCGAGCTGGTGACCCTGAGGAGGCCGCGATGACCTTCGCCGAGTCCCGGTGGGGCAACGCCTGGATCGAGGCCCTGGAGAGCGCGTCGCTCGACGCCGGCCGGCTCTCCCGGGGCCGCACCTACGCGCGCGGCGGCCACGTCCACGACATCACCGTCACACCCGGCCGCATCGGGGCCCGCGTCGACGGCAGCCGCTCGCGCCCGTACCGCACCGGCATCGAGCTGGACGTCTTCTCCGACGACGACTGGGACCGCTTCCTGAGCGCGGTGGCCGCCCAGCCGTCGCACATCGCGGCCCTCCTCGACAAGGACATGCCGCACGCGCTCGCCGACGCCGCCGCCGAGGCCGGGGTGCCGCTGCTGCCGGGCCCCGGGGAACTGTCGCCCCGGTGCTCCTGCCCCGACCGGGGGCACCCGTGCAAACACGCGGCCGCCCTCTGCTACGAGGCCGCCCGACTGCTGGACGCGGACCCGCTCGTCCTCCTCCTGATGCGGGGCCGCGACGAACGCGCGCTCCTCGACGACCTCGCCCGCCGCAACGCGGCCCACGCCTCCCGTGAGTCACCGGCCGTACGGTCGGGCGTCGACGCCAAAGCCGCGCTCTGCGCCCCGCCCCGGCCCGCCCCGGCGGCCCTGCCGGAGCCGCTTCCCGTCCCTCCGCGCCCCGGCATACCCCCGGCGCTCCCGTCCGCCGGCCCGCTGCCCGTGGACGCGGCGGCGCTCGACCTGCTGGCGACCGACGCCGCCGCCCGAGCCCACGCGTTCCTCACCACGGGCGGCGACCCGCGGCCCGGCCTCACCCCCTGGCAGGACGCCGTGCGGCTCGCCGCCACCCGGCCCACCTCCGGGCTGACCGCCACCACCCGCACCCTCTACCGGCGCCTGGCCGCCGGGACCGGCCGCACCCCGACGGACATGGCCCGCGCGGTGGCCGCCTGGCGGCAGGGCGGACTGGAGGGCCTGACGCTCCTCGAAACCGCCTGGAACCCGCCGGCCGGCCCCTTCGACCGGGCCCGCCCCGCCCTGGCCGCCGCCGGACTGCCACCGCTGCGCCCCCGCCACAACCACCTCACCGACGACGCCCGCGGCCTCCAGCTCCGCTACGGTCACGACGGCCGCTGGTACCCCTACGAGGCGGACCCCGGCCCCGAACCGGACTGGTGGCCGGCCGGCCCCGCCGCCGAGGACCCGGTGGACGCGCTGACGGCGCTGCGGCAGCGCGACGACTCGATCCCCCCGGCTCCCTCGATACCTCCGGCTCCCTCCCCGCCTCCGGCTCCCTCCCCGCCTCCGGCTGCCTCGCCGCGCTGACCGGGGCCGAGCGTGCATCATGGGTGCGTGCAGTGGGAAGCGATCTCGTGGACGCGATTGACACAGGCGCTCGGGGAGCGGATCGCGGAGGCGAAGGCCGAGGACGGCAGCCCCTGGCTGCGGGTCGCCGTCGACGGGGCCCCCGCCGCCCGGCCCGCCGAACTGGCCCAGGACCTGGCCGAGGAACTGCGGGCGCGGGGACGGCCGGTGGCCGTCATCGGGACCGGCGGATTCCTGCGGGCCGCGTCGCTGCGCTTCGAATACGGGCATCAGGACGCCGACGCGTACTACGACCTGTGGCTCGACTCCGGAGCCCTGCACCGCGAGGTGTTCGCCCCGCTGGAGCCCGGCGGCAGCGGACGGGTGCTGCCCGATCTGTGGGACCCCGTGGCGGACCGGGCGACCCGGAGCCCGTATCTGACGGTGCCGCCCGGAGGCGTCGTGATCGTGCACGGCCCGTTCCTCCTCGGGCACTGGTTCCCCTTCGACCTCGCCGTGCACCTGCGGATGTCGCCCGCCGCGCTGGCGCGCCACACGGAGGCCGCGGCGGCCTGGACCGTACCCGCGTTCGCGCGCTACGCGGACGAGGTGCGGCCCGAGGACGCCGCCCATGTGGTCGTACGGGCCGACGACCCGCGCCGTCCCGCGTGGAGCGGGTTCACAGCAGGCGCTTGATCTCGCCGCGGACGCGGTAGAAGCCGGCCGGGGCGGGCGAGAGCGCGTCGACCACATAGCGGACGCCGGGCTCGCGTATCCGGCGCGGGAACTGCACGTTCCACAAGGGCTCGTAGCCTTCCGAGACGACATGCACCCGGAGCCGGCCGCCCTCCTCGACGCACTCGACGACGACGCCCGACGCCCGGGCGGCCGTCACGGTCGCGAGCGTGGTCGTCGGCGCGTACGTGGGCAGCGCCTCGGCCGACTTGACGTCCACGGGGACCGGGACGGTGCCGGTCCGCGCGGCGGCGATCGCGGCCTCCGTCGCGTCGACGCACACCAGCGAGCCGTCCGTGGTGACCATGTAGAGCTTCTCGTCGAGGTACTGCATCGACAGCGCCGAACCGCCGCCGGTGCCCAGCTTCCACAGCCGGGTGCCGTCCGCCGCGAAGCAGTACACGGAGGACGCGGAGTCGCCCGCGAAGACGTAGCGCCCGCCGGGGGCGGTGGCGCAGGAGTAGACCGCGGTGTCGCACTGGTAGGCCGCCTCCGTCCGGCCCGTCGCCTTCGACAGGCGCTGCACGACGTGGCGCCCGGTGCCCGCGTAGACGGCGTCGTCCTCCTGCCAGCCGAACAGCACCGCGCCGTTGGTGTTCGTGTGCCACAACTCGCCGCCGCCGTCGGGGGCGTAGGCCGTCACGCCGTGATCGTGGCCGTGGTAGACGGCGCGTTCGTCACGGCGCACCATCCAGGCGTGCACGCCGGTGCTCTTGCGCGACCACTGGTACTCGTCCTCGTGGTCGATGACCGTCAGACCGCCGTTCCGGTCCGCCACGTTGAGCACGCCCTCGTGGACGTCGAGCCAGAAGATGTCGACGTCCGCCGCGATCTGGTAGGCGGCGAAGGGCAGCTTGGAGGACAGGTCGTAGACCGTGCCGTCGTCGCAGCCCGCGTAGATCCAGAAGTCGTCCGCCACCAGGCACTTGACGCCGTCCGGCAGCCGGTAGCGGGACAGCACCTCACCGTCGTGGGCGAGCGTGTAGACGTCGCCGGCCTGGTTGCCCACCCAGCAGCGGTCCTCGCCGATGTGGATGCCGAACGCGGCGGAGCCCGTACGGAACCGCCACAGCACGGGGGCCACTGCGCGCGCCGTCGACGGGGCGGAGGCGACCTGACGGCGTGTCACGGCGCGGGCGGCGCGCCCGCCTTGCACGGCCGGCGCGTACCCCTTGCGGACCTTCTCGCCGATCTTCTTCGCCGCGGCGGCCCGCGCCTTCTCGGCGGTCGGGAAGGAGGACGTCTGCGACTGGCCGGCGGCGCCGATCCGTCCGTACCGCACGGAGACGGTGAGACCGTCCACGGTCACCTCATAGAACTTGTGCGCCCCGCCGCCCTCCTGTGACAGCTCCAGATACGTCCTGTCGCCCGACGCCTGCGTCACGGCATACCCCTCTCCCAGGTCGGCCACGGGCGGCCGATCTCTACTGCGGGGAACGCTAGGGGCTGCCACTGACAATCGGCCGGGCGAGCGGTGCTCAGGGGCCGTCGGGGACCGTGCGGGGCCATCAGAGCCATCAGAGCCATCAGGGGCGTCGGGGCGTCGGGTGTGCCAGGGACCGTGCGGGACCGCGACGGCTCGGGGGCCTCCGGGGCCGCGACGGCCGACGCCCGTCCGTACGGGACGTGGGCGGCGGGCGTCGCGGCGTCCGGCGGTCGCGCCATGGCGTCACGCTGCGGCGTTACGTTTCAGCGCCACGTTTCGGCGCGCGGGATCAGGCCGCTGACGGCACGCGGGCGCGCGAATCGGCGGCGCCCCCTGGCAGGCGGCGCGCCCCGTCGTTCAGGGCCCTGCGGATCTCCGCGGGCTTGTTGGTGATGATTCCGTCCACGCCCATCCGGGCCAGGGACCGCGCGGTGCCGACGTCGTCGACGGTCCACGCCGAGAGCCGCAGGGCGCGGCCGTGCGGGCCGCGGAGCGCGTGGACGGCGCGGAGGTAGGACGGGGTGACGGATTTGTGGTTCGGATTGATCTGATCGGCGTACGCGGCGTACGAGCGGAGCTCGCCGGTCTTGGGGGCGCCGAGGAAGCCGAGGGTGAGGTCGGGGCGGAGCCGGTGGAGGGTCCGCAGTGAGGCGGCGTTGAAGCTCTGGAGGACCAGCCGGCGGGCGACGTGCGGGCGGTCGAGCCAGCCCCGGCGGCGCAGCTCGGAGGTGATGCGGCGCTCGATGCCGGGGTAGAGCTCCGGCGCCTTGACCTCCATGAGGAGGTTCTGGCGGTTCCGCTCGACGCGGTCGAGGTAGCGGCCGAGGGTCGGCACGCGCTGCCCGGCGAACCGGCGGCCGTACCAGCTTCCCGCGTCGAGCCGCTCGATCTCGGCGAGTGTGAAGTCCGCCACCCGCCACGGCGAGCGGTTCGGATAGCGCTGTTCCACATCGGTCGTCCGGCTGAGGGTGGTGTCGTGCAGGACGACCAGCGCGCCGTCCTTGGTCCGCTGGACGTCGTTCTCGACCCAGGTGATGCCGAGGCGGGCGGCGGCGTCGACGGAGGCGAGGGTGTTCTCGGGCGCGCTGACGGGCGAGCCGCGGTGGCCGATGACGAGGGGGGCGTGCGATGGGGTGGCGGCGGCGGTGGAGTGGGCGTGGGCGGGTCCGGTGAGCAGCGCGGACACGCCCAGAAGCGCGCTGGCGACGGCGACGGCGGGGCGCAGTTGCATACGGTCTCCTCGCGGCGTCCGGTCCGGGCCGGGGTGAGCGTCCCGGATGTGGCGTACAAGAAGATAAGTACGGGATATCCGGCGAGCGCGCGCGGGCATCGCTGCGCTTCGGGGATATCTCGCCCCTCCTCGGGCCGCCGGACCGGCCTCGGACCCCGACGGCAGGGCCATTGTCAGTGGGGGGTCGTACCGTGGTTCCATGCGGCCCGTATCCAAGATCGAACGCACCGTGGCGCCCTTCGAGGTCGTCAGCCCCTACCAGCCCAGCGGTGACCAGCCGACGGCCATCGCCGAGCTGGAGCGGCGCATTCGCGCAGGTGAGAAAAATGTAGTGCTACTCGGTGCGACCGGTACCGGCAAGTCGGCGACCACCGCCTGGATGATCGAGAAGTTGCAGCGGCCCACCCTGGTCATGGCGCCGAACAAGACCCTCGCCGCCCAGCTCGCCAACGAGTTCCGGGAGCTGCTGCCCAACAACGCCGTCGAGTACTTCGTCTCGTACTACGACTACTACCAGCCCGAGGCGTACGTACCGCAGTCGGACACCTACATCGAGAAGGACTCCTCCATCAACGAGGAGGTCGAGCGGCTGCGCCACTCCGCGACGAACTCGCTGCTCACCCGCCGCGACGTGGTCGTGGTGGCCTCCGTCTCCTGCATCTACGGCCTGGGCACCCCGCAGGAGTACGTGGACCGCATGGTGCGGCTCAAGGTCGGCGAGGAGATCGACCGCGACCAGTTGCTGCGCCGGTTCGTGGAGATCCAGTACACCCGCAACGACCTGGCCTTCACCCGCGGCACCTTCCGGGTCCGGGGCGACACCATCGAGATCTTCCCGGTCTATGAGGAGCTCGCCGTCCGGATCGAGATGTTCGGGGACGAGATCGAGGCGCTCTCCACGCTCCACCCGCTCACCGGCGAGGTGATCTCCGACGACCAGGAGCTGTACGTCTTCCCGGCCAGCCACTACATCGCCGGTCCGGAGCGCATGGAGAAGGCCGTCGCGGGCATCGAGGCCGAGCTGGCGGAGACCCTCGCCACGATGGAGAAGCAGGGCAAGCTGCTGGAGGCCCAGCGGCTGCGGATGCGTACGACGTACGACATCGAGATGATGCGCCAGATCGGCTCCTGCTCCGGCATCGAGAACTACTCGCTGCACATGGACGACCGCGAGCCCGGCTCGCCGCCCAACACCCTCCTCGACTACTTCCCCGAGGACTTCGTCCTCGTCATCGACGAGTCGCACGTCACGGTCCCGCAGATCGGCGCGATGTACGAGGGCGACGCCTCCCGGAAGCGCACCCTCGTGGAGCACGGCTTCCGGCTGCCGTCCGCGATGGACAACCGCCCGCTCAAGTGGGAGGAGTTCGTCGAGCGGATCGGCCAGACCGTCTACCTCTCCGCCACCCCCGGCAAGTACGAGCTCGCGCGCGGCGACGGCTTCGTCGAGCAGATCATCCGCCCCACCGGCCTCGTCGACCCCGAGGTCGTCGTCAAGCCGACGGACGGGCAGATCGACGACCTGGTGCACGAGATCCGCACGCGCACGGAGAAGGACGAGCGCGTCCTGGTGACCACCCTCACCAAGAAGATGGCCGAGGACCTCACCGACTATTTCCTGGAGCTGGGCATCCAGGTGCGCTATCTGCACAGCGACGTGGACACCCTGCGCCGCGTCGAGCTGCTGCGCGAGCTGCGCGCCGGCGAGTACGACGTGCTGGTCGGCATCAACCTGCTGCGCGAGGGCCTCGACCTCCCCGAGGTCTCCCTGGTCGCGATCCTCGACGCCGACAAGGAAGGGTTCCTGCGCTCGGGGACCTCCCTGATCCAGACCATCGGGCGCGCGGCCCGCAACGTCTCCGGCCAGGTCCATATGTACGCGGACAAGGTCACCCCGGCGATGGAGAAGGCGATCGAGGAGACCAACCGCCGCCGGGAGAAGCAGATCGCGTACAACAAGGAGCAGGGGATCGATCCGCAGCCGCTGCGGAAGAAGATCGGCGACATCGTCGCGACCATCGCGCGCGAGGAGATCGACACCCAGGAGCTGCTGGGCACCGGCTACCGGCAGGGCGACAAGAGCAAGGGCAAGGCCCCGGTGCCCACGGCGGAGACCGGCACCCCAGGCAAGGCGGGCAAGGCGGGCAAGGGCGCCGCGGGCAAGGACGGCCGGCTCACGGACCGGCCCGCCGCGGAGCTGGCCGAGCTCATCGAGGACATGACGGAGCGGATGCGCGCCGCCGCCGCCGAGCTGCAGTTCGAGGTCGCGGCCCGGCTGCGCGACGAGGTGGGCGAGCTGAAGAAGGAGCTGCGGCAGATGAGGGAGGCCGGCATCGCCTGACGGACCGCGCCGTGACCGCCGTGACGTGTTGGCCGTGACGTGTTGCAAGAACGCCACAAACCCTTCCCGACCGGTGGCATCCCGATCGCCGGTGCATAGGGTTTTCGCAGCGGGCCGCGCCCATCGCGCGGCCACGGGGAAACCCGCGACATCGAGAAGGGACAGCGCGTGACGGTCAACTTGGCCAAGGGCCAGGGCATCAGTCTGAAGAAGGCCGACGGGGGCACCCTCACCGCGGTGCGGATGGGGCTGGGCTGGCAGGCGGCCCCCCGTCGCGGTCTGTTCGGCTCGCGCACGAAGGAGATCGACCTGGACGCCTCGGCGGTGCTGTTCGCCGAGGGGGAACTGGTCGACAAGGTGTACTTCCACCACCTCGTCAGCGATGACGGCTCGGTCCAGCACACCGGCGACAACCTCGTCGGCGGCGCCGGACAGGGCGGGGACGACGAGGCGATACTCGTCGACCTGGAGCGGGTGCCGGGGTACATCGACCAGATCGTGTTCACGGTGAACTCCTTCACCGGCCAGACCTTCGCCGAGGTGCGGAACGCGTTCTGCCGGCTGGTGGACGAGACCAACGGACAGGAGCTGGCCCGCTACACCCTCGACGGCGGCGGCCCGTACACCGCGCAGATCATGGCGAAGGTGCACCGGTCCGGCGACGGCTGGCAGATGACGGCGATCGGCGTCCCGGCCAACGGCCGCACCTTCCAGGACCTGCTGCCGGCGATCCTGCCCAGCCTGTAGACGCGGGGTACGGGCCGGGGCGAGGGTTCCGGCGGGGCCCGGCGGAGACGAACCGCCGGGCCCCGGGGGACGGCCGTGCGCGACGGGCGCGGCGGCGGACGATCTGACGAGGGGGCGCACCGATGACGGCCGAACTGGTCCGGGGCCAGAACCATCCACTGCCTCAGACCCGTTTGGAGATCCGGGTCTCGGCGGGCGACCCGGTCATGGCCGGGGCCGTGCTCGGCGACGAGCGGGGGCGGGCGCCGGACGCCGCCTGGGTGGCGCACCCCGCCGCGCCGCGCCTCCCGGGCCTCGAAGTCTCCCAGCAGGCCGCTGCCGACCACCGGCTGGCCGTGGACCTGGACGCGCTCCCCGCCGCCGCCCACCGCGTCAGCGTGCTCCTCGCGCTGCCCTCCGGCGCGGGCGGCCCGGCGCGCTTCGGCGCGATGGCCGCGCCGTTCGTCGCCATAACCGGCCTCGACGGCGCCGAGGTCGTCGGCTACACCATCACCGACCTGGACTCCGAGTCCGCCGTCGTCGCGCTGGAGCTCTACCGCAGGCAGGGCGCGTGGAAGGTACGGGCCGTGGGCCAGGGGTACGCGGGCGGGCTGGCCGCGATGCTCCACGACCAGGGGCTGCCGGGCGCCGCCGAGCTGGCCGCCGCCATCGAGGCGGCGGTGGACCAGGCGGCGGCCCGTACGATCGCCCCGCCGCCGCGGTCCGTGCGGGGCCGGGGCGAGGACAAGGGCGAGCGGGCGCGCCGCCCCGGCGGCAAGAACGAGCCCCCCGCGCCGGCCGCGCCCGGCCCCATCGACTACCGGCATCCGCGGCGCCGCACCGCGCAGCCGCCGCGGGACTCGCCGGCGGGCCCTTCCGCCACGCCCCCGGCCGCCGCCCCGCGGCCTCCCGGAGCTGAGGGACGGCCCGGCGCGGAGGAACGGCCCGCCGCGCCCGTAGCGGGGGATGCCAGCGGCTGGACGATGGACGAGCGGCTCTACAACCAGGTCTGGGGCATGTTCGAGGACCTGGCCCGTACGGTCGCCGCGTACCGCGGCGCGGTGGACTTCGCGGAGTCCCGGATGGAGCGGGAGCTCGACGGTGTCCTCTCCGACCCGCGCACCCGGGTCGGCCCGGCCGCCGACGCCGCCCGCGAGGCGGCGCGCGGCAAGCAGATGCGCCTCGTGGCACAGGCCCGTGCCGTCCTCGACCGCGACCTCGGCCGGCTCGCCGACGAGTCCGATGTCGTCGAGCACGCGCTGCCGCCCGCCTACGCCCGGTGGGACAGCCCCGTCTGGCAGGGCTACCAGGTGCCGTTCGAGACCCCGATGGCCGTGCGCCTCGGCGACCTGCGGCTGCCGGAACGCGACGACCTGCGCATCCCCATGCTGATGCGGCTGCCGCTGGAGCGCGGGCTGTGGATCGACAGCGGCCGTACGGGCGCCCCGGAGGCGGCGCTGATGGCCTCGGCCGAGGTGCGCCGGATCGCCATGGACACCGCGGTGGCGCACGCCGCGCGGCTGCTCGCGGTCCATCCGGCCGGCGACTTCGCGGTGCGGGTGATCGATCCGGCCGGGGCGGCGGGCGCCTCGCTCGCCCCGCTGCTGCGCTCGGGCGCCCTCCGCGAGCCCCCGGCGGCGGGCGCTCGCGGGGTGTCGGAGACGCTCGCGCGGCTCACGCACCGCGTCGACCTGGTGCAGATGGCGGTCCGCAGCGGCGCCGTGGACTCCCTGCCGCCCGACCTCGACATCGCCGACCAGCTCCTGATCGTCAACGACTTTCCGCACGGCTTCGACGACCGGGCCGTCAACCAACTGCGCTACCTCGCGGACGAGGGGCCGTCGGTGGGCGTCCATCTGATGATGGTGGCCGACCGGCAGGACGCCCGGGAGTACGGGCCGGTCCTCGATCCGCTGTGGCGGTCGCTGCTGCGGCTCACGCCGGTCCCCGACGACCACCTCGCCGACCCCTGGGTCGGGCACGCCTGGACGTACGAGCCGCCGAGCGTGCCGCAGGGGAGTGAAGTGCTGGGTCAGGTGTTGCGGGAGGTGGGCCGGTCTTTGCCAGACCATCGGCGCTGACCTGCTTATTTGTAAATTCCTTTACCTTCTCTTGGGTCTTCCTGTACTCTTTGGGGCGTGGAGGTCATGGCTGGCGTGTCAGGCGACCAGGGCCTCCGGCAGCGACGACGCTGTGAGTGCCGTACGACCCTGCCGGAGGAGCAGCAGTGGATGTTTCCCTGAATGTCTGGGCGCTGACGATCGTCGGCCTGTGCGCCCTGATCGCCGTCGACTTCTTCATCGGCGGCCGCAAGCCGCACGCGGTCTCCATCAAGGAGGCCGGGGTCTGGACGATCGTCTGGGTCGCGCTCGCGGCGCTCTTCGGGCTCGGCCTCTTCGTGTTCGGCGGCGGCCAGGCCTCGGGCGAGTTCTTCGCCGGGTACATCACGGAGAAGTCGCTGAGCGTCGACAACCTCTTCGTCTTCGTCCTGATCATGGCCAAGTTCGCGGTCCCGCCGATCTACCAGCAGCGGGTCCTGATGGTCGGCGTGCTCATCGCGCTCGTCCTGCGGGCGGTCTTCATCGGCGCGGGCGCCGCGATCATCGCCAACTTCTCCTGGGTCTTCTACCTCTTCGGCGCGTTCCTGATCTGGACGGCCTGGAAGCTGATCCAGGACGCGCGCAGCGGCGAGGAGGACGAGGAGTTCGAGGAGAACCGGCTGCTCAAGGCGGTCGAGCGGCGTGTGCCCTCCACCAGCGTGTACCACGGGACCAAGCTGTTCATCACCGAGAACGGCAAGCGGCTGATGACGCCGATGCTGGTGGTGATGCTGGCGATCGGCACCACCGACGTGCTCTTCGCGCTCGACTCCATCCCGGCGATCTTCGGCCTCACCCAGGACCCGTACATCGTCTTCACCGCCAACGCGTTCGCCCTGATGGGGCTGCGGCAGCTCTACTTCCTGATCGGCGGCCTGCTGAAGAAGCTGGTCCACCTCTCGTACGGCCTGTCGATCATCCTCGGCTTCATCGGCGTGAAGCTGGTCCTGCACGCGCTGCACGAATCCGGCGTGAGCGTCCCGGAGATCAGCATCCCCGTCTCGCTCGGCGTCATCTGCGCGGTCCTGATCGTCACCACCATCACCAGCCTGCGGGCCTCGAAGAAGCAGGCCGAGGCGGAGGCGGCGGACCGCAAGGACAGCCTCGGAGTCTGACCCGGGAGGGGCCGGCCGACGGGCGCGGCGGCGGGACGGCCCCGGGCCCTCCCGCCGCCGCGCCCGATGGTCACCAGCCTCGCTCGCGCCACTCCGTGAGGTGCGGGCGCTCGGCGCCGAGCGTGGTGTCGCCGCCGTGGCCGGGGTAGACCCAGGTCTCGTCGGGGAGCGCGGCCATCAGCTTGTTCTCGACATCGTCGAGCAGCCGGCCGAAGGCTTCGGGGTCTCCCCAGGTATTGCCGATGCCGCCGGGGAAGAGGCAGTCGCCCGTGAACAGGTGCGGGTGGCCGTGCGGGTCGTCGTAGACCAGGGCGATACTGCCCGGCGTGTGGCCCACGAGATGGCGGGCGGCGAGTTCGACCTGGCCCACCCGGATCGTGTCGCCGTCCTCGACGGGCACGTCCGTCGGCACGGGGATGCCCTCGGCGTCGTAGCGCCCGGCGTAGGTGCGGGCGCCGGTGGCGTCCACCACCTCGCGCAGGGCTCCCCAGTGGTCGCCGTGCCGGTGGGTGGTGACCACGGAGGCGATGCCGCTGTCGCCGATCAGGTTCAGCAGGGTGTGCGGCTCCGCGGCGGCGTCGATCAGCAACTGCTCGCCCGTCGCGCGGCAGCGCAGGAGATACGCGTTGTTGTCCATCGGACCGACCGCGACCTTCGAGATCATCAGCTCGGTCAGTTCGTGTACGTCCGCCGGTCCGCCGACCTTCACCGCTCCGCTGTACGTCATGTCACAACCCTATAGCGGCGGGAGGGCGGGCAGCAGGGCGCCGGAGGAAGCGCCCCGGACCTCCAGGCCGGCCCCGTCCGCGCGGCCGACGAGCCAGCCGAGCAGGTCGGTGGGGGAGCCCGTGACGGTGGTGACGTCGCCGTCCTCGCGGCCCGTGCGCCAACTGCTCCCGTCGGAGGCGGTCAGCCGCAGCGCGGGCACCTCGGCGCGGCCCGCGAGCTTCACGCCGGCCATGAACGCGATCTCGCGCGTGACGAACGCGGCCGGCAGGTCGTCCAGCCCGTAGCCGATCCCGAGGTCCACATGGTGCAGCTCCACCTCCACGAGCCTGCGGTACGGCAGCCGGGCCGCCTGGTCCGTGACGCCGTTGCGCATCTCCACTACGTACTCGCGGCGCTCCTCGGGCAGGGCCTCGGCGGCCGCGTCGAAGCGGTCGGCGCTGGCGCGCAGATCGTCGAGGTGCGCGGCGAGCGGGCGGGCGGAGTCGCGCTCGATGTCCGCGTCGCGGGCCTCGGGGCTGGCGTACATCGGCGTCTTGACGTCCGTACGGGCCCAGGTGAGGAGGTTGGTGATGGCGTCGGCGTTCCGGGCGATGTGCGCGAACACGTGGCCGCGGGTCCAGCCGGGGAGCAGCGACGGGGCGGCGGCTCCGGCGTCGTCCAGGGCGCCGGCCCCGGCGAGGAGGCGGTCGGTGGCGGCCCGTACGGCGGCAATGTCGGATGCGAAATCGCTCATGATCGGCACCCTAGCGGCGGCCACCCATTCGGGTGAAGCTGCTCGGCTCCGGCCGTGAATCGAATGTGCGTGCTATAGGCTCGGGGAAGGCACGAGATACGACATCCGAGCGACGCCCCCCATACCCTGGGTCCGGGGTGCGGCGCACCCCGCAGCTCTCAAGAAAGGTGCCTACCGGCGTGGCCGACCGTCTCATCGTCCGTGGCGCTCGCGAGCACAACCTCAAGAACGTCTCGCTCGACCTCCCCCGTGACTCCCTCATCGTCTTCACCGGGCTCTCGGGGTCGGGCAAGTCCTCCCTCGCGTTCGACACGATCTTCGCCGAGGGGCAGCGTCGCTACGTCGAGTCGCTCTCCTCCTACGCCCGCCAGTTCCTGGGCCAGATGGACAAGCCCGACGTGGACTTCATCGAGGGGCTCTCCCCGGCGGTGTCCATCGATCAGAAGTCGACCTCGCGCAACCCGCGCTCCACGGTCGGCACGATCACGGAGGTCTACGACTACCTCCGGCTCCTCTTCGCCCGCATCGGCAAGCCGCACTGCCCCGAGTGCGGCCGCCCGATCTCCCGGCAGTCGCCGCAGGCCATCGTGGACAAGGTGCTGGAGCTGCCCGAGGGCAGCCGCTTCCAGGTGCTGTCCCCGCTGGTGCGCGAGCGCAAGGGCGAGTTCGTCGACCTCTTCTCCGACCTCCAGACCAAGGGCTACAGCCGCGCCCGGGTGGACGGCCAGACGATCCAGCTCGCCGAGCCGCCCAAGCTCAAGAAGCAGGAGAAGCACACCATCGAGGTGGTCGTCGACCGCCTGACCGTGAAGGACAGCGCCAAGCGGCGGCTCACCGACTCCGTCGAGACCGCGCTCGGACTCTCCGGCGGCATGGTGATCCTCGACTTCGTGGACCTCGCCGAGGACGACCCCGAGCGTGAGCGGATGTACTCCGAACACCTCTACTGCCCGTATGACGACCTGTCCTTCGAGGAGCTGGAGCCGCGCTCCTTCTCGTTCAACTCGCCCTTCGGCGCCTGCCCGGACTGCACCGGCATCGGCACCCGCATGGAGGTCGACCCCGAGCTGATCATCCCGGACGAGGACAAGACCCTCGAAGAGGGTGCCATCAGTCCCTGGTCGCACGGGCACACCAAGGACTACTTCAACCGGCTGGTCGGCGCGCTCGCCGCGGAGCTCGGCTTCCGGATGGACATCCCCTGGGCCGGCCTGCCCCAGCGCGCCAAGAAGGCCCTGCTCAACGGCCACAAGACGCAGATCGAGGTCCGCTACCGCAACCGCTACGGGCGGGAGCGCGCCTACACGACGGCCTTCGAGGGCGCGGTGCCGTTCGTGAAGCGGCGGCACTCCGAGGCGGAGAGCGACTCCAGCCGCGAGCGCTTCGAGGGCTATATGCGCGAGGTGCCGTGCCCCACCTGCGAGGGGACGCGCCTCAAGCCGATCGTCCTCGCCGTCACGGTGCAGGAGAAGTCGATCGCGGACGTCTCCGCGATGTCGATCAGCGAGTGCGCGGACTTCCTGCGCGACATGAAGCTCAACGCCCGCGAGAAGAAGATCGCCGAGCGCGTGCTCAAGGAGGTCAACGAGCGGCTGCGGTTCCTCGTCGACGTCGGCCTCGACTATCTGTCGCTGAACCGGGCGGCGGGCACCCTCTCCGGCGGCGAGGCGCAGCGCATCCGGCTCGCCACGCAGATCGGCTCCGGCCTCGTCGGCGTCCTGTACGTGCTGGACGAGCCGTCCATCGGGCTGCACCAGCGCGACAACCACCGGCTCATCGAGACCCTGGTGCGCCTGCGCGACATGGGCAACACCCTGATCGTCGTCGAGCACGACGAGGACACCATCAAGGTCGCCGACTGGGTGGTCGACATCGGCCCGGGCGCTGGCGAGCACGGCGGCAAGGTCGTGCACAGCGGCTCGCTGAAGGAGCTGCTGCGCAACAAGGACTCCCTCACCGGCCAGTACCTGGTCGGCAAGCGGTCCATCGCCACCCCGGAGATCCGGCGGCCACTGGACGTGGAGCGGCAGCTCACGGTGCACGGCGCGCGCGAGAACAACCTGCGCGACATCGATGTGTCCTTCCCCCTCGGGCTGCTGACCGCCGTCACCGGAGTCTCCGGCTCCGGAAAGTCGACGCTGGTCAACGACATCCTCTACACCCACCTGGCCCGCGAGCTGAACGGCGCCAAGACCGTGCCGGGCCGGCACACCCGGGTGGACGGCGACGACCTCGTCGACAAGGTCGTGCACGTCGACCAGTCGCCCATCGGCCGTACGCCGCGCTCCAACCCGGCCACGTACACGGGCGTCTTCGACCATGTGCGCAGGCTCTTCGCCGAGACGATGGAGGCCAAGGTCCGCGGCTATCTGCCGGGGCGCTTCTCCTTCAACGTCAAGGGCGGCCGCTGCGAGAACTGCTCCGGCGACGGCACCATCAAGATCGAGATGAACTTCCTGCCGGACGTGTATGTGCCGTGCGAGGTCTGCCACGGCGCGCGCTACAACCGGGAAACCCTGGAGGTGCACTACAAGGGCAAGTCCATCGCCGAGGTGCTGGACATGCCCATCGAGGAGGCGCTCGACTTCTTCGAGTCGGTGCCGACGATCTCGCGCCACCTGCGCACGCTCCATGAGGTCGGCCTCGGCTATGTGCGGCTGGGGCAGCCCGCCCCGACGCTGTCGGGCGGCGAGGCGCAGCGCGTCAAGCTCGCCAGCGAGCTCCAGAAGCGCTCGACCGGCCGTACGGTCTACGTCCTGGACGAGCCCACCACCGGTCTGCACTTCGAGGACATCAGCAAGCTGATCAAGGTGCTGTCCGGGCTGGTCGACAAGGGCAACACCGTGATCGTCATCGAGCACAACCTCGATGTGATCAAGACGGCGGACTGGATCGTCGACATGGGCCCGGAGGGCGGCAGCGGCGGCGGACTGGTCATCGCCGAGGGCACGCCCGAGGATGTCGCGGCGGTCCCGGCCAGCCACACCGGCAAGTTCCTGCGCGATGTGCTGGGCGACCGGGTGAGCGACGCGGCGGTGCCCGCGACCCGGAAGGCGGCCAAGAAGGCCCCGGCGAAGAAGAAGACGGTGGCCGCGGCCTCCGGCACGGCGGTGGCGAGGAAATCGGTGACGGCCACCGCGAAGAAGGCGACCGCCAAGACGGCGAATGCCAAGACAGCGTCTGCCAAGACGGGGACTGCCAAGACGGCGACCGCGAAGAAGGCCGCCGCCAAGAAGACCGCTGCGAAGAAGGCCACGAAGGCGCGGGGCGTCTGACGGCGGTGGGGTGCGGGGCCCCGGCCGGGCGCGGATCCGAGCACGTTGCCGGGGGCCGCACCGAGCGGGGCCGCGGGACTGCGCGGCCGGCCGGTGAGGCTCGTACGGGTCAGGCCGAGCCGGTGCGTCAGGCCGCGCCGGTCGTGAACTCGTACAGGTCGTACGCGACCATGGCCAGCCGTCCGGGTCCGCCCCGATAGCCGAGGGCTGAGCCCAAGGGGCTCGTCACCTCTTGGTAGCCGATGACGTTCAGCGCGTCGGAGGTGGCGGTGCCCATCCACAGGGCGCCCTCCTCCGTCGACGCGAACCAGCACGGGCCGTCCGCGTACGCGCCCCAGGTGGTGCTGAAATTGAAGGCCTGGGGGCGCTGGGGGTCGACCAGGAGGTTGGCTCTGGCCCGAAGGACGGGCCGCCAGGTCTGCTGGGAGACCGTGAAGTACCAGAGGTTGTGGTCCTGGGGCCCCACCGAGCAGTTCGCCACCAGCAGTGCGTCGCCGCGCACGGAGAGGCTGTTGATGCCGCGCTGGGCCGCGGGGTTGAAGACCGTCTGCGACATGATCCGGCCGGACGGCACCTGGAGGACGCAGACATAGCCGTCCTCGGAGCCGGTCACCACATAGGCGGTGCCGCCGGCGTCGGACAGCACCTCCGTCGCCTGCACGTCGTGCAGTCCCCAGGGGTTGACGGGATGCGGATTCCGTACGTCCACGCTGCGCGCGAACCTCAGCCGGCGTCGCGCCGGGTCGTAGTCCCACAAGGAGACATGTCCGCTGGAGTGCCCGACCACCAAGGTGCCCGGCGAACCGGCGCGGACCCCCTGCCCGCTGGTGGCGACGCCGAGCGCCGGATCGTAGGGGAAGGTCCCGGCCGGGCACAGGTCGCTCCAGTCGCCGCGCGGCGAGTGCCACAGGGCGATGGAGCGGTCGTCGTTCGAGCTCGCGATCGCCCGGCCGGGCAGCGGGGCGAGCATCTGCACGCCCTGGAAGGCGGGGCTGTTGACCGCGACGTTGATGCGCGGTCCGGCGACCGCCGACTCGGTGAAGCGGAAGACGCTCATCGAGCCGTCCCAGCGGCCGACGGCGAACTGGTCGTCGTCCAGCCACGCGAGCCGCTGCGCCATCTCGTACGTCGCGCCGCTGGAGGTGATCGGCAGCGCCGCCGCGGGCGTCGGCCGGGGCGGCAGGGGCAGCCCGCGGGCGGCGAGTTCACGGTGGGACCGGACTACCGGTGGTACCGCTCGCGGATCGGACAGGCCATCAGGCCCGCCCCCGGGCACGCCATCAGACCCGCCGTCGGACACGACATCGGACATGGCAGCCGCCGTCCCTTCTCGTCCGTACGCGCCGTCCCGTATCCCTTGCCCCGGAGGGACGGCGCGTTTACCCGGGCGCGCGCCGTCCCGTCAGCGCGCTGCTTCCCGTACGCATACCCGCGCCCGCCGCTCCCGTACGCCCCAGGGCACGCCAAGACGGGAACGTACGCCCTCCAAGACGCCCCGCGCTCCCGGTCGGGAGCGCGGGGCGGCGGTCTCAGGCGAGTTCGGAGGCGTATGGGGGCTGGGCTCCGGCGCGGGAGCACGTGATGGCCGCCGCCCGGGCGGCGAACCCGAGGATGTCGCGCCACTGCCCGGCGTCCAGGGAGGCGATCTCGGCGGGGGAGAGAGCCTTGTGCTCGGCGAGCCGGTGGAGGAGTGCGGCGTTCACGGTGTCGCCCGCGCCGATCGTGTCCACGACGTCGACGCGCTCACCGGGCACCGTGTGCTCGGCGCCGTCCCGGGTCCGTACGCTCAGCCCGTCGCCGCCCCTGGTCAGGACGGCGGCGGCCGGGCCGGCCGCCAGCCAGTCGGCCAGCGCGGCGTCGAGGTCCGTGCCGTCCGCCAGCCATTCGGCGTCCTCGACCGACAGCTTGAGCAGCGTCACGTGCGGCAGCCAGGAGCGGAAGCGGGCGCGGTAGGCGGCGGCGTCCGGGATCAGCCCGGCCCGGATGTTGGGGTCGAGCGCGGTGCAGACGCCGCGCGCCGCCTCGCGCCGCAGCAGCGCCTCGTACGCGCTCGCACCCGGCTCCAGGACCAGGGAGCAGGTGCCCAGCGACAGGGCGCGGGTCCCCTCCGGGAGCGCCGCGGGCAGCTCGAACAGCCGGTCCGCGGTGCCCTCGACATAGAAGCCGTAGCCCGCGGAGCCGTCGGCGCCGATGCTGGCCACGGCGAGCGTCGTAGGCTCCGGGCCGCGCTGTACGGGCGCCACGTCCACGCCCGCCGCCCGCAACTCGGTGAGCAGCGCTTCGCCGAAGGCGTCCGTCGAGACCCGTGAGCAGAAGGCGGTCGGCGAGCCGAGCCGGCCGAGCGCCACCGCGGTGTTGTACGGGCCGCCGCCGCGTTGGGGGAGCAGCGCGGGCAGCGCGCCGTTCGCCGGGGCGCTGCCGCCGGGCACGAGGTCGATGAGGGCTTCTCCGGCGACGACGATCACGAGGGCGTTCCTTTCCTGATCCCTGAGCCGGGTTCTCCCGGCGCCGCGGGCGCGTGGCGCGGTGGGGCGGGCCGGACCGCCCGCCCCGCTGCCGCGGGCCCCGGCGCATCCCATCACACCTAGGGCGCGAGCGGGTCGGCCCATCGCCTCTTTTTCCTGGCCGGACGGGTTTCTTCGGGGTGGGCCGACCGAAGCGGAATGATCTGTGACGGTATCGTCGGGGAGCCAGCGAACCGCCTCAGCCGCCCCGTGGAGCACTCATGAGCAGCCAGCCGCCCGCCCGCCGAACCGTGCTGCGGGGAGCCGCCCTGGCCGGGGCCGCCGGGTTCGGGGTAGCGGCGTGCTCGGGCAAGACCGGGGCGAAGGCGCCGGCCACGCCCACGGCGCCGGTCGACCTCGGCGCGGCGTCCGCGGTGCCGGTGGGCGGCGCGAAGATCTACCGCGAGAAGCGGGTGGTCGTGGCGCAGCCGGCCAAGGGCCAGTACAAGGCGTTCAGCGCGGTCTGCACGCACGCCGGCTGCGTCGTCGACAAGATCGAGGACGGAAAGATCAACTGCCCGTGCCACGGCAGCCAGTTCGACGCCGAGACCGGGAAGGTCCTGCGCGGCCCGGCGGACGCGCCGCTGCCTGCCGTACCGGTCAAGACGGAGGGCGGGAAGCTCGTGGCGGGGCCGGACGCCTGAGCGGATCGGAGTCGGTTCGACATGGACCGGAACGGATCGGTTTGTGGCGGAGGGCGTGGCCGGGAGGCGGGGGCGAGGCCGGTTCCGTACGCGCCCATCAGCACCCCAATAATCAGTTTTTGTCATCGTTGTGACTCGCTACGCTCGGATCGGCAGTCGGTGCGGACCGAATACGGCGTGGACTGAACGCGGCGTGGACCGAACGTTCCGCATGGGCTGACGCCCTGTCAGCACAGGGCGGGTCAAGAGCGCACCCGGGTCCCGGGACGTGGCCACCGCCTGCCGGCCGCCCTGCCGCAGCAGAGAGGAACCCCCATGAGCGGGACGCCCCAGCATGACCCCGAGCTCCGTCCGCTGCGCGACCGGGTGACCGCTCCGTCGTCCATCGCGCTGCCCACGGCCGGTGACGGCCTCACCTGGCGGCCCGCCACCGCCGACGACATCGGCCCGATCCTCGACCTGAAGCGGGCCGCCGGCGCGGTCGACCATCCGCGCTGGCTGGTGACGAGGGACGAACTGGAGGAGGAGTTCAAGGGGGAGAACTTCGCGCCCGAGCACGACACCGTGATCGCCGTGGACGCCGCCGGACGCGCGGTCGCCTACGGGTCGGCCGCGGCCCCGAAGAGCCCCGAGACGATCGTATGGGTCGAGCTCGACGGCACGGTGGCCCCGGACCGCCGCGGCGAGGGCATCGGCAGCGCGCTGCTGTCCTGGCAGGAGGCCCGCGGGCTACAGCACTTCGCGGCCTGCGACGCCACCCTGCCCGGCTGGCTCGCCACCGGCGCGAACGAGGCGGCCACCGACACGATCAAGCTCCTCGAAGCGCGCGGCTACGACCGTGCCCGGTGGTGGCTGGAGCTGGAACGCGACCTCGCCGACCCCGTCGCCGAGGCGCCCGCCGCGCCCGGGGTGCGACTGGTGCCGTACGGGCCGATGTGGCAGGAGCGGGCCCGTGACGCGTACAACGACGCCTTCCGGGACCACTGGGGCTCCCAGCCGGCGACGGCCGCCGAATGGGCCGCCTCCGACCGCCTCGAAGCGTCTCGCGCGGACCTGTCCGTACTCGCCGTCACCTCTGCCACCCCGGACATCCCGGGCGCCGAGGACGAGCCCCGCACGCCCGATGCGCCCAGTGCTCCCGATGCGCCCAGTGCTCCCGACGACGAGCGCGTCGTCGGCTTCTGCCTCGTCGACGTGGCCAAGGACGAGTGGCCGCTGCGCGGCTTCCCGTTCGGTTACGTCACGGCCGTCGGCGTACGGCGGGAGGCGCGGGGGGAGGGGCTGGCGCGCACCCTGCTCGCCCACGTGCTGCGCTTGCTGCGGGCCGAGGGGCTGGACAAGGCCGTGCTCGACGTCGACGCGGAGAACCCCTCCGGCGCCCTCGGCCTGTACCAGAGCCTCGGCTTCACCGTCGGCGACCGCGCGGTCAGCCTCGTCAAGCGCTTCTGACCGCCTCGGCCGCCCCTTTTTGGCCCACCCGGGGGCGTACGAGTTTTTGGCTCACCCGGGGGGCCTAAGAGTTTTTGCCCTACCCGGGGCCGTACGAATTTTTTCGCCCCACCCGGGGACGTACGGACGCGTGGGGCGGCGCCGACGCACCCTATAGGTGCCGCCCGTACCGCCCTCAGTTCCAGTCCCAGCCGATGCCCAGAATCCCCGGCCGTACGCTCTGCTCGACCAGATGCACCCCGCGGTGGCGCCCGGCGAGCGTCAGGTCCTGCAGCCTGCCGCGCGGCGCGCCCGCCGTGGCCTGGGCGAAGCGGCGGCAGCGCACCGGCAGGGCCGCCGCGTCGAACCGCACCTGGAGAACGTACTGGGCGCCCCCGAAGCCGAACCCGCGCACGTACTCGGTGCTCGGGCCGCCCGTACCATCCTCGAAGCCATAGGCGAAGACATAGGTGTCACCGGTCCGCAGCCGGGTGTCGAAAAGCAGCTCGCAGACGACCACGCCGGTCTCCGCGTGCCACCGCACGCGCCCCAGCCGGCAGTTCTCCGCCGCCCGCACCGCCACCTTGCCGGGGTCGCAGCCGGGGTCGCCGTGATGAATGGCCACATAGCGGTCCACGCCGTCCCGGTGCGCGCGCACCACGTGGTGCGAGTCCCGGCCCAGCAGCTCGCGCCCGCCCCCTATGCGGACCCGTTCCATGTGGCAGAGGGTGTGCAGGCCGCCGTCCGAGGGGGCTTCGAGTTCGCTGAGAAGCCGCTCCAGGGGGCGCGGCTCGTCCATCAGCGAGCGGTACGTACGGCCCGGGGGCCGCTCGTGGTCGACGGCGCGTACGGCCGGCTCCAGCAGCCGGGTCAGAGCCCGCGCGGGGAGCTCCAGGATCTCTTCCAGGGCCCGTACGGCGCGCAGCGACTCCGGGCGCGTCGGGCGTCGGGCGCCCTGCTGCCAGTAACTGAGGCTCGTCACCCCGACCTTGATGCCGCGCTGCGCGAGCCGGTGCTGCACCCGGTGCAGGGCGAGGCCGCGGGCGGCCAGTGCGGTGCGGAGGGCGAGGTCGAAGGGCCCGGTGCGCAGCGTCTGCGCGAGGTCGGCCTCGGTCGGCTTCGTCCGTGAGGTGATGTGCACGGTTTCCGCCCCTCTGTGAATTTTCACAACCAGTGTGGCAGGTCTCATCGGCTGAGACCGTTGTGTTCCTGGCTGACAGATGTGGTCCGTTCACATCCGGTTCCCGCCGTTCACACCTCCGCATCACCCGCATTGAATCCTGTTGACCGGCCCCCGACAACACGCGGATGCTCCTCACCAGCGTCCGGACGCGCTCCTCCACACCAACCCCCCCAGCTCGGGAGGAACGCAATGACCCGTGCACCCGCACCCTCGCAGAAGAGCCGCGCACGCGGCAGACGGCTGCCGATAGCCGGCTTCATAGCCTCGGCGCTGCTGGCCGGTACCGCCGTGACGACGGCGACCGCCGCGAGCGCCACGGCCGCGCCGACCGGCAGCGCCGCGTCGAGCGCCGCGTCCGATGCCGCATCGAGCTTCACCCAGAGCGCAGCACAGAGCGCCGGAACGAGCGCCGCGTCGGTCCAGGCCACGAGCGGTCGGCGCGCCGGCCTCCAGGCCGTGCCCGGCGCCAAGAAGCTCAACATCACCATGCAGGCCCAGCAGAAGAGCAACTGGTGCTGGGCGGCCTCCGGCGACACCATCGCCGCGTACTTCGGCAGGAACTACAGCCAGAACCAGTTCTGCAACGCGGCCTTCAACCGCCGCCAGGACACCGCCTGCCCCAACAACCAGGCCAACCTCGCCAATGTGCAGAACGCCCTGCGGTGGGCGGGCATCAACTCCGGCAATTATGTGACCGGATGGCTGCGCTACCCGACCGTGCAGAATGAGATCAGCGCCGGCCGGCCGATCGAGACCCGCATCGAATGGTCCTCCGGCGGCGGGCACATGCATGTGCTGTACGGCTACGACAACTCCCGCGACAACCAGGTCTCCTGGGGCGACCCGTGGCCCTCCAACAACCGCTACAACTGGGCCTCGCACGACTGGTATGTCAGCAATCAAGAATTCTCCTGGACCCACTCGCTCTACGGGATCGGAGCGTGAGGTCATGACCGCGACGAACCACACCAGCGCCACGGGCCGTACGGGCGCCCCGGACGGTACGGGCGGGGCGCGGCACACCGGCGCCACGGGCCGCGCCAAGAAGAACGTCAAGAAGAACACGGTCCGCGCGGCCGCCGCCGGCGGCGCGCTCGCCGGTCTGCTCCTGGGCTTCGCCCCGGCCGCCCACGCCGCCGAGACGCCTGCCCCGCCCGCCGCCCCGGCCGCCTCCGCGGTCGCCGAGGCCCACCGGGCGGCCACCGCCCCCGCCACGCTCGACACGCTCTCCCGCTTCTTCGCCCGCGACAGCGCGGCCGGCGGCGCGAAGGCCAAGGCGGCCGGGGGCGCCCCGGCCGCCAGGGTCGAGGGCGCGACCGTGCCCGTCTACACGCTCGCCCCGGAGTTCGTGGCGGGCAAGGCGAAGGCCCCCGTGGCCAAGCTCGACTTCCTTGCCACCAAGGCCGTCTCCGCCGACGGGCGCAAGGCGTCGGTGTGGGCCGTCCGGCAAGGCGGCTCGTACAAGGTGGTCAACATCGCCACCGGCGACGACGAGACGCGCTACGTCGCGGCCGGCGCCGAGAAGGCGAGCGGCGGGACCGTCTTCCGAGAGCCGCAGATCGACGCCTGGTACGTGCAGCGCGGCGACCGGGTACTGCCCCTGGACGCCGACGCCGAGCGCGCCGTGGGCGCGCGGGGGATCAGCGTCGCGGCCTACCAGGCGCGGGTGCACAAGGCGTACGGCGACAAGCTGCCCGGCTCCGAGTACGCCAAGAAGGGCCTGGCCGGCGGCTACGACGCCAAGGCCGACTCCGCGGCGGCCGCCGGCGCCCCGTCCGTCGCCCAGGCCGCGACGACCGGCCACGGCAACGACGGCCTCCTGACCGCCACCTCCCTCGCCACGGGCGGAGCCGCCGTGGTCGCCCTCGGCCTCTCCGTAGTAGCCGCCAAGCGCCGACGACGCGCCTGACGACGGCCCCACCGCCCCGGCTGGGCGACCCCGGCCGGGGCCGGTACGGACGACCCGCGAGCGAGCCACGGACGGGCCTGTGCCCGGCGGGGGCGGCCCGATGCGGGCGATGCCCGGGGCCCCGGGCGTACCCCTAGGGCGGCCCGTGGCCTCGGGGACGGCCTGGCCCCGGCGGGGACGCTCGGCCGGGCCGGTACGGATGGGCGGGGCGGATGGGCGGGGCGGCTCTCGCCCCGGTTCGTACGAGCGCGACGAAGCCTCCTTGCTTCGCAGTCCCGGGCGAGCGCCCGCGCAGGGCGGCCCGTACCGTCGGCGAATACGTCGCGGGCAAGGCGTGGAGCCGGTGGGAGCGGGCCCGGGCCCGAAGTCGGTACTGCTGGGCGACGGAAGTGTCACTGGCCGCAAGTAGGGTGTCTGGCATGGCCGACCCCAGCAGCTACCGACCCAAGCCGGGACAGATCCCCGACTCGCCCGGGGTCTACAAATTCCGTGACGAGCACGGCCGGGTGATCTACGTAGGGAAGGCGAAGAGCCTCCGTCAGCGGCTCTCCTCGTACTTCCAGGATCTCGCCGGGCTGCACCCGCGTACCCGGACCATGGTGACCACGGCCGCCTCCGTCGAGTGGACCGTCGTGTCCACCGAGGTCGAGGCGCTCCAGTTGGAGTATTCGTGGATCAAGGAGTTCGACCCGCGGTTCAACGTCAAGTACCGCGACGACAAGAGCTACCCGTCCCTCGCCGTCACCCTCAACGAGGAGTTCCCCCGGGTCCAGGTGATGCGCGGCCCCAAGAAGAAGGGCGTGCGCTACTTCGGGCCGTACGGGCACGCGTGGGCGATCCGCGAGACGGTCGACCTGATGCTCCGGGTCTTTCCGGTACGGACCTGCTCCGCCGGGGTGTTCAAGCGCTCGGCGCAGATCGGCCGGCCCTGCCTGCTCGGCTACATCGGCAAGTGCTCCGCGCCGTGCGTCGGCCGGGTCACCCCCGAGGAACACCGTGAACTGGCCGAGGAGTTCTGCGACTTCATGGCCGGGCGCACCGGCGCGTACATCCGCCGCCTCGAAGCGGGGATGCGCGAGGCCGCCGAGGAGATGGAGTACGAGAAGGCGGCCCGGCTCCGCGACGACATAGAGGCGCTCAAGCGCGCCATGGAGAAGAACGCCGTCGTCCTCGCCGACGCCACCGACGCCGACCTGATCGCCGTCGCCGAGGACGAGCTGGAAGCCGCCGTGCAGATCTTCCACGTGCGCGGCGGCCGGGTCCGCGGGCAGCGCGGCTGGGTCACCGACAAGGTCGAGGCCGTCGACACCGCGGGCCTCGTGGAGCACGCCCTCCAGCAGTTGTACGGCGAGGAGCAGGGGGACGCGGTCCCCAAGGAGGTCCTCGTACCGGCCCTCCCGGACCCGGTCGAACCCCTCGCGCAGTGGCTCGCCGAGCGCCGGGGCTCCGGCGTCAGCCTGCGCATCCCGCAGCGCGGCGACAAGAAGGACCTGATGGCCACGGTGCAGCGGAACGCCCAGCAGGCGCTCGTCCTGCACAAGACCAAGCGCGCCTCCGACCTGACGACCCGCTCGCGCGCCCTGGAGGAGATCGCCGAGGCGATCGGCCTGGACTCCGCGCCGCTGCGCATCGAGTGCTTCGACATCTCGCACCTCCAGGGCGACGACGTGGTGGCCTCCATGGTCGTCTTCGAGGACGGGCTGGCCCGCAAGAGCGAGTACCGCCGGTTCCAGATCAAGACGTTCGAGGGCCAGGACGACGTCCGGTCCATGCACGAGGTCATCGGGCGCCGCTTCCGCCGCTATCTCCAGGAGAAGCAGAAGACGGGGGAGTGGGCGGACGGGCCGGACGCGACAGCGGCCGTGGACGCCGCCGCCCTCACCGATTCCGCCGCCCTCACGGACGCGAACGGCTCGGCCGGCCCGGGGAGCGCGACGAGCGCGGCCGCTCCGTCCGGCCCGGCGGACCCGGCGGCCGAACTTGCCGACCCCGCCGGCCCCGCCGACCCCGCCGCCGCCCCCTCCCGCCCGCTGGAGTCCGACCCGCTGGACTCCGGGCCACTCGACGACGACGGGCGCCCCAAGCGGTTCGCGTACCCGCCGCAGCTCGTCGTGGTCGACGGCGGGCAGCCGCAGGTGGCCGCCGCCAAGCGGGCCCTGGATGAGCTGGGCATCGACGATGTCGCCGTCTGCGGGCTCGCGAAGCGGCTGGAGGAGGTCTGGCTGCCGGACGAGGACGACCCGGTCGTCCTGCCGCGCACCAGCGAGGGGCTCTACCTCCTCCAGCGCGTCCGGGACGAGGCGCACCGTTTCGCCATCACCTATCAGCGCAGCAAGCGCGCCAAGGCCATCAAGGCCGGGCCGCTGGACGCGGTGGCCGGTCTCGGCGACACCCGCAAGCAGGCGCTGATCAAGCACTTCGGTTCCGTCAAGCGGCTGCGCGCCGCGACGGTCGAGCAGATCTGCGAGGTGCCCGGTATCGGCCGCAAGACCGCCGAGATGGTCGCCGCGGCCCTCGCCAAGGCGGCTCCGGCCGCCCCTGCGGTGAATACCGCGACAGGAGAGATCATTGAGGATGAGGAGGCGGCCGCACCCGCCGCGTCCTCGTCGGAACGGGGGCACGAGGGATGAATGAGAACCACGGAGACGGAGCACAGGTGAGTACGGCGACGACGGCGGAGCCGGGCGGCGAGACGGCGGCCATCCCCGAGCTGGTGATCATCTCCGGCATGTCGGGGGCGGGCCGCAGCACCGCCGCGAAGTGCCTGGAGGACCTCGGCTGGTTCGTCGTCGACAACCTGCCGCCCGCCCTGATCCCCACCATGGTGGACCTCGGCGCCCGCTCGCAGGGCAACGTGGCCCGTATCGCCGTGGTCGTGGACGTACGCGGCCGGGGCTTCTTCGACAACCTCCGCGAATCGCTCGCCGCCCTGGCGGCCAAGCACGTCAAGCGGCGGGTGATCTTCCTGGAGGCGTCCGACGAGGCGCTGGTCCGCCGCTTCGAATCGGTCCGCCGGCCGCACCCCCTCCAGGGGCCCGGCCGCATCGTCGACGGCATCGCGGCCGAGCGCGACCTGCTGCGCGAGCTGCGCGGCGACGCCGACCTGGTCATCGACACCTCCAGCCTCAACGTCCACGAGCTGCGCGCCAAGATGGACGCCCAGTTCGCGGGCGAGGAGGAGCCGGAGCTGCGGGCCACCGTCATGTCGTTCGGCTACAAGTACGGGCTCCCGGTCGACGCCGACCTCGTCGTGGACTGCCGCTTCCTGCCGAACCCGCACTGGGTCCCGGAGCTGCGGCCCTTCACCGGCCTCAACGAGGAGGTGTCGAGCTATGTCTTCAACCAGCCCGGCGCCAAGGAGTTCCTCGACCGCTACGCCGAACTGCTCCAGCTCATCGCCGCCGGCTACCGCCGCGAGGGCAAGCGCTACGTGACCATCGCGGTGGGCTGCACGGGCGGAAAGCACCGCAGCGTCGCCATGTCCGAGCGGCTGGCCCAGCGCCTCGCCTCCGAGGGCGTCGAGACCGTGGTCGTCCACCGCGACATGGGGCGCGAATGACCGTCCGCATGCCGCGCACGGGCCGCGTACGCAAGTTCGTCCCGGTCAGCCGTGCGCGCCGGGGTACGCGCGGCGCCCAGCCCAAGGTCGTCGCCCTCGGCGGCGGCCACGGGCTGTCCGCCTCGCTCACCGCGCTGCGCCGGATCACCGGCGACCTGACCGCCGTCGTCACCGTCGCCGACGACGGCGGCTCCAGCGGGCGGCTGCGCGACGAACTCGGCGTACTGCCCCCCGGCGACCTCCGCAAGGCGCTGGCCGCGCTCTGCGGCGACGACGACTGGGGGCAGACCTGGGCGCGCGTGATCCAGCACCGCTTCACCAGCGAGGGCGAGCTGCACGAGCACGCCGTCGGCAATCTGCTGATCGTCGCCCTGTGGGAACAGCTCGGCGACCACGTGAGCGCCCTGGACCTGGTCGGCAAGCTGCTCGGGGCGCACGGCCGGGTGCTGCCGATGTCGGCGGTGCCGCTGGAGCTCCAGGCGCTCGTACGGGGCCATGACGCGGACCGCCCGGACGAGCTGTCCACCGTCCGCGGGCAGGCCACCGTGGCGCTCACCCCCGGCGAGGTGCAGTCGGTGCACGTCGTCCCGGAGGACCCGCCGGCGGTGCCGGAGGCGGTCGCGGCGGTTCTCGACGCCGACTGGGTGGTGCTCGGCCCCGGCTCCTGGTTCTCCTCCGTCATCCCGCACCTGCTCGTACCGGAACTGCTCGAAGCGCTCCAGGAGACCAAGGCGCGCCGGGTCCTCTCGTTGAATCTGGCACCGCAGCCCGGCGAAACAGATGGCTTCTCCCCGCAGCGTCATTTGGAGGTTTTGGCCCGACACGCCCCTAAACTCGCCCTGGACGTGGTGTTGGCCGACGAGGCCGCCGTGCCCGACCGGGACAGCCTCACCGAGGCCGCGCAGCGGCTCGGCGGCACGGTCGAGCTGGCGCCGGTCGCCGCGCTCGACGGCTCCCCGAGGCACGACCCGGAGCTGTTGGCCGCCGCGTACGACCGTATTTTTCGGATGCATGGAAGGATCGGCCCATGGCGATGACGGCAGCGGTGAAGGACGAAATCTCCCGGCTTCCCGTCACCCGGACCTGCTGCCGGAAAGCGGAGGTCTCGGCGATCCTGCGGTTCGCGGGCGGACTGCACCTGGTGAGCGGCCGCATCGTGATCGAGGCGGAGCTGGACACCGGGATCGCGGCGCGGCGGCTGCGCAAGGACATCCTGGAGATCTTCGGACACGCGTCCGACCTGGTGGTGATGGCCCCCGGCGGGCTGCGCCGGGGCAGCAGATACGTGGTGCGGGTAGTGGCGGGCGGTGACCAGCTCGCGCGGCAGACGGGCCTGGTCGACGGCCGCGGCCGGCCGATCCGCGGACTGCCCCCGCAGGTCGTCTCGGGCGCCACCTGCGACGCGGAGGCCGCCTGGCGCGGCGCGTTCCTCGCCCACGGCTCGCTCACCGAGCCCGGCCGCTCCTCGTCCCTGGAGGTGACCTGCCCGGGCCCGGAGGCCGCGCTCGCGCTCGTCGGCGCCGCCCGCCGGCTCCAGATCGCCGCCAAGGCCCGCGAGGTACGCGGCGTGGACCGCGTGGTCGTACGGGACGGGGACGCCATCGGCGCGCTGCTGACCCGGCTCGGGGCGCACGAGTCGGTGCTGGCCTGGGAGGAGCGCCGGATGCGGCGCGAGGTGCGGGCCACCGCCAACCGGCTCGCCAACTTCGACGACGCCAATCTGCGCCGCTCGGCGCGGGCCGCCGTGGCCGCGGGGGCGCGGGTGCAGCGGGCCCTGGAGATCCTCGGCGAGGAGGTGCCCGAGCACCTCGCCGCGGCCGGCCGGCTGCGCATGGAGCACAAGCAGGCGTCGCTGGAGGAGCTGGGCGCGCTCGCCGACCCGGCGCTGACCAAGGACGCGGTGGCGGGCCGTATCCGCCGGCTGCTGGCGATGGCCGACAAGCGCGCGCAGGACCTGGGAATCCCGGGCACGGAGTCGAACCTCACCGAGGAGCTGGCCGACGACATGGCCGAGGGCCTGGTCGGCTGACCGGGCCGGCTGACCGGGTTGGCCCGTGACGGCTGACCGGCCCGTAATACCTGTTTCTGGGCTGACCGGCCCGAACCGACCGCGAGCCGCCCCCGGCGTCCGAAAAGGATGGATGCCGGGGGCGGCGCCGTGTCCGCCGCCGGACGAGTCATTGACATGATCATGAAGAGTGGCAAATCTGTCGTCTGCGCACAGACGCGACAGACAACGGCATGGGGGGCACATGAGACGCAAGGCGAGAGCGATTCTCGCGGTGACATCGCTGTTAGTCGGCGGCCTGGCCGCGGCGCCCTTCGCACAGGCACAGGACCGGGCACAGGACCAGGCACAGGAGCAGACGCTGCCGGGCGGGGACGGGCTGTCCGTATGGACCGCCGACGTGAGCCACGCGCAGATGCCGCTGCTGCTGAGGGCCGGCGTGGACGGGCACGAGATCGGCCGCCGGATACCGGACAAGGGCACCGCCCCGGTCGAGCTGTACCTCACCGGCGACCAGGCCGCGACCCTGCGCGGCCAGGGCGTCCACCTCACCGAGAAGAAGATCTCGAAGCGGACGACGGAGCGGCTGAAGGCCGCCGGGGACGGCGTCTTCCGCCCGTACAGCGGCAAGAACGGCCTCCAGGAGGAGATCCTCCGGCTCGGTCAGGCGCACCCGGACATCACCAAGGTCGTCAGCATCGGCAAGTCGCTGACCGGCCAGGACATCCTCGCCCTCAAGCTCAGCAAGGGCGCGAAGAAGATCCCGGACGGCGAGAAACCCGCGACGCTGTACGCCTCCAACCAGCACGCCCGCGAGTGGATCACGCCCGAGATGACCCGCCGGCTGCTCCACTACTACCTCGACAACTACGGCAGGACCGAGCAGATCACCAAGCTCGTGGACCGGTCCGAGCTGTGGTTCGTGCTCTCCGCCAACCCGGACGGCTACGACTACACCTTCAAGGACCCCGCCAACCGGCTCTGGCGCAAGAACCTGCGCGACAACAACGGCGACGGCAAGATCACCGCCGGCGACGGCGTCGACCTCAACCGCAACTTCTCCTACAAATGGGGCTACGACAACGAGGGCTCGTCGCCCCGCCCGGCGAGCGAGACCTACCGCGGCACGGGCCCCTCCTCCGAGCCGGAGACGAAGGCCCTCGACGCGTTCGAGAAGCGCATCGGCTTCAAGTACGCCATCAACTACCACTCCGCGGCCGAACTGATCCTCTACGGCGTCGGCTGGCAGGTCGCCACCCCGACCCCCGACGACGTGATCTACCGCTCGCTGGCCGGCACCCCGGAGAACTCCGCGATCCCCGGCTACCGGCCGCAGGTCTCCTCCGAGCTCTACACCACCAACGGCGAGGCCGACGGGCACGCGGCCAACGTCAACGGGGTCATGATGTTCACCCCGGAGATGTCGACCTGCCAGACGGCCTCCGCCGTCGACCCGGACGACCCCTGGAACCCGGCCGACTGCCAGTCCGTCTTCAACTTCCCGGACGACGAGAAGCTGATCCAGCGGGAGTTCGCCAAGAACATCCCCTTCGCCCTCTCCGTCGCCGAGAGCTCCCTCCACCCCGACCGGCCGGCCTCCTCGGTGGGAATCCCCGCGCCCGACTTCACCCCCGACACCTTCGCCACCTCCTACGCGCGCGGCGAGGGCCAGGAAGTCGCCGTCACCGCCCGCAGGAGCCTGCGCGACAAGCGGCTCAACTACCGCGTGGACGGCGGACGTACGCACACCGAACCGCTCACGCCGTGGACCGGCGGCGAACGGTACGGCGGGGACGACAACATCCGCTTCGACCAGTACCGCGCCCAGGTGGAGGACGCCGGCGTCGGCTCCAAGGTGCAGGTGTGGTTCACCGGCCGCACCCGCGACGGGGCGAGCACGTCCAGCAAGCCCTTCACCTACACCGTCGCCGAGCGGCCCCGCGCCGACACCCTCGTCCTCGCCGACGAGGGCGGCACCGCCCCCGCCCGGCACCTCGCCGCCTACACCAAGGCCCTCGCCGACAACGGCCGCGAGGCCGCCGTCTGGGACGTCGCGAAACAGGGCGCGCCGCACGCCCTCGGGGTGCTCGGCCACTTCGAGACCGTGCTCTGGTACACCGGCGCGAACCGCCCCGGCGGCCCGACCCTGCTCGCCGTGCGCGACTACCTCAACGAGGGCGGCAAGCTCGTCACCAGCGGAGAGCTGGCCGGCGGCAGCTCGCGCGTCGGCCCGGCCGACACCGACGACTTCAGCCAGTACTACCTGGGCGCGTACGGCCGTACGTCCCTCAAGGCGCCCACGAAGTTCACCGGGGCGGGCCCCCTCAAGGGCCTTTCCGCGAGCCTCGCGGACGCCGCCGGCAACCCGCTGGATGCGGCCGGTTCGTACGCGCTGACCTCGGACAACCTGCCCCCGGCGCAGTTCCCGCAGTTCACGAGTGCCGCCGCCGGGGACTACCAGGGCCCGCGCCCGCCCTCCCAGCCGTACGAGGGCGACTGGATGGCCGCCGCCCAGCACCAGGACAGCGCCTGGATGCGGCTGGCCCGCACCGTCGACCTGACCGGCGCGAGCGCCGCCGACAAGCCGAGCCTCACCGTCCAGCTCGCCTACGACACCGAGAACGGCTACGACAACGCGGTCGTCGAGGCGCACACGGTGGGCCAGGACGACTGGACCACGCTGCCCGACGCGGGCGGCGGGACCACCGCCGACGTCCCCGCCGAATGCGGGCAGGGCTACTACATCAACATGCACCCCTGGCTCACCCACTACCTGACCCTCGGCGACGGGAGCTGCCAGCCCCGCGGCACGACGGGGGCGTGGAACCGCTTCACCGGCGCCTCCGCGGGCTGGCAGCCGGCCTCCTTCGACCTGAGCGCCTACGCGGGCAAGAAGGTCGAGCTGGCGATCTCGTACATCACCGACCCCAACACCGGAGGGCGCGGCGTCTTCGTCGACAGCACCAAGCTCGTCATCGGCGGCACCGCACAGCCCACCGAGGGGTTCGAGACCGCCCTCGCCCCCTGGACCGTGCCCGGGCCGCCGCCCGGCAGCCATGCGAACGCCGGCGACTGGACCCGCTCCAAGGAGCTCTTCCACTCCTCGGCCGCCATCACCACCCGCGACACCGTCCTGCTGGGCTTCGGCCTGGAGCACGTCCCGGGAGCGGCCGAGCGGGCGAAGCTCCTCGGCGGCGCGCTGCGGGCCGTACGCGGCTGACCGAGCGTGACCGGGAGCGCCGGCCCGCACCCCGTGATAATGGGGGGTGCGGGCCAGCGCTGCCAATGTCACGTACGTCCCTTGTTAGAGGTAGGGTCGGAGTCGGTCGGGGACATCCCATACAGCTCGCCGGCGTCCAGACCGGCAAACCAACGAGGAGATCGGTTCGTGACGATCCGCGTAGGCATCAACGGCTTTGGCCGTATCGGTCGTAACTACTTCCGCGCGCTGCTGGAGCAGGGCGCGGACATCGAGATCGTCGGTGTCAACGACCTGACCGACAACGCCACCCTGGTTCACCTGCTGAAGTACGACACCATCCTGGGTCGCCTGAAGCACGAGGTCAGCCACACCGACGACACCATCACGGTCGGCAACCAGACCTTCAAGACGATGGCCGAGCGTGACCCGGCGCAGCTCCCCTGGGGCGAGCTGGGCGCCGACATCGTCATCGAGTCCACCGGCATCTTCACCAAGAAGGCCGACGCCTCCAAGCACCTCGCCGCCGGTGCCAAGAAGGTCCTGATCTCCGCGCCCGCCAAGGACGAGGACATCACGATCGTGATGGGCGTGAACCAGGACAAGTACGACGCGGCCAACCACCACGTCATCTCCAACGCCTCCTGCACCACCAACTGCGTGGCGCCGATGGCCAAGGTTCTCCTGGAGAACTTCGGCATCGCCAAGGGCATGATGACCACGGTGCACGCGTACACGAACGACCAGCGCATCCTGGACTTCCCGCACAAGGACCTGCGCCGCGCCCGCGCCGCCGCCGAGAACATCATCCCGACCACCACGGGCGCCGCCAAGGCCACCGCCCTGGTGATCCCGGAGCTCGCCGGCAAGCTGGACGGCATCGCCATGCGCGTGCCCGTGCCCACCGGCTCGGTCACCGACCTGGTCATCGAGCTGGAGCGGGAGGCCTCCCGGGACGAGGTCAACGCCGCCTTCCAGAAGGCCGCCGAGGGCCAGCTCAAGGGCATCCTGGAGTACACCGAGGACCCGATCGTCTCCTCGGACATCGTCAACTGGCCGGCCTCCTGCACCTTCGACTCCTCCCTGACCATGGTCCAGGGCAAGAGCGTCAAGGTCATCGGCTGGTACGACAACGAGTGGGGCTACTCGAACCGTCTGGTGGACCTGACCACCTTCGTCGGCGGCCGGCTCTGATCGCTGCCTCTCTCGCAGGCACCGAGATGTGAAGGACGGGGCTCGTGCGACGCGCTGCGGCGCCGCACGGGCCCCGTCTCATGACTGACTACAACGGAGTCACCATGAAGACGATCGACGAACTCATCCAGGACGGGGTCGAGGGCAAGCGGGTCTTCGTCCGGGCCGACCTCAACGTGCCGCTCGACGGCACCACCATCACCGACGACGGGCGCATCCGCGCCGTCGTCCCGACGGTCAAGGCGCTCGCGGAGGCGGGTGCCAAGGTGATCGTCGCCTCGCACCTGGGCCGCCCGAAGGGCGCCCCGGACCCGAAGTTCTCCCTCGCGCCCGCCGCGACGCGACTGGGCGAACTGCTCGGCAAGAACGTCTCGTTCGCCACCGACACGGTGGGCGACAGCGCGAAGGCCACCGTAGCCGCACTGGCGAACGGCGAGGTCACGCTGCTGGAGAACCTCCGTTTCAACGCGGGCGAGACGAGCAAGGACGACGCCGAGCGCGGCGCGTTCGCCGACGCCCTCGCGGGCCTCGCGGACCTGTACGTGGGCGACGGCTTCGGCGCGGTGCACCGCAAGCACGCCTCCGTCTTCGACCTCCCGGCCCGGCTGCCGCACGCCGCCGGCTACCTCATCGCCACCGAGGTCGGCGTCCTGAAGAAGCTCACCGACCAGGTGCGGCGGCCCTACGCCGTCGTCCTGGGCGGCGCGAAGGTCTCCGACAAGCTCGGCGTCATCGACCACCTGCTGGAGAAGGCCGACCGCATCCTGATCGGCGGCGGCATGGCGTACACCTTCCTCAAGGCCAAGGGCTACGAGGTCGGCATCTCGCTGCTCCAGGAGGACCAGATCCCGGCGGTCCAGGGCTACCTCCGGCGCGCCGAGGAGCGCGGCGTGGAGTTCGTGCTCCCCGTCGACGTCCTGGTCGCCGCGGAGTTCCCGGACCTCAAGACCAAGGCCCCGGCCCACCCGGAGACCGTCGCCGCGGACGCCATCCCGGCCGACCAGGAGGGGCTGGACATCGGCCCCGAGACCCGCAAGCTGTACGCCTCGAAGCTCGCCGACGCGGCCACCGTCTTCTGGAACGGGCCGATGGGCGTCTTCGAGCACCCCGACTACGCCGAGGGCACCAAGGCCGTCGCACAGGCGCTGCTGGACAGCCCGGCGTTCACCGTCGTCGGCGGCGGCGACTCGGCCGCGGCCGTGCGCCAGCTCGGCTTCGACGAGAACCCTGGCCGGGGATTCGATCACATCTCGACCGGCGGCGGCGCCAGCCTCGAATACCTCGAAGGCAAGACGCTCCCCGGCCTCGCCGCACTGGAGGACTGAACCACCGTGAGTGACCGCACCCCGCTGATGGCGGGCAACTGGAAGATGAACCTCAACCACCTTGAGGCAATCGCGCACGTCCAGAAGCTCGCCTTCGCCCTGGCCGACAAGGACTACGAGACCGTCGAGGTCGCCGTCCTCGCGCCGTTCACCGACCTCCGGTCGGTTCAGACGCTGGTCGACGGCGACAAGCTCAAGATCAAGTACGGCGCCCAGGACCTGTCGGCGCACGCCTCCGGCGCGTACACCGGCGAGATCTCCGGCGCGATGCTCGCGAAGCTCAAGTGCACCTACGTCGCGATCGGGCACTCCGAGCGCCGCCAGTACCACGGCGAGGACGAAGAGGTCTGCAACGCCAAGGTCAAGGCCGCCTACGCGCACGGCCTCACCCCGATCCTCTGCGTCGGCGAGGGCCTGGACGTCCGCAAGGCCGGCAACCAGGTCTCCCACACCCTCGCGCAGCTCGACGGCGCCCTCGCGGGCGTCCCGGCCGAGCAGGCCGAGTCCATCGTGATCGCGTACGAGCCGGTCTGGGCGATCGGCACCGGCGAGGTCGCCACCCCCGAGGACGCGCAGGAGGTCTGCGGCGCCATCCGTGCGCGGCTCGCCGAGCTCTACAGCCAGGAGCTGGCCGACAAGGTCCGCATCCAGTACGGCGGCTCCGTGAAGTCCGGCAACGTCGCGGCGATCATGGCGCAGCCGGACGTGGACGGCGCCCTGGTGGGCGGCGCGGCGCTGGACGCGGACGAGTTCGTCAAGATCGTCAGGTTCCGCGACCAGTAGCCGCGGGCGGCGGCTACGGCTGCTATGACGATGGGGCCCACCCGTCGTACCCTGTCGGGGCCGGGACCGGCGCATACGCGCCGCCCCGGCCCTGCGCCGTCCCCGGTGCTCCGCAGCGTGTGAACGCCCTCGGCGTTCTCAGTTTTCCCGTCCGAACTGCCCAGCAGTTGTCCAGTCCGAAGTGTTCAGTCCGAGAGAGTTGGTCCAGCCGTGGTCTTGGGGTTCTCGATCGCCCTCATCGTCTTCAGCCTGCTGCTGATGATGTTGGTGCTCATGCACAAGGGGAAGGGCGGCGGCCTCTCCGACATGTTCGGCGGCGGCATGCAGTCCTCCGTCGGGGGTTCCTCGGTCGCCGAGCGCAACCTCGACCGGATCACCATCGCCGTCGGCGTGCTGTGGTTCATCTGCATCATCGTGCTCGGCCTGCTGATGAAGCTCGATAGCTGACGTACCGTCGTATGCGCGGCCTATCATGGGCCTTGCGTCTCGCGGACGGGCGGTAACTCCGGCCACTGGACGCGCGTTGGGCCTTACGTAGACTGGGGCGCCCGCAGCGGAGCTGCTCATTGACGCTTCGCGGCACCATCACGCAGGGAGTTACGACCGTGGCAAGTGGCAACGCGATCCGAGGGAGTCGGGTCGGAGCGGGGCCGATGGGGGAGGCCGAGCGAGGCGAGTCCGCGCCCCGCCTCCGCATCTCCTTCTGGTGCTCGAACGGGCACGAGACGCAGCCGAGCTTCGCCAGCGACGCGCAGATTCCCGACACTTGGGACTGCCCGCGCTGTGGCTTCCCCGCAGGCAAGGACCGGGACAACCCGCCGGACCCGCCGCGCACCGAGCCGTACAAGACGCACCTCGCGTACGTGCGGGAGCGGCGCAGCGACGCGGACGGCGAGGCGATCCTCGCCGAGGCGCTCGCCAAGCTCCGCGGCGAGATCTGAGCGAGCCGGACCGGACGACGGCGGCGGACAGAAAGCACCAAGCCTGACCAACACGGCCCGGCCGCGCACCCCTTGAGGGCGCGCGGCCGGGCCGTTGTCAGTGGTCGCCGCTACGGTTTCGTCAAAGGTCGGAACTGACAGGCGAAACGGGGGAACGGTGACGGCGGTTGACGCGAAGGTTGACGAGAAGGTGGCCCGTCCGGGTGTCGCGGGGGACTTCAAACGACTGTGGTCCGCGGCCGTGATCTCCCGCGTCGGGGACGCGCTGCGCTCCGCCGCCCTGCCCCTGCTCGCCGTCGCCTTGACCGACTCACCGGTGCTCGTCTCGCTGGTCACCGCCGCCGGATTCCTGCCGTGGCTGCTGTTCGGCCTGGTCGGCGGCGCCGTCGCGGACCGGGTGGACCAGCGCCGGGCGATGTGGGCGGTGGACGTCGTCCGCGGGCTGCTCATGGCAGCCTTCGCCGCCGCCGTGGCCTGCGGCGCGGCGACGATCGGGCTGCTCATCGCCGTCGCCTTCGCGCTCACCGCCCTCCAGACGCTCTTCGACAACGCCGCCACGGCCCTGCTGCCCGCCGTCGTGGACGAGACGGCGCTGGGCACGGCGAACGCCCGGCTGATGACCGGCCAGCAGATAGCCGGCTCCTTCGTCGGCGCGCCACTGGTCCCGGTCCTCCTCGGCATCGGCCTCGCCGTGCCGTACGCGGCCGACGCGGGCACGTACCTCCTCGCGGCCGTCCTGGTGGCCGGGGTGCGGGCGGACCCGCCGCCGCGCCCGGCCCGGGCCGCCGGGCGCACGCTGCGGCGCGAGATAGCCGACGGCATACGGGCGCTCTGGCGTGACCGGCTGCTGCGCCGGCTCTGCGCGGCCACCACGCTCTGCAACGTCGGCGTCGGCGCGCTCATCGCCATGCTCCCGCTGCTGGTCAAGGGGTGGCTGGATGCCGGGAACGCGGGATACGCGGCGGCCATCGCGGCCTACGGCGTCGGCGGAGTGGCCGGCGGCCTGGCCGCCGGGCGGATCACGGGACGGCTCGGCCCCGCCCGGAGCCTGCTCCTCGGCGGCGCGCTCCAGACCGGCTGCCTGATCGTGCTCGGAACGGCCCGCTTCCTGCCGGCCACCATCGCCGCCATGGCGGCCTTCGGCTTCGTCGGCATGCTCTGGAACGTCACGCAGGTGACCTTGATGCAGCGCCGCAGCCCCGCCGGGATGCTCGGCCGGACCAGCGCCGCGTTCCGCACGCTCGGCGTGGCGGGCGCGCCCTTCGGCGCGCTCGCCGGGGGCGCGGTGGCCGCCGCGTGGGGGCTCAACACGCCGATGCTCCTCGCGGCGGCGCTCTTCGTGCTCGCGGTCGCCGCGCTCTCGCCCGCCCTCAAGGAGACGAAGGAGACGAAGGAGACGGGCGGCGGAGAGGCGGCCGAGACCGGAGCCGGCGCGGCGGCGGGCGGGGAAACCGCGGTGGAAACGGGCGGGGAAGCCGCGGTGGGAAGGGGGGAGGCGGCGGACGGCGGGCAGACGTCTCATACCGGGGCCTGATCAATTAGGTTGGAAGGCGGCGGGACAGGTACGAGAAGAAGTGGGCTGATGTCCGAGATGAACGCAGACGGCCGCAGCAGGCTCGACCAGATGCCTCAGTGGAACGCGCTGGCCAAGCACCGGGACGAACTGGGGGAGGTGCACCTGCGGGACCTCTTCGCGGACGACCCCGGGCGCGGCGAGCGCTACGGGCTCCAGGTGGGCGACCTGTACCTGGACTACTCCAAGCACCTCGTCACCGACGAGACGCTCCGCCTGCTGCACGAGCTGGCGGCCGCGGCCGGGGTGAGCGAGCTGCGGGACGCGATGTTCCGCGGTGAGAAGATCAACACCACCGAGGGCCGCGCCGTCCTCCACACGGCGCTGCGCGCCCCCGAGGCGGCCGTCATCGAGGTCGACGGGGAGAACGTGGTGCCCGCCGTGCACGCGGTGCTCACCAAGATGCAGGTCTTCTCCGACCGGGTGCGCTCCGGCGACTGGAAGGGCCACACCGGCAAGCCGATCAGGACCGTCGTCAACATCGGCATCGGCGGCTCCGACCTCGGCCCGGCGATGGCTTACGAGGCGCTGCGCGCCTACACCGCGCGCGACCTGCAGTTCCGCTTCGTGTCGAACGTGGACGGCGCGGACCTGCACGAGGCCGTCCGCGACCTCGACCCGGCCGAGACGCTGTTCATCATCGCCTCGAAGACCTTCACCACCATCGAGACGATCACCAACGCCACCTCGGCCCGCGAGTGGCTGCTGAGCGGGCTCGGGGCCGGCCAGGAAGCCGTCGCCAAGCACTTCGTGGCGCTGTCGACCAACGCCGAGAAGGTCTCGGAGTTCGGCATCGACGTGGACAACATGTTCGAGTTCTGGGACTGGGTCGGCGGGCGCTACTCGTACGACTCGGCGATCGGCCTCTCCCTGATGATCGCCATCGGGCCGGACCGGTTCCGGGAGATGCTGGCCGGCTTCCACCTCGTCGACGAGCACTTCCGGTGCGCGCCGCCGCAGGAGAACGTGCCGCTGCTGATGGGCCTGCTGGGCGTCTGGTACGGCGACTTCCACGACGCGCAGTCGCACGCCGTCCTGCCGTACAGCCACTACCTGTCGAAGTTCACGGCCTACCTCCAGCAACTGGACATGGAGTCCAACGGCAAGTCCGTGGACCGGGCGGGCGAGCCGGTCGGCTGGCAGACCGGGCCCGTCGTCTGGGGCACCCCCGGCACCAACGGTCAGCACGCGTACTACCAACTACTGCACCAGGGCACCAAGCTGATCCCCGCCGACCTCATCGGCTTCGCCCAGCCGGTCGACGACCTCCAGCCGGGACTGGTCGCCCAGCACGACCTGCTGATGGCGAACCTGTTCGCCCAGGGGCAGGCGCTCGCCTTCGGCAAGACGCCGGAGGAGGTCGCGGCGGAGGGCGTGCCCGAGGAGCTGATCCCGCACAAGACGTTCAAGGGCGACCGGCCCACCAGCACGATCCTCGCGCGCGAGCTGACCCCGTCGGTGCTCGGGCAGTTGATCGCCCTCTACGAGCACAAGGTCTTCGTCCAGGGAGCCATCTGGAACATCGACTCCTTCGACCAGTGGGGCGTCGAACTGGGCAAGGTCCTCGCCAAGCGGATCGAGCCCGCGCTCAGCGAGGGGGCCGAGGTTCCTGGTCTGGACACGTCCACCGAGGCGCTGGTCGCGCGTTACCGGTCGCTGCGCGGGCGGTAACCAGGATTCGGCGCTACGGACCGGGCCCCGGTCACCTTCGCGGTGACCGGGGCCCGGTGCGTCCGTACAGCTCACAGATCGGGGCTCCGCCCCCCCCGGGGCGGATGTCGGCTTCGAGGGCCGGCCAGGCCGGCTGGGGTGGCCCTGGCCGTAATGTGCAATCGCCGGACGGCTGGTTTCCCAGCTCGTCCGGCGATTGAGGGCCCTCAGGGCGGCCCGCCCTGTGCTACGCCGAAGCCGGCGGGTACAGGGAGCGGGGGAGGCCCGCGGCGGCGGCTCGGTCGAGGAGCCAGAGGGTGCGGGTGCGGCCGTAGGCGCCGGCGGCCGGGGCCTGGACCTCGCCCGCGCCGGAGAGGGCGATCGTGACCGCTTGAGCCTTGTCCTCGCCCGCGGCCAGCAGCCAGACCTCCCGCGCGGAGCGGATGGCCGGGAGCGTCAGGGAGACGCGGTTGGGCGGGGGCTTGGGCGCGCCGCGTACGCCGACGACCATGCGCTCGCTCTCCCGTACGCCCGGCTGCTCGGGGAAGAGCGATGCCACGTGCGTATCGGGGCCGACGCCCAGCAGCAGGACGTCGAAGGAGGGCACCGGGCCGTGGTCCTCGGGTCCGGCGGCCGCGGCCAGTTCGGCCGCGTAGGCCGCCGCGGCCGCGTCCGGGTCGTTGCCGTACGGACCGTGGGACGCCGGCATCGGGTGGACGCGGGCGGGGTCGAGGTCCACCGCGTCGAGCAGCGCCTCGCGCGCCTGGGTGACGTTGCGCTCCGGGTCCCCCTCCGGCAGGAACCTTTCGTCACCCCACCACAGGTCGAGCCGCGAGAAGTCCACGGCGTCCCGGGCGGGCGCCGCGGCGAGGGCCGCGAGCAGCCCGTTGCCGTTGCGCCCGCCGGTGAGGACGACCGAGGCGGAGCCCCTGGCGGCCTGCGCGTCCACGATCTTCGTGATCAGCCGGGCCGCCGCGGCCTGCGCCATCAGCTCCTTGTCCCGGTGCACGACGATCTGCGGCGCGCTCACTTGGACGACGCCTTCTTCGTCGAACCGCTCTTCGCCGAGTCGTTCTTCGCCGCGTCGCTCGCCGGACCGCTCTTCGCCGACGCGCTCTTCTTCGCCGGCGCGGCCGTCTTCCGCGGGGCCTCCTCGACGGCGGCCTCGCCGCCGTTCGGCCCCTCGGCCGGCTTGTCCGCGCTGGCGAGCTGCTTGACGCCCAGCGTCACCGTCGCCCGGTAGATGTCGTCCGGGTCGAGCCGCCGCAGCTCCTCGGCGATCAGATCGGCGGTGTCCCGCCGCTTGAGCGCCACGTGCCGGTCGGGCTGGCCGGGCATGGCCAGTTCGGCCAGCGCGCCGTCCGCCCGGTCGAGGCAGATCTCGCCGTCCGCGGTGGTCATCCGCACGGCGGTGAGCCCGGGGCCCTCCGAGACCTTCCGCTCGACCGGCACCTTCAGCCGGTCGGCGAGCCACAGCGCGAGCAGTTCGCTGCTCGGGTTGTACGCCTCGCCCTCCACGACCGCCGAACTGATCTTGGAGTGCTTCTGGTCCAGCGCCGCGGCCAGCATGCTGCGCCACGGCGTGATGCGGGTCCAGGCGAGGTCGGTGTCGCCCGGCGCGTACGCCTCGGCGCGCACGCCGAGCGCGGTCACCGGGTCCTCCGCGGCGGCGGCGTCGGTGATCCGGCGCTGGGCCAGCTTGCCGAGCGGGTCCGTGGACGGGTTGTCCGGGGCCTCCTCGGGCCACCAGAGCACCACGGGGGCGTCCGGCAGCAGCAGGGGGAGGACGACCGACTCGGCGTGGTTGGCCAGCTCGCCGTGCATGCGCAGCACGACCGTCTCGCCGGTGCCGGAGTCGGAGCCGACCCGGATCTCGGCGTCCAGCCGGGCCATCTTGCGGTCGCGCGGGGAGCGGCCGGGCCGCTTGATGACGGCCACGATGCGGGAGGGGTGCTCCCGCGACGCGTCGCCGGCCGCCTTGAGCGCGTCGTAGGCGCTGCCCTCGTCGGTGACGATGACCAGGGTGAGGACCATCCCCACGGCGGGGGAGCCGATGGAGTGCCGGGCCTCGATGAGCGCCGCGTTGATGCGGGACGAGGTGGTGTCCGTCAGATCGATTCTCATGGCCGGCGCCAGCTCCTGCCGTCTCGTGCGAGCATCTCGTCCGCCTCCGCCGGCCCCCAGGTGCCCGAGGCGTACTGCGCGGGCTTGCCGTGCTTGTCCCAGTACTCCTCGATCGGGTCGAGGATGTTCCAGGACAGCTCGACCTCCTGGTGCCGGGGGAAGAGGTTGGCGTCCCCGAGCAGGACATCGAGGATGAGCCGCTCGTACGCCTCCGGGCTGGACTCGGTGAAGGACTCGCCGTACGCGAAGTCCATGGTGACGTCCCGGACCTCCATCGAGGTGCCGGGCACCTTGGACCCGAACCGCACCGTGACGCCCTCGTCCGGCTGCACCCGGATGACCAGGGCGTTCTGCCCCAGCTCCTCGGTGGAACCGGCCTCGAAGGGCAGGTACGGGGCGCGCTTGAAGACCACGGCGATCTCCGTGACGCGGCGCCCCAGGCGCTTGCCGGTGCGCAGGTAGAACGGGACGCCCGCCCAGCGGCGGTTGTTGATCTCCAGCTTGATGGCCGCGAAGGTGTCGGTGATCGACTTGGGGTCGATGCCCTCCTCTTCGAGGTAGCCGGGCACCTCCTCGCCACCCTGCCAGGCGTGCGCGTACTGGCCGCGTACGGTGTGCGCGCCGAGGTCCTTGGGCAGCTCGACCGCGCCCAGCACCTTGAGCTTCTCCGCCACCAGGGCCTTCGGGTGGAAGGAGCCGGGCTCCTCCATCGCGGTGAGCGCGAGGAGCTGGAGCAGGTGGTTCTGGATGACGTCGCGGGCCGCGCCGATGCCGTCGTAGTAGCCGGCCCGGCCGCCGATGCCGATGTCCTCGGCCATGGTGATCTGCACGTGGTCGACGTAGGACCGGTTCCAGATCGGCTCGAACATCGTGTTGGCGAACCGCAGCGCCAGGATGTTCTGGACCGTCTCCTTGCCCAGGTAGTGGTCGATGCGGAAGACCTCGTTGGGCGGGAAGACGTCGTGCACGATCCGGTTGAGCTCTTGCGCGCTCTTGAGGTCGTGGCCGAACGGCTTCTCGATCACCGCGCGCCGCCAGGAGTCGCCGGGCCCCTCGGAGAGCCCGTGCTTCTTGAGCTGCTCGACGACGTTGGGGAAGAACTTCGGCGGCACGGAGAGGTAGAAGGCGAAGTTGCCGCCGGTGCCGCGGGCCTTGTCGAGCTCGTCGATGGTGGCCTTGAGGGTCTCGAACGCCTCGTCGTCGTCGAAGACGCCGGGGACGAACCGGAACCCCTCGGCGAGCTGCTGCCACACCTCCTCGCGGAAGGGGGTGCGCGCGTGTTCCTTGACGGCGTCGTGGACGACCTGCGCGAAGTCCTCGTTCTCCCAGTCGCGCCGGGCGAAGCCGACGAGCGAGAAGCCCGGCGGCAGGAGGCCGCGGTTCGCCAGGTCGTACACCGCGGGCATCAGCTTTTTACGGGACAAATCGCCCGTGACGCCAAAGATGACCAGGCCCGACGGCCCCGCGATGCGCGGGAGCCGTCGGTCCTGTGCGTCACGCAGCGGGTTCACTCCGCTTGCGGATACAGAGGACAAGGTCATGCCTCCGACGGGGACAGGCGCTTGAGCTCGGCCTCGGTGGACTTCAGCAGATCGACCCAGGACGCCTTGAACTTGTCGACGCCCTCGTCCTCCAGGAGCTGCACGACATCGTCGTACGAGATCCCGGCGGCGGCGAGGTCGTCGAGCTGGCTCTGCGCCTCGTCGTACGTGCCGCGGACCGTGTCACCGGTGATCTCCGCGTGGTCGGCGGCCGCCTCCAGGGTGGCCTCCGGCATGGTGTTCACCGTGTTCGGGGCGACCAGCTCGACCACGTACAGGGTGTCCTTGTAGGCCGGGTCCTTGACGCCGGTCGAGGCCCACAGCGGACGCTGCCGGTTGCCGCCGGCCGACTCCAGCGCGGTCCAGCGGTCGGAGGAGAAGACCTCCTCGTACGCCTGGTAGGCGAGGCGGGCGTTGGCCAGCGCGGCCTTGCCCTTGAGCTTCTTGGCGTCGTCGCCGAGGGCGTCGAGGCGCTTGTCGATCTCGGTGTCCACGCGGGACACGAAGAACGACGCCACCGAGTGGATCTTGGAGATGTCCAGGCCCGCGGCCTTGGCCTTCTCGATGCCCGCCAGGTAGGCGTCCATGACCGCGCGGTAGCGCTCCAGCGAGAAGATCAGCGTGACGTTGACGCTGATGCCCAGGCCGATCGTCTCGGTGATCGCGGGAAGGCCCGCCTTGGTGGCCGGGATCTTGATGAACGTGTTGGGGCGGTCCACCAGCCAGGCGAGCTGCTTGGCCTCGGCGACCGTCGCCTTGGTGTTGTGCGCCAGCCGCGGGTCCACCTCGATGGAGACCCGGCCGTCCTGGCCGTCCGTCGCGTCGAAGACCGGCCGCAGGATGTCGGCCGCGTCGCGGACGTCGGCCGTCGTGATCATGCGGATGGCTTCCTCGACGGTCACCCGGCGGGCCGCGAGATCCGCGAGCTGCTGCTCGTAACCGTCGCCCGCAGAGATCGCCTTCTGGAAGATCGACGGGTTGGTGGTGACACCGACGACATGGCTCTGGTCGATCAGCTCGGCGAGGTTGCCGGACGTGATGCGCTTGCGCGACAGGTCGTCCAGCCAGATCGCGACGCCTTCGTCGGAGAGGCGCTTGAGTGCGTCCGTCATGGGAATTGCATCTCCTACTGTTCGTATAGGGACGTCAGCGGCCGACGGCGGCGAGCGACTCGCGGGCCGCGGCGGTGACGGCCTCGGATGTCAGGCCGAACTCGCGGTAGAGCACCTTGTAGTCGGCGGAGGCGCCGAAGTGCTCCAGCGAGACGATCCGGCCGGCCTCGCCGACGAAGCGGTGCCACGTCAGACCCACGCCGGCCTCGACCGCGACGCGCGCCTTGACGTCCGGCAGCAGCACGCCGTCGCGGTACGCCTGATCCTGCTCCTCGAACCACTCGACGGACGGCATCGACACCACCCGGGTGGGAATCCCGTCGGCCTGGAGCGCCTCGCGGGCCGCCACGGCGAGCTGGACCTCGGAGCCGGTGCCGATCAGGATGACCTGCGGCCGCCCGCCCTCGGCCTCGAAGAGGACGTACCCGCCCTTGGCGGCGTCGTCGTTGGCCTCGTACGTCGGCACGTTCTGCCGGGTGAGGGCGAGGCCGTGCGGCGCGGGCTTGGCGTTGTGGCGGCGCATGATCTCGCGCCAGGCGATGGCCGTCTCGTTGGCGTCGGCCGGACGGACCATGTTCAGGCCCGGGATGGCGCGCAGCGCGGACATGTGCTCGACCGGCTGGTGGGTCGGGCCGTCCTCGCCGAGACCGATGGAGTCGTGCGTCCACACGTACGTGACGGGGAGCTGCATCAGGGCGGCGAGCCGCACGGAGGGGCGCATGTAGTCGGAGAACACCAGGAAGGTGCCGCCGTAGATGCGGGTGTTGCCGTGCAGCGCGATGCCGTTCATGGTCGCGCCCATGGCGTGCTCGCGGATGCCCCAGTGCACCGTACGGCCGTACGGGCTGGCCTCCGGCAGCGGGTTGCCCGCCGGGAGGAACGACGACGAGGCGTCGATCGTGGTGTTGTTCGAGCCGGCGAGGTCGGCGGAGCCGCCCCACAGCTCGGGGATCACGCCGCCCAGCGCCTTCAGGACCTCGCCGGACGCCTTGCGGGTCGCGACGTCCTTGCCGGCCGGGAAGGACGGCAGCGCCTTCTCCCAGCCGTCGGGCAGCTCGGCCGCGTTGATCCGGTCGTACTCGGCGGCGCGCTTCGGGTTGGCGGCGCGCCAGTCCTCGAACCGCTTGTTCCAGGCGGCGTGCGCCTCACGGCCGCGGTCGACGACCTCGCGGGCGTGGGCGAAGACCTCGTCCTCGACCTGGAAGGTCTGCTCCGGGTCGAAGCCCAGCACCTTCTTGGTCGCGGCGACCTCCTCCTCGCCGAGCGCCGAGCCGTGCGCCGCGCCGGTGTTCTGCGCGTTCGGGGCCGGCCAGGCGATGATCGTGCGGGCCGCGATGATCGAGGGGCGCTCGGTCTCGTTCTGCGCCGCCTTCAGCGCCTTGTAGAGGGCCTTGACGTCGAAGTCGCCGTTGGGGGACTGCTCGACGCGCTGGATGTGCCAGCCGTACGCCTCGTAGCGCTTGAGCACGTCCTCGGAGAGCGCCGTGTCGGTGTCGCCCTCGATCGAGATGTGGTTGTCGTCGTAGATGACGACGAGGTTGCCGAGCTTCTGGTGACCGGCCAGCGAGCTGGCCTCCGCCGAGATGCCCTCCTCGACGTCGCCGTCGGAGACGATCGACCAGATGGTGTGGTCGAAGGGGGAGGTGCCGGCGGCGGCGTCCGGGTCGAACAGGCCGCGCTCGTAGCGGGCGGCCATCGCCATGCCCACCGCGTTGCCGATGCCCTGGCCCAGCGGGCCGGTGGTGGTCTCCACGCCGCGGGTGTGCCCGTGCTCGGGGTGGCCGGGGGTCTTGCTGCCCCACGTGCGGAACGACTTGAGGTCGTCCAGCTCCAGGCCGTACCCCGCCAGGTACAACTGGATGTAGAGAGTGAGGCTGGTGTGGCCCGCCGAGAGGACGAACCGGTCGCGGCCGGTCCAGTCGGCGTCGCTCGGATCATGCCGCATCAGCTTTTGGAACAGCAGGTACGCGGCGGGCGCGAGGCTCATGGCCGTACCGGGATGGCCGTTGCCGACCTTCTGCACGGAATCCATGGCCAGGACGCGGACGGTATCTACGGCCCGCTGGTCCAGATCGGTCCAGTCGAGGTCTGTGGTGGTCGGCTTGGTGCTCACCCTGCGTCAGGGCTCCTCTCCACATGTCGAGTGCCGCGGGACGGTGTGTCAGCCGGGCGTTGTCGAGCCTACCCCCGCCGGAACGTGCACCTTTTCGACGTGCGGCCGGTTGCCTGACCCGACGTCTGCGGCAACGGGACGTGCGGCTCGAACATTCCCCGTGCCCAGGTGACGGCCGTGTCTCCAGGGTGCCCGCGAAGCACTCGCCCCGCCTCCCGAGCGGGGCCGTCCCCCCGCGGCTCCCCCGCGGCGGGAACCCGCCCCCTCCGCCGGAGCAGGACGCGTCTCGGCCGAAGCGGGACGCTGTCTCCCCTGAAGCGGGACGCCGCCCAACACGGGCCCACCCCCGCGAAGGCCGAGGTACCCCCTACGTCTAGAGTGGCGTGGTACGCGCAAGTCTTTACCGGGCCATCACGTCCGGTGCTTGCTGGGTCTTATCGCGGCGCCTGCCGCTGAAGTCACTGAACCAGGGGTGTGCGTGACGGCCGTCGAATCCCGTCCTGCGGGGGTGCTCGCTACGAGCCCTAGCCACCGGCCGTTCGGGGCCCGTGTCAAGGGGTTCGTAACTCTCACCAAGCCACGGATCATCGAACTGCTGCTCATCACCACGGTGCCGGTGATGTTCCTGGCCGAACAGGGCGTGCCCAACCTGTGGCTCGTGCTGGCCACCTGCTTCGGCGGCTACCTGTCCGCCGGCGGCGCCAACGCGCTCAACATGTACATCGACCGCGACATCGACGCGATGATGGACCGGACCTCCCAGCGCCCGCTGGTCACCGGCCTGATCTCGCCGCGCGAGGGCCTGGTCTTCGGCCTCACCCTCGCCGTCGTCTCGACGCTGTGGTTCGGCTTCCTCGTCAACTGGCTCTCCGCCGCGCTGGCGCTGGGCGCGCTCCTCTTCTACGTCATCCTCTACACGATGGTGCTCAAGCGGCGCACGTCGCAGAACATCGTGTGGGGCGGCATCGCGGGCTGCATGCCGGTCTTCATCGGCTGGTCCGCCGTGACCAACTCGGTCTCCTGGGCCGCGGTCGTCCTCTTCCTCGTCATGTTCTTCTGGACGCCGCCGCACTACTGGCCGCTGTCCATGAAGGTCAAGGAGGACTACGCGCGCGTCGGCGTGCCGATGCTCCCGGTCATCGCCTCCAACACGGTGGTCGCCCGGCAGATCGTCCTCTACAGCTGGGTGATGGTCGCGGTGTCGCTGACGCTGTGGCCCCTGGGCTACACCGGCTGGTTCTACCCGGCCGTCGCCGTCGCGACCGGCGGCTGGTGGCTCAAGGAGGCGCACGGGCTGCTCGCCCGCGCCAAGGCCGGGGTGACCGGCGCCAAGCTCAAGGAGATGCGGCTCTTCCACTGGTCCATCACCTATGTGTCGCTGCTCTTCGTGGCGGTCGCGGTGGACCCCTTCCTGCGCTGACGAGACCGGCCCCGACGGGCGGGACGGGCGGCTGAGGCCGCCGGTCCCGCCCGTCGTCGTCTGCGGGCCTTCAGGGCTGAGGGCCCGGGGGGTGGCACGCGCTCTTACCCGTCGGTAGCATCCTGGCCATGGCAGACACCCAGCAGGCCGAAGAGACCGCGCCCGACGCCGTGGCCGCCGCGCCCGACGCCACGCCCGACAGGTCACAGCGCCGGACGGCCGGGCACGCCAAGCGGCTCGCGAAGCAGATGAAGGCCTTCGCCGGGCACCACGGCGGCAGCGCCGAGGGCCAGCTCGCGCACATCGGCCGCGGCGTCACCAGAGTCGCCCTCGTCGGCGCTGACGGCGCGTGGGGCAACCTCGTCGCCCCCTCCTACGAGAGCGCCCGCTCCGCCGCCGAGCTCGCGGGCATCGGCCTCCAGGACGACTTCGACGGCGACCTCGCCGCCAAGGTGCGCACCGGCCCGTACGAGTGGAGCCGCATGGCCGGCCTCCAGATCGGCGGGCCCGCCAACCCCGGCGCCGATAACTGACCCGTCCGCCGGCCGTTAGACCCACCGGAGAGCGGCCCTCGCGGCCGCCCCGGCGCTCGGGCAGGGAGGGGGCGTAACGGGATGGACGGCATGCCGTCGCTCGTCGATCAGTACAGCCATGGCGCGGTCCACGGGGAGCTGGGGCTCGGCACCTTCGAGGCCCACCTCGCCGACGCGGCCGGCGCCGCCGGGCCCGCACCGCCGGGCACCACCTACTTCGACAGTTGGGCGGGGCTCGCCGTACGCCGCTGGTGCCCGCCGCTGCTCGGCCTGGAACCGCACTGCACGCCCGTCCGCTACCTCGCCAGACGGCGCGAACTCGGCGCGTACCGGGCCGGCCGCGCGCTGCTGCGCGGCTCGGGCATCGGCACCTACCTGCTGGAGTCCGGCACGCCCGGCGAGCTGACCTCGGCGCCGGAACTCGCCGAGGCCGCCGAGGGTCGCGCTCACGAGGTCGTACGCCTGGAAGCCCTCGCCGGGCAGGTCGCGGACACCTCGGGTGCCGCCGACTCCTTCGCCGCCAACACCGCGGAGGCGCTGTACGCGGCCGCCCAGCACGCCACGGCCCTCGCGCTGGGCGTCGACGGCTGCGAGGACGAGCCGCCCGGCGCGGACCGCGTGCGCCGCACCGCCGACCGCTGGCTGGCCACCCGCCGGACCGGCTCGTGGCCGCGGGACCCCGTGCTCGTCGGCCACCTGCTGTGGAGCGCCGTCGCCACCGGCCTGCCCGTACAACTGCACTGCCGGGACCCGCGGCGGCTGGCCGGCGTCCTGCGCGCCACCACCGGCCTCGGCACCGATCTGGTGCTGCTGCCCGGGCCCCGGCACCACCGGCGGGCCGCGCAGCTCGCCGCCGTCTTCCCGCACGTGTACGCGGACGCGGGGCCCCGGCCCCAGGAGACGCTGGGGGAGGCCCCGTTCGGCAAGCTGCTGTTCTCCACGGGCGCGCGGGCCCTCGCCGAGCTGTACGTGGTGGGCGCGCGGCGGTTCCTGTCGGCCATGGACCGGCTCGTCGCCGAATGGGTCGCCGACGGCGTCTGCGGGCGGGAGGACGCGCGGCGGATCGCCTCGCTCGTCGCGGGCGGCACCGCGCGCCGGATCTACCGGCTGGACGCGGCCGGCTGAACGGCTTCGCGGCCGATGCGCTTGACGGGTGCGCCGGGCTCGTCGGAGGGCGCGGGCACGATCGGCGCGTCGGCGCGCTCGCGGAGCGACAGGAAGACCCGCAGCGCCGCGATCCACACCAGGCAGGAGCCGAACATGTGCACCCCGACGAGCAGCTCGGGCGTGTCGGCGAAGTACTGGACGTAGCCGATGACGCCCTGGAGGAGCAGCACCACGAACATCTCCAGCACCTTGCGGCGCGGCTGGGCGGGGGACTTCACGGCCCGCAGCGTGAACCACAGCGCGGCGGTCAGGCCGACCACGATGAAGACGAAGTCCACATGGAGCTGGGTGACCTCGCGCCAGTCCAGCGGGATGCGGCGCACGTCCTTGGAGGCGTCCCCGGCGTGCTTGCCGGCGCCGCTGACCACCGTGCCGATGACGATCAGCGCGGCGCTCGCCGCGACGAGCACCCAGGAGAGCTGCCGGACCGGCCGGGCCACGAGGTCGCGCGGCGCGGCGTCCCCCTCGCGGGAGCGCTGCCAGCCGATCACCGCGACCGTCAGCAGCCCGGAGGCGAGCAGGAAGTGCGAGCTGACGATGTACGGGTTCAGGCCGGTCAGCACCGTGATGCCGCCGACCACCGCGTTGCCCATCACCAGCCAGAACTGCGCCCAGCCGAGCCGGGTGAGGCCGCGGCGGCGGGGGGCGAGGGCCCGCGAGGCGATGATGAACACGCCGACGACGCCGCACAGCACATACGTCAGCATGCGGTTGCTGAACTCGATGATGCCGTTGATGCCCATCGCGCCGGTGGGCGTCAGGCTCTCTTCGGTGCAGGTCGGCCAGGTCGGGCAGCCGAGCCCGGACTGGGTCAGCCGCACCGCGCCGCCGGTGACGACGATGATCACGGCCATCACGACGGTGGCCAGCGCGGCACCGCGCACGAAGCGCGCGGAGGGCTGCCAGCGGTCGGCGATGAGCTGGAGGGGGTTCAGCGTTTTCGGCACGGGCTCATCGTAAGGGGGCGCTTGTGCATCTTTTCACTTGGGGCCCGCCATGGTGTTCCAGGGCCTCGAAAGGGCGCTGCGGCCCCGCCGGGGGAGCCCCCGGGGTCACTCCCAGCGGAACCAGCGGGCGGCGGCGCCCAGGCCGAGCACGGCCCATACGGCGAGGATGCCGAGGTCGCCCCAGGGCATCCCCGCGCCGTGCTGGAGCACATCGCGCAGGCCGTCGGAGAGCGCCGAGATCGGCAGCAGCTCCAGGACGCTCCGCGCCGCGCCGGGGAACTTCTCCAGCGGCACGATGACCCCGCCGCCGACCAGCAGCAGCAGGAAGACCAGATTGGCGGCGGCCAGCGTCGCCTCCGCCTTCAGCGTGCCGGCCATCAGCAGGCCGAGCCCGGAGAACGCGGCGGTCCCCAGCACGAGCAGCAGGAGTACGGCCAGCGGGTTGCCGTGCGGGGACCAGCCCAGGGCGAAGGCGATCACCGTCACCAGCACGACCTGAAGGACCTCCGTCACCAGCACCGAACACGTCTTGGCCGTCATCAGCGCCCAGCGCGGCAGCGGCGACGCGCCGAGCCGCTTCAGGACCCCGTAGCGCCGCTCGAAGCCGGTCGCGATGGCCTGTCCCGTGAAGGCCGTGGACATCACGGCGAGGGCCAGCACACCGGGGGCGACGAAGTCGACGGACTTCCCGCTGCCGGTGTCGACGATGTCGACGGCGCTGAAGAGGACCAGCAGCAGCGCCGGGATGATGACGGTCAGCAGGAGCTGCTCGCCGTTGCGCAGCAGCATCCGGGTCTCCAGCGCGGCCTGCGCCCGGATCATCCGGGGGAGCGGCGCGGCGCCGGGGTGCGGGGTGAACGTGCCCGTGGCGCTCATGCGCGCGGCTCCTTGCCGGTCTGTTCCGTACGAGTGTCTTCACGGGCGCCGTCCTGAAGGCCGCCCCCGCGCTTGCGGCCGGTGGCGCCGTATCCGGTGGTGCCGTATGCCGTCATGCGCGCAGCTCCTTGCCGGTCAGTTCCAGGAAGACGTCCTCCAGGGTGTGCCGCTCGACCGAGATGCGGTCCGGCATGACGCCGTTCTGGGCGCACCAGCTCGTCACCGTCGCCAGGAGCTGCGGGTCCACCTCGCCGGAGACGCGGTACGTGCCGGGGGTCAGCTCGACGGCGGCCGACTGGGCGGGGAGCGCCTTCAGCAGCGAGCCCAGGTCCAGGCCGGGGCGGCCGCCGAAGCGCAGGGTGTTCTCCGCGCCGCCCTTGCACAGCCGCTCCGGGCTGCCCTGGGCGATGACCTTGCCGCCGTCCACGATCGCCACATCGTCCGCGAGCTGCTCGGCCTCGTCCATGTGGTGCGTGGTGAGCACGACCGTGACGCCGTCGGCGCGCAGCTCGCGCACCAGGTCCCAGGTGGCGTGGCGCGCCTGCGGGTCGAGGCCCGCCGTCGGCTCGTCCAGGAAGACGAGTTCGGGGCGGCCCACGACGGCCATCGCGAGGGAGAGCCGCTGCTGCTGGCCGCCGGACAGCCGGCGGTAGGCGGTGCGGCCGCAGGCCGCCAGCCCCAGCCGCTCGACGAGCGCGTCGACGTCCACGGGGTGCGCGTGCAGGGAGGCGGTGTGGCGCAGCATCTCCTCCGCGCGCGCTCCCGGATAGACCCCGCCGCTCTGGAGCATCACGCCGACGCGCGGGCGGAGCGCGGCGGAGTCGGCCACCGGGTCGAGCCCCAGCACCCGGACCGTTCCGGCGTCGGGCCGGCGGTACCCCTCGCAGGTCTCGATGGTGGTGGTCTTGCCCGCCCCGTTGGGGCCGAGCACGGCCGTCAGGGTCCCGCGCGCCACGGACAGGTCCAGGCCGTTCACCGCGGTTTTCGCGCCGTACCGCTTGACCAGGCCGACGACCTCGACGGCGGGCTCGTTTCGCATGCCGGGAAGTCTACGAACCGGCGGCGGCCGCCGGTGGCCCGGGGCGGAAACCGGCCCCGATTAGGCAGCCCTTAGTGATCGAGGCCACCGTCGCGCCGTCCGGGCGGGGCTTGTCCCGGTCCAGGGAATTACGCAACAATAGCGTTGTGAAAAACGTGAGCGAGGCTCAGACGGGACCCGCGGCCACCCCGGCCGCCGGGCCCGGCGGCGCTGCGCCCGCGCTCGACGAGCAGCGCGGCACGCGCAATCGCGTCGTGCGTTCCATCCTCGACCACGGCCCGTCCACCGCGGCCGAGGTCGCCCTGCGGCTCCAACTGACCCAGGCGGCGGTCCGCCGCCACCTCGACACCCTCGTCGCCGAAGGGGTCGTGGAGCCCCGCGAGAAGCGCGTCTACGGCGCCCGTACGCGCGGGCGGCCCGCCAAGGTCTTCGCGCTCACCGAGTGCGGCCGGGACGCCTTCGACCAGGCATACGACAAGCTTGCCGCGGACGCCCTGCGCTGGATCGCGCAGGCCGCCGGCGGCGGCGAGATGGGCGAGGCGGCGATCGCCGCCTTCGCCCGCGCCCGCCTCGCGGCCCAGGCCGAGGCATATCGGCAGGCCGTCCAGGCCGCCGAGCCTCGCGGCCGCGCGGAGGCGCTGGCCAAGGCATTGACCGCGGACGGGTACGCTGCTACGGCGCGCAGCGCACCGGTCGGCGAACAGCTCTGCCAGCACCACTGCCCGGTCGCCCATGTCGCCGAACAGTTCCCGCAGCTCTGCGAGGCGGAGACCGAGGTCTTCTCCCGCCTGCTCGGGACCCACGTACAGCGTCTGGCCACCATCGCCCACGGCGACGGGGTGTGCACGACGTTCATTCCACGCGGTGGCACAGAGCCCGCTCCGCAGTCCACCACAGCATCCACCAGCACGGCCGGGAGGAACCCCGCATGACGCTCCCTACGGAGACCGCTCACCCTGAGCTTGAGGGTCTGGGTACGTATGAATATGGCTGGGCCGATCCCGATGTGGCCGGTGCTTCGGCCCGGCGCGGGTTGTCGGAGGAGGTCGTTCGGGATATCTCGGCGAAG
>NZ_JOBF01000028.1 GCF_000718635.1 Streptomyces varsoviensis | reverse complement strand
CCATCCGACGGGCTCACCCATGACAGCCATACCCAGAACCCCTGGGCCCCTCGATCTTACGAATGACCGAAGCAGACCCACGCTTGAAAGGTAGGACACCCCCATGAAGCTCAGCCGCCCCGTCTCCTGGTTCCTGCTCGCCTTCGGTGTCTGGTCCTGGGTGGTCTGGACGACCTTCGTCAAGAACCTGTGGAAGGACGGGAGCGGACTCGCGTTCGACGACGGCGAGCCCACCGCGTACTTCTGGGTGCACCTGACGCTCGCGATCGTCTCCTTCCTCCTGGGCACGGCGATCGGCCTCATCGGCCTGCGCGGCGTACGCGCCCACCGCGCGGCCGCCGAGCCGGACGCCGCCGAGCCGGGGACCGCCCCGCGGACGGCCGCCGAGGAGCGGAAGACCGAGGAGCAGAAGGCCCGGTAACCGGGCGGTCCCTAACCGCCCACCGGGGGTGCCCAGCGGGCGGTGATGCCGTCGAGGATGATGTCGATGCCGGCGACGAACTCCACCCGGTCGTCGTGGGCGCGCAGTTGTTCCGCGATGCCGCGGGTGAACGGGTACTCGTCGGGGTCGAGGCTCGCCCAGTCGTCCGCGGCGGCGTTGATGAAGTCGGACCGGTCCGTGCCCGGGTCGCGCTGGTGCTGGGCGCGGGCGTTGGCCGCGTTCAGCCCGCCCGTGCCGAGGATGTAGCTCTGGAGCGCGGACAAGGCGGTGAACTGGGCGGCGTGCGGCACCCCGAGCGCCTGGAGCTGACGTCCGATGCGCTCGAAGACCCGCAGCATCGGTGACCGCGCCGGGGCGCGGGAGAGGTCGCCGCCGATCCACGGATGGCCGTCGACCGCGTCGAACACGGCGAGCGCGAGGCCGCGGATCGTCTCCCGCGGGGTGGCGCCCGACGGCGCCGCGGCCATGGCCTCGGCGACGATGACATCGGTGGCCGCGGTGAGGAGTTCGTCCTTCCCCGCGACGTGCCAGTAGATCGCGCCGGGCCCGGTGGCGAGGCGTTCGGCCAGCGCGCGGAACGTCAGTCCGCCCTCTCCCGCCGTGTCGAGGAGTTCGATCGCGGCCTCGACGATGCGCTCGCGTGAGAGCGGCTTCTCCCGTCGCTCCGTGCGACGCGTCCTGGTTGCCATGCCCCCATCCTGACACAGGGCTGGAATGACGTTCCAGCTTGACAACTCTGGAACGCCGCTCCACTCTGGAATGGACATTGGAACGGCGTTCCAGCCCCGTCCTGGGCCATGCGGCCACTGCGGCCACTGCGGCCATCGCGACCACTGCGGCCACCGCGGCCATCACCGCCATCACGGAGACCGCGGAGCGCCCGAGCACGCAGAGCACGCAAACACGCGGAGCGCCCGAACAAGCGGAGCACGCGAGCAAGGGGAATCACCATGAGCACTCACGTCACGATCATCGGCGCCGGCCTCGGCGGTCTCGCCCTGGCCCGCGTCCTGCACATCAACGGCATCCCGGCCACCGTCTACGAGGCGGACGCGTCCCCGACCGCCCGCACGCAGGGCGGGATGCTCGACATCCACAGCGACACCGGACAGGTCGCGCTCCAGGCGGCGGGCCTGACGGACGAGTTCCGGAGCCTGATCCTGGAGGGCCGCCAGGCGATGCGGATGCTCGCCTCGGACGGGTCCGTCCTGGTCGAGGAGGGCGACGACGGCACGGGCGGCCGGCCCGAGGTGCAGCGCGGCGAGCTGCGGCAGACGCTGCTCGCGTCGCTCCCGGACGGCACCGTCCGGTGGGGGCACAAGGTAAGCGGCGTCCGCTCCCTCGGCGCGGGCGCCCACGAGGTGACCTTCGCCGACGGCTCCACCGTCACCACGGACCTGCTGGTCGGCGCGGACGGCGCCTGGTCCAAGGTCCGGCCGCTGCTCTCCGGCGCGAAGCCGCGGTACGTGGGCAGTTCGGTCGTCGAGAGCCATCTGTACGACGCCGACACCCGGCACTCCGCCACGGCGAAGGCGGTCGGCGGCGGCTCGATGCTGGCGCTCGCGCCGGGCAAGGGCATCATGGGCCACCGCGAGAGGGGCGAGACCCTGCACACCTACGTGTCGCTGGCGAGGCCCCAGGAGTGGTTCGCCGCCATCGATTTCACCGACGCCGACGCGGCCGCCGCGCGGATCGCGGCGGAGTTCGAGGGCTGGGCCCCGGAGCTGACCGCGCTGATCACCGACGCCGACACCGCGCCCGTACTCCGCCCGCTCTTCGCCCTGCCGGCCGAGCACCGCTGGGAGCGGGTGCCCGGCGCGACCCTGATCGGCGACGCCGCCCACCTCTCGGCCCCGAACGGCGAAGGCGCCAACCTGGCGATGCTGGACGGCGCCGAACTCGGCCAGGCCCTCGCCGCCCACCCCGGCGACGTCGAGGCCGCGCTCGCCGCGTACGAGCGCCCGATGTTCCCGCGCAGCGCCAAGGCGGCCATCGACGGCGACAAGCTCTACGAGCTGATGTACGGTGCCGAGTCGCCCCAGGGCATGGTCGACCTGTTCTCCGGTCAGGGCTGACGCGGGCTGCCGGCCGGGGCTGACCGAGCGGGGGACGCGCGCGGGCCGGCCGACCTCGGGGAGCGGAGACCGGCCGGCCTCAGGGAGCGGAGACCGTTCGGCTCAGGGAGGCCGGCCCGGCCTCAGGACCGGCCTCAGGCCCGGCCTCAGGCGGCGAAGACCGTGCTGGCCAGGACCACGTGGACCGCCGTGCCGCAGAGGATGCTGAGCAGGACGTTGCGGCGCCAGATGTGCAGGCCGACGGTGACGGCGAGGGCGATCAGCGGGGCCAGGCTGCCGGTGTGGCCGAGGGGGATGTCGCGCAGGCAGTAGACGAGCAGGATGATCATGACGCCGGCGGGCACGCGGGCGCTGAGGTACTGCACGGTCTTGCTGGCCCGCAGCGGGGTGAGGGCGGCGAAGGGCAGGGCGCGCAGGCCCCAGGTCACGGCGGCGGTGACGAGGATGGCGGCGATGGCGTAGCGGGTGTCAGGCACGGCTCGGGCTCCCGCCGCTCCGGTCGCCGCCGGCCAGGCCGGGTTGGCGGCCCAGGTCCGTACCGTCAGGGCCCATACCGCCCGGACTCGTACCGCTCGGCCTCGTACCGTACGCGTCCGCCGCGTGCGCCGTGCTCGCGTGCGCCGCGCTCGCGCCCGTACCGCCCGTGGTCGCGCTCCCCGCCTTCCTGCCGGCGGCGAAGTGGCGGGCCAGGAGGCCGGCCGTGAACAGGGCGAAGGCGGCCAGGAGCATTTCGCCGGGGAAGAGGAGCCGCGCGGCGAGCGCGCTGAGCAGGGCGAGCACGGGGGTGGGCAGGTCGCCGCGGAGATCGCGGACGGCGTCGACGGCCAGGACCGCGAACAGGGCGGTGAGGGCGAAGTCCAGCCCGGTGACGCGCTCCGGGATGAGCGAGCCGAGGAGCGCTCCGGCGACCGCGCTGCCCACCCAGTACAGGTGCAGGAAGAGCTGGAGGCACACGATGCGGCGGCCGGTCCAGGCGCGGGCCTGCTCCCCGGCGGCCAGCGCGTACGCCTCGTCGCACAGGGCGAAGGTGCTGTACGTCTTGGAGACGCGGCCGGGTATGCGGTGCAGGGGGAAGGACAGCGCGTAGAAGACGTGCCGGACGTTCACCATGAACGCGGACACGCCGATCGTCGCGAGCGGCGCCACGGCCGTGACCAGGCCGATGAGCAGGAACTCGAACGAGCCGCCGAAGGCGAGCGCCGCCGACAGCCCCGCCCACCACCACTCCAGCCCCGACTGCGTCACCAGCGCCCCGAAGGCGAGCCCGACCGTGACGAATCCCAGGCCCGCGCCGATGGAGTCCTTGAAGGCCGCGAGGGCCTGGGACGGGAGCGCCGGGGCGGCGGGCGCGGCCGGCGGGACGGGCGAGGGACGCGGGGGACCCACGGTGACGGGCGGGCTCGTGTGCATGGTGAAATCCTAGGAAGAATTCCACCTAATTTGGTTGCTTATTGCGGCTCTATAATGGGCCCGTGAGCAATGAAGTGAGCCTGGACGCCGTGGATCGCGAAATTCTGTTTCACCTCCGCCGGGACGGGCGGCTGACCAACGTCGAGCTGGCCAAGCGGGTCGGGCTGACGCCGCCGCCCTGTCTGCGGCGGGTAAAACGGCTGGAGGAGACCGGCGTCATCACCGGATACCGGGCCGTCATCAATCCGGAGGCGGTGGGCCGCGGCCTGGAGGTGCTGGTGGCCGTCGAGATCTACGCCCAGGACCGCAAGAGCTTCGAGGAATTCGAGTCCACCATGGCCTCGTACGACGAGGTCATAGAGTTCCGCCGGATGTACGGGCGCCCGGACTATTTCCTGCGCGTCGCCGTCGCGGACCACGCCGCGTACGAGGCGTTCCTCACGCGGAAACTCAGCGGACTACCGGCCGTGCTGCGCCTCGAATCGCATCTGACGATGAAAGAGGTCAAGACGAATCCGTGAGGGCCCGGGGCCCCGGGCGTGTACGGCCCAGGGCCCCCGAAAGCGTGCGGATCGGCGTCACGCCATGTCGCCCTGCATGATCTGGATCAGATTTCCGCAGGTGTCGTCGAATACCGCGACGGTGACCGGGCCCATGTCCGCCGGCTCCTGGGTGAACCGCACGCCGAGCCCGCGCAGCCGCTCGTACTCGGCCTGTACGTCGTCCACGGCGAAGGCGGTGGCCGGGATGCCGTCCTGGACCAGGGCCGTCTTGTACGGCTGTACGGCGGGGTGGCCGGAGGGTTCGAGCACCAGCTCGGTGCCGTCGGGGCGCTCCGGGGAGACCACGGTCAGCCACCGGTCCTCGCCCATCGGAATGTCGTGCTTCAGCAGGAAGCCCAGCACTTCGGTGTAGAAGCGCTTGGCCACTTCCTGGTCGTCGACGAAGACGCTGGTGAGGTTGATTCTCATGGATTGCTCTCCCGTGCATCGGGCCTGAGCCACCGGGTCACGATGCACTCAAGGGGTTCGGTGTTCAGATCGTGGAACTTGTAGCGGCCTTCTCGCCGCGAATGGACGAGATCCGCGGCTTCGAGTACGGCCAGGTGCTGGCTTATCGCCTGCCGGGACAGGCCGAGACCGTGATTGGTGATGAGCCGGGCGCATATCTCGAAGAGGGTCTGGCCGTCCCGTTCCACCAATTCGTCAAGGATGCGCCGACGGGTGGGGTCGGCCAGCGCCTTGAAGACATCCTCTGTCACCGTTCCACGATAGGCAAGTCCTCACTTGCCTATCAAGCCGGGCGTACGGGAGGGGGCGTCGGATCATCGGGCGGGGTTAGGCGGGAGAGGCGGGAGATTAATCGGGGGGGGATGGCGGGGGGCTTGGGCGGGGATTAGTCGTGGGAGCTGATGATGCCGCCGTTGCTCAGGACGATGTAGACCCCATTGGCGTCCACACCGACATCGTGCCGGCCGGCCGTCTCGATGGTGTCGACGACCTTGCCGTCGCGGTCGAGGAGCTGGGCGCGGTAGTGGAGTTCGCCGACCTTGGTGACCTTGGCGTCGAAGCCGCCCTTGAGGGCGAAGGTGCCCGGCCCGCTCTGGCCGCCGCCCATCCAGGCGTGCACCCTGCCGTCGGTGGTGAGCACGACGAACATGTCGTTGGCGTCGAGCCCGGCGGCGGCGTCGTGCGTCTCGATGGTCGCCAGGACGTCGCCCTTGTTGACGATCTTGGCGCGGAAGTTCTGGTCGCCGACCTTGGTGACGCGGGCCTCGCTGCCGTCCGGCAGCGGCAGGTTGCTGACCGCTGTCCCTGACCCGTCGCCGCTGGCGGAGCCGTTCACGCCGCCGGAGCGCGCGCCCGCGGCACCCGACTTGGTGCCGGTCTGCCCGCCGGTCTCGGTACCGGTCTTGGCATCGGCGCCCTGCCCCTGGGCGGCGGCACCGGAGGCCGAGCCGTTGGACTCGGCCGCCGCCGCGTTGCCCACGGACTTCGCGCCGCTGTCGTCCGACCCGGAGCAGGCCGTCAGGCTGAGCCCGGCGGCCGCCGTCAGGGCGACGGCGGCCATGCGCAGCGTACGGCGGCGACGGGCGGTGAGAGCGGTGTGGGCGGCGAGAGCGGTGGGCTTGGAGCGCATTGCGGGTCCCCCGGGGCAGTCGGTGGCGTCGTTCGTTTCCTCGGTACGCCCCCACTCTGGCCGCCCCCGCTACCGCCGGAATGCCGCTCCGCTAACGTCCGGCTAACCCGCGTGGCTCAGGCCGCTTGAGTGAGTTCGGCGCGGCCGAACAGGAGCGCGTACCCGGTGGGGAGTTGGTCAAGGATGCGGGTGAGGAGGGCGGGTCCCGCGAGGGTGGCGACGGCGGTCAGGACGGTGCTGGTGTCCCAGCGGGCGGTGGCCGGGGTCGCGCCGGTGCGGGTGGCGAGGTCGTTGACGAAGGCCCGGCCGGTGAGGGGTTCGAGCGCGGGGACCTGTGCGGTGAGGATGGCGGCGGCCTCGAAGGGCAGGCGGGCGGCCAGTTCGACGCGTTCGTCGCCGGTCAGTTGGCGTCCGAGTCCTGACAGGACCTGGTGGACGGCTTCCGCGGCCCGTTCCCTGGTGGGGTAGGCCCCTTCGTAGCGGACCTTTTCCAGCATCTGCTCGAACGTCGTCGCCGGACGGCTCGGGAGCGGTTCGCGCTGGTCGGACATCACTGCGGTAGTCGCCTTTCTCATCGGGCTTCTCGTGGGGTTTCTCGTCGGGCTTCTCGTGGGGTTTCTTGTCGGGCTTCTCGTGGGTTTCTCGTGGGTTTCTGATCAGTGATCAGTGATCAGTGATCAGTGGTCAGGTGGGCTGCGGGCGGCCGAAGAGGAGGTCGTAGCCGGCGGGGAGCTGGAGCAGGATCCGCCGCGTGAGGTGATCGCCGGCGGCGTCGGCCGCGGTGCTGAGGACAGCGCTGACATCCCAGGCCGCGGTCGTCTCGGTGGCGCCCTCGATCCAGGCCGCCGTGGCCCGCACGAACCGCTCCGGCGAGAGCGGTTCCGCGCTCTGCAGCGGGTTGAGGAGGATCAGGGCGAACGCCTCGGGCAGCCGCGCGGCCAGTTCGGCCCGTACGCCGCCCACCAGGTGGGCGCCGAGCAGGGCGAGGACGACCCGGGCCGCGCGTTCCGCTTCCTGGTCGCTCTCGTACTCGCCGCGCTCCTTCACCCGGTCGAGGAACGCTTCCCGTCGCAGGACCACGTCCGCCACCGCCTCTCCTGGTCCGGCCACCTGGCCCGGTCGCCTGGTCCGGTCACCTGGTCCGAGGGCGCGCAGGAGGGCGGGAGGGGGCCGGGCGCCTGTCCTGCGCTGCCTGCCGGGTTCAGCCGGGGATCTTCTCGGGGGAAGGCCGCGCGCTGATGGAGATCTTGCGGGGCTTGGCGCGCTCGGTGATCGGGATGCGCAGGGTCAGCACACCGGCGTCGTAGGCGGCCGTGATGCGCTCGGCGTCCAGCGTCTCGGCCAGCACCATCTGGCGGGAGAAGACGCCCAGCGGCCGTTCCGACAGGTCCATGTGCACGTCGCCGGAGTTCGCCACGGGCCGGCGCTCGGCCTTGACGGTCAGCGTGTTCCGCTCGACGTCGATGTCGATCGCCTCCGGGCTGACGCCGGGGAGGTCGAAGGCCACCACGTACTCGTCGCCCTCGCGGTAGGCGTCCATCGCCATCGGGGCGGGCCGGGTCCATGTGCCGGCGCCGGCCAAGTGCTGGGCGAGGCGGTCGAATTCGCGGAACTCACGGAACTCGCCGAAAGGGCCGGTGCGCATCAACATCGCGAAACACCTCCAGAAGGTTCGGGCTGCTACCCGCCAATGCGCTTCACTGGCATCGTTGTAGCATGTCATCCAATGGATGACAAACGACACGTCGTCGAAAGGACGACAAGCCATGAAGGGGTCCCCGTGAACACAGCAGGTCAGCCGCCCCCCTCCGGCACCGACGCCCGGAGCCCTGCCTCGTTCCTGGCCGCCGCGGCGGCCCTGGAGACCATCGACCGCGCCATGCACGAGGCCCGCAGCCACGCCGCCGACCCGGCCGGCGCGGACGCCGGCCCGCAACAGGCCCTGGCGTCCCTGCTCCTGCTGCGGCAGGTCCGCGAACAGCTCGCCGGGTGGGAGACGGGCCTCATCGAAACCGCCCGCGACGCGGGTGCGAGCTGGGCCGACCTCGCCCGGCCCCTGGGCGTCGCCAGCCGCCAGGCCGCCGAACGCCGCTACCTGCGCAACCGCCCCGGCCCCGCCGGAACCACCGCGGAACAGCGGGTCCAGGCCACACGCGAGAGCCGCGCCGCCGACCGCACCCACACGGCCTGGGCCCGCGACAACGCCGCGGCCCTGCGCCGCCTCGCCGGGCAGATCTCCGCACTCACCGACCTCCCCACCGCCGCCCGCGCGCCCCTGGGCCGCCTCGACGCCGCCCTCGCCCACAACGACCCCGCGGCCCTCGTCCACCCGTTGGCCACGACCCGCCCCTACCTGACCCCCGCCCACCCCCGCCTCGCCGCCCAGCTCGACACCCTCATCGGCCGAGACGCGGACCGAGGCGCAGGCCAAGGCCAAGACGAAGGCGGCCGGCACCCCGGCCGCCCCGGCCGCGCGTAACAAGGCAACACCGCGAACTGGGGGGTGACAGTCAGGGCCGCAGGGCCCCCGGCAGCTCGCTCAAAGCACGCAAGTGCAGGTCGAAGCGGTCTTCGGGGGCGGGCGGGTCGCCTCCGGGGCGCTCCAGGTAGGCGGTGCGCAGGCCGCACGCTTGGGCGCCGCGGAGGTCCCAGGCGTGGGAGGCGACCATCAGCATGCGGTCGGCGGGCCGGTCCGCCCAGTCGATCGCCAGCCGGTATACGGACGGGTCGGGCTTGTACGCGGAAGCGGCCCGCGCGGAGAGCGCGGTGTGCCAGCGCAGTCCGGTCCGCGCGTTCATGCGGAGCAGTTCCGTGGGGTCGGCGTTGGAGAGGCCGATCACCTCGTGGTCTTCGCAGAGTTGGGCGAGGGCAGCAGCGGAGTCGGGCCAGGCGGACCGCTGCCGGGCCGCGTGCACCAGCGCGTCGGCGGCGGCCGGGTCGGTCAGGCCCGCGGCGTCGGCGACCGCCTGCGCGGCCTCGCGGTCGATCACGGCGCCGGGCGCGTAGGCCCGTTCCCCGGCGTTGACGCGGCGCTGTTCGGTGGAGACGTGGCGGTCCCAGAGCGCGGCCAGGTCGTCGGTCTGTCCGGCGTCGGAGGCGACCCCGGCGAGCGCGGTGCGCAGGGCCCCGGTGTCGTCCACGAGGGTGCCCAGGATGTCGAAGACGATCGTGTCGATGTCGTGCAGGGGTGGCATGACTCTCCCGAATTTCGTCAGTTTCGTCACCGGTTCAGTTTCGTCACCGGTTCAGGTGGTGATTCTGCGCTTCGCGCCGTCACCGGTCAAACTGGTGACATGAGTGACCAGACCTTTGTGTTCGTCAGCGGCAACGCCGCACTGGATCTCGTCGGGACGGTGGGGTGGCGCCGCACGGCGCCCCGCGACCAGCTCGCCGAACCCGCCGACCTGCGCCGATGGATAGCCGGGGCCGGGCTGCTGACCGAGGGGCCGGCCGAGGTGGACTCCGCCGCGTTCGCCGACGCCCTTGAGCTGCGGGAGGCGGTCCACCGGCTGGCCCATGACCGGCTGGCGGGGCGCGAGTTCGACCGCCGCGCCCTGGAGGTCGTGAACGGGGTCGCCGCGGCCCCGGGGCGGCGTCCGGCGCTCACCGACGCCGGAGTGCGCTTCCACGGCGGCACCGCCGCCGCGCTGGCCGACATCGCCGCGTCGGCGATCACGCTCCTCGCGGACGGCGACGCCGTGCTCAAGGAGTGCGGGCGCGAGAGCTGCACGCGGCTCTACGTCGACCGCTCCCGAGGGGCCCGCCGCACCTGGTGCGGCATGGACGAGTGCGGCAACCGCGTGAAGGCGGCGGCCTACCGCGCCCGCCGCCGCGCCGAACGTACGTGACCGGCCGGGGCGACAGCCGGAGCCGCACCCCAGGCCAAAGCCCCAGGCCAAAGCCCCAGGCCGAAGCCCCAGGCCGAAGCCCTCGGTCGAAGCCCCGCCCGAAGCCGAAACCCCGGCCCCTCCGAGGGCCCGGCAGGCCCGAGCCGGCCCCGCCCGCCCGGCCGACGGCAGTACGGAGCAACCCCGGCCGGGCCCACGGCCTCTATAGAAGGGAGGCAACGAACGGCGTCACGGGCGCTGGCCCGTGTTGCACGTCGGCGCGCAGCCGCCGGACGCCCTCGGTCAGTGCCCCATGAAGGGTGATCCAGATGAATCAGCTCCGCACTCAGCTCCGCACTCCGAAGGCGGGCGGGCGGCAGGAGGCGGGGCGGCTGGGCTTCGTGGGGTCCGAGACGGATACGAGTACGGGCCGGAGTGCGGATCAGAGTGCCGATCGGGGCACGGCCCGGGGTACGAATACGGACACTGGTCCCATTGGTCCTGCCCGCGAGGTGCGATCGGGTGACTCACTGATCGACACGCAGGGTCAGGGGGGTACGTTCACCAGCGTGCCGACGATTTTCCGTGTTCCGAGGGTTCCGAGGGTTCCGAGGGTTCCGAGGGCGCCCAGGGTGCCGAGGTCCGCCGCGACGCGTTACGGGGCCGTGGCCCTGACGACCGCGTCCCTGGTGCTGCCCGCGCTGCTCACCGCCGCCCCCGCCCAGGCCGCCGACCACACCGACGACAAGGGGAAGCCGCCGGTCAAACCCCCGGCGCAGATGTCCACGGTCGGCGGTGACCTCCTCGGCCGCCCCGGACCCCAGGTCCAGCCGGAGGCGGGCGCCCCGGCGCTGCCGAAGGAGCTCTCCGGGCGGTCCTGGCTGGTGGCGGACGCCGAGTCCGGCGAGATCCTGGCCGCCGAGAACGCGCACTGGCCGCTGCCGCCCGCCTCCACGCTGAAGATGCTGTTCGCGGACACCGTGCTGCCGAAGTTCCCCAAGACCCAGACGCACAAGGTGGCCCCGGCCGAACTCCAGGGCATGGGCGCGGGCAGCAGCACGGTGGGCATCAAGGAGAACCTGACGTACACGGTCCACGACCTGTGGCGCGGTGTCTTCCTGCGGTCGGGCAACGACGCCGTGCACGTGCTGTCCGCGATGAACGGCGGCATCTCGAAGACCGTCGCCGACATGCAGGCCCACGCCAAGGAGCTGCGGGCCGACGACACGCACGTCGTCTCCCCCGACGGGTACGACGAGCCGGGCCAGGTCTCCAGCGCGTACGACCTCACGCTCTTCGCCCGTTCCGGCCTCCAGAAAGCGGACTTCCGGGAGTACTGCTCGACGCAGAGCGCCCAGTTCCCGGGCGAGGAGAAGAAGGACAAGAAGGGCACAAAGCGCGAGGACTTCGGTATCCAGAACACCAACCGGCTGCTCGTCGGCGACCAGGCGCACGGCGTCCAGCCGTACAAGGGCATCGCGGGCGTCAAGAACGGCTACACGACCAACGCCGGGTCCACCTTCACCGGCGTCGCACAGCGCGGTGAGCGGAAACTGCTGGTCACGGTCATGAACCCGCAGAAGGCGGAGGCGGACGAGGTCTACAAGGAGAGCGCGAGGCTGCTCGACTGGGGCTTCGCCGCGGCCGGGCACGTCAAGCCTGTGGGCATGCTGGTGCCGCCGCAGGGCGTCGGCGACAAGTCCGGCGGCAAGCCGAGCGCCAAGAACCAGAGCGGCGCGCAGGCGTCGGTCGCCGGTTCCGGGGGCGGCGGCATGGGCACCGCCCTGGGCATCGCCGGCGGCGCGGTCGTCGTCCTCGCCGCCGCGGTGTTCCTCGTCAACCGCCGCTGGCCGCTCCGCCGCCGCTCCTGAACGGCGACGGGGGGCCGTACCCGCCCCGGGGACGTGCGTACGCCCGTACCACGCGCCCCGCCCGATGGGCCGCGCCTCATTCCCTGACGGCCGTGGCGCCGCTCGACGCGGCCGAGGCCGAGGGCGAGGGCGCGGTGGTGGGTTCCGGGGCCGGCCCGGGGGCGGGGGCGGTCTCGCCCGCGGTGGCGGAGGGGGTGGCGGTCCAGGCGGCGCAGAACAGGGTCAGTTTCGCGGTGAAGCTGATCCACAGGAGCAGGGCGACGGGGGTGCCGAAGGCCCCGTACATGCTCTTGGCGGCGACGCCCTGGAGGTAGCCGCTGAGCAGCAGCTTGAGCAGTTCGAAGCCGACGGCGCCGATGAGGCCGGCGACGACGGTGCGGCGGCGGCCCGGGGAGACGCCGGGGAGCCGCGTGAGGACGTAGACCATCAGGACGAAGTCGGCGAGGACCGCGAAGCAGAAGCCCGCGACCGACAGCAGCGCGCTGCCCACGCCGCCCTCCGCCAGGCCGATCTTCTCCGCCACCCAGCCGACGGCCGAGGAGGCGAAGGCCGAGGCGCCGAAGGAGACGAGGGCCACCCCGCCCAGGCCCAGCAGGACCGCGGCGTCCTTGAGCTTGAGGACGATGGGGTTGCCGGGGTCCTCCTCCCGCTCCCAGACGGCGCGCAGGCACTCGCGGAGCGAGGTGACCCAGCCGATGCCGGTGAACAGCAGCAGCGCGCCCGCGACGATGCCGACCGTGGCGGCGTTGTCGACGAGGGAGCTGAGGTCGAGCTGGCCGGAGATGCCCGGTACCTGCTCCGCCAGCTTGTGTTCGAGGTCGCGCATCTGCTGCTTGCTGAGCAGCGCCGCCCCGATGGCCGCGCCGACCGTGATCAGCGGAAAGAGGGCGAGGAAGCTGGTGAAGGTGATCGCGGCCGCCAGCCGGTTCCATTTCACCCGCTCCAGCGTCTCGTACGAGCGCCACGCGTGGGTGCGCATCAGCCGGGCGATCACGGGGCCGATCCAAGGCAGCCGGGTCAACCAGTCCATGATCCACACCTATCCCTTTTGTCGGCGTTCATTCTCCCGCGGGCACCTCGCCGGTCTCCCCCGCCGGCACCCCTCCGGCCCGCGCCGTCGCGCGCTTGGCCCGCGTCGGCGCCCGCCCGGCCCGGAAGACCAGGGTCCGGGTACCCCAGAACCGCAGACACGTGGCCAGCGCCATGCCGATCCCGGCGCCGGATACGGCATCCGCGCGCGCCGAGGTGAGCCCGAGGCCGTAGTGCGAGAGCGCCAGGCACAGGAGTTGTACGAGCGCGCCCGCGACGTTCACGGCGAAGAAGACCGCGATCCGCCTGAGGCGGCGGGCCCGGCCGCCCGCCGGGGCGGCGCGGCGGCGGTACGTGCCGACGGCGTTGCCGAGGTACGCCACCGTGCAGCCGGCCAGGAACGACAGCGTCTTCGCCGGCAGCGGACCGAGCCCGGCCGGTCCGCGCAGCCACAGGAAGAGCCCGAGGTCGGCGGCGTACGCGGCCACCCCGGCCAGCGCGAACCCGGTCAGCTCCGGCAGCAGCGCCCGTATCCGCCCGCTCACAGCCCCGCGACCGCCAGCCCGTACAGCGCCATCCACACCAGCGCGACGACGGCCAGCCCCCGGTCGCGCAGCACCACGTCCTCGGGGGCGCCGGCCGTGCCGCGGTCGGCGAAGACGGCGTAGCGCAGGACGGCGAGGATGAAGGGGACCATCGAGAGCTGCCGCCAGGGCAGCGAGCCGCCGTCCACCGCGCGGTCGCCCTCCAGCGCCCACAGGCAGTAGGCGAGGACGGCGACCCCGGCCGCCAACTGCCAGACGAACCGCAGATAGCCGGTGGTGTACGCGCGCAGCAGGGCGCGCGACTCGCCGCCGCGCTCCGCCATCAGCAACGCCTCCGAGTAGCGCTTGGCGGCGACCATGAAGAGCGCGCCGAACCCCGCCGTGATCAGGAACCAGCGCGAGAGCGGAATGGCCAGCGCCACCCCGCCGATCATCGCGCGCATCAGGAAGCCGGTGGTGACGACCGCGAGGTCGACGACGAGCACGTGCTTGAGCGACACGCAGTACGCGAGCTGCATCAGGACGTACGCGCCGAGGAGCCCGGCCGTGGCGGGGTTGCACAGCGCCACGGCCGCCGCCGGGGCGAGTACGGCCAGCAGCCCGCCGACGGCGTACGCGAGCCCGGCGGGCACCTGGCCCGCGGCGACGGGGCGGCGGCACTTGTCGGGGTGCGCGCGGTCGGCCTCGGCGTCCCGCGCGTCGTTGATGAGGTAGACAGCGGACGCGGCGGCGGTGAACAGGACGAAGACGACGGCCAGTTGAGCCGCCACATGGACGGAGGCGAGCCGCCCGGCGGCGGCCGGGGCGGCGACGACGAGCACGTTCTTGATCCACTGCCGGGGGCGCGCGGTCCGTACGAGCCCGACCGGCAGCCCGACCGCCCGCGCCCGGCCGGTCGCGGCGGCGGGGGGCGGCTGCGGCTCTTCGATGACCGCGGCGGGATCAGCCATACCGCACCCACCGCCGTCCCGCCCCCGCCGTGAGGCCGCCGAGGAGGGCGCCGGCCGCCACGTCCGTCGGGTAGTGGACGCCGACCAGCAGCCGGGAGGCGCACATCGCGGCCGCGGCCACCGGCACGTACCGCCTGGTCATGGGCGCGAGCGCGGCGAAGGCCACGGCCGCCGCGGCCGAGGAGGCGGCGTGCGAGCTGGGGAAGGAGTGGCGGCCGGCGGTCCGTACGAGCGGGGCGCGGTGGCCCGCGAGCGGTGGCCGCGGGCGCCGTACGACGCGTTTGACGCCCATGCTGACCAGGTGCGCGGCGCCGATCAGCGCGGTGCCGCGCAGCCAGGCCGCGCGGCGTGCGGGGTCGGCGGCCGCGGCGGCGGCTCCGGCGGCGAGCCATAGCGCGCCGTGTTCGCCGCCGCGGGAGAGGGCGCGGGCGGCGGCGGCCACGCGGGGGTCGGCGGCGCGGTCGCGGACCGCGGCGAGCATGCGGAGGTCCAGCTCTTCGGGGGACAACGGTGCCACCTCGTTCCGTTCTCCGTCTCTCCGTGTCTCCGTCGGTCTCGGCGGGTTCTGAACCGCGTTCGCGGCACCCCCGAAACCACACCTCCTGAAACTCCATTAATCACACTTTTCACGGCAATGCCCGCTAATTAACCCATAGGTGATCTACCTGGCGATACCGTCGCGCCCATGGCTGCCGAGACCGCCCCCGCACCGGCCTCTCCCACGCCGGTCTCCACCGCGCCGGGCCCCCCTGCCCCGGCACCCCTCGCCGGCTGGGGGCCGCCCGTCCCCCTCACCGGCTGGGGACGGACCGCCCCCACCGCCGCCCGTACGCTGCGCCCCCGCAGCGCCGAGGAGGCGGCGCGGGCGGTGCGGGGGTGCGGGGCGCGCGGGGCCATCGCCCGCGGCCTCGGCCGCGCCTACGGCGATGCCGCCCAGAACGCGGGCGGCGCCGTCCTCGACATGACCGGCCTCGACCGCGTCCACGCCGTCGACGCCGAGCAGGGCCTGGTCGTCTGCGACGCGGGCGTGAGCCTGCACCGGCTGATGCGGCTGCTGCTGCCGCTCGGCTGGTTCGTGCCCGTCACCCCCGGCACCCGCTACGTCACCGTCGGCGGCGCGATCGGCGCGGACATCCACGGCAAGAACCACCACGGCGCCGGTTCCTTCTGCCGCCACGTGCGCACCTTCGACCTGCTCACCGCCGACGGCGAGATCCGCACCCTGACGCCCGACGACGACCTCTTCCGCGCCACCGCCGGCGGCATGGGGCTCACCGGGATCGTGCTGCGCGCGACGGTGAAGCTGCTGCCCGTGGAGACCTCACTGATGTCCGTGGACACCGAGCGCGCCCGCGACCTCGACGACCTCATGGCCCGGATGACCGCGTCCGACCACCGCTACCGCTACTCGGTCGCCTGGATCGACCTCCTCGCCCGCTCCGCCGCCACCGGCCGGTCCGTCCTGACCCGCGGCGACCACGCGCCGCTCGCCGCGCTGGGTCCGCGCGCCGCCCGCACACCCCTGGCGTTCCGCCCCGGCAGCCTGCCGGCCGTCCCCCGTCATGTGCCGCCGGGGCTGCTGGGGCGCGGTTCGGTCGGCCTCTTCAACGAGTTCTGGTACCGCGCGGCGCCCCGCCGCCGCACCGGTGAGCTGCAAAAACTCTCCGCGTTCTTCCACCCGCTGGACGGCCTGCCGCACTGGAACCGGATCTACGGGCCGCGCGGCTTCGTCCAGTACCAGTTCGTCGTCGGGCACGGGGCGGAGGACGCCCTGCGCCGCATCATTGAGCGCATCTCGCGGCGCGGCTGCCCCTCGTTCCTCGCCGTGCTCAAGCGGTTCGGCGCGGGCGACCCCGGCTGGCTCTCCTTCCCGATGCCCGGCTGGACCCTCGCCCTGGACATCCCGGCCGGCCTGCCGGGCCTCGGCGCGTTCCTGGACGGGCTCGACGAGGAGGTCGCGGCGGCGGGCGGCCGGGTGTACCTGGCCAAGGACTCCCGGCTGCGGCCGGAGCTGCTGGCCGCGATGTACCCGCGGCTGGCCGACTTCCGGGCGCTGCGGGCCGCGGCCGACCCGCGCGGCGTGTTCGTGTCCGACCTGGCCCGCCGCCTGTCGCTGTGAGGCCGGCGTACGCCCGTACAGCGCCTGTCGCTCTGAGGCCGGCGTACGCCCGTACCGCCCGACTGTGCATGGAGCACCCCCCGCGCATGGAGCACCCCCCGCGCATGAAGCACACCGTGAATGGAGCACCCCCGTGAAGGACGCCTTCGGCTCGCCCCAGTCCCTGCTGATCCTCGGCGGCACCTCCGAGATCGCCCTCGCCACCGCCCGCCGCCTCGTCGCCCGCCGCACCCGTACGGTCTGGCTGGCGGGCCGCCCCTCGCCCGCCCTGGAGGCCGCCGCGGACCACCTGCGCGAACTGGGCGCGGACGCCCGTACCGTCTCCTTCGACGCCCTCGCCCCCGAGCGGCACGAGGAGGTCCTGGGCAAGGTCTTCGCGGAGGGCGACATCGATCTCGTGCTGCTCGCCTTCGGCGTCCTCGGCGACCAGGCGCGCGCCGAGGAGGAGCCGCTGGCGGCCGTGCGCGTCGCGCAGACCAACTACACGGGCGCGGTCTGCGCCGGGCTGGTCTGCGCCAAGGAGCTGCGCGCCCAGGGGCACGGTTCGCTGGTGGTGCTCTCCTCGGTGGCCGGGGAGCGCGCGCGGCGCGCCAATTTCGTCTACGGCTCCAGCAAGGCGGGGCTCGACGCCTTCGCACAGGGCCTCGGCGACGCGCTGCACGGCACCGGCGTCCATGTCCTGGTCGTCCGCCCCGGCTTCGTACGGACCAAGATGACATCGGGCCTCAAGGAGGCGCCCCTGGCGGCGGACCCGGAGGCGGTCGCCGAGGCGGTCGAGACGGGGCTGCGGCAGCGCGCGGAGATCGTGTGGGTGCCGGGGGCGCTACGGGCGGTGATGGCGGTGCTGCGGCACGTACCGCGGGGGGTGTTCAGGCGCCTGCCGGTGTGAGCGGGCCCATCCCGGTAGCCCCGGCACGAGCCGAGGCCGCTACCGGGAGGTGGCGGGCGGCCGGGAGAGCCCGGCCTGGCGGGGCAGGGTGGAGGCGCGCCCCTCGCCGAAGGGGTACTCGCGGTCGAGGCGCCAGACCGCGTCGGCGCCCTGCTCGTAGAGGGCGAAGCCGTTGATCATCCAGGCGGCCTCGAAGTCCTCCAGTTCCGCGTACGCGCGGTCCATGGCCTCCTCGGAGATGCCGTGGGCGACGGTGACGTGCGGGTGGTACGGGAACTGGAGCTCGCGCGGCACGGGGCCGGAGGCGTCGCGCACCCGCTTCTGGAGCCAGGCGCAGGCGGAGCTGCCCTCGACGACGTTGACGAAGACGACGGGCGAGAGGGGGCGGAAGGTGCCGGTGCCGCTGAGCCGCATCGGGAAGGGGCGGCCGGCGGCGGCGACCTCCGCGAGGTGCTCCTCGATCTCCGGGAGCGCCGCCGCGTCCACCTCGGTGGGCGGCAGCAGCGTGACGTGCGTGGGGATGGCGTGCGCGGCGGGGTCCCCGAAGCTCGCGCGCCGCCTCTGGAGGAAGCTGCCGTACGGCTCCGGGACCGCGATCGAAACGCCGAGCGTTACGGTCCCCACTGCGTTCTCCCTCCGCTGCGTCTGCTGCGTGTGCGTTGTCAGTGTGGCGGTTGTCAGTGTGGCGGTTGTCAGTGTGGCGACCGGGCCGTTCGCGCGGCCAGGCTCCACGGTCCTGCGGGCACGGGCCGTAGGACCCCCGTGCGGGGGTCCGGGCGGCTGTGCCGACTGTGTCACGTTCGGTATGGGGTGTTCGGTACGGGGTGTCCGGTGCCGGCCTCAGTGCTTGGCGGGCAGGAAGCCCACCCGCTCGTACGCCTCGGCCAGGGTGCCGGCCGCGACCGCGCGGGCCTTGTCCGCGCCCTTGGCCAGGATGGAGTCCAGCGTCCGGGGGTCGTCCAGGTATTCCTGGGTGCGCTCGCGGAACGGGGTGACCCAGTCGACCAGGATCTCGGCGAGTTCGGTCTTCAGCGCACCGTAGCCCTTGCCCTCGTACCGGCGCTCCAGTTCCGGGATGTCGGTGCCGGTGAGCGTGGAGTGGATGGTGAGGAGATTGCTGACGCCCGGCTTCTTGTCGGCGTCGAAGCGGATCACCGTGTCCGTGTCGGTGACGGCGCTCTTGATCTTCTTCGCGGACACCTTCGGCTCGTCCAGCAGGTTGACCAGGCCCTTGGGGCTGGCGGCGGACTTGCTCATCTTCGCCGTCGGGTCCTGGAGGTCGTAGATCTTCGCCGTCTCCTTGAGGATGTACGGCGCGGGGACGGTGAAGGTCTCGCCGAACCGGGCGTTGAACCGGTCGGCGAGGTCGCGGGTCAGCTCGATGTGCTGGCGCTGGTCCTCGCCGACGGGGACCTGGTGGGCCTGGTACAGCAGGATGTCCGCGACCTGGAGGATCGGGTACGTGAAGAGGCCGACGGTCGCGCGGTCGGCGCCCTGCTTGGCGGACTTGTCCTTGAACTGCGTCATCCGCGACGCCTCGCCGAACCCGGTCACGCAGTTCATCACCCAGGCGAGCTGCGCGTGCTCCGGCACATGGCTCTGCACGAAGAGGGTGCAGCGCTCCGGGTCCAGCCCGGCGGCCAGGAGCTGCGCGGCCGCGAGCCGGGTGTTGGCGCGCAGCTCCGCGGGGTCCTGCGGCACGGTGATCGCGTGCAGGTCGACCACCATGTAGAAGGCGTCGTGCGTCTCCTGGAGCGCCACCCACTGGCGCACCGCGCCGAGGTAGTTGCCGAGGTGGAAGGAGCCTGCGGTGGGCTGGATGCCGGACAGAACGCGGGGACGATCGAGGGCCATGGCACTCATTCTCTCAGGTGTCGGGACGTTCTCGGTCCGGCGGCGTCCCCACGACGCGAAGCCCCCCGGCGCTGACGGCCTATTCGCCTGCCCGGTACACGCCCCACCCGCACGCCGCACGAGCGGGGGCGCGCCCCTGCCTACGTTTCGTGGCCGCCCGTATCGCGTCGGTGACGGGCCCGCGTCGAGCAGCCACGAGCTGGCCCTGCCGTCAGGAGTTGGGCAGGCGGCGGAAGCGGTCGTCGTCCCCGTAGCCGACTGCCGGGATGCCCAGCAGGTCGTCCACGCCGGGGAAGCCCTCGCCCTCCTGGAACCGCGCCCCGTGCACCGACGCGTTCTGCGGCGGGCCCGGGTACATGCCGGTGTGCGCGCTGCCCAGCTCCATGAGGTAGCCGCCCGTCGCCGACGGACGGCGCCGGTCGTTGGCGACGCTCTGGGTGGCGTAGGTGTTCATGGCGGCGACGCGCTGGTAGAGGGCGGTCGCCGACATCGCGGGACGGCGGGCCGGACGGCCGTCCAGGCCCTTGACCCGGATGCGGTGCGTCCGGGCGGCCTCCAGCACCGCTCCCAGCCCGGTCGCGCCCAAGTTCATGCTGGCGTCGTAGCGGGTGACGAACGCCCGCAGCTCGGGGCTCATGGTCCCGCCGGCGAGGTAGGCGTCGACGTGCGACTGGTAACCGTCGTCCCGGATGCTCTCCAGGTAGAGGGTGCGTACCCCGGCGGCCTGGATCTGCCCCATGTGCGAGTGCAGGAACTGCCAGATCCGCGCCCCGGAGTGGGTGCCGCCGATGGCCACGCCCTCGAACCGCCCCAGCAGTGCGCGCAGGTCGCCCATCGCGTCCGGGGAGCCGGCGCCGGCCAGAGTGTCCTCTACGGCCTGATGGCGCCGCTGCCGCCCCTCGGAAGTCTCCGTGTACGCGTCGCGCGCGGCTCGCGCGTCGCGGCCGAGCTGTGTGTCGCGTGCGTCCTGGCTGTTCCAGTAGCCGAGCGTGCGCGGGTCGGCGCGGCCGATGCCCTCCAGCACCTCGTTGCGCCCGGCCGTGGGGGAAACGCCCGGCGCCAGGCCGCGGATGTTGCCCAGGTTGTAGTGGAGCAGCGGATCGGTCTCCTGCAGCGTCTGCGGGTCCGCGCCGACGTCCACGCGCTGCTTGTGGCTGGCGTCCCGAGTGGCCTGCGGCAGATCCTGCCATTCGGCCGCCGACAGCGCGTTCGGCGTACGGTCGCCGGCACGGGAGGTGCGGGGACCCCGTACCCGCAGCGCGGGGCCCGGCGGATGCCGGTGCAGTTCGTCCTGCGGCATGCGCTGGGCCACGGGAGCGGGACCCGACGGTGCCGCCGTGCGCTGAACAGGGGGCGTGTGCCCGCCGTCCGCGGTGTGCGCGTGCCGCTGTTCCTCGATGACGCGGGACACCGCCGAGTTCCCGACAAGACGCTGGAGTCGCAGCATCGACTCCGCGGTCGTTCCGCCGCCGGACCGGGACTGCCGCACGGGCTTCGGAGATCCTGGCCGCTGCGAGCCTTTCCACTGCTCGTCACCGGTCTGCCGCGCCCGCATGCGTGCGCCCCCTTCTGAAACATGGATTGGGAACGTCCAGTGTCACCGCTCCGTCCTGCGCGGCGGTACGTCCGGACGGACAGGTACGGGTGCAGACGCCTTGCCCTCTCGTAGAAACGGATTCGGATCACCGCCCCCATCGAGCAGGTATGGCGAACGGTGCTCAACTCGCGGAATCGGGAGACCTGAGGGACGCGGGCACGATCCGCGTCGCCATCGACAGCACGCTCGCGCTCGCAGCCGCCGAGCAGCACACGAGCGCGCCGCCCAGGGGCGCATCCAAGGCAAGATCGTGCTCACGGTCCCTCAAGGCCGGCCGGCCGCACCGCGCGCACGGGCTGACACGCATGTTCCTCAGGTCGTCGTCCGAGGCTCCTCGGAAGGAGCTGCCGCCGGTTCCGTCGGGGCCTCGCCGAAGCGGGCGAGGGCCAGGGCGCCGAGGATCGCGAGGAGGAAGCCGGCGATGGCGAGCGGGGTCAGGCCCGCGCGCGTACGGTCGCCGAGCCAGGCCACCCCGGCCAGCGCCGGGCCGACGGTCTCACCGATGACCATGCCGGCGGTCGCCGCCGTGACCGAGCCGCGCTGGAGGGCGGAGGTGAGCAGCAGGAAGGCCGCGCCGCCGCCGACCAGCAGGGCGTACGAGGCCGGGTTGGCCAGCAGCGCGGCGGGGGTGAGGCCGTCGATGAGGCGGACCGCGACCTCGACGACGCCGAAGCCGATGCCCGAGCCGAGCCCGAGGGCCGCCGCGCGGGCCCGCCCCGGCAGCCGGCCGGCCAGCGCGCCGGCGACCGGCACCGCGACCGCCACGCACAGCACGCCGACGCGCAGCGCCGTGGAGCCCGTACGGTCGCCCTCCGCGCCCGAGGCGAGCCCCAGCATGGCGAGGCCGCCGCAGACGACGGCGACGGCCCCCCATTCGACGCCGCTGAGGCGGACGCGCAGCGCCCGCGCGGCGACCACCGCCGTCACGGCGAGGCTGGCCGCGAGGGCCGCGCCGACGGCGTAGATGGGCAGGGAGCGCAGGGCGACGAGTTCGAGGAGGAAGCCGAGCCCGTCGAGGCCGAGCCCGGCCACGTACCGCCACTGGCGCAGCGCGCGCAGCAGCAGCCGGGCGTCGACGCCCGAGCCGGTGCCGGGCGCGGTCGCGCGGGCGGCGACGGCCTGGAGGACCGACGCCGTACCGAAGCAGACCGCCGAGCCGAGCGCACAGATCATTCCGAGGACCACGCCTCGACTCTAGGACCCGTGGCCTGGGGCCTGGCGGGGGCCCAGGCCCGTGGTCTCGGGGGGCGGCTCGACTCGGAGGCCCGCCCCCGCTGCTGCCCTTGGGAGGCCGGCCCCCTACGCCAGCACCGCCCCCAACCGCTCCAGCCCCCAGTCCAGGTCCTCCTTGCTGATCACCAGCGGCGGGGCGATGCGGATGGTCGAGCCGTGGGTGTCCTTGACGAGGACGCCGCGGGCCATCAGCTTCTCCGAGATCCGGCGGCCGGTGCCGAGCGCCGGGTTGATGTCGACGCCCGCCCACAGGCCGCGCCCGCGCACGGCGTCGACGTTGCCGCCGCCGGCCAGCAGGCCGAGTTCGCGGTGGAGGTGGTCGCCGAGTTCGGCGGCGCGCTGCTGGTACTCGCCGGTGCGCAGCATGGCGATGACTTCGAGGGCGACCGCGCAGGCCAGCGGGTTGCCGCCGAAGGTGGAGCCGTGCTCGCCGGGGCGGTAGACGCCCAGGATCTCGTGCGAGGCGACCACCGCGGAGACCGGGACGACGCCACCGCCGAGCGCCTTGCCGAGGACGTACATGTCGGGGACGACGTCCTCGTGTTCGCAGGCGAAGGTGCGGCCGGTGCGGCCGAGCCCGGACTGGATCTCGTCGGCGATGAACAGCACGCCGCGCGAGCGCGTCAGCTCGCGGACGCCCGCCAGATATCCCGGCGGCGGTACGAGCACGCCCGCCTCGCCCTGGATCGGCTCCAGCAGCACGGCCACGGTGTCGTCGTCGACGGCCGCCTCCAGCGCGGCGAGGTCGCCGTACGGCACGATCTCGAAGCCCGGCGTGTACGGGCCGAAGTCCGCGCGGGCCTCCTCGTCGGTGGAGAAACTGACGATGGTGGTGGTGCGGCCGTGAAAGTTGTTGTCGGCGACGACGATCTTCGCCCGGCCGTCCGGCACGCCCTTCACCCGGTAGCCCCACTTGCGCGCGGTCTTCACGGCCGTCTCGACCGCCTCCGCGCCCGTGTTCATCGGCAGCACCATCTCCTTGCCGCACAGCGCGGCCAGTTCGGTGCAGAAGTCGGCGAACCGGTCGTGGTGGAACGCGCGCGAGGTGAGGGTGACCCGCTCCAACTGGGCCTTGGCGGCGTCGATCAACCGCCGGTTGCCGTGGCCGAAGTTGAGCGCCGAGTACCCGGCGAGCATGTCGAGATAGCGGCGGCCCTCGACGTCGGTCATCCAGGCGCCGTCGGCGGTCGCGACGACGACGGGCAGCGGGTGGTAGTTGTGCGCGCTGTGCTGCTCGGCGGCGGCGATGCTGCGTTCCGAGGAGGTCGTGGAGGTCAATGTGTGCTCCGTTCGTATCGGGGCCGTCCTGTGCTCATTTGTATCGCCGCGCGTCCCGTAAAGGGAGATCCTTCGCGAATACGGGCGTCATACGGGAGAAGCGGGAGAGGCGGGAAAGTTGATCCGGTCTTTATGGTCCGTTAGTTTCCCCCGATGCGATCGAACTTGTTTGCGAAGCTCAGGGGGGCGTCGACCGCGCGCGAGGGCTCCGGCCGTCGCACCGTCACGGCGCTGCTGACCGGACTCACGCTCGTCGGGGGGCTCGCGGCCGCCCAGCCGGCAATGGCCCAGCCGGCAGCGGCCCAGTCGGCCGGGGCACAGCCGGTCACGGGCCGGCCGGCCGCGGCCGACGCCGCCGCCACGCCCAAGCTGGTGAAGGAAGATCAGGACCAGACCAGGACGTACCACCTCAACATCGACCGGAACAGGGACTACCTCGACCTCGGCAAGGCCGTCACCGCACTGGAGAATTCGGGGGCCGTCACGACCGCGAGCCCGCTGAGCGTCGCCCAGTCCGCGCAGCACACCGGGCGCAAGGGCCTCTGCCACAACACTGAGCTGGACGGGACGCTCAAGTGGGACGGGTTCTGCTGGGACCCGAAGGACGACGCCGGTAAGGACTGGACGCCTCAGGGGCTGACCGGTTCCCACGACGCCAACCGGACCGGCACCATCGACGGCCACCACCTGTACGTGGCGAGCTGGCACGGCGCGGGCGGCAACCCCGGGCACCGCGTCACCATCGCGGAGTCCGACGGCTCCACGGTGACGTACGGCCACGTCCTCCTCGTCCGGCCGACCGGCGGGGCGCAGGGCTTCGCGCCGGTGGACGGTCGGCACGCCGACGGCGTCGTCTGGTACGGCAGCAAGCTCCTCGTCGCCAACGGCAACGAGCTGGAGGTGTACGACATGCGCCACCTGTGGAAGATGGACGCCCGCGAGGAGCGCGTCGGCATGGCGGACGGCAAGGCGTCCGCCCGCTGGCACGACTGGGCGCTGCCCATGGTCGCCCGCTACACGACCGGCCCGCGCGACGGGGCGCCCGGCGCGTGCGAGCCCGGCGGCCCCGGCACCATCTGCCTCAGCTCGCTGAGCCTGGACCGCGCCTCGAACACCCTGGTCTCCGGCGAGTTCACCAAGCACCACGGCGGCGGCCGCGTCGCCCGCTGGCCGCTGGACGAGGCCACCGCCATGCCGAAGTCCACCACCGCCGACAACGTCGGCCCCGCGCAGGCGTCCGTCTCGTACGTGTCGCCCGTCTCCGACATGCAGGGCGTCGCCTCCGACGGCTCGACGTTCTACATGGCGGGACTGTGCCCGGGCGACGACCCGGAGAAGGACGCCCAGTACTCGTGCCTCCAGTACGCGGAGCCGGGCGGTGAGGTCCGTACGCTCACCAAGGGCCCCATCTACACCCAGAACCTGTCCTGGGACCCGAACGCGCGGCGGCTGTGGGGGCTGAACGAACGGCCGGGCAAGACGGTCGTCTTCTCCATCAAGACGAGCCGGTAGTTCTTCATCAAGACGACCCGCCAGTTCTCCTTCAAGGCGAACCGCTGGTTCACCATCAAGGCTGCCCGCTAAGGCTATTGATCAAGAGCGTTGTCGCCACCGGCCGCGCCTGGTTCAGCGCACGGTGAGCCCGCCGTCGACGGTGAGGACGGTGCCGGTGGTCCAGCGCGCCTCCGCCAGGTAGGCGGCTGCCTCGGCGACGTCCCGCGGGGCGCCGATGCGGCCCAGCGGGTAGGCGTCCTGGATTCCGGCGTCGTGCGCCGCGCGCTGCGGCGGTGTCATCGGGTCGAGGTAGGAGTGCTGGTAGGTGGAGGTGTGGACAGCGCCCGGCGCGAGAGCGTTGACCCGTACGCCGGCGGGGCCGAGTTCGTTGGCCAGGGCCATGGTCAGGGAGTTGACGGCTCCGCGGGTCGCGGAGTAGGCGGCCGAGGCGCGGCCGGCCGTCATCTTGCGCGCCCAGTAGCTGCTGATGTTGATGATGCCGCCCTGGGCTCTGGTGAGTTCGGCGAGGAGCGCCCGGCTGAGCAGCAGCGGCACCTTGACGTTGAGATGCAGCATGGCGTCGACCATCTCCGGCGTGGTGTCCGCGAGAGGCGCGAAGTGCGCGGCGCCCACGTTGTTGACGAGCGTGTCGACGCGATCGGTCAGCGCGCGGACGGCCTCGCCGACCGCCGCGACGGCGCCGGGCTCGGCGAGGTCGGCGGGCACGGTATGGACGGCGGCGCCGTGTGCGAGGAGGGTTCGGCGGGCGCGGCCGAGCCGGTGCGGATCGCGTCCTACGAGGATCAGATCGGCGCCCTTCGAGGCCAGGGCGTCGGCGATGGCGTAGCCCAGGCCGTCGCTTCCGCCGGTGACGACCGCGGTGTTCGCGCGAGACGGCATGTGCGGCCACCTCTTCCTTCCATCGGAATACAGAAACGGACAGATCTTGTCCGTTTCGTCAGGCTAATGGAACCGGACAGGAACTGTCCATTTCTGTGTACGGTGGCCTCATGAACGCACGACTGCAGGGGGCGACGACGGGCGACGCGGCGGCGGACCGGAAGGCGCCCCGCGCGGACGCCCGGCGCAACGCCGCGCTCGTCCTGGCCGGGGCGCGGCGCGCCGTCGCCGCCAAGGGCCTGGACGTCAGCTACCACGAGATCGCCCGCGAAGCGGGCGTCGGCGTCGGCACGGTCTACCGCCGCTTCCCGGAACGCGACCAGCTCATGGCGGCCGTACTGCGCGACATCCTGGACGAACTGATCCGGACCGCCGAAGCCGCTATGCAGTGCGCGGACCCGTGGGAGGGCTTCACCCGGCTGTTCGGCGCCCTGGCCGCCCGCACGGCGGAGAACGCGGGCCTGTCCGGCACGCTCGACGCGCACGGCGGCCCCGACATCGCCGCGCTGCGCCACCGCCTCCTGCGTCTCCTCCGGCAGACCATCGAGCGCGCCCAGCAGGCCGGCGCGCTCCGGTCCGACGTGGACTGGCACGACATCCCGTTCCTGGCCCAGGCCGCCGCCACGCCCGGGTGCTTCCTGGGCCTGCCCGCGGACCCTGGGCGGGGGCAGCGCACGCTCAGCGTCATCCTCGACGGGCTGCACGGGTCCTGAGCCAGTTCCGGTCCTTTGGGCCGGCCGGTGACCTGTGGGGTGCCCGGTGCACGCGACGCCGCCCGCTCCTGGGGGCTTGTGCCCCGCCCGTAGAATGGCGGGGCACATCGCGACTGGCGCGCGTGGAAGAGACCACGAGGGAGCGGTGTGCGGCAACCGCCACGAGGTGCCGCCCGCCTGGGCACCCCTGGGAGACCGACCGGAACACCGATCGCCCCGGAGGACGCCATGACCACACCCGCGCACCCGTCCGTACCGCACCCCGCCCTCGCCGCCGCCGACCCCGAACTGGCGGCGCTCGTCGGCGCGGAGGAGCGGCTGCAGTCCACCACGCTGCGCATGATCGCCAGCGAGAACTACGTGTCGGCGGCCGTGCTGGAAGCCACCGGCACCGTGCTGCAGAACAAGTACAGCGAGGGCTACAGCGGCAAGCGGTACTACGAGGGCCAGCAGAACATCGACCTCGTCGAGAACCTCGCGGCCGACCGCGCCAAGCGGCTCTTCGGCGTCGAACACGCCAACGTCCAGCCGTACTCGGGCTCGCCCGCGAACCTCGCCGTCTACCTCGCCTTCGCCGAGCCCGGCGACACGGTGCTCGGCATGTCGCTGCCGATGGGCGGCCACCTCACGCACGGCTGGGGCGTCTCCGCCACCGGCAAGTGGTTCAAGGGCGTGAGCTACGGCGTCCGGCGCGACACCGGGTGCACCGACCTCGACGAGGTACGCGACATCGCCCGCAAGGAGCGCCCGAAGATCATCTTCTGCGGCGGCACGGCCGTGCCCCGCACCATCGACTTCGCCGCCTTCGCGGAGATCGCCCGCGAGGTGGACGCGGTCCTCGTCGCCGACATCGCCCACATCGCCGGGCTGGTGGCGGGCGGCGCCCACCCCTCCCCGGCGCCGTACGCGGACGTCATCTCCACCACCACCCACAAGACCCTGCGCGGCCCGCGCGGCGCCATGCTGATGGCCCGCGCCACCCGGGCCAAGGCCCTCGACAAGGCCGTCTTCCCCGGCCTCCAGGGCGGCCCGCACAACCACACCACCGCCGCCATCGCCGTGGCCCTCCACGAGGCGGCCCAGCCCGCCTTCCGCGACTACGCCCACGCCGTCGTCGCCAACGCCAAGGCCCTCGCCGACGCGCTGCTCGCCCGCGGCTACGACCTGGTCTCCGGCGGCACGGACAACCACCTCATCCTCCTCGACCTCACCTCGCGCGACGTGCCGGGCAAGACCGCCGCCAAGGCCCTGGACCGGGCAGGGATCGTCGTGAACTACAACACCGTCCCCTACGACCCCCGCAAGCCCTTCGACCCCTCCGGCATGCGCATCGGCACCCCCTCCCTCACCTCCCGCGGCCTCACCCCCGACCACATGCCCACCGTCGCCGACTGGATCGACCGCGGCATCCGCGCCGCCCACGCCGCCGACGAGGAAACCCTCACCACCATCCGCTCCGAGGTCGCGGACCTCATGGCCGCCTATCCGGCCCCCGGCCTGCCGGTGGGCGGCGAGGGCTGACGGCCGGCCGGGGCCGGCCGGTCCGTCGGTGATGGCGGCTTCACGAGCCGTCGGAAGCGGCCTGAACCGGCCCCGGCAACGACCGCAGCAGCGCCTCCAGCACCCCCTCGAAAGCGTGCTCGGACGGGGTTCCGTAGGCGATGACGAGGGCGTCCGGACCTTCGGCGGGAGGGGTGGTCGGCGGAGCGCCCGGCGCTCGGTAGCGGAAGCGGTTCAGGCCCTCGACGGCGAGGCCGTGCCAGGCGGCGGCCTCGATGGCGGAGGGTTCGGTGCCGGGCGGGAGGCGGAGGACGGCGTGCAGGCCGGCGGCGATGCCGGTGGCGGCGATGTGCGGGGCGCGGTCGGCGAGGGCGGCGACGAGGCGGTCGCGGCGGCGCCGGTAGCGCAGCCGCATGGCGCGTACGTGGCGGTCGTACGCGCCGCAGGCGATGAACTCGGCGAGGGTGAGCTGTTCGAGGGTGCCGGTCCCCCACTCCCCCGCCGCCTTGACCTCGGCGACCTCGTCCGCCAAGTGGCCCGGCAGCGCCATCCACGCGAGCCGCAGGCCGGGGGCCAGGCTCTTGCTCGCGGTGCCGAAATAGACGACGTGTTCCGGGTCGAGCCCTTGAAGCGCGCCGATCGGCTGCCTGTCGTAGCGGAATTCGCCGTCGTAGTCGTCCTCCAGGATCACCGAGCCCGTGCGCGACGCCCAGTCGACGACGGCCGCGCGCCGGTCCGGGTGGAGCGACGCCCCGGTCGGGTACTGGTGCGCGGGGGTGAGCAGGGCGGCCCGTACGCCCCGGTGCGCGGTCAGTTCCTCGGTGCGCGCGCCGTGTTCGTCGACGGTGAGCGGTACGGTCCGCAGCCCGGCCCGGCGCAGCACGTCGCGGTGGAGCCACAGCCCGTACGACTCGACGCCCGCCTCCCGCACCCCGCGCGCCCGCAGCACCCGGCCCAGGACCGCCAGCCCCTGCATAAATCCGGCGCACACCACGATGCGCGCGGGCTCGGTCCGTACGCCCCGGGCGCGGGCCAGGTAGTCGGCGAGCGCGGCGCGCAGCACGGGGTGGCCGCGCGGGTCCCCGTACCCGAAGGCGTCGTTGGGTGCCGCCGAGATCGCGCGGCGGCCGGCGGCGAGCCACGCCGAGCGGGGGAAGGCGGACACGTCGGCGGTGCCGATGCGCAGGTCGTAGGCGGGGCGCCGGTCCCGCTCCGGCGGCGCGGGCCGTACGGCCGCGGGGTGCGGTACGGCGCGGTGCGCGACGCGCGTCCCGGAGCCCTGGCGGGCGGTGAGCCAGCCCTCGGCGACCAGGTCGCCATAGGCGTCGGCGACGGTGTTGCGGGCCAGCGAGAGGTCGGCGGCCAGGGAACGGGAGGACGGCAGCCGGGTGCCGGGGGCCAGCCTGCCGGTGCGTACGGCCTCCCGCAGGGCGCGGGTGAGGGCGGCGCGCACGCCGCCGGGGCCGGTCAGGTCGAGGTGCAGGTCCCGGCCGAAAGTGGCCCACGATTCCGCCATGGAAATGGACCATACCGCCGGACCAGTGGAGCCATAGTGTCGTACCCATGACGACGAACGAGAACACCCACGGCCACGGCCCCCGGATGGATTTCGCCGCGGCCCTGCCGTCCGCGACCTACAAGGCGGTCGTCGCCCTCGACGCCGCCGCCCGCAAGGGCGTCGACCCGGTCATCGCGGAGCTGGTCAAGATCCGCGCCTCGCAGCTCAACCACTGCGCGTTCTGCCTGGACATGCACATCAAGGACGCCCGCAAGGCGGGCGAGACGGAGGAGCGGATCTACCTCCTGAACGCCTGGGAGGAGGCCGCGCACTACTACACCGAGAAGGAGCAGGCGGCGCTCGCGCTCACCGAGGCCGTGACCGTCCTGACGGACGGCTTCGTGCCGGACGCGGTGTACGAGCGGGCGGCGGCCCAGTTCGACGACACGGAGCTGACCCAGCTCATCGCCCTGATCGCCACCATCAACGTCTGGAACCGGTTCAGCGTGACGACGCGCAAGGCGCCGGGCGCCGTCTGACGCACGCGAACGCCCCTGAGCCGTTCAGCGGGGCTCAGGGGCGCGGCGTCCGTGCTCCGTCACCGCCCTTGCAGGGCCTTGACGTTGTTGCCGAAGCTCCAGCTACGGGAGCCGTCCCAGTTCAGGGACCAGGTCATGAGCCCCTTGAGGGCGCCGCCGTACTTGTTCCACGCCTGCGACACCAGGCCGGTCGACATGTAGCCGCCCCCGGCGCCGGGCTGCGCGGGCAGGCCGGGGGCCTGCTTGTCGTAGGGCACCTTGATGGTGGTGCCCTGGACGACGAGGCCCTTGTTCAGGCAGTCGGTCTGCGCGGTGAAGCCCTGGACGGTGCCGGCGGAGTACGAGTCGCCGGAGCAACCGTACATGCTGCCGTTGTAGTACTGCATGTTCAGCCACCACAGCCGGCCGTTGTCCGCGTACTTCTTCACGATGGGCAGGTACGCGCCCCAGATCGACCCGTACGTCACGCTGCCGCCGGTGACGTACGCCGTCTCGGGCGCCATGGTGAGGCCGAAGTTGGCCGGCATCTTGGCGAGCACTCCGTCGATGATGCGGATGAGGTTCGACTGCGAGGTGGAGAGCTGCTTGATGTTGCCGGTGCCGGTGAGCCCGGTCTCCAGGTCGATGTCGATGCCGTCGAAGTTGTACTTCTTGAGGATCGGCACCACCGTCTCGACGAACCGGTCCGCGACGGAGCTGGAGCTGAGGTCGATCCCCGCCGCCGCCCCGCCGATGGACATCAGGATCGTCTGCCCGGCCGCCTTGGCCGCGCACATCTCGGCCGGGGTCGAGACCTTCACCGTCGCGTCCATGCCGTCCTCCCACAGGACGGTGCCGTCGGAGCGGATGACGGGGAACGCCGCGTTGATGACGTTGTAGCCGTGCTGCTGGATGCGCGGATCGTTGATCGGCGTCCAGCCGAACGGCGGGTGCACCCCGTTGGCCGCGCCGTCCCAGTTCTCCCAGTACCCCTGGAGCACCTTCCCGGCGGGCTTCGACTTCACCGCGCAGGTGTCCTCCCGCGGGCCCGCCCCTCCGCCCGCCGCGGCGGCCGGCACCTGCGACACCAGCGCCAAGGCGAGACCGGCCCCCAGCAGACGCACCACCCGAGCCATCCGACCGATCATGACGCGCTCCTTTCCGGCCACGACTGACGGCCCGAATCTAGAGTGCACATGACAACCGGTCAATAGGTCTGGACCAAAGAAGCCCCAGAGCGACCGGGCACGCGGCAATCGAGCCGGGCGGTGGAGGTACCGGTCCACGACGGGCGGACGTCGGCCGCCTATTGCCGCGCACCGACCGGTGAGCGGCCGGTGCGGGCCCGGCCTACCGGTTCGCGGCTTCGGCGGAGGCGATCCGGTTCGTGCGGCCGACCGCGCGGCCCACCGCGTTGCGCACCGCGAGGCCCGACCGGGTGCGGGGCACCAGGAGCCTGGAGAGCGGCCCGACGCGCCGCTGCCGCGGGCCCACCTCGCGGCGGAGCCGCGACTCGTAGGCGGCGAAGGCGCGGGCGTGGTCACCGGGGTGGGCGGCGAGCTCTTCCGCGAGGGCGTACGCGCCCGCCATCGCCATGCTGGACCCGTCGCCCAGCAGGGCTGTCGCCGCCGCCGCGTCCCCGAGCAGGACGACCCGTCCGCGGGACCACGAGGGCACCCGGACGGTGGTCAGGGGGTCGAAGTACGGAGCCGGGTGGTCGAGGAACGCCTTGACGAGTTCCGGTGCCCGCCACCGCACATCGGCGTAGGCGTCGGCCACGATCCGCTTGTGAAGGTCGATGTTCTTGCGGTCGTAGGGCGCCGACCGTGCGGCCCGGAAGGTGAAGATCGCGAGCGGGGTGGTCCGCGAGGGGTGGAGGACCAGCATCCGGTTCGGCACGGTCAGCATCGTCATCTCGGTCGGGTCCTCGACGGCGTCGGGCTCCAGCGGTACGGTCGCGCCGTACAGGCCCAGGTCGCCCGCGAACTGCCGCTCGGGCCCGAATACCAGGCGCCGTACGGTGGAGTGCATCCCGTCGGCGCCGACCACCAGGTCGAAGCGGCGTGGCGCGGACCGCCGGAAGGTGACGTCCACCCCGCCTGCGTCCTGGTCGAGAGCGGTGACCGTGTCGTCGAACAGGAACTCGGCCTCGGTCCGCGCCGCCCGGTGGAGCACCTCGGACAGGTCGGCCCGGGTCACCTCGACCGTCGGCGCCTTGTCCGAGGCGAGCGGGGATCGCAGGATTCGCCTGCCGTCGGGGTCGAGCAGGGTCAGCGTCCGATTGCGGGTGGCGAGCTCGCGAAGCCGCGGGAGGATGCCCATGCGCTCGGCGACGGGGATCGCGGGCCCCTTCACGACGATCGCGCTGCCACCGGAGCGCAGCGACCGGGCGTGTTCGACGACCGTCGGCCGGTATCCCTTCCGGGAGAGCCAGTACGCGAGTGCGGGCCCTGCGATTCCGGCGCCGACTATCAGCACCTCGGGCTTCTTCATGACGATGACCTCTCGGAGTGTCGATGACCAGGTCCCCGGCGAGTGCCGGGCCGGGTCTGCGGGAACGGCGGCACGGGGCGGCGCGACCGGACGAAGGTACGAACAATTTCGTACCTCAGGGAAACACGCCCTTCAGGTACGATGCAAGCCATACCTGAAGGAGGTGCCGCGTGGCCCGGAGGAACCTGGTCGGCCCGGCGGCCGACGCGCTCGATCTGGGTGCGGTGTTCCGCGCCCTCGCCGACGAGCACCGTCGTTCGGTGATGACGGAGTTGGCCGCCGACCGCAGCGACAACGAGCGGGGCTGCAACTCGTTCGATCTTCCGATCTCGAAGCAGACCCAGACCCACCACTTCCGGGTCCTGCGCGAGGCAGGTCTCATCGACGAGATCGACTACGGCAACCGCAAGGGCATCCGACTACGACGCGCGGACATCGAGAAGAGATTCCCCGGGCTGCTCACGCTCCTGGACGCAGAGTCCCCGCGCGGTACCGCTCCTCGCTGAACACAGCCGGACGGCGGCCGGGGAGTTGGCGGGCCGGCGTCCGGGGCGGAGCCCCGAAAAAGGGCTCGGCCCCGGAGTGGCCGCAACCACGCCGGAGCCGAGCCCAAGGCCCAAAGCCGCCCGCAGGGCTACGGCATCCAGGCCTTCCACACCGAAGGGTTCTTCTCCACCCACTTCTTGGCGGCGGCCTCGGGCGACAGCTTCTGCGAGGCGATCATCTCCGACACCTCGTTCTGCTCGTCCTTCGACCACTTGAACTTCTTCAAGAACGTCGCGGCGTCCCCGCCGTGCTTCACGAAGTCCGTGTTCAGGTACTTCTGAAGGGGCGTGGTCGGGTACGCGCAGTCCACCGTGGAAGGGTCGGCGGCCCCCTTCTCGGCGCACTTATCGGTGTACTCGGGCAGCTTCACCTCCACCATCGGCACCTCGTTGAAGAGCCACTGCGGCTCGTACCAGTACGTCAGGAACGGTTTCTTCTGCTTCGCGAACTGCTGGATCTGGGTGATCTGCGCCGCCTCGGAGCCGGCGAAGACGACCTGGTAGTCCAGGCCGAGGTTCTTCACGAGGGCCTTGTCGTTGGTGACGTACGACGGCGAACCGTCGAGGAGCTGGCCCTTGCTGCCGCTCTCCGGGGTGCGGAGCTGCCGCGCGAACTTGTTGAGGTTCTTCCAGTCCTTGACCTCGGGGTGCTGGTCCGCCCAGTACTTCGGCACCCACCAGCCGATGTGGCCGATGACGCCGACGCCGCCGGCCGCGGTGATCGTCTTCTTGTCCTTGACGTACCGCTGCTCCTGCTCGGGGTGGCCCCAGTCCTCCATGATGGCGTCGACGCGGCCCTGGCTGAGCGCGTCCCACGCGGGGACCTCGTCGACCTGCACGGTGTCCACGCGGTAGTCGAGCTTGTGCTCCAGCAGGTACTTGGCGACCGCGACGTCCGCCTGGGCGCCGACCCAGGTCTGCACGGAGAGCGTCACGGTCTTCGCGCCCTGGGCGTTGACGTACGGCGAGGACTGCTTGGTCATGTCGGCGGCGCCGCAGCCGGTGGCGGCGAGCAGCCCGAGCCCGGAGACGGCGGCGAGGGCGGTCCGCGTACGTACGCCCGTACGGCCCTTGAGAGAACGAGCCACGTCAGGCCCCCTTCCGCGCGCGGCGCGCCGTCGGCTGCGTGACCCGGTCGAGCATCAGCCCGAGGCAGACGATGGCGACGCCTGCGGGCAGGCCGGTGGCCAGGTCGCCCTTGGCGAGGCCGGTGACGACGTCGTAGCCGAGGGCGCCGGAGCCGACGAGCGCGGCGATGGTGACGACGGCGAGTACGAGCACCACGCCCTGGTTGGCGGCGAGCAGCAACGCGGGCCGGGCGAGCGGCAGTTGGACCTGCCGGAGCTGCTGGCCGCTGGTGGCGCCGAGCGAGCGGGCGGACTCCATGGCGGAGGGGTCGACCTGCTTGATGCCCTGGGTGGTGATGCGGATGACGGCCGGCAGCGCGTAGATCACGGCCGCGGCGACGCCCGGCGCGCGTCCGACGCTGAAGAGCGCGACCACGGGGATGAGGTAGACGAACTGCGGCATGGTCTGGAACACGTCCAGGACCGGCCGGAGCACGGCCTCCAGGCGGCGGCTGCGGGCGGCGGCGATGCCGACGGCGAAGCCGACGACCAGCGTCACGACGAGCGCGGCCAGCACCTGGGACAGGGTGTCCATGGACGGCTGCCACAGGCCCAGTACGCCGATCGCGGCCATGGCGAGCACGGAGGTCAGGGCGGTGGCCCAGGTGCCGATGAGCCAGGCCAGCGCGGCGACGACGAGCAGCACGCCCCACCACGGGGCGTCCTGGAGGCCGTCACGGATCGGGTCGAGCACCCAGGTGGTGAAGTGCCCGGCCCAGTCGTTGGTGCCGCCGACGACGGGGACGCCGGAGTAGAGGTGGTCGACCATCCAGTTCTTGGCGTCGTTGACGGGGGCGGCGATGGCGACGGTCCAGCTCGCGGGCCACACCTGCGACCCGGCGAGCCGGCCGGCGACGGCGACCGCGGCCGTCACGACGGCGACGCCCGCCCAGGCGGCCTTGGAGCGCAGCCACTTGGGCCCGCTCGGCTCGGCGCCCATGCGCTCTCCGGCGGCGCCGGTCGTACGGTCCATGACGATGGCGAGGAGGACGATCGGGATGCCCGCGGCGAGGGCCGCGCCGACATCGACGGCGGAGAGCGCCTGGTAGACGCGGTCGCCCAGGCCGGCCGCGCCGATCATCGAGGCGATCACGGCCATGGACAGCGCCATCATGATGGTCTGATTGAGGCCGAGCAGCAGTTCCTTGCGGGCCAGCGGCAGCCGGGCGGACAGCAGCCGCTGGCGGCCGGTGGCGCCGAGCGATTCGACGGCCTCCAGGACGCCCTTGTCCGCGCCGCGCAGGCCGAGCGCGGTGAGGCGGGCCATGGGCGGCGCGGCGTAGATGACGGTCGCGATGACGGCGGACGGCACGCCGATGCCGAAGACCATGACGACGGGCAGCAGGTACGCGAAGGCGGGCAGCACCTGCATCGTGTCGAGGACGGGCCGCAGCATCCGGAACGTACGGTCCGAGAGCCCGCCCGCGAGCCCGAGGAGCCCGCCGATCACGACGGAGGCGAGGACGGCGACGACCATGAGGGCGAGGGTCTGCATGCCCGGCACCCACATGTCGAGGAGGCCGGTGACCGCGAAGGAGACGAGGGCGGTGACGGCGATCCGCACGCCCGCGACGCGCCAGGCGACGAGGGTGGCGGCGGCGGTGACGCCGGCCCAGCCGAGGGCGAGGAGCACGAGGTAGACGGCGCGCACCGAGATGACGATGGCGTTGCTGATGTGCCCGAAGAAGTAGAGGAACAGCCAGTGGCTGTCGCGGTTGTCGATGATCCAGTCGCTGGCCTTGCCGAGCGGGCCGGACGCGTCGACGGTCAGCGCGTGGGGCCAACTGCCGCTCGCCCATTTGGCGTTGACGATGGGCACGAGGATCGCCGCGAGGACGGCGAGCAGCAGGAGTTTACGGACGGCGGGATGTCGCAGGGCCGTTCTGAGGGCCGGGGCCGGGGCCGCTTCGGGGGCGGTGGGGGTGGCGACGCTCACACGCGCCTCCCGCGGGCGGCGCGGCCGGGCGGACCGGCGGTCGCTGCCGTGCGGCCGGCCACGGTGGACCAGCCGCCGACCGGGCGGACGACGGGCAGCGGCGCGGTGCGGGCGGCGGAGCCGACGGTGGCCACCTCGGGCCGCAGGGCGTCGGCGACGGCGGACCCGGCGCGCGCGGCCCAGGCCATGAGCCTGCGCCCGGCGGAAGGCTGCCCGGCCTCGGGCCGCTCGGCGTTGGACCGCTCGGCGTTCAGCCGCTCTGCATTGGACCGTCCGGCATTGGACCGTTCGCCGTCGGCCCGCCCGGCGCCGGGCCGTTCGGCCTCCGCGGCGCGGCGGGAGGCGCTTCCCACGCGCAGGGCGGCGCTCGCGAGGGCGCCGACGGCCGCCGCCCCGGAGCGCGGCGCGGCGCCCACGGCGCCGGCCGCGGCCTCCCCCACCCGGTCCGTGACGGCGCCGGAGGCCGCGCGGGCCTCCTCGGCCGCGACGGCGGCGCTCGCCGCCGCCACCGTGCTGTCGTACATCGCGCTCATGCCGCCGCTACCTCTCCCCGGTCCAGTCCCGCCACTACGCCCAGCAGGCACTCGTAATCGATGACGCCCACGCACCGCCCCTCGTCGACGACCCGCACCGGGCCGCCGCTGCGCGCGACGGCCTCGATGGCGTCGGAGACGGTGGTGTCGGGCGCGAGCGTCGCGCCGTCCTTGGCGTCGGTCTTCGCGACCGGCCGCATGGCGCGGCGCACGGTCAGCACCTGTTCGCGCGGCACGTCGCGGACGAAGTCGCGCACGTAGTCGTCGGCGGGCGAGCCGACGATCTCCTCGGGGGTGCCGCACTGCACGACGCGCCCGTCGCGCATCAGGGCGATGCGGTCGCCGACGCGCAGCGCCTCGCTGAGGTCGTGGGTGATGAAGACCATGGTGCGGCCCTCGTCGCGGTGCAGCCGGACGACCTCTTCCTGCATGTCGCGGCGGATCAGCGGGTCGAGCGCGCTGAACGGCTCGTCGAAGAGGAGGACTTCGGGGTCGGAGGCGAGCGCGCGGGCGAGGCCGACGCGCTGCTGCTGGCCGCCGGAGAGCTGGCCGGGCCGGCGGGATTCGAGGCCGGCGAGGCCGACCTTGGCGACGATCTCGTGGGCCTTGGCGCGCCGCTCGGCCTTGCCGACGCCCTGGATCTCCAGCCCGTACGCGACGTTGTCGAGGACGGTGCGGTGCGGGAGCAGCCCGAAGTGCTGGAAGACCATGGCGGCGCGGTGCCGGCGCAGGTCGCGCAGCCGGCCGCGGTCCATGCCGCACACGTCCTCGCCGTCGATGGCTATCTCGCCGCTGGTCGGCTCGATGAGCCGGGTCAGGCAGCGGACCAGGGTGGACTTGCCGGAGCCGGAGAGGCCCATGACGACGAAGACCTCGCCCTGGCGGACGTCGAAGGAGACATCGCGGACGGCGACGGTGCAGCCGGCCTCGCGGCGCAGCTCGTCGGCGGGGAGTTCGGCGAGCGGGCCGCCCGGCACGCGCTCCGGCTTGGGGCCGAAGACCTTCCACAGGTTGCGTACGGAGAAGACGGGCGCGCCGTCGCCCTCCGGTCCGCCTTTCGGGCGGTCCGCCGCTGCGCGGGGCGCCGGTACGGTACTGGTCACGCGTCATCACCCCCGCGTGTCGCGGCCGCGGCAAGCATTTCGGCGCACTTCTCCCCCACCATCAGGACTCCGATCATCGGGTTCACGGCGGGCATCGTCGGGAAGACCGATGCGTCGGCGATACGGATGTTCTGCATGCCACGGATGTTCAAGTTGGGGTCCACAACGGCGAGTTCATCATCGGAAGCGCCCATTCGGCAGGTGCCCGCCGGGTGGTACACGGTGTGCGCGACCTTGCGCGCGTACTCGCTGATGTCCTCGTCGGAGGTGACCTCCGGGCCCGGGCAGACCTCGCGCTTGAGCCAGCCGGCCAGCGGCTCGGTCTTGGCGATCTCGCGGGCGATGCGGATGCCGTCGACGAGGGTGCGGCCGTCGTAGTCGTCCTCGTCGGTGAAGTAGCGGAAGTCGAGGGCGGGCTTGACCTCGGGATCGGCGCTGGTGAGGTAGAGCCGGCCGCGGCTGTGCGGCTTGGGGATGTTGGGCGTCATCGACACGCCGTGCTCGGGCTTCTCGTAGCCGAGCCGCTCCGGGTTGTCGGTGAACGGGATTTGGTAGAAGTGGAACATCAGGTCCGGGCCGTTCGCCGCGGGGTCGCGCTGGATGAACAGGCCGGCGTCGGAGTCCATCGCCGAGTTCTCCGGGATGGGCCCGTTCGTCTCCCAGACGATGACGGACTCGGGGTGGTCGAGAAGGTTCTCGCCGACGCCCGGCAGGTCGTGGACGACCGGGATGCCGAGCGCTTCGAGGTCCTTGCGCGGGCCGATGCCGGAGTGCATCAGCAGCCGCGGCGTGTCGACCGCGCCCGCGCACACCAGGACCTCGGTGCCGGCCTCGACGAGGATCTCCTCGCCGTCCTTGGTGCGCACGTGCACGCCGGTCGCGCGGGTGCCGTCCAGCTCCAGCTTGTACGCCCAGGTCTCCAGCATGATGTGGAGGTTCGGCCGGTCGAGGAAGGGGTGCAGATAGGCGACCGACGCGGAGGAGCGCTTGTTGTTCTCGGGGTGGTACGAGAGGTCGAAGAAGCCCACGCCCTCGTGGAACGGCTTCTTGTTGAAGCCCTCCACGCGCGGCACGCCGGTGGCGGTCCGCGCGGCGTTCACGAAGTCGCTCGCGATGGCGTTGCGGTCCTTCTCGTCCACCGCGACGATGTTGTTGCGCAGCCGGTAGAAGTACGGGTCCATGGACTCGGCGTCCCAGCCCTCGGCCCCGGCGGTCGCCCACTCGTCCCAGTCGCCGGGCAGCGGCTTGAAGGAGATCAGGGTGTTGTGCGAGGAGCACCCGCCCAGCACGCGCGCCCGGCTGTGCCGGATGTGGGAGTTGCCGCGCGGCTGCTCGACCGTCGGGTAGTCGTAGTCGAGGTCGCCGCCGAGCAGCCCCAGCCATCTGCGCAGCGTGAGGACGTCGTCCCGGTCGATGTCGGTCGGTCCGCCCTCGATGACGGCGACGGTGACGTCGGGGTTCTCGGTGAGGCGGGAGGCGATGACGGAACCGGCGGTGCCGCCGCCGATCACGACGTAGTCGTACACGGGCATGGGGGTGCTCCTCTGCTGCTACTGCTGAAGGTTCTGCGCGAGATGAGTGGGCTGGACCGAACCGGTTCGAACGGGCCGTGGAACGCGCTGTACGGGCGTGGGGACGGGTACGGGCGTGCTCAGCCGGCGAACCAGCGCACGGCCTTCGGGTCGAGGTTCTGGTAGATGTGCTTGGACTCGCGGTACTCGGCGAGCCCGGCGGGGCCGAGCTCCCGGCCTATGCCGGACTTACCGAAGCCGCCCCACTCCGCCTGCGGCAGGTAGGGGTGGTAGTCGTTGATCCACACGGTGCCGTGGCGCAGCCGCCCCGCGACGCGCCGCGCGCGCCCGGCGTCGGAGGTCCACACGGCGCCGGCGAGCCCGTACTCGGTGTCGTTCGCCAGCTCGACGGCCTCGTCCTCGGTGCGGAACGTCTCGACGGTGACGATCGGCCCGAAGGTCTCCTCCCGCACCACGCGCATCCCGCGGTGGCACTGGTCGAGGACGGTCGGCGAGAAGAAGTAGCCGCCCTCGGGCCGGACCTTCGAGGGCTTGGGGCGGGAGCCGCCGCAGCGCAGGGCCGCGCCCTCGGACAGCGCGGAGGTGACGTACGCCTCGACCTTGGCGAGCTGCTGCTCGGAGACGAGCGGGCCGCACTCGACGCCCTCCTCGGTGCCCCGGCCCAGCTTGATCTTCTCGGCGCGGCGGGCCAGCTCGGCGACGAACCGGTCGCTGACCGACTCCTCGACGATCAGCCGGGCGCCGGCCGAGCAGACCTGGCCGCTGTGCGCGAATCCGGCGTTCAGCGCCTGGTCGACGGCGGTGTCGAAGCCCTCCTCGGTGGCGCAGGCGTCCGCGAAGACGACGTTCGGGTTCTTGCCGCCGAGCTCCAGGGCGATCTTCTTGGCCCCGGCGACGGCCGCGGCGCCCGCCTTGGTGCCGCTGGCCAGGCCGCCGGTGAAGGAGAACAGGTCCACGTCCGGGTGTTCGGCGAGGCGCTGCCCGACCGGGACGCCCGCGCCGGTGACGAGGTTCGCGACGCCCGCCGGGAGCCCGGCCTCCACCAGCAGCTTGACCAGGTGCACGGTGGAGAGCGGGGTGACCTCGCTCGGTTTGACGACGAAGGTGTTGCCCGCGGCGAGCGCCGGGGCGATCTTCCAACTCGCCTGTAGCAGCGGGTAGTTCCAGGGCGTGATCAGCGCGCACACGCCGACCGGCTCGTACACGACGACGCTGTGCACAGCGGCGCTGCCGGCGTCCACGACACGCCCGCCGCTCTCGTTCATGACGAGGTCGGCGAAGTAGCGGAAGGCGTTGGTGACGTCGTCGACGTCGACCCGGCCCTCTTCCAGGGTCTTGCCGGTGTCCCGGCTCTCGATCAGCGCGATCTCCTCGCGGTCGCGCTGGAGCAGGTCGGCGACGCGGCGCAGCAGGGCCGCGCGCTCGGCGACGGGCGTTGTGGGCCACGGGCCGGAGTCGAAGGCCCGCCGGGCCGCGGCGACGGCCGCGTCCGTGTCGTCCGTCCCGCCCTCGGCCACGGTCGCGAAGGGCCGGGCGTCTGCGGGGTCGAGGACCTCCCGCTGCGCGCCGGACGCGGCTTCCCGCCACACCCCGTCCACATGAATGGTCTCGACTGCTGCCGACACGTCGTTACTGCCTTCCGATCACTGAAAAATTCCACTGGTCACGCCAGCGACAAGGACCCCTAACCGGAACCTCCGAACGTATGCCTCATTGGTCACCAAGAGTGGTCCGAGTCACTGTCGCCATCCGTTCCGCCCGATTTGCGGCGTCCACTTTGTTAGCGTGAGCTGAATGACCAAGCGATACGGCATGTGGGCCGCAGCGATCTGTACGGCCGCGACAGTCGGCCTCGCCGGCTGCGGATCCGAGGACTCCGACGACGCGAAGGGCAAGGGGGACAAGGGGGCGCTGGGCGGCCTCTCCGCCCAGGAGATCTCCAAGAAGGCGCGCGGTGAGCTGAGCTCCGCCTCGGCGCTGCGCCTGAAGGCGGACACCGACTCGGGCGCGGCGGCCTCGAAGATGGACATCGCCGCCGACGACAAGAACAACTGCGCGGGCACCACGAGCCTGCCCACCGGGAAGGGCTCCGTCGAGGTCGTCAAGCGCGGCGACGAGGTCTGGCTGAAGCCGGACGCCGACGTGTGGACCGCCGCCACCGGCGACCCGAAGAAGGGCGCGGTCGCCGCCAAGGCCGCGGGCGACCGCTACCTCCACGGCAAGACCAGCGAGACCCTGCTGAAGCAGATGGCCTCCGCCTGCGACGAGCTGAAGACCTTCCAGAAGAAGATCGCGGGCGACAACGCGGGCGACGAGAAGCTCAAGAAGGGCAAGGAGACCACGCAGGACGGCAAGCGGGTCCTGCCGCTCACCGCCAAGGGCGAGGACGGCACGAAGACCACGATCTACGTGGCCGCCGAGGGCCGGCCGCAGCTCCTGAAGATCGCCTCCAAGCAGAACGGCAAGTCCAGCACCATGGAATTCACCGACTACGGCAAGCCGGTCGCGGTGAACCCGCCGTCGGAGAAGCAGTCCATGAGCGTGGCCGAGTTCAAGAAGGCCGTGCAGAAGGGCTGACGTTTTTTCGGCGTACGGCCGGCGGTTTCCGGAACGGCGGCCGTCACGGAGGGCCGTTTACGGGCGGCGGACCGTTACGGGCGACCGACCGTTACGGACGGCGGACCGTTACAGACGGCGGTTTACGACATGGCGGACCGTTTCCGATCATGGGCCGTTCCCGGCCCGGAGGTCGGGGGCGGTCCGTTCCGCGTGGTGGCGGCCTTTCGCTCCATGGGGATCGCTCTTAGCTTGCTCCTAGGAGCCCGGCCTCCGTGGCCGGGCGCGGGGTGTGGGCAAGGGGGAACTCATGGGCCGGCAGACCGCTCCGCTCATCGTCGTCAATCCCGGTTTCGAGAAGGGCACCGAGGGCTGGACGTTCAAGGGGGCCCCGGTCGAGGGCGGCGGCGAGGCGCGCAGTGGGGTCGGCCGGAGCAGACCGTTCGGCGGCGCGCTGCACGCGTTCCTGGACGCCCGTATCGGCCAGCGCGGGATGACGTCGGTCGCCCAGACGGTGACCGCCCCCGCGAACGGCGTCTACTCCCTCTCCGCCTGGGTGGCCGGCCAGGACGCGGACGCCCGCTTCGTGCTGCGCCGCGACGGCAGACCCGTGGCCGCCGTCGCCCCCGTCTTCGACGGCGACTACCGCCGCTGGACCCTGACCGATGTGGAGCTGCGCGCCGGGGACCGGCTGGAGATCGCGTTCGAGGCGTACGGCGGCGACACGGACGCGGGGTGGGTCGCCGTGGACGGCGTCATGGTCTCGCCGGGGCTGCCCGCCCGCCCGAGGATCACCTCGTCCAGCCGCGAGGTGGTCGAGATCTTCGAATGGGCGCGGGGCAAGGCCGCGGGCTGGGTCCAGCAGTGCGGCGCGCCGGGCCCGCTGAACATGGACGAGACCAGCCACCGCCCGCCCACCGCCGAGGCCGCGTACGCCGCGTCGTACTGGGCGGGCTATCCGGACCGTACGGGCTATTACGCGCGGGACACCGCCCACCAGGTCGGCGGGGCCCACATCCTGGGCCTGGACGCCGAGAACCTCACGATGCTGCGGTCCTTCGCGGCGTCGGCGACCGCGGAGCACCGGCGCTGGCCGGTGTGGGCCGTCAACTTCGACGCGCGTACGCCGCTGAGCATCGACTACCACAGCGCGCGGGAGTTCGTACGGGAGCTGCCGGCCCCCTTCGAGCTGGTCGAGAAGTGCGCGGCGGCCTTCCGCTGGAGCGGGGACCGCCGCTATCTCGACGGCGTGCTGTGGGACTTCTGCCGCCGGACGGCGGAGGAGTTCGTGGCCCAGCAGGCGGGCCGGCTGGCGGGCCGGCCGGTGCCGGTCGCGGGGGCGGCGGGCACGCACATCTTCGACGAGGTGGCCACGTACAACGAGAGCGGCGAGCGGCTGGTCGAGGCGGGGGACGCCGTGGCGACGCAGTACCGGGCCTATCTGGCGGTGGCCGCGCTGGCCGACGCCCGGGACGACACCGAGCTGGTACGGGCGTACCGCACCCGCGCCGCGAGGCTGCGCGCGTACGTCAACGGCGGCTGGACCGGGGCGGGTTCGGGGGCGGCGATGAACCGCGGCTATCACGCGGACGGCACGGCAGTGGCCGGGTGGGGGAAGGAGAACAGTTGGTTCATGCCGCTGAAGGGCGTGCTGGAGAGCGGCGCGCACAACGACGCCTACCTCGACTACGTACAGCGCCAGGCGCTGTCCGCCGAGGGCCGGCCCGTGAACGCCGAAGCCCTCACCTATCTGCCCGACGTCTTCTTCCGGCACGGCCGGAACGAGTGGGCGTGGCAGTGGATGCGGCACCTCTACGCGGAGCGCGACAAGCGGCACGCCACCCGGCGCTTCGTCAACGGCGACTACCCCGAGCTGTCCTTCACCCTCATCTCCCAGCTCGTCGAGGGGATGATGGGCGTCGAACCGGACGCGCCCCGGCATGCCCTGACCACGCTGCCGCGGCTGCCCGTGGGCGATGGCCCGCGGGGGGACGGCGCGCAGGGGGACGGGCAGGGGAGCGTCCAGTGGGTGGAGGCGGCGGACGTCCCCATCGGAGAGGACCGCTTCACACTGCGCCACGACGGCAACACCAGCACCACCCTCACCCTGCGCGCGGCCCCCGGGACGCATTACCGGTGGGAGGCGCGGTTCCCCGGTACGTACCGCCGGGTGCTGGTCGACGGGGCGGAGCTGCCGGCGGACACGTTCGAGGCGGCGGGCGGGCGTACGGGCACGACGCTGACGGTACGGGCGGGAGAGCCGCGAACGGTGTCGGTGTCAGGCTGAGGCGGCCCGGCGACGGTTGCCGCCCCTCCAGCAGCCGGCCGAAGTAATCTGATCGAATGCCTTCTGTTCTTGTACCCGGATTTGACCCCAAGGTAGTGCCCGGTGCCGATGTGCCCGCCTTCCACGCGGTCCTGGACAACGAGCTGGCCCGCTTCGCCGAGCGCGGCATCGACGCGGCCATGACGCTGCTGGAGATCGACGGGACGGCCGAGCCCACGGCCGCCGAGGCGCTGGCCGGACGCGCGTGGGACGTGGTGGTGATCGGCGGCGGAATCCGCAAGCCGGAGCAGTTGCTGGAGTTCTTCGAGCGGATCGTCAATTTGGTGCGCAAGCACGCGCCGCAGGCCGCCATCGCCTTCAACACGAGCGGCGACACGAGCGTGGAGGCGGCGGAGCGCTGGCTGTGAGGAGCCTCGTTCTCACCCCCGCTCGGTGAAGAGGTCGCAGAGGAACTCCCAGAGGAATTCGTTGAAGAGGCCGGGCCGCTCCATGTTGGGGTAGTGGCCCGTGCCTTCGACGGTGGCCGTACGGCCGTCGGGGACGGTGGCGACGAGGCGTTCGGCCATTCCCACGCAGTCGTCCGAGTCGAGGCCGCCGTTGATGGCCAGCACCGGGACCGCGATCTTCGCGGCGCGGGCCCAGGTGTCGGTGACGGGCGAAGGCAGCACGGGAGCCGCCTCGCCGGTGTGCTTGGCGACCGTACGCCGCGTCATCTCCCTGATCCGGCGCAGGACTTCGCCGTCGACATCGTCGAGGGTGCGGTGCGGGCCGGTGGTGTAGCGGACGAACGCGTCGACGAAGCCCTCGGCGTCGGCCTCGGCCGCCGCGCGGGCCAGCTCGGTCTGGATGCCGGTGACCCAGGGGTCGTGGAACTCGGCCTCGCTGGTCCCGACGCCGCTGACGACCAGCGCGCGTACGAGGTCGGGGTGTTCGAGCGCGGTGTCGACGGCGATGCCGCCGCCCATCGAGAGCCCGACGAGGACGGCGGGCCCGGTGCCGAGGTGGCGCAGCAGGGCGGCGAGGTCGTCGGCCTGCCGGTAGGGGCGGCTCGCGTTGGCGGACAGGCCGTGGCCGCGCGCGTCGGGCACGATCACCCGGTAGACGGGGGCGAGGACGGCGACCTGGTCGTCCCACATGCGGTGGTCGAGGTAGCCGCCGTGCAGCAGCACCAGCGGGCGGCCGGAGCCGATGTCGCGGTAGGCGAGGCGGCCGTCCCCGGACTCGAAGTAGTGCACGTCAGAAGCCTGAGTCATGACAACCAAGGTGTCACTTTACGGCGGGGTTGGCAACTAGGTTGTCATTGTGGATGTCATCCTGGTGCCGTGAACGACGACACCGACTCCACCGACTCCCCCCTCCCGACCCCGCCCGACGCCCCGCTTGTGCCCGACGCCCTGGGCCCCCGCCTGATGGAGGTGTTCGCCCTGGTGGGCCCCCTCTACCGGCGCGTACAGCGCAAGGTGGAGGAGACCGCGCCGGTCGAGGGCCTGTCCGTCGGCGTACGCGCCGTGCTCGACCTGCTCCGCGAACACGGCCCCATGACCGTCCCCCAGATGGGCCGCGCCCAGGCCCTCAGCCGCCAGTTCGTCCAGCGCATGGTCAACGACGCCGCCGCCCAGCACCTGGTCGAACCCACCCCCAACCCGGCCCACCGCCGCTCCCCCCTCATCACCCTCACCCCCGACGGCAAGGCAGCCATCACCGCCGTCACCACCCGCGAACACGCCATCCTCCGCCAGGTAGGCGGCGACCTCACGGACGCGGACGTCGCCACGTGCGTCAGGGTCCTGACGCGCATGCTGGAACTCTTCGAGGACGTGGACGTGGACGCGCCCTGAGCCATACGGCCTGCGGCCGGCCCGCCATGCCGACTCTGCGTGGTTCGCCCGGTCTAGGAGGCTCCGACCGAGTCGATGTGCTGCTGCAGCGCCTCGGCGATCTCCCCTGCGGGGCCGCTGCGCGGCAGCTTCCACGTCGACGTGTCCCCGTTGTTCAACGCGAACTCACTGGTGAATTCGATCAGCTCGGGCGAGGGAATGAAGGAGTCCCGCAGCCACACGGCGAATACGGCAGCCTCGGCCGCCGAAGCGTCGAGGACCATCACCGACCCCATGCCCTCGTACGGCGTGGTCGCCAGCCCTTCCAGCCACTCCCCGTCGGAGACCTGCACAGCAAAGGAGAGCGCGTCCGCGTCACGCGGTCCGAGTTCATGCTGCAATTGCGTGAAAGCCCCCGGAAAACTCTGTGTGATCTTCTCCGCCAGGTCGTCGAGCCGCAGGTGCCAGGCCAGGGCATCGTCCGTGGGAGGCGCGAAGCTGAAGGTGGTGTGGGTCGGGTTGTGTCCTGTCACGGTGTTCCCATTCCTCACGGTACGTATCGCGCGGTGCCCTTGACACCGGTCATGAGCATCATGCTCTGCCAATAGGGGGCGGACTCTTTGTCGTTGGTGATGATTTCAAAGCCGCGAATCTGATTGTTCCGCGGGTATTCCAGGGCCGCCTTATAACGCATGAGCCCGCCCTCGTCCTTGACGAACATGCCATCACGGTGCGGGTCGAACTTCGTCCGGCCCTTCTCGTCCAGCTTCGGCGGAGTCGCCAAGATCCTGTTGACCACGGACAGCCGGCGAAAGGTCTTCGGGTTCTCGCAGTCGGGCTCGCGGACGTATTTCGCCTCGATCGCATAGCCGTCGGACGGACGCAAGCCGTCCACGGTGATGCCCTTCCCCGGAGCGCCGACACCCGCAGGCAGCGGCACTTCCCGCTCGGGGTATCCGGCGACGCGCACCTGGTAGGCGTTCTCGGGGACCAGGTGGTTACCGCCGCCCATGAAGCCGGACGCGGGCAACGCGTCGCGCCAGGCCCGGAACCGGGCCTGGTCGGCTGCGCCGAGAAGCGTCGTCGTGCCCGGCTCCGGTGGTATCGGATCGCTCGACGGGATCGACGGATCGACGCGGCTCCCCATGGGGACCATGGCGGGGGCCGAGGCCAGCAGCAGCGGCACCGGCCGCAGCGGTGGCAGCGCCGGCATCATCGGCGGATGCCACCACGGCGACGGCGGCCCGCCGCCCGGCACCGTGACGCGCCCGCGCGACGCGTCCAGCGCGTGGGCAACGTCGCCGAGCGCGTGGATGTGCGGGTCTCCGGTGACGGCCAGGTGCAAGCCTCCGTCGTCGCCGTTGCCGCCGAACATCGGCGCGTCCCAGGGGGCGTCGATGCGGAAGAAGTCCGCCTTGTGGGCGAGGGCCACCCGCAGTGCGGCGTCGATGTGGTCGGCGTACTGCTCGCAGGCTTTGGCCAGTTGGGTGCAGGCGGCCACCAGGTTGGCGACGAGGGGTTCGTCCTCCTGCGCCCGTTCCGGAGGGTCGCCGAACCCCACGGTCCGCCTGAAGTACTGGTCGAAGGCGGTCGCCGCCTCACCGGCGTGGGCCTGGTTGGCCGTGGTGGCGTACACCTGCGCGTCCTCCAGCAGCCGCGCCATCAGCCGCCCGGCGTGCCGCCACGTCCCGGCGACCTCGCGGACGCGGCCCGCGTCCCCGCGGTACCGGTCGCCGCCGCCCGGCACGTACTGCCGGTACCAGGTCGTGTCCCCGACGACCTCGGGCAGTTCCTCGCCCAGCCCCAGGAATGACTCCGCGCAGTCCTTCCCGGGGTCGCCCATGCCCTCGGTGAGGTCGTCCTGCTGTCCCATGAGCGCGGCGATGTGCTTGTCGGTGGCCATGACCTCGCGCGCGGTGCGCATCAGCGCCTTGCCGGTGGCCCCCATCACGTAGGCGCTGAACCCCATTTGGTCGATCGCGGCGGCCGCGGCGGGCCCGTACGCCTTGGCGAACGCGCGGCCCGCGTCGTCGTCCCCGGCCATGCCCTTCTGCCGGCCGAGTTCATGGCCCAACGCGATCGTGGTGTCCCGCGCCCCCTTCATGACGACGTCGACCATCCCCATCGACGCCTTGATCATCCCTGCGACGCTGAGCCGCAGCTCACCCGTCAATCCCCCCACGCCGTCCCCTCCCCGCTCCGGCCGCCTCCCCTTGCCACTCCCCCACCATCGCACTGGGGTACGACAACGGCGGCGGTATTCGGTCTCGATGAGGTCAGGGGGTGCCGCTCAAGCGGGTCACTTCGCAGTCGAGCACGCGAGGACACGCCCGTCGTCCGTACCGATGAGGAGACGGCCGGGGGCCGTGACCGTGAGAGCGGTCGGCACGACGGTGGCCGCCTCGCGCCGAACGACGAACGACCCGCCGGGCTGGAGCCCCCGCCACGGCGAGCAGCCCGCGCCGCTCATCGGCTACGGCCAGGGCGGGTTCGCCGATTCCGGCGAAGGGACGGTCACCCCGGGGCCAGGGTCCGAAATGACGTGCGCCGGATCGTGGTTTTCGCGACCCGGTGGGCCGCGTCGCGGTGGGGCTCGATGCCCTCCTCAGGATTGGGGAAAGTACCTGACCAATCTCGCAACTGTCCTTGTCACTCCATCGGGTGACGAGGTGGCAGGCATGCGAGCGGGCGGGGTACGGTCGCGCCGAGCAGCACCACACAGCAGCACCAGGCACGCCCCGGCATGCACGTCGCCAGACATCGGCGCGCGCGTCGGCACATTCATCGACATAGACGTCGGCCCCCGGCGGGATGGCAGTCCCAACTCCGAGGGCCTAATCACCAGGAAGAAGAGAGCTTCCCAATGACCTCAAGGCAGTTTAGCGCGCGCCGTACTTCGCGCCCCCGACGCCCACTGACCCGGCCCCCGGTCGTCCGCCGTCCGCTCGCCGGAGTGACGCACCGCCGACACCGCCATGAGTCGCACTTCACCGTGGTCGGTAACCATCTCGCCCAGCACCCGACGCTGTCCGCCGTCGCGATCGGGTTGGCCGTACGGATCCAGTCGCTGCCGGACGGGGCACTGGTCGGGGTCAAGGTCCTGGCGGCGCAGTTCCCGGAGGGCGAGGCGCGCATCGCGCGGGCCTTGCGGGAGTTGGAGCAGGCGGGCTACCTGTCCCGCAAGAAGGAACGGGCCCCAGGGCAGCGCATCGTGACGCGCACGACCTACTTCGAGCACCCCCACGCCCCCAAGCCCCGCCCCTCACACCCCCCGCGCCCTTCCGCTCCCGAGCCCCTGCCGCCGGGCCCGCCGTTGGTGCCGACGCCTGTCTCGCTGGCGAAGGAGCCCGTACGCCCCGCACCACCACCCCCGGCTCCGTCCACGGCTTCAACACCGGCACCGGCACCGGCACCGGCACCGGCCAAGCCCATCCCTCCCGCCTCCCCCGCCATCTCCCCCCTCCTCCGCCGCACCGCCACCACCCTCCTGGCCGGTCTGCGCGCCAAGGACGCCCGCCTGCTGCTGTCCGAACGCGACGTCAAGTACCTCGTCCCCGGCGTCGCGAAGTGGCTGGACCGTGGCGTACCGCCCGAGCAGGTCTTCCGTACGCTCTCCGGCTCTCTCCCGCCCGGCGCGATCCCCTGGCCATCGAGGATGCTTCAACACCGCCTGCGGGAATGGATTCCCCCAGTCCTGCCCAAGACCCCCTACAGCCCCCCCCCCCCCCAACCCCCCCCCCACCCCCACCCCCCCCCCAACATCAAACGGCGCGACCCGGGCCTTCCCCCCCCCCAAACCCGAACGCGGCGACCCAGGCCTTCCCGCCCCCCGAACCCACCCACCACCCCAACCCCCTCCAGAACTGCAACGGCTGCGACCGAGCCTTCCGCTCCCCCAAACCCGGCCGCTGCCGCACCTGCCGAGGCACCGACTAGAGCCCGCCCGGGCGACGGCACCACGGGCACGGTCGCACTGGGTCAGTGAGGCTCGACCCAAGCGCCGGCCAGGGCTGATCGCGCTGGACGCGCTGAGCTGAGCGCTTGGGCCGAGCGCCGCGGTGCGCCCGGTCCGCGCCGGGGGCCGATGACGAAGCCCGTTCCAGTGGCGACGACCGTTCTGTCGACGACAATCGTTCCAGCGGCACAGCCCGCCGCCGCGACAATGCCTCTATGCCTCCGCACCTCGACCGCACGCTCGATGAGCTGGACCCGCCCCGTTGGGCGCCTCCCGCGCCTGACGCCACTCGTCTGGCCCGCGAGGTGCACGGCTTGCGCCGTGTTCCCCTGTGTGAACTCGGGCCGGCGGAGCTGCGCGTCCTCGTCGCCCAGCGGGTGGCACTGGCGTACGTCGTGCCGCTCGCGGTGCGTCTGCTGCTCGATGACCCGCTCCTCGACGCCGCCTTCTACGAGGGGGACTTGCTGCTCGCGGTCGTAGGGCTCCCCGCCGCGGCTTGGGCCCCGCACCCGGGGCTCAAGGCGCGGCTGCGCTCCGCCATCGCGGAGTTGCCCGAGTCGGCGATCGACGGGTTGCCGCGTGGCGGCGGCGAGGAACTCGCGCGGTTCGCCGATCGGCCCGCCCCTGAATCGCTGAATCGCTTCGCTGGCCGATGACAGCGTGAACGCGGCCAGTTGGTTTCGGCCTGAGCGCCGCGGAAGGCGTCGGGCAGTGGCCGGTTGTCAGGCGGCGTGCGGTCAGCCGCCGCCGATGGCGTCGAAGGTTCCCGCGGCGGTGAAGGCTTCGGTGATGGGGGCGATGAGGGCGGCGAGGCGGCGGGTGGATGTGGGGCCGAGGGGGGACCAGAGGGGGGCGCAGTGTTCGTCCGTCTGCGCTTCGACGCGCTCGCGGGCGGCGGTGCCGGCGGCGGTGATACGGCCGTCGGCGTCGAGCCAGCCGCGTGCGACGAGGCGTTGCGTCGCGGCGGCCCATTCCTCGTCGTTCCACTGGCGGGTCGTGCGCGCGAGGGCTATGGGGAGGCGGCCCATCGCGGTGTGCAGGACGAGGCAGTCGCACGGCCCGAGGCCGTTGTCGGCGAGTACGACGGAGTGGGCGTCGCCGCGCCACTCGCGCACCACCGTTATCTGCTGCCACAGCGCGACGAGAGGGTCGGCGGGCAGCGCGACCGAGGCGTTCGCGGCCGCCAGCACCTTGCCGGCGTAGTCGGCTCCGGCGACGACCGGGTCGAGGAGCGAGCGCGCTTCGGCGAGTTCGCCGTCCGTGAGGCGCACGCCGACGCGGCGCATGGCCCGTCCGGCGGCCCGGAAGCGGGCGTCCTGCCACCGCGCGGGCGGCGCGGCGTCCCACACGCCGTCCATGGCCCGTACGGCCCGGGGGCTGAAGTTGTAGAAGGCGGCGAGGGTGACCTGCCACGGTACGGCCCCCATCGCGGCCGACCGGAAGGCCAGGTACGCCGGCCCGCGCTCGGTCACGCCGAGAGCGGCCGCCTCCTGGGCCGTCTCGGGGGCGAGGTAGATGAACAGGTGCGCGGCGCTGATGGCCTGGCTGATCTCGCGTACGGCTTCCAGGTCCATCGAGCCCTCGCCGGCATCGGCGGACGCGGGGGTGCTGTCTTGGTGCATCGTGGTTGTTCTCCGGGGCTGGGGCAGCGCTGTCATGCGCGGGTTTCGGCGGTGGTGGTCAGCACCGCGCGGCCGAGGATGTGGCCGGCCATGGTGAAGCCGAGTACGGCCGGGGTGGCGTCGGCCGGGACGCCGATGGCGGGGACGTCGAGGGCGTGGACCACGGTGTAGTAGCGGTGCGGGCCGTGCCCGGCCGGTGGGGCGGCGCCGATGTAGCGGGCCACGCGGGCGTCGTTGGGGAGCTGGTAGGCCCCTTCGGGCAGGCCGGAACCGGTGTCGTCGCCGGCGCCCGCGGGCAGTTCGGTGACGGTGGCGGGGATGTCGGCGACCGCCCAGTGCCAGAACCCGGAGCCGGTGGGGGCGTCGGGGTCGTAGACGGTGACCGCGTAGCTCTTGGTGCCTTCCGGAGCGCCGCTCCAGGAAAGCTGGGGCGAACGGTCCTGCCCGCCGGGCGTCCCGGAGGCGCGCTGCTCGGCCGGCCAGGCCGCGCCGTCGGCGACGTTGGCGCTGGTCACGGTGAAGGACGCCGCCTCGGGGAGACGGGCGAAGGGGTCGTTGACGAAGAGGTCGTCGGCGTGCATGCGGTTGTTTCCTTCCGGACGAGGAGAGTCCTCGTCGGCTATCGGCTATCACCTGATGAATCGACCGTAGCACGAAGAATCGATTATTTGCGCAATCGTCTATTCACGTTGCTAGGTGGAGGGAAGCGAAAAAGGCTCCGCCCCGACAGGAGGTCCTGTCGGGGCGGAGCCCAATGGCGGTGCCGGCTCAGGCAGAGCCAGTCAGATGCAGAGCCGACCAGATGCAGAGCCGATCAGATGAGGCCGAGACCCTTCACGGCCTCGCGCTCCTCGACGAGTTCGGCGACGGAGGCGTCGATGCGCTGACGCGAGAAGTCGTTGATCTCCAGGCCCTGGACGATCTCGTACTTGCCGTCCTTCGTGGTGACGGGGAAGGAGGAGATGATGCCCTCCGGCACGCCGTACGAGCCGTCGGACGGGATGCCCATCGAGGTCCAGTCGCCGGCGGCGGTGCCGTTGACCCAGGTGTGGACGTGGTCGATGGCGGCGTTGGCGGCGGAGGCGGCGGAGGACGCGCCGCGCGCCTCGATGATCGCGGCGCCGCGCTTGGCGACGGTCGGGATGAACGTGTCGGCCAGCCACGCCTCGTCGTTGACGGCCTCGGCGGCGTTCTTGCCCGCGACCTCGGCGTGGAAGATGTCGGGGTACTGGGTGGCCGAGTGGTTGCCCCAGATCGTCAGCTTCTTGACGTCGGAGACCGAGACGCCGGTCTTCTTCGCGAGCTGCGTCACGGCGCGGTTGTGGTCGAGGCGCGTCATGGCGGTGAAGCGCTCGATCGGCACGTCCGGCGCGGCGGCCTGGGCGATGCGGGCGTTGGTGTTGGCCGGGTTGCCGACCACGAGGACCTTGATGTCGTCGGCGGCGTGGTCGTTGATGGCCTTGCCCTGCGGCTTGAAGATGCCGCCGTTGGCCTCCAGCAGGTCGCCGCGCTCCATGCCCTTGGTGCGCGGGCGGGCGCCTACGAGCAGGGCGATGTTCGCGCCGTCGAAGGCGACGTTCGGGTCGTCGGCGATGTCGATGCCCTGGAGCAGCGGGAAGGCACAGTCGTCGAGCTCCATGGCGGTGCCCTCGGCGGCCTTGACCGCCTGCGGGATCTCCAGCAGTCGCAGCTTGACGGGCACGTCCGCGCCGAGCAGGTGTCCCGAGGCGATGCGGAAGAGCAGGGCGTAGCCGATCTGGCCGGCCGCGCCGGTGACGGTGACGTTGACGGGAGTGCGGGTCATGGCGATCTCCTGCGCAGTGTTTGCCGGGGGCGGGTCCCCAGACCCCCAAGGCGGCGGTGGGCGTCCCTGCCCTTTTTTATCCGAGATCTCTCGTTGTCAAGAGACCCTGCGTCAGGCTATCGGACCCCGCCCAGCCCGGTACGCCGCCCCTGTGTGTGGCTGCTCACCGCCCCGAACCGGCCGCCGGGACCGCCCGCCGGGTCCGGCTGCCCGAACGGACCCCGAACCGGCCTCCGGGACCGCCCGCGTCCCAACGGGCCCCGAACCGGCCGCCCGAACGGACCCCAACCCGCCCCCCAACGGCTTCAGGCGCAGCACCAGGCGGGTACCCGCTCCAGGAGGGGGAGCGCGGGTACCCGCCCGGTGTGCGCCACACCCGTGGGGGGTTGAAGTTCCGCTTGCCCGCCGCGGCGGCCCCCATGCCACGGATTTGCCGATTCTTTACTCAACCGGGGAACCCGCAGGTGAGGCGGGTGCCGCAGTCGCCGGAGTGCACCCCTTCTCCCCCGTCGCCAGCGTCGCGCACGCCTTCACCCGGAGCGGCGCGCTCGCCGCGAGCATGGGCGTATAGGCGTCGGCGTCCCGCTCCACCTTCCCGTTCTCGGTACGGGCCGACCCCGCGTCCCCGCCAGCCGCCGCGACCTGCACGGCGTCCCCCGGCGCCGCCTGCGTGATACGGGCCCAGTACGCGCCGCACACCTTGCTGTAACGGACCTCGACGTAGGCGGAGCCGATCGTCGCGGAGGCGGGCGAGGTGGCGGACGCGCCGCCGCACCCCATGGCCTCCGGGTCCTTCCCCGTGCAGTCCTGGCCGACGCACTTCACCCCGGCCGGCGGCTTCGCCTTGCCGCTCGCGCTCGGCGAGGCGGCGGAGTCGGCCGGCTTCTTCGCATCGTCGCCGCTGTTGCCGCCCACGCCGATCAGGAGCACGGCGGCGGCGATGATGAGCAGCGTCCCGACCAGACCCGCGAGGAACATCGACACCCGGCGGCGGCGCCGCTGCGCGTCGGGGGCGGCGGGCGCCGAGCCACTGCCGTACGGGCCGCTGCCGGCCGGACCGCCCCCGGACGAGCCGCCGCCCGACGAGTCGCCGCCCGACGAGTCTCCGCCATACGAACCGCCGCCGTACGAGCCGCTGCCGTACGAGCCCCCGCCGCGCGAACCGTCCGGCGGAGCGCCCGCGCCGAAGCCGGAACCAGGGCCGGAGCCGGAACCAGAACCGAAGCCGGAACCAGAACCGGAGCCCGAGCCGGAGCCCGAGCGGGCACGGGAGTCGGAGCCAGGCCCGGTCAACGAGCCGGGAAAACTGCTCGAATCGTCCGAGTGGCCGGGGTGGGGGGTGCCGGAGCGAGGCGTGTAGCCCGAGTGGCTGGAGGGGGCAGCGGGACTGGAGGAGCTGGGAGGGGCGGAGGAGCCGGGAGAGGCGGAAGAACCAGCCAGCGCAGAAGGCCCAGCAGCCCCAGAAGGTCCAGGAGACCCAGAAGGCCCAGGAGACCCAGAAGGCCCGGCGGAGCCAGGAGTTCGTTCCGTCGCGGACGGCGGGGCGGGCGGTGGCGGCGATGCCTGACGCTTGCCGCCGTTCTTGGCCGGTTTAGGCGGTGGCGGGCCGAACTCCCCCAGCGCGGCACGGGCCTGGGCGACCCGCATCGCCTCCATCGTCACGTCGTGCCGCAGCTCCGACCGGGACCAGGCCCGCTCCGCCAGCTCCCACATCGTCCCGAGGTGGACGACGCTCGCCCCGGTCGCCTCCGCCAGCGCCTCGACGGCGCCTCGGGGCGGCAGGAGCCGCCCATTCAGATAGCGCTCCCAGGACGTTTTGCTGTAGCCCGTACGGTCCGCGATGGCGGCCAGGCTCAGCCCGCTCCGCTCCACCAGCCTGCGCAACTGGTTCGCGAACTCCCGTAATTGCGGATCGAGTTCCTCCGGAAGCGCTTTCCAACGAGGCATTGCCTCCCCCTGTCCCCCCGAACGGACTGCGGTCGTCCCCCATGGTTATCAAGCACCGGACGCCGAGCGCAGTACCGCGCCGCCCCCGCTACGGCCAGTACCGGCTACCCATGGAGATGCCCCAAGTCACCCTGTCAGTTCCCGAGTTGACGCCGAGCGGGCGCAACCGGGGTAGGAATGCGCCCCCTCCGTACGCCCCTCGCCTCCGAGCGCCGCGGCACCGCGGTCGCCGCGCGCACCACCGCCACCACCGCCGTCACCGGCCGAAACACTCCTTCGCCCCGCCCCCCGCGGGCTCCAGGCAGAGCCGGAGGTCGGACGGCGCATTGGTGGCGACCATGGGAGTTGAAAGATAATTCGATGAATCCAGCTCGTCTTGCACGACGGCGTGCTGAGTGGCGCCCTCCGCTTGCCCGGTCGCGGAGCTTGTCGCGGGGCTTGTCGCGGAGCTCGTCGCGGGGCTTCCGGACGGCCGGGCGGCGGCCGACCCGCTCCCCGCCCCTCTCCCCTCTCCGCCGGGCGCGGCGCTCCGCTCATCGCTCCCCGAGCGCCCCGCGGGCCGGCTGACCAAGGAGATCGAGATCCGGTCCCCGACCCGTGAGGACCAGATCTTGGCCCATCCCGCGCCGCACGCCTTGCTGTAGCGGATCGACACGTGCTCGCCGTTCCTGGCCCGCCAGGTGCCGACCGTGCTGGGGCTCACGCACGCCATGGCCTCCGGATTCTGGCCGGTGCACGCCGCTCCCCGGCAGCGCGCCTCCTTCTCCGGGTCGGGAAAGGCGTCGGAGTACGGGAGCGTGCTCGCGGCCGACGCGCCGCCCCGCGCCGACCCGCCCGTACCCGTTCCGCCCTCCTGCGATGTCGGCCACGCGGCGACGGCCGCGAAGCCGAGCACACCGCAGGCCGCCGCCCCCAGGAGCAGGCGCGCCAGCGGGCGTCGACGGCGGGTGGCGGGCGGCTCGGCCTCCGTGGCCGCCGGCCGCCGCGGGCCGGGATCGGCCCGCGCCGCACCCGCCGCGGGTTCCGCGCGCGCGGCCCGGCCGCTCCACTCCAGGTCCGCCAGTTCCCACAGCGCGACCGTGCGCCCCAAGGGCTCGCCCGCCAGCCGACACAGCGCCTCCACGGCCTGCCGGGGCGGGAGCTTCTTCCCGTTGAGATACCGCTCCCACGAGGAACGGCTGTACGCCGTCTTCGCCGCGAGCCCCGCCAGGCTCAGCCCCGTACGCTCCTTGAGCCGCCGCAGGGACTCCGCGAGCCGCGCGCATTCCGGGGCAGCGCCGGGCACGGCGCCGACGCCACCGCCCTTGCCCCCGCCCTCGTCCGTACGAACGCCGGGTCCCGTACGCCCGTCAGATCCCGTACGTACGCCGGGCCCCGTACGGGCGTCGGCCCCCGTACGGCCACCGGGCCCCGTACGCGCGTCGGACCCCGTGCGTACACCAGGCCCCGTACGTACGCCAGGTCCCGTACGCGCGCCAGGCCCCGTACCCACGTCGGAACCCATACGCCCGCCCGCACCCGTACCCTTGCCCGCTCCCGACCCCACTCCCGATCCTGACCCCACTCCCGACCCCGGCCCCCGCTCCGGCCCGGTCATCGGCGCAGCACCGGCCAGGTGTCCGGGCCCACCTTGCCGTCGGTCACGACGCCGCCCTTCTTCTGGGCGCGCTTGACGGCTCGTTCGGTCATGTTGCCGAACCTCCCGTCGACCTTGCCGAGTTCGTAACCGGCGTGCTTGAGCAGGCACTGCGCCTCGGCGACCTCCGGCCCGACCATGCCGAGCTGGATGATGGCGACGCTGGTCCGGCTGTTGCCCGCGTACAGCCGGCCGTCCTGGCGCTTCACGTCGCACTCGTAGTGCGGGGCATCGTCCGTGACGGTGGGAGCGGGGCTGTCCTTCGCGTGCGAACTCCCGCCGCTCGACCAGGGTTCGGTGACGACGAGCACGACGGCGAGTACGGCCGCGAGGGCGACCCCGGCGGCGACCAGCAGCCCGGCCCGGCGGCGGCGAGGCTCGGCGGGGCCGCCCGCGGACGGGCCCGAGACCAGGCCCGGGGCCTGGTCGGATCCGTCGCCCGCACCCGCAGCCGGACCCGTGCCCGCGTCCCCCGCCCCCACTTCGGATGCCGATGCCGATGCCGGGCCGGAGGCCGTCGCCGTGTCCGGCCGTCCCCATGCCTCCTCCGCCAGTTCGTGCAGGACCAGCAGCCGCGTCGGGTCGGTCTCCGCGATCTGTGCCAGCTCCACCACCGCCTGCCGTGGCGGAAGCTTTTTCCCGTTGAGGTAGCGCTCCCACGAGGAGCTGCTGTACGCGGTGCGCGCCGCTAACGCCTCCAGGCTCAGCCCGCTGTGGTCCTTCAATCTCCGCATCTGCACGACGAGTTGCCGAACCCGTTGGTCGAGCGGTTCCGGCAGTTTCTTCCAACGCGACATGTCCACCCCATCCGCGTCCTGTTGTCCCCCGAGGCGTCACGGCCTCCCTCAGAGCCATGATGGGCCGATTTCCGGTGGCGGTCCCCGGTAATTCACCATCTTCGTCGACGTCTTCACGGCCCCCTCCCGCGCACCGATCACCCCCTCCCGGCCCGCCCGCCGTGCCGGCGCGTCCCAACACATCCCACGATCATCCGCATCCCAGCAGGTCAGAGCGGGGCCCGTCCCAGGGTCTCCCCAACTACTCGATCTTTCTGGCGGGTTCGGCGGCCCCCCGAGCAACCTGTGGTTCAGCACCAACGGGCGGCGCGGTCCACCCCGCGCCGCCCGCCATCCACTGGGAAGGAACCCGAACCGTGAACATACGGAAGACTTTCGCCCTCGCCGCCGCGACCGCCGCCCTCGGCACCGGTCTGGCCGTCGCCCCTGCGGCGCACGCCGCCCCGGCAGCCGACTCCTGCACCAACAACTGGTCCATCAAGGACGGCCGTGGCTATGCCAACGGCAAGTGGTGCAACAACGACACCAAGGTGAAGGGGACCGTCCACGACACCAAGTCCGACGGCCGCTGCCCGTTCGTCCGGGGCCGCCTGAACCGCGGCGGTCACGTCGACAGTGATTGGGCCGGCCCGAAGGGGGACTCCTCGCCGGTCAGGCTCTCCGCGCCGCGCGGACAGCACTTCACCTCCGTCTCCATGCAGTCCATCAAGTGCTGACCACTCGCTAGGCGGCCGGGGGGCTGAAACAAACGGCGGCGGTCCCTCCTCTCACGGGGGAGAGGAGGGGCCGCCGCTATGTGCGGTGCCCCGCGGCGGCCCGGACGAGCGATCAGAGACCCGGTGCGAGGACATCGGCCAGGGCGGGGTGGGCCCGGCCCGGGGCGATGGTGGTGACGGTGTACTCCGCGACGCCGCTCGTGACGAAGGGGTCCTCGGCGGTGATCCGCTCGATCGCGTCGCGGTCGACGCCGTGGGCGATGATCGCGCCGCCTTCCGAGGTGGGGACGGTCTGGCCGGAGACCAGGAAGGTCCCGGCGGCATGGTGCCGCTCAAGGTAGGCGACGTGACCGGCGATGTAGGGGGCGACCTCGTCTTCGGCCCCGGTGTAGCGGAGGCGGAGCAGGTGGAGCAGGTGGAGCACGGTGCCCTCCATCGCGTTCTGGAGCGAACTCGGCGGACTCAGCGGAGCCTCGGCGGAATCAGCGGAGCCTCGGCGGAATCAGCGGACTCGGCGGAATCAGCGGACTCGGCGGAATCAGCGGACCCTCGGCGCCGGCGGCGCGAGCGCTTCACGCAGTTCGGCGGTGGCCTGGGCGACGAGGTCGGGGAAGGCCGCGTCCGGGTCGGCCAGCCAGCGGGAGGTGGCGCGCCGGGTGATCGCCATCGCCACGTCGATGATGAATCGTGCTGCGCCGGGCTCGACGCCGCGGTGCTCAAGCGCTCGTGCCAGCGCGTCGGCGATGTCGGCGAGCTTGATCAGATCGCGCTCGGCCAGCGCCGGGCTGGCGGCGATCACCTTGACGCGGCGCAGCAGGAACTCGCGCGAGCGAAAGACCTCGTCGGCGGTGCCCAGCGCGGTCAGCAGCGCCTCGATCGGCGTGAGGCCCGGGTCGGCCGCCTCGACCTGGGCGACGAGATGGGCCTCCAGCTCGGAGCCGGCGAAGAGGACTTCCCGCTTGTCGGGGAAGTAGCGGTAGAAGGAGCGCTCGGTCAGGCCCGCGGCACGCGCGATCTGCGCGACCGAGGTGCGCTCGAACCCCTGCGTCTCGAAGAGCTCAAGCGCCGCGCGCTCCAGCCGGCCCTGTGCGTCTGACTCCCATCTCGGCATACCGGCCAGCATATGACAGCAGACGCTGTCGTCGCGGTGTTATGGTCGATGACAACAGATGCTGTCATCAGATCACTCAAGAGGTCGCCATGAAGGCTCTCCAGTTCGACCGGTTCGGATCCCCGGACGTGATCGTGGTCCGCGAGGTCCCGAAGCCGGAGCCGGGGCCCGGCCAGATCCGCGTCGCTGTACGGGCCTGCGGCCTGACGCCCGGCGACTGGGCGCTGGTCGACGGCCTCTTCGCCGATCAGTTGCCGCCCCTGCCGCGCGGGCTCGGCACCGAGGTCGCGGGCGTCGTCGACGCGCTCGGCGAGGGCGTCACCGGCGTCGGGGTCGGCGATCGCGTGTTCGGCCCGGCGCCCCTCGACGGCCCGACGGCCGGCGCCGCCGAGTACGCGCTGATGACGGCCTGGGCGCACACGCCCGAGGGGGTCACCGCCGAGCAGGCCGCCGCGCTGCCGATGGCGGCCGAGACGGCGTGGCACGCGCTCGACGATCTCGGCGTCCAGCCGGGCGAGTCGCTGCTCGTCCACGGCGCGGGCTCCACCGTGGGCGAGGCGGCGGTGCGCCTGGCGCTGCACCGGGGTGTCCGGGTGATCGCCACCGCCGGGCCGGCCCGGGCCGCCGCCCTCGAAAAGATCGGCGCCCGGGTGACCGGCTACGGCGACGGCATGGCCGAACGCGTCGGCGCGCTGGCCGCGGGCCGCGTCGACCGCGCCCTGGACGCGGCCCCGACCGGCGGCCGGATCGACCGCGCCGACCAGGCCAGCCCGGCCGGCGGCGCGCTGCCGACCCTGATCGGCCTGACCGGGGACCCCGACCGCGTCCTCACCATCTCGGACTTCGCCGCGGCGGCCGAGCTGGGCACCCGGATCACCCAGATCGAGATGCGCTACGACCGGATGACCGAGTTCGCCCGGCTGGCCGGCGAAGGCGTCCTGGCCGTATCGGTCGCCCGCACCTATCCGCTCGACCAGATCCACGACGCGGCCAAGCTCAGCCAGTCCCGCCGGCCCGGCGGCAAGCTCGTGCTCGTCCTCTGATCACCTTGCCGGCCTGATCAGGCAAGACGTACTACGCCGAGGAGCGGGGGGACCGGACATCCCCCCGCCACGTCCACATTGCCGGTGCACAGCCCTGACTCCTCGGCGCGCATCTCCTCGGCGCACACGCGCAACGGGTCCGCCACAGCAGTGCGGGGCCGCCCGGGATGCCGGGCGGCCCCGCTGGCGCGTCGGTCACTTCACCGTGAAGTGGAGCAGGTCCTCCAGGAACGGGATCTTCAGCCACGGATGCGGCTGCGCCATCATCGCCAGCAGCACGATGGCGGCGCCGAGCGCCCCGTAGATCACGATGTCGGTGAAGCGCGACCGTACGGCCAGCATGCCGACGGACGGCAGCGCCCAGCGCAGGGCCGCGCCCGCGATCAGGGCCAGCCCGATGATGATCGTCCCCGCCCGGAAGGCGTCGAACGACACGATCAGGAGCCCGAGGCCCGTGCCGCCGAGCACGGAGAGCAGCGGCCACTGCCGCGCCGGGGCGGGAGCGTCCCCGCCGGCGGCCCGCCCGCCGCCCTCGGGCCGGGCGGTGTCCCGCGTCAGGGAGGGGAAGCGCCGCGTGAGGCGCGCGACGCGGGTCGAGCCCAGCCGGGGCCCGGCCTTCACCGGCCGGTCCGCGGGCTCCGCGCCCGCCCCGGCCTCGCCGGAAACGGCGCTTCCCGAAGTCGCGCTTCCCGAAGTCGCGCCAGTCGCTGACGCGCCTGCCACCGACGAACTTCCCGAAGCCGCGGGGGGCTCCGCTGCCTCGGGGGCGGCCCCTGTTCCCTCAGGAGCCTCGGCCGCAGCCGCCTCCGGGCCCTTCCCCGCCCCCGAATGGGTCTCAGCGCCCATGACCAGCCGTCCTCTCACAAGCGGTACCGCCGGCCGCCGCCGCGGTCCGGGTTTCGACGAACGCGACCCCAGGTCGTACGAACGCGACCCCAGGTCGTACGAGCCTGACCCCGGGCCGTACGAGAGCGGCCCCTGGCCGTACGAGAGCGAGCGCGCCGATGCCGGCAGGGGTACGAGCACTGGCGGACGACACGGGGACAGCCCTTCCCACTCGGCGCTCAGCCCGCGGCGGCGGCGTCGGCCGCTTCTCCGGCGCCGGTACCGGCCGCGTCAGCGGCCTCGGCCTCGGCGGCGAGTTCGGCGGCCTCGACCACGTTGACCAGGAGCTGCGCCCGCGTCATGGGGCCGACGCCGCCCGGGTTCGGGGAGAGCCAGCCGGCCACCTCGGCCACGCCCGGGTGCACATCCCCGACGATCTTGCCGTTCTCGTCCCGGCTGACGCCCACGTCGAGCACGGCCGCGCCCGGCTTCACGTCCTCCGGCTTGATGATGTGCGGCACGCCCGCCGCGGCCACGATGATGTCGGCCTGCCGGAGCTGCGCGGCCAGGTCGCGGGTGCCGGTGTGGCACTGCGTGACCGTGGCGTTCTCGGACTTCCGCGTCAGCAGCAGCGGGATGGAGCGGCCGACGGTGATGCCGCGGCCGACCACGACCACGTGCGCGCCGTTGATCTCCACGCCGTGGTGGCGGAGGAGCTGGATGATGCCGTACGGGGTGCACGGCAGCGGGCCGCGCTCGTTCAGCACCAGCCGGCCGAGGCTGACGGGGTGCAGCCCGTCGGCGTCCTTGGCCGGGTCCATCAGCTCCAGGACGCGGTTGGTGTCGATGCCCTTGGGGAGCGGCAACTGGACGATGTAGCCGGTGCAGTCGGGGTTGTCGTTGAGCTCCCGTACGACCGCCTCGATCTCCTCCTGCGTGGCGGTGTCGGGCAGCTCGCGCTGGATGGAGCCGATGCCGACCTGGGCGCAGTCGCGGTGCTTTCCGGCGACGTACCACTTGCTGCCGGGGTCGTCGCCGACGAGGAGAGTGCCCAGGCCGGGCGTGATGCCCTTGGCCTTCAGCGCCTCCACGCGGACGGCGAGTTCGGATTTGATCGCGGATGCGGTGGCCTTGCCATCGAGAATCTGGGCGGTCATGGGGCCATCCTCGCGGATGGGGCGCCGCTCGTTCCAATCAGGTCCCCGGCCGCGGCGGCGTCGCCGGGCGGCCACGCCGGCCGGTTGCCGGAGTCGACGCTTCCCCGTGCCTCTGTGTGCCGGTCCGTTGCGGAGCGCTACATTCCGTACGTAGCCTGAACGCGGTCGATTCTGGTCGATCCTGGGGGAGGAACCCTAAGTGTTCAGCGTCATCGTCGTACCCGCCGATTGTCGTGGTCCGGACGGGCAGTTCCGCCTGGAACCCGGTCAGAGCCTGCGCTTCGGCCGTCAAGGGCCGGGCCTCGCCATCGCACACCCCGGAGTCTCCCGCTCCGCGGGACAGATCACCGCCACCGCGACCTTCTGGACGCTGACCAATCTCAGCCGCCACCAGACGTACGTGGTGGAGAACCCCGAGGGCGCCGGCGAGCACATCAAGATCGCGCCCGGCCGCGTCGACGCGCCCGTACCGTTCGAGTTCTCGCGGCTGGTGATACCGGCCGGCGACGAGCTGCTGGGCTTCGACGTCTGGGCGCCGCGCCACGACTACCTCGACGACCACGAGGCCGACACCGGCGAGCCGACCGCGCTCTCCTTCCCGCTCGACCGCTCCAAACGCTACTTCCTGGTCCTGGCCGCGCTCTGCGAGCCGCGCCTGCGCGGCGAACCGCACGCGCCGCTGCCCACCGTTGAGCAGGTCATAGACCGGCTGCGCCCCATCTGGCCGGCCATCAGCCGCACCTCCGTGCAGTGGAACATCGACTACCTCGCGGTGAAGCTGCGGCTCAAACCACCCCCCGAAGTCGCCCTGTCCGGCGGCAGGTTGAACGGCAAGAAGGAGTCTCTCGTCTCGCTCGCGCTACGCTTCGACCTCGTACGGGAAGACGAACTCGACATCATCGACAAGGGGCCGCAGCCGTGAGTGAAGAGGGGCCACGGCCCTTCACCGTTCAAGTCAGCCGCGGCTACCGGGTCGGCCGCTGGGAGGTGCGCGAACCGCTCGCCACGGGCGCGTTCGGCAGCGTGTACGAGGCCCGGCGCGTCGGGCCGCCCGAACCGGGCGACCCCGACGACCTGCCCGAGCGCGCGGCGCTCAAATTCCTCCCCACGGGCACCCGCACGCCCCGCCAGCTCCGCCACCTCAAGGACCTCGCCCATCGCGAGCTGACCCTGCACCGCAAGCTCAGCCGCCCGCGCCTGATCCGCATGTACGAGGCCGTCACGGTCGACGACCCCGGCAACCCGGCGCTCGACGGCGCCACCGTGCTCGTACTCGAACGCGCCGAGGGCTCCCTCGACCAGCTCGTCGAGCGCTCCGCGCCCGGCCCCGTCCCCGGCGCCCCCGCCCTCCTCGCCCAGATCTGCGAGGGGCTCACCCAGCTCCACCACGCGGGCTGGGTGCACGGCGACCTCAAACCCGCCAACGTCCTGCTGATGCCCGACGGCGGCGTCCGGCTCGGCGACTTCAACCTCGCCGCCGAGATGGAGGGCACCCACGCCTACTCCCCCGCCTTCTCCACCCCCGACTACACGCCGCCCGAGCTGCTGTGGTCCGAGGTCGGCGAGCGCGGTCAGCTCATCCGCCCCACCGCCGACATCTGGGCCTTCGGCACCGTCGCCCACCTGCTGCTCACCGGCGCCCTCCCGCTCCCCGGCGCGAGCCGTGCCGCCCGCCGCGAAACGCTGCTGCGGTACGCGCGCGGCGACGAGGAGCTGCGCCTGTCCCCCGAACTCCCCGACGCCTGGCGCGAGATCATCGCCGACTGCCTCTCCCGTACGCACGAGGAGCGCGCCGAGCACAGCGGTACGGCCCTGCTGCGGCGGGTGGAGGCGGCGGCCGGCACGGAGCCCGCGCCCAAACTCCCCCGGCTGCGCCCGCGCCGCAAACCCGGCAAGATCCTCTCGACGGCGCTCGCCGCGGTCGTCGTCGCCTCCATCGGCTACGGCGTCAGCACCCTGACCGACACCGGCTCCGGCGACGCCGGCAAGGGCAAGCGGGTCGACCCGGCCTCGTACGGCGCGAGCGAACTCCGTACGGACAAGGGCATTCCGGTCGAGTACCGCAAGCTGATCGTGGACTCCGCCCATGACTGCTCCGAATCCGCCGTCACCCCGGCGCTGATCGCCGCGCTCCTCAAGGTCGAGAGCAACTTCGACCCGAACCTCTCCGACCCCGCGAAGGACGAGTACGGGATCGCCCGCTGGACCCCGCGCGTCCTGCGCTACTACCTGCCGGACGCGCAGCGCCCCAAGACCGGCAACCCGCGCCCGCCGTTCCCGCCGGACGTCTCGATCCCCGCCGTCGGCCGCTACCTCTGCGCCATCGCACCCCAGCTGTGGACCACCCTTCCCGGCGACCGCCGCGTGCTCGTCGCCGCCGCCTACCTCACGTCGTTCGCGAAGGTGAACAACGCCGGCGGCGTCCCGCCCAAGCAGCGTCCGATCACGGACCGGCTCGCGCGCTATCTGAAGGAGTACACCCCCGCGGCGAGTTCGTGACCCTGAGAAGTGTGAGGTTCCCGCTGTCGCCACCCTGAGAGGTGCGAGGTATGCGGAAGCCCGGGCGAGGGGCCACAGTAGAGCCATCGCCTGCTGAACGGGGGAAGCAGACGACCAAGGCGGACGCCCCCAGGCCACAACGGGGGAGCCTGGGGCCGTCCGGCCGACAGCACGAAACCGCACGAAACAGAAGCGCGGCCGCTGCCCACGTGGATGGGGGCAGCGGCCGCTCTCTTCTCCACCAACTGCCATCAACGGGCAGCCGGATCAAGCCCGTCCGACGCTTGAGGACAAAGCCGGTCCGGCGCCTGAGGACACGTCCCGGCCCAATCAGCCCGTCCGGCGCTTGAGGACACGGCGTTTGAGGACACAGCCCGCCCGGCGCTTGAGGGCCTGGCGGGCCGCAGCCCACCCACCGTCAGTGGAAGAAGTGCCGCGTACCGGTCAGGTACATCGTCACCCCGGCGGCCTTGGCCGCGGCCACCACCGCCTCATCCCGCACCGACCCGCCCGGCTGCACCACAGCCTTCACACCGGCCTCAAGCAGCACCTCCAGCCCATCCGGGAATGGGAAAAAGGCATCGGAGGCGGCGTACGAGCCCCGCGCCCGCTCCTCCCCCGCCCGCTGCACCGCCAGCTTGGCGGAGTCGACGCGGTTGACCTGCCCCATGCCGACGCCCACCGTGGCCCCGCCCCGCGCCAGCAGAATGGCGTTGGACTTCACGGCGCGCGAGGCGCGCCACGCGAAGGCCAGCTCCGCCAGCTCGTCGGCGGCCAGCGCCTCGCCGGCCGCCAGCGTCCAGTTGGCCGGGTCGTCCCCGTCGGCCTGGAGGACGTCCTTGACCTGGGCCAGCCCGCCGCCGTCGATCGGCTTGAACTCGCCCCGCGCCTGCGGCGCGCCGGGGCAGCGCAGCACCCGGATGTTCTTCTTGCGGGCCAGCACCTCGACCGCGCCGTCCTCGTAGTCGGGCGCGACGATGACCTCGGTGAAGATCTCCGCGACCTGCTCGGCCAGCTCCACCGACACCGGCCGGTTGACGGCGATCACGCCGCCGAAGGCGGAGAGCGAGTCGCAGGCGTGCGCCTTGCGGTGCGCCTCGGCGACGTCCGAACCGATCGCGATGCCGCACGGGTTGGCGTGCTTGATGATCGCGACGCACGGCTCGGCGTGGTCGTACGCGGCCCGGCGCGCGGCGTCGGTGTCCGTGTAGTTGTTGTACGACATCTCCTTGCCGTGCAACTGCTCGGCCTCGGCCAGGCCCCCGCGGCGGCCGGTGTAGAGGGCGGCGCCCTGGTGCGGGTTCTCGCCGTAGCGCAGGACGTGCTTGCGCTCGTACGCGGCGCCGATGAACTCCGGGAAGTCCCCGCCGTCACCGGCGTACTCGCCCGCGAACCAGCCCGCGACGGCCACGTCGTACGCGGCGGTGTGCCGGAACGCCTCGGCGGCCAGCCGCTTGCGGGCGTCGAGGTCGAACCCGCCGTCCGCGGCGGCCGCCAGGACATCGGCGTAACGGTCGGGGCTGACGACGACCGCGACGGACGGGTGGTTCTTGGCGGCGGCGCGGACCATCGACGGGCCGCCGATGTCGATCTGCTCCACGCACTCGTCGGCGGAGGCGCCGGAGGCGACGGTCTCGCTGAACGGGTAGAGGTTGACGACCACCAGCTCGAAGGGGTCCACACCCAGTTCGGCGAGTTGCGCGCGGTGGTCGTCGAGCCGCTGGTCGGCGAGGATGCCGGCGTGCACGCGGGGGTGCAGGGTCTTCACGCGCCCGTCGAGGCACTCGGGGAAGCCGGTCAGCTCCTCCACCTTGGTCACCGGCACGCCGGCGGCGGCGATCCGCCCGGCGGTCGAGCCGGTGGAGACGAGCTGGACGCCCGCCGCGTGCAGGCCCTGGGCCAGCTCCTCAAGCCCCGTCTTGTCGTAGACGCTGATGAGAGCGCGGCGGATGGGCCGCTTCGTACCTTCGGCGGTCACGGGATCAGTACCTTTCTTCCCTCGATGCGATAGCCGTCGCGCGCGAGGCGCCGCACGACATCGACGAGCAGCGTGCGCTCGACTTCCTTGATCCGCTCGTGCAGGGCGGATTCATCGTCCTCGTCCCGCACCTCGACCACGCCCTGGGCGATGATCGGGCCGGTGTCGACGCCGTCGTCGACGAAGTGGACCGTGCAGCCGGTCACCCTCACGCCGTACGCGAGCGCGTCGCGTACGCCATGGGTGCCCGGAAAACTGGGCAGCAAGGCGGGGTGCGTATTGATCAGCCGCCCCCCGAAGCGGGCCAGGAACTCCTTGCCCACGATCTTCATGAACCCCGCGGAGACCACCAGGTCCGGCTCGTACGCGGCCGTCGCCTCGGCCAGCGCGCGGTCCCACTCCTCGCGCCGGGCGTGGTCCTGGACCCGGCAGACGAACGTCGGCAGCCCGGCGCGCTCGGCGCGCTCCAGCCCCGCGATGCCGGTCCGGTCGGCGCCCACGGCCACGATCCGGGCCCGGTAGCCGTCCGGGTCGGCGGCGATGGCATCGAGGAGGGCCTGCAGGTTCGTACCGGAGCCGGAGACGAGCACGACGATGCGGGCGGGGGGTGGGGAGGCCACGGCGGGACCCTTTCTGGCGACAGACCCGGGCTCGCGGGCGGTGCGAGTTTGTATGGTCGTACGAATGCCCGGCGCCCTCGGAACCGGGGAACTCTACGAAGCCGCCGACCGTCAGCAACGATACCGGCACACCGAACGGCCCCCACGGGACGGGGGCCGACGCGGGAGGTAGCGTCTGGACACAGCGCATCCATGGCCGGGTTCCGGGCACGACTCATGAAGTGGCACGACACTTGGTGGGAGACCAGCCGGAAGACGACACAAGGGGAAGACACACTCCACATGCCGGACCGACGCCGCACCGCGGCTCACCGCCGCCTGTTGCCCGCCGCATCGACCGGAGGGCGGCGATGAGGCACGCCCGCATGTCGGAGCGGAAGTCGTCGTCGTCCTCGCCCCAGGACGACAACCCCTTCGCACCGCCGCCGGAGGGAAGCGCGGACCAGCCGTGGCAGCCCCGCCGCACGCCTGCCTCGTCCGAGGGCTCGTCGGCGGAAGGCTCGTCCCCGGAAGGCTCCGGCAGCTCAGAGGACTCCGGCGAAGGGGGCGAAGAGGGCCGGGACGGGCAGCGGGAGCAGCCGCCGGCGTGGGGCAGCCAGTGGAGCAGCCGCCAGCCGGGCCGCCAGGGCGGCGGTTTCGGCGGCAGCCCGCAGCAGCGGCCGGGCGGGGGCCCGGAGGGCTCGGGAGGCCCGGGCAACCAGGGCGGCCCGGGCGGCGGGCCCGGCGGCCTGCGCTGGGACCCCACCGACCCGGCGCAGCGGCGCGCGCGGTACTCGCTGCTCGCCGGCATGTGGGCCTTCTTCTTCGCTCTGTTCAGCATTCCGCAGGTGGCGCTGTTGCTGGGCGCGCTGTCGGTCTACTGGGCGATCAGCTCCCTCCGCGCGAAGCCGAAGTCGCCGGCCGGCGACCCCGACGCTCCCCGGCCTGCCGCCGAGCGTCCGGGCACCGCCCCCGCCCCCACCCGCAAGCCGCAGACGGCCCCCGCGATCAGCGGCCTGGTCGCGGGCGCGGTAGCCCTGGCCATCGTCGCCGCCACCTTCGCCTTCCAGGCCGTCTACAGCGACTACTACACCTGCGTCGACGACGCCCTCACCCAAACCTCCCGCCACTCCTGCGAAGACCTCCTCCCCAAGCAACTCCGTCCTCTGCTGAGCACGCAGAACTGAGGGGTGTGGGGGCGGGCCCTGCGAGCTGGGCGCGCGGGGTCGGTGGCTCAGGCGGCCTCAGTGCGCAGGGTTAGCGGCTCGTACGGCCTGAGCGCGGGCTTCGGAGGTACGAGCCGAGGGCGCAGGTCCCGGGCCCGAACACCCCGGAGCGCGTAGGGCTGGTACGGCCCCAGTGCGCGGGACCCGGGCTCGTACAAGCGCGGCGCTTAGCCTCGCGAGGGTACGGGCCGGGCTCGTACAGCCGTCTGGGGTTTCGTACGGGGCGGGTCGTGTACGGGTGGGGCGTCTACGGGCGGGTCAGTCGGGGTCGTCTGGGGTGGTGGGGGCGAGTGGTTCGAAGTCCGGCATCAGGCCGCCGCCGGAGGTCTTGAGCGCTGCCCAACGGGTCTGGCGGGCCGCGGTCGCGTGCCAGGAACCCTCCGGGGGCCGACCCACGGGCGGGGGGCTCCAGGTCGTATGCGGGGTGAGCTGCCAGCGTTCGGAAGAGCCGTGTTCGTGGTCGTGGTCGGGGCGCGGGTGGCGCTCGCGCCACCACTGGGCGACCTCGGCGGCGCGGGTGGCGGCAGCGGCCGGCCGGCGGTGCCGGGCGCGCGTGGCCGCGCCCCGCTTCGCGTCGGCCGGCACGGCCGGGCCGTGCCCGCTCCAGGAGCGCCGTACCCCGGCCCAGCCCCCGACGCGAGCCCGCCGCGGCCGCTGCCGCTGCCGACCCGCGGCCTCGGTGCCGGGCGAGGAGTCGCCCGGCGGCGCGCCGACCGACGGGGGAACGGTCGGCGGTGGGGGCGGGGTGGCGGTCGGAGACGAGTGGTCCGAGGGCCTGCCCGAGGGAGGCGCGTCGGCCGGCGGCCGAGCGTTCGACGGCGGCAGGCTGTCCGCTGGCGGCAGGTCGGCCGAGGTCATGTGGGCCGGGAGTGGGCCGGCAGGGGGCGGGCCGGCCGGGAACGGGGCGACGGGCGATGGGCCCGCGGAGGAGGTGCCCGCCGGGGACGGACCGGCCAGGGGCGGGCCCACCAAGGGCGGCACGGTCGGCGGTGGGGCGGCCGGAGCTGGAGAGTCCGGGGACGGGACGCCCGGGGGCGAGGTGGCTGGAGCCGAGCCGCCCGAGAAGTTGCCGACCTGCGGCTGGGCCACCGGGGACGGGGCGGCCGGAGATGGGTCGGCCGGAGGTGGGTCGGCCGGCGACGGAGTGATCGGGGATGGGGTGGCCGGGGACGGGACAACCGGCGACGAACTGCCCGAGGAGGTCTCCACCCGAGGCAGGGCAGCCGGAGCCGGGGCAACCGGGGGCAAGCTGCCCGAGGAGGTTTCCACCCGGGGCGGGGCCGCCGGGGGCGAACTGACCGGAGGCGGAGCCACCGGAGGCGGAGCCGCTACGGACGGGGCGGGAGCCCGTTCGGCAAGGAGTGCGTCGGTGGGCGGGGGCTCGTACGGGGTGCGGGGGGCTCGCCGGGCGGCCACCGCTCCCTCCACCGTAACGAGCCAATCGGTGAGCCGCCGGGTGAGCCGCAGGCGGAGCCGTCCGACGAGCCCCCGGGGGCACCGGCCCGCCGCCCCCCTCCGGGCCCTGGCGGCGGCCGACGCCGCGCGGCGCGCTCGCCACCAGCGGAATACGAGCGCGAACGGGGGTGCGATCGTCACTGTCCACGCGGTGGCGAACGGCCCGGTGAGCAGCCAGTCGGGGCCGAAGCGGGCCAGGGAGCCATCGCCCAGCGGGCCGGACGCGGCGGCGGTGAGGAAGGCCACCGCGATGCCGCAGGCGACGGCAGCGAGGGCCGCCGTGAGAGCGGTGTCCCACCAGGGCCAAGCCGCCTCGGTGGCTGGTTCCGGCGCTCCTTTCCCGCCACCGGAACGCGGCGGCGACGGCGGAAGCGGGCGCGGCAGCGACTCCCCCGCCACGAACCACGCGATCGCCAGCCCCGCGGCCACGGGAATCGCCCCCGCCACGACACACGTCAGCGTCGCCGCCTCGCCTTCGCCCGGCAGGGCGGCGAGGAGCGGGAAGCGCGGCAAGGAGGGGTAGCCGGAGGCGGCTTGCGTGCTCACCGCGCTGGTCGCGCCGATCGTGAACCCGGGGCCAAGCCCGTACGCGGCGCCCCAGACGGCGGCGTTCGGCAGCAGCGCCAGGCTGACCAGCAGGATCGCGAGCTGCCCGGACGCCACGTCCGCGAGCTGCCCGAACGATTCCCGCGCGGCGCCGGCGTGCCCGATCAGGGAGACCGCGACGAGCAGGGCGCCGCCGCCGAGCAGGACGGCGGTGGCGGCGGCCCCGGCCCGTAGTACGGGGCCGAAGCGCACACGGTCGAGGGCGGTGCGGAGCGCTGGGCTGTGGTACAGGCGGGCGAGCACGGCCCGCGGCCGCGGCGGGGCGTAGGCCGCCACGAGGCCGACGAGCAGGGGGAACGGGTTGCCGAGCCGGTACGCGGCCCGCCACGCGCCGGCCGCGACGGCGGCCCCGGCCACGAGCGGCAGGTGGAACAGCGCCGAGAGCGGCGAGACGTGCAGGGCGCCGTAGCAGGAGTACAGGATCGCGCCCAGGCCGACGAGGAGGTAGCCGCCGAGCAGGGCCCCGGCGGCGAACCGCTGCTGCTCGACGACGAACCCCGGCTGTTCAGCGGCGTGATCAATTTCGGCGGTGCCGGCGGTGTCGTCACAGTCGTCACTGCCGTCACAGCCGTCGCCGTTGTACGTGTCGTATGTATCGTATGTGTCGTACATTCCGTACGCGTCGCCCTCGGCCTCGCCTGCGAGCGCGTCCTCGCGCCCGCCGAGCAGGTGCGAGGACGCACGGTAGAGCAGCCAGCACGGCAGGGCCGCCAGGAGCAGCGGCGTGAGCCCGATGGGGGCGGGCACGCCGGACAGCGTTCTGGTCCGTACGAGGTCTGCGCCGTGCGCGAGAAGCCACAGGTCGGCGGCGTGGTGGAGGGCGGTGCCGGGGCCGCCGCCGGGGTAGGGCGAGGAGATCCACAGCAGGAGTACGACCACGGCGAGCACGCCGAGCCCGAGGCAGGCCGCGACGGCTCCGCCGAAGGCGAGTTCACCGGGCGAGGACATGGGAAGAGTGGTGACGGCGGGCCGTTCGGCGGCGGTCTGTCCGGGGGCAGCCTGCCCGGCGGCCCGTCCGGGGGCCGGGTGCGACTCGCCGCGCTCGGTCAATTGCATCACGTAGTCATGCTGCCAAGAACACGCCATTCCTGCCTGTAGCGGACATTTGGTCGCCGTGTCGCTCAATGTATGGTTATGTCATTTTTGATGCTTTGTTAGCTGAACAGGCTGGAGAGGCGGGGAGAGGCATGACACGGTCCGGCCCCGAGGGGCCCGAGGAATCCAGTGCCACCCTGCCGCCCGCGTACGAGGGCCGCGCGCTGCGCGTGGCGCGTTCGGTGACCCGCGAGCAGCTCGCGGCCGCGGTCGGCGTCACCCCCGCGACCGTACGCTCCTGGGAAACCGGCCGCACCAGCCCCCGCGGCCGCAAACGCAAGGCGTACGCGCGGGCCCTGGCCCGCTTGGAGGCGGGACTACCGCTGGAAACGCCGCTGGAAACGCCCCGGGCGGACGCGGGCGGAGCGGGGGACGCGGGTACGGCGGGGAGTGACGGTACGGGCCTGAGCGCGGGAGCGGGCGCGGGTACGGGCGCGGCTGCGGGTACGGGCGCTGATGCCCGTACGGATGCTGATGCCCGTACGGATGCTGGCGCCCATACAGACGCTGGCGCCCGTACGGATGCTGGTGATGGTGCCGCCGCCCATGGCCGTAGCGACACCAAGGCCGACACCGAGACAAGGCACGACCCCTCGCCGGCACCCGAGGAGACTCCCCCGCCGACACGCGAGCAGACACCCTCGCCCTCCCGGGAGAAGACGCCTCCGCCACCCCTCCCGGCCGACGCCTCGGCCGCGACGCACGCCGTGCAGCGCCTCCTGATCCAAGCCTTCACCGCCCCGCCCGGCTCCCCCGCCTTCTCCCCTCTGGAACCTCCCGCGAGCGGAGCGAACGCCCCCGCGCCGACGCTCGCGGAAGCCGACGCGCCCAGCCCGCCCTCCGGCCCGTCCCCGCGTGAACAGCCGGCCGACCGCGGAGCGAGACCGGCAGGGCCCGCGACAGCGGCCCCCGTCGTGAGCCTCACCGCCACACTCACCGACACGCTCGCCGGCTCGGGCCGCGGGCCGAAGACGCGCCGGGTGCCGAGCTGGGCGCGGGACGCGGCGGCCGCCCGAACCACAGCTCCCGCCCGGAGCAAGGCCCCCACCCGAAACGAGACGGTCCCCACCCGGCTGACCTCCCTGACCCCGGCCGAAGCATTCGACGCCCTCTACGAGCGCCATGCCGCGTCGCTCGCCCGGCAGACCTATCTGCTGACCGGCCGGCCCGGGCACGGGCGGCGCGCCGTCGAGCGCGCCTTTCAACTGGCGTGGGAGCAGTGGCCGGCCGTCGCCCTGGACCGGGACCCGGTGGGCTGGGTGCGGGCGGCCGCGTACGAGCAGGCCCTGTCGCCGTGGCACCGGCTGCGCCCCGGCGGCGAGCCGCTGGCGGCGCCGGAGACGGAACGGGAAGCCGCGCTGCTGCACGCGATGGTGAGCCTCCCCGGGCCGTACCGCCGCACGCTGCTGCTCCACGACGGCGTGGGGCTCGGCCTCGCCGAGACCGCCGCCGAGACGGAGGCGACCGACCCCGCCGCCCGGAACCGGCTGCGGCACGCCCGCGCCGCCGTCGCCGAACGGCTGCCGGAGCTGCGCGACCTGGCCCCCGCCGAGCAGGGCGCGGCCCTGCGGGAACGGTTCGGCGCACTCGCCGCCACGCAGGCCGTCACCATGACGGCTCCCCAGCTCGTACGGGCCGGTGGCGAACGCCTCACCCGCCGCTCCACCCGGGCGGCGTTCGGGATCACCGCGCTGATCGCGGTGGCGACGGCGTTCACCGTGCTCACCTCGCAGGGCCCGGCGCCCTCCCGGCCGAAGCAGGTCCAGCCCGCCGCCTCCGTCCCCGCGACGTCGAAGCCCTCCCCCTCCCGCGCCAAAGCCGAGAAGGCCGCCACCCGCCAGACCACCCCCGACCAGCCCGGCCTCCCCCCGACGGGCCGACTCGCCCCGGACTCCCACTGACCGAGGCCCCCGAGTGGGTGGCGGGGCGGAGCGCGTACGCGCGCCTGCCGGTTCGAGGCCCGCCGCGTACGACCGCAGACCTGCGGACCGTCCCGTACGACCGCAGCCCCGCAGACCGCACAGCCCCAACAGCCCGTACGGCTCGTACGCCTCGTACGCCTCGTACGCCTCGTACGCCTCGTACGCCTCGTACGGCCCGTACGGCCCGTACGAGCAGAAGCGCGACGGCGACCGGAGCGCCCGTCCCAGCACCCCCGCCCCAACACCCCCGCCCCGAAACGACGCGGGCCCGCACCCCCGTAGAGGGTGCGGGCCCCGCGGCGCGGTATGGCGCGGTGGGCGCTGCCGGTGTCAGCCGGCGAGGGCGGCGCGCGCCAGGCGGGCCGTCTCGGACGGGGTCTTGCCGACCTTCACGCCCGCGGCCTCAAGGGCCTCCTTCTTCGCCTGCGCGGTGCCGGACGAACCGGACACGATCGCACCGGCGTGGCCCATCGTCTTGCCCTCGGGCGCGGTGAAGCCGGCCACGTAGCCGACGACCGGCTTGGTGACGTTGGCCTTGATGTAGTCCGCGGCCCGCTCCTCCGCGTCGCCGCCGATCTCGCCGATCATGACGATCAGGTCGGTGTCGGGGTCGGCCTGGAAGGCGGCCAGGGCGTCGATGTGCGTGGTGCCGATGACCGGGTCGCCACCGATGCCGACGGCGGTGGAGAAGCCGATGTCGCGCAGCTCGTACATCATCTGGTAGGTCAGCGTGCCGGACTTCGACACGAGACCGATGCGGCCGGGCTTGGTGATGTCGCCGGGGATGATGCCGACGTTCGACTGGCCCGGGGTGATGATGCCGGGGCAGTTCGGGCCGATGATCCGGGTCTTGTTGCCCTTCTTGCCGGCGTACGCCCAGAAGGACGCGGAGTCGTGCACCGCGATGCCCTCGGTGATCACGACGGCCAGCGGGATCTCGGCGTCGATCGCCTCGACGACGGCGTCCTTGGTGAACTTCTCCGGGACGAAGATGACCGATACGTCGGCGCCGGTCTTCTCCATCGCCTCCTTGACGGAGCCGAAGACGGGGACCTCGGTGCCGTCGAAGTCGACCTGCGTGCCCGCCTTGCGCGGGTTGACGCCGCCGACGACGTTGGTGCCGTCGGCCAGCATGAGCTTGGTGTGCTTCATGCCGGTGGCGCCGGTCATCCCCTGGACGATGACCTTGCTGTCCTTGGTGAGGAAGATAGCCATGGTGTTGGAGTCCCTCGTCCCTTACTTCGCAGCCGCGAGCTCGGCGGCCTTGTCGGCCGCGCCGTCCATGGTGTCCACGCGCTGCACCAGCGGGTGGTTGGCGTCGGACAGGATCTTGCGACCCAGCTCCGCGTTGTTGCCGTCGAGGCGGACGACCAGCGGCTTCGTGACATCCTCGCCCTTGGACTTCAGCAGCTCCAGCGCCTGGACGATGCCGTTGGCGACCTCGTCGCAGGCGGTGATGCCGCCGAAGACGTTGACGAAGACGGACTTGACGTCCGGGTCGCCGAGGATGATCTCCAGGCCGTTCGCCATCACCTCGGCGGACGCGCCGCCGCCGATGTCGAGGAAGTTGGCCGGCTTCACGTTGCCGTGCTTCTCACCGGCGTACGCGACGACGTCGAGGGTGCTCATCACGAGGCCCGCGCCGTTGCCGATGATGCCGACCTGGCCGTCGAGCTTGACGTAGTTGAGGTTCTTGGCCTTGGCCGCCGCCTCCAGCGGGTTGGCCGCGGCCTTGTCCTCCAGCGCCTCGTGCTCGGGCTGGCGGAAGGCGGCGTTCTCGTCGAGGGAGACCTTGCCGTCCAGCGCGATGATCTTGCCGTCACCGGTCTTGACCAGCGGGTTGACCTCGACGAGGAGGGCGTCCTCCTTGATGAAGACGGTCCACAGCTTCTGCAGCGTCTCGGCGACCTGGTCCGCGATCTCGGCCGGGAACTTGGCGGCCGCGACGATCTCGGCGGCCTTCTCCGGGGTGCAGCCCTCGTTGGCGTCCACCGGGATCTTGGCGAGCGCGTCGGGGTTCTGCTCCGCGACGACCTCGATCTCCACGCCGCCCTCCACGGACGCCATGGCGAGGAAGGTGCGGTTGGTGCGGTCCAGCAGGAAGGAGACGTAGTACTCCTCCTTGATGTCCGCGGTCTGGGCCAGCATCACCTTGTGGACCGTGTGGCCCTTGATGTCCATGCCCAGGATCTGACCGGCCTTCTCGACCGCGTCGTCGGCGTCGGAGGCAAGCTTCACGCCACCGGCCTTACCGCGGCCACCGACCTTGACCTGCGCCTTGACGACGGCCTTGCCGCCCAGACGCTCGGTCACCTCGCGCGCCGCCTCAGGCGTGTCAATGACTTCACCGGCCAGCACCGGTACACCGTGCTTGGCGAAGAGGTCCCTCGCCTGGTACTCGAACAGGTCCACGCGCGTCCGTCCCTTTTCCATGGATATCGCGGTTCGTTGTCTGCGCGGGCGTGCCGCGGGAGCAGCGTGAGGACGCGATCTTTTACGAGGGCGGCACACGTGCGCCGGGTACGCGGCATGTCCGTCTCGCAGGTTATCCCCGAGGGCGGTAGGTCCCTAAATCACAGATCACACTGGAGCCGTGATTACCCTCACAGATCGCTACGTGGCGGCTTGTATATACGTACGGCCGCCTACGCCACGCGGCTCGGTGCCGCTCCCCGACCACCCCCTCCTCGGACCGACCGGGCTCGAACGAGTCGCCGCACCGACCGCGCCCTGATCCGCCCGCCGACCCGGTCACTCGTTGTCATCGCGCCGCGCCCTGATCCGCCTCCGATTCACCTCCAGCCCGGTCACTCACTGTCATCGCACCGCGCCCCGGGGTCCCGCCTCGTCCGGGACCGGCAGCGGCCGCTTCTCGATCGCCGCCGCCATCACCTCCGGGAACAGGTCCGGGGTGCAGGCGAAGGCCGGCGCGCCGAGCGCGGCCAGCGCCGCCGCGTGCTCGTGGTCGTACGCGGGCGCGCCCTCGTCCGACAGCGCGAGCAGCGTCACGAAGCGCACGCCCGACGCCTGCAGCGCCGCGACCCGCGCCAGCATCTCGTTCCGTATGCCGCCCTCGTAGAGGTCGCTGATCAGCACGACGACGGTGTCCGCGGGGCGGGTGACGCGCGACTGGCAGTAGGCGAGCGCGCGGTTGATGTCCGTACCGCCGCCGAGCTGCGTGCCGAACAACACGTCGACCGGGTCGGCGAGTTCCTCCGTGAGGTCGACGACGGCCGTGTCGAAGACGACGAGCCTGGTCGCGAGGGAACGCATCGAGGCCAGCACCGCGCCGAACACGGACGCGTAGACGACGGACGACGCCATCGAACCCGACTGGTCGACGCAGAGGATGGCCTCCTTCTTCACGGCCTGCGCCGCCCGGCCGTACCCGATCAGCCGCTCCGGCACGACGGTCCGGTACTCCGGCACGTAGTGCTTGAGGTTGGCCCGTATCGTCCGGTTCCAGTCGATGTCGTGGTGGCGCGGGCGGTTGACGCGGGCGGAGCGGTCGAGCGCGCCGGTGAGCGTGGCGCGCGTCCGGGTCGCCAGGCGCTTCTCCAGGTCCTCGACCACCTTGCGCACCACGGCCCGCGCGGTGTTCCGCGTCGTCTCGGGCATCGCCTTGTTGAGCGACAGCAACGTCCCCACCAGGTGCGCGTCCGCCTCGACGGCCTCCAGCATCTCGGGCTCCAGCAGCAGCGCCGCCAGCCCGAGCCGGTCGATCGCGTCGCGCTGCATCACCTGCACCACGGGGGCGGGGAAGTACGTACGGATGTCCCCGAGCCAGCGCGCGACGCTCGGCGCGGACGCGCCCAGCCCGCCCGTACGGGACCTGTCGCCGCTCCTGCCGTCACCACTCCTGGCGTCGCCGCCGTCCCTTCCGTAGAGCGCGCCGAGCGCCGCGTCCATGGCGGCGTCCTTCCCGCCCAGGACGCGCCCGGTCCCCTCCCCCTCGCTCCCCCCGCCCAGCACGAGCCGCCACCGCCGCAACCGCTCGCCGCCCGACCCGCCCGCGCCGTCCGGGTCGCGTGCGCCATTCGTGTCGCCCATCTGCCTTGCGCCTCCCGTTAGTTGGTACGTGATCGTGCGATGCGCGCCTCGGCGCACGGGCCGGTGTGAGCCGGGCCTCCCGCCGCCGCGATCTCAGCGGCCCGCCCCCGCCCCCAGCCTTGCCCCCGTCCCCAACAGCGCGTGCAGCGTCGGCAGTACGGCCGCGGCGCGCTCGGCGTCCAGCCCCGGGCCGAAGCCGGGCGCTCCCGCGGCGCGGCCCGGCGGCGGGGCGTCCGGGCCGCCTCTGCGCACCAGCTCGCCGAGGGTGCGGCGGACCCCGGCCTCGTACGAGCCGAACGTGCGGCGCAGCAGCGGCAGTACGCCCGTGAAGGCGTCGGCCGGTACGCGCGTGAGCCAGCCGTCGACCAGCGCCAGGAGGCGTTCATCGTGGACGAGGAGCATGCCGCCGGAGCCGCCGCTCCCGACGAACCCCTCGATCCACGCCGCGGCCTCCGGCGGCTCGGTGCCGGGCGAGAGGGCGAGGCCCATGAGTCGGGCCGCCTCGCCGTCCGCCAGCCGGCCGTCGTCGAGCAGCAGCCTCACGGCCCGGCCGCGTATCAGCCCCGGCACCCCGTCCCGCCGGGAGAGCCCCCGCAGAACGGCGGACCAGCGCTCCCGCAGCCCGGGGGTCGCCGCTGTCGGCCCGCCCTCGCCGTGCCCCCGCGACCACTCGGTCCCGGTCTCGGTCTCGGCCTCCATCGGCGGGCCGGCCCCCGCAGGGCCTGCGCCGCTTGGGCCTGCGCCCGGCGCGGCCTTCGGCACCGGCGGCGACTGTGTCTCCGGTATCGCTGGTGCCTGGGGCGGCGCTGCCGGTGCTGGCGCCGCCGGTGCCTGTGGCGACGGTACCTGTGGCGGCGCTGGGGGTGCTGGCGCCGCCGGTGCCTGTACCGGCGCTCCCTCCGTCGCTTCCGCCAGAAGGCCGACCGCCGTGTGAACGCCGTCCAAGTGGCCGCGCATGGCGGCCGACGCGTCCGCGTCGAGGCCGGCGCAGGCGGGCGGCAGGCCGACGAAGACACGTTCGGCGAGCCCGGCGGCGACCTCGGCGAGGGCGGTCGCGTCCGTGCGCCGTACGTCGCCGTAACGGACCGAGCGGACGAGCGCGGGGAGCGCCTGGGCCAGGTTGCCGACGTCCGCGTCGAGCGCGGCGCGGTCGGCGAGGGCGCGCAGCACCACGGGGAGGGCGTCGGGGAGTTCGGCGAGCAGGCACTGCTCGGCGAGGTCGGTGACGTCGGCCAGGGCCCGGGCCCTCGTCGCCTGGGACTCGGCCTTGGCGGTGGCGGCGGCGAGCACGGTGGTGCCCCACACCCCGGCCTCCGCGACCTTGACGGACAACTCCGGCTCCCAGCGGAGGAGCCACGTCTCACGGAAGGTGCCGAGGCCGTCGCGCGAACGGGTCGGCTCGCCCCAGTCGACGCCGAGGAGACACAGCCGGTGCAACAGCCGGCTGCGGGCGGCATCGGTCTCCTTGCGGAGGTCCAGTTCCACCTTCCGCTCCGCGGCCTCCGGTTTGAGGCGCAGGGTGCGCTGGGCCCGGGCGAGGTCGCGCTGCAGGGGCGTGGCCGGGGCCGACGCCGGCACCTCGCCCAGTACGTCGCCCACCACGAGCCGGTCTTGTACGAGCGCGAGCGGGACGTCGGAGCCCTCGCAGAACACGGCCCGGATGGCATCGGTGGTCTCGGCGAGCCCCGCGAGGGGGCGCCCGCGCATCGTGGCGAGGGTGTCGGCGAGCCGTACGGCCTCGATGACGTGCGCGGACGACACGGGCTGGTCCTCGTCCCGCAACAGCCCGGCGACCTTGGTCATCCAGCGCTCTATGGGGCGGTCGGGGGCGTCGAAGAGATGCCCGTACCAACCGGGGGAGGCGATCCCGGCCCCGTAACCGCTGTGGCGCGAGAGCCTGCGGTGCGTCCACGGGACCCAGCTCAGTTCCGCCTTCACCTTGGGGAGCCCCTTGAGCCGCTGCCGGTCGGCGGAGACGGGCACCGCCTCCGCGAGCGCCGGCACGTGCCACGCCCCGCAGACGACGGCCACGCCATCGCCGAACTCCCGCCGCGCCTCCCGCAACCGGAGCCGCATATGCGCCTCCCGCACCAGATCCCGCTCATGCCCCCCATGCCCGTACTCCGCCCGCAACGCGCCCATAGCCTCGGCCAACGCCTCAAACGGCGCCAGCGCCCTCGCTCTCACGGACTCGCGGACCCCGGCCCCCTCGGCCCCACCGAGCCGCCCGGCCCCACCGAGCCGCCCGGGCCCACCGGGTCGATCGGGCCCACCGGGCCCATCGGACCCACGGGGCCCATCGGTGGGCCCGGTGCCGTCGGTGCCGCCGATTCCTACAGCACAGACGGTGCCGCCGGTGCCGCCAGTGCTGCCGGGGTTGCTGCTGCCGCAGATGCCGCCAGATCCGCCAGTCCCCCCGCTGCTGCCGGTGCCGCCGCCTCCGGTACTGCCAGCGCCGCAGGCCCCGCCGCTGCCGCCGCTGCCATAGGTGCCGCCAGTACCGCCAATGTGGCCGGTGCCGCCGCCTCCGCTGCCACTCGTCGCGCCATTGCCGCCGATGCTGCCGGTACTGCGGCTGTCGCCAGTACCGCTGATGCCTCCAGCGCTGCCCGTGGTGCTGCTACCGCAGGTGTCGCCAGACCCGCCGAGTTCGCCAGTACCGCTGATGCCTCCAGCGCTGCCGGTGTTGCCCACGCCGCGGGTGCCACCAGGCCCGTCAGTGCCGACGGGCCTGCCGGTGCCGCCGTCTTCGGTACTGCCGGTGCCACCAGTACCGCCGAGGCCGCTCCCTCCAGTGCCGCCGGTGCCCCCTCCTCCGGTACTGCTAGTGCCGGAGATCCCGCTAGACCCGCCGCTGCCGCCAGTCCCGCCGATGCCTCCAGTGTCGTCAGTGCCGCCGAGCCTGCCGGCGCCGCCCCCTCGGGTGCTGCCGCTGCCGCAGGTCCCGCCAGCACCACCGATGTTGCCGGTGCCGCTGCCTCCGGTGCTGCCAGTCCCGCCACTGCTGCCGATGCCACTGCCGCCGGTGCGGCCGGCCCCGCCGCTGCCGCCCGTACTGCCGCTGCCGCAGGTGTTCTTGCTGCGGCCAGTGCCGCCGCCCCCTCCAGTGGTGCCGATGCCGCCGGTGTTCCCGCTGCCGCCGGTGCCGCCGCCCCGGTGCTCGATGACGTCCTCCCACCAGCGCTCGGGGTCGTCGTGTCCGGCTGTCTCGGCGAGTACGGCCAAGGGGTCGACGCGCAGGTGGCCGGCGTCGGGGGGCGTGGCGCGGGGCGCGCCGGGGGATAGGCGCTCCCGCGTCCGTCGGTCGTCGTCGTCCATGGCCAGCGATACGGCCGCGGGCAGGTCGATGAACCGCACCGGGACGCCTCGGGCGAGCGCCCACCTGATCGCCACCCACTCAGGCGAGAAGCCGGCCAGCGGCCAGAACGCGGCACGGCCCGGATCGTCCACCGCGTGGGCCAGCAGCGCCACGGGCGGCCGCATGCCCTCTTCCCCCGCCAGGCCGACGACCGCCTCGGCCTCCGGCGGCCCTTCTACGAGCACGACGGACGGCTCGCACGCGTCCAGCGCCGCCCGCACGGCTCGCGCCGACCCGGGCCCGTGATGCCGTACCCCCAACAGCACCACCTCACCCGCCGCCCTCTTGAGCGCCTTCACACCGATCGCCTCCACCTTGTCGACCATCCCCCGCCACCCACTCGCCACCGCCGGCCCTCCCCCGTACGCACCGTCGCCGACCGCACCAGCAACCCGGCCTCCCCCGCGGCGACTCGACCGCCGCCGCGCAGGCCGTCCGCCCCGCGCTCGCGCCCCGTCATGGGCTCCCCCAACTCCCCCTCCGGCCCCCTCCACGGCCGTCTCCAGTCCCGCCCCCGCGTCGACGCCCCCAGCCTCCGCCGCCCCGCACCATGCCCCTACCGCACGCCCTCCCCACCAGGCGCACCAGCCTCGCCGCCCCCTCCCCTCACACGGAGACCTCGCGGCAAGCGCGGTAGAAGTCCTTCCAGCCCTCGCGCTCGCGGACGACCGTCTCCAGGTACTCCTGCCAGACGACGCGGTCGGCGGCCGGGTCGCGGACGACCGCGCCGAGGATTCCGGCGGCGACGTCGCCGGCTCGCAGGGTGCCGTCGCCGAAGTGGGCGGCGAGCGCGAGGCCACCGGTGACCACGGATATCGCCTCGGCGGTGGAGAGAGTTCCGGAGGGGGATTTGAGCTTGGTGCGGCCGTCGGCGGTGAGGCCGTCGCGGAGTTCGCGGAAGACCGTGACGACCCGTCGGATCTCGTCCACGCCCTCCGGCACGGCTGGCAGGGCGAGCGAGCGGCCGATCTGGTCGACGCGTCGGGCGACGATGTCGACCTCGGCCTCCGGGGTGGCCGGGAGCGGGAGTACGACCGTGTTGAAGCGGCGGCGCAGGGCGCTCGACAGTTCGTTGACGCCCCGGTCGCGGTCGTTGGCCGTGGCGATCAGGTTGAAGCCGCCGACCGCCTGCACCTCATGCCCCAGCTCGGGGATGGGCAGGGTCTTTTCGGACAGCACGGTGATGAGCGTGTCCTGCACGTCGGCGGGGATACGGGTCAGTTCCTCGACCCGCGCCGTCAGGCCGCCGGCCATGGCCCGCATGACGGGGCTGGGCACGAGCGCGTCCCGGCTCGGGCCGTGCGCGAGCAACTGCGCGTAGTTCCAGCCGTACCGGATGGCCTCCTCCGGCGTGCCCGCCGTGCCCTGCACGAGCAGGGTCGAGTCCCCACTGACGGCGGCGGCGAGGTGTTCGGACACCCAGGTCTTCGCCGTGCCCGGCACCCCGAGCAGCAGCAGAGCGCGGTCGGTCGCGAGCGTGGTGACGGCGACCTCGACGATGCGCCGCGGCCCCACGTACTTCGGCGTGATGACGGTGCCGTCGGGCAGCACCCCGCCGAGGAGATACGTCGCCACGGCCCACGGCGAGAGCCGCCACCTGACGGGCCGCGGCCGGTCGTCGGCGGCGGCCAGCGCCTTGAGTTCGTCGGCGAAGGCGACCTCGGCGTGCGGCCGCAGCGGCTCATCGCCGGCACCGGCCCCGACACCGGCATCCGCACCGGCACCCGCACCGGTGTCCACACCGACATTCGCCCCGGCACCCACCCCGGCGCCCGTACCGATCCCACCGCCGTCATCTCCCCCGCCTACGGCGAAAACGGCATCGCTCGCGGGCTCGTTCTCGAATCCGGGCACGGTCATAGGTCCCCCCTCGTCACGCGGCTTCGGGCTACGGGTCCCACACTGCACCACACCACTGACAATCGGTCCGAAGATCGCCTCGGGGCCAACAAAGGCGCAGGTCAGGGCGATTGTCAGTGGTAGGCCGTAGCTTCGTCGACATGAATCCGCAGGGGGAGTTCCGGACGGCTGAACAGGTGCTCGCGCTCGCACCTGACGCGCCATCACGCAAGGCGGGCAGCAAGCTCGCGACGCCCGGACCGTGGTCGGACACGGGCGACGGCGAGGGCGCGGTGTGGGGTCTGTGCGCGGGCAGCGGCAGCACGCCGTACCGCACGGTCGTCGATCTGTCCGGCGCGAGCGGGCCCGCCTTCAACTGCTCCTGCCCGAGCCGCAAGTTCCCGTGCAAGCACGCGCTCGGCCTCCTCCTGCTGCGGGCCTCCGATGAGGCGGCCGTACGGGCCGGGGGCGAGCCGCCGGAGTGGGCCCGGAGCTGGCTGAGCGGCCGACGGCTGCGGGCCGAGCGCGCGGCCAAGGCGGAGCCAGGTGCCGCGACCGCAGAGGGAGAAGCGGAGGCGGAGGCGGCCGGGGCCGCCGGCGCCGAGGCGGGCCGGGCCGCGGCCCGCCGCCGGGCCGATCAGCGGGCGCGCCGCATGGCGGACGGCGCGCGGGAGTTGGAGCACCGCCTCGCCGACCTGCTGCGAGCGGGCCTGGCCTCGGCGGACCGCGGCGGCTACGGGCAGTGGGAGGAGACGGCGGCCCGCATGGTCGACGCGCAGGCCCCCGGCCTCGCCGCGCGCGTACGCGAATTGGCGGCCGTCCCCGCGTCCGGCGACGGGTGGCCGTCCCGGATGCTGGCGGAGTGCGCGCTGCTGCACACCCTCGCCCAGGGCTTCCTCCATCTCGACGGGCTGCCGGAGCCCTTGGCCGCCACGGTCCGCTCGCGCGTCGGACTCACCACGGACACCGCCGAACTGCTCGCCACCGGCGAACCCGTCCGCGACGACTGGCTGATCCTCGCCCAGCGGGACGCTGACGACGGCCGGCTCACCACCCGCCGCGTCTGGCTGCACGGCCGGAACACCGGCCGCATGGCGCTCCTGCTGTCCTACGGGGCCGCGGGCCGGGCCCCCGAACTCTCCCTCCCCGTCGGCCTCTCCCTCGACGCCGACCTCGTCTACTACCCCGCCGCCCGCCCCCTGCGAGCCGCCCTCGCCACCCGCCACGCACCACCGCGTGCCGCGGCCGGGCCGCCGCCCGGCACGGATGTCGCGACCGCGCTCGCCCGCTACGGGGACGCGCTGCGCGACGACCCCTGGCTGGACGCCTGGCCGGTCGTCCTGGACGACGTGATACCGGCCCCGGACGCCGAGCTGGGCTGGCAGTTGGCCGACGCGCGCACCGAATCGGCGCTGCCCGTCGACCCGCGCTGCGCGGACCGTACGGGCCTGTGGCAGCTCGCCGCGGTCTCGGGCGGTGAACCGGTCACCGTCTTCGGCGACTGCGGCCACGCCGGCTTCACGCCGCTGACCACATGGGCACCGGAGGCGGTCCCGCTCTAGCGCGCCTCCCGGCAAGCTTTGCCGGTCACGGCACCAACCCCCCGGCCACTCCGGACCGCTGCCGTCTCCGGAACCCCGCCGCGCCCCTCCACACCACTCGCCCCATCAGCCACCCCACACGCCCTCATCAGCCACTCATCACCCCCCATCACTCATCACCCCCCATCCGCCCCAGCCGCGCCCGCGGCCCCGGCTCGCGCCAGCGCGCCCAGCCGGCCGCACGGGCCCCGGCGGGCCGTACACGGAAGGGACTCGCATATGGCCGACAAGACCACGACGACCGCCACCACCTGGGAGGACCTCGTCGCCGCCGCGCTGCTCGGCACCGGACGGCGCACCCCGCCCGTTCCACCGCGCCCCGGCCAGGACGGGGCGGCAGCGCTCCTGGACGCCGCCGCCGTCGAGACGGTGCGCCGCCGGGCCGGGCTGCTGCCCGCCGTGGTGCGCCACCGCCCGCCCGTCGTCCCAACGGACCAGCGGCCCCCGCTGCCGCCCGCCGCGCGGTCGCGGCTCGCCATGCTCCTCGCCGACCGTGCCGGACCGGCCGGCGGCAGCCGACGCGGCACCGCGCCGGACCTCACGGAACTGCTTCCGCAGTGGCTGGCCGCCGCCAACCAGCACGGCTACCGCGCCCCGGCCGCCCTGCTGCCCGCCCTGCTCGACGCGGCCCGGGGCCGTACGGACCTGCGGGCGGAGGCGCTGACGCTGGCCGGGCCGCGCGCGCTCTGGCTGGCGCGGCTCAACCCGCAGTGGAAGTTCGCCCTCCGGAGCGGTCTGGCCGTCGACTGGACACCGGCACCCGCCCTGCCCACAGGCCCCGGCTACGACGAGGCGGCCGAACGAACCTGGCAGGAAGGGCTGTTCGCGGAACGCGTGGCGCTGCTGACAGCGCTGCGCCGCCGCGACCCCGACGCGGCGCGGGCCCTGCTCGCCACCACGTGGTCCACGGAGCGGGCGGAGGACCGGCTGATGTTCGTGGACGCCTTGCGCGAGGGGCTGTCGGCGCGGGACGAGCCGTTCCTGGAACAGGCCCTCGCCGATCGCAGCCGCAATGTACGGGCCACCTCGGCCGAACTGCTCTCCGGGCTCCCGGGCTCCGCCCTCGCCGCCAGGATGGCCCGCCGGGCGCGGTCCTGCCTCGCCCTGGACTTCCACGAGCCGCGCATCGTCGTCGAGGCCCCGCACGAGTGCGACAGCGCCATGCAGCGCGACGGCATCGTGGCCAAGCCGCCATCCGGGCGCGGCGAAAGATCATGGTGGCTCGGCCAGTTGGTGGAGGCGGCGCCATTGGCTCAGTGGAGCGAGCGGTTCGGGTCCCGGAGCGCCGCCGAGATCGTGGCGCTGCCGGTCGCCGACGGCTGGCGGCCCGACCTGCACGCCGCCTGGTGCCGGGCGGCCGTGCGGCAGCGGAACGCCGAGTGGTCCCGGGCGCTGCTCGGCCCTCCGGCCTCGCCGCCCGCCGCCGAGGAGGCGTCCTGGCAGGACCCGGCGAAGCTGCTCTCCGCGCTGCCGCCCGGTGAACGGGCGGCATGGGTCGCGGCGTTCATCTCGGTGCACGGGCTCTCCGAGGCGTTCCGCCTGCTCGGGGTGTGCGCGGTGCCGTGGTCGGAGCCGCTGGGGAGGGCCGTCGTGGACGCACTTGACATCGCCAGGGACGCGGGGAGCTATCCATGGAGTTTCAGCGGAGTGATGGGGTTGGCCGAACGCTGCCTCGACCCGGAACAGGCCGACCGGCTGGAGGTCCTGACCGCCCAGCCGGACGAACCCGAGAACGGCTCCCCCGGAGCAGCCGGCTACTGGTCGGAAGCCTTCCAGCGTCTCGTCGGCACCCTGCGCCTACGCGCCACCATGCGCCGCGAACTCACCCCCACCCCCCGGCAACGCCCCTGATGCCCCGCCACTCCGACGAACACGCCGGCCACCATCCCGCCCCAGCCCCCGAGGGGCGCAAGGAACTGCGCGATCAACCACAACCAACCCGCGGAGGACCAACAACCCCAGCCCCCCCAGGGGCGCGGGGAACTGCGCGACAAGCCACAATCACGCCGCAGAGGACCAACAACTCCAGCCCCCCAGGGGCGCGGGGAACTGCGCGATCAACCACAACCAACCCGCAGCCGAAACACCGGCCGACGACCCGCCCAAAGGCGACGGCTACGCCGTCAAGGGGCCGCAGGCCCCAACCAGCACGGCGCAGCCGAAGTGGGGGCCGACCGGCCAAGACTCAGGCCGGCACCTGCCGGACATTGGCATGGACCCAGTCCACGATGGACGCCGTAGTAGCCCCCGGCGTAAAAATCTCCGCCACACCCAACTCCTTGAGCGGAGCGATATCCGCTTCAGGGATGATGCCGCCACCAAACACCTTGATGTCCTCGGCGTCGCGCTCCCGCAGCAGCTCTATCACCTTGGCGAAGAGGGTGTTGTGCGCACCGGAGAGGATGGACAGGCCGATCGCGTCGGCGTCCTCCTGGATCGCGGTACCGACGATCTGCTCGGGCGTCTGGTGGAGTCCGGTGTAGATGACCTCCATGCCGGCGTCCCGCAGCGCACGCGCGATGACCTTGGCTCCGCGGTCATGGCCGTCGAGCCCCGGCTTGGCCACCACCACGCGAATCGGACCGGTCACTCCCATCACTGCCTCCATGTACGACTGCCGTCACCGGCCGTAAGTGTGAACGAACGTTATCGCCAGCATCCCGCACCCGGCAGTTTCACGGTGGTGAGGGAGGGGGAAATCACACGTGGGACAATTCGTTCGCTACGCACTGTGTCCGAATTCCCGCGCCGGGGAGCCGTCGGCCCGGTCGCGAGGGACGCCGTACCGGGGCCGCCGCGAGGCCGGGCCGTACGCCGCTACCGCGCGTCACGCCACTACCCGCCCGCGCGGGCGCGCCGGGCACGGCTGCCCATGAGGGCACACGGGGGTCAGAGCCGTCTCCTGCGTGCGATTCGGGAGGTCGGCCATGGTGGCCTTGCCCTTTCCTTTTTCACTGCTCCGCTCCTCGGCCGAGGCCGTCCGGGCCGGCGCGCTGGAGCTGGCGATACTCGCCGGGCACATGATCCTCTACCCGACGGGCCTCGTCCAGGAGCGCCGGCCCGCCCCTCCCCCGCCCGGCGCGCCGCTCGCCCGCGAGGGCCCGGCGCCCCCGGCCGGGGCGGCCGGCGACACACCCCCGCCGCACCCTCCCGTGCTCCTCCTGCACGGCTTCATCGACAACCGCTCCGTCTTCGTCCTGCTGCGCCGCTATCTGCGCCAGCGCGGCCGGCGACGCGTCGAGTCCCTCAACTATTCGCCGTTGACCTGCGATATCCGTACGGCCGCGGAGCTGCTGGGCCGTCATGTCGAGGAGTTGTGCGCCCGTACGGGAAGCCCGCGGGTGGACGTCGTCGGGCACAGTCTGGGCGGCCTGATAGCCCGTTACTACGCGCAGCGGCTCGGCGGGGACGCCCGTATCCGCACGCTGGTCACGCTCGGCACACCGCATGGCGGGACACGCGCGGTGCCGCTGCTTTCGGCGCATCCCCTCGTTCGGCAGATGCGCCCGGATTCCCCGGTCATCACGGAACTCGCACGCCCCGCCAAAGGCTGCCGTACGCGCTTCGTAAGTTTCTGGAGCGATCTCGACCAATTGATGATCCCGGTCGAAACCGCCCGGCTCGACCATCCTGACCTGCGCTGCCGCAGCGTGCGGGTCAGCGGGGTGGGGCATCTCGCGCTGCCGGTGCACTGCGCGGTGGCGGCCGGAATCCGGCAGGCGCTGGAGGCCGAGGAGGCGGCCGACGACGCGTCGGGGGCCGTTTCGGTTGCGTGAGCCGGTCGATTTCTCATCGAAAATAATTCGAACGCCGAGCCGAGGAATCGGCTCCAGTCCACCGAAAGGCGGCTAAATGACCGGTCCTTGAGGCGGCGATAACCGCCGAAGATTGTGGCTGCCGCATACCGCCGGGTACAGTCGCCGCTAATTCTCGTGCTGCCTAGGCGAAAGAGAAGTTGGTGGTGAACGACCGTCACCCGTCGGGGAACTCCACTCCGGCCGCCCCCGCTCCAGAAGCCCCCTACGCGCCCGGCGCGACATACGGGGAGCAGACGGCACAACAGGGTTATGCCGGGTACGACGGCTACTCCACCGGTACGTTCCAGAACATCGGCATCGCCTACAGCGGTTACGACACCGGCCACTCGGGCCAGTGGGACACCACAGGTCAGTGGGACACAAGGGCCGCGTACAGCGGCCCGTACGACACTTACGCACCCACCGCCACGTACGGCACAACGGACTCCTACGACACCTCCGCCCCGTACGGCGACACCGGCACGTACGAGACGACCGGCCAGTGGGGCACCACCGGCCAGTGGCCCGCGGCCGACCAGTGGGAGACCGGCGGCCACACCCAGACCTGGGACACCTCCCTCTACGCGGCGCACGGACTCCACGAGCAGCAGCAGACCGGGCAGTGGTCCACGACGGCCTGGAGCGGTACGGGCGCGTACGGCGCGAGCAACGCGACCGGTTCGTACGAGGTGTACGGCACGACGGGCTCGTACGACACCATCGGCGGCGCGGTGGGCGAGACCGACCAATGGGCCGAGGCCGAGGCGGAAACGAGCATCGCCGCAGAGGCCGTACCGCCTGCTCAACCAGACACCGCACCAGAGCCCCCGGCTCCCGAGCGGCAGTCCGCGGAAGAGACGTCGGTGCTCGAACCCGTGGTGACCGACGAGGCGCCCGACGAGGCGCCCGCTCCCCTGCCCGGCCCCCGCCGTGACGGCGGGAACCGCGGGCGGCGCCGGGGCGCCTCCGCCCGTAGCGGCTACCGCACCCGCCGTTCCGCGCTCCTGACCATCGCGGTCCCGTCCGTCGCGGCCATCGGGGTCGCCGGAATCGCCGCGGCGAGCGTGACCGGGGGCGGCGGCGACACCAAGAACACCGAGGCGTCGGCGCCCGACCCGGCCACCGTCACGCCGGCCGCCGCCAACAGCAAGCTGGACACCCAGCTCGCCGGGGTCAGCAGGGACGCCGACGACTTCGCCGACCGGGCCAGCCGCACCCAGCAGCGGCTCGACCTCAAGGCGCGCCAGGCCGAAGAGAAGAAACGAAAAGCCGATGAAGCGCGCCGCAAGGAGGCCGAGCGCCCCAAGTTCGTCCTGCCGGTGAAGCAGAAGGGGCTCAGCGCCTACTTCGGGCAGGCGGGCGTCAACTGGATGTCCGTGCACACCGGCATCGACTTCCCGGTCGGCCTCGGCACCCCCGTGATGGCGGCGACCGACGGCACCGTACGCACGCAGTTCAACGTCGCCTACGGCAACATGGCCATGGTGACCGCCCCCGACGGCACCGAGACCTGGTACTGCCACCTGAGCAGCAACAAGATCCGGTCCGGCACGGTCAAGGCGGGCGACGTCATCGCCTACTCCGGCAAGACCGGCAACTCCACCGGCCCGCACATGCACTTCGAGGTCCGCCCCGGCAGCGGCGCGGCCATCGACCCGCTGCCGTGGCTCCGCTCACACGGCCTGGACCCGACGTAGGGCGTTTCTGACAGATCTCCGCGGCCTCGCGACGCCCGGCACACGCCCCGGACGTCGCTCCTTCACCCACAGAGATCCATCAGAAACGCCCTGACGGCTACAACTTCTCCACCGGGGCGTACCGCAGCAGGAGCCGCTTCGGCTTGGCCTCGCCGAAGTCGATCGTGGCCTCCGCGTTGTCCCCGCTGCCCTTGACCGTCACGACCGTGCCCAGCCCGAACGAGTCGTGGGTGACCCGGTCGCCGACCGCGAGCTGGACCACCGGGCGGTCGGCCGCGCGCCGCGTGGCGAAGCCGCTCGGCCCCGCCTTGGAGCGCGAGGACATGATCCCGCCGCCAGAGCCGCCGGAACCGCCCGAACCGGACCGGCCGGACCCGCCGACCGCGCCCATCGACGCCGACGGCGTCGCGGGCCCGGTCCGCTTCCACTGCACGTACTCCTCGGGGATCTCCTCCAGGAAGCGCGAAGGGGGGTTGTAGGACGGCTGGCCCCAGGCGCTGCGCATCGTCGACCGGGTCAGATACAGCCGCTCGCGCGCCCGCGTGATGCCCACATAGGCGAGCCGCCGCTCCTCCTCCAGCTCCTTGGTCTGGCCGAGCGCCCGCATGTGCGGGAAGACGCCGTCCTCCAGGCCGGTCAGGAAGACGACCGGGAACTCCAGGCCCTTCGCCGTGTGCAGCGTCATGAGCGTCACGACGCCGCCGCCGTCGGTGTCCTCGTCCGGGATCTGGTCGGAGTCGGCGACCAGGGCGACCTTCTCCAGGAAGTCCGCCAGCGTGCCCGGATTGTCCTCGGCGCGCTCCTGCTCGAACTCCAGGGCCACGGCGGCCAGCTCCTGGAGGTTCTCGATGCGGGTCTCGTCCTGCGGGTCGGTGGACGCCTGGAGCTCCGCGAGATATCCCGTACGCTCCAGCACCGCCTCCAGTACGGTCGCGGGCCCGGCCCCCGACTCGACGACCGTGCGCAACTCCTCCATGAGCACGTTGAAGCGCTTGACGGCGTTGGCGGAACGCGCCGCCATGCCGTACGCCTCGTCGACGCGGCGCAGGGCCTGCGGGAAGGTGATCTTCTCGCGCAGCGACAGGGCGTCGATCATCGCCTCGGCCCGGTCGCCGATGCCGCGCTTGGGGACGTTGAGGATGCGGCGCAGCGGGACCGTGTCCTCGGGGTTGGCGAGAACGCGCAGGTAGGCGAGGACGTCGCGGACCTCCTTGCGCTCGTAGAAGCGCACGCCGCCGACGACCTTGTAGGGCAGCCCGACCCGGATGAGGATCTCCTCGAAGACACGGGACTGGGCGTTGGTGCGGTAGAAGACCGCGACATCCCCGGCCTTGGCCTCGCCCGCGTCCGTGAGCCGGTCGATCTCGTCCGCGACGAACTGGGCCTCGTCGTGCTCGGTATCGGCCACGTACCCGGTGATGGTGGCGCCCGCCCCGGCCTCCGTCCACAGGTTCTTGGGGCGGCGGTTCTCGTTGCGCTCGATGACGGCGTTGGCGGCGCTGAGGATGGTCTGCGTGGAGCGGTAGTTCTGCTCCAGCAGGATCGTCGTCGCGTCCGGGTAGTCCTCCTCGAACTGGAGGATGTTGCGGATGGTGGCGCCCCGGAACGCGTAGATCGACTGGTCGGCGTCGCCCACGACGCACACCTCGGCGGCGGGCACCTCCGCCGTGCCCGGCCCCACCAGCTCGCGCACGAGCGTGTACTGCGCGTGGTTGGTGTCCTGGTACTCGTCGACCAGCACATGCCGGAAACGGCGCCGGTAGTGGTCCGCGACGTCCGGGAACGCCTGGAGCAGGTGGACCGTGGTCATGATGATGTCGTCGAAGTCCAGCGCGTTCGCCTCGCGCAGCCGCGCCTGGTACATCGCGTACGCCTCGGCGAGCGTCTTCTCGAACCCATCGGCGGCTTGCCCGGCGAACTCTTCCTCGTCGATCAGCTCGTTCTTCAGATTCGAGATCTTGGCGCTGAAGGACTTCGGCGGGAACCGCTTCGGATCAAGATCCAGATCCCGGCACACCAGCGCCATCAGCCGCTTCGAGTCGGCGGCGTCGTAGATCGAAAAAGACGAGGTGAAGCCGAGCTTCTTCGACTCGCGCCGCAGGATGCGCACACAAGCGCTGTGGAACGTGAGCACCCACATGGCATTGGCCCGAGGACCGACCAGATCGCCGACGCGCTCCTTCATCTCGCCCGCGGCCTTGTTGGTGAAGGTGATCGCGAGGATCTGCCCAGGGTGCACGCCCCGCGCGCCCAGCAGATGCGCGATCCGGTGCGTCAGCACCCGCGTCTTGCCGGACCCCGCCCCGGCGACGATCAGCAGCGGCCCGCCGCTGTGCACCACCGCCGCGCGCTGCTGCTCATTGAGCCCCTCCAGCAGCGCCGCGGGATCGATGACGGCGCGCGGCGCGCCATCCCGGTAATACCCGCCGCCCGCCGGCCCGGACCGCTGTACGGGCGCGTCGAAAGCGCCCCCGAAGAGGTCATCCGGCACCGGCTCCGGTGCGGCGTCCTCGGGCGGCGGCGGGGGCTCCTCGCCCGAAGGCTCAAGGTCCGCCAGGAAGCTGTCGTCAAAGAGGCTGCTCATCGCCCACCGAGTCTAGGCCGCCCCACCGACAGACGGCTCCCGCCTGTGGAAAACTCCGAAGAACAAACCCCCCGTGCCGCCAGAAACAGGGGGGCCGCCCCCCACCGGCAGCAAGCCAGGCACGAACGGGAGGCGGCAAACTCACAGAGCGAGGCCCCAGCGCCGGCGAGCCAGGCCGCGCGGCCCGTAACAACCGACGAACCCGCAGAAGCGAGGAACCGCCCCACCCACCCCACCCCGGACCGTTGGCCGGGTACGGGCGGTAGGCACCCACCCAC
>NZ_JOBF01000027.1 GCF_000718635.1 Streptomyces varsoviensis | reverse complement strand
GCCCCCAGCCCTCCGCCGTCAGCGACCCCGTGCCACAGGCGCAGTCCACCCCCCAGTACGAGCGCCCGATACCGTAACGCCAGCCCCCGCGACTGAACTTGAGCACGCGTCACGGGCCCACCCTCGCCGTAGCCGACGGCCCCCCGTCCCCCTCCCCCGGCGGCGCCCCGGCCGGCCCCTCCCCACCCGACGCCGCGTCAGGGACCGACGCGAGCACCGGGGCCGGGGGCCGGGTGACGCCCAGCCAGTGCAGGAGCGGGCCGGCCATGGCCGTGGTGACCAGGGCCATGAGCACCATCATGGTGAACATCTCCTGGTCGATGACGCCCAGTTCGCGGCCGATGGAGAGGATGACGATCTCGGTGAGGCCGCGGGTGTTCATCAGCGTGCCGAACGCCCCGGCGTCCCGCCACGACATCCCCGACATCCGGGCGGGCAGCACCGTCCCCGCGTACTTGCCGACGACCGCGACCAGCAGGATCAGCCCGAGGGCCGCCAGGCCGCCCAGGCCGAGCAGCCCCACGTCCACGGAGAGCCCGGTCACGATGAAGAACACCGGCAGCAGCAGCGTCACGATCCCGCTCAGCGGCGTCGCCACGCGTCGGTGCAGCCGCTCCCGCGCCTCGCGCGGCATGATCAGTCCGAAGGCGAACGCGCCGAAGATGGCGTGGATGCCGATCCAGGAGGTCGTCCAGGCGGACAGGAAGACGCCGGAGGCGATCAGGACGAGCAGGTTCGCGCCGGAGGCGGTGCGTGGCGAGCGGATGAGCAACTGCCGCAGCAGCGGCCGTACGACCAGGACCATCGCCAGCGCGTACGCCGCGGTGAGCCCGACGACGGTGAAGAAGTGGCCCGGCCCGTCGGACTCGGAGACCGCGACCACGAGTACCAGGACGCACCAGGCCAGGACGTCCCCCACCGCGGCGCAGGCCATGGCCATGGAACCCACTCGGGTTCCGGTGAGCCCGCTGTCCGTGATGATGCGGGCCAGCACCGGGAAGGCGGTGATGGCGAAGGCCGTGCTCAGGAAGAGGACGAAGGCGGTCGTGCCGCTGCCCTCGCCCGCGTAGCGCCCGGCGAGCAGGGCCGCCGCCCCGGCGCCGAGCGCGAACGGCACGGCCATGGAGAGTCCGGCCATCGCTCCGACGGACCGGCCGCGGCCGCGCAGCCGGCCGAGGTCCATCTCCCAGCCGGCCAGGAACATGAACAGGAGCAGCCCGACCTGCGCCACCGCCGCGAGCATCGGGCGGGCGTCGGCGGGGAAGATCCGGCCGGGCAGGTCGCCGGGGAGCAGCCCGAGCAGGCTGGGCCCGAGCACGATGCCGATGGCGATCTCGGCCACCACCGGCGGCTGGCGGACCCGTTTGCTCAGCCGGACGAACAGCCGGCCCGCGAGCAGCACGATCGCCACATCGGCCATGGCCACCGCCTCTGTCGGAAGCCCTTCCGCCGCCATCTGTCCTCCAGCCGCCTCGGTGCGCCTCCGCGGCGCGACCGGCCATCACATGAGGGTGGGAACTCGTGGGAACTCCCCGCACGAGGGTGGGAATTCTTCCGAGCCTCCGGCGCCGCCGCCATCGGTCACGGGAGGGAAACCCGCCGCCCGGCGCTCCGCACCGTTGCGGTGACCGCGAGGATGATGCCCAGCAGAAGGGATGAATTACCGCCCTCCGGGCCGCGGTTCACGCTCTCGCCGTGGCACGGTGATGGCGGGCGGGGCGTCACACGGAGCCTTGCGCGGGTGGGGGTGGAGCGCGCGAGCGCTCCGCGGGCGGATCGGTCCGGCGCCGGGTGCACACCCGGCCGCACCGTCGGCCCGACGGCCCGGGCGCCCCGCCGCCAGCCCAACGCCATCCCCCCACACCGCCCAACCTCCGGCATCCATAGCGGCGTTGGCCGCTTACTGATGCCGCATCACCACACCACACCACACCACGCCACGGGGAGCCTCATGGATTTCGGCTGGAGCGCTGATCAGGAAGAGCGGCACCGACGCACCCTGGAGGCGGTGCGCGCGGCCTTCCCCGCAGGTCCCGCCGGCCGGCCGCCGCGCGAACCGTTCGCCCGTACGGACTGGGCGGCGCTGGGGCGCATGGGGCTGCTCGGGGCCTGCCTGCCCGACAAGTACGGCGGGGTCGGGCTGGGCGCGCTGGACACGGCGCGGCTCTACGAGGCGCTGGGCGAGGGGTGCGAGGACACGGGGCTGGTCTTCGCGGCGAGCGCGCACCTCTTCGCCTGCGCCGTGCCCCTCGACCGGTTCGGCTCCGACGACCTCAAGTCCCGCTGGCTGCCCGGCATGTGCTCCGGCGAGGTCGTCGCGGGCAACGCCATGACCGAGGACGAGGCGGGCTCCGACGTCTCCCGGCTGCGGATGACGGCCGTACCGGTGGCCGGCGGCCATGTGCTCAACGGCCGTAAGAGCTTCGTCAGCAACGGCCCCGCCGCCGACGTCTTCGTCACCTACGCGACGACCGACCCGGAGGCCGGCCACCTCGGTCAGACGGCCTTCGTGGTGCCGGCCGACACGCCGGGCGTACGGGCGGGGCAGCCGTTCGACAAGATGGGGCTGCGTTCCACTCCGGCGTCCGCGGTGACCTTCGCCGACTGCTTCGTACCCGACACGGCGGTACTGGGCGCGCCCGGCATGGGGGCGACGGTCTTCCAGCATTCGATGGGCTGGGAGCGGGCCTGCCTCTTCGCGGGGTACGTGGGGATGATGGCGCGGCTGGTCGAGCGGGCGTCGGAACACGCCCGGTCGCGGCGCCAGTTCGGCCGCCGGCTGACCGGCTTTCAGGCGGTCTCGCACCGGATCGTCGACATGGCGATGCGCCTGGAGAGCGCGCGGCTGCTCCTCTACCGCGCCTGCTGGGAGATGGATCAGGGGCGGCCCGCCCGGCTCGCCGTGGCGCTGTCCAAGCTCGCCGCGTCCGAGGGAGCGGTGGCCAACGCCCTCGACGCGGTACGGATCTGCGGCGGGCGCGGCTACCTCACCGAATTCGGCGTGGAGGCCGAGCTGCGCGATGCCGTCCCGAGCCTCCTGTTCTCCGGCACGTCGGAGATCCAAAAGGAGCTGGCGGCGAAGGAGTTGGGGCTGTGATGCTGCATCAGCTCGTCATCGACGCGGCCCGGCGTGATCCGGGAGCGCTCGCGGTGCACGGCCCCGACGGGCGGCTGACGTACGGCGAGCTGGACGCCCTCGCCGACCGCTGCCGCGCCGCGCTGGCCGCGCGCGGCGTACGGCCCGGGGACCGGGTGGTGCTGTGGGCGGGGAAGAGCACGCGGGCCGTGGCGCTGATGCAGGGGTGCCTGCGGCTCGGCGCGGTGTACGTCCCGGTGGCCGACTCCAATCCGCCCTCCCGTGCCGCGCTCATCGGCCGGGGGTGCGGCGCGGCGCTGACCGTCACGGACGCGAGCGGCGCGGCGCGCACCGCCGACGCCCCGTGGGAGGCGGGCCCGCTGGCGACCTTCGAGGAACTGCTGGGACCCGTGAACGGCCCCGCCGGCCCCGACGACCTCGACAGTCCCGACGATCTCGACGACCTCGATATCCCCGACAGCCCCGGCGGCCCCGGTGGCCCCGGCGCCCCTGATGACCTCGCCTACATCCTCTACACCTCGGGCTCGACCGGGGAGCCCAAGGGCGTCTGCCTGAGCCACCGCAACGCGCTCGCGTTCGTGACGTGGGCCTGCGAGCTGCTGGGGCTCGGCCCCTCCGACCGGCTCGCCAATCACGCCCCGTTCAACTTCGACCTCTCGGTATTCGACCTCTACGCCGCGTTCCACGCCGGAGCCTCGGTCCACCTGATATCCAGTGAACTCGCTTACGCACCGGACCAATTGGTCACGTTCCTGCGCCGGAACGAGCTGACGGTCTGGTATTCGGTGCCGTCCGCGCTGTCGCTGATGATGGCCAAGGGCGGGCTCTTCGAGGAGGCGCCGCCGCCCGCGCTGCGGGTGTGCGTCTTCGCCGGCGAGCCGTTTCCGCTGCCACAGGTCAAGGAGTTGCGCGCCCGGTGGCCGGAGGTGCGGATGTTCAACTGGTACGGGCCCACGGAGACCAATGTGTGCACGTCGTACGAGGTGACGGCGGATGTGGCGGAGCGGTCGGCGGCGCTGCCGATCGGGACGGTGTGTTCAGGCGACTCCGTGACGCTGGTGCCGCAGGAACGGGACGGGGAGTACGAACTCCTGGTGTCGGGGCCGACGGTGATGCTGGGTTACTGGGGCCGGGAGCCGCACACCGGCCCGTACGCGACCGGGGACATCGTGCGGGTCGGCGACGGCGGTGACCTGGAGTTCGCCGGGCGCCGCGACCATCTGGTCAAGGTGCGCGGGCAGCGGGTGGAGCTGGGCGAGGTGGAGAGCGTGATCGGCGCCCATCCGGCGGTGGCGGACGCGGCGGTGGTCGTCGTCGGGTCGGGGCTGGAGGCGGCGCTGCACGCGGTGGTCACCAAGCGCGCGCCGGACGCGCGGGTGTCGCTCCTCGGGCTCAAGGAGTTCTCGGCGGCGCGGCTGCCCTCCTACATGATCGTGGACGCGCTGCATGTGGTCGACGAGCTGCCCCGGACCCTGAACGGGAAGAAGGACCGCATGCGAATGGCCCGGGACATCACCCCGGGCCAATGATCCATGACCCTTCATCCACCTTCCCGGAAATTCCAGAAATCCGAGGCCCGAGAACTACTGAGACCTGATTTCTAAGACCTGAGATCTCGGATCTGATTTCCAAGACCTGAGATCTCGGAAATCAGCTCGGAATCCGGGAAATCGAAGGGGTTCACGGAAGGGGGCCGGCCGCGGTGATTCCGGCCCCCGCTCTCAGCCCACCGGCGCCACCGGGAGCCCGGCGGCGGCGAGACCGGCCGTGCGGACCATGCCGATCTCGTATGCGTAGATCACCGCGTGCACCCGGTTACGCAGGTCCAGCTTGTCGAGCATGCGCTGGACATGGGACTTGACCGTGCTCTCGCTGACGAAGAGCACGTCGGCGATCTCCGCGTTGCTACAGCCGCGGGCGATGAGCCGGAGCACATCCACCTCGCGGCGCGTGAGCCTGCCCAGCCGCTCGCGGCCGGGCCCCTTCTCCTCGCCGTCGGCCGGGGCCGACCAGTCGACGAGCCGCCGGCCGCGGCAGGGGAAGAGCAGCGAATACCCGGCCGCGACCAGCCGGACCGCGGCCACGATCTCGGCCGGGGAGGAGCGGTTGAGCAGCAGCCCGCGGGCGCCGGCCCGCAGCAGCCGCTGCACCTGGTCGTCGAATTCGCCCACGAGCACCAGGGCCGGGGCGCTCGGCACGGCCGCCCCGAGGAACTGGATCACCTCGGCCGCGTCCAGCGAATTCGTCTCGGAATCTATGACGACTACATCCGGCCGCAGACCATTCACGCTGTTCTCGATCTGCGGCATATCTCCGGCGTCTCCGGAAACCTCAAGATCCGGCTTACCTTCGAAGAGCATGCGGTAACCGGCCCTGATAACCGTTCTATCACTGATGACTAATATGCGCATGCAGTAAAGCACCCCCGTACTGCGCCTCATCGCTTAGTCAAGATAACATGACGAGGGCCGTAGGGGAACCTTTCGTCACAGGATGAGTTACCGCTCCGCGGGGTCCGTGAATTATACCGACTCGTAATATTGAGCCGTCTGTTCCGCCGGAAACGATCAATATCGGGGCCCGCTCCGAGGGGCGGATTTCAGACGGCCTCGCGATCCCCGGCGTCCAGTGCGCCGATCATGTGCCGGCGGATATTGGGCGCGACCGCGGCCACCACGACCTCCCGCGGGGCGTCCGCGAGCGGCTGGATGCGCAGCACGTACCGGGCCAGCGCGAGGCCGAACAACTGGCTCGAAACCAGCGAGGCCCGCAGCGGCAGCTCCGCCGGGTCGACGGCCGTCCCGAGCCGGCGGACCACCCGGCGGGCGATCTGGGTGGTGAAGAACTCGCGCAGCAGCAGCGCCTGCCATTGGTGCGCGACCGCGCCGCGCAGCAGCCCGAGGAAGGCGGGGCCGCTCACCGGCCCCTCGCACACGCCGAGGAAGGCGCGCACCACGTTTTCGGGGGCGGCCTCGATGCCCTCCGCGAAGATTTCCTCCATCACGGCCGCGGGCTCGATGGGCGCCTTGACGACCTCCATGGAGAGGTCTTCCTTGTTGCCGAAGTAGTGGTGCACGAGCGCCGGGTCGACGCCGGCGCTCGCCGCGATATGGCGGATGGACGAGCCGTCGTAGCCGCGCTCGGCGAAGATCTCGCGGGCCGCGGCCAGTATCGCGCCGCGCGTGTCCGGCTTGCCGGGCCGTCGGCCGCTGCGTCCCCGCACGTGCGCCCCCGTCTTCCGAGTCGAGCCGAGCCTTGCCCTCGCTCTTGCCGCCGTCCTGCCCCTGTCCGGGCCTACGCCGTACGCCCGCCTACGCCGTACGCCTCGCCTGCCTACGCCGTACGCCCCCCACGCCGTACGCCTCGCCCGCCTGCGCCGTACGCCCGCCTACGCCGTACGCCGCCGCAGCGTGCTGGCGGCCAGCACGAGGGCCAGGACCACGCACCCCATGACCACGCCGTAGCCGCGCCACAGGTCCGCGGTGGCGTCGACGGACGCGCCCACCTGTTGCAGCGCCTCGACCCCATGGGCCAGCGGCATGGCCGTGCTGACGCCCTCCAGCCAGCCGGCCATCTCGGCGCGCGGCACGAAGAGGCCGGAGAGGAGGATCTGCGGCAGCACCACGATCGGCAGGAACTGCACCGCCTGGAACTCGGTACGGGCGAACGCGCTGCACAGCAGGCCCAGGCCGACGCCGAGCAGCGCGTTGCCGACGGCGATGAGCACCACGAGCGCGCCGTTGCCGGCCGTGTCGAGGTCGAGCAGCCAGTACGCGACCGTGGTCGCCACGATGGCCTGGACGGTGGCGGCCAGGCCGAAGGCGAGCCCGTAGGCGAAGAGCAGGTCCAGCTTGCCCAGCGGGGTGGTGAACAGCCGCTCCAGCGTGCCCGATGTGCGTTCCCGCAGCATGGCGATGCTGGTGACCAGGAACATCAGCAGGAACGGGAAGACGCCGAGCATGATCAGCAGGACCCGGTCGAGGGTCGCGCCGTTCTTCTCGAACATGAAGTAGATCAGCGTGAGCAGCAGCAGCGGCGCGCCGATCAGCAGGCCGACGGAGCGCCGGTCGTGCCGGAGCTGCCCGAGGACCCGGGCCGTCGTGCTCAGGGTCAGTCGCGGCGACATCACGCCACCTCCGCCTTCTCCTGGACGAGCGTGAGGAACGCCCGGTCCAGGTCGTCCGTGCCGGCCTGCTTCTTGATGGCGTCGGGGGTGTCGTCGGCGACGACGGCCCCTTCTCGGATGAGGATCAGCCGGTCGCAGCGGTTGGCCTCGTCCATGACGTGGCTGGAGACGACCAACGTGGCTCCGTCGGCCGCCAGTTGGCGGAAGTGCGCCCACAGCTCCTCGCGGAGCACGGGGTCGAGGCCGACCGTCGGCTCGTCCAGGATGAGCAGTTCGGGGCGGCTGACGAGGGCGCAGGCGAGGGAGGCCCGGTTGTGCTGGCCGCCGGAGAGGGTACGGACGATCTGGCCGGCCTGCTCCTGGAGCCCCACCTCTTTGATGGTCTCGTCGGCCGCGGCGGCGCCGAGCCCGTAGAAGCTGGCGAAGTAGCGGACGTTCTCACGGACCGTCATATCGGTGTAGACGCTCGGGGACTGGGTGAAGTAGCCCACCTTACGGCGCAGCGACGGGGTGCCCGCCGCCTCGCCGAGCACGGTGACCCGTCCCGACTTCACGCGCTGCACGCCCACGATGGAGCGCATCAGGGTGGTCTTCCCGCTGCCGCTCGGGCCGAGCAGTCCGGTGATCCCGCCGTGCGGGACGCGTGCGCAGAGGCCGTGCAGCACCTCCTTCCCGCCGCGGGCCACCACGAGGTCCTGTACATCGATCGCGGTCTTCATGTGATCTCTCCTCGCAGGAAAACTCACCCAACGTTGAATTCAACCGTAGATGAAAAAGTTCCGGCTGGGAAGCGCGTGCGCACCGGCCGTCACGTCCGGCGGCGCAGCAGCAAGGAGACGTTCTGGCCGCCGAAGGCGAACGAATTGCTGAGCGCCGCGAGCGCGCCCCCGCCGGCCGTCCTCGACGCACCCCCGCCCGCAGCCCTCGCAGCACCCCCGCGCTCCCCGCCCTCCGGGAGCACCGCGGGGCCGCCCGTGACCACGGCGCGGGAGACATCCGCCGCGACGACGGGGTCGGGCTCGTCGAGGTTGGCGGTCGGCGGCACGATGCCGTGATGCAGCGTCAGGGTGGTGATCACCGCCTCCAACGCCCCGCCGGCGCCCAGCAGATGACCGGTCAGGGACTTGGTCGCGGTCACCGACGCGCCGCCGAGGCCCGGCCCCAGCACCTCGCGCAGCGCCATCGCCTCCGCCACGTCCCCCGTCGGCGTGCCGGTCGCGTGCGCGTTGACATGAGCGATCTCGCCGGGCTCCGCGCCCGCGTCGGCGAGCGCCCGGCGCATCGCGCGCACCGCGCCCGCCCCCGAGGGGTCGGGGTTGGCGATGTGGTACGTGTCCGCGGAACGGCCCGCGCCGGCCAGCTCCGCGTAGCCGCGCGCCCCGCGCCGGGCCGCGTGCCCGGCGGACTCCAGCACCACAACGGCCGCGCCCTCGCCCAGGACGAAACCGTCGCGCTTCGCGTCGAACGGCCGGCAGGCGGCCATCGGGTCCTCGTTGCGCCGGGAGAGCGCGCGCATGGCCGCGAACCCCGCGACGATCACCGGGTGGATCATCGCCTCGGCGCCGCCCGCCAGCACCACGTCCGCCTGCCCGGACCGGATCAGCTCGCGCCCCCGCGCCAGCGCGTCCGCTCCGGACGCGCAGGCGGCGGCGGGCGCGTGCAGCTCGGCCGCGGCGCCGAACTCCAGGGCGACCCAGGCGGCGGGGCCGTTCGCCATGTACCTCGGCAGGGTGAGCGGCGAGACCCGCTGCCAGCCGCGCTCCCGCAGCACCTCGTCCTGGCCGAGCAGGTCCGCCACCCCTCCCCCGCCCGAGGAGACCGCGACCGCGAACCGCTCGGGCGACGGCTCCGGCGCCCCCGCGTCCGCCCACGCCTCGCGGGCGGCCAGCAGGGCCAGTTGCTGCACACGGGACAGCCGGCGCGTCTCGTGGACCGCCAGCCGCCCGGCCGGCTCCACGGCCGCCGGCGCGGCGATCCGCACCGGCAGCCCGGCCGCCCACGGCTCCTCGACGCGGCGCACGCCGCAGGCGCCCGCGAGGAGCCCCCGCCACAGCGTCGGGACGTCACCGCCCACCGGCCCGACCGCCCCGAGCCCGGTGACGACCACCTCACGGTCGTCGGCGACGGGGCCGCCGTGGCCGACGGGGCTGCCGTGGGCGAAGGGGCGACCGTCGCCCACGGAGTCGCCGACGGAGGTGTCACCAGCAGCCGGGCCGCCATCGGCGAGGGACCCAAGGGACCTACCGGTGCCGGCGGCAGGGCGGCCCGAGGCGGCGGCGGGGCGGCCGTCGGTCATGCCGTGATCCCCGCTCCCCGGATATAGGCGACGAGGTCGCCGACGGTGCGCAGGCCCCGCATGTCCTCGTCCGGGACCTCGACGCCGAACCGGTCCTGCGTCGTCATGCCGATCTCGTATATGGACAGCGAGTCGACGTCCAGGTCGTCGACGAAGGACTTGTCCGGGGTGCTGCGCGCGGGCGCGATGCCGCAGATGTCGTGCAGCATCTCCGCGACGCCCGCCAGGATCTCCTGCTCGGTGTGTGCCATGGTGTGCGACCTCCTCGGTCGGCTGGAGTGGTGAAGGGTGTGCTGGTATGTGTCTGCGACACTTGGTGACGTGCCGTCAGACATAGGCTCCATTGGCCCTACTGACGGTCCGTCAGCCCTGCCGCCCGCAGCCGTGCGGCCACCGCTTCCGGTATGCCGTACCGGGCGATGTCCGCCTCGGTGACCGTGAGCGGGATGCTGTGCGGGTGGTGGAAGACGTCGCCGGGGTCGTAGCGGCGCTTGACCTCGATCAGCCGCGGCAGGTTCTCCTCGTAGTAGGCCCAGAGCCAGTTCTCCAGGGCCAGGTCGATGGTGTTGACGTACGCGGCGCCGGTGGTGTGCGGGGCCATGGCGTGGCGCAGCGCCTTGATCCAGGCGAGGTTCTTCGCGTCGTCCTCGGACCGGTCCCAGTCGGTGCGGTACTCGAAGGCCATCAGCCCCGTCCGGTGCACGAACGCCGTGTCGGTGCGCGCCGGGCGCGCGATGGCCCCGCCCATGCCGTAGACGGCGACCTCGGAGCGGTGGCTCGGCGGGTCGGTGAGGAACTGCTGGAGGGTGGCGATGGCCGCGCCGTCCAGCGGCCCGCCGATGATGGCCGAACTGCCCTGCGCCCGTACCTGGTCGGCCGCCGCGGCCTCGCCCTGGAGCAGTTCCACGGTGTCGACGGCCTGGATGAACGGCATCGGCTCCACGACCTGGTCCTGCGGCCGTACGGCGGCGACCAGCGGCCGCAGCAGCTCCTCGAACTCGGCGGCCGGCCCGTCGTACACGCCGAAGGCCGCCACCAGGTCCTGCTGGCGCGGGAAGAGCGAGAGGAAGGTGTTGACCCGGTCGTCGGTCGACGCCAGCCAGCTCTGCCACGCCCGTACGGCGGGGGCGAACCGTTCCCAGTTCCAGCTCAGGGTGAAGAGGGTGACCTCGTCCACCGGGGACGTGCGCAGCGTGTACGAGGTGGCGATGCCGTAGCTCCCGCCACCCCCGCCCCGGCAGGCCCAGAACAGGTCGGGGTGCTCGTTCTCGTCCACCCGGTACGCCCGGCCCTCGGCGTCGACGAACTCCAGGGCGGCGAGGTGGTCGACGAGGGCGCCGCGGGAGCGGGACAGCACGCCCATGCCGCCGCCCAGCACATGGCCGCCGATGCCGATGCGCGGGCAGGTGCCCGCCGGTACCGTCACGCCGGACCGCCACAACTCCCGGTAGATGTCGCCGAGTCGGGTTCCGCCGCCGACGGTCACCAGCGAGCGGTCCGCGCTGAGGGAGATGGCGTCGAGGCCGCCGAGGTCGATGACGACCCCGTCCTCGACGCTGCTCAGCCCGGCCATGGAGTGGCCTCCCGACCGGACCCGGAACGATACGCCGCGCTCCCGCACCTCGCGCACCGCGTCCGCCACCTCCGCCGTGCTGTGACACACCATCACCTCGCGGGGGCGGGAGGCGAAGCACGCGTTCCAGGTGCGGCTCGCGTCCTCGAATCCGGGGTCCCCGGGGGCGAGGACCGTACCGGCGAAACGTGCGGAGGTTGCCATGCGTGCTCCTTGAGTCATTCGCTACGGGCGTGGGGTCGGTACGGGCAGCGTGCTCATCCGCCCTTCAGCACGCTCTTGATCCCGGCGCGGACCAGCGGGGCGATGTCCTTGGGCGCGCCGGTGACGCTCCACAGGGCGAGCCTGAGCAGCGTCACCGGGGTGATCCGGAGCGAGCGGGCGGCGGGGTCGTCGAGTTTGAAGGCGGCGGGCACGAACTCCGCCTCGCGGACGGACCGGAAGATCCGCTCGCTCGCGGTACGGGCGTCCAGCTCCCCGGCGGCGACCGCCGCGCACGTGGCCCCGGCCGCGGTGAACAGCCGGTGATAGCCCTCGTGTCCGGCGAAGACGTGGCCGCGGTGCGGGACCGTCTCCAGGGCCCGCAGGGCCGCGTCGCCGCCCGTCGAGCGGAGTTCGGACCACGCGGCCAGGAGGGGGAACCCGCCGAAGCGGAAGCCGGCTTCGAGGACGAAGAGCACGGCCCGTACGAGCGCCGGGTCGCACAGCGACGCGTGCACCATGGCGGCCAGCTCGTCATTGGCGGCGAGCTGATCGCGCGTCAACTCGCCGACCTCGGCGAACCGTTCAGTCGAGAAGTCGCCGTCCCGCACGGCGTCCAGCAGCCGCCGCGCGAGGGCGTTCACGGCCTCCAGGGTCAGCCCGAGCCCCCGCGAGATGAACGGGTCGACGTAGCCCGCCGCGTCCCCGATGAGGCACCAGCGGTCGCCGACCGTGCGGCTCGCCGCGTACTGGTTCCGTTCCGTCGCGAGCCACGGACCCTCGGCCGCCGCGTACGCGAACTGGTCGACCAGTGTGGGGAATCGGGCGACGAAGGCGCGGAACTCCTCCTCCGGCGTCCGCCCCGGCCCCTCGCGCGGCGGGAACCGGCGGGCGTCCAGCGTCAGGGCGACGCTGAACAGCCCGCCCGTGGAGTCCGGGTGGTTGCCCAGCGGCAGCACCGCGAGGTAGGCGCCGTCCGTGAGGTGGTGCATGCTCCCCCGGTGCCAGGGCAGGGCCGGCCGGTAGGCGGCGGCCCGGTCCGCGACCGCGTCGGCGAACGGCCGTACCCCCGTCATATGGGCGGCGAGCGTCCGGCTGGCCGTGGCGAAGGGTGCGGGCTCCTGCCGCAGTCCCAGCGCGGACACCAGCGGCGAGTCGGGCCCGGAGGCGTCCACCAGGTACCGGGCCCGGACCTCGGTGCCGTCGGAGAGCCGCACGGCCGCGCCGTCCGGGCCCGCCGCCGCCCCGCTGACCTTGCCGCCCCGGCGCACGTCGGCGCCCCGCTCCCGCGCGCAGCGCAGCAGGTAGGCGTCGATGTCGGGGCGGTGGAAGTGCGGTTCGGGCGGCGCGCCCTTGGGCGGGCAGACCTGGAGCAGTTCGGCCGGGTCCTGGGGCCGGCCCTCGCGGTGGTAGACGAAGCTGTGGCAGTGCTCGGCGCCGACGGTCCGGGTGACGTGCGTGTGGATGTCCTTCACGGTCGCCAGCCGGGCCAGCTCCGGCGCCTTGTACCGCTCCGCGAGCACCCGGAAGAGCCCGGCGGCGTGCACGCCCATCTCCCCGGGCGGGAAGGGCGGCGGCTGGGCGGCGTCGATGACCGTGACGCGCGCGCCGCCCGCGGCGAGCACGGTCGCCAGGGTCGCCGCGGGCAGCGAGCCGCCGAGGATGACGACATCACGGAGGTCCCCGTCCTGGGGGCGGCGGTGCGGCGGTCGGGGTGCGCGGTCGGGCGTGTTCATGGCTTCTCCTTCCGGGGCCGCTCGGCGGACTGGCCGGGTACGGGATCACGTACGGACCGCACGGACGCGGACCCCTCGGATACGGGCCCATCGAGTGCGGGCCCCTCGGGCGCGGGCAGGAAGCCCGTACGCACCATCCAGCCGAAGTAGGTGTCGAGGAGGGCGTCGTCGAGCGGCGGGCAGGTGATGCCGCTGCCGTCCAGTGCGCGCCGCACGTTGTCGACGCGGTAGGTCATGGAGTCCTGGCCGACCCGGACGATCTCGCTGATGGTGTCGATGAGCGGGGACAGCGCGTTGTCCTCCAGCCCCACCCCGGCGCGGAACTCCGCCACCCACTCGGGCCCCGGCCGCCGGCCGACCCGCCAGCCGCCCCGCTGGAGGTAGCCGACGAGTTCGGCGAAGGTGATCCGCTCGGGGTTGAGGAGGTGGAAGTTCTGCCCGAAGCCGGCCGTCTTCGAGGCGTGCACGAGGGCCCGGCTCACATAGTCGGCGGGGGTCATCTCGACGAGCATGTCGAGTTCGGGCGCCGTGCCGAACTGGACGCAGCCCTTGATGACCGAGCAGGTGAAGCTGGTGGTGACGCAGGTGCCGCGGCGCGAGTCGCCCATGATCTGGCCGAGCCGGTAGATGTTGACCGGCACGCCCCGCTCCCGCGCGGCGAAGACCAGCCGCTCCGCCGCCCACTTGGTCTGGAGGTAGCCGTTGGGCAGCCGCCCGGCCCGGCCGAGGTCGTCGTCCTCGGCGAAGGTGCTGGTCAGGTCCTCGGGCACGCCCCAGACCCCGAATGTCGAGACGTGGCTGACGGGGGTCAGCGGCCCTCGGCAGGCCAGCCGCAGGATCTCCTCGGTGCCTTGGACATTGGCGGCCCGTAGCTGCTGGTAGCTGTGGATGAAGTTGACGTTGGCGCCGTTGTGGTAGATGGCGTCGACGCGGTGCGCGAGCGCGTCGAAGGCGTCCTCGGTGAGGCCGAGGAGCGGCCGGGACAGGTCGCCGGGCACCGCCACGATCCGCTTCTCGTCCCCTTCGCGCCAGTTCAGGTAGCGTTCGGCGGCCGACCGCAGCCGCTCCAGGCCGGCGTCCGGGTCGTCGGCGCGTACGAGGCAGTGGACCGTGGCGTCGGTGGAGCGCAGCAGTTCGTCCAGGAGGAACACGCCGACGAAGCCGGTGGCCCCCGTGAGGAGGACGTCGGAGGGGTCGCGCCAGGCGTCGCCCGGTTCGGCGTGGCCGGCGGAGGGCCGGATGTCCGGGTCGAGTACGGCGTCGGCCCGGAGCACGGCCGGGTCCGTCCAGTCGGGCCCCGCCGCCGTGGCGCCGCGCTCGGCGGCGCCCGGCAGCTCGTGGTCCCGTTCGGCGTGCGCGGTGATCAGCGCGGACCAGTCGGCGACGGTGGGCCGCTCGAAGAGTTCGCGCGGCGAGAGGCTGATCGCCAGCTCGGTCTTGCAGGCCGTCACCACCTGCATCACCATCAGCGAGTCCGCTCCGAGTTCGAGCAGGTCGGCGCCTGCGTCGAGCTCCTCGGCGGGGGTCCACAGCATGGCGGCGAGCAGGTCCCGGAGGCGGGCGGCGACGAGTCCGGGCCGCGCGCCGGGGTCCGCTTCGGTGAGCCGCGCCAGCAGGTCGGGGGCGGCACCGCCGTCGGGTTCGCCCGCGGCCTCGGCGGTACGCGCCGTGGGCACGGCCGCGGCCGTACGGTCGCCCCCGGGCACAGCGGCCTCCCGCTCCTGGAACCAGTACCGCTGCCGCTGGAACGCGTAGGTGGGCAGGTCCACGGGAACCACGGGCGCCCCCGTGCCGGCGTGCACGGCCTGCCAGTCCACCGGGGCCCCGAGCACGTACAGGCCGCCGAGCGCCGTGCGGATCTGCTCGGCGTCGTCGGCGGTGCGGCGCAGCGAGGCGAGCCAGGTGCGGTCGGGCCCGGGGAGGGCCGTGGCGCCGAGGCCCAGCAGGGTGCGGCCGGGCCCGGCCTCCAGGAAGGCGGTGAACCCGAGCCGGTCCAGGGTGCGCAGCCCCTCGGCGAACCGCACGGTCCGCCGGGCGTGCCGGCACCAGTAGTCGGGGTCGGCGAGGGTGTCGGGGCCGACGGCCTCGCCGGTCAGGTTGGAGATGACGGGGACGCGCGGCGCGGCGCAGGCGACGCGCGCGGCGGTGGCACGCAGCTCGGCGAGGGCCGGCTCGACCAGGGGCGAGTGGAAGGCGTGCGAGACGCGCAACCGCCGCGCCCGGACCCCGCGCCCGGCGAGGCGGGCCGCCACCCGGTCGACGGCGTCGGCGGCGCCGGACAGCACGCACTCGCGCTCGCCGTTCACGGCGGCCAGCGCGAGGGGCCCGCCGTCGGCCTCGGCCTCCCGCGCCGCCTCGGCGGCGGGCAGCGGCACGGCGAGCATCGCGCCCGGCTCGCAGAGCCGCTGCATCAGCGAGGCGCGCGCGGTGACCAGCGTGAGCGCGTCCTCCAGGCCGAACACCCCGGCCACACAGGCCGCCGCGTACTCCCCGACGCTGTGGCCCAGTACGGCGCCGGGCCGGATGCCCCAGGAGTGCCAGAGCCGGGACAGCGCGTACTCGACGGCGAACAGCGCCGGCTGGGTATACGCGGTGCGGTCCAGGAGCGCGGTGTCCTTCGGCTCCCCGTACAGCACGTCGAGCAGCGGCCGGTCGAGGTGTCCGCGCAGCAGGGCGTCGCACTCGTCGAGCGCGGCCCGGAAGGCGGGTTCGGTCTCATAGAGCCCGCGCCCCATGCCGGGGTACTGGCTGCCCTGACCGGTGAACAGAAACGCAATCTTTGCTCGCCGCCGGGGCGCGGCCCGCCCGCTCACAACGCCCGGCGCACTCCGCCCGGCGGCGAACTGCCGAAGTTGGGAGCCGAGCCCAGCAACAGAAGGAGCAACTACCGAAAGCCGATAAGGAAGTTGAGCCCGCCCCAGGGCGGCGGCCCGGCAGATGTCCGCGAGCGAACCGCCACCCCCAGCCGAGCCCACACCCACACCCGCCCCCGTACGAGCGTCCCCACCCGACCAGCCGCGGACGGCCGGCTCGACGGCACGGTCACCGCGGCTCGCCTCGCCGATGACCGTCGCCGGGCCGGCGTCCGTAAAACCGCCTTGTCCTACGGGCCCGCTCACCGCTCCGTTCCCGGCGGCGGGCTCGCTTGGGAGGCCGAGGCGGGTGGCATAGCGGGCGGCGAGGTCGTCGAGGGCGGCGCGGGAGGCGGCGGACAGGACGAGGAGTTCGTGGGAGCGGCGAGGCGCCGCGAGGGCCGGCTGGGCCGGGGGCGGTTCGGGGGCGGGGGCCTCGCCCAGGATCAGGTGGACGTTGGTGCCGCTCACGCCGAAGGAGCTGACGCCCGCGTAGCGGCCGTCCGGCGCGGCGGGCCAGGGGGTGGGGGCGGTGGGCACGGTGAGGTGCAGCCGGTCCCAGTCCACGTTGGGGTTGGGCTCGGTGAAGTGAAGGCTGGGAGGGATGCGCCCGTGCTGGAGGCAGAGCGCGAGCTTCATCAGCCCGGCCGCGCCGGCGGCGGCCTCCAGGTGGCCGACGTTCGTCTTCACCGACCCGACGTACACGCGCCGCTCCGCCGGCCGGCCCGGCCCCAGCACCGCTTCCAGCGCCCGGAGTTCGATGGGGTCGCCGAGCATCGTGCCCGTGCCGTGCGCCTCCACGTACCCGATCCCCGCGGGCGCGACCTCGGCGTCGGCGAGGGCCGCCCGTATCACCTCCTGCTGCGCCGGGCCGCTGGGCACCGAGATGCCGCTGGAGCGCCCGTCGTGATTGACGGCGCTGCCGTGGATGACGGCCACCACCGGGTCGCCGTCCGCGACCGCGTCCGTCAGCCGCTTCAGTACGACGACGCCGCAGCCCTCGCCGCGCGCGTAGCCGTCGGCCGACGCCGCGAACGCCTTGGAGCGCCCGTCGGGCGCGAGCGCCCCCGCCTTGCTGACCAGCACGAACCCGTACGGCGTCAGCATCAGGTTCACCCCGCCGGCGAGCGCGAGGTCGCACTCGCCGCGGCGCAGGCTCTGGCACGCGAGATGGGCGGCGAGCAGCGAGGACGAGCAGGCCGTGTCGACGACGTGCGCGGGGCCGCGCAGCCCGAAGTGGTAGGCGACGCGCCCCGCCAGGAACGCGGGCTCGGCCATCAACTGGTACGCGTCCACATCGGCCGCCTCGGCGAGCTGCTGCCGCATCCGCGCGTAGTCGCTGGTACTGGCGCCGAGGAAGACCCCGGTCGCGCTGCCGGTCAGGCCGTCGGGGGCGATCCCCGCGCGCTCCAGCGCCTCCCACGCCACCTCCAGCACCAGCCGCTGCTGCGGGTCCATCGCCACGGCCTCGGCCGGTGAGATGCCGAAGAGCTCGGCGTCGAACGCGTCGGGCCGTTCGATGAATCCGCCCTCCACGCAGTACGCCTTGCCCGGTGCCTCGGGGTCCGCGTCGTACACGGCGTCCGCGTCGCCCCGCTCGGCCGGGAAGCGCCGCACGGTGTCGACGCCGTCGCTGAGCACCCGCCAGAACTCCTCCGGGGAGTCCGCCCCGCCGGGAAAGCGGCAGCCCATGCCGACGATCGCGACGGGCCCGTCCGTCTGCTGGTACTGCTCCAGCCGGGTCCGTAGCTGCGCGATCCGGTCGAGGGCCTGGGCCAGCCTGGCCCGGTCGTCCATGTCCCTTCCGGTCATTGCTCCGCCTCTCCGCGGTACGTGATGTCGGTACGGGCCTGGGCCCGGGTACGGGCGTGCGCGCGGGTACGGGCCGGGCGCCCGAGGCCCAGGGCGTCATCGACCCCGGCCATCTCGCGCTCGAAGCGGGCCGCGAGATCGTCGCCGTGCCCGGGGGCGTCGGGGGCGGCCTCCGGGGCGGGCGCGCCGATGCCGGCGCGGGCCGGGGGCGACTCGGGGTCGGGGTCGGGGCCGGGGCCGGGCTCCGTGGTGGGCACTTCCGTCTCGGACACGTCCGTCGCGAGTACGTCCGTAGCCAGGTACTCGGCGAGCGCCTCGGCGTTGGGGCATTCGAAGATGAGGGTGTTGGGCAGCGAGCACCCGAACCGCCGTTGGAGGGCGCGCTTCATCTCCATCGACGTGACCGAGTTCATGCCCAGGTCGAAGAAGCCCTGCCGGGGGTCGAGTTCGTCGTCCGAGTCAGCGCCGAGCGCGGCGGCCGCCTCGGCCAGCACATGGCCCACGAGGGCGTCGTGCCGCGCCTCGGGCTCCAGCGCCGCCAGCTCCCGGCGGAGGGCGATGGCGTGGTCCGTGGTGGGCGTGGCCGCGGGGTCCGCGGCATCCGCGTCGTCCCCCGGCCGGGCCCCGGCCTCGACGGTGTCCGCTACACCAGAGTCGGCCGCCGTCGCCGCCCCGCTCTCCGCTCCGCCCGCCAGCCAGTACCTCTTGTGCTGCCAGGGGTACGCCGGGGTGTCGACGACGCGGCCGCCCGCCGGGTACATGCCGGCCCAGTCGACGGGGACGCCGTGCGCGTGCAGGGCGCCGAGCGAGTCGAGCATGACGGCGAAGTCGTCGCCGCCCCGGCGCAGGGACGGCACGAGGAGGCCCATGGCGCCGAGGTCGCGCAGGTCCTGTTCGATGAAGGTCAGCAGCAGCGGATGGGGCGAGATCTCGACGAAGGTGTCGAAGCCGTCGGCGGCCATGGCCCGTACGGCGGTGGAGAACCGTACGCGGTCGCGCAGGTTGCGGCCCCAGTAGGCGGCGTCGAACGCCTCTCCGCCGAGCGGGCCGCCGGTCACGGCGGAGTAGCAGGGCAGGTCGCCGGGGGCGGGCCGGAGCCAGGCGAGGCGGTCGGCCAGTTCCCGGTCGAGGGGTTCGACGAGCGGGCAGTGCCCGGCGCCCGCGGCGTCGACGCGGCGGGCGAAGACGCGGCGCTTCTTGAGGGCGGCCAGTACCTCGTCGAGCGCGTCGGCGGCGCCGGAGAGCACCGTGCTGCGGGCGCTGTTGTCGAGCGCCACCCACAGCCGGTCCTCGTACCCGGCGAGTGCCGCGGCGGCCTCGGCGGCCGGCAGCCCGACCACCCCCATGGCGCCGTTGCCGGCCAGCCGCTCCTGGACGGCGGCGCGTTCGTGGATGAGCCGCGCCGCGTCCACGATCTCCAGCACCCCGGCCGCCTGGGCCGCCGCCACCTCGCCCATGCTGTGTCCGAGCACGGCGGCGGGCCGGATGCCGAGCGCCTGCCAGCGGCGGGCGAGCGCCGTCTGCACGGCGAAGATCAGTTCCTGCTGACGGGGGCCCGAGGGCGTGTCGGCGCCGCGTTCCAGGTGATCGAGGACCGACCAGCCGGTGTACGGGGCCAGGTGCGCGTCGCACCAGGCCAACGCCTCCCGGAAGGCGGGGTCCTGGCGCAGCAGCAGCCGCGCCATACCCGGCCACTGCGACCCGTGCCCGGAGAAGACGAACGCCACCTTCCGTTCCGCCCCGCCGTCCGCCCGGCCCGTGGAGACGCCGGCCCCCGCTTCCCCGCGCCCGAACTCGGCGAGCCGGTCGGCGAGTTCGGCACGCGTACGGCCGACGACGGTGAGGCGGTGGGCCTGGTGCGCGCGGCGCGTACTCGCGGTGAAGCACACGTCGTGCAGCGGGACTCCGGCCGCTGTGGTGTGCTCGTCCGTTGGTGACGCCACGTCATCAGCACCGACGCTCTCGCCCCCGACGAGCAGCGCGCGGTAGTTGGCGGCCTGCGCGGCCAGCGCCTTCGGGCCGGCCGCCGACAGCGGCAACAGATACGGCCGGCCACCACCGCCCCGCTTCACCCCACGATCCTCCGCCTCCATCGGTGAACTCCCCAGCACCACATGCGCGTTGGTGCCGCTGAAGCCGAAGGCGCTCACCCCTGCCGCGCTGCGGCCCGACGGCCACGGGGTGGTGGCGGTCGGCACGTCGAAGGGGAGGTCGCGCCAGGGGATCTCGGGGCTGGGTTCCTCGAAGTGGAGGTGCGGCGGTATCTCGCCGCGGTTCAGGATCAGTACGGTCTTGATGAGGCCGGCGATCCCCGAAGCGGCTTCCAGGTGGCCGAAGTTGGTCTTCACGGAGCCGACCGCGATCCGCTGCCTTTCGGGTGTCCCGCCGGGACCCGTGGCGAGGCCCGGGGTGAGGGCCGCGCCGAGGGCCTGGAGCTCGATCGGGTCGCCGAGCGGCGTGCCGGTGCCGTGCGCCTCCACGTACCCGATCTCGGCGGGCGCGACCCCGGCGTCGGCGAGCGCCTCGCGGACCAGGGCCTCCTGCGCGGGCCCGTTGGGCACAGTGAGGCCGCTGCTCGGGCCGTCCTGGTTGACGGCCGAGCCGAGGATGGTCGCCAGAATCCGGTCGCCGTCCGCGAGCGCCTTGCCGAGCGGTTTGAGTACGGCCACCCCGCAGCCCTCACCGCGGTTGTAGCCGTCGGCGGCCGCGTCGAAGGTCTTGCACCGCCCGTCGGCGGCGAGCGCGCCCGCCGCTCGGCTGGCGCGGTGGATGGTGGACCGCAGGATGGCGTTGACGCCGCCGACGATCGCCAGGCCGCTCTCCCCGCTCCGCAGGCTGCGCACCGCGAGGTGCACGGCGACCAGCGACGACGAGCAGGCGGTGTCCACGGCCAGGCTCGGGCCGTGCGCCCCCAGGAAGAAGGAGAGACGGCCGGCGGTGGAGCAGAAGGAGTTGCCGGTCCCGAAGAACGCGTCGACGTTCCGCGGGGCGTTGGCGATGAGTTCCGCGTAGTCGTGGGAGTTCATGCCGACGAACACGCCGGTCCGCGTGTCGGCCAGCCGCTCGGGGGTCTGGCCCGCGTGCTCCAGCGCCTCCCAGGCCACTTCGAGGAACAGCCGCTGCTGCGGGTCCATGACCCTCGCCTCGCGCGGCGCGATCCGGAAGAACCGCGGGTCGAAGTGGTCCACCCGGTCCAGCCACGCCCCCAGCCAGCGGCTCCCGTCGTCGAAGCGGCCCGGCGGTGACAGCGCGATGGCATCGGTGCCGTCGCGCAGCATCCGCCAGTAGCCGTCCGGCCCGTCGGCGCCGCCCGGGAAGCGGCAGCCGACGCCGACGACCGCGATGGGCTCGGGCCCTTGCGACCCGGACCGTGGCACGCGCGGCGCGGCGTCGTTCTGCCGCGCGGCGTCGTTCCGCCGCTCGTCGGCGGCCTCGGCCGCCCCCGGCGCGCCCTGCCGGGCCCACAGGTAGTCCGTCAGGCGCTCGACCGTCGGATGGTCGAAGGCCACGGTGGCGGGCAGCGGCCCGAACCGGGCCTGGAGCGCCGTACGCAGCTCCAGCGACGTGAGGGAGTCCATCCCCATGTCGGCGAACCCCTGCCGCCGCCGAACCGCCCCGGGCTCATGCCCCAGCACGTCGGCCGCCGCCCGCGCGACGGTCTCGGCCACCTCGCTCCGCGCGCCCGGAAGACCGGACGGCACTGTGGCACGTACGGCGGCGGGGTCGGGTACGGGCGCGGGCTCGGCCAACGGCGGTGGTACGGGCTCGGGCTCCAGCGCGCGTACGGGTTCGGGCCCTGGCGAGCGTACGGGCGCGGGCTCCGCTGAGCGTACGGGCGCGGGCTCATCGGCAGGCCGCAGCACGCGTTCCGCGGTGGAGGCCGCCTCGCCTCCCTCCCCCGCACGCTCTCCCGCCCGCTCCCCCGGCGCGCCGGGGCTGATCCAGTACCTCTGCTTCTGCCACGGGTAGGACGGAAGCTTCACCGGGCGCCCGCCCGTCGGCGGCACCGCGGCCCAGCGGACCTCGGCACCGGCCGCGTACAGCGCGCCCAGCGACGTGAGCAGCGTCCGCGGTGCGGCCACATCCCGGCGCAGCGACGGTACGACCAGGCCGTCCTCCATGCCGCTGTCCTCGAAGGCGTGGGTGAGGGGCAGGGCCAGGACCGGGTGCGGGCCGATTTCCAGGAAGGTGCGGTGGCCTTGGGCCAGCAGGGTGTCGACGGCGGCGGCGAAGCGGACGGGTTCGCGGATGTTGCGGACCCAGTGCGCGGCGTCGAAGAGCCGCCCGTCGCCGTCGCCATCGCCGCTGTCGTCCCCCGCCGGGGTGGTCGTGGCGACGGGCACCGTGGGCGGCGCGGCCCGCAGGCCGTCGAGCAGTTCGGCCAGCGGCGCCTGGTAGGGCTCCATGGGCGGGCTGTGGAACGGGTAGTCGCCGGGCAGCGCCCGGCAGCCGACGCCCCGGCCGGCGAGGTCGGCCAGCAGTTTGCCCAGCGCTTCCGCGTCGCCGGAGACCACGGTCGTGCGGGAGCTGTTGGCGGCGGCCGGCCACAGCAGCCCCTCGTACGGGCCGAGGGCGCGCCGCGCCGCGTCCTCGGGGAGGTCGAGTACGGCCATCCGGCCGCGCCCGGCCGACGCGGCGAGCAGCCGGCCGCGGTGGACGGCGACTCGCGCGGCGTCGTCGAGGGTGAGCGCGCCCGCGACGTACGCGGCGGCGATCTCGCCCATGCTGTGGCCGACGACGGCCGTGGGCCGGATGCCCCAGGCGCGCCAGAGCGCGGCGAGCGCCACCTGCACGGCGAAGATCACGGGCTGTGCGTACTCGGTGCGGTGCAGCCGGGACTCGTCCGCGGGCCTGGCGGTCTCCTCCCTCGGCGACCAGCCCGCGTGCTCCAGCACCAGCGCGTCGCAGGCGTCGAACGCGTCGCGGAAGGCGTCGTATCCGGTGTCGTGGCCGCTGCCGTACTCGCTGCCTTGGCCACTGTCGTCGTGGCCGCCGCCCTGGCCGCTGTCGGGTGCGAGCAGTTCGCGGGCCATGCCGGGCCATTGGGCCCCTTGCCCGGAGAAGGCCAGCACGATCCCCGGCCCCTCCCCCGCCCCGTCGTTCTCCAGGTCGCGGCCGCCTGTGCTGAGGCCCTGCGGCGCCTCGCCGTCGAGGAACGCGCCCAGCTTGGACGCGAGTTCGGCCGTACTGCCGCCGGTGACGGCGAGCCGGTGCTCGGCGTGGTGCGCGCGGCGCACGCCCGCCGTGTGAGCGAGGTCGCGCGGAGCGGGCGGCGCTTCCCCGGTCAGCCGGTCGCGGTAGGAGCGGGCCAGCGCGGTGAGGGCCGCTCCGTCACGCGCGGAGATGGGCAGCAGCACGGGCCCGGGACGCTCCGGGACGCGGGGGCGGGAGCGCTCCGGCGCCCCGGCGGTGTTCCCTTCCGCGGCGCGAGCCGTCGCCCCCCACGCCCCCTCCGGCGCCGCCTCGATGATCACGTGGGCGTTGGTGCCGCTGAGGCCGAAGGCGCTGATGCCGGCGAGCCGGGGCCGGCCGTCGTCGGCGGCGGGCAGCGGGGTGAGTTCGGTGGGGACGGTGACGGGCCAGTCCCAGCGGATGCGCGGGTTGCGCTCGCGGATGTGGAGGGTGGCGGGGAGCTGCCCGTACCGGAGGATCAGGGCGGCCTTGAGCAGTCCGGCGACGCCCGCGGCGGCGTCCATGTGGCCGAAGTTGCTCTTCAGGGAGCCTATGGCGAGCGGGCGGTGCTCGGGGCGGCCGGCGCCCAGTACGGTGCGCAGCGCGCCCACTTCGATGGGGTCGCCCAGGGGTGTGCCGGTGCCGTGGGCCTCCACGTAGTCGATGTCGGTGGGCGCGGCGCCCGCGGCGGCGAGCGCGTCGGTGAGCAGCCGCTGCTGGGCGGCGCCGCTGGGCACGGTGAGCCCGGCGCTGGCGCCGTCGTGGTTGACGGCGGAGCCGCGGATCACGGCGAGGATGTCGTCGCCGTCGGCGAGCGCGTCGGAGAGGCGTTTGAGTACGACGACGGCGCATCCCTCGCCTCGTACGATGCCGTCGGCCGCGGCGTCGAAGGGCTTGCAGCGCCCGTCGCTGGACATGGCGCGGACCTTGCACAGGAAGATGCTGAGTTCCGGGGAGAGGATCAGGTTGACGCCGCCCGCGAGGGCGATGTCGGCCTCGCGGGCGCGCAGGCTCTGGCAGGCGAGGTGGACGGCGACGAGCGAGGAGGAGCAGGCGGTGTTGACGGACATGCTGGGGCCCTGGAGCCCGAGCACGTGGGAGATTCGGCCGGGGCCGAAGCTGAACTCGCGCCCGCTGGCGTACCAGGCGCCGATGCCGTCCAGTCCGGCCTGCCGGGCGTGCAGCAGGGTGTAGTCCATGCCGATGACGCCGGTGAACACGGCGGCCCGGGTGCCGGCCAGGGCGGTGGGCGACTGGCCGGCGTCCTCCAGGGCCTCCCAGGCGACCTCCAGCAGCAGCCGCTGCTGGGGGTCCATCTCGTGGGCCTCGCGGGGCGCGATTCCGAAGAACGCCGGGTCGAACCGGTCGACGCCGGCCAGGAACGAGCCCCACCTGCTGTACATGGCACCGCGCCGGCGCGGGTCCGGGTCGTAGTAGCGGTCCACGTCCCAGCGTTCCGGCGGGACCTCCTCGATGGCGTCGGTCCCGGTGCGCAGGAGCCGCCAGAACTCCGGGAGCGCGTCGGCCCCGCGGGGGAACCGGCAGCCCGCTCCCACCATGGCGATCGCTTCGTGCATCGGCGCGTTCCCTCCAACAACTGCTGCGGCCCGGACGGTGGACGGTCGTACGGTCAGATCACGGTCAGAACAGGGGCGCCGCGCTGGGGGCGCGGAGCGAACCGAGGTGCTTGTGCCACAGGTGGTCGGGGTTCTCCTCGACCTGCCGGGTGATCTCGCGCATGGCGGCGAGCGCCTTGGGCTCGGTGTCGTCGTAGACGTCGCCCTGGAGCATCTTGAGGACGTCCATGCGGTACTTCGGGTCCTGCACGAAGGCCGTGAACAGGATGTTCAGCCGGTAGTAGATGGAGATGAACTCGTACCAGTTGCCGACCGCGCGGCGCAGTTTGGTCTCGTACGTGTGGAACGAGCCCTTGCTGAAGTCGCCTTTCTCCGCGGCGGCGATGACATCGCCGGACAGCAGCCGGGCGCCGTTGAGGGCGACGCTGACGCCGCTGGAGAAGATCGGGTCGACGAAGCGGGCGGCGTCGCCGACGAGGGCCCAGCCGTCGCCGCAGATCTGCTTCATGGCGTAGCTGTAGTCGCCCTCGGCCTTGAACGGGCGGACCTGCTGGGAGTTCTTGAGGGCGTCGCGCAGGTCGGGGCGGCTGCCGACGCACTCCCAGAAGAAGCCTTCGAGGTCCGAGCTGGACGCTTTGAAGTGTTTCTTCTGGGTGACGACGCCGACGCTGGTGACGGTGTCGGTGATCGGGATCTGCCAGACCCAGGTGTCGGTGACGGGGAGGAAGTGGATGAAGATGTAGTCCGCCTGTTCCTTGTTGACCGCGAGGGCGGAGCGGTCGAGGCGGTCGAACCAGGTGTGGACGGCATACTGGTTGAACACCGGGTCGCTGACCTTGAGCCCGAGCTGCCGGCCGAGGAACGTGCCGCGGCCGCTGGCGTCGATGACCATGCGCACCGTGACCGAGGATTCGCCGGCGCCGAGCGGGAAGATGATCCGGGGCCGGGGCCCGGAGAAGTCGACGCGGCGGATGCGGATGCCCTCGTAGACCTTGGCGCCGAGGCTGTTCGCGTGCTGGAGCAGCAGGAGGTCGAATTTCCCGCGGTCCACGTGGTAGGTGTAGTCCTGGTTGACGCCGAGCTGTTCGCGTTCGTGGAATTCGACCTCGGCGGCCCGGAAGCCGTGCGACATTCCCTTGAACCCCATGGTGGGGATGGACTGTTCGGTGGCCGAGGTCCAGGCGGCCCCGTATTTCCTGGGGAACGCGGCCTCTTCCATCTGCGGCAGGAACCCGATGTCGGCGAGTACGGGCGTGGTGGCGGGTATCAGCGATTCGCCGACGTGTTCGCGGGGGAAGAGATCGCCCTCGAACACTACACAGTTCAGACCGGCCTTGGACAGGTAGGAAGCGGCCGTGGCGCCGGCCGGACCCCCGCCGATGATGCCGATATCGAAGTCAACCTCAGACACAGCTCTCCCCTTCTGTCCTTCTCTTCTTCTCTTCTTCTGTGTTCATTCCTCGTCGACGCGGAACAGCGGGAAATAGGAATCCAGTTGTCCCGTCGCGTAGTCGCGCGCGAGTTCCGGTATCTCGTCGAAGCGGTAGACGCGCTGGTCGCCCACTTCGAGCATCCAGCCCGACCGCTCCTGGAATTCGAGGATGTCCTCGATGTCGTGGAAGCAGCAGGCGTGGGTGTGGACGTGGATATGGCGTTTGATGCACTCGTTGGCGCGTACGGTCTCCAGCCGCATGCCGTGCTTCCAGCCGACGGTGGTGAGCACCCCTTGGCGGCCGAGGGCCCGCAGGGTCGCCCGGTGCACGGGCCGGCCGATGTTGTCGATGACGACGGCGGCCCCGCGGCGCCCGCTGAGTTCGCTCACAATCTTCAGGAACGTCCGCTCGGACTGGCGGTAGCGCTGCCGGAATCCGGCGTCGGCGGCCATCCGGTCCGCGTCGTGGTCGAGGTCGGGGAAGAGCCGCCGGTCCACCGGGATCATGCCCTTGGCCTCGATCTCGGCGAGCCGCCGCGGATTGCCGGAGGCCATGGCGGCGCGGAAGCCGGCGCGCTGGGCGAGTTCGAGTTCGGCCACGGCCACGCCGCCGCCCCAGCCGAAGGCGAGCGGCGGCGGGTCCATGTCCGCCGGGTCCGTACGCACCTGGGAGCGCCAGCAGGCGTGGGCGACCTTCCAGTTGTCCCATGCCGTCCAGTAGCGCCCGTAGGAGGCGGCCCACTGCTGGAGCGAGTAGCGGGTGTCCTTGGGCAGGGGCAGCAGCAGGTGTTCGCCGATCTTCGTGCGGCGGGCCAGGACGCCCGTGGTGCCGGGGGCGTCGTAGGCGTGCACGAGTTTGACGTAGCCGTCCTGGTCGGTACGGGCGAACGCCTGGATCAGGCAGAGGTCGCCCTCCTTGACGCGGGTGACCGCCTTCCCCGGGCGCTCGACGCGGACGACTCCGAAATTGCCGATGACCATGCGGTCCTCGCCGCGCTGGCGGCACACGTCCACCGGGGTGCGGTCCAGGGCGTGGCTCATGTTCGCTTCCCAGGAGCCGTAGAGCGGCGCCACCAGGACTTCGTTCTCGGTGATATCCGGAAAACTGAATTCTTCCCGCACCAGTTCTCCGGGTACAGGATCTCCGGATTCCTGGTGTGCGGGTCCCGCATGCAATACCCATGCATCGGTGGTGATCACCTGAGTAGGCCCCTCGGTGAGTTCGGAATCTGCCACGGCCGGGTACTCGTCGGCCCTTGGCGCAACGCATGGAAATCTACGTTCGAAGGGTTCTGTCCGTCTTCCGTCGGCCTGATGAATTCACCGGGCACCACCAAAGGATGAGCGCTCATCCTTTGGTGCGAGCGGGCCGAGGCTCAGCGGCCCGGTGACCGCGGGGCGGGGCCCGGTGGCCGCGGGGCGAGAGCCGGTGGGGCGGGCGGGCCGTCCGGCGAGGGCGGGGCAGCGCTTGGGGGGCTCGGGGCGGAGCCCATGGCGTGGGCGCCGCCGTCGGCGTGCACGATCTCGCCCGTGACGGCGGGCAGCCAGTCGGAGAGCAGGGCGCAGACGACGCGCGCGACGGGCTCGGCGTCGGCGGGGTCCCAGCCCAGCGGCGCGCGGTCGGGCCACGGCCCGCTCACCGCCTCCGCGCCGGGGATGGCCCGCGCGGCGGCGGTGTGCAGGGGCCCGGCCGCGACCAGGTTGACGCGCGTTCCCTGGCCGCCGAGGTCGCGGGCCAGGTAGCGGCAGCAGCTCTCCAGCGCGGACTTGGCGACGCCCATCCAGTCGTACGCGGGCCAGGCGACGCGGCCGTCGAAGTCCAGGCCGACCACCGAGCCGCCGCCCGCCGCGGCCAGCAGCGCGCCGAGGCCCCGGCCGAGGGCCACGAACGAGTACGCCGAGACGTGCAGGGACGCGGCGACCGCCGGCCAGGGCGCGGTCAGGAAGCCGCCGCCGAGGATGTGCGGCGGGGCGAAGGCCGCCGCGTGCAGCGCGCCGTCGAGCCGGCCCCACCGCGCGTCGAGGTCCTTCGCCACGGCGGCGATGTGGTCCTCGCGGGTCACGTCGAGCTCCAGCACGTCCGGCGGGTCCGGCAGCCGCCGGGCCACCCGCTCGGTCAGCCGCAGCCCGCGCCCGTAGCCGGTGAGTACGAGCGCGGCGCCCTGCTCCTGGGCGAGGCGCGCCACTCGCCAGGCGATCGACGACTCGGTCAGCACCCCGGTGACGAGAAGGCGTTTGTTCTCCAGCAGCATGGTCGGCTCTCCCGCTTCCCGTAGCTGACCTGACGTGACGTCATGGCCTCGGCGTCTTCCGGCCCTCCAGAATTCACGTGCCGGAAGCGGGTGAATACGGCCGCACGTCCTCATTCTTTGGGAGGGGGTGGGGCGCGGGACCGCGCCGCCGATTCCCCAGCAGTGATGACGATTTCGCGCGGCGCGAGCCGATACGGTGCCGGAACCGAGGTTCTTGGAACACGCCATGCCGGAGTGTGTGATGCCTGTGACGCCGAAGATCAAATACCTTTCCGCGGAGTATCTGGCGGAGTTGGAAAAGCGCGGCGGCCGAATGCCCGAGAAGCCGGGGCTCGACCTGGAGATCCAGCACATCATCCGGGAGGCGCCGGAGGGCGGCGAGATCGCGTACTACTTCCGCATCCGTGACGGCCGGCTCGTGGAGGCCCGGCGCGGCACGCTGGAACAGCCCATGTGCTCGCTGCGGATGGCGTACAAGACCAGCGTCAAGCTGACGACGCGGGAGATGAAGGCCCTCGTGGGCCTGGTGACGGGCAAGATCCGGCCGGGCGGCGACGTGGCGCGCCTGCGCTCGATGATCCCCTCGCTCCAGTCGCCGGAGTTCATCGCCCTAACGGACGAGGTGCACGCGATGACCGAGTACTGAGCCCGCCTCCCACGGCCCGGGGCGCGCACCCCGGGGTCCGCGGGCCGGTGGCCGCTCCGGCAGGGGGCGGAGCGGCCACCGGTCACGAAGCCGGTAAGACGCGAACTAAACGACCTTTAATACTTTTAAATCGCCCATATGCGTGTTTAACTCTCGCTCAGGTGCTGGCGTCCGCCGGCCGATTCAGGCGTACGCGCGCCTGACCTCGTGTCACCCGGCGGTCGCGGACCGCCGCTCGTGGCCGTGGCGGCGCGCGTGCCCGTGTCATGAGAACTCAAAAGGTGATGCGAGTGAGAGCACAGAGACGGCGGCCCCCTGCCGCCGGTTCCGCGTACGGCGCAGGGGGACGCCCGTTCCCGATATCCGGCCCCGGGCCGTCCGGCTGGTTGTCGCTTTCCGTGGTCTTAGCCCTGATGCTGACCGTGTTCGGCCTGCCGACCGGGGCGTCGGCGAAGCCGGTGCACGAGATCGCCGGCCGCTGGGTCGACGGCACACCGGCCAAGGTGGCCAGTGGCTCGGTGGTGACGGCCGAGTGGCGGGTGAACGTCAACGACGACCAGCCCGCCCCCTCCAATGACATGGTCGACAACGTCACCTTCGGCGTGACGCTGACCAACGGCGTCTTCGACAAACTGCCGGACGTCTGCTCGACGACCGGCGTCGATCCGGCGTCGTCCCTGTCGGACGACAAGAAGACCCTCACCTGCGATCTGGGGTCGCACCGGCAAGGCACCTCCGTGGTCGTGCAGGCCCCGGTGGTGGTCGACGGGCCGACCGGCGGCCAGGTGACGGCGGTCGGGAGCATCGGCGACCAGAAGGCCGCGGTGCCGCCGCTGGACATCACCAACCGCTTCGGCATGGACATGCGCTGGGATGTCGGCGCGGCGAACTTCACCTCCACGAAGGAGTACTTCGAGCTCGACTACGAGTGGACGCTGAGCAAGGGCAAGGGCGGCGACCCCGGACCGCAGACGGTGACGTACGACCTGGAGATCGGCTCCCAGCAGGGCGGCCAGATCGAGGCGGCCCCGCAGGGGTGCACGCCGTACTCGATCGACGCCCGGGCCACCGGCCACCCGTGGTCGGGCGGCGGCCACCCGGCGAAGCAGACGGCGTCCTTCGTGAAGGACTGCAAGCTCACGCCGACCGGCCCGGGGAAGTTCCAGCTCACGCTCTCCGGCATCGACTACGACCCGGCGAGCCCGCCGGCCCTCGACTCGACCGGCGCCAGGCTCCCGTCCGACCGGGTGGCCCTGGCCTCCGGCTCGGTCTGGGTGCGCGTACTCACCCAGGCCGGCGGCTCCGCCGAACTGAAGGCGAGCGCCCCCACCTACACCTCGACCACCGGCCAGACGGCCGAGGACGACCCCGCGAACAACCGCGAGTCCAAGTCGTGGACCACTCCCGGCACCTACTCCGCGGGCTGGGGGCGCGGCTACACCGGCAGCGGCGGCACGACGTGGGACGACACCTACCGGGTGGCGGCGGGCACTACGGTCGGGCAGTACATGGACACCGCCTACCAGGTGCACACCGACCGGCCCGACGACCGCCTGGTCGGCATGTGTTCGGCGCTGGACACCAAGTACGTCGTCTTCGACGGGTTCCAGTGGTCCTCGCCCGCCGCGGGGGTCAAGGGCGCGACCACCGAGTACTACACCGGTGACGACGCGCACCTCGATCCGGCCGGCGCCTCGTACGACCCGAACGGGTTCGACTGCGGCGGGAAGGACGGGTGGAGCACGACGCCGCCCGCCGATCCGACCCAGGTCCGGGCCGTGCGGGTGACGGCGACCCAGGGGCAGATGGAGGCGTACTCCGACCAGCCCCACATCAACCAGCTCATCCGTCAGAAGATCAAGCCGGGCACCGCTCCCGGCACGGACGTGTGGACCTTCTTCTCCGGCATCGTGGACACCCCGCTCAACAACTGGTGGAACGGCACCGGCTGCATCCTGAACACACCCGGCCTCCGCTACCCGTGCACCAACGGCTTCCGGGATCTGGTGCGCGTCACCACGGCGTCCCCCGCGATCAGCAAGTCCGCCGACCGAGCCGTCGTCACCCCGGGCGTCCCGTCGGGCTTCACGCTGACCTACTCGGCGAACGGGGCCGGGGCCATCCCCGCCACGGTCGACGGCTACAAGATCGTCGACACCCTCCCCGCCGGAGTGACGTACGTTCCGAAGTCCGCCACGCCCGAACCGGCGGTGACCACCGACGCGTCGGGGCAGCAGGTGCTGACCTGGACCCTCGACGGCGTGACCACCAACACGGACCACGCGCTGACGTACCAGGCGGTGACCGCCGACTCCGTGCCCGCGGGCAAGGCGCTCACCAACTCGGCCACCGCCTCGTACGGGGATGTCACCACCGCGCCGGCGACAGCGCAGGTCACGGTGGCGACCAACGGATACACCACGATCGGCAAGACCCCGAACGCCGCGTTCATCCCGAACGTGGCGGGCGACGGGAAGGGCTCGGGTTCGTGGACGGTGACGCTGCGGTCGTACGACCCGATGGCGCAGGCGTTCACGGACGCGATCGACATCCTGCCGCACAAGGGCGACAAACGCGGCACGTCGTACTCCGGCTCGTACAAGCTGGAGAAGGTGACACCGGACGCGGCGGGGGCCACGGTGTACTACACCACCGCCGACCCGGGGTCGCTGTCCGACGACCCGGGCCACGCGTCGAACGGCAAGGCCGGTGACGTCACCGGGAACACGGTGGGGTGGACGCGGACGTTCACGCCGGACGCGACGGCCGTGCGCGTGATCGGGCCTTCGCTGGCCCCGGGCGCGCGTCAGCAGTTCCAGGTCGCCGTGGCCACCGACGGGGCCAAGGGCGGCGACAAGCTCGTCAACCGGGCCCAGGCGCGGGCCGGCCACACCGAGCTGGTGATGCGCACCTCGGCGCCGATCACCGTGGCGAACCACTACTCCGCCTCGCTGAAGAAGTCCGTCCAGGGCAAGGACGGGAAGTGGCACGACGCCAACGACGCGGCCGACTATCCGGTCTTCCGCCACGGCGACGAGGTCCGCTACCGGATCGTGGTGACCAACACCGGTGAGGGAACGCTCAAGAACGTCAAGGTCTCGGACGACAAGTTCCCCGAGTTGGGCGCCTTCACGATCGCGTCCCTGGAGCCGGGCAAGAGCGAGTCGCACGAGTACCGCACCGTGCTGGACGAGTCGGCGCCCGGCACGCTCATCAACACCGCCTCCGCGACGGCGGACACCCCGCCCGACGCCAAGACCCCGCCGGTCATCCCGCCGGACCCGGCCGGGATCGAGGTGACCAACTACAAGGTCGAGAAGACCGCCGACCCGAAGTCCGGCTCGGCCGTACAGGCGGGCGACAAGATCACCTACACGGTCAAGGTCACCCAGCAGGGCACGGCCCCGGCCGACGCGACGCTCTCCGACGACCTGTCGAAGGTCCTGGACGACGCCGCCTACAACGGCGACGTGAAGGCGTCCCTCGGCACGGCGGAGATCAAGGACGGCGTACTGACGTGGAACGGCACCGTCCCGGTCGGCGGCGAGGCCACGATCACCTACTCCGTGACCGCCAAGGCCGGCGGGGACACCGAACTCGTCAACTCCGTGCTGTCCCCCGGCTGCGAGCCCGCCGACGACGGCAGCACACCGCACTGCACCACCCGGCACACCATGGGCTCGTACGTCTTCGCCAAGACCGCCGACCCGAAGCCGGGCTCGACCGTGCGGGCGGGCGACAAGGTCACCTACACCGTGACCGTGACCCAGAAAGGCGCGGGCGAGGTCAAGGACGCGACCGTCGTCGACGATCTGTCCAAGGTCCTCGACGATGCCGCCTACAACGGTGACGTGAAGGCGTCCCTCGGCACGGCCGAGATCAAGGACGGCAAGCTCGTCTGGAAGGGAGACCTACCAGTCGGCGGAAAGGCCACGATCACCTACTCCGTGACCGTCGCCACCAGCGGCGGCGACGCCGAGCTGCACAACGTCGTCACCACCCCCGACGACAAGCGCGGCCACTGCGCGACCGAGAAGGGGTGCGAAACCGACCATACGGTGCGGCCGGGGTCGAGCCCGACGCCGTCGCCCAGCGGTCCGGGGTCGCCGAGTACTTCGCCGTCGCCGAGTGGTCCGGGGTCGCCCAGTGATTCGCCGTCGCCGAGTGGTCCGGGGTCGCCCAGCGGTTCGGCGTCCCCCAGTGGTTCGCCGTCGCCGAGTGGTTCGGTTTCGCCGAGTGGTTCGGCGCACCCGAGCGGTCGGCCGGGCCCCGGCGGCTCGCCGTCCGGCGACGTTCCGCCGGGCGACAGCGGCCCGCCGTCCGACGACTCCCCGTCCGACCCGTCCCCGTCCGGCATCCTCGCCCGGACCGGCACCGCCGTACTCACCACGGCCGGGATCGCCGCCGCGCTGGTGCTCGGGGGGCTCTGCCTCACCGTCGTCCTCCGCAGGCGCCGGCGGGGCGACAGTTGAGAGGACAGTTGAGAGGAGGGACCTGACAGAGGCGTCGTCCGGTTCTGAAGGGGGCGACCGCCTCTGAGGGCAGCGTCTCCCCTGGGAGGGGCGCCCGTACGGACAAGGGGTGTCCGTGGCAGCCGGCCACGGGCGCCCCTTCGGCGTCCAACGCGCGGGCCCCGCCCGCGGCGTGCTATGCGCGCGTCTTGCGGGCCACCGCTCCGTACATGGCGATGTCGCGGTCGTTCACGGGCTCCTGGTCGGGGTCGGGCTGCCAGTGGTGGACCTGGGTCAGTCCGGGCTCGACGACGTCCATGCCGTCGAAGAACGCCTCCGCCTCGGCGCGGGTGCGCAGTTGCATCTGCATGCCGCGCCGCCCGTACTCGGCGGCGACTCGGCCGACCTCTTCGGGCGCGAAGTCGGCGGTGCCGATCGTCATGGCGAGGAAGCTGCCGACGGGCAGCGGTTCCAGGAGGCGCTGGACGAGGCGGTGGTCGTCCGGCGGGAGGATGAAGTGCAGGATGCCGATGATCATGAGGCCGACGGGCTCCCGCAGGTCCAGGAGGCGCTGGAACTCCGGGGAGTTGATGATCGCGTCCGGGTCGCGCATATCGGCGTCGACGTAGGCGGTGCGCCCCTGGGCGGAGCTGGTCAGCAGGGTGTCCGCGTGGGTCAGGACGATCGGGTCGTTGTCGACGTAGACGATCCGCGCGTCGGGGGCGACTTCCTGGGCGACCTCGTGCAGGTTGGGCGCGGTGGGCAGGCCGGTGCCGATGTCCAGGAACTGCCGGATGCCCTGCTCGCGGGCGAGGTACCGGGCGGCGCGGTGCATGAACTGCCGGTTGGCGCGCATATGGATCGGAAGCGCGGGCCACTCCTGGCACATCAGGTCACCCGCGTCGCGGTCCACGTCGTAGTGGTCCTTGCCGCCGAGGATGTAGTCGTACACGCGCGCCGAGTGCGCTTCGCCCGTGTTGATTCTGTCCACTGAAAAGCCCTGATGCGCCATCTCGCTCCTCAAACATTGCTCTGCGTCACCCCGGAGTGTAAGTCCGCCCTCTTTGGGAGTTGACCGGTGGCCCCCCGGGAAGGCGGCGCGGGGCCCGGGCTTTCGGCCCGGGAACTCCCGCGCCACGCCGGTCAGTCGCCGTGCCCGTACGGTCGTGAGCTGCGCGGACCGTACGGGCACGGCTCCGGCGAGCGCGCCTCGCGGCAGCCCCGGGCGGCGTGCGGGAGGAGTCGTCCGGGCCGGCTACGCGAGTCCGAGGTGCGCCTCCAGCCGCGCGATCCGCGCACCCAGCGGTTCGAGTTCCTTACGGACGGTCGCGGCCAGGGCCTCCCGTGCCCCCGCGTCCGCCGGCTGCTGCTGCCCCTGCCCGCCCTGGGCCCGCAGGTAGACGTAGCCCGCCAGCGCGGCGGTGACGGCGCGGCGGGCGAGCTTCGGGTCGGCGCCCATGGACCGCAGGACGCGGCCGGCGGTTCCGTCGGGCTCGGTGACGAGGCCGAGCAGCAGGTGCTCGCAGCCGATGTAGTTGTGGCCGAGCGAGGTGGCCTCGGTGACCGCGAACTCCAGGGCGTTGGCCGCGGGCCCGTCGAAGCGGCGCGGGTCGCTGTCGGACACGTCGGCGCCTCGGACCTCGGGCGTCCGGCGGCCCAGTTCGCGCCCGACCTGCTCCGGCTCGATCTCCATGGCGCGCAGTACGTGGAGGGCCAGGTTGGTGCCCTCGTCCAGCACGGCGCCCAGCAGGTGCTCGGTGCCGAGGCGCGGCGCGCCGGCCGCGCGCGCCCACTCCACCGCCAGTTTGAGCACGGTCCGCGCCTTGGCGGTGAAGTGGGCCAGCGCGCCGGCCGGTTCGCCGTCCAGGTCGGCCAGCGGCGTCTCACGGATGGCGGTCACCCGCCGTACGGCCTGTTCCAGAGCGCGCTGGCAGACGGCCGAGACCGGCACGCCGGCCTCCTTCACCGCGTCGGCCAGGTCATCGGGCAGATAGACGTTGATCTTCGGCATCGCGCACACCTCCGGGATCGGGGCTCAGCAATAACCCGAAGGTAACCCCAATGGGGTTAGCCGCCTAGAGGCCGGCGCGAGGCAGAACTGGAAGCCCCGCCTCCGAAGTTGGACGCCGTCAGGCGGAAGCGGTGACCGGGGGCTGGCCCTCGGGCCGCCGACCCTGGGGGGCCGCCGCCCCTGGGACCGGCGGCCGTCGGGCCGGGGGCTCTGGGGCCGGCGGCCGTCGGACCAGGGGGCCTGGGACCGCTGGCCGTCGGGCCGGGGGGCTTGGGGCCTTCGGGCCGGGGGCTCTGGGACCGGCGGCCGTCGGACCAGAGGGCCTGGGACCGGCGGCCGTCGGGTCGGGATTCAGGCAGTGGCGACGGCGCCGCTCGGTTCGCGGCGGACCACGTCCACCAGGGACAGGTCGGTGATCTTGAGGCTCGGGGACACCGCCAGCGTCAGGGTCGACACGCTCATGAACGGGTTGAGGTGGTCCCAGCCCCAGCCGGTGAGCGCGTCGCGCACCGCCAGCGACTGCCGCGCGACCTCGGTCGCGGAGGCGGGGGACATCACCCCGCCGACCGGCAGCGGCAGCCGGGCCGCGACCTCGTCCCCGCGGACCACGGCGACGCCGCCGCCGTCCTCGACGACCGCCGCCGCGGCGGCCGCCATCGCGGAACGGGAGGTGCCGATGGTGAGGAGGTTGTGGCTGTCGTGGGCGTACGTGGTCGCCACCGCGCCCGGCGTGAGGGTGCGGCCCAGCAGCGGCGCGAAGACCGTGCCCGAACGCCCGTAGCGGTTCCGCACCCGGACCAGCGCGGTCCGCCCCTCCCACGCCACTTCCCCGTCCCGCACGGGGAGTTCGACCTCCGCCGCCTCGGTGTACGTGTCGCGGGAGTTGACGCGCATGGCCCGGAAGCGATGCGTGCCGTCGGGGAGTTCGACCCGCCACCGGAAGCCGTCGGGCGTCTGCGGCTCCACGGTCACGGTGTCGGCGAGGGGGTCGGGGGTATCCGCCGCGGGGCGACCGCCGTCGGCCTCCGCCGCCTCCGTATCCGCTTTGTCCGCCCCGGCCTCGTACGCCTCCGCCTTGCGCGTCGCGGCCTCGTACGCCCCCGTCTCGTAGGCCCCCTTCTCGTACGCCTCCGCCTCATACGTCGCCGCCTCGTACGTAGCGGCCCCGTCCCGAGCCACTTCCCTCCCGCCCGCGAAGACCACGGCCGGGTCGAAGTCGGCCAGTTCGCCGCGGAGGAGGACGAGGTCGGCCCGTTTGCCGGGGGCGATCACGCCCCGGTCGTGCAGCCGCAGCCGCTGCGCGGGGGTCCAGGTCAGGGCCCGCAGTGCGGCGGCGGCGGGCAGGCCGGCGCGTACCGCGACCCGGGCGATGTGGTCGAGGTGGCCGGCGCCGAGGATGTGGTCGGCCGCGAGGTCGTCCGTCACCAGGCACAGCGGCGGCAACTGGGGCAGCGCGAGCAGCGCCTCGATGGTCTCGGGCAGCAGGCACTTCTCCTGAAGCATCATCAGCATGCCCATCCGGGCCTTCTCCAGGACCACTTCGGTGCGGTTCTTGGTGTGGTCGGAGTCGACGCCGGTGGCCATGTACGCGCTGAGCTCCGCGCCGCTGAGGTTGGGGCAGTGCCCGTCGAGGATCACGCCCTGTGCGCGGGCGGCGGCGACGATGCCGCGCATCCGGGGGTCGTCGGCGACCACGGCGCGGTAGTCCATGACCTCGCCGAGGGCGACGACGCCGGGCAGGCGCAGCAATTCGGCGATGTCGTCGGCGGACAGGCTCGCCCCGGCGTGCTCCAGCCCTTCCAGCGCGGGTACGCACGAGGGCACGCCCCAGAGCTGGGTCTGCGGGGTGCCGCGGCCCGCCTCGATCATCCAGCGCATGGCCCGCGCCCCCGCCACGTTGACGATCTCGTGCGGATCGGCGAGCACCGTCGTCGTACCGCGGGCCAGGGTCAGGGCCGCGAAGGTCCGCGGCGTGAGGAACGAGCTCTCGATGTGCATGTGCGCGTCCACGAAACCGGGCACGACCAGCAGCCCCGTGGCGTCGACGTGCTCAAGGGCGGCACCGGGCGCGCCGGGCGGCAGCACGCCGCTGATGGTGTCGCCGCGCAGCAGGACGTCGGCGGCGAACTCCTCGCCCGTGAAGGTCGACACCACGCGTCCGCCGCTGATCCGGACGTCGTGCGGCTGCTGGTGCTGCTGGGCCTGCTGGTGCTGTTGCGGCTGCTGCGACTGTGGCTGATGGGCCTGCTGGGCCTGCTGCGGCTGCTCGGTCGTGGAATCCATGGGATGCACACTCCTTGGGGAGGTCGGGAGAGGGTCTTGGGAGCGCGGAACCCTCATGGCAGCAGCGTGTAGAAGTAGTAGCCGAGCGGGATCATCACGACCCACAGCCCCCAGGGGATCTCCCGGAATCGGCCGGACGCGGCCTTGACCAGGACGTGGGCGACGAGCCCGGCGGCGATGCCGGTGCCGAAGTTGCCCCAGAAGACGGTGGTGGCGACGGTGAGCGCGGCCGGGACGGCGTTGGTCGGGTCCTTGAAGTCGACGTTGCGCAGGGCGCCGAGCATCGTGAGCCCGATGTACATCAGCACGGGGGCCGTGGCGGCGGACGGGATGAGCGTCGCGAACGGGGTGACGAGCAGCAGCGCGGCGAAGCCGCCCGCGGCGACCACCGAGGACAGGCCCGTACGGCCGCCGCTGTCCGCGCCGGCGGAGGACTCCAGGTACGCGGTCATGCTGGGCGCGCCGAGCCCGGCGCCGCCGATCACGGCGGCGGAGTCGACGTAGAACGGGCGCCGGATGCCGGGGACGTTGCCGTCCTTGTCGGTGAGGCCCGCCCGGTCGGCGACGGCGAGCAGCGTGCCCGTCATGGAGAAGAACTCCGAGACGAAGAACGCGAAGATGTACGGGAAGTACTCGGGCTTCAGCGCGCCGAACACATCGATGTGGAAGGCCACGGAGGCGGGGCTGTCCGGGGCGCCGAAGAAGTGGCCCGGCAGTTCGGTCACGCCGAACGGGATGCCCGCCACGGTCACGGCCGCGATGGTGATCAGGAACGCGCCGGGCACCTTGCGCGAGGCCAGGGCGGTCAGCAGGACCAGCCCGGCGAGCGCGAGCAGCGCGGCGGGCCGGGAGAGGTCGCCGAGCGCGAGCGCGTTGCTCGCGGGCTTTGCGACGACCAAGCCGCTGTCCTTGAAGCCGAGGAGGGCGATGAAGAGGCCGAGGCCGCCGCTGATGGCGTATTTGAGGTTCTGCGGCATCAGCCGCGTGATCAGGTCGCGGATGCCGAGCACGGTCAGGACGAGGAAGGCGACGCCGGACCACAGGACCATGCCGAGCGCGGCGTCCCAGGGGACGTGGTCCTGGCCGACGATGGTCACGGCGAGCAGGGCGACGCCGCCGAGGCCGGGCGCGAGGACGAACGGGAGGTTCGCGAAGAGGCCCATGGCCAGCGTCGCCAGCACGATCGCGATGATCACGGCGGTGGTGACGGGGCCGTGCGGGACCCCGGCCTTGGCGAGCTGGCCGGGGACGACGACGACCGCGTAGGCCGCGGCGATGAACATCGACAGCCCGGCGACGGCCTCGGTGCGGGGGCTGCTGCCGCGGGCGCGGATGTGGAAGCGGCGCTCCAGGAAGCCGGGGGCGGGGCCGGAGGAGCCGGGGTCGCCTGCGGGATCAGAAGGGGTGGAGGTCGTGGAGGGGTCGGTGGGGGCGGGGGAACCCGAAGGGTCAGTGGTCGTGGAGGGGTCGGTGGGGCCGCCGGGTCCGGTGGTCGGCCCGGCGGGCGGCTCCGCGTACGGCCGTACGGGCGTCCCGTCAGAGTGGGGCATGGCTACCTCGGTGGGCCTCGGTGGACCTCGGTCGGAGGAAGGATCTTCGGTCGCTGGCCGGTCGCCGCACACCTTCGATGAAACCGGTTGCAGAGAGCGGTTGCAGATAGGATGACATGGGTCGGCCCCGGGACGCGCCCGGGCCCGGCGGGGAGGGGAGGGCGGACGGTGTCGACACTGGCGGACGTGGCCCGCGAGGCGGGCGTGTCCAAGGCCACGGCGTCGCGCGCGCTGATGCGCCCCGAGCTGGTGGCGCGGCCCACCTTGGAGAACGTACGGGCCGCGGCGGCGCGCCTCGGCTTCCAGCCCAACCGGGCGGCGCGCGCCCTGACCACGGGCCGTACGGGCATGGTGGGGCTGGTGGTGCCGACCCTCGCCAACCCGTTCTTCGCCCCGCTGGTGCTGGGCGCGCAGCGGGCGGCCGAGGAGACCGACAACCACCTGCTGCTCACGGTCTCCGAGTACAGCGCCGAGCGCGAGGCCGCGCTGGTGGCGCGGTTGTCCGAACAGGTCGACGGGGTGGTGCTGGTCGCGCCCGTGGGCTCGGACGCGGCCCTGCGGGAGCTGGCCGACCGCCGCCCGCTGATCCTGGTCGACCGCCGGGTAGGCCGGCTGCCGGCGGTGGTCCTCGACACCGCGTCGGGCACCGCCGCGCTGGTCCGCCACCTGCTGGAGCTGGGCCACCGCGACATCGTGTACGTATCGGGGCCGCCCGGCTCCTGGGCCGACGGGCGGCGGCGCGCGGCCATGGCGGAGCAGATCGAGGAGGCGGGGGCCCGGCTGCGCGTACTGGGGCCGCTGCCCCCGACCTTCGACGCGGGCATCGGCGCCGCCGCCGAGCTGCCGGCCGGGGCGGGCGCCGTGGTCGCGTACAACAGCTATCTCGCGCTGGGCCTGCTGCACGGGCTGACGGCGGCGGGCGTGCGGGTGCCCGAGGACGTGAGCCTCGCCGCCGCCGACGACCTCACCGCGCTCGGCGCGACCGTACCGTCCGTGACCGCCCTGGACGTCCCGGTCGAGGAGGCCGGCGCACTCGCCGTGACCCGCCTCCTGGAAGTCCGCGACGGCACCCGCCGCACGGTCCGCACGCTCCTCCCGACGCGCGTGCACCCGCGAGAGTCGACGGGGCGGGCGCCGGGGCGGTAGGGGGGCGGGCAGGGCCCGTGGGAGAACGGGCCGTGGTGCCGCGGGAGGTCGCGTCTCAGGGAACGAGCTGCGGCGCGGCGGGAGGTCACGTCACAGGGGAACGAGCTGCGGCGCGGGCGGCGGTCATGATCCGGGTTACGGTCCGGGCCTTCAGCTCCGAGTAAGCCAGGAGGTGCGGCGCCCGCTCGGCGGCGTACCGCTTGGCCGCCGCGTACTCGGACACGGCCTCCGGGTGCGAGCGCAGATAGTCGCGGAAGAGAAGGTTGTCGACCCACAGCCGCCCGCGCCGCTCCACGACATGAACATTGACCGGCTGCCCGGACTGCGATTGCCCGGGCTGCCCGGAACGCCGGCGCAAATACTCCCGGCCGGGGACGCCGGCCTGGCCCAAGTGCTCGTAGGCGAGACCTTCAAGGCGCCGGACGACGGCCGTGGCCTCGGCGTTCGGGCAACCGACCTGGATGTCGATGATCGGCTTGGCCACCAGACCAGGCACTGCCGTGGACCCGATATGCGCCACCTCCACCGCCAGCCCGCCGAGCGCCGCCGCCACGGCCTCCGCCAATTCGCGCCCCCGCGCCGCCCAGGCCGGATCGTGCGGCGCAAGGTGAATCGGCTCGTCGAGATCGCTCATGCCGCCCGACGGTAGCGAAGCGAAGCGCTCGCCGAGGGCCCGGGCGGGCGTGACCCCGGGACGTACGGCCGTCAGGGAGCGCTACCGCGACTGCCCCCTCGCGCCTTTCCGAACTCCCACGCGGCGAGGCCGAAGATGAGGCCGCCGAGCAGGAACCAGGGGTTCCACAACAGCAGGGTCCACAGGCGCTGAGCCGAACTGACGCCCGGCCCCGGCCCCGAGTCACCGGTCAGCAGCAGCACCTCGACGGCGAGGCCGCGCCCCAGCAGCACGGCGCTGACGCACCACCCCAGGAACGCGAGCACCCGCCCCACCGGCCCGGGCCGCCGCCGCCCGGCGAGCAGCCGCCCCAGGACGCCGCCGACCAGGCACAGCGCCCCCACGCCCCACAGTCCCACCACGACGAACCAGAGGGGACGTTCGTCGGCCAGCGGGCCCGCGGAAACGCTCAAGCCCCAGCTACCGCCGAGCCCCCAGAAGAAATGCAGCCCGGCGAACGCGACCGCCCACCCGCAGGCAATCCACCCCCACATCCCCCCAGCGCTCCCCGACACCCCTGCGACACTCCCCCGTGCCCCCGACTCCGTCTTGTCCCGCAGATCTTGACGCATAGCGGGCAGCATGCCATTTTTCAGCTTTCCCGGCCTACACGGCCCTTCCGTTGCCTATGTTCTCCGCGGCTTGCGTGGCCTGTTCCAGCTCCCGTGCGGCCGATTCCGTTCCCGAGCCGACATCGCGGCCTCGAACTGGGCCTTGCTGGTCACTGCTCGCGGTTCCGGCTGGCAGGCAGCATTCGAGGACCTGATGGACCGCATCGCAGCCAGGGGTCGCCCGGGTCGAACCCCGTCGCCGAATAGGCCGACCACCGGCTTCGCGGGCCCCACTGGCGGCGTCGTCTTCAAGCCCCTCCCCAGCTCAGCCACGACAAACGCCATGCGGCGGCCCAAGCATTGACCGCAAGTGCTGGGCGGCGCATGGGTTAAGGAAACGGGTCGGGGCGCTCGGACAGGTGAAAAGTGATCGCTCCGGGTTGGCGCGTGATCGGTGACGGGGATTGTGCAAGGGCATCGGCAATGAGGGCCATTGGTCATGGATGGTGAGCTGATGGGTCTCTGTCCCGCATAGGCAGGCCGCCGTCTATCGCCCTCGAATGCACCTCGGTTCTGCACACCCTGCCAGACGACGCGCACAGAAGGTGATTCATGTGGGATTTCCCGACGGTAAGGCATTCGTGATTCGTCACCGGTCCAGCAATTTGTATCTGGCCGCGCAATCCGGTGACGCGGTGAAACTGAGGCCGCAGGAGGCCGCGGCACGGGCTGAGCTGATCTGGACCTGCAAGGGGGGACGCCTGTCCAACAGGCACTACAACAAGGCTCTGGACTTCGATCAGAAGGATCGTTGTGTGCTCCGGCTCGGCCCGCTGGACGGGAGCGAGCCGGTCTGGGTCTACGAAGGCGACCGGATCAACGCGGCAGGGTTCGGTGACACCATCTGCCTGGCCCCCGCCGGCAATGGGAATGCTCGGCTCGCCGGAGCGTCGGAAATCTCCTCCGGATTCGTCGATGTTTCCTTTGACATCTTCCCCGCCGACTGGAAGGTGCAGAAGAACGACGACCTCGTGTTCGAGGAGACCGATGGCTACCTGGAGAAGTATCTCGACTACTTCAACGCCGCCATGAAGACCGGGATTGAGACGATCTTCTCGCTGGGCAAGGTTCCCGGTGGAAGTGCGGTCAGTTTCCTATGGGACAAGTTCTTCAGTTGGTGGCGCGGGCAGATTTATCAGGAGGTGACGCTGGAGGACAAGCTCAACAAGATCGTCGAGTGGACCAAGGTGTACGTCGCCAAGGAGATCAGCGACGTGGTGAAGAACGACATCCTGGCGGCCTACAAGACTTTCCAAGAGCACGCGGTCCCCTATACGACCGCCCTCACCGAATACAAGAACGCGAAGCCGGAGGACAAGGATTACTGGCGGAAGCGGGTCAACGACGAGTACGGGTTCGTCGCGCAAGGAGCGCGCACCATTCTTTCGAAGTGCGAGTCCCAGTCGTCCGAGAAAGGCGGGGAGACACTCGTCTTCATCTACTGCCTGACCATGTCGCTGTACTGCACCGCCGTACGCGATCGACTGATCTTCCACCAAGAATGGGGACTGAAGCCGCCCGAGGTCGGGGACCTCAAGAACCAGCTCTCCACGACGGCCTGGGACTTCTTCGTCAATATGCAGAAGATCCTGTTCGAACTGCCGCTCCTCTACTACTACCAGGGCAGCGCCGGACGGACCGACAGCCTCATCGGAAAAGACCCGACAGGAAACAACAAGCTGGACACCCAGCACACCCTGTCGGGAATCATGAAGGTCATGCGGGTGATGCGGGGACACGCCTACATGAATCCCCGCCGCTACAAGAACGAGATCAAGCCGGTACAGGGAACGGGCACCATCGACAAGAAGGGGCTGGATCTCCAGATCCGCCCGAATCTGCCCGAGACCACGATTCTCCAGCCGTTCCATCTCGGTTCGGAGCGCCTTCCGCAGAAAGCCACGTCACCATACAGCGTCAAAGCCTCCATCGACCGCGACAAGGCGGACACCGAGCAGTTCACCATCCGCTGCCTGTTCGCCAGCGTGCACAGCGATCATCCGAGCCAGGGCAACGCGGGCGACCCGATCCCCGACCAGATCAAACTCAATGGGACTTCGATCACCGGACACCCGATGGAAGCAGAGAAGGAGGTCAAATACCGCATCATCCACGACACACGGGACAACAACAACACCTTCTGGAACCGAACCGGCGTAAAACAGGGGTTCGACAAGGAGAACTACGTCAGATACGTCTACATGGACTTCGGCACGCACGACTTCGAAAAGAAGGGTCAATACACGCTGGAATTTCCGGCGGGCAGCAGACTGTGCGCGGCCGACATCTGCTTCGTCACACCCGACGAGAAACCCGTGGACCCTGTGAGTGAATTCGTCCTGGACGTCGACGGCAATCCCGTCAATCCCCAGGACGACTACTACTTGGTCCTGCTCAGTTCGTCCTCGACGTATCTGAGCGTGAGCGACGACAAGAAGAAGCTGCTTCTGGTGACGTCGGCGCCCAAACAGCAGGTCCGCATCTCGAAGAAGGACTTCAAGCCGCCGTACGACAAACTCGCCTACAACGAACCCTTCTCTGTGGCCTTCCAGAACAAGTACGACGTCGGATGGGGGCAGGTCCGACTCAGGCTGAACGCGAACGGCGAACTGTACAGCGGCGATCCAGCGCAGTTCTACCAGCACACCGAAATCGGACTTCTGCAATTGGAAGGCAGTAAGAAGAAACTGGCGCAGAAGGAGGGCGTCCCAGGGCGGGTCGTCCTGTCCGAGACAGGCGAAAACGATTACCTCTGGGCGTTCAAGAAGTTCCTCTGAGGCGCCCCCGGCCGCGCCCCCGCCGGTCCGCCGGGCAGCCGGCCCGCCAGGCCGAGGGGTCACCGTGCCGCCGGGCCGCCAGGCCGACGGGTCACCGCGCCGCCGCTCACCCCACCCGCCCCGACACCGCATCCGCGACCACCTCGGCCTCTACCCCCATCCCCACGCCCACCCCCACCCCCACTCCCGCTGCCGCCTCCGCCTGTGGCCGCTCCGGCTCCGGGGCAGAGTGGGCGCGGCGGTAAGCAAGCGGGGAGAGGCCGAGGTGGGTGTGGAAGTGCTTGCGCAGGGCGACCGGGTCGCCGAAGCCGCAGGCGGTGGCGATGCGGGCGACGGTGAGGTCGGTGGATTCCAGGAGGTCGCGGGCTTGGACCAGGCGGCGTTGGAGCAGCCATCTGAGCGGGCTGGTGCCGACCTCGCCGCGGAAGCGGCGGGTGAACGTGCGCTCGCTCATGTGCGCGTGCCGGGCCATGTCCTCCAGGGTGATCGGCTCGGCCAGCCGGTCCAGGGCCCACTGCCGGGTGGCCGAGGTGGAGCGGTCCGCGTCCTCGGGCACCGGGTGCTCGATGAACTGCGCCTGGCCGCCCTCGCGCCACGGCGCCACCACGCACCGCCGCGCGGCGGCGCCGGCCACCGCCGCCCCGTGGTCCAGCCGGACCAGGTGCAGGCAGAGATCGATGCCGGCGGCTCCGCCCGCGGAGGTCAGGATGCGCCCGTTGTCGACGAACAGCACGTCGGGGTCGACGTCGACGCCGGGGAAAAGCCGCGCGAACAGGTCGCACAGCGCCCAGTGCGTGGTGGCCCGCCGGCCCTCCAGCAGTCCGGCCGCCGCGAGCAGGAAGGCGGACGTGCACAGGCTGACGACGCGGGCCCGCGGCGGGATGCGGTCGAGCGCGGCGGCCACGTCCTCGGGCAGCCTGCCGGTGGCGACCAGGCGCTCCTCGGGCTCCTGGGTGGCGATCACCACGGTGTCCGCGGTCTCCAGCAGCGACTCGTCGTGGTCGACGACGATCCGGAAGTCCTCGCTCGTACGGACCGGCCGGCCGCCGAGGGAACAGGTCGACACGGAGTAGAGCGGCGCCCCGTCCGGGCCGCGGGCCCCGTTGAACACGCGGGCCGGTATGCCCAGGTCCAGCGGTATGACCCCGTCGAGGGCGAGCACGACGACACGGTGCGGCATGGCCGTAATGGTACGACAGATGGCCGTACGGCCACTCGCCGCGATCACGGTCAGCGGAGAGGCTGGTCAGCGCGTCGGGACGGACGGGACATAGCGCGTCGGGACGTACGGGACGTACGGCCGCGAGCAGCGGGCACCCGAACGGTGAACACGCGAAACGACAACGAGCATGAGCATGAGCATGAGCGAGGAGAGCATGAGCGAGCAGACGATGCGGGCCGTCACGATCGAGGAGTTCGGCGGGCCGGAGGTGCTGACGCCCGGTCGCGTCGCGCGGCCCGAGCCGCTGCCGACCGAGGTGCTGGTGCGCGTGCACGCCGCCGGGATCAACCCGGTGGACTGGAAGACCCGCGCGGGACAGGGGATGGCGGGGCTCCAGAGGATGCCGCTGATCCTCGGCTGGGACGTCTCCGGCACCGTCGAGGAGGTCGGTTTCGGCGTCACCACGCTCGCGCCCGGCGACGAGGTCTACGCCATGCCGTGGTTCCCGCGGCCGGCGGGCGGCTACGCCGAGTTCGTCACGGCCCCGTCCCGCCAGTTCGCCCGTAAGCCCGCGTCCATCGGGCACGTCGAGGCCGCGGCGCTGCCGCTCGCCGCGCTCACCGCGTGGCAGGCCCTCGTCGACACGGCGGGCGTCACGAGCGGCCAGCGGGTGCTGGTGCACGCGGCGGCCGGCGGCGTCGGCCATCTCGCGGTGCAGTTCGCCAAGAACCTCGGCGCCGAGGTGATCGCGACCGCCCGCGAGCCGCGCCACGCCTGGCTGAGGGAACTGGGCGCGGACGAGACCATCGACTACACGCGGCAGCGCTTCGAGGAGGCCACGGGCGAGGTCGACGTCGTCATCGACCTCGTCGGCCCCCAGGACGACACCGACGCACGGTCCGTGGCGGCGACCCGCCGCGGCGGCCTCGTCATCTCCGTCCCGAGCGGCGTCTCGCAGAACCTGGCCGACGCGGCCGCGCGAGCGGGCGTCCGTACGAGCCCTCTCCTGGTCGAGCCCGACGCCACCGCGCTCACCGCCATCGCCGGCCTGGTCGACTCCGGCGCCGTCCGCGTCGAGGTCGAACGCACCTTCCCGCTGGAAGAGGCAGCCGAAGCCCACCGGCAAGGCGAAACCAACCGCACCCGCGGCAAACTCGTCCTCACCACGACCGACTGACGCCCCCTCACCGGAGAGGTCAGCCGGGCCCGCCACACAGACCAGGCCCCGGCCCCGCCGTCATGGCGGGACCGGCGGCGCTGGTCGTGGCAAGTACGCTCGCCGCGGGCTACGAGCAGCGGGGCTCGGGGCTCGGAGCCGCGACGCTGCCGGGCCGGGTGGCAGGCGAGACCCGGGGCCCACCACCCCGGGCAGCCGATTCCGTTGCGGCTCGGGGGCCACTCGATGTGGGCCGGGCCGTCGGTGGAGGGTGGTGTCATCGACGTGGACACCTGCTGCGAGAGTCCGCTGCGGGATGGTTCGGGGTGGATGCCTTCACCTTCGGTGTACGTGCTCCTCGGGCGGGTGGTCCATGGCCTCCGTGCGGACGGCCGCGCTGCGGTACGCGCCGGGGGTCTGGCCCATGGTCCGGGCGAACGTGTCGATGAACGCGCTGGTGGTGGCCCAGCCGCAACGGCGGGCCGTGCCGGTGACGCTGGCGCCCTCGGCCAGTTGGACCATGGCGTGGAAGACGCGGGTGCTGGTCCGCCACTGCGGGTACGTCGTGCCGAACTCCGTACGGAACAGCCGGGTCAGCGTCCGCTCACCGACCCCGACGCGGCGGGCCAGCCACGCCAGGGACCGCGGGCGACTCAGGTCCTCCTCGACCGCGCGGCAGGCGTGGGCCAGGCGCGGGTCCTGGGGAGTGGGCAGCCGCAGCGGCTGCACGTCCGCGCGGCGCAGCCGGTCGTGGACCACGGCCCGCAGGCGCCGCAGTTCGGGTTCCGGCAGGTCCCGGTCGGTGCAGGCGATGAAGAGTTCCCGCAGCAGGCCGTCCACGGCCAGCACCGTCGGCGTCCCGTCGGGCAGCGGGGCGTCGCCCGGCGGGAAGCCGATGGTGTGGATCATGCTCTCGCCGTAGACCCGGTGTTCGTGCCACATCTTCGCCGGGGTCCACACGGCCCGGTTGCTGGAGACCACCCAGGTCCCGCGCTCGGTCCGGACCGATGTGACTCCGGTGCTGACGTAGAGGAGCTGGTGGTAGTCGTGCCGGTGGCGGTCGATGACCTCGCCCGCCGCATGGACGTGCGCGGTCGCGATCGGGACCGGTACCGCGACCGGCATTGGGGTCGGGGTCGTGGGTCCGCCGTGCGCTTGGCCATTCTTCGACACAAGTAGGCAGAATAATGGAAGTGCGCCGCCATGCCCCGCTGGCAAAGTGACGGCATGCACACCACACCCAGCGCGTCGCTCCGGCGGCGCCACCGAACCAGCCCACGGAGTCGTACGTCCCGGCCGCTCCCGCCCCGGACGTACTACGACTCCGTGGCCGCGCCCCAGCTCCGTACCAGCGAGCCGGAGGCCGGGCTCCGGTGACAGTGGTCGACAAGCCGAAGAGCCCCACGGGCATAGCGGCCCGCCTCCGTGGCGCCGCCCTCGACACGCGCCCGCTGGCCGTCCCGGCCTACCGGCGCGTCCTGATCGGTCAGGGCGCCTCACTGATCGGGACGATGCTGACCGAGGTCGCCGTCCCCGTCGAGATCTACTCGATGTCGCACTCGTCGATGTACGTGGGTCTGGCCGGACTCGCCGGATTCGCACCCATCGTCGTGTTCGGCCTCTACGGCGGCGCCATCGCCGACGCGGTCGACCGCCGCCTGCTCTCCCTCTGCTCGTCGCTCGTGACGTGGGCCGTGACGATCCTCCTCCTCGTCCAGACCCTCCTGAACGTCCGGTCGGAGGCGCTGCTCCTCGCCCTCGTCGCCGTGCAGGGCGCCGCCTTCGCCACCTCCTCGTCGGCGCGCGGCGCCATCATCCCGCGCATCGTGCCGCGCGAACTGGTGCCCGCCGCCAATACGCTGCAATTCACGGTCGGCAATATCGGGCAGATCCTCGGACCGCTCATCGCGGGAATCCTGATCGCCTTCCCGCATGGGTTCGCCTACGCGTACGGCGCCGATGTACTCCTCTTCACCGCGACCCTGTACGCGACATTCCGGCTCCCTTCCATCAAACCGGCCGGCACGGTGGTCAAGGCGGGTGCCCGGGCCGTATTCGACGGCCTCCGCTTCATCGGCGGCAATCCGATACTGCTGATGTCGTTCGCGGTGGACATCGCCGCCATGGTGCTCGCCATGCCGAAAGCGCTCTTCCCCCAGGCGGCCGCCACGCATTTCCACGGCGGAATCGGACTGCTGTATTCGGCGATCGCCATCGGCTCGCTGCTGGCGGGGCTGTGCAGCGGCTGGATCTCCCGCGTGCGGCGTCAGGGGGTGGCGCTCACCCTCGCGGTCGTCGGCTGGGCGACCGGCATCGCCCTGGCCGGTTTCTCCCGTACGCTCTGGCTCACCGTCGCACTCCTCATGCTCGCCGGCGCCGCCGACCTGGTCAGCTCCGTCTACCGGCAGACGATCCTCCAGACGTACGCCCCGGACGAGATGCGCGGGCGCATGCAGGGCGTCTTCACCGTCGTGGTGGCCGGCGGCCCCCGCCTCGGCGACCTGCGCGCGGGCGCCATGGCCGCGGCCACCACCTTCAGCATCGCCTGGTCGGGCAGCGCCGTGCTGTGCGTCGGCCTCGTGCTCATCGGGGCCTTCGCCGTACGCCCGTTCTGGCGCTACGACGCCCACGCGGCGACACACGCCTCGCACACGTCACACGCCATACGGGCCTCGGGCGGCTCAGAGGGCTCCGGCAGCTCCGGCGGCTCCGGCGGTTCTGCGGACTCTGACGGGTCAGACGGCGCACAGGGGTCACACGAGGCGCCAACCTCACTCGACACACCGGCCTCGCACGACGCTCACGCCAAGTCGCCGGCCGCGCGCGGGGAGCCCTGACGCGTTACCGGGTTTCCAGGTCGTAGTCCTGTCCCCGCCAACTGAACGCGCCGTCGGACGGCCACCGCGCCACGCCGTCCTGGAGCGTGAAGAGCCCGGCGGCGGCCTCGGCGGCCGCCCGATAGAACTCCGCCTGCCGGCTGTTGTAATCGCGCTGCGTGTGCGGGTCCGGCCGGAACCGGTATTCGTGCTGCGAATTCGCGACCCCGTTGGCGCTGATCCCAACGGCTCGGCTGCCGGTCCTGCTCTCGTAGTAGGTGAATGTCCGACCGTTCACTGTCACCTCGGGCATGATGCCCTCCTCCGGGTAACCCAGTGCTTCGGTACGCCGGTGCGCTGATGCGCTGATGCGCTGTGATGCGCCATGGAGCCGGTACGTCCGTATTTCCGCTCCGTCACCGTGGCCCTGGATGTTCCCAGGAATTCACGCCCCTCGGAAGGCGCGTTCCCGCCTTTCCCGGCAGACGGGCCCGGACCGCCGACAGCGGGCCGTTGTAGGGTCGGCCCGTGAATCATGGCGACGGGGTGGAGATACGGGACGCGGGCACGGCGGACGCTGCGGTGATCGCGCGTATTCATATGGAGTCGCGCGCGGCGACGATGCCGTACCTTCCGGCCCAGCGGCGCGGCGCCGACGAGGTCGTGTGGTGGATCGAGCACATCGTGTTCAAGGAGTGCCGGGTGTGGGTGGCGGTCCTCGGCGCGGAGGTGCTGGGCTACGCCGCCCTGGAGGGCGACATGCTCGAACACCTCTATCTGCGCCCGGACGTCCGCCGCCGCGGCATCGGCACGCTCCTGCTCGACGAGGCCCGGCGGCACAGCCCCGGCGGCATGTCGCTGCGCGTCTTCCAGCTCAACACGGACGCCCGCCGCTTCTACGAGCGCCACGGCTTCACCGTGCTCGACACCAATGACGGCAGCCGCAACATGGAGAGCCTGCCCGACATGACCATGCGCTGGACACCGGCCACCTCTCGGTAGGAGGCGGAGCCGGGATGCCCCGGAGGCGGAACCGGGACGTCCAGCCCCGCGCGGTACGTACCAAGTCCGACATTCCTCAACCGCCGGACCGCATGTGGTACGGACCAGAGTCGGCGTGACGAAGCGTCGGCCCGATCGTGGTACGGACCAGCGCCGGCGACCCGAGCCGCCCCCGGTGGTACGGACCAGCGCCGGTACTCCAAGCCGCTCCGCTCAACGCGGTACGGACCAAGGCCGGCATCACCACCCTCGCACCGCCCCCGGTACGTACCAGCACCGGCACCACGAACCGCCCCGCCGCCCCCGGTACGTACCAAGTCGCCGCTCCCGATCCCGAGCCCGATGCCGCCCCCGCCTCACGGCCCCGTACGCGCGGCGAGCCAGCCGGCGCCACGGGCAGCCAAGGCGCGGCGGCGCTGCCACCGCGACCGGGGCGGCACGACCCCGCCACCCACCGGCATGGAGGCGGGAGCAGAAGCGGAAACAGAAGCGGCCGAAGACGGGGACGCCGTAGACGGGGTCGCCTCGACCACGGCGGCGAGGCGCCGGCCGGCTCGGGCCAGGTCGGTCATGAGCTGGTCTCTTCGCGCTCCGGGGGCGGTGGTGCGCAGGGCGGTGTAGAGGCCCTCGACGCGGGCCACGGCCGCCCCGATGCGCAGGTTGGCGCTTCCGGTCGGCGGTTGCTGCTCCTGCGACAACTCCACTGCCCCTTCCCTCGGCCGGGCCGCCTCGCGGATCGGCGGCGGGCCCGCATCACAACTTGCCCAATTGCGCAATCTTGCAACTATATTAGCGACCCAACCCGCCGCCGACCCATGTGGCCCCGGTCACAGACGCTTGCGAGCTTGCGTGACCAGGCAACTCACGCGGTGACCCAACCGTCTCACTGCTCGAAGAGCACAGGCAGGGCCGAAACGTGCTGGCGGGGGAAAGCCGGTGGACCGCCGAACAAACTGGTGAAAGCGGACGAATGCAAGAGCAACAGACATGGGCAGCAGGCGGCGGACCATCCCGCCGCGGCGCCCACGGCGCCCCGTATCCGCCGCGGGAGTGGCCCGCCGCGCCGGAGCCCGCCTCCCCCGAAGCGGTCGGCCCGCGCGGTTCCCGGCGGGCGGGCAGCGCCCCCGCCCGGCGCGGCGCGCGGGGCGCCGTGGCCGTCGCCCTGGTGGTGCCCCCGCTGCTGGGCGCCGCCGTGGACAGCGTGATCGGCTCCGGCCCGGGGTGGACCATGGCGGCCGGGGCCACGCTGGGCGCGGCCTGGTCGACCGTCCTGGCGGCCCGGCGGCACGCCCTGTGGTGGGTGGTGCCGCTGCCCCCGCTGGTGGTGTTCGCGGTGACGGCGGGCGCGGGGCTGCTCGGCGGCGGTTCGGCGGGCGCCAAGACGCTCGCCACCAGCATGGTGCGCTGGGCCGTCGCCGGTTTCCCGGCGATGGCAGCGGCGGAGTGCGCGGTACTCGCGGTACTGGCCCTGCGCGGCATTGGGGGCCTCGGGCGCGGGAGGCGCGGAAATGGCTGACGAACGCGGACCCCGGCAGTCGGGGCCGAACGGACCCAACGGGTCGTACGGATACAACGGGCCGTATGGACCCGACGAGTCGCACGGGCCCAACGGGTCGTACGGCCCCACCAAGCACGGCGGCCGCGGCCGGCGCTCCCGGGCCCGCGGGGCGGGCGGCGGTACGGGCGGGCGGCCGCCGCGGGCGGTGCTGGCGCTGCGCGCCATGGTCTGGGCCGCCTCCGCCGTGGTACTCGTCACCTGCGGCGTCACCTGGTACGCGTACCGCTCGCTGACCGACGGCATGACGACGTCGAACGCGCTGGACTCCATCAAGAAGAACGCGCCCAAACACCTCGACAGCTCGGTCAACCTGCTGCTGATCGGCCTCGACTCGCGCAAGGACATGGACGGCAACGACCTGCCCAAGGAGTTCGTGCAGGACCAGTTGCACGCGGGGTCGAGCGAGATCGGCTACTACAACACCAACACGCTGATCCTGATGCACATACCGAAGGACGGCGGCAAGGTCCAGGCGTTCTCGGTGCCCCGCGACGACTATGTGCAGACCTTCAACGGCGACGGCTCCGTACAGGGCCACTTCAAGATCAAGGAGGCGTACTCCAACGCCTACACCGGGGCCCACGACAAGTTCGCCGCCCAGGGGATGAAGGGCGCGAAGCTGGAGGGCAAGAGCCGGGAGGCCGGGCGGCAGGCGACGCTGGCCACGGTGCAGAAGTTCCTGGACGTGCCGATCGACCACTTCGCCGAGGTCAATCTGCTCGGCTTCTACGACATAGCCAAGGTGCTCCAGCCGATCACGGTCTGCCTCAAGCACCCCGTGAAGGACCACTACTCCGGGGCCGACTTCCCGGCCGGGGTGCAGAAGCTCGACGCCAAGCAGTCGCTGGCCTTCGTGCGCCAGCGGCACGGGCTGCTCAACGGCGACCTCGACCGCACCCGCCGCCAGCAGGCGTTCATCTCCTCCGTCACCCATGAGCTGAAGAGCCAGGGCGCGTGGAGCGACCTGGGCAAGTTGCAGGGGCTCTTCGACGTCGTCAAGAAGGACCTCGTCCTCGACCAGTCCTGGGACGTGCTCGACTTCGCCCAGCAGGCGCCCAACCTCACCGGCGGGAACGTCGTCTTCCACACCCTGCCGATCACCGGGTTCGGCACCCGCAACAAGGAGTCGGTCAACCTGGTCGACCCGGAGCAGGTGCGGAAGATCGTCCAAAAGGCGTTCGCCACCGCCGACACCAAGGATTCCTCCGACGGCAAGAAGGACCAGAAGGACAAGAAGGACGAGAAAGCAGCCCCCGGCACCGTCGACGTCCGCAACGGCAACGGGGGCAACGGCGCCGCCGAGGCCGAACTCAAGGCCCTGGTCAAGCTCGGCTACACCGAGGGGGTGGCGGGCGACGCCCCCGCGCAGGCGCGCACCACGATCGCGTACGGCAGCGGCGCGGACAAGGCCGCGCAGCAGATAGCGGACCGGCTGAAGACGGCGGCGCCCGTGGCGAGCGCGTCCGTGCCGGCGGGCCACGTCGTCATCACCCTCGGCAAGGACTACAAGCTCCCGGCCGAGTCGCCCGCCAAGTCGGGCGGCGACACGTCGAGCGGGGGCGGGTCGAGCGGCGACACGTCGAGCAGCGGCTCGGGGAAGTCCTCGTCGGACGATGACGACGACACGTCGGGGCCGGCGGTGAAGGCGGGCGGCGTACCGTGCGTCAACTGACGGCCGTACGCGAGCGGGTGCCCGCGCCCGTACACGAGCCGGTGACCGTACGGGCGTCGATGCCCGTAAGCGAACCGACGCCCGTACGACCGGCGCTGGACGGCACTGAAAGACACTGAACGACACTGAACGGCGCTGAACGGCGCTGAACGGCAAGAACTAAGCGTTACCTAACCTACGCCCAGCGTCACCTTTCGGACACCGCCGCGGCCGGGGCCCCGCTCCCCCGGTCGCGGCGGCGTTTCCGGGCCCGCCCGGTCGGCGCTCCCGCTGCTCACGACGTCAGGGGCGCGCCCGGCGCGCACCCCTGACACGCGCCGGGGAACACCCCTCCGCGCGCCGCTTCGGTGACGATTACACGCGTCCCGGGGCCCCCGGGCGCCTCGGGGCGCGGCTGGAATAACACTCACGTCCCCTGGATCACCCGCCTTACGTTCAATGGCGTGCGGCGGTGAACACCGGCCCGATTGCCGTGTCGAGCGCCAGATCCGGTCGAGAATCCGCTTCCCGGCCGACGATCGATCCGCTGACGTCCGCCGCGCGGAGCACCACGCATGTGCCAACGTCCACGCGCCGCCGGCCGGGCCCCGCGCCCCGTCGCCGCCGCGCCGCACCTGCCCGGAAACCCTTCCGAACGGGGAGTGCACAATGGCTACCTTTGTTCCCGTGGAGAGCGTGACCAGCTCCCGCGACCGCTCGCGCGTCCACTACAAGCGGTTCCACAACATCTATCTGTACGTCACCGAGAAGTGCCAACTGCGCTGCGGGCACTGCTACATGGGCGACCGGCTGGAGCGCGGACTGTCGCTGACGTTCGAGCGCGCGAGCAACATCATGGACTACTGCCGCACCCTGGGCGGCGAGTACATCACCTTCCTCGGCGGCGAGCCCACGCTCCACCCCGACCTGCCCCGCATGGTCGACTACGCCGAGGAGCTGGGCTACAAGCAGATCATGATCAACTCCAATGGTCTGCTGGAGCGCACCATCGACAAGATCGACCCGGCGAAGCTGCACTACATCTCGTTCAGCCTGGACGGCGCGAGCCCCGCCACCCATGACGCGATCCGCGGCGAGGGCATGTTCGACAAGACGGTCCCGTGCATCCGCGAGACCATCGCCGCGGGCTACGACGTGCGGCTGATCTGCACGATCTCCCAGCTCAACATCGACGACGCGGCGCCGCTCCTCTCGCTCGCCGACGAACTCGGCGTCAAGATGGTCAACTTCCACGTCTTCTCCGAGGAGGGGCGCGGGATCGCCAACGCCGACGAGTGGTCGCTCTCCCCGCAGCGCTGGATCGACTTCTACGAGTACCTGGAGTCGATCAAGGACAACTACCGGACGTCGATCTGGTACCCGCCGACCTACGCGGGCCCGCAGAAGCTGGAGCGGTACATCGACGAGGGGTACCGGGGCTGCGTCGGCTGCTCCCTCGACCGGCTGTCCATCTTCCCGGACGGCCGCTGCTACGTCTGCTCGGTGCTGTTCGACGAGCCGATGCACTTCGCCACGATGACCGACCGCGGGCTGCGGCTGAACCGCCAGCACAACGAGTTCGAGCTGTTCACGCAGGCCACCTTCCAGGCCAAGGACGAGCCCTGGCTGAGCGGCTGCCCCGCCGAGGAGGTGCTGGCCAAGAACGGCAAGCCGCAGAACCCCGAGGGGCTGGTCTCGATGTGCCGGCTGTGGAAGTCCCAGGCGTGACGCCGAGCGGACCGGACCTGCCTTCGGGCGCCGGGGTGCGCCCCGGCGCCCGGGAAGAGGAGAGAGCACAGACATGGCCGTAGCCCCACCCGAGGAGGCGGTGGCCGGCCGTCCGGCCCCCGCGGTACGGACCCAGGCCGCCGAGCGCGCGCGGATCAAGCTGGCCTGGCGGCAGATGCCGGTGATGGCCGGGCTGCGCCGGAGGTTCCGGCCCGAGAAGCCGCTGCGCGACGTCCGGATCGCCGCGGCCCTGCACATCAGCCCCGAGAGCGCCCATCTGCTGGTCGCCCTGAAGGACGCCGGGGCGCACATACTGCTGCACCCGTCGAACCCCCGGACCGTGGACGCGGGCGCGGTGGCCGAGCTGGAGCGGCACCGTACGATCCGGGTCCTCGCCCCGGACCCGGCGGCCGGCCCGGACCGTCTCGCCGGTCAACTCGCGGACTTCCGGCCGCAGTTGCTGATCGACAACTCCGCGCTCCTCGTGGCCTGCGCCGAACGCCCGGAGTCGGCGGCCGAGTTGGTGGGCGCCACCGTGCACTCGCGCAGCGGCACCCAGACCGTCGAGGCGCTGGCCGCCGCGGGCACACCGCTCGCGGTGCCCGTCCTGTCGCTGGTGGACAATCCGCTCAAGAACACGATCGAGACGCCCATGGGCACCGGGCAGTCCACCGCCGCCGCGGTCATCGGGGCCACCGGCGCGCAGCTCAGCGGCAAGAACGTGGCGGTCATCGGGTACGGGACGGCGGGGCGTGGCATCGCCTCCTACATCTCGTCGCTCCGGGCCCGGGTGACGGTGGTGGACACCTCGGCCGTCGCCTGCCTGCGGGCGGCCGCCGCCGGGCACGGCATCGACTCGCTGACCAACGCGCTGAGCAACGCCGACATCGTCATCGTGGCCACCGGCACGCACGGCGTCATCGGCGGCCACGACCTGGACCTGCTGCGCGACGGGGTGGTGCTCGGCAACATCGGGCACTACCCGGACGCCATCGACGTGCCCGCGCTGGCCGCCGCGGCGAAGAGGGTCCTGTCGGTCTCCACCGGCCTCGACGAGTACCAACTACCCGACAAGTCCGTGTACTTGCTGGGCGGCGGCGTGCAGTTCAACCACGTCTGCGGGGGCGGCAATTCCAGCGAGATGATGGACCTCTCACTGTCGCTGCACGCCCTGTGCGCCGTACGGCTGTGGGAGCGGCGCGGCACGCTGCCGCCGGGGCTGTCGGTGGCCCCCGAGGAGCTGACCGAGGACGTGGCCCGCGCCAAGCTCAGGGCGTTGGGATACGTCGGATGACGGACACCGCACCCATGCCCGTACTGGCCTCCCTGGCACGGGACTTCGAGCGGCGGCGCCCGCTCGCGGGCCGCAGGGTGGCCGCCGCCCTCAACGTCACCGGCGAGGCGGCGCGGCTCGTGCGGGTCCTCCGCGCGGGCGGCGCCCACGTCGTCGTGGTGTCGTCCAAGTCCACCACCTTCGACCCCGCGGCGGGCCGCGAGATGGCCGCGCTCGGCGCGCGGGTGCTGGACACCCCCTTGCAGGAGTCGGACTCCGGCGTCCGCGAGGTGCTGGACTTCGGCCCGGACCTGGTCGTCGACAACGGCGAACTCGCCCTGCTGTGGAGCCGGACGGACGGCGCGCCGGCGGTGCTCGGCGGGACGGCGCACTCCCAGAACGCGGTGAAGAAGGTGACGGCGGCGGGCGGCGCGCTGCCGTTCCCGCTGTTCTCCGTCGCCTCCGCCGCCCTCAAGTCCGCGGTCGAGACGGCGCACGGCACGGGCCAGGCCGCGCTCCTCGGCGTGCTCGACGCGGGAGTCCAACTCGCGGGCAAGAGCGTGCTGGTGGTGGGCTACGGCGTCACCGGACGCGCGGTCGCCGACTACGCGCGGGGCTGCCACTGCCGCGTCGAGGTCGCCGAGGTCTCCCCGGTGGCCGCGCTGCGGGCCGTCTACGCGGGCCACCGGCTGGTGCCGCTGGACAGCGCGCTGCCCGCCGCCGATGTCGTCATCACCGTCACCGACGCGCGCGGGGTACTCCCCCTGGAGCGGCTGCGCGCCCTCAAGGACGGCGCGGTCGTCGGCGGGATCGGCCACTCCCCCGAGGAGATCGACCGGGCCGCGCTCGCCACCGCCGCCACCGCCCGTACGACCGCGCCCGGCCGGGTCGAGTACGTCCTGGACGGCAAGCGGCTCACCCTCCTGGAGGGGCCGGGCGGCAACCACGTCTACGCGGGGATCAACCCGCCGGAGATGATGGACATCTCCCTGGCGCTGCACGCCCTGTGCCTGACGCACCTCGCGGAGCGCCCGGGCCCGGCGTCGGCATCGGCGTCGGCGGCGGCGTCGGCACCCGAACGCGACCCGCTGCCGGCGCGGCTGCTGCCGGTGCCCGCCGAGGTCGAGGCGGAGGTGGCCCGGCGCAAGCTCGCCGCGCTGGGTTACGACTGGCCGCCCGCCCCGGACCGGGCCGCCTCGAAGCCGGACCCGAGTACGGAAGCGGCTTCAGCCTCGGCCTCACCCTCGGCGGCATCGATCTCGACCTCGGACCGGGAGGCTTCGTGAACGTCCTCGTCCGCGGTGCCATCAGCGCGCTCGGCCAACGCGTCCTCGCCGCCGAACTCGCCGCCCCCCGCTTCCACTTGGAGTACTCGCGGGCGGACGACGAAACGGACCGGAAGGCCAAGTTCGGCCGGTGCGACGTCATCATGGTGGATCAGGAGCCGCTGACCGAGGCGGACTTCGCGCTGCTGCACCGGGTCCGGCTGGTGCAGCGGCTGGGTCGCGGGCAGTACGACATCTCCGGTGAGCTGGCCGCGGCGGCGGCGCACGGTGTGCCCGTGGCGCACAACAAGTCCGGGTTCGCCGCGGCGGCCACCGCCGAACACACTGTCATGGCGGCGCTGGCGCTGCTGCGTCGGCTGCCCGACGCCGACGCGTTCGTACGCTCCGGCGAGTGGCGGTCCTCCAACCGGTTCGACGCGGCGACCCGTCAGTTGGCCGGGGCATCGGTGGCGCTGGTGGGCATGGGCCGGGTCGGCACGGCGGCGGCCCGGCTGCTGGCGGCCTTCGGCGCCGAGGTCGGCTACTTCTCCCGCACCCGCCTCGACCCGGACCACGAGCGCCGAATCGGGGCCGAATACCGCCCGTTGGAGGAGTTGCTGCCCGCCGCGGACGTGGTGAGCCTGCACGTACGGGCCGACGCCGCCGACTACCGTTTCGGCGCGCGGGAGTTCGCGCTCATGCGGCCTGGCCGCTACTTCGTCAACACCTCGCGCGGCGGCCTCGTCAACGAGGCCGCCCTGGCCACGGCCCTGCGCTCCGGCCGCCTCGCCGGGGCCGCCCTCGACGTGTTCGCCGCCGAGCCCCTGGCCCCCGCCTCCCCGCTCGACGGGGCCCCGAACCTGCTCCTGACACCCCATATCGCCGGTCGCACCCGGGAGGTAGCCGAGATGTACTTCCGCTCCGCCTGCGCCAACATCGTCCGCCTGGAGGCAGGCCAACCGTTGCGGGACCTCATCGAGCCCATGGCGCGGGGTGCTCGCTGATGCTCGTCCTGGGAATCAACTTCGGCTTCCACGACCCGTCCGCCGCGCTGCTGGAGGACGGCAGGCTGCTGGCCATGGCCGAGCAGGAGCGGTTCAGCCGCCGCAAGCGGGCCCGGCTGGAGATGCCGATCGAGGCCGTACGGTCCTGTCTGCGGCAGGCCGGCGCCCGCGCCTCCGATGTCGCGGCCATCGCCACGGGCTGGGACATCGAGCGCTTCGAGCCGGCGCTGCCCGCCGCGCCCTATCTGGAGCTGGACAACGCCCTGCCCGCCGAGTTCGACCGCCCGCTGCGGCCGAAGGCGATCCCGGTGGCCCACCACCTGTCGCACGCGGCCAGCGCCCTGTGGTCCAGCGGCTTCGACGAGGCGGCCATCGTGGTGGTGGACGGTCAGGGCGAGCGGGAGTCCAGCTCGATCGCGTACGGCGACGGCGACGGCATCCGGACGCTCGCGAGCTACCCCGTCAACGCCTCCCTCGGGCACTTCTACCGGGCCGCGACCCAGTACGCGGGGCTGGAGACCGCGAACTCCCGCGGCGAGGGCAAGCTGATGGGGCTGGCCGCGTACGGCCGGGCGCAGGACCCGATGCCGTTGGTCACCGAGGGCGGCGGCCCCGCGATGGCGCCCGATCTGCGGGTCGAGCACACCGCGAACACCCGCACCGAGATGCGCGAGGCGCTGCTGTCCTGGTGGCGGCGGACCACGTTCCCGTACCTCGACGGGCAGCGCGCGGAGCAGATGGTGTACGCCAACTTCGCGGCCTCCGCGCAGGCCGCACTGGAGAAGGCGCTGCTCGACCTCGCCCGGCACGCCCGCGACGCGACGAACAGCGGGCGGCTGGTGGTGGCCGGCGGTGTCGCGCAGAACTGCTCGGCCAACTCGCGGATCGCCGCCAGCGGCCTCTTCGACGAGTACTACTTCCTGCCCGTCGCCCACGACCCGGGCGTCAGCCTCGGGGCCGCGCTCCAGGTCGCGCACGAGCACGCCCGGACGACGGGCGGGGCGTTCACGCCCACCCGCATCGACCACGCCTACTGGGGGCCGGGCCCCGATGACGCGCAGATCGCCGAGGCGCTGCGGGCGGACGGGCTGCACGTCGTGCGGGTCCCGGAGGCCGAGCTGATCGGCCATGTGGCGACCGCCATGACGGAGGGCCGGATCGTCGGCTGGTGCTCGGGGCGCGCGGAGATCGGGCCCCGGGCGCTCGGCGCGCGCAGCGTGCTCGCCGACCCGCGCAGCCGCGAGATCGTCTCCCGGCTCAACCGGATCAAGGGGCGTGAGATCTGGCGGCCGCTCGCGCCGAGCGTCCTCGCCGAGCGGTTCGACACGTACTTCGACGCCCCGCACCGCTCCCCGTTCATGAACGTCTCCGCGCTCGTACGGCCCGAGGTGCGCTCCCGCGTCCCGGCCATCGTGCACGTCGACGGCACGGCGCGCCCGCAGACGGTGGACCGCGAGCACAGCCCCCGCTACTGGTCGCTGATCCGCCGCTTCGAGGAGCTGACGGGCGTGCCGGTGGTGCTCAACACCTCCTTCAACCTGGCGGGCGAGCCCATCGTGAACTCCCCCGCCGACGCCGTCCGCACCTTCCTCAACAGCGAACTCGACCTGCTGGTGCTCGGCCCGTGGCTCGCCGCGAAGGACCCGTCCCTGCTGCCGGGCGGGCCGGCCGGCGTCGTGTCGCGTCTCGCGGCCGGGCCCGCCGCGGGGGCGGCGGCGGAGGCCGAGGTGGATCATGCCTCGCTCGGCGGGTGAGGGCGCGGAGGCCCGTACAGGTGCTGATGCCCGTTGATCGCCGCCGTCTGGATTCTGCTGCTGCGCGGCGGCGACGTGCTGCTGTCCCGGCGGCGCGGCACCGGCTACCGGGACGGCTGGCTGAGCCTGGTCGGCGGGCATCTGGAGGACGACGAGAGTGTGCGCGGGGGCGCTGTCAGGGAGGCCCGTGAGGAGGTGGGGGTGGTGGTGCCGCCGGAGGCCGTGGACGTCGTGTCGGTCGTGCACCGGCGGGCGGACGGCAGCCGGGTCGACTTCTTCACGGCGTGCCGGAACTGGGCGGGCACGCCGGTCAACGCCGAGCCCGCCAAGTGTTCGGAGCTGCTGTGGAGCCCGGTGCGCGCGCTGCCCGCCGATGTAGTGCCGTACGTCCGTACCGCCGTCGCCAACTACCGCGCGGGGGTGTGGTTCGAGAGCCTGGACTGGCCGGAGCCGCAGCCGCCGCCACCCGGCGGATGACCATCCGCGAAGCTTTATGAGTCGCCGTCAATTTCCCATCGATTACTGCTGATTCATCGCGAGAGGAAGCGAACCGATGACCGCCGAGCGGTTGCACCACCTCAACGGCCTGGACTTCGCCGTCGCCGATCTGTCGCTGGCCGAGTTCGGCCGGCACGAGATCCGGCTGGCCGAGCACGAGATGCCGGGCCTGATGGAGCTGCGCCGGGAGTACGCCGAGACCCGCCCGCTCCAGGGCGCGCGGATATCCGGCTCCCTGCACATGACGGTCCAGACGGCCGTGCTCATCGAGACGCTGGTGGCGCTGGGCGCCGAGGTGCGCTGGGCGTCCTGCAACATCTTCTCCACCCAGGACCACGCGGCGGCGGCCGCGGTGGTGGGCCCGGACGGGACGCCGGAGGCGCCGCGCGGCGTGCCGGTGTTCGCGTGGAAGGGCGAGAGTCTGCCGGAGTACTGGTGGTGCACCGAGCGGATGCTGCTGTGGCCCGGCGGCCAGGGGCCCACCGCGATCGTGGACGACGGCGGCGACGCGACGCTGCTGGTGCACAAGGCGGTGGAGTTCGAGAAGGCGGGGCGGGTGCCCGACCCCGTCGCGGGCGACTCCGAGGAGTGGGCGGCCTTCCTCGGGCAGCTCCGCGCGTCGCTGTCGGCCGAGGGCGCCAACTGGAGCGGCGTGGCGAGCGAGATCCTCGGGGTGAGCGAGGAGACGACGACCGGCGTGCACCGGCTCTACCACCTGGCGAACACGGGCGAGCTGCTGTTCCCGGCGATCAACGTGAACGACTCGGTGACGAAGTCGAAGTTCGACAACCGCTACGGCATCCGCCACTCGCTCGTCGACGGCATCAACCGCGGTACGGACGTGCTGATCGGCGGGAAGGTCGCGGTCGTCTGCGGCTACGGCGACGTGGGCAAGGGCGCGGCCGAGTCGCTGCGCGGCCAGGGCGCGCGGGTGATCGTCACGGAGATCGACCCGATCTGCGCGCTCCAGGCGCAGATGGACGGGTACGAGGTGGCGACGCTGGACAGCGTGGTGGGGCGCGCGGACATCGTCATCACCACGACCGGCAACAAGGACGTGGTGCGCGTCGAGCACATGTCGCGGATGAAGCACCAGACGATCCTCGCCAACATCGGCCACTTCGACAACGAGCTGGACATGGCGGGCCTGGCGCGGCTCCCCGGCATCCGGCGCGCCAACGTCAAGCCGCAGGTGGATGAGTGGGTGTTCGCCGACGGGCACTCGATCATCGTGCTGGCGGAGGGCCGGCTGGTGAACCTGGGCAACGCCACCGGGCACCCGTCGTTCGTGATGTCCTGCTCGTTCGCCAACCAGGTCATCGCGCAGGTGGAGCTGTACTCGGCGCGCGAGCGGTACGAGCGCCAGGTCTACCGGCTGCCGAAGGAGCTGGACGAGAAGGTGGCGCGCATTCACGTACGGGCGCTGGGCGGCGAGTTGACGGAGCTGACGGACGATCAGGCCGAGTACATCGGGGTGCCGGTCCGCGGCCCGTACAAGCCGGAGCACTACCGCTACTGATCCGCGTACTGATCCGGGCGGACACGCCACAGGCCGAACCGAGGTGGGAAGAGTGCGCGGAAGCCAGCAGCCGGGATACGGGACCGACTTCGACTTCGGTTCGGCCGAGTACGGGCAGCGGTGGCCGGAGATCTACCGCGAGTTGCGGGAGCGCTGCCCCGTGGCCCGCTCCGAGCGGCACGGCGGGTTCTGGGTGGTCTCCAGCGAGGCCGCCGTCACCGCCGTGGCCGGCGACGACGCCACGTACTCCTCCGACCACGACCCGACGGGCGAGCGCGGCGGGTTCCGGGGCGTCGGCGTGCCCTTCTCGTCCGGGACCCGCAGCATTCCGCAGGAGGTGGACCCGCCCGAGTTCTTCCGCTACCGGCGGCTGCTGAGCCCGCGGTTCTCGCACACCGCGAGCGAGGCGTGGCGGCCGTGGCTGACCGGCCTCGCCGCCGCGCTGATCGACGAGCGGATCGAGTCCGGGCGGATCGACCTGGTCGGCGACCTCGGGTTCCCGCTGCCCGCCTGCTTCGTCGTCGCCTGGCTCGGGCTGCCCGCCGAGGACTGGCGGGAGCTGACGCACCCCTTCCACACGCTGGTCTCCAGCACGCCGGGCAGCCCGGAGCACACCGAGGCCGGGCGGCTGCTGGAGGAGGTCCTCGACCTGCTCCGGGACGTGGTGGCGGACCGGCGGCGCGCGCCGCGCGCCGATCTGATCAGCTATCTGACGGCCGAGGAAGCGGGGCTCACCGACGAAGAGGCCGTCAGCGTCTGCCAGTTGCTGTTCTTCGGCGGCGCGGACAGCACCACCGCGCTGCTCGGCCGCGCCCTGGACTGGCTCGCCCGGCACCCGGACGAGCGCCGCCGGGTCGCCGGCGACCCGGCGCTCCTGGACAGCGCGACCGATGAATTCCTGCGCTACTTCTCCCCCATCCACTTCAACGCCCGCACGGTGACCCGCGACACCGAGCTGAACGGCTGCCCGCTGCGGGCCGGCGACCGGGTGCTGATCTCCTGGGCCGCCGCCAACCACGACCCCGCGGCCGTGGACTCCCCCGAACTGCTGCGGATCGACCGGGCGGCGGCCCGGCACCTCGCGTTCGGGGCGGGCATCCACCGCTGCCTGGGCGCGCACTTCGCCCGGCTGATGTTCCAGACCATGCTCGGCGCCGTCCTGGAGCGGCTGCCGGACTACGAGGTGATCGGGGCCGAGGCCGTCGACTACCCGTCGGTGGGACAGGTCAACGGGTTCGCCTCGCTGCCCGCGACGTTCACGAAGGGCGAGCGGCGCGGGCCGGGCCTGGCGGCGGCGCTCCGGTCGGTGCCCGAGGTCCCCGTCGCGGGGAGCGGCCGTTGACGCACGCCGGCACCGAGCTGCTGCTGGTGCGCCACGGCGAGTCGGTGAGCAGCCGTACGGGCACGGTCGGCGGCCCCGCGGGCTGCGGGGGCCTCACCGAGAGGGGCCGCGAGCAGGTGCGGCGGCTGGCGCGGAGGCTGCGCGCTGACCACGCCCGACATCCCGTGGACGCCCTCTACACCTCGCCGCTGCCCCGGACCCGGGAGAGCGCCCGTATCGTCTCCGCCGCCCTGGGCCTGCCCGCCGTCGTCGAGCCCGGCCTGCGCGAGGCGGACTGCGGCACGGGCGACGGCCGCCCCTGGCGGGAGGTGGTCGCCGCCTTCGGCGGCACGCCCGTCCTCCATCCCGGCCGGCCGCTGGCGCCGGGCGGCGAGAGCTGGGGCGCGTACCTGGCCCGGGTGCGGGCCGCGGTCGACCGGCTCGTGGAGCGGCACGCGGGGCGGCGGGTGCTGATCGTGGGGCACGGCGAGACGATCACCGCGGTCAGCCAGCTCCTGCTCGACCTGCCGGCCGAGGTACGCGCCCACACGTCGTTCACCTCGGGGCCGGCCTGCCTGACCCACTGGGCCCGCCGCCCCCTGCCGTGGCCGCCGCCGGGTGGTTCGCCGGGGTGGACCCTGCTGTGCCACAACGATGTGAGCCATTTGCGCGGAGAACGCTGAGGCCGGGGCCCCGTGCCGCCCCGCTCCCCCTCTCCGCAGGTAGTCGCGGCCTCTCCGAGGGACGCGTGGCTCCGGATGGCTCAGTGGGTGTGTCGTCTTCCGCGAGGTGGGGTACCCGTCGCTCCGCAAGATCGCCGGTACCCGCGTGCTGCTCTCCCCCACGCGCGGCAATGCCCCGTCGAGAGGTCGAGACTCAATGAGCGAGAAGAAGAATCCGCTGTCGGCCGCCGCCGAACGGGTCGTGGACAAGGCCCGGGAAGCCCTGCGCCCCGGCAACGAGATCCCCGGCGCGCCGGGCCCCGAGGCGCCGCCGGTCGAGGAGCCGACGGAGCCCCGTGAACCGCTGCCGCCCAAGCACGACCAGCAGGGCCCGGACACGTACAGCCCGACCGGGCAGGCCACCGGGGCGCGGCAGAGCCGGATCGCGCAGGCCGACGCGTATCTCACCACCGCCAATGGCACACGCCTGTACGAGACCGACCACTCGCTGAAGGCGGGCCCCCGCGGCCCGGTGCTGCTCCAGGACCACCACCTGCGGGAGAAGATCACCCATTTCGACCACGAGCGGATTCCGGAGCGGGTGGTGCACGCGCGCGGGGCCGCCGCGCACGGCGTGTTCCAGGCCTACGGCTCCGCGTCGGGGATCACCAAGGCGGCGTTCCTGGCGGAAGGGGCCGAGACGCCGGTGTTCGTCCGCTTCTCGACGGTCCTGGGCTCGCGCGGCTCCGCCGACACGGTCCGGGACACGCGCGGCTTCGCCACGAAGTTCTACACCGACGAGGGCGTCTTCGACCTGGTCGGCAACAACATCCCGGTGTTCTTCATCCAGGACGCCATCAAGTTCCCCGACATCATCCACGCGGGCAAGCCGCACCCGGACCGCGAGATCCCGCAGGCGCAGAGCGCCCATGACACGTTCTGGGACTTCGTCACCCTGCACACGGAGGCCACCCACCACACCCTCTGGAACATGTCGGACCGCGGCATCCCGCGCTCGTACCGGATGATGGAGGGCTTCGGCGTCCACACCTTCCGCCTCGTGAACGGCGAGGGCGAGACCACGCTGGTGAAGTTCCACTGGAAGCCCAAGCTCGGCGTGCACTCGCAGATGTGGGAGGAAGCGCAGATCACCGGGGGTGTGGACCCCGACTTCCACCGGCGCGACCTCGCCGACGCGATCGAGGCCGGGGCGTTCCCGCAGTGGGAGCTGGGCGTGCAGACCTTCCCGGACACGCCGGACGAGATGTTCGAGGGCATCGACCTGCTGGACCCCACGAAGATCGTGCCCGAGGAGTTGGCGCCCGTCCGGCCGATCGGCCTGATGACCCTCAACGCCAACCCCTCGAACTTCTTCGCCGAGACGGAGCAGGTCGCCTTCCACGTCGGCCACCTGGTGCCCGGCATCGACGTCACGAACGACGCGCTGATGCAGGGGCGGCTCTTCTCGTACGTCGACACGCAGATCACCCGGCTGGGCGGCCCGAACTTCACGCAGTTGCCGATCAACCGGACGCACGCGCCCGTCAACGACATGCTGCGCGACGGCATGCACCAGACCGCGGTGCACCGCGGCGTGGCCCCGTACCGGCCCAATTCCCTCGACGGCGGCTGCCCCTTCCTGGCCGGCGCCGAGACCGGCGCCTACATCGAGGTGCCGGTCGAGGTGCCCGCGGCCCGCAAGGTGCGCGACGCGGCGGCGTCCTTCGACGACCACTTCAGTCAGGCCCGGCAGTTCTGGCTCAGTATGACCCCCACCGAGCAGGCGCACATCATCGCCGCCTACACCTTCGAGCTGGGCAAATGCTGGGAGACCGCGGTCAAGGAGCGGGGCCTGCGGTCGCTCGCCAACATCGACCCGGAGCTGTGCGCGCAGGTCGCGACCGGCCTGGGGCTGCCGGCGCCGGAGCCGAGCGTGCCGCTGGCGACGGTCGAGCCGAGCCCCGCCCTGTCCCAGATCGGCCGCGAGTGGCCGGTCGACGGGCGGATCATCGGTATCGTCACGGACGGGGCCGCCGACGCGCTGGACGCGGTACGCACGGTGCGCCGTACGATCCTCGACTCCGGGATGGTCCCACTGGTGATCGCGGCGTCCGGCGGCACGCTGGGCGATGGCGGCGACGGGGACGCGGTGAGCGTGCAGCGCACCTTCGCCACCGCCCGTTCCATCGAGTTCGACGCGATCCTGCTGGCCGGCGCGCCGGCCCCGGCCGCGGACGCCCAGGGCGCCCGCGACGCCAAGGCCGGCGACGGCGGGCCGTCGGCCGCCGCCGTGGACCCGCGCGTGCTGCTGCTGGTCACGGAGGCGTACCGGCACGGGAAGGCACTCGGTGCCTGGTCCGAAGGGGGCCGCGCCCTGGACGCGGCCGGCCTCTCCTCGGACGCCGCCGGGGTGGCGGTCGGCACGGACCCGTCCGAGGTGCTGCGGACCGTGACGGGCTTCCTCGGCAGGCACCGGGCGTGGGACCGCTTCGCGCCGTCGGCTTGAGGAGCGTGGGGGTGTAGGGGGCCGGGGCTGAGGCCGGGGCTCCCGCGCCCCCGCCGCAGTAGCCGGTGCTCAGTGCGAGGGCGGCGGGGCGGGCACATCCGCCGCCGGGCCCGGCTCCGGCAGGGAGTCCTGGCCGGCGTCCCGCGGCCCGGCGTCGCCCTCCCCGCCGCGGTAGCGCCCCGGCAGGAAGAGCCCGACGACGACGGCGGCGGCGCAGACCACCACGCCCGCCCAGAACGCCTCGCCGAAGGCGTGGGCGAGGGGCGCGGCGAGACTGGGATCGTCGGCGGCGCTGGGCGTCCCACTGGCGCCGGGGATCGCGGCGGCGATGCGGTTCTGGAAGAGCAGGGCGAGCCCGCCGGTGCCGACGGCGCCGCCGAGTTGCAGCAGTACGTACAGCGCGCTGGTGGCCCGCGCCGCCACCGCGTCGCCGATGGCCTGGTAGGCGGCGCCGAGGGCGGGCCCGAAGGTGGCGCCGGTGCCGACGCCGCGTACGAACAGCCAGAAGGCCAGCCATCCGGGGCCGGTGCCGGCGTCGATCTGGGTGTAGGCGAAGGTGCCGACGCAGGCCAGGGCCATGCCGAAGGGGACGACGCCGCGGGCGCCGAAGCGTTCGGTGAGGCGGCTGACGAACGGCAGGACGAGGGCGGCGCCCAGCCCTTGGGGGGCGACCATGAGCCCGGCGTGCACGGGCCCCTCGCCGCGGACGATCTGGTCGTACAGGGGGATCATGAACAGCCCGCTGTTGACGGTGAAGCCGAGCATGAACAGCATGACCGTGCACCGGGCGAACTTGCCGTTGGCGAAGAGCCGCAGGTCGATGAGGGGCGCGCCCTTGGTGCGCAGGGCGTGCGCCGCGTACCCGAGGAGCAGGAGGGCACCGAGGACGACGGGTACGAGGACGGTCGCGGAACCGGGCCGCGCGCCCGTACCGGCCTGGGAGAGCCCGTAGACGAGGAGCCCGAGCCCCGGGGAGAGCAGGGCGAAGCCGAGCGAGTCGAAACCGCCGTCGGCGGGCCGGGCGGCGGGCCGGTCCTTGGGCAGGACGCGCCGGGCCAGCAGCAGGGCGGCGGCCCCGATCGGCAGGTTGAGGAAGAACAGCCAGCGCCAGCCCGCCAGTTCCATGACGGAACCGCCGATCACCGGCCCGAACACGGGGGCCAGCATCATCGGGATCTGCACCAGGCTCATCACCCGGCCGACGCGTCGCGGCCCGGCGGTCCGGGCGATCATCGTCTGCGCGACGGGTTCGATGAGCCCGCCCGCGAAGCCCTGCACGATGCGGAAGACGATGAGGCTCGGCGCGGACCAGGCGAGACCGGACAGCCCGGACGCGACGAGGAACAGCGCGAGCGTCCCCATCCACATCCGCCGCCCGCCGAACCTGTCGACCGCCCACCCCGAAAGGGGAATGGCCACGGCCATCGCCAGCATGTACCCGGCGCCGATCCACTGGATCGTCGACAGCGGCGAGTGCAGGTGCTCCCCGATCCTGTCCATGCCGACGCTGACGATCGTCGTGTCCAGCAGCGCCAGAAACGCCCCGAGGATGAGCAGCCCGCAGGCCAGCCCCACGCGCCGGTCCAACCGCTCCGGGTCCCCCGGACCCGCCCCCGCCGCGCTGCCGGAATCGCCGCTCGCTGCCATCATGGAGACGCCCTCCGCCCATCGGCCGACTACGAGAAGTTCCCGCCCAACAGTAATGGCCCCTACACGAATTGATCGCCGCTCAGCCGCGTCGGGAGTCTCGAAATCCGTGATCACGAAACTTGAGCAAGGAGAGCGGGACGGCGCCCGCCTCGAAACGTGGCGAAAACTGGCCCACGCGCTGCGCGTCCCGACGATGTACCTGGCGGGCCACCAGGACGGCGACGGGGCGGACCCGGACACGGAGGATCGCTGGGCGGCCGTACGCGCCGCCGTCGCGGCCCCGCCGGTCTCCTCCGAGGAGGAGGAGGACCTGCCCACCGTCGGCGGCGTGACGGACGCGTTGGCGGCGGCCCAGCCGCTGTTCCAGAGCGACGCGTTCGCCGCGCTGGCGGTGGTCGCCCCGGCGCTGGTACGCGACGCCGACGCACTCGGCCCGGAGGGCCGGGCCGTGCGCGTACGGACTCTGCAACTCGTCGGGTGGCTGCTGACGCAGACGCGCCAGTTCGCGGCGGCGGAGACGGCCCTGACCCGCGCCCTGGACGACGCCGGGGACCGCCTCCAGGCGGCGGCCACCGTCAACACGCTGTGCTGGCTGCGGCTGCGGCAGGGAAGGCTGGGCGAGGCCCGCGAGTTGGCGACACACTGGGCCGACGAGACCGAACCCCGGATCTCCCGCGCGACGCCCGCCGAACTCAGCACGTGGGGGTGGCTGCTGCTGCGCGTATCGGCGGCAGCGGTACGCGACAACGCGCCGGGCGAGGCCGAGGACGCCCTGCGCTTCGCGCGGTCGGCCGCGGTGGCCGTCGGGCGGGAGTACGCCCCGGAGAACGACCACCTGCGCACCTTCGGCCCCGTGACCGTCGCCTTGAAGCGCGCCGAGAACGCCGCCGTGGTCGACCGCCCGGACGTCGTGTTGCGCCTCGCCGAGCGCGTGCCCACCGGGGGCCTGCGGCCGACCAGCAACAACCGCAACCGCCACTACCTCGACGTGGCCGACGCCTACGCCAAGACCCGCGACTACGGCGCGGCGGTCGAGCGCCTGCTGGCCATCCGCGACAGCTCGCCCGAGTGGCTGCCCCAACACGCGTCGGGAGTCTCGAAATCCGTGATCACGAAACTTGAGCAAGGAGAGCGGGACGGCGCCCGCCTCGAAACGTGGCGAAAACTGGCCCACGCGCTGCGTGTCCCCACGATGCATCTGGCGGGAGATCCCCGGCCGGAGAAGGCGGGCACGACGACCGAGACTCAATGGACGGCCGTACGCGCGGCCCTGGCCGCCCCGCCGCCGGTCGAGGGCGACGCGACCGAGGCCGATGCCCCCAGCGCCGAGGGGGTGGGCGACGCGGTGACCGCCGCGCAAGCGCTCGTGACGGCGGGCGAGTACGCGACGCTGGCCCAGCTCACCCCGGCCCTCGTCCGCGACGCCGACGCGCTCGGCCCGGAGGGACGTGCTGTACGCGTGCGTGCGCTGCAACTGGTCGGCATGGTGATGGTCCACAACCGCCAGTTCGACGCCGCCGAACTGGCCCTGGGGCGCGCGATGTCGGACGCGTCGGACCGCTTGGAGTCGGCTGCCAGTGTGGACACCCTGTGCTGGCTCAAGCTGCGGCAGGGGCGGCTGGGCGAAGCGTACGAACTGGCGGTGCGCTGGGCCGACGAGACGGAACCGCGCATGTCCCGAGCCACGCCCGAGGAGCTGAACGCCTGGGGGAGCCTCTTGCTGATGGTGGCCGCTGCGGCAGTGCGGAACAACAAGACCTCGGCGGCGGCCGACGCGATGAAACTGGCGCGCGCCGCGGCCGTAGCGGTGGGCAAGGAGCAGCGGAGCAGCCGCGACGCGATCCGCTCGTTCGGCCCCACCACGGTCGCGATGAAGACGGCCGAGATCGCCTCCGTCCTCGACCAGCCGGACCGGGTGCTCCGCCTCGCGGAACGAGTACCGCTCGGAGGGGTCTCGCCCAAGTGGAGCAACCGCAATCGCCACCTGCTGGATGTGGCCGACGCGCACGCCCGTACCCGCGACTACCCGGCGGCCGTTGAGCTGCTGCAGCGCGTCCGGCACGACGCACCCCAGTGGCTGCCGCAGCAGCGCTACGCACGCGACATTCTCGACACCGTGGTGCGTGGCCGCCGCACGCTTACGCCCGAGATGCGCGAACTCGCCGGGGTGGTCGGCCTGACCATGTGATTACGCGGGGTATTTAGCGCTCACGCATCGTGAAAATGCCACAGACATCGGGGCCTCTCCCTGCCAGCGTGACAGACAACGCTAGTTGGAGAGGCCCTCGCGATGCCCAGAGACGCCGTTGCGTCGAGATCCCCATTCCCCGCTGACGCCAACTCGTATTGGCCGCTGCCGGCCGAATGCGACGGGGCACGCGCGATACAGGCACGCACCCGGAGCCGCCCGGCGCGAAGCCGACGGCGGCGCGCATGAGGGGCGAGGCGCGCGAGACGCGCGCGGCGCTGTCTCGTCGGGTGGTCGAGCGTGAGGTGAACGGCACGCTTTCGGGGATCTTCGGCGACTCGTACGGGCTGCGCGGCAAGCCGGCCATTCCGTTCGGGTCGCCCGCGTTTCCACCGTGCCGGAGTGCGGAGTGCCGTGCGGGGCGGGGGAAGCCGGACACCGCCGTTCGCCTGAATCAGAGCGGGGCCGAAAGGCAGGGCGCGTTGATGAGCCGTCGCATTTTCCGGTACGTACCCCACACCGTCGAGTTGGACCCGTTCACGCACACGGAGTTCTCGGTCACTTGCGTGTCCGGGGACGACATCGAATGCGGCGCGGAATCCGCCATGGCTATCGACCCGAGCGCAGCCGCCGAGTGGATGCGCAAGCATGCCCAGGCGACGGGGCACAAGCGGTACCGCCGAAACTTCGGCGATTACGTGACGTTGGAGCCGCCGGAGAAATTCGACGGGCGGCTGATCAAAGGCAACATGGTGACGCGGCCGGCGTCGCACGACACGACCGACCCGTCGGGCCCGGCGGGCGGCGGTGTCACCACATGACCGGTGGCCGAATCTTCACCGCGTTGTTCGTCGGGGCCGCCGGAACCTCCATCGTGCTGCTGGTGCATCTCGTAGCCGTCGGCACGGAAATGACCCGCCCAACTCCCCCGTACGGCCCGAGGCAGAGCCTTGGCGGCCAGAAAGGCCCAGGCATGACGGCGAAGAACTCCCCTACCTGTGTGTACTGCCAGTCCCTGACCAAGAAGCTCGCCGAGGCGGAGCGGAATCGCGACCCGAGCGCGGCCCTCGACTGTCGCGTACTCCTGAAGCGCCACCGCGCCCAGGGCCACCCCGTGCCGCTACAGGCGCAGCCGTGATGACGACGCGCCGCGCTCATGCGACTTCGGGTGCGCCGCAACATCGTGCGCCCACGCGCACGGCCGGCACGAACACCGCCGGATGAACCGCCAGGCACCCGACACGCCCGAGAGGAGGAACGAGCGGGAAGCGGAGCCGCCCCGGCCGCACGCCTGGACGCGGACACGGCCGGGGGGCTCATCAGGTACGACACACCAAGTGAGGTCGCACGTGAACACGGTAAGGGACCAACTCACCAAAGAGCAGTGGGCCGCGGTCGCCGCGACCGTCAGGGGAAACAACCCCGGTATGGCAGTCGGGACAGCGGGCCGGATCGTGGACGAGGGGCTGAAGTTCGTCGTCGCCTGTACCCGGTTCCCGGGGGCGGGGCTCGCGCCCTCGCGGGTCGTGGATGAGGGCTGGCACGGCCTCATCCTGCACACGAAGGTGTACGCGGACCTGTGCGCGTCGCTGGGGGCCGGGTTCGTGCATCACTTCCCCGGGTGGGACCCGATGCACTACGACCCGACCGTACTGGACCGGACGCGCGAGAAGATCCGCGCCTGCGGATACGACGTGGACGAGGCCCTGTGGGGACCGCCCACAGGCACTCCGCTCGTGCCCGTAGCCGCGAACTGTCAGCATTCCACGGAATGCACCATCCGCCCCATGCCGACGCCACAGCCACCGTGCAGCCAGGAAGTGACGGGCCCGGCGCTGGCATAGTTTGAGGGCCGATTGGAGGCCCATGGCTGAGTGGATCGACCCTCGATACGCCGCCCTCGCCGAGGCGTGGCGCGCGGCCCAGGAACAGGCCGCACAGGCAGGCGACAAACCGCCCGTACGCGGTTTCGTCGTCCCTGGCGTCGAAGAGCCCGACGAGGGCTGAAGAGAGACGGCCGCGTCCGTGCGCCTCCGAGGCGTACGGGCGCGGCCCAGCCAGGCGTACGGGCGGGGCCCGGCCACCCCGGCGAGGGGCCCGTCAGGCGAGGCCGGCCGCCAGGCGCTCGCCGGCCGTTGGCCAGGGGCGGGCGTCGATGACCGGGAGGCCGAGGGCCGTCGCCCGGAGGGCGAGCGCGTCGCCGTAGTGGGCGCTGACGCGGGCGCGGTGCGGTTGGGGGCCGTCTTCGGGTTCGCGGTCCTGGTAGTTGCGTACGAGCTGGTCGACGTCGCTTTCGCGGACGAACGCGGCGCGCACCTCGCCGGGGCGGGCCTCGACGCCGGCGAAGGTGCGCTGGGCGGCGAGGGCGGGCAGGAGGTAGTCGCCTTCGATGACGACGGGGACGCGGGTGCGGAGGTGGTTGGCGATGACGGCCTCCACGGCCGGGCGCACGGCGGCGCAGATGGCGAGCTGGAGTTCGACGACGCGCTCGACGGGCAGGTCGGCGTCCTCGGGGTGGGTCGTCCAGTGGTGGAGGACGGGCTGCTGGTCGGGGGTGGTCATGGCCTGTACGGCCTCGACGATGTCGTCGATCTCCACGACCGGCGCCCCGAGCCGCTGGGCGAGCGGATAGGCCAGCCGCGTCTTTCCGCTGCCCGACGCGCCGCCGAGCAGCGTCACCAGCGGGCCCTGCCCGTCGCCGGCTATCGCGTACACCTATGACCTCACCTCTGCTCGTTCCTCATCCGCCCCGCCCGCGACCGTGTCCACCGCGGCATCGGGCAGCCGCCGCCTATTAGACACTGCCCTCGGCCGCCACCTGCGGTGTCCTCCCCCCCCACGCCGTCGCCCCTTGACTCCAGGGCCCGGCGGAGCGAGTATCGCCCTAATCATCATGATGATTAACGATCCGGCCGGCGGTCCGCCCGTCGCGCCCCGCCCCCAAGGAGCCGTTCCGTGCGTATCGCCAACCTCTCCGGTCGCCTCGTCCTGCTGCACGAGGGGAAGGCCGTCGACGTGGAGCGGGTGAGCGGCGGGCGGTTCGCCGCCGACCCGCAGGCCGTGTACGGGCGCTGGGCCGAGTTCCGGGAGTGGGCCGCGACGGCCGACCTCACCGGCGGCGCCCCCTTCTCGCCCGAGGAGCTGGGCTCCCCGGTGCCCGCGCCGCGCCAGGTGCTGGCCATCGGCCTCAACTACCGGGACCACGCCGCCGAGTCGGGGTTCGAGGCGCCCGAGGGGCTGCCGCCGGTCTTCACCAAGTTCGCCACCAGCATCTCGGGGCCCGTCACCGAGGTCGCCCTGCCGCCGGGCGGCCACACGGACTGGGAGGTGGAGTTGGTCGCCGTCATCGGCCGCGAGGCCCGCGATGTCGCCGAATCCGACGCCTGGGATTACGTCGCCGGGCTGACGGCCGGTCAGGACCTCTCCGAGCGGATCAGCCAACTCGCCGGACCCGCACCGCAGTTCAGCCTCGGCAAGTCCTTCCCGGGCTTCGCGCCCCTGGGCCCCTCGCTCGTCACCACCGACGAGTTCGACAACCGGGACGATCTCGAACTGCGCTGCTCCATCAATGGCGAAGAGGTCCAGAAGGGCCACACCCGCGACCTCATCTTCTCCGCCCCCGCCCTCGTCTCCCGGCTCTCCGCCGTCCTGCCGCTGCTGCCCGGCGACGCCATCTTCACCGGCACCCCCGCCGGCGTCGGCCTCGGCCGCACCCCCCAGCGGTGGCTCGCCCCCGGCGACGAGCTCGTCACCACCATCGAGGGCATCGGCGAACTGCGCCAGCGCTTCACCGCCTGACGGACGCCACCCACCCGGGCGCGGGCCGCCGCACACCACGGCAGCCCGCGCCCGTACGGCGTACGGCGCCACAGGCCACGCGCTCGCATACCTTCATCTTTGACTGACCGATCCAAGATGGCTAGCGTGTGGTTCAGAGGCACGCCCGACATCGATGGAGGAAAGCCATGAACGCCCCGGAACCCCCGGCCCCCGAGAACCCGGTCGGCGGCCTGCCCCTGCACGACCTCGCCGGGTTCGCCCACCGCTGGGTCGACGCCGACGGGGTCCGGCTGCACGCCGTCGAGGGCGGCCGGCCGGACGGGCCGGCCGTCGTGCTGCTCGCCGGTTTTCCGCAGACCTGGTGGGCATGGCGGAAGGTGATGCCCGGCCTGGCCGAGCGGTTCCGCGTCATCGCGGTCGACCTGCCGGGCCAGGGCCACTCCGAGCGCCCGTACGGCACCTACGACACGCACACGGTCGCCGCGTACGTCCACGCCGCGGTGCGCGCGCTCGACGTGTCGACGTACTGGCTGGCCGCCCACGACATCGGCGCCTGGGTCGCCTTCTCCCTCGCCCTGAAGTACGAGAACCGGCTGCGCGGCCTCGTACTGCTCGACGCCGGCATCCCCGGCATCACCCTCCCCGACGCCGTCCCGACCGACCCCGAGGCGGCGTGGAAGACGTGGCACTTCGCCTTCCACCTCGTGCCCGAACTGCCCGAAACCCTGCTCACAGGCCGTGAACGCGAGTACGTCGGCTGGTTCCTCGCGGCCAAGGCCCTCGCCCCCGACGCCTTCGACGACGCCGAGATCGAGCACTACGCCGCGGCCTTCGCCGCCGACGGCGGAATCCGCGCCTCCCTGGCCTACTACCGGGACGCCGCCGCGTCGGCGCGGAAGAACCACGAGGCCCTTGACCAGCGCCGCCTGACGCTGCCGGTGCTCGGGGTGTCCAGCAGCGACGGCTCCATCCCCGACATGGCGGCTTCCATCCGGCCCTGGGCCGACAACGCCACCGGGATCGTCGTGCCGGACGCGGGCCACTTCATCCCGGACGAGCAACCGGACGCCGTCGCCACCGCCATAGCCGGTTTCATCGCCGACAACGATTGAGGCCGGCCGAAGCGCATGGGGGCGATCGGCTCGCGCCGGCTCACAGCAGCCGGCTCACAGCGCCGGGCTCATACGCCCGTACGCCCGTACGTGCCGTACGCCCGTACAGCCCCCGTGCCCGTACGACGAAAGCTCCCCCTCACCCCCTCCCCCGCGCCACGAACCACTCCGCCGGCAGGTCGATGCGCCTGCCGTCCGGGTGGAACTCCGTCTGGGGGAGCGTCGTGCCGCCCTGGGCGAGGATCTCCAGGCCCGCGCCCTCCAGCAGGTCGGCGACCTCGCGGTCCTCGGCCTCGGCCGGGCGCAGGCCGTGCGCGAGGACGGCTTCCAGCTTCGGCGGCGGGCCGCCCGGGGCCTTGGCGACCTCGCCGATCACCGTCCGGGAGGCGTGGGTCAGCTCGGCGACGAAGGCGCGCCCGGTCCGGCCGATGAGGGTGGCGACGGCCGCCGCGACCGGGGCCCGGTCCGGGGGATCGCTCTGGTGGATCACCGCGCGCATATAGACATCGGCGTCGCCCAGCCGCTCGTGCAGCGCCCGCACCGCCGCCGCGTCCGCGAGGTTGAGCTGTTCGAACTCGGCCGTACGGGCGGGGTCCGCGCGCCGGGCGTGCGCGACGGCGGCGTGCGAGAGGTCCACGCCGACGGCGCGGGGGTAGCGGGTGGCGAGATAGCGGGTCTGGGTGCCGTTGCCGCAGCCGAGGTCGACGACCGGCCGCGAACGGTCCGTGTAGGGCTCCAGCAGCGCCAGGTGCGGCACTGCGCTCAGCTCGGGATCGGCGTCCCACATCGCCTCGCCGGGGGTGTCGGAGACATCGCTCCAATAGCTTTCCCAGGCGTTCTTGTACCGGTCCGACACGCTCATGGCCGCGCTCCCCAGGTCCGATGGCTCAGATGGCTCCGACGGCTCCGCCGTCGAGATCTTGAGTACCGCCGTGCCACGGCGCCGGGCAAGGGCCCGGCGCCTTCTTTCACCTGGTGTTCCCACTTCCACCGGGCCTGCGGCCGCCGACGACCGGTGTACGAACCGTCGACAGCGCCCGAACGCCGACGACCGGTCTACGTACGTACCGTCGTCAGCGCCGCCCGGACTCCGGTCCTCCGCCGCGTCCCAGCGACTGCTCGAACCAGACCGTCTTGCCCCGCGCCAGCCGGCTCGCGCCCCACTCCCGCGCGAGCTTGCTCACCACGTGCAGCCCGCGCCCGAACTCGTCGTCGCGGCCCGCGGTCAGCAGCGCCGGGAGGCTCTGGTCGTCGTCGGTGACCTCGCAGAGCAGGGCGTCGCTGCGGACCAGCCGGAGGCCGACGCGCGGGGCGTGGGCGTACCGCAGGGCGTTGGTGACGACCTCGCTGACGAGGAGTTCGGCGGTCTCCACGGCCTCGTCGAGGCCCCAGTCGCGCAGTTGCCCGCGCACCAGCCGACGGGCGCGGCCGGCCTCGCGCGGGTCGGTGGCCAGCTCCCACTCGGCGACGTCGCCGGCGGGGATGCCGTTGAGCCGGGCCATCAGCAGCGCCACGTCGTCCTTGCGTCCGCCGCGCGTGTTCAGGGCGCGGATGATCGTGTCGCAGGCGTCGTCCATGGAGGCCGCCGGGTGGGCGGCGGACTCGCACAGGGCGGCGAGGCCGTCCCCGATGTCCGCGCCGCGCACCTCGACCAGGCCGTCGGTGCACAGGACGAGCCGGTCGCCGGGTTCGACGCGCACCTTCGCCGTCTCGAAGGGCACCCCGCCGACGCCGACGGGCGCGCCGGTCGGCAGCTCCAGCAGTTCGCTGCGGCCGTCGGCGGCCCGTACGAGCACGGGCGGGATGTGGCCCGCGTTGGAGATGAGCAGTTCGGAGCGGATGGGGTCGTAGACCGCGTACAGGCAGGTGGCGAGGTAGTGCTCGCCGAGGCGCTGCGCGAGGTCGTCGAGGTTGCGCATGAGCTGGGCGGGCGGCAGGTCGAGGGCGGCCATGGTCTGCACGGCGGTGCGCAACTGGCCCATCATGGCGGCGGAGTTGAGGCCGTGGCCCATCACGTCGCCGACGACGAAGGCGGTGCGGGAGCCGGAGAGTTTGATGCTGTCGAACCAGTCGCCGCCGACCCGGCCGAGCAGGGTGCCCGGCAGGTAGCGGGTGGCGGCGTCGCAGCCCGCCATGCGCGGCGCGACCTGCGGCAGCATGGAGTCCTGGAGGGTTTCGGCCACGTTCTCCTGGTAGGTGTACATGCGGGCGTTGTCGAGGACGAGGCCGGCGCGGGCGGCGAGTTCGGCGCCGGTGGTGCGGTCCATGTCGGTGAAGGGCTCGCGGCCGTCGCGGCGCATGAGGACCATGAAGCCGAGCACCACGTTGCGCGCCTTGAGGGGGACGACGAGCATCGACCGGCCGGTGATCAGGGGGCGCAGGTCGCGCTTCTCGAACCGTTCGGAGATGCGGGTGCCCATCTCCTCGCTGATGCGCGGGATCAGCACCGGCTCGCCGGTGACCATGCAGCGGAAGAACGGGGTGTCGGCGGGGAAGGCGATGGCCTCGCCGACGGGCACGGTGTCGTCCCAGCGGCCGGGCTCGTCGTTGTGCTCGACCCAGACCCGGTGCCAGACGGTGGTGACGTCGGGCGGCCCGTCCGGGAACCCCTCGCCGGCGAGGACCGCGGCCCGCAGGTGGGTGCCGGCGAAGTCGGTGAAGCGGGGCACGGCGGCGCTGGTGACCTCGCGGATCGTACGGGCGAGGTCCAGGGAGCTGCCGATCCGGCCGCTGACGTCGTTGAGGAATTCCAGGTGTTCGCGTACGGCGGCGTATTCGAGGTCGGTCTCGTCCGCGGGGGCCGGGGAGCCCGCCGGCCGTGCGCCCGCCGTGCTGTCCCCGCGCCCGCGCCCGCGCTCGCGCGCGAGGCGGCGGCGGCGCTCGACGTATTTGGGCATGCCCCAGTCCGGGGTGACGGGCACCCGCTCCTGCTGGCTGATCTCCAGGACGGGATAGCCGAGTTCGAGGACCTGGGAGACGATGCGGCTGCTCGCGGCGGGGCCCATGTTGGGCAGGATGTCGGGCAGCCGCTCGGCGAGCCGCGGGGCGTCCGCGAAGTCCGTGTGCAGGCCGAAGCCGGGCGCGACGCGCTCGTGCTCGGTGCTGTGCAACTGGGCGGCGTCGGCGGCCAGTACGAGGAGGCGTTCGGCGCCGGGGCCGACCAGCGGGTAGGCCCACCACACGACGTCCACGGCCCCGCGCCCGGAGTCGGTCATGCGGGCGCGGCCGGCGGTGGGGTAGGACGTCTCGCCGCCGAGGGAGGCGTCGAGGTCCTGGCCGAGGCTGTCGTACGCGTCGGGGTCGGGCCAGTCGGTGTCCGTGAACGCGCCCGCCACGGGCAGCAGATCGGCGGCGGGCCGGCCCAGCGCCTCCTCGCGGGTGTGGCCGAAGAGCTTGCGCGCGCCCGTGCTCCAGTGCGTCACCAGGCGTGCGGCGTCCACGACGATCACCGCGAGCGGGATGCGTCCCGGGACGTCCGCCGCCGTCTCGTCGAGGGCGGAGCCTGACGCGGTACGGTCCATGGGCGGTTGCTCCTTCGTACACGTACGCACGATCTGCGCCACCATTACCACGGTAAGCCTCCGAGGGCCGCCGCGTGGCGCAATGGACGAATAGGTGGTGCGCCCGGCGTGCCCGGTGCCCCCTGTGCTCCGTCCGGCGGCCGGGCGTCAGTCCCCGTACCCGAGTTGGAGTTCGCTGTCGGTGCGGCCGCCGCCCGTGACCTGCAACACCGTGGCGACGGGCGGGTATCCGGCCGCGATGACGGTGTACTCGCCGGCGGGCAGGCCGATGAACCGGAAGACGCCGTCGCCGCCGGTCATGGCGGACCCGACGACGTTGCCGGCCGCGTCGAGGAGCGTGACCCTGGCCTCCTCCACCAGCCGTCCGCCGCCCGCCCGTACGGTCCCGCGGAGCACGGCGCCGCCCGCCAGCTCGATGTCCTGGCGCAGTTCGCGGGAGGGCTGGAGGGTGACGGGGAGCGCGGCGGGGCGGAAGCCGGGCGCCCCGGCGGCCAAGGTGTACTCGCCGGCGGGCAGTTCGGGCAGGACGTAGCGGCCCTGCCGGTCGCCGCGGGTGGTGGCGACGGTCTCGCCGTACGCGTCGGTGAGGGTGACCAGCGCCTCCGGTGCGGGCGAGCCGTCGGCGGTGAGCACCGTGCCCATCAGCCGCCCGGCGCCGCCCAGTACGAGGTCGAGGGTGACGGGGCGGTCGGCGACGGTGACGGTCACCGCCCGCGGCTGGTGCCGGCCGGCGACGGCGACCAGGACGTACGAGCCGGGGCCGGGCACGGCGAGCGCGTACCGGCCCTCCGCGTCGCCGCTGCCGCGCCCGATCTGCCGTCCCATGGCGTCGATGAGGGTGAGGGCGGCGCGCGGCACGGCGGTCCCGTCGTGGCAGCGGACGGCGCCGGTGATGGTGACGCCGGTGAGCAGCGGGGCGGGCTCCGGCGGCGCGACGACGGGGCGGGGCGCGGGGACGGCGCCGGCCGGGACGCCGGGTGCGGCGGGCGGGGCTTCGAGCAGCGGCGGCCGGCCCTTGAGCAGGAAGGCGAGCAGGAAGCCGAGGGCGAGCACGGGTACGAGCAGGAGGAAGGTCCGCGGTACGGCATCGGCGTACGCGTGGAGGAAGCCGTCGCGCACGTCGGTGGGGAGGGTGTGCAGCAGCCGCGGGGTGATGGAGTCGAGGGGCGGCAGCCCGGCGCCGCGGGGCGGGTCGGTGAGGCGGCCGGTGAGCGCCGAGGCGGCGAGGGCGGCGCCGAGGCAGCCGCCGAGCAGCCGCAGGTGGTGGACGGCGGCGGTGGCGGCGCCGAGGTCGGCGTGGCGCGCGGCGTGCTGGGCGGCGAGGGTCAGGACCGGCAGCAGCAGCCCGATGCCGAGGCCGAGTACGGCCGTGCGGAGGCCGAGGGCGGTGGGCGAGGTGTGCGGGCCGAGGGTGGAGAGCAGGTAGGCGCCGGTGGCGAGGAGGGCGGCGCCGAGGGCGGCGACGGGCCGGTGGCGGCCGGTGCGGTCGGCGATGGGGCCGGCGGCGAGGGCGGCGACGGCGATGGCGCCGAGCAGCGGCAGCAGCGGTTTCGCGGCGTCGACGGGGGCCGTGTGGTGGGCGGTCTGGAGGTAGGCCGGGAGGGCGCCGGCGGCGACGAGCGCGGCGCCGAGGAGGGCGCTGAGGAGTCCGGCCGCGGCGAAGGCGGGGTCGCGCAGGAGGCGCGGGGGGAGCAGCGGCTGGGCGGCGTGGTGCTCGGTGACGGCGAACAGCAGCAGGGTGCCGAGGGCGCCCGCGCCGAGGCCGAGGGTGACGCGGGAGGTCCAGGCGTGTTCGGTGCCGCCCCGGGCGGCGAGCAGGATCAGGCAGGCGGAGGCGGTGGCGAGCAGCGGCGCGCCGAGGAGGTTGGGCTTCGGCCGCCGGGCGGGCCTGGGCAGGTCGAGGGTGAGGGCGATGACGGTGAGGGCGAGGAGGCCGAGGGGGGCGTGGAGGGCGAAGCACCAGCGCCAGGAGGCGTGTTCGGCGACGTACTGGCCGAGGGCGGGCCCGGCGACGAGGGCGGTTCCGGCGAGGGCGCCGAGCAGCCCGTACCAGCGGCCGCGGCGACGCGGCGGCACCAGGTCGGCCAGGAGGGCGGGGACCGTGGCGAGGAGGGCGCCGACGCCGATGCCCTGGAGGGCGCGGAAGCCGATGAGCTGGGGCGCGGTCCGGGACCAGCCGCTCAGCGCCGCGGCGGCGGCGAAGACGGCGAGTGCGAGGACGATGACGCGTTTGCGGCCGAGCAGGTCGCCGAGCGCGCCGGCCGGCGGCAGCACCGCGGCGCACGCGAGGAGGTGCGCGGTGACGGCCCAGGGGACGGCCCAGGAAAGGGCGGAGCCGCCGGGCAGGTCGTGGGCGAGGTGCGGCAGCGCGGCGGCGACGAGGCTCTGGTCGAGCGCGACGAGCGCCGCGGTGAGCAGCAGGGCGGCGAAGAGGGCGGCGCGGGCCGGCCGGGACCGCGGCGGCACGCCCGGCGCCGGGGGGCGGGGTTCGGCGGCCGGGCGCGCGAGCCCGGTGTCGGCTGCGAGGAGGTGTTCGTCCTCCGCTGCCCAGATGGTCCCGCCCACGTGCTGCTCCCCTCATCGCGCCTGCTCCGCCGCCCTGTTGTCGCATTTCACGACAACCTTGAGCAAGCGCGGGCAAGCGCGACGATTCGCCGGGGAGGGGCGTTCGGCGGGCCTTCGGGCCGGTAGGAGCGGCGGCGGCGGTTCGCGGCGCCGCTATGAAAACCACTCGAATCGGTGAGAGCCTGTGTCATATCCCTGGTCGGATCAGCGCACGGCGTCTGGTGCGTGCGATCGCAAGGCGCCGGAAGGTCCTCGTAGCGGAGCTACTAGGACATTTCGGCAACGCCGCGAGCGTGCGTGCCAGGCGTCGGGCGCCCGGCCAGGGATATGACACAGGCTCTGAGCCCGCGCGGGGCGTCTCCCGGCGGGCTCCGGCCGGGCCCGTTCCCCGGCTCCTCGCCGAGGGGCTACTTCTCCACCTCGTCGGCGAGCCGGGCCAGGATGGCGTCGTAGATCCGGCCGAGGCCCTTGGGGGCGAAGGTGCGCTCGAAGAAGCCGCCGATGCCGCCCGCGCCGGTCCAGGTGGTGGTGGCGACGACGCGGGACCTGCCGTCGCCGGAGGGGGTGACGGTCCAGGTGGTGACCATGGAGGAGTTGCGGTCCTTCTCGACGAGCTGTCCGTCGGTGGGCTCGTCCACCTCCAGCAGGCAGTCGCGGACCCGCTTGCTGGTGGCCTGGAGCTTCCAGTGGACGAGCGTGCCCTTGCCGTCGCCGCCCTCGCGCACCTCGTACTCGCTGAAGTGCTCGGGCAGCAGCTTGGCGCGGGTGCCGGTGTAGTCGGCGAGCGCGTCGAACACCTCCTCCGGGTCCGCCGCGATGATCCGCTCCGTGGTGGCCTCGACCTGGCCCATGACTCTTCCTCCGACGTCGTGTCCGTGCCGTACCCGGCCTCTGCGCCACAGCCAACCACCATCGCCACACCCGCCCAAATCCAGGGTCGCCCCGCCCGTAGCGAACGTATGTTCTAATTCGAAAGAGGACGATACGAGGAGGCGCCATGCGCTGGACCAACCTGAGCCGGGACGGCGAGCGCGCCGCTCCGGCGCTGTTCGGTACGGACTCGGTGACCCGCACGTTCGACACCCCGGAATTCCGCGGCATCACCTTCCACGAGATACGGGCCCGCTCGATCGTGAACCGGGTGCCGGGAGCGTCCCGCATGCCGTTCGAATGGACGGTGAACCCCTACCGGGGCTGCTCGCACGCGTGCGTGTACTGCTTCGCGCGCAAGACCCACAGCTATCTCGACCTCGACACGGGCACCGGGTTCGACTCCCAGATCGTCGTCAAGGTCAACGCGCCGGAGCTGCTCCGGCGCGAGCTGGCGGCCGCCAAGTGGCGCGGCGAGCACATCGCCATGGGCACCAACGTCGACTGCTACCAGCGCGCGGAGGGCCGCTACCGGCTGATGCCGGGGATCATCGACGCGCTCACCGAGCGCGCCAACCCGTTCTCGATCCTCACCAAGGGGACGCTGATCCTCCGCGATCTGGAGCGGCTGCGGCGGGCGGCCGACGTCACCGACGTGGGCGTCTCCGTCTCCGTCGGCTTCCTCGACGCCGCCCTGTGGCGCACCGTCGAGCCCGGCACGCCCGCGCCCGAGCGGCGGCTCGCGGCCGTCCGTACGCTCACCGGCCACGGCATCGCGTGCGGGGTGCTGATGGCGCCCGTCATCCCCTTCCTCGGCGACTCTCCGCAGCAGCTCCGCGCCACCGTGCGGGCCGTGGCGGCGGCCGGCGCGACGTCCGTCACCCCGCTCGCGCTGCATCTGCGGCCCGGTGCCCGCGAGTGGTTCATGGCCTGGCTGGCCGAGCACCATCCGCATCTGGTCCGCCGGTACGAGTCGATGTACGCGGGCGGCGCGTACGCCCCGAAGTGGTACCAGCGCCGGATCACCCGCCTGGTGCACGAGTACGCGGCCGAGGCCGGCATCGGCCCGTACGCACCCGGCGCCCACCGCCGTGTCCCCGAACCGCCCGCGTCGCCTACGCTCGCCCCCGAACACACCCAGTTGACCTTGCTCTGAAGGGGGCACCCGCATGACGCAGCTCCACCACTCCCCCACCCCCGACGGCCTCGCGCCCGGCAACGGCTACAGCCACGTCGTCTGGGGCACCGGCCGCTTCATCGCCGTCTCCGGCCAGATCGCCCTCGACGCCGACGGCGCGCTCGTCGGCCCGGCCGACCCCGAGGCCCAGGCCCGCCAGGTCTTCGCCAACCTCGGCCGCTGCCTCGCCGAAGCGGGCGCGACCTTCGCCGATGTCATGAAGCTGACCTACTTCGTCACGGACATGGCCATCCTCCCCGCGCTGCGCGCCGCCCGCGACGAGGTCATCGACACGGCCCGCCCGCCGGCCTCCTCCGCCGTCCAGGTCGCGGCGCTGGCCCGGCCGGACCTGCTGCTGGAGGTCGAGGCGTTCGCGCTGGTGGGCGAGTAATTCCCTGGCGGCGGGCGGCGCGAACTCCTAGCGTGCCGGCATGGTGCGCGTACGGGAGATGACGGCGGCGGACATCGACGCGGTGTCGGAGGTCCGGGTGCGGGGCCGGCGGTTCGCCTACGCCGGGATCATGCCGCGGGCGTATCTCGACGGGCTGAGCGCGTGCGAGGACGCGGCGCGGCGGCGGGAGTTCTTCGCCCGCGCCGGCTCCGAGGTGACCAGCCTGGTGGCGGAGGACGCCGGCGCCGTAGTGGGCTGGGCGAGCTTCGGGGCGTCGCGGGACCAGGGCGCGGCCCCCGGCGACGGGGAGTTGTACGCGCTCTACGTGCGGCCCGAGGTGATCGGGACCGGCGTGGGGCGCGCCCTGACCGCCGCCGCGGTCGCGGGCGCCGCCGAGCGGGGATTCTCGCGGCTGCGGCTGTGGGTGGTGAAGGAGAACGCCCGCGCCCGCCGCTTCTACGAGCGCGCCGGCTTCGCGGCGGACGGGGGTGAGGAGGAGTACGAGGTGGCGGGGGTGCCCGTGCCGGAGGTGCGTTACGCGCTGGAGGTGGGGCGGACGTTCTGAGTGGCCGTGCCGGAGAGCTGGGCCAGGGCCTCGTCGGCGGCGGGGCGCAGCCGTTCGTGGCGGCGGGCCGCGTTCAGGGACTCCACGGCGCTGCGGTCGCCGAGGACGCCCAGCCCCTCGACGCAGGCGCGCGCGATCGGCCAGTAGTGGTCGGGCGCGGCCAGCAGCCGGTTCAGGGTGGACAGCAGGGCGGGTACGGACTCGGGCGCGCGCAGCTCGGTGAGCAGCCGGATGGGGTACAGGGCGTAGGCGGTGCGCAGCTCGTTGGTGGCGAGGGCGGCGGCGGCGCGCGCCGTGCGGGGGTCGCGGAGACGGGCGAGGGCGCGGGCGGCGCAGGCGCAGCTCACCGGGTCGCGGTAGTTGAGGAGCATGACCAGCGGCTCGAAGGCGCGCCGGTCGCCGCGCACGCCCAGCGCGTAGGCGGCGATCTCCCGTGCCCACAGCGGGCGTCCGGGCTCGACGAGTATCCGCGCCAGGTCTTCCCGGTGCTCGGCGGGGCGGTGGTCGCGGAGCAGGTCGAGCACGCCCTGGTAGGCCCTCACCTCCGACGGGGAGCCCAGTTGTCCCCATACTCGTTCCAGCAGCGCACGGAATTCCTCTTCCATTTCCCGCTCCTCCCCGAGTGGCCCGTGCCACAGCGTAATTCGCGTGCCGACCACTGGCGGCCTCGGTTACCCGTGAGTTAACCTCCGAAGGAGAGCAGCACTCCTGCTCGGGCGGCCTGGTGACGCGGCCGCCACGGCGTGCAGTCGGTTCGGCACCCCAGTACGGCACGGCCCCGGGACAGGGCCCCGCCGATCGCTCAACTCCCTTTGTCCGGGCGCACTTTGCGCGTACCCGGAATCTCCTCAGTCGTCACTTCCCCCCTGCTGTCGGGGAACTCTCCCTGGAGTCTCGCGATGGACCGTCTGTCCACCCCTGATCCCTCCTCTCTCACCGCCGTCGCCTCCGCCGTGACCGCCACCGCCGGCGTACCCGCCGCGCCCGGCGCCGCTCGTCCGCTGCGCAAGGTCGCCGTCGTCGGCCTCGGCACGATGGGCTGCGGCATCGCCGAGGTCCTCGCCCGGGCCGGCCGTGAGGTCGTCGGGATCGACGTCAGCGACGCGGCGGCCGCGCGAGCCGTGGCGTCCCTCGAAGCCTCCACCGCCCGTGCCGTCGAGCGCGAGCGTTTCACCGAACCCGCACGCCGGGACCTGCTCTCCCGCTTCCGTACCTGCGCCGATCTGCGTAGCGCCGCCGACGCCGATCTCGTCATCGAGGTCGTACCGGAGGAGTACGCGCTCAAGCACGAGGTCTTCACCGCTCTCGACGCCCTGGTCCGGCCGGACACCATCCTGGCCACCGGCACCAACGCGCTCTCGGTGACCCGGCTCGCGGCCGACTCGGCCCGCCCGGAGCGCGTTGTGGGCCTGCACTTCTTCAACCCGGCGCCCGCCATGAAGCTGGTCGAGGTGGTCTCCAGCGTGCTGACCGCGCCCGCCGCCGTCGCCGCCGTCACGGCGCTCGCCCGCGAGCTGGGCAAGGAGCCCGTGGCCGTCGGCGACCGGCCCGGCTTCGTCGCGGACGGGCTGCTGTTCGGCTACCTCAACCAGGCGGCCGCCATGTGCGAGTCCCGGTACGCCTCCCGCGAGGACATCGACGCGGCCATGAAGCTGGGCTGCGGCCTGCCGATGGGCCCGCTGGCGCTGCTCGACCTGATCGGCGTGGACACGGCCCGTACGGTCCTGGAGGCGATGTACAGCGCCTCCCACGACCGGCTGCACGCGCCCGCGCCGATCCTGGGGCAGCTCGCGGAGGCCGGGCTGACCGGCCGCAAGTCCGGGCGCGGGTTCTACACGTACGACGCGCCGGGCGGCACCCGCACCGTCCCGGACGCGGCCTCCCCCGTCCCCTCCCCGGCCGCCGCGACCGCGGCCGGCCGCGCCGTGCGGTCCGTGGGCGTCATCGGCTCGGGCACCATGGCCGCCGGCATCGCCGAGGTCTTCGCCAAGGCCGGCTACCCCGTGACGCTCGTGGCCCGCACGCCGGAGAAGGCCGAGGCGGCGCGGGCCCGGGTCGCGAAGTCCCTCGGCCGCTCGGTCGACAAGGGCCGGCTGACCCCCGCGGCACGGGACGCGGCGCTGGCCGCGATCGCGCCCTCCGCGGTCCTCGACGACCTCGCGGGCGTGGACCTCGCCGTCGAGGCGGTCGCCGAGGAGCTGACGGTCAAGCAGGAGGTGTTCGGGGCGCTCGACAAGGTCTGCCGGCCCGGCGCGGTGCTGGCGACGACGACCTCCTCGCTGCCCGTGATCGCCTGCGCCCGCGCCACGTCCCGGCCGGCGGACGTGGTCGGCATGCACTTCTTCAACCCGGCCCCGGCGATGAGGCTCGTCGAGGTGGTGCGTACGGTCCTGACCGCCGACGACGCCCACGCCACCGTCCGCGAGGTGTGCGCGCGGGTGCGCAAGCACCCGGTGGACTGCGGGGACCGGGCGGGGTTCATCGTCAACGCGCTGCTGTTCCCGTACCTCAACAACGCGATCAAGATGGTGGAGGAGCACTACGCGACGCTGGACGACATCGACGCCGCCATGAAGCTCGGCGGCGGCTATCCGATGGGGCCCTTCGAACTCCTCGACGTGGTGGGCCTCGATGTCTCGCTGGCCATCGAGAAGGTCCTGCACCGCGCGTTCCGGGACCCGGGGCTCGCCCCCGCGCCGCTGCTGGAGCACCTGGTCGCGGCGGGGTGCCTGGGGCGCAAGACGGGGCGCGGCTTCCGCGAGTATGCCCGCCGCTGACGGCGGTGCGCACGGCGGGTCCACCGGCGGGGAAGGCGGGTGGGGCGGGCTGCTCGAACCGGTCGGCAGTCCGCCCCGGCACTCGCATACGGCCGCGTGTTACGTTCCCCACATGTCCCAGCCCGTTAAGTCCGCTCGTACGCTGCGATCGACGAATCATGAGACCGCTGACGGCTCGGAGAGCGCGAGCAGCCGCCGCGCCGCGGCCCAGCGGCTCGCCATGCGCCGCAAATTGGCCGCGGCCGCCATGGAGTTGTTCGCCACGAAGGGCTACGAGGCCACGACCGTCGACGAGATCGCGGCCGCCGCGGGCGTCGCCCGCCGGACGTTCTTCCGCCACTTCCGCTCCAAGGAAGAGGCGATCTTCCCCGACCACGACGACACCCTGGTGCGGGCGGCGGCGGTGCTGGACGCCGCTCCCGCGCACGAGAACCCGCTGGACACCGTGTGCCGGGGCATCAAGGAGGTCATGCGGATGTACGCGGCCTCCCCGGCCGTCTCCGTCGAGCGCTACCGGCTGACCCGCGAGGTGCCCGCCCTGAGGGAGCGCGAGATCGCCTCGGTGGCCCGTTACGAACGGCTCTTCACCCGCTATCTGCTGGGCCATTTCGACGAGGGCGCGCACCACGTCGGCGACGACGACCCGCTGCTGGCCGAGGTCGCCGCCTCCGCCGTGGTGACCGCCCACAACCATGTGCTGCGCCGGTGGCTGCGCGCGGGCGGGGTCGGGGACGTGGAGGCGCAGCTCGACCACGCCTTCGGGATCGTCCGGGAGACGTTCGGCACGGGCATCGGGGCCCGGCCCGACGGGGAGCGGCCGCCGACGGCCGCGGTCCGTACGAACGGCGAGGTGCTGGTGACGGTGGCGCGCACGGACGCGCCGCTGGAGGAGGTCATGCGCACCATCGAGAAGGCCCTCAAGCGGAAGTGACCCGCGCGCCCGCCCGCCCCCTTCCGGACTCTTTCGCGCCCGCCGCTCACCGCGGCGGGCGCCGCCGTTTCCGGGCCCGCCTCGCCTCCGCCACCTCCGCGCTTCGCTCATACGTGCCGCCCCGGTGACATCTGAGAGAAATTATTGGCACTGAGTGTCTTGTCGCATGACACCCGGTGTCATACCTTGAGAGTGTCCGGGCGGCCGGCGCGCAGACACAACCGTCGTGTGCCGGCTGTCCCCACAAGCACTCTGTGCGCCCGGACGCCTGCGTCACAGGCACCCCCGCGCCCGACCGGGCGCACCGCCGAGCACCAGCACCCCGCCGAACCGACGGCACCGCCTCTGCACCACCCCCGACGTCCCCTCAAGCCGTTCCCTAGACGCGCTTCGCCGGAGGCAAGCCATGAACCAGCTCCTGGACGCCATCGTCGCGCCGGACAGCGCGAGCGAAGACTTCGCCGCCCTGTCCATCCCCGAGTCGTACCGCGCGGTGACCGTGCACAAGGACGAGGCCGAGATGTTCGCCGGCCTCGCCACCCGGGACAAGGACCCCCGCAAGTCCCTGCACGTCGAGGACGTGCCCACGCCCGAGCTCGGCCCCGGCGAGGCCCTGGTCGCCGTCATGGCCAGCTCGGTGAACTACAACTCCGTCTGGACCTCGATCTTCGAGCCCCTGTCCACCTTCGGGTTCCTGGAGCGCTACGGGCGGCTCTCGCCGCTCGCCAAGCGGCACGACCTGCCGTACCACGTCATCGGCTCCGACCTGGCCGGCGTCGTGCTGCGCACCGGACCCGGCGTCAACACCTGGCGCCCCGGCGACGAGGTCGTCGCGCACTGCCTCTCCGTGGAGCTGGAGTCCTCCGACGGCCACAACGACACGATGCTCGACCCCGAGCAGCGCATCTGGGGCTTCGAGACCAACTTCGGCGGCCTGGCGGAGATCGCGCTCGTCAAGTCCAACCAGCTCATGCCCAAGCCCCGGCACCTCAGTTGGGAGGAGGCCGCCTCCCCCGGGCTGGTCAACTCGACCGCCTACCGGCAGCTCGTCTCGCGCAACGGCGCGGGCATGAAGCAGGGCGACAACGTGCTGATCTGGGGCGCGAGCGGCGGGCTCGGCAGCTATGCCACGCAGTTCGCGCTGGCCGGCGGCGCCAACCCGATCTGCGTCGTCTCCAGCCCGCGCAAGGCGGAGATCTGCCGCCGGATGGGCGCGGAGGCGATCATCGACCGCACCGCCGAGGGGTACGCGTTCTGGAAGGACGAGCACCACCAGGACCCCCGCGAGTGGAAGCGGTTCGGCAAGCGCATCCGGGAGCTGACGGGCGGCGAGGACGTGGACATCGTCTTCGAGCACCCGGGCCGCGAGACCTTCGGCGCCTCCGTGTACGTCACGCGCAAGGGCGGCACCATCGTCACCTGCGCCTCCACCTCGGGCTACACCCACGAGTACGACAACCGCTATCTGTGGATGTCGCTCAAGCGGATCGTCGGCTCCCACTTCGCCAACTACCGCGAGGCGTGGGAGGCCAACCGGCTGATCGCCAAGGGGAAGATCCACCCGACGCTCTCCCGGACGTACCCGCTGGAGGAGACCGGGCAGGCGGCGTACGACGTGCACCGCAACCTGCACCAGGGCAAGGTCGGCGTGCTCGCGCTCGCGCCCGAGGAGGGCATGGGCGTCCGCGACCCGGAGCTGCGCGAGCGCCACCTCGACGCCATCAACCGCTTCCGCGACGCCTGACCGGTCGAGATGTCCGAACGCCCGAGATATCCGAACGAGCGAAGCGACCCAAGCGACCCAAGCGATCCGAACGAGACGGCTGAGAGACGTACATGACCGAGCGTCACAAGGATCGTCCGTGGCTGATGCGGACGTACGCCGGGCACTCCACCGCCGAGGCGTCCAACGAGCTGTACCGGCGCAACCTCGCCAAGGGACAGACCGGCCTGTCGGTCGCCTTCGACCTCCCGACGCAGACCGGCTACGACCCCGACCACATCCTCGCCCGCGGCGAGGTCGGCCGGGTCGGGGTCCCCGTGTCCCACCTCGGCGACATGCGCCGGCTGTTCCAGGACATCCCCCTGGAGCGGATGAACACCTCGATGACGATCAACGCGACCGCGATGTGGCTGCTGGCGCTGTATCAGGTGGTGGCCGAGGAGCAGGGCGCGGACATCGCCGAGCTGTCCGGCACCACGCAGAACGACATCGTCAAGGAGTACCTCTCGCGCGGGACGCACGTCTTCCCGCCCGGCCCCTCGCTCCGGCTGACCACCGACATGATCGCGTACACGGTGGCCCGCATCCCCAAGTGGAACCCGATCAACATCTGCAGCTACCACCTCCAGGAGGCCGGGGCCACGCCCGTACAGGAGATCGCGTACGCGATGTCGACGGCCATCGCGGTGCTCGACGCGGTACGCGACTCCGGGCAGGTGGCCCCGGAGCGGTTCGGCGACGTGGTCGCCCGCATCTCGTTCTTCGTGAACGCGGGCGTCCGCTTCATCGAGGAGATGTGCAAGATGCGCGCCTTCGGCCGCGTCTGGGACGAGATCACCCGCGAGCGGTACGGCATCGAGAACCCCAAACAGCGCCGCTTCCGCTACGGCGTCCAGGTCAACTCGCTGGGCCTGACCGAGGCGCAGCCGGAGAACAACGTCCAGCGCATCGTCCTGGAGATGCTGGCCGTCACCCTCTCCAAGGACGCCCGCGCCCGCGCCGTGCAGCTCCCCGCCTGGAACGAGGCGCTGGGCCTGCCCCGCCCCTGGGACCAGCAGTGGTCGCTGCGCATCCAGCAGGTCCTGGCCCACGAGAGCGACCTGCTGGAGTACGAGGACATCTTCGCCGGCTCCCACGTCATCGAGGCCAAGGTCGCGGCGCTGGTCACCGAGTGCCGGGCGGAGATCGGCCGCATCCAGGAGATGGGCGGCGCGATGGCGGCCGTGGAGTCCGGCTACCTCAAGTCGCGGCTCGTCTCCTCGCACGCCGAGCGGCGGGCCCGGATCGAGACCGGCGAGGAGCTGATCGTCGGCGTCAACAGCTACGAGGCCACCGAGCCCAGCCCGCTCACCGCCGACCTCGGCGCCGCCGTCATGACCGTCGACCCGGCCAACGAGGCCCGCGTGGTGGCCGCGCTGGGCGCCTGGCGCGACGAGCGCGACGAGGCCCGCGCGCAGGACGCGCTGGCCGCGCTCAAGAAGACCGCGGCCGGCGCCGACAACCTCTTCGCCGCCACCCTCGAATGCGCCCGCGCGGGCGTGACGACCGGCGAGTGGTCCTGGGCGCTGCGGGACGTCTTCGGCGAGTTCCGCGCGCCTACGGGCGTCGGCGGCGCCCCCGTGGCGGTCGCCGCCGAGCCGGGCACCCCGCTCGCGGACGTACGGGCGCGGGCGGCCCGTACCGCCGAGGAGCTGGGCTGCGGCCGGCTGCGGCTGCTGGTCGGCAAGCCCGGCCTGGACGGGCACTCCAACGGCGCCGAGCAGATCGCCGTACGGGCCCGCGACGCCGGGTTCGAGGTGGTCTACCAGGGCATCCGGCTCACCCCGGAGCAGATCGTCTCGGCGGCCGTCGCCGAGGACGTGCACTGCGTCGGCCTGTCCATCCTCTCCGGCTCGCACGCCGAGCTGGTACCGGACGTGCTGGCGCGGCTGCGCCGCGGCGGCGCCGGCGACCTGCCCGTGGTCGTCGGCGGCATCATCCCCGCCGCCGACGCCGACGCCCTGCGGGCGGCCGGCGTCGCGGCGGTCTTCACCCCGAAGGATTTCGGGATCACGGAGATCATCGGCCGTATCGTCGAAGAGATCCGGAAAGCGAACAGGCTCGACCCCCTGGAGGTCCCCGCATGACCGTCAACCGCCTGCGCCCGCGCCGCTCCTGCCTGGCCGTGCCCGGCAGCAACCCGCGCTTCCTGGAGAAGGCCCAGGGCCTCGCCGCCGACCAGGTCTTCCTGGACCTGGAGGACGCGTGCGCGCCGCTCGCCAAGGAGGGCGCCCGGCACACCATCGTGGACGCGCTCAACAAGGGCGACTGGACGGGCAAGACCCGGGTGGTGCGGGTCAACGACTGGACCACCGAGTGGACTTACCGCGACGTGGTGACCGTCGTCGAGGGCGCGGGCCACAACCTCGACTGCGTGATGCTGCCGAAGGTGCAGGACGCCACCCAGGTCCAGGCGCTCGACCTGCTGCTCACCCAGATCGAGAAGACGATGGGGTTCGAGGTCGGCCGGATCGGCATCGAGGCGCAGATCGAGAACGCCAAGGGGCTGGTGAACGTCGACGACATCGCCGGGTCCTCGCCGCGGCTGGAGACCATCGTCTTCGGCCCGGCCGACTTCATGGCCTCCATCACCATGAAGACGCTGGTCGTGGGGCAGCAGCCGCCCGGCTACGGGGCCGACGCGTACCACTACATCCTGATGCGCATCCTGATGGCGGCCCGTACGCACGGCCTCCAGGCCATCGACGGGCCGTACCTCCAGATCCGCGACGTGGACGCCTTCCGCGAGGTCGCGGGGCGCGCGGCGGCGCTGGGCTACGACGGCAAGTGGGTGCTGCACCCCGGCCAGGTCGAGGCGGCCAACGAGGTCTTCTCGCCCTCGCAGGAGGACTACGACCACGCGGAGATGATCCTCGACGCCTATGAGTGGCACACCTCGGAGGCGGGCGGCAAGAAGGGGTCCGCGATGCTCGGCGACGAGATGATCGACGAGGCGAGCCGGAAGATGGCGCTGGTCGTCGCGGGCAAGGGCCGCGCCGCGGGGATGCGGCGCACCACCGAGTTCGAGGCACCGGAGGCGTGAGCGCGATGCAGTTCGGCCGCATGTACGAGGAGTTCACGGTCGGCGACGTCTACCGGCACTGGCCGGGGAAGACCGTCACCGAGTACGACGACCACCTCTTCTGTCTGCTCACGATGAACCACCACCCGCTCCATATGGACGCCCATTACGCGGAGCACACGACGGACTTCGGACGGAACGTGGTCGTGGGCAACTACATCTATTCGCTGCTGCTGGGCATGTCCGTGCCGGACGTCTCGGGCAAGGCGATCGCCAACCTGGAGGTCGAGTCGCTGCGGCACGTCGCGCCGACGTTCCACGGGGACACCGTGTACGGCGAGACGACGGTGCTCGACAAAATTCCGTCAAAATCCAAGTCCGACCGCGGGATCGTGTACGTGGAGACGCGGGGTTACAAGCAGGACGGCACGGTCGTCTGCGTTTTCCGGCGCAAGGTGATGGTGCCCACCGAGACGTATGTCAAGGAGCGCGGCGGGGAACAGCCCGGCCGCCCCGAGCCCCGGACACCGTCGGCGAAGAAGGTGGAGAAGTAGCCATGGGACGCCTCGCGCAGACCGATTCCCTCACCGATGTCCAGCGGGAAATCCTCTCCACCGTACGTGACTTCGTCGACAAAGAGATCCTGCCGGTGGCGACCGAACTGGAGCACCGCGACGAATATCCGGCGCGGATCGTCGAGGGCCTCACGGAACTGGGGTTGTTCGGCCTGATGATTCCGGAGGAGTACGGCGGGCTCGGTGAGTCGCTTCTCACCTACGCGCTCTGTGTGGAGGAGCTCTCCCGCGGCTGGATGAGCGTCTCGGGGATCGTGAACACCCACTTCATCGTCGCCTACCTGCTCAAGCAGCACGGCACCGACGAGCAGAAGGACTATTTCCTGCCGAGGATGGCGGCGGGGGAAATCCGCGGCGCCTTCTCGATGTCCGAGCCGGCGCTGGGTTCGGATGTGTCGGCGATCACGTCGAAGGGCGTGCGGGACGGCGACGGTTATCTCCTCACCGGGCAGAAGATGTGGCTCACCAACGGCGGTTCGTCCTCGCTCGTGGCGGTTTTGTGCCGTACGGATGAGGGGCACCCGGAGGGCACCGCCCGGCACAAGTCGATGACCACCTTCCTGGTCGAGAAGGAACCGGGGTTCGGCGAGGTCAAGCCGGGCCTCACCATTCCGGGGAAGATCGAGAAGATGGGCTACAAGGGCGTCGACACCACCGAGCTGATCATGGACGGGCTGCGGGTTCCGGCCGATCGCGTGCTCGGCGGGGCGACGGGCCGGGGCTTCTACCAGATGATGGACGGCGTCGAGGTCGGCCGGGTGAATGTAGCGGCGCGTGGATGCGGAGTGGCGCAGCGTGCCTTCGAGTTGGGCGCTTCCTACGCCCAGCAGCGGCATACCTTCGGTAAACCGATCGCCGAGCATCAGGCCATCCAGTTCAAATTGGCCGATATGGGCACAAAGGTCGAAGCGGCCCATGCGATGATGGTGAACGCGGCACGCAAGAAAGACTCGGGACAGCGCAACGACCTCGAAGCCGGCATGGCCAAATACCTGGCCTCCGAGTACTGCAAGGAGGTGGTCGAGGACGCCTTCCGTATCCATGGCGGCTACGGCTTCTCCAAGGAGTACGAGATCGAGCGCCTCTACCGCGAGGCCCCGATGCTGCTCATCGGTGAAGGTACCGCCGAGATCCAGAAAATGATCATTGGCCGCCGGCTACTTGAAGAGTACCGATTCCAGGGATAAATGTCCTTTATTGGGTGTTTTCTACGAGAAGTAGATCACACCCTGTCATCGGAGTTCGGCCACCGACTGGCCCTGGCGCTTGCCCAGTTGCCGCTCGCAACCGATAGCATCCCCGGAAAGCCGCCGTCCCCCGTTCTGTTACGCGGCATCCTCCGCTACGAAGGTCATCCATGCCCCACAGCCAATCCTCTGCACCTCGCGGCCGGGTCCGCCTCGCGCGCGGGGCCTCGCCGTGGCTCGTCCCGACCGTCGCCACGGCCGCGATCAGCCTCACCCGTGCCCGCCGCTCCGGACGCTGGGCGGCGCTGGCCGTACCCACCACCGCGCTCGCGGCGGGAATGCTGTGGTTCTTCCGTGACCCCGAGCGGGAGATCCCCGAGGGCCGCGTCCTGTCCCCCGCCGACGGTGTGGTGCAGAGCATCATGCCGTGGAAGGACGGGCGCACCCGCGTGGCGATCTTCATGAGCCCCCTGAACGTCCACGTCAACCGCGCCCCCATGAGCGGCACGGTGCGCTCCGTCAAGCACATCCCCGGCGGCTACGTACCGGCGTTCAACAAGGAGAGCGAGAACAACGAGCGCGTCGTCTGGCACTTCGACACCGAACTCGGTGACATCGAGATGGTCCAGATCGCCGGCGCCGTCGCCCGCCGCATCGTGCCGTACGTGCCGCAGAGCACCAAGGTCGAGCAGGGCGACCGGATCGGGCTGATCCGCTTCGGCTCGCGCGTCGACGTCTACCTCCCCGAGGGCATCGAGGCCGCGGTCGAGGTCGGCCAGGCGACCACGGCGGGGGTGACTCGCCTTGACCGTGATTGATCCCGACACACAGGCGGCCTGGGTCCCGGAGGCCGGCCACGACCCCGACGCCGCACACGACCCGGTGGAGGCCGACGTCGCGGACATCCCGCTGTCCACCCGGCTCTCGATAGCCGACACCCTCACCCTCGGCAACGCCATCTGCGGCTTCATGGCCGTCTACTTCACCACCACCGGCGTCCTCATCCCGCACCTGACGGGCAACGAGGACGGCGGCATGGCCCGGCACAGCGCGGCCACCGCGGTGATACTGATGCTGCTCGCCTCGGTCTTCGACCTCTTCGACGGGCTCGTGGCGCGCAAGCTCCGCAGCTCGGCGATGGGCGCCGAGCTGGACAACCTCTCCGACCTGATCAGCTTCGGGCTGGCCCCCGCGTACTTCGTGGTGGTCTGGGGACTGGTCGCCGACGACGCCCACCAGCGGGTCTCGGCGGTCGCCGCCATCGTGGTGCTGCTGGCCGTCGTGCTGCGGCTCGCGCGCTTCTCGTGCGTGCAACTGCGCGACGGCATCTTCCAAGGGATGCCGTCCCCCTTCGGGGCGCTGACGGTCGTCTCCATCGTCCTGCTGGAGCTGCCGTTCATGCCGACGCTGCTCGCGATCATCGGGGTCGCGTGGCTGATGGTCAGCCGCGTCGAGTACCCGAAGCCGCGCGGCCGGCTCGCGGTGGCGATGCTCTCCTGGATCGTCCTGAGCATGGGCCTGCTGGCCGCCTGGGCCTTCGACGCCCCCGGCGGCGAGCTGCTCCTGCAGACCGGCTGCGCCCTCCAGGTCGTCCTCGGCGCGGTCATCCCCCTCTTCGCCACGGCCCGCCGCGTCAACACCTTCCGCGACAACCGGCGCGAAGCCCGCGCCACGCAATTGCCGTAGCCCCCAGCACCACGTGAAAGGCCCCGAGCTTCCCGCTCGGGGCCTTTCACGTTCGTCGCCGCGCTGCCGCGCCGCGCCCGCTGGCCGCGGTCTTACCGGAGCCGGGGGGCGCGCCCCGGCCTCGTGTGTGGGCTGTCGCGTACGGGCCTGGGCCCGGGCCCCGCGGTGTACGGCCGGGGGCTCGGAGGGGTCAGTCGGTCGTCGCGGCGGCCGGGGCCGGGAGGGGGTCGGAGGCCGCCCGGGCGGTCGGCAGCGGAGCGGCGTGGCGGGAGAGGGCGACCATGAAGCGGGGCCACAGCAGGAGGACCACGGGGTAGATGGCGTAGCCGATGCGGGTGGCGGGCGACAGGACGATGGCCAGGATGAGGCCGAGCGCCAAGCGATCGGCGGCGGCGACCACGTCGCGTACCGGGCGCAGCAGCAGCGACGCCCCCACGGCCAGGGCGCTGATCAGGATGAGCGCGACGGCGACCGCCTTGCCCTGCGGCACCACCGAGACGATCAGATGCCCGAGCAGGGGGCTCTCGGCGGAGGACTGGGTGGGGCCGAGGCCCAGCGGGTAGAGGACCACGTTCTGGTAGAACGCCCCGGTGTCCACCAGCGCCACCGGTACGACGGTGAGCACCGCGAGCCCCGCGGCCCCGGCCGCGCACCGGAGCGCGTCGCGCCGGCCGCGGCAGACCCACAGGAGGGCGATCACGACGGGCACGGCCGGCCAGGCGGTCCACTTCAGCGCGGCGGCCACGCCGAGCGCCAGGCCCGCGAGCCCGGGCCGGTCCCGGTGGGTGAAGGCCAGGGCCAGGCAGACCAGGCCGATGACCGGCGGGTCGACGCCGCCGATCGTCAGGGGCAGCGCGACGACGGGGCAGGCGACCAGCCACAGCAGGCCGGTGGGGCCGGACGTGCCGGCCGGGGTGGCGCCCGTACCGCCGGTGCCCTTCAACGCCACGCGCAGGGCGCCGATCACGGCGGCGAGGAAGCCGATGAGGAACCACAGCCGGGCACTGCCCACGAACGTGTCGCCGAACAGCACGCGCGGTATGCCGAAGATCGCCATGCCCGGCAGGTACGGATTGAAGTCGGGCACGGCGTGCGGGTCGGAGTTGTAGGGGGTGCCGGAGGAGAACAGCAGGTCGGCGCCGCGCTCCACGACGCCGACCTCCATCTGCGCCCGGCCGATCACCGTCAGGTACACCAGCGGCACGACGAACGCGCCGATCAGCGCCACCACCGCGGCGTTGCGTCCCCAGCGCTTGGCGGAGAGGGCCGCGACCACGGCCGCGCAGCCGTAGCCGGCGGCGGCCGTGATGCCCCAGACCCGCTGCGAGGTGTGCGGGGGCGAGGAGAGCCCGACCGCGAGCGCGACGACCGCGCAGCCGAGCAGCAGCGGCCAGTCCCACCGCCGGCCGGCGCGCGACGGATCGGGTACGGCGCCGATGCCGGTCGGCCGGCGCCGCTGGATCGTCTCCGCCATCAGAGCGCGGCTCCCCGGCTCGCCGCTCGGCCACAGCCCAGCAGGAACGTTTCAGCGCAGCAGCTCGGCGACGCGGATATGGAGGACGAGCCGTTTTCGGGCATGCCGAAATGGGGGTGGCGGGAGATCATACGAGGACTATACAGAACACCTATAACTGTGGTGTATAGCCGGAACTCCCGCCCCGGCCCTCCCCCGCGTCGCTCCCGCCCGAGCCCTCTCCCTCACCACTCGCACCACGGCTCGGCGCGGCGGAAGGCGCTGTGGAGCGGCCCGGAGGCTCAGTTCAGGCAGTCGCGGGCGATCGCCTCGGCCGCGCGCTCCAGCAGCGCGCCCGCCTCCGCCATGCAGCGCCCCGGGTCCGGCTCCAGCTCCAGCAGGGGGTACGCGCGCCCGATGCCCGCGGCGGCGAGCGTCTCGCGCGGCAGGTCCAGCCGCCCGCAGACCGCCACGGTCTCCACCCCGGCCGCGCGGGCGGCCGCGGCGACCCCGGCGGGGGCCTTGCCGTGCAGGGTCTGCTGGTCCAGCGCCCCCTCCCCCGTGATGACGAGCCCGGCCCGCGCCAGCGCCGCCCCGAAGTCCAGCACCTCCAGCATCACCTCGATGCCCGGCCGGAATGTGGCGCCGAGGCCGAGGAGCGCGCCGTAACCGATGCCGCCCGCGGCCCCGGCCCCCGGCGACTGGGCGCACTCGACGGCCCGCGGGCCGATCGCCCGCTCCAGCACGTCGACGTAGTGCGTGAGCGCGTTGTCCAGCGTCGTGACGTCCTCGTCGCTGGCGCCCTTCTGCGGGCCGTACACCGCGGCGGCGCCCTTCGGGCCGGTCAGCGGGTTGTCGACGTCGCTGGCGAGGATGACCGGGACGTCCGCGAGGCGCGGGTCGAGGCCGGAGAGGTCCGCCGAGGTCAGCTCGGTCAGCGGGCCGCCGCCGTGCGGCACGGGGTCGCCGTCGTCGTCGAGGAAGCTCGCGCCGAGCGCGGCCAGCATCCCGGCCCCGCCGTCCGTGCTGGCGCTGCCGCCGACGCCGAAGACGATGGTGCGCGCGCCCGCGTCGAGGGCGGCGCGGAGCAGTTCGCCGGTGCCGTACGTGGTGGCGGTGAGGGGCGTGAAGACGCCGGCCGGCAGGTGCCGCAGCCCCGACGCCTCGGCCATCTCCACCACGGCGGTGCCGTCCGCGCTCAGCGCGAACGTGGCCGTGACGGGCGCCCCCAGCGGGCCGGTCACCTCGGCCTCGCGGGCCTCGAACCCGGCCGCCAGCGCCGCCTCCACGGTGCCGTCGCCGCCGTCGGCGACCGGCAGGGCCTCGACCCCGACGCCGGGCGCGGCCCGGCGCAGCCCCGCCGCGACGTGCTCGGCGACCTGAACGGCCGTCAGCGAGCCCTTGAATTTGTCCGCGGCGATCAGCACGCGCGTCGGCTCTGTCGTGGAAACGTCCGCCACCTTGCTCCCCTTGCTTTCCGGCCCGGCCTTCGCACAGGCGCTCGCGCCGCAGCGACCCTACCCGCCATGGTCGCGCGTTGCCCATCGCCCCCGGCGGCGCGCCAGCCCCGGAAAAACCGGTCAATCCGGCCATAGTGGGGCGACATGAGCACCGACACCCCACAGCCGAACGATCCTGCGGCCTCATCCGGCACCCCGGCCGGTTCCCAGTCCGGTTCGCAGTCCGGTTCGCAGCCTGGTTCCCGGTCCGGGCCGCCGCACGACCAGCGCCCGGATCTGATGGTCGTCGCCATCGGCGGCGCCGCGGTGCTGGGGGTGGTCGCCTGGGCGGCGTTCGGCAAGCACTCCTTCCACCACGCGTCCTCGGCCGCCCTGGGCTGGGTGCTGTCGAACTTCGCGTGGCTGTTCGTGATCGCGGCCGACGTGTTCCTGGTCCTCGCCGTGGTGATCGCGCTGAGCCGGTTCGGCCGCATCCGGCTGGGCCGGGACGAGGACCGCCCGGAGTTCGGCAACCTCGCCTGGATCGCCATGATGTTCAGCGCGGGCATGGGCATCGGCCTGATGTTCTACGGGGTCGGCGAGCCGCTCCAGCACTTCGCCGCCCCGCCCCCGGGCAGCGGCGTCACCGCGGGCCACGGCGCCGCCGCCCGTACGGCCCTGGAGTACTCGTTCTTCCACTGGACCCTGCACCCCTGGGCGATCTACGGCATGGCCGGGCTCGCCCTCGCCTACGCGGGCTTCCGCAAGGGCCGCGGCAACCGGGTCAGCGCCGCCTTCGTGCCGCTGCTCGGCGAGCGGCGCGCGGCGGGCTGGCCGGGCCGCGTCATCGACCTGCTCGCCGTCTTCGCCACCGTCTTCGGCACGGCGACCAGCCTGGGGCTGGGCGCCCTCCAGGTGTCGAAGGGCCTGAACATCACCACCGGGGCCGAGGACTCCAAGACCCTCGAACTCATCATCATCGGCGCGCTGTCGGCCGCCTTCGTGCTCTCCGCCTTCTCCGGCCTGCACAAGGGCGTCAAGTGGCTGTCCACGATCAACATCGTGCTCGCCGCGTGCCTGATGCTCTTCGTCTTCGTGCTCGGCCCCACCGTCTTCATCCTCAACACCATCCCGGCGAGCGCCGGCGGCTATCTGCACGACCTGGTGACGCTGGCGAGCCGCACCGGCGCGTTCACGGACCCGGAGTGGCTCGGCGCCTGGACCATCTTCTACTGGGCGTGGTGGCTGTCCTGGGCCCCGTTCGTGGGCACCTTCATCGCCCGCATCTCCCACGGCCGTACGATCCGCGAGTTCCTGGTCGGTGTGCTGCTGGTGCCCAGCGGGGCGACGGTGGTCTGGTTCTGCGTGATGGGCGGCAGCGCGATGCGCCTGGACATGACGGGCGCGGCCGATCTGACCGCGACCGTCAAGGAGGGCGCGGAGGCATCGATGTTCGGACTCCTGGAGGCGCTGCCCATCGCCACGGTCACCTCGTGGATCGCGATGGCGCTGGTCATGACGTACTTCATCACCAGCGCCGACTCCGCCTCGCTGGTGATGGGCTCGCTCACCAGCCGGGGCGCGCTGCACCCGCGGACCTGGCTGGTGGTGGGCTGGGGCGTGCTGATGGCGGCGGTGGCGGCCGTCCTGCTGGTGGCGGGCGGCCTGGACTCGCTCCAGTCGGCGACGATCCTGGTGGCCCTGCCGTTCGTGCTGGTGATGCTCGCGCTGTGCTGGTCGCTGATCAAGGAGCTGCGCGACGACCCGGGCGCGGGCCCGGCCCGCCACCACGCGCTGCACGGGATGCGCGACGCGGTACGGGCCATGGTCGGCGATGCCGTCTCCGAGCAGGGGCCGGTGCGCCACCCGCGGCTGCGCCGGGTGGCGGAGAGCGCCCGGGACCGGGACGACGGCACGGGCCGCCCGCCGGGCTCATAGGGCCCGCCGCCCCTGGCCGTCCCGGTCTCATAGGGGCCGCCCCTGGCCGTCAGTCGTCGCGGCCCCCGCTCGTTGTCCCCCGGCCCCCGCTCGCTGCTCCCCGGCCCCCGCTCGCCGGCCCCCCGGGCTCCGTACGGCGGGTCAGCCGCAGCGACAGGCGGCGCGGGCGGTAGAAGGCGGCGAGCGGTACGGGCCGCAGGTCGGCGCCGGGTTCGGCGGCGAGTTCCCAGCGGCTGACGAGCGTGGCGAGGGCGATCACGCACTCGGCCATGCCGTAGGCGTCGCCGACGCACTTGCGCGCCCCGGCCCCGAAGCCGACGAACGCGCCGCGGGGCAGGGCGGCGGCGCGGGCCGGAAGCCACCGGTCCGGGTCGAACGCGAGGGCGTCACGGTAGACGCCGGGGTGGCGGTGGACCGGGGCCGGGCTGACGACCACGGTGGCACCGGGTGCCAAGGAGCGGCCGGCCAGGTCCGTCTCGGCGGTGGTCACGCGGGTGAACAGCCACCCCGGCGGGTACAGCCGCACCGTCTCGTCGATCACGCGCTCGGCGCGGGGCAGCCGCGGGACGTCGGCCCAGCGGGCGGGGCGCCCGTCGAGGACGGCCGCGCACTCGGCGCGCAGCCTCTCCTGTTCCGCGGGGTGCCGGGTCAGCAGCACGGCGGCCCAGGTGAGCGTGGCGGCGACGGTCTCCGTGCCGGCGGCCAGCACCGTGACGACCTGGTCGTGCACCTCCGCGTCGGACAGCCCCGGCCCGCCGTCCTCGTCCCGCGCGGCCAGCATGACCGACAGCAGGTCGCCGCGGTCGGCCCCGTCGCGCGGCCGGGAGGCGACGATCCGCTCCACGGTGTCGCGCAGCCGCCGCAGCGCCCGCCGGTGGCGGAGGTTGGCGGGCAGGGGCGCCCGGCGCAGCGCCGGGGGCATGAACATCTGGCGGAAGAACCCGCTGAACGCCGTCTCGAAGGAGCGCCGGATGCCGTCGACGACCGCCTCGTCGACGCGCGTGCCGAACAGGGTGCGGGTGAGCGTGCGCAAGGAGAGCCCGTACAGGACGGGGTACGCGTCGATGACCCGACCCGGCTCCCAGGAGTCGGTGAGCGCCGCGATCTCCTCCGTCATCACCTCCGCGTACGCGGCCAACTGACCTTTCTGAAAAGCTGGTTGGAGGAGCCTGCGCTGTCTGCGGTGGTCGCGGTGCGGACAGGTGGCGACGCCGTTGCCGGCCATCGCGCGGGCCCGGTCGTAGTACGCGCCGCCCTTGTCGTACGTACGGTCGTCGGCCAGCACCCGCCGCAGCAGTTCGGGGTGGCACGGCACGTACGCGCGGGACCGCCCGAGCCGGATCTCCACGAGGTCGCCGTACGCGGGCAGTTCGGCCAGGAATTCGGTGGGGCGGCGCAGCAGCGGCCAGAGGTGGCCGAGGCCCGGAAGGGCTCCGGGGGCCGCGCCGTAGGTGAATGGTGACGTGCTCACCGGGTCCTCCTTCACCGGGCGGCGGCGCGCCCGGACGCCTCGGGGGCGACGGCGTACCGTCCGGACCGTATCGACCAGTCGAGGTTTCCGCGCATCCAGCACCGCATCCCGTCCGCGAGGGAGCCCAGCGCCGCGCGCTCCGCCTCCGTCACGCCGAGCCACCGGGCGCAGATCCGCTCCAGCTCGGCCTCCGCGGCGTGGAACGCCCGGATGTCGTCGGCGACGCGGGCGTAGATGTAGTCCACCGATTCCTGTGCGCTCAGGCCGAGTTCGCGCCCTACGACCAGGACGCCGTTGGTGGTCTCGCCGATGGCCAGTTCCTTCTTCAGCGACACCACGTCGTTGACCCAGACCACGACGTCGGCGGCCCTGTTGGCCATCGTCCGCAACTGCTCCGTCTCGTGGAGCAGCGGCGGCACCTCCAACCCCGTGGCGAACTCCAGCAGATCGAGGCAGGCGGTGATGGAGCCGGAAGCGCGGCGCAGTTGTACGTAGCCGTCGAGGGACGGCGTGTGGCGCCGACGCCGGTTCAACTCCTCGTACTGGAAGGCGCTCAGAAAGTGCGTCACATGCGTGAGGAACCGCATGCGCCAGCAGAGGCCGCACCCGGGGGCGATGCGCCGCCATACGTGCGCGATGTGGCGCACCAGCGGCGGGCCCGGATCGGCGTCACCCGGCCCGGCCGTCTCCGGTGCCGTCGGGAGCGCCGCCAGCACCTTCCGGGTGGCGGCGGCGTGGCCGTCCGGGGTGCGCGGGCCGCCGTGGTCGAAGTAGTCGTCGATGGCGAAGAGCCAGGCGAACCAGCCCGCGAGCGGCACGGCGCGGTCGGCGCGCAGGCCGGGGTAGGTGCGCGCGATGAGGTCGCCCGCCCGGACGGCCGTCATCCTCTCGGGCGCCGCCGGGCCGTCCGCCGGGCCGTCCGCCGGGCCGTAGCGCCGCGCCCAGTCGACGACCATCTCGTCGAGAGCGCGCGCGTTCGCCGCCCGCCGGGGCGGGAGTTCGTAGAGGGGATGTTCCGGGCCGGGCAGGAGGACCAACCGCTCGATGTCCTCAGGGTGGTTCGTCATGTCACGCCGCGCCCTCCGTCCGGTCGGCCGAGGGACGGGAGGAGGAGCGTGGCGGGCGAGGCCGTCATGTGCTGGACCTTCAGGAAGCGCCGGTACAGGGCGGGATCGTCGGGAACGCGCCGCAGCAACCGGCCGAGGGCCCGCCGCGCGAGGGCGGCCGACAGGGGCACGCGGTCCGTGCTCCAGCCGAGGTCGAGGCTCGACGCCAGCAGCCAGGGGAACCGCAGGGTGCGCGCGGCACGCCGTTGGTAGCGGCGGCAAGTACGGCCGTCGAAGGGGTGGTCGAGCGTGTGGTCCAGCAGTACGGCCTGCATCGCGGCGACGGTCATCCCGTGCCCGTACAGCGGGTTCAGCGAGCACAGCGCGTCGCCCAGCACGACGAGCCCGCCGGGCCAGGGCCGGAGCCGGTCGTAGCGGTGCCACTGGCCGCCGAGCCCCGCGTACCGGTGGACGGGCCCGAGCGGCCGGGCCGCCGCCACGACCTGCCCGATGTGCGGATTGGCCAGCGAGGCCGCGTACGCGGCGAACCCGTCGGGGTCGGTCGGCGCCATCTCGCCGTCCGCGCCGAACAGGCAGACCAGCCACCGCCCGTCCTCGATCGCCAGGACCGTACCGCCGCGCCGCGTGGTCGGCGCGAGGGTCGCCTGCAACGACGCCTGCCAGTCGGGGGCGGGCCCGGCGGCGCGGCGGTAGACGCGGGAGGCGTAGGACAGGCGGGCGTCGACGCTGAGCGCGGCGGGGGCCGGGAGCCCGGCGTCGGCCAGCCACCGGGGCAGGCGGGAGTGGCGCCCGGCGGCGATGACGACGAGGTCGGCGGGGAGGGTGCGGCCCGGCCCGGGCGACGGCGGGGCGGCGTCGGCTTGACCGCGCTCGGCCCCCGGGGCGGCGTCGGCTGGGGCGGGTCCGGCGGCGGGGGCCGCGCCGGCTTGAGCGCGCTCGTCCGTACGGACCGTACGGACGCCGATGACGCGTCGGCGCGCGGCATCGAGGACGAGCCCTTCCACTCGGGTCCGGTCGGCGAGGGCGACGCCGGGCAGGGCCAGCACCCGGCCGCGGACGGCGGCGTCCAGCAGGGGCCGGCTGAAGGTCATTAGGGGGATGCCCGTCGTGACGCGCGGGGACCAGCCCGTGGGGTAGAGCATGGGGAAGCGGCCGAAGTCGGACAACGGGGCGCCGTTCGCGGCGAGTTCGGCCCGCAGGCCGGGGAAGAGCCCTTCGAGGACGTCCGCGCCGCGCGCGAGGAGCGCGTGGGGGTGGCGGCTCTGCGGGGTGCCCTTGCGGTGGACGGGGCCGGGGTCGATCCGGTCCGCTTCGAGCACGGTCACCGCCGCGAAGCGGCGGGCGAGGACCCGGGCCGCGACGAGCCCCGCGTACCCTCCCCCCACGACCACGGCGTGCCCGCGCCCCGTACGCGACGGCTGCTTACTCGATGGCCCCGACAGCCCCGACGGCCGTACCGCCTCGGCATCGCGCATGCCTTCGCCACCGCCTCTCGTGCGGCAGGGCCCCGGACCGAGCAGCCCGGCCCGGGGCGGGAGACGTACACCGATGGCCTACCCATCGCGCCGGGGCCGTAGACGGCCGCCGAGGGAGACGGAGCCGCGCAAGGCCCTCAGAACAGCGCGTCCTGCTCCGTCGTCGCGCTGATGCCGCGCTCGAAGTCGAGGAGCCGCCGCTTGCGGTCGAGGCCGCCGCCGTAGCCGGTGAGGCTGCCGGTGGAGCCCACGACGCGGTGGCAGGGGACGATGATGCCGATGGGGTTCTTGCCGTTGGCGAGGCCGACCGCGCGGGAGGCGCCGGGCGCGTCGATGCGGTCGGCGAGCTGCCCGTACGAGATGGTCTCGCCGTACGGGATGCGCTGGAGCTCGCTCCAGACGCGGCGCTGGAACGGCGTGCCGTCCAGGTGCAGCGGCAGCTCGAACTCGGTGATCTCGCCCGCGAAATAGCCGGTCAACTGGCGCACGACCTCGGTGAAGGGCGTGTCGTCGGGGTCGCCGAAGGTCTCCTCGGGCGGGCGGTGGCGCTGGTCGGTCATGTAGAGGCCGCACAGGACCCCGTCGTCGGCGACGAGGGTGAGGGCGCCGTAGGGGCTGTCGAGGCGGGTGTGTACGCGCATGGGGTGGATCTTCCGGTCGAGGTCGAGGTCGAGGTCGAGGCCGATGTCGATGTCGATATCGAGGCGAGGAGGCGACGGTACAGGCGGCCGGTGGGCGGTGCGCTCACGCGCGGGAGGTCATCCGGCGGGGAGGTGGTTGATGGCGTGGTCGTCGGCGGACCAGAGGTACTGGACGGCGTACGCGCGCCAGGGCCGCCAGGCCGCCGCGTGCCGGGTGAGGGCGGCCGGGGTGGCCGGGAGGCCCAGCTCCACCGCCGCGCGGCGGACCCCGAGGTCCGTCGGGACGAAGGCGTCGGGGTCGCCGAGCGCGCGCATGGCGACGATCTCGGTGGTCCAGGGCCCGATGCCGGGCGTGGCGTCGAGGAAGGCGCGGGCCGCCGGCCAGTCGCTGCCGACGCCGAGGGCCAGCTCCCCGGAGGCGAGGGCGTCGATCATGGCGACGACGGTGGCCCGGCGGCCGGCGGGCATGGCGAGGGCGGCGGGGTCGAGGGCGGCCAGCGCCTCGGCGGAGGGGAAGAGGCGGGTGAGGCCGCCCGCCGGGTCCTCGACCGGCTCGCCGTGCGCGGTGACGAGCCGTGCGGCGAGCGTACGGGCGGCGGCGGTCGACACCTGCTGGCCGAGCACGGCCCGTACGGCGAACTCGTCCGCGTCCACGGTGCGCGGCACGCGCCGCCCGGGGGCCTTGTCGACGAGGGGCGCGAGGCGTTCGTCGGCGCGCAGCAGGTCGTCGACGGCCTCGGGGTCGGCGTCGAGGTCCAGCAGCCGCCGGCAGCGGCTGATCGCGCCGGTGAGGTCGCGCTGGTCGGTGAGGGCGAGGCGGCAGCCGATATGGCCGGGCCGGGGGCGCAGTTCGACGGTGCCGTGCCCGTAGGGGAGGCGCAGGGTGCGCCGGTACGCGCCGTCGCGCCACTCCTCCACGCCGGGCACGGCGGTCGCGGCGAGGTGGCCGAAGAGGTTGTCGGGGCACAGGGGCGCCCGGTAGGGCAGGCGCAGCGCGAGCACCCCGGGCGGGGCCGGCTGCCGGCCGCGGGCGGCGCGGGCGCGCAGTTCGCTCGGGGAGAGGGCGAAGACCTCCCGTACGGTCTCGTTGAAGGTGCGGATGGAGGAGAACCCGGCGGCGAACGCGACGTCGCCCATGGGGAGTTCGGTGGTCTCGATGAGCAGCCGCCCGGTCTGCGCCCGCTGGGACCGGGCCAGCGCCTGCGGCCCGGCGCCCAGCTCCGCGAGCAACTGCCGTTCGATCTGCCGCGTCGAGTAGCCGAGCCGCGCGGCGAGCCCCGGCACCCCTTCGCGGTCCACCACTCCGTCGCCGATCAGCCGCATGGCCCGGGCGACGAGGTCGGCGCGCTCGTTCCACTCCGGCGATCCCGGGCTCGCGTCCGGCCGGCACCGCTTGCACGCCCGGAACCCGGCCTGCTGGGCGGCTGCCGCGCTGGGGTAGAAGGTCATGTTCTCGACCTTCGGCGGCACCACCGGGCAGCTCGGCCGGCAGTAGATCCGGGTGGTCAGGACGGCGGTGAAGAACCATCCGTCGAAGCGGGCGTCCTTGGACCGCACGGCCCGTACGCAGCGGTCGAAGTCGGTGTGCATGCGTACCAGCATGACCGTCGCCGGGGCCGCGGGCTCGCGGAAATCCGACATGGGCGTAGGCGGCGGCGCTCCGGCGGCCCGGGACGGGACGGAGCGGCGCGGGGCCCGTCCCGCCGCCGGTCCCGGCCGGGGTATCAGGCGGGCGGGCGGGGCGCGCTCGCGCGGCGGGCCGTGATGACGTCCAGTATGTGCTCGCACTCCGTGCTGAGCAGGGTCGGCAGGTCCACGTCGGCCATGGAGCCGCACATCGCGTCCTCCAGCCGCCGGCGGACTCCGAGCAGGGCCGGGTCCGCGCCGCCGTACGCGTCGAGCAGTTCCAGGGCGCGCCGGGCGCCGTCGGCGCAGCGGGCCGGGCCGTAGTCCGCGGGCTCGTCCAGCAGCCCGTGGCCGCTGCTCAGCAGGTAGGCGGCCAGCAGGACGATGTCATCGGTCAGGTCCGGTGCTGTCCCGGGCGGGAGATATCCAGACGTCATGGCGGATCACCTCGTCGCGGTCGCGTCGGGCGGAGGGGCGTACCGGGTCCGCGGGGTGGCCGACCGGTACGAGGAGGACGGGTTCGAGGTGGGGCGGCAGCGCCAGCAGGCGGTGCGCGGCGGTACGGGAGAAGCTGCTGACGGGGCAGCCGCCGAGGCCGGCGGCGTGCGCGGCGAGCAGCAGGTTCTGTACGGCCATGGCCAGGCACAGCAGTCCGGTGTCCGTGGGTCCGCTGTCCTCGCGTACGGCGCGGTCGCGGTCGAAGCACGCCGCCACCACCAGCGGCGGCAGGCCGATCATGCCCGGCGCGAAGGCCCGCAGGCAGCGCACGGCGTAGGGGTCGCGGACGGCCACGAACGCCCATGCCTGCTTGTTGGCGGCGGTGGGCGCCGTCGGCATGACGTCCAGCAGCTCCGCCAGCAGGGCGTCGTCCACCGGCTCGTCGGTGTAGCGGCGGACCACCGCCCGCGATCGCATCAGGCGCAGGAACGGCGCCCGGGCCGCGGCGGGTCCGGCCGTCTCCGGTGTGCGCTCCTGGCGGCTCATGTCACCAGAGCACCGGCAGGCGTTCGGGAGTGCGCTTGATCCAGCCGGAGCGCCAGTTGATCTCGTCGGCGGGGACGGCGAGGCGCAGGCCGGGGAGGCGGGCGAGGAGGGCGGTGAGCGCGGTGGCCGCGTGGGCGCGGCCCAGCGCGGTGGCCGGGCAATAGTGGCGTCCGCCGCCGAACGCCAGGTGGGGGTTGGGGGTCCGGGTCAGGTCCAGCCGGCCGGGGTCGCGGAAGACGGCCGGGTCATGGTTGGCGCCTTCGACCAGGACGAGGACGAGGTCGCCTGCGGCGATGGGCGTGCCGCCCAGTTCGGTGTCCCGGGTGGCGACGCGCGCCAGCGCGTCGCCGATGGAGAGGTTGTAGCGCAGCAGTTCCTCCACCGCCGGGCCGATGGCCTCGGGGTGGTCGGTCAGCCAGCGGCGCTGTTCGGCGTCGTCGAGGAGCAGCATGACCGCCAGGGTCAGGAAGGCGGCGGTGCTGACCGCGCCCGCTTCGAACAGGGAGTGCAGCGTCATCGTGAGGTGCTCGTCGGTGTCCGCCCCGTCCGCGTTCCCGCTGTTCGCGGCGCGGACCCGGGCCAGCGCGCCGAGGAGGCCGGGCGCCTCGACGGCGTCGGGCGCCCGTAGCAGCGCGGCCATGTGGGACATGCCCTTGTTCCAGTTGGCGAGGGTGCCCTCGAAGGGGCGGGGCGTGGTCATGATGCTGATGTCCAGGCCGCTCATCAGCCGGCGCCAGTCGGTGTCGGGCAGGCCGAGGACGGCGCACATCACGGACGCCGTGTAGGGCTCGGTGAACCGGTCCTTGAGGTCGACGGGCGGGCCTTCGGCCAGCAGTTCGTCGATGAGCTCGTCGGCCCGGTGCCGGAACCGGTCGGTCGCCTCCTTGACCGCGCGGGGCGAGATGGCCCGCATCACGGCGTCCCGCATCCCCTCGTCCTTGATGCGCGAGAGGTTCTTGCGGATCTGGATGGGGAAGGTGGGCGCGTACTGCTGGGGGCCGCCGGGGGCGGCGGTGGCGGAGAGGCTGAAGGTCTCGTCCTCCAGGACGCGGGTGGCCAGTTCGTACGTGGACACCAGCCAGGCCGGGTCGCCGGTCAGCGTGCGTACTCGGGCGACCGGGCGTTCGGCGCGCAGCCAGGCGCACTCCTCGGGGACGATGTCGCCGCGCCGGGGCAGGGGGAAGTCCACGTCCGTGTCGGCGGGGTGGGCTCGGGGCGCCGGGGCGCCCGTCGCGGACTGTGCGTTCACGTCAAGTCCCTTTCTCCGGCTGGCCTTTCGGGGGTGGAGATATCGTCCGGTGTCACCGCCAGGAACGCCTGGTTGTCCACGGCGCGCAGACCGTTCTCCCTCCGGAACAGCGGCCCGAGGACGGGCGTGAACATGTGGTAGCAGGAAACCGAGGAGGGGACGCCGAGAATGCTCGGGGTGTCCACGAAGAAGGGCAGTTCGCTGCCCAGGTACTTCAGACCGGCCTGCAATTGGTCGGCTTCCGCCGCGCTCACCGGACCGTCGCCCGCCGAGCCGGCGGCGGAATGCGAACCGCGCCCGATGAGGTGGCGGCGAATCATGTCGTGGCAGGCGCCCGCGAATTCGGCGTCCTCGCGCAGAGCCTTGTCGATTTCCGCCCGCAGGCGCTGGTAGGCGGCATTGTGCTGGAAGTCCGACAGCAGGTGCGCGCCGGGCCGCGGGCCGTCGGGCAAGGCCGCGTGGACGGCTTTGCGGATTCTGCGGCGCACGTCGGTGACGCGTCTGCGGGCGCGTCGGCCGACGCTCTCCGGGTCCCCGCCCTCGGCGGTCAGTACGGTGTCGATGTGCAGGTCGGCACAGATGATGTCGACGGCACGGAAGTGTTCCTGTGCCCAGTGCACCAGCGCGGTGAGCCGTTCGGCGCTGAAATAGCTGTTGTTGGTGCTCACCCCGATCAGCGCATGGTCACCACGCCGCCGAATACGGTCGCACCGGTCAGTGAATGGTCGCGTCCGGAAAGTGACAGTGGGCTGCGGGGCCCCCATACCCAACCTCCTGACTGCCGGAATTGAGAGAGGGAAAGCGGCCGCCCCTTTTTTCGCCCCTGCGGTCCGTCGCGGCCTGTCACTCACTACCGGCGCGTTCCTTTCTGAGGGTTCCCGGAGCTGATCCACGCCGACCGTCACACCGCCCATTTCACCCGTTCGAGCTATCCGGGTGTTTCCGCGGGTACGCGGCCCCGGTGAATGCTCCGGCGTGCGCCCGCGTACGAACTTCTCGGCAGGACGCCGCTTACGGGAATGGCGGACGGGACAACATCGCCAATGACGTGCGCACCGGGAAAGGCGAACCCTCCATGACAGCAGAGGAAATGACCCCCTACGGCAAAGAGGCCGCGGAAGTGGCCGATCGCGTCGCCGCACGCTATGCCGAAGTGGCGCCCGCCCACCAGCGCTCCCAAATCGTCGTCGTCGAGCGGCTGCTCGCGCGCCTGCCGCGCGGGGCCCGCGTGCTCGACGCGGGCTGCGGGACCGGACAGCCCACCTGCGAACAGCTCTGCGCGGGCGGGCTGGACGTGACCGGGATCGACGTGTCGGAGGCGATGCTGGCGGCGGCGCGCGCCAACGTGCCGCGGGCCACGTTCCGCTTGGTGGACCTGCTCGGCCAACGGGCCACGGAACTGGGCACGTTCGACGCCGTGGTCAGCTTCTTCTGCCTGATGAACCTCCCCGAGCCGGTGTTCGTGACGGCCCTGAACCGCTTCGCCTCGCTCACCCGGCCCGGCGGAACCGTCGTCGTCGGCGTCCCCGAACGCACCGGCGACGCACCGGTCGAGGGGCTGTACGCGACCTACCAGCCGCCGCGGTGCACGCGTCAGGACCTGCGGCGCCGTGCCGAGCGGGCCGGGCTCGCGGTCGAGGAGATCGAGGTCCGGCCGGGCACCGGCATCATGGGCGCGGCGGAGGACCACCTCTTCCTGCACGCCCGTCCGGCATCACCGGACAAGTCGTCAAGTCCTTCCGCCGGAGACGGCAACCGCGCCTAGCATGAGCCGGGTGACGGACTACGCCGAGATCCTGCTCGCCGATGACACCACCGTGCGCCTGACGCTGGCCCCCGTCGGTGCTCCACCGGGCGGCGGGGACGCCGGGCTCGGCGGGGTGACCCCGGTGGGGCGCGGGGCGCGGGTGGCGGCGACGATCGCCACGGAGGCGTGGCGTACGGTCCTCCAGCCGCTAGGGCCGTTGTTGCAGGAGGTGCACGACGCGGTGGGGGCCGCGGCCGATCCGCCGCAGGAGTTGAGCGTGGAGTTCGGGGTGCAGCTCGGCCAGGACCTCAAGCTCGGCATCGTCGGCGCCAACGGGCAGGCGAGCATGACCATTTCGGCCACCTGGAAGCTCCCCGAGCGCACCACCACGCTCAGTTGACGCGCCGTCACCCCGCCGAAGAAACGGGCGGGCGAGGCCCCTCGCGGCGCCCTCGGCTCGGCCGGCTCCGCTGGCTCGGCCGGCCCGGCTGACGCTCTATCAGCCTGCCGCCCCGCGCTCCCTCCCCCGCAGCCGACGCCAGACCGCCCGTGCCGCGTGGTGGCCCGACATGCCGTGGACGCCCGGGCCCGGCGGGGTGGCGGAGGAGCAGATGAAGACGGAGGGGTGGGCCGTCTCGTAGGGGACGCGGGTGAGCTTGGGGCGCACGAGGAGGCGCAGTCCCTCGACAGAACCGGTGGCGATGTCGCCGCCGACGTAGTTGGCGTTGCGGGCGGCCAGCCCCGGCGGGCCCGCGACCGCCCGGGCCAGCACCAGGTCCCGGAAGCCCGGCGCGAAGCGGTCGAGTTGACGCTCGATGACCTCCAGCGCGTCGCCCTCCCAGCCGTTGGGCACGTGCCCGTACGCCCAGAAGGTGTGCTTGCCGGCGGGGGCGCGGGTCGGGTCGACGACGCTGGGCTGGGCGGTGATGAGGAACGGGACCGACGGGTCGCGGCCGTCGGCGGCGGCGCGCAGGGCCGCGGAGATCTCGCCGTACGTGGGGCCGATGTGCACCGTGCCCGCGCGGCGCGCCGCCTCGGCGGTCCACGGCATGGGGCCGTCCAGCGCGTAGTCGACCTTGAAGACGCTCGGGCCGTAGCGGTAGCCGCGGTAGGCGTTGCCGAGGCCCGCGATGCGGGCGAGGGCCGTCGGCGAGGTGTCGAAGACGTAGGCGCGGGCGGGCGGCAGATCGTCGAGGCGCTTGACCTCGAAGTCGGTGTGGATCGCGCCCCCCTGCTCGCGCAGGTACGAGCCGAGCGCGTCGGAGATGGCCTGGGAGCCGCCGCGCGGCACGGGCCAGCCGACCGAGTGCGCGGCGAGCGCGAAGATGAGTGCCATGCCGCCGGTGCCGAGGGAGCCGAGCGGCGCGATGCCGTGCGCGGCGAGCCCGGCGAGCATGCCGCGTGCCTTCCGCTCCCGGAACCGGCGCACCAGCAGGGTCGCGGGCTGGGCCGCGACCGGGCCGAACCGCGCGTAGGTGAGCGGGTCGCGCGGCGGGCCGTCCCACTGGGTGCGCAGGAAGTCGGCGGCGATGGCGTCCCACTTGCCGAGGAAGGGGGTGAGCAGCCGCCGGTACGTGCCGGCGTCGCGCGGACCGAGCGACATCGCGGTCTCGCCCACCGAGCGGGAGAGGAGCGCCGCGGTCCCGTCGGGGAAGGGGTGCACCATCGGCAGGTCGGGGTGGAGCCAGGTCAGGCCGTGGCGGGCGAGCGGCATGGCGTTGAAGGCGGGTGACCCGACGCCGAGCGGGTGCACGGCGGAGCAGGGGTCGTGGCGGAAGCCGGGGAGGGTCACCTCCTCGGTGCGCGCTCCGCCGCCGATGGTCCGGGCGGCCTCGAACACCTCGACGGCCAGACCGCGCCGGGCGAGTTCGACGGCTGCGGTCAGTCCATTGGGCCCGGCACCTACCACGACCGCGTCGAGCATGGTTGGCACCGGATGGGCTCCCCTCGTCGTCGCGGCCGCCCGCGGGCTGCGGGGCCGCGGAAGTCGGCGTCAGCCGGCGGACGCCAGCAGCCCCAGGATAAGCCGAGCCGTCTCGGCGTCCCGCGCCGCGGCGAACGGGAGGGCGTTGTCCCCGGTGATCCGGAAGGGCTCGCCGGCGACCGTGGCGCTCGTGCCACCGGCCTCGGCGACGAGCAGCAGCCCGGCCGCGTGGTCCCACGCGTTCTCCCAGGAGAAGGCGAGGCCGTCGAGGGTGCCCTGCGCGACGTGCAGGTATTCGAGGCCCGCGGAGCCGCAGGGCCGGGGCGCGATCCCGTCGACGTCCAGCACGGCGAGCACCCGCTTCTGGTCGTCGTTGGTGAAATCGTGGTGCGAGGTCGCGACTTCCAGGGTCTTGCCGGGCTCGGGCGAGCCGCAGCGGATCGGCTCGCCGTTGAGCACGGCGCCCCGGCCGCGGACGGCGACGGCCATCAGGTCCAGCGCGGGCCCGTACGTGAAGGAGGCCAGCGACTCGCCGCCCTGGGCGAGGGTGACGAGCGTCGAGAAGCCGGGGTCGCCGTGGACGAACAGCCGGGTGCCGTCGACCGGGTCGACGATCCACACCGGCGCGTCGCCGCGCAGGGCGGCCAGCACGGACGGATCGGCGTGCACGGCCTCCTCGCCGACCACGACGGAGCCGGGGAGCAGCGCCGTGAGCGAGGCGGTGAGGTGCTCCTCGGCGAGCCGGTCGGCGGTCGTGACGAGGTCGTGCGGCCCGTTCTTCTCGATGATCTCGTGGGCGGCGAGCTGCCGGAATCTCGGCATGATCTCGGCCGCGGCCGCCTTGCGGATCGCCTCCTCGACGTCGGACACCTCGAAGTTCGTCAGCAGTTCTTCGATCATGCGTCCATCGAACCACGCGTCACCGACAGTGGCGATGTACGGCATGGTGACGTAAGTCGTACATGGGGTTAACGCCCTACCGCGTACCCCTGCATTCCGCGTGGGTTGGCCGCCGCCGACACCACGCCCGTCCGCGGGTCGCGCGCCACCGCGCACAGCCGCCCCTCCGACCAGGGCTGTCCCACGCTCACCTGGTGCCCCCTGCGGCGCAGCTCCTCGATCACCTCGTCGCCGATCCGGGCCTCGACGGTCACGCTGCCGGGCACCATCACGCGCGGGTAGAAGGAGCTGGGGAAGCTGTCCTGGTGCCAGTTCGGCGCGTCGATCGCGCCTTGCAGGTCCAGCCCGCCCCGGACCCGCTCGCGCAGCGCCACCGCGAGGAAGAAATGCACCTGCCACTGGTCCTGCTGGTCGCCGCCGGGGGTGCCGAAGGCCAGCACCGGCACGCCGTCGCGCAGCGCGAGGGAGGGGGTCAGGGTCGTACGGGGGCGGCGGCCGGGCGTGAGCGAGTTCGGCAGGCCCGGGTCGAGCCACGCCATCTGGAGCCGGGTGCCGAGCGGGAAGCCCAGCTCGGGGATGACGGGGTTGGACTGGAGCCAGCCGCCGCTCGGCGTCGCGGCCACCATGTTGCCCCAGCGGTCGACGATGTCCACGTGGCACGTGTCGCCGCGGGTCGTGCCGTCCTTGGCCACGGTCGGCTCCCCCGCGCCCGTACCGGCGATGCCCATCGCGTAGAAGTTCGCGTCGGCCGCCTCGACGGACGTGGGGTGCACCGGGAGCCGCGGCTCCCGGCCGTCGGGGCTGCCGGGGCGCAGCTCGTACGAGGCCCGCTCGCCGATCAGGGCGCGGCGGTCGGCGTTGTACCCGGCCGAGAGGAGGGTGGCCAGCGGCACGTCCGCCGCGTCCCCGTACCAGGCCTCGCGGTCGGCCATGGCGAGCTTGCTCCCCTCGACGAGGGTGTGCACGTACTCGGGGGTGCCGTACGCGAGGTCGTCGGGGAGCAGCGCGAGCTGCTGGAGGAAGACGGGCCCCTGCGACCACGGCCCGGCCTTGCAGAGGGTCCAGCCGTTCCAGTCGTACGTGACCGGGTCCTCGTACGTCGCCTCGTAGGCGGCGAGGTCGGCGGCGGTGAGCGTGCCGGTGTGGCGCTCGCCCGAGGTGTCCATGGTGGGCCGGGCCGAGGCGGCCACGAACGCCTCGGCGACGAACCCCTCGCGCCACACCTTCCGCGCGGCGTCGATCTGCGCGGCCCGGTCCACGCCGCCGGCCTCCGCCTCGCCTATCAGCCGCCGCCAGGTCGCCGCGAGCGCCGGGTTCTTGAAGAGCCGGCCCGGCGCCGGGGACTCGCCGCCGGGCAGGTAGAGGGCGGCGGAGTCGGTCCACTCCGTCTCGAACAGCTCGCGGACGCTCTCCACGGTCTCGCCGACCCGCTCGACCGGTGCGTGGCCGCCCTCGGCGTACCCGATGGCGTACTTCAGCACGTCGGCGAGGCGCTTGGTGCCGTGGTCGCGCAGCAGCAGCATCCAGGCGTCGAACGCGCCGGGCACGGCCGCCGCCAAGGGGCCCGTGCCGGGGACGAGTTCGAGGCCGAGCCCGGTGTAGTGCTCGATGCTCGCCCCGGCGGGGGCCGGGCCCTGCCCGCACAGCACGCGCACCGGCCCGTCGGCGGGCGCGAGGATCATCGGCACCTCGCCCGCCGGTCCGCACAGGTGCGGCTCGACGACGTGCAGGACGAATCCGGCGGCCACGGCCGCGTCATAGGCGTTGCCGCCGTCCTCCAGCACCGCCATCGCCGACTGCGAGGCGAGCCAGTGGGTGGAGGACACCATTCCGAAGGTTCCTTGGAGGGTCGGCCGGGTCGTGAACATCGTCGGACTCCTCAGTTCGGGCGGTACGGACGGTGCGAGCGTACGGGCGCCGCGGGCGTGCGGGTGGGGGCGTACGGGCGGTAGGGGCGTCCGGGCAGGGCGAGCCCGCGGCCCGTACCAGGTGTACGGGCCAAGTGGCGCGCATCCTACGCCGGGAGGTCCTTCAGCCAGGTGGCCACTCCGCCGTGGTGCGAGCAGGTGCCGCGACGGTGCGCGGAGTAGGAGTAGCTGCCGTCATTGCAGACGGCGGAGGCGCCGCTGTGGGAGTCGGTGCTCGAACCGCCGCCGCTCGAACCGCCGGAGGAGGAGTGGCCGCCGGAGGACGAATGGCCGCTGCCGGAGGAGTGGCCGCCGCTGGAGGAGGAGTGTCCGGACGACGAGTGGTCGGCAGCGGAGCTCCCGTCCTCGTCCCCGCTCTCGTGCCGGGCCGCCGGGGGCTTCGGCGCGGGGACCTTCGCCGCCGGCTCGGGCGCGGAGGCCTGGGTGGTCTGCGACGGCGTGGGAGTGGGCGTGGGCGTCGGGGTCTCGGTCTGGGTCGGCGTGGGGGTCGGGGTCTCGGTGGGCGTGGCCGAGGCCGATGCCGTCGCGGTGACCTCGGGCGACGGGCTCTTGTCCGTACCGCCGCCGTCCGAGCCGTCGCACCCGGCGGCGCCGAGCCCGAAGACCAGCACGGCCGCCGCGGCGGCCCACGCCCGCCCCGGTCTGCGCGCGGTGAAGGCGGTGAATATGTTGCTCACGATCAGGTCCCCCCTGACCCTCTGCTGCACGGAGCGTCCGCGCATGGCTCCGCCGCCCGGTCGCGAACCGACGCCCGGCCGGACCGGGAGGGCGGTGTGGGGGGCATGGTGCGCGTGGGGGGTGTGGGGAAGGAAGTACGTGGGGTGCGCAGAGTGTACGACGGGATGGGCTTGGGCGGCTCCGGGATATACGGCACTTATCGCGCTCATCAGACACACACCCCCTATCGCCCCTTTCGGTGGCATCACCGCGCCATCACCGCGAACCGGAAACCCCAGTAACGTGGGCGGCGAACCGGCGGATGTTCGAAGCCGGTCACGGAAGAGGCGGAGGAGAACGCGGTGCACGGTGAGTACAAGGTCCCCGGCGGGAAGCTCGTCGTCGTGGATCTGGAGGTCGAGGACGGGGTGCTGCGCCAGGTGCGGGTGGCCGGGGACTTCTTCCTCGAACCCGACGAGGCGCTGGGCGCCATCGACGCCGCGCTGGAGGGCGCGCCCGCGTCCATGGAGACGCCGGGGCTCGCCGCCCGGATCACCGCGGCGCTGCCCGAGTCGACCGTGATGTTCGGACTGACGGCGGAGGGCGTGGCGATCGCCGTCCGCCGGGCGCTCGCGCACGCCACGGAGTGGAGCGACTACGACTGGCAGCTCATCCACGAGGCGCCGCAGTCGCCCGCGCTGCACATGGCGCTGGACCAGGTGATCACGGAGGAGGTGGCGGCCGGGCGGCGGCCCCCGACGCTGCGGGTCTGGGAGTGGGCCTCGCCCTCCGTGATCATCGGGAGCTTCCAGTCGCTGCGCAACGAGGTCGACCTCGACGGGGCCGCGCGGCACGGCGTCGAGGTGGTGCGGCGGATCTCCGGCGGCGGCGCGATGTTCGTGGAGCCGCCGAGCACCATCACGTACTCCCTCTCCGTACCGGACTCGCTGGTCTCCGGCCTCTCCTTCGCCGACAGCTACGCCTACCTCGACGACTGGGTGCTCGCCGCCCTCGGCGACATGGGCATCAAGGCGTGGTACCAGCCGCTCAACGACATCGCCACCGAGGCCGGCAAGGTCGCCGGCGCCGCCCAGAAGCGGATGGTCGGCCCGAACGGCGGCCCCGGCGCGGTCCTGCACCACGTGACGATGTCCTACGACATCGACGCCGACAAGATGCTGGAGGTGCTGCGCATCGGCAAGGAGAAGCTCTCCGACAAGGGCACCAAGAGCGCGAAGAAGCGCGTCGACCCGCTCCGCCGACAGACCGGGCTCCCCCGCGAGGCCGTCATCGACAAAATGATCGGCTCCTTCCGCGCCCGCTACGGGCTGGCCCAGGGCAAGGTGAGCGACGCGGAGCTGGCACGCGCCGAGGACCTGGCGCGCACCAAGTTCCAGACCGACGAGTGGACGGCGCGCGTGCCGTAGACCGCGGTCCGCGAACTCCCGTAGAGCGGAACGTAGATGGGATGTAGACACCCGGGAGCGACGATGAACCGCGGGCGCCGGAGCTGGTGCGACACCGGCCCTGACGCTCCATCAATGCGGCGTCCCGCCGTCTCGTCGTCCCCGTCATCCCGTCATCCCGTCATCACGTTCCGAACGATCAGGAGATGCTTCGTCATGCGCGCTCTGGGAAACCTTCGCCACCGCCGGGCGGCCGTGCTGGCCGCGACCGCCGTCTCCGTGCTGGCCCTCGGCGGCCTGGCCGCCGCCGAGGTGCGGGCGGCTGATTCCCCTCAGTGGCGGACGGCACTCGTCGCCGACGCGCCGGTGGGCGGCCCGGGTGAGGTCCACCCGCCGGACGAGTGGAACAGCCAGGCCTGACGCGGCCGGCGGCCGGCCCGGACCGCTTATGGCTCGCGGCCGGGCGCGGGGGGCAGCACGGGCTACGGCCGGTCGCCGGACCGGCTTCGGGCCTGGTGGAGGAGGTCCGCGGCGCGTGCGACGTCCGGCAGGCCGCTCCGGGTGAACAGGGCGTACGCCTCCGCGGCGCGCGTCGCGGCCTCGTCGTGACCGCCGCGGTCCAGCTCGATCCGGGCGAGGGTGAGGAGGGCGTGGCCGTGGTCCCAGTCGGAGCCGGTGTGGCTCTCGTAGTGGGCCAGGGCCAGCAGGGTCTCCGCGCGGGCCCGGTCGTGCTCGCCCAGCGCGTGGAGGGTGGCCGCGCCGCGGTAGCGGGCCTGCGCCTCCTGACCGGGGAAGCCCCACCGCACGCAGATGCTCAGACATTCCTGATGGTCGCTCAAGGCCGCGGCGTACCGGCCGCATTCGTGCTGGGCGAGGGCCCGGATGCCGAGGGCGTGGGCGATGCCGCGCTGGTCGTCCACGCCGCGCAGGAGCACCAGGGTCTCGTCGCAGGCGGTGACCGCTTCCGCGCAGCGGCCGCCGCGCAGCCGGGCCATGGCCCCGTTCAGTACGGCCGTCAGTTCGCCGGAGCGGTGCCCCATGTCGCGGGCGGTGTCGCGGACTTGGTCGAAGTGGCGGACGGCGTCCTCGTACCGGTGCTCGAACAGGGCGATGACACCGAGGTCGTTGAGGGTCTGGCGGAGGATCACCACGTCACCCGCCCGTCGGCTGGCCTCGGCCGCGCGGCGGGTATAGGCACCGGCCTCCTTCAGCCGGGTGGTCTGCAGCGCGGCGTTCCCGCAGACGAACAGGGCGCGCCCGGCGGCGCGGTCGGCGCCGGCCGCGACGGTGCGCTCGGCCACCGCCCGGGCGGCGGCGGCGAGCCGCGTGGGCGGGATGTAGCGGCCGAACGGGCTCAGCGCGATGAGCAGGTCGGCGGCGCGGTCGAGCAGTACGGGCGCGTGGGGGCCCCGCCGCGCGGTCAGCAGGATCACGTGGAGGACGCTGTCGTATTCCTCGATCACCCAGTCGCGGGCGGCGGCGAGATCCGTGAAGCGCGGCCCGCGCCCGTCGCCGGCGGTGAACACGGTGTGCACCGGGTCGCCCGGCACCATCTGCTGGAACGCCGAGGACGCCACGGCCAGCCAATGATCGAGCAGCCGGCCGAGGGGGTGCCCGGGGTCCTCGTCGGCGGGGGCCGGCAGCCGCTGGGCGAAGGCCCGTACGAGGGGGTGGTAGCGGTAGCGGTCGGCGGCGGGCGACTCCAGCAGGGCCGTGTCCACCAGTCCTTCCAGCAGCGATTCGGCCTCCGGCTCCGGGAGGCCGAGGGCGGCGGCCGCCGCGCCGAGGGCGATGCCCGGGCCGACGACCGGCGCGAGCATCCGGAACGCCCGCGCCTGGCCGGCCGGCAACTGCCCGTAGCTCAGTTGGAAGATGGCGGTGACGGCGAGGTCGCCGGTGCGCAGCTCGGCCAGGCGGCGCTGTTCGTCGTGGAGCCGGCCGACCATGCTGGCCAGCGTCCAGCCGGGCCGGGCGGCCAGCCGGGTGGCCGCGATGCGGACGGCGAGCGGCAGGTTGGCGCAGGCGGCGATCAGTTCCGCGGCCGCCGCGGGCTCCTCGCCGGTCCGGTCGGCGCCGATGAGGCGGCGCAGCAGCGCCAGCGCCTCGTCCGTCTCGAAGACGTCCAGGTGGATGTGGGCGGTGGCGGGCAGCCCGCCGAGCCGGCCGCGGCTCGTCACGACCACCGCGCACTGCGACGATCCCGGAAGCAGCGGCCTGACCTGCGCGGCGTCCTTGGCGTCGTCCAGCAGTACGAGGAGGCGGCGGCCGTCGAGGACGGTACGGAGCAGCCGGGTCCGGTCCTCGGGCGACGGCGGGATGTCCGGGCCGGGCACGCCGAGCGCCGCGAGGAAGCTGGCGAGCACGGCGGCGGGGTCGGCGGGCTCCGTACTCGACCCGCGCAGGTCGGCGTAGAGCTGGCCGTCGGGGTAGTGGGCCTTGACGCGGTGCGCGACCCGCAGGACGAGCGTGCTCTTGCCGATGCCGCCCATGCCGCTGACCGACACCACGGTGAGGGCCTGCCGGTCGGTCTCGCGCAGCGCCTCGGACAGCCGGGCGACGGCTCCGTCCCGGCCGCTGAAGTCCGAGATGTCGGGCGGGAGCTGGGCCGGGGACGGGCGGCGCGGCGAGTCGGACGGGGCCGGGGCGGCCGGGGCCGGTGGCCGGTCGAGTACGTGCGCGACGCTCTCGGCCACCGCGGCGTTCTCGGGCACGGCGGGGAGGGTGGGGCTCGCGGCGGCGGGCGCGGACGCCAAGGGTGCGAGGGCGGCGGAGCCGGCGGTGGGCGGAGCCGGAGCGGCGGGCGCGGAGGCGCGGGGCGCGGTGCGTTCGGGCAGGTCGTTGGTGAGTATGTGCTGGTGCAGGGCGCGCAGTTCGGGGCCCGGCTGGATGCCGAGTTCCTCGTCGAGGAGCTTGCGCGCCCGCGCGTACACGGCCAGGGCCTCCCCCTGCCGCGCGCAGTGGTAGAGCGCCTCCATCAGGAACCCGTACGGGCGTTCGCGCAGCGGGTTCTCGTCGGTGAAGGCGAACAGGTCCGGGACCACGGCGGCGTGCCGGCCGAGCGACAGGTCGTTGTCGAACTGCTCCTCCAGCAGCATCAGCCGCAGTTCGACGAGGCGACGGCGCTGCTGTTCGGCGAACGGGCCGGGGACGTTGGCCAGCGGCTCGCCGCACCAGAGGCCGACGGCCTCGGCGAGCAGCCGGGCGCACTCCTCGGGCCGGCCCGCCGCGCGCGAGCGGCCGGCCTCGACGGCGAGCTGTTCGGCGCGGCAGGCGTCGATGTCGCCGGCCGGGACCGTGAGGCGGTAGCCGGAGCCGGTCGAGAGCAGAATCTCCGGGATGGAGTCGTGGGCCCTGAGGCGCTGCCGCAGCCGCCACGCGTAGGTGCGCAGGACCGTGGCGGCCGAGTCGGGACACTGCTCGCCCCAGACCATGCTCATCAGCTCGTGCAGGGACGCTGCCCGCCCGGAGCGCAGCAACAGCGCCGCGAGCATGGCCTGCTGCTGTGGCGGGCCGGCCGGGATGTCCGTACCGCTGTGGCTGATTCGCACGGCTCCGAGCATGAAGAAACGCACCGTGTCGCCCATGGCGCCCTCTCTATCTGGTGTGCTTGACAGCACGCTGGCGCCCCCGCCACAGATATGGAGTGACCCTACCGAACGCGGGTTCCGGCGGTCCGAATCTTGGCCGGAGTGCACCGTACATGTTCCTCGGCCCTTTCGGGCCCCTCCGGACGTGCCCAAAGGGCATCGGCGGGCGGGCCGTTGGGCAGACGAGGGGCACGACCCGGCGCACCGCCGCCCGGCGGCCGGCCGCTCGTCGGCCCCGCCGAGCTACCGGCCTCCGAGCCGCCCGCCCGGCGGGCCGCCGAATCGCCGGGCGCGACCGCCAGGCGGGAACGGGCGGCGGGGCCCCGGAGTATATGCGGACGGCCCCTCGGCCAGTGGTTGACGCAGTATATTGACTCATTGATTACCGTAGGAGTCACATTGAGGGGGAACGTCATGCCGGAAGGACAGTCGCTGGGCGCGCGGATTCGCCGTCTGCGGAGGGCGGCCGGGATGTCCCAGTCGGAGCTGGCCGGCGGCGGTCTGTCCCCCAGCTATATCTCGCTGCTGGAGGCCGGAAAGCGCACGCCCTCCCCCGATGTGCTGCGGCAACTGTCCGAGCGGCTCGGCTGCGCCCCCGAGCACCTGCTGGAGTGCCTGGAGCCGGAGGAGCGGCCGGACGCGCTCCAGGCGGAGCTGCGGTACGCCGAGATCAGCCTGCGCAACGGCGACCCGGCGGCGGCGCTGGAGACGTACACGGCGGTGTGCGAACGGGCGGGCGCGGCCGGGTACGAGGATGTACGGATCGCGGCGGAGTTCGGGGCGGCCAGGGCGCTGGAACACGGCGGCCGCCTGGAGGAGGCGGCCGACCGCTACCAGCGGCTGCTCGATGCCCCGGACGCCGGCCGCGGTTCCGTGCCCCGGCTCGCGGTCGCCGTGGCGCTGTGCCGCTGCTACCGCGAGATCGGCGATCTCGCGCACGCCATCGAGCTGGCCAACCAGGTGCTGGAGGAGGCGCGCCGGCTCCAGCTCACCCCGACCGTGCTGGGCATCGAGCTGCTGTCCACCCTCGTCGGCCTGTACTGCGAGCGGGGCGACCTGCACCGGGCGGCCTCCCTGGCCCGTACGGCCATCGAGGAGGCGGAGGGGGTCAGCGACCGCAAGGCGCTGGGCGCCGCGTACTGGAACGCGGGCGTCGTCGCCCACCGCGGCGGCGCCTCCGCCGACGCCCTGCCGCTGCTGGAGCGGGCCCTGGCCCTGTACGCCGAGGGCGACGACGCCCGGGCGCTCGCCCGGCTGCGCAACGCCTACGCCGCCGTCCTGATGCGGTCGGAGCCGGCGGACACCGCCACCGCCAAGGCGCAGTTGCTGCGCAGCGCCGAGGTGCTCGCCGACGAGGGCAGCACGGTGGACGTGGCGTACTGCGAGACCGCGCTCGCGCGCGCGTACCTGCTGGAGGCGGACCCGGGCGCGGCCCGGGAGCACGCCGGGCGCGCCCTCGCACTGCTCGGCACGGGGCACCGGTTGGAGACCGCGCGCACGCTGCTGGTGCTGGCCGGCGCGCAGTTGCACACCGGCGAGGCGGCGGCGGCCGAGGCGAGCTGCGAACGGGCGGCCCTGCTGCTGGAGGCGTCCCAGGCCGACCGTCAGGCCGCCGCCGCGTGGCAGGACCTGGCCGAGATCCTGGAGCTGTCCGGGCGCCAGGACAAGGCCCTGTGGGCATACCGCCAGAGCCTGCGCTGCCTCGGCCAACAGGGCGACCTGGGCCCGGCGCTGCGGGGCCGGGCCACGGATCGGGCCGGCCGGGTCGGTCCGTGAGGGGTGGTTGAGTCGTACGGGCCGGGGGCGGGCCCTTCCGTTGGTGACGGCCCGCCAGGTCGTACGGGCCGGGGCCGGACCTTCCCGCTGGTGACGGCCCGTCGGATCGTACGGTCCGGGTGCCGTGCCTCCCCGCTGGCGACGGGCCGTCAGGTCGTACGGAGCCGGGGCCGGGCCCCCGCTGGTGACGGCCCATCAGGTCGTACGGGCCGGGGCCGGGAGCCGGCCCCGCCGTCGGCGACGGATCGCGGTCAACGCCGGTCCGCGGAACCGTAGATGGCAGGTCGATCATCGGTTGACCACGGGTGCGTAGCGTCCTTCCCGTACCGGGGGCCGGTCCGGCATCGCCGTCGCCGTGCCGCCCTCGGAGACAGCAGGTCCCGGACACGAGGTCCCGGACGGAAGGCCCCACGTTCCAGGAAAGCGAAGGCTGCCATGTCCCATGCCGTCGACCACTCCGCCGACACCCTTTCCCCCGCCCGCATACGGAGCGTCATCCCGGGCGCCCGCCGCCCGCGGGCCCGTCTCCTGTACCGCCCGCTGACGGCCCTGGCCGTACTGGCACTGCTGACCGCGGTCCCCCTCGGCCGGCCGGCCGAGGGGTCGTCGCTGGCGGCAGCGGAGACCATCGCGACGGTGCAGTCGCCCCCCTCCGACATCCCGATGTGCTGCTGACCCGGTCGCGCGCCCTTTCCCCGCGGCGGGCCCGGGCTACGGCACGCCCGCCGCCCCGTCCTCCCCGGCCGGTTCGCCCTCCGGCCGCTGGTGCAGCGACAGGGCGCACAGCAGCAGTTCCGTCCGGCTGGCGGCGCCGGTCTTGGCGCGGATGCGCCGTATATAGGTGTCGACGGTATGGCGGCTCAGGCCCAGGCGGCGGGCGATCACCACGTACGTGTCGCCGTTGGCCATATGCCCGAGCACCTCGCGCTCACGCTCGCTCAACGCTCGTACAGCCTCGATGTCACAGCGCATGACCCGCAACCTATCCATGCATGACTAGCCGGTCAATAATGCTGTCACAAACATTTTCGCGGGTTATTGGGGTTAGTATGCGGTGCAGCCGCGGCCACCCCGCGTCCCACCATGGGGGGCGACGCCCGCAAGAGAGTTCACCGCGACGAAATCCCCGGTGCGCCCGCCACCGCGGCCTGCTAACGTGTCCGGCATGAAGCGCGCTGCGATGAGCATGACGACGACGCCGGAGAGTGTCCCGGCGCGCTGACAGCATTTCTGAGTCCGAAGCCCCGGGGTGAGTACCCCGGGGCTTCGCCTTGCGGTCACTCCCCCGGCCATCATGAGGAGACCGCCATGCACGACCACCGCCAACTCGGCCGCGAACTCGGCCTGTTCGACACCGACCCGCTCATCGGCGCGGGGCTTCCGTACTGGCTGCCCGACGGCGCTGCCATCCGGCACACCCTGGAGGAGTACATCCGCGGCGCCGAACGGCGCGCCGGGTACCGGCATGTGTACTCGCCGGTCCTCGGCAAGCGGGAGCTGTACGAGATCTCCGGCCACTGGGCGCACTACAGCGACGACATGTTCCCGCCGATGGACCTGGGCGGCGAGCAGTTCGTGCTGCGGCCGAGCCTGTGCCCGCACCACGCGGTGATCTTCCGCTCCCGGGCGCACAGTTACCGCGAACTCCCCCTGCGCATGGCCGAACTCGGCGGCATGTACCGCTCGGAGCTCTCCGGCGTACTCGGCGGGCTCACCCGGGTCCGCGCCATCCAGCTCAACGACGCCCATATCTTCTGCACCCTCGACCAGGTCGCCCAGGAGGCGCGCGGTGCGCTGGAGATGATCCGCCGCGCGTACGAGGCGCTGGGCATCGCCCCGTCCCGCTACCGGCTCTCCCTCCCCGGCCCCGGCGGCAAGTACGTGGCCGCGCCCGAGAAATGGGAACGGTCCACCGCCCTGCTGACCGAGGTGCTCGACGGCTCGGGGCTGCCCTACGAGGCGGCCGAGGGCGAGGCCGCGTTCTACGGGCCCAAGATCGATGTGCAGGTCACCGACGGCGCGGGCCGGGAGTTCACCCTCTCGACCGTGCAGGTCGACTTCCACCAGCCGGAGCGGTTCGGCTTGCAGTACATCGGCGCGGACGGCGCGAAGCACCGGCCCGTCATGATCCACCGCAGCATCATCGGCAGCGTGGAGCGGGCCGTCGCCCACCTCATCGAGGAGCACGGCGGCGCCTTCCCCGCCTGGCTCGCCCCCACCCAGGTGGCGGTCCTCCCCATCTCCGACGCGGAGCTGCCGAACGCCGACGCGTTCGCCCGGCGCTGCGCCGAAGCCGGGCTGCGCGCCGAGGTCCGCGGCCCGGCGAGCGGCACCCTCGGCGCCCGTATCCGGGAGGCGCGCCTCGTCCCGTACCAGGCCGTCATCGGCGCCAAGGAGGCCGTCGACGACCGGGTCGCGCTGCGGCTGCGCGACGGGCGGCGGCTCGAACCCCTGCCGAGCGAGGACGTGCTCGCCCGCATCGGCGCGCTCGTCGACACCCACAGCACCGAGGTATGGGACCAGGCCGCCGCCGCGTAGGACCGCCTCATGCGCTCACCCGCCCGCCTGGAGCGGCGGGCGGGTGAGCGGGGGCTTCGGGAGGGGGCGGCCCCGGTCCGTAGGGGCAAGCCCGGCGCGTGAGCTGCCGGTTCAGGGGCGGGCCCGGTTCGTATGCGACCGGTTCAGGAGGGGGACGTCTCGTAGGCGGGCCCGGTTGGTCAGCGGCCGGTTCAGGGGCAGGCCGCCGCCGCGTCGCCAGTGGGAGAGGTCCGGCGGAGCTTGCCGCTGGGGGTTCTCGGCAGGGTCCCCGTGGCCGCCACCTCGACGCGCGGCGCGGGCAGCCCCAGGGCCTCGGCGGCCCTCCTGACCTCGGCTTCCAGGCCGGGGGCGGCGAGGCGGCCGCCTCGGGTCTCCACGAGGCAGACGAGCGGGCCGCCCCCGAGCACGGCGACGTCCGTGACGGCCGGCAGCAGGCGGACCTCGTATTCGAGCCGGGCCGCGCCCACGGGGTGCTCCGCCGAGTCCCGGCCGACGACGAAGAGGTAGCCGTCGCGGTCCATGAACCCCAGGTCGCCGGTGCGCAGCAGGGGCGGGTCGTCGGCCCGGCGGTCGATCTCCCGCAGCCGTACGCAGATCTCCCCGGTCTCCCCCGGCGGCAGCGCCCGCTCCCCCTGCCGGATCTCGACGCGGATGCCCGCCAGCGGCCGGCCGACCGAGCCGGGGTGCGCCAGCCATTCGGGGGTGGTGATCTCGGTGAGAGTGCTCCGGGACGTTCCGTAGTACTCGTGGAGTACGGGCCCGAGCAGGGCGATCGCGGCCCGTTTGACCGCCGGCGGGCAGGCGGAGCCGCCGTGGAAGAGGGCCCGCAGCCGGTGGGCGGGGGCGTGTCCCGCCTCGACGACGGCGAGCAGCAGGTCGGGGCTGAGCATCGCGCTGTCGGCAGCGTGCCGGTCGATGAGGCCGGCGAATCCGGCGGGCGACCACGCGCGCTGGACGACGACGGCGCTGCCGGCCTGGAGCGCGTAAAGGGCGGGGCCCAGGGTGCCGAGGTGGTAGGTGGGGCTCGCCATGAGGTGCGGCCCCCGGTCGGTGCCGGCCTCGTAGCGCGGGGCGACGGCGACGCCGCGGTACGGACGGCGGGGGCGGGCGCGGGGCACCCCTTGCGGGACGCCGGTCGTCCCCGAGGTGGAGAACGCGAGGTAGCCGGCGCCGACCGCGGGCACGGGGGCGGTGAGCGGCACACGCGCGCCCAGCTCGGACAGTTCGCCGTCGGTCGTCACCGGACAGCACAGCGCCGGGTCCCGGTGCTCGGCGCGGGAGGCGGACACGTGGACGGCGACCTCCATGTCCGTGAGCAGCTTGTCCTCCTGGTCGGGCGTCAAGTCGCTCGTGTCGCAGGGGAAGAGGCCGTACCCGTACTTCAGGGCGGCCAGCGCCAGGGCGAAGAAGCGCGGCCCGGGCGGGATGTCGGTGGACACCATCGCGCCGCTGTGCAGTCCCGACAGGGCGAGTCCCCGGCCCAGCCGGTCCGCCGCGCCGGTCAACTCACCGAAAGTCAGGGCCTCTTCGTCTGCGACCACGGCCGTTCGGTCGGGGTACCGCTCGGCGGTCCGCCAGGGGTTCCACATGTACTGCTGCTGCACTGCACGTCTCCTTGCCGCCCGGTGAACTTCCCCAGTGACCTGACCCAATGACCTGGCCCAATGACCTGGCCCGGTGGCCTGACCCAGTGGTCCGACCCAGTGGTACGAAGCGTCGCGGCGCCTGTGCGGCGCCCATGCGAGCTGTTCGGCGCCTACGCGGCCGTCGCGGCCACGCCGATCGCGTCGGCCAGTCCGCCGAGGTCGGGCGTCCGCATGATCAGCGCCACGTCGATGAGCGTGCCCAGGCGCCGCTCCAGCGCGTTGGCCAGCTCGACGGCGTCGACGGAGTCCCCGCCCAGGGCGAAGAAGTTGTCCGTGCGGGCGGCCTCGTGGCCGAAGATCTCTGCGGCTGCCCGCAGCACGTGGTCCAGTACCTGGTCCGGCGTCATGTCCTTCATAGTGTTGAGCCCTTCTCGTTCCTGTTCCTCGCGGAGGGGCCGGATCGACCCCCTCGTCGACCTGCTGCGGCTCTCACCGGCCCCCGCCGGTCAGGGCTCCGACCAGGGACGCCATGATGGCCTCGGCCAGCGGGCGGCCGACGCGCTGCCCGTCGAAGACCAGTCGGACACGGACGCGGTCCAGGTATTCGTCACAGCGCAGATGCAGCGCGTAGGGGTCGACGAACGTGATCCCCCGCAGCGGATAGGCGTCGGAGTCGATCCGCAGCGGCCCGTCGTCGCGGACCCGTGCGCCCTCGCTTCGGATCTGCCGGATGTTGATGTAGACATCGGGACTCCAGACGCGCCCCTCTGCCGCGAACCCGCTTCGAATACCGGCGAGTTCGTCGCTCCCCACCTGCTGGTACCGGAGGGCTTCGAGCAGTTGGCCGCCGACCTCCGCGCAGACATCGGGCAGAGCGGCGCCTGCGTCGAGGACCTTCAGCGGGGCCACTCCGGCGAACATGCCGACGACGCCGCGCCCGACGGACCTCCGCCCGTCCATCGACGTCCACAGGCTGAGCCGCCGCCGGCCGGTGTGCTGGTGCACGGCCCTGGCGAAGGCGCCGACGACGCACTGCACGACCGTGCAGCCGGCACGCCGACCGAGCTCCGTGAGGGCGGCGAGGGCGTCGCCGGTGAGCACCGTTTCGACGTCGCCGCTCTCCGTACGCTCGGCGCCGTCCGGGCGGTGCCAGGGGTGGCGTACGGCGTGGTCGAGCCGGTCGCGCCAACTGTCGAGGGCGCGGCCGAGGCGGTCGGGGTCGTGGCGGTCGCGCTGGCGGCGGGCGGCCTCGGCGAAGGACGGCGCGGCCGACTCCACGGCGCCGCCGGCCGCGAGCGCCGCGTAGTCGCGCCACACCTCGCGGACGAACAGATCCAGGGCCCGGCTGTCGAACACCAGGTTCTGGAAGGCCGCGAGGAACGCGTGGCGGTGCGCGTCGTAGCGCAGCACCCGGAAGGCGAAGGGCCGGCCGCCCTCGGCCCACGGCGCGACGAAGTCGCGGGACTGCACCAGCGACACATAGCGGGCGAACTGCCGCTCGGAGGCGGCAGCCACGTCCTGGTGGTCGACGACGCGCTCGTCCGCGCCGAGCGGCCGTACGCGCTGGGCGCGCAGCGGCGCGGACGCGGCCCCGGGAAGCACGTCCATGCGGAGCGCGTCGTGCCGGGCGACGAAGGACCGTACGGCCGCTTCGAGTACGGCGGGGTCGAACGGGCCGGTGATCTCGTAGGCGAGCTGGACGTTCTTACGGGTCAGGTCGGTGGCGGGGGCGGCGCCCCCGGGTTCAGCGCTGCCCGGCGTGGCGGCGTAGTAGCGCTCCTGCTCGTACGTGAAGGGCACGGCGTCGTCGCGCCGCGTGTCGGCGTCGGCGCCGGCGGTCATACCAGGCACGGGAATTCGCCTCCTACGTCCTTCAGCGAGTCCGGCGGGCCGATCCGTACGATCTTGCCGTCCTGGACGACGGCGACCCGGTCCGCGCGTTCGAGGACCGTGAGGCGGTGGGCTATCGCCACGACGGTGATGCCCGAGCCCATGAGCCCGGAGAGGATCTCCTCCTCCAGGGCCGGGTTGAGGGCGCTGGTGGCCTCGTCGAGGATGAGCAGCCGGGGCCGTCTCGCGAGAGCGCGGGCGAGGATGATCCGCTGCCGCTGTCCGCCGGAGAGGCCGTGCCCGCCGGGGCCGACGAGGGTGTCGTAGCCCATGGGCATGGCGGCGATCTCGTCGTGGACGCGGGCGAGTCCGACCGCCTCGATGACCTGTTCCTCGGTGATCTCGCCGAGGCCGAAGGTGATGTTCTCCCGGATGGTGCCGCCGAACAGGTGGGCGTTCTGGTTGACGTACCCGATCTGCCGCCGGTAGGTGGGCCGGTCGATCTCGGCCAGGTCGGCGCCGTCGACCGTGATGGTCCCGGTGGTCGGCAGTCGCAGGGAGGCGAGGAGCATGCCGAGCGTCGATTTGCCGGAGCCGGACCGGCCGAGGATGACGAAGAACTCACCTGGCTCGATGGCCAGTTGTACGTCCGTCAGGGCGGGCCGGTCGGCGCCGGGGTAGCGGTAGGTCACCCCGTCGACGGCGATGAGGGCGGGTGTGTCGAGGACCGTGCCCGCGGTCAGGGCCCGCGGTTCGGGTTCGGCCCGCAGGATGTCGTCGAGTTTGGCGAGGGCCGGGCCGACCGAGGCGAGCTGCATGGCGGCGTCGAACATGCTCTCCAGCGGGGCGAACAGCGCGACCGTCAGGGTCATGAAGGCGACCGTGCCGCCGAGCGATGCCTCGCCCGACATCGCCCGCCACGCCCCGGCGAGCAGCACCGCCATCGGCGCGGCGAACTGGAGGGTCCGGCTGAGCGAGGTGAAGGCGGACAGGCTCCAGTGGGCCGTGAGGCGCTTGTTGACCTCGCGGACGAGGGCGTGGGACCAGCGTTCGGCGGCCTCGGCCTCCGCGCCGGCGGCCTTGAGCGTGGTGATGCTCTCCAGCAGCTCCAGCAGCTCGTTCTGGGTGCGGGTCTGCTGCTCCAGCACCTCGTGGCTGAGCCGGAGCTGCCGGCGCCAGGTGACGACCAGGAGCCCGAACTGCACGGCGATCAGCGCGATGACCAGGAGCGCGAGCACCGGGTCGGCGATCACGATGGCGACCAGGTAGACGACGATCAGGGCGCTGTCGAGCGCCGCGGACATGGCGGTGACGCTCAGGACGTGGTTGAGGGTGCTGCTCGTGCGTACGCGCAACGCCAGGTCTCCGGTGCTGTGCACGGTGAAGAAGTCGTACGGCAGCGAGGTGAGGTGTTCCATGACGCCCCACGTGAGCCGTTTCTCGATATACGCCTGGCGTTTGGTCAGCATGGCGGACCGGAAGAGCTGGAGCACGAGGAACAGTACGCAGAGGGCGCCGAGGACGGCTGTGGTGAGCCACAGCACGTTCTCGCGGCGGCCGCTGAGCACATGCGCGATGAGAAAGGCGACGACGAGCGGCAGGGCGAACTCGAACCCCATCAGCGCGGTGGAGACCGCGCCGATTTTCGCGAGTTCCTTTTTGGGCGGCAGGAGATGGCGCAGCCGGTGCCACGGCGACGGCGGCCCCGCTGTCCTGGTCTTGCGCCGCTCCGTGCGCTCGAATGGCGCCTGGAATTCCAGGGCGACGCCGGTGAAGGCTTTGGCGAGGGCTTCCCGGCTCAGCCGTCTGCGGCCGAAGGCGGGGTCGACGATATCGGTGTACTCGCGGGTCGACCGTTCCAGCACCACGAAATGGTCGAAGTTCCAGAAGAGCAGGGTGCCGGGCGGCAGATGGCGCAGTCCGTCGAGGTCCGTACGGACGCCGCGGCCCTTGAGGCCGAACGACCGCGCGGCCTCCAGCAGCGCACGCGCGGACGCCCCGCCGCGCCCGGAGCCGACCGACTGCCGGACCTGTTCGAGCTCCACCGCGATGCCGTGCAGGCCCAGCGTCATGACGAGGCAGGCGGGGCCGCAGTCGCTCACCTGGGTCTGGAAGCAGACCGGCACGCGGCCGCCGCCGCGCCGGCCCCGCATCCGCTCGCGCAGCGAGACCAGCGACTCGCCGGCCTGGGCGAGCATCTGCCGGGGGCGCGGCGGACCGGATTCCTGGCCGAGCGCGGGTCCGAGGCCGTCGCGGGAGCGATGGTATTCCAGCGCTTCCTGCCGAAAGCGCGCATTATTCGTCATCCTGCCAGTCACCCTGCCAGTCCTTTGTAGTGCATGGGGTGGGTGCTGTCGCAGAGCCACCCACCCCATGCACCGCGAGTCCGTTCAGTTGGCCACCGCGGAACCGGTCTCCTCGCCCCTTCTCAGTGCGGGCGGGGAAAACCGGTCCGCGGACGGACGACGCCGATTACGCAGGCGGCGGGCACGGCAGGGCGACCGAGGCGGCGCCGCCGAAGAGGTCGTCCAGGTCCTGGTCGGACAGTTCCGTGATGTCGATACGGCTGTTTTCCATGGGATTCCCTTCCCTTGAACAATGAGGTGGGACCGGAGAGAAATCATGAGCCGTCGGCCGGCCGCGGCACCATTGAAGGGGCGCACCGCAATACCGCTCGAAAGGCCCGGTGAATCCGGCCCCCGGCTGAACGGTTCCCATACTTGCACGTTATCGACGGCGGGCCGAGTCACGTCTGTTCGGGACCGTGAATCCGGTACGGCAAGCACCCCCGAAAGGCCACCCCGAACGGACAAAAGACCCCTATTGACTGAAGTTATTGACACGCAAGGAAAGCGCTAGTCACTATGCGGTGGAGCCGGGTGAGCCCGTGGCCCGGACCGGTGAACCGGCCGAAACGGATCAGAAAGGTCCCAGATGACTGCCACCGATGACCTCACCGGCACCGTCGCCGCCCGCGACGGCGACCGGTACCTGCGCGTCCTGGACAGCGGCTTCTATCGCACGCTCGTCTCCCTCCAGGACCTCATCAGCTACGAGACCGCCGCGTTCTGGCGCGCTCGCCGGGTCAAGTGCCTGCACCTGCCCATCACCACCAACTCCATCTCCTCGCCGATGGGGCTCGGCAGCGACTCGCTCCCGGTGAAGATCGAGCTGTTCGGCGTCTCCACCTACCTCGCCGACTCGATGCAGTTCATGCTGGAGTACGGCTGCCGGCTCTCCCCCGACGGCACCTACTACGTCATGCCGAGCTTCCGCGGCGAGAACCCGGACCGCACCCACCTCAGCCAGTTCTTCCACAGCGAGGCCGAGATCCCGGGCGGCCTCGACGATGTCATCGCCCTGGCCGACGGCTACGCGCGCCACCTCGCCGAGGCCGTACTGGACCAGCTCGGCCCGCAGATCGACGCCGCGGTAGGGGGCACGGAGCACATCGAGGCGTTCCTCGACCGGCCCACCGCGCGGCTCACCTTCGACGAGGCCGTGGCCGAACTCGGCGCGGACAAGCGCTACTTCGCCTTCGAGGACGGCTGGCGGACCATCACCCGGACCGGAGAGCTGGAGCTGATCTCCCGGCTGGGCCCGGGCGTCTGGCTCACCCACTTCGACCACCTGTCCGTCCCCTTCTACCAGGCGGCGGACGCCTCGGGCGGCAAGGCGCTCAACGCCGACCTGCTGCTCGGCCCCGGCGAGGTCATCGGCTGCGGCGAACGCCATGTCACCGCCGACCAGACCCGGGCGGCCCTGCACCGGCACGGCGTACCCGCCGAGGACTACGACTGGTACGTCCGGATGAAGGCCGAATTCCCCATGCTCACCAGCGGGTTCGGGATGGGCGTGGAACGCCTGCTGATGTGGCTGCTCCGGCAGGACGACATCCGCGACCTCCAGCTCCTGGAGCGCGCCAACGGGCAGTTGACCACACCGTGAGCCCCCGCCCCGCGGCGCCGGCCCACGCCGGCCCGGCCCCCGACGCCGGCCCGGCCCACGAGGCCGCACTGAGCCCCGACGCCGCTCCGGCCCACGAGGCCGCGCTGGACGCCGACACTGCGCTGGGCCCCCAGGCCGCGTTGGACCCCGAGGCCGCGCTGGACCCCGAAGAGATCCGGGCCCCCGCGGTGCTCGCCGACCCCTACCCGTTCTTCGCCCGGCTGCGCCGCCACGACCCCGTGCACTGGAACGCGCCCACCGGCGCCTGGTACGTCGCCCGGTACGCCGACGTGTACGCGGGACTGACGGACCCGCGGCTCGCCGCGGCGTCCAGCGATGAGCTGCTGGCCTCGCTCACCCCGGAGCAGTACGAGGCCATGGCCCCGGTCGAGGAGTTCTTCGGCCGGTGGCTCGTCTTCTCCGACCCGCCGCACCAGCTCCGGATGCGGTCCTTCCTGCGGCAGGCGTTCACCCCGGCGGCGGTCGCCGCGCTGGGACCGCTGATCGACGAGCGGGCGGCCGACGCGGCGGACGTGTTCGGACGGGCCGTGGCCGCCGACCCGGCCGGCGCCGACGTCGTCGAGGACCTGGCCCGCCCGTTCGCCGTCGATGTGGTCTGCGCCCTGCTCGGCATCGCGCCCGACGAGAAGAGCCAGGTCCTGGCCTGGTCGGACGCGCTGATGGGCTACCTCGGCAGCACGCCCGAGGAGCTGCACCGCGCGTATGCCGCGGGCGCGGCGGCCGACGAGCTGACCGCGTACGTCACCGGCACCGTGGTGCCGCGCGGCGAGGGCCTGGTGGCGGAAGCGCTCGGGCCGGGCCTCGCGGCCGGCGAGGTGGCGGCGGAGGATGTCACGGCGGTCTTCGCCCAGCTCCTGACCGGCGGCATCGAGCCGCTCGGCACCGGCCTCGCCGGGACCGTGCTCGCCCTGCACCGTTCCCCCGGCCAGCTCGCCGCGGTGCGCCGGGGGGAGATCCCCCACGCGCACGCCGTGGAGGAGGCGCTGCGCCACGACCCGCCGTTCCACTTCGCGCCGCGCCGCGCGAGCGCCGATCTGACGGTCGGGGGCCGGGAGATCCGGCGCGGGCAGCGGGTGGTGCTGCTGCTCGCCTCGGCCAACCGGGACGAGCGGCAGTTCCCGGACGGCGAACGGTTCGACGCCCGGCGCGGCCCCGTACCGCACCTGGCCTTCGGCCGCGGCGGGCACTTCTGCCTCGGCGCCGTACTGGCCCGCACCCAGATCACCACGGCGCTCCGGGCCCTGGAGCGCCGGCTGCCGGAGCTGCGTCTGGACGTCGCGGCGGCCCGGCGGGCGCCGAGCTTCGGCAAGACCATCCTGCGTCCCGTGCCGGCCCTGATCTGAGAGCGGGAGGGCGGGCGCGGGGGTCCGCCGGAGGAAGGGCCGGAGTACGAGCCGGAGTACGGGCCGGAGCACGGACCGACATACGGGCCGGTGGCACCCATGACAGGCAGGACCGAATGCCCCGCACCACCGCCTCACCGTCCGCCACCCGGCGGGCACGGGGCCGGTCGGCCGCGGCGAACAGGACGAGGAGACCCGAAGTGGAACCGGACGAGCGGGCAGCGCCCCAATGGGCGGACTGCTACCGGGCGTTGGTTGCCCGGAAGACGGATGACATCCCCGCGCTCCGTACTGTACTGGCCGCCGCACCCCCCGGCGAGGTGCTGGAACTCGGCGCCGGATTCGGCCGGTTGGCGCTGGCCGCCGCACGGGACGGGCGCCAGGTGGTGGCCGTGGAGCCGAGCCGCATGATGCTCGACCACCGCGACGCCTTCTTCGAGGGCGTACCCGCGGACATCCGGCGGCGCGTCGACTGGCGGGTGGCGGACGCCCGCCAGAGCGACGACCGGGAGCGGGACGCCGGCCGCTACGCCGCCGTGGTGTGCGGATACAACGGGCTCAACGAGATCGTGGACGGCCTGCCCGAGGTGATCGACGGCGCGGCCCGCGCCCTCGCGCCCGGCGGCCTGCTCCACCTCGACTGGTGCGCCGACCCGTACGAGCGGTCCGGTCTGGTCGAGTTCTACGACTATCTGGAGTTCTCCGGGCAGCGCTGGGCAGTCTTCACCATCGTCCAGGAACTCCCGGGCGGGCGGCACGATCTGACGCTGATGTACGAACGCGTCGACGGGGTCACGGCGCGAGAACGGCTCTACCAGGTGGTGCCGCGCCGCACATGGCCCCGCGAGGACGTCCTGCGCCTCGCGGCCGCCGCGGGCCTGGAGCACCACCAGGCGCTGTCCGGCGGCAACGTCATGGTGTTCGTCAACAAGGGCGGCTCGCGGAGCCGCGCCGACCGGTGAGCCGAGGGGAGAGCACGATGGCCGAGAGTCCCACATCGCCGACGCCGGACGGCGCGGCCGAGGAGAGCGGCCCGCCGCGGGAGCCGACCGGGAACGCGCCGGATGTTCCGGAGGGCCCGGCGGTCCTGGAGGTCCTGGTCGAGGAAGTCTCGATCGACGGTATGTGCGGTGTCTACTGACGCGGCGGCCGCCGATGCCGGGACGGGAGGAGGCCGCCCCTTCGACCTCGACGGCGCTTGGCGGCTGCACGAGCAGGTGGCGGTCCGTCCCGAGCGGTTCGGCGCGCTGCTCTACCACTACGGCAACCGGCGGCTGTCGTTCCTGAGGAGCCCGGTGCTGCTGACGGTCGTACGGTCGCTGGCCGACCGGCCCACCGCACGCCAAGCCTGTGCCCAGGCGGGCGTACGCACCGAGGAACTGGCTTCCTATCGCGCGGCGTTGGCGGCTCTGGCCGAGTCACGCATGATCTGTGAGAGGAGGGAGCCGTGACCGCGAAGACCGCCCTGGCCGGCCGGCCGTCCCTGGTCGAGGAGTGCGAGCGCGGGCTGGACGCTCCCGTCTGCCTCACCTGGGAGCTGACCTACGGATGCAACCTGTCGTGCGCGCACTGCCTCTCCAGTTCGGGTCGGCGCGATCCGCACGAGCTGAGCACCGGCCAATGCGCGGCGCTCATTGACGAGTTCGCCCGCATGAAGGTGTTCTACGTGAACATCGGGGGTGGCGAGCCGACGATCCGGCCGGACTTCTGGGAGCTCGTCGAGCACGCGACCGCGCGCGGCGTCGGCGTGAAGTTCTCGACGAACGGCTCCCGGATCACCCCGGCCGCAGCCCGGAAGATGGCCGCCGGCGACTACGTCGACGTGCAGGTCTCCCTGGACGGGGCCAACGAGGCCGTCAACGACGCCGTACGCGGGGCCGGTTCGTACCAGGTCGCGCTGCGGGCGCTGGAACGGCTCGCCGACGCCGGGTTCCGCGACGCCAAGCTCTCCGTGGTGATGACCCGCCAGAACATCGGGCAGCTCGACGACTTCGCGGCGATAGCGGACCGCTACGGTGCCGTGCTGAGGCTGACGCGGCTTCGGCCGTCCGGTCGCGCGACGGCGGTCTGGGACGAGCTACGCCCGACCGCCGAGCAGCAACGCTCCCTCCATGGCTGGCTGTTGGGCCACGGCGAGCGGGTACTGACCGGTGACTCGTTCTTCCACCTCGGGGCGTACGGGGAGCAGCTTCCCGGCCTGAACCTCTGCGGGGCCGGCCGCACGGTCTGCCTGATCGACCCGGTGGGCGATGTCTACGCCTGCCCGTTCGCCATCCACCAGAGCTTCCGCGCGGGGAACGTCCTCGCCGAGGGCGGTTTCGCCGGGGTATGGCGGGACTCGGCGCTCTTCGCCGACCTGCGCCGGCCCCAGTCCGGGGGTACGTGCTCCGGGTGCCCGGCCTTCGACGCGTGCCGCGGCGGCTGCATGGCCGCGAAGTTCTTCACCGGGCTCCCGCTGGACGGGCCCGACCCGGAGTGCGTACGCGGCCACGGCGAAGCCGCGCTGACTCGGGTGGACGCGGCGTCGGTGCCCAAGCCCTCCCCGGACCATTCGCGCCGCTCCGACCCGCGTCCGGGCCCCGTTCCGGTGTCGCGTCCGGGCCCGGTTCCGTTGCCCGCCCCGGGCCCTGTTCCGGTGACGATCGGCCGCCACCGCCCGCCGGACCGCGCCTGCGCGGAACACCCGCTCGCCGGTCCCGCCGCCCGGCAGGGGTGCTGACGTGGCCGCCGCCGCCCGCGACGGCGCGCTCCTGGGGGACGCGACCTGGCCGGACACCGCGGTACGGGCCCGGTCGGGCGCCGTGCTCGCGGTCCCGGTCGGCTCCACCGAGCAGCACGGCCCGCATCTGCCGCTCTCCACCGACACCGACATCGCCGTGGCCCTGTGCCGACGCCTCGCGGCGGCGCGCCCGGACGTACTGGTCGCGCCCGCGGTCGCGTACGGGTCGAGCGGCGAACACGCCGGGTTCGCGGGCACCGTCTCCATCGGCCAGGCCGCCACCGAACGGCTCCTCGTCGAGCTGGGCCGCTCGGCGGCGGAGACCTTCGCCCGCGTGCTCTTCGTCTCCGCCCACGGGGGCAACGCGGCCCCCGTGACCCGCGCGGTGCGGCGGCTGCGCGCCGAGTCCCGCGACGTGGCCGTCCACATGCCCCACTGGCCCGGCGAACCCCACGCCGGCCGTGCCGAGACCGCCCTCATGCTGGCCCTGCGCCCCTCCGCCGTCCGCCTCGACCTGGCCGTCCCCGGCGACCCCCGCCCCCTCGACGCCCTCATGCCCCTCCTCCGCACCGGCGGTGTGCGCTCCGTCAGCCCCACCGGCATCCTCGGCGACCCGACCGGCGCCACCCCCGCCGAAGGCCGCGCCCTCCTCACCACCCTCACAGCCGACCTCCTGCACACCGTCCGCCAATGGCCTTTGGCGGTGACCCCGTGAACGGCGGGCGGGCGCGCACGCGCCGTACGGCCCGCCCCGCGCGGTGCCCGCGCGGCCACGACCGTACGGGCGTCGGCGATCGCCCCGCCCGGCGGCGCCGCGCACCGGCGGCAGCGGGCGGTGGCGGCGTGAACGGGCGGCGGGAGGGCGAGGGACGGGTGGCCGTCGTCACCGGTGGCGCGCGCGGGATCGGTGCGGCGACGGTGCGGGCGTTGGCGGCGCGCGGGTGGGCGGTGCTCGCGGTGGATGTGGCGGCGGATGATCCGGCGCTGCCGTATCCGATGGGCACGGAGGCCGAACTGCGGGCCGTGGTACGCGCGGCGGGGCGCGTCGCGGGGAAGGCCGGCCGGGTGGCGTGGCGCGTCGCCGACGTACGGGACGGCGGCGCGCTCGAAGCGGCGGTGGCGGAGGCCGAGGAGCGGTGGGGCGGCCTCGACGCGGCCGTCGCGGCGGCCGGGGTGATCGCTGGCGGCGCACCCCTGTGGGAGGTGCCGCCCGAGCGTGAACAGGCCGTGCTGGACGTCGACTTGGGCGGCGTCGTCCGGCTCGCGCGGGCCGCGATTCCCGCGCTGCTGCGCCGGGCCGAGCCCCGTTCCGGACGGTTCCTGGCCGTGGCGTCCGCCGCCGCCACGCGGGGGCTGCCGATGCTGGCCGCCTACTGCGCCGCCAAGGCCGGCGTCGCCGGGCTGATACGGGCGCTCGGCGCGGAGCTGGGCGGCACGGGCGTCACCGCGAACGCGGTCGGTCCGGGTTCGACGGACACCCGGGTCCTGGACGAGAGCGCGCGCCTGTACGGGCTCCCGTCGGCCCAGTCCTTCGCCGCCCAGCAGCCGTTGCGCCGTCTTCTCGACCCGGCCGAAGTGGCCGAGGTCCTGGCGTTCCTGGCGGGCCCCGGCAGCAGCGGCATGACGGGGGCGGTCGTCCCCGTCGACGGGGGGCTCGCCCTGTGACCCCGTCCACGCCGCCGACGCGCCCGGTGACCCCGCCCGCGCCGCCCACTCGCCCTGGGGCCCCTTCCGCGCCGGTACGCGGCACGATCGGCCTGCCGACCGGCTTCCGCGTCGTCCTCGATCCCGGCGCGGAGCGGCTCGCCGACGGCGTGTGGCGCGGCGGCTCGCCCGTACGGGTCCTGCGCCTCACCCCGGCCGGCCGCGCCGCGTGGCGGGAGTTGCGGGACGGCCGGGTGACCTCGCCCGCGTCCGGTGTGCTCGCCCGCCGGTTCACCGATGCCGGGCTGGCGCACCCGTGCCCGGACCCCGTTCCGTACGCGCCGGACGTCACGGTGATCGTCCCGGTGCGGGACCGCCCCGGCATGCTGGACCGCTGTCTCGCGGCGCTGGGCCGCGCCCACCCGGTGATCGTGGTCGACGACGGCTCGCGCGACCCCGGAAAGGTGGCGGAGGCCGCCCGGCGGCACGGCGCGATGCTCCTTCGGCACGACGCGAACCGCGGCCCCGCCGCCGCCCGCGACACCGCGCTGGCGCGGGTCCGGAGCGAACTCGTGGCGTTCGTCGACAGCGACTGCGTGCCGGACGGCGCCTGGATCGGGCGGCTCGCGGGGCACTTCGCCGATCCCCTGGTCGCCGCCGTGGCACCGCGCGTCACCCCGCTGGCCGCCGGCACCTGGTCCGGCCGGTACACCGCCGTCGCGAGCCCCCTCGACCTCGGCGGCCGGTCGGCGCGCGTGGACCCCGGCGGCCGCGTCGCGTACGTGCCCACGGCGGCCCTCGTCGCCCGCCGCGCGGCGCTGCGCGATGTGGCGCTCGGGGGCGGCGGCGCGTTCGACGCCGCGCTGCGCACCGGCGAGGACGTCGACCTCGTGTGGCGACTGCACCGGGCCGGGTGGCGGGTCCGCTACGACCCGTCGGTCACCGTCGGCCATGACGAACCTCCGCACTGGGGCGGGCTGTTGGCGCGGCGCTTCCGCTACGGCACGTCTGCGGCGCCGCTGGCCCGGCGGCACCCTGGCGGGGTTCCGCCGCTCGTTCTGCGGCCGTGGCCCGCGCTGACCGTGGCCGCCGCCCTCGCGGGCCGCCCGGCCGTCGCCGCCGCGGTCTTCGGGCTCTCCGTGCTCGCCAAGGCCCGCGCCGCGCGCGCGGCCGGGTCCCCCGCTCGTGGCGCGGCGCCCTCGATGCTCTCGGCGGTAGGCCGGACCTGGCTGGGCACGGGCCGCTACGGCGTCCAGTTCGCCTCACCGCTGCTGGTCCTGGCAGCACTGGCGCCTGGGGCGACTCGGCAACCTGGCAGGCCAAGGCCGGGCGGTCGGGCCCTCACGCGGCGTCGTCTGCGCCGCCTGGCCGCGCTGTCGCTGCTGCTGGGCCCCCCGCTGACCGCGTGGGCCGCCCGCCGGCCGGCGCTCGGCCCGGTGCGTTTCGTGTGCGGCGGTCTCGCGGACGACATCGCGTACGGCGCCGGGGTGTGGGCCGGCTGCCTGGCCGAGCGCACGGCGGCCCCGCTGCGCCCGGCGATCAATCCGCGCCCCCACATCGCACCCGAATTCCCGAAGGCAGCCACAGCCACAGCCACAGCAACCCAAACAGCTAAGAAAACCCAGACATAGGGGTTGATTCGAGCAATGTCCAATGGATGGTTCGAAAGCGTCGCGGAGGCGCAGCGCCGGGCGAGGAAACGCCTCCCCTCGTTCGTCTACGGCGCACTGGTAGCGGGCTCGGAACGAGGCAATACGCTGCGGGACAATCGCGCGGCCTTCGACGAATTGGGCTTCGCCCCGCGTACGGCGGGGCAGAGCGACAAGCGCGAGCTGGAGACGCGGGTACTGGGGCAGCGGATGTCCCTCCCGGTGATCATCTCGCCGACCGGCGTCCAGGCGGTGCATCCCGACGGCGAGGTGGCCGTCGCCCGCGCGGCGGCGGCGCGCGGCGTCGCCGTCGGCCTGAGTTCGTTCGCCACCAAACCGGTCGAGGAGGTGGTGGCGGCCAACCCGCGGACGTTCTTCCAGATGTACTGGCTCGGCGGCCGCGACGACATGCTGCGGCGGATCGAACGGGCCCGCCGGGCGGGCGCGGTGGGCCTGATCGTCACCCTCGACTGGTCGTTCTCGCACGGCCGCGACTGGGGCAGTCCGCGCATCCCGCAGCGCCTGACCGTCGCCGAGGCGCTGCGCCTCGCGCCGGGGAGCGTCACCCGGCCCCGGTGGCTGCTGGCGTACGCGCGTACGGGCCGGCTGCCCGACCTCACCGTGCCCAACATGGCCGAGGCGGGCGCTCCGGCGCCCACGTTCTTCGGCGCGTACGGGCAGTGGCTGGCGACGCCCCCGCCGACCTGGGAGGACGTGCGCTGGCTGCGGGAGCGGTGGGACGGCCCGTTCCTGCTGAAGGGCGTGCTGCGGGTGGACGAGGCGAAGCGCGCCGTGGACGCGGGGGTGAGCGCGATCTCGGTGTCGAACCACGGTGGCAACAACGTCGACGGGGCGCCGGCCACGATCCGTGCGCTGCCCTCGATCGCGGAGGCGGTCGGCGACCAGGTGGAGGTCCTGCTCGACGGCGGCGTGCGCAGGGGCGGCGACGTGGTCAAGGCGCTGGCGCTCGGGGCCCGCGCGGTCATGATCGGCCGCGCCTACCTGTGGGGGCTGGCGGCGAACGGCCAGGCCGGGGTGGAGAACGTGCTGGACATCCTGCGCGGCGGCATCGACTCGACGCTCCGCGGCATCGGGCGCTCCTCGGTCCATGAACTCGACCGGAGCGACGTCGTCATTCCGCCGGGATTCGAGCGGGCCCTGGGCGTTGCCGAAACCGAGCCCGCGGCAGTGGCCAGGGAGACGGCAACTCCCCGCATCCTCGCAGAAGTTAATGACTAGTCTTATTGACTCACCATGACAGGTATAAATAATGTATGAGTCATTAGAAGTGAAGCGGCGCTCCGAACCGGGAGGGACCATGCGGGAGAAGCACGTGCCCCCAGCCCTGCGCGCCGGCGATCACGTCGCCGTCATCAGCCCCTCCTGGGGCGGCGCCGGGCTCTTCCCGGACCGGTTCGACCGCGCCCTCGACGCCCTCGCCGGGCAGCTGAAACTGACCGGCCTGCCCACCCCGCACGCCCACTCCACCCACGACTGGCGCTCCGCCGGCGCCCGGGAGCGGGCCGACGACCTCAACCAGGCGTTCCGGGACGAGACGATCGGCGGAATCCTGTGCGCCATCGGCGGCGACCACGCCGCCCAACTGCTCCCCCTCCTGGACTGGGACGCCATCGCCGCCCGCCCCAAGGTGTTCTGCGGCTACTCGGACGCCACGGTGCTGCACCACGCCATCTACGCGACCACCGGCGCGACCACCTTCTACGGCCCCGCCGTGCTCAGCCAGTTCGGCGAGTGGCCGGACCCGGACGAGTACACCGTGGAGCACTTCCGGACGGTGGCGATGGAGGCACGTCCGGCCGGGCCCGTACCCAAGTGCCCTTACGTAGTCGACGAGTTCGGCGACTGGGGCGCCACCGGGCGGCCGCGCTCCCGTCACCGCCGGCCCGCGCCGGACCGTGTGGCGCTGCGGCCGGGTTCCGGCAGCGGCCCGCTCCTGGCGGCCTGCCTGCCCAGCGCCCGGCAGCTCCTCGGCACGCCGTGGCAGCCGCCGTACGCCGGCCATGTGCTGGTGATCGAGACCCCGCCCGACTACTCCCCCGCCGACGCGGACCGCGACCTGACCCACCTGCGGAACGCGGGCTGCCTCGACGAACTGGCGGCGCTCGTGGTGGGCCGGCCGCCCCGGCTCGGCCCCGCCGACCGGGAACGGCTGCACGCGGTCGTGCTCGACGCCGTCGCCGGCTTCGGCTACCCGGTGCTCGCCGAGTTCGAGTGCGGGCACACCGACCCCGTGGCCACCCTGCCGATCGGCGTCGCCTGCGCCGTCGACGGCCGCGACCTCACCCTCCTCGACGCCGCCGTGGCGCCCTGACCCCCGACACGACTCCCACCCCGTTCCGTTCGACGCCGTCGCGGCGCCCTGCCCCCGGCTCGCCCCCTCCCGAGGACGCCACCGCGGCGTACCCCACCTCACCCCGACCCGACCTGGAAAGAAGGCTGGATCATGGCGGATTCATCGCCCGGCACGACCCTCGCGCAGGCCACACCCACGACCGGCGCCTCCCTCCCCGAGATACGCACCTACTTCCAGGGCAAGGCCGACGCCTATGACGACGTGGACGCGCAGCCGTACTGGATGCTCTCCGACGAACTGCTCTGGTGGGCGCTGGAGAACTACGTGCTCCCCCGCCTCCCCGAGGGCTTCCGGTTCCTGGACGCCGGCGGCGGCACGGGCCGCTGGACCCATCGCTTCGCCACGAACCGCCCGGACAGCAGCGGCCTGCTGTACGACCTGACGCCCGAGATGTCCGACCACGCGCGGCGCAAGGCCGACGCGCACGGCTACCCGGAGCGGCTGCGCGTACGCAACGGCGACCTGGCCGACGTGGGGACGGAGCTGGCGGGCGAGCGCTTCGACCTGATCTTCAACTTCCACAACGTGCTGGGGTTCGTCGCCGACCCCGGCGAGGTGATCGCCTCCCTCGCCGGGCTGCTGACCCCGCGCGGCCTGCTCGTCTCCTTCGTGCCCAGCCGGTGGCACGCCGCCTTCTTCAATCTGTCGCTGGGGAACGTCGCCGAGGCGGAGCGCTGCCTCGCCGGGCGCGGCGGCTTCACCGACACCATGCCGGACATGCACCTGTTCACCCCCGACGGGCTGACGGAACTCCACCGGGCCGCCGGGCTGGGCATCGATGTGCTGACCGGGTTCCCCAGCCTGCTGTACCCCGGCTACCAGGAGACGCAGTTGCACGGCTCGACGGACCGGCTGGAGCGGCTGCTGTCGGACCGCGCCCAGGTCGAGCGGCTGATCGCGCTGGAGCAGCGGACGATGGCCGAGCCCGCCGCCGTGGGCCGCGGCAACAACCTCTTCTCGGTCGCCTCGCGGGAGCGGACCGCATGAGCGCCGTCCTCGGCATCAATCCGGGCTTCGGCGGCTTCAACTACCACGACCCGTCCGCCTGCCTCGTGGTGGACGGGCGGCCGGTGGCGGCGGTGGAGGAGGAGCGCTTCACCCGTGTGAAGTCCGCGCCCGGCGTCTTCCCCGCCCGCTCCGTCGCGTACTGCCTCGAAGCGGCGGGCATGACCCTCGCCGACCTCGACGCCGTCGCCGTCGGATACAGCAGCGACGCGTGGCTGGAGCGCCTGCCGCTGGAGACCCGACGACTTATCTCACACCCTGAACTGACCACTCTCGCCGACACCGACCCGGAGCACGTGGACGTCCCCCACGCCCGCGAAGCGCTCGCGGCGGCCACCCGCCGGTTCGGCGACCTGATGCACCGCACTTCGCTGTTCGAGACGGAACAGCGCGCCGCCCGCCGCATCGCCGAGCACCTGCCCGGGCTGCGGGCCGAGATCCGCTTCGTCCGCCACCACCGGGCGCACGCCGCGAGCGCCGTCCACCCCTCGGGGTTCCGCAACCCGACCGCGGTGGTCCTCGACGGCCTGGGCGAGCTGGAGTGCGGCTCCGCCTGGGCGGCGGGGCCCGGCGGCGCCCTGGACCGGTTCGACCGCACCGACCTGCCGAACTCCCTCGGCTACTTCTACGCCGCCGTCACCGAGTACCTGGGCTTCCGCGGCTGGGAGGGCGAGGGCAAGACCATGGCCCTGGCCCCGTACGGGCGTCCCGACCCGGCGGCGAGCGGCGCCCTGGACACCCTGGTCCACCTGGACGAGAAGGGGTACGACGTCTCCGCCCTCGTCCTGCCGTGCCTCACCGACCAGCTCTCGCTCGACACCGGGCTCGCGGTGCGGACGCTGAGCGAGGTCTTCCAGGCGCCGCCGCGCCGCGCGGGCGACGACATCACCCCGCACCACGAGAACATCGCCTGGGCGGCCCAGCACTTCCTGGAGGAGGCCGTCACCGGGTACGTGCGGCGGCTGGCCCGCGAGCGGGGCCCGCTGGAGCTGTGCTTCGCCGGCGGCGTGGCCCTCAACTGCAAGCTCAACCTCGTGCTCAGAACGCTTCCCGAGGTGGAGCGGCTGTACGTGACCGGGGCGTGCGCGGACACCGGGCTCGCCCTGGGCGCGGCGCTCGACGTCGCGGCCCGGCTGGGCGACAGCCCCGCGCACCCGCTGCCGCACCTGGCGCTGGGCCCGGCGGCGGACACCGACCCCGGCGCGTACCTCACCACCATGAAGATCCCGTACGAGCGTCCGGCCGACGTGGCGCGGGAGGTCGCCCAGCATCTCGCCGACGGGCGGGTGGTGATGTGGTACCAGGGCCGCGCCGAGTTCGGCCCGCGAGCGCTGGGCAGCCGCAGCATCCTCGCCGACCCGCGCCGCGAGGACATGCGGGTACTGGTCAACGACGTGGTCAAACACCGCGAGCTGTGGCGGCCCTTCGGCCCGTCGGTGCTGGCGGAGGAGGCGCCGGCGGTCCTGGAGGACGTCGAGGAGGACACGGAGGCGCCGTACATGGTCGTCGCCTATCGGGTGCGCGAGGAGTGGGCCGCCCGCATCCCGGCGGTGGTGCACACGGCGGACAACACCACCCGGCCGCAGTTGGTGCGGCGCGCGGCGCTGCCCGAGTACCACGCGGTGATCAGCGCCTTCCACCGGCTCACCGGCGTGCCGCTGGTGCTCAACACCTCATTCAACGACAAGAACGAACCGCTGGTCCGCACGGTCGCCGAGGCGGTCCGCCACTTCTTCAGCTCCGCCGCGGATGTGTTGGTGCTGGACGGGACGGTCGTACGGAAGGACGTACGGGAGGCCGCGCCGGAGTCCGTACGGAAGGACGCACGGGAGGCCGCACAGGAGGAGGGGGCTCGATGACGTCCGCGACCGCCCCGCCCGAAAGCTCACACCCCTCGCACCGCGAACTCGGGCGCGACCACGACCTGTTCATGATCAGCCCGGAGGTGGGGCGCGGCCTGGTGACCTGGACGCCGCGCGGCGCCCGGCTGCGGCACGCGCTGGAGGAGTTCTGGCGCGCGGCGCACCACGCCCACGGCTACGAGGTGGTGATGACGCCGCACCTCGGCCGGGCCGACCTGTGGGGAGAGTCGCGCCAGCTCGACTTCCACCGCGAGACGATGTTCCCCGAGTTCGACGTGGAGGGCTCCTCGTATGTGGCCAAGGGCGCCAACTGCCCGCTCCACATGCAGGTGTTCCGCACCCGCACCCGCGGCCACCGGGAGCTTCCGGTGCGCCTCGCCGAGATCTCCACGCTCTACCGGCAGACCCCGGCCGGCGCGCTGAAGGGGCTCCGCTACGCCCGTACCGTCAGCCAGGACGACAGCCACATCTTCTGCCGCCCCGAGGACGTGGTGCCGGAGATCGCCCGGTACTTCGACCTGACGCGCCGGATGCTGCGGGCCTTCGGGTTCGAGGACCTGCGCCCGTACCTCGGGACCCGCGACGAGCGGTCCGTACCCGGCGACGACACCTGGCGGCGCGCCACCGACCAGCTCGTCCAGGGGCTGCGGGAGGCGGGGCTCGACCACCGCGAGGCGCCGGGCGGCGCGACGTACTACGCCCCCCGGGTGGGCGTGGACGTCGTGGACCGGTGGGGCACGTCCTGGCCGCTGCCCGACCTCCAGGTCGACTACCACCTGCCGCGCATGTGCGGCGTGGAGTACACGGGCGCCGACGGGCGGCGGGCCGTCCCCGTCGTCCTGCACCGCACCCTGCTCGGCTCGGTGGAGCGGTTCGTCGCGGCCCTCCTCGAACACCACGGCGTCGCCGGCCTGCCGGACTGGCTCAAACCGGTCCACCTGTCCGTACTGCCGGTCCGCGAGGGCGACGAGAGCGCCGCGCGGGCGCTGGCCGACGCGCTGCGGCTGGACGGGGCCCGGGTCGCGGTGGACGACCGGCGCGTTCCGCTGGGCGCCCGGAGCGGCCGGGCCCGCGAGGAGGGCGTGCCGCTGGTGGTCGCGGTGGGGCCGGACGAGGCCCGTACCGGCGGCTACCGGGTGCGGGACCGCGCGGGAAGGCGGACGCCCGTCTCGTACGGCGAGCTGTCCGCCATGGTCCGGCGGGTCGGCCGGGCCCCGGACCCCGCGCTCGGCGCGCCGCGCCCCGGCGGCCCGGTCCGCACCGATGCCGCCACGCCCGCCGCATGAACCTCCCCGTTTCCCCCGTCATCCCACAACCACCCGTGAGGACTTGCCATGCTCGCGCTGCTGGGCGGTACCCCCGAGGTCACCGCCGCCCACCCGCACAACGACCTGTGCGCCTTCAGCCCCCAGGACCGCGAAATCATCACGGCCCACCTGGAGGCGGGCGGTACGACCTCCTACTACGGCCGGGACGGAGAGCTGCGGGAGTTCGAGGACGAACTCGCGGAGTTCTTCGGCCGTCGGCACTGCGTTGCGGTCAACTCCGGTACGAACGCGCTCCATTCGGCGTTCTTCGGCATCGGCCTCCAGCCCGGTGACGAGGTGATCGTGCCGACGTACACCTTCCTGGCGACCGTCTCGCCGCTCTTCTCGCTGCGCGCGGTGCCCGTACTGGCCGACTGCGAGAGCGATACCGGCAACATCGACCCGGAGGACATCCGCCGCCACATCACCCCCAAGACGCGGGCGATCGTCGTGACGCACCAGTTCGGCCACCCGGTCGAGATGGACGCCATCCTGGACATCGCGCGGGAGCACGGCCTGAAGGTCGTGGAGGACGCCTCGCTGGCCTTCGGCGCCACGTACAAGGACCGCCGCGTCGGCTCGCTCGGCCACGTGGCCGCGTTCAGCCTCGGCTCGACGAAGATGGTCAGCGGCGGCCAGGGCGGCGCCCTCGTCACCGACGACCCGGAGGTGATGGAGCGCGCCAACCTGCTGGGGCACTTCGTCCGCCGCTCCGACACGGAGGTCTCCAGCGACTTCTACCGCCCCTTCATCACCACGGGCTACGGGCACAACTACCGGATGCACGCGCTGGCCGTGGCGATGGCCAGGGGGCGGCTGCACCGCCTCGACGACCTCATCGCCGCCCGCCACGAGCGGCTGACCCGGCTGTCCTCGGGCCTGTCCGGCAACCCATTCCTCGCGCCGCCGGTCACCCGGCCGTACGTACACCGGGGCCAGTGGGGCGGCTACACGGCGTCCTTCGACCCGGAGGCGGCCGGGGTCGGCATCGACACCTTCGTCGCCGCCCTCGCGGCGGAGGGCCTTGAGGTCGCCGCGCGCGGCTACCACCCGCTGCTGCACCGGGCCGAGTTCTTCCGCACCGCCGACGACGGCTACTACCCGGGGCAGCCCTGGCACGAGAAGCGGCTCTACAACGACGGCGACCTGCCGCGGTCCGAGTGGCACGCGGACCGGCAGATCGCTTTCCCGATCTTCCTGGACGAGCCGGTGGAGCTGGTGGACGCGTACGTGCGGGCGGTCCACAAGGTCGCCGGACACATCGAGGAGCTTCGAGCGGCGGGGGCCGCCAACTCCCTTCCGCAGTAAGCCCGTTCCTCATACCCATCTGCATCCGTCCATCCCCTGAAGAAACAGGAACGCTCATGAATGGAAACAGCGCGGAGTCGGCGAGGTACGACTTCCGCGACCGCGTAGCGGTGGTGACAGGCGGCGCACGCGGCCAAGGGCTCTCCCACGCCCTGGCGTTCGCGAGAGCGGGCGCGGCGGTCGCGGTGCTGGACATCGGCGCCGACATGTCCGCCATCCCGTATCCGCTGAGCGGGCCGGACCAAATAGCCGAAGCCGAGCGGCAGTTGTCGGACGCGGGCGATCGCGTACTGGCCCTCCCCTGCGACATCCGCGAGGAGGACGCGGTACGCGCGGCGTTCGCCAAGGTCCGGGCGGAGTTCGGGCCGGTCGACATCCTGGTCAACAACGCGGGCGTGACCTCGCTGGTGCCGGTCCGCGACATGTCCCTGGAGCAGTGGCGGCAGGTCGTGGACGTCAACCTCACCGGCGCCTTCCTGGCCAGCCGCGAGGTGATCCCCGGCATGGTCGACGCCCGCCGCGGCTCGATCGTCAACATCACCTCGGGCGCCGGCATCGTCGGCATGCCGGAACAGGCGCACTACACGGCCGCCAAGCACGCCCTGGTGGGCCTCACGAAATCCCTCGCCCTCGAACTGGGCCCGCATCATGTGCGGGTCAACACCATCGCGCCGAACGTCGTCGACAGCCCGCTCAGCGCCAGCCTCGGCGAGCTCTACCCGCAGAGCCTGGACCAGCTCGGCGCGCTCTACGGCGCCTTCTTTCCGCTGGCGAGCTGCCCCGTGCTCCAGCCGTCCGACGTGACGGAGGCCGTCTGCTGGCTCGTCTCCGAGCAGGCGCGGTACGTCACGGGGATCACGCTCCCCATCGACGCCGGGTTCAACTGCAAGTAACGCGCGCCGCGTCTCGCGGGGCCCGGCCGATCGCGGGGAGAATCATCCGAAGCGGCGGTCCGGGCACTGGCGTTCGTGATAATGATCAAGCGGATGGAGGCAGGTCGGGTTCGGCGACGCGCAGAGCGCGAAGAACGCGAAGAGCGGACAGAGAAGGAGTCGGGACATGGCGGTGCTCACGCTGTTGTCGAGGGCTGCGGACCCCGGGAGGGAGCGCCTCGCCGGTATCGGATCGGTGGTGGAGCGCACGCTGGGGCTGCCCGAGGGCGGCTGCGGCGTGACGTGGCGGCAGTGGCTCACGGGCGCCGAGGACGGGCCCGCCCCCGTCGCCTGCCTGCTGACGGTCGACGAGGCCGACGGAGACGAGGCCGACGGCTTCCCCGACGCGGGCAAGCAGGCGCTGCTGGGGAAGTCGCTGGGCGAGGAGGTAGGGCGGACGCTCGGCGTGGCGGCGACGGAGGTCCAACTGGCCGTGGAGCGGCGGGCGTCCGACCCGGCGCTCGTCGTCTCACGCCCGGTCGCCACGGTGGTCGGGGGCCGGTCGGAGGTGCGCGACGACGACTGGGCGGCGGTCTCCTCGGTGATCCGCCTGGACGCCGCGCGGTTCCCGGCCGAGGCGCTGGCCGGCCTCGCGGACTTCTCCCATCTGGAGGTCGTCTTCCACTTCGACCGGGTGCCGGTCGGGAAGATCGAGCGGTCCGCCCGCCATCCGCGCGGGAACACGGACTGGCCGCTGGTCGGCATCTTCGCGCAGCGCGGCAAGAACCGCCCCAACCGGATCGGCGTCTCCCGCTGCCGGCTGGTCGAGGTGGCCGGGTACGACCTGCGGGTGGCAGGGCTCGACGCCGTGGACGGCACCCCCGTGCTGGACATCAAGCCGTACATGGCGGAGTACGGGCCGCGCGGCACCACCGAGCAGCCGCGCTGGGCGACGGAGCTGATGCGGGACTACTACTGATCCGTACCCCGCTATGAGGGACGACCGGGCGGCGGCGACCGAGGCCGGGGCCGCTCGGTCGCACGCCGCTCGTCTACGGGTGGGCCGCCGCCCCCTTCGCCCCCGCCCCTGTCCCCGCCCCCGCCTCTGCCTCCGCTTCCGCTTCCGCCGAGCGCCCGTTCGCCGTGGGTCCCAGCACGCCGATCTCCAGGGCGATGACCGTCATCACGGCGGCCACGGCGGCGAAGAGTCTCGCCGCGCCGAAGGCGTGGAGGACCGGCACCAGGGCGAAGGGCATGGCGGCGGTCGAGACGCGCGACATCGCGTACGTCCAGCTCGTCGCGGTGGCGCGCAGTTCGGTGGGGAAGATCTCGGCCTGGTAGACGTGGTAGGCGTTGGAGAAGACGTTGCTGACGGCCGTATAGCCCACGCCCGAGACGACGATGGCGATCTCGTTGGTGGCCTGCCCGAAGGCGACGCCGAACGCGGCCATGGCCAGCGCGGCGACGACGATCAGGTGCTTCCGCTCGAAGCGCTCGATGATGGGCAGGGAGATCAGGGAGCCGAGCGGGTAGCCGAAGTAGGTCAGCGCGCTGAACAGCAGCGAGTGGACGATGGAGAACCCTTTGGCGTCGAGGACCAGCGGGGCCATGGTGCCGAACCCGTAGAAGCCGACGCTCTGCAAGAGGTGGAAGACGCCCATCATTGCCGCGCGGCGCCGGTAGACGCGCGGCATCCGCCGGGCGGCGGCGGTAGCGGGGGTTACGGAGGAAGCGGCCGTACGAGCAGCGACGGCAGGCGGGGCCGTACGAGCAGCAGCAGCGGACGCGTCCGTACGGGCCATGGCGGCGGGAGCGTCCGTACGGGCCGTGGCGGCGGGAGGAGCCGCGCGGGTCGGGGCGGCGGCCTCCAGGTCGGTCACGATTCGTTCGGCCTCGGCGGTGCGGCCGACCGAGGCGAGCCAGCGGGGCGACTCCACCAGGCGGCGGTAGCGCAGCAGCGCGGCGACGCCGCCGAGGGCGCCGATGAGGAACAGCCAGCGCCACCCGGCCATGCCGAGCGGGCTGAGGCGGACGAGCCAGTGGGCGAGCAGGCCGACCGTCGGGACGCCGAAGAACGCGATGGTGTACGCCAGGGCGGTGTAGCGGCCCCGCGCGCGGGCCGGCAGCAGGTCGCTCAAGTAGGCGTCGGCAAGCGGTAGTTGGGGCCCGATGCCGAGGCCGGCGAGGAAGCGCGCGGCGATGAGCATCGGGGCGTTGAGGCTGAGCGCGCCGACGGCGGAGAAGACGGTGTAGAGGGCGACCGAGGCGATGAGGAACCGTCTGCGTCCGTAGCGGTCGGCGAGGCGTCCCATGGTCACGACGCCGAGGAACATGCCGATGAAGGCGGAGGCGAGCACCGCCGAGGTGGCGGTGGCGCTCAGTTCGAACCGGTCGGACAGGACGGGGCCGAGCACGCCCGACATGAAGATCTCGTACATGTCGAAGAAGAGGCCCATGCCGATGGTGATCACCAGTGAGCGGTGGTGCCGGGTGACGGGTAGTCGGTCCAGTCGGGCCGTCACGTCGGCGGAGAGTTCCGGAGGGGCGGTTTCCTGTGCCATGGGGCGCTCCTTCGCGGTGGCCGGCAGGGGCTCAGGGGCGGCCCCCGCGTCCGGGTGTCCAGATCCTGGGATTTTTCATCTTGCAGATTGGTCACTGGGTGTATGTACTGTGCGTCGGCGCCGTGCCGGGTCGCGTGTCGCGCCGGTACCTCGCCACCTCATCGGACAAAGGCGTTGGAGGGGTTGGATATGAAGGCGTTGGACCGGGCCGTCGCGGTGTTGACGGCCGTCGCCGAGGGGGAGCGCCATGCGTCCGGTGTCGCCGCGGCCACCGGGGTGCCGCGGTCGACCGCGCACCGCTTACTGCGCTCGCTCAGAGCGCACAGACTCGTCGACGAGGTGGAGGAGCTGGGGCTCGTCGTCGGCTCGCGGGTGCACCAGCTCGGGGCCATCGCGCACGGCGGGGCGCTCGCGCGGGTGGCGCCCGGGGTCGTCGAACTGCTCTGCGAGAACACCAGGTTGAGCGTCCAGATCTATCAGCGCCGCGGCGACAGCGTCGAGTGCCTGGCCGCGGCCAGCCCGCTGGACGGGCTGCGGGACGTGGTGGAGACGGGGGCGGTGGCGCCGCTCGGCGGGGACGCGACCAGTCTGATCCTGACGGCGTGGGACGAGCGGCTGGACACGGCGGGCGGCGGGCCGGGCGAGACGCTGCGGGTGGTACGGAGCCGGGGCTGGGCGCTGACCGAGGCGGCGGACTCGCGCACCGTGCTGTCGGTCCCGGTGCGCGGCACCTCGCACCGGGTCGTCGCCGCGCTGAGCCTGTCCGGGCCGCCGAGGCTGCGCAAGGACGCGGCCCGACTGCGGACGGAGCTGCGCAAGGCCGCCAAGGCGCTGGAGGACGAGGTGCGGGGCACCTGGCCGGGGTGAGCCGGCCGGCGCGTCACCCCGGCTCCGGGGCGCGGTGCCAGCGCAGCACGAAGACCGCCGCGACCACCAGCGTCGCGGCGACGACCCGGTACCCGGTGCCCGCCGCGTCGGTGAAGGCCGTGACGGCCCGCGCGTGCTCCCCGGCGCCGAGCCGGGCGGCGGCGGCCAGGATGTCGGCGGCCGAGTGGTGTCCGGCGCCCGCCGCGGGGTCCGCCGCGGCGAACCGGGCGGTGGTGACGGTGCCGATGACGGCCACGCCCAGGGCGCTGCCGATCTCGCGCGCGGCGCTGTTCAGGCCGGAGCCGAGCCCCGCGCGGTGCGCCGGCACGGACCCCATGATCCCCATGGTGAGCGGCGGCAGCGTGAGGCCCATGCCGCCGCCCGCGGCGACCAGGTAGACGGCGTACAGCGCGTACGGGGTGCGGGAGTCGGACCAGGAGACGCAGAGCAAGGACGCGGCGATGAGCAGGATGCCGACGGCCATCACCCGGCGGGCGCCGAAGCGGGCGGTGAGCCGTGAGGCGCGCCGGGAGACCAGCATCATGCTGACCGCCAGCGGCAGGAAGGCCACGCCGGCGGTCAGCGGGGTCATGCCCTTGATGTACTGGAGGTACTGGGCGTTGGTGAAGAAGAGCGCGAACATCGCGAAGAACGCGGTGGTCACCCCGAGCGCCCCGGCCCGCAGGCGCGGCGTGCGGAAGAGTTGGGGTTCGAGCATGGGATGCCGTGAGCGCGCCTGCTGGAGGGCGAAGGCGGCGAGGACCAGCAGGCCCAGGATGAAGGCGCTCACGATGGGGGCAGAGGTCCAGCCGGCGGCCGGTCCTTCGATGATGCCGTAGAGCAGCGCCACGAAGCCGAGGACCAGGAGGCCGGTGCCGACCGGGTCCAGCGGGACCGGGTTGCGCGGCGCCGCCGGCGCGTACCGGACGGCGTACATGACGATCGCGGTGACGGGCACCATGGCGGCGAACAGGCCCTGCCAGGGCAGGGTCTGGAGCAGTGCGCCGCCGACGAGGTAGCCGACGACGCCGCCGATGCCGGCGGCGCCGGTCCAGGTGGCGATGGCCTGGGGGCGTTCGGCGGGCGGGAAGGCGATCAGGGCCAGCGAGAGCGTCGTCGGCATGACGAGGGCGGCGCCGGCTCCGGTGACGATGCGGCCGGCGAGCAGCATCGGGATGCCGGTGGCCAGGGCGCAGATCAGGCAGCCGGCGGCGAAGACGCCGAGCCCGCACAGCAGGGCGCGCTTGCGGCCCCAGCGGTCGGCGAGGACGCCTGCGGGGATGAGCAGGCAGGCGAAGACGATGACGTAGGCGTCGACGAACCACAGGAGTTGGGTGGGCGAGGGGTTCAGGTCGCTGTCGGCGAGTTTGGGCACGGCCAGGTTGACCGCCGAGACCATCGCCACCACGAGGATCACCGCGGCGCACATGGTGGTGAGGACGAGTCCGCGGCGTGGGTGGCCGGTCGGCTCGGCCGACGGGGGTGCTGCTGGAGTCTGCATGAAGGGCTGCCTCGCGTGAGTCGGGGGTCAGGGCGAGGCGGACCGTCGTGGCTTGGGGCAGGGCGCGATCTTAGTTCACCGGGCCGCGGCGCGTGGCAGCTTCGTCCGGGATCGAAGGTTCCGTGAGGGCCGTTTCGGCCGGATTCCACGGCGCCGCGGGGGCGGTTTCGGCGGGGTTCCACGGCGCCGCGGGGGCGGTTGTGGCCGGGTTCCGCGCCGGGCCCGGGCGGTCGCACCGTGCGGTGATCGGAACGTCGGCGGAGGCGAACGTTCCCCGAATGGACCTTCGAGATTCTGGGCGGCTCTTCTGACGTATCTCAATAGTTGAGATGTATTAGTCCACGATGTAGACCTACGGACACCTGTCGGCATAACCTCTCGTTCCGGCGGACCCCAACGGCTTGGGGGAAGGCCATCCTTCGCACGTGCCTGCTCCGACGACGGGTGCGCGCATGTCCCGGGCTGAACGAGCAGGCTTCACCGGCCGCCGAGTAATGCCTTTCAAGTGCCAAGTGACCGAACGGGGAGGGATCTTGTCGGCCAGTGCCACGATGGCGGGTGCGGAGGCGGACGTCGGCGACTGTCGCGGCTCCGGCTGGCGCCCGGTGCTCGCACCGCGCCCGCCGGGGGAACGGACCGCTCGGCCGCTCCCGGTCGGTGCGCTGCGGGAGCAGTACTCGACTCTGACGACGCGACTCGCCTCCACGTTGGAAGATTCTGCCGCTCGTTGGCGACTTTTGTGCGACATCGCGCAAATCCGTTCGGCTTTGCGGGCCAACGGTGTGCGTCCTTGGGAGTTCGGGCTCCGAACGGGGGGCGGCAGCGCCGTCGCCCGCCGGATGTCGGCCCTGCTGCTGGACGTGGTGCGGCACACCGGAAGCCCTCGGCTGACCGCGCTCGTACCCGCCGTCACCTCGTCGACCACACGCCTGCGGCCCCTGCTGGAAGAGCTCCGCTCGGCCAACCAATCGCCGTGCGTGGGCGCGTACTTGGATGGTTCCGTCGACTCCGGATACCGGACCGTCCAGGAGGAGGTCCTCACCCAGGAGCTCCTCGCCCTGGCCCGCCTCGTCGGGCCGCCCGCCGCCACCCTGCGCCTCGTCCTCGCGGAACTGGCCCTGTTGCGCGCCCGGCAGACCGCGCTCGCCTGCTGGTTACGCTTCGGCGAGCTGCTGCGGTCGCTGGTGCCGACGCGCCCCGACGTCGTCAGCATCGGCGCGGGCCTCGGCGAGTTCGAGGGCACCCTGGTGCGGGAGACCGCCGCGCGGGCGCTGTGCGTCGACATCCAGCACGACGCCGACGCCGAGCCGAGCCGCCGCCCCCAGGGGCTGCGCCGGCGGCGCATCACCCCGCTGGAGGCGTACCGGCCGCTCGGCGCCGACCTCGACCTGCTGATACTCAAGGACGCCCTGCACCACATGCGCCAGCCGCAGTGGCTGCTGTGGTCGGCCGTCCGCGCGCTGCGGCCGGGCGGCGTCGCCCTCGTCATGGAGCCCACCGTCGAGGCGGCGGACCGGGCGGGGCTCGGCGCCCTGCGCGAGCTGGACTCGACCCCGTACAAGAACAGCATCGTCCCGGCCGCCCTGTGGGAGCGCTGGTACGGCCACGCGGGCCTGACCGTGCTCAAGAGGCTGGACTACCCGCCCGGGATCATCGACAACAACGACTCGTTCCCGCGGACGGTCTGGCTGCTCGGCCAGGACCGCGGACCCGGCCGCATGGCGTGAGAAGCCCCGACAGCGACGAGCGGAGGACACAAGCATGATCGAGTTGAGGGAGCCCCTTCAGCACCTGGTACGGCAGCCCGTCGAGTTCACCCAGGGCAAGAACTTCCCGCGGCGCATCCACATCTACGACGAGACGCTCCGGGACGGCGAGCAGATGCCGGGGGTCGCGTTCAGCCCCGACCAGAAGCTCGAACTGGCCGCGCTCCTCAGCGACATGGGCGTGGACGTCCTCATGGCGGCCTTCCCCGCGTCGAGCGAGTCCGACCGCGAGGCGCTGCGCCGCATCCTCGCGGCGCGGCGCAGCGGGCGGCTCCGCGCCGACCTGGAGATCATGACGATCGCGCGGGCCACCCGGCACGACATCTCCGTCGCGGCGGAGACGGCCCGCGAGGCGGGCGCGGACCTGTCCTCGGTGGGCGTGCTGGTCCTGTCCACCGCCTCCGACCTGCACCTGAAGTACAAGCTGGGGCGCACCCTGCTCAAGTACAAGGGCGCGCCCGAGGACGACTGGCTCAGCCGGCCCGTCGAGTGGTACCGGCGGGCGAACCTCGACCTGATCACCGATCACCTCGCCTACGCCGCCCAACTCGGCTTCGGTACCGTCGAGTTCGCCAGCGAGGACGCCAGTCGCGCCAGCACGGACTACCTCCTCGAATGGGCGCGGGCCTGCCGCGCCGCGGGCGGCACCCGGCTGTGCTTCTCCGACACCTGCGGGGTCTTCACCCCCGAGGCCGTGGACGCCTATATCCCGCCGCTGGTCCAGGCGCTGCCCGGCTTCCCCGTCACCGCGCACTTCCACAACGACTTCGGGCTGGGCGCGATCAACACCGTACGGGCGCTGGGCCACGGCGCGACCCACGCCTCCATTTCCGCCTGCGGCATCGGCGAACGGGCCGGCAACACCTCCATCCACCAGGTGGTGATGGTGCTGCGGGACCTGTACGGCGTGGAACTGCCGAATTTCGCCTACGACCGGCTGTGGGACCTGCGGCGCGCGGTCGAGACGTATTCCGGGATACCCATCCAGCCGCACGAGCCGATCATCGGCCACAACGTCTTCGCGCACGAATCGGGAATGCACACCGCGGGCATCGCCATTCACCCGGCGATCTACCAGACCATCGACCAGGACGTGGTCGGCGGCGAGCACCGGTTCGTCCTCGGCAAGCACAGCGGAAAGGCGGGCGTCCTGCACGCCCTCGCCGAGCACGGGCTGTCGGCGGAACTGCCCGCCGACGTGCTCGACAAGGTGGCCGACGCGGTGCTCGACGAGGTGAAGTCCCGGCGCGAACGCCGCGCCGCGGAAGCCGACTTCGGGGCGTACCGGGAGGCGTACTACGCGCATCTGACCGGGCTCGGCGTGCCGGAGCCGGAACTGCTGGAGATCTTCCGCGACGTCACCGTCGCGGCATCACAAGAAAGCATGTGAGCAACATGGGCAAAATCTGGAAGTTCGGCGACGATGTGGACACCGACCAGATCATCGCGACACAGTATCTGCTGCTGCCGGGCGTCGACGATATGAAGGGCCACACCTTCGAGGGGCTGCGGCCGGAATTCGCGGGCGGATTCGCGCCCGGCGACATCATCGTGGCGGGCAAGAACTTCGGCTGCGGGTCCTCCCGCGAGCAGGCCCCGCGCGTCATCAAGGCGCTGGGCGCGGCGGCCGTCATCGCCCCCACCTTCGCGCGGATCTTCTACCGGAACTCGATCAACATCGGGCTGCCGGTGGTGATGTCCGCCGAGGCGTCCGCCGCCGCGGTCGAGGGCGAGCCGATCGAGGTGGACCTGGAGCAGGGCACGATCACCACCGCCGGGTCGTCCTTCGCGTTCCCCCGCTACCCGGACCACGTGCTCGACATCGTGCGCGCGGGCGGGCTCATCGAGCACCTGCTCGCCACGGGCTGACACGCGCGCCGCGCGGCCCTCACCGACTTCCATCTCAGCACTATGAAAGGTCCGATCGCCTTGGGCATGACCATCACCGAGAAGCTCCTCGCCCGTGCCGCGGGAGTTCCGCACGCGCGGCCGGGGGAGATCCTCACCGTCGATGTCTCGTGGTGCATGACGAACGACGCCACCACGCACATCAGCATCGACATGTTCAACGCCCGCCTCAAGGAGCGCGGCATCCACGCGCCCGAGCGGACCGTGTTCGTGATCGACCACAACGTGCCGTCGGAGAGCCCGACGACCACGGCCACGCAGAACAAGATGCGGGCGTTCGCCCGCGAGCACGGCATCCCGCTCCACGACGGCGAGGGCGTCTGCCACCAGCTCATCCTGGAGGAGTACGCCAAGCCGGGCGACGTGGTCTTCGGCGCGGACTCGCACACCCTGACCGCCGGCGCCGTCGGCGCGTTCGCCGCCGGGGTCGGCTCCACCGACTTCGTCGCCGCGATGGTCACCGGCCAGACCTGGGTCATGGTGCCGCCCACCATCCGCATCGACGTCGAGGGCACCCTCCCCGAGGGCGTCTTCGCCAAGGACGTCGTGCTCCACATGATCGGCGACCTCGGGGCGGACGGCGCGACCTACAAGGCCATCGAGTGGGGCGGCCCCGGCGTCCAGGCGCTCAACACCGAGCAGCGGGCCACCCTCGTCAACATGGGCGTCGAGGCCGGCGCCAAGTCCTCCGTCGTCGAGCCCGACGAGGAGACCCTGCGCTACCTGCGGGAGAAGCGCGGCGCCGACGTGGATACCGGGGAGCTGCTGGCCTCGGACCCGGACTGCGTCTACGAGCGCCGGCTCACCTACGACCTGTCCACGCTGGAGCCCGTCGTCGCGTACCCGCACAACGTCGACAACATCGCCCCCGTCACCGCGTACGAGGGCACGGCGGTCACCACCGGGTTCGTCGGCTCGTGCAACAGCGGCCGGATCGAGGACCTGCGGATCGCCGCCGGGGTGCTGCGCGGCCGCAAGGTGCTGCCCGAGGTCAAGCTGATCGTCGCGCCGGCGTCCAAGAGCGTCTACATGCAGGCCCTCAAGGAGGGGCTGATGGACGTCTTCCTGGAGAGCGGCGCCATGGTCGTCAACTCCAACTGCTCCGTGTGCTTCGGCAACCAGGGGGCCATCGGCGAGGGCGACGTGCTGATCTCGACCGGCACCCGCAACTTCCCCGGGCGCTCCGGCAGCCAGAAGGGCGAGATCTTCCTGGCCTCGCCCGCCACGGTCGCCGCCACCTGCGTCGGGGGCTACATCACCGACCCGCGGGAGTTCGTCTGATGAGCGGCGCCGACAGCTCGCGGGTCATCCGCCTCGGCGACAACATCGACACGGACATCGTCATCCCGACGCAGTACATGACGCTGCCGAGCGTACGGGAGATGGCGCGGTACGCCTTCTCGCCGATCTGGCCGGACTTCGCCGAGTTCGTACGGCCCGGGGACATCATCGTCGCGGGCCGCAACTTCGGCAGCGGCTCGTCGCGGGAGCAGGCGCCGGAGATCATCAAGGAGCTGGGCATCCGCTGCGTGGTCGCGGTCAGCTTCTCCCGGCTCTTCTACCGCAACGCCCTCAACAACGGCCTGCTGGTCATCGAGTCGTCGGCCCTGCCGCCGCTGGTCGACACCGGCTCGCGGGTCGCCGTCGACCTGGACCGGTGCGTGTTCGAGGTCGAGGACGGACAAGACGGACAGGACGGACAGGAGGGGCAGGAGGGCCAGGAGGGCCAGGAGGGGGCCGGACAGGAGGGGGCCCCGCCGCGCGAGATTCCCTTCGGGAGCATCCCGCACGAGCTGATGAACATGGTGGCCGAGGGCGGGCTGGTCGCCTATTGGAGCCGGGTGAACGCCGAGGCTTCCGGCATCGCTTCCTGATTTTTGCCGCGCGCAGTGCTGACTGCAACGGTGCGGCGTTGCCGGAGAAACCCCATTGGAACCGACCGGAACCATGGAGGAACTAGCAGTGCAAACGGCAAATCTCTTCAACGACCACACGTTCTCGAAGAAGGACGTCCTTCTTCTGCACGGGATCGACAATTACAACCGCGACGACCTGGACCTCCTCAAGGAGGTCCGGGAGAACGGAAACCCCGACGCCATCCTGTCCATCTGCGTCAGCACCACCTCGGCGTGCAACATACGCTGCTGGTACTGCTACGCGCTGGGCAACAAGAAGCGCAACCCGAGGCAGCTCACGGTCGAGGAGTACCGCAACCTCATCGACCAGGCCGTCGACCTCGGCGCCCGCACCATGATCGTCTGCGGTGACGGTGAGCCCACGTACGACCCGGCGCTCACCGACATCGTCCGGCACGCCGTCTCCCGCGAGCTCATGCCGGTCATCGTCACCAACGGCACGATCATGGGCAACGACCGGGTCTCCAAGCACCTGCACGGCCTCGACGGCCGGGAGCTGACCCGGTTCCTCAGCGACTCCGGCGCCTCCCTGCTGGTCAAGCTGGAGACGCTGGACCCCAAGCTGTACGAGAGCATCGTCAACGTCCGCGGCGCCTGGGAGAAGTTCGAGGCCGGCGTGGACCGGATGATGGAGGCCGGCTTCGGGGACACCTGGGAGCAGGAGGACGGCACCTACACCCGGATCTCCTTCACGGGCATCGCCACCAAGGAGAACGTCGACAGCGTCCCGACGATGAAGCAGTGGGCCCGGGACCACAACGGCCAGTTCATCTGCAAGGTGCCGTCGCCCATCGGCGGCGCCCTCGACCAGGCGGCGACCAAGCTTTTCCCGCCGGCCGAGGTCGAGTCGGTCCGCACCCTGATCGACAACTACACCGACAAGCGGGAGACGCTCACCCCCATCGTCCTCGACGGGGACAAGTGCATGACCTGCCTGGCCTGGCACCTCGGCCCGGTGATCACGGAGGAGGGCTACTACGTCGAGTGCTACACCGCGACCGAGGCCACCTTCGGCAACGTACGTGAGAAGTCCCTCTCCCAGCTCCTGAAGGAGAAGGTCAAGGGCACGGACTGGGACAACCCCTGCCCGATCAAGGACCGCCTCTATGTGCAGCTCACGCAGAAGATGCAGGAGCAGCAGAAGGCGGAGGAAGTGATCTGCACCGGCTGATCACCGGCGCGGGCGCCGGAGCGTGACCCGGCGCCCGCGCTCCCCCAGGCCCGTACCCCCGAGGTCGGCACTTCCCAGGTCCGTACCGTCCGGGTCCGTCTGCCGGGACCGTCGTCCGCCGTCCGCCGCACAGAGAGCTTCCGAGGGCTTATGAATTCAGCACAGGGGCTGTTGGCACCGCATGACCGTCCGACGGCCGCCGCCTGGTCCGCGGTGGCGGGCCGGCTCGGCGAGTCCACCATGGGCGACGTGCTGCGCTGGGGCGCCGGCGGATCGGTCAACTTCGCCGGCGGGTTCCCCGACGAACGGCTGTTCCCGATGTGGCACGTGCAGGAGGCCATGGAGGCCGTCCTCACCCGGCACGGCCCGCAGGCCCTCCAGTACGGCTCCGCGCAGGGGGCCGAGTGGGTGCGCGAGGCCGTCGCCGGCCATCTGGAGCGGCGCGGCGTGCTCACCTCGCCGGAGACCGTGCTGCTGACCAGCGGCGGGCAGCAGGCCATCGACCTGGTGGCCCGGCTGTACGTGGACCCCGGCGACGTGGTCGTCACCACCTCGCCCACCTACTTCGCGGCCCTCGAACTCTTCGAGGCGGCGGGCGCGGAGATCGTGACGGTCCCGCTCGACGAGCGGGGCCTGGACCTCGACCGGCTGGACGCCGCGCTCGGCGACCCGCGGGCCAAGGTCTGCTACCTCATCACCGACCACCAGAACCCGACCGGCATCAGCCTGCCGGCCGAGCAGCGCCCGCTCATCGCCGACCTGCTGCGGCGGCACGCGTGCCATCTCATCGAGGACGACGTCTTCGGGGACATCGCCTTCGAGCCGCCCGCGCCCCCGATCCAGCGATGGGCGCCCGACCGGGTCTCGTACGTGACCAGCTTCTCCAAGGGGCTGTCGCCAGGGCTGCGGGCCGGTGTGCTCGCCGCGCCCGCCGACGTGATCGGCAAGGCGCTGGCGCTGCGCGAGAACACCGACGTATGCCCGAACACGCTGACCCACGCCGTCATGGGCGAGCTGCTGCACAGCGGCGCGTACCACCGGCTGCTGCCCCGGCTGTGCGCCCGTTACCGCACCCGCCGGGACGCCCTGCTCGCAGCGCTCGACCGGCACCTGTCCGGCCGGGCGCACTGGACGACGGCCCGGGGCGGCTTCTTCACCTGGGTCACCCTCGACGCGCCGGCGGACGTCGAGGAGCTGCTGCGGACGGCGGCCCGCTCGGGCGTCGTCTTCCTGCCGGGCGCCCGCTTCCGCAGGGGCGAGAAGAACGGTGGGGAACGGGCCGAACTGCGGCTGAGCTGCGCGCGCCTGGACCCCGCGGAGATCGAAGAAGGAATCGGCCGGCTCGCCGGCCTGCTGTAGGCGAACGCGCGATATCGCGCCCGGAAAGCACGATCACGCGCACGGAAAGCGCGATCACGCGCATGGAAAGTGAGAGAGAAACAGTGCCCGCAACCCTTTACGAAAAGATCCTCGCTCGGAAGGTCGGGCGCCCCGTCACGGTGGGCGAGATCGTGGAGATCGACGTCGACCGTGCGATGATCCACGATTTCTTCACGCCCTTCGTGATCCGCAAATTCCGGGAGATGGGGTTCACCCGGCTGAAGAACCCCGACTCGGTGGTCATCATCTACGACCACCTGGTCCCCACCAGCTTTCCCGGGGACTCCGCCTACCACCGGGTGACCGAGGAGTTCATCAAGGAACAGGGCATCGCCAACGTCCACCGGTCCGACGGCATCAGCCACCAGATCATGTGCGAGCAGGGGTACATCACGCCCGGCGACATCTCCGTCGGCACCGACTCGCACACCGTGATGTACGGCGGCCTCGGCGCCGTGGCCACGGGCGTCGGCTACACCGAGATGGCCGCGGTCCTCGGCACCGGGCGCACCTGGCTGAAGGTGGTGCCCACGATCCGGGTGAACGTCGAGGGCACACTGGGCCCCGGCGTGTACTCCAAGGACATCATCCTGCGGGTCATCGCCGACATCGGCGGCGACGGGGCGACGTACAAGGCGCTGGAGTTCGGCGGCGGCACCATCGACGCCATGACCATGGACAGCCGTCTCACGCTCTCCAACATGAGCGTCGAGGCCGGCGCCAAGACCGGTCTCATCGCGGCCGACGACACCACCCTCGCGTACGTCTCCCGGCACGGCGACATCACCGGGAAGCACCCGCTCGGCCCGGACCCCGACGCCGTGTACGAGCGGGTCCTCGACTACCGCGCCGAGGACCTCGAACCCGTGGTGGCCTGCCCCAGCACCGTCGAGAACGTCAAGCCGGTCGGCGAGGCCGCGGGCACCGAGGTGCAGCAGGCGTTCCTCGGCTCCTGCACCAACGGCCGGCTGGAGGACTTCGAGATCGCGGCCCGGATGCTGGAGGGGCGCAAGGTCAGCCCCGGCATGCGGTTCTACGTCGTCCCCGCCAGCCGCGAGATCTTCCAGGCGGCGGTGGCGGCCGGGTACGTCGAGACCCTGATCGACGCCGGGGCCGTGGTGAACCAGCCGGGCTGCAGCCTGTGCTGCGGCCGCAGCGGCGGCCTGATGGACGCCGGCGAACGGATCATCAGCAGCAACAACCGCAACTTCATCGGCCGGATGGGCAGTGCGCAGGCCGAGATCTATCTCGGCTCGCCCGCGACGGTCGTCGCGTCGGCGATCGAGGGCCGGATCACCGACCCGCGCGCCTACCTGACCTGACCGCATCGAACCGCACTCAAGGAGGCAACCATGACGGAGACGACCCAGCGGGTCCCGGTCACCATCCCCTCGCGTACCGGCGCGGACTCGCTGACGGTGACGGACGCCGCCATCAGCAGGATCGCCGCCTCGCTGGGGCCCGACGCCGAGGGCAAGGCGCTGCGCATCGGGGTCAAGCCCGGTGGCTGCTCCGGGCTCTCGTACACGATGTACGTCGAGGACGAGATCGCGGCGAGCGACACCACCATCGAGCGGGACGGCGTCCGCATCGTGGTGGGCCAGACCGCGATGCCGTATCTGAAGGGCACCACCCTCGACTACGAGGAGGGCCTCATGGAGTCCGGGTTCGTCTTCGACAACCCGAACGCGTCGTCCTCCTGCGGCTGCGGCAACAGCTTCAACTGACCCGTTCTCCAACCGCCCCGTCCCGCAACCGCTCCGTTCTCCAACTGGCATGTTCCGTCCCCCACTTGAGAGGCAGACCATGAGCAGCACGGCACAGCAAGCCGCGGCCCGTACCGCGATCACCGTGACCGACGCCGCACGCGCGGCGCTGCGCGATCTGGCGCAGCCGGAGTCGGGGGCGGACCGTCCCGCACTGTTCGTCTCGGTGGAGTCCGAGGAGCGGGGCGAGTTCCGCTACGAGTTCGCCTGGCGGACCACGGCGGAGGCGGGCCCCGGGGACCTCACCACGGACTGCGAGGAGTTCACCGTCGTGGTCCCCGAGGCCGACGCCGGCCGGCTGGCGGGCGCCACGCTGGACGCGGACCCGCAGTTCGGGGTGGTGATCAGCAACCCGAACGCGCAGCCCGAAGCCGCGCCGGAGTCGGCCGGGGCCCCGGCCGGCCCGGACGACGACGAACTGCGGGCCCGCGTCGAGAAGCTCTTCGCGGAAACGGTCAACCCGGCGCTGGCCTCGCACAGCGGCGCCATCAAGCTGGAGCGGATCGAGGACGGCGTCCTCTATGTCAGCCTGCTCGGCGGCTGTCAGGGGTGCAGCGGCGCCGCGCTGACCCTGGCGGACGGCATCGAGCGGTTCATCGTCGACGCGATGCCCCAGATACGCAAGATCGTCGACGTCACCAACCACGCCGCGGGCACCGCCCCGTTCCTCCGCTGAAAGGAGCCACCCATGACGCTCCCCACGGAGACCGCCCACCCCGACCTCGACGGCCTGGGTACGTATGAATATGGCTGGGCCGATCCCGATGTGGCCGGTGCTTCGGCCCGGCGCGGGTTGTCGGAGGAGGTCGTTCGGGATATCTCGGCGAAG
>NZ_JOBF01000026.1 GCF_000718635.1 Streptomyces varsoviensis | reverse complement strand
GACGCCGGCGCCGCGCCGGCCGGGGCGGCGGCCCGGCCGCCACGGCGCGCCGCCGGCCGCCGCGTCGCGGTCTTCGGCGCCGGGCCCGCGGGCCTGACCACCGCGCACGAACTGGCCGAGCGCGGCTTCGAGGTGACGGTGTACGAGCGCCGGGACGTGCTCGGCGGCAAGGCGCGCAGCATCCCCGTCCCGGGCACCGGCACGAGAGGCCGCCGCGACCTGCCCGGCGAGCACGGGCACCGTGGCGTCTTCGGCTTCTACCACAACCTGCCCGACACCCTGCGCCGCATCCCGTACGCGGGACAGCCGAACGGCGTGCACGACAACCTCGTCCAGGCCACCTGGAACCAGTTCGCGCGGAGCGGCGGGCGCCAGGCCATCGACGTCCCGGGCACCCCCATCGGCTCCGGCACCCTCGACCCCGAGGCCCTCATACAGCTCATCGCCGGGCTCGGAGAGGAGCTCTTCCATCTGCCGGTGTGGGAGGCGGCGCTGTTCGCGCGCAAGATGGTGATCCTCTTGACCAGCGGCGAGGAGCGCCGCTTCGGCCAGTGGGAGCACGTGAACTGGTGGAAGTTCATCGAGGCGGACGGCAAGTCCCTGGACTACCGGCGGATCTTCGGCGGCGGCGTCCAGCTCATCCAGGCCCTCAAGCCCACCTCGGCCAGCGCCCGCACCGGCGGCCAGGGCGGCGGGGCCATCATCTGGGACCTGTTGCAACTGGGCAGTGACGGCCCCAACGACCGCGTCTTCAACGCCCCGACCAGCGAGGCATGGATCGACCCCTGGGAGGCCCGGTTACGCTCCCTCGACGTCGAGTTCAGGACCGGGCACAGCGTCGAATCCCTCACCTACAGCGGTGGGCGCATCACGGGCGCGACCGTGCGCACCGCCGACGGCGCCCGGGTTCCCGTGGAGGCCGACCACTACGTGGTGGCCGTGCCCGTCGACCGCGCCGTGCCGCTGTGGAGCCCGGCACTCCAGGCCGCCGACCCGTCCCTGGCGCGCACCAAGAAACTCAACACCACGTGGAGCCACGGCATCGTGTACTACCTGTCGCGTCCCGTGCCCGTCGTCCACGGCCACGTCGCCTACCCCGACTCGCCCTGGTCCCTCGTCTCCATCAGCCAGTCGCAGTTCTGGCGCGAGGAGTTCGCCGACACCTGGGGCGACGGGCAGTCCCGCGACTCGTTCTCCGTCGTCGTCTCGAACTGGGACGAGCCCGGCGCCCTGTACGGCCGGACGGCCCGCCGCTGCACCCCTCAGCAGATCGCCGCCGAGGTGTGGGCGCAGATGAAGCAGGCGCTCAACCGTCCGGGCCGGGCCCGGCTCACCGACGACAACCTGCGCCGCTGGTTCCTCGACCCGGCGATCGCCCCCGGGCCCGGCGGCGAACTCACCAACGACGAGCCGTACCTGCTCAATGACGCGGGCTCCTGGCAGTACCGCCCCGAGGTCACCACGGCGGTGCCGAACCTCTTCCTCGCCGCCGACTACGTACGCCAGTACAGCAATGTCGACTTCTCCTCCATGGAGGCCGCGAACGAGGCGGGGCGGCGCGCCGCCAACGCCGTGCTCGACGCGGCCGGGGACTCCTCGGACCGGGTGCGGCTCTTCGAGCGGTACGAGCCCAAGGAACTGGACGCCGCGAAGAAGCTGGACACGGACCGGTACCGGCTCGGACTCCCGCACATCCTCGACTTCTAGCGCCCACCCGGAAGCCGGAGGCGCCCCGGGCCTCCGTACGGTGACGGCGCGGGGCGGCCGCCCGGTGGCGGGGCCGCAGGGCTGTGCGACGGAGTCGCGCAGCCCTTGGCTTTTCTGTGAGGGCGGCATGATTAATGCAATCATGCTTGATTGTTTCGCCGTGCGCTGCCACGCTCGGAGTACGCGGCGCGCCCCAACACGCCTTCCCTGTAAGGGTGCGGCGGTCCGCGGCAGCTCGTGTCGGTAACTCGGCGATTCGGTGACTCGGTGGCCCGACGATTCGGTGACTCGGCGACTCGGCGATTCACCGATACGGCGATTCGGCGGCCCCGTGAGCCGATGACTCGGTGGGCCGGTGACTCGGTGACTCGGTGAGGGGAGCGCGGCGTGGCTGATCCAGCGGCGGTACTCGGCGATCTGCGGGCGGAGGGCGACGCGCTGGACGGCCTGGTGGGCCGTATCGCCCCGGAGCGGTGGGCGGCGCCGACGCCCGCGCCGGGGTGGACGATCGCCCACCAGATCGCGCATCTCGCCTGGACGGACGAGTGCGCCGTACGGTCCACCGAAGGGGCCCAAGCCTTCCAGCCGCTCATCGACCAGGCGCTCGCCGCGCCCGACACCTTCGTCGACGAGGCCGCCGCGCGTGGAGCCGCGCTGCCGCCCGCCGAACTGCTCGCCCGCTGGCGCGCGGGGCGCGAGCGGGTGGACCGGGTCCTCGCCGGGCAGCCCGCGGGGGCGCGCCTCCCCTGGTTCGGGCCCCCGATGAGCGTCGCCTCCATGGCCACGGGCCGGCTGATGGAGACCTGGGCGCACGGCCAGGACATCGCCGACACGCTCGGCGTGACCCGCGAGCCCACCGCGCGGCTGCGGCACGTGGCCCGCATCGGCGCCCGCGCCCGCGACTACGCCTATGCCGTACGCGGACTCGACCCGCCCGCCGAGGAGTTCAGGGTGGAGCTGACGGCGCCGGGCGGTGAGCTGTGGTCGTACGGGCCGCCGGACGCCGCGCAGCGCGTGACCGGCCCCGCCCTCGACTTCTGCCTCCTCGTCACGCAACGCGCCCACCGCTCCGAGGTGGCCGTCACCGCCGAAGGCCCCGACGCCGACCACTGGTTGAACATCGCCCAAGCCTTCGCCGGCCCGGCGGGGCCAGGGCGCGAGCCGGGCAGCCGAGGGGCGAGCGGGGTCGGGCGGGAGGCGGGTATCCGCGAGCCCGGCGGACCTGGGCGCGAGCCGGGTAGCCGTGGGGCCGGGCGCGAGCCGGGCAGCGGTCGGCCCGGCGGGGCCGGGCGGGAGCCGGGTAGCGGTGGGGCCGGGCGGGAGCGGGGTAGCCGCGAGCCCGGCGGACCTGGGCGGGAGCCGGGCAGCGGTCGGCCCGGCCCGGCGGGGCAGGAGCCAGGTAGCGGTGGGTCCGACGGGGCGGGGCACGAGTCAGGTAGCCGTCAGTCCGGCGGGCCTGGGCGGGAGGCGGCTAGCCGTGTGGCCGGGCGCGAGCCTGGCAGCCGCGAGCCCGGCGGATCTGGGCGCGAGCCGGGCAGCGGTCGGCCCGGCCCGGCGGGGGAGGAGCCAGGTAGCGGTGGGCCCGACGGACCTGGGCGGGAGCCGGCTAGCCGTGGGGCCGGGCGGGAGCCGGCTAGCCGTGGGGCCGGGCGGGAGCCGGCTAGCCGTGGGGCCGGGCGCGAGCCTGGCAGCCGCGAGTCCGGCGGGCCCCGGCGGGAGACGGGCGGTCATGGGCCCGGCCCGGCGGGGCAGGAGCCCCGTGGAGCGGGGCGGTGATCGGCGGAGCCGCCAGCGGAGCTACTGGCGGAGCCGACGTCCGAGGCGACGACGTGCTGCGGATAGGCAATGCCTCCGGCTTCTACGGCGATCGTTTCGACGCCCTCCGCGAGATGCTCACCGGCGGCGAGCTGGACGTCCTCACGGGGGACTATCTCGCCGAGCTGACGATGCTGATCCTGGGCCGGGACCGGCTCAAGGACCCGGCGCGCGGGTACGCCAAAACGTATCTGCGGCAGTTGGAGGACGGTCTGGGGCTCGCCGCCGAGCGCGGGGTCAAGCTCGTCGCCAACGCGGGCGGGCTCAACCCCGCCGGGCTCGCCGACGCCATCCGCGAACTCGCCGCGCGCCTCGGCGTGCCGGTGCGCGTCGCGCACGTCGAGGGCGACGACCTGCTCGGCGCGCGCGCCTGGCCGGACGGGGTGCTCACCGCCAACGCCTACCTCGGCGGCGCCGGCATCGCCGCCTGCCTGCGCGCCGGCGCGGACGTCGTCGTCACCGGCCGCGTCACCGACGCTGCCCTCGTCACCGGGCCCGCCGCCGCCCACTTCGGCTGGGGGCCCGACGACCTCGACCCCCTCGCCGGCGCCGTCGTCGCGGGGCATGTGCTGGAATGCGGCTGCCAAGCCACCGGCGGCAACTACTCCTTCTTCGAGGACGTTTTTGGGGAGGGGCGCAGGGAGGGGCGCGGGGAGGGGTTCGGGGCCGGATTTGGGGCGGGCTTCGGCGGGCTCCCCGGTATCCCCAACGGTCCCCGCCGTCCCGGTTTCCCCCTCGCCGAGCTCCACGCCGACGGCTCCGCCGTCATCACCAAACACCCCGGCACCGGCGGCGCCGTCACCATCGGCACTGTCACCGAACAGCTCTTGTACGAGACCGCCGGGCCTCGCTACCTCGGCCCGGACGTGACCGCCCGCCTCGACACGGTCCGGCTCACCCAGGAAGGCCCGGACCGGGTCCGTATCGACGGTGTGCGCGGCGAGCCGCCGCCCGGCGACCTCAAGGTCGGGCTGACCCGCCTCGGCGGCTGGCGGAACGAGGTCGTCTTCGTCCTCACCGGTCTCGACATCGATGCCAAGGCCCGGCTGGTCCAGCGGCAGTTGGAGGCCGCCCTCGACGCCGCGGAGCGGCGGCCCGCCGAGGTGCGCTGGACCCTCGCCCGTACGGACCACCCCGACGCGCCCGTACAGGAGGAGGCGAGCGCGCTGCTGCGCCTGGTGGTACGCGACGAGGACCCGGAAGCCGTCGGGCGGGCGGTCAGCGGGGCCGCCGTCGAGCTGGCCCTCGCCAGCTACCCCGGATTCCACGTCACCGCCCCGCCGGGCAAGGGCGAGCCGTACGGCGTCTTCGAAGCCGCCTTTACGGACGCGGGCGACGTCCCGCACGTGGCGGTGCTGCCGGACGGGCGGCGGGTGGACGTGGGCCCCTCGCTCGTATGCCGGGGCGGTGCTCCCGAGGTGCCCCCCGGTGGGCCGCTCCCCGCGCCGCTCCCCGCCGGGCCCACTCTGCGCCGGCCCCTCGGGCTCGTCGCCGGCGCCCGCAGCGGAGACAAGGGCGGCTCCGCCAACGTGGGCGTCTGGGTCCGTACGGATCTCGCCTGGCGGTGGGTCGTCCACGAGCTGACCGTCGAACGGCTTCGTGAACTGCTGCCCGAGGTCGGCCGGTTGCCGGTCGCCCGGCACCTGCTGCCCAACCTGCGCGCCCTCAACTTCGTCATCGACGGGCTCCTCGGCCAAGGCGTCGCCCACCGCGCCCGCTTCGACCCCCAGGCCAAGGCCCTCGGGGAGTGGCTGCGCTCCCGCCACCTGGACATACCGGAGGTGCTGCTGTGACCGTGCTCGCGTCCTCGCTCGTCGTATCGGGCCCCGAGGCCGCCGACTACGCCGCCAACCGCGACGCCATGCTGGAGAAGCTCGCCGCCGTCGAGGCGGAGCACGCCAAAGCGATCGGCGGGGGCGGCGAGAAGTACGTCGCCCGCCACCGCGAGCGCGGCAAGCTCCTCGCCCGCGAGCGCGTCGAACTCCTCCTCGACCCCGACACACCGTTCCTCGAACTCTCCCCGCTCGCCGCCTGGGGCAGCGACTACGCCGTCGGCGCCGCCCTCGTCACCGGCATCGGCGTCATCGAGGGCGTCGAGTGCCTGATCACCGCCAACGACCCGACCGTGCGCGGCGGCGCCAGCAACCCCTGGACCCTGCGCAAGGCGCTGCGCGCCAACGAGATCGCCTACGCCAACCGGCTCCCCGTCGTGAGCCTCGTCGAGTCCGGCGGCGCCGATCTCCCCAGCCAGAAAGAGATCTTCATCCCGGGCGGCGCCCTCTTCAAAGACCTCACCCGGCTCTCCGCCGCCGGCATCCCCACCGTCGCCGTCGTCTTCGGCAACTCCACCGCCGGCGGCGCGTACATACCCGGCATGTCCGACCACGTCATCATGGTCAAGGAGCGGGCGAAGGTCTTCCTCGGCGGCCCGCCGCTCGTGAAGATGGCGACCGGCGAGGAGAGCGACGACGAATCCCTCGGCGGCGCCGACATGCACGCCCGGACCTCGGGGCTCGCCGACTACTTCGCCCTCGACGAACCCGATGCCATTCGCCTTGCCAGGCGGGTTGTTCGGAGGCTCAACTGGCGGAAGGTTGAGCCAACTTCGGGTAGTTTTCCACCTCCTCTTTACGATGCGGATGAACTGCTTGGTGTTGTTCCTGGGGATCTGCGTGTTCCCTTCGATCCTCGCGACGTCATCGCCCGCATCGTGGACGGCTCCGACTTCGACGAGTTCAAGCCGCTCTACGGAGCCAGCCTCACCACCGGCTGGGCCGCCCTCCACGGCTACCCCGTCGGCATCCTCGCCAACGCCCAAGGCGTCCTCTTCAGCCAGGAGTCCCAGAAAGCCGCCCAGTTCATCCAGCTCGCCAACCAGCGCGACATTCCGCTGATCTTCCTCCACAACACCACCGGCTACATGGTCGGCCGCGAGTACGAGCAGGGCGGCATCATCAAGCACGGCGCCATGATGATCAACGCCGTCTCCAACTCCACCGTGCCGCACCTCAGTGTCCTCATGGGCGCCTCCTACGGCGCCGGGCACTACGGCATGTGCGGGCGCGCCTACGATCCGCGCTTCCTCTTCTCCTGGCCCAGCGCCAAGTCCGCCGTCATGGGGCCGCAGCAGCTCGCCGGTGTGCTGTCGATCGTGGCCCGCGCCTCCGCCGCCGCCAAGGGGCGCCCGTACGACGAGGAGGCCGACGCCGGGTTGCGGGCCATGGTGGAGCAGCAGATCGAGTCCGAGTCCCTGCCGATGTTCCTCTCCGGGCGGCTCTACGACGACGGCGTCATCGACCCGCGTGATACGCGCACCGTGCTGGGGTTGTGTCTGTCCGCCGTGCACAACGCGCCCGTCGAGGGGGCGCGGGGTGGGTTTGGTGTCTTCCGGATGTGAGGGTGTGAAGCCGTAGTGATCAGCGCTCTTCTTGTCGCCAATCGTGGGGAAATCGCCCGGCGGGTCTTTCGCACCTGCCGTGAACTGGGCATCTCGACCGTCGCCGTGCACTCCGACGCCGATGCCGGGGCTCTGCATGTACGCGAGGCCGATGCCGCCGTGCGGTTGCCCGGGGACGCGCCCGCCGACACGTATCTGCGCGGTGACCTCATCGTGAAGGCGGCGCTCGCGGCCGGGGCCGATGCCGTGCATCCGGGGTACGGCTTCCTCTCCGAGAACGCCGGGTTCGCGCGGGCCGTGGGCGAGGCCGGGCTGGTGTGGATCGGGCCGCCGCCGGGGGCGATGGAGGCCATGGCCTCCAAGACGCGGGCCAAGGAGATCATGCGGGGGGCCGGTGTGCCGCTGCTGTCGCCTGTGCCGGTGGGGGCCGCTGGTGAGGGTGATCTGCCGTTGGTCGTCAAGGCGGCTCTGGGTGGGGGCGGGCGGGGGATGCGGGTGGTCCGTTCGCTCGGGGCGCTGGAGGGGGAGGTGGCTTCGGCGCGGGCGGAGGCGGCGGCCGCGTTCGGTGACGGGTCGGTCTTCCTGGAGCCTTACGTCGAGGGCGGGCGCCATGTTGAGGTGCAGGTGCTCGCGGATTCGTACGGGGCGGTCTGGGCTCTTGGGACGCGTGACTGCTCTCTTCAGCGGCGGCACCAGAAGGTCATCGAGGAGGCGCCGGCGCCGGGGCTTGAGGCGGGGTTGCGGGAGTCGCTGCACTCCGCTGCGGTTGCCGCCGCGCGGGCTATCGGGTACGTGGGGGCGGGGACTGTGGAGTTCCTGGTCTCTGGGGAGGGGCGGGCGTACTTCCTGGAGATGAACACGCGGCTTCAGGTGGAGCATCCGGTGACGGAGTGTGTGTACGGGCTGGACTTGGTGGCTTGGCAGGTGCGGGTGGCGGAGGGGGAGGCGCTGCCGGGGGGTGGGCCGCCGTTGCCTGTGGGGCATGCGGTGGAGGCTCGGTTGTATGCGGAGGACCCGGGGCGGGGGTGGACGCCGCAGACGGGGGTGTTGCATCGGTTTTCCGTGCCGGGGGTTGGTGGGGGTGGGGGCGGGTGGGCTGGTGAGTCCCGCTCGGCCGACGGGCGTGCTTATGGGTTGCGCGTCGACTCGGGGGTCGCGGACGGTGATGTCATCGGCGTCCATTACGACCCTATGCTCGCCAAAGTCATCGCCTGGGCTCCCCGGCGGGATGAAGCCGTTCGGTTGTTGGCCTCTGCCCTCGACCACGCTCTTATCCATGGGCCCGTCACCAATCGTGAACTGCTCGTTCGGTCGCTGCGGCATTCGGACTTTCACTCCGCCGCGGTGGATACCGGGTTCTATGAGCGGAATCTGGGGGAGTTGACGGTCGATCCGGTGGGGCGCGGATCGGCCGGCGTTGCCGCGCTTGCTGCTGCTCTCGCTGATTCCTGCGGGCGGTCGCCGTTCGGCGGGTGGCGGAATGTTCCCTCCGTACCTCAGTGCAAGTCCTATCGGAGTGAGCCCGATGGAGATGTGCACGAGGTTCGGTATCGGCTTGGGCGGAGTGGGCTTCTCGTGGAGGGGCTTGCGGGGGTTCGGTTGGTCTCCGTTGACTCCGATGCTGTGATTCTTGAAGTGGAGGGGGTACGGCGGGAGTTCGCCGTGGCCTCTTACGGTGAGCGTGTCTACGTGGATTCCTCGCTCGGGGCCCATGCCTTTGTTGCCTTGCCGCGCTTTTCCGACCCTGCCTCCCGTACCGAACCCGGCTCGCTGCTCGCCCCCATGCCCGGAACCGTCATTCGGCTCGCAGATGGGCTCGTGGTTGGGGACCGGGTGGTTTCTGGGCAGCCGTTGTTGTGGCTGGAGGCGATGAAGATGGAGCACAAGGTCGTCGCCCCGGCGGACGGGGTTCTTGCAGTGCTTCATGTCGCGCCTGGTCAGCAGGTTGAGCTGGGTGCGTTGCTCGCTGTCGTCGCCGATTCGTCGTCGTAGGCGGTCGGTGTTCCCGCGATTCTCCTTGTAGGGGGCTTTTCGTGATCGAGACCCTGGAACAGCGTGACCTCCGCGCGGCCGTGGCCGCGCTCGGAAAGCGGTACGGGCGGGAGTATTTCGCCGGTGTCGTGCGTGACGGTAAGCACACCGATGAGCTGTGGGCCGAGGCTGGTGAGCTGGGGTATCTCGGGGTCAATCTGCCCGAGGAGTACGGGGGCGGGGGTGGTGGGATCGCCGAGTTGGCGATTGTGCTGGAGGAGCTGGGCGCTGCCGGGTGTCCGCTGCTCATGATGGTGGTCTCGCCCGCTATTTGCGCGACCGTCATTTCGCGCTTTGGTACCGAGTCGCAGAAGCGGGACTGGCTGCCCCGGCTCGCGGCCGGCTCCGCCAAGATGGCGTTCGGGATCACTGAGCCCGATGCCGGGTCGAACTCGCACCGGATCACCACTACCGCGCGGCGGGACGGTGATGGCTGGGTGCTGTCCGGGCGGAAGGTCTTTGTGTCGGGGGTGGATATCGCGGAGGCGACGCTCATCGTCGGGCGTACCGAGGACGCGCGGACGGGGAAGCTCAAGCCCTGTCTGTTCATTGTGCCGCGCGACGCGGCGGGGTTCGAGCGGCGGCAGATCGATATGGAACTCGCCGCGCCGGAGAAGCAGTTCGAGCTGGTTCTCGATGAGGTGCGGCTGCCTGCGGAGGCTCTGGTCGGCGACGAGGACGCCGGGCTGCTGCAATTGTTCGCGGGGCTCAACCCCGAGCGCATCATGACCGCCGCTTTCGCCATCGGCATGGGGCGGTACGCGCTGGGGCAGGCCGTCGAATACGCCCGTACGCGTACGGTCTGGAAGGAGCCGATCGGCGCGCATCAGGCCATCGCCCACCCGCTGGCGCAGGCCCACATCGATATCGAGCTGGCCCGGCTGATGACGCAGAAGGGCGCCGCGCTCTATGACATGGGCGACGACGCGGGTGCGGGCGAGGCCGCGAACATGGCGAAGTACGCGGCCGGGGAAGCCGCCGTCAAGGCCGTCGACCAGGCCGTACACACCCTCGGGGGGAATGGGCTGACCAGGGAGTACGGGCTCGCCGCCATGATCACGGCGGCCCGCGTCGCCCGTATCGCGCCGGTCAGCCGGGAGATGATCCTCAACTACGTCTCCCATCAGTCGCTGGGGCTCCCCAAGTCCTACTGAGCCCTCCATCCGGTCCGTACGACAGTGCTAGGAGATCCTCATGGAGTTCCGCAGCGAGTACGCCGATGTCGCCCCCGTCGAACTTCCCATTCATCAAGCCGTTTTGGGGCGGGCCGGTGAATTTGGTGATCGGCCCGCTTTGATCGATGGGATTACCGGGAGGGTGGTCACCTATGCCGAGCTTGTCGGCGGAGTAGGCAGGTTGGCTGCTTCGCTCGCTGATATCGGGGTGCGCAAGGGGGACGTGCTTGCTCTGGTCAGTCCCAATACCGTCGCCTTTCCCGTGGTCTTTTACGCCGCCACGTGTGCGGGAGCGACGGTTACCACCGTCCATCCGTTGGCCACCCCGGATGAGCTGGGCAAGCAGCTCGGGGACTGCGGCGCCCGGTGGGTCGTCACCGTCTCCGCGCTGCTCGAACAGGTGGGGCGCGCCGCCGAACAGGCCGGGTGTGTCAGAGAGGTCTTGGTCTGCGACCACGCCGAGGGGTATCGGTCCGTTCAGTCCATGCTGGCCTTCGACGGAGCCGTGCCGGACGTCGACATCGATCCCGCGCGGGACCTGGCGGCCCTCCCATACTCGTCGGGGACTACCGGCGTCCCGAAGGGCGTGATGCTCACGCACCGTTCCATCGCCACCAACCTGGCGCAGTTGGACGATCTGGTTCCGGGGCGGCCCGGCCAAGTTGTGTTGGCTGTGTTGCCGTTTTTCCATATTTACGGGCTGACTGCGCTGATGAACGCGCCGCTGCGGCGAGGTGCCGCTGTTGTCGTGCTGCCGCGCTTCGATGTGGAGCGGTTTCTGTCGGCTGTCGAGACGTACCGGGTCAACGGGGTGTACGTGGCGCCGCCCATCGTTCTGGCGCTGGCCAAGCACCCGGCGGCCACGGGGTACGACCTGTCGTCGCTGGAGTACGTCGTCAGCGCGGCCGCGCCGTTGGACGCCGGGCTCGCGGCGGCGTGTGCGGGGCGGCTCGGGCTGCCGCCGATCATGCAGGGGTACGGGATGACGGAGCTGTCCCCGTGCGCCACCATCTGGCCGCTGGCCGAGGTGCATGACGCGCCGCCGGGGTCGGTGGGCAAGCTGGTGCCCGGCACCGAGTTGCGGATCGTCTCCCTGGAGGGGGACGGCCGGGATCTCGGGGTGGGAGAGGAGGGGGAGATCGTGTTGCGCGGTCCGCAGGTGATGGAGGGGTACTTGGGCCGTCCCGAGGAGACGGCTGCCATGATCGACTCGGCCGGGTGGCTGCGTACGGGGGACATCGGGCGGATCGACGCGCGGGGGTGGCTGTATGTCGTGGACCGGGTGAAAGAGCTGATCAAGTACAAGGGCTACCAGGTCGCCCCCGCCGAGCTCGAAGCGGTGCTGCTGGCGCACGAGGGGGTCGCGGACGCCGCGGTCATCGGGGTGCGGGACGCTGATGGCGAGGAGTTCCCGAAGGCGTACGTGGTGCGGCGGGAGCCCGGCGCGCTGAGCGAGGCCGATGTGATGGAGTACGTGGCCGGGCGGGTCGCCCCGTACAAGAAGGTGCGGCGGGTCGAGTTCGTCGCGAGCGTGCCGCGAGCCGTCTCCGGCAAGCTGCTGCGGCGCGAACTACGGGAGCGGGAGAGGGGGGGGCGGTCGCGATGACGGAGGCCGATCGGCTGGTGCGGTGTGCGTACGCCGACGGGATCACCACCCTGACGCTCGACTCGCCGCACAACCGCAACGCGCTCTCGCGGCGGCTGGTAAAGGAGTTGGGGGAGGGGCTTACCGCGGCGGGTGAGGATCGCGCGACTCGTGCTGTTCTGCTGACCCATACCGGCAACACCTTCTGCGCCGGCGCGGACCTCAGTGAGGCCACCGCGGCGGAGAGCGGGCCGGGGGAGCTGGTTCGGCTGTTGCGCAGGGTTCTGGAGTTGCCCAAGCCCGTGGTCGCCCGCGTCAGCGGGCACGTACGGGCCGGGGGGCTCGGGCTCCTCGGGGCCTGTGACATCGCCGTCGCGGGGGCGGCGGCGAGCTTCGCGTTCACCGAGGTGCGGCTGGGGCTGGCGCCCGCCCTGATCTCGATGCCGCTGCTGCCGCGGCTCGACGCGCGGGCGGCCGCCCGGTACTACCTGACGGGCGAGCGGTTCGACGCGGCGGAGGCGGCGCGGATCGGGCTGGTCACACTGGCGGCCGAGGGCTCCGTCGAGGCCGCTCTGGAGCCCGTACTCGATGGGCTGCGGCGGGGTTCGCCGCAGGGGCTGGCCGCGTCGAAACGGCTGGTCACGGCGGAGGTGCTACGGGCCTTCGACCGTGACGCGCAGGCGCTGGCCGACGAGTCGGCGCGGCTGTTCGCATCGCCGGAGGCCCGCGAGGGCATGACGGCCTTTCTGGAGAGGCGGGACCCCGCATGGGCATCGTGACCGTACCCAAACAGGACCGCAGCCGCGTCACCCGGCAGCGGCTGCTGGAGGCCGCCATCTCCTGTCTCGCCGAGTACGGCTGGGCCGGCTCGACCGTGTCGGTCGTGGCGGAGCGCGCGGGGGTGTCGCGGGGCGCGGCGCAGCACCACTTCCCCACGCGGGAAGATCTGTTCACGGCGGCCGTGGAGTACGTCGCCGAGGTCCGTTCCCAGGCGATGCGCACCCTGGCCCTGCGCGCCTCCCACGGCACCCGGCCCAGCCCCGTCCGTACCCGCGCCGTGGTCCGCGCCCTGGTCGACCTCTACACGGGTCCGCTCTTCCGCGCCGCCCTGCAACTGTGGGTCGCCGCCTCCAACGAGGCCGAACTCTGCCCGCGCGTCATCGACTTGGAGGCCCGCGTCGGCCGCGAGACCCACCGCATCGCCGTGGAGCTGCTGGGCGCCGACGAGCGCGTACCGGGCATCCGCGAGACCGTCCAGGGCCTCCTCGACATGGCCCGCGGCCTGGGCCTCGCCAACCTGCTGACGGACGACGCCGCCCGGCGCGAGCGGGTGGTGGAGCAGTGGGCCCACATCGTGGACTGCGTGCTCAAGAGCCGGCGGTGACGGCCGCCCTCCGGCGCGGCGCACATGGCGCAGCCCTCGGCCTTCTTGAAGGCCGGGGGCCTCGTCGTCGGCGGCCACGGGGCGGTGGGCTGTGGGCTGTGGGATTGCCGTCCCTCTCGTTGCATCTGCGATGGAAACCAGCCAGATTGTCGAGTCTGATTGATGTGAGCATGGCGTTCCGTTAGTGTCGATTTTTCCGTGCCGTTTCCATCCATCGGAATTCTCGACTTCGGAAAAGGGATTCATGAGATCGCGCATTCTGGCGTTACGGGCGTTATTCGTGGTCATCGTCATGGCGGTGGGCTCGGTCGCCTTCGGTCCGGCTTCCGGCGCCTCCGCCGCACCGACCGCGCGTGCCCAACTCGGCCACCGTCCCGTCGTTTTCGTGCATGGCTGGCACTCCGGTCCCGGCACCTGGCGGCACATGATCGACAAGGCCGAGGAGTACGGGTACGCCTCGAACGAGATTTTCCCCTTCGACTACAGCGCCTTTTCCCAGCAGGGCAACGGAGCCACGCCGATCAAATCCCTCGCCGACAAACTCGCCGCCTATATCCGGGAAAACAAGCTGCTGAGCAGGTCCCCCGACGGGAAGATCGACATCGTCGCCCACTCGATGGGCGGCCTGGTCTCCCGCGCCTACCTGAAGCAGAACCAGGGCCACGCGACCACGGCGCATCTGGTCACCCTCGCGACCCCCAACCACGGCACGATCCTCTCCTACTTCTGCCCTGTCGCCGGGCCCTACTGCGACGAACAGGCCAGGGAAATGGATGCCGGGTCCGGGTTCCTCACCTGGCTGAACAGCGGCACGGAAACTCCGGGGAACACGCATTACGCGACGTTCCGGTCGAACGTCGGCGACGAACCGATGGCTCCCCCCTCCGTCTACTGGTGCGACAAGACGGTCGTCGGCGTGGACGACGACGGTGAGAAGTCGCTCAAGCACTCCGGTCGCACCAGCGCCCTCAAGGGTGCGCAGAATTTCGTCTCCCCCTGCGTCGGACACGACCAGATCGCCAATGACGACTGGACCATCGAGAAGGCGCTCAACTGGATCGCGGACTCCGACGGCGCCCACACGCCCAAGGCCGCTCAAATCCGGTGCGGAGACCTGAACGAGCGCTGGGGCAAGGGCTCGTGGCCCAAGCCGGACGGCTGGGTCAGCGCCCACGCCCAGTCCTGCGTTATCGCGACCGGGGCCCCGCACGCGGCCACCAAGTCCGTCCACACCGAACTCCAGATCCGCGGCTGCGGCTACTGGTGGTGGAGCGTCCCCGCCCCGACCTGGTGGTACGCGGGCGTGGACGGCGTCAACTGCGACGTACACGCCGACGGCATCCTCTGGCGCGACGGCTACTGGGGCGCCCACGACAAGCCGTCGACCAGCGTCTACGAACGGTGGACCCAGGTGCGGACGAAGGACGTTCCGGCCGCCAAGGGCGCCGAGGTCGAGGGTTCCTGGAAGTACGACGTCCACGCCTACCAGTCCAGCGAATGGGACGTGAAGGCGGCCAAGGCCGACAGCGGGCCGCTCGTCATCCAGTAGCTCGTCGTGGATTAGCCCGTCATGGATTGGTCCGTTATGGATCAGCCCGTCACGGATCAGCCCGTCGTGGATCAGCCGGGCGTGGATCAGTCCGTCGTGGATCAGTCCGTCCCGTGGGTGCCTCTTTCAATTGTCCGTTCGGCCGGCCGGTCGCGCTTGGCGCACGGCTGCGCTTGCGCGGGCGGCCCGTGCCATCAGTGCCATTTCTCGGAAAGGAGCCACCACCGTGGCCACCGCAATGACCCGCCGTATGAAATCGACGGCGGTCGCTCTCACCCTCCTCGCCGCCGCTATGGGAGCGGGAGCCGCCCAGCAGGCCGGCGCCGCCCCGCGCGGCGCCGATTCACGGAGTTCCGGGCCGCAGGATGCCTGGTCGCGGAATGTCGATGCGCGGAGTGCCGAGTCGCAGGGCGACGGGGCGCGGAGTGCTTCCGCGCCCGACGTTTCCCAGCGGCAGCAGCCCACTTGGGCCATCGCGCACCGCGTCCTCACCGTCGGCGGCGTGACCAAGGCCCTTGAGCACGGCGCGAATGCCGTCGAGATCGACGCGACCGCGTGGAAACAGGGCTGGTGGGCGGATCACGACGGAACGCTCACCAGTTACGGCGACACGATGGCGGACATGTTCGACCGGCTCGCCAAGGAGCGCGACGCCGGGAAGAACATCGGGTTCGTCTGGCTGGACCTCAAGAACCCCGACTACTGCAAGAGCGGTGACGCGAAATGGCGGCACTGCTCCCTCGCCGCTCTGCGCGACCTCGCTCGCGACAAGCTGGAAAGCCACGGCATTCGGGTCCTGTACGGCTTCTACAACGAAGGGGACGTGGGCGGGTCCGGCTGGAACGACGTCAGCAGCGGCCTCACGGCAAAGGAAGCGGTGAGCTACAGCGGCGACTATTCCGTCGTCGCCAAGGTCTTCGAGCGGCATGGCGGCGGCATTCCGGCGCGGCAGCGCGTGATGGACAAGGGCACCTTCATGCTCGGCCGGAAGTTCCCCACCGCCCCGTTCCCCGGCATACAGCAGCAGGTGCGGCTGGGGTCGCAGGCCAGGGACCGCGGCGAGTTCGCCCGTACCTTCAGTTGGACCGTGCGAAGTGGCGATGGCGAATACGCGAAGGGCCTCCTCGACCGGTCCGCGCCGGGTTCGGGCGCCGACGGCCTGATCTACGGCTTCATGAACTCCTGCTACCCGGACGGCGTCGGCGGCCCCAGCGGCTGCGGCAGCGACTACGACGACGTCAAGCGGTCCCTCTCGCACATCACGGACTACGTGGCCAAGCACCCGGACACCCGGCGCATGGCCACGACGAAGGATGTCGCCTTCGGTAGCTGACGCCTCTCCTGGCTCCCGCGTCCGGCCCCTCGACGTGTGATGTTCAAATGTCTGACGTTTGTGTGTACGCTGCTGCTTCCATGAAGCGCATCAGCACACCGCGGCGGGCGGCGAGCCTGTCCGCACAGCTTGTGGACAGCCTCCGCTCGCACATCGAGTCCGGCGGCTGGCCGGTCGGCACCCGCATCCCGCCGGAGCAGGCCCTCATCGAGGAGCTGGGGGTGGGGCGGAGCACGCTGCGCGAGGCGCTTGGTGCGCTCGTGCACCTGGGGCTGCTGGAGGCCCGTAAAGGCGACGGCACGTACGTCCGCTCCGCCAGCGAGCTCCAGTCCGTCATGGTGCGCCGGGCGAGCGCCGCGCAGCGGGACAACGTACTCGAACTCCGTACCGTCCTGGAGGAGTACGCGTCGGGGACCGCGGCCCTGCGGCGCAGCGAGGAGCAGCTCGCCCAGCTCAAGGAGCTGCTGGCCGACGCCGACGCGGCCTGCGCCGGCGAGGACATGGCCGCGGCCGGGAGCGTCGACGCGCTCTTCCACCGCGCCGTGGTCCGCGCGAGCGGCAACGACCTGCTGGTCGAGGTGTACGACTACCTCGGCACGGCGCTCACCTCGTCGCTGGGCGGCCTGCCCTGGGAGGCCACCGGCGCCGAGGACCACGCCGAGCTGCACCGGCGGCTCGTCGACGCGATCGAGGCCCGTGACGAGAGCGGCGCCCGCGCCGCGGCGGGCGCGATCGTCCAGCTCACCCGCCGCCACGAGGCCGCGGCCCCGCGGATGGGGGACGATCGGTGAGTACGAGGGAGCCCTCCGCCATGGCCCGTCATCGCCCCACCGCCCCGTCCAAGGCCCCCGCCGCCGACCCCGCAGATCCCGCCAAGCCCGCCGTGACCATCGGGCTCATCATCGCGATCTGCCTCGTGGCGGCGAACCTGCGGACGAGCCTGACCGGCGTCGGCACGCTGCTGCCGGAGATCGAGCGCGGCAGCGGGCTCACGGCGAGCTGGGGCGGGCTGCTGAGCACCCTGCCCCTGTTGACGTTCGCCGCGACATCGCCCCTGGTGGCGCGGGCCTCGCACCGGTTCGGGACCGCGCGCCTGCTGGTCGCGGCCCTCGGCACGCTGGCCGTCGGCACCGTCGTCCGCTCGCTCCCCTCGGTGGCCTGCCTGTTCGCCGGGACGGTGATCCTGTCCGCGGCCATCGCGTTCGGCAACGTCCTGCTGCCCGCCCTGATCCGGCGCAGCGTGCCCGCCCACCGCATCCAGGGCATCAGCGCGCTGTACGTCACCGTCATGGGCGTCACCGCCGCCGTCTCCTCCGGCATCTCCGCGCCGCTCTCCCATTCCCTGCCGGGCACCTGGCACACCGCGCTCGGCTGGGGCGTCGCCATCACCGTCGCGGCGTTCCTGGCCTGGCTGCCCCGGCTGCGCGGCGACAAGCCGCAGGCGGCCGGCGGCGCGGCCCACAGCGCCGTCCCCTGGCGCTCGGGCCTGGCCTGGCAGGTCAGCATCTTCATGGGCCTTCAGTCGCTGGCCTTCTACACCGCCGTCGCCTGGCTGCCCAGCATCCTGATCCACGACGGCGCGAGCAACACCACGGCCGGCTGGCTGCTCTTCTACTACCAGGTGATCGCCCTCGCGGCCAGCAGCGTCCTGCCGCTGCTCACCCGGGGCCGCCGCGACCAGCGGTGGGCCGCGCTCGGCGCCTCGGTCCTCGTGCTCGCCGGCTTCGCCGTGCTGCTGTCCGCCCCCGGCCTGCCCATCGTGGCGTGCACGCTGCTCGGCCTCGGCGGCGGCCCCTGCCTCGTCCTCGCCCTCACCTTCCAGAGCGAACGCGCCGGCGCCCCCGGCGAGGCCGCCGCCCTGGCGGGCATGGCCCAGTCCATCGGCTACCTCGTGGCGGCGGCCGGCCCCCTGCTCCTCGGCATCCTGCACGACGCCACGGGCAGTTGGACGCTTCCGCTCGTGCTCCTGCTCGTCCTCGGCGTCGCCATGGCCGCCGCGGGACACGGCGCGGGGAAGGACCGCCACGTGCGGTACCCCGACGCCCATCAGTAGGGGACTTCACGCCGTACGGCCCTACAGCCCTTACGGCCCTACAGCCCTTACGGCCCTACTGGCCCCCACACCCCTTACGGCCGCCGAGGAGAGCACTCATGTCCGGCTCGCAGCCCCTCACCGCGGAGTTCCGCGCCCGTACCGCTCAGCTCGCCGCCCACCTGTACGCGACCGATCCGCAGTTCCGCGCGGCCGCGCCCCTCGACTCCGTCACGGAGACGATCCGGCGGCCGGGGCTGCCGCTCCTCGACCTCATGACCACGGTGATGGAGGGGTACGCGGACCGCCCCGCCCTCGGCGAACGCGCCACGGAACCGGTGACCGACCCGGACACGGGCCGCACCACCCTGCGCCTCCTGCGGCGCTTCGACACCATCACGTACGGCGAACTGTGGGAGCGGGCCGGCGCGGTGGCCGCCGAGTGGCACCACCACGCCGAAGACCCGGTGTCCCACGGCGATTTCGTCGCGGTCCTCGCCACCACCAGCGTCCCCACTCCCTGCTCCCCCTCCCCGAGGCCCTGATCACCAAGTACGCGGCGGATCTACGGGCGCGAAACCTGCTGTGACGGGGCTCCGTGACGTGCGCAGCACGTGGTGACGTCCGTCGGGCTGGGGCTGGGGCTCGGGCTCGGGCTCAGGCGGCCTGGTCGATGGGGCCGAGCAGCCAGTTTCCGGGGGCTTTCGGGTCGTCGCTCAGGTAGAAGTCGGTGATGGCGGTCCTGAATTCGGCGTGGCTGAGTGAGCCGTCCCCGTCCTGGTCGAGCAGGCGGAACGCTGCCTCGGAGTGCACCGGGGGAATGCCCAGGACGTCGTACATGCGGACGTATTCCGCCTGGCTCAGCACTCCGTCCTGATCGGTGTCCAGCGCCCGCATCAGCGCGTCGGCGATCGCCAGTACAGCCTGTTCGAAGTGCTGGGGGTCCGTGACGTCGGCTTCCATGACGGTGATGAACTCGTGCGGGGAGATCTGCCCGCTTCCGTCGCGGTCCCCATGGGCGAGCAGCAACTGCCACCAGGTCTCGAAGGCGGCCCGCATCGCGGCCGCGTTCTCCTCGGCGCCCTCGCGCACCAGCCCCGCGAACATGTCGGCCATCTGCTGGAAGTCGTCACGGGTGAGCTGTCCGTCCCCGTTCCGGTCGAACCAGCGGAAGAGGGTGCTGAACTTCCGGGCTTTCACGTCCTCCGTCATGGGTGCTCTCTTTCCGGCCCGCCGCATCCTGCGGCGGGCCTGGCATCGACAGCCGAACGGACGGGTTCCCTCTGGGACGTTAGGCGAGGGGGAGCCGGCCAACCAGGGTTGTTGAGGCCGTTTCCCTGAACCGGTGCCGCCCTGCCCCTTCCGCCCGGGGCACACGGGTGGTGGCCGGGGGCAAGACGCTCCTTGACGCTCCCCGACGATAGTGTTACACCTTCTAACGAACGATCTGCCTTCTCTCGAAGGTTTCTATTTCCACCCCTGAGGAACGGCCATGTCCCACTCCGAGCACACCCCCAGCGGCATCGACGAGACCGCCCCGGTGATCTCCCGGCACAGCATCCGCATCGCCGCACCCATCGAGCGCGTATGGCGGCTGCACACCGACATCGACGCCTGGCCCCGCTGGCAGACCGACATCGGGTCCGCCCGGATCGACGGTCCTGTGACCCCCGGCAGCACGTTCCACTGGACCAGCGCCGGCCTGACCATCGGCTCCACCATCCACGTCGTCGAGGCCCCCGCACGCATCCTGTGGGCCGGCACCGCCCACGGCATCACCGCCATCCACGACTGGCGTTTCGAGGCCCACGGCGACGAAACCCAGGTGCACAACGCGGAGTCCTGGTCGGGCGACCCGGTCGACGCCGACACGGAGAACATGCGGAAGCTGCTCGCCCAGTCCCTCGACTCCTGGCTCGACCGCCTCCGCCACACCGCGGAAGGCCCTGCGCACCCTCTGGCCGGCGCCTGACGGCCCACCGCACGGGAACCTTACGTCCCGGTCACCTCGGCGACGCCAAGGCAATGGCGCGTGGCGCGCCGAGGCGACATCGTGTCGAGGGTCACCCGCTCGCTGCGGATACGCCGGTACCGCCGGTGCCCCGTCTCCTCGGCGTGCCGCCGCAACCATGCCCGTACCGCGTCCGGGCTCCCCAACTCCCCGGACTCCGCCCCGCACTCGGCGCCGTCCCCGGAGACGCACTGGGCACTGAACACGGGCGGCCGGGCCGTCACTTCGCCGCCCCGGCCGGTGTCGGCCAACCGAATGCCGGTGTCCGGCCGGCCCCGCCCCGCGCGGTGCTCCGCGCACTGACACGGCGGAAAGGCGATCCCGCCGCCGGGCGCCGAAGCCGCAAGCCGCACGGGCGGCTTGATCACCAGCAACACCCCGTCCCTGCCCTGCTCGGCCATCATCCGCGCCAGCTCCGCCCGCGCCACGCTCTTCATGCCGTCAACCGCCTCAGCCCATGCCGCACCCTGTCCGCCAACTCCTTCGTGGGCTCCGCATACACACGCGGCACCCATTCCGGCGCCAAGCGCCAGAAGCCACCGGCCTGGACCAGTTCGTACAGCCCCTGAAGGTCGCCCCCCGGGGCGGGGCGTTCGGCGCCTCGCGCCGACCTGGTGCGGCGGTTCGGAGGAATGTTCGCCACGGACATCACCGCTCCTCTCTGTAGTCATTCCGCTACCGGATTGGCTCAGCGTGCTCTACATTCGGAGTGCCATCAACCTGCGGTATCTGATTGGAGAGTTGGTCGATACCTGTTGAATCTAAAGGAGCTGGCTCCTGAAGAGTCGGCGCGTGCGGCCTATGGGGCGCGTCTGCGCAGGCTGCGCGAGGAACGCGAGTGGACCCAGGAAGAGCTCGCGATGAGGATTGGGTGCTCTGGGTCGCACATCTCGGCCGTAGAAACTGGTCGACGTTCCCCAACTCGTCGCTTTTCGGCAAGCGCCGACAAGGCGCTCGGCACCGGAGACGCCCTCGAACGCCAGGGCCGGGCCGTCTGGAGCCCCGCGATACTTGAGGGCTTCACCGAGTTCGTTGCCCGTGAAGTGAAGGCGGCGGAGATCCGAATCTTCGAACTGGGCATCATTCCGGGGCTGCTCCAGACACCGGAGTACGCGGCGGCCATCACCATGGGGGCCGTGCGGCGTGGTGCGATCACTGAGCAGCAGGCTCAGGAGCGGCTGTCGCTTCTCGCGAGTCGGCAGACGTCCCTGGAACGGACGCCTTCACCCCTGGTCTTCGTGGTGCTCGATGAAAGCTGTATTCGTCGTCCTGTCGGTGGCCCCGCTGTCATGGATGCGCAGCTAGACCGCCTGTGTGAGTTCGCCGAGTTGCCTTCCACGGTTCTGCAAGTCGCCCCGTACGAACTCGGGGAGCGGCGGGCTTTCGATCTGCCGGTTCACTTGATCACTCTCCCGGATCGATCTCAATTCGCCTACGCCGAGTCTGCACAACAAGGGCACCTGGAACGCGATATGAGGTTCGTACAACCCCTGCTGACGGCCTACCATCAGCTTCAGGCCGAAGCGCTGTCCCAAGTGGCATCCGTAGCCATGATCGAGCAGGCACGAAAGGGCACCCCGTGACGATGACCGAATCCCCCCGTTGGTTCAAGTCCTCCTACAGCAGCAATGGCGGCGCTTGCGTCGAGATCGCCACCAACCTCACCGCGCGCGGCGTTGTCCCCGTCCGTGACAGTAAGAATCCGACCGGCCCGGCACTGGCGATCGACACCGCAGCCTGGGCCGACTTCGTCGCGTTCGTGAGGACCACGGAAATCTGAGACCGGCAGTGCAAAGGGCTCTCGCCCAATTCGGCGAGGGCCCTTTGTGCCCTTCGCGGGAGCCGATTGTCGCCCTACTATCGGTTACAGGCTTAGTTGTTGGCCGAGCCGCGATCGCGGTCGTGGTTGACCGGCTAGGAAAGGGAATCTTGTGGCAGCAAAGTCTCCCCGTTGGGTTAAGTCTTCCTACAGCAGCAATGGCGGCCAGTGCGTCGAGTGGGCCCCGGCCGAAGTGCGAGGGCACGGTGCCGTACCTGTTCGTGACAGCAAGAACCCAGCCGGCCCGGTGTTGGTGATCGGCACCGTGGCCTGGGGCAACTTCGTTGCGTTCGTCAGGACCACGGGAATCTGAGCCAGGCCGCACGGAGAGCGAGCCGCCGCGGCGCAACCCATACCCGAGCCGAAAGGGAATGTTGTGACGTCCGAGTCCCCCCGTTGGGGCAAGTCCACGTACAGCAGCCCGGATGGCGGAAATTGCGTCGAGTGGGCGCCGTACATAGCGGTGGCGCGGGAGGCTGTCCTGGTCCGCGACAGCAAGTACCCCGATGGGCCCGCGTTGGGAATTCCGGGGGAGGCGTGGGCCGCGTTCGTGGGGGAGGTGAAGGGCGGCGGCTTCGAGGTCATGCGTTCGGCGACGGAGTGACGAGGGAGGGGCGCGATGGTGCTGGAGCTGCGCCGCGTGGGGGTCGGGGGCCTGGCTGAGGTCGGGGAAGTGTTGGTGGATCTCTACGTCGACATTTACGCGGCGGAACGCGAGGGCCCCTTCTACTCACGGGAGCGGATCGCCGAACGGCTCGACATGCACGCGGCGTGCGACGCGTGGGAGGCCGTCATCGGGTACGGGGAGGCCGGAGAGCCGGCCGGGTATGTGTACGGGGCGCGGCTGCCCGAGGGTTCCGGCTGGTGGGAGGGTATGGTTCCGGCGCCGGGGCCGGAGTTCGTGGCGGAGAGCGGGTCCCGCACCCTGGCGGTCTTCGAGCTGATGGTGCGCAAGCCTTGGCGCGGGACGGGCCTGGCGCGGCGGCTGCATGACGAACTCCTGGTGGGGCGGGCCGAGGAGCGGGCGACGCTGCTCGTAGATCCGGGCCATCCCAAGGTGCGGGAACTGTACGAGGGGTGGGGGTACGAGGTGGCCGGGCGGAAGCGGCCCTCTCTCCCCGGTGCGCCGGTGTACGCGGTGATGGTGAGGGCGTTGGGGCGGTAGGGACTATGCCTCCATGGGGGCGCGGTAGACCGTGGAGTGTCGGGGTTGGAAGCCGAGGCGTTCGTACAGGCGGTTGGCCGCCGCGCGGCCCGGACGGGAGATGAGGTCGACCGTACGGGCGCCGGCCTCCCGCGCGATCCGCAGGGCCTCTTCGATGAGGAGGCCGGCCACCCCTCGGCCGCGCGCCGCGCTGTCGACGACCACGTCTTCCACGCGGGCCCGCAAGCCGGACGGCAGGGGCACGAGCACCAGCGTCAGGGTTCCGACGACGCCCTCGGGCGTACGGGCCACGAGCACCGTATTGGTGTCGGAGGCGACGAGCCGGGTGAGCGCTTCGCGGTCGAGCGGCTTCGCGGTCGAGGAGAGCTGCGGCAGCAACACGCCGAAGGCTTCGACGAGTTCAGGGCTCGCTTCCCGGGCGATCTCTACGTGGCCGGTCATGCGGGGAGCCTAGTGCGACCCGGTTTCGGTGCCGGGGCCGTACGCGACGACCCGCGATCGTCCGCGCGCGGGCTCGCCGACCGGAGCGGGCCACGGGGCCGGGGCGGGAGGCCCCCCCCAGGCCCAGCCGGCCGACCGGTAGGGCGGGGCCGTTCCCGTCAGGAAGTGGCGGCCGCGGGGTAGCGACCGGTGAGGAGGCCCCAGTCGTAGTTGCTGCGGGGCATGGCGGTGAGCAGGTCCGCGTAGCGGACCAGGCGGCGCCAGGTGTCCTCGCTGTCCGAGACCTCCCGGGCGAAATGAGGCAGCCGGTCGTGCAGGCGGGCTATCGCCGCTGTCTTGCGGCGTACCAGGTGCAGGGCGCCGTGGACGGCCCGTTCCCTGGTGAGGCCCTGTTCGTGCTGGAGCAGGAGGACCAGGTTGTTGGCGGGGTGCTCACCGAGGACGATTTCGCGTTCGAGGGAGAGGATGTCGTTGATGACGACGCTGAGTTCACCGTGCAGCCGGCGCAGGCCGGGCAGCAGGGGGTACGACCAGATGTGGTCCGGCAGGAGGCAGTCCTCGACGCGTTCGATGAGGTCGCACCAGATGTAGGTGCCCAGGGATCTGTTGCGCTTGTCCAGGTAGTCGGCCAGAGACGGGATCGTGTCCCGGCCGCGGTCCTCGGCCTCCTCCACCATGCCGGACAGCGACCTCCTCCAACTGTCGCGGTAGCGGTGGCACCAGCCGGGCGGCATGCCGTCGACGGCGCGCGACCAGAGACCGGTGAACGCGCGTTGCAGTGCGCCCAGTGCGGCGTCGCCGTCGGGGCGGGGGTCGTGTGCGAGCCGCAGAACCTGTTGGCACTCCCGGTGGACGGTTCTCGGGTCCGCTCCGCGGGCCCCGTCGAATTCGTCGTCGAACAGCGTGTACCAGCCCAGCGTGTCGGCGGCCAGCGCCAGGTCCTCGCCGCGGCTCTCGGGGTAGGCGCACCCGGCGAGTAACCCCATGTCCCAGGAGTCGTACCCGAGCACTCCCTCATGTGTCCCGGCAGCTTCGGTTTCGCATACCCATCGCAATGTCGCTTGCCTGGCCGCAGGCACGTCAGGGCTGCACCGTGAGACGAACGGCAGGTGTAGATCCACAACATCCACAGCCACGTTGACCTCCTTGATCACGGAAGAAGAATCATGGTCCGCGCCGTGGCCGCCCAAACTCAACCCGCAGGTCCGTCACGGTGGAACTACCCCCTCCGCCCACTCGGGACGCGGCCTTGCCCGCGCGGGGTGCGCCCTTGCAGGCGCAAAGTCGTTGCGCGGGTCATGGTTCCTGCGTCGTCGCTGCCCGAAGTCGGTCGTAGTGCCGCCCCCGTCGTGGTCATCGGGGTGGGCCCGAGCGGTTTGGCGGTGGCGGCGATGCTGCGCGCGGCGCGGGCGAGGGCCCGGGGTCTTGGCAGCGTACGGAGATGTGACGCCGAGGCCATCCCGCACCCGAGCTGGAGCCGTGGCCTACGCCCCCGCTGGGGACCGCACGGTGAATCGTATGATCGATTGGACGACCGGGGCGGGGCGGGGGGCTGAGGCGAGCGCGCCTGGTGCTGCCAGCGGTGGCACGGATTGCACACATGAGGGAACGCGACGATGAAGATCCTTGAGAAGCGCCACGACGATCTGGTCAGTGGGAGCGAGGTCTGGTTCGTACGGCCGGACCACATCGATGACGTGTTCCGGGTGTGTGTGACGTCCAACGCCGCTCCGGTTCCGGCGGGCGGCGACCGGGCGTCCTTGGTGATCGCCACCGATGCCGAACTCAGCGGCGGCGCGCTGCGGAGCCTGGTGGGCAGCGGAGCCGTCGGCCTCGACCTGCCGCCGCTGTACGCGGTCAGCGTCGGCTACCCGCTCGACGCGGAACCGCCCTTCGTGGTGCGCCGCAACCGGGACCTCACCCCGAGCGCGTGGCCGGCGTTCGAACCGGTCATGCCCGCGATGACGGGCGCGTCCGTGTCGATGGCCACCGGCGGGGCCGACGCCTACCTCGGCTTCCTCGACGAGGAGTTGAAGCCGGCGCTGGCCGAGGCGTTTCCGGTCGACCCTGACGACGCGACCTTGACCGGGCAGTCGTTCGGCGGCCTGTTCGTCGTGCACGCCCTGCTCACCCGGCCGGCCGCCTTCCGCCGCTACCTGGCGGGCAGCCCCTCGCTCTGGTGGAACGACCGCGAGACCCTGCGCCGGGCCGCCGCGGCCGTCGCCGACTCGCCCGCGCCCCGCGCGCATGTCTACCTCTGCATAGGCGAACTGGAGAACAAGGCCAGGTTCGGCCGGCAGTTCGGCCCGATGCTCCCCGAGGCGATCCGGTCGCTGCTGCCGGCGGCCATGGCCGACGGCGATATGCAGGGGGACTTCTTCGTTCTGGAGCAGACTCTGCGCGAATGGAAGGGCGAGGACTTCTCGGTGGAAGCCCACATGTTCCCCGAGGAAAGCCACGAGTCGATCACCGGAGCGATGCTGAGCCGGGGCCTCCGGCGGCTTTACGGCTACGTCTGAGCGCGCCCTTCCGGGAAACGGCGCTTGTACGTTGTGCGTTGTACGGGGGCAGGGCGTGAGTGGGGCACAGTAGGGTCGGGCCAAGGCCCATCCCGTGCAGTCGATAATGACGTACCGAGAAAAGGCTCAGGGAGAGCAGTGAACGGCGGCGCACAGGCCACTTTCCGTCTGGAGCGGGGGGCCACCGGTTTCCGTCACCGAAAGGACCCGCCCCTGCCGAGCACCGATCCCCGGGCCTGCCGCGCCGCTTGGTATTACGCGGCCCGGGCCGCGAGCGGCGATGTCGACGACTTCGCCGAGGGGGAGTGCTCGCGGAATTTCCACACCGCCACTCTCACCAATCGGCACGGCCCGCACACCGCCCTCTTCCACGCCCACCACCCCTTGGTCGCCTTTGTGGCGGCCCCGGCACACGCGTACACCGACGAATTCCAGGAGCCCCCCGCCTGGTCGGCCGTCCTCAACGCCTCCGGCTTCACAGTCCTGAGCGCGGCCCAACTCCTCTCCCCCCTCACCCCCGCCGCCACCTCCGCCCTGTCCCCAGCCGAACTCCACCAAATCACCTACTGGCAGCCACCAACCATCGGCGCAACGCTCTTCAACTCCTGGGACTGAAAGGAAGGAAAGGAAGGACGGCCGGGAGCGTCGCGGCGCCGCTTGTTACTCTTCCGACCATGCGGGCCCTCTTCCCAGGATCTTTCGACCCGGTCACTCAAGGGCACCAGGACGTACTCCGGCGCGCGGCCCTGCTGTTCGACGAGGTCGTCGTGTGCGTGATGGTCAACGCGAACAAGACCGGCCGCTTTCCCATCGACGAACGAATGGGCCGACTGCGCGCTGCGGCGACTGGCTTCGGCAACGTTACGGTCGACTCCCACACCGGCGGCCTGCTGGTCGACTACTGCCGACGGGGCGGAATAGACGTCGTCGTACGCGGAGTTCGAGGCGTTTCCGACCTGGACTACGAAATGCCGATGGCGCGCATGAACCGCGAACTGGCCGGCGTTGAAACGTTCTTCATCGCAGCGGACCCCGCCCTGGCCCACATCTCCTCCAGCCTGGTCACCGAGATGAGTCGGGCGGGCCGCGGGCCCGCGTGACGGACTGAGCGAGCCGCGCCCGGGCCCCCGGGGCCCTTCCGCGTGAGCGCGCTCACCGAGCCCTACGGCCGGGCAGCGGCCGTGGTGGTCCAGGCGGCTTCGATCATGTGGAAGATCTCGTCGACCGCGGCGGCCGGGTCGTCGGCTTCGCGGGCGAGGGCGTAGGCGTCGACGGTGAAGCGGGCGAGGGTGCGGCAGGCCGTGGTGGGGGCGGGCAGGGCGAGGTCGGCGGCGATGGCGGCGGCCAGGGCTTCGGCGTGGCGGAGGTGCATGGATTCCTCGTACTGCCGTAGGGCGGGGGAGGAGTCGATCATGCGCCAGAGCGGGGCGGCGCTCTCCGCGGTGCAGTGCCGGACCATGGCGTGGATCTCGCGGCGCAGGGCGGGGATGAGCGGTTCGTTCGGGGGGCGGGCGGTGACCGCTCGGGCGAGGCCGTGCTCGAAGTTCTCGTCCTGCGAGAAGACGAGGGCCTCTTTCGAGGTGAAGTGGGAGAAGACCGTGGTCACGGCGACATCGGCCTCGGCGGCCACGTCGCGGATGCCCACCTCGTCATAGCCGCGCTCCAGGAAGAGCCGTAGGGCGGTGTCGGCGATGTTCTGGCGGGTCGCGGCCTTCTTGCGTTCGCGGCGCCCGGCGGTCGGCACGGTCATGCCTTGACGCTAGCAGATTCATCGCCGTAACAGTTATTTAAAGCTAGCTGATTTTTTAAGCTAACCGTTAGTGTTACGGTCGGCGGCATGAAGCGAGTGAACATCGCCGAGTTCGGCGGCCCCGAAGTCCTGCAGCTCATCGACGCCGAGGAGCCCCACGCGGGCCCCGGCCGCATCCGCATCGCCGTCCGGGCGGCCGGCGTCAACCCCGTCGACTGGCGGATTCGCGAGGGCCAGAAGCTGGGGGCCCACCCCACCACGCTGCCCACCGGCATCGGCCTGGACGCCGCCGGCGTCGTCGACGAGATCGGCGACGGCGTCGAAGGCGTCGCCATCGGCGACCACGTGTTCGGCGAGGGCCTGAGCACATACGCCGAGTACGCCGTGCTCACCGCCTGGGCCCGGATGCCCGCCGGCCTCTCCTTCGAAGAAGCGGCCGGCTACCCCTCCGTCACCGAGACCGCGCTGCGCGTCATCGCCCAGACCGGCGTACAGCCCGGCCATACCCTGCTGGTCAGCGGCGCGTCCGGCGGCGTCGGGTCGGCCGTGCTCCAGATCGCCCGCGAGCGCGGCATCACGGTGATCGGCATCGCCGGGGCCGCGAACCAGGACTATCTGCGGAGCCTCGGCGCCCTCGCCACCACGTACGGAGAAGGCTGGGTCGAGCGCGTACGGAGCCTCGGCCGCGTCGACGGCGCCCTCGACCTCTCCGGTTCCGGCGTCATCCGCGAACTCGTCGAGCTGACCGGCGACCCGGGAAAGGTCATCTCCATCGCCGACCTCGGCGCGCCGGACCTGGGCGTCCGGTTCTCCGGCGTCGCCGGGAGCGTCCCGGACGCGCTCGCCGAGGCCGTCGACCTCATCTCGCGCGGCAAGCTCCACATCCCGGTCGAGAAGGCGTACGCCCTCGCCGACGCCGCGTCCGCCCACATCGACAGCCAGGCCGGCCACACCCGCGGGCGCCGCGTCATCGTGATCTGAGGGGCCCCGCGACGACGGTACGGGCCTGAAGCGGGCGCCCCGCGTGACGTACCCGGCAGCGGTTGGACACCGAGGCGCCCGTGTCCGAAACGGCGTGGTGAGCGCCGTCCTCCGCTGCCGCGGCGGTGACAGGCAGTGGGGGCGCTGCGAGAGTGGCGCGGAAGGAACCGCACAGGACGCGCGTAAAGAACCTCCAGTACGTATCGCCTTCAGCGCCCCCGCCCGCCATGCGCCGGGCGGCGGGTCGGAGAGGAACGACGATGGGTTCGTGGAAGTGGAACGACCAGCAGCGCCCCACCACCGCGATCGGCGTACGGGCCACGATGGGCGCCGTCACGATGAAGGACGACCCGCAGGCCGCACAGCGCCCGTACGTCTTCGTCCGCGGTCTCGACTCGCGGCTGTACGTGAACTGGTGGGACGGCAAGGCATGGCACTGGAGCGGCCAGGGCACACCCGCCGGGCGCACGGTCATCGAGAAGGTCGGCGCCATCACGGTGCGGGACCGCCAGGACGCGCAGCAGCGCCCGTACGCGTTCGTCGTCACCGACGACTCCAAGCTCCACGTGAACTGGTGGGACGGCTCCAAGTGGAACTGGAGCGACCAGGGCGCGCCCAGCGGGCGGCAGATCCGCGAGGGCGTCGGCGTCGTCTCCGTCCAGGACAGCCCGACGGCGGCGCAGCGCCCGTACGCCTTCGTCCTCACCGACGACTTCCGGCTCCACGTGAACTGGTGGGACGGCTCCAAGTGGCACTGGAGCGACCAGGGCGCGCCGCCGAACCGCACGATCTCACGCCCGATCGGCGTCACCACGATGCGCGACCACCCGAACGCCTTCACCCGCCCGTACGCCTTCGTCATCACCGACGACTCGCGGGTGTGGGTCAACTGGTGGGACGGATCGAAGTGGAACTGGAGCGAGCAGGGGGCGCCCTCCGGGCAGCCGGTCAAGAAGGGCGCCGGCGTCGTCAGCGTCCAGAACGATCCGCAGGCGGGCGAGCGGCCGTACGTCTTCGTCCAGGGCTACGACTCGAAGCTGTACGTGAACTGGTGGGACGGGTCGAAGTGGAACTGGAACGACCAGGGCGCGCCCGGCGGCCGCTTCATCCTCGACTCCGTCGGCGCGGTCACGATGAAGGACGACCCGAACGCCTTCACCCGCCCGTACGTCTTCGTCATCGGCGACGACTCCAAGCTGTACGTGAACTGGTGGGACGGCAAGGCATGGCACTGGGCGGCCCAGGGCGCCCCGACCGGACGCGTCGTCGAGCGCCCCGGCGAGGCCATCACCGTCCAGGACAACGGCAACGCGCCCCAGCGCCCCTACGCCTTCGTCCTCGCCGACCACTCCGACCTGTGGACCAACTGGTGGTCCCTGCCGTAACGGACAGCGCGCGGGCGTAGCCCCGCCCGCGCGCCGGACGGCCGTCGGGGCCTGAGTACGCGTACTCAGGCCCCGACGCGGCTCGTACGGAACCCGCACCCTACGCCCCCACACCCTCCCCCCTTCTCCTCGTCGCCGCCCCAAAGTCACCGCGCGTCAATTCCGTTGCGTCCGTCACGCGGTTAGCGTGCCTGGGGCCCCCGAATTCGAGGAGATGTTCCGTGACCTCACTCACGCGCCGTGCGTTCGTCGGTACCTCTACCGCGGCCGCTGCCGCCGGATTGATCGGAGCGGCCGGTTCGGCCGCCGAGGCGGTGGGGGCGGAGGGGAGAGCCGCCGGCGCCGAGGCGCAGAAGGGCGGCGGGGTCGGCGAGATCCGGCACATCGTCGTGCTGATGCAGGAGAACCGCAGCTTCGACCACTACTTCGGCTCGCTGCGCGGGGTGCGCGGCTTCGACGACCGGCAGGGGCTCGTGTTCCCCGACGGGTCGAGCGTGCTGCGCCAGCCCGACCCCGGGCGTACGGACGGCGGGTATCTGCTGCCGTACCGGATGGACACCACCCGCTACAACGCGCAGAACGCGAACGGGCTTCCGCACGACTGGAAGACCAGCCACGACGCCATCAACCACGGCGCGATGAACCAGTGGATATCCGCCAAGGGCGAGCGCTGCATGGGCTACTTCACCCGTGAGGACATCCCGTACCAGTACGCGCTCGCCGACGCGTTCACCGTCGCCGACCACTACTTCGCCTCACTGGCCGGCCCCACCGACCCCAACCGGCTCTACCTGTGGAGCGGCACCGCCGGCCCCGGTACGGACGGGACCACCGGACCGTTCACCGACAACAGCGTCGTCACCGAGAACCCCGTCGCCGACTGGACGACCTACGCCGAGCGGCTCCAGAAAGCCGGCGTGAGCTGGCGCGTCTACCACAACCCGGGCATGGACGAGCGGTACGGCGACTACGACTGCAACGGGCTGTCGTACTTCAAGCAGTTCCACGCCTTCGCCAAGGACGATCCGCGCTACGTCAACGCCATGACGAAGTTCGATCTCTCCGCCTTCGACCGGCACTGCAAGGACGGCACCCTGCCGACCGTCTCCTGGCTCGTGTCGCCCTACCTCTTCTGTGAGCACCCGGCCGCCAGCCCCGACTACGGCGCGGACTACGTCAACACCGCCCTCCAGTCCCTCTTCGCCAACCCCGAGGTCTGGAAGCACACCGCGTTCCTCATCATGTACGACGAGAACGACGGCTACTTCGACCACGTCGTGCCGCCCACCGCGCCCGCCGGCACCCCCGGCGAGTTCGCGAAGGGCCGGCCGATCGGGCTCGGCAACCGCGTGCCGCTGTGGGTCGTCTCGCCGTGGTCGCGCGGCGGCTGGACCAACTCGCAGGTCTTCGACCACACCTCGGTGCTGCGGCTGATGGAGCGCGTCACGGGCGTACACGAGCCGAACATCTCCGACTGGCGGCGCGCCGTCTGCGGCGACCTCACCACCTGCTTCGACTTCTCCGCCCCCGACTACTCCATCCCGCGCCTCCCGGACACCAAGGAACTCGTCCGCAAGGCCGACCAGAGCAAGAAGCTGCCGCCGGTCAAGCTCCCCGGCAAGGGCCAGCAGACCACCCCCGTACAGGAGCCGGGCACCCGCCCGCACCGGCCGCTGCCCTACCGCCCGGACGCCAAGGCCACCGTGGACGCCCATACGGGCAAGGTCACCTGCACCATGACCAACCACGGCGAGGCCGCCTTCCACTACACCGTCTTCCCCAACGCCCACCTCCCCTTCGCCGGCACCCCGTTCACCGTCGCGCCGGGCGCCTCGGCGGCCTATGAGTGGGACACCGCCAAGACCGGCGGCGCCTACGACTTCACGGTCTACGGCGCCGACGGGTTCGTACGGCGCTTCAAGGGCACGGCCCGCACCACGGCGCGGGCGACCGCGACGGCCGACCGGCGCACCGTACGGCTGACGCTCGGGCACACCCACGGCGAAGAGGCCCGCTTCACGCTGGAGCCCGGCGGCCACGGCGGCGAGCGCCGCACCGTCGACGTACGGGCGGGCCGGCCCGCCCACGTGGACTGGCCGACCCAGGACGGGCGCTACGACGTGACGGTCACCGGCGCGGACGGCTTCGTACGGCGCTGGGCGGGTACGGCGTACCACGACTGAGCACGGTGGAGGGGTCGCCGGACGGTTTCCGGCGGCCCCTCCTCGTACGCGCGTCAGTGCGCGATGCCCTCGTACCCCTCGACGTCCCGCGGGTCGCGCGCCCCCGGGCCGATGTAGCGCGCGGACGGCCGTACGAGCCGTCCCGTGCGCTTCTGCTCCAGGATGTGCGCGCTCCACCCGGCGGTGCGCGCGCACGTGAACATCGACGTGAACATGTGCGCCGGCACCTCCGCGAAGTCCAGCACGATCGCCGCCCAGAACTCCACATTGGTGGCCAGCACCCGGTCCGGGCGGCGATTGTGCAGCTCCTCCAGCGCGGCCTTCTCCAGCGCCTGCGCGACCTCGAAGCGCGGCGCGGCCAGTTCCTTGGCCGTCCGGCGCAGCACCCGCGCCCGCGGGTCCTCGGCGCGGTAGACGCGGTGGCCGAAGCCCATGAGCCGTTCGCCGCGGTCCAGCGCCCGCTTGACGTAGGCGGTCGCGTCGCCGGTCCGCTCGATCTCCTCGATCATGCCGAGGACGCGGGACGGCGCGCCGCCGTGCAGCGGCCCGGACATGGCGCCGACCGCGCCGGAGAGCGCGGCGGCGACGTCGGCGCCGGTGGAGGCGATGACGCGGGCGGTGAACGTGGAGGCGTTCATGCCGTGTTCGGCGGCGGATGTCCAGTACGCGTCGACGGCCTTGACGTGTTTGGGGTCGGGCTCCCCGCGCCAGCGCTTCATGAAGCGTTCGACGACGGTCCGCGCCGTGTCGATCTCCTTCTGCGGCACCATCGGCAGGCCCTGGCCGCGCGCCGACTGGGCCACGTACGACAGCGCCATGACGGCGGCGCGGGCGAGGTCGTCGCGGGCGGTGGCCTCGTCGATGTCGAGCAGCGGGCGCAGCCCCCAGACGGGCGCGAGCATCGCGAGGGCGGACTGCACGTCGACGCGGATGTCACCGGAGTGCACGGGGATGGGGAACGGTTCGGCGGGCGGCAGGCCGGGGTCGAAGGCGCCGTCGACCAGCAGCCCCCACACGTTCCCGAAGGAGACGTGGCCCACCAGGTCTTCGATGTCGACGCCTCGGTAGCGGAGGGAGCCGCCTTCCTTGTCGGGCTCGGCGATCTCCGTTTCGAACGCGACGACTCCCTCTAGTCCGGGTACGAAGTCGGACATCAGGCGGCTCCTCGTGATCTGATCGACAGGCGGTTTTTGACCAAAATGTCAGAATCTGGGTAAAGATGTGGCGTCACCGTGCGGCGACCGGCGTGCTGGTGTCGAATCGGGTCCGCGGCTGCGTGGTGCGGCTCGCGGCCCATGGCGCTCTTCCCGGTCATGCCCCGTGCGGCGGGTGGTCACCCCGGCGGGCGGGTCTGGTTCGGGCCGGACGCCGCGAGTCGAGCGCTGCGAACGGCTGCAATCGGCGGCAATCGACGGCAACCGGCCGCAATCGGCGGCGACCACCCGGCAGGCCGCTCCGGGCTGCGATTTTGGCGGCTGCGCGACGCCCGGGGAAGAGTGATGTGCGGCACACCTGGGGATTGGGGCGGGTGAGGGTTACGGGGCGGCGCGTACGGGCAGGCTGGGCCGCGCACGTAGGGGCGGGCGGGGCCGCGGGGGCCGTCGGGGCCATGGAGGGCGCCGATGCTGCAAGATGAGCGCGTGCCCGAAGCTGACGAACTCGACCCGGCCGCCATGCGCGTGCACTACCGCTCCCAGGGCCTCGCGGAGGCCGACCTCGCCCCCGATCCGTACGAGCAGTTCCGGCGCTGGTTCGCGCAGGCCGCGACGGGCGGGCTGTACGAGCCCAACGCCATGGTCGTCTCCACCGCCGACGCCGCCGGCCGGCCCAGCTCCCGAACCGTCCTGCTCAAGGGGTACGACGAGCGCGGCTTCGTCTTCTACACCAACTACACCTCGCGCAAGGCCCGCGAACTCGGCGAGAACCCCCACGTCTCGCTGCTCTTCCCCTGGCACTCCATCGCCCGCCAGGTCATCGTCACCGGCACCGCCGACCGCGTCGGCCGCGACGAGACCGCCGCCTACTTCCGCAGCCGCCCGTACGGCTCACAGCTCGGCGCCTGGGCCAGCGACCAGTCCGCGACCGTCGCGGGCCGCGCCCAACTGGACGACTCCTACGCGGAGTTGGCCGCCCGCTACCCCGAGGGCGAGCCCGTGCCGGTGCCGCCGGGCTGGGGCGGCTTCCGGGTGCGCGCGGAGAGCGTGGAGTTCTGGCAGGGGCGCGAGAACCGGCTGCACGACCGGTTGCGGTACGTGCGTGAGGGGGGCCGTGGGGCCGCGGCGGAGGGGTGGCGCGTCGAGCGGCTGTGGCCGTGAGCGCGCGTCCGTGAGCGCCGGCGCGTGAACGCAGGCGACCCGCGGGCCTCGGTCCCTCCGGAGAGGGAGCCGGCCGGACAAACCGGCGGCCCGCGGGTCGGGTGACTGCTTTGGATTGAGCCGACAACTGGCCGGCCCCGCACAGAGTGCGACGACGGGCTGTCAGCCCGCAGCCACCTCGCTTGTCCGGGATGAAATCACTTCCCGATCACCTCCTTTCGGCGTTGTCGGCACTCTAGGAGACGCCCGTCCCGGCGCTCAACCTATTTTTTCCGAACGGCGGCGCGACCGCCGCGTGACCCGCGTGAGCCGTGCGTGCGGCCCTTCATGGCGGGCTCCCGGAGGCAACGATTTCGCCGAACCGGCTGTGGCGCGCGTCACGTTCGAGTTCAATATCTTCTTGTGCAGCACGCCCAAGCAGGGGGGTCGTCCAATGACTGCTTCGCAGCGTTCAGACGCATCGCACGGCACACCGCACGACGCACCGCCGCCCGGCCCGCCGGGCCCCGGCGCCGGTGACGGCTCCGGACTGCTCGCCGCGCTCCTCGACGGGATGGACGCCGCGCTCTGCGCCTTCGACGCCGACGGCGTCGTCACCCACTGGAACCGCGAGGCCGAACGCATCCTCGGCTGGACGGCGGCGGAAGCCGTCGGGCGGCGGGGGCTGACCGGCTGGGCGGTGCGCGCCGCCGACGCCGAGGAGGTCGAGGCGCGGCTGCTCAGCGCCATGAAGACGCCGGGCCGCCATGTGCACGAGTTCGCGCTGGTGACGAAGGACGGCGGGCGGGTCCTGGTCCGTACGCAGTCCTCCGCGGTACCGGGCGCGGACGGCGGCCCGGCCGGGGTCTACTGCGCGTTCAGCGAGGTCCACGCGCAGATCGACCTGGAGCGGTCGATCGCGCTCAGCGAGGCGCTGTTCGAGGACGCCGCCTGGGGCGTGGTCCTCGTCGACGCCGACCTGCGCCCGGCCGTCGTCAACGAACACGCCTCGGCCGCCCTCGGCGCGGCCGGCTCCGGGCTGCTCGGCCGCCCGCTCGGCGAGCAGTTGGACCAGGGCGTCGAGGAGCTGGAGGGCGCGCTCCAGCACGTACTGGCCGAGGGCGCGCCGCTCGCGCCGACCGAGCTGTGGGTGACGCTGCGCGGCGACGACGGCCACCCGCCCGAGCGCCGCTGCTGGCGCAGCGGGTTCCTGCGGCTCGCCTCGCCGCTCGCCGAGGAACCGGTGCCGCTGGGCGTGGCCTGGCTGTTCACGGACGTGACGGAGGAGCGCCTCGCCGAGCAGCAGGGCGCGCGGCTGCGGTTCCGCGCCAGCCAACTGCACCGGGCGGGGCGCGCCGTCGCGGAGTGCGAGGACCCCATGGAGGCCGCGACGCTCCAGCTCGACTTCGCGCTCGCCGGGTTCGCCGACCACGCGCTGATCGACGTGCTGACGGTGCCGGTGGCGCTGGCGGAGCCGCCCGTCCGGCTCGTACGCGCCGCGCTGACGCCCGCGGGCGCGCCCGGCCCGCAGCCGCCGACGACGCCGTGCGACATCCCCGTCGGCTACCCGGAGGGCCACCCGGCGCTGCTCGCCGTCGAACGCTGCGGCTCGGTGCGCTCCAGCTCCTCCGGCGACTCCGACGCCGCCGCCGCGCTCTGGGCCGCGGCCCGCAAATGGCCGGACGGCACCGCCCACGCCCTCAGCGTCGTGCTGCGCAGCCGCGGCCGCACCCTGGGCGCCGCCACCTTCCTCCGCGGCCCGTCCCGCCGCCCGTTCGACCGCGTGGACGCCACGTACGCGGAGGACGTCGCGGCCCGCGTCGCCGCCTCGGTGGACCTGGCGGCGGCGGTACGGGCGTGAGGGCGCGGTAGGGCGTACGGGCGGGGCCTGCCGTACGTACGGACGGGGCCTGCTGTACGTACGGGCACGAGGCGGGCGTACGGGCAGGGCCTGCCGTACGGGCGCGGGCGGGCGGCCGGGGCGGCGGCCGTGCCGGGGACCGGGGCCGGTGGCGGCGACCGGGGTCAGTGGCGGTAGAAGATCCGGTCGCCGTACTCCGTCATGATCCGGCCGTTCCACTCATGGCCGCCGTCGACGTTGCCGGAGCGCAGCAGCGGCGGATCGATGCCGCGGGCGGCGAGGTCGCCGGCGGCGGCGGCCATGACGGCCTGCATCAGGGCGCTGGTGACGACGGTGGAGGCGGGGGCGAAGGGGGCGCCGATGCCCTCGGCGGTCAGCTCGGCGTCGCCCGGCGCGATCTTGGAGTCGAGGACGATGTCGCAGTGGTCCTTGAGGTACGTACCGGAGACATGCCGGGACCTGGTCTCGGCGGCGTACGCGACCGAGGTCACCCCGATGACCTTCAGGCCGAGCGCGCGGGCGTTGAGCGCCATCTCCACGGGCAGGGAGTTGCGGCCGGAGAGGGAGATGACGACGAGGGCGTCGCCGGAGCGCGCGGGGCTGGTGTCGAGGACGGCCCCGGCGAGGCCGTCGACGCGCTCCAGGGCGCTGCCGAGAGTGGCCGGCATGACGTTGACGCCGACGACGCCCGGGACAGCGAGGAGGTTCATGAGGGCGAGTCCGCCGGCCCGGTAGACGACGTCCTGGGCGGGGAGCGAGGAGTGGCCGGCGCCGAAGGCGAAGAGGCGGCCGCCGGCGGCGACGGTGTCCGCGAGGAGGGCGCCGGCGGCGGCGACGGACTCGGCCTCCTCGTCGCGCACCCTCGCCAGCAGCTCGATGGCGGCGTCGAAGAACTGCCCGGCCAGCGCGGCGCCGGCGCCCCCCGCGGCCCCAGCCGTCCCGGCGTCCTCGGCGGGCCCGCCGCCGGCGGCCCCCGTCGGTCCGGACCCGTCCGTCGCGGCGTTCGCCGCGGCACGCGTGGCAGCACTCATCGCAGCAGGTGCCTTTCCGTCGGTGCGTACTCTGGTGGCGCGGATCACGTTGCGGTCTGGACCAGTGCCCTGTCAATACAGCCTGCGGCCTGGCGCGGAAGCCCGCCCGTGGTGCCGCTGCGACGCCCCTCATGGCCTCGGTGCCGCCGCCCGCGTCCGGCGGACGGCACCGTTGTCAGTGGGATGCGTCAGAATTGAGTTCAGGGCCACCGCACGACGGATCGAGGGACACCCATGTCCGGACTGATCGACACCACGGAGATGTATCTCCGCACCATCCTTGAGCTGGAGGAGGAGGGTGTGGTCCCGATGCGCGCCCGAATCGCGGAACGGCTCGATCAGAGCGGTCCGACGGTCAGCCAGACGGTCGCGCGCATGGAGCGCGACGGCCTGGTCACGGTCGCCGGGGACCGCCACCTGGAGCTGACGGAGGAGGGCCGGCGGCTGGCGACGCGCGTGATGCGCAAGCACCGGCTCGCCGAGTGTCTGCTCGTCGACGTGATCGGGCTGGAGTGGGAGCAGGTGCACGCCGAGGCGTGCCGCTGGGAGCACGTGATGAGCGAGGCGGTGGAGCGGCGCGTGCTGGAGCTGCTGCGCCACCCCACGGAGTCGCCGTACGGGAACCCCATTCCGGGCCTGGAGGAGCTGGGCGAGAAGGCCGAGGCCGACCCGTTCCTCAACGACGGGATGGTCAGCCTGATGGAGCTGGAGCCGGGCGCCGGCGGCAAGACCGTCGTGGTGCGGCGGATCGGCGAGCCGATCCAGATGGACGCGCAGCTCATGTACACGCTGCGGCGGGCCGGGGTGCAGCCGGGCGCGGTGGTGAGCGTGACGGAGTCGGCGGGCGGGGTGCTGGTCGGCAGCAGCGGGGAGGCGGCGGAGCTGGAGGCGGGCATCGCCTCGCATGTCTTCGTGGCCAAGCGCTGACGCGGCGTCGCGCCGCTTTCTCCGCCCCCTCTGCTTCCGCCGCTGTCCGCTTCCGCGGCTCCGCGGCTCGCTGCTCTGCTGAGCGCCCTCGTGACCTTGCGCCGACGCGCGGTCGCGGGGGCGTTCCGCTGTGCGGCCGCGAGGCGCGCGCGGCCGCGTATTCCAAGGTCGGCGCGCGTCAACCCGCTTGTTCTGGGCTGGAGTTGACGGAAACGGAGCGGCCGGGCCGTATGCGTGCCACGCTGTCGCTGAGCAGGTGCGCGCACGTGCCGTGCGCGAATGACCTGGGCTGGGGGCTGACGTGGGCGGCGCTCTGACAGCCAGGGCCCCGGCGCCTCAGGCTGCCAGGGCCCCGCCTCCCCATGCTCCCCCGAGGCGACCCGGAGCCCCGAGCTCCCAGGGTCTCCCCTCGCGGACCCTCATCCCCGAGCGGTCCGCCTCCCGGACGTTGTCTCCCCTGAGAGGCGGCGGCCAATCCTGGTCTCCCGTCACTCGAACGAGGGGTGTTGCTCGATATAACAGTGCGTTCGAATAAAGGTTCGATAGTGTGGGGCCGTTCGCGGTTGGAGCTGCCCGGGGGATGAATGGGGGTGCCAGGACTGATGGCGCGGCGTATCGACGTGACAGGGGCGGGCGGTGTGCGCCTGGCCGCCTGGGAGTTCGCCGACCCGCCCAAGGCGGACGGCCGGGACGGGGAGGGCGGCCGGTCCTCGGTGCTGTTACTGCACGGACTGATGGGCCGGGCCTCGCATTGGGCGGAGACCGCGCGCTGGCTCTCCACGCGGTACCGCGCGGTGGCGCTGGACCAGCGCGGCCACGGCCGCAGCGAGAAGCCGTCGGACGGCCCGTACACCCGCGACGCGTACGTGTCCGACGTGGAGGCCGCCGTCGAGCAGCTCGGGCTCGCGCCGGCCGTCCTCATCGGCCACTCGATGGGCGCCCTCACCGCCTGGCAGTTCGCGGCCCGCCGCCCCGACCTCGTCCGGGCCCTGGTCATCAGCGACATGCGCGCCTCCGCGCTCGGGCCGGCCTCGCAGAAGGAGTGGTCCGCGTGGTTCACGTCCTGGCCGGTGCCGTTCGCGACGCTCGCGGACGTACGCAAGTGGTTCGGCGAGGACGACCCGACCCTGGAGCGCCCCAAGCCGGCGCGCGGCGACTACTACGCCGAGGTGATGGCCGAGCGCGCGGACGGCTGGCGCCCCGTCTTCTCCCGCCGCCAGATGCTGGCCTCCCGCATCACCTGGGTCCGCGATGCCCACTGGGACGACCTCGCCCTCGTCGAGTGCCCCACCCTCGTCGTCCGCGGCCTCGACGGCGAACTCGGCCGCGCCGAGGCCCAGGAAATGGTCCGCGTCCTCCCCCGCGGCCAATACGCGGAAATCCCCGACGCCGGCCACCTCATCCACTACGACCAGCCCGAAGCCTGGCGCCGAACGGTCGACCCGTTTCTGGCCACTGTCGCGCCGAGCTGACCCGAAACGCGGCGGGCCGCCGCGGTCACAGCGGCCAGGGGGTGACGTGGGTGATGTACAGGCGTTCCTGGCGGACGACGATCAGGTATTCGAACATCCCGCACGGCAGGATTTCCGTCCGCATGGAGGGAGACCGGCCTTGGAAGGACGGGCCGTCGAGGTAGAGCGCGGCCGCCGCGCGCAGCAGTTCATCGGCGCGTTCCTCGATCTGGGCGATGAAGGCGAGGTCGGGCGTGTCGCCGATGACGGAGCACGAGTCCGGGAGGTACTCCCAGGCCCACTCACTCATCGGTGGCGCCGGTGATCTCGGCGCGGGCGAGGTTCATGACGGCCTTGATCTCGTCCATGGCGGCCTGCCAGGCGGGGGCGTCCCGGGGGAGGTCCTGGGCCGTGCGCTCGGCCGAGTGCAGGCGGCGAGCCAGGTCGGGGCGGCGTTCGATCTCGATGATGGCGGCCCACTTGAGCTGGAACATGGCGATCGGCCCGAAGCTGTTGGACTGGGTTGCCATCGTGAAGACGGTGTCCCGCTCGGTCGTCATCTCGGCCAGCCGGGACGGGGCGACCCGGGCCAGGGCGGCACGCAGCGCCGGGAAGGTCGTGTCCGGTCTCGGGATCAACTCTCCGCCGTCGTGTACGGGTTGCGAGCTCATGTCTCCTCCAAGGGGTGCCCGGCCACCGTACGGCAGTCGGCGCGGGGCGGGCGGACGGTGAGCGTATGGGGCCGGCTCGGCGCCGAGGATGTTCGGTCGGGCGCGAGAAGGGCCGCATGGGGTGTGAATTCGGCCGAGATGTGGTGCCCGCGCGACCGGGAGCCGGGCTCCGACCAGCGGGTACGCGGGGGCCGGAGCCTGGGCACAGGAGGTATTCGGTCGACTGGGGCCGGATCAATTCAACGGGCGTTGACGTGGGGTTGCGGGTGGGTGTGGACTGGGAGTCAACAGGCGTTGGCCAACGAGTGTTGACCAGTGAGGCAGGGAGGCGTCATGTCGGATCTGAGTGCGCGCGCTGTTCGGGACGGGCGGGGCGCGGAGGTGGTTGTGGTGGGGGCCGGGCCGACCGGGCTGCTGCTCGCCGGGGATCTGGCGGCGGCCGGGGTCCGGGTCGTACTGCTGGAGCGCCGCTCGGGGGAGTCCAACCTCTCCCGCGCCATCGCCGTGCACGCCCGCACGCTGGAGGCGCTGGACATGCGCGGCATCGCCGAAGACCTTCTGGGGACCGGCGAGTTCCTGCCCACGCTGCGCCTCGTGGGCACCCCGCTGGAGCTGTTCCGGCTGCCCACGCGGTTCGCCGGGGTGCTGATGACGCCGCAGTACGAGACCGAGCGGGTCCTGGAGGAGCGCGCCGTCCGGTTCGGCGCCGACATCCGGTACGGCGCCGAGGTCATGGCGCTCCGGCAGCACGGCGACGGCGTCGACCTGGACGTACGCACCGACACCGGCACGGACACGCTGCGCGCCGGCTATGCCGTCGGCACCGACGGCATGCGCAGCGCCGTGCGGCAGTCCATCGGGCTGCCCTTCCCCGGCCGCTCCGTGCTCCGCTCCGTCATGCTGGCCGACGTCCGGCTGGAGACCGTCCCCCGCTACTCGCCCGCCGTCGCCTCGGCCCCCCAGGGCATCTCCTTCATCGCGTCGCTCGGCAAAGGCTGGTACCGCGTCATCGCCTGGGACCGCGACGCGCAGCCCCCGGCCGACGCGCCCGTCGGCCTGGACGAGATCCGCACCGTCACCCGCGACGCGTTCGGCACCGACTTCGGCATGCACGACGCCCGCTGGACCTCCCGCTTCCACAGCGACGAACGCCAGGCCCCGCACTACCGCGTCGGCCGCGTCTTCCTCGCCGGCGACGCCGCGCACGTCCACTCCCCGGCCGGCGGCATGGGCATGAACACCGGCCTCCAGGACGCCGCCAACCTCGGCTGGAAGCTCGCCGCCGCCGTACGGGGCCGGGCCGGCGCCACGCTCCTCGACAGCTACGAGGCGGAGCGGCACCCCGTCGGCAAGCTCGTCCTGCGGCTCAGCGGCTCGATCCTGCGCGGCGCCGTCATCCGCTCGCCCCTCCTGCGCGGCGCCCGCGCCGCAGCGATCAACCTCGCGATGCAGGCCCCGCCCGTGCGGCAGCGCGCCGCCATGGCCGTCTCCGGCCTCGGCATCGACTACCCCGCACCCTCCGGCGCCCACCCCCTCACCGGCCGTCGCGCCCCCGACCTGCCGCTCGCCCTGGACGCGGGGGAGGAGAAGGGGCCCTCCCGGCTGTACGAGGCGATGCGCGAGGGCGGGTTCGTACGCGTCGTGCCGCGTGGTGACAGTGCTGACAGTGGTGAGGCCGGCGCCGGGAGCGGTGCGCCGGAGGGCGTACGGGTCACCGTGCGCCGCGCCGACGCCGCGCCGACCACCCTCCTCATACGCCCCGACGGGCACGTGGCCTGGGCGAGCGACCGGCCCGACCCGGCCGGGCTGCGCGCGGCCCTCGCCGCCCTCACGGGGGTGGGCGAGGGGCCGCTGGACTGACGGGGCACCAGCCTGAAGGGCTCCGCCTGCCGACGCGCCCCCTCCCAACGGCGTCGGTAACGAGCCCTCGCCGCCGCCGCGCACCACAATGGGGAGGCGCCCGAAGTGCCCCTTTCATCCGCACCGTCGTCCGCCGGGAAGTGCCGTGCCGCCTCTCCTCACCGCGTTCCTCCGGCGCCCGGCCGCCCTCGCCGCCGCGGTGGCGACGGCGGCCGCGGCGACGGCGGCGGCCGGGTGCGGGGCCGGGGCCGGCGGGGAACCGGTCAGCGCCGGCGGCACCGCCCCGGCCGCCGCCCCCTCCCCGCTGTGGCCCAGCCGCTCACCGGCGGCCGTGCCCACCGCCGAAGAGCCGGGGAAGGTGCCCTCGACCGCCGTGCCCGGCTTCCGCAGGGTGCCCTCCGAGAACATCCGGGAGGTCGACCCGCTCGCCGTGATCAAGGCGGAGCTGGCCGCCCACCCGGGCGAGGCCACCGGCGCCGACGGGATGGACGCGACGACCGCGCGCCGGCTGGCCGCCTGCTCCGCCCGCGGCCCCGGCTGCCCGCTCCTCGCCCCCGTCCACCGGGACATCACCGGCAACGGCAAGGACGACCTGATCCTCGGCTTCGAGATGGCGGACGGGCTGCTGGGGCTGCGCTGCTACACGTTCGTGCGTGGGGTGCTCACCCGCGTCATGGCCACCGTCGTCCGCCCCACCACCGTGGAGGTCGCGGGCGGCGACCTCATCGTCTGGGAGCCCTCGCCGACCCCCAACTACGCCATCCGCTCCGTGTACTCCTGGGACGCGCACCGCGACTACATGGAGCTCCAGAGCGACGAGATCCGCCGGACCGACGCCTCCGGCCGGCCCACGACCCCGGCGCGCCGATGACCGCCCCCGGCCGGCCGGAGCCCGGCGCGCCGCGCCGCGGTCGGCCGAAGTGGTTGCGGCTCGCCCGGCCCGGGTCCCTCTACGCGAAGTTCACGCTCTTCCTCGCCGTCATGTGCTGCGTCGTCGCCGCCGTGCTCGGCACCCTCGTGCACGTCATCGTCACCCGGCAGACCGTCCACCAGGCCCGTTCCGAGGCCCTGTCCCGGCTCGACACCGCCGCCCGCTCCTACGAGGCGGGCGACCGGCTGCGCCCCGAAGCCGTCCTCGACTCGCCTCAACTCCCCGAGCCCCTGCGGCAGATGGCGCTGCGCGGCGAACGCGGCACCGCGCTCGGCTCGTTCGACGGCGACCCCGCCATGTGGGCGGCGGGCCCCGCCGACGGGAAGGCGCTGACCGTACGGGTCGGCTACCGGCGCAGCGCCGAGACGATCAGCGGACTCGACCGGGCCATCGTGGTCTCCTCGGCGCTCGCCATCGTCGGCACCCTCGTCGTCGGGGTGTTCGCCGTCTCCCGCGTCACCCGGCGGCTGCACCGCACCGCCGACGTGGCCCGCCGGATCAGCGCCGGCGACCTCGACGCCAGGGTCGCCGACCCGCGCACCACCGATCCCACCCGGCAGCAGGACGAGGTGGCGGCCGTGTCCGCCGCGCTGGACGCCATGGCCGGCACGCTCCAGGCGCGGCTCCAGAGCGAGCAGCGGTTCACCGCCGATGTCGCCCATGAACTGCGCACCCCGCTCGCCGGGTTGCAGGCCGCCTCGGACCTGCTGCCGCCGGGGCGCCCGACCGAGCTGGTACGGGACCGGGTGCGGGCGCTGCGCGGGCTCACCGAGGACCTGCTGGAGATCTCCCGGCTCGACTCGCTGACCGAGCGCGCCGACCTGGAGGCGCACTGGCTGGGGCGGCTCGCCGAGCGGGCCGTACGGGCGTCCGGGCTGCCGGCCGAGGTGCGCGTCGAGCGCGACGCGCGCGTGATGACGGACCGCCGGCGGCTGGAGCGGGTCCTCGGCAATCTGCTGTCCAACGCGCACCGGCACGGGCGGCCGCCGGTGGTGGTGACCGTGGACGGGCCCGCGATCACCGTCCGCGATCACGGGGCGGGGTATCCGGCGTACCTCCTGGACCACGGGCCGCAGCGCTTCCGCACCGAGCCGACGGCCGCGCGGGGCGGCCTGCCCAAGGGGCACGGGCTGGGGCTGACGATCGCCGTGGGGCAGGCGCGCATCATGGGCGCGGAGCTGTCGTTCGCCAACGCGAGCGGGGCCGACGGGGGCGGGGCCGTCACGACGCTGCGGCTGCCCTGACGGGCCGACCGAACGGACCGGGCCCGGGCCCCGCCGATGCGGCGGAGACCCGGGCCCGAGGTGTGGTGGGGCTACCAGCCTCAGCCCTTGCTCACCGCCGCCAGGATCTCCGGGAGGCGCTTGGCCACCTGGGGGGCGGCCAGGCGCAGGCCGGTGTAGGCGGCGGCGAGACCGTAGGCCGCGCCCACGGGGAGGACGAGCCACAGCAGGCCGTGCGCGTCCGCGACGTGGAGCCAGATGGTGAGCCCGAGGACGGGGGAGGTGAGCAGGGCGCCGGCGAGCATGCCGCCCATGATGCTGAGGGAGGCGATGCCGGTCTGGCCGGGCGCCACGTTCTTGTTGCCCTCGGCGGGGATGGAGTACGGGGCCAGGGCCGAGGAGAGGCCGCCGGTGCAGACGAGGGCGCCGAGGAGGGCGAGGGCGAGGCCGTACGCCTCCAGGAACTCGGACCACTGGTGCAGGGCGGTCGCCGCGCCGACGACGACCGCGGAGACGTACGGGACGGCGACCAGCGCGATGGTCAGCGCCCGGGCCCGCAGCTCGACGTACGCGTCGCGCGGGGTGGCGATGGTCGAGGCGACCATCCAGAAGGCGGAGGTGTCCTGCCCGAACTGGTTGTACATCTGCATGCCGAGGAGCCCCGCCGCCCAGCACGCGGTGTAGACGCTGCCGCCGCCCTGCACCGCCGTGACGATGGGCAGCAGCAGGCCGACGCCCAGGGCGGCGGCCCAGGACATCTTGGTCTTGGGGTCGCGCCAGGCGTAGCGCAGCGACCGGAGCATGACCGTGCCCGTGCGCCCGGCCGGCAGCAGCCGCAGCGGGCCGCGCTCCGCCGAGCGGCGCCTGGTGTCCTTCTCCATGGCCTGGAGGGTCGACGAGTCCGGGGCGGTCATCAGGGTGGTCAGGGTGCGCTGCCACCACCACAGCAGCAGCACGAGCGCCGCCGCGGTCACGGCCAGGCCGGCGGCGGCCCGCCCGTACGAGCCATCGCTCGCGGCGTCCACGGCCTGCAGCGAGGAGGCGGGCGGCAGCCAGCGCACCACGGTGGCGACGGGTTCCAGGACGCCGAGCCCGTCGGGGCCGGTGAGCTTCTGGACGCCGAGGTTCACGCCCTGCGCGCCGATCGCGATGATCAGGCCGCTCAGGACGGCCAGGTCGCGGCCGCGCCGGCTGGTGAGCAGCCGGACGTTGGCGGTGGCGACGGCGCGCGCCAGCGCCACGCAGACCAGCCCCGTCAGCAGCACGGCGAGGACGCCGACGACGGTGGCGGCGGCGCCGTGCGCGAGGGCGATCACCGAGCCGACGGCGACGGCGAGGGTGAAGACGGGGCCGATGCCGATCATCGAGGTGACCAGCAGCGCCACGATGAGCGGGCGCGGCCGCAGCGGCAGCATGGCCAGCCGGGTCGGGTCGAGCGTCTCGTCGCCGGACGGGAAGAACAGCGGCATCGCCGCCCAGCCCAGCGCGACGAGCGTCACGAGCAGGACGACGAGGGCCGCCGCGTGGTCGTTGCCGCGCAGCGCGACGAGGCCCAGGACGACCAGGGCCGCGAAGAGCAGCGTGAGGACGAGCGAGACGACGTAGACGGCGGTGCGGCCGGAGGACTGGCGCAGCCCGTTGCGGAGCAGCGACAGCTTCAGCCGTACGAAGACGGGGGTCAGGGGCGGGGCGCCGGCGGTGGCCGGGGCGGGGCGGGCGGGGGCGGTTGGCATGGTGGGCGCTGCGCTCATCGGTTGCCGCCGCCCAGCCAGTCCAGGTTCTGCGAGCCGGCCAGCCGCCGGTTCGCGCCGACGAGTTCCAGGAACGCGTTCTGCAGGCTGTCCGCGTCGCCCCGCACCTCGGCCGTGGGGCCCTGGGCGCGGATGCGGCCCGCGGCCATGACCGCGACCCACGAGCAGAGCGACTCCACCAGCTCCATGACGTGGCTGGAGAAGACGACGGTGGCGCCGGAGCCGGTGTAGCGCTCCAGCACGCCGCGGATGGTCTGCGCGGAGACCGGGTCGACGCCCTCGAAGGGCTCGTCGAGGAAGAGGACCTCGGGGTTGTGCAGCAGGGCGCAGGCGAGCCCGATCTTCTTGCGCATGCCGGTCGAGTAGTCGACGACGAGCTTGTGCTGGGCGCCGGCGAGGTCGAGTACGTCCAGGAGCTGGGTGGCGCGCGCGTCGACCTCGTCGCCGGGGAGGCCGCGCAGCCGGCCGGTGTAGGCGAGGAGTTCGCGGCCGGAGAGCCGTTCGAAGAGGCGCAGCCCCTCCGGCAGCACGCCGATCCGGGACTTGACCGCCACCGGGTCCCGCCACACGTCGTGGCCGCCGATCTCGACCTGGCCGGAGTCGGGCCGGAGCAGCCCGGTGACCATGGAGAGGGTGGTGGTCTTGCCGGCGCCATTGGGGCCGACGAGCCCGATGAACTGCCCGGCGGGCAGTTCCAGGTCGATGCCCGCGACGGCGACCTGTTCCCCGAACTTCTTCCACAGGCCGCTGATCCGTACGGCGGCCGGGCCGACCGCCGCCCCCGAGCCCGTACCGGTCCTGCCCCCGTCGGCCGTGGCCGTATCGGTCCTGCCCCCGCCGGCCGCCGCGTCCTGAACCACTGTGCTGTCCCCTCGTTCCCCGTTGACTGATCGCAGGGGCGAGCCCGCCCCCTAGGGACCAACCCTAGGCGGAAGGAGCACAGCGCGTCACCGCGCGCACGCGGCCGGGGACACGGGGCTCAGCGGCCGCGCGCCGCGGCGGCCTCGCGCCCGCAGGCGTAGGCGAGGGCGCTGATCAGCTCCTCGGTGTCCGGCAGCCAGCGGTTGGCGGCGGTGGGCTGGCGGGCCCACTGCACCGAGCCGCGCGAGCCGACGCGGGTCGGCGGCGCCGCCACGTAGTCGCCCTCGCCGCGCGCCACGAGGTCCAGCGCCGCGGGCGACCAGCCCAGTTGCCGTACCAGGTCGGGGACCTTCGGGGCGCCGCCCGGCAGGACGAGGAACAGCATCCGGCGGCCGGGCGTGCAGGCGACCGGGCCCAGCCCGACGTCCATCCGCTCCATCCGGGCCAGCGCCAGGCACCCGGCGGACTCCGATACGTCGAGGGCGTCGAAGGTGCGGCCGGTCGGCAGCAGCACGGAGGCGGTGGGCCGCTCGGCCCACAGCCGGCGGGCGCCGACCGCGCTGCCGGTGGTCTGCGCGGCCCAGTCGGGGCGGGCCGGGTGCGCCCCCGGAGCGGGGCAGTCCAGGTCGCGGCAGGAGCAGTTCTCGCGTCCGTCGGCCGCCTCCAGCCAGGTGCCCGCGAAGACGTCCCAGTGCCGTTCTTCCGTGTACCGCACCGCGGAGTCGAGCGGCTGTTCGCCGCGGTGCGCCGGGGTGTGCGGGGCCGTTACTCCGATGGTCTTTTCCACGTTCATCACAACTCCCCTTCTCACCAGGGGTTACGGCCCGTACGGGGCGCGGGGGAGGTGCATCGTTACGGCACGTGGGGCGCACGGGTGCATGGCCGGGGGCGCAGACGGGGCCGGGCGGCCGCGGCGGGGTAGCCACCTGCGAGACGTTCGTCCGCACGGCCATCGGATCCACCACCGCACAGCCATCGGCACGGGCCCGACCGCCGGGCCCGGCCGTCGGCCACGGTCATCGGACACGACCGTGGGGCGACGGCTGCGGGCATCGGATACGGATATCGGATACGGCAATCGGATACCGACATCGATCGCGGGTTTCACCCCGGATCACCAAGCGCGGTCATTACGGGCAAGTCCCGCATTCTCCGGACATCTTCGGGGCAGTGATCTCGCCATACGGACTTCACAGGTGCGCGGCGTCCACCGGGGACGCACGGCAGTCACAGGGGGTACACACCATGGCCGCACGGCCACTCGTGGCGCGACAGCCGAACGAACGGCTGCAGGCGCTCATCCAGGAAGCCGGCTGCTCCAACGCGGGCCTGGCCCGCCGCGTCAACATGTGCGGCGCCGAACACGGCCTCGATCTGCGGTACGACAAGACCTCCGTGGCCCGCTGGCTCCGCGGCCAGCAGCCGCGCGGCCGGGCCCCCGCGATCATCGCCGAGGCGCTGGGCCGCAAGCTGGGCCGCACGGTCACCATCGACGAGATCGGCATGGCCAACGGCAAGAACCTCGCCTCCGGCGTCGGCCTCCAGTTCTCGCCGACCGTCGTCGGCGCCATCGAGCAGGTCTGCGAGCTGTGGCGCAGCGACGTGGGGCGGCGCGACTTCCTCAGCGGCTCGTCCGTCGCCGCCTCCGCGCTTGTGGAGCCCAGCCGCGACTGGCTGATCACCGGCGCGGACAGCCAGGTCGCCCGGTCGGTCGGGGCGCGCGTCGGAACGGCCGACGTGCAGGCCGTACGGGCCACTACGGACGCCCTCGTGGAGCTGGACCACCGCTACGGCAGCGGGCATGTGCGGCCGGTGGTCGTCCACTACCTCAACAGCGTCGTCTCCGGGCTGCTCGGCGGCTCGTACCGGGAATCGGTGGGGCGCGAACTCTTCTCCGCCGTCGCCCGGTTGACGGAGCTGGCCGGGTACATGGCGGTCGACACCGGGCAGCCCGGCCTCGCCCAGCGCTACTACATCCAGGCGCTGCGCCTGTCCCAGGCCGCGGACGACCGCGGCTACGGCGGCTACGTACTGGCCGCCAGCATGAGCCACTTGGCCGCCTCGCTCGGCAACCCGCGGGAGATCGCCCAGCTCGCGCGCGCGGCCCAGGAGGGCACACGGGGCCATGCGACGCCCCGCGCGGAGGCGATGTTCCTGGCGGCCGAGGCGCGCGGGCACGCGCTGCTCGGCGACTCCCGCGCCTGCCAGGCCGTCGCGGGCCGGGCGCTGACCGCGCTGGAACGGGCGGAGAACCAGGGCGAGTCGGGCGACGACCCGGTCTGGATCCGCCACTTCGACCAGGCGTACCTGGCGGACGAACTCGCCCACTGCCACCGCGACCTCGGCCAGTCCGAGCCGGCCAAGCGGCGCGCGGAGGAGGCCCTGGCCGGGCATCCGGAGGGGCGGGTGCGCCGCCGTGCCATAGGGCTGCTGCTGCTGGCCACCGCGCATGTGCAGCAGCGCGAGATCGAAGAGGCGTGCCACGCGGGCACCCGCGCGGTGGAACTCCTCGGCAATCTGCGGTCCAACCGCGGCGCGGAGTACCTGGACGATTTCCAGCAGCGGCTGGAGCCGTACCGTGATGAATCCGTTGTACGGGAGTTCGGCGCCCGGCTGGAGGTGCAGGCGGCGTAGGCCCGTCCGGGGCCGGTCGGCGCGGGCCGTACGGGGCTGTTCGGGGCCGTACGGCGCGGGTCTCCGCGGCCGCTCGGGCAGGCGGTCGACGGGGACGAGACCGTTACGAGGTCAATGGTCGAGCGTTATCGTCACCCGGTAGCGTGAGCCGATGATTCCGTAAGTCCCGCACAGGTTGAGGAGCCCCGGTGACGCAGAGCGGACAGGGAAACGAGCCGCGGCGACCGGAGGCTCAGCCCACGCGGCCCGCGTACGAGGGCATCGTGCTGCCCGCCGACGGCGAACCCTTCGACCCCGCCGAACTGCGGTCCGCACCGCCCACCGGACGGCCCTGGGGCGACCCCTGGGGCCCGGACGCCCAAGCCGCGCCCGGCCGGGCCGGATACCCGGGCGGGCCGCCCGAGCCCGGCCAGGGCGCGCACCGCGCGGGCGGCGCCCACAGCGCGCCCGACCCCGGCCCGTACGGCGCTCCGGCCCCCGACGCGTACGGCGTCGGACAGCCCGGCGGCTACCCCGCGCCCGGCCACGGCGAGGGGCCCGGCGGCATGCCGCCCCCGTACGAGCCCCACGGGGCGTACCCCGCGCAGCCGCCCGCGCACAGCGCACCGCTCCCCCCGCAGGCCGGCGAACTCGCCCCCACCGGCTACGACTCGCCGCCCCAGCCCGGCTACCCGCCGCAGGGGCAGCCGCCCCAGGGCGGCGGCGGGCGGCGCAGGCGCGCCGCGCCCTCCGAACCGCTGCCGCCGCAGGCCGGCGAGGCCGCGCCCGGCGGATACGGGCACCAGCCGCCGCAGCACGCCGGCTACCCGGCGTCCGGACCGGCCGACGCGACCCAGATGCTGCCCCCGCAGCCGGCCGGGGAGTCCGAGGCGACGCAGCTCATCCCGCCCGTCGCGGGCGCCGCGCCCGGCGCGATGCCGCCGCTCTCGGCGGGGGCGTCCGACCCCACGCAGCTCATCCCGCCCGTCGGCGGCGGCTCCCTGCCGCCCGAACGGCCCGCGCACGGCGGCGGACCGCTGCCCCCGGCCTTCGGCCACGGCGCCCCGGACCCCGCCGCGGACTCCACGCGACTCCTGCCCCCGCAGGGCGGCGCCCCGCGGCCGGGCGACGGATTCGGCTCCGCGGCCACGGAGTTGATCCCGCCCGTCGGCGGCGGGGAGCCCGCGCGGCCCGGCGGGGCGGGCGAGCGCCAGCCGCCCGCCGAGTTCGACGGCCTCTTCCGCTCCGACGGCGCCCCGCCCCCGCCGGCGGCCCCGGCCCCGGCCCCGTACGGACAGGCTCCGTACGGCCAGGGGCCCGGCGCCCCGGGGCCCGGCGGCGGCCCCGGCCCGTACGGCCAAGGGCCCGGCGCTCCGGGACCGGGCGGACCCGGCCGGTTCGGCCAGACCGGCCAGGCCGCGTACGAGCCGCAGGGGCGGCCCGAGGGCGGCGGGCGCCGCCGCCGGATCACCCCGCTCGCCGCGATCGGCATCGTCGTCGCGTGCTGCGCCGTCGCGGGCCTCGGCGCGGGCGCGCTGCTCAGCGGCGGCGACGACGGCAAGGACAGCGGCAAGAAGAGCAGCGACCAGGCGGGGCAGAACCCGGCCCCGGGCGCCGACGGCAAGGCCGGGGACGGCGACAAGTCCGACGACCCGGCGCTGCCCCAGGCCAAGGCGCTGGACGCGCTGCTCAAGGACAGCAACAGCAGCCGCGACGCCGTGATCAACTCGGTGGAGTCCATCAAGTCCTGCAAGAACCTCGACAAGGCCGCCGCCGACCTGCACGGCGCGGCGGGCCAGCGCAACGCCCTCGTCGAGCGGCTGGACCGGATGCCGCTCGACAAGCTGCCCGGACAGGCGGCCCTCAAGGCCCAGTTGAAGAAGGCGTGGCAGTCCTCGGCGGCGGCCGACAACCACTACGCGGCCTGGGCGGGCAAGGTGGGCGACAAGCACGGCTGCCCCAAGGGCAAGGCGCGCACCACCCCCGAGCTGGGCCGCGCCAACAAGGCGAGCGGGGACGCCACGGGGGCGAAGCAGCAGGCCGCCACGTTGTGGAACGCGATCGCGACGAAGTACGGCCTGACGCCGCACCAGTACACCCAGCTCTGACGCCCGGGGCGGAGAACGTACGATCGATTACCGTGCAAGGTTCGGAGAAGTCTTCCCGTCGCGGCCGTCGCTCGACCACCATGGGCGGCATGCCGCTCAATGACATGCCGTGGTGGCGCTGGCGCGCGAACGTGCGCTCGGCGCTGCACATGCTCGCCGACCCGGTCTTCCAGCGGGAGTGCTGGCTCCCCGCCCTGGAGGGCTACGGAGACGTGACCGACGCCGTGTACCGGCTGGTCGAGGACACCTGGCTGGACAACTGGTCCGCCGAGAAATACGTCGGAACGATCTTCCGCGACCCGACCGAGGCCGCCCTCGTCGACGCCGCCGTGCTGCGCGTCCTGCGGATCATGCACCAGATCGGCGCCGACGCCCCCGTCTCCGCCTACCTGGAGCACGAGGCGTGGCCGGAGGCCGTACAGGCGGCGCGGGAGGCGCACGTGCGGCTCGCGGTCAACGACGGGGACGACCCGGACGCGCCGCCGCGCTCGCTGGACGTCCTGGCGATCGTGACGCGCGTGGTGTGACGTTCGGCGCGGCTCGGGGACGCGGCAGGGCCGGCGTGGTCCGGGCGTCGGACGGCGCTGGTGTGATCCTCGACGCTCGGTGCCGCCGCCGTGCTGCGAGCGGCCCGGCGGCCCCGCCGGGTATGCGACGCTATTGGGCTATGAGTGATTCGCAGCCCGTCGCCCCCGAGCAGTACGTCCTGACGCTGTCCTGCCCCGACAAGCAGGGCATCGTGCACGCCGTCTCCAGCTATCTGTTCATGACCGGCTGCAACATCGAGGACAGCCAGCAGTTCGGCGACCACGACACCGGGCTCTTCTTCATGCGGGTGCACTTCAGCGCCGAGCAGCCCGTGACGCTGGAGAAGCTGCGCGCCAGCTTCGCGGCCGTCGGCGACTCCTTCCAGATGGACTGGCAGCTCCACCGGGCCGACGCGCGGATGCGCGTCGTCCTGATGGTCTCCAAGTTCGGCCACTGCCTCAACGACCTGCTCTTCCGCTCCCGGATCGGCGCGCTGCCCGTCGAGATCGCGGCCGTCGTCTCCAACCACACGGAGTTCGCGGAGCTGACCCGCTCGTACGGCATCCCCTTCCACCACATCCCGGTGACCAAGGACACCAAGGCCGCCGCCGAGGCCGAGCTGCTGGAGCTGGTCCGCGCCGAGAACGTCGAGCTCGTGGTGCTCGCCCGCTATATGCAGGTGCTCTCCGACGACCTCTGCAAGGCGCTGTCGGGCCGCATCATCAACATCCACCACTCCTTCCTGCCGAGCTTCAAGGGCGCCAAGCCCTACCACCAGGCGCACGCCCGCGGCGTGAAGCTCATCGGCGCGACCGCCCACTACGTGACGGCCGACCTGGACGAGGGCCCGATCATCGAGCAGGAGGTGGAGCGCGTCGGCCACGACGTGACCCCGGACCAGCTCGTGGCGATCGGCCGCGACGTGGAGTGCCAGGCGCTGGCGCGCGCCGTGAAGTGGCACAGCGAGCACCGCGTGCTGCTCAACGGCCGGCGCACGGTCGTCTTCGCGTAGCTCCGGGGGCGCCCTAGAGACGGGAGAGCGACGCCGCGGCGAAGAGCACGTCCCGGATCGCCTCGCGGTCGCCGTCCTGGCCCGCCGCGGCCTCCTCCGGCGCGATGTGGCCCGCCGCCAGCCGGCAGAACTCGACGCCGTCCAGGGCGACGTGGGCCACCGACTCGGCGGGCGTGCCGAGGGCGGCGGGGGAGTCCAGCGCGATGTACCAGTCGCCGCCGCCGCTGCCCTCGATCTCCAGATGGAGCGTACGGCCGGGCGCGCCCACCAGGACCGGGCCGCGGGCGGGGGACGCCAGGCCCGCACGGCGGCGCTGGGCCAGCGCGCCGGGCAGCAGCCGGGCCGCGAGGTCGATCATGCGGTTGAGGTGGGCGGAGGACGGCGGGTCGTACGGATAGTCGACGGCGTCGGCGATGTCCCCGGCGTGCACCCAGCACTCGAAGGCGCGGTCGAGGAACGAGTCGCGCAGCGGCAGCGTGAACCGCCCGTACGACACGTCGAGCCCGGCGGCACCGCGCCCGGCGAACGACACCGTCCGTAACAGCGAGTGCCCCTGGTCGCGCCAGGCCGTGCGCAGCTCCGCCGCCGGCCCCGGCTCCCCGGCGGCGACCGCCGGCTCCGCCGCCCAGTACGCCTCCGTACGGGCCGTGGGGGAGCCCTCCTCGCCGCCCGGCAGCGGGTCGGCGAGGCCCAGCGAGGCGGCGACGAGCCCGTCGACGGTCATCAAGTGGCCGATGACCCCGGCGACCGTGGTGTCGCGGCGCGCCGCCCCGCGCCCCTCGAACCACCGCAGGCTCACCGGCGCCCGCCACTCCGCCTCGCCCATGTCCCGCAGCAGCGCGTCGAGCCGGGCCGCCTCGGCGTCGTACGGGGCGGCCCAGTCGGGCACCGGAATACGGGCCGGGCGGCGGCCGAGGCACCCTTCGAGCACGCGGGAGCGGAGCATCGGATCGAGGTCGAGATTCTCCTCGGGGTGCAGCAGGCCCACCGCGTCGCGCAGCCGCACGGCCTCCTCCGCGCAGGCCGCGCACTCGGTGAGGTGCGCCTCGACCTCCAGGGTCTCCTCGGCGGAGCAGGCGCTCAGGGCCCACGCCCCGAGCAGCGACGTGAGCACCTTGTGCGACCGGGGGCCGGAGGGGGCGGGGGCCTCGGCGCGCGGGTCCGCCGACGGCGGTTCCTGGGGCGGCGGTTTCTGTGCGTGTGGTTCCTGTGCCTGCTGGGGCCGCATGGTGTCCGGGGCCGGGGCGGAGGGCTGCGTGGGGTACGGCCAGCGGTCGCCGTCCTCGGGGGCGGCGCGCGGCGTCGGTATGCGCGGCGGCTGGGCGGGGCCGGGGGAGGCGCGCGTGCCGTCGCCGGGCGTGCCGCCGTCCCGGCCGTCGCTCCGGCTGTCGCGCGCCCCCGGCCCCGTACCGCCCTGGTCGTGGTCCCAGGGGCCGTCGTCGGGCTCCCACGGGCCGGGTCCGCACCGCTCGTTCACAGCGCCCTCCCGTAGCCGGGCGGCGGGGTGGAGCGGGAGGAGTGGTGGGCGGTGGAGAGCAGTTGCAGGCCCAGGCGGAGCCGGCGGCGGGCCTCGTCCTCCGTGACGCCGAGGTCGGCGGCGGCCTGGCGGTAGTCGAGGCGGCGGAAGTAGGCGAGTTCGAGGGCGGCGCGCAGCGGGGCGGGCATGGAGGTGACGATGTAGTCGGCGCGGGCGGCGGCGGACGCCTCGCGGACCTTCTCCTCGATCTCCTCGGGGGTGCCCTCGCCGCGCGTCTCGTCCTGGCGCAGCCGCCGCACGGAGTGCCGGTGGGTGATCTTGGCGATCCAGGAGCGCAGGGAGCCCTGCTTCGGGTCGTACGCGTCCGGATTCTCCCAGACGTAGCCGAAGACCTCGCGGGTGATGCGGTCGGCGGCCGCGTCGTCGTCGAGCACTCGGTGGGCGAGGCTGTGCACGAGCGAGGCGAAGCGGTCGTAGAGCTCCCCGAGCGCGGCCGCCTCGCCCCGCGCGAGCCGCTGCTGCATCATGCGGTCCCAGCGGGGTGGTGCGTCATTCGTCATGCGGCCCCCATCCGTTCACCTCTGGCTACCCGTCCCGCGCCGCGCTACCCATGGGTACGGGGCGGTCTCGCGGCAGCCGTTCCGCCGTCCCGGCAGCTCGCGGGCAGTTTGTGCGCACGCTCACATACTCTTCGAATGTAGTGCGAGCCGGCGATGACGCGCGTCGATTTGCGGCAAAGTACGCGCCTGGGCGGCTGCGGATGGTATAAGTCCGGTCACTTTGGGTGGGTTGTCGCTGATCGACCGGGATCGTTCCTGCCTGAATAGGCCGATGAGTTATGCGGGTGTGACCGGATCTTTGGGGTTTCTGCCCCCAAGGTGGGCATAGGCTCGTCACGAGCCCTTTACTCCGCGCGGTGTTTCATAAGGAAGCGGCCGGGCAGCCGCAGTCGTGGAAGGGCCCGTTCCGGACAGCCGCCGGACAGCGAGCGACAGGGCGACCGAGCGAAGGGGCTTCGAGCGCGTGACGTTGAAAGTGATGGAGGGCGAACAGGGCCACTGGGCCGTGCTGCAAGTCTCCGGCGAGATGGACCTGGTGACGTCGCCGGCCGTGCGCCAGCACGTCCACGACGCGGTCGCCGAGGGCCGCCGCAGCCTGGTGCTCGACCTCGGAGAGGTCCGCTTCTGCGACTCCAGCGGCGTCGGCGTGCTCATCGCCGCCCGCCGCCTGATGCGCTCCTGCCAGGGGCGGCTGCGCCTCATCCTGCCCGCCCAGGGAGCCGTCGACGGCTCCCACGTCAACCGCGTGCTCTCCGCGCTGGGCGTCCGCCGCCTCTTCGAGGTCTACCCCGACCTGGCCAGCGCCACGGACGAGGCCGCGAACCCGCTCTCGGCGTAGCCGAGCCGTCCGCCCGCGGCGGGCCGTTCGCCTGCGGCGGGCGCCGATTCGCGCGCTACGGACCGGGCGCCGATTCGCGCGTTACGGACCGGGGCCCGGCTCGCGCGCTACGGGCCCGGGCGCTCCGCCGCCCCCGCCGCTCCCGGGCGCTCCGCGGCCCCCGCCGCTCCCGGCGCCCCCGTCGAAGCGGCGCCCGCGGAGCCCGGGAACTCCGCCCGTACGACGAAGCCGCCCTCGTCCGTCGTACGCGCCTCGAAGGTTCCGCCGAGGCTCTGGGCGCGTTCGCGCAGCCCCATCAGGCCGTGGCCGCCGCCCGGCAGCCACGGGGCGGGGGCCGCCGTGTCCGGGGGGCCGTTGCGGACCTCGACCAGCAGCCGCGCCCCGTCCGGCTCGGCGACCCGGACGCGTACGCGAGCGCCCGGAGCGTGCTTGCGCACGTTCGTCAGCGCCTCCTGCACCGTGCGGAAGGCCGCCCGTTCCACCGCCTCGGGGTAGCGGCCGGGCCGCACCACGGCGTTCGTCGCCTCCTCGTACGCCACGTCGAGCCCGCTGACCCCGATCAGCCGCGGCAGGTCGGCGAGGCGCGGCCGGGGGGCCGGTTCCTCGGCGTCGCCGCCGGCCGCGCGCAGGATGCCGACCAGGTGGCGCAGCTCGTCCAGGGTCCGTACGCACAGCTCGCGGATCGTACGGGCGCCGTCCCGCGCCGCCGGGTCCGCCGTGCTGATCTGCACGGCGCCGGCCTGGAGGCTGATGAGGCTCACCTGGTGGGCGACGACATCGTGCATCTCGCGGGCGAGGCGGGCGCGCTCGGTGGCCACCGCCCGGTCCGCCAGCAGCCGGTCCTCGCGGGCGCGGCTGCGGGTCAGCTCGGCGAGTCGGGCGGCGAGCTCGCGGCGGGTGCGGGTGAGGAGGCCGAGGGCGACGGGCGCGGCGGCGGTGACGCACGCGTCCACCGCCGAGAGGGCCGCCTCGCGGGGCCCGTCCCAGGCCGGTTCGGAGAGCGGGTACGGCACGAAGTGCGCGAGCGCCAGCAGCGCCCCGGCGGCGGCCAGCAGCCGCCGGTCGGTACGGCGGGCGGCCACGGTGTAGAGGGCGATCATCGGCGCGAACCAGATGTACCCGATGTAGATCCCCGGCAGCGTCGCCGCGAACACCGCCACCGGAAACCGCCGCCGCCACAGCAGCACCACCGCCGCCACGAGCGACACCGCGAGCTCCAGGCCGGGGGCCACCCCGTTGACGAGCACGGCATCGGCGCCCCCGAGCAGCCCCGGCACCACGACGGCCATGCGGCCCGCCCACCGCCCGCCCCGCCCGCGGCGGCTCTCCTTCACCACGCGCGTCGCCTCGGGATGGACGAGCTGAAGACTTCGGGCGCCGCCCCCGCCCGTACGGCTCGCGCCGCCGGCCTCGCTGCCCCGGCGGCCCGTCGCCCCGCCGGGAGTATGGCGCGTGCCGTCGCGTCCGTCCGTACTGCCCGGACCGCGGCGGTCGCTCGCGGTCTCGGGGCCCCGGCGTCCGCCGACCCGGCAGGGACAGCGACGGCTCGCGCCCCCGCGTGCGCTCGCGCGGCCCGCACCGCGGGACTTCCCGGGACCGCCCGCGCGACCAGGGCCTCGGCGAGTGCGGCACGTACCGCTGCGGCGGCCCGCGCGGCGCCCTCCCGCACCGCTCGCGCCCCCGCGTGCGCTCGCGCCGACCGCCGTATCGCCGGCGCCCCCGGGCCCTCCCGACCGGGCCGGGCCCCGGGGATCGCCCGTACAGCCGGGGTGGTGTCCGTACGTATCACTCTCGTCCCCGCCCTGTGCGTGCGGCCGTGGTGGCGGCTTGTGTGGTGTGGGTGGTCACGCCGGCGGCGTGGTCGTTCCGCGGCCGTGGGGCGGGGGTTCGGCGGGGACGAGGCCGGCGCGGTCGGCGAGGATGGCGGCCTGGACGCGGTTGAGGCCACCGAGTTTGCCGAGGACGGCGCGTACGTGGTCCTTGACGGTGCTGGGGGCGAGGCTCATGCGGTCGGCGATGCGGGCGTTGGGCAGGCCCGCGCCGACGTGGGCGAGGACTTCGCGCTCGCGCGGGGTGAGCCGGCGGACGGCATCGGCGGCGCGGGTCTCCGCGCCCGCCGCCAGGTAGCCGCCGATGACGGCGGGGGTGACGCCGGGGTCCAGGACGCTGCCGCCCGCGGCGAGGGTCCGTACGGACCGTACGAGCTGTTCCGGGTCGGTGTCCTTGAGGAGGAAGCCGGCGGCTCCGGCGCGCAGCGCCGCCGCGAGGTATTCGTCGGCGTCGAAGGTGGTGAGCATCGCCACGACCGGCGGCCGCTGTGCCGCGCGGAGCCGGCGCAGCACGGTGAGGCCGTCCACGTCCGGCATCCGTATGTCGAGGAGGACGACGTCGGGCGCGTGGCCCAGCACGGTGTCCACGGCCGCGCCGCCGCCGCACTCCGCGACCACCTCGATGTCCGGGGCCGTGCCCAGGATCATCCGCAGCCCGGACCGGACGAGCTGTTCGTCGTCCACCACCGCTACCCGGATCACCGCCCGTTACCTCTTCTCTGCCCCGCCCCGTGGCGTGCCCCGCGTCGCTCTCGGTGGCCCGTTCCTTCTGTCGTACGTGTCGTATATGTCGTATGTATCGGCCTGCCGTCAAGCCCGCCGCACCCGCCCACGCGGCGGCACCGGCCCCGGCGCGCCCCGCGCAGCGGCCCGGCACCGGCCTCGACACGCCCCGCGCAGCGGCCCGGCGCACCCCCGCCCATCGGCGGGGGTGATCCAAGACCCGCGGCGGATTCCGTACCAGGGAACCCTCCGGCAGAGTGCTGTCCATGCTGCACCATGCCGGAGGCCGCTCCGGGCCGGCCGGCCGGCGGCGCCGTCGCGCTCTCGGGCGCGCCATGGCGGCCCTGGCGGTCGTGGGCGTCTGCGCCGGGGCCACCGCGGCATGCGTCGGCGACGAGTCGCAGGCCGCCGCGTCCCCCACAAGCGGCGGCCTGTCCGTCTCGTACGAGCCCGCGAAGGGCGACGGCGCCAAGGGGCGGGCCTTCCTCATGGAGCGCCGCATCGCGGAGCGCGTCGCGCGGGCCGCCGGCGAACGCGTGCGGCTGCCCTCGGACATCAAGATCGTGGCCAAGTCCTGCGGCGACTCCGAACAGGACGTGTACGACGCCGAGACCGGCCACATCGTCATCTGCTACGGCACCGTCACCGAGCTCCACGGCATGTTCGCGGAGGCGCACAGCGGCGGCGCCGACGACGCGAACGGCCGCCGCGCCGTCGACGCCAAGACCGACGGAGTGCTCACGGAGACCCTTTACCACGAGATCGCACACGCCCTGAAGGACAAGCTCCGGCTGCCGGTCACGGGCCGCGAGGAGGACGTCGCCGACCAGTTCGCCGCGTACAGCCTCATCCCGCGGGGCCCGGCCGGCGTCGCGGCGGTCCTGGACGCCGCCGAGAGCTACTCCCTCTACGCCCGCGACACCTCCCCCGAGGACATCGACTTCTCCGACGAGCACTCCCCGGACGCCGTACGCGCCGCCAACTACCGCTGCTACGTCTACGGCTCCGCCCCGGCCCGCCACAAGAAGCTCGTCGACGGCGAGACGCTCACCAAGGAGCGCGCGGAGCTGTGCGAGGGCGAGTACCAGGACCTGCGGCGCGGCTGGGACGCGCTGCTGGAGCCGTACCGTACGCACCGCTGACCGCGCGGCCCCGCATCGGCGGCCCCGTCGGCTGCGTACCGTACGCGCCGCTGACCGCGCGGCCCCGCACCGGCGATTCAGCCTGCTCCGCGCCGTACGCACCGGTGACCGCCGGCCCTATACCGGCGGCTCCGCCGGCGCCGGGCCCAGCGTCGTCGTGCCGGGGGCCGCCCGGTGCCCCAGCCCCGTGCGGTACGCGTCCAGGGCCGCCTCCACCCGCCCCGTACGGCGCAGCAGATCGCCCAGCAGCCGGCACAGGTCCGCCAGGTCGCCCGCCGCGCCGGTCCGTTCCAGCAGCGAGAGCGCCGCGCAGTAGTGCTCCTCGGCGCGCTCCGTGTCCCCGCGGTCCTCGGCGATGAGGCCGAGCAGCCGGTGCGCGCCGCCCGCGTGCACCGCGCCCCGGTCGGCGTTCAGCTCCGCCACCTCCAGGAGCGGCAGCAGCAGCGCCTCCGCCGCGCCCGGCCGCCCGCGCCGCCGCAGCACGTCGGCCAGCTCCACCTCGACCTGCACCACGAACAGCGCCGCCCGCTTGGAGGCCAGCATCGAGCGCGCGGTGCGCAGTTCGCGTTCGGCGCGCTCCAGGTCGCCGTCCTGCGCGTGCACGTACCCCAGCATCCAGTGGCAGTGCGCGAGGTCCGTGCGGATCTGCAACTGCTGGTACAGCTCCCGCGCCTTGGCCAGGGAGGCGTCGGCCTCCGCCGTGCGCCCCTCGGCGAGCAGCGTACGGGCCACCCCGCGGTGCATCCCGGCGACCAGCGCCGGGTCGCGGACGCGCGGGGCGAGGGCGAGGGCGAGTTCGGCGGCGTGGGCCGCGCGGGCGTGCGCGCCCATGTCCATGTAGGGGGCGATCGAGGCGGTGTAGAGGAGCAGCAGGGCGTCCGGGTCGTGCAGCCCGCCGGCGTTCAGCTCGTCGATCGCGGTCTCCAGCAGGTAGCAGGCGTACCGCAGTTCGCCCGCCAGGAGGTGCGCGGTGGCTCGGCCGCGGATCGCGGGCGCGCGCCGGGGGAGGGGTTCGTCGGCGAGCAGCCGCTCGGCGTCGGCGAAGTGGTCGCGGGCGTCGGTGAGGTGGCCGGTCTCCAGCGCGCAGTCGCCGAGGCCGAGCAGGGCCGCCGCCTCCTCCGGTACGAGCGCGAGCGCGGCGGCCTCGGCGCGCAGCGGCCGGAACAGGGCGCGGGCGTCCTCGGCGGCGCCGGTGGCCAGCGCCCGGCGGGCGTCGGTCAGCCGCAGCCGCAGTTCGGTCGCCAGGTGCGCGGGACGGCCGGTGGCCAGTTCCTCGTAGCCCACGCCGAGCCGGTCGGCGAGGTAGCGCAGGGCGGTCTCGGAGGGCCGTACCTTTCCGGCTTCGAGGGTGGAGACGTAGGCGGCGGTGTAGGCGGGTTCGGCGAGCCGGCGCTGGGTGAGGCCGCGTTCGGTGCGCAGCCGCAGGACGCGGCGCCCTATGGCGGCCGGTCCGTCGGCCCGTCCCGCGGCGGCCGGTCCGTCGGCCCCTCCCGCGACGGCCGGTCCGTCGTCCCGTCCGCCGTCGCCGTCGTCGTTCTTCTGAGCCACCGCTCCCCCACTCGGTAGGTTAAGCCTTTAGGAAAGTCGGGTTATCGAACCCATTACGTGCTGTTGTGCTCCGTGCTGCCATGCGCCCCGCCGAAGTGAGGATGGAACAGATGCCGAAGGCCGCCGCCGGGAAAACCTCTGTCCGCCAGCCCGGTCTCGTTCTCACCGACCACGTCTTCGACGTGCCGCTCGACCATAAGGCCCCGGACGGCGAACGGATCCAGCTCTACGCCCGCGAGGCCGTCGCCACCTCCCGCGCCGGGGACGACCTGCCCTGGCTGGTGTTCCTCCAGGGCGGCCCCGGCAGCGCCGCGCCCCGCCCCGTCGGCCGCGCCCACTGGCTCGACCGGGTCCTCGACGACTACCGCGTCCTCCTCCTCGACCAGCGCGGCACCGGCCGCTCCACCCCCGCCACCCGGCAGACCCTGCCGCTCCGCGGCACCCCCGAGGAACAGGCCGACTACCTCGCCCACTTCCGCGCCGACGCCATCGTCCGCGACTGCGAACTCGTCCGCGCCCAGGTGACCGGCGGCCGGCCCTGGAGCGTACTCGGCCAGAGCTTCGGCGGGTTCTGCGCGGTCAGCTACCTCTCGTACGCGCCCGAAGGGCTCGCCGAGGTGCTGATCACCGGCGGGCTGCCCGGACTCGACGCCGACGCCGAGACCGTCTACCGCGCCGCCTACCCCCGCATGGAACGCAAGACCCTCGCCCACTACGAGCGCTACCCGCGGGACGAGGCTGCCGCCCGCCGCATCGCCGAACACCTTGCGGACCGCGAGGAGGTGCTGGCCGACGGCACCCTCCTCACCCCCGAGGCGTTCCAGCAGCTCGGCATCCTCCTCGGCACGGGCGACGGCTCGCACCGGCTGCACTACCTCCTGGAGTCCGCCTTCGTGCCGACCGCCGCCGGGCCGCGGCTGTCCGACGCGTTCGGGGAACAGGCCGCCGCGGTGCTCTCGCACGCCGCCAACCCGCTCTACGCGCTGCTCCATGAGGCCACTTATGCCCAGGACGGACGCGCCACGCACTGGGCCGCCGAACGCGTCAGGAGCGAATTCCCGCAATTCGACCGGCATTTCGAGACCGGCGAACCCTTTCTCTTCACGGGCGAGACCGTGCACCCGTGGATGCTGCGCACCCACCCCGCCCTGCGCCCGCTGCGCCGCACCGCCGAACTCCTCGCCGAGCGCGAGGGCTGGGGCCCGCTCTACGACCCGGCCCAGCTCGCCCGCAACGAGGTGCCGGTGGCCGCCGCGATCTACCACGACGACCTCTACGTCGACACCGCCGACTCGCTGCGCACCGCCCGCGCGATCCGGGGGCTGCGCACCTGGGTCACCGACGAGTTCGAGCACGACGGCGTACGGACCGGGGGCGGCGCCGTCGCGGACCGGCTGCTGAGGCTCGTACGGGACGAGGCGTGAGCCTTTTACGTGGCCAGGCCGCGAGCCGGTACGGCGCGCGGTGGTGGCCGTAACCCGCCGCGCCGGCGCCGCAACTTCCGCCCCGGACATTGTCGGCCGTCCCGAGAGCCCCTACGTTGAGCCGCGCCTAAATCCGGCTCAGCCCGCCGCCCAGGCGGTCGGCTTCGGGAGGACACCATGCGCAGACGCAGATCCAGCGGCCCCAGCAGATCCCTTCGCGGCGCGATAGCGGCCGGCGTCGCCGTCACGGCGGCACTGGCCGCGGCCACGACGGCCACTGCGAGCGCCGCCGGCCCCGGCCCCGGCCCCGGCTCCGGCCCGGCGGCGGCGCCGGGCCCGCGCCCCGTCGACCGGGTCGAGTACTTCACCGGCCCGGGCGGCCACCCGCTGCACACCACCGTCCCCGCCGCGAAGCCGCTCTCCCCGGGGGAGCGGTCGACGATCGCCGCCGACGGCGACGTCACCTCGATCGTGCGCAACGGGCCCGTGGGCAGCAAGCTCGACGTCGTCTTCATCGGCGACGGCTACACCGCCGCGCAGCAGGGCGACTTCCACGCGGACGTCCGCGCCAAGTGGGCGAAGATCTCCGCCGTCGAGCCCTACGCCTCGTACAAGAACCTCTTCAACGTCTGGGCCGTCGACGCCGTCTCCCGGCAGTCCGGGGTCTCCGGCGACCCGGTGCAGAGCGTGGTCAAGGACACCGCGCTCGGCTCCAACTTCTTCTGCGGCGGCACCGAGCGGCTGCTGTGCGTCAACACCCGCAAGGTCGAGTCGTACGCCGCCAAGGCCCCGGCCGCCGATCTGGTCGTGGTGCTCGCCAACTCCACCAAGTACGGCGGCGCGGGCTACAACGACGTCAGCTCCCAAGTCGGCTACGACGGCATCGCCACCGCCTCCTCCGACCACGCCCAGTCCGACCAGATCGCCGTCCACGAGACGGGCCACTCGCTGGGCAAGCTCGCCGACGAGTACGACTACGGGCAGCCCGGCACGTACACCGGGCCGGAGCCCGCCCAGGCCAACATCAGCAAGCTCACGGCCGGCCCGATGGGCGCGCAGCGCAAGAAGTGGTACCGCTGGCTCGGCCAGACCTCGCCGGACGGCGGGACGGTCGGCGCGTACGAGGGCGCCGGCTACTACCAGCACGGGCTCTACCGGCCGACCCAGAACTCGATCATGCGGACGCTCGGCCGGCAGTTCAACCTGCCCGGCCGCGAGGCGATGATCGCGGGCTTCCACCGCCACGCGTCCGTACTGAGCAGCGCCGCACCGGCCAGCGGGACACTCGCCCGTACGAGCGCCATCACCGTCCAGGCCCCGGCGTCGGCACGCGTGCGCTGGTACGTCGACGGGCGCGAGGCCGCGTCCGCGCGCGGCGCGACGACCCGCACGCCGGGCGCGCTCGGCGTGCCCGCCGACGGCCGCCCGCACACCGTGACGGCCCGCGCCGAGGACCGTACGGACGCGGTCCGGGACCCGGCGCTGCGGGCGCTGCTCACGGGGTCGCTGAGCTGGCGGGTCGCGGGCTAGGAGGCGGGCTGGGACGAGGCGCTTTCGCGGGCGCGGGCCGCGCTGGTGCACAGGTCCAGCAGTCCGGTGCCGGCGTACGCGCGGGTGAGCCGGTCGAAGCCCCGGTCGAGGACGTCGTGGACCTCCTCGCGGACGCGGTCGGCCGGCTCGCCCGCCGTGAGCTCGCTGTGCAGGACGCCGAAGGCGGTGGTGCCCACCGAGATGACGAACGCCGCGAAGATCGTCAACTCCTGCCGGTGCACGGGGTCCGCGCCCGCCGCGCCGGCCCGTTCGATGAGGTGCTCGGTCAGCAGCAGCCTGCGCTGCTCCAGCAGCGGCAGGAAGCTGCGGCGCAGCGCGGGGCTCCCCAGCAGGATGCGGGCGAAGACGCGGCCCCTGTCGATCCAGTCGTCGCTCAGCACGAGTTCGAAGGACTCGATGTAGTAGTCCCGGAGCTGTGCCAGGAGTTCGGCTTCGGTGGGGGCATCCGCGACGGCGCCGGGGAGCTTGGCGATGAACTCCTGGCGGCGGCTGAAGAAGATGTCCTCCTTCGACGCGAAGTGCGTGAAGACGGTGGCGGGGGCGACATCGGCCTCGGCGGCGATGCGGGTGAGGGTGACGGAGTCGAAGCCCTGCTCGGCGAAGAGCCGGAAGGCGGCGTCGTAGATGGCGCCGCGGGTGCGCTCCCGCTTGCGGGGGCGGATTCCGGTCCCCGCTCCGCTTTTGGCGTCGGGGTCGGCGGTGGGTGTGTGCTCCGTCATAGGGCCAGGGTAGCTCGCTCTCGAAAGAAAAATATAGGTGCTACATTTTTAGAGCTGCTCTAGTTTCATCCGGAGCAGTATCACTCAGCACCACTTGGAGCCCCGCCATGCCAACCGCGTCCGCCTCGTCCGCCGCGAGTACCGAAACCGGCCGTCCGCCCGCCCCGAAGCGGCTGCCGACCACGGCGATCCTCGTCATCGCGTGCGCGGCGCAGTTCATGGTCATCCTCGATGTCTCGATCGTGAACGTCGCCCTCCCCTCGATGCGCGACACCCTGCACCTGGCCCCCGCCGGCATGCAGTGGATCGTCAACGCCTACACCCTCGGCTTCGCCGGCCTGCTGCTCCTCGGCGGCCGCGCCGCCGACCTCGTCGGCACGAAGAAGGCCCTGCTCACCGGGCTCGGCGTGTTCACCCTCGCCTCGCTCGTCTGCGGCGTCGCCACCAGCGGCGGGGCCCTCATCGCGGCCCGCGCGGTCCAAGGCGTCGGCGGCGCGGTCCTCGCGCCCGCCACCCTCACCCTGATCATGACGACGTTCACCGAGCCCCAGGCCCGTACCCGCGCCATGGGCGCCTGGAGCGCCGTCATGGCGGCCGGCGGCGCCACGGGTGCCGTCATCGGCGGCGTCCTCACCGAATACGCGGGCTGGCGCTGGGTCTTCTTCGTCAACGTCCCGCTCGGCGCGGCCCTGATCGCCGCCGCCATCGCGTACGTACCGGCCGCCGCCGGCGTCCGGGGCGGCCTGCGCCGCCTCGACATACCCGGCGCGGTCTCCGTCACCGCGGGGCTCACCGCCCTGGTCTACGGCATCATCTCGACCGAGAGCCACGACTGGAGCGCCCCCGAGGTCTGGGCCTCGCTCGGCGGCGCCGTGCTGCTGCTCGCCGCCTTCGTCCTCATCGAGTCCAAGGTCGCCCACCCGCTGGTGCCGCTCGCGATCCTGCGCCGCCGCACCCTGGCCACCTCCAACATCGTGGTGCTCTTCATGGGCGCGGCCATGTTCTCGATGTGGTTCCTGCTCTCCCTCTACCACCAGCAGGTCCTCGGCTTCAGCGCGATCGAGGCCGGGCTCAGCTTCCTGCCGGGCTCCTTCTCGGTCATCGTGGGCGCGCAGCTCGCCACCCGGCTCATCGGCCGCACGGGACCGCGCCCGCTGCTGATCGGCGGCATGGCCCTGAGCACCGCCGGGTTCGCCTGGCTGTCCTTCATCGACGCGCACGGCAGCTACGCCACGGACGTGCTCGTGCCGCTGATGCTCTGCGCGCTCGGCATGGGCCTGTCGATGATGCCCGCCACCGTCGCCGCCACCACCGGCACCGCCCGCGCCGAGTCGGGCCTGGCCTCCGGCCTCGTCAACACCTCGCGCCAGGTGGGCGGCGCGATCGGCCTCGCCGTACTGGCCACCATCGCGTCCCACGTGACCGCCTCGCACCTGGGGTCCCACCCGCACGACGCGGCCGCCGCCCTCACCGCCGGATACGGGCGCGCCCTGCTCGTCGCCGGCGCGTTCACCGCGTGCGCGGCCATCGGCAGCCTCCTGCTGCCGGGCCGCAAGGAGCGCCGGGCGGCTGAGGCGTAGGGGCGCGTATGAATGCCGTGAGGCTCCCCGGGCCCGTGGGGCGGGCGCCGGGGAGCTTCCGGCTTTTCTCACGGCGTGAACTTCACGGCTTTTCTTAAGGCGTGAAGTTCACCGCTTTTCTCATGGCGTGAGGTTCAGGGCTTTTCTCACGGCGTGAACCTCGGTCTCACAGCGCGGCGATCATGCCTCCGTCGCAGCGGTACGCCGAGCCGGTCAGGTAGCCCGCGCCGTCCGAGCACAAGAAGGCCGCCAACTCGCCCATGTCCGCCGGGGTTCCGTACCGCCCGACCGGGATGGCACCCTCCGCGCTCGCCCGGACCTCGTCAGGGGCTACCCCCCGGTCGCCGGCGCGCGCCGCGTCGACCGCCCGCACCCGAGGGGTGTCGATGCGGCCGGGGACGAGGGAGTTCACGGTGATCCCGTCGCCCGCGAGGTCGTTCGCCAGCAGCTTCAGATAAGAATGCATCGCGGCGCGGACGACCGAGGAGACGGCGAGTTCCCCGATCGGAGCGACGACCGAACTCGACGAGACGTACAGCAGCCGGCCCCACTGGTTCTCCCGCATTCCGCCGACGACCGATTCGACCACCTGCCGCAAAGACAGGAACATCGAACTGTAGGCCCGTGTGAAATCGTCCGCGGTGGCCCCGGTGACCCGGCCCGGCCGGTATCCCGGACCGTTGAGCACGGCGATGTCGAATCGCTCGCCATACCGGCCCAGGGAATCCGCGACGCCCTCCGGCTCGGAAAGGTCGAGGCCGATTCCCGAGGCGGCGGGGGAGCCGGCCGGAGCCGGAAGGTCCGCCGCCGTCTTCTCGGCCCGTTCCGCGTCGCGGCCCGCGACGGTCACCTCGACGCCCCGCGCGGCGAGACTCCGGGCGATTCCCAGGCCGATACCCGAGGTACCGCCCAGGACCAGGGCCTTCCTGTAAGGCACGTTACGCACTGACCTTCTCCTTTCGATTCGCGGCCGTGGTGAAGACGTGCAGGGCCAGCAGTACGGCCGCGAACCCGAGGAAGATCAGCACAATGGTGGTGAAACCGGTGATGAGCACGGTGTCGAAGACCAGCAGCAGCACCCCGGTGAAGAACATCTTGATGGCGCCCTGGAGCGCGCTGGCCGCGCCGCGCGACTTCTCCACCATGGTCATGCTCAGGGTCAGCGTCAGCGGAGCCACCACACCGCAGGTGAAACCCAGCGCGACCGAGAACACGCCGATCTTCCACAGACTGCTGTCGAGGTCCGCGAAGGCCGAGACCACGAATATCACCAAGTAGGCGATGAGGCCCCGCAGATATGTGTCCCTCGGCGTCCACTTGATCCAACTGTTGAAGAAGGACCCGCAGATGATCGACGCCGAATACAGGATGTAGAAGAGGCTGTTGCCCAGCGGGCTGACCCCCAGCGCGTCGAACGCGAAGGGCGCCGTGGCGTAGAACGCGATGGTGAAGGAGAAGATCAGCGCCGAAGCGATGCTGTACGACGTGAAGTTGACGTTCTTGAGGACGCTCGTGTACGCCTCCAGCTTGCCCTGCTGCTTCTGGCCGCCCGCCGGCGCCGGATGGGTCTCCGGCATCAGCGTGGCGATCATCACCAGCCCGGCGATCACGGCCAGCGCGAACAGCAGGAACTGCACGTGCCAGCCGAAGTGCACCCCGATGAAGCTGCCGATCAGCGGGGCGAGCGACGGCGAGAGCTGGCTCGCCATCGAGAAGTAGGAGAACGCCTTGCGCAGCTTTCCGGGCTCCTGCAAGGTGTCCACGATCAATGCTCGGGAAATCACGGTGCACGATGCCGTACCGAGCGCGGTCAGCACGCGGGAGATGTCCAGCACGATGATGTTCTGGGCCAGATAGCCCAGGAGCAGACCCACTGCGGCGACGCCGAGTCCCGACGTCAGGGCTATCTTGCGGCCCTTGGCGTCGGAGAGACTCCCGTAGAAGAACTGGGCCAGACCGAGCACGATCATGTAGAACACGATGAGGTTCTTCATGGTGCCCTGCCCGACGTCCAGGTCCTTCTGGATGGTCGGGAGAGACGGGTTGAAAAAATCTACTGCCATCAGACCGATGACAACACTGAAAAAAGCGAAGCAAAGTACGCGCACTTCGTTGCTCGTAAACTTCGCACCAGACATCTCTGCCGCCTACCTCTGTGTTATTTCTGTGGTGCGCACCTCGGCGCCGGGCCGGGCCGGCCCCGCCGAGTCATGCATGGCTTTCACTCTTCGACCGCGCGAAGGACTTCAGGTTCTCCTGGTACGACCGCGCTGGAGTGGCGGCGTCGCGGTCGACGGCTATGTGCAGTACCTGAACACCGCCGTTGCCCTTGATCTTCTGTACGACGGTGTCCAGCTCTTCGAGCGTCGTCACCCGGAATCCCTCCGCCCCGAGGGACTCGGCGAACTTCACCCAGTCGTGGTCCGGTAGCACGCTCAGCTCGGCGAGGTTCTGCCGGTTGTTCATATGCGTCGCGCCGTAGGCGGAGTTGTCGAATATCGCGAAGATGATGTTCCTGCGATATCGCACGGCGGTCTGGATCTCCGCGCCGCTCATGAGGGCACAGCCGTCCCCCGTGATGACGAGGCAGGGTTCCTCGCGGGCGAAGGAGACGCCGATGGCCGCGCCGAACGCCCAGCCCATCACGCCCATGGTGGTACTGGAGTAGAAACCGGCGTCGATACGCGTCTTCCAGTAGTGCGTGGCGAAGGACCGGTGGTTTCCGGAATCGGCGACGCAGGCCCGGTCGCCCAGCCACTTGTTCAGCACCTCCACGGCCCGCCCCGGGTGCAGGGCGCCGGAATCCTCGTCGGGCAGCGGCACGTACAGCGGAATGCGCTCCGTACGTTCCCGGAGCCCCGCATTCCACGGGAACCGCCGGCCGCCGTTCCCGCCCTGGGCTTCCTTGCCGCCCTTGGCGTCCTCGTCGTTCTTGTCGCCTTCCTTCGCCAGGGATTCCTCCCAGTGGCGCAGGAAGAGCAGTTCGTCGCAGAGCAGCGTCCGGGAGCCCGGCGAGAAATTGCCGATGTCCTCCACCGCCGATGTCACCTCGATGACGTTCTTGGCGCGGGAGAGACGGACGTCGTACGCGTTGGTGTTCCACTGCGTGGGCCGGCACCCCAGCAGCAGCACCGTCTCCGGGGCCTGTTCCGTGAAGAGTTCGGTGGCCCGCAGATTTCCCGAGTACCCGAACACGCCGACACTGTTCGGGTGGGACTCGGTGAACGCGCCCTTGGCGTCCACGGTGCAGCCGACGAGGATGTCGTGCGATTCGGACAGCCGGGTCAGCAGTTGCCGCCCATCCCTTTTGTTGGCGTGCGACCCCACCAATACGGCGATGCTCGCGGAGGAGTTGACCGTTTCGAGCACGCTCTCCAGTTCCCGCTCGTCGCATTGGACGCGCGCGTTCGCGAGGGAGCGCATGCTGATGGCGGACTCGTCCGTCTCCGCGGCGAGCACGTCCGCCGCGTACGAGAGATACACCGGCCGGGTCGGGCATTCGACCAGTTTTCTCAGCGTGATGTTCCAGTAGCGGATGGGGTGGCCTGCGCTGCGGACCTGGAGCGCGGAGCTGGTGACGGGCGTGAGCATCGCCGCCACGTCGAGGCCGGTGGGGGTCACGTCCTGGAGGGCGTCGTGGGCGTCGAAGCCGCGCGGTACGTGCCCCGACAGCAGGGTGACGGGCGAGCGGTCCGCGTTGGCGTTGACCAGGCCCGCGACGGCGTTGGCCACCCCCGGCCCGTCCAGCGCGATCACGACGCCGGTGCCCTCCGAGGCCCTGGCGTAGCCGTCGGCCATGGCCGCGGCCCCGCCCTCGGCGGCGGCGATCACCGGCGCGATCCGGGGGTGGCCCGCCGGGTCCGCCGCCCGGTAGTTCGACATGAACGCGTTGATCATCTTCCCCGGGACCATGAAGAAGGCCGAAACCCCTTCGTCCCAGAGGGAATCGAGGATCACGCGGGACACGTTCGGCATCAGCGGGATTCCTGTTCCCCGGTGCCGGACGCCCCGGTGCCGGACGCCCCGGTGCCGGCGGTGGCGGATTCCACGATGTCGGACAGGCCGCGGTAGCCGATCCCGTCGGTGAATACGGCCCTGCCGCACCGCTCCTCGATCAGCTCGCGGGAGATGTTGGGCAGGTCGGCGAAGAAATTGTTCGCCTTGTGGTTGGTGAAATCCGAGATGTGCAGCTTCTCCGTCAGCCGGGCCCGCAGATACCGCAGGTAGTCCTGGGTGACCGCGTCGCCGACGGAGAAGGTCCACTGCAGGGCAAGGCGCTCGACATCGCTCTCCACCTGCGGCTGGGTGCCGCGGTGCACCGCGCGGTAATCGAAGATCACCAAGTCGCCGGCCTTGTTCATGACCGTGTTGTGCCGGGTGTATTCGTGATGGCGGACCAGGTCCTCGCGCTCCTCGCGGGAGCGCAGCGGGCTCGACTGGACGATGTCCATGCCGCCGCCCTTGAGCGGGTCGTTGTCCTGGAGGTAGATGTTGAACATCAGGATCGCGGGAAAGTCGCCGGGCTTGTTGACGGGCACCGACAGCATGCGGTCGTCGATGTGCCAGCCCACCACCAGGCCCTTGCGGATGGTGAAGTTCGGGTAGAGCAGGAGCGGGCCGACCTTGTTGTTGAGGTCGGCCACCATCTCGTAGAACTTCTCGGAGAAGAGCGCGGCCTTGAGTTCGGGGCTCTCCAGGAAAAGGCTCGGCGGCATCGTGCCGCCGACGCCCTGCCAGAGGATCTTCTCGGACACGCTGCGCAGGCTCCGTACGGTGTCCGGGGCGAGGTAGTTCTCGATGACGCAGTAACCCTCTTCGGCGAGCTGATCGAAGTGCGCGGCCTCGAATACCATTTCTGATCCTTCCTCGGGGGTCTGCGACTACGCGGCTTCGACGGGGTGTTCCAGCACGCCGACGCCGGCGACCTCGGCGCGTACGGTGTCGCCGGGCGAGATCACCGCGGCGCCGGGCGTTCCGGTGGCGATGACGGTGCCGGCCGGGAGCGTGCGGCCGGCGGAGAAGTACTCCAGAATCCGCGCCGGGTCGTGCTTCATATTGCTCGCGGTATTACGCGCCACGACCTCGTCGTTCAGGTAGGTGGTGATGCGGATGTCGTCGAGATCCTTGCTCTGTTCCTGTTCCCGCAGCACCAGGCTCGGGCCGATGCTGGCGAAGGTGTCGAAGCCCTTGCTCCACGGGATGTACCGAAGGTTTTCGCGGATGGCGTCCTCGGCCGTCATATCGAGGACGACCGTGAAGCCGAGGATGTAGTCGAAGGCGTATTCCGCGGGAACGTTCTTGGCGTCCTTGCCCAGGACGATTCCCAGTTCCGCCTCGGCGGTGACGCGCTGGGACTGCGCGGGGATCTTGATGGCGTCGCCGTTGGCGATGACACAGCTGTACGGCCGCAGATACGAGCCCGGGAAGGCCGGCTGGGTGGCCTCCAGGTCCTTGGCGTGGGCCACGAAGTTGAGCCCCAGGCCCCAGATCTGCGGAATGGACGACAGCAGCAGGGAATCCCGGAGGGAGACCTGTCCGACGGCTATGCCCGGGTGGCCGGCGGCGCGCTGCTCACGGAACGCTTCGGCAAGCCGCTCCATCTTCTGCCCCGAGATGAGCTGGGCGACATCGATCGGCAGCGTCTCGCCGAGTGAGTCCGCCAGTTGCCGGGCCGAAGCCTGATATCCGTCGTGATCCTCCAGGACGATGTCCTGCCGGCCGTCGACGATGTGCGGGTAGACCTTGACGTTCAATTCCTACTCCGTCTCCATGAAGGACTTCGCGATGGCTTCGATATCGGTGCGACCGAGATCCTGCTGGTAGGCGAGCGGCTTCACCGCGTCCATCAGCGTGGTGCGGCTGATCGAGTACTTCTCGGCCATGTCGGAGATGGCGGGGAAGTTCTTGGAGTGCAGCCCGTAGAGCGCGCCGAGCACCTGGAGTTCGCGGTCGGTCTTGAGGGTCTCCAGCCGGGAGACGCAGTACTCACTGGTGTAGGCGAGCGCGTCCGTGTTGTAGATGCGCTTGTTCTCGCGCAGTTCCAGGGCGGCGGCCATCTGCTCCAGCACGGCGTTGCCGGCGTCCCGGCCGAGCCCCGCCAGGGTGCAGTCGACGATCGACGCGCCGTTCTCGGCGGCGGCCATGGAATTCGCGTTGGCGAGGCCCAGGTTGTTGTGGCCGTGGAACCCCAGCGGCGTCCTCAACTGCCGGGAGGCCGTACCGAACAGCTCCGCTGTGCGCTCGGGCAGGAATTGCCCCACCGAGTCCACGAAGTACAGGCCGTCGAGGTCGCAGGCGTTCTCGATGCGGCTGCCGATCCGTACGGCTTCCTCGGTATCGCATACGTGCGACTTCATGAGGTTGACGAACACCGTCAGGCCGAGCTCCTTGGCCCGCTCGACGTAGTCGAAGACCAGCTCGTACGCCTTCATGTCGGCCCCGATGCGGGTGAACTTCATCCCGGCGTCGGCCAGCGGCGCCAAATCCTCCACGGAGGCGACCGCGGCCTGCGCGAACATGCCCCAACTGGCGTCCGCGGGCAGGAAGCGGGCGGCGAGGTCGCACCACTCGCGGTCCGAGATATTCGACTCGGCGATCGTATTTCCGTTGATGCCGAGGCCGTGTCCGACCTCGATCCATTCCAGCCCCGACGAGCTGACTGCGGCCAGGATGGTCTCAATCGTCTGCATGTCGAACTGGAAATTGACCGAGTAGGCGCCGTCGCGGACCGTGCAGTCCATGATGGTGTGCCGGGGCGGCTTCGGGAGCAAGGGCGTGCGTTGCTTGAGCACTGGCATGACGTTCCTCCTGTTGATTTCCCAGTGATGACGTATTGCGCGCATCGAGCAGGTGCTGAACAGGGGTGACGCAGTGTGGAGCAGGCAGCGGGAATTGACCGCGGCGGCGCGGACGGAATGCGTGGGCGGGCGACGTCGACAGCCTGATTCCGTCGGCCGATACGGCGGCCGGGTGAAAGGAGAACATTCCTCGAAGGTGAATAAAGCTGACATCGCGCAGCGATGGCTACATCGATTTCGAGGACGGAGCAGAGGGGCGGCTATTCACTATGACAACCTATACCGACCCGTATTCTGATTCCGTGGGAACGGAGCCCAGGGCAAGGCTCCGGTGCAGGGCTTGCGGCATGCTCACAGCAGTCTTCCCCCGACTGTCATGGTGCTGATGAAGCGCGCGGACCGTGCCGGCCGGCCATCGCGTGACCAACCTCGATGCATACTGAATCAAGGTGCCCGTGTAGGCCGCAACCACTTTCAGGTTTCTTGAGGCGTTCTTTACGTACCGTGCCCTCTCCAGCACCCCTCGCGCCGACCGAAGTTCACCCCCGCCCCGGCCCGTAACCCGCCCGTTCTCCAGCAAACTCGGCCCCCGCGCACGGAGTTGTCGCACACCCCTTCCCGATTAGCGTGACGCAGACCACTCCGAAAACATCAGCCTGCCCGTTTCGATCGAACAAAATTAGCGCCCACGCCGCAATTGGCCCGTCAACGCGCCGTCTGTCTGATGTCGTCTGATTCGCCAAGACCGCCCCGCTGGTGGGGGTTTCGGGTGGGCCTTGACGCGACCGGACCCGTTGCCCGTCGTCGCGATGCGAAGAAGGTTGATGGCCCGTCAAACTACCGCTCCGCGGGTTTCGCTTCGGTCCGGATTTCAACAGGTCCGATTTTCCCTTCATTTGCCCCGCGAAGGATCTCCTCGGCCGATGGTTTATCGATGCGTCGCTTGCGTGGGAACGTCCCCGCGAGAACGCCGTAAATCGGTTGCGCGCATGTTCGGTTCCGGTGAGGGTGGTGGGCTCTCCGCGTCGGCGGAACGCGGTCTCCAGAACGGATGGTTCAGCCTTGTCCTCAGCCCCGTCACCCACCACCACGCGCGCTGTGGTGGAGAACCTTCTGCGCCGGATCGGCGAGGGGGACCCCGAGCGCATCGCGGAGCTGTACGCCGAGCGGGGCGACTGGAAGCTGGACTGGCCGGAGGCCGAGCACGGCCGCGCGGCCACCCCGTGGATCCGCCACCGCTCCAGCCGCGCCGACGCCGTCGCGCACTACCGCGAACTCGCCGAACACCACGTGCCCGGACGCGCCGCGACCGAGATCGAGCGCATCCTCGTCGACGGCGACGACGCGGTCGTGCTCGGCGAGATCCGTCAGACCGCGCGCTCCACCGGACGCGCGTACCGCGCACGCTTCGCCCTGCACCTCACCGTCGAGCACAGCCTGATCGTCCGGCACCACGTCTACGAGGACAGCCTCGCCGTCGCCCAGGCATTCGACACGGGTGAGGTGCCTGAGGGTGAATGAGCGGCTTGCGAACTCCGCTTTTCTCACGCCCTGTTGACAAGTGCGCCCAGTCCGGAGCCCTGCCGAGCGCTCTCCACCCCGACCCGCCGTCGGCGGGCCGGTACGGTACCCGCGGCCGGGCTGATGGGTGGGGCAAGATGAGGCCATGGGGACCTTCGGTGGAGGCGGTCGGCTGCTGGCCGGGCGTTACCGGCTCGGGGAGCGGCTCGGGCGGGGCGGTATGGGGACGGTCTGGCGGGCCACCGATGAGTTGCTCGGGCGCGAGGTCGCGGTCAAGGAACTGCACCTGACCGACGCCCTGTCCGCGGCGCAGGCGGACGCGCAGCGGCAGCGGACGCTGCGGGAGGCCCGTACGGTCGCGCAGCTCAAGCACCCGAACGTGATCGTCCTGCACGACGTGGTCGAGGAGGACGAACGCCCGTGGATCGTCATGGAGTTGGTCGACGGCCGGTCCCTGGCCGACGCGCTCGCCGCCGACGGCCCCGTCGCGGCGCGGGAGGCGGCGCGCATCGGCGTGGCGATCCTGGGGGCGCTGCGCGTCGCGCACGCGCGCGGCGTGCTGCACCGCGACATCAAACCCCCCAATGTGCTGCTCGAAGCCGCCACCGGCCGCGTCGTCCTCACGGACTTCGGCATCGCGCAGGTCGAGGGCGCCACGACCATCACCGAGACCGGCGCCTTCGTCGGCTCCCCGGAGTACACCGCCCCCGAGCGGATGTCCGGCCGCACGACCGGCCCCGAGTCCGACCTCTGGTCGCTCGGCGTGCTGCTGTGCGCCGCGCTGAGCGGCGAATCCCCCTTCCGGCGCGACTCGTTGGGCGGCATCCTGCACGCCGTCGTCTACGACGAGATCCGGCCCCCCGTCGCCGCGGGCGAGCTGCTGCCCGTCGTCCGGGGCCTGTTGGAGCGGGACCCGGCGCGAAGAATGGGGGCGGCCGAGGCGGAGGGGCGGCTGCGCGCGTATCTGCGTACGGGCCGGATGCCGGTGCTCGGACGGCCGTACGCGCCGACGCAGGCGAGCGTCCCCGTGCCCGCCGCCCCCTCCGCCGTAGCGTCCTCCTCCGCCGCCACCCGCATCCGGCGCTCGTTCCCGCGCCCCTCGGACGCCCCCGACGCCCCGTCGCCGGACGCCGCGCAGGCGGCGCGCGCCAACCGGGCCCGGATCGCGCTGATGGCCGCCGTCGCGGTCGTCGCGCTCGCGGGCGTGAGCGCGGGGTTCGCGGCGCTCACGCTCGGCGGCGGCGAGGGCGACGGCGGCCCCGGAACCACCTCGGGCACCCCCACCGGCAGCGCCTCGACGCGCCCCTCCCAACGCCCCACGGACGCCGACCGTACGGCCCCGGCCTCCGCCACCACGCAAGCCCCCGCCCCGGGAGCCCCCGCCCCGAAGACCCCGAAGACCCCCGGCCCGCAGGGCGCGCCGGGCTCGGCCGCGCGCGGCACCGCCCCCGCCGGCTACCACCTCGTCCGCGACCCGGCCGGCTTCACCCTCGCCGTGCCCGACGGCTTCACCCGCTCCTTCGAGCCGCCGCGCGTCTTCTACTACGCGCCGGGCAAGACGTTCCGGCTCGGCGTCCACATCCAGGACCAGCGCCCGGACGGCCCGCTCGGCGCGATGCGCGCCTCGCACGCGCAGGGCGCGGTCCACTACCCCGGCTACCGCTCGGGCCGCGTCGAACGGCTCTCGCGCGCCGGACGCCCGGCGGCGCTGTGGGAGTTCACGTGGAACGGCTTCGACGCGGCGGCGGGCCCCCGCCATACGTACGACCTGACGTGGAACGAGGGCGACAAGATGTACGACGTGTGGGTCTCCTCCCCGCTCGGCGAGGCGGCCACGGGGCGCCGCCACTTCGACACCGCGCTGGGGACGTTCGTACGGACCGCCCCGGAATCGGCCCCCTGAGCCCCCGCGTCTCCAAGCCCCCGCCCTGAGCCCCCGCGTCCCCGAGCCGCCGCCCTGAGCCCCCGCGTCTCCAAGCCGCCGCCCTGAGCCCCCGCGTCCTGAGCCGCTGCCGCCCCGCCCCGAGCAGGCTCACCGGCCCCGCCCACACCCCCTGACCTGCCCCTTCGCCCCTCCCCGCCAGCAATCGCTGGCGCAATTGTGAGTGACCGGTGAAAACCGGCTACTGGCGGGTACCCAAAGCGCCCGCCCCGTCATACGCTCGCCGCATGACGGACTCGCAGGGCAGCCCACAGGACCGTTCGACCCCGGCCGGCGGCAACCCCGCCGCCGCCCCCGGCGGGCGCACCGCCGCCGACGTGGTCACCCCCGACCTCGTGGCCCGCCTGACCCACGGCGTGGCCGGCACCGGCACCACGGCCAACCACACCCCCTTCACCGGGGAGAAACTGGCCGACCTGCCCGAGGCCACCCCGGACGACGTCGCCGCCGCCTTCGAGCGGGCCCGCGAGGCGCAGCGCGGCTGGGCCGCCACGCCCGTACAGCGGCGCGCCGCGATCCTCCTGCGCTTCCACGACCTCCTGCTGCGCCGCCAGTCCGAGGTCCTGGACCTCATCCAGTTGGAGACCGGCAAGACGCGGCTGCACGCGCACGAGGAGGTGCAGAGCGTCGCCGTCGCCGCCCGCCACTACGGCCGCCGCGCCCACGCCTATCTGCGGCCGAAGGCGCACACCGGGGTCGTACCGACGCTGACCAAGGTCACCGAACTGCGCCAGCCGCGCGGCGTCATAGGGCAGATAGCCCCCTGGAACTACCCCCTCGAACTCTCCGTCAGCGACGCCCTCCCCGCCTTCGTCGCGGGCAACGCCGTCGTCATGAAGCCCGACACGGAGACCGCCCTCACCGCCCTGTGGGCCCGCGACCTGCTCATCGAGGCCGGGCTGCCGGCCGCCGTCTGGCAGGTCGTCCTCGGCGAGGGCCCCGTCGTCGGCCCCGCCGTCGTCGCCCACGCCGACTACGTCTCCTTCACCGGCTCCACCCGTACGGGCCGCGAGGTCGCCCAGGGCGCCGCCGCCCGCCTCGTCGGCGCCTCCCTCGAACTCGGCGGCAAGAACGCCATGCTGGTCCTCGCCGACGCCGACCTCGACAAGGCCGCCGCGGGCGCCGTCCGCGGCTGCTTCTCCTCCGCCGGGCAGCTCTGCATCTCCATAGAGCGGCTGTACGTCCACGACTCCATAGCCGACGCGTTCCTGGAGCGCTTCGCCGCCCGTACGAAGGCGCTGCGGCTCGGCACGGCCCTCGCCTACGGCGCGGACATGGGATCGCTCGTCGGCGAGCGGCAGTTGGAGACCGTCAGCCGGCACGTCGAGGAGGCCGTCGCCAAGGGCGCCCGGCTCGTCGCGGGCGGCAGGCCCCGCCCCGACATAGGCCCCCTCTTCTACGAGCCGACGATCCTCGACGGCGTCGAGCCCCCCATGGCCGTGTGCACGGAGGAGACCTTCGGGCCCGTCGTCTCCGTCTACCGCTTCACGGACGAGAAGGAGGCCGTACGGCGCGCCAACGCCACCCCGTACGGGCTCAACGCCAGCGTCTGGTCCAAGGACGGCCGGCGCGGCCGGGCCGTCGCCGCCCGGCTGCGGGCCGGCACCGTCAACGTCAACGAGGCGTACGCCGCCGCGTACGGCAGCGTCCAGTCGCCGATGGGCGGCATGGGCGACTCCGGGCTGGGCCGCCGCCACGGCTCCGAGGGCATCCTCAAGTACACGGAGGCGCAGACCGTCGCCCAGCAGCGGATCGCGCCGCTGGCCCCCGCCTTCGGCCTCGACGACGAGAAGTACGCGCGGCTGATGACGCGCAGCCTGCGCGCGCTCAAGGCGCTCCGCTTCCGCTGACCGCCGGCCCGCCGCCCTTATCCGCAGAGCGGAGCGGTCCCACCGATCTCAAGGAGAGCCAGTGCCAGGGGAGAAGCGCGTTCACGACTACGACGTGATCGTCGTCGGCTCGGGGTTCGGCGGGGCGGTGGCCGCCCTGCGCCTGACCGAGAAGGGCTACCGGGTCGGCGTCCTGGAGGCGGGCCGCCGCTTCACCCGCGACACCCTCCCCAAGAACTCCTGGGACCTGCGCAACTACCTGTGGGCGCCGGCCCTCGGCCTGTACGGCATCCAGCGCGTCCACCTCCTCGGCAAGGTGATGGTCCTCGCCGGGGCCGGCGTCGGCGGCGGCTCTCTCAACTATGCCAACACCCTCTACGTACCGCCGAAGCCCTTCTTCGACGACCCGCAGTGGGCCCGCATCACCGACTGGCAGCAGGAGCTGGCGCCCTACTACGACCAGGCGCGGCGCATGCTCGGCGCCCGCCTCAACACGACCATGACCCCCTCCGACGTCCACCTCAAGGCGGCCGCCGAGAAGATGGGCGTGGGCGACACCTTCCACATGGCGCCGGTCGGGGTGTTCTTCGGCGACGGCGACGACGCGGGCGGCGAGGTGCGGGCCGCGCCCGGGGACGAGGCCCCCGACCCGTACTTCGGCGGCGCGGGCCCCTCCCGCAGGGCGTGCACCGAGTGCGGCGAGTGCATGACCGGCTGCCGCCACGGCGCGAAGAACACCCTCACCGAGAACTACCTCCACCTCGCGGAGCGGGCCGGTGCCGTCATCCACCCCATGACGTCCGTCGTCGCCGTCCGCGAGGACCCCGCCGGCGGCTACCAGGTCGCCGCCCGCCCCACCGACGACCGGCGTACGGGCCGCGCCACGGTCTTCCGCGCCGCGCAGGTCGTCATCGCCGCCGGCACGTACGGCACCCAGACCCTGCTGCACACCATGCGCGACAAGGGGCTGCTGCCGGGCATCTCGCCGCGCCTCGGCCACCTCACCCGCACCAACTCCGAGGCCCTGGTCGGCGCGCAGACCGACGACCGCCGCTACCGCAAGGCACACGGCGCGCCCCGGGTCGACTTCACCCAGGGCGTCGCCATCACCTCCTCCGTGCACCCGGACGAGCACACGCACATCGAGCCCGTGCGGTACGGCAAGGGGTCCAACTCGATGGGCGCGCTCACCATCCTCCAGGTCCCGCACGAGGGCCGCGCCCCCCGAGCCCTGGCCTACGCCGCCCGGTGCGCCCGCCACCCCCTGCTGCTGCTCCGCTCCCTGTCCAACCACCGCTGGTCCGAGCGGACCATCATCGGCCTGGTCATGCAGTCCCTCGACAATTCGCTGACCACCTACCGCAAGCCCAAGGGGATCGGCAAGGGGCTCCTCACCGCCCGCCAGGGCCACGGCGCGCCCAACCCGGACCACATCCCCACCGCGACCCGCGCCGCGTCCCTGCTCGCCGAGGAGATCGGCGGCTTCGCCGGCAGCAACGTCGGGGAGCTGATGGGCACCCCGCTGACCGCGCACTTCCTCGGCGGCTGCCCGATCGGCGCCGACGCGGAGCACGGCGTCATCGACCCGTACCACCGGCTGTACGGGCACCCGGGCATCCACGTCGTCGACGGCTCGGCCGTCTCCGCGAACCTCGGCGTCAACCCGTCCCTGACGATCACCGCCCAAGCGGAACGAGCCATGTCGTTCTGGCCGAACAAGGGCGACCCGGACACCCGCCCGGCGCAGGGAGCGGCGTACGAGCGGCTGCCCGCCGTCGAGCCGCGCAGCCCGGCCGTGCCGAAGCACGCCTACGCGGCGCTGAACCTGCCGTTCCTGCCGGTGCCCGCCGTGCCCCCGAAGCCCGCCCGGCCGTACGACGAGGGGGAGTGAGCGAAGGGCCCCGGGAGGCCGCTCGCGGGGGCGGGGCGGCCTGCCTCGGGGCCCTAGGCTGTCGGCTCCGGCGTCAGGGCAGCGCCGGTGCCGAAGGGGCGGCGCCGGGGGGAGCGCCGCTGGCTATGGGGTGCGTACAAGCTGTGACCGGCCCGGTGGTCAGGACCATTGGCGGTGCGCCGCGACGGGGTGTGCCGCTCTGCGCGCCTTGGGTGCATCGTCCTGGATGCGCCGCGCCGCACGCAACCGTTTCGACCGGATACGGTCGGTCCCGGGCGTCCCCAGAACCGACCGTCCAGTGTGTGGTGACCGGGCTGCTGTCCCCTGCTGACCGGTCACCGGACCACCGGAGCGAGGTCCCACGACGTACGCGCTCGTACGTCACACGCTCCGGCGGCTCCGCCCTGTCGTGAAGGGCGCCCAGAGAACAGGGGCGGAAACCACGCGTGGATCAAGTGGGCCGCTCCTGGCTGGCGCGGACACCCGGTCCAACGAGGGGCGCGGGCGGCCGGTCACGCGCCGTACGGGTGACGGGCCCCGAACACAGGGCCGCGGGGACGGGGCGGGGGCGCGGCCAGGCCGCTCAGACCCGGCCCCGGCACAGCTCCAGCAGCGTCATCGCCAGCGCCGTGCCGGGCTTGCCGAGCTGGTCGCTGTAGTGGCCGATGATCTCCATCTCGCGGGAGAGGTTCACACGGCGGCCGCCGGAGGCGATGCGCTCGCGCTGGATGACGGCCGAGGCGGCCATCCGTTCCTGGACGAGCCCGATGATGCGTCCGTCCAGATCGTCGATCCGCTCCCGGGCCCCGACGATCACGGCGGCGGCCTCGTCGGTACGGGCTCCGGTGTCGACGGCGGGGGCGGTGGGGGTGCTGCTCATGTCCGTATCTCCTGGGGTTGGGGACCCCGGAACCGACGATCGATCAGTGTGATCCGACCCGGTGCTCTCGGCGAGCGAAGAACGCGGAACGCCCCGGGCCTGTCGGCCCGGGGCGCCTGGGAAGTCGCTTGTCGATCAAGCAGCACGACCATGGCAGCCGGACGGGCCGGTGCCATAGGTAAAGACGAAGGTCACGTGCTTGAACATGGCGCCCAGTATGAGCCCGTTAGAATCGAAAGTCCAACCCCTGTTCCACCGCCGGAAGGCCGCCGAAGTGCCCTCAGCGTCCCCTGCAGCCGCCCCCGACACCGTTCTGGTCGTCGACTTCGGCGCGCAGTATGCCCAGCTCATCGCCCGTCGCGTCCGTGAGGCCCGGGTCTACAGCGAGATCGTCCCCTCCACCATGCCGGTGGCCGAGATGCTCGCCAAGAAGCCGAAGGCGATCATCCTCTCCGGCGGCCCGTCGTCGGTCTACGCCGAGGGCGCCCCGATCGTCGACCGCTCGCTCTTCGAGGCCGGGGTCCCGGTCTTCGGCATGTGCTACGGCTTCCAGCTCATGGCCACGGCGCTCGGCGGCACCGTCGACAACACCGGGGCCCGCGAGTACGGCCGTACGCCGCTGACGGTCTCCCGGCCCGGCTCCACCCTCTTCGAGGGCACCCCCGCCGAGCAGCCCGTGTGGATGTCGCACGGCGACGCCTGCTCGGCCGCGCCCGAGGGCTTCACGGTCACCGCCTCGACGGACGTCGTGCCGGTCGCCGCGTTCGAGAACGACGAGCTGAAGCTGTACGGCGTGCAGTACCACCCCGAGGTCATGCACTCCACCCACGGTCAGCAGGTCCTGGAGCACTTCCTCTACCGCGGCGCGGGCATCGAGCCCACCTGGACGACCGCCAACGTCGTCGACGAGCAGGTCGCCGCCATCCGCGAGCAGGTCGGGTCGAAGCGGGCGATCTGCGCGCTGTCCGGCGGCGTCGACTCCTCGGTCGCCGCGGCGCTCGTCCAGCGGGCCATCGGCTCCCAGCTGACCTGCGTGTACGTCGACCACGGGCTTCAGCGCAAGGGCGAGACGGAGCAGGTCGAGAAGGACTTCGTGGCCGCCACGGGCGTACAGCTCAAGGTCGTCGACGCCGAGGAGCGGTTCCTGACCGCGCTCGCCGGGGTCAGCGACCCCGAGCAGAAGCGGAAGATCATCGGCCGCGAGTTCATCCGGGTCTTCGAGCAGGCCCAGGCCGAGCTGGTCGCCGAGGCGGGCGCGGCCGGCGAGGACGTCGCCTTCCTCGTCCAGGGCACGCTCTACCCGGACGTCGTCGAGTCCGGCGGCGGCACCGGCACCGCCAACATCAAGTCCCACCACAACGTGGGCGGCCTCCCCGAGGACCTGGAGTTCCAGCTCGTCGAGCCGCTGCGGCAGCTCTTCAAGGACGAGGTCCGCATGGTCGGCACGGAGCTGGGCCTGCCGGACGCCATCGTCCAGCGCCAGCCCTTCCCCGGCCCCGGCCTCGGCATCCGCATCGTCGGCGAGGTCACCAAGGAGCGCCTGGACCTGCTCCGCGAGGCCGACGCCATCGCCCGCGAGGAGCTGTCGGCGGCCGGCCTGGACCGCGAGATCTGGCAGTGCCCCGTCGTCCTCCTCGCCGACGTCCGCTCCGTCGGCGTCCAGGGCGACGGCCGCACCTACGGCCACCCCATCGTGCTGCGCCCCGTCTCCTCCGAGGACGCCATGACGGCCGACTGGTCCCGCCTCCCCTACGACGTGCTCAGCCGCATCTCCACCCGCATCACCAACGAGGTCGACGAGGTCAACCGCGTCGTCCTCGACATCACCAGCAAGCCCCCCGGCACCATCGAATGGGAGTGACCCCCCACCCCTGAAGGTCAACGCCGACGCCGTCGCTCATTCGTTTGGGTGGCGGCGTCGTCGTATCCGCTGGGTACGCTGCCCGTACAGGCGAGACTCTGCCGCATGGGAGCAACCATGAGCGCCGCACGTGAGTACGGGCCGGACGCCCAGCACGAATGGCCGCGCCCGCCCCAGGGCGGCTGGACGGCGGACGACCTCGACCGGCTTCCGAACCTCCCTCCGCACACGGAGCTGATCGACGGGAACCTGGTCCTGATGAGCGCGCAGACCCGATTCCACTCCCGCACCCTGCGCCTCCTGGACAACGCACTGCTCGCCCAGGCCCCGGACCATCTGGACGTCGACCGCGAGATGACGGTCCGCCTGGACGACCAGAACCGCCCGGAGCCCGACATCGTGGTCTTCCGAGCCGAAGCCGCCACGGCCTCCGACCAGACCTGGTACGCGCCCGAGGACGTTGTCCTCACCGTCGAGGTCGTCTCACCCGACTCCAGGGCCCGCGACCGCGAGGTGAAACCCCGCAAATACGCCGCCGCCGGCGTCCCGCACTTCTGGCGCGTGGAGAAGAGCAACGACCTCCCCGTCGTGTACGTGTACGAGCTGGACCCCGCCACCAGGTCGTACGCGCCCGTAGGCATCTACCACAACCGCCTCAAGCTGTCCGCGCCCTTCCCCATCGACATCGACCTCACCGCGAACGGCAGGCGATAGCCGTCAACGCCGACGCCGTCGCTCATTCGTTTGAGCGGCGGCGTCGTCGTATCTGCTGGGTACGCTGGGTTTACGGCCCAGAATCCCGTCCATGGGAGGAATCATGACCGCTGAGATCGCGCACCACTGGCCGGTGCCGCCGCAGGACGGTTACACCGTGGACGACCTGCTTACGCTGCCCGACCTCCCGCCGCACACTGAGTTGATCGACGGGAGTCTGGTTTTCGTGAGTCCGCAGCGGGATTTCCACAGCATCGTGATCGATATGTTGGTGGCTGGTCTGCGCCGTACGGCACCGCTCGAAATGAAGGTCCGACGCGAGATGACCGTTGTGCTCGACAAACGCAACGGGCCGGAGCCGGATGTCGTGGTCGTGCAGGCCGATGCGGTGAGGAGCCGTAACCAGACCTGCTTCCAGGCCGGGGACGTGCTGCTCGCCGTCGAGGTGGTCTCGCCGGAATCCGAGGCCCGTGACCACGACACCAAGCCCCACAAGTATGCCGCTGCGGGCATCCCGCACTTCTGGCTCGTCGAGATGGCCGGCTTCGATCACGCACCGGTCGTGCATGCCTTCGAGCTCGACAAGACGAAGCGTGCGTATACGCCCGTCGGCACCTACCGTGACACCCTCAAGCTGACCGCCCCCTTCGATGTCGACATCGACCTCACCGAGATCGACAACCTCTGACGGCCCGCCCCTGTTCTCCGGCGGTACCGGGCGGTAGCTTCCGTCCCGTACGGACATTCCCGCGCGCTATCGCCGGAGGAGAGCGTCATGTCGCAGGCACCGGAGCCCATACCCACTGATCAGCTTCATTTCGCGCTGCCGCCGAAGCACGAGAGCGTCGCGGAGGAGCGGCGGTACCGCAAGGAGCGGCTGGCGGCCGCGTTGCGGTTGTTCGGGCGGTTCGGGTTCGAGGAGGGGGTGGCGGGGCACATCACGGCGCGGGACCCGGAGTTCACGGACTGTTTCTGGGTGAACCCGTTCGGGATGTCGTTCAAGCACATCACGGTCGACGACCTCATCCTCGTCAATCACGCCGGGCAGGTCGTCGAGGGGCGCTACCACGTCAACCAGGCCGCGTTCGCGATCCACTCCCAGGTCCACCAGGCCCGTCCCGACGTGATCGCCGCTGCGCACAGCCACTCCACGTACGGGCGCGCCCTGTCCTGTCTCGGGGAGCTGCTGGACCCGATCACGCAGGACGTCTGCGCCTTCTACGAGGATCACGCTCTCTTCGACGACTACACCGGGGTGGTCGTGGACGAGGAGGAGGGGCGGCGGATCGCCAGTGCGCTCGGGTCGCACAAGGCCGTCATCCTGCGCAACCACGGGCTGCTGACGGTCGGGGACTCGGTGGACGCGGCGGCCTGGTGGTTCATCACCATGGAGCGCTCCTGCCAGGTGCAGCTCGCCGCGAAGGCGGCCGGGAAGCCCGTGCTCATCGACCACAAGAGCGCCGTGCACACCCGCGAGCAGCTCGGCAACGACCTCGTCGCATGGATCAACTACCAGCCCCTGTACCAGCAGATCACGCGCAGCGAGCCGGAACTGCTCGGCTGATCCGTACCCGCGCCTGGCTCAGCGGACACCGCTGCACAACCGCGAACTCCGGGCCGCCGCCGGTACGTTGACCCCCACCGCGCCGGCCTCCGCTACCGCCGCCCGCCGTGACTGTCGCCGCCGCGGCCGTTGCGGTCTGAGACCGCGGCCCCAGCCGTACGTATGGTCGTGGGCGAGGGCTCAACCGGTGTCCGACGGACGGTGACAGAGAGGCGGCGGGTGTCATGGCACATGTGGACCGGACGATGGGGCCGGGGCTCGGCAGAGGCGGCGGGCCCGGCGGGCCAGGGGGGCTGCGGGCGGCGGCGGCCCGCTACGCGCTGCTGCCGCTGCGCGTCTTCCTCGGCGTCACCTTCATCTACGCGGGGCTCGACAAACTCACCGACGCGGCCTTCATGTCGGACAGCGGCGAGGGCTCCATCGGCGACCTGATGCGCGGCGTGCACGGCAGTTCGGCCGTACCCGCCTTCATCGACCTGGCGCTCAAGAGCCCCGTCGGCTTCGGCTACGCCATCGCCTTCGGTGAACTGGCCGTGGGCATCGGCGTTCTCCTGGGCATCCTCGGGCGGCTCGCGGCGCTCGGCGGCGCGTTGATCTCGCTCTCCCTGTGGCTGACGGTGAGCTGGGCCACGGAGCCGTACTACTACGGCAACGACCTCGCGTATCTGATGGCCTGGCTGCCGCTGATCCTGGCGGGCACACCGGTGTTCTCGGTCGACGCGGAGTGGGCGCGGCGCCGCCGACGACACGGCCAGCGCCTCTTCGGCTGAGCCGGGCGCCTCTTCGGCCGAGCGGGGGCGGGGGAGCGGCGGGCGAAGAGGCCGTGGCCCGCCGCGGACGCCGGCGCGGGCCCGGCTATCCCTCCTCCGGGCCCCCGCCCCGCCCGCCGCGCCGGCGCATGCCGAAGGCCAGCGCGGAGACGAGGCCCGCCGCGATGAAGCCCATGCCCATCGCGGGCAGCAGCGCGTAGGCGGGGAAATGCCAGAGCCCGGCCGCCATCGCCAGATACATCGCGCACCCGCCGAGGAACATCAGACCCACGACGATCTTGCCCGGCTCGAACTCATGCCGTCGCACGGCGTACCTCCGATGGGGAGTGGCGGCAGCGGACGCTGTCCCGCCATTCTCGTTCATGGCCTCTCACGGATCACCTCGGCCTGTCCCAGCCCCACCTTGAGCGAGAGCTCCAGCGTGCCGCGCGAGGGCTTGCCGTTGACCGGCTTCAGCGTCGTCTCGCGGTGCTGGCCGGGCTTGATGTCGATGTCGCCGGGCGTCTCGCCGGGCAGTTGGACGTCGCCGACGCCGATCCGTACGTCCGCCTCGACCGTGACGTCGTCGGGCACCGTCACCGTGAGCCGCCCCGCGCCGACCTCGGCCCGCGTCGCGACCGTCCGGTTACCGCGCCAGTCGACGCCGGTCAGGTCGAGGGTGCCGACGCCGCTGCCGATCCGGTAGTCGGGGCGTACGTCCGAGGCGTTCGCGGGGGCCCAGGTCTTGCGTGACCAGTCGGCCGTCACGGACTTGGGCAGCGCCGCGGCCCCCGTCAGCAGCAGGGCGGTCACGATGGCCGCGACGAGGGTGCCGCCGCCCGTACGCCCGTACAGCGAACTGACCGTGATGCCGAGGCCGAAGACGCCGAGCGCGCACGCGAAGCCGATCTCCAGGCTGGTGCCCAGTGGTTGGTGGCGCCAGGTCACGCCGATGGCCAGGCCCGCGGCGGCGAGCGCCCACAGGAAGACCCAGCCGCCCAGCGGACGGCCGCGCTTGGCGGACCGCCGGGCCACGCGCTCCGCCGCCTTCCGGCCGCGCGTCGCGGAGGGGCGCTCTTCCGGGCCGTAGTCGGGACCCCACAAATAGCCCGTGCCGGCCGAGGAATGGCCCGTCGCGCCGTCCTTGACGATCGGGTCGCGCCACCAGGACGGCGCGCCGGGCGCGGGCGGCGCCTTGGTCTCCGGCGGCGCGTCCTTCTGCGTGGTCGCGGCGCTGGTGGCGGCGGTCTCGCCGGCGCCGTCGGCGGACTGCCGGCGCTGCTGCGACCAGTACGTGGCACCGGCCATGGCGCAGATGAGCAGCAGTGAGAAGGAGACGACGCCGCCGTTGTTGAGCATCGACAGGAACAGTCCGCTGCCGACGAGCGCGCAGAGCACCGCCGTCAGCGCGGGCCCCTCGACCCGGCCGGACAGCAGCCGCCGCCCCTCGTTCTCCTCCTCGCCCTCCAACGGCACCAGCAGCCACGCGAAGCCGTACGCGATGAGGCCGAGGCCGCCCGCGACGGACAGGATGCCCAGCACCACCCGGAAGATGACGGGGTCGAGGTCGAAGCAGCGGCCGAGCCCGCCGCACACTCCGGCGACCACCTTGTGCTCGCGGCTGCGCCGCAGGGGCGGCCTGGCGCCCGGAGCGCTGTCCGCCGTTTCGGCGGTGGGTGCGTCGGTCATACGTACATGGTGTCAACCCATGGGCGGGTGAGGCATCCGCGGCAACCCTGGCCGTTCCCTGAGAACGTCCCTTAGGCAATGGCCGCTATCGTGATCCATCGAACATGAAGCGGGGAACCAGAGGGGAGCACGGTGTCGGAGTCGGTGACGGGCGGGGAGCCGGGGACGCGGTCCGATGAGCAGCGGCTGGTCGCCGGACGGTACCGGCTTCTCGAACGGATAGGCCGCGGCGGCATGGGCACGGTGTGGCGCGCCGAGGACGAGCTGCTGGGCCGCCAGGTGGCCCTGAAGCAGATCCACATCTCCCCGTATCTGGAGGACGACGAGCTCGCGACGCTCTACGAGCGGACCCGCCGCGAGGCGCGCAGCGCGGCCCGGATCGCGCACCCGAACGTGGTGGTCGTCCACGATGTGGTCGAGGACCGCGGCCGGCCGTGCATCGTGATGGAGTACGTGCCGTCGACGACCCTCGGCGACGTGCTCAAGGAGTACGGCACCATCTCGCCGGAGGAGACGGCCCGGATCGGGCGCGGCATGATCGCGGCGCTGCGGGCGGCCCACGCGGCCGGGGTGCTGCACCGCGACGTGAAGCCCGGCAACGTACTCCTCGGCGCCGAGGGCCGCGTCGTGCTCACCGACTTCGGCATCGCGCAGTCCAGTGGCACGTCGACGCTGACCAAGACCGGCGAGATGGTCGGCTCCATCGACTACATCGCGCCCGAGCGGGTCAAGGGCGGCAGTCCGGGGCCCGCCTCCGACCTGTGGGCGCTCGGGGCCACGCTCTACCAGGCGCTGGAGGGCCGGCCGCCGTTCCGCAAGGACACGCCGGTGGAGACGGCCTACTCGATCGCCGTGGACCCCTTCGAACCGCCGCGCCGGGCGGGCCCGCTGGCGAAGCTGGTCGAGACGCTGCTGGCGAAGGAGCCGGAGTTCCGGCCGCCGGCCGAGCTGGTGGAGCAGATACTGCGCGAGCCGATGGCGGAGGCCGAGACCGCGTACATCGACGCGATGGTCAAGCCGGCCGGGGCGGTTGGCGTGGCTGGGGCGGCCGGCTCTGTTGGTTCGGCTGGGGCGGCCGGGACGGTTGGTTCGGTTGGCGCGGCTGGTTCGGGCGTGGGGAGCGGCGGTACGGCGGCGGGCGGTACGGCCGCGGGGGCCGCGAGCGCTACTGGGGTCACGGCGGCCCCGCCTCCGGGGTTCGGCCCGGCCATGGCCATGGATACGGACACGGGCCCGGGTACGAGCACCGGGCGGGGCTACGGGCCGGGCGCGACCAACGGCGCCGGTACGGGCACGGGCACCCGGGAGGGCTACGGGCCGGGCGCGGGTACGGGCCCGACCGCCGTCGGCGCGGACCCGGCCGCCGGCTTCGGCACCGGCCCTACGGCCCAGGCGCCCTCCCACGCGGCGTCCTACGAGGCTTCCTACGCGGCGGCGGGACCGGGCTTCGGCGCCGCGTCCCCGGCCGAGGCGGGCCCCGGACCGTCATCGCCCTCGCCGGGCAAGGGCTCCTCGGACAAGCGCCGCGGCCGCGGCCGTACGGTCCTGTGGACCGCGATGGCCATGGTGGCCGTCATAGCCGCGGCCGGCGGCACGTACTACTACGTCACGGAGAAGAGCGGCTCGGGCGACTCCACCGCCTCGGCCGGTGTCTCCGGCGGGCAGGACGCCAAGCCCTCCGCGACGCGGTCGGCGAAGCCCACGCCCGGCAAGTCCAAAATGCCCGCCCCGCCGCCGGTACCGGGCGGCTACCGGAAGGTGACGGAGCATGAGCTGGGTGTCAGCTTCCCCGTACCGGACGGCTGGACCCGGCAGGAGAAGAACTCCACCGAGGTCAACTACATCGACCCCAGCGGCCTCGCGCGCATCCAGGTGAACGTCCTCGACTTCGCCAGCCCCGACCACCTCGCGCACTGGAAGGAGGTGGAGTCGCAGGTGAAGACGGAGCAGCGCGGCTACAAGCTCGGGCGGATGCAGAGGACGGAGTTCCTCGGGGAGCCGGCCGCCGTGTGGGAGTTCACGTTCCAGGGCAAGGCCCGGGAGTTCCGCGCCATCGACCTCGGCTTCGGGCACGAGGGTGGCGACGAGTACGCCATCTACCTCTCGGCGCCCTCGACCATGTGGGACGAGTTCCGGCCGGTCTTCGAGAACGTGCGTCAGGGCTTCCGCCCCCTGAAGTGACGCCGGGGGCGGCGGCGCCGGGCGGTCCCAGGGGCGGCGTGGCGCGGCTCTGCGGGTCCCCTCAGGGGTGACCCTGATGCCCGGGTCCCCGCTGACATGTGACGATCGTGGCATGACCGCCGCCTACACCGCGCCCCCCGACCCGGACGCCGCCCCGCCGCTGCGCAAGCTCTACCGCAGCGCGGAGGGGCGGATGCTGGGCGGCGTGGCGCGGGGGCTCGCGGGGCACCTGGGGCTGCCGGTGTCGTGGGTGCGCGTCGTGTTCGCCGCGCTGCTCATGTCGCAGGGGCTGGGCGCGGTCCTGTACGCGGTGTTCTGGTTCGTCGTGCCGCTCGGCGTCGGCGGCGTCGAGGCGCGGCGCGCGCCGGTCGAGACGCTCCCGGACGGCAGGCGCCGGCTGCTCATCCGCAAGCCCGACCGCGGCCAGATCTTCGCGCTGATCGCCCTCGTCATCGGGGCCGCGATCTTCCTCGACAACCTCCACCTCGGCCGCGCCAACGCCTACATCTGGCCCGTACTCCTCATCGGCGCGGGCGTCGCCCTGGTCTGGCGGCAGGCCGACAACGCCCGCCGCGCGCACTGGATGGAGGTCGGCCGGGCCAAGGGGGTGCTGCCGCTGGCGCGCGGCGCGACGGGCGTCGCCCTGGTCGGCGTGGGCGTCACGGGCATCGTGGTGCTCCAGGGGTCGGCCCGGCACCTCGGTACGGTCCTCCAGGCGTCGCTGGCCGTACTGGTCGGCATCGCGCTGCTGGCCGGGCCCTATCTCGTACGCATGACGCAGGACCTCACCGAGGAACGCACGATGCGCATCCGCGCGCAGGAGCGCGCCGAGGTCGCCGCCCACGTCCACGACTCGGTCCTGCACACCCTCACCCTGATCCAGCGCAACGCGGAGGACTCGCGCGAGGTCTCGCGCCTCGCGCGCGCCCAGGAGCGGGAGCTGCGGGCCTGGCTGCACCGGCCGGAGGGGCGCGGCAAGGACGAGGCGCAGGCGCCGCAGACGCTGGCGGAGGCCGTGAAGGCGGCGGCGGCCGAGGTCGAGGACCACCACGGCGTGCCGATCGAGGTCGTCGTGGTCGGCGACTGCCCGCTGGACGACAAACTGGGCGCACAGATGCAGGCCGCGCGGGAAGCGATGGTCAACGCGGCCAAGTACGGTGGCGAGGGCGGGGCGGTCCAGGTCTTCGCGGAGGTCGAGGGGCGCACGGTCTTCGTCTCCGTACGGGACCGGGGGCCGGGCTTCGACCTGGACGCCGTGCCGGGCGACCGGATGGGCGTACGGGAGTCGATCATCGGCAGAATGCAGCGCAACGGCGGCACGGCGCGCCTGCGGTCCGCGCCGGACGGCGGTACCGAGGTGGAACTGGAGATGGAGCGGTCGGAGTGAGCCGCGGAGCGAACCGCGGAGTGGGTTGTCGTGGTGGGGGGCGGCTGGGCTGAGTGGGTTTGTGCGGGTCGGCTGAGCTGAGTGGGCTGAGGGACGAGCGGGACGAGCGATGAGGGATGGCGATGAGTGAGGGCAACGAGGTAGCGGGCGCGGCGGGCGGTACCGGCGGCGCGGGCGGCGGTCGTACGGTGCGGGTGGTGCTGGTGGACGACCACCGGATGTTCCGTACGGGCGTACAGGCCGAGATCGGCGAGACGGACCGTACGGGCGTCGAGGTCGTCGGCGAGGCCGCCGACGTGGACCAGGCCGTCACCGTCATCACCGCGACCCGCCCCGAGGTCGTCCTCCTCGACGTGCACCTGCCCGGCGGCGGCGGCGTGGAAGTGCTGCGCCGCTGCGCCGCGTTGGCGGCCGCCCCCGAGCAGCCGGTGCGCTTCCTCGCGCTGTCCGTCTCCGACGCCGCCGAGGACGTCATCGGCGTCATCCGCGGCGGCGCGCGCGGCTACGTCACCAAGACCATCACGGGTACGGACCTGGTCGACGCCGTCTTCCGGGTCAAGGACGGCGACGCGGTCTTCTCCCCGCGGCTGGCCGGCTTCGTCCTCGACGCCTTCGCGTCGACCGACGCGCCCCCGGTCGACGAGGACATGGACCGGCTCACCCAGCGTGAGCGCGAGGTCCTGCGCCTGATCGCCCGCGGCTACGCGTACAAGGAGATCGCCAAGCAGCTCTTCATCTCGGTGAAGACCGTCGAGTCGCACGTCTCCGCCGTGCTGCGCAAGCTCCAGCTCTCCAACCGGCACGAGCTCACGCGGTGGGCCACCGCCCGGCGGCTGGTCTGAGGTCCGAGGTTCCACCTCCGCCCCGGGCGCTATATGACGCTCTCGTCACAAGCGGAACCTTGACGGTGCGTTCGCCATCTCATCCGGTCGAGAGGCCCTACGGGGCCGTTGGCAGCTCTGCCCCCTGCGGCTGCCCTTGATCCGGAAACGAGAGCTTGATGAGCCTGACGGGGACGCCTTTCTTCCTCACGTCGATTGTGCTGGTGATCGCCGCCCTGGCGGTGCCGCTGCTGCTGTGGAGCCGAATAGGCGGGCCGCGGCCCGTACGGGCGGTGACGCGGTTCGTCATGCTGCTCTTCGCGCAGACCACGGCGGTCGTCATGGTCTTCGTGATCGTGAACAACTCCAACGGGCTCTTCGACAACTGGGACGACCTGCTCGGCACCGGCGACCACGTCAACGCGGCGGCGGACCTCGGCGCCGACGGCACGGGCGGCAAGTCGGTGAAGCACGAACCCAAGGTCAAGCAGGACTTCAAGCCGGCCGGCGACCCCCGGATGGGGCCGGGGGTACGGGTCACCCAGCTCAAGGGGCGGATCTCCGGGGTGGAGGGCGAGGTGTACGTCTGGCTGCCGCCGCAGTACGACGACCCCGCCTACCGCGACCGCACCTTCCCCGTGGTCGAGGTGCTGCCGGGCTTCCCCGGCTCGGCCAAGGCGTGGTTCGGGTCGCTGAGCGTCAACACGCAGCTCAAGCCGCTGATGGAGAAGGGCGAGGTGGCGCCGTTCATCATCGTCGCGCCCCGCACCACCCTCCTCGGGGACACCGACACCGGCTGCGCCAACGTTCCCGGCAAGGTCAACGCCGACACCTGGCTGAGCGTCGACGTCCGCAAGATGGTCACGGACAACTTCCGGGCCGCGGAGAAGCCCGACGGCTGGGCCGTCGCCGGATACTCGGCCGGCGCGCACTGCGCCGCCAAGCTCGCCGTGGAGCACCCGGACCGCTACCGGGCGGGAGTGAGCCTGTCCGGCTACAACGACCCGGCTGCCGAGCCCGTCGCGCTGACCGCCAAGGACCCGGTGCTGCGGGAGAAGAACAACCCGTGGAAGATCCTCCAGCACGCGGTGACGCCGCCGCGGACCGCCCTGTTCGTCTCGGGCGCGGACGGCGACGGCTACCAGGCCGGTATGGCCCTCCAGCAGGCGGCCAAGGCCCCGACCACCGTGCACGTGGAGAAGATCCCGAAGGGCGCCGGCGGGCACGGCACGGTCGTGTGGCGGAAGCAGGTGCCGGAGGTCTTCAAGTGGCTGACCCATCAGCTCAAGGGGTGAGTTTTTGAGGTGTGCTTTCTCGCGGTGTGCTTTCTCACGGTGTGAGTTAAGGCTTGAGGTAAGGCGCGGGGTGCGGCCTGGGTGTGGGGTCTGGGTTTACGCCGGGCGCGTCGCGCCCGCGAACGGCATCTGGTCGATCGGCGCCACCCGCACCGGCGCCCCCGGGCGCGGCGCGTGGATCATCTTGCCGTCCCCGACATAGATGCCGACATGGCTGACGCCCGAGTAGAAGAACACCAGGTCGCCGGGGGCCAATTGGGAGCGGGCGACCTTCGATCCCGCGTTGATCTGGGTGTACGTCGTGCGCGGCAGCGACACCCCCGCCGCTCGCCAGGCCGCCTGCGTCAGGCCCGAGCAGTCGTACGCGGACGGGCCGGTCGCCCCCCACACGTACGGCTTGCCCAGCGCCGAGTACGCGAAGGACACCGCGCGGGCGGCCCGTTCCGTGGGGGCCTGGGTGGTGCCATTGCCGCTAGCCGCTCGTGTCGCCGAGCGGGATGCCGCTTGTAGCGCCGTGTCTCGGGTGGTGTTCGCGCTTGAATCTTCGTTCTGTGTGTCCGTGGTTTTTTTCGGCGGCAGTTCCTTCAGCAGGCGCTTCGCCGCGTCCAGTTTGGCCTCGGCGGATCGTTTGTGCGCCGCCAGTTCGCTCTGCGACTCCTTGAGGCGGGCCAGCTCCGCGTCGGCGGCGGTCCGTACCTGCCGTACCCCCTCCAGCTCGCGTTCCACGCGCTTCAGGGCGGCGGTCTGCCGCCCCGCCATGTGGTCGGCGCGTGAGGCCCGGTCCAGGTACTGCTCGGGGGAGGCGGAGAGCGCCAGCCGCACCGCCGGGGACAGGCCGCCCTCGCGGTACTGCGCCGTGGCGTACGCCCCCAGCGCGTTACGGGCCGCGTTGAGCCTTTCCGTTTTTCGCGCCGCCTCGTCGCGCAGCTCGTCCAGGGAGTCCTGCGCCGCGCGCTCCTTCTCCCGTGCGCCGTTGTACCGCTCGGCTGCCGCCTCCGCTTCCTGGTAGTAGCGGTCCACCTGGGTCTTGACCTGGGCCGGAGTGGGCTGGGGAGCGGCGTGCCCGGTGCCTTCGAGTGCGGTGCCGGTGGCCGCGCCGGCGAGGGCGAGGGTCGCGGCGGTGCGTGCCGTGCTGCCGGTGAGCGTGTACGGCCTGGGCCGTTTGGGCTTGCGGTGCGAGGCCACGGGGGCCGTCACTTCCTTTCGGTGCTCTTGCCTTTTGCCTTTTGCTTTTCTGTTTTTTGTCTTTGCTTATTGCCTCTTGCCGGGGGCGGGCGGCCCGGCGGTGGCCCGTATAGGGGGGCGGACCGCCGCCGGGCTTTCTCTGCGCAGTGGCCGACAGTCGCCGTTCGGGCGCGGTACGGACCCTGGCGGGGGCCGCTCGCCCTGACGGCGGCCGTGGGGAGCCGGTCACCTGGGGCAGGACGCTAGGCCCGTACGTCACGGGGATGCGCGGGCATGACCGGTATTGGATGAAACCGTGGGGATTGTGACTGGGTGTGATCGGTGGACTCGCGTCCGTACGGAAAGATTTCGGCCGCCACTGATCGAAGCGGCGAATGAGGCTGACCTGGCTGCTGGGGGGTGGTATGGCCCCGGCTACTGTCGGGCCTCATGGACGTACTGATTCACGCCGTCGTCGGCTTGCACATCATCGGCATCGCGGCTCTGCTCGGCGGCTTTCTCACCCAGATGAAGGCGATGGGCAAGGGCGAGGCGCGCATGGTGCCGGCGATGCTGCACGGTGCGCTGACGATGTTGGTGACGGGCGTGGCGCTGGTGGGGCTCAACCAGGCCGAGGACTACTCGGTGAACACCGTCAAGATCGGGGTCAAGCTGGCGTTGCTGGTGGTGATCTTGGGGCTGGTCTATGTGAAGCGGGACGACGACAAGGTGGAGGCGCCGGTTTTCGGGGTTGTGGGTGGTTTGACGGTGGTCAATATCTTCATCGCGTTGCTCTGGACGTGACGTTGGTTCCGGGTGCGGGTGTTGTGGGTGTTGTGGGTGGGTGCGGGGCCGGGCTCTCCGGGGTGGGGGTCCGGGACCGTATATTTACGGGCCGCTCACCCGGCATCCTGAAGGAACCCGGAACTCCGGCCCACAAATACACGTCAGCGTCCCGGACCCCCACCCCTCCGAACCCGGCCCCTCCCGTTCGTTCGGCCGCGGACCCCGGTGGGTGGGGGAGGGTGGGTG
>NZ_JOBF01000025.1 GCF_000718635.1 Streptomyces varsoviensis | reverse complement strand
TGACCGCGTTCTTGAACCCGGCGTCAACCGCCCCTTCGTCACGGACGGGTGTCCGCGGCGACCTGGTCCACCAGCGCGATCCCGATGTGTCGTCGCGCGCTGAGTTCACATTCACCCCGGTGACAGCCAAGTGGTGGTGCGGCAACGCGCCCACACGCTCCGACCACCGTGCGGTGCAAGGCCCCATTGCCCCGCGGCGCTCTCCCGACGCCAGCCGAGTGGCGGCAGAGCCCCCGCACAATCCAACCCCCGTGCCGCGGTGCCTTCCCCGGCCGGCCCCGCCGTGCCAAAACCCTCTACCGCAGCCAAGCGCCCCGCACAACCCGACCGCTGTGGGGCGGCCCCCCTCTAACCCCGCCGCCACCAAAGTCCCCGGCGGCAGCCGAGGGGCCAAGTGGCCGCCGAGACCCACGGAGCCCGCCCCGTGCGGCGAGTGGCGCCCTCTCTGGCCCCACCACCCCGAAACCCCCGGCCGCAGTAGATCGGGCACACCCCAGGACAACCCGACCGCCGCACAGCGGAGCCCGCCCCCCTCTGGCCCCAGCCCCAAAGCCCCCGGCGGCAGCCGAGCGACATCCCCCTCACAGAGCCCGATCCGTCACGCGCCGGGGCGCACCCCCGGGCGGCCTCCGCGGCCGCCCCACCCCCCGGCGGCAGCCGTGCGGCGGCAGCCGAGTGGTGGGGACGTTCGGCCCGCCCCCCGCGCGGGCCGGTGCGTGGCCAGGGCCACCACTCGGGATGCCGCCAGCCCCCTTCCCCCCAATGCGCCCGAGGTGGCTGGGGTCTCGCTCTTCGGCTGACCGAGCCGCGTGGGCGGCGAAGGCCCCCCAGGGCGGAGCCCTTGGGGCGCCGGCCCCGCCGCGGCGGGCGGCCGTCGGCGGCGGGCGTGTCGTCGGAAGCGGGCGTGTCGTCGGAAGCCGGCGTGTCATCGGAGGCGGCTCCGTTCCGGGGCGAAGGGGATGCCGGTGGTGCGGGCGCGGCGGCCTACGACGAGGGCTTCGCCCAGGAAGCCGACGCCGATGGAGAGTTGGACCGGGCGGGCGTCGGCGTGCATGCCGGCCTTTTGGGCGAGGAGCCCGAATACGGCCATGACCAGCAGCGACCCGACGATGACGAGGAACGTGCGGCCGGTGTAGCGCTGCCAGAGCACGCCCTCCTTGGCGAAGACGCGGACGGTCGTACCGCGTACCGCGCCGAGCGCCGTGCCGAGGACTGCGCCGCCGACGACCCAGCCGATGTCGCCGGCGGCCAGGTCGTCCGTATCGCAGAGGATCCATATGCCGATGCCGCTGAAGATGGCGGCGGGCGCGAGCAGATCGCTCACGGCGAGCGGTTCACCGAGCAGCCGTCTGACCACCACGGCGATCAGCCCCGCGACGACAAGTCCCGCGACCAGCCAGCCGTTCATTCCCGTTCCCCCTTTTTAGCTCAACCTTGCCAAAAAGAATTTAGCCTGCTCGTGCTATAAAGGCAACATGCCGAAGATCGTCGATCCCGAAGCCCGCCGCCAAGAAGTGGCCGAGGCCGTCTTCCGCGTCGTCGGCAGGGACGGCCTGGAACACGCCTCGCTGCGCAACGTCGCCGACGAGGCCGGGCTCGCCATCGGGTCGGTACGCCACTACTTCGCCGACCACGCGGAGCTGATGATCTTCGCCATGGACGAGCTGAGCCGCCGCACCGACCGCCGCGTACGCGCGCACGCCGACGAAATCCTCGACCCGGCCTCCCCCATCGACCGCGCGGTCGGCACCGAGGAACTCCTCGCCGAACTGCTCCCGCTCGACGAGGCACGCCACGCGGAAGCCGTGCTCTGGCTCGCCTTCACCAGCGCCGCCCGCACCCGCCCCGAACTACAGCCACGCTCCCAGGAGATGCACGACTCCAAGCGGTCGCTGATGGCGCACGTACTGAGCGAAGCCGACCGCCTCGGCGGCCTGCCGCCCGGCACCGACATCGAGGTGGAGAGCCTGCGCCTGACCGCCCTCCTCGACGGCCTCGCCTTCCAGCTCGTCCTCCACCCCGGCCACACCACCCCGGACGCCGCCCGGCACGTACTCCGCCGCCACCTGCGCGGCCTCCAGCAGGGAAATTAGGCGCGGCACCGGCCACCAACCCTTGATACCGCCGGGATGCCCCACCCCGGAAGCAGCGCCCTGACTGCCCCCATACGTCCCAGAATCCGCGTCGCCGCCTACGTGATCCGCCTGCGCGCCGTCCCCGAACTCCTGGTCTTCGACCACATCGGCGCGCCCGACGCCGGCACCCAGGTCCCGGCCGGCGGCGTCGCCCCCGGCGAGACTCCCGAGGCAGCCGCCCTCCGCGAAGTCGCCGAGGAGACCGGGCTGCTGACCGCCACCGTGCTCCGACGCCTCGCGGTGGAGGACAAGCCCCACCCCGACACCGGGCAGCCCCGCCGCACCACCTTCCTCCACCTCCAGGCCGCACCGGACACCGCCCCACGAGACGCCTGGGTCCATCAGGTCAGCGGCGGCGGCGGCGACCACGGCCTCGCCTTCGCCTGCCGGTTCGTCCCGCTGCCGCTCGTAGCGCCCCTGGCCGACGGGCAGGACGCCTGGCTCGGACGGATCGATCCGCGCTGGGCCGTTACGGGCGAGGGCTGCGGACAGTAGCCCACGGCCGCCGCCCGTACGAGGCCCCCGGCGCGCGTACGAGGCCCCGCCGCCCGTACGAGGACCCGCCGCCCGTACGAGGCACCCCGCCCCCACACACCCCCGCCCCTACGAGCGGCACGAGCGCTACGAGCGCGGGTACCGCTCCAGCCACGCCGGCGTCGAGCCCGCCGGGCCGTGCAGCGCCGCGCCCTGCGTCATCTCCATGGCGAAGTCGTCGGCCAGTTCCAGCACCGTGGCCCGCCCCTCCAGCTCCGCGAGCCAGCCCGGCGGCAGCGCCGTCTCCCCGTGCATCGCGCCCAGCAGATTGCCGCAGATGGAGCCGGTGGAGTCCGAGTCTCCGCTGTGGTTCACGGCGAGCAGCAGCCCATGGCGTACGTCCTCGGCGACCAGCGCGCAGTAGAGGCCCATCGACAGCGCCTCCTCGGCCGTCCACCCCTCGCCCAGCGACTCGACGCGTTCCGCCGAGGGGAGCCCCTGCCGTACGGCCCCGAGCGCCTGCTTGAGCGCGTCCGCCGTCTCCTCGTGGCCGGGGCGCGCCGCGAGCAGCGCGAGCGCCCGCTGCACCGAACCGTCCAACGACTCGCCGCGCGCCAGACCGTGCATGATGACGGCGAAAGCGCCCGCCGCCAGGTAGCCGGTGGGGTGGCCGTGCGTCTGCGCGCCGCATTCCACGGCGAGCTGGAAGACCAGCTCCGGCTCCCACCCGACCAGCAGCCCGAACGGCGCGGATCGCATCACGGCCCCGCACCCCTTCGAGTCCGGGTTCTTCGGCCGTTCCACCGTCCCCATCGTCTCGTCGCCGAGCCCCGACAGACAGGCCCGGCCGGGCGCGCGCCGCGCGTACAGCCATTCCTCGCGGGCGAGCCAGCCGGCGTCCGGCTTACGCTCGTCCGGCCCCCAGTCCCGCTGGGTGGCCGCCCACCGCAGGTACGCGCGGTGCACGTCGGTCGGCGGGTGCCAGGCCCCGGTGTCGCGCCGCACCTGGGCGCGGATCAGGCCGTCCACCGTGAAGAGCGTCATCTGCGTGTCGTCCGTGACCGCGCCGCGCCGCCCGTACGCCGGTACGTAGTCGGTGACGCCCTCCGCGCCGTGCTTCGCGCGGATGTCCGCGAGGGAGTTGAACTCGATGCCCGCGCCGAGCGCGTCCCCGATCGCGCCGCCGAGCAGCGCGCCGCGCACCCGGCTGCGGAAGTCCTGCTGCTCGACGCGGTCCCATATGGCAGTCGCTGCGTTCGCGCTCACGCCTTCGCCTCCTTGCGTCGGCTGGTTCACTGTCCCGGCCCCGTGCCCAGCTCAGCCCTGGATCTGCGACCGTCCCCGTCGGCCATGGTCAGCCGTACGACGTACGCCCAGGACTTGTCAGGTACCGGACCGACTCAGCACTTTAATAGACCGCCATCGATCACTTCCGGCCGATCCGCGCTACGGGCGGTTGCGGATGGCTACGGGCGTCAGCGCGCCCCACGCGATCAGCGGGCCGCCTTGTGGGCATGCTCTTGCCATGTCCGACTCGTTCGAGAGTGACCGCATCACCATGGCCGTGATCGCCTGCGCCCTGGCGGACGACAGCGACGGCGCGGTGGAGCTCCTGAAGCCGCTGGACGCCCGGGATGTCTCCCGTATCGCCGTCCGGCTGGCCGCCATGGCCGCCGACGCCCTCATCTCGGCCGCCGAGGAGGGCGGCGGGAATCGCGACGAGGCCCTGGCGCACTGGCAGCAGTGCATCCTGCAACACGAAGCGGACCACGACGGGGGATAGCGGACGGCAGACACCGGAGACCGCGAAGCCGGTAGCGGGCAGCGGTCAGCGGGCAGCACGAAACCGGTAGCGGACGGCGGACAGCCCGAAGCTGGTGGCAGGCAGAGGGCAGCGGGCAGCGGAGACGCCGGGCTTACGGGCCGGCCGCCGCCCGCTACTGGGGCAGGGACCGGCGTTCGCGCATGGCCTCACGAATGCCGTCCGCCTGCCTGCGCACGTAGGCGGAGACCCGCGACATGGCCTCCTCGTTGAGGGCGTCAGGGTCTGTGGACGCCCGGTTCACAAGGAATTCGTCCGGCAGGGCGGCCACCAAGTGCGAGGCGATCTTGATCGTCGGGGCCTTGCCGGTGGCCGCTTTCCTCGTAGCCGCTCTACCCGTGGCCGCCCCACCCGCGATGGCCCCGCCCGCAGTCGCCGTACGCCCAGTCGCCCCACCCCCGGTCGCCCTGCCCGGACCGGCCTTACCACGCGGGACGGCCGCGCCGCCCGCCACCGCCCAGCCGCTCGGAGCCGCACGGCCGCCCTTCACCACGGGAACACCCGCGAAAGTGCCGACGGGATCGCTCGCGGCGGACCCGGCCCGTACCGGCGGAGCAGCGCCCTCCACTCCCCCGTAACAGCCGTCGCACACCCCGCCCTTCAGCGCTTTCGCGGGGCCGGGCGTCCGGCAGACGACACACTCAAGGAGCAGTGGCGTGCGCCGGGGCGCTTCCCGTACGGGTGGCATCTTCATCTCGATGCGCTTCTCCACGAACCGTTTGGGCGCGCCCACTTCAGGGGGCAGCCCCGAGACCATCTGCGTCGTGAAGTGCAGCCCGGACAGATCGCGTTTGAGCCACTCCTCTACGAGCGGCTGGAGCGCCCGGCATTCGGCGGCGGAGAGCGTCAGCCGGTGGTCGTGGTCGGCGAGCCGCCGCAGCAGCGCGTACGCCCGCTCCGCCCGTGGCACGGTCTCCACGACCGCCTCGGGGACCGGCACGCTCTCCGCCTCCGGTACGAACTCGGGCCGGGGCTGCGGCTCCTGCCAGCGGTCCATGTCCTGCCCGCGCTGGTACGCCGCCCACCACGCGTCGCTGCGCGGCGCCCGCGAGAAATACGTCCGGGTGACGTGCTTCCCGGCCTCCAGCCGCTCCGTGAACCGCCTCAGGTGCCCCTCCGTCGCCAGCCGCCGCAGCGCCGTGCCGAGGGCGCACTGCCCGTAGTCGAGCTGTTCCGCCAGTGCCTTGATGGAGATGCAGGTGCCGTCGGGCAGCCGGTCGATGTAGGAGGCGATGGACGCCTCCCGCCTGGGGAGATGCGCGAAATCGTCGGCCCGCCGGGGGCCTTGGCCGGAAATGGCGCGCTTGCCGAAACCGACCGACGCCATGCGGGGGCGGAGGTCCGCCTCGGAGTCGTGGGAGCTAAAATTGGCTGGAGCCATAGGGGATCATTGGCCGATCTCTAGTGGTTAGGCCCCCGCTAGGCGCGTCTACGCCTTCGGGGGTCGCTTCATGAGCGGCACCGTACACGCTCCCAGCCCACCGTGGCGACTCGATCACAAAAAGTCATATCCCCTGGTCCGCCGCCCACTTGGGTTGGGTAGGAGGGTTGTGTTTCCCTCACCGTTCCAATGGGATCGCTCGGATACCGGGCACCGAATCCTGCGCCTTGAGCTCCGGGCCCGAGCAGGGGATACGGCGGTGAATGTGCGCGTCACCCGTTCCGGGGCGGCCGTCCCGGAACGGGTGACGGCGGTCAGGGGGTCGTCGGGCGGACCGTGTTCATGATCTTGGTGATCTGGTCATTGGTGAGGGCATTGGGAACGCCCTGGTCCGCATAAATCACCCAGCCGTGCATGGTGCCGTCGGGCAGCTTCTGGGCGATGCTGTGGACGACGGCGGTGGCCGGTACGCACGTGCTGGCGCGGTTGGCGACGGTGACCTCGGCGGTGGCGGTGTAGCCGTCGATGCCGTTGTGCTTCCAGGGCTTCGCCGGGCCCACCTTCACCTTCGGCTTGTTGCCGGGGCCGCCGTACGCGGCGAAGCCCCAGTTGCCCGCCCAGTTACGGGCGTTCTCGGTGAGCGAGCCCTCCTTGCCGCCGCCCGTGGTGCCGACGGTGGCGAGCTGGCCCTTGCCCGCCTCGCCGAACGCCTTGGGGTTCGCGGACGAGGCGCAGCCGCCCTCGCGGTAGTTGGCGGTGCCGGTCATCACGACGATCGGCTTGCCCTGGTCGTCCGTGTAGGAGAGGGCCTGGGCCGGCGCGAACGTCTGCCACTTCTCGGCCTTGCCGGGCACGTCGTAGCGGAAGTGATGCTCCTCGTGGGCCTGCGTCTGCCAGCCCGCCACCAGCGGCTTGCCGCCGGACTCCCCGGCCTCCCCGGACTCCCCGGGCGCCCCCGCCCCGCCCGGCGCGTCCGACGCGCCCTTGCCGCCGCCGGCCGGAGCCTGCGAGGCGGAGGCGGACGACTTCGGCTTGTCCCCGGCCTCGGCCGCCTTCTTGTCGTCGCCGCCGCTGGTCAGCAGGAACACCCCGCCGCCGATCACCGCGAGCGCCACCACCGCGCCCACCGCCGCGATCAGCCCCTTCTTGCCCTTACGGCCGGGCGGCTGGGCCCCGGGCCCTGGCCCACCGGCACCCGGGCCGGGCGCGGCAAAGCCGGGGCCGCCCGGCCCGGGAACATGGCCCGGAGGACCGTACGCCGGGCCGCCGGGAACGTGACCACCAGGACCGCCAGGGCCACCGGGGCCGCCAGGGCCACCGGGGCCGCCAGGGCCCGGAACGCCGGAGCCCTGCGCGCCGTACGCCGCCGCACCACCGGGACCCGGAACGCCAGTCCCCGGAGGAGTCCCGGGAGCAGCGGCGCCCGGAGCGCCAGTCCCCGGCCCCCACGCCGGCGGCGGGCCGAAACCCTGCGGCGGTTTCGGAGCCTGCTGCGGCTGCTGCGGCTGCGGAGCCTGCTGCGGCTGCGGAGGCTGCTGCTGTGAAGACTGCGGCGGCTGCTGCGCCTGTGTCGGCTGATGCGAGAGGGGCACAGGTTGCGCGGGCTGCGCAGCTTGCGGAGGGCTCGGGGGTTGCGACGGTTGCTGTGGGGTCTGTTGGGGCTGCTGAGGCTGGTCGGGCTGTTGGGGGTTCTGCGAATTTTGCGGCCAAGACATCCGCACACCTTATGCACCCGTCGGTTTCCAGCCAGTTCGCGGTCCGCAACGGAACCGTAACCGCCGCCGGCCCCCGCCCGTACCGCGCCTGGCCAGCCCCCGCCAGTCCCCAGTCCCTTTCCCTAGTCCCCCACCACCGGCAGCAGCTCCGGCAGGTGCCCGTCCGAGGCGAGCGCCGCCGCCTGCCGCTCCTCCGGCACCTCGCCGTAGGTCGTCGTACGGACGCGGGACGGGCGGCCCGCGGCGTCGGCGATGGCGACGAGGTCCCGGATCGAGCGGTACGAGCCGTAGGAGGAACCGGCCATCCGGGAGATGGTCTCCTCCATCAGCGTGCCGCCGAGGTCGTTCGCGCCGGAGCGGAGCATCTCGGCGGCGCCCTCCGTGCCGAGCTTGACCCAGCTCGTCTGGATGTTGGTGATATGCGGGTGCAGCAGGATGCGGGCCATGGCCGTGACGGCGCGGTTGTCACGCGTGGTGGGGCCGGGGCGGGAGATACCCGCGAGGTAGACGGGGGCGTTGGTGTGGATGAAGGGCAGGGTGACGAACTCGGTGAAGCCGCCCGTCTCCCGCTGGATCTCCGCCAGCGTCCGGAAGTGCCCCAGCCAGTGGCGCGGCTGGTCCACGTGCCCGTACATCATCGTGGAGGACGAGCGGATGCCCAGCTCGTGCGCCGTCTTGACGACCTCGATCCAGGTGGCGGCGGGCAGCTTGCCCTTGGTCAGGACCCAGCGCACCTCGTCGTCGAGGATCTCGGCGGCGGTGCCGGGGATGGAGTCGAGCCCCGCCTCCTTGGCGGCGGTCAGCCACTCGCGGATCGACATGCCCGTACGGGACGCGCCGTTGACGATCTCCATCGGGGAGAAGGCGTGCACGTGCATGCCCGGCACGCGCTCCTTGACGGCGCGCGCGATGTCGAAGTAGGCGGTGCCCGGCAGGTCGGGGTGGATGCCGCCCTGCATGCACACCTCGGTCGCGCCGACCTCCCACGCCTGCTCGGCGCGGTCGGCGACCTGCGAGAGGGAGAGGGTGTACGCGTCGGCGTCCGTGCGGCGCTGGGCGAAGGCGCAGAACCGGCAGCCGGTGTAGCAGACGTTGGTGAAGTTGATGTTGCGGGTGACGATGTATGTGACCTCGTCGCCGACGGTCGCGCGGCGCAGGTCGTCGGCGACGCGGCAGAGCGCGTCGAGCGCCGGGCCGTCGGCGTGCAGCAGCGCCAGCGCCTCGTCGTCGGTGAGCCGGGTCGGGTCGTCGGCGGCGACGGAGAGCGCGGCGCGCACGTCGGCGTCGATGCGGGAGGGGACCATGCCGGGGGCCGCCGCCTCGCGCAGCGCCTCCCAGTCGCCGTACACGTCGTCGAAGTCGTCGCGCCGGTCGGTCGTGCGGCCCTCGGTGTCGATGGTGTGGTGGAGGTCCGTACGGCCGGAGGCGCCGAGCGAGAAGCCCTCGTCGGGCTCCTGCCAGGGGTGGCCCTCCACCACGGCGTCCGGGCGGGCGAGGCCGGTCTCGGGGTCGGCCAGCGCCCGTACGTGCGGGAGCAGCCGCGGGTCCAGCCAGGGCTCGCCGCGCTGGACGAACTCGGGGTAGACCGCGAGCCGTTCGCGCAGCTCGAAGCCGACGGCGGCGGAGCGCTCGGCCAGCTCGTCGATCTGGGGCCAGGGGCGCTCGGGGTTGACGTGGTCGGGGGTGAGCGGCGAGACGCCGCCCCAGTCGTCGATGCCGGCCTCGATGAGCTGCGCGTATTCGGCGTCCACCAGGTTCGGCGGGGCCTGGAGGCAGGCGGCGGGGCCCATGATGTGCCGGGCGACGGCGACGGTGGCGACCAGGTCCGCGAGCTCCGCGTCCGGCATGCCGCGCATCGCGGTGTCCGGCTTGGCGCGGAAGTTCTGGATGATCAGTTCCTGGATGCCGTGGTAGGCGCGGGCGGTCTTGCGCAGCGCGAAGAGGGATTCGGCGCGCTCCTCGTACGTCTCCCCGATGCCGATCAGGAGGCCGCTGGTGAACGGCACGTTGGAGCGGCCGGCGTCCTCCAGGACGCGCAGCCGGACGGCGGGCTCCTTGTCGGGCGAGCCGTAGTGCGGGCCACCGGGCTCGGACCACAGGCGGGTGGCGGTGGTCTCCAGCATCATGCCCATGGAGGGGGCGACGGGCTTGAGCCGCTGGAGGTCGGTCCAGGACATGACGCCGGGGTTGAGGTGCGGGAGGAGCCCCGTCTCCTCCAGGATGCGGATCGCCATGGCCCGTACGTACGCGATGGTGTCGTCGTAGCCCTCGGCCTCCAGCCATTCGCGCGCCTCGGGCCAGCGGTCCTCGGGCTTGTCGCCGAGGGTGATCAGGGCTTCCTTGCAGCCCAGTTCGGCGCCGCGGCGGGCGATGTCGAGGACTTCGTCGGGGGACATGAACATCCCGTGGCCCGCGCGGCGCAGCTTGCCGGGGACGGTGACGAAGGTGCAGTAGTGGCATTTGTCGCGGCAGAGCCGGGTGAGCGGGATGAAGACGCTGCGCGAGTACGTGATGACGCCGGGGCGGCCCGCGGCCTGGAGGCCGGCGTCGCGCACCCGGCCCGCGGAGGCGGTGAGGTCCTTCAGGTCGTCGCCGCGCGCCTGGAGCAGCACGGCGGCCTCGGCGACGTCCAGGGCCACCCCGTCACGGGCCCGTTTGAGCGCACGACGCATGGCGTTGGCGGTCGGTGCGGCCTGGTCGGGTGGCTGCGCGCTCGAAGTCATCCCTTGAGGATACGAGCGGGCACTGACACTGGGTCGGCGACGGGCGCGTCGTTTGTGTGGAGCTGATCACGTCAGGTGGAGGGGGCCTCCAGGTGTATCGGAGGGTACGGTTCCGCCCGCCTCCTCACCGGGGCGATGAAGGCCCCCGCAGTCCCCTCCTTCACGTAGGCCCCTCCCCTCACGTCCGTCCCGCGCCCGTCCCGCCCGCGTCACAGATATTGCGCGAACTCGTCCAGCGCCCGCACCACCTCCGCCTCGCCCGCCGAGGGCAGGTCCAGAATGACCTCGGACACCCCCAGATCCTGATAGTGCGCGAGCTTGCCCTGCGACGGCACCACCCCGCACGGCACGATCTCCGGGCCCTCCCCCTCGCGCCCCGCGTCCCGCCACGCCTGCCGCAGCGCCGGCAGCGACCGCGTCAGACCGCTGCCGCCGAGCGGCATCCAGCCGTCCGCGTACTCCGCGATATGCGCGAAGAGCTTCGGCCCGGCCGCGCCCCCGATCAGCGTGCGCGGCCCGGTCAGCGGCTCGGCCCCGGCGCGCCCGCGCGGCGCCGTCAACGGCTTGGGGTGCGCGTAGCTGGCCCGTACGGACTCGAACTCGCCCTCGTAGGACCGCGGTTCCTCGGCCCACAGCGCCCTCATCAGCGCCATCCGGTCCCGCACCAGGTTCCGGCGGGTGGCCCAGCGCACCCCGTGGTCGGCGGCCTCCTCCACGTTCCAGCCGTACCCGACGCCGAACGTGAAGCGCCCGCCGGAGAGGAAGTCGAGGGTGGCCACCTGCTTGGCCAGCACGATGGGGTCGTGCTCGGCCACCAGCGTGATCCCGGTGCCCAGGGCGAGGCGCTCGGTGACCGCGGCGGCCTGGCCGAGGGCGACGAACGGGTCGAGGGAGCGCCCGTATTCGCGCGAAAGCGGTTCCCCCATGGGGGCGGGGGTTTCGCGGCTGACGGGTATATGGGTGTGCTCGGGGAGATAGAGGCCGGAGAAACCGCGCTGCTCCAGCTCGCGCGCGAGCCGTACCGGGCTGATCGTCTCGTCGGTCAGGAAAATCGTGGTGGCGATTCGCACTGGAACACCTCCGTCATGGGGAAACGGCGACCAAGGGGCAGTAGCTGTGGAGCAGTGGCCGTAGGGCAGCGGCCATGGAGCGGCGACCACGGAGCGGAAGCCACGGCCGCCGCGTTCACGGTATGCCCGAGGAACGTACGGAAGACCTGTCCCGGACGCGCCGTCGCCACACCGGCGGACACACGGCCGCCACATCGGACGGCGGAGTCAGGTCACCACGGGCGGCGGCTTCGGGCTCTCGCCCGACCAGGCCCCCTCGCGGCCCCTGCTGCTTCCGCGGCCCCGATATCCCCTCCGCCCCGCCGCCCCCTGCATCCTCTGCGGCCCGTCCCACCCGCTCGGCCCACCCCGCCCCCTCCGAACGGCAACTCGCAGTCCCGGGCCCGTTCCCCCGCGCGCCACCCGGGCGTACAACGGTGTCCTCGCGGCACTTCCGGCTCGGCCCGACCCGGGCGGGCACGGTCAGGCCGGCACCGTCCGACACAGGGGGCCCGATATGCAACGGCGTGACGTTCTCAAAATGGCGGCTATCGCGGGCGCCACCGGCGCACTTACGCTCGACCCCGTGAAGTTCGCCCAAGCCGCCGACCGCGCCCCCGGCGCCGACGAGGTCCGCCGCGTGACCGGTCACCTGCCGACCGGCGCGCCCGACTTCGTCTATCTGCCCGTCGAGGTGCCCTCCGGCGTCCGCGAGATCGCGGTCTCCTATACGTACGACAAGCCCGCCGTGCCGCCCGGCACCCAGGGCAACGCCTGCGACATCGGGATCTTCGACGAGCGCGGCACGGGGCTCGGCGGGCGCGGCTTCCGCGGCTGGTCGGGCGGGGCGCGCACGGAGTTCGCGATCAGCGCGGCCGAGGCGACGCCGGGGTACCTCCCCGGCCCGGTCCGGGCGGGCACGTGGCACATCGCGCTCGGCCCGTACACCGTCGCGCCGCAGGGCATGGAGTACAGCGTGACGATCACGCTCCGGTACGGGCCGTCAGGAGACACCCCGGAACAGGTTTATCCGCCGCAGCGCGCTAAAGGACGCGGCCGAACGTGGTACCGGGGCGACAACCACCTCCACAGCGTCTACTCCGACGGCAAGCGCACCCCCGCCGAGATCGCCGCGGCGGCCCGCGCCGCGGGCCTCGACTGGATCACGACGACCGAGCACAACACGACCTCCGCGCACGGCGCGTGGCAGGGGCTGTGGGGCGACGACCTGCTGATCCTCACCGGCGAGGAGATCACCACGCGCAACGGGCACGTCGTGGCGCTGGGCACCGACCCGGGCGTCTTCGTCGACTGGCGCTACCGCGCCCGGGACAACGCGTTCGGCCGCTTCGCCCGCAAGATCCGGCAGGCGGGCGGCCTGGTGGTGCCCGCCCACCCGCACGCGACCTGCGTCGGCTGCGGCTGGAAGTTCGGGTTCAACGACGCGGACGCCGTGGAGGTCTGGAACGGCCCGTTCACCCCCGACGACGAGGTCTCCATCGCCGAGTGGGACAACACCCTCGTCGCCTCCGTCCGCCACCGCCGGCCGTGGCTGCCCGCCATGGGCAACAGCGACGCCCACCGCGAGCCCCAGCCCGTCGGCCTCCCGCAGACGGTCGTCCTCGCCGACGACCTCTCCCGTACGGCCATCCAGGAAGGCATCCGCGCGGGCCGGAGCTGGATCTGCGAGTCGTCGAAAATCAACCTGAAGTTCACCGCGACGGGCGGCCCCGGGGCGCACGCGGGCATCGGCGGACGCCTGGAGGTGGGCGCCGACGCCGCTATCACCGTGCGTCTGGAGGTGACGGGCGCGCCCGGCTGCACCGCGGCCTTCGTCACCGACCAGGGGCAGCTCTACGCGGCCCCGCTGCCCGACTCCGGTACGGGCACGGTGGAGTGGCGGACCACGGCCTCGTACGCGGCGTACGTACGGGCCGAGGTGCGCCACGCCCCGGCGGACGGCGGCGCGTCCGGGCTGCCGGGGGCCATGGCGGCGATGACGAACCCGATCTTCCTCGGTCGGGAGGAGTGAGCGCCGGGGAGAGGGCGCCGCTCGGGACGGGACAGCCGGCGGAGGAGGACGAGGGGCTGGGGATCGTAGTCCTCACGCCGGAGCCGGAGCCTGTGCCCAACGCGCCCGCAGCGCCCGCACGACCCGCCGGGCCGCTGCGCGGGCGCGGCCTGCTGCCCCCGGTGCTGGTCGGCCTGCTCGTCCTGGCGGCCTGCCTCTGGGGCATCGGGCGGCGGCCGCTGGACCACGACGAGTACGCGACGTGGTGGGCGGCGACGCTCCCGCACGCCGGCCTGGCGCGGCTGCTGCACCACACGGACGCCCTGCTGGCCCCGTACTACGTCTTCGAGCACGGCTGGATCGCCGTCGTGGGCGACTCCGCGACCGCCCTCCGGCTCCCCTCGGCCCTCGCGATGGGGGCGACGGGGGCACTGACCGTACTGCTGGGGCGGCGGCTGTTCGACCTCCGTACGGGGACGGTCGCGGGCGTCCTGCTGGCGCTGACGCCGACCGTCGCGCGGTACGGGCAGGAGGCGCGCCCGTACGCCTTCGCGGCGCTGTTCGCGGTGGCCGCGACGCTGGCGCTGCTCCGCGCCCTGGACCGGCCGGGGCTCGCCCGTTGGCTGCCGTACGCGGCGGCCGTGGCCCTCGCCGCGCTGTCGCACCCGGCAGCGGCGGCGGTGCTCCCGGCGCACTGGGCGCTGGCGCGGACGGGCCGCCGGGCGGGCGCGTGGGCGGTGTCGGCGTGCTGTGGGCTGCTGCCCGTACTGCCGTTGGTGGCGTTGGGCGTACACGGCGGCCAGACGGGCCAGGTCGGCTGGAACGCCGCCGGGCTGAGCGGCATCGTCCCGATGCCGTATGTGCTCTTCGGTGCGCCCGCCGTGGCGGCGGTGGGGCTGGCCTGCGCCCTGACGGCCCTGGTGGCCGCCCGTGACCGCGTCGGCCCGCTGGCCTGGTGGGTGCTGCTGCCCCTGCCCGTCACGGCCCTGACCACGGGCCCGTCGCACGTCCTCCAGGAGCGCTACCTACTGTTCACGCTCCCGGCCTGGGCGCTGCTGGCGGCGTGCGGGGCGGTGCGGGTGCTGGGCCCGTACGCGACCCGGCGCCGCGCGTACGCCACCGTGGCGGCGGCGCTGTCCCTGGCCCTGGCGGTCTCCTCGTTCCTCGCCCACACCCACCATGTGACCCGCCGCCAGCCCGGCGAACCGGACTTCCGCCGCGCCGCCGCCATGATCGAGGAGCGCGCCCGCCCCGGCGACGGCCTCGCCTACAGCGGCAACGGCGACGAACCGCGAGCCGTCGCCTACGAACTCCGCCACCTGCCCGCCCGTACCCGCCCCGCCGATGTCTTCACCGGCCGCTCCGCCCGCCGGCTCGGCCGCTACGCGCCCGAGGACTGCCAGGACCCAGGGGCCTGCGCCCAGGACTTCCGCCGCATCTGGGTCGTCTCCACCGACCGCAGCGGCGACGGCACCGACAGCATGCCCTCCCGCACCGAGGACTTCCTCTGGGACCGCTACCGCCCGGCCCGCGCGGAGTGGTTCGCGAACGTACGGGTGGTGCTGCTGGTACGGGCGTCGAAGCGGGCGTAGGGGCGAAGGGGCACCCCCGGGCCCACCCGTGGGGCCGCTGCCGCGGTCACCGCCCCGATCGCGTGTCCACCGTCTTCGTGTCCCGGCCGGACCGCAGGACGGTCCCCGGTACGGCGCCCGTCACCACGTCGTCGCGGATGGTCTCGACGCCGTTGACGCGGACGCTCACGATCCCCTCGGCCCGGGAGTCCAGCCGGGGGCTGTCGCCCGGGAGGTCGTGCACGAGGGTGGCCGGGCCGGCGTCTATGCGGTCGGGGTCGAAGAGGACGAGGTCGGCGTGGTAGCCCTCCTGGATACGGCCGCGGGAGCGCAGCCCGAAGAGGCGGGCCGGTTCGTCCGTCAGCATCTGGACGGCGCGCTCCAGGGAGACGAGTTTGCGGCCGCGCAGGCAGTCGCCGATGAAGCGGGTGGTGTAGGGCGCCCCGCACATGCGGTCGAGGTGGGCGCCGGCGTCCGAGCCGCCGAGCATGACGTCCTCGTGCTCCCAGGTCCGCCGCCGCAGCTCCCAACTGTCCGGGTCGTTGTCGGTGGGCATCGGCCACAGGACCGTGCGCAGGTCGTCGGCGGCGCAGATCTCCACCAGGCACTCGAAGGGCTCCTGGGAGCGCTCGGCGGCGATGTCGCGCACCACCCGGCCGCTCAGGCCCTCGTTGGCGGCCGAGTACGTGTCGCCGATGACGTACCGGCCGAAGTTCGCGAGCCGGCGGAAGACGCCGGCCTCCTTGCTGTCGGCGCGGCGCAGCATTTCGGCCCGTACGTCCGGGTCGCGGAGTTTCGCGATGCGTTCGGGCACCGGGAGGCCGAGGATGTCGCCCCAGCCGGGGATGAGGTTCAGGGCGCAGAACGTGCCGAGGGACATGTTCATCGGGGTCAGGATCGGCATCGTCAGCGCGACGATGCGGCCGCCCGCGCGGCGGGCCCGCTCGCTGGGCACGAGCTGGCGCGGCACTCGTTCGGGGACGGCGGCATCAATGGTCAGGACGTTCCAGTTGAGGGGCCGGCCCGCGGCGGCCGTCATGTCGACGAGGAGGTCGATCTCGTCGTCCGCGAACTGGTCGAGGCAGCCCGCGACGATCGCCTCCAGTTGCGTCCCCTCGTGTTGGCCCACCGCGCGGGCGAGGGCGAGCAGTTCCGCCGGGAGTGCGTGCCGGGAGGCGACCGGCTTCCCGTCGCCGTCGGAGTGGGTGGACGACTGCGTCGTCGACAGGCCCCACGCGCCCGCGTCCATCGCCTCGTGGAAGAGTTCGAGCATCAGGGCGAGCTGCTTCTCGTCCGGCTGCCCGCCCACGGCGTCGGGCCCCATGACGTACCGGCGCAGCGCGCAGTGGCCGACCATGAAGCCCGCGTTGACGGCGATCCGCCCCTCCAGGGCGTCCAGATACTCCCCGAAACCGGACCACGTCCACGGGGCGCCCTCCTCCAGGGCGGCCAGGGACATGCCCTCGACCTTGCTCATCATGCGCCGCGTGTAATCGGCGTCCCCGGGGCGGGCCGGATTGAGCGGGGCGAGGGTGAAGCCGCAGTTGCCGCCGGCCACGGTCGTCACGCCGTGGTTCAGGGACGGGGTGGCGTAGGGGTCCCAGAAGAGCTGGGCGTCGTAGTGGGTGTGCGGGTCGACGAACCCGGGCGCCAGGACCAGGCCCGCCGCGTCCTCGCTCGTACGGGCCTCCTCGGTGACGGCGCCCGGCTCGGCGACGACCGCGATCCGGCCGTCCCGGATGCCGAGGTCCGCCACGCGTGCCGGGGCGCCCGTGCCGTCCACGACGGTCGCTGAGCGGATGAGGTGGTCGAGCATGCGTCAGGTCCCTTTCTCGGCTTCTCGGCCCTTCTGGGGCTCTCCTGGGGCTCTTCTGGGCTCTTGGGGCTTCCGGGAGCGCGGCCCACGGCCTCTCTTCCGGGAGGGCGGGCGGAGCGCGGGCGTCGGCGGGATTGCCGGGACGGCGGTCCGGGAGACGCCGTCCCGGCGTCATGGGTGGTGGAGGGCTCACGCCCCGTGGGTGGTGGAGGGCTCACGCCCCCGACGACTGCCGGAACCGCGTCGTCCGGTGCACCGGGTCCGTGTCGATCTTCGGGATGACGTGTTCACCTATCAGGCGGATGGTGTTGAGCGTGTCCTCGGACGAGACCCCGATCGGCAGCCCGAAGGACAACTGGTCCGCCCCGGCCTGCTCCCACCGCTTGCACTGGCGGAAGACCTCGTCCGGGTCGCCGCAGATCATCAGCTCCTCGGCGATCAGCAGCTCGATGATCTCGGTGCTGTATTCCGGCAGCAGTTCCGGCCACTCGGGAATCCCCTCCGGGCGGGGGAAGGTGTCGTGGTAGCGGAAGAGGAGGGACTGGAGGTAATTGAGCCCGCCGCCGACGGCGATCTCGACGGCCTTCTCGTGGGTCTCGGCGCAGATCGCCGTGGAGGTGACCATCACGTTGTCGTTGACGAAGTCGCCGATGGGCTCGGCTTCCTTTATCGCCGACTTGTAGGAGTCGACGACCCATTCCATGTCGGCGACCTTCTGCACGCTGAACCCCAGGACGCCCAGCCCCTTCTTGGCCGCCATGGCGTACGAGGAGGGGGACCCGGCCGCGTACCACATGGCGGGGTGGGACTTCCCGTACGGCTTCGGCAGGACCTTGCGGGGCGGTAGCTGCCAGAACTTCCCCTGGAACCCCTGGTATTCGTCCTGGAGCCACATCTTGGGGAATTCGGCGATGGTCTCCTCCCAGATCTCCTTGGTGTAGTTCATATCGGTGACGCCCGGTATGAAGCCCAGGATCTCGTGGCTGCCGGCGCCCCGCCCGCTGCCGAACTCGAAACGGCCGCCCGAGAGGTGGTCGAGCATGGCCACCTTCTCGGCGACCTTCGCCGGGTGGTTGACCTGGGGCAGCGGATTGAAGATGCCCGAGCCCAGGTGGATGCGGTCCGTCGCGTGCGCGAGGTATCCCAGGTAGACGTCGTTGGCGGAGAGGTGGGAGTACTCCTCCAGGAAGTGGTGCTCGGAGGCCCAGGCGTATTTGAACCCGGACTTGTCCGCCTGGATGACGTACTCGGTCTCCTCCATCAGCGCGTGGTGCTCGGCCTCGGGATCGGCCTGCGCCCGTTGGGCCGGCACGTATCCCTGCACAAAGAGCCCGAATTCCAAGGTTCTCTCCTCCAGGGGCGCGGGGGTCGCCCCGCTACTCTTCTGACGCACCGTCAGGTTTTCGGATTACGGTCGACTGTGGCACCGGGCCGGGTGGGCGTCAATACCTGACGGCCCATCAGGTCCGCTCGCCGGGGCCGCCTCGTCGGGCGCGGCCCGGCCGACGAATACAGCGGCTCGGCGGACGAATACAGCCGCTCGGCCGGCGGATGCAGCGGCCCGGCAGACAGATACAGCGGCCCGCCGAACGAGTACAGCGGCCCGGCCCACGGATGCAGCGGCCCGGCCGACGGACACAGGGACCCGGCCGACGGCTCAGAACACCGAGACGCCCGCCAGCCACCCGCCGTCGATCACGAACGGCTGCCCCGTGATGTACGAGGAGTCCTCCGAGGTCAGGAACAGCGCCAGCCGGGCCACCTCCTCCGGCCGGCCGATCCGCCCCATCGGCACGACCTTGCGGTACAGCTCCGCCACGGCCGCCGCCGACGCCTCCGCGTCCGGCCCCGGGGCGAGCTGCGCCGGATTCGTCATCGGGGTGTCGACGGCCCCCGGGCAGACGGCGTTGACCCGGATGCCCTTGTCCGCCAGCTCCATCGCCGCGACGCGCGTCATCCCGACGATCGCGGCCTTCGTCGCCGCGTACGAGGTCAGCAGCGCCATGCCCGTCACCGCCGTGTACGAGGCCGTGTTGACGATCGTGCCGCCGCCCGCCGCCACCAGTTCGGGGGTCGCCGCCCGCATCCCCAGGAAAGCACCTATCTGGTTGACCTGCACCACGTGCAGGTACTCCTCCAGCGGGGTGTTCACCAGCTCGTTGAAGCGCAGGATTCCGGCGTTGTTGACGAGCCCGTCCAGCTTCCCGAACGTCTTTTTCGTCTCGGCGACGGCGGCCGCCCAGTCCGCCTCCTCGCGCACGTCCAAGTGCACGTACCGGGCCGTCCCCGCGCCGAGGTCCTTGGCCACAGCCTCGCCCGCCTCGTCCAGTACGTCCGCGAGCACCACCTTCGCGCCCTCGGCGGCGAACAGCCGCGCCTCCTGCTCCCCTTGCCCGCGCGCGGCACCCGTGATGAGCACCACGCGCCCGGCCAACTTGCCGATCTTGCTCAATTTGCCCATATCCGCCTCCATGGCGTCGCGGTGGCCCGGCCGTCCACCGCGGAGGCCGGGCGGAATCCAGATCCCCTGACGGAGGGGCTGGAGGGGCCCCTTAAACGGCGTCCAGGCCCGGCGCCACCTCCGCCGCGAACGCCTCCATCTGGCCGAGGAGTTCGGAGCGGTCGCGGGAGCGGAAGCGCACCTGTATCTGGTGCACGCCCATGGCCCCGTACGCGCGCAGCGACTCGGCGATGGCCTCCGGCTTGCCGCGCAGCGTCCGCCGGCCGACCTCCCAGGAGGGCTCGCCGACGTAGAGCACCTCGGTGATCGCGCCGATCGCCATGGGGTCGGCGACCCCGGCCGCCTCCCTCAGTCCCCGCAGCTTGGCGATCTTGGCGGGGAGCTGGTCGCGCCGGTCGCCCTGGGGGAGCCAGCCGTCGCCCCGTACGGCCGCGCGCCGCACCGCGGCGGGCGAGGAGCCGCCCACCCAGATGGGCGGCCGGGGCGTCCGGGCGGGCCGCGGCGACTGCGCCAGCCCGCTGAACGCGAACCGCTCGCCGCCGAACTCCGCGTACTGCGACGGCCCGAGCGCGGCCTTCAGCGCGTCGACCGTCTCGTCGAGCACGGCACCGCGCGCGCCGAACTCCACGCCCAGCGCCTCGAACTCCTCCTGTACGTGCCCGGCGCCCACCCCGAGCACCAGCCGCCCGCCGGAGAGCCGGTCCAGGGTCGCGTACTGCTTGGCGGTGATCAGCGGGTGGCGCAGCCCGGCCACGGCGACATGGCTCAGCAGCAGGACGCGCTCGGTGGCCGCCGCGAGGTAGGAGAGGGTGGCCACCGGGTCGTACCAGACGGTGCCCATGGCGTCGGCGAGCCGCCGCGGGATCGCGACGTGGTCGCACGAGGCGATGTACGCGAACCCGAGCCGGTCCGCCGCGCGCGCGACCGCCAGCAGGTCCTCGGGGCCGGCCCCGGCCTCCCAGGACTCCGCGAAGATCGGGCTCTGCGACTGGACGGGGAGCTGCATCCCGTAGGCGAGCCGCCCTTCCGGAAGAACCCACAGCCCGTTACCCACTCCGCCTCCTCAGCACACTTCTCTCCCTCTCTCTTCGACTGCGTGCTCCATACCCGGGCCGACTACCGCCGGGCCTCCGCCCACCGGCCGTCCGGCGTCAGCCCGAGCAGGTCGATGGCGTTTCCGCGGACGATCCGCTCCACGACGTCCGGCGCGAGGTGGCCCATCTGCTCCTCGCCGACCTCCCGGGAGCGGGGCCAGGTCGAGTCGGAGTGCGGGTAGTCGGTCTCGTACAGGACATTCCCGACGCCGATCGCGTCGAGGTTCTTCAGGCCGAAGGCGTCGTCGAAGAAGCAGCCGTAGACGTGGTCGGCGAAGAGTTCCGACGGCGGCCGGAGCACCTTGTCGGCGACGCCGCCCCAGCCGCGGTTCTCCTCCCAGACCACGTCGGCGCGCTCCAGGATGTACGGGATCCAGCCGATCTGGCCCTCCGCGTACATGATCTTGAGGTTCGGGAAGCGGTCGAACTTCCCCGACATCAGCCAGTCGACCATCGAGAAACAGCAGTTGGCGAAGGTGATGGTGGAGCCCACCGCCGGCGGCGCGTCCGCGGAGGTCGACGGCATCCGGCTGGAGGAGCCGATGTGCATCGCGACGACCGTGCCGGTCTCGTCACAGGCCCGCAGGAAGGGGTCCCACTCGTCCGTGTGAATGGAGGGAAGCCCCAGATGTGGCGGGATTTCGCTGAAGCACACGGCGCGCACGCCGCGCGCGGCGTTGCGCCGCACCTCCGCCGCCGCCAGCTCGGCGTCCCACAGCGGTACGAGCGTCAGCGGGATCAGGCGGCCGTCGGCGGCCGGCCCGCACCACTCCTCGACCATCCAGTCGTTGTACGCCCGCACGCCCAGCAGCCCGAGTTCGCGGTCCTTCGCCTCGGTGAAGGTCTGTCCGCAGAAGCGCGGGAAGGTGGGGAAGCAGAGCGCCGACTGGACGTGGTTGACATCCATGTCGGCGAGCCGGTCGGGCACGGAGTACGAACCGGGACGCATCTGTTCGTAGGTGATGCCTTCGAGCTTGATGTCGTCCCTGTCATATCCGACGGCGGTATCCAGCCGAGTCAGCGGACGGTGCAGATCCTCGTATACCCACCAGTCGGCGATCGGCCCGTCGTCTCCGGGGGCGCCCATCTTCGGAGCGAACTTGCCGCCGACGAAGGTCATTTCCTTGAGCGGGGCCCGGATGATACGGGGCCCTATGTCGTGGTATTTCGTCGGGAGTCGGTCCCGCCAGACGCTGGGGGGCTCAACCGTATGGTCATCCACCGAGATTATCTTCGGGAAGCTCTCCATGACTGTCACGGTAGCGCCGATCTGACGATCCGTCAGCTATTGAGAACGGCCGACTCTGGCGGGCATTGTGCAGACGCCCGGTCCCCCCCTGCCGCGATGGGCACGGACAAGGCAAACTGACCGGTGCGACCAAGCAGCACAGGCAGGGGGTCACCATGGCCGGCGACACAGGGCACCGGCAGCCGCTGCGCTTCACCGTGCTCGGGCCCGTCCGGGCCTGGCGCGGCGCGGAGCAGCTCAACACCGGATCACCGCAGCAGCGCGCGCTGCTCGCCGCCCTACTGCTGCGTGGCGGACGCACCGCCACCGCGGCCGAACTCGTCGACGCCCTCTGGGGCGACGAACCCCCGCACGCGGCGCTCGCCGCCCTGCGCACGTACGCGTCCCGGCTCCGCAAAGGCTTCGGCCCCGACGCCGACGCGCTCATCAGCGAATCCGGTGGCTACGCCCTGCGCGTGAGCGTGAGCGGCCTCGACATCGACCGCGCCGAAGAGCTGGCCGCCGACGCGGAAAAGGCACGCCAGGCCGGCGAACGCACCAAGGCCCGTACGCTCATCAACGAAGCCCTCGACGTCTGGAGCGGCGAACCGCTCGCCAACGTCCCCGGCCCGTACGCGGAGACCCAGCGCGCCCGGCTGGAGGAATGGCGGCTCTCCCTCATCGAGACCCGCCTCGACCTCGACCTCGAAGCCGGCCGGCACGCCGACGCCGTCTCCGAACTCACCGCGCTGACCGCCGCCCACCCGCTGCGCGAGCGGCTGCGCGAACTGCTGATGCTGGCCCTCTACCGCAGCGGCCGCCAGGCCGAGGCGCTCGCCGTCTACGCGGACACCCGGCGGCTGCTCGCCGACGAGCTCGGCGTCGACCCCTGCGCCGACCTCGCCGACCTCCAGCAGCGCATCCTCCAGGCCGACGCCGACCTCGCCGCGCCCGTCATCCGCGGCGAGGACCGGCCCGCCGTCAGCGGCCCCGCCTTCGTCCGGCCCGCGCAACTCCCGGCGACCGTCTCCGACTTCACCGGCCGCGCCACGTTCGTGGGCGAGCTGAGCGACCAACTCGCCACGGCCGAAGGCCGGATCATGGCCGTGTCGGCCGTCGCCGGCATCGGCGGCGTCGGCAAGACGACACTGGCCGTGCACGTCGCCCACGCCGCCCGCCACCACTTCCCCGACGGCCAGCTCTACATCGACCTCCAGGGCGCCGGCCCCAGCGCCGCCGACCCGGAAGCCGTCCTCGGCTCCTTCCTGCGCGCCCTCGGCACCCCCGACACCGCCATCCCCGACGGCGTCGAGGAACGCTCCGCCCTCTACCGCTCCACGCTCGACGGCCGCCGCGTCCTCGCCCTGCTCGACAACGCGCGCGACGCCGCCCAGGTCCGCCCGCTGCTGCCGGGCACCGAGGGGTGCGCCGCCCTCGTCACCAGCCGTGCCCGGATGGTGGACCTCGCCGGCGCCCACCTCGTGGACCTCGACGTCATGAGCCCCGAGGAAGCGCTCGTCCTCTTCACCCGGATCGTCGGCGAGGAGCGGGTCGGCGCGGAGCGCGACGCGGCCATGGACGTCGTCGCCGCGTGCGGCTTCCTCCCGCTCGCCATCCGCATCGCCGCCTCCCGGCTCGCCGCGCGCCGCACCTGGACCGTCTCCGTACTGGCCCGCAAGCTCGCCGACGAACGCCGCCGCCTCGACGAGCTGCGCGCCGGCGACCTCGCCGTCAAGGCCACCTTCGAGCTGGGCTACGGACAGCTCGAACGCGCCCAGGCACGCGCCTTCCGCCTCCTCGGCCTCGCCGACGGACCGGACATCTCGCTCCCCGCCGCCGCGGCCGTGCTCGACCTCGACACCGAGGCCGCCGAGGAGCTGCTGGAATCCCTCGTCGACACCTCGCTCCTGGAATCCGCCGCACCGGGCCGCTACCGCTTCCACGACCTCGTACGGCTCTACGCGCGTGCATGCGCCGAACGGGACGAGCAGCCGCCCTCCGAGCGGGTGGCCGCCATGTCGCGGCTCCTGGACTTCTACCTCTCCACCGCCGCCGGGGTGTACGCGATCGAGCGCCCCGGCGACCGGCTCGTCGACCACCTCGCGCCCGCCGAGCGCCAGGGCCTGACCTTCCCCGACCGCGACGCCGCCCTGGACTGGCTCTTCGCCGAGGCCAACTGCGTCCTGGCGTGCGCGCAGCAGTCCGCCGCGGGCGGCATGCTGCGGCGCGGCGCCGACCTGCTGATGGCCGCCGTCGACCTCGCCGAGTCCGGCGCCAACTCGCGCCAGTACGAGATGGCCGCCGCGGCGATCAGCGAGGCCGCGCACGCGGCCGAGGACGCGCGCGCCGAGGGCCGGGCCCGTACGTTCCTGGCCCACGTCCTCAGCCTCGTCGGCAAGTTCGCCGAATCCGACGCGGAGGCCCAGCGCGCCATGCTGCTCGGGCTCGCCGCCGAGGACCCGGTGCCCACCTGCCGGGTACCCAACCAGCGCGGGATCATCGCCCTCTACCAGCAGCGGTACGACGACGCGGAGGCCTACCTCCAGCAGGCGATCGAGGCGTTCCGCGCCGACGACAACCGGCCCGGCGAGGCCAGCGCACTGTGCAACCTCTCGCGCGTACGGCTCGCGATGAACCGCACCGCCAGCGCCGTCGAACTGGCCCAGCGCGGCATCGACATCTACCACAGCCTCGGCCTCACCCTCCGGCTCGCCAACGCCAAGTACGCGCTGGGGCTGGCCCTGACCCGCGCCGGCCACTTCGCCGACGCCTTCAGCCAGCTCACCGCCGCCCTCGCCATCTTCCACGAGAGCCGCCAGCCGCTCTGGGAGGGCATGGCGCACTACCGGCTGGCGGAGGCGCACCTCGCCGCGCGCCGCCCGGCGCAGGCCGCGGGCCACGCGGAACAGGCGCTCGGGCTGCGCGGCATCGGCGGCGACTGGCGCCGCGCCATCGTGCTGACCGTGCTGGGCCGGGCCCTGGCGGGCATCGGGCAGACCGACCGGGCCCGCGCCTGCTGGCAGGAGGCGCTCTCCATCCACGAGCACCTGGGCACGGTCGAGGCCGACGAGGTGCGGGAACTGCTGTCGCCCGTAGCGGCCGCCTGACCCGCCCGGCGGATCGTTCATCATTCGTTTATCGCCGACCGGCACTCTCTCTTATGTCGATCCGTCGCGTCGGGGGGCAGGCGGGTCGAGATCAGGACCTCACCGGTCAGGTGAGCGCTCCTGAGGCCCGCCCGGCGGCCCACGGGGGAGATCGCCGGGCGGGTTCTGTCAACCCCACCGCCCAAGTTCAAGGGAGTTGAGTCACATGAGCGACGGCCAGAAGCCACCCACCGGCCCAGTCACCCCGCAGGACGAGCACGCGGGCAGCACCCGCCCGGTCATCGCGGTCAAGGACGAGCACGCGGGGGCACCTCGCCCGATCATCACGCCGCCGGACGAGCACGCGGGCAGCACGCGCCCGTTCGCCGCCAGTGCCGGCACCGGCGCCGCCGTCAACCGGGACGAGCACGCGGGGGCACCTCGTCCGATCATCGCGCCGCAGGACGAGCACGCGGGGTCGGCGGACCCGAAGTAAGCGGGGTCCGTGGACCCGAAGTAACCGAGGCCACCGCGGCTTCGAACGAAGCCACCGCGGGTTCGGGGGAATGACGTAGAGACCGGCCTCGACGGCACGGAGGGGGAGCCGTCGGGGCTGGTCTCTACGCATATCGGGGGCACATAGGTTCGATCGCGCCAAAGTTCCAGAAGATTCGGGCCATTTGGCCTGAGTCGGCTGGTTGTTGTCAATAGATTCATTCGGCGAATGGCACTCCCGCCACTTGGAGGAGTTGGAATGACCCGCACGAAGAAGGCCCTCGCATCTGTTCTCCTCGCCGCCACGGCCGCGCTCAGCCTGGCGACCGCCCTGGACGAGCATGCGACCAGTAACGGCCCCCAGGACACACGGGCCGCCCTCGCGATACCGGCGGACGAGCACGCCACCGACACCGAGATGTAGCGGGTCGCGTCTCGCGCGGTACAACGCCCCGGGCGGGGGGACGCCCGGGGCGGCTGGCGGTGGCCGGCGACGGGCGGGGTGGGCGGTGGCACCCGGGGCGGCCGGGGGCCGTGACACCCGGGGGGCCGTGGCGCCAGGGGTGGCCTGGGGCCGGGGCGGCCGGCGGGCTCCTTCGGGCCGGTGCGACTGGTCAGCGGCAGGGGGCCGCTACCGCGCGCCCGAGCGGAGCAGGGTCTTGAGGATCTTGCCGCTGGCGTTGCGCGGCAGCTCCGGGACGAACTCCACCTCACGCGGCACCTTGTAGTTCGCCATTTCCCGGCGCGACCACGCGATCAGGTCGTCGGCGGTCAGCGTCGCGCCCGCGCGCCGCACCGCGAACGCCTTGCCCGCCTCGCCGAGCCGTGCGTCCGGAATGCCGACGACCGCGGCATCGGTGACGTCCGGGTGGCGGGTCAGGACCTGTTCGATCTCGGCCGGGTAGGCGTTGAAGCCGCCGACGATGAACATGTCCTTGATGCGGTCCGTGATGCGCAGATTGCCGTCGGCGTCCAGCACGCCCACGTCGCCGGTGTGCAGCCAGCCGTCGGCGTCGACCGCCTCGGCGGACGCCACCGGGTCCTCGAAGTAGCCGGACATCACCTGATAGCCGCGGACGAGGATCTCGCCGGGCTCGCCCGCCGGCAGGACCTCGCCCGAGGGGCCGACGACCACGACCTCGGTATCGGGGATGGCACGGCCCGAGGTGCCCGATATGACCTCCGCCGGATCGCCGCGCCGGCACATCGTGACCATTCCCGTCGCCTCGCTCATGCCGTACGCGGTCAGCACCGTCCCTATCTTCAGCTCGCCGCGCAGCCGCTCCACGAGCCGCAGCGGGACGACGGCGGCGCCCGTGACGACCAGCCGCAGCGGCGACAGGTCGTGCTGCCCGCGGGACGGGTGGTCGAGCAGCGACTGGTGGAGCGTGGGCGGCCCGGGCAGCACCGTGACCCGCTCGGCCGCGATGTTGGCCAGCACGGTGTCCACGTTGAACACCGGCTGCGGGATCATCGTCGCGCCCCGCATCAGGCAGGCGATGATGCCCGCCTTGTAGCCGAACGTGTGGAAGAAGGGGTTCACGATCAGATAGCGGTCCCCCTCCTCCAGCCCGGCCAGCTCGCCCCACACGCCGAAGGCGCGCAGCGTCTGGGCGTGGGTGATGACCGCGCCCTTGGGCGCTCCGGTGGTGCCCGAGGTGAAGATGATGTCGGAGGGATCGGACGGCCGGATTCCGGCCACCCGTGCCCGTACGGTCCCGGGGTCCACCGTGTCGCCGGCCGCCAGGAACTCCTTCCAGGTGCGGAAGTCCGAGGGCGCGTCGTCGGCCAGGACGACGACCTCGCGCAGATGCGGAAGCCCGGGCAGCGGCCGCCGCGTGGCCTCCCGCTCGGCCCGCTGCCCGGCCTCCCACCCGGCTTCCCGCACGGCCGCGCGTTCCGGCTGCCCGTCGGCGTCCCGACCGGCATCCCGACCGGCGCCCCGCTCCGCCTGCCGCTCGGTGTCCCGGTCGACGGCACGCCCCGCCCGCCGCTCGGCGTCCCCGCCCGCCGCTCTCCGCAGTGAGGCCACGTACGAGGTGCCGAGGAAGGTGCCGGTGACGAAGAGCAGCCGGGCGCGGGTGCGGCGCAGGACGTCGGCTGCCTCCGCGCCCTTGAAGCGGGTGTTGACGGGCACCAGCACCGCGCCCGCCGAGACCGCGCCGAGGGCGGAGACGATCCAGTCGAGGGTGTTGGGGGCCCAGACCGCGACCCGGTCGCCGGGCTCGACGCCGGACGCGACGCAGGCCGCGGCGGCGCGCTCGACTCTGCGGCCGAGCTGCGCGTACGTGACGCGGGTACGCCCGTCGGCGACCGCCTCGCGGGTGGCGAACCGCTCGGCGGCCACCCGGACCAGGTTGGGAATCGAGCCGAACTCCACGTCACCGCGCATCGTATGACCTCCCGCACCACTAGCTGACTACCCGTCAGATTAGCGGTAGCCTTCCCCCCTGTCAGCAGCGACGCGGGCATGACCATGCCCACGCGCACGCCCATGCATACCCGCGCACCCATGCCCCGTACACGCGTAGCGCGCACGTACCCGATCAAGACCACGGACAGCGCGGACACGACCGCGGACCGGCCGCGGAAGGACCCGACCACGGAGGTGGCGATGGCGGCAACGCTCAAGGACGCTACAGCGATAGTCGGAATAGGCCAGACCCCCTTCGCCAAACAACTACCGGAATCCGAACGGACCTTGGCGTGCCGCGCGATCGTCGCCGCCCTCGACGACGCGGGCATCCCCCCGTCCCAGGTCGACGCCTTCGCCTCGTACACCATGGAGGAGACCGACGAGGTCGAGGTCGCCAAGGCCGTCGGCGCGGGCGACGTGACCTTCTTCTCCAAGGTCGGCTACGGCGGCGGCGGTTCCTGCGCCACCGTCGCCCACCTCGCCGCGGCCATCGCCACCGGGCAGGCGTCCGTCGGCGTCGCCTGGCGCTCCCGCAAGCGCGGCTCCGGCCCCCGCCCCTGGTCCAACACCACCGTCCAGCTCCCCACCCCGGGGCAGTGGACCCGCCCGTACGGCCTCCTGCGCCCGGCGGACGAGATCGGGATGCTGGCCCGCCGCTATATGCACGAGTACGGAGCCACCCGCGACCACCTCTTCAACGTCGCCCTCGCCTGCCGCAACCGGGCGAACCAGAACCCGGCCGCGATGATGTACGAACGCCCCCTGACCCGCGATATGTATATGACCTCGCGCTGGATCAGCGACCCCCTCTGCCTCTTCGACAACTGCCTGGAGACGGACGGCGCGCTGGCCTGCGTCCTCGTCTCCGCCGAGCGGGCCCGCGACTGCCGCACCAAGCCCGTGTACGTCCACTCCGCGGCCCAGGGCCTCCCCGCCCAGCACCACGGCATGGTCAACTACTGGAACGACGACCCCCTCACCGGCCCCGCATGGACCGCCGCCCGACACCTGTGGAAGTCCGCCGACTTCGGGCCCCAGGACGTGCACGTCGCCCAGATCTACGACGCCTTCACCCCCCTCATCCCCCTGTCCCTGGAGGGCTACGGCTTCTGCGGCCGCGGCGAAGGAGCGGCCTTCACCGAGGGCGGCGCCCTCGAAAGCGGCGGCCGGCTGCCCATCAACACCGGCGGCGGCGGCCTCAGCGAGGCGTATGTCCACGGCTTCAACCTGATCACCGAAGGCGTCAAACAGCTCCGCGGCACGTCCACCGCGCAGGTGCCCGACGCGGCGACCTGCCTGGTCACCGCGGGCGAGGGAGTCCCCACTTCGGCGCTGCTGCTGAGGAGTTGAGATCTCATGTCCCCCATCATGAAGGCCACCACTGACAACGGCCTGCTGCTGCCCGTCGTCGACGAGGACGGCGCCCCCTTCTGGGAGTACGCGGCCCGCGGCGAGCTGCGCGTCCAGACCTGCGCGGACTGCGACGAGCCGCGCTTCCCGCCCCGCCCCTGCTGCCCGCACTGCCAGTCCTTCGACAGCGCCTGGGTCCAGGCCACCGGCCGCGGCCGGATCTGGTCGTACGTGTTCCCGCACCCGCCGCTGCTGCCCGCCTACGCCGAACAGGCCCCGTACAACGCGATCATCGTCGAGCTGGCGGACTTCCCGCGCATCCGCCTCGTGGGAAACCTGGTCGCCTCCCCCGACGCCGCGCTCAACTCCGTGGACCCCGCCAGGCTCCGCGTCGGCGCCCCCGTCAAGGTGGTCTTCACCGAACTCGCCGAGGGCGTCACCGTCCCGCGCTGGATGCTGGAGCGGCCGTGAGCGCCGAAGCCGAAGCCGATGTCGACGCCGGGGCCGATGCCGTACGCGGGGACGAGAAACCGACCGTACGCACCGAGAAACGCCCGGACGGCGTCGCGCTCGTCACCCTCGACCGCCCCGAACGCCTCAACGCGATCGACCTGGCGACGGCCGCCCAACTCGCCGCCGTCTGGCGCGACCTGCGCTTCGACGAATCCGTGCGGGCCGTCGTCCTCACCGGGGCCGGCGACCGCGCCTTCTGCACCGGCATCGACCGGGCCGTCGACGTACCGCAGCCCGCCTCCCCCTTCTCCATGGACGACCCGCTCATCGCCATCGGCCCCAAAGCCGCCGACCTGTGGAAACCGGTCGTCGCGGCCGTCGGCGGCATGGCCTGCGGCGGGGCGTTCTACCTGCTGGGCGAGGCCGAGTTCGTCATCGCCGACGAGAACGCCACCTTCTTCGACCCGCACACCACCTACGGCATGGTCAGCGCGTACGAGTCCGTCTACATGGCGCAGCGCATGCCCGCCGGAGAGGTCGCGCGGATGGCCCTGATGGGCACCGCCGAACGCCTCTCGGCACGGCGCGCGTACGAGACGGGGCTGGTCTCCGAGCTGGTGGCGCCCGGCGAAGCCGTCACCGCCGCCCTGCGCGCCGCGGCCGTCATCGCCTCGTACCCGACGGAGGCCGTCCAGGGCACCGTACGAGCCCTCTGGGCGACCAGGGAGGCGGCACGGGCTCAGGCCCTCGCGCTGGCGCCGCCGCTGATCGCGCTCGGCAACCTGCCGCCGGAGCGGCAGGCGGCGCTGTTCGAGGGCCGCGCCCGTACGGACGGCTATCGGGTGCGGTAGGTGGTGACCCGGGGGCGGCGGCTCGGGCAGGGGCCGGTGGCCGGGGTCAGCGCACCGACCGCAGCCGGCAGGAGGCCACGTCGCTCCCTGACGCCTTCGCCGTCGGGAACACCCGCACCGTCCCCGACTTGCCGCCGGCCAGGGCGATGCCGGCGCTGCCGAGCGAGACGGAACGCCCTTGGCGGTCGCGGAAGTCGACGGTGACGTCGTAGGAGGCCCGTACGGTGCCGCGGTTCGTCACCCGGACGGTCGCGGCCTCGTGCTTCGGGTCGTCCGGGACGCACTGGACGATCTCCGCCTCCGGGCCCGTGGCACGGCCGGACGACGCGCTGGGCGTAGGGCTGTACGTATGCCTACTGCCCCTGCCGCTCCCGGGGCCCCGGCTTCCGGTTCCGGCGGACGACGAGCCGTACGAGTCGTCGCCCGAGCCTCCCGAGGCCCCCTGGGACCCCGTAGAGCCCGTAGAGCCCGTAGAGCCCGTAGAGCCCGTAGAGCCCGTAGAGCCCGTAGAGCCTGCGGCATCGTCGTCGGAGCTGTGGCGCGCATGGGAGCTGCTGCACCCGCCGCCTCCGTCGTGGTGCCGGCTGGAGCTGCCGCGGCTGCCATGACTGCCGTGACCGCCTCCGTGCCCCCGGCTGAAGCCGGTGAGCGAGACCAGGACGAGCGCGACGACGGCCGTGAGCCGCAGATGGCGGCGTGCCATGTTTCTTCCTCCCCCAGTGGATACCCGTACTCGATACCGGTGCCCCCCGGTTGACGGGCTCGCGTCACGTTAGCAGCGGCGGAGGGCGGCCGGGCCGCGCATGGCGGGTGCTCGGGCCACGCATGGCGAGCCGCCGAAACCGGGCGTAGCGTCGAAAACAGGGCGACTGGAAACGAGAGAGTGAGGCGAATTCCCGTGGTGCGCAACGCGCTCGGTTCCGTCGTAGCCCTCATTGGAGCGGCGGCCGCCGTATGGAGCCCCTTCCGTGCCTGGTACGACGGCCGTCACGGGCGTGACTACCGCGTTCAGGACCTCTTCGACGGCATCAGCGGAACGCATGCCGAGCTGATGGGCTCGGTCTTTCTGCCGATGCTGTTCGTGGGTCTTGTGACGCTGGTGGGGCTGCTGTTGCGGTCCCGGCTGCTCATCACGCTCGCCGGCCTGGTGACGCTGGCATTCACAGTGCTGTGGATGGTCCGGCAGGGCCAGGCCGCGGGCGACCTCACGGTCAACACCGACGGCAACGGGCTGAACATGGGCGTCGCGATCGCCCTCGGCGGCGGCGTGCTGCTGCTCCTCGCCGCCGTCCTCATGAGCGGCCGCCGCGGCGTTCACCGCCGGCGCCGCCGCGCACCCGAGCCGGAACCGGTCCGCCGGGAGCCGGAGCCGTACGGGCAGCAGCCCGGTCCCTACGAGGGCGCGTACGAGCGTCCGCCCGAGGGGTCGTACACGGACCCGTACGAGCGCCCGCGCGCCGAGGCGCGACTCGGCGAGGGACAGCGCGGGGAGCCGCCGTACGGCGAGGGCCGCCACGAGGAGGCCCCGTACGGCGACAGGCAGCGCGAGGAGGCCCCGTACGGCCCGTACGGCGAGCGGCCGAACAGCGACCCTCCGACGCGCGCCCACGGAGCCTCACGCGACCGTGCAGCGGACGAGACCCAGGAACTCGACCACCTCGACCAACGCGACCAACTCGGCCAGGGCGGCCGTCCGCCCGCCGCCGAGGACACCTGGCCCGCACCGCCGCCGCGCGACGGCCGCTGACCGACCACACACCCAGCGTCGCCCGCCCCGCGTCCCGTGAGCTACCGGCCGCCGCCGCGGGCCAGCCCCGTCCCCTTGCCCGCGTCGAGCGCGTACACGCACCGGTCCTTGCTACAGGCGTAGACCACGCCGCCGGCGACCACCGGCGACCCAGTGATCTCACCGCCGGTCGCCAGCTTCCAGCGGAGTTGCCCGCCTCCGGCGTCGACCGTGTAGAGGCAGTGGTCGGCGGAGCCGAAGTGCACCCGGCCGTCCGCGACGACCGGCGCGCCCACGACCTCGCCGCCGGCCGCGAACCGCCACTTCGGCGTCCCCGTGACCGCGTCGAGGGTGTAGAGCGCGCTGCCGCTGCCCAGGTGGACCGAGCCGGCGGCCACCAGCACCGGTTCGATGGACTGCCGCGCCTCCGTGGCGATGCGCCAGCGGTCGCGGCCGGTAGCGGCATCGATGGCGTACACGGTGCCGAGGTAGTCGGCGATGTAGACGCCGCCGCCCGTGACCGCGGGGCCGGGCGCGAAGGCCGGGGCGCTCAGGAAGAGCGCCGGGGCCTCGAACCGCCATCGCACATCGCCCCGGGCCACGTCGATCGCGAGGACGCGGGTGCCGGCGGCCACGTACACGGCCCCGTCGGGCGCCGGGAGCAGCCGCACCGGCACTCCGCCGCAGGAGCCCGTGTCACCGATCGGGTACGACCAGCGCTCCGCGCCCGTACGGGCCTCCAGGGCGCGCAGCCGGGCGTCCGCCCAGACGTACACGACGCCGTCGTGCACGAGGGGCCCGTATTCGGACGTCTCGAAGTCGGTCTGGGCGCCGCTGATCTCCCAGAGCAGTTCGCCGTTGGCCGCCTCCCATGCCTGTACGCCGCCGCCGCGCGTCGCCGTGACGACGGTGCCGCGGTCGACCGCCAGGGAGTAGATCCAGCCGTCGGTCGCCAGCCGCCAGCGCTCCGAGCCGTCCGCGGCGTCGAGCGCGTACAGCGTCGGGCCGTCCGAGGCGTGGATGCGGCCGCTCGCGACGGCCATGGCCCAGGCCACGTCCCGCGTCTTGAACTGCCGCCGTCCGCTCGCCACTTCGAGCGCGTGCACCTCGAAGGAGGTGACGTAGAGGAGGTCTCCGGAGACTGCCGGGGTCCCCCAGACGTCGTTCGACATCCGGAACCGCCAGGGCCGCCAGCGGCCGCGCGCGCCCTGCTCGTGCTCGCCGCCCTCGGCCGCGGGCGGCCCGGTCGGCGGTGCGGGCGCGTCGCCCGCCGGGGAGGGCGCGGGCACGGCGAGCGAGACGCCGTTCGGCGGCCGCACCCAGCCCGTCGCGGAGCCCGCGCCCGCGGGCGGCGGCGCGTGCGACTCGCGCGCGTCCGCGCGCGGGCCGGGCCCGATCGGCACCTGGGACCCGGAAAGCCGTACGGGCCCGTCCGCCGTGTCCCGTACGGGCGCGGGCGCCGCCTGGGCGGCGGCGTGCCGGCCCGGGGCGCCGCGCGGGTCGTCCAGGCCGGTCGAGCCCTGCCTGCCGCCGTGCGCGGGCCGGTGCCGGTCGGGCCCGCCGTGTTCGTCGCCCCCCTGATAGTCACCGCCCTGATAGTCGCCACCCTGATAGGTGCTTTCCCACTCGCCCACGCCGACGGCGCCGCCGCCCGCCATCGGCCCGCCGTGGACATCCGCGCCGCGCCCGGCGGCGTGGGCCGGGCCCGGGGCGTGGGAAGGGGCGGGCCCGGGAGCGTGGGAGGGAGCCGGGCCGGGCGCATGAGCGGGAGCCGGGCCCGCGGCCTGGCCGCCGGGCGTCCCGCCGGGAAGCGGCCCGGAGAGGGGGCTCTGCCCCGGCTCGGGCGGCGGCCCTCCGGCCGCCGACGGCTGATAGGCGGCCGGAGGCTCGTACGGGGACAGCGGCGACTGTGCGGACCGGGGGGACTGAGCGGACTGAGCGGGCTGCCCGAACGACGCCGCGGGCGGCTGCGCCGGACGCGGCGGTGTGGCCGGCCGACCGGCCGCGCGGGCGCCGCGCGCGCCGGAGCCCGCGGCGGACCGGCCGCCCTTCCGCTCCTCGATCATCGTGACCGCGCTGTCCGGCAGCCAGGCCGACGCCGTGCCGCTGTCGTCCGCCTCGGACGCGAAGAGGTGCGGGGCGAGCTGCGACTGGAGGTCGGCCGGGCTGGGCCGCTGGTCGGCCGCCATCTGCATGCAGGAGTCGAGCAGCGGACGCAGTTCGTCCGGCAGTCCGCTCAGGTCGGGGCCCTCCCGGAGCAGCATGAAAACGGTCTCGACCGGGTTCGCGCCGTGGAAGGGCGCGTGGCCGGTGGCCGCGAAGACCAGCGTCGAGCCGAGCGAGAAGATGTCGCTGGCGCCCGTCACGCTGCGCGAGTCGCGCGCCTGCTCGGGCGACATGTAGGCCGGGGTGCCGACGGCGACGTTCGTCATGGTCAGGCGGGTGTTGGAGACGCCGCTCGCGATGCCGAAGTCGATGACGCGCGGGCCGTCCTCGACGACGAGCACGTTCGACGGCTTGAGGTCCCGGTGCACCAGCCCGGCGCCGTGGATGGACTGCAGCGCCTCCGCGATACCGGCCGCCAGCCAGCGCACCGCCTGGGCCGGGAGGGGGCCGCACTCATTGACTATTTCCTCAAGGGACGGCGCGGGCACATACGCGGTGGCGAGCCACGGCACGGCGGCCCGCGGGTCGGCATCGACCACGGCCGCGGTGTAGAAGCCGCTGACGGCGCGGGCGGCCTCCACCTCGCGCGTGAAGCGGACGCGGAACAGTTGGTCCTCGGCCAGCTCGGTCCGCACCGTCTTGATCGCGACCCGCCGGCCCGAGGCCGAGCGGGCGAGATAGACCAGCCCCATGCCACCGGCGCCGAGTCGGCCGAGCACCTCGAACGGACCGATCCGCCTCGGGTCGTGCTGCGTAAGCTGCTCCACCACTGGCCTGCCACCTCCCCGTGGGGGCTCGAAGGGTTCCAGCCCCGTGCAGCGTCTCACCGCGAATTATCCCGGGGTACGCGTCCCGATTGTTCCTGGCCGAGGCCCCGGTTGCGAACCCGGGTGCGCTTCGCCGTGTCTCCACCGCATCCGGCACGCCTCACCCCGTACGGGGCGATTGAGCACCTATGGGCGGAAGGCCGGTTTCGCACAATCCGGTTTCATACGGTCCGCGCAACGCGAACCGCCGGACCGACCGCCCCGGGGGCCGCCTCGCGCTCGTACGGGAACAGCCACCACGCCTCCCGCGACCGTACAGGCCGCCGCGGCCCAACCAGACCGACCACGACCGCGGGAACCGGGCACGGGCTCCACACGGCGGAGGCCCTAAGGACGGGCCGAGCCTGGCGGCCCGGCCCTCCCTTAGAGGCAGCTATAGACAGCTATAGGCAGATCGGCCCACCCGGGGCTCGCCGTGCGCGGCCCCGGTGGCCGAACCGCGCTCGTATGGGCCGGGAACCCGTACGAGCCGCGCCCGCCGGGCACGCCGCCCGCGCCCGTACGGCTGGGCAGCCGGGGCCCGTCCGCGTCGGCCGCTCCCCGCTCGTCGGCCCCCGCTGTCGGCCCGGCTCCCCGGTGGGCGCGAGAAGCGCCCGCCGGACGGCGCCGTCCGCTGTCCGGCGGGCACGCGCACCCGCTCTCCCAGGCCGCCTCACGCGGCCGGCGACTCGGCCGCACCGCCCGGCACGCGGCCGCGATGCGTACGACCGCTACGCGGCCGTGGAGGAGTCGATGACGGCGAAGCTCGCCCCCTGGTCGTCGACGAGGACCGCGAACCGCCCGTACGGCGAGTCCTGGGGGTCGCGGACGACGCGTCCGCCGAGCCGCGTCGTGGTCCGCACCGCCGCGTCGCAGTCCTCGACCATGAAGTAGATGAGGAAATGCGCCGGCAACTCGGCCGGGAACGTGTCATCGATGACGGCCCGCCCCAGCGCCGCGTGCTCCGCGTCGGCCGGCTGCCCGGCGGGCGTCCAGACGACGAAGTCCAGGCCCGCGTCGTTGTCGCTGAAGTCCACGCTGCCGTAGCCGAAGACGGCCTCGTAGAAGGGGTCGACGGCCTTGGCGTCGCGGGTCCAGCACTCCACCCAGCCGAACGAGCCGGGCTCGTGCCGCAGCCCGAAGCCCTTGTGGGCGGCGCCCTGCCAGGTGCCGAAGAACGCGCCGCCCGGGTCGACCGCGAGCCCCATCGTGCCGAGGTCGCCGACGACGACGGCCTCCTCGATGACCTGGCCGCCCGCCTCCCGGATCCGCGCCGCGGTGCCCGCGGTGTCGGACGTGGCGAAGAAGACGCCCCATGCGGTGGGCATCCGGCCGTCCGGCTTCGGCATGAGCCCGGCCACCGCCTTGTCGTCCCGCAAGGCCTGTGTGTAGTGGTGGAATTCGGGGCTGGACACACCGAAGGTCCAGCCGAACAGCTCGCCGTAGAATCGCTTGCCCGCTTCGAGATCGGGGAGAGCCACATCGGCCCAGCAGGGCTCTCCATCCGCAAACGCGGCCATGGGTCCGGTCCTCTCGTGCGAAGAGTGTCCTGCGCCACACGCTATCGGGGGATCACGGTTCGCGCCCGCCCTTGAAATCGAACATTTGGTCAATTTCTCAGACGGTCACGGAGCGTTGCCCGCGAAAGTTATCCCCAGCCTGTTGATAAGACGATTCACCGGTACGGACCAACGCGCCTCAGCCCCGCGCGCACCTGCTGAAACACCCCTGAACTGCCCGTACGCGGGGGCCCGCCCCCCGGCCCCCATTTGCAGGCAGCCGAATCGCGATCCGATCACCCCTCGGTAAGCTGACGGCATGACAGGACAAGTACGCACCGTCGACGGCCGAGTGGCCGGGCGACGCGGCCAGGCGACGCGGCAGAAGCTGCTCGACTGCCTCAGCGAAATGCTCAGCACCGAGCCGTACCGCGACGTCAAGGTCATCGACGTCGCCCGCAAGGCGGGCACCTCGCCCGCCACCTTCTACCAGTACTTCCCCGATGTGGAGGGCGCCGTCCTCGAACTCGCCGAGGAGATGGCGACGGAGGGCGCGAGCCTGACCGACCTCGTCGCCGGGCGCTCATGGGCCGGCAAGTCCGGCTGGCAGACCGCCGAGGAGCTCGTGGACGGCTTCCTCGGCTTCTGGCGCAAGCACGACGCGATCCTGCGCGTCGTCGACCTGGGGGCAGCCGAGGGCGACAAGCGGTTCTACAAGATCCGCATGAAGATCCTCAACGCCGTCACCAACTCCCTCACGGACGCGGTCAAGGAACTCCAGTCCAAGGGCAAGGTGGACAAGGACGTCAGCCCCGCGGCCATGGCGGGCTCGCTCGTCGCGATGCTCGCCGCGGTCGCCGCGCACCAGAAGGGCTTCCAGAGCTGGGGCGTCAAGCAGGCCGAGCTCAAGCCCAGCCTGGCGCTGCTCGTGCATCTGGGCATCACCGGCAAGAAGCCGACGAAGTAAGCGCCCGCGCGCTGACTTCGGAGCACCGCGCCCGGCCGCGTGGCCGCTCCGCCAACGTCCTGTCACCGCAGCGGCGGATCTCTCGGGTGCCGAGAGATCCGCCGCTGCGGCATCCGGACGACATATAGGCAGCCGAAAACAATCGCGCACCTCAGTCGCTCCCGACGATCCAAACCTCGATCGCGGTCCTTTTCGCGGCCGACCATGGTGCACCGCACCCGCGGACGGTTCCGCCGCCGTCGTCGCTTTTCCTCCGGTCTCCTCCGGTCTCCCCCGGCGGAACGCTCAGCGCCGTTCCAGTCGGAACAGCGCCGTCCGAGTCGGATCAGCGCCGTTCGAGTCGGATCAGCGCCGTTCGAGTCGGATCAACGCCGTCCGAGTCGGATCAACGCCGTTCGAGTCGGAACAGTCTGATCTCGCGGTCCACGCGCTCCTGGTACTTCGCGTACGGGGGCCAGAACTCCAGCACCGCCGCCCACGCCGCCGCCCGCTCCGCCCCGTCGAGCAGCCGGGCCCGTACGGCGATGTCCTGCCCCTGCCAGCTCACCCGCGCCTCCGGGTGCGCCAGCAGATTCGCGGTCCAGGCGGGGTGGCCGGGCCGGCCGAAGTTGGAGCCGACGAGCAGCCAGGTGCCGTCGTCCCGCGGCATACAGGCCAGCGGCGTACTCCGTGACTGCCCGCTCCTGGCGCCGGTCGCCGTGAGTATCACTCCGGGCAGCATCTGGGCGCTGAGCAGCACTCTGCCCCGTGTGAGCCGGTGCACGGCGCGGTCCATGGCGGGGATGACGAACGGGGCGACCTTCGCGAAGGTCTTGGTGGCGGACACCTTCTGCACGAGTCGTACCCCGGGCGCCGCCATCAGACGGCCACGGCGGGGGCGTCGGCGGCCGCGTCCGGGCCCGCCGGGCCGGATGCGGGCGATGGGCGGCCTGCGGCTGATGGGCTGCCCCCGGGCTGCGGACCGGCCGGATCTCCTGCGGCGCCCCCGACCCCGGCCCCCGCCCCGGCGTCCGGCGTGAACAGCCCGGCCAGCTCCGCGGCGCGCGCCCGCAGCCGGTGCACGGGCCCGAAGAGCGACTCGTCACCGGCGGCGCGTTTGAAGTAGAGGTGCGCGTCGTGCTCCCAGGTGAAGCCGATGCCGCCGTGCAACTGCACCGTCTCCCCCGCGACCGTCCGCAGCGCCTGGAGCGCCTGCGCGAGCGCGAGCCCGCCGGCGCCGGGTTCGGCGTCCGCCCGGCCCACGGCCCACGCCGCGTAGTAGGCCGCCGAGCGGGCCGCCTGGACCTCTACGTACAGGTCCGCCAGGCGGTGTTTGACCGCCTGGAAGGAGCCGATCGGCCGGCCGAACTGCTCCCGCTCCCGTACGTATTCGAGGGTGCGCGCCAGCGCCCGGTCGGCCGCTCCGACGGCCTCCGCGGCGAGCACGGCGCCGAGGCCGCCGCCCAGCCGGGCGAGCGCCGCCGGTACGTCCGCCTCGTCGCCGGCGCCGAGCAGTTCGGCGGGGGTGTCGCGGAGTTCGATACGGGCCTGGGGCCGCGTCTCGTCCAGCGCTGTCAGGCGCGTACGGGCCAGCCCTGGCAGGTTCGCGGTGGGCGTGGGGCCGGTCCTGGCTCGCGCCCCGGGCGCGCCCCCGGCCCGTATGGCGCGATCCGGCGCGGTCCCTCGGCGAGGCCGCGCGGCCGATGCCCCTGTGGCCCCGTCCTCGGCCCGTACCAGGAACAGGAGCGTGCGGCTGCGGGCGTATCCGCCGGCGTGCGCGGCCACGATCAGCAGGCCGGCGCTGTGCCCGTCGAGCACCTGCTCGGCCTGCCCGTACAGCCGCCAGCCGTCCTCGTACGGGCGCGCCTGCACGCCGCCCGCGCGGCCGCCGCCGGCCCAGTCGCCGTCGTTGGGGCCGGTGAGCCCGAGGGCGGCGGTCAGGGCGCCGTCCGGCACGGCGAGCGTGGCGGTCAGGCCGCCGTCGGCGAGGCGCGGCAGCAACTCGGCGCGCTGGGCGTCCGTACCGAGTTCGGCGAGGAGGGGCGCGGCGAGGGCGGCGGTGGCCAGCAGGGGCGAGGGCAGCAGCGCCCGGCCGGTCTCCTCGCAGGCCAGCGCCAGTTCGGTAGGGCCGCAGCCGACGCCGCCGTACTCCTGGGGGATCGCCAGCCCCGGCAGTCCGAGCTGTTCGGCGAGCTGCCGCCACAGCCTCTCGTCGTATCCGGCCTCCGTGCGGACCGCGGCCTTGACCTCGTCCGGCCCGCACCGTTTGGCCAGCAGTTCGCGCAGTGTGCGGCGGATCTCGTCCTGCTCCTCGGTGAACGCGGCATCCATCGGCGGACTCCTCCCGTTTCTGACGGGCCGTCATGGTAGGGACGGGGAGCGGACTTTCCTAGGGTCGAGAGGGTGATTCAGTGGGTGACGCGGGGTGCCACCGCGGCCCATACCTGATGTACCGTCAGATTTATGACACCAGGCACTTCAGGGGCCTCAGCAGTCACAACAGGCCGCCGCAAGGTCGCCGTCGTCGGCGTCGCACTCGCCGACTGCGGGCGCGTCGACGAAGCCACCCCCTACGCCCTGCACGCCCAGGCCGCCCGCCGCGCCCTCGCGGACTCCGGGCTCGACCGCTCGGTCATCGACGGCCTGGCCTCGGCGGGGCTGGGCACGCTCGCCCCCGTAGAGGTCGCCGAATACCTGGGGCTGCGGCCCACCTGGACGGACTCCACCTCGGTCGGCGGCTCCACCTGGGAAGTCATGGCCGCACACGCCGCCGACGCCATCGCGGCGGGCCACGCCAACGCCGTACTCCTCGTGTACGGGTCCACGGCCCGGGCCGACATCAAGGCCGGGCGGCGCACCTCGAACCTCTCCTTCGGCGCCCGCGGGCCCCTCCAGTTCGAGGTCCCCTACGGGCACACGCTCATCGCCAAGTACGCGATGGCCGCCCGCCGCCACATGCACGAATACGGCACGACCCTGGAGCAGTTGGCCGACATCGCCGTGCAGGCGCGCGCCAACGCCGCGCACAACCCCGACGCGATGTACCGCGCCCCCATCACCGTCGACGACGTCCTCGGCGGCCCCATGATCGCCGACCCCTTCACCAAGCTGCACTGCTGCATACGGTCCGACGGCGGCTGCGCGGTCCTGCTCGCGGCCGAGGAGTACGTCCCCGACACCGCGAAGGCCCCCGTATGGGTCCTGGGCTCGGGGACCGCCGTCTCGCACACCTCGATGTCCCAGTGGGACGACTTCACCGTCTCCCCGGCCGCCGTCTCGGGCCGCGCGGCCTTCGAACGGGCGGGCGTCGGGCCGGGCGACGTCGACGTGGCCGAGCTGTACGACGCCTTCACCTACATGACGCTCGTCACCCTGGAAGACCTCGGGTTCTGCGGCAAGGGCGAGGGCGGCGCCTTCGCCGAGAAGGGCCGGCTCACCCTCGGCGGCGAACTGCCCGTCAACACCGACGGCGGCGGACTCTCCGCCTGCCACCCCGGCATGCGGGGGCTGTTCCTCCTGGTCGAGGCGGTACGGCAACTGCGGGGCGAGGCGGGCGAGGGCCGCCAGGTCCGCAAGGCCGGAGGCCGGCTCCCGGAGGTCGCGGTGGCCTCCGGTACGGGCGGCTGGTTCTGCTCCTCGGGGACGGTGGTCCTGGGCCGGGGGTGAACCCGCGGTTCGCGCCCTCTATCAGTTGCTCCCACCGATCCAAACCTTTTTCCCTGCCGCTATCTATCTCCATTCCCTGCCGTTATCTCCGCCGGCCTTCACGCCCGCCTCGGTCGTCTCCGCCGCCACCGTTGCTTAGATGGTGCGCATGACCACCGGAAACCCCGAACCGAATCAACGACAGACGGAACAGCGGCCGCTGCCACAGCCGGACCAGCACCCAGAGCAGCAGTCGGAGCAGCACTCTGAGCAAAGGGCGGAAGAGCGGGCAGAAGGGCGGGCGGAGCGGAACGCGGGCGGGCAGGAGGAGTTCCGCGCCCTCTTGCGCTCCCTGCGCGTGTGGGAGGGCGAACTGCCGCCCTTCGACCCCGCCACGGCCCCCGACGCGCCCCTCCCCCTCTTCCAGCGCTGGCTGCGCGAGGCCGCCGAGGCAGGGCAGCCCGAGCCGCACACGATGACACTGGCGACCGCGGACGCGTCGGGCTCACCGTCCGTACGGATCGTGATGCTGCACGACGCCGACGAGCGCGGCTGGCACTTCGGCTCCCACCGCACGAGCCGCAAGGGCCGCGACCTGGCCGCGCGGCCCGAAGCCGCGCTCGGGTTCTACTGGGCGGCTCTCGGCCGCCAGGTGCGCGTCCGGGGAACGGTGACCGCCGCCGGCCCCGAGGAGAGCGCGGCCGACCTGCGCCGCCGTTCCACGGGCTCCCTGGCGTCGGCCCTCGTCGGCCGGCAGAGCGACGTCCTCGGCTCGTACCGCGAGCTGGCGGAGGCATCCGCCGCGGCCTGGGAACGCGCGCAGCGCGAACCGAATGCCCAAGTGGACAGTTGGACGCTCTACGTGCTGTCCCCGACCGAGGTCGAGTTCTTCCAGGGCGACGCCCACCGCCGCCACGTACGCCTCAACTACCGCCGTACGGACACCGGCTGGACCACCGAACTCCTCTGGCCCTGACGCCCACTCGCCCCCGCGTCCCCTCCGTCTCAGGCACCGGACCCGCGCGCCTCCCCCTCAGGCACCCGTCCCCACGCGCTCCGTCTCAGGCCCCCGCCCCCGCGCCCGTCGCGGCGGCCGGCTCCGAGAAGGCGTCCGGAAGCGGGTCGGTGGCGAGCCGCGCGTGGAGGTGGACGTCCCGGAAGGCGTCCTTCTGGCCCGCCTCGAACATGGCACCGCGCAGGGTGCCCTCGTACGCGTACCCGCAGCGGGCCGCGACCCGGCAGGACGGGGTGTTGCCCAGCGCGTGCCCCAGTTCGAGCCGGTGGAGGCCGACCTCGCTGAAGGCCCACCGGCTGCACAGCTCCAGCGCACGGGCGGCGACGCCCCGGCCCCGCGCCTCGGCGAGCACCCAGTAGCCGACGCGCGCGTTGGAGAAGGTGCGGTTGATGAGGTTGAGGGCCACCTGCCCCACGATCTGGTCGTCCTCGGTGACGGCGTAGGTCGCGGTGTCGCCTCGCTCCCAGCCCTCGAAGCGGGCGCGTATGAAGTCGCGGGCGCCGGCCTCGTCCCGGACCGGGACGAGCGGCGTGTTCCAGCGCAGGAACTCGGGGTCGGTGAAGCCCCGCAGCGCTATGGGTGCGTCCGCGTACTCCCATGTGCGCAGTCGCAGGCCGTAGCCTCGCAGGTCAGCCGGGTGCAGCGGGTCCGCCGCCGTCGTGTTCGCCATCTTCGTGCACTCCCACCCCGTCGCGCCCCGACGCCCGTCGCTCGGTCCTCGACGCTCCCGGACTCCACCATCTGTACCGCATTCAACAGGGGCGGAAGACGGGCACTGCCACCGGGGGTTCGCCGGGCTCCGTACGGAACCGGGCCCGCAGTTCCATCCCGACCCGCAGCTCCCCCTCCGGGCAGTCGACGACCTCGGTCATCATCCGGGGGCCTTCGGCCAGGTCGACGACGGCCGCGGTGTAGGGCACGCGCTCGCCGAAGGGCGGCAGGTCGTTCAGGTGGACCACGGACCAGGTGTAGAGGACGGCCCGGCCGCTCGCCTCCCCCCAGTGGACGTCCTCGCTCCAGCAGCGGGGACAGAACTCGCGCGGGTAGTGGTGCGCCGCCGAGCAGGCGGCACAACGGCGGATCAGCAGCCGGCCCTCGGCCGCCGCGTCCCAGTAGGGGCGGGTGAAGGCGTCGGTCTCGGGCAGGTCGAAGCGCGCGGCGCTCATAGGAACAACCCCATCACGTCGTCGAGGGACCAGGTCTGCCAGCTCATGGCGAGGAGCGCGACGAGCGATATGAGCGCCATCATCGCGTTCTGGCCCTGCTCGGCCCAGTCGTGGACCATGAGGACGAGGTAGAGCAGATTGAGCAGCAGGCCGCCTATGAGCGCTATGGGCGTGAGGAGTCCGACGACGAGGCCCAGCCCGAGGGCGAGTTCGGCGTAGACGACGATGTACGCCATGGCCTTGGGCCGGGGGCTCACGACCTTCTCGAACCCGGTCCGTACGAACCCCCAGCGGTGCTTGCCCGCCACGTCGGCGGCCCACGCGATGCCCGTACCGCGCTCGAACCAGCCCTTCTTGTCCTTGTGTCGCCAGCTCTCCAGCCACCACAGCCCGAGGCCGATACGCAGCACCGCGAGCCATTCGGCCCCGCTGAGCCAGATCGTCTGCATCGCCCGCCCTTCTGCTTTCTACCGCTCCTCGTGTCCCTGCCGTTCCCCGCGCTCCCCCGATTTTCTGACGGTACGTCAGTTCAACGGATGGGTAAGGGGTTACGCAAGGGGCTAGGCTCGGATCTCTTTCCAGTGCAACCCCATTCCTGACGCAGCGTCAGTTCAGTAACCTGACTAGGCGTCAGCTAAGTTGGCCATCGAGCAGGAGTGGGCGAGAACGATGCTTGGATCGACTCACGGCACCCTCACCACCACCTCCCGTACGGCCCGCGTGCTGGCCTGCGGGGAGCAGGCGGCGCCCGCCGTCCACGGCAGGGCCGCACCGGCCGAGGACGTGGATGTCAGCGGCCGGGCCCTGCACTCGGACGTACCCGACCTGGACCGCTTCTTCCGTCCCTCCTCCGTGGCCGTCGTCGGCGCCTCCGACGCCGAGGGGCGCCCCAACACCGGCATCACCCGGCAGCTCATCGCCTGGGCCGAGCGCGTCGGAGCCCGGCTCCACCCCGTGCACCCCACCCGTACCAGCGTCTTCGGCCTCCCCTGCCATCCGAGCGTCGCCGACCTCCCCGAAGAGGTCGACCTGGCCGTACTCCTCGTCGGCGACCCGACCCCCGTCATCGAGGAACTCGGCGAGTCCAAAGTGCGCTTCGCCGTCGCCTTCGCCTCCGGCTTCGCCGAGACCGGCGAGGCGGGCGCGGCCGCCCAACAACGGCTGGCCGCCGCCGTCGAACGCTCCGGAATCCGCCTCCTCGGACCGAACACCAACCTCAACGCCTTCGAGAGGTTCCGCGACGACCTCGACGGCCCCGCCATCGCCCTCATCACCCAGTCAGGCCACCAGGGCCGCCCCGTCTTCACCCTCCAGGAACTCGGCATCCGGCTCTCCCACTGGGCCCCCACCGGCAACGAGGCGGACCTGGAGACGGCGGACTTCATCTCCTACTTCGCCACCTGCCCCGAGGTCGGCGCCATCGCCGCGTATGTGGAAGGGCTCAAGGACGGCCGCGGCTTCCTCCTCGCCGCCGACCGGGCCGCCCGCAACAAGGTGCCGGTGGTCGCCGTCAAGGTCGGCCGCACGCAGGCCGGCGCCCGGATGGCCGCCTCCCACACCGGCAAACTCACCGGCGCGGACGAGGTGGTGGACGCCGCCATGCGGCAGTTCGGCGTGATCCGCGTCGACGGGCTCGACGAACTCCAGGACACCGCCGCCCTGCTCGCCCGTGCCCGGCCACCGCGCGCCGACGGCGTCGTGGTGTATTCGATCTCGGGCGGCACGGGCGCGCACTTCTCGGACCTGGCGACCGCCGCCGGGCTCCAACTCCCGACCCTCGGCGCGGCGAAACAGGCCGAGCTGCACCAGTGGATACCCGACTACCTCAGCGTCGCGAACCCGGTCGACAACGGCGGCCACCCCGTGGGCGACTGGCGCGGCCGCAAGATCATCGACGCGATCCTCGCCGACCCCTCCGTCGGCGTCCTCATCTGCCCGATCACCGGCCCCTTCCCGCCCATGAGCGACAAACTCGCGCAGGACCTGGTGGACGCGGCGGAACAGACCGACAAGCTGGTGTGCGTGGTGTGGGGGTCCCCCGTCGGCACCGAGGACGCCTACCGCACCACCCTCCTCGGCTCCTCCCGCGTCGCCACCTTCCGCACCTTCGCCAACTGCATCACCGCCGTCCGCGCCTACCTGGGCCACCACCGCTTCACCGCGGACTACCACTCCCCCTTCGAGGACGCCCCGCGCACGCTCTCCCCCTCCGCGCGCAAGGCGCAGGCGCTCATGCGCCCGGGCGAGCAGCTCAGCGAGCACTCCGCGAAGCAGTTGCTGCGCGCGTACGGCATTCGCGTACCACGCGAGCAGTTGGTGACGAGCGCGGCGGCGGCCGTGCGGGCGGCCGGCCTGGTGGGCTATCCCGTCGTCATGAAGGCGTCCGGGCCGGGACTCGCCCACAAGAGCGAACTCGGCCTGGTCAAGGTCGGCCTGACCTCCGCCAGCCAGGTCCGGGACGCCTATCGCGAGCTCACCGACATCGCCCGCTACGAAGGGGTGCCGCTCGACGGTGTGCTCGTCTGCCAGATGGTCGCGCGCGGCGTCGAAATGGTCGTCGGCGTCACCTCCGACAGCCTCTTCGGCCCCACCGTCACCGTCGGCCTCGGCGGCGTACTGGTGGAAGTGCTGCGCGACGCGGCGGTGCGCGTACCACCGTTCGGCGAGGACCAGGCCCGCGCGATGCTCGGCGAACTGCGCGGCCGCGCCCTCCTCGACGGCGTGCGCGGCGCGCCGCCCGCCGATGTCGACGCGCTCGTCGAAGTCGTGCTGCGCGTCCAGCGCATGGCCCTCGAACTGGGCGACAGCCTCGCCGAACTCGACATCAACCCGCTGATGGTGCTCGAACGCGGCCAGGGCGCGGTGGCGCTCGACGCGCTCGCCGTCTGCCACTGACCCAAGGACCCGGAGCCGCTCCCCCATGACTTCCTCCCCCGAAGAATCCGTTGAGTCATTGATACGGCACACCACTGACAACGGGGTCTCGTGGATCACCCTCAACCGCCCCGAAGCGATGAACGCCGTCACCTGGGACCAGCGAGAACGCATCATTTCGCTGCTCGACGAGGCCTCTGCCGATCCGGCCGTACGAGCCGTCGTGATCACCGCGACCGGCAAGGGCTTCTGCGCCGGCGCGGACCTTCGCGGCACCCCCGCCACCGGCGGCGCCGAGCGCGTCGCGGGCGATGTGGCCCGTACGATCCGGCGCGGCGCCCAGCGGCTGATCAGCGCCGTCCTGGACTGCGAGAAGCCCGTCATCGCCGCCGTCAACGGCACCGCGGCGGGCCTCGGCGCGCACCTCGCGCTCGCCTGCGACCTCGTGCTGGCGGCGGAGTCGGCCCGGTTCATCGAGGTGTTCGTACGGCGCGGGCTCGTACCGGACGGCGGCGGCGCGTACCTGCTGCCGCGGCTGGTGGGCCCGCAGCGCGCGAAGGAGCTGATGTTCTTCGGCGACGCGCTGCCCGCCGCCGAGGCGGAGCGGCTGGGCCTGGTGAACCGGGTCGTGGCCGAGGCGGAGCTGGCGAAGGTCGCGCGCGAGTGGGCGGGGCGGCTGGCGGCGGGCCCCACCCGCGCCCTCGCCCTCACCAAGCAGTTGGTCAACGCCTCGCTCGACACCGACCGTACGAGCGCCTTCGCGGCCGAGGCCGCCGCGCAGGAGATCAATATGACGACATCGGACGCGCGGGAGGGCGTCGCGAGCTTCGTCGAGCGACGCACCCCCGAATACCGAGGAGGTTAGCCAAGTGTCACGCTCAGTCCATCACTTCCCATCCGAAACCCCGTCCGTTTCAATGAAGTCATGATGGGACACGCAGGGATGGCAGCCACCGCCGTGCGCTATCTGCGGTCGGTGGGCGCGTCCACCTCAGCCGGGCAGCCGGTCGACCCGCTCCCCCGCCCCGAACTCCGGGCCGTCCGCGAGGACGAGCGCTCCCCCGTCGAGGCGGCCGAGTTCCGGCGCGTTCTCGGCAATTTCGCGAGCGGCGTCACCATCGTCACCGCGCCCGCCGAGCCGGACAGAGCGGACGACGGCGGTCCCCTCGGCCCCGCGGGCTTCGCCTGCCAGTCCTTCTCCTCGCTCTCCCTCGACCCGCCGCTGGTCGCCTTCATGGTGGCCCGGACGTCCACGACCTGGCCGCGCATCGCCCGCACCGGCGTCTTCTGCGTCAACGTCCTGGGCGCCGGCCAAGGCGATCTGTGCCGGGGCTTCGCCGTGAGCGGCGCGGACAAGTTCGCCGGAGTGTCCTACGAGCCGTCCCCGGTGACCGGCTCCCCGCTGCTCGCGGACGTAGCCGCGTGGATCGACTGCACCATCCACACCGTGCACACGGGAGGCGACCACCTCATCGTCGTCGGGCGCGTCGAGGCGCTCGGAGCCCCGGAGGGAGACAGGGACACGGCGGAGGGAGGGCCGCTGCTCTTCCACCGGGGGACGTTCGGCTCGTTCGCCGGCCTCTGAACCGATGTGAGGGGGCCGGGGACCTGGCCGGGCTCGGGCTCGTCAGTGCTGGTGGGCCCCGGCGTGGCCGCCGTGTCTGCGCCGCTCCTGCTGCTCGGCCTGCTTCTTCGTCAGCTTCGTCAGCACATAGCGCTTGCCGGAACCGGGCTTCCCCAGCTCGTGGAAGATCCGCGGCTTCTTGGCGGTACCGCCGACGCTCCACTCCCGCACGAGCTCACACGCGTTGATCCGCATGGAGACGCCCCGAACGTGGTCGCCGTCCTTCACCGAACTCCAGGTCCCGGTGCCCTCGCAGTCCTTCGGCCGGTCCTTTCCGGTGCCGTCCCACACGAAGTTGTCGAGCCCGTCGGCGACGGCCTTCCCGTCCGCCGCCAGCTCCACCGATCCGCCGCGTCCGTCGCTCCAGGTGCCCTCGATGTCCGAGGCGCTGAGCCGGGGCGGCTTGTAGACGCTCACCAGCCCCGTCCCGTACGCGGCCGAGCCGAGCACGGCGATGCCGAGCCAGGCCACGGCGGCGTTGCGCGCGACGCGCCGGACGAGGCGACCGCCGCGGCCGGCCCGGGCCCGCCCACCGGCGGTCCGCGCGACCACCGTCGCGGGCGCCGTCGCGACGGTGAGGGCGGCCCACCAGCCGAGGTACGTCAGGGGCTGCGCGAGCGACCGGCTGCCGAGCGCGGCCACCGCCCCGAACGCGGCGACCAGCGCCGCCGACACCACCGGTACGGCCGCGAGGGCCCGCCACCGGTTGTCGGCGCGCCCCCTGCGCCGCGCCCACCAGCGCGCGAGCGACAGCGCCGGCATCACCGCGATGGCGGTGACGAAACCGCTCAGCAGCACACCGAGGAGGCAGATGGCGAGCACCGCCCCGACGATCATCACGGTGCTGCCGGGCAGACCGTCGTGCTCGCGCGCGAGCACGACGAGGACGGCCAGCGTCCCCCCTATGACGACTTCGGCGCACAGGGTCGCCATGGAGGAGCAGAAGGCCGAACCGAAGCCGTCATCGGCCTTCTCGGCGTTCTCGTCGCCTATGGGGGCTTTGGTTGGCCTTTGGCGAGGCTCCGGGGGTCTCGCCTTTGTCAGGTCGACGCGCACGCCGGTCGGCCCGGGGGCGGCTTCCGGGTCCGGGTGGGGGGCTTCCGAGTCCGCGCCGGGGGCTTCCGGGTCCGGCTGGGATGCTACAGGGCGCGTTCCGGGTGCTTCCGGGCCCGTTCCGGGGGCGGCCGAGTCCATTCCGGAGGCTTCCGGGTCCGTTGGGGAGGCGTCCGCCGCCCGTTTCGCGCGCACCGGTTCGCCGTCCGCCTCCGCCGGTATAGCGCCAGGCCCCGTCTGCTGAGTCATAGCCGCCCCTCTCACCAAGAATGATTCCTTGTGGGGCCGGAAGGTTCCGCTCCAAATGGGCCGGCCGTCGGGGCTCCCAACGGGCGGCGGCACACGCGCGTGCCCGCGTCCCCGCCCGGGGGCTGCCGCCCGGGCCGTACGCGGGCTTCGGGAGCGCCTCAATCACCCGGCGCATCGGCCCCGTTGGTGCCGACACGCCCCGACTGTCCCGTACGCACCACCCGCCCCGTACGTACAGAGAGCCCACCCGGAGCCGCCCATGTGGTTCTCGTCACTATGGGCCGTTTTTCGTGCTCCCATGGGCGTGCCCTACGTCCGGGGCCCGACGCCCGGCGACCGGCGACCGGCGTCAGCGGGTACGGGACGTCAGAAGGTGAGCACGCAGCGCGCCACCCGCCCGTGGTGGGCGTCGTCGGCGGCCTTCGCGAAGTCCTCGACCGGATAGGTCTCCGTGATCAGTTCGTCCAGCATCAGCCGGCCCTCGCGGTAGAGCCGCGCGTACAGGACGATGTCGCGCTGCGGGCGGGAGGAGCCGTAGCGGCAGCCGAGTATCGATTTGTCGAGGTACATGGACGAGACGAGAAAGGACGCCTGCGCGTCGGCCGGGGGCACGCCGAGCAGGACGGCCTGCCCATGCCGGTCGAGGAGGTCGACCGCCTGCCGGATCAGCTTGGTGTTGCCGACGCATTCGAAGGCGTGGTCCGCGCCGGTCGGCAGGATGCTCTTCACTGCGGCCGAGGTGTCCGGACTGGTGGAGGCGTCGACGAAGTGGGTCGCGCCGAACGAGCGGGCCGCCGCCTCCTTCGCCGGGTTCGCGTCCACCGCCACGATCGTCGAGGCTCCGGCGAGGCGCGCCCCCTGCAGGACGTTGAGGCCGATGCCGCCCGCGCCGATGACGACGACCGACTCGCCCTGGCCGACCTCGGCCCGGTTGAGCACGGCTCCGACGCCGGTCAGCACCCCGCAGCCGATGAGCGCGGCGGAGGGCAGCGGCACATCGTCGGGGATCTTGACCGCTTGGACCGCCTTGACGACCGTACGTTCGGCGAAAGCCGAGTTGGAGGCGAAGTTGTAGAGCTTCGTGCCGCGCCGGCTGAAGGGCTGCGCCGGCATGCCGATGGCCTTGCGGCACATGGTCGGACGGCCCCGGTCGCACTCGGCGCACGCGCCGCAGTTGGCGAGGGTGGACAAGGCGACGTGATCGCCGGGCGCCACGTGTCCGACGCCCGCGCCGACCGCCTCGACCACGCCCGCGCCCTCGTGGCCCAGGACCACCGGCACCGGGAAGGGGATGGTGCCGTCGATGACCGAGAGATCGCTGTGGCACAGACCGGCCGCGACGACCGCGACCAGCACCTCGCCGGGGCCCGGATCGCGGATCTCCAGATCGTCGACGACCTGGGGCTGTTTGCCGTCGAAGATGACGCCTCGCATAGTGCCGTCCCTTCAAGGTGGCCTCGATCAAGGCCGGAGTGGAGATCCACAGAGGAATCCGGTGCGGAAGACGGCGACCGGTGCCCGGCCCCGGCGCTGTCGCTGGTGCCGCTCTGGCGCTGTTGCCGGTACCCGGCCCCGGCGCTGTCGCTGGTGCCGCTCTGGCGCTGTTGCCGGTACCCGGCTCCGGCGCTGTGGCTGGTGCTGCCCCGGCGCTGGGGCTGGTTCTCGGCCCCGCCGCTTCGCCGGTGCTGCCCCGGCGCTGTGGCTGGTGCTGCCCTGCCGCTGTTCGCCGGTGCGGCGCCGCCGGTCAGGAGGGCCAGACCACGGACTGGAGTTCGCTGTACGCGTGCAGGCCGAACGATCCGCCGTCGCGGCCGACGCCGCTGTCCTTGAAACCGCCGAACGGGGTCTCGGGGTGCCGCTGCACGGTGTTGATGCCGACGTTTCCGCTGCGCAGGCGGGCCGCGAGGGCCCAGGCGTGGCCGGCGTCGGAGCTGAAGACGTAGTCGTAGAGGCCGTAGGAGGTGCCGTTGGCGATGCGGACGGCCTCGTCCTCGTCGTCGAAGGCCATCGCGACGACGACCGGGCCGAAGAGTTCCTCGCGCGCGACCGTCATATCGGGGGTGGCGTCGGCGATGAGGGTGGGCGGTACGTAGAAGCCCGGCTTGAGGTCGGGGCGCGCGCCGCCCGCGACGATACGGGCGCCCTGCTCACGGGCGCCGGCGATGTACGCCTCGACGCGGTCGCGCTGGGCCGCGGAGATCAGCGGGCCGACGATCGTGGAGTTATCCACAGGGTCCCCGATTGTCAGTGCCTCCGCGTAGTGTTTGAGACCGGCGACGACCTTCTCGTACAGCGATCGATGGACGAGCACGCGGGTCGGCGCAGTGCAGATCTGTCCGCTGTGGAATGACCAGACCGAACCGACCGCCTTGATCGCCGACGCGACCGTCTTGTCGTCGGCATCCCCCAGGACGATGGCCGCGCCCTTGCCTCCCAGCTCCATGAGGGTGCGCTTCATCGACCTCCCAGCGGACTCGGCGATCTTCTTTCCCACCGCGGTGGACCCGGTGAAGCTGACCATGTCGACGTCCGGATGGGAGACGAGTTCCTCTCCGGCGGCGGCGCCCGATCCCGTGACGACGTTGAAGGCGCCGTCCGGCAGTCCGGCCTCCTTGAGGATCGGCCCCAGTTCCAGGCAGGCCAGCGGGTCTTGGGGGGCGGGCTTGGCGACGACCGTATTGCCCATGGCCAGGGCGGGCGCGGCCTTGCCCGCGAGATTGACGATGGGGAAGTTATAGGAGGTGATGCATCCGATCACGCCCACCGGGCGGCGTACGGCGGCGGCGCCGATGAGTCCGCCGGGGGCCAGCGCGCTGGCCTTCACGGGCTGCGGCGCCAGCGGGACGACATCCGGTTCGAGCGCGCCGCGCGCGTAGCGGCGGAAGCGGTCGGCCGCGGTGGGCACCTGCATGGTCGAAGCGAGGCGCATGGTCGCCCCGGTCTCGGCCTGGAGCAGGGGCACGAGGTCCCCGCCGTGTTCGGCAAGAAGATCGGCTATCCGGTCCAGCACGGCCGCGCGCTCGCGCGGATCGGTGCGGGACCAGCCGTCATAGGCGGCCCGTGCGGCGGCCACGGCAGCGGCGACCTCGGCTCGCGTCGCTTCCGGGGCCTCCCCGACGACCTCCTCGGTCGCCGGATTGACAACTGCATAGTGCCCTTGGGCGGGCTCGCACCAGGAGCCGTCGATCCAGTGCCCGTACGCGGTCATCGGGACTCCTTCGGCAGGCCGAGCACCCGCTCGGCGATGATGTTGCGCTGGATTTCGTCCGAGCCGCCGTAGATGGTGTCGGCCCGCGTGAAGAGGAAGAGGCGCTGCAGCGCGTCGAGTTCGTACGGGCGCTCGGCGCTCCAAGCGGCGGGGCCCACGGCCGAGGCCGTGCCGCGCACCCGCATCGCCAGCTCGCCGAGCCGCTGGTGCCAGCCGCCCCACAGCAGTTTGGCGACATTGGGCGCGCCGGGCACGTCCGTGGCGCCCAGTGTGCGCAGGGCGTTCCAGCGCATCGTCCGGAGCTCTGCCCATTGCCGTACGAGCCGGTCGCGCAACACCGGTTCCGCTGCGGTGCCGTGCTCCAGGGCGAGGCGTACCACTTCGCCCAACTCCGCTGCGAAGCCGATCTGTTGGACGAGCGTGGAGACTCCGCGCTCCAGAGCCAGCAGCCCCATGGCGACCCGCCAGCCGTTGCCCTCCCCGCCGACGAGGTGCTCGGCGCTCGCCAGCGCCCCGTCGAAGAACACCTCGTTGAATTCGGCGGTCCCCGAGAGCTGCCGGATCGGCCGGACCTCGATCCGGCCGGGCTGGTCCATCGGCACGAGCAGGAAGGAGAGCCCGTGGTGGTGGCGGGAGGCGGGATCCGTTCTGGCCAGCACGAAGCACCAGTGGGCGTCCTGGGCGAGGGAGGTCCAGATCTTCTGGCCCGTGATGCGGTACGGGCCTTCGGGGGCGGTGTCGCGCGTGGCCGTGGTGCGCACTCCGGCCAGGTCGGAGCCGGCGTCGGGTTCGCTGTAGCCCTGGCACCACAGTTCCTGGCCCCGGGCGATGGGGGGCAGGAAGCGCTCCCGCTGCTTCTCGTCCCCGTAGGCGATCAGGGTCGGGGCGAGCAGGTTCTCGCCGATGTGGCCGACGCGTCCGGGGGCGCCGGCGCGGGCGTACTCCTCGGCCCAGACGACCTGCTGGGTGAGGGTCGCCGTGCGGTTGCCGTAGGGGCCCGCCGCGCGGTCCCAGCCGAGTCCGATCCAGCCGCCCGCGCCGAGTTCGCGTTCCCAGGCGCGGCGGACCTGGGGGAGTTCATGTTCGCTGCCGGGTCCGCCGTGGCCCGCGGCGTCCGCGAACTCGCCGGTCAGGTGGGTCGAGAGCCATTCCCGTGCCTCTGCGCGAAAGGTCTCGTCCTGTGGCCCGAAGGCGAAATCCACAGCGTCTCCTTCCTTCCGCGCGGGGCGCGCGGATTCGCCCGGCTCTTCGCCGACCGGGCTACGGACCGGTGCCGCCGACCGGGCTGCGGGCCGGTGCCGCCACATGGGGTCGGCGTTCGGCGTCGCCCCCGGCGGTCTCAGGCGTTGGGGCGTTCCTTGGCCGCCGCGGCGGCGGCCATCGCCTCCAGTTGCGCCAGCATCGGCATGGGGTCCGTGCCGACCGTTCCGGGCAGGAAGTCGGCGATCTTCTCGGGGGTCCACGCGCCGTCCGCGTAGGCGGACCGCAGCTCGCGGGGTTGCGCCCAGACCGCGATCTTGGGGCCGGCGACCGTATAGACCTGTCCGGTGATCTTCTCCTCGCGGGCCCGTTCACTGAGCAGGTAGACGACGAGCGCGGCCACGTCCTCGGGTTCGCCGATCTCCTTGAGCTCCATCGGCACGTTCGCCGACATCCGGGTGCGGGCCACGGGGGCGACGCAGTTCGCGGTCACCCCGTATTTGTTGAGGCCCAGGGCAGCGCTGCGTACCAGGGAGATGATGCCGCCCTTGGCCGAGGAGTAGTTGGCCTGCGCGACGCTGCCCTGGTGGTTTCCGCTGGTGAAACCGATGAGGGTGCCGCTGCCCTGCTTGCGCATCACCGCCGAGGCGGCCCGGAAGACGGTGAAGGTGCCCTTGAGGTGGGTGGCGATGACCGGGTCCCATTCCTCCTCGGACATGTTGAAGAGCATGCGCTCGCGCAGGATTCCCGCGACGCACACGACGCCGTCGATCCGTCCGTACCGCGTCAGGGCGGTGTCGATGATGCGCTGGCCGCCCTCCATCGTCGAGACGTCGTCCGCGACGGCGACGGCCTCGCCGTCGGCCGCCTCGATCTCCTTCACCACCGACGCGGCGATCTCGCTGGTGGGCTCGCCGCCCTCGATGGACACGCCGTAGTCGTTGACGACGACCTTCGCGCCCTCGGCGGCGCAGGCGAGGGCCACGGCCCGTCCGATGCCACGGCCGGCCCCGGTGACGGCGATCACCTTGCCTGCCAAGAAGTTCCCCACGTCGCGCCCCTTCCCGCGTTTTCTGACGGACCGTTAGATTTTTGAGCAGACGGGAGCCGAGCACAAGACCCAGTGGACAACCGATCCCAGGAGGACCCGTGGCCCTGCCACCCGAGTTCCACGACATCGCCAAGCGCGTCAACAACTGGGGGCGTTGGGGGGAAGCCGACGAGCTGGGGACCCTCAACCTCATCACCGCCGACGTCGTCCGCGCGGCCGCCGCGACGATACGGGCCGGGCGCCGCGTCCCCCTCGCCCTCCCGCTGCAACAGGACGGGGTGCAGACCGGGATGATCCCCGGCAGGGTCAACCCACTGCACACCATGGTCGCCGTCAATCTGGAGATGTTCGGCCCCGGCACCGTCGCCACCAGCGACGACGCGGTGACCATGGGCCTACAGGCGGCCACCCACTGGGACGGCCTCACCCATGTCTCGCACGGCGGCAAGCTCTACAACGGCCGCCCGGCGGACTCGATCACCGCCCATGGCGGAGCCGCGTTCCATGGCATCGAGAAGGCGGGGCCGCTCGTCTCCCGCGGGGTCCTGCTGGACGTCGCCCGCGCCCGGGGCGTCGACCGCCTGGAGGGCGAGCACGCCGTCACGCCCGAAGATCTGGAGGCCGCGGAGGAGCTGGCCGGCACCGAGGTGCGCTCCGGCGACATCGTGCTCGTCCGCACCGGCCAGATCCAGCACTACCTGGCGGGCGACAAGCACGCCTACGCCTTCCCCTCGCCGGGGCTCTCCGTCCGGACGCCGGAGTGGTTCCACGCCCGCGACGTGGCGGCCGTCGCCAACGACACCCTGACCTTCGAGATCTTCCCGCCGGAGATAGCCGATCTATGGCTGCCCGTGCACGCCCTCGACCTCGTCGAGATGGGCATGCTCCAAGGCCAGAACTGGAATCTGGAGGAGCTGTCCCAGGCGTGCGCGGAGGAAGGCCGCTACGCGTTCCTCCTGTCGGCCCCGCCGGAGCCGTTCACCGGCGGCACGGGGGCGCCGGTCGCACCGGTCGCCATCCTGTGAACTCGTTTCGGCCCCACGGCAGGCCGGACGGTCGGGCAGCGGTGCGCGGGTGCGCGCCCCGAGCACGGCACGGCGCACCGCCACCCGGCTCCGACGCTCAGACCATGCGGACGCGCCGGGCCGCGACCCGCACTCGCCGAGTCCTCCGGCCGCAGCCGGCTTCTCGGCGTCCCCTCGCGACGAATCGCTCAACCCAAGAGTGATCACACGGACACGTCACGTCAACACCTGGTCTGGACTTTGTGGGTTACGCCCCATTTGTCACGGCGCGAGGTGCGTCATAAGCACCCATCAAGAGCGACTGGGCGCGGTCCACCTCGCACCAGATGCTCTTGCCCGCGCCTTCCGGCCGCCAGCCCCACCGGTCGGCGAGCCCGTCGACCAGTTCCAGGCCGCGGCCGCCCGTCTCCTCGCCGTCCGCGTGGCGCTGCCGCGGCGGCCGCGCGCTGATGTCGGCGACCTCCACCCGGACCGTGCCGACGCCGACACCGGGTTCCATCGCGCCGCCCCCGCCACGGCTGTCGCCGTCGCGCCGTCCGTCGCCTCCGAGGCCGGCGCGGACGACCGGGAAGAGCATGCGGAGCACGGCCGGGCAACCCGTGTGCACCACCGCGTTGGTGACCAGTTCCGAGATCAGCAGCAGAAGCGTGTCGGCCAGCGGCTCATCCGCTCCTATCCCCGAACCGGCGAGCCGCGAGCGGGCCCACCTCCGGGCGCGCCCCACCTCCGCGGGGTCGGGCCTGATCTCCATCTGCACCTGAAGCACCTGCACCGCTCACACCATCCGAACCGGCGGACACATCGCCTCGCACCTCCGAGAGATCACGGACCGTGATCCCCGTGCGAGACAGCATGGTTGACGTTCAGTCACCCCAACAAGCGCTTCGGGCATATTCCGGCGCAAAGGAGTATGCGTGCTGCATACTGTGCGACGCACGCCACGGGGGGTCGAACAATCGAGGTTCACGGGCCTCCACCCGGTGGGAGCGGCGCACATTCCGCCTTCCGGAGTCACCTCATCGGCAACGCCAGGGGGGTTGCGCCTCAGAACCACTCGCACCCAAGGGAGCGTACCTGAGCCCGGGACCGACTCCCCCCTGTGACGAGTCACCCTTAGGACACAACCCGGTATCAACGCTCGGTGACCACTTATATGGTGCAGATGGTGGATTTCGCCCGACGGCTCTATAGCGCGACATTCCCCTCGGACAGCAGCTCCTCCGCCAGCGCTTCCTCGCCCGCCGCCGTGGACTGCCACCGCCGCTCCCTGAGCCAGGCCCGCTTGAGGTGCAGATGAACGTCCGCCTCCCACGTGAACCCCATGCCGCCGTGCACCTGCAAGCAGTCGCGGGCGTTGTGGACGGCTGCCTCGTCGGCGAGCAGTTTGGCCGCCGCCACGTCCCCGGGCTCCCGCGTGACGGCCGCCGCGTACACCGCGCTTCTGGCCAGCTCCGCGCGGACGAGCATCTGCGCGCACAGATGCTTCACCGCCTGGAAGCTCCCGATCGGCCGGTCGAACTGGGTGCGCTCCTTGGCATACGAGACAGCCATCTCGACCGTACGGGCGGCGCTGCCGAGCTGTTCCGCGGCGGTCAGCAGGGCCGCTTCCGCTCGCAGACGGGAAGCGTCGCCCCCCAGCGGGCGGCCCTCCTCGGGCACCACGACGCGGGCCAGCGGCGTCAGCGGGTCCACGGAGCGGATTGTGGTGACCGCCGGGGACGAGGCGTCCACGCCGTACGGCCCGCCGTCGCCGAGGAAGATCAATTCGTCGCAGTCCGCCGGGTGTTCCCAGAGCTGGTCCTTCGCCCCCGCGTCGCACATACCGACGATCCGCTCACCGCTCGCCGCCCCCTCCACGAGCCCGGCCGCGAGGTGGGTGGCGACCAGGGGCCCCGGCAGCAGCACCCGGCCCGCATCCTCGAAAACGAGCACGGCCTCGGGCAGCCCGAGCCCCACGCCGCCCTCGTCCTCCGGCAGCCGCAGGCCGAAGAACCCGGCCGCTCCGAGTTCGCGCCACAGCCCCCGGTCGACGACCGGCCCGGCGCCATCCGCCGCGGCGCGCAGCCGCTCGCGCGGGAACCGGCCCGCCAGCAGCTCACGCGTGCCGCTCCGTAGTGCTTCCTGGTCCTCGGTCAGCTGAAAGTCCATGATCACCACCCTTTCGGAAGACCGAGGATGCGCTCGGCGACGATGTTCGCCTGGATCTGGGACGTACCGGCCGCGATCGTGTACGACAGCGACGACAGCCGGTCCGCCACCCATTCGTGGTCCACGTCCAGCGCCCCCTCCCCCAGGACCTCGGCGGCCGCGTCGTACAGCTCCTGCCTGGCCTGCGAGTAGCGCAGCTTGAACACGGAGCCGCCCACGCCCGGCACCCCGCTGCCGCCGTCGCGCAGCGACCGCTGCGCCTCGCTGACGTTCCACTGCGTGAGCCGCCACAGCGCGCGGAACTCGGCGGACAGCCGGCCGAGCCGCCGCCGCAGCACCGCGTCGTCCCAGAGCCCGTTCGCGCGGGCCGTACGGGCCAGCTCGCCCAGCACCCGCGAGCAGGCGACGACCTCGCCGACGAAGGCCGTGCCGCGCTCGAAGGAGAGGGTCACCATGGTCACCCGCCAGCCGTCGTTCTCCGCCCCGATCCGGTGGGAGACCGGCACCCGCACCTCGTCGAGGAACACCTCGGCGAACTCCGCGGACCCGGCCAGCGTCCGCAGCGGCCGGACGGTGACGCCGGGCGCGTCCATCGGCAGGGCGAGCCAGGAGATGCCCCGGTGCTTGGGGGCCGAGGGGTCCGTGCGGACCAGCAGTTCGCACCAGTCGGCGATCTCGGCGTGCGAGGTCCAGATCTTGCTGCCGCTGACGACATAGGAATCGCCGTCGCGGACCGCCCGGGTCCGCAGCGCCGCCAGGTCGGACCCGGCGTCCGGCTCCGAGAACCCCTGGCACCACACCTCGTCGCCGCGCAGGATGGGCGGCAGCCAGCGGGCCCGCTGTTCGGGGGTCCCCTCGGCCGCGATGGTGGGGCCGGCGTGCAGCGTCCCCACGAAGTTGGCCCCCACGTAGGGCGCGCCCGCCCGTTCCGTCTCCTCCAGGAAGATCAGGTGCTGGGTGGGCGTGGCCCCCTGGCCCCCGGCGTCGCGGGGCCAGTGCAGTCCGGCGTATCCGGCGTCGTACAGCGCACGCTGCCACGCGCAGTCGTAGGCCCGGCGGCCCGGCCAGTCGGTGGCGGCGGGCTTCGGGGGGAGTTCGGCCAGTGCCGTGCCGAGCCAGTCGCGCAGCTTCCGCCGGAAGTCCTCCTCTTCCTCCGTGCAGGAAAGGTCCATCAGCTCCGGCGCCCCCGGTCGAGGTCCAGGTCGAGCATCCGGATGGCGTTGCCGCGCATGAGTTTGTAGACCGTCTCGTCGTCGAGCCCCTTCACATGGTCGAGGGCGACTTCCTTGGTGTGGGGGAAGGTCGAGTCGACGTGGGGGTAGTCGGTCTCGAAGGTCGCGTTGTCGCGGCCCACCACATCGAGTGACGCGACGCCGTGTTTATCGCGGAAGAAGCAGCAGAAGATCTGCCGGTAGTAGTAGGAGGACGGAGGCTCGGGGATCAGGTCGCGCACCCCGCCCCATGCCCGGTGCTCCTCCCAGACGTCGTCCGCGCGCTCCAGGGCGTAGGGAATCCAGCCCATCTGCCCCTCGCTGTAGGCGAGTTTGAGGGTGGGGAACTTCACCAGTACGCCGCTGAAGAGGAAGTCCATCATCGACGCCATGGCGTTGTTGAAGGAAAGGGACGCCTGCACGGCGGGCGGTGCGTCCGGGGAGGCCGCGGGCATCTGCGAGGACGAGCCGATGTGCATGTTGACGACGGTGCCGGTCTCCTGGCAGATGGCGAAGAACGGGTCCCAGTAGCCGGAGTGGATGCTCGGCAGCCCCAGGTAGGTGGGAATCTCGCTGAAGGTGACGGCCTTCACGCCCCGTGCCGCGTTCCGCTTGATCTCGGCGACGGCGAGGTCGATGTCCCACAGCGGGATGATGCACAGCGGGATCAGCCGGCCGCCGCTGTCGCCGCACCACTCCTCCACCATCCAGTCGTTGTAGGCCCGTACGCAGGCGAGGGCGACCTCCTTGTCGTGCGCCTCGGCGAAGGTCTGGCCGCAGAAGCGGGGGAAGGTGGGGAAGCAGAGGGAGGCTTCCACATGGTTGAGGTCCATGTCCCGCAGCCGCTCGGCGGGGTCCCAGCAGCCACGCCGCATCTCGGCGCGGGTGATGCCCTCCAGCGTCATGTCGTCGCGGTCGAAGCCGACGGCGGCGATGTTGCGCTTGTACGGGAACTTGAGGTCCTCGTAGATCCACCAGTCGGTCGGGGGGCCGGCGGGGTCCATGGTGATGACGTACTTCCCGCCGGTGTACTCCAGCTCGCCGATCCCCTCCGTCAGCGGTTGGGGCCCGCGGTCCCGGTATCTGGCCGGCAGCCAGGTCTCGAAGAGGTGCGCGGGCTCGATCACGTGGTCGTCGACGCTGACGATGCGCGGTAGCTCCATGGTTTCCCCTCCCGCAGGGCGGTGATCACTGTGGCGCGGTCTGCTTCCAGCAGCATTTCTGATGGGGCGTCAGATATGCAGGCTAGCCCCGCTACCTCTGGACCGACAAGGCGCTGCGGCTTACGCTTCGCGGAGATTCTGACGGGGCATCAGGTCAGCGGAGGCGGCACTCATGCGCGAGCACACTGATCCCGGAACCGACACCCCACTCGCCCACGAGCTGGAGAACTCCCCCACCCTGTGGCAGCTCCTGGACCGCCGCGCGGCCCGCACCCCCGACGCGCCGGTCCTCATCGACGCCGCCGCGGCGCCCGAGGACGACCGGACGCTGACCTTCGGCGCCCTGCGCGACCGGGCCGAGCGCGTCGCCGCCGGCCTCCACGGCCTCGGCGTCCGCCCCGGCAGCCGGGTCGCCTGGCAGTTGCCCACCCGCATCGAGACGGCCGTACTGACCTTCGCCCTGGCCCGCCTGGGGGCCGTCCAGACCCCCCTCATCCCCTTCTACCGCGACCGCGAGGTCGGCTTCGCGCTCCGCGCGGCCGAGGCCGAGTTCTTCGCCGTACCCGGCATCTGGCGCGGCTTCGACCACGCGGCGATGGCCGACCGCCTCAGTCGCGAACTCCCGGCGCCCCCGCGCGTCTTCGAGGCATACGACTCCCTCCCCGAGGGCGACCCGGCCCTCCTCCCCGCGCCCCCGACGGACGGCACCGCGGTCCGCTGGATCTACTGGACCTCGGGCACGACCTCCGACCCCAAAGGGGTCCTGCACACCGACCGCAGCCTCATCGCCGCCGGTACCTGCCTCGCCCGCGCCCTACGCCTGACCGCCGAGGACGTCGGCTCGATGGCCTTCCCGTACGCCCATGTCGCTGGCCCCGACTACACGGTGATGCTGCTGCTCCGCGGCTTCCCGGCGGTCATGCTGGAGCACTTCGCGATGCCCGGCTCACTCGACGCCTACCGCCGCCACGGCGTCACGGTCGCCGGCGGCTCCACCGCCTTCTACGCGATGTTCCTCGCCGAGCAGCGCAAGGACCCGGCGCGCAAGCTCCTGCCCGCCCTGCGGCTCATGGCGGGCGGCGGCGCGGCCAAGCCGCCCGAGCTCTACTACGAGGTGGTCCGCGAGATGGGCTGCCAACTCACCCACGGGTACGGCATGACCGAGGTCCCGATGATCACCATGGGGGCGCCCGACGACACGCCCCACAACCTCGCCACGACCGAGGGCCGGCCGCCCGCCGGCATGGAGATCCGCGTCGTCGACGCCGACGGCACACCCCTGCCGGCCGGGCGGGACGGAGCCGTACGGCTGCGGGGCGAGGCCGTCTGCCGCGGCTACCTGGATCCCGCGCAGACCGCCGAGGCCTTCGATCGCGACGGCTTCCTCATCACGGGCGACCTCGGCCACCTCACCCCCGACGGCCATCTGGTGCTCACCGGCCGCGAGAAGGACATCATCATCCGCAAGGGCGAGAACATCTCCGCCCAGGAGATAGAGCGGCTCCTCTACGAGCACCCGGACGTCGAGGACGTCGCCGTCATCGGCCTCCCCGACCCGGACCGCGGAGAACGGGTCTGCGCCGTGGTGCAACAGCCCGCCGGGGCGCCCGCACTCGGCCTCGACGCCGTGTCCGCGTATCTGCGCACCGCGGGGCTCTCCGTGCACAAGATCCCGGAGCAGCTCGAACTGGTCGACGCGCTGCCGCGCAACGAGACGCTGCGCAAAGTCCTCAAGTACCGGCTGCGCGAACAGTTCTCCGAGCCCAGGTCCGACCCGGAGCCCAAGTCCGAGCCGGAGCCCGATTCCGTACCCGGCCCCGACTCCGGTCGGGCGCCCCGTCAGGCCTCCGCACGGTAGGTCGCGGTGGCCTGGTCGTAGAACCGGTCCACGGCACGCTGGTCGTTGGCCGGGCCGATCACCTGGAGCAGGTGATAGCGGCCTTCGAGGATCATCGCCGCGTTGCGCACGTACACCTGCCGCCCGCTGCTGTCGTTCCAGTTGAACGTGCCCTCCGCCATCGCCGTCCTCCCCACGTCGATGCGGCGCAGCCCCGAGGCGCCCGACCAGGACGACGAGCGGTACGGGGCCAGCTCCGGCTCCTTGTCCTGCTGGTACGCCATCGGGTCGGCGCCGTACTCGGAGACCTTGTCCCGGCCGGGGACCACGATCAGTTCGTAGTCCCCGCCGATGTAGACGACCTGCCCGCGGGCGTTCTCGCCGCGCCGCTGCCAGTCCTTGGCCACGGACACCGCGAACCCCTTCGGGTCCTGGCGCAGCGTGAAGCCCTTGGCGACCCCGGCGGGCTCGGACGTCTGGGGCTCCTGCTCCCCCATGGAGGCCGCGGCGGAGGAGCGGGGCGCGCTCTTCGCACCCGTCCCGTCGGGCGCGGCGCTCTGCGCGCCGGCCGCCCCCGTACGGTCCGTACGCACCTGGCCCGCGGTCTTCTCCTGGCGCGGCATGAACAGCAGGGCGTAGGCGATGGCCCCGGCCAGGGCCAGGAGGATGAGGAGCAGCAGGAGCCGCCCCAGTCGCCGGGGCGCGCGTCCTTGCCGCTCGTGCCCGGGCCTGCCGGTCCGCTCCGGGCGAGCGGCAGGGGCGGGCCGTTCGCTGTGCTCCATGGTGAGCCGCTGCGAGCGCGGGGGACGCGGCTGCTTGGTCACGGTGCGGTGCGGTGCCTTGTGAGCCTTCTTGTGCCGGCCGTGCGGTGCGGCCGAGGACGCGCCGGAGCGCCGTCGGCGCACCAGTTCCCCGCGCCGCCGCTTGATGGGCAGCCGACGCGGGTCGGAGGGGGCGCCCGGGCCGATCGACGGCACGGTGACGGTGCGGCTGCCGAGTTCCGGCTCCGGGGCGGACCGGATCAGGGAGCGCAGCCAGCCCCGCAGCTCCTCGAAGTCGGGCCGCTCGGTCGGGTCCTTGCGCATCAGCGACTCGACGACCGGGCGCAGCGCCCCGCACTCCTCCGCGTAGGCGGGCGGCTCCGCGCAGACGAGCTGCACCAGTTCGGCGGCGGTCTCCTCGGGGTATGGCGCGTGCCCCTGGACGGCCCGGAACAGCAGGGCGCCCAGCGCCCACAGGTCGGCGGCCGGGCCCACGGGCGGTGCCAGCCGCCAGTTCTCGTGCACTGGGCCGGCCTGCTCGGGCGCCCACCGCTCGGTGACGGGGCCCACGACCACCATGCGTGCCTGCCGGGCCCGTTCGGCGTCCAGGGCCGTTCGCGGGCCCCGCCCCTGCTGGTCGTCGCCGCCGCTGTGGCCCCATGGCTCGGTGGAGTCCGTACGCGCGTGGCCGCCGCCGCTCGTCACCGGGGCCTCGGCCGACCCGCTCGCCCCGGCGCCCCCTGCTGCCCCGGACGCTCCCTCGCGCCCGGTGCTGCCCCCGGCCATGGGCGAGCCCGAAGAGGTCAGGGCCCCGGCACCTTCGCCCGCTGCCCCTCCCGCAGCCCCCGCGGACCCGGCGGTCCGCCGCACGGGGCTCTGCAATCCGGTCTTCACGAGCGCGTCCGCGTTCCATGCGGCGCTGTTCGGCGCGGGCCCCGTGGGCGCGGTGCCGCTCGCGGCGCTGCCCCCGCCCCAAGTCGCCGTCCCGCCCGGGCCATGCGGGGCGCCGCCCGGGCCATGCGGGTTGCCACCAGGCGCGTGGGAGGGAGCGCCCGGGGCGGGTGCGGGTGCGCCCGGGGCGTGCGCAGGGCCGTTCGGCCCCTCGGCGTCGGTCCGGGCGGCGGCGGCACGGGTTCCGGCGCGGTAGGCGGCTATCGCACCGGCCCGTACGGCGCGCGGGTCGGGGCCCGCGGCACCGTTCCGCGGGGGCTCGGCCGTCCCGGGATGGGCGGCGGCCTGGGGCAGGAAGCCGCCGGCCGCGCCCTGGTCGCGGTAGGCGGGCCCGGTGGCGGCCTGGGGCGGGGAGCCGTTGCGGGCGGGCGCGGGAGGCCGCGGGCCGGAGCCGCCGTCGGCCGCGCGGGCGGTGGCTATCGCGGCGCGCCCACCGACCGGCGGGCCCACGGGCCGGCCCGCGGCGAAGCCGCCCGGACCGGCGTTTCCCCCGTTACCCCCTCCCACCGACCCCGCGGGCACGGCGGGGCGAGGGCTGGGGCCACCGCCTCCGGCAGACTCGTCCGGCACCGGGTCGTAGCCGCAGAGCGCCTCTTCCGCCGCCCCTGCCGCGAGCCCGGTGAGGACGGCTCGGCCGTCGTCGCAGACGAGGACCGTACGGGCGGTGATGTTGCGGTGGGTCCAGCCGTGCGCGTGCAGGGCGCGCAGGGCGGTCAGCACGTCGGCCGCGACCTCGGCGGCGCGGTGCGGGGTCAGCGTGCGTTCGGCGAGGAGCGCGGCCAGCGGGCGGGCGGGGATGAGTTCGCTGACGATCCACAGGCTGCCGGCCTCGGCGAAGACGTGGAAGACCTGGTCGAGCCGGGGGTGGTCGGGCACTTGAGCGGCGGCGCCGGCGGCGTCGAGGGCCCGGCGCACGGCCGGGTCGCCGGCCCCCTGGGTCACACGCCCGCTGCCCGGGCCCGCGGCCGGCCCGTGGCGCCGGCCCTCTTCGCCGACGACCTCCGCCTCGACGACCTCGGGCAGCGGGATCTGCCGGAGGAGTACCTCCTGCCCGCTGTAGGAGTCGAAGGCCCGGGTCTCGACGAGTTCGAACTCGTCGGACGGCGGCAGCGGAAGGCGATAGCGGTCGGCAAGGACCCGACCGGCGTAGTCGTCCACGACGCCTCCCCAAGCACAAGACTCACCATCTCGCGCCAGCTATCGCACGAGACCTCAACAGACCCCGTCAGCAATCGCCAAGTGCGGTCGTTTCACTGCTATTTGTGGCTGCGTACGGTCCACGGGCTCTCACGATACGTGCCCAGCCGCCCCCTGGGGACCGTACGGCTCAGTACGTCGCTTCGTACGCGCCCTGTGAGCCATTTCGGGCAGGGCCCGGCGCCCGTCGCTCAGCTCTCGGGTTTGAAGGAGGCGAAAGCGGCCTCCCGCAGCTCCCGGCACTGGGCGTCCTTCCACTTGTCCTTCTCGCAAGTGATCATGATGGCGTAGCCATGGCTGTCGTCGACCTTGAAGCCCCGGTTGACGACCTGGACCCGCTTGCCGTTCTGGTCCCGCTCGAAGACCCAGTCCGCGACGGTCGGATAGCCGTGACCTGGCCACTTGTCGACGGGGGCGATGCTGATGCCCTCATAGCCCGGCATGCCGCCGTTCCGCGCGCCGTTCTCCGCCGCGTGCCACGACGCCGCCGCGTCCGACTGCGGCTGCGCGCCGAAATCGACCTGGAGGCGCGGGAAACCGCCCGCCGCGCTGTATATGGCACCGGAGTGCTCGCCCGCGGTGCCCGTCTGCTTCCAGCCCTTGGGCATCGCGATGCTGAAGTGGTACTCGCCGTTCTTGACTGGTTCGTACCCCTCGGGCAGACCGTCCGCGCCCGCCGTGCGGGCCGGCCTCCTGGCCGCGTCGTCGGTGGAGGCCGAGACGGTCGGCTGCCCCGTGCCCTTCTCGTCCTTCGCGCCGCCGGCCGCCGCGGGGGCCGAGCCGGCGGATGCCGCCTTGCCGTTCTTGGCGCCGGAGCCGCTCTTGTCCGAGCCGTCGTCATCGCCGCTGAGGGCGACGGCGAGCACCGTGCCGACCACGGCGAGCACCACGACCACGGCCACCACCAGGAGCGTCCGCTTGGGCACCACGTCCGTGATGGAGGCGCGCGGCGGCATGCTCGGGCCCGCGCCGCCGGATGCGCCCGCCGAGCCGTTGCGGTCGGTGGTTCCGGGCGCCTTGGACTTGGCCGCGTCGGTCGCGGACGCCGCGGCGTTGCGTACGGACTTCAGCGCGCCGCGCACGCGCTCCGCGGCCACGTCCCCGGTCCGCGGTCCGGTCGCGCCGGAGGACGACCCGGGTCCCGACTTCCTCTTCGACGACGGGGAGGCGGAGGCGGGCGGGGTCGGGGGCAGGGCCATCGCGCGCGTCGGCTCGACGACGGGCGGCTCGGGGTTCTCGCGCCCCTGCTCCTCGGGCGCGTTGACCGCCGCGGTCAGCAGGGCCCGCGCCCCCGGCTCGTCCAGCCGCTTCACGGGGTCCTTGGCGAGCAGGCCGTAGATGACCTCCTCCAGCGCCCCCGCGTGCTTCGGCGGCTCCATCGGCTCGGTCATCACGGCGGTGAGCGTCGCTATGGCCGAACCCTTGTCGTACGGCGGTACGCCCTCCACCGCCGCGTACAGCAGGCCGCCGAGGGACCACAGGTCGGCCGGGGGGCCGGGCTTGTGGCCGCGGGCCCGCTCCGGCGAGATGTACGAGGGGGCGCCGACCAGCATGCCCGTGGAGGTGACCGAGGGGTCGCCCTCGACCTGTGCGATACCGAAGTCGGTGAGGACGACGCGGCCGTCATCGGCGAGCAGGACGTTCGACGGCTTCACGTCGCGGTGCAGGATGCCCTCGCGGTGCGCCGCGCGCAGCACGTCGAGGATGGCGAGGCCGGCTTCGGCCGCCCGTCTCCAGGGGAGCGGTCCGTCCTCCCGGATCGCGTCGGCGAGCGAGCGGCCCTCGATCAGCTCCATGACGATCCACGGCCGGTCGTCCTCGTCGACGACGTCGTAGACCGTGACCGCGCCGTTGCTGCGGATGCGGGCGATGGCCTTCGCCTCGCGCAGCGTACGGGTGATCAGGCGGCGCTTCTCGTCCTCGTCGATGTTCGACGGGAAGCGCAGCTCCTTGACCGCGACCGTACGGCCCAAGGTCTCGTCGCGCGCCCGCCAGACGGTGCCCATGCCGCCCCGGCCGAGCACCTCACCGAGCCGGTACCGACCAGCCAGGAGGCGCCCTGTCGTGCCCTGCGTCTCTTCCGCCTCCGACATGCGTCCCCTCTGGCAATCAGCTCTGCGACCAACCCACCCTGGCAGAGCGTCCATTGTCTCTCATCCGCGGACCGGTGAAAGGCCAGGGTCCGAGTGCCGCCCCGATGGGCGCGCCGCGACCACGCCGGTCTCGCGCGCCTCACCGTCCTCACGGCCGCGCCGGCGTCGGCGCCGCGGGCGGGCACCGGATTCGTACCGTGCTCCCTGGTCAAGAGCGGAGGGGCGGCGGTTCGGTTGCGCGCGCCGGGGAGCTGTGACAAGGCGCTCATCGAAACCGGCCGACGACGGCGGGCCAGGCTGCCATGCCGCCCGTACGAGCGGTAGCGCGGTCGCCGTTTCCGTACGGGCAGGGGGTGGTGAGCGGTCGTCACCCTGGCGGCCCACGGGGGCTCCCACCGTCGGTCCGGCTCGGCGGCGATCCCTCAGGTATCGGGACATCGCAGGCGCGACGGCCGCCTTGGTGCCCCAAAAGTCCCTTCTGAGGGCGGAGTTCCACCAGAGGCCGCACAACTGGGACGCGCCCCGCCGCGGCGGCGGGGTGACGCGGGAGGCGCGCGCCGTCGGCGTTCATCGGGGCTGGATGTCCGGGGCCCCCAGCCGTGCCGCGTCCGCCGTGAGGTCGTCGGGCTGCCGCTGCGACTCGCGCTCGGCCTCCACCCGCTTCTCGTAGTGCTCGACCTCCCGCTCGATCTGGCCCTCGTCCCAGCCGAGCACCGGCGCCATCAGCTCGGCGGCCTCGCGCGCGCTGCGCGTGCCCCGGTCGAAGGTCTCGATCGAGACGCGCGTACGGCGGGTGAGGACGTCGTCGAGGTGGCGCGCGCCCTCGTGCGAGGCGGCGTAGACGACTTCGGCGCGCAGATAGTCGTCGGCCGCGGCCAAGGGTTCACCGAGCGTGGGGTCGGCGGTGATGAGCTCCAGCACCTCGTCGATCATCGAGCCGTACCGGTTGAGCAGGTGCTCCACGCGCGCCACATGCAGCCCGGTGCGCTGCGCGATGCGTGCCCGGGTGTTCCAGAGCGCCTTGTAGCCCTCCGCGCCCATCAGCGGCACGTCCTCGGTGACGCAGTCGGCGACCTTCTGGTCGAGGCCGTGGACCGCCTCGTCCACCGCGTCCTTGGCCATCACCCGGTACGTCGTGTACTTGCCGCCCGCCACGACCACCAGGCCCGGGACGGGGTGCGCGACGGTGTGTTCGCGGGAGAGCTTGCTGGTGGCGTCCGACTCGCCGGCCAGCAGCGGGCGCAGCCCGGCGTAGACGCCCTGCACGTCGTCCCTGGTGAGCGGCGTGGAGAGGACCGAGTTGACGTGTTCCAGGAGGTAGTCGATGTCGGCGCTGGACGCCGCGGGGTGCGCCTTGTCCAGGTCCCAGTCCGTGTCCGTGGTGCCGACGATCCAGTGCCGCCCCCAGGGGATGACGAACAGCACGCTCTTCTCGGTGCGCAGGATGAGCCCGGTGGTGGAGTGGATGCGGTCCTTGGGCACCACCAGGTGGATGCCCTTGGAGGCCCGTACGTGGAACTGGCCGCGCTCCGCGATCAGCCCTTGGGTGTCGTCCGTCCACACGCCGGTGGCGTTGACGACCTGGCGGGCGCGGATCTCGAATTCGCCGCCCTGTTCCAGGTCGTGCACGCGGGCCCCGACGACCCGTTCGCCCTCGCGCAGGAAGCCGACCACGCGCGCGCGGTTGGCGACGTCCGCGCCGTAGGCGGCGGCGGTACGGACGATCGTCGCGACGTAGCGCGCGTCGTCCATCTGGGCGTCGTAGTACTGGAGGGCGCCCACCAGGGCGTCCTTCTTGAGGCAGGGCGCGACGCGCAGGGCGTGCTTGCGGGTGAGGTGGCGGTGGGTGGGCAGACCGCGGCCGTGGCCCGAGGAGATGGACATGGCGTCGTAGAGGGCGACGCCCGAGCCGGCGTAGAACCGTTCCCACGCCTTGTGCTGGAGGGGGTAGAGGAAGGGCACCGGGCGGACCAGGTGGGGGGCGATCCGCTCCAGCAGCAGCCCGCGCTCCTTGAGCGCCTCCCGGACGAGCGCGAAGTCGAGCATCTCCAGGTAGCGCAGTCCGCCGTGGATGAGCTTGCTGGAGCGGCTGGAGGTGCCCGCCGCCCAGTCGCGGGCCTCGACGAGCCCGGTCGCCAGTCCGCGGGTGGCCGCGTCCAAGGCGGTGCCCGCGCCGACGACGCCGCCGCCGACGACCAGCACGTCCAGTTCGCGCTCCGCCATCCGGGCGAGCGCCTCGCCGCGCTCGACCGGGCCGAGTGTCGCTGTCCTCACCACTGCCTCCCGTGGGATCGGGCCCGCGCTCCCCCGTCCGACGATTCTGTCCGCGTCGGGGGCGCGCGACCAGGCTTCACCCGGCTTGGCAACACCGGGTCAATGCCACCGTCCAATACTGAATATGAGTCATATTTCCGCTTAGTCTGAATTCACGCCATCCGGAATCGCCTCGGGAAGGACGGCACGACGCCATGCCCGCAGATCTCGCCGTCATCGGCCTCGGCCATCTCGGCCTCCCCCTCGCCCAGGCCGCTACCGCCGCCGGAGTGAACACCGTCGGCTACGACCCCGACCCGCGCGTCATCGCGGACCTCCAAGCCGGCCGGCCGCCCGTGGACGGCTCGCTCACCGCCTCGGAGATCCGCCGGATGCTCTCCGGAGGCTTCCGCACCACCGCCGAGGACGCCGAGCTGGGCCGCGTCCACACGGCCGTGATCTGCGCGCCCACGCCCCTGGGCGAGGACCGGTCGCTGGACCTGCGCGCCGTCGGCGACGCCGCGCACACCCTGGCCGCCCGGCTGCGCCCGCACACCACTGTTCTCCTGGAGTCCACCGCCTACCCGGGGACCACGGAGGAATTCCTGCGCCCCATCCTGGAGCAGGGCTCCGGGCTGCGCGCCGGGCGCGACTTCCACCTCGCCTACTCGCCCAGCCGCCTCGACCCCGGCAACCGCGCGTACGGCTACGGCGACACGCCCAAGGTCATCGGCGGCCTCACCCCCGCCTGCACCGAAGCCGCCGCCGCCTTCTACGGCCGCCTCTGCGACAAGGTCGTACGGGCCCGGGGCCCCCGCGAGGCCGAGACCGTCAAGGTCCTGGAGTCCAACTACCGGCACGTCAACATCGCGCTCGCCAACGAGATGGCCGTCTTCTGCAACGACATCGGCGTCGACCTGTGGGACGTCGTACGGTGCGCGGAGACCAAGCCCTTCGGCTTCCAGGCGTTCCGCCCCGGCCCCGGCGTCGGCGGCCACGGCGTCCCCATCGACCCCAACTACCTCTCCTACCAGGGCCGCAGCCTCGGCCACCCGCTGCGCATGGTCGAACTGGCGCAGGAGGTCAACGGGCGGATGCCGCGCTACATCATCCAGCGCTGCGCCACCCTCCTCAACGAGCACGGCAAGTCCGCGCGCGGCGCGCGGGTGCTGCTGCTCGGCGTCAGCTACAAGGCCGACATCGCCGACCAGGAGGGCTCACCCGCGCGGGAGATCGCCTCCCGGCTCATGGAGCTGGGGGCGCAGGTCAGCTACCACGATCCGCACGTGCCGCAGTGGAGCGTGCTGGGGCGGCCCGTACCGCGCGCGGACTTCCTGTACGAGGCGGCGGCCGACGCCGACCTCACCGTGCTGCTCCAGCAGCACCGCACGTACGACCTCCAAGGGCTGGCCGTGAAGGCGCAGCTCCTGCTGGACACCCGCGGAGCGAGCCCCGCGGGCGCGGCGCACCGCCTCTGACCCCCGACCCGGCCCGCACCGAACCCCGGCCCGCCTCAGAAGCCCGCCACCCCCGGCACCCGTTACGGCCCCCTTCAGCGACCGGCCGCCAGCAGCCGCTGCGGTTGCGCGTCCAGGACCGTCTTGAGCGACGCGAAGTCCTCGACACACCGGCCGGTGCCCACCGCCACGCAGTCCAGCGGCTCGTCGGCCACCAGCACGGGGATGTCCAGCTCCTTGCTGAGCCGCACGTCCAGACCGCGCAGCAGCGCCCCGCCGCCGGTCAGCACGATGCCGCGGTCCATGATGTCGCCGGCCAGCTCCGGCGGGGTCTCGTCGAGCGTCTGACGGACCGCCGCGACGATGGTGTCCACGGGCTCGACCAGCGCGTGCCGCACCTCGTCCGCCGTCAGCTCCAGGGTCTTGGGCAGGCCGCTGACCTGGTCGCGGCCGCGGATGGTGCAGCGGTCCGGGGGCAGCAGGCCCTGGGTGTCCTCGGGGTCGCCGTTGTCGTCGGAGAGGCCGTCGTTCTTCTCCAACTGCTCGGCGAGGGCGCTGAGCCCCGCCGCAGTCCAGTAGCCGGTGGCCGTGGCGGAGCCGATGCTCATCTTGAGGGTCTCCGCGGTCCGCTCGCCGATGGCGAGGGAGTACTCCTTCTTCACGTACGAGATGATCGCGGCGTCCATCGCGTCGCCCGCGGTCCGTACCGAACGGGCCGTCACGATGCCGCCCAGCGAGATCACCGCGACCTCGGTGGTGCCGCCGCCGATGTCGACGACCATGCAGCCGGTCGGCTCGCTCACCGGCAGCCCCGCGCCGATCGCCGCGGCCATCGGCTCCTCGACGAGATGCACCTGGCGGGCCCCGGCGCGGCCGGCCGCCTCGATGACCGCGCGCCGCTCCACGCCCGTGATGCCCGACGGCACGCAGACCACGACCCGCGGGCGCGCCAGCCGGCGGTTGCCCGTGACCCGCTTGATGAAGTGCCGGAGCATCCGCTCGGCTATCTCGAAGTCGGCTATGACGCCGTCGCGCAGGGGGCGGACGGCCACGATGTTCGAGGGCGTGCGACCGATGGTCTCTCTCGCCTCGAAGCCGACCGAGAGCACCCCGCCGTCGGCGGTGTTCACCGCGACCACCGATGGCTCGTTGAGCACCACGCCCTTCCCCCGCACGTACACCAGCGTGTTCGCGGTGCCGAGGTCGATGCCCATGTCCCGTCCGTTGAACGACTTGCTTTGCGCCATAAGTTGCCATTATTCCCTATGCCCGAATGTTTATTTGGCGCACACATCGGACGCCTGCTGACATTGGCCGCTGCTAGCGTGCGAAGTCATGAGCGTGCCCGCACCACGAACCGAGACCGCTCCGCCGCCGCCCGCCCGCCCCGCGGCCGAGGGACGGCCCGCGCGGGGCCTCGTCGCGGGCGCCGCCACCGCGCTCCTCGTCGCCGTCGTCTTCGGCTGGGCCCAGGGGCTGGCCGGCCCGGACGGCCATGAACTCGGCTACTGGGCGCTCGCGATCGGACTGCTCGTCGGCGCGGCCCTCGGCAAGGCCGGCGGCCGGGCCCCGGCGCTCGCGCCGCTCGGCACCCTGCTGGCCCTGCTCGGCGTCCTCCTCGCCCAACTCCTCGCCGCCGCCACGCACATGAACGAGGCGACGAGCGATGCCATGGGCCACCCGCCGGGCGTCCTGGCCACCCTGGTGCACCACTTCGGCGCCGTCGTGGACTACTGGCGCCACGAGATGCTCGGCAGGAACGACATCGCCTTCTACGCCGTGGCGGGGGCGGAGGGATACCTGGTCGCCAAGCGCGTGGCCGAATAGCCGGCTGACCAAATAGCCGAATAGCCGCCTAGCTGATTGGCCGAGTAGCCGCGTGACCGAATAGCCGAGCAGGCATGCGGGCGTTCGATCGCTCCATCGCGTAACCGAGTAGCGAAAACGTCCCGGACGTCCCAACCGTGTCACGGCGCGGGAAACGCCTTGTTGTTCCGTCAGTCCTAACTGTTAGCTTATGGGCCGACTTTCATACTGCGCTCTCGCCACTTCCGGCAAAGGAGCGCGGTTCCGCACCTTCACCACGGGGGACCCTACGTGAGCCAGCCCTGGCAGCAGCCGCAGCATCCGCACGAACCGCAGCAGCCGAACCCGTACGGGCAGCAGCCCCAGCAGCCGGCCGGATACGGCTACCCGCAGCACCCGCAACAGCAGCCCGGCGCCTACCCGCCCCCGCCCCCCGGCGGCTACGAGCAGCAGCCCTACCCGCCCCACCAGGGCATGTACGGCGCTCCGGGCGGCTTCCCGCCCCCGCCGCCGGCCGTCCGCAGGGGCACCCCAGGGCTCGCGGTGGCCGCCGGCGTCGTCGCCATGCTCATCGGCTCCGCGATCTACGGCGCGATACTCAACGCCACCGACGGCGCCCAGATCGGCTACCTCGCGGCCGCCACCGGCGCGCTCATCGGCGCCGCCCTCGGCAAGCTCGGCGGCCGCAACGCCGCCCTGCCCGTCGTCGGCGCGGCGCTCGGCCTGGTCGGCGTCTACCTCGGCCAGGTCTTCGGCATCGCGCTGGGCATCAGCGACGCCGCGCACGTCTCGCTCACCGAGGTGGTCTTCGACCACTTCGACATCCTCAACCGGGCGTGGAAGGAATACCTGGAGTTCATCGACGTGGCCTTCTACCTGCTCGGCGCGGCCGGCGCGTACAGCACGGCCAAGAAGCTCGCGGGCTGACCCCGCCGAACACCCGCCGAACGCGCGCGCCCACACCCACCGGCCCGTACGAGCGCGACGCCGCCGGGTACACGCCCCACGCGCCCGTACGGAGCCGTGCCCGGGCACGCCGCCCGCGCCCGTACGAAACTCCGAGGGCCCGGACCCCCGCGCGCGGCGGGTGATCCGGGCCCTCGGCCGCGGCCGGCGCGGCGTCAGCGGTTGTCGTGCTGGGACGGGGCCACCGTCACCTCGACGCGCTGGAACTCCTTGAGCTCCGAGTAACCGGTCGTGGCCATCGCCCGGCGCAGCGCGCCGAAGAAGTTCATCGAGCCGTCCGGGGTGTGCGACGGGCCGAGCAGCACCTCCTCGGTGGTGCCGACCGCACCCAGGTCCATCCGCTTGCCGCGCGGCACGTCCTCGTGGACGGCCTCCATGCCCCAGTGGTGGCCGCGGCCCGGCGCGTCCGTGGCACGGGCCAGCGGGGACCCCATCATCACGGCATCGGCGCCGCAGGCGATGGCCTTGGGCAGGTCGCCGGACCAGCCCACGCCGCCGTCTGCGATCACGTGCACGTACCGGCCGCCGGACTCGTCCATGTAGTCGCGGCGGGCGGCGGCCACATCGGCGACCGCGGTGGCCATCGGCACCTGGATGCCCAGGACGTTGCGGGTGGTGTGCGCGGCGCCGCCGCCGAAGCCGACGAGCACACCCGCCGCGCCCGTACGCATCAGGTGCAGGGCCGCGGTGTAGGTCGCGCAGCCGCCGACGATGACGGGCACGTCCAGCTCGTAGATGAACTGCTTGAGGTTGAGCGGCTCGGCCGCGCCGGAGACGTGCTCGGCGGAGACCGTGGTGCCGCGGATCACGAAGATGTCCACGCCCGCGTCGACCACGGCCTTGGAGAACTGCGCGGTGCGCTGCGGCGAGAGCGCGGCGGCGGTCACCACGCCGGAGTCGCGCACCTCCTTGATGCGCTGCCCGATCAGCTCTTCCTTGATCGGGGCGGCGTAGATCTCCTGGAGCCGCTTGGTGGCGGCGCCCTCGTCCAGCTCGGCGATCTCGGCGAGCAGCGGCTCCGGGTCCTCGTAGCGGGTCCACAGACCCTCCAGGTTGAGGACGCCCAGGCCGCCCAGCTCGCCGATGCGGATCGCGGTCCGCGGCGAGACCACCGAGTCCATCGGGGCCGCGAGGAAGGGCAGCTCGAACCGGTAGGCATCGATCTGCCAGGCGATCGAGACCTCCTTCGGGTCACGGGTGCGCCGACTGGGGACGACGGCGATGTCGTCGAATGCGTACGCCCGGCGGCCGCGCTTGCCGCGCCCGATCTCGATCTCAGTCACGTGTGTGGCCTCTCAAATTCTTCGGCGCTCCGTCTGCCACATCCAGTATCCCCGACATGGCCGAGCCCGCGGCCGGTAGTCCGGTCCGCGGGCTCTGACCAGCGCTTTCGCCGACTGCCAGGGGCAAGGCCCACCGCCCGTCAGCGGCAAGGCCCACCGATCGACGGCACGGCCGCCGCGCATCAGCGGTAAGGCCCGCCGAGTGCGGCGGCGGCGAGGTCCGCCGGGGGTCAGCGGCGGGAGTAGTTCGGCGCTTCGGTGGTCAACTGGATGTCGTGCGGGTGGCTCTCCTTGAGCCCCGCCGACGTGATGCGCACGAAGCGGCCCTTGTCCTTGAGCTCCTGGACGTCGGCGGAGCCGACATAGCCCATGGAGGCCCGCAGACCGCCGGTGAGCTGGTGTGCGACCGAGGCGAGCGGACCGCGGTAGGGCACCTGGCCCTCGATGCCCTCGGGCACCAGCTTGTCCTCGGAGAGCACGTTGTCCTGGAAGTAGCGGTCCTTGGAGAAGGAGCGGGCCTGGCCGCGGGTCTGCATCGCGCCCAGCGAGCCCATGCCCCGGTAGGACTTGAACTGCTTGCCGTTGACGAAGACCATCTCGCCCGGCGACTCCTCGCAGCCCGCCAGCAGCGAGCCGAGCATCACGGTGTCCGCGCCGGCCGCGATGGCCTTGGCGATGTCGCCGGAGAACTGGAGGCCGCCGTCGCCGATCAGCGGCACGTCCGCCGCGTGGCACGCCTGGGCGGCCTCGTAGATCGCCGTGACCTGCGGCACGCCGATGCCCGCGACGACCCGGGTGGTGCAGATGGAGCCGGGGCCCACGCCGACCTTCACGCCGTCCACGCCCGCGTCGATGAGCGCCTGCGCGCCGTCGCGGGTGGCGACGTTGCCGCCGATGACGTCGACGGCGATCTGGGACTTGACCTTGGCGATCATGTCGAGGATGCCGCGGCTGTGGCCGTGCGCGCTGTCGACGACCAGGAAGTCGGCACCGGCCTCGACCAGCGCCTGCGCCCGGTCGAACGCCTCGTCGCCGACGCCCACCGCGGCACCGACGACGAGCCGGCCCTCGGCGTCCTTGGCGGCGTGTGGGTACTTCTCGGCCTTGACGAAGTCCTTGACGGTGATCAGGCCCTTGAGGACGCCCGCGTCGTCGACCAGCGGCAACTTCTCGATCTTGTGGCGGCGGAGCAGTTCGATGGCGTCCTCGCCGGAGATCCCGACCTTGCCGGTGACCAGCGGCATCGGCGTCATGACCTCGCGCACCTGGCGGCCGCGGTCCAGCTCGAAGGCCATGTCGCGGTTGGTGACGATGCCCAGCAGCTTGCCCGCGGGGTCGGTGACCGGCACGCCGCTGATGCGGAACTTCGCGCACAGCGCGTCGGCGTCGGCCAGCGTCGCGTCCGGGTGCACCGTGATCGGGTCGGTGACCATGCCCGACTCGGAGCGCTTGACGAGGTCGACCTGGTTGACCTGGTCCTCGATGGAGAGGTTGCGGTGCAGCACGCCGGCGCCGCCCTGGCGGGCCATGGCGATGGCCATCCGCGCCTCGGTGACCTTGTCCATCGCGGCGGACAGCAGCGGGATGTTGACCCGTACGTTGCGCGAGACCCGGGACGAGGTGTCGACCGCGTTCGGCAGCACCTCGGAGGCGCCCGGCAGCAGCAGCACGTCGTCGTACGTCAGCCCGAGCATCGCGAATTTCGCAGGCATTCCGTCGACGTTGTCAGTCATGACACCTTCCCAATGGTCTTGCCTCGGCGCGGACGTCCATGCTAACGGGAGCCGCAGGTGTCTCATTCCACGACGGATGAGGGACGCATCACTCGTACGTTCATACGGTCACGCCCGTACGCCCCGGAGCCCTCGCGCGTACGGAACACCCGCGCCCGTACGCGCCCCCGCACGGAACTCGACGCGCGTACGGAACGCGGAAGGCCCGCCCTACTGCTCGGCCAGCGCGCGGAGTCTGCTCATCGCGCGGTGCTGCGCGACCCGGACCGCCCCCGGCGACATTCCCAGCATCTGACCGGTCTCCTCGGCCGTCATGCCGATGGCCACGCGCAGGAGCACGAGTTCGCGCTGGTGCTCCGGCAGATTGGCGAGGAGTTTCTTGGCCCACTCGGCGTCGCTGCTGAGCAGCGCCCGCTCCTCCGGGCCGAGCGAGTCGTCCGGCTGCTCCGGCATCTCGTCGGAGGGCACGGCCGTGCTGCCGGGGCGGCGCATGGCGGCGCGCTGAAGGTCGGCCACCTTGTGGGCGGCGATGGCGACGACGAACGCCTCGAAGGGCCGGCCGGTGTCGCGGTAGCGCGGCAGCGCGCACAGCACGGCCAGGCAGACCTCCTGTGCCAGGTCGTCCACGAAGTGCCGGGCGTCGCCGGGCAGACGGGAGAGCCGGGTGCGGCAGTACCGCAGGGCAAGGGGGTGCACCAGCGCGAGCAGATCGTGGGTGGCCCGCCGGTCCCCCGCGGCGGCGCGTGTGACGAGGGCACCGATCGCCGTGTTCTCGTCGTCGCGCATCGGTCCATGGTGCCTTGACGCCCAGCGATCCATGGCACCGCCTTCGTAGTTGTGCATCGAACCGTTACGCGTCGATGTCCTCGCACTCACGTCTCGCGCCTCCCCATCCGGGTATATCCGCCCCCGCGCCAACGACTCCACCGATGGCCTGCTCCGGTACCGTGCGGCACCGGTCCGAGCCCGTCCGTCATGAGGTCACTGTCGGCCGAGTGAGGAACCTCGGCCTCCGCCGGGGAGGAGTCACACACCCAAGGATGCGGCATCCCTCGGGGTTTCGGCGTCGGGCGCCGACGCGGCGAGGTCGCGGCGCGCACCACCCGGACGAGTGGTGCGCGCCGCGACCTCACACCGCGGCGCGCCGCATCGGTCTCAGCGGACCAGGCCCCAGCGGAATCCGAGCGCCACGGCGTGCGCCCGGTCGGAGGCGCCGAGCTTCTTGAAGAGCCGGCGGGCGTGCGTCTTGACCGTGTCCTCGGAGAGGAAGAGCTCACGGCCGATCTCCGCGTTGGAACGGCCGTGACTCATGCCCTCCAGCACCTGGATCTCGCGCGCGGTCAGGGTCGGCGCGGCGCCCATCTCGGCCGACCGCAGTCTGCGCGGGGCGAGCCGCCAGGTCGGGTCGGCGAGGGCCTGCGTGACGGTCGCGCGCAGCTCGGCGCGCGAGGCGTCCTTGTGCAGATAGCCGCGCGCCCCGGCGGCGACGGCCAGCGCCACCCCGTCGAGGTCCTCGGCCACCGTGAGCATGATGATGCGGGCTCCGGGGTCCGCCGAGAGCAGCCGTCGCACGGTTTCGACGCCCCCGAGACCGGGCATCCGCACGTCCATCAGAATCAGGTCCGAACGGTCGGCGCCCCAGCGGCGGAGGACTTCCTCGCCGTTGGCCGCCGTCGTCACACGCTCGACGCCGGGCACGGTCGCCACCGCACGGCGGAGCGCCTCTCGGGCAAGCGGGGAGTCGTCACAGACGAGGACGGATGTCATGGCTGTCCTCCGCGGCTCTCACAGCTGCTGCGCGTCACCTTGAGCCTCCAGGCTGGTACTGATCGTCACCTGCGCGATCGACGCCATCGGACATCTGCCCGAGTCCTTAATCCGTCAACCGCCTCGCACTCTCAACGACGGTCACCCGAAAGAGTTACGGGCTCGGGCGGCCACCTTCAGCAGTCCACGCGAGGGGGCCGAGGCGGGACGGGACACGCCCGGCCCGACCACCCTCGCCTTTACCCTATGCCCCATTTGCCCATCTTCTTGGATTTTTCTTCCATTTTGGAGGTGTCTATGGCTAGATTCGCAATGAGTCATATTTACATCTGCTTACACGGCGGATGTACGGTCATGGGCAGTGCGTCCGGATCAGAACGCTTCCAAGGGGATAAGCAATGGCAGATTTCTCCCGCCTTCCCGGTCCCAACGCCGACCTGTGGGACTGGCAGCTCCTGGCCGCGTGCCGGGGGGTCGACAGCTCCCTCTTCTTCCACCCGGAGGGTGAACGGGGCGCCGCCCGCAGCGCGCGCGAGACCTCCGCGAAAGAGGTGTGCATGCGCTGCCCGGTGCGCTCGGAGTGCGCGGCGCACGCGCTCGCCGTACGGGAGCCGTACGGCGTGTGGGGCGGCCTCACCGAGGACGAGCGCGAGGAACTCATGGGCCGGGCGCGGCACCGGGTGATCGCGGCCTCCGGCGCGCCCCGCTCCTGACGACGCGACCGACCACTGAAGAAACGTTCATCCGCCATCCGGCCGAGCCGGCCCGGCAGACGGATCAGCGCCGACAGCCGGACCAGCGCCCGCCAGACGGATCAAGCGCACAGCAGACGGATCGCGGCCCGGCATGCGGACCAGCCCGCAGCAGGCGGCCGGCCCAGCCAGGCAGATCAGCGCGCAGCAGGCCCGGCGGCGCCCAGCAGGCGGACCAGCTCCCGGCACTCGGATCAGCCCGCGGCAGGCGGACCGGCGCCCGGCAGGCGGATCAGCGCGCGGCGGCCGTCGCCAAGCGGTCCAGCATGGCCGCGACCGCGGGTACGCGGTCCAGGTCGGGCAGGGTGAGCGCCACGATCTCCCGTTCCACGGCGGGCTCCACCCGCACCGTGCGGGCCCCCTTGGGGCGCAGCGTCTCCAGGGCCAGCTCGGGCATCACCGCCACCCCCATACCGGCTCCGACCAGGCCGAAGACCGCCGGATAATCGTCCGTGGCGAAGTCGATCCGCGGCGTGAAGCCGGCGCTCTCGCACACCCGCTCCAGATGGCTGCGGCAGCGCGGACAGCCGGCGATCCAGGATTCCCCCGCCAGATCGCCCACCGCGATCCGCTCCGCGTCCGCGAGCCGGTGCCCCTCCGGGACGACGCCGACGAGCCGGTCCGTCAGCAGGTGGCGTACGACCAGGTCGTCCCACTCCGCGTCGGCGGCCGGGTCCGCGCCGCGCACGTCCGGGTAGCGGAAGGCCAGCGCGATCTCGCAGTCGCCGGCGCGCAGCATCTCCACCGAGCGCGGCGGCTCGGCCTCGACCAGGGAGATGCGGGTACCGGGGTGCGCGGCGCGCAGGTCGGCCAGCGCGGTGGGCACCAGCGTCGAGCTGCCGCTGGGGAAGGAGACCAGCCGCACCCGCCCGGCGCGCAGCCCGGCGATGGCCGCGACCTCCTCCTCCGCTGCGGCGAGCCCGGACAGGATGCCGGTCGCGTGCCGCACCAGCGCCGCGCCGGCCTCGGTGAGCCGGGTCTCGCGCCCCGTACGGACGAGCAGGGGCGTGCCGGCCGACTGTTCCAGGGCCTTCATCTGCTGGCTGACGGCGGGCTGGGTGCAGCCCAGGTCGCGGGCGGCGGCGGAGAGCGAGCCGGTGACGGCGACAGCGCGCAGCACCCGGAGATGTCGAGCCTCGATCATGCCCTGAGCATAAGGGCGACTTGGGGTTGGCCGAAAATATTCACCCACCCCTTTGGGGTACTTCGTCTACCCTGCTGGTCATGCACCTGCTCACCGTGAACACCGGCCGGCCAAAGATCGTCGAATACACCGACTGGGATGCCGGGACAGGCATCGACAAGCGCCCCGCCGAGGGCCCCGTGGCGGTGGCCGCGCCCGGCCCCAAGGGCACCGCGGGCAGCGGCGTCGCGGGGGACGCCGTCTGCGACCTGCGCCACCACGGCGGCGACGACCAGGCCGTCTACGCCTACGCGCGCGAGGATCTCGACTTCTGGGAACGGGAGTTGGGGCGCGAGATCGCGCCCGGCACCTTCGGCGAGAACCTCACCACCGTCGGGATCGACGTCAGCGGCGCGCTCGTCGGGGAGCGCTGGCGCGTCGGCCCGGATCTGCTCCTGGAGGTGACCTCGCCGCGCATCCCGTGCCGTACGTTCGCGGGCTGGCTGCGGGAGAAGGGGTGGGTGCGCCGGTTCACGCAGGCCACGCTGCCCGGTGCGTACCTGCGGGTGCTCGAAGCCGGCGAGATCCGCGCCGGCGACCCCGTCGAGCTGGTGCACCGGCCCGACCACGAGGTGAGCGTCGCGTTCCTCTTCCGCGCGCTGACAACGGAGCGCGAACTGCTGCCGCGCGTCCTCGCCGCCGGCGACGCGCTCCACCAGGAAGCCATGCGAAAGGCCGTCAACTACGCCGCCCCCGAGGCCGGGAACGACGGGCGAGGAACGAGCGGCGAGGGCGCGCCGGACACTAACGTTCCCGTATGACGACTGCACTGATCACGGGCGCGACGTCCGGCATCGGCGCCGCCTTCGCCCGGCGGCTGGCCTCCGACGGGCACAACGTGGTGCTGGTGGCACGCGACCCCGAGCGCCTTCGCGACCAGGCGACCGAACTCCACGACCGGCACGGCGTGGAGGCCGAGGTGCTCCGCGCCGACCTCTCGACGGACAAGGGGATCGCCGCGGTCGAGGAGCGCGTCGCGGACCGTACGCACCCGGTGGACCTGCTGGTGAACAACGCCGGATTCGGCAACAAGGGCAACTACCTCGACGTGCCGATGGCCGAGGAGCTGACGATGCTCAAGGTGCACTGCGAGGCGGTGCTGCGGCTGACGAGCGCGGCGGCGGCCTCGATGCGCGAGCGGGGGCGCGGCGGGGTGGTCAACGTCGCGTCGGTGGCGGCGTTCGTGCCGCGCGGCACGTACGGGGCGAGCAAGGCGTGGATCGTCCAGTTCACCCAGGGCGCCGCCCGGGACCTGGCCGGGAACGGGGTGCGGCTGATGGCGCTCTGCCCCGGTTTCGTACGGACCGAGTTCCACGGGCGGGCGGGCATGGGCACCGGCAACATCCCGTCCTGGATGTGGCTGGACGCCGACAAGCTGGTCGACGCGGCCCTGCGGGACCTGGCCCGCGGCAAGTCGCTGTCCATCCCGGACCCGCGGTACAAGACGCTGATGGGCATCGCGAAGCTCACCCCGCGCGGCGCGCTCTCGCGGGTGACGTCGTCCACGGGCCGCAAGTACGGGCCACAGTAGGCCGCGGGCGGGTACGGACCGAAAACCCGGCATCGCGGGCGTACGGGCGTACGGGCGTACGGGCCGAAACCTCCATCCCAAAACCTGGCACCGCAGGCGTACCGACACGAGAAGACCCGGCTCCCCCGAAGGGGCGCCGGGTCTCCGTGCGCTATGGCCGTGTGGACGGCCCGCGTACTGGCTACGCGTACCGACTAGTGGGCGTGGCCGTGGCCCTGACCGGCCTCCGGCTCCTCCTCGGCGGGCTTCTCGACGACCAGGGTCTCGGTCGTGAGCAGCAGCGACGCGATGGACGCGGCGTTCTCCAGCGCGGAGCGGGTGACCTTGACCGGGTCGATGACGCCGGCCTTCACCAGGTCGCCGTACTCGCCGGTCGCGGCGTTGAAGCCCTGGCCCTTGTCGAGCTCGGCGACCTTGGAGGTGATGACGTAGCCCTCCAGGCCGGCGTTCTCGGCGATCCAGCGCAGCGGCTCGACGACGGCGCGGCGGACGACGGCGACACCGGTGGCCTCGTCGCCCTCCTTGTCGAGGGAGTTGCCCAGGACCTTCGCGGCGTGCACGAGCGAGGAACCGCCACCGGAGACGATGCCCTCCTCGACCGCGGCGCGGGTCGCGGAGATGGCGTCCTCCAGACGGTGCTTCTTCTCCTTGAGCTCGACCTCGGTGGCCGCGCCCACGCGGATGACGCAGACGCCGCCGGCGAGCTTGGCGAGGCGCTCCTGGAGCTTCTCGCGGTCCCAGTCCGAGTCCGTGGACTCGATCTCGGCCTTGATCTGGTTGACGCGGCCGGCCACGTCGTCGGTGTTGCCGCCGCCGTCGACGATGGTGGTGTCGTCCTTGGTGACGGTCACGCGGCGGGCGGTGCCCAGCACGTCCAGACCGGCCTGGTCGAGCTTGAGGCCGACCTCCTCGGCGATGACGGTCGCACCGGTGAGGGTGGCGATGTCGCCGAGCATGGCCTTGCGGCGGTCGCCGAAGCCGGGGGCCTTGACGGCCACGGCGTTGAACGTGCCGCGGATCTTGTTGACCACGAGGGTGGAGAGCGCCTCGCCCTCGACGTCCTCGGCGATGATCAGCAGCGGCTTGGAGGCGCCGGCCTGGATGACCTTCTCCAGCAGCGGCAGCAGGTCCTGGATCGAAGCGATCTTGCCCTGGTGCACCAGGATGTACGGGTCGTCGAGGACGGCCTCCATACGCTCCTGGTCGGTGACCATGTACGGCGACAGGTAACCCTTGTCGAAGGCCATGCCCTCGGTGAAGTCGAGCTCCAGGCCGAAGGTGTTGGACTCCTCGACGGTGATGACACCGTCCTTGCCGACCTTGTCCATCGCCTCGGCGATGAGCTCGCCGACCTGCTTGTCCTGGGCGGACAGGCCGGCGACGGCGGCGATGTCGGCCTTGTCGTCGATCGGGCGGGCGGTCGCGAGAAGCTCCTCGGACACGGCCTTGACCGCGGCGTCGATGCCCTTCTTCAGGGCGGCGGGGGAGGCGCCGGCGGCGACGTTGCGCAGGCCCTCGCGGACCAGCGCCTGGGCCAGCACGGTGGCGGTGGTGGTGCCGTCGCCCGCGATGTCGTTGGTCTTGGTCGCCACCTCCTTGACGAGCTGGGCGCCCAGGTTCTCGTACGGGTCGTCGATCTCGACCTCGCGCGCGATGGTGACGCCGTCGTTGGTGATGGTGGGGGCGCCGAACTTCTTGTCGATGACGACGTTGCGGCCCTTGGGGCCGATGGTCACCTTGACGGTGTCGGCAAGCTTGTTGACGCCGCGCTCAAGGGCGCGACGGGCGTCCTCGTCGAACTTCAGGATCTTCGCCATGAGTTGCTTCAAGTCCTCTCGTTGCGATCCCCGGCCACGCGGCGGTGACCGCTATCGCTCAAACGAACTGCGCCCCGGGCGCCCGGCATTTCAGACGCGGGGAGCCAGGGGCGCAGAACAGGCAAACTTCGGTGAATTACTTCTCGATGATCGCGAGCACGTCGCGAGCCGAGAGGACGAGGTACTCCTCGCCGTTGTACTTCACTTCGGTGCCGCCGTACTTGCTGTAGAGCACGACGTCGCCGACGGAGACGTCGAGCGGAAGACGGTTGCCGTCTTCGAAGCGGCCCGGGCCCACGGCCAGGACAGCGCCCTCCTGGGGCTTCTCCTTAGCAGTGTCCGGAATGACCAGGCCGGAGGCCGTGGTCTGCTCGGCGTCGAGCGGCTGGACCACGATGCGGTCCTCAAGCGGCTTGATGGCAACCTTGGAGCTGGCGGTCGTCACGATCCGACCTCCCCCTTCGGAGATCTCACGGGGTTAACTGTCTGAGGTGGCGACCAGGTGAGATCCGTCGTCGCGGGTGCCGGATCTGCCCGTCGCTGTGTTTGGCACTCCCCGGTGGAGAGTGCCAGGTGCGAGACTATGACGCGGTTAGCACTCGGTCAAGCGGAGTGCCAATGCGGCGCAATTCTGCGCAACGCAACGGGGGCGCCCCCGACCCCGACCCCGGGGCTCTGCCCCGGACCCCGGCCCTCAAACGCCGGGCGGGCTTGCTCGGACGCACCGGCCCACGTACCGGCTGGAGCAGACGCGGGCCCGCCCGCAGACCGGCGAGTCGGGGCCCGTCCCGAAGCCAGCCCTCAAACGCCGGGCAGGCTTGATCGGCTGCGGCGGCCACGCACCGACCGGACCAGAGACGCCGGGCCCGCAGGCCGGGCGAGTCGGCGCACCGAGCCCGGCCCTCAAACGCCGGGCGGGCTTGCTCGGGCGCACCCGCCTACGCACTGGCCAGACCAGGCATGCGGGGCCGCCCGCAGACCAGTCGTGCCGGGCCACCGCCCCGACCCGGCCCCGCCCTCAAACGCCGGGCGGACCTGGCCGGGAGCACCGGCCTACGTACCGGCCGGACCACGCACACGGGGCCGTCCGCAGACCAGTCGTGCCGGGGCCCGGCCCGCAGACCTGTCGGGCACACCGGTCCACGCACCGGCCGGACCAGAGACGCGGGCGAGTCGGCGCACCGCCCTCGAACGCCGGGCGGGCTCGAACCACGCACACCGGCCCCGGGGCGGGCAGGCCTCGCCCGAATGCGCGAGCCCGCGCGCCGCAGGCCTGGCAGGCCGGGAGAGCCAGGGCACTGGCCCCGCGCCAGAAGTTTGGAGTACGGGCGCGTGCGCACCGACGTGCGCACCGAGGGGCCTGGAACGCCATGGTTTGCGCGGGCCAGGGGCACCCCGCCACGCGGGGCCGAAGCGGCCAGCCCGTCGAGCGTGGGTGACCTGCCCGTCGAAGTCGGAGCGAGCGGATCACGCGGGCCTGGCCGTCGAGTGTCCGACGTGGCGACCCATCACGGGCGGGCGATCGGCCCCACGGAGCCGGTCCGTCGAGGCGGGGCCAGCAGGGCCCGGGGAACCAGGCCGTCCCTCCGGGACGCGGGCCGGCAGGGCCCGGGCGGCCACACCACCCCTCTGGGACGCGGGCCGGCAGGCCCCCGGCGGGGGCGTCAGGGCGCATGCTCGGGTGGCGGGGAGAATGGGTGGGTGGTCGTTGCTAGAGGTGATGGTGGGTCGGCTGGTGCCGGGGGTGGTGCCTTGGGGGCGTTGCTCGGGGAGGAGGGGCAGCGGTTGCTGGCGGGGCTGCGTGATTACGAGCCGGGGCAGGAGCTGGCCACGGCGACGCGGCTGCGGCGGGAGCATCCCGCCGAGTTGGTCTCGGCGGCGCTGGGGATGGCGCGGCTGCGGCAGCGGGCGGTGGCGAAGTTCGGGGCGGAGGACGCGTACCGGATGTACTTCACGCCCGGCGGCGTGGAGCAGGCGACGCGCGCGAGCGTGGCCGCGCACCGGGCGCGGCGCTTCGCGGAACTGGGGGTGCGGAGCGTCGCGGATCTGTGCTGCGGGATCGGGGGCGATGCCATCGCGCTCGCGCGAGCGGGGATCTCGGTGCTGGCCGTCGACCGGTCCGAGGAGACCTGCGAGGTCGTACGGGCCAACGCCGCCGCCCTCGGCCTCGGCGGCCTCATCGAGGTGCGCCGCGCGGACGTCGCGGACGTCGACACATCGGGCTACGACGCCGTGTTCGTGGACCCGGCCCGGCGCGGCGGGCGCGGCCGGATCTTCGACCCGGAGGCGTACTCGCCGCCGCTGTCCTGGGCCGTCGAGGCGGCCCGTACGGCCCGGCACGCCGCGCTGAAGATCGCGCCGGGCATCCCGCACGAGATCATCCCCGCCGAGGCCGAGGCCGAGTGGATCTCGGACGGCGGGGACGTGAAGGAGGCCGTGCTCTGGTTCGGCACGGGAGCGCCGGGCGCGCGCTCGGCGACGCTGCTCCCCGGCCCGTACACGCTGCTCGGCGCGGGCCTGCCCGACCCGGAGCCGGGCCCGGTCGGCCGGTATCTGTACGAGCCGGACGGCGCGGTCATCCGCGCCCACCTCGTCGCGGACGTCGCGCGCCAGGTGGGCGGCCGGCTGATCGATCCGACCATCGCCTATGTGACGGCGGACAAGATGCGGACCACCCCGTACGCCGCCGCCTACGCGATCACGGACGTACTGCCCTTCAACCTCAAGAAGCTGAAGGCGATCGTCCGCGAGCGCGCCATCGGGGTCGTGGTCATCAAGAAGCGGGGTTCGGCGGTGGAGCCGGAGGAACTGCGCAGAAAGCTCAAGCCGTCCGGGCCGAACTCCTGCGTGATCTTCCTGACGCGAGTGGCGGGCGCCCCCTCCATGCTGCTGGGGCAGCCCGCCGCCGGCTGAACGGCCGGCCGGACTACGCCAGGTCCGTCAGGTCCTGCGCGTACAGCGTCGTCAGCGGCTGCGGTCCCACGTACTGCTGGCAGTTGCACACGCCCGGTTCGTACTGCACCGGCTTCTTCTCCGCGTCCCAGGCGACGGGCACCTCGACCGACTCATGGCACTTGCCCTGCTTGTCGTGTTTCGCGAGGTGGTGCCCGCAGCCGCAGACCGGCTCCGGCTGCTTGTTCGCCGCCTCGACGGCCTGCCGCTCCGCCTGGCGCTGGCGCCGCTCGGACTCCAGCAGCTCCAGCTTTCGCTCGTGGCGGGTGCGGAAGGCCGTACGGGCGGTGTCGGCGAGCTTGGTGAAACCGCCCAGGGCGAAGAAGATGAACACCCACCAGAACCAGTGCATCTGCGAGACCGCCCTCCCCGTCCACGCGGCCCATCACGGAACTCCGCGTGAGCCCTGACTTCGCTTCGTCCGAAGTCAAGAATACGCTCAGCGCGGCGCGCCCTCCCGCTTACCGTCGCGCCCGGCACCGGCCCCGGAGGCCGCAGCCGCCTCGCCGGTACGCGCCTCCCCCGCCCCCGTACGGGCCGGGAGCAGCAGCGCTGTCAGCGCGGCCGCCGCCAGCAGCACGGCCCCCACGCCGAACGCGGCCGCGTACCCGCTGACCTGCGCCTCGGCCGAGGTACCGGCCGAGCCTCCAGCCGCACCCGAGGTGCCCGCGGCACCGGCGGCGACGGTGACGAGGACGGCCAGCCCCACCGACCCGCCGATCTGCCGGGAACTGTTGAGCAGCCCGGAGGCCATGCCCGCCTCGGCCGGCGCGACCCCCTCGGTCGCGGCCGTGCCCAGCGGCACGAAGCACATCCCGACCCCGAAGCTGGCCACCAGGAACGGCCCGACGATCGAGTCGGCGAAACCGGCGTCGACGCCGGCCGCGCCGGCCAGCCAGGCGAACCCGGCCGCGCCCAGCGCCCCGCCGGCCACCAGCGTCCAGCGCATCGACAACCGGGCGGTCAGGCGCGGCGCGACGAGCGAGCCGGCCACCAGGCCGACGCAGAAGGGCAGGAACGCGGCGCCGGTCGCGGTGGCCGAGAACCCGAGCACCTGCTGCATGTAGAGCGAGGAGAAGTAGAAGGCGCCGAACTGTCCGGACGCCAGCAGCAGATTGAAGACATTGGCCGCCAGCACCGGCCGGTGGGCCAGCAGCCCCATCCGCAGCAGCGGCCGGTCCACCCGCAGTTCCACGACGGCGAACGCGGCCAGCAGCACCGCCGCGGCCGCGAGCGTACCGATCGTCATCGCCGAGCCCCAGCCGTACGTCTCGGTCCGTACGACCCCCAGGACCAGCACCATCATCCCCGCCGTGATCAGCAGCGCGCCGCCCGCGTCGAGCCGCGGCGCCGGGCCGGTCCGCCGGTCGGCGGGGACCGAGCGGCGGGCCGCCGCGTAGGCGAACACCACGATCGGCACATTGACCAGGAGTACGGTCCGCCACCCCGCGGCCTCCGTGAGCACCCCGCCCGCCAGCACGCCGATCGCGCCGCCCGCCGCCCCGGCCATCCCCCACAGCCCGAGCGCGCGCGACCGCGCCGGCCCGGCCGGGAAGGTGACGGTGATCAGGGCGAGGGCGACGGGCGCGAGCGCCGCGGCCGCGACGCCCTGCGCCGCGCGGGCGGCGATCAGCCCGCCCGGCGACCACACCAGTCCGCCGCCGAGGCTGGCGACGCCGAAGAGGACGAGGGCGGCCGTCAGGGTGCGCCGCCGGCCGGCGATGTCGGTGAGCCGGCCGCCGAGCATCAGCAGGCCGCCGAAGGCGAGGGCGTAGGCGTTCACGACCCATTGGAGGCCCTCGGCGGTGAAGCCGAGGTCCGCTTTCATGTCGGGCAGCGCGACGTTCACCACCGCCATGTCGAGCGCCACCGTGAACTGCACCGTGAGCGCCACCACCAGTAGCCAGCGCGTCTGCCGGTCCCCGTCGTCCACGCCCGTCCCCTTCCGTCGCGTCATGCCGCGTTCCGTCGTGTCTGAGGGGATCGCGCTCCGCGAGCCCCCGGCGGCGAGATTACTATACGCGTATAGAAACTATCCGCTGAGAGAATGGGAACCGTGACGAAGGACGTGACGAAGAGCCCGTCCGAGGAGTCCGCCAAGGACTCCTCCCAGGGCTCCACCGAGACCAAAGACCGGAACAAGCGGCCCGTCGGACGGCCCCGCCGGCTCGAACTGGAGACGATCGTCGCGACCGCGCGCCGCGTCCTGGAGGAGGAAGGCGTCGCGGCCCTGAGCATGCGACGGCTGGCCAAGGAGGTCGGCAGCACGCCGATGGCCCTCTACCACCACGTCCAGGACAAGGACGAGCTGCTGATGCACGTGCTCGTCGGCACCGCCCGCGCCCTCCCCCGCCCCGACCTCCCGGCCGAACCGCGCGCCCGGCTCCGCGCCGTCGCCGTCCATATGCACGACATCCTGCGGCGGATGCCGTGGGTCGTGGAGATCCTCGGCCTCGGCGACGTCACCGACCGGCACGCGCTGTGGATGGTCGAGGAGATCATCGACTCGGCGATGCGCTGCGGACTGAGCGAGCACCAGGCCGTACGGGCGTACCGGACGCTGTGGCACTACGTCTACGGCGAACTCGTCTTCCAGGCCGCCATGGCCCGCCGCGCCGAACAGCCCGGCCGCCGCCGGTACTTCCCCGAGATGCTCGCCGTCCCCGCCGAGGCCGACCCGGCCGAGCTGCCCCGGCTGACCTCGCTCGCCGACCGCTGGCTGGAGCTGACGGCGGACTACGACGTCGCGGAGGAGATCACCGCGATCATCGACGGCCTGCTGGCCCGCCGGAACGACGAGCGGTAGCGAGCAGTATCGCGAGGCCGCGTACGGACCACTCCCACGGGCCCGCGCGTACGAGCACGAGCCTCCACGCGCCCCTGCCGCCTACCGCTCGGGCACCCGCCCCGGCGGCACCGTCGCGAGTCGGCCCGTACGCCCGAAGTACTCGATGGGGCCGCAGTAGTCGAGGCCGCCGAGCGGCCGGCCGTCGAAGAACCGCACCGCCAGGTCGACGACCTCGGCGGGCCGCTCCAAATGGGCCATGTGGTCGGCGCCCTTGATGGTGGTGAAGCGCGCGTCGCCGCAGCGGGCCGCCGCCGCCCGGCTCAGCAGGGGCGTCGTCAGCGGGTCGTACTCGCCGGTCGCGACGAGGATGGGGACGGTGGCGGGCTCGCCCTCGGGGTCGCCGGTGTAGTCGAGCAGCCGGGTCGTGTTGTCGCGGTACTTGTCGAGTTCGTCCGCCGTCATATTGTTGAGCATGCTGGTCAGGCAGCGGATGACGACGTTGCGGCGGGCGATGGCGGCGTCCGGCTCCAGGCAGACCAGGCCGTCCAGCACATGCCCGACGAACTCCTCGTGCCGCCCCTGCGCCGCGAGGTCGAGGGAGCGCTGGAGCACCCCGCGCACATGCTCCGTCATCTGCGCCATGGTGCCGAACAGCAGGAGCCGCGCGCAGCGTTCGGGGTGGAGCTGGGCCCAGCGGTAGGCGACGGCGCTGCCGTAGGAGGCGCCGAAGACGTTGACCGGGCCCGGGGCGACGGAGGTCAGCAGGTGGTCGAGCGCGCCGGTGAGGAAGTCGAAGCCGCACTCGGGCGGCAGCCGGTCGGCGTCGCCGCCACCGGGCAGGTCCATGGTGATCACGGTCGCCTCCGCCAGGAACCCCTGCTCCACCCGCCCCCAGCCGGCCTTGGTCTGGAAGGCGCCGCCGACCAGGACCACGGGCGCCAGACGGGCGCCCGGCCGGTGCACGATCCGCCCCTCGTACGCGAGGCCGCCGAAGGTGAGCGGAATGATCTCCTCCCCGGCAGCGGTGAGCGTCGTCACGAGTGCGTCTCCGTTCGCTGGGCAAGCGTCGCTTGCGGTGTTCACGAGAGCAACGAGCACCGCGGGGGTGAGGTCACAGCCCGCGAACGCCGAGGAGCCGTCCGGCGGGGCCCCCGGGCCCACGACCAACGGCTTTGTACGGAGAGGGAGTTCGCGTTCGAAGGGTCACCCGCGACGGCCGGGCGGCGGACGCGGACCGGTGGATATGGGCACGGACGTGGGTACGGGCGTACGTACGAGCGTGAGTACGGGCGCGGGTGCGGGGCGGGCATGGGCACGGCCGCACGGGCACTCCCCCACACCGTTGCCCGCCCGTATCTCCCGCATCACTCACATCGCCCTCGTCAGCTCTCACCCGACGCCCTTGTCGACTCTCACCCGACGCGCTCGTCGACGAGCCGGAGCCGCTTGCCGGTGCGGGGGTTGCTGACGAGGCCGTCCGGGCCGACCCACTCGATGGCGAGGGGGTGGATCAGGCCCAGTTCCAGGGTCTCGGCGAAGTCCTCGACGTGCACGCGCGCGGTGAGGGCCCGCTCCAGGTCGGCGCGGCCGGCCGCGTCCGCGTCCGCCGCGGGGGCGGCGGAGCCCGCCAGCCGCAGGACGAGTTCGTCCAGCCCCTCCCGGTGCCGCACCACGGCCTGCATGCCGACGGCCCGGCCCGCGTCGTCGGCGCTCTCCACCAGCCGGTGCAGGCCCTCCAGGTCCACGTTGACCGTGCCGACCTTGGCCTCCTCGCCGGAGCGGCCGAGCAGCCGGAAGCGGCGGCGGGGAAAGTCGACCCACTCGGCGAGATCGCCGACGGGGTAGCGCAGCAGCGGCATGAGCCGCCGCGTGAGGTCGGTGACGACGACCCGGCCGGGCCGCCCCGGCTCCTCGACGACCTCGCCGGTGTCCGGGTCGAGCAGTTCCAGCACCTTGTCCGGGAAGGTCTCGTGCACGCGGGTGTCGGGCTCGCCCGGTACCGGGCCGCCGAGGCCGCCCGCGTCCACGCTGCCGTAGCCGCCGGAGCGGACCTCGGCGCCGGGGAACGCGCGGGCGATGAGGGCGAGCTGGTCCTCGTAGCACGCCTCCCCGCCGAACAGCACCAGCCGTACGTCCGGCAGCGCGCCCACGGAGCCGACGACCTCCGTGGCGAGCCGGCACAGCGAGGTGGGCGGCGCGGCGACGACGGTGGCGGCGAAGTCGCGCATGACGCCGACCGTGAAGTCGAGCGGCGCGTTGCCGCTGATCGGTAGCTGCACGGTGCGGACGGGCAGGTCCTGCACGCAGTCGTAGAGGAAGACGAAGCTCGGGTAGAGCCGTCCGGCGTAGAAGAGGTTGGCGACCCGGTCGCCCTGGCGCAGCCCCGCGGCAACGAGCGCCTCGCCGAACCGGCGGCCCGCCGACCGCCATTCGTCCCAGGTGTAGACGGAGATCCGGGGCGCGGACGTGGTGCCGCCGGTGTTGAAGACGACGCCGTCCGTGTGCGGACCCGTCAGCACCCGGCTGTCGCGCAGGCCGTGCGCCGCCCAGTACTCGCGCATCGGGACGAGCGGGAGCGCGGCCAGTTCCGCCGCGTCATCGGGCTGCCCCGCGTACAACTCGCGGTAGAACGGCGAGCGTTCGCGGACGAACCGGATGAGCTCTGCGATCTGCGGGTCCTTCACGTACGTCAACTCCCTGGCGCCGCACGGCGAGACGGCCCACGGACCGCCATCACCACCTGTGATCGCAGGCTAACCCACCGCAGTCGCCATCCCGCAACCCGGCAGCTCACCGGGGGTCCCGGGGCAACCGGAATACTCGGCCACCACTTCGGCACGGCCCGGCCGTACAGTCGTACGCATGTCTCTGATCACCGAGCCCGCGAGCACGACGACCACCAGGGCCGGCGGGGCCGACGGGGGCGGCGGGGCCGCCCCCAGCCTCGACCTGGACGCCTATCTGGCCTGCGTCGGCTGGAGCGGCGAGCGGCGGGCGAGCGCGGACACGCTGCGCTCCCTGCACCGCGCGCACCTGCACAGCATCCCGTTCGAGAACCTGGACGCCGTGCTGGGCTCGGCCCCTTCGCTGGCGCTGCCCGACGTGGAGGCCAAGCTCGTACGCGGCGGGCGCGGCGGCTACTGCTTCGAGCAGAACACCCTCTTCGCCGCAGTGCTCAAGTCCCTCGGCTTCCACGTCACGATGCACACGGCGCGGGTGCTGCGGGCCGGGGGCCACGACGCCGTACGGCCGCGCACCCACATGCTGCTGATCGTCCGCGTCCCCGGCGAGGAGGGCCGCTACCTCGCCGATGTCGGCTTCGGCGGCGCCACCGGCCTGCTCGAAGCGGTCCCGCTCGTCGCCGGCACCGAATTCCGGGCGGGCCCCCGCCTGCACCGCCTGGTACGGGCGACGGAACACGACGGGCTCCTGGACCTGTGGGTGCTCCAGGCCCCGGAGGCCGGCGTCTGGGCCGACCAGTACGCCTTCACCCTTGACCCCGTCGCCCCCGCGGACCTCGAAGTACTCAACTGGTACATGGCCACCAGCCCCCGCTCCCCCTTCTCCCACACCCTCTCCGCCCACCGCAGCACCCCGGAGGGCCACTTGGCCCTGCGGGGCCACACGCTCGTGGCGACCGGCCCCGACGGCACCCGCACGGAACGCGAACTGGCCGACACCGACGAGGTCGTACGCGTCCTGGCCACCGACTTCAACATCGCCGCCCCGGAGGGCACCCGAGCCGCCGTCGCCTCCCCGACCAACCGCCCCTGACACCCGCGCCCGGGCGTCAGCGAAAACCGCGGGTGCTCAGCGCTCCACCCGAGCGACGGCGGCGCAGGCGTAGGCGTAGGCATCGTCGAGGATGCCGCCGATCTCGGCAGCGGCCCGGCGGACCTGGGCCGCGTCGGCCGACTCGGTGAGGTCTTCCAGCTCCCGAAGGCGCACGGCGATGCGCGGCTGACGCTGAATCTGCACATAAGCGGCCCACTGAGTGGTGAAACGCCGCAGTGGGGCGGGGTCGGAGCCCTGCCGTGCCTGATCGGCGGCCTGGTCCAGCTCGCGGGTGAAGGCGGGCAGCGCCGCCGGCGCGATCTGGGCGACAGCCTGGCGCAGCGCGGTAACGGTACTGGGCGGCTGCGGGATCAGGGGCTGCTCGGGACCGCCGGCAGTCATGTTCCCCATGGGCTCGATTCTGATCAGACGCGGCTCTCGGACGTCCCCTGGGCGCCCGGGCCGTTCTCGCCGTGGGGGGACGGGCCGGGGAGGCGCATGACGAGGGCGTCGACATTGCCGGGCTGGTAGTAGCCGCGGCGGACGCCGATGGGCTCGAAGCCGAAGCGCTCGTACAGCCGCTGGGCGCGGTCGTTGTCGACGCGGACCTCCAGAAGGACCTCGTGGCACTCGAAGGCCGTGGCGGCGGCGAGCAGCTCGGTCAGCAGGCGCGCACCGAGGCCGGTGCCCCAGTGGTCGCGGGCGGTGGCGATGGTCTGGATGTCGCCGGTGCCGTCGTTGGCGGCGAGGCCGCCGTAGCCGACGATGCGGCCCTCGGCGTCCTCGGCCACCGCGTAGCGGCGGTTGGCCCCCGGGCCGCGCGCGTGCGCCAGCTCGGACCAGAACAGCCCCTTGGACCAGGCGTCATCCGGAAACAACTCGCGCTCCAGCGGCAGCACCTGGCCGAGGTCCCACCAGCGCATCTCCCGTACGGACACGGGGGCGGCCGAGGCGGTCACCGGGGCGTGACCACCTTGTAGTTGGCCGGCACCTTGGCGTCCGGACGGCGCAGGTACATCGGCCGCGGGGCCGGCAGCTCCTCGCCCGCGGCGAGCTTCTCGGCCGCGAGGGCGGCCAGCGCGGCCGCGGACTGGTGCTGCGGCAGATCGGGCCGCAGGTCCGCGAACGCGTCCGGGTAGAGCAGCGCGCCCGCGCCGACCGCCGGCAGGCTCCCGACGGCGTCCGCGATGTCGTCGGGCCGGTCGACGGAGGGCTCGCCGACGCGCGTACGGGCATCGGCGTACCGCGCCCAGTACACCTCCTTGCGCCGGGCGTCGGTGGCCACCACGAACTCCCCGGGCAGCTCCCCCGTCGCCCCGGCCGCGTAAGCGATCCCGTCCAGCGTGCACAGCCCGTGCACCGGGACCCCCAGGGCCTCGCCGAAGGAGGCGGCCGTCACGAGGCCGACCCGCAGCCCGGTGTACGGGCCGGGGCCGACGCCGACGACGACGCCGGTCACGGCGGCGAGCCCCACGCCCGCGTCGGACAGCACGCGGTCGACGGAGGGCAGCAGCAGTTCCCCGTGGCGCCTGGCGTCCACCTGGTTCGACTGGGCTACGACGGCGCCGCCGTCCCCGTCGTAGAGCGCGACGGTGACGGCGGGGGTGGCGGTATCAAGAGCGAGCAGCAGCACACATACAGCCTACGGCGCGCGGCGCGGCCCCCGTTTCCCCGTCCGGCCCGCCCCCGGCCGGGCGGGCCGGACCGCCCGCCCCCGCCGACGGCGCGGCGGCGGGGCGGCCGGGTGCTACGGTCAGCCGCAAAGTCGTACGTAGGACGAAAGGGTGCGCAGCGTGGCACGCAGCAGCTCGGGGCCGGTCGTGGCCGGGCTCACCGCGGCGGCACTCGCCGTGGTCGGATTCCTCGCCTTCCAGGCATCGGCCGCGCCGGACAACCCGGCGAAGGCCGGCGCCGCGCACTCCTCCCCGTCCGGTCACCCGAAGGACAAGGGCAAGGGCGACGGCAAGGGCGGCCCGGACGGCAAGGACAAGGCGTCCACCGCCATCCCGGCCTCGTCGGGCTCCGGGCTGCGGGTCGTCTACGCGCTCAAGGCGAAGCGCGTGTGGCTGGTGGGCGAGAACGAGCAGGCGACGCGGACGTTCGAGGTCGCGCCCAGCTCGGTGAGCCCTGAGCCGGGCACGTACCAGGTCCCCCCGAGGGGCCGTTCGCCGCAGTTGCTCGGCTCGGACGGGGTTCAGGTCGAGCACGTGGTGCAGTTCCACATCGGGGAAGGCGGCATCGTCTTCGGCTTCAGCGCGGCCCTCGACGGTTCGACGCCGGACCCGAACGCGACGAAGAAGACGGGCGCGGTGCGCGAGCAGCGGGCGGACGGGGCCGCGATGTGGAAGTTCGCCACGACCGGCACGAAGGTGGTCGTGGTCCCGTAGGGCCGTTCCCCCGTATGGGCTAACGCGGGGCGTCTACGCGGCGTGCGGCCCGGCCTCGGCCGGGCAGTCCGTCCCGGCGGGCGCCGAGCCCTCGTCCGTCCGCGGGCCGGCGGCCTCCGGGGCCGTCGGCGGCGTGGAGACCGCGCTGGCCGCGGCGCAGGACGCCAGCAGGTCGCTCATCGAGGGCTGCCGCTCCTCGTCGCGCCGGGCTGCCACGGGAGCTGCGGGCTCTTGGGCCGACATGGTTGCCTCCTGGGGCTGCTGGGGCGGACAGGTATGGGTTAGGTACACCTAACCGGCTCTATACGCCTCCATGTGACCACGCGCGACACCGCGCGCGCAACATCTTGCCGACGGCTTGTCGGAATGTGAGCGGCACCCCGTCGCGGAACCCGCCGTACCGGTCACTGAGAGAAACCCCTAAGCCCCCAGGGCCGTCAGATCCACGCTCGCCCACCGCGCGCCCACGCCGGTCAGCGTCACCTGCCGTACGTCGTCGCCGTCGTACTCGCCGTCACCCTCGCCCCCGGCCGCCGGCTCCGCGCCCACCGCCCGCTCGATGAGGACGTGCAGCCGGTCCTCCGACAGCTCCTCGACCTTCCCGTCGCCCCACTCCACGACGATCACCGAGTCCGGCAGCGAGACGTCGAGGTCCAGGTCCTCCATCTCGTCGAGGCCGCCGTTCAGCCGGTACGCGTCCACGTGCACCAGCGCCGGCCCGTCCCCCAGCGGCGGGTGCACGCGCGCGATGACGAAGGTCGGGGAGGTGACGGCGCCGCGCACGTCCAGCCCTTCGCCCAGGCCACGGGTGAGCGTCGTCTTGCCGGCCCCCAGCTCGCCGGAGAGCAGCACGAGGTCGCCGGGGCTCAGCAGCGCGGCGAGGGCGCGGCCCAGTTCGCGCATGCGCTCGGGCGTCTCGACGGTGATCTGTGCGGTGGCGGTCACGGTCTCGGTGTACGGGACGTTCATACCGGCCGATGGTACGGGCCCGAGCCCCATGATCTGGAGCCGTGCGCCCCGTGCGTCCGGCTCGTACGGGCGCCACAGCCGTGCGCGCGCCCGTACGAGCCGCCCAGCCGTCCCGCGGTAGCACCGGCAGGCCCGCCCGCGTCCGTAAAAGAGCCTTGTGAGCCCCCGGTGAAACCGCCGGCCGTCAGCCGCGCTCCGTGCCCTCGCCGGACGCGGCCCGCGTGGTGAGCGCCTCGCCCGCGCCGGCCGCGGCCAGCACCTCCGCCAGCCGGGCGTTGACGGTCTCGGGGTGTTCCAGCATCACCAGGTGCCCGGCGTCCGGCACGAGGGTCAGTTCGGCGTCGGGGAGCGCGGCGGCGATGGCCTCGCTGTGCTCGCTCGGGGTGATCAGGTCGCCCGCGCCCGCGAGGATGAGCGCGGGCATGTGGTCGAAGGCGCACAGCGCCTCGATCTTGTCGTGTTCGGCGAAGGCCGGGTAGAACTCGGCGACGACGTCGATGGGGGTCGCCTCGATCAGCCGCTCCGCGAACCGCGCCACCCCCGGATCGACGTCCTTGGCCCCGAACGAATAGCGCTTGATGATGCCCGCGAAGAGGTCCGCGGTCGCCCGCCGCCCCTTCTCCACCAGGTCGGCCTGCGAGCCCAGGGCCTTCAGGACGCCGGGCAGTACGCGCCGCACCGCGTTCATCCCGACGACGGGCAGCCCGTAGTTGACGTCGGCGAGGTTGCCCGCCGAGGTGCCGATGAAGGCGGCGCCGACGACGCGTTCGGCGACCAGACCGGGGTACTGCGCGGCCAGCGCCATCATCGTCATGCCGCCCATCGAGTGCCCCACCAGCACCAGCGGCCCCTCGGGCGCCGCCGCGTCGATGACGGCCTTCAGGTCCCGGCCGAGCAGATCGATGGAGACCGGCGCGCTGTCCTCGGCCTCCCCGACGCGCTCCCGGCTCGCGCGCTGGGCGCGCCCGCGCTCCGAGCGCCCGTGGCTGCGCTGGTCCCAGTAGACGCCGCGGACCGCGCCGCGCAGGGCCGCCCGCTGGAAGTGCCAGGCGTCCTGCCCGAGGCAGTAGCCGTGCGAGAAGACGACGGTGACCGGCTGCCGCGGCGCACGCCGCCCGAACAGCCGCGTGCGCAGCGCCGCGCCCTGCGCGTCGCCCTGGGGCGCGGCCCCGTCCGCCTCGTCCACCTCGTAGTACAGCTCCGTGCCGTCCTCCGCTACGGCCGTGCCGGGGGTGCCGCGCAGCGTCCCGTACGGCCCCGCGGAGTCCAGCGCCACCCGGGCCCGGCGCCGCATGCCGCGGCCGACCGTCAGCCGCTCCAGGGCGACGCCCGCCGCCGCGCCGGCCGCGACCACCCCTATCGCCGCGCCCGCCACCCCCGCGCCGCGCTTCCAGCCCCAGTTCAGTCCCTTGGCGGCGGCCGCGCCCGGGCCGCTCGTCGCCTCGCTCATGCTGCGCCCCCCGTGGCATCGCTCTCACCGACATAGACGCGGGGCACGCGCGCGGAGATGCGCGTGACGACCTCGTATCCGAGGGTGTTGGTGGCCCGCGCCCAGTCCTCGGCGGTCGGCTCGCCCCGGTCGCCCGGCCCGAACAGCACCACCTCGTCGCCGACCGCCGCGTCATCCCCGCCGAGGTCGACCACGAACTGGTCCATGGCCACCCGCCCCGCGACCGTGCGCGGCTTCCCCGAGATGAGGACGGGCCCGGTGCCGGACGCGGCGCGGGGTATGCCGTCGGCGTAGCCGAGGGGGACGAGGGCGAGGGTCGTCTCGCCGGGCGTGACGTACTTGTGCCCGTAGCTCACCCCATGGCCGCCCGGCACCCGCTTGACGCTGACCAGCGACGCGCTCAGCGTCATCACGGGCCGCAGGCCGAAGTCGCCGGGGACGCCGATCTCGGCCGACGGCGACACCCCGTACACGGCGATGCCGGGCCGTACGAGGTCGAAGTGCGACTCGGGCAGGGTCAGGGTCGCCGGGGAGTTCGCCATGTGGCGCACCTCCGGATCCAGCCCCCGCGCCTCGGCGTGGCCGACGCTGTCCCGGAAGACCGCGAGCTGCGCCTGGATGGACGGGTGACCGGGCTCGTCCGCGCAGGCGAAGTGCGACCACAGGCCGGTGACCTTGAGGGCACCACGCTGCTCCGCGGCGCGCGCGGCGGCGACCAGGTCGGGCCAGTCGGCGGGCTGGCAGCCGTTCCGGCCGAGCCCCGTGTCGATCTTCAACTGGACGCGCGCCACCCGGCCGGCCGCGACCGCGGCGGCCTCCGCCTCGCGCAGCGCCCACAGCCCGCTCACCGAGACATCGATGTCCGCCTCGATGGCCTCGCGCCACGGGTCGCCGGGCGCCCACAGCCAGCACATCAGCCGCCCCCGGTCGCCGGCGGCGCGCAGCGCCAGCGCCTCCTGCGGCGTGGCCGTCCCCAGCCACGTCGCCCCGGCCTCGCGGGCCGCGCGCCCGCAGGGCACCGCGCCGTGTCCGTACGCGTCGGCCTTGACCACGGCCATCAGCTCGGCGCGCGGCGCACGGGCCCGCAGGGCGCGTACGTTCTCCCGCAGCGCGGCCAGGTCGACAACGGCACGAGCGCGCATCTGTGTCTCACTCATCACCGCCAGTGTCTCAGGCCGCACAGCTGTACAGCACTCGCAGCGGCGCGCCGGAGGTCGTCTCCGCCTTCGGTTACGTGGTGGGGGCACGCACTCCGCCTACCCGCCCCGCCCCGCACCAGACGACGCGCGGGCCGGGAACCGCCGCCCTGACGCGCCCACCCGCGTCGCCGACACTGGACGCATGAGGACTGGCTACAGCGTGGAGAAAGTACGGGCCGCCGAACGCGAACTGATGGCACGACTCCCGGACGGCGCCCTCATGGCGCGCGCCGCCGCCGGACTCGCCGCCGCCTGCGCCGGCCTGCTCGGCCGCGTCTACGGGGCGCGCGTCGCCCTCATCGTCGGCAGCGGCGACAACGGCGGCGACGCCCTGTACGCCGGCGCGCGGCTCGCGCGGCGCGGCGCCGGCGTGAGCGCCGTGCTGCTCGCCCCGGAGCGCACGCATCCCGGCGGCCTCGCCGCCCTGCGCGCCGCCGGCGGCCGCGTCCTGACCGCGGGCGACGGTACCGCCGCCGTCGCCCGGGCCGACCTCGTCGTCGACGGCATCGTCGGCATCGGCGGCAAGGGCGGCCTGCGCCCGGACGCGCAGGCCCTGATGCGGGCCGCGACGGGCACGGTCGTCGCCGTCGACCTGCCGAGCGGCATCGACGCGGACACCGGCGAGGTCACCGGCGAGGCCGTACGCGCCGACGCCACCGTCACCTTCGGCGCGTACAAACCCGGCCTGCTCATCGACCCGGCGCACGAACACGCCGGCGCGCTCCGCCTCGTCGACATCGGTCTGCGGCTCCCCGAACCCGACATCGAGGCCCTCCAGCACGCGGACGTCGCCGCGCTGCTGCCGCGCCCGGCGGCGGAGAGCGACAAGTACCGGCGCGGCGTCGTCGGCGTCGTCGCGGGCTCCAGCCGCTACCCGGGCGCGGCCGTACTGACCGTCGCGGGCGCCCTGCGCGGCGGCGCCGGCGCGATCCGCTACGTCGGACCCGGCTCGGACGCGGTGATCGCCCGCTTCCCCGAAGGCCTCGTCACCGCCGGCCCGCCGAGGAAGGCCGGGCGCGTCCAGGCGTGGGTGATCGGCCCGGGCGTGGGCGACGACGAGGGCGCGCACCAGGCGATGGCGGACGTCCTGGCCTCGGACGTCCCGGCCTTGATCGACGCAGACGCCCTCCACCTCCTGCCGCCCGCCGGCCAGCTTCGGGCCCGCGAGGCCCCCACCCTCCTGACCCCCCACGCGGGCGAGGCGGCGGCGCTCCTGGGGACGACCCGCGAAGAGGTCGAATCCTCCCGCCTGGCTTCCGTACGGGCCCTGGCCGACCGCTACGGCGCGACGGCCCTCCTCAAGGGCTCCACCACCCTGGTCGCGACCCCCTCCCACCCCGTACGCGCCAACCCCACCGGCACCGGCTGGCTGGCCACCGCCGGCAGCGGCGACGTCCTCTCCGGCCTCACCGGCTCCCTCCTCGCCGCCGGCCTCACCCCCCACAACGCCGCCTCCACCGCCGCCTACCTCCACGGCCTAGCCGCCCGCCACCTGGCCCCCCGCCCCCTAACCTCCATCGAGGTCGCCTCAGCCCTGACGGCAGCATGGCGAGACGTGACTGGCTGACCCCCTGGGTGGGTGCGAGGTCGGGGCCTACGGGGTGGGGTGGCGACGTGTGTGGGTGGGTGCGGGGTCGGGGCCTACGGGGTGGGGTCCTCCACCGCATATTTACGGGCCGCAAACCCGGAACCGTCATCTCACCCGGCACTCCGGCCCACAAATACACGTCAGCGTTCCGGACCCCACCCCTACGGCCCC
>NZ_JOBF01000024.1 GCF_000718635.1 Streptomyces varsoviensis | reverse complement strand
CTGATTTCCGCCGGTGCGTTTCGGCCTTTCGGCTTCTTCGCGTTTCCGACTCTACCAGATCCGTTTTCCGTTCCGTTTCCGGTCGGAATTCATCTCCGGCCCCCGTCAGAAGGGGTTTGCCTTTCGGCGGTTTCGACTTTATCAGATTCGTTTCGGCCGATCTGATCGGCTTCGTCTTTTCCGATAAGGATTCGAAGGTGCTCCGTCGGAATTGAATTCACGACCGGAGCGAGTCAGAGACTAACCGTTGCGCGCGAACCTGTCCAGTTCGTGGCAACCGTTCGAATCTACCTCCCCCATTGACCCGTGTCAACGGGTTTTCTGGGGTGGAGAGGAGACTAGCAGGCCGACGTGGGGTGATGCACATCGACTGTCAGGTCAGGGTGGACGGCGGGCTGTCGAGGTCTTCGAGTTCGATGCCGGGGGCGGCGAGGACGATGTCGCCGGCGAGGTGGACGGGGTGCTGCTCGCCGGTGTCGAGGTCGCCGACCTGGTACTCGTCCACTGTCAGGGGCCCGTTGTCAGTGGCGTGTGCTGTTCTGTTCACCAGGGCCCAGGACTGGTCGAGGGTGCGGGGGGCGAGGACGGGGGCGGTGAAGGCGACGAGGCGGACGCGGGTGGCGGGGGCGCCGGGGGGCAGGCGCAGGAGGCGGGAGAGCGCGACGTAGAAGGCCGGGGAGGCGCCGGTGAAGGCGTGGGCGGGGACGTTGCCTTCCGTGGCGTGCTCGCCGGTCGGGTCGGTACGGACCCAGGTGACGCCCTCCAGGGCGGCGCCGCGGACCTGCCAGCTCGCGGCGTGCAGTTCCAGGCGCAGGGGGCGGCCGAGGGCGTCGAGGGTGAGGTCGACGGAGCCGGCGTGGTCGCCGGAGGGGGTGGTGGTCTGGGCGACGTAGCGCCAGCCGGAGGGGCCGGGGGCGCAGTGGAAGTGTTCTTCGCCGAGGGGGGTGTGATCGTGCGGGTCGTAAAGCGCGTAGCGGCCGCGGGGCATGGTGGGGTCCTTGACGGGCATGGGACAGGCCCCCGCCCTGGGGGCGGGGGCCTGGTACCGGCTGCTGGTGCGGTGCTGTCAGTAGCGGTAGTGGTCGGGCTTGTACGGGCCCTCGACCGGGACGTTGATGTAGGCGGCCTGCTCCGGGCGGAGGGTCGTCAGCTTGACGCCGAGGGCGTCCAGGTGGAGGCGGGCGACCTTCTCGTCGAGGTGCTTGGGGAGCACGTAGACGTCGGTCGGGTAGGACTCCGGCTTGGTGTGGATCTCGATCTGGGCCAGGGTCTGGTCGGCGAACGAGTTGGACATCACGAACGACGGGTGGCCGGTCGCGTTGCCGAGGTTCACCAGACGGCCCTCGGACAGCACGATGAGGACCTTGCCGTCGGGGTACGTCCAGGTGTGGACCTGGGGCTTGACCTCGTCCTTGACGATGCCGGGGACCTTCGCGAGGCCGGCCATGTCGATCTCGTTGTCGAAGTGGCCGATGTTGGCGACGATCGCCTGGTGCTTCATCTTGGCCATGTCCGAGGCCATGATGATGTCCTTGTTGCCGGTCGTCGTCACGAAGATGTCGGCGATGTCGACGACGTCTTCGAGGCGGGCGACCTGGTAGCCGTCCATGGCGGCCTGGAGGGCGCAGATCGGGTCGATCTCCGTGATGATCACTCGGGCGCCCTGGCCGCGCAGCGACTCGGAACAGCCCTTGCCGACATCGCCGTAGCCGCAGACCACGGCGGTCTTGCCGCCGATCAGGACGTCGGTGGCGCGGTTGATGCCGTCGATCAGGGAGTGGCGGCAGCCGTACTTGTTGTCGAACTTCGACTTGGTGACGGCGTCGTTCACGTTGATCGCCGGGAAGAGCAGCGAGCCGGCCTGCTGCATCTCGTAGAGGCGGTGGACGCCGGTGGTGGTCTCCTCGGTGACGCCGCGGATCTCGGACGCCAACTGGGTCCACTTCTGCGGGTTCTCACCGAGGGTGCGGCCCAGCAGGGTGAGGATCTGGGCGTACTCGTCGTTGTCGGCGGTCGACGGGTCGGGGACCGCGCCGGCCTTCTCGAACTCGACGCCCTTGTGGACAAGGAGGGTGGCGTCGCCGCCGTCGTCCAGGATCGCGGTCGGGCCGCCCGTGGCGGTGTTCGGCCAGGTCAGCGCCTGCTCGGTGCACCACCAGTACTCTTCGAGCGTCTCGCCCTTCCAGGCGAAGACCGGGACGCCCTGGGGGTTCTCGGGGGTGCCCTTCGGGCCGACGGCGACGGCCGCGGCGGCGTGGTCCTGGGTGGAGAAGATGTTGCAGGAGGCCCAGCGCACCTCGGCGCCGAGGGCCACCAGGGTCTCGATGAGCACGGCGGTCTGCACGGTCATGTGCAGGGAGCCGGTCACGCGGGCGCCGGCCAGCGGCTGGGCCTCGGCGTACTCCTTGCGGATCGCCATCAGGCCGGGCATCTCGTGCTCGGCGAGGGTGATCTCCTTGCGGCCGAAGGCGGCCAGCGACAGGTCGGCGACCTTGAAGTCCTGGCTGGTGGAGGTCGTGGTCATACGGGCTGCTCCTCCTGGAAAGCGGAAAGGGCGTGCGCGGTCTCGGTGCGGCAGGGCTGCAGGGCAGGCGGGGACAGACTTCTCCCCTTGCCGCGCAGCTCAGTCCGTCGGAGGCCCTCTCTCCCTCGGCCGCCCCGCCATGCGGGCCGCCCGACCGCCATCAGCAGCGACGTCTGGCTCTCGGTCAAAGCTACACCGATCGGCCCAGCGAACCCCAGCCCCCGTGGTCGACGCGGGCTGGGGCGGAGGGGCCCGTGGTGGCCGAGCGTGCGGTCAGCTCCCGGGGCGCGCGTCCGCGGCCCGGGGCTGGGCGCGGTAGATGTCCGGTTCGAGGTAGATGACGCGCGCGATGGGGACGGCTTCGCGGATACGGGCCTCGGCGGCGTTGATCGCGTCGGCGACCTCGGCGGCGCTGTCGTCGTGCTGGACGGCGATCTTCGCGGCGACGAGGAGTTCTTCGGGGCCGAGGTGGAGGGTGCGCATGTGGATGACGCGGGTGACGGTGTCGCCGTCGACGGCGGCGGCGCGGATCTTGGCGACGGCGTCGGGTCCGGCGGCCTCGCCGAGGAGCAGCGACTTGGTCTCGGCGGCCAGGATCAGGGCGATGGCGACGAGGAGGACGCCGATGCACAGGGTGCCGACGCCGTCCCAGACGCCGTTTCCGGTGGCGAGGGCGAGGCCCACGCCGGCGAGGGCGAGGACGAGTCCGATGAGGGCGCCGAAGTCCTCCAGCAGCACGACGGGCAGTTCGGGGGCCTTGGCGCGGCGGATGAACTCGACCCAGCTCTGCTTGCCCCGCAGCTCGTTCGATTCCTTGACGGCGGTGCGGAAGGAGAAGCCCTCGGCGATGATCGCGAAGACCAGCACGCCGACCGGCCAGTACCAGTGCTCGACGGCGTGCGGTTCCTTGATCTTCTCGTAGCCCTCGTAGAGGGCGAAGACGCCGCCGATGGTGAACAGGACGATGGAGACGAGGAAGCCGTAGATGTAGCGCTCCCGGCCGTAGCCGAAGGGGTGTTCCTCGCTCGCCTTCTTCTGGGCCTTCTTGCCGCCGAGGAGCAGCAGCGCCTGGTTGCCGGAGTCGGCGATCGAGTGCACGCCCTCGGCGAGCATCGACGAAGACCCGCTGAACGCGAACGCGACGAACTTCGCCACGGCGATCGCGAGGTTCGCGCCCAGCGCGGCGACGATCGCCTTGGTTCCGCCTGATGCACTCATGTGTTTTCGGTTGTCCCTTCCGCCCCTGATGCCGCGATCGAGGCCCGCGGCTTTGCTCGGTCTTTACGGCGGGTCATTGTTGCAGCACCGGGGGCGGTCGGCCGGTCAGGCCGCCACGGTGGCCCGGAAGACGGTGCCGTCGCCGGTCAGCTCGACCTGTTCGCCGGCCGGTACGTACGCCGACTGGCCGCGGGCGAGGGTCAGCTCGGCGCCGGTGGCGTCGCGCAGTACGGCCGTACCGGCGGTGCAGAGCAGGATCTGGGGCCCGCGGGCGTCCGGGCGGCTGGGGGCGGCGGCCCGGCCGAGGTCGTAGCGGGAGAGTCGGAACTCGTCGGTGGGGGTCTCGTAGACCTCCTCGCCGCCGGGGTCGGCCTCGGGGCGGAGGACGCCGGGGGCGGTGGCCTCGAAGCGGACGATGCGCAGCAGTTCGGGGACGTCGACGTGTTTGGGGGTGAGGCCGCAGCGCAGCACGTTGTCGGAGTTGGCCATGATCTCGACGCCGAGGCCGTCGAGGTAGGCGTGCGGGACGCCCGCGCCGAGGTGGAGGGCTTCGCCGGGCTGGAGCCGTACGTAGTTGAGGAGCATGGCGGCGATGACGCCGGGGTCGCCGGGGTAGTGCCGGGCGATGGAGGCGTAGGCGGCGTACGAGTCCTGGTGCGGGCCGTCCTGCGCGCCGAGCCGCTCGGCGGCGGTGGCGGCCTGGGCGACGGTCTCGGCCATGGCGGCGGGGTCGGCGGTCAGGACGGCGGTGAGTACTTCGCGCAGCGCGTCGGACTCGGGGGCGGCGCGCAGGATGTCGACGTACGGCTTGAGGGAATCGACGCCGAGTCCGGCGAGCAGGTCGGCGGCCTCGGCGGGGCGCCGGAAGCCGCAGAGCCCGTCGAAGGGGGTGAGCGCGCAGATGAGTTCGGGCTTGTGGTTGGCGTCCTTGTAGTTGCGGTGCGGGGCGTCTATGGGGACGCCGCGCGCCTCTTCGTCGGCGAAGCCCTCCTTGGCCTGGGCGAGGTCGGGGTGGACCTGGAGGGAGAGCGGGGAGCCGGCGGCGAGGATCTTGAGGAGGAAGGGGAGGCGGGGGCCGAAGCGTTCGGTGGCGGCGCGGCCGAGTTCGCCCTCCGGGTCGGCGGCGATCACGTCGCTGAGCGCCGCGGGGCCGCTGCCGCGGTCCACGCGGGAGGGGGCGCCGGGGTGTGCGCCCATCCACACCTCGGCCTGCGGCTCGCCGGTGGGGGCGGTGCCGAGCAGTTCCGGGATGGCGGTGGTGGAGCCCCAGGCGTAGGGGCGCACGGTGTTGGCGAGGCGGTCCATGGGGAGTGGTTCCTGACTGTGCGGATGGTGCGGAGTGCGGGGGGTGCGGGCGTGGTGCCGCGGCCCGGTCATGGTCGCGGCAGGGAGGCCAGCGCCAGGTAGACGGCGGCAAATTCCGTGATCGCGAGCAGTTCGGCGGCGGCTTCCAGCGGGGCGCCCTCGGTCGGTTCGAGCTCGCTGACGGGGACGTCGTGGTGGAGCGCGAGGTCGCGGGCGGTGGGGGTCGGTGAGGTGGCGCCGGGCTCGCGCTCGCGGAGCAGGACGACGCGGGCGTGCAGCGCCTCGGGGTCCTCGACGCGGTCGCGGAAGAAGTCGTCCGCGTCGGCTCCGGCGGCGAACGCGCCGGTCAGCAGGGCGGCGTGGCCGGTCAGCGCCTCGGGCAGTTCGGCGGCGAGCGCGGGGCGGCCGGCGAGGGCGGCGAGGGCGGTGGCGAAGTGGCGGCCGGCGGCGCCCGCGACGGGGCCTTCGGTCCAGATCAGCGGGAGGGTGTCGGCCAGCTCGGTGGCGAGAGTCTTGGCGGGGTTGCTGTACGTGGCGATAGCGGGCCCGCAGCGCTCGGCGACCTCGTCGAGCCGGTCGGCCAGCGACTGGAGGGCGGGCGTGGGCGCGGTGAGCAGACCTATGCGGTCGGCCAGGGCGATCAGCGGGGTCAGCAGGGACCAGAGGGCGCCGGGCGCGGCGGGCGGTTCCTCGTCGCGGCCGGCGGCCTGGCGGAAGAGGGGTCCGGCGGGGCTCTCGGGACCGCCGGGGCCCTGCCGGCCGCTCGGGTCCCCTTGGCCGTACGGGTCGTCCCCCTGGCCGTACGGGCGCGGGGGCTCGTACAGCGCCTTGGCGAGCGGGACGGCGAGGCCGCGGACCTGGGCGGTGGCCTCGGTGACCGGGGAGCCGGCGGGCGCGACGCAGACGACCGAGCAGCCGCGGCGGTACGCCTGCTCCAGGAGGAGCGGGAGGCCGGGTTCGGTGCCGTCCGGGCTGGCGACGAGGAGCAGGTCGAGCGGGCCGGTCCAGCCCGGCAGCGTCCAGATCAGCGCGCCCGCGGCGGAGGCCACGCCGGTCGGCCGGATGAGGGTGACGGGGCAGTTGCCGCCGCCGAGGGCGGCGAAGAGGTCCGCGGTGCAGGCGGCGACGGGGCCGGGGCCCGCGACGAGCACGGCGCGGGGGCGGCCGTCGGGCTTGAGGTCCGCGATGCCCGCCTCGGCGGCGTCGCGGGCGGCGGTACGGACGCGGGCGCCGGACTCGGCGGTGGAGCGGAGCAGTCCGTGGGCGTCGGCCCGGGCCAGCGCGGCCGGATCATCGAGGAACGACTCGTCGAGCATGGGGCTTCGGCCTCCGATCGCCGCGGCGGTGCGCCTGCCTGTGGTGCCGTGGTGGCGGTGGTGCCGCCGTGTGCTGCCGTGTGCGGTCTGTGTCCGTTGTGTCACCGGCTGCCCGGCCCCGGCGGGGCCCGTCCCGGCCCGCGTGGTTCGCGGCTGCGCCGGCCGGGTTCAGGCCGGTCGGCGGGCCTCGTCGACGAGGAGGACGGGGATGCCGTCGCGTACGGGGTAGGCGAGGGCGCAGCTCTCGCCGCCGCACACCAGCTCAAGGCCGCCGTCCTCGGTGGTCTCCTCGCGGAGGGGCGCGTGGCACGCCGGGCAGGCGAGGATCTCCAGGAGACCGGCTTCGAGCTGCATGGGGGTTCCCTTCGGGGCGGGCAGACGCGTTGCCGCCAGCCTACCGCCGGGTGGTGCCGGGCCGCCTTGGCGGGGCGCGGGCGGCTGCGCCTGTGACCCTGCCGCCGGCGGCTCCGCCGTGCCCCCGCTCCCGGCGGCCCGCGCGCTACGCCCGCACGGCTTCCGCTTCCGCGCTACGCCCGCACGATGCCCAGGACCTCGTCCCGTACGCGCTCCACGGTCGCCGCGTCGCGCGCCTCCACATTGAGGCGCAGCAGCGGCTCAGTGTTGGAGGGGCGCAGGTTGAACCACCAGTCGGCGGTGGTGACGGTCAGCCCGTCGAGTTCGTCGAGGGAGGTGCCCTCGCGCCCCTCGTACGCGGCCTTGACCGCGGCCATCCGGTCGGCCTGGTCGATGACGGTGCTGTTGATCTCGCCGGAGGCGGCGTAGCGGTCGTACTGGGCGACCAGCTCGGACAGCGGGCCGCTCTGCTCGCCGAGCGCGGCGAGGACGTGCATCGCGGCGAGCATGCCGGTGTCGGCGTTCCAGAAGTCGCGGAAGTAGTAGTGCGCGGAGTGCTCGCCGCCGAAGATCGCGCCGGTACGGGCCATCTCGCCCTTGATGAAGGAGTGGCCCACCCGGGTGCGTACGGGCTCGCCGCCGTGCTCCTTGACGACCTCGGGCACGGACCAGGAGGTGATCAGGTTGTGGATGACGGTGCCGCCGGGGTGCTTGGCCAGCTCGCGGGCCGCGACGAGGGCGGTGATCGCGGAGGGGGCGACGGGGTCGCCGTTCTCGTCGACGACGAAGCAGCGGTCGGCGTCGCCGTCGAAGGCCAGGCCGATGTCGGCGCCCTCGGCGCGGACGCGGGCCTGGAGGTCGATGATGTTCTTCGGGTCGAGCGGGTTGGCCTCGTGGTTCGGGAAGGTGCCGTCGAGTTCGAAGTACATCGGGACCAGTTCCAGGGGCAGCCCCTCGAAGACGGTCGGCACCGTGTGCCCGCCCATGCCGTTGCCCGCGTCGACGACGACCTTCAGGGGCCGGATGGCGCTGAGGTCGACGAGGCCGCGCAGGTGGGCGGCGTAGTCGCCCAGGACGTCGCGCTGGGTGATCTCGCCGGGGGTGCCGGCCGCCTCGGGGCCCGGGCCGCCGTCCAGCCAGCCCTCCACGAGGGTGCGGATCTCGGCGAGGCCGGTGTCCTGGCCGACGGGGGTCGCGCCGGCCCGGCACATCTTGATGCCGTTGTACTGGGCGGGGTTGTGGGAGGCGGTGAACATGGCACCGGGGAGGGAGAGTTGCCCGCTGGCGAAGTACAGCTCGTCCGTGGAGCACAGGCCGATCTCGGTGACGTCGACGCCGCGCGCCGCGGCCCCGCGCCCGAACGCCCGGGACAGGCCCGGCGAGGACGGCCGCATGTCGTGGCCCACGACCATCGCGCCGGCGCCGGTCACCTGCGCGAAGGCGGCGCCGAAGTACTCGGCGAGCCTCTCGTCCCACTGGTCGGGCACCACGCCGCGCACGTCGTACGCCTTCACGATCTGCGACAGATCAGCCACAGCCAACCCCTCCTGGAGTCCGGTACGGGGTGACAAACCTACCTGGCGGCGTCCTTGATCCGGCCCATCGCCGTACGGCCGGTCACGGCGGTGTCCTACGGGCGCCGCGGGCGGCGTACGGGCGTGGGGCGACGGGGAGGGGGTGCGTCAGGAGGGGGGAGGGGGTGCGTCAGGAGTCGGGCGACCGCAGGACCCGGAGGTGGCCGCGGCGGGCGACCTCCATGGGGTCGGCCTCCCGGCCGTTGGGGCCGACGGGCCCGGAGCTCTGGCCACCCGGGCCACCCTGGCCCCCCTGGCCCCCCTGGCCGCGGGTTGGGCGGTCCTGCGGGCGCGCGGCCTCGCGCACGGCGTTGGCGAGCGCTTCGAGGTCGTCGCTGCTGTGGCGGGCGGGGCCGGTGTCGACGGCGAGGCGCACGACGTCCCAGCCGCGCGGCGCGGTCAGCCGCTCGGAGTGCTCGGCGCACAGGTCGTAGCAGTGGGGCTCGGCGTAGGTGGCGAGCGGTCCGAGAACAGCGGTCGAATCCGCATAGACGTACGTCAGCGTCGCGACGGCGGGGCGACCGCACGCGGTGCGCGAACAGCGACGTACAGGGCTCACGAGGTTGGACGGTACCGCACTCTTGAGCGGGCCGCGAAGAATCTGCCCGGGCTCACCCCTCCGTGTCGTCCCGGTACGTCCGGTGTGGGCATGGCTGGAACGGCCTCGCTGACCTGCGAGGGGCCGACGCGTCTGCGGGGAGGAAAGTAATGATTCCTGTCACAGCCCGGCTCAATTCATGTCATCCAGTACGAGTTCGCCGGTCTCGGAGGTGGCTGTAATTGATCGTAGGCGTGACTGAAACGCTCATCCGGCGACATGCCGCGCGCTGGGCGTCGACCGCCGGACCGCCGCCCGGCGAGGGCTACTCTCATACGTGATGGACAGCTCCGATCCACCCCGCAGCCGCGAACCGCGGCCGCGCCGCCGCGACCGCCACGGGCGCGGCATGCGCGGGCCGATCGCACCGCCCCAAGTGCCGCTGTCGGTCAGCCGCGGCGACGCCTTCGTCGACCTCGTGCACGACTCGGTGGAACGGCTGGAGCGGCGCTGGCCCCAGCTCTCCAAGGTCGAGTTCGCGGTGCGCGACGTGCCCGGCGCGGAGCCCGGCCCGGACGACGAGGCCCCGCCGCTCGGCGCGTTGGACGCGCTCGCCCCCGTGCACGGCGATGTCGTGCCGCTCGGCCGGTACATCGCGGCGCACGGCGACGCGCCGGACCGGATCGTCGTCTACCGCCGCCCGATCGAGATCCGCACCAAGGGCCGCGACGAGCGCGCGCTGCTCGTGCACGAGGTCGTCGTGGAGCAGGTCGCCGAACTGATGGGGCTGGCCCCGGAGTCGGTGGATCCGCGGTACGGGCAGGACTGAGCGGAAGAGGCGACCCAAACGGACAAACCGCCATGCCATTCCGAAATCGACCGCAAGCAACCGGACTTACCGGCCGAAAGCGGAATGGCCTGTACGGGTCGCGTCAGCCGGATACAGACCGATCGCAACCGGACAGCGGCGAACAGTGGCGAACAGCGGTGATCGGGGCCCGGCCTGGCCTGCCCGCCGTTCCTGCCGTTCCCGTCATGCCTGCGGCACCTGTCATGCCGGCCACGCCTGACCCGTCTGTCACGCCTGACCCGTCTGTCACGCCCGAGACGCCTGTCATGCCAGCCACGCCCGCCATGCCGGCATCGGCCCCCGACCGCCGCCGCCTCAGTCGTTCATCAGCGAGATCCGCTGCTCCGCCTCCGGGACCTCGACCGTCCCCCGGTCGTCCGGGAGCGTCTGGATGGTGAACATCGGGACGCCGTCCGCCGGCAGCGCCAGCATCCGCGAGGCGTACAGCGGGCCGCCGGAGACCTTCTCGACCGTCACGCCGAACGCGCCCTTGCCGCCGCCGGGCTGGGGCGGGTCGACGGCCAGCGTCGTACCGGCCTTGACGGTGTAGTTCTTGCTGACCGGGGTGCCGCCCTCGCTGCCCACCGAGGAGACGACCCGCACCTCGGCGTCCTTCTCGGGCGCGACGAGGGAGAGCGTCGAGCCCTTGGCGCGGTTGTCGGCGACCGTGCCGCGCTCCTCGATGGGCGTGGTCGCCGGGATGAACGCCGTCTCCTGCTTGTCGCCCTTGCCGCGCGTCACGCGCAGCGCCGCGACCACCTTGCCGCTGCCGCTCTCCGGGGTGAGCAGCAGCGAGCCCGGTTCGCCGCGGGTGATGTCGCCGAGGTCGGCGGTGGTCATCATGCCGCTCTTGACGTGCAGCGTCTCGTGGCCGGTCGGGGTGATGGCGTTGTTCTTCCCGGCGAGCCGCACCTTGAGGTCGGCGTCGCTGCCGCCGGGCGCGAAGAGGACGAGCCGCGCCGACGTGGCGTCCGACGGCAGGCCGGGGAGGACCGCGCCGGACGCCGGCTCCGCGGCGGCGGGCAGCCAGTCGCCGCCGGTCTTCTCGTCGGACGCCTGGACGGCGGCCCCCACGCGCCCCGAGCGGGCCGCCACATGGAGGACGAGGTCGTCGGCCGGCTGGCTGGTGAGGGTCGACAGGAGGACGGGCACGGCGGAGCGGGGCGGGATGTTGATGCCCTCGCCGGCGGGGGCCTTGATACGGCCGTCCTTGCCGTACAGCTCCAGGTCCACGACGGCGGGGTTGTTGTCGGGGTTGGTGAGGTGGACGTAGTCCTGGCGCGACTTGGCGGTGCTCGCGCCGGGGAACCAGAACGAGGTGTCGGGGGCCGCGCAGCTCAGGCCCTGGACGCCGCGCCCGGTGCCCGCGCTGATCGTGGTGGTCTGCTGCACGCTCCAGCCGGGGGCGAGCGCGCCGTCGGCGGAGCCGATGAGGGCGGGGGCGCCGGAGCTGTCGGTGGTGGCGGTCACCGGCTTGCCGGGTTCCTTCACCGAGATGACGGGCTTGGTCGCGTCCTTGCCGCCCTTGGGGCCTTTGTCGCCCTTCTTGCCCTTGTCGTCTTTCTTTCCTCCGGAGTCGCCCGACGAGGAGCCCGCGGCGGGCAGCATGTCGGCCGTCGGGGCCCCGGAGGACTTCTGGGTCCCGTTCGCGCCGCCCTTGCCCTGCGGGGTGAACGCGGTGTAGGTCGTCTCCCCCACCTCCGAGGGCGGAGGCGGCGGGCAGACGAGGGTCGAGCGCTGTACGGGCAGCCGCTCGGCCGCCTTCGCGGTGCTCTTGGCCGGTTCGGCGGGCACGGTGACCGCGGCGACGCCGGTGACGGCGGCGAGCGCGGCGACGGCGCCGAAGAAGGTCAGGGTGGTGCGGTTCACTGGTGCTCGCTCCCGTCGCGGTGCGGCTGGGTTCCGTTGCCGTACGCCGTGTCGTAGTGCTGCTGCCCGCCGTAGGCGTACGGGTCGTACTGGCTGCCGTCATAGGGCTGCGCCGGGTACTGGCCGTCCTGGTACGGACCGTCCTGGTACTGGCCCTCGGGGTACGAGCCGTCCGGGTGCGGCGCGGCGGCCTGCTGCCCCGCCTGGTACGCGCCGTCCCCCTGGTAGCCGTCCTGATAGGAGCCGCCCTGGAAGTGGCCCTCCTGGTACGGGTCGCTCTGGTGCGCCCCGGCGGGCTGCTGCCCCTCCTGGTAGTGGTCGCCGCCCTGCTGCCGCCCGTAGTCCGCGTAGCTCTGGCCGTCCCACTCGCCGTACTGGCCCTGTTGCGGCACCACCGCGTACGGGTCGGCGAAGTGGTCCGCGCCTTCCGGCGGCCCGCCGTGGCCGAAGTCCGCGCCCTCGCCGCCGAACGCGTCGCCGTCGCCGAACGCGCCCTCCCCGCCGTACGGGTCCGGCGGTCCGTCCGCGGCCGGCTCGGCGTCGGCGCGGCCGGACTCCGCCGCGGCCCGCAGCCTGCGCGCCCGGCGGCCCTCGCCGGATGCGGCCTGCGCCGGCACGGCCGCCGCGGCGGCCTCCGGGAGGTCGTCGTCGACCTCGCGGCGGCGGCCCGGCAGCGCGAGCACCAGCAGCACGACGGCGAGCAGCCCCTGCGCCCATACCCACGCGGTGTGCGCCAGCGGGGTGTCGTACGTGAGGTCCAGCTTGCCGCCGCCCGCCGGGAGCTCGAAGCCCTGCGCCCAGCCGCCCACGGTGGTGGCCTTGAGCGGCTTCCCGTCGAGGGTCGCCCGCCAGCCGGGCGCGGCCCGGTCGGCGACGCGCAGCACGCGCCCCGCGGGGCCGTCCGGGATCGTGCTGTGCGCCTCCACGGGGCCGGCCGCGACCGGCACCGGCGGCGTCGCCGCGCCCGGCCGCGCGCCGTCCTGCGCCGCGCCGCTGATCACGGCGACGCGCGCGACCTGCTGGTCCACGCGCCACAGCGAGCTGCGGTCCTCCTGGCTGAGCCGGGTCAGGCCGGGCGTCGCGTCCAGGACCCGGCCGAGCGGCTTGGCGCTGTCGCGGAGCAGGACGTAGCCGACGGCGTACTCGCCGAGCCGGCTGGTCTGGTCGGCGCCGGAGCCCGCGACGAGGTTGGCGACGACGGCGTCGAGCTTCTTGTCGGCGCCGTCGGCCGCGGCCATCTCGGCGTCGCCCAGCCGCGCGCCGGAGCCCCGTACGAGCGTGTAGGCGACGTGCGTGGGCTCGCCGCCGAGCACGAGGGTGCGGGCCTGGTCCCGGGTGCCGGCCTCCTCCGCGACGAACGCGGGGACCTGCACCGGGTCCCGGCGCTCGACCGGGCCGTCCGCGCCGGCGATCATCCAACTGACGGCGGCGACCGCGGGGGCGGCGGCCGCGGCGACGGCGATGAGGGCGGCGACGGGCTGCCGCCAGCCGAAGCTCAGCTCCGTGACGCGCTGCCGGGCGCCCTCCGCGCCGACGACGGCCGCGCCGATCAGGGCGATGCCGTAGACGAGGGAGGCGGGGCCGGCCCAGCCGGAGCCGTTGGCGAGGGCGGCGAAGAGCAGCCCGGTCAGCGCGGCGGCCCACGCGCAGCGGACCGCGGGCTGCCGGTCGCCGCGCAGCAGCGCGGCGAGGGCCGCGAGGACGATGCCGAGCAGCAGCAGTCCGCCGAAGGTCTTGGGGCCGCCCGGGTCGATGGACAGCAGCTTCAGCGCGGTGGCCGTGCCGTGTCCGTAGTCGAGTCCGGCCTCGGTGAGGAAGCGGGACGGGTGGGTGAGGAGCGTCAGGGACCAGGGGGCGAGGGCGATCAGCGGGGTGCCGACGACCGCGAGGAACCGCAGGACGTGCGCGAGGAGCGCCTCGCCCCGGCCGACGACGACGCGGACGAGCAGGGTGGCGACGCCGAGGACGAGGGCGATCGGCCAGACGATGGGGGTGAAAGCCGCCGTGAAGGTCAGCAGCAGCGCGTACGTCCACACCGCGCGCCAGCTCGGGCGGGCCTTGGGGGCGCGGACGCCGCTGGCCGCGACGGCGGCGCGGGCCATCGGCGGCAGCAGGATGGCGAGCACGGCGGTGCCCAGCCGGCCGCCCGCGAGCGCGCCGGTGGCGGCGGGCAGGAAGGCGTACGCGACGGCGGCCCAGGCCCGTAGCTGCCGGGAGCCGACGAGCGGCCGGGAGGCGAAGTAGGCGGTGAGGCCGGCCAGCGGCACCGAGCAGACCAGCAGCAGGGTGAGCGTGAAGCCGGTGGAGCCGAGGAAGATCGTCGACAGGGTCGCGAGGATGGCCAGGTAGGGGGGCGCGGTGCCGGTGTTGCCGGTGCCGACCGGGTGCCAGCCGTCCAGGTGGCTCGACCAGAGGGCGGAGACGTCGGGCGCGGGCAGCAGCGCGCCGCCGGACAGCGAGCCGCCGCCGATCAGCGCGCGGCAGGCGATCAGGGAGATGAGCAGCAGCGCGGCGAAGAGCACCGGCGCGGGGCGCCGGGCGATGCGCTTGAGCCGGGCGAACTGCTCGATCTCCAGGTAGTCGGCGTCGTCGCCGCCGGGCCCGGACTCGACGCCGCCGTGCCGGCCGGCGGAGGACAGCTCGGGTTCGGAGCGGCCGCTGAGGTTGCCCGCCACCTGCTCGACGGTGGCCCGTACGGTCGCGCCGGGGGGCGGGAAGAGCGGCCGCAGCTCGCTCGCCTCCACGGCGGGTTTGCCGCGCTGCTTGCGGGCGGCGAGGATCCGGCCGGGGCGCAGCAGGGTGCCGAAGAGTCCGGCGAGTTCGTCGAGGGCCTGGCCGGGGACCTTGCCGACGAGGTAGGCGAGGGTGCGCAGCAGGGTGCCGATGACGAGCCGCGCCATGACGTACGGGAGGGCGGCGCCGCGGCTGTTGGCGAGGAGGGTGTAGACGGCGCCGGCCTTGTCGACGCGGTGCGGGTTGGCGACGGAGCGGCCCACGCAGTCGACGGGGCGGCGTTCGCGCGCGGCGGCCTCCGCGTGGCGCAGTACGGCCTCGGGGGCGACGAGCACGCGGTGCCCGGCGGCCTGGGCGCGCCAGCACAGGTCGACGTCGTCGCGCATGAGCGGCAGCCGGGGGTCGATGCCGCCGAGTTCGTCCCAGACGTCGCGGCGGATGAGCATGCCGGCGGTGGAGACGGAGAGCACGGTACGTACCTGGTCGTGCTGGCCCTGGTCCTGTTCGCGGCGTTCGAGGCCGGTCCAGCGGCGGCCGCTGCGGGCGATGGAGACGCCGACTTCGAGGAGTTGCCGGCGGTCGTACCAGCTCCGCAGCTTGGGGCCGACGATCGCGGCGTGCGGGTCGCTGTCGGCGACGCGCAGCAGTTCGGCGAGGGCGTCGGGTTCGGGCGCGCAGTCGTCGTGCAGCAGCCACAGCCACTGGACGGGTTCGCCGTGCGGCAGCTCCGGCATGTCGTAGGCGTCGTCGCGCCAGGTGCGGGTGGCGGGGTCCCAGCCGCTGGGCCGCTTGAGGTAGGGCAGGTCGTCGGGGGTGAGCACGGCCGCGGAGCGGACCGCCTCGTCGACGGCGGTGCCGAAGCCGCTGCGCCGCGCGAGGTGCAGGACGTGGTCGTCGCCGAGGGCCTCGGTGAGGAGCTGGGCGGATTCGTCGGTGCTGCCGGTGTCGGCGCCGACGGCGTTCTGTACGGGCCGTTCCTGGCCGAGGAGGCCGCTCAGGGCCTGGGGCAGCCATCGGTCGCCGTCGTGGGAGACGAGCACGGCGGTGACGACGTGCCGTGGGAACTCGGGGGTGGCGGCCGGGTGTTGAGCCGCCGAGTGACTATGCACGGACATCGAGGTACGGGCCCTCCGGCCGGGGTCCCGGGGGCGCCCCCCGGAAGACTGCCTGCTTGGACTGCGGTGGACGCCCGCGCCCCGTGGGGTCGTTGGTGCGTCACGGACGGCCCCCCACACTAATGGTTCGCGGGTGTCCGCCGACCGGGTCCGTACGGGCGCGGGGGCCCGGAACGCGCGGCGGCCCGCTTCCGGCGGGCGTGGTGCCGGAGGCGGGCCGTGCGGTATGGGTGTTTTCGCGGCGCGCGCGGAGTGGCCGGCGGCGGCGCGCGCGGAGTGGCCGGCGGCGGCGCGCGCGGAGTGGCCGGCGGCGGCGCGGAAGGGGTGCGCCGGCGGCGGCGCGGAAGGGGTGCGCCGGCTGCGTGGTCGGGCCTCTCGCCGCGTCTTGTGGCGTCTCGCCGTGTCGAACGCGGTCGGCGGCGGGCCGGGCGGTCGGGTCCGGGGCCGCCGGGCGGCGCGCTCGGCGCGCGCTGGTGATGGTCTGTGAGCCGCGCCGGGTGCGGCGGCGGCCGCGTGCGGTCCGGACCAGACGGTCGGCCTGTCAGGCGCTCGGCCCGTCAGACCGTCGGACCGTCGGGTCGTCGGCCCGTCGGCCCGTCAGACCGCAGCCTTCTTCAGGCGGCGGCGCTCGCGCTCGGACAAGCCGCCCCAGATGCCGAAGCGTTCGTCGTTGGCGAGGGCGTATTCGAGGCACTCGGAGCGGACTTCGCAGGCGAGGCAGACCTTCTTCGCCTCGCGGGTGGATCCGCCCTTTTCCGGGAAGAACGATTCGGGATCGGTCTGGGCGCAGAGTGCGCGCTCCTGCCAGCCGAGCTCCTCGTCCGCCTCCTCGACCAGCAGTTCCTGAAACAGCTCGGTCATGTGCGCCCCTAGTCTGTCTTTGCGTCCCCGTGATGTTGCCGTTACCGAATACGGCTGAACGACACGAGTGAAATTACAAGTGTGCCGATCCGGGCCAGTCAAGCCGAGATCTGCTATTGGGCCCCTTATTCACTCTGCGGAACCAAGGCTATGCGGAAAGTGTTCAAATCGCCATAAGACGGGACACACCCACTCGCCCGCCGCGCACCGCCTCCCCGAGGGAGAGGACGTCACACACGACAACCCAGTTGCACCTCATGCGACCGAGGGCGCTCACGGGTACGCGTGGTGCGCCACACCTCTCCGTACACATCCATGCATAAACCTTTCGTCGAGCACTTTAACCGGATGAGGTGAAACATTGACCCCAAAGCGGACATCTGGTTGACAAGGGGAGCCACCTGCCGCTCTTCTTGGTTGCATGCCAGCGACCTCCACGCTCTGCCTGACCCGCTCGTACGGGTCCCTTTGCGCTGTGCGGGCCCGCTGCCGCTGTTCGAGCTGTTGATGCCACCGAGCTCCAGCTAGGACGGGCACGCTCACCGCGGCCCGCCCTCCCAGCGCCTCCCGTCCCCGTACCTCCGCGACCGCCGGCAGGCACGGCCGGGACCGCGCCGCTCCCGCCTTTTCAGCGTCACCACGCGTCCTCGGGCCCATGCCGCACGCATGCCCCGTGACCCCCGGCTCATGACCCCCGCCTCCCCGGGGGGCCATGGGGCGGACCGCGGCGGGGACGCGAGCCGAACTCTTGCAGAACTCCTACCGAGACTCTTGCCGAGGAACTTCCGCACATGAACAGCGATGTCCAGATCGCCGGCGACCCGCTCGCCATCCCCCACCTCCTGCCGCCCGTCGCCGCCCACCCCTCGACCGTCGCCGGGTTCGCCGGCCTCGCCGCCGCCATCGCGGCCGACCGCGCGAGCTGGGCCCACCTCGTCCGCTACGACGCGACCAGCCGCTGGTACCACCGGCTGCGCACCGGCCCCGGCTACGAGGTCTGGCTGCTGAGCTGGGTCCCCGGCCAGGGCACCGGCCGCCACGACCACGGCCCCTCGTCCGGCGTCCTCACCATGCTGGACGGCGAACTGACCGAACACTCCCAGGGCGCCGCGGGGCCCGCCGCGCGGCTGCGCCTCGGTGCGGGCGCGGTGCGCGTCTTCGCGCCCGGCTACGTCCACGAGGTCGTCAACGACTCCCTCGAACCGGCGGTCAGCCTGCACGTCTACTTCCCCGGCCTCACCGACATGCCGCAGCACGGCCCGCGCTGCGCGGCGGCGCTCGCCCGCTGACGTATCAGGACGTATGAGGCGGCGTACGGGTCCGTGTGCGGGACGGCATGCGGACCGGCTTACGGGGCCGCGTACGAACCGGCGGACAGACCGGCATACGGGCTGACGTACCGACAGGCGGCGGGCCGGCGCCCGCCACCGGACTTCAGCGCGCCCGCCCGCGGCTGACAGACTGGCCCCATGCAGCGCATTGTGGTTCTGGCCGGCGGCATCGGCGGTGCCCGCTTCCTACGCGGCCTCAAGTCAGCAGTCCCCGACGCGGAGATCACCGTCATCGGGAACACCGGCGACGACATCCATCTCTTCGGCCTGAAAGTCTGTCCCGACCTCGACACCGTGATGTATACCCTCGGCGGCGGCATCCACGAGGAGCAGGGCTGGGGCCGGGCCGACGAGACCTTCGCGGTCAAGGAGGAACTGGCGGCGTACGGCGTCGGACCCGAGTGGTTCGGCCTCGGCGACCGCGACTTCGCGACGCACATCGTCCGCACCCAGATGCTCGGCGCCGGATACCCGCTCAGCGCGGTGACCGAGGCGCTGTGCCAACGCTGGAACCCCGGCGTCCGGCTGCTGCCGATGACGGACGACCGCGTCGAGACGCACGTACTGGTGGACACCGACGAGGGCCGCAAGGCCGTGCACTTCCAGGAGTACTGGGTGCGGCTGCGCGCGTCCGTGGACGCGCACGCCGTCATCCCCGTCGGCGCCGAGCAGTCCAAGCCCGCGCCGGGCGTCCTGGAGGCCATCGCCGCGGCGGACGTCGTGCTCTTCCCGCCGTCCAACCCGGTCGTCAGCGTCGGCACGATCCTCGCGGTGCCGGGCATGCGCGAGGCCATCGCGGACGCCGGGGTGCCGGTCGTCGGTCTCTCCCCCATCGTCGGCGACGCGCCGGTGCGCGGCATGGCGGACAAGGTGCTCGCCGCCGTCGGCGTCGAGACCAGCGCGGCCGCCGTGGCCCAGCACTACGGCTCGGGGATGCTCGACGGCTGGCTCGTCGACACCGTGGACGCCGCCGCCGTCGGGCCGGTGGAGGCGGCGGGCATCCGCTGCCGCGCCGTGCCGCTGATGATGACGGACCTCGACGCCACGGCGCGGATGGCCCGCGAGGCGCTCGACCTCGCCGAGGAGGTACGGGCGTGAGCCGGCCGGCGCCGGCCTTCCGGGTGTGGGCGCTGCCCGGCCTGCCCGAGGTGCGGCCGGGCGACGACCTCGCCAAGCTCATCGCGGCGGGGGCCGCGGAGGCGGGCGAGGAGGGCGTGTCGGGGCTCGTCGACGGGGACGTGCTGCTGGTCACCTCCAAGATCGTGTCCAAGGCCGAGGGCCGCGTCGTCCGGGCCGACGACCGCGAGGCCGCGATCGACGCCGAGACCGTACGGGTCGTCGCCCGGCGCGGCCCGCTGCGGATCGTCGAGAATCGGCTCGGCCTGGTCATGGCCGCCGCGGGCGTCGACGCCTCCAACACCCCGGCCGGGACCGTACTGCTGCTGCCCGAGGACCCCGACGCTTCGGCCCGGCGCATCCGGGACGGGCTGCGGGCGGCGCTCGGCGTCGAGGTCGGCGTCGTCATCACCGACACCTTCGGCCGCCCCTGGCGCACCGGCCTCACCGATGTCGCCATCGGCGCCGCCGGGGTGCGGGTCCTGGACGACCTGCGCGGCGGCGAGGACACCCACGGCAACGCGCTGAACGTCACGGTCGTCGCGGCCGCCGACGAACTGGCCGCCGCCGGAGACCTGGTGAAGGGCAAGGCCGAGGGGCTGCCGGTGGCCGTGGTGCGCGGCCTCCCGCACCTGGTGCCGGGCGCCGCCGACAGCGCGGCGGACACCGCGGCGGACGGCGGAGCGGACGGCCCGGCGGACGCGGACGGGGCCGGCGCGCGGGCGCTGGTGCGGGGCGCCGCCGACGACATGTTCCGGCTGGGCACCTCGGAGGCCGTACGGGAAGCGGTGACGCTGCGCCGTACGGTCCGCGAGTTCACCGCCGAGCCGGTCGACGGGGCCGCCGTGCGGCGCGCGGTCGCCGCCGCCGTGACCGCGCCCGCCCCGCACCACACCACGCCGTGGCGGTTCGTCCTGCTGGAGTCCGGGCGGGCGCGTACCGAACTGCTCGACGCGATGCGCGACGCGTGGGCGGCCGACCTGCGCGCCGACGGCCGCACGGAGGAGAGCGTCGCCAAGCGGCTGCGCCGGGGCGACGTCCTGCGGAACGCGCCGTACCTGGCGGTGCCGTGCCTGGTGATGGACGGCGCGCACCCGTACCCGGACGAGCGGCGCGCGGCGGCCGAGCGGGAGATGTTCGTCGTGACGGCCGGGGCCGGGGTGCAGAACTTCCTGGTCGCGCTGGCCGGCGAGCGGCTGGGGTCGGCCTGGGTGTCATCGACGATGTTCTGCCGGGACGTGGTGCGGCGGGTGCTGGAGCTGCCGGCCGACTGGGACCCGATGGGCGCGGTGGCCGTGGGGCACCCGGCGGCGCCGGCCCGGCCCCGCCCGGCGCGGGACGCCGACGCGTTCGTGACGGTGCGGTGAGGGGCGGCGGTCAGTAGTCATCAGTGGTCACCGGTCGGCGATGGCGGACGCAGACATTTCGCTCCTCGTCGAACCATTCCCGGCCTACGATCCGGGCATGAGCTCACACAGCTATCACGCGCGGTTGCACTGGGAAGGCTCCACCGCCGAGGGGATCCACGGCTACTCCCGTGAACACACGGCCGTCGCGGCCCCCGCCCCCGAGACCGTCCTCAGCGCGGACCCGGCCTTCCGCGGCGACCCCGCCCGCCTCAACCCCGAGCAACTGGTGGTCATGGCCGCCTCGTCCTGCCAGTTGCTCTCCTTCCTCGCCGTCGCCGCCCGCGCCGGAGTGGACGTCCTCGCCTACGACGACGAGGCGACCAGCAGCCTCGACCTGAACGCCGCCCCCGCCCGGCTGACCACGATCCACCTGCGGGCAAGCGTCAAGGTCGCCGCGGGCACCGACGAGAAAACGGTCCAGGAGCTGGCGGCGCGGGCCCATCGCGAGTGCTTCATCGCCAACAGCCTCTCCGTGCCCGTGGAGGTCACGACCACCGTGACGACCGCGTGACCGGGCCCCCGCGCTCGGGCCGGGGGCGTCGGATCAGGATCACAGCGCGCGGATGTCGTTCACGGAGAAGCGCGGGGCGCGGCGGGGCGGGGTGCGGCCGGTGAGGAGGATGAGGCGGCAGGCGCGGTGGCGGTGGCCGGCGTAGGGGGCCAGGAGGTCGAGCATGGCCGCGTCGTCCGTGCCGCGCTCGCCCGTCAGCGCGTAGCCGATGATCTTCGGCAGGTGGAGGTCGCCGACTGTCACGGCGTCCGGTGAGCCGTTGCTGCGCTGCAGGGTCTCGGCGGCCGTCCACGGACCGATGCCGGGGACGGCCCGCAGCCGGGCGGTGGCGCGGGTGTCGTCCATCCCCGCGGCCTCTTCCAGGCGGCGCGCGACGCGGGCGGCGCGCAGGATCGTCGACGAACGCTTGGCGTCGACGCCCGCCTTGTGCCACTCCCAGGACGGGATCAGCGTCCAGGCGCGAGGGTCGGGCATGACGCGCATTCCGTCGGCGGGGCCGGGGGCGGGCTCGCCGTGGCGGGTCAGGAGGATGCGCCAGGCGCGGTACGCCTCGTCGCTGGTGACCTTCTGCTCCAGGACCGAGGGGATCAGCGACTCCAGGACCAGGCCCGTACGGATCAGGCGCAGGCCGGGGTGGCGGCGGTGGGCCTCGTGGACGAGGCGGTGGCGGGGGGTGAAGTCCGCCGCGTCGTCGTGCTCGCCGAGCATCGCGGGCACCCGCGCGAGCAGCCAGTCCGCGCCCGGCCCCCAGGCCTGCGCCCGGGCCTCGCCGCCGGCCACCGCGATCCGCAGGGTGCCGGGGCCGTCCGGGGTCCGCGAGGCCCGCCAGACGGAGCCGTCCGCCGCGACCCGGTAGGCGGGGTCGCCCGGCCCGCGCCCCAGGACGCCCAGGTTGCGCCTGAGGTCATGGCGGTCGTACGGGCCGGAGAGCCCCCAGGTGCGGGTGTCGGACATCCGACCAGGGTACGGGTGGGGCGTACGGGCCTACGGGGAGGCGTCACGCCCCACGCGCTGCTACTGGTCGGAGGAGAAGCGCACCGCACCCGGTCCCAGGTCCGCCCCGCACCAGATCCGGACCCCGTCGCGCAGCTCGTTGTCCGGGCCGACCATCGCGCCGTCCCCGATGACCGCGCCCTCCACGACCGTCCGCGCGCCCACCCTGGCGCCCGCCCCGATGAGCGAGTCCGCGATGTGCGCCCCGGCCTCGACGACGGCGCCGTCCAGCACCGTGCTGCCCTCGACGCGCGCGCCCGACTCGATCCGGGCGCCCTTGCCGATCACCGTGCCGTCCGTCAGCTTCGCGTCCATCGCGACCAGCGCGCCGTCGATGACCAGCCGGTCGCCGCAGCGGCCGGGGACGGCCGGCGACGGGGCGCGGCCCAGCACCAGGTCGGCGGAGCCGCGGACGAACGCCTGCGGGGTGCCGAGGTCGAGCCAGTACGTGGAGTCGACCATGCCCTGGAGGTGCGCGCCGGCGGCGAGGAGGTCCGGGAAGGTCTCGCGTTCGACGGAGACGGGGCGGTCGTCGGGGATCGAGTCGATCACGGAGCGGTTGAAGACGTACGCGCCCGCGTTGATCTGGTCGGTGACGATCTCCTCCGGGGTCTGCGGCTTCTCCAGGAAGGCCGTGACCCGCCCGGAGGCGTCGGTCGGCACGAGGCCGAAGGCGCGCGGGTCGTCCACGCGCGTCAGGTGCAGGGAGACGTCGGCGCCCGCCGAGCGGTGGGTGGCGACGAGGGCCTCGATGTCGAGGCCGGTGAGGATGTCGCCGTTGAAGATGAGCACGGGGTCGTCGGGGCCCGACCGGAGCCGGGAGGCGACGTTGCGGATGGCGCCGCCGGTGCCGAGCGGTTCCTCCTCGGTGACGTACTCCAGGTGCAGGCCGAGCGCGGAGCCGTCGCCGAAGTACGGCTCGAAGACCTCCGCGAGATAGGAGGTGGCGAGCACGATGTGCTCGACGCCGGCCGCGCGGGCCCGGGCGAGCTGGTGGGTGAGGAAGGGGACGCCCGCCGCCGGGACCATCGGTTTGGGCGTGTGCACCGTGAGCGGGCGTAGCCGGGTTCCCTTGCCGCCGACCAGGAGGATCGCTTCTGGCGATTCAGTCAACGTGTATCTCTGCTTCCTGCTGGGGCCGGCCGTGGTCGGCGGCCAGTGTATGCAGACAGTGAAGGCGTGGCCTCCGCCCGGTCAGGGGTGCGCGAGAGGGCTCAGCGTCCCTGGAGGCGGGCCGAGACGGCGCGGGCCTTGCCGAGCTTCCGGTACAGCTTGGTACCGGGGCACTCGGTGGCGAAGCCGTCGCGGTGGCCGGAGATGACATGGAGCTTGACCCGGGCTCCCTTCTTGAAGCGGTTTCCGCCGCCCGACACGAGACGGGTGGTGCCGCGCGGGTTCGCGCCGTACAGGCCGAGCTTCCAGGCGGTGAGACGGGCCACGGCCTTGACCGCGGCGGCGGGCGGATTGGCATGTGCGAACGAGCCGAGGACGGCGATGCCCATGCTGTTGCTGTTGAACCCGAGAGTATGGGCGCCCATGACGGGTTTCGCCACACCGCCCGCCCGGCCCTCGTAGATGGTGCCGCACTTGTCGATGAGGAAGTTGTAGCCGATGTCCCGCCAGCCGCTGCTCTTGACGTGGTAGCGGTAGATACCGCGGATGACCCTGGGCGCCTGGGAGCAGCGGTAGTTGTTGCCGGTCGCGCTGTGGTGGACGAACGCGGCCTTCACGGTCCTGGTGTAGCGGAACCGCCGCTCGCGCAGCCGCTCGTTGGCGCCCCAGCCGGACCGGGTGACGATGCGGGGGCGGGGCCCGATGCGGCGGCGCTTCTCGGCGGCGCGCGGCCCGTCCTCCTCCGGTGTCGCGGTGGCCTCGGGCCGGGTGCCGTCCGGCTTCGTACCGTCCTGGCGCGGCCCGTCCGGCTTCGTACCGTCCGGCTTCGTACCGTCCGGCTTCGTGCCGTCCGGGTTCGCGGTTTCCTGGTGCGTGCCGTCCTGGCTCGTCCCGTCCGGGTTCGGGCCGTCCTTGTGCGTACCGTCCGGGCTCGGGCTCTCGTGATGCGTACCGTCCGGGCCCGGGCCGTCGTGGCGGGTGCCGTCGCCGGGGGCCCGGTCGTCCGGGGCGCGGCCGTCGGAGTGGCCGTCGAAGTGGCCGGGCCTGTCTCCGGTGCCGTCGTCCCCGAAGTCCCCCTCGTCGAAGGGCCCGTCGTCGAAGGGCCCCTCGCCGAAGACCTGGCCGCCGATGCCCTCGACCGCCGCCGCGTCGGCCTCGGACTCGGCCTTGCCGAGGGCCCCGATCTCGGTCGCTCCCAGGGGCGCGAACTGCGTGTTCACGGTGGAGCTCGCGGCGTACTCGCCGGTCGGCACCGGATGTGCGGCGCGCTGCGCGGGGGACGGGTCGGCGCCGGGGTCGACGAGTTCGACGCGGAGCCCGGGCGGCAGGGCGGCGTGGGACGCGCCGCCGCGCCGGCCCTTGCCGTGGGCCGGGGCGCCGTGCCGCCCGGTGGTCTTGGCGCCGCGCACCCGGACCTGGACGCCGTCGGAGTCGCCGACCCACAGCGGCGCGGTGGCGCCCTGCACCCGGCGGCCGCGCGCCTCGGGCGAGCCCGCGTCCGGCCGGTCGTCGTCGTGGTTCTGCACGTCCTGCCAGCGGGACCAGGCGTGGGTGCGCACCGCGCGGGTACGGACCTGGACCCGGCCGTGGAGCTCGGCGGAGGCGTCCTTCCAGACGACGCCGAGGAGCGCGAAGGGCCGTACGCGGCGGGCGGTCAGGCCTTGTTCGACGGTGCCCTGGGCGCGGTCGGCGGCGGTGCCGAGGGGGACGAGCGGCAGCGACCGGGTGGTGCCGGGCACCCCGGCGGCGGGGGCCGGGGCCGAGACGCCGGCGGCGTTCGCGGTCGCGACGCCGGACCGTGCGGCGGCGGCGCCGGAGGGGGCGGAGAGCGGGAGTGCCAGGACGGTCGCGCAGACCACGGCCGTCGATGAGGCGAGGAGTGGACGCATGGAAAAATCGTGGGCAAAGGGCGCATATCTGTCTATTCGTGAGCTGACGGGCCATCGGCCGAACCGGTGGCCCGGCGCCCGGCCCGGGACACCCGTACGGCTGATGCGCGGCGCGCCCGGCGCGTACCCTGGCGGCGATGAACGCCACCGATCGCACCCCCGCCGACCTGCTGCGATCCGCCCTCGCGGCGGACCCGGCCCGCCCGCTCGTGACCTTCTACGACGACGCCACGGGCGAGCGCGTCGAACTCTCCGTGGCCACCTTCGCCAATTGGGTGGCGAAGACCGCCAATCTGCTCCAGGACGACCTGTCCGCCGAGCCCGGCGACCGGCTCGCCCTGCTGCTGCCCGCGCACTGGCAGAGCGCCGTCTGGCTGCTGGCCGCCTCCTCCGTCGGCGTCGTGGCCGACATCGGCGGCGACCCGGCCGCGGCCGATCTCGTCGTCAGCGGCCCGGACTCGCTGGACGCGGCGCGCGCCTGCTCCGGCGAGCGCGTCGCGCTGGCGCTGCGCCCGATGGGCGGCCGGTTCCCGCGGCCGCCGCAGGGGTTCGCGGACTACGCGGTGGAGGTGCCGAGCCAGGGCGACCGCTTCACGCCGTACGCGCCGGTGGACCCGGACGCGCCGGCGCTCGTGGTCGGCGGCCTGGAGCTGACCGGCGCCCAGAGCGTCGACCGGGCCCGTACGGACGCCGGGTCGTACGGCCTGACGCCGGGCTCGCGGCTGCTGTCCGGCCTGCCGTACGACACCTGGGAGGGCCTTTCCGCCGGGCTGCTCGCCCCCTTGGCGGCCGGCGGCTCGGTCGTCCTGTGCCGCCATCTCGACCAGTTGCCGGAGGAGGGCCTGGCCCGGCGCGTGACGGACGAACGGGTCACCCTCACCGTGCCGGTGCCGCGCTGACGCCCTTCCTGGCGAGCTGTGGCGGTCACGGCGCCAGCGGCTGAAAGGTCGTCGGGAGCGGGCACACCCCCGCGCCACACCCCCGCGCCACCCGTCCGGCCGCACGGCGCGCCGAGCCCCCGGGCCGCGGCGCGCGCGGCGCGCGATGATCGGCGGTACGTACGTACGGCCGTGTCGCGCCTCCCTCGCCCACCGGCGGCGGGCCACGGCCCGGCGCCGACTCCGTGAGGGATGGACGCTTCGTGACCGACCGCCCCGGCCCCCCGCCCGCCGCCGACCCGGACGACGCGGACCCCGACAACGCGGACCCCGACAACGCGGACCCCGACGCCATGGCCCCGGCGCGGCGGCGGCGCCGCTGGCTGCGCTGGGCGGCGCTGGGCGTGGCGGCGCTCGTGCTGGCGGCCGGCGGCACCGGGTGGTGGCTCTACCACCAGCTCGACGGGAACATCAGGACCGACACGGACACGGCGCGCGAGCTGGCCCGGTACGAGTCGGAGCGCCCGGTGGCGGCGGTCGCGGGCGCCCGGAACATCCTGCTGATCGGCTCGGACTCGCGCGGCGGCGGCAACGGCGAGTACGGCGAGGACAACGGCACCCAGCGCTCCGACACCGCGATCCTGCTGCACCTCGCCGCCGACCGGCACGGCGCCACGGCCGTATCGCTGCCGCGCGACCTGATGACGGAGATCCCGCGCTGCCGCAAGCCGGACGGCACGCAGTTGGAGGCGCAGTTCGCCCCCTTCAACCGGGCGTACGAGGCCGCGGGCACGGCGTGCACGATCCGTACGGTCGAGACGCTCACCGGCATCCGCGTGGACCACCACGTGATCGTGGACTTCACCGGCTTCAAGAAGCTGGTCGACGCGGTGGACGGCGTCGAGGTGTGCCTGCGCTCCCCCATCGACGACCGCAAGGCCCATCTGCGGCTGCCCGCCGGGACGCAGACGCTCCGCGGCGAGCAGGCGCTCGGGTTCGTGCGGGCCCGGTACAGCATGGGCGACGGCAGCGACACCGACCGGATGGGGCGTCAACAGGAGTTCCTGGGTTCGCTCGTGAAGAAGATGCAGAGCGACGGGGTGCTGCTCAATCCGGTGCGGCTCTACCCGGTGCTGGACGCGGCGACCTCCTCGCTGACCACCGACGCGGGTCTCGACACCCTCCGCAAGCTGTACGACCTGGTCCGCGAGGTTCGTGGGATTCCGGCCGGAGGTGTCCAGTTCATGACGGTGCCGCGCCGCCCGTACGCGTACAACTCGGACCGCGACGAGCTCGTCGAGCCGGACGCGCGAAGGCTTTTCGACGCCCTGCGCAACGACAGGACCGTTTCGGTCGTCAAACAGATCAGGACACAGGACGGCGGGCCGAGGGGCGGCGGAAAGAGCCCCGGCCCGTCGTCAGGTCCGGGCACTCCCCGCACGCCGTCGCCCCGCGCGTCACAGCCGGGCGCCGGGCCGACGTACGAAGGAACTACCGCAGAACAGGACGTATGCAAGTAGAAGGAGCAGAAGGCGCGCTCGGTGGCTCGAATGGATTGGGCAGATTGCCCAGTTGTAGGGAAGTGGAATTTGTCACCGGCGTCGCTTGACGCTGAACTGGGCGGATAGTGTGAGCGATCCGGTGCGCACGGCCGGGTCGACCGCGCACTGCTTCAGACGACTTGACCGGAGCGCCTCGCGGGGGAAGGCGCCGCGTGGCACCGACGGAGGACGCAGGCGACCGTGGACGCGCAAGGCCGTGGGCAAGCGGGCGATATGGACCCCGCCGACCAGTGGGTGTTCAACCCCAGTACCGGCAGCTATGAGCTGCGGATCAACCCTGCCGCGGATTCGGCGCCCGGGCAGTCCTCCCCGGCCGGCGCGCGGAGAGCCGCCACCACCGCTCCCGCCGACACCGCGAGAGCCGCCGTGCCCTCCCCCGCCGCCCCCAGAGACCGCTCGGACGCGCCGCCGGGCCGCCGCGGCGTCCCCGACCAGCGCGGCCGGCGGGCCGCCGGCAAAGGCGGCCGGGACGCCAGGGGCACCAGCCGGCGCAAGGCGAAGCCGAAGAAGTCGGGCAAGAAGAAGGCCCTGATCTGGACCGGCGGCGTGCTGGCCTTCCTGCTCGTGGGCGGGTCGACGACCGCGTACCTCGTCTACCAGCACTTCAACAACAACATCGACAAGGTCGACGTGGGCGTGCACAACGCGGCCGTCGTCGACGGCCCCGTCAACATCCTGGTCATCGGCACGGACAAGCGCGACGGCAAGGGCAACGAGGGCTACGGCGACGCCGGGAGCGTCGGCCACGCGGACACCACGCTCCTCTTCCACGTCTCCGAGGACCGTACGAACGCCACCGCGCTCTCCATCCCGCGCGACATGATCACCGACATCCCCGAGTGCGAGGTCGTCACCAAGGACAAGGTGAAGAAGACGATCCCCGGCTCGCACAAGGTGCGCTTCAACCAGAGCCTCGGGCAGGAGGGCCGCGACCCCGGCTGCACCTGGCGCACCGTCGAGCAGATCACCGGCCTGAAGATCAATCACTTCATGATGGCCGACTTCAACGCCGTCAAGAAGCTGTCCTCCGCCGTCGACGGCGTCGAGGTCTGCCTCGGCAAGGACATCGACGACCCCGACTCGCACCTCAAGCTCAGCAAGGGCCGGCACACCGTGGAGGGCGAGGAGGCGCTGGCCTTCGTCCGTACCCGGCACTCCGTCGGCTTCGGCGGCGACCTCAGCCGCATCCAGCTCCAGCAGCAGTTCCTGAGCTCGATGATGCGCAAGATGAAGTCCGGGGGGACGCTCACTAACCCCGCCAAGCTGTACGACCTCGCGGACGCGGCCACCAAGTCGCTCACCGTGGACACCGGCATCGGCAGCGTCTCCAAGCTGACCTCGGTGGCCAAGGACCTCAGCAAGGTCGACCTGAAGCACGTCAGCTTCGTCACCGTCCCCGTCCTCGACAACCCCGAGGACGGCAAGGTCAAGAAGACGGTCATCCTCGACAAGGCGAAGGCCGAGCCGCTCTTCGCCATGGTCAAGCAGGACACCTCGCTGACCGAGGTGAAGGAGAAGGAGAAGCAGAAGGAGAAGGCGGCCAAGGACAAGCAGGCCGCGCTCCTCAAGGGCCCCAAGGCCGCCCCCGCCGACGTACGGGCCCGGGTCTTCAACGGCAGCGAGAAGATCGGCGCCGCCCAGACCACGCTCTCCTGGCTGCAGAACTCCCAGGGCATGCTCCGTACCAGCAACGGCGGCAACGCGCCCGGCGGCAAGAAGCAGGCGACGACCACCCTGGAGTTCGCCCCCAACCAGGCCGACCAGGCCCGCCGGCTCGCGGCGGCCATGGGGCTGCCCGCCTCCGCCCTCAAGCAGGGCACGCAGGACGCGGCGCCGATGGCCGAGATGAAGCTGGTGCTCGGCGCGGACTTCAAGGGGGCGGGCGTGCCCATCGGCGCCCCGTCGAAGGCCCCCTCGGGCATCCAGAAGGTCGAAGCCGACGACGAGAACATCTGCGCCAAGTGAGACCTATGAGCCCTGTGAGGCACGAGAACCCGCGCCCTGTGAGGCGCGAGAACCACCGCGTCGCGCACGACGCCCCGCCGTACGGGACCACCACCCACCACACGCCTGCCCAGCGGGCCGGACGCACCACCTAGAACGGGGAGGCACGATGCGGCAGAGCAGTGTGCGCGGGGAACGGGGGCGCCGGTCCGCCCCCGGCGCCCGCGAACTGGGCTGGGACGACAGCATGTACGAGGAAGGCGCCGACCCCGACGCGGCCGCGCCCCCGGGCAAGGGCGGCGGCACCGGCCGCGGCGAGCGCCACCGCCGCGGCGGGCCCCGCAAGAAGCGCGGCCGCGGCGCGCGAATACTGCGCTGGACCGCGTTCTCCGCCGCGGTCCTCATCCTCGGCACGGCCGGCGCCGGGTACTTCTACTACGAGCACCTCAGCGGCAACATCAAGAAGGACGACCTCAACCTCGGCAAGAACCGGCTGGACCGCAGCGCCGCCAACGCCAAGGGCCAACGCCCCATGAACATCCTGCTGCTGGGCTCCGACAGCCGCAACAGCGCCGAGAACGTCGCGCTCGGCGGCTCCCACCGCGACGTGGGCCGCAAGCCCCTCGCCGATGTGCAGATGCTGCTCCACGTATCGGCCGACCGCAGCAATATGTCGGTCATCAGCATCCCCCGCGACACCCGCGTGACGATCCCCGAGTGCAAGGACCCCGAGGACGGCAAGGTCTACCCGAAGACCGACCGGGAGATCATCAACGCCAGCCTCATGAACGGCGGTCCGGGCTGCACCGTCGCCACCTGGGAAGAGCTGACCGGCATACCCATCGACCACTTCATGATGATCGACTTCGCCGGCGTGGTGAACATGGCCGACGCCGTCGGCGGCGTCCCCGTCTGCGTCAAGGGCAACGTCTACGACAAGAAGTCGGGGCTGCGGCTGGAGAAGGGCGACCACAAGGTCAAGGGCGAGCAGGCCCTCCAATGGCTGCGCACCCGCCACGGGTTCGAGGACGGCAGCGACATCGGCCGCACCCACGCCCAGCACATGTATATGAACGCGATGGTCCGCCAGCTCAAGTCGGGCACCAAACTCACCGACCCCGGCCAGCTCACCGACCTCGCCGAGGCCGCCACCAAGGCGCTCACCGTCGACAAGGGCCTCGGCACGCCCAAGAAGCTCTACGACCTCGGCGACGAACTCAAGCAGGTGTCCACCAAGCGGATCACCATGACCACCATGCCGTGGATCCAGGACCCGCTGAACCCCAAGGCACACGTCGTGCCCAAGCCCGGCGACGCGGACAAGCTCTTCTCGCTCGTACGCGACGACACCGCGCTCGACGGCAAGGACGAGAAGAAGGACAAGAAGGACAAGCAGGCAGAGAAGCAGACCACCGACCCGGCCGCGCCCAAGGGCGAGATCGCCGTGACCGTGCAGAACGGCACCGGCTCCGCCACCCAGGCCCCGGCCCCCGGCCGCGCCGGGACGGTGGCCTCGCAGCTCGTCAAGGAAGGCTTCGCCAAGGCCGCCGCGGACACCACGCCCAAGACGCAGGCGAACACCGTCATCAGCTACCCCAAGGCCGGACAGCGCGGCGACGCCCAGGCCGTCGCCAAGGCGCTCGGCCTGCCGGACAGCGCGGTGCGGACGTCCTCGACCGTGCAGCAGATCACGCTCGTGGTCGGCGCGGACTGGCGTACGGGCGCGACGTACCCGAAGGACGCGGGGGGCTCGCAGGACAAGGGCGACAAGGACGACAAGGCGCCGGACAGCTCGGCGGCGCTCAACGGGGACGACTCGTCGGCGTGCATGGACGTGAACCCGATCTACAGCTTCTGATGGCCTGTCAGGGCTGATACCTGGTCATCGACCGCTGACATTACGGGCGTTCGCCGACGAGAAGAGGGCCGCACCCGAAACCGGGGCGGCCCTCTGACGTGCGTACGCACCGCTGACGTACGTACGACTCGCGCACGTACGACTCATGCGCGTACCGCTAGGACGGCTGCTCCTCGCGCTGGGGCGCCGTCGCCGCCGGGCGGCGGCTGGCGATGACCTTCCTGGCGAGCGAGCGCGGGCTGGTGAGGAAGCCGTAGCCCCAGGTCAGGTGCATCGTCGCGAGGGCGAGAGGGATCTGCGCGCGGGCCTTCAGCGGGAGCCCCTTGCCGGCGGGCAGCGACCCGGCGGTGATGGCGGCCAGGTAGCCGGCCGGGACCACGAAGCCCCAGGGGGTGACGGCCGCGCCCACGACGAGGCCGGCGGCGATGGCGACGACGGCGGTCGGCGGCGCGAGGTAGCGCAGGTTGATGGAGCCGGAGTGGTAGCGGGCGACGACGTGCCGCCAACGCCCGTAGTTCCGGTACTGCTTGGCGAGGGCGCGGACGCTCGGGCGCGGCCGGTACCGCACCCGCAGCTCCGGCGAGAACCAGACCAGGCCGCCCGACTCGCGGATGCGGAAGTTCAGCTCCCAGTCCTGGGCGCGGATGAACTCCTCGTTGTAGCCGCCCTGTTGCTCCAGCGCCTCGCGGCGGAAGACACCCAGATACACGGTTTCGGCGGGGCCCGCCTCGCCGCCGGTGTGGAAGGCCGCGTTGCCCACGCCGATCTTGGAGGTCATGGCGGCGGCGACGGCGTGCTCCCAGTCGTTCTCGCCCTCGGCGTGCATGATGCCGCCGACGTTCTGCGCGCCGGTCTCCTCAAGCAGCCGCACGGCGGTCGCGATGTAGTTCGGCGAGAGCATGCCGTGGCCGTCCACGCGGACCACGATCGGGTGCCGGGACGCCTTGATCGCGGCGTTGAGCGCGGCGGGGGTGCGGCCGGTCGGGTTGGGTACGGTGTGGACCCGGGGGTCCTCCCGTACCAGCTCGGCGGCGATCTCGTCGGTACGGTCCGTGGAGGGACCCAGGGCGATCACCACCTCCATCTCGCCCGCGTACTCCTGCTCCAGGATGTGTTGGACGGAGCTGCGCAGGTGCCGTTCCTCATCGAGCACCGGCATGATCACGGAAACGGCGGGGGGCTGCGGCTCAGACATCGTTCCTCGCGGGTACGGCCCGGAGCGGCGGCCACGGGGCGGCGCCGCGTCGGGGGTGAAGGATCGAGCGTCACGTTACCGCGAACGGATGAGCGGGGCGCACGCCGCCCGGGTGGCAGCGGGGCGCGCGGCGGCGTGGGGGCTTCGGCAGCTCATCGTATGGGCCTACCGTGGCCGCGCCCCTGCCCAGCCGCCCAGCCCGTCGCGGAGGTCTTCGCAGTGACCCCACCGGCCCGCTCCCCCAGCCCCCAGCCCCCGTCCCGGCCGCCGGCGCGCAGCCGCCGCGCCCGCTGGAGCCGCCGCCTCGCCATCAGCACCGCCATCCTGGTCCTGGCCACCAGCGGCATCGGGCACGCGGTGGTCACCGGCATCGACGACGGCATCGACCGCGTGGACCCGTTCGGCGGGCTGTCGAGCCGGCCGGGCACCACCGAGGGGATGAACATCCTGCTCGTCGGCACCGACGGCCGCGACAAGATCACCCCCGCCGAGCGGGACCGCTACCACCTCGGCGGCGAGCCCTGCCACTGCACCGACACGGTGATGATGGTGCACCTCTCCGCCGACCGGAGCCGCGCCAGCGTGGTCAGCCTGCCCCGCGACTCGTACACCGAGGTCCCCGAGCACACCGACCCCGCCACCGGCCGGCGCCGCCCCGCCCACCCGCAGAAGCTCAACGCGGCGTACGCGGAGGGCGGGCCCGGCCTGACCGTACGGACCGTCGAACACATGACCGGCGTGCACCTCGACCACTACCTGGAGGTCGACTTCACCAGCTTCATGAAGACGGTGGACGTGCTCGGCGGGGTGCAGGTCTGCACGGCCCGCCCGCTGAAGGACGACTACTCGGGGCTCGACCTGCCGGCGGGCACGTCGAACCTGAACGGCGGCGAGGCCCTGCAGTACGTACGCTCCCGCCATCTCGACGGGGCCTCCGACCTGGGCCGGATGCAGCGCCAGCAGAAGTTCCTGGCGTCGCTCATCCGCCAGGCCACGAGCAGCGGCATGCTGCTGAACCCGATGAAGGTCCGGGACCTCGCCTCGGCGATGCTCGGCTCCGTCCGCGCGGACCGGGGCTTCGGCACCACGGACATCCTCGCCCTGGGCCAGGCCATGAAGGACTTCACGCCCGCGTCGTCGGAGTTCGCGTCGGTGCCGATCTCCGACGTGAACTACCGGGTGCGCAACCTCGGCTCCACCGTGAAGTGGGACGAGACCAAGGCGGAACAGCTCTTCCGGGCGATCCGCGAGGACCGCCCGATCGCGGCCCGGCACAGCGGTGGCGCGGACGAGGCGACGCCCGTGGACGTGGCGCCGCAGCAGATCCGGGTCCGCGTCCTCAACGGCAGCGGCCGCCCCGGCCTCGGCCGCGCCGCCGACCGCGCCCTCGCCGACACCGGCTTCCGCACGGACGCCGCCCCCACCACCGCCCAGGGCCCCCTCGTGCCCCAGACGATCGTCGGCTACGACCCCCGCTGGGACCGCTCCGCCAAGTCCCTCGCCACCGCCCTCCCCGGCTCCGAACTCCGCCAGGTCCCCAACCAGGGCCCCGTCCTCACCGTCACCCTCGGCACCACCTTCACCAACCCCACCAAGGGCGTCCACAAGGTCCGCCCCCAGGACCCCCAGCAAACAGGCGCCGAGACCCGACCGATCAAGGGGGACGAGGTGGTGTGCCCGTAGGAGGTTGGGGGCGGGGCCTCGGGGGCGCGAGAGGTCGCGGGGGGCGGCCGCGTCAGGCCTCGTCCGGTTGCTGTTCGCGGAGTTCCTTGATCGCGCGGAGGCGGGCGAGGCGGTGGGTGCGGCGGATCTGGGCTTCTTTGAAGCGGCGCTCGTTGCGCTCGGAGTCGGGGATCACGGCCGGTACGGTCCGCGGCTTTCCGTCGGAGTCGACGGCGGCGAAGACGAGGTAGGCGCTGCCGACCTGGGTGGCGGGGGTGGACTCGTTCCAGCGCTCCGCCATCACGCGCACGCCGATCTCCATGGACGTACGCCCCGTCCAGTTGCACTGGGCGTGGACGTGGACCAGGTCGCCCACGCGGACCGGGGAGAGGAACGCCATCTCGTCCATGGAGGCCGTGACCGCGGGCCCGCCGGAGTGGCGGCCGGCCACCGCGCCCGCGGCGTCGTCCACCAGTTTCATGATCACGCCCCCGTGGACCGTCCCCATCAGATTGGTGTCGCTGCCGGTCATGATGTGCGAGAGCGTGGTGCGGGAAGCCGAGGTCGGCTTGCCCGGTATCTCTGCGGCCGGGTCTTGAGCCTGAATGGTCATGACCTCAACCATATGCGGCCTCGAATTGCATCAGCTCTGCAACAGCGGGGCCCCGATCCTGTCCCCGCCCTGTGAGCCGCCGTGCCCTGGCAGGCACACTTCACCTCATGAACGATTGGCCCGAGGGACGGACCGGTGACGGCAGAGACCGGTATGGACGTGGCAGCGCCGGCGCCGAGCCGGACGGCGCCCGAGCCATGCCGCACGTACGCCGCGACACGCACCAGCCCTACCTGCCGCCGCAGCAGCAGGGGTACGCCGACGGGTACGCGAACCAGCGGGCCGGGGGCTACGACGGCGGCTACGACAACGGGTACGCGCGGCATCAGGCCGGCGGCTACGACGACGGTTACAACACGGGCCAGGTCTACGGCCGGGGCGGCCAGCCCAGCGGCGGACCGGGCCGGCCCGGCGGCCCCGCAGGACCCGGCGGCGGCCCGTACGGCCGTACGCCCCGCACCAACCCGCCGAACTGGCGCAAGCGCATCAAGATAGGCGTGCTGACCCTCGTCGTCGTGGTGCTCGCCGTCTCCATCGGCACGTACTTCTGGGCCGACTCGAAGCTGCGCCGCGAGGTCGACCTGAGCAAGGTCGAGGACCGCCCGGGCTCCGGCGAGGGCACCAACTATCTGATCGTGGGCTCGGACAGCCGCGAGGGCCTCTCGGACCAGGACAAAAAGGACCTCCACACGGGTTCGGCCGAGGGCAAGCGCACGGACTCGATGATGATCCTGCACACCGGCGACAACGGCTCCACGATGCTGAGCCTGCCCCGCGACTCATACGTCACCATCCCGGCCTTCACGGGCAAGAAGTCCGGCAAGCGCTACCCCGCCTCCACGCACAAGCTGAACCAGGCATACTCCGACGGCGGCCCGGAGCTGCTGACCCGGACCATCGAGTACAACACCGGCCTGCGCATCGACCACTACGCGGAGATCGGCTTCGGCGGCTTCCGCAGCCTCGTCGACGCGCTCGGCGGCGTGGACATGTGCCTCGACAAGGCGGTCAAGGACCGGGACTCGGGCGCCGACTTCAAGAAGGGCTGCCAGACCCTCGACGGCAAGCAGTCGCTCGCCTTCGTCCGCCAGCGCCACCAGGAGGCGGACCAGGACCTGGGCCGCATGCGCAACCAGCAGAAGTTCCTCAACACCCTCGCCAAGCAGGCCGCGTCGCCGTCCACGATCCTCAACCCGTTCCGGCTCTACCCCGTCATCGGCTCCGGCCTCGACACGCTCATCGTCGACAAGGACATGGAGCTGTGGAACCTCACCTCGATGTTCTGGGACATGAAGGGCGTGACGGGCGGCGACGGCAAGCAGATGACGGTCCCGATCGCCTCGGCCAACGTGCCGACGCCGAGCGACGGGGTCGCGGTGAAGTGGGACAAGGCCAAGTCGAAGCAGCTTTTCGACCAGCTCAAGAAGGACGAGAAAGTCACGGTCTCGGACAAGTGACGGCGGGAGGGCCGATGACGACGAGGAACACGCCCCGGCAGGCGGGGCCAGCCCCGGAACGCCGGCTTCCGGGCCACCTGATCCCGGACCACCTGGCGGCGTCGTACGCCAGAACCTTCGGCGAGGAGGGCAGGGCCTGGATCGCGGCGCTGCCGGCGCTCGTCGAGACCCACCTGGAGCGGTGGGGGCTGGTACGGGACGGGGCCGCCGGGGCCGGCGAGGCGTCGCTGGTCCTGCCGGTACGACGCGAGGACGGCACGCGAGCCGTCCTCAAGCTCCAGATGCCCCGGCAGGAGACGACGGCCGCGCTCATCGGCCTGCGCACCTGGAACGGCGCCGGCACGGTACGGCTGCTCGACCACGACCCGCTCAGCAGCACCATGCTCCTGGAACGGCTGAACGGCGCCCGCACCCTGGCCGCGCTGGAGGACGACGACGAGGCGACGGCGATCCTCGCGGACCTGCTGGCCCGCCTGGTGAGCGTCCCCGCGCCGGAGGGCCTGCGGGGCCTGGGAGAGATCACCGCGGAGATGCTCACGCGGGCCCCGGACGCGGCAGCGGCCCTGACCGACCCCTCCGACCGGCGGCTGCTCCTCGGCTGGGCCGCGGCCGTGGCCGAAGTGGCCGACGAGCCCGGCGACCGCCTCCTCCACTGGGACCTGCACTACGACAACGTCCTGGCCGCCACCCGCGAACCCTGGCTCGCCATCGACCCCGAGCCCCTCGCCGGCGACCCCGGCTTCGACCTCTGGCCCGCGCTGGACAGCCGCTGGGGCGACGTAGTCGCCTCCGGCGACACCCCCCGCATCCTCCGCCGCCGCTTCGACCACCTCACCGAAGCCCTCGCCCTGGACCGCCCCCGCGCCACCGCCTGGACCCTCGCCCGCCTCCTCCAAAACGAACTATGGAACATCGAAGACGGCGCCCCCACCCTGGCCCCGTCCTCCGTCGCCCTATCCGAAGCCCTCCAGAACCGCCGCCCCCGCCACTCCGGCGCGTAACACCGGGCGCTTTACGGTCTGGGCTGCCGCGCCGAGTTTCCCGTTCTCTCAACTGAGCCACCTTGACCCGGCTGTCACGGCCTCGCGAGGATCAATGGGGATCAAAGCGGTCACCAACCTACGCCGGGGGTCGGCCAGTGAAGCTCAACCAACTCGCCAGCGAGTGCGACGAAGGCCCGTGCCCAACCGTCTGGGCGGTGGAGGGAACGGGGAACGTCTTAGTGCAGGGCTTCACGGTGGATGATGAGGAAGCCCTCGCCACCATGCGGCTACCGGACAACGAAACCGCCGTGCGCATCCCCCTGTCTCTCCTTTTGAGGGTGGCTCGTGAACATCTCGCCTGAAGACTTCGGAAACCTCTTCGAGGAGTTTCAGCAAGAAGCGTTCCGTCTGGAGACCCTGGACGACTACAGCAAGTCAGGAGGCGTTGCGGCCTATCACGCTTTTCTGGCCGGCAAGCCGCAACCGGAGGAGTACAAGTCGGCCGACTGGGTGAGGACCGTGCGCGACGCGACGCGGGCGGGCAAGCGTATGTACCGGGTCCACATCCTCTCCCGCCCGCTGAGTGACTACCTTCGATTTGAACTCGGGTGGGGTTACGTCCGCAATCAGGAAGCCGGGGAGGAGTTCTTCATCCTCGACACCACCGAGCAACCGAACCCGCTGGCGGGGGTACCGGACTTCTGGGCGTTCGATGAGCGCACCGTCGTGACCATGCAGTACAGCGACGCCGGAGAATTCCTGGGGGCCGAGAAGATTCCCGAGGCGCAAGCTCAGGAATGGCTGGAGCGCCGAAACTCGGCCATGCGTGCCGCGACCCCCTTCCCTGACTGGTGGCAGCAGCACAAGCCGGCGTGAACAACATCAATATCGGCCGGGCGCTACGGGAACTGCGGAAAGCCAGCGGAAAGCAGGCCAAGGCGGTCGCCCGTAGCGCTCTCATGTCTCCGAGCAAGCTCAGCAAGATTGAGAACGAAGCGCTCACGCCGAGCCTGATGGACGTGGAGCGCGTCCTCACGGCCCTGGAAGTCTCGGAGGAGACCAAGGCCCGGCTCACCGAGGCTGCCCGCAAGGCGGCCACGGAGGCGACGGCGTGGCGCATCCTACGGCGCACCGGGCTCCACAAACACCAGGACGAGATCCGAGCGATAGAAGCTCAGACGGCCGGAATGCGGCTCTTTCAACCTTCGTGCATTCCCGGCCTGCTCCAGACCCCCGAATACACCCGCGCCGTCCTCAGGAGGCACGGCTACACGCAAGGGGCCCTGGAGAAGATGATGGGTGCGCGTCTGCTCCGGCAAGAGGCCCTGCACGACACCGACCGAACTTTTCGGTTCGTCATCACTGAGTCCGTGCTCAGGTGGAGAATCGTTCGCCCCTCGATGCTGGCAGCACAGTTGGACAAGCTCATCGCCATGTCGAGGATGCCGAATGTGGAAATCAGGGTACTTCCCTTGTCGACACCTATGGCCGACTTGCCCGGCTCCTCGTTCGTTCTTTTCGACAGCAACCTGGTCATTGTCGAAATCCCTCACGCCGAGATCACCACTACCGAAGCCCGAGACATCGAGCTGTACGCGAGAAAGTTCGATGGTTTCGAGAATGCAGCCCTCGTGGGCGAGGGAATGCGGGCCTTCGTTGCAGGACTTCGCGATGACTTCTTGAGACAACGGGAAAGAGGCTAGAGTCCCCTAGGCGACAGGTCGACGATGTACTCATGCCGACCGAATCGAAGAACCACAAGCAAAGCAGCGCACGGGGTCGGCGAGTGGACCCGATTCAGAGCCTCCTGGCCACACAGAAAGGCACACTCATGTCCGAAACCGGAATCGACCTGTACAGCCTTCCCATCGACGGCGCGAAGTTCCTCAAGGCGTGTGGGGGCAATACCCACCCCGATGGTGAGTCCTGCGCCACGCTGGCGCAGATCGGACCCGACGCGTGGGCGTTGGGGGACAGCAAGCGGCCCGGGGCGGAGCCGTTGCGTTTCAGCACCGGGGAGTTGGAGGCCCCCGGTATCGACCCGGTGCGCTTCGGTCTGTCTGCCTGACGGGCGTTGGTGGTGTCCTCCGGCCCCAGCCCGTTCCCCCGGAGGCGGGGCCGGTGGGGCGCCCCGCACGGAATGGGACGACTGGTGCACCATCACGGCTACTTGTGGACTGGACCCAAGCAGCGGTTCGACGACGAGGCGCTGAGGCGGCCGCCGCATCCTGAGCCGCCTCCGGCCGACAAGGCGGAGTTGGTCGCTCGGTACGAGGAGGTGAAGACGGAGTTCCCGGTGGTGGATCTGCCGCCGCTGGAGACCGCCTATTGGCTCGCCAAGCCGGCCGGGCTGGTACGCGGCACCTGGGAGGACGCGAAAGAAGCCGCTCAGTGGCTCGGGGACCAGCTCACCGCGTACGCGCCCCGGTTCGCCTCCGCGTACGACCGCGACCCCGCGCGGCCGACGGCACTGGCACGCTCCGCCGCCGAACGGCTCGGCTGGGGCGGGGACGTGGCCCACGGCTTCTACCTTGAGCGGCCGGCGTATCTGTCCCTGGCCTTGGTGTGCTGCTCGCCGAACCGGGCCAAGCCGGAATCGGCCTGCCCGTTGGGATAGGGCCGCCCTCGCGGCGCGACGAGCGTGGCGGGCGGCCGTACGCCGTCGGGTTCGGCCACCCGCCCTTGGGAGCTGCGCGGGTCTCGCTACGGCAGGTTCCGGGCCATGACGATCCGCTGCACCTGGTTCGTACCCTCATAGATCTGGGTGATCTTGGCGTCGCGCATCATGCGCTCCACCGGGTAGTCCCTCGTGTAGCCGTAGCCGCCGAGCAACTGGACCGCGTCCGTGGTGATTTCCATGGCGGCGTCGGAGGCGTAGCACTTGGCGGCGGCGCCGAAGAAAGTCAGATCTTCCTTGTCGCCTCCGGTGGCAACACGCTCGGACTTGGCGGCGGCGGCGTAGGTGAGCTGGCGGGCGGCTTCGAGTTTCATGGCCATGTCGGCGAGCATGAACTGGACGCCTTGGAAGTCGCCGATGGGCTTGCCGAACTGCTTGCGTTCCTGGACGTAGCCCTTGGCGTAGTCGAGGGCGCCCTGGGCGATGCCGAGGGCCTGGGCGGCGATGGTGATGCGGGTGTGGTCGAGGGTCTTCATGGCGGTGGCGAAGCCGGTGCCCTCTTCGCCGATGAGGCGGTCGGCGGGGATGCGGACGTTGTCGAGGTAGACCTCGCGGGTGGGGGAACCCTTGATGCCGAGCTTCTTCTCCGGGGCGCCGAAGGAGACGCCCTCGTCGGCCTTTTCGACGACGAAGGCGGAAATGCCCTTGGTGCGCTTGTCGGGGTCGGTCACGGCCATGACGGTGTAGTACTCGCTGACGCCCGCGTTGGTGATCCAGCGCTTCACGCCGTTGAGGACGTAGTGGTCGCCGTCGCGGACGGCCTTCGTCTTCATGCCGCCGGCGTCGGAGCCGGCGTCGGGCTCGGAGAGGGCGTAGGAGAACATCGCGTCGCCCTGGGCGAGCGGGCCGAGGTACTTCTTCTTCAGCGCCTCGGAGCCGGCGAGCACGACCGGCAGGGAGCCGAGCTTGTTGACGGCCGGGATCAGGGAGGACGAGGCGCAGACGCGGGCGACCTCCTCGATCACGATGACGGTGGCGAGCGCGTCCGCGCCGGCCCCGCCGAACGCCTCGGGCACGTGGATGGCGTGCAGATCGGCCGCGGTCAGCGCGGCGCGGGCCTCCTCGGGGAAGCGGCCCTCCTCGTCCACCTCGGCGGCGTACGGGGCGATCTTCGCCTCGGCGAGCGCGCGCACCGAGTCACGGAGCATGTCGTGCTCCTCGGACGGCCGGTACAGGTCGAAGTCCTTTGTTCCCGCCAAGGTGTTCTCACTCCCCTGAGAGTTAACTACCGTTTAGTAACCGCATTCCTAAGGGGGCAGTCTAGGGCCGCCGCCCCGGCCCGGCCTACGTGAGGTTGCCGACAGCTATGCTCGGGACGGATCAACCCGTACGCACGTTGGAGCGCTGATGGCCCCCAAGATCACCGTGATCGGCACCGGCTACCTCGGGGCCACGCACGCGGCCGCCATGGCCGAGCTCGGCTTCGACGTGCTGGGGCTGGACATCGTTCCCGAGAAGATCGAGATGCTCGCGCAGGGCCGGGTCCCGCTGTACGAACCGGGGCTGGAGGAACTGCTGCGGCGGCACGTCGCCGGGTTCGAGGGGGCCAGCGGTCGGCTGCGGTTCACCACCTCCTGGGAAGAGGCCGGCGAGTTCGGCGACATCCACTTCGTCTGCGTGAACACCCCGCAGAAGCACGGCGAGTACGCCTGCGACATGTCGTACGTGGACAGCGCCTTCGAATCGCTCGCCCCCCACCTGCACCGCCCCGCCCTCGTCGTCGGCAAGTCCACCGTCCCCGTCGGCAGCGCCGAGCGGCTCGCCGCCCGCCTCGCCGAGCTGGCCCCCGCCGGCGCCGAGGCCGAGCTGGCCTGGAACCCGGAGTTCCTGCGCGAGGGGTTCGCCGTCCAGGACACCCTGCACCCGGACCGCATCGTCGTCGGCGTCGCGAGCGACAGCGCCGAGCGGCGGCTGCGGGAGGTCTACGCCCAGCCGATCGCCGAGGGCTCGCCCTTCGTCGTCACCGACTTCCCCACCGCCGAACTGGTCAAGACCGCCGCCAACTCGTTCCTCGCCACCAAGATCTCCTTCATCAACGCCATGGCCGAGGTCTGCGAGGCCGCCGACGGCGACGTCGCCAAGCTCGCCGAGGCGATCGGGCACGACGAGCGGATCGGGCGGAAGTTCCTGCGCGCCGGCATCGGCTTCGGCGGCGGCTGCCTCCCCAAGGACATCCGCGCCTTCATGGCCCGCGCGGGCGAGCTGGGCGCCGACCAGGCGCTGACGTTCCTCCGCGAGGTCGACTCCATCAACATGCGGCGCCGCGGCCACATGGTCGAGTTCGCCCGCGAGGCGGTCGGCGGCTCGTTCCTCGGCAAGCGCATCGCGGTCCTCGGCGCCACCTTCAAGCCGGACTCCGACGACGTACGGGACTCCCCCGCCCTCAATGTCGCCGGGCAGATCCATCTCCAGGGCGGCCAGGTCACCGTCTACGACCCCAAGGGCATGGACAACGCCCGCGCGCTCTTCCCCACCCTCGGGTACGCGCCGACCGCCGTCGACGCCGCGCAGGGCGCCCACGCCGTGCTGCACCTGACCGAGTGGCGCGAGTTCCGCGAGCTGGACCCCGCCGAGCTGGGCAAGGCAGTCTCCGAGCCCTTCATCCTCGACGGGCGCAACGCCCTCGACCCCGAGCTGTGGCGCGCGGCGGGCTGGACGTACCGGGCACTGGGCCGCCCCCGCGCCTGAGCGCCGAGGTTGGGCGACGCCCCCGGCCCCTGAGCCACGCACTCGGCCAGACCTGAACCTGAGCGCCCGGCTCGGGCGGCGCCCCCGCCCCGCGCCCCAACACCGCGCGAAGACGCCCGGGACCGCTGCGCTGCGGTCCCGGGCGTCTTGCGCGTCGTCCGTACGCGTCAGTGGCGCGCGGTCTTCTTCACGCTCACCTCATCGGCGCTCACCAGCACATACCGGTGGTTGAACTGCACGGTGTAGTACTTCTTCGCGCCCTTGACCACCAACTGCTGGGACGGCGAGAAGTCGACGGCGCCGACCGGCGGCTGGTCGGCGACGTACGCCTGGCCGGCCGGGATCGCGTAGTTCTTCGCCGTCAGGGCCTCCTGCTTGGACGGGGAGACGCCCTTGGGGTACTCGGCGGCGTCCGGGTACGCGGTCCCGTACACCTTGGCGGCGTCCTTGCCGGGGGCGGTGATGATCCGTACGCCCTTGGCGGGGGTCGTGTTCTTGCCGCCCGGGTTGTGGATCCAGCCCTTCTGGCCGCCGTACCAGATGGCGGTCCAGTCGCCCTGCTTCTCGGCGACGACGAACTTCTGGCCGGCCTGGACGGTGGTGGTCCAGTCCGACACGTCGTCGCTGCCCTTGTCGTCCTTGCCGCCGTGCACGACGGGGTCGAGGAGGAGCGGGGCGTCCGCGCGGGGCTCCGTGCGGACGAACAGGGCGCTGGACGGGCCGGTCACCGGGCCGCACTTCTTGATGACGCCGGACGGGTCGTCGTTGGGGCAGATGTTGTACGTCTGCTGGTTCTTCTCGAAGCCCGGGGTGATCGTCACGGCGGTGCCGACGGGGCCGACGCCGCGCCTGCCCGCGTCGACGGGGGCGCCGATCATGCGCATGAAGCGGGTCCAGTCCCAGCCGTTGCCCGGGTCCCAGTGCATGCCGGCGAGGGTGCCGTTCGAGGGGCCGGGGACGTTGTCGTGGCCGAGGATGTGCTGCCGGTCGAGCGGCACGTCGTACCGCTCGGCCAGGTACTTCACGAGCTTGGCGGTCTGCTCGTAGGCCGCCGTGGTGTACCACTGGGCGCCGTGGGCGGAGAAGCCCTCGTGCTCGATCTGGACGGCGTGCAGATTGCTGTCGTAATTGCCGTCGCCGAACGCCACGTCCTTGTTCGGCACCATCTGCGTGACCTCGCCGTCCGAGGAGCGCATCACGTACTGCGCCGACGATCCGCCCGCCGTCTGGAAGGTCTTGATCGCGTTCTCGTACGAGCCCTCGGTCGTGTGCAGCACGATCTGCGTGATCTTGATGCCGTTGGCCGGGCGGTTGGAGACCTGGCCGTTGGAGGCCGCCGCCGGGACGAACTTGCAGTTCATCGACGGCGGGCACTCCGCCTTGGGCGAGCCGCCGTCCTTCAGCTTCAGCTTGCCGTACTGGGCGGCCAGCGGCTTCGCGGCCGGCTGGGCCTTCATCGTCACCGAGCCGCCGTCCGCCGCCTCGCGCTTCGCGCCGTTCTTGATGGTGGCGAACACGCCGTCGACGTACGCCGCCGCGGCCTTGCGGTCGGTCAGCCGGCTGTACTTGGCGACCGCGGCGGTCCACTGCGCCGGGTCCTGCGCGGTGCCTCCGGTGAGCTGCTTCTGGTACGCGGCGAGGAGGGCCGCGCCGCCGCGGATGTTCTCCTTCTGGTCGTGCTGGAGCTTCTCGGCGGGGACGCCGGTCAGCTTCGCGGCGGCCCGCAGGGTGTGCAGCTCGGGGTGGTCGGTGAACGACGTGAGGTCGGAGCGGCCGGCCGCGCCCGCGGCGCCGCCGGAGACCATCTTCGACGTCACGTCGGTGAGGTTCATCAGGCCCCAGCCGCCGGTGTTGCTGTAACCGGTGTGGTGCTGCCAGCCGGATTCCTGGTGCGCCACGCCGAGCAGGACGGGCAGCGGCACGTTGAACTCATCCGCGGCCGCGGCGAAATCGGCCTGGGTGGTCGGCGACTTCGGATCGGCCTCGGTCATCGCCTGGGCGATGGAGGGCAGGAAAGCGAAAGCGCCTACGGCCAGCGCGCCGCCGACGGCAGCCGTCGGCAGCCAACGCTTTTTCCGCTTGTGCAAAGAGGTTCCCTTCAATGCGACGGTGCGCGATGCGCGGGCTCCCTCGTCAGGAGGGTCATCGACTCGCCCGGCACGCACCCAAAGGAGTGGGGGTGAGGGCGCTCAATTCCCGTACGGGCGCGCCGAAGTGGACGGGGACCACCGCGGCGGGACGGATTCGGGCGCCGCATGACATCAGATCAGAAAAACATTCCAGATCCCAGGGCGGAGTGAGCGATGACACGGTAGTGAGGGGTTTCCGACCCCATTACGAGCAACACCGCCCGCACCTTTATCCGGACCTTTCACCCTTTCGCAGCACCGCCCCGGCTTTCGCGGCATCGCGGTGCCCCGGCCGCTTCTCGCAATTCCGAACGGCCCTTACGCCGTTTCGGTACCGCTTGCCGTTCCGGGCCGCTCCGGCATGTCGCGGGCCCCCGCGCCCGCCGGGCCCGCGCCCCGCGCCCGCCGGCCGTTCGCCTCGGCCGCCCTGGCCGCTTTGTTCGCCTGGGTCGCCGTGTTCGCCTTGTTCGCCCGGTACGCGCGCATCTTGGCGCGGCTCCCGCACACCGCCATCGAGCACCACCGGCCGCGCCCCGCCGGGCTGCGGTCGTAGAAGACCCACTGGCAGTCATGGGCCTCGCACGCCTTGAGCCGGGGCCAGGTCCCGTCCGCGGCCGCCGTCGCGACGGCCGCGGCGATACGGGCCGTGAGCGCGGCGAGCCCCGTGAGGCCGCTCGCGGGGCGCAGGGCCGCGCCGCCCCGCCCGTCCACCGCGAGCACCAGCGGGCCGGCCGCGAACAGCCGGTCCAGGTCCGCGACGCCGGAGGGTGCGAGATCCGCGCCCGTATGGGCCAGGCAGACGGTCCGCAGCGCCTCGCGCAGCTCCTGGGCCCCGGCCCGTTCGCGCTCGGCGAGCCCGAAGCGGGCCAGTCCACCGGCGGCCGCCAGGGCGTCCTGCCCGGTCTCCACGTCGAGGGTGTTGACCAGGTCCTGGACGAGGGCGAGGCCGCCGGGCGCCGCTCTTTCCGCGCTCACGCCCACGACCTTCCCGCACTCATGGTTGCGACGTTACCCCCATTGCGGGAGTATGCAGTAACGGTTACCAACAGACAGCCTTTACCAGTAACGCAACCCGACGTCTGACGACGTCCGTTGCTGTCCCTTGCCGTGACTTCAGGAGGAACCATGGCCATCGCCACGCTCGGCGCCGTCGTGCTGGACTGCCCCGACCCCCTCGCACTCGCCGGCTTCTACGCCGAGCTGCTGGGCGGGAAGGTGGTCGACGAGGGCGACGGATGGGTGGAGCTGGTCGGTGCGGAGGGGCCCGTGCTGGCCTTCCAGGAGGCCCCCGACCATGTGCCGCCCCGCTGGCCGGAGCCCGGCGCGCCGCAGCAGTTCCACCTCGACCTGCGCGTACCGGTGATCGACGAGGTGCACGAGCGCGTCCTGGCGCTCGGGGCGCGGCTGCTCGACGACAATGGCGGAAAACCGCGTTCGTGGCGCATTTATGCCGATCCCGCGGGGCACCCGTTCTGTCTGTGCGGTCGGTGACCGCGCTGTCCAGGGGCCGGCCGACAACCGAGGAGGAGACCTCATGCCCATCGCGAAGATCCGCGTCACCGTCGTGGACTGTCCCGAACCGCTGCGGCTCGCCGAGTTCTACGCCCACGTCCTCGGCGGGCGGATCGAGGGCGACGCCGACGCGGACTGGGTCGACCTGTACACGCCCGACGGGCAGCGGCTCGCCTTCCAGCGCGCGCCCGGCTTCACCCCGCCGAAGTGGCCGCGCGCGGACGACAACTCCCAGCAGATCCATCTCGACTTCGACGTCGACGACATGGAGGCGCGCCAGGAGCAGGTGATGGCGCTGGGGGCGACCGCGCTCGACCTCGACGACGACGGGGGCAAACGGGATTTCCGGGTCTTCGCGGACCCCGTCGGGCACCCGTTCTGCCTGATCAGGCCGTCTGCTTGAGCAGGTCCTCTGCTTGAGCAAGTCCTCTGCTTGAGCAAGTCCTCTGCTTGAGCAAGTCCTCTGCTTGAGCAAGTCCTCTGCTTGAGCAAGTCCTCTGCTTGAGCAGGTCCTCTGCTTGAGCAGGGCGTAACAGGCCATAGCAAAAGAGGCCGGGGCCGAACGTCGGCCCCGGCCCTTTATCCGGTCCGCTCAGCGCCGCGCCCCGTCGAGGCGGGCGATCGTCGCCATCGACGGGGCGCGGCGCGGCCCGCCGGCCCGCGCCGTGAACTCCGCGCCGCGCAGCACGCGCAGCGTGTTCTCCCACGTCAGCTTGGCGATGTCGGTCTCGGACCAGCCGCGGTCGAGGAGTTCCGCGATCAGGTACGGGTAGCGGGAGGCGTCCTCCAGGCCCCGCGGGCGGGGCAGCGGCTCGTACGTACCGTCCGTCGCGGTCGCGGGCTCCGTCTCCGGGCCGCCGTCGTAGCAGCCGCTGAGCCCGACGTGGCTCGCGCCCGCCACCTCCCGTACGTGGTCGAGGTGGTCGGCGACGTCCGCGAGCGTCGCGGGTCCGGTGCCCCGCGCCATGCGCGCCGGCTCGAACGTGACCATGCACAGCCCGCCGTTGACCGGCAGCCGTTCCAGGATGTCGTCGGGGACGTCGCCCGGCCGGCCGGTCAGCGCGGCCGCCGCGGAGTGCGAGAAGAGGACCGGGGCCTTGGAGAGGGCCAGGGTGTGCCGCATGACGTCGATGGAGCTCATCGAGAGGTCGATGAGCATGCCGAGGCGGTTCATCTCGCGGATGACCTCCTCGCCGAAGAGGGTCAGGCCGCCCGCCCGCGGCTCGTCCAGCGCTGAGTCCGCCCAGGGGGTGTTGCGGTCGTGGGTGAGCGCCATGGTGCGTACGCCGAGGCCGTGCAGCCCGCGCAGGGTGCCCAGCGAACTGTCGATGGCGTGCCCGCTCGCGGCCCCGAGCAGCGAGGCGATCCGGCCGCGGTTGCGGGCGTCGCCGATCGCGTCGGCGGTGAGCGCGAGCCGCAGCGACTCCGGGTAGGAGCGGACCAGCGTGTGCACGAAGTCGATCTGGTCGAGGGTCGCGCTGACCGCCCGGTCCCCGACCGCGCCCGGCGGCACGTGTACGGACCAGAACTGCGCCCCGACGCCGCCCGCCCGCAGCGCCGGGAAGCTGGTGTGCAGCGTGGCGTCGGCGAGGTCGAGGTCGTAGTAGTGGCCCGGCGTCAGGTCGTGGCCCGACCGCAGCCGGAGCGTCCATGGCAGACCGTTGTGGCCGTCGGCCACGGGTCGTACGGCCAGGAGCTGACGCGCCCGGGTCACGGAGGCCGGATCGGCGGCGGGGGCCGGAACGGACGCGGTCTCGGACCCGGTGCGCGGCTCGGACGCGGTCCGGGCCATGGGACCGGTGGGCGGCGCGGAGCCGGCCCGGGTCTCGGGACCGGTGCGCGTCGCGGGGCCGGTACGGGCCGCGGAGTCGTTCTTGGGCGCGGCGTCGTTCTTGGTCACGGGGTCGGGCCCGGCCGCGGGCGCCGGGTCCGGCGCGGGCTCGGGGGCGGGGGCAGGGGTGAACGCTCGGGGGCTCCCCTGGAGGACGGGGGCTGTGTCGGCCATATAAGGGGCTCCGTGCTCGTTGCGGCGCAGGTACCGCCACGGTGACACGTGGGCCCCGCCGCGCCGCGCTCTGCGGCGCGTATGGGTTAGCACCGACTGGGCCGAGCGGCCCCATGCTCCGCCGGGGGCGGCCGAGCGGCCCCGTCACGGGCCGGGGGCGGTCCGGGCCGAGGCGGGCCGCCCCCGCCACCGTCAGTCCTGCGGCGCCGCCCCGTCCAGTTCCTCGATGGTCGCGTTGGACGGGCCCCGCCGGCTCTGGAGGTCGCGCGCGACGTCCTCGGCCGCGCGGAGCGTGCGTACCGCGTTCCGCCAGGTGAGCTTGGACAGGTCGGCGGTGGACCATCGGCGGCGCAGCAGTTCGGCGATGAGGTTGGGGTAGCCGGAGACGTCTTCGAGGCCGGCCGGGGTGAAGGCGGTGCCGTCGAAGTCGCCGCCGATGCCGATGTGGTCGACGCCCGCGACCTCGCGCATGTGGTCGAGGTGGTCGGCGACGGTGGCGGCGGTGGCCATGGGCCGGGGGTGGGCGGCCTCGTACGCGCGCTGGACCCGCTTCCCCTCGGCGGTGGTGTCGAGGTGGTGCAGGCCGTGGGCGCGCATGTTCTCGTCGGCGGCCAGGGTCCAGGCGACCGCCTCCGGGAGGATGAACTTGGGCACGAACGTCGCCATCGCCGTGCCGCCGTTGGCCGCGAGGGACTCCAGCACGTCGTCCGGGATGTTGCGCGGGTGGTCGCAGACGGCGCGCGCGGAGGAGTGCGAGAAGAGCACCGGGGCCTCGCTGACGCGCAGCGCGTCGCGCATCGTGGCGGGCGCGACGTGCGAGAGGTCGACGAGCATGCCGATCCGGTTCATCTCCCGGACGACCTCCTCGCCGAAGCGGGTGAGGCCGTCCGCGCGCGGCTCGTCCGTCGCCGAGTCGGCCCACGCGACGTTGTCGTTGTGGGTGAGGGTCAGGTAGCGCACGCCGAGCGCGTACAGCGCGCGCAGGGTGGCGAGGGAGTCGTCGATGCTGTGGCCGCCCTCGGCGCCCATGAGGGAGGCGATGCGGCCCTCGGCCCGCGCCTGCTCCATGTCGTCCGCGGTGAACGCGAGCCGCAGGTCCTGCGGGTAGCGGTCGGCCAGTTGCCGTACGCAGTCGATCTGTTCGAGGGTCGCGCTGACCGCGTGGCCGCCGGGGAGGTCGCTGCGTACGTACACGGACCAGAACTGGGCGCCGACGCCGCCGGCCCGCAGCCGCGGCAGGTCGGTGTGCAGGTCGTCGCTCTGGTCGGCGGCGATGTCGCGCCGGTCGAGGTCGTAGCGGACCTGTTCGCGCAGCGCCCAGGGGAGGTCGTTGTGGCCGTCGACCACGGGGTGGTCGGCGAGCAGTGCGTGGGCCCTGGCCAGGAAATCGTCCGTCTCGGCCGTGCCGCCCGCGGCGGAGGCCCCGGCGGCGCCGGGAGTCCCAGCGGTCCCCGCGGCACCCGCCGTCTCGTTCGTCTCGGACACCTCTGACTCCTCCGTCATAGTCGCTCGCCGCCGAAGTTACGCGGTTACTCGCCGCCGAAGTGACGTGCTGCCGAAACCGCAGCTCGCCGCCGGCACCCTCACTTGCCGCCGAAGCCGAACCCGCCCGACCGGCGGCCGTCCACCTTGGCCCGCAGCCGCTTGCCCTTCTCCGTGGCCTGCTCGTTCAGCTCGTCCTGGAAATGGCGCATACGGCCCAGCAGCTCGCCGTCGTGCGCGGCGAGCATCCGGACCGCGAGCAGCCCCGCGTTGCGGGCGCCGCCCACCGAGACCGTGGCGACCGGGACGCCGGCCGGCATCTGCACGATGGACAGCAGCGAGTCCATGCCGTCGAGGTACTTGAGCGGCACGGGCACGCCGATCACCGGCAGCGGCGTCACGGAGGCCAGCATGCCGGGCAGGTGGGCCGCGCCGCCGGCGCCCGCGATGACCGCCTTGAGGCCGCGGTCCGCGGCGCGCTCGCCGTAGTCGATCATCTCGCGCGGCATCCGGTGCGCGGAGACGACGTCGACCTCGTACGGGACCTCGAACTCGTCGAGGGCCTGGGCGGCGGCCTCCATGACGGGCCAGTCGGAGTCCGAGCCCATGACGATGCCGATCTTCGGGGCGGCGCCCGCGTCGGAGCCGTTCGCGGGGGTGGTGCCGGGCGGCGTGGGCGCGCTCATTCGGTGATCGTTCCTCGCAGGTATCCGGCGGCGTGGCTCGCGCGCTCCCGCACGTCGGCCAGGTCGTCGCCGTAGGTGTTGACGTGCCCGACCTTACGGCCCGGCTTCACGTCCTTTCCGTACATATGGATCTTGAGGCCCGGGTCGCGCGCCATGCAATGGAGGTAGGCGGCGTACATGTCCGGATAGTCGCCGCCGAGCACGTTGGCCATCACGGTCCACGGGGCGCGCGGCCGGGGGTCGCCCAGCGGCAGGTCCAGCACGGCCCGTACGTGGTTGGCGAACTGCGAGGTGACCGCGCCGTCCTGGGTCCAGTGGCCGGAGTTGTGCGGGCGCATCGCCAACTCGTTGACGAGGACGCGCCCGTCGGGCGTCTCGAACAGCTCGACGGCCAGGTGGCCGACGACGCCCAGCTCCTTCGCGATCTTCAGGGCCAGCTCCTGCGCGGTGGCGGACAGCTCGGGGGCGAGGTCCGGCGCGGGCGCGATCACGGTGTCGCAGACGCCGTCGACCTGGATCGACTCGACCACGGGGTAGGCGACGGCCTGGCCGTGCGGGGACCGTACGACGTTGGCGGCCAGCTCGCGGGCGAAGCCGACCTTCTCCTCGGCGAGCACCGGCACCCCGGCCCGGAACGGCTCGGCGGCGTCCGCCTCGCTCCGTACGATCCAGACGCCCTTGCCGTCGTAGCCGCCGCGCACCGTCTTGAGCACGACCGGGAAGCCGTCGCCCTCGGCCGCGAAGCGCGCCACGTCGGCGGGGTCCGCCACGATGCGGTGCCGGGGGCAGGGCGCCCCGATCTCCGTGAGCCTCGCCCGCATCACGCCCTTGTCCTGCGCGTGCACCAGCGCGTCGGGGCCGGGGCGTACGGGCACGCCGTCCGCCTCCAGGGCGCGCAGGTGCTCCGTGGGCACATGCTCGTGGTCGAAGGTGATCACATCGCAGCCCTGTGCGAAGGCACGAAGAGTCGCCAGGTCGCGGTAGTCGCCGATGACGACATCGCCGACGACCTGCGCCGCGGACTCCTGCGGGGTATCGCTGAGCAGCTTGAACCTGATGCCGAGGGGGATGCCTGCCTCGTGGGTCATACGGGCGAGCTGACCGCCGCCGACCATGCCGACTACCGGGAACGTCACGCGGTCCAGGGTATCCGCCCGGCCGGATACCGCCGCCCCGGCCTTGGACGTTCCTCCAAGCACCCCTATGATCGACGCAGTTTGACGCGTACCCGACGCGTTCGGCCGTCGGCGCCGGTTGCCGTGCCGGGCGCTCCGCTGTATCAGCCGCCATCCGCACCGCTGTGACCAGCCGGAGCGCCCCCCGCGGCCACCCCATTGCCCAGCCACGGGAGCACGCTTCGGGGTCGCTGGTTAGCATGAAGAAGCCGGACCAGCACTGACCAACGGCCGACCGGCACTGGCCTACGCTGACCGACACCCGACTTTCGCCGGACTCTGGAGCTTGAAGATCACTATGGGTGAACCGAGCACACTGCGTTCCCGGGCGGATCGGCTGATCCGCGAGGTCGCCAAGTTCGGGGCGGTCGGGGGCGCGGGCGTGCTCGTCAATCTCGCGGTCTTCAACCTCGTACGGCACGTCAGCGAGCTGCCCGTGGTGCGCGCCAGCATCGTGGCGACGGCCGTCTCGATCATCTTCAACTACGTGGGGTTCCGCTACTTCACCTACCGCGACCGGGACAAGCAGGGGCGCACGAAGGAACTCTCGCTGTTCCTGCTGTTCAGCGCCATCGGCCTGGTGATCGAGAACGGCACGCTCTACACGGCGACGTACGGCTTCCACTGGGACAGCCCGCTGCAGAGCAACGTCTTCAAGTTCCTCGGCATCGGCATCGCCACCCTCTTCCGCTTCTGGTCCTACCGGACCTGGGTGTTCAAGGCGCTGCCCGCGCGCGAGGCGGTGGAGACCGCTGAATCGTTCCTGACGGACCCGCGCACCCACGTCCGGGTCATCAACAAGTAGCCGGCCCCACCTCCCGGGGGGCTCAGGGCTCCCGCGACTCCCGCGCCTGGTCCGCGTCCCGGCTCAGGAACAGCGCGAAGACCGGCGGGTACCCCTGGAGCAGTTCCAGCCGTCCGCCGTCCGCCTCGGCGAGGTCGCGGGCGACGGCGAGCCCGAGCCCCGTCGAGTTCCGGCCGCTGACCGTACGCTCGAAGACCCGCGAGCCGAGGTCCGCCGGGACCCCGCGGCCCTCGTCGGAGACCTCCACGACGGCCTGGTTGCCGGTGACGCGGGTGCGCAGCGCGACCGTGCCGTCCCCGTGCATGAGCGAGTTCTCGATGAGGGTGGCCAGCACCTGCGAGACCGCGCCCGGCGTGCCGACGGCCCGCAGCCCCTGCTTGCCGGAGCGGACGATGGCGCGGCCCTCGCTGCGGGAGGCGGGCCGCCACTCCTCGATCTGCTGCTTGACGACCTCGTCGAGGTCGAAGGTGACGGCCGAACCGGACTGCGGGTCCCGCGAGTTGGTCAGCAGCCGCTGCACGACGTCGGTGAGCCGCTCCACCTGCGTCAGCGCGATCGTCGCCTCCTCCTTGACCGTCTCGGGGTCGTCGGTGAGCGTGATCTCCTCCAGCCGCATGGAGAGCGCGGTCAGGGGGGTGCGGAGCTGGTGCGAGGCGTCGGCGGCGAGCCGGCGCTCGGCGGTGAGCATCCGGGCGATCCGTTCGGCGCTGGCGTCGAGGACGTCGGCGACCCGGTCCAGCTCGGCGACGCCGTAGCGGCGGTGGCGGGGCCGGGGGTCGCCGGAGCCGAGCCGCTCGGCGGTCTCGGCGAGGTCGGTGAGCGGGGTCGCGAGCCGGTTCGCCTGCCGTACGGCCAGGAAGACGGCGGCGACGACGGCGAGCAGCGCCACCCCGAGGATGACCATCAGGGTGCGGCCGATCTCCTGGCTGACGGTGGTGCGGGACTCCACGACCGTGATGGTCTCGCCGCGCTCGCCCTTCTGGGTGGCGGTGATGACCTCGCCCGCCGGGTGCTCGCCCACCTCGATGGCGGCGCGGCCGGGGATCTCGATCTTGGCGTAGCGGTTCGGGGTGATCTGCTCGCGCAGCACGCCGGAGGCCACCCGTTCGCCGCCCAGGAGCCGGCTGTCGACGATGCTGACCAGCCGTACGGCCTCGGACTGCACGCTTTCCTGCGCGCTGCTCTCGATCGTGCGGGTCTCCACGATGACGAGCGAGATGCCGAAGACGGCGATCACGACGAGCACCACGGCGAGCGTGGAATTGATCAGACGGCGGCGCACTGTGCCCTCCGGGGCGGGGTGGTACGAGTCTGGGCCCCCGGGCGGGGCGCCCGCGCGGGACGCGCCGCGGCGGCGCGCTCGACCCGTGCCGCGGGCCGCGGACCGTACGGCCGCCGGCCCCCGCCCGCCGGGGTCATGAGGCCGGCGGTCTGCGCCCTTCCGGGTGGCTGCCGCCGGTCACGGCGTCAGCTCTTCTCGAAGCGGAAGCCGACGCCGCGCACCGTGGCGATGTAGCGCGGGTTGGCGGCGTCGTCGCCGAGCTTCTTGCGGAGCCAGGAGATGTGCATGTCGAGCGTCTTGGTCGACGACCACCAGGTGGTGTCCCAGACCTCGCGCATGAGCTGGTCGCGGGTGACGACCCGGCCGGCGTCGCGGACCAGCACCCGCAGCAGGTCGAACTCCTTGGCGGTGAGCTGGAGTTCCTCGTCGGCCATCCAGGCGCGGTGCGACTCGACATCGATCCGCACGCCGTGCGTGGCCGGCGGCTGCTGGGCGGACTCGACGGCGCCGCGCCGCAGCAGGGCCCGTACCCGGGCGAGCAGTTCGGCGAGGCGGAACGGCTTGGTGACGTAGTCGTCGGCCCCGGCGTCCAGGCCGACCACGGTGTCCACCTCGTCGGCGCGGGCGGTGAGCACCAGCACGGGGAAGCCGTGGCCCTCCGTGCGCAATCGTCGGCAGACCTCCAGGCCGTCCATGCCTGGGAGACCGAGGTCGAGTACGAGCAGGTCCACGCCTCCCTGGAGGCCGGCGTCGAGCGCCGTGGGACCGTCCTCGCGCACCTCGACCTCGTACCCCTCGCGGCGCAGCGCGCGTGCGAGCGGCTCCGAGATGGACGCGTCATCCTCGGCGAGCAGTACTCGGGTCATGGGGTGATGGTAGTCCGCTCGGCCGCACGTCAGAGGTGCCCGCGCCTCGCCCTGCGAGTTCACTCACCCAACTGGCCTTTAACCTTCGAATATAGGCGGGTAGTTCCCGAATCTCCTGTGATCCATGTCTCAACTCCTTTCTTATCCGGGCGGGGTGTGACGTATGGTGACGGGACGTCTGCAGCACCACGGGGGGACCTTCGGCACTTAACACACGCCGGGGGTCTCTGTTGTGCACGGAGCTGGCACCCCCAGCCCCGATTCACAGTGAATGACCTGTCGGCCATGGTCCGCCCGCGCGCCCGCGCGCGGGCGGACGTGGATGCCGGTGTGCGGCTGTCCCAGCCGATGCTTCGATCCCGGGGTGTCGGTCCCCCCGGACGTGGGTTATGGGCGGTGCGGCCGCCGGTACCGGCCCACCCCCACCCGGGCGTGTGAGTTCTCCGCCACGCGTCCCGACCACACAAGGATCGACCATGGCGTCCAGCCTGACGAAGGGCACCGCCGAGCAGGGAACCCCTGCTTCCGGCGGCAAGACCTTCTTCGGCCACCCCCGCGGCCTGGCCACTCTCTTCATGACCGAGATGTGGGAGCGCTTCAGCTTCTACGGCATGAGGGCACTGCTCGTCCTTTACCTGATCTCCGGTGGACCGGATGCCAAGACCGGCGGTCAGGGCGGCGGCCTGGCGATGTCGCTCGCCACGGCGTCCGCGATCTACTCCGTCTACATGGCGACGGTCTACCTGCTGGCGATGCCCGGCGGCTGGATCGGCGACCGGGTCTGGGGCCCGCGCAAGACCGTCGCGATCGCGGCCAGCGTCATCGTCTGCGGCCACCTGGTGCTCGCCATCCCCGGCGCGCCGACGTTCTTCCTCGGCATGGTGCTCGTCGCGGTCGGCTCCGGCCTGCTGAAGGCCAACATCTCCACGATGGTCGGCCAGCTCTACGACGGCCCGCAGGACCCGCGCCGTGACAGCGGCTTCTCCATCTTCTACATCGGCATCAACGTGGGCGGCGTCGCCGCCCCGATCGCCGTCGGCACCGTCGGCCAGACCGTCAACTGGCACCTGGGCTTCGCGGTCGCCGCGCTCGGCATGGCGCTGGGCCTGATCCAGTTCCTGATCGGCACCCGCCACCTGAACCCGATCAGCAGCCAGGTCCCGACGCCGCTGGAGCGCGAGGAGCGCAACGCCTGGCTCCGCAAGGGCCTGATCTGGGTGGCCGTCGCGGCCGTCTTCTACACCGTGGTCGCCACCGCCGGGCTCTTCACGATCAACTGGGCGCTGATCCCGATCGCGCTGATCGGCCTGTTCACCCCGATCGCCGTGCTGTTCCGCATCAAGCGGGACAAGGAGCTGACCGCGCTCGAACAGACCAAGATGAGCGGTTACATCTGGTTCTTCGTCGCCGCCGCCGTGTTCTTCATGATCTTCGACCAGGCCGGCTCGACGCTGAACGTCTTCGCCGACAAGAACACCGCCTCCAAGGTCCTCGGCCTCGGCTTCCCGTCCTCCTGGTTCCAGTCGGTGAACTCGGCCTGGGTGATGGTGCTCGCGCCGTTCTTCGCCTGGATGTGGATGGCGCTGAACCGCCGCGGCAAGGAGCCGACCACCACGGTCAAGTTCGCCATGGCCATGGTGCTGATCGGCGCCTCGTACGTCATCTTCATCGTCCCGATGCTGATGACCCAGGACGGCTCGAAGGCCAGCCCGATGTGGCTGCTGACCGTCTACATGGTGCAGACGATGGGCGAGATGTGCCTCTCCCCCGTCGGCCTCTCGGTGACCACCAAGCTGGCGCCGCAGAAGTACGCCAGCCAGATGCTGGGCGTGTGGTTCCTCGCGGTCACCGCGGGCGACTGCGTGGTGACCCTCGCCGTCACCGCGGGCGCGGACCTCACCGGGGTCGCGGTCATCGCGGTGGAGGCGGCGCTGGCGGCCCTCGCCGGTGTGGCCATCTACCTCAACCGCAAGAAGGTCAGCGCGCTCCTGGGCGACGTCCGCTGACGCCATGGGCGCCATGGGCGCCCGCCTGACGACAGGGCCCCGGCCGCGGTTCTCCTACCGCGTCCGGGGCCCTTTCGCGTACGGGACGCCCTGTTCGTACGGGCTCGCTCTGTTCGTACGGGCTCGTCCTCGCGAACGGGGACCGCTGCTCGTACGGCCCTTCTGCTCGTACGACGCCCTCGCGCGTACGGGCCCGGGCTCGGGGTCAGCGGCGCCGCAGCCGCCGCCAGGGGGTGAAGGTGAAGACCGCGCCGCCGAGGAGCACGGCGCAGCCGGCGATCAGGCCGAGGGCCTTCAGGCTGCCGTGATCGCTCGCGCCGGTCGCGGCGAGACCGCCGGACGTGGCCGAGCCGCCGGAGGCCGCCGCGCCCGCGCCGCCCGCGGAGGCGGGGTGACCGCCCGTACCGCCGCTGGAGCCGCCGCTGCCGCTCCCGCCGGAGACGCCGCCCTGCTGCGCGGTGGTGTCGAGCTGGAGGGAGGCGCCCGGGTCCTTCGCCGGGGTGCAGGTCGTCGTGGTGCCCAGCGCGTTGACGGTCAGCACGCCCGGCGTCAGCGTGGCCTTCCCGCTCGCCCCGGGCTTGTACGCGCCCTTCAGGTCGGGGATCGCGATGGGCTGACCGGTCTTGATCGGGTCCTTGTTCACCGCGCCCTCGGTCTTGACGGTCCCCTTGTCCGCGCCGCCGACCTTGACGGCCATCGAGGGCTTCACGGAGCCGGCGGGGATGTCGGCCGGGCTGTCCATGACGGACTTGCCGAACTTGACCGTGAGGTCGTAGCTCCCGCCGTTCTTCTTCGCGTCGATCCGCACCGGCGAGGTGGCGTTCTTGTCGCCGATGGGCGTCTTGCACTGGTAGTCGACGCTGACTTCCTTGCCGGTGAACGAGGAGCCGCCGGAGTCGCCGCCGCTGGAGCCGCCACTGGAGCTGCCGCCCGTGCTGCTCGTACCGCCGGAGGAGCCGCCCGAGGACGACGAGCCTCCGGAGGAGGACGAGCCGCCGGAGGAGGACGAGCCGCCGCTCGTGCCGGCCGTGCCGCCGCCGGAGGTCGTGCCGCCGGCCGCGCTGCCGCCGCTCGTGCTCGTACCGCCGCTGCCGCTCGAACCGCCGCTCGTGCCACTGCCGTCGGTGACCTTGATGGTCGCGCCGGGTTTGACCGTCTCCTTCGCCGAGCACTTGGTGTCGGTGGAGATCGGCTTGTTGACGTTGATGCTGTACGCGCCGGGCGTCAGCGTCACATCACCGGCCTTCGTCAGCTTCACCTTGCCCTTCATGTCGGACAGCACCATCGGGCTGTTCTTGGGGATCGGCGGGTTCTGCCGCGGCCCCTCCATCGAGACCTCGCCGCTCTGCGCGCCGCCGAGCGTGAGCTTGCCGGTCGGCTTGACCGTGTCCTTGCTCAGATCGAGGATGTTCGGGTTCTTGGAGGCGGCCTCCACCGTCTTCCAGACCACCTCGACCTCGTCGCCGACCTTCGCCGTGGCCGGGGCCTTGATGTCCACCTTGGTGGTGCCCTGGACCGGCGGCAGGCCGGAGATCGGCGGCGGCAGGCACTCCGTCTTGTACGACACCTCGGCGGCCTGCGCGGTGCCCGAGCCCAAGCCCACGCCCGCGCCGCCGAGCAGCAGCGCGACAGCCGCCGCGCCCGCTCTCCGATGCGTTCTCACGTAGTCCCCTTCATCTTCGTCGTCGGATGTTCGTCACTCGGTCGTTCGCTATTGGGTCGTTCGCTATTGGGTCGTGCGTCTCTCGGCCGTTCATCACGTGGCCGTTCGTCACGCGGCCGTTCATCACGCGGTGCGGAAGTCCGGGGCGGTGCGGAAGTCTGAGGCGGTGCGGAAGCCTGGGGCGGCGCGCCCGGCAGGGTGTCCGGGGTGAACCAGGGCAGCGAGCCGGGCTCGTCCCGTACGGCCCCGCCCGCCCGCTCGCGGTTCTTCCTCCGTCCGGCGGCCGGGCGGCGCGGGTGTGCGGCGGCGAAGGCGGGGCGCGGCAGGGCGGGCAGGCCGGGGACGCGGCGGCGGGCGGAGCGCGTGCCGACGGTGGGGGGCCGCGGCCGCAGCCGGTCGACGATCGCCATGCCGATCCGGAAGACCGCCGCCGGGATCACCAGGCACAGCAGGATCCAGAAGAGCGTGACGCCCCACGGCCGCCCCACCGCCCAGGGCTGCTCGACCAGCGTCTTGCCGCCGTATTTGAGCGAGACGAGGTAGTCGCCGTACGCGCCGGCCGACAGCTCCACCGGCAGTTCGACCCGTTCCTTCTTGCCGGGCGCCACCGTGCCGCGCCACTGCTGCTCCTCCCAGGAGGGCGCGAGGACGCCGTGCGAGGTGCCGACCTGGAAGACGGGGTCCTTGGCGGGGGTCGAGCCCAAGTTGGCGACGGTGACGACCAGTTGGCGCTGCGGGGGCGCGCCGAACCAGGTGAGTATCCCGCTGGAGCCCCGCAGCCGTGCGCCGAGCACGCTCAGCCGCTCGCCGCCGGTCTGGGCGGGCAGCGGCGCGACGGGGTGGCCCGCGACGCCGAAGTCGGCGTCCGCGGCGGCGGGTTCGCCGGTCACGGTCGCGGCGTGCACCACGCAGGGGCAGGGCTTGGGCGGCTCGCTGACCGCCAGTTTCTCCTTGAACGCGCCGTCGGCGCCGGTGGTGACGGCGCGGCCGTCGGCGTTGGCGCAGGCGTTGGTGCCGCCGATCATCTTCTGTCCGCAGATGAGCAGGGTCAGCAGGGTGTGCGGCCGCCAGCCGGTGCCGCTGACGGTGATGGCGCCGCCCGTGCCGGCCTCCCGCTGGTCGAGGGTGATGACGGGCCCGTCGGCGGCCGGCGCTCCGCTCGCGGTCCCCGCCGCCGACGGCAGGGCGAGCGCGAGCGCCGTCAGGAGGACGGCCAGGGCCTTGAGGCGGCCCCGGAGGCCGGACGGTGAGTGGGGGGATGGGGGGTGGTGGTGCGGGGCGGGGGGCCGCGGCCCCGTCGCCCGTCGCTGCGTACTGCCGATCACGTTCTCGCTCCTGACCCCGTACCGGCCAATTCCTCTCGCTCCCCCGTCTCTTCGGCGGCCGGTCCCCCGGCCGGTGGCGGTGCGCGTCTGCGCCGGCGGCGCGCGAACCAGACCGCTCCCGCCAGGCACAGGCCGGCGGCGAGGGCGGCCGCCCCGCCCCAGGGCAGGGCGCGGTAGGCGGCGGTGGCCGTGGCGTGCGCGCCGCCGCCCGCGGTGGCGGTGAGCTTCACCCGCACGGAGTCGAAGGCGGGCGCGTCCGCCCACTTCTCCGAGAGCCGCACCCGCTGCCCCGGCCGCAGTTCGACGGGGAGCGTGCGGGCGGGGCGGCGCAGGACCTCGCCGAACATCCCGTCGGCGCTGACCGCGAGGCGCGGCGTGAGGGTGACATTGCCGTGGTTGACGAGCGCGTAGCGGATGCGCGCGGCGGCGCCCCGGCCGGTGACGCGCACGTCCTCCACGGAGAGCGCGGCGAGCGTCGGCCCGCTGACGCGCAGCGCGAGCCGCACCCCGGCCCGCCGCCCGTCGCCGCTCACGACGATCGCGCCGGGGTGGTCGCCGGGCACCGCGTCGGCCGGGACGGTCACGGTGAACGGCACGTCGGCGCGGGTGTGCGGCGGGACCTCGACGGTCTTCGAGGCGAGCGAGAGCCACGCCCCGGCGTCGCCTGCCCCGCCCCTGCTCTCGGCCCCGTCGGCGTCCGTGCCGCGCAGCCGCACGGTGCGGGGTCGGGCGCCGGGGTTGGTGATGGAGATCTTGTCGGTGAGTACGGTGCCGGGCGCGCCCTCCAGATAGAAGTACGGCCGGCCGGACGCGCCCGCTCCGCTTCCGCCGCCGGGCGTGGGCGCGGCGGTCCAGGCGTCGGGCGCGGCGGCCGTCGCCGCGGCGGGCGCGCCCAGCAGCGCCACGGCGGTGGCGGCCGCGACGAGGGCGCTGCGAGTACGGGACGGCATGGGCGAGCTCCCTGCGGCTCGTACGCGATGGCGCGCACGGGGGGGACGTCTGCGCTGGGGCGGCTTGCGCGCCCCGCTTCCCGCACCGTCCCGCCCGCAGCCGGGGATGCGGCCGGGGTCGTATCGGATGGTGGGGGTGACCGATGTTCGTTGTGTCGCGGTGGTCCCGGTGGTGGTGGGGGTCCGGGCGTTCCGTGACTCCGCCGGCCGACCTGTTCAGCGACCAGCCGGTCGGCGAAGGACCGTTATCGAACCGCCTTCTGACGTCGCGTCAGCCATAGCGTGCCGGCGACCCCGGCGAGCAGCACGGTGCCGCCGAGCGTGCCGAAGGCGACCGCGTTGTCGGAGGGCCCGGTCTGCGGCAGTTGGCCGCCGCCGGTCGAGCCGGCCCCGCTTGTGGAACTGGAGCCCGTACCCCCCGACCCGCCCGTGTCCCCGGAACCGCCCGTGGCGCCGGAGCCGGACGAGCCGCCGGTGGAGCCGCCCGCGCCCTTGACGTCGAGGGTGAGCGACGGCTTGGGGTTGTTGTTCGGCGTGCAGGTGGTGGTCGTGCCCATCGCCTTGATGGTGAGGGTGGAGGCGGTGAAGGTGACCTTGCCGCTCTTCTTCGGCGTGTACGTGCCCGACAGGTCACTGATCTTGATGGCGGTGTTGGCCGGTATCGCCGCGTCGTTGGGCGGACCCGTGACGGCCACGGTGCCGGTCTCCGCCCCGCCGAGCTTGATCAGCGCACTTGGCTTCATCGCGCCCTTGCCGAGTTCGATGGGGCTGGAGGAGACGCCCTTCTGGAAGGACATGGTGAGCTTGTACGAGCCGCCGCTCGCCACGCTCTTGATGTCGATCGGCGACACCGCGCCCTTGTTTCCGATCGGTGTCTTGCACTGGTAGTCGACGTCGACCGTGTCGGCGTGCGCCGCGGGGGCGGCCAGCAGAACTGTCCCGCCGGCCAGCGCCGCCGCGACCGCGAGCGCACCGCTCCGGCCGACGGAGTGGCGTTTCGTGTGGGACACGTCGGGTTCCCCTCTCGTCAAATACTCCTCAAACGCCCGTCGTGCGCCGCCGGAAAATGTTACTGACGACACATCAGATCGGGCGCCGACAGTACGCCGGGGACCATGGAGAGGGAAGACAAAGAACACGCCGGATCCCGACGGGCCCACGGGGGCGCGGGAGAGGACGTAGGGGAGAGGCGGCACGGGACGGCCGCTGACCGGGTACGACATGGAGCGGGGCGCGAACGCGGAACCAGGGCTCGGCGCCGTACGCGAAACGGGCACCGGGCCTCGGGCGCGCGACGCCACTCGGGCCCGCGGGACAGCGCTTCGGGCCCGCGCCGGGGTTCAGGACGGGGCCGCGAGCTCCGCCCAGACGGTTTTGCCGGCGGTGTCGGGGTTGCGGACCACGCCCCAGTCGAGGCAGAGGCGCTGGACGATGAACATGCCGTGGCCGCCGGGGCGGCCGGCGCGGTGGGGGGTGCGGGGGGCGGGGGTGCCGGAGCCCAGGTCGACGACTTCCAGGCGGAGCACCTTGCCGCTGCAGGCCACCCTGAGTTCCTCGGGGCCCTCCGCGTGCAGGCAGGCGTTGGTGACCAGCTCGGAGACGACCAGCAGGACGTCTTCGGCGGCGGCCCGCTGGTCGGCGGTGGCGGCGGGCAGCCAGCCCCAGTCGTGCAGCGCCTCGCGCGTGAAGTCGCGGGCGCGCGGAACCGCCCCGCTGGCTCCGATGAGGTGGAGTCGGCGGACCTGCCCGGCCGGGGACGGGGCCGCGGCCGAAGCGGCGCCGCCCGGCTCCGGACCACGGTCGCCCGGCGGGGACGGCCGGGTGGTGCTCATCAGCGCTTCACCTCACCGATTCACCGATTACAGGACTGACGGATACCTGGCACATTCAACGGATTCAGGTCTCTCCTGCCCGTCCGCTCGGTGAGAACACCCACTTCTTCGATACGGGTCGTGTGACACGGGTAACGCCCAGGTTGCACAGAGAGACGGAAGTGGTGGCGCTCAGTCCGCGAGCGCGGCTTCGAGCGTCTCGTGGACGGTGAAGACCGCCTCGGCGCCGGTGATCTCGAAGACCCTGGCGACCACCGGCAGCATCCCGGCGAGGTGGACCCCGCCGCCCGCCGCCTCGGCCTTGAGCCGGGCGCCGAGGAGCACGTTGAGTCCGGTGGAGTCGCAGAACTCCAGCCGCGAGCAGTCGACCACAAGGCGCGAGCACCCCTCGTCCACGCAGCTCTCCAGCGGTTCGCGCAGCAGCTCGGCCGTGTGGTGATCCAGCTCACCCACCGGGGTCAGCACCGCGCTGGCCCCATGCCGACGAACCCCGACATGCAGCCGGCCCCTGCTTGCACTGCCGACCATCCCGCGGTCCATGCGCACCCCTTCTCGGTTGCTTGCCTGGCGCTTGGGGAAGCCTACGCCTTCAAAACCGCGTCCGGTAGCCAAAGATCCGTCATTTGCGGGCGAATACGGACAACTCGCACTTGCCATGGGTAGGTAAAGACCGGTAGGGCTAATAAGAACGACAAACACGGCCGGCTTTGGAGGCGCCGCACACCGCAGCAACTGGTCATGGCTTCGGCAGCCATATGCCGAGAATGATGGAGGACACCATGTCACCCCGGCTCGACGAACTGCGCACCGATTTTCCTCGGGAGACCGCCTCGTCGACACCCCCGCCCGAGCTCCGCGCCGCGCCGGCCGCCCCGGCCGCCGGCCCCGCCGACGCGGCCCGCACCGCTGATACGGCCGCCCCCGACACCGCGGGCACCGCTGACACAGCCGACGCCCTCAGCGACGTACCGCTCGACGAGCTCCCCGAGATCCCCCCGTACGACGAGGTCGGACCGGTGGACGCGCGGGCCCTGTCCAAGACCCTCTTCGAACGCCTCGAATCGCTGGAGGAGGGCACCCACGAGCACGCTTACGTACGCAACACCCTGGTCGAGCTGAACCTCGCGCTCGTGAAGTTCGCCGCCTCCCGGTTCCGCTCCCGCAGCGAGCCGATGGAGGACATCGTCCAGGTCGGCACCATCGGTCTGATCAAGGCCATCGACCGGTTCGAGCTCAGCCGCGGCGTCGAGTTCCCCACCTTCGCGATGCCGACGATCGTCGGCGAGATCAAGCGGTTCTTCCGCGACACCAGTTGGTCGGTGCGGGTGCCCCGGCGGCTCCAGGAGCTCCGGCTCGACCTCGCCAAGGCCGGCGACGAGCTGGCCCAGAAGCTCGACCGCGCGCCCACCGTGGGCGAGCTGGCCGAGCGGCTCTCCCTCACCAACGAGGAGGTCGTCGAGGGCATGGCCGCGAGCAACGCGTACACCGCGAGCTCGCTGGACGCCCAGCCCGAGGAGGACGACACCGAGGGCGCGCTCGCCGACCGGATCGGCTACGAGGACCACGGGCTCGAAGGCATCGAGTACGTCGAGTCGCTCAAGCCCCTCATCGCCGAACTGCCGCCGCGCGACCGGAAGATCCTCTCCCTGCGGTTCGTCGCCAATATGACGCAGTCCGAGATCGGCGAGGAGCTGAACATCTCCCAGATGCACGTCTCCCGGCTGCTCTCCCGCACGCTCGTCAAGCTCCGCAAGGGTCTGATGATCGATGAGTAGCAGCGAGTAGGAGCGAGCAGGGGGTCGGCATCCCCCTGGAAAACGGCTTCGAGGCCCCGGCTCCAGCGGACTCCACCGCTGTCGAGCCGGGGCCTCGCCCGTTCCCTCGTGCTCTACCCTGCCTGCTCTCCCTTGTGCCACACCGCGGAGACCAGCGGGACCCCCGGCCGGTAGGCGAGGTGGACATGGCTCGGGGCGTCGAGGAGGGCGAGGTCGGCGACCGCGCCGGGGGTGACGGCGCCCACGTCGCTGCGGCGCAGGGCGCGGGCCCCGCCCGCGGTGGCCGACCAGACTGCCTCGTCGGGGGTCATGCCCATGTCGCGTACGGCCAGCGCGACGCAGAACGGCATGGAGCTGGTGAACGACGAGCCGGGGTTGCAGTCGGTGGACAGCGCCACGGTCGCGCCCGCGTCGAGGATGCGGCGGGCGTCGGGCCACTCGGCGCGGGTGGAGAACTCCGCGCCCGGCAGCAGCGTCGCGACGGTGTCGCTGTTCGCGAGCGCGTCGAGGTCGGCCGCGTCGAGGTGGGTGCAGTGGTCGGCGGAGGCCGCGCCGAGCTCGACGGCGAGCTGGACGCCCGGCCCGTGGTGGAGCTGGTTGGCGTGGACGCGTACGCCCAGCCCCTTGTCCCGGCCCGCGGTGAGGATCGCGCGGGACTGGTCGGCGTCGAAGGCGCCCTGCTCGCAGAAGACGTCGATCCAGCGGGCGTACGGGGCGCAGGCGTCCAGCATCGGCCCGGTGACCAGGTCCACGTACCCGGCCGGGTCGTCCGCGTAGTCCGGGGAGACGATGTGCGCGCCCAGGAAGGTGACCTCGTCGGTGTGGGCGGCGGCGATGCGCACCGCGCGGGCCTCGTCCTCGGTGTTCAGGCCGTAGCCGGACTTGGTCTCCATCGTCGTGGTGCCCTGCCGCAGCGCCTCGCGCAGATAGCGCGCCAGCCCCGCCGCCAGCTCCTCGTCGGTGGCGGCGCGGGTGGCGGCGACGGTGGTGCGGATGCCGCCGGCGCTGTAACTCCGGCCCGACATCCGGGCGTTGAACTCGGCCGTCCGGTCCCCGGCGAAGACCAGGTGGGAGTGCGAGTCCACGAAGCCGGGCAGCGCGGCGCGGCCGCCCGCGTCGTGGACGGCGTCGGCGGCGGGCGCGTCGGCGGCGCGGCCGACCCAGGCGAAGCGGCCGTCCGCGATGACGACGGCGGCCTCCTCGATCAGCCCGAGCGGCCCCCGGCCGAGGGCGGGGTCGTTGGTGACCAGCGCGGCGATGCCGGTGATGAGGGTGGACGCGGGGGTTGTCATGGTTCCTCTCCGTGGCGCCTGGACTTCGGGGCTTGGGGCTTGGGGGCTTCGCGGCCGCTCGGCTTCGGGGCTTGGGGCTTCGCGGCCGCTCGGCTTCGGGGCTTCGGGCTTCGCGGCCGCTCGGCTTCGGGGCTTCGGGACTTCAGGCCTTCGGGACCGCCTGGCTCCTCGGCTCCTCGACTCCCCGGCTCCTCGGCTCCCGGGCCCCATGGGGGTCTCAGCGCAGCGCCGCCACGGCCTCCGCGAGGGCCGCGGGGACGTCCGGGACGCTGGTGTGCTGCCCGTCCCGTACGACATGCCGCCCGCCCACGACCGTATGGCGGACGTCGGCGGCGGTCGCGGCGAACACCGCGGTCTCCGCGCCGAGCCGGGGCAGCGGGCCCGCCGTGCGGACGGTGTCCAGGGCGACGGTCACGAGGTCGGCGAGCGATCCGACCGCGATCTCGCCCGCGTCGGGCCAGCCGAGGGCCGCGTGCCCGTCCGCGGTGGCGGCGCGGAGCAGCGCGGCGGCCGTCCAGTGGCCGCGGGCGCGGGTGCGCAGCCGCTCGTCCAGCTCCATGGCGCGGGCCTCTTCGAACATGTCGATCACGGCGTGGCTGTCGCTGCCCAGCGACAGTGCCGAGCCGGCCCGCTGGAGGCGGGTGGCGGGGCCGATGCCGTCGGCGAGATCGCGTTCGGTCGTGGGGCACATGCAGGTGCCGGTGCGGGTGGAGCCGAGGAGGGCGATGTCCTCGTCGGTCAGGTGGGTGGCGTGCACGGCGGTGGTACGGGGGCCGAGCGCGCCGTGGTCCGCGAGGAGCCGGGCGGGGGTGGTGCCGTGGGCCCGCGCGCACGCGTCGTTCTCGGCGGTCTGCTCGGAGAGGTGGACGTGCAGCGGCGCGGAGCGCTCGGCCGCCCAGTCGGCGACGGTGCGCAGCTCGGCGGCGGGCACGGCTCGTACGGAGTGGATGGCCGCGCCGATCCGGGCGTGGGCGGGGGCCTTGAGGGCGGCGGCGCGCTCGGCCCAGGCGTCGGCGGTGCCGTCGCTGAAGCGCAGTTGGTGGCGGTTGGGCGGTTCGCCGAAGCCGGACGAGAGGTAGGCGGTGTCGAGGAGGGTGATGCGGATGCCGGCCTCGGCGGCGGCGGCGATCAGCGCTTCGCCCATCGCGTTGGGCTCGTCGTAGCGGGCGCCGCCGGGCGCGTGGTGCAGGTAGTGGAACTCGCCGACGCAACTGATCCCGGCGAGCGCCATCTCGGCGTAGACGGCGCGCGCGAGGTCGAAGTACGTGTCCGGGGTGAGCCGGGCGGCCGTCTGGTACATGGTCTCGCGCCAGGTCCAGAACGTGCCGGAGCCCACCTGGACCGTGGCGCGCAGGGCGCGGTGGAAGGCGTGGCTGTGGGCGTTGGCCAGGCCGGGGAGGGTGAGGCCGCGCAGCACGACCGCGCCCGGCGGCGGGGTGTCGGCCCCCTTCCGCACGGCCGTGACGCGGCCGTCCGCGGTCTCAATGGTCACGCCCGGTTCGACGTGGGTCTCCAGCCAGGCGTGTTCCGCCCAGTACGTCACCTGCACGCGAGGCCCTCCAGTACGTCGGCGAGTGCGGCCACCCCGGCCAGGCAGTCGTCCTCGGCGGCGGTTTCGTCCGGTGAGTGCGAGACGCCGGTGGGGTTCCGTACGAACAGCATGGCGGTGGGGACCGTACCGGACAAAATGCCCGCGTCGTGTCCGGCGCCCGTGGCGAGGACGGGGGCCTTGCCGCCGAGAAGCGCGGACAGCTCGTCGCGGAGGGCGTGGCCGAACTCGATGACCGGGGTGAAGGACTCCCGGACCACCGAGACGTCCACGCCGTCGCGCGCGCCGCGCTCGGCGGCGGCCTGCTCGATCTCGGCGACGACGCGGTCCAGGGTCTCCTGGTCGGCGGCGCGCGAGTCGAGCCAGCCGCGGACGAGGGAGGGGATGGCGTTGACGCCGTTGGGCTCGACGGCGACCTTGCCGAAGGTGGCGAGCGCCCCGGCGAGCCGGGCCTTCTTACGGGCGGCGAGCACCGTGTTGGCGTAGGTCAGCATCGGGTCGCGGCGGTCTTCGAGGCGGGTGGTGCCCGCGTGGTTGGCCTCGCCCCGGAAGTCGAACCGCCAGCGGCCGTGCGGCCAGATCGCGGAGGCGATGCCCACCGCGTCGCCGGAGAGGTCCAGCGCCCGGCCCTGCTCGACGTGGAGCTCCACGAACGCGCCGATCCGCCCCAGCCGCTCGGGATCGGGGCCGATGGCCCCGGGGTCGTACCCGGCGCGCTCCATCGCCTCCGGCAGCGAGACGCCGTCCGCGTCGCGCAGCTCGCGTGCCTGCTCGGCGGTGAGCTGTCCGGCGCTCAGCCGGGAGCCGACGCAGGCGAGCCCGAACCGGGCGCCCTCCTCGTCGCCGAAGTTGACGACGGCCAGCGGCTTGCCGAACTCCGCTCCCCTCCGGCGGAGTTCGTCGAGCGCGGCGAACGAGGAGACGACGCCGAGCGGCCCGTCGAAGGCGCCGCCGTCCGGGACGGAGTCCAGGTGCGAGCCGGTGACGACGGCGTCGCCCGCCGCCGGGTCGCCGAGCCACGCCCACTGGTTGCCGTTGCGGTCCAGCTCGTACGCCAGGCCGCGGGACTCCGCCTGCGCCGCGAACCAGGCGCGGCAGTCGGCGTCGGCCGGGGTCCAGGCGTGGCGGCGATACCCGCCGGTGGCCGCGTGGCGGCCGAGGGGGGCCAGGTCGCGCCACATCTCCTGGAAGGAGGGCTGTGCCCCGTGTTCAGCCCGTCCGGCGTTTGAGGACGAGGCCGCAGGCCGATGGGGGTCCAGGGGCGCAGCCCCGGTCTCGGGAAGGGGCGGGTGAGGGGAAGAAGTCACGCGCCGTCACCCTCGCGCATCGGGATGCGTACGCCCTTCTCGGCCGCCACCGACTCCGCGATGTCGTACCCGGCGTCCACGTGCCGGATGACGCCCATGCCGGGATCGTTGGTCAGTACCCGGCGGATCTTCTCGCCGGCGAGTTTCGTGCCGTCGGCGACCGAGACCTGGCCGGCGTGGATGGAGCGGCCCATGCCGACGCCGCCGCCGTGGTGGAGGGAGACCCAGGAGGCGCCCGAGGCGACGTTGACCATGGCGTTGAGCAGCGGCCAGTCCGCGATCGCGTCCGAGCCGTCGAGCATGGCCTCGGTCTCGCGGTACGGGGAGGCGACCGAGCCGCAGTCGAGGTGGTCGCGGCCGATGGCGAGGGGGGCCTGGAGCTCCCCGGAGGCCACCATGTCGTTGAAGCGCTCGCCGGCCTTGTCGCGCTCGCCGTAGCCGAGCCAGCAGATGCGGGCGGGGAGGCCCTGGAAGTGGACGCGCTCCCCCGCGAGCCTGATCCAGCGGGCGAGGGACTCGTTCTCCGGGAAGAGGTCGAGGATCGCCTGGTCCGTCTTGTGGATGTCGGACGCCTCGCCGGACAGCGCGGCCCAGCGGAACGGGCCCTTGCCCTCGGCGAAAAGCGGCCGGATGTAGGCGGGTACGAAGCCGGGGAACGCGAACGCGCGCCCGTACCCGGCGAGCTGCGCCTCGCCGCGGATCGAGTTGCCGTAGTCGAAGACCTCGGCGCCCGCGTCCATGAAGCCGACCATGGCCTCGACGTGCCGGGCCATCGACTCGCGGGCCCGCTGGGTGAAGTCGGCGGGCTTCTCGGCCGCGTAGGTCGCCATCTCGTCGAAGTCGATGCCGAGCGGGAGGTAGGCGAGCGGGTCGTGGGCGCTGGTCTGGTCGGTGACGATGTCGATCGGCGCGCCCTCGGCGAGCATCCGCGGCAGCAGCTCGGCGGCGTTGCCGAGCAGCCCGATGGAGAGCGGGCGGCGGGCGTCGCGGGCCTCGGTGGCGAGTTGGAGCGCGTGCTCCAGGGAGTCGGCGCGTACGTCGAGGTAGCGGTGGTCGATGCGGCGCTCGATGGCGCGCGGGTCGCAGTCGATACAGATCGCGACGCCGTCGTTCATGGTGACGGCGAGCGGCTGGGCGCCGCCCATGCCGCCGAGCCCGGCGGTCAGGGTGATCGTGCCGGCGAGGCTGCCGCCGAACTTCCTGGCGGCGACGGCCGCGAAGGTCTCGTACGTGCCCTGGAGGATGCCCTGGGTGCCGATGTAGATCCAGGACCCGGCGGTCATCTGCCCGTACATGGTGAGGCCGAGGGCCTCCAGCCGCCGGAACTCCTCCCAGTTGGCCCAGTCGCCCACCAGGTTGGAGTTGGCCAGGAGTACGCGCGGCGCCCATTCGTGCGTCTGCATGACGCCGACGGGGCGGCCGGACTGGACGAGCATCGTCTCGTCCTGCTTGAGGGTCTTCAGCGTGCGCACCATGGCGTCGAAGGAGCGCCAGTCGCGGGCGGCCTTGCCGGTGCCGCCATAGACCACGAGCTGGTCGGGGTGCTCGGCGACCTCCGGGTCGAGGTTGTTCTGGAGCATCCGCAGGGCGGCTTCCTGCTGCCAGCCCAGGGCGCTGATCTCCGTGCCGCGCGGTGCCCGTACGGGTCGTGGTCCTGACATGGGCCGTGCCTCCCTGACGTCGCATGGATCGAGCTATTCACATCTTTTCCAGACTGAATAACGCTAGTCAACAGGTGGGGACGGCGAGGCACGACGAGGCACGGCCCGGGACAACGCGGCCAGGGCCGCTACGGACGCTCAGAGAGTGAACCCGCTGGGGAACGGGTCGGTCGGGTCCAGCAGGTACTGGCCCATGCCGGTGATCCAGGCGCGGCCGGTGACGGTCGGGAGTACGGCCGTACGGTCGCCGACCCGCGTGGTCCCGGTGAGGCGGCCGGTGAACCGGGTGCCGATGAGCGATTCGTTGACGAAGTCCTGGTGCAGGGGCAGTTCGCCGCGCGCGTGGAGTTGGGCCATCCGGGCGCTGGTGCCCGTACCGCACGGCGAACGGTCGAACCAGCCGGGGTGGATGGCCATCGCGTTGCGCGAGTGGGAGCCGTCCCGGCCGGGGACGGTGAACTGGACGTGCCGGCAGCCGGAGATCGCCGGATCGGTGGGGTGCACGGGCCGGTCGTGCTTGTTGATCGCCTCCATGACGGCGAGCCCGGCGGCCAGGATGTCGCCGCCGCGCGCCGACGAGAAGGGCAGGCCGAGGGCGTCGAGCGGGGTGATGGCGTAGAAGTTGCCGCCGTACGCGAGGTCGTAGCGGACCTCCCCGAGGCCCGGCACGTCCACGCGGGCGTCGAGGGCGACGGCGAAGGAGGGCACGTTGTGGATGGTGACGTGCTCGGCGCGGCCGTCGCGGACGGCGACGCGGGCCTCCACGAGCCCGGCGGGGGTGTCGAGGCGGACGGTGGTGGTGGGCTCGGTGACCTCCACCATCCCGGTCTCGACGAGGACCGTCGCCACCCCGATCGTGCCGTGGCCGCACATCGGCAGGCAGCCGGACACCTCGATGTAGATCACGCCCCAGTCGGCGTCGGGCCGGGTGGGCGGCTGGAGGATGGCGCCGCTCATGGCGGAGTGGCCGCGGGGCTCGTTGACCAGCAGACGGCGGATGTGGTCGAGGTGTTCGACGAAGTGGGCGCGGCGGTCGGCCATGGTGGCGCCGGGTACGGTGCCGACGCCGCCGGTGATGACGCGGGTGGGCATGCCCTCGGTGTGCGAGTCGACGGCGCTGAAGTAGCGGGCGGCGCGCATCAGCGACCGCCCCGGGAGCCGGGGCGACCTTCGGCGGCCTCGGTGGCTTGGGCGGCTTGGACGCCTTCGATGGTTTGAACGGCTTGAACGGCCACGGTGGCTTGGACGGCCTCGCCGGCTGGGGCAGCCTCGCCGACTTGAAGGGCCTCGATGGCTTGGAGGGCCCGCTTCATGTCGGCGTCGAGCTGGGCCAGCCGGTCGGGCGGGAGGGGCCCGCGCGGCGGGCGGCAGGGGCCGCCGGGGCGGCCGACGAGGTCCATGCCGTGCTTGATCGCCTGGACGAACTCGGTCCGCGAGTCCCACCGAAAGGCCGCGACCAGCGGCTCGTACAGGGCTCTCGCCTCGGCGAGACGGCCGGCGAGGGCGAGTTCGTAGAGGCGGACGGAGGCGGCGGGAAAGACGTTCGGGAACCCGGCGAACCAGCCGGTGGCCCCCATCAGGAGCGCTTCGAGCACGAGGTCGTCGGCCCCGGCGACGGGCGCGAGGCCGGGGGCCTGCTCCTTGATGTGCAGGATGCGGCGGACGTCGCCGGAGAACTCCTTCACGGCGACGACGCCGTCGATCGCCGCCAGTTCGCGAAGGATCTCGGGGGTCAGGTCGACCTTGGTGTCGAGGGGGTTGTTGTAGACCATGACGGGCAGGCCGGCCCGGGCGACCTCGGTGAAGTGGTGCACGATCTCGGCCGTGTTGGCCCGGTAGAGCGTCGGCGGCAGGCAGAGCACCCCGTCCGCCCCGTCCTCGGCCGCCGCCTCCGCCCAGGCGCGCGCCTGGTGGGCCCCGGGCCCGTGCACGCCGACGACGACGAGCGCGTCGCCGCCGACGGCTTCGACGGCCGTACGGGCGACAGCGCGCCGCTCGGCGTCGGTGAGGGAGGAGTACTCGCCGAGGGAGCCGTTCGGGCCGACGCCGTGCACTCCGTTGGCGACGAGCCAGCGACAGTGCTCGGCGTACCGGTCGAGATCGGGCCGCAGCCCGGCGGGGGCGGTGGGGTCGTCGGCGTACGGGAGGGCGGTGGCGACGATGAGGCCGGTGAGGTTGGTGGGTGGTGCGGTGGGTGCGCTGGGTGCGGTGGATCTCGGCATGACGCTTCCCTTTCGGCGGCGGGGCGGGGCGGTTGGGTCGGTCTCCTCATGGAACGCCGCCAGGTCGCCCAGGCGGACGGGCTGAGCGATGGGGCGGCGGTCGGCGGCGTGGGGATCGGCGAGCCCGGGCGGCGCGCCGGGCCCGCCCAGGAGCGCGCCCGCGAGCTCGGCCACATTGCGCCCGCACACCCGCCCCTGACAGGCCCCGAGCCCGACCCGACAGGTCAACTTGAGCGCCCGCATCCCCTCCGCCCCCCTGCCGACCACGGCCTCCCGCACCTGCCCGTACGTCACTTCCTCACAGCGGCACACCACGGTGTCCTCCGCCAGCCACGACCGCCAGCCGTCACGGACGGGGTGGGCGTCGGCGAGCAGCGCGGCGAAGCGCCTGGTGGCACGGACGCGAGCGACGAGGGCCGCCAGGGCGGCCGAGGCCGTGATGGAGGCGGGGGTGCCGGTGGGTGACGCGGAGGTCAAAGAGCCGTCGTGGGGCGGCTTAGCCGTCGCAGCACCTGCGGCCGACGAGGCGCCGTCCTCCGTCGTCACGTGCGGGGCGCCGGCCCGCCAGGCCGTGGCGGTCGGGGCCGCGGCAGCGGGATCGGACCGCTCGGGGGGCGTAGGCCCCGTCGCGCGCCGGGGCACGGCAGCGGCGTCAGGCCGCTCCGGCGTCGCGGGCCCCGTGGCGGCAGCACCTTCACGCCACCCCGGAACCACGGGTCCTGTGGCGGACAGGGGCATGCCGGCGACGCCAGGCCGCTCCGGCGTGACGGGCGGCGTCACGGCAGCAGGGTCGGACCGCTCCGGCACCGCGGAACCCGCGGGATACGAGGTATCGACAGCGCCGTCGGGCTGCTGCGACACCGTACGGCCGGGGACGGCCGGGGCCACGGCAGTGGCATCAGCCCGCCCCGGCACCGCCGACCGAACGGCCGGCGGCGACGCGGCCTCGGGCCGCAGCCCGGGGCCGGCAGCGGCAGGCGTCGCGCCAAGGGCGGGCGGCTCGGGCCCGGCGGCGGCCGCAGGTGCGGGGGCGGCCGTAGCCGGTCCGCCGACCGTCAGGGTCAACGCGGCGGCCGCGCCCGCCAGTTCGCCCTCGGCGGCGGCCGCTTCGGCTCCGCCGATGCCGGTGAGTTCTCCGGCGGCGTAGACGCCCGGCACGGAGGTGGCCTGGTGGGCGTCGACGGCGACGTGGCCGTCGCGGAGGGCGCAGCCGGCGGAGAGGGCGAGTTCGAGTTGGGGGGTGAAGCCGTAGCCGACGCACACGGCGTCGACGCCTTCGAGGCGGCGCTCGCTGCCGGGCCTGATCCGCCACCCGGCGTCGAGGCGGGCGACGGTGACGGCCTCGACGCGGCCATGGCCGTGGGCGGCGACGACGGCCGCGCGCGGGCGGTAGGGGACGCGGTGGCGGGCGAGTTCGGCGGCGTAGGCGGAGAGCTCCGCCGCCTTGGCGCGGCCGCCGGCGCGGGCGGCGGCGACCGGGTGCCGTAACCAGCGGGCCGGGGAGCCCGCCTCGTACACGCCGAGGACGCGCGCGCCGACGGTGAGCAGGGACGTGGCCACGGGCAGCAGGAACGGCCCCGTCCCCGCCACCACCACCCGCCGGCCGATCGCGGCCCGCTGCCCCTTCGCGAGCGCCTGGGCCGCGCCCGCCGTCACCACGCCGGGCAGTTCCCAGCCGGGAAACGGCAGCGCCCGGTCGTACGCGCCCGTGCACAGGATGAGCGCGTCGGCGGCGAGCGTACGGGCCCGGCGTCCGGTCCCGTCGGCGGGGCCCTGCTGGACGTGGACGAGGTGGTGGCGGCGGCCGGGGCCCGGCTCAACGGCCCAGACGTCGGCGCGGGCCAGGCACTCGATACGGGCGTGCGCGGCGATCGCCCGCTCCAGCGGGTGGTCCCGCGCCCCCGAGGCGAATCCGACGGGCGCCCGCCGATGAAACTGCCCCCCGACCCGCCCGCCCCCATCGACGAGCACCACCCGCACCCCGCCCTCAGCCGCCGCCAACGCCGCGGCCATCCCGGCGGGCCCGGCCCCGACGACTACGACCAGGGGGCCGGACGGGAAGTGCCCCGCGGACCCGACGGGACGAGCCGGCCCGCCTGACGCCTCGAGGCCAGCCGCACCCGGCACCTCCGCCGAGGGCGGCCCCGCGCTTCCAGACCGAGCGTCCACGCGGGACGGCCCACCCACGGCTTTCAAGCGAGCCGCGCCAGAAGCCGCGTCCCCGGGACCGGCCGCCCCCGAAGCCGCCGCCGAGGGCGGCCCCATGCTTCCGTCCCGGGCGTCCGCGCGGGACGACCCGCCGCACCGGGCCTGGGCGCCAGGGCGGGGCAGCCCGCCCACGGCCTTCGAGCGAGTCGCGCCCGAAGCCTCCACCTCGGGACCGACCGCCCCCGAAGCCGCCGCCGAGGGAGGCCGCGCGCTCCTGGACCGGGCGTCCACGCCGGGCGGCCCGCTGCGCCCGGCCCGGACGTCAAGGCCGGCCGCCCCCGGAGCCTCCGCCGGGCGATGTTCCCCGCCTCCCGCTTGGGCACCCGCTCGGGCCCCCGCAGGGGACAAGCCGCTCAGCGCATCCGGGCGGGCCCCGCCAGAAGCCGCCGACTCGGCCCCGGTCCTTTCCGGAGCCGTCGGCTCCATGCTCAAAGCACCCGCACCCGCCGCCCCCGGCGCCTCCGCCGGCAGGCGGCCCCCGCCCGGGAGTTCCGCCCCCCGTTGTGTCTCGATTCGGTCGCCGTCGGCGACCTCGCGGCGGCAGGCTCGTACGTCGGGGAGGCCGTTGACGACGACCAGGCAGTCGTGGCAGACGCCGATGCCGCAGAAGAGGCCGCGGGGGCGGGTCGCGGTCCGCGTCGTGCGCCAGGAGACGCGGCCCATGGCCAGCAGCACCGCGGCCACGGTCCGGCCCGGCAGGGCCAGTTGGGGGCTGCCGTCCACGGTCAGGCGCACGATCCGCCTCGCCGGCTGCGCGGTCATACGGCGACGGCCTCCAAGCCCGGTCGGGCGACCCGGAACGGCTCCGGGTCGAGGTGGGGTTTCTCGCCCGCGTACAGCTCGGCGAGGAGTTCGCCCGTGGCGGCGGCGAGGCCGATGCCGGCGCCCTCGTGGCCGGCGGCGTGCCACAGGCCCCGGCGGCGGGGGTCCTCGCCGATGACGGGCAGATGGTCGGGGGTGTACGGGCGGAAGCCGCCGTACGCGCGCATCACCGGCACGTCCCGCAGCGCCGGGAAGAGCCGGGCGGCCTTGCGCGCGAGGGCGCCGAGCACGGCGGTCGGCACCGTCTCGTCGAAGCCGACGCGCTGCCGGCTGGAGCCGATGAGGACGGTCCCGGCGCGGGTCGCCTCGACGACCGTGGAGGTCTGGAGCGCGGCGTCGCCGCTGCCGACGGCGCCGACGTAATCGGCGTCGTACACCTTGTGCCGCACGGTCCCCGGCGGCAGCGGCGCCGTGACCAGGATCAGACCGCGCCGCGGCAGCACCGGCAGCGGCGCGCCCGCGGCCGCCGCGAACGCGCCCGCCCACGGGCCGCACGCGTTGACGACCGCGCCGCACGGCAGCGGCCCGGCGGAGGTCCGCAGCGCGCACACCGAGCCGTCGGCGCGGCAATCGACGCCGAGGGCGCGGACGCCCGTACGGACGGCCCCGCCCCGTGCCCGTACGGCGGCGAGCAGCGCGGTGGCGGCCAGTACCGGCTGGAGCTGGGCGTCCTCGGGGTAGAACACGGCGGCGCGCACCGCGCGCGTCACCAGCGGCTCGTACGCGGGGACGTCGCCGGCCGCGAGGCCCACGGCACGCACGCCCGCCGCGCGCTGCGCCGCCGCGAAGGGGCCGAGCGCCCGCGCGCCGGCCTCCTCGGTGGCGACGACGAGCCCGCCCTTGGGCTCGTACTCGCACGCGGCGCGCTCCGGCCCCAGTTCGTCGCGGAGTTCCGCGAGGAGCTGGGGCCAGCGGGCCAGGGAGGCACGGGCCAGGTCGAGTTCGGGGCCGGGCGGCTTGTCGGAGACGAGGAGGTTGCCCTCGCCGCGCGCGGTGGTGCCGGAGGCGATCGGCGCGTGGTCGAGGACGGTGACGCGCGCGCCGCGCCGGGTGAGCGCCTCGGCGCAGGCCGCGCCGATGACGCCGGCGCCGACGACGGCGACATCGCAGGAGAAGGCGGCATCGCGGAGGGCGGCGGCATCGCGGAGGGACCCCCGCGGGGCAGCCCGGTCCCGCGGGGCAGCCCAGGGGGACACCCGGGAGGCACCCCAGGGAGCATCCCGGAGGGAGGAAAAGGGGAGCCGGAGAGCGCGCACGGGCGTACCGCCGTTCCGCCGAGGGGGCGCCGTGACGCTATTGCGGCTCCGGTGGAAGGTCAACACCGCCTGGGGGTGAAAGCCGGGTATGGAACAGGCCACAGAACGGTGGCCCCGGCGCCCGCTCGATGATGAAGTGGGTTGATGAGCCAAGGAAACTCAGAAGCCGAACGGTCGGCCGCGCGCCGCGACGCCGCGGTGCGGGCCGCCGTGGAGCAGGGGCTGATCGGGCCGGGCGAACCGGTCGTCGGGCTGTTGGACGTGGCGGGCATCCGGGCCTCCGCCAGGGCGCTGCGCGAGGCGTTCGAGGAGGTCGCCGCGGACGGCACGCCGGTGCTGCACGCCTTCGCGGCGAAGGCGGCGTCGCTGGTGCCGGTGTTGCGGCTGCTGTCCGAGGAGGGGCTGGGCTGCGAGGTGGCGAGCCCCGGCGAACTGGCGCTGGCCCGCGCGGCCGGGGTGCCGCCGTCCCGTACGGTCCTGGACTCGCCCGCCAAGACCCCGGCCGAACTGCGCGAGGCGCTGGCGCTGGGCATCGCCGTCAACGCCGACAACCCGGAGGAGCTGTCGCGCCTGGACGGGCTGACCCGTTCCGCGCCGACCGCGTCGCCGCTGGGTCTGCGGGTGAATCCACAGGTCGGCGGGGGTTCGATCGGGGCGCTGAGCACGGCGACGAAGACCTCGAAGTTCGGGGTGGCGCTGCGCGACGAGGGGGCGCGGGAGTGGGTCGTACGGGCCTTCGCCGACCGCCCCTGGCTGACGCGGCTGCACGCGCACGTGGGGTCGCAGGGCATGCCGCTGGAGCTGATGGCGCGCGGCGTGCGCGAGACGTACGAACTGGCCGAGGAGATCAACCGCGCGGTGGGGCGGCAGCAGGTCGACACGGTCGACATCGGCGGCGGGCTGCCGGTGAACTTCGCTTCCGACGTGGCCGATCCGACGTACCGCGCGTACGCCCGGCTGCTGGCGGAGACCGTGCCGGGGCTGTTCGACGGGCGGTACGGGCTGGTCACGGAGTTCGGCCGGTCGCTGCTGGCGAAGCACGGCACGATCCTGGCCCGCGTCGAGTACGCCAAGTCGGCCGGGGGCCGGGCCATCGCCGTCACGCACGCGGGCGCCCAGGTCGCGATGCGCACGGTGTACGCCCCGCAGTCCTGGCCCCTGCGGGTGGCGGCCTTCGACGAGAAGGGCCTCCCCAAGACCGGCGAACCCGTCCCCCAGGACGTGGCCGGCCCCTGCTGCTTCGCCGGCGACCTCATCGCCGAGAACCGCACCCTCCCCCGCCTGGACGCCGGCGACCACGCCGCCCTCCTCGACACCGGCGCCTACTACTTCTCCACCCACTACGCCTACAACAGCCTCCCCCGCCCCGGCATCTACGGCTTCGCCACCACCCCCGACACCGTCCGCTTCACCCCCGTACGCGCCCCCCAGTCCCTCCCCGACCTCGTCACGGAAAGCGGCGGAGACTACGCGACGGACCTCAGCGAACTGAGGTGACGGGCCCTACTGCGGCAGGAGCGTGAACGCCGTGACGTGATGGGGACGCACGGCGGAGAAATGGCGGCGGTCGAGGGTGGCCACCTCGGTCAGCTTCAGCCGTTCTGCGACGGCGACGACGGCGGCGTCGACCGTTCCCAGCGGGAAGTCCGCGTACTTCCGCAGGAGTTCGGCGATGCGGACGTAGTCGGCGCCGACCAGGTCGACGACTTCGAGGGTGCCGACGGCGAAGAGGTCGATGAAGACCGCCTCGTCGTCGGGGCCCAGCCGGCGCTCGATGAGCCAACCGGTCTCCGCCACCACCGGCGCCGGCACGAGCAGGCGCCCGCGCAGCGCGCTCACGTAGCGGACGCACCTGTGGTGATCGTCGTCGCTTTCGTCCGCGATCGCCTAGAGGACGCCGGTGTCCAGCAGGTGCTCCCTCACCGGTCCTCGTCGCTCCACTCCTGGATCAGTTCTCGGTGCCTGCGGGCCGTGTCGGAGTGGCCGGAGCGGCCGACGCCGATGAAGGCGGCGAAGCCGGGCCGGTCGATGGCCGGGGGCAGGGCGTCGGCCTCGTCCACGTACGGGGCGAGGTCGGGGTCGGATCTGAGCAGGGCGAGCGCGCGGGCGGCGCGGTCGGCGGGGAGCCGGTCCAGCAGGTGGCGCAAGCGCTCGTAGTCCTCCGCGGCCGTCATGGCTTCGAGCGTACGCGGCCGGGCGGCGCGGCCCCCGGCCGCTGCGCCGGGCTCACCCATACGCGCCACGCGGCCCCATGTCATACCCCGGTATCACCTCCCCCTCGACCCCGTCGTATGACGCCCCGGGGCCCCGGCCCGCCATAGCGTCGGGGTCACTGATCCGCCGGTTTCGCGGCGGGGTGGGTACGGGAGGAGAGCGTTATGTCGGCGTACGACAGCGGGCGGGACATTCGGCGGCCGGGGCGCCGCAGCGTCGTGGCGGGGGTCGCCGGGCTGGTGGCGGTGGGGGTGTTGGGGGCGGCGGGGCCGGTTCACGCGCAGGGCGAGAGCGCCCCGGCCGCGCGGGTTCAGCGGGTGGCGGCGCATGCCGATCTGCTGGCGCCCACCGGGCCGTACGGGGTCGGGACCAGTTCGCTGCGGATGGCGGATCACGGCCGGGCCGACCCGTGGAAGGCCGGGGAGCGGCGGGAGTTGATGGTCAGCTTCTGGTATCCGGCCGCCGCCGGCCACGGGCGGCCGCGGCACGGGACCGTCCCGTACATGGAGCCGAAGGCGGCGGCGCACTTCGGGTCCGCGGAGGGGGCCGCGTCCTTCAATCACGGGCTGCCCGTCGGCGCGACGGACTGGGGCGCCACCGGTACGCACGCCGTCGAGGGCGCGCCCGTGGCGCGCGGCGGCAAGCGGCCCGTCGTCCTGTACTCGGCGGGGCTCGGCGACCCGCGGACCTGGAACACCGGCCTCGTGGAGGAGCTGGCCTCCCGCGGCTACGTCGTCGTGACGGTCGACCACACCTACGAGGCGTCGGAGGTCGAGTTCCCCGGCGGGAAGCTCGCCGCCTCCGTCTTCCCCGGCCTTCTCCAGCAGCCCGACCTCGACATCGGCGCCCTGCTGCGCACGTCCATGAAGACCCGCGTCGCCGACACCCGCTTCGTCCTCGACCGGCTCGGCGCCCTGCACCACGAGCGCTCGCTCCCCCGCGGCCTCGCCGGCTCCCTCGATCTGCGCCGCGTCGGCATGGCAGGGCAGTCCGCCGGCGGCTTCACGGCCGCCCAGGCCATGCATGACGACCGGCGCATCAAGGCCGGGATCAACATGGACGGCCAGATGGACTTCCCGGACGCCAAGGGGCGGGGCAGCGAGCTGAGTTCGGTGGCGCGGGACGGGCTGGACCGGCCGTTCCTGCTGATGGGTACGGACGCGGAGGGCTCCGGGGACTACCACCGGCAGCCCTCCTGGAACGCGTTCTGGAAGAACTCCCGCGGCTGGCACGCGAACCTCACGATGACGGGCGGGCAGCACGGCTCGTACACGGACGCCGCCGCGCTGCTCCCCCAGCTCGCCCGCCAGGGCGCGGTCCCGGCGGACGTCCTCACGAAGAACATCGGGACCGTACGGCCCGAGCGGTCGGTCGCGGCCGTCCGCGCGTACACCGTCTCCTTCTTCGACCGCTGGCTGCGCGGGCGGGACGACCACCTCCTCGACGGAGCCTCGAAGCGCTTCCCCGAGATGGTCCGCGCCGAATAGCCCGAACCGCTATTCCGCGAACAGGCCCCGCTCCGTCGCCCTCGCGTCGAACTCCTCCAGCCTGGCCTGCGCGTCGGGGAGTTCGTCGCACATCGCCTCCAGCAGCACCCGCCCCAGCAGCATCGGCGCGCACGCCGTGTCGAAGGCGAGGCCGGTGCCGACGGCGGCCGGGAGGAGGAGGTCGCTGTGGTGGGCGACGGGCGCGAAGGCGCTGTCGGCGACGGTGACGACCCGCAGCCCGGCGCCGCGCGCGTACTCCAGGGCTTCGACGACCTCGCGCGGGTGGCGCGGCAGCGCGAAGCAGAGCAGGGCGGTGCCGCCGGCCCGTACGGCCGCGTCGACGCGGTCCGCGAGCATGGTGCCGCCCTCGTCGAGGAGGCGTACGTCCGGGTGGACCTTCCGGGCGAAGTACGTGAAGCCGGCGGCCTGCGCGGACGCGGCGCGCAGGCCGAGCACCGGCAGCGGGCGGGAGCGGGCGAGGAGCCGGCCGGCCTCGGCGACGGGGGCCGGGTCGGCGAGGAGCGCCGCGAGGTGGCGCAGGTTGTCGATCTCGGCGTGGACGGCCTGCTGGTATTCGTTGTACGAGCCGTCGTCCGCGCCCTGCTCGGTGGGCGCGACCTCGCGCAGGTGCCGGCGCAGCGCCGGGTAGCCGTCGAAGCCGAGGGCGACGGCGAAGCGGGTGACGGAGGGCTGGCTGACGCCGGCCAGCTCGGCGAGTTCGACGCTGGAGTAGAACGGCGCGTCGCCCGCCTGCCGCACCATGCAGTGCGCGATGCGGCGCTGGGTGGGGGTCAGCCGGTGCCCCTCGAAGAGCTTCTGGAGCCGCGCGGCCGCCCCGGAAACCCCTTCCGAGCTGCTGGTTTCCGCTGTGCCCCGGCCATTGCCCTGCATGCTGTCCTCCTGGCGTTTCCCGCCGGACTATTGACTTCTATTCACTCACCTATGACTGTGCATGACTATATGCAGCCCCGGGCCCCGCCCGAACGCACCGCCATAGGGAGGCACGGGATATTGGCCATCGAACGCCGCTCCATCGACGTCGTCCCGGACGACGAACGCCATGGCACCGCCTTCAGCCAGTTCACCCTCTGGCTCGGCGCCAACCTCCAGATCACCGCCGTCGTCACCGGCGCCCTCGCCGTCGTCTTCGGCGCGACCGCGCTCTGGGCGCTGGTCGGACTGCTGCTCGGCAATCTGCTCGGCGGCGCCGTCATGGCGCTGCACTCCGCGCAGGGCCCCAAGCTCGGGCTGCCCCAAATGATCTCCTCCCGTGCCCAGTTCGGGGTGCGCGGCGCCGTCGTGCCGCTGCTCCTGGTCATCCTGATGTACATCGGCTTCTTCGCCAGCGGCACGGTCCTCGCCGGCCAGGCGGTCGGCGAGCTGACGCACCTCGGCGACACCGCGGGCATCGTGATCTTCGCACTCGTCACGGGCGTCACGGCGGCCGTCGGCTACCGCCTCATCCACGCGCTCGGCCGCGTCGCCTCCCTCGTCTGCGCCGTCGCCTTCCTCTACCTCGGCGCACGCCTCCTCCAGCGGTCCGACCTCGGCACCCTGCTGCACGACCACTCCTTCGGCCTGCCCGTCTTCCTGCTCGCGATCTCCCTCGCCGCGTCCTGGCAGCTCGCGTTCGGCCCGTACGTCGCCGACTACTCCCGCTACCTGCCGCGCTCCACCTCCGGCCGGGCCACCTTCTGGTGGACGCTCGGCGGCTCCGTGCTCGGCGCGCAGTGGTCGATGACCTTCGGGGCGCTGGCGGCGGCCGCCGCGGGCGGCGCGTTCGTCGGGCACGAGGTCGGCTACATCGTCGACCTGGGCGGCGACGCGGCGCTCGTCACCTCGGCCCTGTACTTCGTCATCGCCTTCGGCAAGCTCACCATCAACGTGCTCAACACCTACGGCGGCTTCATGTCGATGGTCACCAGCATCGGCGGCTTCCGCGAGCAGCGCACGATCACGCCGCGCGCCCGCGCCGCGTACATCGCCGGGATCATGGTCGCGGGCACGGCGGTCGCGCTGCTCGGCAAGGACAGCTTCCTGTCCTCCTTCAAGGACTTCCTGCTCTTCCTGCTGACCTTCTTCACGCCCTGGAGCGCCGTCAACCTGGTCGACTTCTACCTGATCTCCAAGGAGCGCTACGACATCCCGGCACTCAGCGACCCCGCCGGCCGGTACGGCGCCTGGCGCGCGCCCGCCCTCATCGCGTACGCGGTCGGGGTCCTGGCCCAGTTCCCCTTCCTCGCCACGTCCTTCTACACGGGCCCGCTGGTCGGCCCGCTCGGCGGCGCGGACATCTCCTGGATCGTGGGCCTGATCGTCCCGGCCGCCCTGTACTGGCTGCTGGCGCGCGGCGGCCGGCGCGACGACGAAACCGCGCCGCCGACGGAAACCGCTACGCCGGAGGCAGCAGTTTCTTCTGCGGCTTCCCCATCGCGTTCCTCGGCAGTTCGTCGATGAAGCGGACGCGGCGCGGGCGCTTGTGGGCCGAGAGGCGGGCGGCGACGAAGTCGATCAGTTCGTGGTCGCCGATGCCGTCGGCGACCACGTAGGCGACGATCTCCTGCCCGAGGTCCTCGTGCGGGACGCCGACGACGGCCGCCTCGCGCACCGCCGGGTGGTCGAGCAGGGCGTTCTCCACCTCGCCCGCGCCGATCCGGTAGCCGCCCGACTTGATCAGGTCGGTGGAGGCGCGGCCGACGATGCGGTGCGCGCCGTCGGCCTCGATGGCCGCGATGTCGCCCGTACGGAACCAGCCGTCGGCCGTGAAGGCGGCGGCCGTGGCCTCGGGGCGGCCGAGGTAGCCGTCGAAGAGGGTCGGGCCGCTGATCTCCAGTTCACCGATCTCCGCGCCCGGCTCGGCGGCGATCCGGGTCCGTACGCCCGTGATCGGCGTGCCCACGTAGCCCGGCCGACGCTCGCCGTCGGCGCGGGCGGCCACGGTGATCAGCGTCTCCGTCATGCCGTACCGCTCCACGGGCCGCTGCCCGGTGAGCGCTTCGAGGTCGCGGAAGACGGGGGCGGGCAGCGCCGCGCTCCCCGACACCAGCAGCCGGGCCCCGGCGAGCGCCCGCGCGGCGGCGTGGTCGCGGGCGACCCGGCCCCAGACCGTGGGCACCCCGAAGTACAGGCTGCCGCCCGCCGCCGCGTACGCCTGCGGGGTCGGGCGGCCCGTGTGGACGAGGCGGCAGCCGGTGCGCAGCGCCCCGAGCACACCGAGGATCAGCCCGTGCACATGGAAGAGCGGGAGGCCGTGTACGAGCGTGTCCTCGGCGCTCCACCGCCAGGCGTCGGCGAGCCCGTCGAGCCCGGCGGCGACGGCGCGGTGCCCGATGAGCGCGCCCTTGGGTGCGCCGGTGGTGCCCGAGGTGTAGAGGATGAACGCGGCCGTCCCCTCGGACGGCCCGGCGCCGCGGTAGTCGCCCCGCTCGCCCAGGTCCACGGTCAGCTCCTCGCCCGCCCCGAGCACCAGTTCCGCGCCCGAGTCGCGCAGCATGTGGTCCCGCTCGGCGGGGCCCGAGTCCGGCGGCAGCGGCACCACGGGCACCCCGGCCAGCAGGCCGCCGACCACGGCGGCCACCGTCTCCAGCGTGGCGTCGGCCCGTACGGCCACGGACTTCGCGCCCGCGATCCGCGCGGCCACCGCGCCGCCCGCGCCCAGCAGGTCCGCGCGGGAGCAGGCGCGGTCCGCGACGGTCAGCGCGTCGGGGCGGTCGGGGGCGTCGAGGTCCGTCAGCGAGGCGAGCAAAGGGGCGGAGTCGTGCACGGCTGCTCCTTCCACGGGGCCTGGGCGGCCCCACCGTGAATACGGGGGTTAGCCCCACTTTCACGGGGCTTCGCCGACCGTATCGTTACCGGTATGACGGCCCGCGACCCAGAGCTGAAGAAGGAACTCGACGCCACCTTGCAGACCCGCAAGGAACTGGGCGACGAGTACGAGTCGGAGCTGGTCGACTCGTTCTTGGAGAAGGTCGAGCAGAAACTCGACGGAGCGGTCGACAAGCGGGTGCGCCGCCGGCTGGCCGAACAGCAGATGTCGACGGCCCGAGGCCCGCAGCAGCGGCCCGGCGACGGCCCCGGCATGGACAGCTTCGGCGAGCGGTTCGGCTTCGCGACCGTCTCGCTCGTGCTCGCCATCCCGCTGTCCGCCATCGGCGCGGTCAACGCGGGCCTGGCCGGGCTGCTCGTGGCGTGGGCCGGCGTCGTCGGCGTCAATGTCGTCAACGCGGCGGGGTACCTGCCGTGGTTCCGGCAGCGCTTCCGCAAGCCCGACGACGACTGGTCGTGAACCGGCCGGGGGGCTGAGGGCTGCGGCTGAGAGCCGGGAGGCCGAGAACCGGGGGGATGAGCGTGGGCACGGCTGACGGCGGCCGGCCGGGGAGTGGCGCGGGGACCGCCGCACCCCGGCCGGGGCCGGGGGCGGGACGGCGGCGGTCCCCGCGAGGGACACGGGGCCGGGTGAGGACCGGCGCTCGCGCCCGGGCGACCATGGAGGTCCGGGAGCCGCTCCGGAGGTCCTTGGTGCCACACGGGTGTCGGTTCGAACGGACGTCCTCGCCGACACCCCTCAATGTGCCGGACCCGTGTTAAATACGTGCTGCGGGCGCGTGACGCATACGTACCGTTTACGCGAAGCGCCGTTCTTTAACGCGTACTTGGCGCACCGCGCCGCGCGCCCCACGGCCCGCGCCGCGAACCCGGCGACGATCCCGGCGACATGCCGCGCGATCCCGGCGACGGTCCCGGCGACCCGCCACACGAACCCGGCGCCCCGTGCCCGCCCCGGCCCGCGCCCGCCCCGGCCCGCGCCCGCCCGGCCCGCCGCCCCTCACGCGCCTACTTGGCGGTCTTCGCCAGGAAGGCGAGCAGGTCCTGCCGGCTCACGACGCCCTTCGGCTTCCCCTCCACCAGCACGATCGCGGCGTCCGCGGTGCCGAGCACGGCCATCAGGTCCGCGACCGGCTCGCCGGAGCCGACCTGCGGCAGCGGGCCGCTCATGTGCTTCTCCAGCGGGTCGCCGAGGGAGGCGCGCTGCGCAAAGAGCGCGTCGAGGAGTTCCCGTTCGACGACGGAGCCGATGACCTCGGCGGCCATCACATCGGGGTGGCCGGCGCCGGGCTTGACGATCGGCATCTGGGAGACGCCGTACTCGCGCAGCACGTCGATGGCCTCGCCGACGGTCTCCTCGGGGTGCATGTGGACCAGCGAGGGCATCGCGCCCTCCTTGTCCCGCAGCACGTCGGCGACGCGGGCCGTCGGGCCGCCCTCCTCCAGGAAGCCGTAGTCGGCCATCCACTCGTCGTTGAAGATCTTCGAGAGGTAGCCGCGGCCGCTGTCCGGCAGCAGGACGACGACCACGTCGTCGGGGCCGAGCCGCTTGGCGACCTCCAGCGCGCCGACGACCGCCATTCCGCAGGAGCCGCCCACCAGCAGGCCCTCCTCCTTGGCGAGGCGGCGGGTCATCTGGAAGGCGTCCTTGTCGGAGACGGCGACGATCTCGTCGGCGACCGACTGGTCGTAGGCGGTCGGCCAGAAGTCCTCGCCGACGCCCTCGATCAGATACGGGCGGCCCGAGCCGCCGCTGTAGACGGAGCCCTCCGGGTCGGCGCCGATGACCTTGACCCGGCCGTCGCTGGCGTCCTTGAGATAGCGGCCGGTGCCGCTGATGGTGCCGCCGGTGCCGACGCCCGCGACGAAGTGCGTAATGCGGCCCTCGGTCTGCTCCCACAGCTCCGGGCCGGTGGAGTGGTAATGGGAAAGCGGGTTATTGGGGTTGCTGTACTGGTCGGGTTTCCAGGCGTTGGACGTCTCGCGCACCAGGCGGTCAGAAACGTTGTAGTACGAATCCGGGTGCTCGGGATCGACGGCGGTCGGGCAGACCACCACCTCGGCCCCGTACGCCCGCAGCACATTGATCTTGTCGGTGGAGACCTTGTCGGGGCAGACGAAAACGCATTTGTAGCCCTTCTGCTGGGCCACGATCGCGAGCCCCACCCCGGTATTGCCGGAGGTCGGCTCGACAATCGTGCCGCCGGGGCGGAGTTCGCCCGACTCCTCGGCGGCCTCGATCATGCGCACGGCGATCCGGTCCTTCACCGAACCGCCCGGATTGAAGTATTCGACCTTGGCAAGGACTGTCGCCGTAATGCCCTCGGTCACGCTGTTGAGCTTGACGAGCGGGGTATTGCCGACGAGCTCGATCATCGAATGGTGAAACTGCACGGTGGTCTCCGCGGTCGGGGGCAGCCGTCGTCGCGTGCCCGTAGTACCAGCCTATTGCGCATCCGTTCACCGGAACGTCGCGTTGCGCGCACCGCCGCTCCGGGCAACAACCTGTTAGCGGGATGTGCGGCGCGGTCGCGCACGGTAGCGGCGGCGCACCGCACTCGGCGCACTCAGGGCAGCGAGCGGCGCGGCAGCGCGCTCAGGCGGAACGGGAGGAGGCCCGGCCTATGTCGATGTCCAGGGCGAGGGTCGCACGGCGGATCGCGGCGGCGGCGGCGTACGGAGGCGGCGGGATCGGCCTGCTCGGCGGGGCGGCGGTCGGTCTGCTGCTCACCGAGGTCCGGCTGGCGAAGCGGGTCGTCGGCGGCGCGAACGACGCACCGCCCTGCGCCGACGGCCGGTACGGCGCCTCCTTCGTGCACCGGCTGCACCAGCCGCCGCTGCGGCTCGGCTTCCTCGGCGACTCCACGGCGGCGGGCCAGGGCGTGCACCGGCCGCGCCAGACGCCGGGCGCGCTGCTCGCCACGGGGCTCGCGGCGGTCGCCGAACGGCCGGTGACGCTGCGCAATGTGGCAGTGCCGGGCGCGCAGTCCGACGACCTGGAGCGGCAGACCACGCGGCTGCTCGCGGACCCGGGTCCGGCCCCCGACGTCTGCGTGATCATGATCGGCGCCAATGACGTGACGCACCGGATGCCGCCCGCCCGGTCGGTGCGGCTGTTGTCGGAGACGGTGCGCAGGCTCCGGGAGGCGGGCTGCGAGGTGGTGGTCGGCACGTGCCCGGACCTGGGCACGATCGAGCCGGTGTATCAGCCGCTGCGCTGGGTGGCGCGGCGGCTGAGCCGTCAGTTGGCGGCGGCGCAGACGATCGGCGTCGTCGAGCAGGGCGGCCGCACCGTCTCGCTGGGCGATCTGCTGGGCCCCGAGTTCGCCGCGAACCCGCGCGAACTCTTCGGGCCGGACAACTACCACCCCTCCGCGGAGGGGTACGCGACGGCGGCCATGGCGGTGCTGCCGACGCTGTGCGCGGCGCTCGGGCTGTGGCCGGCCGAAGAGGAGCACCCCGACGAGGCGCGCCGCGAGGGCATCCTGCCCGTCGCGCGGGCGGCGGCGCAGGCCGCCGCCGAGGGCGGCACGGAGGTCACCGGCGCCCGCGGCCGGTGGGCCCTGCTCAAGCACCGCAAGCGGCGGCGGCTCCCGTCGGACGCGGAGGCGGCGGCGCGTACGGGGGCGGGGTGAGCTTTCCCGTTCCGTAGCGGCACGGGGCAGCGGCACGAGGCGAAGGAGGCTGAGCAAGCGCTTAGAAAAGAGGCCCGCATCACAGTGCGCGGGCCGTGACCTCGACGGTACGTACGGGTAACTTCCCCAGAGGCCCGCACGACGCCCGGCCGCCCGCGCCGCCCGAGGCGCTGCGCGCCGGCATACCTTCTCGCCCTGGAGCCGTGATGCCCGAAGCCGTGATCGTCTCGACCGCCCGCTCCCCCATCGGCCGCGCCGCCAAGGGCTCCCTCAAGGAGATGCGCCCCGACGACCTCACCGCCACCATCATCGGCGCCGCCCTCGCCAAGGTCCCCGAGCTCGACCCGCGCGACATCGACGACCTGATGCTCGGCTGCGGCCTGCCCGGCGGCGAGCAGGGCCACAACCTCGGCCGCGTCGTCGCGGTGCAGATGGGCATGGACCACCTCCCCGGCTGCACGATCACCCGCTACTGCTCCTCCTCCCTCCAGACCTCCCGGATGGCGCTGCACGCCATCAAGGCCGGCGAGGGCGACGTCTTCATCTCGGCGGGCGTCGAGACGGTCTCCCGCTTCGAGAAGAACGGCTCCTCCGACCGGCCCGCCGCGCACAACCCGCTGTTCGCCGACGCGGAGGCCCGTACGGCCGCGCGCGCCGAGGCGGGCGGCGAGGGCTGGCACGACCCGCGCGAGGACGGCCTCGTCCCCGACGCGTACATCGCGATGGGCCAGACCGCGGAGAACCTGGCGCGGCTCAAGGGCGTCACCCGCCGGGACATGGACGAGTTCGGCGTCCGTTCCCAGAACCTCGCCGAGGAGGCCGTCGAGAAGGGCTTCTGGGAGCGCGAGATCACCCCCGTCACCACGCCGGACGGCACCGTGGTCAGCAAGGACGACGGGCCGCGGGCGGGCGTGACGATGGAGGGCGTGCAGGGCCTCAAGCCCGTGTTCCGCCCGGACGGGATGATCACCGCCGGCAACTGCTGCCCGCTCAACGACGGCGCCGCCGCCGTCGTCATCATGTCCGACACCAAGGCCCGCGAGCTCGGCCTCACCCCGCTGGCCCGGATCGTGTCCACCGGCGTCTCCGCGCTCTCGCCCGAGATCATGGGGTACGGGCCGGTCGAGGCGAGCAAGCAGGCGCTGCGCCGCGCGGGCCTCGGCATCGGCGACATCGACCTCGTGGAGATCAACGAGGCCTTCGCCGCCCAGGTGATCCCCTCCTACCGGGACCTCGGCATCGACCTCGACCGCCTGAACGTCAACGGCGGGGCCATCGCCGTGGGTCATCCCTTCGGGATGACGGGCGCGCGGATCACGGGCACGCTCATCAACTCCCTCCAGTTCCACGACAAGCAGTTCGGCCTGGAGACGATGTGCGTCGGCGGCGGGCAGGGCATGGCCATGGTTCTCGAACGCCTCAGTTGACCGCGGGGCGGCCGGGGCGCGTCGGCTGAGCTGCGGGTCCACGGGCCCCCGGTTCGCGCGCCCGGCGCCGGGCGGGCGAACCGGGGGCGGTTCGATGCCCGCGCGGGGCCGGGCCGCCACGCAGCGCGACTGCCGCCGCGCGCGCCCGCCGCGAGCCCCGGAGCGCGCGGGAATCTCCCCCAGGATGTGACCAATCTCCTGGGGGATTTCCATCTACGCAGGTCAGCCTGGTTGAAAGGCGAACGTCCCGGACCTAGGGCCTGTCCGATTCATGACGTTATGCACTGACGACGAGGGGCGAACCCCGCGAAGCTGAGGTAGGAATTCGGGGGATCTATAGCAACCGGGAGTCGTCAGTGAGCGCCATGTCCCTCGCCCTGCTGTTGGCAGCGGCCACCGCGACGGCCGCCGGCGCCGCCGCCCTGCACACCACCCGCGGGCTGCGCCGCCAGATCGCCGCCCTGCGCGCCGAGCTGGCGGCCGCCGCCGAGCGGGGCGCCGCCGCGGTGCCCGCCGCGCGCCCCGCGCCCACCGCCGAGATACGCGCCGCCGTGACGGAGGCGCTCGCCGAGGAGCGCGAACGCGAACTGGCCGAGGCGCGCGCCTTCTGGGCCGCCCAGGAGGCCCGCGACGCCGCCGACGCGCCGTCGCTGCTCGGCGGCCTGGCGGGGCTCGGCGACGACGGGCAGCCGGAGAACACGCTGTACGTGCCGCGGCAGACCGACTTCGCCGGCCTGGAACCACTGCTCGACCCCGAGCTGGTGGAGGCCGAGGCGCTGGACGCCGCCGCGGCCGAGGCGGAGGCCGCCGACTCCCCGGAGCTGGCCGCCGCGCGCCGCCGCCACCCCTCGCACCCGGACTTCAGCCCCGTACCGGCCATCGGCGACCACGACCGCACCGTCGGCCGGCTCGCCGAACTCGCCGACGCGCGCGTACCGCTCGCCGACGTCCGCCCCGGCCCGCTGGGCACCCTGGACGTGTACGTCTTCACCGACGGCACCACCGTCTGCATGACCCCCGGCCACCGCGAAACCGCCGAACGCCTCGCCGACGCCCTCCGCTCCGGCGACACCCCCGTCCTCCTCGGCGGCTCCGGCGTCTCCGGCGCCTACGCCCTCACCTTCGGCTGCGGCGACGAAAGCGTCTACGTCCTGGCCGACCGCGTAATCGCCTCCCTCTGACCAGGGCCCCTGCCGGGCAGCACTCCACCCCACCGGTCAGCCCCCGGCATGCCGCACCACGCCGCCCCGTGCCAACCCTGGCGGGCCGCACGCCACCCACCTCCCGGCCTTGACGGGCCGCACCTCGCCTCGTAGGCCCTGGCGGGCCCCGCACCCCGCCCCGCCTCCCGGCCCTTGGCCGCACCTCGCCCCACACCGCCGCCCCCTGACGGGGCCGCACTCCGGCCCCCTCCCAGCCCCTGGCGGGGCCGCGCCTCGCCCCACAGCCCTGGCAGCCCGCACCTCGCCTCGCCTCGTAGGCCCTGGCGGGCCCCGCACCCCGCCGCACCCGCCGGCCCTGGCGGACCGCACTCCGCCCCACCTCCCGGCCCTTGGCGGGCCGCACTCCACCGCTGTTCTGGCGGCCCCCGGCGGAGGCAGCTCCTGAACGCCGCCCCGCACAACCCGCGCTCAGCGCGCTGCGCAACAGGGCCCGCCCAGCCCCTGCCGCGCACCCCGGCCCGTACAGCCGGGCGCCCGGCCTACGCGGCCGCCTCCGGCGGGGGCACCGCAGGTAGGGCCTCCGGCGCGGACGCGCCCTGAGCGGCGGGGGCAGCGGCGGCCCCACCGCAGGTGCGAACTCCGGCGCGAGGCGCGCACCCCCGGTGGCGGGGAGCGGCCGGTAGGGCAGGTGCGGGCTCAGAGCCCGCACCGTTTGGCTGCGGCTTCTACGGAGGCGATGGCGTCCTCGACCTCCGCCGCAGGCGCCCCGCGGAGCGCCTCCACGGCGTCGTGTCCAGCGACAGCGACCTGGTCGGCGGCGGCGAAGAGACCCGCGTCCGGCATGTCGCGCGGCCCCGGGGAGTCGGGTTCCTCGAACCTCCTGGCGCGTTCGGCGAGTTCGCGCGCGAGCTCCAGCCCCTCGGCGGCGGCCCCCCGGCTCAGCCGGGACTGCGGCAGGGCGCGCAGCCGGTCGGCGAAGGAGTCCACGGCTGTCAGCAGAGACGTCAGATCATCCACGGCGCGAGCCTATGTGCCGCCCGCCGACTGTTGCCAACGCCTGAACACTCAGGCACGGTGACATGAAGGACCAGCATTCGACGCGTCCGGAGGCGCCGATGTCCCACGTCTTCTCCGACGAGACTCACCGGAACCTGCTCTCCCACATCCCCCATTGCACGGGCCGTGAAGTCGCCGACTGGCTGCGCACGGTGGACGAAGGCCCCGCTCTCTTCCGCTTCGAGGAGAAGGTGAGCTGGCTGCGCGGCGAGCACAACCTCGCGTACGGCCACGCCAAAGCGATCATCCACGAGTACGACCTCCGGCGGGCCGCGCGAAAGCTGCTTTAGCGGCGCCGACGACCTCCCCCGCCACAACCGCCACAACGCCGAAGGGCCCGGCAAGGCAGTCGATGCCTTGACGGGCCCTTCCCCGGCGCGCGCGGCGCGCTAGTTGTCGTTGAGGATCGCGATCAGCCGCAGCATCTCGGTGTAGATCCACACGAGGGACAGCGTCAGCCCGAAGGCCGCCAGCCAGGACTCCTCGCGCGGAGCGCCGTACCGGATGCCGTCCTCGATCTGCTTGAAGTCGAGCGCCAGGAACGCGGCGCCGAGCAGCACGCCGATGATGCCGACGACGATGCCCAGGCCACCCGTGCGGATGCCGAGGCCGTCACCGCCGCCGAAGGCGCTGAACAGCAGGTTCACGGCCATCAGCAGGACGAAGCCGATCGCCGCCGCCATCACGAAGCGGTAGAACCGCCGGTCGACGCGGATGAGCCGGGTCTTGTACGCGATGAGCACACCGGCGAAGACGGCCATGGTGCCGAGCACCGCCTGCACGGGCGCGCCGTCGGCGAGGTAGTTGAACGCCTTGCTGATCACGCCGAGGAACAGACCCTCGAAGAGCGCGTACCCGATGATCAGCGCGGGCACCGGCTTCGCCTTGAACGCCTGGACGAAGCCCAGGACCATCGCGACGAGCCCGGCGGCGACCCCGGCGCCCCAGGGCAGGTTCATGGACCAGGCGGCGATCGCGGCGACGACGACCACGCCGAGCGTGATGCCCGTGCGCGAGACGACGTCGTCCATCGTCATCCGGCCGGTCTGCGCCGGCGCCTGCGGCGGCGCGCCGTGCTGGAGGTCCTGCTGTCCCGCCGCGTACGGATTGTTCGCGTACGGGTTCCCACCGGCGTACGGATTGCCGCCGGCGTACGGGTTCGCGGTGGGGGCCCCGGCCTGCGGTGCCGCGTTGAAGCCGGCGTAGCCGCCGCTGTCGCGGCTGAACCCCCGTCGCGAGAAGACCGGGTTGCTGCTCCTCATCTCACTCCTCCGTGGCCACCCAGCGCGGCCTCGCGGTCAAGGGTAATGGGTGGGCAAAGAAATAGTTCTACTGCTTGGGGACGATCTTTTTGTCCGTCGTCGATATCTGTACGGCAAAACGCGCCCGACGGCCACCGAGTTCCCGCCAGGTTCCCACCACCCGCTGGTCAGCGGCCCCTCCCCCGGGGACCGGGCGGCTCCCGCCCGGCAACGCGCGCCGGGTCGCGCGAGGCCGCCGCCGCGTGGAGCGCGGCGCCGAAGCCGGTAGGCGCGGCGTCCGGCTCGCCGGCGGCCCGGGCCGCCCCCTCCGAACGGCGCGCTCTCGCGGGCGCCCATGACCGCCGCCGTGCCGCTCCGGGGCCGCCGCTCCACATCGCTGATCTGGGACAATGGTGACGATCAACGCGATCGGGGGGTGAGCGGCTTCGCCGACCGGTCTTGGCATGGGTAAGGGAGAGAGTCGTGCACGCCCCTCACATATCTGAAAATGTCTGGTGGATCATCGCCATCGTCATGTCGGCCGCCCTCCTGGCCGTCTGGCTGCCCATTCTGCCCAGTGCCAAGTCCAGGAATCAGGTCGCCCTCATCCCCCTCATGGGGGTGCTTTTCCTGTCGACGATGGGAAAGCTGCGCGGGCACGACCTCACCACGCTGCTCTCCATATACTCCACCGTGGTCCTGGCCTTCACGCTCGGCGCCGTAGGGCGCAAAGAAGACGTGCGCATAGCGGTACGGCAGGGCGAGGACCCCTTGGGCACACCGACCAGCAAGTCGGACCCGGCAAACAGAAGACTGACCATCCAGTATTCCATCTCGATCGCGGTGGCATTCGCCCTGTGGGCCTGGCTCAAGTACGGCCAGTGACCTCTGAGGAAACCTCCCGAAACCTGACGAAAGAAGCCCCGGCACGGCCGACAACGGTCCGCTCCGGGGCTCTTTTCATCTCAGCAGCCGAAAAGACTCAGCTCCAGTGGAAAATGTACCGGCCGCCGGAGGGCGTGCAGGTGTAGCTGTGCAACATCCCCATCTGGGCCATGATGTTGCCGTAGGTCTGGCACTCCTGAAGCGAACCGAACGGCACGTCCTGCCGCGGCGTGTCCGTGACGTGCACAACGCTGGAGCTGCTGGGCTCCACCGGCGCCGCGGAGGCGGCACCCATCCCGGTCAGCGTCACCGCGGCGGCGGAGAGGGCGGCCAGGGTCAAGGCGGATCGTCTGGTCCACGTGCGCATGGTTCTCCTTCGAAAGACCACGGAATTCAACGCGCCACAACGCTAGGCGCCTGCGGCGCAGCCGCCGCCGTTCCCGCTTGTTCACCTGTTGCTCAACCGCTGCCCGTCACGCCACCCCGACCACGCCGTCTTGGCCCAGCCCCAGCCCGGCCGCACGGCCACACCATGGCGAAGCCCCGCCCGAGGCTGCTCTGTCGGGCGGGGCCGGCGAGTGTCAGATGTCGCTACGGGCCGCGAAGGCAACGAACGACGCCCACGCGTCGGAGGACACCGTGAGTATGGGCCCATCGGGCACCTTGCTGTCACGAACGGGAACGACGGGAAAGCCGTCAGCCACCTCCACGCAGTCCCCGCCCTCCTGGTTGCTGTAACTCGACTTCCTCCAGACGCCGGGGCGGCGGAACGCGACTTCCACGCAGGCCCCGCCCTCCTTGTTGCTGTAGCTGGACTTGCGCCAGACGACGGCGCTGAGATCGAGTCGGCACACGCGCGTCAAGGCATCCACCTCCACGCTGGTTGGGTCACACCTCGGGGTGTACATCACTACGGGACGCGAAGGCGATGAACGACACCCACGCGTCGGGGGACACCATGAGCACGGGCCCATTGGGCACCTTGCTGTCACGAACGGGGACGACGGGAAAGCCGTCAGCCACCTCGACGCACTCTCCTCCCTCCTGATTGCTGTAGCTGGACTTGCGCCAGACGACGGCGCTGAGATCGAGTCGGCACACGCGCGTCAAGGTAGTTGTCCTCCATCACGGATTGGATCAGGTCTCGGGACAAAGATGGGGGCAGTGCCAGCGCCCGTACGTCATCGTAAGTTGCGGCGTACGACTTGGCGTCTTCCGGTTCCTCGACCAGGCGACCCCAATCAGAGCCTTCGAGGTACGCCGCTTCAGCGCCGTCTGGTTTCGTCACAATCGTGAGCGAGCCACCCATGGCCTGATGATGCCCACTGGAGAACGGCAGAACCTGGATGTTCATACGAGGGTTCGAAAAGGCGCGGAGCAGGTGCGCGAACTGCCCGCGCATGACAGCGGTGTCCCCCACGGTCCTCCTGAGCACAGCCTCATCCAACACGACCCAGACCTGGGGACCGTCAGCACGGGTGAGTATGCCCTGGCGCCCGAGTCGAGCCAATACACGCTCCTCCAGTTGTTCAGGTGACGTCAGCGTTCGACCCATCGTCAGCATCGCGCGCGCATATGCCTCGGTTTGGAGCAGCCCCGGTACGACTTGGGCGACGTACAGCCCCAGCTTGCGAGCTTGCGCCTCAAGGTCCATGAACCGCTGCGACCAGTCGGGGAACGTCTCGCGGTAGACATACGGCTGGAGTTCGGCGAGAAGGTCGTCGGAGCCGAGCGCGCGGTCCAGTGCCCGGGAAATCGCCATCGTGGGCTTTGCGCCCGTAACCCCCTCAAGCTGCGCAATACGTGATCGGTCAACGTGACTCAGGAGGCCGAGGGCCTTTTGGGTGAGCCCTGCGGCCGTGCGGAGTCGGTGCAGGCGTCGGCCATATGTGACTGCCATGGATACATCATCCAGACCCATGCCCAGAACCTCGCTATGCGTGGCGTTACGGGGTGAGCCATAACCGGCTACCCCCTGTTGGATCGTACGCACAAGTCCCCATGCTGGTGGCAGAAGTTGGAACTCACGTGAGGTCGAACATGACTGCACGCAAGGCAATCGAGCAACCTTCCGATATTCCCGCCCCAAGGGACGACGCCGAGGAACTGTACGCGCTGATTCGCGCCGGCGGATTCTGGCGATTGGCCCCCGACTGGGTGCCCCGCGAATACGCGGAGCCCACGCGGGAGTTGACCGAGCGGGTACAGCACGGATTGAGGCGACTGGTCACATGAAAAGCGCAGCGCGGGCGCACCTGGCCCGAATGATCGCGGAGAGAGGAGTCAACGGAGCGCTCCTCATTTTCACGGTTCCCCCAGAGTCCCTGGGAGTGGCCGACGAAGGGCCGAGGCCCCCGACTGGCCCCGTAACCTTCCCTCCGTGCCAGTGCCCGCAGCACCGTGCCGGGCTGGGGGTACCGGACACGGCGGTTCGGCTGACCGTCCGGGACGAGTCCGATGACAGCGGTCGAGGCGACGCCTAGGACCTGCCCGATGGGGCGGCGACGAGCCGAGACGAGAACTCGTCGGCCGTCATCAACAGGCCGGGGACGTTCGGCCCCGGCCTCAAGGCTCCGCTCGGCGGCAGAGACGAGGGACGGACCCACGGGGCCGGGGTCCGCACCCGGGAGGGGGGCCGTCAGACCGCGGTCAGGGTGTATGTGCCCGTACCGTCCTGGCGGCCGCTGGAGTACTGGCGGATCAGCTCGCCGTCGGCGTATCTGTCGTGGCCCATCATGAAGCCGGTGTACTTGTTCTGTATGCCGATCTTCGAGCTGCCGGGTACGTCGCGGTAGATGGAGAACCGCTGGAGGTCGTCCTGCGCGCAGGTGGCCGTCGTCAGGTAGGCCTGTTCCTGGTTGGCGATGTTCGCCGGGACGGTGGCGCAGCCGCCGTTGCCCCAGTTCCACAGGGCCGCCTCGATGACACCGTTGCGCTCCGTCACGTCGCACAGCCGCCAGTTGTCGAGGTGGGCGCTCATGAAGGTGGATTCGCGCAGGCGGATGCCGTCGTTGGCCAGGAGCGGCGCGCTCCAGTTCAGGGGCTTGCCGGGCACCTCGATCTTGTAGACGGCGGGCTGGCAGTTCAGGGCGGCGGCCCGCTTGGCGGCGGTCCGCTTGGCGGGGGCCGGGGTGGCGGGGGCCGGGGTGGCGGGGGCCTTCGCGGAGGCGACCGGGCCGGCCGGGTGCTCGGCGGCGGCGGTGCCGGAGCCGCAGTCGAGGAGGGCCTGCGCCTTGCGCATGATGCTGTTGGCGGGGACCTTGTCCTCGCAGCGCACCGCGCCCTCTTCGAGGGCGGTGTAGGTGGTGTAGCTGCCGGTGTCTGACCCTTCGATCCACTTCAGCGCCCAACTGCCGTCGCCCTGCTGGACGCGGTTGCAGTTGAGGCTGCCGTACGTGCCGGTGACCTTCTTGGTGCCCTTGTAGAGGCCGTAATAGCCAGGGTCGCGGAAGTTCCAGGTGACGGCCGTCGACTCGGTGCTGGTGGAGGTGTAGCTCATCTTCACGTCCAGGCCCAGGCTCGCGCCGACCTTGCCGAGCGTCTCTACGGCGAAGTTACCCTCGACCTTGCCGGTGAGGCCGACGGACACCGTGATGGTCGTCTGGACGCTGGTGGTGACGGTCTGGCTGCCGGTCGAGCCGCTGGTGACGTACCAGCCCTTGAAGTGGGTGATCGTCGGGGTCACTTCGGAGGACTTGATGTACGGGTGCCGGGTGCCGAGGTCGGCCGCGGTGCAGGCGCCCCCGGACTCGGCCTGCGCGGTGGCGGCGGCCTTGGCGTGTGCGGCCGCAGCGGCCGTAGCGGCGGGTGCGGCGGCGGCCGGTGAGACGGCGAGTCCTACGGTGGCCACGGCGGCCGAGGCGGCACAGGCCATGAGCGTTCTGCCCATGCGGCTGACGGGTCTGATGGGGCGCATCGTTGCCCTTTCCCCCTGATGGTGTGTTCGGTCAACGGGTGAAGGTAGCGACCACGGGGGCGGCGGTGTGAGCCCGCAACGGGCCAAAAACCGTCGCAGGAAGGCTTGTTACACCCCTGTACGTACCAGCGTCGCGCCCGCCGCGGCCGCCCCCGAAGGGCTCGGGCCGGGGTGTCGGCCCCGCGGGGGCGGGCGCTTCGCCGCCACACTGGCCGTGTGAACGACGGCGTGTGGAGCGATCCGTACCGGCAGGGGCCGACAGCCAACTCCCCCGTGCAATGCGTCAAGTGCCGGGGCATCGAGGTGATTCTGTGCCAGGTCCCGCACCCCGGGTCCGGTGAAGTCCAATGGCGGTTCACCTGCCTCCGCTGCCGGATCGCATGGCTACAGGACCAACACGGCGGCGGGCCCGACGAATACACGTAGCGGTGGTGCCGGACGGCTGGCCGCGCCGACACAGCGGCCGAGCCGATGTGGGCATACCCGGCCACCAACGTACGCCGCCCGCGTACCGAGCGGAAGAGGAACGAGCGTCGTCAATAAGTCGCGGCAGGCCCGGGGCGGGCGTATGGGATTCGGGGGCTGACGGCGCGGCATCGGAGCGGGCTATGCTCGCGCGGTATCACCGGCCCGACAGCGGCCGGACCGGGGGAATTCACGCGCACGCGCGGCCCTTTGTCCTTTCCGTACGCAAACGGATCGGCTGAGCACTGCGGGGAATTCGTGCTGCCGCCGCGGCTCGACGCCGGAAATGGATTTCCGAGGCGCGCCCACTCCCCCGGACACGGAACAGCGATGACGGCATCGGCGACGACAGCCTGCCGGTCGGCGTCTGCCGTTTGTCACGGAGGAGTCGAGGAAGTGAGGACGAACGGGATGACGAATGTAATAAGGACGCGGGCCGCCGCCAGATTGCGGCGCGTCGCGACGGCGTGCGCCGCGGCGGCGCTCCTTACGGTCGGCGTCGCGGGCACCGGCACCGCCGCCGGACACACCACCGGCCCCGCCGCTCCGGACTGCCGGGCCACCACCGTCGACGTCCCCCTGGGCTCCGGCACCGGGAAGATGTGGGGCAAGCTGTGCCGCCCGGCCGGGGCGTCGCCGGGCACCGTGGTGACGATGGTGCACGGCGCGACCTTCAACCACAATTACTGGGATTTCCCCTACCAGCCGGACACCTACTCGTTCAGCCGGATGCTGAACCGGGCCGGGTACGCCACCTTCGTCGTCGACCGGCTCGGCACCGGCAAGAGCACCGTCCCGCCCAGCTCCCAGTTGAATCTGACCACCGAGGCCGACCACATCCACAAGGTCGTGCAGGACCTGCGGGCCGGCCGAATAGGCGGCACCGGCTTCAGCAAGGTGGTGCTGGCCGGTTACTCCCTCGGCTCCGCGGTGTCGGAGATCGAGATATCGAAATACCACGACGTCGACGCGTTGCTGGTCACCAACCTGGGCCACTTCAACAACCCGGCGGGTACGCAGGCGATCATCGAGAACGGGCAGGACCCGAACACCGACCCGGTGCTCGGCGGGCGGCACCAGTACGACGCCGGTTACGCCACCGTCAAGCCGGGCAGCCGCAAGACCATCTTCTTCGCCGACCAGCCGATGGACGCGGGCGTGCTCGCCACCGACGAACTCACCAAGGACGCCAACGTCTTCGCCGAGGCGGGCGACCCGCTCATCACCGACCCCGCCGTCACCAAGTCGATCGACGTCCCCGTCATGTTCGCCCTCGGCGACCACGACCCGCTGCTGTGCGGCGACGGCTACGAGGACTGCACGTCGACGGCGGCCCTGCGCGCCCAGGAGGCGCCGTTCTGGACCTCCGCGCCCAGCTTCGACGTACTCCTGCTCCCGAAGGCCGGGCACGGCCTGAACCTGGTGCCGAACACCGGCGTCTACCAGGCGGCGGCCAGGTGCTGGCTGAACCGCGTCGTCGGCCACGGCTGACGGCCGCCATCGGAAAGCCGAGCGGCCGTCGTCGGGGAGCCGGGCGGCCGTCCGGCTCCCCGAGCGTACGGGCGTACGAGCGCCCGATGGCCCCGGTCGGTCAGGGGCGCATCGGGCAAGACGTGACCGTAACGGCGGCGGCGAACCGCTCCCTCAGCCGGCCGACCCGCCCCCATCCCCGTCCGGCTCCGAGTCCGGGCTCGGTTCCGCCGGCCGGTCCTTGAAGAGGAACACCGCGTTGGCCGGGCAGACCCGCGCCGCCTCGCGTACGGAGTCGGCCAGTTCGGGGCCGGGCTCGGGCCGCAGCACCTCGGCGACCTCGGCGGTCTCGCTCATCCGGAAGACCTCGGGGGCGGCGTCCACGCAGTAGCCGTAGCCCGCGCAGCGGGTCAGGTCGACCTCGACGCGGGCGACGCGGGCGACGCGCACGACCCGGGCCTTCCCGGCGGGTTCGCGGTCGGACGGCATCAGAGCAGCACGCCCATGTTGCCGGGCAGGGTCTCGGCGTCGAGGACGACGCGGTGCTCGACGAAGCGGAGCCCGTCGTCGGTGCGCGCGAGGAGGTCGTCGTAGCGGCCGCAGACGTGGAAGCGGGAGAGTTCGACCCGGTCGGTGACGTACAGGACGACGTACGCCTCGGCCTTGATCCGGCCGTCCTCGGTCTCCCGCGCGCGCACGTTGGTGATGGTGTGCAGGGTCCGGGTCGGGTTGTGGCGCAGGTAGCCGTTGGTATAGGCGGCGCGCTCCTTCAGCGCGCCCGGGCCCCGGTCGGTGTACCACCACATGCCGGTCGTCGAGACGTTGTTGTGCGTGCCGACGGCGTAGAGCCCGGTGCCGAGGAACAGCGCGACCCAGTCGTTGGGCCGCTTGTCGTCCATGGTCAGGGCGTAGGAGATGTAGTGGTCCTCGACCTCGGCGCGCAGGCCGGGGGAGGTCATGGCCGCTGTCGGCATACCGGCGTCGTGCCTTCCTTCCGTCGTCGGGGCGGTCATGACTCGTCCTGGAGGTACTGCTGATAGACCCGGAAGAACTCGCGCTGCGAGTACTCGTCGCGCACGTCCGCGTCCTCGCCGCCCCGGCCGGGCGCGACGCCGCGGGTGAAGAGGCTGTACGGGCCGCCCTCGCCGCGCACGCCGATCTGGCAGCGGGTGGCGGCCTCGGTGTCGTCGCAGCTCAGCTTGCCCCACGAGCCCTGGGTGTCGGCGAGGTTCTCCAGCGCCTCCTGCCGGGCCGCCGCGTCGTCCTCGATGTCCGAGTAGACGGTGATGTCGACGCGGGTGCGGTCGACGCCGAGCGGGGTGACCGTCTGGAGGAAGCCCGCCTTCATGCCGCGCGGGGTGTCCTTGGGGCCGGGCTGGATGTCGAGGTTGGGGAAGAGCGCGAGCACTTCCTGCCGGATCTCCGGGGGCCCGCCTCCCTCGAAGCCGCCCCCGAAGCCGCCGTCGGGGCCTCCCTCGAAGCCCTCGGGCGGGCCGGGCGGGCCCTGGGCGAGCATGCTGCTCCAGCCGACGGGCATGGTGCCGTCGGAGAAGTCCACGCCGCTGAAGCGCTGGAGGGCGCGGGCGTACTTCGGCGGGTCGAGGGGCGGGAAGGCCCACTGGAGGACGGAGTGGCCCGGCGCCGCGCCCCAGTTCCAGCCGCGCGCGGTGGTGCCGACCAGCAGGTCGCGGATGCTGCGGTGGGTGAACTCGGCGTGGTAGTCGTCGCGGAAGTTCTCGTGCCAGAACTTCCAGTTGCCCTGGTAGATCCAACTGTTGCGGCCGATGGGCTCGATGCCCTGGACGTACGGCGCGAGGTGGTCGGCCATCTCGCCGAGGAAGTCGGTGAGCGACGGCACGGTGGGCCGGATCGCGACGAAGACCAGGTCATGGAAGGTGTCGCAGTGCACCGGGCGCAGGCCGTAGGCGCGGCGGTCGAAGCCGGGCCCGTAGCCCTCCTCGTGGGGGACGCCGGTGAGGTCGCCCTTCAGGTTGAACGCCCAGGCGTGGTACATGCACTTGAGGGTCTGGCCCTGGTTGCCGCACCGCTCGCCGGTCAGGATCGCGCCGCGGTGGGTACAGGCGTTGTGGAACGCGCGGATCTCCCCGTCATTGCCCCGGATCACGAGGACCGGCTGTTCGGCGATGGAAACGGTGAAGTAATCTCCGGGCTTTTTCAGATCGCGGGTCGTGCAGGCGTAGTGCCAAGTCCGAGTGAATATTCTTTCCTGTTCCAGCGCGAAGATCTTCTCACTGGTATAGATTTCCCGGTCCACCACCCCCGTGGCGAGATCGGTGCGCAAATCCGGGCTCGACTTCATGTTGCAACCTCCATCAAACCTCCATCAGGGCACGCGAACGCCGGCCTGCCCGCACAAGATTCGCGACGATTGTGGCAACCGCCTGAGTTCATCGTCAACGATCTCAGAGGCGTCCGTCCTCGTTGTCCGACTGGGGATATTCCCAGTCGGACAACGAGGCGGGAACCCGGGACCCCGGGAAATCCTCCCGCCGTCATTGACAGGGAACGGATTCCCGATGAATCTCGGACGCGGGGTCGCCCCCGATGAATCGCCGCATCGCTGCATAGCTGCATCGCCGCATAGCTGCACCGCTGCATCGCCGCATCGCCGCATCGCTGAATTCCGCGCCCGCAGCCACCCGACCCGACCCGTCACCGGAGCCCGTCATGTCTCTCTTCCGGCTGGACATCAGCATCCTCGGCGCCCGGTCCAGCACCAGCGCGCTCGCCGACCTCGCGGAGCAGGAGTGGCGGGCGGCGGCCCCCGGCGCGCCGGTGGTCCGGCGCCACCTCGGCGAGGCCCCGCTGCCGGCGACCGCCTGGGCCGCCGCGGTCGGGACCCGGTTCGTACCGCCGGAGCGGCACACGCCCGAGCAGCGGGAGGCCGTGGCGCTGGCGGCGGCGCTGACCGACGAGCTGGTCGCCGCGGACGCCATGATCTTCGCGGCGCCGCTCTACAACTTCGGCGTCTCCCAGCACCTGAAGACCTGGGTGGACCTCGTCCTCACCGATCCGCGGATGGCGCCGGGCGGCCAGAAGCCGCTGGCGGGCAGGCCGGCGGTGCTGCTGACCGCCCGGGGCGGCGCGTACGGGCCGGGGACGCCGCGGGACGGCTGGGACCACGCCCTCGGCTGGATGCGCCGGATCTTCGGCGACGTGTGGGAGCTCGACCTCACCGTCGTGGAGCGGGAGTTGACGCTCGTAGGGGTCGATCCGGCGCTGCCCTAGTAGCTCCGCTACGAGGACCTTCCGGCGCCTTGCGATCGCACGCACCAGACGCCGTGCGCTGTTCCGACCAGGGATATGACACAGGCTCTCACCGTGCGCGAGCGGGCCCTCCTCGACTGAGCCGCGACCCCGACCACCGCCCTACAAGGAGGACGCTGTGCCCGCACGCACGGGGAAGCAGTACCTGGACCATCTGAAGTCGCTCAACCCGGAGATCTACCTCAACGGCCGCCGCATCGCGCACGTCGTCGAGGAGCCGGTCTTCGCCGGGCCGCTGCGGACCATCGCCGAGCAGTACGACCTCCAGTGCGATCCGCGGTACGCCGACGTCTGCACCTATGTGTCCCCGACGACGGGCGAACGGCTGTCGCGCTCGTTCCAGCCGTGCCGGAGCAAGGAGGACCTGGTCGCCAAGCGGCGGCACTTCAAGCTCCGCGCCGACCACACCTTCGGGATGATGGGCCGCTCGCCCGACTTCATGAACGCGTTCGTCCTGGGCTGGCACGCCAACGCCCCGGTCTTCGGGGAGCTGGACGAGCGGTTCGGCGAGAACGCGCGCCGGTACTACGAGTACGTACGCGACAACGACCTGTTCCTGACGCATGTGCTGATCAACCCGGCGATCGACCGGTCGAAGCCCTCCTCCCAGCAGGAGTCCCCCTTTCTGCACCTCGGGAAGGTGCGGGAGACGGACGAGGGAATCGTGGTCCGCGGCGCGAAGATGCTCAGCACCATGGCGCCGTTCGCGGAGGAGCTGATGGTCGTCCCCTTCGGGGGCATCGCCCCGGGCGACGACGACTACGCGGTGGTGTTCGCGGTCCCCATCGACACGCCGGGGCTGAAGTTCATCTGCCGCGAGCCGGTGGCGCCGGCCGGCCGGACGGAGTTCGACCACCCGCTCAGCAGCCGGTTCGAGGAGATGGACTGCATCGCCGTCTTCGACGACGTGCTGGTGCCGTGGGACCGGGTCGTGGTGGACGGCCGGCCCGGCAGCCGGGACCTGGTCAACCGGGTGCTCGGCAACGACCCGAGCGTCCTGGTGGTCAACGGCGCCCGGAGCCTGGCCTCGCTGGAGCTGCTGTGCGGCATCGCGACGAAGATCGCCGACGCGACCGGGATCGACAACTTCCTGCACGTGCAGGAGAAGCTGGGCGACCTGATCTCCCGGCTGGACACCCTGCGGACGCTGTTCTACGGCGCCGAGGCCATGGCCGCGCCGCTGCCGGACGGCACCTGGGTGCCGTACATGCCGGGGATGATGGCGTTCCTCATGCAGACCGCGCCGACGCACCGCCGGATGGTCGAGGTCATCCAGACGCTGGCGGCCGGCAACTTCTTCTACGCGCCGTCCGGCGGGGACTTCGCCAACGCGGAACTGCGCCCGTTCATCGACCGGTTCGTACGGGGCCGGCCGGGCGTCTCGGCGGAGGAGCGGGTCCGGCTGTTCAAGCTCGCCTGGGACGTGGCGGGCGACGGGTTCGGTCAGCGGCTCATGCAGTACGTGAACTACTACAGCGGCGACCCGGTGCGGCTGACCGCCGGGCTCTACCTGGGCGCGGACAAGACGGAGATCCACCGGACGGTCGAACGGGCGCTGGCCGGGTCGGAGCGGAGCATGGACATCCCGCTCTCGCCCGAGGTGCTGGACATGGCGCCGCCGCCCCCGCCGACCAAGCCGCTCACGGGGATGTACCCGGCGAAGAGCCAGCCGTCGTCGTAGGGGCGTCCTTCTCGTCGCGGGCGCGGTGGTGTGCGAGTGGGGAATCTCCCCACTCGCACACCCGGGTGCTCCGGGCCGGCGGCGACACGGCGCCGCAGCGACACGGGGACACGGCGGCGCGGCGACACGCGCGTACCAACCGGGATCAATGGGGAGCTGGGGACTAGAGTGCTAGCATCATAGATTATTACCTCCGGTCGCCGGCGGTCGGCGGGCGGGGCACCCAGCACCCCGGCGCGGCCGGGCAGTCGGAAGGACGGCGATGGCGGGCACGGGCCGATTGATCATCAGAGGCGTCGTCGGCGGGCTGACCATCGGCTTCGGCGGCCGCAAGCTGTTCGGCTGGTTCGGCGGCGGGGGCCGCGAGCGGACGGCGGAGAACTTCGAGTCGTTCGGATACCGCGACGGCCGGGCGATGGCCACCCTCGCCGGGGCCACCGAAATCACCGCGGGCGTGGGCCTGGTGACCGGGACGGCCACCCCGCTGGCCGCCGCCGCTCTCATCGGGGAGATGGTCAACGCCGCGGCCGTGCACCGGCGCGAGGGCCTGTGGGCGGAGAACGGCGGCTACGAGTACCCGCTGGTCCTGGCCACTGCCGCGGCCTGCCTGGCCTGGGACGGCCCCGGACCGCTCTCCGTCGACCGCGCGCTCGGCCGCGAACGGACCGGGCCCGCCTGGGGGTTGGGCGCCGTCGCCCTCGGCGTCACCGCCGGGACGGCCGTATGGCGCCTGCTCCGCGACGAGAAGCACTGACCCCCGAGCCTCGCGGCCACCGTCCAAGGAACATCCCATCGGGTGAGCGCGCGGGATGGCGCGGGCGGCCGGAACACCGCGCCGAGGCAGGGTGGATGAGCCCTTCAGAGGCGGCGGCCGCCCCCGCCGTGACCGAGACACACGACCCCAGAGCGAGTACGTCATGCCCAGCCCGCGAACCGTCGCGCCGGAGTCCACAGCCGTACGAGTGGCCCTGTGGCGGGCCATACACCTCCAGGTCGACGAGCCCCCGCACGTCATCGAGGACGAGGTCGGCCTGGAGCTCGTCGGGCCGGGCAAGAACTGGCGCCGCCGGCCCGACATGGGCAAGAACGGCACCAGCGGGTTCCGCGCGGGCGTCGTCGCCCGGGCGCGGTACGTCGAGGACCTGGTCACCGAGCGGATCGCCGACGGCGTGGCGCAGTACGTGATCCTCGGCGCCGGCCTGGACACCTTCGCCCAGCGGCGCCCGGAACTCGCCGCGAAGACGCGGGTGTTCGAGATCGACCAGTACGGGCCGCAGGAGTGGAAGCGGCGCCGGCTGCACGAAGTCGGCTACGGCGTGCCCGACTGGCTGCGGCTGGTGCCGGTGGACTTCGAGGCGGACGAGGACTGGTGGGAGCGGCTGGTCGAGGCCGGCTTCGACCCGGACCGCCCGGCGGTGCTGGCCAGCACCGGCGTCAGCATGTACCTCACCGAGGACGCCGTCGCCGACACCCTGGCCAAGGCCGCGAAGACGGCCCCCGGCTCCACCCTCGCCATGACCTTCCTGCTGCCGCCCGAAACCGTCGCCGCCGGCGGCGACGAGCCGCGCCACCCGATCCGCTTCCGCAGCTACTTCACCCCCGACGACATGCTCCAGTTGGCCCGCGACTCCGGCTTCCGCGACGTCCGACACCTCTCCACCGCCGACCTCACCACCCGCTACTTCGCCAACCGCCCAGACGGCCTACGCCCCCAGGTCGGCGAGTCCTTCCTCCTGGCAACCACCTGACACCAGGGCCTCCCGGCGGGGGCACGGCCCCAAAGTCGGCGAGCCGTTCTCGCCGGCGCCCACCAGACGCCATTGCCTCCCGGCCGGGGCACGGCCCCCAAGCCAGCGAGCCGTTCTCGCCTGCGCTCACCTGACGCACCGGCCTCCGGCCGGGCTGCGGCCGCAGGCCGGCGTCGGCCCCGCTACCGCCTCCGCAGCCGGCCGGGCTGAGCCCCAGGCCGGCGAGGCGCCGCCGCCGGCGACCAGGCCCGACGCCGGGCCGCGCCGCGAACGCGGGTCAGCGAGCGGCCCCCGCCAGCGGTCACGTCACCGCCCCGGCACCCGGGCAGGCTGGGCCGCAGGTGGGCGGACCGCCCGTGCCAGCGACCACTTCACGGCCCGGCACGCAGCCCCATACCGGCGAGTCAGCCCGGCCAGCGATCACCTGACCGCCTCAGCGCCCCGCCGGGCTGGGCCGCAGGTCGGCGAGACGCCGCCGCCAGCGATCACCTCACGCCCGGTGCCCGGCCGGGCTGCGGCCCCGCGTCGGCGAGCCGTACCCGCTAGCGACCGCCCGGTGCCTCGGCGCCCGGCCTGCCCGCCGACTCCGTCGCCTGCCGGGGCGTCGGTGGGTGGGTGGGGGTGAAGTCGCGGGGGCGGATCAGGGTGGTGGCGAGGGCGGCGCCGGTCAGGGCGAGGAGGCCGGCGGTGAGGAGGACGGCGTTGAGGGAGGTGGCGAAGGCGGTGTGGATGGCGGTGGCGAGGGCGTCGCGGGTTTGGGGCGGGGCGAGTGCCGTGGTCTGGTCGGCGGCTCCTCGGTGCACGGCGTCGGCGATTTCGCCGGCCTTGTCGCGCAGTGCTGGGGCGTCGGCGGCCAGCCGTCGTTCGAGGGTGGCGTGCAGGGAGGAAGCGAAGATGGTGCCGTAGCAGGCGACGCCGACCGCGACCCCGACCTGGCGGAAGGTCTGGTTGACCCCGGAGGCCATCGCGGAGCGCTGTGGCGGCACCACGCCCACCGCCGTCGAGGCGAGCGGCGGGTTGACCAGGCCGGCGCCGATACCGGAGACGATGAGCCCGGGGATGAGGTGGGTCCAGTCGGACCCGGCGGTCAGGCCCCGCATCAGCAGCAGGCCGACGCCGACCAGGCCCAGCCCCGGGCCGATCAGCCACCGCACCGGCACCCGGCTGGTCAGCCGGCCCGCGGCGAAGGCGGCGGCGAAGGTGAAGGCGGAGCCGACGAGCAGCCGGACGCCGGTGATCAGCGGGCCGGCGCCGAGGCCGTTCTGGAGGTAGAGGACGAGGTAGAAGAAGACCCCGTACAGGGAGGCGTTCATCGCGAAGGCCGCGACCGAGCCGCCGAGGAACGTCGGGATGCGCAGCAGCGACAGGCTGAACATCGGCTCCGCCACCCGCGATTCGACCACCGCGAACGCCACCAGGCAGAGCGCCGCCAGGCCGAGCCAGAGGAGCACGCCGCGCTCCCCGAAGCCGCCGCCACTGCCACCGCTGCCGCTGCCGCTCGCCGAGATCAGTCCGTAGACCAGGCTGAACAGCCCGGCCGTCAGCGTCGCCATGCCCGGCCAGTCGATCCGCCCGCCGCGCGGGGCGCGGGACTCCTCCACCCGGCGCACGGCGATGACCAGCGCGGCGACGCCGACCGGCACGTTCACCAGGAAGATCGCCCGCCAGCCGACGCCGCCGGTGAGGACGCCGCCGAGGACCGGGCCCAGGCCGGTCGCGACGCCCGCGACCGCGCCCCAGACGCCGAAGGCCACGCCCCGCTGCCGGCCCTGGAAGGAGCCGGCGAGGAGGGCGAGGGACGTGGCGGACACCATCGCGCCGCCGACGCCCTGCACCGCGCGGAAGAGGACCAGCGTCGACGCGTTCGGGGCGAGGCCGCAGAGCAGGGAGCCGCCGGTGAAGACCGCCAGGCCGAGGGCGAACACCCGCCGCCGGCCGTACTTGTCGGCGAGGAAGCCGGTGGTGAGCAGCAGCGCGGCCAGTGTGAGGGCGTAGGCGTCCGTCATCCACTGGAGGCTGCCGAAGCTCGCGCCGAGCGCGTGCTGGATGTCCGGCAGGGCGACGACGACCACGTTGACGTCGATCAGCAGCATGAACATCGCCGCGCATACCACCAGCAGCGTCCACCATCGTCGTGCCACGGGCCGGCCTCCTCGTCGTCGCGGAAACTGCGGTAACTGCGGTAACTGCGGTAGAGCACAGCGGCCAAGGCGCCGTAGCTGGAGCCCAGCGGCTACGCCGCGGCGGCCCCGGCGATGTCCAGAATCAGCCGCCCGCCACGCACCTCACCGGCCTCCATGCGCCGGTGCGCCCCCGCGGCATCGCGCAGCGGCACCGTCTCCGTCCGCCGCGCCCTCAGCCGTCCCGAGGGCAGGAGCCGATTGATCGCGTCGGCGGCCTCGGCCAGTTCGGCCGTCGTGGCGCGGGAGATGACGAAGCCCCGGACCGAACCGTCCTTCAGGTAGAGCTCCCCGGCCGGCAGGACGGAGCGGGTCCGCGCGCCGGCCAGCAGCACGATCCGGCCGCGCGGCGCGAGCAGGGGGACCGCGGTGGCGAGGTCGTTGCGGCCCGAGGTGTCCACGTGCACGTCGATGCCGCGCGGGCTGAGCGCCGCCAGCCGTTCGGTCAGGCGCGGGTCGGCGTAGTCGAGGACTTCGGCCGCCCCGAGCCCCCGGCAGTACGGCAGGTCGCGGGCGGAGGCGGTGGCGATGACGCGGGCGCCCGCCTCGGCGGCCAGGACGACGAGCGCGCTGCCGACGTTGCCCGCGCCGCCGCCGACGAGCACGGTCTCCCCCCGCCTCGTCTCCCCGTGCCGGAACAGCGCGAGCCAGGCGGTGGCCGCCGGGTGCACGACGGCGACCGCGGCGGTCGGCTCCACGCCCACCGGCAGGTGGTAGAGGCGGTCCGCCGCCACCACCGCCTGCTGTGCCGCGGCCCCCTGCCGGCCGTCGTGGCCCAGGCTGCCGCACCACACCCGGTCGCCCGGCGCGAAGCCGGACACCTCGGCGCCGGTCTCGGCGACCACGCCGACCAGGTCCCGGCCGATCACGAAGGGGAAGCTCAGCGCGGTCGGGAACTGCCCGGACCGTACGAACGTGTCCACCGGGTTGACCGTGGTGGCGAGGGCGTCGACCAGCACCTCGTCCGGTCCCGGCCGCGGTGCGGGGAGTTCGCCGTAACGAATTTCTTCCGGCGACCCGAGTCGGTCCACATAGGCAGCAAGCACCCTGCCGATTCTGGCACCGGAACTCCGTATGCGCGAAAACAGCCCGAGGCTTCGTCAACTCATATAAAAAGCGCCGACTTGACGCACCCGGTGCCCCTTCTTTGACTACCGGAGAGGCCGTCGCGAAATTCGTCGTCATGACCCCAACGAATAACCAGATCACGCCGTTGTTCGATGTCCGGGCGGTGACGCGGATCGCCGCGCCACCGGCCGAGGTGTACTCGGTGGTCAGCGATCTGCCGCGGAGCGCCGAATGGAGCCCGGAGTGCACGGGCGGCGCCTGGATCTCCGGCGTGCCGGCGACGGTGGGCGCCGTCTTCCGCGGCGAGAACCTGCGCGCCGAGTCCGTCGTCGCGTGGGCGCCCGTCGTCCGCGGCGTCTGGCACACCGAGTCGCAGGTGATCGCCGCCGAGCCCGGCCGGGTCTTCCGCTGGGCGATGCGGGACAGCGCCGGCACGCCGCAGGACAGCGTCTGGTCGTACGAGATCTCGCCGGACGGCGACGGCTGCGTCCTCGCGCACAGCCTGCGCATGGGCGCCGCGACCGAGGGCATCCGGGGGATCACCGCGGACATGGACGAGGCCGCCGAGAGGCGATTCCTCGCCGACTGGACCGCGAAACTGGCCGGGGATCTCCAGGCCACGCTCAGCCGTATCAAGGCGATTGCCGAGAAGGCGTGACCGGGAGGAGAAGCGGGACATGCTGCTGCAACGGGTGGGAAATCGCGGAATCCGGCTGGGCACGCTCTTCGACCGGGCGGCCGCCCGGCATCCGGCCAATGTCGTGGTCCTCGACCACGATCTGGATCTGGCGCCCGATCTCGGGCGCCGGCTGACCGTCACGGAAATCGCGGATCTGGTCGACGACTTCGCGTCCCGGCTGTGGGCGGCCGGGGTCCGCCCCGGGGACCGGGTGGTGGTCTACAAGACGAACAGCTTCGACATCACCCTGCTGGCGTGCGCGGCGGCCCGGATCGGCGCGGTGCCGGCGCTGCTGTCGCCGAAGCTGGACGGCGCGACCGTCGCCGAGCTGGTGCGCCGGGTGGACCGCCCGTACCTCGTCACGGATCAGGCGAAGCTGGACGGCGAACTGCCCGCCGCGGTCTTCGGCCACGCCCGCCGGGTGCTGCTCGCCGCGGGCGACCACCCGGACGCCCGGCGGCTCGGCGACCTCGCCGGCGCGCCGCGGGTGGCGCCGGTCGCCGTGTCCCCCCACCATCCGACGCTGATCACGCATACGTCCGGCACCACCGGCATCCCGAAGCTGGCCGTGCACACGGGGTGGACGCTCCAGGCCCGGTACCGGCCGCAGGCCACCGCGACCGCCCTGGTCCGCAAGCGGCGCCCGGTGGCGGTGCACGTGTCGTTCGTGCACTCCCGGCTCTTCACCGCCATGGCCATCGCGGTGCTGCGCGGTTTCCCGCTGGTCATGCTGGCCGACGACGACCCGCGGCGGGTGGCCGACCTGTTCGCCCGGCTGCGCCCGGGTGTGGTCGAGGCCCACCCCAACACGTTCATGCGGTGGGAGGGGCTGGCGGACGACCCGCGGCGGCCACTGGCGCAGGTGAAGTACTTCAGCAGCACCTTCGACGCCATCCACCCCCGGACCGTGCGGCGGATGCTGGGGGCCTCCCGGCAGCGGATGCCGCTGTTCGCCCAGCTCTACGGCCAGAGCGAGGCCGGGCCGGTGGTCGGGCGGGTCTTCACCCGCCGGCGCGGCGAGGACGCCGACGGCCGCTGCGTCGGCCACGCGTTCCCCGGCATGACCACGGTCCGGGTCGTCAGCCGGGACGGGCGGCCAGTGTCCGCGGCCTCCCCCGGCTACATAGAGGTCCGCACCAACGGCCGGGTCCTGACGTATCTGGGCGAGGCCGAGCGGTACGCCGAGCAGGAGCACGACGCGTGGTGGCGGATGGGCGACGTGGGCTACCGGACCCGGTGGGGCTGTCTGCACCTGCTCGACCGGGAGGTCGATGTCATCCCCGGCTTCGGCTCCACGCTGACCGCCGAGGACGCCCTCTTCTCCGCGCTGGACGAACTGGTCGAGGTCATCATCGTGCCCGGCCCGGACGGCACCGCGGTCCCGGTGGTGTGCACCCGGGACGACAAGCCGCTCGACCCGGCCGCGTGGGCCCGCGCCACGGCCGGCCTGCCCCCGATGGCGGAGCCGGTCCAGCGCCGCCTGGAGGAGCTGCCGCAGACCGCCACCATCAAGATCAAGCGGCTGGAGCTGGCGAAGGCGCTGGGCGACGAGAGCCGGGGCCGGTAGAGATGGCGAAGGTCATCGTCGCCGGCGGCGGCATCGGCGGGCTGGCCGCCGCGCTGAGCGTCGCACGCCGCGGCCACGACGTGGTGGTCCTCGAACGCGGCGAACGCTTCGCCGAACTCGGCGCCGGGCTCCAACTGGCGCCCAACGGGATGCACGCCCTGGCCCGCCTCGGGCTGGGCGCCGAGGTCCGGTCCCGCGCGGTGCACGTCGACGAACTGCGGTTCATGGACGGCGTCACCGGCGAGCACGTCACCAGCGTGCCCCTCACCGAGGGCTACCGGCGGCGCTTCGGCAACCCGTACGTGGTCGTGCACCGCGGCGAACTCCACGGGCTGCTGCTCGCGGCCTGCCGCCACGCGGCGCGCGTCGAACTGCGCCCGAGCAGCCCGGTCGCCGGGTACGAACACGACGGTACGCACGCGACGGCCGTACTCGACGACGGCCGCCGCCTCACCGGCGACGCGCTGATCGGGGCGGACGGCATCCACTCCGCCGTCCGGAGGCGGCTGGTCGGCGACGGTCCACCGCGCGTCTCGGGCATCACCGTCCACCGCGCGATCATCCCCATGGACCTGGTGCCGCGGCGGCTGCGGTGGAACGCCGTGACGTGGTGGGCCGGCCCCAAGTGCCACTTCGTGCACTACGCGATCGCCGGGGGCGACTACCTCAACCTGGCCGCCAGTTACGACGACGGCGCCACCCGGCCGCTCGCCGGCGAGCCCATAGCGGAGGACGTGGTCCGCGACCTGTTCGCGGTGCTCGACGCGGAACCGCGGCGGCTCCTCGCCCTCGGCGCGCGGTGGCGGTCCTGGGTGCTGATCGACCGGGCGCCGGTCGACGACTGGACCGACGGCCCCGTCGCCCTGCTCGGCGACGCGGCCCACCCCATGCTCCACTACGCCGCCCAAGGGGCCTGCCAGGCGCTGGAGGACGCGGTGGTGCTGGGCGACCTGCTGGACGGCGGCGGCACGGACTTCGCCGCGCGCTTCGCGGAGTACAACCGGCTGCGGCGCGAGCGCACCGCCGCGGTGCAGCGGATCTCCCGCGAGAGCATCGCGCTGTGGCACCCGGCCGGGGCGGCGGCCGAGGCCCGCAACGCGGCGCTGGCCGGGATGTCCGCGACCGACCTGCACGACCGCCTCGCGTGGATGCACGGCGCACGGGACTTCACCGCCGAAGCGCCGACCGCCCGCCGACGCCCTCACCAAGAGGCCGCCCGATGACCGGCCGCCGCCTGGAACTGTGCATCATCGGGGCCGGGCCCCGCGGGCTGTCCGTCCTGGAACGGCTGTGCGCCAACGCCCGGCACGACCCTGACGGCCCTGCCGTCACCGTGCACATCGTCGACCCGGCGGCCCCCGGCGCGGGCGCCGTCTGGCGGACCGGGCAGTCCCGGCACCTGCTCGCCAACACCGTGGCCTCGCAGATCACCGTCTACACCGACGCCAGCGTGCGCGCCGCCGGCCCCATCGAACCCGGCCCCAGCCTCCACATGTGGGCCCGGAGCGTGGCCGCGCTGGGCTCGCCGGCCGACTACGGCGCGGACATCCTCGCGGAAGCACGGCGGCTGGGCCCCGACTCGTACCCCACGAGGGCCCTGTACGGGCACTACCTCCAGGACGCCTTCCGGCGGATCGTCTCCCTCGCCCCCGACCGGGTACGCGTCCAAGTGCACCGGTCCCGCGCCGTGGCCCTCGCCGACACCCACGGCCTGCCCGGCGGCGCGCAAGGGGTCCGGCTGGAGAACCGCACCCGGCTCGACCACCTCGACGCCGTCGTACTGGCCCAGGGCCACCTCCCGGCCCGGCTCTCCCCCCAGGGCGAACGGACGGCCAGCCTCGCCCGCATCCACCACCTCGGCTACCTGCCGCCCGGCAACCCCGCCGAGACCGACCTCGGCGCCGTCGCGCCGGGCCGCCCGGTCCTGCTGCGCGGCCTCGGACTCAACTTCTTCGACTACATGGCGCTGCTGACCCTCGGCCGCGGCGGCGCCTTCGTCCGCGACGGCGACCGGCTGCGCTACCGCCCCTCCGGGCACGAGCCCCGGCTGTACGCCTTCTCCCGGCGTGGGGTCCCCCACCACGCCCGCGGAGAGAACGAGAAGGGCGCCTTCGGCCGGCACCAGGCCCGGCTGCTGACCCCCGAATTCCTCCACGGGCTGCGCCGCCGCACCCGCGCGGGCGGCTGCGTCCGCTTCCGCACCGACCTGTGGCCACTGATCGCCCGAGAGGTGGAAGCGGTCTACTACGGCGCCCTGCTGGCCTCCCGAGGACGGCGGGCCGAGCAGGACGCCTTCGCGGAGCAGTACGTGGCGCTGCCGAGACCCGCCGCGCGGGAACGGCTCCTGGACGCGCACGGCATCGCCCCGGCGGACCGGTGGGACTGGGAGCGGATCGCCCGGCCCTGCGCCGGCCGGGAGTTCGCCGGGCGCGCCGAGTTCCGGAGCTGGCTGCTGGCCTACCTCGCCCGGGACGTACGGGAGGCGAAGGCCGGCAACGTCAGCGGCCCTCTGAAGGCCGCCCTGGACGTACTCCGCGACCTGCGCAACGAGATCCGGCTGGCGGTGGACCACGGCGGGCTGGAGGGCGGCTCGTACCGGGACGAACTCGACGGCTGGTACACCCCGCTCAACGCCTTCCTCTCCATCGGCCCGCCGGTGTCCCGGATCGAGGAGATGATCGCCCTGATCGAGGCCGGCGTCCTGGAACTCACCGGCCCCGGCACCCAGGTGCGCATCGACACCGCCGCCCCGTGCTTCGTCGCCAACTCGCCCCTCGCCCCGGGCCCGGCCGTCCGCTCCGACGTGCTCATCGAGGCCCGGCTGCCCGCCCCCGACCTCCGCCGCACCGCGGACCCCCTCCTGCTCCACCTGCTGCGCACCGAGCAGTGCGCCCCCTACCGCATACGCGACGCCCGCGGCGGAACGTACGAGACCGGCGGGCTCGCCGTCACCGAGCGCCCCTACCGGCTGCTCGACGCGCGCGGACTCGCCCACCCGCGCCGCTTCGCCTACGGCGTCCCCACCGAGGCGGTGCACTGGGTCACCGCCGCCGGCATCCGCCCCGGCGTCGACTCGGTGACCCTCTCCGACGCCGACGCCATAGCCCGCGCCATGCTCGCCGTCCCCCCGGCAACCCCCGAACCGCCCGCGACGGACGCGGCCAGCGACCCCACCGACCTGACGGGGGTGCCGATTTGACGCTGCCGCCCCCACTTGTGCCGCCGCACCTTGCCGGTGGCGGCACCAGAACCGGCCGCAGTCGGCCCGGGAACACCCCCTCCGACCCAACAGGGGTGCCGATACGACGCCGACGCCATCGCCCGCGCCCGCCCCGCCGCACCCCCAGCGACGCCCGAACCGGCGGCAGCCGAGCCGGTGAACCGCCTTCCACCGACCCGGCAGGGGCGCCGATTTGAGGCTGCCGCCACCACCTGTGTCCGCCCCGCCTGACCCGGGCGGCGCCCGAACCGGCCACGACCGACGCGATGAGCAACCCCACCGACCTGACAGGGGTGCCGATATGACGCTGCCGCCGCCACTTGTGCTCACCTCGGCGGTGCCAGAACTGGCCGCAGCCGGCCCGGCGAACCGTCCCACCGACCCGACAGGAGCCCCGAGATGACGCTGCCGCCGCCCCCTGCCGACGCCGACCCCGATGCCGGTCTGCTCTCGCCCGTACGGGCCGGGACGCCCGTCGAGGCGGTCGTCGGGGACCGGGCGTGGCTGCAGGCCATGCTGGACGCCGAGGCGGCGCTGGCCCGGGCCCAGGCCCGGCTCGGCACCGTGCCGGGTGCGGCGGCCGCCGCGATCACCGCCGCCGCCCGCGCCGACCGCATCGACCTGCGGCGGCTCGCCGTACGGGCGCGGGAGACGGCCAACCCGGTGGTGGGGCTGGTGGAGGCGCTGACCGCCGTCGTCGCCGCGGCCGACCCCGCCGCCGCCGGATATGTGCACCAGGGCTCCACCAGCCAGGACATCTTCGACACCGCCGCCATGCTGGTCGCCGGGCGGGCGCTGCGCCTGGTCCGGGCGGACCTCACGCGGACGGCCGACGCGCTCGCCCTCCTCGCCGGCCGGCACCGGGACACCGTGATGGCCGGCCGGACCCTGGCCCTGCACGCCGTCCCCACCACCTTCGGCCTGAAGGCCGCGGGCTGGCGGAGCCTGGTACTCGACGCCGCCGACCGCGTGGACCGGTTGGTACGGGACGGCCTGCCGGTGTCCCTCGGCGGAGCCGCCGGCACCCTCGCCGGCTATCTCGTACACGCCGACGCGCGCGCCCGCGCGGGGGACGGCGAGGAGGGCGGTACGGGCAGCGGCGTGGCCCCCTACGCGCCCGGCGGTACGCCCGTCGGCGCGGCCTCCGGTACGGACAGTGGCGTCGGGTTCGGCTCGTGTCCTGAAGCGCACGCCAGCACGGGCGGCGGCACGGAAGGCGCCACCCCCGCCGGGCCGGCCCCCGGCCCATACCCCGACGCGCACGCCAGCGCGGGCGGCGGCGCGGAAGGCGCCACCTCCGCCGGGGCGGCCCTTGGCCCCGGCCCGTACCGTGACGCGCACGGGGGCCCGTCCCCCGACCCACACAGCACCACGGAGGGCGTCAGCCCCGCCGGGACGGCCATTGGCCCGGGGGCGTACGCCGACGCCCTGGTCGACGCGTTCGCCGCGGAGACCGGGCTCGCGCGGCCGGGGCTGCCGTGGCATGCGCTGCGCACGCCGATCGCCGACCTGGCCGCGGCGCTGTCGTTCACCGCCGCCGCGCTCGGCAAGATCGCGGTCGATGTGCAGACCCTCGCGCGTACCGAGATCGGGGAGTTGGCCGAGCCGGGGCCGGCGGGGCGCGGCGGGTCGTCGGCCATGCCGCACAAGCGCAACCCGGTGCTCGCCACGCTCATTCGGAGCGCGGCGCTCCAGGTGCCGGTGCTGGCGGCGGGGCTGACGCAGTGTGTGAGCGTCGAGGACGAGCGGTCGGCCGGAGGCTGGCACGCGGAGTGGCAGTTGCTGCGCGAGTGCCTGCGGCTGACCGGCGGGGCGGCGCACACCGCGGTGGAACTGGCCGAGGGGCTGGGGGTGCGGACGGACCGGATGCGCGGCAACCTCGCCCTCACCGGGGGCCGGATCGTCTCGGAACGCGTCGCCGCCGTCCTGGGCGGCACGCTCGGCAAGGCCGCCGCGCGGCGCCTGCTGACCGAGGCCGCGGCGGCCGCCGAGTCCTCCGGACGCCCGCTCTCCGCGGTGCTCGCCGAGGCCCCGGAGCTGGCCGGCGTCCTGTCCCCCGAGGAGTTGGCGGGCCTGTGCGACCCCGACCACTACACGGGCGCCGCCGGGGCCCTCGTCGATCGGGCGCTGGAGGAGCGGGTTCGGGGCGCGGGTCGTTCGTAGGACGCCGCGCCGCTCCGGGAACGGGAGGGGGCCCGCCGCTCAGCCGGTGGGCCCCCTCCCTCGTTCGCGCCGGCGCGCCCCGTCACTGGCCCAGGGCCTCCCCGATCCGGTCTGCGGTGATGCGGACGCCGTCGACGGTGAGCACGGACTCCGCGTGGAACTGCATCGAGGCGAACCGGGGCCCGCGCAGCGCGTGCACCTCCCCCGTCGCCGGGTCGCGGCTGATCTCCACCACGCCGCCTTCCGGCAGTTCGATCTTGTCGTCGTCGCTGCGGGCGGCGAAGGAGTTGTAGAAGCCGACCCGTTCCGGGCGGCCGAACAGGTCGATGCCCCGCTGGAGCCCCTGGTTCGGCACGTCCTTGCGGGCCACCTCCAGCCCGAGCCGGGCGCTGAGCACCTGGTGGCTGAGGCACACGGCGAGGAACGGGCGCCGCTCCGCGAGGAGTTGGCCGATCGCGGCGTGCAGATGGGCGATCTTGGGGTGTGCGACGTCCAGCGGGTCGCCCGGCCCCGGGCCCATGACGACCAGGTCGTACCCATCGTGCCCGTCGCGGCCGTACGGCTCGTCGAACCGACGCAGCGTCACCTCCAGGCCCAGTGAACGGAGTTGGTGGTACAGCATGGCGGTGAAGGTGTCCTCGGCGTCCACGACCAGCACCCGGCGTCCGTCCAGCGCGCGGCGAGGGGACCGTCGCCGGTCCACGGGGGCCAGCCAGAAGTCGGCGATGCCGGTGTTGCGGCGGGCGAGCGCGGCCTGGGCGCGCCGGTCGTCGGCGAGGCGCGCGGTCTGGACGCGCTCGTCGTCGGCGAGGCGCGCGGGCCGGTCGGTCTGGAGCGCGGCGAGCAGCCCCGCGGCCTTGGCCCGCGTCTCGGCGGCCTCGGACGCCGGGTCGGAGTGGCGTACCAGGGTCGCCCCGACCCCGATCCGGAGCCGGCCGCCCCGGTCGATGTCGGCGGTGCGGATCAGGATGGCGGAGTCCAGCGTGCGGCCGCCGCCACCGTCGCGGCCGATCAGCGCGAGAGCCCCGCTGTAGTAGCCGCGGCCCCCCGGTTCGTACCGGCTGATGACCCGGCAGGCGTTCTCCAGCGGGCTCCCGGTCACGGTGGGGGCGAACATCGTCCGCCGCAGGATCTCGCGCGGGTCGCGGTCGGTGCGCCCCTCGATGAGGTACTCGGTGTGCGCGAGCCGGGCCATCTCCTTGAGGTACGGGCCGACGACGCGGCCCCCGCCGGCGCAGATCCCGGCCATCATCTTGAGCTCCTCGTCGAGGACCATGTACAGCTCGTCGGTCTCCTTGCGGTCGTCGAGGAAGGCCAGCAGCTCCGGGAGGTCCGGGCCGCCCGGCGGGTAGCGGTAGGTGCCGCTGACCGGGTTCATCACGGCGGCGCCGCCGTGCACGCTGATGTGCCGCTCCGGGGTGGCGCCGACGAACGTGCGGTCGCCGGTGTGCACGATGAACGTCCAGTACGCGCCCGCCTCCCGCTGGAGCAGCCGGCGGAACAGCGACAGGCCGTGCCGGGGCGTGTAGTCCGTGATCCGGGCGACGTAGGAGCGCTTGAGGACGAAGTTGCCGCCCTCGCCCCGGCCGATCTCCTCGGCGACGACCGTACGCACCAGGTCCGCGTAGGCGTCGTCGGAGAGGTCGAAGTGCTCGCCGCGGAGCGGGGTCGGCAGGTCGGGCAGGCGCCCCAGGGCCTCGTGGCAGCCCACCTCGGCCTGTGCGGCGACGGTCATCGCCAGCAGCGGTTCGCCGTCGTCGGCGCAGGCGAAACCGCGCTCGGCGAGCTGCCGGAACGGCACCAGCACCAGCACGTCGTGGCCCGCGCCGCCGGCCGGTTCGGGCAGCGGGATGTCGGCCAGGGCGTTCACCGCGGACACCTCGCCGACGAGCACGTCCAACACCCCGCCGCCCCCGCCGCCGGCCCGCTCCGGGCGGTGGATCAGCGCGAACGCCGGGGGCCGCGGGGAGAGGACCAGGTCGAGCGGGTCCGGCGCCACCAGTGTCCTGGGCCTCGTGGGTCCCCTCATGCGCCGAGCCCCTCGACCGTGGTGACGACCGCGCAGCGCTGGGCGGCGTAGGCGAGGGTCAGGCGGTGGTGGTCCGCGGAGAAGTCGCCGATCGCGTCGGCGACGAGGAACGTCTGGAGGTCGTGGGTGAACGCCTCGACCGCGGTGGCCAGCACCCCGACGTGCCCGTAGACGCCGCAGACGACGAGCTGGTCGCGGCCGTGCCGGGCCATGCGCTCGCGCAGGTCGGAGCGGAAGAACGCGCTGTAGCGCCACTTGGTGAAGTGCCAGTCGTCCGGGGCCGGCGCGAGTTCGTCGACGATCCGGCGGTCGGCGGGGTCGACCTGCATGCCGGGCCCCCAGAAGTCCTTGAGCAGGCCGCGGTCCTCGTCGGTCATCCCGCCCGGCTGGGCGGTGTACGCGACGGGGACGCCGAGTCCCGCGCAGTGTTCCCGGAGCCGCGCCGTGTTGCGCACGAGTCGGCGGCGGACGGGGTCCGGGAACGGGCGCAGGAAGTAGCGCTGCATGTCGTGGACGAGCAGCACCGCCCGCGCGGGGTCGGCCTTCCACCCGGCGACGTTCTCGGGCAGGTCGCCCGCGGCCGGCATCGGGTAGGGCTCGATGGTGGGTATCCCTGCCATGGCCATCTCCTTCACGCCCAAGGCTCCTCACACGCCCAAGGTGGCGCCGCCGTCAACGGTCAGGTCGTGCATGGTGATGTGCCCGGCCTGTTCGGAGAGCAGGAAGACCACGGCGTCCGCGATGTCCGCGGGCCGGGCCAGCTTGCCGAGCGGGATGCCCACCTTGTAGACCTCGGGCAGCCCGTCGATCGTCGCCCGCGGGCCGGTGTCGTCCTGCCACATGGACCGGAGCATCGCGGTGTCGGTGGAGCCGGGGGCGACGACGTTGCAGCGGATGCCGTGCCGGGCGACCTCCAGGGCCAGGCACTTGGTGAACATCGTCGCCGCGGCCTTCGACGCGGCGTAGGCCGCCATCCCCACGCGGGGCGTGCCGGCCGCGTTGGACGCCACGGTGACGATCGCCCCGCGGGAGCGGGGCACCATGCGGTCGACCACCGCGCGGGAGACCCGCATCACGCCGGTGGTGTTGACGGCGAAGGTCGCGGCCCAGTCCTCGTCGGTCTGCCGGCGCACCGGGCCGAGCCGCAGCACGCCGGCGGCGTTGACCAGGTAGTCCACCGGCCCGAGCGCGTTCTCCACGCCGTCCACCAGGTCGTCGACCTCGGCGGCGCGGGTGACGTCGGCGGGGAACGCGTGGACGGGCAGGCCGTCGGCGGCCATCTTCCCCACCACGTCGGTCAGCCGTCCGGCGTCCCGGTCCACCGCGGCCACCCGGGTGCCCCGCCCGCCGAGCGCGCGGGCCACGGCCGCTCCGATGCCGCCCGCTGCCCCGGTGACCAGGGCGACTGCGTTCTCCATGGTTCAGACCTCCATCGCTGGTTGTGCTACGGGAAGTTCCTGCGGGTCCTCGGGTCCTGCCGGCCCTACAGGTCCTACGGGTCCTGCGCGCCGGGCCCGGGCCGGCCGGTGGTCAGGCCCGCCACGCCGAGACGACCGCGGCGGCCTGGTCCGGGTTGAGGCGCGGGTCGCAGAGGCTGGTGTACCGGTCCCCGACGTGCGGTACGTCCGCCCAGACCGAGGCGCATTCCGTGACGTCGTCGGGGGTGGCCTCCAGGTGCAGCCCGCCGCCCGCGACGACGTCCTGGAAGCGGGTCACCTCCCGCACGATCCGGGGCAGCAGCCGGGTCTTGAGCCCGTCCGGGGTGGTGACGGTGTTGCCGTGCATCGGGTCGCACAGCCAGATCACCGGATGCCCGGCGGCCCGTACCGCCGCGACGAGGGCGGGCAGCCGGCCGCCGATCTCGTCGGCCCCCATGCGGGTGATCAGGGTGAGCCGGCCCGGCTCCCGGCGCGGGTCGAGCCGTTCGCACAGGGCCAGCAGCTCACCCGGCGTCATGCCGGGGCCGACCTTGCAGGCCACGGGGTTGACGACCTGGGCGAGCAGGGCGACATGGGCGCCGTCGGCCTGCCGGGTGCGCTCGCCGATCCACGGCCAGTGGGTGGACGACAGCCAGGCCCGGCCGGACGCCGAGCGGCGCACCATCGGCAGCTCGTAGTCGAGCAGCAGGGCCTCGTGGCTGGTCCACACCTCGGGCGCGGTAGGCGGGTGCCCGCCGCGGCCGGGCCGGCCCAAGTGGCGCAGGACGGTGCCGGCGAGCCGGTAGCCGGAGAGGATACGGGCCGGGTCGGGGCGCCGGCGCTCCGGGTCGGGTTCGTGGGCGTTCACCATGTACCCGCGGTAGGCGGGGAGTTCGAGACCGCCGACGCGTTCGGTCGGCGCGGAGCGGGGCTTGGCGAACTGCCCGGCCAGCCGGCCGACCCGCAGCACCGGCCGGTCGGTGTTCTCCGCCATCCGGTCCGCGAGGAGCGCCAGCAGCGCGGCCTTGCGGGCGACGCCGTCCGGGGTGCAGTCGGCGGGGTCCTCCGCGCAGTCGCCCGCCTGGATCACCAGGGCGGCGCCGGCGGCGACCGCGGCGAGCCGGGTGCGCAGCGCGAGCACCTCGTCGATGTCGAGCAGCCCCGGGAGGGTGGCGAGTTGGCCGCGTACCCGCCGGGCCAGTGCCGCGTCGGGCCACTGGGGCTGCTGTCCCGCCGGCCCCGGCTCCAGGTCGAGGGGATCGGCGGCCGATGCGTCCTTGAGCGATGAACGAGTGAGCACGGTGATCTCCCGGACTTGCCCGACGGATGTCCGGCCGCGCGGATCGCCGGGATTCGGCGGCATGGGCCGTCGGCGAAAGCCGGCGCGGCGGCGGAACGGCGCGGTCGGGCCTCATCGGTCGAGTGGTCGGCTGATTGCGCTTCAGTCTTATGGCCGTCGCGCGGCGGGGCCAATGTCCGTCGGGGTCTGTGTCAGGTGAGGTGCTTCCACATCAGGTCCGCCGCGGGGCGCGTGTCCGGGGCGCCCCGGAAGGGAAATCCGGTGGCCGGCGGGCCGCCTCTCCGGCGGTTCCGGTAATGCTGCCGAGCGGTTGGGTGGCCGCACCACTTGGTTGCGGGCGGTGTCGGCGCGACGTAGCGTCCGGAACGGCTGCCGGCCGCGGCCTTGCATTCCGCGGTTTCGACGTCTTCTGTCCGACTGGGCATTCGGAGGCCGCCCCGTCCGACTGGTCCGTTCAACTGGTCCGCTCGCCCGGCCCGTTCACGTGGTTCGTTCAACTGGACCGTTCAACTGGCCCCGTCCGACTGGGAAGAGGGAATTCGCGGCCCGGTCGGCGCGGTGGTCATTTCGCACTTGTTGTCCGTCGAGGGCCTGTATAACCTGAGACAAGATCGGCCAATTCAGCAGGAACCGGGGATTCGCGGGGGAATCTCTCGAAATCCAGTACCCGCGTGGCGGAGTCCGCTCCGCGTGGCGGAGTTCCCTCACGCGTCGGGCGTGCGGCTCAACCGTCCCGGCCACCCCACCTTTTCGCGTTCTCCAGGCACACCGTTACGGACTCACTGGATGAGGGGACACCGATGCGCTGGGATCAAGCTGCGGTCACTCACGCCGAGAGCGCGAGCGGGGCCGTTTCTCCGCCGGAGCCGCCGACGCCCCCGCGGACCTATACGATTCCCATCCGCATTCTGCGGCGCGGGGAAAACCTCCGGGCGCACGGCGAAGACCAGGAATACGTCACCACGCTCGCCCAGTCGCCGTTCGACCTCCCGCCCATCTCCGTACACCGCGAGACGATGCGGATTCTGGACGGAATGCACCGGCTGAAGGCCGCGAAGCTCCGCGGCGACCAGTCGATCGAGGTCGTCTTCTTCGACGGGGACGAGGAGGACGCGTTCGTCGCCGCGGTGGCGTCCAACGCCCGGCACGGCATGCCCCTCTCGTTCGACGACCGCACCGTGGCGGCCACCCGCATCCTCGGTTCCCGCCCGCACTGGCCGGACCGCACGATCGCCTCGGTGACCGGACTCGACCCGAGGACCGTACGCGCGCTCCGCGGCGGCCTGGGCGTTCCCGACGCGCCGCCGGCCAATCTGGTCCCGCTGGAGCGCCCCCGCCCGGCCGCGCCGCCGGTGCGCCCCGCGCTCCCCGGCAGGGCCCCGGCGCCGCTGCCCAGCGCGCCGGTCCACCAGGTGGCGCGGGAGTTCCAACTCGATCCGCGTGCCGTCGTCGACGTGCTGAACCGGCTCCGCCGGGGCCTGCCGGAGCTGCCCGGCGTTCCGTACGGCAGCGGCCCGCGGAGCCCGGCAGCGGCGCCGCCCGCTTCGGCCGCCCCGCCGCCGGCGGTCCCGGCGGTCCCGACGCCCGCTTCGGCCGTCCCGGCGCCCGGGGGCCCGGCGGTCCCGGCGCCGCGCGCCCCCGGCGACCTCGCGCCCCGGCGGGCGCGGGCCGAGGCGGCGGACGCGACGGAGCTGGTACTCGACCGGGTCTGCGACGAGCTGTTCGCCACGCTCACCCGGCGCGACCAGCGGCTGAGGGCCCGCCAGTATCTGCGGGGCCTGCTGGACACCCCCGGCCGCAAGACCATCCGGAACATCGCGGCCTTCGCCGACGCCCCCGGCATCGACCAGCGGCTGCACCACTTCATCAGCGACTCCACCTGGGACTGGGAACCGGTCCGCACCGCGCTCACCCGGTACGTGGCGCGGACCATGGAGCCCGAGGCGTGGGTGATCCGCCCGGTGCTGATCCCCAAGGCGGGCCGGCAGGCCGTGGCGGTGAGCCGGCGGTTCTGCCCGACGCGGGGCAAGGCCGTCAACGGCCAGCAGGCGGTCGGCGTCCTCGCGGTCTCCGAAACCGCCGGCACCCCGGTGAGCTGGCGCCTCCAGGTGCCCAGGGAGTGGGTCGAGGACGCGCACCGCCGCGCGCGGGCGGGGATGCCCGAGGGCATCGGCGGCGAGTCCCTCGGCGAGTGCACGACCCAGGCCCTGCTGCGCGTCTCGGCCCGCGCCGGGGGCCCCGACCGGCCGGTGGTGCTCGACGGGCGCGACATGGAGAGCGCCCAGCTCCTGTGGCCGCTGTACGCCGCCGAAGTGCCCCTGCTCGTACGGGTCTCGGCGACCCTGCCGTTACGGGTCAAGGACCCGGCGCTGGCCGGGCACCGGATACCCGGGCCGCTGTCCGCGCGCCGGATCGCGGAGGCGGCCCGGTTCCGCCGCCGGCCGGTCGGCGGCCCCGGTCCCGCGGTCGAGCGGGGCCACTTGATCACCACCGTCGACGTCCAGTGGCCCGCCGGCGCCGACCAGCGGCATCCGGGGGCGGCGGCCCCGCTGCGGCTGATCGCGGTCAGCCCGGCGGGCGAGAACGTGTGCGAGGAGCTGTGGCTGACGACGCTGACGACGGTGTCGGCCGCGACCGTACTGAAATTGGCGACGCTGGTACGCCGGGTGGACCGGGATCTGGAATCGGTTTCCCGGAACGTCGGCATCTGGGATTTCAGCGGCCGGTCCTTTCCGGGCTGGCACCGGCACGTCACGCTCGCGTCCATCGCGCATCTCGTACGGCTGCTGGCCCGGACCGACTACCGGTCCGTCCACGCGTGACACCGCCGCCTCTTCTGAATTCCCGACACCTGAATTCCCGATACCCGAAATCCTCATCGACAGGGGGGCTCATGCCCGGCCGACGGAACACCACGGACATGCTGATCATCGGCGGCGGCGTGACGGCGCTGTCGATCGCCTATCACTGCGCGCGGGCGGGCATCGACGCCGTCCTGCTCGATCCGAGCGCCGCCGGGGCCGCCGCGGCGCCGGCCCCCCGCCCGGTCCGCACGTACCAGCCGGGCAAGGTCCACAACTCCGAGCTGACGGTGCGTGGCCTCGCGGAGTACCGCGCGTTCGAACCGGCCGGGGGCGCCGACCTGGTGGTCTCGGACGTCGGATGGCTGGTGGTGCCGACCGGCCCGGCGGAGGCCGCGGAGCTGGAGCGGGAGGCGGCGGACCAGCGCGCCGCCGGCGTGGCGCTGGAACCGCTGACCCCGGACCAGGCCCGCGCGCGCCACCCCTGGCTGGACCCGGCCGGCGCCGGGACCGCGTTCTGGTGCCCGCAGTCGTACCTCCTCGACGTGGACACGGTGGTACGGGGTTACGCCGCGGGCGCGCGGGAGCACGGCGCCCGGCTGCTGACCGGCCAAACGGTGACCGGGCTGGACGCGGGGAGCGGGCGCGTCGCGACGACCCGCGGGGAGTTCGCCGCGGAGGCCGTGGTCCTCGCGGCGGAGGCGGGCAGCGGCGAACTCGCGGCGTCGGCCGGGCTGGAGCTGCCGCTGTGGGCGCAGACCGCCGAGCTGTTCCGCACCGATCCGATCGCCTCCGAGGGCGGCGCGCTGGACGTCCCCTTCACCGTGCACCCGGCCTCCGGGCTGAAGACGCTGGGCGCCGGCCGGTCCTTCCTCGTCGGCCTGGAGCGCGTCTCCCGGGAGGAGGGGCTGCGGGACGTGTGGTTCAAGGAGGCCGCCGAGGAGCTGGCCACGCGGTACCCGAGGCTCCGGGGCGCAGGACTGCACAGCGCCTGGACGGGGACGGTGGACGTGACCCCGGCGCGTACGGCGTGCATCGGCCGGGCGGGCGGCGCGTACGAGCGGATCTTCGTCGCGGCCGGGTACACCGGTCAGGATCTCGGCCAGGCGCCCGCCACCGGCCGGATCATCCGCGATCTGTACCTCGGCCGCTCCCCCGGCGTCGATCTCACGCCGTTCGCACTCACCGCTGAGAATTCCCGAGCCGGGGAATAAACCGGCCCCCGGCTGTGTCAAGTCGGGCCCCGAAATACCAAAAAAGGCCCGGCGGCGCCCGCCGAACTGACAAACACCAGCTTTATCACCGGGATATCGACGTGACAAAGTAAGCGGCCTTTCCGGGGGCCGGAGCAAATTTCCCTACCGTGCGATTACGGCCGCTGATAGCTTCCCGATGTCGCTGTCCAACCGGCCCTCCGAACCGTAGAACGGGGTAGGAATAATGCGTCAAATCGAGATCGCCTGGCCGTCGATCGGCGCCAAGGTGCGCATCACTCTCGACGAACGCCGCAATGCCCAACTCGTCGAACCGCTCTGGGCGTCGCTGCCTTATCAGACATTGCAGGGGCATGCGCTCGTGGCCGGTGACTGCATTTATCACGTTCCGCCGGCCCACGACCTCCTCCACGCGGTGCCGGACCACAAGGTCGACCGCAAGATCCAGCCCGACGGCACCGTGTTCTGTTCCGCGGTGCAGCACCTCACCATCAAATACGGCGAGCTGACCGAGCCGATGCCCACCGCGCCGATCGGCTCCGTCGTCCCGGAAGACCTCGACGTGCTGCCGAAGGTCGGCCAGATGGTCTGGGACGCCGTGCACGGCGATGGCGCCCCGATCCTCGCGCAGGTGCGCCGGGTGGACGGCGAGGCCGGCCATGGGGTGCGGCGGATGCCGGCGGAGTCCGCGCGGGCCCGCGACCTGATCGAGCGGATCGCCGCGGAGACCGAGCGGGTCCTGATCGAGCCGACCGACGAGCTGATCGCCGCGCACGAGGGCCGCTTCGACACCGGGGCCGGCACCAAGGGCTCGGTGCTGACCACGCTCGTGTGCATCAACGGCGAGACGCGGCCGCTGGGTTACGTGTCCCACACCGGGCTGGTACGGGCCGCCCGGCTGACCGACGTGCCGCTCTCCGCGCTGGTCGAGCTGGCCAAGATCCTGCTCGTCAAGCCCACCGAATTCCTCGGCTATTGCGGGCTGAACACGCTGTGGGACCTCACCCAGGAGGTGGTCGCCGCCATCGGGGAGACCTCCTCCAAGGAGGACTTCATCGCGCTGCTCTCCCACATGGCCACCTACACCAACGCCCTCGGTGCCTGGAACCTCCAGCTCTTCCCATGGGAGCTGGAGGGCGACACCTGGACGTTCCGCCCGAACATCACGAGGAGCGCGCATGCCTGACCGTAAGAACTCCACCGAGCTGCTGATCATCGGCGGCGGCGTGGTCGGCGTGTCGATCGCCTACCACTGCGCCAAGGCCGGCATCGACGTACTCCTGCTGGAGAAGGACCAGTTCGGCACGGCCACCACGTCGCAGACCGCGCGGGCGTTCCGCACCTACTTCCCGAAGAAGCCGCACGACAGCGAGCTGGCGGTCCGGGGCCTGACCGAGTTCAACTCGTTCGCGGCCACGATGAACACCGACCTCGGACTCAAGCACCTCGGCCTGCTGACGATACTGACCAGCCCCGAGCAGACGGCGGAGATCGAGGCGCTGCTGCCGGCCCACCGCGCGGCGGGCGCCGATGTCAAGCTGCTCACCGCCGCCCAGGCCGTCGAGTACAACCCCTGGCTGGACGCCGCCACCATCGAGGCGGCGGTCTGGTCCCCGGAGTGCTACCGCGTCAAGCCGGAGGCGATGGTCAAGGGGTACGCGGACGCGGCGGCGAAGCTCGGCGCCCGGCTGCTGACCGGCGCCGAGGTGACCGGCATCGACGCCGGCACCGGGGCCGTGTCCACCACCGTGGGCGAGTTCACCGCGGACTCGATCGTCATCGCGGCCGGGCCGTGGGGCGGTGAGGTCGCCAAGCTCGCCGGCATGGAGCTGCCGGTGTGGGGCCAGTTCGCCGAGCTGCTCTACACCGACCCGCTCGCCGAGCGCGAGGCCGACACCGACATGCCCTTCACCTTCCACCCGGTCTCCGGCCTGAAGACGATGGGGCGCGGCAAGGGCTTCCTGGTCGGCCTGGAGCGCATCTCCAAGCAGGAGGGCCTGCGGGACGTCTGGTTCGAGGCGGCCGTCGAGGAGCTGCCGAAGTGGTATCCGAAGGCGGCGGGCGCCAAGCTGCACAGCGCCTGGACCGGGACGCTGGACGTCACCCCCACCAAGTCGGGGCTGCTCGGCCGGGGCGACGGCGAGCACGAGCGGATCCTCTTCGCGGCCGGCTTCACCGGCCACGGCCTGGCCCACGCGCCGACCGCCGGCCGCGTCATCCGCGATCTGCACCGCGGCGTCGCGCCGGAGATCGACCTCACCCCCTTCTCCCTCGCCACCAACCTGGCGCTGATGCCGGCCTGAGCACGTTCCCCGCGCCGGGCGGCCGCTGACGGCCGCCCGCCGCTCCCCCAGCCGCGGGACGGCGCCGGCCGGGGCGGTCCTCGCCATCGCCCCGCCGGTGCCCCCGGTACCCGCGGTGAAAGATCTGAGAGGTGTGAATTGTCGTCGGCACACGCACTCCCCGCACAGTGGCGGGGCCAGGCACTGGCCCCGCTGAATCCGGACACCGCCTTCAACGGCTACATCTGCGCCAACGTCCTGCACGCGCTGGAGAGGCTGGGCGTCTTCCAGCGGTTGGCGGCGGAGCACACGCTCGACATCTCCGCGTACTGCGAGCAGCACGCGCTGGACCCCGCCGTCTTCCAGGCGCTCGTACGGGCCGCGGACTCCTTCGGGTACCTCGATGTCCACGGCGGCCAGGTCCGGGCGACCGCCGTCGGCGAGGACGCCGTCCGGGCCCTGGGCTTCTTCACCTGGGGCGTCGGCGGTTACCACGATGTCTTCGCCAACGCGGCGCCGCTCGCCCGCGGCGACCGCCGGTTCGGCGCCGACCTGCACCGCGACGAGGCCATGGTCGCGCTCGGCTCCGCGCAGGCGGACACCGCGCTGATGCGCCACATCCTCGACGAGGAGATCGCCCGCATCGACTTCCACACCCTCGTCGACCTCGGCGCGGGCATCAGCGAGCGGGTCTCCCGGCTGGTCAAGGACCGGCCCGGCAGCCGCGGCATCGGCGTCGACATCAGCCGGCCCGCCACCGAGCTCGCGCACGAGACGGTCGCCGGGCACGGCCTCGCCGGCGTCGTACAGCCGGTCTGCGCGGACGTGCTCGACATCCTCTTCAAGGACCACGAGGTCGACGGCGGCGACACGGCGGACGTCGTGATGAGCTTCATGTTCCTGCACGACCTGCTGGCCGATCCCCGGCGCCGCGAGGAGGTCGTCCCCCGGCTGCGCAAGGCCTTCCCGCAGGCGCACACCTTCCTGCTCGGCGACACCACGATCCGGCCGCGCGGGGAGGGCGAGGACTCCCGGCTGCCGGTCTTCTCCAGCGGCTTCGAACTCGCCCACGCGCTGATGGGCGTGCCGATCCACACCCGCGAGGCGTACGAGCGGCTCTTCGAGCGGGGCGGGATGCGGCTGCGCCGCACGGTGCCGTTCGGCGCCCCGCACACGTATCTGTTCGTCCTGGAGGCGGCGTGACGGCGCGGGCCCGGGCGACCGGGGCGGACGCGGAGATCATCACCGCGCTGCCCGTCCCGCTCGCGGTCGCCGGGCACCACCAGCCCGCGCCGTTCTACCTCACGGCGGACATGTTCGGCGGGCTGCCGGTGCAGCTCGCCGGCGGCGAACTCAGCGGGCTCGTGGGCAAGCCCGTCGCCGCCCCGCACACGCACGACGTCGACGAGCTGTACCTCCTCGTCTCGCCCGAACCGGGCCAGGCCCGTATCGAGGTCCGCCTCGACGGGGCCCGCCACGAGCTGGTGTCACCGGCGGTGATGCGGATTCCGGCGGGCAGCGAGCACTGCTTCCTCACCCTGGAGGCGGCGGTGGGGAGTTACTGCTTCGGCATCCTGGTGGGAGACCGGCTGTGAGTTCCCCGAGCCGGCCGGCGCGCCGCCGGGACGGGAGGCGCCGCCCATGAGCGCCCCGGCCCGGCCAGCGGCCCAGACCTACAACACCAGCATGCCGTCGGCGGATTCGCTGGTGCGGCTGCACCTCAGCGAGAGCCCGTTCGGCGCGAGCCCCGCGGCGGTCGCGGCGGTGACCGGGGAGCTGGACCGGATCAACCGCTACCCGGCCCCGGAACGCGAGGAGCTGGTCCAGCGCCTGAGCCGGCACTGGGAGGTGCCCCAGGAGCAGATCGCGGTGGCCAACGGCAGCGACGAGCTGGTGCTGGCCACCGCCCTGACCCTCGGCGACCTGGACCGCCCCGGCCTCGTCACCGCCGGCACCTTCCCCGGCTACCTGGCGGCGCTGGAGCGCATCGGACGGGGCGCCGTCCACGTGCCGCTCGACGGCCCCCGGGTCGATCCGGCGGCGTTCGCGGAGCGGCTGCCCGAGTGCGGCATCGGCTATGTGTGCAACCCGCACAACCCGTGCGGCACCGCGCTGCCGGGCCCGGCCCTCGACACGCTGACCGCCGCGGCGCGTGACAGCTCCACGCCCCTCGTCTTCGACGAGGCGTACCACGAGTTCGGCCCCCCGGAGCAGCCGCGCGCCAAGATCCGGCCGGGGGACGGCGCCCCGGTGCTCGTCCTGCGCACCTTCTCCAAGGCGTACGGGCTGGCGGCCCTGCGGATCGGCTACGCGCTCGGCCCCGCCGAGCTGATCGCCGAGGTGCGCCGGACGCTGGCCGTCCTGCCGTTCAGCGTGAACCGCGCCGCGCAGGCCGCGGCGGTGGCGGCCCTCGCGGACCAGGCGTTCCTGGACCGGGTCCGGCGGGAGAGCGCGGAGCGGCGCCGCTGGTTCTGCGCCGAGCTGGACCGCCGCGGATACCGCCGGCTGCCCTCGGTCACCAACTTCGTGACCATCGCGGTCGCCGCCTCCGGCGACGCGCAGACCGTCCTGGCCCGGGACCACGGCATCCTCGTGCGCGACACCGGCGTGTTCGGCTTCCCCGGCCATCTGCGCGTCTCCCTCGGCAGCGAGGAGGAGCTGCGGACGTTCCTCGACGCGCTCGACCAGATCACCGCCGGCGCGCGGTAGCCGCGCCCCGCATCCGACGCACCATTGGAGGTCAACCGTGCCCAACCCGATTCCGGACGGCTACGCCGAGCTGACGGCGTACCTGTCCGTGGCCGACGCGGACCAGGCGATCGCCTTCTACACCCGGGCCTTCGGGGCGAAGGAGCTCCAGCGGTACACCGCGCCCGACGGCACGGTGCCGCACGCCCAGATCCAGATCGGCGGCACCATCGTGATGCTGTCCGACGAGTCCCCCGCGGCCGGGCTGCCCGGCCCGAAGGCCCTCGGCGGCACGCCGGTCACCCTGTATCTGTTCGTGGCGGACGTGGACGCCGCCTTCGCCCAGGCCGTACGGGCCGGGGCGACGGAGAAGCGGCCGGTCCGGAACCAGTTCTTCGGGGAACGGACCGGGCAGCTCATCGACCCGTTCGGGCACCGCTGGACGCTCGCCACCCGTGTCGAGGACGTGAGCCCGGAGGAGTTCGAGCGCCGCGCCGACGCGTACGTCCAGGGCAGGAGCTGAAACCTCCGGCCCGGCGCCGTGACAGCGCCGAGCCCACGCGGCCCGTCGTCGGACGGGGCGCGTGGGCTTCTCGGCTGGGCGTACGGCCGTACGGAACCGCGGCACCGTACGGGCCGTGCGGTTCAGACGGTGGCGAGCACCAGTTCCTCGATGGTCGACGGCCGGAGCCCGTCCTCCCGGCCGGCGAAGTAGCGCTCGGCGAGGTCGCCCGCGGAGAGGTGCTCGGCGTGCCGGAACCCGGCTTCCTTGACCATCGCCAGGATGTCGTCCGGGCCGAAGAAGCTGCGGAACGGCGTGCCGTCGGCGCGGGCCGCGCGCTCCACCCCTTCCCGGGCGGCCCGCTCCTCCGGGTCCACGAGGTCGACCGGCTGCATGAACGTCATGGCCAGGGTGGAACCCTCGGCGAGGCCCGCGGCCTTGCGGAGGGTCGCGGCGACCGCGTCCCGGGTGAGGTACATGGTGACGCCGGAGCAGGCCAGGACCGCCGGGCGGCCGGGGTCGAAGCCGTTCTCCGTGAGCCGCTGCCACCAGTCGTCGTCCGCCTCGAAGTCGACGGGGACCAGCCGCAGCCCCTCGGGGACCCCGTAGCCCAGCTCGTCCAGCCGCGCCCGCTTCCACGCCTGCGTCTCCGGCTGGTCCACCTCGAACACCCGCACGTTCCGGGCGCCTTCGGGCCGCCGCTGCGCGAAGGTGTCGAGGCCGGCGCCGAGGATGACGTACTGGTCGACGCCCCGGGCGGCCTGCTCGACGACCAGGTCCTCGGTGCAGCGGGCCCGCGCCACGATGGACGCCCGCGCCCGGGCGCTGCGCACCGGGTCCATGTCCGGCCGGGAGCGCCAGTCGCCGTCCGGCGCGGCCAGCCGCGCGCCGAGTTCGTCCTCGAACACGTGTGGCCCGGGGTCGGCGTGGAGGTGCAGGGCCCGCCACAGGGCGGTGCGGATCGCGGTCTTGTCGGCCGTCGCCGTCACTGGTGGTTCCTTTCCGTCGGGCCCTCGTGGGCCTCGTGGTGGTGGGCTCCCGGGCCCGGCCGGGAGGGGTCGCTCACGCGGGTACGGGGCCGGCGCCGCCGGACGCGGCGGGCAGGTACTCGGATTCCAGCACCAGGTCCTTGACCCACGACTGGTACTCGACGTGGGCGTGGTGCTCGCGGGTGCGCCATTCCGTGCCCTCGCGCTCGCGGAGGTACGCGCGGTAGTGCGGCGCGCCCGGCACCTTCATGTTGTCGGCCAGCACGATGGAGCCGGGGTGCAGCCACCCCTGGTCGAGGATGCGTCGCAGGTCCGGCAGGTAGGCCGGGGCGATGTGGTCGACGAAGACGAAGTCGAGCCGGCCGGGCCCGAAGCCGTGCTCGGCGACGAGCCGGCCGATGGTGCGGCCGCCGTCGCCGAGGGTGCCGTGCAGCACGCTGACGCGGTCCCCCAGCCCGGCGTGGTCCCAGATGCGCCGGGCGACGGAGGCGTTGGCGTCGCTGAACTCGATCGAGCGGAGCCGGGCCTCCGGCGGCATCGCGCGGGCCATCCGCAGCGCGCCGTAGCCGCAGTACGTGCCGAGTTCCAGCAGCAGCCGGGGCTCGGCCCGCCGCACCGCGGCGTCCAGGAGCAGCCCCTTCTCGTCGCCGACGTTGATCAGCGTGGCCTGCCGGTAGGCGTACTCGTCGATGACCCGGATCGCGTCGTCGACGTCGCCGGGCGCCGCGTGCGCGAGCACGTACGCGGCGAGCGCCTCCTCCCGGCCGTCCCCGACCTGGCCCGTCCGGGTCAGGTTTCTCATGCGCATCAGCATGCGCAGCCGTTTCGCCATCACCGGTCTCCGATCCGGGTCCGCTCGTAGTCCGCTCAGGGGCCCGCTCAGGGGCCGCTCAGGGGCCGCTCAGGGTCCGCTCATAGGGTCATAGGGGGAAGTGCCGTTCGGCGGCGGAGCGGTGCGTCCCCTCCCGCCCGCTCCGCCGCCCGCCCGGTACGCGGCGGCCCGTGCCGTGTCGGCGGGCGGCCCTGGGCGTCAAGGCAGCACCAGTTGGAGGCCGTTGACGCTCCGCGGCGCCCGCGCCGGCGAGTCGGCGCCGGGCCGTGGGTCCGGGCCCGGGGCGGGGCCCGGCGGCCGGAACCGCTCCAGGTGCGTGCGCTCGCTCGGCACCTCCAGCGCGGCCAGCGCGTCGACCGCGCCGGCCACGAACGGCTCCGGGCCGCACACATACGCGTCGCGGTCCCGGAAGGGCGCGGCCAGCGCCCGCAGTCCGGCCGCGGCGGGCAGCCCGCGCCGGGACTCCAGCCAGTGCCGGACGGTGAGCCGGTCGGGGTGGTCGGCCGCCAGGCCGTCGAGCCGCTTCCCGAAGATCACCGAACGCTCGTCGCGGTTGGCGTAGATCAGGGCGACCCGGCCCGAACCGGCGGCCAGCGCCGACTTGAGGATCGACATCACCGGGGTGATGCCGCTGCCGGCGGCCAGGAAGAGGAAGTCGCCGTCGAGCGAGGCGGGGGTGAACCGGCCCGCGGGCGGCTGGACGTGCACCACGCTGCCGACCCGTACGCCGCCCAGCAGCCAGTCGGAGCCCCGGCCGGCCGGCGTCCGCTTCACCGTCACCGTCAGCGGTTCCGCGGTGTGCGGTGAACTCGACAGCGAATAGCAGCGGGTGACCGGTCCCTGTTCGGCGCCGGGTATGCGGAGGGTGAGGAACTGCCCCGGGCGGTAACGGAATTCCTCGGCGAGTTCGCCGGGAATGTCGAACACCAGCGATCGGGCGTCCTCGGTCTCGATGATCACATCGGCCACCCGTAACGCGTGGAAACGCTGGTTCATCACCGCCCCCGCTCCGTGGAATACGACGAGAAAGCTCCTGCAACGCTACCGTGCGGCCCGCGGGCGGCGTATGCGTGCCCGACTGGGGATTTTCCCCAGTCGGACACCCGAATTCCGTGCTCGGTTTCTTCTTTCCGGCCTGTCCGCCCGTACCGCCGGTCGCGCGCCCGTACCGCTCGTCAGATCCGGGTGATGGGCCGGGACCCGATCATCTTGGGCGTGCGGCGCTTGCCGGGAACTCTGCCCGGCGCGGACCCGTCCGGCCCTTCCCGTTCGACCAGCCGGAGCCGGTCGTACCGGCCGCTCTTCGGCTCGGGGCAGCGCGCCCCGGGCGGCAGCGGCCGGCTGAGGTAGTCCAGCACCCACTTCGAGGCACTGCTGTCGAAGACCAGCCCGCCCGCGCGCACCATCTTCACCGCGAGCACCAGGTCCTGCCAGCTCGTGCCGTTGAGCAGATAGCCGCGGGCGCCGGCGCCCATCGCGGAGAGCAGGGCCTCCCGGTCGTCGAGCGGGCTGATGATGAGGACGGCGGTCCCCGGACAGCAGCCGGTGATCGGGCTGACCGCCTCGGCGATGTCCTGGCCCGGCTGCACGATGTCCATCACCACGACCTGGGGGCGCAGGGTGTGCGCCATGACCACCGCGTCCGACCCCGTCCCGGACTCGCCGACGACGCGGAAGGACTCCACGCCGTCGAGCAGGATGTGCAACCCGGATCGGTAGATCGGATGGTCACCCGCGACCAGCACGGTGGTGCGCGTGATGCCGGGTGAGTCCAACGTCGCTGTCCTGATCACGATTCCCCCGCGAACTAGTCGGTCGACGGTTGCTGTGCTGCCCGCGGCCGCGGGGCGCCGGACCCGGTGTGCGGCCGGGCGGCGGTGTCCCGCGGCGCGGGAGGCGCGCTAGCTGCCGGTCACGGCGCTAGAGCTTCTTGCGGCTCGTGCCGCGGAGGGCGGAGAAGATCGCCGCGAGGACCATGATCGCCGTCATGGTGTAGAAGGCGGCCTTCAGGCCCTCGGCGAAGGCGATCGCGGGCCGGCCGTCCAGCTTGTCGGTGCCGACGAAGATGGCGAACGCCAGGTTCCGCGGGATCGAGTGCGAGGCCACGAGCATGGCGGTGGTGAAGGAGAAGACCATGCCGATGCTGGAGAAGGTGCGCAGCACGCCGGAGGCGATCCCCAGCCGGTCCGGCGGCGACGCCTTCATCACCGCGGTGCTGTTGGCCGGGAAGAAGAAGCTGCCGCCGATCATGATCACGACGTTGCCGATCGCGGCCAGCCACAGGCTGCTCGTCGCGGTCATCTGGGCGAAGATCACCATGGCGACGACCGAGATGCCGAGCCCCATGGTCGCGGGGATGACCGACCCGATCTTGTCGGTGAGCCGCCCCGCGTAGGGCCCCACCACCGCGCCGATCACATAGCCCGGTACGAGCAGCAGCGAGGCGTCGATCGGGTCCATCCCGCGGGTGCCCTGGAGGTACATGATGACCAGGAAGAGCACCGCGAAGCTGCCGACGCCCTGGAGGAGCGAGGCCAGCAGCGACGGCGCCATCGTCGGGATGCGGAACAGGGACAGGTCGAGGGTCGGCTCCTTCTGCTTCAGCTCGACGAAGACGAACACCACCAGGAGCACGATGCCGCCGGCCAGGAATCCGATCATGGTCCCGTCCAGCGGGCCGGACGCCAGCCCGGTCATCGCCCAGAGCACCCCGAAGAGGCCCAGGCCCAGCGTGATCATGCCGGCGAAGTCGAACCGCCGGCGCTGCCGCTCGCTGCGGTCGCGCAGCACCCGCTGCGCGAGCACCAGCGCGAGGACGCCGATCGGCACGTTGATCCAGAAGATCCACTGCCACGACACATAGGTCACCATGACGCCGCCGAGCAGGACGCCGAGGACCGAGCCGAACGAGAAGCCGAAGGCGTTGAAGCCGTAGGCGCGGCCGCGCTCCTCGGGCGGGTAGAGCTCCGAGATGATGGCGCCGCTGTTGGCCGCGATCAGCGCGGCGCCGACGCCCTGGACGAGCCGGAAGCCGATGATGGTCGGCGCGTTCCAGGCCAGCGCGCAGAGCACCGAGCCGATGGTGAAGATCAGGAAGCCGGCCTTGTACATGCGCACCCGGCCGAACATGTCGCCGAACCGGCCCAGTTGCGTGGAGAGCACGGTGACCACGAGGAGGTAGCCGACGACCACCCACGTGACGGCGGCCAGGGTGACGTGCAGGTCCTCCTCGATCGCCGGGAGGGCGAGGACGACGATCGTGCCGTCGACCGCGGAGATGAGCACACCGATCATCACGACGAACATGCCGAGGCCGCGCCGTGGGGGTGCGGAGGACGCCGAGGCGTCCGGCGCCCGGGTTGGGATTTCTTCGCTGACCATCGGTAACCCCGCATCCTTCTTCATGACGACTACTCTAGCTTGCTAGCATGCTCGCACAGAGAGGATCGCGCAAGACGGGGATCGCGTAAACAGGACAGGGATCGCGTTAAAAAGGCCGCCGACCGGAAGGGGCCGGCCGGAAGGGGCACGAAAGGGGCCCGGAAGGGGGTACCGCGCGTATGGGCCGATATTCGCGGCATATTCACCGGGTCCGCCGCCATTCGGCCGCGGCCGCCCGCGCGGAAACGGAAATACCCCCGACTCCGGAAAGAGTCGGGGGTATTCGGCGAGGCCGGCGCGCGCGGCGTGACGGGGGTCGCTACCGGAGCCCGGTGGCCTGCCGCGCACGCCCGCCTCGCGGTGGCCGCTCAGCTCTTGAGCGGGGCCTCGATGCTCCACTCCCGACCGTCCGGGTCGCGCACCACCATGCGCTGGGTGCCGTAGTGGGTCTCCTCGAACGGGGAGACCACCTCGACGACGGGGTCGGGCTTGAAGGTCTCCGCGTCGGCGACGCGGAGGACGAGCTGCACCTGCGGTTCACGGTCCTCGGGGATCTCACCGACGACGAAGTACGGGCCTTCGTCGTTCTTGAGCATCCCGGAACCGTGCTCGGTGGCGAATTCGACCTTGAAGCCCAGCGACTCCAGGAACTTGGCCGTCTTCCCCCAGCTATGGGTCTCGACGTAAACGCCTTCGACACCCCGGGTCGTCATAACTGGACTCCTCTCACGAAACAGATCCTTCTTGCTCGTCCCCTGGGCGCTCGGCGAGATAGGAACGCAGCGCCTCGGCGACCAGCGCCGACAGCGACAGTTCGCGGTCGATGGCGTGATGCTTCACCTGCCGGATCAAATCGACCGGCAGATAGACGTTGAACTGCCTGACATCCTCAGCAGTCATGCTAGCATGCTAGCAGACGTGGGACGGACTGCCAAGCATCCGGACATCCACCGGTTCACCCGGTATCGGCGACGCGGCCCCGGACCGTACGACCGGCCCGCCCGCGGCGCTTTCCCGCACCGCACGGGAATTCCCGGCCGGAAAGAATTGATGGCCCGAAGTGCCCGGCACGCACCGGAACTTGAACGATCCGAAGAGTTACCCGGACCGGGTGCCGGGCGTTATGCTCGGCCAATGCGATTCGGCTTAATGGCAAGCAATCCTCTTGAATGGCTGCTGGTCAAGTTCAATTTGATCGCGCGGCCCGTCCTCGACACCCAGGTAGCGGGCACGTACGTCCACGTCATCATGGCGGCCGTAAAGGTCGGCCTGTTCGATGCACTGGCCGCCGGCCCCGCCACCGCCGAAAAGATCGCGGCCGGCTGCGGCACGCACCCCGACAGCACCGCGAAACTCCTGCCCGCGCTCGCCTCGTCCGGATACCTGCGCGCCAGGGGCGACCAATACGAGCTGAGCCCCCTCTCCCGCAAATGGCTGGTCACCACGAGCCCGCACGCGGTGAACGACAAGCTGCTGCTCCAGTTCTACGAACTGGGGCTGATGCAGCGGGCCGACGAATACCTGCGCAGCGGAAAACCGCTGGACTTCCACACCGGCATGAGCGACGACGTGTGGGACTCCTATCAGCGCGGCATGAAATGCCTGACCACCGGCCAGACCGGCATGGTCGCCAAGGCCGTCCCGGTCCCCGAGGGTGCCACCGACATGCTCGACATCGGCGGTTCGCACGGGGCCTACTCGGTCGAGCTGTGCCGCCGCCACCCCGCGCTGCGCGCCGTCGTCTTCGACCTGCCCGACGCCGTACGGCACGCCGCGCCGCTGCTGGCCGAGGAGGGCATGGGCGACCGGGTGCGCCACCAGGCGGGCAACGCGCTGACCGATGACTTCGGCGAGGCGTGCTACGACGCGGTGGTGATCATCGGCGTCGCGCACCACTTCAGCGACGAGCAGAACCGCGAACTGACCGCCAAGGTGGCCCGGGCGCTGCGCCCCGGCGGGGTCTACACCGTCGCCGAGTTCCCCGCCGCCAGCGGCGGGGGCAGGACCCAGCAGCTCGCGGCGTTGCGGGACTTCTACTTCGCGCTGGCCAGCGAGTCCGGCACCTGGTCCCCGGCACAGATCGCCTCCTGGCAGCGCGCGGCGGGGCTCCGGCCCGCCAAGCCGGTGCGGCTCGCCGCCAGCGGCGGCCTCAACCTCCAGTCGGGCCACAAGCCCCGGTGATCTGCCACCCCCCTGGCCCGGCCTCCGCGCGGACGGAGGCCGGGCCACCGACGTGCCGCGGGCTCCGGGGGCCGCCCGCCTCACACCGTGACCGGCACGGCGACCGGACCCCGCGTGATCATCAGCCGCTGCCAGACGATGTCGTCGGCGAGCGCCAGCCGGTCGAAGCGGCGCACCAGCCGGCCGACGGCTATCCGGGTCTCCAGCCGGGCCAGCGCCGCGCCCAGGCAGTGGTGCGGCCCGCCGCCGAAGGAGACGTGCTTACGGGCGTTCGGCCGGTCCAGCCGCAGTTCGGCCGCGGTGGGGCCGAAGACCTCCTCGTCGCGGTTGGCCGAGGCCAGCCCGGCCAGCACCGTCGCCCCCGCGGGGAGCACCGTGCCGCCGGCCTCGTGCGGCGCGAGGGTGATGCGGCGCGAGTACTGCACCGAGGTGTCGTACCGCAGCAGCTCGTCGGCCGCGTTGCCGTCCAGGTCCGGGCGCTCCCGCAGCAGGCGGAGCTGCTCGGGGTGGCGGAGCAGCGCCACCACGCCGTTGGCCAGCAGGTTCATGGTGGTGGCGTAGCCGGCCAGGTACAACAGCACGACCTGCGCGATCAGCTCCTCGTCGCTGAGCACGTCGCCGCCGTCCTCGGCGCGGATCAACTGGGTCAGCAGGTCCGGCTCCGCGGGCGCCGGGGCCCGGCGCTTGGCCTCGATCACGGCGGCGACGCGGTCGACCAGTTCGGTCTCGGCCGTCACGATCGCCTCGATGAGTTCCGGGGTCGGCTCGGCGACCGGCTCCAGGGAGTGCGCCAGGACCTCGGCCCGGGTGCGCAGCCAGTGGTAGTCGGCCTCCATGCCCAGCATGTCGCAGATGACCAACAGCGGTAGCGGGTAGGCGAGTTCGGTGACCAGGTCGGCCTGGCCGTGCTCGGCCGCCGCGCGCTCGACGCGGTCCAGCGCCTCGTCGACGAGGCGGGTGATCAGCGGGGCGAGCCCGTTGATGGCGCGCTCGGTGAACACCTTGGTGAGCAGCCTGCGGAGCCGGGTGTGGTCCGGCGGGTCCTGGTCCATCATCGACAGGGCGTGGATGCGGCTCTTGGTGACGTTGTCGTCCTCGACCGAGTGCGCGGCCCGCAGCAGGTCGACCACGTCGGCGTGTCTGGTGACGATCCAGAAGCCCGCCGGGTGCTCGTACACCGGATTGGTCGCGCGCAATTTCGCGAAGTGCGGATACGGGTCGTCGGACACCCCCGGCGCGAAGGGGTCGAAAGCGTACGGCCGCGCGGTCGCGGCAGCGCCCGTCGGCTGTGCTGGTATTCGCCGGTCGGCCATTGGAATTCATCCCGTCTGTCGGAAAGCGGCACATCGAAAGCGCGTCGGACGACGGCACAGGGTCCGTGCCGGTTACAGGTAGCACCGTCGGCAGCCGGCGGGACAGGGCAGATCAGGGCGGTTTCCGGCTGTCCGAGTGGGGAAACTCCCCAGTCGGCCGCCGGTCGCCGCGCCGCCTGCCGTCCGGCCGGGGCACGACCCGCTTGACGTGTATATCCGGGGTCTCGAAACTCGAATCCGGGCTCGCGCCACCGCCCCGCTCGTGCATTCTCCGCCGATTATCCGAGAGGAATACATCGTGCCTGCCGAGAAAACGAAGGTACCGGACGAAACCGCTGTGCGGGTGGCCCTCTGGCGGGCCCTGCACGTACAGGCCGACGCGGCTCCGCATGTGGTCGAGGACGAGATCGGGCTGCGGCTGGTCGCCCCCGGCGAGGACTGGCGGCGGCGTCCGGACATGGCCGGGGACGGGATGAGCGGGTTCCGGGCCGGGGTGGTGGCCCGGGCCCGGTTCGTCGAGGACCTGGTGAGCGAGCGGTGCGCCGCCGGCGTGGGCCAGTACGTGATCCTCGGCGCGGGGCTGGACACCTTCGTCCAGCGGCGGCCGGAATTCGCCGGCCGGCTGCGGGTGTTCGAGATCGACCAGCCCGCGACGCAGGAGTGGAAGCGGCGCCGGCTGTCCGAACTCGGCCATGGCGCACCGAAGTGGCTGCACTGGGTGCCGGTCGACTTCGAGACCGGCGAGGTGTGGTGGGACCGGCTGATCGAGAACGGCTTCGACCCGGACCGGCCCGCCGTGCTGGCGTGCGCCGGGGTGACCATGTACCTCAGCGAGGAGGCGGTGCACGACACCTTGCGCCAGGCCGCGCGGGCCGCCGCCGGCTCGACGCTGGCGATGACCTTCGTCCTGCCCACCGCCTTCGACGAGCCGGCGGACCCCGTCGCGCACGCCGCCGCGGGCCGGCCGAAACCGGGCCCCCGGGTGCACTTCCGCAGCTACTTCACCCCCGACGCGATCCAGGACCTCGCCCGGAAGGCCGGATTCCGCGAGACCCGGTACGTCTCCACCGAGGAGATCACCGCGCGCTACTTCGCCGGCCGCGCCGATGACTTCCGGCCGGCGGCGGGCGAGCCCTTCATGCTGGCGCACACCTGACGGCCGCCCCGCGCACCGTACGGCCGCCGCCCCCGCGCCCGTACGACCGACCGCCCCCGTCACACGGTGACGACCAGCAACTCCTCCGCGTTGGAGGGGCGCAGTCCGTCGGCGCGGCCGGCGAAGTAGCGGTCGGTCAGCGCGGTGGCGGGGATGTGCTCGACCGTGCGGTACCCCGCGTCGCGGGCCAGCGCCAGTATCTCCTCGGGGGCGAAGAAGCTGGTGAACGGCGTGCCGAAGGCGCGCGCGGCCTCCTCCACCCGCGCGCGCAGCTCCCGCGGGCCCGGTTCGACCATGGCGAGCGGGAGCTGGAAGGTGGTGGCGAAGGTGGAGCCGGGGGCCAGGGCGGCGCCCTGCCGCAGCATGGCCACGATGGCGTCCCGGCCGAGGTAGGTGCTGACGCCGAGCGAGGCGACCACGGCGGGCCGGCCCGCGTCGAGGCCCGCCCCCACCACGGCGTCCCACCAGGACCCGCCCGCCTCGAAGTCGTACGGCACGAAGCGCAGCCCGGCGGGGAGGCCGAGGCCCAGCTCCGCCAGTCGCCGTCGCTTCCACGACTGCGGTCCCGGAGCGTCGACCTCGAAGATGTCGAGCGACGCGGCGAGTTCCGTACGGCGCTGGGCGAAGGTGTCCAGACCGGCGCCGAGGATGACGTACTGGCGCACCCCGCGCCCGTACTCCTCGGCCACCAGGTCCTCGGCGAACCGCGCGCGGGTGATCACGGCCGCGCGGGCGAACGGGTTGTCGTCCGGGTCCATGTCGGGCCGCTGCCGCCAGTCGTCGCCCGGATCGGCCAGCCGGAGGCCGAGATCGTCCTCGAAGACCGCCGGCGGAGCGTCGTGGTGCAGATGGAGCGCGCGCCACAGGGCGGTGCGCACGGCGGTACTGCTGGGCTCGCTGGTCATGGCGGTGTCCTCCCGGTCGTTTCCTGTGGGGTGCGGATCGGCGCGGGGGCCGCGCGTCGGGGAGGACGCGCGGCCCCCGCGCCGGAGCGGATCGCTCAGAGTTCCGAGGCCAGCGTCCCGCCGCGGCCCCAGTGGTCCGTCTCGACGTCGTTGACGATCACGGTGACGGCGGCCTCGGGGCACTTCGCGATCCGCGCGACCGTCTCCGTCACCTCTTCGACGAGCTGACGGCGCTGGTCCGTGCCCGCGCCCTTCCACCAACTCACCTGCACCAGGGGCATTTTCCGGTCCCTCTCTCTGTCTGGTCTGTTCGGCCTGTGTGGTCTGTGCGGTCTGTTCGGTACGGGCCAAGTCGTACGGCCGTGTCGTACGGGGCCGCGTCGCCCCCCTACGCCTCCACCGCTTCCCGCTGGCGCTGCTCCACCGCGGCCGCGAAGTTCTGCCAGATCCGGCTGCACTCCAGGGCCAGCCGCGCGATGTCGGCCGTCCGGTGGGGCGGCAGGTCCCCGCTGATCCGCGCCCAGTCGTCCGGGTCCAGCGTGTAGACGTCCAGCAGCCGCAGCAGGACGCGCCCCGATTCGGAGAACCGCAGCGAGGGGTCGCCGCGCAGGCTGCGCAGCAGCGCGGAGCGGTCGGCCGGTTCGGTCGCCTGGATGCGGGCGCAGGCGCTGCTCCGCTTGGGCGCCGGGCGCCGCTCGCGGTCCTGGCAGGGCACGCCCCGCAGTTCGGGCGCCTTCACCGCCTCGGCGTGGCACGCGTTGTCGCGCACGTTCCGTACGGTGTCCGGGCTGACCCCGGCCTCCCGGGCGATCTCGCGCAGCGACGCGCCCTGGCGGTCCGCGAGCAGGCTGCTCACCCGGGCCCGGGTCGCGGCGCCGTCGACCGGCCGCAGCCTGCCGTCCCGGCCGCGACGGTGGGTGATCGGCTCGGAGTCCTTGCTGAAGCGGCGCCGGACCGATCCGACGGTCTTGTGCGAGAGCCCCACGATGGCGGCGATCGCCCGGTCGGACCACTCGGGATAGGCGCCGAGGATGCGCTCGGTGGCCGCGGTCCGTTCGACCCGGGAGAGCGGGAGGCCGTGCATGACGTTCTTCTCGACGGCGAGGACGAACGCCGCGTCGTTGTCGCAGTCGCAGAAGTCGACGTCGATGGAGTCCTGGCCGCGGAGTTTCGCGGCGAGGAGGCGGTGGGCGCCGTCGACGACGCGCATCGTGCGGCGGTTGACGAGGATGGGCGGCAGCGCTTCTTCGGAGTCGGCCAGCAGGTGGGCGTGTTCGTCGTCGAGTCCGGACAGTCGGGGGGAGTCGGGCTGCACGATGTCGGTGAGCGGCAGCCGGGTCAGGGCCCTCGGGGTCGGGGGCCTCCCCGCGCCGCTCTCGTCGACCGTGCGGGCTGCGGACTGAGCGTTCACATTGCGGCCTTCCTGCTCGCTGCGGCTGTCGCCGCCGATACGGCTGGTCCTGCGGACTTCCTGGCCCGGTGAGCCGTGCTGCGTCTGCTGAATCGCCTTACCTCCCCGTTCGAGCGCGCCCCCGTGGGGCGACGAGTGGCCTGATCGTCGCCGACTCCCGAACGCTGCCAGGTGAGCGGTCCTAGGGCTATGAGTCAGATATCCCGAACCTTCCCGTCCGCTATGGGATTCGTGGCCGGCCCGGAGTTCCCATGCGGCCGGGGCCAGATGACTCACGACACCGCGGCACCGCAGCGGGTTCGATGACGACCGTGCCTACCGGACAGGAGGTAGCGGGATGTGCCGTATATACGGCCATTTCAACGCGGTGGTGCCGTCGGACCATTTGGCCCGCGTCGGTGAGCTGCAACGGCACGGCGGCCCCGACTGGCAGGGCTGCTCGGCCGGTCCCGACTGGTCGCTGGGGAGCAACCGGCTCGCCGTCATGGATCCGGCCGGCGGACGCCAGCCCTACCGCTCCGCGTCCGGGGCCGTGCACGCCGTCCTCAACGGCGAGATCTACAACCACGCCGAACTCCGCGAGCGGCTGCGGGCGTTGGGCCACCGGTTCGCCGACCGCTGCGACGGGTCGATCCTCCCGGCGCTCTACGAGGAGTACGGGGACGCGTTCGTCGACCATCTGGACGGCATGTACGCCATCGCCGTCCTGGACCTGCGCGCCGAACCGCGGCTGGTGCTGGTCACCGACCACCTCGGCATGAAGCCGTTGTTCCACCACTGGGACGAGCGCCGGGGCGCGCTGTTCTTCTCCTCCGAGATCCCGGCGCTCCTCGCGTTCCCCGACGTGTCCGCCGACGCCTGGGAGCCGGGGCTGGAGGCGTACCTGGCGAGCAAGACGCCGTTCGGCGAGCAGACGATGTTCCGGGACGTCTCGGCGCTGCCGCCGGCGGTCACGGCGGTCTGCGACCGGGCGGGCGGGCTGCGCGTACGCCGCCGGCCGCCGCCCGCGCCGGAGCCCGGCCGCCGCCGCGGCGACCTGCGCACCCTCCTGCACGGGGAGGTCGACGCGCTGCTGGAGGCGGACGTGCCCCTCGCCTCGATCACCTCCGGGGGCCTGGACTCCAGCCTGGTGACGGCCCTGGCCACCGGCAAGGCGCCCCGGCTGCACACGTTCAACATCGCCTACACCGGCTCGTGGCCCGCCGATGAGCGGCACTTCGCCCGCCAGGTCTCCGACCATGTCGGCACCCGGTACCACCAGGTCGAACTCGACCCCAAGGAGCTGCCCGAGCTGCTGCCGCGGGTCGTGTGGCACCTGGGCCAGCCCAACGCCGACCCGATCACGGTGAGCAGCTACGCGCTGTTCGCCGCGGTGCGCGAGGCCGGCTTCACCGTGGCGCTGACCGGCGACGGCGCGGACGAGATGTTCGGCGGGTACCGGCGGATGCGCGTGGCGGCGGAGGCCGCGGCGGCGGGCGAGCCCTGGTACGAGCCGTACCTCGACGAGCTGGCCGTCCTGCCCGCCGGCCGGCGCCGGCGGCTCTACACCCCGGAGTACGCCGCCGCCGTCCGCTCCGTGCCCGCCCTGCCCGAGGAGGCGACCGGCGCCCTGCGCTCCGGGCCGGGCACCGTGCTCGACCGGATCACCGCGTTCGAGATCGGCTACCGGCTCCCCGCCTACCACCTGCGGCGGGTCGACCACCTCAGCATGGCCAGCGCCGTCGAGGTCCGGCTGCCGTTCTGCCAGCGGAGCGTCGTCCGGCACGCGGTGCGCCTGCCCGACCGGGACCGCGTCCACGGCGGCGCGGTCAAGCGCGCCCTGTACGAGGCGGCGCGCGGCCTCCTGCCCGGCGCCGTACTGGCCCGCGAGAAGCAGCCGTTCACCCTGCCGATCGCCGACATGCTGACCCCCGGCTGGCCGCTCTGGGACTACGCCAGGGACCTGCTGGCCGCCGACCGGCTGCGGCGGTCGGGGCAGCTCAGCCCCGGCGCGGTGGACCGGCTCTTCGCGCACCAGGCCGCCCGGCCCGGCAACGCCACCGCACTCGCCCTGTGGGCCCTGCTGGTCCACGAGATCTGGCGCGAGCGGTTCCGCGGCGCGCCGCCCGTCGCACCACCCCAGGAACCCGAGGTCGTGGCGTCATGATCGGGCACATCGTCTACGCGCACGGGAGCCCGTGCCCCACCCTCGTCCTCGACGCCCGCCGGCTGCCGCGCGCCGACGCGCCGCTGCTCGACCGGCTCGCCTCGGCCCGGCAGTGGCTCGACGACGCGGGCGCCGGCCACGTCCTGAAGATCGCGCTGGTCGAGCCCTGCGAGCACCCGCTGTTCGACCTGGACTACCGGTTCGTACAGGCGCTGCCCCTGGGGCCGACCGCGTTCGACCTGCGCGGCTCGTGCGGCCACTCCATCCTGGCGTCCATCGTCGCCTGCGCCGAGTCGGGGTCGCTGCCCCGGCTCACCCCGGGGATGCGGGTGCGCGTCATGGTCCGCAACAACGGCGACCACATCGTGTGCGAGATCGCCGAGGCGGGCCGCGAATCGGCGCTGTTCGACATCCACTTCGTCCAGCCGGCGCCGAAACCGCTCAGCGAACTGCTGCTGACCGGCGCGGCCACCACGACGCTCGACGTGGCGGGCGAGCCGGTGCCGGTCTCGCTGGTGTCCATGGGCAACCCCTACGCCTTCGTGGCGGCCGCCACGCTCGGGCTGTCCCGCACGGAGGACCTGTTCGCCGACGACCCGCGGCTGTTCGACCGGCTGGTGCGCGTCCGGGAGGCCGCCGCCGCCCTGCTCGGCTGGCCCACCACCGGCGCCTTCCCCAAGGTGGCCGCGGTGATGGCCGCGGAGAGCGGCCAGATCGCCGTCCGCGCGGTCTCGGTGCCCACCTGGCACCCCACGATCGCGCTGACCGGGGCCGCCTGCGTCGCCGCGGCCGTACGGATCGAGGGCACCGTGCCCTGGGCCGCCGCGCGCCAGGCGGGCGTGCCCGACGGCACGGTCGACATCGTCACCGCCGGCGGGCGCTCCAGCGTCACGGCCACGGTGCGCGACGGCGCGTACGAGCCGGAACTCACCTGGATCACGGTGCGCGGCAAGCGCACCACCGCCCTCGGCTCGTTTCCGATCGAACCCCTCGCCGGCATCCAGTCGAAGGAGATCACCGCATGTCTGTCGCGTTCCCGGTGACGGCCCCCGAAGGCGCGCTGCCGGCCGCTCTCGTCGAGCGCCTCGGCTCGGCGGCGGCGCGCAGCGCGGCCACCGGCCGGCCGGACGAGACCCTGCTGGCCGAGCTGGGGGAGGCCGGCCTGTTCGGCGTGGCCGTCCCCGCCGCGTACGGCGGCTTCGGCGGCGACGCCACGCTGATCAACCACGTCGTCGCCCAGGTCGCCCGGGTCAACCCGTCCGCCGCGATCATGCTGTTCCAGCACTACGCGGTCAGCGCGCGCGTCGAGGAGTGGGGCGACGCGGCGCAGCGGGCGCGGCTGCTCCCCGCGCTGGCCAAGGGCGATCTGCTCGCCGCGTCCGGGTGGAGCGAACCCGGCGCGGGCGCGGCGAAGAAGCGCCTGAACACCACCGCCGTGCGGCTGCCGGACGGCCGCTGGCGGCTCGACGGCACCAAGTCCTTCACCACCGGCGCCGGTGTGGCCGGGCTGTATCTCATCCTCGCGCGGACCGCCGAAGACCCCGGGGCCGCCGGGGCCGCCGGGGCCGCCGGGGCCGCCGGGGCCGCCGGGAGCACGAACGACGAGCGGGACAGCGGCTATGGCGCGAGCGGCCAGACGTTCTTCCTCGTGCCCGCCGACGACGAGGGGCTGCGCCCCGACCAGAGCCTCGACCTGATCGGCATGCGCGGCTCGGCCACCGGCTTCGTCTCCCTGCACGGCTGCGTCGTCGGGGACGAGGACCGGCTCGGCCCGCTCGGCGAGGCCACCCGCATCATCGCCGGGGTCCGCCGCACCGGGGCGACGCTGGGCGCGGTCTCCCTCGGCATCGCCTCGGCCCTGCTGGACCTCGCGGTCGAGCAGGTCAACCGGCGGCCGGGCCCGCCCGACCAGGTCACCCGCTTCCGCCTCGTCGACCTGGCCACCCGGATCGAGGCGGCGCACGCCGTCATCGACCGGTCCGGGCGGCGGGACGCGGCCGACCCGGGCCTCGCGACCCTGCACAGCAAGCTGTTCGCCACGGAGACGGCGGAGCAGGTGGGCGTCGAGGTCGCGCGGCTGCTGGGCTCCGCGGGCTATACGGTCGCCAACCGCGTCAACGGGCTGATGGCCGACGCCCGCGCGGTCGCCCACATGGGGCCGACCAACGATCTGTGCCGGGAGCTGGTGAGCTCGACATGGCTGGGGTGAACGCGGAGCTGGCGGTGGTGGGCGGACGGCTGGTGACCCCGACGGGCGTCCGGCCGGGCACGGTGCTCGTCGCCGGCGGCCGGATCACCGGCATCACCGACGTGGCGCCCGACGGCGTCCGCGTCCTGGACGCGGCGGGCCGGTACGTGCTCCCCGGGCTGATCGACTCGCACGTCCACTTCCGCACCCCCGGACTGGAGCACAAGGAGGACTGGGAACACGGCAGCCGGGCGGCGGTCGCCGGCGGCGTGACGACCGTGATGGACATGCCGAACACGGTGCCCCCGACCCTCCGCCCGGAGGCCGTCGTCGCCAAGGCACGCCAGATCAGCGGCCGTTCCCTGGTCGACTTCGCCTTCCACATCGGCACGGACCCCCTGCGCCCCGAGGCCCTGGCCGGCCTCGACCCGGCGATCGCCCGCAGCGCCAAGGTGTTCATGGCCGGGCACCACACCGCGCCCACCGTCATCAGCGACCCCCGGACCCTCGACGCGGTGTTCGCCGCCGCGGCCTCCTCCGGCACCCTGCTCGTCCTGCACGCCGAGGACCAGCGGCTGCACGACCTGCTGGACGCCTGGCGCGGCGGCCCGCCCGGCGACTACCGGGACTACGAGCGGTGGCGGCCCCGCAGCAGCCCCATCTCGGCCGTCGTCCACGTGCTGGAACTGGTCCGCCGCCACGGCACCAAGGCGCACATCCTGCACCTGTCGAGCGCGGAGGAGGCGGACCTGGTCGCCGCGGCCGCCGCCGACGGGCTGCCCGTCACCTTCGAACTCACCGCCCACCACCTCTCGTTCACCGACGCCGACACCGCGCGCGGCGGCGCCCGGACCCGGCTGGCCCCGGCGATCCGCGGCCCGCGGGACCAGGACCGGCTGTGGGCGGCCCTGCGCGCGGGCGAGGCCGCCACCTTGGGCAGCGACCACGCGCCGCACACCAAGGAGGAGAAGGAGCGCCCGGTCGCCGACGCCCCGCCGGGGCTGCCCGGCGTGCAGGAGCTGGCCACCGCGGTGTGGACCGGGATGCGCCGCCGCTGGCCGGACGAGGACCCGGACACCGCCATCCGCCGGCTGGTGCGCCACCTGGCGGAGGGGCCGGCCGAACTGTTCGCCCTGGCCGGCAAGGGGCGGCTCGCCGCAGGGGCCGACGCCGACCTGGTGGTCTTCGATCCGGACCGGCCCTGGATGCTGTCCGCCTCCGACGTCGCGGCCAAGTGCGGCTGGTCCGCCTACGAGGGCTGGACGTTCACCGGCCAGGTGCGGGTGACGGTCAAGTCCGGGCGGATCGCCTACGACCGGGAGCGGGGCACATTCGGCGACCCCGCGGGGCGGTGGCTGTCGCCGCTCGACGGAGAGACGGGAGACACCGGCAATGGCTGAACGGACCGTGGCCATCGCGGGCGGCGGCATCGGCGGCCTCGCCCTCGGCATCGCCCTGCGCCGCACGGGGCTGCCCGTGACGCTCATCGAACGGACCGCGACCCTGCGCGACGCGGGCGCCGGCCTCGTGCTGTACCCGAACGCGCTGCACGCGCTGGCGTGGATCGACGCCTCGCTCGCCTCGGCGGTACGGGCCGCCGGGCACGTACCGGCGGCGGCCGAGGTCCGTCCGATCGTCGACACCGGCGGCGCGGTCGTCTCCATCGACCGGGTGGGCGAGCTGGCCGAACGATACGGGGCGCCGCAAGTGTCGCTGCTGCGCACGGCGTTGCAGTCGCTGCTGCTCCAGTACGCCGCCGAGGCCGGGGTGCGGATGCGGCACGGGCTCGGCGTGGCCGGCTGCGCCGACCGGGGCGACGAGGTCGAGGTCTCCCTGTCCGACGGGGACTCCTTGACGGCGGCGGCCCTCGTCGGCGCCGACGGGCTGCACTCCGTGGTCCGCCGCCATCTGCTCGGCGCCGCGCCGCCCCGCTACTGCGGATACACGACCCTGCGGGGCCGCTCCCCCGCGCCGCCCGAGTTCCCGCACGGGTTCATCGTGACCGCGGACGGCCTCGGCGTCTTCGCCGCCCCGATCGGGCCCGGGCGGCTGTACTGGACGGCGAAGGTCGCCGCCCCGGCCGGCCTCTGGACGGCCAAGCCCCCGAAGGAGGCGTGGGCCGACCTGCTGGACCTGATGGCCGGCTGGCACCCGGCGCTCGTGGACGTGGTGCGGCGCACCGACGCCGATGCCCCGGTCGTCGTCACCGACATCAACGACCGGGAGCCCGTCGCCGACTGGAGCCGGGGCCGTATCACCCTCCTCGGCGACGCCGCGCACCCCATGTCGCCGGGCGCCGGGCAGGGCGCGGGCATGGCCCTGGAGGACGCGGCCGTACTGGGCGGACTGCTGGCCCGCGCCGCCGACATCCCCGAGGCCCTGGTCCGCTACGCCGCGTACCGCGCGCCGCGGACCGCCGTCGTCGTGGACCAGTCACGCCACCGCGACCACGTCGTACGCGGCGAGCGGGGCGAGTTCAGCACCCACGACCACGAGCTGACCGATCTGTTCGGTTGGCGCGCGGAGTTCGACCTCGCCGCCGAGTGAGCGCGGCGAGCGCACCGGATCGGCACGGACACGTACCGGACGAATGAAGGGTGGACCGATGGCATCGGACACGACGCACTGGAACGACATCGAGATCGACTACGACAAGGTGCTCAGGACCGACGCGTCCAATGTGGCGTTGCTGTCCGCGGCCGTGGCCCAGCTCCCGGCGGGCGCCGGCGACATCCTCGACATCGGCTCGGGCACCGGGCGGCTCACCTCGCTGTGCCGCGAGGCGCTGCCCGGGGCCAGGATCGTCGGCGTCGACCCGGCCCCCGCGATGGTCGAGGAGGCGGTGGCCAAGTTCGCCGACGACCCGCTCGCCTCGTTCCAGAGCGGGGTGGCCGAGGACCTGTCGGCCTTCCCCGACGAGAGCTTCGACGTGGCCATCAGCAGCTTCGCGCTGCACCACCTCGAACTCGACACCTACCCGAAGGCCGCCGCGGAGCTGCGGCGGGTGCTGCGCCCGGGCGGCGTGTTCATCAACGCCGACCAGTTCTGCCGGGTGATGGGGCCGGCCGGCAGCGGGCCGCGGGCGACCGACGTCCTGGAGCTGCTGACCGACAAGGCCAAGTACTACCTGCGGGAGGCGAGCTTCGAGCGGATGCTGCTCCAGCTCGATCTGCTGCCCCGGTTCCTCCGGGAGGACGGGGAGATCCTCACGACGCCGGAGTTCTGGCGCGACCATCTCCTCGAAGCGGGCTTCGACGAGGCCGAGATCGTCGCCACCGAGCCCGTCGAGCTGTACAACCGGGTGATCGTGGCGAGGAGGGCGGCCCGCGAGGGGGCCTGACGGGCTCGGCGTGGTGGTGGGTGCCGCGCCGGCAGGCACCCACCACGTCGCCGGCCGGCCTCGGGGCAGCGCCGACGCCGTGCTACGGGCCGGCGTCGGTAGCCGAGGCGGGCTTCATCCGCTGACCTCAGTGGCCGAGGCCGGCCTGCCGGGCGCGAACCGCGGCTTCGGCGCGGTCGACCAGGTGCAGTTTGGCGAATATCCGGGACAAATAGTTGCGCACCGTCTTGATGGACAGGCCGAGCTGTTGGGCGATCGTCGCCGTACCCAGACCGTCCGCGACGAGTTCCAGCACTTCCAATTCCCGGTCGGTCAACTCGGGGAAGGGCTTGGCCGCCCCCACGGACTGGGACAAATGGTCGGTAACCCACTCGGAGGTACTGGAATCGAAGACCAAACCCCCGGACTGAACAATCCTGATAGCCAGCACAAGATCTTGGGAGGGCGCGCCGCGGGAGAGATAGCCGCGCACCCCGGCGCGCATGGCCGCGAGAAAAGCCTCCTGGTTATGGGCGATGCTCACAATCAGCACGGCCGTATCGGGGCGCCGTTCGGCAATGGAGGTGATCACTTCGACGGTGGGGGCGCTGGACGGAGCCACATGCAACAGCACCACATCCGGGCGCAATTGGTGAATCGCGGTCGCGGCCTCGGGCCCCGTGTCGACGTCCCCGACCACTTCCACTCCGTCGGCCCCGTCGAGCAGGCTCCGCAGACTCGACCTGTATACAGGCCGGTCTCCTACGATCAGCACGGCGACCGAATCTGCGCGAACAGACTTTATAGCCACTTGATCGAGCATGCTACTCCTCCCCCTGAGGCCGGGCGCAGCCCACAGCCAGGCGATCACAGTACCAAAACAGAACGTGAAGCACCGCAAATAAATTCAACCCGACCGCAAAAGCTTGTCAAGGCACTCGACCTCGAACTCAACGATCTTCCGGAACGTCGCATTCACAGAAATCCCACCCCGCCATGGGCATCTGACCCACGACAGGAGTGGCGCGCTCCGAGAGGATGGAAAAAGTTTTTCGGAGTTCGTTCGGCACCGCCGCGAGCCCACCGCCACGACCCGCTTTGCCCCCGGTCGGCGCCCCACGCAGCCAACACAGCCAACCCAGCCGACACCGTCGCAAATGGCAATAGAGCATTACTTACCAGGAGGACTTGGGCGCACCCATCCGCCACGGCCCGTCCGCCCCGCCTTTCAGGGCTACAATTCCCATATTCTAAAGTCCTTTGGAAATGAGGAGTGGTGACGTGGCGCCCCGAACACGCACTTCGGCCCCTGCCGCACCCGCACTGGACGAACCCGCGTCCCGCCGACGAACGTGGTGGCTGCTGGCCGCGCTCGTCGTGGTCGCCCTCAACCTGCGGGCCCCGATCTCGGCGGTGGCGGCGCTCCTGACCCCCATCGAGTCCGGACTGGGGCTGTCCAGCTTCAGCAAGACCCTGCTGACCGTGCTGCCCACCGTCTGCCTCGCCCTGTTCGCCTTCAGCGGCCCCGCGCTGGTCCGCCGGCTGGGCGAGGAACGGCTGGTGGCGGCCTGCGTGATCGTGCTGCTCGCCGGCGACCTGGTCCGCATGGTGCACAGCACGGCCGCGCTCTTCCTCGGCACGCTGCTGGTCGTCGCCGCGATCGGGGCGATCAACGGGGCCGTACCCGGCCTGATCAAGCGGAAGTTCAGCAGTCGGCTCGCGCCCGTGATGACGCTCTACACGATCGTCCTCACGCTGGGCGCGGCGGGCGCCTCGGCGCTCGCCCCCCGGCTCGGCGGCAGCGGGGGCACGCACTGGCTGGCCTCCCTCGCCTGGATCACCGTCCCGGTGGCCGTCGTCGCCTGCGCGATCTGGCTGCCCGCCCTGCGGCAGCGCGCCACGGCCGGCGGGCGGGCGCGCATCCCCGCCGAACTCTGGCGGGACGGGCTGGCCTGGCAGGTCACCGCCTTCTTCGGCTGTATGGGGCTCTCCTTCTACTTCGTCCTGGGCTGGCTGCCGACCATCTGCCACCAGCAGGGCATGACGCTCGACGAGGGCGGCCTCGTACAGGCGGTCACCTCGCTGATCCAGGTGGCCGGCTCGCTCGGCGTCCCGGCGCTGATCCGGCGCCTGCCCGACCAGCGGGGCGTCGCCGTCATCGTCGCTCTGCTCAACGCGGGCGGGCTGATCGCGCTCGTACTGGCGCCGATCTCCGTCGGCGCCTGGGTCGCCGCGGTACTGCTGGGCCTGTCCCAGGGCGCCGGGTTCGCGCTGGGGCTGACCCTCATCGGGCTGCGCGCCAAGGACGCCGACTCCGCCGTCGGCCTCTCGGGCATGGTCCAGGGCGTCGGCTACCTCATCGCCATCCTGGGCCCGCTGGGCGGCGGGATGCTGCTCAGCTCCTCCGCCGGCCTCACGGCCGCGCTCGTCCTGCTGCTGGTCGTCACGGCCGGCGAGCTGATCGCGGGCGTGGGCGCCGGACGCAACCGTCACGTTCTCGAACCGGCCCTCCCCGGGCCGGGCACCACACGATAGGCCGATCATGTCCGAACTCAACGCGCCGCAACTGAGCGCCCCCATCTACGCGGAGCTGGCACGGGCCGGCAAGGTGCTGGCCAACCCGCTCCGGCTGCGCCTGCTCGACCTGCTCGACGGGCGCGAACGCACCGTCGAGCAGCTCTCCCAGGAATCCGGCATCCCGTTCAAGAACACCTCGGCCCAGTTGCAGCAGCTCCGCTCGGTCCACCTGGTCAGCAGCCGGAAGGAGGGCACCAGCGTGCTCTACCGCCTGGCCGACGACGAAGTGGCGGAGTTCCTGGGCGTGTTCCAGGCGTTCGCCGAGCGGCGGCTGGCCGACCTCCGCAACGTCATCGACGTCCAGCTCGGCGACCTCAGCGCGCTGGAGCCGGTGACGGCGGACGAGCTGACCACCCGGGTCGGCGACGGGGCGCTGGTCATCGACGTGCGCCCGAGCGACGACTACGCGATGGGGCACGTGCCCGGCGCCTTCTCCCTCCCGTCCAGGGAACTGCTGGGCCGGCTCGACGAACTCCCGGACGACGCCGAGATCATCGCCTACTGCCACGGGCCGTTCTGCGTGACCTCCGCCGAATGCGTCCGCCTGCTCCGCGCGCACCACCGGCGCGCGCGCCACCTCGTCGGCGGCTTCACCCGCTGGCACCGCACCGGACACCCCGTGCACACCGAGGCCGGCCCGTGACGCCGGGCCCGCCCGTGACGCCGGGCCCGCCCGTGACGCCGGGCCGGCCCGCTCCGCCCGGCTGAGCCCGTACAGCCCGTACAGCGCGCCCAGTCCGTACAGCTCGTTCCACCCGTACAGCTCGCTCAGCTCGTACAGCCCGCTCAGCCCGTTCCATCGAGAGGAAGGCCAGCATGCTCATACGCCGAAGTCGGGTCGCCGTCGTGGGCGGCAGTATCGCCGGCTGCGCCGCGGCCGTCGCCCTGGCGCGGGCCGGCTGCGAGGTGACCGTGTTCGAGCGCAGCCGGGGCGGCCTGCGCGACCGCGGCGCCGGGATCACGCTCCCGGCCTCGCTCCACGACGAACTGGTCGACGCCGGATACCTCGACCCCGGCATGCGCGTGCTGCGCCGCCCCGAGCTGATCTGGCTCACCCGCGCGGAGCGGTCGACCGACGGCCGGGTGGTCGGCCGCCAGCCGTACCCGTCGATCATGGCGAGCTGGGCGCTGGTCTGGCGCGGGCTGCGCGACCAGGTGCCGGACCGCGACTACCACGAGGGCGCGACGGTCACCGACGTCCGGCAGCGGGAGGACGGCGTCGGGCTCTGGGTCGACGGCCGTCCCGCCGGCACGTACGCCGCCGTCGTCGGCGCCGACGGCTACCGCTCCGCGGTGCGGCCCGTCGTCGCGCCGGAGGCCGAGGTGCGGTACGCCGGGTACGGCCTGTGGCGCGGCGACTACCCCGCCGAGCGGGGCGCGGACGGCGCGCGGTCCCCGCTGCTCGACGACTTCGCCGCGGTCGGCTTCCGCGGCGGCCACGCCGTCTTCTACCGCATCCCCGACGCCGCCGGCGGCTTCCGGCAGAACTGGGCGCTGTACGGCAGCGTGCCGTACGACCTCTACCCGGACGGCGCCGCCCCGGTCCCCCGCGGGCGGGTCACCGAGACCGCCGCCGCCTACCTCGACGCGCTGGTCGCCCGCGAACTGCCTCCCACGTGGGCCGACGCGGTGCGGCGCACCGAGCGGCGCGAACTGTCCATCAATCCGATGTACGACACCACGGTCTCCCGCTACGCCAAGGGCGCCCTGCTGCTGGCCGGGGACGCCGGGGCGATCGCCCGCCCGCACACCGGCGCCGGCGCGGTGAAGGCCATCCAGGACGCCCGCGCCCTCGAACGCGCCTGCCAGGAGCACGAGACGTGGGCGGAGGCGCTGGCCGCCTTCGACGCCGCGCGGCGCGACGCCGGAAACGCCCTCACCGCGCTCGGCAAGCACCTCGGGAGGATGCGCGTCGAGGACTCCCCGGACTGGTCCACGCTGACGCCCGCGGACTTCGAGTCCTGGCTGCACGCGAACACGCACGGCTGGCAGAGCGCGTACGACCCGGCCTGACATCGCGTACGGGCTGGGGACCGCCCCCTCGGGAACGCCCCAGCGGCGGCCCGGCGCCGCCCCCGGAACGGCCTTGGAAACGCCCTCAGGAACGACGTCCACCACCCCTCAGGAGGAAGACATGTTCACGCTGCCGCCCATCACCCTGCCCGGCATCGACGCGTACGCGGAGGCCCACTCGGCCCCGGACCCGGCCCAGTTGGCCGGCGTCGCCGGGAACGACCTGGGCATGGGCCACTTGGTCAGCGGGCAGCTCGTGGGAGGGCTGCTGCGGATGATCATCCACTCGCTCCAGCCGAAGCTGATCCTCGACATCGGCACCTTCACCGGCTATTCGGCGCTGTCGATGGCGGTCGCCCTGCCCGAGGGCGCCCGGGTGATCAGTTGCGAGATCGATCCGGAGCGGGCGGAGGTGGCCCGTAAGCACATCGCGGAGGCCGGCTACGCGGATGTCATCAGCGTGCGGGTCGGGCCCGCGCTCGACACGATCGCCGCGATCGAGGAGCCCCTGGACCTGGTCTTCATCGACGCGGACAAGCCGAACTACCACAACTACTACTCCGCGACGCTGCCCAAGCTCGCCCCGCGTGCGCTCATCGTCTGCGACAACACGCTGTGGCGCGGGGAGATCATCGACGCGGACAGCACCGACCCCGACGTCCAGGCGCTGCGGCGGTTCAACGAGGCCGTCGCGGCCGATCCCCGGTGCGAGTCCGTGATGCTCACCGTGCGGGACGGGGTCACGCTGATCCGCCGCGTCTGAGGACCGCCGGGCGGCCGCCGGCGGCGGGCGTCACTCCTCTTCCAGCTCGGCGACCAGTTTCCGGGGCGCGATGAGCCGGTATCCGTCGACGACGAGTTCGCGCACCTCCGCCCAGTCGACCGGTACGTCGAGGTAGACGCCCACCCAGTCGCGGCCGCCGTAGGGCGGTGCGAAGAACCGGTCGGGTTCGGCGGCGGTCATCGCCTCCTTGGCTCCCGCGGGGGCCGGGACCCAGAAGCTCCGGCGCCCGGCCGGGTGCCGTTCCGAGATCTGGACCAGCGTCCGCCGCCGGATCCGCCACGCCGGCTCGCCGTGGTGGTTGGTCCCCTCGACCACCTCGGGCAGGCTCAGGCAGAGCGCGCGCAGCCGGTCCTCCGCGTCGTCCTCGGTCATCTCGCGCCCAGCCCCTTCCCCTTCGTTTTCCCCTTCGCCGGCCGGTCGCCGACGGGTAGTCAGGGACGCGGCCGTACCCGCGCTCCGGTCGCTTCCGTGCGTGCGAGTACGCACCGGTGATCAACCGTCAGTTCGATCGGGAAGTATAGGCGGCGGGCCCCGGGACCGCCCTTGTCCCGTGAAGCCTTGAACTCCGCGCGCCGCCGCACCGGCACACGGCTCCCCCTTGCCCCGAAGGCAACAAATCGCACATGAATTGGCGCTCGGCGACATTTTCGGAAAGAATTGCTATTGAGTTGTGCCCGGAGCCGGACTTGAACCGGCACGACCCGAGGGCCAGCGAGGTTTAAGCTCGCCGTGTCTGCATTCCACCATCCGGGCAGGGGCTCTCGGTCCGCGCGTACAGGGAGGCGCACGGCCCTCCCCTTGGAGAGCATTACGAGCCTAGCCCCGCGCGGCTCCCCGAACAGCGGAACGTTGGCCCGAGGTTGTCTTATTTTATTGGCAACTGAGGGAGCATCAGCACCCGGCCGACGCCAACGGCACATGCCACGGGCTGTTCCCGACCGGTCACCCTCCCGTCAGGGCCCGGAGACGGAATTGTCGCAATCTCGCCGCCCTGCCCGACCCCGCCGCGGCCCCGGGGTGTCAGGGTCATGCTCCTACCAAAGGATGACCCGCCCCCTCCGCGGTACCTCCCTGGTCTCCCAGGGAACCGGAGCAGGGTCTGATCCCCGGGCGGCTTTCGGCACGGACGATGGTGTCAGTCCCCGAAAAGCTCGTTCCGACAGGAGTTCCCCGCCGTGACCACCACCCCATTCGGCGCCCAGACCGCCGCCCGCGCCACCGCGGTGGCCGCCCGCGCCACGGATCTCACCAAGGTCTACGGACAGGGTGAGACCCAGGTGGTCGCGTTGGACGCCGTCTCCCTCGACTTCCACCAGGCGGAGTTCACCGCGATCATGGGGCCCTCCGGCTCCGGCAAGTCGACGCTGATGCACTGCATGGCCGGCCTCGACTCGGTCTCCGGCGGTTCGGCCCGGATAGGCGACACGGAGCTGACCGCCCTCAGCGACAAGAAGCTCACCCAGTTGCGACGCGACAAGATCGGCTTCATCTTCCAGGCGTTCAACCTGCTGCCCACGCTCAACGCCCTGGAGAACATCACGCTCCCCATGGACATCGCCGGCCGCAAGCCCGACAAGAAGTGGCTGGACATGGTCGTCGACACCGTCGGCCTCTCCGGGCGGCTCAAGCACCGGCCCAACCAGCTCTCCGGCGGCCAGCAGCAGCGCGTCGCCGTCGCCCGCGCCCTCGCCGGCCGCCCCGAGATCATGTTCGCCGACGAGCCGACCGGAAACCTCGACTCGCGCTCCGGCGCCGAGGTCCTCGGCTTCCTGCGGAACTCCGTGCGCGAGCTCGGCCAGACCGTCGTCATGGTCACCCACGACCCGGTCGCCGCCGGCTACGCCGACCGCGTCGTCTTCCTCGCCGACGGGCGGCTCGTCGACGAGCTGCGCGAGCCCACCGCCGACGCCGTGCTCGACCGGATGAAGCGCTTCGACGCCCGGGGCCGCACGAGCTGAGCCGGCCCCGGCCGAGCCGCCGTCCCACCCCCAGACTTCCCGCCGCTCCACCCGGACTTCCCGCCGCCCCGCCCAGAATTCCCGCCGCCCCATGCCCCGGCCCCCGCGCCCGGCCGCCCGGGGACGCGGAGCCTCCCCTCAGGACTGACCCATGTTCCGTACCGCCTTGCGCAATGTGCTCGCGCACAAGGCCAGGCTGCTGATGACCGTGCTCGCCGTCATGCTCGGCGTCGCCTTCGTCTCCGGCACCCTGGTCTTCACCTCCACCATCAGCAGCGCTCTCCAGAAGAGCTCGGAGAAGGGCTTCACCAACACCGACATCGCCATCACCCCGTCGGACTCCTCCGCCAACAACCACAACAAGGACGGCGACGGGCCCAGCGACTGGCACGAGCTGCCCCAGAGCCTGCTGAAGAAGGTCGCGAAGACGCCCGGCGTCGACCAGGTCACCGGCACCGTCAGCGGCTTCGCCGCCGTCGCCGGCAAGGACGGCGAGCTCATCGGCAACGGCTTCACCTCCGCCGGCGGCAACTACTACGCCGGCGAGAACGGCGCCGACATCCGGTACCCGCTCAAGGACGGCCGCGCGCCCCACCAGGCCGACGAGATCGCCCTCGACTCCAAGACCGCCGAGCGGGCGGGCGCCAAGGTCGGCGACACCGTGCGGATGTCCGTCGACGGGCCCGTCCTGCGACAGAAGGTCGTCGGCGTCTTCACCACCGACGACGGCAACGTCGCCGCGGGCGGCAGCCTCGCGCTCTTCGACACCCGCACCGCGCAGAAGCTCTACAGCAAGCCCGGCGAGTTCTCCGAGATCGACGTGAAGGCCGCGCCGGGCACCTCCCAGACCGCGCTGAAGAGCGCGATCGACAAGATCCTGCCCAAGACCGCCGAGTCCACCACCGGCAAGAAGCTCGCCGACGACCAGGCCAAGACGATCGCCGCCGGCATGAGCAGCATGAAGACCGGCCTGCTGGTCTTCGCGGGCATCGCGCTCTTCGTCGGCATCTTCATCATCGCCAACACCTTCACGATGCTGGTCTCGCAGCGCACCAAGGAGCTGGCGCTGATGCGCGCGGTCGGCGCGAGCCGCCGCCAGGTGACCCGCTCCGTGCTCATCGAGGCGTTCGTGGTCGGCGCGATCGCCGCCGTCACCGGCCTGCTCGCGGGCATCGGCATCGGCACCCTGCTGCGCACCCTGATGAACAGCGGCGGCGCCACCGTGCCCGACGGCCCCCTCGTCATCGAGCCCGCCACCATCGTGATCTCGCTCGTCGTCGGCATCGCGGTGACCATGCTCGCCGCCTGGCTGCCCGGCCGCCGCGCCGCGAAGATCCCGCCGATCGCCGCCATGAACAGCGTGCACGCGGTCGCCACCACCCGCTCCCTGGTCATCCGCAACACCGTCGGGGCGCTCTTCTCCGGCGCCGGCATCGCGGCCGTGCTGGGGGCCACCAGCATGGCGGGCGACAGCGGCAAGGGCGTCCTGGGCCTGGGCGCCGGGCTGCTGCTGATCGGCGTGTTCGTCCTGACCCCGCTGCTGTCCCGGCCGCTGATCGCCGCCGCCGCGCCCGTACTGCGCGCCTTCGGGATCTCCGGCAAGCTCGCCCGGCAGAACGCGGTCCGCAACCCGCGCCGCACCGCCGCGACGGCCTCCGCGCTGATGATCGGCCTGACCCTGATCACCGGCCTGACCGTCATCGCCGGCAGTGTCCAGACGGCCGTCGGCAAGATGGCCACGGACTCCCTCAAGGCCGACTACGTCGTCACCATGGCGAGCAAGCGCCCGCTCTCCCCGCAGGTCAGCAAGGACATCGCCGCCGACCCGAACGTCACCGCCGCCAGTCCGATGCGCAGCTCCGGCGCTCGCGTCAACGGCGACGACGGCTATCTGACGGGCGTCAACGGCAAGGCCCTCGGCGACCTCACCCGGCTCGACCTCGCCTCCGGCTCCCTGAACGTCGGCGGCCACAACACCGTCATGGACGAGGACTCCGCCAAGGAACACGGCCTGAGGACGGGCTCCTCCTACGTCACGACGTTCGAGGACGGCAAGAAGAGCCGGATGACGGTCGCGGGCATCTACAAGGGCAACGAGCTGATGCGCGGCATCCTCGTCGACAACGCCACCCTCGACCCGCACCAGAAGGACGCCACCGACCGGCAGGTGCTCGTCAAGACCAAGGACGGCGCGAGCAAGAGCTCCAAGGAAGCGCTGCGCAAGTCGCTCGGCGACAACCCGGCCATCCAGATCAACGACAAGCAGGACATCATCAACGAGATCGCCCAGATGGTGAACCTGATGCTGAACATGCTCTACGGGCTGCTCGCCATGGCCGTGATCGTCGCCGTGCTGGGCGTCGTCAACACCCTGGCCATGTCGGTCTTCGAGCGCTCCCAGGAGATCGGAATGCTGCGGGCCATCGGCCTGGACCGCAAGGGCATCAAGCGGATGGTGCGGCTGGAGTCGCTGGTCATCTCGGTCTTCGGCGGCGTGCTCGGCCTCGTGCTCGGCGTGTTCTTCGGCTGGGCGGCCGGCGAGCTGATCGGCACCAGCCTGGCCACGTACGAGCTGGTGCTGCCGTGGGGCCGGATGGGCATCTTCCTGCTGCTGTCCGCGCTGGTCGGCGTGTTGGCCGCGCTGTGGCCCGCTCGCCGGGCCGCCCGGCTGAACATGCTGACGGCGATCAAGGCGGAGTGACGCCGGCCCCCGCCAGGAAACGGGTCCGGCCCCGCGGTCTCCACCGCGGGGCCGGACCCGTTTCCGCTCACGCTCCCGGTCAGGCGCCCCACGTGCGCATGCGCAGCGGCGCGCCGGAGGCCCCGCTCTCCGGGGTGCGGACCGCGAGCACCTGGTTGACGCCGATGCGGTTGCGCTCGAAGGACAGCGCGGAGGCGGCCATGTAGAGCCGCCAGACGCGGGCCCGGCCGGGCGTGGTCAGCCGGACCGCTTCCTTCCAGTTGCGTTCCAGGTTGGCGACCCACTGGCGCAGCGTCAGCGCGTAGTGCTCGCGCAGCGCCTCCACGTCGCGGACCTCGAACCCGGCCTCCTCCAATTGGCCGACGGTACGGCCGACCGGGGCCAGCTCGCCGTCGGGGAAGACATAGCGGTCGATGAACTCGTCGACCTGGTAGTGCTCCTCGTCGAGCAGCGGACGGCGGGCGATCTGGTGGTTCAGCAGCCGGCCGCCCGGCTTGAGGAGGGTGTAGAGGTCGGCCGCGTACTCGGCGTAGAGCGCCGACCCGACGTGCTCTGCCATGCCGATCGAGGAGATCGCGTCGTAGGGGCCGTCGTGGATCTGCCGGTAGTCCTGCACCCGGATCTCGACGCGGTCGCTCAGCCCGGCGTCGGCGACGCGCTTGCGCCCGTACGCCGCCTGCTCCTCGGAGAGCGTGATCCCCACGGCGTGCACGCCGTACTCGCGCGCCGCGTGCAGCACCATCGAGCCCCAGCCGCAGCCGACGTCGAGCAGGCGCTGGCCGGGCTCCAGCCCGAGCTTGCGGCAGACGAGGTCGAGCTTGTCGTGCTGCGCCTGCTCCAGGGTGGCCTCCGGGGACTCCCAGTAGGCGCAGGAGTAGACCATGGAGGGCCCCAGCACCAGCTCGTAGAAGTCGTTGCCGACGTCGTAGTGGTGGCTGATGGCCTGCTTGTCGCGGCGCAGGGTGTGCAGCGGTCCGTGGCTCTTGGGGGCTTCCTCCCGCGGCGGCGCGGGCGGCAGGCCCGCCCCGGCGAGGGCGAGGAGTTCGCGGCCGGCGGCGCGCATCCGGGGGTCGCGCACGGCGGCGAGGGCGGTGGCCAGCACCGGCTGGCGCTTGGCCGGGGTGCCGCGCTCCCAGATGAGGCCGGCCATCAGGTCGAGGGCCTCGTAGAGGTCGCCCTCGACGTCGATGTCGCCGGCCACCCAGCCGCGGGCGAGGCCGAGTTCGCCCGGTTTGTAGAGCAGTCGTCGCAGGGCTCTGCGGTGGCGTATCACGAGCACGGGGGCGCCTGGCGGGCCGGCCTCGCTGTGGTCCCAGGCGCGGATACGGACCGGGAGCGGGCCGCCCAGCACCTCCTCCGCGAGCGCGGTGAGCCGTCGAGCGGCGTCGGCCATGTCGCACACCTCCGTGGTGGAGCATCAGAGACAAAGTACGTTCACTGACCACGTAAACACCGAAGGGCTTCCAACCCATCCCCGAAACGGGCCTGGAATCTGCAAAATAACCCGGCACGCCGAAGGACGCCCACCCCACGGATTCGGTGGACGTCCTTCGGTTTCGGTTGTCGCGGCCCCTCCGGCCGGGGCGGCCGGCCACCGCGTCCGCCGGGGACGGCGGAGCGGAGGGCCGGGCCTCGGAGAGCTCCGGAAGGGAAGCGGATCAGGCCAGGGTCAGGAGGCCTTGGCCTTCTCGCCCTTGGCAGCCTTGTCTGCCTCATCGGTCTTGTCGCTCTTCTCGGTCGGAGCGGCGGCCTGCGGGGCGGGCTTGGCCGCCTCGTAGAACTCCTCGCGGGGGTGCTCCATGGCGCCGAGGGAGACGACCTCGCGCTTGAGGAACATGCCGAGCGTCCAGTCGGCGAAGACGCGGATCTTGCGGTTGAACGTCGGCATCGCCATGCCGTGGTACGCGCGGTGCATGTACCAGGCGAGACGGCCCCTGAGCTTGATCTTCGTCTTGCCCATGACGATCATCGCGACGCCCTTGTGCAGGCCGAGACCGGCGACCGCACCCTTGTTGGCGTGGCTGTACTCCTTCTGCGGGAAGCCCCGCATGCCGGAGACGACGTTGTCGCCGAGGACCTTGGCCTGGCGCAGCGCGTGCTGGGCGTTCGGCGGGCACCAGGCGTTCTCGTTGCCCGCCTTGCGGCCGATGAGGTCCGGGACCTGGGCGTTGTCGCCGGCGGCCCAGATGTAGTCGGTGCCCTGCACCTGGAGGGTGGCGGCGGTGTCGACGTGGCCGCGCGGGCCGAGCGGCAGGCCGAAGCGGGACAGGGCCGGGTTGGGCTTGACGCCCGCCGTCCACACGATCGTGTTGGCGTCGACCTCAAGGTCGTTGTTGAGCACGACGTGGCCGTCGACGCAGGAGTTCATGCCGGTCTTGAGGTAGACCTCGACGCCGCGGCTCTCCAGGTGCTCCTTGCCCCAGGTGCCCAGCTTCGGGCCGACCTCGGGAAGGATCTTGTCGGCCACGTCCACCAGCAGGAAGCGCATGTCCTCGCGCTTCACGTTGGGGTAGTACTTGGCGGCGTCGCGCGCCATGTCCTCGACCTCGCCGACGGTCTCCGCGCCCGCGAAGCCGCCGCCGATGAAGACGAAGGTCAGCGCCTTGCGCCGGATCTCCTCGTCGGTCGTGGAGTCCGCCTTGTCGAGCTGCTCCAGGACGTGGTTGCGCAGGCCGATGGCCTCCTCGACGCCCTTCATACCGATGCCGTTCTCGGCGAGGCCGGGGATCGGGAAGGTGCGGGAGACGGCGCCCATGGCGATGACCAGGTAGTCGAAGGGCAGCTCGTACGCCTCGCCGACGAGCGGCGCGACGGTGGCGACCTTGCGGTCCTGGTCGATCGTGGTGACCCGGCCGGTGAGGACCTCCGCCTTGGGGAGCACGCGCCGCAGCGGCACCACCACATGACGGGGAGAGATGCTGCCGGCCGCAGCTTCAGGGAGGAAGGGCTGGTACGTCATGTACGAGCGCGGGTCGACGACCGTGACGGTCGCCTCGCCGTACCGCATCTTCTTGAGGATGCGGCGCGCCGCGTACAGGCCTACGTACCCACCGCCTACAACGAGGATCCTGGGACGCTCCGTGGTGCTCATGATTCGAGTATCCAGCACCCGCATGGCCGGGCTTCGTGAGCCCCTTCACAAGGATGCCCCACCTATCTGCTACACTTCGCCGCCACCGTGACCGACGCCATAGCCCGCCCAGGGAACCACGACCCCCCGGAACGCGTTGTTCACCCCCACTGAACTGGCATTGTGTCCAGAACCACAACTAGACCACTGCCAGATTTCACACGGACCACACACACCCGGAAACCCCCCGTAACACACCCAACACCCCCTCCCGCCCCGCCGAACCCGGCCATACCCCCCACCCCCGCCCCCGCCAGGCCCCTTTTCCTTGTGAAGAACTTCACGAACTTTCTCGCGGGGGCCACGGCGGGGCGCGCGGGAGGGGTGGGAATCGCGGCAGCTCCGGGCCGCCGGGCGGCCTGGAGCGCCAGGCGGTGGCCGCGCCGCGCGCCGTCGGCGCGACGTCTATCGCGGCATCTGAGGGCTCACCCGTCGCCGAGGGCCATGGCGAACGCTATGCCGTCGAGGATGTCGTGCTCGCTGACGACGACCTCGGCGGCGCCGGTCCGTTCCATGATCGACTGGAGTACGAGGGCGCCGGCGCCGATGACGTCGACGCGGCCCGGGTGCATGGCGGGGATGGCGGCCCGCTCGTCATGGGTGGCGGACAGGAGGGTTTCGGTGACCTCCTTGACGCGCTCGTAGGAGATCCGCGAGCGGTGGATGGCGGCGGAGTCGTACTGCTCCAGGCCGAGTTCGATCGCGGCGACCGTCGTCACGGAGCCAGCGAGCCCCACAAGGGTGCGCGGCTCGCGGATCGGAACGGTCTCCTCCGCGAGGTCGAGCGCGGCCTCGACGTCGGCCCGTATGGCCGTGACCTCCTCGGCGCTGGGCGGATCGTGCCGGATGTGCCGCTCCGACATCCGTACGCAGCCGATGTCCACGGAACGGGCGGCGCGCACCCGCTCGCCGCCGACCACGAACTCCGTCGAGCCGCCGCCGATGTCGACGACCAGGTACTCGCCGTCCCCGGCCAGTTCCTTCGTCGCCCCGGTGAAGGAGTACTCGGCCTCCTGGTCGCCGGAGATCACCTCCGGCTCGACGCCCAGGATGTCGAACACGCCCCGGACGAACTCGTCCCGGTTCTCGGCGTCCCGCGACGCCGACGTGGCCACGAAGCGGACCTTCCGCGCCCCGTGCTCCTTGATCACCGCGGCGTACTCGCGGCACGCGGCGAACGTCCGCTCCAACGCCTCGGGCGCGAGCCTGCCCGTACGGTCCACACCCTGGCCGAGGCGGACGATCGTCATCCGGCGGTCGAGGTCGACCAGCTCGCCCGTGGCCGGGTCGACGTCCGCGACCAGCAGCCGGATGGAGTTCGTGCCGCAGTCGACGGCGGCGACGCGCGTCACTTGGCGCCTCCCTCGGAGGACGCCGTGTCTCCCTCGGAGCGCGCCGCGTCTCCCCCGGAAGACACCGCGTCTCCCCCGGAGGACGCCGCGTCCTCGGCCCGGCCGGCGTCGGCCGACTGGCACGGCGTGACGCACGGCCCCTTGCGCCACCACTCCGGCAGCATCGCGATGGCCTCGTCGCCGAGCGGATTGACGCCCGGCCCCGCCGCCAGCGAGTGGCCGACGAGTACGTGCAGGCACTTCACGCGGTCCGGCATGCCGCCCGCGCTCGGAAAGCCTTCGAGCACCTCGATGGCGTCGCGGCGGGTGATGTAGTCCTCGTGCGCGGCGCGGTACGCGGCGGCCAGCTCCGGGTCGGTGCCCAGCCGGGCCGTCATCGTCTTCATCACGCCGTCCGCCTCCAGCGTCCCGATCGCGGAGGCCGCGCGGGGGCAGGTCAGGTAGTAGAGCGTCGGGAACGGCGTGCCGTCCTCCAGGCGCGGCGCGGTCTCGACCACGTCGGGGTTGCCGCAGGGGCAGCGGTGCGCGATGGAGCGCAGGCCGCGCGGGGGGCGGCCCAACTGCTCCTTGAACGCGGCGATGTCCGCGTCCGTCGGGGTCGTGGGCTCGGTCTTCGGAGGAGGGGTGTCCATGGGCTCGCTCGTACTCGGTCTTCCGGGGGCTTCTCGGGATTCGCCGGGGCTTGTTCGGGCTTCTTCGGGCTTCTTCAGTGGCTTCGTCGGGACTTCTTCGGGGCTTCGTCGGGACTTCTCCGGGACTGGAGGCTCCCGATCGTACGGGCGGCGCCGGGGCCGGGCCGGACTCCGGGTCGTAGGCGCCGGGTCGTACGCATCGGGTCGTACGTGCTGAGCCGTACGCGCCGGGTCGTGCGCGCCGGATCGTACGCACCAGGGCAGCCGGGCCAGGGGCGGCTGGGGCGGAGGCCGGGCCCGTACGGCCCCCGGCACCCCGCAGGGCGTCCGTCTCAGTGCCGGTCGTCGGCCTTGTCCACCCCGTCCCACAGGTTGGTGGACCAGGAGCGGCCCGCGCCGCCCTGATCCTTGGGGCGCTCGGCGTCGAGACCGCCGCCCACCACGCTGTAGCCGGTCTCCCCCGGCCGTACGTAGTGCAGGTGCTCGCGCGCCTGCTGCTCGATGTAGGCCGGGTCCTTCAGCCGCGCCTTCTCCTCGCGCAGCCGCTTGACCTCCTCGCGCGCCTCCCGTGACTGCCGCTGCTGGTCGCCGATGTCCGAGCGCTGGGTGATGAACTGCCGCATCGGGTAGGCGAGGGCGACGACCAGCGAGCAGACGACGAGGGCGAGCAGCGCGGCCCGGCCCGTGAGGCGGTTGCGGCGGACGGGCCGGGTCCGGTACACGCGGGCCGCGGCCTGCTCGCCGAGCGCCTTGAGCCTGGTCGCGGTGGAGAACCGATCCGCCGGCACTGCCGCCTCCCCTGTCTCGTCGCCCTCGTCGCCCGTATCCCCGCGCCGCCCGTGCGACCCGCGTACGTACACGTCCCCGGCAACGGTACGGGACCGTCGCCGGGGACGCTTCGCTTACGCGCTCGGCCGTGTTCCGCGGGCTCGCGGACCGGCGGGGTCAGCCCTTGAAGCGCGGGAACGCCGAGCGGCCGGCGTAGACCGCGGCGTCGTCGAGGATCTCCTCGATGCGCAGGAGCTGGTTGTACTTGGCGACGCGCTCGGAACGGGCCGGGGCGCCGGTCTTGATCTGGCCGCAGTTGGTGGCGACGGCCAGGTCCGCGATGGTGACGTCCTCGGTCTCGCCGGAGCGGTGGGACATCATGCACTTGAAGCCGTTGCGCTGGGCCAGCTCGACGGCGTCGAGGGTCTCGGTCAGCGAACCGATCTGGTTGACCTTGACCAGCAGCGCGTTGGCGGCGCCCTCCTCGATGCCGCGGCCGAGGCGCTCCGGGTTGGTGACGAACAGGTCGTCGCCGACGATCTGGACCTTCTCGCCCAGCTTGTCGGTGAGGACCTTCCAGCCCGACCAGTCGTCCTCGAACAGCGGGTCCTCGATGGAGACCAGCGGGTACGCGGCGACGAGCTCCTCGTAGTACTCCGTCATCTGCGCGGCGGAGCGCTCCTGGCCCTCGAAGGCGTAGACGCCGTCCTTGTAGAACTCGGAGGCGGCGACGTCGAGCGCGAGCGCGATGTCCTGGCCGGGCGCGTAACCGGCCTGCTTGATGGCCTCGACGATCAGGTCGAGCGCCTCGCGGTTCGAGCCCAGGTTCGGGGCGAAGCCGCCCTCGTCGCCGAGGCCGGTGGACAGGCCGCGCTCCTTCAGGACGGCCTTGAGCGTGTGGTACACCTCGGCGCCCCAGCGCAGCGCCTCGGAGAAGGACTCCGCGCCGATCGGCGCGATCATGAACTCCTGAATGTCCACGTTGGAGTCGGCGTGCGAGCCGCCGTTGAGGATGTTCATCATCGGCACCGGGAGCAGGTGCGCGTTCGGGCCGCCGAGGTAGCGGAAGAGCGGCAGGTCCGACGCCTCGGAGGCGGCGTGCGCGACGGCGAGGGAGACGCCGAGGATGGCGTTGGCGCCGAGCGAGGACTTGTCCGCGGTGGCGTCCAGGTCGAACATCGCCTGGTCGATCAGGCGCTGCTCGGTGGCGTCGTAGCCGACGAGCTCCGGGCCGATCTGCTCGATGACGGCGAGGACGGCCTTCTCGACGCCCTTGCCCTGGTAGCGGTTGCGGTCGCCGTCGCGCAGCTCCAGGGCCTCGAAGGCACCGGTGGAGGCGCCGGACGGCACGGCGGCACGGCCCGTGGAGCCGTCGTCGAGGCCGACCTCGACCTCGACCGTGGGGTTGCCTCGCGAGTCGAGGATCTCGCGAGCTACGACGACGTCGATGGACGGCACGAGTGTCTCCTTCATGGGGTGACTGGTTTCTGCACCCCGAGCCTAACGGGCCGGGGGGCCTCCGCCCGCGCGCAGCCCGGACTCTGGGCGGAAATATGGGTTAAAGAGCCAGATCAGCGGACGAATGGCGGTCGTTTTCGCCCCACGGGGAACGGGGGCGGGAACTGGACATGACAGAGGCGCCACGAACCGACGCCCCGTCATACGCGACACGAGCCGCCCCTCCGTCCTACGCGGCAGGCGGCGCCGCCCCGCGCGTACGCCCCCGGACATGCGAGTGCCCCGCTCCGGCGCGATCGGGGGGGATAGCGCGCCGCAGCGGGGCGGTCTCTCATGAGCGGAGAGACGGGGACGGTGATGAAGCCGTCCCGGGGAGCCGGATCAGCTCAGGTGGAGCTGCTGACCCGGGTAGATCAGGTTGGCGTCGGAGACGATGCCCTTGTTCAGGTTGTACAGCTTCTGCCAGCCGCCCTTGACGCCGTGCTCCTTGGCGATCTTGCCGAGGGTGTCGCCGGACTTGACCTTGTACTCGCCGTCGCCCTTCTGGATGGACTTCGGCGCGACGGGCTGCGGCGCGGCCTTGGGCGCGGCCTGCTTGGGGGCCTGCTTCTTCGGCGCGTAGTGCTTCGGGGCCTGCTGCTTCGGCGCGGCCTGGCGCTGGCTGCGGTCGGCGTGCTGCGAGCCGCTGCTGTGCGAGGAACCGCCGGTGCTGACGTTGGCGGAGGGGCCGCCCGCGGACAGGTTGCCCGCGCCGGCGCAGGACCAGGCGCCCGGGCCCTGCATGGCGAGCAGCTTCTCGGCGGTGGCGATCTGCTGGCCCTTGGTGGCCAGGTCGGCGCGCGGGGCGTACTTGGTGCCGCCGGCCGCGGCCCAGCTCGAATTGTTGAACTGCAGGCCGCCGTAGTAGCCGTTGCCGGTGTTGATCGACCAGTTGCCGCCGGACTCGCACTGCGCGACCTTGTCCCAGGTGGAGACGGAGGCGGCGGAGGCGGAGGTGGCGCCCATCAGCGGGACGGCAACCGCGGCACCGGCGACGCCGGCGAGCGTGGCGACGCGGACGGCCTTGGACGGACGGCGGTGCTTGCCCTTGGAGATAAGCATGTTGGTTTCCTCACCGACGCCTACGAGGTGAGCTGTCGGGTTCGGGCTGTGAGCTGCCCGGCCTCGTGTGCCGGAGCACACGGGGCTTCACCCCTAGCCGTTCCGGTCCGTCGATGTCGACGGGCCGTTCCGGCGGCCTACCTTGGTTCCCCCGCTCCTGCCTACGGCGCTTTCGCGACGATTCCAGCGACCGCCGGCAGGATTCGGCGTGGCGATCGTGGTGCTCACGGTGGTGAGCGGTGAAGACGTTAAACACACTGCCCAGGAGGGTTCAAACCCCCCCTCCTGGCGGCAGTTGCCCCTCCTTACCCACAGAAACAGCGCATTTCCGCAGGTGAGAGACGGTAGGGAGAGATCGGACAACGGGAGATCACGAGACTGTCAACGAGACCCATGTCTCACTTTCCCTCGGAACGGACATACCGCCCGTACCGTCGCTCTCACTTCCCGAGATCAAGTTTCTGACCAGGGAAAATGAGATCCGGGTCGCTTCCTACGGTGCCGTGGTTGCGTTCGTAGAGCGTGGTCCACCCGCCGGAGACGGAGTGCTCCTCCGCGATCACTGACAGGCTGTCGCCCGACCGCACCGTGTAGTCGTGGGCGGCCTGTTGGGACGTACGGGACGCATCTCCGCTCCGCGCCTCCCCGCCCCGCGAGGCATGCCGCCCGCCGCCGCTCCGCCCGGTGCCGCTGTCGCCGCCCTGCGCGGAACCGGAGCCTCCGCTCCCGCCGCTCTCCCCACTCCCCTGAGCCCCAGTAGCTCCTGAGGCTCCTGTGGTTCCCGTGCCCCCGGTGGACTCTCCAGTCCCCTTACTTCCGCGCTCCCCCTCATCCGCGCTGCCGCGGTGCCGGCCCCCACCGGACGCCGAGGAGCCCGTGACGGGGTCTGTGGGGTCGCTGGAGGGGCTCCCACCGGCCGCGGGACTCTCGGCCGAGCCGGAGCCGTGGGCACCGCCAGAGCCGTTGGAGCCTGGGCTCTTGTTGCCGGTGCCCTCCTGGCCGGACGTGGCGCTCGACCCGCCCCTGCCGGGGTCGCCCTTTCCGGAGTTCTCCTTCCCGGACTCGCCCTTCTTCGCATCCGACTTCGAACCCGTCTCCGAACCCGTCTCCGAATCTGACTTCGGACCTGACTTCGGATCGGACTTCGAATCCGTCGTACGGTCGCGATCCGACGGTCTCTGGGACGGCTCGGCGGAGTGCGAGGGCGTGGGCGACTGGGAGGAGGACCCCGAGGGCGGGGCCTGTGTACTGCCCGGGTCGACGCCCGGGGCCGCGCTGCCGCGCGTGAGGCCCGAACTGACCGCACACCCCGACCAGGTATTGGTGCCCTGACCGTCCAGGATCTTCTGGGCCACGGCTATCTGCTGGCTTCGGCTGGCCAGGTCGGGCCGCGGCGCGTACGCCCGCCCCCCGTACAGGTCCCACGTCTGCTGCGAGATCTGGAGCCCGCCGTAGAAGTCGTTGCCGGTGTTGGCGCTCCACGTCCCGCCGCTCTCGCACTGGGCGACGCGGTCCCAGGTGGCGGTGTCCGCCGCGTTCGCACCGGTGGCCGCGAGCAGCGGCATGGCGATCCCGGCGCCCGTCACCCCCGCCGCTACGACGATGGCCGGTACCTGACGGGGGCGGCGGTGTCGACCGTTCCCGGTGCGCATGCGGTTGCCTCTCGTGTGGCGGCTGAGTTGTCGGTTGAAGATAGCGACGCGCCCAGGCAGTCACAAGCCGATGTAGCCGAGGTCACGTGCAGGTCACGTAGCTTGACTCTTCGTCACTTCTGGCCGTGAACTCCACAGGCAGCGTGCGCAGTCCGCGCATGATGAGGCCGCCGCGCCACCGCAACTCCTCCGGTTGTGCCGCGAGGCGCAGGTCGGGCAGGCGGCGCAGCAGCGTCGCGAGGGCGGCCCGGCCCTCCAGCCGGGCGAGCGGCGCGCCGATGCAGTAGTGGATGCCGTGCCCGTACCCGAGGTGCTGATTGTCACCGCGCGACAGATCGAGGGTGTCCGGGTCGGCGAACCGCTCCGGGTCGCGGTCGGCGGCCGCCAGCACGACGAGCACGGGGTCGCCCGTGCCGATCCGCTGCCCACCCAGGGTGATCGGCTCGGTGGCGAACCGCCAGGTCGCCAGCTCCACCGGCCCGTCGTACCGCAGCAGCTCCTCGATGCCGGTGGTGAGCAGCGTCTCGTCCCCCGCCGCCAGGGCCCGCTGCAACCGCTCCCGCTGGCCGGGATTGCGCAGCAGCGCGTACGTACCGTTGCCGATCAGGTTGATGGTCGTCTCGAAACCGGCGAACAGGAGCACGAAGCACATCGCCACGACCTCTTCCTCGGTGAGGTGCTCGCCGTGGTCGGAGGCGCGGACGAGACCGGAGATCAGATCGTCGCCGTCGCCCAGCCGCTTCCGGTGGATGAGGTCCGCGAGATACCCGCGGATCTTCTTCACCGCCCTGGCGACCCCGCCGCGCGGCCCCTGCCCGTGCCGGATCATCATGCCGGCCCAGTCCCTGAGGTCGTCCTGGTCCTCGCGGGGGACTCCCAGCAGATCGCAGATCGCGTAGATGGGGAGCGGAAAGGCGAACTCGTGGATGAGGTCCGCCGTCCCCTTCTCACAGAAGCCGTCGATGAGGCCGTCCGTCAGCTCTTGTACGCGCGGCGCGAACTCCGCCACCCGGCGCGGCGTGAACGCCTTCGAGACCAGCCGCCGCAGCCGCGTGTGGTCCGGCGGGTCGATGTTCAGCAGATGCGTCATCAGGTTGGCACTGCGCTCCCCCGGAATGCCGATCTTGCCCTTCCCGTGCGCGGCCTCGGAGTGGTGCACGGGGTTCTTCGACAACCGCCCGTCGGCCAGCGCCTGCCGCGCGTCCGCGTACCGCGTCACCAGCCATGCCTCGACCCCGCTGGGCAGCTCGGTACGCCGCACCGGCGCGTTCTCCCGCAGCCACGCGTACGCGGGATAGGGATCAGCGGCGAACTCCCACCCGAACAACGCGGGAACGGGCCCAGAACCTTCGACCGCCTCTCCCGCCTCTACCGCCTCGTCCGCCCCACGCGTGGCGGGGCCGGCCGGCGCGGCTGGGGCGGAGACGGGAGCGTCGACTGGCGCGGAGGCGGAGGCGTCGACTGACCCGGAGGCGGAGGCGTCGACTGGCGCGGAGGCGGAGGCGTCGGCTGGCGCGGGGCCGTCGGCTGGCATGGCGGCGTTCTTGTCGTGCACCCCACGACGCTATAGGAGCGCGCCCGCTCCCTGGGCCCCGCCCGAGGACCGGCGCCCGACCCGCCAGGACCGGCCTGAGGTGTTGCCTACGTATGCCCGCCGCCTCCGCTGCCGAAGCCGCCGCTTCCCCCTTCGTTCCACTTACGCGGCTTCTGCTCCGGGTCGCTGTGGCTGTCCGGGTCCGTCAGCTCGTGCGGCAGATAGCGGTGCCCGTCCGGAGCCAGCTCATCAGAGGCCCGCCCCTCCTTGACGTAACCGAGCGCGTCCCGCTCCCCATCATGGCCGGGACCATGATCAGAAGGTACGGGCCCGCTCTGCTCCTCCGGCGTCTGCCACGAACCAGCACGCTCCTGCGGCTCCTGCGGCGGCGCGGGCTCACGCTCCCGCCGCCTGCGCCCGTAAGCGACGGCCCCGATCAACAGGGCCACGACGACGATCCCGACGGCCAGCGGAGCGATACCGCCCCGCAACCCGTTGTCGGCGGCGAGATAGAAAATCTCTGAGTGCATGGCACTGGGGTACCCCCCGATCGCCCAGACATGTCGCCCCCTACGCCGAACGGGTGTACGGACGTCCGAGTGAACCACCCCCCCCAAAGCCCCACCCCCAAACCGACACCACCCCCGCCCCCGACCAGAACGGGGGCCGACCCCAGACGCCAAACCGGCCCCGGTCGGCAAGGTCTCGCTCGGGGCGGGGCCCCGACCGAGGGGGTGGCCCAGTCGGGTGGGGGCCCGGTCGGGCCGGGGCTCAGCCGGGGCGGGTGCCGGGTGGGCCCGCGGGGCTCAGTCGGGCGGGATCTCGCTCGGGCCGGGGC
>NZ_JOBF01000023.1 GCF_000718635.1 Streptomyces varsoviensis | reverse complement strand
TGCGCATCGGTCAGTTCATGTCGTCGCACCATGCCCGACGCCTGCCCGGGCCGAGACCTGATCCACCCCGCCCGACAAGAGCCATCAGAAACGACCTAGAGCCGGTACGGGGCGCCGTGCAGGTTTACGGCCCGGGCGGCCCGGCGTGCCGCTGAGGCGGCCCGGCGTGCCACTGAGGCGCACCGCTGGAAAACGGAGCGGCCCCGGAGGTTTAGCACCTCCGGGGCCGCTGAAGGAGTCGTCGTTCAGGGCTTGAGGACGAGTTCGTCCTTGGTGGCCTTCTTGACGGCGTCGGGGCTGTAGGCCCAGGGGAGCAGTTCGCCCCTGGCCCACATGTCCGTCTGGTCGTAGTAGTGCGCGTTGTAGGCGTGCCCGGAGGCGCCGGTGAGGTTGATCCAGCGGGACCTGTCGAGGTCCGCGAGGTTGACGACCATCCGCATCGAGGGCACCCATACGACGTCGTAGCCGCCCGCCGCGTTCCAGCCGCTGGCGTCGACCGCGGCCTCGCCGCCGCCGAGGTTCCAGGGGCCGCGGTTGAGGAGGAACTGGACGAAGCCGGGGCCCTCCTTGCCGAGCGTCTGGTTCTTCAGCGTGAGCTGGTGCAGCCGGCCCCAGCTCCAGGAGTTGACGTCCTTGCCGAGCTTGGAGGTCAGCTCCCAGCGGGCGTCCTTCATGGCGCGCGCCAGCAGTTCGTCGCGGTTGCGGGCGCCCGGGTTGGTGCGGGTGCCGTTGGTCTTCCACCACTCGCTGTCGGGCTTCTTGAGGATGTTGCGGACCACCTCGAACCAGCGGTCGCCGCCGTCGGGCTGCGCCTGGTCGGGTTCGCGCTGGCCGCACTCGGTGACGAGCCGGGTGTTGCCGTTGAGGTCCTCGGCCGGCCCGGAGTCGTTGGTGGGCTTCACGCGCAGGCACTGGCCCTCGACCCGCAGCTCCTTGGGGAGCTTGTTGCCGAAGGCGAGCTTGAGGGTGTTGCGCCAGACGGCGTTGAAGTACGCGGCGGCGGCCGAGTCGGGCTCCTGGGTGTAGTCCCAGCCCTCCAGGAGCTTCTGGGCGTCGCGGATGTACTGCGTCTCCTTGGCCTTCAGGTGCAGGCTGCCGAGGTCGATCTTGAGCAGATAGGGCGTCAGCAGCTTGGCGATCTCGCTGCTGCTGTCCATCTGCATCTTCTGCATGTCGTCCGTCGAGATCTTCCCGCCGTCCTTGATCTTCGACTGGATGAGGTCGTTGATGCGCTGGCTGCGCGCGCCGTAGCCCCAGTCGTCGGTCAGCAGATACGGGTACTTGTCCTTGTCGACGACCGCCTGGTTGGCGGTGACGATGTAGCCGGACTTGGGGTTCTCCTCCCAGGGCAGCTCGGCCTGCGGGATGTAGTTCTTCTTCCACTGGTAGGCCGGGTCCCAGCCGGGCGCCGGGTAGCGGCCGTCGTGGTTCTTGCCGCGGATCGGGATCTGGCCCGGGGCCTGGTAGCCGATGTTGCCCTTGGTGTCGGCGTAGATGAGGTTCTGCGAGGGCACCTCGAAGTCGTGGGCGGCCTTGCGGAAGGAGGCGAAGTCCGTGGCCTGGTTCAGCTCGAAGACGGCGTCCATGGACTTGCCGGGGTTCAGGGCGGTCCAGCGCAGCGCCACGGCGTAGCCGTCCGCGCGGTCGGGCGCAGGGTCCTTGACGGGCGCGTTCTGGCCGACCTTGACCAGTTCGGAGTCGCGGTCGGAGACGATCGGCCCGTTGTTGGTCGTACGGACCGTGATGACGCGGTCCTTGCCGCCCGCGACCTTGATGGTCTCCTTGCGGGTGGTGAAGGGCTTCTGCTTGCCGTCGAAGAGGTACGTGTCGGCGGTGACCTTCTCCAGGTAGAGGTCCGAGACGTCGGCGCCGAGGTTGGTCATGCCCCAGGCGATGTCCTGGTTGTGGCCGATGATGACGCCGGGCATGCCGGAGAAGGTGTACCCGGCCACGTCGTACGGGCAGGACGGGCCGACCTTGTTGCAGTGCAGGCCCATCTGGTACCAGAGCGACGGCATCTGCGGCGCGAGGTGCGGGTCGTTGGCGAGCAGGGGCTTGCCGGTGGTCGTGTACTGGCCGGAGACGACCCAGGAGTTGGAGCCGATGCCGTTGCCGCTGGGGCCGAGCAGCGCGGGGACGGAGCTGATCTTCTCGGAGAGCGTGGAGAGGCCGTTGTGCAGCCCCTGGGACACGCCCTTGCCGCCGCCCTGCGCGCCGTTGTTCGTCGTGGTCGAGGTGGAGCCCGCCGTCGACTTGGGGTCGAACTGCTTGGTGAGCGGGTTGACCGCGCCGCCCTCGACGATCGGCTTGTTGCGCTTGTACGGGTACGGCGGGTAGAGCTCCTCGATCTGCTTGGCGGACAGCCGCGTCGAGGCGAGCGAGCGGTCGATCTCGTCCTGCATGTTGCCGCGCAGGTCCCAGGCCATGGCCTTGAGCCAGGCCACGGAGTCGACCGGGTCCCACCGCTGGGGCTTGTAGTCGTTCTGGAAGCCCAGGGCGGCGTACTCGGCGGACAGCGCCTTGCCCTGATGGTCTTTGAGGTAGGCGTTGACGCCGTCGGAGTACGCCTGGAGGTACTTCTTGGTGCTCGCCGAGAGCTTGGTGTCGTACTCCTTCTGCGCCACGTTCCGCCAGCCCATGGTCCGCAGGAAGGCGTCCGTCTTCACCTGGCTGTCGCCGAACATCTCCGAGAGCCGACCGGCCGTCATATGGCGGCGCACGTCCATCTCCCAGAACCGGTCCTGGGCCTGCACGAAGCCCTGGGCCCGGAAGAGGTCGTCGGCGTTGTCGGCGTAGATCTGCGGGATGCCCTTGTCGTCCCGCTTGACCTGTACCTGCCCGGCGAGCCCCTTGAGCTGGAGGGTGCCCGAGGTCTTCGGGAAGGAGGCGCGCACGGTGTCGACACCCCAGTACGCCCCATAGCCGACGCCCGCCACGAGCAGCAGCACGAGGGTGATCACGAGCAGACGGGCGCGTCGGCCCTTCTTCTTGCCGGACTTCGGGCCGGTCTCCTGGGCGGAGGCGCCGGTCTTGTTGGCGGGCATCGCTGTCCTTCGAGGGGGCAGGGTGGTCCTGGAGTGCTGGAGCAACCATAGGCGCACCCCCTGTCACGTCCCTACGCGGAGTCGCCGCGGGGCGTCTTCTTCGCCGCTCCCCTCTTCCCCTTCGGCGCCTCGTCCGCCTCTTCTTCGGCGCCTCATCCGCGCGCGTGAGACGCCCCATTACCGTGCGCGGCGTCCCTCTTCGAGCCGCCGCAGCGACAGACAGGCGTTAAGAACCCGTAAAATATTAGGTAAGGCAATGAACTTACCGGTCGTCCGACGAGCAGTTCCGGCCGATATGGCGTGAAAAAGCACGAGAAAGGTCCGGCCCCTGACTGTCAACCACCTCAACGAACTCCTGCTGATCTGCTCCCTCGTGCTGCTCTCAGCCGTGGCAGCGGTCCGGGTCTCATCCCGCAGCGGGCTCCCCAGCCTGCTCATCTATCTGGGCATCGGCGTCGCGATAGGCCAGGACGGCATCGGCGTCATCTTCAATGACGTAGGGCTGACCCAGGTCATCGGCTACGCGGCCCTCGTAGTGATCCTCGCCGAGGGCGGGCTCGGCACGAAGTGGAAACAGATCAAGCCCGCGGTGCCCGCCGCCGCCGTGCTCTCCACCTTCGGCGTCGCGGTCAGCGTGGGCATCACCGCGACCGCCGCCCACTACCTGGCCGGCATGGAGTGGCGGCAGGCGCTGATCATCGGCGCGGTCGTGTCCTCCACCGACGCCGCGGCCGTCTTCTCCGTCCTGCGCAACGTCCCGCTCCCCTCCCGCCTCACCGGCGTGCTGGAGGCGGAGTCCGGCTTCAACGACGCGCCCGTGGTGATCCTGGTCGTGGCGTTCTCCACCGCCGGACCGGTCGAGCACTGGTACGTACTGATCGGCCATATCGCCCTCGAACTCGCCATCGGCGCGGCCATCGGCCTCGCGGTCGGCTTCCTCGGCGCGTACGGGCTGCGGCACGTGGCGCTGCCCGCCTCCGGCCTCTACCCGATCGCCGTCATGGCCATCGCGTTCACCGCCTACGCGGGCGGCGCGATCGGGCACGGCTCCGGCTTCCTCGCCGTCTACCTCGCGTCCCTGGTCCTCGGCAACGCCAAACTGCCGCACTCCCCCGCCACCCGCGGCTTCGCCGAGGGGCTCGGCTGGATAGCGCAGATCGGCATGTTCGTCCTGCTCGGCCTGTTGGTGACGCCGCACGAACTGGGCGACGACATCCTGCCCGCCATCGTGGTCGGGCTGGTCCTGACGGTGGTCGCGCGGCCGGTCTCGGTGTTCCTGAGCACGGCGCCGTTCCGTACACCCTGGCCGGAGAAGGCACTGCTCTCCTGGGCCGGGCTGCGCGGTGCGGTGCCCATTGTGCTCGCCACCATCCCCATGGTGGCCTCCGTACCCGACAGCCGCCGGATGTTCAACATCGTCTTCATCCTGGTGATCGTCTACACCCTGGTGCAGGGCCCGACGCTGCCCTGGCTCGCCCGCCACCTGAAGCTCCGCGACGCCGAGGCCAAGGACCTGGGCATCGAGTCCGCGCCCCTGGAGCGGCTGCGCGGCCATCTGCTGTCCATGACCATCCCGGAGAGCTCGCGGATGCACGGGGTGGAGGTCGGCGAGCTGCGGCTGCCCTCCGGGGCCGCGGTCACCCTGGTCGTACGGGACGGCACCAGCTTCGTGCCGCTGCCCTCGACGGTGCTGCGGCGCGGCGACGAGCTGCTGGTCGTGGCCACCGATCCGGTGCGCGACAAGGCCGAGCAGCGGCTGCGGGCCGTCGGCGAGGGCGGCAAGCTGGCCGGCTGGCTCGGCACCACGGGCGGACCGGGCCGGGGCGCCGCGGGGGCCGCGGTCCGCAAGACGCCGGGAGCGGTCGGAAAGCCGCCCACGATGGGCGGAAAGCCGGCCAGTACGGGCGGGAAGCCCCCCGGGTCGGCCGCGGAACGGAGCGGCGGGGCGTCCGCGGAACGGGACGCCAAGGCGTCCGGAAAACCGCCGGGGAAGGCCATGGGTAACATGAAACGGCAATAACCAACCCAACTCTGCCTGACGCAGGGCTGGCGCGACCGCACGGCGGCCGCGGCCGCGCACCACAAGGCGGCCGAATCGGCATCTACCACGGTCCCGCACGAGAGGACAGCTCTCGGCGCGCTCCGTGGAGGACACCCCTCCGGTGGCGGCGCGCTACCAGGCGGCAGAAAGGCCCGGACCGTGGCATCCACGGTCACCGACCGCTCCGAGCAGCGGCCCGACGCAGGTCCACCGTCCCGTCCCGGATACGGCCAATTGCTGCGCACCCGCGGCGCCTGGACGTTCCTGCTGCCCGGGTTCCTGGCCCGGCAGCCGTTCGCGATGCTCACCATCGGCATCCTGCTGCTGGTCGAGCACACCAACGGCTCGTACTTCCTCGCGGGCACCGTGTCCGCCACCGCGGGCGTCTCCATGGCGCTGTTCGCCCCGCAGAGCGGCAAGCTCGCGGACCGCTTCGGGCAGCGGGCGGTGCTGCTGCCCGGAGTGGTCGTGCACGCCGCGGCGATCGCCCTGCTGACGGCCCTGGCGCTGCTCGACGCGCCCCTGTGGGCCCTGTACGTCGCCGCCGTGCCCGCCGGCGCGTCCGTACCGCAGATCGGCCCCATGGTGCGGGCCCGGTGGGCGGCGAAGCTGGACGGCTCGCCCCTGATGCCGACGGCCGCGGCCTTCGAGTCGGTCACCGATGAGTTCACCTTCGTGATCGGCCCCGTGCTGACGACGGCGCTGTGCACCGGGCTGCACCCGGCGGCCGGGCTCGTCGCGGAGGCGTCCCTGACGCTGCTCGGCGGGCTGCTCTTCGCCTTCCAGCGGCGCACCCAGCCCGCACCGAACCGGCGCGGCCCCGGCGAGGCGGAGCGCCACGCCTCGGCCCTCTCCGTGCCGGGCGTCCGGGTGCTCGCGATCACCTTCCTCGGCATCGGGTCGGTCTTCGGCGGCATGCAGGTCTCGCTGACCGCGTTCACGCAGGAGATCGGCCAGCCGGGCATCAACGGCCTGCTGTACGGGACGTTCGCGGCCGGCAACATGATCGCGGGCGTGGCCTGCGGCGCCATCGCCTGGAAGGTCACCCCGCGGCGGCGGCTCCTGACGGCCTACCCGCTGCTGGTGCTGGCGACCTCCCCGCTGTGGGCGCTGCACTCGGCGCCGCTGCTCGGCGCGGTCGGGCTGCTGGCCGGGCTGTGCATCGCGCCCTCACTGATCACCGGCTACACCCTGGTGGAGTCCCTGGTGCCGTCGACCGCCCGTACGGAGGCGTTCACCTGGCTCACCGGCGCGGTCGCGCTGGGGCAGGCGCTGGCGGCGACGGTCGGCGGCCAGTTCGTGGACGCGGCCGGCTCCAAGGCAGGTTTCCTGGTGCCCCTGGGAGGCACGGGACTGGCGGTTCTGGTGTTGTTCGCCCTGCGCCGGCACCTCGCGCCGCGGGACGCCGACGCCCGTTCCGCCGCCGCGCCGGAACGTGGGGTCGGTCACCGCGAGGCCGTCCCAGTGGACTGAACGGCCGGAATACTGCACTATGGAGCGTCGTTAGCACTCATCGAGTGAGAGTGCCAGGAGGAGCAAGTGCCGACCTATCAGTACCAGTGCACCGAGTGCGGCGAGGGCCTTGAGGCGGTGCAGAAATTCACCGATGACGCCCTCACCGTGTGCCCGAACTGCGAGGGACGCCTGAAGAAGGTGTTCTCGGCGGTCGGCATCGTCTTCAAGGGTTCCGGCTTCTACCGGAACGACAGCCGCGGCTCGTCGTCCAGCAGCACCCCGGCCAAGGCGGGTTCGTCGTCCGGCTCGGCGGACTCCTCCGGCAAGAGCGACAGCGGCTCTTCCGCTTCCTCCTCTTCCTCGGACTCGTCCTCGTCGGCGTCCTCGTCCTCGTCGGCGGCCTCCACGCCCGCCGCGAAGTCGTCCAGCGGCTCGGCGAACAGCTCCGCGGCCTGACGCCCGCGTTCGAACGCCTCCAGGGCCCCGTCGGTTTCCCCCGACGGGGCCCTCGGCGTGCCCGGTGCGGGCTACTGTGATCGCCATGGCGAACGCAGAAATCGGGGTCATCGGCGGATCGGGCTTCTACTCCTTCCTGGACGACGTGACCGAGATCATGGTCGACACCCCCTACGGACCGCCGAGCGACTCGCTCTTCCTCGGCGACATCGCGGGCCGCACGGTCGCGTTCCTGCCGCGGCACGGACGCGCGCACCATTTGCCGCCGCACCGCATCAACTACCGCGCCAACCTGTGGGCCCTGCGCTCCGTCGGCGTACGGCAGGTGCTCGGCCCCTGCGCGGTGGGCGGACTGCGGCCGGAGTACGGGCCGGGCACGCTGCTCATACCGGACCAGCTCGTGGACCGTACGCAGTCGCGCGTCCAGACCTTCTACGACGGCGAGCCGCTGCCCGACGGCAGCACGCCGAACGTCGTGCACCTCGCCTTCGCCGACCCGTACTGCCCCGCGGGACGGCAGGCGGCCGCCGCGGCGGCGCGCGGCCGGGACTGGGAGCCGGTGGACGGCGGCACGCTCTGCGTGATCGAGGGGCCCCGCTTCTCCACCCGCGCCGAGTCCCGCTGGTACGCGGGGCAGGGCTGGTCGGTGGTCGGCATGACCGGGCACCCCGAGGCCGTCCTCGCCCGCGAACTGGAGCTCTGCTACACCTCGATGACGCTGGTCACCGACCTCGACGCCGGGGCCGAGCAGGGCGAGGGCGTCTCTCACGAGGAGGTGCTGCGGGTCTTCGGGAAGAACGTGGGCCGGCTGCGCGAGGTGCTCTTCGACGCGGTGAGCGCGCTGCCCGCGACCGAGGAGCGTGCGTGCGCGTGCGGGACGGCGCTGGACGGCCTGGACCCCGGGATTCGACTGCCGTGACGTGAACGTGCGTGGGCGGCTTGGGATGGGGGTGGGTAGGGCGAGGCGGAGCCGAGTGGGGCCGGTGGGGCTGGCGGGCCCGGGTGGGACCGATGGGACCACCCGCGCGGGTGGTGAGGTTTTCCACAACCGGTGAGTAGTCCACAGCCCCGAGCGGAGTGCGGCGGGACACGCCATCGTGGTGCGTGTTCGGGCCCAGTTCCCCAGGTCAGGCGGTGGTTGCCATGTCGTTCACCTCGTCCCTCACCTCCTCGCTCACGTTCCCTTCCACTCCCCCGCCGTGCGCGGTGCCCGCCTTCCCTCCCGTACGGATGGGGCCCGGCGGCCACCGGCTGCGGCGGGCTGTGCGGCGCCGGGGGCGGGCCGTGACGCTCGGGCTGGCGATGGCGGTCTCCGTCGCCGCGCTGGCGGTCGCCGGGCTCGACCCGGGCGCCGGGACGGCGGCCTCCTGCGTGCCGTCCGGCACGGCGGGGCGGTGACGTCATGACGAGCCCCGCCCCCGCGATCGCCGCCGCGCACGGCACCGCGTCCTCCCGCCATGGCGCGCGCGTCCGTACGTACGCGCAGTCGGGTAACCACTTCGAGTTGCCCGACTGGACAGCCCTCCCTCACCCTGTCCTATGTTGCGGAGCGAATTGTTCCAGTAATGACGTGTGCAAAGAGAGGCTGCTCGGTGAGCGAGAACAAGACAGGAGTCCTTGGCGGCTTCAAGGAATTCCTGATGCGCGGCAACGTGATCGAACTCGCGGTCGCCGTCGTGGTCGGGGCAGCCTTCACCAATATCGTCAATGCCGTGGTCAAGGGCGTTATCAACCCGATCATCGGCGCTTTCGGAACGCAGAATCTGGATCAGTACTCGACCTGCATCACCACCTGCACGAAGAAGGGCGGCGAGTACACGGACGGCGTCTACATCCTGTGGGGCTCGGTGATCAGCGCCGCGATCACTTTCCTGATCACAGCGGCCGTCGTCTACTTCCTCATGATCCTTCCGATGAACAAGTGGAAGGCGCGGCAGGACGCCAAGAAGCCGGTGGACGACACGCCGCCGGACCCCACCGAGATCGAGCTGCTGGCGGAGATCCGGGACGCGCTCATCGCGCAGCGCAATGGCTCCGCCGCGGAACACATCACGCAGCAGAAGACGCAGTCATCGCAGAATTCACAGACAGCGCAGAACTGACACAGCCGCCGCCCGAGGGGACGGCGACGGCCGGAGGCCCGGGGGCGGGACCAGGGCTCACCGCTGGTCCGGGGGCTCCGACCGCACCGGCGGCCACGGTCGCGCAGGAACCAGCAGCCGTACGGAGGGCTGAGGCGTCGCAGGGGGCGGCGGCCGCCACGCAGATGTCCGCGGCCGCATCGGCGGCTGCGTCAGAGGTGGTGGGGCGGCTTCTCGTCGAGGAAGCGGGCCAGGTCGGCGGCGCTGTCGCCGCCGCCGGTCGGCGTCCGATCGCCCCATCCCTGGTCCGTGTCGTCCGCGGACTGCTGCGCCAGCGGGTCGTCGAAGACCAGCGCGGGGTTGGGGTCGCGCGGTGCGGAGTCGGGGGCGGTGCTCATGGCTCCAGGGTACGGCCGGGCTCCGGGTGCGACGGCGAGTGCCCGACGGCACAGGGGTGCCCCGCGGGCGACGCAGCCGGACCGCGGGGCACCGGGACGCGGGGCACCGGAACGCGGGACGCCGGGCCGCGGGACGCCGGCCCCCGGGGCACCGGAACGTGGGGCGCCGGACCGCGGGGCGCCGGGCCCGGGTCACGGGATTCGGCGGGTGTGCATGACAAGCTGGCTCCGCGGTTCGAGCCGCCTGTCCCTGTCGTACAACGCACGAGGCCCGTATCCGATGAGCGAACACTCCCCCGCGCCCGACGCACCGCGCGATCCGCCGACGTCGCCGGTCGGCCGCGTCTCCGGTCTGCTCCGGACCATGACGGCGCGCAGCCGCGACGAGGAACACCGCGCCGCCACCAACCTGGAACTGCTCTTCGACCTCTGTTTCGTGGTCGCGGTGGCCCAGGCGGGGACCCGGCTGGTGCACGCCCTCGCCGAGGGGCACACGGGGGCGGGGATCGCGGGGTACCTCTTCGTCTTCTTCGGTATTTGGTGGGCCTGGATGAATTTTTCCTGGTTCGCCTCGGCATACGACTGCGACGACGTCCCGTACCGGCTGCTGACCCTGGTGCAGATGGCGGGGGTGCAGGTGTATGCCGCCGGGGTGCCGCGCGCCTTCGACGACAACAACTGGATGGTCGCCGTCATCGGCTATATCGCGATGCGGCTGGCGCTCACCTCACAGTGGCTGCGGGCGGCGCACTCCGAGACCGGGGAGGCGAAGCGCACCGCGCGGCTCTACGCGACGGGGCTGACCATCTGCCAGCTCGGCTGGGTGGGGCTGCTGTTCGCCCCCGGCGACATGAAGAAGTGGCTGTTCCTGGTGCTGGTCGTGGCGGAGCTGGCGGTGCCGGTCGTCGCCGAGCGGCGGCATCGGACGGCCTGGCACCCGCACCACATCGCCGAGCGGTACGGCCTGTTCACCATCATCGTCCTCGGCGAGACGATCTCGGCCGGGACGGTCGCCGTGCAGTCGGCGGTCGACGAGCACAAGGCGCTCGGCGAACTGCTGCCGATCGCGGGCGGTGGGCTGCTCATCGTCTTCGCGGCCTGGTGGATCTACTTCGCCGTCCCCATCCACAGCCATCTGAGGACCAACCGGGACGCGCTCCCCTGGGGCTACGGCCACTTCTTCGTCTTCGGGTCGGCGGCGGCGATCGGCGCCGGCATCGAGGTCGCGGTGGAGGAGGCGGTGGGCAAGGCACACATCTCGACGGCCGCCGCGTCGGCCGCGGTGACGGTGCCCGCCGCGATCTTCATGATCACGGTCTGGCTGCTGCACTCCCGCCACTACAAGGTCACCCTCGCCCAGCAGCTCGTCCTGCCCGTGGCGGCGCTGCTGGTCCTGCTGTGCACCTTCGCGGGCGCGGCGGCGGTACTGCTGGCCGGTGTGGTGTCCGCGCTGGCGGTGGCAGTCGGCCTGCTGCTCAACGAGCGCGATCCGGTGCGGGCCGAGTAGCACGGTCCGGGGCGGGCCGGGGAGCACGGCCCGGGGTCGGCCGGGGAGCACGGCCCGGGACGGGCTGGGGAGCACGGCCCGCGGCCGGTCGGGTGGCACGGTCCGAGATGGGCCGGTCGTGCGGCCCAAGATGGGTTGGGTGGCGCGAGCCGGGCCGACTGCGGAGAGCGGTCCGGGGCGGGCCGGGTGGTGCGAGCCGCGGCCGGTCGGGTGGCACGGTCCGAGATGGGCCGGGTCGTGCGGCCCAAGATGGGTTGGGTGGTGCGAGCCGGGGACGGCTATGGAGAGCGGTCCGGGGCGGGCCGGGTGGGGAAGTCTGGCCCTTCGTGCTCTACGGCGGGATGGGGTCGCGTGATACGGATGGCTGTCATGACTGACGCTCTGACGGATGCCCTCACCGATGTGCGCGGCCTGCGGGTCGGTCACACGCAGCGGACCGGCGACGGCTGGCTGACCGGCAGCACGGTGGTGCTCGCCCCCGAGGGCGGGGCGGTGGCCGCCGTGGACGTACGCGGCGGCGGGCCGGGGACGCGGGAGACCGACGCGCTCGATCCGCGCAACCTCGTCCAACGGGTGGAGGCGGTGGTGCTGAGCGGCGGCAGCGCCTTCGGGCTGGACGCCGCGTCCGGGGTGGCGGCCTGGCTGGAGGAGCAGGGCCGCGGCTTCCGGGTCGGCCCGGACCCGGCGCAGGTGGTGCCGGTCGTGCCGGCCGCGGCCCTCTTCGACCTGGGGCGCGGCGGCGACTGGCGGGCCCGGCCGGATGCCGGGTTCGGGCGGGCGGCGGTCGAGGCGGCGGCCCGTACGGAGCTGGGCGCGCCGGTCGCGCAGGGGTGCGTCGGCGCGGGCACGGGCGCGGTGGCCGGCGGGCTGAAGGGCGGTGTCGGGTCGGCGAGCGCGATACTGCCGTCGGGGGTGACGGTGGCGGCGCTGGCGGTGGTCAACGCGGCCGGTTCGCTGGTCGATCCGCTGACGGGGGTGTTGTACGCGCAGCTCTACGACGGGCATGCCGCCTACCCGCCCGAGGAGCGGCTGGCCGCCGCGCACCGGGCGCTGGCCGAGGCGAAGGAGGAGTCGGCGCGGCGCTCGGCGGCGTCGGTGCACCCGCCGCTCAACACCACCCTCGCCGTCGTGGCCACCGATGCCGTCCTGACCCGTGCCCAGGCCCAGAAGCTCGCGGGCACGGCCCATGACGGGCTCGCGCGCTCGGTGCGGCCCGTACATCTGCTGTCGGACGGGGACACGGTCTTCGCCCTGGCGACGGGCGAGCGGCCGCTGCTGCCGGAGGGCACGGACCCGGCGTTCGGCGTCCACCTGGAGGCGGGCGCGGTCAACGACATCCTCGGGGCGAGCGCGGACGTCCTGACGCGTTCGGTGGTGAAGGCCGCGCTCGCGGCGGAGAGCGTGGACGGGCCGGGCGGGGTGTTCCCCTCCTACCGGGAGCTGTACGGGGGCTGAGCCCAGGGGTGGAAGGAGGCCGGCCGGCGCCGGGCGGGGACCGGGTGGCCGCCGCCCGTCACCCCGCGCCCGTCACCCCGCGCCCGTCACGTCGGCTGGTCGACGCGGATCTTCGACTGGCCGTGCTTGCGGGTCTCCCAGTCGTCCATGAAGCGGCCGCGGAGTCCGTGCTTCTCGGCCAGGGCGATGAGCGTTTCGGTGCGGTAGTAGAAGTCCTCGCGCAGGACCTGGTGCTCGGTGCCTTCGGTGCGGTCGAAGGTGAAGTCGAAGAAGCCGCCGGGGGCGAGGACGCGGCCGACGTGGGCGAAGCACTCGTCGATGACGGAGAGGGGGGAGTGGGAGAAGACGCTGTGCGCGTGGACGACGTCGAAGTGGTGGTCGGGGAGGAAGTCCAGCGTCAGGTTCTGGGCGATGGTCAGGTGCGGGAGCTTGTCCTGGAGCCCGTAGGTGGTGAGGGTCTGCTTGGCGGATATGAGGATGTCGGGGGAGATGTCGATGCCGTAGTAGTGGCCGGAGTCGAGGTAGTCGATGAAGCGCCAGCCCGCGCGGAGGTTGCCGCAGCCGATGTCGAGCATGCGGTGGCCCGGGGCCAGCCCGTGTTCGCTGAGGTAGTCGAACTGCATCTTGCCGAGCGCCAGCCACCGGTCGTGGGTCTGGCTGCCCACGGCGGCCTCGGGGTTGCGGCTGGTGTCGGAGGCCATGACCGCGCGGTAGTAGTCGACATGGTTGGGGTGCTTGACGCGGAGCCAGCTATCGCGGGCGGTGCGCTTGAGGTAGGGGGCGATACGGGCCGGGTTGCTCACCGCGTAACGCACCTTGTGCGTGAGGCTCGTGCGGTTCTTGAGCATGGCTTTCGATGACGCCACAGTCGGACCTCCGTAAGGGGACGGTGGGGGTGGTCGGGAGGGAAGGGCGGGAGGGGCCGAGAGGGAAGGGCTGTTGAGTTCCGGCGAAGAGGGGCGGTTGTCACACGTGCCGGGTGCGGAGCCAGTGGACGGTGAGCGCGGTCAGCGTGATCGCGAGGCTCAGCAGGATGGCCGTCTCGATCCACTGGAGGGGCCAGAAGTCGCTGCTGGGGTGCACCTTGTGGAAGCGGGCCACGTAGCCGTGTTCGGCCATGCAGCGCTTCAGTTCGGCTCCGGAGAAGGGGCAGTTCATGACCCCCTCCTCCGCGCCGGACGGCTTGATGTAGCCGAACTTGCCGGTGGACCAGGCGCTGCCGACCCGGATCTTCGGCACGATGCCGGGGGTGACGCGGACCGTGGGCGGCAGCCAGTCGGAGCGGACGAAGGTGAGGGCGAGGCGGACCGCGGCGACGGAGGCCATGGCGATCCCCATGGCGGGCAGCAGGCGGCGGGTCAGCAGGCCGGCCGCGGTACCGGCCGCGAGACCGAAGAGGGCGCAGGCGAGGGCGGCGGGGCCGGTGGCGTTGAAGATGTAGCCGTCGTACCAGTACGGGCCGTCGAGCATGTTGGAGATCGGCGCCCACCACCAGGCGACAAGGGCGGCGAGGAGGGTGGAGCCGAGGAGGGCGTACAGAACGGCGAGGCCGAAGCGGGCGGCGAACCAGCGGAGGGGGGTGATGCCCTGGGTGAGCGCGAGTTTGAAGGTGCCGCTCTCCAGTTCGCGGCCGATCAGCGGGGCGCCCCAGAAGGCGCCGATGAGCGCCGGGAAGGCCATGCTCAGGGTGGCGAGCGCGCGGATGGGGTCGCCGTTGTCGCGCAGCAGCCGCTCGGTGAAGAGGCTGCCGCAGGGGCCGTTCCAGCCCTTGCAGACGGTGATGTGGTGCTCGGCGATGAAGGAGAGCATCTCCGTCCGCCGGAACCAGACATAGGCCGTGCAGGCGAGGAGGGAGAGGGTCGCGACGAGGATCAGGGTCCGCTGCTGACGCCAGGCGAGCCAGTGGGCTCCCCTCATGCCGCCTCCTCGGCCGGGCCGCCGTGGGCGGGGCGCGGTGCGGGCCGGGCGTCGGAGCGGAGGTAGCCGAGCAGCAGGTCTTCGAGGGAGGGGGTTTCGGTGAGCCACCGCCGGTCGACGAGGTCGGGTTCCCGGACCAGGGCCGTCACCTGGCGGCCGGTGAGGGCGGTCTCCACGACCGTGGCCCGGTCCACTTCGGGCGGCAGTCCGTCGTCCGCGCCGTCGTCGGCGCGGCCGGTGATCAGGGCGTGGGTCTCGCGGAGTTCCTGGGTGTCGCCCACGAGCCGGACGCCGCCGTGCTTGAGGAGGAGCACGTAGTCGCAGACGTTCTCCAGTTCGGAGAGGACGTGCGAGGACATGACGACGGTGATGCCGCGTTCGGCGGCCTCGGCCATCAGCAGGCCCATGACCTCGTGGCGGACGAGCGGGTCGAGGTCGGCGAGGGGTTCGTCGAGCAGCAGCAGTTCGGGGCGTTTGCCGAGGGCGAGGGCCAGGGCGATGCGGGTGCACTGGCCCTGCGAGAGGGTGCCGACCTGGGTGGGGAGGTCGATGCCGCCCGCGCGGACGATGCGTTCGGCGGTGGCCTGGTCCCAGGTGCGGTTGAACTCGCGGCCGAAGCGGAGCGTGTCGGCGACGGTGAAGCGCGGGTAGAGCGGCTTGTCCTGGGCGAGGAAGGCCGTGCGGTCGCGGGCCTCGGCGGTGCCCGGGGCCGCGCCGAAGATCCGCAGTTCGCCGGTGGTGGGGCGGAGCAGGTCGGTCGCGAGGTGGAGCAGTGTGCTCTTGCCCGCGCCGTTGGGGCCGACCAGGGCGGTGACGCGGCCCGCGGGCAGCTCGAATTCGCAGTCGCGCAGCGCCCAGCCGCTCCGGAACCTCCGGCCGAGCCGGGTCGCCCGTAGCGCCATGGGGGCGGTCGGATCGGTCACGTGTCTGCCTCCGAAGACGCCGGGTGCGGGTGGGGGTGCGAGTGCCGGTGGGGGTGCGAGTGGGGGGTGCTTCTCGCGCCTGCCAGGGATACAGGCACGGGTGGGAGCGGGCGCGGGCCGTAGCTCTCGTCCAGGGCGGCCTCGGTCATCGCGGCGATGTCGTCGCGGTCGAGGCCGGTCGCGTGGGCCCGGGAGACCCAGCCGGTGAGTTCGGTGCGGAGCGGGGCGCCGGCCGCGGCCTCGGGGCGGGCGAGGGAGCGCGTGATGAACGTGCCCCGGCCGGGGCGGGGTTCGACCAGGCCCTCGCGTTCCAGTTCGCGGTAGGCCTTGAGCACGGTGTGGGGGTTGATCGCGAGGTCGGCGACCACCTCCTTGGTGGTCGGCAGCCGGTCGCCGGGCTCCAGCGTGCCGAGCCGCAGCGCTTGCCGTACCTGGTGGACGAGTTGCTGGTAGGCGGCGACGCCGCTGTGCCGGTCGATGCGGAACGCGATCGTCTGCATGGGTCCCGCCTCGCCTCTCCTGACCATCACGCCGCTCGTGCCGCGCTACTTCAACACCGTTTCACTAACCTGTTAGTGGAATGATGCTGATAGGGGCCGACCTCGTCAAATCCCGTCATCGGCGGAATGCGACGAGCCCCGGGCCGCCTGTCGGACAGGCGGCCCGGGGCTCGGGGCTCGGGGCTCAGAACTATGGGATCAGGGATCAGGGACCGGGGCTCAGGCTCAGGGCTCGGCGAACGCCGACGTCGTGGTCAGCGCTGGAAGGGGGTCTTCCACTGGCGTACGAGACCGGCGAACGCCTCGCGTTCGGCGGGCGTCAGCTCCACGCTCTCCCTCGGAGGCGGAGCCGCGGACGCCGCGGAGGGCGTGGACTGCGCGGTATCGGCGGGCACCGCGGGGTCGGCAGGCGTCGCGGACGTCGGCGACCGCTCGGCCGGTGGTGTCTCCCCGGCCTGGCTCGGACTCGCCCAGGGCAGCGGCGACATGGTGCCCCGCCGTGCGTTACGGACCAGCCCCACCACCAGGAAGACGATGGCGGCGAGCAGCACGGCCAGGCCGATCTGCTGAGGAAGCGCGTCAGCGGCGAACATATCGCCAGTTAACACCAGCCCCAGGACTTTCGGGAGGGCCCCAGGGGACCGGAATCGCCACCGGACGAGCGCCGCGCTGTCGCCCGCCGTCGCGCGACCGTACGTGCCACCGCGCCCACGGGCCGTACGAGTTGGACGTAACGTGCCCGCAGCGGGTGATTCGTCCGCAGCACGCCCAAGGGGAGTCTCATGACCATCGACTACACCAAGCGCCCCGCCGCGCCCAGGATCGACTACACCAAGCGTCGCGCGACACCCGCCCCCACGCCCACGTCCCCGCCCGCCTCTGCCTCTGCCTCTGCCTCCGCACCCGCCCCCGCTCCCGCGATCGATCTGACGAAGGTGCAGGCCGCGGCGCCCAAGCTGCTCGACCTCTACAAGTCCGCCCGCATCTCCCTGGAGAAGGCCGGGATGGCGGGCCGGCGGGCCGCGGTCTATCTCGTCCTCGACCGCTCCGGCAGCATGCGCGGCTACTACAAGGACGGCAGCGTGCAGCACCTCGCCGAGCGGGCGCTGGGCCTGTCCGCGAACCTCGACGACGACGGCACCGTACCGGTGGTGTTCTTCTCCACCGAGGTCGACGGCATAGCCGAACTCGGCCTGGACGACTACGAGGGACGCGTCAACGCGCTGCACGACGGCTACGGGCACATGGGCCGCACCAACTACCACCTGGCCATGCAGGCCGTCATCGACCACTACGCCGAATCCGGGGCCACGGACCCCGCCTTCGTCGTCTTCCAGACCGACGGCGGCCCCAGCTCCCGCGCCGCCGCCGAACACGTGCTGTGCACGGCGGCGAAGCTGCCGATCTTCTGGCAGTTCGTGGCGTTCGGGGACCCCGAGGACAAGCAGTTCGCCTTCCTGCGCCGCCTGGACGAGCTGCCCGTACCGACCAGGCGCGTCATCGACAACGCGGGCTTCTTCGCCGCCGGCAGGAACCCGCGCTCGCTCTCGGACAGCGAGCTGTACCACCAGCTCACGCGGGAGTTCTCCACCTGGCTGACCGCCGCCACGGACGCCGGCATCATTCGCTGACCGCCGCCACGGGCGTCGGCATCGTTCGCTGACCACCCGGCCGCCGCCGAGCGCCGGCCCGTGCGGCTCCGTGCGGCTCCGTGCTCCGTGCGGCTCCGCGCTCCGTGCTCCGTGCTCCGTGCGGCCGTTCCGTTCCCGGCGCCGCCTAGGTCACCGGCTGTCCGCATTGCCAGGCATGCTGGGCGTCATGACCGACACCCCTGGCCGCCTGCTGAACCTGCTCTCGCTGCTCCAGACGCCGCGGGAGTGGCCGGGCAGCGAGCTCGCCGAACGGCTCCGGGTGAGCGTGCGCACCATCCGCCGCGACGTCGACCGGCTGCGCGAACTGGGCTACCCGGTCCAGGCCACGCTGGGCTCGGTCGGCGGCTACCGGCTGGTCGCCGGGGCCGCGATGCCGCCCCTCGTCCTCGACGACGAGGAGGCGGTGGCCATCGCGGTGGGGCTGCGTACGGCCGCGAGCCATGCCGTCGAGGGGATCGAGGAGGCGTCCGTACGGGCCCTGGCCAAGCTGGAGCAGGTGCTGCCCGCCCGGCTGCGCCATCGCGTCGGCACGCTCCAGGGGGCGACCGTGGCGCTCGCCCCCGAGCACGGCTCGGCCGTCGACCCGCGGTCCCTGGCCGTCATGGCCGCGGCGGCGATGAACCAGGAGCGGCTGCGGTTCGGCTACCGGGCGGTCGACGGGGCCGAGACGAAGCGGCACGTCGAGCCGTACCGGCTGGTGTGCACCGGGCGCCGCTGGTACCTCGTCGCGTACGACACCGACCGTACGGACTGGCGCACCTTCCGCGTCGACCGGCTGCGGGACCCGCGGGCGACGGGCGCCCGGTTCGCGCCGCGCGAGCTGCCGGCCGCCGACGCCGCCGCGTTCGTCGCCCGTTCGCTGGCGGGGGTACGCCAGGGCATCGAGGCGTCGGTGACGGTGTACGAGCCCGTCGAGGCGCTGGCGGGGCGGCTGCCGGAGTCGTTCCGCCTCACCCCGATCGACGAGCACAGCGCTCTGCTGCGCACCCATGACGCCGAGCTGGAATGGCTCGCGCTGCGGCTGACGCTGCTCGGCTGCGACTTCGAGGTGCACGAGCCGCGGGAACTGGTCGAGCTGCTGCGCGAGCTGGGCGCACGGATCAACCGCGCCGTGGGCATCGGCGTAGGCGTCGGCGTCAGCGCCGATATGAGTGCGACCTAACAGACCGAACAGACCTAACAGACTGAACAGACCGAACAGACCGAACAGACCGGTACGAATCCGGAGAAAAAGGGGAGCCCCGGCGCAGGGGGGGGAGGGCACCGGGGCTCGTTCATGGGGCCGGCCGCGCCTGGGCCGGCCAGTGGTGGGCTCGCGCGGCGGGCCGACCGCGGCGCAGCGGCCCGTTACGCCGCCGCGTCGAAGCCGGTGTCGCGGGCCATCTTCTTCAGCTCCAGCAGCGCGTGCTTCTCGATCTGCCGGATGCGCTCGCGCGTCAGGCCGTGCTGCTTGCCGACCTCGGTGAGCGTGCGCTCGCGCCCGTCCTCGATGCCGTACCGCGCCTTGATGATGGAGGCGGTGCGGTGGTCGAGCCGGCCGATGAGGTCTTCCAGCTCCTCGCTGCGCAGCAGCGTCAGCACGGACTGCTCCGGCGAGACCGCGGAGGTGTCCTCCAGCAGGTCGCCGAACTGGGTCTCGCCCTCGTCGTCCACCGACATGTTCAGGCTGACCGGGTCGCGGGCCCAGTCGAGCACGTCCGAGACGCGCTCCGGCTTCGTGCCGAGCTCGGCGGCGATCTCCGCGTGCTCGGGGTCGCGGCCGTTCTCCCGGTTGAACTCGCGCTGTACGCGCCGGATCCGGCCCAGCTCCTCGACGAGGTGCACGGGCAGCCGGATCGTACGGGACTGGTCGGCGATGGACCGCGTGATGGCCTGGCGGATCCACCACGTCGCGTACGTGGAGAACTTGAAGCCCTTCGCGTAGTCGAACTTCTCGACCGCGCGGACCAGGCCGGCGTTGCCCTCCTGGATCAGGTCCAGCAGGGGCAGGCCGCTGCGCGGATACCGGCGGGCGACGGCGACGACGAGGCGCAGGTTGGACTTGATGAAGACGTCCTTGGCGCGGGCGCCCTCGGCGGCGATGGCCTCAAGCTCGGCGCGCTCCGCCTTGACGGCGCTGTCCTCTTCGATCTGGCCGTCCAGGATCTGCTGGGCGTAGACGCCCGCCTCGATGGTCTGGGACAGCTCGACTTCCTTTGCGGCGTCGAGCAGGGGCGTACGCGCTATCTCGTCGAGGTACATGCCGACCAGGTCGCGGTCGGCGATCTCTCCGCCTACAGCGCGAACACTGCTTACCCCGTCAGCACCATTGCTAGCGGTCTGACGACGGGCGACGGCACGGGTTGCCATGCGTGCTCCCTTGCGATGAGTCGGTCGCGGGATGGGGTGCGGAACTCCCTGCCGGGTGCCCCGTCCGATGGAAAGAACGACTGGAATCCGGACAGAATTCCCAAGCCGCGCTCATATTTTTGTGATCATGCAGTACCCTGTGCCGCCACAGGGAGGGTTCCCATGCTGTCGGAACCACAGGAAGTGCAGGTCAGACCGGGCGTCGTCACAGACCTCGACGCGCTCACCGACCTCTACAACCACTACGTCCGTGAGACGCCGATCACGTTCGACACCGCCCCGTTCACACCGGAGGGGCGCCGTCCTTGGCTGCTCTCCCATCCTGAAGACGGCCCATACCGCCTTCTGGTTGCGCAGGAGTCGCCGGGCGGCCGAATCCTGGGCTACGCCACCAGCAGCCCCCTCCGCGCCAAGGCCGCGTACGCGACCTCCGTCGAGACCACCGTCTACTGCGCCGCCGACGCGGACGGGCGCGGGGTCGGGACGCTGCTCTACAAGGCGCTCTTCGAGGCCCTGGCCGGGGAGGACGTGCACCGCGCCTACGCGGGGATCACCCAGCCGAACGAGGCCTCGCACCGGCTGCACCGGCGCTTCGGCTTCGAGCCGCTCGGCACGTACCACGAGGTGGGCCGGAAATTCGGCCGCTACTGGGACGTGGCCTGGTACGAGAAGGACCTCTCCGCGGACGGACGGGGCCTGTCCGAGGGCCCCCTCTGACCGGGCCCGACCGGCTCTGATCAGATCTGATCTGCGCCCCTGATCCAGTTGACGGGTCCCCCGGGCGGGTGTGCCCTGGAGATGAGCGCTTGAGCACCTGAACACCCGAGCACCTGAGCACCCGAGCACCCGAGCACCTGAGCACCTGAAGGACATTCGTCCTGGAGGGACGGACGCGAGGAGGGGCCTGGGAAAGGAGCCCGCCATGCAGACACCCGCTCACCACCCCGGCGCCACCGCGGCCCGCCCGCGCCACGGGGCGCAGCACCGGCCGCACGTCTCGCCCGGCGTGGCCCTGCCGGTCACCGCTGCCGTCGTCTACGGCCTGTACGTCCTCTTCCTCGACCACAGCACGGGCAGTTCCTGGGGCCGCGCCGCGCTCCTGGCGCTGGTGGCGGCCGTGGTCAGCGGCGTACTCGGGCTGGCGCTGGTCCGCCACCGCGCGGCCCTGCCCACCGAGGCGCGAGGGCTCGCGTTCGGCGTGCTCTTCGGCTGCGCCATGGGGTTCCTCTACAGCCTGACGGGCCCGTCCGTACTGCGGTCCGTCGTGATGGGGCTCGTGCTCGGCGGCGCGATGGCCCTGGTCGCCCTGTACGTCTTCCGCGCCCACGAACCACACGTGACGCGCTGAGCCCACGCCGACGACCCGCCCCGGCCTCTCCCCCCGCACCCAGCACCGGCCTCGGCCCCGGCCCCGGCCCGGCCCCGGCCCCGGCCCCCGGGAGATCCCTCGCGGCCGCCTCCGTCCGACCATGGGCCTAGGGCGGCGGACGGCCCGGCGGTAGGGCCGCGGACCGTTACGGGCGCGATGGGCGCCGACCTAGCCTCGGCGCATGGAGACGCCCATGGAGACCACGCGCGGGAACGGCACACTCGACGAGGCGCTTGAGCGGCTGCACGCCTCGGGCCCGGAGTTCAACGGGTATCTGAGCAACCACGGCCCGATGGCCGTCGAGGCGATGGCGCGGCACGGCCGGTCCGCCGCCGTGCACCGCTGGCTCGACGCGTACGAGACGAAGCTCGACGAGGTGCCCGGCCCGCGGGCCCGCATCACCGACGCCGACTGGCGCGAGGCGCTGGGCGACATCGGCCGGGTCGCCGACTGGAGCGCGTACATCGGCGAGCAGCTCGCCGAGCGCCCCTGGCGCGAGGTGCTGGCCGAGTGGTGGCCGCGACTGCTGCCCGGCATCGCGGGCGCCGCCACCCATCCGGTGATCCGGGTGGGCCACGCCGTACGCACCCTGCTGACGGAGGGCGAGGACGCCCCGCGCCGCGCGGAGCTGGCGCACGCCATCGGCTACTGGGCCGCCCGGCATCTGACGCTGCCCGTCGCCGTGCGCCCCTCGGGCGGCGCGTCGCCCGCCGCGGCCCTGGCCGCGCTCCCCCGCGTCGCCGACCAGCAGGTGGGCGTCCTGGCCGGCTACGCGCAGCTTCCCGCCACCTCCGGCTGGCTGCCGGCCGTCGATTCGCTGCGCGTCCCCGAGGACCCCGAGGCGGTCCGCGAGCAGCTCACCGCGCTCGTACGGGCCGCCACCCTCAACTACGCCGACTACGGGCACGGCGAAGAGATCATGCTGGTGCACTCCGCCACCGCGCCGAACGCCGTGCTGCGCACCCTGCCCGCGCTCCCCGAGGAGCTGTGGGGCGCCTCGCTCGCGACGGCCTGGGCCGCGACGGCGGCGGTCACCGCCATCTACGCCGCCGACACCCCGCGCCCCGCGCCCGACGCGTCCTCGCTCACGCCCGAGGAGGTCTTCGAACGGGCGGTCGCGCACGGCGACGAGCACGTGATCAAGTTCGCGGACACCGCGCTGGACGTGGCGGCCGCGTCGGAGGACGGCGACACCCGCGCCCTGTCGGCGGCCCTGAACGCCATTCGGCTGATCGACCCCGACGACGACTGACGGTCTCGGCAGCAGCCCTTCTCACCCGAACTGGAGCGACCGCTTCGCCAGCCCCATCCAGAATCCGTCGATGACGCTGCGCGCCCCGTCGAGGTCGCCGGCCGCGTCGGCGGCGCCGAGGGTGACGAACAGCGGGGCGAAGTGCTCGGTGCGCGGATGCGCCAGGTGGCCCGCCGGCGCCTTGTGCTCGAAGTCCAGGAGGGCGTCCACGTCCCCCGCCGCCAGGGCCCGGCGCCCCCAGTCGTCGAACTCCGCCGACCATCCGGGCGGCGTCGGCCCCGCGTGCCGCAGCGCGGCGAGGTTGTGGGTGAAGAAGCCGCTGCCGACGATCAGCACGCCCTCGTCGCGCAGCGGCGCGAGCCGCCGGCCGATCTCCATGAGCCGGCGCGGGTCGAGGGAGGGCATGGAGACCTGGAGCACGGGGATGTCGGCGTCCGGGTACATCTCGACGAGCGGGACGTACGCGCCGTGGTCCAGGCCCCGGTCGGGGATGTCCTGTACGGGCGTGCCCGGCGCGCGGAGCGTGGCGCGCACCCGCTCCGCGAGTTCCGGCGCGCCCGGGGCGGCGTAGCGCACCCGGTAGTAGTGCTCGGGGAAGCCCCAGAAGTCGTGGACCAGCGGCACGGTCTCGGTGGCGCCGAGGGCGAGCGGCGCTTCCTCCCAGTGCGCTGAGATCATCAGTATCGCGGTGGGCCGGGGCAGCGCGGCGGACCAAGCGGCGAGCTGGCCGGGCCACAGCGCGTCGTCGGCGAGCGGCGGCGCACCGTGCGAGAGGTAGAGGGCGGGCATGCGCCCGTCGGTCGCCGGCGCGAGCGCGGCGGCGGCCTCGGATGCGGGGACGGTGGCGGACACGTGCCTCTCCAAGATTCCGGGTACTTGAACTCTCAAGCTAGTAAGCGCACCCTAACCCGAAAATGTTTAAGCTTCAAGAATCCAGCTTCGAATGAAACAGTGGACGCCATGACGAACCCACCCGCGGCAGAGACTCGCTGGCTCAACGACGAGGAGCAGAGCATCTGGCGCGCGTACCACCACGCCTGGACCCTCCTCGAAGACCACCTCGACCGTCAGCTACAGCGCGACGCCGGGATGCCGCACATCTACTACGGCCTCCTCGTCCTGCTCTCCGACGCGCCGCGGCGCCGGATGCGCATGACCGATCTCGCCCAGAACGCCAAGATCACCCGGTCCCGTCTCTCGCACGCCGTCTCCCGGCTGGAGAAGAAGGGCTGGGTACGGCGCGAGAACTCCCCCGAGGACCGGCGCGGCCAGCTCGCCGTCCTCACCGACGAGGGGTTCGAGGTCCTCAAGGAGTCCGCGCCGGGCCATGTGGAGACGGTACGCGCGGCCATCTTCGACCGGCTCACACCGGAGCAGGCCAGGTCGCTCGGCGAGATCTGCCGGGTGATGGCCGAGGGCCTCCAACCGGAGGGCGCCGACCTGCCGTGGCTGCGCTAGCGCGCAGCCGTGACCGGAGCCCGGGCCCGGCACCGGGGCCGCATACCGCCGCCGCGCGGCGCGGTCCGTACGGGCGTGACACCCCCGCATGCCCGTAACGCCGCCGTACGCCCGTACCCCGGCGTACGTCCGGAACGCCGCTGTACGCCGCACCCTCGGCGTACGTCCGTAACGGCACCGCCACGCGCCCGTACCCCCGGCGTACGTCCGTAACACCGCCGTGCGCCGCACCCCGGGCGTACGTGCGGAACGGCACCGCCACGCGCCCGTACCCCGGGCGTACGTACGTGACGGCGGGTCCGGGTCGTACGCGCCGGAGCCGCGCGCCGTGCCCGCTCACGCGGAAGGCCCCTGCTGGGCAGCAGGGGCCTTTCACGTGTGTACGAGCGTGCTTCGCCCCCGTACCGGTGCGGTCAGTGCACCATCACCGGGATGGCGTCCTCCAGCGCGGCCTCGCCCTCGCCGGAGCCGGACTGGGCGCCGCCCTGGCGACCGGCGTTGACGAACAGGAAGGCGATCGCCGAGGAGACCAGGAGGATGCCGAAGGCCCACCAGATGGCGGTGGAGGTGCCGTGCATCAAGGCGTTGAGCTTGAGCGCCTGCTGGGCCGCGGGCGTCGTGGCGGAGGCCACGTGCGACGTCGCGTACGCGGTGGTGGCGCTGGCCGCCACGGTGTTCAGGAGCGCGGTGCCGATCGCGCCGCCGACCTGCTGCGAGGTGTTGACCATCGCGGAGGCGACACCGGCGTCGCGCGGCTGGACGCCGTGCGTGGCCAGGCTCATGGCCGGCATGAAGGCCGTGCCCATGCCGAGGCCCATCAGGGCCAGGCCGGGCAGGATCAGCCCCGAGTAGGAGCTGCCCGCGCTGAGCTGGGTCAGGATCAGCAGGCCGATGGCGGCGACCAGGAAGCCCGGGCCCATCAGCAGCCGCGCCGGGACGCGGGTCATCAGCCGGGCGCCGATCTGCGTCGAGCCAATGGTCATGCCCGCGACCATCGGGAGGAAGGCCAGGCCGGTGGTGACCGGGGTGTAGCCCTTGACGACCTGCATGTAGTAGGTCAGGAAGAGGAACAGGCCGAACATGCCGATGACGGCGAGACCGAGCGCGAGGTAGACACCGCCGCGGTTGCGGTCGAGCACGACCCGCAGCGGCAGCAGCGGGCTCTTCACGCGCGACTCGACGGCCGCGAAGGCGGCGAGCAGCACGACGGCGCCGACGAACAGGCCGATGGTGATGCCGGCGCTCCAGCCGTCGGACTCGGCGCGGGTGAAGCCGTAGACCAGCGAGACCAGACCGAGGCTGGCCAGGATGACGCCGGGGATGTCGAGCTTGGACGGGTTGCGGCTGCCCGCGGGCTCACGGACGACGAAGACCGCGCCGGCCGCGGCGACGGCGGCGAACGGGATGTTCACGAAGAACGTCCAGCGCCAGTTCAGGTACTCGGTGAGCACGCCGCCGAGGAAGAGGCCGATGGCCGCGCCGCCACCGGCGATGGCGCCGAAGATGCCGAACGCCTTCGCGCGCTCCTTGGCCTCCGTGAACAGCACCGCGAGCAGGGAGAGCGCGGCGGGCGCGAGCAGGGCGCCGAAGATGCCCTGGAGCGCGCGGGCGCCGAGCAGCATTCCGGTGTTGTTGGCGATGCCGCCGAGGGCGGAGGCGACGGCGAAGCCGACGAGGCCGATCAGGAAGGCCCGCTTGCGGCCCCACAGGTCGGCGACGCGGCCGCCGAAGAGCAGCAGACCGCCGAAGGCGAGGGCGTAGGCGGTGATGACCCACTGCCGGTTGCCGTCCGAGATGCCGAGGTCGGCCTGGGCGGAGGGCAGCGCGATGTTCACGATGGTGGCGTCGAGGACCACCATGAGCTGGGCCAGCGCGATGAATATGAGCGCTTTCCAGCGCCGGGGATCGAGTTGACGGACGGAATCTGGCATGGGTGTAGCCGCCTAGCGGTGCGGAGGGTGGAAAAAACGGGACACAGGACACGACGCGCGCCGGGGGCCGGACGTTACAACGTCGGACGCCGGACAGGAAACGAGACAGGACGTGCGACGCACGTCGGGACCTTGAAGGGCTGAAGCCTGAAGACTGAACGCTATGGATGTCGATTGTTGCGCAGGGGTCTGACAACGGGGTCGGGACGGATCGGTCGGACAGGAGGCGGAAGCCGGATCACGGCGTGCGGCGCAGGTCCTCCAGGGTCACGGCGGCACCGCTGAGCTCGGAACGGGCCGGAGTCATCAGGCCGTCCAGGAACAGTTGGAGGTGCCGGTGGACGAATTGGTCGAAGTTCGCACAGCCGCTGCCGGGCAGCGGACGCGTGAGCTGCGTGAGGGCCACCATCAGATCGCCCGCGGCGATGTCGGAGCGGAGCAGACCCTCGTCGCGGGCCGCCGCCATCAGCTCCTCGGTCGTCGCCTCCAGGCGGTCGCGCGCCTCGGCGAGATCGGGGTGCCTGCGCGCGACGCTCTCGGCGAGCAGGGGACACAGGGCTCCGATGCGCTCGTCCGCCGCGGCGTGGACGAAGCGCCTCAGCGCCAGGAAAGCATCGGGCTCCTCAGCTCGTGCGCGCTCGGCCTGTTCCGCGATGCGGGACATGACCGACAGGCTGACGTGGTGGACCAGTTCGCACCGGTCCGCGAAGTGCCGGTACAGAGTGGCATTGCCGACCCCGGCCCGTCGAGCGATTTCATCGAGGGGGACATCGACCCCGTATTCGACGAGCATCTCGCGGGCCGCCGCGACGATCCGCTCGCGATTGCGCAGGGCGTCGGCGCGGAGCCGGTGGTGCGCGGGCTTCGCGGCGGGGACGGCGGCGGTGGCTGCCATCGGTGCACTCCTCTCACTTCAGTTGATCTCACTGCGGGCCCCCGCCGTCGATCCGCGGGTTGGCCCGCGGACCCGGTCCGGGCCGGTGGGTACGGGGATTTCCGTACGTATCCGTAACTTTGCCCCTCGCAACCGGGGACTGACTCCCCGCTTGTGCGAGACGTACCTGTAAACGGGGAACGGCTCCCCGGATATTTCACCGGGCGGCTGTGACCTGCGACACGTCCGGCAAATCGGGCATCACGCGCCGCGTCCGGCCCCGGAATACCGCGTGTCGCCCCTGGTGCGCGCACCGGCCACCCGTCACCCGTCCGCCGTAACCGAGAGAGCGCCCGGACACGCTCCGGAACAGGGTGAACACAGAGGGCGTCCGCGCTCGGGCGTCCGCTCCGCTGGACCGAGGTGATCGGCATGTCCCACATAGCCACCGCGCTCGTGGCCACGACGGTGACGACCGCGCTCGCCCTCCCGCTCGCCCTGCCCCTCACCGCGCCCGCGCCCGCCGCACGCCGGGCCGCCGACCGCCCGGCCCCGCCGGCGGCGGCCCCCACGGCCTCGGCCGCCCGCCCGTACTCCCCCGGCCACGCGTACGCCGCCCTCCGCCCGTACGGCCCCGGCCACCGCCACGGCCCCGGACGCCCGTACGGCCCTGACCGCCCGTACGGTCCTGACCGCCCCTACGGCTCCGACCGCCCGAACGGTCCCGGCCGCCCGTACGGCCCGTGCGCGCTCACCGGGATACGGGACCACGTCTCCGAGGTCGCGCGCACACCGCCCGGGTACGCGAGGTCCAGCGGGACGGTGCGCGCCATCACCCTCTTCATCGACTTCCCCGACGCGCCCGCCGCCGGCAGCGTGGGCGAGCGCTACGGGGAGTTCTTCCCGCGGGCCGCCGACTACTTCCGGGCGGCGTCGTACGGGCGGCTGGACTACCGCCCCACGGCGTACGCCCGCTGGATACGGATGTCCAAGCCGTTCGCCGCGTACGGCATCGGTCGCGGCACGCCCTTCGACCCCGCGTCCGGCAGCGGCTACCACGCGCTGTCCAAGGAGATACTCGCCGCCGTCGACCGCGACATCGACTTCCGCCGGTACGACGTGATCAACGTGCTGGCCGCCCCGGACGCCGGGCCGCCCGCCACCGAGACCGTGCTGTCCGTCACCTTCGGCGGCGGCCCGCTGGGGCTCGACACCGACGACGGCGTCCCCTTCACCAACGCCTCCTTCATCTGGAGCCGGCAGACCGGCGACAGCGCCTTCCGGGTCCTCGACCACGAGGTCGCGCACTCCTTCGGCCTCCCGGACCTGTACTACACGGGCGGGAACCGGCGGCCCTCGCCCGTCGGCCACTGGGACCCCATGGACGAGGACTGGGGGCCGGCCAACGACTTCCTGGCCTGGCACAAGTGGAAGCTGGGGTGGCTGCGCGCCGGACAGGTGCACTGCGTGCCGCCGGTCGCCGCCGACGCCGGGCCGGCCACGGGACCCGGTGCCGGCGCCCGTACGAACCCCGGCACCGGCACCGACGCCCGTACGAGCACCCGCGACGACGCCGGTACGAACACCCACACCGACACCCGTACGAGCACCAGCACCGGTACCAGCACCCACACGCTGACCCCCACCACGTCCGCCGACGGCACCAAGCTCGTCGTCGTCCCGCTCTCCGCCACCCGCGCCATCACCGTCGAGGCTCGCGACCGCGGCCCCCTCGACCCGGCCGTCTGCCGCCCCGGAGTGCTCGTCGCCACGGTCGACGCCGCCGCGGCCACCGGCACCGGCCCGGTCCGCGTCTCGGACGCCACGCCCGGCAGCGCGGGGTGCGCCGCCGGGGAACGGAACGTGAACCCGGCGCTGAGCGACGCCACCTACCGGGCGGGCCAGACGTTCGCCGCCGACGGCGTCACCGTCGAGGTCCTCGGCCAGGACGACGCAGGCCGCTGGCGCGTACGCGTCACCGCGAAGCGCTGAGCGGGCGGGGGGTGCGGGCCGCGCCCCTGCCGCCCGCACCGTCCGCCGGGCCCGCGCGCCTCCACTCCCCCACGCGCCTCCGTACGCCGGGCGCTCCCCGCCCCCAGGCCCCCGCCTCCCCTCGGACCGGAAGGGAACCGTCATGGACCCCAGCCGCCCCCCGATACGCACGCCGCGCCGCGGCAGCGCCCTCGCCGCGACCGCGCTCCTGGCCGCCGTCGCCGTGACCGCCGCGGGCTCCTCCCCCACGGACCCGGCCACCGCCGCGCCGGGCGGGCCCGCCGCGGGACGGCGGCTGGGGACCGACCCCCGGCCCCGCGCCGACGGGCCGTCCGGGGGCGGGGCGTGCGCGCCGGCCCCGGGCGCCGGGACGCAGATGTCCGAGGGGCTGCCCACCGCCCCCGGCTATGTGCGCGGCACGGGCACGGTCCGGGCGCTCACCCTCGCGATCGACTTCCCGGACGCCCCGGGGCGCGGCACGGCGCGGCAGCGGTACGCGGAGTTCTTCCCGCGGGTGCGGCAGTGGTTCGAGGCCGCCTCGTACGGGCGGCTCGACTACCGCCCCGCGCTGCCCCTGAAGCGCTGGCTGCGGATGCCGCGCCCGTTCCGCTCGTACGGCATCGAGCGCGGCTCCACCTTCGAGCCGGGGTACCGGCGGCTGCTGCGCGACCTCGCCCGCGCCGCCGCCGCGGCCCGCCCGGCCGTGGACTTCCGCCCGTACGACCTGGTGAACGTCCTGGTCACGCCGAACGCCGGGCCGCCGGCGACCGACACCGTGCTGTCCGTCACCTTCAGCGGCAACCCGGACGCGCCCAGCGCCGGCGGCGTGCCGCTCGCCAATGTCTCCTTCATCTACGGGCGGCAGACCGGCCCGAGCGCCTTCCGCGTCCTGAGCCACGAGAACGGCCATGTCTTCGGCCTCCCCGACCTCTATACGGACGCCGGGGGCGGCAGCCTGGCCGGGCACTGGGACCTGATGTCGGAGGACTGGGGACCGGGCAACGACGTCATGGCCTGGCACAAGTGGAAGCTCGGCTGGCTCGCCCGGCGGCAGGTCCGCTGCGTCACCGGGCCCGGCGCGCGCACCGAGCGGCTCACTCCGCTGAACGCGCACGCGCCCAGCGGCGGCGTGCGGATGGTGTTCGTGCCGGTGAACCGCCACAGCGGGTACGCGGTGGAGGTGCGCCGCCGCGAGGGCAACGACGAGTCGGTGTGCCGGCCGGGGGTGCTTCTCTCCTGGGTGGACACCTCGGTCGACACGGGCGGCGGGCCCGTCACGGTCGTCGACTCCACGCCGCACAGCGGCGGGTGCAGCCGCCATCCCAATGTCGACGCGGAGCTGTCGGACGCGGCCTTCACGCCCGGCCAGGCGTTCACCGACCGGCGCCACGGAATCCGGATCGAGGTCCCGGCGGAGGGCGGAAGCGAGGGCAAGAACAAGGGCGGGAGCTATCGGGTGCGGGTCGTCCGCCGCTGAGGGGGCGGGGGGCTGAGGGGCTGGGGCCGCAGGGCGCCGGTCCCTACCCGAGCTGCCGCTTACGGGCGTGGGTGCGCGCCTTCATCCGGTTGCCGCAGACCGCCATGGAGCACCACCGGGCGGTGCCGGGGCGGCTGTGATCGACGAGGAACAGGTTGCATTCGTCGTTGGCGCAGGCCCGCAGCCGCCCCGGCAGCTCCGTGATGACGCGCGACCACGCGAGGACGGTGCGGACGGCCAGCTCGTCGTCGGGCGCGGCCTCCAGTTCCCACGCGACGCCCGCGGGGGTGACGGCGGGGCGGAGCCGCGCCCGTTCGAGGAGGGCGGCCAGGTCGCCGACGTCCGTGGACGTCCCCCGGATGAGCTGGTGCAGCGCGTCCCGCACCCGCCGCAGCCGCTCGCGCTCCGCGTCCGTGCCGCGCCCGCCCAGCGCCCGTACCCGCTCCGCCGCCCCGGCCCCGGCCAGGGCGTCCGTGGGGCGCCCGTCGAGCACCGGTGCGCTGTTGATGACGGACAACAGCAAGTCCTCGTCCTCGACCACGGCTCGCCCCTTCTCGGCTCTCGACTCGTCTTGACACGCCATACGGCCCCGTGCAGGATCAGACTAACCTAACCAGTTAAATCGATTTAAGGGGTTAACGTGGTCGCTGTTCACCACCGGACCGCGGACGTCGACGGCCTGACCGTCTTCTACCGGGAGGCGGGCCCCGCGGACGCCCCCGTCCTCCTGCTGCTGCACGGCTATCCGACGAGCTCCCACATGTTCCGCCACCTGATCCCCGCGCTGGCCGGGCCCTATCGGGTGATCGCGCCCGACCACATCGGCTTCGGCCGCTCGTCGGCGCCGGACGTGTCGGAGTTCGACTACACCTTCGACGCCCTCGCCGAGGTGACCCGCGGCTTCCTGGCCGCCGTCGGCGTACGCCGCTACGCGATCTACGTCCAGGACTACGGCGCACCGATCGGCTGGCGGCTCGCCCTGGCCGACCCGGCAGCGGTCCTCGCCGTCGTCTCGCAGAACGGCAACGCCTACGAGGCCGGCTTCGTACCGGACTTCTGGGCGCCCATCTGGGCCTACGGGGGGCACCGGAGCCCGGAGAACGAGGCGCTGCTGCGCCCCGCCCTGAGCCGGGAAGCGGTCGAGTGGCAGTACACGCACGGCGTCCCCGACCCCAGCCTGATCGACCCCGACGCCTGGGAGCACGACCTCGCGCTGCTCGCCCGCCCCGGCGTCGACCGGGCCCAGCTCGCCCTGTTCGGCGACTACGCGAGCAACCGCGACCGGTACCCGGCGGTGCACGAATGGCTGCGCTCGCACCGCGTACCCGTCCTCGCGATCTGGGGCCGCAACGACGAGATCTTCGGGCCGGCCGGCGCGGAGGCGTTCCGGCGCGACGCCCCGGACGCGGAGATCGTCCTGCTCGACGGCGGCCATTTCCTCCTGGAGAGCCACCTCGACGAGGTCGCCGCCGCCATCCTCGCGTTCCGCCCGCGCGTCGTCGGCGCGGCGCCGGCCGACGACTGACGCGGTGCCGGTCGGCGGCTGCCCCCGATAACGGCCGAGCGCGTCGTAGCGCGGTCGGGCGGTCATATCCGACCTACTGGGGACTTTCGCCCCTTTTACCCCTCTCGGCAGTGGGCAGGGGTGCCGAAGACGGAGTGATCGATCAAGACTGAACCGACTGACACCGACTGAAACTAACCGAAACTGACTGAACTGGAGACGCGGATGAGCACCTTGCCGGTGATCGCGGCCGTGGACGGCTCCCCCGACAGCGACCGGGCCCTGCGCTGGGCGGCGGGTGAGGCCGGGCGGCGGGGCGTACCGCTGGAGGTCGTGCACATCTGGCCGTACGTCACCAAGATGCAGCCCGTGACGCCGGACGCCGTCGTGCCGGTCTCCGTGCCGACGGAGGACGAGGACCCGGTCCTGAACGCGGCCCGGCAGCTCCTCGAATCGCTCCCCGACGGCCCGCCCGAGCTGCGGCGGCGCACCATCGGCGGCGACCCCGGCCACGACCTGCCGGAGCTGGGAGCACAGGCCGCGCTGCTGGTCCTCGGCTCGCGCGGGCGCGGCGGGTTCGCCAGCCTGCTGCTCGGCTCCAACGGCCTGGCCTGCGCGGCGCGCGCCGCGAGCCCGGTGGTCGTCGTGCCGCGCCCGGCGGACGAGACGGACGAGGCGGCGGAAGAACGGGCGGAAGGGGCAGGGGGCGACGGCCGCCCGTACGGGCGGATCGCGCTCGGCCTCGCGCCCTCCCCCGAGGCGAACGCGGCGACCGGCTACGCCTTCGAGGCGGCCGCGCGGTCGGGCGCGGTGCTCCAGGTCGTCTCGGGCTACCCGGAGCCGGTGACGCTGGCGAGCGCGTACGAGTTCGTGCTGCCGTACGAGCGCGAGACGGCGGAGTTCGCCGCGTCGCTCAAGCACGAGGTGAGCGCGCACCTCGCCCCGCACCGCGAGCGCCACCCCGAGGTCGAGGTGGAGGTGCGCGCGGAGCCGGGCGACGCGGCGGGGCAGCTCGTGGACGCCTCGCAGGCGGCCGATCTCGTCGTGGTCGCCCGGCGCCGCCGGCGGCTGACGATCGGTCACCATCTGGGCTCGGTGGCGCACGCGGTGCTGCTGCACTCGGCGTGCCCGGTGGCGGTGGTGCCGGACTCGGACTGAGGCCGAGGGGCGCGCGTACAAGCGCGAGCCCGAGGGCCCCGTGGTTCCCGTTCCCCCAGCCCCGCGCCGCCTACTCGTCGAGCCAGTGGCGGCAGCCGAGGTTGATCAGCCTGAGCTGCTGCCGCGCCCGGCCGGCGATCCGTTCGGCCTCCTCGGGCGTCGCCTCCAGGAACGCGGAGGCCGTCATCACCAGGTGGTCGACGTAGAGCGCGGCCAGCATGTGCGCGTCCCGCTCGCTCCAGCCCGTCAGCTCCGACTGGCCGGGCAGCACCTCGGCGACCTCGTCGGCGAACAGCGCGAGCTGTTCGCCTATCGCCTCGCGCACGGCCCGTACGCCGCCGTGCCGCTCGCGCGCGACGAAGCGGACGTGGGCGGGGTGCGCGCGGACGTGCGCGGCGACCACCTCGACCGTGCGGTCGATGCGCTCCTGGGCGCCGTCCTGCTCGGCGAGGACCGTGCGGATCATCGCGTGCAGGCTGCCGAGCGCCTCCTCGACCAGCGCGACGCCGAGGTCGGCCATGTCCCGGAAGTGCCGGTAGAAGGCGGCCGGGGCGACGCCGACGACGCGGGTGACCTCGCGCAGCCCGAGGCTGCTGAGGCTCTGGTCCTCCAGGAGGCGCAGGCCCGCGTCGAGGAGCGCCTGGCGGGTCTTCTGCTTCTGGGCCTGCCGGACCCCGGGCGTGTGACTCATATCATTCAGTAAACAACCGTTCTCCGGATTGGGCAACGCTAGACTGTGGAAGTCAGTGAACAGTTGTCATTCCAGTTGTTCACTGACAACGGATCACGGCCCCTACTCGGAAAGGACCGACATGATCTTCCTCGTCGCCGCGCTTCTCCTGCTGGGGGTCCTCGTGGGCGCCGCGGCGCACACCCCCCTCCACTTCCTGATCCCCGCCGCGGCCCTCATCGCCGTCTGGCTTCTCGTCTTCACCGTCCGCGAACGTACAAAGGAGCGCTGACCCATGACCGTCTCCGCACCGGTACGCACCACACACCCGGACACCACGGCCCCCGCCGACTCCGCGACCGCCGCACCCGCCGAGCCGGCCGACCGCCGCCGCCCGCGCCGCAACGACGCCGACAGCATGGCGGTGGCCTCCTTCGTCCTCGGCCTCGTCGGCCTGCTGGTCTTCAACCTCGTCCTCGGCCCCTGCGCCCTGGTGCTCGGCACCCTCGCGCTGGCCCGATCCACCGGGCGGCGCGGCCGAGCCTGGCTGGGCCTCGCCCTCGGCGCCGCCGATCTGATCGTCCTCGCGGCCCTGGTCACGGCCGACGGCACGGTCTCGTGGAGCGTCGGCGGCTGATGCCGCCTGAAGGCGCTCAGCGCCTATGTGACCCCCGCTCGACGCCTGCCGACTCCGCTGACGGCACGGCCCCCTGACGCCCCCTCAGTCCGACGGCGCGCTCTCCGCGGCCACCCGCTCGTACACGAGCGCCGCCGCGGCCAGGTCGGCCACCGCGCCGCCGACGGACTTGAACACCGTGATCTCGGCGGCGTTCCGGCGCCCCTTCACCTCGCCCCGGCACAGCTCGGGGAGCGTGCCCGCGATGTCCTCGGCCCGCAGCGCGCCGGAGGCCATCGGCTGGAGCAGATCGCCCGACTCGCGCAGCGCGGTCGGGGTGTCGACGAACACGGTCCCGCGGCGTACGCACTCGTCGTCCGCCTCCCGCATGGACGGCCGGAAGCTGCCGATGAGGTCGAGGTGGGTGCCGGGCCGCAGCCACTCCCCCCGGATCAGCGGTTCCTCCGCGAGCGTGGCGCAGGTGATGAGGTCGGCCTCGCCCGCCGCCGCCGCGAGGTCGGTGACCGCCCGCGCCTCCATGCCGTCCGTCCGCACCGCCGCCACCAGGGCCTCCGCCCGCTCCGGCCGCCGGTCGTAGACGAGGACCTGCGAGGTGCCGACCGCGCTGCGGTGCGCGGCGGCGGCGAGGCTGCCGATGTGTCCGGTGCCGACGACCAGGTGGACCTCGCTGTCGGGGCGCGCGAGGTAGCTCGCGGCCAGCGCGGAGGTGGCCACCGTGCGCCGCCGGGTGAGTTCGTTCCCGTCGACGAGCGCCAGGTGTTCGCCGGTCGCCGCGTCGGCCAGGACGTACGCGGAGGACAGCGCCGGCCTGCCGAGCTCGGAGTTGGCGGGGAACACGTCGACGAGCTTCACCCCGAGGTAGCCGCCCTCGGACCAGGCGGGCATGAGCAGCAGCGTGGCCCCCGGGGCGCCGTCGACGGCGTGGTGGTGGCGGTCGGGCGCGTGCGCGCCGCGGGCGAAGCCGGCCCGCAGGGCGGGGATGAGGGCGTCGAACGCCAGGTGCCGCGCGGTCTGTTCGGCGGAGATGTTGAGCATGCGGTCTCCCAGGGGCGCGGTGCGGCGCCCGGGTCGGGGTGGGTCGGCCCGCCGGCGTGCGGCCGGTCAGGCGTCGAGTTCGAGGTCGGTGCGGGGGATGGCTTGGCAGGTCAGGCACGTACGGTCGGGCAGGCCGTCGCTGGGTTCGACGCGGTGGGCGACCTCGCCGGAGAGTACGGTCACGGCGCAGCTCTCGCACTGTCCGACACGGCAGCCGCTGGGCAGGGCGAGCCCTTCGCGCTCCGCGACGTCCAGCAGGGTGCCGTCCGTACCGCGCCAGACGATCTCCCGGTCCGAGCGGGCGAAGCGCACGGTGTGCCGGGCGTCGTCGGCGACGGGGATCTCGCGCGCGGCGGCGTGGAACTTCTCGGAGAAGATCTCGAAGCGCGGCACGCCCCGCGCCAGCAGCCCGTCCGTCAGGTCCGCGAGCATCTCCTCGGTCCCGCAGAGGTAGAAGCGGGCGCGGCGTTCGATGAGGTCCGCGGAGACGTCCTCGGCGCTCATCCGGCCCGGCCGGTCGTACGTACGGCCGTGCCGGTCGCCGCTCAGCGGGCGGCTGTAGTGGTTGACGACGCGGAGGGCGGGCAGGCGGGCGGCCAGTTCGGCGATGCGCCCGGCGAAGGCGTGGCCCTCGGAGTTGCGATTGCCGTAGTGCAGGACGACCTCGGGGACCGTACCGCCGACGGCGGCCAGCGTCTCCAGGTAGCCGAGGAAGGGCGTGATGCCGACTCCGGTGGCCATCAGCACGACGGGGAGTTCGAGGTCGGTGGGGATGGCGAAGTTGCCGTCGGGTCCGGTGGCGGCGACCCGGTCGCCGACGCGCAGCCGCTCGTGCACGAGCCCGGAGAAGCTGCCGCCGGGCACGTGCCGGATGGCGACGCGGTAGCCGTCCGGCGCGTCCCCGCCCGCGGTGCGGCGCGCGGGTCCGGTGAGGGAGTAGCTGCGGTCCGCCGCGTCGGGGTGGTGCAGCGTGAGGTGCGCCCCGGCCCGGTGGCCGGGCAGCGGCCGCCCGTCCAGCGGCTCCAGCCGTACGGTCAGGACGTCCGGCGACTCGCGTTCCAGCGCCGCGACCCGGAACTCCCGGCGTCCGGCGGGGTCCCCCGCGTCGTGGGCGGGCCGGATCTCGCAGGCGGCCGAGCGCATCGGGACGGAGCCGCTGACGGGGTCGGTGAACTCGTCGTCGATGAGCAGGTTGTAGTTGGCGCTCGTGCCCTCTTCCCCGCCGCCCGCGAGCGCGTCGTACCCGGGCAGCCCGAGGTCGGGCGCCGACTGCCACCAGCCGTACTCGGCGACCGCGACCGAGGGGTGCAGGCTGTCGTCGATACGGGCGCGCATGCGGATGGTGGCGTTGCGGGTGGTGAGCCGCACCCACTGGCCGTCCCGGATGCCGCGCTCGGCGGCGGCCCGCGGCGCCAGGTCCACGGTGGGGTCGGGGGCGCGGCGGCGCAGGGAGGTGAGGGAGCGGTGCTGGCTGTGGCAGAAGTAGCCGTTCTTGGCGCAGGTGAGCGTCAGCGGGTAGCGGCCGTCGGGGGCGGCGGGGGGCTCGGTGTGGACGGGGACGGGCGAGTAGCCGTGGTCGGCGAGGAGTTGGGAGTACAGCTCGACGCGGCGGGTGGGGGTGTCGAAGCCGGTGACGGTGACGTGGGCGGGGCTTTCGGAGTCCGCCGCCCGCTCCGCGTACTTGCGGTGCCGGGTGCGCAGCGGCAGCCGTACGCCGCCGGGGTGTTTGCGCAGTTCGGCGGTGGTGAGCCCGAGCGGGGCCAGTTGGTGGTCCCAGGCCGCTTCGATGTCGCCGCCGAAGAACTCCTCGCCCATGCCGAGCCGCCCGGCGAGGTCGAAGACGATCTCGCTGTCGGACCGGGTATCGCCGACGGGTTCGGCCATGCGGGTCCGCAACTGGACGTGTTCCTGGGCGCGTTGACTGGTACCGAACCCGATCCTGATCCCTTCGTGCTCCCAGGGGCTGTTGACGGGGAGTACGAGGTCGGCGAGGTCGGCGGTCGGGGTGGGGAACAGGTCGAGGTGGACGGCGAAGTCCAGGGCGCGCAGGGCTTCGGCGGTGCGCCGCGGGTCGGGCTGGGACATCAGGAGGTTGGCGCCGAAGGCGACCATGGCCTCGACGCGGTAGGGCTCGCCGGTGGTGATGGCCGTGCACAGGTCGCGGGCGTTCACCCAGCCGTGCGCGGGCGGGCCCAGCGGGTGCTCGCGCAGCCCGAGCGCCTTGGCCCGCTGGGCGGGGGCGAGCTGCGCGAAGTCGGTGGGGGCGTTGGCGGGCTGGGCCGGCAGGATGACGTTGCCGCCGGGGGCGTCGAAGCAGCCGGTGAGCGCGTAGAGGGTGGCGATGGCCCGGTCGGTCTGGGTGGCGTTGGTGTGCTGCCCGACGCCGGTCCAGGCGTGGTACGTCACCGACTCGGCCCGCCCGAGCACGTCGGCGAACTCGTCGAGCTGCCGCTCCGGAACCGTCGTCACCTCGCTGGTACGGGCGAGGGGCCAGGCGGCGGCGGCCTGCGCGTACCGCTCGAAGGCGGGCAGGCACTCCACCGGCCCGTCGCGCGTGGGGACGCGCCGCCGGCCGGTCAGCGCGAGCCGCTCGGGGTGCGGCGTCGCGTACGCCGTGTCGACGACGCGCGGCGCCCGCTCGGTCTCGTCCCAGGCGACGTAGCCGGTGGCGGCCGGGTCGATGTCCTCGGCGCGCAGGAAGCGGCCGGTGTCGACGCGTACCAGCAGGGGGCCGTTGCTCCAGGCGCGCAGGAAGCCGGTGTCGTGCGTGCCGCGCTCCATGAGGAGGTTGGCGAGGCCGAGGGCGAGGGCGGCGTCGGTGCCGGGGAGCACGCGCAGCCAGTGGTCGGCCTGGAGGGCGCTGGTGGAGCGGCGGGGGTCGATGACGGCCAGCGCCGCGCCGCGCGCCCGCGCCCGGCCGAGGGCGGTGGACTGGGCGAGCCAGGTCTTGGCGGGGTTGTGGCCCCACAGGATGGAGAGTTCGGCGGACTCGTAGTCGGGCATGGGCAGGCCGCAGCCGAAGGTGAAGGCGTGGGCGTAGTCCTTGTGCCAGTTGCAGATCTCGGTGGAGTAGCAGATGTTCGGGCTGCCGAAGAGCCGCACGAACCGTTCGATCCAGTCGATGGAGTCGGACAGCGGCGAGCCGCTGGGCGAGGCCACCGCGAACGCGACGGCCTCGGGCCCGCTCACGGCGCGGATGCGGCCAAGCCGCTCCGCCGTCTCGGCCAGCGCTTCCTCCCAGCCGACGGGGCGCCAGCGCGGGTCGGGGTCGGACTTCGGCGTCGTACGGCGCAGGGGCCGGGTGAGCCTGCGGGGGCTGCGCACGATCTCGGGCGCGGCGCGGCCCTTGGGGCAGAGGGCGGCGCCGGTGGGGTGCTCGGGGTCGGGCTGGACATCGAGGAGGGCGCCGTCGCGGACCGTGTAGACGGCACCGCAGCGGGAGCGGCACAGCGTGCAGTACCCCCGTACCTGGTGGGTGCTGTCGGGCTGCGCGCCCATAAATTACCCTTCGGTAGTCGGTTACCGGTGACCGATGATGGCTCGCAGGTAGGCTGCGACCCTTACGACGGGCTTGTCAAGGGGAGGCAGGGAAATGGACATGGGCGGGGAACCGTTGAGGGCATCAGAACCGGCGTCGGAGCCGCCGGCGCCGTCGGAGCCGTCGGAGCCGTCGAAACCCGCCCGGCCACGGCCGCCGGCCCGCCCGGAGCCCGCGCGGCTGCGCCATGTCAGCCTGCGCGAACAGTGCCTCGCCGTTATCCGGCAGGCCATGGTGTCCGGCGAGATCCGCTCGGGCGACATCTACTCGGCGTCGGCGCTCGCCGCCAAGCTCGGCGTGTCGAGCAGCCCGGTCCGCGAGGCGATGCTGACCCTGGTCAACCAGGGGCTGCTGGAGCCCGTACGCAACCGCGGCTTCCGCGTCGTGGCGATGAGCGACGAAGACCTCGACGAGATCTACGACATGCGCCTCCTCCTGGAGGTCCCCGCCACCGTACGAGCCGCCCGCCGCGCCCGCCCCGCAGACCTCGCCGAACTCTCCGCCCTCGCCACCGAGATCGAGACCGCCGCCCACGACGGCGACGTCCCCGCCTTCCTCGACGCCGACCGCCGCTTCCACCTCACCCTCCTCGCCCTCAACGGCAACCGACGCCTCACCGAAACCATCGCCAACCTCCGCGACCAGACCCGCCTCTACGGCCTCGAAACCCTCGCCGAACGCGGCCTCCTTCCCGCCTGGGCCCACGAACACCGCGAACTCCTCGCCGCCATCTCCACCACCCTCTCCACCGGCCCCTCCACCAGCGACGAATCCCCCATCGAACCCCTCATCCGCCACCACCTGCGCCACGTACGCGGCGAACGGGAAACAACGGAACGGCCCCAGCCGGGCGGGCCGTAACAGCCGCACAGTTCAGGCAGCCGACGACCGCCCGCTCGAAAGGAGGGCCCGGCCGTGGGGAGACGCTTCGACGGCTGGGCCGCTCAGCCCAGGCCGTCGGCTCCCACTCTTGCCGCGGACTCGTCCAGCAGGGTTTGGCCGATGGGCTGGGTGTGGCCGTCGAGGTCGAGGACGGGGGTGGCCTCCTTGTACCAGGACTCGATGACGGCGTTGCCCCAGAAGTCGCGGCGGCGGTCGTCGTGGACGCTCCAGCGGTAGGTCTCGTGGTCGGGGTCGCCGGTGTAGTAGTCGGAGGTGTAGATCTCGACGCGGTGGCCGTCGGGGTCGCGGAGGTAGAGGTAGAAGGCGTTGGAGACGCCGTGCCGGCCGGGGCCGCGTTCGATGTGGTGTTCCTGGCGCAGCGCGCCGAGCAGGTCGGCGGTGCGCAGCACCTGGTGGGATTCGTGGGTGGCGAGGCCCAGGTGGTGCAGGCGGGGGCCGGCACCGCCGGTGAAGGCGATGTCGTGGACGGTCTGCTTGCGGTACATCCAGGCCGCGTACAGCTCGTGCGCGTCGCCCTCGATGGTCTCGGAGCAGCCGAAGCCGAGCGCGGTGTAGTGCGCGTAGGCCGCCGGGACGTCCGGGGTGCAGATGTTGAAGTGGTCGAGGCGGGCGATCTCCGCGCCGCGCCGCAGGTCGTAGCGCTGGATCAGCCGCTCGCCGCGCTCGATGCCGTGGAAGAACTCCACGGGGAACCCCAGCGGGTCGAGGACCCGCACGGCGTCACCCACCCCGCGCGTCCCCTCCCCCTGCGGCACCCGGCGCACGGGCCTGCCGAGCGCCGTGAAGTACGCGGCCGCCCGCTCCACGTCGGCCTCGGTCCGCACCCGGTACGCGAGGTGGTCCAGGGCCGCCGCCGCGCCCGCGCGCAGCACCAGGCAGTGGTGCGTCAGCTCGTCCGTACCGCGCAGGCAGAGGCGGTCGTCGTCCTCGTACTGGACGTACAGGCCCAGCACGTCGGCCCAGAACCAGCGGGCCCGGTCGAGGTCGGTGACGACGAGTTCGGCGTAGCCGGAGCGCACCACGTCGGGTGGGGGCGGGAGTTCACGGCCGGCGGCCTCCTCGGTCGCCCGAGGCCCCGCCCCCGCGCCCGAACGGTCGCTCCCCGCCCCCGCCCCCGCCCCCGTACCGTCAGTCATCGTCCGCGCTCCCGAAGCGCGGCACCTTCGTATCGCCCAGCGCCACCGACACGAGCTGCCGCTCCGTATAGAAGTCGATGCTGCTCTCGCCGCCCTCCCGGCCCACCCCGGACGCCTTGCCGCCGCCGAACGGTGTGCGCAGGTCGCGGACGTTGTGGGAGTTGAGCCAGACCATCCCGGCGTCGATGGCCTGGGCCACCCGGTGGCCGCGCGCCAGGTCGGTGGTCCATACGTAGCCGGCCAGCCCGTACGGCGTGTCGTTGGCCAGCCGCACGGCGTCCTCCTCGTCCCGGAAGGGGGCGATCGCGGCGATCGGGCCGAAGATCTCCTCCCGCCAGATCCGCATGTCCGGAGTGACGTCGGCGAAGGCGGTGGCGGCCAGGTAGTTGCCGTCCGGCAGGTGGGCGGGGCGTTCGCCGCCCGCGACCAGGCGCGCGCCCTGCTTGCGGCCCGCGGCCACGTACCCGAGGACCCGCTCGTAGTGCTCGGGGTGTACGAGCGCGCCGATCTCGGTGGCCGGGTCGTCGGGGCGCCCGACGCGCGTACGGTCGGCGCGCTCCGCGAACCGGGCGACGAACTCCGGATAGACCGACTCCTCCACCAGAATCCGCGAACCCGCGGTACAGCGCTCGCCGTTGAGGGAGTAGACCCCGAACAGCGCGCCGTCCACGGCCGCCCCCAGATCGGCGTCGGCGAAGACCACGCACGGCGACTTGCCGCCCAGCTCCATCGACAGCCCCTTGAGCCCCTCGGCCGCCGCGCGCATGATCCCCCGCCCGGTGGCGGTCTCGCCGGTGAAGGAGATCAGCGGTACGTCCGGGTGCTCGACGAGGGCCGCGCCCGCCGTCTCCCCCAGGCCGTGCACCATGTTGAAGACCCCGGCGGGCAGCCCGGCCTCCGCCATGATCCGCGGCCACATGGAGGCGGAGAGCGGGGTGAACTCGGCGGGCTTGAGCACGACGGCGCAGCCCGCGGCCAGAGCGGGCGCGAGTTTCCAGCTCTCCAGCATGAACGGGGTGTTCCACGGCGTGATCAGCCCGGCCACCCCCACCGGCTTCCGGATGACGTAGCCGACCTGCGCGGATGTACGGAAAGCGGCCTCGTGCAGCGCGTTGATCACGTCCGCGAAGTAGCGGAAGTTCTCGGCGGCCCGGCGCGCCTGCCCGCGCGCCTGCGTGATGGGCAGCCCCGTGTCGAAGGACTCCAGCTCGGCCAGCCGCTCCTCGCGCGCCTCGATGCCCTCCGCGATCCGGCACAGCACCCGGCCGCGCTCGCGCGCGCTCATCCGGGGCCACGGCCCGCGCGCGAACGCCTCCCCGGCCGCCGCCACCGCCGCCTCGACATCGCGGCGCCCGCCTGCGGCGACCTCGCAGTACGGGCGGTTGGTCGCCGGGTCGGCGTTGGCGAACGTACGCCCGTCGGCGGACTCGACATGGACGCCGGCGATGTAGTGGCGGATGAGCTTGGGCAGGTCGGCCGGGGTACGAGGGGCGGCGGCGGTCATGACGGTCACTCCCGTAGGCGTGATGGGGACGGTGGGGACGAGAGGTACGGCGGGGCGGCTGGGGCAGCGGGGACGGCTGGGGCGACCGGCACCGAGCGGCATCAGAAAGAGAGCAGGTCGGCGCCGGCCGCGCGCAGTTCCCGGATGCGGGCCACGCCGGCCTCGGTCGGCTGGATCAGCGGCGTACGGACATGGGCCGACGCCAGCAGCCCGGCGTCGGCCAGCACCCACTTGGCGGGAGCCGGATTGGTCTCCACGAAGAGCAGATCGACCAGCGGGTGCAACCGGTAGTGCAGTTCGCGCGCGCCCTCGTGGTCGCCCGCCTCCCACAGCTCGTACATCCGGGCCACGGGCGCGGGCGCGATGTTGGCGAGGGCGGAGACGAAGCCCGCGCCGCCGAGCGCGAGGAGCGGCAGGCAGAGCAGTTCGATGCCGGACCACATCAGCAGTTCGCGGCCGCAGGCGCGGTACGTGCGGGAGAAGTGCTCGAAGTCCTTGGTGGTCTCCTTGACGCCGACGACGTTCTCGAAGTCGAAGAACAGCCGGGCCACGGTCTCCGGCGCGATGTCGACGGCGGTGCGCGAGGGCACGTTGTAGACGATCAGCGGCAGGTCGGGGAACTCCTTCGCGATGGCCGCGTACCAGCGGTAAAGGGCCTCCTGCGTCGGCCGCGCGTAGTACGGGGTGATCACCAGCGCCGCGTCCGCCCCCAGGTCGCGGGCGGCGGCGGTCAGCTCCATGGTCTCGTCGAGGCGCGCCGAGCCCGTGCCGGGCACGAACGGCGCCCGGTCGGCGACGGCCTCGGCCGCGGCCTCCATGACCGCGACGCGTTCGGCGGTGCGCAGGGCGCCGGGCTCGCCGGTGGAGCCGCCCACCGAGATGGCGTGGGAGCCGGAGTCGAGCTGCCAGTTCACGAGGGCGCGCAGCCCGTCGAGGTCGAGCGCGCCGTCCTCCCCGAAGGGGGTGACGACGGGGGCGATGGACCCCCGCACGCGCCGCGGATCGCTGCGGAACCTCACTGTGCCGCCTCCTTCGACCGTTCGCCGCTCCGACGCCGCCGGGCGCGCCAACGCTCGTACTCAGCATGCCAGTCGGGGCCCAGCGGATAGAGCCCTTCGACGCCGGCGCCCGCGGCGACGCGTTCGGTGATGAACTCCTCCTGAAGCTCCTGCTCCCGCGCGTCGGCGATCAGTTCGGGCAGCAGGCGCGGCGGCAGCACGACCACCCCGTCGGCGTCGCCGACCAGCACGTCGCCCGGCCGTACGAGGGCGTTGCCGCAGGCGATCGGCGTGTCCGTGTCCCAGGGGATGTGGCGCCGGCCCAGCACCGCCGGGTGCACGGAACCGCGGTACACCGGGATGTCCAGCGCGGCCACCGCGGCGCTGTCCCGCAGCCCGCCGTCCGTGACGATGCCCGCGGCCCCGCGCCGGAGCGCGCGCAGCGCCAGGATGTCCCCGAGCGTCCCCGCGTCCGCCTCCCGCCGCGCGTCCACGACCAGCACCTCTCCGGGGCGTACGGACTCCACGGCACGCTTCTGCGCGTTCATGCCCCCGCCGCGCTCCGGCGCCAGATCCTCGCGCAGCGGCAGGAACCGGAGCGTACGGGCCACCCCGACCAGCTTCAGCTCGGGGCGGGTGGGCCGCACCCCGTCCACGAAGAAGCCGTCGTAGCCGCGTTTGCGCAGTTGGGAGGCGAGCGTGGCGACGGAGAGGGACTCCAGGGCGGCGCGTTGGGGGGCGGGGAGGGTGAAGGGGCGGGCGGCGTACGGGCCCGCGCCATCGCTCTCGTACGCGTCCCCGCTCCCGCCTCCGTACGCGCCCCCGCTCCCGCCTCCGTACGCGCCGCCCTTACGCCCGTACGCGCCACCCTTACGTCCGTACGCGCTCGTACGCCCGTAAGCAGCGGTCCGGTCCTCCGGCCGCGGGTTCGGCAGCGCGCCGAAGTCGGCCAGGGGGGCGTCCGCCGCTACGACGCGGTTGGCGAGACGGCCGGTGGACTGCCCGTCGGCGCTGGTGACTTCCACCGCCACCAGGTCGCCCGGCGTGACGACGCTCGCGCCGCTCGGGGTGCCGGTGAGGAGGACGTCGCCGGGTTCCAGGGTGATGGTGCGGGAGAGGTCGGCGATCAGTTGGGCGAAGGGGAAGAGCAGATCGCCGCTGGTGTCGTCCTGTACGGGCGCCCCGTTGACCCAGGTGCGCAGGCGCAGCGCGGCCGGGTCCAGGGCGCGGGCGTCGAGCAGCCGGGGGCCGATGGGGGTGTAGCCGTCGGCTCCCTTGCTGCGCAGGTTGGAGCCGCCGTCGGCGTGGCGCAGGTCGTACACGCCCGCGTCGTTGGCGGCGGTCACCCACCGGACGTACGACCAGGCCGACTCCGGGGCCGCCTGCCGTACCCGCTCGCCGAGCACCAGCGCGATCTCGCCCTCGAAGACCATCAGGCCGCACCCCTGGGGCCGGGTCAGCGGGTCGCCGCTGCCGGCGAGCGAGGTGGGGGGCTTGAGGAAGTAGGAGGGGAAGCGGGGGTGGCGGTCGCGTTCGGCGGCGCGGGAGCGGTAGTTGAGGTGAACGGCGACGATCTTGCCGGGGGCGGACCCGAGCGGGTGGGGCATGGGGCGGCTCCGGTATGTCGAGGCACCGTGGGAAGGCCGAAGACGGGGGCGTACGGTCCCGAGTCTGCGGGAGGCGGCCGGAGGCTTCTTGTCCGAGAACGCACACCCTTTGCCCGGCAGCGAACGCCGCCCGGCCACTCGCTCTTGGCAACGGCGACACCTGGCGGCAGCATGGCCGGGGCATGCACGCTCCTGGTGGGAGGCGCCGTGTCACTGACCCTGCGCACGGCCGGCCTGTCGGCGGCCGAGCGCTTCGACTACTGGCGCAGCGTCATCTGCGACGCGTTCGTGCCGCTGCGGGCGGACCCGGGCGCGGGCCCCTTCCAGGGCGAGCTGCACGGCGTACGGCTGGGCGAACTCCAGGTCACCGAGATCGCCGCCACCGCGCACGCGGTGCACCGCACACCGCGCGCCATCGCCGCCTCCACGGAGGACTACTTCAAGCTCGGCCTCCAACTGCGCGGCGACTGCGTGCTCACCCAGGACGGCCGCGAAGCCCCGCTCGCGCCCGGCGACTTCGCGGTGTACGACACCACCCGCCCGTACACGCTCGCCTTCGACGACAGCTACCGCCAACTGGTGCTGATGCTCCCCCGCCCGCTGCTGCGCATCCCGCCGCGGGACGTGGCCCGGCTCACGGCCGTACGCGTCTCCGGGCGGCAGGGCATGGGCGCACTGGTCTCCGCACTGCTGCTGCGGCTGGCCGGGCATCTGGAGGAGTACGAGCGGACCGGCGGCGTACGGCTCGCGGACAACATCGTGGACCTGCTGGCCACGCTGGTCGCGGACCAGTTGGGGGATCACCAGCCGGGCGGTGCCCGCGCCGGCTCCGACCCCGCGTCCGGGCGGCGGGCGCTGCTGGCGCGCATCACCACGTTCATCGAACAGCACTTGGGCGAACCGGACCTGGGCCCCGACGCGATCGCCGCAGCGCACTTCGTCTCCACGCGCTATCTGCACAAGCTGTTCCGGGCACAGGGGACGACCGTCTCCTCCTGGGTCCGCGCGCGCCGCCTGGAGCACTGCCGCCGCGATCTGCGCGACCCGCTGCAGGCGCACCGGCCGGTGGGCGCGATCGCGTCCCGCTGGGGCTTCGCGGACGCGGCGCACTTCAGCCGGTCGTTCCGGGCGGCGTACGGGGCGAGCCCCCGCGAATTCCGGCTGGCGGCGGGCGGGGCGGGGGAGGCCGGCGAGACCGGAGCGGTCGTCGGTGAGGTCGGCGCGGTCGTCGGTGAGGTCAGCGCGGGGTGGCCGCCGCGCGGGGTGTGAGCGGCGGTGGACAAGGACTGTTCGCTCACGGTCAAGTGCCGCGCGCCGTTGGCCGGGAGGCTGGCGGTGGGGGCCGGGGCCGACGGTCCGGGGCCGGGGCGGGGGCTTGGGGACGGGCCCGTACCGCTGCGGCCCGTACCCGAAGACGGAAGGAGCCAGATGCGGACAGAGAAGGCGACGAAGGCGGCCAAGACGGGTGCGGCGGCGAAGGCGAAAAAGGAAATCAAGCTGGCTGAGGCAGAGATACGGCCCCGCCTGCTGATAGGGGGCAGGTGGACGGAGGCGGCGGACGGGGCGGGGTTCGCGAGCCATGACCCGGCGAGCGGGGCGGTGACCGGGTGGGTGGCCGAGGCGGGTGAGGCGGATGTGGACGCGGCGGTGACGGCGGCGCGGGTGGCGCTGACCGATCCGGCGTGGGCGGGGATCTCGGCGGCGGAGCGGGCGCGGCTGCTGTGGCGGACGGCCGAGCTGATCGAGGAACACGCGCAGGAGCTGGCGGAGCTGGAGACGCGCGACCAGGGCCAGCCGATCGGCGTGGCGCGGGGCGTGAGCGTCGCGGGGGCGGCGGAGCACTTCCGCTACTACGCGGGGTGGTGCACCAAGATCGAGGGCGCGGTGGCGCCGGTGAACTTCCCGGACACGGTGCACTACACGCGGCGCGAGCCGGTGGGGGTCTGCGCGCTGATCACGCCGTGGAACTTCCCGCTGATGATCGCCGCCTGGAAGATCGCGCCCGCGCTGGCCTGCGGCAACACGGTGATCGTCAAGCCGGCCGAGCAGACCCCGCTGACCACGGTGCGGCTGGTGGAGCTGATCGAGCGGGCGGGCGTACCGGCCGGCGTGGTGAACCTGCTGACGGGCGGCCCGGGGCCGGGCCGGGCGCTGGTGGCGCACGCGGGCGTGGACAAGGTCTCGTTCACGGGTTCCACGGCCGTCGGCCGGGAGATCGTGCGGGCCTGCGCCGACAACCTCAAGCGCCCCACGCTGGAACTGGGCGGCAAGGCCCCGAGCATCATCGCGGCGGACGCCGACATCGACGCGGCGGTCGAGGGCAACCTGCGGGGCGCGCTGCTCAACTCGGGCCAGGTCTGCGCCGCGTACACGCGCTTCTATGTCGACCGGCGACGGGTCGACGAGTTCACGGCCAAGCTGGCCGCGGCCGCGTCCGCCCTGCGGCTCGGCCCCGGTCTGGACCCGGCCACCGAGATCGGCCCGCTGGTCAGCGCGGAACACCTGGCCAAGGTCGACGCGGGCGTCAGATGCGGCGTCGCGGAGGGCGCGGAGGTGGTCACCGGGGGCGCCCGCGCGGCCGGGGCGCTGGAGGAGGGCCACTTCTACCGCCCGACGGTCTTCGCGGGGGTCCGCGACGACATGTCGGTCGTACGGGACGAACTCTTCGGCCCGGTCCTGCCCGTACTGGCCTACGACGACCCGGAGGAACTGGGTCCGCGCGCCAACGACACCGAATACGGCCTGGCCGCGGCGGTGTGGACCAGGGATCTCACGACCGCCCACCGCCTGGCCGCGGACATCCGGGCCGGCGCGGTCTTCGTCAACATGCCTCCGGTCCCGGACAGCGCGGCCCCTTGGGGCGGCTACAAGGCGAGCGGCTGGGGGCGGGAGATGGGCAAGTACGCGCTGGAGGCGTATACGGAGGTCAAGGGCGTGTGGATGCACTTGGGCTGAGGTCCGCGCCTGGGGCGCCCGTCGCCGGCCGGCGACCGCGGTTGATGAGGAGGACCCCGAGTACGGTGACGGCGCCGCCGAGGAGTTCGACCGGGTGGGGCGCCTCGGAGAGCCAGACGAAGGAGACGGCGAGCGCGACGGGCGGCACGAGGTAGAGGGCGGCGGTGGAGACGGCGAGGGGCAGCCGGGCGACGGCGTATCCCCAGATCACGAAGCCGAGGGCGGAGGGCAGCAGCCCCAGGAAGACCGCGGGGGCGAGGGCGCCGGCGGGCGCGTGCGCGGCGGCGCGTACGGCGCCGGGCGCGAGCGGCAGCCCGAGGACCGTACCGGCGACCATGGCGTACGTGGCCACTTCGAGCCCGGTGTAGCGGCGCAGCAGCGGCTTGGTCGCGAAGTGGTAGACCCCCTGGACGACCGCCGCGGCGACCACCACCAGCGCCCCGGCGCTGAACCCGGTCGCCCCGCCCGCGAGCGCAACGAGGGCGCACCCGCCGATCGCGACGACGCTGCCGACGAGTACGGAGCGGGTGAGGGGTTCGGATTCCGGGAGGAAGACGGCGCCGAGCAGCACGCTGAAGACGGGCGCGGCACTGATCAGCAGGCTTGCGGTACCGGCTTCGACATGGACCTCGCCCCAGTTGAGCAGCGTCTGGTAGGCGGTCATGCCCGTGGCCCCGCAGAGCCCGATGAGCGGCAGATCCCCCCGCCCCGGCAGCCGCACCCCCGCGAACGGCGCCACGACCACAAGCGCCACCGCCGCCACGGCGAGCCGCAGAAAGGAGAGCGCGGCGACGCCCAGCTCATCGACCCCGACGCGGATGGCAGGGAAGGCGGAGGCCCAGAGGAGCACGGTGCCGGCGAGGGCGAGGAGGCGGGGGGAGGGTGAGGTCACGGGTAAAAGGGTGGGGCGGAAGACGGAAAAGTTCCAGTTAGCTTTAATAGGAAAACAAATAAGCGAAACTTAATAGGCGACTTAATAGAGGCAGGGCGCTGAGGCCCCGCAGGACCCACAGGGCTCGCGGGACGGGCCAGCAAGGCCCGACTCCCTAAGCTGACCGAATGCTCGATGTGCGAAGGCTGCGGATCATTCAGCATCTGGCGATGTACGGGACGGTGGCGGCGACGGCGGAGGCGCTGCATCTGACGGCGCCGGCGGTGTCGCAGCACTTGGCGGTGCTGGAACGGGAGGCGGGGGTCCCGGTCGTGGAGAAGCGGGGCCGGACCCTGCGACTGACGGCGGCGGGGGAACTGCTGGTGGCGCACGCGGAGGTGGTGCTGGGCGACTTGGCCGCAGCGGAGTCGGATTTGGCGGCGCTGCGCGGGGGCGGGCACGGGGTGGTGCGGGTGGCGGCGTTCGCGTCGGCGGCGCGCAGGCTGTTCCCGCCGATCTGGCCATCCATGACGGACAGCGCGGAAGGCCGCGCCCCGACGCTGCACCTGACGGAACAGGAACCGGAGGAAGCGCTGGAGTCCCTGCGCAGACGGGAGACGGACCTGGCGGTGGTCCATGGTTATACGGTCCTGCCTCGGGACTTCCCGCCGGGCTGCGACCACTCACGCCTGATGGACGACCCGGTCCTGCTGGCCCTCCACCCGGACCACGCGACGCGCCTGGGGCTGGCGGCGGGCGAGGCCGCCGACCTGTCACGGCTCGCGGACGCCTCCTGGCTGACGCCGAGCCCGGACACGTCGTGCTACGAGATGATCCAGCGAACCTGCGGCGCCGCCGGCTTCGTACCGCGCATCAGCGCCCGCAGCAGCGACTTCTCCGTCCTGACGGCCCTGGCGGCGGCAGGCGCCGGCGTGGCCCTCCTCCCCCGCCTCACCCTCCCCGAGACCACCGCCCCCCTCAGCCTCCACCCCCTGGCCCATCCCGTGACCCGCACCCTCTTCATCACCACTCGCCCCGGCACCACCCACCGCCCAGCCATCCGCCACGTCACCACCCTCCTCCACCAAGCCGCAGCCACCCCCTGACCCCCACAGCATCGAACCCCGCCCAACCCATCCGCTACCCTGTCAGTGGTCGAAACGGCCCCACGCGCCCACCACCCGCACCGGACCGTCCGCCCACCCCGCCTCCGTAGCTCAGGGGATAGAGCACCGCTCTCCTAAAGCGGGTGTCGCAGGTTCGAATCCTGCCGGGGGCACAGAGAAAAGGCAGGTCAGAGACCCTGCCGCCCGAGAGGGCGGTGGGGTCTCGGTCTTGTGGCAACGCTGCGGGGGGGCCGCTGGTCCACTTCGGGGCTGTCTTCGTGGGGCCGTCCCAGGTATCACGGGGAGCTGGGCTGATGTCTGCGGGGGCTGTGCCGGGTGGGTTGCCGATCTCTAGGCGGCCGCCGGGGAGTTCCCATTCGTCGCGCTCGTTGCGTAGGAGCAGGACTCGGTCATGGGCGTCGAGGGCGACGCCCTTCACGGAGACGGGCCACAGCGGGGGTAGGTATGTCATCTGGTTCTTTTCCGAGGCGCGAGGAAGAGCGAGGAGGGGGCTAGGTCAGCGAAATTTCGTCGAGGTCGGTCTTCGGTCGATTTACCCTTGCCGGATGCCTCATGGAAAGACCTCGTACGTTTGCCTGCCCTGTCGGGGGTCGTACAAGCAGTCGTACCCCGATCGCTACACCCAAGACCGGGTCTGTCCGCGCTGCGCGGGGCCGTTGATTCACGTTGGTTCGGCCTTCGCGGCGCCCAAGAAGCGGGATGACTCCGCCTGGCGGGCGCTCTCCGTGCTGCTTCACGCCGGAGTGCGGTTCCACAAGAGTTGCTGTGGCGGTCCCGGGTATCGCCCTCGCACTCTTAGGGAGGTGCGGGAGCGAATGAACTACGCGCGAGCCACCGGAGAGCCGTTCGCCCAGGCGTTGGTCCGGCCCGAATTGCCTCAGCGACGGTCCAACTGACGCGTCGCCTGTGCGGCGTTGCCCCGCGCCGAGGGGCGGCCGGGATGACAATTGTCATTTGGGGGGCGTGACGGGGGGTCACTACCGGTGGGGGCGGTGGGGCGGCAGCTTAGGGGTATGGGAACGACGCGGGTGGTGGCGGCTGAGGGGTTGCGGTACCGGTACGGGGAGACGGTGGCGCTCGATGGGGTGGACTTGGAGGTGGGGGCCGGGGAGTGTGTGGCGCTGCTGGGGCCCAACGGGGCCGGTAAGTCGACGTTGGTGACGATCGTGGTCGGGTTGCGTGCGGCGCAGGAAGGGGCCGTGCGGGTGCTGGACGGCGATCCGCGGCGGGCGGCGACGCGGCGGCGGCTGGGGGTGGCGCAGCAGACCCTCGGGTTTCCCAACACCCTCACGGTGCAGGAGCTGGTCACCGGGGCCGCGATCCGTGGCGGGCTGCGGGGCTCGGCGGCCGGGCCCGTGCTGGCGGAGCTCGGGCTGACGGACTTGGCTCGGCGGCGGGTCGCGAAGCTCTCCGGGGGCCAGAAGCAACGGGTGCAGCTCGCGATGGCCCTGGTCACCGAGCCGGCGCTGCTCGTGCTCGACGAGCCCACGGCCGGGCTGGACACCTCTGCCCGGCGGCACTTCTGGCAGATACTCGCCCGGCGTCGGGAGCAGGGGACCGCGGTGCTCGTCACCACGCACCTCATAGAGGAGTCCGCGGAGGTCGCCGACCGCGTCGTGGTGCTCGACCACGGCCGAGTCCTGGCGGACGCGCCGCCGGAGGAGCTGGTCGCCCGGCTTCCCGACCGTACGGTGACCGCCCGGACCCGCCTCGGTCGCGGCGAGCTGGAGCGGCTTCCGGGCGTGCTGTCCGTGACGCCCGAGCACGACCACCTGGTGAAGATCCAGACGCGCGCACCCGAGGAATTGCTGCGCGTCCTGCTCGACCGTGACCCGGACCTGTCGGAGCTGCGCGTGCGGGACGCCGGCCTGGAGGAGGCCGTCTTCGCGTTGACAGACGGCGGCACGGCGGAAGAGGTGGCGGCGTGAGTGTGCTGGGTGTGCGGATCTTCCGGGTGGAGTTGCGGGACGAGCTGCGGGCGATCGTGCGGGAGCCGACCTCGTTGTTCTTCAGCATTCTCATGCCGGTGGGCTTCTTCATTCTCTTCAACCTGCTGTACGGGCACGGCAGCACGCAGGGGCTCTCGGCCGGTACGGCGATGGTGGCCACGTTCGGTACGTACGGTGTGATCACGGTGGCGGCGCTGCAGCCGGGGATCGGGGTCGCGCAGGACCGTGACCTGGGCTGGCTGCGTATGAAGCGGGTCTCCGCGGTGCCCGTCGGGATCAGCCTCGCCGCGAAGGCGACCGCCGCGCTGCTCTACGGAGTGGGCGTGCTGCTGCTGATGGGCGTGGCGGCCGCGGCGTTCGGCACGCTGGACGCCTCGCCCTGGGCGCTGCTGCGGGTGGCGGTCGTGCTGCTGCTGGGCACCGTCCCGTTCACGCTGTTCAGCGTGGCCGTCGGGCTGCGGTTCCGGACGGGCGCGACGATCGCGATGCTCAACGCGGTGCTGTTCCCGCTGGCGGTGCTGTCCGGTCTGTGGATACCCATTCGGTTTCTGCCCTCCGCGGTGAAGCACATAGCCGAGTTCCTGCCCACCTATCACCTCGCGGAGCTCGGCCTCGCCCAACTGGGCGACGGGTCCGCCCTGCTCCACGTACTCGCCCTCGTGATCACCACCGTGGTCGCCGGTACCGTCGCCGTCATGTCCTATCGTCGCGCCCGAATATGAGTCTCCGATATGGGTCTCGGATATGAACACCGATGACGCTCACGCCACCAAGTCCGTAGCCGCGCGGCTGCTCACCTGGGATTGGATCTCCCTCTGCTACGTGCTCTTCGTCTTCGCCCAGCCCTACTTCTCCCCGCAACAAGCCTGGTGGGAGTGGCCGCTGGCGATCGCGGTGTGCCTGGCCACGGTCCTGCTCTTCGCCGGGACGCTGCTGCGCGGCCACTACGTGCGGCAGACCTGGACATCGCTCGTGCCGTTCACCGTGATCGGCGCGGTGGCCACACCGTTCAACACCCACGCGAGCGTGCTGTTCATCTACGCGGCGGCCGTCGCCGGCAAGACGCTGCCGTCGCGCACGGCATCGCTGTGGTTCGCGGGGCTGACCGTGCTGAACACCGTCACGACGGTGGTGTCGCGGGTGCCGATGCCCTACCGGCTCTGGGGCCTCATCTCGGCGTCCATATTCCTCTGGCTGGTCGGGCTGCTCGAAATGCGGCAGCGGGGCCGGCGGCAGGAGCGGGAGAACGAGCGGTTGCGCGCCGCGCAGGCCGAACTCCTCGCGGCCATCGGGGAGCGCGAGCGCATCGCGCGCGACCTGCACGACCTGCTCGGCCACTCGCTGACCGCGGTGGTGATGCGCGCGCAGCTCACCAAGGAGCTGGTGCCGGTCGACCCGGAGCGGGCGCGCGCGGAGGCCGAGGAGATCGAACGCAACGCGAGGGAGGCGCTGGCCGCCATACGCAGCACGGTCAGCGGATGGCGGCGGACCAACATCAGGGCGGAACTGGAAGCGGCCCGGCGCGCGTTGGCCGGGACCGACGTGACCCTGCGGGTCGCGTGCGACGACAATCTCATCCTGGTCGCCGCCGCCGAGCACGAGCTGGGGCTCGCCCTGCGCGAGGCGGTGACCAACGTGGCCCGGCACGCACGTGCCTCCATGTGCCACATCGGACTGGACGCGGACGAGGAACGGGTGCGCTTGGTGATCGCGGACGACGGCATCGGCGGTACGGCCCCGGAGGGCACCGGGCTGAACGGGCTGCGCGAGCGGATCGCGAAGCTCGGCGGCGTGGTACAGCGCACCGGCTCCGCCGGCACGACCCTGACCATCACCGTGCCGGTCGAGGCGGCCCGGTGATCCGCGTCGTCCTGGCCGAGGACCAGGGCATGGTGCTGGGGGCCTTCGCCTCCCTGCTGGACCTCCAGCCCGACATCACGGTCGTAGCGACCGCGACCAACGGCGACGACGCGCTGGCCGCCGTGCGCGAGCACCGGCCGAACGTCCTGGTCACGGACATCGAGATGCCCGGCCGTACCGGCCTCGACCTGGCCGCGGAGCTGAACGGCCTGGGCGACCCCACGCGCGTACTGATCGTCACCACGTTCGCGCGCAGCGGCTATCTGCGGCGCGCGGTCGACGCCGGGGTCGCCGGGTACGTGCTCAAGGACGCGCCGATCGGGGAGCTGGCGTCAGCCCTGCGCCGGGTGCACGCGGGCGAGCGGGTCGTCGCGCCGGAGCTGGCGGTGGCCGCCTGGGACGCCGCCGACCCGCTGACCGAGCGGGAGCGCGAGTTGCTGCGCGCCGTCGCGGAGGGCGCGAGCAACGCCGAGATCGCGGCGCGGCTCTTCCTGGCCGAGGGCACCGTACGCAACTACCTCTCCACCGCCATGGCCAAGCTCGGCGCCCGCAACCGCACGGACGCCGCCCGCACCGCCCTGGCCCGCGGCTGGCTGTAGGAGGCGAACGCACGCCAGGGGGCCGGGGAGGCCCGAAGCCCGCCCCCTATGCCCTGTCGCCCCCTGTCCCCTGTCTCCTGTCCCCTGCCCCCTGTCCTGTCCCCTAAGTGCGTCTCACGCCGCCGTCGGCAGCCGGGCCGGTAGTGCGAACAGCGCGTCGTGCAGGGGGCGGCCCGTGCCGTGCCAGATGGAGAGCGCGTACACGCTGATCGGGTAGTGGACCCAGCGCGGCGGGGCCCAGAGGGTGCCGTGCACGACGCTGCCCTGGTCGCTCGCGTCGAGGTTGGACGGTACGTCGCCGTCCGCGACGAGGCGGTTCCAGGCCGGGCGCGGCATGGCGAAGGTCGCCTCGGCCAGTTCGCCGCGCAGGCTCGCGCGCAGGATCGTCGTGGCCGCGATGTCGAGGGTCAGGGCCCCGTCGACCAGCTCGCGGTCGATGTCGTGGCCGGCGTCGGCCAGCCAGCCGCACAGCCGGTCGACGGCCGCGGTGAGCAGGTCGGACGTCGCGCGCTCGGTGCGGACGGCGCGGCAGAGGAGGGCCTGGAAGTGGACCTCCTCGGGTACGACGATCTGGTCGCCGATGACCGTCTTGAGCAGTTCCATGTCGAGGTCGGACGGTTCCTGGTGGGCGACGGCGACATTGCGGGCGACGGCGCGCAGGAACGGGTCGGCGCAGTCGTCGAGCAGGAACGACCAGGCGCGTTGGCAGAGTTCGACGAGCCGTACGCCCGTCGTCGCGTGGAGGACGCGCAGCGCGCAGCGCAGCAGGATCTTCTGGAAGAGGGTCATGGCGACCCGGAACTCCATGCCGCGCGCCCACTCCTCGGCGGTCATGGCCTCGTGCGCGACGACGACGTCGGCGACGAGTTCGGGGTTGGTGACATCGCCGGGCATCCAGCGCGTCGTGAGCCGGTGCTTGTCCTGGAAGGACTCCCGGGAGTACTCGGTGTTGTTGAGCAGCAGCAGGGGGTAGATCACCGGCGAGCCGCCCGCGGTGAGCACCTCCTCGACGCCCTTGAGGTACGTCTCGTACGACTCGCCGGGCAGGCCCCAGATCAGGTCGGTGTAGGTGGGGACGTTGAGCTCGCGGAAGCGGGACAGCAGCCGGCGGTAGTGGTCCGTACGGATGTTGGCGCGGTTGGCGATCTTGAGTACGTCCGCGTCGAAGGACTGCGCGGAGAGCGTGATGGCACCGGTGAGGTCGGCGGCGTGCAGCATGCTCGCGATCTCCACGATGCGCTCGTTGCCGTTCTTCGCCCAGTTGGTGCTGATGATCAGCCGCTTGTCGTAGCGCTTGCTGAGTTCGACGATGTGCTCGGCGATCTGCCGGTCGCGGCCGAGGATGCCGAAGTTGGCGTCCGCGATGAACAGCGTCGCGTCCGTCGGCATCAGCCGGATCAGCCGGCCCAGCTCGGCGAAGATCCGCTCCAGATCGAACTGGCGGACCTTGGAGTTGGTCGCGCCGCCCCAGTAGCAGAACGCGCACTTGTACGGGCAGCCGCGGTTGGTCTCGTACACGATCATCGACGAGCCGGTGATCTCCTCGTCGGAGTAGACCGGGGTGAGGATCGGCGAGACGACCTGGTCGAGGTCGGTGATGCGGTCGGCGTCCGGGTTGGTGACGAGGGCGCCGCCGGACCAGTGGCTGATGCCGGGGATCGTGGCGAGGTCGCCGCCGGCGAGCAGGCAGTGCATCAGATCGCGGAAGCGCAGCTCGCCCTCGCCGTGCACCAGCACGTCCACCCAGGGGGCCTCGGCGAACAGCGGCTCCTGCTGGTGGCTGACATCGTTGCCACCGACGACGACCGTGCAGTCCGGCCAGCGCTGCTTCACCTGGCGGGCCAGCTCAAGGGACTGGGCGCGGTTCCAGAAGAAGACGGTCAGCGCGACCACGAACGGTTCGTCCCAGGAGTCGAGCAGCTCCGCCATCGCCCGTTCCCCGCCGCCCTGTTCGCGCACGGAGATGGTGAACTCGCAGGACGCGTCGAGGGCGGGGTCGGCGATGGCGGTCGCCTTCAGATAGCCGAGGGTGACGCTGTACCGGACACCGTGCATCGCGGTGAACTCGACGAGCTGTACGGACTTCTTGGCGCCCTCGCCGGTGCCGGCCGTGCTTGCGGCGCGGGCGGCGGGGGCTGTACTTGCGGGGCGGGGCGTTTCCAGCGTGGAGGTCATGGCCAACATCCGTCGACTGTTATTCAGTGGCGGCGCGGAGGATTACCGCATCGAGCATCGAGACACATCGGACGCACACGCTTGCAGTATGCACCGGTCGGCCACGCTTGCAGTATTGGGCGGAGCTGTCAATAACGCACGCTTTGTAGCGTAAGTATCTCCGAGGATACCGGGCGAACCTTAAAAAATTTTCAGGTTCAGACCATGGCGTCGAAGGATATTGACGACCTTGGGGGGCAGATGTAGCGTCAGCCGCGAATCGGTGGCACCGAGGGGCCCCGAACCGTAAGGGCATAAATCAGATGTCGGTCTGGTGAATACCCGGTTGCTAGGGAGTGATATCGGTGCGCTTCGGGCTTTCCTTTCTTCCTGACTGCACTCCGGAGACGAAATCTCCGCAGTCCTACTTCAGCGACGCGCTGGAGCTGTCGGTCCGGGGCGAACAGGGCGGCCTGAACTCGGTGAAGATGACCGAGCACTACCTCCACCACTACGGCGGGTACTGCCCGAGCCCCTTCGGATTCCTGTCCGCCGTGGCCGCCCGCACCCATTCGGTCAGGCTGATGACAGGGTGCGTTCTGCCGGTCTTCCACCACCCGATTCAATTGGCGGCGGAAGCCGCACAGGTGGACGCGATCAGCGGCGGCCGGCTCGATGTGGGATTCGCACGGGCCTATCTTCCGGACGAGTTCGACGCGCTGGGTCTGGATATGGACGAGAGCGTCGACCGATTCCGCGAGACCATCCGCGCGGTGCTACGGATATGGACCGAGGAAAAGGTCAGCGAGCAGACGCCGTTCTTCTCCTACGACAACGTGACCGGGCTGCCGCGGCCCACCCAGCGCCCGCATCCGCCGGTCTGGGGCGCCGCGGTGCGCACGCCGGAGAGCTTCACCTGGCTGGGCACGGAAGGGCTGGGGCTGCTGATCACGCCGATGATCTCGCCGCACGAGTTCCGCGGCCATCTGGACCTCTACCGCAACGCGTTCGAGGCCGCGCACGGCGCGTCCGGACTCCGGCCCCGTGTCGCGGCCAGCCTGCCGCTGGTCGTGGCGGAGACCGACGAGCGCGCCGAGCGGATCGCCGAGACCTACCTCCGCCGCTACCTGGACGTATGGGCCGAGGCCGTGACCCCCTGGGACCGCCGGGAGTCCTCGGCCTACCGCGGCTACTCCGGGTTCGGCTGGATGCTGCGCGGCCTGCAGCCCAGGAAGCTCTTCACCGAGGGCGGGGTGATCGCAGGTTCGCCGGCCACCGTCATCGACCGTATCCGAGCCTTCAACGACGACATCGGCGGCGTCGACGAGATCCTTTGGCAGATCGATTTCGGCGCGATGCCGCTCGCCGAGGCTGGGCAGACCCTGGAGCTCTTCTGCGACAAGGTGCTGCCCGAAGTAAAAGCACTCTGAAGAAGAGAAGAGGTGAAAGACATGGAGGGATTCGACGACCTGGTGCTGGACGACAGCGCCTTCGAGTTGGTGGATCTGGGCGAGGTGGTGCCCGAGTCGGTGACGGCCGGCTACGGCCTGACCGAGCTGTCCGCTTCCGGCGGTGCGAGTAGCTGTTGCTGCTGCTGCCCGTGCTGCTCCTGCACCTGATCCGGGTGCTGATGTTCCGGGCACATGTGCTCTAGCCGGTGCGCGTTGTGAACGGGGACCGGGTGGCTCTCGGTCTCCCTCCTGACCAGACATCGAGAATGCGTGAAGAAGCGGTGTTCATGGAAGCCAATGCCGAGCGAATACGGCCGCGACTGCGTGGCGACGTCTACGTCATGCGCGTACCGGAAGGCGCTTACATCCGCAGCAACCTGGGCGGGTCGATACTCAAGGGCGCGTCGACCTATGAGTGGATCCAGCGGATCGCCCCGATGCTGGACGGCACCAGGACGCTCGGCGAACTGTGCGCCTCCGTGCCCGAGTCCAGCCGTACGGGCCTCGCCAAGCTGACGATGCTGCTGCTCGGCAAGGGGTACGTCAAGAACGTACTCGAAGACCGCCCGCACACGCTGCCGGCCGACGTGGCGAAGAACTACGCGGCCAATATCGCCTTCATCGAGTATTTCGTCGAGTCACCGGAACTCCGCTTCGAGGAATACCGCGGGGCGAGGATCGTACTGGCCGGCTCGGGCCCGCTGTTGCAGGCCCTCGCCAACTCCGAACTCCGTTCCGGCGTACGGTCCTTGACGCTCGTACCATTCCCCGAGTCGCCGTTCGACCGCGAGCGCGTCGCCGAACACCTCGCCGCGGCACGGGAACGGGACCCGGAACAGCAGATTGAATACGTTGACCACGCTGCCCACGCTGGCTACGCCGCCCACGTCGATTACCTGCCGGGTGCCGACACCGCAGGCGTTGGCAGCGGAGATCTCGATCAGCTCGCGGCCGGCGCCGCCATGGTGTTGCACGTGGCGGACCGGCCCATGCTCGGACGCGCCCGGCGGCTGGCCCGCGCCGCGGCCGCCGCGGGGGCCGCGTCCGCGCAGGCCGTCGTGGTGCGCGACGAGGCGTGGATCGGCCCGGTGACCGGCGCGGACGGTGACGCCACCGGGTGGGAATCGGCCTGGCGGAGACTGGGCGCGCTCGCACCGGACCTCGTCGGCATGGACCTCGTCGGCACCGATCTCGGCGGCACGGACCTCGTCAGCAGGGGCCTTGTCGGCACCGATCTCGGCGGCACGGACCTCGTCAGCAGGGGCCTTGTCGGCACCGATCTCGGCGGCGCGGATCTCGGCGACCGCCCGGAGGCCGCGGTGAGCGAGTTCCTGCGCGGCCCCACAGTCGCGCTGGTCGCCAACCAACTGTGCTTCGCGGCGTTCCGGCACCTGACGGGGATCGACGGGAGCGGCGGTGACCGGGACGCCCAGCCCCAGAACGCCCAGGGTCGGGGCGTCGTCGAGCCCGGTCACGTAGTCCGGTTCGATCTGGAGACGCTGGAGACCGCGAACCACGCCTTCCTGCCGCACCCCCTCGCCCGACCCGTCGTCCCCGACGACCCGGCGCGGCTGGCCGCGCTGCCGGCCGCCGCGCGCGTCGACGACGAGGAGCTGGCCCGGCGCGCGGTGGACTGCGTCGACGCGCGGACCGGCGTGTTCGCCGAGATCACCGAGCGCGACTACGAGCAACTGCCGCTGTTTGTCAGCGAGGTCGTGGTCTCCGACCCCATCGGCCTGGCCGGCGGCCCGTTCCCGGTGTTCGGCTGCGGCGAGAACGTGGTCGAGTCCCGTCGGCGCGCCGTCCGGCGCGCGTTCGAGCGGTACGCGGCGGTCATGCGCGACCCCCGCAAGGGCGAGCGGCTGTACGGGGTGGACGTACTCACCGGCGAACCGGTCGCCGTCCCCGCCGCGGAGGTCTTCCCGGCAGAGGACTCCCCGGCAGAGGACTTCCCCACCGAGGGCCACCCCACGGAGGGCCACCCCACGGAGGGCCACCCCACGGAGGGCCACCCCACGGAGGGCCACCCCACGGAGGTCACCGCCGCCGGGGCCTCCCCCGCCGAGGTCACCCCCTCCGGCCCCTCCCCCACGGACGCCCCCCGGCGGGAAGTCTCCCCCGCCCGGACCGCGGCCTCCGGTGGCGACTGGCCCGAAGCCGTACGCGCCGCGGTGGTCGCGGCAGCGAATGACACCGTTGTCACGGCGCTTTCGGCCGCGACCGTCCCCTTCCCCCGGCTGGACCTGGCCGACGCGGAGCTGACGCCGCGCGCCGCGCGCTATGTGAAGCTGCTGGAGATCGTGGACCAGCCCGTCGAGGTCCACGACCTGACCGCGCTGCTCGGGCTGCCGACGTTCGCGTTCTCCACTCCGGAGGCCACCGTCGGCTACGTGAGCGACCTGGACGTCGACGCCGCGCTGGAGGAGGGGCTGGAGCGCGTACTCCTCGCCTACCAGTCCCGCGCCGCCGACCAGCCCGGGTACGCGCCGCCGCCCGTGCCCATTCTTCCCGCGCGTCTACGCGGGAAGAACGGCGGGCGGCGCCCGGACTCCGTGACGCTCGAAGCGGCGGTGGCGGGCCTGACGCGCGACGGCGGACGCGTGGTCGCGGTGCCGCTCGACCACGATCCGCTCGTCGCCCGGATGTGTCCGTTCGTGGCGCGAGCCGTGGTCGTCCATGGCTGATCGGCCCCAGGTACTGCTCGAACCGCGGCGCGTCGTCGTCGGCCCCTGGCCGCCGGGCTGCCCGCGCTGCCTGCGCACCCGCCGCGCCGCCGCTGCCGCCGCCTCGGCCGAACGCACCGCCGAGCTGGCCGCCGCGACGGTCGCCGGGCCACGGAGCCGGGAGCTCCCGACCTTCCTGGCCGACACCGTCGCCGAGCTGACAGTGGCGGCGGGGGCGGAGACCACGGCGTCCTACGGCCCCTCGGCCGACTCGGAGGGCACGCCCCCGCCCTCACCCCCCGAAGCTCACCGCTTCTGGATCGTGGACAGCGGCACGCTGGCGCTCTCGCGGCACAGGTTCCTGCCCGATCCGCGCTGCCCCGAGTGTTCCGCGCTACCCGTCGACACCGCGGAGGGCGCGCGGATCGCCCGGGTGGCGCGGACGAAGCTGTCGCCGCGGGCGAGCCGGGTACGGCGGCTGGAGCCGGAGGCGCTGGACGCGGCCTATGTGGACGCGCAGAGCGGGCTGATTCCCTCGGTCACCTCCTACACCCAGCACGCGTTCCCGTTCACCGAGGCCGTCATGGCGGTGCCGGGCGTCGCCGTGGAGGCCGCCGGTTACGGGCGTACGCGCGACTTCGCGTCGGCTCGGGCGGTCGCGGTGGCGGAGTCGCTGGAACGGCTCGCGGCGTACGCGACGAGCAGGCGTACGAGCGTCAGGGCCGGTTACGCGCAGGTGGCCGGGGACGCGGTCGACCCGCGCTCGCTCGGGCTGTACCCGCCCGACCGGTACCGCGCCCCCGGCTTCCCGTACCGGGAGTTCACCGAGGACGCGGTGGCGAACTGGGTGTGGGGCTGGTCGTTCGGGCAGGCCCGGCCCGTGCTCGTACCGGAGGACTTCGTCTACTACCGGCTGCCGAGGCCCGGCGGCGATCCCGGCGGCGGCGATCCCGGCGGCGGCGATCCCAGTGGCCACCATGACGACGGCGAAGAGCCGTGCCGTGAGCCCGCGTTCGCGTGCGAGATCTCCAGCGGCTGCGCGCTGGGCGGCTGTTACGAGGAGGCGGTGCTGCACGGCGTCCTCGAAGTCGCCGAACGCGACGCGTTCCTGACGGCCTGGTACGGGCGGACCCCGCTGCCCGAGATCGCCCCGGCCGGCGTGCCCGACCGCCGGATTCCGCTGGTCGCCGAGCGCATCGAGCGGCAGGGCTACCGGGTGCGCGTCTTCGACACCACGCGGGACCACGGGATTCCGTCCTTCTGGACGTTCGCCGAGGATGTCACCGGCAGCGGGCGGCCCAGGGCCGTCTCCACCGGCGGCAGCGGGCTGGCCCCGGCCGAGGCGATCCTGGCCGCCCTGCACGAACTCAGCCAGACCGTCGAGTACGTGACCCTCCTCGCGCTCGATCCGGACTGGCGCGACCGCGCCCAGCACCTGGCCGACCACCCGGACGAGGTCCGCTCGATGGCCGACCACCTGCTGTGCGCGGCGAACCCGGCCACCTTCGACCGGTACTCCTTCCTGCTCGACGCCCCGCCGGAGTCGACCTGGCAGCAAGGGCTCGACCGCTGGCAGTGGCCCGGCACCACCGATATCGGCGCGGATCTGGACGAGGCCGTGCGGCGGTTCGCCGCGGCCGGCATGGACGTCGTCGCCGTCGACACCACCTCCACGGAACAGGCCTCGGGAGGCTTCACATGCGTCAAGGTGATAGCACCGGGGTCGGTGCCGATGACCTTCGGGCACCTGGCACGACGGGTGACGGGGCTGCCCCGGCTGCCGCTGGTGCGCAACCCGCATCCGCACCCGTTCCCATGACCGAACGCGAATCCGTGACCGAGCGCGGCGTCGGCCGGGAGTTCTGGCGGGTCACCCTCGAAGACCTCGCCGAGGCGATGGAGGACCGGCGGTCGGAGTACGGGAACCCGGACGAACCGCTGAAGTTCAAGCTCTACCGCGGCCTGCCGCGCCGCCCCCTGACGACCAGGACGCCCGCGGAACTCACCGAGGTCGACGCGTTCGACGAGCGGGCGCTCTCCACGCTGCTGCGGTACGGCTACGGCATCTCCCGGCAGGAGTTCGACACCAATGGGACGTGGCCCTACCACCGGATGGTCGCGTCCGCACGCTGTCTGTTCGGCATTCAGCTCTACGTGTGCCTCGCCGACGGGACCTATCACTACGACGCCCCGCACCACGCGCTCGTACGGCTGCGGGACGGCGACCACCGGCGGCTGCTGACCAGGGCGGCGGGCGCCGAGGCCGGGGGCGAGGCCGACGGGGCGTTGCCCGAGGCCGTGTTCGTCGCGTCCGCGCTGTTCAACAAGGTCGCGTACATCTACCGCGAGTACGCCTACCGCCTGTGCACCCAAGAGGCCGGGCTGCTCGCCGGCAACCTCGATCTGGTCGCGCGGGCCATGGGGCTACGGACGCGGGTGCACCACCAGTTCCTCGACGCGCCGGTGGACAAGCTGCTCGGGCTCGACGGCGACGAGGAGTCGTCGCTGCTGGTCCTGCCCCTCCACACCGCCGGATCGGACGCCCGGCCCGTTCCGGGTGTCCGGGGCGTCCGGGGCGGGCCGACCGCCGAGACGGCCGCGGCACTGGCCGCCGCCATCGACCCCATCGCACCGGCCGTGGTGCGCGGGGGGCTGACGGTCGCGCGGGCCTGTCCCACGCTGACCGAGGTCAACCGCGCCTCCCGGCGCACGGACACGGCGTCCTTCACCACGGCCGTGCCCTTTACGCCCGTCGGGCCCGACGGGCCCGACGGGTCCGGCACCGAGCCCCTGCCGCTGCCCGAGGCCGACGTCCCCGAGCCGAACCTGGCGGGCGTGCTGCGGTCCCGCGACTCCGGCCCCGGCATCTTCCGGCCGGTCGCCTCATGGGTCGACGGCGTCGACCTGTGGACCCGGCTCGCCCGCGTCCGCGCCGATGTCGCCACCGACACCGTCCCGCCCGGCACGCCCGCCCCGCTGGAGATCTACCTGACCGTCGGCGACCTCGTCGGCATCCCACCGGGCGCCTACCGCCTCGACCCGGCCACGGGCGCCCTGATCCCGGTCGCCCGTACGGTCGGCGGCCCTCGTACGGACGGCACCGCCCGTACGGTCACGGGCGCCCGTACGGCCGCTGGTGCCCGTACGGCCGCTGGTGCCCGTACGGTCCCGGACGCTCGTACGGGAACACGCACAGGTACCGGCACGGACGGGTCGTCACTCGCCGCCCCCGATGCCCTCACCGCCATCGAGCGCGTCACCATCCCCGGCCCCGTCTTCCGGGACATGAACGCCGTCGTGCACCTCGTGGGCGATCGCGACTGGGCGTTCGACACCTTCGGGGACCGCGGCTACCGGGTGCTGAACCAGGAGGGCGGGCTGCTCGCTCACCGGGTGTGCGTCGCGGCGGCGGCGCAGGGGCTGTCCGGGCGGATCGTCAACGCGTACCACGCCGACGGGGTCCGGGCGGCCCTCGGGCTCACCGAGCGGCGCCACACCCCCGTCTTCCAGATCCTGCTGGCCCGGACCGGGCCCGGCGGACGGGTCATCGTTCCTGTCGAGCCCGAGGCGGTGGACTGATGGACAGCCTGCGAGAGGGGCTGGCGCAGCCGACGAAACTGGAGCAGCCGACGAGAGCGGAGGAGTCGGCAAGGCCGGAGGAGTCGGCAAGGCCGAAGGAAACGGCAGAGGCGGAAGAAGGGGCGGCGGAAGGGCACGCGGGCCGCCCCGCTGCCGCGCGCTACCGGCTCGGCCCGGCCGCCGTCGTGCGTTTCGCCGGCAGCCCGGTCGCCGCCCTGGACGGCCTGCGGTGTGACCGGAGCTGGCGCGCCGCCCAGGAGCTGGTGCGGCTGCGCGCCGAGATCGACGGCGCGAAGGGCGAGCTGTCGGACCTGCTGCACGCGGCGGTCGGCGCCGCCGGGGGCGGGGAGCGCAAGGCGCGGCTCGTCGCGGTGCGCAGGGCCGTGCACCGCGGCCGGCGCGTCGACCCCGCGCGCCTGGCCGACCTGCCGGCCGGCCTCGTCGCGCCGGTCCAGGAGTGGCTGGCGCGGCTCGCCGAACGCGACCGGCTGCTCGGGGAGTTGACGGAGCGGCTGGCCGAGGACCAGGCCGCGAGCTACGAGGCGCTGCGCACCGCCGCCGCCCTGCCCGCGTTCCAACTGGGGCTCGTGCACGCCAATCCGGATCTGTTCCTGGCGCTGCGCAAGTGGTCGGACACGGGGCGCGCGCCGCAGCGCCAGAGCGTGCTGCGGCTCGCGCAGTACCTCGCCCGTTCCGCCGCGAAGACCAGCCCGTACTCCACGTTCACCAGCAGTGGCCTGGCCGCTTGGAGCCGGTGCGACGACATCGTCGCCCTGTCGCACCCTTCCGTGGCAAGGCAGGCCGGGGAAGAGCAGGCCCCCGCGGGCACCGCCGCGGCGACCGCCACCGAGGTCAGCATCGGGTCGCTGCACCGGATCGCGCGCGCCGTGTACGAGCGCCCCGAGGTCGTCGGCGAGTGCCGCGTTCGGATCAACCCCAGCGCCACGGTCACCGACGGCGAGGACGTGCTGGTGTTCCTGGGCCGCCGCCCGGTCGAGCATGTGCACAGCCTCGCCCTCACCCCGACCCTGCGCCGGGTGATGGAGCTGGCCACGGGCGCCAGAGGCGACACAGACGTAACTGGTGCCACGGACGTCACGGGCGACATGGGAGACAGCACGAGCACGCTGGACGGGCTGCGGGAGCGGCTGCTGGCGCGGGCGGCCGACGGGCGGCAGGTCGACGTGTTCCTGCGGCGCCTGGTGTCGCTGGGCGTACTGGAACTCGTACCGCCGCTCGCCGACCAGGCCCCGGACCCGGTGGCCGAGCTGCGGGCCTGGCTGCGGCGGCTCGGGCAGCCGGGCCTGGCGCGGCTGGACCGCACGCTGCACGGGATGCACGAGGCGCTGACGAGCTACCCGGCGATCGCCTCGCCCGGCGACCGGGTCCCGGTGCGGGACGCCGTGATCCGCGGGCTGGACACGGCGCTGCGCGAGGTGGGCGACCACGCGCATCTGGACAGTCCGAAGCTGGCCCAGGAGTTCGGCCGGTACAGCTTCTACGAGAACGCGGTGCACCCCGGCACGGCGGCCGTGCTGGACGAGCGGCGCTGGCGGCCGCTGCTGGACGACCTCGACGCGGTGCGCGGCCTGCTCGGGCTGATCGGCCCCGATCTGCCGTTCAAGCTGGCGCTCGACTCGCTGTTCCGAAGGCGGTACGCGGCCGGGGCCGAGGTTCCGCTGGTGGTGTTCTACCGGGACGTGCTGGCCGAGCAGTCGGCCGCCGCGGGCGGGGCGCGCCCGGCGCCGCTCAGCCGGTTCGCCGGCGCGGACAGCCCCGTCGAGGCCGTACGGGAGCTGCACCGGCTGCGCGCCGCCGGGAAGCGGCTGCTGGGCGGGCGGGCGCCCGATCCGGATGGCGTGGTCCGCGTCGCCCCCGAGGACGTGCGCGCGCTGGCGCAGGAGTGGCCGGCGTGGGTCCGTACGCCGACGTCCGTGGCGGTCTACTGCCAGCTCGCCGACGCCGCGCGCGGCCCGGAGCTGGTCGTCAACAACATCAACTGCGGCTTCGGGCGCGGCCGCAACCGGGTCCGGCAGATCTTGGACGGGCTCGACCTGCACGCCGGCGCGCCGGCCGAGCCGGGGCTGGCCGCGGGCCGCGACGACGTGCTCTTCGCGGAGTTCGAGGCCGTGGCCCGGTCCGCGGTCAACGTGCGCAGGCCGGGCGTCCGGCTGGCCGTCGACTACCCCGGCGTGCGCAGCGTGCGCGAGCGCGCGGACCTGCTGCCCGTCAACGACCTGTACGTGCGGCGCGGCGACGACGGGCGGCTCGCGCTGGTGTCGCGGCGGCTCGGCCGGCGGATCTGCCCGGTGCATCCGGGCCTCGGCGACCGGCTGCTGCCGCCCGCCGCGCGGTTCATGGTCGAGGCGTTCGGGGAGTCCACCACGTGGTTCGGCGCCCACACCGAGCTGCGGATGGACTCCGACCCGCGCGCCGACAGCGGCGTGCGCCACCTGCCCCGGCTGATGGTGGGCAACGTCGTGCTGCGCCGCGCGATGTGGCTGACCCGCGCGGACCGGCTGCCCCGGCGCGCGGACGCCCCGACCGACGCGGCCTGGCTGCTGAAGATCGCCGGGTGGCTGGCCGAACACGGCATCCCCGAGCGGTGCTTCGTCACCGTCCTCGACCCGGCGACGCTGGGCCAGGGAGCGGGCGGCCCGAGCGAGAACGGCCCGGGGCCGAACAACGGCGTCAAGCCGAACTACGTGGACTTCGCGAGCATGCTGCTGCTGCTCGGACTGGAACGTCGGCTCACCGAGCCGACCGCGATGGTGCAGATCAGCGAGATGGTGCCGGATCCCGGCCAGGTCCGCGGCGAGCGCGTCGCCGAGTACATCGTGGAACTCAACGAGCCCGGAGTCAGATATGTCTGAGCACCATGAGCGCTGTGAGCAGCACCGTGAGCGCGGTGAACACGGTGAGCGTCAGGAGCACTGTGAGCGCCGTGAACACCATGAGCGCCGCTGGGTCAGCGCCCACCTCTTCTACCACGGCGATCAGGACGCCCTGATCACCGGCGCCGTCAAGCCCGCCGTCGAGCGGCTGCGCCGGGCCGGGCAGGCGCACGGCTTCTTCTTCCTCCGCTACTGGGAGGGCGGCCCGCACGTCCGGCTGCGTGTGCTCGCCGATCCGGAGCACGCCGCGCAGGTCCGTACGGCCATCGAGGAGACGTCCGCCGCGTTCTACCGGGCGTCGCCGTCCCGGTCCTCGATGACGGCCGCGGACTACGCCGAGTCCGCGCCCGCGCTCGCCGCGGTGGAACGCATGACCGCGTACGACACGGAGCTGCACCCGGACAACTCCGTCGCCTTCATCGACTACGCGCCGGAGACCGCGGTGTTCGGCACGGGCCGCGCGCTGGAAGCCGTGGAACGGCAGCTCATGGCGGCCAGCGCGGTGGCGCTCGAACTGATCGCGCGCGGGCGCACGCCGGGGCAGCGCGCCATGGACGCGTACGCCATGCTGTGCGGCAACCGCACGCTGTTCACCGGCATCCTGCCCGAACTCGCCTACCAGACGCGGTTCATGGTGGAGAGCGGCGGCGCGGCCGCGAAGCTGCTCGGCTCGGAGGAGTTCGAGCGGCACTTCGAGGCGAACAAGGCCCACCTGCGCGCCGGGCTGGAGACGGTGTGGGCGTCGACGCGGGGCGTCGCGCTGCCGGCCGCGTCCGTGGCCAGCACCTGGCTCACGACCGTACGGAACCTCAACGACACCCTGGTCGAACTGGAGCTGCTGGGGAAGCTGGACGCCCAACTGGACGCGTACCCCGTCTTCGACGCCCCGGCCGATGTGCTGGAGCACATCAACCACCTGGTGCCGCAGCTCATCGTGGAGCGGTGCGCGCACCTCATGTGCAACCGCCTCGGCATCAGCCTGGCCCAGGAGACGCACCTGCGGCTGCTGCTGACCAGGACCGCGTTCGACCTGTGCGCGGTGTGACCCGTGAGCGATGAGGCGACGCGCTACCAGGAGGACGTCCACACGCCGACCGAGGTGGCGAACCCGGAGGCGTACCCGCCCCGGCTGGTCAAGAGCTACCCCGGCGCGCCCCGGCACCCGCTGCCCTGGCCCCCGGAGCGGGCCGGGCACCGGCTAGGCCGGCTCCTCGCCGACCTCGGCGGCATCACCCGGGCGCAGTGGCTGACCCCGCTGGACATGCTGCCCTTCACCGACAGCTTCGAGGCCATCCCGGACGACGACCCGCTGCAGTGGCTGGTGACCCGGCGGCCGACGCCGTCCGGGGGCGCCCGGTACAGCGCCGAGTGGTACGTGCTCGCCGGCCCCGACTCGGGCGTGCCCACCGGCGTCCACTACTACGACCCGGCCCGCCACGACCTGGTGCGGCTGCGCTCCGGCGACTACCGGAGCTGGGTCGCCACCCGGCCCGCCGCCACCGTCCTCGTGCAGACCAACGTGTTCTGGCGGCTCGCCGCCAAGTACGGCGAGATGTACTACCGCCTCGCCTGCCTGGAGTCCGGCATCCAGGTGGCGCAGGCGCTGGCCGTGGCGGAGGGGCCGGGGGCGGAGGATCACACGGCCGCAGCTCGGCTGTGCTTCCCCGACGCCGACGTCACCGAACTGCTCGGCCTCGACGCGCGGGAAGAGGGCGTCCACGCCGTCGTGGAGCTCCTGCCGCCGCCGGTCCCCTCCGCCTTCGGCGGCCCGTCGCTCGCCGCCTTCCCGCTCGCGGCCCGCGCCCACGCGGCGGTGCTCGCGCAGAGCCGGCCGGGGGCGGAGCCGCTGCGGGCGGGGGCCGATGACGGTGGTGGTGACGCGACCGTACGAGGGGGTGAGGGCGAGGTTGAGGGCGAAGCCGAGGCTGGGGCCTCCTCCGCGTCCGCTTCCCACGGAGCCCGCCCGCGGGTCGATCTGCCGCACGCCGTACCCGACCTGGCGGCCGGCGCCCGTACGCGGCACGCGGCCATGCGGGGCTTCAGCGGGGCGAAGATGTCGGCCGGCGCGCTGGCCACCGTCCTCGCCGCGTACGGCCAGCGGGCGCGCTGGGATCTCCCGGCGGATCTGGTGGAGTTCTACTGCGTCGTCGCCGACGTGACGGGTGTGCCGTCCGGCGCGTACCGCTACCACCCCGAGGAGCACCAGCTTGAGCTGGTGAGCGAGGGCGACCCGCGGCAGCGGCTGCGGGAGGCGGCGCTGGCGGCGCTGACCCAGCAAGGGGCGCGCACGGGGAACCTGTGGCTGCTGCCGGTGGGGGACGCGGAGGCGGCGGAGGAACGGTTCGGCGCCCGCTGGTACCGCGTGCAGCAGGCGGCGGCGGGCGCGGCGCTGCACCGCGCGTGCCTCGCGGCCGCGGCCATCGGCGTGGCGAGCCGGATCCAGAACGACGTGCTCACGCATCTGCTGGACGCCTGGTTCGGCCTGGAGGGCCGCAGGCGGAGCCTGCTGATGGCCCAATTCGGCACGGAGCACCCGGCCGGGCCGCGCCCCGAGTTCCGGCTGACCTGGTGAGGGAGAACCGCACGTGAGCGAGACGGTAATCGGCGACGGCCTGCTCGCCGAGGCCATCGCCCTGCGCCCGCCGCCGCTGCTGGTGGTGGCGCGCGACGGCTGGGACGCCGGCGGCTGGGCGGCGGCGCACGGCCGGGGCGAGCCCTGGCTGCCGGTGTGGACCGAACTCGACCGCGTCGTGGTCGGGCCCGTCGTCCACCCCGGCGAGCCCGGCTGCGTCCGGTGCGTACAGACCTGGCGGGCCGCCGCGCCCCGACGCGACCCGCACGAGGCCGAATTGAGCGAGGTCGCAGGGGTCGCGGAACGGCCCTCGGACTGGCTCTCGGGGTTCGCCGCCGACGCCGTGCGCGAACTGGCGCACTCGGGCGCCGCCAGGGACCGCTGCTGGTACGTCGGCCTGCGCGACCTGTCCCTGACCCCGCACGCGTTCCTGCCGGACCCGCTGTGTCCGGTCTGCGGCGCGCTGCCCGACGACACGGCCGTACGAGCCGTCATCGCGCCCCAGCCCCGGCCGAAGCCCCGGCCGGGGGCCACCCGCGTCGGCGAACTGTCCGAGGCCCGGTTGACCGGGCTCTACGTGGACGTCGAGACCGGCGTGGTCGCCCCGCCGACCGGGCTGCGCGACGCGCTGTTCCCGCTGGCCGAAGCGGTGCTGACGGAGTACGGCTACCGCGGCGAGGCGGGGTTCGGGCGCGGCCGCGACTTCGCGTCCTGCCGGACCACGGCCATCGCCGAGGCGCTGGAACGGCTCGGCGGCCAGTGGCCCTGGGGCAAGCGGACGGCCGTACGCGGCAGCTACGCGGAGCTCGCCGAGGACGCCCTGGACCCACGGACGCTCGGCCTGTTCCCGGCGGAGCGCTACGAGGAGCCGGACTGCGCCTACCAGCCGTTCACCGAGGACGCGGTGGTGTCGTGGGTGTGGGCGTACTCCTTCGGTCAGGGGCGGCCCGTGCTCGTACCGGAGAACTACGCGTACTACCGGATGGCGTTGCGGCCCGGCGCGGACACCGCCTGGTCGGCACGGGCGGGCCAGGCGGCCCGGGCGGGCGGTACGGCCCAGGCGGCTCAGGCGGGCGGTACGGCCCAGGCGGATCGGGCGGGCGGTACGGCCCAGGCGGCCCGGATGGGCGGTACGGCCCAGGCGGCCCGGGTGGGGAAGGCCCCCTCCGACAAGCCCTTCACCTTCGAGATCTCCAACGGCTGCGCGCTCGGCGGCTGCCTGGAGGAGGCGATCCTGCACGGCGTGCTGGAGGTCGTCGAGCGCGACGCGTTCCTGATGACCTGGTACGCCCGGCTGCCGCTGCCGGAAGTCGACCTCGCCCGCGCGCCCGACCCGCGCGTGCGGCTCGTGGCCGAACGCCTGAAGCGCACCACCGGCTACCGCGTCCGGGCCTTCGACATGACGCTGGCCGAGGGCATCCCGGCGGCCTGGGTCCTGGCCCAGGACACCACCGGCGACGACCGCCGGCCGAAGGTGATCTGCACCAGCGGCTCCGCCCTCGACCCGGCCGCCGCCGTGCTCACCGCCCTGGGCGAGCTCGCCCCTATCGTCGAACAGGAACTCCGCCGCTACCCGGCCGAGGCCGAACGCGCCCGCCGCATGGCCGCCGACCCCGACCTCGTGCGCGTCATGCCCGACCACGCGCTGTGCGCCGCGACGCCGGGGGCCTTCGGCCGCTTCTCGTTCTTGCTCGACAGCGGCCGAGCGGTGGAGTGGGGCGAGTTGGGGCGGGGGCCGGGTGCGGGCCGCCGCGACCCCTGGCCGCTCCATGCCGATCTGCGCGACGACCTGACCGAGGCCGTCGGCCGGATGCTGGCGGGTGGAATGGATGTCGTGGTGGTCGACCAGACCTCGCCGTTGCACGAGGCGGCCGGGCTGCGCTGCGTGAAGGTGATCGCGCCCGGCGCGCTGCCCATGACGTTCGGCCACCGCAACCGGCGGACCACCGGGCTGCCCCGGCTGCGGGAGGTCCCGTACCGGCTCGGGTTCGCGCCGCGCCCGCTGACGGACGCCGACCTCAGCCCCTACCCCCACCCCTTCCCGTGACTTCCCAGTACGCCGCCCAGTGCGCCACCACGTTCGGGGTACGCGTCGCCGGGCTGCCCGCGACCGTGCTCGACCAGCTCGCGGACCAGCGGCTGCGGCACGCGCTGCTGGCTACGGCGGGTACGGCCGCAGAGCTGACGGCCCGCGCGGCGGAGCTGTCCGACCGCTGCCATGAGGCGATCGGGGCGCTGAGCGGCCCGGGCGCCAAGTTGAGCGAACCGGCCGCCAAGCCGAGCGACCCGGCCGCTGGCCTCAGCGGCCCGGCCGCCGAGCAGAGCGAACCGGCCGCCAAGCCGAGCCGCCCGGACGCCGGCCTGAGCGACCCGGCCGTCAAACCGAAGCTGGTCGCGCTGCGCCGGGCCGTACACCAATTGCGCGATCCGGCGCGGCTGCTGGCCGATCCGCTGGTCACCGCCGCCCTAAGCCCTGAACTGGTCCGTGAGATAGGCGACTTCGGCCCGGCGACGGTAAGGCTCCGCGCCGAACGGGCACGGTTGCCGGCCGTACTGGCCGACGCCGAGCGGGCCGTCGGCGAACGGCTGCGGGAGATCAGCGCCGAGCCGCGCTTCGGCCAGGGGCTCGCCCATGCCAGCCCGACCCTGTACGCGGTCGCGCGCAGACGCGCGCCGGGGCGGAAGGAACTGATCCGGCTGGCCGTGTACGCGGCGCGGGCCGCCGTCAAGACCAGCCCGTTCAGCACCTTCACCGCCAGCGGCCTCGGCCGGTACGTACCGGACGGGCCGGCGCTGCGGTGGACCGCGACCGACGACGCGCGCTCGGTCGTCGAACTCGACCTGTCGGCCCTCACGCCACTCGCCGCCGCGTTGACGGAGCCGGCCGAGGCGACGGTCCGGGTCAACCCCAGCGCGCGGCTGGTGGACGGCTCCGTACGGTTCCTCGGACCCGCGCCGTCGGAAGAACTGCTCAGCCTGCCGCTGACCCCGCCGCTGCGGCACTGCCTGCGCGCCGCGGCCGCCCGGCCGACGCTCGCCGCGCTGACGGCGAGCCTGCCCGTGCCACCGGAGAAGGCGGCGGGCTATGTGCGTTCGCTGCTGGCGGCAGGGGTGCTCCTGACGCGGCCCGGCCCGGACTTCGACGAGCACGGCATCGACCCGCTGGGGCGGCTGGCGGAGCGGGCCCCCGCCCTGCGCCCGCTCCGGGAGACGCTGCGCGCGTACGAGAGCGCGAACGGCGCGGGCCGGCTCGCGCTCGGGCCCGTACTGCGCGAGCGCCTGACGGACCTCGGCATCGACGGCAGGCCGCGGGACGTCGTGACCGAGCAGTCCGTCATCCCCGGCACGGTGGCCGAAGCGGGCCTCCCGGCCTGGCGGAACACCCTCGACGAGCTGGCCGCCGCCTGCCGGCTGCTCGCCGTCTTCGACCACACGCTGCCCTTCAAACTGGCCGTCGCCGCGTTCGTACGGGACCGCTTCGGCGCAGACGCGCCGGTGCCGTTCGACCGCTTCTACGCCGAGCTGGTACGCGACGGCCACGAGGTTACGCGGCTCCACCCGGCCGCCGTCGCCTTCGACATGAACGGCCTCACGGCCACCCTCGCCGCCAGCCCCGTCCCCGAGGTCCGCCACCTCGCCGGCCTCATCGCCACCATCCGCCACGCCCTGCCGGACCGGTCCCGGCTGGCACGGATACTCGACGCGGCACCGCCCTGGGTACGGCCGCCCGGGCCCGTCGCCGTGTACGCCCAATACGACGCCGCCGATGACCACTTGATCGTCAACGCGGTGAACTCCGGCTTCGGCCGCGGCCGCTCCCAGGTGCGCCGACTGCTGCGGCACGTATCGGAGGACGAGCCGCTGCCGGTCGATGTGCCGCTGTCGGCCGATGCGCCACTGCCGCTGCCGGGCGGCCGCGGACCGCGACCGACCGACCCGGCGCCCCCGACCTACGCGGAGTTCGACCAGTCCCTCGCCACCTCCCTCAATCAGCGCGAGCCGGCCTTGGACGACCGGCTCGACTACCCGCCGCCCGCGCGGCTGACGGTCGGCGTGGGCGGGGACGGGCTTCCTGTTCTGTTCGACGGGGGTGCGGCCGTGCGGCCCGTGCATGGCGGGCTGTCGTATGAGCGGCAGTTACCGCCGGTCATGGGGCTGCTGGTCGAGGCGTTCGGCGAGAACCCGATCCTGTTGCGGCCGGATCAGCCGCTGCGCCATGACGCGAGCGCCGGGCGCGGGGAGGGGCGCGTGCTGCACGCGCCGCGGCTCACGCTCGGCCGCGTGGTGCTGCGGCGCGCGACCTGGGTGGCCCAGGCGGGGACGCTGCCGAGCCGCGCGCCCGGCCAGCCCGACGCGGATTTCCTGCTGACGGTGGTGGCCTGGCTGGCCGAGCACGAGATCCCGCCGCGGTTCTTCGTGTCCGTACTGCGGATGGACGCCGTCGCGGCGGGCTCGGCGGCCAACGACCGCGCCCGTAAGCCGCTGTACGTCGACGTGGGCTCGCCGCCGCTGATGCTGGCCTTCGAGCGCCTGGCGCGGGACCCCGGCAGCGCGGCGGTGTTCTACGAGGTGGCGCCGGGGCCCGAGACGGCGATCACCGACCACAAGGGGCTGCCGCGGGTGACCGAGTACGTGATCGAGCTGAACTGCCGGGGCCGGCAGGGCCCGCACGGAGAAGACGGCCGGAACGGCCAAGGCGGCCCAGGCCGTCGAAAGGGAGAGGGAAAATGACGACGGAGTCCTCGTGGCGCAGCGTGAACGTCTTCCACCACGACAGGGACCGGACCGCCCTGCTGCTCGGCGCGGTACGCCCGTTCCTCGCCGCCGTCGCCCCTTCCGTGGACCGCGCGTACTTCCAGCCGCACTGGCGGCGCGGGCCGCACGTCCGCGTCCTGGTCCAAGCGGACCCCGAGACCTTCGACGCCGTCGTCGCGCCGGCCGTCGACGGGGTGCTCCGGGAGTACGTGCGTACGCACCCGTCCACCGTGACCTTGGACGAGGCGGCGGCGCGGGACCAGCACATACGCCTCGCGCGGCAGGAGCGCGAGGAGGGGCCGTTGACGCCGTGGGCGGGCAACAACACGGTCGAGACGCAGCCGTACGAGCAGCGGGTGCGCGTGCTGGGCGGGCAGGCCGCGGCGGACCTGCTGGCCGACTACTACGTGGACACCAACGACGTGGTGTTCGCCATGCTCGACCGGGCCCGGGGCGGCGGCTCGAAGATGGCGCCGGCGGTCGATCTGTTCATCGCGGCGGCGCACCGTTTCCTGCCACCCGTGACCTACGGCTACCTGTCCTTCCGCGGCCACGCCGACGCCTATCTGGCGAAGATGCCGGACGCTCTGCGCGAGCGGTTCGACCAGGTCTACGACGCCAACGCGGAGCGGTTCCGGGGGCGGGTCGCCGAGATCACGGCCGCCGCGGACTACCACGACGCCCTGCCGTACCCCGCCCTCCTGGACGTCCTGCTCGGCTACCGCGACCGGGCGAACAAGCTGATCGAGGCGGGCGAGTTGGCGCTGAACGTGGATGAGAGCGGGGCCCCGGAGGCGTGGGGGTCGACGTGGGCCGCGTGGTCGGACCGCAGCCCGTTCCACCGGGCGCTGGGAGGCCACCGGCCCGCCGCCGACCAACTGGGCGGCTGGAACACCTTCCAGCAGTACCGGGTCGTGCTCAACTGGCTGTACCTGAACATGTACCGGCTCGGCATCGGCGAACTGGAGCGCAACCTGATCTGCCATGTGGTCTCCCGCGCCGTCGAGGACGTACACGGGGTGACCGCGATGGACCGCATCCAGGACCTCATCGGCTTCGTCGACAACGGCGGCCGCTTGTAGGCTCCGGCCGGCACCCGCCTGCCCGACGCCGGCCGCGCCCGCGGCCGGCCCGGGCGCCGGTGCCGGCACCCGCCCGTAAAGCCGTCGGCCGTATCCGGGCCGACACCCCGTCACCACAATCCCCACACCAAGGCCACGCAAAATCAACGGCATAAATCCGCCGCACACGTCCCCTCCGCATCGTGCATCCCGCGCCCTCGCCGTACGGTCGAATGCCGGGCGGCGGCGGATCAGGGGAGGGTCGAGGGCCCGGGGAGAGGGGCTGGGCCGGGCGGATCGGGAGTTTCGGGGCGGCGGCGCTGAGAAAGATCACGAGTGCGCCCCGGTGCGGGGCCCGCGCCATGAACACGCAACTGAAATACGGCACTTACAGCAACTCACGGATCGCGAAGGGTACTGACATGTCCACTCTGGAGGCCCGTAACGCCCTCGACATCGCCCGCCGCTCCGACGGCCCCAGCCGCCCGATCCTCGACCAGATCGCCGACAAGTGGTCGATGACGGTACTGGCCGTCCTGGACGAACCCAGAAGGTTCAACGAGATCAAACGCCACCTCGACGGCGTGACCCAGCGCGTCCTCACCCAGACCCTGCGCCGCCTGGAACGCAACGGCATGATCAGACGACGCGTCCTGCCGACCTCCCCAGTCGGGGTCGAGTACTCCCTCACCTCCCTCGGCGAGTCCGTCCGGGAGGTCTTCGGCCAGGTCTACGCGTGGGTGAACGCCAACGCCGACGAAATACGCGCGCACCAGGCGGAGTACGACCGCCGCCATAGCTGTCGCGACGCAGCCGCCAGAAGCGCGGACTCCGGCTCCGCCGTGTCGCTGGTTTCGTAGGGCAGGTGCGCTACCGCCGGTTGTGGCGGCGGGGGCGGTGGGCGGAGACTTGGGGTTGGTGCCGTGACCGGCGATAATTGCCGCGACGAGGCAACGTCTGCCGCCGGGGGCAACGCTTGCCGGGAGGGGCACTAGGGGAGGGCCTGTAGAGCATGAGTCGACGGTCCAGTGGGTTGGTCGGGATATGGGCTGAGGCGCAGCGCCAGCAGCAGCGGCGGGTGGAGGCGCAGGCCCGGTTCGAGCGGGAGCAGGAGCGGTCGCGGCGCGCCCATGAGCGGGAGCTGGCGCGTGGCTACCGCGAGCAGCGGGCGGCCTATCGGCAGCAGCGCGAGGCCGAAGCCTGGCGGCGGACCGAGGAACTGGAGGCGCGGGTCGCCCAGTTGCAGGGGCTGCTGGCCGCGGGCTGCCTGGCTCCGGCGTTCAGTTCGCGTTCGCTGACCCGGTCCGAGCGGGTCGAGGACTTCTCCCCCGGGCCGCTCGCCCACCCCGTTCCGCTGCCGGACCCCGCCCACTACCCGGCGGCCGGCGGATGGACCGCCGCCCGGCGCGCCCAGGCCGAGGCGGAGGCGCGCGCCCGGTACGAGCTGGACCTGCGGGCCGCGCGGGACGCGGAGGCCCGGCGGCAGGAGCAGTTGGCGGTCTATCGGGAGCAGTACGAGGTGCGTGCCCGCGCCCAGGCGGAGGAGGTCCGCCGGCACAACGCCGATGTCGCCGAGATGATGGTCGCCCTTCGCGATGGCGACGCCGAGGCCGCGGTGGAGTATTTCTCCGCCGCTCTGTACGCCTCGACGGGCTGGCCGGAGGAATTGCCGCGCCAGGTATCCGCCGCGTACGACTCGAACGCGCGCCAATTGGTGCTCAATTGGGAGCTGCCCGCGTTCGACGTCGTGCCGGCGGCGAAGTCGGTGCGCTACATGATCAACGCCGACCAGGAGAAGGAAGTGGCCCGGCCCGTCATCCAGCGGCGGGCGCTGTACCGGGACGTGCTCGCGCAATGCATGCTGCTGGTGTTGCACGACCTTTTCGCGGCGGACGAGGCGGAGGGGTTCGGCGCGCTGGAATCGGTCGCGCTGAACGGCTTCGTGGACGACCACGACCCGGCCACCGGCCGGCAGGCCCGGATCTTCCTCGCCACGGTCATGGTGTCCCGCGCGACCTTCGCCGACCTGCGGCTCGCGCAGGTACAGCCCGTCGACTGCCTGGTGGACGGGCTCCGCGGGCAGCTCTCGGCCCGCCCCGACCAGGGTGCGGGCGTACGGCCCGGCCGGCTGCCCGAGGACATCGGCGCCGGTGTCGTCACCCACGGCGGAGACGGGGAACCGGATCTGTACGAGATGGACCCCATCGCCTTCGAGTCGCTGGTCGCGGAACTGTTCCGCGCCATGGGAATGCGGGCCGTGACGACGCGGCGCTCCAATGACGGCGGTGTCGACGTCGACGCGCTGGACCCGGCCCCGATTCGCGGCGGGAAAATCGTCGTCCAGGTCAAGCGCTACCGCAATACCGTGCCCCCGACCGCCGTCCGCGATCTGTACGGCACCGTCCAGGACGCCGGCGCCAACAAAGGCGTGCTGGTCACCACGTCCGGTTTCGGGCCAGGCTCGCATACCTTCGCCAATGGAAAGCCGCTGGAATTGGTGTCCGGCGCCGAATTGGTCGACCTGCTGCACCGCCACGGGCTGCGCGGACGGCTGGGCCCCGGCGGGCGCGCGGTGCCGGGGCAGCGGCCCGTACCCGAAGCCGAGCACGGCCAGGGCGAGAACGGCCCGGACGGGAACAGCCCGGATGAGAACGGTTCTGACCGCCGCGGCGAGGCGGGCGAGGACGAACACAACATCCTGGGCATGTTCTGGTCCGGCGCTGTCGCCCTGGACGTCTGCGCGCTGGTCTGCCGCGGTGACCGCGTCCTGGACGACGACCACTTCGTCTTCTTCAACAACCCCCGCACGCCCGACGGCACGGTCCGCGCGCTGACGCCCGTCGCCCCGGACAAGGCCGCCGTCCGCGTCGCCTTCGACGCGCTGCCCGCGCGGGCGGACCGCCTCGTCATCGTCGCCGCGGTCGACCCCGTGGCCAACCCCGCGGCCGACCTGTCCGGCTTCACCGCGGCCGGCATCCGGCTGCTGGACCCCGCCGGGGCCCCGCTGGACCAACTGGAGGTCTCCGACGGCCGCCCCGGCGAAACCGCCCTGGTCCTGGGCTCCTTCCGGCGCCGCGCCGGTGGCGACTGGGACTTCGTCATCGGCGGGAAGGGGTACAAGGGCGGCCTGGAGGAGCTGGTCCAGGAGTACGGCATCGAGGTCGCCGAGGACGAACCGGCCCGCTGAACCCGGATGAGCCGCCACGACATCAGCTCGCCGCCGCCAGGAGCGCCAGGGGCAGCGGGTACGGCCTAACGCTCCCGGTCCGGCGCCTCGCGGAGCATGCACCAGGTGCGGGGGCCTCCGTCGGGGAGGCGTACGTCGGCGGTGACGGCGAAGCCGAGGCGTTCGTAGAAGCGGACGTTCTGCTCGCTGGAGGTCTCCAGGAAGGCGGGGCGGCCGGCGTCGGCAGCGGCTCGCAGGCCGGGGCGGAGGACGGCGCTGCCGAGGCCGCGGCGCTGGGAGCGGGGGTCGACGCCCACGGTGGCGAGGAACCACACGGGCTCGCTGGGGCGGTGCGGCGCCAGTACGGCCTCGACCGCCTCGAAGGCGGCGGCGCGGTCTCCCGCCAGCTCGCCGATGAGCGGGCCGATCTCCGCGAAGCCTGGGCTCGGGTCCTGGTCCGGGGTGGTCCAGGCGGCGACGGCGCGGCCCTCGTCGGCGACCCACACGCGCCCGTACGCGAGGCCGATGCGGGAGAGGAAGAGTTCCTGGAAGCGGCCCAGCCGACTCTCGTGGTCGTCGGCCGCGACCACGTGGCGGGTAAAGGGGTAGTCGGCGAACGCGCTGGTCAGCGTCCGTACGGCGGCGGGCAGGTCGTCGGCCGTCGCGGGGCGTACGCGCACGTCCTCGGTGGGTGGCATGGGCATGCCCCGTCCCTTCTGTTCGGCTCGGCCCGGCCGTCTCGGCCGGTGCGGTCGGCTCGGCTCGGTCGGTTCGGTTCGGCTCGGCGCACGAGCCGAGCTGTGTCCGCGCCGGGCCTCCGGACGGTCAACGATCAAGCCCACTGCGCCGTGCCCGCGCCGCGGCTCCTCTTCGAATCCTTTTCCGATTCCGGCCCCGGGCCCGGGCCCGGGGCCGGCGGCTCCGCTTCCTCCGCGCCGCCGTCGAGTGTCGGTGCCACCGCGCCGCCCCCTTCCCGTACCGCCTCCACCGCCGCCTGGTGCAGCGCGCGGCTGGCCTTCTCATCGGGTACGGACGCGGGGCTGCCGGTCATGGTGTACCAGTCCAGCGCCGTGCTGTGCTGCACCGCCAGATAGGCCACCCCGTCGCGCCAGGTCGTGTGCACCGTGATGTCCCCGGTCAGCGTGCCCGCCTCGTCCGTCGAGACGCCGCCAGGTCCCGCGATGACGCCCGTCGTGGTCCACGTCGTCCACTCCATCGCACACACCTTCCAGACATAACATCGCGTAGCCGTGCTTTTAGCGTCTATCCCGTGCCTATCCCGCGCCTATCCCTCTATTTTCCTCTATTTTCCAGCATCAGAGCCCAAAACGCCGGTGGCGGCGGGCGGGCCCGTCCCGGCATCCCGTTCGGCCACCTGAGTGTCAGCGGTCTCTCCTACGATGGCCTGCATGACGGCCCTGGAAATCGGCACCGACGCCCCCCACCCGCCCGAGGACGGCGAAGCCCTGCGGGTGCTGCACCGCGTCTTCGGCTACGACTCGTTCCGGGGCAGTCAGCAGGAGATCATCGAACATGTCGCGGGCGGCGGCGACGCCCTCGTGCTCATGCCGACCGGCGGCGGGAAGTCGCTCTGCTACCAGATCCCCGCGCTCGTACGGAAGGGCGTCGGCGTCGTCGTCTCGCCCCTCATCGCGCTCATGCAGGACCAGGTCGACGCGTTGCGCGCGCTCGGCGTGCGGGCCGGGTTCCTGAACTCCACGCAGGACCTCGACGAGCGGCGGCTGGTCGAGGCCGAGTTCCTGGCCGGGGAGATCGATCTGCTCTACCTCGCGCCCGAGCGGCTGCGCGTCGAGTCGACGCTGCGGCTCCTCGACCGGGGCACGATCTCGCTCTTCGCCATCGACGAGGCGCACTGCGTCGCCCAGTGGGGCCACGACTTCCGGCCCGACTACCTGGCCCTGTCCGCGCTGCACGAGCGCTGGCCCGAGGTGCCGCGCATCGCGCTGACCGCCACGGCGACCGAGGCCACCCACCGCGAGATCGCCGCCCGGCTGAAGCTGGACGGCGCGCGGCACTTCGTGGCCAGCTTCGACCGCCCCAACATCCAGTACCGCGTCGCGCCGAAGAACGCCCCCAAGCGCCAGTTGCTCGACCTCCTGCGCACCGAGCACCCCGGCGAGGCCGGCATCGTCTACTGCCTGTCGCGGTCCTCCGTGGAGAAGACCGCCGCCTTCCTCGTCGAGGAGGGCATCCAGGCCCTGCCGTACCACGCGGGGCTCGACGCCCGGGTGCGCGCCGAGCACCAGTCCCGCTTCCTGCGCGAGGACGGCGTGGTCATGGTCGCCACGATCGCCTTCGGCATGGGCATCGACAAGCCGGACGTCCGCTTCGTCGCCCACCTCGACCTGCCCAAGTCCGTCGAGGGCTACTACCAGGAGACCGGCCGCGCCGGGCGCGACGGCCTGCCCTCCACCGCCTGGCTCGCCTACGGGCTCCAGGACGTCGTGCAGCAGCGCCGGATGATCGACACCTCCGAGGGCGACCAGGCCCACCGCCGCCGGCTCGCCGCCCACCTCGACGCCATGCTCGCGCTCTGCGAGACGGTCGAGTGCCGCCGGGTCCAGCTCCTGGCCTACTTCGGGCAGCAGAGCACCGCGTGCGGCAACTGCGACACGTGTCTGTCGCCGCCCGAGTCCTGGGACGGGACCGTGCCCGCCCAGAAGGTGCTCTCCGCGGTCGTCCGGCTGGACCGCGAGCGCCGCCAGAAATTCGGCGCCGGCCACATCGTGGACATCCTGACCGGCAAGAAGACCGCCAAGGTCATCCAGCACGACCATGACGCGCTGTCCGTCTTCGGCATCGGCTCCGAGCTGAGCGGGCCCGAGTGGCACGGCGTGGTGCGCCAGTTGCTGGCGCAGGGCCTGCTCACCGTCGAGGGCGACTACGGCACCCTCGTGCTCACCCCCGACAGCTCCGAGGTCCTCGGCGGCCGGCGTCAGGTGATGCTGCGGCGCGAGCCCAAGCCCGCAGCCAAGCCCGGCAAGGCCGCCAAGGCCGCCAAGGGCGCGGCCTCCGCCAAGCGCGCCCCCGTCGACCTGCCGGAGGCCGCCGTCCCGGTCTTCGAGGCCCTGCGCGCCTGGCGCGGCGCCACCGCCAAGGAACAGGGCGTCCCCGCGTATGTGATCTTCCACGACGCCACGCTCCGCGAGATCGCCACCGCCGCCCCGGCCTCGCTGGCCGCGCTCGGCTCGGTCAACGGCGTCGGCGAGAACAAGCTCGCCAAGTACGGGCAGCAGATCCTGGACCTGCTGGCCGAGAGGGCGGGCGGGGCGGAGCCGCCCGAGACGGCTCCCGCGGAGCCCGGCGCCCCCGCGGAGCCCGGCGCCGCCGCGGTGCCCGCCGGCGACGCTCCCCCCGCCGCGGCCGCCCGGCCCGCCGTCCCGGCCGCGGGGGCGGTCCCAGCCGCCCGCCGCGACCAGCCCGTCGAGCCGGGCTGGCCCACCGACGCCGACGAACCGGACTTCGACGAGCCGTACGACCCGGGCTTCTGAGCCGGGCTGGGCGTCACTGGCCGGGCTCGAAGCCTGTCGGGGCTTCTTACGGGCCGGGCCCCGGGCCCTCCGCCTGCCTGCCGGGGCCGGGGGCCGGGCCCGGTGTCAGCTCTCCCGGGCCGCCAGGCGCCACAAGGACGTGACCTCCGCCGCGCGCGCCTCGTGGAGGGGGTCGTCGGGGTCCGTGGCGCGGTGGTGGCGGGGCTTCACGCCCGTACGGTCGACCACGCGCAGGCCCGCGCCCTCGATGGCGGCCAGCAGTTCCGCGCGGGTGCGCAGGCCGAGGTGTTCGGCCAGGTCGGAGAGGATGAGCCAGCCTTCGCCGCCGGGCGAGAGGTGGGCGGCGAGGCCGTCGAGGAAGCCCCGGAGCATGCGGCTGTCCGGGTCGTAGACGGCGTGCTCCACGGGCGAGGTGGGGCGGGCCGGGACCCAGGGCGGGTTGCAGACGATCAGTTGGGCCGGGCCCGGCGGGAACAGGTCGGCGCGTATGACCTCGACGCGGTCGGCGACCCGCAGCCGCTCGGCGTTCTCGCGCGCGCAGGCCAGCGCCCGCGGATCGAGGTCGGTGGCCACCACGCGCCGTACGCCCCGCCGGGCCAGCAGCGCGGCGAGCACGCCCGTACCCGTGCCGATGTCGTACGCGAGGGCGGTGTCCCCGGGCAGCGCGGCGTCGGCGACCAGGTCCACGTACTCGCCCCTGACCGGCGAGAACACCCCGTAGTGCGGATGCACGCGGTCGCCGCCCAGCGCCGGTACGGGGACGCCGCCGCGCCGCCACTCGTACGCGCCGATCAGCCCCAGCACCTCCCGCAGCGACGCGACGCTGGGCCCGTCCGGCGGGCCGTACGCCTGCGCGCACGCCTCCCGTACGTCCGGCGCGCGCCGCAGCGCGATCGTGTGGTCGGCGTCGATCGGCACGAGCAGCATGCCGAGGACGCGGGCGCGCCGCTGCTGTGCCTGGCGGTGCCGGTGGAACGCCTCGGCGGGGGTGGCGGCGGGCGGGCGCGCCGAGCGCCTGCGGCGCGGGCCGCGGTCGACGCGCCGGGCCATCGCGGACAGCAGTTGCCGGGCGCCCTGGAAGTCGCCGTGCCACAGGAGCGCGGTGCCCTCGCAGGCGAGCCGGTACGCCTCGTCGGCCGTCATACGGTCGTCCGCGAGCCGTATCCGGGCGGGCGGCGGCGCGGCGCTCTCGGAACGCCAGCGGGCCGCGCGCCGCGTCTCGTCCCGGTCGGTCCAGTGGATCGTGTCGTCCGTGCTCTGGTGCGTGCTCAGCGAAGGGCCTCTCGTGGATGCGCCACGCTCCCGGGGACAGCCCCGAACCCCCGCGCCGACCCACGGCACCGGGCGCCGCCACCTGCGCTGCGCGCGGCTGTCGGCGGGGCAGGCCGAAGTGGCCGCCCGGGCCGGCGGCACGCGCGTCGAAGTCCGGCAGAGCACTACATTCTGGCCGATCGCGGAACGTGTGACGACCACTTTTTTACGGCGGGAGACCGAGCCCGGTGCCCGGCGCACCACTGCGAGCCCACACGCACGCGTCACCCGCGCCGGGAGCGCGACGCGAGCCGCCGCCGTTGTCCGCCGCGCGAGCGCGGGCTGTTCACCGTGGGAACACCCCGGCCGCCCGCCACGAGAACGCGAGCCGCCCCGGCGTCCGCAGCGGAAGCGCGAGATGTTCACCATGGGAACACCCCGGCCATCCACCACGAGAACGCGAGCCCCCCGGCGTCCGCGCCGGAAGCGCGGGCTGTTCGCCGTGGGAACGGGCCGGCCCCGCACACCGGCTCGGCGGCCGGGCCGTCGTGTCCGGCGCCCGTCGGCCCGGGCCGGCGTCGGCGAGACTGGGGGCATGACAGCCGTCGAGGCGCCCCGCGCCATACGTCACCCCGTCCCCTACTACGCCCAGTGGGAGTCCCCCGGTCTCGTACCGGCGATCATCGCGGGCGACATGCGGGCCGCGGAGGACCCGCTGTGGCAGAAGTCCGGGGCGGTCACCGCCGAGGAGTACGGGTTCTGGTCCTGGCGGATGTGCGGGATGGCGTGTCTGCGGATGGCGCTCGACCACTGGCGCGGCGGTGCGCCGCCGTCCGTCGTGCTCGCCGAGGAGTGCCGGGAGGCCGGTGCGTACGTGCGGCACGCGGACCGGGTGGACGGGCTGATCTACGCGCCGTTCGCCGCCTACGCCCGGCGGCGCTGGGGGCTGTTCGCCGAGTCGCGCCCGGAGCTGACCGCGGCGGAGGTCCGCGCCGAGCTGGCGGCGGGGCGGCTCGCCATGCTCTCCGTGCACCCCTCCATCCGGACGCCGGGCGGCGCGCCGCCGGCGACGCGCGGCGGGCATCTGGTGCTCGCGGTGGGGGCGGACGACGGCCATCTGCTCATCCACAATCCGTCCGGATTCCCGGGCGCTTCGCAGGAGTTCGCCCGCGTCCCATGGGACGCGCTCGGCCGCTTCTACGCCGGGCGAGGGGTCGTCCTCGGCCCGCACGCCTGAGGCCCGCTGGCCCGCGCGACGCCCCCGCCGCCCCCGCGTCCCGACGCCCCGTCAAGCTCCCCACGAGTCGGACCGCGCCTGTGGGGCACCGGCGCGCGTATGCTGTCGTCACATGGGGGCGGACTTGGGACACCCCGCCAACCTCCTTCCGCACAGCGGTCTTTGGCGGGTACGCATCCGTGGTCGAAGATCCGGCGCCGTCCTGGGCGCGGGGATTCTGCTGGACACCGACACCGTGCTGACCTGCGCGCACGTCATCGCCGACCAGCACGGGCGGCCGGACCCGAGCGCCGAGGTGGCCGTCGAACTGGCGGCGGCGCGCGACGCGCGGCCGGTGTCCGCCCGGGTGGCCGAGGACGGCTGGAAGCCGCAACAGGCCGATCTCTGCGCCGATGTGGCGCTGCTGAAGCTCGACGTCCCGCAGCCGCCCGAGTACGCCACCTCCCTGCACCGGCTGCCGCCGACCTGGCGGCGGCCCGTCAACATGTACGGCTTCCCCGGCTCGAACGAGAACGGCATGCTCTTCCGCGCCACCCTCGACGGGCCGGCGGGGCCGCGGTCCGAGTGGGTGCAGATGACGCCGGACACCCCGGCGGACACGGTCCGGCGCGGGTTCAGCGGCGCGGCGGTGGAGGTGAGCGACACCGGGCACGTCATCGGCATGGTGGTGAGCCGCTACGACGATCCGGCGGACGCCGTGCCCACCGGGCAGCGCCGCTCCCTCTCGTACATGATCCCGACCGAGACGATCCTGTACCACCTCCCCGTCGTCGCCCAGTGGGTGCACGGCAGGCAGAGCATCGACCGGCGGCTGGTCTCCGAACTGGCCAACGGCGCGCAGGACGTGCGGCTCGCCCGCCGCCTCACCCGCTGGCTCCGGCGCGGCAGCCTCGGGCTGCCGGGCGGCGGGGCCGCGCCCGTACGGAACGGCGGCCACGCGCCCGTACGGGACGGTGGGCGCGCGCCCGTACGCGACGGCGACCACGCGCCCGTACAAAACGGCTTCGACGCCACCGGCCACGGCGCCCGCACCGGCGGCGTCGGCGGTGACGGCTTCTTCAAGGACGTCGAGTCCCTAGTCATCACCGACGAGGAGCCGGAGAAGTACGAGACGCTCCGCCGCGCCGTGACCCTCGCCGGCCGCGAGCTGTCCGGGGGGCATTCGCTGCCGCGCGTGACCCGGCATCCGCGGGGCACCGTGCCGCCGGTCGGCAGCGTGGACCTGGCCATCGTCGCGCAGGACTGGACCGCGCCCGAACTCGCCCGGCTGGTCGCGGACCGCATGGAGCTGAGGACGCACGACGGCGCGTCGCCCGCCGACCTCATCCGTACGGGCACGGTCCCCCTCACCATCGTGGCCGTCGGCGTCGACCGGGCGCCGGACCCGGACGGGCTGCTGCGCACCCTCGACCTCCTCGCCTCCCGCGGCGGGAAACTACTGCTCGTCTTCCACGACCCCCGCGCCCCCGGACTGGCCCTCGCCGAGGAGCTGTTCCGGCCCGACCCGGAGCGCGTGGACGCCTGGCTGACGCGGTTGGGCGAGCAGGTCGAGCGGGTGCGGTCGGCCGGTGAGGAGGCCCGGAGCCACGCGGGCGATCTGCACCTCACCCGGAGTCTGCTGCGCGCCGACCCCGAGCTGCGCAGCTACCGCGTGCTGCCGAAGCTCGCCGCCTTCGAGCGCGCGGTGACCGCCGTGCTGGCGCGGGCCGAGGCGGAGCGGCGGGCGGCGGCGGAGCGGGTACGGGCCGCGACGGAGCTGGAGCTCGCGCGCGGCGACCTGGAGGGGCTGCTCAGCGCCGCCGTCGCGAAGCTGGGGGCGCTGGGGCCCGCCGAGCGGGAGGACATGGTGCGGCTGCGGCGCGCGGCCCGGCAGGCCCTCGACGCCAGGCCGTTCGGCCTGGGCGCCGCCGAGGAGGCCGTATACGCCTTCGCGCGAGCCGTCAGCCGCGCCGAGCACGGCGAGTACGGCGAGTACGACGCGTACGGCGAGCACGGCGAGTACGACGCGTACGGCGAACACGGCCGGCCGCCGGAGGCGGAAGCGGAGGCGGAGGCCCCTGCCCAGCCCCCCGACACGCCCCGAGAAGGCACCTCATGACGCCCGCCGCCCCCTCCCCCGCCGGCCCCCCTTGCGACCGGCCCCCCTGCCCCGGCCGTATCAAGCCCAACGGGTTCTGCTCCGACTGCGGGCGGCAGCCCCTGCAGCCCCCCACCGTCCCTCACACCCCTCTCGCCCCGTCGCAGCCGTCCCCTCCCGCCGTCCCCGGGACCGGCCCCGGGGGCGGCGCCACCGCCGACCTCATCGAGACGGCGACCACCCGTACGGCCGCGCGGGCCCGGCAGCGTACGGCGCGGCTCTTCGCGGTGCGGGAGGCGGGCGGGGGGCTGCTGGAGCTGCCGTACGTCGATCTGCTCTCCCGCGACAGCCTCGTCCTCGACGATCCCCGGCCGCCCTCGCGGGGCCAGGTCTGCGCGAACGAGGGCTGCGGCCACGTGGTCGGCGCGCCGTACGCCGGGCAGCCCGCGCTGACCTCGGGGTTCTGCCGCAACTGCCGCCATCCCTTCGACTTCGCCCCGCAGCTCGGCCCCGGCGATCTGCTGGGCGACCAGTACCGCGTGGTGGGCTGTATCGCGTTCGGCGGGATGGGCTGGGTGTATCTCGCCGAGGACACCAAGCTCGACGACCGGCCCGTGGCGATCAAGGGTCTGATCAACACGGAGGACCGGGCGTCGCTGGAGATGGCGCTGGAGGAGCGGCGCCATCTGCGCACGCTCGACCACCCCAACATCGTCCGCATCATCAACTACGTGACGCACCCGGCCCGCAACAGCCGCCAGGTGACGGGCTACATCGTCATGGAGTTCGTGGGCGGCACGACGCTCGCCCAGATCAAGGAGTTCATCGCGCACGCCGAGCCGCCGTACGACGGGCCCCGGCTGTACGAGCACATCCTCACGTACGGCTGCCTGATCCTGGACGCCCTGGAGTATCTGCACGGCGAGCGGCTCGTGTACTGCGACATGAAGCCGGGCAACGTGATGCACCACGAGGGGAAGATCAAGATCATCGATCTGGGGGCGATGTACCGGCTCGGCGAACCGAAGGAGGGCGGCCGCCCCGTCATCACCCCCCATTACGCGCCGCCCGAGGTCGAGCGGCACGGCTTCGCGGGGCTCGGCGCGCGCTCCGACATCTACAGCGTCGGCCGCACCCTCAAAGACCTCTCGCTGCGGGCGGAGCGGCCCGAGCAGCAGCCGCCCGGCCTCGCCGCCACCTCCTACGAGCACGCCATCGCCCGCGCCACCGCCCCCGACCCGCGGCAGCGCTTCGCCTCCGCCCGCGAGATGGCGGAGCAGTTGCGCGGCATCCTGCGGGAGACGCGTTCGCTGCGGCTGGAGGAGGAGCACCCCGAGCCGTCCACGCTGTTCGCCCCCACCGCCGCGCTCCTCGACGCCTCGCTGGGCCGCATCCCGCCGCTGGAGCACTGGCTCGACGCCGCGCCCGCCGGCGGCGGCCCCGCCGCCCTCGCGCCGCGGCCGCTCGGACACGGGCTGCCGGACCCCGACCGGGTGGTGCCCGGTCTGCCCGTGCCGTTCCCCGACCCGAAGGACCCCGGCACCCCGCTGCTGATCACCCCGACGGACGCGGGGCCGCGCCGCCTCATCGAGCAGCTCGACGCCTCCCGGTACGAGCCGGAGTCCCCCGAGATCCAGTTCCGACAGTGCCGGGCGCACCTGGCGCTCGGCCGGCTGCCCCTGGCGGCCCGGCGGCTGGCGAAGGCGCGCCGCGTCATCGGCGCCGGCGACGCCCCCTACGACTGGCGGCTGAGCTGGCACCGCGCGCTGCTGCTGCTGGCGCGCGGCCAAGTGGAGGTCGCGGCGCGGCAGTTCGGACGCGTCTACCGGGTACTGCCGGGCGAGTACGCGCCGAAGCTCGCGCTCGGCTACTGCTCGGAGCGGCTGGGGAACCTGGCCTCGGCCGAGTGGTTCTACCAGGCCGTGTGGCAGCGCAACCGGTCGCAGGGCAGCGCCGCGTTCGGGCTGGCGCGGCTGCGGCTGGCGGCCGGCGACCGGGACGCGGCCGTGCGGGTCCTGGACGGGGTGCCGATGGTCTCGCGCCACTACGACGCCGCGCAGCTCGCGGCGGTACGCATCCGTGCCGGGCGGCTGGGCCCGGCCCCGTACCGGCTGCCGTCCGTCGAGGACTTCCAGGACGCGGTGCGCCGGCTGCCGCGCCTCGACCTCGACGACGGGCAGCCCTCCGGGGAGGCCCGCGACCGGCTCAACGCGGAGGTGCTCCAGACCGCGCTGGACTGGGCCCGTACGCACTCCGCCGACGAGGTGCGGGCCGCCGCCCGGGGCTTCGCCGCGCCGCTGTTCGCCGCCCCGCGCTTCGCGCCGCCGCGCCCCCGCCGGCGCCCCCGGCGCGGCCGCCGCCGGACGGCGCAGGCCCGCCCGGACCCGGAGGCGGCGCTGCGCGCCCTGCTCGAAGCCTCGCTGCGGCGCATCGCCCAGCGGCAGGCCCGTACCGCCGACGAGCACGGGGCCCTCGTGGACCGTGCCAACTCCATCCGCCCGCTGACGAGGGCCTGACCGCACGACACGGGGACCAGATGAGCGAGATCACGGTGCGGGTGCACCAGAACAAGTACCTGCCGGCCGCGGCGGGCCGCGGCGAGATGCACGCCATCGTGACGGTCGCCGCCCGGGGGCTGGGCCCGGCGGCGGCGCACACCGAGGCCAGCGAGGTCATCGTCATCGACTGCTCGTCGTCCATGAGCTGGCCCCCGACGAAGATCGCCGCCGCCCGGCGGGCCACCGCCGCGGCCGTCCGCCTGCTCCGCGACGGCACCCGCTTCGCCATCGTCGAGGGCACCGAGCAGGCCCGCGTCGCGTTCCCCTCCGGCGGTGAACTCGCCGTCGCCGGGCCCGACTCCAAGGAGCGGGCGGTCCGGGCCGCGTACCGGCTCGACGCCACCGGCGGCACCGCGATGGCCACCTGGCTGGCGCGCGCGGGCGAGCTGCACGCCGCGCACCGCGTCCCGATCCGGCACACCCTGCTGCTGACCGACGGCAAGAACGAGCACGACCCGCCCGGCCGGCTGGACGAGGTGCTGGCCGACTGCGCCGGCCGCTTCATCTGCGACGCGCGCGGCATCGGCGAGGACTGGGACCAGGCCGAGCTGCGGCGGATCGCCGCCGGGCTGCACGGCCGGGCCGACGCGGTGCGCGACGACTCCGACCTGGAGGCGGAGTTCCGGGCGCTGGTGAGCAGCGCGATGGCCAAGTCCCTCGCCCAGGTGCGGCTCGTCGTCCGGCACCGGGCCGGCAGCGAGCTGCGGTTCGTCCGGCAGGTCCACCCCACCCGCGCCGACCTCACCGGGCAGGGCGGGTACGGAGACGGGGTCGGGGACGGGCGGACCTGGTCGTACTCCGCCGCCGCCTGGGGCGACGAGGTCCGCGAGTACCACGTGTGCCTGACCGCGGACCCGGACGGCGACCCGGTGGACCAGGACGTGGAGCTCGCCGCCGTCGAGCTGGAGCCCACCGGAGAGGCCGCGCCCCCGGCGCCCGAACCCGCCTCCGTCCTGGTCCGCTGGACGAAGGACCCGCCGCCCTTCCTCTCCGCCGACCCCAGCCTCGCGCACTACGACGCCCAGGCCGAGCTGGCCGACGCGGTCGCCGAGGGGTGCGCGGCGTACGACCGGGGCGACCGCGAGAAGGCCCGGCGGCTGTGGGGCCGGGCGGCCGGGCTCGCCCACACCACCGGCGACGGGCGGGTGCTGGCGCGGCTGGCCCGGCTCGTACGGATCGTCGACGCGCCCGCCGGCGTCGTGGAGCTGCGCGACGACTTCCAGGCCATCGACCTCAGCTCCATCCTCGTCATCAACGACGAGAGCCGCCGCCCGCCCGGCGGCGAGGACGAGCCGGCCCAGGAGCGGCCCGCGGACCCGCCGCCGGACCTCGTCTGCGCCGCGTGCGGGCGCGTCAACCCCGGCGACGCGGCGTACTGCGAGGAGTGCAACAGCCCGCTGCGCGCCGGGCCGCCCGCGTGAGCGGCACCCGCGCCTTCCTCGTCCGCCGGCTGACCGCCCTGCTGGCGCTGACCGCGTTCGCCTTCGCCGCGCTGCTCGCCGCCTACTACGGCGTCAGCCGCAACGCCGGCGCCGTGACCGGCGCCACCGCCCCCGCCATCGTGCAGATCGCCTCGGTACGGGACGCCCTCGCCCAGTCCTACGACAGCGCCCGGCAGGGCCTCGGCCACGGCACCGCCGACATCGAGGGCCCCGGCGAGGACTACCGCAGCGCGCTGTCCACCGCCAACCAGAACCTCGCCCAGGCCGTCAAGGGCACCGTCGCCGGCGACTCCGGCCGCCAGAACCTGCGCACCGCCACCGGCCTGGTCTCCTCCTACGCCGACCTCGTCCAGCAGGCGTACGTCAACCGCGGCAATCCGACGCTGCGCGACGCCTACCTCGGCTACGCGGGCGCCATGCTGCGGTCCGGCGGCGACAGCGGCATCCTCGACCGCCTCGACCAGCTCCAGCGGCGGCAGTCGGGCGTGCTGGACCGGCAGGTGTCCTTCGGCTGGGTGCTGTGGCTGGCCTGGATCGTGGCCGGCGCGCTCTTCGCCGCCCTCGGCCGGCTGCTCGTGGACACCCAGCGCTTCGTGCGCAGGCGCTTCCGGCGGCTGGTCAACCCGTTCCTCGCCGCCGCGACGGCGCTCCTGGCCCTCCTGCTGCCGCTGGCGGTGTTCACCGGCCAGATCCAGGATCGGCTGGAGTCGGCCCGCACGCTCCTGGCCGCCGGGGCATCGGGCCCCGCGACCCCTCAAGTCCTCCCGGAGGTGCGCGACACCATGCAGGACACCCACTGGCGCGCGGGCGTCGTCGGCCTGATCCCGCTGGGCGGCACGGTGCTGGCGGCGCTGGTACTCGCCGGGCTCCAGCCCCGCATCGACGAGTACCGGTTCCAGCCCCGATGACCGCCGCGCCCCGGCCCCGTACGGTCACCGCCGCCGTACTCGCCCTGTGGCTGCTGATCGTGTGCGCCGTCGGCGCGGGCGACGCGCGCTCCCGCGCCGCGGGCGGCGTCACCGTCCTCGCCACCTGGACCGGCGCCGAGGGCGAGGCGTTCCGGCGGGTACTGGCCGACTTCACCGCCGCGACCGGCATCAACGTCGACTACCAGGGCACCACGGCCCTGCGCGAGGTGCTGCTCTCCGAGGTCGGCGCGGGCACCTCGCCCGACATCGCGATCCTGCCGAGCGCCGGCGAGGTCGCCGACTACGCCGTCCGCAAGAAGGCCCTGAAAAGCCTCGACGGCGTGCTGGGCCGCGCGCAGTGGGACGCCTTCGACCCGCTGTGGACCCCGGCGTTCGACGGCCACACCTACGCGTTCCCGGTGAAGGCCGACCTCAAGAGCGTCGTCTGGTACGACCCCGCGCGCCACCGGCCCGGCGAACTGGCCGCCCTCGCCCGCGACGGCCGTCAGTGGTGCGCGGGCATGGGCGACGGCGCGGCGTCCGGCTGGCCCGGCACCGACTGGATCGAGGACCTCCTGCTCCAGCGGCGCGGCCGGGGCGTGTACGAGAAGTGGGCGGCCGGCGAGCTGCCGTGGACCTCGCCCGAGGTCGCCGGCGCGTGGAAGGCGTTCGGCGGCATCTTCGGCGCCGGGCCCGCGAAATCCGCGCTGAACCGCGGCTTCGCCGGCGCGGGGGCCCGCATGGCCGGGCCCTCCCCGCAGTGCGCCATGGAGCACCAGGGCACCTTCGCCCGCGGCTCCTACCCGCCCGGCCTGAAGGCGGACTTCGCCGACTCCGCCCGGGTCCTGCCGGGCGCGGACCGCCGCTCCACCGCGCACGAGGTCTCCGCCGACTTCGCCGCGATGTTCCACGCCACCGCGCAGGCCGAGCGGCTGATGCGCTACCTCGCGTCCGACCGGGCCCGTACGGCGTGGACGGCCGACCCGCCCGAGGGCGCCCTGCCGCCGTTCTTCGTCGACAAGGCGCCGCCGCGCTCCGCGCGCTACCCCGACGCGGTCTCCCGGCGCGCCGCCGCGGCGCTGCACACCCCCGGCGCCCGCTGCCTGGACGCCTCCGACTCCATGCCGCCGCCGCTGCGCACCGCCTTCCAGCGGGCGGTCCTGAAATTCCTCAGCGACCCGGGGCAGGACCTGGACGCCCTGCTCCGCGAGGTCGACCAGGTGCGGGAGCGGGTGCGCGGCGCGCCCTGGCCGCCGCGCGTCTGCGGATGACCCGGCGACGACGGGGGCGACGGGGCGACGGGGCGACGGGGGCAGGGTTGCGCGAGCAGGGGCGGGCCGCGCCGGGCGGCCACCGCTGCCGGAGCCGGGGCGGGCCGCGCCGGGCGGCTACGGGCCACCGGCTACGGAAGCGGCATGTTCTCCGGGCACATCGTCCCGCGCGGGAACTTGTACGGGGCGGCGATGCGGTACGTACCGGCGTGCGGCGCGTGCAGCACCGTCCACGCGTCCTTCGGCTCCCGCTTGTCCGTGGGGATCTGAACCTGTTTCGTCAGACAGCCGTTGACGTTGACGGGCGGCTCGTGATCCTTGCCCTCCTCCGGCGGCTCGACGGCCTTGCCGTCCTCGTCGACGAGGCCCAGCCACGGCGAGTACGGGATGCGGATGCGCACCGGCCCCGCGGCCCGCACCGTGATCGTCAGCTCGCCCGCGTCGGCGCGCCGCACGACCGCCGGCGGATCGGCGAGCGGCGTCGGCTCCTTCACCTCGTACAGCCTCCAGTCGGGGTTCGACCACACCTGGCGCAGATACGGCTGGCCCTCGGCGACGAGCTTCGCCTCGTCCTCGGCCGCGTTGTCCGGCTCGCCGGTCGGCAGCACCACGTAGTGCACCGCCCAGCGGCGCAGCCACTCGCGGTAGCTGGCCGAGTTCAGCATGTCCTCCTCGTAGAAGAGGGGGTTGCGCTTGCGGTCCGCCTGCCGGTTCCAGCCGCGCGCCAGATTCACGTACGGGGCGAGCGCGGACGCCTCCCGGTGGCTGCGGGCGGGCACGACCTCGACCCGGCCGCGCGCGGCGTCGACCTTCTGCAACCGGTCCACCAGCGGCGCCAGCGCACGCGCCCAGGACGCGGCGGGCGTCGTGTGGATCGCGTCGCTGATCGAGTTGGAGAGCTGCCAGGACGTCACCGTCACCAGCGCCAGGATCATCGCCGTCCACTTGCGGCCCCGGCCCGTGCGCACCAGCTCGCGAGCGGGCGGCCGCTCGGTCCCGGTCCACACCGCGACCAGCAGCACCCCGCTGAAGATCATCCCGAGCCGGGAGATGTTGGTGCCGATCTGCGAGGGGATCAGCCAGACCAGCAGCACCCCGAGGACGTACAGCGCCGACGTCATGCGCACCGTGCGCCACTGCCTCGGCACGAAGACGAACCCGAAGACGCCGGTCAGCAGCGGCAGGACCGCCGACCCGAACGACATCGGCTGCTGCCCGGAGAACGGGAACAGCCACGCGGACAGCGCGACCACCGCCACCGGGGGCAGCCCCAGCGCGTACGCCGCCGGCCGGCGCTTGCCGAGCCACAGCGCCGCCGCCACGATCCCGACGTACAGCCCGGCCACCGGGCTCGACGCCGTGGCCAGCGCCGCCAGCAGGCCCGCGAGCGCGGCCCGCGCCCACTTGTGCTCCCACTGCTCGGAGCGCCACCGCGTCGGCCACGCGAAGATCACCGCGACCGCCGCCAGCCCGAACATCACGCCGAGCCCGTATGTGACCCGGCCCGAGATCGCGTTGCAGATCAGCGCGAACGTCCCGTACAGGGCGGGCCACAGCGGCCGGCGCACCGCGCGGCTGCGCACCAGCAGCAGCGCCATCAGCCCGGCCGAGACCGTGCCCGCGATCATGATCGTGGTGCGCACGCCGAGCATGTGCATCAAGTACGGCGAGATCACGCTGTACGAGACGGGGTGCATGCCCCCGTACCAGGCGAGGTTGTACGCGGACGCCGGATACCGCCCGACGAACTCCGCCCACGCGTCCTGCGCGGCCAGGTCGCCGCCGCTGTTCGCGAAGAGCCACACCCACAGCAGGTGCAGCAGCCCGGCGGCGATCAGGGAAGCGGGGACGGGACGTACCACGAACCGCCCCACGGCGGCCCAGCGGCCACCCGCCGCGGCCGCGGACGGGGCCGACGGGGCGCCGTCCGGCTGGTCCGACCGGTCCGCCTGGTCAGGCTGGCGTGGCTGCTCTGACCGGTCCGCCTGGTCAGGTTGCTGTCGCTGGTCCGCCCGTTCCAGCCGCTCTGGCCGCTCCGCGCTGCCCGGCCGCTCCGCGCTGCCCGGCCGCTCGGCCGGGTCCGGCCGGCCCTGCGCGTCGTCGTGCGGGTCGTCGTGCGGATCGCCGGCGCTGTCCGGCCGCCTCGGCCCCACGGTGGTCACTGCTGCACTTCCCGTCTCCCCGGAGGTCTCCCCCATCTTCACGCTGTCCCGGTTCGCAGCGGTAGTAGGCGGTACGGCGGGTGGCACCGTACAGCCGTCGCGACCGTACAGGACCGCGGCCCCGCTCCCAGGAGCAGGGCCGCCGCCGCGCCGCGTGCCCGGACCCGCGCGATCCGACCGGCGCGGCCCGCCCCCGCCCGGCGGAGCCGCGGGCCCGGCCGGACCGTCCGCTCAGGAGAACCGCGTCAGCTTCGCGCCGAACGACGGCTCCGCCAGGTCCTTCTGGAGGGCCACCGGCACCTTCTGCTCGCTGGGGCCCGTACCGACCGTCAGCTCGCCGACGACCGTCCCGGCCTTCGCCGAGTGCGGCACGGCCTTGCCGCCGTTGTCCAGCGCGAGCTTGGCGTCGAGGCCGGGCCAGCCGACACCCTTCAGGTCCTTGGTCGCCACGACGGGCGTCTTGCCGCCGAGGCCGTCGTCAACGGTGCCGACGACATCGCCCTTCTTGACCATGACGGTCGAGGTCAGCGCGTCCTGCACCGCCTTGATCATCGGCTTGGTCCTGGCCAGCACGAGGTCCAGGCTGTTCTGGAGCTTGCCCGGCGCGTGCTGGTCCATCGTGGCCCCGACGATCAGCCGCTCCTTGCCGTCGATCGTCCGCTTGGCCGCCCACATCAGCGCGCCGCCGGCCGGGGAGCTGGAGCCGGTCTTGATGCCCAGCGTGCCGTAGTCCATCAGCAACTGGTTGTTGTTGTAGAGCTTGCGCGGCAACTGGGGGTCGTTCTGGACGTTGGGCGTGCCGACGATCTCACGGAAGATCGGGGCCTTCATGGCCTCCTCGGCCAGCTTCGTCTGGTCGACCGCGGTGCTCTTGGTCGAGGAGTTGAAACCGCTCGGGTCGGTGTACGTCGTGTTCGTCATGCCGAGGCGCTTGGCCTCGTCGTTCATCTTCTTGACGAACGCCTCCTCCGACTGCGCGTCCCAGCGGGCCAGCTTCCGGGCGACGTTGTTGGCCGAGGGGATCAGCAGCATCTGGAGCATCTGGTACTCGGTGTACTGCTCGCCCTGCTTCACCGGCTCCACGGACTCGTCCTGGGACTTGCCCTCCTTCTCCGCCTGCGCGTCGATCGTGATCTTCGGGCCCTTCGCCCCCTTCTTGAGGGGGTGGTCCCGGAGGATCAGATGCGCCGTCATGGCCTTGGCGACGCTCGCCGTCGGCACCGGCTTCTGCGGGCCGAACGTGCCGATGTCGCCCACGCCCACCACCTTCGCGGCGGCCTGCCCCTGGTCGGGCCACGGCATCTGGAACTTCTCGCCGCCGAACGTATACGCCTTCTTCGCCCCGAGGCTCAGCGTCGGGTCCGGCAGCGGGCGCACCTCCTGGACCACGCAGAAGACGATGAGCAGCAGGATGACCAGCGGCGTCCAGATCTTGAACCGCCGCACCACGGTGCGCACCGGCGTCTCCGGCGGCGGCGGCGTGTTCGTGAGCTGCGCCAGCAGGTCCAGCGGCATCTGCTGACCGCCGCCCGGGGCCTCGCCGGGCGGCAGCGGCTGCTGCGTCGTCCGCTCGGACGGCGGCATCGTCTGCCCCGCCCCGGCCTGGGCGGCACCGGCCTGACCGGCTCCGGCCTGCGGCTGGGCGGGGGCGGCCTGGGCCGCGGCGGGCTGCGGCGGTACGGACGCGGGCACGGGCGGTACGGGCTTGGCCTGCGCGGGCTTCACGGGCGGCGCGTCCGCGGACCTCAGCGGTACGAACTGGCTCGTGCGCTCGGAGTCGGACTCGGCCGCGGGCGTGGGCGCGGTTCCGGACGCGGCCGGCGCGGCGCTGTCCTGGTCCTTCCCCTTGCCCTTGTCCTTATTGTCTTTGGTACCGGCGCCGCCTTCGGGGGCGTCGGTCTTGGCGCCGCCCACGGGGCCCAGTGTCTTGAGGGTGGTCGTCGTACGGTCGAGGGGCCGCCTCAGCGTCGCCGTCGGCCGGTCCTTGGGCGCGGTCTCCTCGGAGCCCTTGGCGCCCTTGGGGCCTTCGGGGTCTTCAGAGCCTTCTGAGTCGCCCTTCGGCTTGTCCGGCCGGCCCGGTTCGTCGGACCGCAGGGTGTTGAACACGGCCGTCGGCCGGTCGAAGCCCTCGGTCTGCTGCTCAGCCTGCTTCTCGGCCTTCTTCTCGGCCTTGTCGGCGGCGGAACCTTCCTCTTCCTTGCCCGCCGCTCCCTTGCCGGCCTCTTCCTTCTGCCCCTCGGCCCGCTCGGGGTGCTCGGGGTGCTCGGGGTCCTCGCCCTCGGCGCCCGCGCTGGCGACCCAGGCCGCGACGGCGGCGCGCAGCCGCGCGTCACGGGGCGGAGCGCCCTCGCCCCGGCCTGGCGCAGCGTCAGCCGCTGTGCCCGCCTCGTCGCCGGATGCCGCCCCGGCGGAACCGCCCGAGGCCGAGCCGGACGACGAGCCCGAGGACGCGCCCGTACCCGAGAACGCGCCCGTACCCGAGGACGCGCCCGCATCCGGGGACGGGCCCGACGGACCGTCCGCCGCCGCGGGCTTTGCACCCGTAACGCCCTCGGCCTCCTCGGACGCGGGCCCGGTTCCAGCCGCGTCGTCCCGCCCGGCCGCCGGGCGCGCCCCGCCCGGCTCCTCGGGAGCCGTGCCGTGCTCCTCGTCCGCGCCCGCCCCGGCCGGCCCCTGGGCCGCCGCGGGCCCGGCGTCAGCCGTGGACCCCGCTTTCGCCCCCGTCCCGGAATCCATCCCGGAATCCGCCCCGGAACCCGACTCGGAGTCCGACGCCCGGAACACCGCGACCCTCGGGTCGCGTGCGCCCGGATCGGTCTCCCCCGACGACTTCCGCTGCTCCGACCTGTCGGGGGACTCGCCCGCCACCGATGCCTCCTCGAAGTACCTCGCGATATGCCTCGCGGGACGCCCGACGCCCGATCGCGTCCACGTCCCGCGGGCCAACCGTGTTGAATGTCTACCAGTGTCCTGTGTCGCCGCCGCAGCTTCGTGCAGCCGCACCGCCGGAGGGCGTCGCCCCCCTGCTAGACGAGAACGACATACCTACCGGTTCCCTCCCGAAGCAACCACGCGCTCTCGACAGATGAATGTGAGAGGGGTCACCCTGTCATTCATCCACGCGGGGAGGCATGGATGGGCAGGAGCCGCAGAACAATTCCGGAGGAGCTTCTGCTGCTCGCCTTGGACCCGGCCACGGGTACCACGGCGCAGCCGCAGTCGCTCGACCTCGGCCTCGCCGGGGCCCAGCTAGTAGAGCTGGCTCTGGCAGGACGGATAGCCCCAGACGGGGATCGTATCGCCGTGGTGATGCCGCGGCCGACAGGAGATCCGACTTTGGACTCCGCGCTCGAACTGCTGCGCCGACGCGGCAGCCCGGTGCGCGCGGTCCACTGGATCGGCGGGCCCAGGCTGGGGCTCCGCCAGACGTATCTCACGCATCTGGAGCGGTGCGGCATGGTCCATGCCGTCGCGGGCCAGATGTGCGGGGTGCTGCCGACGACGCGCTATCAGGCGACGGAGACGGCCATAAGCCGGGAAATCAGGGCCCGGCTGGACAGCGCGATCCGCACCGGCGTGCCGCCGGACCCGCGGACCGCGGCGCTCGCCGCGCTGGCCCACGCGGTCGGTCTCGGCAAGCACCTCTACCCCGGGAACGAGGGGCGTTCGTCGCGCTCCCGGCTCCGGGACCTCATCCGGCACGACCCGATGGGCGGGCTCGTGGCGCACGCCGTCATGGATGTGCAGAACGGGGTCGCCGCCCAGCCGCGGCGCGCACCGGCCACGAGCGGCGCGGGCGGCGGCGCACCCGGCGCCTCCGGGCGCCAGCCGGCCGGCCGGGCCGCGGCGGAACCCGCCGGGGTCGGCCTCCAGACGGCGCACCGCGGGGCCATGGCCCGCGTCGGGGCCCGCTGAGGTCCCTGAGGTCCCGCTGGGTCCGCAGAGGCCCACAGTGGCCGCATCAGTCGCACCAGCCGTAACAGCCATAACAGCCGTACCGACAGCACCTGACAGCACTGACAGCCCGACAGACAGCACCGTCACGACCACATCTGACAGGACCGCGTCTGACACGACCGCGTCTGACACGACCGCACCCGATACGACCGACAGCATCCAGCAGTATCCGTTCCACCGACCGCACCGCAGTCCCCCGGGACCCGGTTCGGGAGCCTCATCCAGCGCGCGGGGTGGTGGGCCGGCCGCCCCGGACGACGGCCGCCCGCCACCCCGCGCGCGTCTGCACGGATGCGTACGCGCGGATACCGCATCCGCACTCCGTGTGGCCATTTCCCAGCGCGGCGGCCGGGAATGGTGGCAGGCTGCCGAGCAGGAGATAACAGCAGCAGGAGATATCAGCAGTACGGAGCCGGAGGTGCGTCCCCGTGGCGTCCAGTGTCAATCCCACCGTCCGCCGACGCCGGTTGGGCCAGGAGCTGCGCAGGCTGCGCGAGGAGAAGGGCATGACGGCGGAGGAGGTCGCCGACCGTCTGCTGGTCTCCCAGTCGAAGATCAGCCGCCTGGAGAACGGCCGCCGCAGCATCAGCCAGCGCGATGTGCGGGACCTCTGCGGGGTCTACGAGGTCCAGGACCAGCATCTGGTCGAGTCGCTGATGCAAATGGCCAAGGAGTCCCGGCAGCAGGGCTGGTGGCACGCGTTCGGCACGCTCTCCCCCACGTACAGCGTCTACATCGGCCTGGAGGCGGACGCGATCTCGGTGCGCAACTACGAGTCGCTCATCGTGCCCGGCCTGCTCCAGACCCCGCAGTACGCGGAGTCGGTGATCCGCGGCATGTGGCCCGAAGCATCGATGGACGACGTCGAGAACCGGGTCGGCGTGCGGCTGCGCCGCCAGGACCGGCTGCACGCGAAGGAGAAGCCGCTGCGCTTCTGGGCCGTCCTGGACGAGTCGGCGCTGCGGCGCGTCGTCGGCGACCGGCAGACGATGCGCGAGCAGTTGGAGCGGCTCATCGAATTGAGCCACATGCCGCATGTGACGCTCCAGATCCTCCCGTACTCCGTCGGCTCGCACCCCGGCATGACGGGCACGTTCTCCGTCCTCGAATTCGACGATCCCTCGGACTCGACCACCGTCTATATCGAGGGCGTGACGAGCGACCTCTATCTGGAGAAGCACTCGGACGTACAGAAATACGGCGTGATGTACGAGCACCTGCGGGCGCAGGCGCTGAACGCGGACGAGACGCGGAAATTCATCCAGGACGTGATCAAGGAATACGCGCTCTGAGGGGCTCCGGAGGGGCCCGGCGGGCGAAGGGCCGTACGGTACACCCTTGCCTCCGGGGCATGGAAGACCCGGCTGACATATGCCATCCGGTCGGGTGAACTCCTCTGCACTCCAGCGATGTTGCGGCGTAGCGTCATCTGCACGTCGAGAAGCGACAGCTTCTCATTGAACTGCAATTTCGCGGAGTGAACATGAAGCAGTCGCACAACGCCCAGCCCATGTGGCGGAAGTCGTCCTACTCCGGTGTGAACGGAAACTGCGTGGAGGTGGCGACCCCCCTGCCCCGGTCCATCGACGTCCGCGACTCCAAGGACCCGCAGGGCCCCGTTCTCACCTTCACCTCCGAGGCCTGGTCCGCCTTCCTCGGCACCGTCGACGAAGGCGCGTACGACCTCTGAGTACGGGTTCCGTCCTCCAGCACCACCGCGGCAGCACGATTCCGCGATAACGCGCAACAGCAACTCGCATATCAGTAATCCGCACCATCAAGGCCGCACGATCGAACATCGCGCGGCAGCGATCCGCACCACCGCAGAGAGCCCTCTCGACTGGTCCGCCGTCCCGGCCGAGGGGGCTCGGCCGTGCCCGCATCGCACCACCCGGCGGGGCACGGCCGCGCGGGGGCGCCGCCCCTCCTGGCTGTCCGAACCCGCCGTCGCTACCGGAGCCGGTCCACGTACCGGTCCGTGCCGGGGACCGTGGGTATGAAGGGCGCGACGAGTTCCACCCGCGCGCCGAGCCCGGCCGCGGCCACCTCGGCGCCCAGCCCGTCGAAGTGCCCGGCCCAGCACTCGCGCGGGTCGCGCTCCAGGAACCACAGCACGGTGAGCCGGGTGTCGACGCCCTCGACCTGCTTCACGTACGACATCCGGTCGCCGGGCAGCGGCGTCGGCCGGAAGACGGTCGCCATCGCGGCCGGGGACCCGGCCAGCCGCTTCGGCAGATGGTCGGCGGTCAGCCAGCGCAGGAGCCCGGCCCGCTGCCCGGCCTCGGCCGCATCGACGACCTCCATGACGAGCCCGGCGTACGGGTGGTCGAGCGCGTGGAAGTCCCGCGGCCCCTCGGCGCCGTCCCGGTACACGGTCGCCTCGTGGTCCTGGAAGGCCGTGAAGACGTGCGTACGGTCCTGGTACACCCGGCCGTCGCGATTCAGCCGTTTGTTGATGCCGACGGTCCACCGCATGTGGTCGGCGTAGCGGCCCTCGGTGATCCAGTAGGTGGAGAGGTAGCAGCCGGCGGTGACGGGACTGGCGACGGCCGATTGGCTCGGGTAGCGCAGGAGCTGGAGATCGCGGGTGGCGACCCAGCGGCGGCCCGCGTAGATCCAGGGCATCGCCATCGCCCCGGCGATGTAGTGGTCGTCCTCGTACCAGCGGTTGTAGGCGTGCTCGTGGCCCGGGTGGGGCTCGACCATGGTGATCAGGGCGTGGCCGGGGCGTACGCCGTACGGGCCGGTGGAGGCGAGCTGTCCGTAGAGCTCCCCGCTGGTGCTGGTGCTGGTGTTGGTGCCGTCGGCTTCCTGGGCGTCACTGGTGTCATCTGTCATGGCTCAGCTATAGCTGATGGGCCGTCAGTTGTGGATGGGCGCGGCTGACTGGAGGGCGCTTCGCCCCCTGCCATTCCCGGCTCGGCCCCGCTAGCCTGACTACCCGTCACATCGCACGTCGTGAGCCGACGAGTCGGGAGGCAGTCATGCCGCTGAGCGGGAAGTCCGTCGTGATCTGCGGCGTCGGCGCCGGCCTCGGCCACCAGGTGGCGGCGGCCTGCGTGCGCGACGGGGCCACCGTCACGCTCGGCGCGCGCACGGAGTCCCAACTGGCCAAATGCGCGGACGAGGTGGACCCGGACGGCGCGCGCAGCGCCTGGCGGGCGACGGACGTGGCGGACGAGGAGCAGTGCGCGGCGCTCGCGGCGCTGGCCGTGGAGCGGTTCGGCTCCATAGACGCCGTCGTCCATGTCGCGGCCCTCGACAGCCACTTCGGCGGCCTGGAGGACGCCGACTTCGACGCCTGGCAGCGCGTGCTCGACGTGAACCTGCTCGGCGCGCTGCGCATGACCCGCGCCTGCCTGCCCGCGCTCAAGGAGCACGGCGGCTCGGTCGTACTCATCGGCACCCAGTCGTCGGTCGCGGCCCCCAGCGAGGTGCGGCAGGCCGCGTACGCCGCCTCGAAGGGCGCGCTCGTCTCGGCCATGTACTCGCTCGCCCGCGAGCTGGGGCCGCACCGTATTCGGGTGAACACCGTGCAGCCCGGCTGGATGTGGGGCCCGCCGGTACGCGCGTACGTACGGCACGCGGCGCTCACCGAGGGCGTCCCGGAGGCCGAGGTGCTGCGGCGGCTGGCCAGCCGTATGGCGCTGCCGGAGCTGGCGACGGACGGGGACGTGGCGGAGGCCGCGGCGTTCCTGGCCTCGGACCGGGCGCGCGCGATCACCGGCCAGTCGCTGCTGGTCAACGCCGGCGAACTGATGCGCTGACACCTGCCGATCGGCAGCCCCTTTCACTTCACGAGTTCCACTTCCCCTTCCCGAGTCCCCCTTCACGAGATTCGTTGCGCGAGACCCCTTTCACGAGGTTCGTTGCGCGAGTTCGTTGCGTGCGACGGTCGTAACGCCGCCGCGCGGTCGGCCGGTTGACGGATGCCCACTGACGAAGTGCCCGCCCATCGTGTGGCCGGGGTCACGTTCGGGACAACGCCCCAGAAGGTCAAGAGCGAGCAAAATCGTTCTGCTTGCTGATCTGCGTTCACATTCCTGACCGTGAGCACCCTTGACCGGCCGCCAGGACAGGCGGTTCAATCCCGGAAGTCCCCGGTCCCACACGGGGGCGCCGCCTCTACGGACGTAACGGACGTACTGACGAAGCGCGTTCCCGTTCACAAGGCGGACCCCTGGAGGGGGCATGAACAGTCTCGACTGGGCCGTGCTCATCGGCTACTTCGGTGTGATGGTCGCGATCGGCGTCTGGTCCCACAAGCGCGTGGGCGACGTCAGCGACTTCTTCACCGCCGGCGGCAAGATGCCGTGGTGGCTGTCCGGCATCTCGCACCACATGTCCGGCTACAGCGCCGTGATGTTCACCGGCTACGCCGGCATCTCCTATACGTACGGCATCACGTCCTTCGTCACCTGGTCGCTCCCGATCGCCGTCGGCATCGCCATCGGCGCCAACCTCTTCGCGCCCCGCCTCAACCGGCTGCGCTCGCGGCTGCGCGTCGCCTCGCCGCTCGAATACCTCAAGAACCGCTACAACCTGCCCACCCAGCAGGCGCTCGCCTGGTCGGGCGTGCTGCTGAAGATCGTGGACGTGGGCGCCAAGTGGGCCGCCATCGCGACGCTGCTGTCCGTCTTCACCGGGGCCTCCCTCAACCAGGGAATCCTCATCACCGGCGTCATCACGGCCGTCTACTGCACGGTCGGCGGCCTGTGGGCGGACGCGCTGACGGAACTGGGGCAGTTCATCATCCAGTTGCTGGCCGGGGTCGCGATGCTCGTCACCGTGCTGACGAAGATCGGCGGGTTCAGCGGGCTGTGGACCGTATGGGACAGGCTCCCGGCCGGCCACACCCACCCGACGGCGGGCCCGTACACGGTGACGTTCCTCCTCGCGTACCTCTTCATCAAGACCTTCGAGTACAACGGCGGCATGTGGAACCAGGCGCAGCGCTACATGGCCACTTCCAGCGCCCACGCGGCCAGGCGCTCCGCCTGGCTGTCGTCGGTGCTGTGGCTCGTGTGGCCGGTGGTGCTCTTCTTCCCGATGTGGGTCGCGCCGCTCCTCGTCCACGCCAAGAAGCCGGACGCCTCGGACTCCTACGCGCTGCTCACCGAGCAACTGCTGCCGCACGGACTGCTCGGCCTCGTGGTCGTCGGCTTCTTCTCCCACACGATGGCGATGTGCTCCTCCGACGCCAACGCCATCGCGGCCGTCTTCACCCGCGACATCGCGCCCGTCATCTCCCGCCGCGCCCGGCAGTGGACGTCGCGGAGCGGTCTGATCGCGGCGCGCGTGACCACGGTGTCGTTCCTGGCCCTGTCCATGGCCATCGCGACCCAGGTCAACTCCCCCGCCTTCAAGGACATCATCACCGTCGTCATCAAGTGGGTGGCCGGCCTCATGGGCCCCATCGCCATCCCCTTCATGCTCGGCCTCCTGCGCCCCTTCCGTAAATCCGGCCCCACCGCCGCCCTCGTGAGCTGGGCCATCGGCCTCTTCGGCTTCTGGCTCACCAACTACGGCATCGACGGCCTCTCCCTCCAGGTCCAGATCGTGACCCCCGTCGCCACCTCCCTGGTCCTCTTCATCCTCATCGGCTTCATCCGGCCGGAAGCCACCCCGGAGCGCGACGCCATCATCGCCAAGATCAACACCGACGGGGACGGGGATGGGGGCGGGGGTGGGACCGGGGCTGCGGGCGCGGCCGCGACGGCCGCCGGGCCTGAGGGGGACGGCGCGGGGCGGAGGGTGGCCAGGACTTCGGAGTAGGCCCTTGTACGGGCGGGGGTGCGTACGGGAGTGCGGGAGGGGGCGTACGGGCGGGGGTACGGGGGTGCGTACGGGCGTGAGGGCGCGGGGATGCGGGCGGGAGCGCGTACGGGCGTAGGGGCGAGGGGTACGGGCTGGAGGGCGCGGGGGTGCGGGGGTGCGGGGCTTCGGGAAGGCCGACCGACCTGGCGAACTGCGCCGGCCCGCGGGCGTGGCGGGCCCGACGGCCTGCGGCTCAAACGGGCGGCGGGGCCGAGGGCCCGCGGCTCAAGCGGGCGGCGGGGGCGGGGGCCTGTGGCTAAAACGGGCGGCGCGGCCGAGGGCCCGCGGCTCAAGCGGGCGGCGTGGGCGGGGGACGCAGGCCGAGCCACTGCTCGGCGTCCCAGGCCTGGAACCGTTCCACTTCGGTGAATCCGAGCTTGGCGGCGAGGCGCATCGAGCTGACGTTGGCGGACTGGGTGGTGAGCACCACGGGTTCGCCGGGCAGGACCCCGTCGAGCCAGTCGAGCGCCGCCGCACACGCCTCGGCGGCGTACCCGAGCCCCCAGGCCCGCGGCAGGAACAGATAGCCGAGGTCCACCTTGCCCACGGCAGCCGGGCGACGGTGCTCCGTCGCCCTTCGGAGCAGGATCTGCCCGATCATCGCCCCGTCCAGCTCGACGACGAAGCTCCCGGGCCACCGCTCGGGCACCGCCGGCAACTCCCGCTCAAGCTCATCGCGCGGGCGCGCGCCACCGAGGTAGACATGCGCCTCCGGCGACGCCAGCAGCTCGACGAACGCCGCCCGGTCCCGAGCCTCCGGCCCCCGCAGCACAAGCCTCGCGGTCTTGATCGGCTCAGGCGGCCAGGCGACAGATCCCAATTCCGACATCCGCGCACCCTAACACCCGCCCCCAAGCCCTCATTTGGCCCCGCCGACCCACCACCCAAGCCCGGTCCCGGGCCGGTCCGCTGGTACTCCGCTCCCGGGCTCCTTCTGCGACAGGACGGGCTGACGGCTTACAGCCGGCTGCACGTCCGGGGACAGGGGCAACGGCTCGAAACGAAACGGGGGGTCAGTCGAACAGGGAGAGGTCGATGGATTCCGCGAGGGCGGCGTAGCCGGCGTCGTTGCCGTGGAGGTGGTCTCCCATGTGCAGGTCGTCGTGGATGCGACTGGGGTCGGCGGGGTCGCGCCAGACGGCGTCGAAGTCGAGGACCGCGTCGAAGGCTCCGCTCGTGCGGATCCAGTCGTTGATCTGTTCGCGCGCCTTGTCGCCCTCGGGGGTGTACAGGTCCGAGCCGCCGTAGGGTGCGATGGTCGCGGCGTAGACCTTCGCGCCGTGGGCGCGGGCGCGAGCGGCGGCCTGGAGGTGGGCGGCGATGATGTCGTCCACGCCGACGGGCTCGCCGGGGAACATCGCGAGGAAGGCTGCGGTCTCCTCGTTGCGCGGGGCGAAGGAGAAGACGAGGTCGTTGCCCACGGCGATCACCACATGCCCCAGGCCGGGGGTGGCGAGGATGTCGCGGTCGAAGCGTGCGAGGGCGGCGGTGCCGATGCCGTCGGTGAGCAGGCGGTTGCCGCCGATTCCCTGGTTGACCACGCAGCGGGTTGGGCTGTCGTGCGCGTGCAGGCGTTCGGCGAGCCGGTCGGTCCAGCGCCGGTCGGCGCCGGGGGTGGATCCGATGCCGTCGACGCGGGAGTCGCCGAGCACGGCGATGGCCCGGGTAGGGGTGTCGGGCTGTACTTCCACCGCGGTGATCAGGGCTTGCGCCGGCAGCGGAGCGGCTTCCGTGGGCAGCGCGGCGCGCGTGGTCGCGTCGCCGGGTATGAGCCGGCCGAACGTGTGGAAGGTGCCGTGGCACGTGGCGGTGTCCACGCGGCCGGGCAGGTAGAGGCCGATGGCCAGCCGTGACAGTGCGGGGACGGACAGGTCGACGGGGTCGCTGAGGGCTGGTGCGCCCGCCGGTACGGTGACGGTCGACTGGCGGCCGAACGTGATCGCGCGAATGCTGCTGTCCTGGATCGCGCCGTCGGCGTCCGCGAGGGCGACGCTGGCGGCGCCGACGGTCAGTGGCGCGGTGGCGTACTCGTTGCTGATGCGGATACGCACGTGGTGTCCGCCGCCGCTGATGCGGACGACTTGCCGCAGGGTCGCGTTCTCGAAGGGTTCGAGGGAGCTGACGGAGTTGTCCGGGGCCTGCGGGGCCGCGCCCCAGGTGCGCACCCACGCGGCTGCGGCGGGGGCGGGATGGTTCAGGCTCGCGGGGGTGGTGAGGGTGCTGTTCATGGTCGTGGTCCTTGGGGTGCGGAGTTCACGGCTGGTGCTGTGCGTCGGTGGTGTTCGCCGGGGGCGAGGTCAGCTCGCCGTGCCTGCGGTGATGGACGGCGGTTCGGCGCAGATGTTGTCGCGCTTGCAGATCGCTGCTCCGGCGCACGCGAGGCCGATGAGGAACGGGTGGACGGCGCCGCGTTCGATGAGGCCGATGATCCCGATGGCGTTGTCGCCGGAAGTCATGATCATGGCGAGGTAGAGCAGCATCGAGATCAGACCGATCACGCCGACGGTGATCAACGCTCGGCCCATGCGGGCGGGGACGCCGATGCGCTGCCAGCGGCCTCCGAGGACGATGGCCAGCACGTTGCCGCCGGTGAACCCGGCGAAGGCGCCCATGCTGTGGTACTGGCCGGTGCCGTCTTCAAGGGCCTCGCCCGATCCGGGATACAGCGCGAGCAGCACGCCGCCGACAGCCAGCAGCGCGGCGGGGACGAGCACGGCCCACCGGCGCCCGTGTGCCAGGTCCCGCAAAGTGGCCACTCCGGCCAGGATGGCGATCCCGAAGAGAAGGAATCCGGCGTTCATCACCCAGGCCAGCGGCGAGTACATGTACTGGCCGAACAGGGTCGACGGCCCGTGGACGCCCAGGTCGCTGATGAAGTGGTGGGTGTAGCTGTAGGCGGGATCGGTCCACGCCGCGGCGGAGATGAACTCCCCCAGCAGGAAGATCACCGGTCCGGCGATCAGCAGCGCTCCCGCCACGCGGCGCTGAGGCTGGGGTCCGCCCGCGTCGCTGTGCTCCTGCGCGTTCGTCGGTGGCTTCGTGCGGCGTGCGGTGGAGCGCACGGTCGTGTCTTTGGTCATCGGCGTCGTCTTTCTGGTGCAGGGCCGGGCGCTGACGCGCGGCGTTCGTGCCGGCGGGCGGCGGGCGGCAGGCGACTGGTGGCAGGCGGCAGACAACAGGCGGCAGGCGGACGCTCCGGCCTCGGGGGCGAGGAGCGGCGGCGCAAAGGTCTGCCGTCGGAGCGCCCACTGCCGGGCACTTTCGCTTCACTCGAACTCTAACTACATCGAATATAGTTTTACAACCGATGGAGAGAGTGCCCGAGGGTAGAGTGGGGACATGGTGGATTCAGTGCCCGTGGGGCGTCGTGAGCGCAAGAAGGCCGCTACGAGGGCGGCGATCCTGGACGCGGCGACGGCACTCTTCCTCGACCGCGGCTTCGATGCCGTGACGGTGCGCGAGATCGCGGACAAGGCGGATGTGACACCCAAGACGGTCTTCACGCACTTCCCGCACAAGGAAGCGCTCGTCTTCAGTGACGAGGACGAACGGCACGAGCGGCTCATCGCCGCGGTGCGGGACCGCGCGCCGGGGACCTCGGTCTCCGATGCGCTGAAGGCTCATTACCTCGCCGAGATCGCCGCGCTGACGACCGAGCCGCAGAGCCAGATCCTTGCGCTGATGAACGGCACGCCGTCCCTGATCGACTACGCGGAGAAGATGTGGCTACGCCACGAGGACGCGCTGGTCGCCACGCTCACCGAGGAGTTCGGACTCGACGAGCCGAGTGACGAGATCCGCTTCTACGTACGCTTCGCGCTGCAGATCCAGCTCATGGCTACGCGTGAGGCGGACCCGGAATCGTCCGTGGCCGCCGGTTTCCGGTTCCTCGACCAGGGCTGGGCGCACCACATCGAGGGCCGACGCTCATAGTTCCGTACGGCTTGGACGCGATGGCAGTCGCCTGACCAACCGAAGAGGGGCCTGCGAGAGGAGCCGGGCAGGCGGCCGCGGAACTGCCCGAAGGCATACCAGCCCGACGTCCGCCCCGGTGTGATCAGGTTCCCTTCTGCGCGGTCGATGACTTTGCTCTGCAGGGCTGGGTGCCCCAGGGTGCCGGGGCTGATGGTGATCGTCTGCGGTTGTGCGAGCTCAGCGGTGGGTGGGACGTCGTGGTGGCGACAGCCCCGTATGAGCACATAACCCACCACAGCCCCAGTCGCACCGACCGCGCCTGCCGCAGAACCCATCTCCCACGCCGAACCCCCTCGAACAGCCCCCGGAAACGACAGAGATCCCGACCGATCATGAAGATCGGCGGGATCTCGTCAACCGCTCCCGAGCGAACTCGAAAACAGTCGTTCCGCCGGGCCCGGCCGGGACGGCCGGAGAGTTCCTGGCGCCAGGGCGGTGGGCCGCCCGCGGGACGTACGAGGGCGGCCAGCGACGACCGAAAACGATCATCACCGGTGACGGCGGACCCGCCCCGACGAGGCCTCAGGTCGCTTTCCTCGAACAACTACACGCCCTCCGGCGACTTCAAGATCGACCCCTCCTCGCTGCGCACCGCGGAGAAGTCCATGCTCACGGAGGCCAAGGGCGGCGTCGAGAAGTACGAAGAGGTCCGCAAGAAGGTCATGGCCGTCAAGGGCACCGTCTTCGGGCAGGGCGCCCAGACCAAGGTGACGAAGGGGGAGATGCACACCTCCCTCGCGTCCGGGTACGACCCGAGCGCCGGGAAGCACACCCGCCCGAACCCGTTCGCCGAGTCCGCCGAGAAGTTCGCCGCGGACATCAACCCGGCCCAGGAACGCGCCCTCCTCCAGGTCGGCTCCGCCCTGGAGAAGCTGGGCGAGTACATCGCCCTCCTCAACCACTCCGGACAGGCCTACGGACACACTGACCGGAAGTCCAACTTCCCGGCGCCGCCCGCCAAGTGGCCCGGCACCGTAGGCCGCAGCCCCATTCCGCCCGTACGCGGCATCGGACAGCGCACGACTGAAGCCATCGACCAGTACCAAACGAGCCGCGCCTGTTGCCCTGGTCTTGGCCCAGTACACCCAGCGAACGCCACTGTCCACCAGGGGACCCGCGCCCCCGCCTGACCTGCCGTGCGAACCACAGCGAACACCCCTGCACGGCCATGCGCACAGTTGTGGAGCGCCCGGACCGACTACCTGGCGGCCCCTCCACTGCGGCACCGCCTCGTAGACCCGCGCGACGCCACACCACTCCCACCCGACGACAACCAAGCGGCGGCTGCACTGCAACTCGGCTGCCGTCAGGACCAACTACCGCGCTATGTGCGCGGGGGGGGAAGCCCCAACTACCCCAAGCCGCACACGCTGGCAGCCAACTGGACAGCAGAGCGCCCGAGCCTCGATGCGGGAAGCCGCCCGTGCCGGGCCCCCACCTTCCCTTCCCTCACCGATCCCCAAGTGACGAGGCAGAGTGCTCTCAGTGGGGTGCTCTGCGAGTCGTCGTTGCCGTTTGTCCGGTTTGAGGGACCGTGGTTGACCGCTTTTGCCGTGTGCTGGAGACGTGGTCAGGCGGCAGCCGTACCCGAGCGATCTGTCGGATGAGGCATGAGAGTTGGTCCGGCCGTGGCGCGACGACCGCACTGACCAGGTGTGCCGGCCACGACCTGCTGCACCAGCAGGTGCGCGAGAGCCGCGGCCGCCGTGAGGCCCGTCCGCGATCGTGATGGACAGCCAGACCCTGCATGCCTCGGACAACGCGCCGAAGACGACGACCGGGCGAGTCCAGGCAACAAGAGCCGGGGCGCAAGCGGGCATCGCCACCGACATCCCCTGCCTGCTCATCGCGGTGATCGCGGTCGCCGCGAGCCGCGCGACGACACATCGGGATCGCGCTGGTGGACCAGGTCGCCGCGGACACCCGTCCGTGACGAAGGGGCGGTTGACGCCGGGTTCAAGAACGCGGTCA
>NZ_JOBF01000022.1 GCF_000718635.1 Streptomyces varsoviensis | reverse complement strand
GAAACCCGCGCTGGCCCACCGGCAATACCGCCCCACCCAGCGACGATCTGTGACGCCCGCCCCACCCGGCCCACAGGCAGCGAGCCAACCCCAACCCAGCCCCAACGCACCCGCAACCACCGGCGCAGCGCAGCGCGCCGCCCCCTGCCGACTGTCGTGGATCACAGGCCCGCACCCCTCCCCGAGCCGCACCCGAACACCCCGCCGCGACCACTTCGCGGCAGCAGCCAGCGGCGAAGCGCAGCGAGCCTTCCCTGACCCCAGCCACCCACCGGCCAACAGGCAGCGAACCAGCGCCGGCCCGGCCCCCTCCCCCGCCGCTGCCAGCGCCTTGGACCCGGAGGGTCCGAGACGAAACCCGCCCTGGCCCACCGGCAATACCGCCCCCCCAGCGACATGCCGTGACACCCACCCCCACCGCCCCTCAGCCAACAAACCCTAGGCGGCGGTGCTGAGGGGCAGGGAAATGAGGCCCCGCAGTACGGGGTTGGGCTCGCGGTGCGGGGTGCCGGCCAGGCGCAGGCCGGCCTGGTGGCGGGATAGGTGGGGGAGCGTGGCGCGGGGCTGGGCGAGGTGGAGCGGTTGGCCCAGGCAGGCGTGCGGGCCGCGGCCGAAGGCGAGGTGGGGGTTGGGGTGCCGGTCGAGCCGGAGGGCGTCGGGGGCCGGGAAGCGTGCACCGTCGCGGCAGGCGGAGCCGAGCAGCACGGTCACCGTGTCACCGGTGGCAATGGGGGCCCCGGCCAGTTCGGTGGCGCGTACGCACACCTTCGCCTGGGCCTGGGCGGGCGGGGCGTAGCGCAGGAGTTCATGGGTGGCCGTGTCGATGCGGGCGGGGTCCGGGGCCGCATCCTGGAGCTGGTCGGCGGCGGTCGGGTGGGTGAGGAGGGTGAGGACGGCGTTGGAGAGGAAGCGCTGTGCGGTGTTGACGCGGCGAACGTCGTCTGCGACCCGCGACCTTCAACAGTCGACGCGCGGTCAGCGGCCGGGGCCCGGCGCCGACGTCCTTCATCCCCCGGGGCCCAGTGCCGACGTCCTTCATCCCCCGGGGCCCAGTGCCGACGTCCGTCATCCCCCGGGGCCCAGTGCCGACGTCCGTCATCCCCCGGGACCCGACGCCGACCTCCTTCATCCCCCGGGGCCCGACGCAGACGTCCTTTGCAGGACGGCGGAGGCAGCGCGGCGTATGGCGTTGATCGTGGGCAGCGTGCGGTTCTTGGCCATCCAGGCCAGGGCGGCGGTGGCGGGGGGCGCGTCCGACACCTCTACGTAGTGCACGCCGGGGCGGGGAAAGAAGGTCTGCGCGGCGCCGGGCAGGAAGGCCATGGCTTCCCCATGGGCGACGGCCAGGAACAGCGCCTCGACATCATGGACAACCGGCCCGTAGCGCACGGTCGTGCCGTCCGGGCGCGGGTCGACGGCCCAGAAGTTCCACCACGACCGGGGGCATTCGGGCGGGACGTCGACGACCGGGCGGCCTGCCAGTTCGGCCAAGGTGACGCTGGTCCGGTCGGCGAGCGGGTCATCGGCGGGCAGGCACGCCACACGTGGCCCGGTGGCGAGTGTCAAGGTCTCGATGCCCGGCGGCATGGGGGAGAGGAGGAAGGCCACGTCGACCTCGCCCTGGGTCAGTGCCAGGACATGGTGTGCGATATCGAGGCTGCACACATCGAGTTTGAGGTCGGGGTTCCGTGCACGGAGTTCCGCCAGAATGGCGCGCGTGTACGGCTGTTGGGCCTCCGCCCCGATGGAGCCGATCGCCAGCCGGCCCTGGACGCACCGGATCTGGGCCTGTGCGACGTGGCGTATGCGGTCCACCGACTCCACCGCCGTCCGGGCTTCGGGGAGCAGCGCCTGACCTGCCGGTGTGAGCTCCACCCGGCGGCTCGAACGAGCCACCAGATCCACCCCGAGGCACCGTTCGAGAGCACGGATTTGGCGACTGAACGCGGGCTGGCTGATGAACATGCGCTGCGCGGCATTCCCGAAGTGCAACTCCTCGGCCAGCACGACGAACAGACGCAACTGATGCACGCTCGGTTCACGGGAGGAGCCAGTCCTCGAGTCCTCCCCTCCCCCGGCTGGGCCGTCCCCCGCAGAGGTATCCATACCCATCACGGTATCAATCTCGCCTCATTCGGCATCGGCCTTCTCTTTACCCACTCAAGGCGCCTACCCAAAATGGGTCCGGAGCATCTCATTGCCGCGCTGGAACTGCGGAAAGCCCGCACGCTGCCCGCAGTAGCGACGCGATCCGCAGTAGCAACGCGATGTCATCGCATCGGGGGAAGCAATGCCGCTGTCACAACACCACGCGGGCGCCGTGCTCGCCATCGCGTCGCATCCTCGACCAGCCTGGGCCAGGGGCTGGACCTCGGCCAGGGACTGGACCTCGGCCAGGGACTGGACCTCGGCCAGGGACTGGACCTCGGCCAGGGACTGGAGTTTGCCCAGGAGCTGGCCCTGGGTCTGGGCCTGGACCTGACGGGTTCGCAATTGCGCAGGGACGACCACGGAGCCCACGGCTGTGCCGGCCTCCCTCCCTTCCTCCCTCCCCCGCCAATGTTGTCCATGAAGGCGCATTCACCACGCAGCCGCATCGGCTGAACGCCGCCGGGCCAACACACCACCAGCGAAGCCGATCTGTCGGCCCCTGCCGGCAACCAGAAACCGAACCGGCTGCCGACGCTTCGTCAGGCGATGCCGTCAGGCTATGCCGTCCCGCCAACCTGGGGTGCTCTGACGGCAGTTGGGCCAGGGGGGCCGGCTGGGAAACAGGCAGGCCACTGTTCACCGGGCCGTCGAGGCGCCGGGCCGCCGCGGCGTGCCGAGGGCCTGCCGGATCAGCGCGTGTGCGTATACACATCTCGCTCCGAACAACTTGAGCAAATCACTCTGAGGGGTTTAAGCAATGGGGAGATACAGGTTGAGAGAAAGACGCTTTGTCGTCCTTCTCTGCATTATGTTCGCGGCGCTCTTGAATTTTCAGGCACCCGCGACGGCAGCGCCCAGCACGACACCGGGTATCCGTTCCGGCCTGTCTGCCGGCCAGGCAGCGGTACAAAGCGCGTCCATCACCCGCACCGAAGTCCTGGCCAGGGCCAAGACGTGGGTGGACGCGGCCGTTCCGTATGACAACTACAGCTACCGGGACGGATACCGCAAGGACTGCTCGGGGTTCGTCAGCTTCGCCTGGTCGGCCAACACCAGCTATACCACGCAGTCCCTGCCTCAGATCAGCCGGAGAATCACCAAGGAAGAGCTTCTTCCCGGCGACATTCTGCTGTGGCAGAGCCCCAACTGGCCCAATGAGATGGGGCACGTACGAATCTTCGGCGGCTGGCTGGACAACGCTCACTCGCGCTACTGGGTATACGAACAGACGCCGCCCCACACGATGCGCAGTGAGTACGCATGGTCCAGCACGGGTTCGAAGTACCTGCCGTATCGGTACAACAACATTCTCGGCGATTCGCCGTCCGGTGATCGGGTGGTGACGTCGTGGAACGCCGATGGGCGGATGGAGGTCTTCGCCGGCGGGGATGACGGGGTCTGGCACACCTACCAGACGTCGCAGAACGGCGGCTGGGCCCCTTGGGAATTCTGGGGCGGCCCGAAATCGGCCAACCTGGCCTCAGCACGCTCCGCCGACGGCCGGGTCGAGATCTTCGCACTCAACACCCAGACCTTCTGGCACCGCGTCCAAAAGAGCCCCAACAGCGGCTGGCACGACTGGGAAACCAACTTCGGCGGCGGCGGATACGGACTGACCGTAGGCCAGAACAAAGACGGCCGCCTCGAAGTCTTCGCCTCCAACGGCGGCGGCATCTACCACCGCTACAACACCAGCGAGCAGCCCTGGTCTTCCTGGGAATCGATCGGCGGACCGGCCGACTCCCGCCTGGCATCCGCCAGTTCCTCCGACGGCCGCATCGAAGTCTTCGCCCTGAGCGACAGCTCCTTCGGACACCTCGTACAAAAATCCCCCAACAGCGGCTGGCACCCCTGGGAAAACTTCGGCGGCGGAGGCTACGACCTGGCCGTCGGCACAAACAAAGACGGCCGACTGGAGGTCTACGCCTCCAACGGCGGCGGAATCTACCACCGCTACAACACCAGCCAACAGCCCTACTGGTCCAACTGGGAATCCTTCGGAGGCCCCGGAAACTCCAAACTGGCAACCGAACGCTCCTCAGACGGACGCATCGAACTCTTCGCCATCAACTCCACCACCGCCCAGCACATCGTCCAAAAGAGCCCCAACAGCGGCTGGCACAACTGGGAAACCAACTTCGGCGGACCAGGAACCGACATCACCGCCGGCCACAACGCCGACGGCCGCCTCGAAGCCATCGCCTCCAACAGCGGCGGCATCTACCACCGCTACAACACCAGCCAACAACCCTACTGGTCCAACTGGGACCACCTCAACGGCCCCGGCCCCGGCATCGGCTGAAGAAGAACCCAGCCACTGATGTCGACATGTGCCTCGCATTGAGTCGCTGAACCGGGCATTCGCTGAACCGGGCATTCGCCGAGCGCCGAAACGGCCTCGGCGAGTGCCCGGCATCGTTTGTGGGCCACGGTCAGCAGCAGGCCGACGGCTCGGCGTCCACAGTTCGGGCGGCGTGTGGCACGCCTCGCTCGGCCGGACGGCCTAACCGGCGTGCTCGGCACGGGCGGCTCGTCTACGTTTTCCTCGGGCTCGCAGCCGCGCTGCGCGGCCACGTCCTTTTGGCCCGCAGCCGTTTTTCCACTCGTGGCCGGCTGTTCGCTTGTCCGCACTGGCCGATCCGGCAGGAGTTCGTCGTGACCGACTTTTTCAATCCCAAGGTGCAAGAGGTGAACGCCTACACCACGCGGGACTGCACCGCGTGGGTGAGAATCGCCGCCAAGTACATCAAGTACCACGAGAAGCATTCCTGGCTGCCGTCGAGTTTCAGCAACATCATCCTCAGCATGGGGCATGTGGGCCACAGCGGGAAACAGCTCGATGTGGGGGATGAGACGGTAGTTCTGGTGGGGGTCGGGAAGCTCAAAAAGGGGCAGAAGCTCTTCGTCGTGTCCTATACGCCGGTCAGCGGCGGCCACGAGGACGCCAATTTGACGGCACAGACTCCGCACGGCGCCGTCGCGTACGAGATGCTGGTCCCCTCGAAATCGGGCAGTGACCTCAAAATGCATCCCACGAAGCAGCAGACGCCCGCCGGCCAGTGGTACCAGTACCAGCACATCTTCCTGCTGGACACGGACTGGCAGAAGAAGTGACGTCGGCCGGTGCGGGCGGTGCGGGCGGCGCAACGCCGTTCGCACCACGGAGCCGGGCACCCCGCGATATGGGGGCCGTGGGAGCTCCCACCTATAGGTCAGGTCAGCTCAGGTCACGTCGATGGCCAGGCTGTGGCGCATGCCCGCCGCGACGCCGATGATCTTCTTGCCCTCGGCAGCCGCGAGGATCGCCGTGACCTGCCCGTACTCGTCGTCCCCCGCGGCGAGCAGTTCGCCCTGATCCGTCACGGCCAGACTGTGGCCCTCCCCGGCGGCGACCACGGTGACCGTCTTGCCTGCGGCGGCGGCCTTGATGCCCGAGACCTGGCCCTGCTCGTCGTAGCCCGCGGCGAGGAGTTCTCCCTGGGCCGTCACGGCGAGGCTGTGGTACCAGCCGGCGCCCACCGTGACGACCGTCCTGCCTGCCGCGGCGGCCTTGAGCGCCGATACGCGTCCGTCCTCGCCGTCGTAGCCCGCGGCGAGCAGTTCCCCCCGGTCCGTCACGGCCAGGCTGTGCGCCATGCCGGCGGCGACGGCGGTGACCGTCTTCCCCTCGGCGGCAGCCGCGATGCCCGAGACCTGGCCGTGTTCGTCGTCGCCCGCGGCGAGGAGTTCTCCCCGGCCCGTCACGGCCAGGCTGTGGTACCAGCCGGCGCCCACCGCGACGACCGTCCGGCCTGCCGCGGCGGCCTTGATCCCTGACACCTGGCCCTGCTCGTCCTCCCCCGCGGCCAGCAACTCTCCCTGGGCCGTCACCGCCAGGCAGTGCCGCGCTCCGGCGCCGGCGCCGATGGTCTTCTTGCCGACGGCCGCTGCCTTGACGCCCGAGACCTGGCCCTGTCCGTCATCCCCCGCGGCCAGCAGCTCCCCCTGATCCGTCACCGCCAGGCTGTGAAACGGGCCGGCCGCGACCACGGCGATGTTCCTGTCCCGCGCGGCGGCCTTGAGCTGCGGCAGCCCTTCGCCGTCCCCCTCGGCGAGGAGCCGCCCCGCCCGCTCGCCGCCGACCGCGGCCGCGCCGGGCGTTCCGCTCCGCGTCGATGTCATCGCACTGCACCGTCCTTCAACGCCTTGACGCACGGACCCGTACGGCCGAACCAGTCCACGTGACCGCCGGCCCCACCGCCCAACGTAGAAGCAGCGACCTCCCCGAACCCGGCGGACCGCCGCCCGAAGCGGACCAGGAGACACCAGATGGACCAACGCGAGCCCAGCGCACGCCGCCCGCACCCCAAACTCCCCCCGCCCCCGCCCCCGCCCCCTCCCCCGGCCACGCGCTCTTCCGCCGGCCGCGCATCCCCCGGAACGACGCCACGACCTTCACGGCCGGTCCGATCGCGGCCTCGGGCTTGTCCAGGCGCTCGCTGTGATCAGTTGGGCTGGAATTCGGGGTAGAAGGCCGCGGCGGCGGTCGCGGTGTCGGTGTTCCGTGGGAAGAGCGCGGCTTCGTAGGCGCGGATGGCCGCGTCGATGTCCTGCGGGTGGTCGGCGATGGCGTCGCCGAGTTGGCCCGCGTCGAAGAGGGCCCAGTTCGCGCCTTCGCCGTCCGGCGGTGCCAGGTGGGCGGCGTCTCCGATGAGCGTGACTCCGGGTACGTGTTCCCAGCGGTGGCCGATCGGCAGCCCGTACAAGGGGCGGAACATCGGCGGGATGTCGGTGTCCGCGACGAGGGCGACGAGCTCCGGCGCCCACCCCTCGAACATCGCCGCGACCGTGCGGGCGGCAGCGGGGCCGTCGTTGAAGTCGATGCCGTCGAACCAGGCGAGCGGCTGGTCGAACATGGCGTAGGAGTGCAGGGTGTCCGCGCGTTCGCGCTGCACACCGAGGCCGATGCGGGTGGTCTCGTCGTACGCGGTCATCGACCCGCCGCCGACCAGCGCCAGGGTGGCGGGGTGCCGGGTGTCGCTCTCGTACAGGTACGTCTCGACCATCGAGCGTCCGGCATAGGCGGGCGTGGCATCGGAGAGCAGCGGCCGGACCTTCGACCAGGCGCCGTCGGCGCCCACGAGGATGTCGGTGACGATCGTCGATCCGCCGGCGAAGGTCACTTCGTGACGGCCGTCGGCGAGAGTACGAACGCCCCGGACCTTGTGGTCCCAGACGACCGTACCGGCGGGCAGCGACTCCAGCAGCAACTGGCGCAGTTCGCCGCGCTGCACCTCGGGGCGGCCTCCGGCGGGGTCATCGGGCTGGTCCGCCAGGATGGTGCCGTCGGGCGCCACGTCGCGGGACGCCTGGCGGCCTTCGAGGACGAGGGAGCGGAAGCCGTCCATCAGGCCGGCGGCGCGGATTCCGTGCTGCCCGTTGTAGTCGTGGATGTCGAGCATGCCGCCTTGGCCCCGGGCCAGCGCGGACGCCTCCGCTTCGTACACCGTGGACGGGATTCCATGAACCGCCAGGGTCCGTGCCAGCGTCAGCCCCGCCAGACCTGCTCCGATGATCGTGATCCGAGTCATGCATGCCTTCCTTGCTGCTGGTGGGTGAGGCCCAGTTGCTGCCCTGCCCGCGAGACTCCCGAGCCATGCTGGGCCGTGCCGTGCCGGGCCGGGCCGTGCTGGGCCGGGCCGGGCCGGACCCTGCCGAGCCGTGCCGAGCGGGAGCGCCGGGTTACGGAGAGCGGGGCGGCTCGATCCGGGATGCGAGCTGTTCCAGGAGTTCGCGGAGCCGCGTCTGCTCCGCGGCGTCCAGCGGCGCGAGGATCGATTCCTCGACCCGGTCCATGGCCTCCGCGAAACCCTGGATCAGTTCGGAGCCCGCCGGGGTGATACGCACCCGACGGCTGCGCGTGTCGCCCTCCTGCGCCTGGCGCTCCACGAGTCCGCGCCGCTCAAGCCCGGCCAGGAGCCGCGAGACGCTCGGCGCGCTGGTGCGCATAGCCCGTGCGACGTCGCGCTGAATGGCCGCCGGGTTCTTTGACAGGTACGCCAACACGGCGCTCTGCTCGTGCGTGAGGCCGCGCTCCCGAATCCACTCTTCAGCGATGCGCCGCTGCCCCCACACCACCCACCGCATCAGCTCCAACGTGCTCTCACGCTTCAACCCGTCCATGGTTAATACGCTAACTGTTAACGCGTTAACAATCAAGGCCGCGCCCGCTCCTCGGCGGAGTGCCCGGCCCGGAGGCCGGACTGGTCGCCGCGGCGACGATGGTCGATGGTCGAAGACGGCCCTGTCAGCGCTTCGCTGCCGCGCGGAAGAGCTGCGCCCGGCTACGCATCACGCGCCTCCTTCGCCTCCTTTGCCTCCTTCGCCTTCCGCCGCCTTCCGCGTCGGGATGGCGAGGCAGGCCAGAGTCGCGGCCCGGACCACGAGGCCGCCCCACACGGCTCCGCCAAGATCGTCGACGTGAAGGCCGGCCCCCAACTGGCTGCTCAGCCAAGAGGCGAGCAGCCAGATCAGGCTGTCCTGGACGATTCCTATGAGGCCGAGAACGAGCAGCGTGATGGGCGGCGCGCTCCTGATCTCGCTCGGATAGCTGGAGATCAGCTTGTTGACGATCGAGAAAACTATGACGGCCAGGATCACCGACGTGAACAGCCGCTCCCCCAGGGCGATGCCGGTCGGTAGGTACGCGGCGAGGGCCACCCCCAGGAGGGTGCCGAAGGTTATTCGCTTCTGTCTGCCTTCATCCATGATCGTAATCATTGCACCAGGCGCGCGGGCGTCTGTTCGAACGCCCGCGACGGCGGCATCCAGGGCCTTCAGCCGGGTGTCAGACCTGCGGGGTGTCAGCCCTGTCGGCCAGGAAGGAGGGACAGGGCCTGGGAGCGCTGGGCGACGAGGTCGGCGTACGTGCCGTCGCGCTCGGCCCAGCGGTGCATGAGGACACCTTCGACCAGGACTTCGGGCGGGGTCGGGTTCTGGGCGAGCAGGTCCATGACCTCGGTGGCGAAGGCGTCGAGCGGCAGGGCGTGCGGGTTGACCTTCTCCTGGCCGGCGGTGGCGACGGCCGGGGGGACGAGTTCGACGACGCCGACGCCGGTGCCGGCGAGTTGGGCGCGCAGGGCCTCGGAATAGGCGTGGACCGCCGCCTTGGACGCGGCGTAGGTGGGCATGGGCGGGAACGGCAGGAAGGCGATGCCGGAGGTGACGGTGATGAAGTCGCCGACGCCCCGCCCCACCAGGTGCGGGGTAAAGGCGTCGACGACCCTGATCGTGCCGACCAGGTTGGTGTCGATCGTCGTCCGCGCCGCCTCGAAGTGCTCGGGGTCGCGCAGGTCCTCCATGAGCATGACGCCGGGCATCGTCACCACCGTGTCCAGCTCCGGGTACTGGGCGAGTACGGCGTCGCGGGCGGCTGCGACGGAGTCACCGTCGGTCACATCGATACGGAACGTGCCGAAGCCTTCCTCGGCGAGTTCCGCGAGCCCCTGCGGGCTACGGCCGCCGACGGCCACGGTGCTGCCCGCCGCGGCGAACCGGCGGGCCAGTTCCCGCCCGATGCCGGAGGTTCCGCCGACGACGAGAACGGTGCGGTTGGAGAGGTCCATGAGGTCTTCCCTAGAAAATGGCCGCCGGGCCAGGGCCTGGGAGGGCCGGGCCCCGGGAGGGCCGGTGGCCGGTGGCCGGGTGTGGCTGATGAGGTACCGGATGTGGCTGATGAGGTTCTGCCGTTCATAGATGATCCGAAGGAACGGCCTGACATCAGTCTTGACGGAATCCGCAGTACGTGGCAGGGCTCCCGTTTTCCCTGGCCCTCCCAGGGCCCCCTCTGCGTCGTACGCACCGCATTACGGTGGCGGTATGACCGATAAGCACAGGAGCGGCAGGAGCGGCAGGAGCGGCGAGGACACAGCGCCCGGCAACCGGCTCGGCGGCTACCTCCGCGCCCGGCGCGAACTCGTCACCCCGGAGCAGGCGGGGCTCCCGCCCGGAGGCAACCGCCGCGTGCCCGGCCTGCGCCGGGAGGAGGTCGCGCTCCTCGCCGGCATCAGCCCGGACTACTACCTGCGCCTGGAGCGGGGCCGCGACAAGAACCCCTCCCCCCAGGTCCTCTCCGCGCTCGCACGCGTCCTGCGCCTCGACGACGTCGAACGCACGTATCTCATCGGCCTCGCCGCCGCCCGCCCCAGGGCGCCGCGCCGCAAGCGGCCCGAGCACGTACCGGCACGGGTGCACGAACTGCTCGCGCACCTCCAGATCCCCGCGTTCGTGGAGGGGCGCGCGTTCGATGTCCTGGCCTCCAATCCGATGGCCGTCGCGCTCTCGCCCCGTCTGCGGCCCGGCGAGAACCGGCTGCGCTCCCTGCTCCTCGACCCCGAGGAGCGGTCCTTCCACCAGGACTGGGCGCAGGCCACCGCCGAATTCGTCGCGGCCCTGCGCACCAGCATCGGCGATGACACCGACAACCCGCGGTTCGTGGAGCTCGTCGGCGAACTCGCCCTGTCCAGCCAGCGGTTCCGGACCCTGTGGGCCCGCCACGACGTGCGCCTCCTCGACGGCGGCACCGCCACCGTCCACCACCCCGCCGTCGGCGAACTACGGCTCCACCGCGACAAACTACCCATCGCCGACGTCATCCTCGTCGTCTACTACCCCGACAAGAACAGCGACAGCGACGAGAAACTGCGGCTCCTCGCCTCGCTCTCCCACCCCGGCCCCCAGCCCGAGGGCCCCCACCAGCCCAACGGCGGCCTGACGGAGGGCAGTCCGGCAAACGGCAGCCCGGCTGACGGCAGCCCGGCTGACGGCGTTCCGGCAAACAGCGGCGGCCAGGCCCAGGCACCCGTCACGCCAGAAGGTCCCGCCAGCGGTCCGCCGACTCCATCATCTCCAGGCTGACCCGCTCCAAGAACGCCCCCGCCTTGGCCAGTCGCCGCCCCACGGCGCTGTCGGGCCCGGCCGACTCCGCCGCCGCCAGCGCGGCCCGCGCCGAGTCGAGCGTATGCCGCGTGCTGAGTACGACGGAGTGGTACAAGGCGTCGTCATCGACCACGTAGACATCGCGCCGCCGTCCCGTGTCGCGTTCGCGCCGGACGTAGCCGTTCTCGACGAGGTAGTTGACGGCCACGGAGACAGAGGCGGGGCTGACGCGCAGCCTGCGGGTCAGCTCGGCGGCGGTGCGCCGGCCGTCGTCGGACAGCAGAAGGTCGACGTGGACGCGCGCGATCATCCTCGGCAGGCCCGTACGGACCGCCTGCTCGATGATCTCCGCCACCGCCCCCTCGTCAACCTCCCCGGCCTCCCCGTACCCCCCAACCGCCTCGACCTCTCTGTACTCCCCCGTCTCCCCCGCCCGACCCTTCACCGCGCCCACCGCGCCCACCGCGCCCACCGCCCCGGCCCCTCGTGCCCCGGCCCGCACGCCTGCGCGCGCCCCGGCCCCGTACGCGACCGTCGGCGTGCCGCGCCGCGCCCGCTGGACCGTGGCCCGCTGCGCCTGCTGGGGCTGGTAGCCGCGGGGGCCGCCGTTGCGGCCGATCTCCCGGCTGATCGTCGAGGTCGGCCGCTCCAGCCGGCGCGCGATCTCGGCGTACGAGAGACCGCCGGCGAGCCCGGCGGCGATGCGCTGGCGCTCCTGCTGGGTCAACCGTTCTCCTGGCATGCCGACAGTATTGCCTTCACCCTCCCCCATTGCAATGGATCATTGCATTCGAGCGCAGCCTCATTGCATCAATTTAACCCTTCCCACCAGGCATTTCCTGTACTTGACAGTTGACGGCCGCTTCCGCACCGCCATAACTTTCGCTCATCGCCAAACGCGTACTATCGCGAGTTGAGGAGCGGCCATGAACGCACCCACGTACACCGTCCCGACGTTCCCGTCGGCGCGCGAGCCCGGCCGTCCCTTCGACCCGCCGGCGGAACTGCTCGACGCCCGGCAGCACGGCCCCATCAGCCGCTACACCTTCCCCGGCGGCAAGGCCGGCTGGCTGATCACCGGTTACGACCTGGCCCGCTCGGTCCTGGCCGACTCACGGTTCAGCTCGCGCAAGGAACTCATGCGCTACCACCCGACCATCGACTACGGGGACATCGAGGTCCCCCCGGCGCCGCCCGGCGAGTTCGTCCTCATGGACGATCCCCAGCACAGCCGCTACCGCAAGCCGCTGATGGGCAAGTTCACCGTCCGGCGGATGCGCCTGCTCACCGAGCGCGTCGAGCAGATCACCGCCGAGCGGCTGGACGCCATGGAGCAGGCCGGGCCGCCCGCGGACCTGGTGACCGCGTTCGCCAAGCCCATCCCGGCCATCGTGATCTGCGAGCTGCTGGGGGTGCCGTACCAGGACCGGGACTCCTTCCAGAGCAACGTCGAGTCGTTCATGAACGGGGAGACGAGCGACGAGGACCTGATGGCGGCCTACACGGCGACGCAGGACTACCTCGCGCGGCTGGTCGCCGACAAGCGCGCGAACCCCACCGACGACGTGCTCAGCGACCTCACCGACACCGACCTCACGGACGAGGAGCTGAGGGGCGTCAGCCTGATCCTCCTCGCGGCCGGGCTCGACACCACGGCGAACATGCTGGCGCTCGGCACCTTCGCCCTGCTGCGCAACCCCGCGCAACTGGCCGCCCTGCGCGCCGACCCCGACCTCGCCGGCCAGGCCGTGGAGGAACTGCTGCGGTATCTGAGCGTCGCGAAGACCTTCATGCGGGTGGCGCTGGAGGACGTCGAGGTGGGCGGCCGGACCGTCGAGGCGGGCTCGCCCGTGATCCTCTCCCTCCACACCGCCAACCGCGACCCCGAGCGCTTCACCGACCCCCACGCGCTCGACCTCGGCCGTCGGTACAGCGGCCACCTCGCCTTCGGTCACGGCATCCACCAGTGCCTGGGCCAGCAGTTGGCCCGCGTCGAGATGAAGGTCGCCTTCACCGCCCTGGTCAACCGCTTCCCCACGCTCCGCCTGGCCATACCGGCCGACGAGGTCGCCCTGCGGCCCGAACTCGCGGACATCTACGGGGTGAAGAGCCTGCCGGTCACTTGGGACGCGTGAGCTGGACGAACGAGGGGAGACAGCGGGGCGGGGCAGCAGCTCAGTACGGCAGCTCACGGCCGTAGACAGCGTACGTACGGGCGTACGGCCCCACGCCGCCGCGGCGGTGTCAGCGCGCCAGCGAGACCGCGAACGGCTGAAACCCTCGGCGGCGCAGCACGTGCGGGGCGAGCAGGACGAGCGCTTCGGTCGCGCGGGCGGTGGTGATGTCGCCGAGGTCTTCGATCCAGTCGGGGCGCCAGCCCAGGTCGCCGAGGAGGCCGGCGGTGACGGCCTTGGCGTCGGCGTCGTCGCCGGAGAGGTAGGCGGTGGGCGGGGTGGACAGCGCGGCCGGGTCGGTCATCACCATGAAGAGCATGGTGTTGAGCGTCTTGACGACCCTGGTGGCGGGCAGCGCTCGCTGAAGCTGCTCGGCGAGGCTGCCGTCGGGGTAGCAGAGGCCGGCGGGGAGCCCGTCGGGGCCGTGGTGGGTGGCATTGGAGACGTCGATGAGGATCTTGCCCGCCAACTCGTCCTCCAGGGCGGCCATACGGGCCAGAGCGCTGTCTCCCGGAGTGGCGTTGACGACGATGTCGGCGCCGGCCGCCGCGCTCCGCTGGTCGAGGTGGAGGATCGCCGGGCCCGCGTCCGGCTCCCGCTCCGCCGATGGCGCGGGGGCGGGGCCGGGGTCGGGCGACTCGCGGTGCCCGAGAGCCACTTCGTGGCCCGCTTCGGCGAGCTTACGGGCGAGGCCGCTGCCGACGCGGCCGGCCCCGAGGATGCCGATGGTGGTCATGACGGATTGCTCCTTGTTTGGTGATGGTTCGTCAAGTACGTGAAAGAAGAGTCTGGTTGATCACATGCCGACGTTCCCGTGGCGCGATGGGGCGTCAGGAGACCTCGGACAGGACGTCGACGGCGGCGGCGTGGATGCCCGGGGCGGCGGCCAGGAAGTCGGGGCTCGCCAGGGTCCACGGGGCGCCGTGCACGTCGGTCACGGCGCCTCCGGCCTCGGCGACCAGCAGGGCTCCGGCGACCAGCCCCGAGCGGACGTCGGAGAACTGCCAGAAGGCGTCCGTGCGGCCGGCGGCGACGTGGATGAGCTGCAAGGTGGCGGGCACGGAGACCCGGACGACGAGGCCGGCCGTCAGCATCCGCGCGACGGACGAGCCGATCCGGCGGAACGTGCGCTCGTCCTCGCCGGGCCGGGCCTGGCCCGTGCCGGTGAGGGCCGCGCCCAGGTCGGTCTTGGCCGAGACGTGCAGCGGCACGCCGTTCAGACGGGCGCCGCCGCCGGCCACCGCGGTGTAGTCGTCGCCGGTCAGCGGCGCGTGCACGACGGTGAGGACCGGCTGGTTGTCGCGTACGAGGGTGGCGGTCACGGCCCAGTCCGGCATGCCGTGCACGTGATTGATGTTGCCTTCGGCCGGGTCGACGACCCACCACTCGCCCGGCGGCAGCGCGCCGCCGGCGAGTTCGTCCTCGGCCCACCGAGCCTGCGGCCGGGCCGCCAGCAGGGGGGCCTTCAGGACGTCGAGTACGGCGTCGTCGTTGGCGTGGATCGCCGCGACGATCTCGTCGGTAGTGGCGGCGCGTACGGCGGCGGCCCGCGGCTCGTACCGCTCCCGCAGCCGGTCGCCGGCGGCATGGACGGCGGCGGTGACCTGGGCCAGCAGGCCCTCATCGAGGTCGAGGGCGAGCGCGGGGGCAGAGACGGGGGCGGGGGCGGAGGCAGGGGTGGATGGCATGGGGTACTCCCGGAGAAACGGAGGGGGATGAGGAGGCGGAAGTGGATTTCGCCTGTTCCTCGAACGTAGGCACCCCGCCGATTAACAGCAAGTGCATGCTCGTAAGCCTTAGCCTTACTCACATGCAATTGGATCTGAACCTGCTCACCGCGCTCGACGCCCTCCTGGAAGAGGGCAGCGTGGCCGGCGCCGCCGACCGGCTGCACGTCACGGCCCCGGCGATGAGCCGGACCCTGGGCCGTATCCGCCAGGCCACCGGCGACCAGATCCTGGTCCGGACCGGCCGCACGATGGTGCCCACGCCGCACGCGCTGGAGCTGCGCGCGCGGGTCCACGACGTGGTCCAGCAGGCCCATCAACTCCTGAGCCGGGACCGGGAACTGGACCTCGCCACACTGAACCGGACGTTCACCATCCGCTGGCACGACGCGCTGGCCGCGGCCTGCGGCCCCGCCCTGCTCGCCGCCGTCCACCGGCAGGCCCCTGGGGTGCGGCTGCGCCTGCTGGCCGAGTCCGGCTCGGACACCCCGGAGCTGCGGCGCGGCGAGGTCGACCTGGAGTCGAGCTCCGCCGAGCCCGCCGCGCCCGGCATCCGCCACCAGCTCGTCGGTGAGGACCACCTCGTCGCGGCGGTCCGCCCCGGTCACCCGCTGGCCGACGGGCCGCTCACCCCCGAGCGGTACGCTGCGGCGGAGCACGTCACCGTCTCCCGGCGCGGACGGCTGCGCGACCCCGTCGACGACGCCCTCGCCGCCCTCGGCCTCGACCGCCGGGTCATCGCCGCGGCCCCGAGCACGGCGGCGGCCTTTCCCCTCGTCCTCGACACCGACCTGGTCGTCACCGTCCCCCGCTCCGTCACCGGCCCGGCCCTCCGCACCGCCGGCCTGCGCCCGCTGCCCCTCCCCGCGCCCCTCGCCATGCCGCCCATCCCCCTCCACCTCGTCTGGCACCAGCGCCACGACAACGACCGCGCCCACGCGTGGCTCCGCGCCCAGGCCAGGTCCGCCGCGCGGGCGCTGTTCGTCGACTAGGGCAGGGCCCCGCCCGACGGACAAGCCGGTACGGGGTACGTACGCCAACGGGCCCCGCCCCTCGACGTGAAGTCGGTGCGTCCGTACGTACGCCGACGGGCCCCCGCCCCGACGGAGAAGTCGGTGCGGGGGCCCGTAGAGGCGTAGGAAGCGCGGGTGAGGCGCAGGGGAAGCGCGGAGCGGCGGGGCGCGTCAGACGCGCTCGGACTCGCGGCCCTCGCTCTGAGGGCCCGTGCCCTTCGCGCCCTCGGCCGCCGTGCTTGCCGCGTCCGTCGCGGAGCGCTTCCGGCCCGGGAGGAGGAAGGCGACGATCACGGTGCCGATGCCCAGGACGACCGCGCCGACGACGCTGGTGTGGGCGACCGAGTCGGAGAACGCGGAGCGCACGGCGTCGGCGAAGGAGGCGCCCTGCTGGGGGCCGAGCTTGGCGCCGAGCTGCTGGGCCACGGCCAGGCCCGCACCCACCGAGTCCTGGGCGACGCCGAGGACCTTCTCCGGTATCTGCGCCCCGGCGGCGGCCGACTTGGCGGCGGCGTCGGCGAGGTTGTCGGAGTAGGTGTTGGCCAGCACGGTGCCGAGGACGGCGATGCCGAGCGAGCCGCCCAGCTCGATGGAGGTGCTGTTGACCGCGCCGCCGATGCCGAGCTGGTCCTCCGGGAAGGAGCCCATGATGGCGTTGGTGCAGGGCGACAGGGACAGACCGATGGCCAGGCCGAGGACGATGAGGGGGATCACGAAGTCCCCGTACGTCGAGTGCGCGTCGACCCGCGTGAGCAGGGCGATGGCGACGGTGCCGACGGCCATGCCGAGCGCCACCGTGACCTTCATGCCGAACTTGGGCGTGAGCAGCGCCGTCAGCGCGCCGCCGACGAAGACCGCGCCGGCCAGCGGCAGCATCCGCACACCGGTGTCCAGCGGCGAGTAGCCGAGGACGAACTGCAGGTGCTGGGTGAGGTAGTAGAACGCGCCGAAGACGGCGAGGAAGAAGAGCGCGACGGCGAGCGTGGACCCGGCGAAGGCGCGGCGCGCGAAGCGGCGCACGTCCAGGACGGGGCACGGGTGGCGCAGCTCCCACAGGACGAAGCAGACGAGGCCGACGGCGGCCACGACGGCGGCGGTGATGGCGGCCGCGCCCCAGCCGAAGTGCGGGCCCTCGATGATCATGTAGATGAGCGAGCCGACCCAGATGACGGAGAGCAGTCCGCCGATGTAGTCGAGCCGGTCGCTGTGGCCCGCCTTGGACGGCGGCACGAGGAACAGGGCGCCGAGGATGCCGAGTACGGCGATCGGCACGTTGATGAGGAAGCTGGAGTTCCAGGAGTACTTCTCCAGCAGCGCGCCCGCGACCAGCGGACCGGCGGCGATGCCGAGGCCCGCGGTGGCGGTCCAGATGGTGATGGCCTTGGCCCGCTCGGCGCGCGGGAAGGTCGCGGCGAGCAGCGAGAGCGTGGCCGGCATGACGAAGGCCGCCCCGATGCCCATCAGCGCGCGCGACGCGATCACCGCGTTCGAACTGTCTGACAGCGCGCCCGCGACGGAGGCGACGCCGAAGACCACGAGGCCCAGTACGAGCGCGCCCCGGCGGCTGTACTTGTCGCCGATGGCGCCGAGCAGCAGCATCAGCGCGGCGTACGGGACGGTGTAGCCGTCGATGACCCACTGGAGGTCCGCGCTGCTCAGGTTGAGGTCGAGGGTCATGTCGGGGGCGGCCACCGTCAGGGTGGTGTTCGCCATGACGATGATCAGCAGGCTGAGGCAGAGCACCCCCAGCGCTGCCCAGCGCTTTCCGTACGGCCGGTCCATCTTCTCGACCGGCGTCGACATGACGACGCGCATCCGGACACCTCTCATGTTGCGGGGCTGGACCCCGAGTAGTTGATATTGCACAGCACTGTGCAATTACACAGCAGTGCGCAATTTACTCGGATGCACAGCCATGTGCAAAATGGAGAGGTCGGCACGCGCGGAACATCCAGCGGCACGCCCCGGACAATGGGCGGGCCACCCGCGCGCCCCGCGCCGCGCGGGGACGATCCCCGCGCCGTACGGGGACCGAGGACGCCGACCGAGGAGCCCGCACCACCATGACCACACTCAGCAGCCGCGCCTCCGCCAACCGCCGCCGCATCATGGACATCGCGCTCGCCGAACTGGTGCGCAACCCCGACGCGTCCATGGACCACATCGCGCGCGCCGCCGGTGTCGTGCGCCGCACGGTGTACGGGCACTTCCCCAACCGCGAGGCGCTGATCACCGCCCTGACGGACGCCGCCGTCGAGGACGTCTCACGGGCCTTCGCGGCCGGCATGGCGGACGCCGCGGCCGGCTCGCCCCCCGCTCCCCCGGCCGACCGGGCCCTCGCCCGCGCCACCCTCTCCGTCTGGGAGTCCGCCGACCGCTACCGGCTGCTCGTCGCCCTCGCCCAGCGCAGTGTCACGGACGCGGGCATCCGCGCCCGGCTGGAGCCCGTACGGCTCAAGGCCGCCGGGCTCATACAGCGCGGCCTCGACGACGGCGCGTTCAGCTCCCCGCTCACCTCGCGCGCCCTCGCGCACGTCTACGAGCACACGCTCTTCGGGCTGATGCAGGCCGTCAACGAGGGCGCGCTGCCCGCCGAGACCGCGGGCGTGGCCGCCGCGACGACGGTACTGGCCACGGCGGGCGTCGCCCCGGCCCGCGCCGCCGAGGCCGTGACGGAGGCCGTACGGGAGGCGACGGCGGGGGCGGCCGGGACGGCAAGCAGCAGACTCTGAGGGACAGTCGGTCCGCTCACGCCCGTACACGCGTGGCGAAGCCCCGCTGAACGGGGGCGTCAGCGGGGCTTCGCGATCAGGGGGCGCGCGGCGGAAGCCGCTTCCGCCCGCGTCATCCGGGTATCCAGCGGCGCGTACTTCACACACCGCCGGCACCGGCAGGCCGGTCGTCACACGGCGGCGGGCTCCTTCTCCGTACCGCCCGGACCGCCCGAGCCGCCGGGGCCGGCCGCCTCCGGTGCCCGCTCCGGCCCGCCGTGCCCGTCGTCCATCAGCGTCGTCTCGTCGAACGGCAGCCGCCCGGCGAGGACTTCGGTCACGCGGTCCTTGTCGATCTCCTTGGTCCAGGTGCCGACGAGTACGGTCGCGATGGCGTTCCCGGCGAAGTTGGTCAGGGCCCGGGCCTCGCTCATGAAGCGGTCGATGCCGACGATCAGGCCGACGCCGTCGACCAGTTCGGGGCGGTGGGACTGGAGGCCGCCCGCGAGGGTGGCGAGCCCGGCGCCGGTGACGCCCGCGGCGCCCTTGGACGCGATGATCATGAAGAGGAGCAGCGAGACCTGCTGGCCGATGGAGAGGGGTTCGCCCATCGCCTCCGCGACGAAGATCGAGGACATCGTCAGATAGATGGCGGTGCCGTCGAGGTTGAAGGAGTAACCGGTGGGGACGGTGATGCCGACGACGGGCTTGCTGACGCCCAGGTGCTCCATCTTGGCGATGAGCCGCGGCAGCGCCGACTCGGACGACGAGGTGGAGAGGATCAGCAGGAACTCCCGCGCCAGATACTTCAGCAGCGCGAAGACGCTGACCCCGGCGACCAGCCGCAGGATCGTGCCGAGCACGAGGATCACGAAGAGCAGGCAGGTGACGTAGAAGCCGACCATGATGACGGCGAGCGACTTGAGCGCGTCCACGCCCGTCTCGCCGACGACCGCCGCCATCGCGCCGAACGCGCCGACCGGGGCCGCCCACATGATCATGGCCAGTACGCGGAAGACCAGCCGCTGGATGTGGCCGATGCCGCGCAGGACGGGTTCGCCGCTCGCGCCGAGGGCCTGGAGGCCGAAGCCGACGAGGAGGGCGACCAGCAGGGTCTGGAGGACCTCGCCCTTGGTGAAGGCGGAGACCATGGTGGTGGGGATGATGCCGAGGAGGAAGTCGACGGTGGAGCCGCCGTCCTTGGCCTGCGCCTCGCCCGCGTGCCGGACCGTCTCCGTCAGATGCAGTCCGCTGCCGGGCTCCAGGAGATTGCCGACGACCAGCCCGATGGCGAGGGCCACGGTCGACATCAGCATGAAGTAGACCAGTGCCAGGCCGCCGACCGCGCCGACCTTCGCCGCCTTGCGGACCGATCCGACGCCGAGCACGATCGTGCAGAAGATGATCGGCGAGATCATCATCTTGATCAGGTTCACGAACCCGGTGCCGAGCGGCTTCAGCTCCACGGCGACGCCGGGTGCGGCGAAGCCGACGAGGATGCCGAGGAGTACGGCGACGATGACCGCGATGTAGAGGAAGTGGGTGCGGTCCCTCTTCCCGGGCTTCGTGCTCTCCTGGCTCTTCGTCGGGGCCTGCTCGGGCCCGTCCGGCGACGGTGACGGTGAGGGTGTCTGCGCTGACACGGTGGTGCTCCTCGGTGGACGGCGTGCGGCTCTGGCGGCCCGCGCTCTCCCGACGAGTGGGGCCCCGCAGACTATGCACCCGTCTGTGACCGCGGTCACCCTTACGTGCATTACGTTCACGGCTCAACCGGAGGGCAGACTGTCGGCCATGCGCAGACCCCGCATATTCGGCATACGCCGCGTAGTACCTCGCGTAGTGCCCCGCGTACCCCGTGTGCCGCGCCCCCGCAGCCTGGCCGGCCAGCTCTTCGCGATGCAGATCGTGCTGGTCGCGGCCGTGGTGGCGGGGTGCGCGTTGTTCGCGTACGCCACGGGGCGCGGGCAGGCCGAGGACACGGCGCGCCGCCAGGTGACCGCGACGGCCGCCGCGGTGGCCGGCTCGCCGTCCGTACGGGACGCCGTCGGCTCCGCCGATCCCAGCGCGGCGCTCCAGCCGTACGCGGAGCGGGTGCGGCGCGACGCCGGGGTCACGTTTGTGACGATCATGGACCCGCGCGGGACGCGCTGGACGCACCCCGACGCGGCCCGCATCGGCCAGGAGTTCCTCGGCCACACCGAGCCCGCGCTGCGCGGGAAGGCGTTCTCCGAGACGTACACGGGGACGCTCGGGCCGTCCGTACGGGCGGTGGCGCCGATCCGCTCCGGGGCGCGGATCACGGGGCTGGTGAGCGTCGGCATCACGGTCGACGAGATCAGCGCCGAGGTGCGGCGGCAGGTCATGGCGCTGCTGGGGGTGGCGCTGGGGGCGCTGGCGCTCGGCGGCGTCGGCACGTACATCGTCAACGCCAGGCTGCGGCGGCACACGCACGGCATGAACGCCGCCGAGCTGAGCCGGATGCACGACTACCACCAGGCCGCGCTGCACGCGGTGCGCGAGGGGCTGGTGATGCTGGATGGGGAGCGCCGCATCGCCCTCATCAACGACGGCGCCCGCGACCTGCTGGGGCTCACGCCGGGGGCCGTCGGGCTGCACGTCACCGACCTCGGCCTGCCGGCCCCGCTCACCGAGACGCTGCTGGCGGCGGGCCCGTGCGTGGACGAACTCCATCTGACGGCCGACCGGATCGTCGTCGTCAACACCTCGCCGGTCAGCGGCGGGGAGCGCAGCGGCACCGTCGTCACCCTGCGGGACCACACCGAACTCCAGGCCCTTTCAGGTGAGTTGGACTCCGTACGCGGCTTCACCGAAGCCCTGCGCTCCCAGGCCCACGAGGCCGCCAATCGGCTGCACGCCGTGGTGTCCCTGATCGAACTCGGCCGCGCCGACGAAGCCGTCGACTTCGCCACCGCGGAACTCGAACTGGCCCAGGCCCTGACGGACCAGGTGGTCGCCGCCGTCGCCGAGCCCGTACTGGCAGCCCTCCTCCTGGGCAAGGCCGCCCAAGCCAACGAACACGGCGTCGAACTGACACTCACCCCCGACAGCCACATCGACGACGGCGTCCTGCCGACGGGCCTACCGGCGCGGGACCTGGTCACGATCCTGGGCAACTTGATCGACAACGCCGTCGACGCCAGCTCGGCTGCGCCGCAGCTTCCGGGCCTGGGTGCCCCGGGGGACCTGACCTCCGGCCTCCGGCCGGGGGGTGACGCGGCTACCGCCGCGGAGGGGCTTGCGGGCGGGGCGCCCGCTCCTGCGTCCGGCCTGCGGACGGGGGTTGGCGCGGCTACCGCCGCGGAGGGGGTTGCGGGCGGGGCGCCCGCTCCTGCGTCCGGCCTCCGGCCGGGGGATGGCGCGGCTACCGCCGCGGAGGGGGCTCCGGGCGAGCCGCCCGCTCCGTTCTCCGGCCCGGGGCCGGCGCCGGGCGCGGCTCACGGGAGCGCGACACCCGCCCCTGCGTCCGGCCTCCGGCCGGAGGCCGGCGCTGCTGCCGCGGCGGGGGACGGGGGCGGGACGCCCGCCCCTGTGTCCGGCCTGCGGCCGGAGGTCGGCGAGGCGACCGGCGCGCAGGGGGTTGCGGGCGAGCCGCCCGCTCCATCCTCCGGCCCGAGGCCGGTCCCGTGCGCGGCTCACGGGAGCGAGACACCCGCCCGTGCATCCGGCCTCCGGCCGGGGGATGGCGCGACTACCGCCGCGGTGAGCCTCGCGGGCGAGCCGCCCGCTCCGTTCTCCGGCCCGGGGCCGGCGCCGAGCGCGGCTCACGGGGGCGGGACGCCCGCCCCTGCGTTCGGCCTTCGGCCGGAAGAACGCGCGGCGTTCGGGCCAGGCGGAGGTGGGGGCGTGGCGTGCGCGGGTGAGAGGGGTGCTGCGGGGGCGGGTGAGCGGCGGTGTGTGACGGTGATGGTCAAGGCGGAGGGTGGGGAGTTGTTGGTGCGGGTGGCGGATACGGGGCCCGGGATCGATCCGGGGGCGGTCGAGGAAGTCTTCCGGCGGGGGTGGAGCACGAAGGCGCCGGGGCGCGGGCTCGGGCTGGCGCTGGTGCGGCAGGCGGCCCGCCGGAACGGCGGGGACGTGAGCGTGGCACCGGCATCGGCGGCGGGCGGGGCGCAGTTCACGGTGTCGCTGCCGCTGCGCGGCGGTGCCGTCGCGGCGGGCCCGGCCGGTCCCGTAGGAGCGCGCCGATGAGCGCGCCGCCGCCGGTCGACGCCGCCCCGATCCGGGTCCTCGTCGTCGAGGACGACCCGCTGGCGGCGGACGCGCACGCGCTGTACGTACGCCGGGTGCCGGGGTTCGCCGTGGCGGGGGTGGTGCGTTCGCGGGCCGACGCGTCGCAGTTCCTCAAGCGGACGGCGGTCGACCTGCTGTTGCTGGACCTGTTCCTGCCCGATGGGCACGGGCTCCAGCTCGTACGGTCGCTGCGCGCGGCCGGGCACACGGCCGATGTGATCGCCGTGACGTCGGCGCGGGATCTGGCGGTCGTACGCGAGGGCGTGTCGCTCGGCGTGGTGCAGTACGTACTGAAGCCGTTCACTTTTTCCACCCTCCGCGACCGGCTGGTGCGCTACGCGGATTTCCGCGCCGCCGCCGGGGAGGCGAGCGGTCAGGACGAGGTGGACCGCGCCCTGTCGGCGCTGCGGGCGCCGCAACCCGCCGCTCTGCCGAAGGGGTTGAGTCTGGACACGCTCCAGACGATCACCGAGGCGCTGCGCGCGGCCGGCGCGGACGGCCTGTCGGCGGGGGCGGCCGCGACCGCCGTGGGGATCTCGCGGATCACGGCCCGCCGCTATCTGGAGCACTTGGTCCATACGAGCCGTGCCGGCCGCACCCCGCAGTACGGGCATGTCGGGCGGCCCGAGCTGCGTTACCGGTGGTTGTCCCAAACCGGGCGCTAAGGGGCTATTCCCAGCGCCGCGCACGCGCCGTCCACCGTCGCCCGCCGCAGTTCCTCCGGCGGCGCGTCCGGGAACTGGATCGTGCAGTCCTGGATTCCGCCGAAGGCGATGGCGGCCCTGGTGGCCTGTTCCAGCGTGGGTTCGGGGCCGTGCAGCAGTTGTCCCAGCCGTCCGCGCCAGGCCATGACGCGGTCGATGAGGCCGAGGTCGGCGAGGGTGGTCAGCTCACTGAGCATGAGCACCATCTCGTCGCGGTGGCGGTAGTGGAAGTCGAAGTAGCCCTCCAGCAGGGCGCGCGGCTCCACCTCGGCCAGCGCCTCCTGCCGCGTCAGGAACTCCTCTTCCTCCTCCAGGATCGGCAGGACGATGCTGCGGACGAGTTCCTCGCGCGAGGAGAAGTGGTAGTAGAGCGCCGGTTTGGTGATGCCGAGGCGGGCGGCGATGTCCTGGAGGCTGGTGCGCTGCACCCCTTGTCGCAGGAACAGTTCGCGGGCGGCCTCCAGAATCCGCTGCTTGGTGTCGGAGGGCCGGGGGCGCGGCGGCCTGCCGGGGGAAGAAGTCACAGCGCGACCCTATCTGACTTATCGATAGGTAAGTACGCTGGAGACCTGCTTACCTACCGTTAAGTAAGGGAGCGATCATGCACGTCCTCATCTCCGGCGCCAGCATCGCCGGCCCGGCGCTGGCCTACTGGCTCACCCGGCACGGCTTCTCCGTCACCGTCGTCGAGCGCGCGCCCGCGCTCCGCAAGACCGGCGGCCACGCGGTCGACCTGTTCCGGCCCGCGATGGACATCACGGAGCGGATGGGCGTACTCCAGGCCGTGGCGGAACGGGCCACCGGGGCGCGGCGGATGACCCTCTTACGGGAGGGTGCGCGGCGGCCCGTTCGGGTGGACCTGGCCAGGATCTTCAGCGCCGCGTCCGACCGGCACGTCGAGATCATGCGCGACGACCTGAGCGAGATCTACTACGACGCCACGCGCGACGACGCCGAGTACGTCTTCGGCGACTCGATCACCGCGATCTCGCCCGACGGCGAGGTGCGGTTCGAGAACGCCGCGCCGCGCCGCTTCGACCTCGTCGTCGGCGCGGACGGGCTGCACTCCAACGTGCGCCGCCTCGCCTTCGGCGACGAGTCGCTCTTCGCCGAGTTCATCGGCGCCTACCTCGGGGTGCTGACCCTGCCCAGGTCCTACGCGCGCGACGGCGAAACCCTCATGCACGTCGGCGTCGGCCGCACCGCCGCGATGTACGGGGCGCGCCACCTCGACGACGCGCGGGCGCTGTTCCTGTTCCGCAGCGAGCGCGAACTCGACTGCCACCACCGGGATGTGCCCCGCCAGAAGGAACTGCTGCGCGACGCGTTCACCGGACTCCACGCCGACGTGGACCGCTGGCTGGCCGAGCTGGACCGCACCCCGGCGTTCTACTTCGACTCGATCACCCAGCTCCACATGGACACCTGGTCGCGGGGGCGGGTGACGCTCGTCGGCGACGCCGGCTACTGCCCGGGCCCGGCCGTCGGCGGCAGCACCACGCTGGCCATCGTCGGCGCGTACGTCCTCGCGGGCGAACTGGCCCGCGCGGGCGGCGACCACGAGCGCGCCTTCCCGGCGTACGAGGCCGCGATGGCGGACCATGTGCGCGGCAGTCGCGCCGCCGCCCTGAGCGCGGTGAAGACCCTCGTCCCCGCCTCCGGCCTCGGCGCCTGGGGCCTAGCCCAAGGCGCCCGCCTCCTGTCCGCCCTCCCCGCCGGCCCCAGCCGCGCCCTCGCCCGCCGCACCACCAAGAGCGCCCGCCTCTACGCCACCATGCCCCTCCCCGCCTACCCGCCCTCCCCCACCGCCTCACCGGCCCGTGCAGCAGAGGGCCACGGGCCCGGGGCGTGACGGCCGCCCGGCGGCCGGGAGTTCAGGGGAGGGGGTGCCCCGGGTCCCCGAGCCACGCGGTCTGGCCGCGCTCCGTCACGGTCAGGCCGAAGTCGAACAGGGAGGGCCGTCCCGCTTCGTCGCGCCACCAGTCGGCGGCCGCGCGGGTCTCGTCGTAGAGATCGCGCGGGCCCCACTGGTACACGGCCTCGCCGGTGGCGTAGGCCCAGGAGTCAGGGGCGCACCACCAGTGCCCGTCGCCCTGTTCCCAGTGGGCGACGCCGGGCAGCAGCAGGCCGATGGCGAAGGCGGCGTGCGGGTCGGTGAGGGCGAGGCCGTCCAGTCCCCCGCCGAGGGCGGATTCGCGCGCCTCCCGCCAGGTCTCGTCGGTGAACAGCTCGCCGATCGGGGAGCGCGGGCGTTGGCCGCGTACGGTCATGAAGGTCATGGCACCGGCGAAACGGCCCGTCGCCCGGCCGCCGTCGACGGTGAGGCGAGCGAGTCCGTGGGAACAGAACGCGGTGCGGAACGGGGTGAGGATCAGGCCCCCGGTGCGGGTCTGCTCGACCCAGGGGTAGGGGACGGTCAGTACGGCGGCGGTGGACAGCACCCGGTCGTAGGGCGCGCCCGGCGGATGACCGGCCTCTCCGTCCCCGTGCACCACGGTGACGTTCCCGCAGCCGGCGGCGGCGAGCGCGGCGCGGGCCCGGGCGTGCAGCGTCTTGTCGATCTCGACGGTGACGAGGCGGTCGCCGCCGACGCGCCGGGCGATGAGCGCGGCGTTGTATCCGGTCCCCGTGCCGATCTCCAGGACGGTGTCCGAGGTCCGCAGGTCGGCTTCGGCGAGCATGGTCAGCACGGCGTTCGGCGCGCTGATGGAGCAGGTCGGCAGGGTGCCGAGGCCGCCGGCGGGGGTGCGGCCGTCGTCGACCTGGGTGACGAGGCCGTCGCAGGGGTCGTACGCCGCCGCGGCCCATCGCCCGGGGTCGTCCGTACGGCCGTAGGCCCGGTAGCCGTCCGGCCCCTCGGCCCACACGGTGTCCGGTATGAACGCGTGGCGGGGCACGCACGCGAAGGCTTCGCGCAACCAGGGCCGCGCGAAGGCGCCCAGGCCGCCGAGCACCCCGGCGGCCTGGGCGCGCAGCGCGGTGAAGTCCATAGTCATGTTGGTCGCTTCGGTTCGCGGTGGCCGCCGTCACATCGGAATCAGGGACAGCAGGGCGGGCCTCTACGTCACCATAACGTCACGGGGAGTGCGCACCCGCCAAGCCCCCCGTTAGGAAACGTTCCTAACCACCGTCTTGTCGCGGGCATGACCTGTCGCTAGCGTTCACGCACGTTCACCCCACCCCCCATGGAGGTTCGACGTGCGTCGCAAGAGAATCGTCTCCGTGCTCTCCGTGCTGTCCGCCGCCGCGCTGGTCGGCGGGGGGCTCGCGGCCGGGGCGCAGGCCGCGCCCGCGCCCGGCCACGGGGCCGGCGCCGGGCAGGCCGCCGCGCCCAGTGGGCTCAATGGGCCCTATCTGTACCTCGGTTGGGGCAGTCCGCCCAAGGCGACGTCCGTGATGTCGGCCACCGGGATCAAGCAGTTCACGATGGCGTTCATGCTGTCCGACGGCGGGTGCAATCCGAAGTGGGACGGGAATCGGGCGCTGACCGGTGGGGTCGATCAGTCGACGATCAATTCGATACGGTCGGCCGGCGGCGATGTGACGGTGTCGTTCGGCGGTTGGAGCGGGAACAAGCTGGGCGAGAAGTGTTCGTCGGCGGGGGCGCTGGCGGGCGCGTATCAGAAGGTGATCGACGCCTATAAGTTGAAGTCGATCGATATCGACATCGAGAACACCGAGGTGTCGAACGCGACCGTGCGGCAGCGCGTCATCGACGCGCTGAAGACGACGCAGACGAAGAATCCGGGCCTGAAGATCTACGTCACGTTCGGCACGACCACCACCGGCCCGACCGCCGACGGCAAGGATCTCGTCAAGCGCGGCGCGGCCAAGAAGCTCGACGCGGAGTGGGCGGTGATGCCGTTCGACTTCGGCAAGGGCGCCGTGGACATGGCCGCCGCCACGAAGTCGGCGGTGGACGGGCTGAAGAACACCGTGGCGAGCGAGTACAAGCTGTCCTCGGACGCCGCGTACCGCAAGTCCGGCTTCTCCTCGATGAACGGCCACACCGACCAGGCCGGCGAGGTCGTCTCGGTCGCGGACTTCAAGTCGATGGTGGCGTACGCGACGAGCCACCACCTCTCCCGCGTCTCCTTCTGGTCGCTCAACCGCGACCGCAAGTGCGGATCGGGCGGCGGCGGTGACGCGTGCAGCGGCATCGACCAGGGAACGTACGACTTCACCAAGGTGCTGGCCGGTTACCACGGCTGACAGCCGCGGGGGCGATGCCCCCACCGGCGAGGGTCATACGGTCACCGGGCAGCCCGCCGAGGCGAGTTGGAGGTCGAGCCCGTGCGCCCCACCGTTCCACTGATCCTCGTCGCCGCCCTCGCCGCAGGCACGCTCACCGCCTGCGGCGTGGGGTCGGTCTCCCATCCGGACACCGTGAAGGTCGCTTACCAGCGGAATACCAACAGCAAGGTCCGTTATACCGACGACTATCTGGCCATGGTGAAGAAGGAGTTCGAGAAGACGCACCGGGGCAAGAAGGTCAAACTGATCCCGATACAGGCGTCCGAGAACGACTACTACGCCAAGATCCAGCAGATGATGCGGTCCGCGAAAACCTCGCCGGATCTCGTGTACGAGGACACGTTCCTCATCAACGCCGATATCAAGAGCGGCTATCTGCGCCCGCTGGACGACAAGATCAGCACATGGGCCGACTGGAAGCAGTTCGCACCGGCCGCCAAGGCCGCGACGAGAGCGGAGGACGGCAAGACGTACGGCGTGCAGGACGGCACCGACACCCGCGCCCTCTGGTACAACAAGGAAATCTTCGCCAAGGCCGGACTGCCCGCGAGATGGCAGCCGAAGACCTGGCAGGACGTGCTGGACACGGCCCGTACGATCAAGCGCGAGGTCCCCGGCGTCACCCCCTTCAATGTCTATACGGGAAAGGGGCCGGGCGAGGCGTCCGTGATGCAGACCTTCGAAATGCTGCTGTACGGCACGGGAAAGGACCCGCTCTACGACCCGGCGGCCAAGAAATGGGTCACGGGCAGCAAGGGATTCCGGGACTCGCTGGACTTCGTACGGAGCGTCTACGCCGAAAAGCTCGGGCCGGAGATCTCCGACGCCCTCGACCCGAACGTCGGCGTGCGCAACGTCAGCGAGTGGCTTCCGGCCGGTGAGGTCGCGATCAGCCTCGACGGCTCCTGGCTCGGCGAGTACTGGCTGCCCACCGGCGGCAAGCCGTGGCCGCGCTGGTCGAAGGTGATGGCGCAGGCGCCGTTCCCGACGCAGCACGGGCAGGCCCCCGGCAAGGTCAGCCTCTCCGGCGGCTGGGCCTGGTCGATCCCCGCCAAGTCCACCAACGCCGACCTGGCCTGGCAGTTCATCGAGACCCTCCAGTCCAAGCGGAACGCCGTCGAATGGGACATCCGGGGCGCGCAGATCGCGGTCCGCGACGATGTCGCCGCCGACGCCACGTATCTGAAGTCCATGCCCGGCATCGAATTCTTCACCTCGCTCGTCAAATACAGCCACTTCCGTCCCGCGCTGCCCGTCTACCCCAGGGTCTCCGCCGCGATCGGCGAGCAGATGGAGAACGTGACCACCGGGGACTCGTCGGTCGCCGAGGCCGCGAGGGCCTACGACAAGCAAGTCGCGTCGATCACCGACGGCGCGGTGGTGAGCAAGCCGTGAGCGCGCTCACCACGGCCCGCGGCCGCGGACCCCGCCTGCGCTGGCTGCCCATCGCCCCCGCCACCCTCCTGCTGCTGCTCTTCCTCGGCGGGCCCATCGCCTACTGCGTCTACATCGCCTTCACCGACATGCAGCTCACCGGTGCCTCGTCCACGCACTTCGTGGGTTTCGACAACTTCCGGCGGGCCTTCGCGGACGACAAGTTCCTCAACGCCGTCGTCCTGACCCTTGTCTTCACCGTGCTCTCCTCGATCGTCGGCCAGAACACCCTCGGCCTCGGCCTCGCCGCCCTGATGCGGCGCGCCTCCCGGCCCGTACGGACGCTGACCGGGGCGATCGTCATCGCCGCGTGGGTGCTGCCGGAGATCGTCGCCGGGTTTCTGCTCTACGCCTTCTTCGAACGGCGCGGCACCCTCAACGACATCCTCGGCCTGCTCCATCTGCCCAGCCAGAACTGGCTGTTCACGCTGCCCATCCTCGCCGTGTCGTTCGCCAACGTCTGGCGCGGCACCGCCTTCTCGATGCTCGTCTACTCCGCCGCGCTCGGCGACATCCCCCAGGAGATCACCGAGGCCGCCGAGGTGGACGGCGCGAGCGGCTGGCAGCGGATGTGGCGCGTCACGCTGCCGATGATCCGCCGCTCCATCGCCACCAATCTGATGCTCAACACGCTCCAGACCCTCTCGGTCTTCGGCCTGATCTGGGCGATGACGCGCGGCGGGCCCGGTACGCGCAGCCAGACGCTGCCCGTCTTCATGTACGACCAGGCGTTCTTGAAGGCGCTCATCGGCTACGGCACGGCGGTGGCGCTGCTGCTGCTCCTGGTGGGGGCGCTGTTCTCGCTGGTGTACCTGCGCCTGCTGCGCGAGGAGGTCTGAGATGCGCCGCTCAGCAAGCGGGGCCCAGCGACCACGCGCCCGTACGGCCAAGCTGCGGCGCGCCACCCGGCAGCGGCTCGCCGCCGACGCCGCGCTCCTCGTCGTCGCCATCGCCTTCGCCGTGCCGCTCGCCTGGCTGGTGCTCTCCTCCCTCGACGAACACGCCTCGCTCGACGTCTCCGTGCCGACGGAGCCCACGCTCGCCAACTTCGACGCCCTGATGAATTCGGAGATCACCTACCGGCCGATGCTCAACAGCCTGCTGCTGTGCGGCGGCGCCACGGCCCTGACCATCGGCTGCGCGGCCCTCGCCGCCTATCCTCTCTCGCGGTTCCGCTCCCGCTTCAAGCGCCCGTACCTCATGGCGGTGCTGTTCACCACCTGTCTGCCGGTCACCGCGATCATGGTCCCGGTGTACGGCCTCTTCGTGCGGATCAACCTCATCGACACCCTTTCCGGCACGGCCCTCTTCCTCGCGGCGACCCAGTTGCCGTTCGCCATCTGGCTGATGAAGAACTTCATGGACGCCATCCCCGTCAGCCTGGAGGAGGCCGCCTGGACCGACGGCGCGAACCCGATGCAGGCCCTGGCCCGGGTGGTGCTGCCGCTGATGGGGCCGGGTGTGGCCGTCGTGACGGTCTACAGCTTCATCATGATGTGGGGCAATTTCTTCGTCCCCTTCATGCTGCTGCTCACCCCGGACCAACTCCCGGCGTCCGTCTCGATCTTCACCTTCTTCGGCTACCGCGGAGAGGTGGCATACGGACAGCTCGCCGCCTTCTCCATCCTCTATTCGACGCCCGTGATCCTGCTGTACGTCCTGATCGCCCGGCGTCTGGGCGGCGGCTTCGCGCTGGGCGGCGCGGTGAAGGGGTGAGCGCCGTCCGGCCGGGGTCGCAGTTCGCCCGGAAGAGCGCCGGCCGGCCCGGGGCGCCGTTCGCCCGGAAGTCGGAGGCGCGTACATCCTGAGTACGACGTACGGGCCCGGCATCGGCCATTTGGCCGGTGCCGAGGTCGGGCCGTGCGGCCGAGGTGAGGAGGGGGGCGGGTGGCCGAGGATGGGGGAGCATTCATCCCCCGCTCTCCCAGGAGACCTTGTGTCCCGTTCCGCCCCCTTCCCCACGTCCGCCCCCTTCCCCACGTCCGGCGCCGCCGCCCCCGTCGCCGTCGCCGCGCGGGCGACCGAACTGAGCAAGGTGTACGGGCAGGGCGAGACCCGGGTGGTCGCGCTGGACGCGGTGTCCGTGGAGTTCCGGCGCGCGGAGTTCACCGCGATCATGGGGCCGTCCGGGTCGGGCAAGTCCACGCTCATGCACTGCATGGCGGGGCTCGACTCCCTCTCGTCCGGTTCGGCCCGGATAGGCGACGTCGAACTGGCCTCGCTGAACGACCGGGAGCTGACGCGGCTGCGCCGGGGCCGGGTCGGCTTCGTCTTCCAGGCGTTCAATCTGCTGCCGACGCTCAACGCGATCGAGAACATCACCCTGCCGATGGACATCGCGGGCCGCCGGCCCGACCAGGCGTGGCTGGACCAGATCGTCGCGACGATGGGGCTGTCCGCGCGGCTGACGCACCGGCCGTCGCAGCTCTCCGGCGGCCAGCAGCAGCGCGTCGCCGTGGCCCGCGCGCTCGCCTCCCAGCCGGAGATCATCTTCGCGGACGAGCCGACCGGCAACCTCGACTCCCGCTCCGGCGCGGAACTCCTGGGCTTCCTCCAGGAGTCGGTCCCCGCCCTCCGGCAGACGGTCGTGATGGTGACGCACGACCCGGTCGCCGCCTCGTACGCGGACCGCGTGATCTTCCTGGCCGACGGCCGGATCGTGGACGAGCTGCGCGGGCCGTCCGCCGACGCGGTCCTGGACCGGATGAAGGCGTTCGACTCCAAGGGCCGTACGAACTGAGGAACCCCCGCCCACCGCTCGACGCCGGACCCGGCACTCCCCGTCCCCCGCATTCCAGGACTGACACACGTGCTTCGCACCGCCCTGCGCAACGTATTCGCGCACAAAGCCCGGCTGGTGATGACCGCTCTGGCGATCATCCTCGGCACCGCCTTCGTCTCCGGCACGCTGATATTCGGCGACACCGCCGGCAACGCGTACCGCAACGTCTCGGCCAAGAACTACCGGGGCGTCGCCGTCCTGGTGACCGCCAACGAAGGCATTCGCGCCCCCGGCGACCAGCACCGGACGGCGCTCGACGAGCGGCTGGCCGACAAGATCCGGGCGCTGCCGGGCGTCGCCTCGGTGCGGCCGAGCGCCACGGGGTACGCCACGATCGCCGACAAGAAGCAGCGGCCCATGGGCGAGGAGTGGCAGTCGCTCGGCGCCGACTTCACGCCGGGCAAGGACGGCAAGGACAGCCGCTACCCGCTCACCTCCGGCCGCGGGCCCGCCGCCGCCGACGAGATCGCGCTGAGCACGAAGGCCGCCGCCGACGGCGGGTACCGGCTCGGCGACCGGGTCCGGTTCGCGATCGACGGGCCGGTGCTGACCAAGAAGCTGGTGGGCACCGTGGACACGACGGACCCGCGGGTCACCTCGGGCGGCACGCTGGCGCTGTTCGACACCGCGACCGCGCAGCGGCTGTACTCCGGCGCGGGCTCGTTCAGCGAGTTCTCGGTGGGGGCGCGGCCGGGCGTCGACGACGTCGAACTGACCGAGCGGATCCAGCGGATGCTGCCTGAGGAGAAGGCATCCGCGCAGAGCGGTTCGGAGCTGGCCCGTATCCAGGCCGACGAGATCACCATGAGCACCCGGTCGCTGACCAAGTCGCTGATGGTCTTCGCGGGCATCGCGCTGTTCGTCGGGGCGTTCATCGTCGCCAACACCTTCACCATGCTGATCTCGCAGCGCCGCCGGGAGATCGCGCTGCTGCGGGCGGTGGGCGCGTCCCGCCGCCAGGTGGTGCGCTCGACGCTGGTGGAGGCGGCGGTGCTGGGGCTGCTGGCGTCGGTGGCCGGGTTCGTGCTGGGTCTCGGGGTGGCGCTCGGGCTGCGGCCGCTGCTCAACTCGACGGGCGCGCACCTGCCGGACGGTCCGCTGATCGTCGAGCCGGCCTCGTTCGGGTACGCGCTGGTGATCGGCGTGGTCGTGACCGTGCTGTCCGCGTGGCTGCCGGCGCGGCGGGCGGCGCGTGTCGCCCCGGTGGAGGCGCTGTCCGAGATCGACCAGGCGCCCGCGCAGCGGAGCCTGGTGGTGCGCGGCGTGATCGGCGCGGTGCTCGGCGGCGCGGGCGTGGCGACCATGTTCTACGTGGCGACGAAGACGTCCAGCGAGGGCATCAACGCGGGCATGGCGGGGTCGGCGCTCGTCCTGGCGGGCGCGGCCGTGCTGGCCCCGCTGCTGTCGCGCCCGCTGGTGACGTTCGCGGGCAAGGGGCTGGCCCGGATGTTCCCGGCGAGCGGCCGGCTCGCGACGCGCAACGCCCTGCGCAATCCGCGCCGTACCGCCGCGACGGCGTCCGCGCTGATGATCGGCCTCACGCTGATCACCGGGCTGACGGTGCTGGGCCACTCGGCCACGCTGGGCGTCGACAAGATGATGGAGCGGCAGGGGCTGACGGCCGATTACCAGGTGAGTTCGGAGGGCGGCTGGGGGCTCGGGAAGGACGCCGCGGGCCGGCTGTCCGCCGTGCCGGGCGTCGCCGCGGCCGTGCCGCTGCGTACGGTCGGTGTCGACCTGGGGTCCGACGCGGGCGGCCTGACCGGCACGGACGTGTCGAACCTGGGGAAGGTGGCGGGCCTGCGGTTCACCAGCGGGTCGGCGGAGGCGGTACGGGCGAAGAACACCATCGCCGTGTCGGAGAAGACGGCGGGCGAACGCGGTCTGCGGACCGGGCAGCGCCTCAAGGTCACCTACAACGGCGACGAGAGCGGCGCGGAGGACGAGAAGCCGGGCCGTGCGAAGGGGCCGAAGACGGCCACGTACACGATCGGCGGCATCTACACCGACAACGAGGTGGTCCCCAAGGCGTTCGTGTCGCTGGCGACCATCGCGAGCCATGTGAACCAGCCGTCCCTCGCCAACGAGCGGATTCTGGTGAAGGCGGAGCCGGGCAAGGCGTCCGGTCTCGCCGACAAGCTCCGTTCGGCTCTCGGCAGCAACCCGCTGGTGAAGGTGAAGGACCAGTCGGTGCTGCGCGCCGAGCGCAGTGGGTCGATCGGCGACATCCTGAACATGACGTACGGGCTGCTGGGCATGGCCCTGGTCATCGCGGTGGTCGGGGTCGTCAACACGCTCGCCATGTCGGTCTTCGAGCGGACCCGGGAGATCGGGATGCTGCGGGCGATCGGGCTGGCGCGCCGCGACGTGAAGCGGATGGTGCGGCTGGAGTCCGTGATGATCTGTGTGTTCGGCGCGGTGCTGGGGATCGTGGTGGGCGGGTTCCTGGCCTGGTCGGGCGGGCATCTGGTGAAGTCGTCGTTCCCGGCGTACGAGTTCGGTCTGCCGTGGCCGCGGATCGGCCTGTTCCTGCTGATCGCGTTGGTGGTGGGCGTGCTGGCGGCGGTGTGGCCGGCGCGCCGGGCGGGCCGGCTGAGCCCGCTGGAGTCGATGGGCGTGCAGTAGGCCCGCGGGTACGCGAAACGGCGGTGGGCGCCCCTCAAGGAGAGGGGCGCCCACCGCCGTTCGGGTCGCTGCGGTGCGTCAGCCCTGCTGCGCGGGCTGCTGCTCGGCCTTCTGGCCGCCGAGGTGGTGCACCCGGACCATGTTGGTGGTGCCGGGGATGCCGGGGGGCGAACCGGCCGTGATGATCATGGTGTCGCCCTGGTTGTAGCGGTTGAGCTTGAGCAGCTCGGCGTCGACGAGGTCGACCATGGCGTCGGTGTTGTCGACGTGCGGGACGACGTACGTCTCGATGCCCCAGCTCAGCGTGAGCTGGTTGCGGGTGTCCGCGTCGGTGGTGAAGGCGAGGATCGGCTGGACCGCGCGGTAGCGGGAGAGCCGCTTGGCGGTGTCGCCGGACTTGGTGAACGCCACCAGGGCGGTCGCGTCGAGGAAGTCCGCGATCTCGCAGGCGGCGCGGGCGACGGAGCCGCCCTGGGTGCGCGGCTTCTTGCCCGGGACGAGCGGCTGGAGGCCGCGCGAGAGCAGTTCCTCCTCGGCCGCCTCGACGATGCGGGACATCGTCTTGACGGTCTCGATCGGGTACGAGCCGACGCTCGACTCGGCGGAGAGCATGACCGCGTCGGCGCCGTCGAGGATGGCGTTGGCGACGTCGGACGCCTCGGCGCGGGTCGGCCGCGAGTTGGTGATCATCGACTCCATCATCTGGGTCGCGACGATCACCGGCTTGGCGTTGCGGCGGCACAGCTCGATGAGGCGCTTCTGCACCATCGGGACCTTCTCCAGCGGGTACTCGACCGCCAGGTCGCCGCGGGCGACCATGATGGCGTCGAACGCCGCGACGACGGCCTCCATGTTCTCGACGGCCTGCGGCTTCTCCACCTTGGCGATCACCGGCACCCGGCGGCCGACCTCGTCCATGACGCGGTGCACGTCGCGCACGTCGTCGGCGTTGCGCACGAAGGAGAGCGCGACCATGTCGCAGCCCATGCGCAGCGCGAACCGCAGGTCCTCGACGTCCTTCTCGGCCAGGGCGGGCACGTTGACCGCCGCGCCGGGCAGGTTGATGCCCTTGTGGTCGGAGATGACCCCGCCCTCGATGACGATGGTCCGCACCCGCGGGCCGTCGACCTCGGTGACCCGCAGCTCGACGTTGCCGTCGTTGATCAGGACCTGGTCGCCCTTGGAGACGTCGCCGGGCAGCCCCTTGTACGTGGTGCCGCAGATCGTCTTGTCACCGGGGACGTCCTCGGTGGTGATGGTGAACTCGTCGCCGCGCTCCAGCTCGACCGGGCCGTCGGCGAACGTCTCCAGCCGGATCTTGGGGCCCTGGAGGTCGGCGAGGACGCCGACCGCGCGGCCGGACTCCTCGGCGGCCTTGCGGACGCGGTGGTACCGCTCCTCGTGGTCCGACTGGGTCCCGTGGCTGAAGTTGAAGCGGGCCACGTTCATGCCGGCCTCGATCAGCGCTTTGAGCTGGTCGTAGGAGTCGGCGGCGGGGCCCAGTGTGCAGACGATTTTGGAACGGCGCATAAAGCTGATCCTATCGGTTTGTTTCGGGGCGGAATAATCCAGTGGGGGGCAGGGGCGGTTCCCAGATGCGCGCCGCCGCCTGGCGGACGGCCCGTATCTAGGCGCTGACCAGCGCGTACGTCTGAGTGGCGATCTCCAGCTCCTCGTCGGTGGGGACCACGGCGACCGCGACGCGGCTGGTGTCCGCCGAGATCAGCCGCGCCGAGGAGCCGCGCACGGAGTTCCGTACCGCGTCCAGCTCGATGCCGAGCGCGCCCAGGCCGCGCATCGACGCCTCCCGGACGGCCGCGGAGTTCTCGCCCACGCCCGCCGTGAACGCGACGGCGTCCACCCGCCCGAGCACCGCCGTGTACGCGCCCACATACTTGCGCAGCCGGTGCACGTAGATCTCGAAGGCGAGCTGCGCGGCGCGGTCGCCCTCGCCCATCCGGCGGCCGATCTCGCGCATGTCGTTGTCGCCGCAGAGCCCGATCAGGCCGCTCTTCTTGTTGAGCAGTTCATCGACCTCGTCGACGCTCATCCCGGCCACCCGCCGCAGATGGAAGGTGACCGCGGGGTCGATGTCACCGGAGCGCGTACCCATCACCAGCCCCTCCAAGGGCGTCAGCCCCATGGAGGTGTCCACGCACCGGCCGCCCTCGACGGCGGAGGCGGAGGCGCCGTTGCCCAGGTGCAGCACGATGACGTTGACGTCGGTCACGTCCCGGCCCAGCAGCTTCGCGGTCTCGCGGGAGACGTACGCGTGCGAGGTGCCGTGGAATCCGTAGCGGCGGATGCGGTGCGCGTCGGCGGTCTCGACGTCGAGGGCGTAGCGGGCCGCGTGCTCCGGCATCGTGGTGTGGAAGGCGGTGTCGAAGACCGCGACCTGCGGCAGGTCCGGGCGCAGGCCCATGGCCGTGCGGATGCCGGTGATGTTGGCCGGGTTGTGCAGCGGGGCGACGGGGATCAGCCGCTCGATCTCCGCCAGCACCTCCCGGTCGATGACGGTCGGCCCGCTGAACCGCTGCCCGCCGTGCACGACGCGGTGGCCGATCGCGGCGAGCTTCGGCGAGTCGAGCCCCAGCCCGTCCGCGGTCAGCTCCTCGGTGACGGCCCGCAGCGCCTCCTCGTGGTCGGCGATGGGCTGCTCGCGCTCGCGCTTCGCGCCGCCGGTGGCGAGCGGCGCGTGCGTCACCCGGGAGGTCTCCTCGCCGATGCGCTCCACGAGGCCGGTGGCGAGGCGGGTGCTGTCGGCCATGTCGAGGAGCTGGTACTTGACCGAGGAGGACCCGGAGTTGAGGACCAGGACTTGGGTCGCCTCGGCCGGGGCATCGGCCTGGGCGGCGGCGGTGGCATCGGTGGCGGGGCCGGCGTTCGCGGTCATGGGCGGGCTTTCCGGTAGGCGGCGGACGGGTGGGCGGCGGTGCCGGGCGGCGGAATCACGGCTGCTCGCCCTGGGCCTGTACGGCCGTGATGGCGACGGTGTTCACGATGTCCTGCACCAGCGCGCCGCGGGAGAGGTCGTTGACCGGCTTGCGCAGCCCCTGGAGGACCGGGCCGACGGCGACGGCGCCCGCGGAGCGCTGCACGGCCTTGTACGTGTTGTTGCCGGTGTTCAGGTCCGGGAAGATCAGCACCGTGGCGCGGCCCGCGACCTTGGACTCGGGCAGCTTGGTGCGCGCGACCGCGGCGTCCACGGCCGCGTCGTACTGGATCGGCCCCTCCACCAACAGGTCCGGGCGGAGTTCGCGGACCAGCTCGGTGGCCTTGCGGACCTTGTCGACGTCCGCGCCGGAGCCGGAGGTGCCGGTGGAGTACGACAGCATCGCGATCCGCGGCTCGACGCCGAACCGGGCGGCGGTGGCGGCCGACTGGATGGCGATGTCCGCGAGCTGCTCGGCGTCCGGGTCGGGGTTGACGGCGCAGTCGCCGTAGACGAGGACCCGGTCGGCGAGGCACATGAAGAAGACGGACGACACGATCTGCGCGCCCGGCCTGGTCTTGATGATCTCGAAGGCGGGGCGGATGGTGGCGGCGGTGGAGTGCACGGCGCCGGAGACCATGCCGTCGGCCATGCCCTCCTGCACCATGAGCGTGCCGAAGTAGGACACGTCGGAGACCACGTCGTACGCCAGCTCGTAGCTGACGCCCTTGTGGGCGCGGAGCCGGGCGTACTGCTCGGCGAACCGCTCGCGCAGCGGGGAGGTGTGCGGGTCGATCAGGTCCGCGTCGCCGAGGTCGATGGAGAGTTCGGCGGCGCGCTTGCGGATCGCGGACTCCTCGCCGAGCAGCGTCAGATCGCACACGTCCCGGCGCAGCAGCACGTCGGCGGCGCGCAGCACGCGCTCCTCGGTGCCCTCGGGCAGGACGACCCGGCGGCGGCCGGCGCGGGACCGCTCGATCAGCTCGTGCTCGAACATCATCGGCGTGACCCGGCCGGAGCGGGCGACCGAGATACGGCGCGTCAGCTCCGCCGTGTCGACGTGCCGTTCGAAGAGGCCGAGGGCGGTCTCGGCCTTGCGCGGGGAGGCGGCGTCGAGCTTGCCCTCGATGGAGAAGAGCTGTTCGGCGGTGGGGAAGGAGCCGCCGGGCACGGAGACGACGGGCGTGCCGGGGGCGAGCCGGGAGGCGAGCGCGAGGATGTCGGGGCCGGGGCGCTCGTCGAGGGTGAGCACCACGCCGGCTATGGGCGGCGCCCCGGCGCTGTGCGCGGCGAGCGCGCCGACGATCAGGTCGGCGCGGTCCCCGGGGGTGACGACCATGCAGCCGTCGGTGAGGGCCTTGAGGAAGGTGGGCAGCATGGCGCCGCCGAAGACGAAGTCGCGGATGTCGCGGGCGAGCCCGGCGGCATCGCCGAGCAGCACCTCGGCGCCGAGGGCCTGCACGATCTGGGCGACGGTGGGCGCGGAGAGGGAGCCGTCCTCGGGCAGCGCGTAGCAGGGCACGGGGAGCCGGGCGGCGAGCCGTTCGACGACGGCGTCGCGGTCGCCGGGCGCGACCCGGTTGACGACCACGGCGACCACGTCGCAGCCCAGCGCCTCGTAGGCGCGGTAGGCGTTGCGGGCCTCGGACCGTACGGTCTCGGCGTTCTGGTCCTGGCCGCCGACGACGGGGACGACGAAGGCGCCGAACTCGTTGGCGAGCCGGGCGTTGAGGGCCAGTTCGTCGGGGAGGTTGGTGGCGCCGTAGTCGGTGCCGAGCACCAGGACGTACTCGTACTCGCGGCCGACGGCGAGGAAGCGCTCGACGAGCCGGGAGACCAGTTCGTCGGTGCCCTGCTCGGCCTGGAGGGCGGTGGCCTCCGCGTATGTCATGCCGGAGGCGGCCTCCGGCGTCTGACTGAGCCGATAGCGGGACCGCAGCAGGTCGAAGAGGCGGTCGGGGCCGTCGTGCAGGAGGGGGCGGAAGATGCCCACCCGGTCCACATGGCGGGTCAGGAGCTCCATCACCCCGAGTTCGACGACCTGCCGGCCGTCGCCGCGGTCGATCCCGGTCACGTATACGCTGCGCGTCACGCGTGTTCTCCTTGATCCATCTCGGTGCACCTCGGCCACTGACAGTTGTGCTTTTTGCCGGTTTTCCCGGCAAAAACACCCGGTATGGCGGGCTTGCCCTCTTGACAATACCCGCGCCCCTGGATAGGGCGCAGCGAGAGGTGGGGGCAGCGGTACCACCGGGGTCATGAAACAATCGGACTGGCTCACATGTACCGGTAGCGAGCAGGAGACACAGCACGATGCGCATCGGAGTTCTCACCGCAGGCGGCGACTGCCCCGGCCTCAACGCTGTCATCCGGTCGGTGGTGCACCGCGCGCTCGTCGGCCACGGCGACGAGGTCATCGGCTTCGAGGACGGCTTCAAGGGCCTCCTCGACGGACGGTTCCGCAAGCTCGACCTCGACGCGGTCAGCGGCATCCTGGCCCGCGGCGGCACCATCCTCGGCTCCGCCCGGCTGGAGCGCGCCCGGCTGCGCGAAGCGTGCGAGAGCGCCCAGGACTTCTCCCGCGCGTACGGCATCGACGTCCTCATCCCCATCGGCGGCGAGGGCACCCTGACCGCCGCCCGGATGCTCTCCGACGCGGGCGTCCCGGTGGTCGGCGTCCCCAAGACCATCGACAACGACATCTCCGCCACCGACCGCACCTTCGGCTTCGACACCGCCGTCGGCGTCGCCACCGAGGCCATCGACCGCCTCAAGACCACCGCCGAGTCCCACCAGCGCGTCATGGTCGTGGAGGTCATGGGACGGCACGCGGGCTGGATCGCCCTGGAGTCCGGCATGGCCGGCGGCGCGCACGGCATCTGCCTGCCGGAGCGCCGGTTCGAGGTCGGCGACCTGGTGAAGATGGTCGAGGAGCGCTTCGACCGCGGCAAGAAGTTCGCCGTCATCTGCGTCGCCGAGGGCGCGCACCCCGCCGAGGGCTCGATGGACTACGAGCGCGGCGCCATCGACCAGTTCGGCCACGAGCGCTTCGCGGGCATCGGCAACCGGCTCGCCGTCGAGCTGGAGAAGCGCCTCGGCAAGGAGGCCCGCCCCGTCATCCTCGGCCACGTCCAGCGCGGCGGCACCCCCACCGCGTACGACCGCGTCCTCGCCACCCGCTTCGGCTGGCACGCCGTCGAAGCCGCCCACCGGGGCGACTTCGGCAACATGACGGCGCTGCGCGGCACGGAGATCACGATGGTGCCGCTGGCGGAGGCGGTGACGGAGCTGAAGACGGTTCCGGAGAGCCGGATGAACGAGGCGGAGTCGGTCTTCTAGGAGGGCTTGAGGGGGGAGGGCGACCGGCCGCTCCCCCCTGGGCCGCTCGGCCCGGGGTCGCTACGGCCGGACTGCTACCGCTGGGCTGCTACGGCCGGGCCGCTTCGCCTTCACCTTCGGCTTTGCCTTCATCTTCGCCATCGCCTTCGCCTTCGGCTTCGCCGAGGAGGTCGGCCACGAGCCTGCGGGCGTACGCCGGTTCGAGGCCGGCAGGGCGGAAGAGGATGCGGTACATCAGAGGGGCGACGACGCGGTCCATCACCGTCTCGACGTCGGGGGCCGCCTCCTCGCGCCCGTCGCGGTCCTCGCGGTCGAGCACCCGGGCGAGGATGACGTCGACCTGTTCGGCCGCGTAGGCCGAGCACTGGCCGGCGTTGCTGCCGTCCGGGTCGCCGAGCAGCGCGTCGCGGATGTAGGCGCGGCCCGAGGGGGACGACATCTCGTCGAGGAACTGTTCGGCCCAGGCCGTCAGGTCCGAGCGCAGGTCGCCGAGGCGCTCCGGCTCGGTCTCGGGCCGCAGCCGCTCCACCGCGACGTCCGACAGCAGTTCCTGGAGGTCGCCCCAGCGGCGGTAGATCGTCGAGGGGGTGACCCCGGCGCGCTGGGCGACCAGCGGCACGGTCAGCGCGTCGCGGCCCTGCTCCGCCGCGATCTCACGGACGGCGGTGTGCACCGCCGCCTGGACCCGGGCGCTGCGCCCGCCCGGGCGCACCATCTGCTTACGACTCATAACGCCACCTTAAAGCACAGTCCTTGCTTTTAGAGGGGCGCCGCGTTCAGGCGACGGGCGCGAGCGAACGGGCGGACTGGGTCCGTTCGTAGGCGTGGCCCACGCGCAGCAGCGCCTGCTCGCCGAAGGGCCGCCCGAGGAGCTGCATGCCGATCGGCATGCCCGCCGTGTCATGGCCCACCGGGACGGACAGCGCGGGCACCCCGGTGATGTTGGCCGGGGCGGACAGCCGTACGTAGGCGTCGGAGACGGCCTCGGCCGTACCGTCGGCCCAGGTGACCGTCGTCTGGTCGGCCTTCACCGCGGTCATCGGGACCGACGGCGCGGCGATCACGTCGACCTCCTCCTGCATACGGGCCCACTCCTCCCGCATCAGCGTCCGGGAGCGCTGGGCGCGCAGGTAGTCGCCCGCGCCCATCAGCTCGCCGGCCTCCAGGAGGATGCGGACGTCCGCCTGGTAGCGGTCGGGGACCGTGCGCAGCGTGCCCTCGTGGTAGGCGGTGGCCTCCGGCACCATCAGCCCCCATTGGGTGGCCTGGATGTACCGGGTCATGGGGATGTCGACATCGACGAGGCGGGCCCCGAGCGCGGCGAGTTCCGCGATGCCCCGGCGGACGGCGGCCTCCACCTCCGGGTCGACGTGGTCGAAGTAGTAGTCGCGCGGCACCCCGACCCGTACGCCCGTCAGGTCCGGCTCCCCTTCCGTCAGGTGGGCGGCGTGGTCGAGGGCGGGCAGGTCCAGCGAGGCGGGGTCGCGCGGGTCGTGTCCGGCGAGGACGCCCAGGACGAGGGCCGCGTCCTCGACGGTGCGGGTGACGGGGCCGACGTGGTCCAGCGACCAGGACAGGGACGTGACGCCGTGGCGCGGCACCAGGCCGTAGGTGGGCTTGAGGCCGACGACGCCGTTGAGAGCCGCGGGGACCCGGATCGAGCCGCCGGTGTCGGTGCCGAGGGCGAAGGTCGCCGCGCCGGCCGCCACCGCGACGGCCGATCCGCCGCTGGAGCCTCCGGCGACCCGGCCCCGGTCCCAGGCGTTGCCGGTCTGCGGGGTGGTCAGGCCGTAGGCGAACTCGTGGGTGTGGGTCTTGCCGACGAGGACGGAGCCCGCGGCGCGGAGCCGGGCGGCCACCGTGCTGTCGGCGGCGGCGCGGTGCCCCTCCCGGACCCGGGAGCTGGCGGAGGTGGGCGAACCGGCGACATCGATCAGGTCCTTGAGCCCGGCCGGGACGCCGTGCAGGGGGCCGCGGAACGCGCCGCGGGCCGCTTCCCGCTCGGCCTCGCGCGCCGCGGCACGGGCATGCTCCGCGGTGACGGCGACGTACGCCCCGACGTGCGGGTCCACCGTGCCGATGCGGTCGAGGACCGAGTCCACCAGCTCGACGGGGGACAGCTCGCGGGCCCGTATCCGCCGCGCGGCGTCGGCGAGGGTCAGCTCATACGGCTGCATCGTGCTTCTCCTTTCCGGCGCGGTAGGCACCGGCTGTGGCGCGGTAGGCGCCGGCGGGCGGGGTGTCGCCGAAGTCCAGTTCGCGCAGGACCGCGACGACGGAGTGGATGTGGTTGGCGGTGGCGGCGGCCGCGGCGTGGCGGTCGTCGGGGAGGTGGAGCCCGGCGCGGGCGGCCCAGCGGGCGGCCTCGGGCGGTGTGAGGTCAGCGGGGGACACGACTTCTCTCCTGGTCAGGGGTGTGGCGACGGAGCACTCCGAGCCAAAAGCTAACGGTTTGCGTTAACCCGACTGTAGGCTCTACGGTCTCTTAAAGCAAACCCATTGCGTTTACGAAGGGAGTCTCAGCCCCATGCCCAGCGTCTTGTCCGACGCGCAAGCGCCGCGCCGCGCCCGACGAGCGGCCCGCGCCCGGTCGGCTGTCCTGGCGGTGGCGGGTGGCGACGCGCACCACACCGGTCGGGCCGCCCCCGTCCAGACGGGGGTACGTCCGCACTCGGCCAACCCCGCCCGTACGCAGCCCCGTACACGGCCGCGTACGGCGAACCGCGCGGCCTCCTTCGCCCTCGACGCGTCGATCCTGGCGGCCCTGCTGGCCGCGTCCAGCGCGCCGACCCCGCTCTACCCGCTCTACCAGGACCGATGGGGCCTCTCCGCGCTCGCCGTCACCGTCGTCTTCAGCGCGTACGCCCTGGCGCTGCTGCTGGCCCTCCTCACCACCGGCGCGCTCTCCGACCACCTCGGGCGGCGCCCCGTCCTGGCCGGCGCGCTGACCGTGGCCGCCGCATCCATGGCTCTGCTGGCCACGGCGGACGGCGCGGTGTCCCTGACGATCGCCCGGGTCCTGCAAGGTCTGGCCACCGGCGCGGCCACCAGCGCCGCGGGCGCGGCCCTCCTCGACCTGGAGAACCCCCGGCGGCCGGGCCGGTCCGCCCTGACCAACAGCGTGACCCCGGCCGCCGGGATGGCCGCCGGCGTGCTCGTCTCCACCCTGCTCGTCCGCTACGCCCCCACCCCCACCGTCACCGTCTACGCGCTGCTGGCGGCGGTGTTCCTCGCCCAGGCGATCGGGGTCGCGTTCATGACGGAGACGGCGCACCGCCATGCCGGCGCGCTGCGCTCCCTGCGCCCGCGGCCCAGCGTTCCGGCGACGGTCCGCCGCACCCTGCCGGCCGCCGGCGCCGCGGTCGCCACGGTCTGGGCGCTGGGCGGCTTCTACTCCTCGCTCGGCCCGGCCCTCGTACGGCTGGTGGCCCCCGACGCCCCGCAGGCGGCCCGCGGGATGGTCTTCTTCACCCTCAGCGCCACCGCCGCGCTCACCGTGTGGACGCTGCGCCGCCGGGCGCCCCGCGCCACGCTGACCGGCGGCGGCCTGGCCGTCCTGCCCGCCGCGGCCCTGACCCTGACCGGCCTGCACGGCGCCGGGCTGCCCGCGGTCTACGGCGGCGCGGCGCTGGCGGGCATCGCCTTCGGCGCGGTATCCCAGGGGGCGATGCGGATGCTCCTCGCCTCACTCGCCGAGCGGGACCGCGCCGCGACGCTGGCCGCGTACTACATCCTCAGCTACCTCTCCATGAGCCTGCCCGCCATCGCCGCGGGCGCCGCGACCCAGCGCTACGGGCTGGGGGCCACCGCACACGCCTACGCGATCGGCGCGGCCGTGCTCGCGCCGGCGGCCCTCGCGACGCTGAACGCGACACGGCGCCGGACGCCCGACGCCGCCACCTCCCACTGACCCGCCCGAAGAATCCGCAGAGAACGCAGAGAACGAAAGAAGCCCGCCATGCACACCGCCCCCACCACCTCCGCCACCCCCTTCTGGACCGTAGGCGGCATCACCGTCCACCGCGTCGACGAGATCGCCCTGCCGCCCGCGACCGGCCCCTGGCTGCTGCCCGACGCCACGTCCGAGGTGGTGAATGGCCAGGACTGGCTGCACCCCCACTTCGCCGACGAGGACGGCATCCTGCGCATCGACAGCCACAGCTTCGCGTTCGTCGTGGACGGGCTGCGCGTGCTCGTCGACACCGGGATCGGCAACGGCAAGGAGCGGGCCAACCCCGCCTGGCACGACCTGCGGACGGACTTCCTGGAGCGCCTGACCGTCGCCGGCTTCCCGCCGGACTCCGTCGACCTGGTGGTCCTCACCCACCTGCACGCGGACCACATCGGCTGGAACACCCGGCGGGTGAACGGCGCTTGGGCGCCCACCTTCCCCAACGCCCGTTACGTCACCGCCCGCGCCGAGCGGGAGTTCTGGGCCACGTACGACATGGAGGAGGCCCGCGCGCAGATGTTCCGCGACTCCGTGATCCCCGTCGAGGAGGCGGGCCTCCTGCACACGGTCGACGTCCCGGCCGAGGGCGTCGAGATCGCCCCGGGCGTGCGCCTGATCCCGACCCCCGGCCACACGCCCGGCCACGTGGCGGTGGAGCTGACCAGCGAGGGCCACACGGCGCTGATCTCGGGCGACTGCGTCCACCACCCCGTCCAGCTCACCCACCCCGCCATCGGCGCCTGCGTCGACATCGACCCCCAGCGGTCCGAGGCCACCCGCCGCACCCTCCTCGCCTCCCTCGCCGACACCGACACCCTCCTCCTCGGCACCCACTTCGCCGCCCCCACCGCCGGCCACGTCATCACCCACGGAGCCGCCTACCGGCTGGACCCCGTCCCCGCTTCCTGACACGCGCAGACGAGTCGGTGGCCGGTTCGGAGCCGGGTGCGCGCGCGACGGCAAGTCGCCCGCACCCGTGGCCGGAGCCCGCGCCCGAGGGAAAGCCAGGGGGCGCCCTCGGGTCTCATACGCCGGAGGTGGAGACGCCCCTCGCCCAGGCGTGTGCGGCGGATGCGGCGACCCTGTCGATACGGGAAGAGTCGACGACATGGTGCAGGTTGCCGCCGAGAGCCAGGGAGGCCACTCCGTGCGCGATCGCCCATAGCTCGGCGGCGCGGCCCACCACCTCCTCCCGGGGGACGTGGGGCTGGAGCGCCGCCTCCAGCCGTTCCTGGACGCGCCGTGTCTGTTCCAGCAGTTCGGGGTGGGACGCCTTGTCGATTCCGGAGGCGAACATGACCTCGAACCGGGCCGGGTCCTGGCGGGCGAAGGCCACGTAGGCGACGGCGATCCGCGCCGCGCATTCCGGGAGCGGTTCCTCCAGTACGAGCGCCGCGAATTGCGTTTCCAGTTCGGTGAAAGCGAGCTGGGCAGTGGCCGCGAGCATCGCGTCACGGTCGGCGAAGTGCCGGTAGGGAGCCGAGATGGACACCCCGGCCCGGCGAGCGGCCTCGGAGACGCTGAACCCCCGCGCCCCGCGCTCCTTCACCAGTTCCCTGGTCGCCCGCAGCAGCGCGTTGCGCAGGTCGCCGTGATGGTACGTGTTGCGCCCGGCCATGAAACCTCCTGATGTTGAAGCCTCTCACATTCTCGCCTACCCTCAAAGTGAGAGGTTCTTACATAGGCGTGGCCGACGGCGCCACGGACGAGGAGAGACCCATGCAGTACACGGATACGACCGCTCTGGTGACAGGTGCGAGTTCCGGGATCGGCACCGAGTTCGCACGCCAGTCGGCCCGTCGCGGTGCTGACGTCGTACTCGTCGGGCGGCGGGAGGACGCGCTGCGGGAGCTCGCGGCCGAGATCACCGCACAGACCGGGCGTACGGCCTGTCCCGTGGCTTTCGACCTGGGCGTCGAGCGCGGCGGGCAGCTCCTCAAAGAGCGGCTGGACGGACTCGGGGTCCGGGTGGACACCGTGGTCAACTGCGCGGGCGCGGGGCTGACCAAGCCGTTCGCGGACTCCACCGCGGACGAGGTGCGTGCGCAGTTGCAGCTCGACATCAACGCCGTGGTCGAGACGTCTCACGCGTTTCTGCCGGATCTGGTCGCCTCCGGGCGGGGGGCGCTGCTCAACATCGGCAGCCTGACGGGCTACATGCCGATGCCGGGCATGGCCGTCTACAGCGCGGCCAAGGCGTTCGTGATCCGCTTCACCGAGGCCCTCGCGTACGAGCAGCGCGCATCGGGCCTGACCGTGATGGCGGCATCCCCGGGACCGACGAGCACCGGGTTCTACGCGCGCTCCGGCACCAGCACCCAAGGCGCCCGGTTCCAGACGCCGGAGCAGGTGGTCACCACCGTGCTGGCGGCACTCGACCGGCGCACCCCTCCGGCCAGCATCGTGTCCGGCCGCGTGAACCGGCTCGTCAGCCGCCTCGTCCCGCTGTTCCCGACCCGGACCGTGCTCAAGATGTCCGAATCCCGCTCGGCCACCTGAACCGGCCCCGCTCCGCCATCTCCACCCTGCTTGGACACTCACGCCCACCTGTGGGAGGCCATCATGCGCGGCCTCACCTCCGACGGGAACCTGGTCGGCTTCCTCTGGGGCATCCGCTTCGCCCCCCTCCACACCCCCGAGGACCCGTACGCAGGCGTCTACGCGGGCGCCCTCGCCGCCCTGCACGGCGGCAAGTCGTACGCGGCCCAGCGCTGAGCGATTGAGCAACAGCCCATCACCACAGCCGTCTTCAAGCATTGAACGCCCTCCCGGTGTTCAACGGCGGGTCACATAGGGCCATTCGACAAGGCGCCGCCCCCGTGGAGTCGCGGGGGCGGCGCCTTTCCTGGTTTCGCAACCTAGGTGTATGCGGGGTGAACAGGCCCTGCCCGCAAGGGCTTTGGGCCTTCCGGACATGACCGATGGGACACGGAACGGAAGCCTCGGCTTCGGGTAGATCGTTCTTGACTCAACAGGCGCGCACCTGGCACGCTTCTTGAGTAACCTAAAGTCGGAAACCGACTCTTAGTCAGAACCTGGGGCAGGTTCAGCGCGGCTGGCCGCGCGGGACGGCCGGTGTGACTGCCGGTGGGTTACAGGGCCTCAACGTGCCTAACGGGGAATTACCAAGGGGAAACACGTGTCAGCGTCTGTGTCGTCCGTAATTCGACTTGATCGGGGGATCGCACCACCCGTGCATCTGCGGCCCAAGCCACCAAATCACGCCGTGGACACCACTCTTGACGTGGGAGCGTCCCTACTCACCGGGTGTTCGCCCTGACCGACACACGACCCATCCCCCCACACTCCCCGTCGCCTTCGCGGCGTTCCGCCGGCCTGGCGGCGCGCCCGCCGTCGCGTCGGCGCAATTCACGGCCCTAGGCCGGCGCGCGGTCGCACTGCCGCACTGCCGCACTGCCGCACTGCCGCACTGCCGCACTGCCGCACTGCCGCACTGCCGCCACGGCATTTTTCGTAGCCGTGCCGCCTCCGCGCCGCGCCTTTTACCTCCTCCTCGTATCCGCCCTCACTTCGCAGTGGCTCTTCGAGGCCGCTCGGGGTCGCCTGCCGCAATCCGCCCTGCGTGAACGGCCGCCGTAGTGCCATGCCGTTCCGCGATCCCCCATTCCATCGCCCGCAATGCGGCGCGGCATTTCCTATACCGACCGCACCACCACCGCCACCGCCCGCCTTCCACCGTCGCGGCGGCGCCATTTCCCGTGCCCGACCTATGACCGATCCATGACCGATCCATACCCGTAAGGAGCTTTTACGTGCCCGTATTCGAGTCGTCCGACAAAGCGGTCCGCATCTTCAGCGAACTGTTCACCATCCTCCTCAAGGACGAGACCTTCACCCAGCGCATGCGCGAGTCCGGGATATCCCTCCACCTCATCCAGGTGAAGCCCGACGTCGAACTGTTCGTCACGCCCGACGGCGTGAACGTCGGCGCTCCCCCGGCGCCCGCCGCGATCCGCATCAAGATGAGCAGCGACACCGCGCACAGCCTCTGGCTGGGCAAGCTGCTGATGCCGGTGGCCCTCGCCACCGGAAAGGTGCGTATCAAGGGCAGCGTGGCCAAGGTGCTGGAATTCGTGCCCCTCCTCCAGCCCGCCTTCGACCAGTACCCGACGATCGCCGCCGAAGACGGCCTGCCCGTCTGACGGGCCCCCGCGCCCGCAACTCGTAGGGCCTGCCCGCCCGACGTGGCCGACCCGCGCCCGTACCACCTCGAACACCACCCCTTCCCTGCGGCACCACGCCGACGGTTCCGCATGGCACAGCACCGGGCGTGTCTTTCGCGCGCCCAGAAAGAATGAACGGAAACCCATGAGCGACACTGCCTTCCACAGCGCCCCCGTCGACTTCCTCGCGGAACCGCCGCAGATCCAGGAACTGCGGGCGCGCGTCCGGGAGTTCGTCGACAAGGACGTACGCCCCCGGGTCGCGGACAACGACCGCGCGCCCGCCGAGGAATTCGACTGGGAGCTGGTGCGCCTCGGCCACGAGGCCGGGCTGCTGCGCCTGGTGGTCCCGAAGGAGTACGGCGGGCTGGGGCTGGGCGTGCTCGGTGTGGCGGTGGCCCTGGAGGAGATCGCGGCGGCCTGCGCCGGCACCGCCCTCATCTTCGGCGCGACGCTGCTGGGCCAGGCCCCGGTGCTGCTCTCCAGCGACCCGCGCCTCCAGGCCCGGTTCCTGCCGCTGTTCTCCGGCGACAACCCGGTCCTGGCCTGCAACGCGATCACCGAGGACCAGGCCGGCTGCGACCTGCTGATCCCGCAGAACGCGGAGCACGCCACCGACGTGGTCCAGGCCCGCCGGGACGGCGACAGCTATCTGCTCACCGGCCGCAAGCGGTTCATCACCAACGCCCGGCTCGCGGAGTTCGGCAGCGTGTACGCCAACATCGAGGGCCACCCCGGCGCCACCGGCCTCACCGCGTTCATCGTGCCGCTCGACTCCCCCGGCGTCACCCGCGGCCCGGTCGCCGACAAGCTGGGCTACCGCGCCTGCCTGGGCAGCGAATTGCTCTTCGACAACGTGCGCGTGCCCGCCGAGAACGTCGTCGGCGGCGAGGGCAACGGCATGCTCATCAACATCCAGCAGATGAACATGGCCCGCGCCACCGTCGCCGCGATCTCCACCGGCGTCGCCCGCGGCGCCTTCGACCTCGCCAAGGACTGGTGCGCCGAGCGCGTCCAGGGCGGAGTCCCGCTCCACCAGCACCAGTTCACCGCCCGCAAGCTCGCCGAGATGACCTCGAAGGTCGAGGCCGCCCGGCTGATGTACCTCAAGGCGGCGCAGGCGGCGGACACCGAGATCCCCGCCCCCGCGTACGAGCCCGCCACCGCGAAGCTCTTCGCCGACCAGGTCGCCATCGAGGTGGCGCAGGAGGCCATGTCCCTCATGGGCGCGCGCGGATACCTGCGGGAGAACGCCATGGAGAAGTTCGTACGGGAATCCTTCGGCGCCCGCATCTACGAGGGCACGCCCGAGGTGCTCGCCCTGGCCATCACCGAGGCCCTTTACGCGGAGGACGACTTCTGAGCGCCCGCACCGCCCAGGCCTCATTTCCGTTCTTCCCGTTCTCTCTGCCAACGTGAGGAGCACCAAATGACCACGACGACTCCGCCGGCGGCCGGCTCCGCCCACCCCTGGCTCGTGCCATTGGGCCTTCCCGCCGAAACCGAGGACTCCCCGGCGCCCGCGCCCGCCGAGCCCGAACCGGTCGTTCCCGCCGAACCGTTCGTCCCCGCCGGGGCCGATGCCCCCGCCCAGCCGGTCGCCCCCGCCAAGACCGGATCGCCGGTCGAAAGCGCCCCCGAAGGCACCCTCGAAGATGCCCCCGTCACCGGCCCCGGGCCCGACAGCGGTGTACGCCGCCGCTATATAGCCGACATACTCCGGCTGCACAGCCGGCTCAGCTTCGGCGGCCTCGCCGGCCGGCTGCACCGTACGGATTCCCATGTCTACCGAGCCGCCCACGGCAAGGGCGTCATCACCACGGCCGCGCCCACCGAGGCGATACCCGAGCGCTATCTGCTGGGCCTCGCCGGGTTCCGGCTCTCCGAATATCTGCGGGCGGGCTACGCGAGCGAGGACATCGTCTTCGACAACTCCCTGTTCTGCGAACCGGTGCAGGGAATCCACCAGTCGGATATCCACGTCATCACCACCGATCAGGTGACCGGCCGCATTCTCGGCTATGTCTCGCTCGCACACAGCGAGGACCACTCCCCGCGCCCCCTGGACGCCCCGGACCGCAGGCTGTTCCCCTGCGAACAGGCCCACAATCTGCGGCTGTTGTCGCTGCTCCCGCCCTCCGACGGGCTGACCACGCACTCCGTACGAGAAGTGAAGCGCTTCGTGCAAGCGCACTCCCTCACCGACCGCACCCTGCGGCTGCGCGTCATGCTGGGGCTGCTGGCCGGCATCTCGGGGATTCTCTGCCAGGAGCGCCACACGACCAGAATGCTGATCGGCGACGTGGAAAAACACGTGGCGCTGCGCCACCTGGTTCTCCTGGGCCTCGACGTGCATCTGCTGGACGGGACGACACCGCGCCTCGGCCTGAAGGAACTCATGCACCCCATGTACGTCACCCGCGAGAAGGTGTACCCCTTCCTCGCCCACCTCCCCTCGCCCGAGGAGACGGTCCGCCGCAGCGCCGTGGTCCAGCGGGCCGCCGCGGCCGACGCGCCCTTCAAGGCCGTACGGGACCTGCTGTCCGAACTCTCCGGCTCCGTACAGCACATCGAGGTGGCGGCGTAGTGACTGACATTTCGCTATCCGACGCCTCGGCATCAGGCAGTCGGGTGGCTTCCGACCGGCCGTCGGACCCGGGGCTCGCGATCCCCGCCGACCGCCGCGCCTTCTACGCCGAGTTCACCGTGCGCAACCGCGGCTTCATCTCCACCGCCACCCAGCAGCGACTCGAACAGGCCCGGCTGCTGATCGCCGGCTGCGGCTCGACCGGCGGGGCCGCCGTGGAGCCACTGGCCCGGATCGGCGTGCAGTCGTTCGTCATGGCCGACACGGGCAGCTTTGAGCTGAACAACCTCAACCGGCAGCACGCCGCCTTCGCCGACATCGGCCGGCACAAGGCGAAGGTGGCCGCGGAGCGGGTACGGGCCATCAACCCGTACGCCGAGGCCGAGACCGTCCTGGAGGGCATCACCGAGGACAACGCGGACAAGCTCGTCGCGGGGTGTTCGGTGGTGATCGACGGCGTCGACGTCACCGAGCGCTCGGGCTGGCAGGCCAAGTACGCGCTGCACCGCGCCGCCGCGCGGGCCCGCGTCCCCGTGCTCACGGGGTACGACATGGCGGGCACGCAGTACATCCGGTTCTACGACTACCGGCGGGCGGGGGCCGAGCCGTTCGACGGCAGGATCAGCGCGCACCAGGTCGACCACGGGGTCATCTGGGCGCTGCTCTTCCGCGTCATCCCCACCCGGTTCATCCCCCTGGAGATGCTCAAGAACGCCCGCGAGCACCTGGGCGAGGACGGCTACAGCGTGCCGCAACTCGTCTACGCGTCGCTACTGTTCGGCGCGCTCACCGCCCGGATGACCGCGGAGATCGTCTCCGGGGCGCCGGTCAAGCGCCACGTCGCCGTCAACGCGCACAGCGCCACCCGCCCACTGCCCCGCCGACTGGCAGCGGAACTGGAGAAGCCGCTCGTGCTCATCGGCGGACTCCGCAAGCTCGCTACGCGCAACCGCGCCGCGAGCGACGCGGCACGGAACGGCCGGGGCACCCCCGAAGCGGCTTCCTGAACCACACCCGGCACACGGGAGCCGTACGTACCCGGCGAAAGGGCCGGGCGGGGCGTCACACGATGACCCCCGCCCGGCCCGCCGCACGCTCTTGGACGCCCGTACGTACGGCGCGATTCGACTCGCCCGTACGCCTGAGGCGGCTCAGGGCCCGTACGCCCCGCGCCCGCACGTACGGCACGATTCGACGCACCCGTACGCCTGAGGCAGCTCAACGCCCGTACGCCCCGCGCCCGCACGTACGGCTCGACGGCGTCAGGCCGGCTTCCCCGGCGCCCCCGGCGCCGTTCGCGCCATCGGCTTGCGCAGGCCCTCCAGCATGTGGCCCACCACGACCGACATCTCCTCATAGGTCTGCGTGGGGTTGCGCGCGAAGGCGACCGATGTGGCCGCCTCGCAGAGGGTGCCGAAGACGACGACGGCCGTGGCGTCCAGCGACACGGGCTGGAGCTCGCCCCGCGCCCGTACGGACTCCAGCAGGCCCCGCATGTGCGGCAGGGCCAGCTCCTCGTCGATCTCCCGGCACCGCCGCACGCCGAGGACCTCGGCGGACTGGCGCAGCAGCGACCGCTTGAGCTCGTCCTCCACATAACCGCGCAGGAACGCCCGTACGGCCTCGGCCGCCACGTCCCACGGGGTGGCGCGCTCCCCGGGCACGGCCAGCGCCGCCTCCAGGACCCGCCCGATGGCGTCTTGTTGGGCGACCCGGAACACCTCGTCGAAGATGGCCCGCTTGTCCGCGAAGTGGTGGTAGACGGCGCCCTTGCTGACCCGGGCCGCGGCGGCGAGGTCGTCGATGGACGTGGCGTCGAACCCCTTCTCCGCGAACAGGCCCGAGGCCGCCTCCAAGAGCGCGGCGCGGGTGAGAGCCGCGTATTCCTCACGTCTGGACTTGACTGCCATAGTGCCCCCAAGGATACTCACCGACTGAGGGTCGGTGTTCGACTCGAAGTATTCCCGCTCTCCACTATCCCCACTGCCGCCCGACTTCTCCAGGCTCTGGGAGCCCTCACATGTCTGAACAGCTCTCCACCCCGCCCGCGTCCGCGTCGGCGCCCGCACCGGCGCCCGCGTCTCCGGACGGCGATCCGGCGGACGGCCCGGCGCGCCCGGACCTCGCCGCCCGCGCCTCCCGGCTGATCGGCCGGGCGCGTTGGCCGCTGCTGGGGGTGTGGCTCGTGGCGCTGGCGGTGTGCGGGCTGGGCGCGATGTCCATCGCGGGCTCGCTCAGCGGCGGCGGATGGTACGCGGCCGGGGCCGACTCGACCAAGACCGCGGCCCAGCTCGAACACGGCTTCAAGGGCCGGGGAGCGACGACGGTCACCCTGGTCGTGCACGACAGGCAACACCGCGCCGGCTCCCCGGAGTTCGACAAGCGCGTACGGGCCGTGGCCGCGCAGGTGATCGCCGACCCCGCGCTCAAGGCGACCGAGAGCTACGGCTGGACCACCCTCTCGGCCCAGAACCGCGCCGCCTACGTGGGCAAGGACCAGCGCACGGCGATCGACTCGGTGGCCCTCGCGCTCGACGACGGCACCGCGCGCCGCGAACTCCCCAAGATCCAGAAGAAGGTGGCGGACCGCTTCGGGCCGCAGGGCATGGACGTCTCCCTGGTCAGCCCGTCGTCGTTCTGGGGAGAGGTCAACGACCTGAGCCAGCAGAGCCTGATGAAGGCCGAGCTGATCACGATGCCGCTCATCATCGTCATCCTGCTGCTGCTCTTCCGCAGCGTGGTCGCCGCCCTGGTCTCGCTGGCCGTCGGGGTCAGCGCCATCGTCTTCACCCTCGGCCTGCTCTCCCCGGTGGCCCACCACTACGAGCTGTCGGTCTTCGTGGAGAACGCGGCCACCATGCTGGGCCTCGGCGTCGGCGTGGACTACTCGCTCTTCATGGTCACCCGGTTCAAGGAACAGCTCGCCAGAGGCCAGTCCGTCGAGGCCGCCGTGGCCGCCACCCTGCGCACCTCCGGACACACCGTCATCGCCTCGGGCATCACGGTCGTCCTGGCGATGTGCACGCTGTTCCTGATCGATCTGAACGTCATCCTCTCCATCGCGCTCGGCGCCATCGTCGTGGTCGCCTTCTCCGTACTGGCCGCCGTGCTCTTCCTGCCGGTCCTGCTGCATCTGCTGGGCGAGCGGATCAACGCCGGCCGGGTGCGGCTGCCGCGATGGCTGAGCGGGGGCCGCACCGGCCCCCGGGACGAGGAGTCCAGCCGCTGGTACCGGATCGCGCTGCGGGTGATGGGCCGCCCCGTGCTCTTCCTCGCGGGCAGCGCCGTCGTCCTGATCGCGCTGGCCGCCCCCGCCGCGCAGTTGCGCACCTTCTCCCCCGACGCGCGCATCCTGCCCAGCTCCTCGCCCGTACGGGTCGGCTACGACCATGTGCAGGACGCGTTCGGCGTCGGCCAGACCTCCCCCATCCAGGTGGTCGTCGGCTCCGACCGGCCGCTCGGCGAGAGCGACGAGGCGACGCAGGTCGTGCGCCTCCGCGACCGGCTGCGCGAACTCCCGCACGTCGTACGGGTCGACTCGGCCGTCGACACGCTGCGCACCGCCTCCCCCGACAAGCCCTTCGCCGCCCTGAACGGCTCCGTCCTGGGCCGGCTGCCCGCCGACGCCCGCGACACCGTCCGCCACTTCGCGGCCGCGGACGACCGGAAGACCGTCCTCGAAGTGATCATGGACGACCGCGCGGCGGGCGACGCCGCGCGCACCCTGCTTCGCCAGGTGCAGGACGAGGCCCGGACCCTGACCGGCCCGCTGCACGCGGTGGTCGGCGGCGAGACCGCCGAGGGCATCGACGCCAACCGCGTCATCCAGGACAAGCTGCCGGCCGTCATCCTGCTCATGCTCGTCGCCGTGTACGTGGTGCTGCTGCTGACGTTCCGGTCGCTGCTGCTGCCGCTGAAGGCCATCGCCATGAACCTGGTCTCCATCGGGGCGACGTACGGCGTCCTCGTCCTCGTCTTCCAGCACGGCTTCGGGACCGGCCCGCTCGGCTTCGAGAAGACCGACTACCTCCAGAACTTCGTGCCCGTGCTGCTCCTGGCCCTGCTCTTCAGCCTCAGCACGGACTACGAGGTGTTCCTGCTCGGCCGGGTCCGCGAGGAGTACCTGGCCACCGGCGACAACACCGTCTCCGTCGCCCGCGGCCTCACCCGCACCGCACCGCTGATCTCCGGCGCCGCCCTGCTGATGGTTGCCGTCTTCGGCTCCTTCGGCTTCACCGGCATCGTCCCCATGCAGCAACTCGGCTTCGGCATGGCGATAGCCATCCTCCTCGACGCCACGCTCGTACGCCTGCTGCTCGTACCGGCCGCCATGCGCCTGATGGGGCGCTGGAACTGGTGGCTCCCCGGCCGCCACGAGGGGCCGCGCTGACGCGGAGAGGCCGCGTCGACGCGGAGGGGCCGTGCTGACGCGAGGGGCCGCGTCGACGCGAGTGCCGGGGAACGTCGTGGGTGACGTTCCCCGGCACTTCGCGTGCGGCGGTCACTCCATGCCGCTGTGCAGCCCCGGAATGCGCAGCGTGCCGCCGAACTGGCCCGCCTGGATGGCGGTGAAACCGGTGAAGAAGATCTCCGGCGGCGTGATGGGCGGCGGGAAGTCGGGCGTGAAGGTGACCGGCAGCACCCCGAAGAGATTCCCCTTCAAGCTCTCCGTGTACATGGTGACCCCTCCGTCGATGGTGGAGGTGGTCCCCTTCCCCCCGCGTACGTACGTCCGCAGGCCGCCGACCTCCTGGTCGGCCGACTGGTCGAGGTTGTGGATCGACGCCGAGTCCATCGTGAACTTCAGCGCCTGCTTGGTCCGGCCGTCGGCCGTCCGCAGATTCACCACGCCGTGGTATTTGAGGTTGTGCATCGTGATCAGGTCGGACTTCAGCGTCCACGGCTGATTCGGCAGCCCTACGGGCGTCTGCTCATCCTTGCCGTCGGACTTCTTCTCCACGACACAGGGGTACGGCTTCTTGCCGTCGGCGTCCGGTTCGCCGGAGGGGGTGGCGGTCGGAGTGGGGTCGGGAGATGGGGTGGTGTCGGAGCTGGGGGTGGGAGGGGCCGAGGGGCCCTTCGCGTCGCCCTTGTCGACGTCGTCGGCCTTGGCGTCCTTCTTGCCCTGGTCGCCCTTCTCCGTCTCGTCGGATGACGAGTTCTCGGATTCGGATGACGAGTCGCCGGAAGGCTTGCCGGTGACGGACTTCTGACCCGAAGACTCGTCGGCGGCGGACTTCCCATCGGTCGGCGTGGCCGTCGGGCTCGGTGTGGTCGGCTGTGCGGACTTGCCCGCGGCCTTGCCGTAGCCCCCGTTGAGCAGGTCCTTGATCTTGTCGCCGATGCCCAGGGGATCGAGGGGGTTGCGCGTGGCGGACGGCGAGGGGGCGGGGCTGTGCGGAGAGGCGGGCGGGCTCTTGTCCTCGGACTTTTCCTCGGACTTGCCCTTGGTTTCCTTGTCACCGGAGGCGCTCGGGGAGGGTACGGTGTCGACCTTGCCGGTGACCGTCTTCTCGCCTTTGGGCTTATCGTTGCCCTGGCCGCCCTTGGCCTTGTCGTCGCCTTTATCGTCCTTGGACTTGCTGTCGTCCTGGGGCTTGCTGTCGTCCTTGGCCTTGTCGCCGTCTTTGGCCTTGCTGTCCTTGCCGTCGGCGTCCGCCGTCTGGTCCGGCGCCGTGACGCACGGCCCGTTCTGGAACGGATTCTTCGGCAGCGGCTTGGCCTGGGCGAGTTGGGGCGTGAACCCCAGGCCCATCAACACCGCGCTGGGCATGGCCGCGATGGCGATCGCCTTGCCCGCGGGCACGTGGAACCGAGTCAGCAGAGTCTTCCTCGGCGCCGCGTGCCGCGGACCGGCTCTGTCCCGGTCGGCGGCGGCCTCAGCGCCTCGCCCGTCCTGTTCTTCATCAGGCGGCACGGTACCTCCCGTTCATCGGGCTCGCCCCCGGCAGGTCACCGCCCAGGGAACCGCCCTTACCGGTGTTCTCTCCGCCCTCCGCGGGCCGCGTTCCCGTGTGCTGTTCGCCGGCGCCGTCGGCGCTCATCGCGGCGGTCGGCTCGGCGGTCGGCTCGGACGGCGATCTACGCGCCGGCTTGATGCCCGGCACCCACGACACCCCGAGCGCACCGCCTATGAGCCCCAGGAGGAAACCCACCAGGAAGGCCCCGAAGTTCGACACGACCAAGGAGACCAGGGCCAGCAGGATCGCCGCGACACCGGCGAACACCCGTGACTGCGGCTGGAACCACATGGTCAGGCCGAGCACGATCAGCAGAATGCCGATGATCAGCGAACCCGCGCCCGCCGTAGTCGCCAGTCGGACGGTCAGCGAACCGAGGGTGAGGTTCTGATAAGGGACGTACATGATCGGGACGCCGGCCAACAGCGTCAGCAGGCCGGCCCAGAAGGGGCGTTGTCCGCGCCACCCCCGGAAAGATCGGCGCATTCGGCCAAGCGTGTCGATCAGCCGTGGCCGCGTGTCGGCGCTCATGTCGTACAGCTCCTCAGGACTGGCGAATCGGTGGTACGTGAGCGGGTGTGCGGGCTCGACAAAAGCCGGCGCACGGGTGCGAGGGGCAGTCACCGCCCCGCACCCGTCCGTTCACTTCTTCAGCTTGCACTCAGCGTCGGAGCCCTTGCTGACTTCCATGTGCAGGCCCTTGAGTGTGAACGTGCCGGCGGTGGTCGCCCAAGCGCGCTGCTCGACGTTGTCGAACACCGCGACGTCCGCCTGTTGGGCGAAGGAACCGGGCTTGTACTTCCCCTTCGCTCTGTCGCCCGCCGACGGGCCGGTCTTGGTCTTGTCCACGTCCACACCGATGTCGATGTTTGTGAACTCCGCGTCGGCGTGCAGGTCGTCGGCGTCGATGTACAGCGTCTTGGCCTCGACCGGCTTCTGGCTGCCCGCTTGCAGCTTCATCGTCATCTTGCCGATGAGCGGCACCGGCACGACCACGGACTGGCAGAGATCATTGATCGTTGCCGATTTGAAGCCGACCACAGCCACCGGCTTGTTCTTGTCCTTGCCCGAATTGGTCGTGTCAGCCGCTCCGTACTGGACGAAGTCCTCGCCCACAAGGTGCGAGGCCGTGACCTTGAACTGTTGTCCCGACACACTGAACGAGGCCGCGAGCGCCCCCTGTGACAGGGCGACTCCAATCGCCGCCGTAGCGGCGACGCTCGGCACCATGACGACAGCGAACCGCTTCCATCTGGTCCCGCCACGAGCCAGGGACTCCATGACTTTCCTCCTTCTCGGACGTACATCTCCGGTACGGGCCGCGCTACTTGAGCCGGTCGTCATCCGGGATGGGAGAAGTGCTACGTCCTCGGGAAGGAGAGCGCCGTCATCGGAGGCGCGCACCGCGTTCCGAATCCATTGGCGATCACCCCCGAGCGACAACCACTGGCCGCGCTCCCGCGCAACCTGCTGGACAGGCCCCGCCGATGGCGACGGAGACCCCCCTGTCCACAGACCGGTGGCGGCGCCGCCGGCCGCTCGGTGGGGACCCATGCCCCAAGACGCGACCGGCTGCCGGGCTTCGGGAATGGACCGAGCTTGGCCGATCGTGGTCCATTCCCGGCCGAGGCACAAGGGGCTCGTTACTAGCGAGTAACGGACAGATCAACAATGCTCGACCGACCGCCATCGAGCGGGCACCGACGGTTGCGGCGAAGTGGTCGGAAACAAACGGAGAAATCGCAAAAATCCGGCCATAGCACCGGAGTTCTCTTACTGCGAGTAACAGCGGCCGCGTTTACCAAGTTTTGGTAAAGCGCGGCCGCTGCGTCGTTTGAGACAGGGGTGAGGCGGGAGTGAGCCAGGAGCGGTCAGAAGGCGGTCAGAAGAGCGCTCGGGAGAGCGCCATCCGGGCGGCCGTGACCCTCGGATCGTCGGCGCCGATCACCTCGAACAGCTCCAGCAGCCGGAGCCGGGCGGCCTCGCGGTCATCGCCCGCCGTGCGCTTCACCGTGTCGATCAGCCGGCCGAAGGCGTCCTCGACGTGGCCGCCGACCAGGTCGAGGTCGGCCGCGGCGATCTGCGCCGCCGCGTCCGCCGGGGACTCGGCCGCGGTCTTGCGTACCTGCTGCGGGTCCAGGTCCTGCACCCGCCGCAGCAGTTCGGCCTGGGCGAGCCCCGCCTTGGCCTCCTCATTGCCGGGGTCGTCCGAGAGCACGTTCTTGTACGCCTGGATGGCCCCGCCCAAGTCGCCCTCGTCCAGGGCCTGATGGGCCGCGCCCAGCGCGCTGTCGTACGGGCCGGCGGGCTGCTCCGGGGCCTCGGCGCCCTGCGCGCCGGCCGCGTCGGCGCCCGCCGCCGCGGGGTCGATCGGCGCGCCGACGATCCCGAACCGCTGCTCGGCGACCTGGACGAGCTGGTCCAGCACCTGCCGGATCTGCGCCTCCGGCGCCGAACCCTGGAACAGCGGCAGCGCCTGCCCGGCCACCACCGCGAACACGGCGGGGATGGACTGCACGCCGAACTGCTGGAAGAGCAGTTGATTGGCCTCGACGTCGATCTTGGCGAGCACGAACCGCCCGGCGTACTCGCCGGCCAGCCGGTCCAGCAGCGGGCTGAGCTGCTTGCAGGGCTCGCACCACTCGGCCCAGAAGTCGATGACGACCGGCACCTCGGCGGAGCGCTGGAGCACCTCCTGCTCGAACCCCGCCTCGTCGACGTCGAAGATCAGACGGGCGGCTCCGGCCGCCCCGGCGTCGCCGCCGCCGCGCGCGGCATCGGCGCGCGTCTGCTCCGCCTTCTGCTTCGCTTCCCCGGCCGCCTTCACCGCGGCGAGGTCGACCACTCCACTCATGGACATATTCCGTGGCTGCATGGGCCTATCCTCCCCCTTTTGCGAGGCGATCGGTAAAGCAAGTTGCGCAATGCACGGACCGGGCCCGACCGTAGCCCTCCGCCGGGTTGCGGGGCATACGGTCGCGCACGGCCCGAAAGTCCTGAAAAGCCCCGAAGGGCCAGATCGGCGCCGGGTCCCCACCCATGACGCTTGTGGCTGCCGCTCTTTCGCTACGCCTCGTAGCGTAACTGGAACGACCGACCCGGCAACAGGGCCTCTCCGTGATCTCACTCACGGATTCCACGCCCTGGGACAGTGGACTACCCGGCGGTAAGGTCACCGCATGAATCCCCCCGCCGGCCGTACGAGCCGTACCGGCCGCCCGGGCCGGCCGCGCAGTCCGGAAGCCGATCTCGCGATACTCGCCGCGACCCGGGCGGCGCTCGTCGAACTCGGCTGGTCCAAGCTCACCATGGGAGACGTCGCGGCGCGTGCCGGGGTTGCCAAGACCACCCTCTACCGCCGCTGGGCGGGCAAGAGCGAACTGGTCGTCGACGCCGTCGCCGCCCTCTTCGACGCCCACCTCGACCTCCCGGACCGGGGTAGCCTCCAGGCCGACGTGGAGGACGTGGTCCTGCGGTTCGCCGCCCTCCTGGAGCGCCCGGAGACCAAGACGGCCCTGATGGCCGTCGTCGCCGAGTCCACCCGTGACGACGCGCTGCGCGCCCGTATCCGCTCGGCCATCGTCGACCGGCAGAAGACGCTCGTGCTGCTCGGCCGGGAGCGCGCTCAGGCCCGCGGCGAGCTGCCGTACGAGGCCGACCCCGTCACGGCGGCCCGCAACGCGGACCTGATCTTCGACGTCATCGCGGGCGCGGTGGTGCACCGCGCGCTCGTGAGCGCCGAGCCGGTCGACCCCGACTGGGCCCGCGCCTTCACCGCCCTCCTGGTGGCGGGCCTCCGGGCGGCCCTCCCCCAGCCGCCGCCCGAAGGCCGCTGAGGGCGGGAAACACTGGGAGGGGCAGAGGGAGCCCGAGGCAATACGGACGTACGCCCGTGCTGTGCCGTACCGTGCCGCGCCTTGCCGACCGGACCCCCGTACCGCTCGCCCCGCGCCACCCCGGTCGGCCGGGCCTGCCGCGCCTACCGCCCGTACGCCCGTACCGCTCGTACCGTCCGACGGCCCGTACCGCTCAGAACCCCGCGGGCTCCGTGTACGTGCCCCACTCCTCGCGCAGCGCCTCGCAGATCTCGCCGAGCGTCGCCTCCGCCCGGACCGCCTCCAGCATGGGCTCGATCATGTTCGAGCCGTCGCGGGCGGCGGTGAGCAGGGCGGAGAGGGCGGCCGTGACCTGGGCGTCGTCGCGGGCGGCCCTGCGGGCGGCGAGCGTACGGACCTGCTCCCGCTCGACCTCGTGGCTGACGCGGAGGATTTCGAGGTCGCCCGTGACCGAGCCGTGGTGGCAGTTGACGCCGACGACGCGCTTGTCGCCCTTCTCCAGGGCCTGCTGGTAGCGGAAGGCGGATTCGGCGATCTCGCCGGTGAACCAGCCGTCCTCTATGCCGCGCAGGATGCCGCTGGTGATCGGGCCGATCGGGTGCTGTCCGTCGGGCACGGCGCGGGCGCCGCGCTCCTTTATCTGCTCGAAGATCTTCTCGGCGTCGGCCTCGATGCGGTCGGTGAGCTGCTCTATGTACCAGGAACCGCCCAGCGGGTCCGCGACGTTGGCGACGCCGGTCTCCTCCATCAGCACCTGCTGGGTGCGCAGGGCGATCTCGGCGGCCTGCTCGGAGGGGAGCGCCAGGGTCTCGTCGAGGGCGTTGGTGTGCAGGGAGTTGGTGCCGCCGAGCACCGCGGCCAGCGCCTCCACGGCGGTGCGGACCACGTTGTTGTAGGGCTGCTGGGCGGTCAGCGAGACGCCGGCGGTCTGGGTGTGGAAGCGCAGCCACTGCGCCTTGTCGGTCTTGGCACCGTAGACCTCCTTCATCCAGCGGGCCCAGATGCGGCGGGCGGCGCGGAACTTGGCGATCTCCTCGAAGAAATCGACGTGGGCGTCGAAGAAGAAGGAGAGGCCGGAGGCGAAGGCGTCCACGTCGAGGCCGCGGGAGAGGCCCAGTTCGACGTAGCCGAAGCCGTCGGCGAGGGTGTAGGCCAGCTCCTGCGCGGCCGTCGCCCCGGCCTCGCGGATGTGGTAGCCGGAGACGGACAGCGGCTTGTAGGCGGGGATGCTGCGGGCGCAGTGCTCCATCAGGTCGCCGATGAGGCGCAGGTGCGGCTCGGGCTGGAAGAGCCACTCCTTCTGGGCGATGTACTCCTTGAAGATGTCCGTCTGGAGCGTGCCGTTGAGCACACCGGGGTCGACGCCCTGGCGCTCCGCGGCGACCAGGTACATGCAGAAGACGGGGACGGCGGGGCCGCTGATGGTCATGGACGTCGTGACGTCGCCGAGGGGGATGTCCTTGAAGAGGACCTCCATGTCGGCGGCCGAGTCGATCGCGACGCCGCAGTGGCCGACCTCGCCGAGGGACTTCGGCTCGTCCGAGTCGCGGCCCATGAGGGTGGGCATGTCGAACGCCACGGAGAGGCCGCCGCCGCCCGCGGCGAGGATCATCTTGTAGCGCTCGTTGGTCTGCTCGGCGTTGCCGAAACCGGCGAACTGGCGGATGGTCCACGTCCGGCCGCGGTAGCCGGTGGGGTGCAGGCCGCGGGTGAAGGGGTACTCACCGGGCCAGCCGATCCGCTCGAACCCCTCGTAGGAGTCGCCGGGCGCGGGCCCGTAGACGGGCTCGACCGGGTCGCCGGACAGGGTCGAGAAGTCCGCGTCGCGCTTGCGCGCCTTGTCGTAGCGGGCCTGCCAGCGGCTGCGCCCTGCCTCGATCTCCTGTGCATCCATCGGTCTCTTCGCCTCTCCGCGCCCCGGCGCGAGTCTGTGACGTCGCCTTGATGACGCCGGCGGCCGGTTTCGACCGCACACAGATTTACTAGGACGTCCTAGTAAATGGTCGCGCAAGACCGCCCCGAGCACAAGGGGCGTCGGGGCGGCTGTGGATGGTGCGGCCTGGGGTGGGCTGTGGCCCGGGGTGGTGGGCTGTGGCCCGGGGTGGTGGGCTGTGGCCCGGCGGCCGGCCGGGCGGCGTCAGACCTTCGCGGGCGCGGCGGAGTCGTCCGCCACCAGCGGGGCGAGTTCCCGGGCGACCTTGCGCTCGACGAAGAAGGCGGCGGTCGGGATGGTGCCGGCGATCAGCACCCAGATGAGCTTGCCGAACGGGTACCGGGCCTTGGAGCCCATGTCGAACGCGAAGATCAGGTAGAGGACGTAGAGCCAGCCGTGCGCGATGGCGACGACCTTGGTGAAGTCCGCGGCGCCGTCCATGCCCAGCAGGTACTTGGCGATGCAGCCGAGAGTCAGGAGGACCAGCAGCACGCCGGTGACATAGGCCATCACGCGGTAGCGGGTCAGCACGCTTCGTTTCACTGGGGGTTCCCTCGCCTTGCCGTCTGGGGGCGGCCTCGTCCCGGCCGGGAGCCCGGGGGAAGGGCCCCGGGAGACTGCCGCATGGAGTCGAGCGTAACCGCACGTTCTGGGCGATCTTGCGGCCGGGGGGTGCGAAGTGGCCGTGCGGCCGGCTGTGGGTGCCGGGCTGGGGGCGGGCATGTCGGGCGGCTCGCGCGGCGGCCTGGGGCGGGCTGGTCGGCCGGCTCGCGCGCCGGCCCTGGGCGGGCTGGTCAGCCGGCTCGCGCGCCGGCGCTCCCCTCAGCGTTCCCCGGCGCCCGCCTTCTGCCTTTCCGCCCGGCTTTCTTCCGGGCTGCCCTCCCAGCCTTCCCCCCGCGCACCCTCCAGGTCTTCGTCCTGGCCGGCCCCTGGGCCGTTCCCTTGGCTGTCCCCTTGACGGTCCTCGAAGTCGCCCGCGGCGACCCGCAGCGGGCGGAGCATCGCGAAGATGTCCGTGCACTGGTCCGCGTCGTACGCCCCGAGGCCGAAGTCCATCGCCATCAGGTCGCGGGTCGCCCCCTCGACGACCTCGCGGCCCTTCTCCGTGATGGCGGCGAGCGTGCCGCGCCCGTCGTTCGGGTTGGGCCGCTTGTCCACGAGACCCGACTTGACCAGCCGGTCCACGGTGTTGGTCACGGACGTGGGATGCACCATCAGCCGCTCGCCGATCTTCGACATCGGCAGTTCGCCCGCCTTGGAGAAGGTCAGCAGCACCAGCGCCTCGTACCGCGCGAAGGTGAGGCCGTACGGCTTGACGACGGCGTCGACCTGGCCGATAAGGATCTGCTGCGCGCGCATGATCGAAGTGATCGCGGCCATGGAGGGGACGGCGCCCCACCGCTCCCGCCAGAGCTCGTCGGCGCGGGCGATGGGATCGAACGTGAGGCTGAGGGGCTTCGACACGGGGTCGAGCCTACCGGCCGGTCATATCGTGGTCATGGCCATCCCACACTCCGGAACGCCCACTTCCAGCCAACTCGCGGGCGTGCCGGGCACGCCGCTCGTGTGGTCGGCCACGGGCCGGGCTCGGCTCCCGCGAAGGCTTCGCCGCCCGCGCGGCGGGGCGGGATGCGGCGACGGCCGCCGGGAGAGCGCCACCGCTGGCACGGTTGGCGAAGGCCGGGGGCGGCCTCCGGCCGAGGCTTTGCCGCTTACGCGGCCCAGGGTGGGTCTGCGGCGGGCGCCGCACGGTCGAGCGGCGGCACTCGTATCGCCGGCCACGGGCCGGGCCGGGGCGCGGCGAAGCTTCGCCGCCTGCGCGGGCGGGGCGGAACGCGGCAACGGCCGCCGGGAAAGCGCCACCGCTGGCACGGCCAGCGAAGGCGTGGACGTCGGCCTCCGGCCGAGGCTTTGCCGCTTGCGCGGCCGGGGTGGGCTTCCGGCGGACGCCGCCGGTCGAGCGGCGGCGCCCGTACGGTCGGCCACGGGCCGGGCTTCGGGCAAGGCTTTGCCGCTTGCGCGGCCGGGGGGGTCTGGCGGGGGCCGCCGGGTGAGGGGTGGGGCTCGTACGGTGGGTGGGCGCCTTGGTGGGGGGATGGAGGGGGAGGGTGCGGTGGGGTATCGGATGTGGTTTGGGGCCGCGGATTTGTTGCGGTGCCGGTTCGCGATCTCGCCGTTGTGGGAGACGCAGGAGGCCGTGCGGACGCTGAGCCGGCCCGATCGGCACGGTTACCACCTGCCGTGGCTGCGCCGGATGCGGGAGGCGGCCGACGGGATCGATCTCGCGCCGGTCCGGCTGCTGATGCCGCCGCACGGCTACAACCCGGACTTCCTGTGCCCGCCGCCGACCGGCCCGTTCGCCTCGTTCGCGGACGAGTTGGCGCGCGTGCGGGCCGCCGACCCGCGCTCCGTACGCGCCGAGGTGGCCCGTTCACTCGCCGACACGCCCGGCGCGGCGGACACCCCGCGGGGGCGGGCGCTGCTGGCCGATCCGGCGCGGACCGTACGCGAATTGGCGGACCTGCTGGAGCAGGTCTGGGACGCGCTGGTCGCGCCCCATTGGCCGCGGCTGCGGGCGCTGCTGGAGGCCGATGTCGCCTTCCACTCGCGGCGGCTGGCCGACGGCGGTCTGGAACAGCTCTTCGCGGGCCTGCACCCGCGGCTGAGCTGGTCGGACGGCGTGCTGACGGTGGCGAACCGCTCGCCATCCCGGCACGCCCGGACCCTGACGGGCGAGGGGCTGATGCTCGTGCCCAGCGTTTTCGTCTGGCCCGATGTCGTCAGCGGCTTCGACCCGCCGTGGCAGGCGACCGTGGTCTACCCCGCGCGCGGCATCGGCTCCCTGTGGGCCGACCCACAACCGGGCGGGCAGGCCCTGGCCCGGCTGCTGGGCCCGAACCGTGCCACGCTCCTCGCGGGCCTCGACGCCCCCGCCACCACCACGGACCTCGCCCACCGCCACGGGCTGGCCCCCTCGTCCGTATCGGCGCACCTGTCCGTGCTCCGCGACGCCGGACTCCTCCGCTCCCGCCGCGACGGCCTGCGGGTTCTGTACGAGCGCACGCCGCTCGGGACAGCGCTGGCCGAGGGTCGCTGACAGCGCCGGAGGCGCGTCGGCGGCAGGGGACGCCCCGTCAGCCGCCGCGGCCCGGACGGGCCACCTGGGACGTCTGGGACACCTCCGTGATGTGGGCGTTCAGAGCCGCGCACATCTCGCGCAGGAATTCGTCGAAGCGGTCGAGCAGTTCGGGCGGGTAGCGCGTCAGCAGGGCGTCCACGCGGGCTCCGAGGGGGCCGAAGAACTCGTCGGCGCGCTCCTGGATGTGCGGGCTGCTGTGCAGGGTGACGATCCGCCGGTCGGCGTGCTCGCGGGTGCGGACGATGTGTCCGGCGGCTTCCAGGCGGTTCAGGAGGGCGGTCGTGGCGCCCGAGGACAGCGGGATGCGCTCGGCGAGCCGGGCCGGCGACAGCGCCGTGCCGCGCTCCTCCGCGCTGATGATCTCCAGCAGGGCGACCGCGTCGGTGGAGTGGAGGCCCAGCCAGGCGGCGAAGCCCCGGCTCAGTTCGGTGTGCTGGCCGCCGTAGGTCCGCAACCCCTCGACCAGCCGGTCGCGTCGCGCCGCGATGTCGCCGTGCGTCGGCGTCGGTTCCTCCGCCAAGACCCGCCGCCCTCCTTCCGTTCCCGTCGGTGATCCGAGATCCGAGCCCCCGGCTCGTCTTTGACAACCTATCGCCCCCCATCTACCTTCGCCGTGGAATTACTTCATCATGGAGGTACCGAGATGCGTGACCCTTCCCCAGCCCGCCGCTGGCTGGGCCTGATCGCCATCGCGCTGGGCGTGGCGCTGATCGTCGTGGACACGACGATCGTCAACGTGATCGTTCCGTCCGTCGTCGAGGACCTGGGCATCTCCTCCGGCCAGGCCCAATGGATCCAGGAGTCGTACGCGATCGTCATCGCGGCGCTGCTCCTGCTGGCCGGCCGGTGCGCGGACGCGCTCGGCGCCCGCCGCGTCTTCGTGACCGGCGTGGTCGTCTTCGGCGCGACCAGCGTGCTGGCCGGTCTCGCGCCCACCGGCGGGCTGCTCGTCCTGGCCCGCTTCCTCCAGGGCGCGGGCGCGGCCATGATCCTGCCGACCTCGCTGGCCCTGCTGAACGCGACGTTCACCGGCAAGGAGCGCGGTCAGGCGTTCGCCGTGTGGGGCTCGACCATCGGCGCCGCGTCGGCGCTCGGCCCGCTGCTGGGCGGCTGGCTCGCCGCGCACGCCTCCTGGCGCTGGGCGTTCGGCATCAACGTGCCGCTCGCCGCGCTGATCGCGGTCGGCGCGCTGCTGTTCCTGGCCCCCTCGCCCCGGGTCGCGGGGCGCGTCGACGCGGCCGGAGCGGTCCTGTCCGCGCTCGGCCTGGGCCTGCTCGCCTTCGGGCTCGTCGAGGGGCGTACGTACGGCTGGCTCGCCTCGATCCGCCCGCTGGACGCCCTCGGGTTCACGTGGGACGGCGGCCCCTCGCCGGTACTCGTCGCCCTGGTGCTCGCCCTCGTCGCCCTGGCCCTGTTCGTACGCCGCCAAGCCGTCCTCACCCGCGGCGACGACCCCGCGCGAGCCCTGATGGACATACGGCTGTTCTCCATCGCCTCGTTCCGCAACGGCAACATCGCCACCCTGATCATCGGCCTCGGCGAGTTCGGCATCGTCGCGGTGCTGCCGCTGTGGCTCCAGTTCACCCTCGGCTACAGCGCGCTCCAGGCGGGGCTCGCCCTCGTGCCGGTGGCCATCGGCAGTTTCGTCGCGAGCGGCGCGAGCTTCCCGATGTCGGCGAAGGTCGCGCCGCTCGGCCAGGTCCGCTTCGGGCTGGCCATGGAGGGCGTCGGGCTGGCCGGGCTCGGGCTGATCGCGGCCACGGACAGCCCCTGGTGGTCGATCGCGCTGGTGCTCTTCGCGTACGGCATCGGCGTGGGGTTCGCCACGGCCCAGGTCACCAATGTGGTCCTCGCGGAGGTCCCCGGCCACAGCGCGGGCCAGGGGTCCGGCATTCAGAGCGCCTTCCGCCAGTTGGGCTCCGCCCTGGGGATCGCCGTGCTGACCACGGCGTTCTTCACCACGCTCGGCTCCCGGCTGCGCGCCGGCCTCGGCGACGCCGGTCTGTCGGCGGCGGAGTCCGGCCGGTACGCGCACGCCGTCACCGACAGCGCGGGCGCCGCCATCGGCCCGCTGGCCGCGCACCCGGCGACCGCGCCGGTCGCCGACGCGGCGCGCTCGGCCATGACCACGGGCATCACCGTCGGCGGCCTCATCGCGGCGGGCTTCGTCGTCCTCGGGCTGATCGCCACCGCCCTGATCCCCGGCACACCGGCCGGGGCGTCCGCCGCCCCGGACCCGTCCCCGGCGGAACCGGAGCCCGCACGTCCGTAGGCAGCTCCCATCGACTCGCCCGTAGACACCAGAGCGGCCGATGCCGACCGGGGCCGGGCCCTTGAACCGGGCCGCGTGGCCATCCGTACGCTCCGGCGCTTCGCGGAGCCGGTACGCGTCGAAGCCGAGCCCGCGCGCGGGCGTCGAGGCCGAGGAGCCCGCCCGTACGCCGCAAGCCGAAGCCTCGTCCGTACGCGGACGCGCCGAGCCCCTGTGTGGGCACCGAGCCGACGACCGTACGTACGCGCCGAGCCGACCTTGTACGCACCCGGAGACGCCGAGCCCCTTCCGCACGCGCCAAGCCGGCGGCCGTACGGACGCGTCAGCGCCGATCCCGTACGGACGCGTCAGCGTCGGTCCTGTACGTACGGGCGCGGCGGCCGGTATCGCCGGGTCGCCGCCACCGTCGGCCGCGCTCCCCCTCACGCCCCGTCAGGGGGGCAGGTTCAGCGCCGGTCCTGTACGTGCGGACCCGGCCGCCGGTACCGCCGGGTCGCCGCCGCCGTCGGCCCCGTTCCCCCTCGCGCCCCGCCCCGTCAGGAGGACAGGTAGCGCTCGACCGTTTCGACCTTCTTGGTCAGGCCGTCGGTGACGCCTTGGCGGATGTCGGCCTTGAGGACCAGGGAGACGCGGCCGGAGCGGGCCTCGACGGCGGCGACGGCGCGCTTGATGACGTCCATCACCTCGTCCCAGTCGCCTTCGAGGGAGGTGAACATCGCGTCGGTGCGGTTCGGCAGGCCGGACTCGCGGACCACGCGGACCGCTTCGGCCACGTACTCGCCGACGTCCTCACCGACGCCGACCGGGGAGACGGAGAATGCGACGATCATGCGTTGACCACGCCTTCCTTGCGGGCGCGCGCGGCGATGAGGCTGGCCTCGGCCTCGCGGCGGAGCATGCGCTCGGCGAAGAAGCCGCCAGTGGGCAGGACGGAGAGGACGAAGTAGAGGGCCGCGGTCTTCACCGGCCACTTGGTGCGGTTCCAGGCGTCGGCCCAGAAGAGCACGTAGAGGACGAAGAGCACGCCGTGGATCATGCCCATGGCCGGCACGGCGTTGAAGTCGGTCGTCCGCTTGAGCACCGAGCAGACGATGAGCAGCAGGAACGAAATGGCCTCCGGGGCGGAGATCAGTCGGAGCCGGCGCAGGGCGGAGGCGGTCTTGATGTCCACGGATACCTCTTGTCGACAGTGGCGGCTCTTGTGAACGTGATCACAAGAGGAATCCATTATCGCCCCCGCCCGCGCGTTCTCCGCGCGCGGGGGCGGGGGCGGCGGCAGAAGCGCAGGCGGGAGGCGTGCCGGGCGGCGCGGCGCGCGGGCCGGGGCAGCGACGACCGGGCGGCACGGCGAGCCGCGCGGGCCGGCGGCGGCCACCCGGCCCCGGTGACGGCCCGCCCCGCGCCGGATAGCGTCTGGGGCGTGGCTCAGTTTCGGCTCCAGGGGAGCAAGATGCTCGCCGTCGACATGACGGGCGACGCGGTCAAGGCCAAGAACGGCGCGATGGTCGCGTACGACGGCGAGATGACGTTCAAGAAGCGCACGGGCGGCGGCGAGGGCCTGCGGGGCATGGTCACCCGCCGCCTCACGGGGGAACAGATGGAAGTCATGGAGGTGAAGGGCCGCGGCACCTGCTATTTCGCGGACCGGGCGAGCGAGATCAACCTGGTGAGCCTGCACGGCGAGAAGCTGTACGTCGAGGCGAGCAATCTGCTCTGCACGGACTCGGCGCTGCGCACCGGCACGACCTTCACCGGGCTGCGCGGCGCGTCCCAGGGCAATGGGCTCTTCACCACCAGCGTGGAGGGCACGGGGCAGGCGGCGATCCTCTCGGACGGCACGGCGATCGTGCTGCGCGTGACGCCGCAGACACCACTCCAGGTCGACCCCGGCGCGTACATAGCGCACACCGGCAATCTGAAGCAGCACTTCCAGTCGGGCGTGAACTTCCGCACGTTCATAGGGGAGGGCTCGGGCGAGGCGTTCCAGATCCGTTTCGAGGGGGACGGGCTGGTGTACGTGCAGCCGAGCGAGCGCAACACGATCGGGGGTGACGTGTAGTGCCGTTCCAGATGCTCAACTCGCGCATGGTGGAGGGCCGGGTCCTCCCCGGGCAGCGGATGTTCAGCCAGCGCGGCGCGATGCTCGCCTACCAGGGTGATGTGTCCTTCACGCCCAGCATCACGGGTGGCCAGGGCGGCGTGCTGTCGATGATCGGGCGGCGGGTGGCCAACGAGGCGACGCCGCTGATGATCGTGGAGGGCGACGGCACGGTGATGTTCGGCCACGGCGGGCACCATGTGCACGTCATCGAGCTGGCCGGCGACACCCTGTACGTGGAGTCGGACCGGCTGCTGGCCTTCGACGGGACGCTCGACCAGGGCACGATGTTCATGGGGTCGCAGGGCGGCGTGATGGGGATGGTGCGTGGCCAGGTCACCGGGCAGGGGCTGTTCACCACCACGCTCAAGGGACACGGGGCCGCGGCCGTGCTGGCGCACGGCGGCTTCGTCGAGCTGCCGATAGCCCCGGGCCGGCCCGTGCACGTGGACCCGCAGGCGTATGTGGCGCACCGCGGTGACGTGCGCAACAAGCTGTCCACGGCGATCGGCTGGCGGGAGATGGTGGGCCGCGGCTCGGGCGAGGCGTTCCAGTTGGAGCTGTCGGGCAGCGGCACCGTGTACGTACAGGCGTCGGAGGAAAAGCTGTGAACGGTCCGGAGATCTACGACGCGCAGACGCTGCCCTCCGACGACAACGTCAACTCGTACGCCTTCAGCGTGGACCTGGACGGCCAGTGGTTCCTCCAGAAGGGGAAGATGGTCGCCTATTACGGGCAGATCGACTTCCACGGCATCGGGCTGGGCCGGCTCGACAGCCTCATCGCGCACAGTTTCCACTCACCGCTGCACGCCTCGGACTGGGTGGTGGCCGAGGGCCGGGGCAAGATGGTGCTCGCGGACCGGGCCTTCGACGTCAACTCGTACGACCTGGAAGACGGCAATCTCACCGTACGCTCCGGCAATCTCTTGGCCTTTCAACCGTCCCTCTCGCTGAAGCAGTCGATCATTCCGGGGTTTCTGACGCTGATCGGCACGGGCAAGTTCGTCGCCGCGTCGAACGGGCCGGTGGTCTTCGTGGAGCCGCCGATCCGGGTCGATCCGCAGGCGCTGGTCGGCTGGGCCGACTGCCCTTCCCCCTGCCACCATTACGACCACCAGTACCTGCGCGGCGTACTGGGCGGCGTACGGGCGTGGACGGGGATCGGGGGCACGTCGGGCGAGGAGCATCAGTTCGAGTTCGTGGGCAGCGGCACGGTGCTGCTGCAGTCGACGGAGGAGCTGATGCCCGAGCTGGCGACGGGCGCGGTACCGCAGCAGGAAGGCGTTCCGAATGCAACCGGTGCAAACCAGCCATCCCAACCGGGCGGCTCCGGCCAGCTCGGGGCCCTCCAACGTCGTTTCGGGCTGTGAGCGGTACTCTGCAGAGGGTGACGTCGAACGCGTGACCATATAGCGTCGCCCCGCGCCGCCCGCACCCCGTCCGGTACGCCCCGAACGCTCGCGTACCGGCGCCGCCGGGCGGCAGGGTCCAGCACCGCCTCGCATGGCCGATAATGATTCATATTTCAACTTCCTTAGGTAGAATCCACCCATGGACACCGAGAACGGCACCCGCTGGCTCAGCGACGAGGAACAGCGCGCCTGGCGTGCCCACCTGGACGTCAGCCGGCTCCTGTCACACCAGCTCGAACGGGACCTCCAGCCCTTCGGCCTCACCAACAACGACTACGAGATCCTGGTCAATCTCTCGGAGTCCGAGGACCACCGGATGCGGATGAGCGACCTCGCCACCGCCACCCTCCAGTCCAAGAGCCGCCTCTCCCACCAGATCACCCGCATGGAGAACGCCGGGCTGGTCCGCCGCGAGAACTGCGAGTCCGACCGCCGCGGCCTCTACGCCGTCCTGACCGAGCAGGGCTGGGACACCATGCGCCAGGTCGCCCCGCACCACGTCGCCTCCGTGCGCAAGCACTTCATCGACCTGCTCACGACCGACGACCTCAAGGCGCTGTACGGCTCCCTCGCGCCCGTGGCCAAGCACCTGCGCTCCACGCGCGGCCGGGTCTGAGACGGCGGCGGGGGCTGGGGACTGGACGGCGGGCGGGTCTCCGTCGGCTACGGGCGGGTCTCCGTCGATTGCGGGCGGGTCGGGGCGCTCATGCCTGGGAACCCGCCCGTTCCAGCCGTAGTTCGAAGCACGCGCCGCCGCTGGGCGACGCGCGCACCGTGAGCGTCCCGCCGTGCCGCGCGGCCACATCGCGGGCGATGGCCAGCCCCAGCCCGGCCCCGCCGTCGTCCCGGCTGCGCGCGTCGTCGAGCCGTACGAACCGCTCGAAGATCCGCTCCCGTTCCGGCTCCGGCACCCCCGCCCCGTCGTCGGCGACGGCCAGTACCAGCCACCTTCCCTCGGCCCGTACGGAGACCACGACCTCCGACTCCGCGTGCCGGCACGCGTTGTCCACCAGGTTGCCCAGCACCCGCCCCAACTGCCCGCGCGAGCCCAGCACCTCGCCGGGCGCCAGCTCGGCCGCCCGTACCGCGACCCCGCCCCGCGCCGGGGCCGCCCGCCGGGCCGTCTCCTCGCGCGCCAGGCCCGCGAGGTCCACCCGCCCGTCCGCGGGCCGCTCCCCCGCGTCGAGCCGCGCCAGCAGCAGCAGGTCCGCCGCCAGGTTCTGGAGCCGTACGGTGTCCTCCACCGCGCCCGCCGCGTCCAGCAGCTCCGGATGGGCCACGCCCACCTCCAACTGCGTGCGCAGGCTGGCGATCGGGCTGCGCAGCTCGTGCGAGGCGTCGGCGACGAACCGCCGCTGCCGCTCCACCGACGCCTGGAGCGCCGCGAGCGTCTCGTTGGTCGTACGGGCCAGCCGGGCCACCTCGTCCCGCGCCCGCGGCTCCGGCACCCGCCGCGCCAGGTCCTCACTGGCCGTGATGGCGGCCATCTCGCGCCGGATGCCCTCCACGGGCCGCAGGGCGCGCCGCGTCACCAGCCAGGTCACGCCCGCCACGACGAGGAGCAGCAGCGGCAGCCCGATGAGCATCGCGCCGCGCACCGTGGCGACCGCGTCCTGCTCGGTGGCGAGCGGCGCGCCCACGTAGACGGTGACCTTCTCACCCTTGGGCGTACGGGCCTCCACGGCGGCGAAGCGGTAGTCGCCCGTCTTCCCGTGGACACGGGCCGTACCGGTGCTGATGTCGACGTCGTCGGAGACCTTGGCGCGGCCGGGCCCGGGCCCGCCCTCGGCCTCGTCGCTGTCGTCACCGTCGTCGCTGTCGTCGTCCTTGTCGTCCGCCTGGGACCCCTGGGCCTCCTGGGTCGGCGAGGGCTGGGCCTTGACGCTCTTGCTGCCCGTGCCGCTCACCGCCTCCAGGTGGTCGCTGACGGCCCGTACGCGCTTGTCGTCGTCCACGACCTGCATCGGATGGTGGTCCTCGGACTCCAGCTTCTTGAACGGCTCCCCCGTCGCGATCTGCGACGCCACGCCCCGCGCGTCCGCCTCCGCCTGGAGGTCGGCCTGGTCGGTGAGGTTGCCGCGCAGCACCGCCAGCACCGCGATCCCGGCGGCCACCAGGGCCACCGCCACCACCAGCGTCGCGCCCAGCGCGGCCCTCGCCCGTACGGAGCCGAACCCCCTACGCACGTGCCACCAGCCGGTATCCGGCGCCGCGCACCGTGGTGATGGACTCGGAACCGAGCTTGCGGCGCAGCGCGCTGATGTAGACCTCGACGATGTTGGGGTCCCCGTCGTAGGCGAAGTCCCAGACGTGCTCCAGGATCTCCGCCTTGGAGACGACCTCCCCGGCCCGTACCGCCAGGTGTTCCAGGACGGCGAACTCCTTGGCGGTCAGCGCCGCCTCCACGCCGTCCCGCCAGACCTTGCGCGCGGCCCGGTCGACGCTCAGGGCGCCGAGGGTGAGCACGGGCGCGGCGCCGGTGCCGCGGCGGCGCAGCAGGGCCCGTACCCGCGCCACCAGCACCACGTACGAGAAGGGCTTCGTCAGGTAGTCGTCGGCGCCGGTGTCGAGCCCCTCGGCCTCGTCGTACTCGCCGTCCTTCGCCGTGAGCATCAGGATCGGCACCTCGCTGCCCTCGGCGCGCAGGGCGGCGCAGATCCGGTAGCCGTTCAGGCCGGGCAGCATGATGTCGAGGATCAGCAGGTCGTACGAGCCTTCGCGGGCCCGGTGCAGCCCCTCCAGGCCGTCGTGGACGGCGTCCACGGCGAACCCCTCGGCGGTGAGCCCCTTGGCCAGCGAGAGCGCCAGCCGCTTCTCGTCCTCCACGATCAACAAGCGCATGGGACGACTCTGCCAAAGGGAGCCTGAAGAAATCTTCAGGCCGCTTCAGGCTGCCTTCAGGGACGGGGAGCCACTGTGGGGACCGTCGAGGGCGGACGACCCGCTCGACGACCCACTGACCCAGTGATCGGGAGGAATTCCTCATGAGGCGCAACATCGCCATCGCCACCGTGGCCGCGGCCGCCGTGATCGCCGGAGGCACCGCGACGGCCGTCGCCGTCACCAGCGACGGCGGCGGGACGGCGCACCACGCGTCGTCGCAGAGCCGGCCGGCGACGGACGACGGGCAGGCGTCGGGGAACGGGCACTCCTCCGACGACTCCGACGATCATGGCTCCTCCGCCGACCACGACTCGGCCGACGACCACGACTCGGCCGACCACGACTCCTCCGACGACCACGACGCGAAGGGGTACACCGGGCCGAAGTCGAGCCTGCGCGTCAAGGACGACGACGCGCACGAGGACCTCATCGAGGCCCGTACCGCCAAGATCACCGCACCGGAGGCGGCGGCCGCGGCGCTCAAGGCCGTGCCGGGCACCATCACGGAGATCGACCTCGACGAGGACGACCCGGGGCTGGTCTGGGAGCTGGACGTGCTCGGCAAGGACGGCAAGTTCCACGACGTCACCCTCGACGCCGGCAACGCCCGCGTCCTCGACCAGCACACCGAGCACAAGGACAACGGCTACCACGGCGTCTCCCACGCCCGTAAGGAGCTGAAGGGCGCCACCGTCGACGCCACCGAGGCCGCCCGCAAGGGGGCGCGCGACGGGGCGACGGTGACGAAGGTCGACCTCGACGACGACGGCGCACCACCCGACGGCCGGTACGCCGGCCGCGGGCGCGTCGTGGCTGATCGCGCAGTTCCCCGCGCCCCTGCGGGGCGCTGCCGGGAGGCGCCTGACGCGCCCGCCGGTCGGTGGCACGCGCCCCCTGCCGGGCGCTGCCGGGCCGGGCCCGCGCCCGGCGGACGGCGCCCGGCCGGCGCACCACCCGACGGCCGGTACGCCGGCCGCGGGCGCGTCGTGGCTGATCGCGCAGTTCCCCGCGCCCCTGCGGGGCGCTGCCGGGAGGCGCCTGACACGCCCGCCGGCCGGTGGCACGCGCCCCCTGCCGGGCGCTGCCGGGCCGGACCCGCGCCCGGCGGACGGCGCCCGGCCGCCGCGGGGCCGGGGCCCGCGCACCGGCAGCGGGCGACGGTGATCAGGGCCCGGCCCGGCGGACGGGCGGGAACCCGGTGCCGGGCTCAACGACGGAGTCAATGGGCGGCCACCGGGCCGGAGGCCCCCGTCAGTCGCTTTCGGTGATTCCGGCGACCAGTTCGTCGGCCGCTGTGTACGGGTCGAGCGTCCCCGTGATGATGCGCTCGGCCAGGGCGCCCAGCCGCCGGTCGCCGCGCAGGTCGCCGATCTTCTCCCGCAGGGCGGTGACGGCGATCGTCTCGACCTCGCGGGCGGCGCGCTGGGCGCGCCGCCCGGCGAGGGCGCCGTGTTCGTCCATCCAGGCGCGGTGCTTCTCCAGGGCCTCGACGACCTCGTCGGTGCCCTCGCCGCGGGCGGCGACCGTCTTGACGATGGGGGGCCGCCAGTCGCCGGGGGCGCGGGACTCGCCGAGGCCGAGCATGTGGTTGAGCTCGCGGGCGGTGGCGTCGGCGCCGTCGCGGTCGGCCTTGTTGACGACGTAGACGTCGCCGATCTCCAGGATTCCGGCCTTGGCGGCCTGGATGCCGTCGCCCATGCCGGGGGCCAGCAGCACCACGGAGGTGTCGGCCTGGGCGGCGATCTCCACCTCGGACTGTCCGACGCCGACGGTCTCGACGAGGATCACGTCGCAGCCGGCCGCGTCCAGCACCCGGATGGCCTGCGGCGCGGCCCAGGCGAGGCCGCCGAGGTGGCCGCGGGTGGCCATGGAGCGGATGTAGACGCCGGGGTCGGAGGCGTGCTCGGACATCCGCACCCGGTCGCCGAGGAGCGCGCCGCCGGAGAACGGCGAGGAGGGGTCGACGGCGAGCACGCCCACCCGCTTTCCGGCCCGGCGGTAGGCGCTGACCAGCGCGGACGTGGAGGTGGACTTGCCGACGCCGGGCGATCCGGTGAGCCCGACGACGTACGCGCCGCCGGTGAGCGGGGCCAGCGCGGCCATCACCTCGCGGAGCTGCGGGGACGCCCCCTCCACCAGTGAGATCAGCCGGGCCACCGCGCGCGGCCGGCCCTGGCGCGCCTGCTCGACCAGAGTGGGGACGTCCGCCATCACTGCTCCGTTCTCAGTACTCGTCAGTACTAGCTGTTCAAGTACTAGCTGTTCACTTACCCGGTACGCGGATGATCAGTGCGTCGCCCTGCCCGCCGCCGCCGCACAGGGCCGCGGCGCCGACCCCGCCGCCGCGCCGCTTCAGCTCCAGCGCCAGATGGAGTACGAGCCGGGCGCCGGACATCCCGATGGGGTGACCGAGCGCGATGGCCCCGCCGTTGACGTTCACCTTTTCCGGGGAGATTCCGAGGTCCTTCATTGACTGCGCGGCGACGGCGGCGAACGCCTCGTTGATCTCGATGAGGTCGAGGTCGTCGACGGTCAGTCCGGCCTTGTCCAGGGCGTGCCGGATGGCGTTGGAGGGCTGCGACTGGAGGGAGTTGTCGGGGCCGGCGACGTTGCCGTGCGCGCCGATCTCCGCGATCCACTCCAGGCCCAGCTCCTCGGCCCTGGCCTTGCTCATCACGACGACGGCGGCGGCGCCGTCGGAGATCTGCGAGGCGGTGCCGGCGGTGATCGTGCCGTCCTTGGCGAACGCGGGGCGCAGTTTGGCGAGCGATTCGGCGGTGGTCTCGCCGCGGATGCCCTCGTCCTGGGCGAAGATGACCGGTTCGCCCTTGCGCTGCGGGACCTGTACGGGCGTGATCTCGGCCTCGAAGAGGCCGTTCTTCTGGGCGGCGGCGGCGCGCTGGTGGGAGCGGGCGCCGATCTCGTCCTGTTCGGCCCGGCCGATGCCGAGGCGGGTGTTGTGCTTCTCGGTGGACTCGCCCATCGCGATGCCCTCGTAGGCGTCGGTGAGGCCGTCGAGCGCCATGGAGTCGAGCATTTCGACGGCGCCGTACTTGTAGCCCTCGCGGGACTTCGGGAGCAGGTGCGGGGCGTTGGTCATGGACTCCTGGCCGCCGGCCACGATGGTGTCGAACTCGCCCACGCGGATGAGCTGGTCGGCGAGGGCGATGGCGTCGAGGCCGGAGAGGCAGACCTTGTTGACGGTCAGCGCGGGCACGCTCATGGGGATGCCGGCGGCGACGGCCGCCTGCCGGGCGGGAATCTGGCCGGCGCCCGCCTGGAGCACCTGCCCCATGATCACGTACTGCACCTGGTCGCCGCCGATGCCGGCCCGGTCGAGGGCGGCCTTGATCGCGATGCCGCCGAGGTCGGCCCCGGAGAAGGACCGCAGGGAGCCGAGCAGGCGGCCCATGGGCGTGCGGGCGCCCGCGACGATCACAGAGGTGGTGCCGGTCGTACCAGTCATGGTGCGGCCCCTTCGCGCTGAGGGATGTTAACGAGGGTTCCCGTCAATGTACTGAGCGGTACCCGCCCGGTCACCGGGCAGCGGGTGTGATCGCGCGCACGTTGCGTAACCACGCGTGCGAGCGGTGCACTGGAGGCATGCTGACGCGAATCGACCACATCGGGATCGCCTGCTCCGACCTCGACGCGACCGTCGAGTTCTACCGTGCCACGTACGGCTTCGAGGTGTTCCACACCGAGATCAACGAGGAACAGGGCGTACGCGAGGCCATGCTGAAAATCAATGAGACGTCCGACGGCGGCGCCTCCTACCTCCAGCTCCTGGAGCCGATCCGCGAGGACAGCGCGGTCGGCAAGTGGCTCGCCAAGAACGGCGAGGGCGTGCATCACATCGCCTTCGGCACCGAGGACGTCGACGGGGACGCCGCGGCCGTACGGGACAAGGGCGTCCGGGTCCTCTACGACGAGCCGCGGCGGGGTTCGATGGGCTCCCGCATCACCTTCCTCCACCCCAAGGACTGCCACGGAGTCCTCACCGAACTCGTCACCGCGGCGACGGAGCACTGACCTCTGCCATCCCCGGCCGGTAGAGTGCAGGTTCGGCCGGGGTACGGGATCTGGGGCTCGGCCCAAGCTTTGCCGATGATCTGACACCATTTCCTCGGAAGGGCCGGCTCCGCGTTCGAACGAGCACGCAGGACGGAGCAGGCCGCCAACGCGACCAGGGGACGGATGGACCGCGCAGTGCGGGGCGACGACCGCTACGAGCCTGAAGACCACCTCTCGAAGTTCGAAGCCGAGATGAAGCGGCTGCGAACCGAGCGGGAGAAGGCCGTTCAGCACGCCGACGACCTCGGCTATCAGGTCGAGGTGTTGCGCGCCAAGCTGCACGAGGCGCGCCGCAGCCTCGCGGCACGCCCTGCCTACGACAGCGGCGACCTCGGCTACCAGGCCGAGCAACTGCTCCGTAACGCGCAGATCCAGGCCGATCAGCTCCGTACGGACGCCGAGCGCGAGGTGCGCGAGGCCCGGGCGCAGACGCAGCGGCTGCTCCAGGAGCACGCCGAGCGGCAGGCCCGGCTCGAATCCGAGCTGCACGCCGAGGCCGTGGCCCGCCGCCAGCGGCTCGACGAGGAGCTGGCGGAGCGCCGCCGCACCGTCGAGTCGCACGTCAACGAGAACGTGGCGTGGGCCGAGCAGTTGCGCGCCCGCACCGAGGGCCAGGCCCGCCGGCTGCTGGACGAGTCGCGGGCCGAGGCCGAGCAGGCGGTCGCCACGGCCCACGCGGAGGCCCAGCGGCTGACCGAGCGCGCCCGGGAGCGGCTCAACTCCGCCGCCGAGGACGCCCGCGCCGAGGCCGAGGCCATACTGCGGCGGGCCCGTACGGACGCGGAGCGGCTGCTGACCGCCGCCTCCACGCAGGCGCAGGAGGCCACCGACCACGCCGAGCGGCTGCGCACCGGCGCCGCCGGGGAGTCCGAGGAGGCCCGCCGGCGCGCCGCGGAGCTGACGCGGGCCGCCGAGGCGCGGATGCGGGAGGCCGAGACGGCGCTGCGCGAGGCGCGCGCCGAGTCGGAGAAGCTGGTCTCGGAGGCGACGGAGGCCGCGGCGAAGCGGCTGGCCGGCGCCGAGTCGGAGAACGAGCAGCGCACCCGTACCGCCAAGGCGGAGATCGCCCGGCTGGTCGCCGAGGCCACCAAGGAGGCCGAGGCGCTGCGCGCCGAGGCCGAGCAGGAGCGCGACGACGCCCGGGCGAAGGCGGAGCGGCTGGTCGCGGAGGCCGCCGAGGCGGCCCGCAGCGCCGCCGCCGAGGACTCCGCGGCGCAGCTCGCGAAGGCCGCCCGGCAGGCCGAGGAGGTGCTGACCAAGGCGTCCGAGGACGCGCAGGCCACCACCAAGGCCGCCGCGGCCGAGGCGGAGCGCATCCGCCGGGAGGCCGAGGCGGAGTCCGACCGGCTGCGCGAGCAGGCCGCGGAATCCGCCGAGCAGCTCAAGGGCGCGGCGAAGGACGACACGAAGGAGTACCGCGCCAAGACCGTCGAGCTCCAGGAGGAGGCGCGGCGGCTGCGCGGGGAGGCCGAGCAGTTGCGCTCGGAGGCGGTCGCCGAGGGCGAGCGGCTGCGCACGGAGGCGCGGCGCGAGGCGGTCCAGCAGATCGAGGAGGCGGCCCGTACCGCCGAGGAGCTGCTGACGAAGGCGAAGTCCGACGCGGAGGAGACCCGCGGCGGCGCGAGCGCCGACAGCGAGCGGGTACGGGCCGAGGCGGCCGAGCGGGCCGCGGCGCTGCGCAAGCAGGCCGAGGACACCGTCGAGAAGGCCCGCGCGGAGGCCGAGGAGACCCGCGCGGAGGCCGCGAGCCAGGCCGAACTGACGCGCGCGGAGGCCGAGGAGACGGCCCGTCGGACGCGGGAGGAGGCCGAGCGGGGCGCCGAGGCGCTGCGCGAGGAGGCCGCGGCGGAGCTGACGCGGCTGCGCGAGGAGGCCGAGACGCGGGTCGCCGCGGCGGAGACCGCGCTGGACGAGGCCCGTGCCGAGGCCAAGCGGCTGCGCAAGGAGGCGTCCGAGGAGACGGAGCGGCTGCGCTCGGAGGCCGCGGAGCGGCTGCGCACGCTCCAGCAGCAGGCGGAGGCCGAGGCGGAGCGGGTACGCGCCGAGGCGGTCGAGGAGGCGGCGAGCGCCCGCTCCGAGGGCGAGGCCGCGGCCGTGCGGCTGCGGGAGCGGGCCACGGCGGAGGCGGAGCGGCTGCGGGTCGAGGCCAAGGAGGCCGCCGACCGGGTGCGGAGCGAGGCGAGCGCCGCGGCGGAGCGCACCGAGGCGGAGGCCGCCGAGGCGCTGACGGCCGCTCAGGAGGAGGCGGCCCGGCGCCGCCGGGAAGCCGAGCAACTCCTCGGCGACGCCCGCTCCGAGGCGCAGGCCGAGCGCGAACAGGCCCACGAGCAGAGCGAGGAGCTGCTGGCCTCGGCCCGTAAGCGGGTCACGGAGGCGCAGGAGGAGGCGCAGCGGCTGTCCGCGGAGGCCGAGACGCGGGCGAGCGAGCTGGTCGCCGCGGCGGAGCAGACCGCGCAGCAGGTGCGGGACTCCGTGGCGGGCCTGCACGAGCAGGCCGAGGAGGAGATCTCCGGGCTGCGGTCGGCCGCCGAGCACAACGCGGAGCGCACCCGCACGGAGGCGCAGGAGGAGGCGGACCGGGTCCGCGCCGACGCGTACGCCGAGCGGGAGCGGGCCGCCGAGGACGCCGCGCGGGTCCGCAAGGAGGCCAAGGAGACCGCGGAGGCCGCCGACGCCGCGGCGGAGCGCACGGTCGCGGAGGCCACGGCCGAGGCGGAGCGGCTGACCGCCGAGGCGACGGCGGCGCTGGACGAGGCGCGGGAGGCGGCGAACGCCCGCCGCACGGAGGCCGCCGAGCAGGCCGACGAACTCCTCGCGATGGCGACGGAGGAGGCCGACCAGCAGCGCGCGGCGGCCGCCGAGACCGTCGAGAACGCCCGTACGGAGGCGGAGCGGCTGCTGGAGGAGGCGCGCGAGGCGGGCGACGCCCGGCGCGCCGAGGCCGCCGAGCAGGCCGACGCGCTGGTCACGGAGGCCACGGCGGAGGCGGAGCGGCTGCGCGCCGAGGCCGCGACGGCGCTGGAGGAGGCCCGCGCGGCGGCTGAGGAGCTGCGCGCGCAGGCCACCGCGTACTCCGACCAGTTGGTCGAGGACGCCACGGCGGAGGCCGAGCGGCTGCGCGCCGAGGCCACGACGACGCTGGAAGAGGCCCGCGAGGCCGCCGTGACGCACCGCGCGGAGGCCTCCGCGCACGCCGAGAAGGTCGTCGCGGACGCCACGGCGCGGGCCGAGCGGATGGTGGCGGACGCCTCCGCCAAGGCCCAGCAGTTGCGTACGGACGCCTCGGACGCGCTCGCCTCCTCGGAGCAGGACGCGAACCGCACCCGCGCCGAGGCCCGCGACGACGCGAACAAGATGCGCGCCGAGGCCGCCCAGCAGGCGGAGGGGGTGCGCGCGGAGGGCCGCGCCGAGGCCGAGCGCATCATCAACGAGGCCACGGAGCTGACCTCGTCGGCGCAGGAGGACGCGGACCGCATCCTCGACGAGGCGCGGGAGGCGGCGAACGCCCGCCGCACGGAGGCCGCCGAGCAGGCCGACCGGCTGATGTCGGAGGCGCTGACCGAGGCCGAGGCGCTGGTCACCGACGCCACGGCGAAGGCGGAGAAGCTGGGCGCGGACGCCGCCGAGGCGCTGGAGACCGCGCAGGCCGAGGCGGACCGTACGCTCGACGAGGCCCGCGAGGCGGCGGGCGCGCGCCGGAGCGAGGCGGCCGAGCAGGCCGACGCGCTGATCGCCGAGGCCACGAAGGAAGCGGACCGGCTGCGCGCCGAGGCCGCCGAGACGGTCACCTCCGCGCAGGAGCACGCGGCCCGTACCCGCGCCGAGGCGGAGCGCGTCAAGGCGGCGGCCGAGGAGGAGGCGGAGCGGCTGCGCGCCGAGGCGGCGGCGCAGGCGCAGGAGGCGCTGGACGAGGCGCGCCAGGAGTCGTCCAAGCGCCGCAACGACGCCGCGCGGCAGGCGGACCAGTTGGTCGCCAAGGCCCAGGAGGAGGCCGTACGGGCGGCGACGGCCGCCGAGGAGCAGGCCGACACCATGGTCGGCGCGGCCCGCAAGGAGGCCGAGCGGATCGTCACGGAGGCCACCGGCGAGGGCAATGCGCTGGTCGAGCAGGCCCGTACGGACGCGAACACGCTGCTGGCCGAGGCGCGCGGGGACGCGACGGCCATAAGGGAGCGGGCGGAGGAGCTGCGGGCCCGGATCGAGGCCGAGGTCGAGGAGTTGCACGACCGGGCCCGGCGCGAGGCGTCGGAGGCGATGCAGTCGGCGGGCGAGCGCTGCGACAAGCTGGTGGCGGCGGCGACCGAACAGCTCGCGGAGGCCAAGGAGAAGGCGGAGAAGCTGGTCTCGGACGCCGGCAGCGAGGCGAGCAAGGTCCGTATCGCCGCGGTGCGCAAGGCGGAGGGGCTGCTCAAGGAGGCCGAGCAGAAGAAGGCCGATTCGATCCGGGAGGCGGAGCGGCTGCGCGCCGAGGCCACCGCGGAGGCCCAGCGGATCGTGGACGAGGGCAAACAGGAACTGGAGGTGCTGGTACGTCGCCGCAAGGACATCAATACCGAGATTTCCCGCGTTCAGGACGTGTTGGAGGCGTTGGAGTCATTCGAGTCACCGAACGCCGCCGGGGGTAAGGACGGCGGCGGCGTCAAGGCGGCGGCCGGAGCGGGTTCCACCCGTACGAGTGGCAAGCAAAGCGATAACTAGCCACTCGAATGAGCGGACATTCTCCAGACCAATCGGACGTTGACTCGATGACACGCCGTTCGCACCCCTAGGATTCCCTCTATCACCTCACCGGTCTCTTTCGACAGGAACCCCATGAGCGACACTTCCTCCCCCTTCGGCTTCGAGCTCGTGCGGCGTGGATACGACCGCGGCCAGGTGGACGACCGCATTACCAAGCTCGTCGCCGACCGTGACAGTGCACTGGCCCGTATCACCTCTCTGGAAAAGCGGATCGAGGAGCTGCACCTCGAAACGCAGAACGCCCAGGCCCAGGTCAACGACGCGGAGCCGTCCTACGCCGGGCTCGGCGCCCGTGTCGAGAAGATCCTTCGGCTGGCCGAGGAAGAGGCCAAGGATCTGCGCGAGGAGGCCCGCCGCGCCGCCGAGCAGCACCGGGAGCTGGCCGAGTCCGCCGCCCAGCAAGTGCGCAACGACGCCGAGGCGTTCGCCGCCGAGCGGAAGTCGAAGGCCGAGGACGAGGGCGCCCGGATCGTCGAGAAGGCGAAGAGCGACGCCTCCACCCTGCGTGCCGAGGCGCAGAAGGACGCGCAGTCCAAGCGCGAGGAGGCGGACTCCCTCTTCGAGGAGACCCGCGCCAAGGCCGCTCAGGCCGCCGCCGACTTCGAGACGAACCTGGCCAAGCGCCGCGAGCAGTCCGAGCGCGACCTGGCGGCCCGTCAGGCGAAGGCGGAGAAGCGGCTGGCGGAGATCGAGCACCGCGCCGAGCAGCTCCGCCTGGAGGCCGAGAAGCTGCGTACGGACGCGGAGCGCCGGGCCCGGCAGACGGTGGAGACCGCGCAGCGCCAGGCCGAGGACATCGTGGCCGACGCGAACGCCAAGGCGGACCGTATCCGCAGCGAGTCCGAGCGGGAGCTGGCGGCGCTCACCAACCGCCGCGACTCCATCAACGCCCAGCTCACCAACGTCCGCGAGATGCTCGCGACGCTGACCGGCGCCGCGGTGGCCGCGGCCGGCTCGCCCGGCGACGACGAGGTCACGCGCGGCGTCCCCGCGCAGCAGACCCGCTGACGCCGGGCTGGGCTCGTCCGGGCACGGCTGGGCTCGGCTGGGCTCGTCGGGGCTCGGTGATGCGACAGGGAGCGCCCCCGCTCCGCCCTTGCGGCGGCGGGGGCGCTCCGGTGCGTAGGGGCCCCTGGAGTAGGCTCCGGCCGCCGTCCGGCCAGGGGTGGCGGAGGCCCGCATACCCCCTTAGCGTGAACGCATGATCGAGCTTGAGGGGCTGAGCAAGCGATACGGCGACAAGCTCGCCGTGGACGATCTCACGTTCACCGTGCGGCCCGGGATGGTCACCGGCTTCCTGGGGCCCAACGGCGCGGGGAAGTCCACGACGATGCGGATGATGCTGGACCTGGACAACCCGACCAGCGGCAGCGTACGGATCGACGGCAAGCACTACGCGCAGCTCACGGACCCGCTGCGGTCCATCGGGGCGCTGCTCGACGCGAAGGCGATGCACGGCGGCCGGACCGCGTACAACCATCTGCTGTGTCTGGCGCAGAGCAATGGCATCCCCACCGCCCGGGTGGGCGAGGTGCTGGAAATGGTCGGCCTGTCCGGGGTCGCGAAGAAGCGTTCCAAGGGATTCTCGCTCGGCATGGGACAGCGGCTCGGGATCGCGGGCGCGCTGTTGGGCGACCCGGAGATCCTGATGTTCGACGAGCCGGTCAATGGGCTCGACCCCGAGGGCATCCACTGGATTCGCAATCTGATGAAGTCGCTGGCCGCGCAGGGCCGTACGGTCTTCGTCTCCAGCCACTTGATGAGTGAAATGGCGCTCACCGCCGAGCATTTGGTCGTCATCGGCCAGGGGCGGTTGATGGCCGACACATCGATGGCCGAGTTCATTCGCGAGAATTCTCGTTCATACGTACGAATCAGTTCGCCGGAGTACGAGCGGCTGCTCGATGTGCTGGAGAGCGCCGGAATCACCGCGGTGACCGCCTCCGACGGCCATCTGGAAGTGGACGGCGTGGCCGCTTCGACGCTCGGCGAGCTGGCGGCCGAGCACCGGCTCGTACTGCACGAGCTGAGCCCGCAGCAGGCGTCCCTGGAGGAGGCCTTCATGCAGCTCACCGCCGGGTCCGTCGAGTACCACGCGCACTCGTCGGCGACGGGGCTCGCGGCGGAGGCGCCGATTCCGCCGGAGGCGGGCGCGGGTTACGCGGAGGGAGCGCCGCCGGCGGCCGGGTGGGGTGCGGGCTGGGAGCGGGAGCGCGAGAACCGGAAGAACCGGAAGAGGGGCCTCTGACGATGGCGGTCGTGCAACAGGTCCTCCGGTCGGAGTGGACCAAGATCAAATCGGTGCGGTCCACGGCGTGGACGCTGGGCCTCGCGGCCGTGGTGACGATCGCGCTCGGCGCGCTCATCAGCGCCGTGTCCGCGAACAGCTTCGACACCATGTCGCAGGAGGACCAGCTCACCTTCGACCCGACGCTCATCAGTTTCGCCGGCACCGGGCTCGGCCAGCTCGCGATGATCGTCTTCGGGGTGCTGGTGGTCTCCAACGAGTACAGCACCGGCATGATCCGCACCTCGCTGGCGGCCGTACCGCAGCGCGGCACGTTCCTCTTCGGCAAGGTCGCGGTCGCCACGGTGCTCGCCCTCGTCGTCGCCATGGTGACGTCGTTCCTGACGTTCTTCATCGGCCAGGCCATGCTGGGCGACCACAAGGCGACCCTCGGCGACCCCGGGGTGCTGCGCGCGGTCATCGGCGGCGGGCTCTACATGACGCTCATCACGATGTTCTCCATGGGCATCACCGCGGTGCTGCGCAGCCCGGTCCTCTCGCTCGGCATCCTCATGCCGTTCTTCTTCCTGATCACCAACATCCTCGGCACCGTCTCCGCCACCAAGAAAGTCGGCCAGTACTTTCCCGACCAGGCCGGCGGAAAGATCATGCAGACCGTGCCGACCAGTGACGATGCGCCCTACGGGCCGTGGGGCGGGTTCGGGATCATGGCGCTTTGGGTGGTGGCGGCGCTGGTGTTCGGGTATGTGACGCTTCGGCGGCGCGATGCGTAGCAGCTCCGCTGGGGTTGGGGCCTTGCACCTGCGGGTGCGTGGGGGTTTTTCGCGCAGTTCCCCGCGCCCCTGCTGGGGCGGGTCGTAGCCCGGCTGCGGGTGCGTCTGGGTTGAGCGCGCAGTTCCCCGCGCCCCTCCTGGGCTGGGGCGTACGTCGCCTGCGGGTGCGATTGGGTTGAGCGCGCAGTTCCCCGCGCCCCTGCTGGGCCGAGGGCGTACGTCACCTGCGGGTGCGTTGTGGCTGGGCGCGCAGTTCCCCGCGCCCCTCCTGGGCCGAGGGCGTACGACGCCTGCGGGTGCGTCTGGGTTGAGCGCGCAGTTCCCCGCGCCCCTGCTGGGCCGAGGGCGTGCGACGCCTGCGGGTGCGTTTGGGTTGAGCGCGCAGTTCCCCGCGCCCCTCCTGGGGCGGGGGCGTTCCTCGCGCCCCTTTTGGGGCGGGGTGTGCGGCATCTGTGGGGGTGTTCCTGCCTCATTCTCATTTAACGGGAACCGTCAATGCGTGGTTATCCTCCTAACGCTTACGGGGGCGTGCGCCCCGACCATCTCGTGAGGGGCGGAGAATGATCGAGGCAGCCGGCCTGACGAAGCGCTACGGCGCCAAGACGGCCGTGTACAACCTGTCGTTCCAGGTGCGGCCGGGGACCGTCACCGGATTTCTGGGGCCGAACGGCTCGGGGAAGTCGACGACGATGCGCATGGTCCTCGGTCTGGACCAGCCCACCTCGGGACGGGTCACCATCGGCGGTCACCCCTTCCGCGAGCTGCCCAACGCACCGCGCCAGGTCGGCGCCCTGCTCGACGCCAAGGCGGTGCACGGCGGCCGGAGCGCCCGGCAGCACCTGCTCTGCCTCGCGCAGCTCTCCGGCATCCCCGCGCGCCGCGTGGACGAGGTGCTCGGCGTCGTCGGACTCCAGGACGTCGCGCGGCGCCGGTCCAAGGGGTTCTCGCTGGGCATGGGCCAGCGGCTCGGGATCGCGGCGGCGCTGCTCGGCGACCCGCAGGTGCTGCTGTTCGACGAGCCCGTCAACGGTCTGGACCCGGAGGGCATCCTGTGGGTCCGCAACCTGATGAAGTCGCTGGCCGCCGAGGGCCGCACGGTCTTCGTCTCCAGCCACCTGATGAGTGAGATGGCTCTCACCGCCGAGCACCTGATCGTCATCGGCCGCGGCCAGCTCCTGTCCGACATGAGCGTCAAGGACTTCATCTCGCAGAACTCGGCGGACTTCGCGCGCGTCCGCACCCCCGACACGGAGCCGGAGCTGCGCGAGAAGCTGACCGCCGCGCTCATCGAGGCGGGCGGCCAGGTGCTGCCCGAGCAGGACGGCGGGCTGCGGGTCACCGGGCTGCCGCTGCCGCGGATCAGCGATGTGGCGCACGACGTGGACGTACGGCTGTGGGAGCTCTCGCCGCACCAGGCGTCGCTGGAGGAGGCGTACATGCGGCTCACGCAGGGCGCGGTCGACTACCGCTCCACGGCCGACCAGCGGATCGGCCTGCACCAGCAGGTGCCCGCCGGGTACACGCCGGTCGGCTACAACCCGGCCGACAGTTGGGGCGCGCAGGCCGCCGGCGCGCCCCAGCCGGGCGGCGGGTACGGGCAGCCCGGCGCGCAGCCCAATCCGTACGCGGCACCCCAGCCGCAGGCTCCGCCGCAGCCCCCGCGGAGTCCCGCCCCGGCCGATCTGAACAAGCGCGACAACGAGGACGCCCGATGACGACCCCGAACCAGCAGCAGGCCCCCCAGGAGCCCGTGCCGCCGCAGGGGCCGCACGCCGCTCACGCCCCGCAGCAGCCCCCGGCCGCGCCCGCGCAGCCGTACGGGCAGCCTCCCGTGCCGCAGGGTCCCCCGCCGCAGCAGCAGTGGCAGGGCCAGTACCCCGGCCCGTACGAGAACCAGGGGCAGCTCTACGGCTACGCCTCGCCGATCCCCGTGCGCCAGGCGAACCTCGGCGACGCCCTCGTCTCCGAGTGGACCAAGATCAAGTCGGTCCGGTCGACGATGTGGACGCTCGGCGTGATGGTCGCCCTCGTCATCGGCATCGGCCTGCTCGTCGCGGTGGCCGTCGGCGCCCAGGGCAACGAGGTCCACACGCCGCTGCCGAGCTTCGGCTTCTTCGGCGTGCTGCTCGGCTCGATCTGCGTGATCACGCTCGGCGCGCTCACGATGACCTCGGAGTACGGCACGGGGATGATCCGTACGACGCTGACCGCCTGCCCGAGCCGGGGCCGGGTGCTCGCCGCGAAGGGCCTGATCTTCTTCGCGGTGGCGTTCGTGATCACCCTCGTCACCACCACGCTCGTCGCGCTGATGCACTCCGCGCTGCTCAGCGGCACCGTCACCGACGCGGCGGACACCGGCGCCTGGCTGCGGGCGACGGTCGGCGTGAGCCTGTACGTCGCGACCCTCGGCCTGCTGGCGATGGCCGTCGGCACGCTGCTGCGGCACTCCGCGGGGGCCGTCACCGTCATGCTCGGCGTGGTGCTGCTGCCGCTGGTGCTGGGCCTGTTCATGTTCTCCGAGAGCCTGGAGAAGGTCCGCGAGTTCCTGTTCCTGTACTCGATCCCCAGCCAGCTCGGCGGGTTCTACGGCACCGCGGTCGGGGACGAGGGGCCGACGGGCTGGACGCCGCTGTGGATCATGCTGGGCGTCACGGCGGTCGTGATGGGCGGCGCGTACGCCTCGCTGACCAAGCGCGACGTCTGAAGGCATCCGAGAAGCCAGGAGAGAAGAGAAGCCGCGGCCCGTCAGTACCGCGGCGCGTTACGGGACCGCTGGAGCCGCGCGCTCCGGCGGTCCCGCGCGTTCCAGCAGGCCTTGTGCCAGTGCCGCCGGTCGTCCACGCCGCCGTGGTCGGGCCAGGCGACGACGTGCGGCACGCCGGGCGGGATCTCCTGGTCGCAGCCGGGGCAGCGGTAGTGCTTGGCCGCGGCGCCGCCGCCGACCATGCGGACGATCCACGGCTCGCCGCGCCAGTCCTCCGAGCGCTCCAGTCCGTACCGCTCGCTGGGGGCGCCGCCCTCGTCTCGCGCGGCGGATTTGTCGGCGCCGCCTCGCGGGCGGTTTCGGCGCGGGGACACGGGACACCTCATGGGGGTCTGGAGAGCTACGGGGCGTCACCAGGTTACGCGTCAGGGTCACCGCTCCGGGTACACGTAGGGCAGCCGCTCCCCTGGTCCCCCTCTGATCATCATGAAAGTTTATGCGAAGCCGTGCCCTTGGCACGTGTCACACGTTGTTGCCTACAGGGGGATGTCGCGTCGGTCGCTAGGAGGCGTAAGAGCGATGCGCGTTGGAGCTTTCGTCCTGGCAGCGCAGTTCCCCGGCCAGGGGCACGGGGAGGCGCTGCACCGGGCCGTACGGACCGCGGAGGTCGCCGAGGAGGCGGGGCTGGACGACGTCTGGCTCGCCGAGCACCACTTCGTGCCGTACGGCGTCTGCCCGTCCGCGATCACCCTCGCCGGGCTGCTGCTCGGCCGTACCCGCCGGATCGGCGTCGGCACCGCGGTCAGCGTGCTGCCGTCGGCGCACCCCGTCGCCCTGGGCGAGCAGGCGGCGCTGCTGCACCTCGTCTCCGGCGGCCGGTTCACCCTCGGGGTGGGGCGCGGCGGGCCGTGGGTGGATCTGGAGGTCTTCGGATCGGGGCTCGGCGCGTACGAGTCGGGCTTCCCGGAATCCCTCGAATTGCTGACGCGCTGGCTGCGTGAGCCGAGAGTGGCGGCGGATGGGGAGCGGTACGCCTTCCGCGAGGTCGCCGTCGTGCCGCGCGCGGACGAGCTGCCGGAGCTCGCCGAGCCACCCGTGATCGTCGCCTGCACGTCGCCGAAGACGGCGCGGCTCGCGGCCGAGCGCGGGCTGCCGATGCTGCTGGGCATGCACTGCGGGGACGACGAGAAGGCGGAGATGGTGGCCCTGTGGCGGCGGCACGCGCTGGCCGCGGGCCGCTCGCCCGAGGAGGTCGCGGCGGCCGGGCATGTGTCGGCCGGGGTCGTGCAGATCGCGGACGAGCCCGGCGCGGCGGCGGAGACGCTGCGCAAGTCGATGCCCGGCTGGCTGCGCCAGGGGCTGGCCGCCCATGTCACGGTCCACGGTGAGCGGCGGCCGATGCGGGACCCGGTGGCCTACACGGAGCTGCTGTGCGACCTGCACCCGGTCGGCCCGCCGCGGCTGTGCGCGGACCGCCTGGCGGCCTCGGCCGAACGCACCGGCGTCCGGCGGTTCGCCCTCCTCGCGGAGGGCTCGGGCGATCTCGCGGCGACGGAGGAGAACGTCCGCCGGCTCGGCGCCGAGGTGCTCCCGCTGCTCGGCTGACCGGGCCGGGGTGCTGCCGCCCTGGTGAGTGAACGCACCTCCCGCACACCGGGCGGCAGCGACGTCACCTCAGCAGTCCCGGAGCTCCGGCGACTGGTTCAGCAACTGGCCCCGCACCGAGGTGAAACGGGCGAGACGGTCGTCGGCCGCCGGGTCGAGCGGGAAGACCGCGACCCGGTGGCAGTTCTGGAAGGCCAGACGGACCCCGAAGTGCCGCTGGAGGGCGCCGCGGATCGCGTCACTCGCCAGCGCGCGCAGCAGTTGGCCGCGCGCCTGCTCGTTCGGGGGAGGCGTCTGGTTGTCGGCGAACTCGCCACCATCGACCTTGAGCTGGGCCACCAGGGAGCTGACCATCTCCCATGCGTAGGGCAGGGAGGTCCGGACGCAGTCGACGAATTCGGCTTCGTCGACCTCGCCTCGCTCGGCCTGTTCGAGGAGGGCCGGTGAGACGTCGAGCGACATGGGTTCTCCTCTCGCGACCCCGCGAGCGGGGTCTAAGGGATGGGCGGACGGTCGACAACGGAGAGTGCCCGTACGGCGACCGCCCCCTTCAACGGTAATTCGGCCACTGCCGACGCACCAGGAGAATGCGCCGACAACCGGCCATCGCCGTTTGGGTTCATCCGGGGCGAATCGCGTGGACGGCCCGGCGTCGAGTAGCGTGGCCGACCATGCGTCTCGTCATCGCCCGTTGCTCCGTGGACTACGCGGGCCGGCTCACCGCCCATCTCCCCTCGGCTCCGCGGCTCATCCTCGTGAAAGCCGACGGCAGTGTCTCCATTCACGCCGATGACCGGGCCTACAAGCCCCTCAACTGGATGTCGCCGCCCTGCACGCTGAAGGAGGGCGACGGCGATGTGTGGACCGTGGTGAACAAGGCGGGCGAGAAGCTCATCATCACCATGGAGGAGGTTCTGCACGATTCCTCGCACGAACTCGGCGTCGATCCCGGGCTCATCAAAGACGGCGTGGAAGCACATCTGCAGGAGCTCCTCGCCGATCGGATCGAGACACTTGGCGAGGGCTGGACGCTGATCCGGCGCGAATACCCCACCGCCATCGGCCCGGTGGACATCCTCTGCCGGGACGCGGACGGCGCGACGGTGGCCGTGGAGCTCAAGCGGCGCGGCGAGATCGACGGCGTCGAGCAGCTCACGCGCTACCTCGAACTCCTCAACCGGGACCCGCACCTCGCCCCGGTCAAGGGCATCTTCGCGGCCCAGGAGATCAAGCCCCAGGCGCGGGTGCTGGCCACCGACCGCGGCATCGGCTGCGTCGTGCTGGACTACGACGCGCTGCGCGGGATCGAGGACGACAAGCTCCGCCTCTTCTGAGCGCCATCTGGGCCTCTGGCCCTCTTTTGAGTACTAACCGCTCTTTTCAGACCGAGCCGTGAGTGTTACGGGCCGTACGGGAGGCTCCCGTACGGCCCGTTCCCATTCCGCTTCCGTCACGCCGCGTACGGGCCGGGGCGGGCCCATGAAGCCCATGAAGCCCCTGGAGCGGGGCCCCGGGCCCGTACGGCGGGTGCTAGGCGGTCCTCGACGCGGTGGGCGCCCCGGGGCCCGAGTGCGTCTGTGACGCGGGGGCCGACTGGGACGCCGACTGCGTCACCGTCTGGCTGGTCGACGGGCCGGTCGTCGGGGACTGCGGCGTCGTCGGCTCCTGCGTCGGCTTCGTCGGCGAGTCCGTCGGGGTCGGCTTGCCCGTCGGGCTCTGCGTGTGCGTCGGCGGGTTCGTGGGCCGCGACGGGGAGCCCGTCGGCTCGGTGGTGCCGTCCGTCGGCCGCGACGGCGAGGACGGCGTGTGCGAAGGCTCCCCGCTGCCGGTCGGGTCGTCCGGTGACGCGCTGCCCGACGGGCTCGGCGTCTGGGAGGGCCCGTCCGTGCTGGTCGTGGGCCCCGGCTTGCCGGCGGTGCCGGTGTGTCCCGGCGCGCCGCCGCGCCCGTTCTGGCCGCCGCCCGGCTTGTCGGCGGTCAGGCCGTCGTCGCCGTCCTGCTGGGCCGCCGACTGGCCGGGCTTGACCTTGTCGGAGGGGCCCTTGTCGCCGCCCGAGGTGGCCCCGAGGGTGACCACGGTGCCCAGGACCGCCGCGAGCAGCACGCCCGCGCCCGCCGCGACCAGGTTGCGCCGGGTGCCGCCGACGACCGTCTTGCGCGCCGGGGGCGGCGGCGGTACCGGGCTCGGGGCCGCTCCCCCGTCGGCGGCGAGCCGGGTGATGATCGTCGTCGTGTTGTCGTCGGGGCCGGCGGCGGCCGGCGGCGCCGAGAGGCCGCCGGGCGGCGACGCCGACTCCTCGGACCGCGCGTCCGGGACCTCCTCCCCCGCGGGCGTGTACCCGTCGGGCGTCGGCGGCGTCACGACGGGCCGCCCGGAGCGGTCCGCGACCAGGGCGAGCGCCCTGCGGCCGGCGACCGTGCCGCGCCGGTCGGCGAGCACGCCGCGCAGCCCGATGGACGCCTCCAGCTCGGCGCGGGCCCGGTCGAGGTTGCCGGTGCAGAGCGCGAGGATGCCCAACTCGTGGTGGAAGTACGCCTCTTCGGCGACCTCGCCGGCGATCCGGGCGGCCTCCTGCCCGTACCGCAGGCTGCGCTCCCAGGCGCTCCAGTGCAGCGCGGCGGCGAAGGCGGGCGCCGCCGTACGGGCCAGCAGCACGGCCGCGGCCGGGTGCCCGGCCTCCCTGCCGGCCACGAGGACGCCCATCGCGGCGAGGATCGCGTCGGCCTCGACCGCGATGCGCTCGGGGGTGACCGAGGGGTGCCCGGCCCACCAGGCGTAGTGCTGGGCGGCGAGCTGCGCGTGGGTGGCGGTGTCGGTGCCGTACCCGGCGGCCTGGAGCTGGGCGAGGACGCCGCCCGCCAGCCGGTAGTGGGCGCCGGCGGGGGTGATGAGCCCGCAGTCGATCAGCTCGCCGAGCGCGGCGTCGGCGTGGGCGTCCCCGACGAGGGCGGGGAGGTGCGCCTGGTGCGGGAGTTCGCCGCCGAGCGCCACGGCGATGCGCAGGGTGTCCTGGCCGGTCTCGCTGAGGCGGGCGGCGAGCAGCGCGGCGGGTTCGGCGGCCTCGGCGGTGGAGGGCAGCGGGACGCCGCTGCCGCCGGCCGCGTCGGCCGGCCGCTCGCCGAAGACGCTGTAGTCGCCCTGCTCGTCGAGGGAGGCGGCGTCGGCTCCGGAGCCGGCGCGGGCCGCGTCGCGCTGCCGCAGCAGCGCCCCGGCCTGTACGTACCGCAGCGGCAGCCCCTCGGACTCGAACCACAGGTCCGCCGCCCAGCCCGCCTCGTCCGCGGCCGGGGGCCGGCGCACGGCCCGCGCCAGCAGTTCCAGCCAGGTCTCGCGGCCGAGCCCGCCGAGGAAGACCTCTTCGAGGTGCGAGTCGGCGGAGGGCGCGGCGACGTCCGGAGTGGCGGCGATCAGGAAGGCGCACTCGGGGGTCGCGTCGAGGAGGTCGTCGAGCGCGGCGCCGCCGAATTCGAGGTCGTCGAGGACGACCACGGCCCCGATCCGGCCCACCAGGGCGAGGAGTTCGTCGCGGTCGGGGCGGTGCGGCGGGGCGCGGTGGACGGCGGCGAAGAGGTCGTACAGGAGGTCGGTGGAGGTGCGCCGGTAGCCGGAGAGGCGTACGACGCCGTCCGGGGCGAGGGTCGCGCAGTCCTCGGCGACGGCGTCGAGGAGCGTGGTGCGGCCCGCTCCGGGCGGCCCGGTGAGCCGTACGGACCGGCCGCGGGCCAGCAGCCGGACGAGCCGTTCGCGCTCCTCCTCGCGGCCCAGGAAGGGCAGTTCGGAGCCGGTGGTCCCGGGCGGGGGCGGCGGGGCCGCCGCCCGGCGCAGTTCGGCGCGCTCCTCCGGCAGGTGCTTGTCCGGGTGGCCGGGGCGGTCGGCCGGCGGGCAGACCTCGATCTCGCTGCCGTCCACGGGGTTGATCGTGAGGAGGTAGTCGCCGGCGATGAGCTGCGCGGTGCGGGCGAGCGCCGGGGCGTCGCCGCCGGGGCCCTGCGCGGTCCGCTCGTGCGCGGCCGGCCGCGGGGCGCCGTTCGTCGGTGTACGGCCGTCCCGGCGCTCGTCGCCGTCGCGGCCCTTGTGGTCTTCCGGTCCCCGGTCCATCGGGTCCATGGTCAAGCCCCCCAGATGCGTGGCGTGCCGTATTGCCCTCCCGGCCTGTCCGCACGCTCGCCGTCGCTTCTGGTCCGGTGCCCGCCGTAGGCTTTCGGAAAGCGGCGGGGACACCGAACCCTAAACCTTCCCACAGTATCCCCGCACCTGAGGGGTGTCGCGCCGGGCGGGACGTCACAGTCCGATGGCGGATTGACAGGACACGTCCTGATCTGGTCACCACCCCGCGCCGGTCCGGCCGGACGCGGCGGGGGTGTCAGACGCGCGGCAGCGACTCCGCCTCGATGCCGCCCTCGATGGCGAGGATGCGGTGCAGCCGCGTGGCGACCAGGAGGCGCTGCATCTGCGGCGGCACGCCGCGCAGCACGAGCCGCCGGCCCGTGCGGCCCGCGCGGCGGTGCGCGCCCATGATGACCCCGAGCCCGGTGGCGTCCCAGGAGTCCAGCTCGGTGAGGTCCAGGACCAGATCGCCGCGGCCGGAGTCGACGGCGGCGTGCAGGGCCGTACGGGCGTCCGCCGCGCTGCGGACGTCGAGGCGGCCCCCGACGACCAGCTCGGCGTGGTCGCCCCTGATATGCATATGCGCTCCCCGGATCCGGTACGTGATGTTGCCTCCGTGTCTACAGAACTGACTGCCTCTCATCCCGCAAAGTTGCCGTCTGTAAGCGAACCGATACCGAATTCACCCCTCGGGGTGATCCCGAAGTGGATGGTCCGCACAACCGCCTCTCAGTGCTGATAGAAGCCCTGGCCGCTCTTGCGGCCGAGGTCCCCCGCGTCGACCATGCGGCGCATGATCTCCGGCGGTGCGAACTTCTCGTCCTGGGACTCCGTGTAGATGTTGTCCGCGGCGTGCAGCAGGATGTCGACGCCCGTGAGGTCGGCGGTGGCCAGCGGGCCCATCGCGTGCCCGAAGCCCAGCTTGCAGGCGGTGTCGATGTCCTCCGCGGTGGCCACCCCGGACTCGTACAGCTTGGTCGCCTCGACGACCAGGGCCGAGATGAGGCGGGTGGTCACGAACCCCGCGACATCCCGGTTGACGACGATGCAGGTCTTGCCGACGCCCTCGGCGAACTCCCGCACGGCGGCGAGGGTTTCGTCACTCGTCTTGTACCCCCGGACGAGCTCGCACAACTGCATCATGGGCACGGGCGAGAAGAAGTGGGCGCCGACGACCCGCTCCGGGCGCTCCGTGGCGGCCGCGATCTTGGTGATCGGGATGGCCGAGGTGTTGGAGGCGAGCACGGTCTCGTCCCGGACCAGCCCGTCGAGGGTGCGGAAGATCTCCCGTTTGGTGTCGATGTTCTCGAAGACGGCCTCGACGACGATGTCGGCGTCGGCGGCGGCGTCGAGGTCGGTGGTGGTGGCGATGCGGCCGAGCGCGGCCTCGGCGTCGGCGGCCGCCAGCTTGCCCTTGGCGACGAACCGGTCGTACGACGTCTTGATGGCGTCCGTGCCGCGCGCCAGCGCCGCGTCGGTGACGTCGCGCAGGACGACGTCCCAGCCCGCCTGGGCGGAGACCTGGGCGATGCCGGAACCCATCAGGCCGGCTCCGATGACGGCGAGCTTCTTCGCCACGACACACACCTCTCCTCGACGCTGTTTGCCGGACCTTAACGCCCGTTCACCCTTCGTGGCAGCAGGGTGAGGTGCGCGTCACTGTGTGTTCTTCGCCGCATATCCGCCGCATATCCGCCGGGTGTCCACCGTGTAGTTGACGGCCCGTCCGCTGAGCTGGGACCGGCCGGATCTCGCCGTTCCGCCCCGTGACGGGCGGCACACATCCCGGCCGCGTGCCCGCTGCGTAGTTAGGCTCGTACACATGGTCAATCTGACGCGCATCTACACCCGCACCGGGGACGACGGCACCACCGCACTCGGCGACATGAGCCGCACCGTGAAGACGGACACCCGCATCGCGGCGTACGCCGACGCGAACGAGGCGAACGCCGCCATCGGGGTGGCCGTCGCGCTCGGGCAGTTGCCCGAGGAGGTCGTGAAGGTGCTCGTACGGGTCCAGAACGATCTCTTCGACGTGGGCGCCGACCTGTCGACCCCGGTCGTGGAGGACCCCGAGTTCCCGCCGCTGCGCGTCGAGCAGCCGTACATCGACAAGCTGGAGGCGGACTGCGACCGCTTCCTGGCGGAGCTGGAGAAGCTGCGCAGCTTCATCCTGCCGGGCGGCACGCCGGGCGCGGCCCTGCTGCACCAGGCGTGCACGGTGGTCCGGCGCGCTGAGCGCTCCACGTGGGCGGCGCTGGAGGTGCACGGCGACATCATGAACCCGCTGACCGCCACGTATCTCAACCGCCTCTCGGACCTGCTGTTCATCCTCGCGCGGACGGCCAACAAGGCGGTCGGGGACGTCCTGTGGGTCCCGGGCGGCGAGCGCTGACCACGCCGTCGGAGCACGTACGTACGACCGAAGGGGCCCCGCCCCGGGGCCCGTCACGCGCCACCTCGTACAACAGGAGAGATTGATGACGATCCGCCAGGTGAACCACATCGTCCTGTCCGTCAGCGACATCGAGGTCTCGACCCGCTTCTACCGCGACGTCCTGGGGCTGAAGGTGGTGGACAGCATCCCCGGGGACGGCCCCGTCCCCTTCATGGTCTTCCTGCGCACCGCGCAGGAGTCGGACAACCACCACGACCTGGGCCTGATCCGCGCCGAGGCGCCGGACGCGGTACGCCCCGACGCGGCCCCGCCGGGGCTGCTGCACGTCGCTTTCGAGGTCGGCACCCTGGACGAGCTGGCCGAGGTCAAGGAGCGGCTGGAGGCCGAGGGCCGGTTCAAGGAGACCTTCGACCAGGGGATGCACCTGTCGGTCTACGGCACCGACCCGGACGGGATCGAGATCGAGCTGCTGTGGCCGACACCCCGTGACTCCTGGACCTACGGCGAGCCGATCGTCCGCAAGCCGCTCGACCTCGACGAGGCGCGGCGGCGCTGGGGCGGCGCGGTCAGCGCCCGCTGAGGTCCCGTACCGCCTATTCCAGCTTCTTGCTGAACGAAGGCGACCGGTCCGTCTCACAGCCGGCCCCCTTGTGACCGAACGCCTCGCCGCCGGGCTCCGCGCCACCGCCCGGCGGCCGCTTCGGGAAGAACGTGTAGCTCCCCGCGATGATCAGGTTGATGCCGATCACCCAGACCATCTTCATCTGCCACGCGCGCAGCGAACCGGTGTCGCCGCCCTCCCCCACGTACCAGACGGCGCCCTGGAGCAGCGCCATCGCGACGACGGCGGCGAGGATCCAGCGGCCCGCGGTCTTCCACTCGTGCGCCGTGCGCGCCATGCCGTACTTCGGCGGCTTGGCGGGCCTGGGGGCGCCCGCCCAGCGGTGGGCCACATGCCCGTCGACCCACTTGATGGTCTGATGGCCGAGGCCCACCGTGAAGCCGATGTAGACGGCGGCGAGGCCGTGCTTCATGTCCGGCTCCGCGCCGTTCTTCAGGTCGATCGCGGTGACGGCGAGCAGGACCACCTCCAGGACCGGCTCCAGCAGCAGGACCGCGAGCCCCGCCCGTGGCATCTTCGCCAGGTAGCGCAGGCTCAGTCCCACGGCCAGCAGCACCCAGAAGGCCACCTCGCAGGCGACGATCAATGCGACGATCACGACTCTCTCCCGTCTCTCCCCTCCAGCGTCACCGGCGCCGCGGGCGTACGCGTCGTCGCCCGTGACGATCCGGCGCTGCATCCTTCGATGTAGTCGCCGGCCGGTACGCGCGCCCGCACGCCGACGCCCCCGGCCCGCCCCACGTGCTGTGATGGACCCATGCCCCGCCACCTTCCGGCCCGCCCGCACCGCCATGACGTGCTCATCGCGGCCGGCGGGCTGCTCGGCGGGCTCACGCTGTGGTTCCTCGGGCTGACCGGCGGCCGGCCGATCGACGGGTTCGCCGAGCCGCTGACCCTGGTGGCGCTCGCCGTGATGGCCGGGGCCGAGCTGCTGCGCCGCACCGCGCCGCAGACGGCGCTCGGCATCGGGGTCCTCGCGCTCGCCCTGGACCTGAGCACCAGCACGCTGATCGCCACCGTCGTGATGTTCACCGACTTGGTGTACGCGGCCGTGCTGTACGGCCCGCCGGCCGCCGCGCGCCGCGTCCCGCGCGGCTCCGAGCTGTTCACGGTGCTGGTGACGCTGGTGTCGCTGGCGGTGCTGCGCCGGCCCGAGGCGCTGCTCCTCGGCGTCGCGGCGGCGCTGGTGACCATCGCGCCCGCCTGGACGGGCGTCGGCATCCGGCAGTACCGGGACAGCGCGCGGGCGGCCCGGCTGGAGGCGGAGCGCACGGCGCTGCTGGCGGAGCTGGACCGGCGCGAGGCGGTCGGCGCGGAGCGCGCCCGGATGGCGCGGGAGCTGCACGACATGGTGGCCAACCACCTCTCGGCCATCGCCATCCACTCCACGGCCGCCCTGTCGATAGGCGAGCCGAAGGCGGCCGCCGACGCGCTGTCCGTGATCCGCGCGAACAGCGTGCAGGGGCTGGCGGAGATGCGCCGCCTGATCGGCCTGCTGCGGGACGCGGGCGGCGAGCAGGAGCCCGCCGCCGCCCCCCGGCTGGACGCCCTGGACGCGCTGGTCGAGCAGGCCCGTGCCAACGGCTCGGCGGCCGGGCTGCGCTTCGCCCTGCTCGACGAGCGCGCGCCGGGCCCGCTGCCGGCCCCCGTGGAGCTGGCGGCCTACCGCATCGTCCAGGAGTCGCTGACCAACGCCCTCAAGCACGCCGCGCCCGGCGAGGTGACGGTCCGCCTCGGCCGCCGCCCCGACGGCCCGCTGGAGGTCAGCGTGGCCAGCCCGTTCGGGGACCGGCCGGGGCCGCGCGCGCCCGGCTCGGGGGCGGGGCTGGTCGGGATGCGCGAGCGGGTGGCCCTGCTGGACGGGGAGTTCGAGGCGGGCCCGGTCGCGGACGGCAGTGACGATCGCAAGGCATGGCGCGTACGGGCCGTGCTCCCGCTGCACGAGAGAGGATCGCAGTGAGCGCAGAAACCCCCGGGGAGCCGGTCCGGGTGCTGGTGGCGGAGGACCAGTCGGCGGTACGGGCCGGGCTCGTCCTCATCCTCGGCTCGGCGCCGGGCGTCGAGGTGGCCGGGGAGGCGGCCGACGGCGAGGAGGCCGTGCGGCTCGCCCGTGAACTGCGCCCGGACGTCGTGCTGATGGATGTGCAGATGCCGCGCCTGGACGGCGTCTCGGCCACCCGGCGGATCACCGAGGAGCGGCTGGCCGACGTCCTCGTGCTGACCACCTTCGATCTCGACGAGTATGTCTTCGGTGCGCTGCGGGCGGGCGCGGCGGGGTTTCTGCTGAAGGACAGCGAGGCGGCCGAACTGGTCGCGGCCGTACGGACGGTGGCGCGCGGCGAGGGCATGATCGCCCCGGCCGTGACGCGCCGGCTGATCGCGGAGTTCGCGCGCCCGGCGCCGGCGCCCTCGCCGCACGCGCCCGATCCGGCCGTGCTGGAGGCGCTGACCCGCCGCGAGGGGGAGGTGCTGGTCTGCCTGGGCGAGGGGTGCTCGAACGCGGAGATCGCGCGGCGTCTCGATATGGCGGAGGCGACCGTCAAGACGCATGTCAGCCGCCTGCTCGCCAAGCTGGAGCTGCGCAGCCGGGTGCAAGCGGCGGTTTTGGCCCAGGAGTTGGGGCTGATCCGGCCCTCTTGACGTTGGTACAGACCTCTTGACCGCTGGTCCAGACCTTCTTACTCTCCCCTCACAACTGTGGTGAGCGTATTCACCGAGCCCACGCTCACCTGGCGGCACAGGTTCCCCATCGGACCTCTTCGAGGAGCACTCCTTGAGCACAGGAACCTTAGGACGCACCAATCGCTCCAGACGTACCGTCACCCGAGTCGGCGCGGCCCTCGCCTCGCTGCTCCTCCCCATCGCCGCACTCGTCGGCCTGACCGCGACGCCCGCGCAAGCGGCCACCGACGCCACGGCGGCCTTCGTGAAGACCTCCGACTGGGGCACCGGCTTTCAGGGCGAGTGGACCGTCAAGAACACCGGCACCTCCAGCATCAACGGTTGGACCGTCGAGTGGGACTTCCCCTCCGGCACCACCGTCGGCGCGTACTGGGACGCCCTGATCACCAGTTCCGGCACGCACTACACCGCGAAGAACCGCGAGTACAACGGCACCATCGAGCCCGGCGCCAGCGTCTCCTTCGGCTTCGTCGCGTCGGGCAACGGCGAGCCGAGCGGCTGCAAGCTCGACGGCGGCCCGTGCGACGGCTCCTCCCCCACCGACACCCCGCCGACCGCCCCCGGCCAGCCCACCACGACCGGCGTCACAGCCAGCACCATCTCGCTGACCTGGGCCGCCGCCACGGACGACAAGGGCGTCAAGAACTACGACGTCTACCGCGGCGACACCGTGGTCGGCACCGTCGGCGACACCTCCTTCACGGACACCGGGCTGAGCGCCGACACCGAGTACACGTACAAGATCGTCGCCCGCGACACGGCCGGCCAGACCGGCCCGGACTCGCCGTCGGCCACCTTCCGTACGAGCACCGGCGGCGGCACCGACAACCCGCCCTCCGCGCCCGGCGCCCCCCGGGCGACCGCGACCACCGACACCACGATCGCCCTCAAGTGGCCGGCGGCCACGGACGACAAGGGCATCAAGAACTACGACGTCTTCCGCGGCACCGTGAAGGTCGCGACCGTCGGCAAGCTCGCCTACACCGACACCGGGCTGACCCCGGGCACCGACTACACGTACACGGTCGTCGCCCGCGACACCGCCGACCAGGTCGGCCCCGCCTCCCCGCCGCTGACCGTGCGGACCACCGGCGGCGAGGAGCCGTCCACCGAGCGCATCAAGGCCGGCTACTTCGTGCAGTGGGGCATCTACGGCCGCGCCTACACCATGAAGAACCTGGTCTCGACGGGCGCCGCGGCCAAGCTCACCCACCTCAACTACTCCTTCTCCAACATCGACCCGAACAACCTCACCTGCCTCAACGGCGTCACCAAGGCCACCACCCCCAACCCGCAGGACCCCAACCAGGGCGACGGCGCGGGCGACTCCTGGGCCGACTACGAGAAGGGCTTCGGCGCGGGCGAGTCGGTCGACGGCGTCGGCGACACCTGGGACCAGCCGCTGGCCGGCAACTTCAACCAGCTCAAGAAGGTCCAGGCCAAGTACCCGAAGCTCAAGGCCCTCATCTCGATCGGCGGCTGGACGTACAGCAAGTACTTCTCGGACGTCGCCAAGACCGACGCCTCCCGGCAGAAGTTCGTGAAGTCCTGCATCGACATGTACATCAAGGGCGACCTGCCGGTCACCAACGGCCGCGGCGGCAAGGGCGCGGCGGCCGGGATCTTCGACGGCTTCGACATCGACTGGGAGTGGCCGGGCGCCGAGGGGCACGCCGGCAACCACATCTCCAAGGACGACAAGGCCAACAACACGCTGCTCTTCGCCGAGTTCCGCAAGCAGCTCAACGCCCTGTCCGCGGAGACCGGCAAGAAGTACCTGCTGACCGCCTTCACCCCGGCCGACCCCGCCAAGATCGACGCCGGCTGGGACATCACCACCAAGGACGGCACCCCCAGCGTCTTCGACTACATGGACTTCGCCAACGTCCAGGGGTACGACTTCCACGGCTCGGGCAGCGACAACAGTTGGGAGCCCAAGCGCACCGGCCACCAGGGCAACCTCTACCAGGACGCCAAGGACCCGTACGACACCAAGTTCAGCGTCGAGAAGACCGTGAACGCCTACCTCGACGCGGGCGTCAAGCCCAGCCAGGTGGCCCTCGGGCTCGCCTTCTACGGGCGCGGCTGGCAGCAGGTCGCGGACGGCGGCGCGAACGGCGTGTGGCAGACCGCGAACGGCGCGGCCCCCGGCCAGTTCCCGGAGGAAGCGGGCACCCGCGGCTACGACAACCTGATCGCGTCCGTACCGAACCTGAAGATCTACCACGACGAGCAGTCGGTGGCGACCTACGGCTACACCGGCAACAACGGCCAGTGGTGGACCTTCGACGACGTCTGGTCCATCAACAAGAAGACCGCCTGGCTCAAGACGAAGAAGCTCGGCGGCGCGATGATCTGGGAGATGACCGGTGACAGCGGCGCCCTGATGACCGCGGTGGACAACGGCCTGAAGTAACCGGGCCGCCATGAGACGGCCGGGGGCAGCGAGTCGCCCGCTGCCCCCGGTCTCGCGCGTACGGGCGTCTCGCGCGTACGGGCGTCCCGCGCGTACGGGCGTCCCGCGCGTACGGGCGTCCCGCGCGTACGGGCGTCCCGCGCGTACGGGCGTCCCGCGGGTATGGGTCCCGGCCCCGCGGGTGCGGGCGGGCCGCCGCCCCGGTTCAGGCCACGTTGACCCGCTGGCCCGGCGGCGCCGCCTCCAGCCAGGCCAGGAAGCCCGTCAGGGCGTCCTCGCTCATCGCCAGCTCCAGCCGCGTACCGCGGTGCACACAGACCAGGACGACGGCGTCGGAGAGCAGCGCCAGCTCCTCCTCGCCGCGCGGGGTGCGGCGGTCCAGGACCTCGATCGAGGCGCGCTCCAGGACGCGGCGCGGCCGGGGCGCGTACGAGAAGACGCGGAACCACTCGATCCGGTCACCGTTGTAGCGGGCCACCCCGTACACCCAGCCCTTGCCGCTGGGCTCCGGGTCCGCCTCGGTCACATTCCAGCGCAGGGAGCAGTCGAACGTCCCCCCGGAGCGCTGGATGAGCCGTCTGCGCAGCCCGAAGACGAAGAGTCCCACCAGGACCAGCAGGACGACGCTGCCGCTCACGAGCAGAGCGAGGGCCATCTTCACCGACCTCCTCGCGTCATCTAGTCCAACCGCACCTGCATCGCCTCAGCCGCGGACTGCCCTGGAGTGATCCAGTGCCGTCCGCGGCTGAGGATTGTGCGGGTCTCCGGGACACGTCCCGGAACCCACAGTACGTTCTTATGGGCCGTGGGTTCAGTGGACGCCCGCGACCGCGCGCAGCCGGACGTCCGCGCGCCGCTCGGCGGCCGCGTCCGTCTCCGCCTTGGCGCGCTCCAGCGCCCGCTCGGCGCGCTGGACATCGATCTCGTCCGACAGCTCGACGATCTCGGCCAGCAGCGAGAGCTTGTCGTCCGCGAACGAGACGAACCCTCCGTGCACCGCGGCGACGACGGTGCCGCCGTCGCTCGTACGGATGGTCACCGGGCCGGACTCCAGCACACCGAGCAGCGGCTGGTGGCCGGGCATGACGCCGATGTCACCCGATGCGGTGCGCGCGATGACCAGGGTGGCCTCGCCGGACCAGACGCTCCGGTCCGCCGCGACCAGCTCGACGTGCAGCTCAGCAGCCAACGTGGCTCCTCGGGTCTCCACCTGCCGGTTATGGCAGATGTGGGGTCGAATACTACGAATACTAGTGGCCGAGGCGGCCGGGGGCGGCAGGCGCCTGCCCCCGGCCGGTCGGCACGGGGTCAGGAGACGCCCAGCTCCTTGGCGTTGGCCTTCAGGTCCTCCAGGCCACCGCACATGAAGAACGCCTGCTCGGGGAAGTGGTCGTAGTCCCCGTCGCAGATCGCGTTGAACGCGGCGATCGACTCGTCGAGCGAGACATCCGAACCGTCCACGCCGGTGAACTGCTTGGCGACGTGGGTGTTCTGCGACAGGAAGCGCTCCACCCGGCGGGCGCGGAAGACGGTGAGCTTGTCCTCCTCGCCGAGCTCGTCGATGCCGAGGATCGCGATGATGTCCTGGAGGTCCTTGTACTTCTGCAGGATCGTCTTGACGCGCGAGGCGCAGTCGTAGTGGTCCTGCGAGATGTAGCGCGGGTCCAGGATGCGGGACGTCGAGTCCAGCGGGTCCACCGCCGGGTAGATGCCCTTCTCCGAGATCGGACGCGAGAGCACGGTCGTCGCGTCGAGGTGCGCGAAGGTCGTGGCCGGGGCCGGGTCGGTGAGGTCGTCCGCCGGCACGTAGATCGCCTGCATCGAGGTGATCGAGTGGCCGCGGGTCGAGGTGATGCGCTCCTGGAGGAGGCCCATCTCGTCCGCGAGGTTCGGCTGGTAGCCCACCGCGGACGGCATGCGGCCGAGCAGCGTGGACACCTCGGAACCGGCCTGGGTGTACCGGAAGATGTTGTCGATGAAGAAGAGCACGTCCTGCTTCTGCACATCGCGGAAGTACTCCGCCATGGTCAGACCGGCCAGGGCGACGCGGAGCCGGGTCCCCGGCGGCTCGTCCATCTGGCCGAAGACGAGCGCCGTCTTGTCGATGACGCCGGACTCCGTCATCTCCTCGATGAGGTCGTTGCCCTCACGGGTGCGCTCACCGACGCCCGCGAAGACGGAGACACCGTCGTGGTTGTTGGCGACGCGGTAGATCATCTCCTGGATGAGCACCGTCTTGCCGACGCCGGCGCCGCCGAACAGGCCGATCTTGCCGCCCTTGACGTACGGGGTCAGCAGGTCGATGACCTTGACGCCGGTCTCGAACATCTCGGTCTTCGACTCAAGCTGGTCGAAGCCGGGCGCCTTGCGGTGGATCGGCCACCGCTCGGTGATCTCCGACTCCGCCTCGGGCTTGTTCAGGATGGCGCCGAGGGTGTTGAAGACCTTGCCCTTGGTGATGTCGCCGACCGGCACGGTGATGCCCGCGCCGGTGTCGACCACCGTGGCCTGGCGGACCAGGCCGTCGGTGGGCTGCATCGAGATCGCGCGGACCAGGCCCTCGCCCAGGTGCTGGGCGACCTCAAGGGTCAGCGTCTTGCGCTTGCCCCCCTCGGCCGGGTCGTCGACCTCTACGTGCAGCGCGTTGTAGATCTCCGGCATCGCGTCGACGGGGAACTCCACGTCGACGACCGGCCCGATGACCCGCGCGACGCGGCCCGTGGCGGCCACGCCGGCCGCTGCGGCCGTCTCAACAGTGGTGGTCATGGTTATCGGTCACTCCCCGCGGTCGCGTCGGCCATGGCGCTCGCACCGCCGACGATCTCGCTGATTTCCTGGGTGATTTCGGCCTGGCGGGCCGCGTTGGCAAGCCGCGAGAGCGTCTTGATGAGCTCTCCGGCGTTGTCGGTAGCCGACTTCATCGCGCGGCGGGTGGCGGCGTGCTTGGAGGCGGCCGACTGCAGCAGTGCGTTGTAGATGCGGCTCTCGACGTACCGCGGCAGCAGGGCGTCGAGAACGCCCTCCGCCGACGGCTCGAAGTCGTAGAGCGGAAGGATCTCGTCCTTGGCGGCCGCGGCGCCGTCCGACGCCTCGGCCCCGCCCCCGGCGAGGGTCAGCGGCAGCAGCCGGTCGTCCACCGGCCGCTGCGTCATCATCGACACGAACTCCGTGAAGACGATGTGGAGTTCGTCCACGCCGCCCTCGGCGGTGTCCTGCTGTACGGCCTCGATCAGCGGTGCCGCGACCATCTTGGCGTCCGCGTACGTCGGGCTGTCGGTGAAGCCGGTCCACGACTGGGCGACCGCACGCTCCCGGAACTCGTAGTACGAGACACCCTTGCGGCCGATGATGTAGGTCATGACCTCCTTGCCCTCCGAGCGCAGCCGCTCGGTGAGCTTGTCCGCCGCCTTGATGGCGTTGGACGAGTAGCCGCCGGCCAGCCCGCGGTCGCTCGTGATGAGCAGCACCGCGGCCCGTACCGGATTCGCCACCTCGGTGGTCAGGGCGTGCTTGGTCTTCGAGCCGGTGGCCACCGCCGTCACCGCGCGGGTGAGCTCACTCGCGTACGGCGTCGATGCCGCCACCTGGCGCTGCGCCTTGACGATGCGCGAGGCGGCGATCATCTCCATCGCCTTGGTGATCTTCTTGGTCGCGGTGACGGAGCGGATGCGACGCTTGTAGACCCGGAGCTGGGCTCCCATGGATCAGGTCCCTTCCGTCGTCGTCACTTCGAGGTACCGGCCGGGGCGTCGTCACCGAGAAGATCGCCGCTCGAGGTCTCGAACTGCTTCTTGAAGGTGGCGACGGCGTCGGCGAGCGCCTGAATGGTGTCGTCGGACATCTTCGCGCCCTCGACGATGCTGTTCATGAGGCCCTTGTGCTCACGGCCCATGTAGTCGAGCAGCTCGCGCTCGAAGCGCTGGATGTCCTCGACCGGCACATCGTCCATCCGGCCGGTGGTGCCGGCCCAGACGGAGACGATCTGGTCCTCGATCGCGTACGGCGCGTACTGACCCTGCTTGAGCAGCTCGGTCATCCGCTTGCCGCGCTCCAACTGGGCCTTGGAGGCCGCGTCCAGGTCGGAGCCGAAGGCGGCGAACGCCTCCAGCTCGCGGAACTGGGCGAGGTCCACGCGGAGCCGGCCGGAGACCTGGCGCATCGCCTTGTGCTGGGCGGAGCCGCCGACGCGGGAGACCGAGATACCGACGTTCAGCGCCGGCCGCTGGCCCGCGTTGAACAGGTCGGACTCCAGGAAGCACTGGCCGTCGGTGATGGAGATGACGTTGGTCGGGATGAACGCCGAGACGTCGTTGGCCTTGGTCTCGACGATCGGCAGACCGGTCATCGAGCCCGCGCCCATGTCGTCGGAGAGCTTCGCGCAGCGCTCCAGCAGACGGGAGTGCAGGTAGAAGACGTCACCCGGGTACGCCTCGCGGCCCGGCGGGCGGCGCAGCAGCAGCGAGACGGCGCGGTAGGCGTCGGCCTGCTTCGACAGGTCGTCGAAGACGATCAGGACGTGCTTGCCCTGGTACATCCAGTGCTGGCCGATGGCCGAGCCGGTGTACGGGGCGATGTACTTGAAGCCGGCCGGGTCGGACGCCGGAGCCGCGACGATCGTCGTGTACTCCAGGGCGCCGGCCTCCTCCAGCGCGCCGCGCACGGACGCGATGGTGGAGCCCTTCTGACCGACGGCGACGTAGATGCAGCGGACCTGCTTCTTCGGGTCGCCGGAACGCCAGTTGTCGCGCTGGTTGATGATCGTGTCGACGGCCAGGGCGGTCTTGCCCGTCTGGCGGTCGCCGATGATCAGCTGACGCTGGCCGCGGCCGATCGGCACCATCGAGTCGACGGCCTTGAGGCCGGTCTGCATCGGCTCGTGCACGGACTTGCGGACCATGACGCCGGGCGCCTGGAGCTCCAGGGCGCGGCGGCCTTCCGTCTCGATCTCGCCGAGGCCGTCGATCGGGTTGCCGAGCGGGTCGACGACGCGGCCGAGGTAGCCCTCGCCCACCGCGACGGAGAGCACCTCACCGGTGCGCTGCACCGGCTGGCCCTCCTCGATGCCGCTGAACTCGCCGAGGACGACGGCACCGATCTCGCGCTCCTCAAGGTTGAGGGCGAGGCCGAGGGTGCCGTCCTCGAACTTCAGCAGTTCGTTCGCCATGGCCGAGGGAAGACCCTCGACCTTCGCGATGCCGTCGCCGGCAACGCTGACCGTACCGACCTCCTCGCGCGAGGCCGCGTCCGGCTTGTACGCCTGGACAAAGTTCTCCAGCGCGTCCCGGATCTCCTCCGGCCGGATCGTGAGCTCCGCCATCTGGGTTCCCTGCTCTCCTTGTTGGGCCCGAAGTTTCTTGCGGGGCCGGGGGGCCGAGCGGCGTGCGCCGCTCCTGTCACGGCCCCCTGGTTTTTCCGCTACGGCCCAACTCGGGCCGCGGTCTTGCTCTTGAGTTGGTGGTGGCCGGTCAGCCGGCCATCCGCCGGGTCGCCTCTTCGAGGCGGTCCGCGATGGTCCCGTTGACGATCTCGTCGCCCACGCGCACCGACACCCCGCCGAGGACCTCGGGGTCCACATCGAGGTTGAGGTGCACCTGCCGCCCGTACAGCCTGGCCAGCGCGGCGCCCAGGCGCTGCTTCTGCCCGTCGCTCAGCGGCACCGCGGAGCGAACCTCGGCGACCATGCGGTCGCGCCGTTCCGCGGCCAGCTTGGAGAGGGCGGTGAGCCCTCCCTCCAGGCTACGGCCTCGCGGCTGGGCGACAAGGCGGACGACCAGCCGCTCGGTGACCTGGTGCGCCCGGCCGCCGAGCAGGCTGCGCAGCAGCTCCGCCTTGGCCGTGGTGGTGGCCACCCGGTCGGTCAGCGCGGCCCGCAGCTCGGTCGAGGAGGAGACGATCCGGCCGAACCGGAAGATCTCGTCCTCGACGGCGTCGAGGGCGCCGGCCCGCTGCGCCGCGATGAGGTCGGCGGAGGACGCCAGCTCCTCGATCGAGTCGACCAGGTCGCGCGAGCGCGACCAGCGGGAGCGGACCATGCCGGAGACCAGGTCGGCGGCCTCGCCGCTCACCTGGCCGCCGAGCAGCCGGCCCGCCAGCTCGGCCTTGGACTCGCCGCTCTGCGCCGGGTCGGTCAGGACCCGGCGCAGCGACACCTCGCGGTCGAGCAGCGCGGTGACGGCGGCCAGGTCCTCGGCGAGCTTCGCCGCGTCGACGGACGTGTTGTCCGCCAGCGCGTCGAGGCGCTCACGCGCGGTGCCCAGTGCCTCACGGCTCGCGCCGTGCATCTCCGTCGCAGCCGTCATCGCTTGGCCTCGGCCGTCGCTGCGGTCTCCTCAAGTCCGTCGAGGAAGCGGTCGATGGTGCGGCTCTGCCGGGCGCTGTCCTCAAGGGACTCGCCGACGAGCTTGCTCGCCAGGTCGGTGGCGAGCTTGCCCACGTCCTGGCGGAGCGAGGCCGCCGCGGCCTTGCGGTCGGCGGCGATCTGGGCGTGGCCGGCAGCGATGATCTCCTCGCGCTGCCGCTGGCCCTCGGCCCTCATCTCGGCGATGAGTGCGACGCCCTGTTCCTGCGCCTCCTGGCGCATCCGCGCGGCCTCGTGGCGGGCGTCGGCGAGCTGGGCCCGGTAGTCCTCAAGGACCTGCTGAGCCTCGGCCTCGGCGGCCTCGGCCTTCTCCATGCCGCCCTCGATGGCCTCACGGCGCTCGTCCAGAACCTTGTTGATGTTCGGGAGGAGCTTCTTGGCGAGGAAGCCGAAGACGATGAAAAAGGCGATAAGGCCGATGACGAGCTCTGGGATCGGCGGGATGAGGGGGTTTTCCGCCTCCTCGGCCGCCATCTGTACCAGGGCGTTCACATCAATGCCTTTCGTCAAGAACTGCTGTCGGTACGCCTGGATCAGATGCCGTAGACGAACGGCAGCACGATGCCGATCAGGGCGAGCGCCTCACAGAAGGCGAAACCCATGATCTGGTTGGCGCGGATCAGGCCGGCCGCCTCGGGCTGACGGGCGAGGGCCGAGGTGCCGTTGCCGAAGATGATGCCGACGCCGACGCCGGGGCCGATGGCCGCGAGGCCGTAGCCGATGGAGCCGAGGGAGCCGTGGACGCCTTCGGCGGCAAGGGTCTGGAGAGCGGACATGCCGGTTCTTCCTTCTTTTCATGGGCCGGTGGGGGTTGGCCACCGGACGTCAATTGGTCTGGACGGGCAGGGGGCTCAGTGGTGCTCGGCGAGCGCGCCCTGCACGTAGGTGCAGGCCAGGAGGACGAAGATGTACGCCTGGACGGCCTGGATGAACAGCTCGAAGGCGGTCATCAGGATGGTCATCACGAACGAGACGCCGGAGTACGCGATGCCGATGCCGTTCAGCATGTACCAGCTCGCGATGGTGAACATGAGGATCAGCAGGTGTCCGGCAAACATGTTCGCGAAGAGTCGGACCGCGTGGGTGAACGGCCGGACCAGCACGTTCGAGAAGAACTCCAGGAACACGATCATGGGGAGGATCGGGCCCAGCGACTTGTCGTAGCCGGTGATGTTCTTCAGACCGCCGACGAAGCCGTGCTTCTTGAACGTCAGGTACATCCAGAGGACGTAGACGATCAGGGCGAGCCCCGCCGGGAAGGCGATGATCGACGTCACGGGGAACTGGGCGACCGGAATGATCGACCACAGGTTCATGATCCAGACGAAGAAGAACAGCGAGACCATGAAGGGGACGTACTTGTCGCCCACCTTCTTGCCGAGGGACTCGTAGACGATGCTCTTGCGCACGAAGTCGTAGCCGGACTCGCCGATCATCTGGAGCTTGCCCGGAACCACCTTGGCCCGGCCGAAAGCCGCCCAGAAGAACCCGATGATGACGACCGTGCTCAACAACGCCAGCAGCATTGGCTTGTTGACGTCATAGCCGCCGACGGTGAAGAGCGGTTCGAACATGAACGAGTGGAGGCCCGGAGCGGGAAAGCCACACCCGTCGAAGAGGTGGCAATCGGTCTCGAAGGCGAGCATCTGGTCAGCACTCACCGCGAGCTCCTTCAGCGTGGCGCATAGGTACGGCAACCTCGTTGTGTCGGCGCGGCGCACAGCCACGGAGCGGCACTGGACTGGTCTTACGGAATTGGGGGCGGCTGGTCGGCGCGGAGCCGAATGGCTCAGCAGGCATCAGCCGCATGGACTGCCGATTCCGTCCCTGGAAACTCGGGGGTTCGGCGGCCTGCGCGTGCTGTGCCTCAGATGGCACCGGACCATAGCAGGTGAGCGTGGCGGTGTTTATCGCGGCCCTACCGGTCATGACGGAGACCCGGCGGGCGCGGACTTCTTCGCGTCGGCGGGTTCCGGTTCCACGTAGAGAATCTTGGCCTTCAGGTGGGCGCGCGTCTGCGCGGCAATCCACACCAAAGTCACAACAAGCAGGGTCAGCCCGAACGCCTTGGTGTTGAACAGCGTCGTGTGTTTGAACACCGCGAGGAAGATCCCGACCAACAGGAACTGCGTCGCGTACAGCATCAGGCCCATGGCCTGGAAGAGGTGCGGGAGTTGTCGCGCGGTCCGCTGAAGGACGTAGTACCCCATCGCCATGATGCAGACCGACAGCAGCGTGCCGACGACTGACCCGATCGCGCCCTTGCCGCCGGCCAGGGCGGCGCTGACCACCGCGGCGACGCCGCCGGTGATGGCGGCCGGCACAGCGCAGAGCAGGAGTGTTCGGGCGTCGTTGGACTGCATGAAGGGTTTCTCCGGCGGGAGTCGGAAGCAACGATTCGTCGTGGACGAGCGTATCCCCGGAGGTGAGAGGACCTCGCGACCAAAGACCGCACGCACTACGGTCCTTCGGCTCTAGCACCGGGTTTAGTGAACGGTATCACAAACTATTTGATGAGGTCTTTACCTACATCGTGTGCTGCCCATCACACGGGAGAGTTAATCCCGGCATGTTCACCGGACAGGACGGCCATTGTCTGGTATACGGCGGACTGCACCAAATCAGCGGTGGCTGCTGATCTTCCTGGTATGAGTGAACCGGGACCGGTCGCCGACGGCCGTCGCGCCGTTCACCCCGGACGGCACCGGGTCCCGTTCCGCTTCCGCTTCCGCCCCAGAGGCGCCCTCGGCGGCCGTACGGGCCTGAGCCCCGGCCCCCGGGCCCCCGGCGGCCGCCGCGGCCTTGGCGGCCCGCTTGCGCGCCGTCAGCTCCAGGAAGGCCCGGCGGCGGTAGCGCGGCGGCACCAGGCGCTGCGCCCACAGCGGCGCGCGCGGCGTGAAGCGCGGCAGCAGCAGGAGGACCAGCCCGACGGCGCTGAGCAGCACGATCAACAGCACGATCCACATGCTGGCGGAGTTCACCGAGTAGGCGACCGCGCCGAAGGCGATCAGCCCGGACCAGAAGTACATGATCAGCACGGCGCGGCTGTGCGAGTGGCCGATCTCCAGCAGCCGGTGGTGCAGGTGGCCGCGGTCGGCCGCGAACGGCGACTGGCCGTTCCAGGTGCGCCGCACGATGGCCAGGATCAGGTCGGCGACCGGCACCATCACGACGGTCAGCGGCAGCAGCAGCGGGATGTAGACCGGCACCGTGCCGTGCACCGCGGCCCGCTCCGAGCCCGCGAACAGCCGCATCGCGTCCGGGTCCACCTGGCCGGTGATGGAGATCGCGCCCGCCGCCAGCACCAGCCCGATCAGCATCGACCCGGAGTCGCCCATGAAGATCCGCGCCGGGTGCATGTTGTGCGGCAGGAAGCCCAGGCACATGCCCATCAGGATCGCGGCGAACAGGGTGGCCGGGGCCGCCGCCTCGATGCCGTAGCCGAACCAGATCCGGTACGCGTACATGAAGAACGCGGCCGAGGCGATGCACACCATCCCGGCGGCCAACCCGTCCAGCCCATCGACGAAGTTGACGGCGTTGATGGTGAGCACGACCAGGGCGACCGTCAGCAGCGTGCCCTGCATCGGGGTCAGCGCGACCGTGCCGACGCCGGGCACCGGAATCCACAGGATGGTCAGGCCCTGCAGCACCATCACGCCCGCGGCGATCATCTGCCCGCCGAGCTTGACCAGCGCGTCCACGCCGAACTTGTCGTCCAGCACGCCCAGCAGCCAGATCAGCCCCGCCCCCGACAGCAGCGCCCGCGGCTCGTTCGACAGCTCGAAGACGCCCTTGAGGTTCTGCAAGTGGGCCGCGACCAGCAGCCCGGCGCACAGCCCGCCGAACATCGCGATCCCGCCGAGCCGCGGCGTCGGTTCGCGGTGCACGTCACGCGCGCGGATCTCCGGCACGGCGCCGGCCATCATCGCGAACTTCCGCACCGGTCCCGTCAGCAGATAGGTGACCGCGGCGGTGACGCACAGCGTCAGCAGGTATTCACGCACAGGCTGCCCCAGAGGTTTCGCTGGCCATCACAGCCCCACACCATATTCGCGTCCGCCCCCGAACAGTGAATGCGGCCCGGGACGTGCCTCGTTGGGGGATGGTTCCAGCCCTTAGCTGTGATCGGGATAAGGAGGGAATCTTCCGGCCAATTCCGCCACTTCCGCACGGGCCCCCGTCTCCTGCCGCAGCGCCGCCCCCACCAGCGCGCCGACACGCGCCATCTCCGGCTCCTCCATCCCCTGCGTGGAGACGGCCGCGCTGCCCACCCTGAGGCCCCTGGCGCGCCCGTCGGCGCACGGGAGACCGCAGGTGTCCACGGTGATCCCGCAGGCCGCCAGGCGGCCGCCGGCGGTCCGCGCGTCGATGCCCAGCGGCGCGACGTCCGCGGTGACCAGATGGGTGTCCGTGCCGCCCGTGCTCACCGCGAGCCCCTCGGCCGCCAGCGCCGCCGCCAGCACCCGCGCGTTCGCCACGCACTGGTGCGCGTACGCCGTGAAGGCCGGGGTCGCGGCCTCGCCGAAGGCCACCGCCTTCGCCGCGACCGTATGCATCTGCGCGCCGCCCTGCGTGAACGGGAAGACCGCCCGGTCGATGCGGTCCGCCAGCTCCGCGGTGCACAGGATCAGCCCGCCGCGCGGCCCCCGCAGCACCTTGTGCGTCGTCGCGCACACCACGTCCGCGTACGGCACGGGGCTGGGCGCCGCTCCCCCCGCGACCAGGCCGATCGGGTGCGCGGCGTCCGCGATCAGATACGCGCCGGCCTCGTCGGCGATCTCCCGGAAGGCCGCGTAGTCCACATGGCGCGAGTACGAGATCGAGCCGCAGACGATCGCCTTGGGGCGGTGCGTACGGGCCAGCTCGCGCACCTGCCCGTAATCGATCAGCCCGGTCTCCGGCGCGACCCCGTAGCCGACGAAGTCGAACCAGCGGCCGGAGAAGTTGGCGGGCGACCCGTGCGTGAGGTGCCCGCCCTGCGGGAGCGCCATGGCCAGCACCGTGTCGCCGGGGCGCAGCAGCGCCGCGTAGGCGGCGAGGACGGCGGAGGAGCCGGAGTGCGGCTGGACATTGGCGTGCGCGGCGCCGAAGAGCGACTTGGCGCGGTCGATCGCGATCCGCTCGGCGAGGTCCACCAGCTCGCAGCCGCCGTGGTGGCGGGCGCCCGGATAGCCCTCCGCGTACTTGTTGGCGAGCGGCGAGCCGAGGGCGGCCAGGACGGCGGGCGAGGTGAAGTTCTCGGCGGCGATGAGCTGGAGCCCGGCGGACTGCCGGACGAGCTCGGCGAGGAGCAGCCCCGCCAGCTCCGGGTCCTCGCGGCGCAGCGCGTCGAAGTCGGGGCCCCAGTGGGTGTGGGGTGCTGCTGCGGCGACCGGCATGGCACTGGCTCCGGACCTTGAGGGGTGGTCTCCCCAATGTAGGCCCGGTCCCCGGCGCCCGCAGCCGGTCAGGTCCGGGTGGGGACCCCGGTGAGGGCGGTGACGACCGGGTCCAGGGCCTGGTTGATCTCGTCGCCGATGGAGCGGAAGAAGGTGATGGGGGCGCCGTACGGGTCGTGGACCTCGTCGGCCTCGGCGTTCGGGGCCAGCAGCCAGCCGCGCAGCGCGGCGGCGGCCTGCACCAGCGCCCGGGCGCGGCCGACGACGCCGCCGTGCACGGGGTCGGGCAGCGTGGCGGGGTCTATGGCCCGTACGAGCCGGGTGAACTCCTTGAGCGTGAAGGTGCGCAGCCCCGCCGAGTGGCCCATCGAGATGACCTGGGCGCGGTGGTCGCGGGTGGCGGTCAGCACCAGGTCGGCGCGGATGACGTGCTCGTCGAGCAGCTCACGGCCGATGAAGCCGTCCGGGTCGGCCCCGAAGTCGGCGAGCACGGTCGCGGCGTGCGCCTCCATGGGCGCGCCCTCGTGGCCCCAGGTGCCGGCGCTCTCCACGACGAGGCCGCCGGCGAAGGGGTCGCCGAGCCGGTCGGTGAGGGCATAGCGGGTCAGCCGCTCGGTGATGGGCGAGCGGCAGACGTTGCCGGTGCTGACGTGGAGGATGCGGAAGGTGTCGGCGGTGAGGTCCGGTCCCGCTATGCCACGCCCCTGCGGGGCGATCAATTGGCCACCTCAAGATCGGGTACGACCTCGCGGAGCTGCTCGGCGCTGAGCGCGCCCGCCCGCAGCAGCACCGGGGTGCCGCGGGTGACATCGACGATGGAGGACGGCACGGCGGCCGGGGTGGGCCCGCCGTCGAGGTAGACGGAGACGGCGTCGCCGAGCATCTCCTGGGCCGCGTCGCAGTCCTGCGGGGAGGGGTGGCCGGTCAGGTTGGCGCTGGAGACGGCCATCGGGCCGAACTCGGTGAGCAGCTCGATGGCGACGGGGTGCAGCGGCATCCGGACCGCCACCGTGCCGCGGGTCTCCCCCAGGTCCCAGGTGAGCGACGGCTGGTGGTTGGCGACGATGGTCAGCGCGCCGGGCCAGAACGCGTCGACGAGCTCCCACGCCTGTTCGGAGAAGTCGGTGACGAGCCCGTGCAGGGTGTTCGGCGAGCCGACGAGGACGGGCGAGGGCATGGTCCGGCCGCGCCCCTTGGCCTCCAGCAGGTCGCCGACGGCCTCGGCGCTGAAGGCGTCCGCGCCGATGCCGTAGACGGTGTCGGTGGGCAGCACGACCAGTTCGCCGCGGCGGACCGCCGCCGTCGCCTCGCGCAGGCCGGTCTTGCGGTCGGTCGCGTCGCTGCAGTCGTATCGCCGTGCCATCACATCTCCTTCGCGAAGCGGTTACTGGGGTCGAGCGTGCGGGGTGCCGCGGTCACGGGGTCGCCCTGCGGGCCGTCGCGAACCGCGGGCGGTTGTTGAGATCGGGATGGTCGGCGGCGTCCGCCCAGCCGCGCTCCTCGGTGAAGATCCACGGCACCTGGCCGCCCTGGGTGTCGGCGTGCTCGATCACCACGACGCCGCCGGGGCGCAGCAGCCGGTGGGCGGTCCGCTCGATGCCCCGGATGGTGTCCAGGCCGTCCTCGCCGGAGAACAGCGCGAGCTCGGGGTCGTGGTCGCGGGCCTCCGGCGCGACGTACTCCCACTCGGTCAGCGGGATGTACGGCGGGTTGCTGACGAGCAGGTCGACCTGGCCGTCGAGCTCGGGCAGCGCGGTCAGCGCGTTCCCGTGGTGGAGAACGACGCGGGACCCCTCGACGTTCTTGCGGGCCCATGTCAGGGCGGCCTCGTCGAGCTCGACGGCGTGCACGCGCGAGCGCGGCACCTCCTGGGCGAGGGCGAGGGCGATGGCGCCGGAGCCGGTGCACAGGTCGACGATCAGCGGCTCGACGACGTCCATGGCGCGGACGGCGTCTATGGCCCAGCCGACGACCGACTCGGTCTCCGGGCGGGGCACGAACACCCCCGGGCCCACCTGGAGTTCGAGATAGCGGAAGAAGGCGCGGCCGGTGATGTGCTGGAGGGGTTCGCGGGCCTCGCGGCGGGCGACGGCCTCCCAGTAGCGGGCGTCGAAGTCGGCGTCGGCGACGTTGTGCAGCTCGCCGCGTTTGACGCCGTGCACGAACGCGGCGAGCTCCTCGGCGTCGAAGCGGGGCGAGGGGACGCCCGCGTCGGCCAGCCGCTGGGTGGCCTGGGCCACCTCGGCGAGCAGCACGGATCGGGGGTGCGGGGGTCGCCCCCCGGCGGATTGCTGCACGCTGTTCCTCCGGCTTGCGAACTTGCGAGAACGTTGGGACGGGACTGCTCGGGGCCGCGGGCCCCTGGGCCGCACAGGGCCCGCGGGGCCCCGGGAGCCTACTGGGCGGCCGCCAGCTTGGCCGCCGAGTCGGCGTCGACGCACGCCTGGATCACGGGGTCCAGTTCGCCGTCGAGGACCTGGTCCAAGTTGTACGCCTTGAAGCCGACCCGGTGGTCGGAGATGCGGTTTTCCGGGAAGTTGTACGTCCGGATGCGCTCGGACCGGTCCACCGTACGGACCTGGCTGCGCCGCGCGTCGGACGCCTCGCGCTCGGCCTCCTCCTGGGCGGCGGCCAGCAGCCGCGAGCGCAGGATGCGCAGCGCCTGCTCCTTGTTCTGGAGCTGGCTCTTCTCGTTCTGGCAGGAGACGACGATGCCGGTGGGCAAGTGGGTGATGCGCACGGCGGAGTCGGTGGTGTTGACGGACTGGCCGCCGGGGCCGGAGGAGCGGTAGACGTCGACGCGCAGGTCGTTGGGGCCGATCTCGACCTCGACCTCCTCCGCCTCCGGGGTGACGAGCACGCCCGCGGCGGAGGTGTGGATGCGGCCCTGCGACTCGGTGGCGGGCACCCGCTGCACGCGGTGCACCCCGCCCTCGTACTTCAGGCGCGCCCAGACGCCCTGACCGGGCTCGGTGGCGCCGCCACCGCCCTTGGTCTTCACCGCCACCTGTACGTCCTTGTAGCCGCCGAGATCGGACTCGTTGGCCTCCAGGATCTCGGTCTTCCAGCCGACGCGCTCGGCGTAGCGCAGGTACATCCGCAGCAGGTCGCCGGCGAACAGCGCGGACTCCTCGCCGCCCTCGCCGGCCTTGACCTCCAGGATCACGTCCTTGTCGTCGCTGGGGTCGCGCGGGACCAGCAGCAGCCGCAGCCTCTCGGTCAGCTCCTCGCGCTGCCGCTCCAGCTCCTTGACCTCGGCGGCGAAGTCGGGGTCGTCCTGGGCCAGCTCGCGAGCGGTCTCGATGTCGTCGCCGGTCCCCTTCCAGGCGCGGTAGGCGCCGATGATCGGGGTCAGCTCGGCGTAGCGCTTGTTGAGCTTGCGGGCGTTGGCCTGGTCCGCGTGGACGGCGGGGTCGGCGAGCCGCTTTTCGAGGTCGGCGTGTTCGCCGATCAGTTCCTCGACTGCCTCGAACATCAAGTTTCCCTAGCTGGAAGTGACGGGGCCTGCTGGACGACAAAGCGCCGGTCCGGTCGCCCCTCGTTGTCGAGAGGCGACCGAGGACCGGCGCCTGCGGGTCGCTACTTCTTGGCGGACCCGGCGTTCTTGCCGAAGCGGGCCTCGAACCGCGCCACCCGGCCACCGGTGTCGAGGATCTTCTGCTTGCCCGTGTAGAACGGGTGGCACTCGGAGCAGATGTCGGCACGGATGGTGCCGCCGGTCACCGCGGTGCTGCGCGTGGTGAAGGAGGCGCCGCAGGTGCAGCTCACCTGGGTCTCGATGTACTCGGGGTGGATGTCGCGCTTCAAGGGGAACTCCTAAGGTTCGGGAGGGCGCCGGGTCGTAGAGGCGGGATTGCCTTACGTGAACCGGGGCCAGCGGACCAGTTTGCCAGTACTGCCCGCATACCCCAAAACCGGGGGGCGGTGCCGGATATTCCCGGGGCCCGGCGGGGCGGCGGACAGGGCCGTACGGCCGCGCCGCGGGTACGGAGCGCAGGCGGGCGCGTACGGTCCGCAGCGGCGCGTACGGGCGCGGACGTGCGCGGACGCGGCGCGCCCGCCCGGGAGCGGCGCCCCGGCCCGTACGCCCGTCCCTCACTTGACCACGTCGTCGGCGCCCGTCTTGTCGCCCGCGGAGCCCTTGACGGCGTCCTCGGGGATCGGCTGGTCGTCGTGGAGCGCCTGCCAGATCCGGCTCGCCTTGGAGTCGAGCGGCACCACCCGGTTCGGGTCGCTGGCGTCGTAGGTGACCGGCAGCGTCACCATCCGCATGTCGCCGGAGCCGATGGACTTGAGGCCGTTGGCGAAGCCCAGCAACTTGTCGACGGAGGCCAGGTCGGAGTCGGTGGTGAGCGCCGAGGTGGCGGTGTCGGCGATCCCGTACAGCTTGCCGGGGCTGGTGAACAGGCCGATCGACTTCATCTGGTCGAGGAGCGCCTTGATGAACGCCTGCTGGAGCTTGATGCGGCCGAGGTCGCTGCCGTCGCCGACGCCGTGCCGGGTCCGTACGAGCCCGAGCGCCTGCTCGCCGTGGAGGGTGTGGGTGCCCGCCGCGAGGTCGAGGTGGCTGTCCTTGTCGTGTATCGGCTTGGTGGTGGTGAGCTTGACGCCGCCCAGCTTGTCGATGAGCTTCTGGAAGCCGGCGAAATCGACTTCGAGGTAGTGGTCCATGCGGATGCCGGTCATGGCCTCGACGGTCTTTACGGCGCAGGCCGGTCCGCCGACCGAGTAGGAGTCATTGAACATGGCGCTCTTGACCGCCGGCGTGGTCTTGCCGTCCGGGGTGGTGCATTCCGGTCGGGAGACGAGGGTGTCGCGGGGTATAGAGACCACGCTGGCCGTCTTATGGCCCTTATACACATGCACGATCATGGCGGTGTCGGAGCGGGCGCTGCCCTCGTCCTTGCCGTATTTGCCATTCGCGCCGGCCCGCGAGTCGGAGCCGAGCACGAGTATGTCCTGCGAGCCGTTGTCGACGTCCTTGGGGCGCTGTGTGCCGAGTGCGGCGTTGATGTCGACGCCGGTCAGATTCCCATTGAACTTGAAGTAGAGAAAGCCGAGACCGCCCCCGCCCAGCAGTACCAGGCCGGCGGCTATCCAGGCGGTGATCAGCAGCGCCTTGCGGCGCGGGCTGCGGGCCCTGCGGCGGCGGCCACGGGCGCGCCGACGGTGTCCGCCGCCTTGCCCGCCCTTGCTCTCCTGTGCCATCCGCTCCTCAATCCTCCGCTGTGCTCGGGTACCCCCTGCCGTATTGGTCAGGCGCGGTTTCTCGGTCGTCTGTGAGACGCCGAAGCCAGCGCCAGGGTTGCACAGCGGTCTTTAAGGACATTCTTAGAACCCGCTTGTCCCGACTCTTCGAGGCATACGCCTGCGCGCCTTCGACCTGCGATTTCAAGCGGAATGCGGGAGACCGTCCGGCATAGCGGTGCCGTTGATTCCTGTGTTGTAGATCTCAAGCCGACAGGCCCCCGCCACGGCTGTGACGGGGGCCTGCTGGATTTACCGCGACCTATGTTCCGATACGGGCTAGTCGTTGCCGTTCGGGGTCGTCTTGGCGATCTGCATCAGGAACTCGGCGTTCGACTTGGTCTGCTTCATCTTGTCCAGCAGCAGCTCGATGGCCTGCTGCGAGTCGAGCGCGTGCAGCACCCGGCGCAGCTTCCAGACGATGGCCAGCTCCTCCGAGTTGAGCAGGATCTCCTCCTTGCGGGTGCTGGACGCGTCCACGTCCACCGCCGGGAAGATGCGCTTGTCGGAGAGCTTCCGGTCGAGCTTGAGCTCCATGTTGCCGGTGCCCTTGAACTCCTCGAAGATCACCTCGTCCATCCGCGAGCCGGTGTCGACCAGCGCGGTGGCCAGGATGGTCAGCGAGCCGCCGTCCTCGATGTTGCGCGCGGCGCCGAAGAACTTCTTCGGCGGGTAGAGCGCGGTCGAGTCGACACCGCCGGAGAGGATGCGTCCGGAGGCGGGCGCGGCGAGGTTGTACGCGCGTCCCAGGCGGGTGATGGAGTCCAGCAGGACGACCACGTCGTGGCCCAGCTCGACGAGGCGCTTGGCGCGCTCGATGGCCAGCTCGGCGACGGTGGTGTGGTCCTCGGCCGGGCGGTCGAAGGTCGAGGAGATGACCTCGCCCTTGACCGACCGCTGCATGTCGGTGACCTCTTCCGGACGCTCGTCGACGAGGACGACCATCAGGTGGCACTCGGGGCTGTTGACCGTGATGGCGTTGGCGATCGCCTGCAGGATCATGGTCTTGCCGGTCTTCGGCGGCGCCACGATCAGCCCGCGCTGGCCCTTGCCGATCGGCGCGACCAGGTCGATGATCCGGGTCGTCAGGACGCCCGGGTCGGTCTCCAGGCGCAGCCGGTCCTGCGGATAGAGCGGGGTGAGCTTGCCGAACTCCGGCCGTCCGCGCCCGGATTCGGCCGCCATGCCGTTGGCCGAGTCGAGCCGGACGAGCGCGTTGAACTTCTCGCGGCGCTCGCCGTCCTTCGGCTGCCGTACGGCGCCGGTGACGTGGTCGCCCTTGCGCAGGCCGTTCTTGCGGACCTGGGCGAGGGAGACGTACACGTCGTTGGGGCCGGGCAGGTAGCCGGAGGTCCGGATGAACGCGTAGTTGTCGAGGATGTCGAGGATGCCCGCGACGGGGATCAGCACATCGTCCTCGCTGACCTGCGGCTCGTTGCCGAAGTCGTCACGGCCGCGGCGGCCGCGCCGGTCACGGTAACGGCCGCGGCGCCCGCGCCGGCCGCCCGTCTCGTCGTCGTAGCCGTCGTCCTGCTGGCCGCCGCGGTTGTCGCGCTGCTGGCGGTTGCCGCCGCCCTGCTGGCCGCCGGCGCCGCCGTCGTCGTGCTTGTTGCCCCGGCCGCTGCGGTCCTGCCGGTCCTGCCGGTCGCGCTGGTTGCCGCGGTCCTGGCGGTCCCGGCGGTCGTTCTTCTGGCCGCGGTCCTGCCGGTCGCCGCCGCCCTTGCCGGACCGGCCCTCGGCCCCGTCCTGAGCGGGCGCCGACGCGGCGGCCTCGGCCTTGGTGTCGGTCTTGATGTCGGTCTTCTCCTCGACCTTGACGTCCGCCTTCGCCTCGGCCTTGGTCTCGGCGGCCTCGGGGCTGCCCGACGGGGCGGTGGCCCGACGGCGGCGGCGCTCACCGGCCGGCTGCTCGTCGCTGTTCGGCTGGCCCGGGATCTCGATCTGCTGCTGGGCGCCCTGATCGGCGGCGGGCGCGCTCTTGGCGCCCCGCTCGGCCTTGTCGGCCCTGTCGGCCTTGTCAGCCCTGTCAGCCTTCTCGGCCTTGGGGGCCTTGCCGGTGTCGGCGGCGGCCTCGCCCTCGCCCGTACGGGCCTTGGAGGTCGTACGGCGCTTCGGCTTGGTCTCGGCGGCGGGGGCCTCGGCGGGCTTCTCGGCGCCCGAGCCCTGGCCCTGCTTCTCCTTGATGACCTCGATCAACTGGCCTTTGCGCATCCGCGCGGTGCCCTTGATGCCGAGGCTGGAGGCGAGCTGCTGGAGCTCCGCCAGGACCATGGCGTCGAGGCCCGTGCCCGAACGGCGCCGCCGGGAGGCACTGGCAGGGGCAGCACCGGTGGCAGGCGCGGCGGGAGCGTCCGTGGCGGGCGCGGAGGCATTGCCGACGGAACCGTCGGCGGTCACGCCCATCAGATCGGTGGTGTCGCTCACGAAGGGGTCCTTCCCTGGAGCGGGCGTCGGCCTGTCTGGCTCGGCGACCGGTTGTGCTGTCCGGCTGCGGTCCTTGGCTTGCGGACCGGGCCGGGGCGGTGGTCCGCCGGTACGGCGGAAAGATCAATTCATGGTTCCGGCGTGAAGGAGATCAGAAGTGATGCATCACCCATGTCGCTCACGCCGATTCCGGAGCGTGCTCGAAACTGCTCAGGCAGGCTGCTCAGGCAGTTGGGGAGGCTCCCGGAAGAAAGGCGGTCCCTGATCGGGACACTGCGCACCGCGCCGGTGTGGCGTCGAGTGCAGACTTGAGGTTAACACTACCGGGTCCAACAAATATTCCCCCTCTCCAAGACCCACAACCGTGTGTCGTCAGGTGCCGAGCGGCAGAACGCTCGCCCCGTGGGCGTCGAGAGCCAGCCGGTTGGCCGCCCACCCCTCGCCCGCCAGCCGTGCGACCTTGTCGGCCGCACCGTCCTCGGTCAGCGCGAGCACCGTCGGGCCCGCGCCGGAGATGACCGCGGGGACGCCGTCCGCGCGCAGTCGGTTGACCAGGGCCACGCTGTCCGGCATCGCCGGGGCGCGGTACTCCTGGTGGAGCCGGTCCTCGGTGGCCGCGAGCAGCAGCTCGGGGCGCCTGGTCAGCGCCTCGACCAGGAGCGCCGCGCGGCCCGCGTTGGCCGCCGCGTCCACGTGCGGGACGGTGCGCGGCAGCAGTCCGCGCGCGGTCTCGGTGAGCACCGCCTTGGCGGGCACGAAGACCACCGGAACGATGGAATCCGACGGACGCATCCGGACCGCGCGGGCGGCCCCGGACTCCGTCCAGGCCAGGGTGAAGCCGCCGAGCAGGCAGGCGGCGACGTTGTCCGGGTGGCCCTCGATCTCGGTGGCCAGCTCCAGCAGCGCCGCGTCGTCCAGCCGCTCGGCTCCGCCTATGGTCACGGCCCTGGCGGCGGTGATTCCGGCGCAGATCGCCGCGGAGGAGGAGCCGAGTCCGCGGCCGTGCGGGATGCGGTTGGCGCAGACCACTTCCAGGCCCCGCGGCTGCCCGCCGAGCACCTCGAAGGCGGTGCGCAGGGACCGTACGAGCAGGTGGCCCTCGTCCCGCGGCAGCGTGTCCGCGCCCTCGCCGGCGATGTCGATGTGCAGCCCGGAGTCGGCCACCCTGACCACGACGTCGTCGTAGAGCCCGAGGGACAGGCCGAGGGCGTCGAAGCCGGGACCGAGATTGGCGCTGGTCGCGGGGACGCGCACTCGGACGGCGGCGGCGCGGAAGGCGGGACCGGCCATCGCTCGATGACTCTCCTTGGTATGACAGTCCGGTGACTGGGGGGTCGGGTGTGGCTGGTGTGGCTCAGTGACGGTGTGGGGCGGAGAAGGTACGAGCGCCCTCAAGGGGCCACGACCACCATGACGCACAGCGGCGGCAGGGGTCTGCGGCGGGGCGGATTGAGTACAGCCTATCGAAGGAAGGTTCTGCGGCGACATAGGGCGCACAGGAGGCGCACGATGCGTGTCGCACGCCGTCCTGTGCTCCATTGCTGACGTTACGGCAGGTTGTGCCCCGTAATCACGGATATCCGGGGCCGGATTCAGCCGTTGTACGCGCCGCCCCGGCCCCGCCCCCGAGCCGGGCGGGTCTCAGGCGAGACCGAGCCGCCGCGCCGCCGCGTCCGCGTCGACGGGGACCGTCACGGGCTGCGGGGCACCGGCCACCGCCCAGTCCGGGTCCTTGAGCCCGTTGCCGGTCACCGTGCAGACGATGCGCTGACCGGGGTCGACCTTGCCCTGCTCGGCGGCGCTGAGCAGCCCGGCGACGCTCGCGGCGGAGGCGGGCTCGACGAACACGCCCTCCTGCGCGGCCAACAGCCGGTAGGCGGCCAGGATCTGTCGGTCGGTCACCGCGTCGATCAGACCGCCCGACTCGTCGCGCGCCTGCTCGGCCAAGTTCCACGAGGCCGGATTGCCGATGCGAATGGCGGTGGCGATCGTGTGCGGGTCCTTGACGACCTCACCGCGCACGATGGGCGCGGAACCGGAAGCCTGGAATCCCCACATCCGGGGCGTGCGCGAGGCCACCGCGTCGGCCGCGTACTCGCGGTATCCGCGCCAGTAGGCGGTGATGTTGCCGGCGTTGCCGACGGGCAGCACATGGATGTCGGGCGCGTCCCCGAGCGCGTCGACGATCTCGAACGCCGCGGTCTTCTGCCCCTCGATACGGGCCGGGTTGACCGAGTTGACCAGCGCCACCGGGTAGTTCTCGGAGAGGCCGCGGGCCAGCGTGAGGCAGTCGTCGAAGTTGCCGTCGACCTGGAGGATGCGCGCGCCGTGCACCAGCGCCTGGCCCATCTTGCCGAGCGCGATCTTGCCCTGCGGCACCAGCACCGCGCAGACCATCCCGGCCCGTACGGCGTAGGCGGCGGCCGACGCGGAGGTGTTGCCGGTGGAGGCGCAGATGACGGCCTTGGCGCCGGCCTCCTTGGCCTCGGTGATGGCCATGGTCATGCCGCGGTCCTTGAAGGACCCGGTGGGGTTCGCGCCCTCGACCTTGAGGTGCACCTCGCAGCCGGTGCGCTCGGAGAGCACCTGGGCGGGTACGAGCGGCGTGCCGCCCTCGCGCAGCGACACCACCGGGGTGCCCTCGTGGACCGGCAGCCGGTCCCGGTACTCCTCGATGATGCCGCGCCACTGGTGGGCGCCCGACACGCGCGGACTGGTGATTGCAGACATTGCTCCCGTTACTCCCCTTCGACCCGCATGATGCTCGCGACACCCCGCACGGTGTCGAGCCTGCGCAGCGCCTCGACCGTCGCCGACAGGGCGGCGTCGGCCGCCCGGTGGGTGACGACGACCAGCGACGCCTCGCCGTCCTTGCCCTGCTGGCGGACCGTGTCGATGGACACGTCGTGCTCGGCGAAGACCGTGGCGACCTGGGCGAGGACGCCCGGCTTGTCGGCCACGTCGAGGCTGATGTGGTAGCGCGTGACCACATCGCCCATCGGGCTCACCGGCAGCCGGGTATAGGCGGAGTCGCCCGGTCCGGTGGTGTTCGCCAGCCTGTTGCGGCAGGCCACGACCAGGTCGCCGAGGACCGCGGACGCGGTCGGCGAGCCGCCGGCGCCGGGCCCGTAGAACATGAGCTGCCCGGCCGCCTCGGCCTCGACGAAGACGGCGTTGTATGCCTCGCGCACGGAGGCCAGCGGGTGGCTCAGCGGAATCATCGCCGGGTGCACCCGGGCGGTGACCGACTTGCCGTCGGCGGCCCGCTCGCAGATGGCGAGGAGCTTGACCGTGCACCCCATGCGCTTCGCGGAGGCGATGTCGGCGGAGGTCACCTCGGTCAGACCCTCGCGGTGCACGTCGTCGAGGCGTACGCGGGTGTGGAAGGCGATGCCGGCCAGGATCGCGGCCTTCGCGGCGGCGTCGAACCCCTCGACGTCGGCGGTCGGGTCGGCCTCCGCGTACCCGAGCGCGGTGGCCTCGTCGAGCGCCTCGGAGTAGCCGGCTCCGCTGGAGTCCATCCGGTCCAGGATGAAGTTGGTCGTGCCGTTGACGATGCCCAGCACCCGGTTGACCTTGTCGCCCGCCAGCGACTCGCGCAGCGGCCGTACCAGCGGGATCGCGCCCGCGACGGCGGCCTCGTAATAGAGGTCGGCGTTCTGTTTCTCGGCGGCGGCGTGCAGCGCGGCGCCGTCCTCGGCGAGCAGCGCCTTGTTGGCGGAGACGACGCTCGCGCCGTGCTCGAAGGCGGTGGTGATCAGCGTCCGGGCCGGCTCGATGCCGCCGATGACCTCGACGACCACGTCGATGTCGCCGCGCTTGACGAGCGCGGTCGCGTCGGTGGTGATCAGCTCGGCGGGCACGCCCTCGCGCACCCGGTCGGGTCGGCGCACCGCGATCCCGGCCAGCTCGATCGGGGCCCCGATGCGCGCCGTGAGGTCGTCCGCGTGCGTCGTCATGATGCGCGCCACCTCTGAGCCGACAACACCACAGCCCAGCAGCGCCACTTTCAGCGGACGCGTACGCATCATCCGACCTCGTCTCTCATACATCTTCGGTGGTACACCAGTCTCACTCACCGGACGGGGGTTTCCGTCCCCCGTCCAGTATCCGAGATTGTTTTTTCCGCGGGCCGACACGGTGCGCGGACCGCCGCCGGAGCGCCCCGCGGACCGCCGGCCGAGGGGCTACGGGCCGCTGACCGGCGGGCCACGAGCCCCTCGTCAGCCGCCGCCTAGCCGACGTCGAGCCGCAGAAGGTCTTCTTCCGTTTCCCGCCGGACGATGACGCGGGCCTGGCCGTCGCGTACGGCCACGACCGGCGGGCGCAGCGCGTGGTTGTAGTTGCTGGCCATGGAGCGGCAGTACGCGCCGGTGGCGGGGACCGCGAGCAGGTCGCCGGGGGCGAGGTCGGCGGGGAGGAACGCGTCGCGCACGACGATGTCGCCGGATTCACAGTGCTTGCCGACGACGCGGGAGAGCATCGGCTCGGCGTCGGAGGAGCGGGAGACCAGCGCGACGGTGTAGTCGGCGTCGTAAAGGGCCGTACGGATGTTGTCGGACATGCCGCCGTCGACGGAGACGTACGTGCGCAGCCCGGCCAGTTCCTTGACCGTGCCGACCTCGTACAGCGTGAAGGCGGTGGGCCCGACGATGGCCCGCCCCGGCTCCACGGAGATCCGCGGCACGGCGAGCCCGGCGGACTCGCACTCGCGGCCGACGATGGCGCCGAGGGCCGCCGCGATCTCATGCGGCTCCCGCGGGTCGTCCTCGGAGGTGTAGGCGATGCCGAGGCCGCCCCCGAGGTCGATCTCGGGCAGTTCGACGCCGTGCTCGTCGCGCACCTCGGCCAGCAACTGCACGACGCGGCGGGCGGACACCTCGAAGCCGGCCATGTCGAAGATCTGCGAGCCGATGTGCGAGTGGATGCCCGTGAGCTCCAGCCCGTCCAGCTTGAGCACCCGGCGCACGGCCTCGGCGGCCTGCCCGCCGGCGAGCGCGATGCCGAACTTCTGGTCCTCGTGCGCGGTCGCGATGAACTCGTGGGTGTGCGCCTCGACGCCGACGGTCACCCGGATCTGTACGCGCTGCCGCTTGCCGAGCCGCTCGGCGATGTGCGCGACGCGCACGATCTCCTGGAACGAGTCGAGCACGATCCGCCCGACGCCGGCCTCGACGGCTCGGGTGATCTCGTCCACGGACTTGTTGTTGCCGTGCAGGGCGATCCGCTCGGCGGGCATGCCGGCCCCGAGGGCGGTGGCGAGTTCGCCGCCGGAGCAGACGTCGAGGTTCAGCCCCTCCTCGGCGAGCCAGCGCACGACGGCGCGGGAGAGGAACGCCTTGCCCGCGTAGAACACGTCGGCGTCCGCGCCGAACGCCTGCCGCCAGGCGCGGCAGCGGGCACGGAAATCGTCCTCGTCGAGGACGTAGGCGGGGCTGCCGAACTCCTCGGCGAGCTGCTTGACGCTGATTCCGCCGACGCTGACGACCCCGTCGGCGCCGCGCGCGACCGTACGGGCCCAGACGCGCGGATCGAGGGCGTTGAGGTCGTCGGCGGGGGCGGTGTAGTGCCCCTCGGGGAGCACGTCGGCGTGACGGGGCCCGGCGGGGTGGGCGGAACGGCTCATGGTTTCGGGAGCTTCCCCTCAGAGAGGTGCGAGGTCACAGGTGTGCAGGTCACAGGTGTGCAGGTCACACATGTGCGGGTGCGGTGATGCCGAGCTGGTGGAGGCCGTCTGCCAGCACGGCCCCGGTGGCTTCGGCGAGGGCCAGCCGGGCGCGGTGGACGGCCGAGGGTTTCTCGTCACCGAGGGGCAGGACCGGGCACTTGTGGTGCCAGTGGAGGAAGGCATCGGCAAGGCGCTCAAGGTAGCGAGCGAGGCGGGGAGGATCGGCGCGTTCGACAACGCGCTCCCGATCACCGAGCAGTCCAAGCAGCTCAGTGCTGCCGTCCAGTTCCCCCTCCCCAGGAGAGAACCCGAGGTCACGGGCGTTACGGAGGAGGGCCTGGGTACGGGAGTGGGCGTACCGCACACGGAAGAGCGGATTGGCGTCCTCCCGCTGTACGAGCAGCAGCTCCCGGTCGAGGCCGGGGGCGGTGACGAGACTCCAGCGGGCGGCGTCGGAACCGAGCCGGCGGACGAGGTCGTCGGGCGGCGAGAGCGGCAGAGCCGGGGACGGCGTGATGCCGCGGAGTTCTTCGACGAGCGCGGCGCGGGCGGCGCCATCGAGGGTGATGTTCAAGAACCCGGGCCCGGCGACATCGACGCGCCGCACTCCGGGCTCTCGGACGAGCCGGCGCCGCAGCACTTCGGCGACGTCGTGGGCGGGGCGGCCGGCGTCCTTGGCGAGCCGCAGAGCGACGTTGGTGGCGAAGTCCCCGCGGCCGGGGCCGGGCGGGGTGCGCACGGTGACCCGCTCGGGCACGGGGGCGACGAGCTCGCCGGCCTCGACGGCACGGCGCACGGCACGGCGCACGGTGCACGAGAGTTCGGCTGGGGTCACAGGACAAGCGTATGGGAGACCGGGGGCACCTCCGCGAACAGGTTTCACCCCGCGGGACGCCCCACCGACTCCGCGTCGGCCCCGCCGGGCGCGGCCGAGTCCGGCAGCCCGGCGTCCTCGCCCTCCTCGTCGCCGCCCCGCCCCATCAGCCGCCGCACCAGCCGCACCATCTCGGCGGGCTCGAACGGCTTGGCCAAAAACGCGTCCACCCCCACCGCCCGACCGCTGTCCACCTCGGGCTGGGTACAGGCGCTGATGATCGCGATGGGCAGCCCACTCGTCCGCGGATCGGCCCGCAGCCGGGCGGCGGTACGCAGCCCGTCGAGCCGGGGCATGACCACATCCAGCGTCACGACATCGGGCCGCACCCGATGAATGATCTCCAGACACTCGGCACCATCGGCCGCGGTCACGACCTCGAACCCTTCGAGTTCGAGGTTGACCCTGATCAGTTGCCGGATCACCTTGTTGTCATCCACGACAAGGACCCGGCCGGTCGCGCCCGGCACAACTAGAGGGTAGGCGCGCACCTCCTGCTGCGTCCGGGTTTTCCCCACTTCCGCCATGTGAGGGAGCACATCCAGGTCGAATCCCTCACGTATGGGAGATCCCCCAAAAATCCCCCACAAACTCCCCCCTCCCCCACGCTCCCCACCGCCCGCCCCGACCCCCGCGAATACCCGTTCCTGGGCACCCTCCCGAAGCTGGTAGTGTTCTACCCGTCGCCAGGCAAACGAGCGACACGCCCCCGTAGCTCAGGGGATAGAGCAACGGCCTCCGGAGCCGTGTGCGCAGGTTCGAATCCTGCCGGGGGCACCGCAGTTCAGGTGCCCGATAGGCCCTCTGATCAGGCACTAGGCCAGATCGGAGGGCCTACTGCTATATGCAGCGAGGTACCACCGAGAGCACCCTTAGGACACGCACTGCGGGACATACGCGGGATCGGACATTTGGCTCGCCAGCCGCCCAAGTCATCACCTAGCGAACGCCCCGAGGTGTTCACCTCGGGGCGTTCGGAGTGATCACCATCACGCGTATTCAAGTAGCAGATCTTCGATGCGCTTGTTGGCTACGACGTGGCGTCCATGGAGACACTTGGCGTATCGGGCCAGCAGCACCTCAACGGTGTTGCCTGCGCGTTCGGCGACCTCCGTGGGGTCGGCTCCGGCGTTGAGCCACGTGGACAGCGCCGAGTGGCACAGATCATACGGGCGGTCCGCCAGGGGGCTCTTGACCAGTTCGGGCGGCAGACCGAATTCCCGGGCTTCGGCCCACACGGCCGTACCGCCAGATCGCTACGAGCGGCGGCGGCAGGGGGGTCGGCCGCACCTCTTCGGGTTCGCGGTTCTTCAGCCCGCGGTCGTCATGAACCTCGCCGGTCTTAGGGCGCTCGATGGTGTTGCGTTGCTTGTAGCGCTCGGGATCGTAGGTGACCGGCCGCCCGCCGGCCGGGCCCTTCTTCTTCCGGTTGGCCTGCTGGTCGGTCCGATTCGTGATGCGCCGGCACGATCGTGGAGTCCACGCTGACCAGATGCAGGCCGACCTGCCCCCGCGCGGCCGCCTCGGCGATCAAGGCGGCCATCAGGCCCTGGAACACTCCGGCCCTGGCCCAGCCGCTGAACCGGGAGTAGACCGTGGACCAGGGCCCGTACCGCTCGGGAACGTCACGCCAGCCACTGCCGGTCCGAAACCGCCACAGCACCCCGTTGAACTGGTCCCGCACCCGCCGCGGCAACGGCCCGGTGGCCGCCACTGGCAGCAGCGGCTCGATCAAGGCCCACTCGGCATCCGTCACGTCAAAACGCGCCACACCCGAGTTCTACCAGCCACCCCAAACACGCCACCGAGCCACACCTGGAACCGAACTCCAAACAGCACCTAGGGCGCCGGAGATGCCGCACCGGTCGTCGGCGTGTACACCACGAGGCCCGTCCCCGGATGGGCGTCGATGCTGAAGGACGCGTACTGCATGGTCGTCTCCGACCCGTCAGGCAGGAGGAAGGTCTTCTTTCCCTCCCCCAGGTGCCCGACCTCGTTGCGCCGCCAGATCTCGTCGAACTCCGGCGAGGTGGTGCGCAGGTCGTGGATCAGTGCCTGTACCCGCGGGGAGCGGTCTTCCCAGCGGACCAGCTCTGAGCGGAACGTCGCGACGGCCAGTTTCGCCTCGGTGGGCCAGTCCCGGATCCGCCTGCGAGAGTCGGGATGCGTGAACAGGATGCGGAGCACGTTGCGTTCCGCGGCGGGCAGGGACGCGTAACCGGTCAGGACACGTGCTGCGGCGGCGTTCCATTCGAGGATGTCCCACGACGGGGACTTCAGATACGCAGGGCACGGTTCCAGCGCGTCGAGCACCACGCGCAGCTTGCGCCTCTCGTCAGGGCTCAGCTCCTGATGGGAGGCGCCGACCTTGCCGTAGGCGAGCAGGAAGGCGTGTTCCCGCTCCTTCGGCTTCAGCCGCAGGGCCTCGCAGATCGCTTCCAGGACTTGGATCGACGGGCGCCCGCCCCGCCCCTGCTCCAATCGCGAATACCACTCCACGCTGATACCGGCGGTGACCGCGACCTCGGATCTGCGCATGCCGGGCGTGCGTCGCCTGGACGACGCCCGTCCGGAATCCTGGGCAATCGTCGATCGCTCACGATGTGCGCGCAGGAACGTGCCCAGTGTGTCTGCGTTCTCGCCCGTCAGAGCTGGTCTCCACAGCAGTTGGTCACGGTTGGCTCCTCATGTGTGCGTGCAACCAGTCGAGGACCGGCTGCGGGCGTCGCTGGAACTCAAGATAACCATCCCACCGACGGTGTGTGTCCTCGACCCACTGCAACTCCTTGTCGTCGGTGTCGAGCATGGCAAACGCGGTCTCGATGTCGTGCGGCTCGGTCAGGGAGTCCTGGCGCACGGCGTACAGATACGTGGGGATGCGGACGTACCGTGCCCAGCTCGTATCGGGGCGAGCCGCGAAGGGAAGGGAGGTTCCCAGCATGACGCGGTGATCCAGCTCGGGAAGGCGCTGCTTCCCGAGGCCGAGGATCTCCAGCAGGCGTCCCATGATGACCAGGTCAGAGACCGGCTGGCAGGCGACGAGGCAGCGCACTTCGTCGAACTCCCCCGGCACTTGCCGCATGGCCGCGAACGTGGCGTTCGCACCGAGGCAGCGGCTGAAGAGGGCCACTCGCATCGACGCCGTGTCCGGACGGGCGCGAAGGTGTCGCAGGGAGCCCACCACATCACGCGCCTCGAACAGTCCGCTGGTCACCGCGCCCCCGTTGGCGGCACCGCTCAGGCCGAAGTTGCGCAAGTCGTACGTGAGCACGTTGTACCCGGCCTCGTGCAGGATGGCGTAGTCGGGCAGGAAGTCGACTTCTGTTCCGTTGCCGCTTGGGCCCCAAATCGACTGCCACGGCTCCAGGTTGGTCGGCTGACCGGCACGGCTGAAACCCATGGGATGGTTCAGGACGACGACGACGTCGCTGTCAGCCGGGATGAACCATCCTTCGAGGGGGACGCCGTCCGAGGACGGGAAGGTGACATTCTCGTAGTCGAGACCGACGTGCGAAGGATCCCTCATCACCGGGGAACGCAGCGGATTGACGAAGGAGCGGGCCACGTCGTCGAGGATCTCTTCAGCGCTCGGCCTGCTCATCGGCCGGCCCCCGCGGGGGTCAGGTCCATCAGCGCCTTTCCGGTGGCAAAGTCGATGGGCCATGAAACGTGGTCGTGGATCATCAGCCACTCTCCCTCGACGCGCCGGAAGCAGTTGGTCGTGCGCACCCACGAATCCATGGGGCGGCCGAACATGGTTCCGGCCATCCGGACAGCGCATCGCGCGATCGCGAGGTCGGCCTGCGCATCGACACGAAGGTCGGCCAGTTCCAGCTCGATCGGGCCGTCGAACGCCTCGTAGAAGTCCACCCAGTTCTTCCGCCACATCTCGCCTCCCTCGAAATGGAAGGGGGGCATCAAGTCGAATGCGGTGAAGCCCTCGGGCGCGTAGAACGCCATGATGGAGTCGACGTCCTTCGATTCGAAAGCCTTCTTCCATTCCTGCATGCGCGTACGAACTTCGTCGTCGGGGGAGGAAGGGGTGCTGCCGTTGGCCTTCATGGGATTCATCTCCTGTATCGCGGCCCGTTGCATCTGCGTCCAGTCTCGACCGGGGCAGGGACCGGAGCCAGCCCGAGATCATGGTGGTATGTGCAGTACCCCCTGGCCGATGCCGCCGGGCCAGGGCGGGTGCCGCCCGTCTCGGCCGGTCCCGGGGCGGACTGAGCAGCAAGATCCACTGCGCGGTCGATGCCGCGGGCCGGCTTTTGTCGTTCGTGCTCACGCCCGGCCAGGCCGCGGACAGGGCCTACTCCTCCAGGGGCGCTGCTTCCAGAAGATCAAGACCTGGCGCGGCCTGGCCACCCGCTACGACAAGGCACCCGAGAGTTACGAGGCCGGACTCCACCTCCGCGGATCGATCATGTGGCTGAAACTCCTCAGACATCCGTAGAAGTCGTCCCGGAAGTGGGAGGTGAAGTCGAATGCCGCGTCCCGGTCATTGTGGTGCAGCAGACTCATTTCCCACGGCCTTCGCTGGTCAAGTGCCTTCGTGGTCGGAGCACAGGATCAGGCGGGGCCGTGTTCGCGTCCCCAGAATCCTCATTCGAGCGATCACGTTCGGGGCATCGTTCGGTCAGCCGGGGAGTCAATGAGATCAAGGGTTCTCTTCGGGCCCGACGTGGCGAAGGACTGTCTCGTGCTCGCCTGCGGCGACGAGCCCGTCGATGACCTTGACCATCGACTGCACACCGGCGTCGCGCACGATGAGGCCGTCCCAGCACCACCAGTAGTCGCCCTCTGGATCGCCAGCCTGCCGCTGACGGTCCATGATCCGGTGCACCTCGTCGAGAGTGAACACGGTTCCGGACCAGCGATCGCCGTCATCACGGATGACCCACATGTCCACATTGCAGACCTTTTCAAGGTCCTCCCCGGCACCGGGCACGAAGCAGATCTCGTATCCGTCACGTCTGACTCGGTAGAAGGGGCCGTCCCACATGGTCACTCCGTCGCGCTCTGTCTCACGCCGTCTTCATCAACAAGCCGGACAGCCGACCAGTACTCCAGCACCAACTGCCGTGCCAGAAACCGTTCCGAACACCGTCAGGAGCGGTAGGCCCGCTTGGAGCGGCGGCTCATCTTCGTGTTCTGGAAGGCCACGCATTCCCAGCGCCCCGTGTGGCGGTGCAGCGTGAACGTCTGAAACTTGTCGAAGTCGATCCTGCCGCCCTTGCCGATGCCGCCGACGGTGGTCACCACCGCCGTGGACTCGTCCGGCATCCGCACGTCGATGGGCCTGACCGCCATGCGCGTGCCCTTCTGCCACCGGGTGAACACCTCATGATGGGTCCGCTCGATGGCGGCGCGCCCGAGCATCACGTCCCCCATGAAGATCACATATGACGCGTCCTCCGCGAACTGCGCCGCGTAGCCGCTCGCGTCCCCCGCGTCCCAGGCATCCCGGATCCGTTCGAGGAACCCCTCGACCGTGTCCTGGTTCGTGGCCGCCATCGCCATCGTCGTCTCCTGTGGTCGGCCGCCTCACGGCAGCGCCTCAATTCGTTCTCATTGAAATTATTCCAACCGAAACGATTTGCGCAAGCCCCCACGGCCGGCCAGTTGGGCAACCGGTCCGGAACGGGGCGATCACCAGGCCCGAACGGGCCGCCCTTCGGGTTCGACGGCGACGTTGGCGTAGACGATGCCGAGCAGCCGGCGCAGCTCGGACCGGTCCTCGGCCGTCAGCCCCGCCGTCAGCCGCTCTTCCGAGGCGCCCGCGAGCCGGGTCAGCTTCTCCAGTTCCCGCCGGCCCTCCTCCCGCAGGCGGACCAGCTTCACCCGAGCGTCGGTCGGCGACTCGCGCCGCTCCACCAGGCCCCTCTCGATCAGCGTCCCGAGCAGCCCCACAAGACGGCTGGCCGGGATGCCCAGCGAGGAGGCGAGCCGCTGCTGCGAGTGCTCCTCGCCGTCGCGCAGCCCGCGCAGGACGGCGAAGTGCCGTGGATGCAGGTGCTCCGCGGCCAGGGCGGACTCGAACGCGAGAGCCGCCGCGTTGCCCGCCGAAGCGATCACGAAGCCGAGCGGCTCGTTCGCCCCGACGCTTCGCGTGGCAGGTCCTTTCCTCATCCGGGAAACGTAGCAGCTGACCATTCCCACCGAAACGGTCCCCCGGCCCGTCCCCGGCCCTCCCCCGCTCCGCCCCGGCCGGTCAGGTGTGGCCGGTGGCGTACGGGGGCGTCCGGCCGGGGCTACGTCACGTCAGCCCGTATCGCACCTTTCGCGCCGCGGTCGATCGCTGCCGCGGATGGCCAACACCGCCGTCACAGCCAGCCGTTGGCCTCCGCGAGCCGGGCCGCCTCGGCGCGGGTACGGGCCTGCGTCTTGCCGATCGCCGCCGACAGGTGGTTGCGCACGGTGCCCTCGGACAGCCGGAGAGCCCTGGCGATGTCGGCCACGGTGCCGCCCTCGGCGGCCGTACGCAGCACGTCCGCCTCGCGCCCGGTCAACGGGCTCGCCCCGCGGGCCAGCGCTTCCGCGGCGAGGGCCGGATCCACGAAGCGCAGGCCGGCGTGGACGCGGCGGATCGCGTCGACCAGCTGTTCCGGCGGGGAATCCTTCACGACGTACCCGGACGCGCCCGCGGCCACCGCCCGCGCGAGGTAGCCGGGCCGGCTGAAGGTCGTACAGATGATGGTGCGGCAGCCGGGCAGCGCCCGCTGGAGATCGGCGGCTACGTCCAGGCCCTCACGGCCGGGCATCTGTACGTCCAGCAACGCGATGTCGGGCGTGGTCCGCCGCGCGGCGGCCGGCACCTCGGTGCCGGTGCCGACCTCGGCGACCACGTCGAAGTCGGGCTCCAGCCGGAGCACGGCCGCGAGGGCGCCGCGTACGAGGGCCTGGTCGTCGGCCAGCAGAATGCGGATCATGTCGGCTCGGCTTCCCGCGCGCAGGTGAGGGGCGTCGCCGGGTCCGGCCCGCGGGCGACGATACGGAAGCCGCCGCCGGGGGCGGGCCCGTGTTCGAGGGTGCCCGACACGGCGGTCAGCCGTTCCGCGAGGCCCGTGAGGCCGTTCCCGGCGCTCGCCCCGCCCGTGAAACCGCCGTTGTCGGTGACCTCGACCCAGTCGGGCCCGGTGCGGACGGTGCACAGTTCCGCGTCGGAGTGCCGCAGCACGTTGGTGGTCGCCTCCCGTACGACGTAGCCGAACACCTCGCGCAGCTCGGGGCGCACGGCATCGGTCGCGGCGGGCAGATCGGCCCGTATGCCGGCGGCGCGCAGCGCCATGTGGGCGCCGGCGAGTTCGCTGTCCAGCGACAGGGTGCGGTAGTCCGAGACGGTGGCCCGGATGTCGGACAGCGCCGTACGGGCCATGTTCTCCAGCTCGGTGACCTGGGCGACGGCGAGGGCCACGTCTCCGGAGGACTCCAGGATGCGACGCGTCAGCCCCAGTTTGACGGTCATCGTGGAGAGGCTGTGGCCGAGGACGTCGTGCATGTCCCGGGCGACCCGCTCCCGTTCCTGGTTCACGGCCAGCCTCTTGACCTGCTCGCGCGCGGCCCGCAGGTGGCCGATCGTGAAGTTGAGGGCGAAGACGGTGCCGAGCGCCGCGGTCACGCCGACGAGGATGCCGACCTGCGCCCAGGCCACCTCGCCCCGGTCGAGTCGCATCCAGACGATCTGCCCCAGCACCGTGACGAGACCGAGCAGCAGCGCGTGGCGCAGCGGCAGCAGCATGAGCCCGATCGCGAGGGCGTAGGTCAGGTCGGTCAGGTAGGACGGCGTCGCGAGCAGCACGGCCGGTGCCGCTCCGAGCAGGAAGGCCACGGCCACGATGGCGACGCGCTCGCGGCGCAGCGCCATCGGCCCGTACCAGGGCGCCAGTACGCAGACGATGCCGTAGCAGGCGACGAGGCCGATCGCGAGTGAGGTGAGCGGGAGCGGTCCCGTGCCGTGCGCGATGTCCTCGGCCCGTGCGATCAGGGTGAGGGAGGCGAGTGCCGCGGCCGTGGCGACGGCCGCGCGGCCCCTGCCCCTCCCCCGGCTGCCGGGACCTTCCGACGGGTCCTTCCAGAAGCTCCAGTCCGGCCACTGGCCGGCGGAGAACTCGTCCGGATCGCGTGCGCCCATGTCGATCATGATAGGGCCGGGGATGCCGCGGGAGGTCCGGGCGGCGGCCCGGTAAGTGGTGCGTGGGTCATGGGGCATACGGGCAAGCATCACCCGCCCGCGGCCGTCGGCCCTGTGCCGTTTGTCGCCCGGTCACGCATGACAAATGGCATGGGTACGAGCGGCGGGCCGATGCTGCGATGAGGCCATGTTGCACGCGAAGAGGGTCCGACTGCCGAGCCGGACGTACGAGTTCACCGAGGACGGGCGAGCGCTGACGACGTTCCCGTTGGACAGGGGCGGCGCCGGCGCGCGGTTCACGCTGCACGGGGTCGACTACCTCGTACGCGCTCACCGCTTCAGCGGTGTCCACGAACTGCTCGACGCCGGCGGGGAGGTGCTCGCGACCACGGACCGGGTGCGCCGAAGCTGGACCATGACGTGCTCCGGGCGCGTCATCTCGTTCCGTCGGACCGCGGCGGCGGACCGGGAGTACGTCATGATCCGCGACGACGGTGAGCCCGCCGGCGCGATCCGCCGCACCGGACACCTCCACGCCGAGGCGACCGCCGACCTGCCGGGCCTGGAACCCGCTCTCCAGATCTTCGCGGTCGTCGTCGTGCTGCTGCGCAGGCGGCGCAAGCGGACGGCGGCGGCCGTGCGGTCGGCCTCCCTCGGGGGCTGACGCCCGAGCGGCGCGTACCGACATCCATCCACTGCTCTCCAGGTGAGGAGAACAACCATGCGTAAGACCTGGTTCGCGGCGCTCGCCGTCGCAGTGGGCGCGACGGGGGTGACGGCGGTGACAGCAGTGACTGCGGCCTCGGGCGTATCGCAGACCGCCACGAGGAGCACACCGCGGCATTCACAGGCGAGTTCGCCGCCCCCGTCGCCGCTGCGGTGGGGCGCCTGCCCCAGCCCGACGGAGGCGGCGCTGCGGTGCGCGAGGCTCGCGGTGCCGCTCGACTACCGTCACCCCGACGGGCGGAAGATCAATATCGAGGTGTCCCGTCTGGCGAGTACGAAGCCGTCCGATACGAAACCGTCCGAGAAGCGCGGCGTGCTCCTCCTCAACCCCGGGGGGCCCGGCCTGCCCGGCCTCCCCGTGCCCGCGCTGATGAAGCTGCCCGAGAAGGTACGCGAGCGCTACGACGTGATCGGTTTCGACCCCCGCGGCGTCGGCCAGAGCACCCCTGTGACCTGCGGCTTCACCCGTGCTCAGGGTGCGGTGGCGAGCAACCCGCCCCATCCCGGCAACGCGGCCGACGTGGCGAGGCAGGCGGCGACCGCGAAGAGGCTCGCCGCGCAGTGCGCCACCTCGAAGACCGCGGACCTGCTGCCGCACATCACCACCGCGAACACCGCACGGGACATGGACCGGATCCGAGCGGCCCTCGGCGTGCCGAAGATCTCGTACTACGGCGAGTCCTACGGGACCTACCTCGGCGCGGTGTACACCACCCTCTTCCCCCACCGCGGCGACCGCATCGTGCTCGACAGCAGCCTGCCGCCCGAGGGCTACGACGTCGAGGCCCTGCGCGGCCAGGGCGCGGGCTTCGAGACCCGCTTCCCCGACTTCGCGAAGTTCGCGGCGGCCGCGCCCCGGCGGTACCACCTGGGCAGCACACCGGCCGCGGTACGCGCGAAGTACTTCCAACTCGCCGCGCGTCTCGACAAGAAGCCGGTCCAGGGGTACAGCGGCACGGACTTCCGCTACGTGACAGCGGGGCTGCTCCGCGCGGACAGCGACCGCTCCAAGCTCGCCGAGACCTGGCACGCCCTGGACACGAACCAGCCGCCCCCGGACTCCGGCGGCGCGGGCGGCGGCGCGTACAGCGACAACTACCCCGCCTCCTACCTCGGGGTGATCTGCGGCGACTCCCGCTGGCCGACGTCTGTCGCGACCTACCAGCACAACGTCGCGGTCGACCGCGTCCGCTACCCGATGTACGGCGCCATCACGGCCGACATCAGGCCGTGCGCCTTCTGGCCGGCACCCGCGGAGCCGAAGGTGCGGATCACCGACCGGGGGCCTTCCGACGTGCTCATGGTCCAGAACCTCCGCGATCCGGCGACCCCGCTGTCCGGGGCGCTTCGCACGCGCCGGGCCCTCGGGGAGCGGGCCCGGATGGTCACCGTCGACCAGGGCGGCCACGTGGCCTACCTGACGGGCTCGAACGCCTGCGGCAACGACGCGGTGACCGACTACCTGGTCACCGGGAAGCGGCCCGCACACGACACGCGCTGCTCGGCGCAGCCGGCCGCCCCGTGACCATCGTGACCATCGTGACCATCGTGACCATCGTGACCATTGAGCGTGGCTGCCCGGACGCAGTTCGCCGCGCGTTGTTCAGACGAGCGCCGGTGGGACAACGGGCAGGTAGGGGGTGATGTTGCGCCGGGCACGCTCGACGTACTCCTCCTTCTCGCCGACGGGGGCGACATAGTGCAGCGCGGCTTCGGCGGCGGTGTCGCCCACGAGGCGGGCGATGATCCAGGCGGCGAGGTAGTGCGAGGCCAGGCATCCGCCGGCGGTGGCGATGTTGTCCTCGGCGTAGAAGGGCTGGTTGAGCACTTCGACGCCGGCGGCGACGACCCACGGTTTGGTGGTCAGGTCGGTGCAGGCGGGGACGGAGTCGAGCAGGCCGAGCCTGGCCAGTACGAGCGCGCCGGAGCACTGCGCCGCGATGAGCCGGCGCGAGGGGTCCAGGCCGCGCAGGATGTTCATGATCGCCGGGTCTTCGACGACCTCGCGGGTGGCGATGCCGCTGCCGACGATGACGGCGTCGGCGGCGCACGCCTCCTCAAGAGTCGACATGCGCTCGATGACCACGCCGTTCATCGACGTCACCTTGGGCGGGATGCTTGAGGCTGGGCGCTGCCAACAAGCTCCATAGGCAACTGTCCAACTGGGTGAGACCGTGACGTACCACGGGCGGCCACTGCAGACACTGACGGACCATCGCAGCAGGTGAACGACCGCCAACCCCAGGGTAGAGCGCCGTTTGGGGCACAGCAGGCTGGCTCACAGCGCATCTTCGCCCACTCAGGGAACGCAACCAGCGCCTGTACGAATAGGCCGGACGATTCAGAGAGCCGGTGTCCGGGCTCCGGTTCAAGACATGCTGCAACACTCAGGACCAACTAGGCGTTGCAGCCAGTCGGCGAAGCCGACCTCATCAATGAGCGCACGAGCCGGAGGCGGCTTCCCACTTCGCACTATCTGCGATACAGAAGAGCACCCCACGCCTCCAATGATCAAGGAACCTGCTGGTCAGGTCCGACTTGCAAGCTGATCTCTGAACGTGCTCCGAAGCCGTGTGCGCAGGTTCGAATCCTGCCGGGGGCACCGTAGTGCAGGTGCCCGATAGGCCCTCTGATCAGGCAATGCGCCAGGTCGGAGGGTCTATTGCCATGTGCGGCGGGATGCCGCTGGGTGCATCTGCCGGCGAATGGCTCGGTGGCGGGAGAGTGGCACGGGTGTCGTTTCGGTCGCGGGGCGGAACGGCGCGGGATGGTTCGTTACGGGGTTCGGGGGCGGGGCACTCGGCGCGTATGGGATTCACATATGGCGCACACGGCATGCGGGGCTCGCGTGGTTTCGGTCGGGGGGCGGGCGCGGGGCCCGTTGGGATCGGGGTCGCGGCGGGCTTGGCGGCCGCGGCGGGGGCTCTGCTGGGCCGCAAGGCGGTTACGGTCAGCAAGGTCGGCAAGGGGCATCCGCTCAAGCACCGCGCGCTGGACCTGGCGGCCGGCACCGTACAGCGGAAATACCCGCTCGACGCGATGAGCACCTACCTCAACGGTTTCCATATGTACGCCGACGACATGGGCCGGCAGGTCGAAGCCACCCACTTCTGTATCCATCTCCAGCACGACCTGCACCAGTGCGTGATCTTCGACCGCAACGCGCCGGACGCCCGTCTGATCGGCATCGAGTACATCATCAGCGAGGAGCGCTTCCGCGGCCTGCCCGCGGACGAGAAGCGGCTGTGGCACAGCCACCACTACGAGGTGAAATCCGGCAGCCTCGTCGCCCCCGGCATCCCCGACCTGGCCGAACACGCCTACTTCGAGGACCTCGTCACGACCTACGGCAAGACGTTCCACACCTGGCAGTACGACCGCGACGACTTCCCCTACGGCATTCCGCAACTGATGATGGGCTTCACCCAGGACGGCCAGGCCGAGGACGAGATGATCCGCGCCCGCGACGACCGGCTCGGCATCTCGACGTCCCGCAAGCGGCGGAACCGGGCGGACATCCCCACGCCGGAAGTGGCCCCGGGCGCCAACGCGTGGGAGAGCGGGCGCACGGTGCAGACGCGTGTCGAGGAGATGGACCTGAAACACTGACAACACCGACAACGCTGGCAACATCGACGAACGCCGACAAGCGCTGCCCCTCCCTCGTTCCCTCAGGAGCCGACCAGGGCCTGGTGGATCGCTTCCAGGAAGGCGTCAAGGTCTTTCGGCGTCCGGGAGGTCACCAGGGTGTAGCCGCCCTCGGCATCGCTCACCACCGCCTCGTTCACCCAGGACTTGGCCCCCGCGTTGCGGATGTCGGTCCGCAGGGACGGGTACGACGTGAGCGTCTTGCCCCGTAGCACGTCCGCTTCCACCAGCGCCCAAGGGCCGTGGCAGATGGCCGCGATGGGGCGGCCGGAAGCCGCGAACTCCCGTACCAGGCCAATGGCCTTGTCGTTCAGCCGGAGGCTGTCGGCGTTGAGCGTGCCGCCGGGGAGGAGCAGCAATTGGTGGCCCGTGGCGTCCAGCGTCTCGAAGACGGCAGTGGGCTGTACGGTCTCGCCGGGCTCCTTGTCGCTCACCAGGGTCTGGATGGGGTCCATCGAGGCGGCGGCCACCGTGACTTCAGCGCCGTCCTCGCCCAACCGGTTGAGCGGGACCAGCAGTTCGTCCTGCTCGACACCGTAATTGGTGACGAGGGCCAGGACGCGGTGACCGTTGAGGGGCCTGTCAGCCATGATGCGTGCGCCTTTCTGCGGGTGGTACGCCTGGGCTCGCCCGGACGGGCGCGTTCCACGCCACGCCGGCCGTGCGCAACCCCCTCCAGTGCACCCCAGGCGGCTGACCGGCGCGAGCAGGGAGGGCCGACTGGCGGACCCGCTCACGCCTACGCCCTCGGCCGCCCCGTGGTCTTCGCCGTCGACGCCTTCTACGCCGTAGACACGAGGTCGAAAGGGGTCGGGGCATGCCCCTCCCAGATCTGACGGGAGGCCGCTTCCGGGTACGGACCGGTCGTCGACTCGATGTCCAGGACGCGGGTCAGGTCGCGTACGGGCCGGTGAGCGGGCCATCCCGGGTCGCAGGTCGTGGCGAACCGGACCCACGCCTGCCGCAGCTCCCGCGATGCCGCCGTGACCTCCGGCGTCGGCCGGTCGCCGAAGAGCTGTCGGCCGGCGGGGCTGTCCAGCGTGCCGAACGCCAGCGGGACGTCGAGGCTGTGGCAGGCGCCCAGGATTCCGCCGGAGGCGGTGGCGGCCAGGCTCATTTCGAAGAGATAGGAGGTGCCGCCGGCTGCTTGGTTGGCCTGGGCCAGGTGGAGTGAGGGCATCCGGAAGAGGGCGTCGGAGTAGACCACTTCGAGCAGTTCTTCGGGGGTGGCCCGAGGGTAGGCGGCGCGGTACGCGGCGGCGCCGTCCGGCGTCGGGGCGAACAGGTCCAGGGCCGTACGGGCGTCGTCCTCGGTGTAGCTGCCGCGTCGCCCCATCATGACGCTGAACAGCCGGAATTCGTCGCGGGTGTGGCCGGCGAGCAGGTCGATTCCGGCGGTACGGCCGCCGGCCAGCGCCTCCCACGGCGTTTCCGTGAGCAGCGCACCGTCGAGGACCGGGCACACGGCGACGCCGACCCGCGCGAGCCTGCCCCACCTCTCCCGGTGGCGGGGGTGGCCGGAAAGGCCCGCGCCGAGGGCGGTGAGCTCACCGGCGAGGCGCGAGGGGTCGACGCCGGACAGGGCTTCGGCGTCGGGAGCGACGCCGACCCGGTCGGCGAGTTCGGCGGCGACTTCCTGGGCCAGTGCGCGGGTGCACAGCGTGCCCGGCACGGAGTGCGCGATGGCCCTGCGGAACAGCCCGCGCGCCCGTTCCACCGTAAACAAGGCCGCGATCGACCCAGCGCCGGCGGACTGGCCGGCCACCGTGACCTGGTCGGGGTCTCCGCCGAAGGCGGCGATGTTGCGCCGTACCCATTCCAGGGCCGCGATCTGGTCGAGGAGCCCGCGGTTGGCCGGGGCGCCGTCCACGAGGGCGAAACCCTCGGCCGCCACCCGGTAGTTGATGCTCACCACGACCAGGCCCGCGCCGGTGAGGGCCGCCGGGTCGTACATCGGGTCGCTGGAGGCTCCCGCGATGTACGCGCCGCCGTGGATCCACACCAGTACGGGCAGCCCGGCCGCCCCCAGGGCGGGGGTGCTGACATTGAGCGTGAGCCAGTCGTCCCCGCGTGAATCCTCGGCCGTGGGCCCTGCCTGCGGAACCACCGGGCCGTACTCGACCGCCTGCCTCGTCCCGGCCCACCCCTCCACCGGCGCGGGCGCCATGAAGCGCAGCGGCCCGACCGGCGGCCGGGCGTACGGTATCCCGCGGAACACCGCGTGCTCTCCCCGCCGGCGCCCTTCGAGCAGCCCCTCCGCGATCCGCGCCCTCGGCCTTCCGGACATCCCACACCCTTCCCCCTGGTACGGGTGCACGGAGGCGCCTCCTCCGTGCCTCGTATCCGACACACAGGTCAACACAGGTCACACCCGCCCGACAGCGGTACGCCAGTCTCTCCCAGCCACTCCAGGCTCGCCACTACGTTCGAGGTTCGATGTTCGAGGTTCGACCTGCCTGGGCGGCCTGTGGCCGTCCTGGTCGGCCTGGCGGCCTGGTCGGCCTGGCGGCCTGGTCGGCCTGGCGGCCTGGTCGGCCATCGGGCGTACGGACTTCTGCCGGGCGCTCAGATGGGGCGGCCGGCAGCGAGGGCGATGAGGCGCCGCATGGTTACGGGCGGCACGGGGGCGGGGGTGTCGGGACGGTCGCGGGGCAGCAGGACGCGGAGGGCCGCGGGGCGCAGCGTGCACACGACGGGTGTGGGCATGTGCAGCGATTCGCCGTCGACTGCTACGGGGATCTCGGCGGTGCCGGGGGTGTCGGAGGTACCGGAGGTACTGGCGTCGTCAGAGGTGCCGGAGGTGTCAGGGGCATTGGGGGTTCCGGAGGTGCTGGCGGCGTCGGAGGCGTCAGAGGCGTCGGCGGTGCCGGAGGTGACCTCCACGCGCTGGGCCGTCGTGACGGTCAGTCCCATGGACTGGGAGCCGCGTACGGCCAGGTCGGCGGCTTCCGCGGCGTCGTTCACGCGGACGCCGAGTACGCCCAGTTCGCCGGTGTCGAGGCGGGGGCGGCGGTCGCCGCCGGTGAGGGCGTCGGGCGAGGTGTACGGGTTGTTGCTGATCAACAGGGCCTGTTGGGGCGGCAGGGCGGCGCTGTCCACGCGCGCCTCGATGCGGCGGGCGTCCTCGCCGGTCAGCAGGTCCGGCATGAGGGTCAGCGCGGTGCCCGCCTTGGCGTCGCGGTACTCGGGGCGCCGCACGATGTCGGCGTACACGCCGAACGACACGGTGTTCACGAAGGCCCGGCCGTCGACATCGCCGAGGTCGACGCGGATCTCCTCGCCGTCGGTCAGCGCGTCGAGGCAGCGGGACGGGTCGGAACGGTCGAGGCCGAGGTCCATGGCGAAGTGGTTGCGGGTGCCGGCGGAGACCACGAGGAACGGCAGGTCGTGCTCGGCGGCCACCGCCGCGACCAGCGCCTGAGTGCCGTCGCCGCCCGCGACGCCCAGCAGGTCCGCGCCCTCCGCCACGGCCCTTCGGGCCAGCTCGGCCACATCGCTCTGGACGGCGGGGTCGAGCAGGATCACCTGGGCGCCGAGCTTCTCGGCCCGTTCCACGAGCCCGAAGCGGCCGACCTTTCCGCCCCCTGACTTCGGGTTCATGATGAGGACCGGCCGCTTCGGCCTGCGGGCGGCGGTCGCCCGATGCGCCCGTTTCGGAAGCGAACTGCGCAGCGCCGCGTGGCCGCAGGCCAGGGTCGCACCCCAGCACAGGCCCAGTACCAGCGCCGTCAGCCACAGGCCGTCGTGGATGTAGAGCAGCACCAGGGCGGCGGGTGCGGCGACCGCGACGAGCGCTCCGAACAGCCGCGCCGCGCCGCGGTGCGCCAGGAACCACCAGACCCCGGCGACGCAGACGATCAGCCCGAGGATCTCGGCCACGACGATCAGCAGCCCGCCCGCCGTGACCGCCAGAACCAGCACCACCAGGGTGCCGACCGCCGCCAGCAGCGCACAACGCGCCAGCAGCCGCGCGAGCGGGCCGCCGCACGCCGATTCGGTCGCCGCGTCCGCCGCCGACCCGTCGTGGGGCTCCGGCGCCCGATCTTGGCTATGTCGCTCGCCCACGGCATGCTCGCCCTCTCCTCAGCCCGGCCCGTAACTCCAGAGCCCGGTCCGTAGGCCCGTAGGTTCCATAGGCCCGTAGGTTCCCTAGGCCCGTAGGCCCGTACGCCCGTCGGCCCGTCGGCCCGTAGCTCCAGCCTGCACGTTCTCGAAGCGAAGGGCGTTCGGGCCAGGCCGTACGGGTGAGGGCGGGGCGTACGGGTGGGTCAGCCGCTGCCGGCCATGGCGACGGCTCTGACCTCCACGAGCAGTTCGGGGCGGGCCAACTGAGTGACGCCGACCGCGGTCCAGGCGGGGTACCGGTCGGGGAAGCACTCGTCCTTGACCTGGGTGAACTCCGCGATGCCTGCACCGCGGAGATCGATATGGAAGGTCGTCAGCTCGACGGTGTCGGCCAGGCCGGCCCCCGCGGCTTCCAGGACGTTCCGTACGCCGTCGAACGCGAGCCGGGCCTGGGCCGCCATGCCGACGGCGGGCCGCAGGGTGTCGGGGTCGATTCCCACTTGGCCGGATACCCAGATGAGGTCGCCGACGCGGACGGCCTGCGAGAAGTGCAACTGATCGTAGAGCGCCCGCGTGTGGGGCGGGTTGATGAGCTGGCGTTTCATGGGCGGAAACCCTTCGCCGGTGCGGTCGGGTCAGAGGTCGGAGTCGGATGTCGGAGTCGGTGTCGGCTTCGGATGTCGGAGTCGGAGTCGGATGTCGGAGTCGGAGTCGGTGTCGGTGTCGGTGTCGGAGTCAGAGGAGCTGGCGGAAGACGGGCGAGCGGAAGGGGTCCCCTGGGTTCAGCTTCGCCATCTCGTCCGTGAAGAGGACGCCGTTACGGGCATAGCGCGCGTTCACGGTCGGCAGGGGACGGAACGCCGCGTCGTCGCCGAAGAAGCGCAGGACCAGCGTGTGGCGTTCCGGCGCCTCGGCGTCGACGCCGGCCCCGCCGTGCAGCGAGCGGGGATGCAGTACGACGACGTCGCCGGGGTCGACGGCCCACGAGAGCACGTCATAGGCCGCTCCAGAGCTCTCGTCGGAGGTCGCGTGGTGCGTGTCGCGACCTGCCGCGAGCTCCGCGTCGATGTCCGGCAGGCGGGGCAGGACGCCGCCGCCGTGCAGCGGCTCGGTCGGGTCGTCGAGGTTGAACGTGGTCCCGTCGTACTGCACGCCGCGGTGCGAGCCCCGCACGATCTCCAGCGAGTTCCGTTTCGGTACGTGCTGGAAGCTGATCCACGCGTTGCCCCAGTGCTCGCCCGCCCAGGGCAGGTACGCGGTGTCCTGATGCCAGCAGCTTCGGGCGCTCCGGCCGCCGGACTTGAGGAAGATCTCCTCGGCGAAGTACCACACGTGCTCCGAGCCCCACAGCTTCGCGAACAGCTCGCCGAACGGCAGCGACTGCACAAGCGCGTCCAGCCGCTCCTTGGCCAGCGGGTTGGCGTTGTCCACGTGCGAGCGTCGCTCGGTCCCGTCGTACATCGAGGTCGCGTAGGGGCCCGGATTCGCCACGGCCCAGTCGAACGCCTCGCGGCACCACCCTAACTCCGCCTCGTTCAGGCAGTTCTCGATGAGGGCGGCGCCGTCTTCCCTGAATGCTTCCCGAACAACTTTCTCGTTCATCGGTCGCTCTCCTTCAGGTTGGGAGATGCGAGCACGCTAGAAGACGGCAGCCTTTTACACAACGCTTGTTACGAAAAATATGTGACAGAATCGCGGGCGTTGGACTGGGAGTTGGAGCGGCCGCCGGAGGGGTGAGCCACCGGAGGCGCCGGTCACCGAAGGGAGGTACGGCCAGTGCCACTCAGCGGCGATGGGGCGACCGAGCAGGAGCGGGCCGTACGGCGCGGGCGTCCGGCCGGTGACCGCGCCGCGAAACGCGCGGAGCTCCTGAAGGCGGCGGCGTCGGTGATCGCGCGGGAGGGCTACGCCAACGCCTCACTGCGCAAGGTGGCCCAGCGCGCCGGATGTACGACCGGCGCGGTGACCTACTACTTCGCGAACAAGCAGGAACTCGTCACCGCGCTGGCCGAGAGCCGCTTCGACGCGTACGAGGCGATGCTCACCGCCGGCCACGACCGGACCGACGTTCGCGGCCTCCTGGAACGGTGGCTGAAACTCGTCACCGGCGACGCCGACTTCTGGCCCGTGATGTCCCAACTCCTCGCCCACGCACGGTACGAACCGGGCTTCGCCGCCCTCATCGAGCGGCGCTACGCCCGTTACCGCGAGGCGCAGGCCGAACTCCTCGCGGCCGGCCAGGCCCAAGGCACCGTCCGCTCCGACATCCCCGCCGACCTGCTCGCCGACCAGCTCAGCGCCATGGGCGACGGGTGGATGATGATGCACCCCTTCGAACCCGAACGCTTCACCCCCGAACGCGTCCGAGCCCTCATCGACGCCGCCGCCACCCTCATCGCCCCCGGGTCGGGGGCTGGGGAGAGTGGGGCTGGGGCTGGGGCTGGGGATGGGGCCCCGCCGGAGGTCTGCTGACACGCGCTCCCGCTCCCCGGCGCGTACGGACGCAAGGGGCCCGTCCGTCAGCCACTCTACGGGCCGTACGTGCCCAGGTAAGCCGTGAGGCACGTGCGCGCCTCGTCGATCACGGCGTCGTCACCGGCCGGGTCGCGTCGGAACGCCACGTCGAGGAACCGGTTGGCGACCTCGAAGGCGAGCAGCAGTACGAGCCGGGGCGTGTCGGCGGCGAGGAGGTTCCGCTCGACGAGGTACTGCCAGGTCTTCCCGGCCTGCTCCTCGTCGAACGCGCGGACCTGTTCCACGAGCAGGTCGTGGCGTCCGGCGAACCACAGCTCGGTGCAGCTCGGGTGGCGGCGGAAGTGGGCCAGCACGGGGTCGACGATGGCGTCGACCGCCTCGCGCAGCGTGCGTGGTTCCGGTGCGGAGCTCTGCAGCACGGCGGCGAAGACCTTGCCGAGCCCGTCCACATGGCGGCGCAGGATCTCGGCGTCGACCTCATGCCGGTCGGAGAAGTAGTGGTAGACGGAGGCGATGGGGATGCCGGCGCGCTCGCCGATCGCCTTGAGGGTCGCCGCCTCGTAGCCCCGCTCGCCCAGCAGGGCCTCCGCGGCGTCGACGATGGCCCGCCTGCGCTCCACCCCACGCCGCTGCACCGCGCCCCGGCGACTCCGACTCGGCGCCTGAGCTGCCGATTCTTTTTCGAACACGATTCGAGATCGTAACAGGGACGCCCCGAGGAGCCCGCGTCACCTGAGTTGACAGGGGGTCGATCCACCCTAGACTCAAACCCGATTCGAGTTCGAGAACTGGAGCCTGCTGCCCCCCGGCCTCGGCGTCAGCACCGGCGCCGGCATCGACTGGGCCCCTGGGGCGAACGGGAGGGAACGGAGTGGCCACGCCCAACAGTTGCGCCGCCGCGGCAATACCAACCGCCCCCAAATACCGCGCTTTCCCTGCGCCGAGCGAAACACTGAGCGGAATGCAGTGACCTGAGGCGGCGTCGAAATGGGGAGAGCCGAGGAACCCGAAGGCTTTCCCTCGAAGCGCAAGCCGCCATCCCGATCATCACATGACATGAGAGGAATGCACCGGGTGCACACCTGGCTTTCGGAACGCCGACGAGCGGCCTTGAGTACTTTCACCGCGGCCTTGGCGGCGGCGATTCTGCTGCTCGTTCGCGCATTCAACGGGGGCCCGAAATTCCTCTCGGGGGCGGATGTCGGCGTTTTCGCGATGTTCGCCTATCTTTCCGCTTACCTCACCGTCACACTGATCACCTTTTCGACTGTCTCCCCGGCGGCGATTCGCGGGTGGGCCCATCGCACGGCCCGCGGCACGCTGATCCAGCGCTACGTCCTCGGCACCGCCCCCGGCCCGGGCGCGTCGATCTTCGTCGCGGCGGCCGCCCTCGTCGTGGCGCTGATCTGGCGCCCCGGCCATATGGGAACCGCTCTCCCCGTCGTCGTACGAGTGGTGGTGGCCCTCGCGCTGGTCGCGGACGCCTGGGTCTGCGTGTTCGTGTCCTTCGCGGTCGCTTTCCATGCCGACAACCTCGTGGAGAACGAACAGGCCCTGGACTTTCCCGGCGGGGAATCGGCGGTCTGGGCCGATTACGTCTACTTCGCCGTATCGCTGATGACGACTTTCGGCGTGACCGACGTGACGGTGACCTCACGGGATATGCGGCGGACCGTCTCCGCGAACGCGGTCATCGCGTTCTTCTTCAACACCGTGACGGTGGCGAGCCTCGTAGCCGCCCTGACGTAACGCGCCGCAGCGCTGCACCGCCATCGTCGCCGACCCACCGAACGGACGAAAACGACAACTCTGCCGCCTCGACCGCGATCACATGCGGAGCGGCCCGGCCAATTCCTCATGGAGTTCAGAAATGGTCAACAACGGAATCTCAGATGGAGCCTCAGATGGAGCCTCGGATGGAATCTCGGATGGAATCTCGGATGGAGTCTCCTATGCGACGCACGGCTGGGACACCGCTCCGCCCGCCGATATCCGGCCCGCGCTCAAAGGTGAGCTCACGTGCGATGTCGCGGTCGTCGGGGGCGGCTATACGGGCATGGCGGCGGCGTTGCGGCTGGCGGAGCGGGGTGCGGACGTCGTGGTGCTCGACTCCGGTTTCTGCGGCTGCGGGGCGAGTTCACGTAACGCCGGCCAATTGTCGAGCGCCCCGGCGGGTGACCCCCAATTGTTGAGCACGCTCCACCCGCGCCGCTTCCGCGACATCGTGCGCTTGGGCGAGGGAGCGGCCCGCTTCACCGAGGAAATGATCGGGCGGCTGGGGCTCGACTGCGAGTACGAGGCGGCGGGCAACGTCGGCGCCGCCATATCCACGGGCCAGCTTCGGAAGGCGGAGCGCAACGCGCGGATACTGCGAAAGGCGGGAGCGGACGTCGGGTTCGGGGGCGGCCGCGAACTCGGCCTGCCCGACGGGTTTCTCGGCGGCTACCTGGAACGCGCCGGCGGACATCTCGATCCCGGGAAATTCGCGCTCGGTCTGCGCGCGGTGCTTCTCAAGACTTCGACGAGGGTTTTCGAGGAGTCTCCGGTAGGAGGGATATATCCCGATAGCAAGGGGGTCACCGTCACTGTCCCGAGGGGGCGCCTGCGCGCCGAGCGGGTGGTACTCGCCACGAACGCGTACTCCCGCGACCTCGCTATCGCCCCGAAGCGGATGGTGACGCCGGTCTGGACCCATGAGGTCGAGACCGGACCGATAGGACGTGAGCGTCTTGAGGCGATCGGCTGGACGAGCCGCGCCGGAATCATCACCCAGCACAATCTCCTGGAGAACTACCGCCCCACCGCGCGCGGCACGATCGTCTTCGGCGTCCGCCAATTGCGGTTGGGACGAGGAACGGTGCGTGACCGCGAGCCGGACCGGGCGGTCGTAGCGGATCTCGTCCGTGGTTTCCACGACCGGTTCCCATCGCTTCGCGATATCGCGCCGCGCCGGGCGTGGGGCGGGTGGGTCGCGATGACACCACCGTGGCTCCCGGTCGCCGGAGAGGCGGCGCGGAATGTGTTCTACGCGGCCGGTTACAACGGTCACGGCCTCGCCCAGGCCCCGTACCTGGGCACGCTGCTCGCCGACCGGCTCGCGGGCGGGGCGTTTCACGAGGACCTTGCTGCCGTATGGCGGGCGCGCCCGCGCTTCGCGCCCACGCCGGTCGCCAACCCGCTGACGCTGCGCGCCGGGTGGGCGACCGACCGGCTGGCGGACGGGCTGTCGAAGCGACGGCCGCACCGTGCGGCCGGGCGCTCCAGCCGGCACTGACGCCGAGCGTCATCACACTGACTACGCACTGACGCCACACTGACTAGGAAATCGAAGTCATTAGGATTTCGTAGTCAGTGTGTCTACAGTGGCACCATGGCGACGACTGATGAACCCGCTGCACCCACTGCACCCACTGCACCCCCTGCATCGGCGCAGCCGAGCCGGCGCGAGCGGAAGAAGGCGGCGACGCGGAAGGCCCTGTCCGACGCGGCGTTGGAACTCTTCTTGGAGCGGGGCTACGACAAGGTGACGGTGGCGGAGATCGCGGCGGCGGCGGATACGGCGGTCACGACGGTGTTCGCGCACTTCCCGGCGGGGAAGGAAGCGCTGATCCTCGACGACAGCGGGGAGCGGGAGGCGTCGCTGGCGGCCGCGGTGCGGGGGCGGCCGGCCGGGAGTTCCGCGCTGGACGCTCTGCACGCGTCCTTCGCCGCGCGGGCGCCCTTCGCGACGAATCTGCCGGAGGAATACCAGCGCCGAATGGACCTGGTGATGGGCACGCCCGCCCTGTGCGCCTACGCCCGCCGGGTGTGGGTCGCCTGTACGGACACCCTCGCCGCGCTGCTGGCCGAGGCCGCGGGCCGCGCGGAGGCCGATGACTCCTTGCGTGTGCTGGCGCGGTACGTGCTGGAGACGCCCGACCTCGCCTCCAGTTGCCCGGACCCCCAGGCCGCCCTCGCCGCCGCGTTCGCCCACCTCAAGCGCGGCTGGCCCGGCCTCTGACCACCGCCCCGCCTCCCCTCCGTAAAGGAACCCCATGCCCTGGAACGTCCGCCGGCCGCCCCGCGCCGAGCACCTGACCGCCCTCGTGACCGGCGGCAATGCCGGTATCGGCTACTTCATCGCCGAACAGCTCGCCGAGGCCGGGGCCACCGTCGTCCTGGGCAGCCGCAGTGCGGCGAAGGCCGCCGCGGCCAGGGATGCCATCAGAATCCGGGTGCCGCAGGCCCACGTGCACCACATGCCACTGGACCTCGCGGACCTGTCCTCGCTGAAGGCGTCGGTGGACGGCTTCCCCCTCGACCGCTTGGACGTTGCAGTCCTCAACGCCGGCATCGCGCTCGACGATCCGCCCCGCCGCGAGAACGCCGCCGGTCACGAGGCGATGTTCGCCACCAACCACCTCGGGCACTTCGCGCTGACCCACTGGCTGGCCCCGCTGCTCACGGCGGCCCCGGCCGCCCGGGTCATCACCATGGGCAGCTTCGCCGCCCGTACCGAACGGCTCGACCTGGACGACCTCCAGTGCACCCGCTCGTACGACCCGAAGCAGACGTACGGGCGCTCCAAACTCGCCCAGATGAGCTTCGCCTTCGAACTCGACCGCCGCCTGCGCGTCGCGGGCAGCACCTGCCAGAGCCTCGTCGCCCACCCCGGCGGCGCCCTCGACTCCCTCACCCCCACCCGCCCCGGCGTCCACACCAACCCCCTCCCCCGCCGCCTGCTGGGCCTCCCGGCCGGCGTCGTCCTCCAAGGCAAAGACGCCGGCGCCTGGCCCGCCGTACGCGCCGCCCTCGACCCCACCGCCCGCGGCGGCCAAATGTGGGGCCCCCGCATCTTCGGCCTACGCGGCCACCCCCGCCCCGAACTCCCACAACCCCACATGACGGACCCGGAGACGGCGGCCGCGCTGTGGTACGCAAGCGCCGAACTAACGGGCGTCGACCCTGCCGCATCGCTCTGACGATTGCGGGCGACATCAGTCCTCATGGAGAGGGATGCAGGAGGAAACAGACGCCGAACTCTAAGGAATGGGCGCTCCGTAGTGCTCCAACGCTCGTGTCCGCAGAGCCCACGCCGACGGACCTCGCCCATCATCGGCTGGCGCCCACCAGATCGGCGAGGCAGGTACGGACGCCCAATTCAAAGGCCGCACAGGGCACCTGGTATAGACATGCGCATGCATCTCTTCGCCGGGACAGTCGAGCAGGCACTTGAGTGCTTCGATGATGGCCGTGAGTTCGTCGCGAAATGCGCCGAACGCTTCGCGGAAACGCAAGGACGCCAGCCGGGAGAGGCTGAACTGCGTAGCTGGCGGCAGAGTTGGCCCCGGCTGCTGGAGGCGCTCTCCGCTGCCGAACTGCACGGGCTGCGGCTCTTCCTCGAGTACGAACTGCCCGGCACCAGCCAGCGGGTGGACGCACTGCTGTTGGGGGGCAGCGCGGAGGGTTCGGATCTCGTCGCGGTCGCGATAGAGCTCAAGCAGTGGACCCACGCCGCGCCGCATCCGGAGCAGAGTGGAAAGCTGACGGTGGGTAGTCGCGAAGTCCTGCATCCAGCTCGGCAAGTCGGCGGCTACGTCACGTACTTCCATGACTGGCTGCCCGACGATCTCGGCATTGACGTACGAGGGGTCGCGCTCCTGCACAATGCACCCACGGAACTCATCCGGAACCTTCGTACATCTGCCGGCATCGGGCCCAGCTCCGCGTTCCCGCTCCTCGGCAAGGAGGACGTGGCGGCCGCCGAGACGCCACGCGCACTGGCCGAACGCCTGCGCTGCCAGGACCTGCGGCCGGCCGCACCGCAGCGCATCGACGACTTCCTTCAGGCACGTCACCGCCCCTCGGCTTCGCTGCTTTCGCGGGTCGGCTCGGTCGTCAACGGCGCTGAAACGTTCCGCCTCATCGGTGACCAGGATGCCGCGCGTCAAGAGATCCACCGAGCCATCAACGCCAAGAGACGCGGGAGACCCGGGCATATCGTCGTCGTGACGGGAGGCCCGGGAACCGGCAAGACCGTCATCGCCAGCCGCGTTTTCGCGGACCTGTGCCTGGGGCCGGACAGCAACCCCCGCCTCTGTTCGCCTTCCGGCACGCTCAGCCAGCAGCTTCTACGGGCGGTAGGCGACGCCGGCAAGGGCCTCATCAGCACCTTGCTGACCAAGATCCCCGGCGGTCTGGACAAGGACGACAGCGTCGTTCTTCTGGACGAGGCGCATCGCGCCCGCACCGGGCTCGGGATGCGAAGCGCCGAATTTCCTCTGCTCTTCAAACAGTTCCTGGAGAACTGTGCAGTTTTCGTGCTGTTCCTCGATGAACATCAGATCGTACGGCCAGGCGAAGGCACCACTACCAGTGAACTCCGAAAGATGGCTAGCGATCACAATTGCACCTTCGCGCACGTCGACCTGCGCGCGCAGTTCCGCTGCAGCGGGTCCAGGGCCTATCTCGACTGGGTCGACACCCTCCTGGACCCCGCGGGACAGCCGACGCAGTGGGCAGGTTCGGGCTACGACCTCGCTGTCTGCGAAAACCCAGTCGAACTCGAAGAATGGGTCGACGGACATATCGCCGCAGGAGAAAGCGCCCGCATTACAGCAGGTTTCTGCTGGCCATGGGAGTCCCCAGACAAACCACCACTGCTGCCGGAGGTCTCCATCCCCTGGGAAGCGCCCGACGGGCAGAGACAGTGGAAAAGACCATGGAATTCCAGGTCCGATGCGACCCTTGCCGGCGATGGCACTCCCGGCCGGGCGTTCTGGGCCACCGATGAAGGAGGGCACAAGCAGATCGGTTGCATCTATACGGCCCAGGGCATGGAGTACGACTACAGCGCCGTCATCCTGGGCGGGGACCTCACATGGACTGCCGAGGGGTGGCGGGCACACCCGGAGAAGAGCGAGGACTCCCAGCTTCGCGGCCTCGATGCCCGTAGATACTTGACCTACGCGCTGAACACCTATCGGGTGCTGTTGACTCGCGGCACACGAGGCACCCGTCTCTACTCCACCGATGCCGATACCCAGCGTTTCCTGCGAACTCTCCTACCGGAGCACCGGACGCCTTTAGATGGGTACCCCTTGCCGCGGAAGAACGTGATCCGCAGCCGCACCTGAATGAGACCGCGCACGGTCGGGGTCCGGGCCTGGCTGGCCGACCTCAGCGGCGCCGTCGCGGCCCTGCGGGGAGCTGTCAGGTTTACGCGCTGGGAGTCGTGACGGCGCGTTCGCTGCGTAGCGGCGCGTATGCGTGTGGTGAGGACCCCCTCCTTGGCGGGATCAACCAGGCGATCGCCAGGCCTTGAATAAAATGACGCAGACCTGACAATACGGATCAGTTTTCGAAAATTTCTTGTCAGCATCGATCCGACTGCGTATCCTTCAATGGAAATTCTGGCAACAACAGACTTCCGGGCTCCCGGACACGTCTTCCGCCTACGTACGGAGTGCACACGTGCCTTCATTGCCGCTCGACGGCCATCTCTCGAGGTCGACTCGCTTCCCTCGACCGTCAGCGTTCGGACAGCACCCAGGCAGCAAGGGCTGCATACCGCCGCGTACCGGCGACGATCCCATCTCTGCCTGATCAGGTCTCCTCACCCGACCATCGCGTTCACATCTGCGAGAAAACGATCACTCGCAAGGGGCCGACGCGTGCGTCCGAAGGGAATTTCGTGCTGTCCAACCCCCTCATTTTCGTCGTCTGTGCGGCCGCCATGGCCGTCGTGAGCTGTTGTGCTCTCCTCGTCGCAGCCCGGGTCGCCAGCCAAGCGCTGCGTGACAGCAGCTCGGCCGATTGCCCGCAGATCCTCCGGTCGCTGGCCGACGTGTACCGCTATCTCCTGACGCCCTGGCGTCGCCGGAAGTAGAGCGCTCAAAAACCGCAGAGTTAGAGTTGACATCGATCATTCAAGCGGCCCGCCGGGCTTCCGCCGCCGACGGACGGACACCGTCTCGAGGCCGAAGGACAGGCCCCCACCCGCTCCAGCCATTCCGTGCTGCCTGGGGGCCCTTCCTTGCTAATTCGTGAATCCGCTACGACGGTCGCCGCCCGCAGCCTCGAAGAGTCGCTGGCTCTGCACCTGACGGAGCAGTTCGTCCACAAGCACGGCTACCAGCCCGGGGCTTCGGAGATCCGTTCATGGAAACGGAGCCTGCCTGCGCTGACCGCCGCGCTCCTCGACGCCGGCCTCGGGGACGTCGAGATGCTGATCGAGTACGGGCTGCCGCTGACCAGCAAGCGGGCCGATGTGGTGCTGGCCGGGGTGCATCCGCGTACGGGGGCGCCCTCGTACGTCGTCGTCGAACTCAAGCAGTGGAGCCAGGCGTACACCGAGGAAGGTGAGGACGCCACCCTCTGCCGGATCGACGCTTACCCCCGGCCCGTGCTGAACCCCATCGAGCAGGTCCGCGGGTATGCCGACTACCTGGTGTCGTTCAACGGAGCGCTGGCTGAGCATCCGGAGCGGGTATCGGGGGTCGCGTATCTGCACAATGCGACCGAGTTCGGTGTCAGTGGGCTCTACGAAGCGGTGCAGGACGAGCGCGGGCGCATGTTCACGGGGGACCGCCGGGGCGAATTCCTCGAATATCTGCGGTCGAAGCTCGCTCCGGCGTCCGGCGCCCAGGCCGCCGACGAGTTGCTGAGCGCCAAGGAGCAGCCGTCGAAGCAGTTGATGAGCGTGGCGGCTCAGGAGGTCCGCGAACGTGAGCAGTTCGTCCTGCTGGACGAGCAGCGGATCGCCTACGAGACGGTGCTCAGGGCCGTTCAGCATGCGCACGAGTCGGACAGCAAGGAGGTGGTGGTGGTGTCCGGCGGGCCGGGAACGGGGAAGAGCGTGATCGCGCTGTCCCTGCTCGGCGAGTTGTACCGCCGTGGTGTTCCGGCCCTGCACGCCACCGGCTCGCAGTCGTTCACCAAGACCATGCGCAAGGTCGCCGGGGCTCGGAAGAGCGAGGTGCAGAACCTCTTCAAGTACTTCAACAGCTTCATGACGGCACGCCCCAACAGCCTGGACGTGCTCATCTGCGACGAGGCGCATCGCATCCGCGAAACCTCCGCGAACCGCTACACCCGGGCCGAACACCGCACCGGCAAACCGCAGCTCACCGAGCTGATCGATGTCGCGCGCGTACCGGTCTTCCTGCTGGACGAGTACCAGGTCGTACGGCCGGGGGAGATGGGCACGGTCGGGCAGATCAAGGACGCCGCCGCCGCCAGGGGGCTGCGCTGCCGGGTGGTGGAGCTGGACAGCCAGTTCCGCTGCGGCGGCAGCGACGCGTATTTGCGGTGGGTGGTGCGGCTGCTTGGGCTCGAGGACGATGGTCCGGTGGAGTGGGAGCCCGACGGACGGATGCACTTGGAGGTAGCGGACTCGCCGGAAGAACTCGAGGCATTCTTGCGGGAGCGGCAGTCGCAGGGATACGGGGCGCGAATGTCCGCCGGCTACTGCTGGAAGTGGTCCGACGCGAAGCCCGGCGAACCGCTCCCCGCCGATGTGCGGATCGGCGGCTGGGAACGCCCGTGGAACCTCAAGGGCGACCGGTCCGTGATGGGCGCTCCCCCGTCCGCGCTGTGGGCCACCGACCCCGCCGGCTTCGGCCAGGTCGGCTGCGTGTACACGGCGCAGGGCTTCGAATACGACTGGAGCGGAGTCATCCTCGGGCCGGACCTCGTCTGGCGCGGCGACCGCTGGGTGGTCGACCGTACGGCGTCCAAGGACCCGGTCTTCAAGAAGGCGACCCCGGACGACCAGGTGCGGCGGCTCATCCTCCATACGTACAAGGTGCTGCTCACCCGCGGCATGATCGGGACGATCGTCTACTCGACCGACCCCGAGACCCGTGCCAAGCTGCGCGAGCTCGCAGTGCCGGCAGGGAAGCCGGTCACGGCCTCCGTACCCCCGTCGACCGCGGCAGCCGGGTCGATGCCGCACCTGGGCGGCGCTGGGGACCGGTCGACGGCTGGCATGATTTAGGGATGTCTGCCGAGTACATCATCGCCGCTTGCGACGGGGCGTCCAAAGGGAATCCGGGCCGGGCTGCCTGGGGCTGGGTTTGTGCGGATGCTGAGGGGCGTCCGGAGCGTTGGGAGGCGGGGCCGCTGGGGACCGCTACCAATAATGTCGCTGAATTGACGGCGCTTGCCGAGTTGCTGGAGGCCACGGACCCGGCCGCGCGGCTTGAGGTGCGGATGGATTCGCAGTATGCGATGAATGCCGTGACGAAATGGCTTCCCGGCTGGAAGCGCAATGGGTGGATGACCGCCTCGAAGAAGCCCGTGGCCAATCGGGAGCTTGTGGAGCGTATCGACTCGCTGCTCGGGGGCCGTGCGGTGGAATTCGTCTACGTACCCGCGCACCGCGCCGACGGTGACCACCTGAATGCCATCGCCGACCAGGCCGCCAGTGATGTCGCCGAAAGCCAGGTCGCCGCCGGCACCTCGCAGGGGGATCAGGATTTTCCGGTCCCGCGCCCCGCCTCCGCTCAGGGGCCCAAGAGCCCCAAGAAAGCGGCCAGCCGGCCCCGGTCAGGGGGCAGCAGGACCATCAAGGCCAAGTTCCCCGGACAGTGCGGCGGCTGCGGCCGGTCCTACGAGGCGGGGACCCAGGTCGCCAAGGGGGCTCGAAGCTGGGGGCATCCCGAGTGCCGGGAGCTCTGACCGGCTCCTCCTCCCATGCGTGTGGCCCCCGGCGCTCTGCGCCGGGGGCCACAGCCTGTGATTACTTCGAGCAGTCGCCGAGTTGCTTGTCGAGGGGGACGGCGATGTCGTGGAGCTGCTTCATGGCCTTGCTCGGGTCCTTGGCGTCGAGGCCCTTGCGGATGTCCTTGATGTGGGCGACGTACTTCTTGTACTCGGCCTGGTGGTCGGCCGGGACGTCCTTGGCGGCGTCGTCGAGGAGGCCGATCCAGCGGTCGAGCTGGGGCTTGACCTTGGCCGGGTCGTCGCTGGTGGCCAGGACGTCAAAGATGCTCTTGAGGACCTTGCAGTCCGGCGGGGTGGCCTTCGACGGGGCCGCCGTGACGGCCGTCGTCTGGGCGGCCGGGGCCGCGAAGGCGGCGCCGGCCGCGCCCGTCACCGCGGCGGCGGCGAGGAGCAGGGAGGCACCCGTCCTGGCAACAGTCGTGTTGAGCTTCATCAGAGTCTCCTCGTTTCAGTGGGGGGAAATGACTCGGTATCGGTATTCTTTTGTGGTTCTTCTCGGTGGGCCCTCAACTACAAGTTCGGGATCACCTTTTCGACGTACAGCTTCAGACTCGACATCATCTGGTCGAGGTTCTGGCCGCCGAAATCCACCTGCCACAGCAGGGTGTCCACGCCATACTCCTCACGGAATTCGTGGATGCGCTCCACCACCGTCTCCGGCGAACCGATCACGGCCGTGCCGTGCTTGCGAACATCGAAATCCCGCAGGTTCTTGGCATGCTTGCCCATGCTGTCGTAGCCCACATACGAGCCCGACTTCGTCGTCTCCCAGGACGACGCCGCCTCGGACCATACCGACATGTATTCGCGGTACAGCGGCTCCGCCACCCGGTATGCCTCTTCGTCCGTCTCCGCCACATACAGCGGAGTGCTCAGAGCAATTCCCGGGAGTTCCCGGTCCGCGCCGTGCTTCGCCGTGAACGCGTTGCGGTACAAGTCGATGACGTACTTGCTCAGGCCCACGTCCTGCTTGAGGGGGGCCAGCGCCAGCATGACGCCGAAGCCGTGCTCGCCCAGCCAGGTGAAGCTCTCCGGGGAGCGGACGGCGGCGCCCCAGACGGGCGGGTGGGGGTTCTGTACGACCCGTGGCAGGGAAGTCGCGTCGGTGAAGGCGAAGAACGGAGTGTCCTCCGTCACCTTCTCCTCCGTCCACAGGCGCAGTACCGCCTTGATCGTCGCCTCATAACGGGCCCGGCTCTCGTCCATCGGAACGCCGAACGCCTCGAACTCGTAAGGCAGCCAAGCCCTTCCGAAACCGAGGTCGAGCCGGCCCTCGCTGATCGCGTCGACCATCGCGGCGTGCGCTGCGATCTGAATCGGGTGATGGAAAGCGGGCAGTACCGCGCCCGTCATCAGCCTTATGCGCTCGGTCTGCGCGGCCACCGTGGACAGGAACGTCAGCGGGCTCGGGCAGTAACCGCCGTACTCGCCTATGTAGTGCTCCGTCATCTTGACGTAGTCGAGTCCGGCCTGGTCCGCGAACCGGGTCAGCGCCAGGGCATCCCGGTAGTACTCCACCGCCGAACGCCGGTCGGGACGACAGTCCGGGAGAAGTGAAATACCGTGCCTCATGGCGTTGTTCGTTCCTTTCCTTGGCCACATGTACTGCATACGCGATCAGACGGCAGCGCGTCTCTTTCAGCGGTGACGGCCGCAGGGCATCGGGCAGCCGCCCGACGCCTCGCGGCCACTACCGCCGCGTCGGGATCGGGATCACGCGCAGGTGCTGGTCGTGCTGGTCGTGGAGGACGAGCAGCTACTGCTGTCACAGCTCGTCGAGCTGCCGAGCAGCGTCTCGCTCACGTCCGCGTAGTCGTTGATCTCGAAGGTCTCCGACTCCAGCGCCAGCATCTCCTCGGCAAGGGAAGCCAGATCGGACTGCATCGCCATGATCACTCACTCTCCTGAGAAAGGGCCTCCCGACAGCCGGGGGCCACGGCAACTCGGGCACGCACCGTGCCCGCACACCGTTATCCCGTCCCCCGCTGGCATACGGGGCGGCGTACCGCTGACACCCTTCTGACACCCGGCTGTGCCGCGGCTACGGAGCCCCCGGCCCCAGGCACGCCAGCGCCCCCGCCGCCATCGCGTGCACCGCTCCCCGCAGCGTCGCCACCGCCTCCGGCGCGAACCTCGGGGAGTGGTTCGGCGGGAGGGACGCCAACTTCTCGCCCACCGGCACCTCGGCGGCCCCTCCCGCTCTCGACCACTGTTCCGCCCCCACCCCGCCCGTCATCCAGTACACCGTCGGCACCGCCGGGCCCTCGTACAGGCCCTCCTCCGCGCCCGCCCGCCCGTACCAGGGGAAGTCCTCCGACGCCGTCGACGACGGCCACCCCACGACCCGCCGCTCCCCCAGCTCCGCCGCGTGGGCGGCGCGGACCAGCGCCCCGTACCGCGCGTCGTTCACATTGCCGGGGGCGCGGGCCGTCACCTCGGTCTCCGGCGGGCGGGGGCTGCCCGCCGTCTCGCACTCCTCCCGCAGCGCCTCGCGCACCAGCTCCACGGCCGCCGTCACCGCCGCGTCGTCGGCCGCCCGTACGGTGATGCCAAGCGTGGCCCGGTCCGGTACGACGTTGGCGCGGGTACCGGCGTGCAGGGCGCCGACGGTCAGTACGGTGCCGGCGGGCGTACGGGCCTTCATACGGGCCACCGCCAGCGCGGCGATCTCCGCGGCGTTGACGGCGAGATGCGGCATCCCGGCGTGCCCGCCGCGCCCGTGCACCGTGGCCTCGACCGTGGCGGACGCCGCCGTCATCGGGCCCGTGCCGTGCGCGACCAGGCCCGCCGGGAACGGGGCCACGTGCTGCGCCAACGCCACGTCCGGCCGTGGGAAGCGGTCGTACAGCCCGTCCGCGAGCATCGCGCGCGCCCCGCTCAGCGTCTCCTCCGCCGGCTGGCCGACGATCACGACGGTCCCGGCCCACTCCGCGCGCAGCGCGGCGAGCACCCGCGCCGCGCCGGTCAGCGCCGCCGCGTGCGCGTCGTGTCCGCACGCGTGCATCACCGGCACCTCGACGCCGTCCGGGCCCGGCGCCCGCGCCTCGCTCGCGTACGGCAGGCCGGTGTCCTCCCGTACGGGCAGGGCGTCGAGTTCGGTGCGCAGCAGCACGGTCGGGCCCTCGCCGTTGCGCAGGACGCCCACCACGCCATGGCCGCCCACGCCCGTCGTGGCCGTCCAGCCCGCGGCGGTCAGCGCCGCGGCGAAGCGCGCGGCCGTACGTTCCTCCTGGCCCGACAGTTCCGGGTGCGCGTGCAGGTCCAGGTACAGCTTCAGGACGGGGGCGAGCGTGGCCGCCGCCGTCTCGCGGAGGGTCGTCGCCGGCGGAAGCACGGGTACGCCGGGCGCGGGGGTTTCTTGCATGGGGCTTCCTTCCGCGGAGCGGCGGCGTGGCGGCGCGCTCCGAGAGGTGTCAGAAGTGTGTCAGCGGGACGCCGGGGCGTTTGCCAGCGGGGCCGGGGATAACGGTGTGCGGGCACGGTGCGTGCCCGCTTCGCCGTGGCCCCCGGTTGCCGGGTGGCCCTTCCCCAGGAGAGTGAGTGATCATGGCCGCGCAGTCCGAGCTGGCTTCCCTTGCCGAAGAGATGCTGACGCTGGAGTCCGAGACCTTCGAGATCCAGGACCACGTCGACGTCACCGAGACGCTGTTCGACTCGACGAGCTGCACGAGCTGCAGCACGACGTCCAGCACCACCAGTTGCACGAGCTGCTGCGCCTGACCGCTTCGGCGCGTCGGCCTCAGCAGGTCCCAGCGGGCCGCCGGGTGCTCCGGCGGCCCGCTGTCGCGCGTACGGGCGCTCATCTACGTACGGCCGGGCCCACAGCACATACGTACGGCCGAGCCCACAGCGCATACATACGGCCGGGCTCACAGCGCATACGTACCGCCGAGCCCACGGCGCGGCTCACGGGAACGGATGCGGCACCTTGTGCAGTTCTGCCTCCGTGAGGTCGTCCGCGCGCCACCCCGCCCTGCGGAACGCCGTCCGCGTCCTCGGCATGTGCAGCGCTCGCTGCCGTGCCCAGCCGAAGTCGATGGGCAGCAGCCCCGGCACGATCACGCACACGGTGCGCAGCCCCAGCGCCTCCTGCTCCGGCGACGTCTGGTCCACGACGATCACGTCGTACCCGGCGCGTACCAGCTCGTCGCGGCAGTACCGCACGTCGTCCAGCAGCTCGGTCGAGCGCGGGCCCTCTTCCCGCCAGGAGCGGTAGACCTCCTCCTCCGGCCGCGCCGTCATCGGCCGCAGATAGCACTGAGCGTGCTCCGCCATCTCGGGTAGGGCGAACAACGCCGCGTGGTCCCGGAGTTGGAGCACCTTGTGGTAGTCGCGGGTCATGGCGACGGTCTCCTCGCGGCGCGTGCTGACGCGCAGCGGGAGTTCCGGGATGTAGGTCAGCGTCTCCGAGACGGCGGCGCGTACGGCCGTCGCGGGGTCCATGCTGGCGCCGGCCGCGAAGGACAGCGCGCCGTCTCCTCCGTCGCGCCGCACCGCCACGGCCGTGGCCACCGGTACGCGCAGGTCGATGCGGTTGTCGAACACCCTTAGGTCGTATCCGTGCAGGTCGGCGCGGTCCACCATGGTGCGCAGCTCGGTGTCTTCGGTGTCGGAGATGTCGATGCCGGGGAGTTCGGCGCCGCCGTACCAGCCGAGCAGGAACGCGTCCCGCTCGATGAGTTCGAGCATCCCGAAGAGGACGGCCTCTTCCAGACTGCCGCCGCTCGCGCAGCCGTTGGAGCATTCGAAGACGAAGTTGTCGCCTTCCGCGCCGGAGCTGTAGTAGGCGAGCCGGGAGGGCACGAGGAGGGGGCGTTCGTCGCGCAGCGAGTAGCCCCACACCCATGGGATGGGGCGGGCGGGGTCGAAGGGGGTGAGCATCGGGTCGTGCTCGTACGTGCGCGGGCCGTACATCCCCACGTCGCGCGGGTCGAGGGCGCGGTCGGCCACGGCGTCGTACGCCTCCACCAGCACGTCCTCGCGGTGTCGGCGGCGGGTGCCCGCGTACCGTTCGAGCCCTTCGAGGAACGCCAGGTTCCGGCTCTCCCCGTACGAGTTGGCCTGGCCGCTCCACGTCAGGTCGGTGAGCCCGGCGTGGCCGCGCATCATGACCCGGCCGGAGACGGGGGCGGTCGTCGGGGACATGACGTTCATGGCGGTGCCGGTGCCCAGCACCCCGCAGACCGGGTTGGCCAGCGCGTCGGCGTCCAGCCCGTACGACTCGGGGCGGCGCAGCCGGTACGCGGCCGGGGACGGCTTCGTACGGGAGGTCAGGGCAAGGTCGCGCGGGCTGTCGTCGCGGGTGCCGTGGCGGGCGCAGCTCGGGCAGAGCGGGTCGGCGAGGAGCGGGAACGTGCGCGTCTCCAGGGTGCGGAGGTCGACGCGGGTGACCCGTGGGCCACCGCCTACCGCGCCGGCCTCTACCGTCCCCTGATGCGCCAGCCGCACCGCGTCCACCAGGTACGCCGTGAGCACCGGCCAGGCGCCGTCCGCGTGCGGGGGCGCGCCGAATTCCAGCGCCTCGCGCTCGTACTTGGGGCGCAGCCGCTGCCAGCGCATCGCCAGGCAGTGCCCGCAGCCGGGGGCCGCCTCGCCGTCATCATTCGTACCCCACGGGCCGACCAGGATCGCCTGCGGCGTCACATGCACCGTCGCGCGGGCGCGGTCGGCCGCGAAGGGGTCCCGCGCCGGGTCCAGCGCGTCGGCCGTGCCCAGCGGTACGACCGTCGGGCCACCGCGCTCGTCCGCCGCCGGGCCGGCGGTCCCCCGCGACCGCCGTGCCAGCGCCGCGCGGAGCTCGGCCGCCACGGCGGCGGGGCCCGTCGCCGGCTCAGTCAGCACTCCGGTCACCGTCATGACTCCTTGCCCCACTTGAACGTCTTCGCCGCCAGCAGCGCGAAGACCGCCGCGAACACCAGCAGCCCGGCGCACGGCACGAGGAGGGACGAGGCGCCCTTGGTGCCGGAGAGGACGTTGGTGACGCCCTCGTTCATGTAGCGCAGCGGGAGAATGCGGGAGAAGCCCTGGAGCCAGCCCGGCGACTGGCTCATCGGGAAGAACGAGCCGGACAGGAACGCCATGGGGATCATCACGCAGTTGGCGATGGCGGCCACCGCGTCCGGCGAGTTGGCGTACGTGCCGACGATCAGGCCGATGCTGAAGAACGCGAGGATGCCCAGGAGCAGGACCGGCAGCGACAGCAGCACGCCCTGGGCCGTGACCGTCAGGCCGAAGACCGGAAGCGTCGCGATGGCGATGAACAGGGCGGCCTGGACGACGCCGATGCCCAGTACGACCACGAACCGGGAGGCCATCACGGTGAAGACGCTCGTCGGCGTCAGCCGGACCAGCCGCAGCACATCGCTGCGGCGCCAGTGCATCAGAGTGTAGGCGACGCCGAACAGCGCGCCGTTGCCGACGCCCCAGGCCATCACGCCGGGGGCCATGTAGTCGATGACGTGGCGGCCGCCGGGCACGGACTGGTCGCCGAAGAGCAGCCCGAACACCACGATGAAGATGAGGGGGAACGCGAAGGTGAAGAAGAGCGAGGTCTTGTCGCGGACGAACGCCCGGTAGTGCGCCTGGGTCAGCGCCGTGTAGCCGCTCATGCCTGGTACTCCGTCCCGGTCAGTTCGAGGTAGACGTCCTCCAGGGTCGCGGTCCGGGTCTGGACGTCCTGGAGTTCGGTGAGACCGCCGACGGCGGCGAGCACCCGGCCGACGGCGCGGGTGGTGATGACGGTCGAGAGCCCTTCCGTGGCCACCTCGTCCGCCCCTTCCAGCCCCTTGGCCTGCTCGGGCGTGAGCTGGGCGGTGGGGATCAGGACGCGGGTGGGCGCGTTGAGGCCGCGTACGAGGCTGGCGGGGGTATCGAGGGCGATCACCTCCCCGGCGCGGACGAAGGCGACGCGGTCGCAGAGCGACTCGGCCTCCTCCATGTGGTGCGTGGTGCAGACGATGGTCCGGCCCTCGGTGCGGATCTCCCGCAGCATCTCCCACAGGTTGCGGCGGGCCTGCGGGTCGAGGGCGGCGGTCGGCTCGTCGAGGAAGATCAGCTCGGGTTCGTGGGTGAGGGCGGAGGCGATGGCGAGCCGCTGCTTCTGGCCGCCGGACAGGTCGTCGACGAGGGTCTTGGCCTTGTCGGTGAGCCCGACCAGCTCCAGCGTCTCGCGGGCCCGCTTGCGGTCGCGGCCGTAGAGCGCGGCGACCGTCTCCAGGTGTTCGGCGGCGGTGAGCCGGACGAAGAACGCGGATGCCTGGGTCTGCACGCCGATGCGCGGCAGCAGCGACGTGTCGCGCGGCCAGGGCGAGCGGCCGAGGACGGACACCGAGCCGGAGTCGGCGCTGCGCAGCCCCTCCATGATCTCGATCAGGGTGGTCTTGCCGGCGCCGTTCGGGCCGAGGACGCCGAAGAACTCCCCTCGCTCGACGGTGAAAGAGACGCCGTTGACCGCGTGGACATCGCCGTACGACTTGTGCAGTCCCTCGACGGCTATCGCGGGTCCGGCGGCGGGGCCGGAGTCCTCCTTCATGGAACTCCCTCCTTTTCGGTGCGGGGTGGGTTTTTCGGTGCGGGGCGGGTCAGTGATCTGTGGTTCCGGTGCCGCCGTCGGGGCGGTTGGCCAGCAGCGCTTCGAGGCGCGCCGTGTAGTCCTCGAAGGCCCGGCGGCCGCGCTGGGTCAGCGAGACGTACGTGACCGGGGTGCGCCGCCGGTGGGTCTTCTCGACGTGCGTGTAGCCCGCGTCTTCGAGCTTGCGCAGGTGGGTGGAGAGGTTGCCCGCGGTCATCTCCAGGAGTTCCTGGAGCCGGGGGAAGGTCAGCCGGTCGCCGTCGGCGAGGCCGGAGAGGGTCACCATGACGCGCAGCCGGGCCTGCGCGTGGATCACCGGGTCGAGTTCGGGCCAGCCCTCGGTCATGGCCGCGCACCACCGGCCGGCCGGCGCAGCGCGTAGTAGAGGGCGAGGGCGAGGAGTCCGCCGCCGCCCGCGAGGGAGAGGACGAGAAAGTTCCCCGGCACCCCGGCGAGCACCCCGGCCACGGCGCTGGCCAGCAGCCAGACGCCCAGCAGGTATTGGGCGCGGTCCTGCCAGAGCATGCCGCCGGCCAGGTAGAGGACGCCCGCCACGGTCAGCGAGGAGCCGGTCCACAGCAGGGTGGTGAGGTCGGCGTCGAGGCCGCCGCGGGCCAGGGTGAGGTTGACGGTGGCGAGCGCCAGGAAGGCGAGGGCCCAGCAGGCCCCGTACATCGCGCCGGTCGTACGGGACGGTCCGCGCACCCCGCGTCCGGCCCGTACGCCCTGCACCACCGGCACCACCATCGCGGCCAGGCAGAGCGCGACCAGGACGGCGGCCGCCGCCCACATGGGCAGCGGGGCGGAGGGGCCGCCGGGGGCGGCGAGGTAGCACAGGCCGAAGCCGATGAGCCAGGCGATGCCCCAGCTCGCGAAGATCGGGGCGGGATTCACGCCCCGGCGGCGGAGCAGCCGGCCCCGTTCGCTCTCGATCAGCGCGAGGGAGGCGGCCGGGGACAGCGGGCCGCCGCCGCTGTCCGGTCCCGCCGGGGCGGCTGCCGCCGGGTCCGATCCCCGAGGGGCGGTGGGGTCGTCGTCGCTCACGCGCACTCCACTTTGTGATGCAAAGTTCCTGGCGCAACAGAGTACCCCCTGACCTCATCCGTTCCCCCACGTCGCACACGTCGTTCACGTCCCACACGTCTCCCGCCTCATCCGCCGGCGGCCCGGCGGGCCCGCGCCGCCAGCACCCGCGTGCCGATCGCCCGGGCCAGAGTCAGCGCCAGGACCAGCACGAGCAGCCCGCCCGCGATGTAGCGGCCGTACGGCTCCGGGGTCCACAGCACGATCAGCCACAGCACCCCGGCCGTCAGGGCCGCCGCGAGCAGCACGGACCCGACCGCGTAGCAGAGGTGGATGACGCGCGTCCGGCGCGGGTACGCGGCCGTCTCGTCGCCGCGACCCAGCAGCCGCCGGCCGAACAGCCGCGCGTAGCGGTAGCTCTCGGTGGACAGGTCGGTGACGTTCAGGGCGTGGCTGAGCATGACGTAGCCGTCCAGGTTCGGCACCGGCAGATAGTTCACGAGCCCCCGCACGCTGCCGAGGAGCAGCAGGGCTGCGAGGGCGTCGCGGGTGACGTCGTCGGGCGGGAACCACATCCACAGCGGGAAGAACGGCAGCAGGAATACGAGATTGGCCACCACCCCGGCCGCCGCCGTCGCGACGCGATGACGGCGCGGCCCGAAGAGCATCGTGCCCTCGGTCCGGCAGTACAGATAGGCCATCGGGGGCCGCCAGCGCAGGCCCACCTCGGAGGCCCCGCCGCCGAAGTGATGGGACGTCAGCCCGTGCGCCAGCTCGTGCAGTCCGGAGCTGACCCACAGCAGCCCGACCACGATCATCGCGAGGTCCGGGTGGCGCCACAGCGTGTGCGTCTGGTGGAGCAGTTCGGGGAGCCGGGCGGCGAGCACGGCCTCCATGGCGACGACCACGGCGAGCAGCGGGACCAGCGCGTACGGCGCGTACAGGAACCGCAGCCGCCGGTGCGCCCGGCCCAGCAGCCTCGACGGGTCGCCGAAGGAGATGTCGGTCCCCATCGGCCGGTACCCCCGCTTGGGCGCGGCGGCGGACTCCGGATCGGAAGCGGGCTCGGGGGCGGGCTCGGGCGGCGGGTTGCCGACGAGCAGCCGCCGGGCGGACAGCAGCCCGAGGAGCTGCCGCCACCCCGGCTCCCCGAGCCGCCGCCCGAACCGGCCCGCGTACTCCGTGCCGATCTCGGCGAGCGTGCGCTCGCCGTCCAGCCGGGAGATGACGAAGTGCTCCTTGGCCCCGACCTCGTAACTCCGGTTCACCCGGCGGTCCTTGATCAGGTGCAGCACGCGCGGGCCGCGCGCCAGCCCCGGCCCGACGACGATCTCCGGATGCCGGGCCGGCCGCAGCTCCAGCAGCGACGGCGGCGCGGACTCCGGGGGCCGCGTGGTCACGAGGAGCCCACCTCGGCGGCGTCCCGCAACGACCGGGCGAGCACGTACGACAGATACGCCTCGTCGCGGATGGTGACGTGCAGCCGGTTGTTGGTCATGTGCATATACGGCGACAGCAGGATCTGGAGCGCCTGGTCGGGGTCGGTGACCGTCTCCTGCCGCGCCCCGCCCCAGGCGCGGAACGTCAGGTCCCCGTTGACCGCCAGCCGCACGGCCTTCTCCCGCAGTTCGGCGCAGTGCTCGGACCAGGTGCGGATGAAGCCCGGCAACCGGCCGGTCGCCCCGGCGTCGTACGCGCCGCGGATCGCGTCGAACCGGCCGCGCACGGAGTCGGCCACGGACTCGTACGTACGGTCGTACACGCCGCCGGAGATCAGGTCGGTGCCGGAGAACGAGCGGTACCAGAACTGGTGGTAGCGCTCCAGATAGTCCGCCATCACCTCCCGCTCGCGCAGGAAGCCCGTGGTCATCACCATCATGAGCTGCGAGGCGAAGCCGAAGAGCACCGTGCGGACATGCACGTTCATGGTCCGCATGGCGTCCATGACGAGGTCCGCCGAGTGCTTGAAGTGCCACTCCGCCAGCTCGACGCCGGCCGGGCCGCCGTACTTGCCGTACTCCGGCGCGTACGGCTCCCAACTGAACGTGTTGATCGGGCGCAGCCGCATCCGGCCGTCCTCGCCGAGGTAGGGCTTCCGGTCCTCCTCGCTGAACTCCAGGTCGAAGAGGGAGTTGTACAGCTCGCGGTAGAAGTCGGACTTCACCTCGTACAGCGCGGGCCGCTCCCGCAGGAACGCGCCCACGGCCTCCTCGGCGCGGGCCCGGACCTCGGCCTCGGCGGCCTGCGACACGGGCTTGAAGCGGACCCGGATGTGCGGGCCCTCCAGCCAGTAGTTGAGGAAGAAGTAGCCGCTGACCAGCCCTTCCTCGGTCAGCCGGTCGAGGAGCGGGCGGATCGCCTGGGTGAGGATCGGCCGGGTGGAGCCGGTGTAGAAGATGTGCATCGCCTGCCACGCGCCCGCCGCCGTCTCGGGAACGGGCCGTGGGCCGGGGGTCCGGGTCTCTACGCTCTCGGTCATTTCAGCTCACCTGGTCCTTCACTCGGGTGGCGGGTTCCTCGGCCGTCATCTGGAGGGCGGGTGCCTCGGCGGGGTCCGCCGTTTCCGGCCGCCGCGGCGCGGTGCGGGTCTCGACGACCATCTCCGCCACGTGCCGGCCGTCCGGCGATGTCACACGGGCGTCCTCCTCGCCGGGCAGCGCCTCGCGCAGCTCGACGCGGGCGCCGGCCTCCTTGAGCCGGGTCTCGAAGACCGTCAGCGAGAGGTAGCTGTCGAAGTCGACGTACTGCGGCTTGTCGTTGGCGAGCGGCCCGGGGCCGCCGCCCTCCTCGCCCTCTTCGGCGGCCGGGGCCCGTACGGTCGCGAAGACCTGCGCGGGCACGCCGTGCCGCTGCCGCCACCGCTGCCAGCCCAGGTACCACTCGGCGTCGGACGTCTCGGGGGTACGGGCCGGGAGCGCGGCGGCCGGCGCCGACCAGCTCCGGCGGCTGACGACGACGCTGCCGTAGCGGACGCGGGGCCGCGTGGTGACGGCCTTCTCGGTCGCCGCCTCCTCCTCCGGGACGCCGCCCCAGAAGTCGACGGCGGGCACGGCGGCGGGCGACAGCAGGAGCAGCGCGCGCGGCACGTCCGGCAGGGCCATCGCCACGAGGTAGCCGAGGTAGACGGGGACGACCTCGCGGTCCAGCCGCTCGGAGCGCAGGACGAGCCGGTCCCCGGCGGCGTCGTGCACCACGTACAGGTCGTCGAGCGGAAGCTGCTCGGCGGGCGGCGCGGAGCTGGTCTCGCCGGGGCAGACCACTTCGTAGTCGGTGAGCCTGCCGTGCAGGTTCAGGTTGGTCGTGGCGTGGCCGCCGGTGACCTCGGCGAAGACGGCGCCGCTCGGCTGCGCGGCGCGCAGGTCGCGGCGGACCCGGCCGGCCAGGCCGCCGCCGTCCGTTTCCGAGGAGTCCGGGGCGTCTTCGAAGCAGTGCGTGAACCGTGAGAAGGGGAAGCCGATGCCTCCCCAGGAGCGGTTGAGCACGGCCAGGTCCTCACCGTCGCGCCGCGCGGGCTGGAGGAAGTGGCTCAGCGGCAGGAACCCGGTGCCGGCCGGGGCCAGTTCGTCCGCCACGGCGGCGAGGGACGCGTCGTCGAGCACCAGCTCCTCGGCGCCCGGCTCGCGCGTCTTCCACAACTCCCGCATACGGGAGACCAGTTCGCGCCGCGCGCGGTCGATGGCGGTGATGCCCGGCGAGTCGAGCCAGTTGTCCAGCTCGACGTAGTCGCCCGCGTCGTCGAAGGGGCGGCGCTGGGCGCTGATCCGCGCGTACTGGTCGAAGATGTCCTCGTGGAAGTCGTGGACGAACTTCAGCACGTCGTCGCAGCGGCCGCCGGGACCGAAGCGGGCGAGGAAGAACGCCTTCAGCAGCAGCCGCTGCGGCAGCGTGACGTCGAAGACCGGCAGGACGCGGCTCAGGGCGCGCAGCGACTCCCCCACCGTCTCCTCCCAGCCCCGCCGCTCCCACACCAGCGGTGCGGCGGCAGCGCGCGAGTCCTCGTAGACGAGGGTCTGCGGCAGCGACGGCCCGCTCGCGCCCAGCTCCTCCTGCACCGCGCCCAGCTCCTCGCGCAGTTCGGTCAGCAGCCGCCTGCGCTCGTCCAGTCCGGCGTGCGGGTAGCGGTCGAGCAGGGCGGCGGGGCCGCCGAGCCGGTCCGCGAGCCGCCGGCCCCAGTCCGTGCCGAGACCGCGTACGGCGTCGCGGAAGCCGCCGAGCGGGTCGGGGCTCTGGTTGGTGACGCTCAGGCCCGGCACCTGGAGGAGGCCGAGCCGCAGCAGGACGGACAGGAAGCGGTCGTAGTCGGCGGCCGGGGCCTCGCCGTTCGCGCTCAGCTCGGCGACCAGGTCCCCGTAGCGGATGGCGGGGCGCTGTCCGAAGAGGGTGAACAGCCGCTCCAGGCTGCCGCCCTGCTTGAGGTAGAACAGGCTCTCCTTGACCGCGTCGAAGCTGACGGTCGCCTCGTCGTCCCCGGCGGTGACCTTGCGCCGTACGTAGCGGATGCGGTCGGCCTCCACGCGCCACCCGGTGACCAGGGTGACGGGCAGGTCGGCGCGGTAGGCGTCGTGGTCGACGACGAGGTCGGCGAGGCGGCCGATCACGGCCACGTTGAGCCGGGGGTGGTCGCTCCACTCCGCGTCGATCCGCCCGCCGAACGCCCCGGAGCCGTCGCCGTCGCGGAACTCGCCCAGGGCCAGCCCGGTGAAGGCGGAGAACGGGCTGGTCTTGCACGCGGTGCGGTACACGTACTCCAGCAGCGAGCGCTCGATCCGCCGCTGCCGCTTGGTGAGCGCGGCGGCGCCCGCGCCCAGGTACGTGCCGAGGTAGCGGTCCAGCGACGGCGACGCCAGCACCAGGCCCTGCCGCAGCCGGGGCTCGACGGCCAGCTCGCGCAGCCGCTCACGGCCCCCGGCGAGTTCGGCGGCGAGGATCGCGGGGCCGGAGCGGACCAGGTCGGCCAGGGCCTGCCGGTCGCGCAGCCAGGCGGCGAGCCGGGCGCCGGTCTCCCCGCCGACCGCCTCGGCCGCGCCGAGGGCGGCGGCCGGGTCGCGGGGCAGCTTGTTGTTGAACACCTGCCGGCGGATGTTGACGAGGGCGCGCCGCAGGCCGTCGTCGGTGTTGGCGCTGATCACCTCGTACAGCCGGTCGCTGATGTCCTCGGCGCGCCCGGCCAGCCGGGCCTCGGCGGCGCACACCTCCTCCGCCCAGCGGCGGGTGTCCGGCGTGCGCAGGGCGCGCACCGACTCGACCGGGAGCCCGGCGACGCGGACCATGAACCGCTCGCCGAGCGCCCAGGGCGGCGCGCTGGTGGCCACTGCGGGCCGGGGGTCAGTAGTCCTCATCGCTCGTCCCCGTATCTCGTGCTCTGTCGTCCCGTACGGCGTCTCGTACGGAGGGTGCTGCGTCGTCGTCCCATACGGCGTCTCGTACGGGGGTGCTGCGTCGTCGTCCCGTACGGCCTTCTCGTACGGGGGTGCTGCGTCGTCGTCCCGTACGGCCTTCTCGTACGGGAGGTCCCGCTTGGTGCCGTACGCCGACCCGTACGGCGTCTCATGCGGCATCGCGTCCGGCATCCCGCGCGGCTCAGGCGATCTCGTAGCGGAAGTCGGCCCCGTCGGACCGCTCGTTGCCGATGAGGGTGATCAGCAGCGGCACCTCGTCCGTGCCGTCCAGCCCCATGCGGTCGATGTACGAGATGTTGTCGAAGCCCAGGGCCGCGCCGCAGCCGAGGCCGAGCGCCCCGCACGCCGAGTACGTGGCCTGCGCCACCGCCCCGACGACGGCGTTGACCAGCCGGTAGCCGCGGTCGCCGACGGCGTCGAGCACGGCGGCGGCGCGGACCGTGGGCACCAGGACGACGCCGGCCTGTTCCACGTTGTAGTTGGACAGGAAGTAGTTCTGCTGGAGGAAGCTGCCCTGCGGGCCGTCCGCCACCGGGCGCAGGGTGTTGCCGTCGGGCGCGTACTCGTAGACGCCCGGCGCGATGCCCTCGACGTGGTTGACGAAGGCGTACATCTTGACGAGGGACGGGCCCTCGCCGCCGGCCGGGGCGACGTCGCAGGGCAGCGCGCCGCCGGCCACGGCCGCGTACAGGATGGCGCTCAACTGCTCCTCGGAGAGCGGGCGTTCGGCGGCGAACCGGCCGAAGCTGCTGCGCCGGGCGCGCAGCGCGCCGCGCACGGTGGCGTCCAGCGGCGCGGGCTCGGGGAGCGCGATGGCGTCCCCGGCGCGCGGCGGGCGGGCGCGGGCGGCGGCCAGGGCCGTACGGTCCGGCCGGTCGGCCGCGCCGAGCCGGGTGGCCGCGTGCATGGCCTCCAGGGTCTCGAAGGTTCTTAGCTCACGGGACTTCTCCTGCTCGGTGTGGCGCACGCGGGGGCCTTCGGCGGGCGCCTTCGCCGGGCGACCGGGCGCACCGCCCGCCGCCGCGCCGCTCGCCATGCCGCCGCCCGCCGCCGCGTCCCAGCGCAGCGGGATGACCGCGAAGAACCCCTCGTCGGCGGCGTCGGCGCCGAGCAGCGCGGTCAGCCTCTCCTCGTCGAACCAGAAGGCGGGCTCGACGCTCAGCCCCCGGGCGCGGGCCCACATCCGCCAGCTCTGGGTGATGGTGCCGATGTCCATCGTGGTGGCGTGGTAGCTGAAGCTGTTGTATTTGAAGGCGTTCTGCCAGAACTTGATGCCGAGTACGAGGAACTGGTCGGTGTCCTCGGGCAGTTCGGGCAGGTCGAGGGCGGCGCGTACGTCCGGGGTGACATCGCCGGTGAGCAGGCGGCGCAGCGCGTGGTGCGAGGTGTCGTAGTAGTGCACGCCGGGGGTGAGCGGGCCGCTGGGGCCGTTGACCCAGTAGACGCTGACGGGGTAGAGGCCGCCGCCGGAGGCCGTGCCGCGCGCCCAGTTGGCGCCCGCGTAGAACGGCAGGGACGCGAGGTCGTCGTTGGCGTGGATGGCGAGCCGCCGCGACAGCAGCCCGTACGAGTCGCGGAGCATCCCGCCGAGCGTCGTCAGGTCGAAGGGGGCCGGGTCGGCCGGGGGCGGCAGCAGCCCGAGGTCGAAGGTGGCGGCCTCGGGGTCGTCGCCCTGGGGCAGCGGGAAGGTCTGGGCGTCGGGGTAGTACTTGCCGAGCCGGGGCTTGTCGGCCCAGTTCGGCACGTAGCCGATGGGGGGCATGCCGACCCGGCTGCGCCGCATCACCGCGCTGAGGTAGTCGTGGGCTGTACCCATCACAGGTCCTTTCGGCCGCGGGCCCGGCGGCCTGGTCGCCGGTTCACGGAGGTCTGGTGGAGCGCCGGGCCGGGGCCCGGTCTCGGGAGGCTTCAGGGGACTTCGGGGGACGTCAGGGGAAGGGGTGCGGCGCGGGATTGAGGTCGGCGGGCTCCAGGTCGCGGTCGGCGAGGCCGGCCCGGCGCAGCCCGGTGCGCATCCGGGGCAGGTGCGGGGCCCGCTGCCGGTCCCAGCCGAAGTCGATGGGCAGCAGGCCGGGCACGATCACGCTGACCGTGTGGAGGCCGATGGCCCGCTGCTCCGGCAGCGTCTGGTCGACGGCGATGGTGTCGAACCCCTCGGCGGCCAGCGCGTCCACGCAGCCGCGCACGTCCTGGCCCAGGTCGGCGGAGGGGCGCAGGGCGCGGGCCGGGTCGCGGTACGCCTCGTCCAGCGGGCGCAGCGGGGGGCGCGGCGCGCCCGCCTCCCCCAGCAGGAACGACGCGTGCCGGGCCATCTCGGGCAGCCCGTATACCAGCGGGTGGTCGTGCAGGGCGCGCACGTTGCCGAAGTCGGCGGCCATGGCCTTCAGTTCGGCGCGGTTCCATTCCGTACGGCGGCGCAGGTGCAGTGAGTCGGTGGCGATCTCCGCGAGCCCGGCCCGCAGCGCGGCCTCGGGGTCGAGGCTCGCGCCCGCGCCGAAGCACAGGGCGCCCTCGCCGCCGTCCACGCGTGTGGCGGTCGCGATGACGACGGGGACGGGCAGGGTCATCCGGGCGTCGAAGAACCGCGCCTCGTAGCCGTACATCGCGAGCCGGTCGACCAACTCGCGGGTGGCGGCGTCCCGGCTGCTGTACGGGTCGAGTTCGGGCAGGGCGGCCCGGCCGTACCAGGTCAGCAGGAATGCGTCGCGCTCCACCAACTCCATCAGGCCGTAGTAGACGGCCTCGGACAGGGAGCCGCCGGAGGCGCAGCCGTTGGAGCACTCCTGCACGAACCGCTGCTCCAGCGGCGCCGAGTGGTAGTACGTCAGGATCTCCGGTACGAGCACGGGCCGTTCGTCGCGCAGCGAGTGGCCCCACACCCAGGGGATGCGGGCGTCCTCGCCGAACGGCCGTACGCGCGACTGCGCGGCGTAGAACGCGTCCGGGTAGACGCCGCACTCGCGCGGGTCCAGCACCCGGTCGGGCCCCTCGCGCAGCTCGGCGAGGGAGGCGACGACGCTGGTGGCCTTGGCGCGGGAGCGCATGCCCGCGTACCGCTCCAGGCCCTCCAGGACGCCGATGCGGACGCTGTCGCCGTAGCGGTAGGAGTGCCCGCCCCAGAACGTCTCGTGCAGGTAGTTCCCGGTCCGCAGGCCGAAGTTGCCGACCGTGGAGGCCGTGGTCGGGGCGTCGAGTTCCCGCGCGACCCCCGCGCCGAGCGTGCCGCAGACGGGGTTGGCGAACGCGGTGAGCGGGATGTCCAGCTCGTCGAGGTTCCGTACCCGGAACGAGCCGGGGGCGGCCTTCGGCGACGGGTCGAGGACGACCGGCGCGGGCGCGTCGGCCGGCCGCCGGTCGCAGGCCGGGCACTGCGGGTCGGGCACCAGGGGGAACGAGCGGACCCGCAGGCTCTCCAGGTGCAGACGGTGGATTAGCGGGTAGCCGCCCTCGCCGGGCGTGGACCCGGCGGCCTGGGAGGCGATGAGCGCGGCCAGCGCGTCGAGCGCGAACGGCGTCAGATGCGGCGGCTCGCCGGCGGCCCGGGTCGGGCCGCCGAGTTCGAGGGCGTCGCGCAGCGGCTTGTGGCGCACGGCCTGCCAGCGCCGGGCCAGGCAGTGGCCGCACGGCCGGGGCTCCGCGCCGGGCGGCGGTACGGGCCCGAGCACGGCGGTGTGCCCGTACACGTACACGGGGGCGACGGGCCGGCCCGGCGCGCTCAGGGCGGCGGGCGGCGCACTGGCCAGCTCGTCCCGGACGCCGAGCTGCAGGACGGCGATCTCCAGCTCACGGCCCGTACGGCCCGCGAGCCGGGCGCGCAGCGCCGCCTCGGCCGCCGCGGCCCAGGGCTCGGCAGCGGGCCGGGCTTCTGTCATCAGGGCGGTCATGCGGACTTCCGGCCGGTGAGCAGGGCGCGTACGGAGTGCGCGCCGCCGAGCAGCAGGTCGTCCGAGGCGGTCGGCACGACCAGCACGTCGCGGCCCGTCGACCGCAGCCGCTCCAGGACCGCCTCGGCGGTGGTGGCGGCGGTCAGGTCCGGCGCGGCGGGGCCGGAGACGGTCACGGCGGCCGGCTCGAACGCGCCGAGCAGCGTGTCCCCCAGGTCCGGCGCCCCGTCCTCGGGGTGTTCGCGGGTGAGCTGGACGCTCCCCGCGAGGTCGCGGAGCGCGGCCGTCGCGGCGCCCTGCCAGGTGAGGTCGGCGCCGACCGCCCAGCGGCCCCCTGCGGCCCGCGCGAGCAGCACGTACGCGCCGGAGCCGGCAGTCTCGGTCTCAGGAGCGTTGTCGGCCTCGCTCTCGCCGAGGTCGAGGAGGTCGGCGTCGGTGTCCAGGTTGGCGAGGGAGCGCAGGAGGAAGCGGAGTTCGGCGTCGCCCTCCAGCGCGGCCCGCGGCACCTCGGTGACGCGCCGGGCGCCGCGCGCCGCCGCTTCGAGCGCGTCGTAGGCGAGGGCGGACATCAGCGCGTGGTGCAGCGCCTCGGGCAGCGTGCCGCCCGCGCCGGAGCCCGCGCTGGTCGGCACGTACGCGCGGGCGGCGTTGTGCGCCCCGAACGTACGGACTGCCGCCGCCGGTACGAGGACCCGCTCGCCGCAGGAGAGCGACGTGGCCGTCACCCACGCGTCGACGGAGGCGGCCGTCACCGGCAGGCCGCTCGCGGTGGACAGCGAGGCGGGGTCGACGGTGGGCAGGACGGCGCGGGCGTCGGCCAGCGCGGCGCCGCGCAGCACGCCGGGCAGCGGCACGGCGTGCTCGACGTAGACGTCGACGGCGGTGCGCAGGGCGCGCAGCCGGGCGCCCGCCGCGTGGTGCACGTCGAACGCGGCGACCGTGCGCCGCCGCCCGCCGCCGGTGCCGAGCACGAGCCGGGTGGCCTTCAGCGGCGTCTGCGTCAGGTCGTCGTCGGCGAACCGGGTGAAGACCCCGGCCACCGCGCCGACCAGCTCGCTCTCGGCGTTGAGCTGGGCCAGCACCGCCTCCGCGTCGTCGGCGGTGGGCGCCGTGGCGACGCGCGGCGCGGCCGGGAGCGTACCGGCGACGGCGGGCGCGGCGGGGCGGCCGTCGGCGGCGCGGCAGAACGAGCAGTCGGGGTGCGGGAGGACGCGTTCGGTGAGGGTGTCCATGGAGTCCAGTTCCTGGACGATGATCCGGCCCTCGGTCTCGGCGGCCGGGGCCTGGGCGGTCAGCCGGAACACCTCGTAGCCGAGGAGGTTGCCGAGCTGGGCCGCCGGATTCTGGCCGAGCGCGGTCTCGGCGGCGCGCGGACCGGGGAGGCTCACGCGGCTCCAGACGCCGGCGGCGTGGGCCGTGCCCTCCTCGTTGGCGGCGAGCCGGAGCATGGCGCACGCCCAGCAGCCGGGGCGGCCCGCGGTCATCGAGGGGCCGGCGACGGCGCGGTCGCCGAGGACGGTGAGCGGCAGCACGGTGCGGCCGGCGGGGATGCCCTCGGTGAGCAGCCGGTGGATCTGGCGGGGCGCGTCGGGTCCGGTGCAGACGACGACGTCGTACGCGCCGAGGTCGGCCCAGCCCAGCGGTTCCTCGCCGTGCGGGAGCAGGCCCAGTTCGGCGGGCGCGCCGCGCTCGGCGAGCCGCTGGACCTCGGCCCGTACGGCGCCGAGTCCGCCCGCCTCCGCCGTCTCGTCGTGCGCCGTGGCGGCGGGCACGACGTCGACCCGGGCGCCGCCGTTGCGTATGAGGGACAGGGCGCACCAGCGGGCGACGGGGCCGTCGCCGAGGACCGCGACGCGGCCGGCCCGGAAGCGGGCGAAGCGCTCCGCCGCGCCGTCCTCGAAGTGGTCAATATAGTTGATCTGCGCCGCGAACTCCTCGGCCACTTCGGCCGGGAGCGCGGGCGCGGCCTCCTCGGCGGGCACGGCACGGGCGAAGCCGCGCTCGTACAGCGTCCCGACGAGGTCGGTCACCATGGTGCGCCGGTCCGCGGGGAGCCCGGCGCACAGCTCGTCGACCCGGTGCCGGCCGTTGAGGTGCGGGACGATCAGCGAGGCGAAGCGGTAGGCGGACTTCGCGGCGAGGTGGAAGCCGCCGTGCGCGTTGTGGAAGAGCACGCCCTCGGCCGTCTCGGTGAACAGGACGTCCCGGCCGATGCGGGGGCGGGTGGCGGCGATCTTCTCGTACGCGGTGGTCGCCGTGGTCGCAGTTGCCTCGGGGGTTTCAGTGGTCATTCTCGGAACCCTTGTCAGGTGGGGTGGGCCCGGCCGCAGACGGACCGCGCGTGGTCGGACGGCCGCGGGTGAGGGCACGGCCGGGTGCTCGGCGCCGGTCCGGCGGGACCGGCCCGGCGGCGTCGAGGAGGTGGAGTCGTCTCCCCGGCCCGCGGAAGGCGGGACGGCGGAAGGCTGGTAGGCGGAAGGCTGGTCAGCGGAGAGGCGGGAGGCGGAACGGCCTGTGGCGCGGCTCAGTTGGAGAGGGCGACGTCCGCGTCGCGGCGCACGAAGGCCCGTAGCAGGGCGGGCATCCGGTACTGGCCCGGCGCGTCGCCCTCCAGCAGGCTCGCGTCGATGAGCTGGTCCAGCACCGCCGAGGCGTCGACCAGCGAGAGGCCCAGGGCGGCGGCGCACTCGTCGAGCGACAGGAGCCGCCGGGGGCTGTTGCCGAGGGTCTGGCAGGCGCGGATCGCGGGGAGGCTGAGCCCGCCGAGAAAGGTGCCGAAGGTCTGGGCGAGGGACATGGCGGGGGTGCCGACGACGGAGAGCCGGCCCACCGGGTCGTCGCGCAGCCACTGGACGTCGTCGGCGATCTGGTGGCGCGGGCGGAGCAGGAGCCGGGTGGCGGCGATGCGCAGGGCGAGCGGGAAGTGGCCGCAGAGGTCGGCCAGTTCGTCGGTGGGGCCGGGTTCGGCGGCGACGCGGCGGGGGCCGAGGACCGAGGTGAGCAGGGCGCGCGACTCGTCGGCGGCGAGCGCGCCGAGCCGGTAGACGCTGGCGCCGCGGCTCGCGGCGAGGCCGGCCAGGCTCATCCGGCTGGTGATGAGGGCGGCGCTGCCCTTGGCGGTGGGCAGGGCGGCCTGTATCTGCTCCACGGTGCGGACGTCGTCGAGGACGACGAGGGTGCGCCGCTCGCCGTCGCCGTCGGCCACGGGCAGCGGTTTCGGCGTGTTGGGCTCGCCCGCCTCCCCGTCCTCGGGCCCGACGGGTACGAAGTACTGGCCGTCGGGGAAGGCGTCGCGGACCTGCTGGGCGACGTGCGCCGCGAGGGCGGTCTTGCCGATGCCGGGCGGGCCGGAGACGACGGCGAGGACCGGGCCGCCGCGGTCGGCGGTGAGCCGTTCCACCAGCTCGGCGCTCTCGCGCTCGCGGCCGGTGAAGTCGGGCAGGTCGGCGGGGAGGGCGAGGCCGGGGTCGTACGGGCCGGGGCCGGCGCCGGGGGCCGGGCCGCGGGCCGTTTCCGGGGCGGCGGGGGCGGCGGGCGCGTCGGCGCCCATGGACTCGCCGCGCAGGATGGTCATCTCCAGCTTGCGGAGCGAGGGGCCGGGGTCCACGCCCAGCTCCGTGCTCAGGTACTCCTTGACGGTGCGGTACTCGGCGAGGGCGTCGGACTGCCGCCCGGTGCGGTAGAGGGCCTCGATCAGGCGCTCCCAGAACCGCTCGTGGCCGGGGTGGGCGCGGGCCACCGAACGGAGTTCGGGGAGCGCCTGGCGACACCTGCCCAGGGAGAGTTCGACGTCGAAGCGGCGCTCGGCGGCGCGCAGCCACTCCTCGCGGAGCGCGGGCACCTCGTCCCGGTGCAACACCTCGGACTGCACGTTCGAGATCGGCGGGCCCTCCCAGAGGGCGAGCGCCTCGCCCAGCAGCCGGGACTCGTCCTCGGGGTCCTCGGCGCGCTCGGAGGCGCGCAGCAGCTCGCGGAAGCGCGCGAGGTCGAGGGTGTCGCCGCTGACCGGGAGCCGGTAGCCGCCGGGCATGGTCTCGATGGCGTCGTTGGAGATGCCGAACTTCGCGAAGAGGCGGCGCAGCCGCATGACGTAGGTGTGGAGAGTGGCCTTGGCGGTGGCGGGCGGCGCCTCGCCCCAGACGGCGCGCTGCAGGAACTCCGTGGAGACCACGGCGCCGGGGCGCAGCAGCATCGCGGCGAGCAGCGTGGTCGGTTTAGAGGGTGGAAGAGCGACGGTGCTTTCCCCGTCGGAAATACTCATCAGGCCCAGCACAGAGAATCGAACCGCAGCGCACAAACCAGCCCCCATTACTTTACGCTTCAAACAATGGGGCGTCGACCACGGCCGCACGCGACAAGGTCTGAACCAGCCCTGCCGTGCGCGCCGAACTGGACCGCATAGGCCATGCCTAATCAGCCAGTACGACCAGATCGCCCCCGAATCGCCACTGCACCGTACATACAGCCATGCCTGAGGTCAATCACCGTTTCCACAGGTCAAGGCAGTCAAGTCAATGCATCTCGGGCGGTTTTGAACCACCGGGCGAGAGAACGGAAGAAGCAAAGAAAACGCAAAACTCCTCTCGCTCCGATCCTTCCTGGAAAAGCCCTATGCCGCCTCCCTGACAAACCTCGGACACCTCACTGACACTTCGCTGACACCGCCCCGCTCATGACGCACCCCTTGACGCCCCGCATTGAATAGACGGACCCTTTGCCGAGGCATCGCCGCTAACCCGGTACGAAGCCGAAATGACGGGGGAGAAAACAGAGATGGGATATTGCGGAGGGCGCGGACGCCCAGCCGGCGGCCCGCTGAGCCGAGCCCCCGCCCGTAACGGGCCGCGGGCCCCACGGCCGGGGGTTCGGCGGGTCCGCGACCGTACCTCCACGTATCGCCCATAAGACGATAATCCTCATGACACCCTGGCCCCGTGACTACTTCAACGGGCAAGGCGGCGGCCGTCGGTGACGGCGGACTGCGGCTGAGGGAGCCGGAGAACCGGCTGGAGCGCAGGGTCGTCTGGTACTGGGCGGTCCACGCCCTGCTCGGGTGGCTGGCGTTCGCTGCGGCGCAGACGGTGTGGATGCTGCTGCGGGACGACGGCCCGGTGGAGTGGCACCAGGCAGGGCTGGTCCTCACCGCCGCGCTGGGCGCGGCGCACGTCGTGGTGATGCCGCCCTGGCGCTACCGCGTGCACCGGTGGGAGACGACCCCCGAGGCGATCTACACCCAGACCGGGTGGTTCGTGGAGGAGCGGCGGCTCGCGCCCGTATCGCGGGTGCAGACCGTCGACAGTGAACGCGGCCCGCTGGAGCGGCTGTTCAAGCTGACCAACGTCACCGCCACCACGGCGTCGGCCGCCGGCCCGATCAAGATCCACGGGCTCGACCACGCCACCGGGCGACGGCTCGTCGCCGACATCACCGCCGCGGCGCAGGCCACCCGCGGGGACGCGACGTGAGCGACGCACACGACGTGAGCGGCATGGGCGGTGGTACGGACGGCGGCACGAACAGCACTCCGTCCACCACCCCCCGGCCCGGCGAACTCCCCGCCGACACCCCCACCGAACTCCCCTGGAAGCGGCTGAGCCCGCGCATGCTGTTCGTGCACCCGGTCCAGGAGCTGGGCAAGACCGCCCCGGCGCTGCTCGTGGCCCTGGTCGCCGGATCGGGCTCCGGTCACCGCCACGTCTACGCCCTCGGCGCCGGCGCGCTGACCGTCGTCCTCGCGTTGCTCCGCTGGTACACCACCACCTACCGCGTCTCGACCGAACTCGTGGAACTGCGCCGGGGCCTGATTCGCCGTCAGGTCAGCTCCGTGCCCATGGACCGGGTGCGCGCGGTCGACCTCACCGCGCACATGGCGCACCGCGTGCTCGGCCTCACCCGGGTCACCGTGGGGACCGGGCACGCCGCCACATCGCACGAGGACGAGCTGAAGCTCGACGCCCTGACGCGGGACGAGGCGGCGCTGCTGCGGGAGCGGTTGCTGGGCGCGGCACGGGGCGCCGACCGCCCGGCGGAACCCGTGGAGCGGGACGGGGCCGGCCCCCCGCCGCCCGCCGACGACCCCGCCCTGGCCCGTATGCGCCCCGGCTGGCTGCGCTACAGCCCGTTCTCGGTCTCGGGCTTCGTCGTCCTCGTGGTCCTGGCGTGCGTGCTGGAAGAAGCGGGCGTGGACGTGCTCCACCTCGGCCCCGTCCAGAGCCTCCTCAACGGGCTCGGCGGCGGGCACGGGCCGCTTCCGGTCATCGAGACGGTGGCGGGCGTGCTGCTCCTGGGGACGCTCCTCAACCTGTCCCAGTCCGTGCTGAAGTACTGGAACTTCGCGCTCCACCGCCGCCAGGGCGGCAATCTGGAGACCACGCACGGGCTCCTCACCGTCCGTGCCATCACCCTGGAGGAGCGGCGGGTGCGCGGCGTGGAGGTCGGCGCGTCGCTGCCGCTGCGGCTGCTCGGCGGGGCGCGCTGCCTGGCGATCGCCACCGGGGTGCGCGGCCCGCAGCACAACGCGATGCTCGTGCCGCCGGGGCCGCGCGACGAGGTCGTACGGGCGGCCGGCGCCGTGCTCCGCGACCCGGCCGCGCTGACCGGCCCCCTGGTCCCGCACGGCGCGGCGGCGCTCCGCCGCCGGTACGCCCGCGCCCTCGCCCCGTGCGCCCTGGCCGTCGCGGTGTGCGGCGCGCTGTGGTGGGTCGGCGACGTGCCCCTCTGGGCCTGGCTCGCCTCGGCGCTCCTGCTGCCGCTCGGCGCGCTGCTCGCCCGGGACCGCTACCGCTCCCTCGGCCACGCCCTCACCGGCGACTACCTGGTCATCGGGCACGGGGAGGGCGTCGGGGCGCGTCGGCGGGTGGCGCTCGCCCGCGAGGGGATCATCGGCTGGAACGTACGCCGGTCGCTGTTCCAGCGCCGGGCGGGCGTGTTGACGCTGACCGCGACCACGGCGGCGGGGCGCAAGCGGTACGCGGTGCGGGACATCGGCGCCGGGGAGGCCGTACGGCTCGCGGAGGGGGCCGTGTCGGGCCTGATGGCCCCGTTCCTCGTGGCGGAACCGGCGGCGGGGCCGGTGCCGAATCCGGCGCCGGAGTCGGTACTGAAGCCAGTGCCGGAGCCCGTTCCGGAACCGGCGGCGGGCCCCGCCGCGGCACCGGTGGCGGACCCCTGACAGCCCCCGCCCCGGAACCACCCAAGTCGCCTACAGCAGCCCCGCGTTCAAGTCGTTGAACAGGCGGATGGCCGAAGGGGACTCGTTCAGGCGGCGCAGCTCCGCGCGGGCTATCTGCTTGCGGAAGGCTCCCCCGTACGACGCGTCGCCGGCGTTGTGCATCAGGTCGGTGAGCCAGACCGCGTACGCCTGGTAGTTCCAGACGTGGCGCAGGCAGGTGTCGGAGTACGCGTCGAGCAGGCTCCCGTCGCCCTCCTTGACCTGGGCGAGGAGCGCGCGCACGAACACCTCGGTGTCGTACAGGGCGAGGTGGATGCCCTTGGCGCTCATCGGGGGGACGATGTGGGCCGCGTCGCCGAGCAGGAAGAGGCGGCCGTAGCGCATCGGGTCGAACACCACCGACCGCAGCGGCACGATCCGCTTGTCGACGATGGGGCCGGTGGGCGCCTCGGCGCCGAAGCGGGCGCTCACCTCGGTCCAGACGCGGTCGTCGGGCCAGTCCTCGGGCGTGGCGTCGCCCGGGACCTGGAGATAGAGACGGCTGGCGTCGGCCCCCCTGGGGAACCGCGCGGCCAGCCCGTGGTCATGGATCGCCATGCCGTAGGGCGCGCAGGTCGCCTCGGCCAGGACGCTGAGCCAGGAGTACGGGAACTCGTGGGAGTGGACGGTGAGCCGGCCGGCCGGGACGGAGGCCCGGCTGACGCCGTGGAACCCGTCGCAGCCGGCCACGTAGTCGCAGGTGATGGCCTTGGCCGAGCCGTCGGCAGCGCGGTAGCGCACGGTCGGGCGCTCGCTGTCGAGGTCTTCCGGGGCGACGTCGAGGGCTTCGTAGCGCAGGTCGCCGCCCGCCTCCAGGAAGGCGGTGGTGAGGTTGCGGACGAGGACCTGCTGGGGGCAGAAGACGGCCTCGCTCTCGTCGTCCCCGAACGCGATGTCATACCTGACCCCGTCGATGAAGGTGCCGCCCGTGATCTTCGCCGGGGAGGAGCTGTCCTTGACGACGTGCTCCATCCCCCACTCGCGGAACATCCGCACCCCGCGGGTGTCGACGACGCCGGCGCGCTGCCGCCGCTCGACGTACGCGCGGTCGCGCTTCTCGACGACGACGCAGTCGACGCCGCTGCGCAGGAGGAAGTTGCCGACCGTCATCCCGGCGACTCCGGCGCCGATGATGACGACGGTGGTGTTCTCCACGGTCTCCACGGCCTCCGCGGTCTCAGCGGCCTTCGCGGTCTCAGCGGCCTTCGCGGTCTCAGCGGTCTCAGCGGTCTCAGCGGCCTCCGCGGCCTCCGCGATCTCCGCCGCCTCGGGCGTCGCGGCTGCCTTACGTGTTCCAGTCATGACTTTTCGAGCCTTCCGGCGAGAGGAATGAACCAGCCGGCCGTACGGGGCGCGCGGCCTGTCACCACTCTCGGCGCGGCGGCGAGCGCCGCCAACCGGGATGCGGGCAGCGGATACCGGAAACCCGCCAACGTGCGCGAGGGCCGTAAGAGCACCGGGCGCGCGGGCGGTACGAGCGCCCCTCGCCAAGCGCGCCTGCGCAGGCCGTACGAGCGCCCCTCGCCTGGCCCCACCTACCTCCGGTGACCGCGCGACTCGGCCTGGTACCGGCCGGGGGTCTGGCCGACCAGCTCGGTGAACGCGTCGATGAAGCTCGACGGGTTCGACCAGCCGCACTCCATCGCCGTGTCGGTGACGGAACGGCCGTCGCTGAGCAGCGCCAGGGCGTGGTGCACGCGCAGCGTGGTGCGCCAGCGGTGGAAGCTCATGCCGAGTTCGGTGTGGCACAGCCGGCTCAGGGTCCGTTCGCTGGCCCCCGCGACGCGCCCCAGCTCGGCCAGGGTCGTACCGAGTCCGGGGTCGGCGTGCAGCAGGACGGTGACCGCGCGCAGCCGGTCGTCGCGGGGTTCGGGCAGGTGCAGGGACTGCTCGGGGGTCTCGGCGAGTTCGTCGATCACCACGGCGAGCAGCCGCCGTACGGCGCCGGGGCGGGGCTCCGCGCGGTCGGTCAGCGCCAGCAGCGCCTCCCGCAGCAGCGGGCTCACCGCGAACACGCTGGGGTGCGCCACCAGCTCGCCGCACAGGTCGGCCGGCACCGTGACGAGCCGGGCGTCGGTGCTGCCGTAGAAGCGGTGCGCGTGCTCGAACCCCGGCGGCGTCCACGTCACGCGGTGCGCGGGCGCGACCCAGACCCCGCGCTCGGTCCGCGTGGCGACGGCCCCGGCCGCCGCGTACACGAGCTGGCCATCGGAGTGGGAGTGCGCGTCGAACTGGAAGCCGTGCGGAAACCACGCGGCGCCGTTCGGCCCGGACGACGGGGGCGGGAGAGACGGCGCGGCGGCGGGCGCCTGGCGGGTTTTCGGCATAGTGCGTCACTTTGCCGCTCCGACGGCGGCCACTCAAGCCGCGACCACTCAACTGACGACCAATCAACTGACAAGCTCTCAACCGACGACCGTTCAACCGACGACCGCTCAACCGGCGGCCGCACCAGTTCGCGCCCCGGCGCGGGGGCCACTAGGCGTACGGGCGCGGGGCCACAAGGCGTACGGCCTCGGGACCGCAAGGCGTACGGCCGCGGGGGCCGCAAGGCGTACGTACAGCCAGGCTCCGTTCCGTACGGCCCGCCCCCGCTGACAGGCCGTCCGTCCATCCGTCATCGCCTCGACCCCGGTCGCGAGCGGGCCCGGCCCCGCCCGTCAGCGCAGATACACCGGCAGCGAGTCGACGCCGAAGACGGCGGAGTACTTGCGGAAGGCCAGTTCCGTCTCCGGCACGGCGAGCCGCAGCTCCGGGAACCGGCGCAGCAGCGCCGGATAGGCGGCGCGCAGCTCCATACGGGCGAGCTCGGCGCCGATGCAGCGGTGGATGCCGTGGCCGAAGGCCAGGTGGGAGGAGGCGGCGGGGCGGGTGGGGTCGAAGGTGTCCATGTGGGCGCCGAGGGCGGAGTCCCGGTCGGCGCCGCTCAGGGAGCAGAGCACGACGTCGCCGGCGGATATCCGCTCGCCCGCTATCTCCATGTCCTCGCGGGCGAAGCGCGGGAAGGCGACCTGAACCACCGTCAGGTACCGCAGCAGCTCCTCGACGAAGGGGTCGACGGCCGCGTCCTCGTCGCGCAGCGCGACGAGGTGTTCGGGGTGGCGGAGGAAGACGAGGGTGCCGAGGGCGAGCATGCTGGCGGTGGTCTCCAGCCCGCCGGTCAGCACGCCGTCGGCGAGGCCCGCCAGCTCCTCGTCGTCGATGGCGTCGCCGTGCTCCTTCACCAGCATGCCGAGCAGCCCGTCGCCGGGGTTCTCGCGCTGCTTCTTGACGATGTCGCGCAGGTAGGACAGGGACTCGGATATCGCGCCGAGCGAGGCGTCCGCGCCCGCGAAGAGGTCGAAGCGGGTGGTGCCGAGGCGCTGGAACTCCTCGCGGTCCTCGTACGGGACGCCGAGGAGTTCGCAGATGACCAGCGAGGGGATCGGCATCGCGAACGCCTGGACGAGGTCGACGGGGTCACCCGCCTTGCCCAGCACCTCCATCTCGTCCAGCCGCTCCTCGACGAGGGCGTGGATGCGGGGGGTGAGCCGGCCGAGGCGGCGCATGGTGAATTCGGGGGTCAGCAGGCGGCGCAGCCGGGAGTGGACGGGCGGATCGCTGAAGCCGAGGCCGCCGGGGTTGTGGTTCTCGGTCACGCCGGCGTTGCCGACGAGGTTGGAGAAGTCGTTGCTGAAGCCGTCGGCCCGGCCCAGTACCGTGCGCGCCTCGTCGTACCCCGTGACCAGCCACACATTCAGGTTGAGCGGCACGGAGAGCTTGGTGATCGGGGACTTTTCCCGCATCTCGCCCAGCTCGGGCACCGGGTCCACGCCGGTACGGCGCAGCGGCATCAGCGTGGACTCGGGGAGGAGCCCCGCTTTGGACAGATCAAAACCACCCTTGCGGACATTTGCCAAGAATCTCCGCGTCAGCCAGGCGCTGACACGCGTACGAATGTTCATCATGCGCGCAATACTGCCCGGTCCCGCCCCCTGCGCGCCCCGGCGGACAGGGTCATCGCCAGGAGGGCGAGGGCCGCGAGTGCGCCGCCGCACCACAGCACGGCGGTGAGCGAGAAGGCGTCGAGCACCCGGCCGCCGACCAGCGCGCCGAGCGCGATGGCCGCGTTGAAGACGGCGACGAAGAGGGACGAGGCCGACTCGCGGGCCTGGGGGGCGAGGGCCAGCAGCCAGGTCTGGGCGGTCACGGAGACCCCGCCGTAGCCGAGGCCCCACGCCACCACGAGGGCGACCGCCCCCGGCACCGTACGGCCGAGCAGGGGCGCGAGCAGGACGGCCGCGGCCAGCAGCGCGGTGAGGGCCAGCAGCGTCCGGCGCGCGTCGCGGGTGGCGGCGGCGCCGGCCAGGAAGTTGCTGACCACCCCGGCCAGCCCGTAGCCGAGGAGGAGCGCGCTGATGAGGGTCGGGGTGCTGCCGGAGACGTCTTCGAGCACCGGCCGGATATAGGTGTAGGCCGCGAAGTGGCCGGTGACCAGGGCGAGCGTGACGACGAGGGCGCCGCGCACCCGGGCGTCGCGCAGCAGCGCGGGCACGTCGTCGAGGCGCGCGGGGCGGGTCACCGGAAGCGGGGGCATGGTCAGCCACAGCGCGGCCAGCACCAGCGCCGAGAGGGCGGCCATGGCGGTGAATCCGGCGCGCCAGTCGGCGACTTCGCCGAGCTGGGTGCCGGCCGGGACGCCGAGGACGGAGGCGACGGCGATGCCGCTGAACGCGAGCGAGGTGGCGGTGCCGGCGTTGCGCTCCGGCACCAGCCGAACGACGAGGCTCGCGACGATCGACCAGACGCCGCCGATGCTGACGCCGACCAGGACGCGGGCGGCGAGCAGCACCGCGAAGTTCGGGGCGAGCGCGGAGCCGGCGTTGGCGACGAGCAGCAGCGCGATGAGCCCGCAGAACAGCAGCCGCCGCTCCACGCGGGCGCAGCCCAGGGTGACGGCGGGCGCGGAGAGCGCGGCCACGATGCCGGGCACGGTCACGACTAGGCCGGCCACTCCGTCCGTGACGTGCATCGACGCGCCGATGGGGGTGAGCAGGCCGATGGGCAGCAGCTCGCTGGTGACGTCCGCAAAGGTGGCGGCGGCGACGGCGAGGACCGCGAGCCAGGCGCGGCGGGTGGCCGTGGCCGGGGCGGCGGGGGGTTCTTCGGTGATGCGCGACATGACCCAAGCCTTTTCCCGAGCGGGGGCGGGAACAACAGTGAAGGGCTCATCCTTGGATGAGGCGGGCTAATCGATGGGGCCGACAGGTCCTATGCGGCTGACGGGACCGACGGGGCGGCGGGTCATGGGCGGACTGGAGATGCGGGAGCTGGAGTGCTTCCTCGCGCTGAGCGAGGAACTGCACTTCGGGCGCGCGGCGGAGCGGCTGTACGTGTCCCAGGGCCGGGTGAGCCAGCTCCTGCGGTCGCTGGAGGGCCGGATCGGGGCGCGGCTGCTGGACCGCACCAGCCGCCGGGTGGCGCTGACCCCGCTCGGCGCCCGCTTCCTGGCGGAGCTGCGCCCGGCGTACGACACGCTGCACCGCGCCGTCGAGGGCGCCCGCGCCGCCGCCCGGGGCCTCGCGGGCGTGGTGCGCGTCGGATTCCAGGGCAACGTGGACGAGCAGGTCACCGAGGCCGTACGGGCGTTCCGCGCGCTGCATCCCGACTGCGAGGTGGAGATCGTGGAGGTGGCCCTGGGCGATCCGTTCGGGGCGGTGCGGCGCGGCGAGGTGGACGCGGCGATCGTGCTGATGCCGGTGGCGGAGCCGGATCTGGTGGTGGGCGCGGTGTTCCCCGCGCAGCCGCAGACGCTGGCCGTGTCCGTACGCCACCCGTTCGCGCGCCGGGCGTCCATCGGCGCGGAGGAGCTGGCGGACGGCCCGCTGATCGGGGTCGCCGGCCCCGCGCCCGGGTACTGGCTCGCGTTCATGGCGCCCCCGGCCACGCCGGGCGGCCGCCCGATCCCGCGCGGCCCGCTGGTCCGTACGAACCAGGAGGCGCTGCTGGCGGTCGCGGCGGAGCGCGGCGCGATGGTCTTCTGCGCGCCGACGGCGGCGTACTACGGGCGGCGCGACATCGTCTTCGTGCCGGTCGCGGGGCTGCCGCCGTCGCGGCTGTGCGTGGTGTGGCCGCGCCACGCGGAGACGGAGCGGGTACGGGCGTTCAACCGGGCGGTGGCGGTGGGGCTGGCGGGAGGGGGCGCGGGGGACGAGGGGGACGGCGCCCCCAGCCTCAGTCCGGCCGGCTAGGAAACATGCGGGCAGATTAGCAACATCCATAAGGGACATAAGTCGCATACCTTGCTAGGTTGCGACCCATGAGCGCAACGCCGGCCGACGCTCCCCCTCCCCTGCTCCGGCTCCCCAAACGCCGGGGCACCGAACTGGGCCTCCTCATCGGGGCCGTGCTGATCTCGGTCTACGGCTACATCGCCGTAGGGCTGGCGGCCGAGAACACCGTCCCCAAGGACGCCGCGAGCTACGGCGCGGGGCTCGGCGTCCTCGCCCTCCTCGCGCATCTCGTGGTCCGCTTCCGCGCCCCGTACGCCGATCCGCTGCTGCTGCCCATCGCCGTCCTGCTCAACGGCATCGGCCTGGTCCTCATCTACCGGCTCGACCTCCAGACCCCCGAGAACCGGGCCGCGCCCACCCAGCTCGTCTGGTCCACGCTGGGCGTCGCCCTGTTCATCGCGGTCGTCCTCTTCCTCCGCGACCACCGGCTGCTCCAGCGCTACGCCTATATCTGCGTCGTCGCCGCGCTCGTCCTGATGGTCGTGCCGATCGGCTTCCCGGCCATCAACGGCGCGAAGATCTGGATCCGGATAGGCGCGTTCTCCATCCAGCCCGGCGAGTTCGCCAAGATCCTGCTCGCGGTGTTCTTCGCCGCCTACCTCGCCGCCAACCGGCACGCCCTCGCCTACACCGGCCGCAAGATCCACCGCCTGCAACTGCCCACCGGCCGGGTGCTCGGCCCCGTCGTCGCGATCTGGCTGGTCAGCGTCGGCGTGCTGGTGCTGGAGCGGGACCTGGGCACCTCGCTGCTCTTCTTCGGCCTCTTCGTCGTGATGCTGTACGTGGCCACCGGCCGCACCGGCTGGATCGCGGTCGGCCTGCTGCTCTGCGCGGTCGGCGCGGTGGCCGTCGGCTCCCTGGAGCCCCATGTGCACAGCCGCGTCGAGGACTGGCTGCACCCCTTCGCCACCATCGAGGCCGGCCAGGGCGCCTCGCAGCTCGCCCAGTCGCTCTTCGCCTTCGCCGCGGGCGGCATCCTCGGTACGGGCCTGGGCCTGGGCCACTCGTATCTGATCGGCTTCGCGATGAAGTCGGACTTCGTCCTGGCCACGGTCGGCGAGGAGTTGGGGCTCACGGGGCTGACCGTCGTCTTCCTGCTGTACGCGTTCCTCGTCGCCCGCGGCTACCGGGCCGGGCTGGCGCTGCGCGACCCCTTCGGCCGGCTGCTCGCCATCGGCCTGGCCTCCATCATCGCGCTCCAGGTCTTCGTGATCGCGGGCGGCGTGATGGACCTGATCCCGCTCACGGGGATGGCGATGCCGTTCCTCGCGCAGGGCGGCTCGTCCGTCGTCACCAACTGGATCATCATCGCGCTGCTGATGAAGATGAGCGACAGCGCCCGCAGACCGCAACCGACGGCGGCGGCGACGGGCGTCATCGCGGCGGCCCCGCCCGGCACGGGGCCGCTGAGCGAACTGAACGGCATGGACGACCCGTACGACCCGCCCGGTCCTGGTCCCGGTCCTGGGCCCGGCCCTGGTCCCGAGCCTGGTCCTGGGCCCGGCCCAGGTGCCGAGCCTGGTCCTGGGCCCGGCCCCGAGGAGGACGAACGGTGATCCGCTATATCCGGCACGCGGCGGCCTTCTGCCTGCTCCTGCTGGTGGCGCTGCTCCTGAACGCCGGCCGCGTCCAGGTCTTCAAGGCCGACGACTACGACAAGAACCAGGCCAACCGCCGCCAGACCATCGCCCGTTACGGCCAGCCGCGCGGCGACATCCTCGTCGGCGGGCGGCCGGTGACCGGCTCCAAGGACAGCGGCCAGCAGCTCCGCTACGAACGCACGTACCGCCAGGGCCCGTTGTACGCGCCGGTCACCGGGTACGCCTCGCAGACGTACGGCACCTCGCTCATCGAGAACGCCGAGGACGACGTGCTCTCCGGCACCGACCCCCGCCTCGCGCCGGTCCCGTTCTGGCACGAGGTCACACGCGGGCAGCAGGACGGCGGCGACGTGCACACCACCATCGACGCCGCCGCCCAGCGGGCGGCGTTCGACGGGCTCGGCGGCAAGCGGGGCGCGGTCGCCGCCGTCGAGCCGGACACCGGCAAGGTGCTGGCGCTCGCCTCCACCCCCTCGTACGACCCGAACGGAATCTCCGGCACCGGCTCGGCGGCCACCCGCGACTGGTCGCGGCTGAACGCCGCCGACGCCCAGCCGATGCTGAACCGCGCCCTCAAGCAGGTCTATCCGCCCGGCTCCACCTTCAAGGTCGTCACCGCCGCCGCGGCCCTGGAACACGGGGCCGTCGACGACCCGGACGCGACGACGGGCACCCCGAGCCCGTACACCCTCCCCGGCACCGCCACCAAGCTCACGAACGAGGCGGAGGGGTGCGAGAACGCGACGCTGACCCACGCCTTCGAGGTCTCCTGCAACACCGTCTTCGCCCGCCTCGGCGTGGACGTCGGCCTGGACGGCATGGTCGAGACCGCCCGGAACTTCGGCTTCAACGACGGCCGCCTGCGCATCCCGTCGGCCGTCGTGCGCAGCAACTTCGACAGCGAGATGAACGACTCGCAGGTCGCGCTCTCCGCCATCGGCCAGTACGACACCACCGCGACCCCGCTCCAGATGGCCATGGTCGCGGCGGCGGTCGCCTCGGGCGGCGAGGTGCGCAAGCCGTACCTGGTGGACAAGATCACCGCCGCCGACGGCGACACCGTCTCCACCACCCGCCCCAGCACCCTGCACCGCGCGATGAGCACCGGCACCGCGGAAACCCTCCAGAAGCTGATGGTGAACGTCGTCACCAAGGGCACCGGCACCAACGCCGCCATCGACGGCGTGACCGTCGGCGGCAAGACCGGCACCGCTCAGCACGGCGTCGACAACAAGGGCACCCCGTACGCCTGGTTCATCTCCTGGGCCAAGGCCGACGGGGACGGCCCGGCGGTGGCCGTGGCGGTGGTGGTCGAGGACGCGGCCGCGAACCGGGCCGACATCAGCGGGGGCGGGAACGCGGCGCCGATCGCGAGGTCGGTGATGCGGGCGGCGCTGAAGCGCTGAGACTCCGAGGGGGGCCGGGTCCACGTGGCTGAGGCTCCGGGGGCCGGGTCCATGTGGCCGAGACTCCAGGGGCCGGGTCCACGTGGCGGACAGCCCGGCGAAAAGGTGCACTGTGCAGCTAGCCTCCGGTGGCACGGCAGTGTAGGGCGCGAGGAGGCAGTGCGATGAGTGCGCCGGATACGAGTGGAAACCAGGCCGAGCGGACCGGCCGGGTAGTGGCGGCCCTCGACGGAGTGGGCGTCCGCCGCCTCACCACGGGCCAGATCATCCTCGACGAGATCGACTGGACCGTACGTTCCGGTGAGCACTGGGCGCTCCTCGGCGCGAACGGGGCCGGGAAGACGACGATCCTCAAGCTCATCGGCGCGACCATGCACCCCACGACGGGTTCCGTGGAGGTGCTGGGCCACCGCCTCGGCCGCGTCGACATGCGCGAGCTGCGGGCCCTGATCGGCCTGGTCTCCTCCGCCCAGAAGGTCCCGCTGGACGCCACCGGCCACACCGTGGTGCTGACGGGAGCGACAGGGACCGTGCAGCCGCTGTGGGGGAAGTACGACGCCGCGGTGCGCGAGCGCGCCCACGAACTGCTGGCCGAGCTGGACTGCAAGGACCTGGCCGACCGCCCGTACGGCGTCTGCTCCGGCGGCCAGCGCGCCCGCCTCCTCATCGCCCGCGCCCTGATGGCCGACCCGGCCCTGCTCCTCCTGGACGAGCCCTTCAACGCCCTCGACCTGCCGTCCCGCGAAGACCTCATCGACACCATGCACCGCCTGGCCGCGAACCGCCCCGACCTGGCGACGGTCACGGTCACCCACCACCTGGAAGAACTCTCCCCGAGCATCGGCCACGCCCTGCTGCTCCGCGAGGGCCGTGTGCAGGCGCGGGGCCCGGTGGAGCAGGTGCTGACGGGGGAGCGGATGACGGGGTGCTTCGGACGGGCGATCGAGGTGACGCGGCACGAGGGCCGCTGGCTGGCGAGGTCGGGGGCGGCGGCGCGGTAAGCGGGTCGCTGGGCCTCGGGGCAACGGTCGGCGCGGCCTACAGCTCGCGCCGCATGCAGATCCGGGGCCACCGGTCGAGCCCGAGCTCGGCCTCGTGGCGCCGGATCGCGCGCAGGCCAGGCGTCAGCTCGTCGTCGGTGAGAGCCCGGAAACCACACCTCGCGTAGTACGGCGCGTTCCAGGGCACGTCGGAGAAGGTGGTCAGGGTCAGGGCGCGCAGCCCACGCCCGGCGGCCCACTCGGCGACGTGCTCGATAAGGGCCCGCCCGACCCCACGCCGGGCGAGGTCCGGATGGACCGTCACCTGCTCGATGTGGGCGGCACCATCGACGAGATCGACGAGGAGATAGGCGCGGGGCCGATCGTCGGCGTCGAGCGCGACCCAGGCCCGCCCGTCCTCCTGATAACGGGCGAGGTCGTCAAGCGAGGGCGGCGCGTCATCGGCGATCTCGGGCATCCCGACACCATGGAAGGCGAGCCCGCCGGCCCGTTCGATGTCCTGAAGAACAGGCAGGTCATCGGCCGAGCACGGCCGGATGCGGGGGGTCTCCATGATCAGATCTTAGTAAATCTGGGGGAAACTGAACCCGTACCCCTGCTCCTTGAGCCACGGCAGCAACTGCCCGAGCGCGGCCACGGTCTCACTGCGCTCGCCGCCCCCGTCGTGGAAGAGGATGGTCGGCCCGTTCGACAGCTCCTGCTTGACGGTGTTGATGATGCCCTGGACGCCGGGGCGCTCGAAGTCCTTGGTGTCGATGTTCCAGCCGAGGGGGCGCATGCCGTGTGCTGCCGCGATCTTGCGGCTGTCCGGGGTGAAGGCGCCGCCGGGCGCCCGGTAGTACTGCACCTTGGCGCCGCCCGCCGCGCCCTCGATCATCTGCTGGGCGTCGAGGATCTGCTGCTTCTGGAAGTCGACGGACTTGTGGTCCATGGTGACGTCGTGGTCGATGGTGTGGTCACAGAGCCGGTGCCCGGCGGCCACGACCTTCTTGACCAGTTCGGGGTGTTCCTTGGCCTGCGGCCCGATCATGCAGAACGTGGCCTTCACGTCGTACTGCTTGAGCAGGTCGAGCACCTTGGGCGTCCAGACGGGGTCGGGCCCGTCATCGATGGTGATGTTGACGGCCTTGCCGCCACTCTCGGTGGCGTGCACAATCCCGAGCGGTATCTCCTTGCGCGGCGTGGGCTTGGCCGCCGGCTCCTCCTGCCGCACCTGCTGCTGCCCCTGACCACCCCCGAAGCCATGGGTGACCGCGGCCACCGTCCCGGTGATCCCCGCGGTAGCGACCACAGCCGCGGCAACAGCCATCGCAACACGCCGCCGGCCGGCGGTCAGTCGTGCCATGAGAACGTCCCACTCCCTCTGTGCGTCTCAGTACGGCAGGACTGAACGCGGTACGGCTCCCCGATTACTGCTCCCAAAGATGCCGCGCGCGCCGCCATTGGTTCCAATGATTCGCGTGTGTGACGAGTCACCCGCCGAAGGTTGCCTCCCCCACAAAAAGAGGCCGCCAACTGGCGGCCTCCTCCCCCTCACATTGCCTCCCAGGCAACGAACTCAACGCCCCATCAGCCCACCCGGCCTCCGCCGAAGACTCCTGCCTTGACTCGCGCCATCAGCATCCGCATCGCTGCCGGGCCGGTGCTCACGACATCGCCGGGGCGGCCGCTCTCCCGCAGGAGCATCGGGCCGCCGGGGCGGGCGGCGACCTCAACGCACTCGCCGTGGTCGCCGGTGCTGAACGAGGACTTCTGCCATGCGAGGTCAAGCATCGGGCCCCCTTACCGTTCGTCCCTTCCGAGGTCGAACTCCGCGGCCTTGATACGCCGCACCAGCCCCCGCAGCCCGGCAACCGGCACAGCGAGGACGACACCGGGTTGGTCACTCTCCCTCAGGAGCGCCAGTCCGTCGGGGGCGGCGGCGACCTCGACGCACTCGCCGTTTCCTCCACCGCTGAATGAGGACTTGCGCCATACAAGCTCGGACATCGGTCTCCTTCTACAGGCTGTACATCACGTGCTGGATGAGACTCAGCGAATCGCGGCACTCATGTGATTCCGGCGTCGACTCCGGGTCCACCGGGCCGAGTGCCAGACCGGACAGCTTCTCGAACATCTTGGCGTACTCATGGATGGCCTCTCCATCCCTCAGGAATACCGAGTTCTGCGGGTGTTCCAGGTAGACCGTGTTGAGTTCGGGGGTACCGCCGCCGAAGATGGCGAAGGACCGGCTGTACGCCGAGTACGCTCCCGCCTCGAACGGGAAAACCTGCACGGTTACGTTCGGCAATCGCGACGCCTCGATGAGCCGAAGCAACTGCCGACGCATCGTCTTCGGCCCCCCGATGTGCGCGTGCAACGCGCCTTCGTGGATGACCGCGCGGTAGGACACGGGCGACTCACCCTCCAGCACACGCTGGCGCGCCATTCTGAACGCCACAAACCGGTCGACCCGTTGCGGGTCGGACTCAGAAACCGAGATCACCGCTCGCGCGTAGTCCTCCGTCTGAAGCATCCCCGGCACGAAGAGCGGCTCGTGCGTCCGAAGGGCCCTGGACCGCGACTCCAGCTCGGCGAGATCGACCCCGGTCGGCGCCAGGACATCGCGGTACGAGTCCCACCAGCCCTTGCCCAACTCCTGAGCCATCTCCATGAGCCCGTCGAAGAGCGCCCCGGGAGGACACCCGTACTCACGCAGCAGCTTGTACAGCCGGTTGCGCGAGACGTCGATCCGCCCGGCCTCGATGTTGCTGATACGGGCGCGGTCGGCGTCCAGGATCGCGGCGGCCTGGTCCCCGGACAGCCCCGCACGGTTCCGCAGCCTGCGCAGCTCTGCCCCGAGCCGGCGTTGCCGTTCCGTGGGTTGGCTCCTGGGTGCCATCTGCCCCTCCTCGTGTCTTCACGCAGTTTGCCGACCCTGTTCTGCACGGTCCATTCGCAGAGGCCCTCGCCCCTCGTACGAGGGAATGTCCCCTCGAAAAGTTGCGGCATAGGAAAACCTTTCCCTACCGTCGGAGGCGACCCGCCCGCCAGGCGCGACGCCGGAAGTGCGCTGTCCTCAAACGAAGTTGGGGAGGGCGACGCCACCGCAAAGCGCATCGCGGGCCCGGCGCCCAACGGAGGTCGCGCCATGTACCCACACCCCTCGCCCCAGCCACCCTGCTCCCCCGGCTCGCCGCTCGTCTCGCTGGTCTTTCCGCCCGACCCCGTCTGGGTGCGCGCGGCGCGCGAGGCCGTACGGTCGCTGCTCGCGGCGGCCCGTAGGACCGATCTCGCGGATGCCGCGCTGCTGCTCACGTCCGAGGCCGTCACCAACTCCGTCAATGCCTGTCTGGCCAATCGCTGCACCATCCCCGTGACGCTCTTCGCGGAGTGGAACAACCCGCACCGTCTCCGCGTCCTCGTGCACGATGAAGCGCCGGGGCTGCCTGTGTGTCAGTTGCCGTCGGCCGAGACCGAGCGCGGGCGCGGGATGATGCTCATCTCGCGGGGTGCGGACGCGTGGGGCGTGTGCAACCACGGTCCGGGCAGGGGAAAGGCGACCTGGTTCGAGCTGGGGATAAGGGGCTGAGGGACAGCCGTGTCTGGCCGCGCCGAGCGCTCATCGGCTCTGGCCGAACGCGAAGGCGGAGGCTTCGGGGTTGGTGCGTCGGGGCTCAGTAGTCGGCGCGGAGACTGTATATGGGAGTCCGGTCGCCCCGAACGTGACTGCCTCCGCTCAGGTGACCCGCGCGGCCACCAGGGTCTCGAAGGTATAGGGGCGCAGCCCATCGGTACGGTCGGCGAAGTACCGCTGCTGTAGGTCCGCATGTGCGGGATGGTCCACGACCTTCAGCCCGCACCGGCCGATCAGCCTCTCGATCTCGGTCGCCGGCCAGCCGGGCTGAAGAGGCTCGCCGGCGGAAGCCGCGATCGGCGTGTAGATCCGGGCGAATTCCGTCCCCACGTTGTCCAGCACACCGTCCTCGGCCCGGTAGGAGAACACCACCTCGGACCCGGGAGCGGCCGCCGCGATCGTGCGCAACGTCGACTCGATCGCCCGCGCCGTCAGATAGGGAGCGACACCCGTCCAGCAGAACATCGCCGGCCGCGCCCAGTCGAATCCGGCCGCGCCCAGACCATCCTGAACCCGCTCGGCCTCGAAATCGACCGGCACGAATACCTGCGCGTCGCTGAGCGGCAGGCCGAGCGCCCTGACCCGCTGGAGCTTCCACGTCTGGGAAGCGGGGTGATCAACCTCGAACACCGTCAGTGAGCCGAGCAGATCCGGCTGCCGCCACGCGAACGAGTCGAGCCCCGCGCCGAGAATCACGTACTGCGTGAAGGCGCCGGCAGCCAGCCGGTCCTCGGCGTACCGGCTGCGGGTGCAGACAGCCGCGCGGGACTCGCGACGGACCGGGGCGGGGAACAGCGGATCGAACCGGTCTCGCAGCTCCTGCCATACCGGGCCGACGAGCACCAGGGCCAGCACATCGTCCAGTACCCACGGCGACGCCGTCTCCAGGCGAAACAATCCACGTGACACGGCCGCGAACATCGCCGTCCTGCTCGGCGCGCTCTCCATGCGTTCCTCCTCGCCGCCCAGAACCGACGCGCGCCCACTCCGCGCCCTTCACAGGATGCGCCTGAAGCGCCCTGACGGCCACAGAAAAAGCACCTGCCCGCCCGACGCGTGAGTCGGGCGGGCGGCGGGCGGGGCGTCAGCGGGGGCGTTGGGCGTAGGCGAGCACGTAGGCGATGGCGAGGAGCAGGCCCAGAACGCCGATTCCCGCGAACGCCAGGATCTCCAGTACACCGGCGTCGCCGGAAACGGCGCTGACGGTGCCCGTGGCGCCGGCGAGCGCTCCGATCACGCCGGCGACGAGGGTTCTGTGATGGCCCAGCAGGGCCCGCAGGGGGCCCTGGTTCGGTGCGCCTCGGTGTGTCATGTGCGGGCGCCTCACTTCCAGTGGACTCGGCCGGGGTCCTTGGGGGCCATGATTTTGGCGTCGGGGCGTTCGGAGGCGTGCATGGCCGGGGTGTAGTAGAAGTCCAGGCCGGTGGCGACGATGCCGGCGGGGACGCCGAAGACCTTGCCGCCGAAGGAGCCCGCCTTGTTCATGAGGGTCGGCTTGCGGTGGCGGCCGCCGCCGCCGGAGGTTTCCATGAGGGAGGCCTCCATGCCGGCCGCGTAGGCGGGGGTGCCGTCGATGAAATACGACTTGGCGCTGGCCCAGTCGCCCTTCTGGACGCTGTCGGCGCTGTTGAGCCAGGCGCGGTAGCTGAGGAATTCGGCCACCGGCTTGATGGTGGAATTCCCGAACTTGCCGTCCGCCGCGTGGTCCATCTTGGTCTGGATCTCTTTGTCGGACAGCTCCTTGAGCGAGATCTTCTTGTCGCTCTGGTGCGCGCGTTCCTTCCGCATGCCGCGCGCGTCGGCGAGGCTGACCGGGGCCGTCGGGAGGAACCCGATGTCGTAGCTGTGCTTCATCTCCTGGAGCGACCACCGCAGGGTGGAGTCGGTCTCGGCGGCGTCGTCGAGGGCTTGGCGGGTGCGGTCCTTGTAGGACTTGATGGTGGGCTCGTACGCCGTCTTCAGTTCGGCCAGGTCGTCCGGTTCCACCTTGGCGGCGTCCACGTAGACGGAGCCGTCGCTCGGCCTGATCGAAAGGTGTTCGTGCCCCGCCAGCTCCTCCGCGATGTCGGTCAGCGCCTTCTTCGCCGCGCGGAACGACTTGAGGCAGTTGTCGAGGAATTCATGGACGCTGACGGCCTCGTTCTCCGCGTTGTCGAGCTGGTATCCCAGCCCGCGGATGGTGGTGAAGGCGGCCTGCGCCGTGTCGCCTTCCCAGTCGGAGTTCTGCAGCCCCTTCGCCACCTCGGTGTCGAAGGTCTTCGCGGCCTTCTGGACGCGCTTGGGCAGGTGCGACCAGGCGTCGACGGCCGAGGCGAACTTCTCCAGGTTCACGGACTTCAGGTCCGTGTAGCTCACTGACATGCCGCCCCCCTCAGATGACGTCGCCGGGCTTGTATGTGTACTTCTTCTCGAAACTTCGCTTCCGCTCGTGGTCCTCGGTCTCGAAGGAATCCGCGGCCGACCGCAATGCGCCGCCCAGTCCCTCTTTCCCGATCTGCCCGGCCACGTACTTCGCGCCCTTTTCCCAGGAGTCCACGAAATCCGAGAAGGCACCGGCCGAAGAGAACCCCTTCATCGAACCGGGGATCTCCGCTGTCTTGGCCAGTACGTCCTTGTGCGCGTCCTTGAACTCCTTCGACGCCTCGTTCTCGGCCTTGTTCGCCCGGCCCCGCAGAAGGGACGGCGTCACATGCAGCTTTCCCTTTCCTCCGGAACCGCCGCCGGTGCCATTGAGCCGCGTACCCGTGGCCTGCTCCGCCTGAGCATTGGCCTTGAGCTGCGCCCACTCGTCATCAAAAGACAACTTTCCCCCGTTCGGATCACGCTGCGCAAGCAGCCGTTCACCATCCACGAGCTCGGTGGACGGCCGCGCCTGTACGGTAACCCGGAGTTCCGTTCGCACGCATCTGCCGACCGCCTCCCGGAAACAAACCCCGTTCCCGTTTCGCCGCGCAATGCGCGTAAAGCCCACGGCCTTTTCGGGCGGCCGTCGCCGCCGGGGAGGGGATATCGAAGCCGCGGATGGCCCGCAGATGGACCGCCGGTTACGCAATGACCAATTCCTGTGACGCCCTTGCCAGTTGAGACCCCTGTGGCTCATGGTTCGATCTCAAGCCTGAGCCGGGTACGCACGTACGACCGACGCTCGTCGAACCCGGTGCCGGCGCCCGTTCAGGAGAAGGGTTGACGACCACCGTGCTCTCCCCCACCGTGCTCTCCCCCACCGCGCACTCCCCGCGCCGCAACCGGGTCCTCGGCTGCGGCATAGCCCTGGCGCTCGCCGCCGGTTCCGCCGCGCTGTCCCTGCCGGCCTCCGCGGCGGCGGCGCCCGGCAAGCCGTCCATCAAGCTGTCCGCCGGCTATCTGTCCGGCGCGGTCGGCGCCACGGGCGACCCGACCGTCACCGTCACGGTCGCCCAGAGCGGGGCCGACGGCGACGCGCTCAAGGTCAGCGCCACCGCCAGCTCCCGTGACGCGGTCGCGAAGGCGGGCGACGTACGGATCACCGGGAGCGGCGCCAGCCGGCAGGTGGCCGTCAAGGCGCGCGGGCGCGGATACGCCGACCTCACGCTGAAGGTGGAGGGAGCGGGCGGGAAGAGCGCCACCACCACCCTGCACTACGCCGCCTCCGGCGCGGTCCACGACGCCGCCGCCGACACCCGCTACCTCACCGGGGCCGGCGACTCCTCCGCCGCGGTGGACGTCGGCGGCGGCTACATGGTCGTCGCCGACGACGAGAACAACACCCTGCGGCTGTACCGCCGCGACGCCTCCGGCGGGCCGGTCAAGACCTGGGACTTCAGCTCGAAGCTCGGCGTCGACGCGGAGATCGACATCGAGGCCGCGACCCGCGTCGGCGACACGATCTACTGGACCGGGTCCATGGGCAACAGCAAGAAGGGCAAGCCGAAGCCGGACCGCTCCACGCTGTTCACCACCACCGTCACCGGCTCCGGCGCGGACACGGAGCTGAAGCTCGGCGGCTCGTACCACGGGCTCCGCGACGACCTCGTCAAGTGGGACCAGGACCACGGGAACCGCTTCGGATTCGCCGACGGCACCGCCGACGGCCAGGCGCCCAAGCAGATCGACGGCTTCAACGTGGAGGGGATGGAGTTCGCGCCGGGCAGCTCCAGCACCGCCTACGTCGGCTTCCGGGCGCCGCTGGTCCCGCCGAAGAAGGGCGGCAAGGCGCTGCTCGTACCGGTCACCAACATGGACAAGCTCACGAAGGCCGACAAGGGGACCGGCAAGGGGGAAAAGGCCGTGCACGCCGCCTTCGGCGAGCCGATCACCCTCGACCTCGGCGGCCTCAGCGTCCGCGACATCCGGCGCAACGCCGCCGGCCAGTACCTGATCGTCGCCGGCTCCTGGGCCGCCGAGGACAACAGCGAGCCGTACGCGCTGTACGCCTGGGACGGCGTCGCCAGGCACCAGCCGGTCAAGCGGCTCGACCTGCCGACCGCCGACCCCGGCGGCTGGGAGGCCGTCGTCGACGTCCCCGACCTCACCGCGCCCGGCGCCAAGGTGCAGGTCATCACGGACGCCGGCTCGGCCGACCTGTACGGCGACGGCACCGAGGCCAAGGAGCTGCCGCACGCCGAGTGGAAGAAGTCACGGGCCGTCTGGTTCCCGCTCGGCTCCTGACCGGCTGACCGACTGACTGACTGACCCGCGTACGGACACCGGGGCGCGGGCCGCGTCAACGCGCTCACGGCGACGTGACGCGGACCTCGTCCCGTACCGCCGCAGCCCGCTGCGCCAGCGCCCGCACGTCGTCCGGCGTGCCGCCGCCGTTCGCCACGCCGCCCGTCTCCAGCACCGTGGCCACGGTGCTGTGGTCGCTCCACGCGCAGACGGGCATGGTCCCGGACGCGCCCGCGCGCTTGAGGCTGATCACCTGGCAGCGCACCGGCTCGTGCGCGCCGGGCGGCGTGATGGTGCGGGCGGGCGTGGTGACCTCGGTCCCGTCCGCCTCGCCGACGCCCCTGAGCATGCTGTCCACGGCCACGTCCGGGTCGGCGATGTCGCCGTACATGCCCGAGAAGACCAGCGTGGTCGGCGTCCCCCCGGACGCGGACAGGTACTGGCCACCGGCGTTGCGCATGCCGCGCTCGTTCGGCCCCGAGTTGCGGGGGCCCAGCTTGTCGTCGAGCGAGCTGGTCAGATCCTTGGCCAGGGTGTACTTGCCGCCCGCCAGGGACTTGGGGACGGTCAGCCGGTACTCCGCCGACGGCGCGTCCGGCGCCGACGAGGGCCCGCCCGAGGGCGCGTCCGAGGGTGAGGACGGCGCCGAGGGGGAGGACGAGTCCGCCGGGGCGGCGGACGACGACTTCGACGAGCCGCCGTTCGACGTGATCGCGGTCACCACGGCGCCCAGGACCACGATCCCGGCCAGGGACCCGGCCACGATGGCGACGATCTTGCCCGGTCCCATCCCGCGCCGCGGCGGGACCGGAGGCGGCATCGGCGGCTGCCCCCAGCCGCCGGGGTACCCCTGCGGATAGCCCTGCTGGGGGTACTGAGGGAACTGCGGATATTGGGGGTACTGGGGAGGCTGCCCGTACGCCCCAGGCGCCCCCTGCCCGTACGGCCCCTGCGCCCCCGATCCGTTCGGCGGCGGTGACGATGGCGGTGGTGGCGGCGGTGTCGACATCGGTGTGTCCCCCTCAGTACTCATCCCCGTTCATGAGCACCGTACGTCACCCTCTTCGCACCCATCGGATCGCTATCCTTCCGCGCCCCGCGCGATCGCCTCGGCGACCTCCGCCGTACGCGCCGCCTCCTCCGCCTCGAAGCGCCGCGCGTCCAGCCGCTCGGCGATCTCCTCGTCCTGCGCCATAAGCAGATCCAGGTTGGAGTCGCCCAGTTCGAAGACGCCCATGTCGGCGTAGGCGCGCTGCAGCCGCTCGCCCCACAGGCCGATGTCCTTGACGCACGGCACGATGCGGCTGAACAGGAGCTTCCGGAAGAGCTGGAGATACTCGGAGCCCTCGCTCAACTCGGCCGCCTCGCGCTCGGGGATGCCGAAGCCGGTCAGGACCTCGTCGCCGCGCAGCCGGTCGCGCATCAGATAGCAGCCCTCGATGACGAACTCCTCGCGCTCGCGCAGCTCCGCGTCGGTCAACTGCCGGTAGTAGTCGCGCAGCGCCATCCGCCCGAACGCGACGTGCCGCGCCTCGTCCTGCATCACGTAGGCGAGGATCTGCCGGGGCAGCGGCTTGTCCGTGGTGTCGCGGAGCATGCCGAAGGCGGCGAGCGCGAGCCCCTCGATCAGCACCTGCATGCCGAGGTACGGCATGTCCCAGCGGGAGTCGCGCAGGGTGTCGCCGAGCAGCGCCTGGAGGTTGTCGTTGATGGGATAGACCAGGCCGACCTTCTCGTGCAGGAAGCGGCCGTAGACCTCCGCGTGCCGGGCCTCGTCCATGGTCTGGGTGGCGGAGTAGAACTTCGCGTCGAGGTCGGGGGCGGACTCCACGATGCGGGCCGCGCACACCATCGCGCCCTGTTCGCCGTGGAGGAACTGGCTGAACTGCCAGGAGCCGTAGTGGCGGCGCAAGTCCGCCCGGTTGCGCTCGCTCATCCGGTCCCAGTACGGGCTGCCGTAGATGGTCATGTTCTCGTCGGGGACACCGAGCGGGTCGTACGGGTCCACTTCGAGGTCCCAGTCGATGCGGCGGGCCGAGTCCCACTGCTTGTCCTTGCCCTTCTGGTAGAGGGCGAGGAGCCGTTCGCGGCCGGCGCCGTCCGCCTGGCCCGGGTACATCGCCTCCCAGCTGAAACGGGCCGCGCCGCTCGCGGGCACCTCCCAGCTCCGTTCTCCGAACTCCTGTGGCAGCGGCTTCCGTGTCGGCATGTGGCGCCTCCCGTCCCGTGTACCAAGGGTCGTTGGGCAGGCTCACACGCCCGTTACCGCTGGGTCAACAAGTTGCGCGAGGGGGATTGACGGCCTTGCTGACAAGCAGTCTCATAAGGGAGTGACCGCGGGTAACCCAACGATGAGGTGTACTCAGCCATGACCACCGCTCCCCAAAAGACCGCGTCCGAAAGGTCCGAGGCGACCGAGCACGATGTCGCCGTCCTGCGGGACGCGCTCGGCCTCCTCAAGGACCGCGAGCAGGTCGCCGAGCGGCTGCTCGCCTCCTCCGCCAAGCACTCCTTCGACCCGGACACCGAACTCGACTGGGTCTCCCCCGTCGAGGACGGCAAGTGGTACTGGCCGCCGGAGCTGCTCTCCCTCTACGACACCCCGATGTGGCACCGGATGCCGCACGAGCAGCGGCTCGAACTCTCCCGCCACGAGGCCGCGTCGCTCGCCTCCCTCGGCATCTGGTTCGAGATCATCCTGATGCAGCTCCTGGTCCGGCACGTCTACGACAAGTCCGTGACCAGCGCGCACGTCCGGTACGCGCTCACCGAGATAGCCGACGAGTGCCGCCACTCCAAGATGTTCGCCCGCATGATCGAGAAGGGCGGCGCCCCCACCTACCCGGTCTCCCGCTTCCACCACAACCTGGCGCGCGTCCTGAAGACCGTCTCCACGACGCCCGGTTCGTTCGCGTGCACACTGCTCGGCGAGGAGATCCTCGACTACATGCAGCGGCTCACCTTCCCCGACGAGCGCGTGCAGACCATCGTCCGCGGCGTCACCCGCATCCACGTCGTGGAAGAGGCCCGGCACGTCCGGTACGCGCGCGAGGAGCTGCGCCGCCAGATGGTCTCCTGCCCGCGCTGGGAGGCCCAGTTGACCCGCCTCAGCTCCGGCGAGGCCGCCCGTGTCTTCTCCATCGCCTTCGTCAACCCCGAGGTCTACACCAACGTCGGGCTCGACCGGCGCGAGGCCGTCCGGCAGGTGAAGGAGAGCGGCCACCGCCGCGAGGTGATGCAGACGGGCGCCAAGCGGCTCACCGACTTCCTGGACGACATCGGCGTGATGCGCGGCGTCGGCCGCCGGCTGTGGCGCAGCTCGGGCCTGCTGGCCTGACCCCGTAGGCCCCACGGGCCCGGCCCCGCCACCGCCACGCGAGTCCGGCCCGTACGCGCGCCCGGCCGGCGAGCGAGCCCGGCCCGTACGCGCCTCCCCGCCCGTACGCGCCCCCGCCCGCGAGCCGCCCGTCCGCACTCCCCCACCGCCCCGACCGCCGTCCCGGCATGGCGGTTACGCTGCGGAGTATGAGCAACAGCCGCGCGCCCCAGGAGCTGAACCCGAGATCAGGCGGCACGCGGCGGGACCCGGTCGCGCGCGGCTCGTACCGCAGGCTCAGCGTCGAGGAGCGCCGGGCGCAGCTCATCACGGCCGCGCTGGGGCTCTTCGCCCACAGCGCCCCCGAGGACATCTCGTTGGACGACGTCGCCGCCGCGGCCGAGGTCTCCCGGCCGCTGGTCTACCGCTACTTCCCGGGCGGCAAGCAGCAGTTGTACGAGGCCGCGCTGCGCAGCGCGGCCGACGAGCTGGAGCTGTGCTTCGCCGTACCGCGCACCGGGCCGCTCACCCACCGGCTCGCGGCGGCCCTCGACCGCTACCTCGCGTTCGTCGACGAGCACGACGCGGGGTTCAGCGCGCTGCTCCAGGGCGGGAGCGTGGTGGAGACGTCCCGTACGGGCGCGATCGTGGACGAGGTGCGGCGGGCCGCCGCCGACCAGATCCTCACCCACCTCCAGGTCCCCGAGCCGGGCCCGCGGCTGCGGATGATGGTGCGCACCTGGATAACGGCCGTCGAGGCGGCCTCCCTGATCTGGCTGGACGAGGGGAAGCGGCCGCCGGTGGACGAGTTGCGCGACTGGCTCGTGGACCACTTCGTGGCGATGCTGACGGCGACCTCGGCGAGCGACGAGCAGACGGCGCGCGTGACGCGGGCCGCCCTGGCCATGGAGCTGCCGGACGGCGCGGCGGGCCGCCTGGCACGGGCCGTCCTCCCGGTCGTCTCCGACGCGGCCCACCTGCTCTGACGCGCGTACGCACGTAAGGGCGCGGGCAGTGGAGACCCGGGCCCCTTGGCCGTACGAGCCCGCCCCCCTTGACCGTACGAGCCCGCGCCGCGCCCCGGCACGCCGCCGCCCCGCGCGCCGTCGCGCGTGGCGCGGGATTCGGGGCGCTCTGGCGGAGACTGGTGGGGTGAGAAGCGAAGACACCCTGTTCGTGGGCGGGCCGCTGGACGGGCGGGTGCTGCCGGTGCTGGTGGGGGCGACCGGGCAGCCGCCGAAGGTGTACGAGATCCCGGTGCCGAACGACGACGGGCGGCCGCCGACCGTCCACGTGTACCTCCGGGCCCCGGCCGGTACGACGAAGCGGCTGGGGCTGCCGCGGGGGTGGCGGTACGAGTATGCGCCGGAGGGCCGGCCGGCCAGTCGGCTGAAGTGGCCGTGGACGCGGGACGGTTGACCGCGGGGGGACGGACCGGCGGGGTTTGGTCCGGACCATTGACACCAGTGGTCCAGACCGGTTTGCTGCTGGACCAGAGGGGTCCGCCTTGGCGAACTCCCTGGCTCCGTGTCCGAAGGCTCCGCGCCTGCCGCGCCCGGGGCCGGACCGGAGCCGGTCCCTCCCCTGCGAGGGCGGCCCCCTCTCCCGACCGCTCGACCGGCACGCCCCCACCACCCGTACCGCCGTCGACACCAAGGAGCACCCCCCATGCCCCTGCGCGAGAGAACGCTGTCCGCATCGCTTGCGGCGGTCGCCGCCGCCGCTCTGCTCTCCACCGCCGCGTACCTTCCCACCGCCCACGCGGAGGCCCGTTCCGCCCCCGCCCGCACGGCCACCGCCGAGACCGCCACCGCCAAGACCGCGGCCGCCCTGCCCGAGCACGCGCTCGTGGGCTATCTGCACGCCAGCTTCGCCAACGGTTCCGGATACGTACGGATGGCCGACGTGCCGGACAGTTGGGACGTCATCGACCTGGCCTTCGGCGAGCCGACCTCCACCACCTCGGGCGACATCCGCTTCGACCGCTGCCCCAAGAGCGAGTGTCCGAACGTGGAGTCCGAGGACGAGTTCAAGGCCGCGATCAAGGCCAAGCAGGCGGCGGGCAAGAAGGTCCTCATCTCCATCGGCGGCCAGAACGGCCAGGTGCGGCTGACCACCACCGCCGCCCGCGACGCGTTCGTCAGGTCCGTCGGCGCGATCATCGACCGGTACGGGCTCGACGGCCTGGACATCGACTTCGAGGGCCACTCGCTCTCCCTGAACACCGGCGACACCGACTTCAAGAACCCCAAGACCCCCGTCATCGTGAACCTGATCTCGGCGGTCAAGACCCTGAAGGCGAAGTACGGCGCCGGCTTCACGCTCACCATGGCGCCGGAGACCTTCTTCGTGCAGCTCGGCTACCAGTACTACGGCTCGGGCAAGTGGGGCGGGCAGGACCCGCGCGCGGGCGCGTACCTGCCGGTCATCCACGCCCTGCGCGACGACCTCACCCTGCTGCACGTACAGGACTACAACTCGGGCCCGATCACCGGGCTCGACAACCAGTACCACTCGATGGGCGGCGCGGACTTCCACATCGCCATGACGGACATGCTGCTCACCGGCTTCCCCGTCGCGGGCGACAAGAACAACGTCTTCCCCGCCCTGAAGCCCTCCCAGGTCGCCATCGGCCTGCCCGCGAGCCCCACCGCGGGCAACGGCCACACCACGCCCGGCGAGGTGAACAAAGCCCTCGACTGCCTGACGAAGAAGACCTCGTGCGGCGGCTACGCCACCCACGGCACCTGGCCCGCGCTGCGCGGGCTGATGGCCTGGTCGGTGAATTGGGACTCCTTCAACAAGCGGGAGTTCTCCAAGAATTTCGACGCCTACTACCGGCGCTAGCGTCCCAGGGCCCCCGCCGGTCAGGTGACGCGAAGGCGGCCATTCAGTGGCGAGGTGGGGCGGAATCGCCCGTACCACTGCCGTTAATAGCATTGGTCATGGCACGATCCCTTCCTGGGCCAAATGATCTAGGCCATTGATCTGGGCCACTCATGGAGGTAATCGTGTCCGGACGGTTCGTACGGTCGGTGTGCACGGCGGCGGTGGTCGCCACGGCGGCGTTCGCACTGCCCGCGCCCATGGCCTTCGCGTCACCGAAGGACCCCCCGGACGTCCCGGTCAGCGAGCTCCTCACCCAGCTCCAGACGCTGTATCAGAAGGCCGAGGAGGCCACCGAGACATACAACGGGACCGAGGAGAAGCTGAAGAAGCAGCGGGCCCGCGTCGACCAGCTCAACACCGAGCTGGCCGACGTCCGGGTCGCGCTCGCCAACAGCAGGAACGACGCCGGACGGCTCGCCCGCGAGCAGTACCGCGGCGGCACCGGCGCCCTCTCCCCGTACGTACGGTTCCTGCTCAGCCGCGACCCGCAGGAGGCCCTGGACCAGGGCCACCAGCTCAAGCGCGAGGCCGACCGGCGGGCCGCGCTGATCAAGCGGCTCACCGGCGGCGAACAGCAGGCCGACCAGCTCGCGACCGACGCGCTGGCCGCCCTCGACGTGCAGGAATCCCTCGCGGCCACCCAGAAGAAGCAGCGCGACACCGTCAAGCAGCGGCTCGCCGAGGTCGAGAAGATGCTGGCGTCGCTGACCGGCGATCAGCTCGCCGAGCTCCAGCGGCTGGAACAGCGGGACGTCGGCGAGGCCCAGGACAAGCTGCTGGCGAGCGGCGCGCTGAGCGGATCGCGGGCCCCCTCCAAGGACGGCGAGGCCGCCGTCGCGTACGCCTTCAAGCAGCTCGGCAAGCCCTACGTCTGGGGCGCCACCGGGCCGGACTCCTTCGACTGCTCGGGCCTCACCTCCCAGGCGTGGGCGCACGCGGGCGACCCGATCCCGCGCACCAGCCAGGAGCAGTGGAAGACCCTGCCGCGGGTGCCCCTCAACCAACTGCGCCCCGGCGACCTGGTCGTCTACTTCAAGGGGGCCACCCACGTCGCCCTCTACACAGGGGACGGCCTGGTGGTGCAGGCGCCGCGGCCCGGCGCGAAGGTGAAGGTGTCGCCCATAGCGGCGAACCCGCTGCTCGGGGCCGTCCGCCCGGACCAGGGCAAGGAGCCGGTGAAGGACTACAAGCCGCCGCGGCTGCCCGCGGGCGCGGCGGCCGGCTCGGACACCGGCTACGGCTCCGCCGGGGCGCCGAAGAGCTGAGAGCCTGTGTCATATCCCTGACCGCGCGGCGGTACGGCGAAGGGGTGCGGCCGTGGCAGACCGCACCCCTTGCGCCCGCCCGGGGTCAGACCCGGGCCGCGACCTCGCCGAGATACGCCTCGGCCTTGGCCGGGTCGTAGAAGAAGTTCTCGAAGTCCGACGGGTCGTCGAAGCCGTTGGCGAACCGGTCCGCTATCGGCTGGAACTGGCCGGCCGCGCCGATGATGTTCAGGACGTGCTCCGGCGGCGGGGCCAGCATCGCGTTGGTCCACTTGGTGACGTGCTGGGCGGTCCGCCAGTAGCGGTCGAACGTCTCCCGCATCCACTGCTCGTCGAAGGGCTCCTCGCCGCGCTCGACGATCGAGGCGAGGTACGAGGCCGCGCACTTGGACGCCGAGTTGGAGCCCTGCCCGGTGATCGGGTCGTTGGCCACGACCACGTCCCCGACGCCGAGCACCAGGCCGCCGCCGGGCAGCCGCCCGACGGGGTCGCGGACGGTCGGGGTGTAGCGCCCGGCCAGCGTGCCGTTGGCGTCGGTCAGCTCCACCTTGGTGGAGCGCGCGTACTCCCAGGGGAGGTACCGCTCCAGCAGCTCCAAGGTGACCGCGAGGTGTTCGTTGGGGTCCTTCATGCCCTGGAAGACATCGAGCGGGCCGCCGGGCAAGCCCTCCCAGAAGAGGATGTCGGCCCGGCCGGAGTTGGTGAGCGTCGGCATGACGAACAGCTCGCCGACCCCGGGCACCAGATTGCAGCGGACCGCGTCGAAGTCCGGGTGCTCGGGGCGCGGCCCCATGCCGTGCACATAGGCGACGGCCAGCGCCCGCTGCGGCGCGGTGTACGGGGAGCGCGCCGCGTCCCGGCCGAACATCGACACCAGCTCGCCCTTGCCCGCGGAGACCAGCACCAGGTCGTAGCGGCGGGCGAAGAAGTCGAGGTCGGAAACGGCCGCCCCGTGGATGACGAGCTGCCCGCCGCGCTGCGCGAACGTCTCCATCCAGCCGGCCATCTTGATCCGCTGGTCGACCGACTGCGCGTAGCCGTCCAGCATGCCGACCCAGTCGACGGCGCGCGAGGAGTCGGGGGCCGCGACGGAGACGCCGAGCCCCTGGATGCGGGGGGCCTGGCTCTCCCAGAAGTTGATCTGGAGGTCGCGCTCGTGCTGGAGCGCCGTGTCGAACATGCACTGGGTGGACATGACCCGGCCGGCGCGGACCTCGTCGGCGGTGCGGTTGGACATCAGGGTGACCTCGTAGCCCTGCGACTGCAGACCGAGGGCCAACTGGAGGCCGGACTGACCGGCTCCTACGACGAGTATCTTCCGCATGGTTCTCCAGCTCTTATTCGGGGGTGGAGTCGTACGCGTGGCCGACCATGGCCAGCAGGGATTCGACCACCGTGATACGTCTGCGCGCGTCCATGATCACCACGGGTACGCGCGGCGGTACGGAGAGCGCGTCGCGCACGTCCTCCTCCTCATAGCGGGTCGTGCCCTCGAAGTGGTTGACCGCGACGATGTACGGCAGCCCGTAGCTCTCGAAGTAGTCGAGCGCCGGGAAGCAGTCCGCCAGCCGCCGGGTGTCGGCCATGACCACCGCGCCGATCGCGCCGCGCACCAGGTCGTCCCACATGAACCAGTAGCGCTTCTGGCCGGGCGTGCCGAAGAGATAGAGCACGAGGTCGGAGTCGAGCGTGATCCGGCCGAAGTCCATGGCGACCGTGGTCGTGGTCTTCTCCGGCGTCGCCGCGAGGTCGTCGAGCTCCTCACTGGCCGTGGTCATCACGGCCTCGGTGGTCAGCGGGGTGATCTCCGAGACCGTGCCCACGAACGTCGTCTTGCCGACGCCGAAACCGCCGGCCACCACTATCTTCGTGGCGATCGGCGCCCGGCTCCGGTCGGTCTGCCAGCTCTGCAACCCCTCCTCGGCGGCCGGCGAGGCCATCACCGTGTCAGAGTCTGCGAAGTCCACTCAACACCCTTTCCAGCAGCGCGCGGTCGGGCTGGCCGGTGCCGTGCCCGGTGCCGTAGACGCGGATCTTTCCTTGGTCGGCCAGGTCGCTGACGAGCACGCGCACGACGCCGAGCGGCATCTTGAGCAGCGCGGAGATCTCGGCGACCGACCGCATCCGGCGGCAGAGCTCGACGATGGCCCGCATCTCGGGCATGACCCGTGAGCCCAGGCCGCCGGATTCCAGCTCCCGCCGCTCCTCGGGGGCGTCCAGCGCCGCCACGAAGGTCTCGACGAGCAGGACGTGTCCGAAGCGGGTCCGTCCGCCGGTGAGCGAGTACGGGCGGACGCGCCCGGGCCTCCGGCCCGAGCCGCGGGCGGGCAGTCGGTGTGCGGAGGTCACTGTTCTGCCTGCCTTGGCTCCATCGACTTCCGCAGCTCGCTGCGGAGTTCGGGGGTGAGGACATGACCCGCCCGGCCGACGAAGAGCGCCATGTGGTACGCGACGACGCTCATGTCGCAGTCCGGGGCGGCCTGCACGCCGAGCAGCGAACCGTCGCTGATCGCCATGACGAACAGGCTGCCCTCGTCCATGGCCACCATCGTCTGTTTGACGATCCCGGCCTCCATGAGCTTGGCGGCGCCCGTCGTCAGGCTGCCGAGGCCCGAGACGATGGTGGCGAGATCCGCGCTGGAGCCGCGCGGCCCGTCGTGCGCCGCCGGGCCGGCGGCCGCGGCCGCGTTCTGCTCCGGGTCGGAGGAGAGGAGCATCAGGCCGTCCGAGGAGACGACGGTCACCGACCGTACGCCCGGCACCTCTTCGACCAGGTTGTCCAGCAGCCAGTGCAGGTTACGGGCCTCGGTGCTCAGCCCGTACGTACTCGGCGCATTCAATCGCGTGCCTCCTCGGCAGTGCCAGCCTCGTCCAGCGCCCCCGCTTGCTGATGGTCAGTGTTCCGCATGGTGATCCCCGCCGTGATCTCCGCCTCGGCGGCCAGCCGGCCTTCCCGGGCCCCCTGCTGGAAGCCGCCGAGCTGGCGGCGCAGCGCCTCCGCGTCGATCCCCCGGCGCTGACGTGGCGCGGAGCCGGGCAGCGTGATCACCCGCGGGGTGCGCTTGGGCAGGCCGCTGTCCGTGGTCCGTTCATCCGTCCGGTCGACCTCGTCGGCCCCGTCGGCCGACGGGTCGGCGGGGCGGTGCCGGGCCGTTCCGGCGGGGTGCGGCGGGTCGGCCGCGGGCCGGGCGTGCTCGTCGGCGGCGGGCGGGTACGCGCTCGCGAGCAGGCCGGTCACGGGTGGCGGCACGACCCCGGCGGGGCCGTTCGGCTTGGGTCGTACGGGCCGTTCGGACGCGTCCGGTGGGGTGGTTTCCGTGCCGGAGGCGGCCTCGCCGGACCGCCGGGCGTGTCGGCCGGTCGGCTGCTGTTCCCGTTCCTGGTCCTGGTCTTGTTCCTGGTCTTGTTCCTGGTCTCGTTCCTGGTCTCGTTCCCGTTGCTCCTGTTGTTTTCGCTGCGGGTCGGGGATGGCGGCGAGCTGGATGGTGCGTTCAGCCGCGTCGATGAGGGGGTCGCTGAGGGGGTCGGCTCCCGGGCCGGGGTGCTGCCTCGGCACCGTCGCCGGTTCGGGGGGCGAAGTACGCGACGTATTGACCGGGAGCGTGTTGGAGTTCGCCTCCGCTATCGAGCCGGGGAGCTGGAAGGCGGGGGCCCCGGCGCCGCCCGGCACGACCGGTGCCGGGCCCAGGCCGGAGGGCCCGGTGGGCAGGAGGGTGTTCGGGAGGACGACGACGGCGGTCGTGCCGCCCTGCTGCTGCGCCCGTAGCTGCACCCGCACGCCGAGCCGGGAGGCGAGCCGCGCCACCACGTAGAGCCCGAGGCCCAGCGTCCGCTCGCCGTCCGCGGCGTGCGCCTCCTGCGGGTCCGGGGCGGCCAGCAGAGCGTTGATCGCGGCGAGCCGGTCGCCCGGCACGCCGATGCCCTCGTCCTGGACGGAGAGCATGACGTCGCCGCTCTCCAGCAGCCAGCCGGAGAGCTGTACGCGCGCGTCGGGCGGCGAGAACCCCGTCGCGTTCTCCAGCAGCTCCGCGACCAGGTGGCTGGCGTCGTCCGCCGCGAAGCCGGCGACCTGCGCGTGCGGCGGCAGGGCCTGGATCTCCACCCGTTCGTACTTCTCGGTCTCGCTGATGGCGGCGCGCAGCACGTCCAGCAGGGGTACGGTCCCGGCGTGCCCGGAGCCGTGTTCCGCGCCCGCCAGGACCAGCAGGTTCTCGCTGTGGCGGCGCATGCGGGTGGCGAGGTGGTCGAGCTTGAAGAGGGTTTCCAGGCGCTCGGGGTCCTGTTCGTTCGCCTCCATGGACTCGATGACGGTCAACTGCCGTTCGACGAGGCCGAGGGTGCGCAGCGAGAGGTTGACGTAGGTGCCGTGCACGGTGCCGGTGAGCGCGTCGATACGTCCGCGCAGCCGCGCCTGCTGGGCCTGGAGCGCCTCGCGTTCGTCGGCGAGGGCCTGGCGGGCGCCGATGAGCCGGGTCCGCTCGCCCGCCAGTTGGGTGATGCGCTCCCGCTGGTTCGCGGCCGTCTCGTGGAGTGCGTTGACGGACCGTACGACCTCGGCGAACTCGTCGTCGCGCCCCGTCGGGGCGATCGGCTCGCCGGCCGGGTCGGCGGCCAGGCGCCGGGCGCCGAGGCGCAGGGCGGCGAGCGGGCGGGTCATGGAGCGGGCGGCCTGGGCGGCGGCGCCGACGGCGACGAGGAGGCAGAGGGCGAGCAGCGCGGCGGCCAGCTCCAGGGCGGTGACGTCGCTGTTCCGCAGCTTCTCCAGCCGGGTGATCTCGTCGCCGGCGAGGGCCGACTCGACGCCGCGCATCCGGTCGATGCGGGCGGTGAGGGCGGAGTCGACGCCGTCCTCGGGGAGGTCGCGGTCGGCCGTGGAGAGTTCGGGGCGGGCGGTGAGGCGGGTGAGGTAGTTCTCGGCGGTGGTGACGTCGGGGCCGTTGACGGTGGCGCTGTAGGAGTCGCGGGCGGCGGGCGGCGCGAGCTGTTCGAAGTCGGCGAGCGCGGTCTTCTCGCGCAGCTCCGTGCCCTGGGCGGTGGCGGTCAGCGCGGACTGCGTGGAGCCGCGCGAGGAGAGCGCGCCGAGCAGCAGCCCGCGGGTGGCCGAGGCCTCTTCGACGGCCCGGCCGAGCGGCGGCAGGGCGGCGGCGGAGCCGGTGCCGGCGCGGGCCGGCAGCCGGTGGGCGAGGGTGTCGGCGACGCCGTGCAGGGCCTGGACGGTCTTGGTGTAGGCGTCGAAGGTGTCGACGGCCTTGCCGGTGCCGGTGAGGGCCTGCTGGCGGGTCTTGGGGAGGGCGTCGAGCAGGGCGCGTACGGGCGACGGGGCCTGGCCGCGGTACTCGGCGATCTGGCGGTCCACACGGGCGCGCTGGCTCTCGGTGACGCCGCCGGTGCCGGTGGCGCGGCCCGCGGCGACGAACCGGGTCATCGCGTCGCGCTCGTCGGCCAGGGAGTGCGCGAGGGCGACGGCGCCTCTGTTGGCCTTGGCGAGGTCGACGAGGCGCTGTGCCTCGTGGAGGTCGTCGGCCTCGCCGAGTACGCCGGGGGCGCCCGCGCCGAGCACGGCGAGGGCCACGACCGCGGCGGAGCCGGCCAGCCGGTTGCGTACGCGAGTGGTGCGCCGCCGCGCGACCGTCGCCTGCTGCTCGTGTGTACCGCCCCGAGGCCGCTTTTTCCGCACCGGTGCTCACAATCCTCGCTCGCCTGTCCCTATGTGGTGCCAGGAGGTGACGACGGTTCGGTCAACGGCGCGGACCACCCCTGGTGCCGATTTCGACTTTTGACCCTTTCAGCCCGGATCGGGGGCGGGTGCTCATCGCCGACCCAGCCACTCCAAGGAGTGAATATCGATCAGGTCTTGACCATCGGCTCCGTCCCCCGCGCGACCCGCGCCGCGCGGCGCCGCGGGGCCTCCGGCAGACTGGCCGGATGCGCATCGAACTCGCCACCCGGCCCGGAGATCCCCAACGCCCCAACGAGGACTTCGTGTCGGTGGCGCTGCCCGCGGGTGGACACGGTGGAGTACTGGTCCTGCTGGACGGCGTGACGCCGCCCCCGGCCGACACCGGCTGCACGCACGGCGTCCCCTGGTTCACGTCCCGGCTGGGCGGGGCGCTGCTCGAACTGTGCGCCGCGCGCCGGGAACTGACGCTCGCCGCGTGCCTGGCCGAGGCCATCGCGCGCACCGCCGCGGCCCACCACGAGAGCTGTGACCTTTCTCACGTTCGCACCCCGCAGGCGACCGTCGTCGCCGCGCGCTGGGACGAGGAACGCGTCGAACATCTCGTTCTGTCCGATTCCGCGCTGCTGATCGAGCACCAGGACGGCTCGGTGACCCCGGTCCTCGACGGCCGCATCGAGGCGCTGGCCGCGCTCGGCCCGGTGACGGACGGGCAGCGCAACGCCGAGGGCGGCTTCTTCACCGCCGCGGCCGACCCCGCCGTGGTCGCCCGCGCGGTCACGGGGACGACGCCGCGTACGGACGTACGGGCGCTGGCCGCGCTCACCGACGGGGCGGCGCGCTGGGTGGAGATGTTCGGGGAGGGGAGCTGGCAGGACTGCGTGGGGGTGCTGCGCAAGGAGGGGCCCGACGCGCTGATCGACCGGGTGCGCGCGGTGGAGGCCGCCGATCCGGACGGCGGGGCGTTCCGCCGCTGGAAGCGCCACGACGACGCGGCCGCCGCCTTCGTCGAGCCCTGACCGGCCGGCCGCGCGGGGCGGCGCTTCCAGCGGCGGCGGATCGGGCGCCCGCGCGGGCGTCACAGCCGGGTCAGGCTTCCGCCAGTGCTCCAGAAAGCCGTTCAGGCTTCCGCGCGGCCTTGGAGCCGGGTCAGGCTTCCGCCGGGGCTTTGAAGCCGCTTCAGGCGTCCGCGCGGCCTTGGAGCCGGGTCAGGCTTCCGCCGGGGCCTTGAAGCCGCTTCAGGCTTCCGCCAGTACCTTGATGCCGCTTCAGGCTTCCGCGCGGGCGTTGAACTGGTGGAGCAGCCGGGCCAGTTCGGCGATCTCCCCGCGGTCCCAGTCGGCGAGCCGGTGCACGTACTGCGCGCGGCGGGCGTCCCGTACGCGCGTGAAGCGGGCGCGGCCCTCGTCGGTGAGGGAGAGGAGCGAGGCGCGGCCGTCGGCCGGGTCGGGGGCGCGGGTGACCAGGCCCAGCTCGTCCAGGGCGCGCAGTTGGCGGCTCATGGTGGCCTTGCCGACGCCGAAGTAGGCGGCGAGGTCGGTGGCGCGCTGCGGGCCGCACTCCTCCAGCCGGACCAGGAGCCCGTAGGCCGCGGCCTCCAGTTCGGGGTGGACCGCGCGCGCCATCTCGCCCGACGAGGCGCGGGCCCGACGCAGGAAGACCGCCAACTCGCGTTCCAGGGCGAGGAACGCGCGGTCCTGCATGGATCCGGCCACGGTGCGGTCGTCGCCGCCCCCGGCGGGCGGCGGGGTCCCGGTGTTGTGCACGTCAGCGCCCTCTCCAGCTCTTCGGCTCGGAAACTTTCCGCTCTCCGCGGCCGTATCGCCGCAGCTTGGCCAGTATTTCGCAGGATTAGACCAACGGCAGCACCCGGCCCCTCTATCGCCGCACCGGCTCCGGACGTAGCGTCTGACATGTCATGGCCACTCCAATTCGTGGTTTCTCCATCGACAAGGAGCGGGAATAAGTCATGATGTATGAGGACATACCCCACTAGGTCCCTCGGAGGCATGCATGCCCGAGCACAGATCCGGTCCGGTCCGCCGCGGACTCCGCGCGCCGGCCGGCCGCCCCTCCGCCCTCGTCCCCCTCTGCTCCGCCCTCGTCCTCCTGCTCTCCCTGCTGGCGCTGCCCGCCACGGCCGCCGCCGCGGACCGCCCCGATCCCGCCGCGAACCGCACCGGTCACACCTCCAAAGCGGACCGCTCCGAGCCCGCCCACCCGGACCGCGACTGGATGGGCTCGACCCTCCCCTCCCACGAGCCCCACGCGCGCGCCGGCCAGGGCGCCCATCCGCGCCCCCGGCTGACCGCCTCCGTGGAGGGCGTGGACGTCTCCAGCCACAACGGCAACGTCAACTGGCAGACGCTGTGGAACAGCGGCGTCCGCTGGGCCTATGTGAAGGCGACCGAGTCCACCGGCTACACCAACCCGTACTTCGCGCAGCAGTACAACGGCTCGTACAACGTCGGCATGATCCGCGGCGCGTACCACTTCGCGACCCCCGACACCTCCTCCGGCGCCGCCCAGGCCGCCCACTTCCTCGCCCACGGCGGCGGCTGGTCGCGGGACGGCAAGACGCTGCCGGGCGCGCTCGACATGGAGTACAACCCGTACGGCGCGGCCTGCTACGGCAAGAGCCCGAGCGCCATGGTCGGTTGGGTCCGCGACTTCTTCACCGCCTACCGGGCCAAGACCGGCCGGGACCCGGTGATCTACACCTCGACGAGCTGGTGGAAGGCGTGCACCGGCAACTACGCGGGCTTCGGCGCCACCAACCCGCTGTGGATCCCCCGCTACAGCTCCTCGGTCGGCGAACTCCCCGCCGGCTGGGGCTTCCACACGATGTGGCAGTACACCTCGACGGGCCCGACCGTCGGCGACCACAGTGTCTTCAACGGCGCGTACGACCGGCTCCAGGCGCTCGCCAACGGCTGACGGGCCGTCGGCATCGCAGGCACGGCCCCCACCGACGTGTGTACGGGCGGACGCGTCCGTACACACAAGGGCGGGCCCCCGGGCATCGGTGCCGGGGGCCCGCTCGCTCGTTCCGATCGGTCAGCTCACGTACGTACGGTCTCGTCCGGCCGGCGCGTCAGCCGCACAGGCCCGCCGGGCGGGAGCGTGTGACCAGGTCGGTGTAGCCGGTGGTGCCGTCGATCCACACCACCTGCTTGCCGTCGGCCGCCGCGGGCGCGATCTGCTCGCCGCGGTTGCACGAGACCCGGTTCTTCGCCTTGCCGTCCAGCGAGAACTGCCACAGCTTGGGCAGCGACTCGTTGTGGTACTCCGGGTCGGGCAGCTCCGTGTTGACCGTCACCGCCTCCTCGGAGACCGTCAGGTCGAGGGGGAAGAGCGCGTCCGCGCCCGTCTCCTTGCTGAGGTCCGCCGCGCCGGTGCCGTCGTGGTTCGCGCGGCGCACCGCCATCTGCCCCTGGTCGGTGATCACCTCGTCCACCAGCCAGTAGACGCCGGAGCCGTTGATGCCGGTCTGGCCGATGCCCTGGGGCTCGCCGAGCTGCCCCATGAGCGTGGCCTTGCCGGTCTTCAGGTCGAGCACCTCGGTGCCCAGCTTGTACGTGCCGCCCTGCGGGTAGAGCTTGGCGTACGCGATCTTGCCGCCGTGGATCGACGGGAGCGCGGTGCTGATCTTGGACGTGCCGCCGTCCACCCAGGTCGGCTCCCGGTCGCCGGACTTGAGGTAGCCGACGTGCCGGCCGCCGGACAGGTCGATCGACTCGAAGGTCACCACGCCGCCCTCGACGCGCATGCCGGAGACGTCGCCGCCGGTGCTGGTGTAGAGCTTCTTGATCGGGCCGCCGGCCAGCGGCCGGGACACGATGTCCACATCGGTCTTCCCGTAGGCCGCCCAGACCACGGTCTTGCCGTCGGTCGCCGGGTTGACGTGGAAGCGCCCGTCGTTGGGGCTGATGAGCTTGGGGTGGCCGGTGCCGTCGGTGCGGCCCGCGTAGATCGAGTACGGCTCGGAGCCGTCGTCGTTCGACTTGGCGGCGGTCCACCAGCCGCCGCCCGCGCCCACGCCCGTACCGGCGGTGTTGAGCTTGCCGAAGAGCTGGTCGGAGTCGACGCCCAGCGCGTTCTCCCAGCCGGGCACGATGCCGTGGGCGGTGAACGACCGCTTGACGGTGTTCAGTTGCTTCGCCGTGACGCCCAGGTCCTTGGCGGCGGCGAGGACGGCGTTGCGGCCGTCGGTGAAGCCGTCGAGCGGGGTCATGTACGCGGTCAGCGCCTTGTAGACGATCTTGTCGGCGAGGGTGCGGCCGAGGTCCTCGCGGATGTCCCACAGCGCGCCGGAGAAGATCGTCGAGTTGAGGTGCACGCCGCCGTTGTCGGTGCCGAAGCCGGCGCCCAGGAAGTTCTTGGACGTGGTGTGGCCGTCGTTGAGGTCGCGGAGGGCGCACTCGCGCGGGGCCTTGGTGCGGCACAGGTTCTCGCCCAGCAGCCCCGAGTCCGGGTCGTCCATCGCCATGCCGGCCGCGTCCGTGTCGATGGCGTTGCCGAAGTAGTCGGCTATGCCCTCGTTGAGCGCGCCGGACTGCCCCGCGTAGACGAGGTTGGCGCTGTTCTCGACGACGCCGTGCGTCATCTCGTGGCCGACCACGTCGAGATCGGCGGAGAGCGTCCGGTACTCGGCGTCGCCCGAGCCGTACACCATCTTGGTGCCGTCCCAGAAGGCGTTGACGTACGGCATGCCGTAGAAGGTGACGCCGACCAGGGAGTTGATGGTGCCGCCGCGCCCGTCGAGGCTGTCCCGGCCGTGCACCTTCTTGTAGTAGTCGTAGACCTTGCCCGCCGCCCAGTGCGCGTCGACGGCGCCGGCCTCGGTGGCGTCCTTGCCGAAGGCCGGCGTCGGCGAGCCGAACTCCTTGATGCCGGCGGGCCACTGCCCGGACGCCTCGCTGACGTCGACGCCGCGCGCGTCCCAGGTGGAGATCAGGTTCTTGCTGGTGCCCCACATCCGCGAGTAGTCGTTCATCGTGTACTCGCCCCGGGCGGCGTCCTTGTAGAGCTGGAGCGGGACGGTGTTGCCGTCGTACTTGACGCCGGAACCGGTGGTGCCGGGGAAGTCGTCGGCGGCGGCCCGCCGCATCGCGCCCTTCGCCCCGCTTCCTCGCGCTTCGGCCATCTTGGGTGATTCGGCGGTTTTGGCCGTCGGTGCGCCGAACGTCTTGATGCTGCTGTACTGGAGGAGCGGGAATCCGGCCTTCGCGTCGACATAAACCTCGCGCTGAACCGGTTCGCCGGTGGCCGGATTCGTACCCCGTACGGTGACGTGGTGCGCGAGCAGCCCCTCGCCCTTGGGCAGCACGACCAGCCCGTGGGACGTGCCGGTCAGCGCCTTGGCCGACGCGGTACGCGCCCCCTCGGCCGGTGTGACGTCGCTCTTGTCCAGCTTGGCGCCGCCGAGTTCACGGGCCGTCGCGGTGACGGCCCGCTGGACGGCGACCCGCTCGGAGACGGCCGCCTTCGTGTCGACCTTCAGCCCGGTGAAGTACTTGCCGGAGGTGCCGGTGACGGTCCGCTTGCCGCCCTTGTGCTCCATGCGCACGACGTACTGGCCGCCGAGCACGTCGATGCCGCGGTGCTTCTGCTGGAGCCGTACGGTCTCGTCCGCGCCGCTGCGCACCGACTGGGCGGGCGCGAGGTCGCGCCGCGGGTCGGCGATGCGGTAGCGGCTCTCCTTGCCGGCGAGGTGGCCGCGGGCCGCGTCGGCCGCGCTGCCGGAGCCGTCGGCGGCCTCGTGGATGCCGGACACCAGGGCCGGGGTCTCGGTGCCCGTACCGGGGATCACCTCGGTCCCGGGCGCCTGTCGCGGGGTGTCGGCCTGGGCGGGGGCCGCGGTGACGACGAGAGCGGCGGCGCCGATGAGCGCCGCCACCCCGGTCATGCCGCCGGCCCCGCCGGCTCTCGATCTTCCTGTACGTGCTCTGGACTTACGCAAGGTTCCCCTCCCGTACGTGCCTGACCGCCGGAACATCTTTGGGCAGCGATATGCAACCCGTGATGTGTCGGACTATCAATGGGGCGGGGTGGGTTGGGGTCAGTTATCGGACACATGTGCCGACTTGGAGTCGGAGCGTGGTTGTGGATACCATGATTTTGGTTGCCTTCGGCAACTAAAAGTTTGGCAAAGCACCCCACGCACCGAGCCGTTCACACCGCCGGACCGCGCTCACGCGCGCCCCGGCCACAGGAGGAACACTCAATGTCCAACACCGCCCCCACATTCCGCAGCTACGTGGAGGACATCCTTGAAGCACTGACCGACGCGCCCGAGCGCGAGGCCCTCGTCCACGACGAACGGCGCATCAGCGCCGGGGAGTTGACCGGCCTCGTGCACCGCATGGCGCGAGCGCTGGCGGCCCTGGGCGTGACCCGCGGCCAGACCGTGACGCTGCTCAGCGGCAACCTCCCGGAGACCGTGGCCGCCCGCTACGCCGCCGGCCTGCTCGGCTGCCGCGTCAACCACCTCTACAACAAGCTCTCCGCCGAGTCCCAGGCCGCCATCGTGCGCGACGTCGAGACCCGCGCCCTGATAGTCGACCCGCGCCTCGCCGAGCGGGCGGCGGCCGTCGTCGCCCAGGCCCCGGTGGAAGCGGTGCTGACACTCGGCCCGGTGGCGACGGAGCCGGCGACGCCGGCGGGCGCGGCGGCACCGGGCGCCGACCTGCTGGAGCTGGCGGCCGACCAGCCCGCCGACCCCTTCCCCAGCCAGGCGCGCCCCGAGGATGTCGCCGTCATCCGCCACACCGGCGGCACCACCGGCCACCCCAAGGGCATCTGCACCACCTACGGGCAGGGCCGCTGGTTCCGCCACTCGACGCTGGACCTGGAGAGCGCCCACCGGCAGTTGGTGTGCACCACCCTCGCGCACGCCGCGGGCATGATGGCCGACGCCACCCTGACCGGCGGCGGCACCGTGGTGCTGCACGACGACTTCGACCCCGCGGCCGTACTCGCGACCATCGAGCGCGAGCGGATCACGCAGATGTTCACGCTGCCGCCGCTGCTCTACCGGATGATGGACCACCCGGACGCCGCGCACACCGACACCTCCAGCCTGCGCAACCTCGTCTACGGCGGCTGCCAGTCCTCCCCCGCCCGGATCGCCGACGCCATCCGGCGGTTCGGCCCGGTGCTGGTCCAGGGCTACGGCCAGAACGAGGCCGGCGGCATCAGCGTGCTCACCGCCGAGGACCACGACCCCGACCGCCCGGACCGGCTGCGCTCCGCCGGGAGGGTCCTGCCCGATGTCGAGGTCGCCATCCGCGACGAGTCGGGCCGCGACCTGCCGCACGGCGAACACGGCGAGGTCTGCGTCCGCTCCGCCCACATCATGGCGGGCTACTGGAAGCAGCCCGAGCTGACGGCGGAGGTGCTGCGGGACGGCTGGCTGCACACCGGCGACATCGGATTCCTCGACGCCGACGGGTACCTGACCATCGTCGACCGGCTCAAGGACATGATCGTCGTGGTCGGCGGCCACGTGTACACGACCGAGCTGGAGGATCTGCTCAACTCGCACCCCCGCGTCCTGCAGAGCGCCGTCTTCGGCGTCCGGGACGCCGACCGCATGGAGCGCGTACACGCCGTGGTGGTACCGGCGCCGGGTAGCGAAACCGAGGGGGCCGCCGGATTCGACGGGGCCGCCGCCGAGCGGGAACTGCGGGACATGGTGCGCGAGCAGCGCGGCGCGATGTACGAACCGGCGCGCATCTCCTTCATGGCCACGCTGCCGCTGACGGACGCCGGGAAGCCGGACAAGAAGGAGCTGCGGCGCCTGGCTGAGGCGGAGCAGGAGCGCGAGCAGGGGCGCGAGGGTCAGGAAAACCAGGAGGTGCAGGAGGGGCAGCGGGAGCTGACGCCGGCTCACTGACACGGTCCGCGGGCGGGCGGCGGCGCGTACGGCCCGTACCGTACGGGCAAGGGCCGGGCGGGCCGTACGCGCGAGGGCCGGGCAGTCCCTGGCGGAGAACCGCCGCACCCATACGGAACCGGCCCCTCCCCCGAGTCGCCTGGGCGACCTGGGTGGAGGGGCCGGTTCCGCCGGGAGGCGGCCCGGGCGCGTCCGTCACGCCGCGACCGGGGCCTCCACGCCCGGCACGGCGGCCGCGGCGGGCTGGAGCGCGAGCTCCAGGACCTGGCGGACGTCCGAGACCGGGTGCACGTCGAGCCGGTCGAGGATCTCGGCGGGCACGTCGTCGAGGTCCGGCTCATTGCGCTTGGGGATGACCACCGTGGTGATGCCGGCCCGGTGCGCGGCGAGCAGCTTCTGCTTGACGCCGCCGATGGGCAGGACCCGGCCGGTCAGCGACACCTCGCCGGTCATGGCCACGTCCGGGCGGACCTGGCGGCCGGAGAGCAGCGAGGCCAGCGCGGTGGTCATGGTGACGCCCGCGCTCGGCCCGTCCTTCGGCACCGCCCCCGCCGGCACGTGCAGGTGGACGCCGCGCTCCTTCAGGTCGCCGACGGGCAGCTCCAGTTCGGCGCCGTGCGAGCGCAGGAAGGAGAGCGCGATCTGCGCGGACTCCTTCATGACGTCGCCGAGCTGCCCGGTCAGCGTCAGCCCCGCGGCGCCGGACTCGGCGTCGGCGAGCGACGCCTCGACGTACAGGACATCGCCGCCCGCGCCGGTCACGGCGAGGCCGGTGACCACGCCGGGCACGGCGGTGCGCCGCTCGGCCGGGTCCTGGGCGGACTCGGGGGTGTGGTGCGGCCGGCCGATCAGGCCGCGCAGGTCCCCCTCGCCGACGGTGAACGGCAGTTCCCGCTCGCCGAGTTCGTGCTGGGCCGCGACCTTGCGCAGCAGCCGCGCGATGGAGCGCTCCAGGTTCCGTACGCCCGCCTCGCGGGTGTACTCGCCGGCGAGCTTGCGCAGCGCCGCCTCCTCCAGCACCACCTCGTCGTCGCCGAGGCCCGCGCGCTCCAACTGCCGTCCCAGCAGGTGGTCGCGGGCGATGGTGACCTTCTCGTCCTCGGTGTAGCCGTCGAGGCGGACCAGCTCCATGCGGTCGAGCAGGGCCTCCGGGATGGCTTCGAGGACGTTGGCGGTGGCGAGGAAGACGACGTCGGAGAGGTCGAGTTCGACCTCCAGGTAGTGGTCGCGGAAGGTGTGGTTCTGCGCCGGGTCGAGGACTTCGAGGAGGGCGGCGGCGGGGTCGCCCCGGAAGTCGGAGCCGACCTTGTCGATCTCGTCGAGGAGGATGACGGGGTTCATGGACCCGGCCTCCTTGACGGCCCGTACGATCCGGCCGGGCAGCGCGCCCACGTACGTACGGCGGTGGCCGCGGATCTCGGCCTCGTCGCGGACGCCGCCGAGGGCGACGCGCACGAACTTGCGCCCCATGGCGCGGGCGACACTCTCGCCGAGGCTGGTCTTACCGACGCCCGGCGGGCCGACGAGCGCGAGCACCGCGCCGCCGCGCCGCCCGCCGACGAGCCCGAGGCCCCGGTCGGCGCGGCGCTTGCGGACCGCGAGGTACTCGGTGATCCGCTCCTTGACGTCCTCCAGCCCGGCGTGGTCGGCGTCCAGGACGGCCTTCGCGCCGGTGATGTCGTACGCGTCCTCGGTGCGCTCGTTCCAGGGCAGCTCCAGGACGGTGTCCAGCCAGGTCCGGATCCAGGACCCCTCGGGGCTCTGGTCGGAGGACCGCTCCAGCTTGTCGGCCTCCTTGAGGGCGGCCTTGCGCACGTCCTCGGGCAGGTCGGCGGCCTCGACGCGGGCCCGGTAGTCGTCACCCTCGTCTTCGGGATCGCCATTGAGCTCGGACAGTTCCTTACGGACCGCTTCGAGCTGGCGGCGGAGCAGGAACTCGCGCTGCTGCTTGTCGACGCCCTCCTGGACGTCCTTGGCGATGGACTCGGCGACGTCCTGCTCGGCGAGGTGGTCGCTGAGCCAGGAGACGGCGAGCCGCAGCCGGGCCACCGGGTCGGCGGTCTCCAGCAGCTCGACGCGCTGCTGAACGGTCAGGAACGGGGAATATCCGGAGTTGTCCGCGAGCTGAGAGACATCGTCGATCTGCTGCACCCGGTCCACGACCTGCCAGGCGCCGCGCTTGCGGAGCCAACTGGTGGCGAGGGCCTTGTACTCCTTCATCAGCTCGGCGACGGCCCCGGGCACGGGCCCGTCGGGCGAGCTCTCCTCGATCTGGACCCCCTCCACCCAGAGCGCGGCCCCGGGCCCGGTCGTCCCGGCCCCGATCCGCACCCGGTGCACGCCGCGGATCAGCGCGCCGGGGTCCCCGTCGGAGAGCCGGCCGACCTGCTCCACGGTGCCGAGCGTGCCGACGGCGGCGTACGTCCCGTCGACCCGCGGCACCAGCAGCACCCGCGGCTTCCCGCCGCTGGACCGCGCGGCGGCCTGGGCGGCCTCCACGGCGGCCCGTACGTCGTTGTCCGAGAGATCCAGCGGCACCACCATGCCGGGCAGCACGACCTCGTCGTCGAGGGGCAGTACGGGCAGAGTGAGCGGTGTGGACGTCGAAGCCATGATCTTCCCTCCGGCAGGCAAGTTGAGCTATGTGGACTCAATGCATATGAGGCTCCTGATGTTCCCCAGCGGCTGTTCGCTGTGAGCGATCAAAGGGAGGCAGCGAGCGGCACGGCTCGACCGTGCGGCGTCCGCCGCGGCACGAAGGCGGCCTCGCGGCCGCTGTCAGGGGAGCGGGGCGTCCAGGTCGGCGTGGTGGTGGACGACGGCGTGGGCGACGTCCTGGAGCGGGCGGTTGTGGGTGAAGGCGTAGGCGCGCAGGCGGATGAGGGCCTGGTCGACGGAGAGGCCCAGGCGGACGGTGAGGGCGCCGGCGGCCTGGTGGACGATGGCCCGGTGCAGGGCCAGCGGCTCGTCGCTGCCCATGTCGCGGATGCCCTGGGGGGTGGTGAGGATCGCGGTGGCGCCTTCGGCGAGCGCGAGGAGGTGGGCCATCTGGGAGCGGGTGAGCGGCCCGGGAGTGCTGCGGTATCCGGTCAGGGTGCCGAGATGGACGGCGCCCAGGTTCAGGGGGACGGCTTTGACGGTGCGGGGGGCCTTGTGGCGGGTGGCCGACAGCAGGACGGGCCAGCGGCTCTCGGGCACGTCGCGCAGGTCGGCCACGAGGACGGGTTCACCGGTGCGGGCCGCGTCCAGGGTGGGCCCCTCGCCGAGGGTGTACTGGAGGTCTTCGAAGGCGGTCCCGGCGGTGTCCGCGGGGTCGTACCAGACCAGTTCGAGGCCGGAGGCGTTGAGCAGACCCAGGGTGAGGCCGTCGAAGCCGAGCGCGAGCGCGCAGGAGGCGGGCGAGAGCGCGCTCAGACCGTGGCCGGCGCGGGTGGCGGCGGCCAGGAGTGCGGGAATGTCGGGGGCGTCTGCGGGCACCGCGGGTACTCCTTGGCTGTGTGCGGTGGGACGCCGGTGGCGTGGGCCGCGGGACGGTGGATGCGGAGAGCGTCACCGGTGCTGCGGACCGTCAAGGGGGGACGAACTCGTCGGCGGGCACCCGGCCCTCGACGACGCGTCGGCACAGCAGGGTCAGGGACGTGCCGCGGGCGCGGGCGTAGGCGCGCAGGCGCTCGAAGGCCGCGTCGGGGGCGATGTCCAGACGGGCCCCGAGGGCGCCTTTGGCCTGTTCGATGATGATCCGGCTGTTCAGCGCGGTCTGTAGCTGACCGACCCGCTCGGCCTGGTCCTGGGAGAGGCGCTGGTGCAGGATGCCGATGGTCGCGGCATCGGTCAGCGCCTGCCCCAGGCGCAGGCTCTCCGGACGCAGGGCCCCGGGGCGGGCGTGGAAGACGTCGACCGCGCCGATGACCTCCTCGCGCAGGCGCAGCGGGAGCGCGGCCACCGTGACGAATCCGGCCGCGCGGGCCGCTTCGGTGAAGCGCGGCCAGCGTTCGGCGGCCGCGTCCTCGGTGAGGTCGACGGGGCCGACCCGCTCCCGCAGTCGGCGACTGTCCTGGCACGGGCCCTCGCCGAACTCGATCTGGGCCTCTTCCAGTTGCTGCGCGGCGTGGGTGGTCGCGGTCACGCCCACGAGCCGCCCCTGGGCGTCGATCATGACGACCCCGACAGCGGTCACGTCCAGGAGCGCGAGCATGTGGTCGGACAGCACATGCAGGAAGTCGACCAGGTAGAAGCCCTCCGTCAGGGTGTCGGCCAGTTCCAGGAACGCTCGCGCGAGGCGTTCGTCCCGCTCCCACCGCGCCATCGCGCGCCCCCTTCGCACCTCCCACCACGACCGGCCGGGGTGAGACTCCGGTTGGGTGGCAGTATCCCGCGCGACGGCCCGCCCCGGAACCGTACGGCGGCCGGACGCGCGGCGCGCGGCGCGCCCTCGTCAGCGGGCGCGGTCGCCGGGCGCGGCGCGCGGCGCGCCCTCGTCAGCGGGCGCGGTCGCCCTGGGCGCGCGGCAGTTCCACGGTGACGCGGAGGCCGCCGGCGGGGCGCGGGGTGAGGGTGAGCGTTCCGTCGTGGGCGTGGGTGATGGTCTTGATGATGGTCAGGCCGAGGCCGACGCCCGCCTGGTCGGTGTGGACGCGTTTGGTGCCGCGCTGGAAGGGTTCGGTGAGGGTCGAGGCCAGCTCGGGGGAGATGGCCTCGCCGGTGTTCTCGACGGTGAGCACCGCCCGGTCGGGGCGGACGCCGGTGCTCACCCGTACGAGGCCGCGCTCGGGCAGGTTGTGGACGATCGCGTTCTGCACGAGGTTCGTGGTCAGTTGCAGCAGGAGCGCCTGCGACCCGTGGGCCAGGGCGATGTCGCCGGACGTCTCGATGGTGACGCCGCGCTTCTCGGCGAGCGGGAGCAGCGTCTCGGTGGCCTCTTCCGCGAGGAGGGACAGGTCGACGTCCTCCCGGGTGAAGGACCGCTGGTCGGCGCGGCTGAGCACGAGCAGCGCCTCGGTGAGGTCGATGGCGCGCGTGTTGACGGCGCGCAGGCGCTCGACGAGTCTGCCGGGCTCCCGGGTCGGGTCGTCGCGGGCCACGTCGAGGAGCGACTGCGAGATCGCGAGCGGGGTGCGCAGTTCGTGGGAGGCGTTGGCGGCGAACCTCCGCTGCTCGGCGACGTGGGCTTCGAGCCGTGCGAGCATCGTGTCGAAGGCGTCGGCGAGCTCGCGGAACTCGTCCCTGCGGCCCGGCAGCCGGATGCGGTGGGAGAGCGATCCGTCCGTGGCCATGCGGGTGGCGTCGGTGATGCGGTTGAGCGGGGCGAGCATACGGCCGGCGAGGACCCAGCCCCCGAGGAGGCCGAATACCAGGAGGAAGAGCAGTACGGCCGCCGCGGTCGGGGCGAAGCCGACGACGAAGTCGGTGCCCGGGGTCCGCCGCCAGGCCCCCTCCTCGTTGGTCTGCAGCCACCCCTGCTGGAGGAGGAACGCGCCGATGGCGCCGAGCAGCAGGACGCCCGCCAGCATGAGGAACCCGGCGTAGCTGAGGGTGAGTTTGACGCGGACGCTCAGGCCGGGCCGCCTACCCACGGTCGCGTCCCGCGCTTCCCTCGCCCTGCGGCGCTTCCTGGATGTGGTAGCCGACGCCGGGCACGGTGGCGATGATCCAGGGTTCGCCCAGCCGCTTGCGCAGGGCCGAGACGGTGATGCGCACGGCGTTGGTGAACGGGTCGGCGTTCTCGTCCCACGCCCGTTCCAGCAGCTCTTCGGCGCTGACGACGCCCCCGTCGGCGGCGACGAGCACTTCGAGCAGGGCGAACTGCTTCCGGGTCAGCGCGACGTAGCGGCCGTCGCGGTAGACCTCGCGGCGGAACGGGTCGAGGCGCAGGCCGGCGATCTCGCGGACGGGCGGCCGGCTGTGGGCGCGCCTGCGGTCGAGCGCCCTGAGCCGCAGGACGAGTTCGCGCAGCTCGAAGGGTTTGGTGAGGTAGTCGTCGGCGCCGAGCTCGAACCCGGTGGCCTTGTCGTCGAGGCGGTCGGCCGCGGTGAGCATGAGGATCGGCATGCCGCTGCCGGAGGCGACGATGTGCCGCGCGACCTCGTCGCCGGACGGGCCGGGGATGTCCCGGTCGAGGACGGCGATGTCGTAGGTGTTGACGCTCAGCAGCTCCAGGGCCGTACCGCCGTCCCCCGCGATGTCGGAGGCGATCGCGGCCAGGCGCAGGCCGTCGTGGATGGCCTCGGCCAGATAGGGCTCGTCCTCGACGATCAGCACACGCATGGCACCAAGGCTACGAGTCCGGACATATCGTCAGCGTATGGAAAAGCGCATACGCGCCGGCAACACCCCGCTGCCTTGGCTGGCCGCATGTCCTACAGCGAACCACTCCGAACAGCCGCCGAGGCTCCGGCGTTCCCGGGCGCGGGCGCGGGCCTGACGGTCGCGTCCATCAGCGCCGCCGAGCACCTGGCGTTCGTACGGCGGCAGCGGTCCGTCAGCTTCCTCCAGACCCCGGCGTGGGGCCGCGTCAAGACCGAGTGGCGCTGCGAATCCCTCGGCTGGTACGACGGCCCGCGGCTGGTCGGGGCCGGGCTCGTCCTGCACCGCCCGGTGCCCCGGCTCGACCGCCGCACGCTGGCCTACCTGGCCGAGGGCCCGGTCATCGACTGGACCGGCGAGCTCGGCCGCTGGCTCGATCCGCTGGCGGCCCACCTCAAGCGCCACGGCGCGTTCGCGCTCCGGCTCGGCCCGCCGGTGCGTACGCACACCTGGAGCGCCGCCCAGGTCAAGGAGGGCATCGCCGACCCGGGCAGCGCGCGGCTCACCGATCTCTCCGGCCACTGGACCGATCCGGTGGGCGCCCACGTGACCAGGTACCTCGAAGCCGCCGGCTGGCTGCCGCAGAGCCCGCGGGACGGCTTCGGCGCCGGGCACCCGCAGTTCAAGTACGAGATCCCGCTGGCCGGAAAGACCGAGGACGACCTGCTCGGCGCCATGAACCAGCTCTGGCGCCGCAACATCAAGAAGGCCGCCAAGGCGGGCGTGGCGGTCGCGTTCGGCGAGGACCGCGCGGACCTGCGGGCCTTTCACGAGCTGTACGTCCACACCGCCGAGCGCGACCGCTTCACGCCACGGCCGCTGCACTACTTCGAGACCATGTTCGCCGCGCTGAGCGCCGAGGACCCCGAGCGCGTCCGGCTCTACCTGGCCCGCCACCGGGGCGGCCTGGCCGCCGCCACCGTCCTGATCCGCGTCGGCGCCCACGCCGTGTACGCGTACGGCGCGTCCGCCACCGACAAGCGCGAGGTGCGCGGCTCCAACGCCTGCCAGTGGGCCATGATCCGCGACTCCCTGGCGGCCGGCTGCGACGTGTTCGACCTGCGCGGCATCACCCCCACCCTCGACGCGGACGACCCGCACGTCGGACTGGTCCAGTTCAAGGCCGGCGCCGGCGGCCAGGCGGTGCGGTACGTCGGCGAATGGGACCTGCCCCTGCGCCCGCTGGCCTACCGGGCCTTCGACCTCTACATGAGGCGCCGCGAGGGCCTTCGGCGGCGCGGGGGGTCGTGAGCCCGCACCGGGGCAAGGGGCGGGCGTGCGCGGCTGTCCGGCGCGGGCCGGCGGGCTACGTGAGGGCGGCGGCGACCTCGTCGAGGCGGGCGCCGCGGGAGGCCTTGACGAGGATCACGTCGCCGGGGGCGAGGCGGGGGCGCAGCCAGTCGGCGGCGGCGGCGTTGTCGGCCAGCGGCACCGCTCGTACGCCCGCGCCGTCGGCGATCGGGCGGCCGCCCGGGCCGACCGTGACCACCAGGTCGGCCCGGGCTGCGGCGTACGCGCCGAGCGCGCGGTGCTCGGCCGCGCTCCGCTCCCCCAGTTCGAGCATTTCGCCGAGGACGGCGATGCGGCGTTCGCCCTCGATCGCCGCCAGCGCGTCCAGGGCGGCGCGGGCGGAGTCGGGGTTGGCGTTGTAGGAGTCGTCGAGCAGCGTCGCGCCCCCGGCGAGGCGGTGCGGCTCCATGCGCCACCTCGACAGCGAGGCCGTGCCCAGCGCCGCCGCGGCCGCCTCCAGGGGCACCCCGGCCGCCAGCCCCGCCGCTGCGGCGGCCGACGCGTTGAGCGCCTGGTGGGCGCCGATGAGCGGCAGCGCGACGTGCGCCGAGGCGTCGGCGGTCCGCAGCGTGAAGGACGGCCGCCCGAACCGGTCGAGCGCCAGGTCGCGTACGCGTACGTCGGCGTGCCGGGCCCGCCCGAAGGTCACCACGGGCCCGTCGGTGAGCGCGCGCATCGCGGTCACGCGGGGGTCGTCGGCGTTCAGGACGGCGGTCCCGCCGGGCGCCAGCCCCGCCACCATCTCCCCCTTGGTCCTGGCGATGGCCCCGCGCGAGCCGAACTCGCCGAGGTGGGCCTGGCCGACGTTGAGGACGACGCCGATGTCGGGCGCGACCAGGCCGGTGAGCGCGGCGATGTCGCCGATGCGGCGGGCGCCCATCTCCAGGACGAGGTACCGGGTGCCCCGCTCGGCGCGGAGCATGGTGAGCGGCACGCCGAGTTCGTTGTTGAGCGAGCCGATGGTGGCGGTCGTCGGCGCGGCGTCCGCGAGTACGGCCGTCAGCAGGTCCTTGGTGCTGGTCTTGCCCTGGGAGCCGGTCAGCCCGACGACGGTCAGCCGGTCCCGCAGCCGGGCGACGGCGTGCGCGGCCAGCGCTTGCAGCGCCGCCCGCACGTCCTCGACGACGACGGTGGGCAGCGGCGTCGGCCGGGAGCCGAGCACGGCCACCGCCCCGGCCCGCCCGGCCTGGCCGGCGTAGTCGTGGCCGTCGGCACGGTCGCCGGCCAGGGCGACGAAGAGGCCGCCCGGTTCGGCCCGCCGGCCGTCGAGCACGGCCGGCGCGGTCACCGTCACGGCGCTGTCGCCCCCAGCGACGGTTCCGCCGACGACCGCGGCGATCTCCCCGAGGCTGAGCGGGACGGCGCCCGCGTCGCGCGGCGGCCGGTCAGCGGCAGTGACGCCGCGGGGGCGGAGGGGCGAGGGCGCAGATGCTGGTTCGCTGTAGGTCACGCCTCCAAGTCAAGGAAGCGCCGTGTTGCCGGCGCGTATGCGCTTTTCCATATACGGGCAATATGCTACCGAGCGGTAATATATTGTCCGCGTATCAAAATCCGCATACGTTCCGGCAACGCCATTTCGCCTTGACTCCAAGGCATGACCTACAGCGAATCAGCACCAGCGGTCGCCCGCCGCACCCCATCGCTGGCGTCCTCGCGCCCCACCGCCGCCGCGACCACGGGAATCACGGTGTACGGGTGCGAGAAGGACGAGGCCGCGCTCTTCCGGGCAATGGCGCCACGCGTCGGCGTGTCCCCCACCATCACCGCGGCGCCGGCGACGGAAGCCAACGCCGCGCTGGCGGCCGGAAACCGCTGCGTCAGCGTCAGCCACAAGACCGACATCACGCCTGCCACGCTCCTCGCGCTGAGCCGGGCCGGCGTGGCCTATATCTCCACGAGGAGCGTCGGCCGCGACCACATCGACGTGGAGTACGCGGCGCGCGTCGGTATCTCCGTGGGAAACGTCGCCTATTCCCCGGACAGCGTGGCCGACTACACCGTGATGCTGATGCTGATGGCCATACGGCACGCGAAATCCGTCATCCGCCGCGCGGACGTCCACGATTACCGGCTGAGCGAATTTCGCGGGAGAGAACTGCGCGACCTGACCGTCGGAGTCGTGGGAACGGGCCGCATCGGCACGGCGGTCATGGACCGGCTGCGGGGTTTCGGATGCCGGATTCTGGCCCATGACGGTCGCGCCGATGGCCGCGTCACGGGCGGTGCCGGAAAAGGGGCCGCGAGCGTTACCGAGCGCGGCGCCGAGCACGTACCGCTGGACCGGCTGCTGCGGCAGAGCGACATCGTCACGCTCCATACGCCGCTCACCGCCGGTACGCACCACCTCCTGAACCGCCGCCGCGTCGAGCGGATGAAATACGGCGCGTTCGTCATCAATACGGGACGCGGAGCCCTCGTCGACACCGAGGCTCTGATGTCCGCGCTGGAAAGCGGCCGGCTGGGCGGCGCGGCGCTGGACGTCCTCGAAGGCGAGGAAGGGATCTTCTACGCCGACTGCCGGGACAGGCCCATCGACAGCAAGGCGCTGCTGCGGCTGCAAGAGCTGCCGAACGTGATCGTGAGCCCGCACACCGCCTACTACACGGACCACGCCCTGAGGGACACGGTCGAGAACTCCCTCATCAACTGCCTGGAATTCGAAAGCGGGAATGAGCATGCGTAAGGTGAAGGTCGGCATCCTCTTCGGCGGCTGCTCCGAGGAGCACCCCGTCTCCGTCAAATCGGCGCACGAGGTCGCGAAGAGCATCGACCTCGACAAGTACGAGCCGCTCTATATCGGGATCACGAGGAGCGGCGAGTGGAAGCTGTGCGACAGCCCCGGCCCGGACTGGGAGAGCGGCGACTGCCGTACGGCCGTACTGTCGCCGGACCGGAGCGTACGAGGGCTGCTGGTCCTGGAAGAGGGGCGTTACAGCACCATAGGTCTGGACGTCGTACTGCCCGTGCTGCACGGCAAGTTGGGCGAGGACGGCGCGGTGCAGGGCTTGCTGGAAATCGCCGGGATTCCCTACGCGGGCTGCGACGTGCAGAGTTCCGCCATTTGCATGGACAAGACCCTCGCCTACCGCATCGTCAGGGACGCGGGAATCGCCACTCCGGACTTCTGGACCGTCGCGGCGGACGAGAAGGCGGACCCCGAGCGGTTGACGTATCCCGTCTTCACGAAACCGGCCCGTTCGGGGTCGTCCTTCGGGGTCAGCAAGGTGTCCGGCAAAGAAGAACTGCTGCCGGCCGTGGAGGCCGCGCGGCAGTACGACGCGAAGGTGCTCATCGAAGAGGCCGTCGTCGGCAGCGAAGTCGGATGCGCCCTTCTGGGGAACGAAGGGGAGCTGATCGCGGGCGAGGTGGACCGCGTCGCGCTCTCGCACGGCTTTTTCCATATCCATCAGGAGCAGGACCCGGAGCACGGGTCCGAGAATTCGACGTTCATCGTGCCCGCCGACATCCCGGCAGAGGCGCGCTCGCTCGTCCAGGCGACGGCGAAGGCCGTCTACCGCGCCCTGGGGTGCGACGGCCTGGCGCGGGTGGACCTGTTCCTCAAGGAGGACGGAAGTCTCGTCCTCAACGAGGTCAACACCTTCCCCGGCCTGACCTCCTACAGCCGTTACCCGAGGATGATGGCGGCCGCGGGGCTGACGCTGACCGACGTGATCGACCGGCTGGTGGCGCTGGCGCTGGCGGGGAGGGCCCGATGAACGACTCCTTCGCCTTCCTCGACGAATACGCGCCCGGAATACGCTGGGACGCCAAGTACGCCACCTGGGACAACTTCACCGGAAAACCCGTGGACGGCTATCTGGCCAATCGCATCGTCGGCACCAAGGCGCTGTGCGCGGCCCTGGAGCGGGCTCGGGAAAAGGCCCGCTCCCACGGTTTCGGCCTGCTTCTGTGGGACGGCTACCGCCCTCAACGCGCCGTGGACTGTTTCCTGCGCTGGGCGCGGCAGCCGGAGGACGGCCGTACGAAGCAGCGGCACTATCCGCACATCGACAGGGCCGAGATGTTCGAGAGGGGATATGTCGCCGCGCGGTCCGGCCACAGCCGGGGCAGCACCGTCGACTTGACGCTCTACCGCCTCGACACCGGGGAACTCGCCGCCATGGGCGGTGACCACGATCTGATGGACCCCATATCGCATCACGGGGCGCAGGGGATCACCGCGTCCGAGGCGGAGAACCGGCGCCGCCTCCGCTCCATCATGGAGGGCTGCGGGTTCAGCGCGTACGACTGCGAATGGTGGCATTACACGCTGAAGGACGAGCCGTACCCGGACACCTATTTCGACTTTCCCGTCGCGTGACGGGGCCGGGGCGGACCGGTCCGAAGAGACCGCTCTTCCGCTGCCGACCGCTCGGCGCCCGGCCGCTCCCGGCCGGGCGCCCGCGGGTCATCGGGGCGGCGTCATGCCCAGGGTCTTGGCCAGGAAGGCCAGCCACTCGGTCTCCTGGGTGAGCAGGACCTCCTTGTCGGTGGCCCAGCCGTGCCCGGAATCGCGCCAGATGTGGAGGAGCACCGGAGCGTCGCCGCTCGTGGCGGCCTGGAGCCTGGCCGCGAACTTCCGGGCGTGCCACGGCGGGCACCGCGGGTCGGTGTCACCGGCCACGATGAACGTCGCCGGGTAGTCCACGCCGTCGCGCACCAGGTGGTAGGGCGAGAACCCGGCGAGGCGCCGGACCTCGTCCGGGTCGTCCACCCGCGCGTACTCCGTGTCGACCACGTACCGCCCGTAGCCGTCGCGGCAGGCGCCGACGAGGTCGAGGATCGGCACCTGCGGCACCACGGCCCGCCACAGGTGCGGCCGCTGCGTCGCGGCGACGCCGGACAGCAGCCCGCCGCCCGACGCCCCGGACACCGCGAGCAGGTTCGGGCTGGTGACCCCGGTGGCCACCAGGTCCTCGGCGATCGCGTAGAGGTCGGCGAACCCGTTCTGCTTGTTGCGGAGCCGACCACCGTCCCACCAGCCCCGGCCGAACTCCGACCCGCCCCGCAGGTGCGTGTGGACCAGCACCCCGCCGGAGGCCACGAAGGCCGCCATCGGGCCGGGGAACTGCGGCAGCCAGGGCGCGCCGAACCCGCCGTACCCCACCATCAGGGCCGGGCGCGGCCGGTTCAGCAGCACGTCCCGGCGCCGCACCAGGTGGTACGGGACGCGGGTGCCGTCCTCGGAGGTGGCCCAGCCGTCCTCGACGACGCAGTCCTCCAGCCCGACCGCGGGCTCGCGGACCGTCTCCAGCCGCGGGGCGTCCGGCCGGTGCCGGTAGACGCCCCAGGAGCGGGTCAACGTCGAGAAGGCGAAGACCAGTTGGTCGTCGGCCACGGGCCCGAGGATGTTCATCAGCGCGAACGGCAGGTCGCCCACCGCGCCCCGCCCCGGCAGCGGGACGTTCCCCCGGGGCGTCCCGTCGCGGTCGACGACGCGCAGTTCGGAGTAGGTGTCGACGAACGCGTGCACGTACAGCGCGTCGCCCACCGGGCGCACCGTCCGCAGGGCCGCCTCGGACTCCGCCACGACCGTGCGCCACGCACGGCCGTCGTTCGGGTCCGCGGCGTCGAGGCCGATGGCCACCACGCGGCCGCGCGGCGCGCCCTCGTCGGTGACCGCGATCCACTCGTCGCCGACCAGGAACCCCGGGAGGTTCAGCGAGGCGTCGGTGACGAAGGGCCGCCACTTCGGGGCCGCCGGGTCGTCCAGATCCGCCACGGCCACCGGGACCGGGTCGAACAGCCCCTGCACGGCCACCAGACGGCGGCCGTCCCCCGAGGCGACCACGGCACGGTAGTCCCCGCCCGGCAGCCACGGCGCGTCGACCGCCACCGTCGTCGGCGCGGACCGCCGCAGGTGGAGCCAGATCTGGTGCGCCGCGCTGACCGGGTCGTCGTCGGTCGCGGTGAAGAAGAACCCGGAGGAGTCCGGCAGCCACTTCGCCCCGCCGGTCCAACTGTCCTTGAGCGGCTGGGCGGGCGCGTCCGGCAGCGGTTCGCCGCTTGCCACGTCCACCAGCCGTATGGTGTTGCGCTCGCTGCCGTCGGCGCACACCCCGACCGCGAGGACGGTGCCGTCGGGCGACGGGGAGATCCACGACAGGAACGGCGGCTTCTCGGAGCCCTGGGCCGCGGGGTCGAACAGGACCCGGCCCGGGCCGTAGGGCTCGTCGGCCACCACCGCGCAGGGCCGCGCGGACCCGGCGTCCGGCTCGACGCGGAACCAGCGGCCGCCCCCGGCCAGCGGCACGGACGCCACCCGCTCCGAGTCGTAGTGCGCCACCAGTTCGCGCAGCCGGTCGAAGTGCGGCCAGTCGCGCACGTAGGCCGCGGCGGCCGCGCCCTGCGCGTCCTGCCAGGCGTCGACCTCCTCGGACTCCGCCTCCAGCCACCGGTACGGATCGGCGAACCGGACCCCGGCCGCCTCGTCGACGTCGTCACCGGCGCGGGTACCCGGGGGATGCGTGTCACTCATGTGCCCTGATCCTTCTACTGGGAGAACCGCTGTCGGCAGATCAAACGATCAACGACCCACGACAGTGCCCGACTTCACCGCGCCGACCTGCACGGACACGGCCGGGGACGCGGGCGGCGGGCGTAGGCGGCGGGCGTAGGCAACAGGCGGCGTCAGGCCCCGCCGGGCGCCGCGGGCCGCCCCCGCGACTGGCGCCAGGCGCCCGGGGACAGGCCCTCGCGGCGGAGGAAGGCGCGGCTCAGGGCGCTCCCGGTGTCGTAGCCGACACGGACGGCGATCTCCTGGACGCTGAGCGGGGACTCCCGCAGAAGGGTCTTCACGCGGTACATGCGCCAGGCGGTGAGGTAGCCGAGGGGGGTGTCGCCCGCCTTCTCCTTGAAGAGGGCGGCGAAGGCGGAGCGGGACATGCCCGCCTCGCGCGCGAGGGCGTCGACGGTCCAGGGGCGGGCCAGATCCTCGTGCAGCGCGCGCAGGGCCGGGGCGAGGCGGGGGTCGCGGAGGGCGGCGAGCCAGCCGACCGCGCCGCCGCCGAACTCCGCGCAGCAGGCCCGCAGCGCCTGGACGAACAGCACGTCGGACAGGCGGCTCATGACGAAGCCCGCGCCGATCCGGCCGGTCGCGCCCTCGGCCGCGATGAGGTCGAAGGTGGCGCGCAGCAGGTGGCCGGCCGTGTCGTCCAGGTGCAGCCGGAACAGCGGGGGCAGAAGGGTGAACAGCGGCTCGGCCGCCACCGCGTCGAAGGCGAAGCGGCTGGAGACGATCTCGGTCGGCGCGCCGTCGCCGCCGGCCCGCGCCGTGCCGCCGGGGCCCCGTACGAACGCCTCCTCGCAGTCGACGACCGGCCGGCCGCGCTCGTCCTGGAGCGTGAAGCCGACGCCCGCCCGCACCAGAAAGCAGTCATCGGCCCCCAGCCGCCGCGGCCCGTCGAGGACGTCCGAGGTCAGCCAGCAGGAGCCGGTGGAAATCAGCACCAGCCGGGCGAGGTGGCGGGGCGGGAAGGAGATGCCCCACGGGGCGCGGGCCGTCACCCGCGTGTACCGGGCGTCCTCGATCCTCATCGTGGCGAGGAGGTCGTCGATCGGGTCCAAGCCGCCTCCTCCCTCTGGACGATCGGCACCAAATCCTGGACCGAATGATACTTTCCATCCAGCCGCGCGGTCCTAGCGTGAAGGCGTGAGAGCTACAGCTACCAGCGAAGAGCGGTTCATGCGCACGTACCAGGTGAGCGGCGGCGCCGACGCCCCGGTCGTCCCCGTGGAGCGGCCGGTGCCGGTCCCGGCCGCCGGCCACCTGCTCGTACGGGTGAAGGCCGCCGCGCTCAACGCACGCGACCGGCTCATCGTCAGCGGCACGTACACGGCCCCGGTGCCGCCGGGGCGCGTCCCGCTCTCCGACGGCGCGGGCGTCGTGGCGGCGGTCGGGGACGGCGTCACGCGGTTCCGGGTCGGCGACCGCGTCCTGAGCGGCTTCCATCCGGACTGGATCCACGGGCCGTTCACCGGCTGGGGCGACCTGTACGGGGTGCAGCGCGACGGCTGGCTCACCGAGTACATCGCCGTCCACGAGCGGAGCGTGGCCGCCGTGCCGGACCACCTCTCCTTCGAGGAGGCCGCCACGCTCCCGTGCGCCGCGCTCACGGCGTGGTCGGCCGTCGACGGCGTCGGCCCCGGCGACACGGTGCTCGTCCAGGGCTCCGGCGGCGTCTCCGTCTTCGCGCTCCAATTCGCCCGCCTGGCCGGAGCGCGCGTACTGGCCACCTCGTCCAGCCCCGAGAAGGCCGAGCGCCTGCGGGCCCTCGGCGCGTCCGAGGTCGTCGACTACGTCCGTACGCCCGAGTGGGGCGCCGCGGTACGGGAACTGGCCGACGGCCGCGGCGCCGATCTGATCGTGGAGATCGGCGGCGCCGGGACGGTCTCCCAGTCGCTCGACGCCCTCGCCGACGGCGGGCGGATCTCCCTCGTCGGCAACCTCGCGTCGGGCGGCGGCCTGGATCTGACGCGGTTCTTCCGGCGCGGCGCGGCGCTGCGGACCATCACCGTCGGCAGCCGGAGCGACCTGGAGCGGATGAACCAGGTCATCGGCCGGCACCGGCTGCGGCCGGTCATCGACCGCGTCTTCCCGTTCGCCGCCGCGCCGGACGCGTTCGCCTACTTCGAGAAGGGGGCGGGCATGGGGAAGGTCGTCATCAGCCTCTGACGCCTTCCCCGGACGGCGGGGCCGCCGTCAGTGGATGACGGACACGATCCGGCAGGCGGCCCCGGCCAGTTCGCGGTCGCCGTCGATACGGGCGTGGGCCAGCGCGTCGGCGGGCTGGATGCCGCGGGTGCACAGCCGCCAGGCGGTCTCCGCGTCCAAGTGGAGGGTGGCGGCGGGCTGTCGGGGCCCGTCCGAGGGGGCCAGGGACCACGCGCCGCCGTCGGCGGCGGTCGCCGTCCAGCTACCGCCCGCCGGGCCGGCCACGCTCACCCGCACCCGCGTCCCGGCCGGCGCCTCGGTCCCGCGCAGCGTGTGCGGCAGCGCCCGCATGAAGGTGTCCAGGACCACGGAGAGGAACCGCGGTTCGGGGTCGGTGCCCTGGCCCACGGCGTGCCGGAGCTGCTGGCGGTGCGTCCAGAACTCGGTGAGGTCGCGGGCGCTGTCCAGCCACATGGGCGCCGGGTCGACGCCGGCCCAGGACACCCCCAGCGACGGCGCGCCGGGGTCGGCGGCCTCGAAGAACCGGACCGCCTGCCCGCCGATCAGCTCCAGCGTGTCGGTGAGCGCGGCCGGGCTCACTCGGGACAGGGCGTCCACCCATTCCTGGTTGACGCGGTGGATGAACGCCTCCAGCGTCTCGCCCGCGGCGAAGCCGGGCCCCTCCTGGTGGCCGTCGCGGTCGCGGGAGAGTCGCCCGTAGAAGTCGCCCAGGAGGTGCGCGGCGAGATCGCGTACGGTCCAGCCGGGCACGGCCTCCGCCCGCCAGTCGTCGGGGGTCAGGCCGCGCAGGGTGGCCATGAGCGCGGCGTGCTCCGGCGCGAAGAGCGGGCGGGCGTCGATGGGGGCGCCCAGCCAGGGCGGGCTCAGGGCGTCATCCGGTCGGAAGTTCATGGCCACAGCCTGCCGGAGAGCGGCGGCGGGCACGACCGAATACCGCGGCGGTACGGAGCGGGCGGGGCCCTTACAAAGAGGGCGAGGGCCCTGGCAAGCGGGCGGGCCGCCCGTCATCCGGGCGGCCCGCTCCCCTGTGGCACCGATCCTCCGAGCGCCCGCGCCCGTACGCCCCCGCTCAGGAGGCCCCGGCCGCCGGTCCGCGGGACGGTGTCGAACAGGCCGGGCACCAGTAGCCCTCGCCGCCCTGAAGGAAGATCCAGCCCAGCTCGGCGATGTACGGGACCGCCTGCTTGGCCTCATGGAGCAGGAAGTTGGTGAGATCCAGCTCCTCGTCCGGTGGTGGTTCGGAGATCACCAGGTCGAAGGTGACCCGTTCCGTGCAGCCCCCGCGGTCGCAGGCGAGATAGAAACGCACCGGACCCGGGGCGCGGCCTTCGGTCGTCAGGCTCATAGGGCATCGTTACGGAGCCCGGCCGCATCCGGCAACCCGTCGTCGCGGGATACCACCGGCATCGGCCGGGCATCGCTCCGGCATACGCCCGGCGGCGGTCCGGCGAACGCCCCGGGCGCTCCCGCCGGGGGCGCGCGGCGGGCCGTACGGGCGGCCGGATCAGGCCGCTCCGGCTCCGAACTTCCGCCGCCAGGCCAGGGATACGTAGACCAGCCCGATCAGCACCGGCACCTCGATGAGCGGGCCGACGACGCCGGAGAGGGCCTGCCCGGAGGTGACGCCGAAGGTGGCGATGGCGACCGCGATGGCGAGTTCGAAGTTGTTGCCCGCCGCGGTGAACGCGAGGGTCGCCGTGCGGTCGTACGGGAGGCCGAGCCCCTTGCCGAGGGCGAACGAGCCGAACCACATGAGCGCGAAGTAGGCGAGCAGCGGCAGCGCGATGCGGGCGACGTCCAGCGGCTGCGAGGTGATCGTCCGGCCCTGGAGGGCGAAGAGGACGACGATGGTGAACAGCAGCCCGTACAGCGCCCACGGCCCGATCCTCGGCAGCACCCTCGCCTCGTACCGCTCCCGGCCCAGCTTCCGCTCCCCCAGGCGGCGGGTGAGGAAGCCGGCGACCAGCGGGACGCCGAGGAAGACGACGACGTTCAGGGCGATCTTGCCCATGGAGATGTCGAGGCGGTGGCCGTCGCCGAGGCCGAGCCAGCCCGGCAGCAGATCGAGGTAGAACCAGCCGAGCAGGCCGAAGGCGACGACCTGGAAGACGGAGTTCAGGGCGACGAGCACGGCGGCGGCCTCGCGGTCGCCGCAGGCCAGGTCGTTCCAGATGATGACCATCGCGATGCAGCGGGCGAGGCCGACGACGATCAGGCCGGTGCGGTACTCGGGCAGGTCCGGCAGGAAGATCCAGGCCAGCGCGAACATCACGGCGGGCCCGAGCAGCCAGTTGACGACCAGTGAGGAGACCATCAGCCGCTTGTCGCCGGTGACCGCGTCGAGCCGGTCGTAGCGGACCTTCGCGAGGACCGGGTACATCATGATCAGCAGGCCGACGGCGATCGGCAGCGAGACCCCGCCGATCTCGACCGCCGCGAGGGCGTCGTTCAGGCCGGGCACCAGCCGGCCCAGCCCCAGCCCGAGCCCCATGGCCAGCAGGATCCAGACCGCGAGGAACCGGTCGAGCGTGGAGAGCCGCGCGGCGACGGCGGAGTCGGCGGGCGCGCCATCCGTACGGGCGTCCGTACGGCCTTGAGAGTCCGTACGGCCTTTGGCGGTCGGCGCGGGGTCGGCGCGGCTCACAGGCACGGCCTCCTGCGGTCGGCGGCGGCGGTCTCGCGGGCGGCGGCGGCCAGCTCCGTGAACGAGCCGGCCAGCGCCTCGATGACCTGCGGCCGCAGCCGGTAGTACGTGTAGTTGCCGCACGGCTCGGTGTCCACGACCCCGGCCTCGCGCAGCACCTTGAGGTGGTTGGAGAGGTTGGTCTGCCGGGCGCCGGTCTCCTCGACCAGATGCGTGGTGCACAGCGTCTCGCGGGCGAGCAGCGACACGATCCGGAGTCTGAGCGGGGAGGACAGGACCTGGAGCAGATCAGCCTCGACTGATGTCAGCATGGACTGATGCTGACACACCGGCCGCCGCGCTCGCACCCCCGCGCCCGGGCGGCACCGCGGGCGTACGGGTCAGCCCCAGTGGCCCGGCCGGGTCAGCGCCTTGGGCAGCTTGGTGGCGGCGTCGCCCTTGGCCGCGTTGAGCTGGGCCTGGGTGAGGAAGATGCTGCCGGTGAGGTCCGCGCCGGCGAGGTTCGCGTCGCGGAGGTCGGCGCCGATCAGGTCGGCGGAGCGCAGGTCCGCGCCCTTCAGATCGGCGGCGATGAGGTACGCGCCGCGCAGGTTGGCCCCGCGCAGGTTCGCGCCGCGCAGCCGGGCGCCGATGAGGTCGGCGCCCCGGTGCTGCTTCTTGCGCCCCGCCACCCCGGCCCGTACCAGCTCGCTCGTGCGCAGCAGCAGTTCGTTGACCTCGCCCCGGTGCGCCGCCACGTCCAGCTCCGCCAGCTCCTCGGCGCCCGCCTCGGTGAGCCGTTCGGTCCGGCGCAGGGCGGCGCGCAGCTCGCCGTGGACGGGGCGGGCGGCGGGCAGCGTCAGCGCCTCGGCGAGGTACCACAGGAGTTCGTGGAGCTGCCGCATCACGGGGAACACGTCGAACATCCGGCGCGCCGTCTCCGGCGCCTGCCGCCAGTCCCGGCCGCCGAAGGTGACCTGCGAGACCTTCTGGCCCGCGCCGAAGCAGTCGAAGACGGTGCAGCCCGAGAAGCCGCGCTGCCGCAGGTCGGCGTGGATGCCGCAGCGGAAGTCCGTCCGCAGATTGCGGCAGGGCTTGCCGGCGTCCTTGTCGATCGCGAAGTCCGCCGAGGCCGCGAAGGGCAGCGCGACGCAGCACAGCCCGAAGCAGCTCGAACAGTCGGCGCGCAGGCCGAGCGCGTCGTCGGCGGCGGCGGCTCCGGCGTCGACGGCGGCGGCTTCGGCCGCGACAGCGGCTCCGGCTTCGACGTCGGTGGTGCCGGGGGACGGTTGGGCGCGGTCGGCGTCGGACAACGTGCGTGGACTCCTGGTGCGTGGCGGATGCCGCCCGGCGGGGCGGACCCCCATTCTCGCAGCCCGCGCCCGTACCCCTCAGCGGCCGCTCACAGCCGCGTCATCGCCCGTTCCAGCGCCCGCGCCCGTACCCGCCGCCGTACGAGCGGCCAGCAGGCGACGCCGACCAGTCCGGCCAGCGGATGGCCCCAGGCGGCCAGCGGGTCGAGGTATTCCAGCAGGTCCCGGGCGCACAGCAGCCCGGCCGACCCCAGCAGCGTCCAGCGCGCCCAGGGCGGCAGCAGCCCGGCGAGCGCGCCCGTACACGCCATCAGCCCGAAGCTGATGCCGTAGTCGAGGCGGTGCAGGGAGGCCGTCGGCAGCTCGCCCATGGCCACGCCCCAGGCCACCGGCAGTTCGGTGGCGAGGGTGGCGACAACGTGGCCGAGGAGGAAGACGCCCGCGGTGCGCAGGCCGCCGACGCGCCGTTCGAGCGCCGTGAGGATGAAGAGGAACGCGAGCCCGTACGCCGACTGGAGCCCGCCCGCGACCCACAGCGCGCTCGCCACGAGGACGAGCAGCGGCCGGTCCGAGAGGTGCGCGACATCGGTGCTGGAGTCACGGAGCAGCCTGCCCACGGTCTCCTGGTCGCCGTAGTCGGCGTACGCGGCGGTGGCCATCAGGAGAAGGGCGTAGCCGAAGGTGAACGGGGTGCCGAGCGGGGTCGGCAGCAGCCGCCAGGGGCGCGCCGCCACGGCCCGCCCCAGCCATCCCGGCGCGGTGGGGCGCGCGGTCTCCGACTGGGTGACAACCGGTACGTCGGCAGCGTTCACCAAGGTCACGGCGGTCGGGCCCCTCCTTCTGGTTCCCCTCCAGGCGGCCATACCCCTCGGCCGCTTCCAGAAGATTAGGGTGCGGGCCGGGCCCGGCAATCAACCCCCGCCCGTGACTCGCGTCACAGCAGGCAACCTAAAATCGGTACGAGGCGTCCCGACTCCACACGTTTCCCCTTCGCGCCCCTGCCCGGCCCTACCGGCCCGCTCCGTCCACCCGACCCGATCACCGCCGAGTCATCCGGAGGTCCCGCACCATGTCGCCGCAGTACGACGCCGCCATCGACGCCCCCGTCACCCTGGAGCGCCGCGAGGGGCCGTACGGCGAGGTGGTGCTCCGGCGGCGCCCGGCGCCCCCCGGCACGCCGGCCGGCAGGGCAGGCGGCGACATCTACGAGATCATCGCCAACGGCTGCTTCCTGATGGACACCTCCGACGGCCGCTCCGAGCGGCTGCTGATCGACGCGGCGCTCGCCGCGCTGCCGCCGGAGCGCCCGGCGCCCGCCCTGCTGATCGGCGGCCTCGGCGTCGGCTTCTCCCTCGCGCGGGCCGCCGCCGAGCCGCGCTGGGGCCGGATCTCGGTCGTCGAGCGCGAGGCGGCCGTCATCGACTGGCACCGGGCCGGGCCGCTCGCCGCGCTCTCGGCCGACGCGCTCGCCGACCCCCGGACCGAGATCCTGCGCACCGATCTCGTCGCGTACCTGAGTGACGCTCCGCACACCTACGACGCGCTCTGCCTGGACATCGACAACGGCCCCGACTGGACCGTCACCGACGGCAACGGGGGCCTCTACTCCCCCGCCGGGCTCGCCGCCTGCCGCGCCCGGCTGAGCCCCGGCGGGGTGCTCGCCGTCTGGTCCGCGCAGCCCTCCCCGGCCTTCGACGCGGCGCTCCAAAATGCCGGGTTCACGGGCGTACGGACGGAAGAGATCGCAGTTGCCCGAGGCGTACCGGACGTGGTCCACCTGGCCGTTCGGGGCGCGTAGCCGTCCCTTGCCACCTGCCCGTACTCTGCTTTTCGTAGAAGCGACCAGGCACGCACGAGCCAGGCGTGACCAAGCACGACCGGGCACGGAAAGACGCTAAGGGCGGGGCGCATGGAGCAGACACACATCAGCCCGGGCGGCGCCGCGGCCACTCCGGGCGCACAGCGCAGGGTGCTGGTCGTCGAGGACGACCAGACGCTGGTCGACGCCATCGCGGCACGGCTGCGCGCCGAGGGGTTCCAGGTACAGACCGCGGGCGACGGGCCCGCCGCCGTGGAGACGGCCCAGGCGTGGCAGCCCGACGCCCTCGTGCTGGACATCATGCTGCCCGGCTTCGACGGCCTGGAGGTCTGCCGCCGGGTGCAGGCGCAGCGGCCGGTGCCGGTCCTGATGCTGACCGCCCGCGACGACGAGACCGACATGCTGGTCGGGCTCGGCGTCGGCGCGGACGACTACATGACCAAGCCGTTCTCGATGCGGGAGCTGGCGGCGCGGGTGCACGTGCTGCTGCGCCGGGTGGAGCGGGCGGCGCAGGCCGCGCACACGCCGCGCACCGGCATCCTGCGCCTGGGCGAGCTGGAGATCGACCACGCGCAGCGCCGGGTGCGGGTGCGCGGCAGCGACGTGCATCTGACGCCCACCGAGTTCGACCTGCTGGTCTGCCTCGCCAACACGCCGCGCGCGGTCCTCTCCCGAGAGCAGTTGCTGGCCGAGGTGTGGGACTGGGCCGACGCCTCCGGGACCCGGACCGTGGACAGCCACATCAAGGCGCTGCGCCGGAAGATCGGGGCCGAGCGCATCCGCACGGTCCACGGCGTGGGCTACGCGCTGGAGACCCCGGCCGCATGACGGGCCGCATACGCGGCGACGCCACGGGCCGCGGCACCCACCCGCGACGCCCGGGCCCCGGCGCGTACGGGCGCGAGGCGTACGGACATCGGGCACGCAGGCGCGAGACGGCGCCGGGTCCCGGCGCATACGGGCGCGAGGCGTACGGCCGCGAGACGTACGGTCCCGGCCCGTACGGGCCCGAGGCGAGCCGCGCCGGCGGCGGCGGCGCGCGGTGACCGGCACCGAGCGCGAGGAGCGCGCCGGGGCCTGGGGCCGGGTGTGGGAGGCGCTGCGCCCCCTGGACCCGTACCGGTCGGTCAAGGCGGCGCTCGGCGCCCTCGTCATCGGGTCGGTGATCATCACCACCCTGCTGGTGTTCGTCGCGATCCACTCCGCGACCGAGCTGCGCATCATCACCATCTTCTCGATCATCGCCTCGCTCCTGATCACCCAGTTCGTGGCGCAGGGGCTGACCGCGCCGCTGGACGAGATGACCGAGATCACCGGGGCCATGGCGCACGGCGACTACACCCGGCGGGTCCGGGCCGACCGGCGCGACGAGTTCGGCGACCTGGCGACCGCGTTCAACCACATGGCCGCCGATCTGGAGGCCGTGGACACCCACCGCAAGGAGCTGGTCGCCAACGTCTCGCACGAGCTGCGGACCCCGATCGCGGGGCTGCGCGCGGTGCTGGAGAACGTCGTCGACGGCGTCTCGGAGGCGGACCCGGAGACGATGCGGATCGCGCTGCGCCAGACGCAGCGGCTGGGCCGGCTCGTGGAGCAGTTGCTGGACCTGTCCCGGCTGGACAACGGCGTCGTGCCGCTGCGCTCGCGGCGGTTCGAGGTCTGGCCGTACCTGGCGGGCGTCCTGAAGGAGGCCAGCATGGCCAGCGGCAGCGGTTCCGCGCCGCACACCCGCAAGGACGTCCATCTCCACCTGGACGTATACCCGCCGGAGCTGACCGCGTACGCGGACGTGGAGCGGCTGCACCAGGTGGTGGCCAACCTGGTCGACAACGCGGTCAAGCACAGTCCGCAGCGCGGCCGGGTCACGGTCCGGGCCCGGCGCGGCGAGGACGACGAGGCGCTGGCGCTGGAAGTCATCGACGAGGGGCCCGGCATCCCGGAGTCCGAGCGGCACCGGGTCTTCGAGCGGTTCAACCGCGGCGGCTCGGGTCAGCAGGGGCCGGGCACGGACGGCGGTACGGGGCTGGGGCTGGCGATCGCGCGCTGGGCGGTCGATCTGCACGGTGGCCGGATCGGTGTGGCCGAATCCCCCCGTGGGTGCCGCATCCGGGTCACTCTTCCGGGGACGCCTCGGCAGGCGGGTTGACGTAGGGTCGACGGTGGAAGCACACATTCGAGGGTTGTGGGCGCTGTCGGCCGAACCCTCGGAGAGCCTTGGGGACCTCAAGGACAGCGAAACTCCGTGTGTTTCCCGCCAAGTCATGCCCCGAAACCCACCCAACAATGTGACTTGCGCGACGACTGGCCCGTGTGGCCTGCAAGCAAGGTCCCAAGAGGCGTAGCCTTTATTCCCGCTGTCCACCACCTTAGGAAGCGGAAGAGGGCGGTTGCCGCCGTGTCGCCACAGTCCCCCAACACCTCGAGCATCTCGACCGAAGAGAACGGGCCGGGCAAGAGTCCGGCCGATGTCTTCGGGCCCAATGAGTGGCTCGTCGACGAGATCTACCAGCAGTACCTCCAGGACCCGAACTCGGTCGACCGAGCCTGGTGGGACTTCTTCGCCGACTACAAGCCGGGCGCCCCGGCGGCCCAGCCGCCACAGGGCGCCACGGGCGCCGATACCCCGGCCCCCGCCGCCGCCCCACCGGCCGCCGCGCAGGCGCGGCCGGCGCAGGCCGCTCCGCAGCCGGCCCCCGCCGCCCCGGCGGCCCAGGCCGCGCCCGCGGCGCCGGCCGC
>NZ_JOBF01000021.1 GCF_000718635.1 Streptomyces varsoviensis | reverse complement strand
CTCAACGTTCTGTGGGCCATGATCCGTGACGGACAGTATTACCAAGGTTCACCACCCGTCACGGCTGCGGCTTGACATCACGATTGGGAAGTCCTCTGCTGCTGGGGAGTGCCCTGCCAGTATCCGACCGGGGGCCCCGCGCCGTGCGGCGGGGGTGGTGGCACGCGCGTACGGACTGGTGAGCGGCGGTCGGCGGCCGGACCGCCCGCGTTTACCCGCTGTAGCGAGAATTGGCCGAAAGTCGTTCACGCTGCGCATGCGACCTACCACGCACAGCTCGCTTCGCTTTCCCTCACGTATTCGACACGTCTGCGATACGGCCGGGGACGAGTCCGGGCGCGGGCTCCATCTGGTCGAGGCGGTCGCGGAGGCCTGGGGGCCTGGCACCGGGGGTGCCTCGGCAGGACGGTCAAGACGGTATGGGCGGTTCTGGGCCCGCCCGCGGCAGGCGGAACGGCATGATCCGTATAGGGAGCCGATCTTTTGCCCGATTCGCCTGCGCGCGTGCGATCCCTGTGTTTAGGTGATGCGCATCACTGGGCGGAGGGGGCACGGGGATGCGTGGGGGCCGGTTATGGGCGAGTGTCTTATGCGCGGCCGTGGTGGCCGTGGGGGCGGGCGGCTGCCAGCTCGTCTCGCCCGACAAGAAGGACAAGGGGCCGATCAGGGTCGGCACGACCGACACGATCACCTCGCTCGACCCGGCCGGCGCGTACGACGCGGGCTCCTGGGAGCTCTTCAGCAACCTCTACCAGTCGTTGCTGACCTTCTCGCCCGGCTCCGACAAGCCCGTGCCCGACGCGGCCCGGAGCTGCGCCTTCCAGAACGCGGACTTACGGACGTACGTATGCGAACTGCGCGACGGGCTCACCTTCGCCGACGGCCGTGAGATGACGGCGGAGGACGTCAAGTACTCCTTCGACCGCATCCGGCGCATCAAGTCGCCCCAGGGGCCCGCCCCGCTGCTGACCACCCTCACCTCCGTGCAGGCGGCCGGCCGCCGGGTGCTCTTCCACCTCGGCGTCCCCGACGCCACCTTCCCGTTCAAGATCGCCACGGGCGCCGGGTCCATCGTCGACCCCCGGCGCTACCCCGCCGACCGGCTCCGCCCCGACAACCCCGACAACCCCGTCAGCGGCTCCGGGCCGTACGTGCTCAAGGAGTACGCGGCGGGCTCCACCGCCCGGCTCCAGCCCAACTCCCGCTACCGGGGCTCGATCAAGAGCGTCGGCGGCGATGTCACCGTGCGCTTCTTCTCCTCCCCGGCCAAGATGAGCCGTGCCTGGCGGGAGCGGGCCGTGGACGTCGTGGCCCGGCAGATGCCGCCCACCGACCTCGCGGCGCTCTCGCCCACCGACGACGACCTGCGGGTCATGGAGAACTCCGGGGCCGCCACCCGCTCCATGGTCTTCAACGTGCGCCCCGGCTCGCCGATGAAGGACCGCGCCGTGCGGCAGGCCATCGCCGCCGTCGTCGACCGCGAGACCATCGCCCGCGACGTGCACCACCGCACCGTCGAACCGCTCTTCTCCCTCATCCCGCGCGGCCTGACCGGCCACAGCACCCCCTTCTTCGACGCCTACCCGAAGCCTGACCCGGCCCGCGCCCGCGCCCTGCTGCGGGACGCCGGGATCACCACCCCGGTCCGCTTCGACCTCGCCTACTCCCAGGGCGCCGCCACCGGCGACGAGGCCGCGCTGCTGCGCGAGCAGCTTGAGGCCACCGGGCTGTTCAAGGTCGACACCCACTGGGTGGAGTGGAAGAAGTTCCAGGAGGGCTACGCCAAGGGGGAGTACGACGCCTACTGCGTCGGCTGGCTCGCCGACTTCCCCGACCCCGACACCTTCATCGCCCCGCTCGTCGGCGCGGACTCCTCCCTCCACTCCGGCTACCGCGACCCCCGCGTCGAGGAACTGATCCGCGCCACCGAACGCGAAGACCTGCGCGGCCGCACCGCCAAGAACTACCGCGCCATCCAGAAGACCATCGCCCAGGACGTCCCCATGCTGCCGCTCTGGCAGAAGAAAGACTATGTACTCAGCGGCAAGTCGATCTCCGGCACGCAGTACCTCTCGGACGGCACCAGCATCTGGCGGCTGTGGAAACTCAACCGGATCTGAGCCCGGGACGTGACATGACGTCACGTCACGGCGCGCGCCGTGATGGATCAGCGCGGGCCGCAGGCCAGGGACGGCGCGGCGGCCCGCCCGGGTATGAGTCCCCTCCCGGGCGCGGGCTCGGAGTCGGGCGCGGGCTCGGAGTCGGGCGCGGGCTCGGATTCGGGCGCGGGTGATTGCGGAAGCTTGGCTTCCGCGCCCGCTATGAGGAGACCCACGTCGCGCATAACCTCCGAGAACGCCAGGGCCGGAACGTCCGTCGGGGCGGCCGGGGCCCACGGGCCACGGGGGCCGCGTCGGCGCTCGAAGCGGAGCGGCCCCGTGGCGCAGAGCGCCGGGCGCGCCGGGCTGTCGGCCGGGTCGGGGCCGGCCCCGGCTTCGTACGGAGCCTCTTCCGGGCGTACCAGCTCCAGGGCCAGCCGGGCGCGCCAGAACTCGCCTTCCGCGCGCGGCGCGGCGTCCGGCCGGTCACCTGGGCGGGGGAGGTTCCGTACGGCCTCCGCCCGCCGCTCCGTGTCGCCGTAGCCGAGCCGGCCGCCCGTCCAACCGGCCCGTGCCATCAGCGCCTTCGCCGGTCCGTACCGCAGCAGGCGGCCGGTGAAGCGTATGGACTGTCCGGGTACGTCCCGCTCCGCCCGGCCAGGGCGATAGGCGTCGCGGAAGATCTGCGGGAACGGCTGTCCCAGCTCGCGCTCCGCCGACTCCTCGCGCCACACGCGCACTTCCTCGGCCCCGGCCCGTACCGGATGCCACAGCCGCAGCAGCGCGCCCGCCTCCACCCGGTCCGCCGTGCCGTCCGCGCCCGCCAGCGCCCAGCCGCCGCCCGTACGCTCCGGGAACCCGGCGGTCCACGCGCCGCCCGCGCCGTCGCTCGCCTCCCACAGCAGCGTACGGGCCACAGCGCCGGTCACCGGATGGTCGAGGCAGAGCCGGGCCCACTCCTCGGCGGACCAGACCGCGCCCCGGGCCAACTGGTCCGCGAGCCGGGCGCACTCGGCGGGCAGCAGCGCCCGCAGCCGCTTCAAGGCCGCCCGCAGCTCGGCCAGTTCCGCGCCGTACTCCGCGCGCAGCGCCTTCGGCGGGGACTTCAGGACCCGGCCCTCGGGCCCCCGGAAGGAGAGGGCGGCGTCGGTGGGGGAGACGGACAGCACCGCCGTGTACGGGCCGAGCCGCTCCTCGCGCATACCGCGCGCGTCCAGCCCCACGGTGGGCACCGGCCGCTCGGGAACCCGCCCGGGGGCGACGCCGCCGCGCGCGACGATTTCCTCCAGCGCCCGCTCCACGCCCTTGAGTACGGTGCGGTTGCGCACCCCGTCCCGCACCCGCGCCAACTCCTCGGCGGCCGGCTCCCCCTGGGCGCCGTCGAACGAGCCGAGCACGGCGACGGCGGCCGTCGCGATCCGCCCATGGCGGCACCGCCCGCCGGCACCGCCCAACCCGGCCCCGGCCCATAGAGCGACGGCCCCCACCAGGGCGACGATCCGGCCGGCGTACGCGACGTGATCGACGCGCCAGGGCCGTTCGCCCCGGTCTGCCGGGTTGGCGTTCTCGCCGTACGCGGCCTGGTCGCCGTACGCGGTCCGGTCGGCGTACGCGGCCTGCTCGCCCCGCTCGCCGTACGCGGCCTGCTCGACCTGCCCGTTAGGCCCACCGCCCGCCCGGACCCCACCGGCCTCCTGGGCCCCACCGCCCTCCCGGGCCTCCCGGGCGCCACGGGCCTCCCGCAACCCACGGCCCTCCCCGCCCCCGCCATGCCCCGCGGCCGTTACCCCGATCCGCCGCGCGCTCTCGGCCGCCGCCCACAACAGCCCTCGAACCAGCTCGCCGTTGCCCTCACCGGCGATGCCGCGCGCACCGGAGGGCAGTTGGTGCTCCTCTTGCGCCGCGATGCCCCGCAGCAGTGCCTCCACGGCCTCTTCGGCGCGTGGTGCGGCGCCCAGCAGTTCGGCGGCCGTACGCCGCCAGCGCCCGGTGGCCCGCCCGCCGGGGCCGGACACGCGGCGGCAGTGGGCCAGGAGGGCGGCCACGCCCGGGGAGGCGAGCAGCGCGGCGTGCGCGGCGCGCATCGCCGGGCCGTAGGCGTCGCCGTCGTCGAGGAGGTCCGGCGGCAGCCCGCCCGGCACCACGCTCTCTTCGCCCACCGCCATGTGCGCACCCCTCCCCGCTGCCGACCCCCGAACCCACCGGCCCGTACCGAACCGGCCCCGTACCCAAGACGATAGGCGGCACCACTGACAGTGCCGGGCGCCAGGTGGGCCGAGAGCTGCGTCGGGGCAGGTCAGGAGGGTTCGGCGGCCGGCAGGGACAGCACCATCGTCAGGCCGCCGCCCGGTGTGTCCTCCGGGGTGAGGGACCCGCCCATCGCCTCGGCCAGGCCGCGGGAGAGGGCGAGACCGAGCCCCAGGCCGGTCGAGTTGTCGGTGTCGCCGAGCCGTTGGAAGGGCAGGAACGCCCCCTTCCGGGCCGCGCCCGTAAGCCCTGGGCCCCGGTCCGTGACCCGCAGCTCCACCCGGTCCCCACGGGCCTCGGCGGACACCGAGACGGGGCGGCCGGCGGGGGAGTGGCGTACCGCGTTGGCCAGCAGATGGGCCAGCACGCGGGCCAGTTGGGCGGGGTCGGCGCGTACGGCGGGCGCGGCGGCCACGCCCCGTACGGTCACGTCGGCGTCCGGGAAGCGGTTCAGCACGGCGGGCAGCACTTCGCCCCAGCCGGTCGGGCGGGGGCGCAGCCGCAGCATGCCGGTCTGGAGCCGGCTCATGTCCACCAGATCGTCGACGAGCCGGCCCAGCCGGGCCAGCGACTCCTCGGTGGCGCTGAGGAGTTCGTCGCGCTCCTCGGGGCTGAAGTCGACGTCGCGGCTGCGCAGCGAACCGACCGCGGCGAGGGCGCCGGCGAGCGGCGTGCGCAGGTCGTGGCTGACGGCGGCCAGCATGGCGGTGCGCAACTGGTCGACGGCGTCGGGCGGCCGGTTCCGCGCCGGGTGGCATAAGGACTGCCCGTGGGCCTGTCCGTGCGCCGACCGGACGCCGAGCGCCCCAGGACCGGCCGCGGGGCCTGTCCGGGCCCCGGGGACCGCCCCGAGGGCGCCGTCGCCCGGCCGCCCTGCGGGGCGTCCCGGCATCAGAACCGATCCGGGAAGGCGCGCGCGAGGAGCAGGAGCCCGACCAGTACGGCCGCGATCACGAGACCGACGACGTTCTCTACAGTCACTGCGTACTCCATGCGTGAGGGTCCGGAGCCGGGGCGGGAAGCCGACTCCCGTAGCGCACCGCGCGCCACTGCCTATAGGGACCCCTGTTGACGGGCCTCTGGCGCGGATCGCGCACACCTTGACGCCAATTTGACGGACTTTCGCCCTAGAGGGTGACGCGAGTGCGGCGGACGGCCCGGTCCAACCGCACCGACGGGCCCTCTCATTACTGGCTTACGCTCTGGTCGGAGACGCGGGCGCCTGCTACGTTCGATGGTCTGGACCTGGCCCGATGGTTCGACGCGAGGGCGACACCCTCCCCATGCGGAACGTCGCGGTAGCTCCGGCCCGGCCGGCCACCGCCGTCCCGAACCATCGCCCGAACCCACCCGCCACGCCCGCTCGAACACGCCGGAGTACCACGTGCCCAGCCCATGGACCACCGTCGTCATATCCCCGCACTTCGACGACGCAGCCCTCTCCCTCGCCGGCTTCCTGCGCCGCGTCGACGGGCCCGCCGCGGTCGCCACCGTGCACGCCGGCGCCGCGCCGGCCGACCGCGAACTCTCCTACTGGGACTCGGTCTGCGGCTTCGTCTCGACCGCCGAGGCCCACCGCACGCGGCTCGCGGAGGACGCCCGCGCGTGCGCCCTGATGCGCGTCGACCAGGTGCTCCTGGACCACCCCGACGGCCCGTACCGGGACAGCGAACCCCTCACCGCGCTGACGGACTTCCTGGCGGGCCTGCCGCTCGCCACGCGCGTCCTGCTGCCGCTGGGCACCAACCAGCGCGACCACCGGGCCGTACGCGACCAAGGGCTCGCCGCCCTCGCCTCCCGCCCCGGCGCCGACGCCGCCACCACGCCGCGCCCCTGGGTCTACGCGGACCTCCCCTACTCCGGCGCCTCGGACCAATGGGGCACCGACCAGGCGTCGGCCGCCCTGGAACACAGCGACCGCGGCGACGCCTACCGCGACCTGAAGTCCCGCTACCGCCTCGACGTGATCCAGGACCTCCACCTGACCGACGAGGAGTGGATCGCCAAGCGCGAGGCCGTCATCTGCTACACCTCCCAGCTAGCCCCCGTAGCCGTAGACCACAAAGCCTTCCTCCGCCGCCCCGGCCCCCTCCAGTCCGAACTCATCTGGGAACTGACCTGACGATCACCGCGCCCGCGGCTGTCAGTGGAAGCCGAGCATCCCGGGTGAGTCGATGTCGACGGTCACCATGCCGGGCGGGTACGCGTCCTCGTGAGAAGTCAGCAGGATGGACATGCCCGTGAATTCGGGGCGCGGCAGGGCGCAGTACAGGGCGTGGCAGGTGTCCGGGGCGCCGTAGCCGTCGCGGAGCATCGTGCCGACGCTGACAGAGGCGACGGTGTCGAGAGCTTCGACGACGACGGAGGAGAGGGCGAGCACGCGGCGAGCGAGGTCGCCCTCCTGAGCCTCGGCCTGCATCAGGCACAGGGCGGGCACGCTCAGCCGGTCGCCGGGCGACTTCGCCATGTTGCCCGCCAGCAGGTTGAGGGTCTTGTGGCCACTGGCGAGCGCGCATACGGCGCTCGTGTCGAGAATGATCACGCGGCCGCACCAGGAGCGGACCGCGCCTTCTCCGCGGCGATCTTGTAGATGTTGCCGAGTACGTCGGGCGCCGCCTCGAACTCCTCTTCGCTGATGTCGACGCCGAGCAGCCGCCGTACGGCCTCCCGGTCGGCGATCAGCCGTGCGGCGCGCTGCTCGGCGGTCGGTTGCTCGGCGGCCAGGGCCTCGACCAGTTGGCCGATGCTCATGCCGCGCTCCTTCGCGAGCTCGGCGAGGTGGTCGCGGGTCTCCCGGGGTACCTGAATCGTCGTCGATGCCATAGCGCCACTATAGAACCCCTGTGGCGGCAGGGGCGTGCTTCCCCCGCACCCGAAAGTCCACTCAGCAAACGGCCCCCAGCAAAAGGCCCCGCCCCCGTCCGAAGACGGAGGCGGGGCCTCGGCGCGTACGAGCCGGACTCCGGGCGGAGCGGGCCGGGGACGGGCCCGGGGGCCGGGCGGAGCGCCCGTTGCCCGCACCCGGGCGGAGCTCAGAAGCGGCGGGTGATCAGGGCGCGCTTGACTTCCTGGATGGCCTTCGTGACCTCGATGCCGCGGGGGCACGCGTCGGTGCAGTTGAAGGTGGTGCGGCAGCGCCACACGCCGTCCTTGTCGTTGAGGATTTCGAGCCGCTGCTCGCCGCCCTCGTCGCGGGAGTCGAAGATGAAGCGGTGCGCGTTGACGATCGCCGCCGGGCCGAAGTACTGGCCGTCGTTCCAGAACACCGGGCACGAGGACGTGCACGCGGCGCACAGGATGCACTTGGTGGTGTCGTCGAAGCGCTCGCGGTCCTCGGCGCTCTGGCGGCGCTCGCGGGTCGGCTCGTTGCCCGTGGTGATCAGGAACGGCATGACGTCGCGGTACGCCTGGAAGAACGGCTCCATGTCGACCACGAGGTCCTTGAGGACCGTGAGCCCCTTTATGGCCTCGACCGTGATCGGCTTGTCCGGGTTGATGTCCTTGATCAGCGTCTTGCACGCGAGGCGGTTCTTGCCGTTGATGCGCATCGCGTCGGAGCCGCAGATGCCGTGCGCGCAGGAGCGCCGGAAGGTCAGCGTCCCGTCCAGCTCCCACTTGATCTTGTGGAGGGCGTCGAGGACCCGCTCCTTGGGGTCCATCTCCATCTGGAAGTCCTGCCAGGTGGCGTCCGCCGAGACCTCGGGGTTGAACCGGCGGATGCGGAAGGTGACCTTGATCAGGTGGCCCTGGTCGCCCTCCAGGTCGTCCAGCGACTTCGAGTGCTTCTCAAGGGTGGGGGTGCTCATCAGTACTTACGCTCCATCGGCTGGTAGCGGGTCTGCACGACCGGCTTGTAGTCGAGGCGGATCGTCTCTTTGCCGGAGGAGTCCGTCTCGCGGTACGCCATGGTGTGCCGCATGAAGTTGACGTCGTCGCGGTTGGGGTAGTCCTCGCGGTAGTGACCGCCGCGCGACTCCTTCCGCGCCAGCGCCGACACGGCCATGACCTCGGCCAGGTCGAGCAGGTTGCCCAGCTCGATGGCCTCCAGCAGGTCGGTGTTGAACCGCTTGCCCTTGTCCTGCACGGACACGTTCTTGTACCGCTCGCGCAGCTCGCCGATGGTCTCCACGGCGGTCTTGATCGTCTGCTCGGTGCGGAACACCATCACGTTGGCGTCCATGCACTCCTGGAGCGCCTTGCGCAGCTCGGTGACGCGCTCGGTGCCCGTCGAGTCGCGCAGGCTCTCCACCTGCGAGGCGACCAGCGACGCCGGGTCCTCGGGCAGCTCGACGAAGTCGTTCTTCGCCGCGTACTCGGCGGCGGCGATGCCGGCCCGGCGGCCGAAGACGTTGATGTCGAGGAGCGAGTTGGTGCCCAGCCGGTTGGCGCCGTGCACGGAGACACAGGCGACCTCGCCGGCGGCGTACAGGCCCGGCACGACGGTGGTGTTGTCGGCCAGCACCTCGCCCTCGACGTTGGTCGGGACGCCGCCCATGGCGTAGTGCGCGGTCGGCTGGATCGGGATCGGGTCCGTGTAGGGCTCGATGCCCAGGTACGTACGCGCGAACTCGGTGATGTCCGGGAGCTTGGCGTCGAGCTGCTCCGGCGGCAGGTGGGTCAGGTCCAGGTAGACGTGGTCGCCGTCGGGGCCGCAGCCGCGGCCCTCGCGGATCTCCGTGTAGATGGAGCGGGAGACCACGTCGCGCGAGGCGAGGTCCTTCATGACGGGCGCGTACTTCTCCATGAAGCGCTCGCCGTCCTTGTTGCGGAGGATGCCGCCCTCGCCGCGCGCGCCCTCGGTCAGGAGGATGCCCATCCGCCAGATGCCCGTCGGGTGGAACTGGAAGAACTCCATGTCCTCCAGCGGCAGCCCGCGCCGGTACGCGGCGGCCTGGCCGTCGCCGGTCAGGGTGTGCGCGTTGGAGGTCACCTTGAAGAACTTGCCGGTGCCGCCGGAGGCGAAGATGATCGCCTTCGCCTGGAAGACGTGGATCTCGCCGGTCGCCAGCTCGTACGCGACGACGCCGGCGGCCTTCTTGACCCCGTCGACATCCTGGAGCAGCAGGTCCAGGACGTAGAACTCGTTGTAGAACTCCACGCCCTCCTTGACGCAGTTCTGGTACAGCGTCTGGAGGATCATGTGGCCGGTGCGGTCCGAGGCGTAGCAGGACCGGCGGACGGGGGCCTCGCCGTGGTTACGGCTGTGGCCGCCGAAGCGTCGCTGGTCGATGGTGCCGTCGGGGGTCCGGTTGAACGGCAGGCCCATCCGCTCCAGGTCGAGGACCGAGTCGATGGCCTCCTTCGCCAGGATCTCGGCGGCGTCCTGGTCGACCAGGTAGTCGCCGCCCTTGATCGTGTCGAAGGTGTGCCACTCCCAGTTGTCCTCCTCGACGTTGGCGAGGGCGGCGGCCATGCCGCCCTGCGCCGCGCCGGTGTGGGAGCGGGTCGGGTAGAGCTTGGTCAGCACGGCGGTGCGGCTGCGCTTCGTCGACTCGATGGCCGCGCGCATGCCGGCGCCGCCGGCGCCGACGATCACGGTGTCGTACTTGTGAATCTTCATGGGTTAGGCCTCGGTCCCGGGGTCTACTGGATGTTCGGGTCGAAGGTGAAGATCACCAGCGTGCCCAGAAGGACGGTGAACACTGTGGCGGTGTAGAGCAGCATCTTCAGCCAGAAGCGGGTGTTGTCCCGCTGCGCGTAGTCGTTGATGACCGTGCGCAGGCCGTTGGCGCCGTGCAGCATCGCCAGCCACAGCATCGTGAGGTCCCACACCTGCCAGAACGGCGAGGCCCAGCGGCCGGCGACGAACGCGAAGCCGATCTTGGAGACGCCGCCGTCCAGAACGAGCTGGATCAGCAGGTGGCCGAGGACGAGGACGACCAGCACGATGCCGGACAGGCGCATGAAGAGCCAGCCGTACATCTCGAAGTTGGTGCGGGTCGACTTAGGGGTCTTCTTGGTACGCGCGCGGGGCGGCTCGATCACCGGAGCCGGGTGGTCCGCGTCGTACAGCGACACGGAGTCGTGCGGCGTTGTGGTCTCAGCGGAGGACATCTCAGCTCCCGAACAGCGTGCGCAGGGTGTGCTGCAGCACGGGGTAGAAAGCGCCGGCCATCAGCACGACCCAGACGCCGACGACGGTCCAGAGCAGGTGCTTCTGGTACTTCGGGCCCTTCGACCAGAAATCCACGGCGATGACCCGCAGGCCGTTGAGCGCGTGGAAGAGGATGGCGGCCACCAGGCCGTACTCCATCACGTTGACGATGGGCGTCTTGTACGTCGCTACGACGTCGTCGTACGCCTGGGGGGAGACGCGGACGAGAGCGGTGTCGAGGACGTGCACGAACAGGAAGAAGAAAATGAGGACGCCGGTGACTCGATGAGCCACCCAGGACCACATGCCTTCCCGGCCGCGGTACAGCGTTCCAGCCGGCACTGAAAACCCTCCGGGAGCGGGGATTGGGGGCTGCCGCCAGCTTCTAACAGGTAAGAGGAACACTGTCGGTCGGGCCCGGCCGGGTACGGTCCACCGGCCCTGGCCATCGTAGCGACGACGTGTCGGTTCGCTCGCCCGGGGTCCTTAGGTGTGATCAAACAGGCACGTACGGCGTACTGGGGAGGGGTGCGTACCGCCCTGGAAGCCCCATTTCGGCGCGTCCGTTCGTACGGGCGTTCGAGGCTGGTCGCCCTGTGCGTGGCGCGCCGCTCACGCGCCCGCGCACCGCTGGGTGTCCGGTACGGGGGTGGCCTCCGGTGCGGGCGCGGGGGGGGGGCGGTGATGGGGGGCCAGGGGAGTGCCTGGGGGGAGGGGGTGCCTGGGGAGGGGCGGGCGAGGGGGCGATCGAGTCGTCACCGTAGCGATGCGACTCGGCCACTGTCCGACGGATGTGCGAATTTCACCCGGACGTGAGGTCGTACGGGCGCGTAACTGACGGCTGAAGGGGCAACAGCCAATACCTTCGCCCCGAAGTGATCCAAATCATTCATACTCAGGAGGAAACGCGCCATGCGGTTGCCCCGCAGGATCAGCCGGACCGCGGCCGTGAGCGCCGCCGTCGCGGGTGCCGCAGTGATCGTGGCCGTCGTCGTGGCCCTCATCGTGTGGCCGGACGACGACGCTCCCACGAACCCGAGCGCGCCCGGCGTCACCAGCACGGCCAGCCCCAGCCCGGCCCCCACCGGCCCGCTGTCCAAGGCCCCCCGCACCATCCCGGCCGTACGCGACTTCGACGCCGCCCGCGGACCCGGCTGGCGGCCCTCGCCGTCCGGCCGCGTCATCGCCGACCCGCGCGGCCCGCTCGGCGAATCCGCCCGCGTCCTCGCCCGCGACCTCGACCTGAAGACCGCCTCCGGCCCCGCCCGCCGCGGCGACGTCGAGCTGCGCCTCGGCCATGACGGCGGCCCCGAGTCGTACACCATGGCCACCCGCGACGGCCGTGTGGTGATCACGGGCGCGGACGAGGCCGGCGCGTTCTACGGCACCCGCACCGTCGTCCAGGCCGTGCGCTCCGGCGGGCAGGTGCCGGAAGGGACCGTGCGGGACCGGCCCGACCGCCCCCAGCGCGGCCTCAACCTCGACATCGCCCGCAAGTTCTTCGACGCCGACTGGATCGAGGCCCGCCTCCGCGAGATGGCCGACCTCAAGCTCAACCAGCTCTGTCTGCACTTCTCCGACGACCAGGGCTTCCGCGTCGAGAGCGAGAGCCACCCCGAGATCGTCTCGGACCAGCACCTCACCAAGGACCAACTGCGCCACATCACCGACCTCGCCACCAGCCTGCACATCGAGGTCATCCCCGAGATCGACTCGCCCGGCCACCTCGGCGCGGTCTTCAAGGCCCACCCCGGCCTCCAGCTCCGCAAGGCATCCGGCGCCCCCGCCCCGGGCGCCGCGGACATCTCGGACAAGAAGGCCGCGCAGATCGTCGACGACCTGCTCCGCGAGTACGCCCCGCTGTTCCCCGGCCCGTACACGCACCTCGGGGGCGACGAGTACCTTGCCCTGATGGCCCGCGACCCCGAGGGCTCCTACCCCGGCCTCGCGGAGGCGGCCCGCGCCGAGTACGGGCCGGACGCCAAGGTCCAGGACCTGGCGACGGGGTGGCTCAACGACCGGGCGAAGACGGTGCGTTCCCTCGGCGGGAAGGCCAAGGTGTGGAACGACGGCGTGCACGCCGGCGGCGTCGTCACCGCCGACAAGAACCGCGAGGTCGAGTACTGGACCGGCACCGAGACGGGCGCCCGCGAACCGCTGGAGTACCTGAAGGAGGGCCGCAAACTCGTCAACCTCAACGACGAGTTCCTCTACTACGTGCTCGGCCAGCCCAACCAGTTCCGCTACCCCACCGGGCAGCGGATCTACGAGCGCTGGACGCCCGCCGTGCTGCGCGGCACCAAGCCCGTACCCGCCGCCATGGCCGGCCCGGACCGGGTGCTCGGCGGCCGGCTCGCGATCTGGGGCGACATCCCCGGCGCCCAGACCACCGAGCAGGTGGCGCGCGGCATCCGGCTGCCGCTGCGGGCCCTGTCCCAGAAGCTGTGGGACCCGCGCCGGCCCGAGCTGTCCTGGAAGGAGTTCACGGCGCTCGCGGACCGCGTGGAGCACTGACCGCTGAGCGCTGGCCGCTGAGCGCCGACCGCTGAGCACTGAGCGCGTCGAACACCGAGGGCGGTGGACGCCGAGCATCGAGAGCGGCGGACGCCGAGGGCTGGGAGCGACGGACGTCAAAGGCTGAGAGCGTCCGGACGCGGCACCCGTTTCAAGGCCCCGGACGGCCCCGGGCAGCCGCGAGGGTTGTCAGTATGGGAGACAACCAACGCGGATGCTCGCGCATCTAGCCATGGCGGAGTGCGCGTTCGCGCGCCCGCGCACCTGAACGAGGGCCGATGAAGATCGAATTTCTGATTCACAACGCGTACGGAATCGGCGGCACGATCCGCTCGACCGTCAACCTCGCCGCAGCACTCGCTGACCGGCACGACGTCCGCATCACCAGCGTCAACCGCCCGGCGGACGCCCCCGAGCTGACGATCGACCCCCGCGTCCCCGTCGCCCCCCTCGTCGACCTGCGCGAGGGCGCCGACACCGACGAGTACGCCGACCCGCTCAACCAGAAGCCCAGCGCCCTGTTCCGGGACGAACGGATCGACAACGGCCGGATGGCCGCCACCGCCCTGACCGACCAGCGCGTCGCCGCGCACCTCGCGGCCACCGACGCCGACGTCGTCATCGCCACCCGCCCCAAGCTCATCGGCTACCTCGCCGAGTACGGCAGCGACCGCTACCTCCGGCTCGGCCAGGAACACCTCACCCACGAGGCGCACGTACCCGAGCTGCACGAGGTGATGGACCCCGCCATCGCGGCCCTCGACGCGTTCGCCACCGTCTCGGAGGCCGACGCCGGGCACTACCGGGACGCCCTCCCCGACGCCCGCGCGCGCATCCTGTGCATCCCCAACGCCGTGCCCGCCCCCGCCGCCGACCCGGCCGACCTCGGCGCGGGCGCCACCCACACCATCGTCTCCGCCGGCCGCCTCGTCGCCGTCAAGCGCTACGACCGGCTCATCGCGGCCTTCGCCAAGGTCGCCGCCGAGCGCCCCGACTGGAACCTGCGGATCTACGGGCGCGGCCCCGCCAAGGCCAAGCTGCGCAAGCAGATCGAGCAGCTCGGGCTGTACGAGCGGGTGCTGCTCATGGGCGCCCGCTCGCCCATCGAGACCGAGTGGGCCAAGGGCTCCCTCGCCGCCGTCGCCTCCGACGCCGAGTCCTTCGGCATGACCATCGTCGAGGCCATGCACGCGGGCCTCCCCGTCGTCGCCACCGACTGCCCGTACGGCCCGCGCGAAATCCTCACCGACGGCACCGACGGCGTCCTGGTGCCCCTCGACGACTCCGACGCCGTCGACGCCTACGCCGACGCCCTCCTGCGACTCACCGGCGACGCTGAGCTGCGCCGCACGCTGGGCGCCGCCGCCCGCCGGACCGCCCACCGCTACGAGCCCGCCACCATCGCCGGCCGCTACGAGCAGCTTTTCGAGGAGCTGCGCCCCGGCTGCACGACCGCCGCACCGGCCAAGGGCGGGCTGCTGCGCGGCCTGTTCGGTGGCAAGTCCGGAGCGAAGGCCGGCGCGAAGTCCGGCGCGAAGTCCGGCGCCAAGAAGGTGGCCCCCGCCCACACCCCGTCCGACCCCAACCCCGGCGCGCGCTGCGCCGTGGAGAGCGACGGCACCCTGACCGTAGCCCTCCGCTCCGAGCAGCTCACCGCCGCCGACACCCACCTCCTGCTGCGCCACCGCGGCACCAAGGGGAAGGAGGCGCTGCGCGTCGAACTGCCCAAGCGCCGCGTGCCGGGCGAGCGCGTCGAGGTCCGCGTCGAACGGTCCGCGCACACCCTGGCCGAGGGCCGCTGGGACAGCTACGTGGAGCGCTCCGGCGACAAGACCCGCCGCCGCCTCAAGGCCGAACTCGTCGAGCAGAAGCGGCTGTTGAACCTCCCGCTCACCGAGACCGGCGACGGCGTCGGCCACTGGGTCCCGTACGAGACGAGCGACGGCTTCCTGGCCGTACGGACCTGGCAGCGCGCCGTGCACGCCGAGGCCGCCGAGGTGGTGGTCGGCGAGGACGGCATCACGGTCGCCGTGGACGTCGGCCCCGCGCTCGGCGGCAAGCGGCTCGGCGACGGCGCGGAGCTGATCGCCCGGCTGCGCGGCGGCGACGGCTCCGTCGGCGATGTGCGCGCGCCCGTCGAGGACCACCGCGGCTGCCTCCCGTACGAGCCGATGGCCGAGCGGCGCGGCGCCGAGGCCGACCTGTGGGACCTGTATGTACGGCCGTCCAAGGGCGCCGAACTCGTCCGCCTCGGCCGCCTCGGCGGCGACTTCGCCGACCGCAAGGGCATTGACACCTTCCCCGCCGCCACCCGCGGCGAGGCGCGGCTGCGCCCGTACTTCACGGTCACCAACGACCTGACCGTCTCGGTGAAGGACGCCGCCGACGACTCGGCGTGAGGCGTGGCCGGGCGCCGCCGAGGCGTCCGGCCGCTCACCCACGCCCAGGGCATCGAACTTCGCCGGGAGCGGCGGCAAGATGGACAGGTGCCGCCGCCCGGTGCGCGGACGCCGCGAGCCGAGAGCCGTGTGATCAAGGGAGATCAGGATGGGCTTCTGGGGCTACTTCGTCGTCGGCCGGAGCGACCGGGGGCTCGTCGAATGCGCCGTCTTCGACGAGAGCCGCGACCACCTGGAGCTCACCGAGGCGTTCGCGGACGGCTGGCAGCTCTGGCAGCACCCGCCCGAGCCCGAACTCGGCGACATCGACTCCCTCGTCCGCGGCCTCACCAAGGAAACCGGCGCCCCCGCCCTCGCCGCCTACGTCCTCGACAGCGAGTGCGCCGTCGTCGCCGCGGCCGGCCCCGCCGGCACCTCCTGGTCGGCCTGCCTGGGCCGCGCCGCCATGGCCCGCTACATGGAACAGAGCGAGATGGACATCGGCGAACTCTTCCTCACCCCCCGCGCCGCCGCCTCCCAAGGCGCGGCCTGGGCCGCCGCCGCGGGCCACATCGCCAACACCACCGCCCTCACCCGCGTCCTCGCCGCCGACCCCGACCCCTTCGTCGAGAACCTCTTCTACGACCTCCTCGCCGAACTCGGCATCGAAGACCTCGCCGACCCCGACGCGCCCGAGCAGCACCCCGGGGCGAACGGCGGGCGGGGTTCGGGCGGCTGACGCACCTCTCCTGATCACCGGCGCTGCGCTATCTGTCCAAATCGAGTATGCCGAGATCCGTCGAATTCACCCGCCGCTATGCCCACCCCCTGCTCCCCGGCGGCCTGCCCGGTCCGGTCGGCGCCACCGAGGTCGCCGATCCGGCCGCCCGGACGAAGCACGAGGTCGACGTCATCGCGTTGGCGGCGGGCGAGCGCCCACAGGCCCCCCGCGCCAGGATCGCGCTGCTGGGCGAGGCCAAGGCGACCGCCGCCCGCCGGGGCACCGGCGACCTCGAACGCCTGGAACGCATCCGCACCCTGCTCGCCGACCAGGGCCACGACACCACCGCCACCACCCTGGCCCTGTACTCCCTGCACGGCTTCTACCCGGACCTCACCGACCTGGCCGCCCGCCGCGACGACATCCTCCTGGTCGACCTGCCCACCCTCTACAACGGCTGACCCCCGGGCCCGCTCCTGCCCAGGTGGTGTCTCTGGTCGTCTCCAACCGCTGCTGGTCATGCGTTGCCCACGCCGCCGACGACCGGGCCGTCACCTGCGGGTTGAACGGCCCTACCGAGCGACCCCGCCTGAAACCGAGCTTCAGTGCGCCGTGCCGACCACGTGTTCCAGGCGCTCGCGCAGGGCGTTGATGTCGCTGTTGTCCGCGTGGGGGTCGGTCTCCTCGTGGAGTTCGCTGAGGCGGTCGGCGATGCGGGTGCTGTGCAGGCCCTCGGTGATGGTGAGCGCGGTGGTGGCCTCCTGGCAGGCTCCGGCCAGTTCTCCGACGGCCAGGTGGGTACGGGCGAGGCCGATGTGGTCGAACGCGCGGGAGCGGACGCGGCCCGCGGGGCGCAGGTGCAGGGCGTTGTTCAGCAGGGTGAGGGACTGTTCGGCGCGTTGGGTGCGGTGGGGGCCGGTGGCGTGTTTGGCGGCGATCTGGTGGGCGATGCCGAGGGTGGCGGAGAGTTCCGCTTCGTCGAAGAAGGCGGTGTGCGGCGGTTCGTCGTCGGGGCGGATGCGGGCGAAGGCGTCTTCGGCTTCCCCCGCTGCCCGTTGGCTCTCCTCCAGGTCGCCGCGCATGGCGCTGAAGCGGGAGTGGAGGGCGGCGAGGATCGCGCGGGTTCCTGGGCCGGCGTGGCGGCGGGCTCCGTACTGGGCGAGGGCGACGAGTTCGAGGGCGTCTTCGACGTGTCCGAGGTGGGACATCTGGCGGGCCATGCACTGGAGGATGTGGGCGGCGAGCTGGCGGTCGCCGCCTTCGCTGGCGGCGTGCACCGCGGTGACGAAGAGGCGCTGGGCGCTGAGGTGGGCTCCGGCGTCGAAGGATATCCATCCGGCGACGCTGCCCAGGTCGGCGACGGCGCGGAAGAGGCGGCGGCCGGTGGCCTCGGTGTAGGTGGCGGTGGCGAGCAGGTCGTTGATCTCGCTCATCTGTGCCACGACGGCGCGGCGGGAGAGCACGCCGCCGTGCCGGTTGTCGGCGTCGCGGAAGGCGGCGGTCAGCGCCTCGATCGATTCGACCTGGGCGGTGCCCAGCATGCCGGGGCGTGTCGCGGTGTTCGGCAGGGCGGCGGGTTTGGCGGAGGGCCAGCGGCGCAGCGGCTCCAGGAGGGCGTCGGCGGTCTGGATCTGTGCGGCGTCGTCGCTGGTGCGGGTGTGCGGCAGCATCAGGTCACTCCGGGTCAGGGCAGCGATGGCGGCGATGGTGGCGGCGTGCTGCCACGGCAGATCGGCGCCGTGGCCGGGGCCGGGTTGCGGGCCTGGCAGGCCCACGTCGGCCGGGGTGAGCGGTAGTGCCAGCCGGGCTCCGAGGACCTGGGCGATGAGCTGCGGTACCGGTGGTCGGGGGCGTTCCCCTGCGCGCCAGCGCCGTACCCGGCTCTCGTCCGGGTTGATGTGCCGGTGCCCTGCTGCCCGCGCTCTTCCGGTGACTGCCTGGGCGAGCTGGGCGTTGGAGAGCTGGGCGCGGTCCATGAAGTGGCTCAAGAGGGTGTTGGGCAACCGGCCGCCAGCCTGTGCCATCTGGGCCCTTCCGCCAAAGTGCCGACGAACCTTCCGAGCGTACGGCGTGCGGCACCCGGCAGGAACAACGCCGCTGGATTCGCCGGTCTTTCGCCGGTCCGCACGCCGGGGCGACGCCGCGGTGTCCGCCGCTGTGCGCCACGCTTCACCGGCTTCGCGTGCCCAGATGGCTGTGGTGCCGTGGTGATGACGCCCGGAGCCGTGGCCCGGGGTCTGGCGTACAGCTCACAGGAGAGGCCCATGGAACTTCCGTTCATCGTGGTCGATCAGCTCACCCCGCAGCAGGAACGCGACTGGCACACCTTCTTTGGCACCGAGGGCGCCGACCGGCCCCGGGACATCGAGGAGGGCATCTGGCGGCGCACCCAGGAACAGGCCACGGCCGCGCAGTCGCACTGGCGTCCCGGCGACGCGCGGCGCCGCATGGTGCACTACCGCTACCGGTACGGGCTCGCCACCACCACCGGTGCCCCGGCCCTGGCGCTGCGCCAGTTCTACCTGTACCACCACGCCGCCGCCCCGGCCGAGGAGATCGGCGCGCACTGGGAGACGGTCCGCACCGCCCTGCGCACGGGCGGCTGGAAGCCCGAGGACGGCGGGTGGGTGCGCGGCGACCTGCGCGCCACCCCCACCCTGCGCTCCGCCCCGCACCCCGAGGACATCCGCGCCCGCCGCACGCTGCCGAGCGGGTACGCCTGTCTGGACGTGCAGATCACCTCGTCCGGCTACGTGCCGCCCCCGGCTACCCGCCGCCGCCCGTGGCAGGTACTGGCCGGCGGCATCCGCCGCAAGGCATCGCCGGGCACCTTCCGGCGCATCCCGGACCTGGCGGCGCTCGCCGATTTCCTGCCGTTCCAGGTCGAGATCGGCTGCGGCACGAGCTGGGAGGCCGGCATCCCCGCGCTGCACCGGCTGCACGAGATCTACCGGGTCACCACCCGCGAGGACGGCGCCCCCGGCGCCCACGGCTTCATCCTGCGCCCCCAGGACGACCCCCTGCTGACGGAGTTCCTCGCCGCACCGGAGGAGAAGGCCGAGGAGTGCGTGGAGATGTACCGCGCCTGCTTCCAGGCCCGGCCCACCCCGGCCCTGACCGCGCTCAAAGAACTGCACGAAGCCGGGTACCTGACCGGGCCCGTCATCACCAACAACTTCGACGTGCTGGCAGCCCGCGCCGGGCTGCGCGAGTGCTTCGTACGCCGCTACGACCAGATGATCCCCGACGTGGAATGGGGCCAGGAGGCCCGCGCGCTGCTGGTGGTCGGGCTGCACGCGGACCGCCGCCAGGTCGCCGCCCGCGCCCGGCAGCGCGGCATGCAGGTCATCCACTGCGACCCCGAAGGCTTCCACAACGACGGCATCTTCCACCCCTACCCGCTTGAAGGCCCGCAGGACGGCGACCTGGTCTGCAACGCCCCGGCCGGTGTGGCGCTGCCCGCGCTCGCCCAGCACCTGCTGGAGAAGGCCGCGGCCTGACCCCCGCGTCAACGGCGCGACCTGCCCAATGCCCGTTCGTCCGGTCAACGGCGCTAGCGTGCGAGCCCGTTGACCGGCCCGGCCTTCACGACGAGGGCGGGCGGACCGAAGGAGCACACCGCACTATGCGCGTATCCGTCATCGGCTGCGGCCACCTGGGCATCCCGCACGCCGCGGGCATGGCAGAGATCGGCCACGAGGTGATCGGCGTGGACACCGACCAGGCCAAGATCGACACCCTCAACCAGGGTGAGAGCCCCATCTACGAGGCGGACCTGCCCGACCTGCTCGCCCGCCACACCGCCTCCGGGCGGCTGCGCTTCACCACCAGTCTCGCCGAGGCCGCAGAGAACGCCGATGTGCACTTCCTCGCCGTCGGCACGCCCCTCGACGCGGACGGCCGCACCTACGACATGGGCCAGGTCTTCGGCGCCGCCCGCGCCCTCGCCCCGCACCTGACCCGCCCGGCCCTCATCATCGGCAAGTCCACCGTCACCCCCGGCACCACCGCCAAACTCGCCGACCTGCTCGCCCGCCACGCCCCCGCCGGCCGCGACGTCGAGGTCGTCTGGAACCCGGAGTTCCTGCGCGAAGGCCACGCCGTCGCCGACACCCTGCGCCCCGACCGGATCGTCGCCGGCGTCCCCTCCCGCCACGCCGAGACCATCGTCCGCGACCTGTACGCGCCGATCGGCGCCCCGCTGGTGGTGTGCGACCCGCCCACCGCCGAAATGATCAAAGGCGCGGCCAACACCTTCCTCGGCCTGAAGATCTCCTTCATCAACGCCGTCGCCGACATGTGCGCCGCCTCCGGCGCGGACGTGGCCACCGTCGCCGCCACCATCGGCATGGACCCGCGCATCGGCACCGGCGGCATGAGCCCCGGCATCGGCTACGGTGGCGGCTGCCTGCCCAAGGACATCCGAGCCTTCACCGCCGCCGCCCGCCAGCTCGGCGCCGACGACGCCGCCACCCTCCTGCGCGCCGCCGAGATCATCAACGAACACCGGCCCACCGCGGCCCTCGACCTGATCACCCGCGCCCTCGACGGTCCCCTGGCCGGCCGCCCCATCACCGTCTGGGGCGCCGCCTTCAAACCCGGCACCAACGACGTCCGCGAATCCCCCGCCCTCGCCGTCGCCCGCCTCCTCCAGGACCACGGCGCCCGCATCACCGTCCACGACCCCCACGCCGTCCCCACCGCCCTGGCCCGCCACCCCGAGCTGGAGTACACCGACGACCTCCCCGCCTCCCTCAAAGGAGCCGACGCCGTCGTCCTGGCCACCGAATGGCCCCACTACCGCGACGCCGACCCCACCACCCTGCACGACCTCCCCGCCCAGCCCCTGATCATCGACCTGCGCACCACCCTCGACCCCCGCCCCTGGACGGCCGCCGGATGGCGCGTCCGCCAGCTCGGCCGCCCTGGGGTACGCACCCCCCGCTAGCCAGCGGCCGACACCTGAACCGCGAGCGGCCGATTCCCGTCCGCCCCCGCCCACGGCACGTACCGTGCACACCAATGAGCCGAGGAGGGCCCATGGGTGTGGCGGCGGCGATCCGCAACAGCGACGGCGCGTACCTGCTGCACCTGCGCGACAACATCGACGGTATCTGCTGGCCCGGCCACTGGAGTTTCCTCGGCGGCCGAGTGGAGAGCGGGGAGACACCGTACGAGGCCATCACCCGCGAACTGCACGAAGAAGCCGGCCTCGTCCTGCCCGACCTGCGCTCTCTGGCCACGCTGCAACAAGGCAACGGCCGTGCCGACATCGAGGTCTTCACCGCCTCCTGGGACGGCGACGCCGCCGGCATCCCGGTGACCGAGGGCATCATGCTCGCCCATTTCCACCCTCGGATACTGCCGCGCCTGCGCGTCCCACCGTGGTGCGTCGAAGCGATTCGTCTCGACGCCGCAACAGCTCCTGGGCGCTGATAGGGGAGACGGCCGGGGCCGCCACCCCCCACAGGAGAGGCCCCGGCCGCCGTTCGGGTACGGGCGTGGGTGCGGCCCGTACCTCTTACTGCGTCGGGGGCGGCGAAAGCGTTACCCCGCAGGGTCGCGCGGGCGGGGTGGGCGGCTCTGGACGGGAGTGGTTGGGGGGCCGTAACGTGCTGGTCCGCGCCGGTGGGCGCGATATTCGCTGAGCACGCGCCCGTGACCGGCGCAGCGGTCACATTCCCTGGGGGTCTCGAAGATGCATCCGTGCGGGAGCTGCCGCGCCGTCGCCGTGGGGCCGGACGGCCGCTGTGCCGCGTGCGGCGCGTATCAGCAAGGGGCGTACCAGCAGCCGGGGGGCTATCAGCAGCCGGGCCCCTATCAGCAGGCCGGTGGGTACGCCGGCGCTCCTCCCTACGCGCCGTACCCTTACGCGGCGCCGCGGTTGCCCGCCGGTGGGGTGGATCTGCGGCGCGGGCTCGCGACCGCGGTGACGGTGCTGCTGGGCGTCACCATCGTCGTGCTGGTGCTGCGGATCGTCGCCGCGGCCGGGCAGTACGGCGTCATCTCGGACGCGCTCGACGGGGTCCGGGTGAGCGAGTCCGACCTCGACGGAGCGGACGATTTCTTCCGGATCATGATGCTGTTCGGCTCGCTGACGCAGTTGGCCACCGGCATCGTGTGGGCGGTGTGGTTCCGGCGGACGCGGCTCAACGCCGAGGTGTTCGCGCCCGGTCAGCACCGGTACGGCAGCGGCTGGGCCGCCGGCGCCTGGTTCACGCCGGTGGTGAACCTCTGGTTCCCCAAGCAGATCGCCAACGACATCTGGCGCGCCAGCTCGCCCGCCGGCCCGTACGCGCCGCGCGGCCTGCTCAGCGCCTGGTGGGTGGTGTGGATCGTAGGCATCGTGCTCAACTCGGCCACCACCATGCAGTACACCGTCGCACGCGGCCGGATGATCGACACCCACGTCGCCGTCCTCAACGTCCGCGGCCGGGTCGACGCCTTCCAGAACGCGCTGGCCACCAGCATCGTCTCCTGCCTCGTCCTGCTCGCCGCCGCCGTCCTCGCGATCCTCCTCGTCCGCCGCCTCACCGCGATGCAGGAACAGCGCGCCATGGCCGGCCCTCAGGGACCCGCCGGGTACGCCGGGGCGATGCCGGGCGCGCCGGGCATGCCGTACGGCGATCCGGGGTACCCGGCCCCGCACGGCGGCTCCGGTCCTCCGGCGCAGGGCGGCTACGGCTACCCCGCCCCGGGCGGTGGCCACGGCCACCCCGGCCCGCCGCAGAGCCCGCCCCCGCCGGCGCCGCAGGCGAGTCCGTACGGGCAGCAGGGCCGGCAGCCCCCGTACGGCTCCGGCCCGGCGGGGTACTGAACCGCGGGCCGACCGGAGTGGGGCAGGATGTGGGCGTGCTGGGGGACGACGCTGAGCTGACCGCCGCCGTGTACGCGGCCCAGGGCGGGGACGAGACGGCGTTCAGAACCGTCTACCGCTCCGTTCAGCCCCGGCTGCTCGGCTACCTGCGGACGCTGGTCGGCGAGCCCGACGCGGAGGACGTCGCCTCCGAGGCATGGCTCCAGATCGCCCGCGACCTCGGCCGGTTCCGCGGCGACGCCGACCGGTTCCGCGGCTGGGCGGCCCGTATCGCCCGCAACCGCGCCCTCGACCACATCCGGCTGCGCGGCCGCCGCCCCGCCATCGGCGGCGACGAGAGCGAGCTGGAGGGCCGGGCCGCCGACGCCGACACGGCGGGGGAGGCGCTGGAATCGCTCGGCACCGGGCGCGCGTTCGCGCTCATAGCCCAGCTCCCGCGCGACCAGGCGGAGGCCGTCGTGCTGCGCGTCGTCGTCGGCCTCGACGCGAAGAGCGCCGCCGGGGTGCTGGGGAAGCGGCCCGGAGCGGTACGTACCGCCGCGCACCGGGGCCTGCGGCGGCTGGCGGAACTGGTGACGGGGTCACAGGCGTCGTCGGGGACGGACCCGCCGCGGCGGCGGGGCGCGCACACGCCCCCCACCGGGGTGGGCGCTTCCGCAAGTGTGACGCAATTGCGCTCCGGTACGCAGAAGGACATGTGATGGCGGACGACCACCCGTACGACCACCCGTACGGCCGGCTGGACGACGACGCCGTGGAGCGGCTGCTGCGCGGCGAACCCCTCCATGGCGACAAACCGGTCGGTGCCGATGATCCGTCGTCTCGTTTCGATGATCTGGGCGGTACCGGTGGTACGGGCGGCGGTGCGCCGGGCGCGGGGGACTCCGCTGGTACGGGCGAACAGCACGGCAGCGACGCGCGGGCCGTCGCCGACCGGCTCGCCGCCGCCCTCTCCGACACCGTCGCCGAGCTGACGGAGACCGCGCCCGCCTCGCCGGACGGCACACTGCCCGGCGAGGAGCGGGCGCTCGCCGCGTTCCGGGCGGCGCGCGCCGAGCAGCCCGCGCCGGTACGGACCGTATGGCTCGGCGCGCTCGCCGGGCGGCGGCCCTCCTTCGTGCGACGGCCCCTGAAGGCGGCGTTCGCCCTGGCCCTCGCGGGCTGCGCGCTGGGCGGGGTGGCGGTCGCGGCCGGTACGGGCATGCTCCCGGCGCCGTTCAGCGACGGCGGCGGCGAGCCGGGGCCCGCGACCAGCGTCTCGGCGGCCGACGACACGGGCGGCGGCCAGTCGTCCCAGCCCGACCTCGAACTCAGCACGGGGGACCCCTCGCCGTACCCGTCGGGTCCGTACGGCACCGCGCCGGGCCGCTCCGCCTCGCCGGGCGGTGGTCCGTCGGTGGATGGGCGCGGGGGCGAACACGGGAACGGGGACGAGGACGGGAATGAGGACGGAGTCGGGGACGCCGATCCGTCGAAGGGTGGAAAAGGCGAGGGCGAGTCGCAGCACGGCGGCGCCCACAGCAAGGGCGGCAAGGGCGACAAGGGTGACAAGTCCGGCCGGGCGTGGGTCGAAGCGGTCTGCCGCGCGTACCTCTCCGCCAAGCGCGGACCGGGCGGTGAGCTGGAGGACGTGAGGCTGCGGCGGCTGGAACGCGCCGCCGGCGGCCCGGCCGCGGCGCGCAAGCACTGCGAGCGGGTGCTGGGCCCCGGCGGCTCCGGCGCTCCGGGACCGACGACGGGGCCGCCCGGAGGATCGGCGGGCTCGGGTGGATCGGACGGCTCCGACCCTGGGGACGGCGGCCAAGGCGGCGGCGCGGGCGGCGGCCCCGGCCATGGCGACGGGCCAGGGCACGGTGGCGGACCCGGTCACGGTGGCGGCCCGGGTCATGGCGGTCACGGTGGTCACGGTGGTCATGGCGGTCACGGCGGGAGCGACGGCGATGGCGGCGGGGGTGACGACGACGGCTCGGGGCCAGGCGGTGGCACTGGTAGCGGCGACCCCGGCCCCACCACCCACCCGTCGCCTCCCACAGGCCCCACCCATACCTCCGCCCCACCCATGGCCGCGCCGCTCCGGACCGCCCAGCCCGGCGCCCCGATCACCACGGCCACTTCGATCCGTCAGCCCGTGGCGGCTCCGGCGAACGCGTGACACTGCCGGGCTAGAACGGGGAGACGGGCCGGGCCGAAAATCACTCGGAAGCCGGTCCGATGCCGCCGAATGCCACGGGGTGTGACGTTTTTCGGCCGCCCGGCGCTGAATGAAGCAGGCCGACTGGTCATCGGCCGCGCACGAGGCCGGGGTTCCCCCCGTACCAACGGCCAGTGCGCATTCGGCGCGGGCGGGGCACGTTCCCCCGGCCCTGCCCGCGCTGCTCTTCGCACTGCGCCGCCATGCCCTGCCGCGCGCTCCACGCCCTGCCGCGAGCCCCGCGCACGTAAGGCGCCCGCCCCCAACGGACTACCGGTAGACCACGACGCGGTCGCCCTTGTGGACCTTCGCGAACAGCGCCGCGATCTTCGCCTTGTCCCGGACGTTGATGCAGCCGTGCGAGGCGCCCGCGTAGCCGCGGGCCGCGAAGTCCGAGGAGTAGTGCACGGCCTGGCCGCCGCTGAAGAACATGGCGTACGGCATGGCCGAGTGATAGATCGTCGACACGTGATGGCGGCTCTTGAAGGCCACTTTGAACGTGCCCTCGCGCGTCGGCGAGTGGTGCGAGCCGAACCGTACGTCCATGGCCGAGACGACCTTGCCGTCAACCATCCAGGCCAACGTGTCACTCTTCTTGCTGATGCACAGCACACGCCCGGTCCGGCACCGGCGGTCGGGCGTGTCGATCGGCTTGGTGGTCGGCGGGTGGAGCTCCCCCTGCGGCGGCCGGCCGCCGGTCGCGGAGCGCAGCGCGTGCCAGGTGTCGCTGTCGGTCGTGCCGGTGGCGTGCAGCCTGTGCCCGCGCTGGAAGGCGGCCACCGCACTCTTGGTCAGCGGTCCGTAATAGCCGGTCGGATTGGCGTCGAAGAGGCCGAGCCGGCGCAGCCGCGCCTGCAACTCGCGCACGCGCTCGCCGTGCGCGCCCGGCGCGAGAACGACCTTGGGCGCCGCCGGGTGGGTCTTATGAGGCCGGTGTGGCGTGTGGCGCTGACTGGAGGCGTGGGAGGAGGCGTGGGAGGGGTCGCGGGGGGCGGCATGGCCGGGGGCGTGGGAGGAGGCGTAGGAAGTGGCGTGCCCGGCGGAGCCGGGCCAGGACGGCCACGGCTGTACGCCCGTGCCGGCCTTGGCGTCCGCGCGCTGGTCCGTACGGGCGTGGCTGCTGCCTCCGGCCGGTTGCGAGGCGGTGCCGGAGACCGGCCCGGTCTGCACCTTGCACCCGGCGGTCAGCGCCACCGCGCCCGCCGCCACTCCTGCCGCGACGAGCACTCTGCGTACGACAGTTGTCTGCTGCATCACCGCTGGATGATTCCCAGGGTCGCCGCGAGGCGAACCTCACCCCACCCGGAGGTGGCACCGCCCCGGACGGTGGGCAGGCTGTGAGGAAGGTCCCAGGCGGTGCGGCTCCACCCTTCGTACCGCCGCCGCTACAGTCCGCGGCGGGGGCCCGAGGACCCGGGGGCCCCCGGCGTCCGTACCGTCCGGCGTCCGCATCGCTCGGCGCGCGCGTCGTCCGGCGTCCGGGCCGTCGGGCGTCCGGGGCGTCGGCCGTCCGCACCGCTCGGCGGCCGCACCGTCGGGCGCCCGCGGTGCTCGGTGTTCGCTTTGTTCGGCAACTCAGCGGGAGGCACAGAACCCATGGCGCGTGAGACAGAGTCCGGTCTGCCCATCGAGCCGGTCTACGGTCCGGAAGCACTCGCCGACTGGGACGCGGCCGACATACTGGGCGAGCCGGGCGCGTACCCCTTCACCCGCGGCGTGTACCCGACGATGTATACGGGCCGGCCGTGGACCATGCGCCAGTACGCGGGGTTCGGCACGGCCGCCGAGTCCAACGCCCGTTACCAGCAGCTCATCGCCAACGGCACCACGGGCCTGTCCGTCGCCTTCGACCTGCCGACGCAGATGGGCCACGACTCCGACGCGCCGCTGGCGAGCGGCGAGGTCGGCAAGGTCGGCGTCGCCATCGACTCCATCGAGGACATGCGGACCCTGCTCGGCGGCATCCCGCTGGACAAGGTCTCCACCTCGATGACCATCAACGCGCCGGCGGCCCTCCTGCTCCTCCTCTACCAGCTCGTCGGCGAGGAGCAGGGCGTACGGGCGGACCAACTGACCGGCACGATCCAGAACGACGTGCTCAAGGAGTACATCGCCCGCGGCACGTACATCTTCCCGCCCAAGCCCTCGCTGCGGCTGATCGCGGACATCTTCAAGTACTGCAAGGCCGAGATCCCGAAGTGGAACACGATCTCGATCTCCGGCTACCACATGGCGGAGGCCGGGGCCTCGCCCGCGCAGGAGATCGCCTTCACGCTCGCGGACGGCATCGAGTACGTGCGTACGGCCGTGGCGGCCGGCATGGACGTGGACGACTTCGCGCCCCGGCTCTCCTTCTTCTTCGTCTCGCGGACCACGATCCTCGAAGAGGTCGCCAAGTTCCGGGCCGCGCGCCGGATCTGGGCGCGGGTCATGCGGGAGGAGTTCGGCGCGAAGAACCCCAAGTCGCAGATGCTGCGCTTCCACACCCAGACCGCGGGCGTACAGCTCACCGCGCAGCAGCCCGAGGTCAACCTCGTACGGGTGGCGGTGCAGGGGCTCGCGGCGGTGCTCGGCGGCACGCAGTCGCTGCACACCAACTCCTTCGACGAGGCCATCGCCCTGCCCACCGACAAGTCGGCGCGGCTCGCCCTGCGCACGCAGCAGGTGCTGGCCTACGAGACCGACGTGACCGCGACCGTCGACCCCTTCGCGGGCTCCTACGTCGTCGAGACGATGACCGATGGCGTGGAGCAGGCCGCGCTCGACCTGATGGCCCGGGTCGAGGACATGGGCGGCGCGGTCGCCGCGATCGAGAACGGCTTCCAGAAGTACGAGATCGAGCGCAACGCGTACCGCATCGCGCAGGAGACGGACAGCGCCGAACGCGTCGTCGTCGGCGTCAACCGCTTCCAGCTCGCCGACTCCGAAGAGGAGGAGCCGTACGAGCCGCTGCGCGTCGACCCCGCCATCGAGGCCCAACAGGCGGCCCGGCTGGCCGCGCTGCGCGCCGGACGGGACCAGCCGGCCGTGGACGCGGCGCTGGCCGAGCTGAAGAAGGCCGCCGAGAGCGACGACGGCTCGGTCAACGTCCTCTACCCGATGAAGGACGCCCTGCGGGCGAAGGCGACGGTGGGCGAGGTCTGCGACGCGCTGCGCGAGGTGTGGGGGGCCTACGTGCCGACCGACGCGTTCTGAGGGGGAGGGGACGGGGGTGTTGAAGGGGCCTTGAGGGCCTGACAGCTTTGATGGCCATCAGGGACCTGGCGCGCTGCTAGGTGCTGAAGAGTGAAGAGTGCTGAGAGGCGTCGCAGGACGGCTGAGGTGAAGGGCGGCTGACGTGACGGGCGGGGGCGGGGCCGGAAGCGGGTCCGGAAGTGGGGGCGGGGCCGGGGGCGGTGGTCCGAGCGCGGGTGGTGGTGCCGGCTTAGCCGGCGGCTATACGTACGGCTACGGCCTCTTCGTCGTCGGCGCGCTGGACCTGGCGCGGCTGACGGACGCCCTCGCGGAGGGCTTCAGCGTGTCGGCGGCGGAGACCGTCGTGGCCGCCGAGGGCGACACCACCCCGCCCCGCCCCGTCGCGTGCGCGTACCGGCCCGTGACCGGCGACGTCTCCTGGCACCTGGAGATACGCGTCCGGGAGGGCGCGCCCGATCTGCCCGGCGGCCCTGACCTGGGGCGCGGCATCGCCGCCCGGCTCGACCGGACCGTGCTGTACGAGGCGGAGCTGTTCCGGCCCAGCGCGTACTGGGTCGTCACGCCGGGCGGCGCGTACGGGCGGGCGCGGCTGCACGGCCCCCAGGCCGAGGGCGGCGGGCAGCCTCGATACGTCCTGGACGCCGCCGAGATCCCCGTGCCCGGTCTGCCGCACGTACCCGTCGAGATCATCTACGAGGCCATCGGCGACCGCTGCGGCTTCGCCTTCGCCGAGGCCCTGCGCCGGATCGTCGACGCGCTGGCCGGCCACTGCCCGCAAGCCCGCACGGCCGTCCTGCGCGGCTCCCTGGCCACGGACACGGCGGATCGTTTCAGCGACTTCGACCTCGTATGGACCGTGCCCGACGCGGACTTCGCGGCCTGCGTCGCCGCCGCCCCGTCCGTCGTCCACGCCGCCCACCCCCTCCTGCTGCCCGCCCGCAGCGACCCCGACTTCCACGCCCGCGCCGACCGCCGGCTGCTGTTCTTCACCTTCCGCGACCTGCCCCTGTTCTGGCGCCTCGACCTGGAGATACGGGCCGAGTCCGGCTCCCCGCCCGGGCCCCTGGCCCCGCCGGGCGGCGGGTGGCCGCTCCCCGCGAGCGCCCTGGCCAACGCGGTCGCCGCCGTCAAGGCCGTACGGCGCGACCGCCCCGACGCGGCCCGCGGCCTCGTGGACCGCGGCTTCGAACGCCTCGGCTCCCGTCGCCGGGCCACCGGCCGCTGGCCGGAGGACATTCGCGGCCTGGCGGACGCGGCGGAGGCGATGGAGGCAGCGGAGGCCGCGGTGGAGGGGGGCGGGCAGCCGGGGATCAGGGCCTTCGCGGAACGGGTCCGGGGGCTGGTGGCGGGGGAGCTGGAGTGACGGGGGTGGTGTGGGGGGTCTGGGGGGTCTGGGGCGGGGGGAGACGAAGACATACGAATCGGTCTGGTCCACTCCGGACCGGACCGGCACAGATCAGGACGCGCCGATCCCGACCGATGGGCGATCAGCCTGAGTCAAACTGGAGCCATGTCGTCTCCCCGCCGCGCCTGCCCCGTCTGCACCCGCGAGATCGCCGTAGTCGGCGGCCGCTACGCCCGCCACGACCCGCCCGGCCGCCGTACGAGCTTCGAGCTGATCTCCTGCCCCGGCTCCCGCCGCATGGCCCCGCTCATGGCCGCGGCGCCCAAACTCTTCGACCCCGAGGAGCCTCCGATCCCCGGTCAGCAGCCGTTGTTCTAGGGCGTGTGGGGGGCGCGGCCACGTCCGCCCTATTCGATATTCGATGTTCGGGATCGATATTCGAGGAGAGCGATGTCCGAGGACGTCACGGCCTGGCTGGCGGCGAACGCCGTGCACCTGGACAGCCTCACGGCGGGGTCGCCGACCGCCGACCTGATGCCGCTGAAGCGGGCCTTGGCCGGGGTACGGGCCGTGGGGCTGGGGGAGGCCACCCACGGCACGCGGGAGTTCTTCCAGCTCAAGCACCGAATACTGGAGTTCCTGGTCACGGAGATGGGGTTCTCCGTGCTGGCGATGGAGGCCAGCGCCTCGGCGGCCCTCGCGGTCGACGCGTACGTCACGCACGGCGTCGGCGAGGCCGAGGAGGTCCTCGCGGGGCTGGGCTTCTGGACCTGGCGTACGTATGAGGTGCTCGACGTGATCGAGTGGCTGCGCGCGTACAACCGCGAACGGCCGGACGCCGAGAAGGTGCGTTTCGTCGGCATCGACCCGCAGCGCTGCGGGGATTCGGTGGCGGCGCTCGACACCTTCCTGCGCGCGGCGGCACCGGAGCGGGCGGCGGCCTTTCGAACGGTGCTCGGCGGGCTGGCCGACGCGGCCCCGGGGTCGGCTTGGGAGCCGGTTTCGGAGCCGGTTTCGGAGCCGGTTTCGGAGCAGCCGCCGAGCGACCCCCGGCACCCCTGGACGCGCGAGGCCGGGGAACTGGTCGACTTCCTGGAGCGGAACGCGGCCGACCTGACCCGACTCACCAGCGCCGCGCGCGTCGACATGGCGCGCTGCCACGCCCGGCTGCTCGTACGCGCCGCCGACCTGGCCAGTCGTCCCCTGCACCACGAGGACCCGGAGCGCACCGCGTTCGCCGTCCGCGACCGGTACATGGCCGAGGCCGTCGCCGCGCTGCTCGACCGCGACGACGCCCCGAAGGTCGCCGTGTGGGGGCACAACGGACACATCATGACCGGCCACTACGGCGGGGCCGGTGGGACCGGCGGGGGCGGTGGCGACCGTGGTGGGGTCCCCGCGCTCGGGTGGCATCTGCGACAGCGTTACGGCGAGGCGTATTACGGGCTGGGGCTGCTGTTCGGCAAGGGGGCCTTCCGGGCCTGGCGCGCCGGGCGGCGCGCCCTCGCGCGCCCCGCGTCCGCGCGTCGGCGGCGGCCCGTCCGGAACACGATCGGCGCGCCTTCCTACGGTTCCGGTACCGGCTCTGGTTCCGGCTCCGGTTCCGGTTCCGGCTCCAGGTTCGTGGAAGCGACGCTCTCCGCGGCCGTCGCCGGGCCTCACTTGGTGAATCTTCGAGCCGACGACGTGTCACCGGCCGTGGCGCGGTGGCTGCGGGAACCTCACTTCACGCGCTCCTTCGGGGCCTGCGTCCCGCGCTTCACCTACCGGTTGAGCGCGATGCCGACGGTCCTGGCCGAGGAGTACGACGGCCTCGTCTTCGTGCCGGAGTCGACGTGTTCCCGGCCGCTGCCCGGGGCGGACCCGGCCTCCTGACGACGGCTGACGCCCCGTTACGGCCGCTGGCCACGTGCTCGTACGAGAACGTACGTGTCCGCATGCGCCCGTACGCGATCGTAAGTGGTCGCATGTGCCCGTACGCGGCCGTACGCGGCCGTACATGGCCGTACATGGCCCGTCTTCAGCGGTCGAGGATCGGGACGATGCTTCCCGTCGCGTCGCAGTGCACGGACCACACCCCCTTGATGCCGGGTTCGTGGACTCGTACGGTCACGTCCGGCGGCCGTTTGCCGCCCGGTACGCGGGCGTTGGCCGCGGTGCAGACGATCTGGTTGAGACCGAGGGTGCCGCTGTGCATGTCCGCCACGGCGACGGGGAGGTGGACGTCGACGGCGCCCTTGCCGGCCTGGGCGAACACCCGCTCGTACGACGGCGGGAGGTCCGTGGTCAGGCCGCGGGCGCGTTCGGCGGAGTCGGGGCCTTCGAGGAGCAGGTCGAGCGCCTGCTGGGGGCGGGCCGCGGTGCTGGTCTGCCGGGCGACCGACTGGAGTCCGCGGGTGCTGACGAAGTAGAGCTGCGCGTACTGCGTGCCGCCGCCCGGTTCGCGCAGCCCGGAGGCGGGCCCGCCGTCCCGGACCGGTCCGGTGGAGCCGGCCCCGCAGCCGGTGACGGAGCCGGTCACGCCGAGCGCCAGCAGGGCGGCGGTCAGATACGCGAGTGAGCGCTTCACGACGGTTCCCCCTCCTCCGGCGGCGGCTGCGGCGATGGTGGCGGCTGCGGGAGGGTCACGGTGAACACCGCGCCGCCTTCCGGGAGGTTGGCGGCCGTGAGAGTGCCGTGGTGCAGACGTACGTTCTCCGCCGCGATGGCCAGGCCCAGGCCGCTGCCCGCGGACCGGGTGCGCGCCGTGTCCGCCTTGTAGAAGCGGTCGAAGACATGGGCCAGGACCTCGTCCGGTATTCCGGGGCCGCTGTCGGCGATGGTGATGACGAGGGAGTGGGGCGTGGTCTCGGCCCGTACGGTGACGGGGGCCGCGCCGTGACGCAGGGCGTTGCCGATGAGGTTGGCGAGCACGACGTCGAGGCGGCGGGCGTCGACGCGGACGGGCGTACCGCTGCTGCTGGCGCCGCTGCCGCTGCCTCTGCTGCCGCTGCCGGGGCGGCCGTCGTCCGGGAGGCTGCCGCCGAGTCGGCCGTCGTCCGGGAGGGTGCCGCTGGGGCGGCCATCGTCCGGACGGCCGCCGCCCGGAAGGTCGTCGCCCGGGAATTCGGTGATGACGTCCGGCGATTCGTGCCAGCCCCGTAGCTGGAGGGTCTTGCGGATCAGGGTGCGCAGGTCGACGTCGTCCGAGCGCAGGTGCGCGGCGCCGGCGTCGAAGCGGGACATCTCCATGAGGTCCTCGACCATCGTGGTCAGCTTGCGGGTCTCGTCGCTGATGAGGAGGACCGCTTCGGCGGTGTCCGCCGGCAGCCGGCCCGAGCGGGCGTCCTCGTCGAGGGCGTCGGTGACGGCGGCCATCGCGGCGAGCGGCGTGCGCAGTTCGTGGGTGACGTCGGCGGCGAACCGGCGGGCGTTGGCCTCCATGCGCCGCAGCTTGGTGTCGTTCCGTTCCAGCGCGCCGGCCATGGTGTTGAACGTGCCGGTGAGCGCGGCGAGTTCGTCCTTGCCCTCGGCGTCGAGGCGGGTGTCGAGGGCGCCTTCGGTGATCTTCTCCGCCGCCGTACGCAGCCGTCGTACGGGCCGCAGGACGCGGCGCGCGGCGAACAGGGCGGGTACGACGGCGAACGCGAGCGCCGGGATCGCGCCCGCCCAGGCGGCGGTGATCAGGGCCGAGATATCGGTGCGCTCGCGGTCCAGGGGCAGGGCGGCGTAGACGACGACGCCCGACGGTTTCGGCTTCGGGGTCGGCTTCCCGGTGCTCTTGTCGGCGCTCTTCTCTGCGCTCTTCCCTGCGCTTTTTCCGCTCTTCCCGGTCGGCTGGCCCTGGTCCTGGTCCTGGTCCTGGCCCTGGTCCTGGTCCGTCTCGGAGCCGTAGCCGACCGGCATGCCGATGATCAGGCGGGGCGCGGCGCCGTGGTCGACGCGTTCGAAGAAGGCGGCGTCGTGGTGGGCCGCGACCGTGTCGCGAAGGGTGCCGCTCACGTCGTCGGCCGCGGTGCCGATGAGCGGCTTACCGTCGCGGGAGACCGCCGTGTGCCAGTCGCGGGAGCCGGCGGCGCGGTCGAGCTGACGGGTGAAGGCGCGCAGGTCGTCGTCGTTGGGGTCGGCCGGGAGGCTGGGGGCGAGCGATGTCGTCTGGAGCCGCAGTTCGCTCACGGCGCTGTGCTGGGCGCGGTCCAGGATCGACTGGCGCGCCTGGCGGAACGTCAGCGCGGCCGTCACCAGCGCGCTGACCGCGGCGACCAGCAGGAACGCGACGATCAGGCGCGGGCGCAGGCCGCGCGGCGGGGCGGGCTTCCTGCGCGGGGCGGGCCTATCGCTGCGCGGGGCGGGCCCGCCGCTGTGAGGGGCGGATCCACCGCTGTGCGGGGCGGACCCACCGCTGCGCGGGGCGGATCCACCGCTGCGCGAGGCGGACCCATCGCTGTGCGGGGCGGGCTTCATGCGGGCAGGGGACCGAAGCGGTAGCCGAAGCCGCGTACGGTCTGGATGTACACGGGCCGCCGCGGATCGTCCTCGATCTTGGAACGCAGCCGCATGACGCACGCGTCGACCAGCCGGGCGTCCCCGTAATAGCTGTGCTCCCAGATGTCCTCCAGAAGCTGCTGGCGGTTGAAGGTGCGTCCGGGTGCGGCACTGAGGAAGAGCAGCAGCTTCAGTTCGGAGGGCGCGAGGGTCACGTCCGTACCCCTCTTGCGCACGATGAGCGCGTCGCGGTCGATCTCCAGCTCGCCGGCCCGGCTCAGGCCGGTGGCCGGGGCGGCGCCGTCCTGGGCGGGCGCGACGCGTCGCAGGACCGCCCGCATCCGGGCCTCGATCACCGCGGCACTGGCCGGCTTGACGACGTAGTCGTCGGCGCCCGCCTCCAGCCCGATGACGATGTCGATGTCGTCGCCGCGGGCGGACAGGATCACGAGCGGGACCTGGCTGGTCTCGCGGACGCGTCGGCAGACCTCCAGGCCGCTCATGCCCGGCAGCATCAGATCGAGGAGTACGAGATCGGGTCTGATGGCCTCCAGCGCCTCCAGGCCGTCCTCGCCGGTGCCGACCGCCTCCGTCTCGTGCCCGTTGCGGTTCAGGCCGAACACGATGCCGCGGCGTACGGCCGGGTCGTCCTCGATCAGCAGGACGCGGGACATGGACGGAACCTCCCGGACGGTACAGCTCGGATTGGTTGATGTCGGTTCATATCGTGACGCAAGGGGCGTGTGGCTGTCGATGAGGAGGTACGGCCACGGGGCCGGCGCCCCGTCGGCCTCGCCGCCCCGCAGCACCGCGCAGGCCGCCCCAGCAGCCTCCCGCGACCGTTCGTAGCGGGCGACAGCCCGCCCCGGCAGCCTTCCGCGACCGTTCGTAGCGAGCGACAGCCCACCACCCCGGCAGCCTTCCGCGACCGTTCATCTCGGCAGCTCACCGCAACTGCTCGACGTCGACCGTGCCCGCGCCCGGTACCGGCTCCGGCACCGTCGCCCACAGCACGCCCGCCGCCACCGCCGCCGCGGCCACCACGGTCAGCCCGCGCCGGCCGCGCGCCCAGCCCTTCCGGAACCGCACCGGGTCCTCGACGTACGCCTTCGTCAGCGCGGCCAAGGCCACCGACAGGGCGATCGCGACGGCCGCCGTGATCCAGTCGCCGAGCGGACCGCCGCCGCAGAGGTCCTTCAGCCCGCCGAGTTTGGGCAGCAACAGCAGGTAGACCGGCCAGTGCCACAGGTAGAGACTGTACGACAGCTCGCCGAGGCCCCGCGGGAGCCGGCTGCCGGCGACGCGCGCCGCGTACGTACCCGGTACGTGCGTCAGGAGCACGATGAGTACGGCCGCGCCGAGCGAGTGCAGGAACAGCCCGCCCTTGAAGAGCAGCGGCGACCGTTCGCCGCCGGTGACCGTCCAGGAGACGGCGAGGGCGCAGGCGATGCCCAGGCACAGCAGGTCGGCGGCGCGGCGCGGGATCCGGCCGGCCAGGTTCCGTAGCGGAGCGGTGGCGGCCAGCGCCCCGAGGAGCAGGGCGGCGGCGCGGGTGTCGGTGCCCTCGTACGCGCGTGTGGTGTCCACGGCCGTTCCGAGCCATACGGTCAGGAGGAGCGCGACGAGGGCGCCCGCCCCGGCGAGCGCCGCCACCGTCCGGTGCCCGTGGCGCCCCCGGCCGGCGACGGCCACGATCAGCGGCCAGGCCAGGTAGAACTGCCACTCCACGCCGATGCTCCACAGGTGCGCGAAGACCCGGGTGCCGGAGCCGTCCCAGTAGCCGATCTGCTCGCCGATGTAGTGCCAGTTGACGGCCTGGGCGCCGACCCAGGGCGTGTCCTGCAGGGCGAACCGCAGCATGGTCGCGCCGCCCCACGCCCAGGTGGCGAGCAGCACGACGAGCACCACGCAGACCAGGGCCGGCAGCAGCCGCCGGGCGCGCCGCCACCAGAAGGAGGCCAGGGCGATCCGGCCCTTGCCGGCCGCCTCGCCGAGCAGCAGCCCGGTGATCAGGAACCCGGAGAGCACGAAGAACAGGTCGACCCCGAGGAACCCGCCGTCCAGCAGCCCGGCGTGGAAGAGCAGCACGGCGGCGACGGCGAAGCCGCGCAGTCCGTCGAGCGCGGAGATGTGGTTACGGGCGCTTTCCCGGCCACCGGGCGTGCGGTGCCGCCCGGACGGCTGGCTGGATGGCTGCCCAGACGGTTGCCCGGATGGCTGCCCGGACGGTTGCCCGGACGGCTCCCCGGGAACGAGCGGAGCGACGGCCGCCGACGATGTCACTGCGCCTCCCTATTTCGAGCACGACTGCTTGCCGTACCGGTCGGAACCGGTCCATCCGCCGTTGGCCCACTTGTCGACGGGGGCGGGCTCGAAGCCCTCGCGCTTGCCGAGTTCCGTGCTGAACCACTTGGCGAAGGCGGCGGCCCCCTGCTGGCAGTTGTGGATGCCGTCCGGGCCGCGCAGCGCCTTCTTGGCCGACTTGTCCGTACCCCAGAGCTGCGACGCGTCCAGGTACACCGCGGCGTCCTTGTGCTTCCCGGCGACCTCCTCGGCCGTCTTCGGGGCGGTGGCCATCTGCGACTCGTGCTTCTTGTAGAAGTCGTCGATCTTGATGGGCGGCGAGGGGATGAAGACCGTCTTCGCCCCGGCGTCCTTCACCGTGCGCACGAGCTTCTCGTAGGCGGCGCGCTGTGTGTCGGGGGTTCCCCAGTCGTAGGTGGTGACCTGGTAGGCGACGACGGTCGGCTTGAACGCCTTGATGTTCTCGCCGAGCTGCTTCCACGTGTCGCCGGAGATCATCTTCGTGATCTCCTCGCCGCTGTCCACGACCGTGCCGCCGCCGTCGGACGAGGCGTCCTTGAACCCCACCCCGCTCGCCTTCAACGCCGCCCCCATCGCGGGCGCCTCGGCCCCCGCGATGGAGTCCCCCACCCAGAGAACCTTCACTCCGCCACCCGCGGTGGCCTCCTGCTTCACTTCGGTCCGGTCGGCCCGGGCCTTGGACGCCCCCGAGTCCTGCTGCCCACACCCCACCAGCGCCACCCCCAGCACCGCGACGGAGGCCATCGCGGTCAGAATGGGTCGGTAAGGGGCGCGGTTCGTCTTCTCACTGCTGTTCATGCCCCGAGAAAATCAGCCCGAGGCCCCCCAATCGCCGTCCGTCATCGTCCGCTCATATTCCGTGAAACAAACCCTCACGGTGATCCGGAGGATCCCGGCGAGGGCAAGCGGCGTGGTGGTGAGGGGGGTGGCGGGGGCCTCGCTTTCGCGGAGTTGAACGCGCCCGGCCGATATGCCGACCTCGACGCGATTGCCGGTCTGCTTCCGCCCGCCGGCCGATATACCGACTTCGACGCAGTTCTCCTCCTCTCCCCCGCCGGAGAACGAGGACTTCTGCCAGGCGATTGATGAGGGCACGGCTACCCCTTTCATATGTCTGCTGCGATGCGGTGGATGAGCTTCCGCGACTTCTCGGAGTCCAGCGCTGAGCGGCCGACTCTGTCGAGACGTGCCCGGTAGCGCTTGAGCTGGGGTTCGGCGTCCAGGAACGTACTGCCGTGCGCGGCGTCCAACTGAACCGTGTCGAGCTGCGGAACGGGGCCGCGGACGAGGAGCATCGAATGCCCGGCGCCGGCGAAGTCGTCGGCGGCGAACGGGATGACGCGTACGGTCACATTCTCGCGGTCGGAGGCGCGCAGGATATGCGCGAGCTGTGCTCCTGCGACCGCTGCACCGCCCACCTTGATGCGCAGCGCGGCTTCATGGATGACGACGTCATACGGCAAGGGCGGGACGCGATCGATGACCGCTTGCCGAGGCATGCGGGTACTCGACTCTCGAATCGAGTTCGGTATGCGGCGACTCCGGGTCCACGTAGGCGAACGCGGCTCATACGTGCTCCTCCGTCTGGAGCAGCCGGGGGATATGGGCGATCTCCATCGTGCGGAGCCCGATGGCGTGGTGCTCCAATTCGGCGAGGTCCAGTGCCTTCGGGGCCAGGATTCCGCGGTATTCCTCCCACCACCCGCCGCGGCGCTCGTTCCCCATCGCGACCAGCGCGTCGACGAGTTGGCGATCGTCGCACGCGTAGAACGCGGCCAGCCTGCGAAGCCGTTCCTCGCTGACGCCGAAGCGGCCAGCCTCGATGTGGCTTATCTGGGTCTGACCGCTGCCGAGCAGCGCGGCCGCCTCGCGCATCTTGCGGAGGTCGGCGCCCAGCCGCGCCTGACGTGCCGTGGGATTACTCCTCGGCGGCATGCGGCCCTTCCCTCGCGTCCACTACGGAATGCGCGGCGTCACCATCCCCCGGTTTACGGAACGGATGACGAGTTCCCCGGACATGCTTGCGACCTATCAACCCCGCCCTCTACGGTCTGTGACGTATCCCTCACGCAAGGGTACGGGCCGCGCTCGGCGGCCCAACCCCCTTGGCCTGCCCGTGAGTCGGAAGCGTGCCCAGCAGGACCCCCACAGAGAGAAGTTCCCCCATGGGAGTTAATGCCGCCTGCCTCGCTGACGGCTCAGCGGTGCCGCACTCGTACACCCTCTACTGCCCGCCCTTGCGGACGTCCCCCCGCGTGGCCCGCGACTTCGTGAGGTCCGTCCTGCGCACCCTGAATCTGACGGCGGCCATGGACGCGGCGGCCCTGTGCACATCGGAACTGGTCACCAACACCTACCTCCACGCCGGCAACGCGGGCTCCCTCCTCTGGCTGGCCATCGTCCTCCCCACAGTCCGCATCACCGTCTACGACAACAACCCCACCGAACCGTCCCCCGCCCCACCCCCGACGACGAACACGGCAGAGGACTACAACTCGTGGGCTCCCTGGCGGACAAGTGGGGCGTATGCCAGGGCGCACCGCTCGGCCTGGGCGGCATCCGAGGAAAAGGCGTCTGGTTCGTACTGGCGGCGGGGTGAGTCCGCCGGCGGCCTGCGCCTCCCATCCGCAGGCGCTGAGCAACGAGCGGAAACGACGCTGCGGGACCCTCCAGTGCGAGTACCTACCTCGGCACCGGCCCGTAGGTGGGACGGCTCCGGCTCGGGTAACAGAAACCCGATCAGATGCCGCTACCGGTCGTCGGCCAATCGGCCGGTCTCCTGAAGTGGAACACTCAACCGCCCCAATAGCGGGGGCCGGCTGCCCCGACGGGCTCATGCCATCCGTCCGTTCCGGTGCGAACATGGTTGCTGGCCATATAGGCCGCGCAACGGACAGCCCGGGCCTCCGGCCACCCTCCTCCACGCCAATGAAAGACTGCTTCGCTACGGGGCCCTCCCCGTCAAGGACTGATATTCCGAAACCTGCTTCCGGTGCCAGCTCTGAGGATCAAAAAGTCGGAGGACGGCAGGGAAGCGGCGATCGGATGCATACAGAGCGGAGAAGGGGAATCGAAATGACTTTCCTGCATGAAGGGAAGCGGTTAACCGGAACTGGGGTCAGATGGTGTGCGACATAGACCGTCATAAGAGTTCCCGCTGGATCAGCGCTCGTGTCCTGCCTCCATGACCGCTGTACGGAACTCTTCCGGAGGCAGATAGCCGTGGTCGACAATGTAGTGAATGATCAGTGAAGGTGCCGCGTAGGTCACCCCGTTGCTGCCAGTCACCCAAATTTCTCCGGTCCCCAGGGAAAGACCTTCACTGTGTAGATGTTCTCTGGCGGCATCCAGTGTCGGGCAGAGCTCGCAGAAGTGCACGCCTCGGTAGACATTCTCCAAGTTCTTCGCGAGTGTACGCAAGCGGGCCACTAGGCCGTTCGGTGCGAGTCCGCGCGGATAATCATGCTCCGACGAGAGCCAGCCAATATTGAGGGCTGGCGGGGCGGGATCGGAATACTCATAGGGTGACAGGTCTGCGTAATAGGTCATGTGGATCTACCTCGGAGAGATATGTTCGCGACAAATTGTTGCGTGAGTTGCACCCATATTGGGCTGAATGATGTCGCTGAGCAGTGTCGGTTGTGACACGCTAATCGATCGACTGCTGATGTTCAAATCGGCTGGCGGGCCTACGGTGTAGTTTGGGACGCTGCTGCCAGGGCCGAAAGTCTCAACAGGCTGCACCTTTCCTCCGGTTTCGACTTTCAATCCTATCGAATCTTTAAGTCGTAGTCCGTCTTCGGTATAGAACTTGATCCATGTTCCGCCTGGCACTTGGAAGTCCCCAGTCCCGCGAACGTAATAGCCATGCCCCGTGATTACGGTGGAATTATCGGACCTCCCGAGTTTTGTTACGCTTGTTGCGTGTTCATTTCCGGCGCCTGTGCCGTGGGCGGGTTCCGTGCGACGTTCGAGATCGTCCGTAGGGCACGGCGACAGCCCCAGCGGGTCAGCCCACGTATGCGGATTATGGACATACGCGACCGGGTTCGGGGCCGGGGCCAGGCCCAGGGGGTCCGGAGTGGTGTAGCGGGCGGTTTCTGGGTCGTAGTGGCGGTGGTAATTGTAGTGGAGGCCGGTTTCGGGGTCGAAGTATTGGCCGGGGAAGCGGAGGGGGGTGTAGGCGGTGCTGGTCACCGGCCAGGTGGTGGAGCCCCAGAGGGTGGATCTTTTGCGCCAGGATATTTCGCCGGATTCGGCTATGAGTTCGCTGGGGGTGCCTATCAGGTCGGTGATGATGGCGAAGAAGCGCTGATCGATTTCGCGCTGCGGCGCCTCGGCCGCCGTGATGCGTTCGGTCTGGGCGATGGGCTGGAGGCCGTTGTGGTCCCAGGTGAGGGTGACCGCGTTCGGATGGGCGGCTGTGGTCGTGGTCTGTTCGGTGAGGGTGGGTCCGTCCCAGGTGAAGTCGGTCTGTTCCGCCACCTCGCCCGTGTCCGTCAGGCGCTGCTTTGTCGTGCGGCGGCCCAGCGGGTCGTAGCGGTAGCGCCAGCGGGTGCCATCCGGCGTGGTCACGGAGGTGAGGCGGTCCTCCGGGTCCCACTCGTAGCGCCAGGTGTCCGGCTTGCGGGAGAGGCGGGTCTTCTGCCGGAGTACGACGCGGCCCAGCGCGTCGTACTCGTAGCGGACGCCGCCCGCCCGTGTGACGCGCGTGCCCGTGTAGGCGCGGGCGCCCCTCGCCTCCGCCCCCGGGTGGTCGGCAGGCCAGTGGGCTTCCGACTGGTTGCCCGTCGCGTCGTAGGCGTACCGCTCCGTCCAGTCCGCCGCGTCCACCGACGTGACGCGGCCCGTCACGTCGAGCCCGTACGTACGCGGGCCGGACAGCAGGTCGTCGACGCCGGTCAGGTTGCCGTCCCGGCGGTAGGTGTACGCCCGGGACTGGAGGGGAGCCGCGGAGCCGTCCGTCGGCCGCAGCGTCTGCGTCGTCAGGCGGCCCGCCGGGTCCCACGCCTGCGTCATCGTCAGCGACAGACTCTCGCCGAAGTGGCGCGCCACCTCCCGGCCCGCCGCGTCGTGTTCCAGCGCGAAGACGTGCCCGGAGGCGGATACGGACGTACGGCGGCCCGCCGCGTCGTACGACCAGGTGCTCACCGCGCCCGACGGCGTGACCCGGCGCGTACGGCGGCCCAGCTCGTCGTAGGCGAAGGTCAGGGTTCGGCCGTCGCACGTCTGCGACTTGACGCGGCCGAGCCGGTCGCGGCCGAACACGAGCGTCGCGTCCGGACCGTCCGCCTCCACCAGTCGCCCCGCCGCGTCATGCCGGTACCGCGTGACCTCGCCCGCCACATCCTTCGCGACGAGACGGTCGAGCACGTCGTGCTCGTACCCGATGGTCTGCCCCAGCGCGTCCGTACGCGACGTGAGGCGGCCCGCCGCGTCGTGCGTGTACGTCAGCGTGCGCCCGTCGAAGTCCGTCTCCGAGAGGAGTCGGCCCGCCGGGTCGTACGCGTAACTCCACGCCAGTCCCTGCGGGTTGATCACCTCCTGGAGCTGTAGCTGAGTGTTGTGTCGGAACTCGTGGCGCACCCCGTCCGGGCCCGTGCGCGCGCTGAGCTGGTCGAAGTGCGTGTACTCGGAGCGGGTCACGCCACCGAGCGCGTCGGTGTGCGCCGTGCAGTTGCCCTCGCCGTCGTACGTCCAGGACTGCTCGGACCCGTCCGCCTCCACGCGGCGCACCAGCTTCCCCTCCACCGACCAGGCGAGGCGCGTCGTCGCGCCCACCGGGTCGATGACGGCGGTGATCCGGCCGAAGGCGTCCCGCCGGTAACTCGTCGTGCCGCCCAGCGGGTCGGTGATCTCCACCGGCAACCCCGCCGCATCGCAACGGATACGGGTCGTGGCGCCCGACGCGTCCGTCACCGAGGCCGGATGGCCCAGCTCGTCGTACGTGTAGCGGGTCGTCGCGCCGGCCGGGTCGGTGACGGACGTACGTCTGCCCGCCCCGTCGAACGTCTGGTGCCACGTCGCGCCGTCCGGCTCCGTGATCGTCACCGGCTTGCCCAGCTCGTCGTACGAGGCCGTGGCCGCGCGCCCGTCCGGCCGGACGAGGGCGATCAACCGCCCCGCCTCGTCGCGGCGGTACTCCGTGGTGCGGCCGAGCGCGTCCGTACGCGCGCACAACCGGTCGTAGCGGTCCCACCGCGAATGAACCGCCGCACCCGTCGGATCGATCTCGGTGACGACCTGAAGCGCCCGGTTGATGACATAACGGCTGGTGTGGCCTAGAGAGTTGGTGAGCGTCGTGACGCTCAGGCCCGTGTCCGGATCACGCGGTCCGTACTCCAGCGTCGCCCGCATATGGCCCTCGGCCCCGGACTCGAAGACACACCGGTCCCACGCGTCATACGTGTACTCGTACCGGCTCTCATTACGGTCCGTCCAAGCCGTGATACGGCCGCGCTCGTCGTACTCGAACCGCAGCGGCAGCCCGGAGGAGTTGACGACCTCCGTCAGGTCGCCCCCGGTGTAGCCGTACCGCACCAGCTCCACATCGGCGCCCTCCGGCCCGCCGCCCGCCAGATGCAGCGCCGTGACGCGCAGCCCCCCGCCCGTGACGCTGTCCGTGGCCCCGACCGCGGCCCTGTCCAAGACCTCCGTCGTCACGCGGACGCGATAGCCGCTGTCGTGGACGATCGCCGTCGGCACGCCGTCCGCGTCCCTCTCGAACGCGATCCAGTGACCGTCCCGGTCGGATATCTGCTCCAGCGGAGCGATCCCGTTCTCGGCGTGCGGGCGTGAGACGGTCCCGTTGTCGCCGTACGGGCCTGGCACCGCCCCGTTCCCGTACGCGCGTGAGTCGTACGAACCCTCAGCGGCCCCGCCCCCGCACGACCCGAAGTGCCACACCCGCCCCACGTCCGGGTCCCGGATCGCGTAACCGCCGTCCCCCGGAATCTCCAGCGGCCACCGCGGCCCCTCCACCGGCAGTGTCGGGACGCCCGGGGCCGGGTGAGGGTAGGTCAGGACCATGCCGTCCTCGCCGACGAAGACCACGCCCTCGGCATCGATCTCCAGCCGCTGGTCGAGGGTGCTCGACCAGGATGGTCCCAGCCACCGCCCGGCGCGGTACCCGGACTGCGCCTTGCGCGCGAACGTCAGCGGCAGGGTGCCCGGCAGCACCACGTCGACCTGCGGCAGGAACATCCGGCCGGAGGCGAGGTCGACCGGGTCGGTGCCCTTCGTGGTCTTGGTGCCGTCGGGGCGGGTGCCCTCGTGGGGGCCGCGCTCGGCCTCGCGGCGGGCCGCGCTCTTGCCGGCCTGCTTGACGCCGGTTTCCGCGCCCTCCTGGGCGACCTTCTTAGTGGCGTTGAGGACCGCGCCCTCGGTGGCCTTGGCCGCCGTGCCGGCGCCGCCGGTGCCGATGGCCATGATGATGTTGCCGAACAGCCGGCCGCCCGCCTCCGAGGGGTCCGACCCCCAGCCGGTGCCGAGGAGGGCGCCGGGCAGGCGCTCCGGGTGGGAGGCCAGGGAGAGGATGCCCGCGGCGGTGTTGGAGACGTTGTCGAGGTATGCCGCGGGGTGCGTGATGTTGTACGGGTCCGTCGGATTGAGGCCGCGGGCGAACTTCAGCACGTCCGTGCCCGAGCGGACGACGCCGCCGGCGAAGTGCAGCAGCTCGACCTGGCCGCCCTCGAACCCGTCGAGCGCGTCCCCGGCCATCCGGTCGTGGAACTCCGGCTTCTCCGGGGCCAGTTTCGTCGCGGCGTCGATCTTCGACTTGGCGGTGGCGGCCGCCGTGTTGCGCTGCTTTCGGGCCTCGGCGAGTATCCGCTGCGCCTCCTTGCCGTCCGCCACCCCCGGGTCGTGGAACTCGCCCGGCTTCGGCCCCGGGTCCTCGCCCTTGTCGACCTTCGCGTTGTAGGCGTCGACCTTCTTGTTGTGCGCGTCCACGGCTTCCTTGGACGCGGCCTTGCCCTTCTTGTAGAGGCGGACCGCCTCCTTGGCCTGCTTCTGCGCCCAGGTGACGGTGTGCCCGTACGCGGTCAGCGCGCCCGCGGCCTCCTCGCAGGCGTCGGCGGCCCGCGCCCACTTCTTCGGGTGCTCCGCGAACTTCTTGGCGAACGCCTCCTTGCCCTCGCCCTCCCACTCCGCTGAGCCGACCTTCAGCAGCTCCGCGTGCACGGAGTCGAACGCCGCGTGGAACTTCTTGAGGTGCTCGGCCGCCGCCTCGATCCGCTTCACGTCGCCATGGATCAGCTCGTCGGCCTCCTCGGTCTGGCCGAGCTGCTTCTCGTCGACCTCCGCGCCGAGGTCGGAGGCGGTCTCGTCGCCCCAGTCCTCGACCGAGTCGGCCCAGTCGTGCAGACCGACGTAGTCAAGGCCGTCGCTGACCTTGTGGGTCGCGTACTCGACGCCCTCGCCGACGAGCTTCTTGCCCTGCTCGACCTTCTTCTCGACCCAGTCGCCGCCCTTGTCGATCCAGTCCATGACCCCCATCAGCCGTAGTCCTCGATCTTGCTCACGATATGGGCGGCGGGACCGACGGGGCCGAGCCCCCAGCCCGACTTGACGTCGTCAGCCGTCCGCGACCACGTCTTCTTCGTGTTCTCGGCGGCGTCCTGGAAGGACTTCGCGCTGTAGTCGGCGTCCCGCACCTGCGTGAAGGGGTTGTCGGACAGCGTCTCCCCCCAGGACTGCTGCTCGACCTGCTCCTCCGTTAGATGCGGGTTGCCCATGACCGCGTTGGTCGTGACCTTGAGGGTGTTCGAGATGTACTCGTCCGTCTCGTGGTAGTAGCCCGCGGCCAGGCCCACCCGTTGCGCGAACTCGTTGCCATCGCGAATCAGGGCCCGTACGCCCCACTCCCAGCGGTCGCAGAACGACTTGAAGGACGAGGTCAGGTCCTCGTGCCCGGCCTCCAGGCCGCTCAGGGCCAGTTCGGAGAACCCGCGCCCGACCGCCGCCTCGCCCGGCGAACCCATCTTCTTCAGCTCGCCGATGGCCCCGTCCAGGCCCTTGGTGATGTTGTCCAGCGCTTCCTTGCCGGCCTTGAGACCGCCCCCGCCCCCGCCGCTCACCGCGGGGCCTCGGGGGAGTAGTTCTCCGGGCCTGCCGGGCCGTCTGTGCCATTCGGGCCTTGCGGGCCTGCCGTGCCTCCCGGACCCTCCGCGCTTCTCGGGGCCTCCGGGGCCGCCGGCCGCCAGTTCTCCGGGGCGTCGACCGCGACGGCGTCCGGCACGATGCCGACGACCGGCGGGAACATCATCGGGTGCTCGCTGCCGACGTCCAGCGCCACTCCCGCCGGGACGCCGACGGCAGGCACGACGACATCCAGCAGCCGGGCGCCGAGCACGGTCCGGTACTCCCAGTCCGTGCTCGATGCGTCAGTCCCGCCCGATGCGTTGCCCGCGCCCGATCCGTTGCCCCCGCGAGTGGCCGCGAATCGGGCCAGCGCGGCCTCGTCCGTGAACGCGCAGATCCAGCGGATTCCCCCGAAGTCCACCGACAGCAGCCCGTCCTCGCCAGGCGCATCAGGGCCGCCTGACGCGCCCGACATGCCCGGTTCCGCCGGCACCGTTGGCACCAGCACCGCTGTACGCCGCAGCTCTCCGACCATCGCGGCCGGTCGGCCCCGCTCCGCGTGAACCGCGGCGACCTCGTCCGTCAGCGACACCGCAACCACCCCCCTTGTGAACAGCAGAGTACAAAGCCCCACTGACAACGGGGGTCCGGGTCCGGAAACAGGCCCCCGCCCTCCGGATTCGGCCTGCGGCCGGCCGCCGCTTCACAGGGCACCTCCCGGGGCGCCGCCCAGGCTGAGGGGTGCTGTTCGGGTCGCTATCCGGCGGTCACGCCAGCCCGAGCTGTGTCACCAGCATCGCCAGCGCCACGACCAGCGACCAGCCGACGATCTGCTCGACGATCTTGTTCTTGTCGGAAGGGCCGCCGGTACCGGCCCGGCTCGCCGCGGTCTCCGCCATTCCCACTGCCGCCGCCATACCCGCCGCCTTCGCCTTCGCCATTCCCGCCATCTCCGTCATACCCACTACCTCCGCCCTCTCCGCCCGCTCTCGTCCCTTTCGTCCCTCCCGTCCCTTCACAGTGCGGCGGCCCCGATGTGGTGGTAAAGAGGGGGTGATTCAGGCCACGTGGGCTGGACAAATGCCGATGCGCGGCGAACTCCCGGACGGTTACGGTGCGTTCGTCCGAGCGGCACCCGGCATGAGAGGGAGTACCGTGACCGGCTTCATACCGCGCGGGCCGGCCGATCGCGCCCGTACGCCGGCCCCCGCTGAGGCGGCCGATCGCGCCCGTACGTCGGCCCCCGTCGAGGCGGTCGATCATGCCCGTACCTCGATCGATCACGCTCGTACGCTCGCCGGTCAGGTTCAAGCCCTCGCCGGCGGCGAGGTGACCGCGGAGGCGCTGGCGGAACGGGCCCTCGCGGACATCGCCCGTACCCAGCCGACGATCAACGCCTTCCGGCTCGTACGGGCCGAGGCCGCCCTCGCGGAGGCGCGGGACGCGGACCGGCGGCTGGCCGCGGGGGAGCTGTCGCCGCTGCTGGGCGTGGTGGTCGCGGTGAAGGACGATATGGATGTGGCGGGGGAGCCGACGGCCTTCGGCTGCCCGGGGGACTTCCCGCCGAAGTCCGCGGACAGCGAGGCCGTACGGCGGCTGCGGGCGGCCGGGGCCGTGATCGTCGGGAAGACGAACACCCCCGAGCTGGGGCAGTGGCCGTACACCGAGGGCACCGCCTTCGGCGAGACCCGCAACCCCTGGAGCGCCGAGCACACGCCCGGCGGCTCGTCCGGGGGCGCGGCGGCGGCCGTCGCGGCCGGGATCGTGCCCGTGGCGCTCGGCTCGGACGGCGCGGGCTCGGTCCGCATCCCGGCGGGCTGGACCAACCTGGTCGGCGTCAAACCGCAGCGCGGCCGGATCTCGACCTGGCCGGAAGCCGAGTCGTTCCGCGGCATCACCTGCTTCGGCCCGCTGGCCCGTACAGTCGCCGACGCCGCCCTCCTCCTGCACGTCGCGAGCGGCCGGCACCCCGGCGACCTGCACGTTCCGCCCGCCGTCGATGTCCGCTCGGCGGCCACGCGCGATCCGGGGCGGCTGCGGATCGCCCTCTCCTTCCGTCCCGCCTTCGCCGCCGTACGCCACCGCCTCGACCCGGCCGTACGAGCGCGAGTGCTGGCGATCGCCGAGCGGCTGGCGGCGCTGGGCCACGAGGTGGCGGAGGAGGACCCGCGGTACGGGCCGATCGGGCTGACCTTCGTGCCGCGCTCGACCGCGGGCGTACGGGAGTGGGTCGGGCGCGTGCCGCAGGCGCGGCTGCTGGACCCGCGTACGCGCGCCAACGCCCGTAACGGCCGCTTCCTCGGCGGCGGGGTGCAGCGGCTGGCGCGGGCGGCGGAGGGTCCGCTGCGGCGCAGGGTCGGTGAGATCTTCCGGCGGTACGGCCGTGGTCGGCGCACTGACGCCGACTACGGCCATACCGCCGCCGCGCGTCGGGGCCCTCGCCGGGCTCGGTAGCTGGCGTACGGACGAGGCGATGATCACGGCGTGCCCGTACAACTGGCCGTGGAACGTACTGGGCTGGCCCGGCGTGAGTGTCCCCGCCGGGTTCGTACGTGCGGAGGGGGGCCTGGGGGCGGGAGAGGCCGATCAGGCCGGGCGGGCCGATCAGGCAGGGCAGGCTGATCCGGCAGGGGCCGCCGGCCGATTCGGCAGGAGAGGGGCGGGCAGCGGAGGGGGCCGGGCCGGAGCTGCCGGTCGGCGCGCAGTTCCTCGGCCCGGCCGGCAGCGAGCCGCTGCTCATCTCGCTCGCCGCCCAACTGGAGGCGGACCAGCGGTGGTACGAGCGGTGGCCGCCGGGGTGCGGGAGCTGAAGCAGCCGAGCAGCCCCTGGCCAGCCCCTGGCGTCGAACCCTCGTGTCCGGCTACGGAGCCAGCACGTCCAGTTCGGCCATGGCCCCCACCGTGATCTCCCGCGTCAGTTCCTCCGCGCGGGCGGCGTCCCGTTCCCGTACGGCCTCGGCGACGCGTACGTGGAGGGTGACGGCGGCCGGGTCCGGGTCGGTGAACATGACGTGGTGGTGGGTGCGGCCGGTGAGGACTTCGGCGACGACGTCGCCGAGGCGGGCGAACATCTCGTTGCCGGAGGCGTTGAGGATCACCCGGTGGAACGCGGTGTCGTGCACGAGATAGCTGTCGAGCTGCTGGCCGCGCGAGGTCTCCACCATGCCCAGCGCGTGCCGCGTGAGGGCGGCGCACTGCTCCGGGGTGGCGAGGGCGGCGGCGAGGCCGGCCGCGGCGGGTTCCACGGCGGAGCGCAGCACCGTCAGTGAGCGGAGCTGCCGCGGCCGGTCGGCGCCGGCCAGCCGCCAGCGGATGACCTGCGGGTCGTAGACGTTCCACTCCTCGGTGGGGCGTACGGTCACGCCGACCCGGCGGCGCGAGGCGACCAGATGCATGGACTCCAGAACGCGGATCGCCTCCCGTATGACGGTGCGGGAGACGTCGAAGCGCCGCTCCAGCTCGTCCGTGCGCAGGATCGTGCCGGGCGGGTACTCGCCCGCGGTGATCGCGGGGCCGAGGCTGGAGAGCACGCGTTCGTGCAGCCCGCGAGCCCCCTGCGGGCCTGCTGGTGCCCCCTGTGTGTCCATGTGCTCAGCGTACGGGCCGGTCGGCGCCGGGCCGGGTGTGCAGTACGCGGGCCTCGGTGGGGTCGCATTAAGTATGACGTTTGCGTCACATGCTCTTGAATACGTCGTACGTATGGGTTTCAGTGAAGCGACGTACTGATGTACCGGCGTACCCGGCGTACCCGGCGTACCCGGCGTACCGACGTAGCGACGTACCGACGTACGGATGTCAACGAAGACACCTGGCGGCTGTCGATGAGGGCGGCGCGCGCAGCGGACAGTGAGGCCCCCATGAGCACCCGCACCCCCCACGTGGTCGTCGTGATGGGAGTGGCCGGCACCGGCAAGACCACGATCGGCCCCCTGGTGGCGGACGCGCTCGGGGTGCCCTACGCCGAAGGCGACGACTTCCACCCGCCGGCCAACATCGCCAAGATGTCGGCCGGCACCCCGCTGGACGACGACGACCGCTGGCCCTGGCTCGACGCGATCGGCGCGTGGGCGCACCGCCGCGCGGGGCTGGGCGGCGTGGTCAGCAGCTCCGCGCTCAAGCGCGCGTACCGCGACCGGCTCCGCGCCGCCGCCCCAGACGTCGTCTTCCTCCACCTCACGGGCGACCGCGAGCTGATCGAGAGCCGGATGGCGGAGCGCAAGGGGCACTTCATGCCGACGGCCCTGCTGGACTCGCAGTTCGCCACGCTGCAACCGCTCGGTGCGGATGAGGCGGGTGTGGCGGTGGATGTGGCCGGCACCCCGGAAGAGATCGCCGAACGGGCGGTGACCGCGCTGCGGGGCCTGGACACGTAGGCGATACGGGGCCCGGACACCTGGAGAACTGCCCCACTGCCCCACCGCCCCACCGCAAAGAACTTTCCCCACGTAAAAACACTTCCACGTAAGGAACGGGAACCCGCCGTGACTCATCTCAGCGTCGAGATGCTGGCAGCGGACGCAGCGGCGCCGATCACCTCGGCAGGCCACGCGCAGCTCGGCATCGCCGTACTGGCCGGAATCGCCGCCATCGTCCTGCTGATCACCAAGTTCAAGCTGCACGCCTTCCTCTCCCTGACCATCGGCTCGCTGGTGCTGGGGGCGGTGGCGGGCGCGCCGCTGGACAAGGCGATCGACGGGTTCACGAAGGGCATCGGATCCACGGTCGCGGGTACGGGCGTCCTCATCGCGCTCGGCGCGATCCTGGGCAAACTGCTCGCGGACTCCGGTGGCGCGGACCAGATCGTCGACACGATCCTCGCCAAGTCGAGCGGGCGCGCGCTGCCCTGGGCGATGGTGCTGATCGCGGGCGTGATCGGGCTGCCGCTCTTCTTCGAGGTCGGCATCGTGCTGCTGATCCCGGTCGTGCTGCTGGTCGCCAAGCGCGGCAACTACTCGCTGATGCGCATCGGCATCCCGGCCCTCGCGGGCCTGTCCGTCATGCACGGCTTCATCCCGCCGCACCCCGGCCCGCTCGCGGCCATCGACGCGATCGACGCCAACCTCGGCGTGACGCTGGCCCTGGGCGTCCTCATCGCCATCCCGACGGCGATCATCGCGGGGCCGGTCTTCGCCCGCTACGCCGCCCGCTGGGTCGACATCACCCCGCCCGAGGGGCTGACCCCGCAGCGCGCCTCCGAGAACCTGGACCGCCGCCCGAGCTTCGGGGCCACGGTCGCGACCGTCCTGCTCCCGGTCGTACTGATGCTGGCCAAGGCCCTCGTCGACATCGTCGTGGACGACTCGTCGAACCACCTCCAGCGCGTCACCGACGTCGTCGGCTCCCCGCTGATCGCGCTGCTCGCCGCCGTCGTCGTCGGCATGTTCACCCTCGGCCGCGCGGCGGGCTTCGGCCGCGACCGCATCGCGACCACGGTCGAGAAGTCCCTCGCGCCCATCGCGGGCATCCTCCTCATCGTCGGCGCGGGCGGCGGCTTCAAGCAGACGCTGATCGACGTGGGCGTCGGCCAGATGATCCTGGACATCTCCAAGGACTGGAACATCTCCGCCCTCCTCCTCGCCTGGCTCATCGCCGTGGCCATCCGCCTCGCCACCGGCTCCGCCACCGTCGCCACCATCTCGGCCGCCGGCCTCGTCGCCCCCCTCGCCGCCGACATGTCCACCACCCACACCGCCCTCCTCGTCCTCGCCGTCGGCACCGGCTCCCTCTTCTTCAGCCACGTCAACGACGCCGGCTTCTGGATGGTGAAGGAGTACTTCGGCATGAACGTCGGCCAGACCGTCAAGACGTGGTCCCTGATGGAGACCATCATCTCGGTGGTGGGCATCGTGTTCGTGCTGCTGCTGTCGCTGGTGTTGTAGGGGGTTACGGGCGTACGTACGGGGCGCGTTGAGGCCGTACGGGCTGTACGGGCTGTACGGGCGGCGGGGGCCCTGCGGGCGTAGGAGGGCGTGCGGGCGCGGGGGCCCTGCGGGCGTACGAGGGCGTACGGGCGTGCGTACGGCCCGACGAACGCCCCCCGCCCTCGGCGCCCTGCCCACCCCCCGCCACGGTCAGCGTCCGTGGAAGCCGTGACATAGGGCGTCGAAGGCGGTGCGGGTGTCTTCCGCGATGTTCCGAGGGGGCTCGGCCTCGCCGGACTCTTCGAGGCCGGCGATGTCTTCGGCCTGGCCGGGCTCTCCGGCCATGAGGCGCTGGCGCGCTTGACGTAGGACTGCGCGGTGGAGTCCGGCGATGGCGCCGGCCAGGAGGGCGGGCGCGGGGAAGTCGCCCTCTGCCTCCAGTTCGGCGGCCAGGGCCGCTTCCGCGCGCTCGCGGATCTCGCGTTCCCGGGCGAGCAGGGCCGGGCTGTCCGCGATGACCTGGTGGAAGCGCAACCCTTCCGCGGCGGTGGGGAACGGCAGCAGGTGGTGCTTGAGGGCTTCCAGGAGGTAGTCGCGGACGGCCTCGACGGGGCAGGTGCCCGGTTCCCGTTCGCGGACCAGGCGGGCGAGTTCGTCTTCGACCTCGGCTTGCCGGTCGAAGAACAGGTCTTCCTTGGCGGGGAAGTAGTTGAAGACCGTCTGCCCGGAGACGCCGACGTGGCGTGCCACGTCGGCCACGGTCACCTGGTCGAAGCCGTGCTCCAGGAAGAGCGGTAGCGCGGCGTCCGCCAACGCCTGCCGCGTCTGCTGCTTCTTGGTCTCGCGAAGTCCCATGAAGCAAATCGTAGCGCCACACAAAACTTGGTGGCACTCAAAAGTTGGTGTCACTAAAACTTTCTCGTATGGTGGCGACCGAACCGCTCCGGCTGCTCCTTGCCGGATGTCCCGCGCGGCGGGTGCCGCGCGCTGCCCTGAGGAGGCGGTCATGACCACCCCACCCCCATCCACACCCCCATCCCCCTCCCCATCCGTACCCCCATCCCCATCCCCATCCGGGCCCGTGCCTGGGACGCCCGCCGCCGCGCGCGATGTCCGCTGGGTGCTGCTCGGCGTCATGCTCGCCATGCTGCTCGCGATGTTGGACAACATGGTCGTCGGCACGGCGATGCCGACGATCGTCGGCGACTTGGGAGGCATGGGTTCCCTGTCCTGGGTCGTCACGATCTACGCGCTGGTCACCGCGGTGACCACGCCCGTGTGGGGCAAGTTCGGCGACCTCTTCGGCCGTAAGCGGATCTATCTGGCCTCGATCGTGCTCTTCATCGCCGGCTCCGCGCTGTGCGGCGCCGCCGCCTCGATGGGCATGCTGATCGCGGCCCGCGCGCTCCAGGGCGCCGGAGCGGGAGGCATCGGCGCGGGAGCGTTCGCCTTGATCGCTTCTCTCGTACCGCCGCGCGAACGGGGCAAGTACCAGGGCCTGACCGCGTCGGTCACGGCCATCGGCACCATCGGCGGACCGCTGCTGGGCGGCTTCATCACCGACCACCTCAGTTGGCGCTGGGCCTTCTGGATCAACCTCCCCCTCGGGCTGATCACCGTGGTGTGGATCTCCGTACTGCTGCGGCTGCCCGCCCAGCGCGGCAAGGCGCGGATCGACTGGGCCGGCATCGGCCTGCTCGGCGCCGCCATCTCCGCGCTCGTCCTGGTGGCCACGTGGGGCGGGGGCCGCTACGCCTGGGGGAGTTGGCAGATCGCCGCGCTCGGCGTGGCCGCGGTGGTGTCCCTGGCCGGGTTCGTCGCGGTCCAGCGCCGGGTCCCCGAGCCCCTGCTGCCGCTACGGATCTTCGCCGGGCACCGCAACTTCCCCCTGTCGATAGGGATTCTCTTCGTCGTCGGCGCGATCACCCTCGGCGCGGGGCTGTACCTGCCGCTGTTCCAGCAGACGGTGCAGGGGGCTTCGGCCGCCAACTCCGGCCTGCTGATGCTGCCGATGATGCTCCCCGTACTCGTCGTCTCCACGGTCGCGGGCAAGGTCATGTCCGCCACCGGCCGCTACCGGGCCTTCCCCATCGCCGGCACGGCGCTGATGACCGTAGGTCTGGGCCTGCTCGCCACGATGAACGCCGACACCCCGCGTCTACTGACCGGTTGCTACATGGTGTTCCTCGGCGCGGGCCTGGGCCTGTGCATGCAGATGGCCGGCACCATCGCGCAGAACTCCGTGGAGATGCGCGACCTCGGCGCCGCCAGCAGTTCCCTCACCCTCTTCCGCTCCATGGGCGGTTCGCTCAGCGTCGCCGTCTTCAGCACCCTGTTCAACCGCGCCCTGAACAGCCACACCGGCCACATCGCAGGCTTCGTCGACGGCACCCGGTCCGTCTTCATACTCGCCGCCGTACTGTCCGCCGCGGCCTGCGTCGCCGCGTTCTTCATCATCGAGGTCCCCCTCCGCAAAGCCGGACCCCCCAAGCCGGCCCCCACGGAACCGGCTACCGGTCAAGTGCCGACCGCGCGTTGACACCGCGTGCGGTGTCAACGCGCAGTGACACCGCGTGCGGTGGGGCTGGTGGGGCGGCAGGGCCGGGGGGGTCGGGGGGCCGCGCCTTCCCGCGATGCTTCAGTCCCTCGCAGCCTCGCAGCCTCGCCGCCTCGCCGTCGAAAGCGACGCGCGGCGCGAAATCCCCGCCCCCAGAATGAGTTCGGGGAGGAATCGTGCCCCCGCCGACGGCGGCGAAAGGGGGCACGGGATTCTGTAGGCGGTGAGTGAACGCGAGGGAGACGGTGAGGCCCACGGCCATCGACGCCGTGAGCGTGAATAGCACGGCGAGTACTTCTCCTCTGTACGCGCGCTTCACCTACGGTCGTCCCGGGCCGAGGCCGCGGCGCCGGGCGATGGCTTTTCGCCGGGGCGCACCGTGACCGTGAACTCAGCCGAAGGCTCCAACGTCGCGTAATCGACGACGGTCCGGCGGAAATGCGCGTGACCGGTCTCGTACGAGTGCCTACGCATCCACTCATCGACCCACCCCGCCCGCGTCGCGGACGGCAGCCCCTCGCCGCACTGCTCCTTCTCTTCCCCCTCCCCCTCCACCCGACCGGAGACGCACACGACTCCGTACTCGGGCCACAGGTCAGGGGCGTGAGGAAGCGCGAACGCCTCGTAGAAGGGAACGCCCGCCGGCGACGAACCCGCCGGCCCCGTATTGCGTCGCCTATCCCCGCCGTCGGGCCCTTCCGGAAATTTCGGCACCAGGACCGAACCATCTCTCCCGCGTTCCACGATGAGCCGTGAGAGTTCGGCCCGTGCTGTGCTCTTCATTTGGTAACCGCCCCAATCTGTACCGTGCGTGTTACGGCAGATCTGCGTACACACGTTCGCTCCCGCTCGGGAGTCGCTGTTCTCGACTCACTGTGGAGGTGAAATGAGTACGCTCGCCAGTAGGAGCAGCTTGACAACGCTGGTTTCAAGTCCGGGAGTTGTGCGTGATGACGGTACGGAAGTCACTGACTTCACGGCAGAAGTACGGCCAGGAGTTGCGGCTGCGTCGGCAGGAGTCCGACCTGACGCAGGAAGAGCTGAGCGAAGTGGTCGTGTGCTCGCCGTCGTTGATCAGTCACATTGAGGCTGGACGGCGCTTGCCGTCCCCCGAGGACGCACAGCGTCTGGACCAAGTGCTCAAGACCAACGGCTGGTTCAGTCGGTGGCTGGAGGACCTGGAGGCGCGGTACGCCGACCATTTCGCTGTAGCGGCAGAACTGGAGGGCCAAGCTATTGAAATCCGTGAGCATGCGGCGACGCTGATCCCCGGCCTTCTGCAGACGGAGGCGTACGCGCGTGCGGTATTCACCGCGTTCAGCCCGAACTACGTTGCCGACGAGCTTGACAAGCGCGTTATCAATCGAACAGAGCGCTCTCGAATCCTTGATAACCCCACTTCCCCCGTAATGTGGACGCTGCTCGACGAGGCGGTGCTCCGGCGGCCTGTCGGCGGCCCGGCGGTCATGGCCGCACAACTCGGGCGGCTAGCCGACATGGCGGACAACGGTCGTCTCCGCCTGCATGTGATCCCCTTCGCCGTCGGGGCGCATGCTCTGATGGAGAGCATGCTCTCCCTGATGGCCTTCGCCGACACAGCTCCGGTCGCCTACGTGGAAGGCGTGCTCACGGGAACATCGATGGACGACCCGGCGCTCGTGTTCAAGTGCCGATCGGCATACGATCTCGCTATCAGCGAAGCGTTGTCCCAGGCGGATTCACTTGCCCTGATCAGGGCGACAGCAGAGGAATACAGGCATGATCAGTGAGCGTGTCATACCCGACGCGTCCTCCTTGGAGGGCTGGCGAAAGTCCAGCTACAGCGGAGGCAGCAACGGAAGTTGCCTTGAGGTGATAGACGGCTACGTAACCGGCGTCCCCGTGCGTGACAGCAAGGACCCGCAGGGGCCCGCGATTGTGTGCGGCCGCGTGGCGTGGGCGTCGTTCGTCGCGTTCGCCGCTGGCTGTGAAGCCTGAAGGTAGGTCTTCGTCAAGTCTCCGGAGGGTTCGGTCAGCATGACTGCAGACGATCTCGGTGTGGTGACGTGGGTCAAGAGCAGCTACAGCGGGAGCAACGGCGGCAATTGCGTCGAGGTGGGCCGAGGCGGAGGTATCCGCGGTGTGCCCGTGCGTGACAGCAAGGACCCGCAGGGGCCCGCGATTGTGTGCAGCCGCGTGGCGTGGGCGTCGTTCGTCGCGTTCGCCGCTGGCTGTGAAGCCTGAGGGCAGGTCTTCGTCAGGTCTGCGGAGGGTTCGGTCGGCCTGACCGTAGGCGATCTCAGTACGGTGATGCGGCTCAAGAGCGGCCGGGGCCGCGTTCCACCTCGGCCGTCGCGGCGAGCGTCGTCGAGGTGATGCGAGGCGAACCGGGTCGGGAAGCCGCTCACCTCGCTGAGTACGCACCCGAGTGTGGGCTCGCCCCGGGCCGGGCCGGGCCGGGCTGGGCCGGACCGGCTCGCGGGGGCGAGTGGCGCCGGCGGCGAGCGGCGGCGAGGAGCTGGTCTCAAGGGACGAGGACGGTGCGGGTGCCGGTAGGCATCTTGGTGTCCCAGGCGGCTTCGACGTCGCGCAGGGGCATGGTGACGGTGTCGATGGTGAGTCCGGCGGTGGGCAGGCGGTCGGCGAGTTCCTGGTGGGCGGTGCGCATGTCGGCGGGGGAGACGGAGCCCTGGCCGCTGCCGCGGAAGTCGATGTTGGTCTTGCGCAGGGTGGCACCGGGCAGGGTGATGTCAGGCCCGGCCATCGCACCGACGTGGACCCAGCGCAGCCGGTGGGCGGCGTCGGCGCGGGCCGAGGCGATCGCGGCGAGGGCGACTTCGGTGGGGTGGCCCCACACGTAGTCGACGACGACGTCGACGTTCGCGGCGGCCTCGGCCAGGCGCCCGGCGACAGTGGCGTCGTCGGCGTCGAGGGAGACGGTGCGGTCGGCGCCGAGGCCGGGGAGCTTGGCCAGGGCCCGCGGGTCGCGCCCGGCGGCGGTGATGGTCTTGGCCCCCTCGTGGCGGGCGAGCTGGACGGCCATCTGTCCGGCGTTGCCCGTGGCGCCCAGGACCAGCACGCTCTCGCCGGGTTGGATACGCGCCCGGTGCGTCAGGGCGAGCCACGCCGACATCGCCGGGTTCATGGCCCCGGCCACGGTGACGTCGTCGACGCCGTCCGGCAGGTCGACCAGGGCCTTGGCCGGGACGGCGACGTACTCGGCCATGCTGCCGTTCGGGGCCTTGAGTCCGCCGAAGAAGACGCGCGCGCCGTCCGGGGTGAGGCCCACGCCGTCGAACCCCGGCACCAGGGGCAGAGTGCCGTCGCTGGTGTAGTGCGTGCCGGCCGCGCCGGACCGTACCCGCGGGTGCAGCCCCGCGGCCAGGACCCGCACGAGGACCTCCCCCGCGGCAGGTACGGGGTCGGGGAAGGACTGGTAGCGGGGCGGCCGGCCGAAGGCGGTGACGACTGCTGCGTGCATGGGGGTGCTCCTGAGCGTGGGACAGTCTGGCTTGAACCAGGGTGCTTCGTGACCCATAATATACGTGCCGCTAATCATTGCCGTTAAGTATTGCCGCTGAGCATTGACGTTGAGCTTTGACGTTGAGCATTCGCCTCCGGAGTCGCCGGACGCGCCGTACAAGGAGAGACCCCATGAGCCGGGACCAGGGCGAGAGCCTGTCGCTGACGGACGCGCTGGTGCAGTTGTCCTTCCTGGTGCAGTCCGTGATCGAGGAAGCGTGCGCCGAACACGGCACCTCCGCCGGGCAGGCCCGCCTCCTCGGCGTGCTGGAGGGCCGCAGCCCCGCCATGACCGAACTCGCCGCTCTGCTCGGCGTCGAACGCGCCAGCGTGACCGGCCTCGTGGACCGGGCCGAACGGCGCGGCCTGGTGCGCCGCACCCCGAACCCCGGCGACCGGCGCGCCTCCCACGTCCACCTGACCGACCAGGGCCGCCAGACCGAGGCGGCCTTCCGCGCGTCCGTCGCCCGCCGGATCGAGTCCCTGACCGCCGGCCTGCCGTCGGCCGACCGCTCCCACCTCGCCCGCCTCGCCACCCGGGTCCTGGGGGTCGAGGCGTAGGCGAACTCGGATGGGCCCGCACTCGGTGCGAGGATGGCTGTGTAACGTCATCGCGTTCGCACGCTTCCTGCTCGCGTGAGGGCACCCTGCTCCACCTGCTCCAGAGGGAAAGGCACGGACGACATGACGACAGAAGATCTCGGTGGCCGCGCGATGAGGCGGGTGCTGGTCACCGGGGCCTCGCGCGGGATCGGCCGGGCCGTGGCGCTGGCGTTCGCCGAGCGCGGGGACCGGGTGGGGGTGCACTACGCGGCCAACCGCGCCGACGCCGAGGAGACGCTGCGGCGGCTGCCCGGCTCCGGCCACGCCCTGCTGACGGGCGATGTCGGCGACCCGCAGGCGGCGCGCGGGATCGTCGACGAAGCCGTGGAACGCCTCGGCGGGGTCGACGTCCTGGTCAACAACGCCGCCACCGCCACCTCCGACGCCACCCGGCACGCGGTGGCCGACGTCTCCTACGAGGACTGGCAGCGCGTCTGGCACCGCATGGTCGACGTCAATCTGCTCGGCGCGGCGAACGTGACGTACTGCGTCGCCCGGCACCTGATCGACCGCGCCGCCACGGGCAGCATCGTCAACATCGGTTCCCGCGGGGCCTTCCGCGGCGAACCCGACTTCCCCGCGTACGGCGCGAGCAAGGCCGCGCTGCACGCCTTCGGCCAGTCGATGGCCGTCGCGCTCGCACCGCACGGCATCGCGGTGGCCTCCGTGGCCCCGGGCTTCGTGGCCACCGAACGGCAAGCCTCTCGGCTGGCGGGCGACGACGGCGAAACCCTCCGCGGGCAGAGCCCCTTCGGACGGGTCGGAACCCCCGAGGAGGTCGCCGCCGCGGTGCGCTACCTCGCCTCACCGGAGGCCGCGTGGTCCTCCGGAACAGTCCTCGACCTCAACGGAGCTTCCTACCTTCGGACTTGAGCCAGCCGCCTGTGCGGTCCCGGGCTCGTACGGTCCGGGGCTCGTACGGTTCCGGGCTCGTACGCTCGCAGGCTCGTACGGCCCGGGGGCAGCCCCCAATCGCGGCGGCGCTCAGCTCATCCCATCCTGCCGAGCCAGCGGCGGCACACATCCGCCGTGACCGGCTCGAAGAGTTCTGGGCTGGACACTTCGAAGAGGAACTGCGCCAGCAGATCGAGTTCCGCCTCATCGCTGCCGCCGTCGCCAACGTCAATCGCGACACCAATGTCGATGCCGTCAGCCATATGGACCGCGAAGGCCCACTCCGGCAATTCCTTGACGTCCAAAACCCCGGACAGGCACCGTTCCAGCACGCTTCGCACGGCCCTGCGGTCCAGAGTCACTGAGTTATCCGAGTGGATACGCGAATGGATATCCGAGTTCCTCGCGTGCTGGTCGTATCGGCTCGCCGTCTGAATCAGTCCTCGCAGCGGCGACTCCCAACGGACCAGGCCGGCCAGCGCTTCACGAGCCTCCGAACGAGTCTCCGGCTCCATATACCGCTTCCCTTGTTCGATCGTGTACTCGCAGGAGAGTTCGGTTGGCGACCGTAGGTCCAATCCGGCACGGAGAGCAGGCATTTGGCGGTACCGTAATCGCGTCATCACGTTCCGTGCGTACGTACGGAGCGGCCCCCAGTGGTGCTCACAACACCGTCCTGAGGGCCTTCACCGCGAGTGGAAGAACAGGTCCCACCGGGATGCTCAGGTATGTTATCGCGCCCACCGGGCGCTACGTGAAGGCGTCGCACGACGTCGTCCGTCATTGTCGCCTGAACAGCGACGCCAAGATCCTTCTGCTCTACGTCCAGGGACTGCCCGAGTCCGAGGCCGCCAGGCCGCTCGGCGAGCACGCGCGGCGGCTGGGGATCACGGGCAGGGCGTTCCAGAAGGCGAAGCGACAACTGGTCGAGGCGGGCTACTTCCACGACTGGCGATGGCAGGGCGAGCGCGGGCGCTGGATGACGGAGCAGGTCTTCGCCAATGTCGTGCTCAGCGCCGAGGACGCGGTCCGGGTACGGGACGGGGCACCGCCGAGTGCGCGGCCTCCGACGGTCGGTGGGCCGACGGGCCGGAGGGCCGGTGGTCATCTCCGTAAGAAGAAGAACGAGGAGAAGAACTCCTCCCGCCCACCCACCGCTTCCGTGGCGGAGGCCCGATCCGAAGCCGTGGCCGAAGCCCCGACCGTGGCCCTCGTCGACGGCCCGGCCACACCCCTGGTCGACGGCCCGGCCGTAAGCCTGGCCGAAGCTCCGCCCGCAGCCCTGGCCGAAGGCTCGACCGTAACGCTGGCCACAGCTCCGACCGTAACGCCGGCCGCCGGGCAGCCCGCCCCGGATGGCGATCGGACCTCCCCCGAACTCCGCCTCCGCCAGAAGATGTTCGAACCCCACCTGGCCGAGGCGGAGAGGGTCCTCCTCTCCCTCCGGCACACCGACCGCCGCCTCCGCCTCGGGGCGGCGGAGGCCCGCGAACTGGCCGCCAGTGCCGTCGAGTGGTTCCTGCGCGGTGCCGGGCCCCGCGAACTCCGAGAAGCCCTCACCACCGGCCTCCCGCCCGAAGGCGTCTACTACGCCCCCGGTTTCCTCCGGCGCCGCCTGGCCGACAAACTGCCGGAGGCCGCGCCGAGCCTCCCTCAACAGCAACACCGCTCCCGTACGCCCCAAGCCCCGCCCCGGCCAGCCCAGTTCGTCACCTGCCAAGGGCCCGGCAACGAACACGTCTTCCGCCCGGTCGCCGACGAAACCCACTGCGCCCCCTGCCGCCAGTCCCGAGCCGAGGCGGCCCACGCCGCCACCTTCGCCGACCAGATGTGAGGCCGGTACGGCTCGGGGTGTTGCTGCCTAGCTGTACTGACGGGGTACGTTGCACGTTGCTTGAGAGCAGGGGGCCTGAAAACGGCAATCACGCGGCAGGGGTTGAGTGCCTGTCAGCCAGGCCCCTGGCGAGCTGGCTGACGCGTGCGCGGGCCGTCTCAGGGGCGAGCACCTCGATGTGGTCGCCGAACTGAAGAAGCTGACGCACCGACTCGATGTCGGGGTAGCGCACGACGACGACGCACGAGCCGTCTTCCGCGTCGGAGACATGGTGGATGCGGGTTCCGAGGATGCGCCGCGCCAGGTCGAGACCCTTTTCCGGCAGGCGGATGGTCACGCTCACGCGGTCTTGCTCCTCAGTGCGTTTCTTCAGCACGGCCCATCTGGTGCGGAGGGTTTCGCCTGATTGGAGCGCGGCTGGTGCGTCTAGCTGTTCGAAGGCCGACAGCCGTTCCAGAGCGAACAGCCGGCTGTCGCCCTGGTCATCGGCGACGAGATACCAGCGACCCGATTTCGCCACGATCCCGTACGGGTCGACCACCCGTGCCGAGACCTGGCTCTCGGCGCTGCGCCGGTACAGGATGCGAAGGCGTCGCCGGTGTCGCAGGGTCGAGGCCAGGTCCGATACTTCGACCGCTACCTCGGGGGCGGCAAACCACGCTGTGCTGTCGACAAGCACAAGGTCAGCCAGCCGCGGCGGGCTCGGCGACTCTGGTGCCGCAGCCTGGCGGGCGGCGATCTTGCGCTCGGCCGACTCCCACGCCGCAGTCAGGCCCATTCGCTCACATAGTGCGCTGTCCAAGCCGGCTACGGACAAGGCTTCCAGTTCCGGGGGTTCCAGGTGGGATGCGCTGAGCCGTGCACTGGGGAGCAGGACGATCCCGCCGTTCCGTCCACGTTCGGCATAGACGGGCACGCCCGCTATCGATAGCGACTCGACGTCCCGCAGCACAGTCCGCCGGGATACCTCAAGACGCTCGGCTAGTTCCGTGGTAGTGAGCCGCTGCCGGGTCTGCAGGAGCAGCAGGAGATGCAGGAGCCTTGAAGCCTTCATGCGTACCCATGTTCTCAGAAAAGGTGACAGGTTCCGTCGCGATTGGTTGATCCACTGGGCGCTGGACCGAGAAATCAACGAGTTGAGGAGCGCTCCATGCCCGCACCGAACCTGTTCCTGATCGGCGTCCGCGACGCCGAGGCCGCCACCGCCTTCTACAGCGACCTTTTCGAGATCGAACCGACCTTCACCAGTCCCCACTACGTAGCCTTCGAAGCTGCCCCCGGTGTTCTGTTCGCACTGTGGACGGGCTACAGCGAGCACGCGGCCCCGAGCCTCCCTCGTACGACAGAGATCGGGCTCATGGTGCCGGGGCCATCGCAGGCGATTGACGAGATCTTCACGAGGTGGGCCGCGAAGGGGGTCCACGTTGTGCAGGAGCCGCATGATGCTGTCTTCGGCCGCACGTTCGTGGTCACGGACCCTGACGGCAATCTCATCCGGGTCTCCCCGGTCGACTGACCTGCACTATCTCTCCGCGCTTATCTCCAAGCTGAAGGGTTGGCCCCACACCGCGTGCGGCAACCAGCCGCCATTCTCACGATTGATCAACGTGCCCGGTCGATACACCTAGCGGCTCGTCCACCAGGCGAGCCCTGAACCGGCCGCGGTCGTCGCGAGCACGCGGGTGTACGCGAAATGAGGCTGGACGGGCGACCCGCCTGCGTCGACAGTCATCGGGTGAATGTCGGCGCCAGGCGGGCGTCGCCGCTGGTGACGATGTGGTACTACTTTCGATTTGAAAGCACATTGTGGTCACCGAAGACGGCCGAAGGCAGCCGTAGAGGGCCGTAGAGGGCCGAAGAGGCGCCGAAGAGGAGTAGTCGTGTCCGATCAGGCGAGCCGCGTCACCTTTCAGCACGGTCAGGAGTTCCTGGCCGCGATTTCCGAGCGCTGGAACTACCAGATCCTGAGGGAGGTGTTCTTCGGGGTGGGCCGCTTCGGTGAGCTGAAGCGGGCGTTGGGGATCTCGCCGAACATCCTCACCGCGCGGCTCAACAGCCTCACCGAGCTGGGGCTGCTCACCAAGCGCGCCTACCGTTCCGACAAGCCGTGGTACGAGTACGCGCTCACCGACAGCGCCCGTGAGCTCGTCGTCCCCGCCATCGCTGCCGTCACGCGGTGGGCCGAGACGCATGCGACCGGCACCGATGCCGCGCGTCACCCGCTGATGCACACGACATGCGGCAACGCGACCGATCCGTACCTCGCTTGCAGTAGCTGTCACCAGCCCATCGAGGCCTCAGCCTTGCGTCCCGCCGTGCCGGCGGACGGCTGAGCGCCCTGGCCCGAGAGTCAAGTAGTACTGTTTTGCAAGTAGTAGCATTGCAGTACTAGTGACAGTGCATCGGAGATTGCCCCATGACAGACACCGAGACCGGCGCCGACACCGACACTGACGCCCAGGCCGACCCCAGGGACGTCACTGCTACCGGCACCGCACACGCCACGCCCGTACCCCACTGGGTCCTGAAATTCATGGATGCCATCGACACCCTGGAGTTCGAGGAGGGCTTCGCGCCGCTGACCGAGGACACCGACATGTTCTTCGGCACCGAGCACGTCCGCGGCGTCGAGGCCATCAAGGCGTTCTTTGTGAGGATCGACGAGCCGCTGAACATCACCCACGAGGTCCTGGAGTACTGGACCGCGGGCGACGGCGTCCGCCTGCTGCGCGGCGAGGCCACCATGGCCAAGAAGACCGCGCCGGACACGGTCGTACGCGCCCCGTTCACGCACATCTTCTACCTCGACCAGGAAGCCCCCGCCCGCATCCGCACCCTCCGCATCACCGCGGGCCCACTCCAGACCGACGCCGTGATGTGACGACGCCCCGGGGCCCGGGGCCGCATCGCCGGCCTGCGCATGGCCAACTCGAACGTGGGACCACCCCCGCACGCGCGGGGACCGCTCGGCCTCGGCGTACTCGTCGAACAGCTCCGGGGGACCACCCCCGCACGCGCGGGGACCGCAGGACGTGACCTGCTCGTTCGAATCGGCGGGCCCTGGTTTTTACTTGCCTGTGCAGTTTCTGGCATGGAGCATAAATCCCCTACCCCTAGGCCCGGACCCATCGTTGGGGCAACGTGGGCGGCTCGACCAGAAGGCCCGCGATGTGGGCCTGGACAGGCGACCACCAGTAGCGGGCACCGCCCCCGCGTCGCCGGGGCTGCCGCCGGCCCGTCACCCCCCAACCGGCCAGTACCCCGCCACATCCGCCGCCTCGTTCGTGGCCAGGCCCACGTAGCCGTCTGGGCGGATCAGGAAGAGGCCGTGGTCGGCGTAGGCGCGGGTGGCGTGGGCGTCGGGGTCGAGGAGGTCGGGGGTGGGGCCGGCTATGCGGTAGGTGCGGACGCGCGGCGTCAAACCGTCCACCGAAGTGGGGAGTTCGGTGTCTCCCAGTGCCAGCAGGGTGAAGTGCGGGCCGCGGAAGAGGTCGAACAGTCGCCGGGCCTCGCCCGTGCGGGCGTCCTTGCAGGGGGCGTCCGGGGCGCGGTCGCCCGCACGTAGCGCGGTGTCCGCAAGACCCGTACGGCGCTCCACGGACAGGGGGCTGTCGCGGTAGCCGAGGGCCAGTTGGTGGCCTTCGGGGCCGCGGTGGCTGCTGAGAGGGCCGGTGGTGGTGCCGCGGTGGAGGCGGGTGCTCAGGCCGAGGACGCCGGCGGCTACGGGCAGGCGTTCGGCCTCGTACGAGTCCAGCAGGGCGTCCGGCGCGCCGCCACGCAGCACGGCGGCGAGCTTCCAGCCCAGGTTGTAGGCGTCCTGGATGCTGGTGTTGAGGCCCTGGCCGCCGGCGGGGGAGTGGATGTGGGCGGCGTCGCCGGCGAGGAAGACGCGGCCTTCGCGGAAGTGCTCCGCCATGGCCGCCCGGGTGCGGAACACCGAGGCCCAACGGACCTCGCCCGCCGGCAGGCCCGTACGCTCGGTGACCACGCGGCGCACCGCCTCCGGGGCGGGGTCCGGGTCGCCTCCGTCGAAGCGGATGTAGGTCTGGAAGAGGTTCGAGTGCGGCAGCGGGCACATGGCGACCGCGCCGTCGGGGTGGGAGTTCCAGGTGTGCCAGTGGGTGCGCACCAGGCCCGCCTCGTCCATCTCCATGTCCGCCGTCAGCATCGGCGTCGGGTCCACCGTCTCGCCCGTGAAGGTGGTGCCGAGGGCCGCCCGTACCGTGCTGCGGCCCCCGTCCGACCCGATCAGATACGCGACCCGTACGCGCTCGAACGCGTCCCCGGGGCCCGACAGCTCGGCCGTCACGCCCTCCGCGTCCTGGGCGAAGTGCGTGAGCCGCACCCCGAACTCGACCTTCCCGCCCAGTTCCGCGAGCCGCTCCCGCAGCACCTCCTGCGTGCGCGACTGCGGCAGCAGCCACGGCTCCGCGTACGGCGTGTCCGGGGTCGGCTCGCCGCGGGTCATCATGTCCCAGTCGCGGACGCGCTCGCCGTTCTCCCAGGCGGTCATCGTCGGGTACGGCGAGCCCTTGGCGTGGATCGCCCCGATGACCCCGAGGTCATCGAAGACCTCCTGCGTACGCGGTTGCAGCCCCTTTCCGCGCGAGCCGGGGAAGGCCGCCTCCGCCGCGTCGATCAGGCGGTGCGGCACGCCCCGCCGGCTCAGCTCCAGCGCCAGCACCAGGCCGGCCGGGCCCGCCCCGGCTATCAGCACCTGCGTCGTTCCCGTTGTGACGGTGGTCTCGGGCATGGTCTCACCCACTCCTTAACGACGTTCAATTTAACGTTGTTAAGGGTGTACTGAACGGCGTTAAACTGTCAAGGTGGCAACCCGAATCGATCGCGAACAGGTAGTGGGCACCGCCCTCCGCGTGCTCAATGACGTCGGCCTGGAAGGGCTGACCCTGCGCCGCATCGCCAACGAACTGGGCGTGCAGGCCCCCGCCCTCTACTGGCACGTCAAGAGCAAGCAGGACCTGCTCGACGAGATGGCCACCGAACTGCTGCGCCGCGCCGCCCTCGACTTCGACGAGGCGCGGGAGGGCGGCGGGGGCGAAGACATCGGGGCTTCCGGGGCTTCCGGGGGCGACCGTACTGGCGAGGGGAGCGCGCCCGGCTGGCAGGAGCCCTACGCCCAGGCCATGCGCTCCCTGCGGCGCGTACTCCTCCGCTACCGCGACGGCGGGAAGGTCTTCGGCGGTACGCGCTTCCGCGGCACCGAGTACGGCGCGCACATGGACCGGCAGTTCGCCGCCCTCACCGAGGCCGGGTTCGAGCTGCGGGCCGCCGCGCGGGCGGTGATGACGGCGTACGCGTACACCATCGGCTACGTCGTGGAGGAGCAGTCGACGCGCGGCGACATGGTCACCGGTGAGGGCGGGTTCGACGTGGACGTACGCGCCGAGCGACTGCGGGAACACCCGCTCGCCGCTGCCGCCGGCTACGAGATGTTCACCGAGTACGACGACGGGTTCGAGGCCGGGCTGGCGGCCATCGCCGCCGGGGTCGAGGCCACGCTGCTACGGAAGAACCGCTAGCCCCCCGGCCGTACCAGCCCCCGGTCGTACCAGCCCCCGGTCGTACCAGCCCCCGGTCGTACCAGCCCCCGGCCGTACCAGCCCCTGTCCGGGGCAGCCCCCGTCCGTACTGGCCCCTGTCCGGGTCAGTCCCCATCCGCCGTGCAGTCCTCCGCCGGCGGTCTGCCGCCCTCCGGCCACGCGTGGCCCACGAAGTCCACGCTCCTCGTGCGCGGGTTCAGCCGGACCACCGGTACCGACTTGTCGTACGGATTGCCGTAGTTGTCCAGGCAGATCCAGCCGCTCGCGCCCCGCACCTTGTCCGCGCCGTGCAGCCGCAGCCACGCGTTGCGCACCTGGTCGAGGCTGGGGATGGTCCCGGAGCCGTTGCGGGAGTTGTTGCGGATGGCGGTGATCGCCGTCCAGGCCGCGTCGTGCGTCGTGACCGCCCGCGAATCGGTGAGGTCGACCCGGCCGATCGGGCCGACCGGTTTGCGCGCCGCCTCCGCCGCGAGGCCGCTCAGCTCCTCGTACGCGGCCTTGGAGCCGCCCGTCGCGGGGGCGCCCGGCGTGGTCCAGGCGTCGGGGTGGGAGACGGAGGCGTACTCGACGCTCACGCCGCCGCGCAGGGCGTCCCAGTTCAGCTTGGCGTCCGAGGAGAGCGTGGAGGCGGCGTAGCCGGAGACCACGCGGTACTGCTTGTCCGTACAGGCCCGCGCGCCCAACTCGTTGATGAACTGCCTCAGTTGTACGGGCCGGCCCGCGAAGTAGATGTCCTTGGCCGTCGAGTTGCAGATGGTGTTGACCATCTGGTGGAAGTCGTTGGACGTGCTCCCCTCCTTGCTGAAGTCGGCGGGGGAGCGGAACTGCTCCGGCGCGCGCGGCGCGCCCTTCGTCAGCTCATGGAACGCCTTTTTGAGGGTGACCGTGTAGTTGTCGTCCTCGCGCAGGTCCTCGACGACCAGCGAGTGCTCGGGCGCCTCGTCCTTGCCCCCCTTGTTGAAGAAGGACAACGCCGCCGCCTGGTCGCGTGTGGTCGGCAGTACGCGCACGAACCCCTTGTACGCGTCCGGGTGCGCGGCGCTGTTGCCGATGTCGTTCGCGGTGACGGCGCCCCCTACCACGGGGATATGACGCTCGTTCGTCAGCCGGGCGATGGCCTGCTGCGTTGCCCGGACGCTCACATTGAACGCGACGACCGCCCGCAGGTGCTCCCCCGCCCCGGCCCGCCGCGCCAGGTCGTCGGAGACCGCCGGCCAGTACGCGTGGTCGCGCCCGGGGTTGGCGAGCAGCAGCCGGATCTTGGGCGTCTGGTCGTTCGAACGGTGGTTGGCGCGGTACTGGGCGAGATACATGCCCTGCACCTCGGAGAGGACCTTGCGCTGCTCGAACGGCTCGTCCGCCGTCATCGGGATCATGATGGCGACGGAGACGTGCGGTACGCGCGCCACACTGTCGTTCTCGGCCTTGATCCGCGCGCTGACCTCGTCCAGGTTCCCGGCGAAGCTGAAGCCGCCGTCGCTCACCCCCACGCACTCCCCGCCGCGCCGGTCGACGCCCGCCGCGCACGTACGGTCGGGCCGGAGCCAGCCGTACAGCGTCCAGCCGCCCCCGGCGAGCAGCGCCAGCGCCAGCAGCCCCGCCGCGGCCTTCGTCAGCGGGCCCCAGGTCCGCAGCCCCGCGAACCCCCGCCGCGCGCCCCGGCGGCCCGGCAGCCCCACGAACCCCGTCAACCCCGCGAACCCCGCGTGTCGCAACCGCCTCATGAGCCTTCACCCTCCGGAATCCGCAGATCGGGGGCGCGGACCTGGCCCTCCAGCCCGGCCGCCCACATCTGCGCGGCCTGCCGGTACGTGGTGTCCTCGGACCGCTTGGCCTGATGCAGCCGCTCCAGCTCCGCCCGTACCGTGCCGATGTCCTCCGGGCGCGGCGCGTACGACAGCGGGTCCGACAGCCGCCATACGGTCGTCAGGAGGCGGCGAATCGCCCAGTGCAGGTCGTCGGGGCCCTCGCCGGGCGGACAGGCCGCGCACGCGGGCGGCCGGGGGGAGGGGTCCGGCAACGGCGGACCTGACGATGACGGGTCTGATGGCGGCGGATCTGATGGAAGCGGACCTGGCGATGACGGATCTGACGAGGGCGGATCTGACGACGGCGGGCCTGGCGGCGGAGGCTCCGGCGGCCGCCCCAGGGCTTCCGGCGGCTCGGGCGAAGGCGGATACGAAGGCGAGCGGTCCGGCCCCGGCCCCCGCCCCCGCGCCTCCGGGCCAAGCTCCCCGCGCCAGTGCGGTGCCGCGCAGATCAGGTTCGCGGAGGCGAGCCAGCGGGCGGGCGGGGTGTCCGCGAAGCGCCGGTGCATCGCGTGCGCGACGGGCTCGACCCTGCGCAGCGCCAGGGTGTGGTGCAGATACGTGTCGCAGTGCCCCGGCGCGTACTCCGCGAGGCCGCCAGGGTTGTAGCCGGCCCGCAGGTTGAGGTGCACCCTGAACCACCGCGGATCGCCCGCGAGTTGATGCAGCAGCAGCGCCCGTACGGCCCGGTCGTCCTGGAGCCGGGCCGTGGCGAGGTGGTCCATGGCCTGCTCGACGCGGGCGGCGGCGTCGCCGTCCGGATGGAAGGCGGCCCACAGCCGGAGGGCGGCGGCCCGGTCGCGCGCCGCCGCGAGGAACGTCAGCGCGGCCCGCGCCTCGGCGTCCGGCAGCAGGCTCTCCAGCAGCCGGGGCGCGGCGGCGTCGAGGAGGCGCGCGGCGTCCGGGCGCTCGCCGCTCCGCCGGAGCCGTACCGCCTCGTCGGCCAGCAGCCGGGCGCTGCCGGTGCGGCCGCCGCTGTACCGCTCGACGAGGTGCGGCAGTTCGGCTGGGTAGTCGGGGGTGGCGTTGAGCATGGCCCGGATGGCGGAGCCGGTGACGGCCGGGATGCCGAGCGAGATCTTGGGCCACTCGCGGGGGAGGTCGCGGATGTCGGGCTGGGGCGGCGGGTGCGCGCGGCCGTCGCCGAGGGCCGTGACGACGACGGCCGGGCGCTCCGAGCCGCCCGCGCCCTGCCCGTACCGCTCGCACAGCAGGTCCAGGAACCGCCGGCCGGCGGGCGTGTGCCCGTTGTCGAGGAGCAGCAGCGGCCGAGGGGCCCGGTTCCACTTCCGTACGACGCCGTAGTGCTCGGCGATGTCGTCGAGGAACGCCTCGACCAGCAGCGACTCGGCCTCCCGGCGCCGCTCCCCGTACCGCCGGAAGTCCCATACGGACGCGAAGAGGCGTTGCAGCCCGTCGCCCTGGAAGTACGGCAGGTGCTCGCCCCACCAGCGCAGCGCGCCCCGGTCCGGGCGGGTCAGGAGCTGGTCGCGGGCGCTCTGCAGGGTGGCCGCGATGACGGCGTCGATGCCGGGGAAGACGGGCACGAGCGTGCCCAGGTTGCTGATCACCGCGTCCACCCACTGACGCAGCGCGGCGCGCCGCCGCCGGGGGTCGGGGCGGTCCTCCGTGACGATCCGCAGCAGCTCCTCCTGCGCGCGCAGCAGCCCCGGCGGGCCGATGCCCTCGCCGTCCGGCCGCCAGGCGGTGACGACCAGCAGGCCGAGGTGGAGCCGGGGAAACCGCACCGGCCGGTGGAACGCGCCCGCCTTGAGCCCGAGTTTGTGGGAGACGAGGTAGAGCAGATTGGTCACCGGCGAGGCGTTCGGCGCCTCCTCGTCGTGCACGCCCGCGACCAGCCCCGGCTCGCCGTACTTGCTGTCGGCGAAGTCGGCGCGGGCAAGCGGCGCCTGGTCCTTGTACGCGGCGAAGAGCGCGTCCAGCAGCGCGGTCTTCCCCGTGTCCCGGCCGCCCACCAGCTCCACCACCGGGTTGCCCTCCCGGTACGCGCAGACCCGGATGGCACCGCCGCGCTCGCGCCCGACCAGGCACGGCACGAGATCGTCGAGCAGCACATCGAGGCCGTACAGGCTCCGCACCATGAACCAGCCTCCATCCGCCACCGGCATCCACCGCCGGCCGCCCCCTTCGCCGCGCGCAGAGGAACCTAGCGGACCCGGCCGCCCCCGACGGCGCGGTCGCCAAAAGACCCCCTACAGGGGTGAGTCATCCATGGCCCCCGCTCAGCCAACGCCGAAGGCCCCGTACCCGGTGAGAGATTCACCGAATACGGGGCCTTCGCATGGAGCGCCCGGCAGGCCTTGCACCTGCATTTCCCGCTGGATGGCGGGCGTCTTGCCTTGGACCACAGACGCGCGACTCCCGCGCCGCGCGCCGGAGTTACGTAGATGATCTTACATGATTCGAGGGGTCTCGCCGACCGCGTCGCCCGTCGGGCGGGGTGGGCCCGAGAGGGATCTGCGGAGTACCGGCGTCAGGCGGCGTTCCACCAGGCGGTGGAGGAGCCAGGCCAGTGCGAGCATCAGGGCGAGGGTGAGCGCGAAGGTGGCGTATGAGGGGATGCCGAGGTTTCGGTGGAGGACGGCGATCACTACCCAGCCGACGTGCTCGTGGAGGAGGTAGAAGGGGTAGGTGAGGGCGCCGGCGACGGTGAGCCAGGGCCAGTTGGCCCAGCGGAAGGCGCCGAGGGCTATGGCGGCGACGGCCGCGTAGCCGGCGGCGACGATCGCGATGATGACGTACGGCGAGCGGTACGAGAAGAAGTGCGGGTTCGGGGCGTGCCACAGGGCCGCGACCGCGTAGTGCTGGCCGATCAGGAAGCTGACGCCGACGATGCCCCAGGCCAGGGCGGAGTGGCCGAAGCGGTGGATGAGGTAGAGGCCGACGCCGCCGATGAAGTACGGGGCGTACTCCGGCATCAGGACGGCCTTGAGGAAGTCCTGGTGCGAGGCGTCCGCGAGCACCGCGCCCAGCGTCCACACCGCGCAGAAGAGCACCACCCGTTGGCGGGTCGCGCCCGGCAGCACGACGAAGAGCGCGAAGAGGGCGTAGAAGCGCAACTCCGCCCAGAGCGTCCAGCACACGCCGAGTACCCGGTGCGCGCCCACCGGCATCTGAAGCATGGTCAGGTTGACCAGGGTGTCGCTCGGCGACACCGTCTTGTACGCCACCCACGGCAGCGCGAAGACCACGGTCACGATCAGGATCGCCGCCCAGTACGCGGGGTACAGGCGCGCGACGCGGGAGGCGAAGAACGAGCGCAGCGGGCGGCCCCAGCCGCTCATGCAGATCACGAAGCCGCTGATGACGAAGAAGATCTGCACGCCCAGGCAGCCGTACGAGAAGGCCGTGGACAGCGACGGGAACTGGGCGCGCGGCGAGGTGCCCCACGCCTGGCCGACCTCGCCCGTCCGGCCGCCGTAGTGGTAGAGGGCCACCATCAGCGCGGCTATCAGCCGCAGCCCGTCGAGGGCCCGCAGTCGGCCGTGCGCCCCCTTGCGCGCCCCGCCGGTACGGGCCGGATCGGCGGCGGGCGGGGGCGTCGGTATCGGGTCGGGCAGGGGCAGGCCCGCGCCGGAGGGGGCGGGGTCCAGGGACGCCGTGCCGTAGGAGGAGGCCGCGCTCATCGGGCCGCCCCTGCCCGGCGGGAGACCGCCGGTTCGTACGCCCCCGCCCCACGGGAGGCCGCCGCCCCACGGGAGGCCGCCGCTTCGTACGCCCCTGCTTTGTACGCCTCCGCTTCGTGCGCCTCCGCTTCGTACGTACTCACCCCAGTGCCGCCGTTCGCTTGACCAGCCGCCGCTGCATCGCCCGTGCCCGGCGCGCGACCTTGCGGACCGTCGGGTTGCGCGGCAGGAAGGCGAGCTGGGAGGGGAGCGCGCCGGGCAGCGCCAGCGAGGTCAGGCGGCGGCGCTTGAAGTACCGCCAGGTGTGGGGGTTGAGGTTGGCGGCGAGGTAGCGTTCGGCGGCCGGGCGCAGTTCCGGGTAGATCTGCGCCTGCATCGCGAAGCCGACCGCCGACAGCAGACCGGTCAACTGCTCGCCCGCCGCGGTGCCGGCGGGCGGGGTCCAGCCCCTGACCGTCTCGGGGCGGTTCAGGTCGGGGAGCAGGGCGTCCGCGATCGTCACCGGCACCCGGTTGCTGTTCTGGTACGGGGTGAGCCGCTCCAGCAGCAGCTCCGTGCCGAGGCGGGCGGCCGGCAGACCGTACAGGGCGCTCGCGGTCAGCAGTGCCGTGGAGAAGCAGCCGACGACGAGTGCGGGCCGCAGGCGCTGGTAGAGGACCTCCGCCAGAACGGGCGTGTCCAGGACCACCAACTCCACGCCGAGCCGCCCGGCCTCCTCCTCCAGCATCCGCGACCAGCGGGCGGGCGCGGTGGGGTGGGGCTTGAACACCACTGCTCGATGACCGAGTTCGACCGCCCCGCGCAGCATTCGCACATGCAGCTCCTCCTCTTCCACGGGGGTGAGGATGTCCAGTGCCGAAAGGTACTGGCCCAGCAGCAGCGCGGCGCCCTTCGGTGCGGTGATTTCCGCGGCGGAGGCCGCCAGATGGGCCAGGACCTCGGTGAACGCCTCGGTGGGCACGATCTCGGCCGGCACCCCGAACTCGGTGAGCAGCAGCGGGCGCAGCCCCGGCACCAGGTCGAGGTGGAGGAGGCGGCGGACGCGGGTGCCGATGAGCGGGTCGAGCTTGTTGCGGGTGGGGCCGTAGCTCATCAGGCCGTCGGCGTAGACCTCGACGGGCGCGCCGGGGAAGAGCTGGGCGAGCGCCAGCGCCGGGTTGACCTGGATGGACTCGACGATCAGCTCGATGTCGTCGTCGCCGAGGTCCCAGAGCAGCCGCAGATGGCGCTCCCACAGCGGCACGTCGTCCGCCCGGGGGGACCAGCCGCCGGGGTGGAAGGGGCGGATCGTCTCGTTCCAGGAGAGCAGCCCGTCGAAGCGGTCCCGCAGCAGCTCGAAGCCGGGGGCGTCCTGGAGGGACGGCGTCGTCTCGGGGATGGCCGCGTTGTTGGAGACGAGCAGCAGCCGGCGGCCGGCGGGGGCGAACCGGCCGGCGTCGAGGGCGGCGGCGAGGGTCGCGGCCCCGTACAGCGTCGAGGCGAGGAAGATCTGGGTGCGGGGGCGGCCGGGGCGGCCGGGCTCGGCGGGCCGGCCGGCCGAGGCGGGGCGGTCGCACGCGGTGGGACGGTCGGACTCGGCTAGGCGGTCGGCCGAGGCGGGACGGTCGCGGTGGTCCGACCGGAGGGAACGGTCGGCGGCGGGCTGGGCGGTCATCAGGCCGACACCTCCGACACGGCCGCCCGGCGCCGGACCCTGCGCAGCCGCGCCGCGCGCTCGTAATCCATGGAATTCAGCGCATCCTTCAGAATATCCTGCGGCATTCTTTTCATCGCCGCCGCGCTCATCGAGCGCAATGTCCTGGCCACGGCCGGTTCGAATCGTTCGATGGTGCCGAGCTGATGAGAGATAATCGCGCAATACGTGCGCACGGCCTTCGGCAGCAGCCGGTCCGCGTCCGCGTCCCGGGCTGTTTCCTCGATGACCCGATCAAATGCGTGGATGAAATCGAGCTGCCGCACATCGCCGATCTGCGTGAGCGAGGAGGCGACGCCGCGCCGGTAGAAGACGCCGAGCAGCCCGGCCACCGCGAAGGTCCGCGCCTCGCGGTGCAGCCGCCAGATCCACGGCCGGTCCTCGGCGGTGCGCAGCCCGTGCTGGAAATGCAGCAGCCCGTCGTCGAGCAGGCGGCGGTGGTACATGCCCGCCCACGCGTAGGCGTAGTCCACGGAGGTGGAGCGGTCGGCGGGCAGGATCGCGTCCCGCGGATCGAGTACGACGCCGCGCCGGCCGTGCGGCACGCGGTGCACGGAGCGGGCCCGGCCGGAGCACTGGACGTGGTCGGCGCGGACGAAGTCGACGCCCAACCCCTCTATGAACGCGAGGAGTTGGGAGAAGTAGCCGGGCGCGAGCCAGTCGTCGCCGTCGAGGAAGGTCAGGTATTCGCCGCGCGCCGCGTCGAGGCCGGTGTTGCGGGCGGTGGCGAGGCCGCCGTTCTTCTCGTGCCGCACCAGCACCGCCCCCGGCAGCTCGCGCTCGGCCTGCCGCAGCAGCTCCGGCGTCCCGTCGCTCGAACAGTCGTCGACGAGAATGAATTCGAAGTCCGCACGCGCGTTCGCGCGCAGGCTCCGCAGCGTGTCGGGGGCATAGGTCTGCACGTTGAAGAACGGCACGATGACGGAGAGCTTAACCACCCGGGTGAGGCTATGGGGCCGCCCGGCATTCGTCTTGACGCCGGGCGGACGTAGGGGTGAACGAAGTACGTCCAATTGGTGAACCGGTCACGCGGAAAGGTCGGTTCTTGTTCCGTCATCCTGTTGTTTACCGAGCGTTGAACTCCTGTTGGGCAACGAAACGGAATGAATTCCTATCGTCGGCGTCGTGTCATCACGTACGCATTCCCCGCCGCGGGTAGCCGTCCTCGCCGATTCCGACACCCGGTGGAAATGGGGCGCGCTCACCGCGCACCGCCTCGCCCCCGGCGGCCGGCTCGACGGGTTCCTGCTGCGCGGCCGCGCCACCCCCACGGTGCGCCAGCTCGCCGAGGTCGGCGCGCGGGCCGACGCGCTCACCGAGGTGACCGGCACCGAATTCGTACGTACGGCCGACCGTAGTCGCTACGACGTGATCGTGCTGTCCTGCGTCGGCGGCGCCGTCCAGGCCATGGTGCACGGACTCGCCCGCTCCTGGGCCGGGCAGCGCCGCCGCCCCGCCGTCGTCACCGGCTACGTCGGCGTCGTCTACGAGAAACTCGCCGACGGCCTGCTGCTGCGGCACGGCGCGGACGTGGTCCTCGCGGGCTCCCGCCACGACGCCGAACGGTTCCGCGCCGTCTACCACGGCGTCGGCGCGAGCGCCGACTCCGTCGTCGAATGCGCGCTGCCCTTCCTCGGCGGCGACCGCTACGCCCCCGCCCCGCCCGGCGAGGTCCAAAGCCGCCCGTACACCGTGGTGTTCGCCGCCCAGCCCTCCGTGCCCGACACCCGCGCCGCCCGCACGTACCTGCTGAAGCGGGCCGTGCGGCACGCGCGCCTGCACCCCGAGCGCGAGGTGCTGATCAAGCTCCGCAGCAAGCCCGGCGAGCACACCACGCACATCGAGGAACTGCCCTACCAGAAGCTCGCCGCCAAGCTCCCCGACCCGCTGCCCGACAACTGCCGCCTCGTCTACGGGCACATGGGCGAGGTACTCGACCGCACCGACCTGCTGGTCACGGTCAGCTCCACCGCGGCCCTCGAATCCCTGCACCGCGCCATCCCCACCGCCGTCCTCACCGACCTCGGCGTCCGCGAGACCCTCGGCAACCACCACTTCCTCGGCTCCGGCTGCCTCGCCTCCTGGGACCAGCTCGACGCCGGCCACCGCCCCGAGCCCGATCCCCGCTGGACCGCCCGCCAGGGCGTCGCCGCCGACGGCTCGTACGAGCGCGCCTTCGACGCCGCCCGCGACCGCGTCGCCGACCTCGTCGCCGCCCCCGAACTCCCGCCCCTCGCCCCCTACTACACGCCCGCCACCGCGCCCGGCTACCTCCCCGGCATCCTCGCCCGGCACGGCCTCGACCCCACCGGCGACCCCCTGCCGCACACCGCCGAGCCCCGCGAGGCCGGCCCGCTGCGGCGGGCCACCCGCAACGCCATGCGCGACGCCGCCCGCGGCGCGTACCGGCACGGCGTCCAGCGCGTCGCGCCCGTCATCCGCCGCATGGGCCAACTGTGACGACCGCACCCCAAGGAGCCGCCATGCCCCCGACCGTCCTGGCCGTCATCCCCGCGCGCGGCGGGTCGAAGGGCGTGCCCGCCAAGAACCTCGCCGCCGTCGGCGGCGTGCCGCTCGTCGCCCGCGCCGTGCACGAGTGCCGGGCTTCCCGGCACATCACCGACGTCGCCGTCTCCACCGACGACCCCGGCATCGCCGCCGCCGCGCGCGGCGCGGGCGCCGTCGTCGTACAGCGCCCCGGCGACATCGCGGGCGACACCGCCACCAGCGAGGCCGCCGTGCTGCACGCCATGGACGCGTACGAGGCGGCGCACGGCACCGCCGTCGACGTGGTCCTCCTCGTCCAGTGCACCAGCCCGTTCATCGCCCGCGAGGACATCGACGGGGTCACCGAGGCCATCCTGGCGGGCGGCGCGGACACCGCCCTGACCGTCGCCCCGTTCCACGGCTTCGTCTGGCGCGCCCCCGACGCGGCGGACGACCTGCCGACGGAGGAGACGAGCACGACCGCCACCGGCGGCATCGGCGTCAACCACGACAAGTCCTACCGGCCCCGCCGCCAGGACCGCCCCCAGGACTTCCTGGAGACCGGCGCCGCCTACGGCATGCGCGCCGACCGCTTCCGCGCCGAGAAGCACCGCTTCTTCGGCCGTACCGAGCTGGTACGGACCGACGCCGCCCGCGTCCTGGAGATCGACGACCCGCACGACCTGGCCCGAGCCCGCGCCCTCGCCCCGCTGCTCGACGCCGGCCGGCCGGGGGCGCTGCCCGGCCGCGCGGACATCGACGCGGTCGTCCTCGACTTCGACGGCACCCAGACCGACGACCGGGTCCTGATCGACTCCGACGGCCGCGAGATCGTCGCCGTGCACCGGGGCGACGGGCTCGGCATCGCCGCGCTGCGCCGCGCCGAACTGTCCCTGCTGATCCTGTCCACGGAAGTTAACCCGGTCGTCGCCGCGCGGGCCAAGAAGCTCCAACTTCCCGTCCTCCACGGCATCGACCGTAAAGACCTGGCGCTCAAGCAGTGGTGCGAGGAACAGGGCATCGCACCCGAGCGCGTGCTGTACGTCGGCAACGACGTCAACGACCTGCCGTGCTTCGACCTCGTCGGCTGGCCGGTGGCGGTGGCCGGCGCGCACGACGTGGTACGCGGCGCGGCGCGCGCCGTGACCTCCGCGCCCGGGGGCGGCGGGGCCATCCGGGAGATCGCCGCCTGGCTCCTCGGCCCGTCCCTCCAGCCCGTCTGACCCGCCCCCGCAGGCGGCGGACCAACTCGACCAGCAGCCCTCAGCACTCCCCCGACAGCAAGGAACCTGCCTTCCATGAGCCCCACTCTCCGCACCCGGACCCTCGGCGCCAAGACCGCGGGCCCCGGCCACCCGGTCTACGTCACGGGCGAGATCGGCATCAACCACAACGGTGAACTGGAGAACGCCTTCGCGCTCATCGACGCGGCCGCCGACGCGGGCTGCGACGCGGTCAAGTTCCAAAAGCGCACCCCGGAGATCTGCACCCCGCGCGACCAGTGGGACATCGAACGCGACACCCCCTGGGGCCGGATGACATACATCGACTACCGGCACCGCGTCGAGTTCGGCGAGGACGAGTACCGCAAGATCTCCGAGCACTGCGCCAAGCGGGACATCGCCTGGTTCGCCTCCCCGTGGGACACCGAGGCCGTCGCCTTCCTGGAGAAGTTCGACGTCCCCGCGCACAAGGTCGCCTCCGCCTCGCTCACCGACGACGAGCTGCTGCGCGCCCTGCGCGCCACCGGCAAAACGATCATCCTCTCCACCGGAATGTCCACGCCCAAGCAGATCCGGCACGCGGTGGAGGTCCTCGGCAGCGACAACATCCTCCTCTGCCACGCCACCTCCACCTACCCCGCCAAGGCCGAGGAGCTGAACCTGCGCGTGATCCACACGCTCCAGGCCGAGTACCCCAACGTGCCGATCGGCTACTCCGGCCACGAGACGGGGCTCCAGACCACGCTCGCCGCCGTCGCCCTCGGCGCCACCTTCGTCGAGCGCCACATCACCCTCGACCGCGCCATGTGGGGCTCCGACCAGGCCGCCTCCGTCGAACCGCAGGGCCTCCAGCGGCTGGTCCGCGACATCCGGGTGGTCGAGGAGTCGCTGGGCGACGGCGTCAAGAAGGTCTACGAGAGCGAGCTGGGCCCGATGAGGAAGCTGCGCCGCGTCGCGGGCGTCGTCGCCGAGGCCGGCGACCGCGAGCCGGTCGCGGTCTGAGGCGGCCGGGCCCGGTGACAGCGACAGCGGGGCCGGCCGGCCCACCCCCGGAAGCGACGGCCGCTCCCGCCGCGCGCTTCCGGGGGAGCGGGGCCGCCCCGAGCGGAACCCTGGCGTTCGTGGAGAGCCCGGTCCAGCTCCTGAACGTACTGGAGTGGTCGTACGGCCGGATGACCGGCGCGGACGCCGCCGCGCCGGAACCGGGCGGGCCCGACGCCGTACGGTCGCCCCTGCCCACCCTCTACGACGGCGTGCCCCGGCAGCCGTACGAGACCGTGGAGCCGTACGAGACCGAGGAGCCGGAGCCGCCTGGCGCGCCCGAACCGGCCTCCGGCGAGGCGGACCCGCGGGATCGGAGCGCGCACGCCGGGCTCACCGTCATCGTGCTCGCCCCGCACGACCCCATGACGCGGGGGCAGTTGCGCCGGATGGCGGAGCTGGCGCGGCGCGCGGGGCACACCGTGCGGTGGGAGGAGGCGCGCGGCGGCGCCGGAGCGCCGGCGCAGACCATCGCGGGGCTCGCGCCCCTGCTGCGGCGCGCGAGCCGCGTCGTCATCGGGGACCCGTTCTCGCGCTACGTGCAGTTGCTGCTCACCATCGCCCGCGCCCGCGACGTCGTGGTCGTCGACGACGGCACCGCCACCATGGAGTTCGTCGCCCAACTGGCCGTCGGCTCACGGCTGGTGCGGTGGCACCGCAGGGGCGGGCTCGGGGCGCGCGACCTCGTCTTCGCGCCATTCGCCGCCGCCGCGCGCCGCAGGCTCACGCCGGGCGAGGACCGCCGCGTCGAGGTGTTCACCGCCATGCCCGTCCAGGCGCCGCCCGGCGTCACCGTCACCCCCAACGACTTCGCGTGGACCCGCTCGGCGTTCGGCCCGCCCCGGCTGACCCGCGGCACCGACCTCGTCGGCACCTCCCTCGTCGAGACCGGCGTCGTGGACCTCGACCACTACCTGACCGCCGTCGCCTCGCTGGCCCGTACGCACGGCGCCACCCGGTACTTCGCGCACCGCCGGGAGTCCACCGACAAGCTCCGCCGGATCGGCGGCGAGCTGGGGCTGGAGATCGTACGGCCCGACCTGCCGCTCGAACTGATCGCCCGGCGCGGCCCCATAGGGCGCATGATCCTGAGCTTCCCCTCCACCGTGGTGCACACCCTGCCGCTGGCCCTGGCCGGCACCGGCATCACCGTGGCGGTCTGCGACGTGGACCCCGCCTGGCTGACGGAGACCGCCTCGCCCCGCGCGGGTGACTTCCTCTCCGGCGTCACGGGCACCGCGCGCGGCATCCACCGCGTCCCGTACGTACCGGCCTCGACGCTCTGAAGGCGGAGGCCGGGGGAGGCGGGGCCCGCGGACGCGCGGGTAGGTGGAGACGGGGCCCGCGGGCAGGCGGGAGGGGGCGGTTTTCCCCGTGGTGCCAAAGGGGCGTTCGCCCGGCGCGTAGCGGAGTCTTCTACCCCGTATCTCTTGTGGTCATGCGACCCGCGGCCTAGTTTCCCTTCCCTCATCGGGCTGAACTTTTGTTGATCGCCAGGCAGTTGCCCACCCCGTGCCCCTAACCTTCACAGGGTGAACCAACTGATGTCCCGCGAATCCGAGCCCGAGGCAGGTACCGATCCCGAGCTGTCCGGCGTACTGTCCGCCGGGCTGCGCGCCGAACTCATCGCCTTCCGCCGGGACTTGCACATGCACCCCGAGCTGGGGAAGTGCGAGTTCCGCACCACCGGGGCCATCAAGGCGAGACTGGAGCGGGCCGGGCTCGCCCCACAGATCCTCCCCCTCGGCACCGGACTCGTCTGCGACATCGGACCCACGGACCGCGGGGCCGCCGCACGCCCCCTGCTGGCGCTGCGCGCCGACATCGACGCCCTGCCGATCCCGGACACCAAGACGGTCCCGTACCGCTCGACCGTCAAGGACATGGCGCACGCCTGCGGCCACGATGTGCACACCACCGTCGTCCTCGGCGCCGGGCTGGTCCTCGCCGAGCTGGCCCAGCGTGGGCTGCTGCCGCACCCGGTCCGGCTGATCTTCCAGCCCGCCGAGGAGGTGCTGCCCGGCGGCGCGCCCGATGTCATCGAGTGCGGGGTGCTGGACGGCGTCGGCCGGATCATCGGGGTGCACTGCGACCCGAAGGTCGACGCGGGGCGGATCGGGCTGCGGCCCGGCGCCATCACCTCGGCGTGCGACCGGCTGGAGGTGGCGCTGCACGGCGCGGGCGGCCACACCGCGCGCCCCCACCTGACGACCGACCTCGTGACGGCCGCCGCGAAGGTCGCCACGGAGGTGCCGGCGCTGCTCGCCCGGCGGGTCGACGCGCGCTCCGGCCTGGCGGTGACCTGGGGGCGGCTGGAGACCGGGCACGCCTGCAACGTGATCCCGCAGCGCGCCGAACTGTCCGGCACGGTCCGCTGCCTGGACCTCCAGGCGTGGCGCGAGGCCCCGGACCTGGTGCACGCCGCGATCGACGAGGTGGCCACCCTGCACCGGGCCAAGACGGAGATCGACTACATCCGGGGGGTGCCGCCCGTCGTCAATGAACCGGACGTCACCGACCTGCTGCGCCGCGCGATGACCGCGCGGCGCGGGCCGTCCTCGATCGAGGACACCGAGCAGTCCCTGGGCGGCGAGGACTTCTCCTGGTATCTGGAGCAGGTGCCCGGCGCGATGGCCCGGCTGGGGGTGCGACGGGTGGGGGACACCGTCCGACGTGACCTGCATTGTGGTGATTTCGACGTGGACGAGTCGGCGATCGCGGTGGGCGTGGAGCTGTTCACCGCCGCGGCTTTGCTGGATGTCAACCGTCCGTAGGCCGCGAGGTGGGGGTGGGTTCGCGACGATCCGATAACGGCTTTCTGCGACCCCTTTATCCCCCATCTACGCGCGTTACGATGCCCGCGAAACCAGCGCCGACCGTGGCGCTTCGAGTGAAGGGGCCCTCGTGCGCCGGGTATCCACCATCGCTGTCGCGGGCATCTGTACCGCGGCCCTCGCTTTCTCGCTCACCGCGTGCGGTGAGTCCTCGACCGAGTCCGGCGGCAAGGACAAGGGCATCGGCCTGGCCTTCGACGTCGGCGGCCGTGACGACCACTCCTTCAACGAGTCCGCCGCCCGCGGCATGGACAAGGCCATGAAGGAGCTGAAGGTCGGCGGCAAGGCCATGACCGCCAAGAACAACGAGACCGAGGCCGACCGCGAGCAGCGGCTCTCCTCGCTGGCCGAGGCGGGCTACAACCCGGTCATCGGCGTCGGCTTCAACTACGCCAAGTCGATCCAGAAGGTGGCGGCCGACAACCCCAAGACCACCTTCGCGATCGTCGACTCGGTCGTGCCGGGCAAGAACGTCGACAGCATCGTCTTCGGCGAGCACGAGGGCTCCTACCTCGCGGGCGTCGCCGCGGCGCTGAAGACCAAGACCAAGAAGGTCTCCTTCATCGGCGGCGTGAACAACGCGCTGATCCAGAAGTTCCAGGCGGGCTTCGAGCAGGGCGTGCGGGAGACCGACCCCAAGGTCAAGATCACCTCGCAGTACCTGTACCCGAACAACGACAAGGGCTTCAACGACCCCGCCGCCGCCAAGGACAAGGCGAAGGGCATGCTCGACGCCGGCAACGACGTCATCTACACCGCCGCCGGCCTCTCCGGCAGCGGCTCCATCGAGGCCATCGCGGCCCAGAAGGGCGCCTGGGCGATCGGCGTCGACTCCGACCAGTACCAGCAGTCCGGTCTGGAGAAGTACAAGTCCTCGATCCTGACCTCCGTCGTCAAGAACGTGGACGTCGCCGTCTTCGACCTGGTCAAGTCCGTCAAGGACGGCAAGCCGCTGACCGGCACGCACCGCTACCTGCTCAAGGACGGCGGCGTCTCGCTGTCCACCTCGGGCGGCAACATCGACGACCTCAAGGACAAGATCGCGGAGGCGAAGCAGAAGATCGTCGACGGCAAGGTCAAGGTCAAGGAGAACCCGTGAGGTAGCCCTGTGCCCCCTCCCCGGCCTCGGCGGCGAGGGGAGGCGGCGCAGGCTCCGCGGCCGGGACGGCTCCCCGGCCGGTACGGACCCGGGCTCGGCTCGGCGGTGTGCGGCCGCCGCGTCGGGCCCGTACAAATGAGCCAACGCTACGCGCGTAGCGGCGAGTTGGCGCGGTACGTTCGCCTACGAGGCGCGTGGACCGCCCGCGGGCAGCCCACCGGCCGCTCGCCGTACGTTCCCGGGCCCCGCCCAGCCCCGTCTCCCCAACCGCTCCCTTCTCCGAGGAGAGTGCGCCATCAAAGCGTCCACCAGCAGCCCCCCGACCGCCGGCGCGCCCAGCGCCCCGGCCGTCCAACTCCGCGGCATCACCAAGCGGTTCCCGGGGGTCGTGGCCAACCACGACATCGACATCACCGTCCGCCGCGGCACCGTGCACGCCCTCGTCGGCGAGAACGGCGCCGGCAAGTCGACCCTCATGAAGATCCTCTACGGCATGCAGAAGCCGGACGAGGGCACCATCGAGACCGACGGCGAACAGGTCAGCTTCGCCGGCCCCGGCGACGCCATCGCCCGCGGCATCGGCATGGTCCACCAGCACTTCATGCTCGCCGACAACCTCACCGTGCTGGAGAACGTCGTCCTCGGCGGCGAGAAGCTGCACGGCATCGGCAACCGCGCCCGCGCCCGGATCAAGGAGATCTCCGACGCGTACGGCCTCGGGGCCCGCCCCGACGTCCTCGTCGAGGACCTGGGCGTCGCCGACCGACAGCGCGTGGAGATCCTCAAGGTCCTCTACCGCGGCGCCCGCACGCTCATCCTCGACGAGCCGACCGCCGTCCTCGTCCCGCAGGAGGTCGACGCGCTCTTCGACAACCTCCGCGAGCTCAAGGCGGAGGGCCTGACCGTCATCTTCATCTCGCACAAACTGGGAGAGGTCCTCTCCGTCGCCGACGACATCACCGTCATCCGGCGCGGCACGACCGTCGCCTCGGTGGTGCCGAGCGAGACGAGCCCCAAGCAGCTCGCCGAGCTGATGGTCGGCAGCGAACTGCCCTCGCCCGAGACCCGCGAGTCGACCGTCACCACCACCCCGATGCTGACCGTGGACGGACTGCGGCTCTCCGCCGTCGACTCCGACGGCGCCGTACGGACCGTACTCGACGACATCGCGCTCACCATCCACAAGGGCGAAGTCCTCGGCCTCGCCGGGGTGGAGGGCAACGGCCAGGCCGAACTCGTCGAGGCCATCATGGGCATGCGCGACCCCGACGGCGGCACCGTCACCCTCGACGGCGCCGACATCACCCACGCGCCCACCCGCGCCCGCCGCGAGGCCGGCGTCGGCTACATCCCCGAGGACCGCCACCGCCACGCGCTGCTGCTGGAGGCCCCGCTCTGGGAGAACCGCATCCTCGGCCACGTCACCGAGGCGCCCAACAGCAAGGGCGCGCTCCTCGACCTCAAGGCCGCCCGCGCCGACACCGAGCGGATCGTCGCCGACTACGACGTCCGCACCCCCGGCATCGAGGTCACCGCGGCCTCCCTGTCCGGCGGCAACCAGCAGAAACTGATCGTCGGCCGGGAGATGAGCCACCGGCCCAAGCTCCTCATCGCCGCCCACCCCACGCGCGGCGTGGACGTCGGCGCGCAGGCACAGATCTGGGACCAGATCCGCGAGGCCCGCCACGAGGGGCTGGCCGTCCTGCTGATCTCCGCCGACCTGGACGAACTCATCGGGCTCTCCGACACCCTGCGGGTGATGTACCGCGGCCGGCTGGTCGCGGACGCGGACCCCGCCACCATCACCCCGGAGGAGTTGGGCTCGGCCATGACCGGCGCCGCTACCGGCCACCTGGAGCACGTCGACGACGACGCTCACGGCGCGGACGGAGGCGAGGGAGAGTGAAGAAGCTCGACAAGAACAAGCTGATCCTCGCGGTCGCCGCGCCGCTCCTCGCCATCGTCGCCGCCCTCGTCATCACCTCGGTGATCATCGCGGCCACCGGCAAGGACCCCCTCCACGCCTACCAGGTCATGGTCGACTTCGGCTCGAAGAGCGACAGCCAGGTCTGGATCATCAACAAGGCGACCCCGTACTACCTGTCCGCGCTGGCCGTCGCCATCGGCTTCCGGATGAACCTCTTCAACATCGGCGTCGACGGCCAGTACCGCATCGCGGCCTTCTTCGCCGCCGTCGTCGGCGGCTCCCTCACCCTCCCCGGCTTCGTACAGATCCCGCTGGTCATCCTGGTGGCCATGGTCGTCGGCGCGATCTGGGCGGGCATCGCGGGGCTGCTGAAGACCACCCGCGGCGTCAGCGAGGTGATCAGCACCATCATGCTGAACTCCATCGGCGCCTCGGTCATCGGCTACTTCCTCCAGGACGGGCGGCTCGCCATCAAGGAGGGCAACCTGATCCACACCCCCTACCTGCCCGACTCCGCGCACTTCTTCGAGATCCCCACCACGCCCAAGCCCGTCTACGGCTTCGTGATCGTCGCGGCGCTGGCGGGGCTCGTCTACTGGTTCGTCCTCAGCCGCACCCGGTTCGGCTTCGACCTGCGCACCGTCGGCCGCTCCGAGTCCGCCGCCCAGGCCGGTGGCGTCAGCGTCAAGCGCATGGTCGTCACCTCCATGGTGCTCTCCGGCGCCGTCGCCGGGCTCGTCGGCATGCCCACACTGCTCGGCGTCTCGTACAACTACGGCACCGACTTCCCCGCCGGCATCGGCTTCACCGGCATCGCCATCGCCCTCCTCGGCCGCAACCACCCCATCGGCATGGCGCTCGGCGCGCTGCTCTGGGGCTTCCTCGAACGCACCGGCACCCAGCTCGAATTCGAGGGCTACGCGCAGGAGATCGTCGGCGTCATCCAGGGCGTCATCGTGCTGTGCGTCGTCATCGCGTACGAGATCGTGCGGCGCTACGGGCTCCGGACCCAGCAGCGCAAGGTCGGCGAGGAACTCGCCGCCCAGGCCCGTAAGAGCGACAAGGCGGAGGTGACCGCGTGAGCAGCAACCTCACTGCCGTGCTCGCGAAGGGGCTCAGCGGCGGGAACAAACCCGAGCGGCGCAAGCTCACCTATCCGGTGGTGCTGCTCCTCCTCGCGGGCGCCCTGCTGCTCCTCGCCGTCCTGCGCGTGGTCACCGGCGCCGAGGACCTCACCTCCTCCGGGCAGTTCAGCGGCGCGCTCGGCGCCGCCGTGCCGATCGGGCTCGCGGGCCTCGGCGGGCTGTGGGCCGAGCGGGCCGGGGTCGTCAACATCGGCCTCGAAGGCATGATGATGCTCGGCACGTTCTGCGCCGGCTGGATGGGCTGGCAGCACGGGCCGTGGGTCGCGGCGCTCGCGGGCATCGCCGGCGGCGCGGTCGGCGGGCTCATCCACGCGCTGGCCACCGTCACCTTCGGCGTCGACCACATCATCTCCGGCGTGGCCATGAACATCCTGGCCCTCGGCGTCACCCAGTACCTGGCCAAGCTGTGGTTCGGCGCGGACGGCAGCGCCGCGCAGCGCGCCGGCGGCAACGACAAGCAGTCGCCGCCGATGAGCAACATGCCGGACTTCTCCATTCCGGGGCTGTCCGACTGGCTGGCGTCCGTCGAGAAGCACCACTGGTTCCTGATCTCGGATGTCGCGGGCATATTGGACGGGCTCGTCACCGACGTGTCCTGGCTGACGATCGCCGCCGCCGCGCTGTTCGTCGGCACGTTCTTCGTGCTGTGGCGGTCCTCCTTCGGCCTGCGGCTGCGGTCCTGCGGTGAGAGCCCCGTCGCCGCCGAGTCGCTGGGCGTCAACGTCTACACGTACAAGTACGCGGCCGTGATCGTCTCCGGCGGACTCGCCGGGCTCGGCGGCGCGTTCCTCGCCATCGGCACCCACATGTACTCCGACGGACAGACCGGCGGCCGCGGCTACATCGGCCTCGCCACCATGATCTTCGGCAACTGGCGGCCCGGCGGCGTCGCCATGGGCGCGGGCCTCTTCGGCTTCATGGACAGCCTCCAACTGCGCGGCGGCGGCGAGACCGTCCACGCGCTGCTGCTGCTCCTCGCCGTGCTGCTCGCCGCCCTCGCGCTCTGGAAGCTCCGGGCCCAGCAGCGCCGGACCGCGCTGATCAGCGGCGTGTTCGCGCTGCTGCTGATCGTCTGGTACGCGTTGACGGCACGGGTGCCGCTGGAGTTCGTGGACGCCACGCCGTACGTGGTGACGCTGCTGGTGCTCTCCGTCTCCGCGCAGCGCCTGCGGATGCCCAAGGCGAACGGCAAGCCATACCGGAAGGGCCAGGGGAAGTAAGTGAACGAGTCCTGGGAGACGTTCGACTGGGAGGCGCTGCGGGCGCGGGCGCGGGAGACGATGTCGCGCGCGTACGCCCCGTACTCCCGCTTCCCGGTCGGCGCGGCGGCCCTCGTCGACGACGGCCGCACCGTGTCCGGCTGCAACGTGGAGAACGCCGCGTACGGCGTGGCGCTGTGCGCCGAATGCGGGCTGATCTCCGAACTGATCGCCACGGGCGGCGGCCGGCTGACCGCCTTCACCTGCTGCGGGAAGGACGGCGGACTGCTCATGCCGTGCGGGCGGTGCCGCCAGTTGCTGTGGGAGCACGGGGGGCCGGAGCTGTGGATGGACACGGCGTCGGGGGCCCGGCCGCTGTCGGAGCTGCTGCCGGACGCGTTCGGTCCGGAGGACCTGGGGCGCTGACGCGGCGCTGACGCTTGTGCGGTGACGCCCCTGTGCCGTCGGGGGTCGGCCGCGGGCCGGCTGTGGCTGATCGCGCAGTTCCCCGCGCCCCTGAGGGGACGCGGGCCCGGCCTTCATCCTGGCCGACACCAAGAACGAAACGAAGAAAGCGAGCCCATGGACGTCATCTCCGTCATCCGGACCAAGCGCGACCGGGAGCGACTGAGCCCCGAGCAGATCGACTGGGTCATCGACGCCTACACGCGCGGCGAGGTCGCCCACGAGCAGATGTCGGCGCTCGCGATGGCGATCCTCCTCAACGGCATGGACCGTGCGGAGATCGCCCGCTGGACCGCCGCGATGATCAACTCGGGGGAGCGGATGGACTTCTCGTCCCTGCCGCGCCCCACGGCCGACAAGCACTCCACGGGCGGCGTCGGCGACAAGATCACGCTGCCGCTCGCGCCGCTGGTCGCCGCGTGCGGCGCGGCCGTGCCGCAGCTCTCGGGGCGCGGCCTCGGCCACACCGGCGGCACGCTCGACAAGCTGGAGGCCATCCCCGGCTGGCGGGCGCTGCTGAGCAACGCCGAGATGATGGACGTCCTGCGCGACGTCGGCTCCGTCATCTGCGCGGCGGGCGACGGGCTGGCCCCCGCCGACAAGAAGCTGTACGCGCTCCGGGACGTCACCGGCACGGTGGAGGCGATCCCGCTGATCGCCTCCTCGATCATGTCGAAGAAGATCGCGGAGGGCACCGGCTCGCTGGTCCTGGACGTGAAGGTCGGCTCCGGCGCGTTCATGAAGAACATCGAGGACGCCCGCGAACTCGCCTCGACCATGGTCGGACTCGGCACCGACCACGGCGTACGGACCACGGCCCTGCTCACCGACATGTCCACCCCGCTCGGGCTGACCGCGGGCAACGCCCTCGAAGTCCGCGAGTCCGTCGAGGTGCTGGCCGGCGGCGGCCCCGCCGACGTCGTGGAACTGACCCTCGCCCTGGCCCGCGAGATGCTGGCGGCCGCGGGCCTCGGCGACGTCGACCCGGCCAAGGCGCTGGCCGACGGCTCCGCCATGGACCACTGGCGCCGCATGATCCTCGCCCAGGGCGGCGACCCGGACGCCGCGCTGCCGGTCGCCCGCGAACAGCACGTCGTCCACGCCGCCGCCTCCGGCGTCCTCACCACCCTCGACGCCTACGCCGTCGGCGTCGCCGCCTGGCGCCTCGGCGCCGGCCGCGCCCGCAAGGAGGACCCGGTCCAGGCCGGCGCCGGCGTCGAACTCCACGCCAAGCCCGGCGACCCCGTCACCGCCGGCCAGCCCCTCCTCACCCTCCACACGGACACCCCGGAAAAGTTCGCCTACGCCCTGGAAGCCCTCGACGGCGCCGTCCTCGTCGCCCCCGAGCACACGGCGTACGAGCCGACCCCGATCATCTTGGACCGCATCGCCTGACCTGCGCTTTCCCCATTTGGGTGAACGGGACCGGTGGACCGTCGCCGGTCCCGTTCGGCATGCTGGGATCGGTGACGTACCGATAGAGGAGCACACCATGGCAGCAGGCATCGCTGAGCGCCCCCAGCGGGTTGAGGAATCCCTCTGGGACGAGGCACTCCGACTCTGGGAGCGGACGTCTCCTCCGGAGGGCTGCAAGGTGGAGATCATCGAGGGGATCGTCACCGTGGCACCACCGCCGGAGAGCGACCATAACGACACCGCGGACGAGCTTCAGCGTCTGCTGTACACCGCCATCCCACGGGACTGGGGGATCTACCAGACCCAGGGGCTGACCGTGCCCGGCAGGCGGGGGCTGTACGTTCCCGATCTCGCCGTCATTCCTAAGAAGCTGCTGCCCCGCCGCCAAGAGCGGCAGACAGCCGACGCGGCCCAGCTCGTCGTCGAGATCACCTCCTCGTCCAACGCGAACCACGACCGGATCGAGAAGCTGCACGGTTACGCCTCCGCCGAAGTCCCCCTCTACCTGCTGCTGGACCCGTGGCATTCCGGGAAGCCGACGGCCACGCTCTACGGTGAGCCGAAGGGGGGCTCGTACCGCGTGCTCGCATCGGTGGCCTACGGCGATGAGCTGCATCTTCCCGAGCCGTTCGATGTCACGGTCGACACCGCGCTCTTTCCCGTTAGCTGACTCCGCCGACAGTCCGAAGGGGCCGCCCACACCGGAAGGTGTGGGCGGCCCCTTTGTCGTGCTCGGGGCTATGCGCTCGTCGCGAGCCGCCGTTCGGCTGCGGCCTTGCGGGTGGCGTACAGGGTGATGGCGGCGGCGGATGCCATGGCGAGGAGGCCCAGGGCCACGGTGGCGTTCCAGCCTGCGGCGTGGAAGGCGAGGGCGCCGAGGAGGGCGCCCAGGGAGCTGCCCAGGTAGTAGGTGGTCTGGTAGAGGGCAGAAGCTTGGGCCCGGCCCGTGGTGGCGGTGTGGCTGACCGAGGACGAGGCGACCGAGTGGCCTACGAAGAAGCCCGCGGTTATCAGGACCAGGCCCAGCAGGACGGTGATCAGCGAGTCGAGGGCGCTGAGGACGAGGCCCAGGGACGCCGTGCCGATCGCCAGGTACAGGGCGCCGCGCCGGCCCAGGCGTTCGACGAGTTTGCCGGCGAGGGCCGAGGTGACGGTGCCGACGAGATAGACGAGGAAGATGGAGCCCACGATGCCCTGCGGCAGCTCGAAGGGCTTGGCGGTCAGGCGGTAGCCGATCACCGTGTAGACCGCGCCGAATACGACCATGAAGAGCGCCCCGAGCGCGTACAGCCGGCACATCAGCGGGTCGCAGAGGTGGCCGCGGACCGTACGGGCCAGGGAGCGCGGCGAGACGGGGCGGGGGGTGAAGTTCCGGGCGGGCGGGATCGTCGCCCGGAAGACCACCGCGCAGACCACCGCCATGACGCCGACCACGCCCAGCGCGACCCGCCAGTTGGACGCCTGGGCGACCCAGCCCGTCACGATCCGGCCGGACATGCCGCCGATGCTGTTGCCCGATACGAACAGCCCGATCGCGGCGACCAGCGCCTTGGGCCGTACCTCCTCCGCCAGGTACGCCATCGCCGAGGCCGGCAGCCCGGCCAGCGCCGCGCCCTGCACCGCGCGCAGCGCGATCAGCGTCGCGAGGTTCGGCGCGAACGGCGCGGCCAGCGCCACCAGCGCCGCGACGATCAGCGAGCCCGTCATCATGGCCCGCCGCCCGTACCGCTCGGAGAGCGCGCTCAGCGGCACGACGGCCACGGCCAGCGCCCCGGTCGCCGCGGACACGGTCCAGCTCGCCTGGTCCGGGCTGACGCGCAGGTCGTCGGAGATCGCGGGGAGCAGCGCCTGGGTGGAGTAGAGGAGCGCGAAGGTGGAGATGCCGGCGGAGAAGAGCGCGAAGCTCATCTTCCGGTAGCCGGGCCCGCCGGGCACCAGTTTGTCGGCGTCGGCTTCGGCGATGTCGACGACATCCGCGGTCGAAGCAGGACGGTCCGGGGCCGCGGCGCCGGCTGCACCGCCGGCCGCTTCGTCTGGTCCGGTGGGTTCGTCGGTTCCGGTGGGCGACTGTGTGCGGGCATCCACGCGCTGTACCGCCGCGGACGCCCCCGTATCGGCAGGGCGCATGTAATGACCGTATGCACGTACCTTTCATGCGTCCAATGCATGAAACGGCGATAATCGATGCCATGGAGCATGAGCACAGGCCAGCGCCGTCCCTGTCACCCACCCGTAGTGAAATCGACATGTCGGCCACGGTGGAGCTCGACGCCGGCTCCTGGGCGGCGACCCTCGCCCCGCGGCTCGCCCAGTTCGCCGCCGTCGCCCGCCAGGAGCACGTCACGCGCGCCGCGCACCAGCTCGACGTCCCCCAGCCGACCCTCAGCCGCGCCATGGCCCGGCTCGAACGCGACCTCGGCGTGGCGCTGTTCGCCCGGCACGGCCGCACCGTCTCGCTCACCCCCGCCGGCCGTACGTTCCTCGGCTCCGTCGAACGGGCGCTGGCCGAGGTGGACCGCGCCGCCGAGTCCGTACGCTCCGACGCCGACCCCACGGCCGGCAAGGTCGCCTTCGGCTTTCTGCACACCCTCGGCCCCGAGACGGTGCCCGGCCTGCTGCGCGACTTCCGCGCCGACCACCCGCGGGTCCGCTTCCAGCTCGTACAGAACTACGGCGAGGCGATGATCTCCGGACTGCGCGCCGGCGAACTGGACCTGTGTCTGACCGCGCCCGTCCCCGACGCCCCGGACCTCGTCGCCCGCCGCCTCGACGAGCAGAAGCTGCGCCTGGTCGTCCCCGACGACCACCCGCTCGCGGGGCGCAGGCGGGTGCGGCTCGCGGAGGCCGCGGCCGAACTCTTCGTCACCCTCGAACCCGGGTACGGGCTGCGCCGCATCACGGACACGCTCTGCGCGGAGGCCGGGTTCAAGCCGAAGGTCGCCTTCGAGGGCGAGGAGGCCGAGACGCTGCGCGGGCTCGTCGCCGCCGGGCTGGGCGTCGCGCTGCTGCCGCCCCCGGCGGTGCCCCGGCCGGGCGTCGTGGAACTGACCGTCACGGCGCCGCGCGCGGTCCGCGAGATCGGCGTGGCCTGGCTCGACGGGCACCCGGACACCCCGCCGGTCGCGGCGTTCAAGCGGTTCCTGCTCTCCCGCCGGGGGCAGTTGCTGCCGCGCTGAGCGGTGATATCGCGCAGAGGCGGGCGGAAAAACCCGATCGCCCCCGCGGTGCCGGCCGCGGGGGCGATCAGGATGGGGGCATGGCTCGGGTCAGGGGCCGCCCGCCGGAGGCAGAGCCTGTGTCAGCGCTCGGCGCTGATGCGGTGCACGGAGTCGAGGAGCTTGTCGCCCGCCGCGGCCTTGTCGACCACGAAGGCCGTACCGCGCGCCACGGTCACGTGGTTGGGGTTGGGGCCGGTGGCCAGGGTGGCGACGACGGCGCCCTTGTGCGGGTCCACGACGGTGGTGTTGCCGGGGCCGCGGTTGGCGACGAACACATTGCCGGAGCGCGGGTCGGCGGCGACGGACAGCGCGCCCTCACCGGTCTTCACGGTCCGCGTCACCTTGCCCTTGAGCAGGTCGACGACGGAGAGGGTGCCGCCCTTGTTGTCGGCGGTGTAGGCGGTGCGGCCGTCGCGGGAGAGCGCGATGGAGATGGGGCCCTGGCCGGTGGGGATCAGCTTGGGCTGGTCGGAGAACCGGGAGACGGCGATGATGTTGCTGTTGGTCAGGTCGGTGGCGTAGACCGTGCCGGTCCACTTGTTGACCGCGAGCCCGGTGGTGCCGGCGCCCTTGACCGTCACCCGCTTCTTCTCCTTGAAGGTACGGGTGTCGAAGCCCACGATGCTGCCGTCGCCGAAGCCGCTGGCCCAGGCGGTGTTGTGGCGCTCGTCCACGACGATCTCGCGGGCGTGCTTCACGCCGGGCACGGTGGCGAGGTGCTTGCCGGTGCGCTGGCTGTAGACGGCCACCGAGTCGTTACGGGTGTTGGTGGTCCACACCGTGTTGTGCGCGTCGTCCACGGCCACGCCGTACACGGCCTCCACGGCCTTGGTGCTCGCGTCCGTGACCGGCGGGGTGTAGGCGGCCTTGGTCTTCAGCGACTTCGGGTCGACCTTCAGGAGCTGGGACTGGGTGACCGGCGGGCGGCCGACGGCCGTGGTCGCCCACAGCACGTGGTTCCGCTCGGAGTACGAGGACTGGTAGAGGCCGCGCGCGAGCTGCGCGGAGTCGACCTTGTACGAGGTCTGGTGGTGCGGCCGGTGGTGCGCGGGGGCGGCCGGGGCGGCGGTGGCGGCACCGGCGGCGCCGAGGACGGTGCCCGCGGCGAGGACGACGGCGGCGGACCGGCGGACGAGCTTGTGGGCGGCGTGCTGGTGTCTGACGGTCATCGTCACTACTCCCCAAAGAACAGGCATGGACGCCAAGAAGACAGGCGCGCGGACGGCATCCGGGCGGTGCGGCCTCGGACGATCGTCAGCTTAGCTTAGGCTTGCCTAAGTAGTCAGGGGGCGGGTGGGGCGAAAGTGGCGAGAGGGGCGGCGGGGGCGCGCCGCGTTGAGAGGCGTACGCACCGCTGCGAGGGTGCGTGGCTCACCGCCGAGGCGGACATGGCGGAGGTGGTGGACGTGCCGGACGTGGCGGACATGGTGGACGTGGCGGCGGCCCGTGGCTCACTGCCGCAGCGACGACCCGAACCCCGCCGCCAGCGGCATCCGCAGCCCGAGCGGCGGCGGCGCCGCCAGCGCGTCCGCCACCGGCCGTGAATACCCCCGCGCGAACAGCGAACCCATCATGAAGTCAACGGCCAGCGCGGTGACTTCGGAGCGGTGCTGGTGCAACCCGTGCCCGTCGGAGTGGACTTCGAAGCGGCACACCTGCCGGTTGATCTTCTTGGCGCGCTCGGCGAGCCGGTACGACAGGTCCGGGTCGGTACGCGCGTCATTGGTGCCGTGCGCGATCAGCACCTGACGGCCCGCCAACTGCTTGACGGGGTCGGGTTCGGGCTCGGGGGCCGAGCCCGGCCCGGCGGCGGAATCCGGCTCCGGCAGCCAAGGGGCGAGCGCGAGAACGGAGTTGACGGCCGGATGGCCCCCGGCGCGCAGCGCGGCACGCGCCCCCATGCCCGTACCGATCAGGCAGACCGGCACGTCGCCGTAGCGGCGTACGGCCTCGTCGACGGCCCACTCGGCGTCGCGCGCCGGATGCGCGGCGGCGCCGTTCCAGCCCCGGAAGCGGTAGTGCACGACATGGACGACAAGCCCCTCCTCGCGCCCCGCGCGCGCGAGCCGTCTCGCGAGCGGGCGCATGGCGGCGACCGGCAGGCGAGACGGGCGCCGGGTGCCGGACGCTTCGCCCGAGGGAAGGAGCAGGGCGACGCCGTGCACCGTGCCGGCCGTTCCGACGGGCTTGCCGAGCCGAGCCGCACCGCGCTCCGGGAGAGCTTCCTGAGCCATGCAGAAACGATGGCAGAAGGAGCGCGCGTGTCCACCCCGGCGACGGGTCACCGTTACGTATCGTTCGCCGTCGTCTACGCGCGTAGGAGTTAAAGTTCCCGGATGACGAGCCAGCCCGCACCACCCAGCCCCGAGCAGATCCGCCGCGCGCCCAAGGCGCTGCTGCACGACCACCTCGACGGCGGCCTGCGCCCCGGCACCCTCATCGACCTCGCCCACGAGACCAGCTACGACGGCCTCCCCGAGGGCGACGCCGACAAGCTCGGCGCCCTCATCCGGCAGGCCGCCGACTCCGGCTCCCTGGAGCGCTACCTCAAGAACTTCGCGCACACCTGCGCCGTCATGCAGACGCGCGACGCGCTGGTCCGCGTCGCCGCCGAGTGCGCCGAGGACCTCGCCGCGGACGGCGTCGTCTACGCGGAGGTTCGGTACGCGCCCGAGCAGCACCTGGAGCGCGGGCTGACCCTCGACGAGGTCGTCGAGGCCGTCAACGAGGGCTTTCGCGAAGGCGAACGGCGGGCCAAGGAGAACGGCCACCGCATCCGCGTCGGCGCGCTGCTGACCGCCATGCGGCACGCCGCCCGCGCCCTGGAGATCGCCGAACTCGCCAACCGCTACCGCGACCTGGGCGTCGTCGGCTTCGACATCGCGGGCGCCGAGGCCGGCTTCCCGCCCACCCGACACCTCGACGCCTTCGAATACCTCAAGCGGGAGAACAACCACTTCACCATCCACGCGGGCGAGGCGTTCGGCCTGCCGTCCATCTGGCAGGCGCTCCAGTGGTGCGGCGCCGACCGGCTCGGCCACGGCGTGCGGATCATCGACGACATCGAGGTCGCCGAGGACGGCTCCGTCAGGCTCGGGCGGCTCGCCTCGTACGTACGGGACAAGCGCGTTCCGCTGGAACTGTGCCCGTCCTCGAACCTCCAGACGGGCGCGGCCGCTTCCTACGCGGAACACCCGATCGGGCTGCTCCGTAAACTGCGTTTCAGGGCGACCGTAAATACCGATAATCGCCTGATGAGCGGCACGAGCATGAGCCGCGAATTCGAGAAGCTCGTCGACGCCTTCTCGTACACGCTCGACGACATGGAATGGTTCACCGTCAATGCGATGAAGTCGGCTTTCATTCCTTTCGGTGAACGACTGGCGATGATCAATGAAGTCATCAAGCCCGGATACGCCGAGTTGAAGTCCGAGTGGCTGTTCCGTCAGACGGCCGCGGAACCCGTGGTGAGCAGCGGTTTCATCGCATAGCCGCGATCCGTCCAAATAGCCGAAGAAGGGCCGGGAATTCAAGTCCCGGCCCTTCTTCGGTGCTTGCTACCCCCCTGGGCCCATGACTACGTTGCAGTGCCGCTCCCCAACCCCGTCATGAGGACGAATTCTGATGAAGCAGGGAACCATCAAGACCCTCGGCGTCGCCGCTCTCGGCGCCGCGTTCGCCGCCACGGCCGCCGGCACCGCCGCCGCTGCCGGGCCCGTCGAGACGGTCGCCCCCACCGTCGCCGACGCCGTGGACAGCCTCCCCGTCAGCACGGTCGGCAAGCTCGCGCCGGGCGGCGAGGCCCTGGCCACCGGCCAGACCGCGTTCTCCACGGTCACCAGGACCGCCGCTCCCGTCGCCGACCAGGCGCTCAACACGGTGACCAGCGCCGGTGCGCAGGAACTCCTCGGCGGCCTCCCCGCCACGCGCCGCACGGCACAGGCCCTGCCGACCGGCGAGATCGTGAAGACGGTGCCCACCGCGGTCGGCACCGCCGCCCTCGGCGCGGTCCCCGGCGCGGGCCTCCTCGGCGGCCTCCCGGCCTGACCGGCGCGCCTGCTCGTACGGCGCGCCTGTACGCCCGTACGGCCACGGCCCGTACCTCCGTCGCGCACCGCTCGGTGCCGGCGCGGGGGGCGGGCCGTTTGCTGTGAGGAGGAGGGGGCGCGGGTATGGCCGTACGCGCCACCGGCCTCTTACGTGTGCGGCGGGAGCCGCCTGGCGGAGGAGGCGAGCCGCTGGGCGAAAGCCTCGACGAGGCCGCGGAGTTCGTCCGGCCGCTCGATGACGAACGGCCGGTCCAGGGAGGCGAGAACGGCGGGGAGCCAGTCCAGGCGCTCCGCGCGGATCTCGGCGCGGCACCACCCCTCGCCTCCCGGCGTGGCGTTCTCCGGCGCGGCGTCCTCCGGCGTGGCGTCCTCCGTGGGGGGCAGTTCCGTCACGACCGCGACGCTCGCGGGGAGTCGGGTGCGGATGTGCTCGACCGTCGCCTGGAGGTGCACGGCCACCTCATGCCGGTACGGGGCCGTGGCCAGCCCCGTCAGGAGGCGCTGCGCCGGGTCGACGCCGACGGGGGCGTCGAAGGAACCGGGCAGGGTCCGCACGTCGGCGACGCGGTCCAGCCGGAAGGTCCGGTCCTCGCCCGCCGCGGGGTCCGCGGCCGTCACGTACCACTTGCCCGCGTGCGCGACGACCCCGTACGGATGCACGGTGCGCTCGCTGCGCCGGCCGTCGCGCGCCGTGTACCGGAGCAAGACCGGCCGACGGTGGTGCACCGCGTCCGCGATCGACAGGAGGACGCCGGGCTCGGGTGCGGCGGCGGCCGGGCCGGGCGGCTCCGTGAAGGCGAGGGAGCCGAGCACGGCGTCGAGCCTGCGGCGCAGCCGCTCCGGCAGCACGCGCCGGATCTTGGCCGCCGCCGTCTCGCTCGCCGTCCCCGCGGTCCCGGTCGGTCCGGTCAGCCCTGTGGCTCCTGGCAGCCCCGTCGGTCCCGGCAGCCCCGTCGGTCCCGGCAGCCCCGACCGGCCGCCCGCGGCCAGGCCGAGCAGGACGGCGAGCGCTTCGTCGTCGCTGAGCATGAGCGGCGGGACGCGGTAGCCGGGGGCGAGCCGGTAGCCGCCGTAGCGACCGCGCACCGATTCGACGGGGATGTCGAGGTCGATGAGGTGCTGGGCGTAGCGCCGCACGGTGCGCTCGTCGACGCCCAGCCGGTCGGCGAGTTCGGTGACGGTCCGGGTGCCGCCTGACTGGAGGAGTTCCAGGAGGGTGAGGACGCGGGCGATGGGGTGGGGCATGCCGGAAAGTCTCCCGTATATACCGGGCGGGTTCTGTCCGGTATTGGTCGTAGCGTGTGGCCGTAGGCGCCAGCGGCCCGGCCGTCAGCCCGAACGGCACGGCCGTGACCGAGCATCGAAGAGCGCCGAAACCGCACAACATGGCCGTACGGCCGTACCAGGAGAAAAACCATGGACTTCGTCTCCTCCCGCGTCATCACCGCGGACATCACCCGCCTCGTCGACTTCTACGAGCGCGTCACCAAGGTGCCCGCCACCTGGGGCCACAAGGAGTTCGCCGAGATCAGGACCGGTTCGGGCACCCTCGCGATCGGCAGCACCAACACCGTCCCGCTGTTCGCGCCCGGCTCCGCCGAACCGGCCGCGAACCGCACCGTCATCCTCGAATTCCTGGTGGACGACGTGGACAGCGTCTACGAGGACCTGAAGGAGATCGTGACGGACTTCGTGAACGAGCCCACCACGATGCCCTGGGGCAACCGCGCGCTGCTCTTCCGCGACCCCGACGGCAACCTCGTCAACTTCTTCACGCCGGTCACGCCGGAGGCCAAGGAGAAGTTCGGCCGCTGAGGCCGGCGAGGGCGCTGCGGCCGGCGAGGCGCGGTGGGCGGCGAGGCGCGGTGGGCGCGTACGACTACGGGCCGCACCCCCTTCTGGGATGCGGCCCGCCGTCGCGTACTCGGTAGCCGTGCGACCGCGATGCTGTGACGCCTACGGAGAGTGACCGTTCGCGGCGGTCACCAAGCCGTCTTGCGGTGCGTGTCCTCGGAGGGCAGCAGCACCCAGAGCGCGAGGTAGATCAGGAACTGCGGGCCGGGCAGCAGGCACGACACCAGGAAGATCACCCGCATCGTCGTGGGCGTGGTGCCGAAGCGCCGGGCCAGACCCGCGCAGACGCCGCCGAGGACCTTGTTGTTGCGGGAACGGACCAGCGGAGCGGACATGATGGCGACTCCTCGTTGTCAGCGTTGTCAGCGTTGTCAGGGTGTTGGCAATCGCGTAAGGGACGGGGCGGGGCCGCCGCCGCGGAAGCGTTTGCCCGTGTCTCCACGGTAGGCCCGTGACCTGCGCGAAGCCGTCCGACTACGGGGCCGTCTTGACCCTGGGGATCGTGGGGGCCGCGCTCTGGGGCCCGTCCTCCCGGCGGAGGGGGCGCGGCCGGGGGCCCTCATACCGGCGGCGGAGCCGGGCTCGTACCAGCGGCACCACCGCCAGATGGGCGACGGCCACGCCCGCCGAGTTCAGCAGCAGCTCATCCACGTGCAGGACCTGGCCCGCGACGCCGCTCCGCACCAGTTGCAGCGTCAGCGAGATCATCACCCCGGCGAACACCGTCCGGGACAGCGACATCAGCGGCGCCACCGCCAGCCGCCCGCCCGCCAGCGGCAGCAGCACGCCCAGCGGCGCGAGCAGCAGCATCGATCCGCCGATGGCGCACGTCGCCTCCCACGCGCCGAGCGCCAGGTCGGCGCGGATGGTGGCCAGCGGCTCGGGGCTGGTGGCGGGCACCCATGGCGCGGTCAGCGGGCGCAGGGTCAGCCAGCCGACGACGAGGAGATGGGCGGCCGCGAGGACGAGCCCCACGGCGCGGTAGCGGTATCGGAGGGCGGCTGAACCGCCGTAACCATGACCCTGCACGCCTCCCATGACGCGTGGTGCGGTGGCCGCGGTTCCGTCCACGGCCACAGAGAGTCAGGGGCGACCGGCGGGTCGCGGCGCGACGGCCGGGTCGTTCGCGGTACGAGACGACGGCGGGGGCACGAGGCGACGACCCGGTGAGGACGCGACGGTACCCCCGTCACGAGGCGACGCCCCTGTCACGGCGAGGCGACCGTCACGACGAGACCGGGGAGCCCGTCGGGGCGGACTGCGGACGGGAACGCATCTCGTCGGTGCACTCATAGCGCCGCGGCTTGCCGTCCTCCGGCCCGCCCAGCACCACGCCGCGGCCGCCGTCGGCCGCCGCGGTCCCCGCGAAGGTGCACACGAGCTGCGCCAGCGCGAACGGCGGCAGCTCGTCCGGCGACCGGCTCAGCCGCAGCGCCGCCGACGGGTCGCCGTCGCGCGGCCCCGAGACCGACAGCCCGGCGGGCACGTCCGTGGAGAACCCCGCCTCCTCCTCCGCCGCCAGCGGCGGCTGCCGCAACTGCTCTAGGAACGCGCCGGCCACCCGCACCGGGTCGCCTGCGGCATCGCCCTCCGGCAGCCGCAGCGTCCGGGTCACCGGCAGCAGTTGCGAGGCGCACACCAGGTACACCGAGACCGCCTGGCCATCGGCCGACGCGCTCTCCCCGCCGCCCGGCCGCACGACGCACGTCGCCCGCGACGGCGCGCTCCCCGCGTCCACCGGCACCGACGTCCCCCGAATCCCGCATCCGGCAAGCAGCCCCCCAGCCACGACCAGCGCCGACACCTTCGCCGCCCAGCGGGGCCTCTTGGGGGAGGGCGGCCGGACGCTGGGGCCCGTACCGCCCGTACCGCCCGTACCAGCGTCACGACCGCTTCCGGCGCTGCGGCCCGTACGACCGACAAGACCGATACGGCCGATACGGCCCGTACGAGCCACCATGCTCAGCCTCATCGGTCGCCGCCTTCCGTCGAACTCTTCCCCGGCCCCTGGGCCGGTCCTTCACCCGGCTCCTCGCCGCCGACCTCGTTACCGCTGTCGGCCGCCGCGCCCCGGCCGCCCCCGCCGGCAGCCCCTCCGGCCTGCTGGGAGGAGGCCGCGGCCCTGGCCGCGCCGTCCTCCCCGCTGTCGTCGTCCTCGTCCGGCGAGAGCCGGGACGCGTCGCGCGGCAGCGTGAGGGTGAATACAGCGCCGCCCAGCGGCGAATTGGCGGCGGAGATCTCGCCGCCGTGGATGTGGGCGTTCTCCAGCGCGATCGACAGGCCGAGGCCGCTGCCCTCGGAACGGGGCCGGGAGGCGCTGGCCTTGTAGAAGCGGTCGAAGACGTGCGGCAGCACCTCTTCGGGGATGCCCGGCCCGTGGTCGCGTACCTCGATGACGAGGTCGTCGCCGTCGGTGCGTACGGCGACGCGCACGGGGGAGCCGCCGTGCTTGAGGGCGTTGCCGATGAGGTTGGCGAGGATGACGTCGAGGCGGCGCGGGTCGAGGCGGGCGATGATGCCGCGGGCGGCGTCCAGTTCCACGGCGTCGAGCCAGGCCCGGGCGTCGATGCAGGCGGTGACCTGGTCCGCGACATCGACGGAGTCGAGGACCAGGCGGGCGGTGCCCGCGTCGAAGCGGGTGACCTCCATCAGGTTCTCCACCAGGTCGCCGAGGCGCCGGGTCTCGCTGACGACGAGTTCCACGGCGGGCCGGATCATCGGGTCGAGGGACTCGGCCTCCTCCTCCAGCACCTCGGTCACGGCGGTGATCGCGGTCAGCGGGGTCCGCAGCTCGTGCGACATGTCCGCGACGAACCGCCGGCTGGCCGCCTCCCGGGCGCTCAGCTCCTCGACGCGCTTCTCCAGCGACTCGGCCGTCTTGTTGAAGGTCCGCGACAGGTCGGCCAGCTCGTCGGTGCCGGACACCCGCAGCCGGGTGTCGAGCTTCCCCTCGCCGAGCCGCCGCGCCGCGTCGCCGAGCCGCTGTACGGGCCGCAGCACCGTCGACGCGGCGGCCTGCGCGAGCAGCGCGGAGCCGATCAGGGCCAGGCCTGTCGCGATCCCCAGCGACCAGGCCAGCGAGTTGAGGTCCTGCCGCTCGTTCTCCAGCGACTTGAGCAGATAGCCGGTCGGGCCGCCGCCGATCACCTTCGCGCCGCCCACCAGGTACGGCGTGCCGTCGAGCGTGATCCGCTGCCAGTACAGGTGGTACGGGTACCGGTTGGACTCGTCCACCGGCCGTTCCCGTACGACCGCCGCGCGCAGCGACTTCGGCACGACCTTCAGCGTGAACAGGTCGCGGTTCGAGGGCGCGGCGCAGTCCCCGCCGCCCTCCACGGAGCCGATCAGCAGCACCTCGTACTTCTGGGTGGTGTCCGCCATCCGGTCCGCGGCCTGCTGGAGCTCCGCGCAGGTCGGGGTGGGCGGCAGAGAGGCCGTGTTGTCCTGGAGGGACTTGCGGAAGTCGTCGAGCGCGGCGTCCTGGGTGCGGGTGAGGACCGCGTCGCGGTTGAGCCAGTACGCGATGCCGGACGCGGAGACCGCGGCGGCCAGCGCGACGAGCGCGAAGACCAGCATCAGCCGCAGCCGCAGGCTGAGCCAGCGCATGCTGCGCTGTACGAACTTATGGGCGGCGGCCCCCGGGCCTCGTACCCGGCCGGGCTCGTCCGTCACTGTGCTCAACTGTCCGTCCCACCGCTGTCCGCCCCGCCGCTGCCCGTGCCGGCACCGCCCGTGCCAGTACCGCCCGTGCCGGCATCGCCCGTGCCGGTACTGCCCGTGCCGGCATCGTCCGTGCCGGCACCGCCCGTACGGGCGTGGCCCCGGTATACCGTCGCCGTCCGCTTCACGAAGGCGTGTCCAGCCGGTAGCCGACGCCACGGACCGTACGGATCAGGGTCGGGGACGAGGGAACGTCCTCGACCTTGGCGCGGAGCCGCTGCACACAGGCGTCGACGAGCCGCGAGTCGCCGAGGTAGTCGTGTTCCCACACCAGCCGCAGCAACTGCTGGCGCGAGAGCGCCTGCCCCGGCCGGCGGCTCAGCTCCAGCAGCAGCCGCAGCTCGGTCGGGGTGAGCTGGAGATCCTCGCCGTTCTTGGTGACGGTCATGGCGGACCGGTCGATGACCAGCGACCCGAACGAGGCGGAGTCGCTCGACTCGCGCTCCCCGCGGCGCAGCACCGCGCGGATGCGGGCGTCGAGCACCCGCCCCTGCACCGGCTTCACCACATAGTCGTCCGCGCCCGACTCCAGGCCCACCACGACGTCGATGTCGTCGTTGCGCGCGGTGAGCAGGATGATCGGCAACTGATCGGTGCGCCGAATGCGGCGGCACACCTCAAAGCCGTCGATACCGGGCAGCATCACATCCAGCACGATCAGATCCGGGCGCTGCTCGCGCAGCATTTTCAGACCGTCCTCTCCCGTCGCCGCGGTCACCACACGGTGACCCTGGCGCGACAGGGAGAGTTCGAGGGCCGTGCGGATGGCGTCGTCGTCCTCGATCAGCAGCAGGTAGGGCACGTTGGTCATTCTGGACTAAGACAGGCTGGGAGTTCGACCGTAGAAGCGCTCCCACACAGCACCTCCCCTTGTGGTGCGCGGGTGACGGACGGCGGACGGGCCGGTTCCGTGCGCCCCCGCGGCAGGTGAATTCCCGGTGTCACGGCCCCGAGTGGCACCGCCGGGCGCCCTTGTGACGCGCCTGTGACAGACGCCGGACAGCGCGATGAAACTGGCCCGGCATTGTTTTGGCCATCGGACAGAACGACCGTCCGATACACCGACCGAACGAGCTGGCTCCAACGACGGGGGGCGCGACATGAACACACTGCACAGCACCACGACCAGCGCAGTCATTCGCACGCGCCTGCACGACGCCGTACGGAGCCCGGAGAAGTCCGGTGCCGTGAGCGGACGGGGGTGCGCTCGCGGCACCGGACGCGGACGGCCGCCGTACATGGTGGCCATCGACGCGACCGTGTACGGGGAGGCCGCGGGGGAACCGCGGGGGACCGGGACGCAGCGGAAGCCCGAACGGGCCGAGAAGACCGCCGAGACCGGGCAGCCGGACGCCGAAGCGGCCTTCACCGCCTACGTCCAGGAGCGCAGGGCCTCCCTGTACGCGACCGCGTACCACCTGACCGGCGACCGCTTCGAGGCGGAGGACCTGCTCCAGAGCGCGCTGTTCTCCACGTACCGCGCCTGGGACCGGATCACCGACAAGGCCGCGGTCGGCGGCTACCTCCGCCGCACGATGACCAATCTGCACATCAGCGCCTGGCGGCGGCGCAAGCTCAACGAATACCCGACCGAGGAGCTGCCGGAGACCGCCGGCGACCACGACGCGATGCGCGGCACCGAGCTGCGCGCCGTGCTGTGGCAGGCGCTGGCCCGGCTGCCCGAACTACAGCGCACGATGCTCGTGCTCCGCTACTACGAGGGCCGTACGGACCCGGAGATCGCGGAGATACTCGACATCAGCGTCGGCACGGTCAAGAGCAGCATCTGGCGTTCGCTGCGCCGGATGCGCGACGACGAGGCGCTGAGCCTCGGCCGTGACGAGGAAGAAGCCTTCGGCGAGCTGGTGGCCTGAGGAGGGGGAAACGGGGGCCCGAGGGGGAACCGGGAACGGGGGTTCACGGGGAATCACGGGGGATCGGGGGAAACAGAGGAGAAGAGGGGGGAACGGGGGATATCGGGGGAAAGGGGAGCGGGGCCGGACAGCCGGGGGGTCTGTCCGGCCCCGCTTCTTGCTGTGTTCCTCCTCAGGCGGTGCCTGTCGTCCCCGAGACGTTCATACCCATGTCCATGTCCATGCCCGCGGCCGTATTCGTGTCTCGCGTGTTCATGCAGGTTTTCTCGCGCCGTCCGGCCGCGGCGGAGGCGATCCGGCCCATGGCGGTGTCCTTGCCGCAGGCGTACGCGCCGAGCGCGGTGTGCCGGGCGACGATCGACCGCTCGGCGCGCAGCAGCCGCAGGCCGCGGCGGATCAGATAGGGGACGGGCTTGCGGCTCTCGCGCAGATCGCGCAGCAGCCGCCGGCGGAACGTGGTGGAGGGCCGGCCGCGCAGGCAGATGGCGTCGGCGAGGAGCCCCAGTTCGCGGCAGTCCTCGATGATGTCGGCGGCGAAGATGCCCTCGGCTATGAACAGCGGCGTACGCCCGATGTCGAGCTGTTCGGCGCCGCGCCGCGAGCTGGTGGCGATGTCGTACAGCGGTACGGACGTACGGGACGTACCGCACAGCTCGGCGATGGCCGCGACGGCCGCGGCGGAGTCCCACGAGAGCGGGGAGTCCCAGTCCGCGCCCTCGCCGCTCGCCAGTTGGGGGAGCGTGGGGTCGCCGATCTCCTTGTAGAAGTCGTCGAGGTTGAGCACGGGCAGCCCGGTGCGGGCGGCGAGGGACGACTTGCCGGAACCCGAGGGGCCGGTCAGCAGGATGACGCGGGTGCGGGGCAGGTGGGGGGTCACGGGTCACCAGTGTGCGGCATTGGTCCGGTCGGGGGAGTCCGAGGGCAGGGGAATGCGAGGATCGGCGTGGCTCAACTACGTTGGGTGCGCGATTGATTACAAGCCCCTACTTTCCGGCAGGTACCCATGGCCTCGTACGCACGCCACCGCGCCCGTCCCGCACGCTCCTCGCAACCCCTCCTGCCACGCGTCCTGCTGCGTGCCGGGCTGTTGAGCGTGACGGCGGGCGCGGCGTGCGCAGCGGGCGGCGCGACGGCGGCGAACGCCGCCGCCGTCCCGGACGCCGCCCCGCCGGAGGCGAAGGGCGTGCCCACCGCGGACGCGGGCACGGTCCTGGCGGCGGCGGTGCCGACCGGGCCGGTCACCAAGGCCCTGGGCAGCTCCTTGGGCGGCGGCGTCGCCCCCGTGAAGAACCTGCGCCTCGACCCCCTGGCCCGTACGGGCTCGGACCCGCTCAACAACGGCGTCGGCACCCAGATCGCGGACTTCAAGCCGGTCGGGACCAGCCTCCTGACCGGCCCGGTGACGGACGGCGGAGGCGTGAAGGACCTGCCGCTGGTGGGGCCGGTGGTGGATCTGCTGCCGGGGTGAGCGGTGGATCGGTGGGCGGCGGACCGGTGCGCGGCGGACCGGTGGAGGGCGGGCCGGCGCGCGGCGGGCCGGTGGGCGGGCGTCAGGGGGCGGGGTGGTCGGGGCCTCGGTTCAGCGAGGCTATGAGGCCGAGGACGCAGGCGCAGGCGAGGGTGAGGAGGGCCCAGCGGTAGCCGGTGGTGAGGGCGTCGATGGTGTGGGGGGCGAGGCCGTGGGCGGTGCCCGCGTAGGCGGCCTCCTTGACCGGGCCCGGCAGTTGGCTGGTGGCGATGGCCAGGGCGAGGGCGGTGCTGACGGCGTAACCGGCATTCTGGGTGGTCTGGCGTACGCCGTTGGCGATGCCGCGACGCTGGGCGGGGACCGATCCCATGATGGCGCTGGTGTTGGGAGTCATGAACAGGCCCACGCCGGCGCCGACGGCCAGCAGGCAGGCGGCGAGGACGGCGCTGTTCATGGCCGGGTCGATCAGCGCGGCCAGGGCGGACAGCCCAGCGGCCGTCAGGACGAGCCCGGCGCTGGACAGGGCGCGTGCGCTGAACCGCGCCCGGAGCCGTCCGGCGGCGGGGGAGACGGCGGCCATGGCCACGGCGACGTACAGGACGTGCAGTCCGGCCCGGTAGGCGGGCATGCCGGAGGCGGCCTGGAGGTAGAGCGACATGAGCAGCACGACGGCGAAGTACGCCATGGCCATGAGGAAGAGCGCGAGATAGGCCATGGCGCGGGCCCGGTCGGCGAACAGGCCCAGGTCGATGAGCGGGTGCCGGCGGCGGGCCTGGACGGCCAGGAAGAGCGGGGTGAAGACGGCGAAGAGGCCGAGGCCGGTGAGGACCGCGGGGCTGGTCCAGCCGAGTGCTCCCCCTTCGTTCAGGGCCAGGACGAGGCCGCCGAGGGCGAGCGTGGACAGGCCGGCGCCGAGGTAGTCGAAGGGCTCCCGGCCGGAGGCGACGGGGTCGCGGCGGAGCGTGAAAGCGGCCCAGAGCAGGCCGAGTACGCCGATGGGGACGTTGAACCAGAACACCGCGCGCCAGCCCAGCCCGGACGCCAGCGCGCCGCCGAGGGCCGGGCCGACGACCTGGGCGAGAGCGGCGACGGTGACGTTGACGCCGAGGGCGGTGGGCAGCCGGCGGGCCGGGAAGGCGTCGGTGATCAGGGCGGTGATGTTGCACAGCAGCGCGGCGGCGCCGACGGCCTGCACGCAGCGGAAGACGATCAGCCAGGTGACGGAGGGCGCGAGACCGCACAGCAGGCTGCCGCCCGTGAGCAGGGCGATGCCGGTCAGGTACATGCGGCGGCGGCCGACCAGGTCCGCGACCCGGCCGAAGACGAAGACCAGCACGGTGGTCACGAGCATGTAGGACAGCAGGGTCCAGGACGCGGCCGACGCGGAGGCGCCGAAGTGGCGGCCGACGGTGGGCAGGGCGACGTCCATGGTGGAGGTGTTGACCCCGGCGAGGAAGCCGCCGAGCCCGGCGACGACCTGCACCTGCCACAGCCGCGGCGTCGGGCCGCGCGCGGGCTCCCGGGCTGTGGCTCCCGTGCGGGTCAGCGGGGTGGTCATGTTCTTTCCTCCTTGTCCGGGGCGCCGGGCAGCGCCTCGGGGTCGAGACGGGCGAGGAGCGTTTCGCCGATGTCCGTGAGCTGGTCGCGGGCCTGGCCGGTCAGGGGACCGAGGACGTGCTCGCGCACGCTCGCCGCGTAGACGGGGGCCGCCCGCTCCACCCGCCGCAGCCCTTCGTCGGTGAGGACCGCCAGCCAGCCGCGCCGGTCGCCCGGCGGGACTTCGCGACGTACCAGCCCGTCCGCCTCCAACCGGCCCACGGCGTGGGTGATCCGGCTGGACTTGGAGTGGGTGAGCTCCGCCAGCCGGCTCATCCGCAGGGACCGCCCCGGCGCCCTGCGCAGTCGCCACAGGATGTCGAAGTAGCTGCGCGGCAGGCCCGCGGCGCGTTCCATGTCGGCGTCCAAGCGGGCGGTGGCCGCCTCCCAGGCGCGGTTGAAGGCGCGAAAGGTCCGCAGTTCGTCGGGGCTGAGCCAGCCGACTTGTTCGTCGCTCGTCATGTTTACTACAGTACTGGATACTACAGCGCTGTAGTAAACCCTCGCACAGTGGCCCCCGGCACCGCGAGAAGCCCGCCCCCACGACGAAGGAACCGCACGTGACGAGCATGATCCCCGCCCTGACCCCCGGCCGGACCGCGCTGCTGCTCATGGACCTCCAGCCCTCCCTGCTGCACGAACTCCCCGAGCCGGACCGCCTCTTGCGGAACGCCCAACGGGCCCAGCGCGCCGCCCTCGCGGCCGGCATCCGCGAAATCCACGTCCGCGTCGCGTTCACCGACGACGACCACGCGGCCGTGCCCGCTCACAACAAGGTGTTCGCGCCCCTGGCCGAGACCGGCGGCCTGGCGGCGGCGGAACGCGACAACGACGTCCACCCCTCGCTCAGGGAAGGGCGCGGGAGCGCGGACGTGCATACGGTCACCAAGACCCGCGTCGGCGCGTTCAGCACCACCTCGCTGGACGCGTTCCTGCGCGAACAGGGCATCGACACCCTGGTCCTGGCCGGCGTCATCACCAGTGGCGTGGTCCTGTCCACCGTGCGCGAGGCCGCCGATCGCGACTACCGCCTGTTCGTGCTGGCCGATGCCTGCGACGACCCCGATCCGCGGCTTCACCGCACGCTGATGGAGTCCGTCCTGCCCACCCAGGCCGACGTTCTCGGCGTCGCCGCCTTCGAAGACGCGGCGCGCCGGGCGGCGGCCCGCTGACTGTACGCGCCGACGGCTCGCGTGCCAGGCGGCGGCCCGCTGACCGTACGCCGGCGTCGGCCGAGCGACCGCGCCGGTCCCGGTTCCCGTGCGCAGGCCACCGTCCTGGCCACCGACCTCGCCACAGTCGAAACGCTGGTCCAGTCCCTGCCGCCCGAGGGCCGCCTGATGACCGAAGCCTTCTGGCCCGGGGCCCTCTCCCTCATCCTGCCCGCAGCGCCCTCCCTGGCCTGGAACCTCGGCAACACCGCCGGAACCGTCATGGTCCGCATGCCCGACCACCCGTTGGCCCTCGCCCTGCTGGACAGCTCAGGCCCCGTCGCCCAGTCCAGCGCCAACCTCACCGGCCGCCCACCCGCCACCAGCCTCGCCGAGGCCAGGGCCCAGCTCGGAGACACGGTCCACACGTACCTCGACGGCGGCCCGAGCGGGGCCGCGCCGTCCACCATCGTCGACTTCACCGCCGGTGACGGCGCCCCCGTCATCGTGCGTACGGGCGTGATCCCCCGCGCCGCGATCGAGGAGGTCATCGGCCGCACCGGGCCCGCCGCATGAAGCCATGGGCAGGAACAGGACGGGGAGGAACAGGACTGGGCGGACGGACCATTCGGCTCGGGTACCTCCTGAAGACGCGACGAACGTGTACGGCTCACCCGCCTTGAGGCGCATGACCGCCTCCCACTGGCCGTGGTCGAGCCACCGGAGACGCGGGTGAAGTCCTCGGGGTCGAAGGTGATCAGTACCGTCCGCACGGCGAGCCGCATCCAGGCCAGTGCGTGTGCCGGCGTATCCGCCGCACTCGTACAGACGTCGCCCGCCAGGTGGCTGACGTCGTCCGCTGGGTCCCACAGCGTGAACTCGCACCACCAGCCGACGCGGCCCATGGCAGCGGGCCGGTGCATCAGGCTTGTTCGCATGTTTCGCCTCCTTCCAGAGCGGGCGCTTTGAGGTGTGCTGCGCGTTCAGCACGCCGGTCACTCGTGGTGGATCGGCAACTGGGCCCAGACCGTCTTGCCGGTCCGGCGCGGGCGAACGCCCCACTTCTCCGCCAGGGCGTTGACGATCAACAGCCCGCGCCCGTCGGCGTCTTCGTCGCCGGGGTCCCTGAGCACGGGCATCCGCCACTGGTACGAGTCCGACACTTCGAGGATCAGGACGCCGCTCCGGCGTCTCAGCTCCACCTCGAAAAAATCGCCGATTCCCTTGGCGTGGACGACGGCGTTGGTCGTCAACTCGCTGACGACGAGTGACGCGTCTTCGATGAGGCCGCCGAGTTTCCACTCCGTGAGGAGTGCTTCGACGTGGTGGCGGGCTTCGGGGACCGAGTCCTTGCGGACTCGGAATCTCTTCGTGTTCGTGCGCCCGGACATAGGTCCCCCAAGGGTGGTGGGCAGGCGGAACTTGATCACCCAGCGTCCCAAGGTGAGCGCGAAGCGTGATGTAATTGAAGCTAGCCCCGTCGGGCAACAGAGTGCAAGTGGACGTCAATGTATGTTTGCAAGTCGCCCAGAGTGGCAACTCCCTGGCGGGTGCAGCTCGTTACCGTGCAGACTGGATGCGAAGAGCAGGGGAGGCATCGTGCCAGCAGGCGGGAAGCCCACAGTGCGTAGTCGGCGGCTTGGTGCCGCACTCAAGCGGTACCGTCTCGCCGCTCGGCTCGATCAGGAGCATGCCGCTGAGGCGCTCGGGTGCTCTATGGCGAAGATCAGTCGAGTCGAAGCGGGTATCAGCGGGTCCCGCGTGGGGGATGTGCGGGTTTTGCTGGACCTGTACGAGGTCGAAGACGCCAACATGCGCGTGCAGTTGGAACACCTCGCTCGGCAGAGCAACAAGCGTGGGTGGTGGCTCGACTATGCAGGAGTGGTCAGCGACGAGCACGCTGATTTGATCGCGCTGGAAACTGACGCGTCGTACATCCGCTCCTGGCAACCGCTCTTCGTGCCGGGGCTACTGCAAACCCCGAGCTACTTTCAGACCCTGATCGACGCGAGTCACACTGTCTACTCGCCAGAGACTGTCGAGAAGGGAATCGCGGTGCGCAGGGAGCGCGCACGAGTCCTCGAAGAGACCAGTGGGTCACACTTTGCGGCTGTCATCTGGGAGCCTGCCCTGACCGCCCCGATGCCGTCAACGAAGGTGCACCGTCAGCAGTTGGAGCACATCCTCAACGTGGCCCAGCGGCAGAACGTGACGATTCAAGTGCTCCCGTTTTCGGAGTGGGGTGCCGCGCACATGACCTCGCACTTCGTGATGTTCTCGTTCGGCCCCGAACCTGCCCCCGAAGCCGTCGCGTTCGACATCACGACCAGCACGGTAATTCTTGAGAACTTGGAGGACACGGCCAAGCATGCGCGCATCTTTGAAGCGCTCAGGTCGGCGGCCTTGAGCCCGGAGAAGAGCCTGGCCTTTCTCCAGAACGCCATAGGGAACATCCCGGAGAGTGAGAAAGAAGAGGCATGAAGAACCAGGAGATAGTGACCGCGTTCAAGAAGGCGAAGGCCTCGCAGGGGATCAACACGGACTGTGTTGAGGTGGCGCGTACGGCGGACGGGGGCCGGGCTGTCCGGGACAGCAAGAATCGCGACGGTGGCACCCAGTTCTACACGCCCACCGAGTGGGCCGCTTTCCTGGATGGGGTGAAGGCCGGGGAGTTCGACGACTGACTTGGATGTGCGTGCGGCACTGGGCCCCGTTCACGGCGACGAGCTGTGAGCGGGGCACAGTGTTGCAAGGGGTCGCCAGTGATGCATCCCCGGCGGGGGTGGTTAGGGGTTGTGTGGGGCGGTATTCGGTGTGGGTGGGTGCGGGTTTCGTCTCGGACCCTCCGGGTCCAGAGCGCCGGCAGCGGGAGGGAGGGGGCGGGGCCGGGGGCCGGTGCGCTGCCTGCGGCCCGGCTTGTGGCTGGGGTTCAAGCTGGCTCCGCTGCGCTACGCCGCTGGCTGCTGCCGCGATGAGGTGGGGGCGGGTTCTTCGGGCGCGGGTGCGTCTCGGGCCTGCGGCCCATCCGGAGGCGAAGCGAGGCGGTAAGGGGTGCTGTGGTTCGTTGGCTGCGGGCGGGATGACGGCCGGGGTCGGTGGTGGCGCGCTGCGCTGCGCCTCGTGCCCTTCCGCCCGGGGGAGTTGCGGCCCGTGGAAGAGGGGGTCACGCCTGTGGGAACGCAACTCTGACGGCGGGGGCGGCCGGTATGTCCGATGTGTCAGGTTTGATGTTCGACAGAGTGCGGTTGCCGCCCGATTCGGTGTCCCTAAAGGTGCTTTTGTCGGGTGGTAACCGCACTCTACCTGCCGGTAACCGGCTGCGTAGCGCAGCGGAGCCAGCTTGAACCTTGCCCGCCCGCCGGGCCGCAGGCAGTGCACCAGCCTCAGCCCCACCCCCTCCCTCCCGCTGCCGGCGCTCTGGACCCGGAGGGTCCGAGACGAAAGCCGCACCCACCCACGCCGAATACCGCCCCAGACAGCGAAGGCGTCCAAATCGAAGGGTCAGTTCGCGTCGACGTCCAGCACGATCTTGCCTCGGGTGTGGCCCGCCTGGATGGCTCGCCAGGCGTCTGCTGCCTCGGCCAGGGGGAAGGTGCGGTCGATGGTGACGGAGAGTTGGCCGGAGTCGGCCAGGGCGCGGAGGGCGCCGAGGTCGTCGGGGTTGGGGCGGGCCCAGACGTGGTGGCCGCCCTTGTCGGCGATGGTGGCGTCGACGATGGAGGCGACTCGGTCGGGGTTCTTGAGTACGTTCTGGGAGACGGCCACCGCGTCGCCGCCGACGAAGTCGAGCGCCGCGTCGACGCCGTCGGGGGCCAGTTCGCGCACCCGCTCGGTCAGGCCGTCGCCGTAGGTGACGGGCTCGGCGCCGAGCCCGCGGAGGTAGTCGTGGTTGCGTGCGCCGGCGGTGCCGATGACGCGCGCTCCACGGGCGACGGCGATCTGCACGCCGAACGAGCCGACACCGCCGGACGCCGCGTGGATCAGCACCGTGTCGCCCTTGCTGATGTCGAGCCGCTGGATGGCCTGATAGGCCGTCACCCCGGCCAGCGGCAGCCCGGCGGCCTGCGACCAGGTGAGGGACTTGGGCTTGCGGGCGAGCGTACGCACCGGGGCGGAGACGAGTTCGGCGTAACCGCCGTTCTGCGCCCAGTCCTTCCAGATGTAGCCCACCACCTCGTCGCCGACCTCGAACTCGGTGGCGTCGAAACCCCTGGCCTCGACGATGCCGGAGACTTCCCAGCCCGGGATGAAGGGGAAGTGCGTCTCCATGACGCTGTCGAGGTGACCGGCGGCGATCTTCCAGTCCCCTGGGTTGACGCCCGCCGCCTTGACCCGGACGAGGACCTCGCCCGGGGCGACCTTCGGGTCCGGTAGCTCCCTGAGCTCCAGGGCTTCCGGACCCCCGTACTGCTGCAACGCGATTGCCTTCATGCGCAGTGCCAACGGGCCGTACCGGAGGTGTATTCCGTTTTTTGGCCCCGCAGGGTCGACTACGGCCGCGGCCACCGTCTCTTCGCCAGTCCGCACCATCCGACAGGACGCGCGATGATTGACGGTGGCCGCACCCGCAGCGCTACGTCCGTACGTCTCCTACGTCCGTACGCCCCCTACGTCCGTACGGCCCCCATGGCCGTACGCCCCCTACGCCCCTCACGCCCCCATCGGGTGCCAGACCGTCTTCGTCTCCAGGAAGGCCAGCAGGCGCTCCGTGCCCGGGTCCGCGGACCAGTCGGCCGGTCGCGGGCGCAGGACGCGCTTGAGGTTGTCCGCGGCGGACGCCTCCAGTTCCTTGGCCAGTTCGGGGCCGGCCCCCGCCAGGTCGATGGCGTTGACGTCCTGGTGGGCCGCGAGCGGGGCGGCGATCTCGCCCGTACGGCCGGAGAGGACGTTCACGACGCCGCCCGGCACGTCGGAGGTGGCCAGGACCTCGGCCAGCGACAGCGCGGGGAGCGGGGACTTCTCGCTCGCCACCACGACCGCCGTGTTGCCGGTGACGATCGCCGGGGCGAGGACGGAGACCAGGCCCAGGAAGGAGGAGTCCTGAGGGGCCAGCACCGCCACGACGCCCGTCGGCTCCGGGGTGGAGAGGTTGAAGAACGGGCCGGCCACCGGGTTGGCGGAGCCGGCGATCTGGGCGACCTTGTCGGACCAGCCCGCGTACCAGACCCAGCGGTCGACGGCCGCGTCCACCTGGGCCGTCGCCTTGGCCTTGGAAAGGCCCTCGGCCTCGGCGACCTCCGAGACGAACTGGTCGCGGCGGCCTTCGAGCATTTCGGCGACGCGGTAGAGGACCTGGCCGCGGTTGTAGGCCGTGGCGCCCGACCAGCCGCCGAACGCCTTGCGGGCGGCGACGACCGCGTCGCGGGCGTCCTTGCGGGAGGAGAGGGGGGCGTTGGCGAGCCAGTCGCCCTTGGAGTCCGTCACCTCGTACACCCGCCCGCTCTCGGACCGGGGGAACTTGCCCCCTACGTACAGCTTGTAGGTCTTGAGCACGCTCAAGCGATCAGCCGACATTGAGGTACGCCTCCAGACCGTGGCGGCCGCCCTCGCGGCCGAAGCCCGACTCCTTGTAGCCGCCGAAGGGCGAGGCCGGGTCGAACTTGTTGAACGTGTTGGCCCACACGATGCCCGCCCGGAGCTTGTCGGCCATCCACAGGATTCGGCTGCCCTTCTCCGTCCACACGCCGGCGGAGAGCCCGTACGGCGTGTTGTTGGCCTTCTCCACGGCCTCGGCGGGCGTACGGAAGGTCAGCACGGACAGCACCGGGCCGAAGATCTCCTCGCGGGCGATGCGGTGGGCTTGCGTCACGCCCGTGAAGAGGGTAGGGGCGAACCAGTAGCCGGTGGAGGGGAGTTCGCAGGACGGGGCCCAGCGCTCCGCGCCCTCCGCCTCGCCCGCGTCGGCGAGTTCCCGGATACGGGCGAGCTGTTCGGGGGAGTTGATGGCCCCGATGTCGGTGTTCTTGTCGAGCGGGTCGCCGACGCGCAGGGTGCTCATCCGGCGCTTGAGGGCGTCCAGGATCTCGTCCGCGACGGACTCCTGGACGAGGAGCCGGGAGCCCGCGCAGCAGACGTGGCCCTGGTTGAAGAAGATGCCGTTGACGATGCCCTCGACGGCCTGGTCGACCGGGGCGTCGTCGAAGACGATGTTGGCCGCCTTGCCGCCGAGTTCGAGGGTGAGCTTCTTGTCCGTACCCGCGACCGTACGGGCGATGGCCTTGCCGACCTCAGTGGAACCGGTGAAGGCGACCTTGTCGACGCCGGGGTGCGTGACCAGCTCGGCGCCGGTGGAGCCGTCGCCCGTGATGATGTTGACGACACCCTTGGGGAGACCGGCCTGGCGGCAGATGTCCGCGAAGAAGAGGGCGGAGAGCGGGGTGGTCTCGGCGGGCTTGAGGACCACCGTGTTGCCGGCGGCGAGGGCCGGGGCGATCTTCCACGCCAGCATGAGGAGCGGGAAGTTCCAGGGGATGACCTGGCCGGCGACGCCGAGCGGGCGGGGGTCCGCGCCGAAGCCCGCGTAGGGGAGCTTGTCGGCCCAGCCCGCGTAGTAGAAGAAGTGCGCGGCGACCAGCGGCAGGTCCGAGTCGCGGGACTCGCGGATCGGCTTGCCGTTGTCGAGGGTTTCGAGGACGGCCAGCTCGCGCGAGCGCTCCTGGATGATGCGGGCGATGCGGAAGAGATACTTGGCGCGCTCCGCGCCCGGCAGCGCCGACCACTTCTCGAACGCCTTGCGGGCCGCCCGTACGGCCCGGTCCACGTCCTCGGCGGCGGCGTGCGCCACCTCGGAGAGGACCTCCTCGGAGGCGGGGGAGACGGTCTTGAAGACCTTGGCCCCGGCGGCCTCGGTGAACTCGCCGTCGATGAACAGCCCGTAGGAGGGCGCGATGTCGACGACGGAGCGGGATTCGGGGGCGGGTGCGTATGCGAAGGTCATGGGTGCCTCAGTCCACCGTCACGTAATCGGGGCCGGAGTAACGGCCGGTGCTGAGCTTCTGACGCTGCATCAGCAGATCGTTGAGCAGGCTCGACGCGCCGAAGCGGAACCACTCGCCGGTCAGCCACTCCTCGCCCAGGGTCTCGTTCACCATCACCAGGTACTTGATCGCGTCCTTGGTGGTGCGGATGCCGCCGGCGGGCTTCACGCCGACCCGCACGCCCACCGCGTCGCGGAAGTCGCGGACGGCCTCCAGCATCAGCAGGGTGACCGGCGGCGTGGCGTTGACGGCCACCTTGCCCGTGGAGGTCTTGATGAAGTCGGCGCCCGCGAGCATCGCGAGCCAAGAGGCGCGGCGCACATTGTCGTACGTCGACAGCTCGCCCGTCTCGAAGATCACCTTCAGGTGCGCGGCGGAACCGTCCGCGCGCCGGCAGGCCGCCTTGACCTGCTGGATCTCCTCGAAGACCGACAGATAACGGCCACTCAGGAACGCGCCCCGGTCGATCACCATGTCGATCTCGTCCGCCCCGGCGGCCACCGCCTCGGTCGTGTCGGCGAGCTTCACCGGCATCCCGGCGCGCCCGGAGGGGAACGCCGTCGCCACCGAGGCGACGTGGATGCCCGAGTCGCCCAGCGCGGCCTTCGCCGTGCCGACCATGTCGGGATAGACGCAGATCGCGGCCACCTTGGGGGCGCCGCGGTCGGTGGGGTCGGGGTTGACGCCCTTGGCGCACAGCGCCCGGACCTTGCCGGGGGTGTCCGCGCCCTCCAGGGTGGTCAGGTCGATCATCGAGATCGCCAGGTCGATGGCGTACGCCTTCGCCGTGGTCTTGATCGAGCGGGTGCCGAGGGCGGCGGCGCGGGCCTCCAGCCCGACCGCATCAACGCCCGGCAGTCCGTGCAGGAAGCGGCGCAGCGCGCCGTCGCTGGCGGTCACATCCGCCATCGAGGCCAGTCGCTCCGCGGCGTCGTTGCCGTGTGCGGGTACTACCGCAGGGGGTGCCATGGTCACCACCCGAGCATATCTACGCGCGTAGCGACCTGTCACCCCCTGGGGATGGCGATGTGACGGCCGCGGGAGGCGGGTGGGGTGTCCCTCGCGCCCTGGCCCGCGGGGCGCCCCCGGCCCGTACTTCTGTCGCCCGTGCTCCCGGCGCCCGTGCTCCCGGCGCTCGTGTTTCCGGCGCTCGTGTTTCCGGCGCCCGCGTCGTCCCTGCCGTCGTGCCCCTGCCGCCCGTGTCGTCCCTGCCGTCCGCGTCGTCCCTGCCGTCCGTGCCCCTGCCGTCCGCGTTCCCGTCGCCCGGGCGGGTGCCGTCGGCCGTATCGATGCCGTACCGCAACGTCCGGTTTCCGGACTGTCAGGCAGAATCGGGCGCATGACGACCCCGGACGACGCACCCAAGCCCTCGGACGACCAGCGGGAGGCCGCGTATGCCGAGCGCTGCTACCGCTCACCGGCGGCGATCGGGGCGGGGGTGCTGCTGCTCGCGCTCGGGGGGTGGCTGGGGATCGACGCGGCGGTGCGGGGGGCGGGCCGGACACCGTGGCTGGCGGTGGCCGGGCTGCTGTTCGTGGTGCCGCTGGTGGTGGCGTACACGGTGCGGCCCGCCGTCTGGGCCGGTCAGGACCGCATCCGGGTGCGGAACCCGTTCCGTACGATCGTGCTGCCGTGGGCCGCCGTCGAGGCGGTGCGCGCCGGGTACTCCAGCGAGATCTTCGCGGGCGGCACGAAGTACCAGATGTGGTCCATCCCGGTGTCCCTGCGCGCGCGCAAGCAGGCCGCCCGCCGGCAGGTACGGGCCTCCCTCGACGACTCCTCGCAGCAGACCTCCCCGCACGCCCCGCTCGGCGGCAAGCCGTTGCGGTCGCCCGCCGACCAGGCCATCGACGAGATCCGGGAACTCTCCGAGCGCAACGCCTCGCGCGAGGGCGCGCAAGGGGCGCCGCACGTGAAGTGGGCCTACGAGATCATCGCCCCGGCCGTGGTGGGGTTCGTGGCGCTGGTGGTCATCTACCTGGTCGGCTGAGGTCGGGAGCGGGCGGTGGAGCCCGTACCCTACGGCGCGCTCGGCCACACCAGGGCCATGTACGCGCCGAGGTACGCCGAGCACAGCGCCGCCCCGCCCAGCACCAGCAACGCCGTACGGCGCTTCGCCCGGGCGATGGCCACCGCGAACGGCAGCAGCAGGGGGAAGCCCGGCAGCAGGAACCGGGCGCGGGGGAAGTACACGCCGCCGCTGCACAACACGATCACCAGCAGCGTGCCCGTGAAGATCAGCAACGGCGGCGGCTGCCGGCGCGCCACGCACACCGCGTACAGCCCCGCCGACAGCATGATGACGAGCGAGACGACGACCAGGAACAGCTCCGGACGAGCCTGATAGGTGAGCGTCTCGCGCAGCGAGCGCAGCGTCTCGACGCCGCCGTCGATCTGGTTCGTCCACGTCCGCTGGACCGCGAAGTAGCCGTCCCAGCGGCCGAGCCGCACCGCGACCCAGACGAGGTAGCCGAGCCAGCCGAGCGGGGCCAGGACGCAGCCGGTGACGACGCGGGCCATGCTCGCCGCCGGGGGGTTTCCTGTGCCTGCCGCCGGGGGGCCACCTGCGCCTGTCGCCGGGACGCTTTCCGCGCCCGTCGCGCGCTCCCGGCGCGCCCTGCGCAGCGTCAGCAACGCGCTCACGGTCACCGCCGCCGCCAGCGCCACCCCCGTGGGGCGGGTGAGGCCCGCGAGGAGCGAGAGGGACCCGGCCCATACCCAGCGGCCCGTCAGCACCGCGTACAGCGACCACGCCGCCAGCGCCGTGAACAGCGACTCCGTGTAGCCCATCCACTGCACCAGCGCGACCGGCGTCACGCCCCACAGCACCGCCAGGACCACCCCCACCCGGCGCCCGTACAGCCGGTCGCCGACCGCGAACACGCCCCACGCCGCCAGCAGCGAGGCCGTCACCGACAGCGCGAGGCCCGTGCTCGCCCGGTGCCCCGGCGGCAGCGGGTGCGCGAACGCCTTCACCAGGAACGGGTACAGCGGGAAGAACGCCAGGTTGCAGGTGTTACGGGCGCCCGTCAGCACCTCGTCGTAACCCCGATTGGCGATGCCCAGGTACCACCGCGAGTCCCACTGGTTGGCGAGCTGCGGCCACAGGCCGTGGCCCTTGAGATGCGCCCACTTCGCGAGCACCACGACGCCGAGCAGCCGTACCGCCACATAGCCGAGCAGCGCCGGGGCCGCCCGCCGCAGCGCCCGCCGCGAACGGTGCCGCGCCCCATCCCGTACGGGCCGCAGCGCGATGCCCTCCGCCGCCGGCGCCACGGGCGGCGCGAAGGCGGTCGGAGGCACTTCGGCGGCTCCTGACGGCGGGCTGGAAGACACCCGTCCAGGCTTTCGCCCACCCCTCGCGCGGCGCCGGGCCGGGTGCGACAGGTGCAGTACGGATGTCACCCGTACGGGCGGGAGGCCCCTGGTTTGAGAACCGGGGGCCTCCTAATAGCCGACGTAACGGAATCTCAGATACCGGCTGCTTCAGAGAGGTCCGCCTTGATGGCCGTGAGCGTCGTCTCCGCCGTCGTACGCGCCTGGTTCAGCGCCGCCGCCGCGTCCACCGGGACGACGACCTCCAGATAGCACTTCAGCTTGGGCTCCGTACCGCTCGGCCGGACGACCACGCGCGCCGATTCCACCCCGGCGTCACCCGCCAAGTGGTAACGCAGCCCGTCGGTCGGCGGCAGCGACGCCGTGCCCTCGCTCAAGTCCTCCGCCGACACCACCGGCAGCCCCGCCAGGGCGGTCGGCGGCTGTTCGCGCAGCCGCCGCATCGCCGCCGAGATCACCGACAGGTCCTCCACCCGCACGGAGAGTTGGTCCGTGGCGTGCAGGCCGTACCGTACGGCGATCTCGTCCAGCAGATCCGTGAGCGTACGGCCCTCCTCCTTCAGTTCCGACGCCAGCTCCGCGATCAGCAGGGCCGCCGTGATGCCGTCCTTGTCGCGTACGCCCTCCGGGTCCACGCAGTAGCCCAGCGCCTCCTCGTACGCGTACCGCAGCCCCGGCGTGCGCGCCAGCCACTTGAAGCCCGTGAGCGTCTCCTCGTACGGGGTGTCCGTCGGCGCCGCCGCCGCGATCCGTGACAGCAGCGACGACGACACGATCGTCGTGGCGAACGTGCCGCGGGCCCCCTTGCGCACCAGGTGCTCCGCCAGCAGCGCGCCCACCTCGTCGCCCCGCAGCATCCGCCAGTCCGCTGCCGTGGAGGGCGCCGGTACGGCCACGGCGCAGCGGTCCGCGTCCGGGTCGTTGGCGATGACGAGGTCCGGGGCGACGCGGCGCGCGGTCGCGAACGCCAGGTCCATGGCGCCGGGCTCCTCCGGGTTGGGGAACGCCACGGTCGGGAAGTCCGGGTCCGGGTCCGCCTGCTCGGGCACGACGGTCGGGGCCGGGAAGCCGGCGCGGGCGAAGGCGGCGGTCAGGGTGGTGCGTCCGACGCCGTGCATGGGCGTGTAGACGACGTTCGCGCCGCGGGGGGAGCCGGGGGTCAGGACCGCGTCCGTACGCCGCAGATAGGCGTCCACGACGTCGTCGCCGAGGACCTCCCAGCCGGAGTCCGGGCGGGCCACGCCGGCCAGCGCGCCGACCGCCGCGATCCGGTCCGCGATCTCCGCGTCGGCGGGGGGCACGATCTGGGAGCCGTCGCCCAGGTAGACCTTGTAGCCGTTGTCGCGGGGCGGGTTGTGGCTCGCGGTGACCTCGACGCCGGCGACCGCGCCGAGGTGGCGGATGGCGAAGGCCAGGACGGGGGTGGGGAGGGGGTGGGGGAGCAGGGCCGCTTCGAGGCCCGCTCCGACCATGACGGCGGCGGTGTCGCGGGCGAAGTCGGCGCTTTTGTGGCGGGCGTCGTAACCGATGACGACGGTTTTGCCGGTGTGGCCTTGGGCTGTGAGGTAGGCGGCGAGGCCGGCGGCGGCGCGGATGACGACGGAGCGGTTCATGCGCATGGGGCCGGCGCCTAGTTCGCCGCGGAGGCCGGCGGTGCCGAACTGGAGGGTGCCGCTGAAGCGGGCGGTCAGTTCGGTGAGGTCTTCGGCCTCGATGAGCTTGGCGAGTTCGTCGCGGGTTTCGCTGTCGGGGTCCTCGGCGAGCCACGCCTTGGCTCGGGCGATGAGGTCTGTCTCCACGGGGGCTCCTCCGGAGTGGGATCGGTTGTTCTTGCGTTGCCGGGTGTGTACGTGTGCGTGTGCGTGCGGGTTCGGGTGCGGGTGCGGGTGGGTTTGGGTTCCGGTTTGGGTGCGGGTGGGGTGTCGGGTCGGACGGGAAGGCCGCCGCGGCCCGCCTGCCGTACCGCGACTCGCTGCCGCTG
>NZ_JOBF01000020.1 GCF_000718635.1 Streptomyces varsoviensis | reverse complement strand
GCCTCAACGTTCTGTGGGCCATGATCCGTGACGGACAGTATTACCAAGGTTCACCACCCGTCACGGCTGCGGCTTGACATCACGATTGGGAAGTCCTCTCCTGGAATGCGATGGAAATCAGTGGAGTACGGGCGGCCCGGCACGGCAGCCCGTCACGGCGCGGGGTCGCCTCACGCCGGGCGGCGCACCACCAGCGCCGAGTTGAAGCCGCCGTAGCCGCGCGCGAGCACCAGCGCGCGGCCCAGCTCCGCCTCGCGGGCCGCGCCCGTCACCAGATCGAGGGCCGCGGCGGCCCCGTGGACGTGCGCGGTGGGCGGGATCACCTGGTCCCGCAGCGACAGCAGCGCCGTCGCCACGTCCAGCGGCGCGCCGCCCGCCAGCAGCCGCCCGGTCATCGTCTTCGGCGCCGTCACCGGCACGCCGTACGGGCCGAACACGGCGGTCAGCGCCGCGGCCTCCGCGGCGTCCAGCTCCGGGACGCCCATGGCGTCGGCGAACACCACGTCGATGTCGGAGGGCGAGAGCCGCGCGTCCGCCAGCGCCAGCAGGATCGCCCGGCGCAGGCCGGGCTCGCGGTCCGAGCCGGGGCGCGGGTCGAAGGTCGCCGCGTATCCGGCGATCCGCCCGTACTGCCGCGCGCCCCGCTCCGCCGCGGCCTTCGGGTCCTCCAGTACGAGCAGCGCGCCGCCCTCGCCGGGCACATAGCCGCTGGCGTCGGCGGTGAACGGCAGATACGCCCGGCGCGGATCGGTGCGCGGGCTCAGCCGCCCGGAGCGGCTCGCGCACAGCCACCCCCAGGGGCACAGCGCGCCGTCGACGCCGCCGGTCAGCATCAGCGGCGTGCCGCCGCGGACGTGCCGGCGGGCCTTGGCGACGGCGTCCAGGCCGCCGGCCTGCTCGGCCACCAGGGCGCCGCCCGGCCCGCGCATGCCGTGCCGGATGGAGACCTGGCCCGAGTTGACGGGGTAGAACCAGGCGAACGACTGGTACGCGCTGACATACGAGCCGCCCTTGCTCCACAGCGCCTCCAGTTCGCGCTGGCCGAACTCGAAGCCGCCCGCCGACGCCGCGGTCACCACGCCCGCCGCGTACTCGGGCATCCGCTTGGGGTCGGCGCCCGCGTCGGCCAGCGCCTCGTCGGCGGCGACCAGCGCGAGCCGGGTCATGTGGTCCGTCTGCGGCAGCAGCCGGCCGGGCAGGTGGTCCTTGGGGTCGAAGTCCTTGACCTCGCCCGCGAGCGAACAGGCGTAGCCGCTCGGATCGAAGCGGGTGACCCGCGCGATGCCGCTCTCGCCGCGCAGCGTCGCCGCCCAGTAGGGCTCGACGCCGAGGCCGTTGGGGGCGATCACGCCGAGGCCGGTGACGACGGGCAGCGCGGTGTCCGCGGCGCGGGGCGCGGCGGCGGGCGCCGGTGCGGGGGCGCCGCTCATGCCGCCCTCCCCGGCTTGGTCACCACGATGGCGCTCTGGAACCCGCCGAACCCGCTGGCCACCGACAGCACCGTGTTCACCGTCAACTCCCTTGCCACCAACGGCACATAGTCCAGATCGCACTCCGGGTCGGGCTCGTGGAGGTTGGCGGTCGGCGGGATCAGCGAGTGCTCGACGGCCAGCGCGCACGCGGCGACCTCCAGCGAGCAGATCGCCCCCAGCGAATGGCCGATCATCGACTTGATGGAGCTGATGGGCGTGGTGTAGGCGTGCTGCCTAAGACTCCGCTTGAACGCCGCCGTCTCATGCCGGTCGTTTTGCTTGGTCGCCGAGCCGTGGGCGTTGACGTAGTCGATGGCCGACGCGTCGATCCGGGCGTGGTCCAGTGCCGCCCGGATGGCCTCGGCCATCTCCTTACCGTCCGAGCGCAGCCCGGTCATGCTGTACGCGTTGCACCGCGAGGCGTACCCGGCGACCTCGGCGTACACATGGGCGCCGCGCCGCCGGGCGTGCGAGAGCTCCTCCAGCACGAAGACGGCCGAGCCCTCGCCGAGCGCGAACCCGTTGCGGGTGCGGTCGAAGGGGCGGGAGGCCGTCTCCGGTTCGTCGTTGCGCGGCGTCGTCGCCTTGATCGCGTCGAAGCAGGCCACGGTGATCGGGGAGATCGCGGCGTCGGCCGCGCCCGCGACCATCACATCCGCCTCGCCGTCGCGGATCAGGTCCACCGCGTGACTGATCACGTCGATGCCGGAGGTGCAGCCCGTCGAGACCACGCCGACCGGCCCCTCGGCCTCCGCGAGCCAGGCGATCTCGGTGGCCATGGAGGAGGGTACGAAGTAGTCGTAGAGGTACGGGACGCCGTGCGCGTCGTCGACCTGCCAGAGCCGCCCCTCGTCGCTGACCACGGCGTACTCGCGGTCCAGGCTGATGGTCATGCCGCACGCGGTGCCCATCATCACGCCCGTACGGGCCGGGTCCAGCTCGCCGCTCGCGCCGCTGTCCGCCAGCGCCTCCTTCGCGGCCGTGTAGGCGAACTGCGTGGTCCGGTCCCACTTGCGGATCTGCAACTGGCTCAGGCCCGCCGCGACGGGGTCGAAGTCGCACTCGGCCGCGACCCGGGAGCGGAACTGCGAGGCGTCGAAGGAGGAGATGGTGCGGGTGGCGGTGCGCCCCGCCGTCAGCATCTCCCAGTACGCCTTGGTGCCGACGCCTCCCGGGGCGACCACACCGATCCCGGTGATCACGACGCGTCGCGTGCCGTTGGTATCGGACACTGCGTCTCCTCTGCTGTCATCCCGTCGCCCCGGCCGGGCGGCGAGATCGATTCAGGTCAGAGTGGCCCGCGGTGTTCAAGGCGGCTTGGAGCCCGCTTCGAGGGTCGCCGGCCGCCCCGCGGGGCCGGTCCGGCCTCGTCCAACTGGGCGTCCAGCCGGGCCCGCAGGGCCCGCAGGACCTCGATCGCGGTCCGCAGGTCCCGCTCGGCGACGCCCGCCGACAGCTCGTCGAGCCACCGCTGCTCGCGCGGGGCGAGGTCGTCGAGCGCGCCCCGGCCGGCGTCCGTCAGCTCGACCAGCGGGCTGCGCTGGTCGTGCGGGTTGGCGCGGGTGGCGACCATGCCCTCGGCGCGGAGCCGGTCGACGGTCTGCTGCACGGCCTGGCGGCGCAGCCCCCGCTCGCGGGCGAGCTGGGCGACGGTGGCGGGCCCGTCCAGCAGCAGGCCGGCCACCTGCCAGCGGGCGGAGGTGAGCCCCGCGTGGGCGGAGAGCTGGTCCCCGGCGCGCAGCAGGCGGCCGTTGACCGCGAAGACCTCCGAGGTCAGCTCCACCACGGCATCGGCTCGGGGCGTTGGCGATGTCATGGCTCCAGCCTATTTCGAGCCACCCGTATTTCGACAAGAACTTGTCAAAAACACCGGCCCCTGACTACCTTCGGTACACGACAAGGGCTTGTCGGAACGTCCGCGTACCGCTGAGCCGACCGCCGGGGAATGAGGAAACCGTGTCACCCACGAGTCCGAGCGCCACCACGGATAAGGGCGCCGCCGGGTTCACCCACGCACAGATCATGACGGCCATGTCCGGTCTGCTGCTCGCCGTGCTGCTCGCGGCCCTGGACCAGACCGTCGTCGCGACGGCCATGCGCACCATCGCCGACCAACTGCACGGCCAGACGGTGCAGGCGTGGGCGACCACCGCCTACCTCATCGCCGCCGCGCTCTCCATGCCCTTCTACGGCAAGCTCTCCGACATCTACGGCCGCAAGCCCCTCTACCTCGCGGCCATCGGCGTCTTCGTCGTCGGCTCCTGCCTGTGCGGCCTGGCCCAGAACATGGAGCAGCTCGCCCTCTTCCGCGCCCTCCAGGGCCTCGGCGGCGGCGGGCTGATGTCCCTGCCGACCGCGATCGTCGCCGACCTCGCGCCGGTCCGCGAGCGCGGCCGCTACTTCGCCTACCTCCAGATGGCCTGGGTCGCGGCGAGCGTCATCGGCCCGCTGGCCGGCGGCGCCCTCGCCGGCATGGGCCACACCCTCGGCCTCGACGGCTGGCGCTGGATCTTCGTGGCCAACGTGCCCCTCGGACTGCTGGCCCTGATCACCGTCCGCAAGGCGCTCGACCTGCCCCACCAACGCACCGAACACCGCATCGACGTGCTCGGCGCGCTGCTCCTCGCGCTGTTCCTGGTCCCCCTGCTCATCGTCGCCGAACAGGGCCGTGCCTGGGGCTGGTCCTCGCCCACCGCGCTGACCCTCATCGCCCTCGGCGCCGTCGGACTAGTCCTCTTCCTCCTGGTCGAGACGCGCCGGGGCGCGGAGGCCGTGCTGCCGCTGCGGCTCTTCAGGACCGGCGGCGTCGCCCTGTGCACCGGCGTCAACTTCACCATCGGCGTCGGCATCTTCGGCGCCGTCACCACCCTGCCGCTCTTCCTCCAGCTCGTGCAGGGCCGCACCCCCACCCAGGCGGGGCTCGTCGTCATCCCGCTGATGGTCGGCACCATCGCCTCCCAGATCGTCTCCGGCAAGCTGATCTCCGCCTCGGGCAAGTTCAAGAAACTCGCGATCGTGGGCCTGGGCTCCATGGCCGGCGCCCTGCTGGTCCTCGGGATCATCGACGCCGGAACGCCGCTGTGGACGGTCGCGCTCCTCGCCCTCTGGCTCGGCGTCGGCATCGGCCTCGCCCAGACCGTCGTCACCCTGGCCATGCAGAACGCGGCCCCCAAGAGCGAACTGGGCGTGGCCAACGCCGCCTCCGGGCTCTGCCGCCAGATCGGCGGCTCGACCGGCGTCGCCGTGCTGTTCTCCGTGATGTTCGGGGTGGCCCTGGCCAAGATCTCCGACATGCTGCACGGGCCCCGGCTCGGCCCCGTCGTCGCCGACCCCGCCGTCGCGGCCGACCCCGCCAACCACCGCTTCCTGGAGATGGCGAAGTCCGCCAACGGCAAGGCCATCGACCTGAACGACACCTCGTTCCTGCACGACCTCGACCAGCGCATCGCCCACCCCGTCATGGACGCCTTCACCAGCGGCTTCCACGTCATGTACCTCATCGCCGGCGCGGTCCTGCTGGCCGGGTTCGTCATGACCTGGTTCCTGCGCGAACTGGAGCCGGAGGAGGCGCCGGCGGCCGAGGCGGCGCCTCCCGCCGGGGCCGCGGACGGCCGGGCCGCCGCCGAGGGGTAGCGGCCCGGCGGGCCGCCGGCGGTGAACGGGCCCGGCGGCCCGAGGGTCCGACGGGCCGTTGGCGGTGACGGGTGCCGGCGGCCCGGCGGGCCGTCGACGACGTGGCGGGGGACTGGTCGCCGGGGGCCCGCCGTGCGACGCGGCGCCGGGCGGCCCGGTGGCCTGACGGTCCGGCGGTTTCGGAATGGGCGGCGGCGCGGGAACGGGCCGGTGGGCCGGGGCCGGGCGCGCGGACCGGAACGGGCGTCGGCGGAACCCGGTGCGTCCAAGGGAGTAGTTTGATTTCCGAAGCCCCGGGGATCGCGATCCCTTCGGTGCCCTTCTCTTGAAGTCCAATTCCGCCGCTCCTATGGTCCCCAAGAGACGCGGTCGACGGCGGACCGCAGCTCCTCGGCGAGGGCAGGAGAGGCAATGGAATTCAAGGTTCTAGGTCCGATCGTAGCCGTGAATAAACGACTCGTATTCACACCGAGTGCGCCCAAGGTTAAACAGGTTCTAGCGCTTCTCGTGCTGCGCGCGAATCATGTCGTGAGCCTTGAGACCATCATTGACGAACTCTGGGGAGACCACCCACCGCGCACCGCCATCACCACCGCGCAAACCTACATCTACCAGCTACGCAGGGCCTTTGTGATGGAGCTCGGCGACAAGCTCGGGGACCGCGCCATCGTCACGGCGCCGCCCGGCTATGTGCTGCGCACGCCCGAGGAATCCCTGGATTTCCGGAATTTCGAACGGCTGGCGGAAAGGGCCCGGGCATGCCGGACCGCGGGCGACACCGAGGCGTCCGCGCGCTGGACGGAGTCGGCCCTCGCGATGTGGCAAGGGGTGCCGCTGGCGAATGTCGAACGCGGCCCCGTACTCCAGAACTATGTGAGCCGGCTGGAGGAGAAACGCGTCTCCGTCCGGGAACTGCACATACGGTCGGCGATGGAACTGAAGAGGTATCACGAACTGGTCGCGGAACTGCGCTCGCTGGTCTTGGAGTACCCGTTCAACGAATGGTTCCAGACCCAGCTCGTCCTCGCGCTCAACAAGGCGGGGCGCCGCGTCGAGGCGCTTCAGGCGTACCAGAAGGCCCGCGTCCTGCTCCGGGACGAACTCGGCCTCGACCCCTCCGACGATCTGCGGCGCGCCCAGCAGGAAGTGCTGAACTCACCCTCCTGAACCCGCCGCCCCGGCCGCTCCGGCTTACGAGGCCGACGAGGATGCGGCGGGTGGGGGCGGTGGGGCCGTCCGGAACGGCCGGGGCCGGGCCGCGTCGCCCGTGCGACACGGCCCGGCCCCGGGCCCACCGGCAGACGTCCGGTCAGCGGCCGACCTCGACGTCCTCCAGCACGCCGAGCGCGTCCGGCACCAGCACGGCGGCCGAGTAGTACGTGCTGACCAGGTAGGACGTCACCGCCTGAGCGTTGATCCCCATGAACCGCACATTCAGGCCCGGCTCGTACTCATCGGGGATGCCCGTCTGGTGCAGGCCCACGACGCCCTGGTCCTCCTCGCCCGTGCGCAGCGCCAGGATCGCGCTCGTACCGGCGTCGGTGACCGGGATCTTGTTGCACGGCAGCAGCGGGATGCCGCGCCACGCCCGTACGGACGCGCCGTGGAGGTCGAGCTCCTTCGGATACAGGCCGCGGCGGCTGCACTCCCGGCCGAAGGCCGCGATCGTGCGCGGATGCGCGAACAGATACCGCGTCTTGCGCCGACGCGAGATCAGCTCGTCGAGGTCGTCGGGGGTGGGCGGGCCGCTGTGGGTGTGGACGCGCTGCTTGAGGTCGGCGTTGTGCAGCAGCCCGAACTCGCGGTTGTTGACGATCTCGTGCTCCTGCCGCTCCCGCAGCGCCTCGATCGTCAGCCGGAGCTGCTGCTCCACCTGGCTCATCGGGTCGTTGTAGAGGTCCGCGACGCGGCTGTGCACCCGCAGCACGGTCTGCGCGACGCTCAACTCGTACTCGCGCGGCGAGAGTTCGTAGTCCGCGAAGGTGCCCGCGAGGACGGGCTCGCCGACATGGCCGGACGCCACCGCGATATCGGCCTCGCCGCGCCGGTTCTGCGCGGGGATGGACCGCGACGCGAACCCCGCCAGGTGGGCCCGCAGGGACTCGGCCCGGTCGGCGACCTCCTGGAAGGCGGAGCGGGTCAGGGCCAGCACCGTGGTGCGGGTGATCGCGCGCGCCGTGAACTCCCAGGTGGCGTCCGGATCCAGCGGGGCCCGCTCGCCGAAGAAGTCGCCGTCGCCCAGCACGCCGAGCGAGCTCTCGTCGCCGTACCGACCCGTGCCGACCTTGCGGACCTTGCCGTGCGCCAGCAGGAACACCTGGTCGGCCGGGCGCCCCGCCTCGGTGATCGCGTCCCCCGGCGCGTACTCCCGCTGGACGAACGCGCCCGCCAGCGACTCCAGCACCGCGCCGTCCTCGAAGCCGCGCAGCAGCGGCAGCTCGCCCAGCTCCGGCGGGATCACGCGGACCTCCGCGCCCTGCGTGACGAACTCGATCCGGCCGTCGCCGACGGTGTAGGACAGCCGCCGGTTCACCCGGTACGTGCCCGCGGACACCTGCACCCAGGGCAGCACGCGCAGCAGCCAGCGCGAGCTGATGCCCTGCATCTGCGGAACGGTCTTGGTGGTCGTCGCGAGCTGCCGCGCCGCCGCCGTGCCCAGGCTCTGCGGTGACGGTTCCGCACCCGGCCGCGCGGCGCTTCGGGATTCCACTGAGATCGTCACGATGAATGCCCACCCAATCGCGTGCGGAACGGCGGCGTGATCGCCGCCGGAGCAACTCAGAAGCTAGCAGCGGGCTTTAGGGATCGCAGTCGCTCGAAAGGGTGGCATGACCCGCTTGGTCAGAGCCTGTGTCATATCCCTGGCCAGGCGTCGGGCGCCCGGCCAGGGATATGACACAGGCTCTCAAGGGCGGGTGAATACTCCGATGCCATTGGGCACCGGGCGTTCCGCGCCGCCCGACGGATGATTACGCACCCTCGCCCGCGTATCGCCCGCGGCACGCGTCACCAGAGTCGACGAACCGCCGCCGTCCAGATTCACCGCGTCATCGGCCCCCACCTCCCGCATGACGGCAGCGAGTTCACCGACCGTCAGCCCGGAGCGGTATTCGGCTGCGCCGTCCAGCGCGAGCAGATACAGCCGGCGCCCGCCGTCGCCCACGCCTGCGGACGTCCGTACCGCGGACGTGCGGGTGTCGAGCCCGTCCAGCGGCACATCGTGGCGCAGCACCGGGAAGCCGCCGACCGCGAACCGCGGCGGTGTCCGCCCCGCGGACCGCAGCCGCTCCGTGACCCGCACCCGGTCGCCCACCCGCAGCCGCCGCAGCTCCCGCGCCCCCGCCTCCCGGCCGACCAGCACCACCGACCCCGCCGCCACCGGCCCGCCGCCCGGCTTCTCGGCCGCGGCCACCACCCGCCCCCGACGCACCGTCACCTCATAGGTCCGCGTACTGCACGGCGCCGTCCGGTCGGTGTCCGTGCCGCACGTCGCGCGGACCCGCGAGGCCGCGCCCCACCGCGAGGTGAACGCCCCGACGCCGCCGACCGGCAGCGCGTACTGGTTGAACCCCCGCAGCCGCAGCGCGCCCCGGCCCGTCAGCACCACCCCCTCCAGGGTGAGCCGGTCCAGCCGCGCCCGGCGGTCCGCCCCCACGGCCAGCACCTCCTCGGTGGTGACCCCCGGCGGCATCGCCGGGCCGAAGCGCTGCCCGTCCGGCACCGCCGCCTTCAGCGGCCGCCCACCCGCCACGGCCGGGCCCACCGGGGCGCCGGTCGGCTCGACGCCCGGGTGCTGCGCCTCCGTGATGTTGAAGAAGTCCCCGTTGACCGCGCCCACCGCGCCGCGCCCGTCCGCCAGCCGGGAGACGGGGGCCCGGGCGGCCACCGCGCCCGGATACAGCAGATCCAAGGAGACCCGCGGCTCGCGCAGATCCACCGTCAGCAGATGCCCGCGGGCCGGGCCGTGCGAGGCCGGCAGCGAGAACTCCTGGTAGCCGACGCCCGGCGCGAGCGCCGTCCGTACGCCCAGCCGCAGCGCCCGCGCCGGCCCGCCGTCGTCGGCCCACGCCGTGCCACCGCCCACCAGCGCGGCCCACGCCGCGCACACCGCCACCGCCGTACGCACCCGGCGCAGCCCTCGCCCCACGGTCCCCCCAGACACCCAGAAGTCCACCGAACTCTCCCACGGCACAAGGGAGTTCACCATGGGGTGGGAGGGCGACGCGAACAACGGGCGACGGGGCGGCGTCATCGCGCGTAACTCTTCGCGCGCCCCTGCCGCCTGCCCTAGTAGCTCCGCTACGAGGACCTTCCGGCGCCTTGCGATCGCACGCACCAGACGCCGTGCGCTGTTCCGACCAGGGATATGACACAGGCTCTCAGGCTCACGCGCGCCCACCGACCAGGACGACGCCCGGCCCCAGGAGGCCCCATGCCAGCGCCCGCCCGGACCCCGCACACCCGCCGCGCGGCCGTCGTGACCGCCGCGGCCGCCCTCGCGGGCTCCCTCGCCGCCCCCGCCCTGGCCGCCGCCCCGGACCACGGGCGCGGCAGACCCCCGCTCCGCCGCGCCCACGCGCACAACGACTACGAGCACCCGCACCCCCTGACCGACGCGCTCGGGCACGGCTTCGGCAGCGTCGAGGCGGACATCTGGCTCGTCGACGGCCGGCTCCTCGTCGCCCACGACGAGGCCGAGCTGGACCCCGCCCGGACCCTCGAAGCCCTCTACCTCGACCCGCTGCTGCGCCGCGTACGCGCCCAGCACGGCCGGGTGTACCGCGGCCACCGGCTCTCGCTGCAACTGCTCATCGACATCAAGACCGCGGGCGGCCCCGCCTACCGCGAACTCTCCCGCCGGCTGCGCCGCTACCGCTCCATGCTCAGCGTCTGCGTCGGCGGCCACGTCCACGCCGGGGCGGTGACGGCCGTCGTCTCCGGCGACCGCGGCGCGCGGGAACCCATGGAAGCCGAGACCGTACGGCACGCCTTCTACGACGGGCGCCTGGGCGACCTCGGCGGCCCGGCCCCCGCCTCCCTCGCTCCGCTCATCAGCGACAACTGGACGCTCCACTTCGGCTGGCGGGGCGTCGGCCCGATGCCGCCGGCCGAGCGCGCCGAACTGCGCCGGATCACGGCCGCCGCGCACGCCGAGGGGCGGCGCGTACGGTGGTGGGCCACCCCCGACCTGCCCGGCCCGGCCCGCGAGGCCGTCTGGCGCGAACTGCTCGCCGCCGGCGTCGACTACCTCAACACGGATGATCTGGCGGGTCTGGAGGCGTTTCTGCGCGCAGCTCGCTGAGCACCTCGCGTACGTCCGTGTCCGCCACCGAGGGCAGCAGCATCGCGACCACGAGCACCAGCTTGCCCAGCACGAACGTGGTGTCCGGAGTGGCGCGCACCAGCTCCCGCACCGCCTCGACGTCACCGCGCCACACGGACTCCAGCAGCACCGCCACGTCCGGCGCGGCCTCCTCGTCGGTCTGCACCCAGCCCGGCTCGTCGGGGGAGCGGCGCGCGAGATGGCGCAGCACCCGGTCGGCGACGTCCGGCTGGTACGCCTTGCGCACGGACTCGTTGGCGACCCAGGCGAGCGCGGAGACGAGATCCTTGGCCTCATCGGTCTCCATGTCCTCCGGCAGGGCGGCGTCGAACGATTGCTGGTTGCCGTGGCGGAAGGCCAGCAGCAGGCGCGCGGCCCGCGCCTTCGCCTCGGCGACCCGTATCTCGGAGATCTCGGCGGTCACCAGTGTTCGCCATTCGTCAGCGGCGGGAATATGTTGATCTTGGCGGTCACCGGTAAATCGTACTGTTTTTGGACCTTTCCGCCGGACAACGCCGCGCTGTGACTTCGCGGCCGGGCGCCGCGCCCGGCCGGAATGTGACGGTCCGTGACGAATGGCCTCCCGGCCCCGCTACGGCCCCACCGGGACGGCAACCGTCCGGGCGCTCTGCTGCCGCCGTCGCGTCCGCCGCGCGAATACGGCGGGTACGGCCCGGCCGGCGCCCCACCGGGTGGGTACGGGGCTACGGCCCGCCGATCGAACCATCAGGCGGGGGCGGTGGCCCCGGCCGATACGGGGGCACAGGCGCGGGCGGCGGCCACGGAGGCGCCGGCCGGTGCTGGGGCTCAGGCGGAGGCGGCGGTTACGGAGGCCCCGGCCGGGGCGGCGGCTCTGGCGGGGGCGGGGCCCCGATTGGGCCCGGCGGCCCTGGTGGCTTCGGGTCCGGCGAGCCGCCGTGGTGCCGGCCGCTGCCAAGCCCTGGCGACCGACCGCACCGCCGCCGGCGTACGGCCCGCTGCCCCCGGCGTACGCCCCCGCGGCGGGACCGGCGACCGCGTGCGGGCCGCCACCGTCGGCGTAGACCCCCGCGGCGCGGCCGGCGACCGCGTGCGGGCCGCCACCGTCGGCGTAGACCCCGCGGCGCGGCCGGCGACCGCGTGCGGGCCGTCACCGCCGATGAGTACGGCTACTCGTCGCGGATGGCCTGGATGTCGAGTTCGATGCGGATCGTGGCGCCGATGGCGGCGATGCCGCGGGCGAGCATGGTGCGCCAGTCGAGGGTGAAGTCCTCGCGGTGCAGTTCGGTGGTGGCGGAGCAGGCGGTGCGGGTCTCACCCATGATGCCGGTGCCGATGCCGAGGTAGCGGGTGTCGAGGTTGATGCTGCGGCTGACGCCGTGGAGGCTCAGCACGCCCTGCACGGACCAGCGGGAGCCGCCCCGGTGCACGAAGCGCTCGCTGGCGAACTGGAGGTAGGGGTAGTTGGTGACGTCGAGGAAGTCCTGCGAGCGCAGGTGCTGGTCGCGCGCCTCGACGCCCGTGTCGATGCTCGCCGCGTCGATCGTCACCTCGAGCTGGGAGTCCTCCATGTGCTCGGCTATCCACAGCGCGCCCTCGAACCGGTTGAACCGGCCGTGGATCTCGGCCAGCCCGATGTGCCGGGCTATGAAGCGCACGGCCGTGTGGTCCGGGTCGATCTTCCACCGGCCGGGGTCCGGCATGGCGGGGGAGGGGGCCAGCTCCATGCGCATCGGGCCGGTGGAGGTCCGTACGCCCACCGTCGCCTCGCAGGTCGTCCGTACCGGCTGGAAGCCGTCGGAGGTCACGGCGATGCTGTACTCGCCCGGGGCCACCGTCGCCGAGAAGCAGCCGTTCGGGTCGGTCTGCCCGTGCACCACCTCGCGCCCCTCGGTGTCCCGGACCGAGACCTCCGCCCGGTGCAGCGGCAACTGCACCGGGTCGAGCACCACGCAATCGAGGGCTCCCGCGCCGCGCGGTATGGGCGCGGCGGCTCGCGGAGCGGAGCGGTTGCTACGGCGCAGCAGGGCGAATGCCATTCCGGTGGGCCTTTCTGAATCAGTCGGTCGTCGAATGCGAGAACACCACATTCTGGCACTGCTCAGGAAGAGCCCACCCATCGCCTATGAAACTACCGGTGTCTCCCCGCTTAACCCTTCGATTCATTCCTCTGTGAGGGGTATGGAGAGAGCCATCGCCAGTGCCGCCGCCGGATTCGCGTCCCCCGGCCCGGCCGGTTCCCAGCGCCCCCGCTCCTTGCGGTACGGCCACCAGCGGCCGTCCCGGGCCCGGCGCAACTGCGCGTCCGCCCCCACCGCCGTCCAGCGGTCGCCGCCCGCCGCGCGCAGCCGCGGCGGGCGCTCGTCGCCCTCCCAGGCGGCGGCCAGCTCGGCGCGGGCCCGCGCCGACTCCGCCGGGTCCGGCGTCCACTCCTCGTCGAGTGCGGCGAGCGCCGCCGCTCCGCCGTGCCCCCAGGCCCGTACGGCCCGCGCCAGCCCGGCGGCGTCGCGCCCGCAGCCCGCCGCGAGCCGGGCGGCGATCCGAGGCTCGGGCCCCGCCGCGGCGAGCCGCACCGCGTCCTGCCCGACCGTGAGCGGCGCCCCGGCCGCCTCCTCATCGCCCGGCTCGGCCAGGGCCCGCGCCAGCAGTCGCCGGGCCCGTACGGCCGCGACCGACGCCAGGAACTCCAGCGCGCCCGGGTCGACCCCCGGCGCCGGGGCGGGCTCCCCGTCCAGCGCGGGCGGCCCGCCCGCCTCCGCCTCGGCCTCGGTCACGGCGGGCGGCGGCTCCGGGAGCGGCGGCACGGCGCCACGGGCCGCGAACGCCTCCGCCGCGTCCACCCCGGCCGCGCCCCGGCTCGCTGAGGGGGCGTCCGCCGGGCGCGCGACGTCCGCGTGTGCCGCGCTGCGCCGCTGCAACTCGTCCAGCAGCTCGCCCTCACCGCGGCCCCGCATCAGCAGCAGCACGAACGGGTCCTCATCCAGCAGCCGCGCCACCTGGTAGCACAGCGCCGCCGAATGCGGACAGTGATCCCACGCCTCGCAGCCGCACTCCGGCTCCAAGTCGCCTATCTCCGGCAGCAGTTGGATTCCGCACACCGCGGCGTCCTCGGCCAGGTCCGGCGGCATGTCGCGGTCCAGCAGCGCGGCGATGTGCCCCGCCCGGTCCGCCGCCATCTCCAGCAGCCGGTCCCAGTCGCCGTCCGACAGCACCTGCACCAGGACGTCGGAACGGACCTGCGTGCCGTCGCGGTCCCGCACCACGGCCGTGATCCGCCCCGGCCGCACCGATACGGCGCCCACCGCGCCCTCGCGCGCCCGCTGCCGCCCCTTCTTCAACTGCTGCCCGTCCAGCGCCGTGTCCTCCAGCGCCTTCAGCCACGCCAGCCCCCACCAGCTCCGCGCGAAACCGCGCCCCTGGGCGGGCGGCAGGGCCGCGAACGTCCGCTCCCCGCCCCCGAGCCCACCGGCCGTCCGCCGCGCCTCGCGCCCCGCGCTCATCGGATGCTCCCCCTCAACTCGACCAGCTCCGCCAGTTCGGCGTCGCTCAGCTCACTCAGCGCGGCCTCGCCCGACCCGAGCACCGCGTCGGCCAGCGCCTGCTTGCGCGCGAGCAGGCCGGCGATCCGGTCCTCGACCGTGCCCTCGGCGATCAGCCGGTGCACCTGCACCGGCTGGGTCTGCCCGATGCGGTACGCGCGGTCGGTGGCCTGCGCCTCGACGGCCGGGTTCCACCAGCGGTCGAAGTGCACGACATGCCCGGCGCGCGTCAGGTTCAGCCCCGTGCCCGCCGCCTTCAGCGACAGCAGGAACACCGGCACCTCGCCGTCCTGGAACCGCCGCACCATCTCCTCACGGCGCGTCACGGACGTACCGCCGTGCAGGAGTTGGGCCCCCACCCCGCGCGCCGCCAGATGCTCCCGCAGCAGCCGCGCCATCTGGACGTACTGCGTGAACACCAGCACGCTCGCGCCCTCCGCGAGCATCGTGTCCAGCAGCTCGTCGAGCAACTCCACCTTGCCCGAGCGGCCCTCGATCCGCGTCCCGTCGCCGGGCCCCTCCTTGAGGTACTGGGCGGGGTGGTTGCAGACCTGTTTCAGGCCGGTCAGCAGCTTCACGATCAGTCCCCGGCGCCGCATCCCGTCCGCCGCGGCCACCTCCGCCATCATCTCGCGCACCACGGCCTCGTACAGCCCGGCCTGCTCCTTGGTGAGCGCGACCGCCCGGTCCGTCTCGGTCTTGGGCGGCAGCTCGGGCGCGATGCCCGGGTCGGACTTCCGGCGGCGCAGCAGGAACGGCCCGACGAGCCGCGCCAGCCGCTCGGCGGCGGCCGGGTCCGTGCCGCTCTCGACGGCCCGCGCGTAGCGGGTACGGAACCGGGCGAGCGGACCGAGCAGCCCCGGCGTCGTCCAGTCGAGGATCGCCCACAGCTCGGACAGGTTGTTCTCGACGGGGGTGCCGGTCAGCGCGACCCGGGCCTTGGCGCCGATGGTGCGCAACTGCCGCGCGGTCGCCGAGTACGGGTTCTTCACGTGCTGCGCCTCGTCGGCGACGACCATGCCCCAGTCGCCGCCGGCGAGAGTGCCGGCGTCCAGCCGCATGGTGCCGTACGTGGTGAGCACGAACTCCCCGCCCGCCAGGCCGGCGAGGCTGCGCGAGCCGCCGTGGAAGCGGCGCACCGGGGTGCCCGGCGCGAACCTCTCGATCTCCCGCCGCCAGTTGCCGAGCAGCGACGTGGGGCAGACGACGAGGGTCGGACCGGCGGACCCGGGGGTCTCCTGCCGGTGCAGATGGAGGGCGATCAGCGTGATGGTCTTGCCGAGCCCCATGTCGTCGGCGAGGCAGCCGCCGAGGCCCAGTTCCGTCATCCGGGCGAGCCAGCCGAGGCCGCGCGCCTGGTAGTCGCGGAGCGTCGCGGCGAGGGCGGCGGGCGGGCGGACCGGCTCCCGGCCGGCCGCGTCCGGGTCGGCGAGCCGGTCGCGCAGCGCGGCGAGCCACCCCGTGGCCCGCACCTCCACGCTCTCGCCGTCGGACTCGGCCCGCCCGGTCAGGGCCGCGCCGAGCGCCTCGACCGGCGCGAGCTTGCGGTCCGGCCGCTCCCGCGCGCGGCGCACCGCCTCCGGGTCGATGAGCACCCACTGATCGCGCAGCCGGACGGCTGGACGGCTCGCCTCGGCCAGCGCGTCCAGCTCACGGCGCGTCAACTCCTGCCCGCCGACGGCGAATTGCCAATGGAAGTTCAGCAGGGCGTCGGCCGAGAGCAGGGGCGGCGGGCCGGACTCGGCACGCTCCGCCGCACGCGCCGCCCCGCCGTCAAGGCCGCCACCTGATCCGCTGCCGGACGGGTCGAACCCGTCGGGCGGCGGCCCGATGACGGCGTGTGTGGTGAGGCCGCGGGCCAACTCCTTCGGCCAGTGCACCTGTACGCCCGCCGCGCCCAGCGACCGGGAGGCGGCGCCGAGCAGTTCGGCCACCTCGTCGTCGGCGAGGTCGAGCGCGTCGGGGACCGCGGCGGACAGCAGCGGGCCCAGCGCGGGCCAGGCGCGGGCGGCGCGGCGCAGCGCGAGGAGGGCGTCCATCCGGGCGCGCGGCCCGAAGCCCGCCGCGGCACCGGCGCCGGACCAGACGTCGACGGCGTCCGCGACGAGGGCCGGGTCGGTGAGGCTGTGCACCTGGAGGACGGCGCGCAGCCGGAGCCGTACCGCCGCGCCCCCTCCAACGGCGTCCTCGACGTACTCCTCGGGGGTTTCGGCGTTCTCCACCGGGACTGCGACGTGCTCCACGGGCACTTCGCGGGCCTCGACGCGCAGCGACAGCCGTACGCCCTCGTCGTGCCCGGCGGCGACGCCGGCGGCCCAGGCGCGCTGCTCGGGCAGGCGCGTCGGCTCGTCGGCGGCGAACGCGGGGCCGCCCGCCGCGAGGGCCGCGGCGGGGGAGCGCGGCAGCCCGTCGGCGACCGCGTCGAGGAACGCGCGCAGCAGCGGCTCGGGCTCCGGCAGCAGCGGAGGGTCGGTGTCCGGGAGCGGCGCGGCGTGCGCGGCGGGCGGCATCGCGGCGGCCAGCTCACGGATACGCCGCAGGTCCTCCGGGGCGAGCGGCCCCACCCGCCACGCGTCGTGGTCGGTGGCGGACAGGCCCGGCAGCAGCCGGCCCCGCGCGGCGAGCTGGAGCGCCAGCACGGCCGCCGCGCCCCAGAAGGCCGCCGCCTCGTCGGCCCGCGCCGTACGGGCTCGGGTGAGGGCCGGCAGGGCGTCGCGTACGGGCAGCAGGAGGGCCTGTACGGGCACGACCGCGATGCCCGTCCCCTCGGGCACCACGACGGTCAGCTCCTCGACGGGGCCGAGCCCCGCGGGCGGCTCCTCGTCGGGGTGCCAGAAGGCGACGCGTCCGGTGCGCGCCGGGTCGCCGGGGAGGAAGACGGCCGAGCGGTGGGCGAGCCGGGCGAGCTCGGCGGAGGACGGTGGAGGCGATGCGGACGTGCTGGAGGGATGGGAGCGAGCAGAGGGAGCTGTCACGGTGTCGACGCATTCCTCAAATTTGACTACCTGGAGTAAAGCCCGCGAATGCTACCTCGGCAATCGCCGCGCACCTAGGGAATTTCATGTGGCCCGCATCACTGTGCGCGTGCGAGTCGCGTCCATGGTGTAGGCAACCCCCCTGTCCCGGCCGGGGGTTGCCCCCAGGTGGGGCCGGGTGGTGACGCCATGGTTCGGCCACGGCCCGAACCATACGTTCATGAGGTCAGCCAGACCGAGCCCCGGAGACCTCATGCCCCAGTCAAGCGCCGTCCTCGCCGAACCAGCAGCGGGCGGCGAACCATCGGCGGGCAGCGACTTCGCGCCGCTCCTGCGCCAGGTCCGGGAACAGGGCCTCCTCGAACGGCGCCGGGGCTGGTACGCGGCGGGCATCACCGTGAACCTCCTCGCCCTGGCCGCCATCGCCGCCGGGCTCGTCCTCCTCGACGGCTCCTGGTGGACGCTGCTCCTCGCGCCCCTCGCCGCCGTCTTCTGGGCCCGTACCGCCTTCATCGGACACGACAGCGGACACTCCCAGATAGCCGCCTCCCGCCGCGCCAACCGCGTCCTCGGGCTCGTCCACGGCAATCTGCTGCTCGGCATGAGCGTCGGCTGGTGGAACGACAAGCACAACCGCCACCACGCCAACCCCAACCACGTGGACAAGGACCCCGACGTCGGCGTCGGCGCGCTCGTGTGGACCCAGCGGCAGGCGGCCGAGCGCGCGGGTTTCGCGCGCTGGCTCACCCGCAACCAGGCCTGGCTCTTCATCCCGATGCTGCTCCTCGAAGGCATCGCGCTGAAGGTCTCCAGCATCCAGGACCTGCGGCGGCAGCGGCCGGGCGAGCGGGCCGTCGAGGGCGCCCTGCTGGCCCTGCACTACGCCGGCTACTGCGCGCTGCTCCTGTCCTGCATGACGCCGGGGATGGCCGCGGCCTTCGCCCTCACGCACCACGCGTTCTTCGGGCTCCACCTCGGCCTGGCCTTCGCGCCCAACCACAAGGGCATGGAGATGCCCGACCCGGACGGCGAGCGCTGGGGCCACCTGCGCCGCCAGGTCCTCACCTCGCGCAACGTGCGCGGCGCGCTGCTCACCGACTGGTTCCTGGGCGGCCTGAACTACCAGATCGAGCACCACCTCTTCCCCAGCCTGCCCCGCCCCCACCTGCGGCTCGCCCAGCCCCTGGTCCGCCACCACTGCCGTGCGCTGGGGCTCCCGTACACGGAGACTGGACTCATCGACTCCTACGGGCAGGCGCTGCGCCACATGCACGAGGTGGGGGCGCCGCTGCGGACCGGCTGAGGAACCGGGCGCGCCCGGCGGACGTTGCAAGGAGACGAAAGCGGCAGTCGCCGCAGGAGGAGGCGGAAAAGATGACGAACAGGGCGAAAGTCGCCGTCGGCGGTGTGGCCGTAGGAGTGATCCTGTTGTGGCTGCTGCCCTTCTGGGCGGCGGTGCTGGTGATGGTCGGGGTCCCGGTCGGCGCGTATCTGCTGCTCGACCCCTCCCAGCGACGCCGGCTCAAGCGGGTCTCGCGCAAGGAACTGGGCCGCTGACGCCCGCGCGCCCCGCGCCCGCGTCCCCGGCCCTGAGCCTCTACGGACGTCTTCTGTAGACAGACGTCTTCTGTAGACATACGGAGCCGTCTACGGGCGTGCGCCGCGCGCCCAGGTCATGAGGGGGAGGCGCCCGGGGCCGCCCCGGTGCCCCCCTGTTCTTCGTCCGTGTCGGTCCGTGGCGGCCCGTGCCGGTGTCAGGCGGCGGGCAGGCCCAGCAGTGAGCGGGCCACCGTGTACGGCGACTCGTCGCGCTCGCGCGCCAGCGCGATGACCGCACGGCAGGCGAGCTCGTTCACCCCGAAGGTCAGCGCCTCCGGCGTCACCCAGCGCGCCGCCTCCGAACTCCGCTGCTCGTCGTTCTCGGCGCACGCGGCCACATATGTCGCCGCCGCCTCGAAGAGGTTGCGCTGCCTGCCGACCGGGTGCACGGTCCCGGGCAGCGTCCAGGCCGCCTCGATCCGTTTCCGGAGCCTGTCGAACACGCGGATCACCCGCCCCACGCCGAGGTCCGTCCCCGAGGTCCGGCCAGGGGCCGTCCCGGGGGGCCGTCCCGAGGACCGTTCCGAGGACCTTCCAGTGTGCGTGCCCGGGGGCGTGCGCATTAACCCTTCGGGAACGGCGGGCGACCGGCGCTCGCCGGCGCGTGTCGGCGAGAGCCGGAACGAGCGTCCGCGAGGCGGCCCGGCCGCCATCACGCCCGTAAGCCACCGCGTACGTCCCCCCAGCGCCCGAGCACACCAGTAGCGCCCCGGCACCCCGGCAGCACCCCAACAGCCGGACGTGTCCGGAAAATTCACCGCCGTCTCATCGACCCCATGGCCGCCGCACCTGCCGCTCCCCGCCGCGCCGTCTGAGCTGGCAAGACGTGGCCCGCGCGGCCGTCGGGGCGGAGTCCGGCGGGGGAGGCGGGCGGTGCGCGAGCGGCGCGGAAGGCTGCCGGGGCCCTTGCCCCAACGGGTTAGTACGTGTTCGGATTATCTCTGTCGGGACGTCGACCCCACCCGCGTTTCCGCTGCTCAGGCTGGGTGCGCGGCGAGCTGTCCGGGCTGCCCGCAGGCCCCTCGCGCCGCGGCCCGAAGCCCCGTACTCCGAGACGACTCCTGGAGGACACACCGTGTTCGACCTCTCATCCGTCGACCTGCTGGACGCCTTCACCCGCGAACTGACGATGTGCCGGGTACGCCCCGGTGAACACGTGGTCGTCCTCTCCGAGCCGGCCAGCCGGGGCGATTACGTCGCCGCGGCCTTCGGCGCCGCCAAGGCGTGCGGCGCCCACGTCATCTCCGCGACCGTCCCCGGCGGCAGCCCGGCCCCGATCCCCAGCACCCACACCGGCGCCGGCCCCGGCCTCACCTCCGTGCTCACCGACACCACCGCCCAGGACCTGCTGAAATCCGCGGACCTCGTGGTCGACCTGACCCAGGAGGGGTTCATCCACGCGCCCGTACAGCAGGAGATCCTGCGGGCCGGCACCCGCATCGTCTTCGTCTGCGACGCCCCCGACGTACTGATCCGCAACCTTCCCCAGGACGGCGACAAGGACCGCTGCCTCCAGGCCGCCGACCTGCTGAAGCGGTCCGCCGACATGCGGGTCACCTCCCGCGCCGGCACCGATCTGAGCGTCCGGCTGGAGGGCTCCCGGCCGGAGTTCCAGTGCGGCTACGCCGACGACCCCGGCCGCTGGGACCACTGGCCCAGCACGATGGTGCTGTGCTGGCCGGAGATCTCCAACGGGCGGATCGTGCTGGCCGAGGGCGACATCCTGCTGCCCTTCAAGGAGTACGTGCGCGAACCCGTCACCCTCGAAGTCCGCGACGGCCACATCGAGGACGTCACCGGCGGCGCGGAGGCGAAACTGCTCACGACCTTCTTCGAGGACGCCGACGACCAGTGGGCGCGCAGCCTCTCCCACATGGGGTGGGGGCTGATGCGCGGCGCCGACTGGTTCGCCACCGCCCTGTACGGCAAGGGCGACTTGATGGGCATGGACGCCCGCGCCTTCGCGGGGAACTTCCTGTGGTCCACCGGCCCGCACCCCGTGCTCGGCCGCGAGTCGTACGCGCATCTGGACATCGCGATGCGCGGCTGCACCGTCTCCGTCGACGGCACCGAGACCGTGACGGACGGCGTGCTCGCCGACCGCTGACCGCCACCGGCCCCCACCGCGGCCCCCGCCTCGGCCCCCGCTCCCAACCGCCCCCGCTCGCCCGGCCCTTCCCCGCTCGCCCGGCCCCGCCGCCGCGTACCGCGAGCCCCACCCCGTACCGCCCTGGAGGAGACTTGGCGCCCAGCCAGTCGTACGAAGTCACCGTCGTCGGCGGCGGACTCGGCGGCCTCACCGCCGCCCTCGCCCTGCGCCACCGCGGCATCCGCGTCACCGTGCTCGAACAGGCCGGCCGGCTCGGCGAGGTCGGCGCGGGCATCCAGACCGCCCCCAACGCCAGCCGCGTCCTGCTCTCCCTCGGCCTGCGCCACCAGCTCGAAGCCATCCACACCGAACCCCAGGACCAGGTCCGGCGGCGCTGGAAGGACGGCAGGATCGTCGCCCTCACCTCGCTCGGCGACCACTGCAAGGACACCTACAACGCCCCCTACTGGCACTACCACCGCGCCGACCTGCACCGCGTCATCATGGACGGCTGCACCGACCCCGACGGCCCCGGGCCCGCCGTCCGGCTGCTGACCGACAGCAAGGTCGTCGGCCTCGACCGCACCGACCCCCGCCGGCCCACCGCCGTCACCGAGGACGGCGCCTGCCACCCCGCGGACGCCCTCATCGGCGCCGACGGCGTGCGCTCCCGCGTCCGCGACCTGATGGGCGCCGAGGACACCCTCGTCTTCTCCGGCGAGATGGCCTACCGCGCCCTGATCCCCGGCGACCTGATCGCCGCCGACCCCGCCACCCGCTGGCTCGTCGACCGCTACCAGAGCACCATCTGGTACGGGCCCGACCGGCACCTCGTCCACTACATGATCCGCGGCGGCCAGTATCTGAACGTCGTCGCCTGCGTGCCCTGCACCGACGACGTCGCCGAACGCTGGAGCGCGCCCGCCGCCCCCGGCGAACTGGCCGCCGCGTTCCCCGGCTGGGACGACCGGGTGCCCGCGATGCTCTCCAAGGCCAAGGACGACGTCTCCCGCTTCGCCCTCTACTACCGCCGCCGCGACCCCGTCTGGATGGACGGCAACGTCGCCCTGCTCGGCGACGCCTGCCACGCCATGCTGCCCTACCAGGCCCAAGGCGCGTCCCAGGCCATGGAGGACGCCGCCGTACTCGCCGAGGAACTCGGCGCCGTCACCGCGAGTGGCATCGAAGGGGCGCTGCGCCGCTATGTGAACCGGCGCGCCACCCACGCCGGGATGGTGCAGGACGCCTCGCTGCGCAACAAGACCTTCTACCACTACCCGGACGGGCCGCTCCAGGAGGAGCGGGACGCCCGGCTGCGCAGCTTCGAGGGGGAGTCGGACGTGTCCTACGACTGGCTGTGGAGCGGTTCCCCGCTCGCCACCCCCGACCTGGGCGCGTTCTCCTACCCGTTCGCCCGCTGACGCCCGTTCGCACGCGGCGCCGCGCCGCACCGGCCCCGCCCCTGGACAGGGGCGTCGTACGGGCCACACTCCCCCCTGAGCCCGTACGGCGCCCCGCGCACCGCCCGCCGCACCGCACGCCGATCCGTCGCCCCGGCCCGTCCGACCCCGCGCGGAACGCCCCACCAGCACGTAGAGGAGGACCATGAAGCCCGCCGCGTTCACCTACCACCGCGCGCGCGACGTCGACGGCGCCACCCGCCTGCTCGCCGAACTCGGTGACGAGGCGAAGCTCATCGCCGGCGGCCAGAGCCTGGTCGCCATGATGAACTTCCGGCTGGCCCGGCCGCGTCACCTCATCGACATCGGCGGCATCGACGGCCTCGACCACCTGCGCACCGACGCCGGCGGCGCCCTGCGCGTCGGTGCCCTGGCCACCCACCACGCCGTGCACACCGCGCCCCCGGACCGCCTCGGCCCCGGCCACGCCGTCATCCGCGACGCCATGCGCTGGATCGGGCACCTGCCCATCCGGACCCGCGGCACCGTCGGCGGCAGCCTCGCCCACGCCGACGCCACCGCCGAGTGGTGCCTGCTCGCCACCCTCCTCGACGCCGAACTCACCGCCCGCGGGCCAGGCGGCCGGCGCCGCATCGCCGCACGGGACTTCTTCCACGGCTACTACACCACCGCCCTGGAACCCCACGAGATGCTCACCGAGATCACCTTCCCCCGCCCCGCGCCGCACGCCGCCCTCACCGAATTCGCCGAACGCCAAGGGGACTTCGCCACCGTCTCCGCCGCCGTGTCCCTGGACCTCGCCGACGACGGCGCCCTCCGCGGCGGCCGCGTCGCCCTCGGCGGCGTCGACGCGCTGCCCGTGCGCGTACCCGAGGCCGAGGAAGCCCTGGGGTCCGGCGCGCCGCCCGGCCCCGAGACGTTCGCCCGCTGCGCGGAGGCGGCGGCCGCCGCCATCGACCCGCCCGACGACGCGAACGGCAGCGCCCACTACCGCAGAACCCTGACCCGCACCCTTGTCACCCGTGCCTGCGAGGAGGCGATGGCCCGGTGAACGGCGAAGCCCGCACCCCGGGGCCGTACGACGCCACGAGCGGCGAAGCCCGCACCCCGGCCCCGTACGACGCCACGAGCGGCGAAGCGCACGGTTCCGCTCCTTCCCGCCCCTGGATCGGCGCGTCCGTGGGGCGTCGCGAGGACCCGCGGCTGCTCACCGGTCGCGGCCGGTTCACCGACGACATCCATCTGCCCGGCATGCTGTACGCGCAGTTCGTCCGCAGCACCATGGCCCACGCCACCGTCACCGCCATCGACCTCGACGGCGTGCGCCAAGTGCCGGGCGTCGTAGCGGCGTTCACCGCAGCCGACCTCGACCTCGGCGACATCACGGCACGCCTGGACCGTCCGCGCTCGGAGTACGTGCCCACCGACATGCCCGTGCTCGCCCGCGACCGGGTCCGCTACGCGGGCGAGCCGCTGGCGATCGTCGTGGCCCGCGACCCGTACGCGGCCGAGGACGGCCTGGAGGCCGCGAAGGTGACGTACGAGCCCCGCCCGCCCGTCACCCGCGAGGCCGACGCCCTCGCCCCCGGCGCGCCCCTCGTGCACGACGAGGCGCCGGGCAACACCCTGGTCGACGTGTCGATGTTCGCGACCGAGGGCATCGACACGGTCTTCGCCGAGGCCCCCTGCGTCGTCGCCGTCGAGGCCCGCACCGGCCGGCAGAACGCCCTGCCCCTGGAGACCCGCGGCGCCGTCGCGAGCTGGGACGACCGCGAGGAACAGCTCCTGCTCCAGACGTCCAGTCAGACCCCGCACCAGGTAAGGACGGTGACGGCCCGTTGCCTCCGGCTGGACGAGCGGTCCGTACGCGTCGTGGTCCCCGACATGGGCGGCGGCTTCGGCCAGAAGTGCGTCGTCGGCCGCGAGGAGATCGCCACCGCCGCGGCGGCCCTGCGCCTCGACCGCCCCGTCAAGTGGACCGAGGACCGCAAGGACGCGCTCACCGCCTCCTTCCTCGCCCGCGAACAGCACTACGAGGCCCGCGCCGCCTTCGACGCCGACGGGCGCGTCCTGGCCCTCGACGCCGACATCGTCTGCGACATGGGCGCCTACTCCTGCTTCCCCTTCACCGCCGGCATCGAGCCCCTGATGGCCTCCGCCGAGATGCCCGGCGTCTACAAGGTGCCCGCCTACCGGGTCCGGGCCCGCGCCATCACCACCAACAAGGCCCCCTCCGCCCCCTACCGGGGCGTGAGCCGCCCCCAGTACGTGATGGTGATGGAACGGCTCTTCGAACGGGCCGCCCGCGAGCTGGGCGTCGACGCCGTGGAACTGCGCCGCCGCAACCTCATCACCGAGTTCCCCTATACCGGCGTCAACAACATCACCTACGACCCCGGCTCGTACCGCGAGGCCCTGGACCTGTGCGAACGGACCCTGCGCGACGAAGGCTGGTACGAGCGGCGCGCCGCCGCCACCGCCGAGGGCCGCCACCTGGGCATCGGCTACTCCTGCTTCAGCGAACGCACCGGCTACGGCTCCACGGCCTTCGCCCAGCGCAAGATGGAGGTCGTGCCCGGCTACGACATCGCCGAGGCCCGCATGGACACCAGCGGCGCCCTCGTCGTCACCACCGGCACCATGAGCCACGGCCAGAGCCACGAGACCACCATGGCCCAGATCGCCGCCGACCAGCTCGGCCTCGACCTCGCCAAGGTCCGCATCCACCAGGGCGACACCGACCGCGTCGGCTACGGCTGGGGCACCTTCGCCAGCCGCTCCATCGCCGTCGGCGGCAGCGCCGTCCGCCTCGCCGCGGCCAAGCTGGGCACCAAGCTCCGCCACCTCGCCGCGGCCCGGTGGGGCGTTCCGACGGAGGAGACGGAACTGGGCCGGGGGCTCGTACGGCGCCGCGGCGACCAGGCGCAGTACTTCACGTACGAACAGCTCGCCGACATCGCCTACCTCAAGGCGCACCTGCTCCCCAAGGGCCTGGAACCCGGCCTCAGCGCCACCGCCACCTTCGACGTCTTCAACGACGGCACCTTCTCCAACGCCGCCCACGGCGTCGTCGTCGAACTCCACGAAGGCACCGGACAGGTGGAGATCCTGCGCTACGCCTGCGTCGAGGACTGCGGCGTGGCCATCAACCCGAAGGTCGTCGAGGGCCAGGCGCGCGGCGGCATCGCCCAGGGCATCGCCGGCGTCCTCTTCGAGCAGATCACCTACGACGACCAGGGCGAACCCTCCGCCACCAGCTTCATGGACTACAAGGTCCCCACCGCCCACGAGATCCCGAACATCACCGTCGCGCACCTGGAGACGCCCTGCGCCTTCACCGAGACCGGGGCCAAGGGCGCGGGCGAGGGCGGCACCATCGGGGCGCCCGCCGCCGTGCTCAACGCCGTCAACGACGCCCTGCTGCCCACCGGCGTCGAACTCGACTCCACCCCCGTCACCCCCGAGACGGTCGCCCGCGCCCTGGAGCGGACCGCGACGGCATCGCCTCGACCGGAATACACCCGCCTGGAGCGCACCCGATGAGCGATACCACCCACCACCCGCACCACCAGCAGCTCATCGGCCTGCACGTGAACGGCGAGCAGTACGAGATCCTCACCGAGCCCCGCCGCACCCTCGCCGACGCGCTCCGCCACGACCTGGGGATCACCGGCACCCACGTCGGCTGCGAACACGGCATCTGCGGCGCGTGCACGGTGCTGCTCGACGACGCGCCCGTACGGTCGTGCCTGATGTTCGCCGCCCAGGCCGAGGGCGCGCGCGTCCGCACCGTCGAGTCGCTGTCCGACGGCCGCGAACTGAGCGACCTGCAACAGGCGTTCAGCGCGCACCACGCCCTGCAGTGCGGCTTCTGCACACCCGGGTTCCTGATGCTCGCGGAGGGGTTCCTCGCCGAGCGGCCCGACGCGACCAAGGAGGAGATCCGCGAGGTCGTCGCCGCCAACCTGTGCCGCTGCACCGGCTACCAGACCATCGTCGAGGCCATCGACGACTGCGCCGCCGCCCGCCGTCGGGTGGCGCCCACCGCTCTCGCCCCCGCACAGGACGACTGACCACCGCGCCACCGCGCCGCCGTCGGGCGGCGGAAGGAGAATCCATGCAACTGAACCACACGGTGCCGGTGAAGGCGGCCCCCGACGAGGTGTTCGCCCTCGTCAACGACGTCGCACGGGTCGCCTCCTGCATGCCGGGCGCCGCTCTTGACGGCCGCGACGGCGACGCCTGGCAGGGCAGGGTGCGGGTGAAGGTCGGCCCGATCACCGCCGCGTACGCGGGCACCGTCCGCTTCCTGGAGAGCGACCCCGCCGCGCGCCGGCTGCGCGTCCAGGCCCGCGGGGCCGACACCCACGGCAGCGGCGACGCCGAGGCGCTCGTCGCCCTCGCCGTCACCGAGGCCCCCGAGGGGGCACGGCTGGAGCTGACCACGGACCTGGTCATCCGCGGCAAGATCGCCCAGTTCGGCAAGGGCGCGGTGGCCACGGTCTCGGGCAAGATCCTCGAACAGTTCGCCCAGAACCTCGGCACGCTGCTCGACCAGGACCGCGCGGCGGGCGGCACGGAGGCCCCGGCGGCGGCCGGTGCGCCGCGGGCCGTGCCCGCCGCCACTGCCGCCGTCGCCGCCGCCGATGCTGCCGCCGCCGGGGCCTCCGCGCCGCAGCGGCAGCCGGTCCTCGCCGGGCAGAGCGAGCTGAACGGGTTCTCGATGATCGTCGGCCCCGCCCTGGCCAAGTACGGGCCGCCCGCCGCGGCCTTCGCCTTCGGCCTCTTCGAAGGCTGGCTCCTCGGCCGCGCCCTGACCCGCGAGAAGCACTGCTGCCGCGCCGCCGGGGGCCCGCGATGACGGGCGGCAGCGGACGGTACGGACCGGAGACCGACCGTACGTACGCGCGCGCCGGCTTCGGGACCCCCATACGGCGCGGCAGCCGCCCCGCCCTCGTCGTCGTGGACCTCACCCGCGGGTTCACCGAGGACCGCTTCGCGTGCGGCGCCGACCTCACCGACGTGGTGGAGGCGACCGCCACGCTCGTACGGGCCGCCCGCGCGGCCGGCGCGCCGGTCCTCTACACCGCGATCGCCTACACCCCGGCCGAGGCCGAGGGCCGCACCGTCACCTGGCTCGACAAGGCCCCTGGCCTGCGCGTACTGACCGAGGGCAGCGAGGCGGTCGCCCTCGACCCGCGGCTGCCCCGCGCGCCCGAGGACGTCCTGGTGGTGAAGAAGGGCGCCTCCGCGTTCTTCGGCACCTCGCTGGCCGCGAACCTCGTCGCGCTCGGCCGCGACACGGTCCTGCTGTGCGGGGCCACGACCAGCGGCTGCCTGCGGGCGAGCGCCGTCGACGCCGTGCAGAGCGGCTTCCCCGTGCTGGTGCCGCGCGAGTGCGCGGGCGACCGGGCCCAAGGCCCGCACGAGGCCGCGCTGTTCGACATCGACGCGAAGTACGGGGACGTCATCGGCCTGTCCGACGCGCTCGCCTACCTCAGCCGACTCTCCGAATCGCCTGCCACGTGAGCGCCCTGACGCCCCGCCGGCTCAGCGATTGACCCGCCATCATCAGGAGGAAGCCCGTCTTGCCGTCACGCTCCCTCGGCCAACCCGCACTCGCCGACCTCGCCGATGCCCCGGCCACCAGCCGCTGGGTCCGCTCCGGCGCGCTGCGCCTGCACGTACTCGACTACGGCGGCGACGGCGTGCCGCTGCTCGTCCTGCCCGGCATCACCAGCCCCGCGATCACGATGGACTTCGTCGCCCGCGGACTGACGGGCCAGGTACGGCCCGTAGTCCTCGACGTACGGGGCCGCGGCCTCTCCGACGGCGGTGACGGGGACGCGTACGACCTTCAGGCGTACGCGCGGGACGCCGAAGCCGTCATCGTCGGGCTCGGCCTGGACCGCCCGCTGCTCCTCGGCCACTCGATGGGGGCGCGGATCGCCGCGGTGACCGCTGTACGCGGCGTGGCGCCGGTCGCCGGCGTCGTCGCCGTCGATCCGCCGCTGAGCGGCCCCGGCCGCGATCCGTACCCCACCTCGCTCGCCGCCTTCCTCGGCCAGTTGGAACAGGCCCTACGGGGCACGGACGCCGACGAAGTGGCCCGTTCATGGCCTCGGTGGCCGCGCCGGGAACAGGAGTTGAGGGCCCGTTGGCTGGCGAGCTGCGGGGAGCGGGCGATCGCGGACACCCACCGGGGGTTCGAGTCGGAGGACTTCTTCGACTGGTGGCCCCGTGTCCCGTCCCCGGTGGAGCTGCTGTACGGGGAGCAGAGCCCCGTGGTGACGCCGGAAGGTGTAAAGGAGTTGACGGCCAGTCACCCCGCTGCGCGTATGACGCCGGTGCCGGACGCGGGGCACATGGTCTTCTGGGACAACCCGCCGGCCGCGTTGAACCTGCTGCGGGAAGCCCTCACCCGCGTCGCCGGCCGCGCCGGGAGCGCGCCCGGCAGCTCCGATGACTGACGCCCTTCCCGCGCGAGCCAGGAAAGAAGAATGACGACCCATCACATAGGCATGATCGTGCCCAGTTCCAACCTCACCATGGAGACCGAGCTGCCGCGGATGCTGCGGTCCCGCGAGAGCGTACGGCCGGACGACCACTTCGTCTTCCACAGCAGCCGCACCCGGATGCGGCGCGTGACCCCCGAGCAGCTACGCGATATGAACGCCCAGACGGAACGCGCCGCCCTCGAACTCGCCGATGCCCGTCCCGACGTCGTCGCCTCCGCCTGCCTGGTGGCGATCATGGCGCAGGGCCCCGGCCACCACTGTGCGGCGGAGGCCGAGATCACGGCTGCGCTGCGGGGGCAGGGCTCCGAGGCCCCGGTCGTCTCCAGCGCGGGGGCTCTGCTGAGCGGCATCGCGGCCCTCGGCGCGCGTCGGGTCGCCGTCGTCACCCCGTACATGAAGGACCTCACCGCCATGGTCACCGGCTATCTGGAGGACGCCGGGACCGAGGTCGTGGACGCGCTGAGCCTGGAGGTCCCCGACAACCTCGCGGTGGCCCGCCTCGACCCGGACGCGCTGCGCGAGCACTGGCGGCGCCTGGACCTGACCGGGGCCGACGCGATCGTCCTCTCCGCATGTGTGCAGATGCCCTCGCTGTCGGCCATCCAGTATGTGGAGGACGCCTCGGGGCTGCCGGTCCTCTCCGCGGCGACGGCCACGGTCCACCGCGTCCTCACCGAGCTGGGCCTGCCGACGGTGGTTCCCGACGCGGGCCGCCTGCTGAGCGGCGCGTACCCGGCCCCGGCCGCCGCGTGATGCCGGGCATGGGCCGGGAGGAGTACGGCGTCTTCCGCAACCGGTGCTGCCTCCATACGCTCTTGGTGCGTAGATGAACGGGGGAAGACAGAGGGAACAGACAGACAAGAGGGGCGAGAGCGACAGAAGGGGCAGGAGCGGCGTGAGGCGGAGGCGTAACCCATGCGATGCCCCTGCGACGCTCCCGTCCGTCCCGGTCCCTCCCGCCGGCCCCGCACACCGTGACCAGGAGCCCGTATGAACGACCCCGTCGCAGACCCCCGAATCGTGACCGTCCGGCCCGGCGAACAGGACTACGCCTGGACGTTCGGCGGCGCCGCGCCGGTGGCCCGCATCGCGCCCGGCACCGTGCTCGACGTCTTCACCGAGGACTGCTTCGGCGGCCGGGTACGGACGGACAAAGACCTGGTCTCGGAGGTCTGCGAGTTCCCGTTCGTCAACCCGCAGACCGGGCCGTTCTACGTGGAGGGCGCGGAGCCCGGCGACACCCTCGCCGTGCACTTCGTCTCCATCGAGCCCCGCCGCGACTGGGCCGCCTCCACCACCGTGCCGCTCTTCGGCGCCCTGACGGCCACCCACGCCACCGCCGCCCTGCACCCGCCGCTCCCCGAGGCCGTCTGGATCTGGCAGTTGGACCGCGAGCGCCGCCAGTGCCGCTTCACGGCCCGCGACAGCGAGCTGGAGCTCACCCTCCCCATGGACCCCATGCACGGCACGGTCGGCGTCGCACCCGCGAATCTGGAGGTGCGCTCCGCCCTGGTCCCGGACGCCCACGGCGGCAACATGGACACGCCCGAGATGCGCGCGGGCGTCACCTGCTACCTCGGCGTCAACGTCGAAGGCGCCCTCTTCAGCCTGGGCGACGGCCACGCCCGCCAGGGCGAGGGGGAGACGTGCGGGGTGGCGGTCGAGACGGCGATGCACAGCGTCGTCATCGTGGAGCTGCTCAAGGGCGTCGCCACCCCCTGGCCGCGCCTGGAGTCGGACACCCACATCATCTCGACGGGTTCCGCGCGCCCCCTGGAGGACGCCTTCCGCATCTCCCAGCTCGATCTGATCCAGTGGCTCGCGCGGGACTACGGCCTGAGCGAACTGGACGCCTACCAGGTCGTGACACAAGCCGTCGAATCCCCGCTCGCCAACGTCTGCGACAGCAACTACACGTGCGTGGCCAAGCTCCGCAAGGAGTGGCTGCCGCCGGCGGAGCCGCACGGCGGCCTCCACGACCACTTGCGGGCGAGGGCGACGGCGCTGAGCTGAGGGGGCGCCCGGCCGGGACCGGCTGTGGCACCGCCCGATCGGCGGGCGCCGACCGCAGCCCGTCGCGGCTGCCGTCACTGCCGCGGCAGAGCCCGGCGGAGCCGTCCGGCGGCGCCCGAAAGCGGCGGGTTTTCCGGCAGGGCCGGAATCGGCGGGGTCCGCGCTTCCGGGCCCGGTACCGTACCCGGCACGCTGGGGGCTTCCCATTCGACCCGGCGGCCGGCCCGCCGAGCAGCGAAGGAGCAGCGCCATGATCCTCATCAACGTCAAGTTCACCGTCCGCCCCGAGTACGCCGAGGAGTGGCTGCCGCGCGTCGAGGGGTTCACCCGCGCCACCCGGGCGGAGCCGGGGAACGTGTTCTTCGAGTGGTCGCAGAGCGTGGAGGACCCGAACCAGTTCGTCCTCCTGGAGGCGTTCAAGGACAGCGAGGCGGGCGAGAAGCACGTCAACTCGGAGCACTTCCGGGCGGCGATGGCGTGGATGCCGGAGGTCATATCCCTGGCCGGGCGCCCGACGCCTGGCACGCACTCCCCCAGCTACCGCTGGGAGGTGCCCCCGGCGGCGTTGCCGAAATGCCCTAGTAGCTCCTTCCCCGAGCTCTCGGCTCCGCTCAAGCAGGGGAGGCCCCACTCGAGGACCTTCCGGCGCCTTGCGATCGCACGCACCAGACGCCGTGCGCTGATCCGACCAGGGATATGACACAGGCTCTGAGCGGTACGCACGTACGGGGAAGGGGGCGGCGGGAGCCGCCGCCTCCTTCAGCCGTCGAGCAGCCGGCGCAGAGCCCTCCCGAAGACGAGCCGCCCGGCCCAGGCGGTCAGGGGATCGAAGACGCGCGGCACGCCGCGGATGCGCAGCTCTTCGGTCCAGCGGGCGCGTGAGCCGGCCCCGTGCCCGTACACCTCGATCTCGGCCCAGCCGGTGATCGCCCTGCCTCGCTTCTCCAGCCGGCAGCGGCCCGGGCCGTGCCCGGTGGGCGGCTGCCAGCGGACGACCTCCATGGGGTCGTCGAGGGCGAGGGGGCCGAGGCGGGTACGGGCGGTGAACCGGGTGCCGGTGCCGCTCGGCGGCGGGGTGGTCACGGTGATGCGGGTGAGCGGTACGGACACGGCGTGCCGTTCCCAGTGGGTGAGCCGCCGCCAAGCCTCGTCCACCGGCAGGCGGCTGCGGCGCTCGATCAGGAACGGGGCCATGGCGCCATCGTAGGCGCCGGGGCGGGCCGGGGCCTTTTCAGGGCTCGGGCACGTACGGCCGGTGGCGCGTGATCCAGGTCCGGGCGTACGCCACGGCGTCGGCCAGCGGAAACAGCCGGGCCTCGGCCGCGCCGACCGTGCCCCTGATCACCGGCCGTTCCTTCTCGAAGTCCGCGCCGAGTTCGTCGAAGCGCGCCCCGCTGATGCCGGTGTCCCGTACGGTCATCCACCGGCGTCCGAGCGGCGTCATGGCCGCGAAGGAATTGTCGACCTCCGCCGCGGGAACCCGGCACTCGGCGAGGTGGAAAGCCGTACAGGATTCGAAGTCGGCTCCCAGCAGCAGAACGCGCGCGCCCGCCTCCTCCAGCCGGGCCAATGGGCTCCGCTCCCCGAGTCGGCAGTCCAGCGCGTGCCCGTCCGTGATGGCCGAACCCAGCGGTCCGATAGCGGCGAATGAGGTCTGCGGATGAGCGCTGCGCACCGCCCCCGGCCAATTGCGTACGGTCTCCGGGATGACGCCGATACCGAAGGTCGGCGTGGTACGCGCGTCATACGCCGGCATCGAGGCCCGAATGGCCGGCCACCACTCCTCGGGAACCGGCGGATTGCTCCAGTGCGACGGGTCCGAATTCTCCCCGGAATGCGCCGGCACCACCAGCGTCCCCGCCGCCCCCAGCACATCCAACAGCGCCTCCACCACCGCCCCGGGCCCGCCGCAAACCCACCCGAGCGAACTGAGCGACGAATGCACCAGCAGCGTCTCACCCGCCCGAACACCAACACCGCGCAGCTCGGCGCCGAGAGATTCACGCGTACACAAAGGCCCAGAAGGAAAACGTGTCACCATAGGCCCCCACTCTGCCCCCTCCCCTCACCCCGCTCCACCCCTTTTCGAAACCCGGGCCCCGGCCCCATAGGGCCGGGGCCCGTTGTCGTCAGTGGCGGGCGGGGGTGGCGGGGGTGAGGTCGTGGGCTTTTTGGACGAGGGCGGGGCGGTGGCCGTCGTTGAGGGGGCGTTGCCATTGGTTTTCCATTTGGCGGCGGATCTGGGGTTCCAATGGGGTGGGGAGGACGTGGCGGTAGCGGGTGTCCTCGCCGAGGAGGACGGCGACGGTGGTCGCGTAGACCGGTTCGGGGTCGTGCTGCTCGTGGGGGAAGGCGAGTTCGGAGTAGTCGAAGAGCCGTTGGGACGGGTCGTCCCGCCACGTTTTCCACGCCTCGAACATCGTGTCGTTGAAGCCGGTGAGGAACGGGCCGGGGTTGATGGTGGCGACGGTGACGCCGAATTCGGCGAGTTCCTGGTCCAAAGCGTCCGCGAACGCCTCCACGGCGTGTTTCGACCCGGCGTACGCGCCCGTGAACGGGTCGACCGTCAGACCCGCGACCGAGGACATGAACACGATCCGGCCGCTGTTCCGGGCGGCCATCTTCTTCGCGAACCCCTGCGTCAGCAGAATCGGGCCGAAGACATTCACCTCGAACTGGCGGCGCAGCCGGTCGGCGGGGATGTCCACCGTCGAACCGCCCTCGGAGATGCCCGCGTTGTTGAGGAGTACGTTCACATCCCACGTCCAGGCGTGCTCCCGGTCGCCGGGGTCGGTGACGTCCAGCTTCTCCACCCGCAGTTCCGCGCCGCGCTCCCGTGCCTCGGTCCGTACCGCGGCGATCTGGGCGGCGATCTCCACGCCCGCGATCACCCGGTGCCCGGTCGCGGCCAGGCGCAGGGCGACCTCCTTGCCGAACCCGGTGCCCGCGCCGGTGATGAGGATCGCGCCCGTCATGGTCGTACCGCCTTTCCGTCGTTCACGATGCCGTCATTCGTTATTCGCCTGTCGACGGCGGGGGCCGGGCCGCCCGCCCGCGAGGTCACCCCGCTGGATGCGCGTCGGGCGTGGTGAAGCGGTACCCGGCGGCCTTGAGGCGGGGGAGATAGACCTTCAGCGCCTCGATCGTCTGGGTACGGTCCGCGAGCCCCTCGTGCTCGGGGACGTCGCTCCCGCTGAGGGTGCCGTCGTGGTTGAGGACGATCGAGCCCGTACCGGCATTGGCCAGCACGCGGTCGGCGATGACGCGGCTGCCCGGGTTGGACCAGTCCTCCGGGTCGACCGACCAGGAGATGGGCCGCAGCCCGAGCGCGGCGCACTCGGCCATGGCGGCGCGGGCGAAGTGGCCGCCGGGCGCCCGGAAGAGCACAGGCTTCCGGCCGGCGGTCCGCCCGATGACGTTCTGGGTGCGCCGGATCTGGTCGCGGACCTGCGCGGGGCGCAACGCGCCGAGGTCGGGGTGCGACCAACTGTGGTTGCCGATCGCGTGCCCGGCCGCGGCGACCTGGCGCACCGTCTCGGGGTACTTCGCGACATTGGCACCCAGCATGAAGAACGTCGCCCGCACGCCGTGCCGGGCCAGGACGGCCAGCACCCGCGGCGTATACAGCGGGCTGGGCCCGTCGTCGAAGGTGAGGGCCAGCGTCTTGGCCCCGGCGCGTACGGTACGTTCCGGCCGCTCCGGCACGGGAGGCGCGGCTCCCTCCGCGGCATGAGCCCGCGCGACGGCGGACAGCGAGAGCAGCCCCACCCCGCAACCGGTGAGGAAGCGGCGTCTCGGTACGGCATTACGGTCAGTGGCCATTGCCCCAGCCTCAGCCACCCCGCCATCCCAGCCGTGCCGCCCCGCCGCTCCCACCCGCCGCATCACCCCAACGGCCAGCGCGAACGACGTGCTCAGGCAGCCGACCGGGTGAGGACCTGGTGGCCGCGGGGAGCGGTGCCGGCTGGTGCTGGTCGGGAAATTGCTTCGTGGAATGTCAGACCAGTGCATTACGGTGCGTTGCATAGATGGTTTTGAGTGACAAAAAGGGTGGGGCATGCGGAAGAGCACGATGCGGCGCGTGGGGGTCTCGCTGACCGCGGTGGCGGTACTGGCGGGTGTGACGGGCTGCCAGAGCGGTTCGGACGAGGACGGCAAGGCGGACAAGGCGGGAAAGGTCGTCGGCGCCGAGAAGACCGACAAGGCCGAGGCCGACAAGGGGAGCCAGGGCTCCCAGCGGGGCGCGGAGAAGCGTGAACCGGCGCAGGCGATCACGGCGGCGTACAAGAAGACCTCGGCGGCGAAGTCCGCGAAGGTCGTGATGACGCTGGCGACACCGGCGGCGATGGACGGCGGCGGCACCACGAAGATGTCCGGCGTCATGGGCTGGGACCCGATGGCCATGGACATGGTCGTGAGCACGGACAAGAAGAGCGGCGTCGCCGGTCAGCCCGACAAGTCGCGCGTGATCTGGCTGGGCGACGTCATGTACATCGACATGGGGGCGTCGGCCAAGGAGCTCAACGGCAAGAAATGGGCCAAGCTCGACCTGATGGCCGCCGCGAAGGGCGCCGGCGACGCGCAGGTCATGAAGCAGATGACCGCGAGCATGGAAGACATGAACCAGGACCCGGCCCAGCAACTGGCGCTGCTGCTCAACGCGCCGAAGATCCAGCACCTGGGCCCGGGCGAAGTCGACGGCGCCCCTGCCGAGCACTACAAGGGCCTGCTGCCGGTCGAGGACGCGCTGAAGGCCAGGAAGAGCCTTTCCGCGTTCACGCCCGAGCAGCGCGAGAAGCTGCTCGCGAACGTGAAGAAGACGGGCATCAAGGGCTACGACTTCGACGTCTGGGTCAACAGGGACGACTACCCGGTGAAGATGGACGTGCGGATCGACTCGTCGGAGGGCGCGATGAACATCACCGCGAAGTACTCCGACTACGGCACCAAGGCCGCCGTGCAGGCCCCGCCGGCCGACGAGACCGTCGACCTGATGAACATGCTCAAGGACCTCCAGAAGCAGACGAAGGGTCTGAACTGAGGGGCCGCGCCCGGGGCGTTGCCGGTCGCTGACCGGGCGCGGGCAGGGAAACGGACACGGGCGCGGGTGCGGAGACGCACGCGGACACGGACGGGCGCGGACACGGACGGGCGCGGGCACGCGGGCCGGCCGGTCAGCGCAGCGAGCGGATCGCCGGGCTCGCGGCGACGAGGACGGCGCAGCCCAGGACGGCGCCGCCGCAGACCAGGAACAGCGTCGTCGTGCCGTACGGGAGCAGGACGCCGGCGAGTACGTAGGAGAACGGGTCGAACGCCACCGTGGCCAGCACGACGAGGCTGAGCACGCGGCCCAACAGCCGCTCCGGCACGCGTTCCTGCAAGGTGGCCACGATGACCACGCCGAGGAACGCGGAGCCGAGGCCGACGAGCGAGGCGACCGCCGTCGCGGCGACGACATGGGTGGCCGCGGCGAGTCCCGCCGTGCCCGCGCCGATCGCCGCGACGCCGCCGGCCACGGTCCAGCCGCGCCGAGCGGGCGGCCGCCACCCGGCCACCAGCGAACCGGCCAGGGAGCCGGCGCCGAAACCGGAGAGCACGACGCCCAGCGCCCCCGCGCCGCCGAGGCGTTGGTCGGCGAGGACCGCGCCGCCTACGAGCACGGGACCCACCACCGCGATGTTGATCACGGCGACGGCCGCCAGCATCCCGCGCACCAGGGGCTCCCGCCAGGCGTAGCGCAAGCCCGCGCCGAGGGCCCGCGCACTGCTGAGCCGTTCCTCGCCGAGGGCGTCGTCCGGACCCGTGCCGTTCCCGGCGCCGTCGTCCGGGCCCGTGCCGGTGCCGTTCTCTGCGCCGTCGCCACCCCGCCGTACAACGCGGACGAGCGTGCTCAGGGCGAGGGCGGCCAGCGCGGCCATCGCCGCGATCACACCGAGCGTCGCGTCGAAGCCGACCACGGCGATGGCCCCGGCCGCCACCGCCGGACCGATCAGATCGCCCCCCGACTCCGCGCCCTGCACCAGCCCGTTGACCCGCGCGAGCCGTTCCGTCGGCACGACGGCCGGCAGCAGAGCCAGAGCCGCCGGGAAGTACGCGGCATCGGCGACGCCCAGCAGCCCGGCGAGCAGCGCGACCGTCGCCGGCGACGGTGAGCTGAGGGTGGTCACGGCGCCGAGCGCGACCAGGACGGCGACCCGGAGCCAGGCGGCGCCGGACGTGATACGGGCGGGCCCGACGCGGTCGACCAGGACCCCCGCGGGGAGCAGCAGCGCCGCTCGCGGCAGCGCCACCGCCACCAGCACGAACCCCGTGGCCCTCCCCGGCCCCGACAGGTCGAGGACGAAGAGCGTGAGCCACACGAGGAACAGCGCGTCCACCACGGCCGCCAGCCCCTGGCCCACGACCAGCCGGCGCAGGTGCGGGTCCCCGAAAGGCCCGCGTGGGAGAGCATGGGCGGCCGGTTCCGTCGTCATCGTCGGCCTCCGTCGTTGTCGTGAGCACCTTCGTGGGCGGCCGTCTGCGTCGTGGACCTCTGTCGTCGCGGGAACCCGCCGCCGTGAGCCCCGTCATCCCGGGCGCCCGGGGCCACCTGCGCCGCCGGCGGGACCGTCATGCGATGTGCGTGCCCCCGTCGACCGTCAGCGTGCTGCCGGTGACGTAGGACGCCGCGTCGGAGACGAGGAAGACCAGCGCCGCGGCCAGCTCCTCGGGCTCCCCGACGCGGCCCGCGAGGACCCGCGGCAGCATCGCCTCGACATAGCCGTCGGCGTAGCCGTCGGTCATCGCGGAGGCGAAGAGCCCCGGCGCGAGGGCGTTCACGCGGATGCCCTTGCCGGGGGTCCACTGCTGGGCGAGATCGCGGGTGAGCCCGAGGAGCCCGGCCTTCGACGCCGAGTAGGCGGCCTGCGGCAGACCGCCCGTGACCAGGGCGAGGATGCTGGAGACGTTGACGATGGCGCTGCCGGGCGGCATCACCGCGCCCGCGGCCTGGGCCATCCAGTAGGCGCCGTTGAGATTGATGTCGATGACCTCGCGGAACCCCTCCGGCGACTCCTCCGCCGCGGGGCGTTCACTGCTGATCCCCGCGTTGTTGACGAGAATGTCCACCCGCCCGAACGCGCCTATCGCCGCGTCGACCAGCGCGCGGCACTCCTCAGGGCTTGCGACGTCGGTCCGTACGGCGACGGCCCGGCGCCCCAGCCGCTCGACGGCCGTACGCGTGGCCGCCAGCCTCTCGGCGCGCCGCGCCCCGAGCGCGACATCGGCGCCGGCCTCGGCCAGCGCGGTGGCGAAGGCGACACCCAGCCCGGAGGAGGCGCCGGTGACCACGGCGACGCGGCCGTCGAGCCGGAAGCGGTCGAGGATGCTCATGGCCGCCGCCCGCCCCGCCGGCGCATCGTGATGCGCACTGCGTTTCTTCTCGCGGTCATCGGTAGTCGGCGATGTAGGCCACCGCGTCGCCGACGGTCCTCAACTCTGCGGACCGGTCATCGGGGATCTTCACCTCGAACCGGTCCTCGACCCGCACGGTGATCTCCACCATCAGGAGGGAGTCGATGTCGAGGTCGTCGGTGAAGGACTTCCCGGCGGTCACCTCGGCGGCGTCGACGCCGGCGACCTCCTCGACGATCTCGGCGATGGCGCTCAGAATCTCCGTCTCGTTCAGCACGGGCGCGGTGCCTCCTTCTCGGGACGAGCCCTTCTGGACAGGGTGCTGCTGGACAGGGCGTTGCTGGGCAGGGGGGTGATCGAGCGTCAGACCCCGAGGCGCCGCCGGTAGCCGAGCAGGGTGCGCAGGAACCCGTCCATCTGCTCCTCCGTGTGGCCCGCGTGCGGGAACAACCGCAGCAGCGCCTGATTGCGGGAGACGGCCGGATAGGAGAAGACGGGTACGAGATAGCCGTCCTCGACGAACCACTCCCGCATCTGAAGGGCGGCGGCGTCCTTCCCGATCGGCACGGAGAGCATGTACGACTCGGTCGGCAGCGTCGGCGTGCCGGCCTCGTGCATCTGCCGGCGGAGGCGGGCGGCGTGCGCCAAGTAGTCGTCGACGATCTCCGGCTTCCCGGCGAGTACGTCGATGGTGCGCTCGGCGGTGTACGCGGTGGGCGGCTGGATGGCGGCCGTGAACATCGAGGTGCCGGAGAGCAGTTCGAAGGCGTCGACGGCCGACGCCGGCCCGGCGATCGCGCCGCCTTCCAGACCGATGGCCTTCGACAGGGAGACCATGACGAAGTCGGCCCGCTCCCGGATCGCCGCCGCCTCCCGGGCGTACGGGCGGTGCTCGGGCCCGTACACCATGAAGCCGTTCGCGTCGTCGATCATGCTGACGGCGCCGTACCGGTCGCACTCGTCGAGGATCTCCACGATCGGCCCCATGGTCCCGTCGGCCGAGTACAGGCTCTCGGCGATCACCACGGTCTTGGGGGCGCGGCGCCGCTCCAGGACGCGCGCCAGGTCGGCGACGTCATTGTGGCGGAACGCGTGGACGCGGCGGCCGTAGCCGAGCCCTTCGAGGCCCTTCCAGATGCTCCAGTGGACATCCCGGTCGACGACGAAGACCGTGTCGCGATTGCGTACCTCGATGCCCGTGTCGAAGTGCGCGGCACTGCTCATGGCGTGCACGAAACCGATGTTGGCCAGCAGCCCCGTGGCGAAGCTGATCGCCCGTTCCTTGCCGGTGTGGCGGGCGATCGTCTCCTCCAGCACATGGTGCGGGCGGCAGATCCCCTGCGTCATCCGGGAACCGCTGGTGCTCAGGCCGTGAGCGCGCGCCCCTTCCGCGAAATGCCGCTGGAGGGGGATGTGGCGCTCCAGGTCGAGGAAGCTGATGCTCGCGAAGTTCACCAGTTCACGGCCGTTGCGGACGATGGTCGGGCCGACGGGGCCGTCGACCACCGGCGGGCGGTACGCCGTGTCGTGCGTATTCGCCTCGACGAAGGCGGCGAAGGCCCACGGGGCCAGCCGGTCCGCGGACGGCGCGGGGGCGGGAGTGGGGGCGGGGGACGCGGTCATGGTGAGAGGTCTCCTCCATGTCCATGAGGGGCGCGGGGCGGCAAGGGCTCCAGGGCGGCGGCGAGGTGGCCGAGCGAGGCCGTTCCGGCCAGCTCGTCGGACGCGATCCCGGTGAGACCGGACCGCTGGAGCAGCGCCAGCAGCCGGGGAATGGCGGCCAGGGTGACTCCGTGATCGGCGAGACAGCGGTTCATGTCCACGGCCGCGGGGCCGGCCGATGCATTGGCCCACGCGCCGTCCCGTATGTCCTTCTCTGTATCGGCCGAGGTACCGTCCGGCGGCCCGCCACCGCCCACCGTAGCCACGGCGGCGGCGAGCGCCCTTTCGGCGTCGGTAGCGGGTCCGCGCGACGGGATCGCCGGTACCTCAGCGCCACCGACGGCGGTACGTAACTGATCGGCGGGGCAGCCGACTTGGGGGAGGCCGAGGGGCAGATCGGAGCCGTTCGGCGAGAGCGAGAGCGAGAGCACGTATCGGTCCGGGGCCAGGAGGCCGGGCTCCTCGCCGAGGCGGTCCAGGACGTGGCGGTGCAGGTCGCCGGGGGAGACGCCGGGTGCGACACGCGCGTACGCGACGAGGTGCGGCGCGGCGCCTTCTCCCGCCCCGGTGCCGCCCCCGCCGGGTGCCACCGAAACGTCGAGCACGCCCGGGTGCTCGCGCAACACGGCCTCCGCCGTGGGCAAGCACGCCCACCCCTGCGGGGCGCGCCACCACCCAGGAGCGGCCGGTACGAGCGGGAGTGCGGGCACCGGGCACGCGGCGCCCTCGGCGAGGGCGCGCAGCAGACCGCACAGCCGGGCGGGCAACGCGGCGGCCTGCCCGGCGTCGAGCAGATGGTCCCCGACGGTGACATCGAGGGTGACGACGCCCGCGTCGCGGCTCAGGTCGACGTAGAGCGTTTCGCAGGGCTCGTCGGCCGCGCTGCTGATCCAGGCGACGGACCCGTCCGGCGGGGCGTTCCGTACGGGGGCCAGGTAGTCGCGTGGCCACGAGTAGCAGTTGTACTCGATGGCGGGCACGGCCACGACGCCGCGGCGACGGTCCATACGGGCCTGGGCTGCGACCAGTTCGGCGGGGCGGTACTGGCCGTGCCGGTAGGCCGCGGCGCAGGCGGCGACGACGGAGTCGACGACCTCGCCGAACTCCGCGCCCGGACGGAGATCGAGCTGCACCGGAACCGTCAGGGCCCGGACGCCGACGCTGCTCCGGTGAGCGGCCCGCGCCCGGTTGGAGACCACCACGGAGGCGAGGAGGCGGTGTTCGCCGGTACGGGCGGCGACCTCGTGGGCCAGCGCCGCGAGCACGACCGCCTCCGGGCTGGCCCCGCAGCGCCGCGCGACGCGGTCGAGGTCGTCGTACGCGGCCGCCGAGCGGTACTGGAGCCGGTGCCGGCCGCCACCGCCCGGCGTTCCGCCGAACGGGGCCAGCACATTGGCCGGGTTGGCCGCCAGACGCGTGAGCCACTCGCGCTCCGCCGCGCGGGCGCGCTCCAAGGGCTGCTCGGCGACCGCGTCGAGCGGATGTGCGGGGGCGGGAGCCGGCGCCGCGTCGCCGCACAGCCGCCCGTACAGCTCATTGATCAGCACCGCCAGCCCCCACCCGTCGATCACGAGGTGATGGGCGGTCACCAGGACCGCGCGCGGCTTCCCCGCCTCGATCAGCACCCTGGCCAGCCAGGGCGGGCGGCGCTCGGGATCGATCGGGCAGGCGGCCAGTGCCGCAGTGGCGGCCTCCAGCGAGTCGGCATCGGCGTCGGCGTCGGCTCCGATGCCGGGGACCTCGACGTAGTCGACCGGCAGCGGGGCCCAGTCCGCGCGGTGGACGTACTGCACCGGGCGGAGCGGATCGACCGTGGTGCGCAGCGCCTCGTGGCGGGCCGTGAGCCAGGCGAGCGCCGCGCGGATGTCGGCGATGGTGGCCGGGGGCGGTACGTGGCAGTGGTCGGCGTTCGGCGTCGGGTTCACGCGGCGCGGCGCGGGGATGGTGCGCTCGAACCAGTGCCACTCCTGCACCCAGCTCAGCGGCCCGCGCCGGACGACCGTGGTGGGACGCGGTTCCGCCCCCGCCCTTGCCCCCTGCTGCCCCTGCTGCTCCTGCTGCTCCTGCTCAAGACCGTGATTCATGATGGGCGGCCCTCATACCGCTCGGACCACGAGAACGGCATTGTGCCCGCCGAAGCCGAACGAATTGCTCAGCGCGATCCGCATCCGCTCGTGGTGCTGCGCCTGGTGCGGCACGAAGTTGATGTCCGGCTCGATCGGCTCGTCGCAGTTGATCGTGGGCGGAACGTCGCCCGTGCGCAGGGCCAGGATCGACGCCACCAGCTCGACCGCCCCGGCGGCGCCGATCATGTGCCCGGTCATCGACTTGGTGGAGCTGACCGGAATACGCGTGACACGGTCGCCCAGCACCTTGCGCAGGACGGCCGCCTCCGTGGCGTCGTTCAGCAGCGTTCCCGTGCCGTGCGCGTTGACGTAGTCCACGTCCGCCCCCGAGATCCCCGCGTCGCGCAGCGCCGCCTCGACGGCCAGGCACGCGCCCCGCCCCTCCGGATGCGGCGCGGTCCAGTGATGGGCGTCGGAACTCGCCCCGTACCCCGTGAGTTCGGCCAGGGCCGTCGCCCCTCGCCCGTCGGCGACCTCGGCGGCCTCCAGCACCAGCACGGCGGCGCCCTCGCTCATCACGAACCCGTCGCGCCGCGCGTCGAACGGCCGGCACGCCTCGGCCGGGGCGTCGTTGCGCCGGGACAGCGCGCGGGCGTTGCCGCTGCCCGCCAGGTCGACGCCGGTGACGCAGGCGTCGGCCCCGCCGGCGAGGACGATGTCGGCCTCCCCATGGACGATCATGCGCATCCCCGCGCCCACCGCGTCCGCGCCGCTGGCGCACGCCGTGCTCTGGGCACGGCTGGGCCCCTGGGCGCCCAGCCGCATGCTGATCTCGCCGGCCGCGCTGTCCATGGCGGTCGTGACCTGGGTGAACGGGCTGATGGCCCGCGGTCCCTTGTCGCGCAGGACGTGCGCGGCGCGGTAGATCGACCCCACCGGGCCGTAGCCGCTGCCGATGATCACCGCGACCCGCGGCGCCAGCCGGTCGTCCACCACGAGCCCGGCGTGGTCGCACGCCTCCAGCGCCGCCGCCAGGGCGTACCGCGCGTACGGGTCGGCGCGCCGGACGACCGTACGCGGCATATGGCGACCGGGATCGAAGCCGCGGACCCGGCCGCCGATCCGCACGTCGAGGCCGGGCACGTCGATCGTGTCGTCCACCGTGTCGACGCCGCTGCGCCCGGCCAGCATCGCCGCCCATGTCTCCGGGACGGTGTGGCCCAGCGGCGTCACCGCCCCGTACCCGGTGACCACCACCCGACGGCGGGAGCGGCCGCGCCCCGCGCCTCCGTGCTCCCCTGCGTACGTCACTGGGGGACCGCCTCGCCGTCGCGCAGCGGCGGGGGAACGTCCTCGGGGGAGACCGGCACGAAGAGCACGGCCGTGCCGCCCCGCGCGCAGAACCGCCGCGCGGCACGCACCTCGTCGGTCAGCGCGGCCTTGTCGCGCAGCACCCGGCAGTCGACGTCCGGCCCGTCCACGGCGGGCGGCGGCGCGCCCGGGCGGGCGAAGGGGTAGCGCTCGGCGTCGAGACCGAGGCGGGCGCGCTGGGCGTCCAGCCAGCCGTAACCGCCGTTGCACAGCACGACGTACAGCACGCCGCCGTGGGCCCGGGCGGCGACGGCGATATCCGCGCGGGCCGCGACGAACGCGCCGTCCCCGACGAACGCGGTGACCTCGTGGTCCGGGGCGGCCAGCTTGACCCCGATAGCCGCGGCCGCCCCGAAGCCCAGAGGGGTCTGCTCGGACGGCACGACGGAACCGCCCCCGACATGGAAGGGGAAGCAGTAGGACCACATGTCCTGCAACCCGTTCTCCTGGACGAGTACGCGGGGCTCGCCGGCGGTGGCGTCGAGCGCGGCCAGCAGTTCGGCGACGCGGATTTCCGGCAGCGCCGCCGCCCGCGCCAACTCCGCCACCACCTCCCGCGCCATGGCCCGCCGGGCCTCGGCGATCTCGTCCGCCCACAACTCGGCGACGTCCTTACGCTCGCTTTCCCTGTCCGTACGCTCGTTCTCGCTGCCCGGGCCAGCGGCTTCTGCGTCCGTGCGCCCGCGTCCCCCGCCCGGGCCCGCGGCCTCCGCGTCCGTACGCTCGGCCTCCGCGCCCGCCCCCGCGCCCCCTTCGCGTTCCCTCGCGCGCTCCTCCTTGAGGGCTCCGTCCAGCGCCCGCGACCAGCCGAGCACCGCGTGCCGGGCCTCACCGAGCACGCGCGGGCCCGGGAACTCGGCCGACAGCCCGCCCGGATCGACGTTGACCTGCACCACCGGGACCGAGGGCCACGGCGCTCCGCCCTCGACGGCCGTCTCCTCCAGCCGTCCGGCGAGCGACACCACCAGGTCGCAGGAGGACCACAGCGCGCGGGCGGGGGCCGCGGCGTAGAGGCCCGCGACGCCGCAGAACAGCGGGTGGCGTTCGTCGACGGCACCGCGCCCGGACGCGGTGGTGAAGAGCGCGGCGCCGAGGAGTTCGGCGAACCGCTCGACGACACCGTCGCCGTTGCGGTGCCGCATCCCGCCGCCCACCAGCACCACCGGGCGCCGGCTCGCCCGGAGCGCTGCCAGCGCCGGGCCGTGCGCCACGGGGGCGGAGTCGAGGACCAGCGGCTCGGGCAGCGCCGGCCGCGCCCCGGCGGCGGGGATCTCCGCCGTACGGACGTCGTCGGGCACCTCCAGATAGACGGGCCCGGGCGGCGGCCCGACGGCCCGGGTCAGCGCCGTCACCGTGGCCGGGACGATCCGGTCCGGGTGGCCCACGCGCCGCGCCCACCGCACGAGGGGCGCTGCCACGGCGACCTGGTCGAGTTCCTGGAACCCGCCGCTGTCCCGGCGCCGTTCGGGCGCTCCGGCTGCGAGCACGATGACCGGCGCCCCGGACTCCCGCGCCTCCAGCAGCCCGGTGGCCGCGTGCGTGACAGCCGGTCCTTTGCCCAGGGCGCATACGGCCGGCCGGCCGGACTGCAGCGCGTAACCGGTCGCCATATACATCGCGTTGCGCTGGTCACGGCACGGTACGAGGCCCAGTCCGGCGCCGTCGAGGGCGCGCGGCAACTCCAGATCGTCGCCGGGCAGCCCGAAGAAGGCGTCCACCCCGTACGCCGCCAGCACGTCGACGATCGCGGACCACGCGTCTCCGTATCGCCCGCTCACCCGCGTCACTCCCCACGTACCGCGACGGGGGCGGCCGCCGGGAGGCTCCGCGCCACGGCCTGCGACATGAGCAGGGGCTCGGCGCGCCGCTCGCCGCCGTACGCGACGTAGTTCGCCATCAGCCCGAACCCGCCGAACGGGCGGTTGCCGTCCTCGGCGTCGAGCAGCGTGCGGTTCACGCAGGTGTGGTGGCGCTTGGCCAGGACCCGCACCGTCTCCGGATCGGTTCCGTAGACCATCGCCCCCAGCGCCCGTTCGCCGAAGAAGGGGCCGGCCAGCCGTTCCCGCAACCGTCGCGCGCTGGGATAGGCCACGACGTTGAACACCGGGGCGAACATCTCGTCGAGGGGGATCTTGTCGTCGAAGCCCCACAGCAGCACGGTCGGCTCGACCCTGCGGGACAGCAGATCGATGCGGCCGCCGTGCCGGATGTGCCGTACGTGCCGCACCAGATAGTCCGAGCAGTTCACCAACGCCGAGTCGTAGCACAGCGGTCCGTAGTCGGCGGCCGGGTCGCTGTTGGGCCCGAACCGCAGCGAAGCCAGCTCCGCGCACAACAGGCCGACGAATTCCTCCGTGCGGCCCTGCGGCGCGAACACGACATCGGGGCCGAAGCAGTCCTGGCCGGAATTGTGGAGCCGGATTCTCGTCACGTCGCGCGCGGCGAGCGCGAGATCGGCGTCGGGCGCGATCACAAAGGGGTTGATACCGCGGCCGAAGAAGAGGAAGAGCTGGTCTTCCGCCAGCCCTTCACGGACGGTCTCGGCATTGGCGTAATTCCCGGTGAAGACGACGACATCCGCCTCGCGTACCGGCCCCGTCACGAACTTGCGGCGACTGAGTTCGAAAAGGTCGACGGGTAATCGGTGCACCGGCTCCAGCAGCGCGTGCAGGCGCCGTAGCTGGCTGTCTATCGCGGAAGACGGCCGGAAGGTGATTCTGTCGGTATAAAGGGACGCCACGAGCATATAGAGCGCGTACGAGTAGAGCGGGATATTGGAGGGCGTGAAGACCGCGGCCCGGGGCACGCGGCCGGGCCGGGTGCGCAGGATCTCCCGTTCCGCTCCGTCGAGGGCGGCGAGGAACGAACGGATTTCGGCGGCGGCGGTGCGGTGCGGCGAGACCTCGGTGAGGACGCTCAGCACGGCGTCCTCGTCGTCGGCCACATAGCGGCGCACCGCGCGCAGCGCGTCGAGCCGGTCGGCGAAGGGGAGGCAGTAGCCGGTCGCGCCGGCTGCCGCGCCGGCGGTCGTACCAGCGGCAGTACCAGCCGTCGTACGGGCGGGTGGGCCGGCGTCCGCGGCAGCGGCCGTACCGGCTTCCGCGCCGGCGGCGGGGTCGGCGTTCGGGTCGGTGGCCGCACCGGCAGCCGTACGGGCGGCCGGGGCGCAGGCGGTCGCGTCGGTGGGCGTGGCGTGCGGCGGGGACAGCGAGGTCATGGCGATCTTCTCCAGAACGGCCAGGTCGGGCTTGCCCGTGCTCGTGAGCGGGAACGCGGGGAGCACGACGATGCGGTCGGGCTGCTCGTAGCGGGCGAGCACGGGGCGCAGCTCCCCCTTCCAGTACGCGGGCTCGTGACCGTCCGGATCCGCGATCACGAACACCAGACGGCAGCCCAGACGCTCATCGGGAACGGCGACGACCTCCGTACGGGCGCCGGCCGACTCGGCCCGCTCGGCGAGGTGGTCGGGGTAGAGCGTGTGGCCGTCGCGGTGCACGGCGTGCTTGCGTCCGATCGGGAAGACGCGGCCGGCCTCGTCGAGCAGACCGATGTCGCCGGTGCGGTGCACGGGCCCCGGAACGGGGACGATCTCACCGTCCTCGCCCAGGTGACCCGTCATCAGGCCGGGGCTGCGCACGACGAGGTGGCCGAGCCGGCCGCGCGGGAGCGGCCTGCCGTGCTCGTCGTGGACCTCGACGGCCACGCCGGGCAGCGGTGTGCCGCACCCGACCGGATCGGTGGGCGGCGCCAGCGCGACGTTCCCCACCTCCGTCGCCCCGTAGCCGTCGAGCAGCGGCCGCCCCGTACGCTCGCGGAACCGGGCCGCCAGGCCGCGCCCCAGCGGCGCGCCGCCCACGCACCACGCCCGTACGGTCCGCAGCGCGGCCGCCAGAGCGGGGCGCCGGTCGAGCACGTTGAGCAGGCTGTGATAGGTCGACGGGGCCGCGTCCACGATGGTCAGGCCGTGGGCCGCGCCGAGCGCGAGGGCGTGGTCCAGGCGGGTGGCCGGCCCGTAGACCACCAGCGTGCCGCCGCCCAGCCACCAGCACAGGACCAGCGACAGCCCGTACTGATGGGAGTAGGGGAGGACGGGCAGGAAGACGTCGTCGGGCCCGTAGCCCATGCGCTCCGCGCTGAGCGCGAGGTTGTCGAGGATCGACCGGCCGGAGCGGACGACGCCCTTGGGGCTGCCGGTCGTGCCCGACGACCAGGAGATCGCGGCGTCGTCGCGCCGGGCCCAGGCCGCGAGGTCGGGTGCGGTCGTGGTGACGGGCAGGGGAGTGGGGGGCGGAGTGGGGAGGGACGCGACCGTGGTGACGATCGTGGTGTTCGACGGGGCCGGTGGCGGCGCCGGCCGTGGCGGCCGCAGCACCGCGGACGCCCCCGTACCGTCGCTGATGTCGAGCATGACGCGCGCCTGGGCGCGTATCCGCGATCGCCGTGACGGCGCGGCCCGATGATCGGCGAGGACCACCGAGGCGTCGAGGTGGATGAGCGCGAGCAAATCGACGACCCATTCCGGGGAATTGGCGCCGCCCATCATCACCCGCGAACCGGGTTCGACACCACGGCCTGCGAGAATTTCCCCGGCATCGGATATGCGAGCCGCGATTTCGGCGGTCTCCCAGATGCGGCCCTCGGGGGATATCAAGCGTCTTGAGACGGGCAACTCGGGCTCCTTGAGGATTATTCGCGGGCCCGCCCGAGCGCGCTTCAGAAGGGCCGTGCCCTGACGCGACAAATACTGCTGATATTCAAGAAGTTCCACCCGAAAGGACTATCCCATACCTGTACGCCGGTGTCGAGATGGGGTAGTTCGCCGCTGGTGAGCCTATTGATCCGAAACCGTCCGGGCTCCGTCCCCGGCCGCAGCCCGGCTACAGCCAGCCCCGCTCGTCCGCGATGCGCAGGGCCTCCATCCGGTTGTGCGCCGAGGTCTTGGCGATCGCCGCCGACAGGTAGTTGCGGACCGTCCCCTCGGACAGGTAGAGCTTGGCGGCGATCTCGGCCACGGTGGCGCCCGAGCGCGCCACGTTCAGCACGTCGCGCTCGCGGGCGGTCAGCGGGGACTCGCCCGCGGCCAACGTCGCTGCCGCGAGGGCCGGATCGACGACGCGTTCCCCCTTCATCACCCGGCGGACGGCGTCCGCGAGCGCCTCGGGCGGCGCGTCCTTCACCACGAACCCGACGGCGCCGGCCTCCATCGCCCGGCGCAGATAGCCCGCGCGGCCGAAGGTCGTCAGGATCACCACGCGGCAGTCCGGCGCCTGGGCGGCCAGCACAGCCGCCGCCGCCAGCCCGTCCAGCCCCGGCATCTCGATGTCGAGCAGCGCCACATCCGGCCGGTGCTCACGGACCGCCCGCACGACCTCATCGCCCCGGCCGACGGAGCACACGACCTGGAAGTCCTCCTCCAGATCCAGCAGCGCCGACAGCGCGCTGCGGATCAGCTCCTGATCGTCGGCGAGCAGCAGTCGGATCGTCATGCCGGGGTACCGTCCGTGGGGTCGTCGGGCGTGTGGGTCGGGCGGTTGGGCGTGAGCGTTGGGCGGTTGGGCGTGCGGGTGGGGTCGTCGGGCGTACGGGCCGGGTCGGGCGGCGTACGGGCCGGGTCGGGGGGAGCGGGTGCCGAGTCGGAGATGCCCGGCGTCGAGTCGGGGGCTGCCGGTGCCGAGTTGGAGGTGCCAGGCGCCGAGTCGGAGGGCGTGGGCGTCGGGGCAGGGGCCCCGGCCGCCGAGCTGGGAGCGTCGTACGCCGACCCGGCGTTCCCGCTCACCCGGTCGAGGGTGACGCGCAGCCGCCAGCCGCCCGGGGCCGCCGGACCGGCCGTCACGGTGCCGCCCGCCGCCGCGACCCGTTCCCGGAGGCCGTCGAGGCCGTGGCCGTGCCCGTAGTCCGCCGCGCTGCCCACCCCGTCGTCGCGGATCTCCACGTGCGACGCCGACAGGGTGATCACGCACCGGGTGGCGCGCGCGTGGCGCACGACGTTGGTCAGGCCCTCGCGCACCACCCAGCCGAACAGTTCCTGATGGGCGCCGTCCACCATGTCGGTGGCCGCCGGGAGGTCGGCCAGTACCCCGGCCGCGCGCAGCAGTTCCCTTCCCCGTGCGATCTCGCCCGCGAGGGTCACGTCCCGGTAGCCGGACACCGCGGCCCGTACATCGGTGAGCGCCTGCCGGGACAGGCTCTCCACCTCCGTGATCTCGTCGAGCGAACGAGGGGAGCCGCTCGCCGTCAGGCGGCGCGCCAGAGCGCTCTTGACCGTGATGACCGTGAGCGAGTGGCCGAGCAGGTCGTGCAGATCGCGTGCGATACGGGCCCGTTCGGCCTCCGACGCCAGCCGGGCGACCTCGGCGCGCGCCTCCAGCAGCGCGCGGTTGGCGGCGGCGATCTCGGAGAACCCGTACACCGTCAGGGCGGTGAAGACGACGGCGATCGCCTCGAACCAGCCCGGCGAGCCGTGCCACGGGCGCACCGCCCACGGCACGACGAGCGCGGCGACCGCGCCGGCCGCCACGATCAGCACCGCGTGCCGCTTGAGGAAGGCGGCGGCGAAGGAGACGACGACGGCGCAGAGGAAGAAGGCGTACTCCCTGGCGATGGGCAGTTCGGCGACGAACAGCGCCGTCATGACCCCGAGCAGCACCCTGAGGGGCCGCCAGGCGCGCCGGGCCGCCGACCGGGCGGCCAGTACGTAGCAGCAGGCGAAGGCGGCCACGACACCGTACCCGGCGGCGGCGCGCGCACCGGTCGCGTACTGCGCCGCGCCGACGGCCGTCACGCACGGATAGACGAGCATTCCGGCGGCCAGGACCATGCGCCGCCACCCCCGAGCCCACCGCAGCGAATCGCCCTCCGGACCGCCGCTCACCGGCCCTTTCCCGGTGTTGTCCATGGTGGGAACGCTAACACCGCCGCTTTGCCGCGGATTCGCGCCCGCGCCGCCGCCCCCGCCGGAGCCGCCCGCCGGAGCCGTCCGTCGAGGTTCCGCGCGTCGTGCGGTGCGGCGGCCGAACCCGTCGCACGCTCGGCTCACTCGGCGGCGAACAGGGCCCGCAGCCGCGGGCCGTTCACGAGGAGGACGACGCCGAGCAGGGCCAGCCCGCAGACGCCCTGCTCGATCTTCATCCACAGCGGGAACGGGCCGGGCAGCGCGATGATGCACGCGATGGCCACCACCATGACGCCCGAGGCGATCCGCAGCCTGCGGTACGCGCCTCGGGAACCGCGCGCGGTACGGGCGGCGAAGGCGAACGTCAGCAGGGCGCTGGCGACCACGATCGTCCCCCGGACCCAGACGGCGTCGTTCACCACCGAGGTGTCGTCGCGCATCACGATGATGGCGGCCAGGGTGAGCACGCTGAGGGCGAGGTAGCCGCCGGCGAGCCGCTTCGTAGTGCGGAGGGCCTTGACGCTGCCCGGCTGGGTCAGGTCTCCACGGCGAAACGCCGGGGCGGCGGTCTTGGTGTTCTCTGTCATACGGGCCATGTTCATCGGGGGCGCGGGGGACCGGGCAGTGAGATCGCGCATCACCCGCCCATGACATTTGTCATGGGTGCCGCGCCGGCCATAGTGCGCGGCACGGGTGCCACCCGGCCACCCGGCCCCGGCCATCCGTGCCGCGCCGGCCATGGCTGCCTCGGCCGCCCCGGGCGCCCACCCGTATCAGGTCTGGGTCTTACGATTCCGGCCGCCGGCCCGGCCGTTCCCAGAGGTTCTCCAGGTGCGCGTGGAGGACGTCCTGGGCCTCGCCCGGGGTGAGGTGGCCGATGAGGACATGCGTGGTGAGGCCGTCCGCGAGGGCGAGGAGGGCACGGGCCTCGCGCCGCGCGTCGACGAGTACGGCCGGGCCGTCCGCCGCTTCCGAGATGAGGCGGGCGAACGTCTCCTCCAAGGCCGCGTAGTTGGCCTTGAGCGGCTTGGCGAGCGGCTCGCTCACCGCCGCCTGCGCGACGAAGGCGAGCCACACCCTGGCCTCGGCCCGGTGGTCCTCCCGCAGCAGCGCGATCTCCGTGGCCGCGTGCCCCAGGGCGGTCCCGGCCGACTGCGCCGGGCTCCTGACGGTACGGGCCTTGACGCGCTCGTTGATCCGCTCGCTGATGTGCCCGAGGGCAAAGACGAGCATCTCTTCCTTCGTGCGGAAGCACCGCTGCACCGCGCCCATCGACACCTGCGCGCGCGTGGCGACATCGCGCAGGGTCACGCCCTCCAGCCCCCGCTCGTCGGTGAGGCGGCAGACGGCCTCGGCGATGAGGCGGCGACGGTTCACATGATCGACCTGCTTGGGCACCGCCGGTGACCTCCCTGTTCTCTGCCGTTCCGGTTCGGGTCGCACTTTATTCGATGCGTTTGCATCACTTCCAGGGTACGGTTCCGATGCAAGCGCATCGATACGAGATGCCGGTCCGTCGTCATGCCGACGCGAAGCCGCGGAGACGGAAATGACAGACGGCCGGAAAGACGGAAGGAAGGGCCAGGGGCCATGCGGAACGAGGGCGACCTCTTGTGGCGGATGACGGCCGCCGAGCAGGCGGCGGCGGTGCGCCGCGGGGACATCACGGCCGTCGAACTGATCGACAGCCACGTGGACCGCATCGCCGAGGTCAACCCCCAGGTGAACGCGGTCACGCAGCTCCTGGCGGAGCGCGCGCGGGAAGCGGCGGAGCGCACGGACCGCCGACGGGCGGCCGGTGAGCCGATGGGACCGCTCGCGGGCGTGCCCTTCACGGTGAAGGAGAGCACCGCCATCGAGGGCGTGCCCACCACCTTCGGCACGGAGCGCTTCCGCGACCTGGTGGCGCCGGCCGACGCGCCCCCGGTGGCGCGGCTGCGCGCGGCCGGGGCCATCCCCATCGGGCACAGCAACATGCCGACGCTGATCCTGGCGGGCATGCACACCCGCAGCGAACTCTTCGGCGACACCGCCAACCCATGGGACGCCGCCCGCACTCCGGGCGGGACCAGCGGCGGAGACGCCGTGGCCGTCGCCACGGGCATGGCGGCCCTCGGGCTCGGCAACGACTCCGGCGGCTCGGTGCGCGTCCCCGCGCAGTTCTGCGGTGTGGCCGGACTCAAGCCGTCCACGGGCCGGTTCCCCGCCGACCATCGCATCGTCGGCCCCGACGACCCCGGCCCGGCCTCCCAGACGCTGGTCACCGACGGCCCGCTGGCCCGGAGCGTCGGCGACCTACGGCTGGCGTACGAGGTGCTGGCCGGCACCGATCCGCGCGACCCGCGGGCCGTACCGGCGCCCGCCTACGGCGAACCGCTGCCCGGCCCGGTGAAGGTCGCCGTCGTGGCCGACCCCGGCGGGCACGGCGTGCACCCCTCCGTCCGCGACGCCGTCGCCACCGCGGCCGACGCGCTCGCGGACGCCGGATACGACGTGCGCGAGGTGCCGGACGTACCCCGCCTGGACGAGGCGCTGGAGGCGTACGGCCGGCTCACCGTGACGGAGTTCGCCCCGTCCTGGCCCGCGGTCCGCCAACTGCTGGGTGACGGCGGGGACCGCTACATCGCGATGGCGATGGACCGGACCCCGCCCGCGACCGCGGAAGAGCTGATGAAGCTGATGGGCACCTGGATGAACATCCGCCGCTCATGGGCCGAATTCCTCGACGAGTACCCGCTGCTGCTGGGCCCCTCCTTCACCGAGCCGCCGGTCGAGCCGGGACTGGAGTCGCGCGACCGCGCGGGCCGGGAACGGGTCGGCTCGGGGATGCGCCTGTGCACCGTGACCAGCTTCGTCGGCCTCCCCGGGCTGGCCGTGCCGACAGGAGTGGTCGACGGGCTTCCGACCGGCGTGCAGATCGTCGGCCGCGCGTTCCGCGAGGACATGTGCCTGGCGGCCGCCCAGTCGATCGAGGACCGCCTCGGAGTCCTCACCCCGATCGACCCGCTCCCGCTGCCCAGGTGAGTCCGGCCTCCAGAGGCCCGGGGGGCAGCGCGCGTCAGGCGAAGCCGAGCGTCGCGTAGGCCTCCCCGGGGCCGGGCGGGCGTATCCACGACCGCGACTCGAAGGAGTGCAGCCGGCCCTCGGTGACGGCGAGGCGCGGGAGGCCGACACCGTACCGGTCGGCGATGACATCCAGCGCGCGGCCCGCCGCGGCCCGCTTGGCGGCCGCGCCCCGGACGCCGAAACCGAGGGCGGCTGGGGCCAGTTCGGCCGGGAGATCGCCTCGAACGTCCTCGACGACCCCGCCCCGCGCCGTGAACGCGTACAACAGGTCGCCATCCCGAGCGACCGACAGGTGAAAGACAGGGTCGTCCCGGCGGCCCTGTCCCCACGCCACGACCGCCAGTCCGCCGCGGGCCGACGCGTCCTGGGCGAGGGAGACGAACCGTTCGGCGGGGAACGCGGGCGACAGGTCCGCCTCGAACCCGAAACTCCACCCCGCCCCCGCCCGCCCGACTCTGAGCAGCGCCTTGTCGTCGTAGCCGGAGAAGCCCCGCTGATCGGGCCGGTGGTAGTGCCGCAGGTCCACGGACCGCAGCGGCGGGGAGAGCGCCGCGTCGGGCGACGAGCCGAGGAGAGCGGGCAGTTCGTCCGGGGCGACGCCTTCGACCAGGACCAACCGGTAGTCGCCGCACGACGCCTGGCCCGGCCGCAGCCCTCCGAGCCGGGCGACCCAGGACAGACCGCCCGGATCCTGGTCGCGAGCGGGGGACGGGGCCGGGCCGCTCTCGCCGCCGCGCGGGGTCGCCAGCAGTTCCAGACGCCGCCCGGCGGTGAGGACAGGAGCGAGCACGGGGTCGCCGAGCAGGCCCATCGGGGCGATGTGGTCAGGGTCGAGCGGCTTCCACGCCGGGAGCGCGGCCCGCAGGATGCGCCAGGCGGCGTCCGTATCGCCCCAACGGGCCGACTCGCGGGCCGCGTCGACCGCCTCGCCGAACGGACCGCTCGGCCGATAGCCGTACGTCCCCTCACGCATCCTCCGCAGGAGGTCCGCCGCCCTCCGCCCGGCGGCACCGTGGTGATAGGGGTCGGCGTAACGCCAATCGTCCTTGTAGCCGCCCACGTTGAGGAAGTCGACGGCGTACACCGTGAGCAGTTCCGCCAGGAAGGGGGACGGGGCGGGGAAGCCGGCGGGCTCCGGTTGCCGCGCCTCCCGCCCGACCGGGCCGCCGCCGAGCCTGCCGACCTGGTACAGCATCTCGGTCACGTGCGGGCGACCGTACTCCCGAGCGGTCAGCAACAGCCGGGCGGCCTCCCCATGCTCTCCACGCAACGCCGCGGCCCGAGCCCTGGCCACCGCCGCGTCCTGCGCGCGGGTCGTCTCATTGACGAACGCCGGCGCCCCCTCTCCCTCAGCCCGGCCGGCCTGGAGGCAGTGGAACTCCTGGTACTTGGCGACCATGAACGCGGCGAACGACGGATACCCCTGGGGGTCGGCGGGCGCCCAGGACGCCCACACCCGCGCCGCCCATTCGCCATCCGGCCCCACATCCGCCGGATCGAGCAGTACGGACGTGGCATCCGACGCGACATCCAACTGGAGCCCGCGCGCCCACAGGCCGCCCCGCGCCGCGCCCTCGTCGGCCTCCTCCTCGACCTCCACGTTGACCGGCCTGCCCCAGAGGTCGCCGAATTCCTCCCCGAGGCCCATCGCGTCCTCGTGCCAGTGCGCCTCGCGCGTACCGGCCAGCTTCCACACGAAACCGCCCGCGTGCCGCCAGCCGTCGCTCACCCGCAGGAACTCCCGGTAGGACGGCGGCATTTCGCGCCCGAGCCGTGCCTCCATGGCCGCGATGTCCGCCTCGTCGGCCGGGGCGAAGCCGAGCCAACGGCTTTCCCACGCCGCGGCGTCGTCCGGGCTCAGCTCCGCCACGTCGCCCTGCGCGTCGGCCCACTCCTCGCTCCACCTGGTGAGGAAGCGCCGCCAGTCGAAAGGCTCCGCGCCCGACGTCTCAGCGCCAGACGTTTCAGGGCCCGTCATCTCGACGCCGGTTGCCTCAGCGGCAGTTGACTCAGCGCCGATCGGCTCCGCACTCGGCGACGTATTGTCCGGCGTCGCGCTCGTCCTCTTCGCGTCCATGCCGGTGATCCTGACACCAGGCACTGACAATCGCTCTGACCAGCGGGTCTTGGGCGTGCACGTGCGCCGGTCGAGTCCGTCAGGAGCCTCGGGCCCCTCAGGGCTCTCGGCTCTGCGGGTCCCTCGGCCTCCTCAGACCCCTCGGCCCCCTCGGGTCCCTCGCGTCCCTGAGATCCCTATGGGCGCGGCCTGTCGGGGGCGCCGCCCGGCGATCGCGGCGTCTCGTCCTTCTTCCACGGGCCGATGCCGAGCTTGCCCGTCGTGCCCAGGTCGAGTTCCGGGGTCACGACCACCGGGGCCGCCCCCTCTTTCGCGCGCACCCGCACGTAGGGCGCGTTCACGGGCTCGCCGTTCTCGACGGTGTTGCGCCAGACCATGACGGCGTACGCGCGCTCGCCGGGCTTCAGGGCGATCGGCCGGGGCGCGCCGTCGGCTCCGGTGCCGGTGGAGATGGCGGAGCCGCCGTGCAGGACCCGTACGCCCTCGACCGGCTTGTGAGCAGCGTCGAGCAGTTGGAGTTGCGGGTAGCCGTTGAGCTGGGTGACTTCGCTGCCGCAGTTCTCCAGGTGGATGCTCACGGCACGCAGCCCCATGGCGGCGTCGCCGTCGTCCGCGTACACCCGCGTTCCCGAGGGCGGGCAGGCGCCGTCCTTGGCGGGCGCTTCGGCGGCGGGGACGCTCCGTACCTTGGTGATCGCCACGCGCGCGTCCGTACGCGCGTCCGGGGGCAGCCCGTCCGCGGTGACCACGCGCCGCACGGTCTGCCCTGGCTTCACGGCCGGTACGACCGACACCGTGTTCGTCAGCGCCCTGCCCTCATCCGACATGAACGTGAACGCGATCGTGTAAGTGAGGGCTTGGGCATCGTGATTGGCGACCGTGAAGTCGGCGCAGGCGCGGGCGTCGCCGCCCAAGTTGGTGATCTTGACGCCGTCCTTCTCCAGCTTGGCGGGGTCCCCGCTCAGCACCGGCGGGGTGGGCGCGGCGGAGGCCCCGGGCCGCGTCCGGGGGACGCAGGAGAACGTGCCGGGGCCGGTGGCGGTGCCTTTCCCCCCTGCTTTCCCCTCCGCGCGCGCCGAGCCGCCCTCGCTCAGGGCGTCGGAGCCGGCCTGCTGCGACCCGCAGGCCGTGAGCAGGAGGGCCCCGGTGACGGCGGCAGCGGCGGGGAGGGCGAAGGGCAAGGTGCGCATGGTGTTGAGTTAATCAGGAGCGAAAGGTTTCACATCATGTGAAAACCCTATTCTGTGTAACGGTCCTGTCGCAGACGCGACGGCGGCCTGTCGAGGCGGGGACTACGCCGCCTCTCCGGGCGCGCCGCCGCGGAAGTGTCCGGAAACGGCGCTCACCGAGCGCACCGCGGCTCTGAACAATGGGACCCTCCCGGGCGGCGCCTCGCGAGCAAAGGAGCACGCGACGTGAAGATCGTGGTCATCGGAGGCACCGGCCTCATCGGCGGCAAGGTGTGCGGCAAACTCGGCGACCTCGGGCACGAGGCGGTGCCCGCCGCACCCAGTACGGGCGTCGACACCCTCACCGGCGCGGGCCTCGCCGATGTGCTGCCCGGAGCCCAGGTGGTCGTGGACGTGTCCAATTCGCCGTCCTTCGAAGCATCGGCGGTGCTGGACTTCTTCGCCACCTCCACCCGCAACCTGCTGGCCTTCGAGGCCGCGGAGGGCGTGGCGCACCACCTGGCGCTGTCGATCGTCGGCATCGAGGGACTGCCGGACAACGGCTACTTCCGCGCGAAATTGGCCCAGGAACAATTGATCAAACAGGAACAGACCCCCTACACGATCATCCGGGCGACGCAGTTCTTCGAGTTCGTCAAGGGCATCGCCGACGCCGCCACGAGCGGCGACACCGTGCGCGTGCCGCCCGTCCTCTTCCAGCCCATGGCCGCCGAGGACGTCGCCGAAGCGGTGGCCCGGGCCGCCGTGGAGCCCCCGCTGAAGGGCACCGCCGAGGTGGCCGGGCCCGAGCGGTTCCGCTTCGACGAACTCGTCGCCGAGGCCCTGCGCGCGTGGCACGACCCGCGTCCGGTCGTCGCCGACCCGCACGCCCGCTACTACGGCTCCGAACTGGCGGAACGCAGCCTCGTTCCCGAGGAGGGCCGCGCCCGGCTGGCCGAAACCCGCTTCGCGGACTGGCTGCGCCGTACTACTTGAGCCGCCGCACTACTTGAGCCTGAGCCCCGCTCGCAGGAGCCCGTACGGCGCCGAGCCCATACCGCGCCCAGCCGCCCGCGCCCAGCCCCGCCCGCGCCGATCCCGGCAGCAGCGCCGACGCGGGCACCAGCGCCGATGCGGGCGAACGGGGTGACGCGGTGCGGGCAGGGGCGATAAGTGCTTATTCGTATCGATAAAAGCCGGAGCGCATACTGGGACCGTGGAACCGGAGCAAGAGTTCGTGAGAGCCGGCCGGCTTCCGGGAGGCGTCGTCTCCGCGGTCGGCTACCACGCCGTAAGGCCAGGTCAGGCGGGGGCCCGCCCGCTCCACCGCGGGCTGCCGTCCCCCTACCTCACCCTGATCTTCTCCCTGGGCGGGCCCGTCACCAGCGGCCTCACCCCGGACCAGGCCAGGGGCGCCGATGCCATCAGCACGGACATCGTCGTGGGCGGCCTGCACCACAGCCCCGCCTACGTCGTACAGCCCGAGCTGGAAACCGGCATCCAACTGGCCGTGCACCCGCTCGCGGCCCGCGCCCTCCTCGGGCTCCCCGCCGCCGAACTGACCGGACAACTCGTCACGGCCGGCACCGACGTACTCGGCCGGCGCGCCGCCGACCTGCGCTCCGCGCTGATCGAGGCGCCGAGCTGGGAGGCCCGCTTCGCCGCCCTCGGCGGCTATCTGGAGAAGCGGCTCGCCGCCCATGGCGACCGGCCGCGGCCGCGCCCCGAGGTCGCCGAGGCATGGGCGTGGCTGGCCCGGCACCGCGGCGCGGGCACGCTGCGCGGTCTCGCCGCGCACGTCGCCCTGAGCGAACGCCGGCTGAGCACCCTCTTCCGCGCCGAGACCGGCGCGACGCCCAAACAGGCGGCCCGCCTGATGCGCTTCGACCACGTCAAGGCGGTGCTCGCCCGCGCGACCGCCGCGGGCGCCGCCCCCGACCTGGCCCGTACGGCGGCGGCCTGCGGGTACTACGACCATTCGCACCTCGTCCGCGACTTCCACCAGTACACGGGCGTCAGCCCCAGCGCGTGGCTGGCCGAAGAGTGCCGGAATATCCAAGCCGGGGGCCACCTCAACGGCGGAGGCTGAACCCATGAACACCACGGAAACACAGACCACGCAGCACGCCCGGACCACCCAGCACACCCCGGCCCCGGCCCGTACCCCCGAGATCTTCCCGACCCTCAAGGCCGATGACGCTCCCGCCCTCATCGACTTCCTCGTCGAGACGGTCGGCTTCCTGCGGACGGCCGTGTACGAGGACGGCGGCCGCGTCGCCCACGCCCAACTGGACTGGCCCGAGGGCGGAGCCGTGATGCTCGGCTCCTTCGACCCCGACGGCGAATGGTGCGTGCGCCCGGGCACCTTCGGCGCGTACGTCGTCACCGACCATGTGGACGAGCTGTACGCCCGGCTCAGCGAGGCGGGCGTACAGATCATCCGGGAACTGGAGGACCAGCCGTACGGCAGCCGGGAATTCGCCATCGCCGACCCCGAGGGCAACAAGTGGGCCTTCGGCACCTACCGCGGCGAACCGCGCCCGAGCTGACGTCCGGCCTGCCGTCCGGCTTTGCTCCGCCGGGCGAATCCGCCCGCGGTCGAGCAGGCCCGCCTGCCGCCGGGCCCCGGCGGCCTCCCATCGGGGCCGACGGGCCCGGCGGCCCGGCTGTCCGTCGGCCGACGGCGCCGTCTATGCTCTCGATCATGTGCAACTTCTCCTGAACGGACCGGCCGCCGCGCCAGTCCCCGGACCTCCGCCCGCCAGCCGACGGGCCTCGTCAGCGTGCGCTCGCACGCCCACTTCAGGAGAAGTCACCCCATCATGCACACGCGTTCCCTCAGCCCCAGCCCCGCCCTGGACGACCGCATCGACCGCCTGCGGCGCCTCGCCCAAGCCGAGCCCCGCCTGGAGGGCGTCCTCCTCTACGGCTCGTGGACCCTCGGGGAGGCCGATGCCCACTCCGACATCGAGGCGTATCTCTACATCCAGGACGACCGCCTCGCCGACTTCGACGGCCCCGCCTTCCTCGAACAGCTCGCGCCGCTCAAGCTCGCGTACACCAACATGTACGGCATCCTCGCCGTGGTCTTCGACGATCTGATGCGCGGCGAGTTCCACCTCACGGCGGCGGGCACCGGCATCGACGAGGTGCCCACCTGGCAGGGGATGGTGCACCTGCCCCGCCCGGACGACGCCGTCCTGCTCGACCGCACCGGACGGCTGACCCGCGCGGCCCGGCGACTGGCGGAGTTCCGCCCGCCCGAGCCCGCGGCGACCGCCCGGCAGCTCATCGACGAGCTGACCAACTGGACGCTCATGCTCGCCCATGTCCTGGCCCGCGGCGAGACCGCCCGCGCCCACAACCTCCTGCACGCCGTCGTCGCACCCCAGCAGCTCCAGCTCTGCCGCCTCCTGCGCGACAGCACGGCTCACTGGCTCACCCCCAGCCGCGCCCTCGAACGCGACCTGCCCGCCGCCGACCGCGACCGCTACACCTCCACCACAGCGGCGGCCCGCCACGAGGACGTACGGACGGCGGCGCGCGAAAGCTGGCGCTGGAGCCGTGACCTGGCCGCCGAGGCGGCCGACCGCTGGCCCCTCCACCTGCCCCGAGGAGCCCGAGGACTCCACGAAGAAATCAGCGGCCTCTTGGACTGAACGACACCCGTTGAACTTGAACGGCGCCCGCTGACCGCGCCAAGCCGGAGCGTCGTTGTCAGTGCCCGGGGCTATAAGTGGTGACCATGACCGCGACGCCTCTGCACTGGAAACTCGTCATCGACGCCCACGGCCCGCACGCCCAGGCCGACTTCTGGGCGGCCGCGCTCGGCTACGAGGTCGAGGACCACAGTGTTCTCATCACGGAACTCCTCGACCTCGGGGCCGTCCCGCCCGGCATCGTCACCGACCATCACGGACGGCGCGCCTGGCGGGACGCGGCGGCGGTGCGCCACCCCGACGACCCGTACGACGCGAAGAGCGGCGTGGGCGCCGGACGCCGAATCCTCTTCAACCGCGTGCCGCCGGAGGAGGCGAAGACGGGCAAGAACCGCCTGCACATAGACCTGCACAGCCCCGCGGGCGAGCTGCAGACAGAGGTACGGCGCCACCAGGCGCTCGGAGCCGAGGTCCAGCGGCACGTCAGGGAGCCGTCCGGCGAATGGGTGATCATGACGGACCCGGAGGGCAACGAATACTGCGTGCATTAGCCGGGCCCCCGGTCGGCCGCCACTGCGTACGGCGGCGGCCGACCGGGGAGCGAGCGGCAGCCGAGGCGGTATTGGGGCGGCGGGGAGTGTGCCGGGTCGGCCGATCTGGGCCCCGGCCACGGCCGAATCGCGCCGTCGCCCGCACCACGCGCCCCAGGAGGCCGCACGGCTCAAAAGGGCCCTGTCGGCTTCATACCCGCGTCATTAGAGTCCGCCCGTGAGCGATTCCTACGAGGGGCTCTCAACCCACTACGACCTGATCATGACGTCCGGCTACTACGACTACGACGCCTACGCCCGTACGCTGCTCGGTCTCATCGGCGACCGCCGGCGGCTCCTGGAGATCGGCGCGGGCACGGGGCTCGTCTGCGAGAAGCTTCTGGACCTGGCGCCGACCGGTCTGGAGATCACCGGCGTCGACCATACGGAGAGCATGCTCGACCAGGCACGCAGACGGCTGGGCGGGCGCGCGGAGTTCGTACAGGCGGACCTCCGCCACCTGACCCTCCCGTCGCGCTTCGACGCGGCGTACTCGGTCGGCGGCGTCTGGTACTTCATCCACGACGACGGCGACGGGGGCGACGGCATCGACAGCGACGAGCCCGTCCTCGCCAGCCACCTTTTGGAGGAAGACGACAACATCACCGCGCTCAGCAGGGTGCACGCGGCCCTGAAGCCAGACGGCCTCCTGGCCCTGGCGACCCAAGGGCCGCACCGCGACCACGAACGCCCCCTGCCAGGCGGGCTGGTCTACTCCCAGAAGATCCGCCTGGCGCCCGACAACACCTTCACCAAGGACTACTACGTCAGACGAGCGGCCGGGAACAGGCAGGGCGGAGCGGGCGAGGAGACCGTGGCGCACCAGCGCTGCGAGTACCGCCTCTACACCATGGAGCAGGCCGAACGGCTGCTCAAGCAGTGCGGCTTCCGCTCCGAGGGCGTCACCTCCGACGGGCTGTTCCACTACCTGACCCGGCAGTAGCGGCCCGGTTCGGCCCGCCCGCCCCGCACTACCGCTGCTCGGCCTCGCTCGCAGCCGTACCTGCCGTACCGGCTGCGGTACCTGCCGTACCCGCAGCCGTACTTGCCTTCCCCGTCGTTCCCGTCGTTCCCGTCGTTCCCGTCGTGAACGCCGTCGTGACGGTTTTCTTCGGCTCGCCCGGGAACGGCCGCGCGCCGCTCAGATAGGCGTCGCGGTCGGTCCTGTTCTCCAGGAACCGTTCGAAGAACGCCGTCACACGGTTGGTGGTCAGCAGCCGCTGCTCGCCCTCCGCCAGCCGCGGCTGCTCGCGCTGCGGCTGGTCCCGGTCCGGGAACTGGGAGAGGCAGGTGCCGGGCCGCGCGCCCGGCATGGCGTCGTCACGCGAGGCCACCTGGCCGCTGCTCGGCGACCACTGGCGGTTGTAGAAGGCGTGGTTGCCGCCGGTCAGCGTGTACTTGTAGACGGGTACGCGCGCGGCGGCCCGGTTCTGTTCGAAGAAGGAACCGGTGTTGACCTCGTCGCAGGTGCCCCACATGACGGCGAAGGGGGTCCGGGTCACCGGCTCGTTGTCCCAGGTGGCCGTGGGGGCGAGGGCGAACGCGGCCTTGATGTCCACGCCCTCGGGCCAGGCGGAGCGGTGGTCGTCGGCGATCTCCTGCATCACTCCGCCGCCGCCCATGGAGTGGCCGAGCAGCCCGACCCGGCCCATGTCGAGCCGGTCGCGGAAGCTCGTCGTGACCGGGGCCCCGGTCTTCGCTGCCTTCAAAGCCCCGCGCAGCGGCCCGTCGCCCGAGCGGACGAGGCGCTGCCAGAGCCGCAGGTGCTCGTCGATCAGGGCGGCGCGGGCCTGGTAGACCGTGTCGGCCTGCCCGCCGGCCGTGGCGTTGATGCCGTTGGCGCCGACTGAGACGACCACGAAGCCCTTGGCGGCGAGCGCGCGCCCGAGGTAGTCGTACCCCTCGCGGCTGGGGATCTCCTTGATCCCCGGGGCGCAGGGCCAGGCCCACAGCTTGTCCGACGCCTTTTCCACCAGCGCGTCCTGGCGTGCTTCCTCGGCCTTGTCGCCGCGCTCGCGCGCCTGGTCGCGCGCCTTCTCCGCACGGGCGCGGTCGGCGGCGGCCGAGGCGTCGGCGCAGGTCTCCCACGAGCCGTGCTGCATGAGGACGACGGGGTGCCGGCCATCGCCGAGAGCCGCCGGGTAGTAGACGGTGGCCGCCAGTTCGCCGTCGCCCTGGTAGCCGAGCGAGGCCGGGGGGTGGAACGCCTGGTCACCGAGGTTGTAGCGGGCTTCGAGCACCGCGCCGCCGGCGGACCCGGACGATTTCGGAGCGGCGGCGTGGGCGGGTGAGGCGCATACGAACGGGGCGAGCAGGGCGGGGGCCAGTACGGACGGAGCGAGGGCGCACGCCAGGGCCACCCGGGCCGTTGGGCGTTTGGCGCGGCGGGAGGAACCGCGGGGGTTCCGCGGGGGCAGGGGGTGCGCGTTCCGCTGCGAGTCCGTCAAGTGACCGTTCATCGAAAGTGTCCGTTCAGCGAAGAGGAGGGGGCGGGGTTCGGGCGGCGCGTCAGCTCAGGTGCTGGGCATTGTCGAAGAGCGGCTTGGTGAGAGCGGCGGTGAATTGCGTTCCGACCAGATGCCGCAGACACTTCGCGTCGTACTCGTCGCCGCACACCGCGCCGGTGGAGTCCATCCGGCCCGACTGCGTATCGACGCCGACGACGGTGCCGAGGCCCGTACCGGACGAGAAGCCGCTGAGGCGCGGGCCGCCGCTCGCGCCCCCGCCCATGACGCACGGCACGCCCCACTGGCCCGCCGGCTCGGGGGCCTCCTCGGTGCCCGGGTATTCCCGCGGGGTCCCCTGGCAGTAGGCCAGCTCCCTGCCGGTGTACTCCGGCAGGCCCTCGCGGGCGTCGTCCGAGGCCGCGCGGGGGTAGCCGAACTCGTAGGCCGCACGGTTCCCGGGAGCGTCGAAGGCGATGTCCTGGGCCGCGCCCGCCGCCTCTTCGACGGTCTTCCCGCGCTCGTTCCGGCCGACCACGGCGAACCCCTGGTCGTGCGCGTCGTACGTACGCGAGTCCATCTGGTCGTTCTCCAGCCAGATGGAGTTGAGCACGGCCTGCCGGACCACGAAGCGGCCCAGCGGGGCGCGCCCGTCCCGGAAACCGGGGACGAACAGGAGGTTGCTCTGCCACTCGTCGTGGTCGCCCAGCAGGTCGGTGTTGTTGAGGCAGTGGGCGGCCGTCGCGAGCGTGCTGTGGTTCGCGCTCTTGACCAGCGTCGCCGTACAGCTCGCGTCCTCGCCGTGGTCGGTGAAGAAGAGCCGCCCCACCGTGGTGGTCACGGCGCCGTCGCCCTTCCAGCGGGCCCCGTCGGCCCGGTCGAGGGGAGGGTTCTTCGAGAGCGGGGCGGACAGGGCGGCGATCCGCTCCGGCGTCCAGTACGCACGTACGCGCTGCTCGTCCTGGGCGGTGGTGGCCGCCTGGTGCACGGCCGCCTTCCCCTTGGCCGGGGAGCCGGGGCCGGAGACCGGGGCGAGGCGCGCGGCATCCGCCGCCGGGGCGGCCTGGGCCGCGGGGGCGAGGAACCCCGCGAGCGCGACGGCGGCGGCCAGCCCGGCCGCGGCGCGGCGGGTGCGGGGGAGTGGGGCAGGCGCAGGACTCGCGGCCCCCGCCGCGCCTATACCCGTGTCCACGCCTGTGCCCGTTTCCATGCCTGTGCCCTTGCCTGGGCTGGCGTTCGTACCGCGCATGACTCTCCCATGAGTGCTGATGGTGCCGAGGGTGCTGCTGGGACGACTGGCCGGCGGGGCTCGTGGAGCCCTCGCGCGTCGTCCCTCGTCAGGGAACGACGCGCGGGCCGAGGCGAGGTTGCGGGTGCCTCACAAAAGATTCGCCATCCCGTATGGCACACCGGCCTCGTACGGCACACCCACCCCGTACGCGCGGACTTGCCCCGTACGCGCGGACTTGCCCCGTACAGCGAGCGCACCGCTCGGAAAGCAGAGGAAGGCCGCCCGACGTGCTGCGGGCGGCCTTCAGGCGGAAGTGCTCAGGAGCGCTCGTTCACGGCGCGTCGGGTCACCGGGAGGCGGTGGTCCCCGTGGTCGGCAGATAGCGGGGCGCGCGCCAGGCGTCCAGCCGGTGTTCCACGGCGGCGCCCAGCGCCAGGAGCCGGTGGTCCTGGTGGTCGCCGGCCATCAGGAGCAGGCCGATCGGCAGCTCGCCCACGGACCCGGCGGGCACCGACAGCGACGGGTAGCCGGCGACGGCCGCGGGGGTCGAGGAGGGGATGATGTCGTTGTCGCCCCGTGCGCAGTCGGTCGTCCAGGCGGGCGGGTTCGTGGGCGAGGCGATGGCGTCGAGGCGGTGAGCGGCCATGGTCTCGTCGATGGAGCGCTTGGCGAGGTCCGTCAGTTCGGCGCGCATGGCGCGGTACTCGGGGTCGGTGGTGGGCGGCGCGGCGAGGGACTGCTCGAACAGCTCCTGGCCGGCGAAGCAGGTCTGTTCCGCGGGATGGGTCCGGTTGAACTCGATCAGCTCGGCGAGGTTCCGCGGGGTCCGCTCGCCCTCGCGGGTGGCGAGGTAGGCGTCGATGTCGCGGTGGAATTCGCTGAGCAGCGCCGGGAATTCGAGTTCGCCGATGCGCTTCTGGTACGGCGGCGTCACCTCGACGACCTCGGCTCCGGCGTTGCGCAGGGTCCGCGCCGTGCGCGTCATCACGGCGTCCACCTCCGCTCCGAGCGAGGGCAGCCGCCACAGCCCGATGCGCTTCCCGCGCAGCCCGCCCGGGTGGGTGAAGTCGCCCGAGAGCGCCCCGGAGCGGGCGGCATCGCGGTCTCCGCTGAGCACCGCGAACGTGAGCGCGGCGTCGGTGACGTTACGGGCCATGGGGCCGGCGGTGTCCTGCTCCGCGGAGATCGGCACCACGCCCTTTCCGCTGACCGGCCCGAGGCTGGGCTTGTGTCCGACGACGCCGTTCATCCCGGCCGGGCACACGATGGAGCCGTCCGTCTCGGTGCCGATCGCGACCTGTGACAGCGAGGCGGCGAGTGCGGCGGCGGAGCCGGCGGAGGAACCGCAGGGGTTCCGGTCCAGTACGTAGGGGTTGTGGGTCTGGCCGCCGACCGCCGACCACCCTGACGTCGGTTTCGCCGCGCGGAAGTTCGCCCACTCGGAGAGATTGGTCTTGCCGAGGATGACGGCCCCCGCGTCGCGCAGCCGGGTCACCAGGGCGGCGTCGGCGTCCGGCGGCCTCTCGGCCAGGGCCAGCGATCCGGCCGTGGTCGGGAGATCACGGGTGTCCACGTTGTCCTTGAGCAGCACGGGAATCCCGTCGAGCGGGCCGCGGGTGTGCCCGTGCCGGTGTCTGGCATCGCTGGCGGCCGCTTGGCGTCGAGCCGTCGGGTCGGTGCGCAGCACGGCGTGGATGGTGGGATCGATGGCCTTGATCCGGCGCAGATAGGCGTCGGTCAGCGCCGACGAGGTCAGTTCGCCCTCCGCCATACGGTCTTGCAGCTCCGGGATCGTCACCGTGTCGAGGTCGACCCCCAGCTCGGGGGCGGCGCCGACGGGCGAGGGGCGGTGGTCGCCGGGCTCGGCGGCCCCCGCGCTCACGTCCGATATCCCCGCGAGAACGGAGCCCACGGCCAAGGCGGCGATCAGCGTGGCAACACTCCTCTTCTTCATGGGAGTCAGCGGACTACAGGCCGGACGTCCGGCGCAAGAGTGGCGGGGGAGGGCGGAGGGCCGGATGGCGGTGCGGGGGCGGGATCGACGCGCGGTGCGCCGACCGGCGGTTATGTTTGCGCCACCTATTGACCGAGGTCAGACAACGAGTATGGTACAGACCAATCGGCTAGCGCGGTTCCGAGGCGTCGCTTTCGGCCTTTCCGGCCGTCCTGTGCGTGAGGAGCGACACCGCCGCCGCGTGAAGGAGTTGGCATGAACTCGAAACGAAAGCTGGCTGCCTGGATCGGCGCGGGCGTCGCCCCGATCCTCGTGGTGGCCCTCCCGGTCGGCCCGGCGAGCGCGCACGGCTATGTGTCCTCGCCCCCGAGCCGTCAGGCCCAGTGCGCGGCGGGCACCGTGCAGTGCGGCCCCATCAAGTGGGAACCCCAGAGCGTCGAGGGGCCGAAGGGCCTGAAGAGCTGCAGCGGCGGCAACGCGCGCTTCTCCGAACTCGACAATGACAGCAAGGGCTGGAAGGTCACGCCCGTGGGCAGCACGACGGCCTTCAAGTGGAAGCTGACGGTCAGCCACGCGACCAGCACCTGGCAGTACTTCGCGAGCGGCCGCAAGATAGCGGAGTTCAACGACGGCGGGCACCGGCCCAACGAGACGGTCACCCACCAGGTCAACTTCGGCGGCCTGAAGGGCAAGCAGAAGGTGCTCGCGGTCTGGAACATCGCGGACACGTCCAACGCCTTCTACGCCTGCATCGACGTCAACGTCGGCAACTAGTTCCCCTCCCGGCGAGCTTCGACGGCCACGACACTGGCGCCCCAGGCAAGCCTGCCGGTCAGGGCGCTCCAGCCGGCGGCCAGCGGAGTGGCGGCCCCGACGGCGTCACAGCGCGACGGTGTCGTACCGGAACGTGACGGTTCCACCATGGCAGCCGGTGGCCACCGTCACGAGCGGCGGCGCGTCCGGTGCCGGCCGGTCCGCACCCACCGCACCACCGGGCCTCGCTTCCCCCGCCGTCTCCATCGGCGAAGCCCGCGGATCGCACGGTGCCGTCCCGCCCGGCCCCGCCCGTACGACCGCCGTCTCCCGAGTGCCGTTCCCCGAGGCCAGCCCGAGGAACGGCACTCACTCACGTCCGGGACCCGCACGTCGGCCCGCGCCGGCCCGCGCTGCGAAAAGGTGATGATACGGGCGGCTCGTACACGTATGCTGCGGCGAATGGAGATCCGTACAGCCACCGACGACGACTGGCCCCACATCTACCGCTTCTACTCGCAGATCATGTCCCAGGGCACGTCATACGCGTACCCCGAGACCCAGACCCTTGAGGAAGCGCGCCCCTGGTGGATGGAGCAGCCCCCGGGGCGCACGGTCGTCGCCGTCGAGGAGGGCGAGATCCTCGGCTCGGCCAAAATGGGCCCCAATCGCCCCGGCCGCGGCTCCCACGTCGCCACCGCCTCCTTCCTCGTCGACCCCGCGCGCCGGAGCAAGGGCGTCGGCCGCGCCCTCGGCGAGCACGTCGTCGACTGGAGCCGCGAGGAAGGTTTCCGCGGCATCCAGTTCAACGCGGTCGTCGAGACCAATGACTCCGCCGTGCGCCTGTGGAAGTCCCTCGGCTTCGAGATCATCGGCACCGTCCCCGAAGCCTTCGACCACCCCGAACACGGCCTGGTCGGCCTGCACGTGATGTACCTCGCCCTCTGAGGTCAGGTCGGATTTCCGCTGGAAAGCGGGCGGCCGCCGGTGTTCACTGCGTCCATGACCACCTCGCGGCCGAACAACGCCGAACTCTTCCGCTCCCTGCACACCCCCTCCGCGCCGCTCGCCCTCGCCAACGCCTGGGACGTAGCGAGCGCCCGCGTCATCGAGGCCGCGGGCGCGCCCGCCATCGCCACCACCAGCGCGGGCGTCGCCTGGTCGCTGGGGTCCCCGGACGGCGACGTCCTCACCCGTGACCAGGCGCTGGACGCGGTCGCCCGGATCGCCGCCGCCGTCGCGGTACCGGTCACCGCCGACATCGAGGGGGGTCTCGGGCAGGACGCCGCCGACGTCGCCGAGACCGTCACCGGGGTGCTCGCGGCCGGCGCGGTCGGCGTCAACATCGAGGACGGCGCCCGGCCCCCGCGCGAACTCGCGGCGCGGCTGGCCGCCGCCCGGCGGGCCGCCGACCAGGCAGGGGCGGACCTGTTCCTCAACGCTCGCGTCGACACCTACCTGCGCGGGCTCGGCGACCCCGAGACCCGGCTGGAGGAGACCCTGGCGCGGGCACGCACGTACATCGACGCGGGCGCGGACGGCGTCTTCGTCCCCGGCGTCACCGACGCCGACACCATCGCCGCCCTCGCCGACGGCATCTCCGTACCGCTGAACGTCCTGGCCGGCCCCGGCGCCCCGGCCATCGCCGAACTCGGCGCCCTCGGCGCGGCCCGCGTCAGCCTCGGCTCGGGCGTCACCCTGGCCGCCTACGCCACCGCCCAGCGGGCCGCGCGAGAACTCTTCACCGGCGGGAGCTACGACTCACTCACCGGGGCCCTGACCTACGCGGAACTCAACGAGCTGCTCGCGAAGCCCGAGTGACCGGCTGACCGATTGATCGATTGACCGAATGACCGGCTGATCGGCTGACGAACTGGCAGAAGGCTGCCCACGGGCCGGGGCGGCCACTGCCGGTACGGCGGGCGTCCCCGGCCGGTACTGCGGATGTCGGTGTTCGCCAAGTACGCCCGGAATCACGCCCGTTCAGGGGGAGCGGCGGGAGCGCGGAGTGGCTAGCATTCTCACGTACCGCCCATCATGCAATTGCATATGGGATTCCCGCCCCTTACGGTCCGGCTCTCGGAGTGGCGCACGCGCGGGGCGCGGCATGCCGGGGGCATGGGTGAAGCCCCGCTGCCGAACGGGCCGTTGAGGCGAACGCGGAAGGAAGAGGCCACAGCATGGAATTCGAGAATGGTATGCCCGCCGACATGATTCCCGGCGCTGTGTGGATCAAGAGTTCCGCGAGCACCGGCGGTGGGAATTGCGTCGAAGTCACCGGCCTCCCTGGTGGAGCGGTGGCGCTGCGCAACTCCCGTGACCCGCACGGGCCCGCGCTGGTATACACGCGCGAGGAGATCGCGGCGTTCATCGCCGGGGTCAAGGCCGCGGAGTTCGACCACCTGGGCGAGTGACCGGACACTGGTACCCGGCCATGGCTTGATTCGGCGGACATACGTCCCTCAGCCTGGAAAATGGCATCTGGTCGAGCATCGGGCATCGCGCATCCAGTGCCGAGCATCGAGTGCCGAGCATCGCGTGCCGACAGGAGGGGCGTATGTCCGCTGTCCGTAAGTACCAGGACGCTCCCATGGCGTCCGTGCACGCCCTGCCCGGTTCGAAGCGCGAGGCGGCGCCCCGGCTGCTGGGCGAGGAACTGCGGCAGATGCGCCTCGAACGGCGGCTGACGCTCAGGGAAGTCGCCCCGGTCATCCGGGCCTCGGTGTCCAAGATAAGCCGGCTGGAGCGCGGGGAGAGCCCGCCCCGGGAGCGGGACGTCAAGGATCTGGCACGGCACTACGGGGCCGACCCCGAGAAGATGCGCGAACTGGACTCCCTGTTACGGCTGATGCACGACGACGCGTGGTGGCAGCAGTACGCCGATGTGACGCCCTCCTTCCTCAAGCGGCTCATCGGCCTGGAGGGCGCCGCCCGGAAGATCTCCACCTACGAGAACTACGTGGTGCCGGGCCTCTTGCAGACCCGCGCCTACGCCCGAGTTCTCGTCGAGGCGGCCATGCCCGCGGCGGAGGCCGATGTCGTCGACCGCCGCCTGGAGCTGAAGATGGGCCGCAAGGCCCTGCTGCACCACGAGAACCGGCCGCAGGTGATCGCCCTGCTGGACGAGGGCATCCTGATGCGCCCGGTCGGCGGCCCCAGGGTGATGTGGGAGCAGCTCACCCACCTCAGGGAACTGGCGGCGGAGTACGCCGAGGGCGAGCAGAACGTCAACATCCGCATCGTCGAGTTCGCCAGGGGCGCCAGCGTCTCGCCCCCGACCCCCGTCACCCACCTGGTCTTCGGGGACGGCGGCCCGGCCGAACTGGTCTACATCGAGCAGGTCGACAGCGCGAACTACGTGACCAAGCCGGCGGAGGTGGAGCGGTACCGCCATGTGCTGCTCGAACTGTCCAACGCCGCCGCCGACCGGAAGCAGAGCCTGCGACTGCTGGACGCGGCGATCGAGCGGTACCGCGCGGCGATCGCCGACGGGTAGCGGACCCGCCCGGCGGGGCGGTCCAGCGAGGGGCCGCCCCGCTGGGCCCCTCGCTGGACCGCCCCGCTGGGCCAACTCCCCGGGCCAATCCGCCGGGCCGATTCGCCGGGCCGATTCGCCGGGCCCGGTCCCCCGGGTCACAACTGGGCCACGCCGCCCCACTCCACCCAGTCGACCGCCCGCTGCTCGGGGGGCAGGACCGGCGTGTCGGGCCGCCAGTCGAGGACGTCGACCAGCCCCGGCTCCAGCACCCGCATGTCCCCGAAGTACGCCCGTACCTCGCGCTGCTCGCGCACCCGCCCCCACGTGCCGCCGGTGGCGACCTCCATCAGATGGGTGACCCCGTCCCGTACGGCCGGATCGTCGCTGACGAGCTGGCAGATGACCATATAGCTGCCCGCCGGCAGGCGCTCGGCCACCCGGCGGATCACGGCGGCGGGGTCCATCTCGTCGTCGGTGTCGCGCAGGCAGTGCAGGACGGAGACGAACAGCGCGGCCATCGGCTCGTTCGGGTCGATGAGCCGCCGGACGGGCTCGCTGTCGAAGATGGCCGCGGTGTTGCGCATGTCCTCGTTGAGGATGGCCGTCCGGTCGTTCTCCTCAAGCGTCGTACGTCCATGGGCCAGCACGATGGGGTCGTTGTCGACGTAGACCACGCGGCACCCGGGATCGCTGCGCTGGGCGATCTGGTGGACGTTGTCCTGCGTCGGCAGCCCGGAGCCGTGATCGAGGAACTGGCGGATGCCGTAGTCCTCCACCAGGACGCGCACCACCCGCTGGAGGAACGCGCGGTTGTTGCGGGCCAGGACCTGGGTGCTCGGCGCGATCTCCAGCAGCTCCTGGCACGCTTCCCGGTCGGAGGCGTAGTTTTCGATCCCGCCCAGCAGCCAGTCGTACATCCGGGCCACGCTGGGGGTGTGCACATCGATGGTGTGAGAAATGTTCTTCTCCCGCTGATTCATCGTTCATCCGCCCCCCGACGCGTCGCCGGCAGATGCGAGTATTGCTGGAACTGGCCATGCTAGACAGCGCGTTGGGAAGCGGCCAGCCCCCGAACGGGGGAGCGGAGAAGCCGTCGCCGGGCGGCCGGGCGTGCGGCCGAAGGTACGGCCGAAGGTACGGCCGGAGGTACGGCCAGGGGCACGGTCAGGCGTACGGCCCGGGAGGCGGCGCTGCCCGCTCGGCGACGCGCAGCAGGGCGTACAGCAGGGACGGGTCGATGCCCATCAGCGCCGCCGCCGCTTCGCCGGACAGCCCGAGGTGACGGCGGAGCAGCACCACGTCCGCCTGTCGGTCCTCCAGCCGGTGGTAGATCTCGCACAGCGCGGACGGCCGGCGGCAGTCGGTGTGCGTGACGACCGTACGGCCCAGGACCTGCCAGGCGAGCGCGGCCGGGCAGGCGCTGCGCAGCACGTCGGGCCAGGCCGACGCCAGGTGGGCGAAGGCGGCGTCGACGGCGCGGGCCGCGGTGGCCTGGTCGCCCGTACGCAGCCGGGCGTAGCGGAGGTAGGAAGCGTGGTGGAGTTCGTGGAAGGCGGCGTACTCCAGCGACGAGGAGGAGGGCGGCCGGGCCATGATCGGGTCCTTTCGGCGGCGGACGCCTCCCGGGGCCATCTGCGCGAGCCCGCTGCCCACGGCACGGGAAAGTCCCTCGCAGGCAATGCAGAAGGTAGCGTCAAAACCCGCCCATTCGCCACCTCGGACCCGGAAGAGCGGAGGCGGTCGTCGTCGCTCCTGGCGGTACATACGGTCGAACCCCCGGAATGGGGCGTGGCGGTCCGCTCGCACTGGATTTCACTCGTGCGAGGCGAAGAGACGGCAAGCCGATTTCGCTTCTCCAGCCGCGTGCACGTGCAGATGCAACAAATAGCGAATTGTGGACGCTGATTTCCCGGGAGATGGAGGGCCGGCCCGGATTCCGCCCGGGGAGACCGGGCCCGAGGCGGAGGGCGTTCCCGGTCGGCGCGGCAGCCGAGTTATCTTGCTCGGCATGCAGCACTCGCGGGCCACGCCGAACGTACAGACCACATCGGACCTACGGGCCATATCGGATGTACGGAGCGCGCCACGCGTGCAAGGCCCGTCGAACCCGGCGGACGGGGACACGGCCAGGCGGCTGCGGGCGATCGGCGACGAGCTGTCGGAGCGCTTCTACGAGCGGGCCGACGTGGTGCGCACGCTGGTGGTGACGCTGCTGGCAGGGCAGCACTCACTGGTGCTCGGCCCGCCCGGGACCGCGAAGTCCGAGCTGGCGCGCGAGCTGACGAGCAGGATCGAGGGAGCGTCCTACTGGGAGATCCTGCTGTCGAAGTTCACCGCGCCCACCCGGATGTTCGGCCCCATCGACGTCGCCGCCCTCGCCCGGGGCGAGTACCGCCAGGTCTACGACGGCCGCGCCACGACCGCCCACGTCGCGTTCATCGACGAGATATTCAAGTGCTCGACGGCCGCGCTGAACGAGACGCTGGGCTACCTCAACGAGCGGATCTACCACCCCGAGAACGGCGGCGAGCCGATCCGCTGCCCCCTGATCGGCGCCATCACGGCCAGCAACGAACTGCCCAGCGGCGAGGACTCCGCCGCGATCTACGACCGGCTGCTGGTGCGCGTCGAGGTCGGTTACCTGGCGGACCCCTCCAACTTCGCGGCGCTGGTCCGCTCCGCCGTCAGCCGCCCGGCGGCCCCGGTACGGACCACCGTCGAACTCACCGCGTTGCGGCAGGCCGTGGCCGATGGCGTGCCCGCCGTGGAGGTCCCCGACGCGATCGTGGACGCGGTATGCGCGCTACGGGCCGCCCTCCGCCGCAAGGAACTCATCGCCTCCGACCGCCGCTGGCGGCAGGCGGTCCGGCTGCTCCAGGCGTCCGCCTACCTCGACGGCCGCCCGGCGGTCGGCGAGAGCGACCTGTCGGTGCTGACGCACGTCCTGTGGAACTCCCCGGCCGAGCGGCCCACCGTGGAGCGCGAGGTGCTGCAACTGGTCAACCCCGACGCCAAGGAAGCGCTCGACCTGGCCGACACCATCGACGACCTGGAGGCGCAGCTCGACGCCATGGCCGGGCAGTCGCGGGAGGCGCTGAGCGAATGGGTCATCAGGAAGGCCCACAACCAGCTCGCCATGGCGGGCCAGCGGCTGGAGCGGCTGCGCGAGGAGGCGGCGGGCGCCGGCCGCTCCACCGTCGCCATCGACCGCGTCACCGGCCGCCAGCGCGCGGTACGCGCCCGCGTGCTCACCGAGGCCCTGGGCGTGGACGCCAGCATGGTGCGGTCCCAGTTCTGAACGTACGAGAAGCCCAGGAACAGACGAGACGGGGGAGGGCAGGGCCCATGGGCGGCGGGGACCTGAGCGGGGTCGACGAGCCGGCGGTGCTACGGGCCGTGGCGCGGCCGAGCCCGTCCGGGAAGGACCCCGGGCGGCACGCGACGCCTGAGGGGCAGCACTCCGTGCCCCAGCCCGCAGCCCAGACCGCGACCCACCCCGCGGCCCATCCCGCGACTCCGGAGCGGCACAGCGCCGCGGTGGTCGCGGACCGCTTCGACCGGATCACGTGGCGCGACACGTACGAGCAGTCGGCCGGACTGCGGGAGCTGGCCGCCGAGTTGACCGCGCGCCACGACCACGCCGACGACCTCCTGACCGATGTGTTCCTGGCCGCCTACAAGCTCAGGCCGAGGGTGCGCGAGCGCGCCGAGATGGAGCCGTCCCGGCTGGTCAACCATCAGATCGTCGACGCCTTGGCGGGGGCGCCGGACTTCGCCGAGCTGCGCCGGTGGACGGCGGGGGACCCGTACGCCGCCGCCATGACCGTACTCGCGCAGGCCGCCGCACTGCGCCGGATGCTGGAGCGGACGCGCGAAGCCGACGAGCGGGCCGAGCGCGCGCAGCGCGCCCAGCGAGCCGCCGAAGACGCGCGGACGGAGACCGAGACCGAGACGGAGGGGCAGACACAGCCGCGGACACAGCCGGCTCAGAACACCGAGCCGACCGAGGCCGCTGGGGCCGCGCGACAAGCTCCCCAAGCCACTCCGGCCGGTGCCCAAGCCGCTCCCTCAGTAACCGTCGCCTCGGCCCGCGCGGCGGCGGGCCCCGGCATCCGGGCCGCCGCGCGCGGCGCCGTGGCGCAAGCGGCCCAGGCCGCGCGGGAGGAGGCGGCGCTGATGCGGGCGTGGGGAGTGGACCCGGGCGAACTGGAGCGGATGCCGTTCGATCAGCGGGCGCGGCTGGCCGAGCGGCTGCGCACCAGCCGCCTCGCGCGGTGGGCCGAACTGATCGGCCGCTTCCGGCAGATGGCCGAGGGCGAGCGCGCCCACAAGATCGAGAACGCCACCGGAGAACTGGTCGGCGTCACGCTGGGCGACGACCTCTCCCGCGTCATCCCCTCCGAGCTGGCCAACCTGGGCCTGCCCGAGACCCGCGCGGTGTTCGCCGCGCGCTACGCCGCCGGGGAGCTGATGCTCTACGACAGCCAGGGCGAGCAGGCCACGGGCCGGGGCGCGGTCATCGCGTGCGTGGACACCTCGCACTCCATGTACGAGGCGGGGCCCGGCGGAGTCACCAGGGAGGCGTGGGCGAAGGCGTGCGCCCTGGCGCTGCTGGACCAGGCCCGCCACGCCGGGCGCGACTTCGTCGGCATCCTGTTCTCGGCCGCCGACAAGATCCAGATCTTCCGCTTCCCCGGCGGCCGGCCCACCGGCATCGCCCAGGTCCTCGACTTCGCCGAGTCCTTCCTCGGCGGCGGGACCAGCTACCAGGCGCCGCTGACGGCGGCCCGCGAACTGCTGGCGGAGGAGTTCGACGACGCCGCCCGCAGGCGCGGCGACATCGTCATGCTCACCGACGACGAGTGCGGTGTCACCGAGGAGTGGATGCGCGACTGGAAGGACGCCAAGCGGCTGCTGGGGTTCCGCGTCTTCGGCGTGGCCATCGGCGCGCCGGCCGCCGCCGAGGCCGACTCGGTCCTGGACGCGCTGTGCGACAACCTGCGCTCCGTAGAGGACTTCACCGACGTGCACGCCGCCGCCGACCTCTTCCGCCTGATCTGATCCGCGTCCGCCCGCTCGCCCGGCGTCGGGCGGTTGCTATGCCCCGCTGCCCCTCCGCCCCTTCGCCCGTTCTCCCGGCGTCGGACGGTTTCCTATGCCTCTCCGGACGCCCGCCCGCAATGTCGTGCGCCGATCCTCCTTTCCTGGTGAAGGCCCGAGGGGACCGGGCAATAGAGATCGGGCAATACAAGGTCGATCAAAGTGACATGCGCTCATCACGCGAACGCACATGCACTCGCCCGGAAAGGAATCTGCTAGCAGGCGCTATTCGCATCTTTACCCGAATGTGCAATCGCTGTTCGCATATGCATGCGGCAGGTTGGGCAAAGCGGAAGGAAGGTTGCGTATAACTCTGCCCAATTGTGTTCAGCGAAACAGTCAGGACGCCGAATTCAGGGACAGGCTTGGGCCCGGAATCGCGCCCTGCCCGCACAGGACACAGGACGCCGTCGTGGGGAGTGAAGGGACGTGGCCGTGGGGCGAATCGGGGCACGCAAGGCGGCGGAGCGCGCGGCGGGGGAGGCGGCGGAGCGGCTGCTGCGGCTCGGCCGGCAGTTGCGGGGGACCGCGACGACACCCGACCTACGGGCCGTGTACCGGCCGGACCAGCCGGTCAACGACGCCCCGTACCGGGAGCGTTGGGCGCACGACAAAGTGGTGCGCTCGACGCACGGCGTCAACTGCACCGGCTCGTGCTCGTGGAAGGTGTACGTCAAGGACGGCCTGATCACGTGGGAGACCCAGCAGACCGACTACCCCACCGTCGGCCCGGACCGGCCCGAGTACGAGCCGCGCGGCTGCCCGAGGGGCGCGTCCTTCTCCTGGTACACCTACTCGCCGACGCGGGTGCGCTACCCGCACGCGCGCGGCGTCCTCGTGGAGATGTACCGCGAGGCCAGGGCCCGGCTCGGCGACCCCGTCGCCGCGTGGGCCGAGATCACCCAGGACCCGGTCAAACGCCGCCGCTACCAGTCGGCCCGCGGCAAGGGCGGGCTGGTGCGCGTGACGTGGGAGGAGGCGCTGGAGATCGCGGCCGCCGCCCATGTGCACACCATCGGCGCGTACGGACCCGACCGGGTGGCCGGGTTCTCCCCGATCCCCGCGATGTCGATGGCCTCGCACGCCGTGGGCGCCCGCTTCATGTCGCTGATCGGCGCGCCGATGCTGTCCTTCTACGACTGGTACGCGGACCTGCCGATCGCCTCGCCGCAGGTCTTCGGCGACCAGACGGACGTACCGGAGTCCGGCGACTGGTGGGACGCGGCCTACCTGATGCTGTGGGGCTCCAACGTGCCGGTGACGCGGACGCCGGACGCGCACTGGATGGCCGAGGCCCGCTACCGCGGCCAGAAGGTGGTCGTGGTCTCCCCGGACTACGCCGACGCCACGAAGTTCGCCGACGAATGGCTGCACCCGCACCCGGGGACGGACGGCGCGCTGGCCATGGCCATGGGCCATGTGCTGCTGCGCGAGTTCTTCGTCGAGCGCCAGGTGCCGTACTTCACCGAGTACGTGACGTCCTTCACCGACCTGCCGTTCCTCGTGGAACTGGAGCGCCGCGACGGCGCCGTCGTACCGGGCAAGTTCGTCACCGCCGCCGATCTGGGCCTCCACCGCGAGGCGGGGGAGGAGGCCCCCGCCGGGCACGCGCGGTGGCGGCCCGTCGTCTTCGACCAGGCGACCGGAGCCCCCGTGGCCCCGCCCGGCACCCTCGGCGACCGCTGGTCGGAGCAGGGCGAGGGCCGCTGGAACCTCGACTTCGGGGACGTGGAGCCGCGACTCACCTTCTACGAGGAGCGCGGCGGCGCCAGCGTCGAGATCGACCTGCCGCGCTTCGACCGGGACGGCACGGGGCCGCGCGGCGAAGAAGGCCGCACCCTGCGTCGCGCGGTGCCGATGCGGGAGATCGACGGCCGCTGGGTGACCACGGTCCACGACCTGCTGCTCACCCAGTACGGCGTGCACCGCCCCGGCCTGTCCGGGCAGTGGCCCAGCGGCTACGACGACGCCGCGCAGCCGTGCACCCCGGCGTGGCAGGAGACGATCACCTCCGTGCCGGCCGCCGCCGTGCTGCGGGCGGCCCGCGAGTTCGCGCACACCGCGGAGAAGACCCGCGGCCGCTGCATGATCGTGATGGGGGCGGGCACCAACCACTGGTTCCACTCCGACACCATCTACCGCTCGTTCCTGACGCTGCTGCTGCTCACCGGCTGCCAGGGCGTCAACGGAGGCGGCTGGGCGCACTACGTCGGGCAGGAGAAGGTACGCCCGTACGCCGGCTGGCAGCAGCTCCAGACCGCGGCGGACTGGGTCCGGCCGTCGCGGCAGATGGCCGGGACGCCGTACTGGTACCTGCACACCGACCAGTGGCGCTACGAGTCCTACCGCGCCGACGCGCTGGCCGCGGCGACCGGCCGGGGACTGTTCGCGGGCCGGCACACCGCCGACCTGGTCGCGCAGTCCGCGCGGCTGGGCTGGATGCCCTCCGCCCCCGCCTTCGCCGCCAACCCCCTCACCCTCGGCGAACGCGTCCGCGCCGCCGGGAGCGACCCGGGGGAGTGGATCGCCGGCCAACTCCACCGGGGGCGACTCCACTTCGCGTTCGAGGACCCCGACGATCCGGCCAACTGGCCGCGCGTGCTGACCGTATGGCGGTCCAACCTGATCGGCTCCTCCGCCAAGGGCAACGAGTACTTCCTGCGCCACCTGCTGGGCGCCGACGACAACGCGAGCGCCGAGGAGGCGCCGCCCGACGCGCGCCCGCGCGATGTGGCCTGGCGGGAGGAGGCGCCGCGCGGCAAGCTCGACCTGCTGCTCGCGCTGGACTTCCGGATGACCTCCACGACCCTGATGGCCGACCTCGTGCTGCCGGCCGCCACCTGGTACGAGAAGCACGACCTGTCCAGCACCGACATGCACCCCTACGTACACGCCTTCTCCCCGGCCATCGTGCCGCCCTGGCAGGCCCGTACCGACTTCGAGATCTTCCACGGCCTGGCCGAGAGGTTCAGCGAACTCGCCCGGGGGCGCCTGGACACCCGCCACGACCTGGTCGCCACCGCCCTCCAGCACGACACCCCCGGCGAGACCGCCCAGCCCGGCGGCACGGTCCCCGACTGGCGTACGGCCGGCCCGCCCGTCCCCGGCCACAACCTGCCGGTGTTCACGCTCGTCGAACGCGACTACACCGCCGTGGCCGCGAAACTGGCGAGCCTGGGGCCGCTGGCCGAGGAGGCGGGCATGGCCGTCAAGGGCGTGACCGTGTACCCGCGGGCGGAGGCCCGCTGGCTGGCCGAACGCTGCGGAACGGCCCGGCCCGAGCCCGTACGCGGCAGGCCGCTGCTCGACACGGACGTGAAACTGTGCGAGGCGATCCTCGCCCTGTCCGGCACCACCAACGGGCGGCTCGCCGCCGAAGGGCTCACCCGCCTCGCCGAACGCTGCGGACCCGGCGGCGGCCTGGCGGCGCTCGGCGAGTCCGTCGCCGAACGGCGCGTGGTCTTCTCCGACACCCAGGCGCGCCCCGTGCAGGTGGGAGCCAGCTTCGAATGGTCGGGCAAGGAGGGGCCCGAGCGCCGCTACGCCCCCTTCACGATCAACACCGAGCACCGCAAGCCCTGGCACACCCTGACCGGCCGCCAGCACTTCTACCTCGACCACGACTGGATGGCCGAGCTCGGCGAACAACTCCCCGTCTACCGGCCGCCCCTCGACCTCGCCGCGCTGGAGCACCACCCGGCCGCCGATGCGAGCCGCGACGGGCACGCGGTGACGGTCCGCTACGTCACCCCGCACTCGAAATGGTCGATCCACTCCGAATACCAGGAGAACCTGCTCATGCAGACCCTGGCCCGCGGCGGCCCCGTCATCTGGCTCAGCGTCCAGGACGCGGAGCGGATCGCCGCGGCCGACAACGACTGGATCGAGGCCGTCAACCCCAACGGAGTGGTCGTCGCCCGCGCCGTCGTCTCGCACCGGATGCCGCCCGGCACGGTCTTCATGTACCACGTGCAGGAACGCCTGGTGAACGTGCCCAAGTCCGAGGCCACCGGCCGGCGCGGCGGCGTCCACAACGCGCTCACCAAACTCCTCATCAAACCCACCCACCTCATCGGCGGCTACGGCCAGCTCTCCTTCGCCCCGAACTACTACGGGCCCACCGGCAACCAGCGCGACGCCGTCACCGTCATCCGCCGCCGCTCGCAGAACGTGGAGTACTGACATGCCCCGCGGGACATCCTCCGGCAACGGCACATCCCCCTCCCACGGCAGGCCGCCCGCCCGCCGCGTCATGGCCCAGATCGCCATGGTGATGAACCTCGACAAGTGCATCGGCTGCCACACCTGCTCCGTCACCTGCAAACAGACCTGGACCAACCGCGGCGGCACCGAGTACGCCTGGTTCAACAACGTCGAGACCCGGCCCGGCCAGGGCTACCCCCGCGGCTACGAGGACCAGGAACGCTGGAAGGGCGGCTGGCGGCTCAAGGGCGGCCGGCTCGTACCCCGCTCCGGCGGCCGCGCCCGCCGGCTGGCCCGCATCTTCGCCAACCCCGAACTGCCCGCCCTCGGCGACTACTACGAACCCTGGACGTACGACTACGCGAACCTCACCGCGGCCCCGCTCGGCGACGACCTGCCCACCGCCCCGCCCCGCTCCCTCGTCGACGGTCGCCCCACCGCCATCACCTGGGGACCCAACTGGGACGACGACCTCGGCGGCGGACCCGAACACCTCGCCGCCGACCCGGTGCTGAAGAACATGAACGAGAAGGTCCGCCTGGAGTACGAGCAGGCGTTCATGTTCTACCTGCCCCGCATCTGCGAGCACTGCCTCAACCCGTCCTGCGTGGCCGTCTGCCCCTCCGGCGCCCTCTACAAGCGCATCGAGGACGGCATCGTCCTCGTCGACCAGGACCGCTGCCGCGGCTGGCGCATGTGCGTGACGGGCTGCCCGTACAAGAAGGTCTACTTCAACCACCGGACCGGCAAGGCCGAGAAGTGCACGATGTGCTACCCGCGCATCGAGGCCGGAGAGCCCACCGTCTGCTCCGAGACCTGCGTGGGCCGGCTGCGCTACCTCGGCGTCATCCTCTACGACCCCGACCAGGTGGGCGAAGCCGCCCGCGTCCCCGACGAGAAGGACCTCTACGAAGCCCAGCTCGGCTGCTTCCTCGACCCCTTCGACCCGGACGTCGCGCGCGCCGCCGAGGAGTCCGGCGTCCCGCACGACTGGATCACCGCCGCCCGCCGCTCCCCGGTCCGCGCGCTGATCACCGACTACCGCGTCGCCCTGCCGCTCCACCCCGAATACCGCACCCTGCCCATGGTCTGGTACGTGCCGCCGCTCTCGCCGATCGTCGACTCCCTCACCCGCGGCGGCCACGACGGCGAGGACCCGGCCAGCCTCTTCGGCGCCATCGACGCCCTGCGCATCCCCCTCGACTACCTCGCCCAGCTCTTCACCGCGGGCGACCCCGGCCCCGTCGAAGCCGCCCTGTGCCGGCTGGCCGCCATGCGCGCCCACATGCGCCGCGTCAACCTCGGCGACCCCACGGACCCCGCCATCGCCCGAGGCGTCGGCCTCGGCGAGGACGAGATCGAGGCCATGTACCGGCTGCTCGCCCTCGCCAAGTACGAGGAGCGCTATGTCATCCCCACCAGCTACACCGGGACCCTGCCCCCGGACACGATCGACGACGGATGCAGCCTGGACGGGGACGGCGGGCCGGGCATGTACGGAGCCGGGGCCGGTGCTTACGGGACCGGCCAGGGCGCGTACGGCGGCGGCGACGGGACGTACAGCGGCGACCAAGGGGCGTACGGCGGCGGCCGGAACGGGTCCGGCGCCGGGCCGGTGGGCATAGAGGCGTTCCACGCCCCGCCGGTCGCCGGGCCGGGCGCCCCCGGCTTCCCGGACACCCCGGACGCGTCGGCGGACGGGCTGCGCGGCCGCCTCAACCTGCTGAACTGGGACGGCCGGGGCACGCCCCGCGGCCTGTTCCCCCGCCGCCCGGAGACCGAACGATGACCGCTGTACGGCCCGCCGCCCGCCCCGCCATCCACCAAGCGGCCTCCCTGCTGCTGACCTACCCCGACGCCGACTGGCCCGCCCGGCTCGCCGCCGTCGCCGAGACGATGGACGGACTGCCCGGCGCGCCGCCGGCCGCGCTGCTCCGCTTCTGCGCGTACGCCCGCGACACCCCGGCCATGGACCTCGCGGCCCGCTACGTGCTCACCTTCGACCGCAGCCGCCGCCGCACCCTCCACCTGACCTACTACACCGACGGCGACACCCGCCGCCGAGGCGCCTCCCTCGCCCGCCTCAAGGCCCGCTACCGCGCCCACGGCTGGCAGCCGGACGGCGGCGAACTCCCCGACTTCCTGCCCGCCGTCCTGGAGTTCGCCGCCCGCTGCCCGCGCTCCGGGCTCGCCCTGCTCGGCGAACACCGGCCCGCCCTCGACCTCCTCCGCCAGGCCCTGGAGGCCTACCGCAGCCCGTACGCCGACGTCCTGCGCGCGGTACGCGACACCCTCCCGCCCGCCGTGCCCGCCGACCGCGCCACGGCCCGCGCCCTGGCCCGCACCGGGCCGCCCGGCGAGAACGTGGGCCTCGACGTCTTTCCAGGGTTCCCTGGGACTCCCGGGTCTCCCGGGCCTGCCGGGTCTCCCGGGAGTGCCGGCGGCCCAGACCTCGGATCTCCCGGAAGCCCCGCCCCCGGACCGCCGCACGCCGAAGGAGCCCGCAGGTGACCCATCTCCGCATCGCCCTGTGGGGCGTGCTGCCCTACCTCGTCCTGGCGGTCCTGATCGCCGGCACCGCCTGGCGCTACCGCTACGACCGCTTCGGCTTCACCACCCGCTCCAGCCAGCTCCACGAATCCCGCCTGCTGCGCGTCGGCGGGCCCCTCTTCCACTACGCCCTGCTGATGGTCGTCGGCGGACACGTGATGGGCCTGCTCATCCCCGAATCCCTCACCGAACGGCTGCGCGTCGGCGAGAGCGTTTACCACGCCATGGCCCTGTCTGTCGGCGGCCTCGCCGGCCTCGCCGCCGTGGCCGGACTCGCGGTCCTGCTGTACCGCCGGCTGCGGGTGTCCGCCGTACGGGCCGGGACCAGCCGCAGCGACCGCCTGGTCTACCCGCTGCTGATCGCCGTCCTGCTGGCCGGCCTCACCGCCACGGCCACCACCGTCACCAATCCGTACGACTACCGGCTCGGCGTGTCCGTATGGTTCCGCAGTCTGTTCGCGCTGGACCCCGACGTCGACGCGATGGGCCACGCCCCCTTCGCCTACCAGCTCCACGCGCTGCTGGGCATGGCCCTGTTCGCCCTATGGCCCTTCAGCCGCCTGGTCCACGCCTTCACCGCGCCCCTCGGCTACGCGGTCCGCCCGTACATCGTCTACCGGTCGCGCGGCCACGGCCTGTACCGGCCCGCCGCGGCGTCCGGCTCCGGCGGAACCAATGCCTCCGGCGGGCCGGTCGGTACGGGCGGGCCCGGCGGGCGGCGGTGGCGTCGTACGAACCGGGGAGCCGCACAGGCGCACCGGGCGCACCATCACGTCAGTTGACGGCCCGTCAGCCCTGCGGGCAGAGGTAGAACAGCTCCGGGTCGCCCTCGTCCAAGCCGTGGAGCAATCCGGCCGGGCTCCATCCGGCGCGCCGCAGCAGCCGCTGCATCGGCTGGTTGGACACGTTCGTCGAGGTGAACAGCTTCGGGGTGGCCCGGGACGCCGCGGCGTCGGCCAGCAGCCGCGCCCCCACGCCCCGGCCGCGCGAGGTGCGCGCCACCATCAGCATCGTGACGAACCCCTGCTCGAAGAAGGTGTACTCCACCACGCAGTAGCCCAGGGGCCCGGACGCGTCCTCGGCCATGGTCACCAGCCCCTGCCGGCACCACCGCCGGACGCTCGCGCCCCGCTCCGCGTCGCCCGACGCCGCGACCGAGTCGATCCGGACCAGCGCCTCCGCGTCCGACTCGCTCGCGCGGCGCACGGCGAGCTCCCCAAGATCTATGGCATTCATGGGGCCATGGTGTCAGCCATGGGGGCTGAGGCGTCAGCCCGCGGCCGGTCGTAACGGGTCGGCCGGTGGAGCGCGCGGCTCGTCGTTCACAGCCGTACGTCCGAGATCGTCGTTCGCAGGCGTACGTCCGAGATCGTCTTTCACAGCCGTACGTGCGTGAGGAACGCGTCGCGCCCGGGGGAGGTGGTCCGGGGGAGGTAGAGGGCGTGGAGCGGCGCGCTGACCGGGGGTTCGAGGGCGAGGACCCGCGCCCTGCCGCCCGCGGCGGGCCCCGGCGCGGCGGTGACGAAGGCGACGCGGTCGGTGCCGATGACGGCGGTGGCCGGGGGAGTGCCCTGGCGGTCGGTGCGCTCGACGCGGGGCTCCAGGCCCGCCTCGCGGCAGTGGGCGATGAGCAGGTCGGTGTACTCGGAGCGGCCGGGCGTCCCCCAGACCATGAACGTCTCGTCGGCGAGTTCCGGCAGCGAGATGGCGGAGCGGCCGGCGAGGGGGTGGTCGTGGGCGACGGCGATATGCAGCCGCTGCCGGCCGAGCGTGGTGCGGGTCAGGCCGTGGGCCGCCGCGATGCCCCGGCACAGCCCGAGATCGAGGTCCCCGGCGAGGAGGGCGGCGGTCAGTTCGGCGGGGTAGCGCTGATGGACCTCGGGCACGAGGCCCGGGTTGGCCTCCGTCACCGGGGCGAGCAGCGCCACGAGTTCGTCGCCGGTCACGGCCGGCGTGTGGCCGATGCGCAGCGTCTCGCTCTCGCCGCGCCCGATGCGCCGGGCACGGCGCAGGGCGGCGCGGGCCATGCCGCCGAGCACGCGGGCGTCCTTGATCAGCGCAGCCCCGGCGGGCAGGACGGTGACGCCGGAGCTGCCGCGTACGAGGAGGTCCACGCCGACCTCGCGTTCGAGGACCCGGATGGAGGCGGAGAGGGCCTGCTGGGACAGGTGCAGCCGGGCGGCGGCGCGGGTGAGGCTGCCTTCCTCGGCTATGGCGACCAGATGTTCGAGTTTGTTCAGGTCCAGTCGCACGTCGGTGGTCCTCGGCTGGGTCTCGGCGGTGTGTACGGGCCGCGGGCGGCAGGCGGCGAACGGTGCCGCCGTCATCGCCGGGCCCGGGCCGACCGTACCCGGCGTACCCGTCAGCGGTACGTACGGCCGGCCCGGCGGCGTGGCAGCGCGGCGCCCCGGCCGGCTCGCAGCCGAGGGCGCGCTTCGCGCGCGGGCGTGAGTCGGGCGAGGCGCGCTCGGGGGTCAGCGGGTGGTGTAGCCGCCGTTCGGGAAGAGCGTCTGCCCGGTGAACCACCAGCCCTCGGTGGCCAGGAACGTGATGACCGGGACGATGTCCTCGATGTGGGTGAGCTGGTTGCCCATCGCCTGCGAGGCGTGGAACTCGGCCCGCTCCGGGGTCTCCTGCGGGTAGAAGAAGGGCGTGTCCATCGGGCCGGGCGCCACGGTGTTCACCGAGATGTACCGGTCCGCGAACTCCTTGGCCGCCGCCCGGGTGAAGTGCTCCAGCGGCGCCTTGCCGCCGGCGTACGTCGAGTAGCCGTCCGTGAAGGCCGCCAGCAGCGAGGTGCCGATGCTGATGATCTTCCCGTGGTCGTTGAGCCGCCGCCCGGCCTCCTGGATGAAGAAATACCCCGCCTTGGCGTTGATGCCGAACATCAGGTCGTACTCTTCCTCGGTGGTCTCCAGGATGGGCTTGCGCAGCACCATGCCGGTGGTGTTCACCGCGATGTCGACGCCGCCGTAGGTGTCCACCGCCGTGTCGAAGAGCCGCCGCACGTCCGCGACCTTCGTCAGGTCCCCCTGGACGGCCACGGCCTGGCCCCCGGCGTCCTGGATCGCCTTCACCGTCTCCTGGGCGTCGTTCTCGGAGCTGTGGTGGTGTACGACCACCTTCGCCCCGGACTCCGCGAACGTCCTGCTGAGCAGCCCACCGAGGTTCTTCGCACCGCCACCGATGACGGCGACCTTGTCCCGCAGCGTGTTCTCGGCCATGATTCCGCGCTCCCTCTCGTCTGTCTCACGTGCCTTACGTCTGTGCTGGTGATCTGATCGAGCGATCTGGTCGGGTGATCTGATCGAGTGACCTGATCGAGACAGTGGTCGTCTCGATCACGCTCTACGGACGAGAGTAGGTGGACATTTCGGGCATCGGGTAACAAAAGTTTCGCGTCGCCTCACAAAAACCGTCGATACCCCTGAGCGTGCGGCGTCGAGGAGCGGTCTGAGGGAGCGGCCATGGGGGCGGGGGGCGCGGAGGTCCGATTTCGGTGCGTACGTGCGTGATACCCGCGTGAGCAGGGCGAGTTGAGCCCAGAGCGGACACGGGATGGCTCGTCCTGCGCGGGTGATCGGTAGTAGAACAGAAGCTCCGGATTCCAAACTCCACATGGCGATGTCAGGAGCCTGAATGCCCACATCACACGCGACCGTGCAGACCGAGGACGGCGTCTGCGCCGTGACGCTGCACACCCCGGCCGAGCAGGGAAGCTGGCCGGCGGTGATCTTCTACCCCGACGCCGGCGGCGTCCGGGAGGTCTTCGTCGCCATGGCGGACCGACTGGCGGGGCTCGGCTACGCGGTCCTCCTGCCGGACGTCTACTACCGGGCCGGCGGGTACGCCCCCTTCGACGTCGCCACGGCCTTCGACGATCCGGCCGAGCGGGAGCGCCTGTTCACCCTGATGCAGAGCCTGACGGCGGAGCGCGTCGTCAGCGACGCGAACGCGTTCCTCGCCTTCCTGGCGGACCGCCCGGAGGTCTCCGGCGACCGGGTGGGCACCACCGGGTACTGCATGGGAGGCCGGATCTCGCTGATCGTGGCCGGGAACCGCCCGGACCGCATCGCGGCCGCCGCGTCGTTCCACGGCGGTTTCCTCGCCGCCGCCGACCAGCCGGACAGCCCGCACCTGCTGGCCGACCGGATCAGCGCGAACGTCCTCGTGGCAGCCGCCGAGAACGACGACAGCTTCCCCCTCGACCAGCAGGAACGGCTGGAGCAGGCCCTCACCGCCGCCGGGGTGGCACACAGCATCGAGGTCTATCCGGCCGGTCACGGATTCGCCGTGCCGGACAACCCGACCTACGACACCGCCGCCTTCGAACGCCACTGGACGGCCCTGGCCGACCTGTACGCCAAGAGCCTCGCCGGCTGACCGACCCCCCGGCCCCGCCGCCGCCCGCACCGCTCGGGCGGCCCGCCGGGGGCGGCGGTTCCTGTACCAGGCCGCCGGGCGCGGTCGTCCGGCTACGCGGTCGTACGGCTGCGCGGTCGTACGGCTGCGGCTACGGCGTGAGGACAGTGCGGTCGTACGCGCCGCTGTGCTCGGCGGCGTACGCGATCGCCTCGTTGACCTCGTCGAGGGGGAAGGCCCGTACGCGCTCGGCGGTGAGGCCCAGGGCGCCCGAGGCGAGGAGCCGGATGATGCCGACATTCGCGGCGCGGGGGTACATCCACTGGCCGCGTACGGTGACCGAGTTGCGCATGAGCCACGGGTAGGGGAGCGCGAGATGGTCGCCGCCGAGCATGCCGACGCCGCCCATGAGGACCACGCGCCCGTACTCGCGTACGGCCATGGCGGCCACCCGCGCGGCCGAACTGGGCGCACTCGGCGGCAACAGGTCGATGACCATGTCGATCGGACCGTCGGCCGCCTCCGACATCGCCGCGCGGTCGGCGGCCTCGTCACCGGTCAGCCGCACCGGCCGCAGCCGTGGGCCGAACCGCTCCGCGAGCAGATCGAGAACGGCCCGGTTGCGGCCCGGGGCGACCACGCGGCCCGCGCCCATCGCGAGGGCGACCGCGACCGCACTGCTGCCGAGGTTCCCGGTCGCCCCGCTGACCAGCAGCGTCTCGCCGGCTTCGAGCCCGCCCGCCAGCAGACCGCCGTACGAGATGGTGTGCACGGTGAGCGCCGCCCAGCGGGCCGGGTCGTCGGCCGCGGCGGCCGGCAGCGGGAAGACGTTCTCCGTCGGGACCCGCATGAACTCGGCGAACGCCCCGTCGTGCAGGTAGCGGGCGAGCCGCGCGCCACCCTCGCCGCGGGCGCTCCAGCCCTGAAGCGCGATGTCGGGCGTCAGGGCGTCGTCCCGCGAACGCACCGTGGGATCGCACCACACCAGATCCCCGGCGCGCAGCCGCGTGGCGTCCGGGCCGACGTGGACGATCCGCCCCACGGCGCCGACGCCGGGCACGACGGGCGGGACCAGGGCGTAGTTCCGTACGCCGTCGAAGACCTCGGCCGCGTACGGGGGGACGCAGGCGGCGAGGACTTCGACGACCGCCTCGCCGCTCGTGCCCGGCGCGGGGTCCGCCGTCTCCTGGACCCGGAGCGGTTCGCCGAATCCCGTCAGAACTGCTGCTCGCATGTGGTGGCCTCCGTATGCGTGGTGCGCTGTGCTTCGCGCGTTGGGGGGTGTGGTGCTTCGTGTGGTGGGGGGCGTCGCGTGGCGCTCGTCGGTACCGAGGCTAGGAAGCGGAGGCCCATGCGGGAAGCGAAGATCCGGCATCCCTGGTATGCATAAGCCGCATGGACCTATCCAGTACGGACCTGCGGGTCCTGAGGCAGATCGCGGAGTCGGGCAGCTTCACCGCGGCGGCCGGTCGCCTCGGCTATACGCAGTCGGCGGTATCGCGGCAGGCCGCCGCCCTGGAACGGAACGTGGGCTCCGCGCTGTTCGAACGCCGCGCGGACGGAGTGCGGCTCACCCCGGCCGGACTGACCCTGTTGCGCCACGCCCGCACCATCCTGGACTCCTTCGCGGCGGCCGAACGCGACCTCACCGACGCCCATCCGCAGGCCGAACTCGTGCGTCTGGGCGTGATCCTGAGCGCGGGCGCGGCCCTCCTGCCCGCCGCGCTCTCCCGGCTCGCCACGACGGAACCGCGGCTCACGGTCGCGACGCGGGAGGGCACCACGCCCAGCCTCACGCGGGCCCTGCGCGCGGGCACCATCGACCTCGCCCTCCTCACGTCCCGGCCGCCCCACCGGCCACCGGACGGCGAGTCGCCGCGCCTGCACACCGAGACCGTGAGGGACGAGGAACTCGTCGTGGCCGCGTCGGCGACCGGCGCCTTCGCCGGCCGCGCCTCGGTCCACGTCGACGAGCTGGTCGACGCCGCCTGGATCGCCACCCCCTCTGCCGCCTCCGAACCGCTCCTCGGCGTCTGGCCGGGCCTCCCCGGCCGCCCCCGCGTGGCCCACTCCGCACGCGACTGGCTGACCAAACTCCACCTGGTCGCCGCCGGTTTCGGTGTTACGACGGTGCCGTCGGGGCTGTCGGCGGTATTGCCGCGCGGAGTGACTTTGCTGCACGTGGACGGCGCCCCGAAGGAACTCCGGCGCGTCCTCGTCGCCCGCCTACCGGGTCGGCCGACGCCGGGCCTCTCGGCCGTCACCCGCGCGCTCACCGCGGTGGAGTGAGCCGTTGGAGCGGCGTACGTTCGCGGGCGGGCCGGGGGACTGGAAGGCCGGGTTCCGGCCGGCCGTGGATATTCTGCGCGGCATGATCAATTCAACTGCGGGGCTTGCCGGTGCGGCTGGTGCTGCCGACACCGACACCGACGCCGACAGCCCTGGCTCGGGCTCCGGCCCTGACTCCGGCCCTGACTCCGGCCCTGACTCCGGCCCCGGCTCCGGCTCCGGCTCCGAAGGCGATGCCGAACAGGGTGCCGGGCAGAGTGCTGGAAAAGGTGTCGGAGGCGACGCCGAGGTCGCGATAGCCGCGGTACGCGCCGGCGCGTACGTGGTGCGCGCGCTGTACGGCCGGCGGCTCGCCCGTACGGACAAAGGGGCGGGGGACTTCGCCACCGCCGCCGACATCGAGGCGGAGGAGGCGATCCTCGACGTCATCCGCGCCGCCCGGCCCGATGACGCCGTCCTGGGCGAGGAAGGCGGCCGTCGAGGCCCCGCCGGGGAAGCCGAAGCCGTACGCCAGTGGCTCGTCGACCCCCTGTGCGGCACGCTCAACTACGCCGTCGGCACCATGCTCGTAGCCGTCAACGTGGCCCTTAGCGGTGGCGCGGCCGCGGTCGCCGACCCGTTCAGCGGGGAGATCTTCTGCACCGACGGCCGGTCCGCCTGGTCGCGGCACGACGGCCCCAGCCCCGGCCCCGACCTCCCCTTGGCGCCCACTCCCGCCACCCGGCTCGTGGACGTCAACCTGGACCCGCCGTTTCCCGGCGCGCCCGCCTTCCGCGCCGTGGACCTGCTGGCCAGGCCCCGGTTCGTGGAGCGATTCCGTCCGCGCGTCGTCTCCACGAGCCTCGCGCTCGCCTGGGTCGCCGCCGGCAAGCGCGCCGCCTACGTCACGGACGGCGGGGACCTGTCCGGCAGCGTGCATTTCGCCGCCGGCATCGCCCTGTGCCGAGCCGCCGGATGCGTGGTCACCGGGGTCGATGGCCGCCCGGTCGGACAGGGCGGCCACGGACTCGTAGCGGCGGCCGACGGGGAGACCCACGAGCTGCTGATGTCGATGATCCGCGGCTGAAGACGGCGCGTAGGGGACGGGCGGCCTGGTCGCGCCCGGGGTCGGGGCGCCACGGATACTGATGCCGCGTCAAGGACGCCAGTACAGCGCGGGATCGGGATGGTCGACGAAGCCGAACGCGCGGTAGAGCGGTTCGCCGTCGTGCGAGGCGTGAAGGTCGACCCGGGCGACCTCGCGCTCGCGGAACCAGTCGAGCAGGCCCGCCACGGTCGCACGGCCGTGGCCCCGCCTCCGGTACGCCGGGTCGGTGACCATGCCGATCACGTGACCGACCCGGCCATTGTACGAGTGCGGGCCGGGGAACCACTGGTCGACGGTGCCCATGCCGCTGGCGGCGAGACCGTCGTCGCCGTCCACGACGAGAATCCGCGCGTCGTCCGACGCCAGCTTCTCCTTCAGTACGGCGGCAAGGGTCGCACGCCAACCGCCGTCCGCTGCCGGAGGGTTGAAGAAGTCGCCGCCCAGGGTCTCGAACAGCAGCGCCCGCAGCCGTACGAGCTCCGCGATGTCGTCGTGCACTGCCTGCCGTACGCCGGTGTGGTGTCTCATGCCGATCAGATTGATGTAATGGGCTTATGCACCTCAACCCTTACGGAGCGGATGCCGTGAACCTGGCCGCGGACCTGGCCAACCGGCCCCCGGCCGACGCCGGGGAACTGGCCGACCGCTGCCGCGCCGCCGGGCTGGAACTGGAATGCCGGCCCACGCCGCGGGATCTGCGCGGCGTCCGCGCCACGCTCCGGGCGTGGGAGGCGGTCGTGGACGCCGACGACGAGCGGGAACGGGCCGAGCTGGTCAACCGGATGCTCGCCGAGGCTGCCGCCCACCCCCGGCTGACCGACCACGCCGGCGACGGCTGGCATCTGCACTACCGCGACGACGGGCAGCCCTTCGGCGCGATCCTGTCCTCGCTGATCGCCGTGGGGACCGCGCTCCATCTGGTGGGCCGCGGCATGCACCGGCTCAAGCGGTGCGCCGTGGCCGAGTGCACCACGATCTTCGCCGACACCTCCCGTACCGGGCGGCAGCGCTACTGCTCCCAGCCGTGCGCCAACCGTGACGCGGTACGCCGGCACCGCGCGCGAAACGACACGTCGGAGCGGCGCGGGCCCAGCCCCCGAGGCCGTGGGGCGGGCGGCGATTGAGGGCGAAGCGCCGCGGTCGCCCGCCGGGGTGCCGCCCGACCGCCGGAGCGTCGACCGCGCGCGCCGCGGTGCCGCAGCGCTAGTCGGTGGACACCGCCGCGGGCCACTCGCGCGGGAACGGCACGCGCAACGAACGCGCCGCGACCGGCGTGTGCTCGGCGGCGGCGTGCACCCGGCCGTCGCGCAGGACGATGGAACCCCCGCGGAGCATCGTCTCGACGAGTTCGGCGGCGAGTTCCTCCGGCGTACGGCCCAGGAGCCGGGCCGCGTCCGTCAGCCAGGCACGGGCGTGCAGATACGGTTCGACCTCGTCGGCCGGTATCCCCTCGCGGATCATCAAGGCGAAGGCGAAGACCCGCCGCGCCCCGTACCAGACCGCCCCGTCCGGATCGTCCACGAGCCGCTGCCCCCGGCGCAGGGCGGCCGCGAACGCCGAGGCCGGATCGGCGGGTATGGGTCCGTGGGAGGGGAGGACGACGCGCGGGGCGAGATCGGCCATCCGCCGGAGCGAGTCGAGCGCCGTCACCGCCATGCCGGGCCCGTCGAGGGCGAGGTTCACCCAGCCGACGTCGTAGTCCGACAGCGCGTCCCCGACCACGAGCAGCCGCTCGTCCGGCTGCCACAGCGCGAGATGCCCGGGGGTGTGGCCAGGGGTGCGTACGACCTCCCAGTCGGCGTCCCCGAGCCGCAGGACCTGCCCGTCGTCGAGCGCCATGTCGACCGTGTACGGCGCCACGGGCTGGTCGAGGTACTCGGCGGAACAGCAGCCCGGGTCCCGGCGGGAGACCGCCTCGGCCTCCGGGGCCCCGGCCGCGACGGCGGCGCCCCGCGCCTGGAGGAGGGCGTTGCCGCCGACGTGGTCCGAGTGCCAGTGGGTGTTCACGACCAGATCGATCCTTCCGGCGTGCGTGTGCGCCTCCGCCCAGTCGGCGGTCTCCTCGGCATGACCGACGAACCCGCTGTCGACCAGCGCCGGCCGACGCCCGTGCAGCAGAAGGAGGTTGGCATCGGGGAACGGCCGCTGCCGCCAGGTCACCCAGGACGGCAATGAGGGCGAGGACGGCGCGGACGCTGCCGGCCGGTAGCCGCTCCGGCTGTGTCCCCGCGCCCCCGAGCCAGCCTGTTCCCGCTCCTGTGCCGCCCGCACCTGCTGCGTCTGGTCTTTCACGTGCTCTCCTTCGACTTCGACGGACGTCACGGTCTGCGCGGCCCGTAAGCAGGGCGAGGCGAGTTCGCCCGCCGACCGGTCGTGCCACCGGCGGGCGCCCACCCATGACGATCATCATGGCACCGGCGGCACGGGCCACCACGGGGACCACCGCAGATGAATGATCAGACGCGCTACGGGACGCCCGCTACGGAACCGCGCTACGGAATCCGGGCTACGCATCGCGGGCTACGGACCCCGGGCTACGTATCGCGGGCCGCGCATCGCGGGCTACGAAGTGCGGTCGAGGAGCCGGGAGAGCCGCGTGGCCTGCCGCTCGGCCGTTCCCGGTGGATTGCGGCGGCGCTCAAGGCCCTCCAGGGAGTCGAAGGCCAGCAGGAACAGCCACACGAGCGCCAGCAGACCGCGGCAGTCCGCCAGCCGCGCCCGCTCGGCGGCGTTCAGGGCGAACAGCTTGAGGAAGGCGTCAGCATCGAGCGGCGCCCCGGACCAGGCGGCCACGTGTTCCGTGATCTCCGCCAGTTCGAAGGGCCGGTCGCTGCGGCCGGAGTCCTCGAAGTCCACGATCCGTACGCGCGTACCGTCCCAGAGGTAATTGGCGAGGTTGCCGTCACCGGGGCCGAACACGGCGGGGACCTCCGGCGCCCCGCCCAGCTCCAAGCCGGAACGGGACAGCCAGTCAAGGCCGCGGTCCATGGCCTCGCCCACCGCGCCGCCGACCCGCGGCCGCAACCGCGGCGCCCAGGCGCGGACCCGGTCGATGAGATGCCGCTCCCGGCCGGGCCGGGCGGGCACTTCGGCCAGGACGTCCGCCGGCACGGCCGCGTACAACTCGTTGAGTGCCGCGGCCAAGGCCCGGAGCCGCTGACCGTCGATCGGCCGCGCTCCCCGTAGCGGCTCGCCCGGCAGCCGCTCCATCACCACCAGTGGCTCCGCCGCCCCGAGCTCCACGCGGTACGGGGCGGGGGCCAGGCCCGGCGCGTACGTGGCGAGCAGCGTCAGCGCCCGCCACTCCCGCTCGCACGCGTCGCGGTCGCCGGGCCGGAACGTCTTGATCACGCTGTCGTACCGCAGGTCGACGGCGTTCTTGGAGGTCATAGGGGCAATGGAGGGGACGACAGATGGGGCGATGGGCGGGGCGATAGGGGGTGATGGAACGGCTGAGCGCCGGAGGCCGGGTGCTGCTCGGGGTGCTGAAGCCCCGGCGTCCGGGGCCGCGTCATCGCGCCGGGTCACTTTTCCGTGAGGTGGCTCGCGAGCCGGGACAGCAGGCCAATGCAGTCGCGCAGCCGCTCCCGCTCCTCGGCGTCGAACATGTCGCGGATGGCGGCGTTGACGACGTGGGCGCGCTGCGCCCGTTCGCCCTGGAGGCGGGCGAGGCCGGCGTCGGTGATGTGCAGCAGGTGCTTGCGCCCATCGCTCGGGTGAGGCTCGGCGCGCACCAGGCCGCCGCCGGTGAGTTCCTTCACGGACTTGGCGGCCGACTGATGCGTCACCCCGCGCCGCTGCGCCAGCTCGGCGGTCGTCAGCGGGCCGCCGCGGGCGAGAAACCCCAGGATCGCCGACTCGCCGGGAGGCATGGTGTCCACGCCGCGCACCGCCCTGACCAGCTCACCGATCGACTGCCGCAACTCCTCGGCCAGCGCGTCTTCGTCCATGGGTGCATCCTACCCGGGGGTTATGAAACATAGGTGTACAGTTTGGTTGTAGTTATTTTCCGAGTGAAGGGAACTCGACGATGCAGCTCACCAAGTTCGGCCACGCCTGCGTCCGCATAGACAAGGAGGGCAGCCGCCTCGTGATGGACCCGGGCGGCCTGACCGAGCCGCAGGCGCTCGACGGCGCCGACGCGGTCCTCGTCACCCACGAGCACTTCGACCACTTCTCGGAAGAGATGCTGCGCCGCGCGGCCGAGCAGAACCCGCGCCTGCACATCTGGACCACCTCCTCCGTGGCCGCGCAGCTCGACGGGCTCGGCACGCGCGTCACCGCCGTGGGCGAAGGCGACGCCTTCACGGCGGCGGGCTTCGACGTGACGGTCCACGGCACCTGGCACGCGGACCTGCACCCCGACGTCCCGCGCGTCACCAACGTCGGATTCCTCGTCGACGGCGCCCTCTTCCACCCCGGCGACGCCCTGACCGTCCCCGACGCGGACGTTCAGACGCTGCTCCTGCCGGTGCACGGCCCCTGGTCCACGGTCGGCCAACTGATCGACTACGTCCGCGAGGTCGCCCCGCGGGACGCCTACGCCATCCATGACGGCGCCCTCAACGACATCGGCACCGCCATGCTCGGCGGCTTCCTCGGCCCCGACGGCCCCGGCCTCGGCGCGCAGTACCACCGGCTGGCCCCGGACACGACGGCCCAGATCGGCTGAGGCCGCCTCTGGCCCGTACGATCCATCCGGCTCGTACGATCCACCCGGCCCGTACGATCCCCCCGGCCCGTACGATCCCCCCGGCTCGTACGAACCATCCGGCTCGTACGATCCCCCCGGCCCGTACGATCCCCCCGGCCCGTACGATCCCCCCGGCCCGTACGAACCACCCGGCTCGTACGGGCCAGCCGGCTCGTACGGGTCCCTCGGCTCGTACGGGCCACCGCCGCCTGGTTTGTACGGGGGGCCGCTGGTCAGCCGTGCACGGCGCGAGTCCGGTGATCCGGTCACGGACCGCGGTGCGAATGACGGTGTCGGCGTTCTCGCCGGTGGTGAAGTGGCCTCACCCATCGACATCATTGACCAGGCGGCTGAGCGCCGGCTCTGGTGTCGTACGACCGCTGGCAGGACTGGATCGCTTCGCTGTGCTCGACGGTCCAGTCGTAGAGCCGGCCGAACGGCTCGCGCAGGCATGCGCCAAGGGGCGTGAGCGAGTACTCGACGCCGACCGGTGAGGTCGGCAGCACCGTGCGCTGAATCATGCCGATGCGCCCAAGGCGGCGCAGTGTCTGGGTGAGGACGCGTTGCGTGATGCCCTCCAGACCCGGTGAGCTGATCCGCCGCCGGCCCCAGGTGACCATCGTGAAGCTGCAAGCACCCCCCACCGCCGCCCGGCTCGCCGCGGACTACGCGCCGCCGGGCTCGAAGCGCCGTACGAAACGCCGCTGCCAGGGAGTCTCCACGGCGCGCGGGTGGTAGTGCTCGCGGACGTACGCCACGGCCTGGTCCGCCGGGACCCCGTCGAGGACGGCCATGCACGCCAGCGCGGTCCCGGTCCGCCCGAGTCCACCGCCGCAAGCGATCTCGACGCGCTCGTTCCGCGCCCGGGCCAGCACTTCCTTCAGCATGCCGCGCGCCTGCCGGCGGTCCTTGGGGAGCCGGAACTCCGGCCACGGCAGCCACCGGGCCTCCCACTCGGTGGGCGCGGGCTGCTTGCCGAGCAGGTAGACGGCGAAGGACGGCGTGGGACCGGGCGGCAGGGGGTGACGCAGGCCCCGGCCGCGTACCAGAACGCCGGAGGGGAAACGTAACGTCCCGGCGTCTGTCACGCCCCAGTGCTCAGTCATGCGAGCACCCTACGGGCCCCGCGGCGGCCCTGGCGATCGATTTGCCCTTGGGAGCGAACGGGCGCCCTGCACCCTCCACGGTTTGCTTGAGTGAGCAAACGGCGCTACCGTCTTGCTCATGCAAGCAAGAAACAGCACGGACAAGCAAGGGACGTCACGCAAGACCACCAAGGCAACCAAGGGGTCCAAGTCGTCCAACAGGGGGTCCAAGACGTCGAAGGCGACCTTCACGGAGACCGGGCGGCGCGCTCAGATCGTCGCCGCGGCGATCGACGTCATCGCCGAGACCGGCTATCACCAGGCGTCGTTCGCGAAGATCGCGGAACGCGCCGGGCTGAGCAGCACGGGGATGATCTCCTACCACTTCGACGGCCGGGACGACCTCATGCGCGAGGTCGTCGCCGAGGTGATGCGGGTCGCGGAGGCGTACGTACGTCCCCGCATCGAGGCGCACGAGAGCGCCCCCGCCCGCCTGCGCGCCTCCATCGAGTCCAACCTCGACCTGCTCGCCGAGTACCCGAACCACCTCCCGGCGATCGTCGAGGTCCTCACCAACCTCCGCGGCGGCGACCCCGGCATGGACTCCTTCCTCGACAAGACGGAGGCGGACCTCGCCCTCCAGGTGGAGCGCATCCGCGAGGCGCAGCGCGCGGGGGAGTTCTGCGATTTCGACCCATGGGTGATGGTGCGGGCGATCCGCGCCGCCGTCGACGACGTGGTGCGCCGGGCCACCCTTGAGCCGGACTTCGACGCGCGGCGCGCGGGCCGGGAACTGGCGGACCTGTTCGACCGCGCCACCCGGAACCGGAACACGACATGACTTTTGAGAAGACGGGGGCACACACCATGCGAGAGGACGCGAGCACCGCGCCGCACCCGGGCCCAGGCACGAACCCGGGCCCAGGCACGAACCCGGGCCCGGGTGCGGACACCGGTACGGGCGCGGGGACGGCTACGGGGACCGGCGCGGGTACGGATACGGGCGCGGGTGCAGCAACCGGCGCGAGTACGGACGCACGTACAGGAACCGGCGCGAGTACGGACGCACGTACAGGTGTGGGAACCGGCGCAGGCACGAGCACAGGAAACGGCGCGGCGCTCGACCCGGCCTCCGCCCGTCGCCGCACGACCGCGCTGCGCCGACGCCTCGCCACGCAGCTCTTCTTCGAACTCGCCCTCCCGCTCGGCTCGTACTACGGGCTGCGCGCGGCCGGCGCCGGCCAGTGGCTGTCGATGGCGATCGGCGGCCTGCTGCTCCTCCCGTGGATCGGCTACGGCATCGTGCGGCAGCGCCGCGTCGAGGCGATGGCGGTGTTCACCCTGGTCCTGGTGGTGGCCGGCGCCCTGCTGTCGCTGGTCACCGGCAGCCCGCGGGTGCTGATGATCCGCGATAGCTGGCTGACCATCACGATCGGGCTGTGGGTGCTTGGCACGCTGTTCACCCGGCGGCCGTTCATGATGACGGCCTCGCGCGGCATCGTCATCGCCAAGGTCGGCGAGGCCGGTCTGGTCGCCTGGGAGGCGCGCTGGGACAGGGAACCGCTCTTCCGCCACCACCTGCGGCTGATCACGGCCGTGTGGGGCGGGGGCTTCCTGCTCGACGCGGTCCTGCGGGTGGTGCTGGCCTACACGATTCCGGTGGACAGCTTCCCGCTCGTCAGCACCCTGCTCTGGCTGGTGCTGCTCGGCGGACTGATCGGGTTCCAGAACTGGTATCTCACGCGGCACGGCCTGAAGCTGTAGCGCGGCGGCCGCATCGCGAGGAGTCCTCGGGAACTCGGATTCGGACTCGGGCTCGGGCTCGGATTCGGGCTCGGGATCAGCCGCGAAGGAAGTACAGCACGGTCGTGGTGCCGGCGGAGGCCACGAGGAGCCCGCGCAGCAGCCAGGCGGGGAGGCGGCGGGCGAGGTGGGCGCCGCCGAAGCCGCCGACCGCCGCGCCCACGAGCATGGCGCCGAGCACCAGCGGCGCACGCAGGGCGTCGGAGGTGACGAGGAGGAGCGCGGTCGCGCTGGCGTAGATGGCCGCGAGTTGGGTGACCCGCATCGGATTGCTGACCGCGGCGTCGAGGCCCGCGCCGACGCTCCACACGGCCATCATCATGATGCCTACGGCTCCGCCGAAGTATCCGCCGTAGACGGCGAGGAAGAACTGTGCGATCAGTACGGACCGCGCGCTCATGCCGACGGGGCGGCCGAGGAGGTCGGTGAGCGCCCGGGACAGACGGCGCCCGAAGGCGACGAGGAGCGTGGCGAAGGCGAGCAGCCACGGCACGGCGGCCTCGAACGAGGCGGCGGGCAGCGCCAGCATGAGACCGGCCCCGACCGCGCTCCCGGCCGCGCTGACCAGGGTCAGCGCCTTCGTGGACGCCTCGCCGACCGGCACGAGGTCGCCTCGGCTGACCGACGCGCTGACCACGGCGCCCGGTACGAGTGCGATGGTGGACGACGCGTTCGCCGTGACGGGCGGCAGGCCGGCCGCCACCAGGGCGGGCAGCGCCACGAACTTGCCGCCGCCCCCGATGGCGTTCAGCACCCCGGCTCCGACGCCGGCCAGCAGGACGATGAATATCTCGGACACCCGCCGATGATCACCCCGTGACCAGGGGCTCACAATGCGCGAACGGCGCACCCTGCATTAGGCACGGCCATAGGCTCGCGTGGGCACGGGGGAGGCCGGAGGGAAGTGGGACGCCGGGGGAGGGAGCGCACACGGGTGCTCGCGGGAGCGCACATGGGTGCCCGCGGGGATGCGCATAGGCTCACGAGGTGCGTTACGACCTGGACGACCTGCGGCTGTTCCTCGACATCGTGACGGAGGGGTCGATCACGGCGGGCGCCCGTCGCATGCATCTGAGCCTGCCCTCCGCCAGCGCCAGAGTGCGCTCGCTCGAACATCACGCGGGGGTGGCCCTGCTGATCCGCGGCCGCAGAGGGGTACGGCCGACCCCGGCCGGTACGACCCTGGCCCGGCACGCCCGCGAGGTCCTGGCCCAGACGGCGCGCCTGGAAAGCGCCGTCGCCGGCTACACCCGTTCCCCGAGCGCCCCGCTGATCCTGCTCGGCGGGGGCTCCGCGATGCACCGGCTCGTACCGCGCGCCCTCGTCTCCTTCCTGCGGGCCCAGCCCGACATCGACGTCACGGTCACCGAGAGCCGCACCCCGCAGACCGTACGGACGCTGGCCGACGGCGAGGCGGACCTCGGCGTCGTCCTCGACGACGAGGCCCGCGACTGCGGCCTGACCATGGAGCCCCTCGGCGACGACTCCTTGGTGGTCATCGGCCAGGCCGGCGGAATCCTCGCGGACCGCGCCGCGCTGACCTACCGCGAGGTGGCCGAGCACCCCCTGGTCGGCCTCGACGCCGACTCCTCCCTCCGCCGCTGGATAGAGAAACACCTGGGCCCGCACGCCCCAGCCGTGCGCTACCGCACCAGCGTCGCCGACCTCAACGTCCTCGTCCGCCTGGTATCCGCCGGAGTCGGCCTCGCCGTCGTACCCCGCCGCGCCATCGACCCCAGCCGGCCGCTCGACGTACGCGAACTCCAAGACCCCTGGGCCCGCCGCCATCACCTCCTCGCCTGGGCCGTCAAGGACGGCCCCCCGTCACCGCCCGTACTCGCCCTCGCCGAACACCTGCGACAAGCGGTCCTGTCACTGCCGACGCCAGCCCGCGGCATTCCGCCGTACGGACGCGACGACACCCTGAACGACCCGAACGAACTGCCATGAAGCCCCCGTAGACGGGCCAGTGGGCCAGTGGGCCACTGGGCCGAGGCTGCGCACTCCACGCACCACGTTGGGATACTTCTCGGGTGGACACGACAAGGGGCAATGACAACTGGCGCAATACGACACACGATTGGGCCGCCACCGTGGACCGCGACCACCTCGCGGACATCCGCCGGAACCCCGCCACGTTCGCCCCCGGCGGCACCCGGCACCTGATCCTCGAAGTCCTCGCCTACGCGGCAGACGAGGCGGAGTGCGGCCACGGCGGCCACTGCCGCGTCACCCTCCACCCGGACGGCTCGATCTCCGTCGCGGACGACGGCCGGGGCACCGACACCCGCTTCGACGGCGACGGCCGCCCCGTGAAGAAGCCGGTCATGGCCTCCAAAGACCTCCGGTTCTTCGACTTCCCGGAGGCCCAAACCCTTCCCGATGGCCACCCGCGCCGTGGCATGTCCGTCGTCGCGGCGCTGAGCGAATGGCTCGTCCACACCAACCGCCGCCGCGACGGAGCCTGGAGCCAGCGCTACGAACACGGCCTCCCCGTAGCCGACCTCGAACCCCTCGCCGACGACGGCACGACCGGCACGACCGTACGCTTCCGCCCCGACAACCGCCTACGAACGGCCCGCACCGCAGGAGAACTGGCGGACCTGGTCGCCCCATGGCCAAGCCTGACCGTCGAAGTCGACGACGGAGGCGAGTACACAACCGCAGACGTCACCGTCGGCTGATCAGCGCTCGCGGCGTCTCAACCCCCAGGAGCAGGCGGCTCCGCGACGCCGACGTAGGTGCTGGCGACGGCCCGGATACGCGCCGACCAGCCGAGCGCCGTGAGGTCGGCCGTAAGGGTGTGAGGGACGTGGAACACCTTCACGACGCGGTACTGGCGGCCGTCGTCGAGCCGACGCATCGCCGCTGGGACGGGGTGGTCCGTCAGGACCTCCTCCACCGCGGCCTCGGCGGGACCGTCGTCGATGAAGACGGCTCTGCCGCCCGGCGCGATCGCGCCGGCGACGGTCTGCCAGAAGTCGGGCAGCCGCGCCGGTGGGACGTGGGACAGCCAGAAGGCGAAGAACACGGTGTCGTAGCGCCGGGACGGCCGCCACGTGAAGAGGTCGGCCTGGACGAACTGGACGTGGGTGTGCGGCGTACGCGCGCGGGCCAGGGACAACACCTCGGGGGCGGCGTCGACAGCCGTCACCGAACGGGCGCGCGCGGCGAGCAGCGGGGTCCAGCGGCCCGTTCCGCAGGCCAGTTCCAGTACGTCCCCGGCGATCGGGAGATCATCGAGGGTGGCCGGCAAGGCTCGCAGGTCTTCGCGTTCCGCATAGGGCCGGTCGTATTCGGCCGCTCCGGCCCGGTAGTACGCCATCTGCTCCGCCAGGAGGGCGTGGTCGTCCATACCGTTCCCCTCATCCGGTCCGGTCCGGTAAGCGGGTGCGGCCCCCGCCACGTACCTACGACGTCCACCCCTACGTTCCTCCGCGCCGCAGCAGTCGCCCAGGCGGGGGTACCGCGCTACAACGCCGGAGGGCCTTGCTCGATGCGGCGCAGCACCGGTTCCAGGCGGTCGAGGTCTGGGCCGGTCTGGAGCTGTCGTTCATCCCACCAGGTCGCGCCCGCCTCGGCCAAGGGGGCGATCAGGTCACGGGTCTTGGTGGGGTCGCCGCCCGGCGTGGCGCCGCCGAGGACGATCTCGAAGGGCGCGTCCGACCGGTCCGCGCGCTGCTCGCGCAGGTAAGCGACCAGGTCACGTACCTGATCGACAGGCGGTACGTGACCGTGCTTGGCGTCCTCGAACAGCGGCACCGCGCCGTCCCAACGGGCGGCCCGGCGCATCGGCGGGCGGCTCGGCCAGAAGCCGGCGACCCAGACCGGCGGCCGGGGGCGTTGCACGGTGGCGGGGAGCAAGGTCACGTCGCGCACCTGATAGTGCTGCCCGTCGTGGTTCACCGGCTCGCCCGACCAGAAGCGGCCCAGCAGGTCCAGGCCCTCGTCCAACCGCCCGGCCAGCACCTTCAGATCCGTCGTGTCGCCGAAGCTCTCGTACTCGTCCTCGACCGGCCCGCCCAGCCCCGCGGCGAAGGTGACCCGGCCCCCGCTCACCGCGTCCAAGGTCGCCACCTGGCGCGCGAGCTGCTGCGGCCGCCGCCGGGGGACCGGAGTGACCAGCGTGCCCAGCCTGACGCGGGAGGTCGCCAGCGCGGCAGCGGTCAACAGCATCCAGGGATCACCGAAGGGCCTGCCCCCGTGATAGCGATGCAGCACGTGATCCCAGACGAACAGCCCGTCCCACCCTGCCCGTTCCGCGGCGGTGGCCACCTTCGCCACGGCCCGGGGATCGGCGAAGTCGCCAAAATTCGGAATGTTCACCGAGAATCGCATCCCCGCATCCTGTAGTACGTCACCGGGAGCGGCAACTGATATACGGGCCAAGCCCGGTGACGGGAAATCCGGTTCGCGCGAGGGTACTGCTCATGGCATCGGCATCTGTCGGTCGGGCGGCGGGCCTACGAGGGCTTCCCCCGCGCTCCGCCGCATTCCGTCCGGTGGCCCGCACCCGGTCCGGTCGCACTCACAGGGACCAGGAACTCGCCTACGCGGAACGCCGCCTCAGGATGTACGTCGCCGTGAGCGCGACGACACGGTCATCGTCGTGTGCCAGCTCCGCCAAGGCATTTGCCGCCGCGGCACCCGGAATATCCGCGAGCGCCTGCGCCAGCCGTCGCCGAGCGGCAGCCGAGTCAGCGGCGGTCTGCTCAGCGGCGGTCTGCTCAGCGGCGGTCTGCTCAGTGGCGGCCGACTCGGCGGCGCCCGACCCGGCGGCGGTGCCGGACTCAGCGGCACTCGGCTCAGCGTCGGCTGAATCGCCAGCAGTCGACCCTGTAGTCGCCGATCCTGTGACCGCCGATCCAGTAGTCGCTGACCCAGAAGTCGCCGATCCAAAAGTCGCCGATTCGGTAGCCACAGATTCCGCACCAGCCGATTCGACGCCGCCGCGCGCGAACCCGTCCACGAGCCCTTCCGTGATCCGATCCGCCACCGCCGAATCAAGCGCCAGCATGCCCAGCACATCGGCAGCGTCGGCGTCGTGGATTCCCTCGACGACCATCTCGACGAGCGTCGGAATCGCCTCCGTCGCTCCCCGCGCCCCGAGCGCCAGGGCCGCGCCCCGCCGGACCCCGCCGCCGGAGTCGGCAAGAGCCTTCCGGAGCAGTGCGGTCGCCTCGCCGTCCGGAAACTCGGCAATGCACTGGACGGCACGCTTCCGCACCTCGACCGCCGGTGCGTCGAGGCCCTGGGCCAGCAGCGCCAATCCGTCTTCGCCCGCTTGGGTCAAAGCCCACCGAAGAGCGCCGGCGACATTCGGGTCCCTCTCCGCCAATGCCGCCTCGACCAGCGCCTCCACCGGTACCGGAGCCCCCTCGAGCGAGGACGAGGACAAGGCCGCGCGCTGCCGCCTTCCGGCGCTTTCCGATCCCAGCCCTTGGAGGAGGGCCACGATGTGGAGGGCGCCCTCCCAGTCGGAGGGTTCCGCGGCCCCGATCCGGCCGAGCCGCGTGAGGAGTTCCGTTTCGCGCGCGATACGGTCCCGGGTCTGGCGAATGAGGTCGTCGACGAGTTCCGCGGGCTTGAAGCCGGGATCGTCCAGCGCACGGCCGACGTCACGCAGCGAAAGCCCCAAGGACCGCAGGCTCTCGATATGAAAGATTCGCCGGATGTCGTCCCCGGAGTATTCGCGATAGCCGGCCTCGGTGCGGCCCGTAGGCCGCACCAGGCCGAGCGATTCGTAGTGCCGGAGCATGCGGGCACTGACCCCCGACCGCCGTGCCACATCACCGATCAGCACTTCTTACTGCCTTCCTAGCTTTCCTGGTTTTCCTGGTTTCCTCGATTTTCCGGGCCCAGGGCCACGATGCGCTTCGCCTCCTCGATCGCGAACTCGAATCCGGCGTCCGGGTCGCGCGACAGCCGATCCGTGGCGATCGCGTGCTGACGCACAACAGGGTCGGGGTGTGTCATCGCGGCGCGCAGGATCGGCTCGATCACTTTACCGAGCGCGATCAGCGCCCGGCTCAGGCTCAACTGCGTCTCCCGCTCGCCCCGCCCGAACTGCGCCGCCAATACCTCCGCCAATTCGCCCTCTTCCCCCTCGGGCACCAGGACGATCGCCGCCCGCCAGGCGCTCCGCGCCACCTCGTCGTCGGCGTCGGTCAACAGCTCCCGCGTGATCGCCGGCCACGCCCGTCGATCCCCGATCTTGGACAACGTGTGCAGCGCCTGGCTGCGCGCCTGCGTCCGAGCCTTGGCCTGCGCCCGCGCCTCCCTCTCAGGCTGCGTCTGCATCCGTGTCCCCGTCCGCTCGGAGCGCAGCTCGGCGATCAGCTCCGGGACCACCACGTCGGCCGAGTGGCGGGTCAGCGCCCACGTCAGCGCCTCGCGCACGTAGAACTCGGGCTCGATCGCGCACCGCTCGATCAGCGTTCCCACGAACCGCTGGTCGGGCGTCGTACCCATGGCGAGCGCGGCCTTCAGCCGTACCGACGATTCGCTGTTCTCCAGTCCTCGGAGAACTCGCACGGTGTTCATGTCCTCTTTCGGCATGGTCATCGGGACCACCTCCTCGGCCACAGTGAAGTCCTTATCACTGTGTCAAGGTCAAGCCCACTTTCTCGCGCAAGGCCCTCGACTATGCCGATCTTCTCGGCTACGGCTGCCTGCCCCCTCGGTTCCGCCGCCGCCCCAGAGCCATGAGCGCTTCGCGCAGTTCGATATCGGCCGGGTGATCCGCCGAATCCGGATCGCTACAGGCCGCCTCAGCACCGTCGAGGTCATTCGCCGTACGGGCCGCCATACGCGCCCAATTCCTGCACAGCCCGTTGTACCGCTCGGGTACGGCCGCCACGAGAGAGACCTCGTGCCGGCTCTCCACCCTGAACGTGGCGAAGAAAGCGGGCCCGGCCTCTCCGCCCCACTGGACAGGAGCACAGATCAACGCACCGGGGCGGCTCTGCGTCACCCAGGACGGCGGCAGCGAGGGCACGGCGACGGTACTGAGCACGAGGTCGTGAGGCGCGTTCTCGCGCCACCCGTACCAGCCGTCGGCAGCGGCGCTGTGCACATGGCCCAGCCTCGAGCGGGCCACGAGCTCCCGCGCGCTTTCGACCTTCACGGGATCGACGTCAACGCCCATCACGCGGCCTTCTGCCCCCACCCGCTCGGCCAATCGCAAGAGAAGTTCGCCGTTGCCGCTGCCGACGAGCAGCACACTGCCCCCGTCTGGGGCCGAATCGATCGCATCTCGAACGCTTCTCATCGATGTCCGCTCCAGGAGGAAGAGGTCGGAAGAAGAAGTCGGCAGGATAGGTCGGAAGAAGAAGATGGGGTCGAAGACATCCCACGGTGATCGTCGCATTGATCATCCGCTCAGAGCCAGGCGGCGGCCACAGGAATACATCCCGGCACATTGATCTCGGCCATCTAGCCCCATGCCCCTGGCAATGCCCGTTTCGGCACCGCGACATGGCGCTATCCCAGCCGCCGCGCCAAGACTCGGACAACGGAGCCGGCCAACGTGTTCCTCAAACAAGGGTCACAAATCAACGCCCCATCGCGCGCGGAGAGAACGTTTTTCTCGGTACGGAGAACCGTGATGGTGACTCCTCGGTACGGAAACCCTACCTCTTCCCCCGGCTGCCCGAGCACACCGTGGCCACATGCGGTAACTCCCATTTGCGCGCCGGCCGAGGCGCGTCAGCCGCGCGTTCGGAGTGCGGCGGCAGCACGTTCACATCGCGATCGATGATCGCGCGCTCTCGCCCGACCGACCTTTCCGGGCCACCAGGTTTATGCCACTGAAAACGGAACCGGCGCGCACCCTCGCGGCTCGGTCAAGGTGGCCGGATTTCTCTCGGAGCTATGTCCTGCATCTATTTACGAACGCGTGCTCTGTGTACAGTCCTGCACTGTGCCCAGTGGGCGGAGCGAGATAATCCGCTGCCGGCGCGTTCGGGCCGGTAACGCCGGTCACCCTGCGATGAGGAGTGCGTCATGTGCCCAGCAGGACCTGAACCGCCAAAAAAATCCGCAACAAGAAAGACCGGCACGAAGACCGGCACGAAGACCGGCACCAAGACCGGAATCAAGACCGGAATCAAGACCGGAACCCAAACCGGAACCACGCCTGAAGCAGATTCCGAAAGAGACCAGAGCGCCCTCGCCCGTATCGATCCAGAGGTAGCCGGCCTCTTGGCGACGGAGCGCACGCGACAGAACACCGGAATCCACCTACTGGCGCCCTCCATGCTCACCACGCGGGCCATTCGTGAATGCCTCGCCTCGGATCTGCTGAACCTGGACGGCGAAGGATATCTGCGCGACAACCTTCCCGATACCGACGATTACGCGGACTTCGAGCGCCGCTACCGCGACGACGGTGGCAGCAAATACAACCCCTCCGGGCCGGTGGCCGAGTACATCGAATTCCTCGCCGCCCGCCGGCTCGCGCGCCTGCTGTGCGCCGGCACCGGGCTCGAAGCCGGGAAACTCCATGTCAACGTCCAGCCGGTCTCCGGCTCCTTCGCCAATCTCGCGGTCCTCAGGGGTGCGCTGTCGCCCGGCGAGACCGTCCTCTCCCTTGGTCTGTCCTCCGGCGGGCATCTCAGCCACGGCGCGCCATTCCACCAGTCCGGTCAGGATTACAACGTCGTCTCGATCGACCACGGAGTCGATGACCAGAGCCTCGATCTCGAATCCCTGTATAAGACCGCCGCCGCGCACAAGCCCCGAGTCGTGATCATCGGTGCCAGCTCCTTTCCCCGGAAGATCTCTTGGGAGCAGGTAGCCGAGGCGGTCGGGGGATTGTCGCCGCGGCCCGTGGTGGTAGCGGATATCGCGCACTTCGCCGGCCTGGTCGCCACGGGCGCGTACGACAATCCGCTGCCGTGGACCGACGTGGTGACCATGGTCGGATACAAGACTCTGGGCGGGCCGAAGAGCGCCGCCATCGCCGTACGCGACCCGGCGCTCGCACGCCGCATCGACCGGGCCCTTTTCCCCGGCCTTCAAGGCGCGCCGCGCATGGCCGAGATCTGCGCGCTGGCGACCGCCGCCCATGTGGCCCAGGGCGACGAATTCCGACAGCTCATCCATCGCAGCGTCGCCAACGCGGTTCTCCTGCGAACGGCGCTCGGCGAGTACGGCGTCCACTGCGCGTTCGGCGGCACGGACACCCACATGCTCGTTCTCAAGGACCAACCGCGTTCCGTGCGGCTCGCGCAGTACCTCGAAAGAATCGGCGTGTTCACCAACTCGAACCTGCTCCCGGGCGACCGAGGCCCCACGGCGGCCACCGGTATCCGTCTGGGCACGGTCGGGGCCACGCAGCGAGGTCTCGAATCCGCCGGCATTCCCGACCTGGCCGCACTGCTCGCCGACGCCTTCGGCGACTTCAGGAATTCGGGCGCGAAATCCGGCACGCTCGCCGAACGCTGCCGCCGCTTCGCTCGTACGCGTCTCGCCGACATCGAGGACCGGCACCCGAGCTGACGTACGGGCCGGTGACTACCAACTCCCCCTCCCCGACCGATCGACCGGTGACTACCAACTCCCCCTCCCCGACCGATCGAAAGGAGTACACCATGAGCCAACGTCGAGCCGTCTGCCTGTTGAGCGGCGGGCCGGACAGCGTCGTCGCCGCCGCGATCGCCCGCGACGCCGGATATCTGGTGAGCGGACTGTACGTCGACTACGGACAGCGCACCGCGAGCCGGGAGGCCGAATTCGCCGCCCGTAACGCCGCCTGGCTGGGAGTGGAATCGCTGCGCACAGCCGCGGTGCCGTTCCTCGGCGAGATCAAAGGGTCCGCCTTGACGGACACCGACAGCAGGGTCACCGATGAGACGCGCCACCTGGAATACGTACCGTTCCGCAACACCGTCCTCAACAGCCTGGCGATCGCCTGGGCCGAGACACTGGGCGCCGAAAGGGTGGTGACGGGGTCGATCGGCGGCCCCTGGATCACCCCCGACAACAGCCCCGACTACTTCCGGGCGCTCAACGATCTCATCGCCGTGGGCACCAGGTCCGATATCACGGCCTGGGCGCCCTTGGGGGAGTGCAGCAAAGCGGAGAGCCTGCGCCGCGGAATCGACCTCGGGGTGCCGCTCGGCGAGACCTGGTCGTGCCAGAACGACTCGGACGTGCCGTGCGGCGAATGCAACAACTGCCTCGACCGCTCGCGCGCCTTCAAGGAACTCGGCGTCCAGGACCCGCTGGGATGACGAGCATCGCGAACGCGGCACGGGCGCCGGAGACGAGCCTCGTGGTCTCCGAGATCTTCGGCCCGACCTGGCAGGGCGAAGGACCGTCGCTGGGGCGGCTCGCCGTATTCCTGCGCCTCGGCCACTGCAATCTCACCTGCGAATGGTGCGATACGCCCTACACCTGGGACTGGACCCGGCACGACGCCGCCGCCGAACTCTCCGTCGTGACGGTGGATTACGCCGTCCGGGAAGTCGTCCGCGTCGGCGCCCCGCTCCTCGTCATCACGGGCGGCGAGCCGCTGATGCAGCAGCAGGCCCTCGGCGTCCTCCTCGCGCGACTGCCCCGCGGCGTCGACGTCGAGATCGAGACCAACGGGACCATCATTCCGGGCGAGGAGATCCGCGCCCGCGTCGCACGATTCAACGTGTCGCCGAAACTCGCCAACGCCGGCGTCCGCGACGCCAAGCGCCTCAAACCGCGCGCCCTTGCCGCCCTGAACGCCACCGGAAAGGCCGCGTTCAAGTTCGTCGTCAGCTCCGCGGACGACCTGGCGGAAGTACGCGGCCTGGTCGAGGAGCACTCCCTGAAACCGGTCTACATCATGCCCGAGGGAACGACTCCCGAGGCGATCCTGCACGGTCTGCGCGAGCTGAGCCCGACCATTCTGGAATACGGCTGGAACATCACCCCGAGGCTCCACGTCCTCATCTGGGGTGATCGACGAGGAGTCTGACGGACGCCCGACCGTAAGGGCATCGGACGATCGGCAGAGGTCTGATGCGTAGAGCTGATCCGTAGAGCTGATCCGTAGAGGTCTGAGGGGCCCATGGAACTGAGCAAGGAATTTCGCTTCGAGTCGGCGCATCAACTGCCGTACGTGCCCGAGGGGCACAAATGCGGTCGGCTGCACGGTCACTCCTACCGCCTCACCGTTCACATCGACGGCGACATCGACTCGTCGGCCGGCTGGGTGGCCGATTTCGGTGACATCAAAGCGGCGATGAAGCCGCTGATCGAGCAGTTGGACCACAACTTCCTCAATGAAGTCCCGGGCCTGGAGAACCCCACCAGCGAGGTGCTCGCCTATTGGGTATGGGATCGTCTGCAGCCCAGCCTGCCGCTGCTCTCCGCGATCACCGTCCACGAGACGTGCACGTCCGCCTGCGTACTGCGCAAGCCGGCCTGATCAGCGAGAGGACCAAGACGTATGGAGCGGACACTGCCCGGTCACCCCGCGGTGATCGACGGCGAACACCCCCTGCCGGCCCATCGCGTGCGGGATGTGCAGGCGGCCGAGAAGGCGGCGCGCGAGATGCTGGTGGCCCTCGGCGCCGGCGACGACGAGGAGGTGATGCGGAACACCCCTCGAAGGATGGTGCAGGCATACGAGGAGTTCTTCACCCCCCAGCCCTTTCAGCCGACCGTTTTCGACAACCACGATGGATACGACGAGCTGGTGGTCGCCTACGCCATACCGTTCCGGTCCATCTGCGAGCACCATTTCCTGCCGTTCATCGGGACCGCGAGCGTCGGCTATATCCCCGGATCACATATCATCGGGCTCTCCAAACTCGCCCGCGCGGTGGAGTACTGCGCGAGCCGGCCACAGGTCCAGGAACGCCTCGTCGTACAGATCGCGGACTGGCTGGAGGGCCATCTCCAGCCCCGTGGAATCGGCGTCGTCCTCGAAGCCGAACACACCTGCATGACCTTGCGCGGAGTGCGCTCCCGAGGGGCGAGGACCCGGACCTCCGCGCTCCGCGGACTGGTCCGTTCCTCGGGAAAGCTGCGCGCGGAATTCATGGCGCTCGCCCTGCACGGCGCGTCGCCCGGCACCGTCGCCCCGCACCCCGCGTGGGAAGGCCCCGACTGCGATGACGAGTGGGCCGGGGGCGCAGACCATTGACCACCGTCGAAACCGACGACACCCTCCTCGACACCCTGGAACGGTCCGCCGTCTTTCAGGCCATCGGAGAGACCCCACTGGTCGGATCGGAGAATCTCGCCGCCACGGCCGGCGCCGGCTCGCGCCGCCTGTACGGGAAGTGGGAAGGGGCGAATCCGGGTGGCAGCATCAAGGACCGCATCGCCCGGCGGATTCTCGTGGACGCCATCGCCTCCGGGCGCGTGACACGCAACACCGTGATAGTCGAATCCAGCTCCGGCAACACCGCCATCGGCCTGGCCCAATTATGTGCCACCACGGGTCTGCGGATGATCTGCGTCATCGACGCCCGTACCACCGCCACCCATCGCGACCTGCTGCGCGCCTACGGTGTGTCGATCGAGGTGATCAACGCACCGGACCCGGTCTCGGGAGAATTCCTGCCGGCCCGGCTGGCCAGGGTCCGCGAATTGCTCGCCGAGCGCCCGAACAGTTTCTGGACCAACCAGTACGCGAATCAGGCGGTCATCTCGGCGCACGTCTCCACCACCATGCCCGAGATCCACCAGGCGCTGCGCCGCCCTCCCGACTATGTGTACGGCGCGGTCAGCACCTGCGGAACGCTCGCGGGCTGCCGGCGGTACGCGGAGCAGCGCGGCTGGCCGACGCGGATAGTGGCGGTCGACATTCTGGGCAGCGGTATCTTCGGCGCGAAAGCGCGGGGGAGCCGCACCCTGCCGGGCATGGGCGCCCCGTACCCGCCCGCCTTCGCCGCCTTTCTGGACAAGGCCCACGTCATCCATGTCAGCGAAGAGGACTGCCGGGCCGGCTGCACCCGACTGCTCACCTCGGAAGGGCTGATGGCAGGCGCCTCTTCGGGGGCCGTCGTCACCGCCGCGCTGGCGCACGGGGAATCCACCCCGGCGGGCTCCACGCATGTGCTGCTGCTGCCGGACCGCGGCGAGCGGTATCTGGATTCGGTCTTCCTGCACGACACCCAGGCGCCGGGAGCGGCCTCATGAACGCCCGTATCACGGTGCGCCGCGGCGACTCGCTGATCCTCCCGCTCGACCACGCGCAGTGGGACCGCCGGTCCGTGGCGGATATCGCGGCCGACGCCGTCGCCGCCGATCCCGTATGGCTGCGCATCGCGAACTTCCACCGCCGGCCGCTGGAATTGCTGCAACGCCTGCCTCCCGGGGCGCGGGTGCTCTGGAAGCTGGAATTCTCCGGATACGCGGAAGGCTGCCCCGTGGTACCGGCCTCCCGGAGAATCGACCCGCGGGAATACGCCGAGGAGGTACTGTCGCTCCCGCACCACATCGTGCCGTACACCTTCCTGGAATGGAACCGCGCCGAACTTCTCCGCCTCTACCCGGCCCTGCGACAACGCCCCTTGCACGTGATCCCGATCGCCCAGAAGACGCCCCTGGGGCGGATCGGCCGGCAGGCGATCCGGGACATGTACGGAATCCCGGCGGGCGACTTCGTCTACGGCGCCGGCGGCAACGAACTGCATCCCGGAAAGCGCGTCGGCGAGGTGGTCGAGGCATTCGTGGAGACCTGTACGGACCCGAGTACCCATCTGCTGTGCACCCTGGTCCCGCGCGAGTCCGCGACGGCCGTCGCCGAGTGGTCCGCCGCCGCGGCCACGCATCCCCGCGTCCATGTACGGATCGGCGAGTATCACGAATGGGCTTGGATGAGCGGCTTCTACCAGGCTGTTGACGTGCTGCTGGCCAATTCCGTCAGCGATTCGTGGGGACGGATGGTCGCGGAGGCCGCGGGCGCGGGAGTACCGGTCGTCGTGCGCCGGGCCCAATGCGGAACCAATGTGCTGGCCCCGGGCCTCGCGATCACCGAGAGCCTGCGCGACTTCGTCTCGGAGACCTTCGTCCAGGCCGTCAAGGACGCACAGGCGGCAGCGCCCGCCCTGCGCGATTTCTTCGAGCGGAACTACCGCACCGAAGCCGTGGTCCGGCGCCTGCTCACCTTGACCGACAGCGAATTGCCCCCGGAGTTCGCGCGGCGGTCCCGTCTCCTCGTACGAGATCGTGTGGACTATGAGCGCGTCGCCGAGGTTCTCACGTACTGATGGCACGTCAGGTCCAGGCGGGGCAGCGGAAATCCAGTGACGACGAGGAGAGGCCAGTGAGGGCAGGGGAAGGGGGCCGGGCGGGTATGGACAGCGCCGACGCCGCAGACACCGTTGTCGTCGCGGACGGGCTGACCAAGCGGTACGGCGACCGGACGGCCGTACGCGGCATCGACATACAGGTCCGGCGCGGCGAATTCCTCGGATTCCTGGGACCGAACGGCGCGGGCAAATCCTCCACCCTGCGCATGGTCGCCTGCGTCTCACCCCGCACCGAAGGCCGCCTGTCGGTCTTCGGCATGGACCCCGACCGGCACGGCCCCGCGATCCGCGCGCGAATCGGCGTCGTCCCGCAGCAGGACAACCTCGACACCGAACTGAGCGTGAGCGAGAACCTGCGGGTATACGCCCGCTGCTTCGGCATCCGCCGCCGGGAAGTCCGCCGAAAAATCGCGGAGTTGCTGGAATTCGCCGCGCTGACGGACCGGGCCGGTGCGGAGGTGGAAACCCTGTCGGGAGGAATGCGCCGCCGGCTGACCATCGCACGGGCCCTCGTCAACGACCCCGAACTGGTCCTCCTCGACGAACCCACCACGGGACTCGACCCCCAGGCCCGGCATTTGCTCTGGGACCGCCTCCTCGGACTCAAGCGGGCGGGCGTCACCCTCGTCCTCACCACGCACTACATGGACGAGGTCGAGCGATTGTGCGACCGAGTAATCATCATCGACCAAGGGCGGATCATCGAACAGGGAACGCCGCCCGAACTCATCGGCAGGCACGCGCCGCCCGAAGTCGTGGAACTGCGCTACCCACCCGACCGCCAGGCCATCGCGGCCGAAAAGCTCGCAGGTCTCTGCGAACGCGTCGAGGTGCTGCCCGAGCGGCTCCTGCTCTTCGTCCACCATTCCGAACAGGCCCTTTCCGAGATCTACCGGAGCGGACTGCCGCCGGAATCCAGCCTGGTGCGCCGCAGCACCCTCGAAGACGTATTCCTCCACCTGACGGGCCGCAGCCTTGACGACTGAACACGAGCGCGTCGCGAACCCCCGGCCCGCGGTCGGCGTCGCGGGGCTTCGAGGATGCCTGATGATCCTGGAATGGCAGGCGGTCCACGGAATCCGCAACTGGCGCGGAGCGCTCGTCGGGGGCCTCGTCATTCCCCTCGTCACCCTCGCCGCCATCGGCTTCGGACTCGGCGCCGTGGTTCCGCACGGGGCGGTGGGCGACAGCTCGTATCTGCGGTTCGTCGCCCCCGCCGTGCTCGCCACCGCCGCTTTCCAGTACGCCGTGGCCGAATCCACCGAACCTGTGATGGCCGGCTTCAAATGGCAGCGCACCTATGAGGGTGTGGCCGTCACACCCGTGACGCCCCGCCAGATGGTGATCGGCCAATTGCTCTGGACCGCCGCCCAAATCGCCGCTTCGGGCGCCCTCGTCGCCTTGGTCATGGTGGCCTGCGATGCCATGGAGCCGCTGCCGGCCCTGCTCGCTCTGGTTTTCTCCACGGTGGGCGCACTGGCCTTCGCCGCGCCCGTGATGGCGTTCTCCGCGATGGTCCGCGACGGTTCGGCCTTCACCGCGCTCAACAGGATGATCATTCTCCCGATGACCTTGGTGGCCGGGACGTATTTCCCGATCTCACAGCTTCCGACGGCCGCCCGCGGCCTGGCGATGGCGACCCCTTTGTGGCACACGGTGGAGTTGTGCCGGGACGGTGGCACAGGCGGTCCGACCTCGGGGGCCATCGCCGTGCACCTGGCCGTTCTGGCGCTGTGGGCGGCGATCGGACTCGCCGCCACCTTCCGGCTCTTCAGGAGACGCCTCACGTTCTGACCCCCAGCGTGCGAATGCCACGACGGCTCATTCGTCATTGAGGACCTGGCCAGGAACGCCTCGCCCGCTGCCTGTCCCGCCGCCTCTCCCGCTGCCGTTCCCGCTCCCGCTCCCGAAAGGAGCTGACGCTCACCATGCCGACTTCGGCGGCCGCCCCCCGTACGCGACGCGATCGGCACGATCAGCACCATCGGCACGAGTCCTTCGCCGGCCGCCCCGATGTCATGCTGCTGCGCTCCGTACTCGTATACCGCCGCGCGTGGTGGGAAATCCTGTCCGGGCTCTTCGAGCCGCTGTTCTATCTGGTGATCCTCGGCAACGGAATGGGAGCCCTGCTCAAGGAGGACTCCGGCCCCCTCGGCGCCGGATACGCCGCGTTCATCGCCCCCGGCCTGCTGGCCGCCTCCGCCATGAACGGCGCGGTCTACGACACGACGATGGGCATCTTCTTCAAGCTGCGCCACGCCCGGCTGTACGAAGCGCTCATGGCGACGCCCCTGGGCCTGCTCGACATCGCGCTCGGCGAAATCCTCTGGGCCGCCCTGCGAGGCGCCGCGTACGGCACCGTCTTCATCGGCGTCATGGCCGCACTCGGCCTCGTCTCCTCGCCCTGGGCCATCGCCGTACCCGCGGCAGCGTTTGTGGTCGCCCTCGGATTCGCCGCGCTCGGGCTGGCCGCGACGACCTGCATGCGCACCTGGCAGGACACCCAATTCGTCCGGCTGGTCACCGTGCCGCTGCTGATGTTCTCCACCACGTTCTACCCGCTCTCCGTATATCCCGGACCCGTGCAAGCCATCGTCCGGGCCACCCCCCTCTATCAGGCCATCGAGCTGATGCGCGGATTGGTGGACGGCCATGCCGGCCCGTCGCTCCTCGGCCACCTCGGCTATTTCGCGGCCGTACTGGCGCTCGGGCTGCTCGTGGCCACGCGACGCCTGAACCGACTGCTCATTCATTGACACGCGCTTGCCCAGCCGTCGGAAGACACCGTGACACGGAACCACGGGGGCCGAGAAAAAGATCGGTGCGTTGTGTATGCGTACTGATCCGCCGCCCCGGGCGGGGCGATACGGACACCCTCTCCTCACCCTCATCGCTGTACTGACCCTGACCGCGATCTGCCTGACGCCGAAGCCCACCACCGCCTCGGCGCAGGCCCAGGCCAATTCCGATTGCCGCCACACCGCCGTGGCCGCGGTGGCGCATCAGGACGACGATCTCCTCTTCATGAGCCCGGACCTGGAGCAGGACTACGAGCGGGGGAACTGCCTGAAGATCGTGTACCTCACGGCAGGCGACGGGGGACAGGGCCCGCTCTTCTACGAATCCCGTGAGGACGGAGTACGGGCGGCCTACTCACTCCTCGCCGGTGTCCCCGACGCGTGGCAGAACGAGCGAATACGCCTGTACGGCCACCGAATACGCGCCTCGCGACTGACGGTCCCGGCGGGCAGGCCCCGTATAGAGGTGATGTTCATGCGACTGCCCGACGGTTTCGAAAGGGGCCAGGGCTCGGCCGCCGGCCATCACCAGAGCCTCCAGAAGGTATTCGACGGACGGATTCACGAGATCACGGCCATGGACGGCAGTGCCGCGTACACCGAACGCGACCTCGTCAGGACACTCCGCGCGATCCTCCGCACGCCCCGCCCCGATGTGGTGCGCACACTGGATTACGACAACACCCGGCTGGGGCGGAGCGTCGAGCCCGGTGCCGATCACAGCGACCATTCCGTAGCGGCCCGCCTCGTACGCATCGCCGACCTCCCCAACCTGACGAACGGCGGCCACGACCGCGGCCCCGTACCGCTCGTCGCCTATCGCGGATACGCGATCGACCAATCGCCCGCCAATTTGACCACCGCCCAGGACCGGCGAAAGGCCCAGCTCTATCTGGCCTATTTCCGTCACGAGGGCTGCCGCCCCGCCGACTGCCCCACCCAGCCTCCGCCCGTACTTCCGTCCTATCCCGCATGGTGGGCGCGCGAATACCACCGCACGCCGCCCGCGGTGGCGCCCGGCGCCCTCGTCTCCTGGATCGGCTCCAACACCGCGCCCAACACAGACGACAACACCGGCCGCTGCCTCGAAGCGTCCGGCGGCCGTGACGCGGTCGCGAGGAGTGGCGCAGCCGCGAGGAGTGGCGTGTCCACGGGCCGTGAAGCACCCCCGAGCCGTGGCGCGCCCCCGAGCCGTGGCGCGCCCCCAAGTCGTGGCACATCCGCGAGCCGTGGCGTGCCTCCGACCCGTGGCGCTACGGCGAATGGCCGAGCGGACGCCCGGCAGGTCCGTACCGCCGCCTGCGAAGGCAGCGCGGCACAGCGCTGGAGCACGGCCGGGGACGGCACACTGCGCGACAAGGCCACCGGCCGCTGCCTGACCGGCGGTACGACCGTGACGAGCGCCCGCTGCGACGGCCGGCCCGAGCAGCGCTGGCACCGTGACGCCCTCGGCCGGCTCTCCGCCGCCGGCCGCTGCCTCACCCAGGACGACCTGCTCACCACGGCCCCCGCCCTGCGCCTGCGCCCCTGCGACGAGGACGACCCGGGCCAACGCTGGTACAGCAGCCACCACACCTGAGCCCCGAGGAGCCGCCCCATGGACACCCGCACCCACAGCCCCTCTCCCTCGACACCGCCTCCGTCGGGCCCGGCCACCACCCCCGCCCGCCCCTCTCCGACAATTCAGGACCGCAACACCCGCACTCCCGAACCCGCGCCGCGACAACCGCTCCCCGCCCTGGGAATTCTGACCGGAGCGGACGTACTGAACCGACTGGAAGGGCGACGGGAAGAATGCGTGGACGTCGTGCGCCGCGCGTATCTGTGCCATGCCGCCGGCCACAGCGTCAATCCCGAAAGCGCCTTTCTCCGATTCCCCGAACGCCCCGAAGCGCGCATCATCTCCCTCCCGGCCTACCTCGGCGGCGAGTTCGAGGTCGCCGGCATCAAATGGGTCGCCAGTTTCCCCGGAAACCCCAGCCGCGGCATTCCCCGAGCGTCGGCGATTCTGCTGCTCAACGACACGGAGACCGGTTATCCCTTCGCCGCCCTGGAGGCATCGCTCATCTCGGCCAGCCGGACCGCGGCCTCCGCCGTCCTCGCGGCCGAACTCCTGACCGGAGGGCGCCGCGCGGCCCGTATCGGCATCATCGGAACCGGCCTCATCGCCGGCCATGTCTGGCGCTTCCTGCGCGATCTGAGGTGGGAGACCGATGGCTTCACCGTCTTCGACCTGCGCCGCGACCACGCCGAGCGGTTCGCCGACTCGCTCGCGGCGGACGGCACCGGGCGGCCCGCCGTGGCGGAGACGGCCGCCGAGGTCCTGAGCACATCCGACCTGGCCGTCATCACCACGGTGGCCGGCGAGCCGCACATCGCCGACCCCGGACTGCTCGCGCACGGCCCCACCGTGCTGCACCTGTCGCTGCGCGACCTGGACCCGACCATGATCCTCGCCGCCCAGAACTTCACCGACGACACCGCCCACGCCGTACGGGAACGAACCTCCCTGCACCTCACCGAACAGCGCGTAGGGCACCGCGAGTTCATCGACGGCACCCTCGCCGACCTGCTGTGCGGCACCGTCGCCCGTACCCCCGGCCGGGCCGCCGTGTTCTCGCCGTTCGGCCTCGGCGTGCTCGACCTGGCGGTCGGCAAGTGGGTGTGGGAAGGCGCCACTGCCGCCGGAGCGGGCCGCATCCTCCCCGACTTCTACGGTGACGCGGTCCGGGACGGGACGCTTTGAACGCCGCCTTGGGTTCGGGGCGCTCCCTCGACCGCGCCCCTTCGGCCTCACCGCCCCGCACTCGTCGGCGCGTACGGTCGTGAGGCCGCCGGGGGGACGGGTGCCGCAGCGGCGGGTGCGGGGCCGGCGGGGGAGGGCGGGACCACCCTGGCACGCGACCGGGAGCGGCGGTGCCAGTCGACGCCCTCGGCCAGCAGAATCCGGCGCACTTGGGAGCGCCCGACATCGATCCCGAGGCGCCTGGCCTCGGCCACGAGGGCGTCGAGCGTCCACTGCGGCGGGGTGGCCCCGTCCGCCGCGGCTCGGCCGGAGTGGTCGTTCCGCTCGCCGAGCGGGCGGCCCGGCGGCGCGTAGTCGACCAGACCGACGATCCTCGACCGTTCGCTCTCGGTGATCCGCCGCTTGCGCCCCTGCCCGCCCCGGTCCTCCAGGCCCTCCAGACCCGAGCGATTGAATCGGTGCAGCCACCGCCGCACCGTCTTCTCACCGCACCCCATCTCACCGGCGATCGCCGGCACCCGCAGGCCCTGCCAGCTCAACTCGACGATACGGGCGCGCATCACCGTATCCCGCGGAGCTTTCCGCGCCCGTGCGAGCCGACGCACCCTGGCTTCTTCGTTCGCATCACGGCCGGGCCGCGCTCGTAACGCCATCGACAATTCCCGTCCCCAAGTCCCCGAATTCACCTGTCGGCAGGTGTGCGAGCGCGTAACCGCACTCAGCGCCGAGGAGTGGCTGAAATTTTGATCAAGGCGGTGAAATTATCTGAGAAGCGATGGGTCGGCCGGGCGTCAACGACAGCCACGGCCCCATATTAGAAACAATTCAGCAATACCACTAGATGTCTTGTCCCCCAGGGGGAGCGGCAGTTCCCCATCACGCAGGCGAACCACGTCATCGGCCTCGTCGGCCTTCGTATCGATGCTAGGGCTGGAACCTATACACCATACGCACCACAGGTCGCGGTAGCCGCTCAGTGAGCACGAGTGGGCAAACAACTCGACAGAGCCTCCACGTCTGTCGAGCGACGGCACCCCCTCCGGTGAAGGGGCCGGAGGGGGCGCGCAGGCGCGGCCTTGTGCAGGCGGCAGCCCGGTTCGATCCGGCGCCGATAGCCGAGTCGCCCGTCGTCGTCCCTGGCCCGCCAGTATTCCCCGCGGGTGCGGCCCTCGTTCATGGCCGCCATGACCCCGTGCTGTTCACGGGTGAGGTGAACTGCCGCCGTACTACACATCGGCCAGGGCGATCGTGATGCCGTCGGTGCTCCGGGTGCCCTCCCGTACCTCGAAGAGGCCGTCGAAGGTGCTCCGCGCCGGAGGGGGTGATGCGGCCGGTGTGGTCCCGCGTCACAGACGCCGGGCGATGGCCCAGGTCCGAGCGCGGTCTCGCGCGTCGAAGAGGTCGGTGTGGGTGATCATGACTTCGGTGGCCCCGGCGTCGAAGTAGCGCCGCAGCCCGGCGGTGACGGTGTCCTCGTTGCCGGCGATCAGCAGGTCCGCCGCGCTCGACAGCCCCTCGGCCGCGATGACCTTCTGGTAGGACGGGATGCTGTCGTAGAAGCCGAGGGCGGCCGAGACGCGGTCGCGGGCGGCTGCGGCGTCGTCGGTGACCACCGCGGGCACCCCGGCCACGATCTGCGGAGCCGGCCGCCCGGCCGCGGCGGCGGCTTCGGTGATGACCGGCACGATCTGTTCGGCGAGGGTACGAGGCCCGGCGAGGAACGGAATCGTTCCCTCGGCCAGCTCGCCCGCGGCCGCGAGGGCCCGCGGCCCCATCGCCGCCACCAGCACCGGGACCGCCGGGGAAGCCCCGGCCACGGCCGTCGAGCCGACCGGACGCGACGTCAGCGTCTCTCCCACGAAGGCGGCGTCGTCGCCGTCCAGCAGCGGGCGCAGCGCGGTGAGGTACTCGCGCAGGTGCTGGATCTGCGGCGGATACGCCAGGCCGAACTGCGGCTCGAGGACAGTTCGCGCGCCGAGGCCGACGCCGAGCCGGAAGCGCCCCGCGGCAGCCGCCTGCGCCGTCTTCGCCGCAGCCGCGAGCAGCAGCGGATGGCGAGGGTACATCGGCACGACCGAGGTACCGACGCTGACCCTGGGTTCCGCCCGGCCCACCAGCCCGGCGAGCTGGGGCGCGTCGTAATCCGCCGCCTGCCCGAACCACACGGTGCGCACCCCGGCGTCGGCCACCTCGTGCGCGAACTCCACAGCCCGGTCCACCAGGTTGGTCATGCCGGGTTGCTGCGCGAACGTGCCTCCCAGAAACACTCCGACCCTCATTCCGGCAGTGTCCATCACGAGCTCCTTCGATCCGCTTCACATGACTCACGTCGTCTTCACCGCCGCGGCCTCCGTCGTCCCGCAGCACCACGGTGATTACAGGTTCTGTAATCACCGTACAGCTTGATTGCAGTTTCTGTAGTCACTACTCTGCGTGTCATGGGACGATGGCCGGGCGGCACGCAGGAACGACTGCAGGAAGCCGCGATCGAGTTGTTCACCGAGCGCGGCTACGAACGCACGACCGTCGCCGAGATCGCGACGCGAGCCGGCATGACCGAGCGCACCTTCTACAACCACTTCGCCGACAAACGCGAGGTGCTCTTCCCCGAGCAGGACTCGTTCATCGCCAAGGTCCGCGAAGCGGTGGGCGCGGCACCCGCCGAGCAGCCCCCGCTCGACGCGGTCAGCGCGGCCTTCATCGCCGGCAGTGACTGGTTCGACCAGCGCCAGGAGGCAGCACAACGCCGCAGGCGCATTCTCGACGCACATCCCGATCTGCGAGAACGCGAATGGACGAAACTGGCAGCCCTTGGTGAGGCGATCACCGCCGCGCTGCGCACACGGGGCATCCCCGACCCGGCGGCCACGCTGACCGCCGCTGTCTCCGTCGCCGCCTACCAGCTCGCCGCGGCCCGGTGGCTGGCCGATCCGCGGCACGGCACGCTCGGGCATCACCTGCACACGAGCTTCGAGGATCTGCACCGCACCGCACGCAGTTGGTAACGCCACATCGATACCGGCTGTGACCGCCGGGGCCTCAACCGCCGGACAGCCAGCGCCGAACGCTTCATTCCGCGGGGTGTTGCCGGCCGGGGGGTGCGGAGAGGAGGCCGGCGCGTTTGAGGGTGCGGGTTACGGGGGCGCTTTCGACGTGGGTGAGGCCGGGGAGGGCGGCGACGGGACCGGTGAGGTAGGTGTGCAGGGCGCGGTTGTCATGGCAGGTGATGGCCGCGTAGAGGTTGGTGGGGCCGGTGGTGGAGGCCGCGAAGGACACCTCGTCGTGCTGGGCGAGCGCCCGCCCGGCCGCGTCGAGGTGGGCCGGCGCGACCGTGGCCCACAGCATGGCCAGGCGCGAGAGTTCGAGCACCCGCGGGTCGTAGTCGACGTCCAAGTAGAGGACGCCGGAGCTCGGCGACGCGGCGCTGCGCGGTGGACTGCGAACAGCCCGCCGCGGCGGCGAGTTCCTGATTGCTCGCGCGCCCGTCGCCGTACAGGACGCGCAGGATGGCGCGGTCGGTGTCGGCGAGGGCGGTCGGCCGGGGCGGCAGGCTGGGCACGGTCAGCGCGGCGATCTGCTCGGGGGAGAGGGGCCGTAGCTTGTCGACGGGGTTCTGAGGGCCGCCGTAGTACTGGTGGAGCAGGCAGTGGGCGGTCATGGAGATGACGCGCGGGGTCTTCGGCAGATTCCGCAGCAGGAGGGGTTCGCTCCCCTCCGGGTTGCGGGTCGTGCAGACGATCTCGGTGCTGCCGGAGGTGGAGTGCACCCAGACCGTCTCCTCGTGGCGGGCCAGGGCGCGCGCGACCCGCTCCGTGGCGTCGGGCGTGCAGCGCACGCGCAGGAACCATTCCTCGTCGCCCAGCGCGTACGGCTGGGTGCGGCCGAGCACCCGCAGCGACGCCGTGGTGCGCAGCCGCGCATAACGCCGCGCGACCGTCTGCGGTGACGCCCCGATGACCTGGCCGATCGCTCGGAACGACGCCCGGCCGTCGATCTGCACGGCATGGATGATTTTCCTGTCCAGCTCGTCAGTCACGGTTCTTATCGTCTCTCAAGCGCTGCTGATGTCTCATCCTCTCAGCAACGACGCCGTGGCTGGATGGACACCCGTATGCGGCCGCACAGTGGATGCCGCCGGCGCCCGGCCGGTGGTGAGGCTGACGCGTGCCGCCCGCACACGCCTCGGCTGTACGCATAAACCCCGATCGCACAGACCCGGCCGATCGCACAGACCCCGGCCGTACGCACAGACCCCGGCCGTACGCACAGACCCCGACCGTGCCCACTCACCCCGGCCGCACGCACAGACCCCGACCGCGCGAACCACTCCCAAGGAGCGAACGTGACTGCCCGCCTGTACCGCAATGCCCGCATCCTCACCATGGACCCGGCGCTGGGCGACTTCGAGGACGGCGACCTGCTGATCGACGGGGACCGCATCGCCGACGTCGGCACCGCGCTGCGGGCTCCGGAGGGCGCCGAGACCATCGACGCGCGCGGCCGCATCATCATCCCCGGCTTCGTGGACACCCACCGCCACATGTGGCAGGGCATCCTGCGCGGCATCGCCCCCGCCCACACCTTCCCGCAGTACATGGACAACATCCTCGGCGACTACGGGCCCGCCATGACGCCGCATCAGCTGTACGTCGGGAACCTCCTCAGCGCCCGCGCCGCGCTGGCGTCCGGTGTCACGACGATCCAGGACATCTCCAATATCCAGGACACGCCCGGCCACAGCGATGCCCTGGTCACCGCCCTCACGGAGGCCGGAATACGCGCCGTCTTCGCCTACGGCAAGAGCTTCCCCAAGATCAGCTCCGAGGGGACCGTGCTGCCCGAGGACGTACGCCGCGTGCGCGGCGAACTGCTCGGCGACCCGCACGCGCTGGTGACCATGGCCCTGGTGGCGGAGGGCGGAAGCGACGAGCAGGAACTGGCCAACGTCGCCCTCGCCCGCGAGCTCGACGTGCCGGTCTCCCGGCACTTCTCCTCCTACCAGAGCGCCGCCCACCTGCGCGAACTCGGCGCCATCCGGCCGGGAACCACCTTCATCCACGCCAACGGCCTCAGCGCCGAGGAACTGGCCGTCATCGCCGACAGCGGAAGCAGCGTCTCCATCTCGCCCGCCATCGAAATGATCATGGGGCACGGGTATCCGATGATCGCTCCCGCGCTGGCCCAGCGCGACCTGCTGGTCAGCCTCAGCGTGGACGTCGAAGTCACCGTCGCCGGCGACATGTTCACCCAACTGCGCGCCGCCTACCAGGCCGGCCGCCACGCACAGCACCCCGCCATGCTCGCCCTCGACGACCCCATCAGTGACAACCCCACCGGCATCACCGTGCGCGACGTGCTGCGGATGGCCACCCTCGACGGCGCCCGCTCCCTCGGCCTCGACGACCGCACCGGCTCGCTGACCCCCGGCAAACAGGCCGACCTGGTCGTACTGCGCGCGGACCGGCCCGACGTCGCCCCCGTCCACGACCCCTACAGCACCGTCGTACTCCAGATGGACCGCGCCCACATCGAAACCGTCACCGTCGCCGGCCGCGACCACGTCCGCGCGGGGAACCCCGTCGACGACAGCTCCAGCCTTCTGGCCGAAGCCGACGCCTTCGCCCGCCGCCTCCGCGCGGACGGCTGACCCGAAGCGCGGCAGGCCGACGGGGCATCGAAAGCCGTGCCGACAGTGGCGCCGACAATGGCGCCGAACGCGGGAAGTCGGTACGGGCGTGAGCCGCCGCTACGGGCATGGCCCCATATGGGCGCATGGGCGTACGGGCGTACGGGGCGTACCGCCGACTGCCGCCGGCACGCACGTCGGAGACTCAGGAGCCGTCGCCCTCGGCTGCGTCCTTGTCGTCGTCCTCGTCCTCTTCCTCTTCCTCGAAGTGGATGACGCCGTCCTCGTCCAGGAAGGGATGGAGCTTCTCGGGAGGATGGGTGTCGATGTCGGACGGGCGCGGCCCTTCGGGGCCGTCGGGGCCCCAGCGCAGCAGCCGCCGAGCCCGGCAGATCCGGCGGACGAGACCTCGGAACGCGACCTCGTCGGCGCGTTCGGTGCGGAGCGGCGCGGCGGCCCGTACGTACGCGGCCAGCTCCTCGACGGCGGGGTCCGTGCCCTCGGCGATCACCGTACGGGCGTCGGTGTTCCCGTCGGCGCCCCAAGGGATGAGCCCCCGCTGGCGCGGCTCGAACCAGGTGAGGGAGAAGTCCATCGTCTTACGGACGTCGTGCGCGGTGGCGTGCAGGCCGCTGCCGATCTCCCACCCGGCGCCGTTCCCCTTCGCGAGTTCGTCCTCCGCGATCTCCACGACCCTGAACACCGCGGGCAGCAGCATCACATCGGGGTGGGTCCGCAGCGCCTGCCGGGAGTCGGCGCGTACGGGCTCGGGATAACGAGACCCGGCGTAGGCCATGCCGGTCAGGGCCAGCCGTTCAGCGGCCTGGGTGGGCGTCATCGGCGCGTCCGGGTCCATCACCAGCCCTTCGTCGACCCGCGGCTCCTTGGCGCCGCGAGCCCAGTTCGGGACGGCGGGCTCGGGGTCGGTGGGCCGGGGCCGCTCGATGCCGTCGCGCCCCATGCCGGCGTACTCGTCGGCCCGTACGACCCGGTAGCGGGTCCCGAGCACCGTCAGCTCGTCGACCCGTTCGGTCTCCAGCCGGGCGACGGCCGCCAGCAGGGCACGCCGTTCCGTACGGTCCTGGGCCTCGTCCTTCGCCCGGAACCACAGGGTCGACTGGAGGCTGTCCCGAGCCTGCTGCGGGCAGCCGGCCTCCAGCGCGACCACCACCCGCCACCGCGATGTCTCCCCGGCGTCCTGCGCGGCCACCCCGAACAGGGGGCCTCGCACCAGCAGCGTCTCGATACCCACCGCGGCGTCCAGCGCGTCGGCCTCCGCGACCGACTCCACCGGGTCCTCCGGGTACCTCACCACGATCCGGCGCATTCGCCCCGGCTTCACATCCCGATGATCCATGCCCGCATCCTGCCGACCCGGGCAGGCGCACACGGTGGGTTTCCCGATTTCCCACCAGCTTGAGCGACACCAGGGCTCCGGTCGGGGTGGGCCTCCCTGCGGAGCCCCACCCCACCTTCGACAAAACCCCACCTCAAGTCGGGCCGGAGGCAGCGCGGCCTCGGACTCAGCGCGCCCTCGGACTCAGCGCGGTCTCAGACTCAGCGTGGTCTTGGCTTCAGAAACGGTCCGGAGCGCGCTGGGGGGACGGAGCCCCGGGAATCACGCCGGGCTTCTGGCCGTTCTGGCCCTTCTGGCCCTTCTGACTACCTCGTGCCTTCCTCTCCGAGTCGGCCGGCGCCTTGCAGGTCACGTCCTCGGCCGGGAGCCGGCCGGTGAGCAGGTAGTCGACGACCGTACCGTCCGTGCACGCGGTGCCGTTCGGGAAGGCGAGGTGGCCCTCGCCGCCGCGGACGGTGAGCATCTTCGACCCCTTCAGGTCGGCGTGCAGGGCCTGGCCGCTGGGCAGCGGGGTCTGCGGGTCCCATTCGTTCTGGACGACCAGGACACCGACGTCGTTGTTCACCGTGGTCACCGGTTCCGCGGAGTCGTCCCAGAACGCACAGGGCTTGATGTTCGACGCGAAGTCGCCGTAGAGGGGGTAGCGGCCCTTGTCCGCGATGGCGTCGCGCCGGTAGCTCTCGGGATCGCGCGACCACGCGGCCGAGTTGTCGCCGCACACCACGGCCCAGAAACTCGACATCGTGTTGTCGGACGGCACCTTGGCGGCGTTCCCGGTGGTGTTCGTGGCGGCGCCCCTTGAGGCACCCGCCACGGCCCCGGCCCCCTTGGACCGTACGAACTCGGACCGTACGAACGGCGCGAGCCTCTTCCCCGAGGCGGGCTTGCCGGCCGCGGCCTTCTTCAGCTCCACGACCCCCTCCGTGGCGGACCGCGGGGTGTAGACCACCTCGCGCATTCCGCTGCGGATGTCGTCGCCGGTGGTCGGCTTGCCGTCCACCTCGATGGGCTTCTCGTCGGCCTGCGCCACCAGATCCCAGAATGTCCGGTCGACCTTCTTCGGGGTGTCCCCGAGGCCGTACGTCCGGTCATGCTCGGCAGCCCACTCGGTCCACCGGTCGAACGCGGGCTCCGCGCCCTCCGCCCACCACTGGATCATTCCGCGCCAGGTCCGCGCCGGATCGACCGCGCTATCCAGCACGATCCGGTCGGCCCGCCCCGGGAAGAGCTGGGTGTAGACGGAGCCCAGGTAGGTGCCGTACGAGTAGCCCACGTACGAGATCTTCTTCTCGCCGAGGACCGCCCGCAGTACATCCATGTCGCGGGCGGTGTTGCGCGTCGTGATGTACGGGAGTCTGTCGCCCGCCTTCTCCTTGCACTTGGCGGCGACGCGGCGCGCCCAGGCCACGTCCTCGCCGAACTTCTCCTTCTTGTACGGCCGCAGCCAGTCCTCCTCGTCCGACGTCAGGCCGCACGAAATCGGACTGCTCCTCGCCACACCGCGCGGGTCGAAGCCGATGAGGTCGTACTTCTCCTGTGCGGACTTGGGCAGCCGCTCCTGTATTCCCAGCGGCATGTAGAGGCCCTCGCCCCCGGGGCCGCCGGGGTTGGAGAACAGGACGCCGTGCCGCTTGTCGGGCGCGGTGCTCTTGATCCGCGATATCGCCATGTCGATCCGCTTGCCACCGGGGGCCCGGTAGTCCAGCGGGACCTTGATCGTGGCGCATTGGAGCCCTGCCGGAGCGTCGGCCGAGCACCGCTTCCACCGCGGCTTCTGCTGCGCGTACCAGCTCAACGCGCCCTTATACGAGGAGGGTTGGGCGGCCGGTGAGGCGGCGCCGGCCGTGGAGGCGGCCGTCTGGGAGATGGTTTCCGTCGAGGAGGGGGCGGCGGCCGGTGCGGCTGTGGCCGCCGAGGCGGCGAACATGGGCGCCAGGGTCGCCGTCATGCTCGCGGCCAGCAGAGACGCGAGACGTCGTCTGCGCACGTTATCGATCCTTCCGATCGGATATTCGGACGGAAAAGATCTTTCAGGAACCGACACTCGTGCGGATCCGTCGCCGGGGCGCGCTCCCGTCCACCCTGGGGATGACGCAAGGGCCGCGTGTGGTCCCCGAGTTGTAGAGAACGAACGCTGAGTGACGGCCGGACCTGTTGGTACGTCAGGGGACGAGCCCGGCCGTGAGCGGGGGAGGGGGAGGGGGCGCGGTCACCCCGCCCCCCGCGCGGACCGGCCCGTACAGCAAGTCCGTACAGCAGGGGTGACCGCGGAAGAACTACCAGGTGGATACGCGTACGTTCACGGCTCGGGTCATCGTCCGGCGGGGAACGCGGCCCGCCGGCCGAGGCCGACCGTGATCAGCGCCAGGAGCGCGAGAGCGATCATCCACATCGGCAGGGCCGAGGCGCCTACGCCCTCCACGATGACGGCCCCTGCCGCGCCGCCGGCGAAGATCGCCAGGTTGAAGGAGGTCGTCAGCATGGCATTGGCCGCGTCGCCGTTCGCGCCCGCGGCCTCGCCCATGGCCGTCTGCAGTTGCGTGGCCGAGCCGCCGAACGCGAGGCCCCACAGGACGACCGCGAGCAGTACGGGCACGGTGGCGTGCTGGGCGGCGATGAGCAGCGCTCCGGCCGCGATGAACAGGATCACGCTGGCGATGGTGAGCCTGCGCAGCGCCCGGTCGATGAACACGCCGGTGATCCAGATCCCTACGAGCGCGGCGACGCCGAAGACGAGGAGGGTGAGGTCGGGGCGGAGCGAGAGGCGCATCTGCTGGAGGTAGGAGGTGATGTAGGTGTAGAGCAGGTTGTGCGCGAGCATCCAGACGAAGACGACGGCGAGGATCGTGGCGACGCCGGAGATGCCGAGGACGCGGCCGAGCGGCGCGCGCGTCCCGGCGGTCTGTCCGGGGGCGTCGGGCACGAGGAACTTCGCGCCGGCCATCACGACGATGCTGAGCAGCGACATCGCGGCGAACGACCAGCGCCAGCCGACCGTCGAGCCCAGCCAGGCGCCGAGGGGCGTCCCGACGGAGAGCGCGATGGGCGTGCCGGTCATGGCGATGGCGAGGGCGCGTCCGGCGTGCTCGGGCGCGGCGATGCGCCGTGCGTACCCGGCGAGCATGCCCCACAGCAGACCGGAGAAGGCCCCGGCGGCGAACCGGGCGATGAGGGCGATGACGAGCGACGGCGATATGGCGGTGACGGCGTTCGCGACGAGGAACCCGGACAGACCGGTGAGGAGGAGCGGCTTGCGCCGTATCCCGCGGGTGAGCGTGATCGCGGGGATCGCCGCGATCACCGTACCGATCGCGTACGCGCTGACGAGCTGCCCGGCGCTGCCTTCGGAGACGTCGAGCCCCGCGGCGAGCTGCGGGAGCAGCCCGGCCGGCAGCGTCTCGGTCATGATCACGATGAATCCGGTGCATGCCATCGCCACCAGCGCCGGTACGGGGAGTGGCTTGTGCGCGCGGTCATGGGCCGGCGCGGGGCGGGTGGTGGTCATGCGGTGGCTCCTCGTGTAATTACGGATTGAACGATCCGATATTGACGCAGGGGTCGGTCGTCGTCAAACTGGATCGTGCATTCCGTAATGGGGGGGAGGTGCGTCATGTCCACCGTTTTCGGCCGCCGCGCACCTTCGACCTCAAGTCCGTCCCGGAAGTCGTGATGCTCGTCTTCTGGGAACAGGGCTACGAGGCGACCTCGCCCGCCCTGCGCCGCCGGGCCACCGCGCCGTTCGGCTCGCAGGAGGGACTGGTCAAGAGGGCCGTCGAGCACTACATCGCCGGGGGCCGGGCAGCGTCACCGCATCCTCGCCGCGGAACGACGAGCCCCCGCGAGGCCATCGCCCGCCTCCTGCACGGCTCGACCACCATGCAGCCCGACCCGGCCCATGCCCGCGGCTGCCGCATCGCCCTCACCGGTACGCCCCACGCCCCGGACACCGCCGCCCCGCCTCTGCCCCCGGCCCTCGCCAGGCCGCAGCCACCCGCCGCGCGCCGGACCGCGCCCGCATCCAACGGGCGTCACCCGCGCCATCGCCTCAGGAGAACTCCCCGAACCCACGGACGCGTTATTCGGGAACAGGGCGGCTGTCGGCCACTGAGCCTGTTCGCCGGCCGGTCCGCCGTACGAGCGCCGACGGCGGCGGCCGGCTCGCCGCTGCCCGATGCACGAGGGGGCGGGCATGCCCGTCGGCGTCATAGCGCGACGTTGACGCGGACCTGTTGACGCGGGTCTTCGACCGGCTCGTGGACGATCGCAGCGCCGAGACATCTCGTATCCGATCGCCGCTCGTGCCCATGTGCAGGTGTGTCGGGGGCTCAGACTGGCGGGAGCCGGGGAGCCGGGGAGCCGGGGAGCCGGGGAGCCGGGGCAGTGGGACCGCGGGCGATGTTCCCGCCGCGAACGCCCCTGCCCAGGGGCGGGGGCGGGGCGGATGTCGGCGTCGGCGGGGCCGACGCCGTAGGCGCTGGCCGGGCGCGGTGCTACTCGGCGTCGGTGAGGAACTTGTCGGAGAGGCGGAAGTCCTGCTCCTCGGGCATGTCTTGGTAGAAGAGTTCGGGTTCGGTCCGCTGCTGGTGCAGTTGCCAGTACGCGTCAGCGATGACGTCGGGTTCCGAGTTGGGCCGGCCTTGGCCGATCGCAGCGGCGAGGGCGACATGGGCGACGTAAACGCCGCGCTGCGCGACCGAGGCGTTGAGGTTCAGCAGCCAGTTGCGCAGCCCGGCGGTCGCGATCTGGGCATTGGCGACCTGGGGAATGATCATGGGGCCGGAGCCCGCGCCGGTGGTGGCGATGATCGTGCCGGAGCCCCGTTCGAGCATGCCGGGCAGGACCTGCTGTACGGCGGTGATACCTCCGTATACGTACATTTCCAGCTCGGGGATCACCGACTCCACGGTGACCTCAGACGCTTCGACAACGGGTCGGCTGGTCATGTCGACGGCGCTGGGGGCGGGCGAATACTCCAGTACGTCGATCGTTCCGAAGTGGCGCTCGGCATCTCTCAGCGCGGCTGCCAGAGCGGGCCGATCGGTGACGTCCGCGGGAAACGCGGCCGCCTCGCCCCCGCCCGCGGTGATGACGTCGACCAGTTCGCGCAGCGCCGCCTCCCGGCGCGCGATGAACGCCACACTGAAGCCCTCCGCCGCGAACCTCCGGCCGATCGCCAGACCAAGCTGCGGTCCGGCGCCGACGATCGCGATCGTGCTCATTGCTCTCCCAAGGTCACAAATGTCGGCCCTGGTCGTGCAACGCGTGCGGAGTCCGGTAACAGGCACAGCAACTGGTCCCTGTCCGTGCAGTCGATCGACCGGCCAACTGGACACTGACCCGGCGAACGATACAGATCGCCCCGGTCACCCCGATCACCCCCCCGAGGCGCCCTCGACGACTCCACTATGCGACTGCTCGTCGAAACGGACATCGTCATCGACCTCCACGGCACAGTCATCGCAGTCGTCACCGCCCCGGTTCCGGCTCCTCACCCGCGGCCCATAACCTGAATGGCCCGCGCCACCACGTCCTCGAAGGCGATGCGACGCCCCGCCACCTCGGTGATCAGCCGCTCGATCTCTGCCGGAGTCAGACGGTGCCCTGTGCGCCGAACTGGCGGGCGCTGACCGCAAGAAAGCCTTTGCGGGTGCTCCCGCGGGGATGATGGGGTGGCGCGATGACCAACCAGGATGTCCACGACGAGCGGGACGAGCAGGATGAGCAGGATGAGGCCGCGGTTGTCCGCCCGGCGACGATGGCTTGGGTGCAGCGGTACCTGGACGAGGGCGAACGAGTCGTCAAGACCGTGGTGTTGCACGGCGGCATCACTGCCGAAATGCGGCGGCTGACGATCGAGGCGCGCGACGGAGGCACGCGTGACCTGGTGCTGCGTACGTTCGTCGACGTCGAGTACGCCGAGGACTGGCTGGACAGGGAGGCCGGCGCTCTGACCCTGCTCGCGGGGACCAGCGTGTCGGCTCCCGGGCTGGTCGCGGCTGACCCGACCGCCGCGCACTGCGAGTACCCGTCGCTCCTCATGACCCATCTGCCGGGCCGGACGGTCATCGCCGACGAGGGCGTGGAGGCGCGCGTTCCGCTGCTGGCCCGGCAACTCGTGGCGATCCACGCGTTGCGGCCCCCCGAGCGCCCGCGGGACTACGTGGCGCTGACGACGGCCGACACCGTAGCCGTACCGAACGGCGCCGACACGGCCGTATGGGACGCGGCGATCGACATGATCCGCAAGCCCGCGCCGCCCTACGAGGGGCGATTCCTGCACCGGGACTTCCAGCCCGGCAATGTGCTCTTCGACGTGCCTCCCGCGAAACCGGCGGACGCCCGGATCACCGGCGTCGTCGACTGGGCCGGTACCTCCTGGGGTCCGACCGACCTCGACGTGGCGCACTGCTCGACCACCCTCGCGCTGTTGCACGGCCCGGAGTGGGGCCTGCGGTTCGCCGAGGCGTACGAGGAGGCGGGCGGCGTACTGGCCGCGGCGGCGACCGAGCGGCTGTACTGGTTCGTACGGGACGGGCTGGCCTGCTCCGAAGAAGTGCACCTGGTCGCGGGGCCATGGCGGCAGGCGGGGCGGACCGAACTGACGACCCGAGCCCTGGAGAAGCGGCTGGACGCCTACGTCACCGCCCTGATGAACGCGCAGGGCTGAGCCGGCCCGAACGGCCGGGCGCCCCGCCACCCGCGTATACGGGGTCTGCCCGCCGGCATCCCGGCACGCCGCACAGCGGGGTGCCGGGATGCGGTATGGCGAAAGGGCTATGCGTGGTGGGAGTCGGCCGGGCCCGGGTCGGTCGGGGCAGGGTCGGCCGCGATCGAGTTGTCCGGGCCCGGGCCGGCCGAGGCCGCCGCGCGCAGTTCGGCGATGCAGTCGGCGACCGCCTTTTGCAGGGTCTCCAACTGTTCGAGGAGTTCCTCTTCGTAGATGTCGGCGGCGTCGTCGAGCGTCAGCTCCTCGAACGCCTTGGCCGCCTTGCGGACCTTGCTCTGGAACCGCGACCGGCGCTCGTGCGCACGTAGCTGGGGATCGCTCTCGACGGCCTCGGCGACCAGGGAGCGCATCGTCTTCTGCGCGTCGGCGGCGTACGGAGCCTCGTCCTCCTCGTCCAGCCCCTCGATGAGCGTGAGGTGCTGCTTGGCCTCGGCCACGACGTGCTCGGGGGCGGGTACCCGCTCGCCGCTGGGCGTGGTCATCTCACCGCTGTCGATGACGTCGCGGACGAAATCCACTGCGGACGTGGCGCGCGCCGCCGACGCCACCGTCTTGGAAAGTTCGCCGGTGCGGGCGATGTCCTTGGCGAGTTCCTGGGCCAGTTCCGGGTCGTCCTCCAGCCGGTCGAGCAGCGCGTGCCGGGCGGCCTGGGCGGTGCCCGGGTCGGCGAGGATCGCGGCGCGCAGCGCGGTGGGGTTCTCCGCCACCTCCAGCGCCTTGGTCGGCCGGATGCCCTCCGCCTCGGCCACGGCGGAGATCGCCTGGCCGCGCGGCGAGTCCGCGCTCGAACGCGAGGTGTAGTAGCCGAGCCACACGTCCGCGTCCGGGAGGTCGATGTCCACGCCGGGCGTCAGCGCCTCGAACACCGGGACCACGCCGTCGTCCGCCGCCCGGTCCCAGGCCCGCCAGAACCGCATCACGCGCTCGGCGGAGCAGCCCGCGAGCCGGGCGAACTCCTTCGCCGACACCTTCGGCTCCGGCTCGTCCGCCTGCCCGGCCACCGCTCCACCGGGCCGTACGCTCCGAGCCACCTTCAGCGCGAACGTCCACCCACCGGTCCGCGCGAACGCCCCGAACTCCCGCGCGTCCCGCCGTACCGCGCTCTCACCGCCCTGACCGGCCGCTCGGTCGTCGGCCTCGGCATCCTGAGCGTCCCCGGCGTGGTCAGCGTCCTCGTCGCCGTATCCATCCGCAGGGACCTGCTCGGCGGCGGAGCCCTGCCCCGAGACGGAGCCCTGCTCGGCGCCCGATCCCCGCCCCGAGACGGGGCCCTGCTCGGCGCCCGGGCTCTGCTCCGAGACGGAACCCTCCCCCGAGGCGGGTGAGGGAAGGGCGGGGGCGGTGCCGCCCGACGCGGCCGCGAGCGGTTCTGTCCATACGTTCGCCTCCTCCGCGGGAGCGGGCTCGGCAGCCGGGGCGGCAAGTTCCTCGGGGGCGAACGCGGTGTCCGGGGGCGTGGTCATGAGAACTCCGTCGGTTACGTGAACGTGAGCCCCTATTGTCCGCCCTGGACCTCGACTGCCCGCCACCGCCTCGCTCCCCATGCACACCACAGCGGCCAGTACGCCCGTATCCCGGCCTCGCTACCCACCACCCACCATCCACCACCCCGCCACCACCGGGCGGAAGCCCCCTGCGGTGACGGCGTCGGGGGCCACTGTGCTGATCTCTGGTGATCCGTGGTAGCCGGTACGGTGATCTTCATGACAATGGATTTTGCGACTGCGGTTCGAAACGTATTGGAGCGGGAGTTTTCCGGGAGCCGCGTGACGTCGGTGCGTCCGCTGGACAAGGGCTACACGAGCAAGCAGTGGGTGGCCGAGACCGATGGGGGCCGGCTGCTGGTCAAGGTGCCGCAGCGGGACCGGAATCCTGAGCATCTGCGGCGGCTCGTCGCCAGCGCGCGAGTGGCGGCCGACCACGGCGTACCGGTGGTGGAGTACCGGCACCTGGTGCCGGACGAGCCGGCCTTGGGCGGACCCGTACTCATCCAGGAGTACCAGGAGGGCACCGCGGCGGACGAGGTGTGGGGGTCCCTCGATGACGACCGGCGGAAGGAACTGGTCCAGGACCTCGGCGAGGTCATCGGCCGGCTGCACACGATCTCGGGGCCCTTTTTCGGGGACGTTCTGGGCGGCGGGAAGGCGGTGTCGCTGGGGGAGTCGGTCGAGGCCGAGGTGGAAGCCCTGCTCCCGCAGGCAGACCTCGACCTGATCGGCCCCGCTGCCACCATCCGCTCCGCGATCGCGGACGCCGTGGCGGGGCTGGAGGACGCGGCGAACGTCCCGACCCTCACCCACGGCGACCTGTGGCTGCCGAACATCCTGCTGCGCGAGGGCCGGATCGCCTGCGTCCTCGACTTCGAGCACGCCACGTACGCGGAGAGGTTCCGTGACTTCGGCAAGCTCGACGAGCACGTCTTCCGCGGCTTCCCGGCCGGCCGCGAGGTCTTCCTGGCGTCCTACGCCGCCGCCTGCCCGCTGCCGGACGACTGGGAGCGGCGCGTCGATCTCGCGCACCTGCTGCACGCGCTGAACATGCACGCCTACTTCCGCCGCTGGTCCCCCCAGTGGGCCCCGGAGTACGCCGAGCAGGCGAAGGAATGGCTCACGAAGAACGCCTGAACCTGACGGCCCCACCGACAGCCGCCCCTTTTACCGATTTCCACCGTTTTCCAGCGATGCGGGGCCGGCCGGCCGCTGTCGTGGAGCCGTACTGGTACCGGTCCCGGCACCGGCCGGTGGGGGAGGGGAAGCGTGCGGTACGGGACGGTGGGCGCCCCTTCCACGCGAGTGCCCCGGCCGGGCGGATGCCGCAATGGCCGCCTTCCGCCCGGCTCGCGATCTCCTGGTGTGTTCAGGCGCCCGCGGGCACCTTGTCGAGGAATCCGTAGATGCTCTTGATCTTCCCGGTTGTGCCGTCGGTGGCCAGGACGTCGAAACCGATGACGCTGTTCTCGCCGCCGTCGGCGAATACGAGTTCCCACTGGAAGCGTGCGATGTTGTGGTGGGCGTCGGTGTCGCCGAGGACCTTCAAGTCCATGCCCTTGAACTGGTCCCGGACCCCGGCGATGACAGCGCCGATGCCCTCGTGCCCTCTCACCTCGGCGACAGGGTCGGTGTATGTGCCGTCCGCGGTGAACAGTTCGGAGATCGCCGCGGCGCGCTTGCCGCTGTCGGGCTCGTTCCAGATGGCGATGTAGCGGTCGACCAGGTCGGCCAGGTCAGTCATGGTCTTCTTCCGTTTCCGTTCGTTTCGATCGGCTGGTGCCCGAAATCCTGGCTCGGGTGGGTCGTCCGGTCCATGACCTCACAGGTCATGGCCTCCCGGACACGGCCTCGTAGACTCGCGGACATGAGCGTTGCCATCGAAACCCCGCCGGCGGGCGGCCTGTTGCGGGCCTGGCGTGAGAGGCGCCGGCTCAGCCAGCAGGAGCTGTCCAACCGGTCGCGGGTCTCCACCCGCCACCTCAGCCGGGTGGAGACCGGCCGGGCGCACCCGACACCGGAGATGCTCCTGCGCCTGTGCGACAGCCTGGAGGTACCGCTGCGGGAACGTAACCAACTCCTGCTGGCCGCCGGCTACGCACCGCGCTACCAAGATCACCAGTTGGACGACGCGTCGCTCGCGGTGGTGATGGACGGGCTGCGGTGCCTCCTGGACGCCCATCTGCCCTACCCCGCCCTCCTGTTGGACGACTACTGGGACATCGTCGACGCGAACGCCGCCGTTGATCAGTTGCTGGCCGGCTGCGCGCCGAAGTTGCTGGAGCCGCCGGTCAACGTGGTCAGGGTCTGTCTGCGTCCGGACGGGCTGGCCGGCCGGATCACCAATCGCGCGCAGTGGGGCGACCACCTGCTGCGGCAGGTGAGCCATCGCGCCGACCGCACCCACGACCGGCGCCACTACGAGCTCGCCGCCGAAATCACCGGCTACCTCGACAAAACCGAAGCCACCGCCCCTCCCGCGGGGCCGGTGATCACTCTCGAAATCGACCTCGACGGCACCCCGCTCCGCTTCTTCAGCACCTCCGCCACCCTCAGCACCGCCACCGACGCGGCCTTGGAAGGACTACACCTGGAGACGTTCCTCCCGGCCGACGAGGAGACCCGGCGCCGCTTCAACCAGGGGTAGGCCGCGTACGTACGCGGCACCGACGGCTACGTTTCGGAGGGCCTGCCGCAGCGGAACGCAATGGCGCTCTGCCGTGCACTCGGAGCCGTGTACTCGAAGCCGCGTGCCGCCGGGGTTGCGGCGAAGGACCCGGTGCGAATGCTGGGCGCCACCGCCCACCGCCCTGTAAGCCGAGCGCTGTACGGACGGTCGTACCCGCCTGCTCGCCGAACCGGCAGCATCCCGCCCCCTCGGCGCGCCCGTTGGCAGTCGGCGACGCCGTGGGCCATCAACGCCGCCACTCTGCTCCGTACGGTCGCGTGAGCGTCCTCCACCCTGTTCCCGGGGCGAAGCGCCCGGTTGAGGTGCGGCCCGAGAAGCTTCTCCGAAACGAACGACCGGATCAGGACGGGTCAGGACACCGGTGTGAGAGCGAGGCCGCCGATCCGAGAACGGCCGAAGTCGCTGCCGCAGGCCGGGCATCCGCTCACGTTGCGGTGCCGGTCGAGGTTGCGCCCCAGGACAGGCATACCCGCCTCGGGGTAAATGACGTCGAATCTGGCGTCGCAGGCGAAGCACTTGTGCCGCATGAGCTCCGCGAGCACCACACCCGCCAAGTCGTCCGGCGCCTCCGCGGCCCCTCCAGCCATGTCAGGCAGGACGACGTCGTCGGGCCACACCGCTACATAGGGAGCGTCCGGCCGATCCCCCTTCAGGGGGAGTCGTAGCAACGCCGGTCTGAACCGCGCGCCGAATCGGGAAGGGACTTCGGCGATACGGGCGGCAGCCTGCGGAAGAGGCTCATCCGCGAACACCCGGAGTTCGCCCCAGCGCCCCGAAAACCGTCGCATCCCCCGTCTCCTTGCTCTCCCGTGTGTCCAGCACTGGTACTGGTACGTATGCTCGCACGTCCGTCCGACAACGAGTCGGGCGTATTCGTCCCGCGAAACGAACCGCACCTGGACCAACCAGCCGCCCACCGGGGACGTACCCACGTAGGCAGTAAGCGAAGGCCCGTCAGTGGAGCCCAGCGCTGCCATCGACGAGATGACGAGATACGGCCACTGACCTGTCAGCCCTGCCGGCCCGTTCTTGTAGCCACCCCTAAGCAGCGCCCCGGGCCGCCGTATCTCTCTGGCGGGCCACCGGGCGGGGGCCATCAGGGACTTCCTCCGCCGTCCTCGCTTCTACCGGCTCTACCGGCGTGAAGCCGAGGAGTTGCGCTGGGAGCGGGGCACCGAGCGTCGGCCCGATGGTCTCGGGTTGAATGCTGGGATGAACGACGACCTGTGGGATCGGCTTCCGCGTGACGTGCGGGACGAAGTGGACCGCCTGATCGAGGGCGGTCGCAATATTCACGCGATCGTGCTGATGCGGGAGCGCGGCGGCGATCCGATGCCCGGAATCCATGAATGCGTTGACCTGCTGGAACAACGGTGCGTCCGGCTACGACTCGTGGTGGACGACCGGCATCACCGGGCGAACGAATAGGCACCAACCCAGTTTGGGTCGGCTTCGTTCATCGGTGACGCGGCGGGTCACCCTCTCGACGGGACGGAGGACCACGGCCCCGAGCGGAGGTTCCGAACAGCCGCCGATCTCGCAGCACCTCCGGAAAAGCGCGGCCTCCGACCGTACTTGCTCCCACAGGCGGGAACGGTGACGCTTCTGCCCGACCCTCGGGGGAGCAGCCGAAAGCCGCAGGCGTGCCTTCCCCGAAACCCAGTTCGCGCGAGTGAACCAGAACGGAAGGCAGGCCGGCATACCCACTGCCACTCGGCCCCGGCCTCAGCGACCGACCGAGCGCTGTACGCCGCGTGGCGGGAGGGGCCCGCGCCTGTAGCCCCCACGGCCTGGCCTGCCCGTTACCAGCCGCCGGAGTCGCCGCCGTAGTGCGTCCAGAGTTCGCGGGCCTGGGCGTCGGCGATGCGAGCGGCGCGGCGCTGTTCCGGGATGGCCCGCTCGTCGGCGGCGACACCCGCCAAGAGGTCGGACAGGCCCGTGAGGAGCGTCACCATCGTGTCGTCGATCGCCGGCTCGCCGATACGGGCGTTGAAGGTTATGTCGAATTCGGCGAGCTGAGCGAGTTGCTGAGCCTCACCGCGGCGCAGGTCAGCGCGGTGTGCGGCAACCAGTTCCGGACCGACGACGGGGTCGAGCACGGTGCAGGCCGCATCGGCGAGAATGCCGCCGAGGTCGTACGCGTCCCGTGCGGGCACCCCGTGCTCAGCGAGAACCATGCTGACGAGCCCGGCGACAGCGAAGGCACGACGGGCCCGCGCGAGCAGCACGACCGGCGGGTCCGAATGCCCGGCCGCCTTCGGTCCCAACGCCTCGGCCTCGTCGGCGAGCACCCTCGTAAGGCGGCGTTCGGTCGTCACCCCGCGACGCTAGCCGCGCCGGCCGAGCCGTAGTGAGTGCGGAACGGGCCACGGGCCACGGGCCAGCACGGGCGCCCCGCGCGGACGGATGCGCATGGCGCAGGGGCCCCGGGGCCCACCCCTTACCCCGTCAGCAGTGCGGCGAAGAACAGCCACAACGGGATGACCATCAAGACGACCGAGAGCACGCCGAAGAACGTGAGCGCGATGCCGCGGACAGTGAGCCGCTTGTCGCGAAAGCTCCTGACGCGAGTGGGGGACAGCGGGTCGTAGGTCACGTCCACTGGCCCCTTCTCGCCCTGGTGCTCGTGGCCGGCGGGCTGGGTGACGACGAGGTGCTGGCCCTCCAACGTCCGGAACTCGTACACAGGACGCCATTCCCCCCTGTCCTCCGAGATGCGATGCCCCTCGTAGTCCCGGATGTGGCCGGGGACGGTGATGCCCCGGCGCCGCAGAACCAGTGTGTCGCGCACCACCTCGGTCCAGCCTATGTACAGCATCAGCCAGCCCACCGGGCCGTAGAGCATGATGACGGCCACCAGGACGCCGATGCCCTCCTCGGCGCCTTTGTCCCCGGCCACTTTGAAGAAGGCGAGATACGGAACGATCCCCAGAGCGATCTTCCCGCCCGCCGAGATGCGCGGCAGACGCGGGACGCGACGCCGGGCGACCTCCCTCACCACCCGAGCCGGCCCCCGCCCCGAGGCCGGCAGACGCGTCAGGGCCGTACGCAACTGCCGGACGAAGGCGTCGGCGGCAGTGGCGTTGCGCGTGACAAGCGTGAACGCCCCGCTGTCGCTGCCGTCGGCATTGGCATTGGCATCGGCATCGGCCGACAACTCCAGGAGGACCCGGCCTCCCGCGTAGCCGACGCGGTCGATCGCTCCCAGCGGCACCGTCCAGGTGATGCGACCGCGCATCACCCGCACCGCATACGCCTCCAGCCGGAAGACGACACCCCGCCCCCGCAACACCACTTCAGGTACCCGCCCCATGCTCAAGATCATAAATGCCGGTGAACGAGCCATTGCAGGCTCTGGCCAGGAGGTGCGCGGCAGCACTGCGCGGGCTGACGCCGCCGTTACCTCCCCCTACGTCTAGGCTCCGCTGTCGTGAACGAATCAAGCACTGAGTCTGCGGCAGGGGTAATCCTGGCCAAGGGCCGTACGCGGGCGTGGGTGGAGCGGGACGCGCTGCACTGGAAGCGGGGGCGGACGACGGTCATCGTGCCTGGTCAACAGATCCGCTCCGTCGAAGCCGCAGGACAGTCGCTGACCGTGCGCCTCTTCGAAGGCGCGCGGACGGGCACGGTCATGACCATCCGGAATCGCCGTCCGGAGGCGGTTGCCGCCCTCGGCGCGGAGATCGAAGCGATCCTGCGCGACGGGGGACCGTCGGGAAACCGTAGCCCGGTACGTACGCACTCGGCGCGAGTCTGGCCCCTGCGGGCGACGGCTGGCCTGTACGCCCGGGTGCTGCACGGCAGCCCTTGGTGGCGGCGGGCCTTCTGGTACGTAGTCCTCGGATTTCCCCTGGCTGTGTGGCTGCCGGTGGAGCCCTGGGGCCTGGGGATCTTCGCCTGGGCACTGCTGCCGCTGAGCGTAGCCCTGCTGCGCCTCTGGGTCAGCATGGCCGAGCTGGACACACGGTGGGTGATGTGGCGGCGGGGCATAACCGTGCGCGCGAGGTTCGAGACCAACCCGCACAGCACCAGCGAAACCGCCGGCTACATAGTCCACTTCCGTACCCTCGACGACCGCGAGATCACGGCGAAGTCGCCAGTGCGAGGCCACCGGGACGAGATCCGATACGACCCGCAGAACCCCTCACACGTGCTGGCCCCGACCCGCATAGCTTGGCTGGGATACGCTCTGGCCGCGTTCATGATAATGGGACTTTGGGGCGCCCTTTGCGGAATACCGGCGGTTCTCTGGTCGCTCCGAGCGCTGGCGCTTCCGTTCCGGTGAATTACAGGTAGCCCGACTCGCGGGGCGGTTGGGGACTCCGTTGTCCATTACTGCGTCAGCGCCAACATATGCCCCCGTTCCGGTCCCCGGGCCCGGGCAGGTGCGTCATGAGAGTGATCCGGGTCGCGGTGCCTCGATTGTTCGGTGGGAGCCGGCACGTGCGAAATGGCGGGCGAGGGTGTGGAATGCCTGCTTGGGTTCCCAGTGCCAGGGGGAATCCGGGGCGCCAGGGGTGTCCTGGATCGTCTTGACGATGCTGTAGCTGACCATGTCGAGGTCGTGGTGGGGGTCGTTCGGCCAGTGCGGCGCGTCCGGGGTGATGAATTCGAACGCGTACGCCGAGTACAGGCCCGTCGCCTCGAAGGCGTTGTAGACGGTGGAGAGATAGTCGGCCTGAGTCTGCTCACTGCGAACCAGAGGCTCGTTGATCCTCGGAGGCTTTTTGGAGTAATCGACCATGTGCCAGCCCATGCCGCCCTTGGCCGGCGCGCCCTTGTAGGTACAGGTGCCGAATTCCGCGATCGTTACTGGCTTGCCGTGACGCAGATAGCGGCGCAGTTCCCGGACGTAGTCCTGGCGGCGGGGGTGGTAGGAGTAGTAGTCGATGCCGAGGATGTCGAAGAGGCTCCAGTCGACGTCTTCATCCTGGGCGGCGGCATAGCTCAGCGGCCCGCGGAAAACCGACCGGCCGGTCTTCGCGGCCCGTGCGGTGAAGCGCGCCAGTTCCTTTTGCATGTGTTGCGCGTCGTAGTTTCCGCTGGAGAGGTTGTTGACCCGCTCCACAGCGTCGTCACCCGGCACAATGCCCGGTACGAAGAGAAAGAACTCGCAGCCGACGCTGAGTTCCACCCGCGCGCCGTCTCGGCGCAGTTGCTCGGCGTACCGGCCGGTCTCCGCGAGGTGGTCGAGGATTTCCTGTGGCGGACGGTCTCCCAAGGTGGGCTCGATGCGCAGATGCAGTCCGTGTCGCGCCGCCGCTTCGGCCGTGGTGGTCAGCCGGTCGACGCCGTCACCGGTGACCTTGATCGAGTTGGCGTGCAGCCGCTCTTTGATCGCACGGACGTCCTCGCGCATGCGATCGGCGTTGTACGCGGTCGCCGGGGTCTCCCCGGCACCGACCGTGTAGCACACGCCCCGGTAGCACAAGGAGTGACCGTCAGCTCCCGCCGCTGCGACGGATGCGGGCTCAGCCGCTGCGGCTGGGTTGGCTCTCATGGTCGCCTCCGCGACCCCAAGAGCCGCCGCTGCGGCCAGGAACTGCTTGCGGCTGATCCCCGCGTCGGGGGTCCGGCTGCCATGCATCGCGCCTCCCGTGCGATCCGGTGTATCGCTGCCCTACGACATTAACAGAGTAAGCACTCTGGTTATCTGGATGCACCCCCATAGAAGGGAACTGAAGGGCCTCGGCTCACTGAGTAGTTGACGCTGGCGAGTCAACCAATGCACGGCTCGCTACGGAAACCCGCCCCACCTCCTCCGGCGAGAACCGAAAGCGGAGCCGCGTCTTCACCTTCTGCGGGCGGATAGGTCGTTGCTAGAGGAGACACTCTGCTAATAAGGTAGCGTTCACGTATGCGCACCGTTAATCCCGAGCAGCACGCCCGTAAGCGGGCGGAGATCCTGGCAGCGGCGGCACAGGAGTTCGCCGTGAACGGGGTTGATGGCACCTCGACGGCGAGCATCTGCCGCAAGGCCCGGATCGGGTCGGGGACCTTGTTTCACTACTTTCCGACCAAACGGGCGATCTTCCATGCGCTGTTCGCCGACGACCTGGCCGGCAACGCCGCCGCCTGCGAGGCGGCGCTGGCAGCCGAACGGGCGGAGGACGGACTCGTCGAGTTGGTGGATCATCTCGTCGGCGACCTGGCGGACCCACTGGTTCCCGGCTTGACGGCGGCGGCATTGCTGCAGGCCCAACGGGACGCGAAGTTCGCCGCGCTGCTCGCCGCCGACGAACAGCGGACACTGACGACGCTCACTGTGCTGCTGCAGCGGATGGCCCGCGAGGGTGCCGCCCTCGCCTTCGGGCCGCCCCGCGTGGCCCGGTGGATCGTGACGATGATCGACGCCGTCTTCCTGGCGGCCGTGGAGGACGACTTCGCCCCGGCTTGCCACGCCCAGGAGCTGCACCGAATCCTCGCCTGGCTGACCGGGAGCGCCCGCGGCACGGAGCCGCCCGCGTAACGGGCGGACCGACACCACCGGTGGGAGAGCCCGACGAGCGGGCACCTGCGGCAGGCAGCAGCCGGGGCCAGCGCGCGCACCGGACCGACAGGCTTCCCGCATGGTGTCTGCGGCGGCAACGTCCTCACCCAGCACGTGAGACCGGCTCCATAACTGTCCCTGATCCCAATGCAGTTCACAGGCCCGGGGCCGGTCACGAACGCTTCCCGAGAACCTTCCTGAGACAGCCCACCGAACCGTCCTGAACGCCGACACGTGACGTGTCCGGGTGCATCAGCCCCAGGACCTCTCAGCCGGCGCACTCGACCTCGGCGGTGCCACGGACACCGTCGCCGCGGTGACCGGAGGCCTCGCGGGGGCGTACTACGGGCTGGACGCGATCCCCACCCGCTGGACCGAGCCGCTCCATGTTCCCCTCCCCGGCTTCGACGGACGGGTGCTACGCCTGGCCGATCTGCTCCACCTTGCCCACCTCCTCACAGCCTGAACTGGCACTTGCTCCGGGGGAGCGGCGACATCTCTTACGCCCACGTCGACTGACGCCGGCACCCGCGCCCAAGTACGGGCGACCCGACGATGAGGGAACGGCTCCGTCGCGCCCGTACGACTCGCCATGTCCCTGCATTTCCAGAAACTGTGCGAACGGCATCAGCTTTCTGACGTAGGCCATCACGCTTTTCTCGACCAGGGCCTACGAACCGTCAGCACTCAAGACGGTGAGCTATCCCTCTCGTACGCGGAGAGCTTCAGCATGCGGGCAAGGCCCTGAGGGCGAGAGCAACCGGGCAGAGCAGAAGTCGACCCGTGGAGAAGAGAACCGTGACCACGAAAGTCACACACGCTCTTGGTCCACCCGCCCACGCTGGCGGCTGAGAAGGCCCACTGCCCCTGCAACAGCTCGGACTCCGCGATAGCTCGGGTTCCGCGCCCGCTTCTGGACAAAAACGTGCGATTCTCCTGCCCCTCCTGAAGGGGCAGGAGAATCGGCCCTTGGCCCGCGTTCTCCGTGGGCGAGGCGGCGCGCGGCTTTCAGACGCTGATGCAGGCTGAGTCGCGCCTTCGAGCATCTCGCGTTTGTCCGCGAGACGCCCGCGCATTGCCGGGCGGGGTGTTAGCAGACCGCGGTCCGGTCGTACCGTCCACCATTGGTGTGGAAATACTTGCTCTGCTTGTTAGGGATGGTCTGGCAGGAGGTGTCCCGCCAGTTATGGACGACGACCTTCACGCGCATCTTCTTGCCGCAGCCGTTGTACACCCACCCCGCAATGCCGCCACCGGCGTTGTTGCGGACCCCGCTGCGGTCGATGCAAGCGGGCGCGGTGCCGCCGGCGGCCACGTGAGCCGAAGTCGACGGTTCCGGAGCGGCGTGCGCCGGGGCCGTCGCGCCCAGGACGCCGGTGAGTACCAGAGCGGCTGAGCCCGTTATGGCCATGTGTTTCGTCGTCAGCATGGTCGTTGCCCTTCGTTGTGGTGGGAAGCGGTGCGATCCGCCTCCTGACTGCACATCGAGGTTGCAGGTCGGCCGACGCCAGGTGCCAGGGGATGCGTCAACTTGAGTGATTCGTGGGACGACACACAGGCTGACCTGCGGGGACGCGAGGGCGGATGACGCCCGTGCGGGATGTGCCACCGCACCCCGGGCCCGGGAGTGGTGAAGCGTGCAGCGGTGAGCGTCCTATCCGGTCGTCCGCCCAGGTGATGTTCAGGCATCTGGTTGGTCGCTCAGATGACGTCTGACGTCGGTTCGATCGCGCGAGCCGGTCCCCGTCCATCCCCGTCCATCGACAACGAAACCAAGGCAGGGGTCGAGCGGAGTGACGCCGAGCGGGCTGCTGGCCTAGCGTTCCGCCCGTGACCACTCCAGACGTCGGTACTGCCGATGAGGCCAGCGTGACCATCCGCTGTCAGGACAACGGATCCGTCGGCGTGACGTTCTGCGACCGGTCCAGCTTCGACGCGGTCTCCGTGCGCTATGCCGTCGAGCTACGGGCCCCGGGCCTGACCGCTCGGGTCAACGAGATCGTCGCCTGGATCTGGGACAGCGATCTCAGCGTGTTCCTGCAGGGCCTGGCCGCCGATTACCGGGGATGGCCCGGCGAACGGAGCTGGCAGACCAGCAACCGAGACCTGACGGTGTCGGCGGTCTTCCGAACCGGCGGTTACGTCGGGCTGACCTGGGCCTTGCGGCCGTGGCCCCAGGCCGCCGGCGGCTGGGGCGCCTCGGTGACCACCTGGCTGGAGGCCGGCGAGCAGATGACTTCCTTGACGGCCGACCTCCGGGCCTTCCTCGCCGAGGGGCACCAGTGACATCGCGCATGCCCCTCGCCTCGGCGATCGCGGGATCTGGGTGGGCCGACCGCACCTTTGAAGGCCACCAGTCGAGGGCCGAGCCCACCGCGTCCTACATCACCAGTGAGCGCCAGAAACTCCGGACCACGGCGGCCCATCTCGCCGCGGACGAGACAGAGAACCGTGCTCAGTTCGAGGCCGAGCCGACCACCTACTGGTGAATCCGCTACCGCAATGGCGCGGTCACCGGGATCCGCGAGCCGGGACTGCGACACGGCAGCGGTCACGGCAGCAAGGAATCCAGGACCTGGGCCCGCCAGTTCGGCATCGACCAGCTAGGGCCGGCGACCGGATCGAAGTCGTGGATCACCGGACGGGCGAACACTCGGCCCGCACGACGACTGAAGCGATAATTCCGGTAGTTTCATGATCTGCTTACGCGGCGTCGCGCCGTTTCCGAGTGCTTTACGTTGAGGGGCACCCATGCACAAATACATTCCGACGCCGGCCCTACGCATGGTCGTAGCCCTGAGGGCGAAGGTACGAAAAGAGGCTTCTCACCTGGCCAGGGCCTTACGCGTAGAGCTTGACCTGGCACTGGCCATCCGCGCGACCGCCGGCCTGACGTACACGGCGGGCATCGCGGCTCTCATATGGGCGCTGGGAATCGACACCCAGCCGGTACCGCACACCGGCGTCCTCGTCTTGATGTGGATCGCGACCGGCTCCGCTGTCGTACGCGCGCTGCTGATGTGGATCCGGCGGTTCGTCGGCAGACATCGGACGCGACCTTCTGGTTCCGGCGTCAGTCTGCGAAAGACGCACAAGACGCGCAAGAAGCGCGTGGCTGTCTGGAATGAACTCATCGAGGCGCCCGATGAGTCGGAGGGATGGGCCAAGGCGCGGCGGCTGCTCGTCAACGTCGCCCTCCTCGCCGCCTCGCTGACGGCCGCCATGCTGCCCTCCCTGCCGAGCCAGGCCGGCCTGCCCGCCGCGCTACAGCGCGCAGGTGCCGAAGTCACGACAGCGACCATTGCCGAACGGCCGGAGATCGTAAGAAAGGAGTACGACGAAGACAACCATGACGTGGTTGTGAGCTACTACAGCAAACTGCGGGTTTCAGTGCCCGGAGGGGCTGAACGGCTCGTTGTCGGCCCGGTCAGCAGTGGCAAGCCTTTCAAGGTGGGCTCTCACATTCCGGTGCTGTGGTCCCCGAGCAATCCCGCCCTGGGTGGTTACACCGGCTCCCCAGCCGAGCTGAAACGACTAACGGAGAACAAGTGGGAAATCAATCTGACAGGTAGCGACGTCAGCGACGACATATTGGTGACAGCCGCCTGGATCTCTGGGCTGGTCATGCTGCCTTGGGTCTTCATGTTCGCATTCGGCATCGACGGCGACGTACTGTCCGAAATGGCCTGGTCCCCCCTCACCCAGACCATCCACGCCCTCGTCTTCCTCGGCGCGGCCTACGGCTCCACGCCCGCCCTCACCGGCCAACCGCCCAACGGACTGCAGTCCTTCTGGCAAGTTGCCGACTGGGTGCTTCTCGCAGGACTCATCTTCAGCCCTATCGGGCGGCTGCTGAAGGACAACTGGCGAAATGCGCCCATGGCTACGGATTGAGGAGCCTGCCCGGTCATTGGCAGCCGATGAGTACCCTTTCCCCAAGGACAGGTACACCCCAAGGCCGGCAGGGGCCGAAATTAGGCGGGCGCGCTTGATGAGTTCGGAACCCGGTCTGCGCTATTCGGGGGGGGCAAACCTTCTGTCCGGCAGGAAATAATCAAGTGGGTCACCGCGATCAGAAAGAAGGCCCTGCACGCCCCAGAGCTAACAGGGCCCAACAAATCCGAAGGCAGAACGAAGGAACCCGAACCCCTGCCGTCAGGCCAGGCTGAGTAGGTAAACGGCTCCCCTCGTTGTCTTGCAGCGGTCCGTCACCGCAGGGGTGCCGCGTCGCATAGCAGGATCTCCTCGTGGGCATTGCACCCGCGTGGTCGCCGCGCTCGACGAGGGCTACCCATCGCACACCGTTGATGGCGGCCCAGGCTTCGGCGTCGGGCTCGCCGCGAACCCAGACGCCGACAGGGCGTAACCGGCCTGTCCCTGCGAGAGAAGAGCATCAGAAGCCGGGGCTGCTGGTTGGCGCCGAGGCCGTGGGTACGGCGGTTCGCGGAGGCGCCGTGGCAGTGGCGGACGGGGTGTCGCCCCGGCCGTGCACCATGTGGGGACAGTGGCTTGCGGGGCGGGCGGCGGATGGCACCTGGGCGTCGGCTGGCTCCACGGCCACGGTGAATGCTGAGGGTGGGACCGAACTGAGGGACATGGCGATACGGCGATGCGGGAGCCCGTGATCAGGGAGTGGGGTCGACAGCGTTCGGGCAGGCGGGGGAGTGTGAGGTGCCCCAGCGGACGAGAACGGCTCCTTGCCGGCCGAGGGGGCTGGGTCGGCGGGGCTCGCCGAAGTCGCCGTTGAAACGGGTGCCGCCGCCGCTCGCGGTGCCGCGGCCGCCGTGCCCGCCCCACCCGCCGTCTCCACCGTGGCCGCCGGCACCGAACGTGCAGCCCTGGCTCATATGCGGGTGACCACCTGTCCCGCCGGTACCTGGGCTGCCGGACAGGCCCCCGAGCCCGCCGCTGCTCTGAGTCCTGTCTCCGCTCCCTCCCGCGCCGCCCGAGGCGCCGGGGCGGCCAAGGTTGCCGAAGGCGAACGCCACTTGCCGGTCCTTGCCGCACGGTCCGTACAGCCCTGGGCGGAACGACGGGGGCCGCGCGAAGCCGCCCTCTCCGCCCTCTCCGCCGTCCCGCGGAAAGCTGCTGGAGACCCCTCCGTCCCCAACCCTTCCGCCCGCCCCCGCGACACCCGAAGTGCCGCCCAGAACAACGATGTTGCTCCCTGTCGGCTCTTCCCGCATCGAGGTGAAGAAGGACGCCATCCGTCCATCGGTGCCGGAGCCGATGGTGCCTGAGGCCCCCTCAGCGCCGCGAAGGCCGGCCTCGTCGGTTGCGCCGGCGACCCCGCCCGCGCCGGGCCGCCCGCCGCGCCCACCCGGCGTGCTCGCCCCTGGCGTGATGTCGAAGCTCTCGCCGGGCGTGACGTTGACGCGGCAGCGTACGAAGTCTCCGGCCCCGCCCCCACTGCCACCGGCCCCGCCGCCTCCGCCACCGCCTCCGGCGCCCCCGCGCCCCCCGACGCGGGCGCTCTCACCGCCGCCGCCCCCGCCGCCGCCCCCACCTCCGCCGTCGCCTCCGGGCGCGCCGGCGCCCCAGAGAAAGACGTCCACCTGTCTCACGCCCGTAGGCACGGTGAATTGCCCGGGCGAGGTGAACAGCAGGCTTCCGCCGGGCGCCTTCGACGATGCCGCGGCCAGTACGGCGGCACCTTGTCCCGCCGGCAGTACCAACGCGCCGAAAGCCATCACGACCACGCTGGCTGCCGTGATGCTCATTCGTTTCCGCCATGCCATATGCGCAGACCTCCCCTTCGTCTTACCTTCACCGGACTCGCCCTCAGGCACTGTTCGGCGGCGGCGATTGATATATATATGCCGAGCCCTTCTCGCAGGTGGGAACGGCACATGGCCATTCGGCGGGATGGCTCTGTGGAGCGCCACACGTCTGTACGGACTGATGTGCCCGGTGACTGCCTGAGATATCCGGTATTCACTCAAAGGGGGACAGTCGCGGGTGTTCTGCTTGTTGATTCGGGCTTGGGTAGGGGAGCGGCCCGATCCTGTGTGGCCGATGGAGGTGTTCAGATGCGGGGCCTGCGGTCTTGCTGATGGCGAGAAGATTTTGGCGTTCCAGTGAAGTGGTGGTGCGTCTACGCCGGCTGCGCCAGGCCCCCACTGCCCGGCGTGAAGGCATCGTCGTCGCCGGTTCCTCGGCCTGATCGACAGCGTCCGGGGTCCACGTCCCGTAGGCCCGGCCGGGCACGGACGCGTCCGTCAGGTGAGGCGTCGGGCGTCGTGGGCCTCATTTTCTGGCGGGCACCGGGATGTTGGCTTCCGCGGTGGTCAGAGCCAGCGGCTGGTTCGCCGGCAGCGGAGACGAGCCGACCTCGGCAGGACGGCGAGCAGATACATTCGCGTTCGCACCTTTCCCGGTGCAGTGGAGGAGGCGCCGGACGCCGTCCCCTGAGGGAGGGGCGTCCGTCGCGTTGCCCCTACGAGCAGCACGGCCACCCGTTCACGTTCGTAGAGCCCTCCCACAAAGGCCCCTCCGGCAAAAGGCCCTCCGGCAAACGCCGTCCAGAAAGGACCGTCCAGTAGGGACCGCTCCGGCCTGGCCGCCCCGCCCCTGCCGTACTCTCCACGCCCAAGCCGTTGATCAGCACTGGCCGTTGATCAGCGCTGCTGGATGAGCCCGGCCGGATTGCGAGCTCTTTAGGCCAGTGGCTTGCGTTCGGGCCACCATCGCTGGACGGCCTCCACGGTTGTCGACGGGCTCACGTTGAAACAGAGCTTCGCGCCGGGTGCCAGTTCGCGGGTGGCATCGACCAGGACCTCGAAGAGTGGGGTCAGTACCGGGTCCAGCCGGATGCCGGCGCCGATCACCACGATGTCGTAGTCCTTCTGGGACAGCGCGGTGCGGTAGACCGCCTCGGCCGTGCGGCCGTAGTCGAGCAGGCAGACATCGATGGTGAAGCCGAGTTCCTCCAGCCGGGCCCGCTCCGCGGTCACGCCGGTCCGGACCACTTCGGAGTCGATCTCGGGGAACGCGGCCCGCGACGAGGGCGCGTCGTCCAGCAGCGTGAGATCAAGTCCGACGATGAGTATGGACGGTGGCATGTCCTGATACCTCCTGTTGCCTCTGTCTTCTGATATCCGGACCGAGAGTGGCATCGGGACGGCCACGCGGCAATTCGACACTTCTGGTTCTCCTACGCCAGGTGAGTTCTTCGGTGGCCCAACGCGAGACCGTGCATGACGTCGAGGCGATCTGCGATCTGCGATCTCGCCCTCGGCACTCGTGAGCGGCGCCGCCGGATCGGCCGGAGCGGCTGACGCACCTGGGGCCTGCTGCGAATGTAGATCTTGTTCGTCGGTGGTTCATGTCCTGTGGGCCGGGCCGTAGTGACCTGACGAACGGACAGTGGGCCCGGCTCCGGCTTGAGCCCTTGCTGCCCGCGACATCAAGCCCGGCCGGCCGCAGGCGTGGACGCGGCGGCAGATGACAGACGGCATACGGCATCCAGTGGCCCCGCCCTCCTGAACGCGCCTCGATCCGGCCGACGCGTCTCCGCCGCTCACGCGGTCGCAATGACCGGCGCACGCCCCCGCAGGCCTGGAGCGAGTGCCAGGGTTACGGTGACGGAGGCGGCTGCCATGACCGTCATCGCCGCCGCGGGTGTGGTGAGTTCGGCGATGGTGCCTGCGAGGAGGGCGCCGACGCCCTGGAGGGTGAGCGTGCCGGAGGAGTGCAGGCCGAGGGCCTGGCCGCTCAGTTCGTCGGGGGTCAGGCGCATGAGGCGTTCCTGGAGCAGGAGGCTCGCTGCGAAGCCGACGGAGGCCAGGGTGACGGCGGCCACCGCGACGAAGAGCCCCGGTTCGAGGAAGAACGGCAGGTAGGGGACGGCGAGTAGCAGCCGCAGCGGGGCGCCGAGGCGTTCGCGCCACCGCAGCGGGAGGAAACGCCCGGCGAGCGTGTCGCCGACGAGCATGCCGAGGGCGGCGCAGGCGAAGAGCAGCCCCGCGTGCTCGGGGGCGTAGGAGACGTACAGGGACTCGCATCCTGCGACGAGCCCGTTCGGTACCCATAGCGCGAGGTAGACGCAGCGGCGGGGCGCGGACGACCACAGGCGGGCGTTGACGCGCCAGGTGGCGGCGGCCGACGGGCGGCCGGTGGTACGGGGCGGTCGGTCGGTGAGGCCGAGGCGGGCGACGGTCGCGGCGGCCGCGTACAACAGCGCGCCGGTGAGCAGCGCACCACGCGGCGACAGCAGGACGACGAGGACGCCGCCGAGGGCGTAGCCGCAGATCTGCAGGGTGCCGACGGCCATGTTGAGGACTGAGCGGCCGAGTAGATAGCCGTCCTTGGTGAGGATTTCGTTGAGCAGGCCGAAGCGGACCCCGCCGCCCACGGAGGCGATCAGGCCTTGGGCCGCCAGGACCACGAAGACGGCCCACATCGGCAGCCCCGGGACGGCCTGGACACCGGTGGCCACCGTGAAGGCCAGGGCGAGGCCGGCCATGGCGGCGCGCGGAGGGAGCCGGTCGGCGGCCGACAGCAGCGTGACCGCGCCGACAACCTGGACGAGGGCGGGCCCGAACATGGCGAGGGCGGAGAGCAGCGGGGACCCGGTGGCGGAGTGGACAAGGGTGCCCAGGGCCAGCCCGCTCACCGTGGAAGCGGCCACCGACAGCGCGCTGGTGGCGAACAGCGGTGTGAACTCCGGGGTGCGGAACAGTTCTCGATAGGTGCGCATGACGGGGAGTGTCCGGGGGCCGCCGCGGCGGCGTTAACGTTTCGCACGGAGGCGAAACGATGGGGCTGTGGCTGCTTGATACGGACACCCTGGCGCGCAGCCGTTTCGTGATCTCCCCCTTGGCCGAGACGGTCGCCGCCCTGGTCGACCTGGAGGAGGCCGCGGCCTCCCACCCGGCGCAGCAGAAGTGGCTGACGGCGCACCTACCGGCCTACCGCGAACGGTTGGCCCGGGACCCGATCGTGGCGGCTGTGGTGCGGGCCGGATTCCGGCACAGTTGGACCGCCGACTTCCTCATCCCGGCCCCGGTGGGTGAGGGCATCCCACACATCGAGGAGGAACTGCACCGCGTCCGGACCACCCCTCCCGCGACCGCTCGCGCCGACCTGACGACCGCATTGGGCGGCGGTTCCGTCCCGGATGTGCTGCGTCGCCACGACGTCTCCGACCCGCTGCGTCGCCACCACGTCTCCGCCCCGCTGCGTCGCCACGACTTCCCCGCCCCGCTGCGTCGTGACGACCTCTCTAACCCGCTGCGCCGTGACGACATCCCCGAACGCTCGGCCGCCCTGCTGGAGTGGGTGTGGGCCCGGACGGTGCTTCCGGACTGGGAGCGTCGCCGTCGCGTCTTGGAGGCCGACATCGTCGCCCGTACCCAGCAGCGGCAGCTCTGCCCGCTGGGGGTGGGGCAGCGCGCGCTCGGCGTCGATTCCAGCCTCGCCGGATGGACGTACCGCACCCTGGCCCTGCGGGT
>NZ_JOBF01000019.1 GCF_000718635.1 Streptomyces varsoviensis | reverse complement strand
CACCCGCACGATCTGACAACCCGCCGCCGTCAACTCGGCGATCTGCTGCAACGTCGCACCGACATCCGCCGTCACCGTCGTCGTCATCGACTGCACCGAAACCGGCGCGTCGCCTCCGACGGCCACGGACCCGACCTGGATCTTGCGGCTGACCCGGCGGTCGGCGAGCTTGACCGGTACGGACGGCATTCCAAGTGAAATCGCAGTCATCTTGCGAGCAACCCCATGGTGTGGATCAAGGACCCGAGTTCGGCGGGCTCCGGTGTTCGAGATTACGGCACTGGATCAGTGCTGGGGCACACCCCTCCCCGCCGTGCCCCCAAAGTAGACGGCCGGACACATAGCGCGTCCGGCCGCCGCAATCGGGTCTTTCGCAGCACTTTCGAGCCGTACGGCCGTACCGTCGCTGCGCTAGGCACGGTCGTCGTCCCAGTACTCCTCCCGGCGAACGTCGCCGGTCACGGCGCTAGGTGAGCCGGACGGGGTTGACCACGTCCGCGACCAGGACCAGCAGCGTGAAGCAGATGAAGACGCCCGCGACCACATAGGCGACCGGCATCAGCTTCGCGACGTCGAACGGGCCGGGGTCGGGGCGGCGGAAGACGCGGGCGAAGGCGCGGCGCACGGACTCCCACAGCGCGCCCGCGATGTGCCCGCCGTCCAGCGGGAGCAGCGGGAGCATGTTGAAGAGGAAGAGCGACAGGTTGAACCCGGCGACCAGGAAGAGCATGGTCGCGATCTGCTGGGACGGCGGGATGTCGAGGTTGAAGACCTCGCCGCCGACGCGGGCGGCGCCCACGACGCCCATCGGGGAGTCGGCCTTGCGCTGGCCGCCGTCGAAGGCCGCGTCCCACAGGTCCGGGATCTTCCCGGGTAGGTTGATCAGCGATTCGACGCCGGAGGCGACCATGTCGCCCATGCGGTCCACGGACTGGCCGAAGGACTGCTGGACGACGCCGGGCGCGGGGCTGAAGCCGAGGAAGCCGGCCGTGACGTACTGGCCGGCGATCGGCTTGCCCTTGCCGTCGTACTTCTGGACCTGGTTGGGGATGAGGTCGGCGCGCAGTTCCTTGCGCTGCCCGTCGCGCTCGACGGTGATCGTCGCCGAGCCCGTGGTCTTGCGGATGTCGTCCTGGAGCGTCGACCAGTCGTTGATCTTGTGCCCGTTGAAGGCGACGATCTTGTCCTTCGGCTGGAGGCCGGCGGCCTTGGCCGGCGACGGCTTCGCCCCGGCCGGGCACTTGTCGGTCTTGGCCTCGGCCGACACCACGCACTCGGAGACCGAGGAGACCTGGGTGGTCTGGGTGTTGACGCCGAACGTCATCATCACGCCGAGGAAGATCGCGACGGCGAGGATCAGGTTCATGAACGGCCCGGCGAACATCACGATCACGCGCTTCCAGGGCTTGCGCGTGTAGAAGAGCCGCGACTCGTCGCCGGGCTCCAGCTCCTCGAAGGCCGCCGAGCGGGCGTCCTCGATCATGCCGCGCCACGGCGAGGTGGAGCGCGCCGTGATGCGGCCGTCCTCGCCGGGCGGGAACATCCCGATCATGCGGATGTAGCCGCCGAGCGGAATGGCCTTCACCCCGTACTCGGTGTCGCCCTTCTTCCGCGAGAAGATCGTCGGCCCGAAGCCCACCATGTACTGCGGCACGCGGATGCCGAAGAGTTTCGCGGTCGAGAGGTGGCCCAGCTCGTGCCACGCGATCGAGAAGAGCAGGCCCACCACGAAGACGACTATCCCCAGGATGGTCATCAGTGTTGTCATGCGCGAGCCTCCGAGGTTGCGTGCGCTGTACGAGCGGTACGGGCGGCCAGTTCACGGGCCCGGGAGCGCGCCCAGGTCTCCGCCTGCAAGACGTCCGCGACCGAGAGGCGGGTTCCCGAAACGGGCTTTCCGTGTTCCGAGACCACTTCCGCGACGGTATCGACAATCCCTGTGAACGGCAGCCGTCCCGCGAGGAAGGCGGCGACGCACTCCTCGTTGGCGGCGTTGAAGACGGCGGGCGCGGTGCCGCCCAGCTCGCCGACGTGGCAGGCCAGGCCCACGGAGGGGAACGCCTCGGTGTCGAGGGGGAGGAACTCCCACGTGTGCGCCTTGGTCCAGTCCACCCCGGGCGCGGCGTCGGGGACCCGCTCCGGCCAGCCCATGCCCAGCGCGATCGGCATCCGCATGTCGGGCGGGCTGGCCTGGGCGAGCGTCGAACCGTCCGTGAACTCCACCATCGAGTGGATGTAGGACTGCGGATGGACCACGACCTCGATGCGGTCGAAGGGGACGTCGAACAGCAGATGCGCCTCGATGACCTCCAGCCCCTTGTTGACGAGGGTGGCCGAGTTGATCGTGACGACGGGGCCCATGTCCCAGGTGGGGTGGGCCAGCGCCTGTTCGGGGGTGACGGCGGTGAGCTGGTCCTTGGTACGGCCGCGGAAGGGGCCCCCGGAGGCGGTGACGACGAGCTTGCGGACCTCGCGCCGCGCGCCGCCGAGCAGGGCCTGGAAGAGCGCGGAGTGCTCGGAGTCGACCGGCACGATCTGGCCGGGCCGGGCGGCGGCCTTGACCAGCGGGCCGCCGGCGATCAGCGACTCCTTGTTGGCGAGGATGAGGACGCGGCCGGCTTCGAGGGCGGCCAGGGTGGGCGCGAGGCCGATGGAACCCGTGATGCCGTTGAGGACGGAGTGGCACTCGGTGCGGGCCAGTTCGGTGGCGGCGTCCGGTCCCGCCAGGATCTCGGGCAGCGGCTCGGTCCCGTACCGCTCGGCGAGGGCCGCCCGCAGGTCGCCGGCCTTGTCGGCCTGCGCGACGGCGACGGCGTCCACCCGGAGCCGGTGCGCCTGCTCGGCGAGGAGTTCCACCCGGCCGCCGGCGGCCGACAGGGCGGTCACCCGGAAGCGCTCGGGGTTGCGGAGGACGACATCGATGGCCTGCGTGCCGATCGACCCGGTCGAGCCGAGGATGACGATGGAGCGGGGGCCGCTCGGTCCGGCCCCCGGGGCGGCCGGGGCGAAGCGGAGATGCGGGTCAGCGAGGGAGTCCGTCATCCCCCCATTGTTGCCGCTTCCATCCCGCGCTCGGCACCGCGTCCCCCAGAACGGTACCCACGCCCCGCCACCGGCCCTCGACCGGCCCACCGACCGAGACCGCAACCGCAGGCGACGGCCCGACCACCGACGAACCTGCCGCTGAGCCCGGCGCGCCAACGTCCCCGACCCCGGCGGGCGGCCCGTCAACGATCACGCCCCCGGCGGGCCGGCCCGCCAACGGGCCGGCCGCGGAGGCCGGACCCTCGGCGGATCACCCCGCCAGCAGTTTCGGCTCCCGGCAAACCGACCGCCGAGGCCGGACCGCCAACAGACCACACCGCCCCCAGACCGAACCACCGGCGAACCGACCGGGAGGGCCGGACCGCCGACGATCACGTCCCGGTGGGCCAGCCCACCAACGGACCGACCGCGGGGCCGCACTGACAACGGATCACATCGCCGACGGACCGATCTCCGGGACCGGGCTCCCAACCGATCACCCCACCAGCGGACCGGACCACCGGCGAACCGACCGCCGGGGCCGGACCGCCAATGACCACGCCACCGACGGGCCGGCCGCGGAGGCCGGGCCGCCGACAGGTCATGGAACCGGCGGCCCGACCGCCGATGAGTCACGCCGCCGGCAGGCCGGCCCGGCAGCGACCCGGCCGCCACGGCCGGCTCATCTCCCGGACCGGCCGCCAAGGCCGTCCCGTCAGCGGTCCGGCCGCCGAGGCCGACTCGGTCCCCCGGGCCGGCCGCCCAGGCCGTCGTCTCGGCGGCGGACCGGCCGCCGGGGCCAGAACGTCAGCGGATCGGCCGGTGCAGGTTGTCGGTCCGGGTCGGGCCCGGCGTGGCGTCGGCGATCCAGGGGCCGTCGCCGCTGGGGTCGATGACGCCGCTCTCCAGCCACGCGTACGTACCGGACATGACGCCGGAGACGACCTTGCGGTCGGTGTCGTCGGTGTTGGTCCACAGCCGGCCGAACAGTTCGTCGACGCGGACGCGGGACTGCTCGCAGAAGGCGTCGGCGAGCTGGTACGCCTCGGCTCCGTGGTCGCCCTGGGTGCGCAGCAGTTCCGCCCGTACGCACGCGGCGCTCATCGCGAAGAGTTCGGCGCCGATGTCGACGATGCGCCCCAGGAAGCCCTGCTTGGTCTCCATCCGGCCCTGCCAGCGGGACATGGCGTAGAAGGTAGACCGGGCGAGCTTGCGGGCCGCGCGCTCGGTGTAGCGCAGGTGGCCGCTGAGATCGCGGTGGCCGGAAGGCGCGAACTCGGCGTAGGAGTTCGGGAGCTGTCCGGGCCCGGCGACGAGTTTGGGCAGCCAGCGGGCGTAGAAGGCACCAGCCTTGGCCGCCGCCCGGCCCTTGTCGCCCAGTGAGGTGTCGGGGTCGATGAGGTCGCCGGCGACGGAGAGATGGGCGTCGACGGCCTCGCGGGCGATGAGCAGGTGCATGATCTCCGTGGAGCCCTCGAAGATCCGGTTGATGCGCAGGTCGCGCAGGAGCTGTTCGGCGGGGACGGCGCGTTCGCCGCGCGCGGCGAGGGAGGCGGCGGTCTCGAAGCCGCGCCCGCCCCGGATCTGGATCAGCTCGTCGGCGATCAGGCAGCCCATCTCGGAGCCGTACAGCTTGGCCAGCGCGGCCTCGATCCGGATGTCGTTGCGGTCCTCGTCGGCCATCTGGGAGGAGAGGTCGACGACGGCTTCGAGGGCGAAGGTGGTGGCCGCGATGAAGGAGATCTTGGCGCCGACGGCCTCGTGCTTGGCGATCGGCTTGCCCCACTGCTCGCGCGCCACGGACCACTCGCGGGCGATCTTCAGGGCCCATTTGCCCGCGCCGACGCACATGGCGGGCAGCGAGAGGCGGCCGGTGTTGAGCGTGGTGAGCGCGATCTTCAGGCCGGCGCCCTCCGGGCCGATGCGGTGTGCGGCCGGTACCCGGACCCGGTGGAAGCGGGTCACGCCGTTCTCGATGCCGCGCAGCCCCATGAAGGCGTTGCGCCGCTCGACGGTGACGCCCTCGGCGGCGGCCTCGACGACGAAGGCGGTGATGCCGCCCTTGTGGCCCTCGGACTTGGGCACGCGGGCCATGACGACGAGGAGGTCGGCGACGACGCCGTTGGTGGTCCAGAGCTTGACGCCGTCGAGGACGTACGTGTCCCCGTCGGGCACCGCGGTGGTCGCGAGCCGGGCCGGGTCGGAGCCGACGTCCGGCTCGGTGAGCAGGAACGCGGAGATATCCGTACGGGCGCAGCGGGGCAGGAAGGCGTCCTTCTGCTCCTGGGTGCCGAAGGTCTTGAGCGGCTGGGGCACGCCGATGGACTGGTGGGCGGAGAGCAGCGCGCCGAGGGCGGGGTTGGCGGAGCCGACGAGGGCGAGGGCCTTGTTGTAGTACACCTGGGTGAGGCCGAGTCCGCCGTACTTCGTATCGATCTTCATCCCGAGGGCGCCGAGCTCCTTGAGCCCGTTGATGGTCTCGTCCGGGATCTTCGCCTCGCGCTCGATGCGGGCGCCGTCGATCTCCGTCTCGCAGAAGGCGTGCAGCTTGGTGAGGAACTCCTCGCCGCGGTCGACGGCCTCCGGGTCCGGCATCGGGTGGGGGTGGATCAGGTCGAGCCGGAAGCGGCCGAGGAACAGTTCCTTGGCGAAGCTGGGCTTGCGCCAGTCCTGTTCGCGGGCGGCCTCGGCGACCTGTCGCGCCTCGCGTTCGCTCACGGATCGTGCGGATGGTGCGGTCATGAGGGCTCACCTCGCCGCGTCGGGGTTGTACCGATCGGCTACCGACCGGTGCTACTCGTCCGTATGTACCCGATCCGTACGGGGTCTACCAGTCCTCGCGCATATCGCGCACGGGCCGGCGCCGGGTGAGGAGGCGCGCGGAAGGGGCGCGGCGCGCCGGTCGTATCCATCGGTGCCGCCGATGCCATCTCGATGCCCTGTGGCGGCGTTTGCGGCCGTCGTGGCACGGGAACGGGGCGCGGCCCGGGCACAGGGTCCCGGGTCGCGCCCCGTTCACGGCGCGCGGCGTGCGGCACGCGGCACGCGGCATGCGGCGCTCGGCCAGTGGCTCAGAGGCCGACGCCGCGCCAGTGGCTCAGAGGTCCACGCCCGGCCAGTGGCTCAGAGGCCCACGCCCGGCCGGCGGCTCAGAGGTCCAGGTCGGTGAGGACCATGACGCGCTCGTAGGTGTAGTCCTCCATCGCGTACCGCACGCCCTCGCGGCCCACGCCGGACTGCTTGGCGCCGCCGTAGGGCATCTGGTCCGCCCGGTAGGACGGCACATCGCCGATGATCACGCCGCCGACCTCCAGCGCGCGGTGGGCGCGGAACGCGGCCTGCACGTCGTGGGTGAAGACGCCGGCCTGGAGCCCGTACGGCGAGTCGTTGACGGCGGCGAAGGCCGCCGCCTCGCCGTCGGTCCGCGTGACGGTCAGGACCGGGCCGAAGATCTCCTCGCAGGCGACCTTCACCCCGGCGGGCACGTCCGCGAGGACGGTCGGGGCGTACGTGGCGCCGTTGCGCTCACCGCCCGTGAGGAGCTTCGCGCCCGCCTGTACGGCCTCGTCGACCCACGCCTCGACGCGCTGGGCGGCATCCTCGCTGACCAGCGGGCCGACATCGGTCGCGTCGTCCGACGGGTCGCCGGTGACCTGGGCCTCGACGGCCGCGACGATCTTCGGCACGAGCCGGTCGTACACGCTGGCGTCGGCGATCACGCGCTGCACCGAGATGCAGGACTGGCCGCCCTGGTAGTTGGAGAACGTGGCGATGCGCTGCGCCGCCCGGTCCAGGTCTGCCTCCGAGGACCAGTCGGCGAGGACGACGGCCGCGCCGTTGCCGCCCAGCTCCAGGGTGGTGTGCTTGCGGGGTGCGGCGTCCAGCAGGGACCAGCCGACCGGGCCGGAGCCGGTGAACGAGATGACCGGCAGCCGCTCGTCCGCCACCAGGCTCGGCATCCGGTCGTTGCCGACCGGCAGCACGCTCCAGGAACCGGCCGGCAGCTCGGTCTCGGCCAGCAACTCACCGAGGAGCAGCCCGGACAGCGGGGTCGCGGGGGCCGGCTTGAGGATGATCGGCGTACCGACGGCGATCGCCGGGGCGACCTTGTGGGCGCACAGGTTCAGCGGGAAGTTGAACGGCGCGATGCCGAGGACCGGGCCGCGCGGGAAGCGCCGGGTCAGCGCCAGGCGGCCGACGCCGCCCGCGTCGGTGTCCAGGCGCTGCGCCTCGCCGCCGTTGAACCGGCGGGCCTCCTCCGCCGCGAAGCGGAACACCGACACGGCGCGCCCGACCTCGCCGCGGGCCCACTTGACGGGCTTGCCGTTCTCGGCGGAGATCAGCCGCGCGATCTCCTCGGTCCGCTCGACGAGCCGCCGCGACACGTGGTCGAGGGCCGCGGCCCGTACGTGCGCCGGGGTCGCCGCGAACTCCTCGCGCACCGCGTGCGCCGCGGCCACGGCCTCCTCGACCTGCGCCTCGCTCGGCACGCTCACCGTCCCGACGGCCCGGCCGTCCCAAGGTGAGGTGACATCGAGCGTGCCCTCGCCGGTCGCCTGCCGGCCCGCGAGCCAGAACGCGTGGATGGCGGCTGCCGCTGGGGTGTCGTGAGAAGTAGGCACAGCGATCCCGGCCCTTCGGAGTTGGAGTGGATGAACGACTCCGCACCACCGTAGGGGCCACGCGGGCCGGCGGCGTTTGTCCAGCACGTAGCAGTGACCACCCCCGCCGCGCCGCATTGTCGGATCGGGACACCCCGGCCCCCCGCCAGTCGGCCTCTCGGCCTCCGGCCGGGCACCCCGCTCCCCCACCGGAGACCCGCTCAGGCTGCCCCCACTCCCCGGCCGGAGGCCGGTCCCCGTCGCCGGCGTCGGCCGCACGGCCCTCCTGGCCTGAGGCGAGGCGGTTCGGACTACCCGGCCCCACCGCGCCACGGCGGCCCCCGGCCGGCCCCTTCTCGCGGCCACAGGCCCGCTCAGGCCGTCAGCCCGTTCCCTGCCGGAGGCCGGGCCCGGTCGCCGGCTGCGCCCGCACGGCCGCCCTCGACTCTCGGCCAGGGGGCGGCGCAGCCGCTCACCTCTGCGGCCCGCGGTCGTGGCGGCTCGCCACGGTCCGTCGGAGGCCGGTACCCGTCGCCGACGTCGCCCGCACGGCCGTCCCGGGCTCTCCGCCAGGGGCGGCGCGGCCGCTCGCCCCTGCGGCCCGCGGCCGCGTCGGTTCGCCACGACTTGCCCCGGCCCGTCGGCCGCGCCGCAGCACTCGGCCGACCAGCCCCCGCGGCAGCGGGTCGTCAGCCTGTCGACGGGACCGATGTCGCCTTGAGGGCCAGCCACAGTTCCATGCGGACGTCCGGGTCGTCGAGGGAGCGGCCGAGGATCTCCTCGACGCGGCGCATGCGGTAGCGGAGGGTGTGGCGGTGGACGCCGAGGTCGGCGGCGGCGGCGTCCCATTGGCCGTGGCGGGAGAGCCAGGCGCGCAGGGAGGCGACGAGGTCGCCGCGGCCGGTGGCGTCGTGGTCGTGGAGGGCGCGGAGCATGCCGTCGGCGAAGGCCCGTACGGCGTCGTCGGCGAGGAGCGGCAGTACGGAACCGGCGGCGACCTCCTCGTGCTCGACCAGGACCCGGCCGCGCCGCCGGGCGACCGAGAGGGCCTGTTCGGCCTGGCGGAAGGCGCCCGCTGCGGCGATCGGGCCGGCCGGGGCCGAGAGCCCGACGACCAGGTCGTCGTCGGGCGCGGCGGCGGTGCGCTCGCGCGGCCGCGCCTTGGTGCCGCGCCGGGCCTCGATGGCCCGCGCGTGACCGGCGCAGGCGGCGACGGCGGCCCCGCCGTCGGGCGCCAGCACGATGAGCCGCCCGCCGTCGGGGACGGCGAGCACGGATTCGCCGGTACGCGCCGCCGCGGCCTCCAGCACGTCGGCGAGCACCCCAAGCGGGTCCGGAACGGTCTCGGCATCGGCGTGTTCGGCGGCGTCGGTGCTCTCGGCAGCGGCTCCGGCGGCGGCCTCGGCCACCAGCATCCGGAAGGGCGCGTCGAGGAGTTCGCCGTAGAGCCCACCGGCCACGGCCCTGGCGTGGTCGGGCTCGCCCGCCAGCAGCATCCGCAGCACCGCCGCGCCCAGCCGCTGCTCGGCCTCCTGGAGAGCGCGGGAGCGCTCGGTGGAGAGGGTGAGCAGCGCGATGGCGGAGTGCAGGGCGTACCGCTCGGCGGTGCCCAGCGGCGCGCCCGTACCGACCGCCAGGACGCCGCGCGCGCGGCGCCCGGTGCCCAGGGACTGGAGCTCGACCCGGTCGGAACCGTCCGGCCGGTCGGACCGGTCCGTACCACCACCGTCGGCAACCGGCCCGGCGCCGTCGTCGGCACCGCCCCCGCTCCCGCCATCGGCCTCCCCCGGTTCGCCGCCGACGACGGCGCTGGCGGGCGCCGGCCGCTCGCGCAACCGCTCGACGTCGCCGGAGAGCCGGGCGGCGCGGCGCGCGGCCCAGTCGGGGGCGGCGGCCACCAGCGCTCCCGACGCGTCGTAGAGCGCGGCCCAGCCGTCGAGGTGGGCGGCGAGCCGGGCGAGCAGCGCGGCCGGGCCGTCGGCCCCGAGGGCCGCGCGGGTCAGCTCGCGCTGCGCCTCGAAGCCCGCCGTCACGGCGCGGTAGGTCTCGGCGGCGATGGCCGCCGAGACGGCCTTGCTGATCGCGAGGAACGGCGTGCGGCGGGGCACCGCGAGCAGCGGCAGCCCCTCCCCCTCGGCGGCCTCGATCAGCGGCCGCGGCACCTGTTCGTAGTTGACGCCGACGGCGAAACCGAGCCCGACGACGCCCGCGCCGACCAGCCGTTTCACGTAGCGGCGCATGGCGGCCGGGTTCTCCGCGTCGATCTTCATGGCGGTGATGAGGAGGAGTTCGCCGCCCTCCATCCAGGGCACCGGGTCGGCCAGTTCGCTGACGTGGGCCCAGCGCACCGGGGTCGCCAGCTTGTCCTCTCCCGCGAGCACGGTGAGCTTGAGCGCGGAGTGGTGGACGAGTGAGGCGAGCGTGGGAGGCATGGCACCTTCGCGGGGCGTTGCTGCTGCTATTGCGCCGTCCCGTATGAACGGCTCCCCTCGATTCTGCCTCAGCGGAGGATTAGGTGGGGAGGCGTCGGCCCCGGCCCCGTACCGGCAGCACGTACCGGCCCGCGGGACCGGGGCCTGCCAACGCCGACCGACTGCCGGCCGGGCCTGCCGACGCCGACCGACTGCCTGCGGGGCCCGTCAACGCCGCCCCGCCGAGCCGCCCGCGCCCGGCGGGCGCAGGTCCACCAGGACCGGCGGCGCGCTCGCGCCCCGTACGGACGTCACCGAGAGCACCGCGTGCCCGGCCGGCACGGAGTGCGCCAGTTCCGAGGCGGACCAGCGTTCGCGCTCGACCTTGCGGGTGGTCACCGACTGCGCCGTCACGGCCCGGCCCGTGACCAGGCGGCGCACGACGTGCGTGGCGCGGGTCAGCGGCTCGTGGGCGATGATCTGGCGGTCGGTGATGTCGCGGTCCTCCACCCACTCCTTGCCCCAGACCTCCGCGAACCGCGCGCCGTCCCACGTCGTGACCCCGCTGAACGCCATCCGGCAGCCGACCGCGCCCAGCAGCGCGGAGCGCAGCGCTTCGGGGACGTCGTCGAGGGTGCGGAGCGCGAGGACGGCCCCGGCGTTGGCGGAGCGCAGCCGCTGGAGGCCGCGCAGCGCCTCGGCGGTGACGGTGCTGCTGGCGTCGTCGAGGACGAGGCAGGCGAACAGCGACCGGTCGCCGCGCCCCACCGCGCACTGGGTGAACTGGGCGAGTACGAGCCGTGCGAGCATCCGGGACGCCTCGGTGTGGCCGCGTTCGGGCAGGTCGACGCGGACCCGCAGGGGGTGTTCGAGGGCGCGCAGCGAGAACGGTTCGCCGCCGTCCGGGTGGTGGAAGGAGTGTGCGAAGGCGGGCCGGTCCAGCAGCGCGAGCCGGTCCGCGAGCAGCGCTCCGACGTCGCCGGGGCGCGTCGCCTGCCGCTCGCGGGCGTCGAGTTCGCGGGCGTGGGCGTGGTGTCCGGCGGCGAGCAGCCGCTCGCGCAGGGCGGCGCTCGCGGGGCCCGCGGCGCCCTCGGGAGCCGGCTCGTCGAGCAGTTCGCGGAGTTCGGAGACGGTCGGGTAGCGGTCGTATGCCGCTCGGTACGGGCCGATGAGCTGGGCGAGCGCGGTCGCCGCGCGGCGTCCGTCGCCGCCGGGGAGGGTGGCGGCGAGGTCCCCGACGAGCGCTTCGGCGAGGATGCCGGCCGCCTCGTCGGGGTCGTCGGCGCCGCCGTACAGGTCGAGGGGGTGGGTGGAGTCGGGGCTGCCGATCTTGATGACGACGTCGAAGGAGCCGTCCGGCGCGAGCCCCGCGCCGGCCGCGCCCACCGCCACCACGGCGGCCCGCCCGGCGAGCGCCTCCAGGCACAGCGACTCGACGACCGGCCGCACCAGCCGCCCGGTCTTCCCGCACCCCGGCGGTCCGACGGCGAGCAGCGAGGTGCCGAGCAGCGCGGGGTCGAGCGCGTATCCGGCGCCCCGGTGGTCGTACGGGTTGCGCGGGTCCTCGACCGCGGTGCCGATGCGCACCTGGCGGGCTACCAGATCGTGCTGGCACGTCCGTACCGGCAGGTCGCGCGCGCCGGAGGGGTGGGCGCAGGCGGTGGCGCCGTGGCGCAGCACGGTGTCGGTGAAGGCGGCGAGGCGGCCGGGCCGGGCCCGTACGGACTGCCAGGCGCGGTCGATACGGGCGTAATCAACGTCGGTCATCGCCCCGGAGCGCGCCTCGGCGGCCAGCCGGTCGGCGGCGTCGGGGGCGCCCGCGGCCCGTAGTTCGGGCCACAGGGCCGGGTCGCTGTGCGGGGTGAGCGGGGCGGCCGGGGCGTCGGCGTCGTCCCACATGCGGCGCAGGGCGGGGGCCGCGTACCGGCGCCAGACCTGCGGCCAGCGGCCGAGGCGGCCGAAGACGACGACTATCGCGCAGATGACGATGGCGAGGTAGACGCGCTGGGCCCACCAGCCCGGGCCGTACTCGCCGCCGCCGGCCTGGTACCAGGAGTCGGGGGTCAGCAGGGTCAGCGGCCAGTACCAGTAGTCGCCCAGGTAGTTGTTCCACAGCAGGGACCAGAGCAGCCAGGCGCAGAGCAGCGCCACGACGGCGCCGCTGATCAATTGGCGCCCGGGGATGGCGTCGGGCTCCTCCGGGGGTTTGGGGCGGTAGCGGAACGCCCAGACGCCGGGGCCGACCTCGGGGCGCGGGGCGCGCAGCCAGGCGAGGAACGGCGGTTCGGTGACAGATGCGGCGGCGGGCTCGGCGGCGAAGGCCCCGGCGGGGGACGCGGACGAAGCGGAATGCGGTGCGGCGGGTGGGGCGGCGGGGACGGCAGGGCTCGCGGGGGCCTCGGTGGGCGGTGCCGGAGGTACGGGCGGGACGGCCGGTACGGGCGGCGCGGGGGCCGGACGTGCCTGGTCGGGCACGGCGGGCGGCCCCGCCGGGCCCGGCGCCGAGCCGCCGCGTGTGCCGCGTGCGTCGTATGTGCCTTCGGTGTCCATCCGCTGCCCCTTGCCCCCCGACCGGAGGTCGTATCCGTGTACGCGCCGCCGTTCAATCTACTGTTCCCGCGAGGGGAGTTCACCGACCTCGGCGGTGCCGCGCCGCCCCGCCGACCGTGATCATCCGCAGCGTACGCGCGGGAGCGCACCGGGGAAACGGACGACGGGACGGGGCGCAGGGACACCGCGAACGGGCGGGCGACGGGACGGGGAGCCGGGGTCACCGCGAACGGACGGACGACGCGAACCCGAGGGGCACTCGTCACCGTGCCGTGACGGCCGAGGGAACCCGTCCCCGGCCCCGCCGCGGGCGGGCGAACAGCCGGACCCCGGCGCCATAGCCGTCGCGGACAAGGCGACGCGCCCACTTCTCCCTAACGGAACATGCCGACCGTGCCCCCTCGCCCCTAGCCTGCGACTAAACGCCCCTTTCGCCCCTCTCCCTGGAGCCCAGCCATGACTGACCTGACCGGAGGCTCGACCCTCCCCCAGGAGCGCCGCGTCGTCACCCCGATCCCCGGCCCCAAGTCGCGGGAGCTACAGGCCCGCAGGTCCTCCGCGGTGGCGGCGGGCGTCGGCAGCACGCTGCCGGTGTTCGCCGCGCGCGCGGGCGGCGGGGTGATGGAGGACGTGGACGGCAACTCCTTCATCGACTTCGGCTCCGGCATCGCCGTGACCTCGGTCGGCGCCTCCGCCGAGGCCGTGGTGCGCCGGGCGTCCGCGCAGCTCGCCGACTTCACCCACACCTGTTTCATGGTCACGCCGTACGAGGGCTACGTCGCGGTCTGCGAGCAGCTCGCGGAGCTGACCCCCGGCGACCACGCCAAGAAGTCGGCGCTCTTCAACTCCGGCGCCGAGGCCGTCGAGAACGCGGTGAAGATCGCCCGCGCGTACACCAAGCGGCAGGCCGTCGTCGTCTTCGACCACGGCTACCACGGCCGTACGAACCTGACGATGGCACTGACGTCGAAGAACATGCCGTACAAGAACGGCTTCGGCCCCTTCGCGCCCGAGGTGTACCGGGTGCCGGTGGCATACGGCTACCGCTGGCCGACCGGCCCGGAGAACTGCGGCGCCGAGGCGTCCGCCCAGGCCATCGACCAGATCCGCAAGCAGGTCGGCGCGGACAACGTCGCGGCGATCATCATCGAGCCGGTGCTCGGCGAGGGCGGCTTCATCGAGCCGGCCAAGGGCTTCCTGCCCGCGCTCGCGCGGTTCGCCGCGGACAACGGCATCGTCTTCGTCGCGGACGAGATCCAGTCCGGCTTCTGCCGTACCGGCGAGTGGTTCGCGTGCGAGGACGAGGGGATCGTCCCGGACCTGATCACCACCGCCAAGGGCATCGCGGGCGGCCTGCCGCTCGCCGCCGTCACCGGCCGCGCCGAGATCATGGACGCGGCGCACGCGGGCGGCCTCGGCGGCACGTACGGCGGCAACCCGGTGGCGTGCGCGGCGGCGCTCGGCGCGATCGAGACGATGCGCGAGCTGGACCTCGTGGGCCGCGCCCGGCACATCGGGTCGGTCATGAAGGGCCGCCTCTCGGCCATGCAGGAGAAGTTCGACATCATCGGGGACGTGCGCGGCCGCGGCGCGATGATCGCCATCGAGCTGGTGAAGTCCGGCACCAAGGACCCGAACCCCGAGGCCACGGCGGCGCTCGCGAAGGCGTGCCACCAGCAGGGGCTGCTGGTGCTCACCTGCGGTACGTACGGGAACGTGCTCCGCTTCCTGCCGCCGCTGGTGATCGGCGACGAGCTGCTGACCGAGGGCCTGGACATCATCGAGGGCGCCCTAGCCGAGGTCTGAGGAGGAGGGCGGGCCGAGCGGGCGGGCCGAGCCCGCGGCGTACGGGCTGACTGACGGTGTACGGGCCGAGTCGGCGGCGGGCCTGACGGCCCGTCACCTCCCGCCGCGTACCGCCGCCCGCCTCCCCCGTACCGCCGCCCGCCTCCTGCCGCGAGGCCGCCCGCCTCCGCCCGCCCGTGAAGAGAATGTGCGGGGCGGGTGGTGGACGGGTGACACGGCTGTCCGGCCCGCTCCGGCTGCCGTACGGTTTCCGCGGATGAGAGAAACACCTCGCCCGCGGGGAACCGCAGGCGAGACCGAGTCGGCGCTTCCCCAGCCCCGGCCCGGCCGTGCCTCGCGCACACCTACGGAGTCCTGGACTCCGGATCTCCTCACCGATCGGACGGCCGCCCGCCCCACACCCCCCGGGGCGCGCGGCACCCGGTCAGCATGGCGGCCCCGGGTCTCCCCCCTGCTCCGGGGCCGCCCCCCTCTCCCCCACTCCGTACGCTGCTGACGTGCCGCTCTCCCCACTGATCCCGCCGCTGTGCGCGCTGCTCCTGGCCCTGCTGTCCTGGCAGGCCGCGACGGACGGGCCGGTGCGCTCGCTCGACGAGCGGTTCGGCCACTGGCTCGCGGAAAGCTCCCTCCCCTCCCCCGCCGCGCAGTTCTTCGCCGACCTCGGCGACGCGGCGGTGGCGCTGCCCGTACTGGTCCTCGCGCTGGCGTACGCGGCCCTGCGCGGCCGGCGCGCCCGCGCCCCCCGCTGGTGGCTGCCCCCGCTCGCCGCCGCCCTCGCGATGGCCGCCGTGCCCGCGCTCGTCGTGCCGCTCAAGACCTGGATCGGCCGCCCGGGACCGCCGCGCATGGCGGGCGGCGCGCACGAGGGCTTCTTCCCCTCGGGGCACGCGGCCACGGCGGCGGTCGCCTACGGCGCCGCGCTCCTGCTACTGCTCCCGTACGCCCGTGAGCGCGCCCGTACGCGTCGGCCTACGCCGTTTATCGCGTACGGGCTGCTTAATGTCGCCGTCGGCGTGGGCCTCGTACGCCAGGGCTACCACTGGCCGCTGGATGTCCTGGGCGCGTGGTGCCTGGCGGGCCTGGTGCTGTGGTGTCTGCACCGGGCCCTGCTCACCGCTCGCCGTCCTGGGCCAGTCCGGCCGCGGCCTCGTGCATCGCGAGCTCCAGGACCGCCGGGTCCGTGAGGGTGCCTTCGCCGTCGGGCACCACGACCCAGCGGACGCCCCCGGTAGCGCGCCCCGGGTAGGGCACGACGATCCAGGTGCCGCGCCCGGCGCCGCGCACGCCGGTGGCCAGCCAGCGGGCCGCCGTGCCCGGCGGCACGAAGAACCCCAGCCGGGAGTCGCCGAAGTCGGCGAGGACCGGGCCGGTCCGGTCCATGAAGCGGGAGAGGACGTCCAGGGTCGGGTAGCCGAGCTCGCCGGGCAGGATCAGGACGTCCCAGAGCCGGCCGGCGGGCAGCAGGGCCACCCCCAGGGGGTTGCGTTCCCACTCCCACCGGCAGGCGTCCGGGTCCGGTGCCACCGACGCCAGCCACTCCACCGCGCTCTTGGCACCCGCGCCGCCACTCATGTCCAAGCCTCCATTCCGTTTCCGCTTGTCGTGCGTTCACGGGTGAGAGGCCGAACGGGGGACGCTGTTACGCGACTTCGGGCTACCAGTTGGTAGTGATATGGCGCACAGGGAACGGACCGCCGTGCGCCCCGGCGCGCCGGGAGGCACATGAGGCGCGCGGGACGCGGCGCGGCGACCCGAAACGTGACGTGCAGTCAACTTCCGTCTCGGTTCGGCTCGGTTCGGCTGCCGAGTCGGACTGCTCGGGCTGCTCGGACGGCGGCGTCAGCTATCGAAGCCGAAACCGGCCCGGTCCAACGCCCGCAGCCACAGATCGCGCCGCCCGCCCCGCTCGTCCGCGCGGGTCATGGACCGCTGGATGAGCCCGATGCCCAGCGACCGGACCGGCTCGGGCGGGAACGGCAGCGGTTTCGTACGGACCAGCTCCAGCCCCGTGCGCTCCGTACGCTCCCCGGCGAGCAGGTCGAGCATCACATCGGCCCCGAACCGGGTCGCGCCCACGCCGAGCCCGGTGAAGCCGAGCGCGTACGCCACGCGTCCGTGGTGCGCCGTGCCGAAGAAGGGCGAGAAGCGGGAGCAGGTGTCGATCGCGCCGCCCCAGGCGTGGCTGAAGCGCACGCCCGCGAGCTGCGGGAAGTACTGGAAGAAGTGGTGCGCGAGCCTGCGGTACGTGGCCGGGTGGTGGTCGTACTCGGCCCGGACGCGGCTCCCGTAGTGGTGCACGATGTCGTAACCGCCCCACAGGACGCGGTGGTCGGCGGTGATGCGGAAGTAGTGGAAGTGGTTGGCGCTGTCGCTGAGCCCCTGGCGCCGCCGCCAGCCGACGGCCGCGAGCCGCTCGGCGTCGAGCGGCTCGGTCATCAGCGCGTGGTCGTAGACGGGGGCGATGTACGGGCGTACGCGCCGGATCAGGCTGGGGAAGGCGTTGGTGCCGAGGGCCGCGTGTCGCGCGAAGACCCGGCCGTACGGGGTGCGGACGGCGACCCCGGGGCCGCGCGAGGACAGCGCGGTGCCCGGGGTGTGCTCGTAGATCCGCACGCCCAGGGCGCGGCAGGCGCGTTTGAGGCCCCAGGCGAGCTTGGCGGGATGCAGCATGGCCACGCCCGTACGGTCCCAGAGCCCGGCGAGGAAGGCCGGCGAGTCGACTTCGGCGCGCACCGCGTCCCGGTCCAGGAACTCCCCGCCGTCCAGCCCGAGTCCGGCCGCCAGGGCCGCCGCCTCGCGCACCTCCGCGACCTGGTGCGGGGCGGTGGCGACGGTGATCTCGCCGGTCCGCTCGAAGTCGCAGTCGAGGCCGTAGCGGGCGACGGCGGCCTCGATGGCGTCGAGGTTGCGGGCCCCGAGTTCTTCGAGCCGGAGGAGTTCACCGGGCCAGCGGGCCTGTCCGTTGGCGAGGCCGTGGGTGAGGGAGGCGGCACAGAAACCTCCGTTGCGGCCGGAGGCGGCCCAGCCGGCCTCCTGGGCCTCGATCAGTACGATGTCTCGGCCCGGGTCGCGCTCCTTGGCGCGCAGCGCGGTCCACAGGCCGCTGTAGCCGCCGCCGACGACGAGCAGATCGCAGCGTTCGTCGCCGACGAGCGCGGGCAGGGCGCGCGGCCGAGCCGGGTCGTCGAGCCAGAACGGGCGCGGTTCGGCGTCGGCGAGCGCCCGAAGCGGGAACGATCCGGGGTTCATGGCAGCTCGTGCCATGTTCTCAGCTCCTTCTGCGGCTGCTGCGACGTGCTTTGTTCCTCGTACGGCGTCCGCCGGCCACTCTGGCGGCCAGGACGCAGCCCACGGCGACGAGGAACATCGCCGTCCCGATGACATTGATCTGAACGGGTGTACCGCGTTGCGCCGATCCCCAGACGTACATGGGGAAGGTCACGGTCGAGCCCGCGTTGAAGTTGGTGATGATGAAATCGTCGAAGGACAGCGCGAAGGAGAGCAGCGCGCCGGCCGCGATCCCGGGGGCCGCGATCGGCAGCGTGACACGCAGGAAGGTCTGCGGCGGGGAGGCGTACAGATCCCGCGCGGCCTGCTCCAGCCGGGGGTCCATGGACAGCACGCGCGCCTTGACGGCCGTGATGACGAAACTCAGACAGAACATGATGTGCGCGATGAGGATGGTCCAGAAGCCGAACCGCACGCCCATGTTGAGGAACAGCGTGGCGAGCGAGGCGGCCATGACGATCTCGGGCATGGCCATCGGCAGGAAGATCAGGGAGTTGACGGCGGTACGGGCGCGGAAGCGGTGGCGGGCGAGCGCGAAGGCGGTCATCGTGCCCAGGACGGTCGCGCCGAGGGTGGCCCACAGGGCGATCCGCAGGCTCAGCCCCAGCGAGCCGCAGAGGTCGGCGACGCCGCACGGGTCGGTCCAGGCGTCGGTGGAGAAGCGCTGCCACGTGTAGTTGAAGCGGCCGTCGGGATCGTTGAACGAAAAGAGCAGCACGACGGCGTTGGGCAGGGTCAGATAGCCGAGCGTGGCCAGTCCCGCCACCACGACCAGGTTGCGGCGCAGCCACCGCCACGGCGCTCTCACAGCAGCTCCTCCGTCCCCGATGTGCGGAGGTAGAGCGTGACCATGGCGAGGATCGCCGCCATGAGGAGGAAGGAGAGCGCGGCGGCCGTCGGGTAGTCCAGCACCCGCAGGAACTGCGACTGGATGACGTTGCCGATCATCTTCTGGTCGGTGGAGCCCAGCAGTTCGGCGTTGACGTAGTCGCCCGCCGCCGGGATGAAGGTGAGCAGGGTGCCCGCGACGACGCCCGGCATCGACAGCGGGAGCGTCACCTTGCGGAAGATCGTGGCGGGCCGCGCGTAGAGGTCGGCGGCCGCCTCGTGCAGTCTGCCGTCGACGCGTTCCAGGGAGGAGTAGAGCGGCAGGATCATGAAGGGCAGGAAGTTGTAGGTCAGGCCGCAGACCACCGCGAGCGGCGTGGCCAGCACCCGGTCCCCCTCGGTGATGCCGAGCCCGCTCGTCACGTCGAGGACGTGCAGCGAGCCGAGGGCGGAGACGACCGGGCCGCGGTCGGCGAGGATCGTCTTCCAGGCGAGCGTGCGGATCAGGAAACTGGTGAAGAACGGCGCGATGACCAGGACCATCAGCACATTGCGCCAGCGGCCCGCCTTGAACGCGATGAGGTACGCCAGCGGATAGCCGAGCACCAGGCACAGCGCCGTCGCGGCGGCCGCGTAGCCGACGGAGCGCAGGAACTGCGGGCTGTAGCGGGCCAGCGCGTCCGCGTACGTCGAGAAGTGCCAGGTGACCCGGAAGCCCTCTTCGAGGGAGCCGGTCTGGAGCGAGGTGGACGCCTGGTAGACGAGCGGGGCGGCGAAGAAGACGAGCAGCCAGAGCATGCCGGGGAGCAGCAGCCAGTACGGGACGAGGCGCTTGCGCGTCGCGGGACCGAGGGGCCGTACGGGCGGCCTGGGCCCTCGTACGGCCGGACCGCGGCCCCGTACGGGCCCGAGCACGCGTACGGGCCTGAGCGCTCGCCTGAAGCGCCTTCCGGGACGCTCCTGGGGCCGTGTCCCGGGGGCGGTGGCCATCAGTTGCCCGCCCCGGAGGGCCCGGAGCGGCGGGCCGCTTCCGCCTTGGCCTCCCTGGCCTGATCGGCGTCGAGCCCGAAAGTGTGCGCCGGGTTCCAGTGCAGGACGACCTCGGCCCCGGGCCTCAGCCGTGTGTTGCGTTCGATGTTCTGCTCGTAGACGACGAGCCCGGCCGCGGCCGGGCTGTCGATGACGTACTGCGTGCTGACGCCGGTGAAGCTGGAGTCGGCGATGCGGCCGGTCAGCCGGTTGCGGCCGGCCGGGATGGCGGCGGCATCGGCGGCGTGGGCGAGGGATATCTTCTCGGGCCGGACGCCGGCCAGCACCTTCCGGCCCGTACGGGCGGAGGCGCGGCACCGCGCGGCGGGCAGCGTCAGCTTCGCCCCGCCGGCCGCCGTCAGCACGAGATCGCCGCCCGCCCGGCTGGACCTGTCCGCCTCCACGTGCTCCGCGACCTCCACGAGACCCGCGGACTCAACGACCTCCGCGACCTCCGCGGCGATGAGGTTGGACGTACCGAGGAAGTCGGCGACGAAGACGGTGCCCGGGTTCTCGTACAGGTCGGCGGGGGCGCCGAGTTGTTCCACACACCCGCCGTTCATGACCGCGACTGTGTCGGCCATGGTCATGACCTCCTCCTGGTCGTGGGTGACGTGCACGAAGGTGATGCCGACCTCCGTCTGGATGCGTTTGAGCTCCAGTTGCATCCGGCGGCGCAGCTTGAGGTCGAGGGCGCCGAGCGGCTCGTCGAGCAGCAGGACCTGCGGGCGGTTGACGAGCGCGCGGGCGAGGGCGACGCGCTGCTGCTGGCCGCCGGAGAGCTGGTGCGGTCTGCGGCGGGCGTGGTCGCCGAGCTGTACGAGGTCGAGCATGTCGCCGACGCGCTGCTTGACGGATCTGATGCCCCGGCGGCGGAGGCCGAAGGCGACGTTCTCGTAGATGTCGAGGTGCGGGAAGAGCGCGTAGTTCTGGAACACGGTGTTGACGGGCCGCTTGTGCGCGGGTAGGGCCGTGACGTCCCGGCCGGCGAGGGAAACGGTGCCGGTGGTGGGTTCCTCCAGCCCCGCGATCATGCGCAGGGTGGTGGTCTTGCCGCACCCAGAGGCGCCGAGCAGGGCGAAGAACGAGCCTGCCGGGATGTCGAGTTGGAGCGGGTGGACTGCGGTGAAGGCGCCATAGGTCTTGCTGATGCCGGTGAGGCGGACGTCGCCGCCGAAGGACTCCGTCATGTGTCCCTTCCGTCAGGGGCGTACGCCCGGTCGGCCGCCGGCAGGGGGCGGCTGGTCGGCCGCCCTGGGCGGATAACCGGTCAGCCGCCGATGAGCCGCGCGAACTTCTCCTCGAACGCCTTCTCCTCCGCGGCCGACAGCGACCTGAAGGTGTGGGACTTCGCCGTCATCTCCCGGTCCGGGATGATCAGCGGGTTCTCCGCGAGCTTTCTGTCGATCCTCGCCAGCTCCCCGCGGACGCCGTCGACCGGGCAGACGTAGTTGATGTACGCGGCGAGCCGGGCGGCGGTCCTGGGCTCGTAGTAGTAGTCGATGAGGCGCTGGGCGTTCCCCCGGTGCCGGGCCCCGGCCGGGACCAGCAGGTTGTCGGTGGACGTCATGTATCCGGCGTCCGGAATGGCGTACGCGACGTCCGGGCTGTCCGCTTGGAGCTGGATGAGGTCGCCCGCCCAGGCGAGGCAGGCCGCGAGGTCTCCCTTGGCGAGGTCCCCGGTGTAGTCGTTGCCGGTGAAGCGGCGGATCTGCTTGCGGTCGACGGCTTCCTGGATACGGGCGACAGCCGCGTCGAAGTCGTCAGCGGCGACGTCCTCGGGCCGCTTGCCCATGTCGAGCAGGGTCAGACCGACGGTGTCGCGCATCTCGGAGAGCAGGGCGACCCGGCCGCGCAGCGCGGGATCGTCGAGGAGCTGGGTGACGGAGGTGACCTGACGGCCGCCGGTCGCCCTCTTGTTGTAGGCGATGACGGCGGGGATGCCCGTCCAGGGATAGGAGTGGACGCGCCCCGGGTCCCAGTCGGGGTCGCGGAACTGGGCGGAGAGATTGGCGCGCGCGTGCGGCAGTTCGGCCGCGTCCAGCCGCTGCGCCCAGCCGAGGCGGATCATCCGCGCGGCGAGCCAGTCGGTGACCACGATCAGATCGCGCCCGGTGTCCTGGCCCGCGGCAAGTTGCGCCTGGATCTTGCCGAAGAACTCGACGTTGTCGTTGATGTCCTCGGTGTACTTGACGCTGATGCCGGTCCGGCGCCGGAACTCGTCGAGGGTCGGGCGGTGCCCGCCGTCCTCGCTGACGTCCATGTACTCGGTCCAGTTGGAGAAGGCGATCCTCTTCTCGCGGGCGGAGTGGTCGGTGGAGGTGTCCGCCTCGCCCTCGCGCCCGGCGGGCGGGATGCCGCAGCCGGCCAGCGCCGCCGGTCCCGGCGCTGCCAGCGCGAGGGCGCCGCCGGCTCGCAGCAACGAGCGGCGGGAAAGCGCCGTCCGGCCCTTGGCCGCGCCGCGGCACGAGGCGGCGCATCGGGCTGAGGAAGGGAGGGCGGGAAGGGCGGGGAGTGCGGCGAGGGGCCGGGCGGGCGGTGCGGGCTCGTGCTGCTGCTCCATGCGTGACGCCCTTCCGAGAAGCGTGCCGCTGCGCATGCGTGCCGATCTCCGGGCAGACGTCGCCCGAAACGAATTCGGTGGCTGATCCTGGCAGAGTCGGCCACCCCCAACAAGGGATTCCGTCGCTGCTTTTTGTTTCCGCGACGGATTCGGTTAAGCGGCCCGCCGCTCCCCCGGCCCCTGCCCGACGCGTTGTCAGTGGCGGCTGTCAGGATCTCCGTAGAAGAAACGGGGGCGGAACAACGGGGGCGAAATGAGCGAGGCATCACCGGGCGGGACGATCGGCACGGCGGCCCGATGGGCGGCCGTCGGCGCCGCGGACGGGCCGCGCTCCGTGGCGGAGCTGACGGCGTCGGCCGCGCGCGGCGAGAAGCTGAAGTACGTCTGGTTCTGGGGGCATCGGCCGCCGCGCGGCGGTGGGGTGGGCAACGGCTGCTTCAGCCAATGGTGGCCCGCCCCGTTCACCGTGGACGGCGTGCCGTACGCCACCGCCGAGCACTGGATGATGGCGGGCAAGGCCCGGCTCTTCGGGGACGCGGAGGCGTGGGAACGGGCCGTGGCGGCGGTCCATCCCAAAGCGGCCAAGGACGCGGGCCGCTCGGTGCGCGGCTTCGACGAGGACGTATGGCGGCGCCACCGCTACGGCCTGGTCGTCGAGGGCAGCGTGCACAAGTTCGGCGGGCACCCGGAGTTGGGCGCGTACCTGCTGAACACGGGGCGCCGGGTGCTCGTCGAGGCCAGCCCGGTGGACCGTGTCTGGGGCATCGGGCTGGCGGCGGACGACGAGGGGGCGCGGGACCCGGCGCGCTGGCGCGGGCTGAACCTCCTGGGGTTCGCGCTGATGGAGGCGCGTCAGCGGTTGGCGTCCGGGCCGGGTACGCGCGCGGGAGCGGACACATGGACGCCGTAGACGTCACCGGGGTCCCCGTGGGTGGTGTGCTCCTCGTCGTCGGCGGCCTGGACGTAGACGACGAGCAGCGCGGCCGTGGCGACGAGCGCGGCGGCGCCCAGGATGATGCCCGCGACGGACTGGCCGCCGGTCCGCGACTCCCCGCGCTTCGCCTTGCCGCGGCCGATGATCCCGAAGATCAGGGCCAGCACGCCGAGGACGAGGCCCATGACGATGGTCGGCGACAGGACCAGGCCGACTATGCCGAGGACGAGGGCGGCGACGCCGAAGCCGTTGTCGGCCGCCGGATGGGGCGCCTGCCACCCGTAGCCGTAGGGCGGCGGCGCGGCGGAATAGCCGTAGCCGGAGCCCGCTCCGGGACCCTGCGCACCTGGCTGCCCGGGGAACGCCTGGCCGTGGGGCGGCGGTCCGTACGGGCCCGTCCCGTACGCGGCCGGTCCGTACGGTACGGGCACGCCGGGGCCGGTCGGCGCGATCGGCGGGGGCGGGACGGAGGCGGGCAGCCCCAGCGCGGGCGCGGGCCCGGGGAAAGGCGGGCCGGGCGGCGCGAAGGGCGGCGCACCGGGGTACGGAGCGGGCGCCGGCCCCGGGCCGTCACCGCGCTCGAAGCCGCCGGGGTACGGGCCGGGGCCAGGTGCCCCGCCGGGCCCGGAGCCATCCGGGCCACCGGCAACGGCCGCCTGCCCCGCCGCCGGCTGCCCTCCGGCCGAACGCTCCGCGCCAGGCTGCCCGTCCGCCGGCGGCCGGGCCGTCGGTACGGAAGGGGGTGCGGCGGCGGTGACCGCCCTCGGCGCGGGGGGCTTCTCCAGATCCACGCGCTGCGCTCCGCGCGCCTCCGGCGGGGCCCACGGGTCGCGGTCCCGTGGCTCCGACGGCTGCCCACCGGCCTTGTCGGCGATGTCGGCCATGGCCCTCCCCTGTCGCTTTTCCGTCATGCTACGGCCTGGGTCCCGCCGCGGCTGCGGCCCCGCATACGATGATCCGAACCTATTGCCCAGCCCTCACCAGCAGTTACCGGAGGCTCCAGGTGCCCGATCTCGCCCCCTTCATCGCCGGTCTCCCCAAGGCGGAGTTGCACGTCCACCACGTGGGCTCGGCGTCCCCGCGCATCGTCGCGGAGCTCGCGGCCCGGCACCCCGACTCCCCGGTGCCCACCGACCCCGAGGCGCTCGCCGACTTCTTCACCTTCCGCGACTTCGCGCATTTCATCGAGGTCTACCTCTCCGTCGTCGATCTGATCCGCGATGCCGAGGACGTGCGGCTGCTGACGTACGAGGTCGCCCGCGACATGGCCCGGCAGAACATCCGCTACGCCGAGCTGACGGTCACCCCGTACAGCTCGACCAGGCGCGGCATCCCGGACGCCGCGTTCGTGGAGGCGATAGAGGACGCCCGTATCGCCGCGGAGGCCGACCTCGGCGTCCGGCTGCGCTGGTGCTTCGACATCCCGGGCGAGGCAGGGCTGACCTCCGCCGAGGAGACCGAGCGCATCGCCACGAAGCTGCGACCGGAGGGGCTCGTCTCCTTCGGGCTCGGCGGGCCCGAGATCGGGGTGCCCCGCCCGCAGTTCGCGCCCTACTTCGAGCGGGCCATCGCGGCGGGCCTGCACTCCGTGCCGCACGCGGGCGAGACGACGGGCCCCCAGACCATCTGGGACGCCCTCACCGACCTGCGCGCCGAGCGCATCGGCCACGGCACCAGCGCCACCCAGGACCCGAAGCTGCTGGCCCACCTGGCGGAGCACCGCATCCCGCTGGAGGTCGCGCCCACCTCCAACATCGCGACCCGCGCCGTGGCCACATTGGAGGAGCACCCGCTGAAGCAGATGGTCGAGGCGGGCTGCCTGGTCACCATCAACAGCGACGACCCGCCCATGTTCGGCACCGACCTCAACTCGGAGTACGCCATAGCGGCCCGCCTGCTGGACCTCGACGCCCAGGGCGTCGCGGACCTCGCGAAGAACGCGGTCGAGGTGTCCTTCATGGAGGCGGCGGACAAGAAGAAGCTGGCCGCGGAGATCGACAGCTACACGGAGGCGGCGCTGCGCTAGCGCGGCGCCGCGTTGGCCACAATGGGCGCCATGATCTGCACCGCCGTCGCCCACCGGGGCGACCCCTATGTCCGGCGTGAGAACACCCTCCCCTCCATCCGCTCCGCGCTGCGGGCGGGCGCCGGGGCGGTGGAGATCGACGTCCGCCTCACCCGCGACGGCGTGCCCGTGCTCCTCCACGACGCGACTCTCGAACGCCTCTGGGGCCACCAGCGGCCCCTGTCCCGGCTCTCGGCGGCCGAGGTGCGCGGGCTGACGGGCGGCGGCGTGCCCACCCTGCGCGAGGCGCTGGAGGAGATCGGGAAGTCCCCCGCGGCCCGGGCGTTCATCGACTTCCCGGACGCGTCGGCGGTGCCGGCCACGGTCGCCGAGGTCCACGCGTGCGGCGCGGCCGAGCGGGCGTACTACTGCGGCGGGCCCGCCGCCATGCTCGCCGTGCGCCGCGCCGACCCCGCCGCCGAGACGGCCCTGACCTGGACGACACTGGCCCGGCCCCGGCCCGTACTGCTGGCCGACATCCGCCCGCGCTGGCTCAACTACCGCTTCGGGCTGGTCTCCCCGGAGCTGGTCGGCCGCGATCACGCCGACGGCCTGCTCGTCTCCGCGTGGACGCCCGACACCCGGCGCTCGATGCGGCGCCTGCTGCGGGCGGGCGTCGACTCCATCACCACGAACCGGGTGGACGCGCTCTGCGCGCTGCTCGCCCGGTGACCGGGGCGGCGGCTCACGGGGGCGGACACGGAGCGGGCCGTACGGGCACCGCCACACGCCGGTGTCCCGTACGGCCCGCGAAGCCGTAATCCAGCTCAGGCGTCGATCGGCTCAGCCGTCGATCGACGTCATCACGTGCTTGACGCGCGTGTAGTCCTCGAAGCCGTAGGCGGAGAGGTCCTTGCCGTAGCCGGACTTCTTGAAGCCGCCGTGCGGCATCTCGGCGACGAGCGGGATGTGGGTGTTGATCCACACGCAGCCGAAGTCGAGCTTCTTGGACATGCGCATCGCGCGCGCGTGGTCCTTGGTCCACACCGACGAGGCGAGCGCGTACTCCACGCCGTTGGCGTGGTTCACGGCCTGCTCCTCGTCCGTGAAGGACTGGACGGTGATGACGGGGCCGAAGACCTCGTGCTGGATGATCTCGTCGTCCTGCTTGAGGCCGGAGACGACGGTCGGGGCGTAGAAGTAGCCCTTCTCGCCGACCCGGTGGCCGCCCGCCTCGATCTTGGCGTGGGCGGGCAGCCGCTCGATGAAGCCGGAGACCTGCTTGAGCTGGTTGGCGTTGTTGAGCGGCCCGTAGAGCACGTCCTCGTCGTCCGGCAGGCCGGTCTTGGTGTCGGCGGCGGCCTTGGCGAGGGCGGTGACGAACTCGTCGTGGATGCTCTCGTGCACGAGCACGCGGGTGGCGGCCGTACAGTCCTGGCCCGCGTTGAAGTAGCCCGCGACCGAGATCTCCTCGACGGCCTTGGCGATCTCGGCGTCCTCGAAGACGACGACGGGCGCCTTGCCGCCCAGCTCCAGGTGGACCCGCTTGAGGTCCTTGGACGCCGTCTCGGCGACCTGCATGCCGGCCCGTACGGAGCCGGTGATCGAGGCCATGGCGGGGGTGTGGTGCTCGACCATCAGCCGGCCGGTGTCGCGGTCGCCGCAGACGACGTTGAAGACGCCCTTGGAGTGGCCGAGGCTCTCCAGGACGCCGCCGATGATCTCGCCCAGCAGGACCGTCGAGGCGGGCGTGGTGTCGGAGGGCTTGATGACCACGGTGTTGCCCGCGGCCAGCGCCGGCGCGAACTTCCAGACGGCCATCATCATCGGGTAGTTCCAGGGCGCGACCTGAGCGCAGACGCCGATGGGCTCGCGGCGGACGATGGAGGTCAGACCCTCCATGTACTCGCCGGCCGAGCGGCCCTCCAGCATCCGCGCCGCTCCCGCGAAGAAGCGGATCTGGTCCACCATCGGCGGGATCTCCTCGGAGCGTACGAGCGCGAGGGGCTTCCCGGTGTTCTTGGACTCCGCGGCGATCAGTTCCTCGGCGCGCTCCTCGATCGCGTCCGCGACCTTGAGCAGCACCTTCTGGCGCTCGCCGGGGATGAGGTCCCGCCAGGCCGGGAACGCGGCCTCGGCGGCGGCCATGGCGGCGTCGACGTCGGCGGCCCCGGAGAGCGCGGCGGTGGCGTATGCCTCGCCCGTGGTCGGGTCGACCACCTCCGTGGTCCGCCCGTCGGCGGCGTCCCGGAACTCCCCGCCGATGTAGTTGCGCAGTGTGCGAAGCCGTCCAGGCTCGGTGGTCACTTGCCACCCCTCCTGTCAGATGTCCGATGGGTGAGATGCCCAGCCTAGTCAGGAAGGCGACGCTTTCGACACACCCACCACGCACAGACAACGGAATCCGTGAAATGCAGAGCTTTCTGCAACGGATTTCATCGATTCAGGGTTGCGGGACAGTCGAGTCCCGTGCACAGTGGGACGCGTGGCCACTCGTAGTACTGATCCGAGAAGCACGCACGGCGCGCAGCCGATCGACGCCGTCTCCCTGGCGATCATCGAACAGCTCCAGGAGGACGGCCGCCGCCCCTACGCGGCGATCGGCAAGGCCGTGGGCCTCTCCGAGGCCGCGGTGCGCCAGCGCGTACAGAAACTGCTCGACCAGGGCGTGATGCAGATCGTCGCCGTCACCGACCCGCTCACCGTCGGGTTCCGGCGCCAGGCGATGGTCGGCATCAACGTCGAAGGGGACCTCGACCCGGTCGCCGACGCGCTGACCGCCATGAACGAGGTCGAGTACGTCGTCATGACGGCGGGCTCCTTCGACCTCCTCATCGAAATCGTCTGCGAGGACGACGACCAACTGCTGCAAATGATCAACAAGCGCATCCGGACCCTCCCCGGCGTGCGCTCCACCGAGAGCTTCGTCTACCTGAAGCTGCGGAAACAGACCTACACCTGGGGAACGCGATAGCCGTGAGCAAGGACCTCTCGAAGACGGCGTACGACCACCTGTGGATGCACTTCACCCGCATGTCGTCGTACGAGAACGCGCCCGTGCCGACGATCGTGCGCGGCGAAGGCACGTACATCTACGACGACCAGGGCAGGAAGTACCTCGACGGGCTGTCCGGGCTGTTCGTGGTCCAGGCCGGGCACGGCCGCGCGGAGCTGGCCGAGGCCGCCGCCAAGCAGGCCCAGCAGCTCGCCTTCTTCCCGGTGTGGAGCTACGCCCACCCGAGCGCCGTCGAGCTGGCCGAGCGGCTCGCGCACTACGCGCCGGGCGACCTGAACAAGGTCTTCTTCACCACCGGCGGCGGCGAGGCCGTCGAGACCGCGTGGAAGCTCGCGAAGCAGTACCACAAGCTGACCGGCAACCACACCAAGTACAAGGTGATCTCACGGGCCGTCGCCTACCACGGCACCCCGCAGGGCGCCCTGTCCATCACCGGCCTGCCCGCCCTCAAGGCCCCCTTCGAGCCGCTGGTGCCCGGCGCGCACAAGGTGCCCAACACCAACATCTACCGCGCGCCGATCCACGGCGACGACCCGGAGGCGTTCGGCCGCTGGGCCGCCGACCAGATCGAGCAGGAGATCCTGTTCGAGGGCCCGGAGACCGTCGCGGCCGTCTTCCTGGAGCCCGTACAGAACGCCGGCGGCTGCTTCCCGCCGCCGCCCGGCTACTTCCAGCGGGTCCGCGAGATCTGCGACCGGTACGGCGTGCTGCTCGTCTCGGACGAGGTCATCTGCGCCTTCGGCCGCCTCGGCACGATGTTCGCCTGCGACAAGTTCGGCTACGTGCCGGACATCATCACCTGCGCCAAGGGCATGACCTCCGGCTACTCCCCGATAGGGGCCGCGGTCGTCTCGGACCGCGTCGCCGAGCCCTTCTACCAGGGCGACAACACCTTCCTGCACGGCTACACCTTCGGCGGCCACCCGGTCTCCGCCGCGGTCGCCCTCGCCAACCTCGACATCTTCGAGCGCGAGGGCCTCAACCAGCACGTCCTGGACAACGAGGCCGCCTTCCACGCCACACTCTCCAAGCTGACCGACCTGCCGATCGTCGGCGACGTGCGCGGCAACGGCTTCTTCTACGGCATCGAGCTGGTGAAGGACAAGGCCACCAAGGAGTCCTTCGACGAGGAGGAGTGCGAGCGGCTGCTGTACGGCTTCGTCAGCAAGAAGCTGTACGAGAACGGGCTGTACTGCCGGGCCGACGACCGCGGCGACCCGGTCATCCAGCTCTCCCCGCCGCTGATCTCCGACCAGTCGACCTTCGACGAGATCGAGTCCATCGTGCGGGGCGTGCTCGAAGAGGCGTGGACCAGGATCTGACGCGCCGACAGTCGCGGTCGGCTCGCGGCGGCCGCTTCCTCCGGCTTCGGTGGAAGCGGCCGTTTTCGCGTGCGTTCGCACCTACACATTCGCGTACGTTCGCCCCTACACATCTGTCATCAGCCCAATGTAATGAGCCCGACCGGAGGAAAGTGGGCCGGTCCTGCGCCGAGCCTCGACGGCAGCTAGTATCCGGGTTCCGTACGGTGCCAGTGACCCATTGGCCTCCGGTTCGTTCACCCGGACAGGGGAACGGACCCCACAGCGACCCGAGGTGCTCGACATGGCGGCCCCGCCGGACAACGACGTGCTCTGGGCACGCGGACTGCACTATTCGCACAGCGGCTCCCCCGCTCTCGCCGGTATCTCCCTCGGTGTCCGCGAGCGCGAGATCCTCGCCGTCACCGGGCCCCGCGGCTCCGGGAAGACCACCCTGCTGAAGTGCCTGTCGGGCCAACTGCCGCCGGAGAGCGGCGAGGTGTGGTTCAACAGCGCGCCGGTGCACACCCTCACCCCGCTGGGCCGGGAGCGGCTGCGGCGCGAGCGGTTCGGCTGGATCGACACCGAGCCGCATCTGGTGCCCGAGCTGACGGGCTGGGAGAACGCCGCCCTGCCGCTGCTGCTGCGCGGCACCGGCAACCGGGCCGCCCGGCAGAAGGCCGTCGAGTGGCTGGAGCGGCTCGATGTCGGTGACTGCGTTCGCAAACGGCCCGCCGCTCTCCTCCAGGCGCAGCGGCAGCGCGTCGCCATCGCCCGCGCCCTCGCCGCCGAGCCGACGGTGCTCTTCGCCGACGAGCCCACCGCGCCGCTGCACCGCCCCGACCGCGCCCAGGTGCTCCGTACGATCACGACGGCGGCCCGCTCGCACGGCATCACGGTCGTCCTCGCCACGCACGACACGGAGGCGGCCACCCTCGCCGACCGGATGGTCTCGGTGGTCGACGGCCGCCGCGTCGGCGCGGTCCCGGCCCCCGAGGCGGAGGGCAAGGCCGCGTGCTCAGTCTCCGCCTAGCCCGCGGCGCCCACCCCCTCGTCCTCCTGCGGCGGCTGCTGCTCACGGCGGTGGCCGGCGGCGTGGGCTTCCTGCTGCTGTGCACGCTGGGGCACGCCGCGACGCACCCGAAGGACATCGACGGCTCCCTCGTGCGCCTCGCCTGGTGCGCGGTGCCGCTGGCCGCCACCGCCCAGCTCGCGGTGGCGATCGCCCGTACGGACCCGGCCACGGGCCCGCGCTCCGGGCTGGCCGCCGCCGGATACGGGCCGGGCCGTCTCACGCTGCTGACCGCCGTGTCGGCCGCCGTGTTCTGCGCGCTCGGCAGCGGCCTCGCGCTCCTCGTCTTCCTCCAACTGCGCGGCGACCTCCTCGGACGGCCGGTCGCCGCGACCGCCGAACTGCTCGGTGCGGGCGAACCGCTGCCCTGGGCCGCGGTCCTCACGCTGCTCGCCGTGGGCCCGGTGACCACCGCAGTCGCGAGCGCCATCGCGCTGCGGCCCCGCGAGCCGCGCGCCGAGAAGTCCGCGCCGTCGGGGATCTCGCACGGCCTGCCGTGGGGCATCGCGCTGACCGCGACGGGCCTCGCGCTGGAGGCGTACGCGGGCCGCGGCCCCGCCCCGGCCCCCGAGTCGCTGTTCCCGCTCCCCGGCCGTCTCGACGGCAGCCCCCCGGGCGTGGTCGGCGGCTGGGCGCTCACCGCGATCGGGCTCGTCCTGGCCGGCCCCGGCCTCGCGCAGCTCATCGGCAAGGTGCTGTCCGCCGGACGGCCGGGCGCGCTGCGGCTGCTGGCCGGCCGGGTGCTCCAGGACGACGCCGTACGGATCGGCCGCCCGCTCGGCGTGGTCTGCGCGGTCGCCTCGGGCGCGCTGGCGGCGGCCGAACTGTACGGCACCGCCTGGGAATCTGCGGGCCCCCGCCCGTTCGGCCCGCTGACCGGCCTGGGCGCCGCGGTCGTCATAGCGTGCGCCACCGCGACGGCGATCACCGCGGGCATGGAGACCCGCGACCGCCGGGGCGAGACCACGGCCGCCCTGCTGCGCCTCGGCGCCCCGGCGTCCGTCCTGCGCGGCGCGGCGGCGCTCCGTACGACCGTACTGCTGACCGTGCTCGCCGCGCTGACGTGGGCGGTCGGGGTGCTCGCGGCGCTCCCGCTGACGCGGTGAGCGGTGGGACGCGCGTCCGCTTCCGGCAGGGAGCGGACGGGCGCGCGTCCGCTTCCGGCGGAAAGCTGCGGGGCGCGCGTCCACGTACGAGGGAGAGCGGCGGGGCACGCGCGTAGGGCTGTGAGCGGTGGGGCACGCGTCCGCGCACGGCGGAGTGTGCCTCACGCCGGGGGGTCGGCCCTGCGGGCCCGGCGGACCCGGCCGGTCGGCACTGGTCCACGGACGACTAACATTTGACCAGTTCTTGACCCGAGGCAACTCTTCCCCCGAAATGCGCGTCTGCCTGACAGAACACAGAGTGCGCACGCGCGAACGGAGCTACTGGTGATCATCGGCCTTCTGACGGCTGTCGCGGCATCCGCCTGCTACGGCACAGGGTCTGTCCTGCAAGCCGTGGGCTCGCGCAAATCCGCCCGGCGGGAGGCCGCGGCCGCCTCCTCGACCGGCACCACCCAGCACGGCGGCCCCAGCCTCGCCTCCACCGCGAAGGCCGCGGTGACCTGGGAGTTCATGGTCGGCACGGTGCTCGACTTCATAGGGTTCGCGCTCGGCGCGCTGGCCGCGCGGCTGCTGCCGCTCTTCCTCTCCCAGACCGTCATCAGCGCCAACCTGGTGATCACCGCCGTGCTCAGCATCAAGCTCCTCGGCATCAAGCTGACCCGCCCCGAGTGGGCCTCGATCGCGGTCGTCTGCTCGGCGCTGGTGCTGCTCGCGACGGCGGCCGGACACGAGGGCGGGGGCAACAGCTCCACGGCCACCCACTGGTGGCTGCTGATGATCTCGATCGTGCTGATGGCGGGCGGCACGGTGGCCGTGCGGCTGCTCGGCTCGCGGGCCGCGATCCTGGCCGGTCTGCTCTCCGGCCTCGGCTTCGGCGCGCTGGGCGTCGGAGTGCGCGTCCTGAACGGCATCGACCCATTCGACCTGCCCACGCTCCTCGCGGACCCGGCGCTCTACGCCATCCTCGTCGCGGGCATCGGCGGCATGTACCTGCACACGGTCGCCCTCCAGATCGGTTCGGTCAACGGCGCCACGGCGGCGCTCGTGGTCGGCGAGACGGTGCTGCCGGGCATGATCGGCGTGCTGTGGCTCGGCGACGCCTCGCGGCCCGGCTTCGCCTGGGTGGCGATCCTCGGGTTCGTCCTGGCGGTGGCGGGCGCGGTGGCCGTGGCCTGGTTCGGCCAGCCGGAGGGCGGCCCGGCGGAGCCGGGGCCGGAGGCACCGCTCCCGGCGCAGGGCTCCGACGACGATGCCCTACGGCACAAAACGGCCTCGCCCACGGGGGGCTGACCAGCGGGGAGCCGGCTCCTAAAGGCTCCCCAGGGGGCCTAAGGGGCGCTGAGCACCACCACTTCGTCCGCGTCGAACGCGACGCCGACCCGCGCCCCCGCCTCCGGCGCGTCCCGCAGCGCGCACGCCGCCTCCAGTCGCGGCCCGTCCCCGGGCCGCAGCATCAGGGCCACGTGGTCCCCGCGGAAGGTGCGCGCCTCGACCGTGCACGGCAGTCCGTCCCGTACGTCCGTCAGCCGCACCCCTGCCGGGCGTACGAGCAGCCGCTGCGTGCCTTGGGGCGCGCCCGGGGGGACCGGGACCTTGCCCCAGACCGTATCGGCGGCCTCCCCCAGCACATCCGCCGCCACGACGTTGTCGAAGCCGAGGAACCGGGCCACGAATTCGGTGGCGGGGCGCTGCCACACCTCCAGCGGCGTGCCGCTCTGCGCGATCCGCCCGTCGCGCATGACGACCACCCGGTCGGCGAGCGCGAACGCCTCGCCCTGGTCGTGGGTGACGGCGAGGACGGTGGTGCCCAAGGTGCTGAAGAGGGTGCGCAGTTCGACGACCAAGCGCTCCCGCAGCCCCCGGTCGAGCTGGCCGAAGGGCTCGTCGAGCATCAGCAGCCGGGGGCGCGGGGCCAGCGCGCGGGCGAGCGCGACGCGCTGCTGCTCGCCTCCGGACAGCGCGCCGACCGCGCGGCGCTGCGCGCCCGGCAGGCCGACCAGGTCGAGGACCTCGTCGACCGTGCGGGCCCGCTCGGCGCGGCCGGCCCCGCGCATCCGCAGCCCGAAGGCGACGTTCCCGGCCACATCGCGCTGCGGGAAGAGCTGGTGGTCCTGGAACATCAGGCCCACGCCGCGCCGGTGGGTCGGAACGCCGCTCTGGTCGCGGCCCTCCAGCGTCACCCGCCCGGCGTCGGCCCGCTGGAGCCCCGCGACGACCCGCAGCAGCGTGGACTTGCCGCTGCCGCTCGGCCCGAGCACGCACACCGTCTCGTGCTCGGCGACCTCCAGGTCCACCGCGTCCAGCGCGGTCCTCGCGCCGAAGCGGACGCTCACGCCGTCCAGTCGCAGCAGGGCCATCTAGAACTCTCCCGAACGGTCGGTGCGCACGCGCTCCAGCGCCAGCAGCGCCACCGCGCACACCAGCATCAACATGGTGCTCAGGGCCATCGCCTGCCCGTAATTCAGCTCCCCGGGCCGCCCCAGGAGGCGGGCCACCGCGACCGGCAGCGTCGGGCTCTCCGGCCGGGCGATGAAGACGGTCGCCCCGAACTCGCCGAGCGAGACCGCGAACGCGAACCCCGCCGCGACCGCCAGCGCCCGCCCCACCAGCGGCAGGTCCACCTCCCGCCAGGCCCGCAGCGGGGACGCCCCGAGCACCGCGGCGGCCTCCCGCAGCCGGACGTCGACGGCGCGCAGCACGGGCAGCATGGTCCGTACGACGAAGGGGACGCCCACCAGCGCCTGGGCCAGCGGCACCAGGATCCAGGAGTCCCGCAGGTCCAGCGGCGGCTTGTCGAGGGTGATGAGGAAGCCGAAGCCGACGGTGACGGCGGAGGTGCCGAGCGGCAGCATCAGGAGCGCGTCGAAGCCCCGTACGAGCCGTCCCGCGCCCCTCGCGCCCCCCTTCGCACCGCCTTTCGCGCCGCCCCGGAGCGTCAGGGCGGCCGCGGCCAGCCCGCCGATGACGACGGCTATGGCGGTGGCGGCGAGCCCGTAGGAGAGCGAGTTGCCGATCGCCTCCAGCGGCGCGACGACGAAGGTGCCGCCGTTGTCCGCGGCCGATTGAAGGGCGCGGTAGAAGACCGGGCCGTAGCCGTCGGGCCCGTCGAAGGAGCGCTGCACCAGCACCGCCAGCGGCAGCAGGATCAGCAGGGTGACGCAGGTCAGCACCCCCGCGAGCAGCGCCCACTGCCCCGCGCCGCGCGGCCGGTGCGCGGTCCGCGCCGCGTCGACCAGCCGGAGCGTCGACTCCCGGCGGCGTACGGTCCAGGCGTGCACGGCGAGCAGTACGCACACGGCCAGCAACTGGACGATCGAGAGCACGGCGGCCGTCGGCAGGTTCAGGAGCTGCGCGGTCTGCTGGTAGATCTCCACCTCCAGCGTCGCGTAGCGCGGGCCGCCGAGGATCTGGATGACGCCGAAGGAGGTGAAGGTGAAGAGGAAGACCATGAGGGCCGCGGCGGCGACGGCAGGCGCGAGCGCCGGGAGCGTCACCCTGCGCCAGGCCGCGAAGCGCCCGGCGCCCAGCACCCGCGCCGCCTCCTCCTGGCGCGGGTCGAGCTGCGCCCACAGGCCGCCGACGGTCCGTACGACGACCGCGTAGTTGAAGAAGACGTGGGCGAGGAGGATGGCCCAGACGGTGGTGTCGAGGCGGACGCCCCACAGTTCGTCGAGCAGCCCGCCGCGGCCGAGCAGCGCCAGGAACGCCGAGCCCGCGACGACGGTCGGCAGGACGAAGGGGACGGTGACCACGGCGCGCAGCACCTGCTTGCCGGGGAAGTCGAAGCGGGCGAAGACGTACGCGCCGGGCAGCGCGAGGGCGAGGGTCAGCGCGGTGGAGGCGGCGGCCTGCCAGGTGGTGAACCACAGCACGTGCCCGATGTGCGGGTCGCCGAGCACCTCCCCCATCCGGCCGAACTGCCATCTGCCGCCGTCCTTCAGCCCCCGGGCGACGATCGCGGCTACCGGGTAGGCGAAGAAGACGGCGAAGAACGCGAAGGGCACGGCCATCAGCGCGAGCCGCGACGCGATGCCCCGCGCGGCGGCCCGGCGGTCCGCCGCGCGGCGTGCGCCGGGGCCGTCCGGCGCGTGCCCGGGGGGCTCTACTTCAGGAGGAGCGACGACCATGACTTGACCCACTGCTCACGGTTCTTGGCGATCTGCTCCGGGGCCAGGGTCTCGGGGTCGGGGATCTTCGCGCCGTACTTCGTGAACACCTCGGGCAGCTTCGCGTCCTGGTTCGCCGGCTTGACGAACATCTGGAGCGGCATGTCCTCCTGGAACTCCTTGCTCACCAGGAAGTCGAGGAGCGCCTTGCCGCCCTCGGTGTTCTTCGCGCCGCTGAGCAGTCCGGCGAATTCGATCTGCCGGAAGCACGTGCCGGTCGCGACCCCGGTGGGCCCCTCCTGCGGCTGCGGCTTGGCGTCCAGCACCTCGGCGGGCGGGCTGGAGGCGTAGGAGACGACGAGCGGTTTGTCGCCCTTGGCCTTCTTTCCGGCGGCGGAGCCGGAGAACCGCTGGTTGTAGGCCTGCTCCCAGCCGTCCACGACCTCGACGCCGTTGTCCTTGAGCCGCTGCCAGTACTTCTGCCAGCCGTCGGCGCCGTACTTGGCGACGGTGCCGAGCTGGAAGGCGAGGCCGGGGGACGAGGTGGCGACGTTCTCGGTGACGAGGAGGTTCTTGTACTCCGGCTTGACGAGGTCGTCGAAGGACCGCGGCGGCGCCAGCTTGTGGTCCTTGAAGTAGGCGCGGTCGTAGTTGACGCAGATGTCCCCGGTGTCGACAGGGGTGGCGCGGTGCTTCGCCGCGTCGAGCTGGAGGTCGCGCGGAACGCGGTCCAGCCCCTTCGCCTCGTACGGCGTGAACAGGCCGTTGTCGAGGGCGCGCGAGAGGAGGGTGTTGTCGACGCCGAAGAAGACGTCCCCCTGCGGGTGCGATTTCGAGAGGATCGCCTGGTTGACGGCCGCGCCGGCGTCGCCGCTCTTGACGACCCGGACCTTGTAGCCGGTCTTCTTGGTGAAGTCGTCGAGCACGGGCTTGGAGGCGTTGAACGAGTCGTGCGAGACCAGGGTGACCGTCTTGGAGTCCGACGCGTCCGAGCCGGAGCCGCCGCAGGCGGCGAGCGTGGCCACGCCGAGGGCGCCGACGACCGCGGCGCCGATGGCACGCCGGATGTTGCTGTTCATGAGTGAGCTGACTCCCTACGCCGGTATGACCCGGATCAGGTCCGAGGGTCTGCGGCCGGGCCGCACTCTCAGCGCTCTGTGCGCTCCCCTGTCGGATTGTTCAATTGTGCGAAAGCACCATATCAGCGCTCGGATGCGGCCAATTGTCCGCAGGCGCCGTCGATCTCCTGCCCCCGCGTGTCCCGCACGGTCACGGGCACGCCATGGGCCGCTATCGCCTCGACGAACGCCTTCTCGTCCTCCGGGCGGGACGCGGTCCACTTGGAGCCGGGCGTCGGGTTGAGCGGGATGAGGTTGACGTGCACCCGCTTGCCCCGGAGCAGCCGTCCGAGCAGGTCGCCGCGCCACGCCTGGTCGTTGATGTCGCGGATCAGCGCGTACTCGATGGAGACGCGGCGGCCGGACTGCTCCGCGTACTCCCAGGCGGCGTCGAGGACCTCGCGGACCTTCCAGCGGGTGTTGACCGGTACGAGCGTGTCGCGCAGCTCGTCGTCCGGGGCGTGCAGGGAGACCGCGAGGCGGCATTTGAAGCCCTCGTCGGCGAAGCGCAGCATCGCGGGCACGAGGCCGACGGTGGAGACCGTGATGCCGCGCTGGGAGAGGCCGAGCCCGTCCGGCTCGGGGTCCGTGAGCCGGCGGATCGCGCCCACGACGCGCTTGTAGTTGGCCAGCGGCTCGCCCATCCCCATGAAGACGATGTTCGAGAGCCGGGCCGGGCCGCCGGGCACCTCGCCGTCGCGCAGGGCGCGCATGCCGTCGACGATCTGGTGGACGATCTCGGCCGTGGACAGGTTCCGGTCCAGCCCGGCCTGGCCGGTGGCGCAGAACGGGCAGTTCATCCCGCAGCCCGCCTGCGAGGAGATGCACATCGTGACCCGGTCCGGATAGCGCATCAGCACGGACTCGACGAGCGTGCCGTCATGCAGCTTCCAGAGCGTCTTACGGGTGGTGTCGTCGTCGCACGAGATGTGCCGCACCACGCTCATCAGCTCCGGCAGCATCTCGGCCGCCAGCCGCTCGCGCGCCGCCGCGGGGATGTCGGTCCACTGCGCCGGGTCGTGCGCGTACCGCGCGAAGTAGTGCTGCGAGAGCTGCTTGGCGCGGAACGGCTTCTCGCCGATCGCGGCCACAGCCTCGCGGCGCTCGGCGGGGCTGAGGTCGGCGAGATGGCGCGGCGGCTTCTTGGCTCCGCGCGGCGCGACGAAAGTGAGTTCTCCGGGCTTAGGCATGGTCCATCCAGTGTGGCAGACATCGGGAAAGGGGCCCGCCGCCCTGTGGACAACGGCCCCCTTCCGGGAAAGACGCAGGTCAGCCGCTGCCGACGAAGATCACCATCAGCAGCCACACCACCGGAGCGGTGGGCAGCAGGGAGTCCAGCCGGTCCATGATCCCGCCGTGGCCGGGCAGCAGCGTGCCCATGTCCTTGATCCCGAGATCCCGCTTGATCATGGACTCGCCGAGGTCGCCGAGGGTGGCGCTGGCCGCGACCGCGCAGCCGAGCAGCAGCCCGTGCCACCAGGTCCCGTCGTCGATCAGGTACTGCATGCACAGCGCGCCCGCCACCATCGCGAAGGCGACCGCGCCGACCAGCCCCTCGCGGGTCTTGCCGGGGCTGATCCGCGGGGCGAGCTTCTTCTTGCCGAACTTCCAGCCCACCGCGTACGCGCCGGTGTCGCTGACGACCGTCAGCACGAGGAAGGTGAGCACCCGCCACGGGCCGTCCTCCGCGGCGAGCATCAGCGCCACGAACGTGGCGAGGAAGGGCACGTAGAACGCCGCGAAGATGCCCGCCGTGACATCCCGCAGATAGTCCTCGGGCGGGTCCGTCATCCGCCACACGAGCACGGCGAGCGCGGTGAAGGCCATGGCCACCCACGCGCCCTCCGGGCCGTCCAGGTAGCCCGCGACGACCATGGCGGCGCCGCCCACCGCGAGCGGCACCAGCGGGGCCTTGACCGCCTTCTTCTCCGCCAGGCGGGAGGTCAGCTCCCACAGGCCGACGACGACGGCGACCACTATCACGCCGAGGAAGACGGGCTTGTAGATGAACAGGGAGGCGACGATGATCGCGCCCAGGCCCAGGCCCACCCCTATGGCGGCCCGCAGGTCGCGGCCCGCGCTCTTCTTCACGGGCGCGGCGGCGGGCTCCGGCGCCATGGGGACGGGCTCGGGCACCGGAGTGGGCTCCTGTTCCCCGTGGGGCCGCTCAGCACGGAACTGTTCGTCACGGGCCCCTTCCTCAGGGAACTGTTCATCGCGGAACAGGGGGCCGCCGAGGTAGGCGGCCCCCTTCTCACGGTCGTCCTGCTCTCCGCCTGCGTCGGGCACGATGGGCATGGGCCGAGTCTGCGCCGCGTCACCCATGTCGTGCACGGGACCCGCCGCACGGGCCGGCCCCCGGTCGGTGGGCCCCCGGTATCCGGCGCTCGGCGGGGCCCCCCAGGAAGAGTCGTTCATCAGACCTCGAGCAGCTCGGCTTCCTTGTGCTTGAGCAACTCGTCCACCTGCGCGACGTACTTCGCGGTGGTGTCGTCGAGCTCCTTCTCCGCGCGGCGCACCTCGTCCTCGCCGGACTCCTTGTCCTTGACGAGCTTGTCGAGGGATTCCTTGGCCTTGCGGCGCACCGAGCGGATCGAGACCTTCGAGTCCTCGGCCTTGCCCTTGGCGACCTTGATGTACTGGCGGCGCCGGTCCTCGGTCAGCTCCGGGAACGTCACCCGGATGATCGTTCCGTCGTTGCTCGGGTTGACGCCCAGATCCGAGTCGCGGATCGCCTGCTCGATGTTGCGCAGCGCGCTCTTGTCGAACGGGGTCACCACGGCCATCCGCGGCTCCGGCACCGAGAACGACGCCAGTTGGTTGATCGGGGTCAGCGCACCGTAGTAGTCCGCCACGATCTTGTTGAACATCGCCGGGTGCGCACGCCCCGTACGGATCGCCGCGAAGTCCTCCTTGGCGACCACGACGGCCTTCTCCATCTTCTCCTCGGCCTCGAGGAGGATCTCTTCGATCACCACTTGCTCCTGGTGTTATCAGTAAGCAGAGCCTCGCCCCTGCGCGCGTCTTCTCCTGCACGGTGTCCGACCGGCAGGCCGTTGTCCATCCCCGTGCCGCGCATCTCGCGCGGCGGGGGTTGCCGTCGTGGCCGCACGGTCCCGGATGGAGGGCGCGTGCCGCTCGTACGGCCGTACGAGCCGTCAGGCCCGGGTACCCCGGTCGCTCACGAGCGTGCCGATCTTCTCACCCTTCACGGCGCGCGCGATGTTCCCCTCGGCGAGCAGCTCGAAGACGAGGATCGGGAGCTGGTTGTCCATGCACAGGGTGATGGCCGTGGCGTCGGCGACCTTGAGTCCGCGGGAGATGACCTCGCTGTACTCCAGCGCGTCGAACTTCACCGCGTCCGGGTTCTTCTTGGGGTCGGAGTCGTAGACCCCGTCCACGCCGTTCTTGCCCATCAGCAGGCACTCGGCGTCGATCTCCAGCGCGCGCTGGGCGGCGGTGGTGTCGGTGGAGAAGTAGGGCATCCCCATGCCGGCGCCGAAGATGACGACGCGGCCCTTCTCCAGGTGGCGCACCGCCCGCAGCGGAATGTAGGGCTCCGCGACCTGGCCCATGGTGATGGCGGTCTGGACGCGGGAGTCGATGCCCTCCTTCTCCAGGAAGTCCTGGAGGGCCAGGCAGTTCATGACCGTGCCGAGCATGCCCATGTAGTCGGACCGGGCCCGGTCCATGCCGCGCTGCTGGAGTTCGGCGCCGCGGAAGAAGTTGCCGCCGCCGATGACGACGGCGATCTCCGCGCCGTCCCGGACGACCGCGACGATCTCTCTGGCGATCTTGTGCACGACGTCCGGGTCGACGCCCAGTCCCCCGCCGCCCGCGAAGGCCTCACCGGACAGCTTCAGCATGAACCGGCGGTGTTTGCCGCCGGCGCCCTTGTCGTCGGCAGCCTGGGTGGCGTCCGCGCCCTGATTCATTGGAGATCTCCTCGTGCACATACGAAGAAGGCCATTGCCGGTGGTCCCTTTCGGTTCCCTCTGCGGCAATGGCCTCCTCGTCACATCTGCGGCCGGCCGGTGGACGGTCGGCTGCGTACGACCCTAGCGGGTCGTGGGTCATTCGCTGACTTCGTCAGGCTCAGACGCCGACGCGGAAGCGGGCGAAGTGCTTGAGCGTGACGCCGGCCTCGTCCAGGACCTTCTGGACGGTCTTCTTGTTGTCCTTGGCGAACGGCTGGTCCAGCAGCACGCTCTCCTTGAAGAAGCCGGTGACGCGACCCTCGACGATGCGCTCCAGGGCGGCCTCGGGCTTGCCCTCCTCGCGGGCGGTGGCCTCGGCGACGCGACGCTCGTTCTCGACCGTCTCGGCCGGGATGTCGTCACGGGTGAGGAACTTCGGCGCGAACGCGGCGATGTGCTGGGCCACGTCCTTGGCGGCCTCGGCGGCGGCCTCGTCGGAGGCGGTGCCCTTGTCCAGCTCGACCAGGACGCCGACCTGCGGGGGCAGGTCCGGGCTGGTGCGGTGCATGTACGCGGCCACGTAACCGCCGGAGTACTGCGCGAAGCGGTCGAGGACGATCTTCTCGCCGAGGGTGGCGTTGGCCTCGTCCACGAAGGCCTGCACGGTCTTGCCGGGCTCGATCTCGGACGCGCGCAGCGCCTCGATGTCGGCCGGGGAGGTCTTGGCGACGTGCTCGGCGAGGGCATCGGCGACGGCGACGAACTTGTCGCCCTTGGCGACGAAGTCCGTCTCGCACTTCAGCTCCAGCAGCACGCCGGAGGACTTGTCGTCGGCGATCAGGGAGACGACGGCACCGTTCTCGGCGCTGCGGCTCTCGCGCTTGGCGACGCCCTTCTGGCCCTTGACGCGGAGGATCTCGACGGCCTTGTCGACGCTGCCCTCGGCCTCGTCCAGCGCCTTCTTGCAGTCCATCATGCCGGCGCCGGTGAGCTCGCGGAGCTTCTTGACGTCAGCGGCGGTGGTGTTCGCCATGGTCTGTGAATCTCTTCTCGAAAGTCGATGTGACTACGGGTGAACGGCGGGGACGGTGCGCGCGGCACCGTCCCCCTCCGTCATCAGCCGTGACGTGTGAGGTCAGGCCTGCTCGGCGTCCGCGGCCGGAGCCTCGGCGGCCGGGGCCTCGGCGGCGGCCGGGGCGTCAGCGGCGGCCTCGGCCGGCTTCTCGGCCTCGGCGGCGGGGGCCTCTTCCTCGGTCTTCTTGGTTTCGAGCAGGTCGCGCTCCCACTCGGCCAGCGGCTCACCGACGGCCTTCTCGCCCTTGGCGTCACCGGAGGCGGCGCCGGAGCGGGCGATGAGGCCCTCGGCGACGGCGTCGGCGATCACGCGGGTGAGCAGGGTGACGGAGCGGATCGCGTCATCGTTGCCGGGGATCTTGTAGTCGACCTCGTCGGGGTCGCAGTTGGTGTCCAGGATCGCGACGACCGGGATCCGGAGCTTGCGCGCCTCGCCGACGGCGATGTGCTCCTTCTTGGTGTCCACGATCCAGACGGCGCTGGGCACCTTCTGCATCTCGCGGATGCCGCCGAGGGTCTTCTCCAGCTTGGCCTTCTCGCGGGAGAGGACCAGGAGCTCCTTCTTGGTGAGGCCGGAGGCGGCCACATCCTCGAAGTCGATGAGCTCAAGCTCCTTGAGACGCTGGAGGCGCTTGTAGACGGTGGAGAAGTTGGTGAGCATGCCGCCCAGCCAGCGCTGGTTGACGTAGGGCATGCCGACGCGGGTCGCCTGCTCGGCGATCGCCTCCTGCGCCTGCTTCTTGGTGCCGACGAACATGATGGAGCCGCCGTGCGCGACGGTCTCCTTGACGAACTCGTAGGCGCGGTCGATGTACGACAGCGACTGGAGCAGGTCGATGATGTAGATGCCGTTGCGCTCGGTGAAGATGAAGCGCTTCATCTTCGGGTTCCAACGGCGGGTCTGGTGACCGAAGTGGACGCCGCTCTCCAGCAGCTCCCGCATCGTGACGACGGCCATGGCCGTACTCCTATGTGCTCGGTTCCCGCGCCGGCCGGGCGGCCGTCGCGCCTGACGCCCCGTCGCGCCCGCCGTGGGCGGCGCCTTTGCGAGGAGCCGTTCCGCGGACCGAGGGACACGGCCACCGGGCTGCCCGAGAGGGCCTGAATCGCCGGTGGCGGGGCGTGCGAAGTCGATCCGGTGACCCGGATCGCCACAAGAAGTGTACGGGACCGCCGCACCGACGGGTGACGCCGTTGTCCACAACCCACCAGTAGTCCACAGATTCGCTCCATGATCCCCGAGCGCCGCGCCTTCTCCGCCACGGTTCTCCCATGCGCCGACCCACGACGACCGCGACCACGGCCCTGCTCTGCGTCCTCCTGACCCTCTACGCCCCGGCCCTCAGCCATGCGGCGGTCCCCGTACCCGCTCAGGTCGGGGCAATCGCTGAAGCAGGCGCCGCGCCCACCCCGCACCCACCTCGTCCGGGCGCGCACGCCGGCGGCCGGACCGAGGCCGACGGGCGGGCCGAGGCCGACGGGCCTGCGCCGGGAGCGAGCCAGGCAGACGCGCCCGCTCGCGCCTGGCCTGTGACCGGGAATGGGGGTGCGCCGCGCCCCCTGGTCGTACGGGCGTGGGAACCGCCCCCAACGCCGTGGGCGGCGGGCCACCGCGGCGTGGACCTCGCCGCCCGCTCCGGTCAGGCAGTACGGGCGGCCGGGGCCGGAAAGGTGTCCTTCGCGGGGAAGGTCGCGGGCCGCGGGGTGCTGTCGATCGAGCTGTCCGGGACCGGCAGCCCGCCCTTGCGCACCACGTACGAGCCGGTGCGCGCGACGGTGCACGCGGGCGACCGGGTGACCGCGGGGCAGCCGGTGGGCGCCCTCCTGCCCGCCCCCTCCCACTGCGGGGCTACGGCCTGCCTGCACTGGGGCCTGCTACGCGGCCACCGTTACCTAGACCCACTCTCCCTGCTCCCGCCGGACATGCTGGGCAGCGGCCACTCCCGGCTCCTACCAGTCTTCGGCATCCCCCTGGGCGCCCCGGCCCCGCCACCCGCACCCCTCCCCGCACACACCTCAGAACGGCTACAACCCGCCGGCTGGACGGACCACACCGCCCCAACCCACGCGATCACGGCTGCCGCCTTGATCACAGCCGCAGCATGCGCCTACCGCATACTGCGCCCCACCCAACGCCCCCAGCGCACGCCGAGCGCCCGCCACGTCAGACCCCAGGAAGCACCATCAGCAGCCACGCGGGGATGAGCGGCACGAATGGCGGGCGAGCCCACGGGACAGCCGACACAACCAACCGAGTACGGACACGGCGGCTCCGGCCCGACTCGGCCGACGGATGAGACGACCGGCGTACGAGTGCGGGGGGCCGACGGGCTGCGCGGAGGGACAGCCACCCGCCCACAAAGGCAAAGGTCCTCGCCCCGCGGAGGCAATCGGCGGGCACCCCATAAGGCTGAGCGACAGGCGGGCTCGGAGCGGGGCGAGGGACAACCCGCCAAGGCCGAGCGGCAGGCAGACAGCACAGGCGAGTCTGAGACAAGCCCGCCAGGCCGCAACAGCGGGCGCCCTCAAAGACAAGCGGCCGAACCACGCGGGAAGGGGGGCCAGCCGACCAAGCCCAGCAGCGGGCACCCTCACAGACGAGCAGTCGACCCACGCCGGAGGCGGGCCAGTCGACCAAGCCAAGCAACGGGCACTCCCGGAGGCAAGCGGTGGGCAACCCACGAGGTCGAGTAGCGGCTGGCCCGCGCAGACGGACCGGGGGCCGCCAGTTCGTCAGGCCGGGTGCCGGGTCCTCGCGCAGGCGAGCGGCGGGCAAGCCACGAAGCCGAGCAGCGGCCGGACCGCCAGGCAAGCATGGGGTCAGCCGACCAGACCGAGTAGCAGCCCTCCCGCGAAAGCGGGGTGGCAGGCAACCCGCCAGGCCGAGCAGCGAGAAGCCCCGCAAAGGCGGGTGGCAGGCAACCCGCCAGGCCAAACGGCGGCCGAAACCGCGAAGAGGGGGCTCGGGCGAGCCCATCAAAGGGAGTGGCGGGGCGTCCCACGAAGGCGAGCGGTGGACAACCCGCCGGGCCGAGCAGCGGACGAACCCCGAGGAGGGGCGCTGGTACGAGCCCGTCAAGCCGAGCTGCGGGCGCCCACGAAGGCGAGTGGCGCTGGCCTCCGCTGAGGCCGTGCAGCGGACGAACCACGCGGGCGGGCACCGCAAGGGGGTGATGGCCGGCCCGCGAGGGCCGTTGGTCAGCCGCGGACGCCCCGCAGGGCCATGGCCACGGCCGCTTCCGTGATGCGGTCCGGCTCCTCGGCCGCGCCGAGCTCGATGCGGCGCACGGCGGCGTCGACCACGCCCTGAAGCAGCATGGCCGCCAGCCGTGGCTGCTCGTGTCCGAGACCGCCAAGCGCCTCCACGACCATCGCGATCAAGCCGCCGTGCGCGGCGCGGATCTTCTCGCGCGCTCCGGCGTCCAGCTCGCCCGCCGAGATGGCGACGACGGCCCGGTGCCGGCGGTCGCCGACGAGCGCGAGCTGCTGCCGCACGTACGCCTCGATCTTCGCCTCCGGCGTGTCGACCCGCTCCATGGCGGACTCGACCTCCGCCGCCCAGACGGGGAAGTCGACGGCGCACAGCTCTTCGACGACGGCCGCCCGGGAGCGGAAGTACTCATACACGGAGGACCGCGCGAGCCCGGTCCGCTCGGCGAGGGCGGGGAAGGTCAGCGCCTCCGTGCCGCCTTCGGACAGCAGGGTGCGGGCGGCGTCCAATAGGGCGCCGCGCTGCATCGTCCGGTGCTCGGCCACTGAAGCCGCTCGAATCCTTGGCACCCTTCCACTCTACGGATGCTCCGCGCGAACGACGACGCTGGTGGGACGATTCAGCGTCCGACATCGGCCAGTTTGGCCCGCAACTGGAGCACGGACTTGGTGTGGATCTGACTGACCCGGCTCTCCGTGACCCCGAGGACATTGCCGATCTCGGCGAGCGTGAGCCCTTCGTAGTAGTAGAGGGTGACCACGGTCTTCTCCCGGTCCGGGAGCGTGTTGATGGCGCGCGCCAGGAGCCGCCGCAACTCCCTGTCCTCGGCGATCTCGACCGGGTTGTCGGCGGCGGTGTCCTCCAGCGTGTCCATCAGGCTGAGCCGGTCGCCGCCGTCGCCGCCGACGTGCAGCAGTTCCTCCAGAGCCACCACGTTGGCGAGCGACAACTGGCTGAAGACCCCGTGCAGTTCCTCCAGCCCGATGTCCATCTCCCTCGCCACCTCCGCCTCCGAGGGCGTGCGGTGCAGGGCCGCCTCCAGTGTGGCGTACGCGCGCTCGACCGCCCGCGCCTTCTGCCGGACCGACCGGGGGATCCAGTCCAGCGCCCGCAGCTCGTCGATCATCGCCCCCCGGATCCGGGTGATGGCGTACGTCTCGAACTTGATGGCCCGCTCGGGCTCGAACTTCTCGATGGCGTCGATGAGCCCGAAGACCCCGGAGGAGACGAAGTCGGCCTGCTCGACATTGGGCGGCAGCCCCACGCTCACCCGCCCCGCCACGTATTTGACCAGGGGCGAGTAGTGCAGGATGAGCTGCTCGCGCAGCCGCCCGTCGCCCGTCGCCTTGTAGGAGCGCCACAACTCGTCGAGCGTCGAGGGCGCGGGAGGGCGCACTGTGCCGCGGGCGGCGGGCGGCGCTGCCGCGCGGTCAGAACCCGAGGTGTGCTGGGGCATTCTTCGCCTTGAGCCGTTCTGCCGTGACGTGGGTGGAGTGCTCCATGGGAACCGGAATTCTTGTGAGCGTAGCGTGACTGGAGCGTCGCAGTGCGCGAAGAGGGAGGGTTCGGTGGTGCGCAGATACGTTCCGCTGCCCGCACTCCGGGATGACGGCCGCCGGGTCGAACGGCGACCGCGACGGGGACGCATCGCGCGCTGTTGCGGTCATCGTCCCTAGCCTTCCATCGAAGCGCCCCAGGTCAAGGACCGCCCCGCCGCGCGCCCGCGCGTTGCCCGGCGCCCTCCGCGCCCCCTGTCCCGCCGATCAACTGCCAGCGTTCGCCGGTGCGTTCGACAAAGCCGAGAGCCCGCAGCTCATAGAGCCTGCCGAGCACCTGGTCCCGGCTCAGACCGGTCTCCCGTGCCAGGCGGTCCCAGGTCGACGCGCCGCTCCCGGGCAGCGCGTCGAGCACCCGCGCCGCCGTGGCCTCCAGCAGGTCCCTGGCCACCACCGGCCCCTCTCTGGCCGGCGCCAGGTCTCCTATGGACCCGACCAGCTCGATCACTTCGTCGGCGTCGCTCACCAGCACCGCCTCCCCTCGCAGGAGTTCATGGACCCCGGCGGACAGCCCCGAGGTCACGGGCCCCGGCACGCCCATCGTCGACCGTCCGAGCCGCTGCGCCTGCCGCGCGGTGACCAGGGAACCGCTGCGGTACTCGGCCTCCACCACGACCGTCCCCCTGGTGAGGGCCGCGATGACGCGATTGCGCAGGACGAAGCGGCTGCGCGTGGGGTGCCCGCCCGGCGGCAACTCGGCCACGACGAGCCCCTGTTCCGCTATCCGCTGGATCAACTCGGCGTGGCCGCGCGGATACGGCACGTCCACCCCTGAGGCCAGCACGGCGACCGTCGCTCCGCCCGCGGCGAGCGCCCCCCTGTGTGCCGCCCCGTCGACGCCGAACGCCGCGCCCGAGACCACCACCCAGCCCCGCTCGGCCAGCCCCGCGCCGAGGAGGGCCGCCATGCGCGAGCCGTAGTCCGTACACGCCCGGGCGCCGACGACGGCGACGGAGCGCAGCGCCCACAGGCGCAGGTCGGCGTCGCCTCGCACCCAGAGGCCGATCGGCACGGCATCCCCGAGGTCGTCGAGTTGCCGCGGCCACTCCAGGTCGCCCGGGCACAGAAAGCGCCCGCCGAGCCGGGCGACCGCCGCGAGATCCCCGGCGGGGTCGCACGCCGCCGCCCGCCGCCGGCACCCCTCGATGCGGTCGGGCCCCGCTCCGGGCGGCGGCTGCGCGCGCCCGGTCAACGCCTCGACCAGCCGCGCCGCCCCCAGCTTCCGCAGCCACCGCCCCACGGCCTCGTCGCCGGGCTCGGTGAGCCGGGTGAGCGCCGCCCGCGCGAGCCGCTCCTTGCCCGGGACGCTCATGGCAGGCTCCCCGCCATGACGGTGCCGCGGGCGATGCCCGTACGCAGCTCCAGCGCGTGGCCGACGTCCTCTTCCAGCGGCCGGTCGTGTCCGGCGAGGTCGGCGACCGTCCAGGCGACGCGCAGCACCCGGTCCAGGCCCCGCGCGGTCAGAAGCCCGCGCTCCATGTCCCGTTCCGCGTCGCTCAACGCGCCCGGCGCGGCCTGCCACCGGGTCCGCAGTTCATGCCCGGGGACCTCGCTGTTGGTGCGCCAGGGGGTATCGGCGTACCGTGCGGCGGCTCGGTCGCGGGCCTCCCGTACCCGCGCCGCGACCTCCGCCGTGGTCTCCGTCGCCGCGTCGGCGCCGACCAGTTCCGATCGGGTGACCGGTTCGACCGTGACCGTGACGTCGACGCGGTCCAGCAGCGGCCCCGACAGCCGGGCGCGATAGCGCTTGACCATCTGGGGCGAGCACTCGCAGCCCGCCCCGGAGAGTCCGTGCCGCCCACACGGACAGGGGTTCGCCGCCAAGGCCAGCAGAAACTTGGCAGGAAGTCTCATCACTCCGCCGGACCGCGCGACGATCACATGCCCCGACTCCAGGGGCTGCCGCAGAGCGTCGAGGACCCGCCCGCTGAACTCAGGCGCCTCGTCCAGAAAAAGCACCCCGTTGTGGGCCAGGGAGACCGCCCCGGGCCGCGGGAGCCCACTGCCACCGCCGACGAGGGAGGGCATGGATGCCGAGTGGTGGGGCGCGTAATACGGGGCGCGTTCGATCAAGGGCTGGCCGGCAGGCAACGCTCCGGCCACGGAGTGCACGGCGGTGACTTCCAGTGACTCCTGCGGCGTCAGCGGCGGCAGCAGCCCGGCCAGCCGCTCCGCCAGCATGGTCTTGCCCGCGCCCGGCGGCCCCTTGAAGAAGAGGTGGTGCCGCCCGGCCGCCGCCACCTCCAGCGCCGCACGGGCCTTGACCTGTCCGGCCACGTCCGCGAGGTCGGGGGGCCGCTCGGCGGCGAGTGCCCCGGCGCCGAGGCCGGCCCCGGGCACCGCCAGCCCGGCCAGCATCGGGTCTGGTCGCCCGTCCATCGGCGATTCCTCCTCGTCGGGCACGGGCTCGTCGCCGAGCACCGCGATGAGCTGGCGCAGCGTCCGTACGCCGAGCACGGAGACGCCCGGCACCAGTGATGCCTCGGCGACGGTGCGCTCTGGGACGACGACCTGCTCGTATCCGGCGTCGGCCGCCGCCAGTACCGCGGGCAGGATGCCGCGGACCGGACGGACCCGGCCGTCCAGGCCGAGTTCGCCGATCATCATCAGATCCGCGATCTGCCTCGGGTCGATCCGCTCCGCGGCCCCGAGCACCGCGCAGGCGACCGCCAAATCGAAACCACTGCCCCCCTTGGGCACGGATGCCGGGCTGAGTCCGACCGTCAGCTTCTTCTGCGGCCACTCGGCGCCGGAATTGACGACCGCGGCCCGGACCCTGTCGCGGCTTTCGACGAGGCTCTTGTCGGGGAGCCCGACCAGCGCGAAGGCCGCGAGGCCGGGTTCGAGATCGGCCTGGACCTCCACGACGACACCTTCGACGCCGACGAGCGCCACGGAGCACGTACGGGCGAAACCCATCACGCCACCCCCTTGGCGTGTTCGACGACCGGAGCGCCCCGGTGCGGCAGCAGCACGCCGATCAAGTCGATGCGCACGCCGCCGGGCGGCGGCCCGCCGTTCCGGTCGAGCCAGCACTCCGCCAGCCGCCGCAGCCGCGCGGCTTTGGCCGGCGTGACAGCGGCCATGGGGTGTTCGTACGGCCCCGCTCGCCGGGTCTTGACCTCGCAGACCACGAGTGCGTCGCCGTCGAGCGCGACGATGTCGATCTCCCCGTCACGACATCGCCAGTTCCGCTCCAGGACGGCCACCCCGGCCTCGGTGAGCTGCCGCGCCGCCAGATCCTCCCCGTACCGCCCCAGCGCGCGACGCCGCACCTGCGCCGGATCACGCCCGGCGCTCGCCTCCCCGTTCACCCCGGCGTGCGCGCCCGCTGGAGATGCTCCACTGCGCGACGCCGCACTCCGTGACGCGGCATCGCGCGTCTCGCCACCGTCTCGTCGGCGCACTCGCCGCGCCCGTCGCGCCTCCCCCGCCTGCTGCGCCCGCCCAGCCTGCAAGGACGACGGCGAAAGTGACGGGCGTGGCGGATGTGACGGCGGCGATGCCTCCACCACCTGCAACGCGGACGTTGCCTGCGATGCCTGTAGTGGCTCCAGCGGCAATCGGGGTTGCTGTGGTCGGCAGGACTGCCGTTCCGGCCGTGCCCCTCGCGCTCGCCGCGACGGCGCAAACTCCGGCTCTCGCGCCTGTCGGGCCTGGCCTGCCAGTAGTGGGGCTGCGGTCGGTCGCTCCCCGGGGTGCAGCAGCATCGGCACCACCTCCGACACCGACTGTGACGCCCCCGGCCAGATCTATTGGATCTTGGTGGATAACTCCGGCGGTTACCGACGGGTTGTGGACAACTCAGCCACTCGGAAGGTCGAGGTCGCTCTTGTTGAGCTCCTCGATATTCACGTCCTTGAACGTCAATACCCGCACCTGCTTGACGAAGCGGGCCGGCCGGTACATGTCCCAGACCCAGGCATCGGCCATCGAGACCTCGAAGAACACCTCACCCTGAACCGAGTGGACCTGCATCTCGTAATCGTTGGTGAGATAGAAACGCCGCTCGGTCTCGATCACGTATTTGAACAAGCCGACGACATCGCGGTACTCCCGGTAGAGCTTCAGCTCCATCTCGGTCTCGTACTTTTCGAGGTCCTCGGCGCTCATGGCGTGTTCCCCTTCAGCCGTGCGTCCCCCCATTGTGCGTCAGGCGCGCTCCGTCTCCAGGAGCACCGGCGTACTCGGGGGCCCCTCGTCGAGCAGGGCGTGCACCAACTCGGCGAGTTTGGTCGGATACACAGTCTCACGCGTCATGAGAAGTTCCTCGCAGGTCCACCACCGCAACCCGGTCACGCTGCGCCGCTCCAGATCCGTCGCCCCGCCGGTCCAGGCCGCCTCCTGATCGGTCCGTGCCAGGTAGTACCACTCCTCCTGGTCCCAGACCCGCCCGTCGAAGAAGAACGAGCAGTGCCGCTGCCAGAGCACCGGCCCCAGCTCGATATCTGTGATCCCTGTCTCCTCGGCCAGCTCCCGGCGCGCCGCCCGCTCCCACGCCTCGTCCCCCTCCAGCCCGCCGCCCGGCGTGAACCACCAGGTCAGCGACGGGTCCTCCGGATCGAAGCCGTGCATCAGGAGGACACGGTCCCGCCCGTCGAGCAGCACCACGCGCGCCGCCTTCCGCCGCCCCTCGACCCCGGGCTCCCGGGCCACGCAGCCCTCGGCCACGGCCTCCCCGGCCGCGGACCCCCAGGCCACGGGCTCCCCAGCCGCGCACGCCTCGACCACAGGCTCCCCGGCCCCGGGCCCCTCGACCACGTGCCCCTCAACCACAGCCCCCTCGGCCCCCTCGGCCGTCACTTCCTCGGCCCCGTCGGTCGCCCGTTCCTCAGACACGAGCCCCACCTCCTTCCACAGCGGCGGTCCCGCCCCGGCCCCGCCGCCCCATGCGGCGCGCGATCGGCCCGTACGCCGCACCGCCCAGGATCAGCACCGCGCCCGCGACCACCGATATCACCACCAGCCGCAGCGGCCCCGGCTGCGAGGTCCCGCCCGGCAGCGCCTCGAAGGCCGCCGGCCGCGGCATCATGCCGAAGCTCTTCATCGGCCAGGCCGTGGCGTCGACCCGCGCCTTCACCGCGCCACGCGGCACGGACCCATGGTCACTGTCGCTCAAGTGCACGCGCGAGTCGAGCGAACTCATGCGGTGGTCGCCCAGCAGGAAGAGCTGCCCGGTGGGGACCGTGGAGGTGAAGGCGGTCGGCGAGGCCGGTCCCTTGTCCGCCAGGTATGGCTCCTCGACGGGTTCCCCGTTGACGGTCAGGTGGCCGCCGCGGTCACAGCAGGCGACCTTGTCGCCGCCGACGGCCACGACCCGCTTGACCATCGGAACCTTGCCCCACACCTTGTCCTCGAAGACGACCACGTCGCCGCGGCGCACCGCCGCGCCGTCTATTCGCTCCGCGAGCACCCGGTCGCCGCGCCCAATGGTGGGGGCCATCGAGTCGGTCGGCACGGTGTAGGGCTGGTAGAGCACGGCGCCCCAGGCGAATCCGCCCAGGAAGAGCACACAGCCGACGGCCACGGCCAGCCCGGACAGCACCCTGCCCGCGCGGCCGTGGCCGTCGCCCGTACGTACAGCTCCGCTCATCCCTGTGCTCCCGCCCCGCGTCGAAGTCGGACCCCATGTGCCAACAGGCACGGAATCGCACACTACCCGGCGGTACGGACCAGGGTCAGCCCACCTGCGAGGCCTTGCTGATCAGCCGGCGCCTGCGCCACAGCACCAGCGGCACCGCGCCCGCGAGCCCCGCGACCGGCGGCGCGACGGCGCCCGCCGCGCTCAGCCCCGGCTGGTCGAAGGTGCCGGGGACGGGGAGCGTGCTCCAGCGGTTGATCGGCCAGGCCACGACGATGGCGCGACCGACGACCTTGCTGACCGGAACGGTGCCGCCGCCGGGCAGGTCCTGGTGGTAGCGCGAGTCCAGCGAGTTCTGGCGGTGGTCGCCCATGACCCAGATCTTCCCCTTGGGGATCTTGATCGGGCCGAACGGCTTGTCTCCGCACGGAGTGTTGCCGGGGAAGATGTACGGCTCGTCGAGTGCCTTGCCGTTGACCTTCACGGGCCCGGTGTTCTGGCATTCGACGGTGTCCCCGCCGACCGCGATGACCCGCTTGATCAGGTCCTTCTCCTGGGACGAGGGCATCAGTCCGATGAAGCTGAGCGCGTCCTGGATCGCGTTGGTCTTCGGGGTGGGTTCGTCGTCGAGCCAGTGCCCGGGGTCGTGGAAGACGACCACCTCGCCGCGCTCGGGCTCCGAGCCGAACCATGGCGTCAGCTTGTCCACCAGCACTCGGTCGCCCTCCAGCAGAGTGTTCTGCATCGAGGCCGACGGGATCGAGAAGGCCTGCACCAGGAAGGTCTTGATCAGCAGCGCGAGCACCAGGGCGATGCCGATCAGGATCGGCAGTTCCTTCCAGAAGGAACGCTGTTTCTTCTGCTTCACGCCGCGGCTCCCCCGTTGCGAGGGGTCCTCCGGTGGCTGCTCCGGGGGCCCGGCCGCTTGCGGCACACCGGTCTCCGGAGCCCCCTCAGTCCCATCGGGCCGCTTTTCGGGCTCTTCGTGACCGGATCGTGCGCCGACCGCCAAATCCCCCACATCCACTCCTCACTCCGCGCTGCCGCCAGACCCACGACCGACGCAGGCCCACAACTCCCATAACGAGCGGGAGTTCCGCAGGGGTCGGGAGTTGGATCATTCCTTGCCGATCCGTGGGGGACAGACTATTCGGCGAACCCCGTGCCCGTGTCGCCTCGGACCGCGCGTCTCGCACCGATGCGAAGGTGTCCGATTCCGAGAGCCGGCTCCAGTGCGAGAACGGCCACGCGATGACGACGGCCCGCCCCACGACCTTCTCCTCGGCGACAGTGCCCTGGTGAGCGTCCTGCAAGTGGTAGCGGGAGTCGCCTGAGTCGGAGCGGTGGTCGCCCATCATGAAGTACCGGCCGGGGGGCACGGTGACGGAGAACTCGATCTTCGAGGGCGGGTTGCCGGGGTGCAGATACGGCTCGTCGAGCGGCGTTCCGTTGACGGTGATTTTGCCGTTCTTGTCGCAGCACTTGACCGTATCGCCGCCGACGCCGATGACTCGCTTGATCAGATCCTGCTCGTCCGCGGACGGCAGCAGCCCAATCGCCGCCAGCCCCTCCTTGACCTGCTTGATCCCCACCGGGTCGGGCTTCGGCTTCGGCTCGTCGCGGAGCCAGCCGCCCGGGTCCTTGAAGACCACCACATCACCGCGGTGCGGCGTGGACCCGAACCAGGGCGTCAACTTGTCCACCAGCACCCGGTCACCGATTCGGATGGTCTGCTCCATCGAACCCGTCGGAATCACGAAGGCCTGCACGAGGAAGGTCTTCAGCACCACGGCGATCAGCAGTGCCACCCCGATCAGGATCGGCACCTCCTTGACCGCGGACCGGCGCCGCTTCCGCTTGGCGCGCTTCGCCGTCTTCCGCCGCTCGGCCCGGCCCCCAGTGCCCGGCGACGCCTGAGGTATCTCGCCGTCGTCCCGCTCGTGCTCGCGCTGCCGTCCCCGGCTACCCATGCGCGCCACCGGGCTCCGGTACGTCCGCGAAGCCGCCCGGCCGCTTCAGCGACGTCATCCGGCCCAAGGGCCAGCCGATCCAGTCCGCGCGCCCGATCACCCGGTCGACGGGCACAGTGCCGCCTCCGGGCTCCCCCAGGTGGTCACGCGAGTCCCGGGAGGCGCCCCGGTGGTCGCCCATGACCCACAGCTTCCCGTCGGGCACCACGACATCGAACGACACCGTCGACGGCGCGTCCCCCGGATACAGGTACTTCTCGGTGATCGGCCGGCCGTTCACCATCAGCCTCCCCCGCTTGTCGCAGCAGGTGACATGATCCCCGCCGACGCCCACGACCCGCTTGATGTAGACGGTGTCGGCCGGCTCCATCAGCCCGACCGCCGAGCCCACTCTGCGCACCAGGCCCACGACCGCGTTCTCGGATGGCGCGTTCTGGAGGAAGGAGTCCGTGCCGTCGAAGACCACGACGTCCCCCCGGCGCGGCTCGTCCCCGAAGCGGTACGCGAGTTTGTTGACCAGTACCCGGTCCCCCACGTGGAGGGTGTTCTCCATGGAGCCGCTGGGGATCAGATAGGGCTGTACCACGAAGCCGCTGACGACCAGTATCAGGACGATGCAGGTGGCCAGCAGCACGCCCGTCCTGCGCAGCGTCCCGCCGCCCGTGAGCCACCGCCAGGCCCCCCGTGGCGAGAGGCCGGGAAAACGCGTGGAGCGCGACCCCTGCTCCCGTCCCTCGTGGGGTTCGGGAGAGCGGTCGCGCTCCGTGAGCTGTGCGTCGGTGTCCATCGAGCCGAGAGCCTATCCGGCCCGACCCGGCCACCGGACGGCAGACTACTTGTCGCGCTTCTCCTTGATCTTCGCGGCCTTGCCGCGGAGCTCACGGAGGTAGTACAGCTTCGCGCGGCGCACGTCACCGCGGGTGACCAGCTCGATCTTCTCGACGATCGGGGTGTGCACGGGGAAGGTGCGCTCCACGCCGACGGAGAAGGAGACCTTGCGGACCGTGAAGGTCTCGCGCACGCCGGCGCCCTGGCGGCGGATGACTACGCCCTTGAACTGCTGCACACGGGAGCGGCTGCCCTCGATGACGCGCACGTGGACGTTGACGGTGTCGCCGGGGCGGAACGCCGGGATGTCGCTGCGCAGCGATGCGGCATCGACGTTGTCGAGAAGGTTCATGACCGTCTGCTTTCTTCGCCGATGCCACAGGTCATCAGCGGAAATTCGTGATGAGAAGTTGAGGGGTGCCGCTCCCGGGGAGTGGCGGCGCTGTGTCGGGCGGACGTCGTTCCCCCTGTGGCAGGGGCGCACGCCGGACGTACAGCAGCGGCCTATTGTTCCACGGCCTGGCCCGGCCGCCCAAATCGGCCGTCGGGGAGCTCCGCCCAGCCCAGTGCCGCGAGGATTTCGCGGTCCTTCTTGTCGAACGACGCGGGGTCGGCGCGCTCGATCAGGTCGGGCCGGTTGGCGGTCGTACGGCGGAATGCCTCGTCGCGCCGCCAGCGGGCGATCTTGCCGTGGTGGCCGCTGATCAGGACGTCGGGGATGCCGTGGCCGCGCCATTCGGGCGGCTTGGTGTAGACGGGCCCTTCCAGGAGGTCGGCCATCGCCCCGGGGGCGAAGGAGTCGTCGCGGTGCGATTCGGCGTTGCCCAGGACGCCCGGCAGCAGTCTGGCGATGGCCTCGACCATCACGAGGACCGGGGCCTCGCCGCCCGCGAGCACGTAGTCGCCGATGGAGACCTCGCGCACGTCGAACCGCTCGCCGTACTCGGCCATGACGCGGCGGTCGATGCCTTCGTAGCGGGCCGGGGTGAAGACCAGCCAGGGCCGCTCGGAGAGCTCCACCGCGAGCTGCTGGGTGAAGGGCACCCCGCTGGGGGTCGGGACGACCAGGGTGGGCCGCGCGTCGTCGGCGCCCGACTCGATGACGGCGTCCAGGGCCTCGCCCCAGGGCTCGGGCTTCATGACCATGCCGGGGCCGCCGCCGTACGGGCTGTCGTCGACGGTGTTGTGCCGGTCGTGCGTCCAGTCGCGCAGATCGTGCACCCGTACGTCGAGCTGCCCCCGGGCGCGCGCCTTGCCGACCAGCGAGACGTTCAGCGGCTCCAGGTACTCCGGGAAGATCGTGATGACGTCGAGGCGCATCAGGCGTCGCCCTGCTTGGCGTCCGAGTCGTCCTGATCGGCGTCCCGGGGGCCCTGTCCGGCCTCCCGGGCGCTCGCGATCTCGGCGCGGCTGTCGTCGATCAGTCCGGGAGGCGGGTCGATGACGGCCCGCTGCGCCTCCAGGTCGATCTCCGGGACGATCTCGGCGACGAAGGGGATCATCACCTCGCTGCCGTCGGGCCGCTCGACGATGAAGAGGTCCTGGGAGGGCAGGTGGGAGATCTCGGTGATACGGCCGACCTCGGTGCCGTCGACGGTGACGACGTCGAGGTCCATGAGCTGGTGGTCGTAGAACTCCTCGGGGTCCTCCGGGACCTCCTCGGGGTCGACCTCCGCGATCAGGAGCGTGTTGCGCAGGGCCTCGGCGCCCGTACGGTCGGTGACGCCCGCGAAGCGCAGCAGCAGCCGGCCGCTGTGCACCCGCCCGGCCTCGATGGTCAGCGGACCGGCGGCGGCCGGGTCCGTGGCCAGTACGGCGCCGGGGCCGAGCCGCAGTTCCGGCTCGTCCGTACGCACCTCCACCGTGACCTCGCCCTTGATGCCGTGGGCGCGGCCGATCCTGCCGACTACGAGCTGCACTGTGCCTGTCTCCTCCGTGCGGCCGGGCCGCGACCGCTCCGGCGGCCGTGGCCGCGCGCCGTCGCGGTTGCTCGTTTCTTGGTCGCTGCCGACAAAGGCCGGGGGCGGCCGAAGCCTCCCCCGGCCCATGCCGGTGCTGTATCGCTGCTCAGTGGACCTGGTCCACGTCGACGAGGTCGACGCGGATGCCGCGGCCACCGAGCGCCCCTACGACGGTGCGCAGGGCACGCGCGGTACGGCCGTTGCGGCCGATCACCTTGCCGAGGTCGTCGGGGTGCACCCGGACCTCCAGAACGCGCCCGCGGCGCAGGACGCGCGAGGCGACCTGTACGTCGTCGGGGTTGTCGACGATGCCCTTCACCAAATGCTCGAGGGCTTCCTCGAGCATCCTCAGGCCTCGGTCGACTCGGTGGACGCGGTGGCCTCGGCCGCCTCGTCCTTCTTCTCCGACTTCTTCGCCTTCGGGGTGATCGCCTCACCCTTCGGCTCGTCGCCGGAGCTCTTGGCGGCGGCCTCGAAGAGGGCGCGCTTGTCGGCCTTCGGCTCGGCGACCAGCATCGGGGCCGGGGCGGGCAGGCCCTTGAACTTCTGCCAGTCGCCGGTCACCTTGAGGATGGCCATGACGGGCTCGGTCGGCTGCGCGCCGACGCCGAGCCAGTACTGAGCCCGCTCCGAGTCGACCTCGATGCGCGACGGGTTCTGGACCGGGTGGTACAGGCCGATCTCCTCGATGGCCCGGCCGTCACGGCGGGTGCGGGAGTCGGCGACGACGATGCGGTAGTGAGGCGAACGGATCTTGCCCAGACGCTTCAACTTGATCTTGACTGCCACGGAAGTGGTGTCTCCTGGTCTTGACGTGGTTGGGCACAACGAGATGCCACGTGGGGTTGCGGTACCCGATCTGCCCGATGGACGCGTCAGCCGGAGGAGAGAGGGATCCTGTGCGACTGTCGAGTACAGCTGTCCATTCTGCCACACGGCGGCCGATCAGCCGACCGCCAGTGCCTCGGGGATGCGGAACGGCTGTCCGCAGCCGCCGCACATGATCGGCGCCTGCGCCAGCACCGATGGCACCACACGGACATTCCGGCCGCAGTCGCACACGGCCTTCACTCGCACCCCGCCGCCGGACGAGCCGTGCCGGGCGGCGGGTCCCCGGAACGTACGGGAGGTGTCGGCGGTGGTGGCGACGGTGTGGGCCTTGAGCGCGCGCTGGAGTCTCTCGATGGTCGGGCGGTAGCGCTTTCGGGCCTCGGGGTTGAGCACGACCAGCGAGAAACCGCTGCTGGGATGCGGCTCCTCGGAGTGGTCCAGGCCCAACTCCTCGGCGATCGCCAGGAATCGGCGGTTGTGGTAGCGGCCGGCGCGTGAGGTGTCGCGGACGCCGCGGGCGGCGGCGATGCCGTGGACTGCCTCATGCAGCAGCCGTTCGAAGGAGAGCTCCGCGCCACAGGCGGACGAGGACTCTCCGATCAGGGATTCGGGCGCGGCCAGGTCCGGCAGCTCGGGGTGGTGCCGTTGAATGTCGGCCCAGGCGAGCGCCAGTTCGGCGGCGAGAACAGGCGGTGTCGTGCTCACGTCGTGACAACGAGCCGGGATGGCCCGGTGTTCCGATACCGGGCCATCCCAAATAATTTGCACGTACCAGTCAGTTCACGCTCATGCGTCCCGACGAGGGCGGGCGCGCCCATGTGCGGAGAAGTCGCGCACCCGTTCCCAAGCCGGGACGTAACCCCGGGTAGGGCCGGAGTCTCAGTAGGCGCGCGCGACGATGGCGACAGTACCCGGGGCGTCGTCCGCGTCCGGCACCGACCCGTCCTCGGCCACCAGGCACCGCACGGACGCCGCCTGCTCGGCGAGGGCCGCCTCGCCCGCCGGGCCCAGATCGGCCCACGGGATGCGCGCCCAGCCGCCGCCGGCCGCCACCTCGGCCGCCTCCGCGACGGTCGTCACCTCGGCCGTACGGGACTCCCGGCGCTCCCGCGACTGGCGCAGCAGCGTCTCCTGGTCCTCTTCGAGGATCTTCGGGAGCAGATCGGCCAGCCCCTCCAGGCGTACGGGCTCCTTGCCGCCCGGAACGCGGCGGGCGAGCATCGCGGTGCCGTTCTCCAGATCGCGCGGGCCGACCTCGATGCGTACGGGCACGCCCTTGAGCTCCCAGTCGACCGCGCGGCGCCCGAAGGGGGTGTCGACGCGGTCGTCGACCTGGACGCGGATGCCCGCGGCAGCCAGCAGGTCGCCGATCTCGCGGACCTTGGCGACGGCCTCGTCGCCCTTGATCGCGAGGACGACGGCCTGGACGGGGGCGAGGCGCGGCGGCACCCGCAGTCCGTTGTCGTCGCCGTGCATCATCACCATGGCGCCGACCATGCGGGTGGTGGAGCCCCAGGAGGTCTGCCAGACGTGCTCCTGGTGCCCGTCCTTGGAGAGGTACTGGGTGTTGAACGCCTTGGCGAAGTTCTGGCCGAGCTCGTGGCTCGTCCCCATCTGGAGGGCCTTCCCGTCGCCCATCATGCCTTCGAGGGTCAGGGTGTTGATGGCGCCCGCGAAGCGCTCCTTGGGCGTCTTGCGGCCGAGGACGACGTCCATGGCGAGGACGTTCTCCATGAAGTCCGCGTAGACCCGGCGGTGGATGAGGGCCGCGAAGTCCCGGGCGTCCTCGTAGGTGGCGTGCGCGGTGTGGCCCTCCTGCCAGAGGAATTCACTCGTCCGCAGGAAGAGGCGCGGACGGAGTTCCCAGCGCACGACGTTGGCCCATTGGTTGATCAGCAGGGGGAGGTCGCGGTAGCTCTGCACCCACTTCGAGAAGTACTCGTTGATGATCGTTTCCGAGGTGGGCCGGATGACGACCGGCTCTTCCAGCTCCTTGCCGCCACCGTGCGTGACGACGGCCAGCTCGGGCGCGAAGCCCTCGACGTGCTCGGCTTCCTTCGTCAGGTAGGACTGCGGGATGAGCAGCGGGAAGTACGCGTTCTGGGCGCCGGCGTCCTTGATGCGCGCGTCCATGCTCTGCTGCATGCGCTCCCAGATCCCGTACCCGTACGGTCGGATGACCATGGTGCCGCGCACCGGTCCGTTGTCCGCCAGCTCGGCCTTGTTGATCAGGTCCTGGTACCAGCGGGGGAAGTCATCCGCCTGAGGGGTGAGAACGGGAGCCTTTGCCATGGCGGGAATGGTACGGGGCACCCGCGACAGAGCGTGAATCGCTCCCAGGGGGGCATCCCCCACTGGACGAGTCGGCGGATGCGGAGTTCCCTGGCATACGGGGGTGTTCCACAACTGCGCGCACGACGGCGTACACGGGGGCGGCGAATCTTGAATACATCACGTCTCTCGGCGGATTGGGGCGCTTTCGATGACATCCACGCTCGTGCGGCGGCATCACCAGGACTTTCGCGCACCCCAGGAGCGGGCCCGTGACTGGGCCGAGATCCAGGAAAGGATGCTGGTACCGCTCTACGAGGCGGTCTACGAACGGCTGGAGGTGGGGTCCGGGACCCGGCTGCTCAGCCTGGGCTGCGGCTCCGGGCTGGCGCTGCTGATGGCGGCGGCGCGGGGCGCGACGGTGAGCGGGGTCGACCCGGACGACCGGCGGCTGGAGCTGGCCCGGCAGCGGCTGCTCCCGGAGCGCACGCCGGCGGACGGTACGCGCCTGGGGCACGGCGGTCCCGGATGCGTCACGGACCCGAGCGGGGCAGCCTTCAATATGGTGACCGCCTTCGACCCTTTGTACTGCGCGGGCGGCAGCGCCCGGACCATGTCGACTGCGCTCGCGGAGGCGGCGGCTCGCGCGGAGCGGGGCTCCCCGGTCGTACTGGCCGGGTGGGGCCCCCAGGAGCGGTGCTCGACGTCTGGGGCGCTGCGGGTCGCGGCCCGGCTGGCGGACCCCATGTGCGCGCCCGCGCGGTGGCGGCCGAGCGGCCGGGACGACCTGGAGAACCTGGCCCGTCTGGCGGGGCTGCGCCCGGCCGGTTCGGGGCGGGTGGCGTGCCCGTTCGGTTACGCGGACATGGACTGCGCGGTACGGGGCCTGCTCTCCACGGGCGCGTTCGACGCGGCGGCGCGGGCGACCGACCAGGCGCAGGTGGTGAAGGAGCTGACCGAGTCGCTCCACCCGTATCTGCGGGAGGACGGCACGGTCTGGATGCCCAATGTCTTCCGTTACCTGATCGCCCTGGTCTGATCGGCCCTGGTCCGGATGGCGGTACGCCGGGCCGCCGGGGTCCTCGTCAGCCCACGGGCTTGTCGAGACGGGTGATCCCGGCGACGCGGTACGCCTCATCCTCCTCCAGGGTCTCGTTGGCGAGCAGCGCCTCGGCCAGGGCGTCGAGCTGCGCCCGGTGCTCGGTCAGCAGGCGGCACGCCTCCTCGTAGCAGTCGTCGACGATGCGCCGCATCTCGTTGTCGACGGCGTCCAGGGTGGCGGGGGCGGCGGAGAGCCCGTACGCCTGCTGGGCGTCGCTGGGGATGGCCGTGAGGCGGCCCACGCGCTCGCTCATCCCCCAGCGGCCGACCATGCCGCGGACGATCCCGGTGACCTGCTCCAGGTCGTTCTCGGCGCCGGTGGTGATCACTCCGAAGACGGTCTGCTCGGCCGCCATGCCGCCGAGCGCGCCGATGATCCGTCCGCGCAGGTACTCCTCGGTGTAGGCGTAGCGGTCGGCGTCGGGGGTGGAGAGGGTGACGCCGAGCGCCCTGCCGCGGGGCACGATGGTGATCTTGCGGACGGGGTCGGCGCCGGGCTGGAGCATGCCGAGCAGGGCGTGGCCGCTCTCGTGGAAGGCGGTGCGGCGCCGTTCCTCCGCGGGCATCACCAAGGGCCGTTCGGCGCCGAGCTGGACCTTCTCCAGGGCGTCGGAGAACTCGGCGGGGCCGACGACCGACTGTTTGCGCTTGACGGCGAGGAGCGCCGCTTCGTTGGCGAGGTTGGCCAGGTCGGCTCCGGTCATGCCGGGGGTCGTACGGGCGACCTGGGCGAGGTCCACGTCGTCGGCGAGCGGGATGCGGCGGGTGTGGATGCGCAGGATCGCTTCGCGGCCGTCACGGTCCGGCGGGCTGACGGTGACGGTGCGGTCGAAGCGGCCGGGGCGGGTGAGGGCCTTGTCGAGGATGTCCGCGCGGTTGGTGGCGGCGATGACGACGACGCCTTCGGAGCCGGAGAAGCCGTCCATCTCGGTGAGGATCTGGTTGAGGGTCTGCTCGCGCTCGTCGTGGCCGCCCATGCCGCCGCCACCGCGGGCCCGGCCGATGGTGTCGATCTCGTCGATGAAGATGATCGAGGGGGCGACCTTGCGGGCCTCGGCGAACAGCTCCCGGACCCGGCCGGCGCCGACGCCGACGATCATCTCGATGAACTCGGAGGCGGAGGCGGAGAAGAAGGGCACGCCGGCCTCGCCCGCGACGGCGCGGGCGAGGAGCGTCTTGCCGGTGCCGGGCGGCCCGGCGAGCAGGACGCCGCCGGGCATCCGGGCGCCGAGCCTGCGGTAGGCGTCGGGGTTCTTGAGGAAGTCGACGATCTCGGTGAGTTCGGCCTCGACCTCGTCGATGCCGGCGACGTCCTCGAAGGTGGTGCGCTTGCCCTCTTCGGGCACCACGGGCTTGGGCGGGGCCTTGCGGCCGAAGCCGCCCATTCCGCCGCCCATGGCGCCGCGCATCCTGCGGGCGATGAAGATCCAGAGGACCACCAGCAGCAGCATGGGCGCGAGGGAGATCAGCAGGTTGTAGAGGAAGCTGCGTTCCTTGACGACCGGCTCGGCGGTGACGGTGACCTTGTTCTTGGCCAGGGTCTCCCAGAGCTTGTCGTTGGCGAAGGCCGGGCGCTGGGTCTCGAACTGCGTGTAGTCGCCCTTGCCATCCGGAATGGGCTTCTTCGCCTTGAGTTCGCCCTGGATCGACTCGCCCTTGGAGTAGAGCTTGGCGATGTTGTCGGCGTTGAGCTGGTTGCTGAACTCCGTGTACGAGATCGACTTGGTGTCGCTGCCGCCGAAGAAGGAGAGCAGGACGTCGGTGATCAGGAAGACGGCGATGGCGGTGAGGACCAGCCGGCCCCAGCCGCCGGGCATCTTGCGCTTCGGCCCCGGTGCTGGCGGCGTGCCCTCGGCCCGCCAGGGCTGATCGGGGTTGCCACGCGGGGGTACGGGGTTGCTCACTCCTGGTCTCCTTCTGCCAGAGCCCTGCCGTCGGACCCTGCCGCCGCGACCGCCTCGGAGAAATCACACTAATCGGAGCATCACGAAGTGCATCTCCGGACCCCTTGTCAATATCCAGAATCCTGGTTACTGTCGTATGCGTGAACGGGATTGATGAGCGGTTCCTGACCCGCAATGGCCTGGCTGCCCGGCAGCTCGCGGCCCTGCTGCTCAACCACGAGCAGGACACCCGGCTGCCCCGCGTCCGCGACTTCGCCGGAGAGCTCGGCGTCGGCAACGGCACCGTTCAGGCGGCGCTGCAGATGCTGGAGGAGGCGGGCGCGATCGAGACGGTCGCCCGCGGCCACCTCGGCACCTTCCTGGTACGGGCCGACCGGACCATACTGTGGCGGCTGGCCGGCCTCGGCACCCTCCTCGCGGCGATGCCCCTGCCCTACTCGCGGCGCTACGAGGGCCTGGCCACCGGCCTGCGGGACGCCTTCGAAGACGCCGGCGCGCCCTTCGCGATCACCTTCATGCGCGGTGCCAGCGCCCGCGCAGCCGCCCTGCTGGAGGACAAGGTCGACCTCGTCGTCCTCTCCCGCTTCGCCGCCGACCGGCTCATCGAGGAACATCCGCTGGAGCTGGTCGCGGACCTGGGTCCGGCCACGTACGTCGGCGCGCACGGCATGCTGCTGCGCCACGGCACCTCGCTGGAGCAGCGGCTGCGCGTCGCGATCGACCACTCCTCCGAGGACCAGCGGATGCTCACGGAGCGCGCCTTCGCGGGCCGCACGGACATCGAGTGGGTCGAGACCTCGTACATGCAGTTGGGCGACCTCTTCGCGAGCGATCAGTTGGACGCCACCGTGTGGAACCTCGACGAGGTGCCGCATGGCCAACTCGGCGCTTCGGTCGACATATTGCCGCTCGGGGACGAGATCACCCGGGATCTGTCGCTGCGCAACTCCAGCGCCGCCATCATCGGCCGCGCGGCGGGGGCGGCGGCGCTGACCGCCGTGCGGGAGGCGCTCGATCTGTCGGTCATCACCACATCGCAGAGCGAGGTGCTGCGCGGTGAGCGCATCCCCTCCTACTGACCATCCGCACTGCTTGACCATCCGCACGGCTGAAAGCAGACCCCTATGTACGACCAAGGGCCGGGGGCGGTGGCACTCGCCGCCGGTGGGCACCACTCACTGAGCCTCTCCCCCACGCAGATCGTTCTGACCGTCGTCATCTGCGCGCTCTCGGCGCTGCTGGTGAACATGGCGGTGGCCGTCTTCCACGACGGCGTACGGCCGTTCATGCTCGACTACCGCCAGGGGCGGATGAAGCGGCGCGAGATCGCGACCATCGCCTTCAGCCTCTCCTCCGGCTTCATCTTCGGGCTCGGCGCGCCGATGGCCTTCTCGACCGGTGTGCTCAACCCCTGGCTGCTCTTCCTGCCGACCGACATCCTCGGCCTGCTGGCGCCGCGGCGGTGGCTCGCCCCGGTGCTGGGCGCGGCCTGGGCGCTGCTGGTGATATTCGGTCTCGCGGGTGCCACGGACGCCGCGCAGGCGCTGCCGGTGGACTTCCTCACCGCGATGCAGGCGCTGTCCGACCCGGTGATGTATCTCTTCGCCTTCTTCCCGGCCGTGGCCATCGCCTACCAGTTCGGCAAGGCGCGCGGCGGGATCGCCTTCGCCGTCGAGGGCCTGATCATGCTGGCCACGGCGTACTTCTGGAAGAGCCTCTTCCCGGGAGCGCTGGCGATGGCCGTGGGCATGGCCATGCTGGTCGCCTTCGCGGTACGGCGCGACGTCGTCAACCGGCGCACGGCGCGGGCGGAGGCCGCCGCGAGGGGTGAGGAGTTGCCCGTGGTCGACACGTCGGCGGCCGACTCGCTCTTCGGGGAGAACGCGAGGCGGCTGCGCAAGTATCTGCCGTGGCTGCTGCTGCTCGGCGGGCTGACGGGCGCGCTCTGCGCTACCGGGGTGTTCGCGGGCGGCGAGGCGACGAGTTACATCGTGCAGAAGGGAGACATGGGCAATGCGGCGCAGATCGACTTCTACCGCACCTTCGGCTTCATCCCGCTGATCGGCCTGACCTCGCTGGCCTCCGGCGTCTACGCCACCAACGGCATGAACTTCGTGTACGCGGCGGGTTATATAGCGGCGCCGAACCTGCTGGTCGGCGGCGTGGCCGGGGTGGTGGTCTTCGGCGTGGAGGTCCTGGCGCTCTCCCAGCTCGGCCGGCTCTTCGCGAAGGTGCCGTCCATGCAGGACGCCTCCGACCACATCCGCAACGCCATCAACCAGGTTCTGGAGATCGCCGTGCTGTTCGGCTCGATCCTGGCCGGGATGCATATGGGCGGCGGGGTCGGGGTGGCGCTGGTCGGCGGGCTCTATGTGCTGAACGAGGCCATGGGGCGGCCCGTCATGCGGCTGGCGGCGGCGCCGTGTGCCGTGATCCTGGTCGGCATCATGCTGAACCTCGCGAGCTGGGCCCATCTGTTCACCCCGATCAAGATAGCCGGGTGATCGCGTGTCCGCTGCCGCCCTCGATCGTACGAATCGGGACTTAAGTCACTCCCGAAAATCCAAAATCCTGGTTACTGTCGAATTTGTGGAAAGGATGACCATGGATGACAAGCTCGCCCTCCGCATCCAGCTCTTCCGCGAGAGCGGTCAGGTACGGCCCGAGGTGGCCGACTTCGTGACCAGTGAGCTGCGGGCCCTCTCCTCCGAGGGCCGCACCGTCACCGAGGACACCGCCGGGATGCTCACCAGCCATCTGATGATGGCCCTCACCCGGCTGCTGGACGGGGAGCCGATCGAGCAGTTCCTCACCGACGACCAGGTGGCCGCCGAGCTGGCCGGGCACCCCGACGCCGTCGACCGGGCCCACGCCATCTCCGCCCGCGCCAAGCGGGTGCTGGGCGCCCCGCTCCCGGAGTCCGAGATCAACTTCCTCGGTATGCACCTCGCCGTGCTCGCCCAGCACTCCCCCGCTTCCTGACCGTCCGAACGCACACCATCAGCAGAGAGAAGGCCCCAGTCATGACGAAGATCCTCACCGGCGGCGTCGGCAAGGTCGAGGTCGCGGAGACCGTCAAGAAGCTCGCTCTCGACGGCGTCGAGATCACCGTCTCCAGCGACATGGACGCCGCGATGAAGCTCCGCGCCGGCCAGGCCGACTACTTCCTCGGCACCTGCCACACGGGGGCCGGCGCCTCCCTCGGCGTCCTCGTCGGCCTCATGGGCAAGGACGCCTGCCACACCTTCGGCCGCACCGTCCCCACCGAGGACGACGTCAACGGCCTGCTCGCCGAGGGCAAGAAGGTCTTCGGCTTCGCCATCGACCAGATCGACCTGGTGGCCCCCGTCATGGCCCGCGCCATCGCGGCCCGCGGCTGACCCAAGGACACCGGGACGCCGGGAGAAACACCTGCCGGAACACCGGGGCACAAAGGAGTGACCTGTGAGTACGACCCTCGCCGCCGCGAGCCACGGCCTCAGCTTCACGCTGCCGCAAGAGCTGACCGTCATCGTCCTGTGCGCGCTGACCGCGCTCATCTCGCACATGGCGCTTGCCGTCTTCAACGACGGCGCCCGCCCCTTCATGCTCGACTTCATCCAGGGGCGGTCGACGCGCAGCGCCATGACCGCGGTGTCGTTCGGGCTGTCGGCGGGCTTCATCTTCGGCCTCGGCGCGCCGATGGCGCTGTCCACGGGCGTGCTGAACCCCTGGCTGGTCTTCCTGCCCACGGACATCCTCGGCATCCTGTCGCCGAAGAAGTGGCTCGCCCCGATTCTCGGCGGCGCCTGGGGCGCGGTCATCGTCTTCGGGCTGAACGGCGCGAACAACGTCGCGCATGACCTGCCCGTCGACTTCATCACCGCCATGCAGCAGATGTCGACGCCGATCCTCTTCCTCTTCGCGCTCTTCCCCGTCCTCGCCATCACCAAGCAGTTCGGCAAGGTGCGCGGCGGTATCGCGGGCGTCGTCGAGCTGGCGCTCGTCGTCATGACGATGAAGCTCTGGCCCAACATGTTCGCGGGCGCCCTGGCCATGGCCGTCGGCGTGCTGATGCTGATCGGCTTCGCGATCGACAAGGACATGCGGCAGCGGAAGGCGGACCGTGCCGCGGCGGCCGAGGCCGCGGCCGCGGACACGGGCAAGGGCAAGGGCACGGATACGGACACGGGGGCCGATGAGGCGGCGGAGGACCCGATGGCCTCGCTGTTCAGCGCGAGCGCGGCCCGGCTGCGCAAGTACCTGCCGCTGTTCATGGTGCTCGGCGCGGGCGTCTGTCTGCTGGCGCAGATGCACATCTTCGGCGGCGGCGAGGCCACCAGCTTCCTCATCGCCAAGGGCGACTACAGCGGCGCCGCCCAGGTCGACTTCTACCGGGTCTTCGGCTTCATCCCGCTGATCGCGACCACCGCGCTCGCCTCCGGCGCGTACGGCATCGCCGGCTTCACCCTCGTCTACCCGATCGGCTACCTGCTCCCGAACCCCTGGCTCGCGGTCATCGTCGGCGCGCTCGTCTTCGCCTGCGAGGTGCTGGCCCTGTCCTGGATCGGCAGGGTGCTGGGCAAGCTGCCGTCCGTCCGCGACTCCTCCGAGCACCTGCGCAGCGCGATCTCCGAGACCCTGGGGCTCGCGATCCTCTTCGGCTCCCTGATGGCGGCGAACGCCATGGGCGGCGGCCTCGGCATCCTCATAGTCGGCGGGCTCTACATGCTCAACGAGGCGATGGGCCGGATCGTGGTCCGGATGGCGGCGGCCCCCGCCGCGGTCATCGTCGGCGGCATCATCCTCAACCTCCTGTACTGGCTGAACCTGTTCACCCCCGTCAAGGGATGACGACAGGGCCCCTCGCCAGGAAGGCACAGCTTTCATGAACCACCTCCAAACCGTCACCGGCCCCCTCTCCCCCACCGACATCCAAGGCCCCGTCCTCACCCACGAACACCTCGTCCTCGACCTCAGCCGGGACGCCGACCGCGCGGCGGTCCTCAGCCCGGCGGAGCACGCCGGGCCGGTGACCGCGGAACTGGCGGCGCTGCGCGAGGAGTTCGCGCTGTCGCTCGTCATCGAGCAGACCTGCCGGGGCATGGGCCGTGACCCCGACGCCCTGGCCCGTATCTCCGAGCGGTCCGGCGTCGCGGTCGTCGCGGCCACCGGCTGGTACTACGAGCCGTTCCACCCGAGCGAAGTGGGCGCGGCCGGGCCGGCCGAGCTGACCGAGACGCTCGTCCGCGAGATCGAGGACGGGTTCGGGGCGAGCGGCATTCGGCCGGGGCTGATCGGCGAGGTCGGAAGCCACGGCGACCGTCCGAGCCCCGCCGAGAGGCGCACCCTGCTGGCCTCCGCCCGCGCCGCCGTCGCCACGGGGCTGTCCCTGGCCACCCACGCCCAGCTCGGCCACGGCGGGCTCGCCCAACTGGAGCTGCTGACGGGCGCCGGGCTGCCCGCGCACCGGGTCTGCGTCGGCCACCAGGACCTGCTGGACGACCCGGCGGTCCACCGGGAGCTGGCGGCGGCGGGAGCGTACGTCGCCTTCGACACGGTGGGCAAGGAGAGCTATCAGAGCGACGACACGCGGCTGCGGCTGCTGCTCGCGCTGGTGGAGGCCGGGCACGCCGACCGCGTACTGCTCAGTTGCGACATCTCGCGCCACGGCTATCTGGAGAGCGAGGGCGGCCAGGGCTACGGGCACCTGTTCCGCTCCTTCCTGCCCAAGGCGCGGGCCGCCGGGCTCGACGACGGTCTGATCGACCTGATGACCCGCCGCAACGCGGTGCGCTTCCTGACCGGCTCGACCACGGAGGAGTTCTGAGATGAACGCGGTACTGCCGCAGACCTTCCCGCTGGCGACGGTCCCCCTCGACAAGGCGGTCGCCAAGCAGTTCCGGCTGATCGAGTGCACCGCCCGGCACTTCGAGGGGGCGCAGCTCTTCGAGGCGGACGCGGGCGTCGTACCGGGCCTCGGCCGGCCGCGCACCACCGCGCGGGTCGAAGCGGTCCTCACCGACTACTTCGGGGCCGAGGACGCCGCGTTCGTCCAGGGCGCCGGCACCGGGGCGATCCGCGCCGCGCTCAACGGGGCCGTCAGCGCGGGCGCCCCGCTGCTGATCCACCGCGCGCCCGTCTACCGCACCACCGAAGTCACCCTGCGCGGACTCGGGGTGGAGACCGTGGAGGTCGACTTCAACGACCCGGCGGCGCTGGCCGACGCGTTGGCCTCCGGCCGCTTCCGGTGGGCCTATGTGCAGCACACCCGGCAGCGGCTCGCCGACTCCTACGACCCGGGCGGGGTGCTGGCCGCCTGCCGCGCCGCCGGGGTGCGCACCATCGTGGACGACAACTACGCGGTCATGCGGGTCCCCGAGAGCGGGGTGGAGCTGGGCGCCGACGCCTCCTGCTTCTCGCTCTTCAAACTGCACGGCCCGGAAGGCGTCGGCGTCGTGGTGGGCGCGCGCGACGTCGTCGAGCGGGTGCGGGCCGACAACTACTCGGGCGGCGGCCAGGTCCAGGGCCACCAGGCGCTGGACGCGCTCAGAGCCCTCACCCACGTGCCCGTGATGTGGTCCGTGCAGTCGAGAGTCGGGGCGGAGGTCGCCGAGCGGCTGGCCGCGGGCGAGGTGGCGGGCGTGGCGGAGGTCCGTATCGCCAACGCGCAGGACCGCTGCCTGCTCGTACGCCTCGACCGGCCCGTCGCGCGCGACCTGCCCGCGGCCGCCGCGCGGTACGGCGCGGCCCCGTACCCCGTCGGTTCGAACTCCCGTTACGAGGTGGCCCCGCTCTTCTACCGGATGTCCAGCTCGTCGCTCGACGACGCCCCGGAGCTGGCCGACTGGACGGTGCGCATCAACCCGATGCGGGCCGGCGCGGACCTCGTGATCGACATCCTCCGCCGTGCCCTGCGGGACATCCCGCGCGACGCGCACCACTCTCGCGAACTCAAGGATTGACCGTGTTCCTCGACACCGTCCTCACCCGCAACCCTCGACTGGCCGACGCCGCGACCGCGTTGCACCAGTCCGGGGAGGTCCCGCCCAACACGTACGTGGTCGACCTCGACGCCGTCGAGGCCAATGCCGCGATGCTGGCCGCCGAGGCCGAGCGCGTCGGCCTCAACCTCTGGTTCGTGGTCAAGCAGATCGGCCGCAACCCCGAGCTGATCCGCGCCATCGCCCGGCACATCCCCAAGTTCGCCGCCATCGAGCCGCCCGAGGCGCGCGTGCTGCATGCCGCCGGGGCCCGGGCCGGGAACCTCGGCCACCTGGCGCAGATCCCGCGCCGCGCCCTCCCGGAGATGCTCGCCTGGCGGCCCGAGACCGTCACGGTGTACGACCTCGACAACGCCCGTGCCGTCTCCGAGGCCGCCGGCCGGCTCGGCTTCGTCCAGGACATCCTGATCCGGCTGGAGGGCGCCGAGGGCTCCGTCTACCCCGGGCAGGAAGGCGGTGTCCCGCTCGATGGGCTGGACGCCTTCGCGGCGGAGGCGGAGCGGCTGCCGGGCGTGCGGATCGCGGGCGTGACCGCGTTCCCCTGCGTCCTGTGCGACCCGGCGGACTCCCTGCCCCGGCCCACGCCCAATTTCGAGCTCGCTCTCAAGGCACGGCAGGCCCTGGCCGCCCGCGGCCACTCGGGCCTGGCGCTCAGCGCCCCCAGCGCCACCTCCATGGCCACCCTGCCGATGCTCGCCGAGCTCGGCGCCACACACGGCGAGCCGGGCCACTCCCTCACCGGCACCACGCCGCTGCACGCCGTGGACCCGCACCAACCGGAGATCCCCGCGTACGTCTACGTCAGCGAGGTCGCCCACACCCTCGCGGACGGCCGGCCCGCCCTGTTCGGCGGCGGTTTCTACGCGCGTTCCGGCGTCAAGGAGGCCCTGCTGCCGCGCACCGGGCTCCGGCTGCCCGTCCAGGACGCGCCCGCCGAGAACATCGACTACTACCGCCTGCTGGAGGCCCCCGCACCCGGCCAGGACGTACGCGCCGGCGACACCGCCGTCCTCGCCTTCCGCACCCAGATCTTCGTCACCCGCAGCACCGTGGCCGTCGTCTCCGGCCTGTCCTCCGGCGCGCCGCGGCTGACCGGCCTGTACGACCCGCTGGGCCGCGCCTACTGAAAGGCACCGCGGCCGTCGAAGGGCACCGAGCGTACTGAGCGGCACCGAGCGCGCCGAACGGCACCGAGCGTTCTGAAAGGCACCGACATGAGCAAGACCGTCATCGTCGTCATCGACGGATTCGGCATCGGCGCGATGCCCGACGCGGGCGCGCTGCGCCCCGGCGACATCGCGGCCGACACCTGCGGCCACATCCTCGACCGCTGCCGCGAGAAGCTGGGCCGCCCGCTGCGCCTGCCGTCCCTCGGCGCGCTCGGCCTCGGCCTGATCCACGGGCACCGGGACCTCGTGCGCACCACCCGGCTGCCGGTCGCCGTCGGCCGGGCCGCGCTCGGCTACCCCGGCGCGGACACCTACGCGGGCCACCAGACGATGATGGGCGCCGACTTCAGCAAGGTCACCGTGGCGCGCCTCGGCGAACACCTCGACGAGGTGCGCGCCGCGCTGGAGGCGGCGGGCCACCGGGTGGCGGAGCTGAACGGCAGGCCGCTGCTCGTCGTCGACGGGTGCGTCCTCGTCCACGACAACCTGGAGGCCGACCCCGGCATCAATTGGAACGCCTCCGGGAGCCTCGACGACTTCCCCTTCGACCACATCCTGTCCATCGCCCGCACGGTCCGCGCCGTCGCGCCCGTGGCCCGCGTCATCGCGGTCGGCGGCCACGCCGACGGCCCGCTCCCCGGCTTCGTACGGGACGGCGAGCACGGCACGTACGGGCTCGACACCCCGGCGACCGGCTTCTACCGCAACGGCGGGCTCGAAGTGCAGCACCTGGGCGCGCCGCTGGACCACACCCGGCAACTGCCCGACCTGGCGGCCCGCGCGGGCGTCCCCGTCACCCTGGTCGGCAAGGCCGCCGACATCCTCGCCTGCGACGCCGCCGTGCGCCGCCCGGCGGTGCCCACGGCCGACGTGCTCGCCCACACCCTGGAAGCCGTACGGACGCCGGGTCCGGGCCTCGTCGTCGCCAACGTGCAGGAGACGGACCTGGCCGGACACCAGCAGGACGTGCTGCGCTACGGCGAGGTCCTGGAGCAGCTCGACGCGGGCCTGGCCGAGCTGATCGCGCTGCTCGACGCCCCCGGCGACCGCCTCGTCGTCACCGGCGACCACGGCAACGACCCGACCATCGGGCACGCCTTCCACACCCGCGAGTACGTGCCCGTCCTCATCCACCGCCCCGAGGCGGCCGGTCTGGAGCTGCTGCCGGACGCCGCGTCGCTCGCGGACGTGGGCGCCACCGCGGCGCTCTCCCTGGGCCTGAGCCCGTCGGGCCTGGCGAACGGTGCGCCGATACGCGCCGCGTAACGCGTCACGGCAGGCGGCACTTCGCGGTGCCCGGTGTTCACCACGGCACGCGCCGCGCAGGCAACACAGCCGATTTGGCCATGAACAGCGCGACCCCCGCCCTCGCTCCGGAGGGCCGGGGCGGGGACGGGGGAGGAAAACGCTATGGACGGCGCGTACCGTCGCTTACTTGTCCGACGGCGGAAGCATGTCCCGGAACTCCTTGGGGAGTTCGAACGAGCCCGCGTCCTGGCCGGCGCCCGGGAGACCGAAAGCACCGCCCTGCTGACCGGGCTGCCCGCCCTGGGCGGCCGCCTCGCGCCGCGCCGCCGCGGCCTGCTCCTCGGCCTTGCGCTTCATCGGGTTGCCGCTCTTGCGCTTGCCCTTGGCCTGCTTGGCCTGCTTCTTCTGGCGGCCCGGGCCACCGCCCGTACCCGGCATGCCCGGCATCCCCGGCATTCCGCCGCCCTGCGCCATCTTCGACATCATCTTGCGCGCGTCGAAGAAGCGCTCCACGAGGCTCTTGACCGCGCTCACGTCCACGCCCGAGCCCCGGGCGATACGGGCCCGCCGGGAGCCGTTGATGATGTGCGGGTCCTTGCGCTCCCCCGGCGTCATCGACTTGATGATCGCGGCGGTGCGGTCCACGTCCTTCTCATCGAGGTTGTTGATCTGGTCCTTGATCTGCCCCATGCCGGGCAGCATGCCGAGCAGCTTGGAGATGGAGCCCATCTTGCGGACCTGCTCCATCTGCGCCAAGAAGTCGTCGAGCGTGAACTCCTTGGGCCCCTTCGCCAGCTTGGCCGCCATCTGCTCGGCCTCTTGCTGGCTGAAGGTCTGCTCGGCCTTCTCGATCAGGGAGAGCATGTCGCCCATGCCCAGGATGCGGGACGCCATGCGGTCCGGGTGGAACGCGTCGAAGTCGTCCAGCTTCTCGCCGTTGGAGGCGAACATGATCTGGCGGCCGGTGACGTGCGCGATGGAGAGCGCGGCGCCGCCTCGGGCGTCGCCGTCCAGCTTGGACAGGACGACGCCGTCGAAGCCGACGCCGTCGCGGAACGCCTCCGCGGTGTTCACCGCGTCCTGGCCGATCATCGCGTCGACGACGAACAGCACCTCGTCGGGCTTGACGGCGTCGCGGATGTCCGCGGCCTGCCGCATCAGCTCCTGGTCGATGCCGAGGCGGCCGGCGGTGTCGACGATGACGATGTCGTGCTGCTTGGACTTGGCGAACTCGATCGAGTCCTGCGCGACCTTGACCGGGTCGCCGATGCCGTTGCCCGGCTCCGGCGCGTAGATGGCGACACCGGCGCGCTCGGCGACGACGGAGAGCTGGTTGACGGCGTTGGGGCGCTGGAGGTCGCAGGCGACGAGCAGGGGGGCGTGCCCCTGGCCCTTGAGCCAGTGGCCGAGCTTTCCGGCGAGGGTCGTCTTGCCGGCGCCCTGGAGGCCGGCGAGCATGATGACGGTCGGCGGGTTCTTGGCGAACCGCAGGCGGCGGGTCTCGCCGCCGAGGATGCCGATCAGCTCCTCGTTGACGATCTTGATGACCTGCTGCGCGGGGTTCAGCGCCTGGGAGACCTCGGCCCCGACCGCGCGCTCCTTGACCTGCTTGATGAAGGAGCGGACGACGGGCAGCGCCACGTCCGCTTCGAGCAGGGCGATGCGGATCTCACGCGCGGTGGCGTCGATGTCCGCCTCGGACAGGCGGCCCTTGCCCCGGAGGCTCTTGAACGTCGCTGCAAGGCGGTCGGAGAGGGTATCGAACACGGTGGTCGCAGATCCTTCGGGTCGGAAGCCGTTCGCCGGTCTCGTCGTGCCGGTGGCCAGGACGAGAGCCTGACTGTTGTCAGGGGACGAGTACGTCGCGCCCCCAAGGGTATCCGGCCCTCCAGGGTACGGTCAGCCGCCCAGCGCCCCCTGCACGGTACGGGCCAGTTCGGCGGCCTCCACGCTGCCCAGCGGGGAGCCCTTCGGACCGGTCACGTAGAAGGCGTCCACCGCGTTCGCCCCCAGCGTCGAGACGTGGGCGCTGCGGACCGCGACCCCGGCGTCCTCCAGGGCGCGCCCGATGCGGTGCAGCAGGCCGGGGGCGTCCTGGGCGCGTACCTCGACGACCGTCGCGAGCCGCGAGCTGTCGGGCACGACGGTCGCCGTCGGGGGCGGCGCGGGCATCCGGCGGCGCCGCTTGCCGTATGCGGCCTCCCGCTCCGCCAGCCGGGCCGCGATGTCCAGCTTTCCCGCGAGCGCGCGCACCAGGTCGTCGCGGAGCCGGACCGCATGCGGCAGCGAGCCGTACTCGGCGGCCACCCGCCATCTGAGCAGCAGCACCTCCGCCCGGGGCGCTACGGCGTCCGCGTCCGCCCGCGCCCCCTCGACGGCCCTCGGATCAGCCGGTTCGCGGCGGGCCCCCGGGTCGGCCGGCGGGCGGACAGCCAGCAGGTCCTCCCCTACGGGCACCGCCCGCGGCCCCTCCGGTACGGGCACGGCCCACAGCTCCTCCGGTACGGGCACGGTCCGCAGGTCCGCGGCGCGTACGGTCAGCCGGTGCAGGGCGAGCACGCCGGCCGCCGCGGGCAGCACGCCCGGCTGGTCGGGCACGGCGATGAGCAGTTCGACGCCCACAGGCTCGCCGCCCTCGGTCCCGCCCCCTTCGGCGTCGTCCCGCACGGGCTCGGCATCCCCGGGACCGGCACGGCCCCCACTCGGCTCCCGCGGCCCCTGTCCTTGCGGCCCCTCCTGCCGCTCGCTCCGGGTGCACAGGGTCAGGACGGGCCCGCCCGTGCGCCACGCCTCGACGGCCAGGCGCTCGTGCTCCGCCGTCGGCGCCCGCGGTTCATCGCGCTCCGCGACCGGTTCGCCCGCCAGGACCGCCGCGACGCGCTTGACCAGGTCCGCCACGAGCGAGCCGCGCCAGGTGCTCCACGCGGCGGGCCCGGTGGCGAGCGCGTCCGCCTCCGTCAGGGCGTGCAGCAGCTCCAAGGTGCCGGGGCCGCCGACCGCCTCCCCGACGGCGCGCACGGTCGCCGGGTCGTCGAGGTCGCGGCGCGTGGCCGTGTCGATCAACAGCAGATGGTGACGGACGAGCGTGGCCAGGACGGAGGTGTCCGCGGAGTCGAACCCCAGGCGCGCGGCCACGTCGCGGGCGATCGTCTCGCCCGAGACGGAGTGGTCGCCCGGCCACCCCTTGCCGATGTCGTGCAGCAGCGCGGCGACCAGCAGCAGGTCGGGGCGGCCGACGCGGCGGGTCAGTGCGGCGGCCCGTACGGCCGTCTCGATCAGGTGACGGTCGACGGTCCAGCGGTGCACCGGGTTGCGCTGCGGGCGGCAGCGGACCCGTTCCCAGTCCGGGAGCAGCCGGGAGACGACGCCCCCGGCTTCGAGGGCCTCCCAGACCGAGACGGTCGGCTCACCCGCGCCGAGCAGCGTCACCAGCGCCTCGCGGGCCTCGGCCGGCCACGGCACGGGCAGCACGGCCGCGGTGGGCGCGCCGAACCGGCGGACCGCGTGCGGCGAGAGCGGCAGCCCGGACAGCGCGGCAGCGGCGGCCGCCCGCAGCGGCAGCACCGGGTCCCGGTCGGGCCGCGCGGTACGGGCGAGCACGGCCTCGCCGTCCTGCTCGACGACGCCCTCGGCGAGCGGGCTGCGCTCGCCCTCCCCGGCGCCCCGGCCGCCCAGCAGTCCGCGCAGCCGGGGCCGCGCGGAGCGGGCCCGCAGTACGCGTTCCACTTCGCGCCAGGTCACGTCGCTCGCGTACGAGACGGCGCGCGCGGCCTCGTACACCCGCCGCAGCAGGGTGTCCGCGTCCAGCACGCCGAGGTCCGCGGCCACTTGTTCCTGCTCCTGCAGCGCGAGCCGGTCCGTGGCCCGGCCGGTGGCGAGGTGCAGCGCGTCGCGCGTGTCCAGCAGCAGGGTGCGGGCCTCCTCCAGCCCCTCGCGCGGGGCGTCCGCGATCCAGGAGGCGGCGACGGCCCGCAGCGCGGTCGCGTCGCGCAGCCCGCCGCGCGCCTCTTTGAGGTCGGGCTCCAACAGGAACCGCAACTCGCCGTGGCGGCGCGCGCGTTCCGCGCAGAGTTCGGAGAGTTCCGGCAGCCGTTTGGGGGCCTGGGCGCGCCAGTCGGCGTAGGCGGTGGCACGCAGGGCGGCGGTCAGTTCCGCGTCGCCCGCGAGGTGCCGGGCGTCGAGCAGCCCGAGGTGCACCTTGAGGTCGCGGGCCGCCGCCCCGCGCGCCTCGACGGGGGTGCGCACGGAGTGGTCGAGCGCGAGGCCCATGTCCCACACCGGGTACCAGACGCGGTCGGCGAGGGCCGCGATCCGTCCCGCGTCCGCGGAACCGTCGTGCAACAGCACGACGTCGAGGTCGCTGCGCGGGGAGAGTTCACCGCGCCCGTAGCCGCCGACGGCCACGAGCGCGGCGCCCGGGGCCGCGCCGAAGAGCGCGCCCAGCCATTGGTCGGTGAGCGCGGCGAGCGCGGCGCGGCGCGGCGGCCCGGCCGTCGATCCCTCGTGGAGGAGTCGCAGCCGGGCCGCCGCGTAGCCGCCGGGCAGCGGGTCGCCGCCGGTCTTCGTCCGTACGCTGTCCGTCACTTCCGGCTCCCTGTCGACCCGTACCGCGTCCCTGTCCCGCCCCCTTCACGGCCTTCCCGAGGCCGCCCCGCCCGCGCCGCGGCCCGTGCGCCGCCCGCGTCCCTCAGCCGCTCATACCGCGTCCGGGCCGCGCTCGCCGGTACGGACCCGTACGGCCGTGTCCACGGGTACGGACCACACCTTGCCGTCGCCGATCTTGCCCGTTCGGGCCGCCTTGACGATCGCCTCGATGACCTGCTCGGCATCGTCGTCCTCGACGAGCACCTCGATACGGACCTTCGGCACGAGGTCGATGGTGTACTCCGCGCCGCGGTAGACCTCGGTGTGCCCGCGCTGCCGGCCGTAGCCACTCGCCTCAGTGACCGTCAGGCCGCGCACGCCCGCGGAGCGGAGGGCTTCCTTGACCTCGTCGAGCCGGTGCGGCTTGACGACCGCGGTGATGAGCCTCATACATCCACCTTCTTGCCCGTCGTACCCTTCTCGTTCTTCTCGTCCTTCTCTCCCTTCGACCGGATGGCCGCTCCGGGCGCACCACCCGCTCCGGGCGCACCACCCGCGCCGGACGCACCAGGCGCGAGAGCCGGCACGTGGGCGCGGGACTGCGCGACGCCGCCCACCGCGCTGAAGTCGTAGGCGGCCTCGGCGTGGAACGCCTGGTCGACGCCGCTGATCTCGTCGTCCTCGGCCGCCCTGAAGCCGATCACCCGGTCGATGAACCGGGCGAGCAGCCACGAGACGGTGAAGGAGTACGCCATCACTGCGAACGCCCCGGCGGCCTGCCGGCCGAGCTGGGCCGCGCCGCCGACGCCGTCGACGGCGAGGACGCCGACGAGGAGGGTGCCGATGACACCGCCGACCAGATGCACGCCGACCACGTCCAGCGAATCGTCGAATCCCAGCCGGTACTTGAGGCTGACGGCCCAGGAGCAGGCGGTACCGGCGGCGACCCCGATGACGAGCGCGCCCAGCGCGTTCACGGCGGCGCCGGACGGGGTGATGGCGACCAGCCCCGCGACGGCCCCGGAGGCGGCGCCCAGCGTGGTGAACGCGCCGTGCCGCACGCGTTCGTACCCGAGCCAGCCGAGCATCGCCGCGGCGGTGGCGACCTGGGTGTTGAGTGCCATGGTGGCGGCCGTGCCGTCGGCGGCCAGCGCCGAGCCCGCGTTGAAGCCGAACCAGCCGAACCACAGCAGCCCCGCGCCCAGCATCACCAGCGGCAGGCTGTGCGGCCGCATCGGGTCCTTCTTGAAGCCGACGCGCGCCCCGACGACCAGGACCGCCGCGAGGCCGCCCACGCCCGCGTTGATATGGACCGCGGTGCCGCCCGCGAAGTCGATGACCTTGAGCTGGTAGAGCCAGCCGTCCGGCTGCCACACCCAGTGCGCGACCGGGAAGTAGACGACCGTGACCCACAGCGTGATGAACAGCGACCAGGCGCTGAACTTCACCCGGTCCGCGAGCGCCCCGCTCATCAGCGCGGGGGTGATCACCGCGAACATGAGCTGGAACAGGGCGAAGGCGAAGACGGGGATGCCGGTCCGCCCACCGGTCAGCGTCCCGGCGTCGATGCCCGCGAGGCCGAGGTGGTCGAGGCCGCCGACCAGCCCGGCGCCGCTGTCCTCGCCGAAGGCAAGGGAGTAGCCGTAGAGCACCCACAGCACGGAGACGATGCCCAGCGAGATGAACGACATCATGAGCATGTTGAGCGCGCTCTTCACCCGCACCATGCCTCCGTAGAAGAAGGCCAGGCCGGGTGTCATCAGCATCACGAGCGCCGCACTGATCAGTACGAACGCGGTATCTGCGCCATTCAACGTGGACGTCTCCTCGGGGCGGGCGGCCCGCGCGGGGCAGGGACTCGGTGGACCGGCTGACGCCATGAGGCTGTCGCAGCGCGGTTTCCGCCGATGCGCGGGCGTGTTTCACCGCGGTGACGAAGGGCGCGGGAGTGTTACGGGCGGGTGAATCACCGGACGGCGGGCGGCGTCGGCCGTTACGGTCCCGTCCACACAACAGACCGACCGCGGCGATCACCCGGTTGACCTGGCGTGGGGGAGCCGAGTCGGGCTGTACGGGGTGGTCGCCGCGGCCGGAGTCCAGAGGCCGGTCGGGCGGTCGGCGGAGAAGCGAGTCGGGCCGTCGATGGCGGTGGATCGGGCGGTCGGCGGCAGTGGATCGAGGGCGAACGAGTCCGAAGAGACGGGGGCCGGCTGTCTGGTGCGGAGGGGGCGGGGGCGGCGGTCGCGGGGCGCTGCCCTCCCCGGCGAGGCACCGCCCCAGCGGGCCGCCGCCCCCGAAGGGCCCCGCCCCCGTCCTCAGATCGCCTGAGCGGCGGCCTCCGTCACGTCCGGCAGTTCGACGGCGAGTTTCTCCGTGAGGTCGACGACTTCGGCGACCTCACCGAAGTCGCGGACCGCCACGTCGACGGTCTTGCGGAGCCGGTTGTTCACCCGCTCCGAGCGCACCCGCTTGGCGATCTTCAGCGCCCGGCCCGCGAGTTCGGCGGACTGCTCGGGCTCGCGCCGCATCAGATGGACCGTGGACATTCCGATGAGGTTGAGCGCGTACGACCGCTGGTGCTCGTCGTCCTTGCCGAAGAGCTCCACGGCGCGCTCCATCCTCGGGAACGCCAGGTGCGCGTAGGTGGGGCTGCGGCCCGCCACATAGGCGAGGTCGCGGAAGGAGTGGGCGTTCTCCGCGTTCAGTTCGGCCTCGGAGAAGAAGCGGATCCAGTCGGGGTCGCCCTCGTCCGGAGTGCAGTCCTCGAAGGCGTCCTCGGCCATGTTCACGGCGCGCTTGCACTTCGCGGGCTGCCCGGCGTTCGCGTACGCGCGCGCCTCCATCGCGTACAGCATCGCGGTCGTACGGGAGGTGGCCTGCTCCCTGGAGCCGTACTGCGCGAGGTGGATCAGTTCCAACGCGTCGTCCGGCCGGCCGAGATGGATCATCTGGCGGCTCATGCTGGAGAGCACGTACGAGCCCAGGGGGCGGTCACCGGCCTCCTTCGCGGCGTGCAGCGCGAGGACGAAGTACTTCTGCGCGGTGGGCTGGAGCCCTATGTCGTAGCTCATCCAGCCGGCCAGCTCGGCCAGCTCGGCGGCGACCTTGAACAGCCGCCGGGACGTCTCCTGCGGATGCGACTCCTGCAACAGGTCGGTGACCTCGTGCAGTTGGCCGACGACGGCCTTGCGGCGCAGCCCGCCGCCGCACTGGGCGTCCCACTGGCGGAACATCATCGTCGTGGACTCCAGCAGTTCCAGCTCGGGCTGGGAGAGCCGGGAAGCGCGGCGGGAACGGTCCGCGGTGGCCTCCGCGGCGACGGCGCGCGCCCCCTCGTGGCCGACGGGCCCGGGCACCAGCCAGCGCTGCATCGGCTCGATGAGCGCGGGCCCGGCCGCGAGCGCCAACGACGTGCCGAGGAAGCCGCGCCGCGCCAACATCAGGTCGCTGCGGGAGAATTCGCTGATCAGCGAGACGGTCTGGGGGCCCGCCCAGGGCAGGTCGACGCCGGATACGGACGGTGACTGATGCGCGGTGCGCAGCCCGAGGTCCTCGATGCCCACGACGCAGCCGAACAGCTCGGAGAACAGCTCGGAGAGGATTTTCGGGATCGGCTCGCGCGGCTGTTCGCCGTCGAGCCAGCGGCGCACCCGGGAGGTGTCCGTACTGATGTGGTGGGCGCCCAACTGCCGCGCGCCCCTGTTGACTTGGCGGGCTAGTTCGCCCTTGGACCAACCACTGCGCAGGAACCATGAACCCAACCGCTCGTTGGGGCGCTTGTCAGCGCTGCCACTCCCGCTGCCGTTGCCGCCCACTGGAAGGCCCCCATTTCGACTGTGCTGTGCGCGAACCGCCAACAGAATGCCGCCTCCTGCGGCTTCCTGTCCGGTGATGCACCGACTCGACGGAGCGTAAACAGCCGACGTGACGAGGCGTCATGCCTCCGGCATACCCGCCGGGTGGGCACCTCCGGGGTTCATGCACCGAAAGTAATCCTACGATCACGGGCGTCGCGAGTCCGTTCCGGTAAACGCCACCATTCGCCACCCCACCGAATGGCCCTCCGCGCCACCCCGCGCGATTGACTGGGGCGCGGGAAGATCGGGAGCTGGCGCAGTGAGGCGCGAGGGAGCGCGGCCGCCACGTTGCACCACCGGCCGCACCGCCTCACGCCCCCCACGAACGGGTGTCGACAACCGTGCGTGTTCGCAAGACTCCGGGTCGTAACCATCACTGAAGACGACCCGTTGGAGGGAGCATGGGCTTCACGATCGGCGGTATCCGGGACATGCGTTCCGGCACCCGGCGGCGCGCACGCGCCACCGGGTGTGCCATGACAGCGATGACAGTGGCGGAGTACACCGGCCTGTGGGGATGGGACGTGGCGCCCGGCGCCCGCGCCTCGCGCCACGGTTCCGATGGCCGTACGGACTGCTCGTGCGGCGTCGCCGACTGCCCCTCCCCCGGCGCCCACCCGCTGCGCTTCGCGCCGCCCGTCGCGGCGGGCGCCACCCTCGACGAGGCGACCGCCGCCTGGGCCGAGGTCCCCGGCGCGGCGGTGCTGCTGCCCGTCGGCCGCGCCTTCGAGGTGCTGGAGGTGGCGGAGCCGGCCGGCCTGCACGCGCTGGTCCGGCTGGAGCGGATGGGGCTGCCGCTGGGCCCGGTCGCCGCCACGCCGCACGGCCGCGCGCTGTTCTTCGTTGCCCCCGGCGCGGCGGCCGAACTCCCCGCGCTGCTCTACCGCATGGGCTGGGACGACGCCGGCCTCGACCTGCGCTGCCTGGGGCCCGGCGAGTACGTGACCGCGCCGCCCTCCGACCTCGGCGGCCTCGGCCCGATGCGCTGGCTGCGCCCGCCGACCCTGGACACCGCGGGCTGCCCGCCCCAGGCCAGGCTCCTGGTGGGCACGCTGGCCTACGTCTGCCACCGCGCGGGGTCACGTTTCTGCGCCTGACCGAGGCCCGGCGAGGGCACCGCCTGAACCAGGGCCACCGACACATCACGGAAGATCGCAGAAGGGCCCCTCCCCGGCCGCTTGAGCGGCGGGGAGGGGCCCTTCTTGTCGTTGTCCGCGTGGGCCGACGGCTTCCCTCTCGTACGCGTGGAGTACGGGTGGAGTACGTATGGGCCAGTGGGCCGTCAGGCGTCCGGGGCCGTCAGGCCCCCGCCGTCACTCGCCGATCAGCGCGTCGACGAAAGCCTCCGGCTCGAACGGCGCGAGGTCGTCCGCGCCCTCGCCGAGGCCCACCAGCTTCACCGGAACGCCCAGCTCGCGCTGGACGGCCACGACGATGCCGCCCTTGGCGGTGCCGTCGAGCTTGGTGAGCGCGATGCCCGTGATGTCCACGACCTCCGCGAACACCCGCGCCTGCACCAGGCCGTTCTGGCCGGTGGTGGCGTCGAGCACCAGCAGCACCTCGTCCACGGAGCCGTGCTTCTCCACGACCCGCTTGACCTTGCCCAGCTCGTCCATGAGCCCGGTCTTGGTGTGCAGCCGGCCGGCGGTGTCGATAAGGACGACATCGGCGCTCTCGGCGATGCCCTCCTTCACCGCGTCGAAGGCGATCGACGCGGGGTCGCCGCCCTCGGGGCCGCGGACCGTACGGGCGCCGACGCGCTCGCCCCAGGTCTGGAGCTGGTCGGCGGCGGCGGCGCGGAACGTGTCGGCCGCGCCGAGCACGACGGACTTGCCGTCGGCGACCAGGACGCGCGCGAGCTTGCCGGTGGTGGTGGTCTTGCCGGTGCCGTTGACGCCGACGACCATGACGACGCCGGGCTTCTCCGCGCCGCTCTCGCTGACGCCGCTCTCGGTGTGGACCGTACGGTCGAGGTCGGTGCCGACGAGGGTCAGCAGCTCCTCGCGCAGCAGGCCGCGCAGTTCCTGCGGGGTGCGGGTGCCGAGCACCTTCACGCGCTCGCGCAGCCGGTCGACGAGCTCCTGGGTGGGGGCGACGCCGACGTCGGCGACGAGGAGGGTCTCCTCGATCTCCTCCCAGGTGTCCTCGTCGAGGTGCTCGCGGGAGAGCAGCGTGAGCAGCCCCTTGCCCAGGGAGTTCTGGGAGCGGGAGAGCCGGGAGCGGAGCCGCACCAGGCGGCCCGCGGTGGGCTCGGGCACCTCGACGGCGGGGGCCGGGGGCTCCTCGACGACGGGCGCCTCGGCGGGGGCCGGGGCCTCGGCCGCCGGCAGGTCCACCTCCTCAATGGTCCGGCGCGATTCCTCGGGCGCGGTATCGGCTTCCTCGCCGACCTGCGGCTCCGCGGGCGGCGTGGTGACGGACGGGCTGCTCGGCGGGGCCGGCGGCAGCGGCTTCTTCTTGCGGCTGCTGACCACGAGCCCGCTGATCGCGGCGACCGCGACCACAGCGATGACTACAGCAAGGATGACGATTTCCATAACGGACCCAGTATCGGCCACGTCCGGAGTTCTCGGCCGGGCCGCGCACGGGACGGCGCGTAACGACCGGTGCGCGGGGACCGGGGCGTACCCCGTCGAGCGGGCGGCCGCCCGGCTACGGCGGCCGGCCGCGTACTCGCTCGTGGGAACCTCCAACGTCACCCACCGGCGGCAGCGCGCCCTCGGGCGCGACGGCGCTCCCGCCCTGCTGCGGCATCCGTCCCGGTCTGACCCGGGGCCCGGCTGGGTAGAGGACCAAAGCGGCCAATTGGCCAAAGTTGGAGCAAACTACGATGGTGTGGCACGATGCAACGCGCGTAGAGTCCCATCGTCCCCCCGCTGACCAGGCACCTCGCCACTGCATGACATGCACGGAGTTCGACCTATGGACACAGCGTCCAACACGGCCTCAGCGGCCACCGCGGCCCACGCCGATTTCGAAGGCGCCATCGAAGTCCGCGGCATCGAGCCCGTGCCGGACCACGAGCGCCACGGAAGAGTCCGCGAGCTCTTCCCGACGTGGGTCGCCGCCAACATCAGCGTGCTGCTGCTCACCATGGGCGCGTCCCTGGTGGTCTTCAACAAGTTGAACTTCTGGCAGGTGCTGGTCGTCGCCGTGTGCGCCGCCGTCGTGTCGTTCGGCATGGTGGGCGTGTTGTCGGTGTCCGGGAAGTGGGGCGGCGCGCCGGGCGCGCTGCTCTCCCGCGCCGCCTTCGGCGTCCGCGGCAACTACTTCCCGGGCGCGATCCTGTGGGTGGCCCGCTTCGGCTGGGAGACCATCAACGCGGTCACCGGCGCATACGCCGTGCTGACCGTCCTGGACCTGCTCTTCGGCGTCAAGAGCAACACCGCGCTGATCGTCATCACGCTCGTCGCCTTCGTCGCCTGCACCTTCCTGGTGAGCGGCATGGGCCGCAAGGCGCTCAACGTGTGCAACAAGTGGTCGACGTATCTCTTCGGCATCTTCAGCGTGCTCGTGCTGGTCTACCTGATCGCCAACATGGCCTGGAGCGACGTCTTCTCCAAGCCCGCGGGCACCACCGCCATGATGATCGCGGGCGTCGGTACCATCGCCGCGGGCGGCATCAGTTGGGTGCCCACCGGCCCCGACTTCGCCCGCTACCTGCCGCACGCCGCCTCGGGCAGGAAGATCGTCGGCGTTACGGTCTCGGGCGCGGGCCTGGTCATGGCGCCGATGGTGCTGATGGGCGCCGTCATGGCCGTCGCCACCCCGGACCTCGCCTCCGCCCCGGACCCCGTCTCCTTCCTCGGCGACATCCTGCCGACCTGGATCGCGGTGCCGTACCTGATCACCGCGCTGGTGGGCATGCTGCTGATCAACAGCCTGTCGATGTACTCGGCCGGCTTCACGGCGCAGACCATGGGCGTCAAGCTGCCGCGCGCCATGGCCGTGTCGATCAACGCGATCATCTCCCTGGTCGGCGGACTGCTGCTGATGCTGGTGGCGAAAAGCTTCCTGGGCTCCTTCATCGCCTTCCTGACCCTGCTCGCCGTCTCCTTCTCCGCGTGGATCGGCGTCTACGCCGTCGACATGGCGCGCCGCCGGGGCCGCTCGCTGCGGTACGACCCGGACGCGCTGATGGACACCGGCCGCACCAGCCGCTACTGGTACGCGGGCGGCTTCTGCTGGCAGGCGATGACGGCGTGGTTCGTGGCGCTGGTCGCGGGGCTGTGCTTCACCAAGGTCGACTGGTTCACCGGCCCGCTGGCCACCACCTGGATCGGGGAGCACGGCCTCGGCTGGGCGACGACGATCGTGATCGCCGCGGTGCTCTCGCTGGCCCTCCCGAAGCCACGGGAAGGCGCGGCGGAGACCGGGCGGGAGCCCACGCCCCGCACGAAGGTCCCGGCCTGACCGCCCACCCAAAGGCTCAGAAGGGCCCGAAGGCCCCGGCCCGAGCCATGACAGTCCCCTCCCGAGCCGCCGAACGGACGTCCACAGGCGCTCTGTTCAATTGATCAGGTCTCGGCTAGCGTCCCCTTCTGCCACCCACGGCGAAGGGGACGTCTGCCATGCCCACCACGGTCGTTCGGTTCAATCTCGTCGATCCCGCCGCCACTCCGGAGAGCCTCTCCGAGCGCTACCGCGCCGCCGTCGAGATGGCCGCGTACGCCGATGAGCACGGCATCACCACCGTGCAGACGGAGGAGCACCACGGCACGGACAACGGCTGGATGCCCTCGCCGATCGCGTTCGCGGGCGCGGTGCTGGGCGCCACCCGCCGGATCGCCGTGACGCTCTGCGCGATCGTCACCCCGCTGTACGACCCGCTGCGGCTCGCCGAGGACATAGCCGTCCTGGACCTGCTGAGCGGCGGCCGGCTGGTGACGGTCGCCGGGATCGGCTACCGCCCCGAGGAGTACGCCGCCCACGGCCGCTCCTGGGAGAACCGGGGCCGGCTCCAGGACGACGCGCTGGAGACGCTGCTCGCGGCGTGGACGGGCGAGCCCTTCTCGTACCGGGGGCGCACGGTGCGGGTGACCCCGCGCCCGTACACGCGGCCGCATCCGCTGCTGCTGGTCGGCGGCGCCTCCAAGCCGGCGGCGCGGCGGGCGGCCCGGCTCGGGCTGCCGCTGTTCCCGAGCGCGCACCTGCCGGAGCTGGAGGCGTACTACAAGGAGCGGTGCGCGGAGTACGGGACCGAGGGCTGGGTGCTGATGCCGGCGGCCGAGACCCCGCTGCTGCACATCGCCGAGGACGTGGACCGGGCGTGGGCGGAGCACGGCGCGCATCTGCTGCACGAGGCCCGTACGTACGCGTCCTGGCAGTCGTCGGACATCCGCTCCGCGGTGCGGTCCGCCGCCGAGGATGTCGAGGGGCTGCGCGGCGAGGGCGTCTACCGGATCGTCACGCCCGAGGAGTGCGTGGCGCTGGCGCGCGAGAGCGGCGACGACGGGCCGGGGCTGGTGCTGCATCCGCTGTGCGGCGGGATGCCGGTCGAGGAGGGCTGGCGGAGCCTGCGGCTGTTCGCGGAGCAGGTGCTGCCGCGGCTCAAGGACTGACTCGGGGACTCGTCCGAGGACCGAGCCGCGGAACGGGCGCTGCCCCGGCTCAGGGGCTTCCGGAGCCGAAGGGCTTCCGGAGCCGAGCCGGGGCAGCGACCGAACGCGAGGAGACGGGCAAGGGCGGGGTTGGTCAGCCCATCTCCTCCAACGCCTTGCCCTTGGTCTCCTTCACGAACTTGAGCACGAAGGGGATCGAGAGCAGGGCGAAGGCCATGTAGATGATGTACGTCGCCGAGAGGTTCCAGTCCGACAGGCTCGGGAAGCTCGCGGTGATGGCCCAGTTGGCGATCCACTGGGCGGAGGCGGCGACGCCCAGCGCGGCGGCGCGGATGCGGTTCGGGAACATCTCGCCGAGGAAGACCCAGACGACCACGCCCCAGGAGAGGGCGAAGAAGAGCACGAAGCAGTGGGCCGCGATGAGGGCGACGACGCCCTGGGCGTGGGGCAGGGTGCCGCCGGCGGTCTTGGCCGAGAAGGCCCATGCCTCCAGGGCGAGGCCGATCACCATGCCCGTCGAGCCGATCAGTGCGAGTGGCCGGCGGCCGATCCGGTCGACGAAGATCATCGCGATGACGGTGCCGATGATGTTGATGATCGACGTGGTGAAGGAGTAGAAGAACGAGGCGCTCGGGTCGATGCCCACCGACTGCCACAGCGTGGCCGAGTAGTAGAAGGCCACGTTGATGCCGACGAGCTGCTGGAAGATCGAGAGGCCGATGCCGATCCAGACGATCGGCAGGAAGCCCGCGCGGCCGCCCAGCAGGTCCTTGAAGGTCGACTTGTGCTCGCTGCGCATCGCCTGCTCGATCTCGGCGACACGCGTGTCGAGGTCGACGCCGCCGCCCTCGACGTCGGCGAGCACGGCCTTGGCCTTGCCGATCTTGCCGGCGGAGATCAGGAAGCGCGGCGACTCCGGGATGGCGAAGGACAGCAGCCCGTACAGGACGGCCGGCACGACCATCACGCCCAGCATGACCTGCCATGCCTCCAGGCCGATGAGCTTGCCGCGCTGGTCGCCGTCGGCGAGGTTGAGGATGCCCCAGTTGACGAGCTGCGAGACGGCGATGCCGACGACGATCGCGGCCTGCTGGAAGGAGCCGAGGCGGCCGCGGTAGGCGGGCGGCGAGACCTCGGCGATGTAGGCCGGGCCGATGACCGAGGCCATGCCGATCGCGATGCCGCCGAGCACCCGCCAGAACGCCAGGTCCCACAGGGCGAAGGGGAGCGCCGAGCCGACCGCGCTGACGGTGAAGAGCACCGCGGAGATCTGCATGACGCGGATGCGGCCGATGCGGTCCGCGATGCGGCCGGCGGTGGCGGCGCCGATCGCGCAGCCGATCAGCGCGATGGCGATGACCTGCGCGAGTTCGCCGGAGCCGATGTGGTATTTGCCGCGAATGCCCTCGACCGCACCGTTGATCACGGAGCTGTCGTAGCCGAAGAGGAAGCCGCCCATCGCCGCCGCCGCGGTGATGAAGATGACATGGCCGAGATGGTCCGGCTGGGCTCCGCGGCCCTCCGGAACCTGTGCGCTCGCGGTGCTGGTCAACGTGTACTCCTGTGGCCCGGCGGCGTTGCCGGGCGTAGGGGGCTGGACCTTCCAGTGGGGCATAACTTCCCGAAAGCCACCACTTGGCGGTATAAGCAACGTTGCAGACCCTATGCCTTCAAGTCTCGAAGTCAATAGGTCGTAACCAAGATTTTTTCCAGAAACTTCTCCCTTTAGACTTCAAGCCTTGAACACATGCGGGTGGATCGCCGGAGCAGCGGGCGGCGGTCAGCGCAGCCGCTGGCTGATCACCTTGGAGACGCCGTCGCCCTGCATCGACACGCCGTACAGCGCGTCGGCGACCTCCATCGTGCGCTTCTGGTGCGTGATCACGATGAGCTGGGAGCTCTCCTGGAGCTCCGCCATGATCCCGATCAGCCGCTGCAGATTGGTGTCGTCCAGGGCCGCCTCGACCTCGTCCATCACATAGAACGGGCTCGGCCGCGCCTTGAAGATCGACACCAGCAGCGCCACCGCCGTCAGCGACCGCTCGCCGCCGGACAGCAGCGACAGCCGCTTGACCTTCTTGCCCGGCGGGCGCGCCTCCACGTCCACGCCGGTGCCCAGCATGTCGTCCGGATCGGTCAGCACCAGCCGTCCCTCGCCGCCGGGGAACAGCCGCGAGAAGACGCCCTCGAACTCCCGCGCCGTGTCGCGGTACGCCTCGGTGAAGACCTGCTCCACGCGCACGTCGACCTCCTTGATCACTTGGAGGAGGTCGGCCCGGGTCTTCTTCAAGTCTTCAAGCTGCTCGCTCAGGAAGTTGTGCCTCTCCTCCAGCGCCGCGAACTCCTCCAGGGCGAGCGGATTCACCTTGCCCAGTTGCTGGTACGCCCGTTCGGCGGCCTTCAGCCGCTTCTCCTGCTCGGCGCGCACATAGGGCACCGGCTGGTTGCGCGGGTGCTCCGGGTCCGCCGGCAGCTCCTCCCCCTCGGCCGGGGGCGAGGGCGGTACGGGCTGGTCGGGACCGTACTCGCCGACCAGCGCGGCGGGCTCGACGCCCAGCTCCTCCAGCGCCTTGGCCTCCAACTGCTCGACGCGCAGCCGTTTCTCCGCGCCCAGCACCTCGCCGCGGTGCACCGAGTCGGTCAGTTTGTCCAGTTCGGAGGAGAGTTCGCGCCCCCGATTGCGCTCGGCGATCAGCTCCTGCTCGTGCCCGGCCTTCGCCTGTTCGGCGGCGCGCCGCTCCTCGTCGGCCCGTACGAGCGACACCTCGACGTGTGCCAGGAGTTGGCGGGCGCCCGCCGCGACGGCCGCCGCCACCGTCGCCTCGTGCCGCAGCCGCGCCCGGCGCCGCTCCGCACGCGCCCGCGCCTCACGCTCGGCGCGCGCCCCCCGGTCCAGCGCGTCCGCCCGCCCCGCGAGCCCCTTCACGCGCTCCTCATGCGTACGGACCTGGAGCCGCGCCTCCATCTCGGTCTGCCGGGCATTGGCCCCGTCCGCGGCGAGCCGGTCCCGTACGGACGTGTCCGGCTCCTCGGCGCCACCGTCCCCGGCAGCGGCGGCCTCCTCCGCGACGGCCAGCCGCTCGGCCAGCTCCTCCGCCTCGGCGGTCGCCCCGGCCAGCGCCTCCTCGGCCCGCGCCGTCGACGCCGCCAGCCGCTCGGCCTCCCCCGCGGCCGCCCGCGCCTGCCCGCCGAGCTGCCCGAGCACCTGCGCGACCTGCGACTTCTCCCGGTCCGCGGCGGTACGCCGGGCCCCCAGCTCCTCGGCCCGCGCCGCCCAGCGCGCCCGCCGCTCGCCCGCCTCCCGCTCCGCGCCGGCCAGCTCCTCGCACCGTACGGCCAGCTCCGCGAGGCGCCCGGCGGCCTCGTCGACCGACGCCTGCACCTCCAGCAGGCTCGGCGCGCCGGCGGACCCGCCCTGCGCGAAGTGCGCCCCGAGCACGTCCCCGTCGCCGGTCACGGCCGTCAGCTCGGGATGCGCCGCGATCAGCTTCTCGGCATCGTCGAGCGAGCCCACCACGACGACGTCCCGCAACAGCCGCCGCACGGCGGGCAGCAGCCCGTGAGGCGCGCGTACAAGCTCTACGGCCGGCACGGGCCCAGCGCCGCCGGGCTCGGGAAAGGTCTCCGTACCGCCGGGCTCGGGAGAGACGTCCGTACCACCGGCCCCGGCGGCGGATTCCTGCCCCGCCTCGGCGCCATCCCCCGCCCCGCCGCCCACCACCAGCGCCGCGCGCCCCGCGTCCTGCTCGCGGAGGAGGCGCAGGGCGTCGGCGGCGGTGGCCGGGCCGTGTACGGCGAGGGCATCGGCGGCGGCGCCGAGGGCGGCGGCGACGGGAACCTCGAAGCCGGGGGCCACCGTCAGCAGCTCGGCGGCGGGGCCGAGGAGGCCGGCCAGGCGGTCGCCGGCGGCGAGGAGCGCGCCCGTGCCGTCCTTGCGGCGCAGGCCCAGCGCCAGCGCCTCGTGCCGGGCGGCCGTCGCGGCGCGGTCGCGCTCGGCCGCCACCGCCGCCGTGCGCGCCTCGGTCAGCGCCGTCTCGGCGGCCGCGAGTTCGCGCTTGGCGCGCTCGTGCTCGTCGGCCAGTTCGGCGTCGCCCGCCTCCAGCCCGCCGACCTCGGCGGCCCGCCGCTCGTACTCCTCCTCGGCCGCGGCGGCCCGCTCCCGGGCCTCGTCGCGGGCGGCCGCCATCCGGTCGATCTCGGCCCGTGCCGAAGCGGCCCGGCCGCGTGCCGCGTTGACCTGGCCGTGCAGCCGGGCCAGTCCCTCGCGGCGGTCGGCGATGGCGCGGGCGACGTCCCGCAGCCGCCGTTCCTCCCGCGCCAGCCTCTCCTCCAGTTCGGCGCGGTGCTCGACGGTGTCGTCCAGGGCCCGGCTCGCCGCCTCCAGCGCGGCCTCCAGCTCGGCCTCCGTCTCCCGGATGCGGGCGGCCTCGCGCTCCATGTCCTCGGGGTCGCGGCCACGGGGCTCCTCGCCGGGGGCGGCGGTCGCGCTCTTGACCCGCGCGTCGGCCAGCCCGATGGTGCCGCGGACCCGCTCGGCGAGCTGCGACAGCTCGTGCCAGGTCTGCTGGGCGCGCTGGAGCCGCGGCGTGAGCGTGCGCACCCGCTCCTCCAGTTCGGCCTCCCGCTGGAGCGCGGCCTTCAGCTCGGCGTCGGCGGCGTCCTTGCGCGTCTTGAGCGCCGCCTCGTCCTCGATCTCGGTGCGCAGTTTCTCGCGCAAGGTGACGAGGTCGTCGGCGAGCAGCCGCAGCCGGGTGTCGCGCAGATCGGCCTGGATGACGGCCGCCCGGCGTGCGACGGCGGCCTGGCGGCCGAGCGGTTTGAGCTGTCTGCGCAACTCGTCGGTCAAATCCTGTACGCGTGAGAGATTGGCCTGCATCGCGTCCAGTTTCCGCAGCGCCTTCTCCTTGCGCTTGCGGTGCTTGAGAACTCCGGACGCCTCCTCGATGAAGGCGCGCCGGCCCATCGGATCGGCGTGCAGAACGGAGTCGAGCTGGCCCTGGCCGACGATGACGTGCATTTCGCGGCCGATACCGGAGTCGAAGAGCAGTTCCTGGATGTCGAGCAGCCGGCACGTATCGCCATTGAGCTGGTATTCGCTGCCGCCATTGCGGAACATGATCCGCGTGATGGTGACTTCCGTGTAGTCGATGGGAAGCGCGCCGTCGGAGTTGTCGATGGTCAGCGACACCTCGGCGCGACCCAGCGGAGGCCGTCCGGTGGTTCCGGCGAAGATGACGTCTTCCATCTTGCCGCCGCGCAGCGACTTGGCCCCTTGTTCGCCCATGACCCAGGAAAGGGCGTCCACGACATTGGACTTGCCGGAGCCGTTGGGACCTACGACGCACGTGATACCCGGCTCGAAGCGGAGCGTCGTAGCCGAGGCGAAGGATTTGAAACCTCGGAGGGTCAGGGACTTGAGATGCACGCCGTGGGACTCTACCGCCCGACCCTGGTCCAGCCCCGGTCCCGGCGCGGGCGCGGGGCGCGCCGGTTGTTTTTCGGTTTCACCGGTTATGGTGCAGGGCACATCTGACGGTGAGGAGACGGCGGGAAGGCGGCCAGAAGCCGCCGAAAAAACGAAGGGACGCCGAAGCGTCCCTTGCGGATTCTCAAGCGGCTGACATTGCAGCCCGACCGACCCTGGGGTAAGGGTGGAGGTCAGGCCAGCGCAGGCTCCGCCTGCGGTACGTCGATGCTGTCAAGCAGCGAGTCGCCGTGGTGCGCGGCGGCGTACAGCGCGTCGTTCTCGGCCTGAATCCGGACGAGCTCGGATTCGAGGTCCTGGACACGCTGCTGAAGCCGTCGCATCTCGGAGAGAACTCGGGGGTCGGAGCCGCCGACGTAACCGAGAAGCGCCTTTGCCATGATGGATGGTCCTCCACACTGAGTGACCGACCGAAGCGGTGTGGGTCGTGAGGGATTCGCACCCGCGGTGTCTGCCATCACTACTGTGTTCAATGCCAAACAGCTAAGGTGCGCGGGGCTTCCAGCGTCTCACCAAAAAGTTTGACGGTCAACACGATCACGCCCCGTATCAAGGGGCAACCCAGGGGCGCGCGGCGGCTCAATGCGCGGCGCTTCCTCTTCCCGGGCCCGTCGGGGGCGTGGAGATCATCCGTTGAGGGGCAGCCTTGCACGGGCGGGCGCACTTGGCAACCATCAGGCCGTTTCTGCCCGTCGCGGATGCCGGAGGCGCTCGGACCACTCGTACGGACTCAGTTCACGGGGCCTCTCGGACGCCCCTCGGTCCCGGCGCGCGAGCGCGCGGTCAGCGGATCTCGAACCCCTCGTATCCCCCGCGCGGTGTGTCCCAGATCTCCGTCACGCCGTCGACCCGCCCGGGCGTGTCGCCCGTACGCAGCCATTCGAGCAATTGTTCGCAGCCGGCCTTCGGGCCTTCGGCGACGACCTGCACGCGGCCGTCGGAGAGATTGGAGGCGAATCCGGTGAGGTCCCCGATACGGAGCGCGTTGGCGCGGGTGAACCACCGGAAGCCGACCTCTTGCACATGGCCACGAACCCAGGCGGTCAGGCGGACATTCTCGTTCATGACCGCACGCTAACCGGCCAATTACTCACGGAGCACGCCGCCCCCGATGACCATGGCGTACAGTCGCCGCTCGTACGACTACTCGCCCGTGCGGGTGACACATGTCGATGCCTGGCAACGCGCGACGCACGTAAGGAAGGCAGCACATGGGCCGCCATGGACGCCCCACCCCGCCGCCGGCGGCGACGGCACCCCCCTCCGCCCCCGAGCCGGCCTCCGGGCGGCACCGCGAGGGCGGCCGCGGCCGGGCCAGAGCCAAGGCTCCGGTACGCACCGGGCTGCTGGGCGCGTCCGCCGCGCTGGCGATCGGCGCGGTCGCCGTGACCTCCGGCCTGCTGCCGGGCGGCGGGAAGTTCGACCTCGGCGGGCACGACGGCCCGAGCGGCGAGGTACGCGCGGACGGCCCCCCGGACAGCGGCTCCCCGGAGGCCGGGAGCTCCGAGTCGGCGTCTCCGGCCGACCGCGGTCCGACGCCCGCGAGCCGCGGCGGGGAGCGCGCCCACGCGCCGTCCCTGACGCCCTCGACGCCGCCCGCCTCGCCGTCCGCCAGCCCCTCCCCCGTACGGACCGAAGAGCGCGCCGAAGCCGGGGCCGGGGCCGACCCGCGTGCGGACCACGGCGCCTCGGACCGCGCCGCGCCCCCGCCCCGTACCGGCGACGCGGCACCCGCCCCGGCCACGCCCGGGAAGCCCGCGGAGGCCCCGGCGGACGCCGACCGGGTGGCGGCGGCCCGCGGTCAGGTGCTCGCCCTGGTCAACCAGGAGCGGGCGAAGGCCGGCCGCGCCCCGGTGACCGCGAGCGGGCCACTCGACGCGCTCGCCGGCGCCTTCAGCCAGGACATGGCCCGGCGCGGCTTCTTCGCCCACACCGACCCGGACGGCAAGAGCCCCTGGGACCGGGCCGCGAAGCGCGGCGTCAAGAATCTGGGCGGCGAGAACATCGCGCGCGGCCAGGCCGACGCCAAGGCCGTCATGGACACCTGGATGCACAGCCCCGGCCACAAGGCGAACATCCTCAACCCCGACTACAAGAAGCTGGGCATCGGGGTGCACTTCGGCCCCGGCGGCCCCTACTGGACCCAGGACTTCGGCTTCTGAGAAGTCCGCTCCCCTGGGAGCGGCCCCACGAAGGCGGCGCCTGGCGGGCCGGACCCCGGCCGTCAGGGCCGGACGGCCGCCGGACGCGGCGGGCGCTGGCAGCGCGGGCAGAAGTAGCTGGAGCGGTTCATCCAGGGGCGGCGGCGCATGGCCGTCCCGCAGCGGCGGCAGGGCTCGTCCTCGCGCCCGTACGCGTCCAGGGAGCGGTCGAAGTACCCCGACTCGCCGTTCACGTTGACGTAGAGGCTGTCGAAACTCGTGCCGCCCACCGCGAGGGCCGCGTTCATCACCTCGCGCACGTGGCCGAGGAGTTCGGCGCTGCGCGGGCGGGTGAGGGTCGCGGTGGGCCGCTCGTAGTGCAGCCGCGCGCGCCACAGCGCCTCGTCGGCATAGATGTTGCCCACGCCGCTGATCAGCGACTGGTCCAGCAGGGCGCGCTTGACGGTCGTACGGCGGCGGCGCAGCGCGGCGTGGAAGGCGGCCTCGTCGAAGGCGGGGTCCAGCGGGTCGCGGGCGATGTGCGCGATGACGTCCGGGAGGCCGTCCGGGTCGCCGGGTACGGCGTCGTGCAGCGAGAGCCCGCCGAAGGTGCGCTGGTCGACGAAGCGCAGCTCGGTCCCGGCCGCGTCGGCGAAGCGGACGCGGACGCGCAGGTGCTTCTCGTCCGCGGCGTCGTGCGGCTGGACGAGGAGCTGGCCGCTCATGCCGAGGTGTGCGAGCACGGAGATCTCGGCGGCGCGCTCCGCCGGCCGGCCGGCGTTCTCCATGGGCAGCCAGAGGTACTTGCCGCGGCGGCGGGGCTCGCCGATGCGGTGGCCGGTCAGCCGGGCGGCGAAGTCGGCGGGGCCGGCGACGTGGCGGCGGATGGCGCGCGGGTGCAGCACCTCGACGGCGTCGACGGTACGGCCGCGGACCCATCGGTCCAGTCCGCGCCGGACGACCTCGACCTCGGGCAGCTCGGGCACGCTCTCTCCTGGGTGGCATGGGGCGGGATACGGCCGCGCCCACCCGTCCCCGGCGGGGTCGGGTGGGCGGTCGGCCTTCGTGCGGCGGGCGCGGGCGGCTCAGGCGGGCCGGCCGCCCTCGGCGGTCGGCGCGCTGTCGGCGGTCGCGCCGCCCGCCGGGTCCGCCGCGGCGGTGGATCCCTTGGCCACGTCGGCGGCGCGGGCCTCGGCGGCCTGCTGGATCGCGCGCCAGGCGGCCTCGGCCGCCTGCTGCTCCGCTTCCTTCTTGCTGCGGCCGGTGCCGGTGCCGTACGTGACACCACCGACGCGGGCAGCAGCCGTGAAGACCTTCTCGTGGTCGGGGCCGGTCTCGGAGACGAGGTACTCGGGGACGCCGAGCCCTTCCGTCGCCGTGAGCTCCTGGAGGCTGGTCTTCCAGTCCAGGCCGGCGCCCAGGTTCGAGGAGCGGGCGATCAACGGGTCGAAGAGCCGGTGCACCAGCTCGCCGGCGGCGTCGAGGCCCTGGTCGAGGTAGACCGCGCCGATGACGGCCTCAAGGGTGTCGGCGAGGATGGACGCCTTGTCCCTGCCGCCCGTTCCTTCTTCACCGCGGCCGAGCCGGATGAAGGCGCCGAGGTCGAGGCCACGGCTGACCTCGGCGAGCGCACGCGAGTTGACCACCGCGGCCCGCAACTTGGCGAGCTGGCCCTCCGGGAGGTCGGGGTGGATGCGGTACAGCGTGTCGGTGACCACCAGGCCGAGCACCGAGTCCCCGAGGAATTCGAGCCGTTCGTTGGTGGGCAGTCCGCCGTTCTCGTACGCGAAGGAGCGGTGCGTCAGCGCACGCACCAGAAGGGCGGACTCAAGGTGATACCCGAGCCGCCCTTCCAGAAGCGTGTGGGACGAGGCTGTGTCCGCCGACGTCTTTTTCGAGGAGGTGTTCCTCGACGAATCAGCGTCTGACATGGAGCCTGTCACCCGCCGTTCAGACGTCGAGGACCTGGCGGCGGTTGTAGGTGCCGCAGCTCGGGCACGCGATGTGCTGCTGCTTCGGCTCGTGGCAGCGCTCGCACGCCACCAGGGTGGGGACCGCAGCCTTCCACTGCGACCGGCGGTGGCGCGTGTTGCTGCGCGACATCTTCCGCTTCGGAACAGCCACGGCTACTTCTCCTGAGGTTCATCCCCGCTGGCGCGGGGGGCGTTGTCCTTCTCGCCGTCCTGGATGGTCCCGGCGAGTCCCTGCAAAGCCGCCCAACGGATGTCGACGGCCTCATGGTGGTGGTCCGGGTCGTCCGCCAGCCGCGCCCCGCACTCGGAGCACAGGCCGGGGCAGTCTTCCCGGCACACCGGCTGCAGCGGCAGTGCGAGCACCACCGCGTCGCGCAGCACGGGTTCGAGGTCGAACATGTCGTCCTCGATGAAGAGGGTGTCCTCATCTTCCTCGGCGTCGTCGCCGGTGTCCGCGGTGCGGCTCCGGGCGTCGGCGTCGGGGTAGGAGAACATCTCCTGGAAGTCCGCTTCGAGCTCTCGCTCCAGCGGCTCCAGACACCTTACGCACTCCCCTGTGAGCGGCGCACGGGCGGTGCCTGTGACGAGCACCCCTTCCATGACCGACTCCAGTCGGAGGTCCAGCTCCACGGTCGCGCCCTTGGCCACCCCGATGACCTCGATGCCGAGGTCATCGGGGGCGGCGATGGTGCGGGAGACCCGCTTCAGCGCACCGGGACGCCGACCCAGCTCGTGTGTGTCGAACACGAGAGGGGCGCGGTGGTCGAGGTGGGCGTTCAGGGCTTCCTGCTTTCTACGCTGCGGTGACGGCCGCCCGGTGCGGATGTACTGGGGCAGCCGTGATCGCGGACGTACGCGCGACCGAAGAGCCAGGATACTGGACCTGTCGCTGTACACCCAATCCGCGCCCCGGGGGCCCGGGCGCCGCGGCGGAGGAGGTCAGCGGCCCTGCTCGTACGCGCGGAGCTGGTCGAGATTGATCATGCTCGTGTCGAAGAGGCTGGTCTCGTCGAGGGCCGCGGCCTGCTGCTGGCCCCCGTGGGGCTGGGGCTGCTGGTGCTGGAGGTGCGGATCGGCGGCGTACCCGGCGTGCGGGTCGTACGCCTGCTGTCCCTGCTGCCAGCCGTAGGCGTCCTGCTGGTAGCCGCCCTGCGCCTGGTACGGGTCCGGCTGCGCGTACTGCTGCTGATAGCCGTACGCGTCCTGCTGCTGGTAGCCCGCGGCCGCCGCGTAGTAGTCGGGCTGGGCCTGGCCGTGGTCCTGGGGCTGGACCGCCTCCTGGACCTGCGGCTGTGCGGGCCGCGCCGGGGCGTCGGCCGGCTCCTGCGGGAGGGCGAGGCCGGCGAGGAAGTCCGCGTCGCTGGTGTGCGGGCCGTAGCCGTCCGTGGCGTCCGCGAGGGCGCCCAGCTCGTCCGTGGGACGCACGCCGAGCAGCTTCTGCCGGCCGCGGCCGACGGCCTCCAGGGTCTTGGCGAGCACGGCGGAGACCGCGCCCAGCTTGGCGTCCACGTATTCGTCGGCGCGCTCGCGCTGGGTCCGCGGGTCGGCGCTGCGCTCCGGGCCGTCGTCGTACTGGCCGTCCCCGTCCGCGAAGCCGTCGGGGCCGCCGTCCCGGCCCAGCAGCTTGTCCCGGCCCCGGTCGACGGAGCCGATGGTCTTGGTGAGGACGACCTCGAAGTTGGCGAGCTTGCTGTCGACGTAGTCGTCGGCCTCGGCGCGGATCTCCTCGGCCTCCCGGCGGGCCTCCGAGAGGATGCGGTCGGCCTCCTCCTGGGACTGCCGGGCCACCTCGGTGTCGGAGATCAGCGAGGTGCGCTGGGCGTGCGCGGACTCGATGATCCGCTCGGCCTCCTGGCGGGCGTCCTCGACCATCTGTTCGCGGCCGCCGATCAGCTCCTGCGCCTGGGCGAGCGAGCCGGGCAGGGCGGCCCGGACCTCCTCCAGTTGGGCGAGCAGCTCGGCCCGGTTGATCACGCACGAGGCCGACATGGGCATGGACCGGGCACCGCCGACGGTCGCGACGATGTCGTCGAGCTTCTTCTGCACGTCCACCTGGTGCTCGCCACTCTCTACGGCCGAAGGGTCAGGACGGGACCGACTGTACGGCCAGTGGGCCTCCGGCCGACACCTGCTGACACCCCGTCAGCCCATCAGCGCTTCGCGAGCCGCTCGGTGAGGGCCCGGAGCACCAGCGGCGGCACCAGGTGCGCGACGTCGCCGCCCCAGGCCGCGACCTCCTTGACCAGACTGGAGGAGAGGAAGCTGTAGGTGGGGTTGGTGGGGACGAACAGCGTCTCCACGCCGGACAGCCCGTTGTTCATCTGGGCCATCTGGAGCTCGTAGTCGAAGTCGCTGACGGCCCGCAGCCCCTTGACGATGGCGGGGATGTCGCGCTCCTTGCAGAAGTCGACGAGCAGCCCGTGGAAGGACTCCACCTTCACATTGCCGTACTCGGCGGTGACCTGGCGGAGCAGGTCGATCCGCTCGTCGACCGTGAACAGCCCCTTCTTGGACTGGTTGATCATCACGGCGACATGGACGACGTCGTACAGCCTGGAGGCGCGGGCGATGATGTCGAGGTGTCCATTGGTGACGGGGTCGAAGGACCCCGGACAGACTGCGCGGCGCAAGAGTGGCTCCTCGCTCTCCGATCCGGTCATGACGCGGCTGTGCGACATGAGGCGGCGCGACCGTACCAAAGCGTCCCCTCGCCGTAACGACGGGCCCTGAGCCCCTCGAACCCGTCCGGCCAGCGGAATTCGCCGCCTCTGGTGCTGCGCTCCACGGTGACGAGCGCCTCACTCGCGAGCCAGCCCCGCGCCAGGAGTGTGAGGAGTATCTCCCGCAGCTCGTCGTCGCCCACCGCGTACGGCGGATCGAGGAAGACCGTGTCGTACGGGGCGCCCGGCGGGGACCCGGCGGCGATCTGCTCGGCCCGGCCCGCGCGGACCTCCGCCCCGGGCAGGCCGAGGGCGCGGACGTTCTCCCGGATGGTGCGGGCCGCGCGGGCGTCGGCCTCGACGAGCAGCACGTGCTCCGCGCCGCGGGAGAGCGCCTCCAGGCCGACCGCACCGGAGCCGCCGTACAGGTCCAGGACCCGCGCCCCGGTCAGCGGCCCGTCCAGCGACTCCCAGGTGGAGAACAGGCCCTCGCGCGCCCGGTCGGAGGTGGGGCGGGTGCCGCCGCCGGGCGGCACCGCGAGGCGCCGCCCTCCGGCCGCACCGGCGATCACGCGGGTCATGGTGGTGGCTCACCCTTCCGTTTCGACGTGCACACGCTGCCCCCTCATTATCGGCGGCGCCGCCGGACGCGGCCCGCCCGGCCCGGTTGGGGCCGGGCGGGCCGAGAGCACCGGGGTCAGCCGGCGCCGGGGCCGTCGCCCGGGGCGTCGCCCGCGCCCAGGAGCGCCGGCGAGGCGTAGCGCGACCAGGAGAGGCAGCCGTCGGGCGGGCAGTACTCGGGGCGGCGCGGGTCGTGCCCCAGCTCGCGCAGTTTCGTACGCACCGAGTCCGGCGTACGTCCGAAGCGGGCGGCTATCCGGGCGATGGTCTCGCCGCCGTGGAAGCGGTGGGTGAGGTCCTCCTCGTGCTGGGGCACCCAGGGGGCGCCGTGGCCGGGGAACAGCTCGCGCAGCACGTCCCGGTCCGGGATCGGCTCGGCGACGTCGGCGACGAGCGCGAGGGCGCGCAGCGCGCGGTTGAGCGCGATGCGCAGCGGCGGGACTTCGGTCAGCGGCAGCGTCAGGGCGCCGGAGGCCAGCAGTGCCTCCGGGGCGTCCTCGTGCCAGCCGGTGAGGGTCAGGGTGACAGTGGCGTCGTCGTCGCTGGCGAGCTCGATCCGGAAGATCTTGTCGCCGAGCGGCAGCTCGTTGATATGGCGGAACGACATGAAAGCAGCCCCCTATGGCCCAACTCAGCCGATCTCGGAGCGGATCGGTTCGGACTGTGTCCATTCTCTCAGGGGGGTCTGACAATTCCTCTGGCCGAGCGGCGGGCCCGCGGCCCCTCATCCCTTGTCGAGATACCGCTCCCGCTCGTCGTCGAGGAGGGCGTCCAACGCGGTGCGCAGCGCCGGGAATCCGTCGAGCTCCGGGTCGGCCGCGACGACCGCGGCGGCCTCCTCGCGGGCCGCCGCGATGACCTCCTCGTCGTCGATGACGGCGAGCATCCGCAGCGACGAGCGGACGCCGGACTGCGCCTGCCCGAGCACGTCGCCCTCGCGCCGCTGCTCCAGGTCGATCCGGGACAGCTCGAAGCCGTCGAGGGTGCCGGCGACGGCGTTGAGCCGGGCGCGCGCCGGGCTCGCCTCGGACGCCTCGCTGACCAGCAGGCAGAGCCCCGCCGCCGAGCCGCGGCCCACCCGGCCGCGCAACTGGTGGAGCTGGGAGACGCCGAACCGGTCCGCGTCCATGATCACCATGACCGTGGCGTTCGGGACGTTGACGCCGACCTCGATGACGGTCGTCGCCACGAGCACGTCCACCTCGCCCGCGGCGAAGCGGCGCATCACGTCGTCCTTCGCGTCCGGCTGCATCCGCCCGTGCAGCACCTCCACGCGCAGCCCGCCGAGTGCCCCCGCCGTCAACCGCTCGGCGATGTCGAGGACCGCGAGCGGCGGCCGGCGCTCGCCGTCCGGCCCCTCGTCCTCCCCCGGCGTCTCGTCCTTCTTGCTCGCCCCCGCCTTCTTCTTGGTCTCCTCCGGCTCGTCGCCGATGCGCGGGCAGACCACGTACGCCTGGTGGCCGCCCTCGACCTCCTCGCGCACCCGCTCCCAGGCACGCGCCAGGAAGTGCGGCTTGTCCTTCGCGGGCACCACATGGGTGGCGATCGGCGAGCGCCCGGCGGGGAGTTGGTCGAGCACGGACGTCTCCAGGTCGCCGAAGACGGTCATGGCGACGGTCCGCGGGATGGGCGTCGCCGTCATCACCAGCAGATGCGGCGTCCGCTTTTCCCCCTGGGAGTCCCCCTTGGCCCGCAGCGCGTCCCGCTGCTCCACCCCGAACCGGTGCTGCTCGTCCACCACGACCAGCCCCAGATCGTGGAACCGCACCTTGTCCTCGATCAGCGCGTGCGTCCCGATGACGATCCCGGCCTCGCCGGTCACCAGATCCAGCAGCGCCTGCCGCCGCGCCGGCACCCCCATGGAGCCGGTCAGCAGCACCACCTTGGTCCCCTGCTCGGCCCCGCCGAGCATGCCCCCCTCGGCCAGCTCCCCCATCATCTCGGTGATGGACCGGTGATGCTGCTGCGCGAGCACCTCGGTCGGCGCGAGCATCGCGGCCTGCCCGCCCGCGTCCACGACCCCGAGCATCGCGCGCAGCGCCACCAGTGTCTTCCCCGATCCGACCTCCCCCTGGAGGAGCCGGTGCATGGGGTGGTCGGTGGCGAGGTCGTCGAAGATCTCGGCGGAGACCTTGCGCTGGCCGTCGGTGAGGGTGAAGGGGAGCCGGGCGTCGAAGGCGTCGAGGAGGCCGCCGGGGGCGGGTCGCCGGGGTACGGCCGGGAGTTGGGCGTCGGCGTGGCGGCGGCGGGCCAGGGCGACTTGGAGGACGAACGCCTCGTCCCACTTGAGGCGGTCCCGGGCGTAGTCGATGTCCGCCTTGGAGCGCGGGCGGTGGACCTTGCGGAAGGCGTCGGGCAGGTCGGCCAGGGCGCGGCCCTCGCGCAGCGCGGCCGGGAGCGGGTCGACGATGTGCTCCCAGTTCTCCGCCTCGAAGAGGTCCAGGAGGGTGGAGACGGCCTTGGTGAGCTTCCACGCCTGGAACTGCTTGCACGCCGGATAGATCGGCACCATCTGGTTGGCGAAGGACTCGGCGGCCTCGCTGCCGCTCTCCCGGTCCAGGAGCTCGTAGTCCGGGTGCAGGAGCTGGCGGGTGCGGTTGAAGACGGAGACCTTGCCGGCGAACATGCCCCGCCGCCCCGGCAGCAGCTCCTTCTCGCGCGCGTACGCGCCCCTGCCGAAGAAGACCAGGGTCAGGGACCCGCTGCCGTCCGTCACCACGACCTCCAGGCGGACGCCCTTGCCGTGGTTGAAGGTCTTCATGGCCGCCTTGGCGACCTGCGCGACGACGGTGACGTGCTCGTCGAGCGGCAGGTCGGCGAGGCGGGTCAGCTCGCCCCGCTCCGCGTACCGCCGCGGATAGTGGTGCAGCAGGTCGCCGACCGTGTGCAGGTCGAGGTGGTCGGCCATCACCTTCGCGGTGTTGCCGCCGAGGATCTTCTTCAGTGGTTCATCGAGCGCGGGCACGCCGTCCATTGCACACCATGGGTGTGACAACACGGCGGCAGCGCCGTGCGACGCCCGCTATTCGACGCCCGTCGTGCGACGCTCCCTATGCGATCTATGCGATCCCTATTCGATGCCGATCAGCAGCGGCGCGGACTGCTGCTCGCCCCGGTAGACCACGGTGTCCACGGCGAGGTGCCCGTCGCGTACGTACCGCTCCAGGCGGTCCGCGACGGCGCTCGGCACCCCCGCGCCGAGCACCAGGGTGACCATCTCGCCGCCGGCGGCGAGCATGCGGTCCAGGACGGCCTCGGCGGTGGCGGCCAGTTCGGCGCCGATCACCGCGACATCGCCGTCGATCAGGCCCAGTACGTCGCCGGCCTGGCAGACGCCGGCCATGGTCCAGGACTGCCGTTCGGCGACGGCGAGTTCCGCGTAGCGGGTGGCGCCGGCGGCGGAGGTCATGGCGACGACGTCCTCGTCGAAGCGGCGGCCGGGCTCGTGCACGGCGAGCGCGGCGATGCCCTGCACGGCGGACCGGGTGGGGATCAGGGCGACGCGTACGCCCTCGGTGCGGGCCTGTTCGGCAGCGGCGGCGGCGGTGTGCCGCAGGTCCGCGGCGTTGGGCAGGAGGACGACCTCGCGCGCGTGCGCGCGCCGGATCGCGTCGAGGAGTTCGCCGCTGGCGGGCGGCTCCCCCGGCCGGGTGGCCACCACGGTCGCCCCGGCCTCCGCGCAGAGGCCGGCCAGCCCCTCGCCGGGCACCACGGCGACGACGGCCCGTGCGGCGCGCGGCCGGCGCTCCGCCGTCTCGGCGCGCTCCTCGCGCGCCCCCGTTGCGTGCGCCCGCTCCGCGTCCGCCCCGAAGTGGGTGATGCGGATGCGGTACGGCCGTCCCGCCTGGATGCCCGCCTCGACGGCCGCGCCCGCGTCGTCCACGTGGACGTGGACGTTCCACAGCCCGTCGCCGCCGACGACGACCAGGGAGTCGCCCAGGGCGTCGAGCCGGCCCCGCAGGGCCGTGACGGCGTCGTCGTCGGCCTCCAGGAGGTAGATCACCTCGAAGGCGGGCCCGTCCTCGGCCGGGCGCGGGCCGCCCCCGGGGCAGTCGCACGTCGCCCGGGCGACCGCTGCCGCCGGTATGCCGGCCGCGGGCGTCCGGGCGTCCGGGCCGCTCCCCGACAGCGTCCGTACGAGGGCCCCCAGGACCGCGACCAGGCCGCGGCCCCCCGCGTCCACGACGCCCGCGCGGCGGAGGTCGGCGAGCTGGCCGGGGGTCGCTTCGAGGGCGGTGCGCGCCCCCAGGTAGGCGGCCCGCGCCACGTCGGCGCCGTCGCCCCGGGCCGTCCCCGCGGCGTCGGCGGCGGCCGCGGCGACGGTGAGGACGGTGCCTTCGACGGGGTGCGCGACGGCGGTGTACGCGGAGTCGGCCGCCTGCCGGAGCGCGCGCCGGAGCGCGTCGGCCCCGTCGGGCTTCCCGTCCGCCGCCGCGCCCCCGCCGGGGGCCGTGCCCCCGCCCGCACGCCCTTGCGCGTCCGGAACGTCACCGCCAGGGGCAGGCGGAACGCCATCGCCTGGGGCAGGGCCTTCCGCCAGTACCTGTGCCATCCCCCGCAGGAGCTGCGCCAGGATCGTGCCGGAGTTCCCGCGCGCCCCGATGAGGGCGCCGTGCGCCATGGCCCGTACGGCGTCGGCCAGGGTGGGTACGGCTTCGGTGGCGGCGTGCCCGTCGAAGGCGGCGTCGACGGCCCGGGCGGCGGATTCGACGGTGAGGTAGAGATTGGTGCCGGTGTCCCCGTCGGCGACCGGGTAGACGTTGATCGCGTCGATCTCCTCGCGGGCCCGGCCGAGCTCGTCCAGCGCCAGAGCGCACCAGGTGCGTACCGCGGCGGCGTCCAGCGTGTGCGGCACCTGCGTCCTCCTCGTAGATCCACCCGCCCGGACCCGTCCGGCCGACCCGCCCGAGCCCGCCGTGTTGGGCCCGATACGCCCCGGTTCGTCGCGTCCGCGTCACCCGCGGGCCGCGGGCACAGGTCGGCACAGTAGTGCCGGGCCGAGGGGCCGCCCGGGGCGGGGGCCAGGGCCGCCATGGTAGTTTCGTTGTACGGGAGCGGTCGTTGTATGCTGCTCCGGTTGCCTGATGAGAATCAGGACATTCCCCCTGGCACCGCCGGTCATCGGTTCTTTCCCGATTCCGGAGTGCCGGGATTTCACCGTAAGAGCATCTGAAGTCTTTGGAGTGACCCGTGGCTGCCAACTGCGACGTCTGCGGCAAGGGGCCGGGCTTCGGCAACGCTATTTCGCACTCGCACCGCCGTACCCCCCGCCGTTGGAACCCCAACATCCAGCGGGTGCGTGCAGTGGTCGGGAGCACGCCGAAGCGGCTCAACGTCTGCACCTCGTGCATCAAGGCCGGCAAGGTCTCGCGCTAGCGAGCGGTCCTCCCCGCACCAGCGGGGGTGAGCCGGTCTCGCACCGACGGTCACGTCGAGGCGCAGCCCCCTCCGGTTGCCTGACAGGCCGGTCCGTCCCGTACGGACCGGCCTTTCGCGTGTCCCAAAAAGCCCGGGGTCCTCAGCGGGTGCGCCACCCGTGGTCCACCGGTCCGATCCCCTCCCCCAGCGGGAAGCCCGCCGCGATCGCCCCCGTGACGTACTCCTTCGCCGCTGCCACCGCCGCCGGGACCGTACGCCCCTTGGCCAGCTCCGAGGCGATGGCGCTGGCGAGGGTGCAGCCGGTGCCGTGGGTGTGCCGGTTGTCGAGCCGCGCGGAGCGCAGCCAGTGCTCCTCCGCGCCGTCCGTGAGCAGGTCCACGGCGTCCCCGTCGAGGTGGCCGCCCTTGATCAGCGCCCAGCCGGGCCCGTATCCGAGCACCGCGTCCGCCGCCCGCCGCAGGTCGTCCTCGGCCGCCACCCGTACGCCCGTGAGCTGGGCCACCTCGTCCAGGTTGGGGGTGGCGACGGTCGCCGTCGGCAGCAGCTTCGTGCGGACCGCGTCGAGGGCGGTGGCGGCGAGCAGCGCGTCGCCGTGCTTGGAGACGCCCACCGGGTCGACGACCACGGGGGCGCCGACGCCCGTGAGCAGGCCGGCGACGGTCTCGACCAGTTCCGCCGAGGCGAGCATGCCGGTCTTGACGGCCTGCACGCCGATGTCGTCGACGACGCTGCGGAACTGCGCCCGTACGGCCTCGGCGGGCAGCGGCCACGCGCCCTGCACACCGCGCGAGTTCTGCGCCGTGACGGCGGTGAGGACGCTCATGCCGTGCACGCCGAGCGCGAGCATCGTCTTGAGGTCGGCCTGGATGCCCGCGCCGCCGCCGGAGTCCGATCCGGCGACGGTGAGCACCCGCGGCGGCGCCGGGGCGCGCGGCGGCGCGGGCGCGGACTGCGGGGTGGATATCTCGCTTGCCATACGGGCGAATCTACCCGGCGCCGCCGCTGCCCGGCCGTCTCCCGGCGGCGTTACTCCTCCGTCTCCAGATCGCCGAAGTGGTCCCAGCCGCCGGCCTTGTCCCAGGGCGCGCCGTCCACGGTGACCTGCGGCAGCGCGGACGGGTGGAGCACGTCACCGATCACCTGCCAGCGGGCGGGCAGTTTCACGTCGGGCGGGAAGGTGGCGACGATCGCGTGGTCCTCTCCCCCGCCGAGCACCCAGTGCAGCGGGTCGACGCCGACGGCCTGCCCGATGTCGTGCATCTGGCTGGGCACGTCGATCGCGGCCGTGTGCAGGTCGATCCGGACCTTGCTGGACTCGGCGATGTGGCCGAGATCGGCGATGAGGCCGTCGCTGATGTCGGTCATCGCGGTGGCGCCGAGCCCGGCGGCGGCGGGGCCCGCGTGGTACGGCGGTTCGGGTCTGCGGTGCGCCTCGACGAAGGCGCGGGGGGAACGGAAGCCGCGGGAGAGGACGGCGTGCCCGGCGGCGGACCAGCCGAGCCAGCCGGTGACGGCGACCACGTCGCCGGGCTGTGCGCCGCAGCGGGTGACGGGTTCGTGGTTGCGCAGGTCGCCGAGGGCGGTGATGGCCACGGTGATCGTCTCGCCGCGTACCACGTCGCCGCCGACCACGGCCGCGCCGGCGACCTGGCACTCGTCGCGGATGCCGTCCATCAGCTCGGTCGGCCAGGTGGCGGAGAGTTCGGCGGGGACGACGAGGCCGAGCAGGACGGCGGTGGGCACCGCGCCCATCGCGGCGATGTCCGCGAGGTTCTGCGCGGCGGCCTTACGGCCGACGTCGTAGGCGGTCGACCAGTCGCGGCGGAAGTGCCGTCCTTCCAGCAGCAGGTCCGTGCTGGCCACTACGCGCCGGTCGGGGGCCGCCACCACCGCCGCGTCGTCCCCCGGCCCGAGCCGTACCGCCGGGGTGGTGGTGAGCCGGGAGGTGAGCTCTCTGATGAGCCCGAATTCCCCCAACTCGCCCACGGTGCCCTTCATCCTGTTGCCCCTTCGCACTCGTGCTCCGCTGACCGCCGCGCCGCGCAGGCCGCGCGGGTCTCCCCGCGCCGTGCGGCGACGCGGTACCGTGGCGTCTCTTTCCCCCACATGATCCTCGTCGCCGCCCAGGAGGTTCCGTGGTACAGGCGTACATCCTGATCCAGACCGAGGTCGGCAAAGCGTCGACCGTGGCCGAAGTCATCGCGAAGATCGCAGGCGTGATACAGGCCGAGGACGTGACCGGTCCGTACGACGTGATCGTCCGCGCCCAGGCCGAGACCGTGGACGAACTCGGCCGCATGGTGGTCGCCAGAATCCAGCAAGTGGACGGCATCACCCGCACCCTGACCTGCCCGGTGGTCCATATCTAGTCCCCCCGTATGCTCGGCCGGTGAGATTCTCCATCCGCCCGCGCGTCTGGCTGCCCTTCGTCGCCGTACTGACCGCCGTCGGCTGCTCGTCCACGGACGGCGCCGCGAAGGTGAGCGCTCCCTCGCCGTCGGCGGCGGAGGCCGGGTACTGCAGGGCGTTGCACGCGAAGCTCCCCGATGCCGTGAACGGAATGAAGCGGCGGACGACGGTGCCTGCCTCGGACTACACCGCGGCCTGGGGCGATCCGGCCATCGAACTGCGCTGCGGGGGACCGCGGCCGGAGATCCTCACGCCCGGCAACGAACACTACAACCCCAGCGCGGACGCCATGGAGCTCAACGGCGTCTCGTGGCTGCCCGAACGGCTCCCGGGCGGCGGCGTCCGCGCCACCACGACGCTGCGCAAGGCGTTCGTCGAGGTCGTCATCCCGAGCAAGTACACCGGCGAGGCCGGTGACGTGAGCGCGCTGACCGACTTCGCGGACGCCGTGCGGCAGGCCGTCCCGACGGGCATCTGACCGACTTCGCGGACGCCGTGCGGCGGAGGACCGTCCCGACGGGCATCTGAGCGCCGCCTGGACGGCGTCGGTCAGCGCGACGGCGTCCGTCAGCGCAGTCCCGTGGTGCGGCGCAGCGCGGCCTGGACGAGCAGGTCGACCAGTTCCGGGTAGCTGACGCCGCTCTCCTGCCACATCCGCGGGTACATGGAGATGGGCGTGAAGCCGGGCAGCGTGTTGATCTCGTTGATCACGAACTCGCCGTCCTCGCCGAGGAAGAAGTCCGCGCGGACCAGGCCCTCGCAGGACGCCGCGTCGAAGGCCCGTACGGCCAGTTCCCGGACCCGCTCGGTCTGCTCCGCGGTGAGCGGCGCGGGCACCAGGCCGGGGGCGGAGTCGATGTACTTGGCCTCGAAGTCGTAGAAGTCGTGGCTGGAGACCGGCGGGATCTCGGCGGGCACGCTGGCGCGCGGGCCGTCCTCGAACTCCAGCACCCCGCACTCGATCTCGCGGCCCCGCAGCAGCGCCTCCACGAGGATCTTCGGGTCGTGGCGGCGGGCCTCCTCGATGGCCTCGTCGAGCCCGTCGAAGCCGTCGACCTTGGTGATGCCCATCGAGGAGCCGCCGCGGGCGGGCTTGATGAACAGCGGCCAGCCGTGCTCGCCGGCGAAGTCCGCGATCTTCCGGCGGGCGGCGTCGCGGTCGTTGTCCCACTCGCGCGGCCGGATCACCTCGTACGGGCCGACGGCCAGGCCGAAGGAGGTGAAGACGCGCTTCATGTACTCCTTGTCCTGCCCGACGGCGGACGCGAGCACCCCGGAGCCGACGTAGGGCACTCCGGCGAGCTCCAGCAGGCCCTGGAGGGTGCCGTCCTCGCCGTACGGGCCGTGCAGCACGGGGAAGACGACGTCGACGTCGCCCAGCGCCTTGGGCACGGCGCCCGGTTCGGTGTAGACGATCTCGCGCGAGGTGGGGTCCGCGGACAGCACCACGGCGCCGTCCGGGGACTCGGTGAGCTGCGCGACGGACGGCAGCTCGCGGTCGGTGATCGCCATCCGCTCGGGATCGTCGGCGGTCAGCGCCCACCGGCCGTCCGTGGTGATGCCGATCGGCAGCACGTCGTACTTGGTGCGGTCGATGGCGCGCAGTACGGCTCCGGCGGTGACGACGGAGATCGCGTGCTCGGAGCTGCGGCCGCCGAAGACGACGGCGACGCGCGGCTTCCGGCTCTGCTCAGGGCTCTGGGGAGGGATGTCGCTGCTCATATCGGATCGAGACTACCTGGTGACGGATGGCACGTCAGTGCCGCTGGGCCCGCGCGTGGTTCGTGCCCCGCCCGGCCGCGGCGCCGCCGGTCAGTGCCGCTCGGCCTTGGCGGAGCGGGACATCAGCTCCTTGAGCGCGACGAGTGGCGGCTTGCCCTCGTGGACGATGCCGACGACCGTCTCGGTGATCGGCATGTCGACGTCGTGGCGGCGGGCCAGGTCGAGTACGGACTCGCAGGACTTGACGCCCTCGGCGGTCTGCTTGGTGACCGCGATGGTCTCCTCCAGCGTCATGCCGCGGCCGAGGTTGGTGCCGAAGGTGTGGTTGCGGGAGAGCGGCGAGGAGCAGGTGGCGACGAGGTCGCCCATGCCCGCGAGGCCGGCGAAGGTGTGCGCGTCGGCGCCCATGGCCAGCCCCAGCCGGGTGGTCTCGGCGAGGCCGCGGGTGATGAGGGACGCCTTGGCGTTGTCGCCGAGGCCCATGCCGTCGGCGATGCCCACGGCGAGGGCGATGACGTTCTTGACCGCGCCGCCGAGCTCGCAGCCGACCACGTCGGTGTTGGTGTACGGGCGGAAGTACGGGGTGTGGCAGGCGGCCTGGAGCCGCTGGGCGACGGCCTCGTCGGGGCAGGCGACGACGGCGGCGGCGGGCTGCCGGGCGGCGATCTCCTTGGCGAGGTTGGGGCCGGTGAGCACCGCGACCCGCTCCGGGGCGGCCTTGCCGACCTCCTGGATCACCTCGCTCATCCGCTTGGCGGTGCCCAGCTCCACGCCCTTCATCAGGGAGACGAGGACGGTGTCGGCGGGCAGCAGCGGGGACCACTGGGAGAGGTTCTCGCGGAGTGTCTGGGACGGCACGGCGAGGACCGCGAACTCCGCGTCGCGGGCGGCGGCCGCGGGGTCGGTGGTGGCCCGTACGGCGTCGGGGAGCCGCACCCCGGGGAGGTAGTCGGGGTTGCTGCGGCCGGTGTTGACTGCCTCGACGAGGTCGGCGCGGCGGCCCCACATCGTCACCTCGCAGCCCGCGTCGGCGAGCACCATGGCGAAGGCGGTGCCCCAGGATCCGGTGCCGTATACGGCGCAGCGCGTCACTCGTCGTTCTCCTTGGCATGCTGGGCCTTGCGGCGGGCTTCGGCGCGCGCCCGCTTGTGGTCGTAGAGCTCCGCGGGCGCGGGCTCCTGGCGGAGCTCGGCGAGGAGTTCGGTGATGGCGGCCATGATGGTGTCGGTCGCCTGGCGCAGCACCTCGGCGGTCGGCTCCTGCCCGTAGTACGCGGAGAGGTCGACGGGCGGGCCGGCCAGCACCTTGAGGGTCTTGCGGGGGAAGAGCCGGAGCTTCTTCTCCTTGGCGTACGGCGGCATGGCCTCGTGGGCGCCCCATTGCGCCACGGGGATGACCGGCGCCTTGGTCAGCAGCGCGACGCGGGCGGCCCCGGACTTGCCCTGCATGGGCCACAGCTCGGGGTCGCGGGTCAGCGTGCCCTCGGGGTAGAAGGCCACGCATTCGCCGCTCTCGATGGCGGCGACGGCGGCGCGGAAGGCGACGGCGGCGTCGGTCGACTGTCGGTAGACCGGGATCTGACCCGTGCCGCGCAGCAGCGTGCCCACGAAGGTCGTCTTGAAGAGGCCGGACTTGGCGAGGAAGCGCGGCACGCGGCCGGTGTTGTACTGGAAGTGCGCATAGGACAGCGGGTCCAGATACGAGTTGTGGTTCACCGCGGTGATAAAGCCGCCGTCCGCGGGAATGTGCTCCATTCCGCGCCAGTCCCGCTTGAACAGAACCACGAGCGGCGGTTTCGCCAACACCGCCGTAAAGCGGTACCAGAAGCCGATTCTGTGGCGGGACACTCGGACACCCTTCTCTTTGGACCTGGGATGGAGCGGGTTGCTGCGATCCCGGGGGCCGGACAAGTGTGGCCCCAGGTACCCGGTCTGTCGAGAACACGGTAACCCCGTGCCCTCCGGGCGACTGCGGCAGCAGGTGACAATGAGGTCGATGCGAAGAGACGGAGCGGGTGTGGTCTGGACCGTTGTGGTACCGCTGAAATCCCTGGCGCGAGCCAAAAGCCGCCTCTCCGGGGCCGCTGGGACAAGGGGCGACGGCCTTCGGCCCGCTCTCGCGCTCGCCTTCGCCCTCGATACGGTGGCGGCCGCGCTGGCGGCGCGCCAGGTGGCCGGTGTGGTGGTCGTCACGGACGATCCGCTGGCCGCCCCGAAGCTGGCGGATCTCGGCGCGCGCATCGTCGCGGAGCCGCCAGGCGGCGGGCTGAACGCGGCTCTCGCCCATGGCGCGGACGCCGTACGGGCGCGGGCGCCGGAATCCGGGGTGGTGACGCTGAACGCCGATCTTCCCGCTTTGCGGCCGGCCGAGCTGACCCGGGTTCTGAACGCCGCGGCCGCCTTTCCGCGCGCATTTCTCGCGGATGCCGCGGGAATCGGGACGACGTTGCTCTCGGCCGCTCCCGGAGTGATGTTGGCGCCGGCTTTCGAGGGCCTCTCACGGGCCCGTCATCGGGCGTCCGGGGCGAACGAGATCCTTCTCGACGGGGTCGATTCGGTGCGTCAGGACGTGGATACGCCGCAGGATTTGCGGGCCGCGCTGGCACTGGGCGCGGGGGCCCGTACCACCGAGGCCGCGGCGGGACTGCTGATAGCCGATTGACAGCGGATCAGGGCGGAACACCCGCCCTGTCGGACCCAGGCCCTAAGCTTTCTCCTATGCAGGCGACCGCTTACACCTACGACCCGCGAACCCGTGCCGGGAGCGTCCTTCTGGACGATGGCACGCCGCTGCCGTTCGACGCGGCGGCCTTCGACGCGGGCGGGCTGCGGCTGCTGCGTCCGGGCCAGCGGGTGCGGATCGAAGTCGAGGCCGAGGCCGCCGAAGCAGCCGAAACAGCGGCGAAACCGGAAGCGGCCCCGGAGCGGGCCGCGGCCGAGGAACCGCAAGCGGCGGGCGCCCCCGGGAAGGGCCGGGCCGCCGGGCGCCGGGTGACGCTGGTGACCCTCCAGACCTTCTGAGCCGTACGCGCGTTTGTCCCGGGCGCTTCCGTGGGCGCTTCCGTGTGCGTACCGGGCGTCCCGGACATGCCTGAGCGCACGCCGCGGGCCGGTCTCCCCGGAGGGAGCCCGGCCCGGCGCGGGGCGCTCTGGCTGTCGCCGCCCTTACTTCTTCTTGGCAGTGGCCTTCTTGGCGGTGGTCTTGCGCGCGGTGGTCTTGCGCGCCGGAGCCTTGGTCGCCGTGGCCTTCTTGGCGGGCGCGGTCTTCTTCGCGGTCGCCTTCTTGACCGTCGCCGCCTTCTTCGCGGGCGTGGCCTTCTTGGCGGCGGCCTTGGTGGCCGTGGCCTTCTTGGCGGGCGCCGCCTTCTTCGCGGTGGCCTTGGTGGCCGCCTTCTTCGCGGTCGCCGTGGTCTTCTTCGCGGGCGTCGCGGTGGTCTTCTTGGCGGTGGTCTTCTTCGCCGTCGCCTTCTTGGCGGTGGCCTTCTTGGCCGCGGCCTTGGCGGTCGTACGGGCGGAAGAACCGCCCGAGAGGCTGCCCTTGGGGGCCTTCTTGACGGCCACGTCGTTCTTCGGGAGCTTCTTCGAGCCGCTCACCAGGTCCTTGAAGCCCTGGCCCGCGCGGAAGCGGGGCACGGAGGTCTTCTTGACCCGCACCCGCTCACCCGTCTGCGGGTTGCGGGCGTACCGGGCCGGGCGGTCGACCTTCTCGAACGAGCCGAAACCGGTGACCGAGACCCGGTCGCCGGAGACCACCGCACGGACGATCGCGTCGAGTACCGCGTCGACAGCGTCGGCCGCCTGCTGGCGGCCGCCTACCTTGTCGGCAATCGCTTCAACGAGCTGCGCCTTGTTCACGTCTTCCCCTTCGGAGACATTGCTGGAACGAATGCGATCCAGCCTTTTCGCACGTTAGGCAGATATATACCGCAAATCAAACACGAAACGGTCTAATCACCCTTGTGCCGCAACGAACTCGACCATCATCGAGTTCCGTCGGTGTCGCGTTCTGGGGGGAAACGGCCCTCGTCGAGGTCGTTCATCAACCGGTCCAGACGCTTTGCCGCGCCTGAGAGATCGTGCTTCGCCGCGGCCGTGATGGCCAGCAGCTTCCGGGACAGCGCCATCCGTACGCCCTCCGGGACTTGCAGTGTGCGCACCGTGGCGTGCGCTTCCTTTAGTTGGTCGGCAACGAGCCCGTAGAGCTTGAGTTGGCTGTCGCGTTCCATGCACCGATTGTGCCATCTGAGGCGAGTTGTCGCTTCACGGGGCCTCAACAAGCCGATGCGCCCCCTGTCCGAAGACAGGGGGCGCATCATGTCAAACGCCGGGTGAACAGCGGAAATCGGGGCCCCGGCGGGGGGTGTCAGACGACGGCCGTGGAGGGCTTGAAAGAGGGCCGCTTCCCTTCGTACGCCGCGATTTCGTCGCTCTGCCGCAGGGTCAGGTCGATGTCGTCCAGCCCCTCCAGCAGCCTCCAACGCGCGTTCTCGTCAAGCGCAAAATCAGCCGTGATGCCCTGGGCCCGCACCTGGCGGTCGACCAGGTCCACGGTGACCTCCGCCGCCGGGTCCTCCTCGATGAGCTTCCACAGCAGCTCGACCGTCTCCTGGGGGAGCCCGACCGTCAGCAGACCGTTCTTGAGCGAGTTGCCCCGGAAGATGTCGGCGAAGCGGGAGGAGACCACGGCCCGGAAGCCGTAGTTCTGGAGCGCCCAGACGGCGTGCTCGCGGGAGGAGCCGGTGCCGAAGTCCGGGCCGGCCACCAGGACGGAGGCGCCCGCGCGCTCGGGCCGGTTGAGCACGAACTCCGGGTCCTTGCGCCACGCCTCGAAGAGCCCGTCCTCGAAGCCGTCGCGGGTGACCTTCTTCAGCCAGTGCGCGGGAATGATCTGGTCCGTGTCGACGTTGCTGCGGCGCAGCGGCACGGCCCGGCCGGTGTGCGTGGTGAAAGCTTCCATGGGGCTCAGGCCTCCACGAGAGTCGGGACGTCGGACAGGTCGGCGGGCGAGGCCAGGTGGCCGAGGACCGCGGTGGCGGCGGCGACCTGCGGGGAGACCAGGTGGGTGCGGCCGCCCTTGCCCTGCCGGCCCTCGAAGTTGCGGTTGGAGGTGGACGCGGAGCGCTCCCCGGGGGCGAGCTGGTCCGGGTTCATGCCCAGGCACATCGAGCACCCGGCGTGCCGCCATTCGGCCCCGGCCGTGGTGAAGACCTTGTCCAGGCCCTCCTCCACGGCCTGCAGCGCGACCCGTACGGAGCCGGGCACGATCAGCATCCGGACGCCGTCGGCGATCCGGCGGCCCTCCAGGACGGCGGCCGCGGCGCGCAGGTCCTCGATCCGGCCGTTGGTGCATGAACCTACGAAGACGGTGTCCACGGTGATGTCGCGCAGCGCCTGACCGGCCGTCAAACCCATGTATTCCAGGGCCTTTTCGGCGGCGAACCGCTCCGAAGCGTCTTCGTACGAAGCGGGGTCGGGGATCCGGGCCGACAGCGGCGCGCCCTGCCCGGGGTTGGTCCCCCAGGTGACGAACGGCGCGAGTTCGGCGGCGTCGATGACCACCTCGTGGTCGAAGACGGCGTCGTCGTCGGTGCGCAGCGTCTGCCAGTACGCGACGGCCGCGTCCCAGTCGGCGCCCTTCGGGGCGTGCGCGCGGCCCTTCAGATAGTCGAAGGTGGTGGCGTCGGGGGCGATCATGCCGGCCCGGGCGCCCGCCTCGATCGACATGTTGCAGATCGTCATCCGGGCCTCCATCGAGAGCTTCTCGATGGCCGGGCCGCGGTACTCGATGACGTAGCCCTGGCCGCCGCCCGTGCCGATGCGGGCGATGACGGCGAGGATCAGGTCCTTGGCGGTGACGTCCTCGGGCAGCTCGCCCTCGACGGTGACCGCCATGGTCCTGAAGGGCGCCAGCGGCAGCGTCTGGGTGGCCAGCACGTGCTCGACCTGGCTGGTGCCGATGCCGAACGCGAGCGCGCCGAACGCGCCGTGCGTGGAGGTGTGGCTGTCGCCGCAGACCACGGTGGTACCGGGCTGGGTGAGGCCGAGCTGGGGGCCCACCACGTGCACGACGCCCTGCTCGACGTCGCCGAGCGGGTGCAGCCGGACGCCGAACTCCGCGCAGTTCTTGCGCAGCGTCTCCAACTGGGTGCGGGAGACGGGGTCGGCGATCGGCTTGTCGATGTCGAGCGTGGGGGTGTTGTGGTCCTCCGTCGCGATGGTGAGGTCCGTGCGGCGGACCGCGCGGCCGGCCTTGCGCAGGCCGTCGAACGCCTGCGGGCTGGTCACCTCGTGGAGCAGGTGGAGATCGATGAAGAGAAGGTCGGGCTCGCCCTCGGCGCGCGTGACGACATGGTCGTCCCAGACCTTCTCCGCCAGTGTCCGTCCCATCGCTGTCCCTCCGGCCGGCGTCGCCGCCGACCCAACTCGTATGTCTGCGGGGTGCTGGCGTCCAGGTTGGCGCTTCTCGGAGAAAATTGAACTTGCGTTTCACAGTGTGAGACGGGAGTATCGTTTCATGGACAACTCTAGCGGCGTCGGCGTTCTCGACAAGGCGGCTCTGGTACTGAGCGCTCTGGAGTCGGGGCCGGCCACTCTTGCCGGACTGGTCACGTCGACCGGCCTCGCGCGGCCCACGGCCCACCGCCTCGCGGTGGCGCTCGAACACCACCGGATGGTGGCCAGGGACATGCAGGGCCGGTTCATCCTCGGGCCGCGGCTGAGCGAACTCGCCGCGGCGGCGGGCGAGGACCGGCTGCTGGCCACGGCCGGCCCGGTCCTCACCCACCTGCGGGACGTGACGGGCGAGAGCGCCCAGCTCTACCGCCGCCAGGGCGAGATGCGGATCTGCGTGGCCGCGGCGGAACGGCTGTCCGGACTGCGGGACACGGTGCCGGTCGGCTCCACCCTGCCGATGAAGGCGGGCTCGGCGGCCCAGGTCCTCATGGCCTGGGAGGAGCCGGAGCGGCTGCACCGCGGGCTGCAGGGCGCGCGCTTCACGGCCACCGCGCTCTCGGGCGTACGGCGCCGGGGCTGGGCCCAGTCCATCGGCGAGCGCGAGCCGGGCGTCGCCTCGGTCTCCGCGCCGGTCCGGGGCCCCTCCAACCGCGTGGTCGCCGCCGTCTCGGTCTCCGGCCCCATCGAGCGCCTCACCCGCCACCCGGGCCGCATGCACGCCCAGGCCGTCATCGACGCGGCAGCCCGCCTCAGCGAAGCACTGCGCCGTACGGGATGAGGGGCCACCCCCGCCCCAGGGGCCAAGTGCCGGTCGACGGGGCGGGGTTGAGGCGATGTCACGACCTCGCCCTGGCTGCCGTCGGGGCCCGCGAGGCAGACAGGGGCGACGCGATGAGGCTGCGGTGACGCGCCATCAGTTCGCAAGGGCCGTACGGTCGTCAGGACCGGCGTGGCGGAGGCGCCCACGAAAAAGCCCCCCGCTCGCGCGGAGGGCGTCTCGATCGCGTACCCCCGACCGGATTCGAACCGGCGCTACCGCCTTGAGAGGGCGGCGTGCTAGGCCGCTACACAACGGGGGCTAGCATGCGGACCGCAGGTCCGCGTTTTTCGGATATCTGCTGTGGACTATCCGAAGCTGGGCTACCAGGACTCGAACCTAGACTAAGGGAACCAGAAACCCTCGTGCTGCCAATTACACCATAGCCCATGGTATAGACCAGTACCCCCGACCGGATTCGAACCGGCGCTACCGCCTTGAGAGGGCGGCGTGCTAGGCCGCTACACAACGGGGGCCCTAGCGATCCTTACGTCGTCGCATCCGGGAGCGACCCGAAGGCGACGGAGAGAAAGGATCTGTACCCCCGACCGGATTCGAACCGGCGCTACTGCCTTGAGAGGGCAGCGTGCTAGGCCGCTACACAACGGGGGCTTGTACTGCTGAATCAAGAGAACTCATAATGACGATCTCTTGCTGGGCTACCAGGACTCGAACCTAGACTAACGGAACCAGAAACCGTCGTGCTGCCAATTACACCATAGCCCACCAAAACACAACCCCCTGAAGGGCCTTGCTTGGCTTGCGCTTTCCGCTCCGGCCTCTCGGCCCGCTCGGGCGGCGCAGGAAGAACATTACCCGATCGGCGTCGGCGCTCCAAAACGGGTATCGCCGCGCAGCAGCGCCGGGAGCTGGTCGAGACCGGTGATGCGATGCACGCCGGCCGGCAGCTCCCCGGGGGCGCCTCCCCGGTCCAGCCAGATGCCGGTGAGCCCGGCGTCCCGGGCCCCGCACGCGTCGATGTCGATCTTGTCCCCGACGTACGCGACCTCTCCGGGCGGCAGCCCGAGCGCCTCGCAGGCCGCGCGGAACGCACCGGCCTCCGGCTTGCTGACGCCCAGCTCATCGGCGCAGACCAGCACCTCGAAGCGGTCGCGGACGCCGAGTACGCGCAGTTTGCGGTCCTGATTGCGGGCACTGGAATTCGACAGCACCCCGTGCCGATATCCGGGGGTGAGCCCGTCGAGCGCCGGAACCGTGTCCGGAAACAGCGCCCAGGCCGCCTCGTAACGCCTCAGATAACGCGCGAACCACGCGTCCGCCTCGGCATCACTGGCCTCCTCCCCCAGAAACTCCCGCACCCGCCCCCGGCGCTGCCCCTCGAAATCCACCTTCTTCGCCTCGAACCGCGCCCAATGAATCGCGGTGACCTCCCGCCATCGCCCCAACACCGCCTCCTCCACCCCACCCGCCTCCAGCAGCCCCTCCGCCCGCAGATGCTCCAGCACCCCAGTGCGGTCCGCCGTGGCGTAGTCGAAAATGGTGTCGTCGATGTCCCAGAGGACGGCGCGAATCGGCATATCGCCGACGCTACCGGGGGGTGCGCCCGCCGGTCAGGGTTTCGCGGGGCGTCCAAGCCGGTCACCTTTGATCACGGCGAGGAACCCGCGCAGGGCACCGGGGGCTATGGACAGGACCGCGTCGGGGGCGTCGCTCTCCCGGAGGCGAACGGTGCCGTCCGGGGCAGCCGCGACGTGGACGCAGTTGGCTCCCTCCGTGCTGTACGAGGACTTCTGCCAGGCACCATCTCGGCTCCTCTCAGGTGCTCTGCGTGGCTACCCGGCTACCAGGTGATGCCGCTCAGCCGATCGCCCTTGATCATGGCGAAGAGCCCTCGCAGTGCACCCGGCGCTATGGACAGGACCACATCAGGGGCGTCGCTCTCCCGGAAGAGGATCGTGCCGTCCGAGGCGGCCGCGATATTGACGCAGTTGGCGCCTTGGTTGCTGTAGGAGGACTTCTGCCAGGCCAAACCGTTCATACCTGCTCCTCTTAGGTGCTCCGCACGACTCGGCGGATGAAGTCTCGACTCTTGCCACTGGAGAGAGCGCATGCCTCCATGCGGTCCAGGACGCACCGGTACCTGGCAAGCTTCGCTTCGGCATCCAGGAGATCGCACCCGTGATCGGAGTCCAGAAGGACAGTGTCCAGTTGCGGAACGGGGCCGGACGCGTAGCTGATGGGCTGCCCGGAGATCGGAAAGTCCGCCCGCTCGAACGGAACCACCAGGACCTTCACGTTCGACCGCTCGCCCATCACGATCAAGTGCTCCAGTTGGCGACGCTTGACCTCCGGCCCGCCGACACCCATCCGCAGAGCGGCCTCATGAACGATCGCGGTGTACGTCGTCTCCGGCTCCCGTGGTCCAGCGTCTGGAGCAGCCCGGGCATCGCCACCACGACTGCCACCCGCAGTGCGGTGGCGTGGTGCTCGAACTCCGCGACCTCCACGAGCGCCGCCGGGAGCAATTCGCGGGTACTCGTCCCACCAGGCACGACCCCGGCCGCCGGTCATGGCCGCCAGCGCCTCGACCAGATCGGTGTCATCACAGGCATATGTGTGCGCCAGGGCCCTCACACGGTCCGCGCTCACCGCGTAGCGCCCCGCTTCGATCATGCTCATCCGGGCTTGCTGCACACCGACGTGCGCCGCGGCGGCAGTGGAGCTGAGTCCGGCTCGCTCGCGCATCTTGCGGAGCTCGGAGCCCAAACGGCGCTGCCTCAGCGTCGGCGGCATCCCCGTCGCCATCGATCTCCTTCCGTCAGGGCACGTACCAACGCGTCACAGCTCCCCCTGCCCGTCCCGACAACTTCGACCCGGAAATCCGCGAGCTGGTCGAAGCGACCGCGCCACGGCTATTCGCCGTAGTCGAGGAGTACGCCACCACGGAAGGTGAGCGGGACGCTCATGTCGCCGCCCGGGGGCTCGCCTACGAGGACGGGAGTGCTCACGTCGCTTCTGCGGCGGCCGGGTTTCGGTGGCGGTGCGGAGGCCGGAGCGTGCGGCGCAGTTGATCTCTCTGCGGCCCGGCAGCGTGGGCAGTGTCGCGTGGCCCGGTCTCGGCACGTATACGGGCGGTCACGACGAGTGAATGGACGGTCGCGGGCGTTCACGGTTGGCTCGGGCGCGTAAGACCGGGGGTCCTGGATGCGGTCGGGAAGGGCTGGCCTCTACCGTGGGCCCCGTCAATCTGACGGCGGCCTGATCACCACGCTCGTACACCAAGGGCCCGGAAGCCGCTAAGCGGTTTCCGGGCCCTTGGCCGTACGGCGTCAGGCCGTGAGCTTGGCCAGCGCCGCGTCGATGCGCGGCAGGGTGCGGGCGCGGCCGAGGATTTGGAGGGACTCGAAGAGGGGGAGGCCGACGGTGCGGCCGGTTACGGCTACGCGGACGGGGGCCTGGGCCTTGCCGAGTTTGAGGCCGTGCTCCTCGCCGGCGGCGAGGACGGCCTCCTTGAGGGCGTCGGCGCTGCTCCAGTCGGCGTCGGCGAGCTTGGCGCGGGCGGTGCGCAGGAGCGCGTCGGAGCCTTCCTTCATGGCCTTGTTCCAGGACGCCTCGTCCTCGACCGGGGTCTGCCGGAAGAGGAAGTCGACGTTGGCCGTGATGTCGGACAGGACCGTGACCCGCGTCTGCGCGTACGGCGCGATCGCCTCCCAGGCGGCCTGGTCGAAGTCCTCGGGCGCCCAGTTGGCGTGCGGGGCCTCCAGCCAGGGGGCGCAGGCCGCGGCGAAGGCGGCCGGGTCGAGCTGCCGGATGTGGTCGGCGTTGATCGCCTCGGCCTTCTTCAGGTCGAAGCGGGCGGGATTGGCGTTGACGTCCTCGATCTCGAACTTCGCCACCATCTCGTCGATGGAGAAGACGTCCTGGTCGGCGGAGAAGGACCAGCCGAGCAGCGAGAGGTAGTTGAGCAGCCCCTCCGGCAGGAAGCCGCGCTCGCGGTAGAGGTTCAGCGATGCCTGGGGGTCGCGCTTGGAGAGCTTCTTGTTGCCCTCGCCCATGACGTACGGGAGGTGCCCGAACTCCGGCGTCGTCTTCGCGATGCCCAGTTCCGTCAGCGCCTTGTAGAGCGCGATCTGGCGCGGGGTCGAGGAGAGCAGGTCCTCGCCGCGCAGCACGTGCGTGATCTCCATCAGCGCGTCGTCGACCGGGTTGACCAGCGTGTAGAGCGGTGCGCCGTTGGCCCGTACGATCCCGTAGTCCGGCACGTTCTCCGCGGTGAACGTCAGCTCACCGCGGACCAGGTCCGTGAAGGTGATCGTCTCGTCCGGCATACGGAAGCGGACGATCGGCGTCCGGCCCTCGGCCCGGTATGTCGCGACCTGCTCGGCGGTCAGGTCGCGGCACTTGCCGTCGTAGCCGGACGGCTTCCCCGCCGCGCGGGCCGACTCGCGGCGCGCGTCCAGTTCCTCGGTGGTGCAGTAGCAGTCGTACGCGTGGCCGGCGTCCTTGAGCCTCTGGGCGACGTCGCGGTAGATGTCCATCCGCTGCGACTGCCGGTACGGCTCGTGCGGGCCGCCGACCTCGGGGCCCTCGTCCCAGTCGAAGCCCAGCCAGCGCATCGCGCCGAGCAACTGCTCGTACGACTCCTCGGAGTCGCGGGCCGCGTCGGTGTCCTCGATGCGGAAGACCAGGGTGCCCTGGTGGTGGCGCGCGAACGCCCAGTTGAAGAGGGCGGTGCGGACCAGGCCCACGTGGGGGTTGCCGGTCGGCGAGGGACAGAAACGAACACGCACGGAAGAGGAGGGGGATGCGCTAACCACGCTTGATCACCTTATTGGTGAGAGTGCCGATGCCTTCGATGGTGACGGCGACCTCGTCGCCGACGTTGAGGGGGCCGACGCCCGCCGGGGTGCCGGTGAGGACGACGTCGCCGGGGAGCAGCGTCATCGCCTCGGTGAGGTTCACGATCAGGTCCTCGATGGAGTGGATCATCTCGCCCGTGCGGCCGAGCTGGCGCTGTTCGCCGTTGACGGTGCACATGATCCCGAGGTCCGCCGGGTCCAGCTCGGTCTCCACCCAGGGGCCCAGCGGGCAGGAGGTGTCGAAGCCCTTGGCCCGCGCCCACTGCTTCTCGCGCTTCTGGACGTCGCGCGCGGTGACGTCGTTGGCGCAGGTGTAGCCGAGGATGACGTCCTTGACGCGTTCCCGCGGCACCTCGCGGCACATACGGCCGATGACCACGGCCAGCTCGGCCTCGTGGTGCACCTCCGAGGAGAAGGAGGGGTACGCGATGGCGTCGCCGGGGCCGATCACCGAGGTGGACGGCTTGAAGAAGGCGAAGGGCGCCTCGGGGACGGCGTTGCCCAGCTCGGCCGCGTGCTCGGCGTAGTTGCGGCCGACCGCGACGACCTTGTTGGGGAGGACGGGCGGCAGCAGCCGCACCTTGTCCAGCGGAACCTTCTGGCCGGAGCGTTCGAACTCGGCGAAGGGGTGTCCCTTGATGATGTCGAGGACCGGGCCGCCTTCGGCGGTCCCTGCCTTGGCTGCTTCGACATCTCCTTCTACGACGCCGAAGGCGACGTTGCCGTCGATGGAGAACCTGGCGATGCGCACGGGAAGCCGCTACCCCTTCACTTTCACTGCTCGGAATCCGCCGGCCGTCCGTCGGCCGGAGAGTGACGCTCCAGGCTAACGCGGGGTACGGCGGGACCCCGGCCGCCTTCCGGTGGATTCGCGGCGGAGGGGGCGTTCGTGGGCGGGGCCGGCCCTCGGGGGCGTTCGCCCGCCTCAGACCTTGGGCGCGTTGGCCAGCGTCGTGCGGCGCGGGTTGGCCGTCTGCGTGGGCAGTTCGACGGAGTGCTCCGGCGCTTCCGCCACCGGCGTCACCAGTTCCTCGGCGTCCTTGAGGTGCGCGAGGGTCGTACGACGCGGGTTGGCTATGTTCCGGAACATCATCGTCTTCTTCACTGCGGGGCCGCCTCGCGGTTGTCGTTTCCGTTGCCTGTGTAAACGTCAAGGCTAGGCACCGCTATCCCCACTGATCCGCGAGAAAAGTCACGTGAAGCATGTGAGTTTCCTCACGAGGTCTATGACAAAAGCCCCATAAGCGGCGGCACGCCCGCCCCCGCGAAACGGACATTGCACCACCGAACCAGACGTTCCGCTCCCGATTACCGCTACCGGGGCAGGCGACGCCCGCGAGCGACTCGTACCCATAAGTCCGAAATCACGGACGCGACTTTGCACGCCTGGTGACCCCCGCCGCACATAGCGTTACTCACATCGTCTGCACGACTGCTGCTCTTGTTGGAGATCCTGCACTGTGCTGGAATTCCACGGACCGCCGTACGAATCATCCGGCGCGCGATGGGCGCAGAACCGCGCCGAAGCGGCGGTCGGAATGACATGAGGGGTGGCGCGCCGGAACTCACGACCGCCATGGGGGGCCGCGCGGTCCCCCACGACTCGACACCGTTCCGCCGCTCGCGGAGGGACGCCTGGTCCAGAGGTTGCGACGCTAGTGCAGGGACGTTTCAAGAGAGATGGCAACGCCGCGGCGGAGCCGGAGCCACGCGGTTCGACCGACCGCGGAGCTGCCGGCGCGGCTGCCGACGCGCCGAGTGGCGGCGAGCCGTCCGAGCGGCCGAAGGCGAAGAAGCAGACCGGCCCCGGTCCCCGCGTTGCCCTGCGCAACTGGCGCATCAGTACCCGTCTGGTCTCCCTGCTGGCCCTCCCGGTGGTCGCCGCGACGACCCTGGGAGCGCTGCGTATCCAGGACTCGCTGGAGAAGATCGACCAGCTCGACCACATGAAGCTGCTCACCGAGATGACGCAGCAGGCCACCCGGCTCGCCGACGCGCTCCAGGAGGAGCGGGACAAGTCCGCGGGCCCGCTGACCGGTGGGCAGAAGAAGGACGACCAGGGCGTCATCGCGCCGCGCCTGGGCACCGACCGCGCGATCGCGGCGTTCAAGCAGGCCACGGACAAGGTCAAGCCCGAGGACCCGTCGATGGTCGGCGTCCGGACCACGCTCGTCGACATCTCCAAGCAGCTCGACAAGATCAAGGACATCCGCGCGGGCGCGTACGACGACAAGGAGTACATCTCCCGGACCGTCGGCAACTACGACGCGCTGATCACCTCGCTGCTCTCGCTCTCCCAGGACATGGCGCAGGCGACCAGCAACCCCGAGATGATCACGAGCACCCGCGCGCTCGCCACGTTCTCCTCCGCCAAGGAGTACGCGTCCATCCAGCGCGCCGTGCTCAGCGCCGCGCTCGCCAACCCTTCCAAGGGCCCGCACCTCTCCGAGAACGACCGGCAGTACGGCAAGTCGGCCCTGGAGAGCGAGGACGAGGCGCTGCGCCGCTTCACCGCGATCCGCTCGGGCGCCTCCACCGAAGAGCTGATGCGGGCGCTCAACGGCGGCCAGACCGAGATCACCACCGCGAACGCCAACGCGGAGCGCTGGCTCGGCAAGCAGGACGGCGTCAAGTCCGAGAAGACGTCGTACCAGGACTGGTACGACCAGGACAGCGTCAAGCTCGAAGAGATGTCCAAGATCGAGCAGACGCTGCTGACGCAGATGGACCAGAAGGCGCGCGAGCTGCGCGCCGACGCCCAGCAGGACGCGATCCTCAACAGTGCGCTGATCGTGCTGGTGCTCGGCATCTCGCTGGTCGGCGCGTTCGTCGTGGCGCGCTCCATGGTGCGCTCGCTGCGCCGGCTCCAGGACACCGCGCAGACGGTCGCCCAGGAGCGGCTGCCCGAGCTGGTCAAGCAGCTCTCCGAGATCGACCCGCAGGACGTGGACACCTCCGTCGAGTCCGTCGGCGTGCACAGCCGGGACGAGATCGGCAAGGTGGCCGCGGCCTTCGACGACGTGCACCGCGAGGCCGTCCGCCTCGCCTCCGAGCAGGCCATGCTGCGGGGCAACGTCAACGCGATGTTCACCAACCTCTCGCGCCGCAGCCAGGGCCTCATCCAGCGCCAGCTCTCGCTCATCTCCGAGCTGGAGAGCCGCGAGGCCGACCCGGACCAGCTCTCCTCGCTCTTCAAGCTGGACCACCTCGCGACCCGTATGCGCCGTAACGGCGAGAACCTCCTCGTCCTCGCGGGCGAGGAGCCGGGCCGCCGCTGGACCCGGCCCGTCCCCCTCGTCGACGTGCTGCGCGCCGCCGCGTCCGAGGTGGAGCAGTACGAGCGCATCGAACTCAGCGGGGTGCCGCCGACCGAGGTCGCCGGCCGCGTCGTCAACGACCTCGTGCACCTCCTCGCCGAGCTGCTGGAGAACGCCACGTCGTTCTCGTCCCCGCAGACCAAGGTCAAGGTCACCGGTCACGCGCTGCCCGACGGGCGGGTGCTCGTCGAGATCCACGACACCGGTATCGGGCTCTCGCCCGAGGACCTCGCCGCGATCAACGAGCGGCTCGCCAGCCCGCCGACGGTGGACGTGTCCGTCTCCCGGCGCATGGGCCTCTTCGTGGTCGGCCGGCTCTCCCTGCGCCACGGCATCCGCATCCAGCTCCGGCCGTCCGACTCGGGCGGCACGACCGCGCTCGTCATGCTGCCGGTCGACGTCGCCCAGGGCGGCAAGAAGCCGGTGCCGAGCAACGCGCCCGGCGGGTCCGCGCCCGGCGCCCCCGGCGGCAACCCCAACGCCGGCCCCGGCCTCGTCGACTCCGCGCCGCCGCGCCGTCAGATGCCCGGCCCCGGATCGCGTCCGGCGCTGCCGGGCAAGGGGGGCCAGGGCGGCCAGGCGGGCCAGGCCGGTCAGGGCGGCCTGCCCGGCAGGCCCGGTCAGGGCGGCCCGGGGGCCGGCCCCGGCGACCAGTCCGGCCGTCCCGGCACCACCGAGAGCGGCCTGCCGACCCGGCCCGTCGGCGCGGGCCTCGCCCCGGCCGCGCCCCCGTCGGGCGGCGCCAGCCTCTTCGACAGCGGCGCCCCGCGCCCCGCCGGTACGGAGCGGATGAGCACCCGTCCCGACGGGCGTCCGGCGATCCAGCCGCGCGGCAAGGGCCCGGGCCCCTCCGTCGCCCCGCCGACCGGCGCGCCCGGCTCGGGCGACCGGGCCCGCCGTCCGCAGCTCCCGCCCCGCGGCCCCGCGGGCGAGCTGTCCGGCGGCCCCGCCGACGGCCTCGCCGGCCGCAGTTCCCGGCAGCCCGCCACGAGTTGGGGCAGCGACAACGAGCAGCGCCCCGGCTCCGGCTCCCCCGTGGACGACTGGCCGCTCGCCGAGGACGGCTCCCCGCGCGGCCGGCAGGACAGCCCGCGCGGCCACGAGGACGTGGACGCCCCGTCCGCCTTCAACCGTCTCGGCACCCGCGACACGGACGGCGCCGGCGCGCCGCTGGCCGGCCCCGGCGACACGGGCGGGTTCACCCGGCCCGGTTCCGGTGGCCCCCGCGGCCCCCAAGACAGCGGACAGTTCGCCCAGCCCGGCCAGGGCGGTCGCGGCGACACCGGCCAGTTCCCCCGCCTCGGCCAGGGCGGCGACAGTCTCGGCGAGACCTCGCAGTTCCCCAGCATCGGCGGCCCCGGCGACACCGGGGAGTTCGCGCAACCGGGTACGGGCGCGCGCAACGACACCGGCGAATACACCCAGCCCGGCCGCGACGCACTGGGCGACACCGGCCCGTACGCACAGCCCGACCAGGGCGGCGACCGCGCCGACACGGGCCGGTTCGCGCAGCTCGGTCAGGGCGGCAACGACCTCGGCGAGACGTCCCAGTTCCCGCGCATCGGGGGCCCCGGCGACACGGGCGAGTTCGCACAACCGGGTACGGGCGCGCGCAATGACACCGGCGAATACGCCCAGCCCGGCCGCGACGCACTGGGCGACACCGGCTCGTACGCACAGCCGGGGCAGGACGGCCGTAACGACACCGGCCAGTTCGCGCGGCCCGGTCAGGGCGGCAACGACCCCGGCGAGACCTCGCAGTTCCCCAGCATCGGCGGCCCCGGCGACACGGGCGAGTTCGCACAGCCGGGTACGGGCGTACGCAACGACACGGGCGAGTTCGCGCAACCGGGTACGGGCGCGCGCAACGACACCGGCGAGTTCGCGCAGCCCGGCCCCGACGCGCTGGGCGACACCGGGCAGTTCCCGCGCGGGCCGCTTCCCACCCGCGGTGGTCAGCCGGGCGGTGCGCAGCACATGGGCGCTCCCACGCAGGAGGGCGCGCTGCCGCCCGCCGGGCCCGGGGACGGCCGGACGCCGCTGTTCGACACGCTGGAGTCGGACTGGTTCAGCGGGCCCCGCGAGGACGCCGCCGGTTCCGTACCGTCGCAGCCCACCCCGCAGGCGCCCGCCCCGGCGCCGGGCCTGCCGCGGCGTGAGCCGCAGGCCGCGCTCCAGCAGCCGGCGCCGGGTCAGGACCAGGGCCGGCCGCAGGGCCAGGGCGGTCCGGGCCTGGAACCGGTGGCTCCCGCCGACGGCTGGCGCAGCTCGCCCAACGACGAGCGCTGGCGGCGGGCCGAGCAGATACGCGAACCGGCCGCGGGCGGCATCACGTCATCCGGGCTGCCGCGGCGCGTGCCGCGGGCGAATCTCGTGGAGGGGACCGCGCAGCAGCAGTCCCATCCGGCCGGCCCGCAGGTCTCCCGCGCACCGGACGATGTGCGCGGGCGACTGACCAATCTTCGCCGCGGTATCCAGCAGGGGCGTCAGGCCGGCAGCGGTCAGACCACCGGCAACCACGGCATTGACCCCAATTACCAGCAGGAGCGTTAGTTGAGTCCGATGAGCCAGGCGGCGCAGAATCTGAACTGGTTGATCACCAACTTCGTGGACAACACCCCGGGGGTGTCCCACACGGTGGTGGTCTCCGCCGACGGACTGCTTCTGGCGATGTCCGAGGGGTTCCCGCGCGACCGCGCCGACCAGTTGGCCGCGGTCGCCTCCGGCCTGACCTCCCTCACCTCCGGGGCCTCCCGGATCTTCGAGGGCGGCAGCGTCAACCAGACCGTGGTGGAGATGGAGCGCGGCTTCCTCTTCATCATGTCCGTGTCCGACGGTTCTTCGCTGGCCGTACTCGCACACCCCGAGTGCGACATCGGTCTCGTCGGCTACGAAATGGCCCTGCTCGTCGACCGGGCGGGCACTGTCCTGACGCCCGATCTCCGTGCCGAATTGCAGGGCAGCCTGCTCAATTGACCGTCCGCCCACCGTCCGTCCGTCCGACCGTACGGCCGAAAAGCCCCCACCGGCCCCCGCTCGACGGCATTATTGCCATCCTGCTGTCCCGCCCGGAGGATCAATGACCCCGCCCGTCTCGCCCGGCCCGTACGGCGCCTCTCACCACGCGCCGTACGGGAACGAAGGCGACCAGCCGCTGGTCCGCCCCTACGCCATGACGGGAGGCCGGACCCGGCCGCGTTACCAGCTCGCCATCGAGGCGCTGGTCAGTTCCACGGCCGACCCGGTCCACCTGCAGGGCCTGCTCCCCGAGCACCAGCGGATCTGCCACCTGTGCCGGGAGGTCAAGTCGGTCGCGGAGATCTCCGCGCTGCTGAGCATGCCGCTCGGTGTGGCCCGGATTCTGGTCGCGGACCTCGCGGAGGCCGGAATGGTGGCGATCCACCAGCCGGGCGGCAGCGGCGAGTCCGGCGGGACGCCGGATGTGACACTGCTCGAAAGGGTGCTCAGTGGACTTCGGAAGCTCTAGCGGCGGGTCGCCCGCACCCGCCCGCTCCACCACCTCCGCGAAGATCGTGGTGGCGGGAGGCTTCGGCGTGGGCAAGACGACCTTTGTCGGCGCGGTCTCGGAGATCAATCCGTTGCGCACCGAGGCCGTGATGACCTCCGCCTCGGCCGGGATCGACGATCTCAGCCATGTGCAGGACAAGACGACCACCACGGTCGCGATGGATTTCGGCCGCATCACGCTCGATGACGACCTGATCCTCTATCTGTTCGGGACGCCCGGCCAGGACCGTTTCTGGTTCATGTGGGACGACCTGGTACGCGGCGCCATCGGCGCCATCGTCCTCGTCGACACCCGCCGCCTC
>NZ_JOBF01000018.1 GCF_000718635.1 Streptomyces varsoviensis | reverse complement strand
CTGTTGAGTTCTCAAGGAACGGACGCTTCCTTTGTGGCCGTTTCACCGGCCGCTCCGGGCGCTTCCCTTCGGTCTTGCGTTTCCGACTCTATCAGATCCGTTTTCCGTTCCGTTTCCGGCTCGGATTTCATTTCCGATCCCCGTCGGGGGGGTTTGTTCCGCGCCTTTCGGCGTGGTCACTACTTTAGCGGATTCCCCCGGCGACTCATAATCGAGCCGATCGAAGCGCTTTTCGGCACAGCCGAATAGAGCCCCGGTTTGGGGAGGTCCTCGTAGTAGTGGTTGTGCCGCCCTGCGGTCCGCGCGCACAGCGCTGTCCGTCTCAAGCGGCTCGGGCCACGTTAGGCGGCCTCGGGCCCGGAGTCAAGCGGCGGTCGCGCGGCGGCGGCGCGGGGTGTGCGCGCGGTACGGGCTGACCGTCGGGTCTCCGTCGATCCAGTAGCGCCAGGGGTGGACGCCGCCCTCGCCGCTGACGCCCGTACGGGGGCCGTTGCGGATCAGTGCCGGGTGGGCCGGAGTGCCCGTCAGAACGGCCAGCGGACCGTCGGGACCTGCGCAGATGTCGGTGCCGTTGAGGCTTCGGTCGATGTTGAGGGCGGTGGCGAGGCGGGCGGGGCCCTGGGTCAGCTCGCTGTCCTTGCGCGCCTTGGGGCGGCGCGTATAGGCCAGTTCCGCTCCGGTCATCACCTCGCCGGCGCGGAGCAGGACTCCGCTCGCGGTGTGCTCGGGGCCGCACACCAGGTTGAGGCTGAACCACATGCCGTAGATGAAGTAGACGTACGCGTGTCCGGGCGGGCCGAACATCGAGGCGTTGCGCGCGGTGCGGCCGCGATAGGCGTGCGATCCGGGGTCGGCCTCGCCCGCGTATGCCTCGACCTCTGTAAGGCGGAGTTCGATCGGGCCGTCCGGTGTCGTGCGGACGAGCGTGCGGCCGAGCAGGTCCGGCGCGACCTCCAGCACGGGGCGGTCGAAGAAGTCTCGGGTGAGCGGGGCTCGCTCGGGTGCGTCAATCATGCGGATCAAGGCTACTGGAACGGGCGAAATTGCCGACTGGCCGAGCGGGGCGGGGCTCGGCCAGGGTGTGGGCGCGCGGAACCGCCAGGGGCCGTTTCGCGTTCGTACGGTCCAACGGGGACGACGGGACGAGACGACACTGCGCGGGCCACGGGCGTGGCCGGCCGGGGAGGAACGACACATGGGCTTCAAGAAGCTGCTGGCGAGCTTGGGGGCCGGCGGGGCCTCGGTCGAGACGGTGCTGTTCGAGGAGAACGTGGTGCCCGGCGGGGTCGTCCAGGGAGAGGTCCGAATCCAGGGCGGCACGGTCGCGCAGCGAATCGAGGGGCTGTCCGTCGGGCTCCAGGCGCGGGTAGAGGTGGAGAGCGGGGACAGCGAGTACAAGCGGGACGTCGAGTTCAGCCGGGTCCGGCTGGGCGGGGCGTTCGAGGTGCGGGCGGAGGCCGTGCACTCGGTGCCGTTCGGGCTGGAGATTCCGTGGGAGACGCCCGTCACGATGTTCCTGGGGCGGCATCTGACGGGGATGGACGTCGGGGTCGCGACCGAGTTGCAGATCGCCCGTGCGGTGGATTCGAGCGATCTCGATCCGGTGAATGTGCATCCGCTCCCGGCTCAGCAGGCGATCCTCGACGGGTTCGGCGCTCTCGGCTTCGCCTTCCGGAGCGCGGATCTGGAGCAGGGGCACATCCGGGGGACGCGGCAGACGCTGCCGTTCTACCAGGAGATCGAGTTCCACGCGCCGCCGCAGTACCGGGGGATCAACCAGGTCGAGCTGACGTTCCTCGCGGACGACCGGGCGATGGACGTGGTGCTGGAGATGGACAAGAAGCCGGGGCTCTTCACGGAGGGCAGCGACTCCTACCGCTCGTTCACCGTCGAGCACGCGACGTTCCAGGAGACCGACTGGGCCGAGTACCTCAACCGGTGGCTGGCCGAGGTCGGCGGGCGGCGCAACTGGTTCTGACGCCGTCGGCGCACAGCCGTCTGGCGCACCCACCGGCGTTCGCACCAAGGGGGCTCGCCGCTCGTACGGATACGGGCGGCGCGCCCCCTTGGTGCTGTGGGGCCTCAGGAGTCCGCGGCCAGCAGCACGGCCATCGGTGTCGTGCCGCCGGCCCAGTGGTGGACCGAGTCGGCGAAGATGTCCGCGGCGATGCCGGCGGCCTCGGGCGCAGCGGTGCGGAAGGCGCCCCAGCCCTCGACGAGCAGGAGGTAGCCGCGGGTCTCGCCCCACCAGGAGAGGTCGGTGAGGCAGTCGGCGAGCGCGTCCCAGTTGTGGCCGAACCAGTCGGGGAGCTCCAGGTCGGTGGCGCAGCGGGCGAGGAAGGATGCCTTGTCCGTGGCGCCGTGGAGGTTCAGTACGGCGGGTCGCCAGCCGGCTTCGGCGGCGTGCCGGGCGGTGCGGGGGACGGAGACCGGCGGGTGCCAGTGGTAGACGCCGGGTGCGACGGTGCCGTCGAGCAGGCCGGGGATGCCGGCGGCGGGCAGCAGTCCGGTCATGGCCGCACCACCGCCGCGAAGGTCTTGTAGTGGTCGGCGGTGTAGTAGCGCTCTTGGTGGTCACCCGTGATGATGCGCTGGGCGCCGCGGGTGCGGGCGCCCGGGGTGGGGACGGTGTACTCGTGGTAGTAGCCGCGCTGCTGCTTCGGCAGCCGCTTCTCGTAGTTGCCGAAGACGGTGCCGTCCTTCGGGTACGGGAACGGGCCGCCCTTGTCGATGAGTTGGAGGGTCTTGCGGGCCTCCTCGGGCAGCCGGTCCGTACGGACGGTCTTCATGCCCTTGGCCCAGTCCGGGGCCCCGCCGCCGGTGGAGCCCGGGTGGTGAGCCGAGGACGAGGGCGCGGAGGAAGAGGCTGAGGAGGCCGCGGAATCCTTCTGCTTGTCCGACGAACAGGCGGGCAGCAGAAGCAGGAGCAGTGCGGCCAGTGCGGCGGTCAGTGCGCGTACGTGGTGGTGAAAGAGGCGTTGGAGCACCTCCGTATGGTGCCAGCAGCGCTTCGGGGACCGTCGCTAGGCTGGCGGCTCCAGCGATTCGTACAGCGCGTATAGGAGGTCTTGACGTGTCAGAGCAGCAGCGACGGCCGTTGCCCCACGCTTTCCATCCGCCGGTGGCGTCGTTCACGGTGGTGAGCGACGACGTGACGCCGGGCGCGGTGCTCCCGGACGGCCAGGTCTTCGACCGGGGGAACACCTCGCCGCATCTGCGCTGGGAGGGGTTCCCGGCGGGTACGAAGAGCTTCGCCGTGACGTGTTTCGACCCGGACGCGCCGACCGGCAGCGGTTTCTGGCACTGGTCGGTCTTCGACATCCCGGCGTCCGTGACCGAGCTGCCGGCGGGGGCCGGGTCGGGCGACATGAAGGGGCTGCCCGCGGGCGCGGTGCACGTGCGCAACGACTTCGGGACGCGGGACTTCGGCGGGGCCGCGCCGCCGCCCGGGGACGGGCCGCACCGCTATGTGTTCACGGTGTACGCCGTGGACCAGGAGAAGCTCGGTCCGGACGCGGACGCGTCGCCGGCCGTGGTGGGTTTCAATCTGCGGTTCCACACGGTGGGCCGGGCCGAACTGATCGGCGAGTACGAGGTTCCGGCGGCCGGCTGAGATCGGTACGGGCGGCGGCGGGCGGTGTTTCGTCCGTTCGCCGCGCGGTCGGAAAATGCGTTGCGCCCCGCCGTCCGGGATCGCAGAGTGGTACGTGACCGACGGCTGAAGATGTCCGGCTGAAGATGTCTCGCGTCTCCACCTGTCGTCGGGCAGCGGGTACCGCAGCGGCGGGGGCGGTGGGCGGGTCTTCGGGCGCGTCGGCCGTCTGCCGGAATGCGGCTCCGTGCCGGATGTCCGCGCCTGCTGCCAAACGCTCCGGGTCCCTGGTTTCACGGGGGAAGGGTCCCGGAGCGTTTTCCTGTCCGCCCGCCCTTCGCCCGTTCACTTTTCGTATGCCTTCTGGTCTGCGGATATTGCGTTGTCCGCGTGGTCTGTCGCCCGGCACAGTGGTGCCGTTCCCGCCACTGGGGCGGGGGTTGGCCGGGAGGTGGACGGTATGCGCGAGACGCTGGTGCTCAATGCGAGCTTCGAGCCGCTGGCGACGGTGTCGCTGCGGCGCGCGGTGGTGCTCGTGCTGCAGGACAAGGCGGTCGTGGAGCAGGCCCATCCCGGGCTGCGGGTGCGTGCGGCGGCGGTGGAGCTGCCCGTGCCGCGGGTGATCAGGCTCAGTCGGTACGTACGGGTGCCGTTTCGAAGACGGGCGCCGTGGTCGCGGCGGGGGGTGCTGGTGCGGGACCGGCACCGGTGCGCGTACTGCGGGCGGCGGGCGACGACCGTGGACCACGTGCTGCCGCGCTCCCGGGGCGGCGGTGACACCTGGCTCAATACGGTCGCCGCGTGCGCGGAGGACAATCACCGCAAGGCGGACCGGACTCCGGAGCAGGCGGGGATGCGGCTGCTGAGCCGGCCGTTCGAGCCGACGCCGTCGGACGCGCTGGTGCTGGCGCTGGGCGTACAGGAGCGGTCCGCGCTGCCGGAGTGGCTGCCGGCGCCCGCGTAAGGGTGCTCCTGCACAGGCGCTCGTACGGAAGCACTCGTAGAAAACGCGACGTCCGGTCGCCGCCGCCGTGGGGCGGGGCGACCGGACGGCTGCCGGGGCGCGGGCGTGTGGTCAGTCGAGCGGGGGCTGTTCGCGGCGCGGCTTGGTGAGGCCGGCGGGCGCGTCGCCGCCGCCACCGGAATTGCCGCCGAGGAGACCCATGTTGCCGACGGCGCCGCTGAGTCCCTTGAGGGCGTCGCCGATCTCGCTGGGGACGATCCAGAGCTTGTTGGCGTCGCCTTCGGCGATCTTCGGGAGCATCTGGAGGTACTGGTAGGAGAGCAGCTTCTGGTCCGGGTCGCCGGCGTGGATGGACTCGAAGACCGTACGGATCGCCTGGGCCTCGCCTTCCGCGCGCAGGGCGGCGGCCTTGGCCTCACCTTCGGCGCGCAGGATCGCGGACTGCTTCTCGCCCTCGGCGGTGAGGATCGCGGACTGCCGGGTGCCCTCGGCCTGGAGGATCGCGGCGCGCTTGTCCCGGTCGGCGCGCATCTGCTTCTCCATCGAGTCCTGGATGGAGGTCGGCGGCTCGATGGCCTTCAGCTCGACGCGGTTGACGCGGATGCCCCACTTGCCCGTGGCCTCGTCGAGGACGCCGCGCAGGGCCGCGTTGATCTCCTCGCGGGAGGTGAGGGTCCGCTCCAGGTCCATGCCGCCGATGATGTTGCGGAGGGTGGTGACGGTGAGCTGCTCGATGGCCTGGATGAAGCTGGAGACCTCGTAGGTCGCGGCGCGGGCGTCGGTCACCTGGTAGTAGATGACGGTGTCGATGTTGACGACCAGGTTGTCCTGGGTGATCACCGGCTGCGGGGGGAACGGCACGACCTGTTCGCGGAGGTCGATGCGGTTGCGGATCGAGTCGATGAACGGGACGACGATGTTCAGCCCGGCGTTGAGGGTGCGGGTGTACCGGCCGAAGCGCTCCACGATGGCGGCGCTCGCCTGTGGGATGACCTGCACCGTCTTCATCAGCGCAATGAAGACGAGCACCACCAGAATGATCAGGACGATGATGATCGGTTCCAACGTGCTCCCCGCGCCTTCGGTTGCAGATCCGGTTGTCTGAAGATCGATTCTGTCAGAACTCCCCCCTGCCGTGCAGGGGTTGAGGTCACATGACGATGGCGGTGGCGCCGTCGATCTCGACGACGTCCACCTGTGCTCCCACCTCGTAGCTCTGGCCGGCGTCGAGGGAGCGCGCCGACCAGATCTCGCCGGCGAGCTTGATGCGGCCGCTGCCGCTGTCAACCCGTTCGAGGACGACGGCCTGGCGGCCCTTGAGCGCCTCGACGCCGCTCGCCAACTCCGGCCGCTGCGCGCGGTGTCGGGCGGCGATCGGCCGTACGACGGCGATCAGGGCGACCGAGACGACGGCGAACACCACGAACTGCATCACGGTGCCGCCGCCGAGGGCCGAGGTCACCGCGGCGGCGACGGCGCCGACCGCGAGCATCCCGAATTCCGGCATCGCGGTCACGACCAGGGGAATCCCCAGCCCCGCCGCGGCTACGAGCCACCACACCCATGAGTCCACGCGTTCATCGTAGGGGCGTGGGCCCGGTCGGGACAGACCGGCTGTGGGCGGCGGGGGTGACGGAGGCGGGGCGGGTGACGCCGAATCAGGTCAGCGGCAGGCCCTGGGCGGCCCAGCGGTCCCCGTTACGGGTGACGACCAGGGGGAGGCCGAAGCAGTGGGAGAGGTTGCGGGAGGTGAGTTCGAGTTCGACGGGGCCGGCGGCGAGCACCTTGCCCTGACGGATCATCAGAACATGGGTGAAGCCGGGCGCGATCTCCTCGACGTGGTGCGTCACCATGATCATGGAGGGGGCGAGCGGGTCGCGGGCGAGCCGGCCGAGGCGGCGTACGAGGTCCTCGCGGCCGCCGAGGTCGAGGCCGGCGGCGGGCTCGTCGAGGAGCAGCAGCTCCGGGTCGGTCATCATCGCGCGGGCGATCAGGGTGCGCTTGCGCTCGCCCTCGGAGAGGGTGCCGAACTTCCGCTCGGTGTACTCGGTCATGCCGAGCACGTCGAGGAAGGCGCGGGCGCGCTGCTCGTCGATGTCCTCGTAGTGCTCCTGCCAGCCGGCGGTCATGCCGTAGGCGGCGGTGAGCACGGTCTGCAGAACGGTCTGGCTGCGCGGCAGCTTGTCGGCGAGGGCGATGCCCGCCATGCCGATGCGCGGGCGCAGCTCGAAGACGTCGACCTTGCCGAGCCGCTCGCCGAGGATCGTCGTGGTACCGCTCGTCGGGAAGAGGTAGCTGGAGGCGACATTGAGGAGGGTGGTCTTGCCGGCACCGTTGGGGCCGAGGATCACCCAGCGCTCCCCCTCCTTGACCGACCAGGAGACCTGGTCCACCAGAGCCCGGCCCTCGCGGACCACTGATACGTCCACCAGCTCCAGCACATCGCTCATGAGCGCGTTGTCTCCCATTGCAGTCTCGATCGTCGCGGGCGCCGGTAGGCGCTGTCCCCGTATAAAACCTACGCCACCGGGTGTCAGTGCCAGTCCTTAGGCTGGGGCCCATGCTCGATGAACCTCGCTCAGGACGGCTCGCCGCGTGGGGAAACGCCCTCATTGCCGGACTTGTCTCACCCGATGACGCCGCGGATCACATCACGGGGGACGATGCGGCGCACCGTGTCGCCGGGCTGCCCGGCGAGTCCGGGCCGGTCGGCCTCACCCTCGCGCTCGGGCGGCTGCGCGCGCTCGGGGCGCGGGGGCTGCGCGTCGCGCTGCCGGTCCCCGGCCATCCGCTGGGGCTCAGCGGGCCCCCCGAGTTCAACGCGCGGGCGCTGGAGGCCGAGGAGGCGGTGCTGGTCACGGGGGCGGCGCTCGGGCTCGTACCGCGGGTGCGGGAGGCGGGCCCAGCGGCGGACGTGCCGGCCGCGGACCGGCATGTGGAGGTGGTGTGGGACTGCCTGCCCGTCCGCGAGGCGCCGCCCGCCGACGTGCCGTCGCTCGGCGAGGCGGAGCGGGAGCTGGCCGAGGCGCTGCGGGAGGCGACCGAGGTGCTGTCCCGGCTGGACGTGGCCGGGTCCGGCCCGGTCGCCCAGGCGGCCCTGGAGGCGTACCGCGCGCGGGCGGAGCGCGGCCGCGAGGTGCTGGCCCCGGGCTATCCGGCCCGCGCGGCCCGGGTGCTGGAGCTGGCGCAGCGGGTCGGCGCGCTGATCGCCATCGCGCACGGGGCCGGCGGCGACGGCCGTGAGCACGGCGGGGCGGTGAGCGCGTCGGAGATAGGCGCGCGCGCCGAGGCGCTGCGACCGGTGGAGCGTACGGCCCGCAGGGCTCAGGTCGCCGCGTACAACGCGCTCGTGGAGGAACGGGAGCGGGACCGGAGCTGAGGAATGCCCTCGGGCAGTGAGCGCGCGTCTCGGTCGCGGCGAGTCCGGCGGGCCCGCGAGCGGTCTGGGGGGCGCCGCGCCCGCGGGCGGGAGCGGCCGTCTCGGATGTGGCGAGCCTCGTGGACCGGCGAGCGCACTGGGCGCCGCAGCGTCCTGCGGACGGGAGCGGCCCTCTCGGATGTGGCGAGCCTCGTGGGCCGGCGAGCGCACTGGGGCGCCGCAACCTCCTGCGGGCGGGAGCGGCCCTCTCTCGGAGATGGCGAGTCCCGCGGGCCGGCGAAGCGGGAGCGGGCCGGCGAGGCGGGAAGGCCCCTACGGGCCCGCGAGTGGTCTGCGGCGGGAAAGCGGGGAAGCGAAGAGGGGACGGAGGGCCGCGGGAGCGGGCCTTGGCGCGGGAAGGCCCCGCGGGCCGGGGTGGTCCGCGGGGCCTATCGGTGCGCCGTGGGTCAGCGGTTGACGCAGGTGTTGCCGAAAGTCGGGTTGAGCAGCCCGATGATGTTGATCGAGTTGCCGCAGAGGTTCACCGGGACGTGCACCGGCACCTGGAGCAGGTTGCCGGAGAGCACGCCAGGGGAACCGACGGCGGCGCCGTGAGCCTTGGCGCCGCTCCCGTAGTCGTTGGCGAACGCGGCACCGGCGGTGGCGCCCGCGGCCATGCCCGCGGTGGCGAGGACCAGGGCCGCCTTCTTGGCAGTGTTCATGAAGAGAGTTCCTCCTGCTGGATGTTCGACGACCCCAGCCGCGGGATCGCACGCTGGCAAACGCGCTCGCCGGGCGGATGACACGGGTCGCGTGCGGGTTGCCCACGATCGGATCAACGTTCGGCCCTGCGAACGGGTCCGGCCCCCGGACGAGGTCCGGGGGCCGGTGGGTGCGGCTGGGCCGCGGTGGTTCGGCTAGCGGTTCAGGCAGGTGTTGCCGAAGACCGGGTTGAGCAGGCCGACCACACTGACCGAGTTGCCGCAGGCGTTCACGGGCACGTGCACCGGCACCTGGACGGCGTTGCCGGACACGACTCCCGGCGAGTTCTTGACGGCACCGCCGGCGGTCGCACCGCCGTGGGCGGAGGCCACGCCGGCACCGGCGACGGCCAGGCCGCCGGCGGCGATCGTGATGGCGGCGAGCTTCTTCATGTTCTTCACTTCTCAGATCCTCCTCGCGTGGCCGCGGCCAATCGCCGCGGCACGCCATGGAGAACTGCGCTGGGCCATTCGGGTTGCGCAGCCGGACCGACATTCACACGACCGTATGAAGTTGTCCCGGTGCCCCGACAGCGGGTTCGAACCCTGCGGGCAGGGTGCGGGCCGGGGGTGGGCCGCCCGCGCAGGACTCTTACGCGCCGATGCCGTGCCGTACCGCCCACAGCGCGGCCTGGGTGCGGTCCGCGAGGTCGAGCTTCATGAGGATGTTGGAAACGTGCGTCTTGACGGTCTTCTCGGAGAGGACGAGGGCGCGGGCGATCTCGCGGTTGGACCGGCCGTCGGCGATCAGCCCCAGCACCTCGCGCTCGCGCTCGGTCAGCGTCGTGCCGCGCCCGTGCCCGCCGGCCGGCTCGTCCTGGGACAGCAGCGCCCCGGCGACCTCGGGCTGGAGCAGTACGTGTCCGGCGTGTACGGACCTGATGGCGCCGGCCAGCGCGTCCGGATCGACGTCCTTGTAGACGTAGCCCGCGGCGCCCGCGCGCAGGGCGGGGACCACGGTGCGCTGCTCGGTGAAGCTGGTGACGATCAGGACCCGGGCCGGGTTGTCGAGGCCGCGGAGCTTGCGGAGCGCCTCGATGCCGTCGGTGCCGGGCATCTTCACGTCCATGAGCACGACGTCGGGCCGCAGCTCCTCGGTGCGGGCGACGCCCTCGTCGCCGTCGGCGGCCTCGCCGACCACCTCTATGTCGTCCTGGACCTCCAGGAAGGTGCGCAGTCCGCGCCGTACGACCTGGTGGTCGTCGACGAGCAGCACCCGGATCGTCCGCCCGCCGCCCGTGGCCGTCCTGGGACCGTCGGTGTGCTCAGCCACCGGGCACCTCCATCTCGATCGCGGTGCCCTCGCCGGGCCCCGACTTCACCCTCATCCTGCCGCCTGCCCCGCTCGCCCGGTCCCGCATCGACACCAGGCCGAGATGGCGGCCGGCCCGCCGGACCGCGAGCGGGTCGAAGCCGCGGCCGTCGTCGCAGACGCGCAGCAGCGCGCCCTGGCCGCGGCGGGCGAGCGTGACGGTCACCCGCTCGGCGCCGGAGTGCCGCAGGGCGTTGTGCAGGGCTTCCTGCGCGACCCGCAGCAGCGCCTCCTCCTGGGCGGCGGGCAGCGCCCGTACGCCCTGGGAGTCGAAGGTCACGCTGGCGGTGTGGGCCCGGTCGAGGACCTGGACCTGGGTGCGCAGGGTCGCGATCAGGCCGTCCTCGTCGAGGGCCGCGGGGCGCAGCTCCACGACGGCGGCGCGCAGCTCGTCGGCGGCCTCGGCGGCCAGCGCGGCGACCTGCTGCAGCTCGCCCTTGGCGCGGGCCGGGTCGCGGTCGACGAGGGCGGTGGCGGCCTGGGCGGTCAGGCGGAGCGAGAAGAGTTTCTGGGCGACGGCGTCGTGCAGCTCGTGGGCGAGACGGGCCCGCTCCCCCGCGATGGTCAGCTCGCGGCTGCGCTCGTAGAGGCGGGCGTTGGTCAGCGCGATGGCGGCGTGCTGGGCGAGGGTGCGCAGCAGTTCCTCGTCCTGCGCGGTGAAGCCGCAGCCGCCGGCCGGCTTGGGGCACCGCTTGTTGGCGAGGAAGAGCGCGCCGAGGACCTCGTCGCCGTCGGCCACCGGCATGCCGATGAAGTCGGACATGTCGGGGTGCGCGGCGGGCCAGCCGCCGAAGCGGGGGTCCTTGCGGACGTCGGCGAGGCGCTGCGGGGTGGCCTCGTGGAGCATCGCGGCGAGGATGCCGTGCTGGCGGGGCAGCGGGCCGATGGCCTTCCACTCCTCGTCGCTCACGCCGTCGACGACGAACTGGGCGAAGCCGCCGTGGTCGTCCGGGACGCCGAGCGCAGCGTACTCGGCGTCGAGCAGTTCGCGGGCGGAGGCCACGATCGTCTTGAGGACGTCGCGGACCTCCAGGTGTCTGCTCATGGCCAGCAGGGCGGTGCTCACCGCGGCCAGGCCCGTGGGCGGCCCCTGGCCGTTTCCGTTGCTCATGGGGGTCACCGTACCGGCGGCCCCTGACAGGCGTATCGGGCCTGGGAAGGCCCGACGCCTACCCCACATGGCCTAGGCCGAAGTGCCTTCCCGCGCTGCGTCCGGCAGCCGAGGCGAGCGGGGACGGCGCGTTCCTACGGTGGCTCCGGAACGTACGGCGAAGCAGGCGACGTACGGCGAAGAAGACGACGTACGGAGCAGAGACGTACGGAGAAGGCGGAGAAGCCGAGAAGGGGGATGGGCTCCATGCCGGTGGCGATCATCACGGGGGCGTCGAAGGGGCTGGGCCGCGCGCTGGCGGCGGCGCTGGCCGGGCGCGGCTGGGATCTGGTGCTGGACGCGAGGTCGGCGGGGCCGTTGCGGGAGGCGGCCGCGGCGCTGGAGACAGAAGAAAGGGGAGGGAAAAGGGGAGGGAGCGGAGAAAGGGGAGCGGGAAGGGGGACGGCCGGCGGGCGGGTGGTGGCGCTGCCCGGGGACGTCACCGACGCGCGGCACCGGGCCGATCTGGTGGCCGCCGCGCGCGGCCTCGGCGGCCTCGACCTCCTGGTGAACAACGCGAGCGCCCTGGGCGCCGAGCCGCTGGTCCCGCTGGAGTCGCAGCCGCTGGACGGGCTGCGGGCCGCCCTGGAGACCAATGTCGTGGCCCCGCTCGGGCTGGTGCAGCAGGCGCTGCCGCTGCTGCGGGCCGCGCCGGGCGGTGCGGTCGTCGACGTCAGCTCGGACGCGGCCGTCGAGGCGTACGGGACGTGGGGCGGCTACGGGGCGTCGAAGGCGGCCCTGGAGCAATTGTCGGCCGTACTGGCGGTGGAGGAGGAAGGGCTGCGCGTCTGGTGGGTCGACCCCGGTGACATGCGCACCGACCTGTACGCGGCGGCCGAGCCCGGCGAGGACCTGGCGGGCCGGGCGCTGCCGGAGGACGTGGCACCGGCCTTTCTGCGGCTTCTGGACGAGCGTCCGCCGAGCGGGCGCTACACGGCTTCGGAACTGCTCGCCGCGGCTTCGGGACCGTACGGAGCGGCTTCAGGGCCCCTGAACACGGCTTCGGGGCCGTTGAGCGCGGCTTCGGGGCCGTTGAGCGCGGCTTCGGGGCCGTTGAGCGCGGCTTCGCCGGCGTACGGGACCGGGGGCGCCGGGAACGGGCAGGCCGGAGACGGGCAGGCCGGAGACGGGGGCGTACACGCCGGGGCCGGAGGGAGGCCGGCCGAGGCTGAGGCCGAGGGCGCGACGCGAGCCGAAACAGCGGGGTACGGACCTGAGCACGGCGGCGGGCACGGCGCGTACCGGCCTGAGCACGGCGGCGGACACGGCGCGTACCGGCCTGAGCACAGCGGTGAACCGGGCGGAAGCAGCGCCACCGGGCGCGGCGGCGAGCGCGGGGTGCGGCGATGAGGGCGGGCGAGGCGCTGCGCGGCATGAATCCGCGGGACGTGCTGCGCGTGCCGGAGGAGCTGTCGGCGCGGGTGCCGGTCGAGGCGCGCGGGGGCGGGCTGGACCGGGACGGCGTACGGCTGCTGGTGAGCGGCCGGGACGGGGTGTCGCACCACGCCTTCCGTGACCTGCCCGAGCTGCTGCGGGCCGGGGACGTGCTGGTGGTGAACACCTCGCGGACGCTGCCCGCCGCCGTGGACGGCCGGCTCGGCGCGGAGCCCGTGGTGGTGCACTTCTCGACCCGCGCGGACGACGGCCGCTGGTCGGTGGAGGTGCGCCGGCCGGACGGCCGCGGCACGACGTGGCGGCGTACGGGCGATCTGACGTGGGCGGTGGTGGCGCTGCCGGGCGGGCTGCGGCTCGTACTGGAGGGGCCGGTGGATCCGGCGGGCGACCGGCTGTGGTGGGCGCGGCCCGCCGCGGGCGCCGCCGTCGAGGCGGATGTGGCGGCGGTGCTGCACCGACACGGCCGGCCGATCCGGTACGGCTATACGGAGCGGGATCAGCCGCTCTCCGCGTATCAGAGCGTCTTCGCGGTGCCCGACGCCGAGGGGCACGGCTCCGCGGAGATGCCGAGCGCGGCCCGGCCGTTCACCGAGCGCCTGGTGGCGCGGCTGGTGAGCCGTGGCGTGCAGATCGCTCCGGTGTCGCTGCATACGGGCGTGGCGTCGGGCGAGACGCACGAGCCGCCGTACCCGGAGCGGTTCGCGGTGCCGCCGTCGACGGCGTGGCTGGTGAACGCGGCGCGGGCGGGCGGCGGCCGGATCGTGGCGGTGGGCACGACGGCCGTACGGGCGCTGGAGACGGCCGCCGACCCGGCGCGGGGCGGCGGCGGGCGGACGGCGGAGCCGGGTGGCGGCGCGGTGCGGGCGGCGGCGGGGTGGACGGATCTCGTCGTGACGCCGGAACGCGGAGTGCGGGTGGTGGACGGGCTGTTGACCGGGCTGCATGAACCGGAGGCGTCGCATCTGCTGATGCTGGCGGCGCTGGCGGGTGAGGAATTGCTTTGCAGTAGCTATACGGAAGCTATCGAACAGGGCTATCTATGGCATGAGTTCGGGGATGTCCACCTGATACTGCCCCATTGATGATCAGCCTTTCGGGGATCAGACTCTGGGTCATGCCTACACCGACGAGGAATTGGACCCCGACGCACGGCGACCCCTATCGGACGGTGCCCTACCGGCCGGCCCGGATGCCCGCCGCCGAGTCCCTGGCCCGCGCCGCCGAGCTGCGGGCGCGGATGGACGAGCGGCGGACCGTACGGCAGTTCTCCACCGACGCGGTGCCGGAGCAGGTGGTGAAGGACGCCATCGCCTGCGCGGCCACCGCGCCGTCCGGCGCGCACCAGCAGCCCTGGACCTTCGTCCTGGTCAAGGACGCCGAGGTGCGGCGCCGCATCCGGCGGGCGGCGGAGGAGGAAGAGCACCGCTCCTACGCGGGGCGGCTCGGCGAGGAGTGGCTGGCGGCGCTCCGGCCACTGGGCACGGACGAGGTGAAACCGCACCTCACGGACGCTCCGGCGCTGATCGTGGTGTTCCAGCAGCGGTACTGGCTGGGGCCGGACGGCGCCAAGCGCAAGCACTATTACGTGGACGAGTCGGTCGGCATCGCGGTCGGGATGCTGCTCTCCGCGCTGCACCTGTCGGGGCTGGCGGCGCTGGTGCACACGCCGAGCCCGATGCGCTTCCTCGGCGAGGTGCTGGGCCGCCCGGTCAACGAGAAGGCGTTCGCGGTGATCCCGGTCGGCTACCCGGCGGCCGACTGCGAGGTGCCGGACCTGGTCCGCAAGTCGTTGGACCAGGTGATGGTGGAGCTCTGAGGCACACCCTCCGCAGTGACGCGCGCACACCGGGTGAGACGAGGGGCCGCCCGGTGTGAGCCCGCGCATAGGGCGCAGATCACTTACGAGCCGGAGTAGTGGATGCATAACGGGGTCGCGAACGGGTATGCGCCGCGTTCGCGCCGACCCGAACACCCCCTTCTTCCACGAAGTCGGGTAGTACGTCACACCTTTGCCACCGCTTTTTGCGGCCGCTAACAATTGCCGAGTCGCAGGGCGCCGTCGATCGAGAAACGGCGTTCCCCGCGCCGATCCGGCCACTGCGACTCAAGCGATTGGAAGAGGTCACCCCCGCATGCCCGTCCCCACCATTCCTGGCTACAGCCGTCTCTCCAAGGTCCACAAGTTCTCCGTCGCCGGCATCGCTGCCGCCGGTGTCGCCGCCGTGACCTTCGCGGCTGTGCCCGGTTCGGCCGAGGCCAACGGCGACACGCAGTCGATCGCGGTCAAGCCCGTCGCCCAGGACTCCACCACGTTCGGCACCAAGGCCCAGCAGGAGGCCCTGACCAAGCAGTCCGGTTCCTTCGCCGCCCAGGCGAAGACCGAGGCCCACACGAAGGCCGCCGAGGCCAAGCAGAAGGCCGAGGCCGACGCCAAGAAGACCGCCGGCGCCGCCAAGGCGAAGGCGGACAAGGAGCGCTCCGGCAAGGCGCCGGCGAACCGCTCGGAGAAGCGCGCCGCCGCTCCCGCCCCCAAGGCCCCCGCGCCGCGGCACTACGGCGACAACCTCGAAGGCTGGATCCGCCAGTCGCTGGACATCCTGCACTCGCAGGGCATACCCGGCAGCTACGAGGGCATCAAGCGCAACATCATGCGCGAGTCGACCGGTAACCCGCAGGCCATCAACAACTGGGACTCGAACGCCGTCGCCGGCATCCCGTCCAAGGGTCTGCTCCAGGTCATCGACCCGACGTTCAAGCAGTACCACGTCGCCGGCACGTCCTGGGACATCTACGACCCGGTCGCCAACATCACCGCCGCCTGCAAGTACGCGGCGGACCGGTACGGCTCGATGGACAACGTGAACTCGGCCTACTGAGCCGGTTCCGGCATCAGGCCGCGGCCATGAACGCCGAAGGGCGGCCGCACCCCACGACGGGGTGCGGCCGCCCTTTTGCGTGTGTGTGCGGGTGTACGGGCGTGTGCGGGCGGGGGCGGGCGTGTGGGCTCGTACGGGCGGTGTGGGCTCGTACGGGCGGGTGCGGGGGCGCGGACCCGTACGGGCCGGGTGCGGGCTCGTACGGCGCTCGTACGCCCGTAGGCGGTCTGTAGGCGGTGCGTACGGGCGCGGGCGCGCTTTGATGGCCGTACGGGCGTAGGGGCGTACGGGCGCCGGCCCGGCTGGGCCGGTCGGTACGGGCAGCCGCCCGGCCCCGTCGGTACGGGCGCCGGCCCGGCCCCGTCGCTAGCGCATGACCTCCGGCTCGTGGCGGCGCAGCAGCCGGGCGACCGCGAGGCCGCAGATGACGCCGAGGGCAAGGAGGACGGCGACGTCGAGGCCCCAGACGGCCGCGGAGTGCTCCCACAGCGGGTCGAGGTTGGTCGGGTCGTCCTTGTCCATCGGGGACATGATGTGCGCCAGGTCGAGGGTCGCGCCCGCGGCGCCGACGGCCCAGCGGGACGGCATCAGCCAGGCGATCTGCTCGACGCCGGGCGAGTCGTAGATCTTGAACATGATGCCGGTGAAGACGACCTGGACGATCGCGAACATCACCAGCAGCGGCATGGTCTTCTCGGCGGTCTTGACCAGGGAGGAGATGACGAGGCCGATCATCATCGAGGTGAAGCCGAGGGCGATGATCACCAGGCACAGCTCGACGGCGGGGAGGCTGGCGAGGACGACGCCCTCCTTCGGCAGCTCGCGGATCGAGAAGCCGATCGCGCAGAGGATGCCGCCCTGGACGGCGGTGATCACACCGAGGACGATCACCTTGGACATCAGATAGGCGGAGCGGGACAGGCCGACGGCCCGTTCCCGTTCGTAGATCACCCGTTCCTTGATCAGTTCGCGGACGGAGTTGGCGGCGCCCGAGAAGCACATGCCGACCGCGAGGATCAGCAGGATGGTCCCCGCGTCCTGGTTGAAGTGGCCCTTCGTGGGCGCGCCGAGCCCGAAGTCGGAGGGGATCACGCAGCTCACCCCGCCGAGCACGGCGGGCAGGATCAGCATCAGCCCCATGAAGCCGCGGTCGGAGGCGATGACCGAGGTGTAGCGGCGCATCAGCGTCCAGAGCTGCGAGCCCCAGCTCTGCGGCTTCGGCACCCGGGCGGGCGGCTGCGCGTAGTGCGCGTACGCCTGCTGGGGGGCGGCGGCGTCCAGGTCGGCGGCGTACATCTGGTAGTGCTGCGAGCCGCGCCAGCGGCCGGACCAGTCGTAGTCGCGGTAGTTCTCGAAGGCGGAGAAGACATCGGCCCAGGTGCCGTAGCCGAAGAAGTTCAGCGCCTCGTCGGGCGGGCCGAAGTAGGCGACCGAGCCGCCCGGGGCCATCACCAGGAGCTTGTCACAGAGAGCGAGCTCGGCGACGGAGTGGGTGACGACCAGCACGGTGCGGCCGTCGTCGGCGAGGCCGCGCAGCAACTGCATGACGTCGCGGTCCATGCCCGGGTCGAGGCCGGAGGTCGGCTCGTCCAAGAAGATCAGCGACGGCTTGGTGAGCAGTTCCAGGGCGACCGAGACGCGCTTGCGCTGGCCGCCGGAGAGGGAGTGGACCTTTTTCTCCGCGTGGATGTCGAGCTTGAGCTCGCGCAGCACCTCGCCGATGCGGGCCTCGCGCTCGTTCTCGGCGGTGTCGCCGGGGAAGCGGAGCTTGGCCGCGTACCGCAGCGCTTTTCGGACGCTCAGCTCCTTGTGCAGGATGTCGTCCTGCGGGACCAGGCCGATGCGCTGACGCAGCTCGGCGAACTGCTTGTAGAGGTTCCGGTTGTCGTACAGGACCTCGCCCTGGTCGGCCGGGCGGTAGCCGGTGAGCGCGCGCAGCAGCGTCGACTTGCCGGAGCCGGAGGGGCCGATGACGGCGATCAGCGACTTCTCCGGGACTCCGAAGGAGACGTCCTTGAGGATGGTCTTGTTCTCGGCAACCGTGACGGTGAGGTGGCGGGCCGAGAAGGAGACCTCGCCGGTGTCGACGAATTCCTCCAGCCGGTCACCGACCAGGCGGAAAGTGGAGTGGCCGACTCCGACGATGTCGTTCGGCCCGATGATCTGGTGCCGGACCGGCTGTCCATTGACATAGGTGCCGTTGTGGCTGCCGAGGTCGACGATTTCGAAGCGGCCGTCCGGGGTGGCTTTGAATTCGGCGTGATAACGGGAGACCTGAAGGTCGGAAACGACCAGTTCATTCTCCAGCGCACGGCCGATGCGCATCACGCGGCCCAGCGCCAACTGGTGGAAGGTGGTGGGGCTGCGGTCGCCGTGGACCGGCGGGACCGGGCGCCCGCCGTCCGCGCCCGGCGGCGGCTGCCGCGGGGGGACGTACGCCTGGTGCGGCGGCTGTTGGTACGCCTGGGGCGACTGGTGCGACTGGTGCGACGGTTGCTGTGCCTGCGGCCAGCCGGCGGCTTGCGGTTGTACGGGCTGCTGGTGCGGCGGGATGGGCTGTTGCTGCGGCGGTACGGACTGCTGGTGCGGCGCGGGGCGCTGGGCCCAGCCGGGGCCCGGCTGTTGGGGCTGCGGTGCCGGGTCCCGTACGCCTTGGAACCCTTGTGCTCCCTGCGCTCCCTGCACTCCCTGCGCGACCTGCGGCGGCGCGGCATTCGCCGGCTGGGCTGCCTGGGCCGGCTGGGCCGACTGCGCCGCGTCCGGAGCCGCGGCGGGGGTGCCGGAGAGGATCAACCGCGGGCCGTCGGTGGCGTTGCCGAGGTGGACGGTCGAGCCGGGGCCGATCTCCATCCGCTGGACGCGTTGTCCCTGTACGTACGTGCCGTTGGTGCTGCCGTGGTCCTCGATGACCCAACTGCGGCCGTCCCAGCGGACGGTGGCGTGCCGCCATGAGACCCGGGCGTCCTCCAGCGCCATGTCCCCCTGCGGATCTCGCCCGAGGGTATATGACCTGGATGGATCGAGTGTCCAGGTCTGTCCGTTCAATTCCAGTACGAGTTCCCGCACTCCATGCCCCACTACTTGTCCCCCGAATTACCCCCCGCGACAGGGAGTCTAGGGATGGCGAACATCGGGAGGAACTATTTCAGGGACAGTCCGTCGTCTGAAAATCGGGATTGATCAGGGGGCCGGTAACAAGGGACTCGGTAAGGGAAGCGGGTAACGCGGCCGAGGCCGGTGGGCCGGTGGCCGGGCCGCCGGCGAGGGATGGTTACGGGGCCCGTTGACGCGACCGGAAGGCGCCCGGAGAGTGGTAACCGCCCCCGGATACGTACGTATCGCGTGTATCCGGGCAACTGGTGTGGATCGGGGGGCCGTGATGACCAGCAGCGGGGGCGTGGGCGGCGGCGTCGGCAGGCGCGGGGGCAGGAGTGACGCCGGCCGGGCCGGCCCCGGCCGCGGCAGCAGGCGGACGAGGCGCGGCGCGGACATTCTCCTGACCTCCATAGCGGCGGTGAGCTGGGCTTTCCTCGCGATGGGGGCGGTCGCGGCGCTCGGCCTGAAGCTGCTCGGGGCGGACGGCACGGGGCGGTTGGGGCCGATGACGGCGGCAGCCGTGGTGCTCGCCGTCGGCGGGTCCGTCACCCCCTCCGGCGACCTGAAGGCCTTCGGTCTGGAGGGCGCGCAGGCGCGTACCGCCATCGATATCGCGCCACTGGGCGTGAGCCTGGTGGGCGCGCTCGTCCTCGGCTGGATCTTCCTGCGGTCGCTGCGGGCCGCCGGCGCGACGATCCGGGGCAGGGAGCTGGCGGCGCGGGCGGCGACCGTGACCGCGCTCTTCCTGGTGCTGGTCGGCGTGCTCGCCTGGGCCGGTTCCGACACGATCACCATCGACGGTTCGGAACTGGGCCTCGACAAGATCGGCGGCGGGCGCACCGGCATCGAGATTCCGGGCCTCGGCGACCTCGGAGACCTCGGCGGCGGGCTGGCGAACGGGCTGGCCGACCTGGCGAACGCGAAGGCCGCCGTCGGCTTCAGCGTACGGACGGGGGCCTCGCTGCTCGGGGGCGCGCTGTGGGTCCTCGCGGTCCTGCTGATCGCGCTGCTCGCCTCCCGTTCCACGCCGCTGCCGCGCGGCTGGGACGTGCTGCACCGGACCGTACGGCCGGCGGCGTCGGCGCTGCGCGCGGCGCTGGTCCTCTCGGTCTGCGCGGGGCTCGCGGCGGCCGCGTACGCGGCGATCGGCGACGACCATCCGCGCCGGGTGCTCGGCTCGGCCGTGCTCGCGGCGCCGAACGGGGTGTGGCTCGGCCTGCCGCTCGGGCTCTTCGTGCCGTGGCACGGCAGTGCGAGCGGCGCGCTGGCCCGGCTGCTGCCGGACCCGCTCGACAAGTTGCTGGGCTCGGAGTCGGACGAGTCGGTGACGGTGGGGCGGCTGGCGGAGCTGGACGGGCGGGTGTGGCTGCTGGTCGTCGCGTGCGTGTTGACGATGCTGGCCACGGGGGTGCTCGCGGCGGCCCGTACGCCGTGGGACGGGCGGCGGCCGCTCGCCTTCGCGGGGCGGCTGGCGGCGTGGCTGGGCGCGGTGACGGCGCTCACGCTGCCGCTGCTGGTGTGGCTGACGCGGGTGAAGGCGGACGCGAGCCTGTCGGTGCTGGGCTTCGACGCGTTCGGGGCGGGGCTCGACCTGCACGGGCACGCCGTGGCGGCGCTGCTGCTGGGGGCGGCGTGGGGGGCCGCGGCGGGGGTCGTCGGCGGGTTGCTGGCGTGCGCGACGGGGGCCGCGGGGCGGCGGGCCTCCCCGTACGCGCGGGGGCGCGGCGGCGACGGTTTGGGCGGACCGGGCCTCGACCGCTCGCGCACCTACCCGGACCTGGCGTACGGGCCGGGCCCGTACAACCCCTCCCCCACCTACCGCCCCCACGACGAGACCAACCCCTACCTCCGCCCCGCCCCCGACGACCCCTACTCCACCCCCACCCGAACCGCCGCCCCCAAACCACCCCCACGCCACCACTCCCCACCAGCCCCACCTCCCCCACCGCCGTCACCCCCGCCATCGCCTCCGGCGCGGGACCGCCCGGAGGATTCTGGGTGACGGCGGGACTGAGGGGGTGGTTGGGCTGGGGCTGGGGGCTGGGGCCACCTCGGGCTGGGGCCCACCTCGGGCGGGGGACGAGGAGCGGGGGTCGCCGCGGACGGGGAGGACGAGGAGCGGGGCCGCCTCGGGGCGGGAAAGGCGAGGCCGGGGGCCCACCTCGGGCTGGGGGACGAGGAGCGGGTCGCGGCGGGCAGGGAGGTGCGAGGGCCGGTGGCCCACCCCGGGCGGGGAGAGGGGGGATCGGAGGCCCGCCTCGGGCCGCGAAAGGGGTACGGACCGGAGGCCCGCCTCGGACTGAGAGCGGGGGTGCGGACCGGGGCCCACCCCGGGCTGGAAGGAGCCAGGACCGGAGGCATAGCTCGGGCTGGGCGAGGGCCCGCGGGGTAGACCGCCCGCTGAGAGGCGGCGCCCGCCGGGCGGACAGCCGGACCCCGCGGTGGGTGGGCCCCGCCGGGTGGGTCGCCCGGCGCGACGCGGTCCCGGCCCGGCCGCTCCGCCGCGCGGCGGGTGAACACCCGGGCCCGTGGTGGGAAGGGGTGCTCACCAGGTGCGCCACCGCTCGCGAGACGGTCTCGACCGGGCCACTGCGCCACCGGGCGGGCTGGAACGAGCGCCCGCCATGCGGCCCACCCGGACTGCCACGCCGCCCGGCAGGCGAACAAGCCGGCCCCCGGGGCGGGAGAGGACGCCCACCGCAGGAACCACCGCTCACGCGAGAGGGTCTTACCGGCCCCTGCATCGCCCAGCGGGCAAGCGCCCGGGGGGCCGCCTGCGGCTGGGCAGGGAGCGTCCAGCGGGCCGCTCGTTGCCGAACGAGTGGGGGGCATGCCCGTACGCAGAGGTCTGCCGGGGGGCGCAGCGGCTGCGGTGGCGGCAGCGGGCGCCGGGGCGCGGGCCGTCGCGGCACCGGCGCCGGTGCGGCCGTAGAACAGGGCTTTCCGGGCGGTAGCCCGGAGCGGCAGGGGAGTGCGTCCACGTGCCGAGAAACGCCGCCCGCGCAGGGGCTGCCGCCCGGCAGGCAAGCGCCCGGAGCCCACCTCGCCCTGGGAGCGAGCGCCCACCGGGCCATTCAGCGGCGAGCGTGGTGGCACGCCCGTACGCAGGTGGCCGTCGGGCCCGCATCGCCTGCGCGGGCGCAGTGCGCATCAGCCGCGTCTCGCCGCTGCGGTACCGGCGGCGAGCGCCGGAGCAGCCGCCTACGGGCGCCCACTCGGGCCCCGGTGCTGGCGGCCGGGGCGGGCGTAGAACAGGGCTTTCCGGGCGGCAGCCCGGAGCGGCGGGCCTGCACGGCAGTGGTGCGACCACGTGCCGGAAAACGCCGCCCGCGCAGGGCCTGCCGCCCGGCGGGCAAGCGCCCGGGGGCCGCCTCGCGGCTGGGAGGGAGCGCCCCCGGGCCGTTCGTCGCCGAGCGAGTGGGGTGGCATGGCCGTACGCAGGGGTTCGCCGGGGCGCGTCGGTGCGGCGGGCCGGTGTGCAGCGGCCTCGGATCGCTGCCGCGGGGGCGACGGCGGGCACCGGGGCTCGGCCCGTACCGGTCGCGGCCGCTCCAGCGGAGGCCGACGGTCCCCCGCCGCACCGGCGCCGGTGCGGCCGTAGAACGGGCTTTCCGGGCGGTAGCCCGGAGCGGCGGGCCGGCACGGCGGGGTGGTGCGTCCACGTGCCGAGAAGCGTCGCCCGACGGGCGAGCGCCCGGGGCCCACCTCGCGCTGGGAGCGAGCGCCCACCGGGCCATTCAGCGGCGAGCGTGGTGGCACGCCCGTACGCAGGTGGCCGTCGGGCTCGCATTGCCTGGCCGGGCGCGGTGCGCACCAGCCGCATCTCGGCGTCGCAGTCCCAGCGGCGAGCGCCGGCGCAGCCGCGTACGGGCGCCCGCACGGGCCCCGGCACCGGCACCGGCACCGCCGTAGAACAGCTATGGCCGGGCGGCAGCCCGGAGCGGCAGGGGGTGCGTCCATGTGCCGAGAAACGCCGCCCGGCGGGCGAGCGGCCGGGGCCCACCTCGCGCTGGGAGGGAGCGCCCACAGGGCCATCCAGCGACGAGCGGGGTGGCACGCCCGTACGCAGGGGGCCGTCGGGCTCGCATTGCCTGGCCGGGCGCGGTGCGCACCAGCCGCATCTCGGCGTCGCAGTCCCAGCGGCGAGCGCCGGAGCAGCCGCGTACGGGCGCCCGCACGGGCCCCGGCACCGGCACCGGCACCGCCGTAGAACGGCTATGGCCGGGCGGTAGCCCGGAGCGGCGGGCCGGCGCGGCGGTGGTGGTGCGAGCACGTGCCGGGGAACGCCGCCCGCGCAGGGGCTGGGGTCCAGCACGCGGGACACATGTACGGTTTCGGGGCGTCGCCCGATACCGTATGAGCACCATGAGCGCATCGCAGACTCCGCCTGTCTCCGGCGTCCCCGCCGTCTCCGGTCTCGTCCGGGACGACGCCCCCACCCTTCTCGTCAAGATCTTCGGCAAGGACCGGCCCGGTATCACGGCCGGGCTTTTCGACACGCTCGCCGCCTGGTCGGTGGATGTCATAGACATCGAGCAGGTCGTCACCCGAGGCCGGATCGTGCTCTGCGCACTGATCACCGCCCCCGCCGGCAACGGCGGCGGCGCCACCGAGGGCGAACTGCGGGCGACCGTGCACAGTTGGGCCGAGTCGCTGCAACTGCAAGCGGAGATCATCTCGGGCCGGGGCGACAACCGGCCGCGCGGCACGGGCCGTTCGCATGTCACCGTGCTCGGGCATCCGCTGACCGCCGAGTCGACGGCGGCCATCGCCGCCCGTATCACCGGCACCGGCGGCAACATCGACCGTATCTTCCGGCTCGCCAAGTACCCCGTCACGGCCGTGGAGTTCGCGGTCTCCGGCGCCGACACGCCCGTACTGCGCACCGCGCTCGCCACCGAGGCGGCGCGGCTCGGCGTGGACGTGGCCGTCGTGGCGTCCGGACTCCAGCGGCGGGCCCAGCGGCTCGTGGTGATGGACGTGGATTCGACCCTCATCCAGGACGAGGTCATCGAGTTGTTCGCGGCGCACGCGGGCTGCGAGGCCGAGGTCGCCGAGGTGACCGCCCAGGCGATGCGCGGCGAACTGGACTTCGCGCAGTCGCTGCACGCGCGCGTCGCGCTGCTGGCCGGACTGGACGAGTCCGTGATCGACAAGGTGCGCTCGGAGGTCCGGCTGACGCCCGGGGCCCGTACGCTCATCCGCACCCTCAAGCGGCTCGGCTACCAGGTCGGGGTCGTCTCCGGCGGCTTCACGCAGGTCACCGACGACCTCCAGGAGCGGCTGGGGCTGGACTTCGCCTCCGCCAACACCCTTGAGGTGGTGGACGGGAAGCTGACCGGCCGCGTCACCGGGGAGATCGTGGACCGGGCGGGCAAGGCGCGGCTGCTGCGCCGGTTCGCCGCCGAGGCGAAGGTGCCGCTCGATCAGACCGTGGCGGTCGGTGACGGCGCGAACGATCTGGACATGCTCAACGCGGCCGGCCTCGGCGTCGCGTTCAACGCGAAGCCGGTGGTGCGGCAGGCCGCGCACACCGCCGTGAACGTGCCCTTCCTGGACACGGTCCTGTATCTGCTGGGCATCACCCGCGAAGAGGTCGAGGCGGCCGACACCCACGAATAGGCTCGGCCCCGCCTCTCCTCGTACGGACTGCGGGCCACGGATCACGGACCACGGATTACGGATCACGGATTACGGACCAGAGCCCCGGAGCCGTCACGGCTCCGGGGCTCGACGCGCTGACCAGCCGGCGCGGGCGGCTACTCGTGCGGGGCCCAGAATTGGACGAGGCGGCCGACGCCGTGCTCGACGCCCTTCCAGGAACCTTCGAAGGTGATCACGGCGATGGAGGCGGTCGGAAAGCCGGAACGGTTCATTCGCGGCAGCAGGTCGCCCTCCGCCTCGCCCGCGAGGGCGTCGGCCAGGGCGTGCATGCCGGGGTTGTGGCCGACGAGCAGCAGGTCGCGCACGTCGTCGGGGGTCTCGTTGAGTACGGCGATCAGTTCGCCGAGGCTGGCCTCGTACAGCCGGTCCTCGTAAACGGTCTTCGGGCGCTGCGGCAGCTCGTGGACCGCGAGCTTCCAGGTCTCGCGGGTACGGGCCGCGGTCGAGCACAGGGCCAGGTCGGGGACGATGCCCGCGTCGGCGAGGCGGCGTCCGGCGATCGGCGCGTCCTTGCGGCCGCGCTCCGCGAGCGGACGTTCGTGGTCGTCCACGTCGGGCCAGTCGGCCTTGGCGTGTCGGAGAATGACGATCCTGCGGGATTCCGTGGCTTGGGGGGTCGTACCCCGGGAAGATGCGGCGGCGCTCATACGTCCAGCTTCGCATGAAACCGTCCGTGCGGCGCGGGGTGTTGAAAGCCTCGTTCACCATGGCGGACCGGCCCGCCGGAGCCTGTACACGCCAGTGCGCGAGCCGACCGAACGGCCACCTCGGGGCATCCGGACGGCGGCCTCGGGGGCACCCGGCCGGCACCCGCGGGCCTGCGGCCGGGCCATTTCGGGGTGGCGGGCCGTACGGGCCCGGGCCGCGCGGACGCAGCCACCTCGGAGGCGCCATCCGTACGGCCTCGGGCCCGGCGGCCGGGCGCCGCGATCTCGGGATGGCGGACCGTATGGCCCCGGTCACCGCGGACGGCTCCTCTCCCCCGCGGGCCGTACGGTACGGAGTGTGCGCCTGCGGACGGGCCCGCTGCCCCTGGCGTGAGCGGGACGCTCATCGGCCGGTGAGCGGTCCCCCGGCCGCGCGCCAGCCGATCCGGGCGAGCTACCCGTCGATGCGGGCGGGCCACCCACCGCCCGGCGCGGCCCGCGTAGGCCGACAGGGCCCGTACCCGCCGCCGCCCCTCGGGAAGCCACCGCGTCAGGTCAGCCACCGCCCGTCAGGACAGCACGCCGCCGAAGATGTGCCGGAGCCATTCCAGCGCGTGGGCGGCCGCGTCGGCGTTGACCGAGTCTGCGGCGGCCGGCGAGACCTTCAGGGCGAACAGTGCGACGAAGGCCACCGCGGGGAGCACCAGGGCCCACCAGGGCAGCCGCGTCTGCGCGGTACGGGGAGCGGGGACCTGCAGGTGCGTGTCGGCGGACACGGGGATCGCCTCCGAGCGGTTCGAGCGGGCACCGCCGGTTCGCGGTGTACATCAAACCTAGGGAGCGCGGGTCGTCCGTCCCATCCGGCGACCCACCCACTTCCCCCTGACCCAGCACCCCTAGGGGTGGTAGAGCTAGCCCCACCACCGGGGCCGGCGGGGGCGGTCAGGGGGACGCGAAGGACGCGACGATCGCGATGACGACGGTGATGGCGAGCATCACGCCGAGGATGGTCAGCAGGGTCTTCTGGCCGTTTTTGGGGTTCTCATCGAGCACGGGCATGGAGCAAGTCTCCCACCCTGCCCGGCGGTCGCGCCGTGGGGTCCTGCGGTCGTGCCACGGCACCCGGGGCCTGCTCCGGGGCCGTTCCCCGGCGGATCGGCAGGTGTCGTCAGACCGGAAGGCACCGGTAGGCACCGTCAGGCCGTCAGACCTCGTCCTCGATGACGCGGTCGCGGCCCGCCAGTACCCCCGCGAACACCTGAGGCACCATCAGGGCCGCCATCAGGGCGATCGGCTGCCCCCAGCCGCCGCTGTGCTGGTAGAGCACGCCGACGAGGAGCGGGCCGGGTATGGCGATGAGGTAACCGGTGCTCTGCGCGAAGGCGGAGAGGCGGATCACGCCCGAACTGGTCCGCGCCCGCATCCCGATCATCGTCAGGGCCAGCGGGAAGGCACAGTTGGAGAGGCCGATCAGCAGGGCCCAGGCCCAGGCGCCGGCGGCCGGGGCGAGGTAGAGCCCGGCGTAGCCGGTGAGGCCGAAGAGGCCGAGGAGCACGACGAGCGGGCTCTGGCTGCGCAGCCGGGCGGCGATGCGCGGCAGCAGGAAGGAGAGCGGCACGCTCACCAGCATGATCACGGCCAGCAGTACGCCCGAGGTGGAGGCGGACATCCCCGCGTCGCGGAAGATCTGCGGCATCCAGCCCATGGTGATGTACGCGCCGGTGGCCTGGAGGCCGAAGAAGACGGCCATCGCCCATGCGGTGGCGGAACGGATGATGGGGGCGCGCACGGCCCCCGCGGAGGACGTACCGGACGCGGCCCCCGCGGAGGCCGTGCCGGACGCGGCGCCCGCAGAGGCCGTGCCGGACGCGGCCGTACCGGACGCCGACGTACCGGAACCCCCGCTCCCGGCGCTCCGGCTCCGGCCCGCGAGGTCGCGGTCGGGATGCGTACGGTCGCGGGCGATGGCCGTCCACGGCAGGACCGCGAGCACGCCGAGTACGGCCCACACGCCGAGTCCGAGGCGCCAACTGCCGCCCAGCGCCTGGGTCAGCGGCACGGTCGTCGCGGCCGCCGCCGCGGTGCCCACGGCCATGGCCATGGAGTAGACGCCGGTCATCGGGCCGACCCGGTCGGGGAAGTACCGCTTGACGATCACCGGCATCAGGACGTTGGAGACGGCTATGCCGGCCAGCGCGAGGGCGCTCGCGGCCAGGAAGGCGGGCGTGCCGCCGGCGAACGGCCGCAGGACGAGGCCGGCCGTGATGGCCGCCATGCCCGCGCAGACGACCATGCCGGGCCCCCACCGGCGCGCGAGCCGGGGCGCGGCGAAGCCGAAGAGGGCGAAGCAGAGGGCGGGCACCGAGGTGAGCAGCCCGGCGACGGCGCCGCTCATGCCGAGGCCGGTACGCACCTCCTTGAGGAGGGGGCCGAGGCTGGTTACGGCGGGGCGGAGGTTGAGGGCGGCGAGGATGAGGCCGGCGATGACCAGGGGGCGCAGCCACCGCGAGCCGGCGCCACGGGAACCGGACGCCGCGGATATGTCGGGCGCCTCACGTGCCGCGTGACCCTCATGCGCCGCGTGACCATCATGTGCCTCGTGACCCTCACGCGCCGCGTACCCCTCGCACGTCCCAGGAGTCTCGTGGCCGCGATCCGCCGCCGCGCCACCCGTAGTGCTCGTCATAACCTCTTCGTCGGCCATTGGTCCATCATAGAATCATAGGATGAATGACTGTCCAGTTTTTCATGAGGTGGAAAACCTCCACCGCGCACGCTCAGGAGCCTCATGCCACTGACCTCGCCCCGGCGCTCCGCCCTCGTCGACCAGGTGATCGCCGCGCTGCGGAACCAGATCACCTCCGGTGAATGGCGCGTCGGCTCCCGTATCCCGACCGAGCCCGAGCTGGTCGAACAGCTCGGGGTGGCCCGCAACACGGTCCGGGAGGCGGTGCGCGCGCTGGCGCACAACGGCCTGCTGGACATCCGGCAGGGCTCGGGCACGTACGTCGTCGCCACCAGCGAGCTGGCCGGGGTGATGAACCGCCGCTTCGCCGACTCCGACCCCGAGCACGTCGCGGAGTTGCGCGGCGCGCTGGAGACGCGGGCCGCCGCGCTGGCGGCCCTGCGGCGCACCGACGCGGACCTGCGGCAGTTGGACGCGCTGCTCGACCGGCGCGAACGGGCGTGGGAGTCGGGGGACGCGGAGCTGTTCGTGGAGGCGGACGCGACCTTGCACGCGGCCGTCGTGGCCGCCGCGCACAACGAGGTCATGAGCGAGGTGTACGCGGACCTCGGCGGGGTGGTCCGCGGCTTTCTGCGCGCGGGCCTCGGCACGGAACTGCGGCCGGAGGCGTGGATGGACCACTCACGGCTGGTCGACGCGATCCGCGCGGGCGACAGCGAGCGGGCGGAGACCGAGGCGGCGGGGCACAACTACGACTGCCGCCCGGCGCGGTGCACCCGGAGCTGAGGGGCAGACGGCTCAGCGGTCACGGCGACGCCCCGGCCCCCGCGCGCTGCGGGTTCCGGGGCGTCGGTCGCGTACGTCCGTACGTACGGAGGGCCTGCCGGCGGGCGGTCAGGCCCCCATCATGTGGACGCCGCCGTCCACGTGGACGATCTCGCCCGTGGTGCGCGGGAAGAAGTCCGAGAGGAGGCCGACGACGCCGCGGCCGGCGGGCTCCGGGTCGGTGAGGTCCCAGCCGATGGGCGCGCGATGGTTCCAGACGTCCGCCAGCTCCTCGAAGCCGGGGATGGACTTGGCGGCCATCGACTTGATGGGGCCGGCCGAGACCAGGTTGCAGCGGACGTTCTTGGCGCCCAGGTCGCGGGCGAGGTAGCGGTTGGTGGACTCCAGGGCCGCCTTGGCGACGCCCATCCAGTCGTACTTCGGCCAGGCGAACTGCGCGTCGAAGGTGAGGCCGACGACCGAGCCGCCGTGCTCCATGAGCGGCAGGCAGGCCATGGTCAGGGCCTTCAGGGAGTACGCGGAGACGTGGACGGCGGTCGAGACGTCCTCCCAGGTCGCCTCCAGGAAGTTGAAGGCGCCCTGCGGGCCGAAAGCGATGGAGTGCACGATGCCGTCCAGGCCCGCGCCGTCGCCCTGGAGCTCGCGGACCTTGTCGGCCAGGCCGTCGAGGTGCTCCTGGTTGGTCACGTCCAGCTCGATGACCGGGGCGGGCTTGGGGAGCCGCTTCGCGATGCGCTCGACGAGGGAGAGCCGGCCGAAGCCCGTGAGGATCACCTCGGCGCCCTCGTTCTGGGCGACCTTGGCGGCCTGGAAGGCGATCGAGGACTCCGTGAGGACGCCCGTCACCAGAATGCGCTTGCCTGCGAGGATTCCGCTCATGCTGATCAGTGACCCATGCCCAATCCGCCGTCGACAGGAATGACGGCTCCAGTGATGTATGCGGCCTCGTCCGAGGCGAGGAAGCGGACCGAGGCCGCGACCTCGTCCGGCTGCGCGTAACGCCCCAGCGGGACCCGCCCGACGATGCCCTCGCGCTGCTCGTCGCTGAGTACGCGCGTCATCTCCGTGTCGACGAAGCCGGGGGCGACGACGTTGACGGTGATGTTCCGGGAGCCCAGCTCACGGGCGAGGGAGCGGGCGAAGCCGACGAGTCCGGCCTTGGAGGCGGCGTAGTTGGTCTGCCCGGCGGAGCCCGTCAGCCCGACGACGGAGGAGATGAGCACGACCCGGCCCTTGCGGGCGCGCAGCATGGGCTTCGAGGCGCGCTTGACGATGCGGAAGGTGCCGGTGAGGTTGGTCTCGACGACCGACGCGAAGTCGTCCTCGGACATCCGCAGCAGGAGCTGGTCGCGGGTGATGCCGGCGTTCGCCACCAGCACCTCGACCGCGCCCTGCTTCTCCTCGATCTCCTTGTACGCCTGCTCGACCTGCTCGGGGTCCGTGATGTCGCACTTCACGGCCAGGAACCCGGCCGGCGGCTCACCGGAGCGGTAGGTGATGGCGACCTTGTCGCCTGCGTCGGCGAAGGACCGGGCGATGGCGAGGCCGATGCCCCGGTTGCCTCCGGTGACGAGAACCGAGCGGCTCAACGGATCACCCTTTCGTAGGTGGTGCTGGATACACCGAACGTATAGGTCCGCGTCGCCGAAAACAGAATCGAGCTCCCACAGGCGCGAGTGGCCCTCCCTGTCGGGTCCCTACAGAACCCCGCCCACTCGGCCCCGCCCACTCGGCCCCGGACGACTCGGTGCGCCCGATCGGAGGGCGGCAGGCGCGTAACCCTACGGGCCCACGCGCGTAACACGGCGTGCTACGGTCAGGCGTATGGCTACCAGGGAACGCTTCAGCATCAGCATGGACCCGGCCGTCCGTGCGGCGGTGAAGGAGCACGCCGACGCCATGGGGCTCGACGTGTCCTCGTACGTCACCTCCGCCGTGCTGCGCCAGATGGCGGACGACGCGCTCGTCGCCCGCCGCTTCGCGGCAGCGGATGCCGCGGTCAGCGCCACGGAGGCGCTGCCGGCACCCGAGGCCACCGGGCCGGAGTTCGACGAGTCCGAACTGGCGGCGGCCCGGGCCGGCATCGCCGAAGCACTCGCGGCCGAGGGCCGGAACGCGGCGTGAGCTCACCGGTCTTCGTCTACGACACGGGGATGCTCATCGCCCTGGACCGCCGGGAGAAATCAGCCCACATCCTGCACACGGTCCTGACGGAGGAGGGGCACCCGCCCGTCGTGCCGCTCCCCGTCCTCGCCCAGGCGTGGCGCCCGGGGCGGTGGACTCCGCTGACGCGCGCGGTGCCGCAGTGCGTCGTCTTCGGCACCCGTACCGCGGCACTGCCCGCGTGCGGCCCCTGCCAGGCGGGGCACACGGCGGACGACGCGAAACGCGCCGGTCATCTGCTGGCCACGGCGTCGATCCCGCAGGAGAAGCGTCCCGACGCCGTCGACGCCCTGCTCGTGGTCGTCGCCGCCCGCCACCCGTCCGCGGTCATCGTCACCTCGGACCCCCACGACATCGTCGCCTACCGCGACGCCCTCACCGCTCCCCCGGACGACGGCGTCCGCGTGCTCCCCGCCCCGGACATCCCCGCCTTCCTCGCGGGCAAGCGGGTCCTGCGATAGCGCCGGGCCCCGCCCGGCTGCCGGGTCGGCTTCCGTCGAGGCGTCGTATCCCGCGGACTCCGGCCGTCCGGTGAAACGAACGAACGGTGGCCGCCCGCACCGTCGTGCGTCGGCCCCCCGCCGGGGGAAGGCGCTGGGCAACGGCGCACCCGGGCGGCATGATGCGCAGGAACCGATACCGGAGGATGCCGTGTCTGCTGCTTCACCACATTCGCTCGACATCGACGCGTCGTTCCTCGCGTTGCCGCTGCGCCCGCTGGCCGACGCGGCGCTGGCGCGGGCGCGGGCGCTCGGGGCCGAGCATGCCGACTTCCGTTTCGAGCGGGTGCGCAGCGCGTCGTGGCGGTTGCGGGACGCGCGGCCGGCGGGGGCTTCGGACACGACGGACCTGGGGTACGCGGTGCGGGTGGTGCACGGCGGGGCGTGGGGGTTCGCGTCCGGGGTGGATCTGAGCATGGACGCGGCGGCGCGGGTGGCCGCGCAGGCCGTGGCGATGGCGAAGCTGTCGGCGCGGGTGATCGCGGCGGCGGGTTCGGACGAGCGGGTGGAGCTGGCGGCGGAGCCGGTGCACGCGGAGCGGACGTGGGTCTCGTCGTACGAGATCGATCCGTTCACCGTGCCGGACGCCGAGAAGACGGAGCTGCTGGCCGACTGGAGCGCCCGGCTGCTGCGCGCGGACGGGGTGACGCACGCGGACGCGGCGCTGCTGACCGTTCACGAGAACAAGTTCTACGCCGATACGGCCGGCACCGTGACGACCCAGCAGCGGGTCCGGCTGCATCCCGAGCTGACGGCCGTCGCGGTCGACCCGGCGAGCGGCGAGTTCGACTCGATGCGCACGCTCGCCCCGCCTGTGGGGCGCGGCTGGGAGTACCTGACGGACGGCCGCTACGACTGGGACGGCGAGCTGGCGCGCATGCCGGAGCTGCTCGCGGAGAAGATGCGCGCCCCGAGCGTCGAGCCCGGCGCGTACGACCTGGTGGTGGACCCGTCCAACCTGTGGCTGACGATCCATGAGTCGATCGGCCACGCCACCGAGCTGGACCGGGCGCTGGGCTACGAGGCGGCGTACGCGGGCACGTCCTTCGCCACCTTCGATCAGCTCGGCAAGCTCGCCTACGGCTCCGAGATCATGAACGTGACCGGTGACCGTACGGTCGAGCACGGGCTGGCGACCATCGGCTACGACGACGAGGGCGTGGCCGGCCAGTCCTGGGACCTGATCAAGGACGGCACGCTCGTCGGCTACCAACTCGACCGGCGGATCGCGAAGCTGACCGGCTTCGAGCGGTCCAACGGGTGCGCGTACGCGGACTCCCCGGGCCATGTGCCCGTACAGCGGATGGCGAACGTCTCGCTGCGGCCCGCGCCCGACGGCCCGTCCACGGACGAGCTGATCGCCGGCGTCGAGCACGGCATCTACGTGGTGGGCGACCGCTCCTGGTCCATCGACATGCAGCGCTACAACTTCCAGTTCACCGGGCAGCGCTTCCACCGGATCGAGAACGGGCGGCTCGCCGGGCAGCTCCGCGACGTCGCGTACCAGGCGTCGACGCCCGACTTCTGGGGCTCGATGGCGGCCGTCGGCGGGCCACGGACATACGTCCTGGGCGGGGCCTTCAACTGCGGCAAGGCCCAGCCGGGCCAGATCGCGGCGGTCTCGCACGGCTGCCCCTCGGCGCTCTTCGAGGGCGTCAACATCCTCAACACCACGCGGGAGGCCGGCCGATGAGCCCGCGCCGCCCCCGAGCCGTACGCCCCGCAGCCCTCGAACAGCACCACCACCTCGCCCAGGAGGCCCGCCGATGAGCCCGCGCAGCAGCAAGCCCCACGAGACCGTCGAACGGGCCCTGGAGCTGTCCCGCGCGGACGGCTGCGTGGTCATCGCCGAGGAAAGCTCCACCGCCAACCTCCGCTGGGCGGGCAACGCGCTGACCACCAACGGCGTCACGCGCGGCCGCGGGCTGACCGTCGTCGCGACCGTCGACGGGGCCCAGGGCACCGCCTGCGGCGTCGTCTCCCGTTCGGCCGTCACGGCAGAGGAGCTGGAGCCGCTGGTACGGGCCGCCGAAGCCGCCGCGCGGGCCGCCGGACCCGCCGAGGACGCCCGGCCGCTGGTCACGGACGTGCCGCACTCCCCCGGCTTCGCCGACGCGCCCGCCGAGACATCCTCCGAGGTGTTCGCGGACTTCGCCCCGGCGCTCGGCGAGTCCTTCGCGCGGGCCCGCGCGGCCGGCCGGGCGCTGTACGGGTTCGCCCGCCACGAGGTCGTCACCAGCTACCTCGCCACCTCCACCGGGCTGCGGCTCCGCCACGACCAGCCCACCGGCATCCTGGAACTGAACGCGAAGGCCCCCGGCCGGGACGGCGGACCGGTGCGCTCCGCCTGGGCGGGGCGGTCCACGCGGGACTTCAAGGACGTCGACCCGACGGCCCTCGACGCCGACCTGGCCCGGCGGCTCGCCTGGGCCGAGCGGCGGACCGAGCTGCCCGCCGGCCGGTACGAGACGCTGGTCCCGCCGACCGCCGTGGCCGACCTGCTGATCTACCAGCAGTGGCAGGCGTCGTCCGCCCGGGACGCGGTGGAGGGCCGTACGGTCTTCGCCAGGCCCGGCGGCGCCACCCGCGTCGGCGAGCGGCTGTCCGAACTGCCGCTCACCCTGCGCAGCGACCCGGCCGAGCCCGGCCTGGAGGCCGCGCCGTTCGTGATCGCGCACGCCTCGGAGGACGACGCGTCGGTGTTCGACAACGGGCTGCCGCTGGCCGGCACCGACTGGATCCGCGACGGCGTGCTGAACCGGCTGCTGGCCACGCGCCACAGCGCCGAGCTCACGGGGCAGCCCGTCGCCCCGGCCGTGGACAATCTGATCCTCGACGGCGGCGGCGACCGTTCGCTGGAGCAGATGATCGCGGCGACGGAGCGCGGGCTGCTGCTGACGAGCATGTGGTACATCCGCGAGGTCGACCCGGCCACCCTGCTGCTGACCGGGCTCACCCGCGACGGCGTCTACCTGGTGGAGCGCGGCGAGGTCGTCGGCGAGGTGAACAACTTCCGCTTCAACGAGTCGCCGGTCGGCCTCCTCTCCCGCGCCACCGAGGCGGGCCGCACCGAGCGCACCCTGCCGCGCGAGTGGGGCGACTGGTTCACCCGCGCCGCGATGCCGGCGCTGCGGGTGCCGGACTTCAACATGAGCTCCGTCAGCCAGGGGGTGTGAACGGCGGCCGGGGCGCGGCCGAGCGCGGCCGGAGCGCGGCGGGGGCGGGGGCGTGTGAGCCTCGGCCTGACCGTGCCAGCCGCCGCCCGGCCATACGAGCCGCGGCCTGGCCGTACCAGCCGCCGAATAGACTGGTCCCGACCATCCCACCCGTACACCGATCATCAGGAACGCCATGACACGCCTCGGCGAATCCGTCGCCCGCGCCAGCGAGCTGCTCGCACAGGACCTCTCCTCCGACACGACGGTCGAGCGGCTGCTCACCGAGACGGGCTCGCGGCGCTATCTCGACCTGACGGATCTCTCCGCCGTGGAACAGGCGGAGCTGATCGCCGGGCGGGCCGTGAACGTGCTGCCGTCGGCGGAGAAGCTGGCCGAGGAGATCGAGTCCGTACGGGCCCAGGGCCGCGGCCTGAAGGTCAAGCTGGGCATCGACCCCACCGGGGCCGATGTCCACCTGGGCCACACCGTGCCCATGATCGTGCTGAGCCGCTTCCAGCGGATGGGCCATGACGTCACGCTGCTGATCGGCGACATCACGGCCAAGATCGGCGACCCGTCGGGGCGGTCCGCGGAGCGCCCGCCGCTCACCGACGAGGACATCGCCCGGCACCTGTCCACGTACCAGGACCAGGTCCGGCCGTTCTTCGACTTCGACAAGGTCGCCGTGCGGTTCAACAGCGAGTGGCTGGCGGGGATCACGCTGCCGAAGCTCATCGGCATCCTCGCCCAGGTACCGGCCTCGCAGTTGCTCCAGCGCGACGACTTCCGCAACCGGTTGGCGGCCGGCTCCGGGCTGACCATGTCGGAGCTGATCTACCCGATCGCGATGGCCATCGACTCCGCCGAGCTGGCCTGCGACATCGAGCTGGGCGGCGTCGACCAACTGCTCAACATGCAGATGGGCCGCAAGGTGATGGAGATCTACGGCCAGCGGCCGCAGATGATCGCCACCATGCCGCTGATCGAGGGCACCGACGGCACCGGCGCGAAGATGAGCAAGTCCAAGGGGAACGCGGTCGCCCTGACCGCCCCCGCCGACGACGTCTTCGGCAAGATCATGTCGATCCCGGACCGGCTGATGGTGCCGTACCTGCGGGCCTGGACCGAGTGGACCGACGCCGAGATCGACGCGGTGGGCGCCCGCCTGGAGGCCCGCACCCTGCACCCGATGGATCTGAAGAAGGTGCTGGCCGGCGAGGTCGTGGCCGCGCTCTACGGGGTGCCGGCGGCGATGGCGGCGCGCGCCGGGTTCACGGCGCAGTTCTCGAAGAAGAGCTTCGTGGACGTCGGCTCGCTGCCCGTGGTGGACCTGGCCGAGCACGGCGAGAAGCCCGCGACGGCGGTGCTCGCCACGGTCCTGGAGTTCCAGCCCAGCGCGTCGGCGGCCCGCCGGGTCGCCAAGCAGAACGGGCTGCGGCTGGTCGTGGAGACCGGCGACGGCCAGGAGTCGGTCGTACTGGCCGAGGCGGAGGCGATCCGGCCGCTGGCCGAGGTCGTCGCCGAGGTGCTGGCGAAGGCCGGGCTCGGGGCCGACGGCGGCGTATACCTGAAGGCCGGCCGGAAGCTCGCCCAACTCCACGGCGTGCAGAAGGACTGAGCCCTACCAGTCGGCGTTCGCGGCGGCTATGAGGCGGTACGCGGCCGGGAAACCACCCGTCAGGTGGTTTCCCGGCCGTTGCCTTGTCTCCGTTTGTGTTGCCTTGTCTCCGCTTGTGTCGCCCTGTCTCTGTTTTGTGGCGCCTTGTCTCCGCTTGTTCGGCCCCGCCCGCTCAGGTGCGCTGCTTGCCGCCCCGTACCGCGGCCCATAGCCGGTCCCCCACGGCGACGATCACGACCGCGCCCACCAGTTGCAGCAGATGCCTCGTCCAGTCGATGCCGCGGGTGTCGTTGACGCCGAGCCCGGTGGCCGCCCAGTTGCCGAGGACGCTGCCGAGGATGCCGCAGACGGCGGTCAGCCACAGCGGGATCTGCTGCTTGCCCGGAAGGATCGCCTTGGCGATCAGACCGAGCACCAAACCGACGATGATGGCCCACAACCAGCTCATGTCGCCTCCTATGCGGCGCGAAGTGGCGTGCCCAGCCAGTCTCCGTCCGATACCCGTACGGCGCATGTCGGACCGCGTTGTACGAGGTAGAGATGGCACAGGACGGCGTCGCGAGGAGCGACCCGGTCTCGAACCCCGACGTGGCTCGGCGTAACGTTGGCTACGTCCCGGACGGGGAGAGCCGGCACTGCGATCAGGTGGTGGAACGTGATGCGGAAGCAGAGCAGTGCCGAGGCTTTCCGGATCACCGGCGCCCGGCAGGGGCTGACGGAGGACGTGCGCGGCCGGCAGCGGCGCTACATCATCTCCATGTCGGTGCGGACCCTGGCCGTCATCGCGACGGTCATCTTGTGGGACGTCGAGCGTTTTGTGGCCATCGCCACGCTGGTTCTGGGCGCCGCGCTGCCTTATATCGCGGTGGTCATCGCCAACGCGGGCCGCGAGAACACCCCTTCGCTGCCGGGCACGTTCGTGCCGCCGCCGACCCGTCCGATGCTGGTCGCCGGCGCGGCGGAGCCCGGCGCGGAACCGGTCCCGGAAGCCAAGGCCCGTGAGCGGAGCGAGGGTTCGGCGCCCCAGAGCTGATCTTCAGCGCGGCACAAAGCTCAAGAAAAGCTCAGATCAATCATGTGGTTCCGGTGCACCGCCCCGGCTCGCCCGTGACATACTTCGTATGCGCTCCGCATCCCCCGTCGGAGCGACGGACCGACGCCGGGCGGCTCCCCCCGTGGCTGCCCGGCGTCGCCATGTGCACACTGGTTCCTGTGAACGACGAATCGCCGATCTGCTCGGCCAAGGGCTGCCGCGCCGCCGCCGTGTGGGTGCTGGCGTGGAACAACCCCAAGATCCACACTCCGGAGCGCCGCAAGACGTGGCTCGCGTGCGAGGAGCACCGCGAGCATCTCTCCCAGTTCCTCGGCGTCCGTTCGATGCTCAAAGACGTCGTGCCGCTCGCCGACTGGGAGGCGCGGGCGGCCGAGCGATCGGCGACCGACGGCTGACGCACCGAAGCCACCGGGCAGTCAGCCGCCCGCGACCGGCGCCTCCGGCGGTCAGCCGCCGATGGCCGACATCGGGCGCTGAGGCTGGAGGAAGGACGGGTCGTCCAGACCGGAACCGGCCTTCTTCCCCCACATCGCGCGCTTCCAGAGGCCGGCGATCTCCTCGTCGGCCGCGCCGGAGCGCAGCGCGCCGCGCAGGTCCGATTCCTCCTGGGCGAACAGGCACGTACGGATCTGGCCGTCGGCCGTGAGCCGGGTGCGGTCGCAGGCGGCGCAGAACGGCCGGGTGACGGAGGCGATGACGCCCACCCGGGCCGGGCCGCCGTCGACGATCCAGCGCTCGGCGGGCGCGGAGCCGCGCGCGTCGTCGCCCTCGGGGGTGAGGTCGAAGCGGGTGCGCAGCGACGCGAGGATGTCCCCGGCGGTGATCATGCCCTCGCGCTTCCAGCCATGCTGGGCGTCGAGCGGCATCTGCTCGATGAAGCGCAGCTCGTACTCGTTCTCGACGGCCCAGGCGAGGAGGTCGGGCGCCTCGTCGTCGTTGAGGCCCGGCATCAGCACGGAGTTGACCTTGACGGGGGTGAGCCCCGCGTCGCGGGCGGCCGCGAGCCCGTCGAGCACGTCGCCGTGGCGCTTGCGCCGGGTCATGGCCTGGAAGACATCGGGGCGCAGCGTGTCGAGGGAGACGTTGACGCGGTCGAGGCCGGCGTCGGCGAGGGCCCGGGCGGTGCGCTGGAGGCCGATGCCGTTGGTGGTGAGCGACATCTTGGGGCGCGGTTCGAGGGCGGCGACCCGGTCGACGATCGAGACGAGGCCGGGGCGGAGCAGCGGTTCGCCGCCCGTGAAGCGGACGTCGGTGATGCCCAGTTCCGTGACGGCGATGCCGATCAGGCGGACGATCTCGTCATCGGTGAGCAGATCGGGCTTGGCGAGCCACTGCAGGCCCTCCTCCGGCATGCAGTACGTACAGCGGAGGTTGCAGCGGTCCGTCAGGGAGACGCGGAGGTCGGTGGCGACGCGACCAAAGGTGTCGATGAGCATGGTGGCGGCCCCTCCTGCGGAAACAAACCATGGATACATCCAATAATCCGCAGCGTACGCGATGGGTCGGACACTCAGCACACGCCCGACGGGAGCGGGGGCGAGGTGAGCGGCCGGTGGCCTGTGCGACGAGGGGCCGCCACTGGTCGTACGGCCGGATGACGGCCGTCACGGAGCGGTACGGGCTGGTGACACCGGCCGGCGGCGCGGGCCGGCGGTACGGGCTAGTGGGCGCCGTAACCCGTGAGCGAGCGGACCTCCAGTTCGGCGTACTTGCGGGCGTCCGGCCGCTCCTTCGACAGCAGCGAGCCGAGCCAGCCGAGCAGGAAGCCCAGCGGGATGGAGACCAGGCCGGGGTTGGCGAGCGGGAAGTAGTCGAAGTCCATGCCGGGGAAGAGCGCCTTGTCGTTGCCGGACAGCACCGGCGAGAAGATCACCAGCGCGACCGAGGAGATGAGCCCGCCGTAGATCGACCAGGTCGCGCCCTGGGTGGTGAAGCGCTTCCAGAAGAGGCTGTAGAGGATGGTCGGCAGGTTGGCGGAGGCGGCGACGGCGAAGGCGAGGGCCACCAGCGCCGCGGCGTTCAGCCGGTGGGCGAAGATGCCGAGCACGATGGAGATCGCGCCGATGGCGATGGCCGCGAACTTGGCGGTGAGGACTTCCTCGCGCTCGCTGGTGCGGCCCCTGCGGATGACGTTGGCCCACAGGTCGTGCGCGAAGGACGCGGACGAGGCGAGGGTCAGGCCCGCGACGACGGCGAGGATGGTGGCGAAGGCGACGGCGGAGATGACGGCGAGCAGGATCGCGCCGCCGGTCGAATCGGCGCCGCCGCCGACCTCCTGGGCGAGCAGCGGGGCCGCGGTGTTGCCCGCCTCGTTGGAGGCGATGATCGCCTTGGAGCCGACGAGGGCGGCGGCCCCGAAGCCGAGCGCGATGGTCATCAGGTAGAACGCGCCGATGATGCCGATGGCCCAGTTGACGGACTTACGGGCGGCCTTGGCGGTCGGCACCGTGTAGAAGCGGATGAGGATGTGCGGCAGTCCGGCCGTACCGAGGACGAGCGCGACGCCGAGCGAGATGAAGTTGAGTTTGGACGTGCCGTCCTTGCCGTACTGGAGGCCGGGTTCGAGGAACGCCTTGCCCTTGCCGCTCTCCTTGGCCGCCTCGCCGAGCAGCGTGGAGACGTTCCAGCCGAACTTGTTGAGCACCAGGATCGTGACGAGCAGGGTGCCCGCGATGAGCATGACCGCCTTGACGATCTGCACCCAGGTGGTGCCCTTCATGCCGCCGATGGTCACGTACAGCACCATGACGAGGCCGACGAGGGCGATGATCCAGCGCCGGGCGCCCTCGCCCGTGGCGCCGAGCAGCAGCGCGACCAGGGCGCCCGCGCCGACCATCTGGGCCAGCAGGTAGAAGATCGAGACGACGATGGTGGAGGTGCCGGCGGCGGTGCGTACGGGCCGCTGCTTGAGCCGGTAGGCGAGCACGTCGGCCATGGTGAACCGGCCGGAGTTGCGCAGCGGTTCGGCGACCAGCAGGAGCGCGACGAGCCAGGCGACGAGGAAGCCGATGGAGTAGAGGAAGCCGTCGTAGCCGAAGAGGGCGATGGCGCCGGCGATGCCGAGGAAGGAGGCGGCGGACATGTAGTCGCCGGAGATCGCCAGGCCGTTCTGGAAGCCGCTGAACGAGCGGCCGCCGGCGTAGAAGTCGGTGGCGTCCTTGGTCTGCCGGCCGGCCCACACCGTGATGCCCAGGGTGATGGCGACGAAGACGGAGAAGAGCGTGATGATCAGGGTGCGGTGCTCGCTGGCTGCCGCGACGGCGAGCTGCTGGCTGGTGGTCACGCGTCGCCCTCCAGGCGCTCTTTGATGGCTTCGGCCTTCGGGTCGATGCGGCGGGCGGCGTGCCGGGAGTACCACCACGCGATGAGGAACGTGGTCAGGAACTGGGCCAGCCCGAACACGAAGGCGATGTTGATGTTCCCGGCGACCTTGATGTCCATGAAGCCGCCCGCGTAGTTGGACAGCAGCACGTACAGCAGGTACCAGGCGATGAACGCGACGGTGAGGGGAAAGGCGAACGAGCGCTGGGCGCGCCGCAGTTCGGCGAATTCTTCACTGGACTGGACGTCCGTGAAGCGATCCGGCCCGCCCTGCCCTTCGGCGGTGTGTGGTGCGGAGTCCACGGTCTCTCTCCTGACAAGCGGCAGCGGTGCGTGAGCCATGACATGTGATCCGGGTCACGCATCGTAGAGGGGCGCGGCGTCATTCGACAGAGGGTTGTGGTTGAAACAGGCAAGAACCACCTTCGGGGGCGACACCGGCCGTATGTGGCTTCGTTGTCCAGATGTGAACAACGCCCAGCCCCCACCGCCGCCCGGAAGGCCCGGTTCCGGCCCGATCCGGCGCCCGTACGGGATGGTCGTCCTCGCGGCTCCGGTAGCGGCCGTACGGTCGGCGCGGCGGGCCTCGCCGGCAGCCGACGGCCGCTGGTACGGACCCCGGCCGGCGCTGCCGCCGCTGAGCATCGAGGCGCTGCGGGGGCCGCCGTCTTGACGGGCGCGGCGGCGTCGCGGGAGGTCCGGCCGTGGCCCGTACCGGACTTTCTTGGGGAATTCATTGCTCAACGGCCATGATCGGCGCTAGCTTCACTCGTCATGTACCCGTCCGTGCGCGGCAAGTGCGCGTGCGGTACCCGGACGATGTGGAGAACCCATGGCTCATCTGCGATTCAGACGCCGGCGCGCCCTGCTGGCGGTGCCGGCCGGACTGGCCCTCGTCGCCTCCCTCGGCCTGCTGCCCGGCGCGGCCTCGGCCGCCCCGCAGGACGCGCTCCCGGCCAAGGCGCCCGTAGCCGCCGACGGGCCCCTGCTGTCGTACGTGGTCAACACCTCCACCGACCACGCCACGGTGGCCAAGGTGAAGAAGGCGATCGGCCGGGCCGGCGGCAGCGTCGTGACCGCGTACGGGCAGATCGGCGTGATCGTCGCCCACTCCAAGAACCCGGACTTCGCGAAGACCCTCCGTACCGTGCCGGGCGTGCAGTCCGCCGGGGCCACCCGGACCGCGCCGATCACCTCGGCCGCCACCACCGACATCGGCAAGCCCGAGAAGATCAAGGTCCCCAAGGTCACCGCGCAGAGCGAGGCGCGTTCGCTGGCCACGGGCAAGGAGCCCCTGGAGGGGCTTCAGTGGGACATCGCCGCCATCAAGGCCGACAAGGCCGCCGAGGTCAACCCGGGGTCCCGGAACGTGACGGTCGCCGTCATCGACACCGGCGTGGACGACACCCACCCCGACCTCAAGCCGAACTTCTCCCGGAGCCAGTCGGCGAGCTGCGTCACCGGCAAGGCCGACACGAGCCCGGGCTCCTGGCGGCCGTTCGACCCGGACGAGGACTACCACGGCACGCACGTGGCCGGCGAGATCGCCGCCCCGCGCAACGGCGTCGGCGTCACCGGCGTCGCGCCCAACGTGAAGGTCTCCTCCATCAAGGTCAGCCAGGCCAAGGGCAGCTTCTTCTACGCCGAGAGCGTGGTGTGCGCCTTCGTCTTCGCCGCCGAGCACCACGTGCAGGTGACGAACAACAGCTATTACGTCGACCCGTGGATGTTCAACTGCGCGGACGACCCCGACCAGAAGGCCATCGCCGACGCCGTCGGCCGCGCCGCGAAGTTCGCCACCCGCAAGGGCGCGGTGAACGTCGCCTCCGCCGGCAACTCCAACTTCGACCTGGCGGCCAAGAAGATCACCGACGCCTCCAGCCCCAATGACGGCACTCCGGTCTCCCGCGAGATAGACCCGTCGAAGTGCCTCGACGTGCCCGCCCAGATCCCGGGCGTCGTCACGGTCTCCGCGACCGGCGTCAAGTCCCTGAAGTCGTACTACTCCAACTACGGCCTCAACCAGATCGACGTGGCGGCCCCCGGCGGCGACGTCCGGCAGGTGCCCGAGCTGCCCGCCAAGGACGGCCGCATCCTGTCCACCCTGCCCGGCGGCGACTACGGCTACCTCCAGGGCACCTCGATGGCGGGCCCGCACGTCGCGGGCGTGGCGGCGCTCCTCAAGAGCGCGCACCCGGACGCCAGCCCGCAGGAGATCCAGTGGCTGCTCAAGGCCCAGGCGGACAACCCCGGTTGCCCGACCGCGCCGGCCGACCCGGCCTGCACCGGCACGAAGCACGTCAACAGCTTCTACGGCTTCGGGATCGTCAACGCCCTGAAGGCGGTGGAGGACTGACCTCCGGCTGAGTGAGGGAACCGTGGGGCCGGGCGGCACACGCCCGGCCCCACGTGCGTGTCCGGCCCCACGTGCGTGCCCGGCACCACGTGCGTGCCCGGCCCCACGTGCGTCCCCGGCCCCACGTGCGTGTCCGGCCGCTGCCCGCCCGTAGCAGCCCGTCCGCGAGCAGGTACTGGGCCGCCACGTAGGTGGCCATGATGCAGAGCTGCGGCGCGGGCGGCTGCGGCCAGTCGGCGAGGCCGCTCGCGATGAGCGTGTCCGACACCAGGAACAGCAGCCCGCCCGCCGCCGCCCGCGCCCCGACGCGCGTCGCGCCCAGCGCCATGGCGGTCAGCAGCAGCGCGTACCCGGCCACGGGGAGGCGCAGCCCGGCTTCGAGGCCGGGCCACAGGAGGGCGACGGTGACGAGCCAGGCGGCGCCGTAGGCGGCGCCGAGTGCGTACTTGCGGGGGCCGCCGCTCTTCGACTGGTGGCGGGCGAAGAGAACGAGGTAGCAGACGTGCCCGGCGGCGAAGGAGGCCATTCCGGCGAGGAAGGCGGCCCGGTCGTCGAGTTGCAGGAGCGTGTCGCCGCCGCAGCCGAAGAGCAGCGCGGCGATCAGCGAGCGGGGCGCGCCCCGGGCGGCGGCGTGCAGGGCGAGGGCGGGCATCAGCGCGGGTTTGGTGAGGTGGTGCGCGCCGTCGAGGTGGGCGGCGAGGGCGAGGAGGTGGAGGGCGACGAGGGCGGCGAAGAGGAGGCCGGTGGTGCGGGCGGCGACGGTCTGCTGCCGCCGGCTCATGCGACGCGTTCGGGGGCGACGGTACGAGCCGGAGCCGTTTCCCCGGCCTCCCCGACCGTCGTCCGTACGGGCTGCCACCCCGGCCCCCGGAACACCCGCCCGGCCCGCTCGCGCCAGCTCGTCGCGGCCCGTACGTCGCGCGCGATGGCGACGTACTCGTGGGTGGCGACGCGCAGCGGGTTGAACGTCCGGATGTTCTTGGTGAGCCCGTAGACCGGCCGCTCCGTCTCCGGCACGAAGGAGCCGAACATCCGGTCCCAGATGATCAGGATGCCGCCGAAGTTGCGGTCGAGGTAGCCGCCCTGCGAGGCGTGGTGCACGCGGTGGTGGGACGGCGTGTTCAGCACGTACTCGAACGGCCGCGGCAGCCTGCCGATCCGCTCCGTGTGCACCCAGAACTGATAGACGAGGTTGGCCGACGAACAGAACGCCACCGCCGCCGGATGCACCCCGAGCGCGATCATCGGCACGTAGAACGGCCACACGGTCAGCGTCGTCCACGGCTGCCGCAGCGCGGTCGTCAGGTTGAACTTCTCGCTGGAGTGGTGCACCACATGGCAGGCCCACAGCACGCGGATGACGTGATGGCCCCGGTGCGACCAGTAGTAGAAGAAGTCCTGCGCGAGCAGCATCAGCGGCAGCGTCCACCAGAGGACGGGGACGCGGAGCGGCGTCAGCTCATAGACCGCGGTGTAGATCGCCACGATCGGGATCTTCCAGAGCGCGTCGAAGACGAGGCTCCCGACGCCCATCCCGATACTCGTCGCAGCGTCCTTCGCCTCATACCCCGCCGCCCCGCTCTCCTGCGCGGGGTGCCGCCGGTAGCTCACCATCTCCAGAACGGTGAGCAGGACGAAGGCGGGTATGGACCACATCACGACATCGGGCAGATGAGGCATGGCCGCACCATAGGCGGCCGGGCGGCCACGCCGCTAGGGGTTGTTACCCATCGGTACCAGACAAGGGTTACCGCCGGTTCGGCCTGTCGGGGCGGGGGTGGGCGCGGATACTGGCTCCGACATCGCGCACTCGGGAGGTGGCGGCGGATGCAGGGGGCGGAGGCGGTCGTCCTACGGTTGGCGACCACGGTCGTGAGCGCGCTCGCCAAGTCGCTGATCGCCAAGAACCCGGGGGCGGGGCTCGTACGCAAGCCGGGCAGCCCGGCGCGGGCGGGGCGGCGCCCCGAGCGGCTGGGCGAGCAGGAGACGGTGCGGCTGGTGGAGTGGCTGGCTCGGCGGCTGTCGGGGGTCGGGCCCCCGTCGCTGCCGGAGCATGAGAGGCGAGCGGCGGTCGACGCGGTGTGCGACGTCTTCTGCGGCGCTGAAACCATCGACCAGGAGACGCTGTTCGCCGCGGACCTCGATCCGGCGCGGCTGCGGGCGGTGCTCTTGGGGCACTCCCCTGGCCTGCCGGAACGGGCGGGGCTCGGCGAGGTGGGAGCGGCGCTGTTCGGGGAGTTGCTGGATGCCGCTTGCTCGCACCTCGTGGAGTACGTGACGTCGCTGCGGTCCTTCCCGGCGCGTACGGACGTGGAGTTGGTGCGGCGGTCGGGCGAGACGGGGCGGGCACTGGAGGCCGTACGGGAGAGGCTGGGGCCGGCGCCCGAGGCTCGGGCCCTTGCGTTCGAGGAGCGCTACGGGCAGTACGTCGAGGCGACGCACGGCAGGCTCCAGCTCTTCGGGCTGACGCTCGGATGTACGGGGGCGCGGGAGTGGCCGCTGAGCACCGCGTACATCACGCTGAGCATGAGCAGCGAGGCCGAGCACCACTACGGCTTGGAACCGACGGCCCAGCCTATGGCCGTCTCGGTCTCGGTCTCGGCCGAACAGGCGCTGGCGGGTTGCGATCGCATGCTGCTGCGCGGCCCGGCCGGCTCGGGCAAGAGCACGCTCATGCAATGGCTCGCCACCAATGCGGCGCGCCGCGGCTTCGGGCAGACGCTGACCGACTGGAACGGCTACGTGCCGTTCATGCTGCGGCTGCGGTCCTTCGCGACGCGCGAGACGCTGCCGCTGCCGGGCGAATTCCTGGCCGCCACCGGCAATCCGCTGGCGGGGGCGGCGCCGGCGGGGTGGGTGGAGGAACTGCTCACCGCGGGGCGGGCGCTGGTCCTGGTGGACGGCGTGGACGAGGTCCCGTCGGCGCTGCGGCAGCGCACCAGGGAGTGGCTGCGGTCCCTCTTGGCCGCGTTTCCGCATGCCCGGTACATCGTCACCACCCGTCCCTCCGCCGTCCCGGAGGACTGGTTGCAGGGGCAGGGCTTTACAGCGCATTCGCTGCTGCCGATGGGGCGCGAGGACATTCGGAAGTTCATCGAGCATTGGCATTTGGCGGCTCGTGAGGAGTGTGCCGATTCTCGGCAACAGCAGCTCTTGGACGGTTACGAACACTCCCTCCAGCAAGCCGTCACCTCGCGCCGCGAGCTGGGTCAGCTCGCCACAAACCCCCTGATGTGCGCCCTCCTCTGCGCCCTCAACCGCGACCGCCGCATGCACCTCCCCCGCGCCCGCAAGGAGCTGTACGACGCCTCCCTGGACATGCTGCTCGTACGGCGCGACACGGAGCGGGAGATCGCCGGGGTGGAGGGCGTCGACCTGACGCGTGACGAGCAGATGCTGCTGCTCCAGCGCCTGGCGTACTGGCTGATCCGCAACGGGCAGGCGGAGGCGACGTGCGCGGAAGCCGTCGAGATGATCGACGGCTGGCTGGCCGCCATGCCGCAGGTACGGGCGCAGGGTGACGCACAGGCGGTCTTCAACCACCTGCTCAACCGCAGCGGCCTGCTCCTCGAACCGATCCCCGGTTCGGTGAACTTCGTCCATCGGACGTTTCAGGACTACCTGGGGTCTAAGGAGGCGGTCGAAACACGCGACTTCGGGTTGCTGGTCCGCAACGCACATGACGACCAGTGGGACGACGTCGTACGGATGGCGGTGGGGCACGCCCGGGTAGAGGAGCGGGCGCGGCTGCTCCGGCAGTTGCTGCGGCGGGCGGAGCGGGTGAAGGGGCACCGGCAGCGGCTTGTGCTGCTGGCAGCGGCATGTCTGGAACATGCGCCGGAGTTGGACCCCGCGCTTCGGGAGGATGTGGAGGGGCGGACGGCGGAGTTGCTGCCGCCGCGTAGCGATGAGGATGCCGAGGGCCTGGCCAAGGTCGGCGAGCTTGTTCTCGAACTGCTGCCGGGGCCGGACGGACTCGACGAGGATGCCGCGGCGGCGGTGGTACGAACAGCGGGGCTGGTCAAGGGGGATGTCGCCTTCGGGCTGATATCCAGGTTCCGAGAGGACACGCGTTCACGTGTCGCATTCGAAGTTGCGCAGGCTTGGGGCTCTTTCGAAACAGAGCCGTACGCTCGGGAAATTCTGAATCGCCATTCATGGGAGCATGCCGAACTAGAAGTGGAGAGCACAGAGCAACTCGCCGCCTTGCGTCACATCCCAGAAGTACACCGCGTATTTGTACGCGGCCCTCACGCCAACCTTGAGCCATTACTCCTTACCAACGGGGTGGAAAAAATCGTCATCTTCGACAATCACACCCTCCGGGACCTATCCTCATTCGCTTCTGCTCTCCACCTGCGTGAGGTCTCACTCAGCCACTGCCCAGAAGTAAGAGATCTAAGACCATTAGCTGGTCCCAAAATAAGCGCCCTATTCCTTCTCGATGTCCACCCTGACATCTCATTGGAACCGCTGCGGGACATGCCAAACCTCCGATCTTTTTCACTCGACCATCCTGTGATTGCGGACCACGTAGGAGAACTACCGGTCGGCCCTCAGCTCACAAAGCTCCGTCTCCGTCACGGCATGCGCTATCTGAGTTTGGAAGGTATTGAACGCTGGCCTCACCTCACTACCCTCGGGCTCGGCGGCGCTACACAGTTGGATCAGCTGTCCAGGACAAATCCCCTCACACGGTTGACCGAATTATCCCTGGAGGAACTAAGTTCGCTCGACCTGGCCCTGGTGAGCCGTCTCACGAGACTGCAGAAAATCTCCTTATGGCGGTGCGACATCCCCAACGGCCTCAACTCGTTGCGTGAACTGCCCGACCTCACATCCCTCTGGCTATCGCACTGCGCACTGTCAGGAGTCCCGATCGACCTGAGCCCATTGGCCGACCTGGAGAATCTCACCGTCACGGTCATTGCCAAGACTCCGACAATCGGCGATGACCAGTTCCCGCCCGAACGCCTGGTCCGCCTATAGCGCCTTACCAAACCCGCAAAGAAGCCCCCTTCGCGAATACCGGGCTTGTAGCGTCCTCTGGTGGCTCCTCCAGGGGGTGTGCGATCTCGGTGACCGTGGGGCCTGCCTTGGCCGCTATGGAGTTCAAGAGCGCCAAGTCGAAGCCGTAGATGCGGGCCGCGTTGCCGCCGACCATTGCTGCCACTTCCTCCCTCGCGACCCCCGCGAAAGCCGCCCGCAGTCCCTCGCGCGTATACGGGTAAGTCCCCTCGTCATGTGGGTAGTCGCTCCCCCACATGATCTTGTCGAGGCCGATTCGGTGGCGGAGTGGCACTTCGTGAGGGCGCATGAAGCTGGCGCCGACGGAGCAGTTGGTGTGCCATGTCTCGCTCGGGGGTGGGCCCATTGAATCGGCCAGGCCCACACCGAATTTGGCCTCGGCGGTCGCGGTCGCTCGTGTTGAAGCGGCGACCAGACGCCCGTGGTAGTAGTCCAGCATGTCCAGGACCCCGGGGATCCAGCCGGAGCCCTGTTCTGTGAGGACGAGGCGCAGGCCGGGGTGGCGGTGGAAGGCGCCGCCGAAGATCAGGTGCCATAGCGCGCGGTGTGAGAACCACGTCGTCTCGACCATGAAGACGGCACGGGCCGAAGGCTCGTCGCCCAGCGGCGGGGACGCGGAACCCGCGTGGTGGTTGACCGGGATGTCGAGTTCCGCGCAGGCGGCCCATAGGGGGTCGTACGTCCGGGAGTGCAGTTCCGGGAGGCCGGAGCCCGGTGGGGTGCCGGGGAGGAGGATGCCGCCGGTCAGGCCCGCTGCCTTCGCCCAGTGGACTTCTCGTACGGCCTCCTCGACGTCGTTCAGCAGGATCTGCGCCACGCCCGCGCGGCGGCCCGGGGCCGCCGCGCAGAAGTCGGCGAGCCAGCGGTTGTGGGCGCGCAGTCCGGCCCAGCGCTGGGCGAATTCCTCCCGTGTCGGGGCGGGGGCCATGAGCGCGGCGCTGGGGAAGAACGGCGGGATGGTGTTGGGGAAGACGACCTCGGCGACGATGCCGTCCGCCTCCAGTTCGGCCAGGCGGCGGTCGGAGTTCCAGTTGCGGTCGGCGGAGTCGGCGAGGAGGTCCTCGTACGGGTTGACGTATGTGGCGGCCCAGGCGTCGAACGCCTCGTGGTGGGCGCGTTCCAGGTACGGCCGGTAGTCGAGGAGGTCCGCCCCGGCGTGGCAGTCGGCCGAGATGACCGTGTAGCGGTCGGCCGGGGCCGGAGGGCCGGGCTCGCCCCCCTCAGCCACCGCCGACGCCACCGCCTCGCGGCCGGCGTCAGTCATCGCCGACCCCTACGTACGGGAAGTCGAACCCCGTCAGCCAGTGCCGCCCCGTCTCCCGCGACCGTCGCCAGGACGCCTCGACGGGTGCCTGGTTCGCGTTCTGGCCCAGGTCGGACGGGAGGGGGCCGATGCGGCGGGCCACTTCGGTCAGGGCCGGGACGTCGAAGCCGAAGACCTCGGCGGCCGACTGGCCGAGCATGCGGCGGGTCTCGCCGATGGGGATGTCGTGGAACGTGCTGCGCAGCCACTCCCGCGTGCGCGGCCAGGTGCCCTCGGGGTGCGGGAAGTCGCTGCCCCACAGGATGTTGTCGACGCCGATCTCGTAGCGCTGGGCGAGTTCGCGCCGCTTGGTGTTGGTGGCGCAGATGAAGATGTTGCGGTCCAGGTACTCGTGCGGCGGGCGTTTGAGTTCGGCGAAGGGCGAGAGCTTCTTGCCGCCGTGCGAGCCGAGGTAGAGGCGGTCCATGAACCACAGCAGGTTGGGCAGCCACCAGCAGCCCGACTCGGCGATGCCGAACCGCAGACCGGGGTGGCGCTCGAAGACGCCGGACCAGAGCATGAACCACAGCGGCCTGGCGGGCCACCAGGTCACCTCGGAGACGTAGATGCCGAGGTGGTCGCCGTACTCGTGGCGCGGCGCGGCCCCCGAGTGGGTGATCACCGGCATCCGGGCCTCGGCGGCGGCCGCCCACACCGGGTCGTAGCGGCGGTCGTGGTAGGGGGCCTTGTCGACCCACATGGCGGGGATCATCAGCGCGCCGAGCCCGGCCTCCTTGGCGCGGTGGATCTCGCCGACCACGCGGCCCACGTCGCCGGTGATGGGCAGCAGGGCGACGCCGCAGTGCCTCTTCGGGTCGTGCGCGCAGAAGTCGGCGAGCCAGCGGTTGTGGGCCTGGGCGCCCGCCATGCCGAGGTCCGGGTCCTGGTCGCCGGAGAGGCCGAGGCCGACGCCGAAGGGGGCGGCGGTGCGGCTGTCGACGGCGTCGGCGTCCGGGAAGACGACCTCGCCCGCCACCCCGTCGCCGTCGAGTTCCTTCGCCCGCTGCGCCGCGTCCCAGCCGCCGCGCAGCCCCTCCTCGTGCTCCTCGAACCACTTGGTGGCGAAGGTCTCGTTCCGGATGCCCAGGCGGGTCATCTCCGCGCGGCGGCTCTCGCGCTGTCCAAGGAATTCGTCGAAGTCGCGGTGGAACCTCGTGTCCAGATACGGCCGGTACTCCTCGGTGGGCAGTCCGGCGTGCGAGTCGGAGGAGATGATCAAGTACGGGTCCGTCATGTCCGTCATCACTTGCTCCTCGTTCGGGTGGAATCGGCTGGAGTCGGCTGGAATCGGTTGGCGCGCGGGGCTCTTCGTACGGGGTCCGCGTGCGGGGCTCTGCTTGCGGGTTCGCGTGCGGGGCTCTGCTTGCGGGGCTCTTCGTACGCTGCCGCGCGAGCGCCGCGCGCCGTCGTACCGGAAGCTCAGACGCTCCCCTCCGGCGGCCCGTCCACGATCTGCAGGGCGTCGTCGTACCGCTGGTGCACATACGGCAACAGGGCCTGCGGGCTGACCCGTTCGACGACCCGGCCCCGCTGGTCCGTGGACTTCTCGCCGATCGTGATCTCCACGAGCCGGCGCACCGGCAGGTCGGCGACCGGGTCGTACGCGGACTCGCGCAGCAGCACGTCGCCGCTCATCGCCGCCAGCTTGCGGACCTTCTCGGTGCGCGTGCAGTGCACGAGCACCGGGTCGGCGTCGAAGCCCGTGCCGTCCACGCCGGGCAGGAACTTGAAGTAGAAGTCGATCTTGTCGGCGGGCGGCGGCAGCGGCAGTTCGCCGCCGACCGCGCCCCGGACCTCGACGAAGGCGATGCCGTGCCGCGCCAGGTAGGCCCGTACGACGCCGCCGTCCCGCTCGATCACCACCTCGCCGAGCTTCTTCGGCTCGCCGAAGACCTCGCGCCCGCCGATCAGCGCCCGTTCGTGGGTCATCGGCATGACCAGCGGGTACCAGCCGTCGTGCCCGCCGTGGTGCGCCGCGACGGCCACCGAGCCCGCGCCCAGGGGGTAGCCGGGCAGGTCGACCTTGCTGATCGCGGCCCGTACCAGGGGGCGGCCGGTCGGTTTCAGCGGCGGCGGCAGCACCGCCGCCACCGCGTCCGGATCGCTCTCCCAGAGCGCCACCACGCCCGTGGACCAGATGTCGGGGAGCTTCGCGCTCCCCTCCCGCGCCGCCTTGACCTCGGCCGCCTCGCGCGCGCCGTACCGTACGCGTGCCATGTCCTACCGCCCTCCGACGGGATGTCCGGTGCTCGGCCTGGTGCTTGGTGCCTGATGCCTGGTGCCTCGTTCGTCGTGCCTGGTGCCTGTTACTCGTCGCGTGGTACCTGTTGCCTGGCGCCTGATCCCTGTTGCCTGTAACACAGTTACAGGCACGAGCGCGAAGGGTAAAGAGCCCCGCACACAGCGGAGTTGGGGGCGACATGCCGAAACCGGCGCTGACCCGCGAGGACGTGCTCGACGCCGCCGCGCGACTCGTCGAGCGGCACGGCCCGGGGGCTCTGTCGATGCGCGGGCTGGCCGCCGAGCTCGACACCGCCGTCACCTCGATCTACTGGCACGTGGGCAACCGCGAGTCGCTGCTCGACGCGCTCGCCGAGGCGACCGTGGACCGGCTCGCGACCGTACGGGCCACCGGACGCACCCCGCGCCAGCGCATCGTCTCGGTCGCCCGCGCGCTCCGGCGGGACCTGCTGGAGCATCCGCAGCTCATCGCGGTCGTCCATGAACGCGGCCTGACGGAGCGGATGTTCGTTCCCGCGCAGCGGGCGCTGATCCGGGAGGTGCACGCCGCCGGGCTGCGCGGGGCGCGGGCGGCGGCGGCCGTGCGGGCCGTGCAGTTCCAGGTGGTCGGGTACGTCCTCGTGGAGCGCAACCGCGAGCGCGCGCCCGTCCGGGCGCGGGGCGGGGCGGCCCGGTGGGACGCGTCCGCCGCCGACCACGACCCGCCGCTCGCGCGGGCCCTCGCCCATCCGGTCGACTCCGAGCGGCTCTTCGTCACGTCCGTACGGGCCCTGGTCGACGGGCTCCTGACGCGCTGACCACGCCCGTCGCGCGCGCACCGGCCGCGACGGGTGCGGCGGGCGGTGCGCGCGGGGCCCGGCCGGCCGCGCCCTGGCGGGGTTCGCTGTCAGCGGTGGCCCGTATCCTCTGGGACCATGCTCGAAGACCACACCGCAGCCGCACCGCCGACCCCGTGGCCGGCCGCCTACCCCGAGGGGTACGCGGTCGTCGACGTGGAGACGACCGGCCTCGCCAGGGACGACCGGATAGTGTCGGCCGGCGTCTATCAGCTGGACGCGCGCGGCGAGGTGCAGGACCACTGGTACACGCTGGTCAACCCCGAGCGCGATCCGGGCCCGGTCTGGATCCACGGCCTCACCTCGGACATGCTGGCGGGCGCCCCGCTGTTCGGGGAGATCGCCGCCACGCTGTCCGAGAAGCTGGCGGACCGGGTGCTCGTCGCGCACAACGCGGCCTTCGACTGGTCGATGCTGGCGCGCGAGTACGCCCGCGCGCGGGCCACGACCCCGGTGCGGCAGCGGCTGTGCACCATCGCGCTCTCCAAGGAGCTGCGGCTGCCGCTGCCCAACCACAAGCTGGAGTCCCTCGCCGCGCACTACGGGGTGGTGCAGCAGCGCGCCCACCACGCGCTGGACGACGCGCGGGTGCTGGCGGAGGCGTTCCGGCCGAGCCTGGCGCTGGCGGCGCGGGCGGGGCTGCGGCTGCCGCTGCTGGCCTGCCAGCCGCTCACGGAGTGGTCGGACGGGCCGTCGGCGGCCTCCCCCATCGGCTATCAGGGCGGGCGCTCCGGGCACGCTCCGGCGGGTTCGTACCGGCCGGGTACGTGGCGTCCCAGCCGTAAGCGGCCGGCCTGCCCGTATCCGAATCCGGGCCGGTACGTTCCGGGCGAACAGCTCATCCAGGGTATGCGGGTGGCGTTCTCGGGCGACACGTCCGTCGACCGCGAGCTGCTGGAGGACCGGGCCATCGAGGCCGGGCTGCACATCGCGACCAGCGTCTCGCGGCTGACCAGTGTGCTGGTGACCAACGATCCCGGCGCGGCCACGTCCAAGACCGTCAAGGCCGCCTCCTTCGGCACTCCGGTGATCGACGAGGCCGCTTTCATGCAGTTGCTCTCGCACGTGGTGCCCGCGGCGCCCTCCGCGTGAGGCCGGGGGGCCCGGGCGGGCGCGCAGGGCCGGGGTCGCCCGGCCGAGACCGCCCGGCGCCCCGGGTGCCGGCAGCCCGGCCCGGCGGGACCCAATAGTCCGGGTCCGCACCCCTGCGGGTACCGTCAAAGTCGTGTATCGCTTCCTGTTGTCCCGGCAGTGGGTGATCCTCACGCTGGTGGGGCTCGTCCTGATTCCGGTGATGATCAAACTGGGCTTCTGGCAGTTCCACCGCCATGAGCACAAAGTCGCGCAGAACCAGCTCATCGCGGACAGCCTCGCAGCCGAGCCCGTACCGGTCGGCAAGCTCACCGCGCCCGGCCGCCCGGTTCCGCACGACGACATGTGGCGGCGGGTGACCGCGCAGGGAACGTACGACACCAAGGACGAGGTGGTGGTCCGCCAGCGGACCTCGGCGGACGGCCGGAGCCAGGGTTACTACGTCCTCACCCCGCTGCTGCTCGACGACGGCCGGGCGGTCCTCGTCAACCGCGGCTGGATCCCCGCCGACGGCAACCTCACCGAGTTCCCGAAGGTGCCCGCGGCACCCGCCGGGAAGGTCTCCGTCCTCGGGCGGCTCAAAGAGGACGAAACCAGCGGCTACAGCGGCATCAAGGATAAAAAGGGCCTGCCGCCCCGCCAGGTCATGCTGATCAACAGCGGCGAGCAGGCGAAGAACGTGCACCGCCCGCTGCTCTCCGGCTACATCGAGCTGATCTCCCCGCACGCCAAGGGCCAGCCCGAACTCGTCCCCGCCCCGGACCACAGCGAGATCGGCCCGCACATGGCCTACGCCATCCAGTGGTGGCTGTTCACCGCCGCGGTCCCCGTCGGCTGGGTCATCCTGGTCCGCAGGGAGCGCCGCGACCGCCTGGCCTCGGCGGCCAAGGCGGCTGCCGAGGCGAAGGAGGCCGGGGCCGGCCCCGAGCCCAAGGAAGCCGGGGCGAGCGCCAAGGATGCCCGGACCGATACCCCGGGCAGGCCGGAGGGCGGCGAGATCGCCCGTACGGCCGCCGCGGCGGAGTAGCACCCCCGCCGACCGGGAAGGCGGCACGCGTGGCTCAACGTATCGAGGACTACGCGCTCATCGGCGATCTCCAGACCGCCGCCCTGGTCGGCAAGGACGGCTCCATCGACTGGCTGTGCCTGCCCCGGTTCGACTCGGCGGCCTGCTTCGCCGCGCTGCTCGGGGACGAGGACAACGGGCACTGGCGGCTCGCCCCGGCCGGCGCCGGCACCTGCACCCGCCGCGCCTACCTGGAGGACTCCCTCGTCCTGGAGACGGTCTGGGAGACGGAGAGCGGCGCCGTCAAGGTCATCGACTTCATGCCGCAGCGCGACAAGGCCCCCGACGTGATCCGCATCGTCGAGGGCGTCAGCGGCACGGTCGAGATGCGGGGCGTACTGCGGCTGCGCTTCGACTTCGGCCGCGTCGTCCCCTGGATGCGCCGCTCCGGCACCAGCCGGCGGGTGGCCATCGCCGGCCCGGACTCCGCCTGGCTGCGCAGCGAGCCCCCGGTCAAGACGTACGGCCACGCCTTCTCCACCTGCTCCGACTTCACCGTCACCGAGGGCGAGCGGGTGGCCTTCGTGCTGACCTGGCACCCTTCGCACAAGCCGCGCCCGAAGGAGCACGACCCGTACCGGGCCCTCGAACACAGCCTCGCGGACTGGCGCGCCTGGGCCCGCAAATGCAGCCACCAGGGCCCGTACCGGGAAGCCGTCGTCCGCTCCCTGATCACCCTCAAGGCGCTCACGTACGCGCCCACCGGCGGTATCGTCGCCGCCCCCACCGCCTCCCTCCCCGAGTCCATCGGCGGCGTGCGCAACTGGGACTACCGCTACTGCTGGCTGCGCGACTCCACGCTCACCCTCGGCGCGCTGCTCTCCGCCGGGTACCAGCAGGAGGCCGCCGACTGGCGCGACTGGCTGCTGCGCGCCATCGCCGGCGACCCCGCCGACCTCCAGATCATGTACGGCATCGCGGGCGAACGCCGGCTGCCGGAGTACGAACTCCCGTGGCTCGCCGGGTTCGAGGGCTCCACGCCCGTACGCATCGGCAACAGCGCCGTCGACCAGCTCCAGCTCGACGTGTACGGCGAGGTCATCGACTCGCTGCACCTCGCCCGCTCCGCCGGGCTCAAGGACAAGCCGCACGCCTGGAACGTGCAGCGGCGCTTCATGGAGTTCCTGGAGTCCACCTGGCGGGAGCCCGACGAGGGGCTGTGGGAGGTCCGCGGGCCGCGCCGGCACTTCGTCCACTCCAAGGTGATGGCCTGGGTCGCCGCCGACCGCGCCGTACGCACCCTGGAGGCCGACCCCGAGCTCGACGGCGACCTCGACGCGTGGCGGACGATGCGCGACGAGGTGCACCGGGAGGTCTGCGAGAAGGGGTTCGACGCCGAGCGCAACACGTTCACGCAGTCCTACGGCTCGACCGCGCTCGACGCCGCCACGCTCCTCATCCCGCGGGCGGGCTTCCTGCCGCCCGACGACCCGCGGGTGGTCGGGACGGTGGACGCGGTGGCGCGGGAGCTGTGCCACGACGGTCTCGTACGCCGTTACAGCACCGAGGAGGACGGGGACGGCACGGTCGACGGGATTCCCGGGACCGAAGGCGCCTTCCTCGTCTGCTCGTTCTGGCTGGCCGACGCCCTGTGCATGACCGGCCGGAAGAACGAGGCTGAGCGGTTGTTCCAGCGGCTGCTGTCGCTCCGCAACGACGTGGGGCTGCTCGCCGAGGAGTACGACCCCGTGGCCCGCCGGATGCTCGGCAACTTCCCGCAGGCGTTCAGCCACATCGGCCTGGTCGGCACCGCCCACACGCTCACGGACGGGAACCCGGCAGACTGACCCCATGGATCTTGGACTCGAAGACCGCGTATACATCGTCACCGGCGCCACCCGAGGGCTGGGCAACGCCACCGCGCGCGAACTGCTCGCCGACGGCGCGAAGGTGATCATCACCGGGCGGGACGAGAAGGCGGTGGACGCCGCCGCCGAGCAGCTCGGCGCGGGCTGCGTGGGCGTCGCCGCCGACAACGCCGACCCCGCCGCGGCCGACCGCCTCATCACCGCCGCCCGCGACCGCTTCGGCCGCCTCGACGGCATCCTCATCAGCGTCGGCGGCCCGCCGCCGGGGTCGGCCGCCGAGAACACCGACGCGCAGTGGCAGACCGCCTTCGACACCGTCTTCCTCGGCGCGGTCCGGCTCGCCCGCGCCGCCGCGGAAGTGCTCGACGCGGACGGCGTGATCGCCTTCGTCCTCTCCGCGTCCGTGCACGAGCCGATCGACGGACTCACGATCTCCAACGGGCTCCGGCCGGGGCTCGCCGGGTTCGCCAAGTCCCTGTCCGTAGAGCTCGGCCCCCGCGGCATCCGCGTACTCGGCCTGCTCCCCGGCCGCATCTCCACCGACCGCATCCGCGAACTCGACGCGCTCGCCGGCGACGCCGACGAGAACCGCGCGCGCCGCACCGCCTCGATCCCCCTGCGCCGCTACGGCACCCCCGCCGAGTTCGGCCGCACCGCCGCCTTCCTCCTCTCCCCCGCCGCCTCGTACATCAACGGCGTCATGCTGCCGGTCGACGGGGGCGCGCGCCACGGCTTCTAGCCGGGCCGGGCGCCCCGCCGGGGCCCCCGGGCCGGAGGGCTCCGCCGGGGCCCTCCGGGCCGGGGGGCTCCGCGCGCGGCGGGTGCCGGGTCCGTACGGACGAAGGCCCAAGCCGTACGGGCGCGCACGACGCGCGACGGTGTCCCCCTGGCCGCGGGCCATGCGGCGGACGCCTGAGCCCCTGCGGGGGGCTCACGCCCATACGGCCGATGTCTGAGCCTCCACGGCCGGCTTCAGGCCGGTACGGCCGGCGCCTGAGCCTCCGCGGCGGTTTCACGCCCGTGCGGCGGATGCTCGCACTTCCGCGGGGGGCTTCACGCCCGTACAGCCGACGCTCGAACTTCCGCGGGGGGCTTCACGCCCGTACAGCCGACGCTCGAACTTCCGCAGCCGGATTCAGGCCCGTACGGCCGATGCCTGAGCCTCCGCGGCGGCTTCACGCCCGTGCGGCGGATGCTCGAACCTCCGCGGGGGGCTTCACGCCCGTACGGCCGATGCTCGAACCACCGGGGTCGGCTTCGCGCCCGTACGGTCGGCGCCTCAGCCGTCCGGTGCGCGGGCGTGCCGGGTCCGGGCCCGGTCGTGGTTCGGACGGCAGCGGTACGGGCGGCCGAGCTACGGGCGGCAGTGGTACGGAGCCGGGGGCGGGCCCGGAAGGGTCATGTCACGCGGCGGGCGCGGTGGCGGAGGGCTCGGAGGCGGACCTCGGCCGGGAGGCTGTCGAGGCCCGCAGAGACGCGGGCGTGTTCCAGGGCCTCGGTCCGCAGCCGGTCCAGCGCGACGGCCGGCTGCGCGTGCGGCTGGAGGACCAGGCCCACCCGGGTCCGCGGCGAGGTGCGCCGGCCGCGGAGCATCACGTGGGCGCGGTCGACGCCGTCCAGGTCCTCCGCCTCGGCGGCGAGCGCGTCCTCCAGCGCCCGGCCGCGCAGCAGCGCGCCCTCGCCGTCGCCGCTGTCCACCAGCAGCTCGCGCAGGCGGCGCCGTCGCAACTGTGCCAGCAGCCACCACAGGCACAGCAGCACCAGTACGGCCAGCACGGCGATGACCACCGGCCACCACCAGCCGGCCGACCGCCACTTGGTCCGGTCCGCGTCGCTCAGCAGCACGTCGTGGGGGTCGCTCCACGGCCAGGCGGAGGGCAGCGAGAACCCCCACCGGCGCGGCAGGTCCAGGCCGCCGAGCAGCACGGCGGCGCCCAGCGCCACCAGCACCAGGCCGACGAGCCCGAGCAGTACCCGATTGACGGTCCTCAACACCGCGCGCTCACCTCTTCGACGGTCGGCGTACGTGCACGGACAGGCCGGGCTGCCGCACCAGCCCCAACTCGCGGATGCCGTCGGACAGCGCCGCGTCCAAGTCGCCGCGCACCGCCTCCACGTCCCGGAAGTGCGACTGCGCCCGCGCCTTGACCCGGCGCCGCTTCACATCCACCCGCACCGACTGCACCCCGGCGACCTCCATCGCCCGGTCCCGCAGCACCAGCGCGGCAGCGGGGCGGTCCAGCCCGGCCCGTACGTCGCCGGACCGGCGCATCGGCAGCGACCCGCGCAGCCCCGGAGTCAGGGCCAGCACCAGCAGCCACAGCCCCAGCACCACGGCGATCGCGGCCCCGGCGATGACCCAGCCGTGTTCGAGGTGACGGGTCGCCAACTGGTCCGCGAGCCACCGGCGCCACCGCATCGCGGGGCGGTCGGCCCGTACGGCCGCCACGTCGTAGAGGAAGAGCCCGGCGGCGCCCAGCAGCACCAGCGCGACCACGATGGCCGGCGCCCGGCGCGTGGACCAGAACCGCCCGGCCCGGCCGCCGTCCGGCTCCGGGGCCGCCGCGTCGCGCCCGGCCCCCGCCGCGCCCGCGCCCGTGCCTGCCCCCGTGCCCGATGTCTTCTCCAGCGTCGGGGCGCTCCGCGTACCCGGTTCGATGTCGCTCATCGCACCCTTCCCTGGCCCGCGCGCTGGAGCTGCGGCGACTGCAGCCGCTCCACGGTGACCGCGACCTCGGGCACCTCCATGCCCGTCAGCGTCCGTACCCGCTCGGCTACTCGGCGGCGCACCGCGCCGCACTGCGCGCCGATGTCGGACGGGTAGCCGAGCGCGACGGAGACCCGCACCCTGGCCGACATCTCCCGGACGGCCACGGCCGCGTGCGGTGCGTCGGTCACGCCGTCCGACGCCGGGCCGGCCAGCGCCTCGCGCGCCGCCTGCGAGGCGATCTTCGATACGACCCGGTCCGCGATGCGCGTGGCACCGCGCTCAGCCGGCTCCACCGTGCCCCCTCACCGCGCGTTCCCGCGCTGCGTTCTCGGCGTTCTCGGTGTTCTCGGTGTTCTGAGTGCTCTGAGTGCTCTGAGTGCTCTCAGCGGTTTCGGTGCTCTGCTCTGCGGCCTCGGCGTTCTTCTCGGCGGCCTCGGCGATGCGAGCGCCTTCAGGGTGGGCCGGCACCGTCACCGCCGGCGTCCGTCACGCTCGCGCGTGCGGAAGAAATCCCCCGGCTCCAGATCGCCGTCCAGGAACCGGCCGGCCACGAATCCGATGGCACCCAGGGCCGCCACCAGCAGAAAGGCTCCGAACCCGCCGAAGTACCCGGCGAACCCCAGCGCCATGCCCACGATCAGACCGACCACGGCCATGCTCATCCTGTGCTCCTTCTACTGGAGCCTCGGCTCCGACTCGTCCTCTTCTTCGTCCGGCAACTTCACGTCGCTCACCGCGATATTGACCTCGACCACTTCGAGGCCGGTCATCCGCTCGACCCCGGAGACCACGTTCTCCCGCACGGAGCGCGCCACATCGGCGATCGACACGCCGTACTCGACCACGATCTCCAGATCGAGCGCCGTCTGCACCTCACCCACTTCGGCCTTCACACCACGCGTGACGGACTTCCCGCCGCCGGGCACCCGGTCCCGTACCGCGCCGAAGGTCCGCGAGAGACCACTACCCATCGCGTGCACGCCGACCACATCGCGGGCCGCCAGCCCGGCGATCTTCTCCACGACGCCGTCGGCGATGGAGGTCCGGCCCCGGTCGCCCGGCGCGTCGCCGCGCTTGCCGCCCGACCCGAGCGTCTTTCTGCCCTCGCCGCCCGACTGCTGCTGGCCGGACGATCCGGACCGGTTGAACTGTTCCGTGTCGCTCATCGCCGATCATCCCTTTCCGCGGGGAAGGAGCGGCCTGCCGCTCCTTTTGCCACCCTAAGGGCGATTCCGCCGTCCCGCTCCGGGGATACGGCGACCGTGGCGCGTCACCCGCCGATCGGGTGGGCCGGTGCGGCAGGCTGGGCGTACGGACGGACGAAGGGGCGACGGACACGTGGTCACGGACCGGTTGGCACAGGCGGTACGGCAGCAGCTCGGCCTCGGCAGGGTGCTGCCGCTGGGCGGCCCGGCGGACGGGGCGTGGATCACGGAGCGCGCGGCGAGCGGCGTACTGCGCCGGGCCGCCGACGCGCTGCCGGGCGTCCGGCTCGGCCGCCTGCGCGTCGCGGCGCGGGACTCCGGCCCGGCGGCGGACCCATCGGCGCCGTCGGTACCGCCGGTGCCGCCCCCGCCGAGCGCCCTGCCGCCGGGGCCGCTGCGTATCGAGGCCGACTTCGCCGCCACGGCCGACCAGCCGCTGCCCACCACCGCCGGCCTGCTGCGCGACGCGCTACGGGCGGCGGCGGTGGACCGGCTCGGGCTGACCGTGGACACGGTGGACCTGCACATCACGTCGCTGCTGGACGGCGGCGGCGACACCGGTACCGCTGCCGCGGGGGGAGCCGACGAGAACGCGGAGCCCACGGGCCCGTCCGCCGACACCGCCTTCCCCCCGGGCGGCGCCCGTACGGAGACCGCCGCCATCGAGGACGCGGCGCTGAGCGTCCCCGGCGTCACCCGACTGGCCCCGGCCCTCGGCGGCCCGGCCGCCCACGCCGTACGCACCGAGCCCGCCGACCGCCACGTACAACTCCAACTCGCCGTCAGCGCCGACCACCGCGCCCTGACCGCAGCCCTGGCCGCCCGCGACGCAGTAGCCGCCGCGGCATCCAGCCCCGACGGCCCGGTCACCGTCGCCGTACTCGTCACAGCGATCGACGACGATGCCGAGGTCTGAGCCTCACAAACCGCCGGATTCGCGTCGTCAAGCGCTCCCGGCCCGCTCGCCGCGGCGGCGACCAAAGCCTCGGCGGCCGAGGGCTCAAGCCCGCCGACGGGGTCCTGGCCCACCCGCGGAGCCGAACCCGGCCGGAGGCCGAGCGGAAATCAGTCGGAGAGGCCCGCCAGGTCGCGCAGGCGGCGGCCCTGGGCCGCGCGTTCGGCGGCGCGTTGGGTGTCGTACGGGCGGCCGGCGGCGTCGCGCAGGAGCGCCTTGGTCTCGATGACGGCGTCGCGGGGGGCGGCGAGGAGGGCGGCGGCCAGGTCGGCGACGGCGGCGTCGAGGTCGGCGGCGGGGACGACGAGGTTGGCGAGGCCGGTGCGTTCGGCTTCCTCGGCGTGGACGAAGCGGCCCGTGGCGCAGATCTCCAGGGCGCGGGCGTAGCCGACGAGGGAGAGGAGCGGCGTGGTGCCGGCGAGGTCCGGCACCAGGCCGAGGCTGGTCTCGCGCATCGCGAACTGCGCGTCTTCGGCGCAGACGCGCAGGTCGCAGGCGAGGGCGAGCTGGAAGCCGGCGCCGATCGCGTGCCCTTGGACGGCGGCGATGGAGACGATGTCGTTCCGCCGCCACCAGGTGAACGCCTCCTGGTATTCGGCGATGGCGGCGTCGAGGCCGCTGTCCGAGCCGCGTGCCAGGTCGAGGAAGGACGGTTCGCCGTCGAAGCCCTCGGGGGTGAATGCCTGCCGGTCGAGGCCCGCGGAGAAGGACTTGCCTTCTCCGCGCACGACGACGACGCGCACCGTGCCCGGCAGCACCCGCCCGGCCTCGGCCAGCGCCCGCCACAGGGCGGGCGACTGGGCGTTGCGCTTGGCCGGGTTGGTCAGTGTCACCGTGGCCGTGGTCGCCGCTTCGTCGACGGCGAGCCGCACGCCGTCGTTGTCGAGCAGGGTCAAGGGGTGCCTCCGGAGTCAACCGCGGTTAAGTTGACTGAACAGTAACCACCCGATCGGCCGACCGGCAGACCGGGTGGCGGCACTGCTTTCCGGGGCCCCGCCTCGTCATGCAGAGGCGGGTTTCTTGCCCCTCGTCGCTCCTCCGCGGCCACGCAGAGTTACGCCCGATTCGCTGAGCATCCGGTGGACGAACCCGTAGGAACGGCCGGTTTCCTCGGCCAGCGCCCGAATGCTCGCACCGGAGTCGTACTTTTTCTTCAGGTCTGCCGCGAGCTTCTCGCGCGCGGCGCCGGTAACCCGGCTGCCCTTCTTCAGAGTCTCGGCCACCCGTGCCTCCTCATGGGAAGTGCGCTCTGGACTCTCATGATCACCCCTCCACGCCGTCCTGGCCACCCATTCGGCAAGGTAGGTGGGAGGGGTTTTCCCGGCGTTCTGGGGCCGACAGCCGCCGGAACTCGGGATTCCGAGGAGGCCCGACCGTACGGCCGTCCGGGTTGCCGGGCGAAGCGCCAGGTCAGGCCCGGCAGGGGCGCGGGCCGGGCCGGAGGGGCCGGCGGGACGCACAGGGCGCACGCCGGGGCGCTCAGCCACGCTGCGGTACGAGCCGCACTCACTCAGATGATGGATCACGCGTCGGCCGAATGATCCAGTCGGCACTGATCAGCTCACGCAGATCGGCCCGTACCCCTGGGGTACGGGCCGATCGCGGCATTCGGTTACGTTCCGTGCTCAATCAGGCGAGGGCGACCAGGTCCAGGTAGTCGGCGCCCCACAGGTCCTCGACGCCGTCCGGGAGCAGGATGATGCGCTCCGGCTGGAGCGCGTCCACCGCGCCCTCGTCGTGCGTCACCATCACGACCGCGCCCTGGTACGTGCGCAGCGCGCCCAGGATCTCCTCGCGGCTGGCCGGGTCGAGGTTGTTCGTGGGCTCGTCGAGGAGGAGCACGTTGGCGGAAGAGACGACGAGGGTGGCGAGCGCCAGCCGCGTCTTCTCGCCGCCGGAGAGCACCCCGGCCGGCTTGTCGACGTCGTCGCCGGAGAAGAGGAACGAGCCGAGCGTCTTGCGGACCGCGACGAGGTCGAGGTCGGGGGCGGCGGAGCGCATGTTCTCCAGGACCGTGCGGTCCGGGTCGAGCGTCTCGTGCTCCTGCGCGTAATAGCCGAGCTTGAGGCCGTGGCCGGGGGTGACCTGGCCGGTGTCGGGCTGCTCGGCCCCGGCGAGCAGCCGCAGCAGCGTGGTCTTGCCCGCGCCGTTGAGGCCGAGGATGACCACGCGGGAGCCCTTGTCGATGGCGAGGTCGACGTCGGTGAAGATCTCCAGCGAGCCGTACGACTTGGACAGGCCCTCGGCGGTGAGCGGGGTCTTGCCGCACGGCGCGGGGTCGGGGAAGCGCAGCTTGGCGACCTTGTCGGCGGCGCGCACCTCCTCCAGTCCGGAGAGCAGCTTCTCGGCCCGCTTGGCCATGTTCTGCGCGGCGACGGTCTTCGTCGCCTTGGCGCGCATCTTGTCGGCCTGCGAGTTGAGGGCCGCGGCCTTCTTCTCGGCGTTCTGCCGCTCGCGCTTGCGGCGCTTCTCGTCGGCCTCGCGCTGCTGCTGGTACAGCTTCCAGCCCATGTTGTAGATGTCGATCTGGGACCGGTTGGCGTCGAGGTAGAAGACCTTGTTGACGACGGTCTCGACCAGTTCGACGTCGTGGGAGATGACGATGAAGCCGCCGCGGTAGGTCTTGAGGTAGTCGCGCAGCCAGACGATGGAGTCGGCGTCGAGGTGGTTGGTCGGCTCGTCGAGGAGCAGGGTGTCGGCGTCGGAGAAGAGGATGCGGGCCAGCTCGACGCGGCGGCGCTGGCCGCCGGAGAGGGTGTGCAGCGGCTGGCCGAGCACCCGGTCGGGCAGCCCGAGGCTGGCGGCGATGGTCGCGGCCTCCGCCTCGGCCGCGTACCCGCCCTTGGTCAGGAACTCCGTCTCCAGGCGCTCGTACTTCTTCATGGCCTTCTCGCGCGTGGCCCCCTGCCCGTTGGCCATGCGGTCCTCGTTCTCCCGCATCTTGCGGAGCACGGTGTCCAGGCCGCGGGCGGAGAGGATGCGGTCGCGGGCGAGCACGTCGAGGTCGCCGGTGCGCGGGTCCTGCGGCAGATAGCCGACCTCGCCGGAGCTGGTGATGGTGCCGGCGGCGGGCTGGCCCTCGCCCGCGAGGCACTTCGTGAGCGTGGTCTTGCCCGCGCCGTTGCGGCCGACGAGGCCGATGCGGTCGCCCTTGGCGATGCGGAAGGACGCGGACTCGATGAGGACGCGTGCTCCGGCACGCAGCTCGACGCCTGAGGCGGTGATCACGGTGTTGCTCCTGGGCAGGTTGGACGGCGGGCGGGACGGTCGAGGTCTGTCTGACGCCGTCTAATGCACAAGGAGGTAAGCCATACGGACCATTCTAACGGGGGCTCGCAACTGGATTTGCGCCCTGGACTCGCACGCCGGGTTCCCCCGTGGCGACGCGCGGCGCCGGTTCTCACGGGGGCGGGGGCGGATCGCGGGGCCGGCGCGGGGCCGGGCCCCGGCTAAGAGCCTGTGTCATATCCCTGGCCGGGCGCCCGACGTCTGGCACGCACGCTCGCGGCGTTGCCGAAATGCCCTAGTAGCTCCTTCCCCGAGCTCTCGGCCCCGCTCAAGCAGGGGAGGCCCCATTCGAGGACCTTCCGGCGCCTTGCGATCGCACGCACCAGACGCCGTGCGCTGATCCGACCAGGGATATGACACAGGCTCTCAGACCCCGCCGGTGTGCACCTGGAACGCCGCCCGGCGCACCGCCTTGGCGAGCGCCGGGTCGGGGTGGGCGGCGGCCAGCGCGACCAGGACCTGCACCGTGCGCGGGTGGCCGACGGCCCGGACCTCCTCCAGGAGTGCCGGCACGGTGCCCTGCACGGCCGAGTCGAGATGGCGGACCAGGAGCCGGCTCTCGCCGTGGTCGGCGACGGCCGCGGCGGTGTCGACCCACAGCCAGGTGGCCTCGGCGCGGGTCAGCACCTCCAGCGTGCTCTCGGGGTCGCCGCCCTCCTGCTCGGCCAGCCACAGCAGGGCGTACGGGCGCAGGACCGGCTCGTCGGCGGCGGCGCGGACGGCGGGTTCGGCGGGGGCGCCGACCGCGCGCAGCGCCTCGAAGGCGAGGCCGCGCAGCAGGGCGTCGTCGCCCCGGGCGGCGTCGAGGAGTTCGGTGACGGCGCTGCCGACGGGGCGGGCGGCGAGCCAGGCGCGGTATTCGGCGCGGGCCGGGCCGGGGGTGAGGTCGGCGCAGCCGCGCAGCATGGCCTCGGCGGACAGTTCGATGTTGCCGGCGGGGCTCTGGGCGGCGACGCAGATCTGTTCCAGCTTGACCCACACCGCCCAGTTGCCGAGCGGGGTGAGGGCGGCGACGCGGGTGTCGGCGTAGGCGGTGCCCGGCCGGCCGGTCGTGTCGGCGGCGTCCGCCGGGGTGCCCTCGCGGACGACGAGCGCGCCGACGGAGGCGAGGGCCGCGAGGGCCCAGTCGAGCAGCCGGGGCAGCGGGTCGCCGGGCGCCGCCGGGTCGGCCGCGGAGGTTCGTACGGCCTGGTCCGCGGGGTCGGGGCCGGGCTGCTCGGTCGCGGTGGCGGGGGGCTCGGAGCCGGAGCCCTCGGGAGCGGGGGGCTCGGAGCCGGTGGCCGGGTGTTCGGGGGCGGTCGGGAGCCGCCGGCCGTACGGCACCTCGCACCGCTCGGCGCGGATCTCGGCGACGCGCTGCTGGAGCAGGTCGAGGAGCATCGCGGCGGAGAGCGCGCCGGCCGACAGGTGCATGACGGACAGGAGTTGCGGAACGGCCTCGACGACTTCGGCGGCTATGGCCGGGTCGACGTCGGGGTGCACCGGGTGGGCGAGGGACCAGGCGTCGAAGAGGGCGACCCAGCCGCGCAGTACGGCGCTGTCGTCGCGGTCCCACGCCTGGAGCCGCCAGCCGGGGCGGGCGGCGGCGCCGTGGAGTTCGACGAGGCCGGCGAGGCGGGCGCGGTCCCAGTCGGCGCGGACGCGCGGCTCGGGGAGCCGCAGGGCGGCGGCGGCCCGTTCGACCGCCTCGTCGGAGAGGGCCGCGACGCCGCCGGCCCGGGTCCCGGCGCCGTGGCCGCGCTCCTCGGCCACCCAGCGGGCGACCTTGACGGCGCCGGCGAGCCCGACTCTCGCGTGCCGGGCCAGCTCGGCCGGTGGCGGCATGCCCGCCGGGGGGCGGGGCGCCGGGCGGGAGCCGCGGTTCGCCACGGCCCGGCGGGCAGCGGCGATCGGCGCTTGGGGGACGAGTCGGAGCCGGGAGTCGCGCGGAGTACGGGACGTCACAGGAGCAGTCTTGCCGTTGACGCTCCGAAAACCCAATCGGAATGCCCGATGAGGATCTTCGCCGCGGTGCGCGACGGTGGCCGGGGCGCTACATGAGCGGTGTCATGAAGCGCCGCAGGGCTTCTTCGTAGCCCTTCGGATCAGCGTTCCACATCGCGGCGTGCGGCGCGCGGCGAACGGTGTGAAGCGTGATCAGTTCGGGTCGCGCGGCGGCCAGTTCGCGGGAGCTGTCCCAGGGGGCGAGGGTGTCGTCCGGGCCGTGCACGATCAGGGTGGGGACGGCCAGGGCGGCGGCGTCGGCGGCCCGGTCGCGGTCGCCGGTGCCCAGGCCCGTACGGCCCTGGGCGGCCCGTACGGCCAGCGGCAGCAGGGCGGCGGGGGTGTGCCGGGCGGCGGCCGTGGCGCGCAGCGTGGCCCGCCAGTCGAGGACCGGGGAGTCCAGGACGATGCCGCTGACGCGGTGGCGCAGGGCGGAGCCGGTGGCGGCGCGCAGCGCCATGGTGGCGCCGGTGGAGAAGCCGTGCAGGATGACGTCGCGGGCGCCGTAGCGCACGGCGAAGCGGATCGCGGCGTCCACGTCGCGCCATTCGGTGTCGCCGAGCCGGCCGATGCCGTCGGGCTGGCGGGGGGCGCCGCTGTCGCCGCGGTAGGCGAGGTCCAGTACGGGGAACCGCTGGCCGTGCAGGAACGGCATGACCACCATGGGGTGTTCGCGGGTGGTGCCGAGGCCGTGCGCGGTGATGACCCAGGTCTCCCGGGCGCCGGGCACGAACCAGGCGGGCAGCGTGCCGAGTTCGCCGGGCACGTCGACGTCGGCGTGGTCGAGGCCGAGCGCTTCGAGCGGGTCGCCCACGTGCACCTGGGGCGTGAGCCGCAGCCGCAGGCCGGGTTCGAGTCTGCCGCGGACGACGCGTTCGAGCCGGCGGACCACGCAGGCCGCAGGCGACTGCGCGCCCTCGATGACGGGGCCGACGACGGCGTGCACGCCGGGGCCCGTGAGGCCGTACGTGCCGGGGCGCGTCGAGGCGAGGGTGCGGCTGAGGGTGATCTGGCCGGCGGCGAGGGCGTGCACGGTGAGCTGCGGGTCGCCCGGCAGCGGCCGGCCCGCCGCGGGCTTGAGGGCGGCATCGCTGGCGTACCGGCCGACCGCCACTGCGGCGGCCCCGGCACCGAACACGGTGGTGACGGCCGCGGCCGTCGCTGTACGCATGCGCATCCTCCTCAGTGTGAGCGCACCTGGGTGACACGGCCAGTGGACGGGGGCGCCCGAGTGACGCGGGCGCTCCCGCGCCGGGCTCCGGAACGGTCCGGCATGGGCCGAACCGGACCTGGCCGGGCCGGGCGATACGGGTACGGCGCGGGAGCGTTCGGCGGGGCGGTGGCCGGAGCGCACGTCCGCGGTAAGGCCCCGGGCGCGTCCGGGGGTCCGGGGGTCCGACGGCGAGGGTCCCGCGGGCCCGCACCGAGCGCGTACGGCGGATTCGGGTCGGGCGTACCCGGCCGGTGCGACCGAGGCGCGTACCGCCGACGCGGCTCGGACGCGGCCCGGCGGGCATGGGCCGGGCGCCTACGGCCGGCGCGGCCCGGGTCGCGTACAGCCGGACGCGTTCCCGGCCGCGTACGGACGTCCCCCGGGTCAGCCGCGCTGGCCGTAGCCGCGCAGTTTCTCGGTCACCTGGTGGAGCTGATCGGGGGTCAGCAGGGAGGGGGTGCGGCCCGGCAGGGCGGCGGCGGTGAGCCAGACGCGGCACATCCAGTCGAGCTGGGCGGTGCGGTCGTAGGCCTGGTCGAGGGTGGCGCCGTAGGTGAGGGTGCCGTGGTTCTGGAGGAGGCAGCCGGTGCGGCCGTGGAGGGCGCGGAGCACGCTCTCGGCCAACTCCTCGGTGCCGTAGAGGGCGTAGGGGGCCACGCGGACCGGGCCGCCGAGCGCGGCGGCCATGTAGTGGATCAGCGGCAGCTCGGGGACGAGGGTGGAGACGGCCGTGGCGTGCTCGGCGTGGGTGTGCACGACGGCCGCGGCGGGCGTCTCGCGGTAGACGGCGAGGTGCATGGGGAGTTCGCTGGTGGGGATCAGCTCGCCGGCCACCTGGCGGCCGTCGAGGTCGACGGCGACGGCGTCGTCAACACCGAGCCTGTCGTAGGGGACACCGCTGGGGGTGACGACGATCAGGTCGCCGGCGCGGGCCGAGACGTTGCCGGAGGTGCCGACGACGAGGCCGTCGGCGACCGTCCGGCGGGCCGTGGCGACCACGTCGGCCCAGGTCCGTTCCACCGTCGTGCGGTCCGTCATGAGTCCTCGCCTCCGTTGGGTACCGCTGGATTCCGCTGACGCGCGCCGTGTTCCGCCGAGCCCCCGTGCGCCGCCGGGCGCTCGCGTCCGCTTCCGCGCGCCTCCGCGCACTTCTGTCGCGCGATGGTAGGGGCGCCGGGACGCGCCGTGGGCCAGCGGGGCTCCGAGCGGAGGCTCCCGGCGGGGTCCCGGGCGGGGTCCCGGGCGGGCCCCCATCGAAGGACTCGCGACGGAGGGCTCCCGGCGGAGGTTCCGAGCGGAGGGCTCCCGGCGGAGGGCTCCAAAGGGATGGCGTCAAGGGGGCGCGGCGGCGGGCGGCACTGTAGCGCGGAGTCCCGGCGTCCGGAATCCGCTATATAGAGCCTGATAAGCGACTTACTGTGATTGGCTGGTGATCGACGGTGTTGGTCATGACATCCACTAATCTTGCCGGGATTTGTCATGCACTCCGCCTTCTGGGGGGAACCATGGACCATGACAACCATCCGGCGCGGCGGCGCGGCAGACTGATCGCCGCCTCCGCCTCCGCCGCCGCGCTCGCTCTCGGGGCCGCCGTCCTCGCCGAGAGCACCCCGGCCGCCGCCTGGACCAGGCCGCACGGGCACGACGTCTCCTCGCATCAGAAGAAGGTCGCCTGGTCGGCGGTCCGCGCCGAAGGGGCGAGCTTCGTCTACGTGAAGGCCACCGAGGCCACGAACTACCGCAATCCGTACTTCACGCAGCAGTACAACGGCTCACGCAAGGCCGGGCTGCTGCGCGGCGCGTACCACTTCGCGGTGCCCAGCCACTCCTCGGGCCGCGCGCAGGCCGCGTACTTCCTGCGGAACGGCGGCGCGTGGCGCGCGGACGGCTGGACGCTGCCGCCCGCCCTGGACATCGAGGGGAACCCGTACGGCAAAAGGAAGTGCTACGGGCTGAACCGGACGGAGATGGTGCGCTGGATCGCGTCCTTCAGCGGCGAGGTGCGGCGGCGTACGGGCCGCCGTCCGGTGATCTACACCACCGCCCGCTGGTGGAACAGTTGCACGGGCGGCAGCCGGGCCTTCGGGGCGAACCATCCGCTGTGGCTGGCGAGCTGGCACGGCTCGCCGGGGCCGATGCCGGCCGGCTGGTCGTTCGCGACCTTCTGGCAGCACGCCAACCGCGGCCTGCTCCCCGGCGACCAGGACGTGTTCAACGGCACGATGAAGGGGCTGCGGCGGCTCGCCGCCGGGTGACGACCGGCCCGTAGGCGCGTGGCGCGGCCCCCGGTGCGCCGGGTGCCGCGCCACTCCGGTCGGCGTCACCACCATGCCCGTTCCAGTTCACCTTCTGTTCATCCAGGCTCTTTAGGTTCGCCGCGTCACTGCCCACCAAACTGATTGCCTGGGTGAATGGAACACATCACGCTTCTCATCGGGATCGTGATCGTCACGGCCTTGGTGTTCGACTTTACGAACGGCTTCCACGACACGGCCAACGCCATGGCCACCACCATCTCCACCGGCGCCCTGAGCCCCCGGATCGCGGTGGCGATGTCGGCGGCGCTCAACCTCCTCGGCGCGTTCCTCTCCGTCGAGGTGGCCAAGACCATCTCCGGCGGGATCATCGACGAGAGCGCGGGCATCAGGCCCGAAGTGATCTTCGCGGGGCTCGTCGGCGCGATCGTCTGGAACCTGCTGACCTGGCTGGCCGGGCTCCCCTCCAGTTCCTCGCACGCCCTCTTCGGCGGGCTGATCGGCGCGACCCTGGTCTCCGTCGGCACCGGCGGGGTCAACGGCGACGCCGTCATCATGAAGGTCGTCATCCCGGCGGTGGCCGCCCCCTTCGTCGCGGGCCTCGCCTCGCTGCTCGCGACCCGGCTGACCTACCGCGTGGCCCGCAACCGCGACGAGCGGGACACCGCCAAGGGGTACCGCGCGGGCCAGATCGCCTCCGCCGCCCTGGTCTCCCTCGCCCACGGCACCAACGACGCGCAGAAGACCATGGGCGTGATCACCCTCGCGCTGGTCACCGGCGGCGCCGTCGCCCCGCACGCCGACCCGCCGCTGTGGGTCATCGTCTCCGCCGGCCTCGCCATCGCGCTCGGCACGTACCTGGGCGGCTGGCGCATCATCCGCACCATGGGCAAGGGCATCACCGACATCCAGCCGCCGCAGGGCTTCGCCGCCCAGACCGGCGCGGCCGCCGTCATCCTCTCCTCCTCGCACCTCGGCTTCGCCCTCTCCACCACCCAGGTCTGCTCCGGCGCGGTGATGGGCGCCGGGCTCGGCCGCAAGGGCGGTGTCGTCCGCTGGTCGACCGCCGGCCGCATGGTCATCGCCTGGTGCCTGACGCTGCCGGCCGCGGCTCTCGTCTCCGGCGGCGCGGCCTACCTCGCCGAGCGGGGCGACTGGGGCGTCACGGCCGTCGCCGTGCTCGCCCTCGCCGCCTGCGGCGCGATCTGGGCGGCCTCGCGCCGCAAGCCGGTCGACCACACCAATGTGAACGCGACCGGGGAGGAGGCGACCGAGCCGGCCGGGGTCATAACCGCCGCACTCCAGAGCGTCGCCCCGCCGCCCGCCGGGCCGCTCGCCGCCGACGCGGCGGGTGCGCCCGCCGCGTCGAGTGCCCCGGTCGCTCCGGTCGTCCCCGGCGCGCCGGGCGCGTCGAGCGCCCAGCCCCCGCACGACCTCGCCCCGGCCGCCGCGGCCACCAGCTAAGGAACCAGGACCCCCATGAACATCGACTGGGCAGCCCTCGGGCAGGTCTTCGGCGTCAGCCTCGTGGTGACCGTCGGGATGGTGGGCGTGTTCACGCTCGGCATCGTCGGCACGTCCCGCAAGCCGCGCGGACAGGGCGACGGCACGGCCGCCGCCGGCGCCGGCCCCGGCGCCCTCGCCCGTACCGGCGCGTACGCCTGCTTCGCGCTGTGCGCGGCGGTCGTCGCGTACGGCATCTACCTCATCGTCGCCTGAGCGCCCGTACGAGCCGACGCCTGAGCGCCCGTACGGCCGACGGCTGAGCGCTGCGCGTACGGGCGGTGGCTGAGCGCTGCACGTACGGGCGGTGGGCTCGGCGCGCGTACGGGCCTGGGTCCCGCGGCGGGGCTGTGGGCCTCCGCACACTCCCCCGCCGCAGGTCAAGCGTGAGTTGACGCCGTTCCCGGACCATGGTGGACTTCCGGAGCCAAACGGCGACAGCAGAGGAAGCCGGTGCGAATCCGGCGCGGTCCCGCCACTGTCACCGGGGAGTGCTCCCCCACCACCCACAGGCCACGGCTCCCGCCCGGAGCTGGAAGGCCGGGGAGAGCGCGGATCCGGGAGCCAGGAGACTCTGGTCGCCGGTCACGTCGAGCCAGGGCGCGGACCCTGAGTGAGGACATACGGATGCGTGCCGGTCACGCCCCTTTCGCGTACGGTGCCGCGCTCGGCTTCCTCGGCGACCTCCTCGCGGGCGACCCCCGCCGCGGCCACCCGGTGGCCGCCTTCGGACGCGTCGCCGCGGCGGCCGAACGCGCCCTGTGGCGCGGCCACCGCGGCCTCGGCGCGCTGCACACCGCGCTGTGCGCGGGCGGCGCCGCCGCGGGGGCCGCGCTGCTCGCCCGTACGGTACGGACCGCGCCCGCGCCCCGCGTCGCCGAGGCGGCGCTGACCGCCGCCGCCACCTGGGCCGTGCTCGGCGGCACCTCCCTGGGCCGCGAGGCGCGCGCGGTCGGCGACGCGCTGGCCGCCGGGGACCTCGCGGCGGCGCGGGAACGGCTGCCGCATCTGTGCGGGCGCGACCCCCGGGAACTGGACGAGGGGCAGATCGCGCGCGCGGTGGTGGAGTCCGTCGCCGAGAACACCTCGGACGCGGTGGTCGGCGCGCTGGTGTGGGGGGCTCTGGGCGGGGTGCCGGGGCTGGTCGGCTTCCGCGCCGTCAACACGCTCGACGCCATGGTCGGCCACAAGTCGCCGCGCTACCGCCGGTTCGGCTGGGCCGCCGCCCGCCTCGACGACGTCGTGGGCTGGCCGGGCGCCCGGCTGACCGCCGTACTCGCCGCCGTCGCCGGCCCCGACCCGCGCGGCGCCCTGCGCATCGCCCGCCGCGACGCCCGCAAGCACCCGAGCCCCAACGCCGGACCGGTCGAAGCCGCCTTCGCCGGCGCCCTCGGCGTCCGCCTCGGCGGCACCCTCGCCTACCAGGGCCGCGTCGAACACCGCCCCATCCTCGGCGCGGAACTCCGCCAAGTCGCTGTCGCGGACATCGAACGAGCGGTGCGGCTCTCGCGCCGGGTGTCGCTGCTGGCGCTGTGCTGCGCGATAGCCGGACGGGCGGTAGTCACGGCGACTACGGGCCGCGGGCCCGGCGGCGGACCGGCCCGGGGAGAAAACGGCCCGACGCGGGCCGCAACGGCCGGAACGAGCAGCGTCATGGGCTCGGCGGAGAGGGCAGCGGGTGTGCTGAGCCGTACCAGGGCCACGGGCGCGGCGGCTGAGGTGGCGGGTGTACTGGGCCGTACCGGCGTGACCGACGGCCGTACCGGGATCGCGAGCACTGCGGCGGGCGCGGCAGCGGGGGTGCTGAGCCGCACGGGCTCGGCGAGCGGCGTCACGAGCGTGACCAGCCGAACGGGAGCCGGCAACCGCCGTAGCCGCGCCGCCGGCGGGCGAACCGGCGCGGCGAGCGCTGCCGGAGGCGACGGGGCCGGCGCGGCACGAGACACCACGGGCGTAAGCAGCCGTACGGGCGCGGCGGGCCGTACGAGCACGGCCCGCCGTACCCGCATCGCCGACCGGCCGACCAGCGCGGGGCGCGGGGGTGTGCTGCTTCGCGGGGTTGCGGGAGTGGTTGGAGTGGTGGCGGTGGTGGGTGTTGTGGGCAGGCTCGCAGAGGGTTGTCGGGGGCGGGCGTGATGGCGCGGAGCGAGGAGGCAGGGGTGACTGGGGACGGACGCGGGCCGGCAGGCCCGCTCGGCGGGGGGCTGCTCGTCGCCGGGACCACGTCGGACGCGGGCAAGAGCGTGGTGACGGCCGGGATCTGCCGGTGGCTGGCCCGCAAGGGCGTCAAGGTCGCGCCGTTCAAGGCGCAGAACATGTCGCTGAACTCCTTCGTGACCCGCGAGGGCGCGGAGATCGGGCGGGCGCAGGCGATGCAGGCCGCGGCGGCGCGCGTGGAGCCGAGCGCGCTGATGAACCCGGTGCTGCTCAAGCCCGGCAGCGACCGCAGCAGCCAGGTCGTGCTCATGGGAAAGCCCGTCGGCGAACTCAGCGCGCGGGGCTACTTCGGCGACGGCGCACAGGCCCGGTACACCGGGCGGGAGCAACTGCTCGGCACCGTCACCGACTGCCTGGCGGAGCTGCGGCGCACGCACGACGCGGTGATCTGCGAGGGCGCGGGCAGCCCGGCCGAGATCAATCTGCGGCGCACCGACATCGTCAACATGGGCATCGCGCGCGCCGCGCGGCTGCCCGTCGTCGTGGTCGGCGACATCGACCGCGGCGGCGTCTTCGCCTCCTTCTTCGGCACCACGGCCCTGCTCTCCGAGGCGGACCAGCGGTTCATCGCCGGCTATCTGGTCAACAAGTTCCGCGGCGACGTGTCGCTGCTCGAACCCGGCCTGGACATGCTGCGCGGCCTCACCGGACGCCCCACGGTCGGCGTCCTGCCGTACGCGCACGGGCTCGGCATCGACGAGGAGGACGGGCTGCGGGTCTCGCTGCGCGGCGCGGTGCGCGAGAGCGTCGTCGCGCCGCCGCACGGCGCGGACGTGCTGCGCGTCGCCGTCGCCGCCGTCCCGCTGATGTCGAACTTCACGGACGTGGACGCGCTCGCCGCCGAGCCCGGCGTGGTCGTGCGGTTCGTGGACCGCGCGGAGGAACTGGCCGACGCCGACCTCGTGGTGCTGCCGGGCACCCGCGGCACCGTACGGGCGCTGGCCTGGCTGCGCGAGCGCGGGCTGGCCGACGCCGTGGCGCGCCGGGCCCGCGAGGGCCGGCCGGTGCTGGGCATCTGCGGCGGCTTCCAGATGCTGGGCGAACTCATCGAGGACGACGTGGAGTCGAAGGCCGGGACGGTGGCGGGGCTGGGGCTGCTGCCGGTACGGGTCCGGTTCGCCGCCGCCAAGACCCTGGCCCGGCCGGTCGGCGAGGCGCTCGGCGAACGCGTGGAGGGGTACGAGATCCACCACGGCGTCGCCGATGTGTCGGGCGGGGACGAGGGGTTCCTGGACGGCTGCCGGGTGGGGTCCGTATGGGGCACGCACTGGCACGGGTCGCTGGAGAGCGACGGGTTCCGGCGGGCGTTCCTGCGGCGGGTCGCAAAGGCGGCGGGCCGGGCGTTCGTACCGGCCCCGGACACGAGCTTCGCGGCGCTGCGCGAGGAGCAGTTGGACCGGCTGGGCGACCTGATCGAGGAGCACGCGGACACGGACGCGCTGCTGCGGCTGATCGAGGACGGCGTGCCGGACGGGCTGCCGTTCATTCCGCCGGGGGCGCCATGACGCCACCCCTTTACCTCACCCACCCCGAACACCAACGCATCAATCGCCAAAGGCCACTCGAAGGAGTGATCACCGGATGAGCACCACCTACCCGTTCACCGCGGTCGTCGGGATGGCGGACATGCGGCTGGGACTGCTGCTGAACGCCATCTCGCCCGCTATCGGCGGTGTGCTCGTACGGGGCGACAAGGGCACCGCGAAGACCACGACCGTGCGCGGTCTCACGGCGCTGCTGCCCGGCGTCGCGGTCGTGCCCGGCTGCCGTTTCTCCTGCGACCCCGCCGCCCCCGACCCCCAGTGCCCGGACGGGCCGCACGAGAGCGGCGCCGGGGAGACGGAGGCGTCCGGGACGCGCGGCGCGAAGATGGTCGAGCTGCCCGTGGGAGCCTCCGAGGACCGGCTCGTCGGCGCGCTCGACATCGAGCGGGCGCTGTCCGAGGGCGTGAAGGCGTTCGAGCCGGGGCTGCTGGCGGCGGCGCACCGGGGCGTGCTGTACGTCGACGAGGTCAACCTGCTGGGCGACCACCTGGTGGACGCGCTGCTGGACGCGGCGGCGACGGGCGCCTCCTACGTGGAGCGCGAGGGCGTGTCCGTACGGCACGCGTCCCGTTTCCTCCTCGTCGGCACCATGAACCCCGAAGAGGGCGAACTGCGCCCGCAGTTGCTGGACCGGTTCGGCCTGACGGTGGAGGTCGCGGCCTCGCGGGACACGGACGAGCGGGTCGAGGTGGTGCGCCGCCGCCTCGCGTACGACGAGGACCCGGCGGCGTTCGCCGCGAAGTGGGCGGCCGAGGAGGGGGCGCTGCGGGAGCGGATCGCGGCAACGCGGGCGCTGCTGCCGTCCGTACGGCTCGGGGACGGCGCGCTGCGCCGGATCGCCGCCGTGTGCGCGGGGTTCGAGGTGGACGGCATGCGCGCGGACATCGTGACCGCGCGGACCGCGACGGCGCTGGCCGCGTGGGCGGGCCGGTCCGACGTGCTGACCGAGGACGTGCGGCAGGCCGCGCTGCTCGCGCTGCCGCACCGGCGGCGGCGGGCGCCCTTCGACGCGCCGGGGCTGGACGAGGACAAGCTCGACGAGATCCTGCGGCGGTTCGAGGAGGACAACCCCGAGCCCGACCCGGAGCCCGAGCCGGAGGGACCGGACGACGGCGGGCCCGACGACGGCGGCCCCGGTGACAGCGGGCCGGAGGACGACGGCCCCGGCGGCGGGGGGCCGCGGGACCAGGACCACCAGGACGGGGCGGCCGGGCCCGACAGCCCGGAGCTGCCCTCCCAGCGCGAGTCGGGCGCGGATCAGCAGGACGCGCCCCAGTCGCCGTCGCAGGGACAGGAGCCGCGCGGGGACCACGGCCCCGAAGCGGACGCCGGGGACGGCGACGAGGGCCCGTTGGCGGTGGCCGTCGCCGCCGACGAGCCGTTCAAGGCCCGTCGGCTGGATGTGCCGGGGCTCGGCGAGGGCGCGGACGGGCGGCGCTCGCGGGCCCGTACCGCGCACGGCCGTACGACCGGTTCGCGCCGCCCGCGCGGCGCGCTGTCCAAGCTGCACCTGGCGGCCACCGTCCAGGCCGCCGCGCCCCATCAGCGGGTGCGCGGGCGGTCCGGGCCGGGCCTGCTCGTACGCCGGGACGATCTGCGGGAGGCGGTGCGCGAGGGGCGCGAGGGCAACCTCGTGCTGTTCGTCGTGGACGCCTCCGGGTCGATGGCGGCGCGGAAGCGGATGAGCGCCGTCAAGGGCGCGGTGCTGTCGCTGCTGCTCGACGCCTACCAGCGCCGGGACAAGATCGGGATGGTGACGTTCCGGGGGTCGGGGGCGGCGGTCGCGCTGCCGCCGACGTCCTCGGTGGAGGCGGGCGCCGCGCGCCTGGAGCAGTTGCCGACCGGCGGCCGGACGCCGCTGGCCGCCGGGCTGCTGACCGCGCACGACGTGCTGCGCGTCGAGCGGATGCGGGACCCCTCGCGCCGCCCGCTGCTGGTCGTGGTGACCGACGGCCGGGCGACGGGCGGGCCGGAGCCGGTCGTACGGGCCGCCCGCGCGGCGCGGCTGCTGGCCGGCGACGGCACGGCGTCGGTGGTCGTGGACTGCGAGGCCGGGCCGGTGCGGCTGGGGCTGGCGGGGCGGCTCGCGCGCGAGCTGCGGGGCCCGGCGGTGACGCTCGACGAACTGCGCGCGGACAGCGTCTCCGCGCTCGTACGGAACGTACAGAACTCACGGAAGGCCGCGTAATGCCCAAGGGACAGCCGTCAGTCGTGCCCGAGGACGGGCTCACCACGCGCCAGCGCCGCAACCGGCCGCTGGTCTTCGTGCACACCGGCACGGGCAAGGGGAAGTCGACGGCCGCGTTCGGGCTCGCGCTGCGGGCCTGGAATCAGGGCTGGCCGGTGGGGGTCTTCCAGTTCGTGAAGTCGGCGAAGTGGAAGGTCGGCGAGGAGCGCGCGCTGAAGGTCCTCGGCGACAGCGGCGAGGGCGGGGCCGTGGCCTGGCACAAGATGGGCGAGGGCTGGTCCTGGGTGCAGCGCGACATGACCTCCAGCGAGGAGGCCGCGCGCGAGGGCTGGGAGCAGGTCAAGCGGGACCTGGCCGCCGAGACGTACAAGCTGTACGTGCTCGACGAGTTCGCCTACCCCATGCACTGGGGGTGGGTGGACGTGAACGAGGTGGTCTCCGTGCTGCGCGACCGGCCGGGCGCCCAGCACGTCGTCATCACCGGGCGCAACGCGCCGCGCGAACTGGTCGACTTCGCCGACCTGGTCACCGACATGACGAAGGTCAAGCACCCCATGGACACCGGCCAGAAGGGCCAGCGGGGCATCGAGTGGTGAACGCCCCCCGGAGCACCCCCCGCGCCGTCCCCCGCCTGGTCATCGCCGCCCCCGCCTCCGGGAGCGGCAAGACGACCGTCGCGACGGGCCTGATGGCGGCCTTCGCGGCGGCCGGGCTCGCGGTCTCCCCGCACAAGGTCGGGCCGGACTACATCGACCCCGGCTACCACGCGCTCGCCACGGGCCGGCCGGGCCGCAACCTGGACGCGTACCTCTGCGGCCCGGAGCGGGTGGCCCCGCTCTTCCTGCACGGCGCGCGCGGCAGCGACCTCGCGGTGGTCGAGGGCGTCATGGGGCTCTTCGACGGAGCGAGCGGTCAGGGCGAACTGGCGTCGACCGCGCACGTCGCGAAGCTGCTGCGGGCGCCGGTCGTCCTCGTCGTCGACGCCTCGTCGCAGTCCCGCTCGGTGGCGGCCCTGGTGCACGGCTTCGCCTCGTGGGACCCGCGGGTACGGCTCGCGGGCGTCATCCTCAACAAGGTCGGCACCGACCGCCACGAACACCTCCTGCGCGAGGCCCTCGACGGCGCGGGCGTCCCCGTCCTGGGGGCGCTGCGGCGCGTACGGACCGCCAGCACCCCCAGCCGCCACCTCGGCCTCATCCCGGCGGCCGAACGCCACGCCGAGGCCGTCGAAGCCGTGGCCGCCCAGGCCGCCCAGGTCCGCGACGGCTGCGACCTCGACGCCCTGATGGCCCTGGCCCGCAGCGCCCCACCCCTGACGGAAGAGGCTTGGGACCCGGATTCGGCGGCACAAGCGGCGACGCCGCCCGCCTCCGCTTCGGGCGCCTCGCGCAGGAACGGCCCGTCAGCTTCGACCGTGGCCGCCGTACACGGGCTCCCCCAGGCCGGCGGGCCGATCGTCGCCGTGGCGGGTGGGGCCGCGTTCTCCTTCTCGTACGCCGAGCACGCCGAGCTGCTCGCCGCCGCCGGGGCCGAGGTGGTGCCGTTCGACCCGCTGCGGGACGAGGAGCTGCCGCCGGGCACCGGCGGCCTGGTCATCGGCGGCGGGTTTCCCGAGATGTACGCGCCGGAGCTGTCGGCGAACGAACGGCTGCGCAAGGCGGTGGCGGAGCTGGCCGCGTCCGGGGCGCCGATCGCCGCCGAGTGCGCGGGGCTACTCTATCTGGCGCGCTCGCTGGACGAGAAGCCGATGTGCGGGGTGCTGCCCGCCGCCGCGCGGATGTCGGAGCGGCTGACGCTCGGGTACCGGGAGGCGGTGGCCGTCGCGGACAATCCGCTGGCGGCGGCCGGGCAGCGGGTGCGCGGGCACGAGTTCCACCGCACGGTGATCGAGCCGGGCGCGGGCACGGACCCGGCATGGGGGATCACCCACCCGGAGCGGCGCGTGGAGGGCTTCGTACAGGGCTCGGTGCACGCCTCGTATCTGCACGTGCACTGGGCGGGCGCGCCGGGGACGGCGGGGCGGTTCGTGTCGCGCGTGGCCGGGCCGCGCCGGTGATCATGCGGGTGACCGTACGCGCCCCGGCGGGAACGGCGCCGGTGACCGTGCGGGTGGCCGTACGCGCCCCGGCGGGAGCCGCGCCGGTGATCACGCGGACCGCCCTACGCCCCCCGGCGGGCGCCGCGCCGGTGATCACGCGGACCGCCGTACACGCCCCGGCCGCAGCCGCCCCCGTGATCATGCGGACGGCTGTACACGCCCCGGCCGTAGCCGGGCCGGCGTCAGGCGGCGATGCCGACGACCAGCCAGATGAAGCCCACCCCGGCCGCCGTGCAGGCCAGCGTGGACAGCGCCGGGTGGTCGTGGTGGGCCTCGGGGAGGATGTCCGAGGTGGCGAGGTAGAGCAGCACGCCGCCGAAGAAGCCGAGGTAGATGCCGAGCAGTTGCTCCGGAAGGGTGAACAGGAGCGTCGAGGCCGCGCCGGCGAGGGGGGCCAGCGCGTCCGCGCAGAGCATCAGGACGGCCTTGCGCCGCGCGTTCCCGTAGAGGCTGGTGATCGTGTACGTGTTGAACCCGTCGGCGAAGTCGTGGGCGATCACGGCGAGCGCCACGGCCGCCGCCACGCCGCCGCCCACCTGGAAGGCGGCGCCGATGGCGACGCCGTCCATGACGCTGTGCCCGACCATCGCGGTGGCGGCGGTCAGCCCGACCTGCGGTACGCGTTCGTCGGGGTCGAGTCCGTGGGCGGCCTTGCGGACGGCCAGCAGCCGTTCCAGGACGTGGGCGGCGAGGAACCCGAGCACGAAGCAGAGCAGGGCGGTCGGGACTCCGAAGACCTCGTTCCCGGCGGCCTCCAGCGCCTCCGGCAGCAGGTCGAGGCCGACGACGCCGAGCATCAGGCCGCCCGCGAGTCCGAGGATCAGATGGCGCCGGTCGGTGACGCGCTGGGCGGTCCACCCGCCGAGCAGCGTCATCAGGACCGCCCCCAGGGCTATGACCACGGGCACGAGCGCACCTCTTCTCCGAGCCGCCGCGGCTGCTGCGAGCCGCCGCGGCTCCATCGCCGGTTGATCGCTGCTCACTGATCCCTGCTTACTGACCTCGGCCCTTCCTCGCATGTCCGACGAGCGTGATTCCATCTCTTCCGTCCCCCTCCCCGCCCCGCTTCCACGAGAGGAGCCGCCCCTCATGCCGCCGCCGTCCGCCCACGCGGCCTCGCTCTTCGTGGGGCTCGGCGCCTCCAGCGGGGCGACCGTCGCGGAAGTGCTCGGGCTGATCGGCCGGGCCCTGGCCGAGGCGGGGGCCGGGCCCGGCGACGTCGCCGCGCTGGCGACGGCCGAGGCGAAGGCGGCCGATGCCGCCCTGACGGCCGCCGCCGCGCGCCTCGGGGTGGAGCTGCGCGGGTACGGGACCGGGGCGCTCGGCCGCGTCGCGGTGCCGCATCCGTCCGGCAGGGCGCTGGCGGCCGTGGGGACGCCGAGCGTGGCCGAGGCCGCGGCCCTCCTCGCCGCGGGGCCGGGCGGCGCCCTCGTGGTGGGCAAGCGGAAGTCCGCCCCGGCCGCCGGTCCCGCGAGGGTGACCTGCGCCGTCGCGCGCGGCGCGGACCACGAGCGGAACGGAACGGACCACGGACCTGCCCGCACGCCCCCGGCGGGGCGAAAGTAACGTCGGGGGCGGCCGTACGCCCGTACCCACGCCCGTACGGCCGCGAAAGCCCCCGCCCCGGGGACGGCCCCAGCACGCGACGTCACACCAGCACGGAGGAGATCGAGTGACCACCCCGCCAGCGCTGCTCACCGCCGGTCACGGCGCCCCGGACGACGCGGAGGCCGAGGCGGTGGGCGGCGATGCGTAGAACGGCGGCGGGGACCGGCGGCACGGCGGCCGGGACGCACGACCTGAGGCACCACGGTGACGCCGAAGTACGGGGCGACGGCGCGGAGTTGACGGACCTGGCCGTGAACGTGCGGTCCGGCACCCCGCCGGTCTGGCTCAAGGAGCGGATCGCCGCCTCGCTGGACGGGCTCGCGGCCTACCCGGACGGGCGCGCGGCGCGGGACGCGGTGGCGGCGCGGCACGGGCTCCCGGCCGAGCGGGTGCTGCTGACGGCGGGCGCGGCGGAGGCGTTCGTCCTGCTCGCGCGCGCCCTGCCGGCCCGGCGGCCGGTCGTCGTGCACCCGCAGTTCACGGAGCCGGAGGCGGCGCTGCGGGACGCCGGCCACGACGTCGTACGGGCGGTGCTCGACGAGCGCGACGGGTTCCGTCTCGCGCCGGACGCGGTACCGGACGACGCCGACCTCGTCGTCATCGGCAACCCCACCAACCCCACGTCCGTACTGCACCCGGCCGACGCCGTCGCGCGGCTCGCCCGGCCGGGGCGGACCCTGGTGGTGGACGAGGCGTTCATGGACGCGGTGCCCGGCGAGAGCGCGTCTCTGGCGGCGCGTACGGACCTGCCCGGCCTGGTCGTGCTGCGCAGCCTCACCAAGACGTGGGGGCTGGCGGGGCTGCGCATCGGCTACGTACTGGCCGCGCCCGGCACGATATCCGCGCTGGCGGGCGCGCAGCCGCTGTGGCCGGTGTCGACGCCCGCCCTGGCGGCGGCCGAGGCGTGCAGCGCTCCCCCGGCCCTCGCGGAGGCCGGGCACGCCGCGCACCGCGTCGCCTCCGACCGGGCGCACCTGGCGGCGCGGCTGGCGGAGTTCGAGGAGGTGCGCGTGTACGGGCCGGCGGCGGGGCCGTTCCTGCTGATCCGGCTGCCGGACGCCGCCCGCGTCCGCGCCCGCCTCCGCGAACTGGGCTTCGCCGCCCGCCGCGGCGACACCTTCCCGGGCCTCGGCCCGGACCACCTCCGCCTCGCCGTCCGCGACCGCGCGACGACCGACCGCTTCGTGGTGGCCCTGGCCAAGGTGCTGGGCGAGGGGTGAGGGAGGCGGCGGCCGGCGGGGTCGTGCCGGGCCGCGCCCCGCGCCCCCGAGGGGCCGCTCCCGGCCCGCCGCCGAGCGGCCGGGCCGGCGAGCCGGGTGCCAGTCTCGCCCCAAGCGCGGGCGGGCCCGGCCGGTGAGCCCGGCGCTCAGGCCGTCGGGCCTCTGCACCCTGCCGGGTGCCGCCGCCGATCACCGGCTCCTACGGCCCGGCGGGCCGCACCGCGACGGCTGGCGCCGCGCGGCGCACGGACCCCTCGGCCCGGTGGCGGCGGGCTCAGCGCTCTCCGGCCGCCGCGGGCCCCCGGGGCCCCGGGTCTCAGCCCCGTCCCCCCGCGGCGGCGGACCGGCGGCGGAGGGCGATGAGGGTGCCGGCGCCCGCGGCGACCAGCAGGGCCGCGCCGCCGGCGAGGTACGGGGTGAGGGCGCTGCCGCCGGTCTCGGCGAGGTCAGCGGGGGCGTGTCCCGAGCCTGTCTGCGGCTTGGGCGCCGGGCCCGCGGGGGTGCTGGGGGCGGGGGCTGACGGGCTCGGGGTGGCGGGCGCCTGGGGCGAACGGCAGGTGGCCTGGGCGAGGGTGACTCTGCCCTTCACGTCGGCCACGTTGAGCTTCAACGGGTTGACCGCGACGTCGAGTTCGAGCGCCGTGGCCGCCGCCGTACGCGACGTGGTCGAGGTCTTCGACAGGTCGAGCCGTACCTCGCCGACGCCCGGCACCTCCACCTTCGTCGTGCCGGCCGCCGAGAGAGTGGTCTTCTTGCCGAGCACCGTCACGTCCCCGAGCACGTTCGAGGAGGCGGTCGGCTTGCGGCCCGCCTCGCACACGGCCTTGGACGTGACCTGCCGCACCTCGACGAGCGGGAGCAGCGGCAGGCCCGGTACGTGCAGCCGGGCGTGCGCGAGGTCGGCGTAGCCGCGCGCGGCGTGCCGGTCGGCCGTGGCGCGGGCCGTGGCCGCGTCGGCGCGGAGCACGTGGACGGGCTTTCCGCCGTCGACGCCGTCCACGGTGACGCTGAGCGCCGTCTTCGCCGCCTCGGCGGGCGCGTGGACCTCGTTCAGGGACGTGGTGAGCGGTACGTCGATCGCCTTGTTCAGCAGCGAGACGTCGAGCCCCGCCCGCAGGACGACCGCGTCGGCCTTGCCTTCTCCGCCGGCAGTCGCGGGGGCGGCGTACGCCGGTGCGGCGCCGGAGAGGAGAACCGGCCCGGCGGCGAGCGCGGTGGCCATGGCGGCCGACGCGAGGCGGCGTACGGGCAGGCCGAAGGGGGTGCTGATGGTGCTGGGCATGTGCGGGGAACCTTCACATGAGACATGGAGCCGTCGGCGCGGCCAATGGGGGACATCGCGCGCCGACGGCCTCGACCCCGTCATGTTTGACGTACCGAGGGTGAACGGGCAGCTACCTGACGTCAGTTCATTCAAAAGGGTGTTTCTCGCACCCAGATTCGATTCTTCCTGCATCTACCTCCGCCCCCGGCGGACCACATGGGCCGCCGGACGAGGGCGCGGTCCACGATGCGGAACCACTTGTTCGATATACGCAGGTCATCGCTAAAGTGCCGTTCTGTGGCACATGAGCAGACGGACCAGCGCACCGAGACCCCGCCGGCAGCCGCCCCCGAGGGCGACTCCCCCGAGGGCGGCTCCCCCGCCGCCGACCGGGCCGCGCGGCTCGCGGTGACGGTCTTCCCGCTGCTCGTGGTGGCGGCCGGGGCGCTGGGGCTCGCCTTCCCCTCGCCGTTCACCGGCTGGGCGCCCGCGGTCCCGTACCTGCTGGGCATCGTGATGTTCTCGATGGGGCTCACGCTGACGCTGCCGGACTTCACGGCCGTCGCCAAGCGCCCGTGGGCCGTCGCGATCGGCCTGGTGGCGCACTACGTGATCATGCCGGGGCTGGGCTGGCTCATCGCCACCGTGCTCGACCTGCCGCCGCAGCTCGCCGCCGGGGTGATCCTGGTCGGCTGCGCGCCGAGCGGCACGGCCTCCAACGTCGTCACCTATCTGGCGCGCGGCGACGTGGCCCTGTCGGTGTCGGTCGCCACCGTCTCGACGCTCGTCGCCCCGCTGGTCACGCCGCCGCTGACGCTGCTGCTCGCGGACCAGTTCCTGCACGTGGACGCGGGGGCGATGGTCACAGACATCCTCAAGACGGTGCTGCTGCCGGTCCTGCTGGGGGTGCTGGTCCGGCTGGCGGCGAGTCGCTATGTGGACAAGGCGCTGCGCGTCCTGCCGTGGATCTCGGCGGCCACCATCGCCGTCATCGTGCTGACGGTGGTCTCCGGGAGCGCGCAGCTCATCATGGACGCGGCGGCGCTCGTCTTCGTCGCCGTCATCCTCCACAACGGCCTGGGCCTGGCCCTCGGCTACGCCTCCGGCAAGCTGGCCCGGCTCGGCCGGCCCGGCAGCAAGGCCATGGCGTTCGAGGTCGGCATGCAGAACTCCGGGCTCGCCGCCTCCCTGGCCACCGCCCACTTCAGCCCGGCGGCGGCGCTGCCGGCGGCGGTCTTCTCCGTCTGGCACAACATCTCGGGCGCGCTGGTGGCGGCCTGGATGGCCCGCTCCTCCCGCCGGACGAAGTAGCCCCTCCGCCCCCGAGGACCAGCCGCCCCGCTACGGCTCCCCCGGCGCGACCGACCCCACCCACTCGTCGACGGTGACGACGTCCGCCCACTGCGGGAACAGCCGCTCGACGAGCGCCCGGTGCAGCTCCGGGTCGGTGTCCAGGCAGCCGTCGGAGAGCACGGTGAGGCCGAAGTCCAGGTCGTTCGCCTGGCACAGGGTCGACAGCACGACGGCGCTGGTGGCGATGCCGGCGAGGACGAGGCTGTCGATGCCGCGCGCCCTCAGCACCACATCGAGGTCGCTGCCCGAGAACGCGCTCGCCCGCCGCTTGGCGACCACCACGTCGCCCGGCCGGGGCGCGACCTCGGGGTGGATCTCGGTGCCCGGGGCGCCCTCGACGAAGAGGCCGGCGCGGGCGATGGCGGCGAGCGGCTTGTTGCGCGTGCCGACTTCCGGGAAGCCGGAGCGCAGGGCGATCACCACGTAGATCACGAGGATGCCCGCCGCCCGGGCCCCGTCGATGGCCTTGCGCAGGCGCGGCAGATAGCCGGAGCCGTCGTCGGCGATGTCCACGACGGCCTGCTGGACGTCCATCACGAGAAGAGCGCTGCTCATGTCGTCCCCCACGAACGAAGTCCGCCGCGTGCCGTGACGGGTGACGGGCGATGGGATCGGGCCTTGGCGGACCGGCTCAACGGATCACCTTTCCCCGCAGCACCACCCGGTCCGGCGCCCCCAGGACCCGTACGTCCGCGCGCGGGTCCGACCCGTAGACGACCAGGTCGGCCGGGGCGCCCTCGTCCAGGCCGGGGCGGCCGAGCCACTGGCGGGCGCCCCAGGCGGTGGCGTGGAGGGCGGCGGCGGGCGGTATGCCGGCCTTGACGAGTTCGGCGACCTCCTGGCCGACGAGCCCGTGGGCCAGCGCGCCGCCCGCGTCCGTGCCGACGTAGACCGGTACGCCCGCGTCGTACGCCGCGCGCACGGTCTCGTACCGCCGCTCGTGCAGCCGGCGCATATGGGCGGCCCAGCGCGGGAACTTCCGTTCGCCGCCCTCGGCGAGCTTCGGGAAGAGGGCGATGTTGACGAGCGTGGGGACGATCGCGACGCCGCGCTCCGCGAACAGCGGGATCGTCTCCTCCGTCAGCCCGGTGGCGTGCTCGACGCAGTCGATGCCCGCCTCGACGAGCGGGGCCAGGGTCTCCTCGGCGAAGCAGTGCGCGGTGACGCGCGCGCCGAGCCGGTGCGCCTCGGCGATGGCGGCCTCGACCTCGCCGCGCGGCCAGCAGGCGGACAGGTCGCCGGTCTCGCGGTCGATCCAGTCGCCGACGAGCTTGACCCAGCCGTCGCCGTTGCGGGCCTCCCGCGCCACGTAGGCCACGAGGTCATCCGGCTCGATCTCGTGCGCGTAGTTGCGGATGTAGCGGCGGGTGCGGGCGATGTGGCGGCCGGCGCGGATGATGCGGGGCAGGTCGTCCCGGTCGTCGATCCAGCGGGTGTCGGAGGGCGAGCCGGCGTCGCGCAGCAGCAGCGCGCCCGCGTCGCGGTCGGTGACCGCCTGCTTCTCGCTGGTGGACGCGTCCACCGGGCCGTGTTCGTCGAGGCCGACGTGGCAGTGGGCGTCGACCAGGCCGGGCAGTGTCCAGCCCTCGATGACGGTGACATCGCGCGCGCCGCGCGGCCGTTCGTAGGTGACGCGCCCGTCGATCACCCATAGCTCGTCGCGCACGTCCTCCGCGCCGACCAGCACCCGCCCCTTGATGTGCAGCACCGGCCGCGCCGGTGAGACCGCGCTATCGCTCATGGCGGCACTGTACGAGCCCGGACGCGCGTGTGCGTAGGGCGCCCGGGCGGGGGCCCGCGGCGTGCGCGAGGCCGCCCCCCACGCTTCCGGGGCCGTTCCGAGATCTTTCCGGGCTCCTTCCCGCAAGCAGCCCTCCAATCCCTATTGATGAATTATTCATTCCTTTCCTAGAATCCTATTAAGCGCAGCTTCCCGGATTCTTCTGCCCGCTTTCCCCGACCTTAAACACCAAGATTCCGCTAACGCCGGATGGCGTAATTCCAGCGAATCTCAAGACCGTTACGCAGATGTGACACACTCCACAAGACGCCCGTATTGCCCAGAAAATACCGGGCAAATCGCCACATCTTGCCGACGATTCGCGCGCTCGCGGGCCCCCGCGCGTTAACACAGACACGCATCCGACGTAACCCCTACTCGCGATGCAATTTCGAATTTAGCTCGGTAAATTCAATCCGCATGACCGCCGCACAAGCAGACCTTGCACGTGGCCGCTGCGAATTTCTCGAAATGCCGGAGGGACTGCGGCTCGACACTCCATGCCTGGAGGACGGAGCCGCGATCTGGCGCATCGCCCGCGACTCCGAGGTACTGGACCTCAACTCCTCGTACAGCTACCTCCTGTGGTGCCGCGACTTCGCCGCCACCTCGGCGGTGGCGCGGTCCGCGGGCGGCGAACCGGTCGGCTTCGTCACCGGCTACATACGCCCCGAGCGCCCGCGCACCCTGGTCATCTGGCAGATCGCCGTCGACCGCGAGCAGCGCGGCCGGGGGCTGGCCGCCGCCCTGCTGGACGGACTGGTGGAGCGGACGGCCCGGGAGCCGGGCGTGGACGAGGTCGAGACCACCATCACCGCCGACAACGCCCCCTCCAACCGGCTGTTCGCCTCGTTCGCCGAGCGGCACGGCGCGCGCGTGGAGCGCGAGGACCTCTTCGCCGCCGAGATGTTCCCGGACACCGGGCACGAGACCGAGGTGCTGCACCGCATCGGCCCGATCGTGGTCTGAGGCCGCCCCCCGCGCGGCCACCCCCACCGCTTCTCACTCACCCCCGCGATTCGTCTCCCAGGAGAACGCTGTGACCATCACCCCGCCCGCCCTGAGCGTCTTCGAGACCCTGGAGTCGGAGGTGCGCAGCTACTGCCGAAGCTGGCCCGCCGTCTTCGACCGTGCCCAGGGCAGCTACATGTACGACGAGGACGGCCACACCTACCTCGACTTCTTCTCCGGCGCCGGCGCCCTCAACTACGGCCACAACAACCCCGTGCTCAAGCGCGCGCTGATCGACTACATCGCGCGGGACGGCGTCACGCACGGCCTGGACATGGGCACCACCGCGAAGCGGGCGTTCCTGGAGTCCTTCCAGAACAAGATCCTGCGCCCGCGCGACCTGCCGTACAAGGTCATGTTCCCCGGCCCGACGGGCACCAACGCCGTGGAGGCCGCGCTCAAGCTGGCCCGCAAGGTCAAGGGCCGCGAGTCGATCGTGTCGTTCACCAACGCCTTCCACGGCATGTCGCTCGGCTCGCTCGCGGTCACCGGCAACGCCTTCAAACGGGCCGGCGCGGGCATCCCGCTGGTGCACGGCACCCCGATGCCGTTCGACAACTACTTCGACGGCCGCGTCCCGGACTTCCTGTGGTTCGAGCGGCTGCTGGAGGACCAGGGCTCCGGGCTGAACCAGCCCGCCGCCGTCATCGTCGAGACGGTGCAGGGCGAGGGCGGCATCAACGTCGCCCGCCCCGAGTGGCTGCGCGCCCTCGCCGACCTGTGCAAGCGCCGCGACATGCTGCTCATCGTCGACGACATCCAGATGGGCTGCGGCCGTACGGGTGGCTTCTTCTCCTTCGAGGAGGCGGGCATCACCCCGGACATCGTGACGCTGTCGAAGTCCATCGGCGGCTACGGGATGCCGATGTCGCTGACCCTCTTCAAGCCGGAGCTGGACGTCTGGGAGCCGGGCGAGCACAACGGCACCTTCCGCGGCAACAACCCGTCCTTCGTCACCGCCGCCGCGGCCCTGGACACCTACTGGGCCGACGGCCAGACGGAGAAGCAGACCCTGGCCCGCGGCGAGCAGGTCGAGCAGGCGCTGCGCGCGATCTGCGAGGAGCATGTGCGGCTCGGCGCCGAGTACCGCGGCCGCGGCCTGGTCTGGGGCCTGGAGTTCACCGACAAGTCGCGCGCCTCGGCGGTGGCCCGGCGCGCCTTCGAACTCGGCCTGCTGATCGAGACGTCCGGCCCGGAGAGCGAGGTCATCAAGCTCCTCCCGGCCCTGACCGTCACCCCCGAAGAGCTGGACGAGGGTCTGCGGACCCTCGCCCGAGCGGTCAACGAGACCGCCTGACCGCCGTACGCGCGATGAGCGCGGCAGCCGCGGCCAGCGCAGTATGTACGTACGAGAGAAAGGCAGCACCGCACCGTGATCGTCCGATCCTTCAAGGACATCGAGGGCACCGACCGGCACGTCAAGGCGGCGACCGGCACCTGGGAGAGCAAGCGCATCGTGCTGGCCAAGGAGCGGGTGGGTTTCTCGCTGCACGAGACCATCCTCTACGCGGGTACCGAGACGTCGATGTGGTACGCCAACCACATCGAGGCCGTGCTGTGCGTGGAGGGTGAGGCCGAGCTCACCAACGACGAGACCGGCGAGAAGCACCTCATCACCCCCGGCACCATGTACCTGCTCGACGGGCACGAGAAGCACACGATGCGCCCGAAGACCGACTTCCGCTGCGTGTGCGTCTTCAACCCGCCGGTCACCGGCCGCGAGGACCACGACGAGAACGGCGTGTACCCCCTGCTCACCGAGGAGGAGCCGGCTCCGCAGACCGTGGCGAGCTGAAACCCGAGCCCCGCAGGCCCAAGAGAGGAGAGATCATGACCACCGCCCCCGAGCGCACCACTGACCTGTACCCGACCCGTGGCACGACCGAGGTGACCACCCAGCGCCAGGACCCGGTGGTGTGGTCCGACCCTGGGGCTCCGGGGCCGATAGACCCCACGGACCTGGGCAACTACGAGCGCGACGGCTTCCTCGCGATCGATCAGCTCATCACCCCGGACGAGGTCGAGACCTACCGGGCCGAGCTGGACCGGCTGATCGCCGACCCGGCCGTACGGGCCGACGAGCGCTCGATCATCGAGCCGAAGTCGCAGAAGGTCCGGTCCGTCTTCGAGGTGCACCGGCTCAGCGAGGTCTTCGCCGGCCTGGTCCGCGATCCACGGGTGGTGGACCGCGCCCGGCAGATCCTGGGCTCGGACGTGTACGTCCACCAGTCCCGGATCAATGTGAAGCCCGGCTTCGGGGCCAGCGGCTTCTACTGGCACTCGGACTTCGAGACCTGGCACGCCGAGGACGGGCTCGCGAACATGCGGACCGTCTCCGTCTCGATCGCGCTGACGGAGAACTACGACACCAACGGCGGCCTCATGATCATGCCGGGTTCGCACCGGACGTTCCTGGGGTGCGCCGGGGAGACGCCGAAGGACAACTACAAGCAGTCCCTGAAGATGCAGGACGCCGGCACGCCCTCGGACGAGGCCCTGACCGGCTTCGCCGAACGGCACGGCATCAAGCTCTTCACGGGCCCGGCCGGCTCCGCGACCTGGTTCGACTGCAACTGCATGCACGGCTCGGGCGACAACATCACGCCCTTCCCGCGCAGCAATGTCTTCATCGTCTTCAACAGCATGGAGAACCCGGCGGTGGAGCCCTTCGCGGCCCCGGTCCCCCGCCCGTCCTTCATCGGCGCGCGGGCCCCGTTCACGCCCGTGAAGTAGCGCTCGTAGCGCCGTAGCCGGTGCTTTGTGGGGCGGTCCCCGGTCGGGGCCGCCTCACAGGCGTGGCCGCCGTCAGTCCGTGCCGACCGTCTCCAGCAGGCGGTCCACGTCGGCGCCGGTGTTGTAGAGGTGGAAGGCCGCGCGCAGGTTCCCGGCCCGGTCGGAGACCTGGATGCCCTGCTCGGCGAGGCGGGCGGCGTGGTGGCCGAGGCCGGGGACGGAGACGATGGCCGAGCCCTCGGCGGGTACGGGCGTGTGGCCGAGGTCGGCCAGCCCGGTCCGGAAGCGGTCGGCGAGGGCCCGGTCGTGGGCGCCGATGGCCTCGACGCCCAGTTCCTCGACGAGGGCGAGCGAGTGCCGGGCGGCGACGTACGAGTAGAGGCTGGGGCTCTCGTCGAAGCGGCGGGCGGAGCGGGCGAGTTCCGCCACGGCCCCGTAGCAACTGTCCCAGGGGCGCTCGCCGGAGACCCAGCCGGCGAACAGGGGGGTGAGCGGTGTGCCGGCGGGGCCGGTGAGGTCGGCGGGGGTGGTGAGGAACGCGGTTCCGCGCGGGCAGAGCAGCCACTTGTAGCAGACCGCCGCCGTGTAGTCGTAGTCGTCCGCCTCCAGCGGCAGCCAGCCGGCCGCCTGGCTGACGTCGATGAACGTCCGGGCCCCGTGGGCCCTGGCCGCGGCCGCGACGGCGGCCAGGTCGGCGATCCGGCCGTCCGCGGACTGGACGGCGCTCACCGCGACGAGGGCCGTGCCGGGCCGTACGGCGTCGGGAAGCTTCTCCAGCTCCATGGTGCGCACGGTGAGATCGGGGCGCATGTGGAAGGGGTTGACGAGGGAGCTGAAGTCGCCCTCGGCCACCAGGACTTCGGAGCCCGCCGGCAGGGACTGGGCGATCAGCCCGCTGTAGACGGCGACGGAGGCACCCGCCGCGACGCGCTCCACCGGCACGCCGACGAGCCGCCCGTACGAGGCGCGCGCGGCCTCGACCGCCTCGTAGTGGACGGTGAGGGAGCGGCCGGCCGCGGTGTCCTCGATCGCCCCGGTCATGGCGGCGACGGCGGGGGCGGGCAGCAGGCCCGCGGAGGCGGTGTTGAGGTAGGTCGTCTCGGGCGCGAAGTGCGTGGCTGCGAGTTTCTCCATGGTGGCGACTATGCGCGGCGGGCCGCCGCCGCGTCCACGGTCCCCTCCCCTACGGCGTACCGGCCGGTTCACGAAGCACCAGCCGGTCCGTTACGAGCCCGCCGGTCCGTTCACGAGCCCGCCGGCCGCGGGAGGGTGAACTCGTCGCCGAGGCCGAGGCGGCGCAGCACCGCCGAGATGTGCCGGTGCAGCAGCTCGCGGGCCTCCGCGCCGTGGCCCGCGCGCATGGCCAGGGCGATGGCCTCGTGCTCCGCGATGTCCTCGGCCGCGTGGCCGGGGTCCGCGATGGAGGCGGCGGAGACGCGCCGCCCCTGCGCCCATAGGGTGGCGTGCATCGAGGCCAGGACCGTGTTGCCGCAGGCCTCGACGAGCCCGGCGTGGAAGGCGCGGCCGATGACGAGGGCCTGCGCGGAGGACGGCGACGGGCTCAGCGGCACGTCCCCCTCCAGGGCGCGCAGCCGCTCGCCCAGCCGGCGCAGCTCGTCGTGGCCGCGCGCCGCCACCGTGTCCAGCGCGAACAGCTCGATGAGCAGCCGCGCCTCCAGGACGCACCGGGCCTCGTCCAGCGATACGGGCGCCACGAGCGCGCCGCGCTCCGCGACCAACTGGAGGTACCCCTCTTCGCTGAGCCGCCGGAACGCCTCCCGGACCAGCTCCGGGTCGGCCCCGAGCCGGTCGGCCACGGCCTGCACCGAGAGCACCGCGCCGCTGAGGAAGGTGCCGTCGAGCACCCGTGCCCGCAGCTCGGCATGAACCCTGTCAACACTGTCCACACTGCCCGCACGGTCCACCGGGGCGCTCTCCTGCGACATGTGTCCAGTGTGCACCGATGTGGCCCACGCCACGCCTGGCACCGGCCCCAAGCGGGTGGCACCACGCCGCGCCGCCCGCCCCGTGCCCGTGCGGCCGGTACGCCCGCAGGCCCCACGCCCGTATGCCTGTGCGCCCGTACGCCCTGCCTCGCCGGACACCGATTCGCCCGTACGTTCGCATGGGCCCGAACGTCCCTCCGTACGCCCGTACGGGCACGGCTCGCGCCCCTCCGGACGTACTCCCCGAGCGGCGCGCTTCCCGGTAACGTCCCGGCGCATGACGCAACCCCGCGACGTACGGCGGACCGGGCGCACGCGCGCGTACTGGGAGACCACCGGGGCCGCCCACACCTTCACCCACCCGCTCGACCCGGAGCTGCTGGCCGCCCATCTGCCCGTGGAGGGGCGGATTCTCGACTACGGCTGCGGGTACGGCCGGCTGGTCCTCGAACTCACCGAACGGGGCTACCGCGACGTGCGGGGCGTCGACCCGTCGGCGGCGCTCGTCGCCCGCGGCCTCGCGGACCACCCGGAGCTGCGCCTGACGCGGCTGCGCGAGCTGCCGCTGCCGTTCGCGGACGCGTCGTTCGACGCGGCCCTCCTCTTCGCCGTCCTCACCTCGGACCCCGACCCGGTCGCGCAGGAGTCGGCGGTCGCGGAGCTGGCCCGGCTCGTGCGGCCCGGCGGCGTGGTGTACGTCAGCGACGTGCCGCTCCAGACCGACGAGCGCAGCCGGGCCCGCTACCGCGCGCAGGAGGCGAGCACCGGCACGTACGGCGTCTTCCGCATCGAGGACGGCGGGACCTTCCAGCACCAGCCCCTGGAACGGTTCCACGAACTCTTCGGCCGGCACGGCTTCGCGGTGGCCGAGGAGCGGCGGGACGTGACGCCTACCCTCGACGGCCACACCGACCTCAGAGTCCAGCTCATCGTGCGCCGCCGCACGGCCTGAGCGCATCGAAAATGCGTACGCCGTCGCTCGCGCGGCCTCTGTATCGTCAGCCGAGTGATGATCAATGCGGGCGTGGTCGAACGGATCTGGCGGTATCCGATCAAATCGACCGGGGGCGAGCTGATCCCCCGGGCGGGCGTGGAGGCGAGGGGGCTCGTCGGCGACCGGCTCTTCGCCGTGCGCGACGCCCAGGGCAAATTCGGCTCGGGGAAGAACACCCGCCGCTTCCGCAGGATGCCGGGCCTGCTGCGGCTCCGTTCCCGGTACGCGGACGGCGACGCCGGCGAGCCCGAACTGCTGGACCCGGAAGGCACGGTGGTACCGGACGCGAGCGCCTACCTCCGTCGCTACCTCGGCCGCGAGGACGTCGAGGTGGCCCGCGAGGGGGACGTCTCCCACTTCGACCAGTTGCCTCTCAGCGTGCTGACCACGGCCACCCTCGACTGGGTGCGTTCGGCGGTGCCCGGCGTCCCCGTCGACGAACGGCGCTTCCGGCCGAACCTCCTGGTACGGACACCGCCTGGCACCCCTCCCTTCGTCGAGGACCAGTGGTTCGGGAGCAAGGCGCGGATCGGCGACGCGGTGTGCGTCGAGTTCGTGCGGTCGAGTGAGCGCTGCGTGATGACCAACGAGGCGCAGCAGGACCTCCCCCACTCCTCGCTGATCCTGCGGGCCATCACCGAGGCGCACGACATGCGGCTGGACGGACTCGCCACGGTCGTGTCACCAGGAGAGATACGGGCCGGGGACCCCCTGGTCCTGCTCTAGCCCGCTTCTGACGACGGCCCGAGTCGGAGGCGCCCTAACGCTCCGGGCGGCCGTCCACGCGGCGCGGCAGGCCCAAGGGGTTGTCATCGCGCAGCTCGGGCGGGAGGAGGGCGGCCGGGGCGGACTGGTAGACGACGGGGCGCAGCCAGCGTTCGACGGCGGTGGCGCCGACGGAGGTCGAGGTGGAGGTGGTCGCCGGGTACGGGCCGCCGTGGTGCTGGGCCTCGGTGACGGAGACGCCGGTGGGCCAGCCGTCCACCAGCACGCGGCCCGCGAGCGGTACGAGCGCGGCGAGCAGTTCCGCGCCCTGCCCGGCCTTCCCGTCGGCCTCGTCCGCGCCGAGGTGGACGGTGGCGGTGAGGTTCCCGGAGAGCCGGCCGAGCACCGCGCCGATCTCCGCCTCGTCGGCGTAGCGGGCGACGACGGTGACCGGGCCGAAGCACTCCTCCAGCAGCAGGCCGTACGGGTCGCCGGAGGCGAGGAGGTCGGCGGGGACGGCGAGGAACCCGGCGCTGACGGTGTGCTCGCCCGCCGCGCCCGGCACCACGGGGGCCTGGACGCCGGGGAGTTCGGCCCGCTCCCGTACGCCCGCCGCGAAGGCGTCCCGCATCCGGGCGTCGAGCAGGACGCCCGCGCCCGTGCCGCCGACGGTGTCGGCGAGGGACTTCAGCAGCCGGTCGCCGCCCTCCCCGGCCGGGGCCAGGACGAGGCCGGGCTTGGTGCAGAACTGGCCGACGCCCATCGTCATGGCCCCGGCGAGCCCCGTCCCGATCTGCTCGCCGCGCTCCTCGGCGGCGGCGCGGGTGACGACGACGGGGTTGAGGCTGCCGAGTTCGCCGTGGAAGGGGATGGGGTGCGGCCGGGCGGCGGCCGCGTCGAACAGGGCCCGGCCGCCGCGCACCGAGCCGGTGAACCCGGCGGCCGCGACCAGCGGGTGCCGCACGAGTTCGAGGCCCGCGTCGAAGCCGTGCACGACCGTGACGACGTCCTCGGGCAGCCCGGCCTCCGCGGCGGCGCGGCGCAGCAGGGAGCCGCACAGCTCGGAGGTGGCGGGGTGGTCGGGGTGGGCCTTGACGACGACGGGGCAGCCGGCGGCCAGCGCGCTCGCGGTGTCGCCGCCGGGCACGGAGAAAGCCAGCGGGAAGTTGCTGGCGGCGTAGACGGCGACGACGCCGAGCGGCACCTTGTAGCGGCGCAGGTCGGGGCGGGGCACGGGCTTCGCGGACGGGTCGGCGTGGTCGACGATGACGTCGAGGAAGGCCCCCTCGTCCACGGTGTCCGCGAAGGCCAGGAACTGGTAGGTGGTACGGGCCAGTTCGCCGGTGAGGCGGGCCGCGCCGAGCGCGGTCTCCGCGTCGGCGGCGGCGACGAGCCGCTCGCCCGCCTCGTCGAGGAGGCCGGCGGCGGCGCGCAGCAGGGCGGCCCGCGCGGTGCGGTCGGCGAGCGCGGTACGGGCGGCGTGCGCGGCCCGTACGGCGCGGTCCACCTCGGCCGGGCCCGCTTCCTCGGCGACCTGCTCGTACTGCTTCCCGGTCCGGGGGTCGACGCTCCACACTGGTGCTGCCACCGCGGGCTCCTCCTTCTGCTGGTTCTCCTGCTGGTTCTGGTTCGCCTGCCGGTCGCGGCTCGGTCTGCCGATCGCGTTCGGTTTGCTGGTCACGGCTTGCCTGATGGTCGGGTGCTACGCGCTGGTGCGCCTGCTGGTCGCGGTTCGCACACTGGAGGTTGTTCGATATGCTGAACGCTGTCCCTGGTGGTGAATATCCTGGGGACTCTATGGCGCGTCGAACAGAGGGGTCAAGGGCGATGTCAGCAGCCGAGACGGGCGGAGCCCAGGTCAAATCCGCGGTCCGCACGGTCGAATTGCTCGAATTCTTCGCCGGACAGCCGGGCATGCACAGCCTCGCCGCCGTCCAGGAGGCCGTGGGCTACCCCAAGTCCAGCCTCTACATGCTGCTGCGCACCCTGGTCGAGCTGGGCTGGGTCGAGACGGACGCCACGGGCACCCGGTACGGCATCGGCGTCCGCGCCCTGCTGGTCGGCACGTCCTACATCGACGGCGACGAGGTCGTGGCCGCCGCCCGCCCCACCCTGGACCGGCTCGCCGACGACACCACCGAGACCATCCACCTCGCCCGCCTCGACGGCACCAACGTCGTCTACCTCGCCACCCGCCAGTCCCAGCACTACCTGCGCCCCTTCACCCGCGTCGGCCGCCGGCTGCCCGCCCACTCCACCTCGCTGGGCAAGGCGCTGCTCGCCACCTACACCGACGAGCAGGTCCGCAAGCTGCTCCCGGAGTCCCTGGCGCCGCTCACCGAGCACACCATCACCGACCGCGAACAGCTCATCGAGGAACTGCGCGCCATCCGCGAACAGGGCTACGCCGTGGACCGCGAGGAGAACACCCTCGGCCTGCGCTGCTTCGGGATCGCGATCCCGTACCGCACCCCGGCGCGCGACGCGATCAGTTGCTCCGTCCCGGTGGCCCGGCTGACCCCGGCGCACGAGCAGATGATCAAGGACGCCCTCTTCGACGCCCGCGACCGCCTGACGCTGGCCACGCGGCGGCTCTGAGGCGGTTCTGAGGCGGCTCTCCCACGGGTCCGGCGCTCAAGAGGCGTTCGGGCCGCCCGGTAGCGGGGCGACCGAACGCACGCCGTAAGGTCTGCACATCAACGCGGGCCGCCCCAAGGGGAGTTGCGGCCCGCTCGGCATGCCGATCGCGCCCTGGAGTACCCCTCATGTCCGGCTTCCCGCCGATTCGTACGCCCCGTTCACCGTCCGGCTGGACCATGGCGGTCTTCGGGGCCCTCGCCGCGCTGCTGGGCGTGGTGGGGCTCGTCGCCCCGGAGTCGCTGATCGCGGCGATGGGCCTCGAACCCCTCGGCTCCGCGCACCGCGCGCCGACCGACCACACGCGCACGTTCATCACGGCGTCTTCGATGGCGGCGCTGAACATGGGCGTGTACTACGTGCTGGCGGCCTTCGCCAACTGGCGCGCCTTTTTCATCTGGACCGTTCCCTTCCGGCTTCTGACCTGCGCCGTCTTCACCCTCGCCGTCGTCTCCGGCCGCGCCCCCACGCCCTTCGTCGGCGTCGGCGTCTGGGAGGGCGCGGGCGCCCTGGCCACGGCGATAGCCCTGCGCGCCGAACACCGCCGCCGCCTCGCGACCCTCCCGGAACCGGCGCCGACGGCACGGCGGGAGAGCTGACCGGCTCAGTTCAGCTCAGCTCGGCTTATCTCAGCCGAGCCGCGCCAGCGCCGTCCGTACCGCCGCGAGGTCGGCGTCGGAGGCCAGCCCCGCGTGGTAGAGCCGCAGTTCGTGCGCGCCGAGCGCCGCCGCGTGGGCGGCGTCGGCGGCGAGGGTGGCGGGGCTGCCGCCCATGCCCGAGACGACGGTGAGGTTGGCGGCGAGCGTGCGGTCAGGGCGATCCGGGCGATCCGTGGCGCCGGGGCCGGTGAAGGGCCGCAGGATCTCTTCACGTGCGGCGTCGGGGCCCGTACAGGGGAGTACGACGCCGTCGGCGTGGCCGAGCACGTCGGCAGGGACGACGCCCGCGTTGGCCCCGCAGCGGTGCGAGGCGGGGTCGGCGTGGAGCATGACGCGGAAGCCGGGGCGGTCGGCGCCCGCCGCGGCGCGTACGGCCGCCACGCACGCCCGCTGGAGCGCGGTCGCGGCGGACTCGCGCCAGGCTCGTACGGCCTCGGCGAGGTCCGGACCGAGGAGCCCGCGCACGGCGGCCCACTCCCCCGCCCGGCCGGCCCCCCGGCCGGGCGTGCCGGTCGTCGCCCCGCCTCCGGACCAGTACGGACGCAGGGCGCGTACGACCGTGGCGCGCAGCTCCTCGGCGTCCACGCTATGCTCGGCGTAGCCGGCGGCGCAGGCGTCGCAGAAGCACAGCGACATCAGGTACTGCCCCGCGCCGTCCAGCTCCACGCCGCCGGTCTTGTCGTGGGCGTGCAGGTGCGCCAGGCCGTACCAGCCGCAGGACTCCAGGTCGGTGCCGGTCGCGCCGGGCCGGGTCGCCGCCTCCGCCGCCAGGTCGACCAGGTACGTACGGACGTCGGGCCGGGCGATGCAGGGGGCCCAGGGGTAGCGGTCGCCGTAGGCGTTGCGCACGGAGGTGTGCGGGTGCTCGTCGCCGAGGCGCGAGTTGTGCGCGAGGACGACCCAGGTGTGCACGTCGAGCCCGGCGTCGGCCAGCGCGCTCGCGGCCTCGCCGAACGGGTCTGCCCCGGCCACCCAGGACTGCTCGTACGGGCGCAGCTCACGGCCGCGCCAGCGGTCCGCGTCCGGCGGGTAGAGGACGGCGGCGTGGCGGGCGGTGACGATGCGGCGGGCGGGGTGACGGGGCGTCAGGGCACGGGTGGAGTGGTAGGCGGAGGCGAGGGTGACGCGCTGCACGCCGAGTTCGGCGACGCGGCGGGCGGCGTCCGGGTCGCCGACGATGTCCCAGGGGTAGAGGAACGCGGAGGCGATCATCACTTCGCGCTCGCACTCGCGTTGGCGGCCGCGCCCGCCCTCGCCAGCAGCGCGTGCCCCCGCTGGATGAGTTCGGCGAGCCGTTCGACGTGGGCGGCGGTCGGTTCGGTGAGCGGGGGCCGGACCTCGCCGACGTCGAGGCCGCCGAGGCGGACGCCCGCCTTGACGAGGGAGACCGCGTAGCCGCGCCCCTGGTTGCGGAGTTCGACGAGCGGTACGTAGAAGCCGTCGAGGAGCTTGGTCACCAGCGCGTCGTCACCGGTATCGAGGGCCCGGTGGAAGGCGAGGGCGATCTCGGGCGCGAAGCAGAAGGCGGCGGAGGAGTACAGGCGCACGCCGATGGCGCGGTAGGAGAGGCCGGTGAGTTCGGCGGTGGGCAGCCCGTTGAAGTAGAGGAAGTCCTGGCCGGGGAGACCGGTGCGGACCGCGGTCACGATGCGCTGCATCAGATCGAGGTCGCCGTGGCCGTCCTTGAGCCCGATGATGCCGGGGGTGCGGGCGAGTTCGACGACGGTCTCGGGGGTGAAGATCGCGTTGTCGCGCTGGTAGACGATCACGTCGAGGGAGGTGGCCGCGGCGAGCGCGGTGTAGTGCCGCAGCAGCCCTTCCTGGCCGGGCACGACGAGGTACGGGGGCATGGCGAGCAGGCCGTCCGCGCCCGCTTCCTCGGCGTGCCGCGCGTACTGCTCGGCGAGCGCCGTCCCGTAACCGGCCCCGGCGACCACCGGCACCCGGCCGCCCGCCTCCTCCACGGCCGCCGCGACACACGCCCGGAACTCCTCCCCCGTCAGCGCGTGGAACTCCCCCGTCCCGCAGCACGCGAAGACCGCCGCCGCCCCCGCCTCCACCCCCGCGCGCACATGCGCCCGAAACGCATCGAGATCAAGCCCCCCACCGGGCCCGAACGCGGTCACCGGAAAGAACAACAGGCCGTCGAGGCGCTCGGCGAGTGCGGCAGAGGTCACGGGCTCTCCCTGGCGTATACGTGCACGTTTCTGATTGGCGTCCATATTTCTGAACGCGGCTACGCTAAGGCAGCCACCGGAGCCGGTCAAGTGCCGGGGGCCGCACCGCTTTTGCCGGCGCCGCGCCGGTGCCATCGCTGTTGCCATCGCCGTTGCCTGTGCCTGCGGGCCGTCCTAGGGTCGCCACGCATGAACGCTTCCGATGATCAGCGCTTCGGCGTTCGCATCGACGTCCGCGTGCGCCAGGCCGACCTCGGGCGGGACGGCTCGGCGAGCACGATGGGTATGGCCCGCCGGCTGGAAGACGCCCGGAGCCGGCTGCGGCTGCGCCGCTTCGAACGCCTCGTCGGTACGGGCGGGTTGGGCCCCTTCCAGGTCCTGCTCGTCGGCCAAGGGGTCGACCGGCTCGCCCCGGGCGGCTACGAGATCGGGCTCGCGGTCCGATCCGCCGACGCCGAGTCCGTGCGCTACGAACTCAGTGTCTTCCGCGACAGCACCTGTCTGGGCGTGGCCGACGCCGTCGGCCTCCGCGGAACGCTGACCGCCGAGGCCCTGGAGGCGGCACGGGTGGCGGCCTGACCGCGGGTTTTCGAGGACGGGCAGGGGCACGAGGCGTCCCGACGACACCACGGGCCGGCCTCTTTCAGCCGGACGCGGGGGCGGTCAGTTCCACCCGGTCGCTCTCCTTGTCCGAGAGGAAGGAGGCCAGGGCCTGCCCTTCGTCAGCGACGGCGTCGCTTTCGGCTCCGGAGAAGGGGCGGAGCGGGGTGATGGTGACGGTGTCCTCCTTGACGGTCCAGGTCGCGGCGACCCGGCCGTCGACCAGGACGAAGCGGGCGCCGGTGACGGAGAGGCCGCGGTGGGCGTCGTCGATGATCCGGCCGCGGTCCTGGAAGCCGAGGACGGCGTTGTCGAAGGCGGGCAGGAACCGCACCGGGGCCGGAGTCCCGGGCTCAGGACGCGGCGCGTCAGGCAGGTCCAGCAGTTCCCGGCCCCGCTCGTCGCGGAAGCTGACCAGTTCCTCGCGGAGGGCGGCGACGGCGGCCGGCAGTCCGGCGAGGCCGGACCAGGCGCGCAGGTCGGCCGAGGCGGCGGGGCCGAACGCGGCGAGGTAGCGCCGCACCAGCGCCTGCCCGACGGGGTCGGCGCCGTCCCCGGGAAGGGGCTCCGCCTCGCGCCCGAGCCACGAGGCGAACGGCAGGTTCCGCACCCTCCCCTTCTCGCGCCAGAGCCCGCGCGGCGGCAGTTGCACCACGGGGATGAGGGCGGCGACCAGCATCTCGCCCAGCGCCCTCGGGCCCGGGTCCGGCCAGCGGTCGGCCACCGCCCGCGCGAGTTCCGACATCGAACGGGCCTCCCCGTCGGCGAGCACCGCCCGGCCCGCCGCGGCGAGTTCGTCGAGGTCGACGCCTTCGAGCTCACGGCGGTACGTCCCGAGCACCCGCTGCCGCAGCATGGCATCGTGCCGCGCCCGCCAGGCCAGGGCGTCGGCGGCGGTGACCAGGTGGACGGTACGGCGCATGAGATGGGTCCGTACCACCTGCCGCCCGACCAGCAGGCCCGACAACTCCGCCGGATCGAACGCCCGCAACCGCGACCACAGCCCCACGAACGGCTCCTGCGGCTCCTGCGCCTGCATCCCGCCAAGACGCGCCACAGCGTCCAGCGCCGGTATATCGGCGCGTTCAAGCAGCAGTTGGCGCGCCAACGTGGCCCGGTTCAACGCCCGCGCACCGAGAACGGCAGCCGTCATCGAACCACCGCCCAGCACGGCGCCGACCAGTCAGGGAGTCGCTTCATGTGGCCCTGTTCCTTTCGAGTACGTACGACTGGGTTAGAGGGGTGCGGGGGTGCGGGGGTGCGGGGGTGGGCGAGCCGGTCCGAGATGGTACGTGTCCGGTTCCGGCAAGGCCGCCGACGGACGGGACGGGACACGGGCCGGGTGGCCCGTACGAGAGCTTGGACCGGCTGAGTCGGAACAGGTCGTTCTCCTTGTGGTGCGGACGCGCCCACACTGCCAGGGGTAGCGGACAGGTAGTGGCCGCTTCTCGGCGCGATAGTGGGTCAGTATGGGAACCATGCCGAAAACGTCAGCGCGACTGCTGTCTCTGCTCTCCCTGCTCCAGGCGCGCCGCGACTGGCCGGGGGCGCTCCTGGCCGAGCGGCTGAACATCAGCCCGCGCACGGTGCGCCGCGATGTCGACCGGCTGCGCGAGCTGGGCTACCCCATCGCGGCCGTGAAGGGACCGGACGGCGGGTACCGGCTGGGCGCGGGCACGGATCTGCCGCCGCTGCTGTTCGACGACGAACAGGCCGTGGCCCTCGCCGTCGCGCTCCAGATCGCCGCGACCACGGGCGCCGGCATCGAGGAGGCCGCGGCGCGCGCCTTGACCACCGTGCGGCAGGTGATGCCCGCGCGGCTGCGCCGCCGCATCGACACCCTCCAGGTCACCGCCGTCGAACGGTCGGCGACCCGGCCGTACCCGCGGGTCGGCAGCGGGGTGCTGATGACGCTCAGCGCGGCCGTGCACGCCCGTGAAGTACTCCGCTTCGATTACGCTCCGGCGGCCCCGCCGGGGGCGGCCGGCGGCGACGAACCCGCCCCGGCACCGCCGCGCCGGGCGGAACCCCACCACCTCGTGACGTGGGGCGGGCGCTGGTATCTGGTCGCCTGGGACCTCGAACGCGAGGACTGGCGGACGTTCCGCGCCGACCGGATCACTCCGCGCATCCCCAACGGGCCCCGCTTCAGCCCGCGCGAACTGCCCGGCGGCGACGTGGCCGCCTTCGTGTCCGCCAGATTCCGCGGTTCGGCGGACGCGGGAGGCGGCGGCTGGCCCTGCCGCGGCGAGGTGATCCTCGACCTGCCCGCCGCTGACGTGTACCACTACGCCGGCGACGGGGTGGTCGAAGCGCTCGGCCCGAACCGCTGCCGGCTCACCCTGGGCTCATGGTCCTGGCCCGGCCTGGCCGCCACCCTCGGCCGGTTCGACGCGGACATCGAGGTCGTGGGCCCGCCCGAACTCAAGGAGGCCTTTGGCCACTTGGCCCGCCGCTATATGCGAGCCGCGGGGGGCGCGGGCGATGCGGCCGGCCCGGGCAGTACGGGCGGCAGGGACGTCCCGGACGGTACGAACGGCCCCGGCGGGACAGACGGCCCCAGCGGTACGGACGGTCCGGGCGGTACGGGCGGCCCGCCCCACCCGGGCTCTTGACCACGGCCGCCGCCCTCCTTAGCGTGTCCATGCATATGAATGGCGTCCGCACATGCGACCGCCTGCCTGCCGCTGGCAACCGCCCTGCCCGGAGGAGAACGCCCATGCCCGCTCCCCGCACCATCCTGCTCACCGGCGCCGCCGGCGGTCTGGGCACGCTGATGCGCGAGGCGCTGCCCGCGTACGGGTACGCGCTCCGGCTCTTCGACGTGCGCCCCATCGAAGACGGAGACGGGGGCGAGGACGCGGGCGAGGGCGGAGGCGGAAGGAACATCGTCACCGCCGACCTCGCGGACAAGGAGGCGCTGCGCGAGGCCGTACGCGGCGTCGACGCGGTCGTCCACCTCGCGGGCATCTCACTGGAGGCCCCGTTCGAGAAGATCCTGCGCGCCAACATCGAGGGCACGTACAACCTTTACGAAGCGGTCCGCGAAGAGGGCGTGCGCCGCGTGGTGTTCGCCTCCAGCAACCATGCCGTGGGCTTCACCCCCCGCCCCGCGACGACCCCGGCGGAGCCCGGCGCGCTCATCCCCGTGAACACCGCGCGCCGCCCGGACACTTACTACGGCCTGTCCAAGGGGTTCGGTGAGGACCTGGCCTCCCTCTACTGGGACCTGCACGGCATCGAGACCGTGTCCATCCGCATCGGCTCCTGCTTCCCCGAGCCGACGTCGGTGCGCATGCTCTCGGTCTGGATGAGCCCCGCCGACGGGGCGCGCCTGCTGCACGCCGCCCTCACCGCCGAGGGCGTCGGGCACACCGTCGTCTACGGCAGCTCCGCCAACACCCGCCTGTGGTGGGACCTGAGCACCGCCCGCGCCCTCGGGTACGAGCCGCAGGACGACTCGGAGCCGTACGCGCCCGCCCTCATCGCCGCGCAGGGCGAACTCGACCCGGCGAATCCCGACCACGCCCACCTCGGCGGCCACTTCTGCACCAACCCGCCGATCTGGCCGTACTGAATCACATCGGCCGACCGGCACCCCGGTTCCCCACCCGCCCTTTACGCCCCTCACGTTCCTCACGCCCCTCACGCCCCGGCGCAAGGAACACGTTAGTAATGGAACTGCAAAGCGGGGCCGCTCGTTACCCGTGGCATGACCGCTATGACACCCGGCTCGAACATCCCTCTCTCCGTCGCCCGCGTGACGGTGGACGTCACCGCTCCCGTGCGGCTCGACGTGTCGGGCCTGCTGCTCACCGCCGACGGCAAGGTGCGCTCCGACGACGACTTCGTCTTCTACAACCAGCCCAGCGGGCCGGGCGTGACGCACCGCGCCGGCGCCGGCGGCGCGGGCGACTCGATCACGGTGGACACGGCGGCCGTGCCGCCCGGCATCGAGAAGGTGGTGGTGACCGCGAGCCTGGACGCGGCGGGCGCGACCTTCGCCGGTACGGAGCCCACCGCGACGATCCGCGGCGCCGACGACGGCTCGCCCATCGCCACCTTCACCCCGCCGCGGCTGGGCGCGGAGACGGCGCTGGTGGTCGTCGAGGTGTACCGGCGGGGCGACGCCTGGAAGGCCCGCGCGGTCGGCCAGGGGTACGCGAACGGGCTGGCCGGGATCGCCACGGACTTCGGCGTGAGCGTAGAGGAACCGGCGGCACCGGCGGCTCCGCCCGCCCCCGCGCCCGTACAGCCCGCCGCGCCCGTACAGGCGCCGGCGCCCACCGGACCCGCGGCGCCGCTGCCGCCGCCCCCGGCCGCCGCGGCACCGAGCCCGGCGCAGGCCCCCCAGCCCGTACAGCCGCCGCCCGCTCCCCCGGCCGCGCCCGCCGCGCCGGCGCCCGGGGCGGGAAAGGTCAGCCTCGACAAGGGCAAGGTCAGCCTGCAGAAGAACCAGACCGTGTCGCTCGTCAAGGGCGGTCAGCCGCTCATGCGCTCGGTGAAGATGGGCCTCGGCTGGGAACCGGCGTTCCGCGGCAAGGACATCGACCTCGACGCGTCCGTCATCGCCTACGGCCCGAACCGCAACATGATCGACGCCTGCTACTTCGGCAAGCTCCAGATCCTCAACGGCGCGATCCAGCACTCCGGCGACAACTTGACCGGCGCGGGCGCGGGCGACGACGAGTCCATCACCGTGCACCTGGGCGGCCTGCCGCCGGAGGTGACCGGGCTGGTCTTCACCGTCAACTCCTTCAGCGGCCAGAAGTTCAGCGAGGTCGCGAAGGCGTACTGCCGGCTGGTGGACGCCCAGTCCGGGGAGGAGCTGGTGCGCTTCGATCTGACCGGCTCGGAGCCGAAGACGGGGGTGCTGATGTGCAAGCTGATCCGTCAGTTCTCCGGTGAGTGGGACATGACCGCCATCGGCTCCTTCGTCAAGGCGCGTACGGTCCGCGGCCTGGTCAAGCCCGCCGCCGAGGCGCTGTAGCCGCTGCCGCCGCCTACGCGCGAGGGCCGCGCCCGGCCACCGGGCGCGGCCCTCGCGCGTCCCCGCGGGACCCGCCAAGGATGAGGGATCACGGCCTCGGCTTCCGGTGCTGGGCGCGATGGCGGCGTACGGCGTCGTTGTTGGAGCACCTGAGGGAGCAGTAGGCGCGGCGGCCGTTGCGGGAGACGTCGACGAACACGCGGCCGCACCCCTCGCGGGCGCAGCGCCCCAGCCGGTCCGGGGAGGCGTGGCAGGCGACGTAGGAGAGCCCGGCGGCGGTGACGGCCCGGATGTGCGCGGCCGGGTCGGCGCCTTCGGAGCTGTAGTGCAGGTGCGGGGTGCCGTCGTGCAGGGAGATGTACGGGCGGCTGGCCGAGTCCGCCAGCAGCGCGTTGATCCGCGCGCAGCGCCGGTCGAGCGGCTGCGCGCCGAAGCAGTCGCCGAGCCGTCGGCTCCACTCCCAGAGCTGCCGGGTCTGGGGGCGGGTGAGGCGGCGGTCCGCTATGCCGTGTGCGTCCAGAACGGGTTCCAGTTCGTGCGGTTCCCATGGGGCGCCGCTGTTCGCCAGGGCGGCGGCCAGCCGGGCGGCCTCGCCGCCGTAATGGTTGAAGTGCACTGAACGATTACAGCATGGTGGTGGCCGGGCCGCCCGTGGCCTCCCCGACCGAGGAGGCCCCATGCCCGAGCACCGCCATGCCCGCCGCGGCGGCTCTACCCGTTACGGCCGTAACAGCGGTTACGACGGTTACGGCCGTTACAGCGGTTACGGCCGTGACAGCAGTGACAACCGTTACAGCGGTTGCGGCCGCAACACCCGTTCCAGCCGCTACGCCGCCCGGCTGCCGCTCGTGCTCGTACTGGCGCAGATATGCAGCCTCCAGATGGGCGCGGCCGTGGCCAAGGGCGCGTACGACCAGGTCGGGGCCACGGCCCTGGCGGGGATGCGGCTGTTCTTCGCGGCCGTGATCATGTGGGTGGCCGTCCGGCCGCGCCTCCGGCGGGTCGACGGCCCGCGGTGGCGCGCCGCCGTCGCCCTCGGCCTGGCCCTCGCCGCGATGAACGTCGCCTATTTCCAGGCCATCAGGTTCCTGCCGATCGGGGTGGCCTCGACGGTGGAGTTGCTGGGCCCGCTGGCGCTGGCGGTCGCCCTGTCCCGGCGCGTACGGGACCTCGCCGCGGCGCTGCTGGCGCTGTGCGGCGTGCTCCTGCTGACGGCCCCCGGCCAGGCCCTCCCGGTGGCGGGCCTGCTGCTCGGCGCCGCGGCCGCGGTGTGCCGGGCCGGTTACGTGGTCCTCAGCCGGCGGGTGGGGCAGCGGTTCCCGGACGCGAGCGGGCTGGCGCTCGCCCTGGCCGTCGGCGCCTGCGCGCTGACCCCGGTGGCCGCCGCGACCGCGTGGCGTCAAGTGGCCGCGCACCCGGGCGTGCTGGGCATCGGGTTCGTGGTCGCGGTCCTGTCCTCCCTCGTTCCGTATTCCCTGGACATGACCGTCCTGCGCCGCGTCGGCGTCCGCGCCTTCGGGCTCCTGCTGTCGCTGAGCCCCGCGGTCGGGGCGGGGGTCGGCGCTCTGCTGCTGCACGAAAGCCTTACGGGCCGTCAGGTCGCCGCGATCGCCCTGGTCGTGGCCGCCACGGCCTGGTCGGTCGCGGGCCCGAACGACGACGCCTCGTCCACCAGGGGCCACACCGGCCGCCGCCCGTCGCCTCGCCGGTCGACGAACTCCCCCGCCAACGGGCCCCGCGAGAACACCCGCGCCGGTGGAGACTGAACTTCCGCCCACACCGCGGCGATGTGGCGTTGGTCGCACCCACGACTGTGCGCGCGTCGTACCGCGAGGCACCGCCAAGCGGGCCCGGCCGCGTTCTCGGCCCTGCGGGGCGGTGGTTGGGGCAGGCCGCCTCCGGGGCCACTACACGGCATGTGACCAGGGCTTTCGTGACGACGGGACGCTTCCGGCCCAACGGGCTCGCGAACTGCCGCAAGCGGGGCGCGAGGTGCCGTACGGACCGTAGGAGAACGCCGCGAACGAGCCGCCGGAGGGCGGTCGGAGCCCCTTGTGGCCATCATCGCCCCGCATAACGGGGTGCGTTGTCAGTGGCTGCCCCTAGCCTGTACTTATGCCCACCCACCGTTCCCACCCCGCCGCCGCACGCCCTGACGCCGCCGAACTCAACGCCGCGATCCACGCCCTCTGGGCGTCCTCCGCGCGCCGAGGAGGCGGCCTGACGTCCGTGGAGCGCCGCGAGTACGAGCGGCTCCGCCGGGAATGGCTGGCGACAATGGGCCGGGAACGCTGCACGGCCATGGCATGACCGCAAGGAATCGACGCGGCGCTGACCGTAAGGGAATCGACGGGGCGATGACCGTAAGGGAATCGACGGGGCCTGACGAGGGCCATGACGGGCGCCCCGCACGGCGGGCCACCGCCCCGACGCGAGGGCACCGGTTTCGACGGCGCACCACCGCCCCGGCGCGAGGGCGCGCCGGGGCCGAGTTTCCGGTGAACGCTCCGGGCACCCCGGGCCGGAGGGCCCCCGGAGGGTCAGTCGACCCGGACGGTGAACCGCTCTGCCGGGGCTGCGGCGGAGCCGAATCCGAACGGCCGGAGGGCCGGCGCCGGCGGTGGGCCGCCCCAGCGCGATCGCGCCAAGGCAGGTGCCGGCGACGGGGAAACCGGCCCCAGGGCCACGCCGCCCTGTCGTGGAGCGCCGGTGCCGAGCCCCTGTAGCCGGAGGCCGACCCCCGCGGGGCACCGCCCCCGGGAGGCCGGCAGCCGGAGCCGCATCCTCCGCCGCGCGCCGTCGCGCCCGGCACAACCCCCGCCGGAGGCGAGGTGTCAGGCCGTCGTCAGGCGGGCGAGGCGGCGGTAGGAGTCGTAAAGGGCCTCGCGGTCGTATGTGCTGGTGGTGACGAGGACCTCGTCGGCACCGCTGCGTTCGATCGCGGCGCTCAGCGCGGTCGCGACCTCTGCCTCCGTGCCGTGGATCTGGCCGCGCAGGGCCGAGGTGTAGTACTCGCGCTCCTTGTCCGTCATGCGCGGTTCCAGCGCCTCGATCTCCTCGGCCGGCATCAGCGGCGGGAAGGCGCCGCGCGTACGGGAGCGGGCGAGCGAGAACGCCTCGGGGAGCAGCAGCCGGCGGGCGGCCTCGGTGGTCTCCGCGACGGCCACGGTGCCCGCGATGATGACGTACGGGGCCGCCAGCCACGGGGACGGCCGGAACTCCGCCCGGTACCGCTCGATCGCCTCGGTCATCCGGTCCGGACCCCGGAGGTCGCCGATGACCAGGGCCAGCCCGGCGGCGGCCGCGAGCCGGGCACCGGCCGCGTTGGCCAGCACGAAGACCGGCACCCGCAGCCCCTCGGCCGGCTGCGCCCGTACCTCTGGGTGTACGCGCTGGTCACCGGTGAAATAGCCGGTCAGCTCGGCGAGCTGGGCGGCGAAGTCGCGGGTGGCGTCCTTGTCGGCGCCGAGCGCCCGCCGGATGCCGTCGGTGAAGCCGACCGACCGGCCGAGCCCCATGTCGATCCGGCCGGGGAAGAGCGATTCGAGGACGCCGAACTGTTCGGCGACGACCAGCGGCCGGTGGTTCGGCAGCATCACGCCGCCCGTGCCCACCCGGATGCGCGAGGTCGCGGCGGCCACTGCGGCGGCGAGGACCGTGGGCGCCGAACCGGCCACACCCGGCACGCTGTGGTGCTCGGACACCCAGAACCGGCGGTACCCCAGTCCCTCGGCCAGCCCGGCGAGGGCCACGGTGTCCCGCAGCGCCTCCCCCGGCTCCCGCCCCTCGCGGGTGCGGGAGCGGTCGAGGATGGAGAGCGGGGTGGTCCGTAGGACCGAGAGTGCCGAGTTCACTTCTGTGACAACAGCGGCGAGCGCTCAAGATTCCCGGACGGACACTGCCGCCGGACTGCTGGCCCAGGAGCCGCACCATCACTGGCGGTGACGGCCCTGGCGCCGCCACGGGCCGGTGATCGCCAGCATGATGCCGGGTTCCTGAATGTTGGCGAACAGCGTTCGCCCGTCCGGCGAGAAGGCCACCCCGGTGAACTCGCTGTACGCGGGCTTCTCCGCGGTGCCGACATTGAGCTCGTTGCGCGCGATGGGGTACGTACGGCCGTCGTCCAGCGCCCCGAACAGGTGCTGCACGCCCTCGCCGTCCTCGGCGACGACGAGCCCTCCGTACGGCGAGACGGTGATGTTGTCCGGGCCGTCGAAGGCCCCTTCCCGCTCCGGGTGCGCGTTGACGCCGAACCGCACCTTGAGCGTCAGGGTGCGGCGCTTCGGCGCGTAGAACCAGACCTGTCCGTCGTGGGGCGCGGGGCTCTCCTGGCGGGCGTACGAGCAGACGACGTAGACGCCCCCGTCGCCCCACCACATGCCCTCCAGCTTGCGGGCCCGCGTGACCTGGCCGTCCGCGAACTGCTTGCGCACCGGGACGGCCCGCGCGTCGCGGTCCGGCACGTCGGCCCAGTCCACGCCGTAGACCGTGCCCGGCTTGGTGGCGCGCGCGAGGTCGTCGACGAACCGGCCGCCGGAGTCGAAGCACTTGAACGCCTGGAGCACGCCCGCCTCGTCGGCCAGCCGGCGCAGCCCCCCGCGCCCGTGCCGGAAGCCGTGCGGCGGCGTCCAGCGGTAGAGCAGCCCGTTCGGGCCCGCGGCGTCCTCGGTCAGGAAGACGTGGCCGCTCCGCGGGTCGACGACGACTGCCTCGTGCGCGTACCGCCCGAACGCCTTGACCGGCCGGGGACCGCGCCCCGCCCGCCGGTCGTACGGGTCGACCTCGAAGACGTAGCCATGATCCTTGGTCATACCGTTCTGGCCGGCCTTGTCCTCGGTCTCCTCGCAGGTCAGCCAGGTGCCCCAGGGGGTGAGGCCGCCCGCGCAGTTCGTGGACGTCCCCGCGATGCCGACCCACTCGGCGACATGGCCGCGACCCCGGCGCCCGCTGCCGGGAGCCCCGACCTCCACGACCGTGCAGCCGCCCGCGGCCGCCGGGTCGTAGACGAGCCCGTCGGCGAGCGGCACCGGGTACGGCCATTTGGCGCGCGGGCCGCTCAGCTCGTGATTGTTGACCAGCAGCGTCACCCCGCGTCGCCCCTCGAAGGCGGCGGTCCCGTCGTGATGGGACGGGGTGAACTCGCCGGACTCCAGCTTGGTGACCCCGGCGCGGGTGAGGACGCGGTACGAGAACCCGGCGGGCAGCGCGAGCAGCCCGGCCGGGTCCGGGAGGAGCGGCCCGTAGCCGGGGGCCCCGCCGTAACGATCGGGGTGTCGCTCCCCGGCAGCCGCGGCGAGAGCGCCGGGCGCGGTGGCGAGCACACCGGCGCTGCCGGCCAGCACGACCCCGGTACCGGCGCACGCGGATCGCTTCGCGAACTCCCGGCGGCTGAGGGGTTGGACGGGACCGGCGGGAGGGGCGGGCGAGACGGGAGGGGCGGTGGCAGTGGAGCCGACGGGATCGACGGGATCGATTGGGCTGACGGGCCCTTCGGGTCCGGTGGGCCCGGCGGTGCTGGTGCGGCTGATCGTCATCTTCGTCTCCAGGGATGGCCGGATCTGTCGCTCGGTGGTGCGGTGTCTCGGCAACGCGGTGACGCGATGGCTCGGGTGAGCCGGTGGTGCGGCGGCTCAGGCGAGCCGGTGGTGCGATGGCTCGGACGAGCCGGTAGTGCGGCGGCCGTGGCGAACCGGCAGAGCGGCGGCAGTCGCCGTGGCAGACGGGCAGCGGGCCGCCGACAGGCCCCGGACAAGCCGGCGGCAAGCCACCGGCAGGCCACCGGATGCGGCCGGTCGGCCGGCGACGGCGCTCACTCTCCCGCCCCGTGCCGAACGCCGGTTGAACGGGGCGCGACGTCCACGTCGACATTCCGCGCTGACGTTCGACGGTCCGTAACCTTCTCTCGGCCCCGGCAGCCGCCGGAAAACCATGACAAAGAAGGTCATCAAAGGCATCTGCCCAGCAATGACTTGATTGCCCGCAGAACCCCTTGACCGCCGACCGCCCCGGCCATAAACAGTCCCTTACCTGCATCACCCGTCAGGAGCACGCGCCAGGCGCGGCTCCCACCGAGTCCGGCCCCCGCCCTCGTCAGGGCTGGGCTCCACGCACACACGGTCCCGCGCACGGCGCTTCCGCATGCCCGCGCGGGCCCTGGACCGGGGAAGAGGTGGTTCGGCGTGAGCCGGCCCGAGATGATGCGAGGACCCACCGGCGGGCAGGTCAGTGACTCCTCCCGCCAGCAGGCGATGTCCGACTTCATGCGGCCCCAGGCACCGGTCGCCAACGTCGTCGGCTTCGGCCACGGCGTGAAGTGGACCGACGGGGAGCCGACCGGCCAGGAAGCGGTCCTGGTCTTCGTGACCCAGAAGGTCCCGGAGTCGATGCTGACCGAGCGGGACCTGATCCCGCACATGATGGACGACGGCACCCCGACCGATGTCGTGGCCGTCGGCCACGTCGCCGCCCAGCGCCAGCGCCAGAGCGGCCGCCCGATGGCGGGCGGCGGACGGCAGGAGAGTCCGTACGCCCCGGACGGCGGCGTCTCCGAGTCGCTGACGCGCCTCTCCCAGCCGCTGCTGGAGGAGATCGGCCGCGAACTCGGCTCCTTCGAGCCGCAGACCCTCAAGCGCAGGATGCGCCCCTGCCCGTCCGGCTTCTCGGTCGGGAACGTGTCGGTGACGGCCGGCACGCTGGGCTCGGTCGTGTACGACTTCCTGCCGGGCGCGACCACCGACCCGCCGGGGCCCGGCCTCGGCATCCCGAACAAGTTCTACATCCTCAGCAACAACCACGTGCTGGCCGACTCCAACCGCGCGCAGCGGGGCAGCTCCATCGTGCAGCCCGGCGTGTTCGACGGCGGCCAGGACCCGGCGGACCGGATCGCGACGCTGGACCGGTTCATCACCATCCAGTTCGCGCCGCAGACGCCGCTGGAGCAGCAGAACAACGTGGTGGACTGCGCGCTCGGCGAGGTGGAGTTCCAGGACGCCACGCGCCAGCAGTACTTCGGCGGCGCGCCGCGCGCCTGGCGCCGCAAGGCCAATGTGGCCGTCGGCGACCTGGTCAAGAAGACGGGCCGGACCACCAATCTGACCATGGGCCGGATCATGGCGGTCGACGCGACCATCGACGTCAACTACGGCACGGCGGGCACCGCGCGGTTCAAGGACCAGATCCTCACCACCAACATCTCGGCGGGTGGCGACTCCGGTTCCCTGGTGACCTCGCTGGACGATGTCGCGCTCGGACTGCTCTTCGCGGGGTCGTCCGTCGTGACGGTCATCAACCACATCGAGAACGTCCGCGCGCTGCTGCGCGTCGAGATCTCCGAGCAGCTCGCCTGAGGGGCGGAGGAGCCATGACAACGTCGTCCCAGAAGAAGAAGGGCCAAGTCCGCTCCGAGCACCGCTTCATCAACCCGCAGGGCGCCGAGGTCAAGACGCGGGACGAGGCGTTCGCCGCACCGGTCATGGACGTCTCGGCCGAGGCCATGATGACGACGGCGAAACTGACGCTGCACAACGGCGCGGTGACCTTCGCCATGGAGGTGCAGTACAACCCCAACACCTACCCGCACGTGGTGAGCGGCGGCCGGATCACCTCCGGCATCTGCGGCGCGCCGTGGGACATCACGGGCGGCTACGTCGGCCAGCAGATCAGGCTCGACGCCAAGCGCACCGGCCAGGGCTCGTGCGCCAACACCATCACCATCGTCGGCGAGTTCCAGAACCCGCCGGCCTACCGCGGCACGTACGGCTTCGACGGCGCGTCCTCGTCCTTCAAGCACACGACGCGCTACGAATGCTGACACCAGCCCCTCACCCGCCGGGCGGGCTCCAGGCCCAATCAAGCCCGTCCGGCGTTCGAGGGCACGCCCCCAGGCCGCGCCTCACCGAACAACCGCACCCAATCAAGCCCGTCCGGCGCTTGAGGACACGCCCCCAAGGCGCGCCTTGCCAACCCGCCCGCACCACATCCAGCCCGTCCGGCGCTTGAGGACGCCCGGGCCGCCGGCCCAATCAAGCCCGTCCGGCGCTTGAGGACGCCCGGGCCGCCGGCCCAATCAAGCCCGTCCGGCGCTTGAGGACATGGCCCGCCCGGCGCCGGAGGGCGACCGGCGCGGGGGCGAGCCCCCGCACCGCCAAAACCCCTACGCCTGAGACCTGGCCTTGAACGCGGCCTTACGCGCCTCCTTGGCCACCTTCTTGTCCGGGTGCAGCCTCCCCATCGCCTCCAGCACATCCGCCGTCGCCGGGTGCTCCACCCGCCACGCGGCGTCGAAGAAACCGTTGTGCTGGCCGACCAGCCCCTCCACCAGCCCGCGCAGCTCGTCCGTGTCCCCCTCCGCCGCCAACTGCGCGGCGATCGTGTCCACGGTCAGCCAGAAGATCATCGACTCGGTCGGTTCGGGGATCTCCGCGGCGCCGTGCTCGGCGAGCCAGACCCGGGCGAGCCCGCCGAGCTGCGGATCGTCGAGCACCTCGCGCAGCGCGGGCTCGGCCTCGGCGCCGACGAGCGTGAGCGTCTGCTGGCAGGCGAGCCGGCGCCGCGGCGCGAACGCGTCGTCCCCGCGCGCGGCGGCGAGCAGCTCGCGCGCCGCGTCGAGCGGCGCGCGCCCGGCCAGCCACGCCTCCGCCTCGGCGCGGGCGGCGCCCTCGGGGTGGTCGGGGAGCGCGCCGAGGAGCACGTCGGCGCCCTTGTCGGCGAGGTCGCCGACGGCCGGCGCGTCGACCCCGGCGTCGAGCATGCGGGCCCGTACGGCGAAGACGCCGAGCGGGGTGAGCGCGACCATGCCGTAGCGGGTGACGTCCTCCTCGCCGAGCGGCTCCGCGAGACCGTCGCCGTCGCCGTCGCCGTCCTGGGCGATGCGGCCCTCGCCGTCGACCTCCTCGATGAGCGCCTCGTCGACGGGCTGGTACTGGATGATGCCCGTCGGCTCCAGCATCCGGAACTGGTCGTCGAGGCGCATCATCGCCTCGGAGACCTCTTCGAGGATGTCGTCGGTCGGTTCGTCCATGTCATCCGGGACGATCATGGAAGCGGCCAGCGCCGGCAGCGGTACGGGCCGGTCGGCCGCGCCCTCGTCCAGGGCGGTCAGCAGGTAGAGGTTGGCGAGCACGCCGTCGAGGAAGTCGGCCTCCTCCTCGGGGTTCCAGTCGAGCGAGTCGAGGTCGAGGTCGCCCCCCTCGCCGAGCTGGTCGACGATGTCCGCGAGGTCGGGCGCGGCGGCGTCGGCCAGTACGGTCTCCAGCCCGCCGAGCCACACGTCGAGGATGTCCTGGGGGCTGCCCGAGGTGAGCGTGGCCAGTTCCTCGCCCGCGGCGGCGGCCCCGGACGGCTGGTCGGGGTCGTCCGACTCCTCCGCCTCCGGGTCCTCGGCGAACTCGATCAGCCCGGTGTCCAGGGCGAGCTGCCAGGCCTCGGCCGCGTACCCGGGCCCGTCCTCGTCCGCGAGGAGTCCGAGGTGCTCGGCGGCGCCGCGAAGCTGCTCGGCCAGCAGCTCGCCGCCGGCTCCGACGGGGGTGCCGTCCCCGGCCCAGCGGGCGAGCTTCGCGGCGCGCGCGAAGAGGGGCGCGGACAGCGCGTCCCGCGCGAGCTCCGCGTCGGAGTGCAGCCGCACCGGCGGCATGGTGGGACGGTCTCCGGACATCAGGGGGTTCATCTCCTCGGGGGTACGGCCGCGCCCGCTCGCCCGGACGCGCTGCTCAAGCGTAGACGGAACGGCGGGGCGCTTTCCTCCGGATGCGGCGGGAGCGGTCACGGGCCGCCGCGCCCGGTCCGTACGCGCCGGAGGCCGCACCCGCGGTTCACGAGGCCGTCGGGGCGGGTACATCCGGAATCCCTTGACAACTTCCTTACGCGCCCACGAGATTGACGCGCGTAGAAGCCGCTGTACGCCGCGGAGGCACCGCGTTGCCGCACCTCGCGGCCGCCCATCGCAGCGCCCCTGCCGGACACCACACCGAGCCGGCCCCCGAACACCCCGCACGCCCCGCACGTCCCCCGCACACCCCGCACGCCCCGCACGCCGCTCCTGCCCCGCCCGCCACCTCTCACTCCGCCCCGGAGGCTCCCGTGCCCACGCGCCACCACATCTCCCGTCGGTCCCCGCTGCGCGGCCCCACGGCCGTCGCCGCGCTGGCCGCCGCCGCGCTCGCGGCCGGACTGCTCGCCGCGCCCCCGGCCGCGAGCGCCCCCGCTCCCTCGGCGGGCACCGCCCCCGCGACCGCCGGCCCCGCCACCCCGTCCCCCGGCCACCGGTCCGAAGCCCCGCCCCCGGCTCGTACCCGCATCCACGACATCCAGGGCCGCACCCGGATATCCCCGCTGGCCGGGCAGCGGGTGACCGGTGTGCCGGGCACCGTGACGGCCGTACGGGCCTTCGGCTCGGCGCGCGGCTTCTGGGTGCAGGACCCGCGTCCGGACCGGGATCCGGCGACCAGCGAGGCGATCTTCGTGTTCACGGGGTCCGCCACCCCCGCGGTCGCGTCCGGCGACTCCGTGCTGGTCTCCGGTACGGTCACCGAGTACTACCCCGGCGGCGCCGCGGCCGGGCTCCAGTCCGTGACGGAGCTGACCCGGGCGGAGTGGACGGTCGAGTCGTCGGGCAACCCGCTGCCCGCCGCCGTACCGCTACGGCCGTCCACCATCCCGGACCGGTACGCGCCGGACGCGAAGGGCGGCTCCATCGAAGGGCTCCGGCTGCGGCCGAACCGTTACGCGCTCGACCGCTACGAGTCGCTGGAGGGGATGCGGGTCGGCGTCCGCGACGCGCCCGTCGTCGGCGCGACCAGCACCCACCACGAGCTGTGGGTCACCGCCGAGCCGGGCCACGCCCGTACGGCGCGCGGGGGCGCGCTGTACTCCTCCTACCGGGACCCGAACAGCGGCCGGGTGAAGATCGGCTCGCTGCTCCCCCTCGCCCAGCACCCCTCCTCAGCCTTCCCCGCCTTCCCCGCCTTCCCCGCCTTTCCCGCCGCGAACGTCGGCGACGAGCTGACCGGCACCACCGCGGGCCCGCTGGACTACGACAACTTCGGCGGCTACACCATCGCGGCCACCGAACTCGGCGCCCGTACCGACCGCCGCTTGGCGCGCGAGAAGACGCGCCCGCAGGCGGCGGACGAGCTGGCGGTGGCCACGTACAACGTGGAGAACCTCTCGCCCAAGACCCCGCCCGCGAAGTTCGAGCGACTGGCGGAGGCGCTGGTGGACCGGCTCGCCGCGCCCGACATCGTGGCGCTGGAGGAGGTCCAGGACGACGACGGGCCCGCCGACAGCGGGCACGTCGGCGCCGGCCGCACGCTGGAACAGCTCACGGACGCCATCGCGGCGGCCGGCGGTCCGCGGTACGAGTGGCGGCAGATCGACCCCGTGGACGGCCAGGACGGGGGGCAGCCGGGCGGCAACATCCGTAACGCCTTCCTCTTCAACCCCGAGCGGGTCTCCTTCACCGACATCCCCGGCGGCGACTCCACCACCCCCGTGAAGGTCGTGGGGCGCGGCGGCGCCACGGCCCTGTCCGCCTCGCCGGGCCGCGTCGCCCCCGCCGACCCGGCGTGGCGCGACAGCCGCAAGCCGCTCGCCGGGCAGTTCTCCTTCCGCGGCCGGCCGGTGTTCGTCGTCGCCAATCACTTCAACTCCAAGGGCGGCGACCAGGGCGTCGACAGCCGCTTCCAGCCGCCGGCCCGTACGTCGGAGACGCAGCGGCTGGGCCAGGCCAAGGCCGTGAACGCCTTCGTCAAGGAGCTGGTGACGGCCGACCCGCGCGCCGATGTGATCGTCGCGGGTGACCTGAACGACTACCAGTTCTCGCCCGCGCTGAAGGCGCTCACCGCGGGCGGCGTCCTGACGGACCAGGTCGGGCGGCTGCCGAAGCAGGAACGGTACGGCTATGTGTACCAGGGCAACTCCCAGGTCCTCGACCACATGCTGACCAGCCGTCACCTGCGCCGGGTGGACTACGACATCGTGCACATCAACGCCGAGTTCGCCGACCAGGCGAGCGACCACGACCCGCAGGTCCTGCGACTGCGGGTACGGGACCGCTAGCCACCCGCGTCCTGAACCGCGAGCTTCAGGTTCTGAGCGTTCTCAATGTTCTGAGCGTTCTCAGTGTTCTGAGCCGCGAGAGTTCCAAGCTCCGGACCGCGAAAGCCCCAGGTTCCGAACCGTCAGATCTTCAGATACTGGGCCGCCTGCAAGGAGTGCAGATCGGCGAAGCAGCCGCCTGAATGCAGCAGTTCGGCGGGCGGCCCCTGTTCGACGAGCCGGCCTTCGCGCAGCACGTGGACGACGTCCGCGTGGCGCACGGAGGCCAGCCGGTGGGTGATGAGCACGATCGTGTGCCCGGCGTCGGCCAGCGCGCGGATCTGCTCGAACGCCTCGATCTCGGCCCGCGCGTCGAGCGCGGCGGTCGGTTCGTCGCAGATGAGCAGGGGCGCGTCGCGGAAGTGGGCGCGGGCGATGGCCAGTCGCTGCCACTGCCCGCCGGACAGCTCGACGCCGCCGCTGAACTCCCGCGCCACCAGGGTGTCGAAGCCCTGCGGGAGCCCGTCCACGAGCCGCCGCGCCCCGGCGTGCGCGGTGGACCGCTCGACGCCCTCCCGGTCCGCGGCGCGCCACGGCTGGCCGATGCCGATGTTGGTGTGCACGGTGAACGGCCAGCGCATGAAGTCCTGGTCGACCAGGGCGACCTGCTGGAAGATCTGTTCCCGGTCGGCTTCGGAGACCTCCACGCCGTCCCAGTGGATGGTCCCGGCCGTGGGCAGGCACAGGCCGCTGAGGAGCTTGGCGAGGGTCGTCTTGCCGGAGCCGTTCTCGCCGACGAGGGCTACGATCTGGCCGCGCCGGATCGTGAGGTTCACTTTTTCGAGCGCGGGCCGCTCCGCGCCGGGGTAGGTGTAGCCGACGTCCGTGAAGACGATCCGTTCGGCCGGGTACGGCGGGGGCGCGCCGCCCGGGGGGATGGCGTGGCGCTCGGCCTCCTTGACGGCGCGGCGCAGGTCGAGGAAGAACAGCGACTGCTCGTAGAGGTGGTTGACCTGGCCGATCATGAGCCGGAGGTTGGCGGTGCCGTTGCGGATGGCGAGGACGGCGGTGCCGGCGGCCGCCAGCGGCACCGCCTCGCGGACGAGCAGCATGGCGAGCGCGGCATAGGTGAGGGCGGTCGCGATGCCGGCCAGGGCGCTCGCCGCGAGGGAGGTCGCCGCCTGGGCGTGCGCGAGCCGGGTCTGCTCGCGGCCGGAGCTCTCCGTCATGCGCTCGAAGTGGTCGAGGAGGTACTGGCCGGCGGCGTGCACCCGCACCTCGCGGGCCGATTCCCGCTGGGACAGGAGTGTGGCCAGCAGGTTCTGCTGGCGAGTGTGGTCGAGCCACGCCTGGAGGGAGAGGTACGAGCGGCGCGCCGACCGTACGGTGCCCCATCCCTTGGGCACCGCGATGAGGCCGAGGAGCGGCAGGAGCGCCGGGTGCAGCAGGGCCAGCACGACGGCCGAGGAGCCGAGCGAGATCACGGCGTTGATCACGCCGACGCTGTGGGAGACCATCCGGCGCGCCGCCATCGCCCCCAGCTCGGCGGAGTCGACGAGCCGCCGGAAGGCCGGATCCTCGACGGCGGTGAGTTCGACGCGGATCACGCGGCGCAGGAGCTGGGCGGTGGCGGTGCGCTCGACCTTCGGTTCGAGGCGGCCGGTGGCGGCGAGGGAGACGGCGGCGAGTACGGCCGTGAAGGCGCTCGCGGCGGCGACGAGGGCCAGCGAGGGCAGGGCGTGGTAGACGCGGTCGGGGGCGGGGACGGCGGCGAACAGGCGCAGCAGCACCTGGTTGGTGGCGAGCAGTCCGGCCGCGTTGGCGACGCCCTGCCCGGCCTCGGCCAGGGCGACGGCGATCAGGGCCGTACGGTCGGCGGCCCAGCCGAGCCGCGTGGTGTCGGCGACGAGGGTGGGCAGTCGGCGGGCCATCGCGAGGAACGACACGCGTAGCCGGGCCATCTCGTGGCCGGCGGCGGCGTACTTCAACCGCCCGCCGAAGAGTACGTCCTCACTCGACGGCGGACCCGAATCCTTTGACATGCGGCACATTCCTTAAAACGGAAATGGTTACCTGTAGAGTCCGGTTGTTCCGGTTGAGTCGCCCAATTATCCCCGTCCCGGGATATCCCAACCCTCGGCGGGCGGCGTTTTTCGCCGGATTCTTTTGACGAGGCATCAGTGAATCGATTCAGCGGTCGGCTTGACCCGCCAGGGTCCGCCACCCTTGTCACCTGCGTTTTTTCGCCAACTCTTTTCAGCCAGTCGTATTAATCACTCACATGAGTAATTACCGTCGGATCACCCTTGCGCGAATACACATCGCGGCTCCACCGTGGAAATCAAGCGGAAGCTTCAAACGTTCCGCTATCGGGATCGAAAAACTCACCGGAAGGCAGGTATTTCCATGCCCATCGCAACCGCCACGCTCGAAGCCGCCGAGGACATCTTCGACCTCGATGTCCGCGAGATCGACGGCGTCGCGCCCGATGGCGGCGTCATGATCTCGCCCACCTCCAACTGCACCCGCTGCGGCTGCACCTTCATCACCTGTCCTGAGACGGGCTGCCACTGATCCATGTGGCCGCGGGCGCCCCTTCCAGGCCGGCGGGAGGGGCGCCCGCGCTCGGACGTTCAGCGTCGGCACGCGTGACTGGGCAGATCGGAGAAGAACGGGCATGAACGCCAAACCATTTTTCGCCTGTGCGGACTTCGCGATGCTGCGCGCGCCGGTCCACCCCGCGCACCGGGCGCTGGACACCTGCCCGGACGTGGCGGAGGGCGCCCCCGACGAGGCCGACCGCCTCATCGACTACCTGCGCCGCGCCGCCGCGGAACCCCTCCTCCGGGAGGCCGTCAGCGTCTCCAGCTCGTCCCTGGGCCGCGTACTCGACCGCATCGCGGCCCTCGACCGGCCCGACGGCAGCCGGTCCGACGCCCCGACGCCGGCATCGAGGCCGGCACCGGGGCCGCCGTCGCCACCGCCGCCGAGCATCGCGGAGCTGCGGCGCGCCGCACGGGCGCTGACCGGCTACCGGCTGCGGATGGCCGCCCGCTGTACGCCCTTCGGGCTGATGGCCGGGGTCGCCACGGCGACGTTCGCCGAGGGGGGCGGCGAGGCGGCGAAGGTCCGGTTCGGCACGGAGCACCGCCGGGCGGTGCGCCCGGACCGGCAGTGGCTCACGGCGCTGCTGACCGACTGGGAGCGGCGGCCGGAGCTGCTGCGCCAGTTGCGCGTCACCCTCAACAACCTCTGCTTCGTGCGCGGCCGGCGGCTCGTACTGCCCTACCTGCCGCACGCCGCCGGCCAGCCGCAGTCGCACCGCACCGTGCACGAGGTCAGCGTGCGCCACACGCCGGCGCTGCGCCTGGTGACGGAGCGGGCCCGCGGGCCGGTCCGCTTCAGCGAGCTGGAGCGGCAGCTCCTCGCCTCCTTCCCCGGCGCGTCGGCGGAAGCCGTCCGGCGGATGCTGACGCAGTTGGTGGAGAAGGACATCCTGCTCACCGAGGCGCGGCCGCCGCTGGAGGCCACCGATCCGCTCGGCCACGTACTGGACGTCCTCGGGGCGCTGCCGGACGCCTCGGCCGTGCCGGAGCTGGCCGAACTGCTCTCCGTGCGCGACGCGTTGGGGGACTACGCCCGCCAGGAGCCCGGCCGGGGGCTCGCGGCCTGGCGGGCCGTCACCGGCCGGATGGCGCGGCTGCGTCCGGCCGAGCGCCTCGTCCAGGTGGACCTGGCGCTGGACGCCGATGTGACGCTGCCCCGCGAGGTGGCCGCCGAGGCGGAGCGGGCCGCGCGGCTGCTGTGGCGGCTGGCGCCCGAGGAGCGCGGCCCCGCGCATCTGCGCCGCTACCACGAGGAGTTCCTGGAGCGGTACAGCACGGACCGGCTGGTGCCCGTGAAGGAGCTGCTCGACCCCGACATCGGGCTGGGCGCGCCCGCGGGGTACAACATGCCGCCGAGCCACCGGTTCCCGCGGCCGGAGGGCGTCACCGAGACCGGGCGGGACCGGCTGCTCACCGAGCTGGCCCAGGGGTCGCTGCTGGCGGGGGCGGCCGAGGTGGTGCTGGCGGACGACGGCGCCGATCCCGTGATCCGCGCGCTGTCGCGGTCCGAGGGCACCCCGCCCGCGTCGCTGGAGCTGTGGACCAAGCTCCTCGCCGACTCCCCCGCCGCCCTGCAGGCCGGTGACTTCCGGCTGGTGGTGACGGCGGGCTCGCAGACCGCCGGGGGCATGTTCGGCAGGTTCGCGTATCTGCTGCCCGACGAGACCCGGGCTGCCCTCGCCGCGCTCGCCCGCTCCGTGGGCCATCCGAACCCGGAGGCCCTGCCCGCCCAGCTCACGTACCAGACCTCGCACTCCCGCAGCGGCAATGTCTCGCAGGTCCCGCAGTGGCTGGAGCGCAAGGTGCCGGTCGCGGTGTACGCGGACCCGGCCGCCCCCGGCCATCTGGACCTGGCGGATCTCGCCGTGGGTGCGGACATCGGCCGGCTGTTCGTCGTGGACCGGCGCAGCGGCCGGGAGGTGGTTCCCACCGCGTTCCACATGCTCGACTCCCAGTGGCAGGCCCCGAACGCCGCGCGGTTCCTGCGCGAGATCTCGCTCAGCGGGGTGCGCCGCTGGCGGCCGTGGGACTGGGGCCTGGCCTCGCACCTGCCGTTCCTGCCGAGGGTCCGCTGCGGGCGTACGGTCCTCTCGCAGGCCCGCTGGCGCGCCACGGAGGCGGTGCGCGACGCGGAGAGCCCCTTCGAGCGGTGGGCGGAGGCCGTCGCCGAGTGGCGGTCGCGGTGGCGGGTCCCCGAGAGGGTCTGCCTCTCGTTCTCCGACCAACGCCTCGAACTGGACCTCACCCGGCCCCAGCACCTGCGGCTGCTCCGCCGCGAGCTCGGCCGCCGGCCGGGCGCCGAGCTGTACGAGGTGGAGGCCGGAGCGGAGCAGGACGCCGGCTGGCTGACCGGCCCGCTGGGCACGCACCGCAACGAGGTCGTCTTCCCCATGGTCACGCGGTACGGGCCCCGCCCCGCCCGGCCCGCCGCGACCACGCGGCCCCGCGACCGGCTCTCGCCGCCGCGCCCCGCCCCCGCCGAGCACCTGCCGGGCGGCGAGTGGCTGTACGCGTCCGTGTACTGCGCCGCCGAGCGCCAGGACGAGCTGATCGCCACGGAGCTGCCGTCGCTGCTGCACTCCCTGCCGCCCGAGGGCATCGACCGCTGGTTCTTCCTGCGCTACCGCGACCAGGAACAGCCGCAGTTGCGCCTGCGGCTCCATGGAGACCCCGGCGTCCTGACGGCGCAGGGGCTGCCGCGGCTCAATGAGTGGGTCGCCGGGCTGCGCGCCTCGGGGCTGGCCAGAAGGCTGATCCTGGACACGTACGATCCGGAGGCCGAGCGGTACGGCGGCGCGGAGGCGATCGACGCCGCCGAGCGCGCCTTCCACGCGGACAGCCTCGCCGTCCTGGAGCAGCTCAGGCTGCTGGACACCGGCCGCCTCACCGTCGATCCGCTGCTGCTCGCCGCGGCCAACTATGTCGATCTGATCAGGGCGTTCTGGCCGGACGACGCCGGCTCCCCCACGCCGGACGGCGAGCCCCAGTGGGTGCGCTGGCTGCTCGGCAGCTACGCGAAGCACGGCGCCAGTGCCGCGTACCGCGTCTTTCGCAAGCGCCGCCGGGACGCGGTCGCGCTCATCGATCCGTACGGCGACTGGGCCTCGCTGCGCGAACGCCCGGGCGGCGAGGCGGTGCTGGCGGCCTTCGCCCGGCGGGCCCCGGCCGTCGCGGAGTACGGGCGCGTCCTGCGCCGCCTGTCGCCGCCGTGGGCGCCGCCGCCGCAGATCCTGAACTCGCTGTTCCATATGCATCACAACCGGCTGATCGGCATCGACCGCGAAGGCGAGCAGGCCACGTACGCCATCGCGCGCGGCGCCGTCCAGGCCCACCGAGACCGCCGGAGGCACAACGGATGAACCCCGTGAGCACACAGCGCCCGGCCGATGAGGCGGCGGAGGCGGACGGGCCGCGTGGGTCGGCCGAGGCGAGCAAGGCAGGTAGGGCGGCCGAGGCAGCGGATCGAGGGGCGAGCGGCGGACCGCAGGCCGACGACCCGCCCCGAGCCGATCGCGCGACGGCCGCCCGCGCGGCCTCGGTCGTGGCCGAGCTGGCCGGGCGGCTCGCGGACCCGGACGCGGTCGTGGCCGTCGCGACCGCGGAGGGGAACGTGGACCGGCCGCCGGGCCGCGACCCGGTGCACCCCTGGGGCGGGGTGACCCTGGCCGAGGGCCACCCCGGCGTGGCCCTGCTCTTCGCCGAGCTCGCCCAGGACGACCCCCGGCACCGCGCCCACGCGCACGCGCATCTGGCCCTCGCCGCCCGTGCGCTGTCGGCGAACCACGGCGCGGGGCTCTATGTCGGCGCCCCTTCGCTGGCGCTCGCCGCCTGCGCGGCCCGTCGCGGCCCCGGGGACTACGCCACCCTGCTGGACCGGCTCGACTCCCGAATCGAGGCTCGGGTACGGCAGTTGCTCGCGGCGGAGGACGAGCGGTTGGCCGCGCGCCGCGCCGGCGCGAGCATGGACGTCTACGACCTGATCCTCGGCCTCGCGGGGATCGGCCGGTATCTGCTGCTGCGCGCGGACCGGCATCGGGACGCGCTCACGGACACGCTGGCGTATCTGGTCCGGCTCACGGAGCCGGTGCGGCACCTCGGGCACACGGTGCCCGGCTGGTGGGTGCCCGGCGCCCCCGGCCTCGGTCAGGAGGCGCATTTCCCGCGCGGCCACTTCAACCTGGGCCTGGCGCACGGCATTTGCGGGCCCTTGGCGCTGTTCGCGCTCGCCGAGGAGGCGGGCGTCTCCGTGCCCGGCCAGCGGGAGGCGGCGACCCGGATCGTCGACTGGCTGCTCGGCAAGCAGTCGGCCGACCTGAGCTGGTCCGCCGCCGTGAGCTGGGACGACGAGATCGCCGGGGTCCGGCCCGGCCCGGCGTGCGGCCGTTCCGCCTGGTGCTACGGCACACCGGGCGTGGCCCACACCGTGCATCTGGCGGGGCGCGCCTGGGGCCGCGACGACTGGCGCCGGACCGCGGTCGACGCGCTGACCTCTTGCCTGGACGGCCCGCAGGCCGTGGTGGACTGCGGGCTGTGCCACGGCTGGTCGGGGCTGCTGCAGATCGCCTGCCGGATGGCGCGGGACAGCCGGGACGAGCGGCTGCTGGCACGGTTGCCGCACCTCGCGGAGCGGGTGCTCGCGGCCTACAACCCGGCCCTGCCGCTCGGCTACCGCTACGCGGACACCCCGCCCGGCCTCTGGGCGCCCCACCGGGCGGGCTTCCTCGAAGGCACGGCGGGGATCGCCCTCAGCCTGCACACCTACGCATCGGGCGGCGCCCCCCGCACACCGTGGGACGCCGCGCTGCTGCTGGCATAAGGGCCACCGCCGGGCCGCTTCGGGGCCTCGCCGGCCCGGCTCGGGAAGCGTCGCCGAACCGGCGCCGGGCCGATCCCGGGCCTCGCCGGCCCAGCTCGGGAAGCGCCGCGGGCCGCCGCCGGGCCGATCCTGGGCCGCGCCGGCCCGGCTCGGGAAGCGCCGCCGAGCCGGCGCACGGAGCGGCGTCGAGTCAGCGCGGACGCCGCACCACCGGAGCGCCTCGCAGAGCCTCGCCGAACCGGCCCACCGAGCAGCGCCCAGTCAGCGCGGACGCCGCACCACCGAGGCGACTCGCGGAGCCTCGCCGAACCGGCCCACCGAGCAGCGCCGAGCCAGCGCGGACGCCACACCACCGGAGCGCCTCGTAGAGGCTCGCCGAACCGGCCCACTGAACAGCGCCGAGTCAGCTCGAACACCGCGCCACCGGGGCGCCTCGCAGAGCCTCGCCGAACCGGCCCACCGAGCAGCGCCGAGCCAGCACGGACGCCACGCCACCGAGGCGACTCGCGGAGCCTCGCCGAACCGGCCCGGGTCACCCGCCGGACCGGCCCAGGTCACCCGCCGGACCGGCACAGGTCACCCGCCGGACCGGCACAGGTCACCCGCCGGACCGGCACAGGTCACCCGCCGGGCCGGCTCGTGGGTGTCGACAAGTCGGCCCGCAGGCCGTCGCCGGGGCGACCGGCTCAGGGCTCGTCGCGGTCGATGACCTTGGCCAGCTCGCTCTGGAACCAGTCGAGCCGGGCCTGCAACAGCGCGGCCTCGGCGACGAGTTCGGGGACCGTGCCGCCCGCTTCGGGCCGCGGGGGCGCGGCCGCGGCGGTTCCGGGCGCCGCGGAGACGGTCAGCCGCTCCCCCGCCAGCCGCGCGAAGCCGGGAAAGGAGATGCTCATCCGGTCCGCGGCGCAGCCCGCGCAACTGCCCGTCACGGTCCGCCAGCCGGCCCGCCCCCAGCCGGCGTCGGCGAACCGGTCGGAGGCGCGGCCGCAGGAGCAGGGGCCGACGCGGGCGATACGGACGCGCTGACGGGCGTAGCGCATCCCACGCTCGTAGCGGATGTACGAGCCGAGCACGGTGATCTCCAGGACGACGGCCCGGCGGTGCTCGGTGAGGCAGGTCAGGCCGAGGGCCTCGTCGCGGGAGTGCAGGCAGTGGAAGCCGCAGTCGCAGCGGCGGGAGGGGCAGCGGTGGCGGCGCCCGTAGACGCAGCGCGCGTCGTCCAGTACGCCGTACGGCAGGCCGCCGCCGAGGGAGACGCCGGTGAAGCCCGCCCGGCGGCCGTTATGGGACAGCACCGGGTAGGCGATCTTGTAGCCGGTCGGCGGCTCCGTCGGGTGTTCCTCCGGGAGCCGCAGCCTCATCGCGGCGCCGTCGCCTCGGCCCCGGCGGCCACCGCACCCCGGTCGCCGGCCTCGACCGCGGCCTCGACCGCGGTCTCGGCTGCGGGGTCGACCGCGGTCTCGGCCCCGGCATCCGCGGCGGCGGCCCCCGACGCGGTCGTCGGCTCGTGCTCCGGCTGCTCGCGCTCCTCGGCGAAGCCGACGGCGAGCGGTTTGCCCAGCCTCATGGCGTCCTCCCCTGACCACTGCGATGGACAGCGAACCTCCCCATGGTGGCTCAAGGGGGCGGGAATTGACACCAGTGCATCCCGGACACCCGAACCCCCGGGCCGGACACGACACACGGCAGCGCGGCCGTACGACGGGCGTTTCCGTCGTACGGCCGCGCGGCGCGCTCCCCGACCGGGCCAGGGCCCGTACCAGGGCCCGGCTGATCAGTCGTTGCTGTGCAGCGCCTCGTTGAGGCCGCCCCAGGAGCCGGAGCGCGGCAGGGCCTCCACCCGACCGGAGGTCGAGTTGCGGCGGAAGAGGAGGTTGTTCACGCCGGAGAGGTCCAGCGCCTTGCTGACCTCGCCGTCCGGCAGCGTGACGCGGGTGCCCGCGGTCACGTACAGCCCGGCCTCGACGATGCAGTCGTCGCCCAGGGCGATGCCGATGCCGGCCTCGGCGCCCAGCAGGCAGCGCTCGCCGATCGAGATGATCTGCTTTCCGCCGCCGGACAGGGTGCCCATGATCGACGCGCCGCCGCCGATGTCGGAGCCGTCGCCGACGACGACGCCCGCGCTGATCCGGCCCTCGACCATGGAGGCGCCGAGTGTGCCGGCGTTGAAGTTGACGAAGCCCTCGTGCATCACGGTGGTGCCGGAGGCGAGGTGCGCGCCGAGGCGGACGCGGTCGGCGTCGGCGATGCGCACGCCGGCCGGGGCCACGTAGTCGGTCATGCGCGGGAACTTGTCGACGCTGGTGACCGCGAGGTGCAGCCCCTCGGCGCGGGCGTTCAGGCGCACCGTCTCCAGCCGGTCCACGGCGACGGGGCCCAGCGAGGTCCAGGCGACGTTGGCGAGCAGGCCGAAGATGCCGTCGAGGCTCTGGCCGTGCGGGCGCACCAGCCGGTGCGAGAGGAGGTGCAGGCGCAGATAGACGTCGTGCGTGTCGATCGGCTTCTCGTCGAGGGAGGCGATGACCGTACGGACGGCCACGACCTCCACGCCGCGGCGGGGGTCGGGGCCCAGGGCCTTGGGGGCGGCGTCGCCCAGCAGTTCGGCGGCGCGCTCGGCGGTCAGCCGCTCGGTGCCGGACGGGCCGGGGTCGGCGGTCAGCTCGGGCGCCGGGAACCAGGTGTCGAGGACGGTGCCGTCCTCGGTGATGGTGGCGAGGCCGGCGGCGACGGCGCCGGTGGTACGGGGGGCAGCAGCATCGGTCATGACCGAAAAATAACCGGACACGGCCCGTCGAAGCGAACCGCTCCCGGCGCCCGGCTCCAGTACCGGCCGCACCACCAGCCCCCAGGGGCCCGACGTGCACGGAGGCGTGCGTTCCGTCTCAGCCTCAGCCTCAGCCGATGACGCGCGACAGGGTCGCCCGCACCTGCTCCCGGTCGAAGGGGCGGCCGGTGAGGAGGAGCTGGAGCAGCAGCCCGTCGATCAGCGCGACGAGCGTCCGCGCGGTGGCCTCGTCCTTGGTGTAGCGGGTGAACATCTCGACCATCTCGTCCAGCCAGGCCGCCGCGATGGGCTGCAGCCGCTCGCGGCGCAGCGCGGCGAGGTAGAGGTCGTACTCCAGCCGCACGCGGCTGCGGTCGCCCGTGGTGGCCACGCAGTGCTCCAGCAGCCGGACCAGCCCGTCCACAAGCGGCTCCGCCGGGTCGAGGTGGCGTTCCCAGCTCGCGACGGAGGTCGTCGGCCCGCTGTTGACCTGCTGCAGCGCGGCGATCAGCAGATCGTCGAGGGTCGCGAAGTGGTACGTGGTGGAGCCGAGCGGCACGTCCGCGGCGGCGGCGACGCTGCGGTGGCTGAGCCCGTCGATCCCCCGCTCGGAGACCACGCTGATCGCGGCGTCCACGATGCGCTGCCGCCGGTCCGGATCGTAGCGGCGAGCCATCAGTGGGAGGCCCCGCCGAGGTTGAGCACGACGACCCCGGCGATGATCAGGCCGATGCCCAGCATCTTGGCGGCGGTGGCGGCCTCGCCGAGGAAGACCATCCCGATCGCCGCGATGACGGCGGTCCCGGCCGCCGACCAGATGGCGTAGACGGTCCCGACCTCCATGCTCTTCAGCGTCTGCGCGAGCAGCACGAACGCGAGCAGGTAGCCCCCCGCGGTGCCGAGCGACGGCCACAGCTTGCTGAACCCGTGGCTGTACTTCATGGCCGTCGTCGCCAGAACCTCGGAGAGGATCGCGCCGGCCAGCATCACATATGGCATGCGTACGAGCGTACACACCGTTACGTACGACCGTACACACCGGTCCCGGCGACGGCGGACGACGGCTACGGCACCGCATCTCCCCACACAGCGGCAGCCCGCCTTCTGACCGGGGTCAGGGGCGGGCTGCGCGCGGTGGTGACGTGCGGCTGTGATCAGCCGGGCCGGCGTCGGGTCAGACGTTGAAGCCCAGTGCGCGGAGTTGTTCGCGGCCGTCGTCGGTGATTTTGTCGGGGCCCCACGGGGGCATCCAGACCCAGTTGATGCGCAGCTCGCTCACGATGCCTTCGGTG
>NZ_JOBF01000017.1 GCF_000718635.1 Streptomyces varsoviensis | reverse complement strand
GCGGTTGGTATGGCGCAGCGGATGGTGCTCGTTCAGCTCGCGCAGCGGCCGGTAGTCCAGGCGTACGCCGTCCGGGGTCGTACGGTCGCCGGCGGCGGGGGCGGCATCGGGCGTATCAGCCATGTCGGTCATACCGATCTCCATGGTGCTCATGAGGCGATCTCCCAGCGGTGGGTGGCCAGGAACTCCTCGACGGCGCGGTCGATGCGCTCCTGGTCCGCGGTTGGTATGGCGCAGCGGATGGTGCTCGTTCAGCTCGCGCAGCGGCCGGTAGTCCAGGCGTACGCCGTCCGGGGTCGTACGGTCGCCGGCGGCGGGCGCGGCGACGAGCCGTCCGCCGCGGTCGGCGCGTATGTACTCCAGGCGCGCGCGGCCGTCGGTGCGGGCGCCGAGGTCGGCGGGGAGCGGGGTGCCGAGGTGGGTGCGGAGGATGTGGTCGAAGAGGGGGATGCCGAGCACGTCGGCGAGTACGAGATCGCACTGGTCGCCGATGGCGCGGTAGTTGACCTCGATGACGCGCGCGCGGTCGCCCTGGACGACGTACTCGGTGTGGCAGGCCCCGAACCCGACGCCGAGCGCGGCGAGCTGGTCGAGCACCTGGCCGGTGTGCGGCTCGGGCGGCGCGGGGAGCAGGGTGAGCCGCTCCTCCATGAAGTACGGCAGCGGGGACATGTCGGTGCGGAACGAGCCGACGGCGTGCAGGGTCCGGCCGTCCCCCAGGGTTTCGAGGGTCTGCACCGGCCCGGCCAGGTACTCCTCGACGACGAGCGCGTCGCCGGGCCGCCGCGCGCCGATCTCCCGGCAGTGGCGGGCGAGCTGTTCGGCGTCGGCGGCCAGCACCACGTCCTCGCTGGCGACGCCCTCGCGGGGCTTGATCACGCACGGGTAGGCCACGCCGGCGGCCGCGACCGCGGTGGGGGCGTCCCGCGGGTCGCCGCCGGGGGCGAGTTCGGCGGCGCGTACGGCGTCGAGCCGGGAGGCCGCGAGCGCGCGCCGCAGATGCGCCTTGTTCTTGGTGCGCAGCGCGGCCCGCCAGTCCTTGCCGGGCAGCCCGAAGTAGTCGGCGGCGAGCGCGGCCTGGACCTGAAGGTGATCGCTGTTGCTGAAGACGGCGTCGGGGCCCGGCCCGAGGCGCGCGCCGCGGCTGATGACGTCGCGGAAGTCGCGCACGTCACAGCCCTCGACGGCGAGCTGCGCGGGCAGCGTGCCGCCGCCGGCCGCGTACCGGTCGTACGCGGCGCGGTGGGCCTCCGGCTGATCGGTCAGCAGCGTGACATCGAGGCCGAGCCGGGCCGCCGCGGGCAGAAAGCCCTCGGTCACGGAGTCGGTGGGGTTGAGAGCGAGAAGGTGGAGGCGCACGGGCTACGTGCCTTTCGAACGAAGGAAGCGTCAGCCTGCGGCGCGCGGGGGCTCGGTGCGGCTGAGGGGTGGCGCGGTGAAACCGGCGAACCGGCGGGGGCCGAGGGGCCTGGGGTGATGCGGTGTGCTGCGAGGCGATGCGAGGCGGCGAGGCCGGCGCGCTACACGGGGACTGGTCGGCCGGTAGCGGTCACGGGCGCGGGCGAATGCGTATACGTATGCGCGTTCCCCTTGGCGTGCGCGGTCGCGTTCGCGGGGGTACGGGCGCGGAGAGCCGCCGCTCGCGTTCCGCGAGGTGTGCGAGCGGGCGTACGTACAGCGGCGCCCGGTACGTCGGTACCACGGGAGGCGCGGGCGGCGCGGGCGGCGGCGCTCAGGGCTTCGGCTTCGCCGGGCGCACCGGCGGGGGGCGGGAGCGGAGACGCGGCTCCGTTCCGGCCGACGGTGCGTGGGGCTCCCGGCCGACGGGCCTCGGCCGGGAGCGGTGGGGTGTGTGAGCCGGCGGCAGCCGGATGTGGTGCCGTGGGGGCGGTGAGGGCGGCGGGCGCCGCGATCGGCGGGAGGGGCCCGCGAGGTGTCGCGGGGCGCACGGCGGCATGCCGGGCGGTTCCGAGATCGGTCCGGTTCACAGGAGAGACCCTAGGTTAGGCATACCTAACCTTGTCAATTCGCCTCGGCTGTACGACTCCTGCGCCCCGCCCTATGGGCCCTATGGAAGTTCCTACGGCCCTATGGAAGTTCCTATGGGCCCTAGGGAAGCCCGACCCGCCGGTACCGTGCCCGCCGGGCGGCGAGCCGTGCGCCGCGCTCCTGAGCGCGCAGCGCGGCCAGTTCCTCCCCGAGCACGGCCCCGAGGCGGGCCGTGAAGGAACCACCCACCCCCTCCTCGTACTCCTCCTCCACCACGCGGTCCACGATCCCGGCCGCCAGCAGATCGGCCGAGCGCACGCCTTGCCGGGCGGCGACCTCGTACGCGCGTTCCGTGGTCCGGTACAGGATCGCCGACGCGCCCTCGGGCGGCAGCGGGGACAGCCACGCGTGCCGGGCGGCCACGACCCGGTCGGCGGGCAGCAGCGCGAGCGCGGCGCCGCCCGCGCCCTGCCCCAGCAGCAGGCACAGCGTCGGCGCGGGCAGCGTCACCAGGTCGGCGAGCGACCGGGCGATCTCGCCCGCCAGCCCGCCCTCCTCGGCCTCGCGGGACAGGGCGGCCCCCGCCGTATCGACGACCGTGAGGAGCGGCAGGTCGAGTTCGGCGGCGATACGCATGCCGCGCCGCGCCGCTCGCAGCCCGGCGGGGCCGAGCGCCTGCCCAGCGGGCGCGGCCCCGCCCGCGCGGCGGCTGCCACGGTCGTGCCCGAGCACCACGCACGGCACGGACCCCACGCGCGCCAGCGCGAGCAGCAGCCCGGGGTCGCGCTCCCCCGCGCCCGTACCGCTGAGCGGCGTCACCTCGGTGGCGACACCCTCCAACAGCTCCCGCACCCCGATGCGCTGCGGCAGACGCGAACGCCGGATGGACTCGGCGGCGGAGGGCGGCTCGCCGGGGGACGGCGGGCCGGCCGGGGACGGCGTGCCGACGGCGGACGGCGGCTCAGAGGCGGAGGGCGACCCGGAGGCGGAAGCCCCCTCCTGGCCACTCGGCGCGGCGTCCGCGCACAGGACGTCCAGTGCCCGGGCCGCTATGTCCGCGAGCTCTCCCGCAGGGAGCACGGCGTCGATCAGGCCATGGGCCAGCAGGTGCTCCGCGACCTGGACGCCCGGCGGAAACGGTTCGCCGTAGAGGGCTTCGTGGACGCGGGGGCCCAGGAACCCGATCAGCGCGCCGGGTTCGGCGGCGGTGAGGTGGCCCAGGGAACCCCAGGAGGCCAGCACGCCGCCCGTCGTGGGGTGGCGGAGATAGACGAGGTACGGCAGGCCGGCGCCCTTGTGGTCGGTGATCGCGGCGGCGACCTTGACCATCTGGAGGAAGGCGACCGTTCCTTCCTGCATGCGCGTGCCACCGGACGCGGGGGCGGCCAGCAGCGGCAGCCGCAGTTCCGTGGCGCGCTCCACGGCCCGTACGAGCCGCTCCCCCGCCGCCACGCCGATGGACCCGGCCAGGAAGCGGAACTCGCACGCCACCACCGCCACGCGCCGCCCGCGCAGCCGCCCCTCGCCGGTGATCACGGACTCGTCCAGCCCGGTGCGCTCGCGCGCGGCGAGCAGGTCCGCGCGGTAGGCGGGGTCCGCCGTCTCGGTGAGCGCTCCGGCCGGCCCGTCCCACTCGTCCCAGCAGCGCCAACTGCCGGGGTCCACGACGGCTTCGATCAGTTCCAGCGCGGTCGCGCGAGGGGTCGGTACGCTCATGGGTTCACCCTGCCACGCGGGCCAGCGAGCAAGCGCGGGCCACCGAGCAGACGCGGGCCACCGAGCGAACGCGGGCCGCCCAGCAGACGCGGGCCGCCGAGCGAACGGCGGGAGGGGCCGGGCGCCGTCGCCCAGGGTCAGCCGGCCGCCTTGCGGGCCAGCAGGAACGCCTGCGGGGTCCGTTCCTTGACGTCGCCTTCGGTGTCGCGTTCACGCCAGACCTTGGCGCGTACGGCCAGCCCGGCGTCCGCGAGGAGTTCGGCGATGCGGTCGGGCTGCCAGCGGTTGAAGTCCAGCGCCACCGAATGCCCGATCGCCTCTTCCAGGCGCAGCACGCCGTCGCCGACCTGGAAGGCGAGCAGCACCTCGCCGCCCGGCGCCAGTACGCGGTGGAATTCGGCGAACACCTCCGGCAGGCGCTCCCCGGGCACGTGGATGGTCGAGTACCAGGCGAGCACCCCGCCGAGCTTGCCGTCCGGCAGGTCCAGGGCCGGCATGGAACCCTCTTCGAACCGCAGCTCCGGGTAGTCCCGGCGGGCCGCCGCGAGCATCCCCGGCGACAGGTCGATGCCGAACGCGTCCAGGCCCAGCCCGTGCAGGTACGCCGTCACCCGGCCCGTACCGCACCCGATGTCGGCGACCGGCCCGCCGCCGGCCGCCCGCACGTACTCGGCGAACCCGGCGAGCACCGCCCGCTCCATCGGCTTGGCCGCCAAATCGTCACGGGCGAAAGCGACGTAGTCGTCGGCTATGGCGTCGTACGACGCACGGGTGGAGGTCAGGAACTCGGCTTCGGTCATGGACGGGCACCCTACCGCCCGGCTCTCCGCCCCCCGGCAGGGGGCGTGGCACGCGGTTGCGGGGCCGGTGGCCCGGTGTGAGGGTGGCTGGAAAGCCTCGGGGACCGGAGCCGCCGTGCGCGCTCGCGCATTCGCGCCCGCGCCTGCCAACCAGCGAAAGTGCGAACCAGCGAACCAGCGAAGGGGCCTTCCGTGAGCATCGCCGCCGACCGTCTGTCCGACCCGGCCGTACGAGCCTTCGTCACCGCCGTCAACGCCAACGACCAGCAGGCCTTCCGGGCGGCGCTCGCCCCCGGCGCGACCATGTCCGACGACGGCACCGACCGCGCCCTGGGCGAGTGGGCGGACCGGGAGATCTTCTCCTCGCACGGCCGGATGGACGTGGAGTCGGAGGACGACGGCGGGCGCTCGCTCACCGCGCTCTACAGCAACGACACCTGGGGCGCCATGCGCACCCGCTGGACCTTCACCGTCGAGGACGGCAAGGTCAGCCGCTTCGAGACCGGCCAGGCCTGACGGCTGGGGCGCCCCCGGCTGGGGTGGGGGCAACGGTCCGGGGGCCGCCCGCGAACTGGGCGACCCCCGGAGTCAGCGCGTCAGCGGCCGGTCAGCGGTTCGGCGGCTTGACCCAGCCCTTCTGGACGAGCTGGTCGCAGTGCCACTTCCCCTGCGCCGCGCTCTCCCCCTTCTTCGCGGTCGCCTTGATGCAGTCCGCGTAGGGGAACGGGGGCCCCTGCGGTGCGGCCTGGGCGGCCGCCGCCGACGCGCCGAGCCCGCCGGCGGCCATGGCCAGGGCCAGGGCGATTCCCATTCTGCGCATGGTGATCTCCTTTCTCGTTCCGGAGCGGAGTGCTCCGGTGATCCACGCCGTCCCGTCACGGCCCGATCGCCGGACAAGATCAGCTAGGGCTCAACGAGCGAGACCGGCAGCAGAAACGTCCATCCGCCATGGGCTTTTCTCACGCTATGAAGGAAGCACCCTCACGCCCTGAAGAAAGCACTTCCCTCACGCCATGAAGGAAGTTCTTTTCTCACGCTCTGAACTAAGCCTTGAAGCAAGCCTTGAAGCAAGACGTGAGGGAAGCCTTGAAGCAAGACGTGAGGTAAGGCGCGAATTCAAGGCTTGAGAAAAGCCCCTCACGAGAAGCAGGTGGTCGGCGTCGCGTGGGCCGGGTCGAGGGCGTTGGCCGTCTCGTGGAAGGCCAGCCGGTCCGCGAGGCCGATCGCGACGTGTTCGGACAGATCGACCGGGCACAGGTCCTGGAGCAGGACGTTGTGGACGCCGGGGCCGTTCAGGAACTGCGAGCGGTAGGGCGTGACGACCTCGTCGTACTTGCTCGCGATGACGGTGTAGCGCACGCCCGGCACGGTGTCGCCGCCCGCGTTGAGGCGGTTCAGGAAGTCGGAGCCGGCGACCTGGTCGGTGAGGCCGGGGGTGAAGTGACCGATCACGTCGGCGGCGCCCGGGAAGTAGTCGAGCAGTTTGGTGAGGCCGCTGAGCGTCGTGCCGTGGTTGTCGGGGGCGATGCCGACGAGCGCGCCCACCTTGGCCGCGCCGCCCAGGAACTTCAGGTACTGACGCGGCATCATGCCGCCCTGCGAGTGCCCGACCAGGTCGGCCTTGGGCGTGCCGGTGGCGGCCAGCACTCTGTCGACGTACGCGGCGAGCTGCTTGGCCGAGTCCGCGATCGGGCCGAGGCCGTGAAAGAGGGGGACGCCGGGCAACTGCCCGTAGTCGAAGGAGAAGACGCAGTAGCCGCGCGCCACCAGGTAGGGGGCGAGGCCGAGCCAGTTGTCGACGGAGTTGCCGAACGTACCGTGCACGAGGACGACCGGCCGGGGGTGCGCGGACGAGGGCTTGCAGGAGTAGTCGTTCCAGCCGCGGCCGGCCGCGGCGGCGGACACGGGAGCCGCTGCGGACCCGGGAGCGGCTGCGGACCCGGGAGCGGCTGCGGACCCGGGAGCGCCGGCGGTACGGGCCTCCGGCGCGCCCGACAGCGCGGAGGCGGGAGCGGTGACGGGCGCGGCGAGAGGGGCAGGGGCGGTGGCGGACGCCGTGGCCGGCGTCGCGAGCGCGGTGAGTGCGGCGAGCGTCAGGGTGAGCGCGGACAGCGGCCCGCGGGCCCGTCCCAAGGACAGCTTCATGTGGACTCCTGGCAGGTGGTGGGTGGTTGCGCCAGCCGTTCACGCTGCGGTCCGGACCACAGATGTGCCGAGTGCACGTCAAAGTACTCACGGGTAAGGAAGGTGGCCAGCCATGCGTAAGTGAAGAAAGAGGCACGGAGTCCTCACGCCACGTCCAGGAGCGCGGCGGGTCCGACCGCCGCCGCGCCGAAGCGGGCCCGCGCCCGGTCCACGGCCGCCCAGGCGCGGCGCGCCTTGTCGTCGGCGGGGTCGAACGTCAGTTGGCGCGCGGTCCGGTCGGCGTCCCGCAGGTCCTCCACCCGCAGCGCCACCGCCCGCACCCGGGCCCGTTCCAGGCCGAGCGCCGCGTGCAGGGCGTACGCGGCGGCGGTCAGCGCCGGGGTGTGCGCGGTCGGCTCCTCGAAGGTCCTGGCCCGTACGGTCGTGGAACCGTCCGCGTAGCGCACGGTCAGCGCGAGGCCGCGCGCGGTCTGCCCGCTCGTCCGCAGCCGGGAGCCGAGCCCGTCGGCGAGCGTGAGCAGCGCGCGGCGCCTGCGGCCGGGGTCCAGCTCGTCGCCGCCGAAGCGGTGTTCGGCGGAGAGCGAGCGGGCGGGCGCGTTCGGCGTGACGGGCGTCGGGTCGATGCCGCGCGCCCGCTCGTGGACCCGGCGGCCGGTGCTCGCGCCGAGTATCCGCTGGAGGGTGGCGGGCGGCGCGGCGGCGATCCGGCCGACGCTGTCGAGCCCGTACGCGCACAGGGTACGGGCGGTGGCCGGGCCCACCCCGTGCAGCGCGGCGGCGGGTTTCCGGGCGAGGAAGGCCGCGATCTCGGCCGGGTCGTCGGCGAGCGCGCGCACCGCGCCGGGCGGGCCGTCGTGCGCGGCCATCCGGGCCAGCATCGGGTTCGCCGCCGCCCCGACCGTGCAGTCGACCCCGTGCAGCGCCAGCGCCCGGAGCCGGATGAGGTCGGCGAGCCCGCCGGCATCCCGCCCGAAGTACCGCCGGGCGCCCCGCACGTCGACGAGCGCCGCGTCGGGCGGCAGCGCCTCGACCACGGGCGAGAACTCCGCCAGCAGCGCGAGCAGCCCGCCGTAGGTCTCCTCCCCGAGGGCGGCGGGCCGGCCGCCGCGACCGCGCGGCTCGCGGCGGTGGAAGTGCGCGTACAGGACGTGCGGGCCGGACTCGTCGACGGCGGCGGGCGGTACGGCCCCACCGGGCTCGACCCCCTCTGCCCCGCCGGGGGCTTCGCGTCCACCGCCCGGCGCCAGCTCGCCCCAGACCTCCCGGTACGTCGGCGCGCCCACACCCGTAAGCGACGTGTCCGTACGCGACACGCCCGTACGCGACACGCCCGTACGCGCCGCGTCCGTACGGCCCTCGCCCGTCCCGCGGCCCGTCATCCCGCGCTCCCCGGGCTCGCGTGCCACAACTTGCGGCCCGTGGCGGCGCGGTCGCCGGCCGGCTGGAGGTCGGCCCAGGGGTGCATTTCGTACCCGGTGGGGAGCTGGATGCGGCGTCCGGGCCCCGCGGCACCATCCGCGGCACCACCGGAAGCATCCGCACCACCGGAATCGGCGGAGTCAGAAGCATCGGCGGAATCAGAAGCATCACCGGAATCGACGGAATCGGTGGAATCGACGGAATCGATGGAGTCCCCCGGCTCGGCCGCCAGCAGCGCGGTGACCGCCGCCAGGCCGCCCTCCCGGCGCAGGGCGGTGAGGTCGGCGAGGTTCCAGGCCGCGGCGCCGACGACGCTGAGGCTGCGGGGGCCGCGACGCTGGACCACGCCGCGTACGAGTAGCAGCCAGGAGTGGAAGACGGTGTGCGCGCACGCGGCGTGGCTGTCGTCGAAGAAGGCGCAGTCGACCAGGCCGGTGCCGTCGTCGAGGGTGGTGAAGATGACGCGCCGGCCCGAGCGGATCGGCGGGGCCTGGGTGGCGGCCTTGGCGCCGGCGACCAGTACGGTCTCGCCGTGCCGCGCGTCGCGCAGCCGCTTCGCGGGTACGGCGCCCAGTTCGGCCAGGAACTGCCGGTGGTCGTCCATGAGGTGGCGGGAGGCGTCCATGCCGAGGACGCCCAGTTCCGCGCCGAGCCGTTCGCCGGCGTCGAGGTCGGGCAGGCCCACGGGTTCGGCCAGGGTGCCGCCGTCGAGCGGGAGCTGCCGTTCGCTGGGGTCGGCGCCGCGCTGGCCGCGGTGGAGTTCGGCGATGTGCAGCAGCAGGTCGCGGCGGTTGGTCCCGAAGGCGTCCAACGCGCCGACCTGGGCGAGCCGTTCGGCGACGGGCCGGCCGGGGCGGGCGCGTCGCCACAGGTCCTGGAGGGAGGCGTACGGGCGGCCGGCCGCGATCCGGTCCGTGACCGCCTCGCTGATCCCGTGCACGTCGCCGAGGGCCAGCCGTACCCCGAAGACGGCGTCGGCGCCCGAGCCGCGCCCGCCGTCAGCCCCCGCGCCGACCCCCGCATCGGCCCTCGCACCGGAGGCCGCCGTACCGGAGCCCGCATCAGCCCTCGTACCGGCGGCCGCCGTGCCAGGGTCCGCGCCGGCCCCCGCGCCGGAGCCCGTAGCAGTCCCCTCGACCCCCACACCAGACACCAGTTCGATTTGATAATCGGCCGCCGACCGGTTCACGTCCAGCGGCAGGATCGGCACCCCCCGCCGCCGCGCGTCCGCGAGCAGCAGCCGCTTCGGGTACATCCCCGGGTCGTGGGTGAGCAGCCCGGCGTAGAAGGCCGCCGGGTAGTGCGCCTTGAGCCAGGCCGACTGGTAGGTCGGCACCGCGAAGGCGACGGCGTGCGCCTTGCAGAAGCCGTAGCTGCCGAACGCCTCGACGATCTCCCAGGTGCGCCGGACGGCCTCCGGCGCGTACCCCCGCAGGGCGGTCTCCCTCTCGAACCAGGCCCGTACCCGCCCCTGCCGCTCGGGGTCCGAGAGCGCGCGCCGCCCCTCCTCGGCCAGCGACCGGTCGCAGCCGGTCATGATCGACAGGATCTCGATGATCTGCTCGTGGAAGACGACCACGCCGTACGTCTCGCGCAGCGGTCCCTCCAGGTCCGGGTGGGGGTAGCGGACCGGTGCCCGGCCGTGCCGGGCCTCGATGAAGGGGCGCACCATGTCGGCGGCGACCGGGCCCGGCCGGAAAAGCGATATGTCGACCACGAGGTCGTGAAAGGTCGACGGCTGGAGTCGGCCCACCAGGTCCCGCTGGCCGGGCGACTCGATCTGGAAGCAGCCGAGCGTCTCGGCGGTCCGGATCAGCTCGTACGTCCGGGGGTCGCCGGGCGCGACCCGCGCCGGGTCGTCGAGGTCCACCCGCTCCCCCGTGGCCCGTTCGATCTCCCCCACCGCGTGCGCCATCGCCGACTGCATCCGTACGCCCAGCACGTCGAGCTTGAGCAGCCCGAGGTCCTCGACGTCGTCCTTGTCGAACTGCGCCATCGGGAACCCCTCGCCGCTGGTGGGCACGGTGGGTGTACGGGCGCGCAGCGTGGCGTCCGAGAGCAGCACCCCGCACGGGTGCATGGCGACGCCGCGCGGCAGCGCGTCCAGCGCCTCCACCAGTTCCCACAGCCGCCCGTGCCTCGTGCCGTCGGGGTCGACGCCGCGCAGCTCCGGCAGTTCCGCGAGCGCGGTGCGCGCGTCCCTGGCCCGGATGTGCGGGAAGGACTTGGCGAGCCGGTCGGTGAGGGCGGGGTCCATGCCCAGGGCCGCGCCCACGTCCCGTACGGCGTGGCGCACCCGGTAGGTCTCGGGCATGGCGACGGTCGCCACCCGCTCCGCGCCGAACCGGTCGAAGATCGCGCGGTAGACATCGAGGCGGCGCGCGGACTCGACGTCGATGTCGATGTCGGGCAGCACGGCCCGCCGGGTGGACAGGAAGCGCTCCATGAGCAGCCGCTGTTCGACGGGGTCCGCGTGCGCGATGCCGAGCAGGTGGTTGACCAGCGAGCCGGCGCCCGAGCCGCGCGCGGCGACGCGGACGCCGAGCGCGCGGGTGTCGTCGACGACCTGGGCGACGGTGAGGAAGTACGAGGCGAAGCCGTGGTGGTCGATGACGCGCAGTTCGTCGGCGAGCCGGTCCCAGTACCTGCGGTCGCCGTCGTAGCGGCGCAGCACCATGGCCGCCGCGCACCGCGAGCGCAGCACGCGGGCGGCGGTGCGGCGGTCCGCGCCGACGAGGTGCGGCTCGGGGAAGCGGACCTGGCCGATCCCGAGGTGGTCCTCGGGATCGACCGCGCACTCGGCGGCGGTGCGGTGGGTCTCGGCCAGCAGCCGCCGCGCGGCGCCCCGGCCCTGCCCGGCGGCCTCGGTGATCTTCTCGGCGATGGCCGCCATGTCCCGTGCGTCCTTGATCCAGCGTTCGCCGCTGTCGAGGAGTTCGGGTCTGCGGGGGTCGATCGGCACCAGCCGGCGCGCCGAGTCCAGGACGTCGGCGACCGGGCCCTGGCCGGGGTCGGCGTAGCGGGTGGAGTTGACCAGTACGGCCCGTACGCCCTGGTCGGCCGCGAAGCCGACGGTACGGGCGGCGAGCCGCAGCGAGCCCGGCCCGGTGCCCTGACGGCCGTGCCATACGGCCGCCAGCCGCAGGGCGTCGCCGAAGAGTTCGCGCCAGGGGGCGAGCAGCCGGGCGGCGCGGTCGGGGCGGCCGGCGGCGAGCGCCCGGCCGATCTCGGAGTCGGGGCCGAGCAGCACGGTCAGCGGGGCGAGCGCGCCGGCGGCGGCGCTCTCCAGGTCCTCCCACAGGAGCCGGGGGCGGCGGGCGGGGTCGGTGCGGATGGGGGCCGTGCCCAGCGGGTCGGCCGCGCCGCCCGTACGGACCGTGTCCGCGTGGGCGGCCGAGACCAGTCCGCACAGGGCGGCCCAGCCGGCCGCGCCGTCGCGGGCGAGGAAGACCGCGCGGGGCGTCGACTCGTCGATGAACGCGCCGCCCCGTACGGGCGTGCGCCGCCGTGCTGTTCCTTGGCGGCCTTGGTGACCCTGGGGTTCGAGGAGCTTTTCCCGTACGGCCAGGTCGGCGCCGAAGATCGGCCGCACCCCGGCCCGTGCGCTCGCCTTCGCGAACCGTACGGCCCCGGCGAGGCTGTCCCGGTCGGTCAGCGCGATCGCGTCCATGCCCCGCTCGGCGGCGCGCTCGGCGAGCCGCTCCGGGTGCACCGCGCCGTACCTCATCGAGAACCCGGAGGCGGTGTGCAGATGCGTGAAGCCAGGGGGACCCGGAAAAGCCGGCATCCGCACGCACCTCCCACTCGTCCCACTTGACAACCCGAAACCCGAAACTCGAAAAGGCCCCGCTCCCTGACCGTCCTCGCACCTCGCACTCTGTTCCCCTCCTTCACCATAACCCCTATGTCGAACACTCGTACGAACAGACCTCTTCCGTACGAGCGAGCCCCGCCCTCACCTCTCCGACGCGTTCACCCTGCGAAATGCCCGCTTTTGTGCGCACCATATGGGGGCAGAAAACCCACCCGACGCGGCGAGGAGCGGCCCATGGCCACCACAGACCCCGGCACCCGCCCCTCCTTCGCCAAGGAGGTCAGGAGCGCGGTCACCACCCGCGCCGCCCTGCTGGTGATCGGCGTACTGGCGCTCCAGCTCGCGTTCATCGCCTCCTACGTGGGGGCCTTCCACAGCCCCAAGCCCAAGGACATCGCGCTCGCCGTCGTCGCCCCCGAGCAGGCCCGCGGGCAGCTCATGGCCAAGCTCGACAAGGTCCCGGGCGACGCCCTGGACCCGCGCGCCGCCGCCGACGAGGCCGCGGCCGTACGGCAGATCCGCGAACGGGACGCCGACGCCGCCCTGATCGTCGACCCGCGCGGCAGCACCGACCGGCTGCTCATCGCGAGCGGCGGCGGCGCCTCGCTCTCCCAGGCCGTCGAGAAGGTCGTCACCGCCGCCGAGAAATCCCAGCAGCGCACCGTGAGAACCCAGGACATCGCGCCGGTCGCCAAGGGCGACGCGCGCGGGCTGTCCTCGTTCTACCTGGTGGTGGGGTGGTGCGTGGGCGGCTACCTGTGCGCCGCGATCCTCGCGATCAGCGCCGGCGCCCGGCCCGCCAACCCGCGGCGCGCGACCATCCGGCTCGGCACCCTCGCCCTCTACTCGATCGCCTCCGGAATCGGCGGCGCGGTCATCATGGGCCCGATCCTCGAAGCGCTCCCCGGCTCCGTCCTCGGGCTGTGGGGGCTCGGCGCCCTGGTCGTCTTCGCGGTCGGCGCCACCACGCTGGCGTTCCAGGGGCTGGCGGGCATCGTCGGCATCGGCCTCGCCATCGCGGTCGTCGTCGTCCTGGGCAACCCGAGCGCGGGCGGCGCCTACCCCTACCCGCTGCTGCCGGGCTTCTGGCGCGCCATCGGCCCCGCCCTGCCGCCGGGCGCGGGCACCTGGACGGCGCGCTCCATCGCGTACTTCCGGGGCAACGCGGTCACGGGGCCGCTGCTGGTGCTCTCGGCCTGGGCGGTGGCGGGGTCCGCGGTGACGCTGCTGTTCGCCGCCTTCAAGAAGCCGACGGACGACGCGATCGCGACGAGGCCGCCGCGTTGAGGGGCTGAGAGGGCCGGAGTCGCTCTTTGGAGTGACGAAGGGCGGTACGTCAGCTCTTAATCTTGTTCGAATGAAAGCAGCAGTCGAGGGTGCCTGGGGCGCGGGGAGCACGGGGGACACGCGGGGCACCGGCACGTGGCCCAGGTGGAGCGCCGATGCCGGGCTGGTCGCGCTGACGGTCCTCCCGCCCCTGCTGTCCCAGCCGTACGTGGACTCCTCCGGGCCGGCGTGGGCGGCGCTCGCCGGCTACGAGGCGGTGACCGCGGTGATCCTGCTGCTGCGCCGCCGGCTGCCGGCCACGGCCTTCGTCACCGGCCTGTGCGCGCTCGTGGTGGCGCTGGTGGGCAGCGCCGGCCAGGACGCCAAGCTCACCCCGATGGTCTTCCTGCCGCTCGCCGTGCTGCTCTACAGCCTGGGCTGCTACTGCACGAGCTGGGTACGCACCGTGCCGGCCGTACTCGGCGGCTGCGCGCTGATCGCGGCCGGCCTGTGGGTGAACTGGGCGACCGCCGGGGCCCGGGAATACCAAGGCCGGCTGGACATCCTCGCCGCCCTGGCCCCGATGCCGCTGGCGTGGGTGATGGGCTTCGTCGCCCGTACCCGGCGGGCGCTGCTCGCCGCGGCCGAGCGCCGGGTGGCCGACGCGGACCGCGCGCAGCGCCTGGAGGCGGCGCAGGCCACCCAGCGGGAACGGGCCCGGATCGCCCGCGAGATGCACGACGTGGTCGCGCACTCGCTCACCCTGCTTGTCGTGCACGCGGAGACCCTGCGCGCCCGCGGCGACGAACTGCCCGGCTGGGCCCGTACCCAGGTCGACGGGTTGGCGGCGGCGGGCCGGCAGACCGGCGGCGAACTGCGCGACCTGCTGCGGATGCTGCGCGACCCCGCGGAGGCGGCCCCGCTCCAGCCGACGCCGGGGCTCGGCGAACTGGCCGCGCTCCTGGACAGCCACCGCGCCGCGGGAGGAACGGTCGAGGCGCGGGTGGGGGCGGCGCTGGAGACCCTGCCGAGCGCGGTGCAGTTGGCGGGCTACCGCGTCGTACAGGAATCGCTGGCCAACGCCCGCCGGCACGCGCCGGGGGCGCCGGTCCGGCTCACCGTCGACGGCGGCGCCGGGCGGCTGCGGTGCGAGGTGGTGAACACCCGCGCGACGCGGCGCGGCACGGCGGGCGCGGGGGTCGGCCTCGGCCTGCCCGGCATGCGGGAGCGGGTGACGGCGCTGGGCGGCGACCTCACCGCCGGGCCGACCGATGACGGGGGTTTCCGGGTCGTGGCCACGATGCCGTTGGAGAGCGCCGATGTCTGAACGTACGACTGAGTTTGGGTCCGGGTCCGGGTCCGGGTCCGGGTTCGCGCCCGATCCGGCGGCCGGCGGGATCAGCGTGCTCGTGGCGGACGACGAGCCGATCATCCGGGCCGGCCTGGGCGCGATCCTGGACAGCCAGGCCGATATCACCGTGGTCGGCACCGCGGGCGACGGCGAGGAGGCCGTCGAGGCGTGCGCGCGGCTACGGCCGCACGTCCTGCTGCTGGACATCCGCATGCCCCGCCGGAACGGGCTGTGGGCGCTGGCCGAGCTGGGCCGGCGGGGGCTGCTCGGGCCGGGGCGGAGCCAGGCGCTGATGCTGACGACGTTCGATCTGGACGAGTACGTGGACGACGCGCTGGCCGACGGCGCCGCGGGGTTCCTACTGAAGAACAGCTCGTACGAAGAGCTGACGGGGGCGGTACGGGCGGCGGCCGCCGGACACAGCGCGCTGAGCCCTGCCGTGACCCGCCGGATCATCGAGGGCCACCTGAGCACCCGGCGCCGGCCGAACGAGCGGGAGCTGGCCCGGCTGAACGACCTCACCGAACGGGAGCGCGGCGTGCTGCGGCTGGTCGGGGACGGGCTGAGCAACGCCGAGATCGCCGACCGGCTCGTGGTCAGCCTGCACACGGTGAAGACGCACGTGAGCCGCATGCTCGCGAAGACCGGCTGCCAGAGCCGGGCGCAGGCGGCGGTACTGGCCCGGGACACGCTGGCCTGACACCGGCTGCTCACCTGCTCCCTGCCTGCTCACTGCCCTGCCTTGTCACTGCCCTGCCTTGTCACTCCTTCGAGTGATCCGGGGGCGAGTGAGCCCGCGCCAACGAGCGATGTGCCGGGCGGTCGGCCCCTGACTGAATGGTTGGTGTGCGGCGGGGCCCACCGTGGGGGCCCGCGAGGGACAGATCTGGGGGCCTCGCCGCATGGAACCACTTGTCATGCGCCGAAGGGAATCGCCATGTCCGCATCCATATCAACGTCGACCCGCCGCCGAATTCTGCGCGGGGCGGTGACGGTGGCCTTGGTGACCGGCATGGCCGGGGGGCTCGCGGCCTGCTCGGACTCGGACGACGACGGGGGCTCGGGGAAGGCGTCCGCGAAGCCGTCGGCGTCGGCATCGGCCCCGACATCGGCTGGGCAGGGGGCGGCGGCCGAGAAGCGGTTGGGCGAGCTCGCCCAGAAGGCGGCGGACGGGGGTTCGACGGGCGTGATCGTCCGGGTCGACAGCGGCAACGGAAAGCCCGTGGAACTCGCGCGGCAGGCCGGCTGGACGGAGTCCGACCACCGCATCGCCCCCGACGACCAGTTCAGGGTCGGTTCCAACACCAAGACGGTCACCGCCACGCTCGTACTGCAACTGGTCGCCCAGCACAAGATCGGACTGGACGACCCGGTGGAGAAGTGGCTGCCCGGAAAGGTCAGGGGCGGAAAGGCCGGGGGCGGAAAGGCCGAGGGCGGAAAGGCCGAGGGCTGGAAGGGCAAGGGCGGCAAGGACATCACCGTTCGCATGCTGCTCAACCACACCAGCGGCCTCGGCGACTTTCTGCTGACCCCGGAGTTCCTGCCCTCTCTCACGGGCCAGCAGAAGCGCACCTGGCGGCCGGAGGAACTGCTCGCCATCACGCCCCAGCAGGACCCGCCGACCGCGCCCGGCGAGAAGCACTTCTACAGCAACGCCAACTACGAGGCCCTGCAGCTCATCGTCGAGAAGGCCACCGGGACGAAGATGGCCGACCTGATCGAGGAGAAGATCACCAAGCCGTTGAAGATGAAGGACTCCTTCCTCGCGAAGAACGCCGCCTGGCCGTCCGGGAAGCAGCACGTGACCGGTTACGAGCCGGACGCGGAGCGGCTGCGGGGGATTCTCTCCGGGACCGTGGACCTGCCCAAGGGCGTCGGGTTCGCGGGCCCCGGGCGCCCCAAGAACAACGTGGACACCGTGGCCATCGACCCGAGCTGGGCCGGGGCGGCGGGCGGCATGGTCTCCACCGCGCAGGACTGGGAGCGCTTCCTGACCGCGCTCATGTCCGGAAAGCTCCTGCCCGAGGCCCAGATGAAGCAGATGCGCACCACCGTCGCCGACCCCGAGGGGGGCGGCTATGGGCTGGGGCTGATGAAGGTGGACACGCCCTGCGGCACGGTGTGGGGCCACACCGGCGGACTGCCCGGTTACTCCAGCGAGGTCTACACCGACGAGAGCGGCAAGCGCAGCGTCGCGGTCCTGACGAGCACGAACTTCGGCATCAAGGAGAAGTCCGCGGCGGTCTCGAACAAGGCCCTCGTCGACGCGGCGGCCTGCACCATGCTGGGCAAGCCGCTGCCGTCCGGCGCCGCGGCCGAGTAGCGGCCCCGGCCCCGCCCCTCAACCGCCCCTCCCCCGGCCCTCAGCGCCGTGCGTGACGTACCGTCAGGCGGCCGAACCCCATGGCCCCGGAGATCCGGATCGTCGGGCCGGCTCCGGGGCGGGAGCGGCGCGGGGGCTTGTAGAGCGAGTCCTTCCACCCGGTCTGCACCCCCTCGACGTCGACGACCGCGTCGCGCGGCACGGTGATGGTGGCCCTGCCGGTGCCGAGCCGCAATTCGATGTCGACCACCGGGTGTTCGATGACCGCCCGGGACAGGTCCAGCCGCACCTTTCCGAACGCGGACTCGACCTTGAGGTTCCGCGGCACCCGCCATCCGCCGCGCCGCTTGATCCGCCCGCCGGCGGCCGCGATCGTGGACGTGGTGCCCGGGTCCTCCTCCGGGAGCGCGTCCAGACCCGACACGAACTCGCTGTGCGTCTTGGCGGTGAGCACCTGGTCGAGGCGGGCTTCGAGCTCCTCGTGCGAGATGTGGCCCGCGGCGTACGCCCCTTGGAGGCGCTGTACGGCCGCGTCGCGGTCACTTTCGCTGATCAATGGCGGCCGACCGGCCGACGGTATGGTCACTTTTTCACTCTACTGCCGTGCAGGCGGCGCGAATACGCCGAGCCGCCCGGTGACGGGCGGGGCTCGACCGTTCGTGACGTGGCCTGCCCGGCCTGCCCCCTTCCGGCCTTACCCCCTTCCGGCCCTACCCCCGGCCGGCCTCGTCCGCCCCGGCGGTTCCGTCCGCCACGGCCCCGCTGACCTCCGGGAGCGTCCAGCTCGCGAGCAGGTCGAGGGCGCGTTTCGAGGACGAGCCGGGTTCGGCGGTGTAGACGTACAGCGTCGTGTCCGGGTCCCCGGGGAGGGTGAGGCTCTCGTACTCGACGGTGAGTTCGCCGACCAGCGGGTGGCACAGCCGCTTGGAGCCGTGGGTGCGCTGGTGGACGCGGTGGCGCGCCCACCACTGGTCGAACTCCCGGCTGCGTTCGCGCAGGTCGGCGAGGAGTTCGGCGGTGGCCTGGTCGTCGGGGTCGCGGCCGGCGTCCAGCCGCAGGCTCTCGACCGCGGCGCGCGCCTGGTCCTCCCAGTCCACGAAGAGGGCGCGGGCGCCGTCGTCGAGCAGCATCCAGCGCGCGTAATTGCGCTCCCGGGGCGGGAACCGCTCGAAGTCGGCGAAGAGGGCGCGCGCCATCCGGTTGGCGGCGAGGATGTCGGTACGCCGCCCCAGGACGAGGACGGGCTCGCCGTCGAGGGCGTCGAGGAGCTGGCGGAGGCCGGGGCGTACGCGCTGGACGCCGCGGGGCCGGCGCCGGGCCGGGGCGGTGGCGCGCGCTCCGATGAGGTCGCGCAGGTGGGCCCGCCCGGCCTCGTCCAGTTCGAGGGCCCGGCCGATCGCGTCGAGCACGGCGGGCGACGGGGTGATGCGCCTGCCCTGTTCGAGCCGCGCGTAGTAGTCGCTCGACACCCCCGCCAGTCGCGCGACCTCCTCCCGCCGCAGCCCCGGCACGCGGCGCACGCGCCCGTCGGGCGGCAGCCCCGCCTTCGCGGGGTCGCACTGCGCGCGGGCCCGTTTCAGGAAATCGGCGAGTTCACGGTTGTTGTCGGCCACCCCTCCAGTGTCCCCGATCCGCGCCGCCCCTGGCTGGCCCTGTGCGTCCTAGGTTCGCGGGTCCACGGCCCCGCGCCCGCCGGTGCACCCGCTCTCACCTGCGCGTATACCGTATGCCGAGGGGCGAACGGGCGGCGGCGCGGCCCGCCCGCCGGTCAGCGGTGCTCGGCCTCCACCGGGAGCCACAGTTCGGCGTGGAGGTAGGTGTCGGGCTTCCCCGGCGAGGGGCCGGTGCGCAGGATCTCGGGGCCGGGGCGGGTGCGGTAGGGGTTCGAGGGGAACCACTCGGTGAACACGTCCCGCCACAGTTCCTGGATGGCCCGCGGCGCGGGGCCGGAGGTGGTGAAGACGGCCCAGGCGCCGGCCGGGACGGCCAGCGCGGTGGTGCCCGGCGGGGCGGGGCCGGTGGTGAGGACGCCGTGGTGGTAGTCGAGCGCGGTGCCCTCGGCCCGGCTGGGGTCCACGCCGTCGCAGACCGCGACGATGCCGTGCGGCTCCTGGTCCGACAGTTTCTCCAGGCGGTCCAGGGTCCGCGGGTCGAGGGCGCGGACGAAGTCGATGATCTGCTGGTTGGGCCCGGCGTGGATCAGCGGTACGCGGGTCTTGAACCCGACGACGGTGAAGTCCGCCTTGTCCACGACGCGGTAGCGCATGGTGCCGCTCCCTTCGATGGTGAGGCGGAAGGCCATCCGGGACTGGGAGGCGAGCGCGGCGCCGGTACGCCGGGCCTCGCTGGGCCCGATGCCGTGCATGGCCCGGAACGCCCGCGCGAACGCCTCCCCGGAGCCGTAGCCGTAACGCACCGCGATCTCCAGCAGCGTCTCCCGCCCCGCGAGCACGTCGGCGCCCGCGAGGGTGAGGCGGCGGCGCCGTACGTACTCCGACAGCGGCATGCCGGCGAGGGCGGAGAACATCCGGCGCAGGTGGTACTCGGAGGTGGCCGCGGTGCGTGCCAGCTCCGCGACGTCGAGGGTTCCGTCGAGGTGGCGCTCGATGTGCGCCATGGCTTGGTTCAGCCGCTCCAGCACGCTCGGTGGCCCCTTCCTTTTCTCAAGCTGTGAGCTAAGCGTTTCCTCAAGCTGTGAGTTAAGGCTTTTCTCAAGCTGTGAAGTAAGCCTCCGCAGTGCACGCGGAAGCTTACTTCAAGCCATGAAATAACGATCCGCGCCGGGGGTGACCCGCCCCAGCCCGCGACGGATCGCGATCTCCACGGGCGAGTACGCGCCATCGGCCCGCTCCAGTTCGTACGGTACGGCCGGCATCAGCGGCGGCTGGGCCATGAAGCGCGGGCGCACCCCGTGGTGCGGTTGGGCCGCGTGGACCAGGAACGGGTGGCACAGGAAGACATCGCCCGGGGACCCGGTGGCGAGGGCGAGCGGCCGGTGGTCGGACGCCGCCACCAGCTCGGGCGCGAGAGCCGGCCCGCTCGCCCCGTCCTCGCCGTACTTCTCCAGCACCTTCGGCACGTCGAGGTGCGAGCCGACCCGGATGCGGGTCGGGGCGTCCTGCTCGCCGACCTCGCTGAAGAGGAACAGCATCAGCAGGGCCCGCCCCCGGGAGCGCAGATTGGTGAAGTACCAGCCATCGCCCCCGCCCTCCCCCTCCGGCAGGTAGCTCCCCTCGATGTGCCAGCCCGCGTCGTCGGGCTCCTCCTCGTGCGGGAAGCGCAGCGGAAACGTCCCCAGCGAGTAGCGCGGCTCCCAGCGCCCCGCCCCGACGAGCAGGTCGTACGCGCGGTGCAGCCGGGGGGAGTTGGGCGCGGCGGCGAACGGCCCCTGCGCCATGCCGCCCACCCAGTGCACCGGCCGCGTCCACGTCGACGCGTCCCCCGCGTCGCACCCCGTCTCCCGCCAGAGCAACCGCGCGCAATCCGCCGCCACCCGCGGCGCGACCGCCCCCTCCAGCTTCACGAACCCATCACGGAGAAAGCCCGACACCACGTTCTCGTCACCGTTCTCGTCATCCATACCCCCCACCCTCCACCGCCCCCGCCCCCATCCACCCGACTTTTCCCGCCCGGCCTCTGTCGGGTACTCCGAGTCCGACGGCGAGGGGGCGGGGGGCCGATGGGGGCCGGGGCCGATGGGGGCCGGGGCCGATGGGGGCCGGGGGCCGGGCGACCCGGCGGCCCCGGGGTCAGAAGTCGTACGGCTTCTTGGTGTTCCAGTTCAGTACGTCGGCTTCGTTCCAGGCGAACTGGGGCTTGTCGCCCTTGAGGGCGACGGAGTAGGCGGGGCCCTCGTGGCCGTTGGCGTCGCGCAGGGCGAGGGCGAGGGAGGCGGCGGTGTGGTGCTTCGAGCCGTAGTCGAAGAGGTTGACGGCGCTGTAGATCTTGCCGTTGGGCTGGAGGGTGATGCGCTGGGAGCCGCCGGGGGCGTCCTTCTTCGAGTGGGGCAGGGCGGCGCGGTCGACGTCGCCGCCGAGCTTCACGGACGGGTACGAGGTCACCCAGCAGGGCTTGTCGCCCTTGTTCGAGGCGGTGAGCAGCAGGTGGTCGCCCTGTTCGCCGGCGAACCGGTGTACGGCCGTGACCAGCAGCTCGTCGCCACGGCACTGGCTCGCGCCGGCCGCCGTCGCCGAGCGCGCGGCCTTCTGGCTGCCGCTGCCGCCGGCGTTGTCACTGCCGCCGGCGCTGTCACTGCCGTTGGCGGCCCGGTCCGTACCGGCCTGGTCGCCGCCGGTGAAGGCGGCGCTTCGGCTCTGCGCCGTGCCGGCGCTGTCGCCGCCGGCCGCCTTCGAGCCGTTGTCCGCACCGCCGCAGGCGGTCAGGCCGCCCAGGGCCAGCGCGGCGGTGGCGGCGGCGAGGGTGATGTTGCGGATTCGGGAAGTACGCATGATCGGTTCCCCCTGCGTCTCGTGTCGGGCGGGGCTCTCCTTCGGCCGTTCCCGCCCTCTGCACACCACTGTTCCCGGCGTCGTTGACGTCCTGGAAACGCTTCACTCACGTCCCGTTGGCGTGCCACACGCGCTCCGCGCAAGGGGTCGGACCCGCACAAAAAGGCCGCTGCCCCGGTACGTACGTACCGGGGCAGCGGGCGGTTCGGCGCGGCGGCCGTGGGGGGCGGCTCACCGCGCCTCCAAGGTGGTTCAGCGTCGCCGGGGGCGCGGCGGCGGAGGCGAGGGTGGCGGTCAGGGGGATGGCGACCGCCGCGGTGCCGGCCGCGAGACCGACGGAAGTGGGGGCGGGGCGGCTGGGCCGGTCAGCCGATGGGGTTGACGAAGGTGGCGGGGTGGGTGGCGCCGTCCTGGTGGACGAGCGGGCCCCAGGGCCACTTCAGGGTCAGCGCGGTGGTCTCGTCGGGCGGGGTGACGGCGACGGTGGCGGGCTTCCAGGAGCCCTCCTCGTTCTCCTTGGCCATGCCGAGGTTGATCGTGAAGTCGGTGCTGTCGCCGGGGTGGAGGGTGATCGAGCTGTGCCGTGCCGAGGAGCGGGCCAACGACCAGGCGGGGCCGCCCGCGTCGGGTTTGAGGTCCACGCCGGGGAAGCCGCCGATCTCGCAGGTGCGGCCGCTGGTATTGGTCACCACGACGCTGGTGGTCGTGGCGCCGCTCGCGTTCGGGTCGGGGGCGGCGTCCTCGCCGGTGGCGAAGGCCGCCTTGAGGCCGGAGGTGTGGCAGCGCCGGCTGCCCGCGCCCGCCTTCGCGCCGCCGCGGGCGGTGTGCACGCCGCTCGGCTGCTGGTCCATCGCCTGGGCTCCGGCACCGGCCTTCGCTCCGGCACCGCCCTTCGCGCCCGTACTCGCCTGACGCTCGGCCCCGTGCGCGCCACCGGAGGACCCCGCGGCGTCCGCCTGTGCCGCCGCCTGCGCGCCGGCGCCCGCCGCGTTCGTACCGCTGTCCGCGCCGGAGCAGGCGGTCAGGGACAGGGCGGCAGCCGCCGTCACCGCCGCGGCGGCAACGCTCAGCGTACGGCGACGGGCCTTGCGGACAGTGGTGTCGGCGTTCATCGCGGGTCCCCCGGATCGGTCGGCGAGGTGGTCTCTCGGTACGCCAACCACCCTGTCCGAGCCCGCTACCGCGCAACTACCGCACCGCTAACGCCCGGGTAATGCCGCCGCCCCTCGCCGGCTCGGCCGGCACCAGGGCCTCCGCCATGCGAGCGGCGGCGGACGGCTCGGCCGCGGTCAAGCGGCGTTCCGGCGTCGTGCTCGCATCCTGGCGATCCGTTTGCAGACGAAGGGGATCTGGATCGGGCACTTGGACTTGTTCCCCTTCTTTTTCTTGGGGACGAAGTACGCCTGGAGAAGGGCCAGGGGGAACTCGTCCACTCTGGTGGGCGGCTGGCCCTCGGGGGTCTTCTCGTCCCGGTAGGCGTGGACGAGCCAGCAGATCTCGGGGCCGTAGCGCAGGCCGCCCTTGAAGATGCTCCGGACGTCGTCGGCCGGATTGACGTCCTTCGGCCACACGTTGTAGTGGACGCCTTGGGCGATGGTTTCCTTGTCCTTCTCGGAGGTGGCCGTCAGCCCCTTGTCCTTGGCGAAGAGGATGTCCGTCACCATCCTGCCGAAGATTTCGGTGAGCGCCTCGTCGGCCCCTTCGCCGTACGTTTCGTACGCCTCTTGCAGACCTTTGGTGTTCGCTGAATGGGCGTGCATGAACTCGTGCGCGAGGAGATGCCGGTAGGCCGGTTTGTCGTTCTTCTTGTCGATGACGAGGGAGAGGTCGTCATCGACGGGGACGCTGTTCACCTCTTTGCGGACACAGACCACACCATTGCGGCTGACGGCGGGGTACTTGTCGTAGGTCTTCCGCGCGGTCCCGGGGTCTTTCACGCAGTCGTCGAAGTGTTTCTTCAACGTGTCCTGTGCCGCCGCCTTCTCGTCCGCCAGGTCCTTCACGAACTTCTCCGCGGTGATCTTCTGGTAGATCGTCTCGAATTGGTTCGCATGGCTCGCGTGGTAGTTCCTCTTGTCCGTGAGGGCGCACATGTGGACGACGTTGTCCTTGGACAGTCTGTGCAGCTTGTTCTGCCAGTCGGGCAGCAGTTTCACGTCCAGCGAGACGTGCTTCTGCTTAAGGGCGGCGAACAGCGCGGTGTAGGCGGCCCGCAGGCGGTCCAGATCGGCCGGCCCCGCGTCCTTGATCTTGGCCACGGCGCCGGCCACCAGGTCCCAGTACCAACTGGGGCGGGCTTCCGGGTGCCAGATCTCCAGCGTCTTGTCCGCGGGCCTGAGCGCGAGATTTGGCGCGGTGTACTCCCGAAGGTCGGCCCAGCCGACCTTCATCTTATAGACCGGCTGGCCGTCCTTGTCCTCGACCAGTTTCTCGATCTGTTTGCCGGTCTTTCCCTGACGCAGTTCCTCACCCACTCTGCGCCCGGACCCCGGAATGATCGTCTTCTCGATCTTGTGCTTCATCGCCACTCTCCTTGCGCGTTTTTCGGAGGCGGGTGGGCGCTGTCCGGCGCCATGGAGACCTCGGCGGCGGTTTCCGGGGCCGGGACGAAGATGTGGAGGGGGCCGCTGCCGCGGGAGCGGCGCCAGGCGGAGGTCACGGAGGCCGTCGGGCCGAGGTGGAGCGTCGCGCGGTAGCGGAAGCAGGCGGGGAAGGGGCGGGAGCGGGGGAAGACCATCCAGCGGCGGGGCTCCGCGGTGTCCGTGGCGCGCCAGGTGAAGGTGGCAGCCGGGAGGCCGTCCGGGCGGCCGGCGGCGTCCGTGGTCTCCAGTTCGGTGGTCACCCATTGGTCGGCGCGCGGGTTCCACAGCAGCCTGAGAGGGAAAAGGTCCAGGTGGGGCAGCATGCCGGCGGAGATGTCGACGGCGATGTCGTTGGCGAGCCGGCCGTCCGCCTCCGGGTCGATGGCGATGTCGTCCGTCGGGGTGTCGTTGCGGACGACGCGGTACGCGGTGTCGGTCTCGGCGCGCGGGCGGAGCCGGACCTGGCGTTTGACGAAGGTCTTGTCCGGTTCCCAGCCCGGCGGCGGGTTGGTGACCTCGTGGGCGGCCAGCCGGCGTGTGGTGTAGGTCCAGGCCGGGAGCGGTTCGGCCGGGTCGGTGGGCTGGGGGAATTCGCGTCCCTGCCATTGGAGGGCGCCGGATCGGTCCGGGTAGCCGCAGCGGACGGAGACCGCGGCGATGGCGGGGTTGTCGCGCGGGAGGACGGGGCGGAAGACCCGTTGCAGGGTCTTTTCGCCGTCTTCCGGATAGTTGACGAAGAAGTACGTGGCGGGCGCGGCTCGCAGGGCGTCGGTCTCGGCCGTGAACCGGGTGGCGACTGTCAGGGGGCGTAGGTAGGTGAAGGCGCTTCCGATCCGGTCCGCCATGCTCCCCGACGGGTTCTCCGGGACGAGCCGCCAGGGGCTGCCCCACGGGTTGGGCGGGCCGTCGCAGTCGTTGGCCAGGGCCGTGGGCCGGTTCTCCGGGGCGTTCAGTACGGCCGTCCGGGCCGCGTCGAGGAATCGGGCCGCCACGCATCCGCTGTGGTTGAGCAGGCGGTCGAGGAAGGCCGGGTCGCTCGGGGTGGTGGCGTCCAGGGTGCAGTCCACGGCGAGTTCGCCGGCCGCGCGCAGTTGGGCCACGGCCTCCCTGATGCCCGCGAGCGTGAGGTGCCCCGCGGCGTCGCGGGTGTGGCGGCCCAGCGCCGCGCGGATGGCGGACCAGGAGCCGTCCAGGGTGAAGGTCTGGACGGGCGCGGCGAACTGGATGCCGATGGTCCGGTTCACCGTCACCGGCTCGTGTCTGTCCCAGATCGCGGCGCGGAAGTGCACCGTGTGCCCCTGGCCCATGAGCGTGGTGTAGGAACGCCGGTCCAGCACCGAGAGGGGGCCGGTGGTCGCGCCCTGTTTCTCGCAGTACCAGACGTCCGAGCCGGCCAGGCGACGGTGGACGGGCTCCGCTCGCGCCACGATGTTGGAGAGCGTGGTGTGGGTGTACTGGAAGGTCAGGGGGCGGTAGTCCTCGCGCGACCAGTAGAGCTGCTGCCAGTACGGGTTGGAGCTGTCCGACCCGGAGTTCTCGTAGAGCTGGCTGATGGCCTTGTCCACGGCGTCCGGGGGCAGTCCGTTCATCAGGGAGAAGCGCACTTCTCCCGCCACGTCGCTGCCGTCCGCGGCGGCTTTCCGCGCCCAGCGGGTGAAGGAGAAGTCGTACGTTCCTTGGTCCCGGCCCAGGTAGAGGCGTTCCGGCAGCCAGTAGAAGGTGGGCGGCTGGTGGCCGGCCCGGGCCGCGTTCGTGACGTCGGGGTAGAAGACGATGCGGTGGCCGTCGACATCGCATGTCCGGGTGCCGGCGAGTTCCGTGGGCCCGAGGGGCTCGGTCACTTCTGCCGTTCCCGGAACCGAAAGGTCACGTTCTGGCTGCTCTTGGGCAGGATCGGGGCGCGCAGGGGGCCGCTGCTGATCGTGGGCCGCTTGGAGACCCACTCGGAGCCGTCCGACCAGTCGTACACGGTCACCTTGTACTGGTAGCGGTGGCTCGGCGACGGTGCCGGGCAGAGAGTCCAGGACCGGGGCTGCCTGAGGTTGGCGGCGTCGGCGTAGAAGCGGGCCTCTTCGCCGATGGGCTGGTTCTTCTCGTCGACCGCCTGGACGGTGAGTTCCGCTTCCTGGTTCTCCTTGAGCACTCCCCGGAAGTGGACGGAGACCGCCATGATGGTGTTGGACTGGGCCCTGACCTCCACGATGCTGTCGTTCAGCGGAGTGCCGTTTTCGCCCTTGTCGAGTTGCAGCATTCCCTCGGGCACCGTGATGCGCCGGATGTGGAACTCGTCGTACGGATCGGGTTCGTTGAAGTGGATCGCGCGCTTGACGAACGTACGGTCCGGTTTCCAGCCCGCCGGCGGATTCTCCACCTCGTGTTCGGCTTTCTGGAAGACCGTGTACGTCCAGTTCTCCAGCTCGGTCGAGGAGTTCGGGGCGGTGAAGACGTGGTTCTTCCAGAGGAGGGCCCCGCTCTTGTCGGGGTAGCCGATCTGCACGGACAGGGAGTGGAACAGTTTTGTCTGCCAACTGGCGATCGGGGCCGTGGTGCGGGCCAGCTCCTTGGGCCAGTCGTCCAGGTTGACGGACGGAAAGTACTTCCCCTCCGCGTTCTCCTCCGTGGCCATCGCGTGCAGCAGCCCCTGCAAGGAACTGGAGACGACGGTCTGCTGCACGTGGGAGAACTGCATCGTCTCCTCGTACGCCAGGTCCAGCTCGGTCTCGTCGATCCGCTTCTTCAGCGCGAAGGCCACGCCCCACGGGCTGGCTCCGGCGCCGGAGGAGGACGCCTCGGCCGCGGTCTCGTCCACCGGGGCCGGGTCGAAGATGATCCGCTGCGCTTCCTGTGTGAAGCGGTCGAGGACCAGATCGGACTTGTCCCGCAGATACTTGGCGATATCCGCCGAGCCGGGGAAACTGCCGATCGGCGAGATCTCCACCGAGATTTTGCCCTTGAGGTCCGTGTTGTTGAGCTGGTACCTGATATCGGCGCTCGTCCACAGGTAGTGGGCGTTGGCATGGGCGCTGAAGTGATCGTAGATCTTCTTCCATTCCCCCTTGACGGACAGCTTGATCTTCGGCGTCCACATCTGGAGGTCCATGACGAGACTGGCGTAGATGACGGTGCTCGCGCCCTTGAACGTGTCGTACAGGATCGCCGCGGGCCCCCTGCCCAGCAGGGCGGTGAAGGCGTGCTCCGATGTCGGGTCCATGGACGCGGCGCCCGCGCCCTGGAGGACCCAGTACCAGTCGCCGATGCCCTCGTCCTTCTTGGTCGGCCCCTTCACGATTTTCTCGCGGTTGCCCTTGCCCAGCATTCCGGAGGTGCGGAACTCGAATTTCTTCGTCTTCTTGTCCTGGACGAAGTGGCGCAGCCCGGTCTGGGTGAACTTCAGATCGGAGATGTTCGCCGTGCTGGCGAGCAGCGTCACGGGGCGGAACATCGGCTCCCGCCCCTGAGGGTTCCACAGTCCGTTGTTGCTGCTGGTCGAGGTGATCTTCTCGATGAGTTTCTTCTGCAGCCGCTCCATGGCCGCCGCGGGGATGCTGCCCGTCGTGGTCAGGCCGAGGACTCCGCCGACGGTGGGCTTGGCCGTGCCCGCCCCGCCGGCGAACCGGAGCAGGCTGAACTTGTAGTCGCCCTTCTCGCCGCCGTGCCGGGCGATCCGCAACTGGTCGGGAACCCAGTAATAGACGGGGTTCTTGCCCTCTCGCATCAGCTCGTAGTTGTTGGCGTCCGGGTAGAACAGCGCCCGGTACCCGTCCTCGCTGTCGATCGGCTGATGGCCGCCGGCCATGGTGGGGCCAATGGGGTCCGTCATCGTTTCGCTCCCGATGCCTAGGTCGGCCTAGGTGTGCGGTCCCCCACAGAGTTCGCGGTGGAGAGGGCCTGGATCGGCCGCTCATCACCCGCTGAACGCGCTCATTGAGCGTGGCATCCGCCAGAAACGCCCGCAACCGGATCATTCACGATCGGAGCACTCGCCACCGGGTCATTCACCACCAGATCGTTCACTTGTAGCGTCGCTTCGCTGTCGCAGCCGACGCGGATGTCTCGGTCGACGCGGATGTCTCGGTCGACGCGGATGTCTCGGTCGACGCGGCCGACGGCACCGCTTCCGCTTCCGCTCCCGCGGGCTGGCGGCCGTAGCCGGATGTCATGCGCCATAGGCCCGCGGCGCGGTAGTAGACACCGTTCACGAGTTGCAGCAGGACCATCGTGACGGGCCAGAGCAGGCCGCCGAGGCCGGGGACGACGTCGACCGGCAGTGTGTACGAGATGACGATGCGGGCTATGGCGTCGGCGAGGAGGGCGATGCCCCAGATGGCCGTGGAGATCCGCCATATGCGCCGGAAGGCCGGCTCGTCGGCCCATAGGGTCTCCCAAGGGGTGCCGTCGGAACGGAAGCGGCCTTCCAGCAAGGGGCGGGCGCCCAGGTAGGCCAGGGGGCGCCGGGCCCGTATCGAGCCGAGGAAGCACAGGCCGGCGGCGGCCGTCACCCAGCCGTCCCTGGCCAGCATGAACCGTGTGCCGCCGCTGATCAGCGAGACCGCGAGCCCCAGCAGCATCACCACCGCCATGAAGGCCGCCACCCCCTCCAGCCGGCGATCCCGCAGCCAGTACACCCCCGCGGTCGCCACGGGCAGCACCGCGCCGGCCAGGAGCGCGGCGAACGTACTCGCGCCGAGCCCGCGCAGCACGTAGAAGAGGGCGATGGGCGCGCCCACGTCGACGATCAGTTGGGGCAGCAGGCGACGGCGGGCGCCGGGGCGTCCGGCGCGGGCGGCGGTCACGGCTCCCGCCTTGTGGCGAGCCGGGCCAGGGTGGTCAGTTCCCGGACGCACTGGGGGAGGGAGAGGCGGGGCGGGCGGGCCATGCGGACGATCGCGGCGTCGATCGCGGACTTCAGGGTGAGGGCCATCAGGCCCGTGTCGAACTGCCGGAATTCCCCGCTTTCCTGGCCTGCGCGCAAGATCGGCTCCAGCGCGTCGACGTTGGCGCGCGCCGTGACCTCCGTGCCGTGGCGCAGCACGCCTTCCGCGTCCCGCTCGTTCCGACAGATCTCGGCCATCGCCCGCACCGAGGACGGGTTGCGGGCGGCCCACTCCACCTGGGCTTCGATGCGGGCCGTGAGCGCCCCGAGCGCCGACGTCTCGCCCGCGACGCGTTGCGAGATCGCCTGCTGGGCGCGTAACCCCACCTCTTCCAGTACGGCGTCCATCAGCTCCCCCTTGGTACCGAAGTGGTAGGAGATCAGCCGAGTGCTGGAGATCCCCGCCCGTTCCTTGATCCGCGCGAACGTCGTCTGCCCGTGGCCGCTCTCGGCCAGCGTCTCGATGGCCGCCGCCACGATCTGCGCCCGCCGGGCGCTCGCGGCGAGCGACCGCTCGGACGCCCCGGCCGACGGTCCTCCTGCCTCGTTCCTTCCATCTGTTTCTGTTACTCGCATGAGTAATTCATTCCTCAGCCGAGTAACGTTCAAACCCACGGAAGCCGGTACGGGCACGGGCCCCGCTCCTCCGTACGGAGCGCGGCGGACGGAGAGCGGAGGGCGAGGGGGGTGGAGGGCGGAGGGCGGAGCGCGCGGGGGGGCGAGCCGTCAGCCGAGCTGGTAGTCGAACCAGATGCGGTGCGTGCCGTCGGCGTCAATGGCTATGCCGCCGGTGCCGGCGATTCCCGCCAGTTCACCCGTGCCGCTCGTAGGGACGATAGTGAAGAACTCGGCGTTGCGGTCGCTGCCCGATGTCGTCGACGAGTGCGCGAAGTTGAAGGCGCCGCGCCGACCGTGCAGCGAGCCCTCGAACGACTCCATGGCGACGTAGGTGCCCACGCCGGCCTCCTGGTCGAACGCGGCCGTGAACAAGGTCACCGAGCGCCCGACGACCTCTCCCTCGAAGCTCTTCTCTATCGTCGCCACGCCGACCGGCGTGCCGGTGGGCGCCGTCGGCTCAGGCTCGGACTCCGGCTTCAGTTTCAGCTCGGCCGGGACGAACGATTTGACGGTGAAGGTTCCTCTAGCTTTCATACGCCGACCGTACCGAGGGGGTCTGACAACGGGAGGTTCGACGAGGAGGGGGGACGACGCTCCCCCGCTCCCCCGCTTCCCCGCGCCGGTGAGGTCACCTGGCTGCGTCTCCCCGGTGGCGACGGGTTCGCGCGGCTTTTATATCTGGCGTTATGAGCGATGCAGACGATGGGCGGATCTATCACCCGGGCGAGATCGTGCCTCGGTCGGGGATCTACGAGTGCGACTGCGGACAGGGGCACGAGTACAGCACTGATGTGAAAGGGCACCGGTTTCCGCCGCCACATCAAACGTGCGGCGGAAGCGGATGGCAGCTCAAGAGGCCCGCACACCCGGACGCCTGACCTCGACGGCGGCGGCCGGGAAATTCGGCGCGCCCAGGGTCTTCGGCGCGCCCAGGATTTTCGGCGCGCCCAGGATTTTCAGCGCGGCCGGGGTATTCGGCATGGGCGGGATATCCGGCACGGGCGGGGCGCGATGGATCGCAGCAGCAGCAGTAGCAGCAGCAGTACTTCCGGAAGGACCCAGAATCGATGGTGAACGCTTCTTCCGCCGCCCGGCCCGTAGCCCCGGCGCCTTTGGGTGGCGGCTGGTCGAGGGACCGGCTCGCGCGCTACTTCGTGGACACGTGGGATACGTACGAAACCCTCTTTCGCGGAGTCGCCGACTCGAAGGAGGCGTTCGGCGTCCGCGTGCATCCGTTCAGGCTGCCTCTCGTCTTCTATCTCGGGCACACCGCGTCGTTCTACATCCAGAAGCTCAAACTGGTCGGGATGGTGGACGGGGGCGGGGTCTGCGAACTCGACGAGCGGATGGAGCAGGGGGTCTCCCCCGAGGACCCCGACGAATTGGCCCGGCTCACCGAGTGGCCCGACCCGAATGATGTGTGGTCCTACCGGAAGACGGTCCGCGACATCGTGTTGCGGACGATCGAGACCGTACCGCTGCCGGCGGTTCTCGCCCCGACCTCGCCGCTGCGGGCCCTGCTCATGGGCATCGAGCACGAGAACATTCACCTGCACACGTCCCTCCCCCTCATTCGTCTGTTGCCGCCCAGGCTGAAAGGCACGCCCCAGGGCTGGCCCGCCATGGGAACGCAACGGGACGGAGGCGCGGTGGTGGCGGAGCCCGGCAGGGATTACGTGCTCTGCCGGGGCGGTTCGGTCGTGTTCGGGGACGATCAGCCGGAAACCGGCCGGTTCCGGTGGGACAACGAATACGGCCGCCGCGCGGCGACGGTCGACCCCTTCGAGGTCGCGCCGCACCCGGTGACCAACGGCCAGTTCCTGGAATTCGTCAGAGCCGGCGGCTATGAAGAGCCCGGCCTGTGGACGACGCACGGTGCGCGGCTGTATCTGGAGCGGGTGAGCGGAGGCCACCCCCATTCCTGGCTGCCGGGGGCCGGTCCCGGCGGCTACCGGTATCGCGGCATCTTCGAGGACACGGAAATGCCGTGGGACTGGCCGGTGGAGGTCAGCAGGCACGAGGCCGTGGCCTACGCGAACTGGGCCGGCGCCTCACTCATCTCCGAGGAACAGTTCCACGCCCTCCTGGACCAGGAATTCGGCGGAGTGAGCCGGGTGGCGGCCATGCTCGACAAATTCGACGTGGGCCTTCGCCGTGGCAGCCCGCGCCCGGTGCGCGGTCAGGGCGCGTTCCTCGGCCGTAGCGGAATCGACTTCGTCGGGAACGTCGCGCTGTGGCTGGAGGACGATTTCACAGCGTTGGAGCGGGGCTCCGATGACGCCGAGAGCTCCTTCCGCGTCGACCCGCTGTATCCGGATTTCTCGGAACCGTGGTTCGGCCCAGAGACCGGCATGCTCACCGGCGCCAGTTACGCGGCGCGCGGCCACATGGCCGATGTCGGCGTCATGCGGGATTTCATGCAGAACCACATGGACCAGCTCGCCGGCATTCTCCTCACCAGGCCCGCCCGATGACCGCGCAAGGGCCCATACGCCGGACCCGTACGTACGAGCCGTACGGACCGGCGCCCCGCCCTCACCTGATCCAGCCCCGTAGGCACATGCGGCAAGTCCACCTCATGCGCGCGGCCCAGGAGTTGGGCATCGAGGTGCACGACCGCATGGCCGAACTCGGTATCGACCTGGTGGTCTACCGGCATGGCACGAAGTCCATACCCGTGCTGGAGGGGCGCTATGACGATCAGCTCCGCGCCCGGGATTTCTTCCTCACCGAGGACAAACACGCCACCAAACAACTGCTGCGCCGGGCCGGGTTCACCACGCCGAAGGGTTGCGCCTTCGCCTTCGACTGCGGCCCGGAGGACACGGCCGAGGGCATGGACGAGGGCATATACGGAGAAGAAGCCGAGAAATTGGCGGAGGAAGCCGAGGAAGCCGAGGAAGCCAAGGGCCCCGAGAACCCCGAAGACCCCGAGGACGGTAAGGACGGTGAGGACGGTGAGAGCTCGTACGGCCGCGCGCTCGCCTTCGCCGCCGGAGCCCTCGCCGAACTCGACGGGGACCCGGTGGTCGTCAAACCACGGGCCGGAATGCACGGCGACGCCGTCCGTATGGGGCTCGACAGCGCCGAGGCCGTCGCCGCCCACATGAACACGTGGCGGCACCGTTTCCGTGACTGGATCGTCGAAGAGCGGGTAGACGGGCGCGATCTGCGTATCCAGCTCATCGGCGGCGAACTCGTCGCCGCCTGCGTGCGCGAGCCCGCCTCCGTAATCGGTGATGGGCAGACCCCGCTCGCCGAACTCATCAAAAAGCACGACGCCGAAATACGTGCCCTCAATCCGAGCAACCGCCTCACCGTCGACTCCGAGACAGAAGCCCTCCTCCACCGCCAAGGGCTCGAACCGGGGGACGCACCGGCGGCGGGCCGCGTGGTCCGGCTCAAGAACACCGCGAACCTGGCGAAGGGCGGTCGCGCCGTCGACGTTTCGGACTCCCTGCACCCGGGATTCCACGCGTGGGCGTCCGCCATTTCCCAGCTCTTCGCTACGGACATCCTCGCCATCGACGCGATATGCGCCGCCCCGCACAGGCCGCCCGAGGGCAACGCCGCCATTCTGGAGATCAACACCGCGCCCGAATGGGTCCACCACACGTTCTCCGAACACCGTACGCACGACATCGCGGCGCGCGTCCTGCGCCACTGGTTCGGTCTGTGAAGGACACATCGCGAGCCACCGACCGGCCCGTCGTCCCCGTCCCCTCCCCGTCACCTATCCGTTCATGGTGTCGAGGGCCGGCCAAGGAGGGCCCTGGCGCAGCGAGCGCAGAAGTTCCGCGCCGAATCGCCTCCCGTTCGGGAACTGGTCGCCCAGTTCCCACCGCCACGCGGCGACCATCGCGATGACGAGTTGTCGGCATTCGGCCAGCAGCTCTTGGTCGACGCTGGGGTAGTGCGCGCAGACCGCCTCGGGAACATGGGCGAGATCGAACTCGACGGGTCCACGGCAGCACGTCTCAAGGTCGATGAACAACGGTCCGTTCCTCGTGCTGAGGACATTGCCGGGATGCGGCTCGCCATGGAGCAACTGCTCCACGGCGCCGCGCTCCTCGATCGCCCGGCGCAGGCCCGCCAGCCTGCCGCCGAGGAACACGCGGTCCGCCTCGGCCAGTTCCGGCGAGCGCCCCGGGTCGGCGACCACTTCTTGCGCCTCCGCGATCCGGTCCGTGAACCTCGGGCCCGGCACATCGACCTCGCGCATGCCGGCGTGCAACTGCTCCAGCGCCTTGGCGTAGTCGACCGGCGAGACGCGAGGGCTCACGGGCTCGTAGTAGGTCCACAGCGTCACGGCGAAGCCATCACGCGCGTACGTACGCGGGTCCGCCCGAACCTCCAAGGGACACACCGGGCACCCGGCCCCGGCTAGCCGCCGCGCCAACTCGACTTCGAACCGTGCGGCGCTCTCCTCTCCCCCAGGGGCCACCCGGGCGAAGACATCGCACGGCGTCAGCCGCAGGGCCAGCTTGTTCGAGTTGTGGAGAACGACAGCGTCGTCGGCCGGCAGGTCGAGCGACACGGCGATCGAAGTCGCGGCCGCGATCGCACGCGTAACGTCGGTGATCTCCATCCTCGGATCTTGTCAGAGGGTGCCGCTACGGTGCGTTCATGGCGAATTTCGTGCTGGTCGCGGGTGCACGGCTCGGGAAGTGGGCGTGGGACGAGGTGGTGCCGCCCCTGCGCGCGGCCGGCCACGGCGTTCATCCGGTGACGCTGTCCGGCCTCGCGGAGAAACGGGGCATACGGGCGGGTCAGCGGCCGGCCGCGTGAGCTGGCGCGCGTCCTTCTCGCCGAGGCCGGAGGGTGACCGCTGGACCCGCGCGCCCGCCGCCTGCCCCCGCCGGGGGCCTGCGGGGGGCCTGCGGGGGGCGGGCAGAGGGCGGGGCGCCGCCGCGGAAATTCGTTTCGGGCATGACGGGAGGTGCCTCTACCGTGGCGCGGTGATGACTGACGTGATCGTTCTCAATGGTGGTTCCAGCTCGGGGAAGTCCGGGATCGCCCGGTGTCTGCAAGCGGTCCTGCCGGATGCGTGGCTGGCGCTCGGGACCGACACGCTGATCGCCGCGTTGCCGGGGCCCCTGCTGGAGGCGGACGCCGGGATCGCGTTCGCTCCGGACGGAGGGGTGGTCGTCGGTCCGGAGTTCCGGAGGCTGGAGGAGGCGTGGATCGAGGGGGTCGCCGCGATGGCCCGTACGGGAGCCCGGGTCATCGTCGACGAGGTATTCCTCGGCGGAGCCGAGTCGCAGCAGCGGTGGCAGAAGGCCCTGCGTGAGCTGCGGGTCCTGTGGGTCGGCGTCCGGTGCGAGAGCGCGGTGGCCGCGGGGCGCGAGGTCGCGCGAGGCGATCGGATGGCGGGGATGGCCGCACAGCAGGCGGAAATGGTCCACCAAGGCGTCGTCTACGACCTGGAGGTGGACACCACACGTACCGAGTCGATGGAGTGCGCCCGGGCCATCGCCGCGCGGGTCGCGTAGCGGGGCGCGCAACCGACGGCCTGATCGGCCGCCTTCCCCCCGTGGCCGGCCGGCTTCCCCTCCCGTGACCGGCCGCCTTCCCCCCCCCGTGCCCGGCCGCGGCCGGGCCGCCGCGCCCCCCGCGCACGGGTCGCCAAGGCCCCCACAGGTCGCCACGGCCACCCGCGCGCCGATGGCTACGATGGGGCTACGCGACCGTCACGCTCGTGTCCTCCGGGGGCCACCCGACGGCCGTGATCGCCGTCAGCAATACCACCGCGTCCTCCAGCGCCACCAGCCCGTGCCGCTCCTGCCGGATGCCGTGCAGCGCGCCCGCCGCCAGTTCCCGGTCCCCGGAATCCGCCGTCAGCCGCACCCGGCCCCGTAGCACCTGGAGGCTCGCGGAGGGCGGCGCGTTGTGGTCGTCCAGTACGGCACCCGAAGCCAGCGCGATGACGCTCTGCCGCAATGGGCCGTCGTGCACGACCAAACGGGCACTGCGCCCGTGCTCGGCGGACCGCGCCGCGGCCAAGTGTTCATCGGCCAGGGAATTCAGATCCTCCACCGGATTTCTCCCATTACCAGATGGCGAGTAGCACTGCCCCACCACCGTAACTCCCGCTCCCCCGCCACGACCGTCCCATTGCGCCGAACGGCGCCGGTCGGCTGCGGCCGACCGGCGCCGTTCACCACCGCGCGGTGCCGGCCCTCCCGGCCAGGCCGTTTCGGCCCGTCAGATGACCTTCTTCTCCTCGGTGACCATCACGGCCACCGAGTCCCTGTCGATGAAGCGTGTTTCGTCGGGGTTGACCAGCGTCCGGTAGTTCTCGGAGGCGAAGAAGGCATCGTGGTCCTCCCAGTTCTCGAACCAGATTTCCGTCAGGCCGTCGTAGGCCCGGCGCGGGTAGTTCACGGCGGGGACGGGGTGGGACACGGTGTATTTGCGCACGTAGCGTTCCGCCTCCGGGATGGAGGTGAACAGCGGCGCGTGCCGGTCCCGGTGGTACTCGACGAAACGCTCGTACGACATTCCCTCGACACGGTTGATCATGAAGATGAGCTTCAGCATGGAGTTAACCTAAAAGCTCACATCAATGTCAGGGGCAAGTGGCCCAGGATCATGAGGGGGGTTCGGCATGCGGATCGGTGACTTGTCCGCCCGCACGGGAGCCAGCCGTCGGTCGCTGCGCTACTACGAAGAGCAGGGCCTGCTCGTCAGCTCCCGCTCGCCCAGCGGACAGCGCCACTACGAAGACGAGCACGTCCAGCGGGTGCGCCTCGTACAGGCGTTTCTGGCGGCGGGCATGTCCAGCGGCACCATCGCCGAGATGGCCCCCTGCATGGCCGAGCCGAACGTGGACCGGGCGCGGCAGGCTCTGGAGATCATGGGCCGCGAGCGGGCCCGGCTGTCCGAGGCCATCGACGGCCTCGCCGCCGCCAGGGACGCGCTGGACGGCCTCATCGAGGACAACCACGCGTACCTGGCACGGTCGGGCGAGGACGGTTCGTGACCAGTCGGGGCCCCTTTTTACGTTTTACGGGGGCCCCGGCCAGGCGGCCCCGGCCCCCTAACCGGCCCCCTGCCCTGCCAGCGCGTCCAGGGCGTCGGCGACCGGAGTGGGGTCCAGAGGCCCGACGTGTGACGCCTCCGGGAAATCGCGTACGCGGAACCTGTTGCCGGGTGTGGCCGCGTCGGCCTCCGCGATCATCCTGTCCTGGAGCGCGGTGGCGATCGTACGGTCCCTGCCGAAACGCAGATACGTGCGCGGAACGCGGCCCCAGGTGTCGGCCCGGCCGACCGCCCGGCCCGCATAAGCGGCGACGGGCTCGTCGGTCTGCATACCGGCCAATGTCCGGCGGAAGTCGGCATCGGGATAGTCCGCGCAGATCATCTCCTTCAGGAGGGCCAACTCACCGCTGACGCCCGTACGGAAGTTCAGCCGCAGCACCCCGAGCCGGTCCGGGTCGCCCACCGTCAGCTCCACCGGGCTGACGGCGTTCGCGTTCTCGGGCGCCGCCGTGCAGGCGTCCGCCGTGGGCAGGACGCGGCTGGGACAGAACGCCGCCATGTAGCAGATGTGTTGAAGCAGGTGCGGCACGGCGTCGGCGACCCGGCTGACCGATACGCCACCCAGGCTGTGCCCCACCAGCACCACCGGGCCGTTCCGTGCGGCCTGCCGCACGATGCCCGTCACGCGCGCCTCGTAGTCGTCCAGCCCGAGGCCCTTCAGCGGGGAGGGCTCGACCGCCATTGCCGCGAGGTCCTGCCGCTGGTACGACCCCGCCACGAAAGCCTCCGCGCCGTGCCACGGTTGGTCCACCATGATGACGCGGTGGCCGCGCAGCCCCAGTTCCCGCGCGACCGGCATCCAGAACGCGCCGGCGCTGTGAGTACCGTGCACCAGCACGTAAGTGACGGCCCCGCGCCGCGGGGCCGCCGCGGCCTGCGAGGCCCCGATTCCGGTGGCCAGCGCCATGCCGCCCGCCGCGAGCCCCAGGCCACGCAGCGCCGACCGCCGGGTGGCGCCTTTTGGTTCTTCGTTCGTGTCATCCATCATGAACACAACACTATGGACGGCCCGTTCGCCCCACCAGCCTTCCAGCGTCCCCTGACACGCGACCGGGCCGCGCGCTTCCGGGCTGTCGCCTCCCGTTACGGCAAGAGAGACCATGTCTTCGACGGCACAGTCACCCGTGGCCTTCGGCTCGGGCCGTCTTGAGGAGCGTGAGAAGCATGCTCAATGAAAAGGTCTGGCGTAAGTCGAGTTATAGCGGTGGCGACGGCGGCCAATGCGTCGAGTGGGCATCGGCCGTCGTTCCGACGCGCGGCGTCGTTTTCGTCCGCGACAGCAAGGAACCGTACGGTCCCGTCCTCACCGTCTCCCCCACCGCGTGGGCTTCGTTCATCGCCTTCGCGGCCCGCGAGCGTACGCGCTGAAGCCGGCCCCTCCTTATGAGGCGCCGGCTTCGGCCGTGAAGGAGTATCAGGTCTCAGAGCGAGTGGCGGCTGGTTCCAACGTCACGTAGTCATCGACCGCCCGGCGGTAACTGACGTGCCCCGTCGTCCGCGTATGGCGGCGCATCCACTCCTCGATCCACTCCACACCCACGGAACGGATCACCTCCCCGCAGTCCTCCCCCTCACCGACGAGGCACGTGGCGCTGTACTCCGGGCGCACGCTCAGATCCTGCTCGAACGTCCACGCCACGTGCCCGTCCCGGGTTACGCGCCCCATGACGCCCCCTCTCCGGTGCCGTCCGACACGTCCTCCGCACCCAGCCGCACCGCCGTGTCCGGCGCCCCCGCCTCGGCCTGGTGCCGCACGCCAAGCTCCTCCGGAGGGTCCGTGAAAACGAGGAGCGCCCCGTTGACGCCCCTTTCCGCGATCATTCGGGCCAGCTCCGCCCGCGCTGCGCTCTTCATGTGGTCATTCGCCTCAGTCCATGCCGCACCCGTTCGGTCAACTCCCGCGTCGGTTCCGCGTATTGACGCGGCACCCAATCCGGAGCCAAGCGCCAGAAGCCGCCTGCGCGGACTAGTTCGTACAACGCTTCAAGGTCATCCCCTTGAGCCCGCGGCTCGGGGACTTGTTCGATCACGTCAGCGCCTTTCGTCGCCACGTCCTGCTTGTTTCCCCCCTAGCTTCGACGTCCGCGAGTAGCCTCAAAAGGGCATACCCCATTCCAACGGGTCTGGAATAAAGCGGAGTTGAACACGTGAACGAGCCCATTGGTCAAGACGTCGGGCCGACCAACAGCGCCGAGTACTTCGGGATGGAAGCCAAGGCGCTCCGCGATGCGCTGGGGCTCTCGCAGGAAGCGTTCGCAGATGTGCTCCACTACAAACAGGCCCAGATCAGCAAGGTCGAGAGCGGAGCCGTGCTCGCATCGGACGCCTTCGCGAAGGCCATGGACAGAGTGGCCAAGACGCCAGGGGTTTATGCGCGCCTGCGCGAGCGGCTGAGCAGGGGCGGGCACCCCAGTTGGTTCATCCCGTACCTGAATCTGGAGAAGATCGCGACCGCGATCGAGGATTACAGCAACGCACTGATCATGGGCATGTTGCAGACTCCGGAGTACGCCGAAGGCACCTTTAGGGCCGTTCATCCACGCGAGTCTGACGACCAGATCAAGAGGCGGGTCGAAGCCCACTTGCGCCGTCGCGATGTCATGGACCGCGAAACACCGCCCCTGCTGTGGGTGATCCTGCACGAATCAGCCCTACGCACCGTTGTCGGCAACCGAACCATCATGGCGGACCAGCTCAATCACCTCGCCGCCGTCACGGCATGCCCCCACATCACACTTCAAGTTCTGCGGTTCACAGCGGGTGCCCCGGCATCCTCCCTACCGTTTACGCTGCTTACGCCAGATGACGGGGCAACAGTCCTGTACTCGGAAACCAGGGAGCAGGGGCACGTGACCGACTCGACTGCGGCGGTAAGTACCGCCAGGGCGACGTACGAACGCCTACGCGCCGCTGCCATGTCGCCCGACGAGTCTGTGAACCTCTTCCGGGAAATCGCGGAGGAATACACCAGATGAGCAACACCCCCTATCCCAACGCCACTACGTGGGTCAAGAGCACTTACAGCGGTGGCGAAGGCGGCCAGTGCGTTGAGTGGGCCCCGGCCGCCGTGGCAACGAGCGGCGCTGTACCCATCCGTGACAGCAAGGTTCCCCACGGCCCCATCCTCACCGTCTCCCCCGCCGCGTGGGCCTCGTTCGTCGCGTTCGCGGTCCGTAGCGACGGCTGAACCCGCCGCCAGCCCAACCCACCCGCACGCACGGAAGCCGGCACCTCATCGCGAGGTGCCGGCTTCTGTGGGTCCGCTACCCGGGCGGGCGGGGGGCTTTTCCGATCGGAACTGAGCGGACTTCGGCCATTGATGCCACGGGCCCGCGTCGCTCCGCCCCTCCCGCGACCGCCCGGCACGCCCCTTTTCGGCCGGGTCGCCAGGGACGCCGCGCCACGTGGCGGACCATTGGAACTGAAGGTGCTTCACGGTTCAGGTCGCAGCCATCAAGGCATACCTCGCAACATAGGCAATGATCAGAAGGCATATCCGCCTTCGTCGCACCATCGGAACCCCACCGCTCTACACGGCGCCGAGGGCGCCCGCACCGCTCCGCCTCCCAGACTCCCGCCCCGTGAGTTCGCGCCATTACGGAACGGGTTCAACCAGTGACCAGAAGTGATCGGGCGATGTGCGTCCGGCGGGCGGTTGGGCCAGACTCCCGTCCGGTATCTGCACCTACGAGCAAGGGAGTGTTCGAAATGCGGTACATCACTGGGGGAATCGCTCTTGCCGCCGCGCTGGCCGTGACCGGTCTCGCCGGGGCGTCGACCATCGCCAGCGCCGCGCCCGCCAAGTCCATGAGCCTGTACGCGCCGTCGGCGCTGGTGCTCACCGTCGGCGAGGGCGAGCACGCCGCGGACACCACGGTCCGCCGCGCGGTGACGCTGAGCTGCGCCCCGACCCCGAGTGGCACGCACCCGGCCGCGGAGGCCGCCTGTGCCGAACTGCTCGCGGCCGACGGCAAGTTCGACGTGCTGGCCGAACCGGCATCGGACCGATCGTGTCCGCACGTATGGAAGCCCGTCGTCGTCACCGTGGACGGCGTCTGGGAGGGCGCCCGGGTCTCGTACGAGCACACCTTCGCCAACGCGTGCATGAAGGACAACGCACTGAGCACGGTCTACGAGTTCTGACGGAGCGTCTGATCCGGTGACTGGTGTCGGGGCCCGGGTCAGGTGCCGCGCCAGCCGTCAGGCCGGTCATGGCGAGTGGATCATGGCTCACATAGTCGCGGGCGCGGCATCGGTGGCGCAGGAGCCGGCCGATGCCGCGCTCGATGGCGGTGGTGTGCGGTAGCCCGGCTTCCACCCAGGCCGGGGGCGCCCCGGTGGCGGTGCCGGACACGTTCGCAGCCGTGACCAGGACATTCGTCGGCAGGTCGGCAACAGGCCGAGGGGGCACAGCCCAGGCACCGCTTGCGTCCGATGATCCACTGCCCGGCGTCGGCGCCCTGGCCGGCGGGTGCGCGGTGGCGGAGGTGGTGACGGTCCGGGGTCCAGCTCGCAGGCCGAGGGCTCGCCGTTGCGGCCCTCGGCCTCCCGCACCAGACGCCGCAGCAGGCCGCCGAGCCGTTCGAGGACCCCGTCCTCTGACCAGGTCGCCAAGCAGCCTCCGGCGGTCCACCAGTGCGGGAGGCCGCGGGGCAGGTAACGCCAGGGGATGCCGGTGCGGTCCACGCAGCCGTCGCGCCGGGCCCGGCGCTTGTGGACACGGAGTGATCGCCCACGGATGCAAACCACGTGGCACCCCCTGGCCGGTACCGGTGATCGGCGCCAGGGCGGATCATCGGTTGCTCCCCGTCCAAGGTGTTGCGCTGTAGAGCCGAATCGGTGCCTTGGGCTTTCACTCCTTGCACACGCTGTCGGTCTTCCGCAGCCCGGCCGCGAGGCCGCCCTTGGGGCGGTCCAGCAGTTCGCGCCCGTACGGGGTCAGTAGCTCGTCCAGCGTGCGGGGCAACGCATTGATCATCTGCGGACCGATATGTACACCGTCGAACAACTCCTCCACCAGAGGGTCGCGGAATACCGCGCCCGCGACCAGGGTGTACGCGGCGTACGCCAGGCTCGATCTCGGCTCCAACTCGCCGTCGCCCGCGAGCAGCGCCGGGATCTCCGCTCCTCTGAAGACGGATGGAGGCTTCCGCTTGCGCTGACGCCATCTGCCACACCTCGGCAACCACAGGTATCTGGACGTTGCCGCCATCGCGTCTGCTGCATGGGAGACAAGAGCCATATCCTGCTGCAGGAAAGTTGCCAGGGGCCGGTTGCCAGGGGCCGGGGAGGGCAGCACCATGCCAACGATTCTGACGGTGTTCGGTGTGTTGGGGGCGGTCTTTCTCCTCCTGATCGCGGTACTGATGCGTCGGGGAAGTTCTCAAACGGAGAACACCGACGGGCTCCGTATCGAGCAGAGCCGACGGGAGCAAGCAAGGGCCGACCGCTCTTCCTTCAGCTCCTTCGCGGTGCACAATGCCCCGTTCTACAACGGCGATCGGAACCGGAAGTAGGTGCCCACCCCGCCGTCGGCCTTGCCGACGGCATCAGCGTCGCTTGCGGGGCGGGCCCTGGGCCCTTGCGGGTCAGACGCCGGGGCATGGGCGTGGCGACGCCGCGCGATAGTTGGCCGCCGGCAGGAACCGAACTGCCGCAGCGCACGTCTCCCGCACCATGATCTCAAGCGAGCGCCATGAGCACGCGATTTCCTCCAGGCTGGTCTCGCCGTCCGCGGTGAGTGTGGATTCGGCGAAGGCCAACGACTACGACGGCTTCGCCGAGGCGTACACGGCCGCGAATGAGACCAACCTGGTCAATGCCTACTACGAGCGGCCCGCGATGCTGGCCCTCGCTGGAGACGTGGCCGGCCGGCGAATCCTCGACGCCGGCTGCGGCTCGGGGGCCCTGTTCGCCGCGCTGCGCGACCGTGGCGCCATGGTGAGCGGCTTCGACGCGAGTGCCGAGATGCTGCAACTGGCCCGGCGGCGGCTCGGCGACGGCGCGGACCTGCGGGTGGCGGATCTGGGCGGCCCGCTTCCTTACCCTGACGACACATTCGACGATGTGGTCGCGTCCCTGGTGCTGCACTACCTGGAGGACTGGGGGCCGGCGCTGGCCGAGCTGCGACGCGTACTCAAGCCCGGCGGTCGGCTGATCGCTTCCGTCGACCATCCCTTTGCCGTCAACCTCATACACCGTGAGGCCGGCCGCGAGGCCGAGAACGACTACTTCGACACCGCCAACTGGACCGTGGAGTGGACCATAGGCGGCCACACCGCCCTGGTGAGTCGCTGGAACAGGCCGCTGCACGCGATGACCGAGGCTTTCACCGGGGCCGGTTTCCGGATCACGGTCATCAGCGAGCCGGAACCTGATCCCGCCGCCCGCGAGATGTTCCCCGAGGCCATCGCGGCCACGCCGCGCTTCCTGTGCTTCCTGTTCTTCGTCCTGCAGGCCGATTGACTTCCGCTCCCCATCTGAAGCTTGGGGATTCTCATTACGGTCGGCGGAGGCATTTCCGTCGGTTTTGGCAGCGCCACAGCTCCGCCCGGCCTGCTCCCCGAATGCGATGATCACCCTCGTGTCTTCACTGCCCACCATGGAGTGAGAGGGCCAGGAGGCGTGGACGTGTATGAAGCCGTGGACAGCCGCAGGGCCGTGCGAGCGTTCAGCGATGAGCCGGTGCCCAAATATGTCCTCGAACGAGTGCTGGCGGCAGCGACGCGGGCCCCGTCGAGTGGGAACCTGCAGCCGTGGCATGTGTATGTCGTGAGCGGCGAGCCTTTGGCCGAGCTGAAGAGGAGGGCGACGGCCAGGGCACTGGCGGGAGACCCGGGTGATGAGCGGGAGTATCCGATGTACCCGGCCGAATTGGCTCCGCCGTATCTGGACCGCTTTTCCGCCGCCGCCGCTCAGCGATACGAAGCGCTGGGAATCGAGCGTGACGACCCCGCCCGGCCCGTGAAGATCGCCGCCTTGAACTCGGAGGCGTTCGGGGCACCGGTCGTGCTGTTCTGCTACCTCGACCGGATGATGGGGCCGGGGCAGTGGGGAGACGCGGGGATGTACTTGCAGACGGTCATGCTGTTACTGAGGGCGGAAGGGTTGCACAGTTGCCCGCAGGTGATGTGGACGATGTATCGCGAGACCGTCAGTCAGATAGTCGGAGCCGATGACGAACTCGTGCTGTTCTGCGGTGTCTCGGTGGGCTTCGAGGAAGAAGGCGTGCCACGGCTGCGTACCGGGCGGGCGGACATGACCGAAACGGTGAGGTTCATTGGAGCGTGACCCACTGACAGGAGGACGTCGGCACGCTCATGATGCGTGCCCACCGCCCCGCCTAATACTCCAGCTGTAGATCGTGATCTTCATGTTTGGGCTGTGGCTTGCCGTCGGTAGTGACTGGTGCGTGATCGTGCCTGGTGGCGGCGGAGCCAGTCGGGCCAGGCGAGCCGGTGGTCCGCATCCCGGACGGGCCGGACGACGAACGCGATGAACAGGCGGCAGATCTCGTTGCAGGTCAGCGGGGTCAGGTCGTCCGGGGTGGGTCGGTGTGCGTGTTCGTCAGCGCGGACGACTGCGAGGAAGGCGTGGGCCAGCATCGCGAGGGTGACCCAGCGCGCCCATGAGGGGTAGCGGCGGACCTGGTGCTCGTCCAGCCCGGCCAGTCCCTTTCCGGTTTGGAAGGTCTCCTCCACCCGCCATCTGAAGCCTGCGACCTTGATCAGGGTAGTCAGAGACGCACGGAGTCGTGGGTTGCCGCCGTAGACCTCGTCCCCGGTAACCCAGCCGGCGCGGTGTCCGGCGTCCCGGAACCGCTCGATCATCGTGCGGGCCAGGTCCGGCGTGGTCGCGAAGACGGTGTCTGGCCGAACCCGGCTGCCCGGCAGCGGTCCGGGTCGGATGTCCAGGAGCGCGGGATGTACAGCTCCCGGTCCACCGCCGCGTGTCCGCGTATACCGGCGTAGACGAGGTAGACCGCGACCTGGGAGTTCTCGATCCGGCCGGCCGTTCCGGTGTACTGGCGCTGAACCCCGACCGTATGGGTGCCCTTCTTCACGTCGCCGGTCTCGTCGACCACCAGGACCGCGGCGTCGTCATGGAGGTGCTCGACGACGTATTCGCGCACGTCATCACGGACGGCATCGGCATCCCCGACGGCCCGGCACAGCAGATGCTGCATACCGTGCGGGCCGGCCTCCCCGGCCCACTCCGCGATCGTCCAGCAGTTCTTGCGCGGCAAGTCCGACGGCAGACCCAGCACCAGCCGTCCGGCCCGCAGCCGGGGCTCGACCCGGGCAAACCGGCCCGCAATCCGGCCCATGGCGACCTCGAAGACCGCTCGCCACCGACTGGGATCTATGCTGTGACCTGCGGCCACCGTCTCTTCGTCAGTCCACACAACTCACGATGATCAACGGTGGTCGCCCTCTCTCCGCGGCGGCCCCGGTCACTGGCGATCGGGCCGTCACATACGGTTCGCGGCATGGCAGTTGAAAATGTAAAGACCCCCAGACCCCGGGTGCAGCTGGTCATCGGCATCATCCGTCGAGACGATGAGATCCTGCTCGTACGAGAGAGCCTCGGCACCGACGGTGAGATGCTCTGGTCGCTGCCCGGTGGCGGGGTCGAGGACGGCGAGCTTCTGCACGAGGCTCTCCGGCGTGAGCTGCGAGAAGAGACCGGGCTGCTGGTCGGCGACCCGGTGCGGACCGCGTTCCTCATGCACATCGACTCCGAGCAACACCCCTCGGCCTTGGCCGCCGCCTTCGAGATCGACGAGTGGGCAGGGGACCTCACACCGCAGGACGACGACATCGAACAAGCCGCCTTCTTCGCCCTGCCAGACGCCCTGAAACTGCTTGGTGAACTGGACAGCGCAGCACAGCGGGAGCCCATCGTCGGCTACCTGACCGGAACCATCGCGCCGGGGACCACCTGGCTGTACCGCAACCGGGACGCGCAGGAAACGCTCGTCGCCCGCTGGTGATGCAAAACAGCGGCCACAACATGGAGATCACGATCTACAGCTGGAGTACTAAGCGGCTCCGCCGAAGTCCGCTGCTGATCCGCACCTGCGGTACAAACCTGGCCGCCCCTGGTGAATGGGGCCTGGGGCCCCAGGAACTCTTTGATCCCGCACCTCAGTGGAGTTGCTTAGGGCCTTCTCGAAGTCGGGTGTGAGCTTGTGGCAAGATCGCGGGATGCTGCGACTCACCGATTTCATTATCGACTGCCCGGACACGATGAAGCTGGCAGCTTTCTACTCCGAGGTGACGGGCCGTCCGGTCAAGGAAGGCAGCTCCGAGGAGTGGGCCGGCATTCAGTTCGGCGAGATCGAGCTGGCGTTCATCCGGGTGGACGACTACCGCGCTCCGCAGTGGCCCGACAGCGAGCACCCCAAGCAGTTCCACCTCGACTTCGAAGTGGATGAGATCGAGTCCGAGCAGCACCGCGTCCTCGACCTCGGTGCGACGCTAAAGCAGGACTTCATCGGCCCCAACGGCTACGGCTGGCAGGTCTACACCGACCCGATCGGTCACCCCTTCTGCCTGTGCCGCAACAAGGGTGTCATCTGGACCGACCAGGGCCCGATCTGGCCCAAGCGCGGCTAAGCGGCTTGGACGCGGTTCGTTGCTGATTGTCGGATCCGGTCGCGTTGATGGTTCATGGCCTGGTCGACGGCCTTGCCACTGGCGTTGGTGCTGGTCTGGGCGCGTTGCGGGTAATCCTGGTATTTCGCCTGGCGCCAGACCAACTCGATGTCCTTCAACTCCGGGCTGCGCGGTGGCAGGTAGAACAGCCCCACCCCGATCTTGGTCAGCTGCTCGCGGCGGCCCTTGAACGCCTTGGCCGTGTGCGCTGAGGCGTTGTCCAGCACCACGGTGCACGGCCGCGGGCGCGCCCAGACGGGCAACTGCCCATCGAGGCCGTCGGCGGCCAGCCCCAGGGCTGCGGCCCCACCGGGCAGGCCGGCCAGGTCCGCAGACGAACTCCAGCAGCATCCCGGCGTCGTTCTTCCCGCAGGTGGTCTGCAGGAGAAGGTCCGGCGGGTGCCCACGATCTGGGCGCCGAGCACGTCGACCCGGCGGTTCCTGGTGTCCTCGCGGGGCACCACTGCCCGCTGCCCGATGCACGAGTAGGTGTAGCCGGTGGACATGGTCGGGGCGAAGCCGGACTCGTCCAGGAAGATCAGGTCGCGCTCGCCCGCGTCCAGCGGGTCAGATCCCGCCGAGCCAGCAGTTCGCGCAACTCGCAACGCTGCTCGTCGGTCAACTCGATGCGGAGGATGTTCGACATGACCTCCCTCCCACAGGACGCCTACCCAACCAGCAGCCACCTTCACCCGAGCCGCCTAACCGGGCCTGCCGGGGGTGCTCACCACCTCGGACCGTACGCACACGCGCTGCCTCCCCGAGGTGCTGACGGTGACCGTGTAGTCGGCCCAGGGCCGGCCGGGGGCCACGGCCGCCGCGGCCGGGGTCCATCCGAGGGCGGCGAAGGGGACCTCCGCCCGCTGGCCGCGGGTCTTCATGAAGCGGACGCTCTTGATGAGGGTGCCGGTCGCTCCGCCCCGGCCGTCGCATTCCAGTCGGCACAGTGCGTCGCTGGCGAAGGGGGTGGCCAGCGGGGTCACGATGACCCCGCCCGTACGGGCCTGCCGCGGCCATGCCGGGGGGATGGCGCGGACGGCGGCGGTGGAGAGGATGCGGTCGTACGGGGCGCCGGCCGCGTGTCCCTGCTCCCCGTCGGCGCACATCACCAGCGGCTGCGGGGCGTGGCCGAGCCGGTGGAGGGTGGCCGCGGCCCGCGCGGCGAGCCTCGGGTCGATCTCCACGCTGACCACCCGGCCGGCCCGGCGGGTGAGGAGGGCCGTGTTGTAGCCGCTGCCCGTACCGACCTCCAGGACCCGGTCGCCGGGGCGGAGGTCGAGGTGGTGCAGCATGTCGACCACCACGGCCGGGCAGGAGAGGGAGCTGGTGAAGTCGGCGCGGGCGGTGGGGCCGTCCTCGGGCCGTATCCGGCCGTCGGCGATCTGCGTGATCAGCGCCGCGAGCGGCAGGTAGACCGCCTTGAGCCAGGCCCGGGGGCGGTCCGCGCGGTCGATGACGTGGTACAGCCCGTCCGTACGGGGGTGCGCCCACCACACCCGCTCCGGCACGAACTCCTCGCGCGGCACGGCCAGGAACGCCTCCCGCAGCCACGGCTGCCCGCTGAAGTACGCGCCGTCGCCGCGCGCCTCGATGTCGGCCGCACACCGGGCCCGCAAGCCGGCCGCGTCCATCGCTCCGGCCCCCGTCAGCTACTTCTCATCGTCATCGTCGGGCTCTTCAGGACTCGGCTCGGGCACCGGGTTACCAGGGTCGCCCGGACTCGACGAATCGCCGCCGACCTGGCCGTTCTGCTCCCCACGGTCCCTCACACGAGCCCCCTCGACGCTCCGGCGGCGGCCGTGCCAGTGTGCCCGCCCGGGAGCCGTGATCGCCACGCTGCCGGGCCGACTATGCCCGTAACAACCGGCCGCCCCCGGTTCGACGCCCTGGTCGGCGACGACGTGCCCCGCTACGAGCCGCCCCGCGCGGCGGGTGGCTGGGGAGGCCGAATCAAGCCGGGGAAGCCGGCTTGTCGGTGGTCGGATCTAGGATGCGGGGCATGACGCGGTACGTTGACGAGGACTTGCGTGGTGCGGAGTTCCGCGAGTGTGATCTGACCGGGGCGCGCCTGGTCGGCGTTGTCATGCAGGACGCTGTGGTCGACGGGCTCGTCACCAACCTCGTGGTGAACGGTGTCGAGGTCATGGAGTACGTCGAGGCAGAGCTCGACCGGCGTCATCCGGTGCGGGTGCTGATGCGCTCCGAGGACCCGGCCGATCTGCGCGAGGCGTGGCGTCAGTTGCGTGCCGGGTGGGCCGCCGCGGTCGAGCGAATGCGCCGTACGCCCGGCATTGAGCGCCGCAGCGTGAACGGCGAGTGGTCGGCGGTGCAGACGATGCGCCACCTGGTCTTCGTCCACGACTCGTGGTTCCGCCGCTGCTGCCTGGGCTCGACGGAGCTGTTCACGCCGATGGGCCTCGGGACGACCGTCGAGCCCTACCGGGGAGCGCACGGGCTCGACCTCTCGCTCGATCCGAGCTTCGACGACATCGTGAGCGTGCGTGAGGCACAGGCCGCCGAGCTGGAGAGATGGCTCGACGAGGTCACCGCCGTGCGGCTCGCGGCGCGAGCGCCCGTCCCCGACGACGATGTGTGGCCGCCGTACGCCCGGGGCCGCTCGGTGCGGCAGTGCCTCGGCACGGTGCTCAACGAGACCTTCGAGCACCACCGCTTCTGCGTCCGCGACCTCGACCTCATCGAGGCGATCGAGGCACAGGACGCCGAGTAGGGCCGGCCACCGGGACCACTACTCGCGGCGCATCGGGTTTCCGCCCCGTGGTGAAGCGATTCTCAGTCGACCGCCGTGCGGCGCCGCGGTGGTCATTCGCGGCGCCGCACACGCGTCAGCCGACCTTGACGGACGGGTCCAGGACGCCCTCACCGATGCCCGGGACGGCGCACGTGGGGACCTTGTTCTTCTTGACGAGCCGGTAGGCCACCGACTTGACCGAGTCGTCCTTCTTGAACTCCGCGACGATGAGCAGGGTCGCGGCGTGCGGGATCATGTCGGGCCGGATGCGGGCCTTGCCGGGCTCGGAGGTCAGCGCGTGGAACTGGGTGGCCCAGTACTCCGCGGGCGGAGCCTCGGTGCAGTTCTTGTCCGCCTTCAGGGCGACCGCGGGCACGCCCAGCTTCTTCAACTGCTTCTGGAGTCCGGGCAGACCCTCGGCGCGGTTCAGGTCGAGGATCAGGGAGCCGTCGGCCTGCTTGTTCACGGCGTACGCTGGCGTGCTGCCGGAGCCGCTCACGGCCGGCACGACGACCGCCGCGGCCACGGCCGCCACCGCGGCCACGGCGAGCGGGGTACGCCGGCGGCGGGCGGGGACGGACGCGGCGGGCGCGGCAGGGGCGGGGGCGGTGGCCATGGCCGACAGTTGCTCCGCGAGCTGCTTCTTGAATCCGTTCGGCGTGGTCATGAGACAACCTCCAGGGTGCGTTCTGCGCGGGCCGCGCTCGTTGCGGGCCCGGTCGGGTCGGTACGGTCGGTGACGGGTGGGTGTGCGGTGCGCAGTGCGCGCCTGGCGCGGTGCAGACGCACCCGTACGGTCGTGGTGTTGAGGCCGAGGGCCTGTGCGGCCTCGCGCGGGGTGAGGCCGTCGACGGCCACCAGTTCGAGGACCGCGCGCAGCGGTTCGATCAGCTCCGCGTGCCGCTCGGTCAGTTCGCGGGCGGCGCGTTCGGCGTCGATGCGTTCGTCGAGGGCGGCGATGTCCTCCTCGTCCAGCAGCCGCCGCCCGTTGAGCCGGGCGACCGCGTGCTGTTCACGGGCGCTGCCGCGGTAATGCGTGGAGAGGACGTTGCGGGCGATGCCGTACAGCCAGGCGGCGGGGGCCCCGCGCTTGGCGTCGTACTGACCGGCGGCCTCCAGCGCGGCGACGAAGATGTCGGCGGTGAGGTCCGCCGCCACCTGCGGGCAGGCCGTGCGCCGGGTGACGAAGCCGAGGACGGCGTCGAAGTTCTCCTCGTAGAAGAGCGCGAAGCCGGCGGCGTCCGGCCGTGGCGGGGCGGCCCGGCTCGTCGGTCGTCGGGCCGCTGCGGCCCGTTCGGGTATCAGGGGCACCCGTGCCTCCAAGGTGGTTGGTGATCCCCTTACACCCGGTACTTGGCCGAACGGAGGCGAACTGTTTCATCGTTCCACCAGTTTTTTTCGTCGGCTTGCTCGGCGACGGCCGGCGATACGCACCGGAGCCAGGCGGCCACAGGGCCGACACGATGCGCCGTACGCGGCGTACGTGCTCGGGAAACGCACGCGGCGTACGTACTCGGAACGCGCGCGGCGTACGTACTCGGGGAACGCGCGCGGCCCCCGGACAACCCGTCAGTGGGTTGTCCGGGGGCCGCGTCGAGCGGACCGGGACCGGGTGCTAGCCGATCTCGGCCCCGTACTCCTTCAGAGCCTCCGGGACCGGCTGGAAGAAGGTCTCGCCGCCCTGGGAGCAGTCGCCGCTGCCGCCCGAGGTGAGGCCGAGGGCCGACTCGCCGTCGAAGAGGGCGCCGCCGCTGTCACCGGGCTCGGCGCAGACGTCGGTCTGGATCAGGCCGTCGACCTGGCCCTCCTGATAGTTCACGGTGGCGTTGAGCGCCTTGACCGTGCCGTCGTGGACCTGCGTGGTCGAGCCGCTGCGCTTGACCTGCTCGCCCACGGTGGCCTCGGCGGCCTTGGTGATCTTCTGCGTACCGCCGTAGAGGTTCACCTCGCTCGGGTGGTCCGTCTGGCCGGTGTACTTCGCGAGGGAGTAGTCACGGCCGGGGAAGGTCGATGCCTCCGTGGTCGCGATCTCCTGGCCGCCCTGCTGGTCGGACCAGCTCTTGACCGCGTTGCCGCAGTGGCCGGCGGTCAGGAAGTACGGCTGGCCGCCCTTGGTGACGTTGAAGCCGAGGGAGCAGCGCGCGCTGCTGCCCCAGATCGCGTCGCCGCCCGCGATCAGCGGCCTGAACTCACCAGCGCTTCTCTTGAGCGCCGCCTTGTCGCCGAGCGACGAGACGACCTTGCTGACCTTCGACAGCGCGGCGCCCTTGACCGTGCGGTCGGCGGTGACGACGACCTGGTTGGTCTTCGGGTCGGTGGCCCAGGCGGTGCCGGGGACGGCGGCGTCCGCGTCCAGCGTCCTGCGGGCCGATTCCAACTGGGCGAGCGAGTGCTTGACGACCTTCGGCTCGGCCCCGGCCCTGCGGACCTGGTCCGCGGCCTTCTCGTTGAGGACGTTGACGACGAGCTTCTTCGCCTTGGCGTCGTAGTAGGAGCCGGCCGCGTCACCCTTGAGGCCGGCGGAGAGTTCGCCGGCGAGCTTCCCGGCCGACGTGACGGACAGCGTGTCGGGGGTGGGGCCGGGGGCCGCGTTGGCGTTCTGCAGGGTCAGGGACGCGGCCGCGAGTACGGCGACGCCCGCTCCCGCGAGGGCTACGCGCCGCTTGGGCATCCGACGGTGCTTCAACTCTTGACCTCCAGTGGGGGGATGGGCCCGGCTCGTGGGGTAGTGCCCGGGCCCGGAGGGGGTACGACACGGACTCGCCCCCGATCCGGGGTCGCGTCCATGCCAAGTTGCGCCGTCGAGTATCCCGACACGGCGAGGGAGTGCACAAGACCGACTTCCAGTCGCGCGAACAAGGTTTCGTGCGCCCCCGTCACGTACGCCGCAGGAGTAACGCCACGCACGTCGGCCAGGGTCCTACCTACGGAGGGCAGTTGGCTGGTCAGCGCAGGGTGAGACCGAAATCTGTCCGGTAACCGCCGCTCCGTTTCCGAAATGCGAGGCGGCTTACGCCGAGTGAATTACGGGCGCGAGGCCCTGTGTCGGCGCGAGCAGCGGGGGCGGCGCGGCCCCACGCGTCGCCGCGCGCACCCATCTCGGCGCGGGACCCGTGGCGGCGCGGGCCCCTTGCCGGCGCGGGACCCGTGGCAGCACGGCCCGATGGCGGCGCGGCCCCATGGCGGCGCCGGCGCCCATGCCATGGACCGCTCGGGCCGCGCGCGCCGCCTGCACAGAACCGGCCGGGCGGCCCGGGGTCAGGCCACCGCGTGCCGATAGGCCGGGTAGGTGATGTATCCGGCGTCGCCGCCCTGGTAGAAGGTCTCCGTGTCGACCGGCGCGATGGGCAGCCCCGTACGCAGCCGCTCGACCAGATCGGGGTTGGCGAGGAAGGCGCGGCCGAAGCTGATCAGGTCGGCGCCCAGGCCGAGCCAGCGGTCGGCGTCGGCCGGTCCGGCCGGGCGGGGACCGCCGGGCACGGCCGGGTTGACGATCAGGGTGCCGGGCCACGCCTCGCGCAGCCGCAGGAGTACGTCGTCGTCCGCGGTGGCCGTCACATGCACGTACGCCAGGTCGAGGCGGGCCAGCTCCGCGAGCAGGGCGGTGTTCAGCTCGACGGCGTCGTTCTCCCACACGCCCCAGATGCCGCCGCCGCCCGGCGAGAGGCGGATGCCCGTACGGGCGGCCCCCACGGCCTCGACGGTGGCGGTGGCGGCCTCGACCGCGAACCGGACGCGGTTCGCGACCGAGCCCCCGTAGCGGTCGTCGCGCAGATTGGCGTTGGACGACAGGAACTGGGAGATCAGGTAGCCGTTGGCGCCGTGCAGTTCGACCCCGTCGAAGCCCGCGTCGACCGCGCGCCGGGCGGCGTCCGCGTACGAGCGTGCGTGCTCCGGCACCTCGTCGGTCGCCAGCGCCCGGGGCACGGGCATGGGCCGCGGACCGTTCGGGGTGAAGACGCTGCCTTCGCCGGGCACGGCCGACGGCCCGACCGGCTGGAACCCCGTGGTGTCCGGGTGCGAGACCCGGCCGCCGTGCATGAGCTGGGCGAAGATGCGCCCGCCGTTGACGTGCACGGCGTCGGTCACCTGCCGCCACGAGTCCCGCTGTTCGTCGGTGTGCAGACCGGGCGTGCCGGGGTTGGACTGCCCGACGAGGCTGGGCTGGACCCCCTCCGAGACGATCAGGCCGGCCGAGGCCCGCTGCGCGTAGTAGACCGCCATCGCGGGGGTGGCCAGTCCGCCGGCGGCGGCCCTGACGCGGCTCATCGGGGCCATGACGGTCCGGTTGGGCAGGGTGAGCCCGCCGAGCTGGTGGCTGCTGAACAGGGACGGCATCGTTTTCTCCTTCGTGCACCGCACCCCGCTCCTGTGGGGCGCGGGACCACGTTAAAATCTGACATCCATGTCAGTTTCAAGTCGAAGGCGTCGCGGACGCGTGTGAGAGCCCTCACATGGCCGCACCGCGCCGGAGACCGACGGAGGGAGCCGCGCCCATGCGCATCGGAGAGCTGGCGGAACGTACCGGAGTCAGCGTGCGTTCACTGCGCTACTACGAGGAGCAGGGGCTGCTCACCAGCGACCGCAGCGGCGGCGGACACCGGCACTACGCGGCGGCCGACGTCGCTCGCGTCCAGTACATCCAGGGGCTGTACGCGGCCAACCTCTCCAGCCGCACCATCGCCGAGCTCATGCCGTGCGCCGAATCGCCGAGTACGCACAACTCCGACGCGGCCCTTGAGCGGATGGCCCTCGAACGCGACCGGATCACGGCCCAGATCGACGACTTCCTCCGGGCGCGGGACACGCTCGACCGGATGATGGAGGTCACCCGCGCGCACCGGGAGGCGCTGGAGAACGGGACCGCCACTCCACTGGCGGACGGCTCGGGATTTCGGTGCTCGTAGCACCAATCCCGTACGGGCGTACAAGGGTGGCCCGGCGGCGACGCACCTGCCGATGATCAATACGCGGGTTCCGTGACGGACCCCCCCGGCTCTGGCAGCCGCGACGCGCGGCGGCCACAGCTCACCTCGCGCCCCCGTGTGCCCGCGTACCCCCATGCGAAGGAGTTGCCCCGCCATGCATCATCGCCAGCGGCTCGCTGTCGGCACCACCTTGGTCACCGCCCTCATCGCTCCCCTTGCCACCAGCACCGTCCACGCCGATCCCGCCCACCCGCCCGAGTCCGCCACCACCACCGGCACCGGGCCCCGGCACGCCCCCCGCCACCAGCAAGGCCCGGACAGGTTCATCGGCGCCGGCGGCGACTCCGCGGCGCTGGCCGCCCGCCTCCAGCGGCAGGCCAAGGGAAGGAAGATCACCCAGCTCGACGTCGACACCTCCGCCGTCGCCCTCACCGCGGACGGCACCCTCCTCGCCGCCGGCCGGGAACCCGACGTGGCGGACATGCTGCGCCAGTCCAGAGGCCGAAGAATCACCCAAGTCTCCACCGCCGACGGGGTGATGGCGGCGCTGACCGCCACCGGCAGACCGATCGTCGCCGACCCGAAGCGGCGGATCACCGCGCCCGACCTGCTCAGCCAGACACGAGGCCACAAGATCACCCAGATCACCGTCGCCCCCGGCGGGGTCCTGGCGCTGACGAACGACGGCAGACTCCACCTCGCCGGCGAGACCGGATGGACCAAGTGCCTCATGGACCAGGCACGGGGGAAGAAGGTGACCTCGATCGCCGGCGGCCACGGCTTTCTGGCCCTGGCCAAGGGCGGCCACCTCATGGCCTCCGGGGCGCAGTCCGGCGAGATCCTGAAGCAGGCCGAGGGCAAGCGCGTCGTCCGCATCAGCGGCGGCCCCTCCAGTTCGGCGCTGGCCAGCGACGGCACCTACGTCTCCACCAGCCCCAAGGCGAGCAAGTCCCTCCGCAGACAGGCCGCGGGGCGGAAGTTCCGCCATATCGCCACCGCACACCGGGAGTTCCTGGCGGTCACGGGCAAGAGCACGTTCCTCCTCCACTCCCCGTACGGCAAGAAGCGCGCGTGGCGGCTCACCAAGCGCGCCGCGGGCCGACCGGTCGCCCACGTCGCCACCGACGGGCACCGCAGCCTCGCCGTCGTACGGGAAACGGCCGCGCAGCCGTCGGCGGTACGGACGTACGGCGACACGAACCGCACCGCCGAGGCGAAGACGTCGTTCGGGCATCTGCGGGCCCAAGCGCTGGACGGGCACAAGCCGGTGGGCGGCACGGACCTGAAGTTCCGGATCATCGGCCGCACGGCCGCGCGCTTCATCGTCGGCGGACGGCCGCGGACCTCGGCGATCGCCACCACGGCACGGGACGGGGCGGACAAGGGATGGGCGAAGGCCCCCACGCTGCTGGCCGGGGGCCGGCCCGGCGGCTTCAGCATCAAGATCACCTCCATCTCCAGCCCGTCCGCAACGCCGGGCGTGTACTTCATGCACGTGACCGAGGCGTCGGAGCCGGACCAGGTCCGCCTGAAATTCGCCGACATGAAGGCCAACCCGCAGGACGGCCCGGTGAAGCTGCAACTGACGTACCGGGACCGGAACAACCACCGCCACATCCGGTCGATCATGCCGGGCCAGGGCTGGATCAGGTTCGACGGCCAGAACCGGCTGAAGATCCCGATCCATCTCACCGTCAAACAGCTCCGCTGCCCCTATCGCGAACTCAGCAACGGCGGCGTCCTCGCCATCCGCGCCCCCCAGAACGACCGGCTGATCCTCACCAGGGACCCGGCACACAAGCTGCCGGCGCACATGGCCGTCCGTCACGTCAAGGACACCAACGAGTACGTCTTCACCTGGCGCGGCACCCCGAAGCACGGCCCCGCCCGCGTCGCCAAGGCGACCAAGGCGACCAAGGCGACCAAGACAGCAAAGGCGGCCAAGGCGGCCAAGGCGGCCAAGGCGGCCAAGAGGAGGTGAGCCGGTCGGCTCGCTCGTGGCTCGCGCCCGCGGCGGTGCCTACTGCGGCTCGGCCTTGGGCTGAGGGTGGAGCTCGGGCTGAGGGTGGAGTTCGGGCTGAGGGTGGAGCTCGGGCTGAGGCCGGAATTCGGGCTCGGGCGCGGGCTGCGGGTGCGGCTGTAGCTGGGGCTCAAGCTGTGACGGCTCTTGGACCGAGGGCTGCTGCTGAGCCGAGGGCTGCTCCTGGGCCGGTGACTGCTGCTGGGCGCGGGGCGTGGCGCGTTCCAAGAAGCGCAGCAGCTCCACCGGGAAGGGCAGCACCAGCGTGGAGTTCTTCTCGGCCGCTACGGCCACCACGGTCTGCAGCAGCCGCAGTTGGAGCGCCGAGGGCTCGTCCGACATCTCGTGCGCGGCTTCGGCCAGCTTCTTCGACGCCTGCAACTCCGCGTCGGCGTTGATGACGCGCGCCCGCCGCTCCCGGTCGGCCTCGGCCTGCCGGGCCATCGACCGCTTCATGGTCTCCGGGAGGGACACGTCCTTGATCTCCACCCGGTCGATCTGCACGCCCCACCCCACGGCCGGGCTGTCGATCATCAGCTCCAGGCCCTGGTTGAGCTTCTCGCGGTTGGAGAGCAGATCGTCCAGGTCGCTCTTGCCGATGATCGAGCGCAGCGAGGTCTGGGCCATCTGGGAGACGGCGAAGCGGTAGTCCTCGACCTCGACGACGGCGCTGGCCGCGTCGACCACCTTGAAGTACACGACCGCGTCCACGCGGACCGTGACGTTGTCACGGGTGATGCCCTCCTGGGCGGGCACCGGCATCGTGACGATCTGCATGTTCACCTTGCGCAGCCGGTCCACGGCCGGGATCACCATCGTGAACCCGGGCCCGCGCACGGAGTCCCGCAGCCGGCCGAGGCGGAAGACCACGCCCCGCTCGTACTGCTTGACCACACGGGCCGCCGCGAGTGCGTACAGCACACCCGCGGACACGACCGCCGCTCCTGCTGCCACCAGCTCCTCGACCATCACGGCCCCCTAGCCGTCCTGGGCCCCTCCCCGTCGCCACCTCCGGCAGCGGGGAGGGCGGGTGTTATTTCCCACGGTATGCCCGCTACGGGCAGCGGTCGAGTCCCTGACGGCGGGCCCCTGATGGCGGAGCCCCCGGCCGCCGGGCCCGGTCAGCCCGAGATCAGCCGCTCGATCGCGGCGGTGACGTGCTCGGCGTACGGGCGCAGGCGCGGCGCGAGGTCGTCCCAGCGCTCGCGCTCCGCGCCGGGAGGGCCGGAAGCGCCGAGAGGGCCGGGAGTCCCGGGAGGGCCGAGGTAGCCGGCCCGGGCGCGGGACAGCACGGGACGGTGCTCCTCGGGGAGCCGGACGAGCGCCCAGGCAGCGGCGGCGTCCTTGGAACAGATCTCCCCGGTCGCCAGGGTCCGCCAGACGCGGGCGAGCGTCAGGACGGCGTTGCGGGTGTCGTCCGCCAGCTCGGCCAGCAGCTCCGGCACCCCGGCGACGATGCCGCGGCGCAGGTCGTCGTGGGGTACGGCGTCGAGCACGGCGGCCGGGGGCGGCCCGTACAGCGGGGCGTCGCCGAGCAGCACCATGGTGATCAGCGGCGCGAGGTCGGGGCTGTCCCCCGGCTCCGGCGTGTGCCCGCGCTCGTACTCCGTACGCAGCCACTCCCCGTACTGGAACTCGCAGCGCGGCGGGTACCGCCACGGCCGCACCGCGTCCTGGACGACGATCGTCAGCTCGACGGGCCTGGCTTCCGACACCTCGCCGGGCCGGGCGTCCGCCAGCGCGACGGGCCTGGCGTCCGACGCCCCGCCGGGCCGGGCTTCCGCCACCTCGTCGGGCTGGGGGTCCGCCACCTCGTCGGGCCGCCGGGCGTCCCCGCCAACGGCTCCGGAGATCTCCAGCAGCGCGGTCACGAGCGCCCGCCGCTCCCCCTCGGTCGTGCGCCGCCGCAGCACGGCCAGTACGTCGATGTCGCTGCTCGGCCGCAGCCCGTCCAGCACGGCGGAGCCATGGAGGTACGCGCCGGCGACATCCGCGCCGAACACCTGCCGCACCAGCCGTACGACCTCTTCCACCTGCGCTTCCGTCGTCGTCACGGTCCGGATCGTAGGGAGCGGGCGCGGCGGGGGCCAAGGGTTTCCGGCGCGGCACCGCCGCCGTACGGGCACCGCTTAATCTGTTGATCATGACCGATTCCGCAGACGTACGCCGCATCGCCCTCTCCCTGCCGGAGACGGTGGAGAAGGAGGCGTGGTCCATGCCCACCTTCCGCGTCGCCGGCAAGATGTTCGTCACGGTCCCCGACGACGAGACCTCGTTCGCCGTGCGCTGCCCGATGCACGAGCGGCAGGAGCTGATCGCGGCGGAGCCGGAGAAGTTCTGGGTGCCGCCCCACGAGGCCGGCTCCAACTGGGTGCGCGTACGGCTCGCCGCCCTGGAGGACCTCGACGAGCTGCGGGACATCCTCGTCGACTCCTGGAAGCAGGCGGCCCCGCCGCACCTGCTGGACGCCTTCACCGGGGCGGCCTGAGCGTGCGACCCGACCAACTCACGTATCTGAGGCGGGGGTTATGGATCGTCGGCACGACAGCCGTCGTCACCGTCGCCCTGACCGCGTGGTGGCTCTGGGAGGACCGACTCAAGAACCATCGCGATGACGGGCTGGTGTCGAGCCAGGTGCTGGTGAGCCGGGACGGACGTACGCTCACCGCCGCCGTCTCATGGTCCCCCTGCCAGGAGGCGGGGCCCGAGCTGGCGGCACGGGAGTCCTCCGACGCCGTCGCCGTGACGATCAGGACAGGCATTTCCAACCTGTCGCACCCCTGCGAGACCACGAAATATCAACAAGTCGCCGTCACGCTGCGGGAGCCCTTGGGACAGCGGCGGCTCGTCGACGCCTCGACCGGCGGCCGCATCCCCCCTTTCGACGGCGCTTTCCTCCTCACCCCCCGCTACCTCCCCACGGGATACGCGCAGACGGACGCCATGTACCAGGAGGAACCCGGCCCCCGGCCCGGCCTGCCGTACCTGCTGGAGCGCGAGCACGAGCCCGGTCCCGCCTGGACCCGCTACTACCGCGAGGGCTCGGGGCTTCCGTCGCTGGCCATCGCGCAGATCACCGGGAGGGGGCAGCAGGGCGGCGGCGAGGGGAAGGCGGTGTCGGTCGGCGGGCTGTCCGGCCGCTTCTTCGACGGGCCGGGGTCCGAGCACGGCGTGACCTGGTTCGACGGGACCTTCACCTACATGGTGTGCGACTCGGGCGCGCACCTGGCCCCCGGCGAACTGCTGAAGATCGCGGAACGGCTCGGCGGCGGGGAACGGGGCGGAGGCGCGTACGGGCCTGCGGCGCTCCCCCGGTGAGTCGCGTACGCGCGCCTGCCCCCGGCCGGTGTCGCGGCCGGGGGCAGGCGGGACGGGGAAGGCCGTGAAGGTGGGGAAGAAAGGCCGCGCCTTCCCTCGGAACGTGCTCGGGACGTGCTCGGAGCAGGGTCAGAGCCCGGCCGGAACACGATCAGAGCTCGGTCAGAGCTCAGTCAGCACTCGGTCAGAGCTCGGTCAGAAGAGGCTCACGCCGTAGGCGTTCATCGCTTCGACCACCGGCTGGAAGAACGTCGTCCCGCCGGAGGTGCAGTTGCCGCTGCCGCCGGAGGTGAGTCCGTAGGCGGTGGAACCGGAGTAGAGCGAGCCGCCGCTGTCGCCGGGCTCGGCGCAGACGGTGGTCTTGATCAGACCGGAGACGATGTCGCCGCTGCCGTAGTTGACGGTCTGGTTCAGCGCGGTGACCCTGCCGCTGTGGGTGCCGGTGGTGGAGCCGCGCCGGGTGACGTTCTGGCCCACGGTGGGGTCGGCGGCCTTGGTGATGGCCTGGCTGCCTACGGCGCTGGGGTGGGCCAGCGAGGTGTTCGTGTACTGCACGATGCCGTAGTCGTTGCCGGGGAAGCTCGTGCCCGTGGTGGGGCCGATGCTCGTGGTCTTGCTGGAGTTCGCGTAGTAGGGCGGCTTGCCCTCGGTGCAGTGTCCGGCCGTGAGCAGGTAGTACGTGTTGCCCTTGCGCACGTTGAAGCCGAGGGAGCAGCGCCAGCTCGGCGCGTAGATCGCGTCGCCGCCGGAGAGCAGCTTGCGCAGCTTGCCCTTCATGTGCTCGATGCGGATGGCGCCGGCGTTGGCGCCCGCCGCGGACTTGATCTTGGCGATGTCGGCCGCGGTGACGGTCTCGTCGACCGCGACGGTGACGGAGTTGGTCTTGCGGTCCACCGACCAGGCCGTGCCCGCGACGTCGGCGCTCCGCACGGCCGAGTCGACGGAGGAGAGCTGGGCGGCGCTGTACGGCTCGACGGACCGGGCGCCGTCGGCGTGGGCGTTGGTGGAGACCAGCGCCGTCGCGGCCGCGAGGCCGGCGGCCGTGGCGAGCAGGCCGGAACGTCTCACGATGCCGCTGCGGGGGGTGGTGCGCTTGATCCTCACGTTCTTCCTCCCGAGGGGGGTAGGGGGCCCGCCGTGGGGTGGACGGGCCCGTGAGGCGCAGTCAAAGGGCACACCGGATTCCGTTTTCCGCCGTGCCCCTGACAAGCGCTGCTGCGGAGTATCGAGGCGTGCGGACGGCGGACGCAAGGGCGGCTTTCGGACGGCCGTCGGCGGCACAACGGCCATGGCCCCGACGGCACTTGGGCCGCCGGGGCTGGTGCTGACCCCCTCGGGTCGGCGATAGGACGTATCGGCGGGCCGGTCGGTTCCACCCTCGTCTCCCGGCCTGTTCCTCCCCCGTCCCCGGCCTGTTCCGGCACCGCCCTCTCAGCGCCCCGCGGCCGGTTCCGTCAGCGCGTCAGCCGGTTGCGCTCCCCCGCCCGTACCTCGATCGGCAGGGTGTTGCCCGGCGGCGGGAACGGGCAGATGAAGTGGTCGGCGAAGGCGCACGGCGGCAGCAGGGTCCGGTTGAAGTCCACGGTCACCGTTCCGTCCGCGGCCGGGGCCGGCGGGCGCAGGAAGCGGAAGCGGTAGCTGTCGTGGCCGCTCGTGCCGTCGGCGAGTACGGCCCACAGCGAGCCGTCGTCCTCGACCGCGACCTGGAGCGTGTGCTCGGCGCCGTCGACCGTGAAGGCCAGTTCGCCGCCGAGCCCGAGGCCCCGTTCCCGGCCGTCGGCGTTGCCCACGCGTACGGTGCGGCTCGCGTCGTACGGGCGGAACTCCCCCGCCAGCACCCACCGTTCGTCGTAGTCGAAGACGTCGATCCCGGCGAAGGCGCGGCGGTTCTCGGCGTCCGGGTCGAAGACCCGCACGGCCCACAGTCCCTCGCGGCGCAGCACGACGTAGCGCTGTGCGCCGCGGGCGACGCGGGCCGTCCCCGGGCCGTCGTCCGCGCCGAGCCGGACCTCGCCGTCCAGCGGCCGGCCGTCAAAAGTCAGTCCGTCGGCGGCCGTCGCACCGAGCACGATCGTGTCGTCACCGGCCCCCTCGGTCCAGCGCCCCGGCAGGACGGTGCCGTCCAAGGTCTCCAGGCGGCCGTCCACGGCGTCGGCGAGCCAGTGCGTGCCGGTGAGCGCGAGCGGTCCGTACGGCTCGGAGACCGTCGCCACGCGGTTCTCGTGCCAGGTCTTCCACTGCTGCCGCGCGTCGTCGCCGCTGCCGTTCATGCCACCCATGCCGCTCATATCGCTCATGTCGTTCAACCTTTCACAGCCGCTCCGCGCGTGCCACGCGCGGGGGCGGGGGCGTCCGGGTCCTTCGCGTCGGGGTCCTTCGGGTCAGGGGCCGGGGCGTCCGGGGCCGGGGCGGCGGGCGGCCGGGCCAGGCCCAGGTGGTCGCGGAGGGTCGTGCCTTCGTACCGGGTGCGGAACGAGCCGCGCTCCTGGAGCAGCGGCACGACGCGCGCCACGAAGTCGTCGAGCCCGCCGGGCGTGAGGTGCGGAATGAGGATGAAGCCGTCGGCGGCGTCCGTCTGCACGAACTCGTCCAGCTCCGCCGCGACGCTCTCGGGAGTCCCGATGAACGACTGCCGCCCGGTCGTCTCGATCACCGTCTGCCGGATGGAGAGCCCCTTGGCCGCCGCCAGCGCCCGCCATTTCGCGGCGACGGCCAGCGGGTCGCCGATCCGGACCCGGCCCTGGACCAGTTGGCTCTCAGGGTCCGGGTCGATGTCGGGCAGCGGCCCGTCCGGGTCGTACGCGGACAGGTCGCGGCCCCAGACCTGTTCCAGGGCGAGGATCGCGTTCTGCGGCGAGACCTGGAGCCGGCGGATCTCGGCGGCCTTCTCCTGCGCCTCGGCGGCGGTGTCGCCGAGCGCGAACGTCGCACCGGGCATGATCTTGAGGTCCGCCGGGCGCCGGCCGTACGCGCCGAGCCGCCGCTTCACGTCGGCGTAGAACGCGCGGCCCGCCGCCAACGTGCCGTGCCGGGTGAAGACGATGTCGGCGGCGGAGGCCGCGAACTCGCGGCCCTCGTCGGAGTCGCCCGCCTGGATGACCACGGGATGGCCCTGCGGGCCGCGCCGCACGCCGAACTCGCCCGAGATGTCGAAGTGCCGCCCGCTGTGGGCGAACGGGCGCGGGGCGCCGCCGCCATCCCAGGAGTCCCACAGTTCACGGGCTACCGCGACGAACTCGGCGGCTCGGGTGTAGCGGTCAGCCCGGTCGAGGTAGCCGCCGCGCCGGAAGTTCTCGCCGGTGAAGGCGTCGGAGGAGGTGACGACGTTCCAGGCGGCCCGGCCGCCGCTGAGGTGGTCCAGCGTGCCGAGCCGACGGGCCAGTTCGTACGGCTCGTTGAAGGTGGCGTTCACCGTGGCGGCGAGCCCGAGGCGGTCGGTGACGGCGGCGAGGGCGTTCAGCACGGTGATCGACTCGGGGCGGCCGACCACGTCGAGGTCGTGGATACGGCCCTTGTGCTCGCGCAGCCGCAGCCCCTCGGCGAGGAAGAAGAAGTCGAACAGGCCGCGCTCGGCGGTGCGGGCCAGATGCTCGAAGGAGGAGAAGTCGATCTGGCTGCCGGAGCGCGGATCGGCCCAGACGGTCGTGGCGTTGACGCCCGGGAAGTGGGCGGCGAGGTGGATCTGCTTCTTGACCGGCGTGTTCATGCGATGCCTCCGGCGGGTGCGGGCGCGTAGCGGCCGGCGGGGCGCGCCAGGCCGAGGTGGGCGCGGAGCGTGGCGCCGGGATAGAAGGTGCGGAAGACGCCGCGGTGCTGGAGCAGCGCCACCGTGCCGTTGACGAACCGCTCCAGGTCGCCGTCCGGGTCGGCGGGCGTGATGTGGAAGCCGTCCGCGGCCCCGGCCTCGTACCAGTCGCCGATCAGCGCGGCGAGGCCGACGGGGCCGCCCCGGTAGCGCGTGCGCCCGCCGCGGCCGGCCGTGAGTTTCCCCTCGTACGAGGCGGAGTCGGCCGACGCCGCGCGCTCGCCGTCGGTCAGGTCGACGGTCAGCGCGGCCAGGACCGTCAGCGCGTCCGGGTCGCGGCCGTGCGCCGCCGCGCGGCCGCGCAGATCCGCCCGCGCCCCGGCGGCGCCGCTCCGGTTCATGGCCCGTACGTACGCGATGTCGGCGTGCCGGGCCGCGGCCTCGCGCGGCAGCGAAGCGGTGGCGTCCACCGCGATGACCGGCCGGCCCTGGGGCGGCCTCGGCACGATCGCCGGGCCGCGCACGGAGAAGTCGCCGCCCTCGAAGTCGACGTAGTGCAGCTTGTCGCGGTCGATGAAGCGGCCGGTGGCGACGTCCCTGATCTCGGCGTCGTCCTCCCAACTGTCCCAGAGCCGCCCGGCCACGTCGGCGACCTCCGCCGCCTCGCGCCACAGGGCCCGCGCCGGGGCCGCGGGGCGGCGGCCGAAGAGCCGCGCCTCGGCCTCCGTCGTCGACACGTCCACGGTCCAGCCGGCCCGGCCGCGGCTGACCCAGTCGAGGGTCGCGACGGCGCTGGAGACGTGGAACGGCTCGGTGTGCGTGGTGGTGACGGTCGGCACCAAGCCGATCCGTTCCGTCGCGGGCGCGACGCGGGCCAGCACGGCGAGGGCGTCCGGGCCCCGCCGCGTGAAGGAGTCGCCGAGGGTGACGAAGTCGAGCCTGCCGCGCTCGGCGAGGCGGGCGGCGCGGATGTACGGCTCGGCGTCGAGCGCGTCCGCGGCATCGCCGCGGCCGATGGCGGCGGCCAGCCGCAGCGGTCGGGAGGGAGAGGGTAGTACGGACATGGTCGGTGCCTGCCTTCTTTCGGCCTTCGATGGTCCGACTTTCGGTTTTGGGCGGTCCGGCTTTCGGCGGTCCGGTCTTCGGCGGTCCGGCTTTCGGCGGACCGGTCTTCAGCGGTCCGGTCTTCGGCGGTCCGGCTTTCGGTGATCCGGTCTTCGGCGGTCCGGCTTTCGGCGGTCCGGCTTTCGGCGGTCCGGTCTTCGGCGCGTCTCGCGGGTCGGTCAGGCGCTGAGCGGTGCGCGACACGACGCGTCGCGGAGGAAGGTGAGCAGGGCCCGCGCGGTGGCGTCGTTCTGCCGGAAGGCGGGCGCGTTGGTACGGGGCCGGGCGAAGGCGCCGGAGGAGCGGGCGTCGGTGGGGGCGCCGATGGCGAAGCGGCGGGGGTGCGGGCGGCCCGTACGGTCCAGGACGCGCGCGTCCGCGGGGCTGACGGCGAGCAGCCCGGCCGGGGTCGCCGCCGCTCCGTCCGTGTGCAGGCCGCGCAGCAGCGGGTCCCGCGAGCGGGTCACGGACGGCGCGGGCAGCCGGGCCTCGACGAGCGCTCTCGCCTCGACGGCGTGGCCGGGCACGCTCGCGCCGGCCGCCCGGAAGACGCCGCGCTCGGGGTCGGCGGTCACGGTCAGGTCCGCGCCGAGGAAGCGCACGACGCCGGCGCGGGAGAGGGCGAGGAGCCCGCGGAGCCGGGGGCCGGGCGGGCCCGAGGCCACGTAGCTGAAGAAGCCGTGCCACCACGGGCCCAGGTCGCCCAGGCGCGTCAACTGCCCGTAGACGGACAGCAGGGCGAGGAAGACGGCCAGGTCGGGGCTGTGCGCGGGGTCGTGGGCGCGGGCGAGGTCGGCCTCGATGTAGCCGCGCAGGCCGTCCTGGAGGGCGTCCGCGCCGTCGTAGCGCAGGCCCGCGAGGGGGCGGTCGAGCGCGTCGAGGTCGAGCCGGTCGGCGGGGTCGGGCACGGAGGCGGCGACCAGCGCCCGGAGCGCGGGGCCGCCGGGGTCGCAGGCCGCGTACTTCTCCTCGAAGTCCCGCCAGTCGACGGCCGTACGGTGCGGGTGGGCGGTGAACAGCCGGTGGTAGTGGGCGAAGCCCAGCTCCTTCTCGATCAGCGGCCAGACGTCGCGCCGGAAGTCGCGCGGACCGGGGCGGGCGAGGACCGCGTCGACCTGTGCCGGGCCGAAGAAGCGGGGCAGCGGGGGCGCCTCGCCGCGCAGCGGGTAGCCGAGCTTGGAGTGGTACGGGACGCCGCGCCGCGAGCCGACGTGCAGGACGGGTTCGCGCCCGGAGGGGTGGTAGGTCAGCGTGCCGCCGGGGCCGTCGTCCGTATAGCGTCCGCCGCGCCCCTCGGTGAGCAGCACCATCAGGTCGATGAAGGCCAGCCCGAAGCCTCGTACGATGACGGGCTCGCCGGGGCGCAGCCCGGTCAGGTCGCTGTCGGCGGTGAACTCCGGCGGAAGGTAGGTCAGTTGGTGTTCGGCCGCGAAGGACGCGAGGGCGCGCTGTTCGTCGTCGGGTTCGGCGTCGAGGTGGCCGAGGGCGAGGACGACGAGGTCGGCGAGGAGCGGGGTGGGCCCGTCCGCGAGCCATACCTGCTGCCGCCCGTCGCGCGGCCCGGAGACGCGGACGGCGCGGCGGCGGTGTTCGTGGACGGTGATGTGCGGGGGCAGGGCGGCCAGCGCCCGCTCGTACACCCAGCGCAGATACGCGCTCTGGAGCCGCCTGCTGGCGAAGGTCTGTCCGGTCAACCCGGCCAGTTCCGCCGCCGTTTCGGGGTCGAGGTCCACGGTGAGCGCGCCGGTGCGGACGAGGTCGGCCCATTCGGCGAGGGACGGGCCGGGGCGGACCGGGCCCTCGTGCGTGACGGAGTCGTCGCTGAACATCGTGACGTCCTCGGCCATGGAGTTCATCCACAGCAGCCGCGACTGGTCGTGCCGCCAGATCCGGCCGCCGCCGGGCGGATGCGGATCGACGAGGTGGATGTCGAGGCGGGCGCCGTCGAGGAGTTCGGGCGCGTTGGCGGCGATCCGTTCGAGGACTCCGGTGGCGCGCGGCCCGGCGCCGACGATCACGAGGGCGGGTATGAGGGCGCCGCTCGGTCCGTACGCCGAGGAAGGCCCGGAGAGTACGGAGGGCGGGGCGGGGAGGGTTTCGTGGGGCGTGGCTGCGCTGCCCAAAGACATGCGGAGGCTCCGTGGATGCAGAGATCGAGCACGGGATACGCCTTCACACGCGGGCCGCGCCCCTCAGCGCAGCCGTGACAGGAGGCTAAGCCGCCCGTACGGTCCGCTGTCAACCCCGTCCGCACTGTGAGCCGTACGTCTCCTATCAGTTGACGAGGAAACGGATGCCTGCTCCACTTGGGCCATGCATTCACGGCAGCGGCTGGTCACGCGGGACCACATCGACTTCGGTCGGGTGTGGTCGTCCTCCTGTCAGAGCTGACCTCCCGCCCCGGCGCCCGGTCCTGTCCCTGGCTCCGAGCCCGCCCCTCGCGGCGCGGCGGCGGCATACGCGCGTTCCTTCCGCGCCTTCACACGCCTGAGCGGTCTGCTTCCGCTCGCTCCCCTCCCCTCCCCTCCCCTCCCCTCAGCACTGCGCACCGCACACCGGGCCGCGCCGTACGCGCCGCTTCCCCGCGCCCGTACGACCCGACCCGCCTTCCGTCCGGCGCCCGCTTCCCACGCCCGGGTCACACACCACGCACCGCACCCAGAAGGCCCCCGTATGCGTTCCGAAGTCCTGCCCCCGAGCGGGGGCGCCCCGGCCCTGACCGTTCGCCACACCACCGTCGCCGACCCGCTCGCCCGCCCGCTGCTCGACGAGCTGACGCACGAGTACACCGACCGCTACGGCTCCTCTTCCGACCTGTACGGCTACCCGGCCGCCGAATTCGCCCCGCCCGACGGCGCGTTCGTCCTGCTGCTGGAGGGCGGGGCGGCCATCGCGGGCGGCGCGTTCCGCCGGCACGAGTCCGCCGGTCCGCCGACCGCGGAGCTCAAGCGCATCTGGACGCACTCGGCGCACCGCCGCCGCGGGCTGGCCCGGCGCGTGCTGCTCGTGCTGGAGCGGGAGGCCGCCGCGCGCGGCTACGCGCGGCTCTTCCTGACCACCGGCCCCCGCCAGCCGGAGGCCAAGGGGCTTTATCTGGCCGCCGGTTACCGTCCGCTCTTCGACGTGCGCGCGGACCCGGAGACGATCGGCCTGCTGCCGTTCGAGAAGCGCCTCGACGGCTCGGAGCGCCGCGCGCCGTGAGAGCCGCCGCCCGAACCGCGGCAGGGTCCCTGCCGCGCTGACCACCGCAGACGGCCCGTCCGCCGGGCGGCGAGGAGGCCCGTAGGGACACGGGTACGGGCCGGGGCGCGCCCCGGTCGCCACCGCTCGGCCGCCCCCGGTGCGGCCGTATACCCGAAGGCCGCGGTGATCGTCGGCTCCGCCGGCGGGGCCCGTACAGACAGGCTCCGCCCCGTTCCGCCCCTGGCCGCCGGACCGCCGGTGACGGCACGTCACAGCAGGTCAGGGCGGGGCCGCACGGTCGGGGGCGGGACCGGGCGGCCGGGCGTGGCGACTGCGCGCGACCGGAATCACGTCACGTTCGGTACTGAAATCAACTCACCTGGTTATAAATCGACAACCCGTCACACTCTTTGCACCAGATGCGTCACGAAACCCCCGTGCGGCGGCTATCCACTTGGCACATCATCAGCATCATGGACGACCATAGGAAGGCGGACGGTACACACCGCGGGTGAGAGGAGGCGTCCATGGGATCGGTGCGCAAGGCGAGTGCCTGGCTTGGCCTCGTCGACGACAGCGATGAAGAGCGCTACTACGACGACGAGTACGCCGAGGGGACCGACGTCCGGGAGTCCTGGGTGACGAGCCCGCGGGTGCGGGTGGCCGAGGAGGCGGCGGAGGAAGAGGGCACGCGCATCGCTACGGTCACCCCGGAGAGCTTCCGGGACGCCCGCGGCATCGGCGAGCTGTTCCGGGACGGCATTCCGGTGATCGTGAACCTCACGGGCATGGAGCCCACCGACGCCAAGCGCGTGGTGGACTTCGCGGCCGGCCTCACCTTCGGGCTGCGCGGCTCGATCGACCGCGTCGCCAACCGGGTCTTCCTGCTCACGCCCCCCGACTACCAGGTCCTCAGCGGCGAGCCCGGCGGCCGCCGGACCGGCTTCTTCAACCAGAGCTGAGCGCGTTCCTGCCTCCGGCCGCCGACGGCCGGCCGGAAGCGGGGACGGTTCGGCGCGGTCCGTCCGTTCGCCGGAAGGCGCCCTGGTAGCGCGGTCCGTCCGTACAGCGGAGTCCGTCCGTCCGTCGGAAGGCGTCCCGTCACCGGAAGGCGTCGAGCCCGGTGAGCGCCTTTCCCAGCACCAGTTGGTGCATCTCCACGGTGCCCTCGTAGGTGAGCACCGATTCCAGGTTCGTGGCGTGCCGCATGACGGGGTACTCCAGCGAGATCCCGTTCGCGCCGAGGACCGTACGGGCCGTGCGGCAGATGTCGATGGCCTCCCGCACATTGTTGAGCTTCCCGAAGCTGACCTGCTCGGGCCGGAGCGTGCCCGCGTCCATCCGCCGCCCGAGGTGGTGCGCGAGGAGGATGCCCTTGTGCAGTTCCAGCGCCATGTCGGCGAGCTTGGCCTGGGTGAGCTGGAAGCCGCCGATCGGCCGGCCGAACTGCTCGCGCGTGCGCGCGTACTCCAGCGCCGACTCGAAGGCGGCGCGGGCCGCGCCCATCGACCCCCACACGATCCCGTACCGGGCGTGCGAGAGGCAGCTCAGCGGCCCGCGCAACCCGGTGGCCTCGGGCAGCACGGCGTCCGCGGGCAGCCGCACCTCGTCCAGGACCAGCTCGCTGGTGACGGAGGCCCGCAGCGACCACTTGTGCTTGATCTCCGGCGCGGCGAAGCCGGGGGCGTCGGTCGGCACGAGGAAGCCGCGGATGCCGTCGTCCGTGCGGGCCCAGACCACCGCGACGCCCGCCACCGAGCCGTTGGTGATCCACATCTTGCGGCCCGTCAGCACCCAGTCCGAGCCGTCGCGCTTGGCGTACGTGCGCATGCCCGCCGGGTCCGAGCCGTGGTCCGGCTCCGTCAGCCCGAAGCAGCCGATGGTCTCGCCCGCCGCCATCCCCGGCAGCCACCGCCGCTTCTGCTCCTCGGAGCCGAACCGGTGGATCGCGTACATCGCCAGCGAGCCCTGCACGGAGACCAGGGAGCGGACGCCCGAGTCGGCGGCCTCCAGCTCCAGGCAGGCCAGCCCGTACTGGACGGCGCTCGCGCCCGCGCAGCCGTAGCCCTCCAGCGTCATGCCGAGCGCGCCCATGGAGCCCAGCTCGCGGGTGAGTTCGCGGATGCCGGGCAGTTCCCCGCGCTCGTACCAGTCCGCGATGTGCGGCAGCACCCGGTCGGCGGCCCACTGGCGGACGGTGGTCCGTACGGCGAGGTCCTCGGGGGCGAGGAGGTCGTCGACCCCCAGCGGGTCACTCGGATCGAACGGCGGCAAGGAGCGTACGGACATGTCTGCGCCTCCGGCGGTGATCTTCTCGGCTCGCGGCCGACGCTACGACCGGCCGCCGCCCCGCGTCCAGAGGCCCGGTGCGGGCGGGCGGCCACGCGAGGAGGCCGCCGGATCGCGCCGCGTACGGTCCGCGGCCGGGCGAGCAGCCATCGGGATCAGCCTTCGTGATCAGCCGCCGGACTCGGCCGCCCACGGCCCACCCGGATCAGCCGCCCGACTCCGCCCCGCACGGCTCGCCCCTGCGCGCCCCGCTCCCGGGGTCGGCGGCGGGGCCCTGGCCGGGGATCTCGGGGGCCGGGTCGGGGCCCGGGCCGCCCTCGCACTCCATCACGCGCGGCAGCCGCAGCGCGGCGAGCGCGCCGAGGAGCAGCAGCCCGGCGCTGACGATCAGGGTGACGTGCAGGCCGTGCACGAAGGAGTCGCGGGCGGCGTGGCGCAGCGCGGAGCCGGCCGGGCCGCCGAGCCGCCCGGAGACCTCGTACGCCTCGCCGAGCGAGTGGCTCGCGGCGGTCGCGGAGTCGCCGGGGACGTCGGGGGTGTGCTTGACGCCGGGCGCGTACGCGGCGTTCATGACGCTGCCGAGGAGGGCGATGCCGATGCCGCCGCCGAGCTGGTAGGAGGTCTCGCCGATGGCGGCGGCTCCCCCGGCGGAGGCGACGGGGGCCTCGCTGAGCATGGATTCGTAGGCGCCGAAGAGCGTGGTCTCCAGGCCGAAGCCGAGCAGTATGAAGCTGATGACGAGGAGCGCGGGGCGGTCCTGCTGGCCCATGACGGTCAGCGAGAGGACGGCGCCGGCGGTGAGGAGGAAGCCCAGGCCGACCATGGTGCGGGGGCCGAAGCGGTGCAGTATTCGGGAGCCGACCAGGCCCGCGGCCATCGCGGCGAAGGTGAGCGGCAGCAGCCGCAGGCCGGTCGCGAGGGGGGTGAGGCCGAGGACGAGCTGGAGGTACTGGGCGGCTATGAGTTCGAGGCCGACGAGGGCCAGCATGGCGAGCACGATGCAGCCGACGGAGGTGCCGAAGGCGGGCCGGGCGAACATCGTGAGGTCGACGAGCGGATGCCTGCGGCGCCGCTGGCGGCGGACGAACAGGACGAGCAGGGCCGCGCCGAGGAGGACCGGGGCGAGGGTGCCGGCGGTCAGCAGGTCCTCGCCGCTGCCCGCCCGCTTCACCCCGAGGACGACGCCGAACAGGCCGAACGCGGCCATCAGCGCGCCGAGTACGTCCCAGGGTCCGTCGCGGTCGCCGGTGGACTCGGGCAGCAGCCAGCGGCCGATGGGCAGGCTGACGACCATCAGCGGGATATTGATGAGGAAGACCGAGCCCCACCAGAAGTGTTCGAGGAGGAAGCCGCCGAGCAGCGGGCCGACGGCCGCGCCGACGGCGGCGACCGCGCTCCAGACGCCGATGGCGAGCGCCCGTTCGCGGCGGTCGGGGAAGACCTGACGGAGGATCGACAGCGTCGCGGGCATGATCATCGCGCCGCCGACGCCGAGCAGGGCGCGGGCCGCCACCAGCACCTCGGCGCTGGTGGCGAAGGCCGCGAGCGCCGACGCCAGGCCGAAGGCCCCGTAGCCGAGCAGCAGCACGCGGCGGCGGCCGACGCGGTCGCCGAGGGTGCCGAAGAGGATGAGCAGGGAGGCGCAGACCAGCGGGTAGGCGTCGACGATCCACAGCAGCTCGATCGGGCCGGGGCGCAGGTCCTCGGTGACGGCGGGCACGGCGACGTGCAGCACCGTCGAGTCGAGGGCGATCAGCAGCAGGCTGACGCAGAGCACGACGAGGACGGTCCAGCGGTTGGCGCCGCCCCGGCGTGCGCCTCCTCGCCGGGACGGGCCGTCCGCTGTCGGCCTGGCGCCGGCCGTGGTCGTCCCGGACATTCACACACCTCCGTGTCATGCGCTCGCGCTCGGAACGGGCCAAGGGGGACTGTGGACCCGGCGTCGAGGGGCGAGTGAGTCGTCAGAGTACGCGAGTCCTCCGGGGGGCCGTTGGGCACTCCTCCCGATGGGAGACCGATCGCAGCAGATCACCTGGGTCGGCGGCGGCACAGCGCCCCCGCTCCATACCCCGTCCGCCATGACCGATAATCGTGGCGATGACCGGTCTGACTCCCGCGCTGAGCGCGCCCGCGGGCCCCGGCGTGCGGACGGTGACCGACGCGGTGCGCCGGGCCGCGCCCGCGCTGCTGGCCTTCGCGTGCGTGCGGCTGCTCTCGCTCGTGGTCCTCGCGGTATGGAGCCGGGCGGCGGGCAGCAGCCCGCACCAGTTGCTCTCGGCGCGCTGGGACTCGCTCTGGTACGCCCGCGTCGCCGAGCACGGCTACGGCTACACGCTCGACCTGGGCGGCGGCCGGGTCCACTCGGACCTGGCCTTCTTCCCGCTGCTGCCGTGGCTGGAGCGGTCCCTGGCGGCGTGCTCGCCGCTGTCCGCCGCCGACGCGGGGCTGCTCGTCTCGGCGCTCTCCTCGCTCTTCGCGGCCTGGGCCCTCTTCCTCGTCGGGGAGCGGGTGTACGGGCGGCGGGCGGGCATCGCGCTGGCCGCGCTGTGGGCGGCGCTGCCGGTGTCGGTGGTGCAGTCGATGGCGTACTCCGAGTCGCTGTTCACGGCCCTGGCGGCATGGGGCGTGTACGCGGTGCTGTCCGGCCGCTGGGTCTGGGCGGGGTGCTGCGCGCTGCTGGCGGGGGCGACGCGGCCGGTGGGCGCGGCCGTCGTCGCGGCCGTGTGGGTCGCCGCCGCCGTCGCTTTGGCGTCCGGCGGCCGGTGGCGGACGGCCTGGCGGGCCGAGCGGCGGATGCTGCTGGGGGTGGCGCTCGCGCCGCTGGGCTGGCTCGCGTACGTCGTGTGGGTCGGGGCGCGCGAGGGCGAGGCGCTGGGCTATCTGCGGGTGCAGGGCGGCTGGGGCAACGGCTTCGACGGCGGGCTGGCGTTCGCGTCCTTCGTCGGCGGCCGCCTCGCGAGCCCCGGCGGCGCGCTCGCGGGGGCGGGACTGCTCGCCGGGGTGGTGCTGGTGCTCTGGCTGTACGCGCGCGGCGTACGGCAGGGGCAGCCGCTGCCGCTGCTGGTGTACGCGGGCGTCGTCCTGCTGCTGGCGCTGACGGCGAAGGGCTACTTCGGCTCCAAGCCGCGGCTGATGCTGCCCGCGTTCCCGCTGGTGCTGCCGCTCGCGGTGGCGCTGGCCCGGCTGCGGACCCGGTGGGCCGCGGCGGTGCTCGGGGCGGTGGCGCTGGCGTCAGCGCTGTACGGGGCGTTCTGGCTGAACGGGACGGGGCCGCCGTGACCGGCCGGGCCGCCGTGACCGGTGGGACCGGCGGGACCGGCGGGACCGGCGGGACCGGCAGGACCGGCGGGACCGGCAGGACGGGCGGCCAGGGGGGCCGCGCGCCCGGAGCGCGATCACGGCGGGCCGGGAAACGGGCCCGGACATCCCGGCCAATCGGCGATAAACGGCGGTGCGAGAAAAGGATAAAGAGACGGAAGGGCAACGGGCGCGGTCTTCATACCGAATCCTTAGGTGCCCTTTATTTCTCCGAATCGCGCCATCGAAAGACGTGATCGAGACAGCCTCCACATCACATCGTCATCACAAAGAGTCCTGATCGGCCATGCCTTCCTGTCACCCAATGTAACGTCGATTGGGTGCGTACCAATGACGAGCTCGTCCCAGCGGAGGAGCGCCCCGACGATCCGCGACCACGGATGACCCGAACACGCCTCGGCATCTTCGTGGCGACCTTCGTGGTCTACGTCGCGATCGTCGTCGGAGTGCTCACCACATCCTGGCCGGTGCGGTTCGACTGGCAGGTCATGCTGTTCCACCCGTACAAGCAGTGGCCGGAGATCCACACCTTCCTCGACTACTTCGTGGTGCTGGGGCAGCGCGGCCCGACGGCGGTCGCCGTGGCGGCCTGGCTGGGCTGGCGCTCGTACAAGCAGCAGAGCCTGCGCCCGCTGCTGGTGCTGGGCTCCTCGCTGCTGCTGCTCAACGTCACCGTGGGCGCCGCCAAGCTCGGCATGGGCCGGCTCGGACCGCACTACGCGACGGAGATCGGCTCGAACGAGATGTTCGCCGGCGGGGATATATTTCCTTCCGGCCACACCGCCAACGCCGTCGTGACCTGGGGCGTCCTCGCCTATCTGGCCACCACCCCGCTGACCCGCCGGGTCACCTCCGTGATCGTCGCCTCGCTCGCCTTCGGCATCGGCATGACGACCGTCTACCTCGGTACGCACTGGGTCAGCGATGTGACGCTCGGCTGGACCGCGGGGCTCCTCGTGCTCCTCGCCCTGCCCTGGTTCGAGCCACTGATGGCCTACGCCGAGGTGCATCTGATGGCGCTGCTGCGGCGGCTGCGCGACAGCGGTGCGCTCACCCCGGCCCCGGCCGGCGGTCTGACCGTCATCGCCGCGCCGCGGCCCGCCGTGGACGACGAACTGCCGCTGCGCGAACCGGTGGGGGCGGCGGCCAGCCGGCCTGGCGGCGGCCCGGCCCCGGCGGCCGGCCGGGTGCCGGACGCCTGGCCGCACCTGTCGCCCCGGCCGCACACCACCCGTTCCGAGCGGACGCCGGTCACCCCGACCGGCAGCCGCCGCCCGCCGCACGCCGACCGCGCCCCGCGCACGGCGCCGCTGGGCCCCGCGGCCGGACGGGGGCGCACGGCCGGCACCTGACCCCCTGGCACCCGCGGGAAGCGCGGTACGCACAGCCTGCTTCCCGCACCACGACGGCCGACGGCCCCGGCCGCCCTCGTCACAGAGGGCGGTACGGGGCCGTCGGCCGTACGGGCGTGTCGCGGGCTCTCCAGAAGCGCGGGGCGTGGGGTGCGGGCGCGGGGTCCGGAGCGGGGTCAGCCCTTCCAGCAGCGGCGCACCGTGCCGTGCTCGACCTCGAAGTTGAGCCTGCCGCCCTGGTACTCCATGGTGATGATCGCGCCCGGCGGCAGCGCCCGCACCGTGCTCCAGCCGTGCGCGCGGGCCTGCTCCTCGGCCTTGGCCGCGTCGAGGCCGACATACCGCTCGGGGTCGTCCTCGGGCTCGTAGGGGGGCTTGGGAAGAGGTGCCATGGCAGCCACCGTAGGCCGCCGGGCCCGGGGACGGAAGTCCGGCCGGTGCCATGGCCCCATGCGCGCCACGTTCGCCACTCGTCACACTTCTGTCACAGAAAACGGCCTCTGGTTTGCGGCACGCGCGTCACTCGTACGGTGCTTCTCTTGCCGTGTCCAAGACACGCTAACGGCCTCCGGATAAATTCCCCGGCCCTTGCCGCGGAATTATTCGGACCGGTCGGCGCGGGCCCCGCAAAGCACCGGACGCGCGTAGCACACACCGGCCCGCGCTACGGAATTCGAGGGACCCGGCGAAATGCCGGAACGGGCACATGGATTACACGAATCCGCCACACCGCGCCCGTGATCCCCGCACAGGTTTGACGCGGCCCCGGCGCGGTACCCGCTGCCCCGAGGCCACCTATGACAGACACCCCTGAGAAGAAGCGAGACAAGAACGCGGCGGATGGCGAACCGACGCCGCTGGAACTGCTGCGCGCGGCCCGCGAGCAACTGGGCGAGCTGACCGGGCGGACGCCCGAGACGGTCTCCCGGTTCGAGCGGACCGACAGCGGCTGGACGGTGGAGGCCGAGGTCGTGGAGGTCGCCAGGGTGCCGGAGACGATGAGTCTCATGGCGCTCTACGAGGTGACGCTCGACCCCGGCGGCCGGCTCACCGGCTACCGCCGCGTCCGCCGCTACGAACGCTCGCGGTCCGACCGCGACTGACGCCCCGCCCCGGCGGTACCGGCGCCGCGCGCGGCCACGAGCACCAGGAGAGGAAGGCGACATGAGCGCTGACCCCGCCACCCGCCCCCGGACGGACGGAGAGCGAGAGAGCACGTACGTGTACGGCATCGCCGGCGGCGAGCAGGTCGAGTGCCCGGAGCCGCTCACCGGCGTCGGCGACCCGCCGCGACCCGTGCGCGCGCTGCGCGAGGGGCGGCTCACCGCCATCGTCAGCGACTGCCCGGAGCACCTGCGGCCCAAGCGCCGCGACCTGATGGCACACCAGCGGGTACTGGCGCGGATCGGCGAGCGGTCGGCCGTGCTGCCCATGCGGTTCGGCAGCGTCTCCCCCAGCGACGAGGCCGTACGCACCGTGCTGAGCGAACAGGCCGACCGCTACCACGAGCAGTTGGAGCGGCTGACCGGCCGCGTCGAGTACAACGTGAAGGCCGTGCACCGCGAGGAGGCGGTGCTCCGCCTCGTCCTCGCCGACAGCGCCGAGCTGCGCGCCCTCGCCGAGGCCAACCAGGCAGCCGGCGGCGGCACGTACGAGCAGCGGCTGCGCTTCGGCGAACTGGTCGCCGGCGGGGTGCGCGAGCGCGAGGAGCGCGACGCCCGGCTGGTGGAGGAGACGCTGCTGCCGCTCGCCGAGGAGAGCCGGCCCGGCCCGGAGAGCGGCGGCTGGTTCGTGAACATCTCCTTCCTCGTCGAGAAGGGCGAGGGCGCCGAGGAACTGCTGACCGCCGTCGACGAGCTGACCGGGAACCACCCGCACCTGGAGCTGAACGTGCACGGTCCGCTGCCCCCGTACAGCTTCGTCGAGCCGTGAGGGCGGCCGGCGGCGAGCGGAGCACGGGCCTCCGGGACGGGGAGCGAGAGACGGGAAGGACCGGGAGGACCGGGAGGACCGGGAGGACCGGGAGGACCTGGGAGGCCCGGGGAGGACCGGGAGGAGGTACCGCGGTGTCCGAGTCCGAGTCCGAGGACGCGACGACCGGGACGGCCGAGGAGCCGACGGCGGAGGGGCTGACCGCCGAGGGACTGCCCGCCGAGGGGCCGATGGGCGAGGAGCTGCTGTACGCCTACGCCGTCGCGCGGGACGCCGATACCTGCGACGCGGCGCTCGAAGCCGTCGGCGGCGTGTGCGACCGGCCCGTACGGACCGTACGGCATCTGGGGCTCGCGGCACTGGTCAGCCCGGTGCCCGCCGCCGACTTCGACGAGAAGGGGCTGCGCGCGCGGCTGGAGGACCTGCCGTGGCTGAGCGACGTGGCGCGGGCCCATCAGCGGGTCGTGGACGCCGCTTCGCGGGACTGCTGCGTGCTGCCGCTGCGGCTGGCCACCGTCTACCGCGACGAGGCGGGTCTGCGGCGCGCCCTGGCCGCCGAGCGGGAGGAGTTCGGCTCGGCGCTCGACCGGCTGGAGGGCCGGGTCGAGTGGGGCGTCAAGGCGTACGCGGCCGAGGGGGCGCAAGGGATGCAAGAGGCGGAAGGGACGGGAGAGACGAAAGGGGCAGAAGGTGCGGGAGGGCCGGAGGTCGGCACTGGGGGCACTGGCCGCTCGGGCGGCTCAGGCGGCTCAGGCGGCTCGGGCGGCTCGGGCGGCTCCTCCGAGGGTTCCGCCGCTCCCGGCCGCCCCGCCGGTTCTGGCGCCCCCGGCAGCACCGGCAGCACCGGCAGCACCGGGCGGGATTACCTACGGCGGCGCGGTGCGCAGCGGCGGGAGCGCGAGGAGCGGTGGCGGCGCGCGGACGACCGCGCCCGCCTGGTGCACGAGACGCTGGCCGCGCTGGCCGAGGGCGTCCGGCTGCACCCGCCGCAGGACGCCCGGCTCTCCGGCGAGCGGGACCGCAACGTCCTCAACGCCGCGTACCTCGTGCGCCGCGAGCGCAGCTCCGAGTTCACCTCGCGGGTGGGCGAGCTGGCGCAGGCGGCGGACGGCGTGCGGCTGGAGCTGACCGGGCCGTGGGCGCCGTACTCCTTCGTCTCCCGCGACCAGCGGCGGGGCGACGGCGGGGCCGGCGAATGAGGGCCGGCGAGTGAGGGCCGCGTGAGGGAACAGGAACAGCTCGCGCTCGTGGATCTGCTGGACCGGCTGCTGGCGGGCGGGGCCGTGATCGCGGGCGACATCACGCTGCGGATCGCCGACGTCGACCTCGTACGGATCGACTTGCGGGCGCTCATCAGCTCGGTGAACGAGAACGTGCCGTCGCCGTGGGGCAGTTCGGACGGCGGGGGCACGGCGGGGAAGGAGTGGGGCGCGTGAGCGACCGCACCGTGCACGGCCGGGTCGAGCTGGACCGGGACACCGTCGAGCGCGATCTGATGAAGCTGGTGCTCACCGTCGTGGAGCTGCTGCGTCAGTTGATGGAGCGGCAGGCGCTGCGACGGGTGGAGCAGGGCGATTTGACGGAGGAACAGGAGGAGCGGATGGGGCTGACCCTGATGCTGCTCTCGGAGCGGATGACGGAGCTGCGCGAGCGGTACGGGCTGTCGGCCGCCGATCTCAATCTGGACCTGGGCCCGCTCGGGCCGCTGCTGCCCCCGGAGCCTCCGGAATAGCCGGGAACACGAGACCGGACGGAGCCGGAACACGGCGTGATCCGCGCCCAGAAGCAACGCGACGCGCCCTCGCGCAACCGCCGGGCGGCGAGCATCATGGCCTGAGCCCGAATGCTCGTAGGCCCTGGGCCCCTGCCCGCGCTCAGGACCCCAATGGCTCACGCCCACGGCTCAGAGCCTGTGTCATATCCCTGGCCGGGCGCCCGACGCCTGGCCAGGGATATGACACAGGCTCTCAAGGCCCGGCGCGCGAGAGCCGAAGAACCCTTCATACCGCGGCACAGGCGACATCGAGGGAGCGCAGATGGGTGCGGACACCGCGCAGGCGGCCGCCGGTCCGGTGCGGGTGCGTCGGCCCGGAAGCATCGTCGTCGACTGGCTGACGACCACCGACCACAAGAAGATCGGCCATCTCTACCTGATCACGTCGTTCGGCTTCTTCCTGATCGGCGGTGTGCTGGCGCTGCTGATGCGCACCGAACTGGCCCGCCCCGGGCTCCAGATCATGACGAACGAGCAGTTCAACGAGGCGTTCACGGCGCACGGCACGATCATGCTGCTGCTGTTCGCGACGCCGGCGTTCGCGGGGTTCGCCAACGAGATCATGCCTCTGCAGATCGGTTCCCCCGATGTCGCCTTCCCGCGCCTGAACATGCTCTCCTACTGGCTGTTCCTGTTCGGCGGGCTGATCGTGGTGGCCAGCCTGCTGATGCCCGCGGGCGGCGCGGCCTTCGGCTGGACCGCGTACGCGCCGCTGAACAGCATGGTGCGGTCGCCGGGCGGCGGCGCCGATATGTGGATCATGGGGTTGGCGCTGTCCGGCTTCGGCACGATCCTCGGCGCGGTGAACTTCCTGACCACCATCATCGGGATGCGCGCGCCCGGTATGACGATGTTCCGGATGCCCGTCTTCACCTGGAACGTGCTCTTCACCTCGATCCTCGTGCTGATGGCCTTCCCGGTGCTGGCGGCGGCGCTGCTCTCGCTGGAGGCGGACCGGCGGTTCGGGGCGGTGGTCTTCGAGGCCCCGTACGGCGGCGCGCTGCTCTGGCAGCACCTGTTCTGGTTCTTCGGCCATCCCGAGGTCTACATCATCGCCCTGCCGTTCTTCGGCATCATCACGGAGATCATCCCGGTCTTCTCCCGGAAGCCGATCTTCGGCTATATCGCGCTGATCGGCGCGACGATGGCGATCACCGGGCTGTCGGTGGTCGTGTGGGCGCACCATATGTTCGCGACGGGGGCGGTGCTGCTGCCCTTCTTCTCGTTCATGTCGTTCCTGATCGCGGTGCCGACCGGGGTGAAGTTCTTCAACTGGATCGGCACGATGCTCAACGGCTCGCTGTCCTTCGAGACGCCGATGCTGTGGTCGATCGGGTTCCTGGTGAGCTTCCTGTTCGGCGGGCTCACGGGCGTGATCCTGGCCTCCCCGCCGCTGGACTTCCACGTCACGGACACCTACTTCGTCGTCGCGCACTTCCACTACGTGGTGTTCGGGACGGTGGTGTTCGCGATGTTCGCGGGGTTCTACTTCTGGTGGCCGAAGTTCACCGGCAAGCTGCTCGACGAACGGCTCGGGAAGATCCACTTCTGGACGCTGTTCGTGGGGTTCCACACCACGTTCCTGGTGCAGCACTGGCTGGGCGTGGAGGGCATGCCGCGCCGCTACGCGGACTATCTGGCCGCCGACGGCTTCACCACGCTCAACACCCTCTCCACGGTGGGCGCGTTCCTGCTGGGCATGTCCACGCTGCCGTTCCTCTACAACGTCTGGAAGACCGCGAAGTACGGGCAGCGGGTCGAGGTGGACGACCCATGGGGGTTCGGTCGCTCGCTGGAGTGGGCGACCTCCTGCCCGCCGCCGCGCCACAACTTCCTGACCCTGCCGCGCATCCGCTCCGAGTCCCCCGCCTTCGACCTGCACCATCCGGAGGTCGTACGGGCGGAGAAGGGGCTGCTCGACCAGACGGGGCCGCTCCGCACGGGGTCCGGGCCCACGGTGCCGGGGCCGTCCGGGCCGCCCGGTGCGGGCGGTACGGAGCAGTCGGCGACTCCGGAGAACGGCTGAGCCCGCCGGCCGTTCCGCGGGACGGTTGGAGCCCACCGTCCGTTCCTCGGGGCGGCTGGAGCCCACCGCGCGTCGCGGGACATGCCTGCGCCGGGCGCCTCGCGGACATGCCTGCGCCGGCCGCCGAGGAGCGTCGCTGCCTCGGCGGCCGGCGGTCGCGTGGATGTGACGGGGAGCGGGTCACGGCGTCCGGCGGCGAGCGCCGCCGGTCACCATCGGTACCAGCGTGACCTGCTCCCCCCGGCGGCAGTGGACCTGAAGAGGAAGCCGAGCAGCCAGATCACCAGGACCGCCACCGCGACCCACCACAGAACCTTGATCGCGAAACCTGCGCCGAAGAGGATCAGGGCGAGCAGGAGAACGAGAAGAACTGGAACCATTATTCGCACCTCCGCGGCTCCGAGTGCCCCTGGATGCGCGTTCCATACCCCTTTCTCCCCCGCCCAGCTTCTCCCCCGCCTGGCCCGCCCGGCGGGCCGTCAGCCGAAAGAGCGTCAGGGCGACGAGCCGTCGGGGTGACGGCTCGTCAGGCGGCGTTCCGTCAGCGGGCGGCGGGCTCGCGCTCGTCAACGCGCACCGACAGGTCGTTGTCGGCCGTGTAGTACGGGCCGGCCTGGGCGGGGGCGTACTCGGCGGCGACGGGGCGCGCCGGGTAGACGAACACCGGCTTCTTGTCCGCGATGTCGTCGAGGATGCGGGCGATACGGACCGGCTCGCCCTCGGCCGGGCGCAGCCACAGGTCCCAGACATCGAGCCCGCCGCGCCACACCTCGGCCAGCGGCCCGTACGGCAGGGTGAAGGCGAACTCCGCGCCCTCGGCGGTCGCCGGGACCGTATGGACCAGGGCGGCGTCGCGCCGGCAGCGGGCCTCGACCACGGCGCCGGCCAGCCACGCCTGCGGGTCCTGCACGCGGTAGAGGACACCGCGGGCGGTTATGCCGGCGCTCTCGACCTGGATGTCGGCGGCCTCGGCGTGCGGCAGCCGCAGCCAGCTCCGCAGCGAGAGGTTGCCGTGCTTGGTCGCGTACGGGATGCGGACGGCCAGCGGGGACGCGCTCTGGCTGGGCGTGCGGTCGACGAGCGAGCGCAGGTCGTTCAGGCCGGGCACGAGCCGCCGTACGTCGTCCTCGCCGCAGGCCACATGGATGTCCCAGCGGCCTTCGGGGAGCGCGACCGTGCTGGGCAGCACGGCCCTGAGCCGTCCGTCGCCGTTGGGCGACAGGGGCAGGCGGACCTCGTCGGAGTCGGCGTCGGCGTCCGCCACCCGGCGGCGCAGGACGAGCGCGGCCGTCCAGTCGCCGCTGGGGGCGGGACGGCCCCAGACGTCGACGTCGAAGGTGAGTCCGCCCGCGGAGTCCGCGATGCAGTCGGCGCGCGGCGGGGCAGACACGATGGTGGGCTCCTCGGGTGGGGTGACGGGGTGGTGACGCGGGGCGGAGGTCGTCATGCGGCTCGCCCCCGTCGCAACGCGGATCTGCCGGCGTCCTTGGTGCGGAACGCGTTGCTCAGCAGGGCGCCGCGGGTGCGGTGCAGCGAGCCGCGCAGCGCGCCGCGGGCCACGAGGTCGGCGAAGAGCGACTCGTAGCGGCCGGCGATCCGTGCCGGGTCGAAGCGCTCCGAGCGGGCGAGGGCCTCGCGGCCCATGCGCTTGCGGAGCTCGTCGTCGTTGATGAGGCGCAGCAGCCCGTCGGCGATGGCGTCGACCTTCCCGGTGGGGACGAGGAGGCCGTCGACTCCGCTGTCGATGATCTCGCCGGGGCCGTGCGGGCAGTCGGTGGAGACCACCGGCAGGCCGCAGCGCATGGCCTCGACGATGGTCATGCCGAAGGATTCGAGGCTGGAGGTGACGGCGGCGACGGAGCCCTTGACCCACTCGGGGTCCAGCGGGTTGGCGGGGCCCATCAGAAAGACGTGGTTGTAGAGGCCACGCTTATCGATCTGGGCCCGCAGCTTGGCGCGCTCGGCCCCGGCGCCGTAGATCCTCAGCCGCCAGTCGGGGCGCTGGGCGACGACCTTCTCGAAGGCGCGGATCAGCAGGTCGTACCGTTTGGCGGGGGCCAGCCGGCCGGCCGCGACGACCCATTTCCCGGTCCCGTCGGCGGGGGCGACCGCGGGCGCGGGTACGGAGTTGGGCACGGCCTCGACGCGCACGCCGGGCAGCCTCATGAGCTTGCGGTAGGTGGCGGCGTCGGCCTCGGTCACGGTGGTGACCGCGTCCAGCCGCGGGTAGACGGTGCGCAGCGTGCGCTTGAGCGGCGCGGAGTGGGTGGAGAGCGTCAGGTGCTCCTGGCCGACCCGGACGGGGCCGCGCCGGGCCTGCTGGGCGATGTGCACATTGAGGCCGGGGCGGGTGCCAATGACGACGTCGCAGTCCAGGGAGCGCAGGTGCGCGGCGATCCGCCGGTCGGTGAGGGCGCTGTACTGCTTGTAGCGGCCCTCGGCGGCGGGGAAGACGGTGGCGGGGCGCTCCTGCTCGGGGTCGTCGCCCTCGTAGCCGGGGGTGTCCTTGCGGAGGTCGACGAGGTGGCGCAGGCGCACGTCGCCGCCCGGCGCGAGGATCGGCTCGTCGCGGTGGCGGAATACCGAGACGATCTCCACGTCGTGCCGCTCGGCGAGCGCGCTCGCCAGGTTGAACGTCGTACGGATCGTTCCGCCGATGCCGTACGCATTGTGGATAAGGAATGAAAGGTGCATTCGACCCCGTATGCCGCTGATTTTCAGCGGACGTTACCACTCGCCCGCCTACCTTGAGATAAGACCGTCGCCCGGCGGCCGAGGTTGACCGTACTCACCAAGTCGTTCTTGAAGCGATGACGAATCGGTAGCCGAAACCGGGAACTTTTCACTCTCCCCCGCGTTACGGCCGGTAGGCAAGGAGCGGAACGGTGAAGCAATTGTGGATCATGTCGCCGCCCTCGGTGACCCAGCGCCCCGCCCCGCCGCCGGCCCCGTCCCGCCAGCGCGCCACCGACAGGCACGTACGGCGGCTCGCGGGCGGCTCGGCCAGCCGCTCGTACGAGACCGGGAGCAGCAGCCCACGCGCCGTATAGGGGGTCCGGCGCTCCATGAAGCGCTGTACGCAGTCCCGGGTGACGTCCCCGGAACAGCTCGTGGCGGCGTCGGCGAACCACATGGCGGCGGCCCAGCCCTCCAGCGCCCACTGCGACAGCGGCGTCTGCCGCGCGTAACGCTGCATTCCCGCCCGGAACGCCCGTACTTCCCGCGCGGCGGTGCCGTCAGCGGCCTTGGCGGAGTCGGTTGAGCCGGTTGAGTCAGCGGCCTCGGTGGAGTCAGTGGAGTCGGCGGCCTCGGTGGAATCGGTGGAGTCGGCGGCCTCGGCGGAGTCGTAATTTCGGCTGGAACCCGTCGCCCACAGAGCGTTACGGCAGCCCGGAGCCCCCTTGTAGTCCTCGCGGACGGTCGCGTTCCAGTTCTGCACGTTGGTGACCTTGGCGGTGACCTTCACCCCGGCGGCGTCCATCGCCGCGCACAACTGCGCGTTGCCGTGTGTGTCCAGAGCGTCGAAGACCAGGTCCGTGCCGCGAGCCCGCAGGTCCGCCGCGACCGCCCGGAAGTTCGGCAGCGCGAAGTCCACCTGCTCGCCGACCACGTCGTAGCCCTCCGCCTGGAGGCCGCGCGTCACGAGCCGGGCGTACGAGGCCGAGGCCGCCTGGTTGTAGGAGACGACGGCGGCGCTGCGGGCCCCCTGCGCGCGCTTGAAGTAGCGGTAGACCTCCGTACCGCCGTAGAGCCGGCCGTCCCAGCCGGGCTCGCCGTCGCGCGGGGCGAGGCTGCCGTAGATCCCGTACAGCCCCGGATAGGTGTCGTACGCGGCCCCGATCGGCTGGCCGCCGATGTCCGGCACGCCCGCCGCGCTGACGCGGGGCGCGCCCGCGTAGTCGAGCGCCGTGGTGGCGACCAGCGCCACCACCCTCTCCTGCTCCACCAGCCGCCGCACACAGTCGTTGTTCCCGACGCCGCTGCCGCCGTCGTCGCAGGTCACTGCCTGTATGGGACGGCCGGGGCGGCCTGGGCCACCGGCCAGGCCGCCCGCGGCGTTCAGCCGGGCGAAGTAGGCGCGGGCGCCGTCGCGGGGGCCGGTGAAGGCGGCGGCGCCGACGGGGCTGGTGGCGCTCGCGATGATGCCGACCTTGACGGGTTCGCTTGCCGCGGCGGTCGGCGCGGGGGCGCCGGACGCGGGGTCGGTCGGCGCGGGGGCGCCGGTCCCGCGGGTGAAGTCGCGCTCCGGGAGGCGGCTGCCGCAGGCGGCCACGGGCGCGAGCGCCATCAGCAGCGCGAGGAGCAGGGCGGGCGCCGCCGGGGCGGCGCGGTCAGCAGCCCGGCGCCTTCGGCGCATCGCCGCTCAGCTTCACCAGCGCGCACAGCGTCTTGACCGACACCTTCCAGGTCTTGTCCTGGAGTACGGACGTGCCGGACGCGCCCGGCAGCGCGGTCTGGCCGCTGAGCAGCAGCGCGTACCGCACCTCGGCCTCGGTGGCGGAGGAGAACGTCACGCCCGAGACGCGGGCCTCGACCTGCCCGCCGCGCTCGTCGCCGCTGAACGCGGCGAGCAGTGGCTTCAACTGCCGCCCGTTCTGGAGCAGTTCCGCCTTCTCGTCGCTGGAGGTCGCCGGGTCGAAGAACTTCTCCCAGTTCGCCTTCACCTGCCGCCGCGCGGCGGCCTCGTCGGCCGGCCGGTCGCCGGCGGATGAGGGGCTCCGCTCCGTCGCGGAGGGCGAGGGGGTGGGGGCCGACGCGGCCGGGTTCTTCGGCGGCTGGTCCGTACCGCCCGAGTCGTCGCTGCACCCGGCGAGCCCGGCGGTCGTGGCGGTCACGGCGGCCACGGTCAGTACGGCGGCCGATGCTCCCCGTGCGACGCGCCGCGCGCGGCTCACGCGGTTCTGGACCGGTCGGGCCGTCGCCGGTTGATCGTTCGCCGGTCGGGCCTTCGCCGGTTGGTCCTTCGCCGGTCGGACCTTCATCGGTCGGGCCTTCATCGGCTCACCACCGTCCGAGACTTGGGGGATTGGAGGTTGGAGGTTTTCCCTCACTCGGCATAGTGCATCCGCCCGGGTGTGATGCACAGTCATTGCACGGTCATCGCTCGGTCATCGGACAGCCGCCTCGGCCCCGGGGGTCTTGATGCGCACCACGCGATGGGGCGGCTGGGCCGCCCTGGCAGGCGGAGCGGTGCTCTGCGCGGTCGGCTGGTACGGGATCTCGGGCGAGCGCTTCGCCGAACGGCAACTCCCCTACCTGGCCTCCTGCACCGTGCCGGGCGCGGCCCTGATCGTGGCGGGGGCGGTCCTGCTGGCCTTCGGCGACCAGGGGGCGGCGGCGGAGCGGGTGGCGGAGCTGCACCGGCTGCTGGTGGCGGCGGAGCCGCCGGAGACCACGGAGCCCTCGGAGACGGAGGAGGACCCGGCGGGCGTCGGGGCCGCTCACGGCCGGCTGGTGACCGTACCCGGCGGCACGATGTACCACCGAGCGGACTGCCCGCTGGCCGAGGGGCGTACGGGCGTAGGGGCGCCGGACGCGTTCGACGGCCTGTCCCCGTGCCCGGTCTGCGAACCGGCCGCCCCTCCCCCGCCCTCCTGAACGGGCGGCGCGGGCGATGGGGTCGCTGACCTACGAACTCACCCTGGCGGGGCTGGCCGTCGGCAGCGCGGCGGCGCTGACCGGCATCGGACTGATCGTCACCTACCGGGCCACCGGCGTGCTCAACCTCGCGCACGGGGCGCTGGCGATGGTGACGGCGTACGCGCTGCGGCAGTTCGCCGTGGACTGGTCCTGGCCGCTGCCGCTGGCGGCGGCGGTCGCCCTGCTGGTGGTCGCGCCGGGCCTGGGGCTGCTCCTGGACCGCCTGGTCTTCCGCCCGGGCGCCGGGACGGCGCTGACCGCTGACGGGACCGACCAGGCCCGTTCCTTGGTCGCCTCGCTGGGCGTCTTCGTCCTCCTGGTGGGCGCGGCGAGCCTGCTGTGGGGGCCGGGGGCGCGGGCGGACGCGCCGGCGCTGCTGCCGTCCGACCCGTGGGCGCAACTGGGCACGGCGATCGCCCTGGCCGCCGCGGTGGGCGCCGCCACCCGCTGGACCGCCTTCGGCCGCCGGCTGCGCGCCGTGGTGGACAACCGCCCCCTCGCGGCGCTCAGCGGCGTGAACGCGGACCGCGTCGCGGCGGCCGGCTGGGCCTTCGGCTCCTTCACCGCGGGCCTGACGGGCGTACTCCTCGCCCCCTACCTGCGCCTCGATCCGTACGGCCTGCCGCTGCTGGTGATGGAGGTGATAGCGGTCGCGGCGCTCGCGGGCATGCGCAGCCTGCCGACAGCGGTACTCGCGGCGCTCGCCATCGGCATCGCCCAGAGCCAGTTGACCCGCCTCCACCCCACCGGCTGGGCCGCCCCCCTCCTCCAAGCCGTCGGCGCGAACCTCTTCGTCGTCGCACTGCTGGTGGCCGCGCTGATCCTGCCGGACTGGACGGGCGGGGGGCGGCGGGGCCCTCGGGCGAAGCGCCGAGGGTGGGCCGCGAGCACCAGGACGGCTCGGGCGGGCACAAGGCCGGGCATGCGGTCAGACACGTGGTCGCACAGGTGGTTGGGCATGCGGTCGGGCAGGTGGTCAGACACGTGGTCGGGCACGTGGTCGGGCACGTGGTCGGGCGATGGGACGGCGGCCGGGGCGGTCGGCCGGGCCTGGCCTCGGCTCGACCGGGACCCGCGGGCGTGGACGGTGTGCGGGGCGCTGTTCCTCCTGCCGCTGGGCTTCGCCGGTACGGACCTGCACACATCGGTGCAGGTGCCGGCGATGGGCGTGATCCTGCTCTCGCTGACCGTCGTCACCGGGCGCGGCGGACAGCTCTCCCTCGGCCAGGCGGCGTACGCCGGACTCGGCGCCCTCTTCACCGCGCTGCTGGCGGCCGGCCGCCTGCCGCTGCTCCCGCCGCTGCCGGAACTCGCCGCGCTGCCGCTGGCCGCGGCGCTCGTCGCCCCGCTCGGCCTGCTCACCGGCGTTCCCGCGATCCGCCGGCACGGCCTCGCGCTGGCGCTCGCCACGCTCGCCATCGGCGTAGCGGTGAGCCGCTTCGTCTTCGCCCAGCCGTACGCCACCGCCGGTCTGGGCCTGGGCCTCGGCCGCCCGGCCGGCTTCGGCCACGACCGCGCGTACTACGTCTTCGAACTGCTGGTCCTCGCCGCCGCGTTGACGGCGGTGGCCGCGCTGCGGCGTGGCCGGTACGGGCGCGCCCTCGCCGCCATGCGCGACCACGAGGCGGGCGCGGAGGCCGCGGGCGTGGCGGTGCCCGCCCTCAAACAAGCCGCGTTCACCGCCGGCGCGGCGCTAGCCGCCCTCGGCGGCGGCCTCCTCGCCCTGGGCGTCCGCGCCTTCGACCCGACCGCCTTCGACCCCATCCGCGGCCTCTTGTGGTTCGCCGCCTCAGTAGTCCTCGGCGCCGACAGCCCCCTCGCCGCCCTCACCGCCGCGGCCCTCCTCGTCGGCCTCGACTCCGGCACCCAGGGCGGCACAGCCGCCACCACCATCGGCCTCCTCGCCGCCACCCTCGGCCGCTTCCCCCGGGGGCGGCCGCGGGCGGCACGGCGGCGGGGCGGCGGGCTCCGGCCGGTGGGGGCGAATGTGGCGGCGCGTCGAGGGCGCAGGGGGCGTTTCCCGCCGGGAACGGGGAGGTGGGACGGCGGGCCTCCGCCGGTGGGGCGAAGTGCGACGGCCCGGCGAGGGCGCGGGGCGCGACTTCCGCTGGGTGCGGGCAAGCAGGACGGCGGCCCCCCGCCGGCGGCGGCCGACTCGGGGGTGCGACGAGGCCGCCGGGTGCTCCGCCCGCCCAGGGCGTGGACGAAGGCGAACGAGAGCGGCGCGTTCCTGCCGACGGGGCTACGCGCGGCAGCGCGCCGGGCCCGCCGGGCGCTCCTCCCGCCGAGGCCGCATGCGACGCGGAAGCGGAGTAACGCGTTCACGCTGGTGGGGCTACGCGCGGCGACGCGACGAGCGTTCCCTACGCCTCGGACGCGCGCGGCCGGGCAGCAGAGCGGCGCGCGCCGGGCAGCGTTCCTACCGGCGAGGCTACGTGCGGCAGCACGAGGAACGTTCCTCACGCCGAAGGCCCGCAGGGCGAGGAGACAGGGCGGCGCGCGCCTGCCGGTGGAGCTTCGCGCAGCGAACCGGCAGAATCCGGACCAACTCGCCCAGTCCGGGCCAGGCGTAGGAGCCCGGCAGGCTCGGGGCGCGCCGACGCCGCCCGGCCTGCGGGCGGGGGCGGCAGGGCAGCGGCCCGGCGGGCTCACGCCGTTGGGGGTGCGTACGCGTGAGCGCCTCGCGCCGCTCGTAGCGGCTCAGGCACAGGCCCAAGCGCAGGCACGCGATGGCGCGGGACGCGGTACGGGCGTCAGCGCAGCCGCCCGGCTGCTGCGCCACGCGGCGGCTCTGCGCCCCGTTCCGGCCCCCTCCGCCCGCCCGAACCCGCCACGGCTCCCGTCCGGCCCGGCGGCGCGCGGCAGGCACCTTGACCGCCCTCACACGCAGGCGGACCGCCCCCGGCCCGGTCGCCTTACGGCGCGTTCCGTTCGGGTGTCCTTCGACGGGTTCACCGTGCTCGACGGTGTGGACGTGTCCGTGGCCCCCGGCCGCGTAACGGCTCTCATCGGCCCGAACGGCGCGGGCAAGAGCACGCTCTTCCACTGCCTGTGCGGCACGCTGCGACCTGACTCGGGGCTGGTCCTGCTCGACGGCCGAGATGTCACCGGCCGCCCACCCCACGCCCGTACGCGCCTCGGCATCGCCCGCACCTTCCAGCGACTGGCGGTCTTCCCGTCGCTGACGGTGGCCCAGAACGTACAGGTCGGTGCCGAGCAGGGACGGGTCCGGGACCCCGCCGCCACCCAACGGGCCCTGCGCCTGACGGGCCTGGACGGGACCGTACGCGACGCGCTCGCCGGAGAACTGCCCACCGGTTCGCTGCGCCGCGTGGAACTGGCCCGCGCCCTGGCCGGCGGCCCGCGCGTACTGCTCCTCGACGAGCCGACGGCCGGCCTGGACACGGCGGAAGTGGAGGCTTTGGCACGGCTGTTGCGGGCCCTGGCCGCCGACGGCATGGCCCTGCTCATCGTCGAACACGACCTCGACCTGGTCGGTGAACTCGCCGACACCGCGTATGTCATGGCCGCGGGCCAGATCGTGGCCGCCGGCCCGGCCCGCCGCGTACTGAACACGGAGCCGCCATGACGGCCCCGGCCCGACACCCCTCGCCAAGCGCCTCCGGCGCGGCCTCGGTGGCCGACAGCCCCGCCCGCCCGGCACGGAGGCACCGCGACAGCCGCAGTCCCACTGCGCGCCGCGCACGTACGGCACGAGCCCCTGGCCGCGCACCACGCGAACGACCTCACGACACCACCACCACCGCGGCGCCGCAGGCTCAGCCGGGCCCAGACCCACCCCCTCGGGCACGGCACAGGGCCCCCGCTCCCCGGGGCCCCCGGCCGCGCCCCCCGAGCCGCAACGCGGCAAATCGCACCCCCGATGGCGGAGCCACCACGCCCCCACCCCCGAACCACGTACCGCGCGCGTACGGTATGGGCCCCGCAACCGGGTCACAACGGCGATCAGGTGCAGACCCGCCCAGCGGCCCCAGCACACGGCCCGCGCCGCCGGAGCCGCAGCGCGGCAGGCCACCCCCACCCGACGACGGAGCCGCCATGAGCATCGACATCGAGTTGCGCGCCGCGCGCGTGCGGTATGGGGCCCTGGAAGCGCTGCATGGGGTCGACCTCGCGGTGCCTGCCGGGCTGATGACTGTGCTGGTGGGGCGCAACGGGGCGGGGCGGACCACGGCGTTGCGGGCGCTGGCGGGGGTGGTGCCGCTCGCGGCGGGGCGGGTGGTGTGGCGGGGGGAGGATGTGACGCGGCTGCCCGCGTACGCGCGGGCCCGGCGCGGGCTGGTCTTCGTGCCCGACCAGCGCGCGGTCTTCGGAACGCTCACAGTTGCCGAGAACCTCGAACTCGCCCGGCCCGGTGGCGGTTCGGCCGAGGCGGCGCTGCCCTTTCCCGCGCTCCTACCGCTCCTGCCCCGCCGCGCCGGCACCCTCTCGGGCGGGGAGCAACGGATGCTGGCGCTCTCCCGCGCCCTGCTCTCCCCCGCCCCGCTCCTCCTGCTCGACGAGCCGACGCAGGGCATGTCGCCCGCCGCCACCGCCCGTACGCACACGCTCCTGGCCGAGGCTTGCGCCCACGGCCGTACGGTCGTCATCGCCGAACAGTTCCTCCCGCCCGGCCTGCGGCGGGCCGTGACCGTCGTCCACGAACTCCGCCGCGGCACGGTCGCCTTCAGCGGCGAGCCGACGACGCGGTGACCGTCGCGGCGCGTACGAGCCGCTCGACGCCCACCCGCGCCGTAAGCCCCAACCCGCCCCGAGCCATGAGCCGCAACGTCGGTCGGCCCCGCGGCGCGTACGGGCCGCTCGACGCCCATACGCGCCGTGAGCCCCGGCCCACCTCACCCCCAACGCCCGGCCCCACGCGAGGCGCGAGCCATGAGCCGCAACACCGGTCAGCCCCGCGGCGCGTACGGGTCCCCCGCACCCACCAGCCATCCCGTACGAGCCCGACACCGGCCCCCGCCGCCCAGGGCCACCTGGCCCGGGCCCACGCAAACCGGCCCGCCCGGTCGATGCGGCCGGGCGGGCCGTACAGCGGTGTCGGCGCGGTGCCACGCCTCTCTCTACGAGGCCCGGCCGCGCGGCCTGGTGCGGAACGGAACCCGTGCCGCTCACGCGGCCGCCGGCTACGGAGCCGTCACCACCGCGGACGGACGCCATGGGCGTCACCGTCACCGCCGCGCACGCGACCCGTCACAGGACGAGCCGCTGCCCCGGCAGGATCAGGTTCGGGTCCGCGCCGACGACGGCGCGATTGGCGGCGTGGAGGGCGTGCCACGTGGTGCCGTGGGCGGCGGCGATGCCGCCGAGGGTGTCGCCGGGGGCGACGGTGTAGTGGTGCCGACCGGACCGGGGGTACGAGCGGTGGACCGGTCCCGGTGCGGTCTTGCGCACGGTCCTCGGCGCGGCCTGCGGCGCCGCCTGGCGTGCGGGGGCGGACTTGGGGGCGGATCGCGGCGCGGACGGCGCCGCTTGGTGCCCGGGGGCCTTGCCGTAGGCCCCGGCGCGGGCCGAGCAGGTGGGCCAGGCGCCCCAGCCCTGCGAAGCCTGGACGCGGGAGGCGACGGCGATCTGCTGGGCGCGGCTGGCCCGGTCGGCGGTGGCGGCGTAGGCCCCGCCTCCGTGCGCCCGCCAGGTGCCGGCGCTGAACTGGAGGCCGCCGTAGTAGCCGTTGCCGGTGTTGACGTGCCAGTTTCCGCCGCTTTCGCAGGCGGCGATGCGGTCCCACACTCCGCTGTCCGCCGCCTCGGCCGGGCCGGTGGCGGCGAGCAGTGCCAGCGGGGCGAGAAGTACGGCCCCGGCCAACGCTGCTGTCTCGCGACGACGTCTGGACATGGATTCCCTCTCGACGGACCCGAGGTCCCCCTGCCGGTGCGGGGACCGCCGTATCGGACGCCGGTACTCCGCTCCGGTCTCGGGCGGTGCTCGCTGCACACGGCCGGTGAATGTAGGGAGCCGTTCGACCGGACGGCAACCGCTTCCTCTCTCGCAGCAGGCCAGCTCCCCGTTACCGTCGGTATCAGCCTTTTTCGGACACCCACTTGATGGTGAGATATCAGCATTTACCGCTCACTCCATCACGTGATCTGTGACCCAGCTCACCCGGTTAACTTCCATGCATTACCCACGCGTTGGCAGGGAGTGAGCGATTCCGCCGCCCTCCTCACCGTGTGCGCCGATTGCCGCGATCCCGGCGCGGCCGACGCGTGACCCTCGACACAGATCGCCCGTTGTCTTCTTCATGAGCCGGGAACAGCCCGGCGCACGCACCGAGTTCAAGGAGCCCCAGTGCCGCGCATGCTCGACGTCAGCGACGAGGTACGCGCCGAGATCGGCGACGAGGAAGCCGACCGGCTGCTCACCGGCGACAACGCCCCGGGCAGCTACGACTGCACCTCCTGCCGCACCGCCGGCGACACCGAACAGGAGCGCACCAGCACCGTGCTCTTCGTGGGCAAGGAGACGGCCGTACTCGCCTTCGCCCACGCGAGCTGCGTCCCCTCCCAGGTCGTCCCGGTCCCGGAGGAGCAGCTCCAGGGGGCCGTCCGGTCCATCAACGGACAGGCCGACGCGGCGTCCGCGCCCGTGCCCACCATCCCCGCGCCCACCCAGCAGATCGAGACGCTGCCGCGGCAGGCCGTCCTCGGCGTGACCAGCGGCCTCGTGCTGATCAGCGGCGATCTCTACCCGGCGCTCGTGGTCGAGCCGACCGAGCCGATCGTCCGCCCGGGCACGGACGGCCCCGAGGACGAGTTCCTCACGCTCCTGACCGAGCAGGGGTTCGTGCCGGTCGGCCACCTCAAGGAGGCGCCCGCCGACAACCCCGGCTGGTCCGTGCTCCTGGTCACCGGCCTGCTGCACGCCGTCCTGCAGCCCGGCCCCGGCGTCAAGCCGACCGCCTGGTGGCAGGCGCACCAGCCGCTCCAGGTCACCGACGACTGGCGGGCCACCGTCAACCGGACCAAGAAGGTGCTCGTGTTCGCCGCGCCGGTCGGCACCATCGGCGCGCAGCCGCGCGAGGACCTGCTGGCGGAGGCGCTGGAACGGGCGGCGGCGGCCGGGCTGCTGGTCGGCGCCGCCATGCCGCTGGCGGGCACGTGACCCCCGCACCGCACCGGACACAACCCCCACCAACGGGACATTCCCCGTCGCACCCGCATCCGAGCGGCAATCGGGTCGTTGGCACCTATGTGCACTCATACGACCCCTCGTCCCGGAACCCGTACCAGCATCAGATCCCCGGCATGCGCCCGTCGCACGACGGCTCGGCGGATCACCACGGCTCGGCCACGCCCATCTACGACGCGCTGTACTCCGAGTACCGGCGGTCCTTCCGGGCGCTGCCCGGCGACCGTACGGGCGAGGCGGACCTCGCCTTCACGGCCTTCGGCCGGCAGCAGGGCAGCGGCGCCTACCCCGGCCACTCCGGGCGCCCCGGGTACTGGGAACCGTTCGGGCGGGTGCCGATGGGCGGGCAGCCCGCGCTGCCGCCCGCCCCACGCGACGGCCGGGGGCGCGGGCGCTGACCGCCCGCGCCCCCGGGCGCCCCGGTCCGTACGCCCCTGCCCGTACGTCTCTGTCCGTACCCCGGCTCGTACGCTCCGGGCGCCCCGGGTCGTACGAGCCGGACGCGGCAGTCCGTACGCTCCGGCCCGTACGCCGCGGACCGCGGACCGGGCCCGCCCGCCCCGGCGGTTACTTCTTGCGGCCGCGCTTCTCGCGCACCCGGACGGAGATGTGGATCGGGGTGCCCTCGAAGCCGAACTCCTCGCGCAGCCGGCGCTCGACGAACCGCCGGTAGCCGGCCTCCAGGAAGCCGGAGGCGAAGAGGACGAACCGCGGCGGCCGGACGCCCGCCTGCGTCCCGAAGAGGATGCGGGGCTGCTTGCCACCGCGGATCGGGTGCGGGTGGGAGGCCACGATCTCGCCGAGGAAGGCGTTGAGCCGCCCGGTCGGCACCCGCGTCTCCCAGCCCGCCAGGGCCGTCTCGATCGCCGGGACCAGCTTCTCCATGTGGCGGCCGGTGAGCGCCGAGACGTTCACCCGCATCGCCCACGGAATCTGCACCAGGTCGCGCTCGATCTCGCGCTCCAGGTAGTAGCGGCGCTCCTCGTCGAGGGTGTCCCACTTGTTGTAGGCGATGACGATGGCGCGGCCCGCCTCGACGGCCATCGTGATGATCCGCTGGTCCTGCACGCTGATGGACTCGGAGGCGTCGATCAGTACGACCGCGACCTCCGCCTTCTCGACGGCGGCGGCGGTGCGCAGCGAGGCGTAGTAGTCGGCGCCCTCCTGGAGGTGGACGCGGCGCCGGATGCCGGCGGTGTCCACGAACTTCCAGGTCTTGCCGCCCAGCTCGATCAGTTCGTCGACGGGGTCGCGGGTGGTGCCGGCCTGCTCGTTGACGACGACCCGCTCCTCGCGGGCGACCTTGTTCAGGAGCGAGGACTTGCCGACGTTCGGGCGGCCGATGAGCGCGATCCGGCGCGGCCCGCCGAGGGCGGTGCCGAAGGTCTGCGCGGGCGCGTCGGGCAGCGCTTCGAGTACGGCGTCGAGCATGTCGCCGGTGCCGCGGCCGTGCAGCGCGGAGACGGGGTGGGGCTCGCCCAGGCCGAGCGACCAGAGCATGGCGGCGTCGGCCTCGGAGGACGGGCCGTCGACCTTGTTGGCGCAGAGCACGACGGGCTTGCCGGCCCGGCGCAGCAGCTTGACGACGGCCTCGTCGGTGTCGGTCGCGCCGACCGTGGCATCGACGACGAAGACCACGGCGTCGGCGGCGTCGATGGCGAACTCGGCCTGCGCGGCGACGGACGCGTCGATGCCGAGGACGTCCTGCTCCCAGCCGCCGGTGTCGACGACCTTGAAGCGGCGGCCGGCCCACTCGGCCTCGTAGGTGACGCGGTCGCGGGTGACGCCGGGCTTGTCCTCGACGACCGCCTCGCGGCGGCCGATGATGCGGTTCACCAGGGTCGACTTGCCGACATTGGGGCGGCCGACGACGGCGAGCACGGGCAGCGGGCCGTGGCCGGCCGCGGCGAGTTCGCTGTCGATGTCCTCGGGGTCGAAGCCTTCCTGCGCGGCGAGCTCCATGAACTCCGCGTACTCGGCGTCGCCAAGCTCACCGTGCTCGTGCTCGTCGCCGGAGGGAATCTGGTCGTTCATGAAGTCCGTTCCTCGTTCATCATCGATGGGCCGTGTCCGCGGCCCACTACTGAAGTCTCGTTCAGCGGCCGGTGAGCCGCTTGGCCTCGGCCAGGTGCGCCGCCAGCCGGGCCTGTACGCGCACGGTCGCCGCGTCCAGGGCCGCACGGGTCCGTCTGCCGCTGCCGTCGCCCGCGTCGAAGGCGTCGCCGAAGACCACGTCGACGCGGCCGCGCAGCGGCGGCAGGCCGGATATCAGCCGTCCGCGCCGGTCCGCGCTGCCGAGCACCGCCACCGGGACGACGGGGGCCCCGGAGCGCAGCGCGAAGTACGCGAGTCCGGCGCGGAGCGCCGCGAAGTCGCCCTCGCCCCGGCTGCCCTCGGGGAAGATGCCGAGCACCCCGCCGCCGGCCAGCACGTCGAGCGCGCCGGTGACCGCGGCGCGGTCGGCGCTGCCGCGGTCCACCTCGACCTGTCCGATGGCCCGCAGGAACGGGTCGAGCGGGCCGGTGAACGCCTCCCGCTTGATCAGGAAGTGCACGGGCCGCGGCGCGGTGCCCATCACCATCGGGCCGTCGACGTTGTGGGAGTGGTTGACCGCCATGATGACGGGGCCCGCGGCGGGCACCCGCCAGGAGCCCAGGACGCGCGGCTTCCACAGCCCGTACATCAGGCCGATGCCGATGCGGCGGCCGACGGCCGCGCCGGAGGCGGAGGGGGTCACGCGGTCCGCTTCTCCTCGATGAGGGTGACCACGCACTCGATGACCTGATTCAGCGTCAGTTCGGTGGTGTCCACCTCGACGGCGTCGTCCGCCTTGGCCAGCGGCGAGGTCTTGCGGCCCGAGTCGGCGGCGTCGCGCTTGACGAGCGCCGCCTGGGTCGCGGCCAGGTCCGCGCGGTCCTTGCCGGACAGCTCGCCGCTGCGGCGGGCGGCGCGCGCCTCGGCGGAGGCGGTCAGGAAGATCTTGACGTCGGCGTCGGGCAGCACGGTGGTGCCGATGTCCCGGCCCTCGACCACGATGCCGCGCGGGCCGTCGGCGGCGATGCCGCGCTGGAGCTCGGTCAGCCGGGCCCGTACCTCCGGGACGGCGCTGACGGCGCTCACCGCGGCGGTGACCTCCTGGGTGCGGATGGGGCCGGCCGCGTCCTGGCCGTCGACGGTGATCGTCGGGGCGGCCGGGTCGGTGCCGGAGACCAGCGACGGCTTGCCGGCGGCGTCGGCGACGGCCGCGGCGTCCCGCACGTCGATGCCGTTGTTCAGCATCCACCAGGTGATCGCCCGGTACTGGGCGCCGGTGTCGAGGTAGCGCAGCCCGAGCTTGGCCGCCACGGCCTTCGAGGTGCTGGACTTGCCCGTGCCGGAGGGGCCGTCGATGCCGACGATGACGGCTGCCGGAGCGGTCCGGGCGGCGGTTTCCACGGTGACAGACACCTTCCTTGTGCACGGGGCGGGGGTCGCGGGCCGGGGGCCTGATCGCGCGGGCCCGGGAAAGCGGGCCTCGACCAAGGTTACTGGCTCGTGCGACCGGCCCGTACGGCAACCGCGTCCGCCATCGCGCGGGCGCCCGTACGGCAACCGCCGCCACGGTCAGGCAGGGACTCGTACGGAGAGCGCCACCGCCGTCACGCGGGGCCCCGTATGGCAACCGCCGCCACCGTCACGCGGGCGCCCGGCGAGGTGCCGCCCTTAAGTCCGCAGCGACCAGCCCCGCTCGCGGAGGGCGGCGGTCAGGGCCGGGGCCGCCTGCGGCTCCACCATGAGCTGGATGAGGCCCGCCTGCTGCCCGTTGGCGTGCTCGATGCGGACGTCCTCGATATTGACGGCGGCCCGGCCCGCGTCGGCGAAGATACGGGCCAGCTCCCCCGGCTGGTCGCCGATGAGGACCCGGACCGTCTCGTAGGCGGTGGGCGCCGCGCCGTGCTTGCCCGGCACCCGGACGCGGCCCGCGTTGCCGCGGCGCAGCACGTCGTCGATGCCGGCGGTGCCCTCGGCCCGCTTCGTCTCGTCGGCGGACTGGAGCGCGCGCAGCGACCGTACGGTCTCGTCGAGGTCGGCGGCGACGGCCGCGAGGACGTCGGCGACCGGGCCGGGGTTGGCGGCGAGGATGTCGATCCACATCCGCGGGTCGGAGGCGGCGATCCGGGTCACGTCGCGGATGCCCTGGCCGCACAGGCGCACGGCGGTGTCGTCGGCATCCCGCAGCCGGGCCGCGACCATGCTGGAGAGCAGTTGCGGGGTGTGCGAGACGAGGGCGACGGCCCGGTCGTGGGCGTCGGCGTCCATGACGATGGGGACGGCGCGGCACAGCGCGACGAGTTCGAGGGCGAGGTTGAGCACCTCGGTGTCGCTGTCGCGGGTGGGGGTGAGCACCCACGGCCGGCCCTCGAAGAGGTCGGCGGTGGCGGCGAGCGGCCCGGAGGATTCGCGGCCGGCCATCGGGTGGGTGCCGATGTAGCGGGAGAGGTCGCAGCCGAGGGCCTGGAGGTCGCGGTGCGGGCCGCCCTTGACGCTGGCCACGTCGACGTAGCCGCGGGCGAGGCCGCGCCGCATGGCGTCGGCGAGCGTCGGCGCGGTGTGCGCGGGCGGCACGGCGACGATGGCGAGGTCGACGGTGGACTCGGGCTCCTCGTCGTACCCGGCGCCGAGGGCCGCGGCCGTACGGGCCTGGGCGGGGTCGTGGTCGACGAGGTGGACGCGGACGCCGCGGCCGGCGAGCACGAGGGCGGCGGACGTGCCGATCAGTCCGGTGCCGATGACGAGCGCGGTCCTCACTGGGCGATGTCCTTGCGCAGGGCGCCCGCGGCGCCGAGGTAGACGTGCGCGATCTTCGACCGCTCGGTGTCCGTCTCGACGTGCGCGAGGATGCGCACGACGCGCGGCATGGCCCCCTCGACCGCCAGTTCCTGCGCGCAGATCAGCGGTACGTCCGTGATGCCGAGCCGCCGGGCGGCGACGGCCGGGAAGTCGCTGCGCAGGTCGGGGGTGGCGGTGAACCAGACGCTGATCAGGTCGTCGGCGCCGAGGCCGTTGCGCTCCAGGATCGCGGTGAGCAGCTCCGAGACCTGCTCCTGCATGTGCCCGGTCTCGTCCCGCTCCAGTTGTACGGCTCCGCGGACCGCTCGTACCGCCACGTCATCGCTCCCTGTGTCCGCCCGGCGGCCCCGGTGGCCCCGCCGCGCTCTCAGCCTAACCAGTGGCGGGGCCCGCGCGGTCATGGTGTCCAACCGCGCGGGAATCGCCGGGCCCCGCCCGCGTCTGCCCCCGAGGGCGGGCCGCCGTCCGGTAGAACCGTGTGCATGATCTTCCATGTGGTGCCCCTGGACGACTGGCTCACCGCTCCGGACCGCCCCTACGCCCCCGCCTCGCTCGCCGCCGAGGGGTTCGTGCACTGCTCCCCGGACGAGACCATCGCGCTCGCCGTCGCCACGGCGTTCTACCGCGAGGCGGTGGGGCCGCTGATGGTGCTGCTGATCGACGAGCACAAGCTGGACGTCATGGTGCGCTGGGAGGACGCGGTGGGCACGCCGCCGCCGGGGATCTCGCCGGGCACGCTGTTCCCGCACGTCTACGGGCGCGTCAACCGCACGGCGGTCCAGGGGATGATGGAGGTGCGGCGCGACGAGACGGGGCGGGCCACGGAGCTGGCGGTGTGGTCCTGAGCCGAAAACCGGCGGCCGCCGAGCGGGCGCCCATGGCACCATCCCGTCATGGTCGAATCTCCCGAAACCGCTGGTCACGCCCTGGTCCGCGAGCACACCGTCTATGAGTGCGTGATGGGGTCGCGGGCGTTCGGGCTGGCGACGGAGGACAGCGACACCGACCGGCGCGGCGTCTTCGTCGCGCCGACGCCGCTGTTCTGGCGGTTCGACAAGCCGCCGACCCATGTGGACGGCCCGGAGGCCGAACAGTTCTCCTGGGAGCTGGAGCGGTTCTGCGAGCTGGCGCTGCGGGCCAACCCGAACGTCCTGGAGTGCCTGCACTCCCCGCTCGTGACCCGCCTCGACGCCACCGGCCGCGAACTGCTCGCCCTGCGCTCCGCGTTCCTCTCCCGCCGCGCGCACCAGTCCTTCGCCGGGTACGCGATCAGCCAGCGCAAGAAGCTCGACGCCGACCTCCGTACGCACGGCGCGCCGCGCTGGAAGCACGCCATGCACCTGCTGCGGCTGCTGACGTCCGCCCGCGACCTGCTGCGCACCGGCACGCTCACCGTGGACGTCGGCGAGGAACGCGAGCCGCTGCTGGCGGTCCGGCGCGGCGAGCTGCCCTGGGCCGCCGTCGCGTCCTGGATGGCCCGCCTGCACGAGGAGGCCGACGCCGCGGCCGTACGCACCCCGCTGCCGCCCGAGCCGGACCGCGCCCGCGTGGAGGACTTCCTGATCCGGGTGCGGCGGGCGTCGGCGGCGTGATGGCGCGGTGCGTGTACGGACGTACGGGCCGTACGGACATACCGCCCGTACGGGCATAGGGCTCGTACGGACACACGGCCCGTACGGACACACGGCCCGTACAGCGGCGCGCCCGCCCTCCGGACCGGCGGGGCGGGCGCGCGGAGCGCGTCGGCGGCGGGGGATTACAGGTCGACCTCGCGCATCAGCATGCCGACCTCGGTGTTGGTCATCCGGCGCAGCCAGCCGGACTTCTGGTCGCCGAGGGCGATCGGCCCGAAGTGGGTGCGGACGAGCTTGTCGACCGGGAAGCCGGCCTCGGACAGCATCCGGCGCACGATGTGCTTGCGGCCCTCGTGGAGGGTGACCTCGACGAGGTAGTTCTTGCCGACGTTGTCGACGATCCGGAAGTGGTCGGCGCGGGCGTAGCCGTCCTCCAGTTCGACGCCGTCCTTGAGCCGCTTGCCGAGGTCGCGCGGGAGCGGGCCCTGAATGGCGGCGAGGTAGGTCTTCTTGACGCCGTACCGGGGGTGGGTGAGGCGGTGGGCCAGCTCGCCGTGGTTGGTGAGCAGGATGATGCCCTCGGTCTCGGTGTCGAGGCGGCCGACGTGGAACAGCCGCGTCTCGCGGTTGGTCACGTAGTCGCCGAGGCACTGCCGGCCGTCCGGGTCCTCCATGGTGGAGACGACGCCGGCGGGCTTGTTGAGCGCGAAGAACAGGTACGACTGGGTGGCCACGGTCAGGCCGTCGACCCTGATCTCGTCCTTCTGGGGATCGACGCGGAGCCCCTGCTCCATGACGATCTCGCCGTTCACCTCGACGCGGGCCTGGTCGATCAGCTCCTCGCAGGCGCGCCGCGAGCCCATGCCGGCCCGGGCGAGGACCTTCTGCAGCCGCTCGCCCTCCTGCTCGCCGAAGGTCTTGGGCGTCGTGATCCGCGGCTTGTCGTACCGCTCGCGGTTGCGCTGCTCGATCTTCGCGTCGAGCTCACGGGAGCGGGCGGGCACCGACTTGCGCCCCCGGTTCCCGGTCGGCTTGCTGCTCGGCTTGGACCGCCCGACGCCGCCGGGCTTGTTCGCGCCCGACTGGCCGGTGTCGCCGACGTCGTAGCGGCGCTCCTCGGGCCGGGGGGTGCCCGAGCGCTTCTTGTCGCCCCGCCTGCCGCCGCCCGCGCCCCGTGGGTTCCGGTTGCCGCTGTTCCTGTCGCTGCTTCGCATCAAGGTTCCGTTGTCGAGTGGGTACTGTCTGCATCGTCCGGTGCATCCGGGTCGAACGACGGAACGCCCTCGCGGGAGTCCGCCTCGACGGCGTCCGCCTCCGGCAGGAACGGGGCGAGCTCAGGCAGCTCGTCCAGGCCGCGCAGACCCATCCGCTCCAAGAAGTAGTTCGTCGTCCTGTACAGGATCGCACCTGTTTCGGGTTCCGCGCCCGCCTCCCGCACCAGACCGCGCTGGAGGAGGGTCCGCATCACGCCGTCGCAGTTCACGCCGCGTACGGCCGAGACCCGGGAGCGGCTGACCGGCTGACGGTACGCGACGACGGCCAGCGTCTCCAGCGCGGCCTGCGTGAGGCGGGCCTGCTGCCCGTCCAGGACGAAGCTCTCGACCGCGTCCGCGTACTCGGCGCGCGTGTAGAACCGCCAGCCGCCGGCGATCAGCCGCAGGTCGAAGCCGCGCCCCTGGGCGGTGTACGCGTCCGACAGCGCGTGCAGCGCGTCCGAGACCTCCCGGCGGGGGCGCTGGAGGACCTTGGCGAGGTGCTCCTCGGTCACGGGCTCGTCGACGACCATGAGCACGGCCTCCAGGGCGGGCTGGAGGTCGAGGTCGGCGACGGCGCTCAGACCGACGGGAGGCTCGCCCGAGGGCCCCGAGGAGGCCGAGGATTCCGGGGGCCCAGGGGACTCCGAGGAGGGGGGCCCGGCCTCTTCCGGGGGCTGGACCTCATAGGTGTCGTCGGCCGCGTACGCGTCGCTCACGGTGCCTTCTCCACGGCGCTCTCCTCGTCATTCTCGTGGTTGCCGTCGTCGGCGTGGTCACCGTCGTCGGCGTCGAATTCGTCCGCCACCACGACCGGTCCCTCCCCTTCCGCCGCCCCGGTCCACCGGACCGTCAGCGCGCCCAGCGCCTCCTGCTGGTCGAGGGCGACCATCCGCTCGCGGTACAGCTCCAGCAGCGCGAGGAAGCGGGCGACGACGGTGAGGGTGTCGGCGGCGTCCTCGGCGAGCTGCGCGAAGCTCGCCTCCCCCGCCGCCCGCAGCCGGGCGATCACCACGTCCGCCTGTTCGCGCACGCTGACCAGCGGCGCGTGGATGTGGTCGACGTACACCTCGGGCTTCGCCTTGGGCCGCATCGCCTGCACCGCGAGCTTGGCGAAGCCCTCCGCGCCGATGCTGATGACCACTTCGGGCAGCAGCTCCGCGTGGTGCGGCTCCAGCCCGACCGTACGGGGGTACCGGCGCGCCTCGTCCCGGAGCCGGTCGCTGAAGATGTCCGCGATCCGTTTGTACGCGCGGTACTGGAGGAGCCGCGCGAACAGCAGGTCCCGCGCCTCCAGCAGGGCGAGGTCCGCCTCGTCCTCCACCTCGGCGGCCGGCAGCAGCCGGGCGGCCTTCAGGTCCAGCAGGGTCGCGGCGACGACCAGGAACTCCGTGGTCTGGTCGAGGTCCCAGTCGGCGCCCATGGCCCGGATGTGCGCCATGAACTCGTCGGTGACGCGGGAGAGCGCGACCTCCGTCACGTCCATCTTGTGCTTGGAGATGAGCTGGAGGAGCAGGTCGAAGGGGCCCTCGAAGTTGTCGAGCCGCACGGTGAACCGCCGGTCGTCGGCCCCGGTCGCGTTCTCGGCGTTCGCTGCGTGCTCGGCGTTCGCGCTGTTCTCGGCGTTTGCGCCGTTCTCAGCGTTCTCGGCCCGCTCGTCGCCCGCGCTCGTATCGCCCGCGCTCGTGTGGTCCGCGCTCGTGTGGTCCGCGGCCCCCGCGCCCGTACGCGAGTCGTCCGCGGGCTCCGGGCTCGTACGCGAGTCCTCCGCGGGCTCCGCGTCCGCATACGCCGCCCCCGGCCCCCGCCCCAGCGCCCGGCGGGGCGGTACGGGCGGTACGGCCGGTGCGGCGGCGGAGCCGGTGGCGGCTGAGGGGTCGTCGGCTGGCGGCATCGTGGTCCATCGGGCGGTTGCGGGCGGGGGGCGCGACGGACGTACGTACGGGCCCGGCAGCAGACGGGCAGGCTACCGCCCCCCGCGGTCAGCGACCGCGCAATCGGCGCACCAGGATGCTCGCGTCGCCCCGAGACTCCAGGTCGGCGAGGACGACGGCGACGGCCTCGCGCACGATGCGGCCGCGGTCGACGGCGAGGCCGTGCTCGCCGCGCAGCACCAGCCGGGCGTGTTCGAGGTCCATGAGCTCCTCGGCGGAGACATACACCGTGATCTTCTCGTCGTGGCGTTCGCGGCCGCTGGGGCGCCGGTTGGCCGCGCGTGCCCGGCGGCGGGCCGCCGCGGTGGAGCCCTGCTCGGGCTGCGGCTGGCGGCCCTTGGGGCGTTCCTGCGCGGTGGCGGGGGCCGGGGCCGTACGGCGCTCGGCGGACGTGTCCTGGCCCGTGCCCCGCGCGGCGGCGGCGTCACGGCCGCCGTGCTCGGGTTCGGCGGCGCCCGCGCGGGGCGGCCGGTCGCCGGTGCCGTTCGTGGCCTCGGGCTGGGCGGCGGCGTCGGGTTCGGCGGCCGGTCCCGGCACCCGCGGCTGCTCGCCGGCCGCGGGGCGGCGCGGCGAGGAGGGCTGGAGCGCCGTGCCCCCGGTGGTGCGGAACAGTTCGTCGGCGCCGGGCAGACTCACTCGGCGTGACACCGGGCGAGCACCTCCCTGGCGAGCTGTCGGTAGGCGGCCGCGCCGACGGAGTTGGACGCGTACGTGGTGATCGGCTCGCCCGCGACCGTGGTCTCGGGGAACCGGACGGTGCGGCCGATGACCGTGTGGTAGACGTGCTCGTCGAAGGCCTCGACCACGCGGGCGAGGACTTCGCGGCTGTGCACGGTGCGTGAGTCGTACATGGTGGCGAGGATGCCGTCGAGTTCCAGGTCGGGGTTGAGCCGCTCCTGGACCTTCTCGATGGTCTCGGTGAGCAGCGCGACGCCGCGCAGCGCGAAGAACTCGCACTCCAGCGGCACGATGACCTTGTGGGCGGCGGTGAGCGCGTTGACGGTGAGCAGGCCCAGGGAGGGCTGGCAGTCGATGACGATGTAGTCGTAGTCGGCCATGAGCGGCTTGAGGGCGCGCTGGAGCGTGGACTCGCGGGCGACCTCGCTGACCAACTGCACTTCAGCGGCTGACAAATCGATATTGCTGGGCAGCAGGTCCATATTGGGCACGGCCGTCTTCAGCAGGACCTCGTCGGCCGCCATGCCCCGCTCCATGAGCAGGTTGTAGACGGTGAGGTCGAGCTCCATCGGGTTGACGCCGAGGCCGACGGAGAGGGCGCCCTGCGGGTCGAAGTCGACGAGCAGCACCCGGCGTCCGTACTCCGCGAGGGCGGCGCCCAGGTTGATGGTCGAGGTGGTCTTGCCGACCCCGCCCTTCTGGTTGCACATCGCGATGATCTTCGCGGGGCCGTGGTCGGTCAGCGGTCCCGGGATCGGGAAGTACGGGAGGGGGCGGCCGGTGGGGCCGACGCGCTCCCGGCGCTGGCGGGCCGCGTCGGGGGCCAGCGTGGCCGCGTACTCCGGGTCGGGCTCGTACTCGGCATCGGGGTCGTAGAAGTGCCCCTGGGGGACTTCGTCGTAGTCGGCGAGACGGGCGGAGTCCGTGCCGCCGTGGTCGCCGGCCATGGCGTTCACGTGGGGGCCATCCATGCTCTGGTGGGCTGTGGTCGCGCTCTGCGCTTCGAAGGTGTGGACAGCGACGGAGCCGACAGCCTGGAACCCCGAGGCGCTCTGGCCCTGTGCAGGCATTCCTGGTTGACCACCCCCGGGAGCAAATGTCGACTCATTCACAAGTCGTCCTACCTCCTTGGTGACCAGGAAACATCTCGATAGGTCAGCGTGGCACCATGCCGACGGTGGCCGACTCTATGGCGTGTCGGCCTTCCGCAGCAACACAATCCGCCGGAGACGGCACGATGTGTCGGCAATCGAACACCCCTCTGTCAAGGGTGTACGGGGTGCGTTCCGGAGATTTCGCGAGTGGGTGAAACGCGCCGGCCGGACCGCGTTCCGTACGGTCCGGCCGGGCGCGTCGCGTTGACCGGGGCGCGCTCGCGCGTCAGCCGAGGAGCGCGCTCAGCTCCACGTGCGGCAGGTCGTGGGCCTCGGCGACGGAGGCGTAAGTGACCTGGCCCTCGTGGATGTTGAGCCCCTTGGCGAGGGCGGCGTCCCGGCTCAGCGCCTCGCGCCAGCCGCGGTTCGCCAGCTCCACGATGTAGGGCAGCGTGGCGTTGGTGAGGGCGTGGGTGGAGGTGTGCGGGACGGCGCCCGGCATGTTCGCGACGCAGTAGAAGACGGAGTCGTGGACCGGGAAGGTCGGCTCGGCGTGCGTGGTCGGCTTCGAGTCCTCGAAGCAGCCGCCCTGGTCGATCGCGATGTCGACAAGGACACTTCCGGGCTTCATCCGGGCGACCAGCTCGTTGGTGACCAGCTTCGGGGCCTTGGCGCCGGGGATGAGCACCGCGCCGATCACGAGGTCGGCGTCGAGGACGGCCTTCTCCAGCTCGTAGGCGTTGGAGGTGATCGTCTGCACCTTGGTGCCGAAGACCTTGTCGGCCTCGCGCAGCTTGTTGATGTCCTTGTCGAGGAGGGTGACGTGGAAGCCCATGCCGATGGCGATCTGCGCGGCGTTCCAGCCGGAGACGCCGCCGCCGATGACGACGGCCCGGCCGGCGGCGACGCCGGGGACGCCGCCCGGCAGCACGCCGCGGCCGCCGGCCGCGCGCATCAGGTGGTACGCGCCGACCTGCGGGGCGAGCCGGCCGGCGACCTCGGACATCGGGGCGAGCAGCGGTAGCTGGCGGCTCGCGGTCTCGACCGTCTCATAGGCGATGGCGGTGGTGCCGGACTCCAGGAGGGCGTCGGTGCAGGCGCGGGAGGCGGCGAGGTGGAGGTAGGTGAAGAGGGTCTGGCCCTTGCGGAGGCGGTGGTACTCCTCGGCGATCGGCTCCTTGACCTTCAGCAGCAGGTCGGCGGCGGCCCACACCTCGTCGGCGGTGTCCAGGATGGCGGCGCCCGCGGCGATGTACTCCGCGTCCGTGATGGAGGAGCCGACTCCGGCATTCCGCTCGACGTGGACCTGGTGGCCGTGGCGCACCAGTTCATGCACGCCGGCGGGGGTGATGGCCACGCGGAATTCGTTGTTCTTGACCTCGCGGGGGATGCCGACCTTCACGTCGATCACGGTCCTTGTATCGGAGAATTACAGGCTAATCCGGATATGCCACGGCACACCAGAGCAGACCGCGGCGCCCGCGGCGCGGCCAGTCTAATGAAGGATCTCGTGGTGTCTAGCCTTGCAAAGCACTAATCTTCGCGAGATGAGCTACTGATTTCGTAGGTCGAGAGCGGTTCTCCGCCTTCCGCTTCCGCGGCCGGAACCGGCGGGGAGCCGAGCAGCGCCTCCGCCGAGGCCCGGTGCACCCCCGCCGCGGCCGGGTCGCCGAGCCGCTCCAGGGTGTCCGCCAGCCTCAGCTCCAGCGCCGCCCGCAGCCGCACGTCGCCCGCCTCGCGCGCGTACTCCAGCGCCTCCCGGCAGATCCGCAGCGCCTCCCGCGGCCGGCCCGCGTACTCCTGCACCCGGGCCGTCTCGCCGAGCGCCCGCGCGTGGCCGGGCAGGTCCCGCAGCCGGCGGCAGGCGGCCGCCGCCGCCCGCCAGTCGCGCAGCGCCTCCGCCCAGCGGCCCGCGTAGGTGTGCACCGCGCCGAGCCGCCCGTACAGCCGCGCCTCGTCGGCGAGTTCACCGCGGGTCAGCCGCAGCTCCAGCGCCCGCCCGTACCAGTCGGCGGCCCGCTGCCAGTCGCCCAGCTCCTGGTACGAGGCGGCGATGGACTCCAGCGCGCGGCCGGTGGCGTACGGGTCGGCGGCCTCCCGCGCCGCCACCAGCGCCTCCCGGTAGCGGACCAGCGCGCCCTCCGTACGTTCCGCGCGCGCGTCCAGGTCGCCCAGATTCAGCAGCGCGGCGGCCTTCTCCACCGGCATCCGGCGCCGCCCCGCGACGTCCAGGACCAGTTGGTGGAGGTCGTAGAGGTCCGGCGCGGCCGCCTCCGCGCCCTGATGGGCGGTCAGCGCCCGCGCCAGCGCGGAGACCAACCGCCGTGCCAGGGTGTCCAGTTGGCCGTCGCGTACCGCGAGCCGGGCCGCCGCGAGCAGCGCGGGCCGGCGCAGCCGCAGCCACCGCGCGGCCTCGTCGGCGGAGCCGAAGCGCAGCGCGCGGGGCACCTCGGCCAGCCGCTTGCGCGCCGGGGAGTCCGCGGGCTCGGTGACCGCCCGGCAGGAGTGGAGCTGCCGTACGGTCCGCTCCAGCATCCGCGCCCGGGCCAGCTCCGCCTCCGCCGGGCGCTCCTGCGCGGCGAGCAGCGCCCGCAGCATCGGGTGCAGCGCGCCGGGCACCTCGTACTGCGGCGGCACGTCCGCGGCCGGGCCCGCCGGGGGCTCCGCCGCCGCGGGGCCGACCGCGTGCAGCAGGCCCTGCGCGGCGAAGTCCTCCAGCGCGGACTGGGCCGCGGAGAGCGAGCAGCCCGCGAGCGCGGAGGCGGTGTGGGCGTCGGCCAGCCCCGCCGGGGCGAGCGCGAGCAGCCGCAGGACGCGGGCGGCGGGCGCGGGCAGCGACTCGTACGCCAGCCGGAAGGCGCGGGCCAGCGGGCGGCCGCCGCTCTCCTGCGCCTCGTCCGCCGGCAACTGGCGCAGCAGGTTGACGGCGTCGGCGACGGACGCCTTGGGGCGGGCCGCCAGCCAGCCGCCGATCAGGACCAGGGCGGCGGGCTGGCCGCCGCACTCCTCCACCACCGAATCCGCGGAGACCGGGTCGCAGGTGATGCGGGTCGAGCCCGCGTACCGGCCGATCAGCTCCACGGCGGCGCCCTTGTCGAGCCCGCCCAGCGTGCACGGCCGGACATCGGGCACCCCGGTGAGCGGGCCCCGTGCGACGGCGACGAGCAGCGAGTCGGGGGCGTCCGGGAGCAGCGCGTCGACCTGTTCGGCGCTCGCCGCGTCGTCGAGGAGGAGCAGCACCCGCCGCTGGTGGAGCGCGGTCCGCAGCGCCTGGGACAGTTCGTCCTCGCCGGCGCCGGGCACCGAGCCGGCGCCGAGCGCGCCGAGGAGTTCGCGGGCGGCCCGACCGACCGGTACGGGCTCGCCGCCGGGTTCCGTCAGGCGTGCCCGCAGCACGCCGTCCGGGTAGTCCTTCGCCAGCCGCCGGGCCAGCTCCTCGGCCAGCGCGCTGCGGCCGGAGCCGGGGCGGCCCGCGATGAGCAGCACCCGGCTGCGGGGGGCCTTGCGGCCGGAGATGGTGTCGAGTCCGGCCCGGCCGATGTCGGACCGCAGGGCCTGGAGCTCGCGCCGCCGCCCGTAGAACGCGCCCGGTGCCGCCGCGGTGGCGGCGGCCGTACGCCCCGCCGAGGACGGCCGCCGCGCGGCGGCCCCCCGCTCCCCCACCGCCTGATCCGTCACGCGCCACGCTCCCGTCCACTCGCGCGTACGAGCCCGCCGCGGCTGCGAGCGGGAACTTCACGAGCCTAGTTCACCCGCGCCCGGCCCTCCGGCAGCGCACACCCCGTAGATCACTCAATCGGATCAGCACATCGATTCGCTCACGGCGGGGTACGTCGGCGGCGCGGACCTACGCGCCGAACGGCCGGGCCGGCCAGTCCGCGTCCGCGGGGCGGAGCCCGTCGAGGCCGCCGCCCGTCAGCGCGGCGTGGAGCGAAAGGACGCCTACGACCAGGCAGTTGTTGTGGAGGTCGCCGGCGAGGACGCCGTGGATGAGGTCGGGCAGCGGGACGCGGGCGAGTTCCATGTCGGCCTCTTCCTCGGAGACCTCGAAGCGCTCGCCCTCGATCTCGGAGATGCCGCGGGCGAGGAAGATCCGTACGGCCTCGTCGCAGCCGCCGGGCGTGGTGTAGACGTCGGTGAGGACGCGCCAGTCCTCGGCCTTGACGTGGGCCTCCTCGTACAGCTCCCGCTGGGCGGCGTGCAGCGGGTTCTCGCCGGGGACGTCGAGGAGGCCGGCCGGGATCTCCCAGAGCTTGTGGCGCACCGGGTGCCGGTACTGGTTGAGGACGAGCACGCGCTGCTCGTCGTCGAGGGCGAGGACGGCGACGGAGCCGGGGTGGACCTGATAGTCACGCGTGACGGTGGCGCCGTCCGGCATGACGACCTCGTCCGTACGGACACTGGTCTTGTTCCCGACGAACGGCGTCGCGGTCGCGGTGACCTGCCACTCGGCGGCGGTGTCCTTGATACCCATGTACGTCCTCCTGAACGACGGAACCGGGGCACGGGCCGCAAAACGCCCGCACCCCGGTCCACCGTATAGGTCAACCGCCGAGGTCAGCCCTGCTGCCGCTGAACGGCCGCCTTCACCAGGCCCGCGAAGAGCGGGTGCGGGCGGGTCGGGCGGGAGCGCAGCTCCGGGTGGGCCTGGGTGGCGACCAGGTAGGGGTGCACGTCGCGCGGGTACTCGACGTACTCCACCAGCTTGTTGTCCGGGGAGGTGCCGGAGAACTGGAGGCCGGCCTTCTTCTCCAGGTCCGCGCGGTAGGAGTTGTTGACCTCGTAGCGGTGGCGGTGACGCTCCTCCACGTACGGCTGGTCGCCATAGGTCTCGCGCACGATGGAGCCCTCGGCGAGCTTCGCCGGGTACATGCCGAGCCGCATCGTGCCGCCCATGTCGCCGTCGCCGGCCACGATGTCGAGCTGCTCGGCCATGGTGGAGATGACCGGGTTGGCGGTGGCCGGGTCGAACTCGGTGGAGTTGGCGCCCTCGATGCCCGCGAGGTTGCGGGCCGCCTCGATGACCACGCACTGGAGGCCCAGGCAGAGGCCGAGCAGCGGGATGCCGCGCTCACGGGCGTAGGTGATCGCGCCGACCTTGCCGTTGACGCCGCGGTCGCCGAAGCCGCCGGGGATGCAGACCGCGTCCACGTCGCCGAGCTGCTCCTGGGCCCCGGCCGGGGTGGTGCAGTCGTCGGAGGTGACCCACTTGATCTTCACGCGGGCCTGGTTGGCGAAGCCGCCGGCCCGGATCGCCTCGGTCACCGAGAGATAGGCGTCCGGCAGGTCGATGTACTTGCCGACGAGGGCGACCTTGACCTCGTGCTTCGGCTCGTGGACCCGCTTGAGCAGGTCGTCCCACTCGGTCCAGTCGACGTCCCGGAAGGGCAGGTCGAGGCGGCGCACCACGTACGCGTCCAGGCCCTCGGTGTGCAGCACCTTCGGGATGTCGTAGATCGACGGCGCGTCCTTGCAGGCCACCACGGCGTCCTCGTCGACATCGCACATCAGCGAGATCTTGCGCTTGATGGCGGTCGGCACGTCGCGGTCGGCGCGCAGCACGATGGCGTCCGGCTGGATGCCGATGTTGCGCAGGGCGGCGACCGAGTGCTGGGTGGGCTTGGTCTTCAGCTCGCCGGACGGGCCGATGTACGGGAGCAGCGAGATGTGCACGACGAAGACGTTGTCGCGGCCGACCTCGTGCCGGGTCTGGCGCACGGCCTCCAGGAACGGCAGCGACTCGATGTCGCCGACGGTGCCGCCGACCTCGGTGATGACGACGTCCACGTCATCGGTGGCCATCCGCCGGACGCGGTGCTTGATCTCGTTGGTGATGTGCGGGATGACCTGCACCGTGTCGCCCAGGTACTCGCCGCGCCGCTCCTTGGCGATCACGGTGGAGTAGACCTGGCCGGTGGTGACGTTGGCGGACCCGTCGAGGTCGACGTCGAGGAACCGCTCGTAGTGGCCGATGTCCAGGTCCGTCTCGGCGCCGTCGTTGGTGACGAACACCTCGCCGTGCTGGAACGGGTTCATCGTGCCCGGGTCGACGTTCAGGTACGGGTCGAGCTTCTGCATCGTGACCCGCAGGCCCCGCGCCTTGAGCAGCGCGCCCAGGCTGGAGGCGGTGAGGCCCTTGCCGAGCGAGGAGGCGACACCCCCGGTGACGAAGAGGTGCTTGGTCGTCGTGGGCTTTGCGGCAATGGCCAAGAGGGGGCTCCCGTGGTCGCGAGGTGAAATGCGAAGCGGCGCCTGCCCTGATTCTCGGGGGCCGCCGTCGCTGCGGTTCGGGGGTTCTGCTCCCACCGGTCCACGGGCTACCAGGGTATCAGCGACCCGGGGCGGTCGCTTCCGGCGACGCCCCACGGCGCGATATGCGCCCTGCGTAGCGGCGTGGGGACCCCTGCGTAGCGGTGCCGGGGCCGCCGTGTAGCGGCGCGGTCACAGGCCACCCATTCGGCTCAGGTTCCTGCGCGGACCGTCGCGCGTCACACCAACTGGGCGTCGTATCCTGCACGGACACAGCAGCGAGCCGGCCGGCATGGCACTACCCCGCCCCTTCCCGGAACAAGAGCTCGTCGAAGATCGCTTGACCGCAAGAAAGCCCTTCGGGGCGACGTGGCCGTTCGACTGGAGATGCACGTGGCCGGGCGCATCGAGGATTACGCACTCATTGGCGATATGCAGACCGCCGCCCTCGTCTGCCGGGACGGGACAGCCGACTGGCTGTGCCTCCCCCGTTTCGACTCCCATGCCGTTTTCGCCGGCCTGCTCGGCAGCGACGAGCACGGCTTCTGGCGCATCGGCCCCGCCCATGCGTCCGGGGCCACGCCGCCGCCGGCCGACCGGCGCCGCTACAGAGGCGACTCGCTCGTACTGGAATCCGAGTGGGACACCCCGCGCGGCACCGTCCGGGTGATCGATTTCATGCCGCCGCGCGACGGGGCGCCGCAGCTCATCCGGATCGTGGAGGGCGTCAGCGGACGGGTGCCGATGCGCTCCGCGCTGCGGATGCGCTTCTCCTACGGGCGCATCACGCCGTGGGTGCACACCGACGCGGACGGCCGCACGGTGGCCGTCGCCGGTCCCGACTCGGTGTGGTTCGACACCGAAGCGGAGACGTACGGCAAGGATCTGACGACCTATGCGGACTTCACCGTCGCGCCGGGCGACCGGGTCGCCTTCACCATCAGTTGGGAGGCCTCGCACAAGGAGCCCCCGGCGCTGCCCGAACCGGAGGGCGCGCTGGAGGCGACGGAGGGCTTCTGGCGGGAGTGGGTCGAGCACTGTACGTACCACGGGCCCTACCGGGACGCCGTCGTCCGCTCGCTCATCACCCTCAAGGCGCTGACCTACGCCCCGACCGGCGGCATCGTGGCGGCGCCCACCACCTCGCTGCCCGAGGACATCGGCGGCTCCCGCAACTGGGACTACCGCTTCACCTGGCTCCGGGACGCGGCGATCACCCTGTCCTCGCTGCTGCGCACGGGCTACCGCGAGGAGGCCCGCGCCTGGCGCGAGTGGCTGCTGCGGGCCGTGGCCGGCGACCCCGAGAACCTCCAGATCATGTACGGGATCGCGGGCGAGCGGGAGCTGGGCGAGGCCGAGCTGTCATGGCTGCCGGGGTACGAGAACTCCGGGCCGGTGCGGATCGGCAACGGCGCGGCCGGCCAGCTCCAGCTCGACGTCTACGGCGAGGTCACCGAGGCGCTGCACCTCGGGCACATGACGGGCCTGGCCCGCAACGACTACGCCAGCATCCTCCAGCTCAAGCTGATCCAGTACCTGGAGGCCCACTGGATGGAACCGGACGAGGGCATCTGGGAGGTGCGCGGCCCGCGCCGGCACTTCGTGCACTCGAAGGTCATGGCCTGGGTGGCGGTCGACCGGACCATCAAGCTCATCGAATCGGGTGATGTGGACGGCCCGTTGGAGAAGTGGCGCGAGCTGCGCGACGACATCCACCGCGACGTCTGCGAGAAGGGCTACGACAAGGAGCGCAACACCTTCACCCAGTCGTACGGGTCCAAGGAGCTGGACGCGTCCTTGCTGCTCATCCCGCAGATGGGGTTCCTGCCGCCGGACGACAAGCGGGTCATCGGCACCATCGAGGCGATCCAGCGGGAGCTGTCCACGGAGGACGGCTTCGTGCTGCGCTACCCGACGAGCGGCGGCGACGCGGGCGTGGACGGGCTGGAGGGCGACGAAGGGGCGTTCCTGGCCTGCTCGTTCTGGCTGGCCGACGATCTCGCGATGATCGGCCGGGTGGACGAGGCGCGCAAGCTGTTCGAGCGGCTGCTCTCGCTCCGCAACGACCTCGGGCTGCTGGCCGAGGAGTGGGACCCCCGGCTCCAGCGCCAAGTGGGCAATTTCCCGCAGGCGTTCAGCCACGTTCCGCTGATCGACACGGCGCTGCGGCTCACCGCGTCAAGCGCGTTCGTAGGCTGAAGAACAGCGCGCAGGCGCTGACCGGCACGACGAGTACGGCCGCGGCGGCGTTCAGGCCGCCGTAGCCGACGAGGGCCACGAGGCCGCCGGAGAGCGCGCCGCCCGCCGCTCCGACGAGGTTCATGAGGGTGTCGGACACCCCTTGGACCTCGGAGCGGTGCTCGGCGTCGATGGACTCGGTCAGCAGCGTGGAACCCGCGACCGTGGCGCACGACCAGCCGGAGCCGAGCAGGAAGAGCCCGGCGGTGACCGCCCACCGGTCGCCGCCGGAGGTCCCCGCGAGGAGCGTCGCGACGACGTATACCGCCTGCCCGAGCAGGATCACGGGCACCCGGCCGAGCCGGTCGGCGGCCCATCCCACCAGCGGCGACAGCGCGTACATCCCGGCGATGTGCAGACTGATCGTGAACCCGACGACGCTGAGCGAGGCCCCGTGGTGGGCGAGGTGCACGGGCGTCATCGTCATCACCGACACCATCACCGCGTGGCCGATGACCAGGGCCGTCAGCCCGGTGAGGGCGGCGGGGCGGGTGGCCACGTGGCGCATGGCGGTGCCCATACGGGCGAGGAACGCGGGCTGCGGGGCGGCGGGCACCGGATTTCCCTCGCGTTCCGCGCTGCCGGCCGCTGCCCCCGCCTGGGCGGCGGCGGCCAGCAGCAGCGGGTCCGGGCGCAGCCGGAGCCGGATGACCAGCCAGCCGGCGAGGAACGCCGCCACGGAGAAGACGAAGGTGCCCGCGGCCTCCGGGAGGGCGAGGGCGCGGGCGACGGCCTCGCCGGGGCCGCTCAGGTTGGGCCCCAGGACGCTGCCGAGGGTCGTGGACCAGACGACGAGGGACAGCGAACGGGCGCGGGTCGCGGAGGTCGCGAGGTCGGCGGCGGCGTAGCGGGACTGGAGGTTGGCGGCGGTGCCGGAGCCGACGAGCAGCATGCCCGCGAGCATCAGCGGGAACCAGCCGAGCCGGGCCGCCGCCAGCACGGTCAGCGCGCCGGCCGCCGCGACCAGCCAGCCGACGCCGAGCCCGGTCCGGCGGCCCCGGGCCCGGGAGAGGGCGGCGAGCGGTACGGACAGCAGGGCCGCGCCGAGGGTGGTCATGGTGGTGGCGAGCCCGGCGGCGCCCTCGGAGCCGGTGAGGTGCTCGACGAGCAGGCCGCCGGAGGAGAGCATCGAGCCCATGCCGATGCCGGCGACGACCTGGGCCGACATGAGGACCTTGACGGTGCGCCGCTGGACGGCGGCGAGGTCGGGCGGCGTTCCTGACCCCCCGGCGCCTCCGGGCGGGGCGGTCGCCGATATCCGTATGTCGTCCCCGTGGGATCTCTCGTCCCCGTCCGGTCTCTCGGGCTTCCCGCCCGGACGGAGTTGCTGGGCATCGGCGGCTTCGGTCATGCGGAACAGCGTATGGGCAGGGCTGAGCAGGTGTGGCGGTCCTGGTCGGATGCCGTTTTCGGCCATGGCCGAGTACCGTCTGTGACCATGGAATCGGACGGCCCTGACCCCGGCCCACAGGGGACGATCACGGTGGCGCGGGCCCTGGAACTGCCCGCGCTGCGGCGCGGGCTCCCCGAGGTCGTGGCCGCCGCCGACCGTCTGGAACGGCCCGTGCGCTGGGTGCACGCCGGCGAGACCCCGAACATCGCGGCGCTCCTCAAGGGCGGCGAACTGCTGCTGACCACCGGCATCGGCCTGGGCAGCCGCGCCGCCGAGCAGCGGGCGTTCGTGCGCAAGCTCGCGGACCGGGACATCGCGGCGCTCGTGGTCGAGTTGGGCGGGCGGTTCGCGGCGCTGCCGGCCGCGGTCGTCGACACGGCGCGCTCGTACGGGCTGCCGCTGGTGCAGTTGCACCGCGAGGTGCCGTTCGTCGCGGTGACGGAGGAGATCCACACCGAGATCGTCAACGAGCACTACGCGCTGCTGCGGCGCGCCGAGGAGGTGCACCGGCGGGGCACGGACGCGCTGCTGGGCGGCGGGGGCGTGCCGGAGATCCTGCGGCTGTTCGCCGAGTTCGCGGGGAACCCGGCGTTCCTGGAGACGCCGGACGGGCGGCTGCTGTACGCGGCCGGGCCCGGCGCGCAGCCGGGGGCGGCCGATCCGCTCCAGGTGTGGGACGGGCTGCGGGCCCAGCGGGCGGCGCCGCGCCCCGAGCCGCCGGCGGGCAGCGTCGTCGCGGACATCCCGGGCGGCGGGCACGGGCCGGGCGCGGTACGGGCCCGGCTGACCGTACTGCCGGTGAACGCGCCGCTGGCGCCCGTACACCGGATCGCCGCCGACCGTACGGCGGGGCTGCTGGCGGTCGTACTCCTCCAGGCGCGCCAGGAGGAGGAGTTGGCGGCGCGGGGGCGCGGCGACTTCCTCACCGATCTGGCGGAGGGCCGGATCGAGGCGGCGGAGGCGCCCGCGCAGGCGCGGGTGCTGGGCTTCAAGCCGGGGGACGGGCCGCTGCTGCCGGTCGTGCTGCGGCCCGCCGCGGAGCCCGCGTTCCTCGACGCGTCGGACAGTTGGGCGGCGCTGGCGTGCGCGGTGCAGGAGGAATTGGCGTCGGTCGGCGCGCCGGTGCTGCTGGGGGTGCGGCTGCCGGAGGGCCGGCTGCCGCTGCTGGTCGGGCTGCGGGCGGAGACCGAACGGGCGGCCGTCGCCGAGCGGGTGGCGGCGGCGCTACGGGCCGGGGTCGAGCGGGCCTGGACGGAACGGTCCGGGTCCCGGCCGGTGGTCGTCGTGGGCCTGGCGGGCGGCTGGTCCGCCGCCGGCGCGGGACTGCGGCACGCGGCGGAGGCCGCGACGGCGGCCGAGGGGCTGGCGCCGCGGCCGTGGCACGACGTGCGGCGGCTGGACGTGGACCTGCTGCTGTGGCGACTGCGCGCGCACGGCGACCTGACGGCCTTCGTGGACCGCGTCATCGGCCCCCTCCTGGCCCACGACCGCTCGTCCCGCCCGCCCCTGCTGCCCACCCTGGAGACCTACCTGGCCCACGCCGGCCGCAAAGCGGAGACCGCCCGCGAACTCCACCTCAACCGCCAGACCCTCTACGACCGCCTCGCCCGCATCGCCCGCCTCCTCGGCAGCGACCTAGAAGACCCCCAAACAGCCCTGGCCCTGAGCCTGGCCCTACGAGCCCGCCGCCACGTGAAGTAAGGCAGCCCGACACCAGCACTGGCCGCCCGGCGGGCCGGGGCGCGGGCGGCGGGGACCGACGCGGACCGCCGCCGACCGGCCAAGTGCGGGCGCCGCGGGGCGACCCGGTGAGGACCGGCGCGGGCCGCCGCCCGGCCGCCGGGGCCGCGGAGACGAGCGGGTCCAATACCGCTGCTCGCCGGACCAGGCTGCGGAAGCGAGCCGGCCGGATACCGGCGCGAGCCGCCGCCCGCCGGGCGGGACGGCGGAGACGAGCGGGTCCAATACCGCTGCCCGCCGGACCAGGCTGCGGAAGCGAGCCGGCCGGATACCGGCGCGAGCCGCCGCCCGCCGGGCGGGACGGCGGAGGCGAGCAGCGCCGGTACGGGCGCAGGCCACCGCTCGCCGGCCCGGGGCCGGTCCCGGCCTGGGGGGGCGGCGCGAGGCGGCCGCCGTCGGGCGGGCACACTCACGGTCCCACCGCCCAGCGGGCGGACCGGCGGGCAGCGCATGGCCCCAAAGCCCAGCGGCCAGCGACCTGGTCAGGCCGGCCGGTTTTGCATCAACTCGTCGTAGACGCTGAGGACCTGGGCGACCGTGTCGTCCTCCGTCGGCCACTCAGCGGCGCGTGCCCGCCCGGCGCGGGCCAGTTCAGTGCGGCGTCGGGGGTCGGCGAGGAGGCGGGCGACGGCGGTCGCGAGGGCGTCGGGGTCGCCGTAGGGGACGAGTTCGGCGGCGTCGCCGACGAGTTCGGGGATGCCGCCGACGGCCGTGGCGACGAGCGGGACGCCCGCGTGCAGCGCCTCGTGGGCGAGCAGGGCGCGCGCCTCCCAGCGGCTCGGGAGTACGGCGAGGTCGGCGGCGGCGAGCAGGTCGGGGACGTCCTCGCGGCGGCCCAGGAGCAGTACCGGCAGCGACTCCTCCTCGATGCGGCGCTGCAACTCGGCGCGCCGGCCGCCCTCTCCGGCGATGACGAGCAGCGGTTCGGGGTCGAGGTCCCGCCAGGAGCGCGCGGCGTCGAGCAGCGTCCCGTACCCCCGGCCCGCGTCCAGTCGGCCGACGGCCAGCAGCAACGGGCGGCCCACGGCGCCGATTTCGGCCCGTGTCTTGTGCCCCGAGGGGTCGGTCTCCGCGTCCGGCACGGCGCTCGGCACGGGCAGCGCCACGGGCGCGAGCCGGGCGTCGCGCGCTCCACGCCCGCGGGCGCGCTCCACGAGGTCCGAGGACGCGCCGAGCACGACGGCGGCGGCCCGCGCCACCCGACGCTCCGTGAGGCGTACGAGGCGGGCGCGGGCGCCCTCCGCGGCGGACCTGGTGTGCCAGGTGACGACCAGCGGCGTCGGCCGGCCGCGCAGCGCCAGCGAGGCGAGCAGCCCGGAGCGCAGCCCGTGCGCGTGCACGACGTCGGCCTCCGCGCAGGCGGCCCGCAGCGCGGCGACGGCTCCCGGGTCCGTACGCGTCCGCAACGGCGTGAACTGGGCCCCGGCGTCCGCGAAGCCGTACCCGTCGCCCGTTCCCCGCGGCGCGCAGACGGTGATCCGCAGTCCGCGCGCGACGAGCCCCGCCGCCAGCGATCTGACGTGTGCCCCGCTGCCCGAGGCGCCCGTGCCCAGCACCTGGACGGCGTGCAGCGGCTGCTGTCCGTTGGTTGGTGCCGGTGTGCTGCTCACGCGGGCTGAGCTCCTGTATCGGCTATCGGCTATCAGCTACTGGCGTCGGTTCGACGGCTTCGGGTCGAGGGCGATCGGATGCGGTCGGACGCGGAGGGCGGTAGGGGGAAAGCCGGCCGGACCGCACTGGCGGCGGCCGGACCGAGGGCTGCTGGTTCGATCGAAGGGCTGGTCCGTCGAGGCGGCCGTACGATTCCGGTTCGGGTTCGGATCGGCGGCGCGCCCGTACGCGGGGTGAGTGCGCTGGGCCCAGGATGCCAGCCCGCACCGTCATCCCGGCACCGTCGCCGCCGGTTTCCGGCCCTGGCTCGCCCGTACGTCCACAAAATCAGCCGCATGGGTGAGTTTGCGGCGCTTCTTCCTCTTAAGACGCGCCTCCCGTGCGCGCCGCCGCCAGCAGTTCCTCCGCGTGCGCCCGCGCCAGCTCCGAGTCCTCCTGGCCCGCCAGCATCCGGGACAGCTCCCGGACCCGGTCCTCGCCGGTCATCGCCTGGACGCCGCTGCGCGTCACGGAGCCGTCGTTCGTCTTCTCCACCACCAGGTGCCGGTCGGCGAAGGCGGCGACCTGCGGCAGGTGGGTGACCACCACGACCTGCGCGGACTTGGCGAGCCGGGCGAGCCTGCGGCCCACCTCGACGGCCGCCTTGCCGCCGACGCCCGCGTCGACCTCGTCGAAGAGATACGTCGGCACGGGGTCGGAGCCCGCGAAGACCACCTCGACCGCGAGCATCACCCGCGACAGCTCGCCGCCGGACGCGCCCTTGGCGATCGGCCGGGGCTGCGCCCCGGGGTGCGGGGCGAGGTGGAGTTCGACCTCGTCGGCGCCGTGCGGGCCGTACGCGACGACGCGCCCGCCCACCTCGATGCCGGAGTCCTCGTCGGCCGCGGGCGTCTGCCGGATCTCGAACGACACCCGTGCGTGCGGCATGGCCAGCTCCGCCAGCTCCGCGGTGACCGCCCCGGCGAACCGCTCCGCCGCTTCCGTACGGGCGTCCGTGAGGGCCTGCGCCAGCGCGCCGAGTTCGGCGCGCAGCGCGTCGCGCTCGCCGGTGAGTTCGGCGATCCGGTCGTCGTCGCCCTCCAGCTCGGTGAGGCGGGCGGCGCTCTCCTCGGCCCAGGCCAGGACGGCGGCGATGTCCTCGCCGTACTTGCGGGTCAGGGCGGTGAGCGCGGCCCGGCGCTCCTCCACGGCCGCGAGCCGCAGCGGATCGGCGTCCAGGTTGTCCGCGTAACCGGCCAGCTCCCCCGCCACGTCGGCGAGGAGGATGCCGACCTCGCCGAGCCGGTCGGCGAGCGCGGCGAGGGCCGGGTCGTGGGCGCGTACGGCCTCCAGGGCGCGGTGCGCGCCGCCGGTGAGGGTGGTGGCGTCGACGCCCTCGGGGTCCTCGGGGTTCCCGGCGAGCGCGGCGTGCGCTATGGCCGCAGCGGAGGCCAGGGACTCGGCGTGGCCGAGGCGCTCGGCCTCGGCGGCGAGTTCGGCGTCCTCGCCGGGAAGGGGTTCGACGGCGGCGACCTCGTCGAGGCCGAACCGCAGCAGCCCCGCCTCCTGGGCGCGTTCGCGGGCGCGCGTGGTCAGCTCCTCCAGCTCGGCCGCGACGGCCCGCAGCCGCCGGTACGCGCCGGCGTACTTCGCGAGCGGCGCCGCCACCGCGTCCCCCGCGTACCGGTCCAGCGCCTCGCGCTGCCGCGCCGGCCGCAGCAGGCCCTGCTGGTCGGTCTGCCCGTGCACGGCGACGAGATCGTCCGCCAGTTCCGCCAGCAGCCCCACGGGGGCGCTCCGGCCGCCGACGTGGGCGCGGGAGCGCCCCTCGGCGGAGAGCGTGCGGCTGATCAGGAGCGCGCCCTCGTCGAGTTCGGCGCCCGCCTCGACGGCCCGTACGGCCGCGGCCGAGCCGTCCTTCACGACGATCCGTCCCTCGACCACGGCGGCCTTGGCCCCGATCCGTACCAGGGCGGGGTCGGCGCGTCCGCCGAGCAGCAGGCCGAGGCTGGTGACGACCATGGTCTTGCCGGCGCCGGTCTCGCCGGTCACCGCGGTGAAACCGGGCGACAGCTCGACGACGGCGTCATCAATGACGCCCAGTGAACGAATCCGCATCTCCTCCAACACGGATACGACCATACGAGGTTCCGGGGCCGACTTTCGACGGCAACCCCCTGGGGGCGGTCCCTGGGGCGGTCCTGGGAACGGACCCAGGGCGGCCCTGGAGTGGCCCGGGGGCGGCCCTGGGGAGGGCCCTGGGGACAGCCCCACCCCCCTTAGGGGTGGGCGCTCCATGGCCCTGGCACCACCAGGGGACGGAGGGTGGACGGTGATCGAACAACGCTCACCGCGAGAGGTCCCTCCATGCCCAACGGACTGGCGCGCGCCGCTCTGCGCGGCCACCGGCCCGCGTTCGCCGGCACCGCCGTCGCCGCCCTGTTCGCCGCCACGGTCGTCAGCGCGTCGATCACGATGATGGCGGCCACCGGCGCCGACGGTCTGTCCCCCGCCGCCCGCGCGGCCCTGGACTCGAACGGCGTGGGCTCCATGGCCGTCGTCATGCTGATCGGCTCGGTCTATCTGTCGATATTCGTGATCGTGTCGACGATGGGTACGGCCGTGGCACAGCAGCACCGCGAGTTCGCGATGCTGCGGGCCATCGGCGCCCGGCCCCGGCAGCTCCGGCGCGCCGTGGCCGTACAGGCCCTCGCGGCGGCGGTCCCCTCGGCGGCGGCGGGGTTCGGGCTCGGCGTCCTGGTGGCCCGCTGGTGGTTCGCGGCGCTGGCGGGGCACGGGCTGATCCCGGCGGAGGTCCGCTTCCGCTTCACCCTGCTCGCGCTGCCGGCCTGCCTGGGCGTCGCCGCCGTGACGTCGGCGCTGGCGGGCATGGGCGCCGCCGCCCGGTTCACCTGGCTGCGCCCCGCGCGGGCGCTGGCGGAGGCCGCCACGGGGCGGCGGGGGCTCGGGCTGGTCCGCACGCCGCTCGGGGTGCTCGCCCTCGCCGGCGGCGCGACGCTGAGCGCGGTGGTCTCCACGCTGCCGGCCGAGAAGGCGGGCCAGTCGGCGTTCCTGGTGCTGATCCTGTTCTGCGCGGGGGTGGGGCTGCTCGGGCCGCGGATCGTCGGCCCCGCGGCGTGGCTGGCCGCGCGCGTCACCCGGCCGTTCGGCAGCTCCGCGGAGCTGGCGATGGTCAACGTGACCTCGCAGCCGCGGCGGTTCGCGGCGGCGGTGGTCCCGCTGACCCTGGTCGTCGGGTTCGGCGTCACGAAGATCGCCGTGCACACCACGGCCGCGTACCGCACGGGGTCGGCGGGCGCCCCGGGCGAGCTCTGGCTCGACTACATCGGCACCGGCCTGTACGCGGCCTTCGCGGCCATCGCCGCCGCCAACACCCTCGCCATGATCACCTACGAGCGGCGGCGCGACCTCGCCCTGCTGCGCGTGGTCGGCACCGCCCCTGGCCAACTGCGCACCATGGCCGCTTGGGAGGCCCTGGTAGTGGCCCTGACGGCGCTCCTCCTCGGCACAGCCGTCGCCCTCCTCACCCTCGCCCCCATCCTCCGCACCGCCTACGGCTCCGCCCTCCCCCACCTCCCCTGGCCCATAGCCGCCGCCATCGCCTGCGGCACCCTCGCCCTGACCCTCCTGTCCACCGGCATCCCCGTACTGACCAGCCTCCGCCGCCGCGCCATCACAGCACTGTGAGAGCCCCCCACCAGGGGCACGACGAACCCGCGGCCGACAACGCCACAACCAGCCCCGAAAGGGGCGCGGGGAACTGCGCGACCAACCACAACGAACCCGCAGCCGACAACGGCGCACCCAACCCGGCCCCCGGACGCACGTGAAAGCCCAGCGCAACCCAGAACCCAAAGGGGCGCGAGGAACTGCGCGTCCAGCCACAACCAACCCGCGGTCGACAACGGCGCACCAAACCCCCAAAGGGGCGCGGGGAACTGCGCGACCAACCACGACGGACCCGCGGTCGACGAGGCACAAGCAGCCCCCAAAGGGGCGCGAGGAACTGCGCGACCAGCCACAACCAACCCGCAGACAGCGACGTAACCCATCCCGGCCAGCCCCCCCGGGGCGAAGCCCCCCGGCGGCAGCCCCCCGGCGAGGGACTAGTGCGGAGCCCCCCGCCACCCGGCGACCGGCAACGCGAACTTCGCCACCAGACGGTCCGTGAAGGACGCATGGTGCAGCCGCGCCAACCGCACCGGCACGGCCCCGCGCCGCACCTCCACCCGCGCCCCCGCGGGCAGTTCGACGGTGCGGCGTCCGTCGCACCACAGCACCCCGTGCGGCGTCTGCGGCTGCACCTCCACCGCGAGCACCGAGTCCGGCGCGGTGACGAGCGGCTTGGCGAACAGCGCGTGCGCGCTGATCGGCACCATCAGCAGCGCCTCCACCTCGGGCCACACCACCGGCCCGCCCGCCGAGAACGCGTACGCGGTGGACCCGGTCGGGGTCGCGCAGACCACCCCGTCGCCGCCGAAGCGGGAGACGGGCCGCCCGTCGACCTCCGTGACGACTTCCAGCAGCCGTTCCCGCGCGGCCTTCTCGACCGACGCCTCGTTCCAGGCCCAGTCGGTGTGCACGACGTGCCCGTCGTTGCGGACGAGGATGTCGAGCGTCATGCGCTCCTCGACCTCGTACGCCCGCGTGGCGACGCGGTCCACGACCTTGTCGAGGTCGTCCCGCTCGGCCTCGGCGAGGAACCCGACCCGGCCGAGGTTGACGCCGAGCATCGGCACCCCGGAGACGCGGGCGAACTCGGCGCCGCGCAGCAGCGTGCCGTCGCCGCCGAGGACGACGAGCAGTTCGCAGCCGGCCAGCACGTCCGGCGCCTGCGGCCCCGCCTCGACCAGCTCCACCTCGGGCGGCAGCGGCAGGTCGGCGGCCTCGCCGGCGAGGGCCCGGACGCCGATGCCGCAGCGCAGCAGCCCCTGGACGACGAGTTCGGCGCTGCGGATGGCCGCGGGGCGGCCGGTGTGGGCGAGCAGGAAGACGGTGCGCCGCTCGTCGGCCGCCGCCGGCCCGGCCGAGGATGACGCTGCTGAAGCTGCTGGTGATGTGGTCAACGAGGCCCCTCCGCCACGGCACGGTCAACGTCGGCCGGGTCCAGTTCGGGCGCACCGGCACGCAGCCACAGAAAGTACTCGACATTCCCGGACGGCCCCGGCAGCGGGCTCGCGGTCACGCCGAGCACGCCGAGGCCGAGCGCCGCGGCCCGCTCCGCCACCGCCCGTACCGCCTCGGCGCGCAGCTCCGCGCTCCGTACGACGCCGCCGCTGCCGAGCCGTTCCTTGCCGACCTCGAACTGCGGCTTGACCATGAGCACGAGGTCCGCGCCGGGGGCCGCGCAGCGCACCAGCGCGGGCAGCACCAGTCCGAGCGGGATGAAGGACAGGTCGCCGACGACCACGTCGACGGGTTCGCCGTCGATGTGCTCCAGTATCAGCTCGCGGACGTTGGTCCGGTCCTTGACGGTGACCCGCTCGTCGTTCCGGAGCGACCAGGCGAGCTGCCCGTATCCGACGTCCACGGCGACGACGCGCGCGGCCCCGGCCCTTAGCAGCACATCGGTGAAGCCGCCGGTCGACGCTCCGGCGTCGAGCGCCCGGCGGCCCTCGACGGTGAGGCCCAGCGGCCCGAACGCGGCCAGCGCGCCGGCGAGCTTGTGGCCGCCGCGCGAGACGTACTCGGGGTCGTCGTCGGCCTTGGCGACGACGAGGGCGGCGCTGGTCTCCACCTGGGTGGCGGGTTTGGTCGCGGTGGCGCCGGCCACCGTCACCCGGCCGGCGGCGATGAGCTGGCTCGCGTGCTCGCGCGAGCGGGCGAGTTTGCGGCGCACCAGTTCGGCGTCGAGTCGCGCGAGCCGGCCGCGCCCGCTCTGGTGGCTGTTCTTGCCACGTGCCACTGCCACGTGTGGTTCAGCTCCTGTTGTCGTACGGACCGGAGGGCGCGTCAGGCCCGGGGCGCTGGTCGAGCGCGGTCAGCGCGGAACGCAGTCCCCGGTGCACATCCTCGTACACCTCCAGGTGGCCGCTCGCCGCGAGGTGGTCGGCGTCCGCGAGCCGGTCCAGTTGCGTGTCCACGTCGGCGTTGCCGGTGGGGGCGCGGTGCACGCCGAGCGGCCGCGGCCCGGAGTCGACGGACTGCTCGGAGTCGACGGGCTGCCCACCGTCAGCGGACGGCTCGGCGTCGCCGGACGCCCCGCCATCCGTGCGTTCCCCGCCGCCCACGGGCGAACCGCCCTCCGAGTCGCCACCCGGCCCCGGCTCGTCCCCCGGCATCTGCTCCGGCCCCGGCTCGTCCACCGGCTCGTATCCCGGCCCCGGCTCGCCACCGGTCATCGGATCGGTCATGGCTCCGACGCTACCCCGGAACGGCCCCTCTCCCGTCCGCAAGCCCGCCGCGAGCCCGCCGCAAGGCCGCCACAAGCCGCTCCGTAAGCCCATCCGCGAACCCGCCCGAAAGCCGTCCGTAAGCCCATCGGCAGCCGCCCGGCAGCCGCCCGGCAGCTAACGAGCAGCCGCCCAGAAGCCGCGACGCGAGCTCCCCCTGGGGTACCGTCGATCACAATGGCGACCATCGAGGAGTGCCGGGGCGCGCTCGACCGGCTGGCGGAGAACCTCGCGGGGGCGGACGGCGACCTGCGCACCGCCGCCGCGCTCAACCGCTCGCTGAGCTGCCACCTCACCGACCTCGGCACCACGTTCGTGGGCCGGCTCGCGAACGGCCGGATCGAGGACGTCACGGCCGTACCCGGCCCGCCGCCCGGCCGCGCCGATATCCGGCTCACGATGACCGGCGACGACCTGGTCGCCCTGGTCGGCGGCGAGCTGAACTTCGCGAAGGCGTGGGGCAGCGGCCGGGTCAAGCTCCAGGCGGGCCTCAGGGACGTGCTGCGGCTCCGCTCCCTGCTGTGACGGCCCGCGCCTCGTCCTCGGCCGTACGGGCCTGAGCCGTACGGTCCTGGGCGGTACGGGCCTTGGCCACCCGCTCCCCCGGCGTGCGCGCGGCGCGGGCGGCGGGCACCACGAGCGGGGTGCTGGTCTCCGGGTCGTCGATGACCTGGCAGCGCAGCCCGAAGACGCTCTCCACCAGCTCCGCCGTGACGACCTCGGCGGGCTCCCCCTCGGCGACGATCCGCCCGTCGCGCATGGCGATCAGGTGCGTCGCGTAGCGCGCGGCGTGGTTGAGGTCGTGCAACACGGCCACCAGCGTGCGCCCCTGCTCCTCGTGGAGCTGCGCGCACAGGTCGAGGACCTCGATCTGGTGCTGGATGTCGAGGAAGGTGGTCGGCTCGTCGAGGAGCAGCAGCGGGGTCTGCTGGGCGAGCGCCATGGCGATCCAGACGCGCTGCCGCTGGCCGCCGGAGAGTTCGTCGACGTAGCGGTCGGCGAGGGCGCCGACGCCGGTCGCCGCCATGGACTCCGCGACGATCCGCTCGTCGTCCGCGGACCACTGGCGCAGCACGCCCTGGTGCGGGTACCGGCCGCGGGCGACGAGGTCGCCGACGGTGATGCCGTCCGGGGCCACCGAGGACTGCGGCAGCAGCCCGAGCGTACGGGCGACCTTCTTGGCCGGGTACGAGCCGATGGCCTGCCCGTCCAGCAGTACGGAGCCGGCGGAGGGCTTGAGCATCCGGGAGAGGGCGCGCAGCAGCGTGGACTTGCCGCAGGCGTTGGGGCCGACGATGACGGTGAAGGAGTTGTCGGGTATCGCCACGGAGAGGTTCTCCGCGATGACGCGCTGGTCGTAGGCGAGGGTGACGGACTCGGCCGCAAGACGGCTCACGGTATCTCTCCTGTTGCTGGTGGTTTCCGGGGCGCGTGCGCCTGCCGCGGGTACGTCCGTACCGCCCGTACGCGCCTCGCTGGTACCCGTCCCGCTCGTCTCCGAGGAACGCTCGTCCGCAGGTCTCATATCCGCCCCGCCCGGCGCTCGGCGCACAGCAGCCACAGCAGATAGCAGCCGCCCAGCATCCCGGTCAGCGCGCCGACCGGCAGCCGGTCGGCGCCGAAGATCCACTGCGAGGCCCAGTCGGCGGTGACGAGCAGCGCCGCGCCCATGCAGGCGGCGGCCGCCAGATTGGGGCCCGGCGCGCGGGTCAGCCGCCGGGCGACCTGGGGCGAGGCCAGGGCGATGAAGGCGACGGGCCCGGCGGCGGCCGTGGCGGCGGCGGTCAGCAGCACGGCGGCGAGCATGAGTACGAGCCGGGTCCGCTCCACCCGCACGCCGAGCGCGTACGCGGCGTCGTCCCCCATCTCCAGCATCTTCAGGCCGCGGCCGTGGCCGAGGACGACCGGGAAGAGCACCGCGCACACGGCGAGCAGCGGCCAGACCTGGTCCCAGTCCCGGCCGCTGAGCGAGCCGACCATCCAGGCCACGGACCGGGAGGCGTCGGAAGGGTTGGCCTCGATCAGCAGATAGCCGATGAGACCGGTGAGCATGGCGGCCGAGCCGATGCCGACGAGGACGAGGCGGTAGCCGTGCACGCCCTTCTTCCAGGCGAGCGCGTAGATGGCGACCCCGGTGACCAGCCCGCCGACGATGGATCCGGCGGAGACCGCGTAGGTGCTGCCGTGGAAGAGGACGATGACGGCGAGCGCGCCGACCGTCGAGCCCTGGCCGAAACCGATCACGTCCGGGCTGCCCAGCGGGTTGCGGGCGACGGACTGGAAGACCGCGCCGGACATCCCGAGCGCCGCGCCGACGAGCAGCGCCACCAGGGCGCGCGGCAGCCGCAGGTCCTGGACGATGAACTCCTGGGCGGTGGTGCCGCCGCCGGTCAGCGTCCGCAGGACGTCGACGGCGGATATCGGGAAGTCGCCGGTGCCGATGAGGACGACGGACGCGGCGAGCGCGACGGCCACGAGGAGCAGCGAGACGAGGAGCGCCCGCGGGTCGAGGCGGACGGAGAGCCCGCCGGGGGTGCGTACGGCCCTCGTGCGGCGGCTCTTCGCGGCGGGCTCGCACGCGACGCCGGCCGCCGGGGCCCGGTCCTCTTCCGCGTCGAGGCGGTGCGTGGGTGCGCTGTTCACAGGTGGGCCATCTTCCGCCGGCGGACGAGGTAGATGAAGACGGGCCCGCCGATCACCGCCGTCACGATGCCGACCTGGAGTTCGGAGGGCCGGGCGACGACGCGGCCGACGATGTCGGTGCCGAGCAGCAGGACGGGCGCGAGCACCGCCGCGTACGGCAGGGTCCAGCGCATGTCGGGGCCGGTGATGGCCCGTACCACGTGCGGCACCATCAGCCCGACGAAGACGATCGGGCCGCAGGCGGCCGTCGCGGCGCCGCACAGCAGGGTGACCGTGACCATCGCGAGGACGCGGGTGCGGGTCAGGTTGGCGCCGAGGGCCCGCGCGGTGTCGTCGCCGAGCGCCACCGCGTTCAGCGGCCGGGCGAGGGCGAGCGCGAGGACCACGCCGACCAGGATGAACGGCGCGATCCGCGCGACGATGCCGCCGTTGGCGGAGGCCAGCGAGCCGACCGTCCAGAACCGCAGCCTGTCGAGGGCCGCGTTGTCCATGAGCTGTACGGAGTTGACGTACCCGAAGAGCGCGGCGGTCACGGCGGTGCCCGCGAGCGCGAGCCGTACGGGCGTGGCGCTGCGGCTGCCGCCCAGTACGTAGACGGCGACCGAGACGGCCCCGGCGCCGAGGAAGGCGAACCAGACGTACCCGGTCAGCGAGGTGACGCCGAGGAAGCTGATGGCGGAGACGACGGCGGCCGCGGCGCCCGCGTTGACGCCGAGGATGCCGGGCTCGGCGAGCGGGTTGCGGGTGAGGGCCTGCATGACCGCGCCCCCGAGGCCGAGGGCCGCGCCCGCCAGCACGCCGAGCAGCGTGCGCGGCAGCCGTACGTCCTGGATGACCACGTCCGTGTCGGTGCCGGAGTAGTGGAACAGGCCGTGCCAGACCTGGTCGACCGGGATCTGTTTGGCGCCGATGGCGATGCTCGCCACCACGACGAGCAGCAGCACGCCCGCCGCGACGAGCAGCCCGGCCGCGCGGGTGGCGTTGCGGCTCCGGGCGGCGGCCTCGGGGGCGGCACGGGTTTCGGGGGGACTGTCGACCAACACGCAGTTAGGTTAGCCTAACCTGGCAACTGCCCTCCAGGAGAGAAGCACATCCCCCATGAGCAACCCCCGCACCCTCACCCTGTCCCGCCGCGGCCTCCTCGCCGCGGGCGGCGCCGTCTCCGTCGGCGCCCTCCTCACCGCCTGCGGGGGCGGCAGCTCATCATCGGGCTCCTCGAATTCAGGTTCCTCGAAGAAGGACAGCGGCCCGTGGACGTTCAAGGACGACCGCGGCGAGACGGTCAAGGCCGGCCACACCCCGAAGAATATCGTCGCCTTCACCGGCGCCGCCGCGGCCCTGCACGACTTCGGCATCGACTGCGTCGGCGTCTTCGGCCCCACCAAGCTCAAGGACGGCAAGGCCGACCCGCAGGCCGGTGACATCGACATCGACAAGGTCACCATCCTCGGCAACGCCTTCGGCGAGTTCAGCGTCGAGAAGTACGCCGCGCTCTCCCCCGACCTGCTGGTCACCAACATGATCCAGGACCACGACCTGTGGGCCGTGCCCGAGGAGAGCAAGAAGAAGATCCTCTCGCTCGCCCCCAGCGTCGGCATCACCACCTCCCACACCCCGCTCCTCACCCCCATCCGGCGCTACGCGGCGCTCGCCGAGGCGCTGGGCGCGGACCTCAAGGACAAGAAGGTCACCGACGCCAAGGCCCGCTTCGAGAAGGCCGCCGAGACGGTCCGCAAGGCCGCGAAGGCCAAGAAGGGCCTCAAGGTCCTCGCCGCCTCCGGCAGCGCCAACCTGCTGTACGTCTCCGACCCGACCGTCTACTCCGACCTCAGCTTCTTCAAGGAACTCGGCGTCGACATCATCGTCCCCACCAAGGTCACCGGCGGCTTCTTCGAGAACCTCAGTTGGGAGAACGCCGACAAGTACCCGGCCGACCTGATCCTCCTCGACAACCGCACCGCCACCCTCCAGCCCAAGGACCTCGCCGCCAAGCCCACCTGGGCGAAGCTCCCCGCCGTCAAGGCCGGACAGGTCATCCCCTGGCTCAGCGAACCGCGCTACTCCTACGCCGGCTGCGCCCCGGTCCTCGAAGCCCTCGCGGCCGCCGTCGAGAAGGCCAAGAAGGTCACCTGACGCGGCGCGGCGCCGGGCCCCGCCCCGGCGCCGCCCACCCAGCACCGCCCGGTACCCGAGAGGAGCACGCACCCATGCCCGCAACGCCCTTCCGCTTCTTCGACGTGCGCGTCCTACGCGCCCAGCGGCTCAGCCCCGCCATGGTCCGCGTCACCTTCGTGGGCGACGACCTGTCCGCCTTCGTCAGCGGCGGCCGCGACCAGCGCTTCAAACTCTTCCTCCCGCACCCCGGCCAGGACGCCCCCGTCCTCCCCGCCGACCTGGGCGACGGCTGGTTCGCCGCGTGGCGCGAGATGGACCCGGCCGTACGGGCCGTCATGCGTACGTACACGGTCCGCGACCAGCGCCGCGACCCCGACGAGGTGGACGTCGACTTCGCCCTGCACACCGGCGACCACGCCCCCGCCGGCGCCACCGACGGCCCGGCCTCCTCCTGGGCCCGCACTGCCCGCCCCGGCGACCGCGCCGCCCTGCTCGGCCCGGTCGAGGAGGACAACGGCGGCGTCGACTTCCGCCCGCCGCCCGGCACCGACTGGACCCTGCTCACCGGCGACGAGACGGCGCTCCCGGCCATCGCCGGAATCCTCGCCCGACTGGCGCCCGACGCCCCCGCCAAGGTGTGGATCGAGATCCCCAGCGCCGAGGACGCCCAGCCCCTCCCCACCAAGGCCGCCGCCGACATCACCTGGCTGGTGCGCGAGGGCGCCCGCACCAGCCCCGTACTCGACGCCGTACGCGCCGCCGACCTGCCCCCCGGCACCCCCTACGCCTGGATCGCCGGCGAATCCGCCGCCGTCCGCACCCTCCGCCGCCACCTCGTCGACGACCGCCAATTCGACCGCAAGGCAATCAAGTTCACCGGCTACTGGCGCCAAGGCGTCACAGAAGACGACCTCATCGCAGAAATAGCCTGAAGCCCCACCTAACCCCCGCCCCACTCAAGCCCGTCCGACCAAAATCCAGCCCGTCCGGCGATTGAGGACATCGAACCCCGGCCAAAATCAAGCCCGTCCGGCGCTTGAGGACCGGGGTCCGGGGCGGAGCCCCGCCTACGTGCTCCCCCACCCAGCCCGTCCGGCGCTTGAGGACCGGGGTCCGGGACGGAGCCCCGAGGGGTCCGGGGCAGCGCCCCGGTTACGGGAAGGGGCGGGGTGGGGAAAAATCACGAAGCCGGCTAAAGCCCCAACCGCCCCAGCACACCCCCCGAGTCCAACTCACAGACCCCACCCCCAGCCAAAGACCACCCCACCCCACACAACGCCCGCAACCCATCAATCGCCGCCCCACCCCCCGAAAGCACAAACTCCCCACCCTCGGCAGAGGCCGTCCACCCCCCACAAGAAAACCCACCATCCCCCTCCGCCAAAACCATTGGCTGAGGGGACAGCAACCCCCGCAAATCCAAAGCAACATACGTAGGCCGATGCCGAGGAGAAGCCCCCAGCAACTCCCCCGCCGACGTAACCCCCGTCAACACCAACAGCGAATCCACACCCCCCACATAAGCCCCCTCGATATCCGTATCCAGCCGGTCCCCCACCACCAACGGCCGCGAAGCCCCCGTCCGCAGCACCGTCTCCCGGTGCATGGGAGGCAGCGGCTTCCCCGCCACCTGAGGCTCCGCCCCCGTGGCGATCCGTACCACCTCCACCGCCGCCCCGTTCCCCGGCGAGATCCCCCGCGCGCTAGGAATCGTCAGATCGGTGTTGGAGGCGAACCACGGCACCCCCCGCGCCACCGCGTACGACGCCTCCTGCAACCGCTCCCACGTCATGCCGGGCCCGCCGTACCCCTGCGCGACGGCCGCCGGATCGTCGTCGGCGGAGAACACCGGCTCCAGCCCGCGTTCCCGCAGCGCGACCTCCAGCCCCTCCGCGCCGATCACCAACACCCGGGCCCCGGCCGGGACCTGATCGGCGATCAGCCGCGCCACCGCCTGCGCCGAGGTGATCACGTCCGTCGGCTCCGTGGCCACGCCGAGCCGCGTCAGATGCTCGGCGACCGTCCGCGGCGTCCGGGCCGCGTTGTTGGTGACGTACGCCAGGTGCATCCCGCCGTCCCGGGCCGCCCCCAGCGACTCGACGGCGTGCGCGATCGCCTCGCCCCCCGCGTACACCACCCCGTCGAGGTCCAGCAGCGCGGTGTCGTACGCGGCGCTCAGCCGCTCCTCGCTGCCGTCGGGGCTGGTCCGGACGGTCTGGTTCATGGCGCGCGCTCCTCGTGCTTCCGTGTGTCTGTCCCCCGATCATCGCTCATCCCGGTATGCGGCATAACATTTCCCAATGAGCACTCCAGGGCACGCCGGACAGGGTCTCCAACTGGCCCCCTTCAGAGGGCTGCGCTATGTGCCGGAGCGGGTCGGCAGCCTGGCCGCCGTGACCTCGCCCCCGTACGACGTGGTGGTACGGCCGGACGGCCTGCGCCATCTGGAGACGGCCGATCCGCACAACATCGTCCGCTTGATCCTCCCGCAGGCCGCGACCGCGGCCGACCGCCACCGCCAGGCCGGCGAGACCCTGCGCCGCTGGCAGGAAGAGGGCGTCCTCGCCCCCGACCACGAACCCGCGCTCTACGTCTACGAGCAGAACCACGGCCGCACCCTCCAGCGCGGCCTCATCGGCGCCCTGCGCCTGACCCCGCGCGAGGCGGGCGTCGTCCTCCCTCACGAGGACGTGATGCCGCACATCGTGGAGGACCGCGCCGCGCTCATGCGCGACACGTACGCCAACCTCGAACCGCTCCTGTTCGCCTATCGCGGCAACGGTTCCGCCACCGGCGCCGCGGCCGTCATCGAGCGCACGATCCACACCGAACCGCTGCTCGCCACGACCACGGAGGACGGCTTCGCCCACCGGCTGTGGTCCCTCACCGACCCGGACGACCTGGCCCGCGTCGACGAGGACCTCTCCCAGCGCCAGGCCCTCATCGCCGACGGCCACCACCGCTGGGCCACCTACCTGCGGCTCCACTCCGAACAGGCCGCGCCCGGCCCGTGGGACTACGGCCTGGTCCTCCTCGTGGACACCGCCCGCTACCCCCTGCTCGTACGGGCCATCCACCGCCTCCTGCACCGCCTCCCGATCAAGGACGCCCTCAACGCGGTGTCGGACTCCTTCCGGACCACCGCCGTCGAGGGCCCGCTGCCCAAGGCCCTCGAAGCCCTCGCGGACGCGTCACGGACCGGCGGCACCGCCTTCCTGCTCGCCGGCGACGGCGGCTTCCACCTCATCGACCGCCCGGACCCCGGCCTCCTCGCCCGTACGATCCCCGACGGCCGGCCCCAGGCCTGGCGTTCGCTCGACGCGACCGTCCTCCACTCGACCCTGCTCGAACACGTCTGGCAGGTCCCCGACGACCCCGACCACATCGGCTACCTCCACGAGGCGGCGGCCGCCGTCGAACAGGCCGAACGGCACGGCGGTACGGCCGTCCTGATGCACCCGGTACGCGAGGAAGTCGTACGCGAACTGGCCCAGCAAGGCGTGACGATGCCCCGCAAGTCCACCTCCTTCGGCCCGAAACCGGCCACGGGCCTGGTACTCCGCAACCTGGCACTGGGCTGAGACGGCCCGCGCCTCCGGGGAAGAACGACGAGGGCGGGGCTCCATCAGGAACCCCGCCCTCGCACCGGCCGCCGATCAACGATCAGCGGCGAGGATCAGCCCTTGCTGCCGCCCTCGCCCCCGGCGTCCTCCGCGTCCGCGTCCTCGTCCAAGGCGTCCACGAACTCGACGCCGTCCAGCTCGGCCAGCCGGTCGGAGGCGTCCGTCGTACCGCCCTGGTCGGCCTCCAGCGCCTTGCCGAACCACTCGCGCGCCTCGTCCTCGCGCCCCACCGCCAGCAGCGCGTCGGCGTAGGCGTAGCGGAGACGGGCGGTCCACGGCTGGATCGAGTTCGAGGCCAGCTCGGGGCTCTGCAACGTCACGACCGCCGCGTCCGCCTGCCCCATGTCCTTACGGGCCCCGGCCGCGACCAGTCGCATCTCGACCTGCCCGGCCTTGTCCAGCCGCTGCACCTCGGGCTCGCCGGCCATCGCCATGGCCCGCTCCGGCCGGCCCATGCCGCGCTCGCAGTCGGCCATGACGGGCCACAGGTCGACGGACCCGGTCATCCGGCGCGCCGCCCGGAACTCGGCCAGCGCCTCGGAGTACTTCCCGACGGCGTACGCGGCGAAGCCCGCCGCCTCGCGCACGGCGGCGACCCTGGACGCGAGCCGCAGCGCGATACGGGAGTACTCGTACGCCTGCTCCGGGTCCTCGTCCAGCAGCTTCGCCACCATCACCAGGTTCCGGGCGACATCCTCGGCGAGCGTCTTCGGCAGGCTCAGCAGCTCCTGCCGCACCTCCGGGTCGATCTCATTGCCCGTCACATCCTCGGGGATCGGCAGCCGGCGTACGGGCTCCCGGTCCCGCTCCCGGTCATCGCGCCGCCCGAACCCACCGGACCCGCGGTCGTCCCGCCCCCGGTACCCGCCGCCACCGCGCCGGTCGTCCCGCGAGGGCCCCCGGCGGTCGCCGCCGCCCCGGTCATCGCGCCGGAACCCACCGGAGGGCCGCCCACCCCGGTCGTCGTCCCGCCGAGGAGCCCGCTCATCACGAGGGAACCCCGAGCGCCGGTCATCGCGCCGCTCATCCCGCCGCTCGTCGCGCCGGAACCCACCCCGGTCCCGGTCGTCATCCCGACGCGGCGCCCGCTCGTCCCGCGGAAAACCACCCCGGTCGTCACGGCGATCGTCCCGGCGGTAGCCGCCGCCACGGTCCCCACGCTCCTCACGACGGAACCCACCACCACGGTCGTCCCGACGCCCGTAACCGCCACCGCCGGCAGGCCGGCCGCCGCGGTCGTCATCACGGCGCGGCCCGCGCGGCCGGTCGTCATCCCGCCGGAACGCCGGCCGCTCATCGCGGCGGAACCCACCACGGTCATCGTCCCGACGCGGCCCACGGTCATCACGCCGGAAATTAGGCCGGTCATCACGCCGGTCGCTGCCACCACGCTCATCACGCCGACCGTAGCCACCGCGGTCATCCTGCCGCGGCCCACGCGAACGGTCATCGCGCTGACCATAGCCACCGCCACCGGAGGGCCGCCCACCCCGGTCATCACGGCGGAACCCACCCCGGTCGTCATCCCGACGCGGCCCACGGTCATCACGCCGGAAACCAGGCCGGTCGTCACGCCGACCGTAGCTGCCACCGCCACCGGAGGGCCGGCCGCCACGGTCATCACGGCGGAACCCACCCCGATCGTCATCCCGGCGCGGCCCACGGTCGTCACGCCAGTCGCCGCCCCGACGGTCATCCCGCCGGAACCCACCGCGATCGTCCCGACGCGGCGCCCGCTCATCGCGCGGGAAACCACCCCGGTCGTCACGGCGATCGTCACGGCGGTCGCTGCCGCCCCGGTCTCCACGGTCATCACGACGGAAGCCACCACGGTCGTCCCGACGCCCATAACCGCCACCACCGCCACCAGGCCGGCCGCCCCGGTCGTCATCACGGCGGAACGCCGGACGGTCATCACGGCGGCCGCCGCCACGCGCGTCGTCGCGACGCGGCCCGCGAGGACCACCGCGCCGAGGCTCGCGATCCGACCGATCGTCGGAAGAGTTGGGGGACATCGTCGTGACTCCTGTCTTCGGGTAACGCAGTCATTCTCGCGCACCCCACAGGGTCCCCCCTGCAGTACCATCGGCGCTGAAAGGCTTAGCTTCCGGGTTCGGAATGTAACCGGGCGTTTCCCTAACGCAATGACCACCGAAACACCTTCGGGTGTTCCAAGCGAACAAGCACACTTTTTAATTAATCCATCCCGCGAAGCGGGATGGTAAAGCATTACTGGTTCAGCCGGTGCGACTGTTCGCAACCCGGGAACCACACAGTGGACGCGAGCAACTGAGGACAAGCCCTCGGCCTATTAGTACCAGTCAACTCCACACCTTACGGCGCTTCCATATCTGGCCTATCAACCCAGT
>NZ_JOBF01000016.1 GCF_000718635.1 Streptomyces varsoviensis | reverse complement strand
GGGGGCGGGGGGCGGGGCAGGGGGTGTCGGGGGGTGTCAGGGGTGGGGGCGCGGCTGGGTCTGTCAGGGGTGGGGGCGGTGGAGGTCGAATGGGGCCGCGGAGGGCTGGAGGGGGGTTGGGTGGAGCCTCGATCGGGCTGTACGGAGGTCGGGCGGGGCCCGGGAGGGCTGTACAGGGACCGGTTGAAGCCTCGACCGGGCCGTCCGAAGGCCGTGTCGAGCCCCGACCGGGCCGTACGGGCGCTGGACTGGGCCCGAGGGAGCTGACGGTCGGGCTCGCGGGTGGCGGGCGGGTGCCTCAAGGGTGGGGGGTCAAGACGAGCTTGCCGAAGACGGGGGTTGATTCGAGGCGCTCGTGGGCGCGGCGGGCCTCGGTCAGTGGGATCTGTTCGTCGATGACCGGCCGGAGGGCGCCGGCGGCGGCTTGAGCGAAGAGGCTGGCCGCCGCCGCGCCCGCCGCCTCGGGGGCGACGGACCGGAGGCTGAAGGCGACGAGGGTCGGCGAGCTGTGGTAAGTGGTGAGGAGGCTGCCGAGAGCCGCCGCTTCCGGCGCCCCGCCCGCCGCTCCGCAGAGCACGTACCGGCCGTTGGGCCGCAGCATCTCGATGTAGCGGCCGAGGTCCGGGCCGGCGACCGGGTCGACGATGACGTCGTAGGTGTCCGCGCTGCCGTCCTCGCCCGCCGTGCGGTCATGTACGTGCGCGACGCCGAGGTCCCGCAGGCGTTCTCCGCGCTCGGGCGAGGAGGTGATCGCGGTGACCGTGCCTCCGGACCGGGCGGCGAGCTGAGCGGCCATCAGTCCGATGCCGCCGCCGGCGCCCCTGACCAGGACCCGCTCGCCCTCCTCGACGGCCGCCCGCTTCAGGCCCAGGGCCGCGACCAGGGCGTTCACGCCGAGGGCGACGGCGTCGGCCGCGCTGACGGACTCCGGCAGACGTACGAGGCCGCGGGCGTCGGCGACGACGTACTCGGCGTAGGCGCCGGAGTCGGCCAGTGCGAAGACGCGTCGGCCGATCCAGTGCTCCTCGACGCCCTCGCCGACCGCGACGACGGTGCCCGCGGCCTCCGTACCCGGAACGAAGCCGGGCTCGGACAGCGGCTGGTAGTGGCCGTCGCGCGCCATGACGTCGACGTAGCCGACGCCTGCGGCCTCCACCCGGATGAGGGCCTGGCCCGGTCCGGGCCGGGGCTCGGGGCGGTCGACGACCCGCAGTACTTCGGCGCCTCCGAACGACGGGACGATGACAGCCTTCATGGCCACTCCTCTTCGTAAAAAACGCCACTGAGTGCCAAAAGCCTATCAGTGGCTCACTCGCTGGTAGAGTGACCGCATGCCCCACCCCTCCGCGCCGCCCGCGGGCCGGCAGCCCACCGCCGCCTCGCTGCGAGAACGCAAGAAGCAGCGGACCCGGGACGCTCTCATCGACGCCGCCCTGCGCCTTTTCCAGGAGCGGGGGTTCGCCGAGACGACGCTGGACGAGGTGTGCGCCGAGGTCGAGGTCTCCAAGCGGACGTTCTTCCGCTATTTCGCCGGCAAGGAGGAGGCCGCGCTGGCGCCCAGCCATGAGCTGTGGCTGGTCTTCCTGGGCGAGGTCGCGTCCCTCACGCCGGGCGGCGGCACCGTCTTCGCGGCTCTGCGGGAAGCCCTGTTCGCCGCGTTGGAGCGGATGACGGCGCCGGGCTGGGCGGAACGGGCCGCCGCGGGCCGGCGGCTCGCCGAGACCTCGCCCTCGGTCGCCGCGTACAGCCTCAGCTTCTGCGACCGGATCAGCGACGAGAGCCGGCGGACGCTCGCCGTCCGGCTCGACCTCGACGATCCGGAGGACTTGCGGCCGCGCCTGGCCCAGGACTTGCTCGTGGCCGCGTTTCATGCCGCCATGGAGCGGTGGGCGCGGCAGCCCGGCCCGAAGACCGTCTCCGGTGGGCCTGCTCGCGCCGGTGAGGGCCGCTCACGCCGGCCGGGCCTGCTCGCGCCGGTGAGGGCCGCTCACGCCGGCCGGGCCTGCTCGCGCCGGTCAGGGCCGCTCACGCCTGCTGGGGTTGTTCGCGCCGGTCAGGGCAGCCCGCACCGGTCGAGGTCGCTCGCACCGGTCGGGACCGCTCACGCGGGCCAGGGCGGGTGGCAGGGCGGTGTGGTCAGGGCGCTGACAGCCGGGCGGCGATGCCGTCCAGGACGTATGTGAGACCGGTGTCGAAGACGGTGTCGGCATCGCGGGCAGCGGCGTCCACGACGGCCTCGGAGAGGGTGGGGTAGCGGCCGGTCGCCAGCATGCGGCCGATGTACGGGCCCGCGGCGGCCTGCCATTGCTGCTCGTCCGGGCCGGTGGTCCGCTCGGCCCGCGCCTCGGCGACCTCCTTCCTGACCGCCCCGACCAGGTAGGCGTCCACCGCGTCGACGGCGGCCAGGACCGTGTCGATGCCCTCGAACCCGGGGGCGCGGCGCAGCGCCGCCAAGGACGCCTCGAAGTCGGCCAGCGCGTTCGGCCCGAGGTGCGGCCGGCCGCCGAGCAGATCGGCGAACCACTCGTGCCGGAGGGCCGCCACCCTGCTGCGGTGGGCATGTGAGCGCAGGTCACGGCGCCAGTCCCCGCCGGGCGAGGCGGGCCCGGCCGACGGCTCGGGCGCGATGATCTCGCCGTAGACAGCGTCGACCATCAGGTCGAGCAGTTCCTCTTCGGTGGACAGGTAGCGGTACAGCCGTACCGGCCCCGTGTCGAGCGCGGCGGCGACCTCGCGCAGGGACACCGCGTCCAGCCCGCCGGCGTCCGCCAGCTCGACGGCGGCTCGTACGATCCGGTCCCGGCTCAGCAGGGACGGCTTCGGCCGGCTCCGAGGCTCGGGGCGTTCCCATACGAGCGTGGGCGTGGCGGCCTCGGGCGAGTCGGGCGCAGGGGCTTCGGCGGCTGGGGCCTCGGCTGCGGGCGTCTCGGCCTCGGCCTCGGGGGAGTCGGCCATGGGCACCCCGGCCTCGGGCCGCTCGGGTGCGGTCCGCCGTCGTGCCCTCATCACGCCTCGTCCTCCGCCTGGTCGTCCTCCGCCGGGCTCCGGCTGCTGCGGCTGCTGCGGCTGTCCTGTCGTCCCGCCGGCCTGCTCTCCTGCTCTCCTGCTCGCGATTGTCCGGTGGCGACGATACAGCGCGACTGTTCGACGCGCGGTCCGGCGGTCGTTACGCCGCCGGGGTGCCCTCCGGCCAGCTATAGCGGTGTTCGGGGCGGCCTGTTTCGCCGTAGCGCAGGGTGAGATGCAGCCTTCCCGAGCACTCCAGTTGTTTGAGGTAGCGCTGGGCCGTGGAGCGGCTGAGGCCGGTGCGCTCGGCGACCTCGTGTGCCGACAGGGGGAGGGAGGCGTCCGAGAGGGCCCGGCGGATCAGTTCGGCGGTGGGTGCGGAGTGGCCCTTCGGCAGCGGGGTGCTGGCCGCGGCGGCGCGCAGGGTGCCGAAGATACGGTCGACTTGATCCTGGCCCGCCTCCTGGGCGCCGTCGAGGGCGCGGCGGAGCTGGGCGTACGCGTCGAGCTTGACGCGGAGCCCGGCGAAGGTGAACGGCTTGACGATGTACTGGAGCGCCCCGAAGCGCATGGCCGTCCGCACCGTGGCCACATCGCGGGCCGCCGTCACCATGATCACGTCGGCGGGGTGTCCGGACTGCCGGAGCCGGCGGACCAGCGACAGGCCCGTCTCGTCCGGCAGATAGTGGTCGAGCAGCACCAGGTCGACGCCGCCGCCCTCCAGCACGGCCAGCGCCTGGGCCGCGTTGTGCGCCGTGCCCCGGACATGGAAGCCGGGCACCTTGGCCACGTACGCGGCGTTGACGCGGGCGACGCGGAAGTCGTCGTCCACGACCAGGACCTCGATCATCGGTTCGCTCCTTCGAGTACGCGCAGCGCCTCCGGCAACTCCACCGTGAACACCGCGCCGCCGCCCTCGCGGCAGGTCACCTCCGCCGTACCGCCGTACCGTTCCGCGAGCCGCCGCACCAGGGCGAGGCCGAGCCCCCGCCGCCGGTGGGAGGGCGGTTCCTTGGTGGACCAGCCGTCGGTGAAGACCAGCTCCCGCGCCGCCGCCGGGACGCCGGGGCCGTTGTCGGCGACGCGCAGGCACAGCGTGGCCCCCTCGGCCCGCAGCTCCACTTCGACGAAGGGGCCCTCGCCCTCGCCTTCGCCGTCGCCCTCGTTCTCGTCCTCGCTCACCTTCCGCCGTACGCGCGCCCCGGCCGCGTCCAGCGCGTTGTCGACCAGGTTCCCGAGGACGGTGACCAGGTCGCGCGGGTCGACCACCCGGTCCGGCAGATCGGTGGCCGGCGAGATCCGCAGCGCGGCGCCGCGCTCCGCCGCGATCGCGCTCTTGCCCACCAGCAATGCGCTGACCAGCGGTTCCCGTACGCGCTCGGTCACCTGCTCGGCGGTCGCGCGGTGCGCGCCCGCCACCTCGGCGACGAACTCCGCGGCCTCCTCGTACAGCTCCAGCTCCAGCAGCCCCACGATGGTGTGCAGCCGGTTGGCGTGCTCGTGGTCCTGGGCCCGCAGCGCCTCCGTGAGGCCGCGGGTGCCGTCCAGCTCCCGCCCCAACTGCTCCAGTTCGGTACGGTCGCGCAGCGTCGCGACCGTACCGCCGTCCGCCGTGTCCATCCGGTTGGCGACCAGGACCCGGCCGCCGCACACCGTGAGCAGGTCCGTACCCGCCACCCGGCCCGCCAGGACCTCCGTCGTACGGCCCGGCGGCAGCACCTCGTCGAGGGGGCGGCCGGTGACGCGGGCGCCCGGCGCCAGGCCGAGCAGCCGCTGCGCCTCGTCGTTGACGAGCCGGACCCGGCCCCGCCGGTCGAGCGCGACGACCCCCTCGCGGATGCCGTGCAGCATCGCCTCCCGCTCGTCGAGGAGCGCCGAGATCTCCGACAGCTCGATGCCGTGAGTGCGCCGTCGCAGCCGCCGGGAGGCGACGAGGGCGGCCAGCGCCCCGACGCCCAGGGCCGCGCCCGCGTATTCGAGGACGCCGGGGACGCTGTGCAGGAGCAGGGCGCGCACGCTGTCGTAGGCGATGCCGACCGAGACCGCGCCGACGACGGCGCCCGTGGAGTCGCGCAGCGGGACCTTGCCGCGCGCGGAGCGGCCGAGCGTGCCGCGGTCGATGCCGGTCCACTCGTGCCCGGCCAGCGCCTCGCCCGGGTCCGTGGAGACCGGGCGGCCGATCTCGGCGGGGGTGGTGTGGGAGTAGCGGATGCCGTGCGCGTCGACGATGACCACGTAACTGGCGCCGGTCGCGCGCCGCACGCGCTCGGCCGCGCCCTGCACCGGGCCGTCCACGGCGGGCCGGGTGGTGAGCATGGCCCGGGCGATGCCCGGCTGGGCGGCGGTGGTCTGGGCGATCGCCAGGGCGCGCCGCGCCGCCTGCGCGTCGAGCTGGTCGCCGAGCGGGGCGAGGAAGAGGCCGGCCGCGAGGACGGTGACGCCCGTCGTGATCAGGAGCTGTACGAGCAGCACTTGGGCGAACACGCGGCGGGGCCACCGGATGCGCATGCGTGCCCCTTCCTTGCTCTTCCCTGCCGTTCCTTGCCGGGCCCTGCCGTGTCCGGTTCCTTGCCGGCCCTGCTGTGTCCGTCGTCCCCTGCCGTGTCCGCCGTTCCCTGCCGTGTCCGCCGCTCTCGACGTTCCCGCCGTTTTCTGCCCTTCCCCGGCGGCCCGAGGCCGCAAGTGCTGTTGTAGCGCGAGCAAAACGAGCAGAACAGGGTTTGCGCGCTCAAGCCGCACAGTGCTCACAAGACTCCCGCCGCGCCGCGGGTCCCGCCTAGCCTCCAGCCCCAGTCGCCCCGCACGGGACCGCGGGGCAGGGAGGTGGGCGATGACCACGCACAGCGACCCGGGCCCCGGCGCCGCCCCGGCCATCGAACTGCGCGGCGCGAGCAAGGTGTTCCGTACGCCCTCGGGCGCCGGGCACACGGCCGTACGGGATCTCGGACTGACCGTGCGGCAGGGCGAGTTCGTGGCCGTGGTCGGCCCGACCGGCTGCGGCAAGTCGACCACGCTCACGCTGGTGAGCGGCCTGGAGGAGCCGACCGAGGGACAGGTGCTGATCGGCGGCGAACCCGTCACCGGCATCCGGCCGGAGGTCGGCTTCGTCTTCCAGCAGGACGCCGTCTTCCCCTGGCGCACGGTGCTCTCCAACGTCATGGCGGGGCCGCGGTTCCGCGGCGTGCCCAAGGCGGCGGCCAAAGAGCGGGCCCGGGACTGGCTCGGCCGGGTCGGCCTCGCCGCCTTCGAGGACCGCTATCCGCACCAGCTCTCCGGCGGCCAGCGCAAGCGCGTCGCGCTGGCCCAGACCTTCGTGGGCGAGCCGCGGATTCTCCTCATGGACGAGCCGTTCTCGGCGCTCGACGTGCAGACGCGGGCGCTGATGTCCGACGAACTGCTGGAGCTGTGGGGCGGCGCCTCGGCGCCGGACACCGCCGCCTCGGTCGTCTTCGTCACCCACGACCTGGAGGAGGCGATCGCGCTGGCCGACCGCGTCGTGGTGATGACGGCGGGCCCCGCCACGGTCAAGGAGGTCTTCGCGGTCGATCTGCCACGACCGCGCCAGGTCGAATCGGTGCGCCTGGAGCCGCGGTTCATCGAGATCTACCGGGAGATCTGGTCCTCGCTCGGCGAAGAGGTCCGCATCACCCGGGAACGGGGGGCCGGCCATGCCGCGTGAGCCGCTGGAAGATTCGCTCGCCGCGTCCTCCGCGCCGGGGCCCGAACCCGCTGTTGTCCCGGAGCGCGAGCGGGAGCGGGAGCAGAAGCCGGAGACGCAGCAGAAGCCGGAGCCGGAGCCGCAGCAGAAGCCGGAGCCGCAGCCGAAGCCGAAGTCGGAGAAGGGCAGTACGGGCCGTGGCGACGGCATGAGCAGCGGTACGGGCCGTACGGAGGCCAGGGCGCGCGCCGCCCGTACCCGCCGGCTGCTCGTCCATACGGCGCGTGCGCTGCTGCTCGTCGCGGTGGTCGCCGCCTGGGAGCTCATGGCCCGCACGAACGTCATCGACCCCTTCAACTTCTCGATGCCGTCGAAGATCTGGGCGCAGATCGTCCAGTGGGTGCAGCACGGCACCGCGCAGGGCTCGCTGGGGGAGCAGATCTGGTACACGCTCTACGAGGCGCTGCTCGGCTGGCTCATCGGCGTCGCCGCGGGCGTGCTGCTGGGGATCGCGCTCGGCCGGATCTCCTTCCTCGCCGATGTGCTCGGCCCGTACATCAAGGTGCTCAACGCGCTGCCGCGGATCGTGCTCGCGCCGATCTTCCTCATCTGGTTCGGCCTCGGCCCGGCCTCCAAGGTGGCCTCGGCCGTGGTGCTGGTCTTCTTCCCCGTCTTCTTCAACGCCTTCCAGGGGGCGCGCGAAGTGGACCGCAACCTGGTCGCCAACGCCCGCGTGCTGGGCGCGAGCAACCGGCGGGTCACGCTCCACGTGGTGGTCCCGTCCGCGACCTCTTGGATCTTCACGAGTCTGCATGTCAGCTTCGGCTTCGCGCTGATCGGCGCGATCGTCGGCGAGTACATCGGCGCGACGAAGGGGATCGGGCTGCTGGTCTCCGCCTCCCAGGGCACGTTCAACGCGGCCGGGGTCTACGCGGCGATGGTCATCCTCGCCGTCGTCGCGCTGCTCGCCGAGGGGCTGCTGACCTTCGCGGAGAAGCGGCTGTTCCGGTGGAAGGCGGGCGGCGGCTCCGGCGCTGACGGCTGACGGCCGGCCCAGGGGCGCGGAGCCCGGGAGCCGCCGAGTCCGGCCCTCGGTCTCCGCTCTCCATGCCCCCGGTCTCCACTCTCCATGCCCCCGGTCTCCGCTCTCCCCAGCAACTCCCCCCTCATGGTTCACACCCCAAGGACACGATGATGCGCACTCTCAGCAGGATCTCCGCGGCCGCCGTCGCCGGCGCGCTGTGCCTCGCCCTCGCCGCGTGCGCCAACGACGCGCAGGTGGGCGGCGGTTCGGGCGGCGGCTCCGGTGGCGGGTCGGGCGGCGCCGACCAGGTCAAGATCATGGTCGGCGGCCTGGACAAGATCATCTATCTGCCGGCCATGCTCACCCAGAAGCTCGGCTACTTCAAGGCCGAGGGCGTGGACGTCCAACTGCTCACCGAGCCCGCCGGTGTGCAGGCCACCACCTCGCTGGTCGCCGGGGACGTACAGGGCGTCGTCGGCTTCTACGACCACACGCTCGACCTCCAGGTGAAGGGCAAACACGTGGAGTCGGTCGTCCAGTTCGCGCGGACGCCCGGCGAGGTGGAGGTGGTCTCCAAGAAGGCCGCGTCCAGCCTCGGCTCCCCGAAGGACTTCAAGGGCAAGAAGCTCGGGGTGACCGGCCTCGGTTCGTCCACCGATTTCCTCACCAAGTACTTGGCCGTCAGAAACGGCGTCGACGTCAGCGAGATCACGCCGGTCGCCGTCGGGGCGGGCCAGACCTTCATCTCCGCGCTCCAGCAGGGCTCGATCGACGGCGGCATGACCACCGACCCGACCGTCGCGCAGGTGCTGGCCAAGGACGTCGGCACGGTACTCGTCGACATGCGCACCCCCGAGGGCTCCCGGGCCGCGCTCGGCGGCCTCTACCCCGCCGCGAGCCTCTATATGAACACCGAATGGGTCGACGGCCACAAGGCGACCGTGCAGAAGCTCGCCAACGCCTTCGTCAAGACGCTGAAGTGGATGCGGGCGCACACGCCCGAGGAGATCGCGGCCAAGATGCCCGCCGACTACGCGCAGGGCGGCAAGGAGCTGTACGTACGGGCGATCAAGAGCACCCTGCCGATGTTCACGGAGGACGGGGTGATGCCCGCCGACGGCCCGAGGACCGTGCACGAGGTGCTCAAGGCGTTCAACCCGACCCTGAAGAACGCGTCGGTGGACCTGGAGAAGACCTACACCACGGAGTTCGTCAAGAAGGCCGGCTGAGGACCGCCGTTGCGGCACACCTCGTCCCGGACCCGCTCCGGGCGTTCGGCGGCGACCTCGTACACGCCCGTCACATCCATCCGGGCCGGGGTGCCGAGCGGGCTGCCGCAGCTCTCGGGCCGGGGCGGGTCCGCCGCGCCGCGCTCGACCGCGACCCACCACTGGCGGCCGTCGAGATGGCCGACCGTCACGGTCCACGAGGGCGCCGCCCCCTCGGTCCGCAGGACCATGAGCGCGTCGGCGCCCTTCTCGCCGGTCAGTTCCCGCACCGCCAGCTCGGCGGCCTGCGCCGGGCGCTCCCACGCGGACCGGCCGCGGCAGCCGTCGGTGACGATCCTGCCCTCGCGCACCCCCTCGACGGCCTCCCGTACGGCGGTCGCGGTGGCCCGCCCGTACGCGTACCCGTACGGCAGCACGACGAGCGTCGGCGAGAAGCGGTGGCCGCCGATGTGGGTGATCTCCCAGACCGCGGCCGCGTCCGAGGCCGCCAGCTCGGCGGCGAGCGGCCGGCCCAGCAGGGCGCAGCAGCGGTCCCGCTTGCCGTTGGTGCAGACGAGTACGAGCGGGTCGCCGAGGTACGGGCGCCAGTCGTACGGGCCGCGCAGCCCGCGCTCGTCGCCGGCCCCGAGCGCCGCGAAGTCCAGCCCTGTCAGGTGCGCGGGGTCGGTGATCTCGGCCGTACGGATCCAGGAGCCGCCCGGCAGGGTGTGGGCCGCGAAGACCCGGCGGGCGGCCGGTTCGCGGCAGTCGGCCGTACGGGCGGGGCGGCGGATGAGCGCGACGCGCACCCCGTGGGGTTCGGCGGCCTTCTCCAGGGCGCGGCCGAGGGCCGGTTCGAGGCGGCTGGAGGTGAGGGCGTCGGCGCCCCAGGGGCCGGGCTGTTCGATCAGCAGCCAGGTCCGAGCGGTGGCGGCGGTGCCGGCCAGCGGCTCGGACAGGTCACGGGAAGCGGTCGCGCACGTGCTCACGTAGGTAAGCCTAACCTGATCTGGCGGGCGGGGCTTACCACTTGGCGAGGGGCGCGCGGGGCGTATGAGGCGCGTCGGGGGCATGGTCGCCATGGGCCGGGGCGGGAGGCTCACGGGCCGGGGTGTGCCACCGCGCCCTCCGGCGCCCCCGCCGCCACGCCCTTCCCGCGCCCTTCACCACGCCGCCCTCGGTGCGCCGGCGGCTCTCACGGCAGCGGCCGGGGCTCTCACGGCAGCGGCTGCGGCGGGCGCGGCCCGCGGTACTGCCCGCTGGGGCGCATGCGCATGGGGCGCTCCTCGTACTCCTCCAGGGCGTGCGCGATCCAGCCCGCCGTACGGGCGACGGCGAAGATCGTCTCGCCCGCCTCCACCGGCATCCCCGTCGCGACCGACAGCACGCTCAGCGCGAGGTCGACATTGGCGTGCAGCGAGGCGTGCCGGGCCGTGGCCGCCACCACGTCCTGCGCGGCCGCCAGCGCCTCGGCGGCCCTCGGCACCCGCGCCAGCATGTCGAACAGCGCCCGCGCGCGAGGATCTTCGCCCGGGTAGAGGCGGTGGCCGAGCCCCGGCACCCGGCGGCCCGCGCGCAGATGGTCGGCGACGACGGCCGCCGCGCTGCCGCGCTCCAGCACCTCGGCGAGCATGCGGTGCGCGAGCCCGCTGGCGGCTCCGTGGAACGGGCCGTCGAGCGCGCCGAAGCCCGCCGACACGACGGCGTACGGGTGCGCCCGCGCGGAGGCGGCGACGCGCGCGGCGAGCGTGGAGGCGGCCAGGTCATGGTCGATCAGCAGCACCAGCGCCGCCTCCAGAACCCGTAACGACGGCTCGTCATATGGCCGCGCGGTCAGCCGCAGCCACAACCGCTCCACGAACCGGCCGCCTTCCCCGCCCGCCGCCGTCCCGACGAACCGGCCGCCTTCCCCGTCGGCGGCCGTCTCGACGGGCCGGCCGCCTTCCCCGCCCGCCGGCGTCCCGACGAGCCGGTCGCCTTCCCCGTCGGCCGCTGTCCCGACGAGCCGGCCGCCTTCCCCGTCGGCCGTTGCTCCGGCGACCCGGCCGTCCTCACCGTCGGCCGCCGCTCCGACGCGCCAGTCGGGCTCACGTGACTCGCGGGCCTCGCGGGTCTCACGGGACCCCAGTGCCGTGGCGCCCCGCTCCCCGGAGCCCCCGCCCGCTTCGCCCACGGGGCGCCCCGCGGCCGGCAGCGCGTCGACCAGGGTCGGGATCAGGCCGCGGGCCGCGTCCAGTACCGCGTCGGGGGAGAGGTCGAAGCGCAGCGGATCGGCCGCGGCGGCGGCGATGGCCGCGACCCGCAGCCGGTCCATCGGCCCGCTGTGCGCGGGCAGCGCCGCCACCGAGCGACGCGCCGCCGCCAGCGCTTCGGCGGGGGCCGTGAACCGGGTGCCGGGGCGCATCCGGCCGGTCCACAGCCAGTCGGCGACCTCCTCGTAGGAGTAGCGCGCGGCGAGTTCCGTGGCGTCCACGCCGCGGAAGTAGCAGCGGTCGGCGTCGATGAGCGTGATGCCCGTACGGACCACCAGATCGCCCCCGGAGGGGGCCGCCGCCTCGCGCCGGCCGCCGCGCCGTATGAGCGCGTCGACCTCCTTCGCGTCGAAGGTGGAGCCGCGCCCGCCGGGGCGGCGGTGGCTGGTGAGCTGGCCGCGGCTGACATACGCGTAGACCGTCTCGGGCTTCACGCCGAGGCGTTCGGCGGCTTCCCGTGTGGTCAGCCGCTCTTCGCCCGGCGCCGCGTCGGCCCTGCCGACCCCGACAGGCCCGACTGGCCCGACAGGCCCGGCAGACCCGACAGACCCGTCAGGACTGGCAGCGCCATCTGCCCCGTCCATCTCTTGCTCCACCATGCGTTACACCGTATCGACAGCGATTGGCCATTGATTCAATCAACATTGACAGTGAATGAGTCAAGCATAGACAGTCAGATCAAGAGACGAAACAGAAGAAGCAGAGGAAGCAGACAAGGAGATCCACCATGCCGACCACCGCGGCCGACCCGGCCAACTCGGCGGCCGACCCGGCCAACGGGGCCACCGGGACCAACGGGGCCAACAGGACCAACCCGGCCAACGGGGCCAACGCGCCGATCGACGTACCCCGCGGCCTCGCGGGCGTCGTCGTCACCGAGACCGCGCTGGGCGACGTACGAGGGCGCGAGGGCTTCTACCACTACCGCCAGTACTCGGCGATCGAACTCGCCGAGAACCGCGGCTTCGAGGACGTCTGGCACCTGATGTGCCACGGCTCCCTCCCCGACGCCGAGCAGCGCGCCGCGTTCGCCGCCGAGACCGCCGCCCTGCGCCACCTGCCCGCCGACGTCCGTGACGCGCTGCCCGCGATCGCCCGGTCCTGCGCGCTCACCGGCCCGCTCGCGGGACTGCGCACCGCGCTCTCGCTGCTCGGCGCCGCCTCCGGCGGCCGCCCGCTGTACGACATCGACGCCGACCGCCGCCGCGCCGACGCCCTCGCCGCGTGCGCGGCCGTGCCCACCCTGCTCACCGCGCTGCACCGGCTGGGCCAGGGGCTCGCGCCCGTCGAACCGCGCGACGACCTGTCGTACGCGGCCAACTACCTGTACATGATGACCGGTACGGAACCGGAGCCGGAGCGCGTACGGGCCATCGAGCAGTACCTCGTCTCCACCGTGGACCACGGCTTCAACGCCTCCACCTTCACCGCCCGCGTCATCGCCTCCACCGGCGCCGACCTCGCCGCCTGCCTCGTCGGCGCCGTCGGCGCGCTCTCCGGCCCTCTCCACGGCGGCGCGCCCAGCCGCGCCCTGGACACCCTCGACGCCATCGGCACCCCGGACCGCGTGGACCCCTGGATCCGCGAACGCGTCCTGGCGGGGGAGCGGATCATGGGGTTCGGGCACCCCGTCTACCGCACCGAGGACCCGCGCTCCCGCATGCTGCGCGGTGTCGCCGAGCGGTTCGGCGGCCCCCTGGTCGAATTCGCCGTGCACGTCGAGCGGCGCGTCCTGGAGATCCTGGCGGAGCTGAAGCCGGGCCGGGAACTGCACACCAATGTGGAGTTCTACGCCGGCGTCGTCATGGAGCTGTGCGGCGTGCCGCGCTCGATGTTCACCCCGACGTTCGCGGCCGCCCGGGTCGTCGGCTGGAGCGCCAATATCCTGGAGCAGGCGGAGGACTCGAAGATCATCCGCCCGGCGGCCCGCTACGCCGGCCCGCCGCCGCCCCAGCCGGTGCCCGCCGTGCGCTGACGACGATGGAGACGCCCCCTTGGCCAAGCGACAGATCCCGGTCATCGTGCTCGCCGGATTCCTCGGGTCCGGCAAGACGACCCTCCTCAACCACCTGCTCCGCAGGGCCGGGGGCAGCCGGATCGGCGCGGTCGTCAACGACTTCGGGAGCGTCGAGATCGACGCGATGACCGTCGCCGGGCAGGTCGACTCGATGGTCTCGCTCGGCAACGGCTGCCTGTGCTGCGCCGTCGACACCAGCGAACTGGACGACTACCTCGACCGGCTGGCCCGCCCGGCGGCGCGCATCGACGTCATCGTCATCGAGGCGAGCGGCCTCGCGGAGCCCCAGGAACTCATCCGCATGATCCTGGCCAGCGAGAACCAGCACATCGTCTACGGCGGGCTGGTCGAGGTCGTCGACGCCGCCGAGTTCGCCCGCACCCGCGCCGCCCACCCCGAACTCGACCGCCACCTCGGCCTCGCCGACCTCGTGGTCCTCAACAAGGCGGACCGCGTCGCGGAAGCGGAGCGTACGGACCTGCTCGCCACGCTGGCCGGGCTCGCCCCCGGCAGACCCGTCCTCCCGGCCTCGTACGGGCGCGTCGACCCGGAGCTGCTCTTCGACCGCCGCCCCCGGGAGGACCGTCTGGAGGCGGTGCGGCAGCTCTCCTTCGAGGACCTGGTGGCCGACGACGGCGATGACGACCACGCCCACGACCACGAGCACGCGGACCACAGCGGCCACCTGCACGCCGCGTACGACAGCCTCTCCTTCGTCGCCGACGCCCCCATGAACCCGCGCCGCCTGCTGGACTTCCTCGACAGCAGGCCGCCCGGCCTCTACCGCATCAAGGGCTTCGTCCGCTTCGACGTGCCCGGCAGCCGGCAGAAGTTCACCCTGCACGCGGTCGGCGACTTCCTGCGCTTCTACCCGTCCCCCTGGGCACGCGACGAGGAACGGCTGACCCAGCTCGTACTCATCGGCTCCGGCATCGACACCGAAGCCCTCCGCAAGGAACTGGAAGCCTGCCGGGACACGGAGGCCGCCGCCCAGGCAGCGGGCGAGGAGACCATGTGGGGCGTACTGCGGTACGTACAGGACCCCGAGGAGCAAGGCGACCCCCAGGAGCACCACGAACCCGCCCCCGGCGCCCACGACGATCTGGGCGAACGGGCGGACGTCTGGCCGTAAGGGGTCGGGGCGTCGCCCGGCCCCACGGCACGGCGGCCGGGCCTCCCGCACAGAGAGCCCGGCCGCCTGCTGTCAGAGCGCTGCTTACCGCCCGCCTTCTGCCCGACGCGCCCCTACACCGGTCCGGCGACCGCCGCGACCGCCTTGGGGATCGGGACGCCGGAGCCGTCGCGGCGCGGGTCGATCTCCGGGAGCTCCACCGGGGCGCCGTTCGCGGCCGCGGCCCGCGCGGGTGTCGCCCCCGCCCAGGCGGTGACCAGGCAGTCCTCGCCCTTGAGGAACCGCTGGCAGCGGACGCCGCCGGTCGCCCGCCCCTTGCGCGGGTACTGGTCGAACGGCGTCAGCTTCGCGCTCTGCATCGAGTCGACCAGCGTGCCGTGCGAGCCCGCGACCGTGAAGACCACCGCGTCCGCGGCCGGGTCGATCGCCGTGAAGGAGAGGACCTTCGCGCCCGCGCTCAGCTTGATGCCCGCCATGCCGCCGGCCGGCCGGCCCTGCGGCCGCACCTGGCCCGCCGGGTAGCGCAGGAGCTGCGCGTCGTCCGTGATGAAGACCAGGTCCTCCTCGCCGGTGCGCAGCTCCACCGCGCCGACGATCCGGTCGCCCTCCTTGAGGCCGATGACCTCCAACTCGTCCTTGTTCGCCGGATAGTCGGGGACCACGCGCTTGACGACGCCCTGCTCCGTGCCGATCGCGAGGCCCGGCGAGGACTCGTCCAGGGTGGTGAGGCAGACCAGCCGCTCGTCGTCCGTGAGGGACAGGAACTCCGCGATGGGCGCGCCGCCCGAGAGGTTCGGCGCGGCGGCCGTGTCCGGGAGCTGCGGCAGGTCGATCACCGGCAGCCGCAGCAGCCGGCCCGCGGAAGTCACCGCGCCCACGTCGCCCCGCGCCGTCGCGGGCACCGCCGAGACGATCGCGTCGTGCTTGACGCGCTTGGCATCCTCGTCGAACGACAGCTCGCCGTTGGCCGTACGGGCCAGCAGCCCCGTCGAGGAGAGCAGCACCCGGCACGGGTCGTCCGCGACCTCCAGCGGCACCGCCGCCACCGGCGCGCCTGCCGAGGCCAGCAGCACCGTGCGCCGGTCGGTGCCGAACTTCTTGGCGACGTCGGCCAGTTCCGAGGAGACCAGCTTGCGCAGCTCCGCGTCGGATTCGAGGATCGCGGTGAGCTTCTCGATCTCGCTGTTGAGCCGGTCGCGCTCCGACTCCAGCTCGACCCGGTCGAACTTCGTCAGCCGCCGCAGCGGGGTGTCCAGGATGTACTGCGTCTGGACCTCGGACAGCGAGAACCGCGCCATCAGGGTCTCCTTGGCCTTCGCCGCGTTCTCGCTGGAGCGGATGAGGCGGATGACCTCGTCGATGTCGATGAGCGCGACCAGCAGCCCCTCGACCAGGTGCAGCCGGTCGCGCCGCTTGGTGCGCCGGAACTCGCTGCGCCGCCGGACGACCTCGAAGCGGTGGTCGACATAGACCTCCAGCAGCTCCTTGAGGCCCAGCGTCAGGGGCTGGCCGTCCACCAGCGCGACGTTGTTGATGCCGAAGGACTCCTCCATCGGCGTCAGCTTGTAGAGCTGCTCCAGGACGGCCTCCGGGTTGAAGCCGTTCTTGATCTCGATGACCAGCCGCAGGCCGTGCTCGCGGTCGGTGAGGTCCTTGACGTCCGCGATGCCCTGGAGCTTCTTCGCCCCGACCAGGTCCTTGATCTTCGAGATGACCTTCTCGGGGCCGACCGAGAACGGCAGCTCCGTGACGACCAGGCCCTTGCGGCGGGCCGTCACATTGTCGACCGCGACCGTGGCGCGGATCTTGAAGCTGCCGCGCCCCGTCTCGTACGCGTCCCGGACCCCGGACAGGCCCACGATCCGGCCGCCGGTGGGCAGGTCCGGCCCCGGCACGTACTTCATCAGCGTGTCGAGGTCGGCGCCCGGGTGCTTGATCAGATGCCGGGCGGCGGCGATGACCTCGCCCAGATTGTGCGGCGGCATGTTCGTCGCCATGCCGACCGCGATCCCCGACGCCCCGTTGACGAGCAGGTTCGGGTAGGCGGCGGGGAGGGTGAGCGGCTCCTGCTCGCTGCCGTCGTAGTTCGGCGCGAAGTCGACGGTGTCCTCGTCGATCGAGTCCGTCATCAGCGACGACGCCGCCGCCATCTTCGCCTCGGTGTACCGCATGGCGGCCGGCGGGTCGTCGTTGCCGAGCGAGCCGAAGTTGCCGTGCCCGTCGACCAGCGGCACGCGCATCGTGAACGGCTGCGCCATGCGCACGAGCGCGTCGTAGATCGAGGCGTCGCCGTGCGGGTGCAGCTTTCCCATCACCTCGCCGACGACGCGGGCGCACTTCACATGCGCGCGCTCCGGGCGCAGGCCCATCTCGTTCATCTGGAAGAGGATGCGGCGGTGCACCGGCTTCAGCCCGTCGCGCGCGTCGGGCAGGGCGCGCGAGTAGATGACGGAGTAGGCGTACTCAAGGTAGGAGCCCTGCATCTCGTCGACGACGTCGATGTCGAGGATGCGCTCCTCGAAGTCGTCCGGCGGCGGGGTCTTCGTGCTGCGGCGGGCCATCGCGGCTGCGGCTCCTTCTTGTAACCGGTACGGGGTGGTGACGCCGACCATTGTGGACCGCCCCACTGACAACCCCGACCGCGACCCGTCCGTAAGGGCGGTCCTCGGCGGGAACTTCGCCAGATGTCAGCGCGCTTGCATACAGTGACAGGACCGATTTGAACGCGGGACATCACGCGGGTCATCACGCAGCGAAGGGACGTACATGCCCATGGGTCACACGGCCACGCAACAGGCCGGTACCAGCGGCCTGACAGCGACCGAGCACCGCCTGGCCAATGGCCTGAGGGTGGTCCTCTCCGAGGACCACCTGACCCCGGTCGCCGCGGTCTGCCTCTGGTACGACGTCGGTTCCCGCCACGAGGTCAAGGGCCGTACGGGCCTGGCTCACCTCTTCGAGCACCTGATGTTCCAGGGCTCCGCGCAGGTCAAGGGGAACGGCCACTTCGAGCTGGTGCAGGGCGCCGGCGGCTCCCTCAACGGCACCACGAGCTTCGAGCGCACCAACTACTTCGAGACCATGCCGGCCCATCAGCTGGAGCTCGCCCTCTGGCTGGAGGCCGACCGGATGGGGTCGCTGCTCACCGCGCTCGACGAAGAGTCCATGGACAACCAGCGGGACGTCGTCAAGAACGAGCGCCGCCAGCGCTACGACAACGTGCCCTACGGCACGGCGTTCGAGAAGCTGACGGCCATGGTCTACCCCGAGGGCCACCCCTACCACCACACGCCCATCGGGTCCATGGCCGACCTGGACGCCGCCTCCCTGGAGGACGCCCGGGCCTTCTTCCGTACGTACTACGCACCCGGCAACGCGGTCCTCTCGGTCGTCGGCGACATCGACCCCGAGCAGACCCTCGCCTGGATCGAGAAGTACTTCGGCACCATCCCCCCGCACGACGGCAAGCAGCCGCCCCGCGACGGGACCCTGCCCGACACCATCGGCACGGAGCTGCGCCAGGTCGTCGAGGCGGAGGTGCCCGCCCGCGCCCTGATGTCCGCCTACCGCCTGCCGCACGACGGCACGCGCGAGGCGGACGCCGCCGACCTCGCCCTGACCGTCCTCGGCGGCGGCGAGTCCTCCCGGCTCCACAACCGCCTCGTCCGCCGGGACCGCACCGCCGTCGCCGCCGGCTTCGGGATGCTGCGGCTGGCGGGCGCGCCCTCCCTCGGCTGGCTGGACGTCAAGACGTCCGGCGGGGTCGAGGTGGCGGACATCGAGACCGCGGTCGACGAGGAGCTGGCCCGGTTCGCCGCCGAGGGGCCGACCCCGGAGGAGATGGAGCGGGCCCAGGCCCAGTTGGAGCGCGAGTGGCTGGACCGGCTTGCCACGGTCGGCGGGCGCGCCGACGAACTGGCCCGGTTCGCCGTGCTGTTCGGCGACCCGCAGCTCGCCCTGACGGCCGTGGGCCGCGTCCTGGACATCACCGCGGCGGAGGTGCGGGCCGTCGCCGCGGCCCGGCTGCGCCCCGACAACCGCGCGGTCCTCGTCTACGAGCCGACCGACCAGGCGGAGCCCGGAGAGCCCGCGGAGGCCGGACCGGCGGACCCGGAGCAGGCCGACGAGACCACCGTGAAGAACACAGCAGAGCAGGAGGCGGGCCAGTGAGCGACGCCGTGGCCACCACCACCATGCATTTCCACCCGCAGCCGCGGCCCGGCGCCGCCACCCCGTGGGCCTTCCCGGCCCCCGAGCGCGACCAGCTCCCCAACGGCCTCACGCTGCTGCACTGCCACCGCCCCGGCCAGCAGGTCGTCGCCGTGGAGGTCAACCTCCAGGCGCCGCTGGAGGCCGAGCCGGCCGGGCTCGACGGCGTCGCCACGATCATGGCGCGCGCCCTTTCCGAGGGCACCGACAAGCACTCCGCCGAGGAGTTCGCCGCCGAGCTGGAGCGGTGCGGCGCCACCCTCGACGCGCACGCCGACCACCCGGGCGTCCGCGTCTCGCTGGAGGTCCCGGCCTCCCGGCTGCCCAAGGCGCTCGCCCTGCTCGCCGACGCCCTGCGCGCGCCGGCCTTCGCGGACAGCGAGATCGAGCGGCTCGTGGGCAACCGCCTCGACGAGATCCCGCACGAGCTGGCCAACCCGGCCCGCCGGGCCGCCATGGCGCTCTCCAAGCAGCTCTTCCCCGCGGACGCGCGCATGTCCCGGCCCCGCCAGGGCACCGAGGAGACCGTCCGGAACATCGACGCCGCGGCCGTACGGGCCTTCTACGAGGCGCATGTACGGCCCGCCACCGCGACCGCCGTGGTCGTCGGCGACTTCACCGGCGTCGACCTGGCCCAGGACCTCGCCGACACGCTCGGCGCGTGGACCGGCGGCACCGCCGAGCCGTACCCCGTGACGCCCATCACCGCCGACGACACCGGTCGGGTGGTGATCGTGGACCGCCCCGGCGCCGTGCAGACCCAGCTCCTCATCGGCCGGATCGGCCCCGACCGGCACGACCGCGTCTGGCCCGCCCAGGTGCTCGGCGCGTACTGCCTCGGCGGCACCCTCACCTCGCGCCTGGACCGCGTGCTGCGCGAGGAGAAGGGCTACACCTACGGCGTGCGCTCGTACGCCCAGGTGCTGCGCTCCTCCGAGCCGTCGGCCCTCCAGGGGGCCACCGGCGCCTCCCTGCTGGCCATCAGCGGCTCGGTGGACACCGAGTCCACCGGGCCGGCGCTCGCGGACCTGTGGGCCGTGCTGCGGACGCTGGCCGCCGAGGGGCTGACGGACGCCGAGCGCGATGTCGCCGTGCAGAACCTCGTCGGCGTCGCCCCCCTGAAGTACGAGACGGCCGCCGCCGTCGCCGGGACGCTGGCCGACCAGGTCGAGCAGCACCTCCCGGACGACTTCCAGGCCCAGCTCTACGCGCGCCTCGCGGAGACCGGCACGGTGGAGGCGACCGCGGCCGTCGTCAGCGCCTTCCCGGCCGACCGGCTCGTCACGGTCCTCGTCGGCGACGCCGCGCAGATCCAGGAGCCGGTCGAGGCGCTCGGCATCGGAGAGGTGACGGTCGTCTCCGGCTGAGCGCGCCGAAGGCCGGCCGACTGGAACGAGCGGGGCCGGGCGGGCCGACTAGAACCGGCCAGGACGGCTCCGGGACGGCCGGGGCTCATAACGGGACAAGGAGCGTTCCATAGCGGGACGAGTGGGGCGCGAGGGACCTTCGGGACCCTCGCGCCCCGCTGTATGTCCGGTTTATAGGAGTGGTTGCACGTCTGCCGTGTGGCGTGGGCCACAAAATCGCGCTTCTGTTTGCCGATTGAAAGAAGCCCCGTTTAGCGTCATGGCGGTTGTCCGTCACCCATGAGTCGCAGCCGCGGCCCCGGGCAGCCATCGCCGAGTCCCCAATGGCGCGAGCCAGGGGAGCCGGGGACCCATACGTCCCTGGGGTGAATCGGGCCCCTTCCCGGAGGGACCCGTAGGAGACCTTCCTGCTCCGAACCCGTCAGCTAACCCGGTAGGCGAGAAGGAAGGAAAGGATCAGCCTTACCTATGGCGTTCACCCGTGCCACCGGGAAACACCGTCGTCCCAGCCGCGCCGTGCGCGTCGGCGCCAACGCGGCGGGCGTCGCGACCCTGGCCGCGACCGGCGTCGTCGCCGGCCTCGCCTCCCCGGCCCTCGCCTCCGGCGGCGACCACGCCGCCCCCTCGGTCGAGGACACCGGCCTCATCCAGGCCGTCGTCATGAGCAACGACGTGGCCGACAACATCGGCGCCCAGGCCCAGACCCAGGAGCACGCCGCCGCCCAGGCGGCCGCCAAGGCGAAGGCGGAGGCCGAGGCCAAGGCGCAGGCCGCCAAGGCCAAGAAGCGCGCGGAGGAGGCCAAGCGGAAGGCCGACGCGGAGCGCGCCGCCAAGGAGAAGGCCGCCCGGGACGAGGAGCGCCGTCGGCTCAACACCTTCGTCTCGCCGATCGACGGCTCGTACGTCTCCACCGCCTACAAGGCGTCCAGCGGACTGTGGTCCTCCGGCAGCCACACCGGCGTCGACTTCCACGCCGGAGAGGGCACCTCCGTGCACTCCGTGGGCGCGGGAACCGTCGTCGAGGCCGGCTGGGGCGGCGCCTACGGCAACAACATCGTCATCAAGATGAACGACGGCACGTACACGCAGTACGGCCACCTCTCCTCCATCGGCGTCTCCGTCGGCCAGACGGTCACCCCGGGGCAGCAGATAGCCCTCTCGGGCTCCACCGGCAACGTGACCGGCCCGCACCTGCACTTCGAGGCCCGTACGTCGCCCCAGTACGGCTCGGACATCGACCCCGTCGGGTATCTGCGCGCGCACGGCGTCAGCCTCTGAGCGGCGGCCTCCGCGTACGGGAGGACCATATCCGGACTCCGCCGAAGGCCCCGGCCCCACCCGGCCGGGGCCTTCGGCGTGCCCGTAGGGCGGCCGGGAAACGGGGCCCGGGTGCACAGAGACACAGAGACATGGAGACACAGAAGGGCCGCGGCGACCGTGTTCGGTCACCGCGGCCCGTCGCGCGGCGGCGCCGCGCCCGCGAAGGCGGATCAGACGGTCTCCGGAAGCTCCTCAAGCCCCTCGGCGACCAGCTTCGCGAGGCGGTCGAGCGCGGCCTCGGCGTCGTCGGCCTCCGAGGCGAGAACGATCTCCTCGCCGCCCTGGGCGCCCAGGCCCAGCACCGCGAGCATGGAGGCGGCGTTGACCGGGTTGCCGTCGGCCTTGGCGATCGTCACGGGGACGCCCGAGGCGGTCGCGGCGCGGACGAAGATCGACGCGGGGCGGGCGTGCAGCCCCTCGGCCCAGCCGACGGTGACGCGGCGCTCAACCATGGTGTTGCCCTTCAAGTCGTATTGGTTGTCTAGACCAGTCTCTCACGGTGTCGACGCCCCTCCGCTGGTGACGTCGGGCACCCTGCCGCCCCCACTGCCATCCTCCATTGTGCCGCCCTGCCCGCCCTTGCTTCCTTTCACCCTCTTCCGGCCTCTTTCATCGGCTTTCACTTATTTCATCCCTCCTCGCCTGCCGCGCCCCGCCCCCGCGGCACCCGCCGCCCGCCTCGCCCCGCCCCGCCGGCGTACGCGAGCGGGGCCTTGTCAGTGCCCGGTCGTACGCTGGCCCCATGCACACGCCGTCGGAGCAGGCCGCGTACCCGACCCACTGGGAAGCCGATGTCGTGCTGCGCGACGGCGGCACGGCGCAGATCCGGCCGATCACCGAGGCCGACGCGCAGCGCCTGACCAGCTTCTACGAGCAGGTCTCGGACGAGTCGAAGTACTACCGCTTCTTCGCCCCCTACCCGCGCCTGTCCGACCGCGACGTCCACCGCTTCACCCACCACGACTACGTGGACCGCGTCGGGCTCGCCGCCACGGTCGGAGACGAGTTCATCGCCACCGTTCGCTACGACCGCATCGACGCGCGCGGCATGGCCGCCACCGCGCCCGCCGACGAGGCCGAGGTGGCCTTCCTCGTCCAGGACGCGCACCAGGGCCGCGGCGTCGCCTCCGCCCTCCTGGAGCACATCGCGGCCGTCGCCCGCGAGCGCTCGATCCGCCGGTTCGCCGCGGAGGTGCTGCCCGCCAACACCAAAATGATCAAGGTCTTCACGGACGCCGGGTACACCCAGAAGCGCTCCTTCGAGGACGGCGTCGTCCGGCTCGAATTCGACCTGGAACCCACCGACCAGTCCCTCGCCGTCCAGCGCGCCCGCGAACAGCGCGCCGAGGCCCGCTCGGTGCGGCGGCTCCTCGCCCCCGGCTCGGTCGCCGTCGTCGGCACGGGCCGCGAGCCCGGCGGCGTCGGCCGAACCGCCCTGCGCAACATCCTGGAGGGCGGCTTCACCGGCCGCGCGTACGCGGTCAACCGGGCCTTCCCGGAAGGGGCCTCGCGGCTGCGGCCCGAGGACGTGCCCGCCTACCGCTCGGTCGGCGAGATCGAGGAGACCGTCGACCTGGCCGTTGTCGCGGTCCCCGCCGACCAGGTGCCCGCCGCCGTCGCCGACTGCGGGGAGCACGGCGTCCAGGGCCTCGTCGTCCTCTCCGCCGGATACGCCGAGAGCGGCCCCGAGGGCCGTGACCGCCAGCGCGAGCTGGTCCGCCAGGCCCGCTCGTACGGCATGCGCGTCATCGGCCCCAACGCGTTCGGCCTCATCAACACCGCGCCCGGAGTCCGGCTCAACGCCTCGCTGTCGCCCGAGATGCCGGCCGCCGGGCAGGTGGGGCTGTTCTCCCAGTCCGGGGCCATCGGCATCGCCCTGCTCTCCGGGCTGCACCGGCGCGCCGCCTCGCTCGCGGGGGTCTCCACCTTCGTCTCCGCCGGCAACCGCGCCGACGTCTCCGGCAACGACTTCCTCCAGTACTGGCACGACGACCCGGAGACCGCCGTCGTCGTCATGTACCTCGAATCCATCGGGGACCCCCGCAAGTTCACCCGGCTCGCCAAGCGCACCGCCGCGGTCAAACCGGTCGTCGTCGTCAAGGGCGCCCGGCACGGCGGCACCGCGCCCAGCGGCCACGCCGTGCCCGCGACGCGCATCCCCGACGCCACGGTCTCCGACCTGCTCCGGCAGGCCGGCGTCATCCGCGTGGACACCGTCACCGAACTCGCCGACACCGGGCTGCTGCTCGCCTCCCAGCCGCTGCCGGGCGGCCCCCGGGTCGCCATCCTCGGCAATTCGGACTCCCTCGCCCTCCTCACCTACGACGCCTGCCTCACCGAGCGGCTCCGCCCGCTCCCGCCGCGCGACCTCACCACGTCCGCCGGACCGGACGACTTCCGCGCGGCGCTCGCCGACGCCCTCGCCGACGACCTGTGCGACGCCGTCGTCGTCACCGCCATCCCTTGGGTCGGCGACGCCTCGGCCGCGCAGCTCGCGTCGGCCCTGCGCGAGACGGTGGCCGCCGCCCCGGCGGCGAAGCCGGTGGCCGTCGTCCACCTCGAAATACCGGGCCTGGCCGACGCGCTGGCCACCCCGCGGGACGACCCGCAGGCCGCGCCGGGCGCCGCGGCCCCGGGCGGCATCCCCTCCTTCCCCGCCGCCGAACGGGCCGTACGGGCGCTCGCCCAGGCCGCGCGGTACGCGCAGTGGCGCAAGGGGACGGCCTCTCCCGGGCGCGTCCCTGAGTACGACGACATCGACGAGGCCGGCGCCGCGGCCGACATCGACGTGCTGCTCGCCGCGCACGGGGCGGCCACCCACGGCGGTACCGCGCGCGGCGAGACCGCGGACGGCAAGACCGCCCGAGGCGAGGCCGCGGACGCAGAGGCCGCGTACGGGCGCACGGCGCGGCCGACCGGCGCCGCCGCCCCCGCACTCGGCGCGGCCCCCGCCGCCCCCCGCTCCGTGCAGCTCTCCGCGGCGGACACCCAGCGCCTGCTGGCCCGGTACGGCATCCCGGTGCTGCCCGCCCTGCCCGCGCCCGGCCCCGACGAGGCCGTACGGGCCGCCGGCCGGCTCGGCTACCCCGTCGCCCTCAAGCCCACCGCGCCCCATCTGCGCCACCGCGCGGACCTCGGCGGGGTCCGCCTCGACCTCGGCGGCGAGAACGAACTGCGCCGCGCCTACGCCGAGCTGACCGAACTGCTCGGCAAGCCGGAGGAGCTGCGGCTGGTGGTGCAGTCGATGGCCCCGCGCGGCGTGGACACCGTCATCCGGGCCACCATCGACCCCGCCGTCGGCGCGGTGCTCTCCTTCGGGCTGGCCGGCGCCCCCTCCCTGCTGCTCGGCGACACCGCGCACCGGCTCGTACCGGCCACCGACCGGGACGCCGCCGAGCTGATCCGGTCCATCCGGACGGCCCCGCTCCTCTTCGGCTGGCGCGGCACCACCCCCGTGGACACCAAGGCGCTCGAAGAACTCCTGCTGCGCGTCTCCCGCCTCGTCGACGACCACCCCGAGGTCGTCGCCGTCGACCTCGAACCCGTGGTCGTCGCCCCGCACGGGCTCCAGGTGCTGGGCGCGACCCTGCGCCTCGCGCCCCCGCCCGTCCGCACCGACCTCGGCCCCCGCCGCCTGCCCGCCTACTGAGACCCACACGCCCCGTAGGATGGGCGTATGGCGAAGACCGGTACGACGACCCAAGGGCTGCGCGCGGCGATCGAGCGCAGCGGCTACTACCCGGCCCTCGTGGCCGAGGCGGTGGAGGCCGCCGTGGGCGGTGAGCCGGTCGTGTCCTACCTGGTTCACCAGGAGACGACCTTCGACTCCAACGAAGTCCGCCGGCACGTCACGGTCCTCGTGCTGACCGGCACCCGCTTCATCGTGAGCCACACCGACGAGCAGGCGGCGGACGGCACGTCCCCGTCGCCCTACGCCACGACCTCCACCGAGTCCGTCAAGCTCGGCCGGATCTCCTCGGTGGTGCTCAGCCGCGTCGTGGCCAACCCCGAGTCGTACACCCCCGGCACGCTGCCCCGCGAGGTGGTGCTGACCATCGGCTGGGGCGCGGTCTCCCGCCTCGACCTGGAGCCCGCCGCCTGCGGCGACCCCAACTGCGAGGCCGACCACGGCTATACCGGCTCCTCCACCGCCGACGACCTGAGCCTGCGCGTCAGCGAGGCGGGGGACGGGCCCGACACGGTGCGGCAGACGCTGGCGTTCGCGCAGTCCCTGTCCGAGGCGACGGCGGCGACCGGCCGCTGATGACTGGTTACGCCTCCGGCCCCGCCACCTCCTGGCAGGACCCGACCCCGCTCGACCCCCGCACCGCCCCCCTGCCGCGCTACGGCGCCGGCGCCCTGTCCGACCTGCTGCCCGCCGTCGCCGCGGGCCTGGAGGTCCCCGGCCTCACCTCCGGGCTCCAGCTCGAACCGGCCGACCGCGTCTGCGTCTTCCTGATCGACGGCCTCGGCTGGGAGCTGCTGAAGGCCCACCCCGCCGAGGCCCCGTTCCTGCACTCGCTGCTCGGCAGCTCCATGAACGGCACCGGGCAGCCGATGACCGCGGGCTTCCCCTCCACCACGGCGACCTCGCTGGCCTCCGTCGGCACCGGGCTGCCGCCGGGCGCGCACGGCCTCCCCGGCTACACGGTCCGCGATCCGGCCGCCGGCCAGTTGATGAACCAGCTCCGCTGGCGCCCCTGGACCGACCCGTACGCGTGGCAGCCGTACCCCACGATCTTCCAGCTCGCCGACGCCGCGGGCGTGCACACCTGCCAGGTGTCCGCCCCCGACTTCCAGCACACTCCGCTGACCAAGATCGCGCTCAGCGGCGGCACCTTCCACGGCCGGGAGCTCGGCGAGGACCGCATGGACCTCGCCGCCGACCGGCTCGGGGCAGCGGGCCGCTCGCTCGTCTACACCTACTACAGCGAGGTCGACGGCAACGGCCACCGCTTCGGCGTCGACTCGGACGAATGGCGCGGCCAGCTCATGTACGTCGACCGGCTCGCGCAGCGCCTAGCCGAACAACTGCCGCCCCGCTCGGCCCTGTACGTCACCGCCGACCACGGCATGATCGACATCCCCTTCGACCCCGAGTCGCGCGTCGACTTCGACGAGGACTGGGAGCTCGGCGCCGGCGTCGCGCTCCTCGGCGGCGAGGGACGCGCCCGCCATGTGTACGCGGTACCGGGCGCCGCCGGTGACGTACTGGCCTGCTGGCGCGAGGTGCTCGGCGAGCAGATGTGGGTGGCGGGCCGCGACGAGGCCATCGAGGCCGGCTGGTTCGGGCGGCCCGGCGACGGCGTGGACGAGCGGGTGCGCGGCCGGATCGGCGACGTCGTCGCCGCCGCCCGCGACGACATCGCCATCGTCGCCTCCCGGACCGAGCCGAACGAGTCCGCGATGGTCGGGCTGCACGGCTCGATGACCCCCGTCGAACAGCTCGTACCCCTCCTCGAAGTCCGCACCTGAGCCCCGCCCCCGCCCCGCCGCCGGACGGGGCGCCCGCACGCCTCCGCACGACCGAAAGGCCCTCGCCCCCTCATGCCCGAGCTGGTGTTCTTCAGCGGAACGATGGACTGCGGCAAGAGCACGCTCGCGCTGCAGATCGAGCACAACCGCTCGGCCCGCGGCCTGCAAGGGATGATCTTCACCCGTGACGACCGGGCGGGGGAGGGCAAGCTCTCCTCCCGGCTCGGCCTGGTTACCGAGGCCGTCGAGGCCGCGGACGGCTTCGACTTCTACGCCTACGTCGTCGCCCACCTCTCGGCGGGCGGCCGGGCCGACTACGTCATCGCCGACGAGGCCCAGTTCCTCGCCCCCGAGCAGATAGACCAGCTCGCGCGCGTCGTCGACGACCTCGCGCTCGACGTCTTCGCGTTCGGCATCACCACCGACTTCCGCACCAAGCTCTTCCCCGGCTCCCAGCGGCTCGTCGAACTCGCCGACCGGATCGAGGTGCTCCAGGTCGAGGCGTTGTGCTGGTGCGGGGCCCGGGCCACGCACAACGCCCGCACCGTGGCCGGCCAGATGGTCGTCGAGGGCGCGCAGGTCGTCGTCGGCGACGTGGCCGGGGCGCAGGACACCGTGGGGTACGAGGTGCTGTGCCGCCGCCACCACATCCGCCGGATGACGGCGGCGGCCGCCGGGGCGGGTGCGCTGTCGCCGGACGTCCTGCCGGTGGACGCCGAGGCGCGCGGACCGTACGCGCCGGAGCACGCCTGACCCCGCGCATACCTGAGCGCGCCGCCGCACGGGGCGGGGGCGCGCCTCGTGCCCGTACGGCGTCATTGCTCCTACGAGGCCCCGTGGCCGTACGGACGCCTCGTGCCCGTACGCACGTCTGTTTCGCGCCCGTACAGCGGCCCGCGCCCGTCCGGCGCCCTGCCCGTCCCGTACTGCCCTCTCCCGTCCCGTGCGGTGCCGTACGGCCCTTCCCGCTCCGGGGCCGCTCAGCCGGCCTGCGGGGCGGGGATGTCGCTGCGGAGCAGGGAGAAGACCGCGCCCTCCGGGTCCGCGACCGTGGCGAGCCGCCCGAGGGGGGAGTCGCGGGGCGGGGCCAGGACCTGGCCGCCCAGCTCGGTGACGCGACGGGCCGCCGCGTCCGCGTCCGCCGTCTCGAAGTACGTCATCCAGCGCGGCCCCTGGTCGCGCGGCAGGGCGTTGCCGACGCCGTGGATCGCGGCGGCCGGCGCGCCGTTCACCTTCAGGGCCAGGTAGTCGAAGTCCGCCGCCACCACGGCCTCGGTGTCGTAGCCGAAGACGGACTCGTAGAACTTGGCGATCATCGTGGTCTCGGCGGTCAGCAGCTCGTGCCAGACGGGCGTGCCGGGCACGCCCGCCCCCTGCGCGCCGAGGTGGCGGCGCCCCTCCCAGACGCCGAACGTCGCGCCGGACGGGTCCATGGCGATCACCAGCCGGCCCTCCTCCTCCGCTTCGAGGGGACCGACGCCCACCGTGCCGCCGCAGCACCTGATCCGCTCGGCCGTGAGGTCGGCGTCGTCGCTGGCGAGGTAGGTCGTCCAGGAGACCGGCAACTGCCGGTCGGGCGGCAGCTCGCCGATGCCGGCGACGGGGCGGCCGTCCTGCTCGGCGCGTACGTACGGCCCGAGCTGCCCCGGGCCCGAGTGGTACGTCCAGCCGAACAGGCCGCTGTAGAACTCCTGTGTCGCGGCCAGGCTGTGCACCATGAGGCTGGTCCAGCATGGCGTTCCAGGGGTGCGCCGAGTCGCTTCCTCGGTCATCGTCACTCTCTCCTCGGACCATCGTGGTGGCCGTGTCACCCGGGCCGGTCTGCGGCGCGGGGGTGGTACGGGGACGGGGCCAGTCCAGATGTTCGCACCGCTTGTCATGGCGGGCGCCCCGGCCGCGCCGGATTTGGCGGGTTCCCCCCGGAGCCTGCCCGAATCGGCATGGCGCATCCGTTACGGCGCCGTTGCCGTCCGGTATCGGTCTCCATCGCCGTCATAGGACCGGACCGCCGGACAGGGGCGCCGGTCGCTGCGCGAGGATGGGCCTTATGAATGCCATCATCACCGCAACCGAACTCGCGAGCGAGTTGGCGGCCGGCCGCCCGCCGGTCCTTCTGGACGTCCGCTGGCAGCATGGCGGCCCGCCCGGCCGCCCGGAGTACGAGGCCGGGCACCTCCCCGGCGCCGTCTACGTCGACCTCGACGGCGAACTGGCGGGCCCGGCGGGGGAGCGGGGCCGCCACCCGCTGCCGGATACCGCGGCCTTCGGCGCCGCGATGCGCCGCGCCGGCGTCTCGGCCGACCGGGCCGTGGTCGTCTACGACGGCGGCCAGGGCTGGGGCGCGGCCCGCGGCTGGTGGCTGCTGCGCTGGACGGGGCATACGGACGTACGCGTCCTGGACGGCGGCCTGGCGGCCTGGACGGCCTTCGGCGGCGCCCTCACCACCGAGGTGCCGGCCCCCGAGCCGGGCGACTTCGAGCCGCAGCCGGGGGCGGCCGGGCTGCTCGACGCCGACGGCGCGGCGGCCCTGGCCCGCCGGGGCGTCCTGCTCGACGCCCGGGCGGGGGAGCGCTACCGGGGCGAGGTCGAACCCATCGACCGCGTCGCCGGCCACATCCCCGGTGCGCTCTCCGCCCCCACGATGGAGAACGTGGCGGAAAACGGCCGGTTCCGCCCGGCCGAGGAACTGGCGGCCCGCTTCGCCTCCCTGGGCGCCACCCCCGGCAGCGAAGTCGGCGTCTACTGCGGCTCCGGCGTCTCCGCCGCCCACGAGGTCCTGGCCCTGGCCGTAGCGGGCGTGCCCGCGGCCCTCTACGTCGGCTCCTGGAGCGAATGGACCGCCGACACCGCCCGCCCGGTGGCCACGGGCGCCGACCCGGGCTGAGCGGCCCGCTTGCCCGGCCGTTGCCCCCCTGTTCGTAAGTACGTACGGGCCATCGGCCGGGCCGGCCGCACTTCGGGCGGTTCCGGGGTTTGTACGGCCCCCGGGGCGTGCTGAGCCCGCCCGTACCGGGCAGGGGAGCCGCGCCGCAGTCCGGATGCACGGGGACGCGGGGTGCCGCATGAGGAGCCCCGGGCCGGATCGGCGACGCTCGTTCCGGCGAGGCCCGGTTCGTACGGCTTTCTGGCCCGGAGCAACTGACTCCGGGCCGGGCGCGGTCCGTCGCCGTCCGCGTCGCTACCGGGCCCTCCGACGTATGCGAGCCCTCGGGCCGGGCGCGGTCCGCTGTCAACCACCGCGCCCTGCGAACACACGCGCCGGCGAACGCGGCGGCCCCTGCTGCCGCAACGATTCCGCACCTGGCGAGCCGAAGCGCGGTGGGCCGTTACTCCTGCTTCTTGCGGCTGGTGCCGAAGACGATCTCGTCCCAGCTCGGGACGGCGGCGCGGCGGCCGGGGCGGACGCCGTCGGCTTCCGCCTGCCGGTCGGTGGTGCCGGTGAGGCGGTCGCGGTGGCCCGCCACCGAGCGCGGCATCAGCACGTCGGCGTAGGCCGAACCGGCGCTGGCGGCCGGGGCGGGCGGTTCGACCGCCTCCGGCTCCTCCTCGTCCGGCTCCTCCGGCGTGTCGCCGGTGGGCTGCTCCGGCACGATCATGTCGCCCCGGAAGCTGGGCACGGCCTCCAGCAGGCTGGTCAGGGAGTCCCGCTCGCGCGGCGCCTCCTCGGCGGGCGGCTCCGGCTCGTCCTCCGCGGCGGACGACGGCGACTGCCGGTCCAGGGCGCGGTCGAGCGGCCGGTCGCGCGGCAGCCGGGCGATGCGCGGCACGAAGGGGAAGCTCGGCTCGGGCGTGTCGTCGCTCTCGCCGATCAGGACGCGGGCCTCGTCGTCCATGGCCTGAACGATCCGCCGCGGCGGGTCGTACGTCCAGCTCGCGGAGCGCATCTCGCCCGCGACGCGGTAGACGAGGAGGACTTCCCAGGTGCCGTCCTCGCGCCGCCAGGAGTCCCACTGGGCGGTCTCCTTCTCGGCGCCGCGCAGCAGCAGCCGCTCCGCCACGGCCTCGCCGAGCTGCGGTCCGGTGTTCTCGCCGGGGCGCCGTACGGGCGTCTTGCGGGCCCGCTCGGCCATGAAGGCGCGCTCCGCGAGGACGGGGCCCTCGAAGCGGCGGACACGGTCGACGGGGATGCCCGCCATCTGCGCGACTTCCTCGGCGGAGGCTCCGGCCCGTATGCGGGCCTGGATGTCGCGCGGGCGCAGGTGGCTCTCGACCTCGATCTCGATCTGGCCGAGGCGGGCGCGGTCGTTGCGCACGGCGGCGCGCAGCCGCTCATCGATCGGAAGCGTGTACTCCGTGCTGTCCGCAGCCTTGAGCACCAGCCGTGTGCCGTCGTTTGAGACGGCCACGACACGCAGTTCGGGCATGGGGACCTCCCGGGTGGTGCCTGCCGACGTCACGTGCGTCGCTGCTTCCGCTAGTCGAGTGTGGCCTGCCCGGGTGCAGCCTGCCACAACATTGCCGAGTTGACCGGCGTGTCGGGTCGGGGACCCGATCCGCCGTTATGGCACGGTTACCGGTTCGCCACTCTCGGTGATCGTGCCATTTGCCCTGAACAGCCGCTACCCGCACCGGTCGGCGTCCTCCGGAGGAGCGCCTTCCGGGGCCCTCTCCCGTCAGTCCGGGCAGCCGGACGGGATACCGGGCCAGGGCTCGCCACAGTACTCCATTCGGGCCACCTGGGTGGATCGGCGCGCCATGGAACCTCTCGCGGGGCAAGGGAGTTGATCGCCCGCCCATTCACCCCTGGGGGTGGTGTGAGTGGCGAGGTTCACACAATCACCTAAATCGGAACTGATCGCCTCGCCCATAAGTCCCTTCTCTGTGCAGGGTGGAGCGAATGGGCAAGCAGAGGCTGGAGATGCAGGTAAAGGACGAAAGCGAGGAAAAACCGCAAGGTAAGCGGTTGGATCTCAGCATCGCCCAGGTGGCCGGCAGTGGCCTGGCCGCCGTGATCGCCGCGCTCCTCGCGGGCAAGCTCGGCGTCTACGGAACGATCATCGGTGCGGGTGTGGTCAGTGTGGTGGCCACCACCGGCGGCACGATTTTTCAGCATCTCTTCCGTCGTACGGGTGAACAGATCCGCGACGTGACCGTGCTCGCGAAGCCGAAGGCGCGCCAGGTGCCCGTCACGGACACGGACCGTGACCGCTGGCCCGGCGCCCCGGCGGGGGACGAGCAGCCGACCACGATGCTCCCGGCGGTCGGCCCGGGCGAGGACCCCGGCACCCCCGACAACCCCGCCGACCCCGACGCCGATCCGGACCGTACGCAACTGCTCAAGCGGGCCGAGGCCACCCAGATGCTGCCGCGCGTCGAGGCGACGCAGATGCTGCCGCGCGCCGAGGACCCCACCCGGCTGCTGCGGCGGGCCGAGGGGGGCGGCCAGGCGTCCGGCCCGGCGGGCCTCTCCGACGAGTTCACCCCGGCCACCACGCACGGCACCCGGCTGCGGCGCTGGAAGAGCCCGCTGCTCCACGCCGTCGTGATCTTCGTGCTCGCGATGGTCACCGTCACCGTCGTCGAACTGGCCACCGGCTCCACGCCGGACGGCAAGAGCGGCACCACCTTCCAGCAGCTCTTCCGCTCGAACGACTCCGGGAACCACGCCCCGTCGTCGCCCTCCGGCACCCCCGGCACCGGCCACTCCTCCGAGGACGGCACCTCCGGCGACGGCTCGACGCACTCCTCGGACGGCGACAGCGACAGCGACCAGCAGGGCGGCGGCAGCGGGAAGGGCGATGAGCCGACCCCGGACGCGACGCCCACGCCCCCCGCGGGCGGCGGCGACTCGACGCCCAGCGGGCAGCCGACCGCCACCCCCACCCAGTCGCAGGGCGGCGGCACCGACCAGGGCGGCACGCACGACGGCACCGGCCCCGGCAAGGGCGGCACGGGCAAGGACAAGGGCGACGGCGGCCAGAACGACGGCAAGTCCGGCGGCGGGAACGGGCAGCCCGACGCCGGCGCGCCGCAGAACGACGCCGCGGCGGCCGGAGCCCAGGGCGCCGGTTCGGGTTCGTAACGCCCTGGCCGCCGATGCTCGGGGTCGTAGGCCCGGCCGCCGGCGCTCGGGTTCGTACGCCCGGCCGCCGGCGCTTGGGCTCGTACGCCCGGCCGCCCGTGCTCGGGCTCGTAACGCCTGACCGCCGACTCGGGTGCGTAATGTCCGGCCGCCGGTTCAGGCTCCCAGGACGCGCCGGAGGTAGTCGTTGCCGAAGAGGCGCTGCGGGTCCAGCCGGTCCCGCAGCGCCCGGAATTCGTCGAAGCGCGGATAGACCCCGGCCAGATATCCGGCGTCGCGGCTGTGCAGCTTCCCCCAGTGCGGCCGCCCGCCGTGCGCCGTCATGATCTGTTCGGCGGCGGAGAAGTAGGCGTGGTGCGAGGTGCCCCGGTACTGGTGCATCGCGAGGTAGGCCGTGTCGCGGCCGGCGGCCGTGGAGAGCGGGATGTCGTCGGCCGGGGCGGTCCGCACCTCCACCGGGAAGCTGATCCGCAGCCGCGAGCGCTCGATCATCGCCCGCAGTTCGCGCAGCGCCGCGACGGCCGCCTCGCGCGGCAGCGCGTACTCCATCTCCAGGAAGCGGACCCGGCGGGGGCTGGTGAAGACCTTGTACGGGATGTCGGTGTACGTACGGGCCGACAGCGCCCGGCTGGAGATCTTGGCGACGGGGGGTATGGTCGCGGGCGCCGTCCGGCCCAGCGCGCACAGGGCCCGGAAGAGGGTGTTGGAGAGGAGCTCGTCCTCGATCCAGGCGCTCAGCGGCGAGGGCGGCGCGGCCGGGCCCGGGCTGCGGTTGTTGCGCTTGGTGTTGCAGTTGCCGGTGTGCGGAAACCAGTAGAACTCGAAGTGCTCGTTCTCCGCCGCGAGCTGATCGAACTCGGCCGTGACCCGGTCGAAGGGCATCGGCTCCTCGCGGGCCGTCAGCCAGAACTCCGGCTCCACGGCGAAGGTGACTGCCGTGATCACCCCGAGCGCGCCGAGCCCCACCCGGGCCGCCGCGAACACCTCCGGGTTCTCCTTCTCGGAGCACGCCAGCACCGAGCCGTCCGCGGTCACCAGCTCAAGACCCCTGATCTGGGCGGCGATCGACGCCGAGTCGCGGCCCGTGCCGTGCGTTCCGGTGCTGATCGCGCCGGAGACCGTCTGCTCCGTGATGTCGCCCATGTTGGTCAGCGACAGCCCATGGGCGCTCAGCGTCTCGTTCAGGCGCTTGAGCGGGGTGCCCGCCGCGACCGTGACCGTCCCGGCCGTACGGTCGATCTCCCGGACCCCGGTGAGGCGTTCGGGCCGGATGAGGAGCCCGTCGGTGGCCGCCGCGGCGGTGAAGGAGTGCCCCGTGCCCACCGCCTTCACCCGCAGGCCGTCGGCCGCCGCCCGCCGGACCGCCGCCGCCAGTTCCTCGGCGCTGTTCGGGGCCACCGTCCGGGCCGGCCGGACCACGACGTTCCCCGCCCAGTTACGCCACGCGCTGCTCGTTTCGGTCATCTGTGCCAGACCCCTCCCGATGCGGCGCCGGCCGCAGCCGGCGGTACCCGAGGAACGCGACCGCGGCCGCGACCGCCCCCGCCACGCCGGGCACCGCGTACCCCGTCTCCGGCCCGGACGCGTCGACCACCCAGCCGGCGATCGACGAGCCGAGCGCGAATCCGACCGCGAGCCCGGTGCTCGTCCATGTCATGCCCTCGGTCAGCTTCGCGCGCGGTACGTGCTGCTCGACGAGGGCCATGGTGGTGACCATCGTCGGCGCGATGGACAGGCCCGCGACAAAGAGCGCCACGGCCAAGAACGTCAGGTTCCCGACCAGTTGGAGGGGGATCATACTCACGGCCATAGCACAGACGCCCAGGAGCCAGCGGCGGGAGGCCTCGCTCTTGAAGTGCACCAGCCCGTAGACCGCGCCGGCCAGACAGGAGCCCAGCGCGCACACCGCCAGCACCAGGCTCGCGGCGGACTTGTGGCCCTCGTGTGCGGCGAACGCCACCGTCACCACGTCGAGCGAGCCGAAGATGACGCCCGTCGACACGAACGCCGCCACCAGCACCTGGAGCCCCCGGGAGCGCATCGCGGTCCCCCCGGAGTGCTCGCCGCGCGGGTGCGGCGCGGGCTCCGTGGCGCGCTGCGCGGTCAGCGCGAAGACGCCGCACACCAGGAAGCAGCCCGCCAGCAGCGGACCCGCCTCCGGGAACCAGGAGGTGGACAGGCCGATGGAGAGGATCGGCCCGAAGATGAAGCACACCTCGTCGACCACGGACTCGGCGCTGTAGGCGGTGTGCAGCAGGCGCGGCGAGTCCACGTAGATCGCCGCCCAGCGGGCCCGGACCATCGCGCCGATGTTCGGCACGCAGCCGACGCCCGCGGAGAAGACGAACAGCGTCCAGTCCGGCCACCGCTGCTGGGCGCTGACCAGCAGCCCGGCGAGGGCCGCCGCGGTGATCAGCGTCGCCGGGCGCAGCACCCGGCGCTGCCCGTACCGGTCCACGAGCCGGGAGATCTGCGGCCCGGCCACCGCGTCGGCGACCGCCGTCGTCGCGGACAGCGCGCCGGCCAGCCCGTACCGGCCGGTGAGCTGGGAGACCATCGTGACGATGCCGATGCTCATCATCGACAGCGTCATCCGGCCGAAGAAGCCGGCGGTCGAGAAGGCCTTCGCGCCGGGTGCTACGAAGATCGCGCGGTAGGGACTGGGCAAGGGGCGGGCTCCACCGGTAAGGGATGTTCGTGGCCGATACAGGTTACGGGGGTCCGCGATCGGCCGCACCGGTATTTTCCGCCCGGTGACGGGGGGTGGCAGGGGCGGGCTGTCAGTGGGGGGTGGCAGGATCGGACGTATGTCGGATCAGCCAGCCCCCGCCCCGTATGACGCCCTCCTCCTGCTCTCCTTCGGCGGACCGGAAGGCCCGGACGATGTCGTGCCGTTCCTGGAGAACGTCACACGCGGCCGCGGCATCCCCCGCGAGCGCCTCAAAGAGGTCGGTCAGCACTACTTCCTCTTCGGCGGCGTCAGCCCGATCAACGCGCAGAACCGCGAGCTGCTCCAGGCGATCCGCAAGGACTTCGCGGAGAACGGCCTCGACCTCCCGGTCTACTGGGGCAACCGCAACTGGGCGCCGTATCTGACCGACACCCTGCGGCAGATCGCCGCCGATGGCCACCGCCGCGTCCTCACCCTGGCCACCAGCGCGTACGCCTCGTACTCCGGCTGCCGCCAGTACCGCGAGAACCTTGCCGACGCCATCGCCGCGCTGACGGCGGAAGGCATCGAGCCGCCGCGCGTCGACAAGCTGCGGCACTACTTCAACCACCCCGGCTTCGTACGGCCCATGGTCGACGCGACCCTCGCCGCCCTCGCCGAACTGCCCGAGGGCCTGCGGGCCGGCGCGCACCTCGCCTTCACCACGCACTCCATCCCGACCGCCGCCGCCGACACCTCCGGCCCGGTGCCCGCGCACGGCGACGGCGGGGCGTACGTCGCCGAACACCTCGACGTCGCCCGCGTCATCGCCGACGCGGTCCGCGAGGAGACCGGCGCCGAGCACCCCTGGCAGCTCGTCTACCAGTCCCGCAGCGGCGCCCCGCACATCCCCTGGCTGGAACCCGACATCTGCGACCACCTGGAGGCCCTGCACACCGAGGGCGTGCCGGCCGTCGTCATGGTCCCCATCGGCTTCGTCTCGGACCACATGGAGGTCAAGTACGACCTCGACACCGAGGCCGCCGCGAAGGCCCAGGAGCTGGGCCTGCCCGTCACCCGCGCCGCCACGGTCGGCGCGGACCCGCGGTTCGCCGCGGCCGTGCGGGACCTGGTGCTGGAGCGGGCCGCGACCGAGCGCGGCGCCGCACCGGAGCGCTGCGCCCTCGGCGCGCTCGGCCCCAGCCACGACGTCTGCCCGGTGGGCTGCTGCCCCGCGCGCACCCCGCGCCCAGCCGCCGCCGGCGCCGACGAGTGACCAGCGCACCCCGCCGCACCACCCGCTCTGGAACCGCACGACCTAGGAGTGCCGTGACCGACCGCCCCCTCAAGGACGAGCTTCTCGCCGTCGCGCTCGAAGCGGCCCGCCGGGCCGGCGAGCTGCTGCGCGACGGCCGCCCCGCCGACCTCGGCGTGGCCGCCACGAAGACCAGCTCCATCGACGTCGTCACCGAGATGGACATCGCCGCCGAGAAGCTGATCACCGACTTCCTCGCCGAGGAGCGCCCCGATGACGGGCTGCTGGGCGAGGAGGGCGCCAGTACGGCCGGCAGCAGCGGCGTGCGCTGGGTCATCGACCCGATCGACGGCACCGTGAACTACCTGTACGGCCTGCCCTCCTGGTCCGTCTCCATCGCCGCCGAGCTGCACGGCGAGGCGGTGGTCGGCGTCGTCGCGGCCCCGATGCGCGGCGAGACCTACCACGCGGTCCTCGACGAGGGCGCGTACGCCGCCGGCGAGCGGGTCCGCTGCCGCCCCGCCCCCGCCTTCGACCAGGCCCTGATCGGCACGGGCTTCGGCTACCTCACCGAGCGCCGGGCCGCCCAGGCCGAGGTGGTCCGCGCCCTGCTGCCGCGGGTGCGCGACATCCGGCGCGCCGGTTCGGCCGCCATCGACCTGTGCGACGTGGCCTGCGGCCGCCTCGACGGCTATTACGAGCGCGGCCTGAACCCCTGGGACTTCGCGGCCGGCGCCCTCATAGCCCGCGAAGCGGGCGCCCGCACCGGCGGCCGCCCCGGCGACCCCCTCTCCGGAGAACTCGCCGTCGCCGCCCCGCCCGGCCTCTTCGAACCCCTCCAGGAACTCCTCGACAATTTGGGCGCCTGGCACGACTGACACCACCCCCGCCGCAGCGGCCTCCACACGGCGTACGAGCCGCCTCACGCCCCGCGGAGCCTCCACCGCCCCCGGGGGGCCGACCGCTGCCCGGCAGGGCGGCGTATGGCCGTATGGACGCCCGTATGGCCGTACGGGGGGCGGGACGGACAGCGAAGCACCCCCGCACCGAATCCGGTGCGGGGGCGCTTCGTGGTGTGGGCGGTGCCGGGCGAGCCGGGCCCTGTGGCAGGGCGGTGGCTCAGGCGGCGGTGACCTCGACGCCGTGCTCGGCGGCCAGGCGGCGCAGGTCGTCCAGTTCTGCCAGCTCGACCTCGACGAGGAAGTCGTCGCCTGCTTCGCGGGCCTGGTCGAGATCGGTCTGAGTGCTCTCTATACGCTGCAGAATTCCAGCGGTAAACGCGTCCATGATGCGCCCCCTCGGCATGGGTCGATGGCACGGGGGTGTGCCGACGGTTCGATCACGTGCGTGGCCCCTGAGCGGCGACAGGTGTGGCGCGCCACAGTCAGGGCGTGATCGCGGGTGTGTGAAGTCGTCCTCCCCAACCCCGCTCGAAGGGAAACCTCGGGGGGCTCGTTGAATCCAGGCATCTTCGAGGACGCGTCGAGGACACACCGCGGACGCGTCGCGGCGGCGTCGGGGAGGCGTCGCGCGGACGGCGCGCGGGCGTCGCGGAGGCGGCGGGCCCCGGAACCACCGGACGTGAACGCCCGCTCGCCCCCCTTACAGCCGGTTTATCGGGCTTGGGGGCAGGATGGAGTGGCCAACAGCCTGGCAGCCTGCCCAAAAAGGGGCCGAACGGAAGGACAGCGCCGTGCGCGTACTCGTCGTCGAGGACGAGCAACTGCTCGCCGATGCGGTAGCCACCGGATTGCGCCGGGAGGCCATGGCCGTCGACGTCGTGTACGACGGTGCCGCGGCCCTGGAGCGCATCGCCGTCAACGACTACGACGTCGTGGTCCTCGACCGCGACCTCCCCGTCGTCCACGGCGACGACGTCTGCCGCAAGATCGTCGAGCTGGGCATGCCCACCCGGGTGCTCATGCTGACCGCCTCCGGCGACGTCAGCGACCGGGTGGAGGGCCTGGAGATCGGGGCGGACGACTATCTGCCCAAGCCGTTCGCGTTCAGCGAGCTGACCGCGCGCGTACGGGCGCTGGGGCGCCGTACGACCGTCGCGCTGCCGCCGGTCCTGGAGCGGGCGGGGATCAAGCTCGACCCGAACCGCCGCGAGGTCTTCCGGGACGGCAAGGAGGTGCAGCTCGCGCCGAAGGAGTTCGCGGTCCTGGAGGTGCTGATGCGCAGCGAGGGAGCCGTGGTCTCGGCCGAGCAGCTCCTGGAGAAGGCCTGGGACGAGAACACCGACCCGTTCACCAACGTCGTCCGGGTGACGGTCATGACGCTCCGCCGCAAGCTCGGCGAGCCCGCCGTGATCGTCACCGTGCCCGGCTCCGGATACCGGATCTGACCCCGCATGGCCTCGACCCCAGCCCCGCCCACGGCGCCGCCGAAACCCGCGTGGGACCCGCGGCAGCCCGTCGTGCGCCCCTTCCCGTGGTTCCGCCCGACCATCCGGATACGGCTCACCCTGCTCTACGGCGGGATGTTCCTGATGGCCGGCATCGTGCTGCTCACGATCATCTACCTGCTGGCGGCCCAGGCCCTGCACGTCGGCAACGAGCTGCCGTTCAAGCTGCTGGGCGGCAGCGTGCAGTCGACCAACGACACCTGCCCGGGCATCTCCGGCAACCTCAAGACGGACCAGTTCAACGAGGTCCTCTACAACTGCATGCAGGACCAGCGCCGGCTCGCCCTCAACGGCCTGCTGCGCCGCTCCCTGCTGGCCCTGCTGGGGCTGAGCGTGGTCGCGTTCGCCTTCGGCTACGCGATGGCCGGCCGGGTGCTCTCCCCGCTGGGCAAGATGACCCGCACGGCCCGCCGAGTGGCCGGTACGGACCTGAGCCGGCGCATCGAACTGGGCGGCCCGGACGACGAGTTGAAGGAGCTGTCCGACACCTTCGACGAGATGCTCGACCGCCTGGAGCGGTCCTTCACCGCGCAGCAGCGCTTCGTGGCGAACGCCTCCCACGAACTGCGCACCCCGCTGGCGATCAACCGCACGCTGCTGGAGGTGCACCTCTCCGACCCGGGGGCCTCCCCGGAGCTCCAGCAGCTCGGCAAGACGCTGCTGGCGACCAATGAGCGCAGCGAACAGCTCGTGGAGGGGCTGCTGCTCCTCGCGCGCAGCGACAACGAGCTGGTGGACCGCAAGCCCGTGGACCTCGCCGAGGTGGCCACCCAGGCCGTCGATCAGACCCGGGCGGAGGCCCAGGCCAAGGGCGTGGAGCTGACGGGCGAGCGGCAGCCCGCCGTCGTCCAGGGCAACGGGGTGCTGCTGGAGCGGATCGCGCTGAACCTGGTGCAGAACGCGGTGCGCTACAACACCCCTGACGGCTGGGTGCGGGTCACCACCGAGAGCCAGCGCGGCCAGGCCGTACTGGTCGTGGAGAACACCGGGCCGGTCGTCCCGGCGTACGAGGTGGACAACATCTTCGAGCCCTTCAGGCGGCTCCGTACGGAGCGCACGGGCAGCGACAAGGGCGTCGGCCTCGGCCTCTCCATCGTGCGCTCGGTGGCCCGCGCGCACGGCGGCCGGATCACCGCGGAGCCCCGGGAAGGCGGTGGTCTCGTGATGCGCGTCGTGCTCCCGGCCTGAGAGCCTGTGTCACAGGCTCTGAGACCTTCTCGCAGGAGTTCGCTTTGGGCGGAATTTTCACGGTCCGCCGACGCCGTGATCATGTGTGATCGATCACATGGGCAAACTTCTGGCCATCCACTCTCCGTGATCGGAAAAGCCGCTGGAAGGCCGGGATAATCCGGGTTTCCAGGGGTCTTGATCACGGGAAGTACTCGTGATGGCGCGTGACAGTGCGACTTTCGGACCGTGTACGGTCCCGATCGCCACCCAACCCGATCACCTCTTCAGGGGTGCGGTTGGGTGTCGATTGAGTAACAGACCTTGATGTGAGGCAAAATCTCCGCCTCAGGTCGGGCACAAGTCCGGCCTCTCACGCGTTACGTGCGCTGAGACACCGCAGACACCCAGAGGGGGAGAGCGACATGGCAACGGATTACGACACCCCACGCAAGACCGACGATGACGTCAACGAGGACAGCATCGAGGAACTGAAGGCCCGGCGGAACGACAAGTCGGCGTCCACCGTCGACGTCGACGAATTCGACCAGGCCGAGGGCCTCGAACTGCCCGGCGCGGACCTCTCCAACGAGGAGCTGTCCGTCCGGGTGCTGCCCCGGCAGGCCGACGAGTTCACCTGCATGGAGTGCTTCCTCGTGCACCACCGCAGCCAGCTCGCCGCGGAGAAGAACGGCCAGCCGATCTGCCGCGACTGCGCGGCCTGAGGGACGGGTCTGCGATGGCAGGCTCGTCCCCGTTCCGGAAGCGGCGCTCCCGGCAGCCCGACCTGACCCCCGAGCTGACCGAGGACGCCGCCTTGCAGCGCGTCATGGCCCAGAACGACGAGCACGACGAGCGAGGCCGCACGGCCTCGCTCGCGGCCGCCGTGGGCCGCGGCGCGAAGATCGGCGCCAAGCGGGGCGGACAGGGCGCCAAGGCGGGCCTGACCGCCATCGCCGACCGCATCATCAACAACGCCCCGCGCATCCCGGTGCGCGACCTCGCCACGCTGCGCGCGCAGTTCCCGGGCCTCGGCCCGGAGCAGCTCGCGGACAAACTGGTGGCCGGCGCGGCGAACGGCACCTCCACCGTCGGCGCCGGCATCGGCGCGGCGGCCATGCTGCCCGTGCCGCCCGCGATGCCCGCCGAGCTGGCGACCGAGATCGTCGGCGTCGCCGCCGTCGAGTTCAAACTGATCGCCGAGCTGCACGAGGTCTACGGCCTGCGGGCCCCCGGCACCGCCCGGCAGCGGGCCGTCGCCTACCTCGGCGCCTGGGCCGACGAGCGCGGCATCGACATCACGGCCCCCACCACCGTCAACGCCGCGCTGGGCGGACAGCTCAAGCGCGAGCTGCGGCAGCAGATCCTCAAGCGCACGTTCCGCAATCTGCCGAACCTCGCGCCCTTCATGGTCGGCGCGGCCGTCGGCGCCGTGCTCAACCGGCGCGACACCCGCAAGCTCGCCGCGAAGGTCCGCAAGGACCTGCGGAGCAAGCAGATCCCCTGGGACGCGCTCCCGCCCTCCGAGGCCGGCCGCGAACTGCCGCCGCCCCCCGGCCACGACACCGGCCGCGAGCTGCCGCCCGGCCCCCGCGCCTGAGAGGCCGCGCCCCCGCTTCGGCGGCGCCGCGATCGGCAGTCCCGCGTCGAAGGAATGGGCCCAGGACGCACGTACGGCCGCCCGGGCCGGGAATCGGGCCTAAGACGCGCGTACGGCCGCGAGAGCCGCCGCCAGGCGCTCCGGTGAGCGCGTGGAGAGGTAGACGTACGGCGTCGGATCGGCCGGGTCGGTGACCTCGACCCGCAGCGCCGTCGGGATGTAGCTGCGCAGCAGCATGAACGCGCGCGGATCGGCCTTGTACGAACGCCAGGCGCGCGCCTCCTCGGCGTCCAGCGGCTCGGGCGTGCCCAGCGCCGTCAGCGGGATCTTCGCGTCCCCCGCCACCAGCGAGCCCGCCACCACCCTGATGCGCGCCGAGCCGTACGAGCTCACCACCACGCCCGCCACCACCGCGCCGCCGATCAGACCGCCGAGGATCGGCAGCGTGCCGAACGGCACCATGATCAGCGCCATCGCGATGCCGACGAGGACCGCGATGAACCACCAGGAGCGCGGCGCGGTCAGCCGCTCTTCGTAAGGCTGCATGCGCTCCAGCTTGGCACGGCAGCGTCCGGCCGCCGCGCGCGCGGGTAAGGTCAGCCCCTGTGAGTGGACGAACGACAGCGCTGACGCCGCCGGCCGACGCCGTGAAGCCGGAGCGGCACCCCGACGCGCCCGCGCCCGGCGAGATCATAGGCACGCACTACGACCGCTGCTTCGGCTGCGGCGACGGGGCGCCGCACGGACTGCACCTGGTGACGCGGGCCGGTGAGGGCGTGCGGGTCACCGCCGAGTTCACCGTCCAGGAGGCCCACCAGGGCGCCCCCGGCCTCGCCCACGGCGGCGTGCTGGCCAGCGCGCTGGACGAGACGCTCGGCACGCTGAACTGGCTGCTGCGGGTGATCGCGGTGACGGGGCGGCTGGAGACCGACTTCGTCCGGCCCGTGCCCGTGGGAACCGTGCTGCACCTCGAAGCCGAGGCCGTGGCCGTGGCCGACCGCAAGATCTACTCCACGGCGACCGGCCGGATCGGCGGCCCGGACGGGCCCGTCGCGGTGCGCGCCGACGCCCTCTTCATCGAGGTGAAGGTGGACCACTTCATGGACAACGGCCGCCCCGCCGAGATCGACGCCGCCCTCGCCGACCCCGACCAGTTGAAGGTCGCGCGCGCTTTCGAGGTGAACCCGTGACCCATGACCCGCTCGATGTGCTGATCCGCCGGGTGGACCCCGCGGTCCCGGTGCCCGCGTACGAGCACCCCGGCGACGCCGGGTGCGATCTCGTCACCACCGAGGCCGCCGTGCTGGCCCCCGGCGAGCGCGCCGTGCTGCCCACCGGAGTGTCGGTCGCGCTGCCCGACGGGTACGCGGCCTTCGTGCACCCCCGCTCGGGCCTGGCGGCCCGCTGCGGGGTCTCCATGGTGAACGCCCCGGGGACCATTGATGCCGGGTACCGTGGAGAGATCAAAGTGATCGTGGTCAATCTGGACCCGCGCGAGAGCGTGCGGTTCGAGCGGCTCGACCGGGTCGCCCAACTGGTCGTCCAGCGGGTCGAGAAGGTGCGCTTCCACGAGGTGGCGGAGCTTCCCGGCTCGGCGCGGGCCGAGGGCGGCCTGGGGTCCACCGGCGGCCATGCCGCCGTGGGCGGTGCAACGGGTGGGAATGGATTCGCTTCGGTCGTAGCCGACCGGGAAGGACAGTGACGTGTTCGGTCGTCGCCGCAAGGGCAGCGAGGAGACCGTCGACCAGCTCGACGACGGCGTGACCCCCGAGGAGCAGGACGGGGAGTCCGGTACGGACGCCCAGGGCGCCTCGGCCGAGGCCCCGGCCGGTCTGCCGCCGGGGCCGCGCCCCGACGGTCCCTGGGACATCAGCGAGGTCCGGGACCCCGGCGAGGGCCGGGTGGACCTGGGCGGCATCTTCGTGCCCGGGGTCGAGGGCATGGAGCTGCGGGTCGAGGTCGCGGGCGACGCCATCGTCGCCGCGACGCTGGTGCTGCGGGACAGCGCGGTGCAGCTCCAGGCGTTCGCCGCCCCCAAGCGCGAGGGCATCTGGCGCGAGGTGCGGGACGAGATCGCGAGCGGCATCACGCAGCAGGGCGGCGTCGTCGACGAGGTCGAGGGGCCGCTCGGCTGGGAGCTGCGCGCCCAGGTGCCCGTACAACTCCCGGACGGCACCAACGGCGTGCAGCTCGTACGGTTCGTCGGCGTCGACGGGCCGCGCTGGTTCCTGCGCGGGGTGATCTCGGGCCAGGGCGCGGTCCAGCCCGAGACGGCGGGGCTGCTGGAGCAGATCTTCCAGGACACGGTCGTGGTGCGCGGCGACGCCCCGATGGCGCCGCGGGACCCGATCGTCCTGAAGCTCCCGGACGACGCCCAGATGATGCCCGACGGCGTGCAGCAGGAGGAGGCCGAGGGCTCGCGCTTCGCGGGCGGGGTGGACCGCCTCCAGCGCGGTCCGGAGATCACCGAGGTGCGCTGACGGGTCCGGGGCGGCGCCGCTCGCGCGTGCGCTGACGGGCTCGGGCCGCGCTGCTCGCGACCGCGCCGACGGGCGGTCGCGTACGGGCGGTTCACCGACCGTTCGGCAGCCGTTCCGCGGCCGGATTTGAACGTTCCGATGGGCCGGATTCCCTTTCGAGGGGTCCGGCCCATCGGCGTTTTCGCAGGTCTGGGACGGCTGCGTATGAATTACGTCAACGAGGCGCTAATGGCCGTAAGGGAGGCGTCAACGGGTCATTCGGGTGCCCGAAACGGAGGTTTCCTCTAGAGGTCCGTTCATATCCGAACCTCTAGGAGCACACGATGGCCGACGTGGCCTTCGTCGTCACCACGATCGCGGTCTTCGCGCTGGTGGCCCTCGTCGCCAAGGGGGTGACGAAGCTGTGACCGCCGAGAACATCGTCGGCCTCGTCGTCGCCGTCGCCCTGCTGGGCTACCTCGTCATAGCCCTCGTCTTCCCGGAGAGGTTCTGAGCACAGATATGAGCCCCGTCCTCGCCGGAGTCCTCCAACTGCTCGCGTTGTTCGTGGCGCTGGCTCTGGTCTACCGTCCGCTCGGCGACTACATGGCCGCCGTCTACAGCTCCACCAAGCACCTGCGCGTAGAGAAGTGGATCTACCGCTGCATCGGCGCGAACCCGACGGCCGAAATGCGCTGGCCCGCGTATCTGCGCGGGGTGCTCGCCTTCTCCGCCGTCGGCCTGCTCCTCCTCTACCTGCTCCAGCGGGCCCAGGGCGTCCTGCCCAAGGGCCTCTCGCTCGGCTTCCACGCGATCAGCCCGGACCAGGCGTTCAACACCGCGGCGTCGTTCGTCGCCAACACCAACTGGCAGTCGTACTCGGGCGAGCAGGCCATGGGCCACGCCGTCCAGACGCTCGGCCTCGCGGTGCAGAACTTCGTCTCCGCGGCCGTCGGCATCGCCGTCGCCATCGCGCTCGTACGGGGCTTCGCCCGCTCCCGCACCGGGAACCTCGGCAACTTCTGGGCCGACCTGGTGCGCGGCACCGTCCGTATCCTGATCCCCATCGCGGTCATCGGCGCGCTCGTCCTCGTCGCGTGCGGCGCCATCCAGAACTTCGCCGGAATCCATGAGATCGGGCAGCTCACCGGCGGTACCCAGCAGGTCAACGGCGGCGCCGTGGCCTCGCAGGAGGTCATCAAGGAGCTGGGCACCAACGGCGGCGGCTACTTCAACGCCAACTCCGCCCACCCCTTCGAGAACCCCAACGGCCTCTCGAACCTCTTCGAGCCGTTCCTGATCCTGGTCATCCCGTTCGCGCTGACCCGCACCTTCGGCAAGCTCGTCGGCAACGTCCGGCAGGGGTACGCGATCCTCGCCACCATGGGCCTGATCTGGCTCGGCTTCACGGCGCTGATGATGTGGACCGAGTTCCACCACGGCGGCCCGGCCCTGCAGGCCGCGGGCGGCGCGATGGAGGGCAAGGAGCAGCGGTTCGGCGTCGGCGGCTCGTCTATCTTCGCGGTCGCCACCACGCTCACGTCCACCGGCGCGGTGGACTCCTTCCACTCCTCGTACACCGGCTTCGGCGGCGGCATCACGCTGCTCGGCATGATGCTCGGCGAGATCGCGCCCGGCGGCGTCGGCTCCGGCCTGTACGGCATGCTCGTGATGGCGATCATCGCGGTCTTCATCGCGGGGCTGATGGTCGGCCGCACCCCCGAATACCTCGGCAAGAAGATCGGCACCCGCGAGATCAAGCTGGCCGCGTGCTACATCCTCATCACGCCGACCCTGGTGCTGGGCTTCACGGCACTGTCGATGGCGCTCGCCGGACCGCCGGACTCGATCCTGAACACCGCGGCGAACTCGGTCCGCGACAGCGGCGCGCACGGCTTCTCCGAGGTGCTGTACGCCTTCACCTCCGGCGCCAACAACAACGGCTCCGCCTTCGCCGGCCTCAACGCCAACACCCCTTGGTACAACACCACGATCGGCCTCGCGATGCTGCTCGGCCGCTTCCTGCCGATGGTGTTCGTGCTGGCCCTGGCCGGCTCGCTCGCCGAGCAGCGGCCGGTGCCCGAGACGGCCGGCACGCTGCGCACGCACAAGCCGCTCTTCGCGGGGCTGCTGGTCGGCGTGATCCTGATCATCACCGGTCTCACCTACTTCCCGGCGCTGGCCCTCGGGCCGATGGCGGAGGGACTGTCATGAGCCCCGTAGACACTTCTGTTGAGGACCCCATGTCCACTTCGACACCCGTACGCACGCCCGAAGGGGGCGCGCCGCCCCACTCGGCGGAGGCGGAGCAGGGCCGCGTCGCCGGCGGCATCTTCGACCCGAAGGCGCTGCTGAAGTCGTTCCCGGACGCGTGCCGCAAGCTCGATCCGCGGGTGATGATCAAGTCCCCGGTGATGTTCGTGGTCGAGGTGGGCTCGGTGATCACCACCGCCCTCGCCCTCACCGACCCCGGCGACTGGTTCGGCTGGGCGATCACCGTCTGGCTGTGGCTGACCGTGCTCTTCGCCAACCTGGCGGAGGCCGTCGCCGAGGGCCGCGGCAAGGCGCAGGCGGACACCCTGCGCAAGGCCAAGACGGACACCGTCGCGCGCCGTCTGAACGGCTCCGCCGAGGAGCAGGTGCCCGGCACCGACCTGCGGATCGGCGACCTCGTCGTCTGCGAGGCGGGCGACATCATCCCCGGCGACGGCGATGTCGTCGAGGGCGTCGCGTCCGTCGACGAGTCCGCCATCACGGGCGAGTCGGCGCCGGTCATCCGCGAGTCCGGCGGCGACCGGTCCGCGGTCACCGGCGGCACCAAGGTCCTCTCCGACCGCGTGGTCATCAAGATCACCACGAAGCCGGGCGAGACCTTCATCGACCGCATGATCAACCTGGTCGAGGGCGCGGCCCGGCAGAAGACGCCGAACGAGATCGCGCTCAACATCCTGCTCGCCTCGCTCACCATCGTCTTCCTGCTCGCCGTCGTCACCCTCCAGCCCTTCGCGATCTACGCCAAGGCCGAGCAGACGATGATCGTGCTCGCCGCCCTGCTGGTCTGCCTCATCCCGACCACCATCGGCGCGCTGCTCTCCGCGATCGGCATCGCGGGCATGGACCGCCTCGTGCAGCGCAACGTCCTGGCGATGTCCGGGCGCGCCGTCGAGGCCGCGGGCGACGTCTCCACGCTGCTGCTCGACAAGACCGGCACCATCACCCTCGGCAACCGCCAGGCCGCCGAGTTCGTACCGGTCAAGGGCGCCACGGCGGCCGAGGTCGCGGACGCCGCCCAGCTCTCCTCGCTCGCCGACGAGACGCCGGAGGGCCGCTCGATCGTCGTACTCGCCAAGGAGGAGTACGGGCTCCGGGAGCGCCACGAGGGCGAGCTGGAGCACGCCGAGTGGGTGCCGTTCACGGCTCAGACCCGGATGTCCGGCGTCGACCTCGAAGAGAACGGGGTGGCCCGCAAGGTCCGCAAGGGCGCCTCCGGTTCGATCATCGCGTGGGTACGGGAGCGCGGCGGCACCGTCGCCGAGGACGCCCAGCGGCTCACCGAGACGATCTCCGAGGCGGGCGGCACGCCGCTGCTGGTCGCCCTCGAAGACGCGGTCGGGGCGCGCGTCCTGGGCGTCATCCACCTCAAGGACGTCGTCAAGGAGGGCATGCGGGAGCGGTTCGACGAACTGCGCCGGATGGGCATCAAGACCGTCATGATCACGGGCGACAACCCGCTGACGGCCAAGGCGATCGCCGAGGAGGCGGGCGTCGACGACTTCCTCGCCGAGGCCACGCCCGAGGACAAGATGGCGCTGATCAAGCGGGAGCAGGCGGGCGGCAAGCTCGTCGCGATGACCGGCGACGGCACCAACGACGCCCCCGCGCTGGCCCAGGCCGACGTCGGCGTGGCCATGAACACCGGCACCTCGGCCGCCAAGGAGGCCGGGAACATGGTGGACCTGGACTCCAACCCCACCAAGCTCATCGAGATCGTCGAGATCGGCAAGCAGCTCCTGATCACCCGCGGCGCGCTGACGACGTTCTCGATCGCCAACGATGTCGCGAAGTACTTCGCGATCATCCCGGCGATGTTCGCGGTGGCCTACCCGGGCCTCGACAAGCTCAACATCATGAGCCTGCACTCACCGCAGTCCGCGATCCTCTCGGCGGTCATCTTCAACGCCCTGATCATCGTGGCCCTGGTGCCGCTCGCCCTCAAGGGCGTCCGCTACCGGCCGATGAGCGCCGACTCCATGCTCCGCCGCAACCTCGGCCTGTACGGGCTCGGCGGGCTCGTCGCCCCGTTCATCGGCATCAAGATCATCGACCTGCTCATCTCCCTCATCCCTGGCATCGGGTGACGTCATGAACAACTCCCTACGCGGCACGGTCCGGCTCCTGGGCGCCGGCCTGCGCGCCATGCTCGTGCTCACCCTGGTCTGCGGCGTGATCTACCCGCTGGTCGTCACCGGCATCGCGCAGACGGCCTTCCACGACAAGGCCAACGGCTCCGAGGTGAAGGCCGCCGGCAGGCCCGCCGGCTCCTCGCTCCTGGGCCAGACCTACACCCTCGACAAGAAGGACAAGGACGGGAACCCGCTGCCCGACCCGAAGTACTTCCAGCCCCGCCCCTCCGCGGCCGGCCCCAACACCGAGAACACCCAGTACAGCCTCACCGTCTCGGGCGCCTCCAACCTGGCCGCCGACAGCAAGGTCCTCCTCGCCTCGGTGGAGCAACGCCGCAAGGACGTCGCCGAGTTCAACGGCGTCTCCCCGGCCGCGGTCCCCCCGGACGCCCTCACCGCCTCCGCCTCCGGCGTCGACCCGGACATCTCCCCGGCCTACGCCAAGCTCCAGACCGAGCGCGTCGCCAAGGCCAACCACCTCCCCGAGGACAAGGTCGCCGACCTGGTCGCCGACCACACCGAGGGCCGCATCGCGGGCTTCCTCGGCGACCCCCGTGTCAACGTCCTCGAACTCAACATCGCCCTCCAGAAGCTCACCAAGAACTGAGCCCTCGGACGGCCCGAGCCCCCGCGGCCCCGAGCGGCGCGGGGGCTCGCACGGCACTCTTGACGTGCCCCCACTGGACCGCGTCGTGCTCGCCGCTACCCGTCAGGGCCTCGCGGGCCTGCTGGGCCGCCGCGACCGCGGCCCGCGCCCGGCTCCGGTGGGGGAGCGCTGAAGCCCCGGCCCCGCGGCCGTACCGCCCCGGCCATCGGCGGCGGCAGCCCCGCTACCAGGCGTCCCCCGAGCGCCAGTCGCACGCCAGGTCGCCGTCGAACGTCAGCTCCGCGGACAGGGGCAGGACGAAGACGCCGCCCTCCTCGTCCGGCAGCCGCTCGATGCCCCGGGGCCCGACGACCGAGGTGGTGCCGGGCCAGAGCCGCCAGCCGCGGGCGGCGTAGAAGCCGACGGCGTCGTCGGAGGCGGAGAGCGCGCCCAGCTCGAAGCCGCCGCGCAGCAGCCGTTCCGCCTCGTCCATCACCGCGGAGCCGTGGCCCCGGCCGCGCTTGTCGGCCCGTACGCCCACGCCCTCCACGTAGCCGGCCCGCACGGCCCGGCCGGCGTGCAGGAACTGGCGGCGTACGACCGCGCCGTGCCCGATCAGTTCGCCGTCCTCCCACAGCAGCACATGTGCCCCGCCGAGCGTGTGGTCCCAGTCCTCGTCCGACATGTCGCCGTCGAAGGCGTCGTCGAGCAGTGCCCGTACGGCCTTCAGGGTCGCCGGGTCCAGATCCGCCGTATGCGCGGTACGTACGTCAGCCATACGGGGCATCCTGGCAGCGCCGGGCGGCAGGGGCAGCCGAATTACGTGCGGCCGGGCCACCCCGGGCAGCGCCCGGTCAGACACCGGGGCCGAGCTCCGGCGGGCCCCCGGCAGAGCCGCGGCCGGAGGCGCGGCACACCCCCGGTGCGCGCCCGTGGCCGTACCCCGGCCGTACCCCGGCCGGACGTGCGGCACGACCCCGGTGCGCCCCCGTGGCCGTACCCCCGCCGCGCCCCGCGGCCTCGGCGTCAGAGCTGCGTCAATACCCGGCCGCACACCGTCCCCCAGGGCATTTGTCCGAATCCTTGGCCGTAAGGTCGACAGTGCGTGGAGATAAACAGGGCGCAGAGTCGGCCCGGGACAGAAAATGGGGCCATGGGACGCGGCAAGCTTCGGATCTATCTGGGGGCGGCACCGGGGGTCGGCAAGACGTACTCGATGCTGTCGGAGGCCCACCGCCGCGTGGAGCGCGGCACCGACGTCGTCGTCGGCTTCGTGGAGTGCCATGACCGCCCGCGCACCGAGGTCATGCTGCACGGCCTGGAGGAGGTGCCCCGCCGCGAGCTCGAATACCGGGGGACCGTCTTCCCCGAGATGGACGTCGACGCCGTCATCGCCCGCCGCCCCGCCGTCGCCCTCGTCGACGAGCTCGCGCACACCAACGTCCCCGGCTCCCGCAACACCAAGCGCTGGCAGGACGTGGAGGAACTGCTCCAGGCGGGCATCGACGTGATCTCCGCCGTCAACATCCAGCACCTCGAATCGCTCGGCGACGTCGTCGAGTCCATCACGGGCGTCCGCCAGCGCGAGGCCGTGCCCGACGAGGTCGTGCGCCGCGCGGACCAGATCGAGCTGGTCGACATGTCGCCGCAGGCGCTGCGCCGCCGCATGGCGCACGGCAACATATACAAGTCCGCCAAGGTGGACGCCGCCCTCTCCAACTACTTCCGGCCCGGCAACCTCACCGCGCTGCGCGAGCTGGCCCTGCTGTGGACCGCCGACCGCGTGGACGAGTACCTGCGCCAGTACCGCACCGAGCACAGCGTCTCCACCATCTGGCAGGCCCGCGAGCGCATCGTCGTCGGCCTCACCGGCGGGCCCGAGGGCCGCACCCTCATCCGGCGCGCCGCCCGGATGGCCGCCAAGGGCTCCGGCAGCGAGGTCCTCGCCGTCTACATCGCCCGCAGCGACGGGCTGACCTCCGCCTCGCCGAAGGAGCTGGCCGTCCAGCGCACCCTGGTCGAGGACCTCGGCGGCACGTTCCACCACGTCATCGGGGACGACATACCCAGCTCGCTGCTGGAGTTCGCGCGCGGCGTCAACGCCACCCAGATCGTGCTCGGCTCCAGCCGGCGCAAGAACTGGCAGTACATCTTCGGGCCCGGCGTCGGCCAGACCGTCGCCCGCGACTCCGGCCCCGACCTCGACGTGCACATCGTCACCCACGAGGAGGCCGCCAAGGGCCGCGGCCTGCCGGTGTCCCGCGGCACCCGGCTCGGCCGCCCGCGCATCGTCGCGGGCTGGTGCGCCGGCGTCATCGCCCCGATCCTGCTCTCGCTCTTCCTCACCCAGTTGGAGGACGACGGCCCGGGGCTCGCCAACGACGTGCTGCTCTTCCTCTTCCTGACCGTGCTCGCCGCGATACTCGGCGGACTGCTGCCCTCCCTCGCCTCCGCCGCCGTCGGCTCACTGCTGCTGAACTTCTACTTCACCCCGCCGACGCACAACCTCACCGTCCAGGACCCGCAGAACATCGTCGCCATCGTGATCTTCTTCGCGGTGGCCGTGTCGGTGGCCTCCGTCGTGGACGTCGCCGCCCGCCGTACGCACCAGGCCGCCCGGCTGCGCGCCGAGTCCGAGATCCTCTCCTTCCTCGCGGGCAGCGTGCTGCGTGGCGAGACCAGCCTCGACGCGCTCCTGGAGCGGGTCCGCGAGACCTTCGCGATGGAGTCCGTGGCGCTGCTGGAGCGGGCCGGCGACGTCGAGCCGTGGACCTGCGCGGGCAGCGTCGGCCCCCGGACGCTGACCCGCCCCGAGGAGGCCGACGTCGACATGCCCGTCGGCGACCACATGGCGCTCGCCCTCTCCGGTCGGGTGCTGCCCGCCGAGGACCGCCGGGTGCTCGCCGCCTTCGCCGCCCAGGCCGCGGTCGTACTCGACCGGCAGCGCCTGGTCGGCGAGGCCGAACGGGCCCAGGAGCTCGCCGAGGGCAACCGCATCCGCACCGCCCTGCTCGCCGCCGTCAGCCACGACCTGCGCACCCCGCTGGCCGGCATCAAGGCCGCCGTCACCTCGCTCCGCTCCGACGACGTCGCCTGGTCCGAGGAGGACGAGGCGGAGCTGCTCGCGGGCATCGAGGACGGCGCCGACCGCCTCGACCACCTCGTCGGCAACCTCCTGGACATGTCCCGGCTCCAGACCGGCACCGTCACCCCGCTGATCCGCGAGATCGACCTCGACGAGGTGGTGCCGATGGCGCTCGGCGGCGTACCGGAGGGCAGCGTCACCCTCGACATCCCCGAGACGCTGCCCATGGTCGCCGTCGACCCCGGGCTGCTGGAGCGCAGCGTCGCCAACCTCGTCGAGAACGCCGTCAAGTACAGCCCCGACGACGCGCCCGTACTGGTGTCCGCCAGCGCGCTCGGCGTACGGGTCGAGGTGCGCGTCGCCGACCGCGGCCCCGGCGTCCCGGACAGCGCCAAGGACCGCATCTTCGAGCCGTTCCAGCGCTATGGTGACGCACCGCGCGGTGCGGGCGTCGGCCTCGGCCTCGCGGTCGCCCGCGGCTTCGCCGAGGCCATGGGCGGCACCCTCACCGCGGAGGACACCCCCGGCGGGGGCATGACCATGGTGCTCACCCTGCGGGCCGCGCCCGGCCGCCCGCCCGTACGCCCGGACCTCCCGGCCCAGGCCGTCTCATGATCCCTCTCACCGACAGGTGAACCCCATCACCGACAGGACAACCCCAGAAAGGCGGGCCACCGAATGAACCGGGTGCTCGTGGTGGATGACGAGCCGCAGATCGTCCGCGCCCTCGTGATCAATCTGAAGGCACGGAAGTACGACGTGGACGCGGCCCCCGACGGCGCGACCGCCCTCCAGCTCGCCGCCGCCCGCCACCCCGACGTGATCATCCTCGATCTCGGCCTGCCCGACATGGACGGCGTCGAGGTCATCCGGGGCCTGCGCGGCTGGACCCGCGTCCCCATCCTGGTCCTCTCCGCCCGCCAGACCTCCGACGAGAAGGTGGAGGCGCTGGACGCCGGGGCCGACGACTACGTCACCAAGCCCTTCGGCATGGACGAACTGCTCGCCCGGCTGCGCGCCGCCGTACGCCGCGCCGAGCCGGTCGGCACCCCCGGCGACGCCGTCGTCGTGGAGACCGAGGGCTTCACCGTCGACCTGGCCGCCAAGAAGGTCAACCGCGGCGGCCGGGACGTACGCCTCACGCCCACCGAGTGGCACCTGCTGGAGGTCCTGGTCCGCAACACCGGCCGGCTGGTCAGCCAGAAGCAGCTCCTCCAGGAGGTCTGGGGCCCCTCCTACGGCACCGAGACCAACTATCTGCGGGTCTACATGGCCCAGCTCCGCCGCAAGCTGGAGGCCGATCCGTCGCACCCCAAGCACTTCGTCACCGAGCCCGGCATGGGATACCGCTTCGAGCAGTGACACGGGGCGATCGCGCGGGCCGCCCCCGGTACGCTGGCTGTATGAGTGCCGTACCCCGAACCGAGAAGCCGACCGGCCGCTTCCGCCGGATGCTCGACCGGCTGTCCACCTCCCAGGAGGAGCTGCACTCCGCCGAGCTCCAGCAGGACACCCAGTCCACCGGCTGCACCCGGATCTGCGACTGCGACGACCGCCAGATAGTCAAGGTCACGGGCACTCTCCGCACGGTCACGCTGCGGCCCCGGGCCGGCGTGCCCGCGCTGGAGGCCGAGCTGTTCGACGGGTCCGCCGCGCTCGACGTGGTGTGGCTGGGCCGCCGCTCCATCGTCGGGATCGAACCCGGCCGCAAGCTGATCGCCTCCGGCCGCATCTCCATGAGCCACGGACGCCGGGTGCTCTTCAACCCCAAATACGAACTCCGACCGCTCGGACAGGAGTAGCCGGTGCCGTCTTCCGACAAGCCGACCACCACCGATGAGGACCCCGGCGCGCACGATCGGGCGGCGCCCGGCAAGGCGGCGGCCGACACGGCGCTGCTGGAGGCGTTCGGCGGCGTGTGGGGCATGGTGGACACCACCGTGCCCGGCCTGGTCTTCGTCCTGATCTACACGATCAACCGGGACATCCACTCCGCCGCCATCGCGTCCCTGGCGCTCACCGCGGTGCTCGCGGCGGCCCGCCTGGTGCGCCGGCAGACCCTCAAGCACGCGCTCAGCGGCGTCTTCGGGGTCGCCTTCGGCGCGATCTTCGCGATGATGTCCGGCGACGCCAAGAACTTCTACCTGCCGGGCATGCTCTACACGCTGGGCCTGGCCGTCGCGTACATCGTCTCGGCGCTGGCCCGCTTCCCGCTCATCGGGGTGCTGCTCGGCCCGGTGCTCAAGGAGAACCTTTCCTGGCGCACCCGCAACCCGGGCCGCTTCCGCGCGTACACCAAGTCCACCTGGGCGTGGGGGCTGATCCTCTTCGCCAAGTCGGCGATCCTCTTCCCGCTGTACTGGTGGAGCGACGCCACGCACCTGGGCTGGGTCAAGGTCGCGCTCGGCATCCCGCCGTTCCTGCTCTGCGTCTACCTGACGTGGATCTTCCTGGCCAAGGCGCCGCCGCCGATCGATGTGATCGCGGAGATGGAATCCGCAGAGAAGGCGGAGGCCGCCGGGCGCACCGCCCCCGCCGCCGACGGTGCCCCCTCCGCCGCCGACGGTGCCGCTCCCGACGCCGTCGTCGCGACCGGCGCCGAGCCCCGGCCCCGCGGCCAGGCGCGCCACCGGCGCTGAGGCCCGTACGGCTCGCAGACGACGTGTGCCCCCGGAAACCGACCGGTTTCCGGGGGCACACGCGTTGGTACGGGCACGGGCGCGCGTACGGGCGTACGGGCGCCGGCGCGGGCCCTCAGGCCGACGCGTCCTCGCGGCGGACCGACAGCAGGTCCTCCAACTGCTCCTCGCGCGCGGGCGCGGCCACGAAGAGCAGTTCGTCGCCGGCCTCCAGGGCGTCCTCCTGGCTCGGCGTGAGCACCCGGTTGCCGCGGATGATGGTGACCAGGGAGGTGTCCTCCGGCCAGTCCACGTCGCCGACGCGGGTGCCGGCCAGGGCCGCCTCCGGCGGCAGCGTCAGCTCGACGAGGTTGGCGTCGCCCTGGCTGAAGCGCATCAGCCGCACCAGGTCGCCGACGCTCACGGCCTCCTCGACCAGCGCGGACATCAGCCGCGGCGTGGAGACGGCGACATCGACGCCCCAGGACTCGTTGAACAGCCACTCGTTCTTCGGGTTGTTCACGCGGGCCACGACCCGCGGCACGCCGTACTCCGTCTTGGCGAGCAGCGAGACGACGAGGTTCACCTTGTCGTCGCCCGTCGCCGCGATCACCACGTTGCAGCGCTGCAACGCCGCCTCGTCCAGCGAGGTGATCTCGCAGGCGTCGGCCAGCAGCCACTCCGCCTGCGGCACCCGCTCCACCGAGATGGCGGTGGGCGTCTTGTCGATGAGCAGCACCTCGTGCCCGTTCTCCAGCAGCTCGCCCGCGATGGAGCGGCCCACCGCTCCGGCACCGGCAATAGCGACCCTCACAGCACCTCTCCGTTCGCTTGTGGGCACGCCCGGCGCTGGCCCGCGCCGGCGGCCTGCGGCCCGGCGGCCGCGTCGTGCGCGGCGTTCACCGGTGGCCCTCCTCGGGCCCGTCCGAGAACGCCGCCTCGACCTGACCGACCTCGTCGGTGCGCATCATCACGTGCACCAGGTCGCCCTCCTGGAGGACCGTCTGCGAGGTCGGCAGGATCGCCTCGCCCAGCCGGGTGATGAACGCGACGCGCACCCCGGTCTCCTCCTGGAGCCTGCTGACCTTGTGGCCGACCCACGCGTCGGAGGTGGGCACCTCGGCGAGCTGCACTCCGCCGCTGGGGTCCCGCCACAGCGGCTCCGCGCCGGACGGCAGCAGCCGGCGCAGCATCTGGTCGGCGGTCCACCGCACTGTGGCCACGGTCGGGATGCCCAGGCGCTGGTAGACCTCGGCGCGCCGGGGGTCGTAGATGCGGGCCGCGACATTCTCGACGGAGAACATCTCGCGCGCCACCCGGGCCGCGATGATGTTGGAGTTGTCGCCGCTGGAGACCGCGGCGAAGGCGCCGGCCTCCTCGATGCCCGCCTCGCGCAGGGTGTCCTGGTCGAAGCCGACGCCGGTCACCCGACGGCCGCCGAAGCCGGCGCCGAGCCGCCGGAACGCCGTCGGGTCCTGGTCGACGACCGCGACGGTGTGGCCCTGCTGCTCAAGGGTCTGTGCGAGGGCGGATCCCACGCGGCCGCAGCCCATGATGACGATGTGCATACGCCCTTACCTCGCACCTTCCCTGAGTGCTGTGATGTGGGCAGCCATCGTTCATCATCCTTCCGAGCCCCTGCCGGGGCCACCACGGGGCAGTGCCGGTCGGCCGTGCCGTTTCGGCGACCACGCTACCTGGGATCGCGGCCACTGCCTCCATCCATACGTTGTGACGAGACTCGGACACACGGTCACGGGGGTGGTTAGGATGATCATCGCGTTCCGTCCGCGGGCGGACGCCGGGACGCCGACCTGTCTCCCCCCATGCTCATGTCCCCTTTGCTCCTGAGGAATTGATGACTGATCACATACCGGCGGCGGTGGTCTGGTGCCTGGCGGCCGCTCTGGTGGTGACCCTCGTCCTGCTGGTCCGGCAACGGCAGATCACCGCGGGCGTCCGCAAGCGCGCCGCCGCTCTGGAGAGCAGCCTGCGGGCCCGGGACGAGGAACTGCACCACCTGGCCACGGTCCGGCTCCGGGCGGTCGAGGACTCCGCCAACCAGCCGGTCCCCCCACCCGGCCTGCTCGACCAGCGGCTCACCGGCACCCCGTACGCGCACAGCCTGCAGACCGTGCTGGACCTCTTCCGGCAGGCCGGGGACAAGGCCAAGGCGCGCGCCGAGCAGTCGGCCAAGGCGGCCCTGAAGGCGTCGATGCGCGCCCTCCAGGGGCTCGCCCACGAACAGCAGCTCTCCATCTCCGACATGCAGGACCGGCACGACAACCCCGACGTGCTCCGCGACCTGCTGGAGATCGACCACGCCAACTCGCAGTTCGGCCGCCGCGCCCAGGCCATCGCCGTGCTCTGCGGCTCCTGGCCCGGCCGCCAGCGCGCCGCGTCCGCCCTGACCGACGTGGTGCGCGGCGCGAAGTCCCGCATCCGCGACTACCGCCGCGTCCAGGTCCACAGCCAGGCCGACATCGCCGTCGTCAGCCGCGCCGTGGAGCCCGTCGTGCTGGCCGTCGCCGAACTCCTCGACAACGCGGCCCGCCACTCGCAGCCCAACACCACCGTCGAGGTCGGCCTCCAGCCGGTGCACAACGGCGCGTGCGTCGTCATCGACGACGCCGGCGTCGGCATGGACGGCCAGGAGGTCCAGCAGGCCACGGCGCTGCTCAGCGGCGAGCGCGTCCCCGACGTGTCGCGGCTCGGCGACCCGCCGCAGTTCGGCTTCGCCGTCATCGGCGTCCTCGCCGCCCGCTACGGCTTCAGCGTCTCCGTCGACACCCGCTCGCCCTACGGCGGCGTCCGGGCGGTGCTCTTCCTGCCCAGCGCCCTGCTCACCCACCTCGACGCCGACGCGCCGGCCGCCGCGGCCCCGCCGCCCGAGCGGCCGCGCCCCTCCCGGCGCGTACCGGCCCCGGCGCCCGCGGCGGACCCGCTCGGCGCCCCGGCGGCGCCTCAGGGCCCGTATGAGAGCCCGGCGGCGTCCCAGGATTCGTACGAGAGCCCGGCGGCCCCCCAGGGTTCGTACGAGAGCCCGGCACGGCTCCAGGGCCCGTACGAGACCCAGGCACCGCCCCCGGGCCCGTACGCCTCGCACGCGGACCGGCCCGGCGCGGTGCACGGCGCCACCGCGGGCGGCCTGCCCAAGCGGCGCCGCAGGCAGGCCGCGCCACAGCGGCAGGACGGACCCGCCGCCGGATACGGCCAGCACAGCCCGTACAGCGAGCACGGCCGGCACAGCGAGCCCGGCCAGTACGACGAGTCCGGCCACCAGGCGCCCGTCGCGGAGCCCCCGCGGGAGAGGACCGCGGAGGAGACCGCCCGCCGCATGGGCGCGTTCGCCCGCGGCACGAGGTCCGGCCGCAGCGCCGCCGACGCCACCGAAGACGAAGGGAACCCCCACGCGTGAACGACCACATGAACAACGAGCTGGGCTGGATGCTCGACGAGGTCGTGAAGATGCCGGAGGCCCGGCACGCGATCCTGCTCTCCGCGGACGGCATGCTCCGCGCCCACTCCCAGGGCATCGGCCGCGACGAGGCCGAGCGGCAGGCCGCCGGCCTCTCCGGACTCCAGTCGATCAGCCGCTCCACCAGCGAGTTCTGCGCGCGCGAGGAGAGCCCCTGGCGGCAGACGCTCGTCGAGTTCGCGCACGGCTACGTCTTCCTGATCGCCGCCGGCCCCGGCGCGTACCTCGCCGTGTCCGCCGGCGACGAGGTCGACATGGAGGCCGTCACCTACCGCATGCAGAAACTCGTCGACCGGCTCGGCAAGGAACTCACCAGTCCGCCCCGGCAGGACGCCCCCTGGCTGGGTACCGGCAGCCCGGCATGACCCCGCCCCGGCGCGACCCCGGACGCGACAGGGGACTCGTGCGGCCGTACGTCGTCACGGACGGCCGCGCCTACCCCACCCGCAACACCTTCGACCTCGTCACGCTGGTCATGGCGCACGGCGACCGGCCGCTCGGCGGCCTCAGCCCCGAGAAGCGCAGGCTCATGGACCTCTGCCTCGGCGGCGCCCTGTCCGTCGCCGAGGTCTCCGGCCACCTGATGCTGCCCGTCAGCGTCGTCAAGGTGCTGCTCGGTGACCTCGTGGACAGCGGGCATATCACCACCAGGTCCCCCATCCCCTCGGCCCAGCTCCCCGAGGCCCAGCTCCTTCAGGAGGTGCTCGATGGACTCCGCGCTCGCCTCTGACGGAGCCGTCTACCTGCGGCACAGCGTCCGCACCGCCGCGAAACTCCTGGTCGTGGGCCACTTCGCGGTCGGCAAGACCACCTTCGTCGGCACCCTCTCCGAGATCCGGCCGCTGCGCACCGAGGAGACGATGACGCAGGCCGGCGCGCACCTCGACGACCTCGCCGGCACCGAGTCCAAGACCACCACCACGGTCGCCATGGACTTCGGCCGCCTCACGCTCAGCGACAGCCTCGTCCTCTACCTGTTCGGCGCGCCCGGGCAGAAACGCTTCACCCGGCTCTGGCAGGACATGACCCGCGGCGCCCTCGGCGCGCTCGTCCTCGCCGACACCCGCCGCCTGGAGCAGTCCTTCGACGTCATGGGGCTGCTGGAAGAGCACGGCCTGCCCTACGCCGTGGCCGTGAACCACTTCGACGGCGCGCCCGTGCACCCCGAGGAGGAGATCCGCGAGGCCCTCGACCTGCTCCCGGAGACCCCGCTGGTCACCTGCGACGCCCGGGACCGGGTCTCCTCCACCCGCGCGCTGATCTCCCTCGTCGAATACCTCCAGACCCGTACCGCCCAGGAGTACGCGTGACCTACAGCCCCGAGACCGGCGCCACCCCGCCGCCGGGCTGCCCCGCCCATACCGGCGCCGGCCCGCTCCCCGGGCTCGCCCAGCCGCGCCCCACCCCGATGTACGGGCCCGACTTCGCCGCCGACCCGTCCGCCGTCTACGAGCGGCTGCGCCGGTACGGGCCGACCGCCCCCGTGGAGCTGTCGCCCGGGGTGCACGCCACCCTCGTCACCGACTACCGCGCCGCCCTCGAAGTCCTGCGCAGCCCCGAGAAGTTCGCCAAGGACGCCCGCCGCTGGCGCGCCCTCGCCGACGGCCGGGTCGCCCCCGACAACCCCGTCGTGCCGATGATGGGCTACCGGCCGAACTGCCTCTTCTCCGACGGCGAGGCCCACCGGCGGCTCCGCCAGGCCGTCACCGACAGCCTCGGCCGCGTCGACCCCGCCGCCCTGCGCGGCTACGTCGAGCGCAGCGCCGACACGCTCATCGACCGGTTCGCCCCGTACGGGGAGGCCGACCTCCTCGGCTCGTACGCCAAGGTCCTGCCGCTGCTCGTCTTCAACCAGCTCTTCGGCTGCCCGCCCGCCCTCGGCGAGCGGCTTGTCGGCGCCATGTCCGCGATCTTCGACGGCGTCGACGCCGAGCGCGCCAACGCCCAGGCCACCCAGAGCTTCATCGAACTCATCGGCCTCAAGCGCGAGCAGCCCGGCGCGGACGTCACCTCCTGGCTGCTGGCCCACCCCGCCAACCTCGGCGACGAGGAGATGATCCACCAGCTCGTCGTGCTGATGGGCGCGGGCACCGAGCCGCAGCAGAACCTCATCGCCAACGCGCTGCGGCTGCTGCTCTCCGACGACCGGTTCGCGGGCGACCTCTCCGGCGGCGCCATGCCCGTGGAGGACGCCCTCGACGAGGTGCTCTGGCTCGACCCGCCGATGGCCAACTACGGCGTCCACTACCCCGTGCACGACCTCGACTTCGGCGGCGTCCGGCTGCGCGCGGGCGAGCCCGTCGTGATCAGCTACGCCGCCGCCAACAACGACCCGGCCCTCGTCTCCGAGCAGCGCGGCGGCAACCGCGCCCACCTCGCGTGGAGCGCCGGCCCGCACACCTGCCCGGCCAAGGACTCCGCCCGGCTGATCGCCGCCGTCGCCGTCGAGAAGCTTCTCGACCGCGTCCCCGACCTCGAACTCGCCGTCCCCGCCGACCGGCTCGTCTGGCGGCCCGGCCCCTTCCACCGCGCCCTCACCGCGCTCCCCGCCCGCTTTCCCCCGGTACCGGCGCCGATGCCCGCCCCGGTACGCGACCAGTTCGACGAGACACCTGGAGATACCCGATGGAACGTCAGACCTGCCCAGTCGCAATCGACCCCGCCGGCCGCGACATCCACGCCGAGGCCGCCCGAATCCGCGAGCAGGGGCCCGCGGCGCGTGTGGAGCTCCCTGACGGCGTGGTGGCGTGGGCGGTGAGCAGCCCCGCCGTGCTCAAGCAGCTCCTCACCGACCCGCGGATCTCCAAGGACCCCCGGCAGCACTGGCCCGCGTGGATCAACGGTGAGATATCCCCCGAGTGGCCGCTGTTCACCTGGGTCGCGGTGCGGAACATGTTCACCGCCTACGGCAGCGACCACCGGCGGCTGCGCGGCCTGATCGCCAAGGCGTTCACCGCCCGCCGCATGGCCGCCCTGCGCCCCCGCGTCGAGGAGATCGCCGGCGGCCTCCTCGACCGCCTCGCCGCGGCCCCGCACGGCGAGACCGTGGACCTCCGCGAGGGCTACGCCTACCCCATCCCGATCCAGGTGATCTGCGACCTCTTCGGCATCGAGGACGAGGCCACCCGCGACGGCCTGCGCGAGTGCGTCGACTCCATCTTCCACACCTCCGCCGACGCGGCCGAGGTCACCGCCACGTACGCCCGTATCTACGAGATCCTCGGCGCCCTCGTGGCCCACAAGCGCGAGCACCCCGGCGAGGACATGACGAGCGTGCTGATCTCCGCGCGCGACGAGAACGACGGCGCGGGCCTCAGCGAGCAGGAGCTCGTCGACACCCTGTTGCTCGTCGTCGGCGCCGGCCACGAGACCACCGTCAACCTCCTCGACAACGCCATCCACCTGCTGCTCACCCACCCCGACCAGCTCGCCCTCGTCCGCGACGGCAAGGCCGACTGGGGCGACGTGATCGAGGAGGCGCTGCGCGTCGAGGCGCCCGTCGCCAACCTGCCGCTGCGCTACGCCGTCGAGGACATCGAACTCGACGGCGGCATCACCCTCCGCAAGGGCGACGCGATCATCGCCGCCTACGCCGCGGCCGGCCGCGACCCCGGGCAGCACGGCGCGGACGCCGACCGCTTCGACCTCACCCGCGCCGACAAGGACCACCTCGCCTTCGGCCACGGCGTCCACTTCTGCCTCGGCGCGCCGCTCGCCCGGCTGGAGGCCGAGGTCGCGCTGCCCGCGCTCTTCGAGCGCTTCCCGGACCTCGCCCTCGCCACCCCGCCGGAGGGGCTGCGCCCGGTGGAGTCGTTCATCTCCAACGGCCACCGCACCCTGCCGGCGCGCTTGCACGCGACGGTGGCCGCCTGAGCCTCGGCGATCGTACGTACGGGCCTGGCCAGGGGGGCCGGGCCCGTACGGGGAGTGCGCGTCGGGGGCGTACGAGCGAAGGCGCGTCCGGGGTGTACGGGTGGGGGACTCGCGGGCGTACGGGCAGGGGCGCACCCAGGGCGTACGGGGCGCGCGAGAGGCCCACGAGCGCTCCCCGGGGGGCTCCCGGGGGTCATCGCCCGGTTCCCCGAGCGACCCCGTGCTGCCACCGGAAGCGAACCGGGCCGGATGGCCCATGGGTGGCGGGTGGGCGACCGTAATCGCCAGCGCTTACGATCCTCTGCGTGTCCAAACTGACCGACGTGCCGAAACGGATCCTCATCGGCCGAGCGCTGCGCAGCGACAAGCTGGGGGAGACGCTCCTCCCCAAGCGCGTCGCGCTCCCCGTCTTCGCCTCCGACCCGCTGTCCTCCGTGGCGTACGCGCCGGGCGAAGTGCTCCTCGTGCTCTCCGTGGCCGGCGTCTCGGCCTACCACTTCAGCCCGTGGATCGCCGTCGCGGTCGTGGTGCTGATGTTCACGGTGGTGGCCTCGTACCGGCAGAACGTGCACGCCTACCCGAGCGGCGGCGGCGACTACGAGGTCGCCACCACCAACCTCGGGGCCAAGGCCGGACTCACCGTCGCCAGCGCCCTGCTCGTCGACTACGTGCTGACCGTCGCGGTCTCCATCGCCTCCGGCATCGAGAACCTCGGCTCCGCCATCCCCTTCGTCGCCGAGCACAAGACGCTCTGCGCGATCACCGTCATCGTGCTGCTCACGGTGATGAACCTGCGCGGCGTCAAGGAGTCCGGGAAGCTCTTCGCCATCCCCACGTACGTCTTCGTGGGCGGCGTCTTCCTCATGATCCTGTGGGGCGTCGTCCGCGGCCTCGTCTTCGGCGACACCATGAAGGCCCCCACCGCCGACTACACCATCCACGCCGAGCACCAGGGCCTGGCCGGGGTCGCCCTGATCTTCCTGCTGCTGCGGGCCTTCTCCTCGGGGTGCGCGGCGCTCACCGGCGTCGAGGCGATCAGCAACGGCGTGCCCGCCTTCCGCAAGCCGAAGAGCAAGAACGCGGCGACCACGCTCGCGCTGATGGGCGGCCTCGCCGTCACGATGTTCTGCGGCATCATCGCGCTGGCCATGGTCACCAAGGTGCGGATGGCCGAGAACCCCGCCACCGACCTGCTGCACAACGGGAAGCCGCTGGGCTCCGGCTATACCCAGAACCCCGTGATCTCGCAGGTGGCGGAGGCGGTCTTCGGCCACGGCTCGCTGCTGTTCATCATCCTGGCCGCGGCCACGGCGCTCGTGCTGTTCCTGGCCGCCAACACCGCGTACAACGGCTTTCCGCTGCTCGGCTCGATCCTCGCCCAGGACCGCTACCTGCCGCGCCAACTGCACACGCGGGGCGACCGCCTCGCGTTCTCCAACGGCATCGTGCTGCTGGCGGGCGCGGCCGCCGTGCTCACCTACATCTACGGCGCGGACTCGACGCGGCTGATCCAGCTCTACATCGTCGGCGTCTTCGTGTCCTTCACCCTCAGCCAGATCGGCATGGTGCGGCACTGGAACCGCCACCTGCGGACCGAGGCCGATCCCGCCAAGCGCCGCCACATGGTCCGCTCCCGCGCGATCAACACCTTCGGCGCGTTCCTGACCGGCCTGGTCCTGGTCGTGGTGCTGCTGACGAAGTTCACGCACGGCGCGTGGGTGGCGCTGCTCGGAATGGTGATCTTCTACGCGACGATGACCGCGATCCGCAAGCACTACGACCGGGTCGCCGAGGAGATCGCGGTCGAGGACGACCCGGACGACGAGACGGTCCGCCCCTCTCGCGTGCACTCCATCGTCCTCGTGTCCAAGGTCCACAAGCCGACGCTGCGCGCCCTCGCGTACGCCAAGCTCATGCGCTCCGACACCCTCGAAGCGCTGAGCATCAGCGTCGACGCCGCCGAGACGAAGGCGCTCCAGGAGGAGTGGTCGCGGCGCGGCATGGACGTACCGCTCAAGGTCCTCGACTCGCCCTACCGCGAGATCACCCGGCCGATCATCGACTACGTCAAGAGCCTCCGCAAGGAGAGCCCGCGCGACGCGGTCAGCGTCTACATCCCGGAGTACGTGGTCGGCCACTGGTACGAGCACCTGCTGCACAACCAGAGCGCGCTGCGCCTCAAGGGGCGGCTGCTCTTCACTCCCGGCGTGATGGTCACCTCGGTGCCCTGGCAGCTCGACTCCTCGGAGGCGGCGAAGCGCCGGGCCCGCAAGCGCGCCGAATGGAACGCGCCGGGGTCCGTGCGGCGCGGGCCGGTGGTGCATCCGAGGCGGGAGAAGACGGGGACGCGGAAGTAGCGGCGGTGCGGCAAGTAGACTGACGGGCTGCACCCCCTCACCCCAGCTCAGGAGCGCTCCGCCATGCCGCAAGAGACCGAAGCATCATCGCTGGTAGGCGAGGAGTACGAGGTCGAGGTGGGCCCGGTCGCGCACGGCGGGCACTGCGTGGCGCGTACGGGCGGGGGCCGGGTGCTGTTCGTACGGCACGCGCTGCCGGGGGAGCGGGTGGTCGCGCGGGTGACCGAGGGCGAGGAGACGTCCCGCTTCCTGCGCGCGGACGCCGTGGAGATCATCGAGGCGTCGAAGGACCGGGTGCCGGCCCCCTGCCCGTTCTCCGGCCCGGGGAAGTGCGGCGGCTGCGACTGGCAGCACGCCAAGCCGGGCGCGCAGCGCCGCCTCAAGGGCGAGGTGATCGCCGAGCAACTGCTGCGCCTCGCGGGCCTGACCCCCGAGGAGGCGGGCTGGGACGGCACGGTCATGCCGGCGGAGGGCGACAAGCTGCCGGCGGGGGAGGTCCCGGCGTGGCGGACGCGGGTGCAGTACGCGGTGGACGCCGAGGGCCGCGCGGGCCTGCGCAAGCACCGCTCGCACGAGGTCGAGATCATCGACCGCTGCCTCATCGCGGCGCCCGCCGTCACGGAGCTGGGCATCGAGAAGCGCGAATGGCCCCAGATCGCCTCGGTGGAGGCCATCGCGGCCACCGGCTCCGGCGACCGCCAGGTCATCCTCACCCCGAAGCCCGGCGGCCGCCTCCCCATCGTGGAACTCGACAAGCCGGTGTCGGTCCTGCGCGTCGGCGAACGCGACAAGGCCGTCCACCGCGTCCACGGCCGCCCCTTCGTCCGCGAACGCGCCGACGGCCGCACCTGCCGCGTCGGCGAGGGCGGCTTCTGGCAGGTCCACCCCCAGGCCGCCGACACCCTCGTCAAGGCCGTCATGCAGGGCCTCATGCCGCGCAAGGGCGACACGGCCCTCGACCTCTACTGCGGCGTCGGCCTCTTCGCGGGCGCCCTCGCCGAACGCGTCGGCGACAAGGGCGCCGTCCTCGGCATCGAATCCACCAAGCGCGCCGTCGAAGACGCCCGCCACAACCTCCAGGACCTCGACCGCGTCCGCATCGAACACGGCAAGGTCGAGCAGGCCCTCCCCCGCACCGGCATCACCGACGCCGACCTCATCGTCCTCGATCCCCCACGCGCCGGCGCCGGCCGCCAAACCATCCGCCACCTCGCCTCCCTCACCCCCCGCCGCATCGCCTACGTAGCCTGCGACCCAGCCGCCCTGGCCCGCGACCTCGCCTACTTCGCCGACGAGGGCTACCGCCCGGCCACCCTGCGGGCCTTCGACCTCTTCCCGATGACGCACCACGTGGAGTGCGTGGCGATCCTGAAGCCGACGGGGAAGGGTGCCTGACCTGCGGGTTCGGGTGAAGTGCAGGAGGTGCGGACGCTCGTCCTCGCACTCTCAGATCAGGCCGGTGCGCAGGGCGTGGGAGACCGCGTGCGCGCGGTTGCGCAGGTTCATGCGTTTCATCAGGCCGTAGAGCACGTACTTCACGGTGCGTTCGGAGTAGGCGAGCTTCTCGGCGACTTCCGGCAGCTCCAGGCCCTCCGCGAGGAGGCGCAGGACCTCCACCTCGCGGGGGCTGACTCCTGAGGCGGTCAGGCCGCGGGGGGCGAGGACCTCGCGGTGGGTCCACTGCACCTGCCGCATGAGGGTGCCCTGGAGGTCGGGGGGAAAGCTGCCGCCGCCGCGGGCGACGGTCAGCAGCGTCTGCGAGAAGGCCGCCGGGGTGAAGCTGTCGCGGCAGAGCACGGCGCGGACCCCGCGGTCGACCGCGGCGAAGATGTCGGCCTGCCACTGCCGTCCGACCAGCAGCACGAACCGGGGGCTGGAGGTCTCCGAGAGCGTGTGCAGCAGGCTGAGGGTGGAGGCGTCCGCGGTGTCCACCGCGACCACGGTCACATCGGCCGGGCCCGCTCGGTCCGTCCGGTCCGCGGGCGTCTCGGAGAAGCGACGGTCCTGCCGCAGGAGGCTGGCCAAGCCGATGCGCGTGAGGGTGTCCGAGGCGTGTATCGCCACTGCCACTCTCTGCGGGGGCGTTTGCTGAGGCATGGCACCTTCCGCGGACGAGGGGGCGTACGTCGATCCATCAAGACACCGATCGTGTCATGTACGGCTCCGACCACCGCCGGGCGCGGACCGCGGGTCACCAAAGGCAGGGAAATCTGGCATCAGCGTCGGCCGGTACGAGGGCAATCAGCCGCAAAACGGATTTGAAATCATGGTCTCGGCCCTGGAGCAGGCCGGCGCCGTGCCGCGGACCGTGACCCCGGTCCCCGCCGGCCGCGTTCGGAGTGAGGAGTCGTCGATGCAGCAGCGTGATCCTTCCCTGCCGGGCAGGGAAGGCGACGTGAGCTTGGTCGCCAGCGCTTTGGGCGCCACTGGCACGGCACGGACCGTGCTGGTCACCGGCCCGCCCGGGGTGGGGAAGACCGCCGTCGTGGAGTCCGGCCGCCTGGCGGCGGTGCGGGGCGGCGCGAAGGTGCTCCCCCTCGGCCTGCGGACGGCCGAGGGGGAGCCGGGCACGGCGGCGCTGGTCGACGCGGTCTGTCGGCTGCTGGCCAGGATCAACGACGGCCGGCTTCCGGCGCGCGTCACCGCGATCCGGCGTGTGGAGCTGCGGACAGCCGGGCGCGACGGGGGGCTGGCCCTGCTGTCCACGATCGGCGAGACGCTCGCCGACGCGGCGGATCACATGCCGTTCGCCATGGTGGTGGACGGCGTCGACGCCGTGCCGCCGGCCACCGTCTCCGCCCTGGGGCTGATGCTGCGTGTCTTCCGGCCCGCGGGCCTGCCGGTGGTGCTGACGTCCCGGCCGACCGCGTCGACGGAGTGCGGCGGGGACCTGGCGCTGGCCGCGGACACCGTGCTCACACTGGGGCCGCTGGCACGGGACGACGTGCGGGAACTGCTCTCGCGTCGGCTCGGCCGCCCCGTCGATCCCGACCTGGTGACGGCGGTGACCCGTTCCCTCGGCCCCCTGGGGGGCAACCCCGGCGCCCTGCTCTCGGTGCTCGCCGGCGTCGAACGGGACGGCGCGCTCGTGGAGTTGGACGGCCGGGTCGCCGTCAGCGAACCGGCGGGCGGCCTGCGCTTCGCCGCGGAGGCGGAGGAACTGTCCGATCTCGGGTGGCCGGGCCTCCCCGTGCCCTACGGGCGCGTCCGGAGCGCGGCCGTACTGGCTCATCTGGTCGAGGCGGCCGAGCTGCGCCTGGAGGACCTGTACCGCGCGGCGGAGCCGGGCCGGCCGGCCGGCTGCGACGTCGCCGAGGCCGCGGACCAGTTGCTGGTCCAAGGCGTGCTGAGCGCCGACCACGAGGGGCGGCTGGCGTTCACCGTGCCGGCGCTGGCGGCGGCGTTGCGGACGCTGCCCGTCACCCGCGAGGTGCGGGAGCTGCGCGCGCGCATGGTGCGTTCGCTCCTCGACCGGCTGGACCCGGTCGCCGCGGGCACCGGCCGCCCGTGGCTGGCCGGTCACGCGGCCGCCATGGGGCCGGAGCTGGCGGACGAGATCGCGGTGCCGCTGGTGCTGGCGGCGGCCCGTAGACGCGCGCGGTTCGCCGTGCCCCGGACGGTCGATGTCTACGGAGCGGCGCTGGCGCGCATGCGACGGGGGCCGGAGGCGTCCGGCGTGCTGCGCCAGGCGCTGGAACTGGGCCTGCGCCAGGCCGACCACGCCGGGGCGCTGGCGCTGGCGGCGCCGCTGTTCGCCGGCCTGGACGCCGCGCCGGCGGACGCGGGAACGGACCTGGACTTCAGCGCCCGCGCCTGGTCCGTGGCGGCGCTGCACGAACACGCCGAGGCGGCCGTCGACCGGCGCTGGGCCGCGCTGCGGCGCATACCGGCGGCGGCCGGGCTGTCGGCGCTGGGCGGGCGGTACGGGATCGGTCCGCTGCTCCCCGCGGCGCCGGACGACACGCCCGAGGCGGGCGGGCCCCCTCGCGGCCCGCTGCCCACACCGGCGGAGACCCGGCTGCTGGCGGCGGCGGTGGGCGGGCGGGCCGAGAGCGACCGGGCCCGGCGCGATCTTCCGGGGGCGGTGGAGGGCGCGGCCTGGGACCGGCTGCGTGGCGCCGCCGCCTACGGCGACCTGGCCGGTGCGCTGGAAGCGGTGCTGGCGGATCGGTACACCAAGGCCGGCGACAGCACCGCGGTGAGGTATCACGCGGTGGTCCGCGACTACCTCGCGGGCCGGTGGGACGAGGCGCTCGACGGGATCCGCCGGATCGAACTGCGCGGCCGGGCCCGGGAGCCCTCCGGTGTCGCACAGCTCGCCCGGGCACTGGCGGGCGAGATCCACTGGATGCGCGGCGACATCGAGCGGGCCCGCACCTGGCTGGATCTCATCTCCGAGGCCGTCCCCCACCCCCTGGTCGGGCGGGTGCGGATGGGGGTCCGCTCCGCGGAGGGCCGGCCGGACGAGGCGTTCGAGCGGGGGTGGCGGGACGTCCGGCGGGCGCGCGAGAACGGCATGCTCGCGGGCCTGGACCGGCTGCTGCTGCGGCTGCTCTCGTACGGTTCGCGGGAAGGCCGTGAGGGCGACCGCGTGCGAGCGCAGGAGGAACTGGAGGCGCTGCACGCCGAGGTGGGCTCCCCGATGACGCGGGAGTCGATGCTCCTGGGACGGGCCATGTTGCACGGCGATGTCAAGAGTGCGCGGAGCGCCTTCTCCCTGGTGCGGCGGCGTGGCGACCGGCAGTTGCTGCTGCTCGCCCGGGAGTGCCTGGTCGCGCTGGTCGACGATCCTCAGAACTGGCTGGACGAGGCGGTGCGCGAGGCGCAGACGCTCGGGGCGGCGACGTTCCTGCGCACGATGCTCGCCGTCCGGGCGCGGTGGCAGGGCCTGAAGCTGAACGTGCCCAGACAGCGGGCGGCGCCGAACCGGCTGAGCGAGAGCGATGTGCGTCTGATCGACCTGGTGAGCGACGGCGAGACCAACCGGCGGATAGCCGCCCGCATGGCGTGCAGCGAGAAGACGGTGGAGCAGCGCCTTACCAGGCTCTTCCAACGCACCGGCTGCCGGTCCCGCGCGGAGCTGGCCGCGTCCCGGCTGGACGGGACCCTGGCCCGGCTGGGGCTGCTGCCCGACTGCCCGGCGCCGGGCGAGGCAGGCGGCTCCGCGGTGTCGCCCTCCCACATGGAACCGTTGCTCTGAGGGCGCTGTGACGGCGGAGGGCCGCCGGGCTTGCGAAGCCGGGCGGCCCTCGTGCGTCGCCGGGAGTTCGGGGGACCCTGGAGCGCTTTCGCGGATTTACCAGGACCAGTCGGTGTCGGCCGTCCCGCAGGAGCGCAGTTCGAGGCGGGCGTCCAGGCCGGCGCCCGGCCCCCCGCTGACGCCCAGGCACCGGCCGCCGCTCTCGGCGTTACGGATCTGGTAGTGGTTGCCCTGTCCGGGCCAGATGTACCAGGTCTGGTTGTCCCGGGCGCTTCCGTCGCACGGGTACTCGGAGACCTTGGTGCCCACCGGCTTGCCCCCGTAGCCCGGCAGGTCCATGCACAGGCCGTCCTTGGTGTTCTGGATGACGAACAGATTCGCCTCCCCGGGCCCCTTGCGGTCCACCGGCGCCAGGACCCACCTCTGGTTGTCGCTGTCACCGGCCCGGCAGTGGTACTCGTTGACGGGCCCGTCGACCGACCCCTTACCGTAGCCCGGCAGGTCGGCGCAGAGCCCGGTGGCGCGGTTGTGCAGCAGCACCAGCGCGGCGCCCCTGAACATCCGGGAGGCCGCCGGGGCCGGCGGGTGATCCGACTGCGCGCTCTTCTCGGGGGAGTTCTTCGACGGGGCGGAGCCGTGTCCGGCGCCTTGGCCGGCGGCGGCCGACGGCTTTGCGGTGGCGTGGTTCGCGGAGGGAGAGGGGGAGTTCTTCGACGGGGCGGAGCCGTGTCCGGCGCCTTGGCCGGCGGCGGCCGACGGCTTCGTGGCGGGGTGGTTCGCGGAGGGGGAGGGGGAGTGGTCGGGCGAGGGGGAAGACCGCAGGCTTGCGGGCACGGAGGCTCTCGGGACGTCGGCCACGGTGACCTGGTGGTTCTCCGGCTTGTGGCGTGAGCCCGAGGCCAGGAGCACCGCCCCCACCGCCAGTACGGCCGTGCCGGCGGCCACCGCGGTGAGCAGGTTCCTGCGGGGGTGGCGCTCGCGCGGCGCCGGCGACGCGGTATCCGCGTCCGGGGCCGCCGGTTTCGCGGAGGTCGCCGCTGCCCGCGGTTTCGGCGCGGCCGGCACGGTGGGCACGGCCCGTGCCCGCGCTGACACCGAGGGCGGGGCGCCGGGCGTCGGCGCCGGTGGCGATGGAGGGGAATCGGTGTCCGCGGCCGGCGCGTCGTCGGCGCCGGGACGCGGTGCGTTCGCGTGGCCGGTGCCGCGGTCCCAGAGCGCGGGCGAGCCGTCGGCCAGAGCCGGTAGGCGCGCCGCGGACCGTATGCGCCGCACCAGTCGTCCGCGCAGCCGGGGTTCGGTGGGACCGCTCGGGTCGGATGTCGGTGATGGGGAGCCGGCGGCACCGGGCCCCGGGTGCTCCGCGGCGTGGGGCTCCCGTCCGGAGGAGCGGGCGGACTGCGTAGCCAGGGTGTGCCTCCTTGACGGAGCGGCTGGGTGGGAGGGGGCCGGCGACGGCCGACCGCGCCTGCCGGAGGATCGTAATTCCTCTTCCCGGACGAGGGGTTCGCCGTCCGTGCCGGGCTCCGGACCGGTATGCCGACGCGCTACGGTCTTGGCGCGGTCGTGGACGATCGTCATCGGCACCCCTCCGAAGTGCGCGAACGCCTGTCGGCGGCAGTCGAAGAAGGTCTCTCCGGACCCTGGTTCGCGGTGCGGCGGCAGAACGGATCGCGGGGGTGCGCGAGGGCCAATTTGAATGAATGGACCATTCTGCTGTCCATATGTACAACGATCTTGCCCTTGTCGCCCCGGCCGACGTGCGACGGGGCTCAGGGGGTCGCCTCGAACCGGCGGTGCGGGCCCGTCTCCCGGACGGCATGCCTCGCCGCGTCGACACCTGTCTGTATTCGTCAGCGATTCGTCAGCGATTCGTCAGCAATTCGTCCGCAACGCATCCGCAGGAAGCTGGGGATATGTGACTGTGCACGCTGATACCGCCGCCTATGGCGCGGACGTACACAGGATGGACGGACGAACGGGTAGCGCCCCGCGAGCGACCGGCGCGGGGCGCTCCGTGGAGAGAACGTAGCCTCTGTGCAGTGACACGTGAGAACACCAGGCCCGTCCCGCACGGCGAGCAGCCCCACGGTCGGCCCGTCAGGCGGCGCGGTGGGAGCCCTCTGCCGGCAAAGGCGTGGGACGAGCGAAGCGGGCCGGCCGCGGACGGCTTCGCCGCGACGCCGTCGCCCGCGGGCCCGGCGCCCGGCGCGGACCGGGACCCGGCGCACCTGCCCGGTCGCGAGCGGGTCCTGGCGCAGGCCCGGCAGCGCCTCTTCGCCTCCGACGGGCCGAACCTGCTGGTCGTCGAGGGGGAACGGGGCGCCGGCCGGTCCACGTTCGCGCACGCCCTCGCCGCCGCGGCACAGGCGGAGGGCAGCGGGGTCTCGTTCCTGATCTGCGGCGTCGAGGACGGACGGCGTCCGCTGCTGCTGGCGCTGCGACTGATCAAGGAGCTCGAACGGCACCGGCGGATCCCGCCCACGCCGCGGCGGGCCGGCGGCGGAGCGGCGGACGCGCTGGCCGCCGTCGAATTCGGCGACCGGGCCGCCGTGGCCCAGGCGCTGACGGCCTCCCTGGCCCGGTCCGCCCCTCTGACCATCGTGGTCGACGACGCCCAGTACGCCGACGCCGAGTCGCTGGACCTGCTCGGCGGCGTCGACCTGGAGAGGGTGGCGCCCGACGTGCGGCTGGTCGTGTCGGCGGTCCGGCACGGCGAGGCCGGGCGGCGCGCACCGGGGGACGGCGCGGTGGAGCGTCTCGCTCACCGCCGTGGCGCGCACCGCGCCGTCCTGTCGCGTCTGGAGCGGGCGGAGGTCGCCGCGGTGGTGAGCCGGCGGCTGAACGCGCTCGCGGACCCCGAACTGGTCCGGGCGGTGCACGAGGCGAGCGGTGGCGTGCCGGCGGCCGTCGATGTGCTGCTCACGGCGTGGTTACGGACCGGCGCGATCCGGGCGCTCGACGGCCACGTCCTGCTCGTCCCGGGGACGCGGCCGCCTCAACTGCCGGACGACGACCGTTTCGTCGCGGCGCTGCGTGTGCTGGGCGAGCCGGGCCGCACGGTGGCGGAGGGGCTGAGCGTCCTGTGGCCGCTGGGCCGGATGGCCGCGACGCTCACGGCGGAGGTGACCGGGCTCTCCGCGGCGGCCGTGGACGACGGCCTGCGCGCTCTGATCGGTGCGGGGATCGTGGTGGAACTGCCCGGCCCCGACGGAGGAGCCGCCGCGCCACGCGGCTGGGCGTTCTCCCCTCCGCTGCTGGAGCACACGGTCCGTCACCGGCTGGGCCCGCTGGAACGCGCCCGGCTGTCGTCCGCCGCGGTGGAGGTGGTCCTGAAGGCGATGGACGACATGCGGACCGGGTCGCCGGGCGCGGCGACGGAACTGCCGGCCGAGACCGACCTCGACGCGTATCTGGCGGACCAGATCACCGAGCTGAACCTCAGCCGGTACTGCCCGCGCGCGGTGGACGAGTTGGTGGCGGCAGCCGACCGGCTGCACCCCGACGCGGACCGGCGCGGGATGCTGCGGTGGCTGCGGGCCGCCGTGCGCTTCGCCGACGGGCCGACGGAGCGGGACGACCTGACCCGGCGGTACGTGGGGATGGCCTACACCGCGGGCGAGTACGAGGCCGTCCGCCCCGCCGCCGTGTCGATACTGCGCGATCCCGAGGGCTTCGATGTGGCGGCGCTCCAGGAGGCCGCGGCCCTGCTGGCGGGCTCCGCGGCCGCCGTCGGCGACCCGCTGTGGCTGGACCGGCTGACCTTGAGCCACTGGTGGCAGGCGGGGGGCCTGCCCGCCGCGGTGGAGGCGACCGGGCGGGCCCTGGCGCTGTGCGGGCAGGGCCGGTGGACGCAGGGCCTCGCGCTGCTCGCGGAGACCGAGTGGGAGTGGGACGACGGCGGGGCCGCCGCGGCGATCCCGGCACTGCTGCGCGCCGGGGCCGAACTGGTCTGCGGTGAGCCGGAGCGGTTCGTCCGGTCGCTGGCCGGCCCGGAGGTGGACGAGCTGTCCCGCTGGGGGCGGCAGGCGGCGACGGTGTACCAGGTGGACTATCTCCTCGGCGCCGGCGAACTGCTGGAGGCCGGGGCGGTGCTGGAGCGCCGGGGGATGACCGAGCGGTCGCTCCCCCCGTACAGCCTGTTTCTCCGGCGCCAGTTGGAGGGGCGCTGGGACGAGGCGCTGGCGGTGGCCCGGCGGTTGCTGGCGCGCGGGCAGGCCGGCGCCGCCACCGGGCACCATCTGCTGCCCGAGCGGATGGCGACCGTCCTGCTCGCCCGCGGCCACACCCGCGAGGCCCGGCATCTCCTCGATGACGCGTGCGGACAGGTCACCGGGCCCGCCGACGTGCTGCTGGACCGGGCCGAGGCGGAACTGGCGCGGACGTTCGGCGACCTCTTCGGCGCGGAGCAGGCGCTGCGGCGCGGGCTGATGGCCGCGGAGAGGGGCGGCTACGTCTACGGCACCGACGAACTGTGGGCCGCCCTGGCGGAGGTGTGCCTGGACACCGGCCAGGCATCCCAGGCGCGGGAGTGCCTGCGGTGGCTGGAGCGGGTGGCGCGGCAGACCGGCGGGGACCGCGCGCGCCTGCTCCACCTGCGCGCCGCGGTCCGGCTCCCCGGGCAGGACGCGGCCACGGTCCGGAGCCTGCTGCGGGAGGCGGTGGACCTCGCCCGGTCCCGTAGCCAGCCGTTCGAGACCGCTGTGACGCTGCTGTCCGTCGCACCGTCCAGCGACGATCCCCCAGCTCTGTTCTACGAGGCGTACCGGCTGTTCGGCGAGGTCGGCGCGTCGCTGTGGCGGTTCCGCACCCGCGTCGCCATCCGGGAGAGCGGCAATGCGGTCCCTGGACGCAAGGAAGCCGTGGCGGAGAACGAACGGCTGCTGGCCGTGCTCGTGGCCGAGGGGTTGTCCAACCGTCAGATATCCAGTGTCCTGGGCCTCAGCGGGGACGCGGTGGCCAACCGGCTGACCCGGCTCTTCGCCCACGCCGGGGTGCGGTCCCGCGCGGAGATCGTGTCCGGGGTGCGTACCGGACTCCTGGAGCAGTGAGAAGGCGGCAAAGCGCCCCAATCCATACGGATATGACAGCCGCCATGTTTCCCCATGTCTTGCACAGCGGGGTCATAGAAAGCGGTAGGGCGCCTTCCGCTCGTGTCACGATCGCTCCGTTCGATCCTCCGCACATATCCCAGGGGAGTGCGCGCATGCCATTACAGACACTCGTCGACGCCACGCGTGTCGCGATACACGCGCCGGAAAGCATCGTCCGCGCCGGCCTGGTCAGTTACCTCCAGCACGATCGCGAACTGAGAGAGGTACCCGTCGGCGATGTGCGCGACGGCGACGTCGTGGTGGTGGCCCCCGATGTCGCGGACGGCTCCATGCTGGAGGACCTGCGCGGGCTCAGCGGCGTCGCCGACATCTCCTTCGTCCTCGTCGTAGCCAGGGGACAGTGGCGCGCCGACATCTCCTCGGCCGTCGACCACGGCGTGCGCGCGGTGCTGTGGCGGGACTCCTTCACCCCGGACGACTTCACCCGAATCCTGCTCATCGTCGCGCGGGGCGGCGGCAGTTTCCCCGTGTCCCTCCAGGGGGCGCTGATGGAGCAGGTCCAGTTCACGCAGCGTGAGGTCCTGGTGCCCCGGGGGCTCGCGACCTCCGGGATCAGCTTCCGCGAGGCGGACGTGCTGCGGCTCGTCGCCGAGGGGCAGGAGCTGTCGCAGATCGCCGCGAAGCTGTCCTATTCGGAGAGCACCATCAAGTACGTGCTGTACGGCGTGATGAAGCGGCTTCAGTTGCGCAACCGCGCGCACGCCGTCTCCTACGCCATCCGCTCCGGCCTCATCTGAGGCCGCGTCACTGAGGCCGCGTCACTGACGTCCCGCCATTGAGTCGCGCGCCATCGACGTCACCCCACGGACGTCACCCCACTGCCGTCGTCCCACGGACGTCACCCCACGGACGTCGCCCCACTGCCGTCGCACCATCCTGCCGAACCCCCACCGGGCCGCCGGAACAGGCCCCGCACCGCCGAGCGGCGCATCTCGCTGTGCGACGCGCTCCTCGCGCCCCGGCCCAGGCCGCCGATGAACTCGTAGACAGAGTTCCGCTGTCCGGACGGACAGTGTTCGCCCGCCGGATCACGCCACCGCGCCACCCCGGCCTAGTGTGAAAACGGCAGCCGTGCTGCCACGCCGCGGCTCCGCCCGGCCCGCCACCATCTTGAAGGACTGACCGATGAGCACCGTGGTCGTCAAACGATCACCTCGTGTCTCCGGCCCCGAGGCCCCGGAGCAGCAGGTCGAGCTCGCCGAGCCCCCCGCCCTCGGCGAGCCGGTGACCGCGGACTTCACCTCGGCACTGGTCTACCTGCCGATGCTGCTGGGCGTGGGCGCCATGGCCATGATGTTCACCCTCGGCGCCAGTTCGCCCACGACATTCCTGATGTCCGGGATGATGGGCACGGCCATGCTGAGCATGGCGATCACCCAGCTCGGCCGCCGCGGCGCCGAGCGCAAGCGCAAGATGCGCGCCGAGCGCCGCGACTACCTGCGCTACCTGGCCCAACTGCGCCGCCAGGTGCGGGACGCGGCGGCCGAGCAGCGTGCCGCCGCCTACTGGAACAACCCGCGCCCGCAGGACCTGTGGGCGGTGGCTTCCGGTGAGCGCCTGTGGGAGCGCAGGGGCGGGCACGAGGACTACGCCGAGGTGCGCGTCGGGCTGGGCTCGCGCAGAGCGGGACTGTTCCTGCTGCCGCCGGAGACCAAGCCGGTGGAGGACCTCGAACCGCTCTCGGCGATCTCGCTGCGCCGCTTCACCAAGGCGTACCAGAACGTCACCCACCTGCCGGTGACGGTGCCGCTGCGCCGGTTCACCAGCGTGGAACTGGCCGGCGACGGCGAGGCGGCGCTCGGCCTGCTGCGCGCCCTGGTGGGCCAGCTCGCGGTGGCGCACGCGCCGGACGAGATGCGCATCGCGCTGCTCACCGACGCGGTGGGCCGCGCCGAGTGGGACTGGCTGAAGTGGCTGCCCCACAACGCCCACCCGCTCCTGGAGGACGAGGCCGGCCCGCTGCGGCTGGTCGCGGACGACCACGACGCGCTGATGGACCTCCTCGGACCCGAGGTGGCCGAGCGCGGCGAGCACGACCCCGGCTCGCCGCCCCGGCCCGCCGAGCCCTTCATCGTCGTGCTCGCCTACCGGGTGTACATCCCCGAGGCGTCCCGGCTGCTGGCCGGCGTGCGCAACGTCGTGCTCCTGGACGCCACCGGCGCGATGACCGGCGGCCCCGACACGCTGCGGCTGACCGTGCGCGACGGCGAGGTGGAGTACCCCTCGGGGGACACCGTGGTCACCGCGAGCGCCGACTCGCTGTCCCCGAGGGCCGCCGAGGAACTCGCCCGCGTCCTGGCGCCGATGCGCACCACCGGCGGCGGCATCGAGACCGTCGAACAACCGCTGGAGACCGACTTCGACCTCGCCACGCTGCTCGGCATCCGCGACCCCCGCGCCTTCGACGTGGCCGCCCTGTGGCGCACCCGGACCGCGCAGAGTTCGCGGCTGCGGGTGCCGATCGGCATCACCGAGGACAACGAGGTCATGGAGCTGGACATCAAGGAGTCCGCCCAGTCCGGCATGGGCCCGCACGGACTGCTGATCGGCGCGACCGGTTCCGGCAAGAGCGAACTGGTGCGCACCCTGGTCATCGGGCTCGCCGCGACGCACTCCTCGGACGTCCTCAATTTCGTGCTGGTGGACTTCAAGGGCGGTGCCACCTTCCTCAACATGGACCGGCTGCCGCACACCTCCGCGGTCATCACCAACCTGGCCGACGAACTCCACCTCGTGGACCGGATGCGGGACTCGCTCCAGGGCGAGATGACGCGCCGGCAGGAACTGCTGCGGGAGAGCGGTCACTCCTCGCTGTACGACTATGAGAAGGCCCGGCTCGGCGGAGCGCCGCTGACGCCCCTGCCCTCGCTGGTGATCGTCGTCGACGAGTTCTCCGAACTGCTCGCCAACAAGCCGGAGTTCGTCGATCTCTTCGTCTCCATCGGACGCCTCGGCCGGTCGCTCGGCGTGCACCTGCTGCTGGCCTCCCAGCGCCTGGACGAGGGCCGCATCCACCGCGTCGAGGGCCACCTCTCCTACCGGATCGCGCTGCGCACCTTCTCCTCGATGGAGTCCCGCAGCGTCATCGGCGTCGGCTCCGCCTACGAACTGCCGTCCGCACCGGGCAACGGCTATCTGAAGGTGGACACCACCAACCTGGCCCGGTTCAAGGCCGCCTACGTCTCCGGCGCCGCCCCCGCCCCGCAGAGCGCGTCCCGTCCGGCCGAACTGGCCGGCGGTTCGCAGGAGATCGTCGCCTTCGGCATGGAGCAGTCCGCCCCGGCGCCGCGGGAACAGGAAGAGGCGGAGGCGGCCCGGGAGCCGGCCGCGCAGCCCGCCGAACCGGCGGCGGAGGACGAGGAGAGTCTGCTGGACGTCCTGGTCGGCCGGCTGGAGGGCGCCGGCCCGCCCGCGCGCCAGGTGTGGCTGCCGCCGCTCGACTTCTCGCCCAGCCTCGACCAACTGCTGCCCGGCATCGTCCCCGACCCCGAGCGCGGCATGAGCGCGGCCGACTACCCGGAGCTCGGCCGGCTGCGCGTGCCGCTCGGCATGGTCGACCGGCCCTACGAACAACTGCGCGAGCTGCTGGTCGCCGACCTCTCCGGCGCCGACGGCCACCTGGCCGTCGCCGGCGCGCCGCAGAGCGGCAAGTCCACGACGCTGCGCACCCTGATGCTCTCCCTCGCCCTCACCCACACACCGCGCGAGGTGCAGTTCTACTGCCTCGACTTCGGCGGCGGCGGTCTCCAGTCCACCGCGGGCCTGCCGCACGTCGGCTCGATCGCCACCCGCATGGAGCGGGACCGCGTGACGCGCACCGTGGAGGAGCTCACCCAACTGCTGGAGGCGCGCGAGCGACGCTTCACCGAGCGGGGCCTGGAGTCGATGCCGGCCTACCGGCAGCTTCGCGACGCCGGCGAGATCGACGACCCCTACGGTGACGTCTTCCTCGTCATCGACAACTGGGGAACCCTCAAACAGGACTTCGAGGACCTCGAACCGCGCATCACCGACCTGGCGGCCCGGGGACTGTCCTTCGGCCTGCACGTGGTGGTCTCCGCGGTGCGCTGGTCGGAGATCCGGCCCCGCGCCCGCGACCTGTTCGGCAGCAAGCTCGAACTCCGCCTCGGCGACACCGTGGAGTCCGAGCTCGGCTCCAAGCTCGCCGCGAGCGTGCCCCAGCAGCCGGGCCGCGGCCTGACCAAGTCCAAGTTCCACTTCCTGTCCGCTCTGCCCCGGCTGGACAGCTCCTCCGAGTCCGCGGACCTCACCGCGGCGACCAGGTCGGCCGTCGCCGAGATCGACACGTTCTGGACCGGACGGCAGGCCCCCGGCGTGCGGATGCTGCCCGCCAAGCTGCCGCTGGACAAGCTCCCGGCGCCCGAGGGCGATCTGCGGGTCGCCCTGGGCTGGGACGAGCAGCGCCTCGCCCCGGTGTGGCACGACTTCGGCGTCGCCCCGCACCTGATGGTCTTCGGCGACGCCGAGACCGGCAAGACCAACGTCCTGCGCCTGACGATCGACGCCATCACCCGCCGCTACCAGCCGGACGAGGCGCGCATCCTGCTCGCCGACACCCGACGCGACCTGCTCGGCATGGTCCCCGAGGAGTACCGGGTGGGTTTCGCCGTGGACGGCGAGAGCCTCACCCAACTCGCGGGCAGCGCGGCGGTGTCGGTCGGCAAGCGCGTTCCCGGCCCCGACATCGCCCCCGAGCGGCTGCCCCGGCGCGACTGGTGGACCGGTCCGCGGCTCTTCATGCTCATCGACGACTACGACCTCTACGCCGGCGGGCCGGGCAGCGGCTCGCCCCTCAACCCGCTCGCCCCGATGCTCGCCCACTCCGTCAACATCGGCCTGCACCTGGTGATCTCGCGATCCACCTCGGGAGCGATGCGCGCCATGATGGACCCGGTGCTGCGCCGGATCTGGGAGCTGGGCAGCCCGGCGCTGCTGCACTCCTATCCCAAGGAGGAAGGCAAGTTCATCGGTGAGGCCAGGCCGCGGACCCTGCCCGCCGGCCGTGCGCAGCTCGTCACCCGCCGCGGCGTGCGGCTGATGCAGATCGGCTACGCGGGCCCCTGACGCCAGGCCCGCCCCGACCGCCAGGCCGCCGTGAACCCCGCCCCCAGGAGCACCATGACCACCGCCATACCCGCCGCCCGCACCCCGGGAGCGGTCAGCACCGAGGTGTGCCGGCTGACCATCGCCGGGCCGGCCGGCCGCGCGGACCTGGCCGTACCCGTCACCACCCCCGTCTCCGCGCTGCTGCCACGCCTGCTGCGGAGCGTCTCCGCCGACCCCGCCAGGCCGGCCCAGACCTGGACCCTGCAACGCCTGGGCGAGGCGCCGCTGGACCTGGACGACTCGCCGGAGAGCGCGGGGCTCGTCCACGGCGACGTCCTCTACCTGCGGCCCGCCGACGACCCGATGCCTGAACTGGAGTACGACGATGTCTCCGACGGCGTGGGGCGGGCCGTGGGCGCGCACACCAACCGGTGGCGTCCGGAGCTGACCCGCCGGCTCTTCCTCGGCCTCGCCTGCCTCGTGCTGGTCACGCTGGCCACGGCCGTCCCGGTGCTCGGGCACGGGGTGCTGGTCCCCGTGGTCTACGCGCTGTCCACCCTGGTGCTCGGCGTGGGCTGCGCGTTGGACCGGCAGTGGTCCGACGACCGCGGGATCGCGCTGGTGACCGGCCTCGGCGCGTGCGCCAACGCGGCGCTGGCCGGCCTGACCTCCGTCCACTCGGCCGCCGCGCTCACCTCACCGGCCCCCGGCGACCTCCTGCTCGGCGGCGCGGCCGCCGCCCTGGTGGCCGCCGTCGTGCTGCTGCCCGTCGCCCGGATTCCGGTCGCGGTCACCGGCGCCGTTCTCGCCACGGCGGTGCTCGTCACCCTCACCGCGGGCGCCGGCCTCCTCCTCGACTGGGACGCGCCGCGCAGCGCCGGTACGGTCGCGGTCGTCGCGTTCTTCTTCGGCCACCTCGCGCCCCGCGCGTCGCTGCGGCTGGCCCGGCTGCGGGTGCCGCAACTGCCGCACAACGCCGCGGAGCTCCAGGAGGACACCGACCCCATCTCCGAGAGCCAGGTCAAGCGCAGGGCGGCCATCGCCGACGCGTTCCTGACGATGGTCACCGCCGCCACCGCCGCCCTGTGCTCCGGCGCCTTCGTGCTGACGGCCCGCGCCGACGGGTGGATCGGCTGGGTCTTCCCGCTGGTGTTCGCCACCGCGATGCTGCTGCGCTCCAAGCACCTGATCACGACCTGGCAGCGGGTTCCGGCCGTGCTGTGCGGCGTGATCGGCCTGCTCGCCGGGGTGCTCGGCTGGGCCGCGTCGCTCACCTCCCCCGCCGGGCGCTGCGCGCTGCTGGTCGGATTGCTGCTCGGCGCGCTGCTGGTGCTGGTCGGCGCGTGGCGGCTGCCCACCGCGCGCCTGCTGCCGGTGTGGGGGCGTACGGCGGACATCCTGGAGATGCTGACGGCGCTCGCCCTGGTGCCGCTGCTGCTGCAACTCCTCCACGTCTACGCGCACGTGCGCGTCGCCGCCGGCTGAGGGGACTCCGTGCAAACCCGTCGCGACCACCTCCACGCCTACCAGTTCGCCACCGGACGGCTGGCCTCCGCGCTGGTCTCCGGTGACGCCGGCAACGGCGAGGCGCCCATGCGCAACGCCGGGCTCGGCGCCATGTTCGGCGCCATCCTCGCCGTGCTGCTCGTGCTCGGCTCCGCCGTCTTCGGCCTCCTCATGCCGGCCGCGGCCGAGGACACCTCCTGGCAGCACGACGGTGCCCTGGTCGTGCAGAAGGAGACCGGCACCCGCTACCTCTACGCCAAGGGCGAGCTGCACCCGACCCTGAACTACTCCTCCGCGCTCCTGGCCGCCGGCAGCGGCACCCAGGTCACCGAGGCGTCCCGGAAGGCGCTGTCCGACGTGCGGCGCGGCCCGACCATCGGCATCGCCGGGGCCCCCGACGACGTCGCGAAGCCGGACTCCCTGGTGACCGGGGCCTGGACCGACTGCCTGCTGCCCGGTGAGCAGCCCGTCGAACGGCTGGACTTCGCGCCGACGTCCGCCCGGGCCGTCCCGGACGACACCAGGGTGCTGGTGTCGGGCGCGCACGGCAGCCGCTACGTGATCTGGAACGACACCAAGTACCTCATCAAGGGCCACACCTCGCTGTTGGCCCTCGGCCTCGACGCCGAGCGGCCGATCCCGGCCACCGAGACGTGGCTGGACGCGCTGCCCACCGGTCCCGCCGCCGGCCCCGCCACGATCCCCGGGGCCGGCCACGGCGGTCGCACGGTCGCCGGCACCGCACAGCCCGTGGGCGCCCTCTTCCGTACCGTCGTCGGCAGCACCAGCCACTACTACGTGCTCCGCGCCGACGGCATGGCCCCGGCCAACCAGACCGAGGCCGCGCTCCTCGCCGCCCAGCCGGGCGGCCGGGAGCCGGTGCGGGTGAGCCCCACGGACATCGCCGCCGTCCCGGCCTCCTCCGACACCACCCTGCTGCACCGCCTCCCCGATCTGCTCGCGGCCAAGGACACCACCTCCGACGACAAGAGCGCGCTGTGCCTGAGGCGGACCGACGACGCGGCACACCCCACCGTGGTGCGGGAGAGCGGCCGGATCATGACCTCTCGGACGGCGGTCCTGATCCCCACGGACCACGCGGTGCTCGCCGCGCCGCCCAAGCGGTCCGGCGCCACCCGCGCCCCGGACCCCTACCTGATCACTGATCAGGGCGTGAAGTACGAACTGCTCGGCGAGGCCCGACAGGCCCTCGGGTTCGGCGGCGTCACCCCCCGGACGCTGCCGAAGACGACGCTCGACCAGATCGCCGCCGGCCCGCGGCTCAGCCGCTCGCGCGCCGTCGACGTGGCGAAAACGGAGTGAGGATGGCACCCGCCTTCGACGAGGAGAACCCCCCGCCCCGCCGCGATCACCGCCACCGGATCTCCGCCCGGCTGGCGAAGGCCGCGCTGCGCGCCGTCGGCCCGACGCTGGAGGCCAGGAACATCGGCAACGCGCTCCTGGTCCATCCGCGCGGCTTCGTCGACAACCGCGCGCTGGCCTTCTCCGAGCGCCTGGCCGCCGACCCGCAGCACACCCTCGTCGTCCTCGACCTGCCCGCGCGTCCGGAGGACGACGTGTGGGAGACCGTGGCCCGCGCCCTGGACCGCAAGGGCCACAGTTTCCGTCTCGTCCCCGGCCGGGGCACCCGCGAGGACGTCCAACGCGCCGCCCAGTGGCTCGCCAACCGCCTGGACCGCGTCATCCTGGCGCCCGACGGGGCGCTGGTCCCCGCGGCCGGCGGCGCGCTGTTCGTACCCGCTCACCACGGTCTGGGCTGGCTGCGCTACCGGCCCAACAAGACCTTCGCCCCGGATTCGCGCCGGTTCCCCAAGCCCCAGTGGGAGTACTCCGTCCCCGACCAGCCGTGGCACATCGGCACCGGCGGCACCGCCGAACCGCTGCCCGGCGGCGTGTGGATACGGGGCTCCTGGGAGGACGCCGGCACCGAAGAAAACCGGCGGCGCCTGGTCGACCTGCTCGCCGGCGACCCCGACCTGCTCGGCGTCGCGCTCGGCAGCCCGGGAGCCCTGGACGCGCTGCCGCTGGAGGAGGTCGCCGCGTTCTGGGAGACCCTGCCCAGCAGCGCCCGCCACCTCGTGCGGTTCGTCGCCTACGGCCCGGTGGCCGTACCCGACGGCGCCCCGCTGGGGCAGGCGCTCGCCGACCTGCTCGGCCAGCGCGTCGCCGTGTACGCGGGCCTGCCCTCGGCCGGCGCGGGGAGCGAGGCCCGGGAGGTCCGTACGCTCCAGGCCGACGGAACCCTGGGCTGGCGCCCGTACGCCGAGGAGTTCGGCTACACGCCGCGCGGGCCGAACGGCGAACCGGCGCCGCCCCCCGTGCCGTTGAACGCGCGGGTACCGGCCGGCGCCACCGCCACGTCCGTGCCCGGCGTCTACCAGCACACGTCCGACGTGCTCGTGGAGGTCGTGCAGAGCGGCCTGTGGGTGCGGTCGAGGAACGAGCCGCACGACGGCGACACGGTCCGCTCCGCCCCCGCCGACCCCTCGCACCCGGCCCTCCTGTACGACCAGACCGACCCGCTCCTCGCCGACCACCTGCGGTCCGTCGCCTATGAGCTGCTGCCCGCGCTGGAACCGGGATTCCGCGACACCACCCGGGTGCTGCCCGCCAGCGAGGCGGGCAAGGCGCTCCCGGCCGGTTACCGGCCGCCGGCGATCGAGATGTCGCGGGTGGAGGCGGAGCGCGCGTCCACCGCCACCTCCGGACGGTCCGAGGGCTGGATGCTGGGGGGCGGTTCGGACGCCCAGGCGTCACGGCCCGCCCCACGGCAGCCCGCCGACTGGACCGGCCAGGGGCTCGCGACCGAACCCGGCGCGGTGCGCCGGCCGGCCGCCTCCGACGTGGACGCCGCCGTACAGCGCCCCACCGCACCGCCGTTGCCCGGGCGCCTGGACGCCGGCCCGGCGCAGGCGGGGCTGCCCGCGCCGCCGGCCACGCGCCCGGTGGCGGCCCCGGAGCAGTCCGGCCCGCCCGCGGCGCCCGTGGAGGAGACGGAGGCCGCCGGCACGGGCCCGGCGACCCCGGCCACGCCCGTGCCCCCGACGCCCGCGGCAGGGCCCGCGGCCCCGCCGGTTCCGTCCGCCCCGCCGGTTCCGCCTGCCCCGGCGGCCACCCCGGAATGGACGGAGGATGAGGAGCCCGGCCCCACACCCTCCGCCGGTCCGCCGTCCCCCGGAAGTCCCTCCGAGCCCGCCGCGCCCGAGCCCGCCGCGCCCGAAAACCTGCCGGCCCCCGCCGCACCCGGGCCGAGCATGCCCAGCATCCGCCTGGAGTCCTCGCCCTCGCAGCCGCCCACCGCGCCGCCGCCGCAGACCCCCGCCCGGGACGACACACCGCCACCGGCCCCGCAGCCCCCGACGCCCGAACCGACGCCGGCCGCCGGGCCGACGCCGCCCGTCGCGGACCCCGGACCGGTACGGGACGCCGACGCGCCCGCCCGGCCACCGCTCGCCGACGCGGAGCCGGGCACGGTCCGCGCCCAGCCCGTCCCCTCGGCCGCCGCGAGCGTGCAGCCGTCCCCGAAGGGCGTCGAGAAGGAACGCGACTGGGTGCGCCGCAGCCTCGGCGGCCGGTACGACAACGCGGCGGCGGTGGTCGCCCGCGTGCTCTCGCAGTCGCCCGGACTGGCCGGCGGCCCGCCCGGCTCCGCCGGCGAGGCGCTCACCGACCTCGCGGCCATGCGGCTGTACCTCTCCGGCGCCACCCCGGACATCGACGCGGCCATCAGGTCCGCCAGTTCCGGACCGCACGTGCCGCTCGCGCGCTGCGCCACGGCCGGTATGCGCCGGCTGCCGTCCTACCGGGGCGCCGCGATCCTGCGGGCCACGCTCAGCGACGCCGAACGCGCCTGGTACGAGGAGGGAAAGCCGGTCACGGAGTACTCGTTCCTGTCCGCCCTGTCCTCCGCCCGCCGGGGCCTGAGCGGCAACACCGACATCGTGCTCTGGTCGCTGACGGCCCGGCGGACCGGGCTGCTGGCGCCCGAAGTCCCCGACCGCCTGGTGTTCATGCCCGGCACCCGGTTCAAGGTGCTGCGCGTGGTGGCCGGTGACCGCCCCGCCGTGCTGCTGCGAGAGCTGGCCGCGCCCGAGGTCGACGAGGCCGGCGACCTGCGCGAAGAGCGCGTTCCGCTCGACGAGATCGCCCTGACCGGCCTCGACCAGCTCCACGCCCTGTGGAAGCAGGCCGAGTCGGACACCGGGACCCCGGTGGGCGATCCGCTTCCCGACGAGTACGCGGACGCCTTCCGTTCCGCTCCCGGGCTGTTGCAGTCCCGCCCGGGCACGACAGCCGGGCCGCGGCCGCCCGCTGCCTCGAACACAGCGCCGCAGAGAGGGCGGAACCAGTGAACCGTCAGGTCTTGAAGGTCTCGGCGACCGAGAGCGGCGCCTATCGAACGGTCTCCCAGGCGCTGGCGGCGGCGGGCGACGGCGCCCTCATCGCCATCGCGCCGGGCACCTACACCGAGGCGCTCACCCTCAACCGGGCGGTGACGCTCTCCGCCGAGGGCGATCCGGGCACCGTACGGCTGGAGTCACCGGTCGGCAGCACGGTCGTGGTGGACGCCGACGTGGTGCGGCTCGCCGGACTCACCCTCGGCGGCTCCGACGCCAACGCGGCCGTGCTGGACGTACGCCGCGGCCAGGCGGCGCTCGACGGCTGCACGGTGACCGGAAGCCAGGCATGGGCCGCGCTGCTGTGCTGGCAGGCCGGGCAGCTCGCGGCGCGGGACTGCCGGGTGACCAACCCCGGCGGCGCCGGCATCGTGGTGACCGCCGACAGCGACAACACCGTGGAAAGCACCACCGTCACCGACCTCGGCTCCTCCGCCGTCGTCGTCGCCGACAAGGGCCGTCTGACGATCCGCGACTGCGTACTGGAACGCGTCGGCGGCAACGGCATCTGCGTGAACGGGCAGGGCGGCGTCACCGTCGAGACCACCACCGTGACCGGCAGCCAGAAGCCGGCCCTCGTAGTGGAGCAGCAGGCCAGGGCCGAACTCATGCGGGTCACCGTCACCGAGTCCGCCGGCCTCGACGCCTACCTGACCAGCACCGGCCTCACCACCCTCACCGACTGCACCCTGAGCGGGGCGGGCGAACAGTCCGTGCACGTGAGCGGGGGAGCCGCCCCGCTGCTGCGCGGCTGCCACCTCACCTCGGCGAAGGTCAGCGGCCTCCAGTCCACCGGGGGCTCCTCCCCTCGGCTGGAGGACTGCCGGATCAGCGGCGCGCCGATGGCCCTCCTCATCGAGGAGGCCGGCACGGCGGAGTTCCACCGGCTGCGCGTACAGGGCGCCAAGCGGACCACGCTCCAGCTTCGCGGCGAGTCCCGCGCCGAGTTCCGGGACCTGTCGGTCACGGAGGACTGCGCCGGGCTGCGGGTGTCGGGCTCCTCCCGCGTCGAGCTGCGCCACGCGGACCTCGTCATCGACCACGGCGTCGGCGTCGAACTGTCCGAGAGCGCCACCGCCGTGTTCGAGGACGTCCGGCTGCGCGCGGCGGGCGAGTGGGGCGTCGCGGTGTCCGGCGGGGCGCGCGCCGAGGTGGATTCCTCCACCGTCGACGGCGCCGGCGTGCTGGTGGGAACGGACGGCGAGGCCGTGCTGCGCGGCAGCGAACTGACCCGCTCCGCCGGCGACGGCGCGCGGGTCCTGGGCGGCGGCGCGCTCACCGCGACCGGCTGCCGGGTCCACGACGCGGGGGGCAACGGCGTCAACGTCCAGGCGTCCGGCCGGGCCGACATCAGCGACTGCATCATCACCGGCAACGTCGGCGACGGCGTCCGCAGCAACTCCGAGGAACCCGTCACCGTCCAGCGCTGCGAGGTCACCGACAACGGCGGCACCGGCTTCAACCGCCTGCGCGGCGACGAGGACGAGCGGCGGCCCAAGCAGGTGGCGAGCGAACCGGCCTGGGCCGGGGCGGGCGCCGATATGCGCGACAAGAAGGACGGCGCCCGGACCGGCAGGGAGGAGAGCGCTGCCGCGGGAATCGGCAACGGGCCGCTGGCCGAGCTTGAGGCCCTGGTCGGCCTGGACAGCGTCAAGCGCGAGGTCACCGGCCTGATCAACGTCAACAAGATGGCCCAGCGGCGCCTGGAGTTGGGCCTGCCCATGCCGCCCATGAGCCGCCACCTCGTCTTCGCCGGCCCGCCCGGCACCGGCAAGACCACCGTCGCCCGGCTCTACGGCGCGGTCCTCGCCGAACTCGGCATCCTCAGACAGGGCCACATCGTCGAGGTCTCCCGGTCGGGGCTGGTGGCACAGATCATCGGCGGTACGGCGATCAAGACCGCCGAGGTCTTCGAGAAGGCGCTCGGCGGTGTCCTGTTCATCGACGAGGCGTATACCCTCACCAATCAGTCGGGCGGCAGCGGACCGGACTTCGGCCAGGAGGCCGTCGAGACGCTGATGAAGCTCATGGAGGACCACCGCGACGAGATCGTGGTGATCGTGGCCGGGTACTCCGAGCAGATGGAGCAGTTCCTGGAGTCCAACCCCGGCATGGCCTCCCGCTTCTCCCGCACCGTGGAGTTCCCCAACTACGAGGTCGATGAGCTCGTCACCATCGTGCAGGGGCTGTGCGCCAAGCACTACTACGAGCTTGAGGATTCCGGACTTGAGGCGCTGACCAGGTACTTCGTGGACATCCCCAAGGGGCCCACGTTCGGTAACGGCCGTGTCGCCCGGTCGATCTTCGAGACCATGATCAGCAATCAGGCGTCCCGGCTGGCCACCTCCTCCGGTGACGACGGGACGCTGAACCGGCTGGTGGCCGAGGACGTCGGCCCGCTGCCGGAGCTTGAGGACGAAGAGGACGAAGGGAAGGAGCAGCCTCAGCCGGAGCCGCCTCATGACGTCCCTCACGCCCAGGAGCCGGCGCCCGGTCCGGAACCCGCGCAGGCCCCGGTGGCCGCCCCCAAGGCTCCGGCCGAACCGCCGCCCGCCATGCGGCGGCTGGCCGCGCTGTGCGGCCTGCGCGACGTGCGCGCGGTCCTGCTCAGGCGCACCAACGAGCTGGTGTCCTCGGTGCAGCGGGGCGAGACGCCGGCGCCGGCGGCGAACGTCGTGCTCGCCGGGGAGCCGGGCAGCGGACGCCGGGCGGTTGCCACGCTGTACGCGAAGTGCCTCGCCGAGACCGGGGTGTTGCGCAACGGCGCGTCGCACCGGGTGGCGTTGTCGCAGGTGCACGCCGGGCGCCCGGAGGAGGCTCGCGCCTTCGCGGCCTGGCTGTTCGGCGAGGCGGACGGTGGTGTGCTGGACCTCGAACTCGACGCGGCCTTCGCCGCGCGGCCCCAGGCGGAGCGCGGCGCGGTGTGGGAGGCCGTGGTGGGGTCGGCGGTCCGCAACCCGCAGACCGTGCTGGTGCTGCGCGGCGCCCACACCAGACTCGGCGAGGCGTTGAACGAACGGCCGGACGTGGCACGGTGCTTCTCCGAGTACGTGCGCTTTCCCGCTTACACGGCGGAGGAACTGGCCCAATTGATGTGCCGGCGGCTCGCCGCCCGCGGCCACGCCGTCGACGAGGCGACGCACACCGCGCTGAGCGGGCGTATCGCCGGCCAGATGCCCAGCGACGGCGCGCGCGGCGCCCACCGGCTCGCGGATCGCATCGCGGAAAGGGCGCGGACCACGACGCGCACGGTTCCAGAACCGGCCGGGGTTTCGCACAACTAGACAACGGCGCCTGTAGAGGCAGGCAATAACCGTCGCTCGCGGTTCCTCGCGGGCGAGGGCCCGCGGAAGGATGGAGAGCGTCACGGTGCCACGGCTGATGGCACGACGGAATGACCCGAGCGAAGGGACAGCCCATGGCCGGCAACGGGCAGCAGAATGTCGATATCGCGGGAATGCGGGCGGCGCAGCCGCATTTCGAGAACGCCCTGAGCGAAACCTCGCAGGCCCACAGCAATATGCAGGAGCAGGCCGTCACTCTGGAGGGCGGCTGGACCGGTGACGCGGCCAGGTCGTTCACCAACGCCCTGCACCAGTGGCTGGAGAACTGCAACATCGTCAAGCAGCAGCTCCAGGTCGTCACCGACAAGCTCGCCGCCAACACCGGCAGCTACCAGAACGTCCACAGCGCCACCCAGGACGAGGCATCCACGCTGAACAGCGCGATCGGCGCCGGGCTGCCCGGATTCTGAACCACGTTCGCGCGGACGCTCCGTTCCGCGCGTTTCCGTCGACGGTCCGGCGACGGGCGCCGGATACCTGCCAAGAGAGGGCGATATGACGACTTACCAGGTAAGCCTTCAGCAGATGGAGTTCGTGGGCGGCGAGATGGCCGCCATCTCCAAGCAGATCCAGCAGACGCTGGCCGATCTGGACGACGGCGCGAAGCAGAACCTCGCCCAGTGGTCCAGCGACGCCCGCCAGGCGTACGACGTGGCGAAGGCCAAGTGGGACGCGGCCGCCGCGGCCATGCAGCAGCAGTCGGTACAGGCCACCCGGTCGCTCGGCAACATCGGCGAGTCCTACACCAGCGGTGAGAAGTACGGCGTCAATCTCTGGGATCAGTGAGCGATACCGTGAGCAATTCAGTTCGGACGAGGGCGAGGGGGAGGTGACGAGCGGTGGTCAGCGCCGGTGACACGAATTACGGCATGAACAACAATTCGTCGTCCCATTCGTCCAGTTCGTCTTCCGGTGATCCGCAGCATTACGGCGGCGGAGGCTACTCGGACTCCAGCACGGGCACGGTCGACACCGGTCAGTCGCTCCCGATTATGCCGACGGTCCCGGCGACTTCCTCGGACGCGAGCGGCGATGTCTCCGTCGACACCAAGGCGCTCAAGCAGTTCGCCGACAACCTGGAGACCATCTCGGAGACGGTCGGATCGGCCCGGGAACGTGTGGTCGGCCTGAAGCCGATCGCGCCCGGGACCTTCCCCGAGGCGACCGCGCTGAAAGCGAAGATCAGCGGCGGTGACGGCGGCGGGGGGCTGCAGGACGGCCTCGCCGTGTCGATGCACGACCTGCGCCAGGCCCTGATGGACATCGCCGACAAGATCCGGACGATGGCCAACAAGTACTCGACGATGGAAGAGGTCAACGAGAAGGCGGGCTCCGAACTGCATCAGCTCATGCAGTCGGCGCAGTCCGATCTCCAGAGCTTCCAGCAGCACAGCGCGGCGGTGGGCCAGGCCGCCGGGGCCGACTCGCCGCCGACGTCGGGCAGCACCACTGTGCAGGCGTCACGACGGCCGTCATGACGGCCGGCCCGGCCCGATTCGGGCACCACCGCCGGAGCGGATGAGAACGCCAAGACCGCGATGGTCCGGCAGCAGCCCGGGCCACGCGGTCTTGCGGTTGGCCGCGGTGGTTCGGCAGGGAGGGCGAAGGCGGCGAAGGGGACGAGGAAGGCGCAACGCCGATGGCGGGCGGTGCACCTTGTGAGCACGGGGCGAAGGGCCTACCAGCAATGACCGAGAGCAGTACCTCCTACGACACCGACGGCGGCGGGTACACCTACGAAGCCGTCCCGGCGGGCTACGGGGCCGGGGCCGGGCATCCCCTGGGCGGCGTCGAGGCCGTTCCGGAGGGCTACACCAACGGATACCGAACCGGCTCCTACGGTCTGGACCCCAGCGCCTACGGCGGCACTCCCGGCTCGGGTACCTATGGGACGGACATCGGTTACGGGACGCTGGCTTCGACTGGTTATGACACGGGTTATGGCTCGGGTGGTTACGGGGCGCCGATGGGCCCGACCGGTTATGACACGGGTTACGGGACGACGACCCCGACCACGACGACGACCACCACTCCGACCACGACGTCGGCTGTCCCGACCACGACGACCACCCCGACCACAACCACGGACCCCGGCTCCGAGGCGGACTCCGGGTCGACCACTGGCTCGGCCTCCGAGACGAGTTCCAAGACGGGCTCCGAGACGAGTTCCAAGACGAACTCCAACACGGACCCCGACTCGAACTTCGACAGCACCGGTGACTACAGCAGTTGGACCTGGAAGCAGGTCATGGCGCACGTCACCGGGTACGACCCCGACGACACCAGCGTGAACGGCAGTCTGACCTCCAGCCCCCAGTCGATGCAGGACGCCGCCGACGCCCTGTGGTACACGGGGCAGGTGCTGAAGGAGGCCGGCGACAACCTCGACGCCCAGACCGAGTCCCTGGCGGGTGAGCACGGTTCGTGGCGGGGCCCGGCGGCCCAGAGCTTCTACAGCGTGATGAAGAACCTGTCCCAGCAGGTCTCGAACCTGACCGGCGTGCTGACCGGCGGCATCACCGGTGACAACAACGTCCCCCAGCAACTGGCGGACAACAGTCAGCATCTGCGGGAAGCGATCAACAAGTTGATGGACATCGACAACTGGTACGCCCAGCAGGCCATCAACTACTACAACGATCACCGTGGCAAGTTCTCCGACGACATCGTCATGGACAACGGCCAGATCGCGGTGAGCCAGGTCAAGGCCATTCCCCCGATGATGGACAGCGACATGCGCCAGGTGCTCATCACCCTCGCGGGGCACTACAAGGTCACCATCGACCAGGTCCCCAAGGCCGCCTTCTCCAACCCGATGACCGGCAGCGGCGGCGGCCTCCCGTCGGACCCGCTGAGTACGAGTCAGAACGGGCTGAGCACGCCGCTTCAGCCGCCGGGGACGCCGGCCGCTTCGCCGTACGGCGGGGTGACGCCCGGGATCGTGGGCGGGGTGACCCCCGCGGCCATGGGCGGGACGACGTCGGAGCCCATGTCCGGCATGTCGCCGTACGGCTCTCGCCTCCTGCCGAGTCCGAGGGCGTGCCGGTGTCGGGTGGGGAGCCGGAGCCGAGGAGGTTGCTGCCGATGTCCGAGGGCGTGCCGGTGTCGGGTGGGGAGCGGGAGCCGAGGAGATTGCTGCCGATGACCCCGGCCGAACCGGTGACGCCGCACGAGGCTCCCACGGTTCAGACGCAGGGGATAGAGCAGCCGCTGGGGATAATAGGGCAGCCGATGGGGAACAACGTGCCGGCGCAGGAACTGTCGGACCGCACTGAGCCTGTGCCGGCGGGGGATACCCCGCAGTACCGCGAGCTGACGGAGCAGGTTCCGCAGGTGCCCGCGCAGGGCGGCGAGCAGGCCGGGCTGCCCGGATTCTGATCCACTGAGGCCGGGTGCCGCGCCGCGGTGCGCGGACCACGCGCGGCGACAAGGGGCCGCGTCATCGACGTTCGGGGGAGGAGGGGAGAAGAGGCGGCATGTCCGACGACTGGAATGATCAGGGGGACTACTCCACGTGGGGCTGGAAAGCGGTCGTCAAAGCCGTCACCGGCCGGGACCCGGATCACCCCGAGAACAACGTCAACGCCAAGTCCTTGGTCGATCCGCAGACCGTCCAGGACACGGCCGACACCTTCTGGTACGCGGAACAGGTGATCCAGCAGAGCGCCCAGGCCATCAAGGAGCAGTCGGACGCGCTGGCCGGCGAGAACGGACCGTGGAAGGGCGCCGCGGCACGGGCGCTCCACGGGGTGATGGGCACTCTGGCCCAGCAGGTGCAGAAGCTGGGCGACACGCTCTCGGGCGGCGCGACCGGGGACTACGACATCCCGCAGCAACTGGCGAACAACGCGGCACATCTGCGTGAGGCCGGCAACAAGATCATGGACATCGACCACTTCTATGCCCAGCAGGCGTTGGCGCAGGACCCGGGCCTGATGATGGACAACGGCTCGGTGCACATCGGCGCCAAACCCAAGCTCGTCGCCATGATGTCCTCGGACATGGCGCAGGTCATGAACGTCCTGGGTTCGCACTACAAGATCACCGAGGACAATGTCGTCCAGCCGACCTCGCCCCACAACCCGGCGGCGGGCGGCGCCATGCATGCCAACTTCGGCTCGGGCGTGCCCAATCCGTACAACCGCTACGGCGGGTACTCGCCGAACCTGCCCGGCAACGGGTCGGGGGCACCGTCGTACACCTCGCCCGGCACCAGGGTCTACCACCCCATCGGCCCTCGCGGCGCGGGCGACCACGCGCCGGACCCGTACCGGAGCGGCGACACGGAGGCGATGCCGGACCTGCGCACCGACGGGGGACCGGGCGCCGGCAAGGTCCCCGACTACACCTCGTCTCCGGACCTCAGCACCGGCGCACCGGACATCGGCAGCCTCACCGCTTACCCGGACACCGGCCTGAGCGGCACCGACGCCCCCAACGGGTCCGCGAGCCCCGCCTCCTACGGCGACACCTCGCTCGGGGGCGGCGACGGGCAGGTCAGCCCCTACTCGGCCAAGAGCCCGCTCCTCCCCGACAGCGGCGACATCAGCCCCACCTCTTACCCGGACACCGGCCTGAGCGGTCTGGGCGGTCTGGGCGGCAGCACCATGCCCGGCTCCGGCGCCGCCGACCCGGCCATGGACGCGGCCCTGAACCCGGCCATGACGATGCCGAAGGTGGGCACTCCCCCGGGCCTGGGGCTGGGCGGTACGTCCACGAGGAACGCGCCCCAGAGCTCCAAGGGGAACTTCACGCCCAAGCCGTACACGGGCGACCTCGGTCTGCGCGACGCCGGGAACCTCGGAGGCGGCACGGGCACGGGCCCCGGCACCGGCGGCGCCACCCCGCACTCGCCGGCGAGCCTGCCCCACCTGAACACCTCAGGGATCAACGCACCCGACTTCAGCGGGGTCTCCCGCTACCCGGACACCGGTTTGTCCGCTGGTTCTCCGGGCGGGGTGTCTGCCGCTTCGTATCCGCACACGGGGCTGTCCGCCGGCTCTCCGGGCGGGAAGCCCATCTCTTCGTATCCGGACACCGGGTTGTCCGCTGGTTCTCCTGATGGGAAGCCCGTCTCCTCGTATCCGCACACCGGTTTGTCCGCCGGTTCTCCGGGCGGGGTGTCTGCCGCTTCGTATCCGCACACCGGGCTGTCCGCCGGCTCTCCCGGCGGGATGCCTGTCTCCTCCTATCCGGACACCGGCCTGTCCGCCGGCTCCCCTGGCGGGACCACCGGCTCCTCCTCTCCGGACACTGGCCTGGGTTCCGCCGGCCCCGGGGCGGCCTCGATGCCGCTGGGGGCCAGTGGGGGGACCAGCGGGACGAACGTCCCGGGCCACGCCGGCGGTCCGGGTATGCCGATGATGCCGATGGGAGGCATGGGAGCAGGCGGGGCCGGCGGGGCCGGCTCGGGAGGCGGGCCTTCCGACGCCTCCGGTCTCCTGCGGGGCGACGCGGCACCCTGGCGCGGTTCGACGCAGCCGGACGACATCGGGCAGATGGGCGGCGGCACCGCGTCCGGCGGCGAGGGGCTGGACTTCTCGCCGCGCGGTCTGCCCGAGGACGGACTGACGCTGGACGGCTTCGGTGACGGCCTGTCACCCAGCGGACTGTCATCCGAGGGCCTGTCCCCCGATGGCCTGCCTGCCGACGGCCTGTCGCTGGACAGCGCCGGAAGCCACTCGGACTCCGGCCTGTCCTCCAGCGCCCCGAACGGACCGGAAGCGGCGCGGCAGCGCGGCGTGGGCATGCCGATGATGCCGATGGGTGGTATGGGCGGTATGGGCGCCGGTGCCGCAGGCCGCGACGCCGGCAGCGAGCCCTCGGACGCCTCCGGGCTGCTGCACGGTTCCACCGAGGGCTGGTTGGACGCCGCCGCGCAGGGCGACGCCCCCGTGGGCTCGCCGACCGGCGCGCCGCAGGGCGGCGCCGGCCTCAGCCTGGACGGTACCGACCTCGTCGGGCAGCCGGCCCAGGCCGACGGCGCGGACGCCTCGGCGGAGCCGGCGACGGCGGCGCCCGGGACGAGCGCCCAGGCGGCCGCGGACACCGGGGCGTTCGGCGACGGCGTGCTGAACGGCCTGCCGTTCCTGGCATCGGCATGGGGCGCCGCCATGGTGGGTCAGGCCGCGCAGGCCGCCGGCTCCTGGGGTGCCGCGGGACAGCCGGCCGCGCCGACGTCGCGGACCGGCGTCGCGACCGGCGCCCACGCCGCCACCACCGGCCCCGCCGCGACGCCGTCCGGGGTTCCTCAGGCGGATCAGAGCACAGCCCCGGCGCCGCAGGCCGCGCCGGGCGTTCCTGCGACAGCGGCGGCCTCCGCCCCACAGGCCGCGCCCAACCAGGCCGCGTCGTCGACGCAGAGCCCGCCGACGCCCGCGCAGACGCAGACGAGCCGCGAGGCGCCGGAGGCCGTTCACCAGCCGGAGCCCTCTCCGACCGTCGCACCCGTCCAGCAGGCGTCGGCGGCTCCGGCCCAGACGCCCGCCGTGTCCCCCGCCACGTCCCCCTCCGCTCAGCGGGCGGCGGCCCAGTCGGCGTCCGTCCCCTCGCGCGCCCCGGCGGCCGGCACCGAACCGGCGGCGGCCTCCGCCGCGTCGGCACCAGCACCAGCACCAGCACCAGCTTCGGCTTCGGCTTCGATGCCTTCGCTGTCGTCCGTCTCGGCACCGGCTTCCGCGTCCGTACCAGCCACGGCGCCTGCAGCCGTACCGGCGCCGGCACCGGTGTCTCCGTTCGCGTCCGCCCCGGCGGCGCGCGCCTCGACGGCCTCGACCTCGACGCAGGGGCACCCGACAGCGGACACGGCGGACTCCCGGAGCACGCCCTCCGCCGCGTCCCAGACGGCCGGTGAGGCCGGTGAGGCCGGTGAGTCCGACGAGGCCGAAGCGTGGGACGCCTCGCTCCTTCCGCTGCTCGGGGGGAAGGGGAGCAGGTCGGACGGGGCGTCCGACGCGGATGCCGGGCTCCTTCGCGAGGAGCAGGTGGGCGCTGCCGGTGTGGTCGGCGCGAGTGCGTACATGACCGCTCGTGGTGCCGGCGCGGACCAGGCGTTCGCCGAGCCGACCCGGCCCGCCTGGCGTCCCAAGCCCGCCGCCGAGGGGGCCCTGCCGCGCCCCGAGTTCGCCTGCTCGGGGGCCGAGCCGGAGAAGCGGTCCGCCGCCGACCCCGCGGACACCGACGCCGAGAAGGACGACACAGCTCGGGGCAGGGGCAAGGGCAGGTCCAAGAAGCGCGACGAGGAGGGCGGGAGCAGCGTCGCCGACCTGCTGCGGCAGAGCGAGGACATCTGGGGGTGACGGTTGGAGGCTGGCCAAATAGGCAGAATCGCCTGTCCGCGCAGTCAAGATCATGTGCTCTGCGGCCGGTCCGGCACGTCACCCACGGTTGGCTGGTCGGCGGGACCGGCCGTCTGGGCGCAGTGCACAGCGTTGAGTTGAAGGGAATGGAATGTCGACTCCGTACGATCAGCAGATCGAGGATCTGCTGGCCGAGTACCGCGACGCGCGTGAGCAGGCAGTCGACACGCGCCGGCAGATCAACGAGATTCAGGCCACGGTGACCGCGCCCCGGCAGGTGGTGAAGGCGACGGTGGGCGCGCAGGGCCAGGTACTGGCGCTGGACTTCCCCACCGGCGCCTACCGCAACATGGCGCCGAAGGACCTGTCCAGGGTCATTCGCGCCACCCTCGACCAGGCCAGGGCCAAGGCGTTGGCGCAGGTGATGGAGGTGGCCGTGGAGCGGCTGCCCGAAGGCATGACGCCGGTCGACATGGTGCGGGGCAACTTCGACCCGCGGGACGTGATGCCGAAGGACATCCGGCTCCCGGACGCGGTGAAGGAGTACGTCGAGCACGGCTTCGGCCCGAAGCGCGGAGGAGTCCGGTCATGAGCGGATCGAGCGAGCCGGTGCGGGTCGACACGGAGAAGCTGCGGGCGGCGGAGCGCAAGTTGCTGGAGCTGACCAACCACGTGCGGTCGGCCGCCGAGAGATTCCAGTCGGACAGCGAGTCGTACGGCGACGTGATCGGTGACGACAAGAACGGCAAGAAGTTCCACGGTCAGTTCGACGGCCCGCACCAGGACGCCGTCAGCGCCGGGCTGGACGCCGCCAAGCTGGCGGAACGGACCACCGGCGAGGTGGGACAACTGGTCCGGGCGCTGGAGAACGTCGAACAGCACTCGACCGAGACCGGTCGGCGGCTGACCGCGCGAAACTCCGACGGGTAGCCGATGAGCGGCGCATCCGAGGAGGCGGCGGCCGCACGGCCCGCCGCCTCCGCGGCCCTCTCCATGGTGCCGGTCGCGGCGGAGGACAGCGGCCCCGCCGCGGGCTCCGGAGGGCGTGCGTCCCGGGACGCACGCGGCGCGTCCGCCGGTGCGGTGGACGGCGCGAGCGCCGATGGCGGGATGCCTCCGGTTCCGGACCATGTGCGGGAGGCCGCCCGGTCGGCCCCGGACCACTGGTTCGGCATGATCGACCCGGCCTGGTCCGGCGCCGGCGCCCCGCCGGTGTGGGCCATGGCCGGCGAGTGGCGTTCGGACTCCCGGGGCGAGGTCGTCGAGTGGCGTGACAACGAGCAGTACCGCCCCTCGCCCGTCGCGCTCGGCTGGGCCGGCCCCACGGACCCGGTGGACGCCGCGCTGCAGTTGGCGGCGACCGGTTACGGCCGGGCCGACGCGGTGACGCGGGAGCTGGCGTCCGCGGAGGTGGCGGTGTTCGTCGCGCCCGGCGGCGGTCTGCTGTCCGCGGTGTCGCCGGACGACGAGTCCGCCGTCGTGCCGGTCTTCACCTCCCCGGACCACCTGCACAACGCCGGGCGGCTGTCCTTCCAGACCCTTCGGGCCGCCGAGCTGCTCGACCGGTTGCCGGAGGACCATGTCATCTACCTCAATGCCTCCGGTCCGGTGAGCATGACCGTGGAGCCGGGGATGCTGCGGGAGGCGGTCGAGGCCGTCGGCACGGTGAACGAGGAGGACGGCTGGCTGGGAGCGCTGGACGACATCCTGCCGGTCGTGCGGCCGGAGACCCCGACGGACGGCGGGGCTCCGGTGGACGGCGGGACGCCGCGGCGTTCCGCGGAGGAGCTTTCCTGACCATGTTCGGTCCGGTCCTGGCGCCCTCGGGGCTTGTGCCGTCGCGTGCCCTGCCGAGGGGAGGCGCGTCGGCGTGAGCATCATGATGCCGAGCGGGCTGAAGTGGGTCGCCGACCTCGCGGGCGGCGAGTGGCCCGAGGCCGACGAGGACAAGTGCTGGGAGCTCTCCCAGCGGCACAAGGACTACGCCGCGGACATGCGCAGTGCCGCGGCGTCGGCCAGGGAGGCGCTGGCGGACTTCAAGGCCGGTGTCACCGGTGGTACGGCGCAGCAGTTCGCGGCGTTCCTTGAGAAGATGGCCGCCAATTACGAGCAGGTCGCGGACTCGGCGGACGAACTGGGCGACAACCTGGACGAGTTCGCGCTGAACGTGCAGTACTCCAAGATGATGATCTTGGCGATGCTGGGGTGGATGGCGGCCGAGATCGCCTTCTTCGCCTGGTGGGCCCCGGAGGCCCTGCCGGAGATCTACGCCCAGGGCCGGCTGGCGATCGGCATGATCATGCGCCGCCTGTTGATGGCGACCGGGGTCAACGCGGCGGTCGGTGCGGGACTGTCGCTGGGAATCCAGGGCATCCAGTTCGCTCTGCACCGGCGCCACTCGCTGGACTGGAAGGAAGTGGGCGTCGCCGCGGGGGCCGGGGCGATCAGCGGTGCGATCACGGGCGGCCTCTTCGCCGGGGCGGGCCTCAGCAGGATCGGGCAGAAGACCATCAGCACGCTGCTGGGCAAGATGCTCGTGGGCGGCGCCGGCGGCGCGGCGTCCATGGCGGCCACCAACGCGGCGTTCGACATGGACGGTTCACCCCTGCTGGGTTTCCTGGCGGGTGCGGTGGGCGGTGCGATCGGCCACATCCCGACGGCTAAGGCCAACTTCAACGCCAAGTACGGCGGTTTCCGTTCGTACTTCGGCAACTTCAGGAACCCCCCGGCGCTCGACCTGCCCGATCTGGGGGCCGGGTCGGGCAAGGGCGGATTCAAGGACATCGGATTGGTCAACCGCGGTCCGAAGGTCCGCAACGGCTACTGGGAGCTGGGCAGCGACGGCGGGTCGGTGCGTGAGGGCCGATCGGGGCCGCCCGGGGAGGACGGTCGTCCGTACAGCTCGTCGGGGCTCTCCGGCGACAGCCGGACCCTCCTGCCGGGCCGGAACGGCGGCGCGACCGACGGCCTCTCCGTGGACGCGCCCACCTCGTCACGTGGTTCCGGGTACAGCCCGGCGGTGTTCTCCGGGTTCTCCGGTGACAGCCGGACGCCGCTGCTGCGGGGCGCCGGGGACGGCTTCTCCACTGAGGCGCCCCCCTCGTCGCGCGGTACGAGCTCGGAGTCGTCTTCCGGTCCGGCCACATCGGTCGGCTACCCGGCGACCAGGGACGGGTCTTCCTCGACGTCGAGCGGCTCTTCCTCGGGCGGCCAGGGGGGCCGGGGCGGTCCGGGTGGTCGGCGAGGGGCCGGGGGGCGCGAGGACCACGCGAGCGGGTCGGGCGTCTCGTCCCTTTCGGGCAGGAGCGGTGTCGACGGCCTCTCGGAGGTGTCGAGGCCCGACGGCGACGACGGGACGCCGAACGTCCGGGAAGCGCCCGGCAGGTCCGGCATCGACGCGCCGTCGGAGAGCGGCCGTGTCTCCGCGGGGACGCCGTTGACCCCGGACAACCTGGCCGGGGTCCCCGGCCCTCGGAGCGGACGGTTGGACTCGTGGCTGGACGGCGCCGAGCACGCCGAGGCGCCGCGGAGCGAGGCGCCGCAAGGCGAGCACGGCCTGCCGAACTTCGAGGGGCCGGCCCGGCAGTTCGGACAGGAGGGCCTGGCCGGGTTCGACAGGCCCTCGCACCACCCGTCCGCGCCGGAGCAGCACGTCGTCACGGGCGACGGCCGGGGCCCCGGGGCGCCGCGGCCCTCGCACGAGGTGAGCGAGCAGGGCCACCACGGGGCGGGGAAGGGCGTCGCCTCCGGGAGTGTGGACCGTGGTGGGCCGGGCCCGAGTGCCGTGGAACCGGTGCGGTCCTCACACCAGGACGTACCGGCCGAGGGCGGGCCGCAGGGCGCGCGGCCGGTCGAGGAGACGGGCCAGGGCGGCTCGCAGACGGCGCACGGCGGGCCTGACGAGGGTGTGCGCCAGGTCCACGACGCGCCGGGTCAGGGCGTGGCGGACCGGTCTTCGCGCTCCGAGGGGCAGGGCACGGGGCAGGAGGGAGGCGGCGTCTCCGGCGGGCTCACGGGCGCGCCCGTGAGCACCGGGGCCTCCTCGCGTCCCGCCGAGACGGCGCCGAGGGGAACCGGGCCGACCGCCCGGGAGCGTCAGGCAGAGCAGGTGGAGCGCGTAGAGGACGTCACCGACGCGGCTGGTGGACACCAGGTCGAGCGCTACCCCGGCTTCGATGAGTCGAACGGCCCGTGGCAGCCGGTCGCGTCGCCGGTGGAGCGGGGCGGCGGCCTGTCGGCCTCCGGGCCGAGCGGTCCCCGGTCCGCTGACGCCCCGAGCGCGTCGGCGGGCGGACCGCCCTCGAACGGCGCGCGGGGGGCCGCGACTGGTCCCGGCGGCGCGCAGCTCCCCGGGCAGGGCCTGGTGCGGGAGGCGCCCGGCGGCCCGTCCGGAGGCGCCGGCACGTCGCGTCCGGTGACAGGGCCCGGGGCGCTCAGCCTGTCGTCGGACCGGCCGTCGGTGAGTTCCGAGGGCCCGGCACAGGGCTCCACGAGGTCCGGTGCGTCCGGTGCGTCCGAGGCGGGCACGGGGGACTCCACCGGTCAGCGTCCGGCGACCGGCGGGACCGAGCGGACGCGGCAGACCCGTCCGGCGGCCGGCCCTGAGGCCCGCTGGTCGCAGGATGACGAGACGTTGGCGGGCTCCGAGAGCGCCGAGAGCATGGCGCCGAGTTCCTCGGAGTCGAGCGTGTTCGGCGACGCGGATTCCGCCGGGCGGCGAGCGGGATCGGCGGCGACCTCGGTCGCCGGGGATACATCGCACGAGGAGTTCAGGGCCCCCGACGCGCCGACTCATGATCCCGGCGAGAGCAATCCGATGCGGGACGCGCCCGACGCGCCCAACACCCCATTGACGGGTATGGCGGAGATGGGGGAGGGGCTGGCGCAGCGGTCGGATGCCTTGGACCAGGTGGCCCGGGAGTCCGGGATGGGCCGCGGCATACGTCGCGGGTTCACCGACGACATCGACGAGGCGATCGCCCGCAGGCAGTGGACCTCGGCGGTTGATCACCTGTCCGCGTTCCGGCAGGCGACCGGCGCGTACGTGCTCGACCAGCGCCTGAGGGCCTTCGACAGCCATATCGAGCACGGCTTCGACCGCTTCGAAAAGCTCGGTGCGGACCGTGCGGAGTGGCAGGCCAAGGTCAACGCCGTCCAGGAGGCGCAGCGCGGCGACGACCTGGACCGGACGGACGCGGCCCTGCGTGACTACACCAACTTCGTCGAGCAGCAGCTGCCGGCCGAGGTGCTGATCGGCAGGGACGCGGCGCAGCCGTACGACGCCGTACTTGAGGACCTGCGGCGTGAGCTGGCGCAGACCTCGGACCCCCGTCGGGCACGGGACATCGGATCCGAGCTGAACGAGCTCCTGGACACCGCCGAGATGCGGGACCGGCTCGACCAGCTCCGCCAGGACCGCACCGATGAGGTGGAGACGGCACTGCTGCGCCGGATCGAGAACGCCGCTACCCAGGAGCAGGCGGCGCGAGCGATGGAGCAGCTTGAGCAGCACCGCGCAGATCGGGAGTGGCAGGACCGCCTGGACAGCATCTTCGCCGACGAGGCGGAGGAGGCCGGTACCGGAAGCGGTCGTACGCCGGTTTCCGATGACGACCTGCGAGCACGTTTCGACATGCTGAAGGGTGACCAGGACGATCACGCGCGGGGGCTTCAGGCCCGAGTGGACGGGGACGACGCGCAGGACGCGGCCCGCGCGTTGGAGGAGCTGCGCGAGTACCGGGTCGATCAGGGCCTCCAGGAGCGGCTGGAGCGCCTGAAGCTCGGCGCGGAGCGCGAAGCGCCGCCGAGTGAGGAGGAACTGACCGGGCGTCTGCATGCCCTCGGCGAGGGGCAGGACGACCGGCGCACGGCACAGCTGCGCCAGGAGCTGCGGGACGCGTCGGACAGTGCGGCGGCGGAGCGCAGGTATGACGCGCTGCAAAAGCACCTGGGCCGCCTGGAGAGGGGCCGACTGAAGAATATCGATCAACTGCGGGGAAAAATAGAGGAGTTGCAGGCCCAGCGGAACGATGCGCTGGTGAACGCCATGCCGCGAGACCCGGGCGCGGACACGGAGGGCGTCGGCGCCGGGCGCGGCATCGGTGAGCCGCCGGAGCGGCGGCCGGACCCCGAGTCCGGGACGGTCGCCGAGCTGCAGAGCCGCATCGACGGGCTGCGGGAACAGCTTGATGCCGCTCTCACCCAACGGGAGCACCGGCAGGCGCTCGACGAGGAGTTGAGCCGACCCGTCGAGCGACCGGACGACGGCCGGCTGGACCGCATCGTCGACAAGGGCCTGGGACGGGACGAGGACCGTGGGGACGGCAGCCCCGATTCCTCCGGCGAAGCTGCTGTCTCACAGTTGCCGAGTCTTCATGACCTCCTCAAGGACGAGGGCCTGTCGGGTGCGGCTCGCGCCTCCTCCGAGGACGGTGACGGGCTGGGTTTGCCGAGTCTCGACGACTTCCTTGAGAACAAGAACCTCTCGGGTTCGCCCGGCGGTCGTTCCGACGACGATGCCCCTTCGGAGGCGCCGGGGGGCGCGGGGCTCGCGGAACCCGTCGGGGGCTCGCGCCCGGCGGACGACCCGACCGGATCAGGGGCCCGCGCGGGCGACGGCGTGCCCGCCGGGAGCAGCCGCGAACCGGAAGGCCCCGCGACGAGGGACGAGCCCGGTGACACCGTTCCCGGCGAGCAGCTCATGATGGCTGAGCGGACACCCGAACTGCCTCGGGAGCGTCCCCAGGAGCTTCCTCAGGGGCCGGCCGCCACCAGCAGCCGGGCCGCCTACGAGGCGCTCGCCAACGAGGCGCGGCAGAAGGCGGAGGCGCTGTCGGGCGCCGCCGGCGAGGCGCCCGTCGCAGAGGGCGCTTCCGCGCCGGGCGACCGGCGGGGTCACCGGCCGCCGACGCTGGAGGACGCTCCGGAGGAGCCCGCGGACCGGACGGAGTCGCCCGCGCCCGCCGGACACACGTCCGACGTGACGCGGGAACACGAGACGGCGGGGTCCGGGACGGGCGAGCCGGAGGCCGTACCCGTCGCCGCCCGGACGCACGCCGACGAGCCCGCTGCGGACTTCGGGGGGGAGCGGGAACGAGGACAGGAACAGGAACGAGGACAGGAACAGGGCTCCTCGCCCGTTCGGACCGGGACCGCGACCGCGCTGGACGACATGCGTGCGTCCGCCGCCCGGCGGGACGAGGCGTACCGCGCGTTCGACGCATTCCTGGCAACCCGCCCCGACCTCGCCGGCCCGGCCGGCCCGGTGGACAAGGTCCGCGAGTGGTTCGCCGACGCCTCGATGGAACAGGGGCGGGGCACCGGCTTCGACGAGCTGACGCCGCAGATCGACGACCAGCTCAAGGCAGCGCAGCGGGAACGGTTGGCCCATGAGGCGGCCCAGAAGGTTTTCGAGGATTACGTCGAGCCGGTGACGCGGTCGGGGCCTTCCTTCCGCGGACGGTGGTTCTCGGAGACCCCTCAGGCCCAGGAAATTGAGGACGCGTTCATGGCCGCCGCGGTGCCACGGGTCGCCGAGGCCGGGACGCGGCAGGAAGCCGGGAACGGCGGCCGGCTGGACGTGGAGAACGGCCCGCTGCGCGACGTCGTCGCGGACTTCCGCACGCGCTTCGAGCAGGCGTACCAGGACTGGAGCGCCGACCACGCGGCGAAGACGGCGTTCGATTCGGCCACCTGGCTGCACGGCAAAGACGGCGCCTCGGACCTCGCCCTGGGCACCGCGCGGGGGGACTACCAGGCCATCGACTGGTACCGGCACCAAGTGGGCCGGATGGAGCAGGACTTCATCGAGGGCTGGAACGCGGCGGGGCGGGACGCCGCCGACGTACGGCAGCCCGGCATCGAGCAGACGGCCCACGAGGACGCTCAGGGACAGGAACGGCAGGAGCAGACCCAGGCCGCGAACGATGCCGCGCGGCGGGTCGAGGAGGAGCGGGACCGCCTCGCCCAGGACCTCCGGCGCAACGCACTGGACCTCATGGCGCAGGCTCGCACCGGCGGCCACTTCGACCAGCAGCTGAAGCAGATCGCGGACTCCGCCTCTCCGGGCGACTGGCACCCGCAGGTCTTCGGCTGGTACAGGAAGGAGCGCCAGGCCCTCCTTGAGGAGTTCACCGAGGACTTGCGCGGGATGGGGCCGCGCGCCTGGGACGGACTGTCCGCGGACTTCGAACAGCGGCTCGCCGCCTTGCAGAAGGCCGGTCGCGACCGCGACCTCGCCTACCAGGAATTCGCCACTCTCGTGGGCGAGTCGGCGGCGGCCGGGACGGCCCCGGAGCGGCCCGACACGCACCAGTGGATGGCGGACCGGACCGACGAGCTGCGTGACGCCTACGTAACGGACCGGCTGGCGGAGAAGGCCGCGGAGCAGGCGGAGGCATGGCGGAGCCAGGACACCACCGGCCGGCGGCCCGAGCTCGTACCGGCCCCCTCGCACATCGGCGCGGACGACTGGCGGAACGCCGCGTGGCAGGACGAGCAGATCCGGATCTACGGCAAGTACGACGCCGAAGTGGAGCAGGCGGCCGAGGACTTCGGCGCTGAGCAGCAGTCCGCCGAGCGGATCGCCGCCGAGGACGGGGTGGTGGAGCAGACGGCGCCGCGGGAAGGCCCGTTCGCGCTCTCCGACGAGCAGCGGCTCGCCTTCGACGCCGCCTACGTCGCCTGGGCGGCGGGGCCCGAAGGGCACCTGGTCCCCGAGGGCCTCCGGGACCAGGTGCGCCGAAGCACTCTCGACGGCCGTGCCAGGGAGGTCTTCACCGGGGCCGACGACACCCGGGATGTGCCGGGGAGACTGGCCGACACGTTCACCCGTGAGGGGGTGCGGCAGACGGTCCTGGACCGCGCGCGCCGGACCTTCGACGCCATCCTGGGCGACGCGCAGGAGGCTCTCGACAAGATCAGTGCCCCCGATATGGGGCAGTACCTGGCCGACGCGTTCCTCCGCGAGGGTGCGCGGCAGAAGGCGCTGGGCGCCGACGACGCGCTGACCGCGTCCGGGCAGCACGGCGAGGAGCGGGACCCGGCCTTCGAGGCGGCGGCGGCCCATGTGTGGCCCCTGCTCGAAGAACGTCTCTCCAGCGCCGTGGAGGAGACCCTGCCCACCGGCCCCGGTCTCCGCGACAACCTGCGGGACACCCTGGACCTCGGCACACGGAAGTGGCGCCAGGAGCTCGGGTGGGCGAAGCAGGCGCTGGCCGCGCGCGTCGTCTACGAACAGGCGCGGGAGCGCGTCGAGCAACGTCTGAGGGACATCGCGGAGCAGCCCCAGGAGCACCTCGACGCCGACGGTCACGCCCAGTTCGCCGCGTTCGAGGCCGAGGCGCGCGAGGCGGTGGCGGCCGGTCCCGGTGCGGTGGGACGTTCGCGGTTCTACGCGAGCGGCCTGCACCTCGCCCCGGAGAGCTGGGACGCGCTGCGGGCCGAGGCGCGGAACACGCTGGACGAGGCGTTCCGCGGCACGTTCGACGACATCTCCGTCGGCGACAGCACCCGGACGCGGACCGGGCGTCTGACCGCCTGGCACGAGCAGGCCGACAGGGTGCTCGGCGGACTGCCGGAGCGCGCCGCCCATCAGGCGATCCGTGAACACCTCGTGCACGACGCCATGGAGCGGTCCGGCGAGGCACTGGAATCCTGGCAGGAGCAGCACGGCGGGAACGCGATGTCCTCTCCGCGCCTCGGCGATCTCACCGGTGCCCCCCTGACCCCTGGCGTCCGCGACAGCGTGCGGGCGGGCCTGACCCGTGACGTCCTCGGCCTGTACGACGACCACTTCGACGGCGCCGAGTTCGGTTCCGATGGCCGCGGCGGCCGGATGAGGGCCTTCCACGAGGCCCTGCGGAAGCTGACCGGGCAGGAGGAGCTGAGCGCGCGCATCCTCCGCGAGTCCACCTGGCAGGCGGCCAGGGAACAGGGCGAGCGCGTCTTCAGTGACACGCTGGCCGGCTGGCAGGAGGCCCACCCGTCCCGCGTGCTCACCGCGGACGAGATCGCGCGGGCTCGCGAGGGGCACGAGGAGCGCGTACAGGCCGCCTTCGGCTCCGTCATCGGCCAGGGGCTCTTTCCGCCGGGGGAACTGTCGGCCAAGACCGGGCCGTGGAGCGCCGCACTGCGCGACATGGCCGGCCTCCTCCCCGGTCACCTCGCCTTCGAGGCCGAGGAGGGGGCCGCGCTGCACGCGGCGGGACGGGCGTTCACGACGCTGCGGGGCGACCGTGCCATGGCGGCGGACCGTCTGAAGGACATCGCCGACAACTTCCGCGACGACTGGATCAACGCTCGCAAGCTGTGGGCGCCCCGCACCCTTTCCGACACGTGGGGGCAGCGGGAGGCGGCCGGCACCGACGCCTTCTCGGCGGGCCGGGCCGCCGGTTGTGGCATGCGGTGAAGGAGGAGTTGAAGCGCCTGCACCATGAGCATCTGGATCCGCCCGCGGTGGAGGATTTGCGGGACCTGCTCGCCGACCGGCCTATCGGGTTCAAGAACGCCGACAGCCGGGAGCTGGGTGCGTATGTCGCGCTCGGCATGGTCCAGGACGGGATCGCGGCTCGCGCCGGCGCGGCTCGGCCGTGGTTCTCGGGGCTGCTGCGGGGCGGGGGTTCCGGGCGGGAGAAGGAATTCACCTTCCCGATGGCCAAGGACGGCGTCTCTGAAATCGGCGAATTCATGAAGGATGTCGTGGCGGTGGGGCCCGACGGGGACACGTCCAAGCTGACCATCGAGATGAAGGACGTGTACACAGGGCCGGACGGTGAATATCACCGGACGGTCGCGAGTGCGATCGAGGCCCGGCAGAAAGCGGGCCAGCCGATTCCGGATGATGCGGACCCGGAGGAGATCGATGGCTTCGTGCAGCAGGTCGCCATCGCTGAACCGATCTTCGGTGTGGCCAGCACGCTGCCGGGTGAGAATTACGCCGACCGGCAGGAATTGTACCGCCACGAACTCCAGTTGGAGGAGGCGTTCGAGGGAATATCCGGTGCGGCGGGAAGTGCTCCGAGTATTCCCCTCCAGAAATTCCTTCCGGAAGGCTGGACGATCACGGAGGAGGGCCAAGGCTGGAAGATCGGGCCGCGGCCGATCGGGGACTGGCCGGGCTCGCACGACCACTTCAACGAGGGCGTGCGTCCGAGTGTGGGGCATTCCTTCCTGCGGTATGTGTACGAGAACACCTGGCGGGATCAGAGCCATGGCTACTACACGAAGGATCATCTGGGCGACGCGCTGAAGTTCGCCGATCTCGGTGCCGCCAGGCAGCTTGTCCGGGAAGCTCGCGGCGAGGACTTCGGTCATGAGGAGGTCGCGGACGCCATCGGGATGCTGGACGGCCTTCCCGATGCCGCTGTGCAGGCCCGCCGGTTCCATGACGCCGTCGTGTATGTGACGGCGGCCATGATGGTCAGCGGCCGTCTCGGAAACGCGCTTTGGAAGGCTCATGCCGCGGTGCTTCCGCGGCATGAGCTCTATGAACTCTTCGACGCGCTTCCGGAGCGTACGCAAAATGACTTGAAGGACTCCGCCGAGGAGCGGCTGGAGGACTTCGACCGGAGCATCCAGGCCAGGATTCCGGACGCGGCGGACATCTATTACAAGCGCATGGGGCTGCGGAAGCCTGAACCGGAGGAGGCCGTCCAACCGCTGGATTACAATCTGCCGGATTTCGAGGGCACCGTGGAGGATCTGCTCCTCACCGGATTCGGAGTTGCGGATGACTTCGTCATTCTGGAAGAACAGCTTGGTCTGACCATGCTTCCGGATCTGGACGAGGGAAAGGCCGTGCTGGAACTGCGCTCCGTCGGTAAGCGGCACGTCACGGCGAAAGAGTCGCAGGGCTACGACCTGGGGCTGTCGGGGAAGGTCCGGGAGCTGGAGCCTTGGGCGGAGCGTTTGGCGCATCCGTCCCGCGAGGATCTGGCCCTGAACGAGAAGGCGCGTGAATGGCTGCGGCTACCGGCCGAGGACCGGCGGAGCACCCCGTGGGCGGGTGCGGGGTCTCGTGACGGATTCGCGGCCACAATGCCCCCGTCGCAGCGGCCGGAGGGCCTGCGGCTGGGCAGCGGACCACTGCGGGGCGGGGCTTCCGGTTCTCAGGGGGGCGCTGGCCTTCCGCCGTTGCCCAGGGGGGATGAAGACGGAAAACTTGCTGATTTGTTTGAGACGGCGGCGAATGGCGATTACCGGGAGGTGGAGTGGGGCGATGTCCAGCGGATGGGCTGGTATCGGGATCTGCATCCGGATCACCGGGAGCGCCTGGGGGCGGCCGGTTTCGCGGCTATCGGGGAGTTCTTGGAGGAGAGCCGTAATACGGTTGTCGCCGCTGTGGATGGTTCTGCGGGTTGGGAGGAAGCGAAGTTTTTGGCGGATGCGCTGAGGCTGAGGGAGAACCTCAGCGCGTATGACCCGGCGATGGTGTCTTTCCTCGGGGGGCATGTGCGGGCGGCTGAGGGTGAGACGCTTGCGCTGGTCCGGGGGCCGGTCAGTGAGTTTGGTCGGCATGTGCCGTTTACCGAAATGCTGGTTCCGCATCCGGGGCCGTGGGCCATGATGGAGGGTCCTGGTGGGCTGGCGGGTTCCATTGAGCATGTTCTGGGTCCTCTTAGCCGGGCGTTGATTCTCACGGATAATGAGATGGCCGTGGGGAGTCAGGCGGCGGGTCTTGTCAGGAACATCGAGGCCGTCAATGCGGCCCTTGATGGTGAGCCCGGTTATATTCCGCTTGAGGTGGAAACTGTCGATGCGCGTTCTGCGATATCGCCGTCTGCGGACCAGCCGGGCAAGGAACAGATCCTGCTGGGTGAGGTGCCGTTGTTGCTCCGGCATTCGGGTCCGTTCAAGTTGGTCACCGTCACCCGGGGGGCCGGTGACTGGAATGTGCGCGTCGAGCCGTCGTCGGGGCAGGGGCTGAGTGGGGGTGCGGTCGTGCGGGAGGCCGGCCGGCGTACTGAGGTTCATGTGAGCGGTGGGCGCGAGGGCCGGGGGGCCGGGCGTCTCGTCGTCACGCAGACGTCGGTTTCGGGGTCGGGGGAACCGTCGGCTTCCCGGCCGGTGGTGCAGAGGTATGAGATTGCCGCGGACGGCGCTGTGACGCGGCCTGACGGGCAGGTGCTGTATGGGCAGGGGTGGTTGAGGCAGGGGCTGGATTTCGTTCACGATCTGGGTGGTGCGCTGCGTGTGGGCAGCGGCGTGTTCGATTTCTCCGTGCCCGCGGCGGGTGATGAGCCGTTGTCGGTGGATCTGGCTGGGCCGTCGTATACGTTGCGTGTGGTTCCGCCGCGCTATGAGCAGATCAATGGCGGGGTTCAGCAGGCTGGTCTGGAGATGGTGCCGCAGGGGTCGGCCTCCGGGGTGGCTCCGGTGCGGATTCCGTGGCGTGTGGTGTGGGACGCGCCGGTCGGCGAGGGGATCACGGAGCCCGGCCCCGGCAGCCGGGCGGAGTCCGTGGAGAACCCCGTCACGGCTTGGTCCGAAGTTGTGGCATGCGGTGAAGGAGGAGTTGAAGCGCCTGCACCATGAGCATCTGGATCCGCCCGCGGTGGAGGATTTGCGGGACCTGCTCGCCGACCGGCCCTTCGGGTTCAAGAACGCCGACAGCCGGGAGCTGGGCATGCATGTCGCGCTCGGCATGGTCCAGGACGGGATAGCGGCTCGCGCCGATGTGGCTCGGCCGTGGTTTCCGGGGCTGCTGCGGGGTGGGGCGTCCGGTGGACCGTGGGGTGCGGGCGGGCCGGGGCGTCCCGAGTTTTCTCGTCCTCCGTCGGTGTCGAGTGAGTGGTACTCGTCGGATGACGACAATGTGCTGGGCGAGGAGTATTTCCGGGAGGAGTATCAGCGGTACGCCCGGGAGACTTCATTTGTTCCGCAGCCTACAGTTGGTTTTGGTGACAGCGTTTACGGACCGCAGCCGGAGGATTTGCCGGTCGCGCGGATCGGGGAGCTCGCAGGAGGGGATTTTCGGGTTGCTTATCGTACGGATGTGGAGCCGTTGTTCCGGTGGGATACGCGCCCGCCGGAAGTGATTTTTGACGAAGGTTTCCGTCCGCACAATGACAAGCGTCCGGTGAGCCTTCGATTCTATCAGGTCGATCGTATTGAAACGGCGTTGGTGAGTACGTCGCGTGATGGTGCGTTCGCGGAGGAGGGGGCTATTCCTGATTGGGTGGCGCAGAATGGCGTTGCGTATCGGTATCATGTCGATGCGCCGGGTGGATACGATTTCATGGCGAGTCTTCCTCGGCATGCGTATCCGTCGCAGCAGGAGGTTGCTTTCTGGAAGGGTATTCGGTCGGAGTTCATTTCCAGGGTGACTATTTTCGATGGTGATGGAAATGTGCTGGGGGTTCAGTGGAATCCGCGTGCGTCTGCTGCGGCCGAGGTTATGCGGATGCGTCGGGGCCCGGGTCTCCGGCTGGATTCCGGTTCTGGTTCGGGCGGTGTGCCGGCGGGTGAGCTGAGCCGGGAGGATCTTGGGTTTTTGGTGCCGGAGGTTCGGCGGGAATTGGGCCGGTTGATACCGGGGGCCCGGTACCAGCCCTCGCCGGATGAGGTGGCGTGGTTCCATGCTGGGCTGGACGGCTGGACTCTTCGGCAGCCGATGCGGGTTCGGGGTGAGGCGATCGCGCAGACCATCGTGGTCGGTCAGCCGGTGCGGTTGCCTGGCGGGGCGTCCGGCGGGCCGCGGGGGGCGGTGGCCGAGATGCCTGTCGGACTGGTGCCCGAGGCGCGGCAGGGAATGCCGGCAGGGCCGTTCGTGGTGGAGCAGCCGGCGGAGCCGGGTTCGGGTCAGCGGTCGGCGCCGGTGCGCTATGCGATAGGCGCTGACGGCGATATCACCCACCCCGACGGGCGCGTGCTGCGCGCGCAGGGGTGGAACAGGCAGGGCCTGGACTTCGTGCACGACACCGGGGCGCGGTTGCGCGCGGACACCGGTGAGATCGACTTCACCGAGGCTCCGATCACGGACGACGTGCCGGCGCGGGACGCCGAAGCGCCGTCGTACGTACTGCGCGCCGTGCCCCCCATGCCGGCGGTGGGCGACGAGCCCGCCGAGGCGGGGGGACTGTTCCTGGTGCCGGTGAAGGCGGACCTGGTCACACCGGACCCGGCTGCGCCGGCGGTGCGCCTGCCGTGGCCCGGCCTTCGGGCGGAGCCCGCGGACAACCCCGGCGGCCTCACGGACGCCATCGACACCGTCTTCTCCGGCTCCGGCACCGACCCCATCACCCGCCAGCCGCGCGACAACGGCCCGGAACCGACGCCCGCGCAACAGATCGCACAGACGCGGTCGACCGAGGAGCCGGCCGGCCGCGGTGACGCGTCCACGGCCTCGACCGGAACCTCGGTGAAGCAGACGGTGCGCTTAGCCGTTCCGCCCCACACGGACCGTTCCGAGGAGACCGGCCGGGATGAGGAGACCGGCCGTGACGAGGATTCCGGCCGGGAACTGGACCAGGACGACCCGCTCGTACGCGACCTCTTCACCGCCATGGACCGCGCTCTGCGAGAGGGCGCGGCCCAGGAGATCACTCTCGACGAGGGCCGGCTCCGGGGGCTCATCGACGGCGCGCGGGATGCGCGGGAGCCCGTCGGCATCGGCGCGCTCTCGGCACGCGTGCAGGCTCTGGAGGATGCCCGTACCCGGAAGCGGCGCGAGCTCAACCGACCTGATCCCGTGCTCCCGGGGACGCGGGAGCAGGGATACCCCGTGCTCCCCGCCACCGGCGGCCAGGCGCCGGAGCAGTCCGGGCAGAAGCCATCCGAGCAGTCCGGGCAGCAGGCTCCGCGGCAGTCCGGCGACCAGGCTCCGCAGCGGACCGAGCCGCAGCGGACCGAGCCGCGGGCACTGACCGCCGACGAGCAGCGGAAGTGGGCCTCGCACATCGGGTGGCTGGCGCGGCAGGCCGCGCTGGAGGCGGCCGCGCCCGGGCCGCTCCCGTCGGAGCACCCCGCCTTGGACGAGGGCCGCCGGAGCAATCAGGCGCTGGACTATCTGCGCGATCTCCACCGCGAGGTGCTGACCGCACCCCGGGAGGACGACGGCGCGCCCCCGGAGAACGTCGACGGCGGCCAGGTCACGATGCCGATCGCGCTTCTCGCGTCGGACAGCGTCACGAACGTCTACCGCATCACCCCGGGGGGCGAGGAGGACCCCTCCTTCACCGAGGGCGACCTCCAGACCTTCCCCGACGGGAGCAGCCTGGCCAGGCACGCCGTCACGACCGGCGGCACGGAACTGGCGTTCCAGCAGACCGGGCGGGTGGCCGACGCCGTCGTCGACTCGCTGGACGTCCATCCCAGGGACGAGGCGGACTTCCGCGCCGCCCTGCTGAGGAAGCTCCAGGAGTTCCCCGAGGACTTCGTCTCCGCCATCCCGGAGCCGCACGCGCTGGAGGACAGCACCGAGCCGGGCGCCGTCGGCAGCGGTGTGGCGTTGAACTACCGGGGCGCGGACGGCGTCTGGCGCATGGCGGTCATCCGGGCCCGCAACGCCGGTGACTACTCCCGCTACCAGGACGCCTACGACATCAAGGTCGAGCGGCGTCAGCGGTTCGGCCTGAAGGAGTCCGATTCCCATCAGCTGACCTCCAACCGCAGGTTCACCCTGCCCATCAGTATGTGGCCCGGCATGGGCCAGACCGGCACCGTCACGCTGCGGCTCTCCGGCAGCTACAACCAGGTGAGCTTCGGGATCTCCCGTACCCGCGGCGGGCTGCGGATCGAGCGGGTGAAGGGCCCCGCCGACAGCCATCTGTACGTCAACGACGCCGTCTTCGACGTCAAGTCGTACGTGCAGGGCGAGGACCACGGCGGGCTGCTCCCCGCCGGCGATTCGCCGCACGTGCTGCGGCTCGGGGTCCGCAACGGCTTCCACTGGCGGGTTCCCACGAGCATGACGCGGAAGGTGCCGCCGGGTCCGCTGGGGCTGCCGCGCGAGATCCGCGTCCCGGAGCGGGTACGGCCCGAGCAGGTGACGGTCGACGCCTTCGCGCCGCCCGCGGGCCTGATCGACTGGGCGCTGGGCGTGGCCCACAAGTACGCCGGGCTCACGCTGGACAAGGAGGGCGCGCGGCAGATTCTTGAGGCGTTCCAGTCCAGCGCCCTGCGCAGGAGCGCGACGAGCGCGACGCTCGACGAGATCAGGACGCCCGCGATCGACGTGGGCGGCGGCGCGGTGGGGTACTTCAGCTACCGCGTCCACTACGACCACGAGGCGACCGCGGCTCTCGACCGCCCCTTCTACGAGGAGGTCATCCGCATCGACGGGGAGTTGAGCGACGCGGCGGCCCTGGAACGGGCCGTCAACAAGAACGCGTCCATCGCCCTGTCCGGCGGCTGGGTGGCCAACCTCACGGCGCTCCGCGCGAGCGTCACGGCGGAAGCGGGCCTCAACACCGCCCGGAACGACAACACGACCCGGTCCAGTTCCTCGACCATCGTCACCTCGCGGATGGACAGCGCCTCGGGGAGCGGGCCGCGTGAGCTGCCGAGGCCGCACGGCTCCTACCGCGTCCCGGTGAAGCTGCGGGTCGCCTTCCACTCGCCGGACGACATCACCGGCTTCGGCCCCCCGCCCCACCTGAGGCGGCGCGGCATCGACGAGGCCGAGCAGCACGTCACGTTCGACGCCAACACCATGATGCGCATCACCAACGGTGACGCGCGGGAGTGGGGCGGCTGGGACACCGGCCGTACGCACCAGCGCGACAGGGGGGTCCCCGACCCGCAGCTCCCCTCGCTGGGAGGCGACAACCCCTTCGCGGCCCTGGAGAGCAGCCGGTTCCGCGGATTCGAGCGGCTCAGCGGTCCGTTGCGGCTGCCCGAGCAGGGGAGCCGCGCCCGGCTCTTCGGAGCCCGCAGGAGCCCGCGTCTCTCCGGCTCCGGGCTCCTGCCGTCACCGAGGGCGCGCGAGGCGGCGCGGGCGCGGCGGCCCGAGGCGCCGGGCCCGGCGCCGTCCTCCCGCCCCGCCCGCGGCGGAAGCCGCTCCGGGGCGGGAGGCAAGGGATTCCCGCTGGACCGGCTCCGGCGCTCCGCCTCGCGCGGGCCGGGTTCACCCGGGCCGGGTTCGCGCGGCGATGGCGGCCGGCCCGATGAGCGGCCACGGGCGGGCGATGTCGCGCCGGGCAACTCCACGCCCCTCCCCGATGGGCGCCCACTCGGCGACGGACTGGGGCCCGAGGCGAAGGGCGCGCTGCGGCGCAACCCGCTGACGCGTACGTTCGTACAGGCCGCTCCGTCGAAGACGCGGCGGCTCGCCAACCGCGCCCACCACGCGGTCGCGCCCTATACACGCGGGGCGCGGGTCGCGGTGCGCAACGCCCGGCGGTCCGCCTGGCCCCGGCTGAGCGGGCGCCCCCTGCCGGTGCGTGAGAAGAGCCGGCCGCTCTGGAACGCCATGTGGTCCGGGTCCGGCAGCTCGATGCGCAACGACTACCGGTTGCCGGCGGGGTTCGCCCCGGTGGCGCTCGACCCGCGCATACCGGATTTGCGGGCCGGCCAGGTCCACCACGTCGTCCTCACCAGGACCGGCCGGACGCGGCGGTACGGCGTCGCCCTGAGGGTCCGCGGCGCGTACTGGGGCCCGGCCCGCTGGCAGGGCCTGCGGTCGGGGCAGGAACTCGGGGCGGGGCTGAACAACCTCTCCGGATTCAGCCAGAGTTCGCAGACCTCGCAGGGCAAGAGCGTGAGCGGTTCCGTGGACGCGGGGCCGAAGGTCCCCGGCACGGGTGACCGCGCCCTGTGGGGCCTCACCCTCGGCCGCAGCCGGACCGCGTCCCGCATGGCGAAGGCCGGCAGCGCGGGCGGCAGCGAGTACGTGCTGTGGGCCGCGCCGCGGGTGCAGGCGTGGGACCAGGACGTGGTGCTCCTCGTCGACGCGCAGGTGGTGCGCGCTCCCCGCTCGCTCCTGCGGCTGGCCACGGGCTCGGCGTTCCGCCGCGGCCCCCTGCGCGCCGACCTGGGCGGCCCGCTTGAGGCGCCGGCCCCCGTACCGCTGGGCCCGGAGGCCGACGGCGCGCTGGTCATGAAGGCCCGGGCGCGGACCTACTTCCCCGACATATCGGGGAACCTGCGCGAGCTGTGGAAGGAGCGGGGCCGGGATTCCCGGCAGGACCACGCCGCCCCCGCGGCCCGCAAGCCCCTCCAACTGCCCCCGGGCGAGACGCGGGAGCTGCTGCGGGACCTGCACAACCGGCCGATCCAGCACGCGGACCACGGCAACCACACGCACCTGCGCAGCGGCCACGCCAAGCCGCTCGCGGCGGTCATCTCGGGCGTCCTGCGGAAGACGGCCCCCTCCGTGCTGAAGTGGCACTTCACCGATCGGGAGGGCGAGCCGAACTACGGGAGCGCCGAGCACCGGACCATCGAGTACCTCGTGGCGGACGGCGCCCTGGACACCAAGGTCGACGCCATGCTGGGAGCCGGCTGGAACCTTTCGCGGGGGGTCTACGCCTACGGGCGGGGGCTCCGGCACACGTTCGCGATCAAGGTACGCGCGCTGCCCGGCAGCCACGGCGCGCGGAGCGTCGTGGACAGGGGACTGTCCAGCGAACACTCCTTCATGCACTACACGCAGCCCGGCGGCGGCACCGGCAAGCAGGACACCCTGGACCTGTCGCTGCGCCTGTCCGGCGCCAAGAACTGGAACACCGCGGCCCCCGGCGCGGAGCCCGGCCTCCTGGTGCCCGGCGGCTCCGTGACGCTGTACAACAAGACCAGGAGCGAGAGCCAGGGGGCGGGCCTGTCCTTCGGGCGCGTGGCGGGCGAGCAGCGCACGGGCCGCCAGGTGCTGATCGTGCACGAGAACACCACCTACCTCGTGGAGGTGACCCGCAAGTCCCGTGCGGTCGGCGCCCCCTTGCACCATGAGGCCGTCGCGGTGGAGATGGGGGACCGGCAGGAGCTGGCCAGTTGGCAGGAGGCCGAGGAGCGCGGCCTGGTCACCAACGGCCTGGAGAAGACGCGCCCGAGCATCCGTATGCGCCCGCTGCTGGACGTCCCGGTCGGGTACGGCGTGCAGGGGACGATCGACCCGCGCCCGGCGCTGCTGGAGTTCCAGCGGGCACTGCGCGCCCAGGGCATGGGACGCGCCCTCCCGGACTCCGCCGTCGGGGATCTCGGCGGGCTGCGCGAGGCGTTGGAGAGCCTCTTCGACCCCGACTCCGTCCGGGGCGCCGTCGACGAGCTGACCATGCCGGGAGTCTGGTCCTTCCGCCACTTCGACAACCAGACCGTCGGCTCGCACGGGTTCGGCCCGTTGACCGGCGAGGTCCTGGTCAGCCTCGTGCGCCGCGGTCCGCTCAGGGACCGCGGCACGCCGGTCTTCGGTACGGATCTGTACATCCAGCTCTCGAAGTCCGAACAGGACGACAGCTCCGCCGGCCTCACCCGGGTGACCACCGCGGGCGCCACCGCGCTCGGGCTCCCGGGCACCGAGCCGAACGCCCTCGACGGCTCGACGCAGGGGGAGATGCTCGCCCTCGGCACCGCGGCGGGGGTCTCGATGCCCTCCTCGGCGACGAGCGCGCGGCTGAAGGACTCCTCCAGCTACCCGATGTTCATCTCCGGAGGCCGCCACGACGAGTTCGACGGCGACTACGACCTCAAGCTCAGCTACATCCGGGATGACGGGACGACCGTCACGGTGCGGAAGCCCGCGGGCAGCCTGCGCCGGATGGTGGGGGAGTGGGCGCTCGTCCCGGAGCTCCCGGACCCGGCGTCCGCGCAACGCCGGTCGGAGAACGGCGCGACGGAGCCCGCCGGCGGCGCCGGAGCGGAGCGGAGCGCACCGGAGGAGCGGGCCGCCGACGACCCGATCACCGTCGTGCCCGTCGTTCCCGGCCGGCGGTGGGGAGCCGGGAAGCACGAGCGGCTCGGCGAGATGCTCACGCACGACGATGTGATGCTCCTCAACGCTCCCGACACCCAGCGGCTGTTCCAGCGGGCGGTCGCGGTGCTCGACCACGCCGCCGCGTGGGTGGAGCCCGGGGCCGTACCCACGCCGGACGCCCCCGCCTCCGGGGCCTCCGCTGCCGGCGCCGCTCCGGACACCGCCGGTACCGGCGCCGTCTCCACAGCCCGTTCGGCGCGGGCGATGTTCGCGAAGCTGCGCGGCCACCGGCGGGGGCGCGCGCACACCGGGCTCACCCGGCCGGGCCAGGCCGGGCGCCAGCAGCTCCGCCAGTCCATCGGGCAGCGGGCCATGATCCTGTCGGGCAAGGAGGCCCTGGGAAAGAAGGGCTATACACCGGGCGACATCCACGACGGTTCCGCCGTCGGCCGCTCCACCGGCCGGGTCACCGTGTTCCTGCGACCGGCCGAGAGCGCGTCGGCGCGGGTGATCGGCGTGACGGACAACGCCCTGTTCTACGACGAGAAGCGCGTCACCGACCAGACGTCGGTCGGCGCGGGCCGCTCGGGCATGACCATGAACCTCGCGGCCGCCCCCTATCCCGCCTTCTACACCGGCGGCCTGTCCACGGTGGCCGGGGACGCCCTCCCGGCGTTCCACGCCGCGGAGTCCGACGCCGGCCAGTACGCGGTGCACCAGGCGCACCAGGTGCGCCGCGTGCCGCAGGGCCGCATGCTGATCTTCGAGATGTCTCTTGAGGGGCGGGTGGAGGGCTCGGTCGTCCAGAGCCGGTCGGCAGCGGCCATCAGCGCCCTGCGCCGGTTCCTCCGGGGCCGTTCGAAGCCCGTCGACGAGACGGACGGCAAGGCGTTCCCGACGGGGCAGGTCTTCGCGTCCACCTTCGTCACCGGTGAGAAGCTGTACGGCCTGGTGCAGAAGGACGTGGCACGCGAGTACGGGCTGATCGACGACGACACCTTCCCGGCCGAGGTGGACACCGCCTTCGACCGGGCCGGGGAGCTGAACGGCAAGGTCGAGGCCAACCGGCAGGCGCGGCTGGACACCGAGATCCGGCTGGAGCGCGGCTACGAGCACCTGTACACGCTGCTGGCCGAGGCGGACGGTATCGGCGACGAGGCGACGGCGGCCGCCCGGCTGCCCGAGCGCTACCAGCAGGCCGTCGGGCGGCTGGCCGAGGACCTCGTGGACCACGCCGTGCAGCGGGACGCGGACCGGCGGCTGTCCGAGCAGTACGCCCGGGCCAAGCAGAACGCCCTGTCCTTGCTCGCCTGGCACCAGCGGACCCCGGCCGAGCGCGGCGACACCCCCAAGCCCGAGCCGTACGAGCCGAACGAGCAGCACGAGCCGTATGGGGTGGAGACCTCTCCGGAGACGGTCCGGCACCCGGTCGCCGACATCGGAGACGGCCTGCTGACGCCCACACCGGACGAGGCCCAGCCCGCCCTTCCCCGCTATCTGGACGCGGACCTGCGGAAGCTGGCCGTCAACGCCGCGTCGTTCGGCGGTGCCTGGGCCGGCGGACGCGTACCGCCGCAGCACCAGTTGCTGCGGGAGTTGTTCAAGGCCGATGCCCTGCGGGAGAAGCTGTCCGTCAGGCGGCAGGAGTGGGACGCCGCCCGGCGGGCCGGCGACGAGGATCTGGCCGCCCTGCGAGGCGGTCAGATCGCCTACCTCCAGCAGGCGCTGGAGGACACCGTCACATCGGCCGGCGCGACGCTCCGGGAGTTCAACCGGCGCGTCGACGCGCTGCTGGAGATGGCCGACAACCCCGCGCCCCAGGACGGCGACGCGGCCGGAATGGCCCGGGACACCGTGCGGCACCTGCTCGACGGCGGCGACCTGAGCGTCCTCGCGGGTGAGGTCGCCGACCGCCGTCAGGCGCACGAGCGGGCCCGGAACAACCTGCCGGCGGACGACGGCTCCACCGAAGCGGGCCTGCTGCTGGACCGTGGGCACCGCCTCGCCCACGACCTGCGCCCCGCCCGGGTGCGCGATGCCGCGATGCGGGTCGCCGAGCAGCTACCGGAGCCCTCCGCCCTGCCTCCGACCCGGTCGACCGCGGAGCTGACCGAGCCCCAGCGACGTGCCGCGCACCAACTGGAGAACCCGCCCCAGGGCGCCCTCCACCACGATGAGAAGACCAAGGCGCCCACCCACTACGAGGACGCCGACGGGAACGGCTATGACGTCCACGACCCCCACGACACGGAGCACCCCGAGCTGACGAAGGGGGAGGGCCTACCGCTCTCCCTCGCCGCGGGGCTCGACGCCCTGCACGCCTCCGGCGACTGGCACGGACGACCGTACGCGGACGGCACTGAGCCACAGACTGCGCCACAGATCGCCGCGCACGTGCGTGAGGCGATGTCCGATCAGGCCCTCCGGGAACCGGAGCTGGCAGCGACCTGGTACGGGCCGGAGCTCGGCGACACATTCACCCCCGAGGACCTGGACGCCGCCGGGCTGACGGGCCGGCTGGACGACCGCCACCAGCGTGAGTTCGCGCAGGACGGCGTCCTGCACGGTGATCTCAGGCTCGCCCCCCGCGCGAGCGGCGACGCGCGGCACGCGCCCGACCGCGGCGGCTACCGGGTGCCGCTCCTACCGGACGAGAAGGCCGCGCTGCTCTCCCGGCAACTGCTCCGCGGCGGCGATGCCGAGATCGGCGGGCTCGCCGAGGCCGGCTATGACAACGCCGCGTCCGACTACGTCCCGCAGCTCTTCGCCAACCGCCACGCTGTGAACGTGCGCGTGGTCATCCCGGGCCAGGGCGACCTGGTCTACCGGCCGTGGCGCCCGGACGCCGCCCCCGACGCCGGGCCCGGCCGCCCTACCGTGCATCTCCTGCTGGACGACGGCGCCTTCAAGGCCCTCATCCCGCGTTCGCCCCGGGGACTGCCGGAAGAGACCGATCCGCGGCACTCGCCGAATGGCGTCCCCGAGCGGGAGAACGCAGGGCCGCCCAGGGACCAAGCCCCCGTGGCGACGCCGTCCCGGACGAAGGCGGAGAACCCTGCCTCGCCTACACAGGACGCCACGCCGGGGACGCCCGGCGGCGACGCGGGGCTGGTCTCGCAGCGCCGGGCCGACCGCCTGGCGGCGGGGCAGGAGCGGCAGGACGACGGCTTCCTGGACGCGTACGCCTCCCGGCGGGCGGCGACCGACGACATCGCGGGCCCGGCGGACGGCCGGACCGGGGCGTACGTGGTGGACGACGACCGGGGCCGGCCTCACCACGCGGCGTTCTACTCCACGGAGGACTACCGGCGCACCTACAGCCCCGCCGGGCCGGTGGGGGAGGCATCGGCGCCGGGGTCGCAGGAGCGGGTCGAGCGGGGCGAGGACGAATACCCCGACGAGCGATATGTGAACACGGACAGCACGGTCGGCCCGCGGTCGTCCGACGCCCGCGCGCCGCTCCATTCGGACCTCTACGCCGACCCCGCGTTCGCGGCTGTGTCTTCGGCGTCTCCGGCGTCTCCGGCCTCGGGGACGCATCCGCGACTGGTCGAGGCGGAGGACGTCAGGCCGTTGCCCGACGCGGTGTGGGAGCGGGAGGTCACCTTCCGGGCCATCGTGGACCCCGGCAGTGACGACGTGATCGGGTACGCCACCGGCGACGCCCACGACGGGTGGTCCAAGGACCGGCAGCGCACGAACGAATCGTTCCGGCACGCCACGGACCACTGGCCGGTCGACGGTCGGGCCACCCCCGCCGGCCTGCGATTCCGTACGCGGTGGAACCCGGACACGACGACGGAGTACACCGGCCACGGCGACGGGCGCTTCTTCCGCGCCGGTGGGCGCCCTGGCTCCCCGGCCGAGGGCGGGCCCGGAACGGGCCGCCACCTCCTTCAGGAGATGGCGCGCGCGAAGACGGCCCCGAAGCGGGGCGCGCTCGCGGTCATCCCGTGTGCCGCGGCTGCCGAGCGCCCCGACGGCCCTGCGCCATTGCCCCGGACCCTCGCCGACCGCGTGCTCCTCGAAAGCCACGCTCCCAACGCCTCGACGGCCTTCTCTCGGGAAGGGGGCGCACGACCCCGGGCCGAGGCCGCCGTCGCCGCCGAACCGCGTGGTGCGCCGCGTGACACCGCCGAGTGGGCGCCGTCGCCGCGGGGGCTGTACGGCACCCCCGAGCACTAGACGAGCAGTTCCGATGTGGCTCAGCGGTCGTAGGCGATCAATGACCTGGTGACGGGGGCGCCGATGGCTCGGTTGTGCCAGATGGCGCAGGTCATCGCGAGGATTCGGCACCTGCCGTTCGTCGATCTTCGGACCGGCCAGGGCCCAGGTGACCGGGAGACCCACGGGGGTGCACACCAGGTGCAGTTTCAGGCCCAGGAGCGTCAACAACGTCATGACCCGCAACAGCTAGGCAGCCGGTCCACGGGAACAGGTGCCGCAGGCAGGGTTCGCCGTAGGCGGCTTCGAGCAGTAGCGGGCAGACCCGCCCGTCGTCACGGACCTTCTGCCACCCCGCCTCGACCCGAGCCCCGCCCTCACCCACTGGGACACCCGGCAGCCACAGCCACGAACCAATGCAGCGGCATAGCTGACCTGCTGATAGGCGGAAAGCCCTTCGAGGCAGATACGGCGGAAGGGATAGTATTCCTCTGTTTGTTCGAGAACCGACAAAGGACTTCAAAAGCCGTGAAGGTGATCCGTAAGAGCGTCACGGCGGCCATCAGTGCCGCTCTGGTCATGGGCCTGGCGGCCTGTGGCGGCCACGACACGACGGCGTCGGAGGCCAAGAGCGGCTCCTCCGCCCGTCCCGGCGGCGCAGTGGCGGACGAGCGCGCCCCCGCGCCCGTCGTGCTGAAGGCCGCTTTGGCGAAGATGGCTCGGCAGAACTCCTACCGGACCGTCGAGACCGCCAAGACCGGCGGTGAGCCGGAGTCCCGTACCGAGATGGCCTTCCGGAACGAGCCCGAGGCGACCGAGATCAAGTCGGCGGAGGTCCACCTGCTGTCCGTGGGCGGCACCTCGTATATGGCCACCAAGGACGTTCCGGGCAAGTCCTGGTTCACGATGGACGAGCCGGACTCCGGGACGAAGAAGCAGGCGACCGCCTCGCCGTCGACGCCGCTCAAGGAGAACGCCGGGCGGCGCGTCGGGGGCTCCGTGAAGAAGTGGGTCGGCGCCCTGCTGGCCGCCTCCAAGGACCTCAAGGACGTCGGCCGCGAAACGACGGGCGGCCGGGCCACCGACCACTATCGCGGCACGGTTGTTCTCGCCGACCTGAAGAACTACGAGGGTCCGGCCATGACGAAGGACTACCGCGACCTGTACCTCCTGCAAAGCGGCACAGCCGGCAGGAAGAAGGCCGAGATCGACGTCTGGGTCGACGAGAACGGGTTCATCGCCAAGGAAGAGGAGAAGGGCACGACGGCCAAGGGCGACGAGCGGATCACCGAAACGTTCTCGGACTACGGCGCCGACCCGAAGATCGAGGCGCCGGACCCGAAGGACGTCGCCACGTGGTCGCAATACGTGGCAGCGAGCGGCAAGAGATACCGCACCCACGGCTGACTATGCGGGTGCGCACCCAATGCCGGCCCCGGCCGGCGGGAGAACGGCTGGTTCCCCCTCGCCGACCTCGCCATCAGCGCCGCCACCGACGGGCAGTACATCCACCCGCACACGACGCGGCCACCGTAACGCTCCGCCGCGCCGCTCCCTTTGCGAGCTCCGTCCTGCACGACACCATCGAGGCGGCCGTGGGCCCACTACACGATCACGGTCAGCGCGGTCCGAGGTGGCACCATGTGGAGTGCGTGGCGATCCTCAAACCTGCCGCTCGGACCGGGCCCTCAGCACGGTGGGACTCTGTTCTTCGAGTTCATTCGCCTTCTGTGTTCCTGCGTGCTGGGCGAGGCCGAGGCCGGCCATGTGCGCGAGGGACTTGGCCCGTGCGATGAAAATCTGCGGTCAACTTCCGCTGGAACATGCGCTCCGGCATGCGTGGATGGCAAGCACGTCGGACTGCCATAAGCTCCCTTTCGGTCAATATGTGCGGTTCCCTCTGCCCTCGCGCGGCCCGCCCCTGCTTGCATGTACACGACCAGCTCGCGGGGGCTCAGCGGTGCGGCACACCCGGCTGAGAGGGGGAGCGGGTCACGTACTCCGGGCCCCGGGGAGCATCGCCACGCTCAAGGGAGATCACGTGACCCAAGCCATCTTGACCCGCCGCGAGGGACCCACTCGACTCATGAGCAGCCTTGACGGCGGTTGGGAGTACGCCGTGGCGCAGCCGCGTCTCTCTCTGGGGCCGGGGGTGCTGAGCTATCGGGGATTCCGCTTCGCTTCGTGTCCGCTCCGCCGTCGCCTGGAGATTCCCTGCGGCCTGGCAACACTGATCATCGGGTTCGGTCAGTCGCTGCGGATAGCCCACCACGGCTCACCCGACCGATCCCGCTCGGTGGTCTCCCTGCTCAGCCCGCCCGGCACCGGCTCGGCGACGGGCGAGCACACCGGCGGGCTCCAAGGCGTGGAGGTGATGCTCACCCCGTGGGCGGCGTTCGAACTCTTCGGCGTGGCCTTGGACGAACTGGGTCTCGGCCTGGACCCCGCCGAGATCGTGGGAGACCGGTTCGACGACCTGACGCGGGAGCTGGACAGAACGCCCTGTTGGACCGAACGCTTCGCGCTGGTCGATCAGTTCCTGCTGCGCTGTCGGTCGACGGGCCGCACCGCGTCGGACCGCGTGATCTCCGCGTGGCACCAACTAGAGGCCGCACGGGGCATGTTAGGGCCGACAGTACTGGCGGAACGCCTGGACTGCAGCCAGCGGCAGCTTGAGCGCCGCTGCGGGGAGCAGCTCGGCCTGACCCCCAAACGGCTGGCCCGGGTTCTGCGGCTGCAGCATGCCGCCACCTTGCTCGCCTCGGACATCAGGCCCGGGGAGGTGGCCGCCCGCTGCGGTTTCTACGACCAGGCACATCTGACTCGGGAGTTCACCGCGATGACGAGCCGACCACCGTTGCGTTTCGCCGCCGAACACCGGACAGGGGGAGCGGGCGTCAACCGGGCGCCCGGCCGTATCACCAGTATCTTGCTCGACGGGTAACGGGAATTCGCGGAACCCGGTACCTTGCCACAACTGAGACGGTCCGCTATGCAACCGCGTGTCTGCCACGGCACGTCGAAAAAATCCAATGTCGCTTTCTTCCAATACTGACTGTTCGGCGCAATGGGAGAGTGCCTCGTCCGACATCAGCCGGGACACTCCGCAGACGAGAGGAGAGCGACATGTTGCGCAAGCTGGAATCCGCGGGACAGGCCCTGCTCGAACGCTTCGTACCCAAGATTTCGGCCTCTGCCCAGGCCGGGCCGATGGCCTGCTGGAACCAATGCTGGCAGTGCAACCGGAGCAATAAGTACGGCTGCGTCGATCAGTGGTGCAGCTACAACGCCGGGTGCTGCGAGACGTCCTCCAAGTGCTACCGCTGTTACTGCTGACGCAGGCGCGGGCCCGGGGCTTTCGCGCCGGGCCCGTCTGTCCGGCGGCAGACACCGGCCCGCGAGCGCTGTCCGATATGACCGGATGAGGAGGCCGAGATGGAGCAGTATCTCGCTATGTGGGTCAGGTGCCTGATCGGCCTGGTCTTCCTGGTCTCCGCGGTGAGCAAGGTCTCCGGGCGCCGGTCCTTCACCGAGTTCGCCGAAGCAGTCGGCGTCCTCGCCCCTGTGCCCGGAGCCCGTCGACTGCTGGCTCCGGCCGTGGTGGCGCTGGAGTTCGCGGTAGCGGTGCTCCTGGCGCTGCCCGTTCCCATCGCCTTCCGGGTCGGCGCGTGGCTCGCCACCGCCCTGCTGCTCGCCTTCGCCCTCGGCGTCGCGCTCGCCGTACGACGGGGGGCCGAAACGGCCTGTCGCTGCTTCGGCCGCTCCACGTCGCGGATCAAGGGCTGGCAGGCGGTGCGCAATCTGGCCCTGGCCGTGCCCGCCGCACTGGCGGCGACGCTCGGCCCCGGCTCGCGGGGCACCGCCGCCGGGCTCGCGCTGACCGCGGTGATGGGCCTGACGTGCGGGGCGGTGGTCATCGCGCTCGACGACATCGTAGAACTCTTCCGTCCGGCCACCGCAAAGACCGTCGAATTCCGACAGGAGATACCCCATGCCCGTCGTGATCGTAGCTCTCGTCTTCGTCGGGGCGCTGTGCCTGCTGAATCTCGTCCTGAACGTCGGAATCATCAAACGCCTGCGCGACCAGGCCGAAATCCTCAACCGCAACGGTAATTCCGGCCCGGGCGCGACCCTTGGCATGAATGAAGAGGTCGGGACGTTCTCCACGATCACGGAGGACGGCGAACTGGTCGACCACGCAAGCCTTTACCAGGGCGACACCCTGGTCGCTTTCTTCTCACCGACCTGCAGCCCCTGCCGGGCGAAGCTGCCTCATTTCGTGGAATTCGCCGCCACGTTCCCCGGCGGTCGGGAGAAGGTACTGGCGACGGTCGTCGGAGAAGCCGCGGACACGGCCGACATGGTGGAGCGGCTGCGCCCGGTGGCCAGGGTGGTACGGGAGGACAGCAACAAGGGCGCGGTCAGTACGGCCTTCGCTCTTCAGGCGTTTCCGGCCATCCTCGTCGTCTCCCCCAGCAACGAGCACGGGCGGCCCATCATCACCGCTGACAATCTCGACCGCGATCTTCCGGTGCCCGCCACGTGAGCCCTCGCTTCCCCCGACCGCGTGGACGCGGCGAGCGGAAGGAGACCGTCCACTCCACGTACCGACGCATCGTCACGGCGTTCGCCCTGTGCGTCAGGGCGGCTCCGGCGGCGTCGGCCGGCTATGCGGTGATCACGCTGTCGTCCGGGCTGACGCCGGTGGCGGTGGCGTGGATGACCAAGCTGATGCTCGACGGCCTCACCCGGGGAGCGGACGCCGGGGACTTGGCGGTCCCGGCGCTCGGTTACGTCCTCATCGCGACCGTGGTCGGTCTCGGCCCGCTGTTCGGCCGGTACCTCCGAGGCGTCGTGGACCGCAAGGTGGGGCTGCTGACACAGGACCGGCTGCTGACGGCCGTGGGCCGGCATCCGGGCCTGGGCCGGCTGGAGGACGCCGTGTTCCTGGACCGGCTGCGGGTGGCCCAGGACGTCGGCCGCACCGTCGCGGGTCAGCTCGCCGACGGGGTACTGACGATGGCCAAGTCGGTGCTGACGGTGGGCGGGTTCCTCATCTCGCTGGTCGCGATCAGCCCGCTGATGGCGCTGCTGGTGCTGGCCGCGGGGGTGCCGTCGCTGGCGGCCCAGCTCTCACTCTCCCGGCACTACGCCCGCGCCGTGTTCGCCGTGGGACGGATCGAGCGGCGTGAGGACTTCTACACGGGTCTGATCGCCTCCGCGACCGCGGCCAAGGAGATCCGGCTCTTCGGCATCGGCGACTTCCTGCGCGGGCGGGTACTGGCGGAGCGCCGGGCGGCCAACGCCGTCACCCAAGCGGTCGAGGCGCGGCAGACCAAGGTGCAGAGCGGGCTGGAGCTGCTGACCTCGCTGGTCTCGGGGGCGGGGCTGATGTGGGCGGTGTTCGCGGCCACCCGGGGAGAGCTCTCCGTCGGCGGGGTGACGATGTTCGTGGCCGCGGTGGACGGAGTACAAGCCTCACTCGGCGCGCTGCTGCTGCAGATCGCGGCCTCGCAGCGGACGCTGCTGATGTTCGACCACTACCTGGAGGTGGTGGAGACCGAGCCCGACCTCCCGGTGGCCGCCGACCCGGTGCCGCTGCCGCGGCTGGAGCGCGGGATCGAGCTGCGTGACGTCTGGTTCCGCTATACCGATGATCAGGAGTGGGTGTTGCGCGGACTGGATCTGTTCATCCCCTGCGGACAGTCACTGGCCCTGGTGGGGCTGAACGGCGCGGGCAAGTCCACGTTGGTGAAGCTGCTCTGCCGGTTCTACGACCCCACGCGCGGAGCGGTCCTCTGGGACGGTGTCGATGTGCGCGATGTCGACCCCGCAGAGCTGCGCGAACGCATCTCCACCCTGTTCCAGGACTTCCAGCACTACGACATGACGGCGGCCGAGAACATCGGCCTGGGCGATCTGCGGCTGTTCGACCGGCGTGACCGCATCGAGGCGGCGGCAGGCAAGGCGGGCCTGCACTCCAAACTCGCCTCGCTGCCGGACGGGTACGACACCATGCTCTCGCGCTCCTTCATCCCGGACGGCACCTCCGGCCCTGGCACCCTGCTGTCCGGGGGGCAGCACCAGCGGCTGGCCCTGGCGCGCGCCTTCCTGCGCGAGGAGCGCGACCTGATGATCCTCGACGAGCCCTCGGCAGGACTCGACGCGGAGGCGGAGCACGAGATCCACCTGACCATCGGCCGACACCGTGCGGGCCGCACCAGCCTGTTGATCTCGCATCGGCTCAGTGCGGTCCGCGACGCCCACCGAATCGCCGTACTCGACGGCGGACGGGTGGTGGAACAGGGCGCGCACGGCGAACTGCTGCGCGTCGGCGGTGTGTACGCGCGGCTCTTCGCTCTCCAAGCCGACGGCTACCAGGACACTGACGCGGCGGGCGGCCCGGTGACATCGGTGGCCGCGTCATGATCGCGGAAAAGACATTGATCGCTACAGCCGCTCTCACCCGCCGACTGGTGTCCGTCACCGTCGAAGGGGTGAGCATGGAGCCGGCTTTCCAGGACCGTGATCAAGTGCTGGTGATACGGCGGCGCAGGCCCAGACCGGGCCAGGTGGTCGTCGTCGAGTCCCCCTTCGGCAGACAGGGCTGGCGGGAGCCGCCGCTGCCGGCCAGGGCCGCGCCCCCCTTGGTAGCCGCGCGCCATTGGATGATCAAGCGGGTCGTGGCACTCCCCGGAGACGCGGTCCCCCGCGGACTGAGGCTTGCGAACGTATCCGACGAGCGGGTTCCGGCCGGCATGGCCGTGCTGCTCGGTGACAACCCCTCGTCGAGTTTCGACTCCAGGGAGTTCGGCTACTTCCCCCTGGTGCGCGTGCTGGGAGTCGTGAGGACGCCCGGGAGGTGACCGACCGGCACGCTCATCGCCCGCAACAACCGCCTATCCGCGCCAGGCACGGCATCAAGGCGACCCACCACGCGGAGTGGGTCGCCGTCTTTGAGCCCGTCGCAAAAGGGCCCCGCCCTGCGGCTCGGAATGTGACGGGGCTTGGCCGCCACGGGCGCGGTCAGGATGGGGGCCACGGCGCCGGCTTCCGGTGGTCAGGTTTTGAGGGTGTAGAAGCGGATCGGGGTGTTCGGCGTGAAACCGATGCGCGGGTACAGCGGCGCGCCGGCCTCGGTGGCGTGGAGGGTGGCGCGGGTGAGGCCGGTGGCCCTGGCTCCTTCGTGGAGGGCCTTGCGGGTGACGGCCTCTCCGTAGCCGCGGCGCTGCCACCGCGGGTCCGTGGCGACGAAGCAGACGAAGAGGCGGCCTTGGGCCGGGATGGTGGCGGCGCAGGACACCGGGGTGGTGCCGTGCAGGGCGAGGTAGGCGTGCATCCCGGTCATCCAGAGGCCGGCCCCGGTCAGGCCGTCACGGCACGCGTCGACGGGGAAGCCGTAGGCGCGCGCCTGGAGGTCCGCGTAGGCGCGCAAGTGGTCCTCGGTACTCACGCGTACGAACGCGAGGTCGGGGTCGGGGTGGTGCGGTTCGGGGAGCGGGAGGATGTCGCCGGCCATGCCCGTACCGCCCAAGGCGTATTGGAGGCCCGCCTGTTCGGCCGCCGCCGTGAGCGCGGTGCGGGCGTCGGCGTCGAGGAGGTCTTCGAAGACCCACAAGAAGCCCGAGTCCGAGTGTCTCTTGGCGCGGATGATGTCGGCCGCCTCATCCAGGCGTTGCCTCATGAGGTCCGCTGTCACCTGCTCCTCGGTCAGGGCGATGCAGTTCCAGAAGGCGAAGGGGGAGTCGGCCCAGCGGACCGCGAGGCCGGGCAGGTCGCGCACGTCGGCGCTCGGGGCGTGGTCGAGGACCATGGCCCGCCAGGCGACGGCGAGTTGGTGCAGCGATTCGACGGACTCCGTGAAGCCGGTGGATGTCATCGGATGATTCCTTCGGTCGTGTCGTCGTCGTGCGTCTGGTCTGCGGGGGCGTGGTGCTTGAGGTAGGCGCGGCGGCCGAAGCGCCACCACAGGGCGGCCAGGGTGAGGGCCACCGCTGTGGCGGCGAGCGTGTAGTTGGCGTTGGCGGCGGCGTTGGCGTTGGCGGGAACGCGGGTGCGGCGGGTGAGCTTTCGCCACCGTGGCCAGCCGGGCAGGGCGCCGCCCCGGGAGAACGCGTAGATCATGCGGCTGCAACTGGCGGTCACCGCGTACCCGCACAGGAACTGCGCCACGGTGATGATCAGCACCAGTGCCTTGGCGAAGGCGTGGCTGAGCGCGTCCAGGAAGATCTGCGCGATGGGCACGCCGGTGAGGCCGGCCAGGGTCCCGGCGGAGTCCTGGACGGCGAAGGTGAGGGCGGCCAGCAGGGTGCCGCCGGCGGCCCAGGAGGCCGCCACCGAGCGGGCGGTGCCACGGGCGGCGACGACGGAGGCCCGGCTGGTCTCTTCGCTGAGGTGGGCGGAGGTGTCATAGCCCGCCAAGGCGAAAAGGGGCAGCAGCATGCCCAGCAGGATGACCTATACGGGGCTCCCCAGCCCGTGTTATTGGTGAATTGGGTGAACGCGAAGGCGGCGGACTGGTGTTGGGAGGGGACGAGCGGCCAGGGCCGCTGCCAGGCACAGCGTACGACGCGACCCCGCGGTGCCGGATGCGCCCACGCCGGGTCGGCGGGGGCGCTCGCCGGCCACGCCCCGGCCGGAGCGGAGGCGGAGGTGCCTGCGGCGCCCTGGGCCTACGTGCGCTCCTGCCGCGGCGCGAAGGACCCTCCATCAAGCGGGGACCAGCTCGGCGCGAGTGCGCAGCGGTCTCTCTCGGCTCGATGCTCACCCGGCCGCCGCTGGGCCCGGGTGGCCCTCGCTCAGGTATGCGGAGAAGGGGTGCTAGCGGGCGGCGGAGGCCCCGTGTGTCGGATTCCGGGGCCCCTCAACCTCTCAGCGGCTCAGCCGCTCACCACGCCGAGCAGGACGCGGACCGTCTCCGCCATCGACTCGCGGCCCTGGGTGAGGTAGGGGCGGGGGTCGGTCAGGTCGGGGCGGTCGGCCAGTGTCTCGCGGACCGCGCCGGTGAACGCGATGTTGAGAGCGGTACCGATGTTGATCTTCACGATGCCCGCCTGGACGGCCCGTCGCAGGTCGTCGTCGCCGACGCCCGACGAACCGTGCAGCACCAGAGGTACGGGCACGGCCTCCCGAAGGCGTTCGATGAGCGCGTGGTCCAGGGTCGCGGAGCGTTCGGTCATCGCGTGGCTGCTGCCGACGGCGACGGCCAGGGCGTCCACGCCGGTGTCCGCGACATAGCGCGCCGCCTCCTGCGGGTCGGTGCGGACCCCGGCCGCGTGGGCGCTCGCGGGGGCGTCGGGCTTGCCGCCCACGTAGCCGAGTTCGGCCTCCAGCCACAGGCCCGCGCCGTGGGCCCACTCGGCCGCGGCGCGGGTGGCGGCGAGGTTCTCGGCGTACGGCTGCGCCCCGGCGTCGAACATCGCGGAGGAGAACCCCGCGTCGGCCGCCGTGCGCAGCAGCCGCATGTCCGTCACGTGGTCCATGTGCAGGGCGACGTCGACGTCACAGACCTTGCCGACCTCGGCCGCGGCCCGTGCGATCGGCTCGACGCGGCCGCCGTGGAACCGTACGGCGTTCTCGCTGATCTGGAGGATCACCCCCGGGGCGCCCGCGGCGGCCGCGCCGGCGGTGATCGCCTCGGCGTGCTCCAGCGTGATCACGTTGAACGCCGCGACGGCCTGGCCCGCGGCGGCGGCCTGCGAGACGAGTTCGCGCGTGGGAACCAGGGGCATGAGGGTGTCCCCTCGCTTTCATGTCGGTTCGGTGGGTACGGGCCGGTGGGTACGGGGTCCGTGGATACGGGCCGCAGGGTACGGGCCGGTGTCGGCCCGTACCCTACGTGAGTCGCCCGGTACGGATACGCGGGCGATCAGGTCTTCTGCGGCGCCGGAGTCACGTCTGCCGCGTCGGACGCCGCGCCCAGGGCCGCGGAGTTCTCGCCGTTCTCGCCGTTCTCGCCGCTCTTCTCGTCGCTGTAGACCATCAGGGTCGAGCCCCCGAGGGCCAGCACGATGCCGAGGGCGCCCCACACGCTCGGGAGCGTCTGGTAGACCGCCAGGGACAGCACGATCGTCAGCACCGGGGCCAGCGCGTTGGTGATGGGGGCGACGACCGTGGCCTTGCCCCGGCTGAACGCCATGACCAGGAACAGCGCGCCGACCGCGTTGAGCACCTGCGTCACCGCGGTGAGCGTCGGCGCCTGCCACGGAGCGCCGGACGGGAAATCGCCCATCATCACGAACGCCACCGGAATCAGCAGCAGTCCGCTGATGGTCATCCAGCCGAAGGTCGTCGCGTCGTTGACCCCGACCACCGCGGCCTTGCGCATGCAGAACGCCTGCACGCCCCAGGCGACACAGATCAGGATGGCCATCAGCAGCCACGGGCCGTGCGAGTTCGAGTCGTCCTTGCTGCTGGGAATGGAGAGCAGCACGATCGCCGCCAGCGCCGCGACGACGCCGACCAGGGCGAGCCGGTTGATCCGCTCCTTCAGCAGCGCCATCGCCAGGAGGACGGTGACCACGGGGGAGAGCGACACCAGGGGGAAGATCAGGTACGCCGGGCCGTTGGCGAGCGCCTTGAACAGCAGGAGCTGGCCGCCGGCGCCGGTCAGTCCCGCGATCAGTCCGTACACGGCGGCGATCGGCCGGCGGTCGAACTTGTTGCCGCGCAGCGCGAAGAACGCGGGGATGAGCATGGTGCAGGCCCAGATGATGTAGATCATCTCGTTGGGGTAGTCGTACCTGCTGTTCGGCTCGCTGGAGAAGGCGCCCCACACACCCCAGAACAGGACCAGCAGCGACGCGTACAGAATCCAGCTCTTCTTGCCTGTGTTCATCGGTTCTCTCCTCCTGGGGCGGTGATCCCGGAGGCCATGCGCAGCGCGTCGAGCGCGGGCTGGTCGAGCGGGGTTCCGGCGATTTTCGCCGCGTACAGGGCGGCGCCTACGACGGGCTCGTACAGCGGGTGTCGCAGTTCGTAGTGGGTGAAACGACTCTTCAGTCCGGTGGCGAACGCCTCCAGAACCGGGTCCGCGCCGAAGGTGCCGCCCGAGTAGGAGACCGGTACGGTCTCGTCCGGGCCGAACTCCAGCCGCTCGCGGGTGACGTCGACGAGCAGGGCGAGCTCCCGGCCCGCCTCGGCGAGGATCGCCGAGGCGGCCTCGTCGCCCAGACCGGCGGCCTCGGCCACCGAGCGGCTGAGCGCCGCGATCCGGCCGCGGTCGCCCTGCCACTGGTTGTGGACGACGTCGATCACGTCCAGATCGGACGCGAGATCCAGGTGGCGCCGGAACACCTTCGACAGGGGGCCCTCGGGAATCCGGCCGTCGGCCATCCGCGAGAAGGCGTTGAGGCCGCGGACCGCGATCCAGTGCGCCGATCCCTCATCGCCGAACATCTCGCTCCAGCCGCCGACGCGCACGCCGCGGCCCTGCCGCTCGCCGTAGGTCATGGAGCCGGTGCCGCTGATGACGTTGATGCCGTCGACCGCGCCCAGCGAGCCGGCCCAGCCGCAGACCATGTCGTTGTCGCAGGCGTAGCGGTCGTGTCCGAGCACGGCTCGCGGGGTCGCGTTCAGGACGGGCAGATCGCGGGCCGCCTCCCCGTAACCGGGCAAGCCGAAAAAGGCGTACTCGATGTCGGCGGGGGACAGCTCGGCCGCCGCACAGACAGCGTCGACCCCTTCCCCCAGCACGCGCTCGACGAGCTCGATGCCGTGGGAGAAGTAGTACGAACTTGCCGCCTGCGCTCGCGCCACGACTTGTCCGCCCCGGTCGACCAGGCAGAAGGCGGTTTTCGTACCGCCGCCGTCGACACCTAGGAACATCGTTGTACCTCCGTCCGGCGCCCTGGAACCGCGCCGTTGTGCCTTTGATCAGTTGTGCAGGGAGTGCAGAGTCACGCCCTGCACGACGCGGTTGACCTCACCCGAGGGGAACGGGTTGTCGGCCCGCAGCCCCCGGGCCTGGGCGGCGCGCAGGGCGATGAGCTGCGCGTACACCACAGCGGACAGCGCCAGGGCGACGTCCTCGACTCCGTCGAGGCCCGGCAGCGGCCAGGCGTCGCCGCCGTCCGCTTCCACGCCGGGTCCCGCGGAGACGGTGACGACGCTGCCCGCGGGGAGATTTCCGCGCAGTTCCGCGGAGATGTCCTGGTCGTACTTGCGGGTGTAGGGGTCGTTCGACATGTACACCACGGCGACCGTACGGTCGTTGAGCACCGCCTTGGGGCCGTGCCGGAATCCCAGCGAGGTCTCCGCGACGGCCATCAGCGTCCCACCGGTGAGTTCGAGCACCTTCAGCGCCGACTCCGAGGCGAGGCCCTTCAACGGGCCGCTGCCCAGGAAGACGATGCGCTCGGGCGCGCGGGCCACGAGGGCGCCGACGGTACGGTCCACGGCGTCGCTCTCGCAGATCGTCTCGACCGCCGCGGCCAGGCGCTCGGCGACCCCGTCGTAGGCGCTGCCGCCGAGAGCGAGCAGCGCCGCGAGCGTCATGCACGTGAAGCTCGACGTCATGGCGAAACCGCGGTCGTTGGACGCGGCCGGCATCAGCAGCACGTGGGAATTCGGCAGCTCCGCGTGCTCGCGGGCCAGGCGGCCCTGCTCGTTGCAGGTGATCACGAGGTGGTGCACCTCGGAGAGGACCTGGTCGGCCAGGGCGGTGGCCGCCACGGACTCCGGGCTGTCGCCCGAGCGCGCGAAGGAGACCAGCAGCGTGGGAACGTCCTCGGCGAGCGTGCCGCGGGGGTCGGCGACGAGGTCCGTGGTGGGCACCGCGTCGACACGGCGGCCCAGGCGCCGGGCCAGGGCGGTCTGGAGCACCTGGCCGGCGAACGCGGAGGTGCCGGCGCCGGTGAGTACGACGCGCAGGTGGGCGCGGGCGACGAGCGGACGCACGAAGGCGTCCAGCGACTCCCGGGAGGCCGCGATGATCCGGTCGACCTCGCGCCACAGGGCGGGCTGCTGGGCGATCTCGCGGATGGTGTGGGCGGCGCCCTCGTCGAGGGACAGGGTGCCGGAGGGCGTGGTCACACGTGCTCCATCAGGTGGGGGTGGGAGGCGCGGTCGTAGTCGCGCAGAACGTCGCGGACGTGGTCGACGGCCAGGTCGCGCGGCCGGGCGGCGAGCTCGCCGTGACGGACGCGGGCGTACTGGAGGGGGAGGTGGGCGCTGAGCAGCGGCAGCGGGATGTCCACGGCCGAGAGGTTGGCCATCAGTCGGGCCTGGGCCTTCTCGATCTCAGGGTCGGGCCAGTAGTAGCGCATCCGGTCGCTGTAGCTGTAGCGGCGTGCGAGGCGCTGCTCGGCGGCGCTGCCCGGGTAGTAGCCCTCCCACTTGGCGGGCTCGGCGAGCATCCGCTCCTCGACGACCTCGGGAAGGCGCGACCGCTCGGCGGCCGGTACCAGCTCGTCCTCGATCGCGGCGAGGGCGAACAGCGCCTCGCGCAGGGCGAAGGTCAGCCCGGGGCCCACCTTGAGGACCGCCCAGTGGTCCTCGACCAGCGCGGTGAGCGCCTCGGCGGTCTGGTAGTCGGTCGAGTGGGCCTCGTAGACCATGGTGGGCTCGTCGTCGAGGACCTTGCGCAGCTCCTCGGTCAGCTCGCGCCGGTAGTCGACGACCTGCACATGGTCGAACTCGACGGCCGGCTGGACCACGAGGGCCATGACGCGCGGCCAGACCTCGTCGATGCCGTGCTGGGCGAACGCCTTGCGGTGCTGCTCCAGGGTGGCGCGCGCCGCCTCGGGCGTGGTGGGGAGGAGCGCGTCGAGCGTCTCGTGCGCGCCGCCGGGTGTGGGCACCTCGGTACCGATCACATACCGGATCCGCTCGGCGCGCTCGGGGCCGGCCGTCTCCTCGGCCACCCGGATCAGCCGCGCGGCGCGTTCGGCGACCAGGTCGTCGGTCAGCGGTACGGGGTCGCCGGCGCAGGCGAAGCTGCAGTCCAGGTGGATCTTGGTGAAGTCCGCGGCCACATAGGCGGCGACCAGGGCGTCGGCCTGCTCCATCGCCTCGTCGGGCGTCAGGGACTGCCACCGGTTCGGTCCGAGGTGGTCGCCGCCGAGAATCACTCGGTCCAGTGGCAGACCACTTTCGGTCGCGATGCCGTACACGAGGTCGCGGAAGTCCGCGGGCCGCATGCCCGTGTAACCGCCGTACTGGTCGACCTGGTTCGAGGTCGCCTCCACCAGTACGTGACCGCCGGTCTCCCGTGCCTGCACCATGGCCGCCTCGATGACCAGCGGATGAGCCGAACACACCGAGGTGATGCCCTGCGGCTGCCCGGCCTTGTGACGCCGGACCACCTCGCTCAATGGGCTCTGCATTGCCAACCCCTTACTCAACGTGCATTTCAAGCCAAATGTGCCGTCATGGCCCGCGGCTCATTCCGGACAGTACTGGTCTTATTTGGGGTCGTCAATAGTCTTATACTGGTATGCAACTGGTCTGCATGGCTGGACCGGCGGATCTGTGGTGATCCTCAAGGCCGAGTGGCGATCGCTGGGGACCGTTCACATCTGCTTGGCGACTATTTACGTCTGGTTGGTGATGGAGGCCCGGAACCGGTAGCGGTCCCCCCGGTAGACCTGGACGGTCAGTTCGATCGGACGCGAGTCCTGGTTCGACGTCAGTTGGGTCGCGACGAGCATCGGCATGGTCTCGGCGATCTCGAACAGCTCGATCTCCCGGGGCGTCGGGTGGCGGGCCTCGACCGAATAGTCGGCGCTGCGGGGGAGCTGCGGCGGGTCGGCGGCGCGCAGGGTGGCGTAGAGCGAGGCCGTGGTGAAGTCGGTCTCGGCGAGGGCGGGGCAGGCCGCCAGCGGAAGCCGGTTGTGTTCGAGCACGACGAGCAGACCGTCGAGGAAGCGCAGCCGGTGGAGGTCGAAGAGGTCCGCGCCCGGCGCGACCCGGAGCTGCTCGGCCTCGGACAGCGTGGCCGGGCGAACGGTGGCGGAGAGCACCTTGCCGGCCGTCGTCAAGCCGTTGACCTGTGCGTAGTCGGCGAATCCCTGGACCTGCGGGGTCGCCGAGGCGGGCGTGGTCGTCGCCGCGTCGGGGAGCGGACCGAGCTCGGCGACGAACCACCCGCGCGACGAGGACGGCCGTACGATGCCCCGCGACTCCAATTGCGCGAGGGCCGCTCGCAGCGTCACGCGCGACACGGCGTACCGGTCGACCAGGGCCCGCTCGGAGGGCAGCCGGTCGCCGGGGCGGGCGGCGGCGGTGCGCAGGTCGTCGAGCAACTGCCTGGCTGTGCGCTCGTACAACGGGAGGACGTCGTCACCGAACAGGCCTTTGGGCATCGACGTGCTCGCATCTGTCATACCAGAAGCGTACCAATGCGATCGACCGCCCGGACCCTTATTCAGGGGCTCCAACCCTTTGACATGCCAGTCGAATACCGCTTACGTTCTCGAAGCAGACCACCCGATGATGAAGGAGTCGCCCGTGAGCGACCTTCCGTTTCGCCGTGTCCTGAGCGCCCGCCGGTGATCGAGGCAGCGTAGTCGCAGGTCACCGAGGTACCCGCCCGCTCACCGCCGGAGGCTGCCTCGTACTGGCTCGTACTGGCTCGTACGGGGGCGCCCCGTTCGGACATGCGCCGTCCCCGGCCCCAGCCGACCCGCTGCGAAAACCGGTAGCAGACCAGGCATCGACCAGCCTTACGGACGGTCCCTTCGTCGCGAGCGTGCGGCCCGACTTCGACGGTCCACAACGACGGACACCAGGCGGCTGCCCCAGTCGGGCACGCACGACCGAAAGAGAGTTCGACATGACGGGCATGAACCGGCGAAGCGTACTGAAGGTGGCGCTGGGGGGTGCCGGCCTGGCCGCCTTCCCCGCGGCCATGGGCGCCTCGCCCGCGGCCGCGGCACCGAACTCGGGTCCTGACCTCGTCGGAGTCGGCGACACCTCCATCACCTTGGAGTTCGACGACCGACTGCGCAGCCGGGTGGCGCTCAAGGGCGTCGACCTCACCCGCTTCGACGCCGGCGAAGCCCTGCTGGTGGGCGGCAAGGCCATCGAGGCGTTCGCCCACCGCGGGCACCGGACCCGTCCCACCTGGCACCCCCGCCACGGCGCGGGCGTCCAGGTGACGATCGAGGGCATGTCCGAGGAAGGCGTGCAGAAGACGGTCGAGCTGACCTCCTTCAAGCGCCTCACCGGCATGATCGTGATGAAGGTGACCTACACCAACAGGTCCTCCACCACGCTGAACGTCACCGGGTGGCGCAACGGAGCCCACGAACTCCTGGAGGCTCCCGGCGGCTTCTACACCTTCTCCGGCACCACGTACACGGACCGCCGCGACTGGGTGATGCCGGTCAAGGACGGCTACGTCCAGGAGAACTCGCTGGGGATGGACTCCTCCGACTACGGCGGCGGCACCCCGCTGGCGACCGTCTGGCGCCGTGGCGCGGGCCTCTCCGTCGGACATGTCGAGCCCGTGGCGACGATCCTGCGCATGCCGGTCCGCAAGACGGCCGCCGGAGCGAGCATCGCCATCCAGGACGACACCGCCCGCACCCTGAAGCCGGGCCGCCGGCTCAGCACCGACACCACGTTCCTGACCGCCCTCCCGGGCGACCACTTCGTGCCGCTCCTGCGCTACCGCGACTACATGAGCGACATCGGCCAGCGCGCCCCCAAGGTCCCCGCCTCGGCCTTCGAGCCCATCTGGTGCGCCTGGGGCTACGAGCGCGACTTCGCCACCGAGCAGGTCATCGGAGCGCTGCCGAAGGCGCACGAGGTCGGTCTGCGCTGGGCCGCGCTCGACGACGGCTGGCAGAACAACGTGGGCGACTGGGACATCGACAGGAAGAAGTTCCCGCGCGGCGAAGCGGACATGCGGGCCTTCAACAAGAAGGTGCGGGCCGCCGGTCTGCGGCCGCGCCTGTGGTGGGCCCCGCTGGCGGCGCACCCCGACAGCAACCTGTTCCGGGACCGCTCCGACATGCTGCTGCTGGATCGTGACGGCAAGAAGCAGTACGTGACCTGGTGGGACTCCTACACCCTCTGCCCGGCCTACCAGCCGACGGTGGACTACTTCGTCGAGCAGGCGAAGCGGTTCATCGGCGAATGGGGCTATGAGGGGCTCAAGATCGACGGCCAGCACCTCAACGGCGTCGCGCCCTGCTACAACCCGAAGCACCGGCACGCCCGCCCCGAGGAATCCACCGAGGCCGTGGCCACGTTCTGGAAGGCCATCCACGAGGCCGCGCACAAGGCGAACCGCGACGCCCTCGTCGAGCTCTGCCCCTGCGGCACCGCCTTCGCCTTCCACAACCTGCCCTACGTCGACCAGTACCCCAGCTCGGACCCGGAGTCCTCCTACCAGGTCCGCAGCAAGGGCAAGACGATGAAGGCGCTGATGGGCGCGGGCAGCAGCTACGCCGGCGACCACGTCGAACTGAGCGACGGCGGGAACGATTTCGCGTCCTCCTACGGCATCGGAGCCGTCCTGTCGACCAAGTTCACCATCCCCGGCACCGGAGCCCCGGACAAGGCCACCGACCTCACCCCGGAGAAGGAGGTCCTGTGGCGCAAGTGGGTGGCCCTGTACGAGAAGAACATGCTGGCCACCGGCGAGTACCGCGGTGAGCTGTACGACATCGGCTTCGACAAGCCCGAGACGCACGTCGTGGCCAAGAAGCGGACCCTCCACTACGCCTTCTACGCCGACCACTGGGATGGAAAGGTCGAACTGCGCGGCCTCGGCCGCACGCGCTACCGCCTCACCGACCCCTTCACCGGCAAGTCCCTCGGCACCGCCACCGCCCGGCACAACACCGTGAAACTGACCTTCGACCGCTTCCAACTCATCGTGGCCGAGCCGATCGGCTGATCGGCGGGGGCAGCGGGGCGGGCCGGCCGGCCTGGTCCGGGCGGCCGGTCCCGGCCGGGGCGGTCGGGGGCGGCCGCCCGGCCGGGCTCGCGCCGTGATGGGTGACGGGCGAAGGGTGACGGAGCCCGGCGGTGCGGCCGTACGGGCGGCCGGCTTGTGGTGGGGGGTGGGTCAGGCGGCGGTGAAGCCTCCGTCCGCGGGGAGTATGGCGCCGGTGACGAAGGCGGATCGCGGGGAGGCCAGGAAGCACAGGACTTCCGCGATCTCGCGGGGCTGCGCCACTCTGCCCAGGGGGTGTACGTGCGCGAAGGAGGCGAGGTAGGCGCGGCTGTCGGGGCGGAAGGTGCCGAGGAAGTCGGTCTCGACGACGCCCGCGGCGACGAGGTTCGCGCGGATGCCCAGGGGGCCGCCCTCCAGCGCCAGCACCTTGGTGAGCTGGGCGAGGGCTCCCTTCGACGCGCTGTAGGCGGCTCCTTCGGGGAGGCCGACCGTGGACGCGTACGAGCCGGTGCTGACGATGGCGCCGCCGCCGCGCCCCTCCATGGCCCGGAAGGCTTCGCGGGCGAAGAGGAAGGCGCCGCGGGCGTTGACGTCCATGACGCTGTCCCAGTCCTGCGCGGTGGTCTGCGTGACGGGCTTGTTCAGGGTGCGTCCCGCGTTGTTGACCAGGATGTCCAGTCCGCCGAACGCGTCGACGGCGGCCCCGACCGCCCGGCTGGCGGTCTCCTCCGCGGTGACGTCGCCCGTCATCGTCACCACCCCGGGCAGCTCTTCGGCCAGCAGGGCGACCTCGGGACGTGCGTCGAGGGCGACGACGCGTGCGCCGCGGGTGTGGAGGAGGGTGACGGTCTCCTTGCCGATGCCGCGTGCGGCCCCGGTGACTAGCGCCGTCTTCCCGGCGAACTCGCCGGACTCGGCGCAATCGGCGAATGCGGTGGACGCGTCGAACTCGGCGGCTTCGGTGGTGGGTGGGGGCGTGGATGTCATTGGGGTGTTCTCCGGAGGGATCGGGCGGGGTCGGGCGGGTCGTACGTGTCCCCGGATGGATGCGTGGCCGGGGGCTTTGTCAGTGGTTCAGGGATTCAACGGCTCAGTGGTTCAGCGGCTCAGTCGTTCAGCGGTTCCCGCTGTCGGGCCGGTGCCGGATGAGGAGGGTGGCGCCCAGGCCGGCGAGCACGGTGGCGACGATGACGGCGGTACCGACGGCGTACCCCGCCAGAGGGTCGCCTCCGTCCGCCCGCTGCCCGGCTTCGGCGACCGCGGTGACCAGGGCGAGGACGACGGCACCGCCGATTTGCATGAAGGTGTTGAGCAGGGCCCCCGCCAGCCCCTGGTCCCGGTCGGGCACCCCGGCCACCGCGCTCATGTTCAGAGCGGGAAACGTCGCCGCGGTGCCGATCCCGTTGACGACCATGACGGGCAGGATCACCGTGAGGAAGGAGCTGTCGGGGCCGATGCGGAAGAACAGCGCGTAGGACAGCGCGAGGAGCAGCATCCCGGCCGTGATCATCCGGTGCGCGCCGAAGCGGGCGGCGAGCCGCCCCGCCAGCGGTGCCAGCGCGCCGTTGGCGAGGCCCAGCGGGACGAAGGCGCCGGCGGTCCGCAACGGCGACCAGCCCAGCACGTTCTGCAGGTAGAGCGTGGTGAGGAACGCGAACGAGGTGTAGGCGCCCCACATGGCGAAGATCGTCAGGTTGGTGCGGGCGGTCGCGCGCCGGGTGAGGAAGGCCGGCGGGACCAGGGGCCTGCGGGCGCGCGACTCGACACGTACGAACAGGACGAGCAGACCGGCCGCGGCGAAGGCGAGGACGAGGGTACGGGCGGACAGCCAACCGTGCGACGGAGCCTGAGTGAGGGCGTAGACCAGGAGCACCAGGGCTCCGGTGGCCGTCAGAGCCCCGGGTACATCGATCTTCTCGCGCGTGCCGCCCCGCGGGTCCGCCGGGAGCAGGCGCCGCCCCGCGAGCAGCGCGACTATGGCGATGGGCACCGGGAGCGCGAAGACCAGCCGCCACGACAGTTCGGTCAGTACGCCGCCGAGCACGAGACCGCCGACGAAGCCGCAGGCGCCGGCGGTCGCGTACCAGCCGAGAGCCCGGCCGCGCCGCGGGCCTTCCGGCCAGTTGGTGGTGATCAGGGAGAGGGCCGCCGGGGCCAGGAAGCCCGCGGCGATCCCCTTCACCAGCCGCGCCGCGATCAGCAGGCCGCCGGTCGGCGCGAGCGCTCCCAGCACGCTCACCACGCCGAAGACGGCGACCGCGGCCAGGAAGGCCCGTCGCCGGCCGAACAGATCGGCCACCCGGCCGCCCAGGAGGAGGAACCCGCCGTAGCCAAGCGCGTACGCGGAGACGACCCACTGCAAGGAGCCCGAAGCCATGCCCAGGCCGTGCTGGATCGCGGGCAGGGCCACGCCCACGTCGGACAGGTCGACGGCGTCCATGAAATGGGCCGCGCACAGCACCAGCAGGGCCGCGGTGCCGGGGGAGCGGGAGACCTCCGCGACGGCCCCGGGACGTTCGGCGCCCGTGGCGGTCTCACCGATGCGCCGCATCGCTCCGCCTCCCTTCGGCGACGGGCCGGCGGCCAGGGCCCCCGGCCGCGCCGGGCTCCACGGGCGTGGGAACGAGTGCGCCGACGCGCCCCCTCATGACGGCTTCTCCGCCCGGTCCTCGCGGTAGAGCACCAGGTGTTCGTGGAAGAGCACGCCATCCCGGATGTCGCCCGTGGCCGTGAAACCGGTGTCGTCGACGTAGTCGAGATGGTCGCCGGTCACCGTGTACCGGCCGGTGTACGCGCTGCGCCGGCCTCCCCGGGCCTCGTCGTAGCGCCCGTCCGGCAAGAGCTCCTGGCGGATGTGACCGTCCGCGGTCACCCACATGCCGACCACGTCGGCGTTCTCCGGATCGCGGTCGCTCCGCGCATCGCCTGTCATCGGGATTCCCTTCCTCGGTACGGCACAGATGTCATGCCCGACCGAGTCTGCGCAGGTCAGCGCGGGTGTACCAGGGGGTTCTCCGGCTGGGTGCGGCACACCCAGGCAGCGCGCGCGGTCACTGCCTAGCCTGGAGGTATGGACGACAACCACCTCGGCGAGTTCCTGCGCGCGTGCCGCTCCCGCCTGCTGCCGGAAGACGTCAACATGGCGAGCCACGGTGTGCGCAGGGTCGCCGGACTGCGCCGCGAGGAGGTCGCCGTCCTGGCCGGCGTCAACGCCGACTACTACACCCGGCTGGAACAGGGCAGAGAACGCCACCCCTCACCACAGGTGCTGGACGCGCTCAGCCGCGCCCTGCTGCTCGACACGGACGCCCGCGACCACCTGCACCGCCTCGCGGGGGTGGCACCGGACGACCGGGGCTCCCTCCACACCACCGAGCAGGTCGGCCCCGCGCTGCGTCAACTGATGGACGGCTACCCGCACACTCCGGCGTTCGTGATGAACCGCACCCTCGACCTCCTCGCCGCCAACGCCCTGGCCGACGCGCTGTACGCCCCCTTCGCCCCCGCGGACAATCTGGCCCGCATGACCTTCCTCGACCCGGCCGGACGGCAGTTCTTCCAGGACTGGGACCGGGCCGCGCAGGCCGCCGTCGCCAACCTGCGCCAGGCGAGCGGCTTCGACCCCGAGCACCCGCGCCTGCGCCGCCTCGTGGACACGCTGACCGAACACAGCCCCGAGTTCCGGCGGCTGTGGGCGCGGCACAGCGTGCGCGGCAAGACCCGGGACGCCAAGCGGCTCCTCCACCCGGACGTCGGGCCTCTCTCCCTGACCTACCAGTCCTTCGACGTCCGCGACGCACCCGGTCAGCAACTCGTCATCTACCACGCCGAACTGGGCAGTCCCTCCGCCCAGGCCCTGGCCCTTCTCGGCTCCCTGTACGCCGACGGCGGCAGGCGGGCTCCGTCCCGTTCCGCCGGGCAGTGACCCCCGCGCTGAAACTCTGCGCCGGGGCTCTGCGTAGGGAGCACCCGTTCGCCGTTCCGGTCCCGTACGGACACGGGTACGGACACGGGTACGGGCGCGGGTACGGGCACGGGTACGGGCACGGGAAGGTCAGCCGGGGAGCCGGGTGAACTCGTTGCGCAGGTCGGTGATGAGGCCGTCGTCGGTCCGCGCGTGCTCCACGCCGGCCACGGTCATGAGCCCGCCGTCCTTGGTACGGGCCACGGCTGCCCATTCGGCGCGCAGCGTCCCGTCGTCGAGCACCGTGGTGTTCCAGTAGTGCCGGGAGTCGGCGAAGGCGGCGAGGTGGGCACGGTAGAAGGCCGCGATGGCCTCATGGCCGCGGACTGGTTCCGGGCCGAGCCGCACGGTCGCGTCAGGGGCGAACAGCGTCAGCATTTCCTCGATCGCCGACTCGTCGTGCACCGCCCGGTCCGACAGCGCGATGTACCGGTCGAGCAGGGTGTCCGTCATCTCGCTGTCCGTCATTTCGCCGAGGCTCCTGCGCCGGCGGCCCCGGACTCTACGGACTCTACGGACTCCACGGCCTTTACGGCCTTTACGGCCTTTTTCAAGAGTTCCGGATCTGCCAGCGTGCCGGGGTGGCGCAGCATGAAGGAGACGTAGTTGAAGGCCCGTGCCACGTCCGCGTCGACCAGCATGGCGCCGATGATCTGAGCCATGGCCTGGCGCTGCTGCCGCGTCTCCTCCGGCACCTCGGTGCCCCTCTCGGCGTCGAGGCGGGCGGCGTCACCTCCCGCGGACACGGCCCAGGCCGCGTCGACGACCACCTGCTGAAGGCGGAAGAACTCGGTGGCGGGCGCGTCGAGGTCGGCGCCGCTGCCGAGGTAGGAGGCCAGGCACGAGGCGTGCAGAGCGGCAGAGCTCATCCCCTGGCCGTACACCGGATTGAAGGACGCCACGGCGTCGCCCGCGCTGACCAGGCGCGCCGGCAGGCGGCCGGCCTCGGCGAAATGGCGCCGCCTGCTCTCCGCCTGGCGGTACGTCCGCACGTCACGGGTGATGGCGCCGCTGGTGGCTTCCTTGAAGATCGCGGGCAGTTCGGCGCAGCGCGCGCGGAACTCCTCGATCGTCCTGCCCGGCCGGTGGTCGCCGAACCCCGTCAGCATGACGAGCCACTGCTGCCCTTCGATCGCGTTCGCCGCCGCGATGGAGACCCCGCCCGACGGGTACCGCGGTGTGAACTGCTGTAGTACGGTCCCCGCTTCCAGCTCGGCGATCTTCTCCGTACGCTCGAAAAAGGCGGTCGCGTAGTTGACCGGGGCTTCGAGCCGTTCGAGCCGGGGCTGGTCGTAACCGTCCTGCTTGAGCCAGTTCGACAGCCTGCTGGAGCGCCCCATCGCGTCCACGACGAAGTCCGCGGCTATGACCTCCTCCGCCCGCTCCTGGTCTCCCGCGCCGGGCCCGGTGACGCGTACGCCGACGACGGCACCGTCGGCGTACCGCAGTCCGGTCGCCTGCCCGCGCAGCACCGAGACATTGGGCAGGGCGGTGACCCGCGACCGGACGAGAGCTTCCAGCAGCGGACGCCCGAGCGCGAGGAGATGGTGGTCCACGCCGTCCGGTGCCATCCGGACCCCGTCGTAGGTGACGAGTGTCTGGTCGGGACCGCAGAGGGAGGCGCCCCGCTCCTGCGCCTCCTGGGTGACGCCGGGGAGCCACCGCTCGATCCACAGCCGGCCCGCCGGCAGCAGGGTGTGCACCTGCTGGTCCTGGGGCACCCCGGAGCGCGTCCCGGTCTCCGCCGAGATGTCGTCGGGCTCGACGATCACGACTTCGCGCGCGCGATCGGAGAGCACCCGTGCCGCGAGGAGCCCCGCGATACTCCCGCCCATCACGCACGCCGTGTCGAACAGAACGGACGCGTCGTGCGGCGGCTCAGCGCCAACGAGACTCTCGAAGAGAGTCACCACGGATTCGGACACCGGATACTCCAGTTGGTGAAGGCGGTAGATGTGACCAGGCGGACCAGCGCTCAGACAGCCGGGGCCACGGCCGGGGCCGTAACCAGGACCCGAAGGACTGCCCAAGGGCCCCGAAGGTCGGCCGAAGGTCCGCCGACACCTGCTCGTCCCGGGAGAAGATCTGCTCGTACCGGGAGGAGAACGTGCTCGTGCCGGGAAGGAGAATCTGCCCGCGCCGGGGGGAGAGCAGGCGCCCCGCCATGATCACAAGGCTCGGCCGCCGGTGGCTTGTACCCATCGGCCCTGTGCGTTGTACTTCCGTGCCACCTGTGCCACCTGCGGTCCGGGGCGGTGGGGGGGCCGTACGACTCCCCATACCGCACAGCGAGTGAGCCCGGCCGGGCGGTGACCAGGCCGGACCGGTGACCAGGGCGGGGCATATCTTTTCCGGATGAGTACCGAAGGCGGCGTGTCTCCTTGGCGGATCGGGAACCCCTCCGCGCCAGTGGTCGACATCACCGTGCCGTACGCGAACGAGAACCGGAACCGTGTGCTGCACAAGGAGTGGCGGCATCAGGGGGGCGAGAGGGTGCCGGTTCCACCCATCCGGCTGCCGCGGCGCAGCGAAGGGGCGTACCGCGTTCGCATCTGCAAGCAATACATGCTCGATCTGTCCCTTGAGGACCAGTACAGCGACGCGGTCGCGGGGACCACCGGCGGTCCGGGCGGGCACCTGGAGGACCAGATCGTGACAAGTGTGACGCTCAATGGTGCGTGGCGCTTCACCGCGGGGGGCCGGCGGACCACGGCGGGGGCCGGAACGCTGTGCGCCCGCAGGAACGAGGAGCCGTGGGCGTTCGAGGTCGCCCGGGGCACGCGGGCGGTGGCCCTGACCGTTCCCGCGAGCGAGGTCCGCTTCCCGGCGAACACGCGAGCGGTCACCGCGGCACAGTCGTCGCCCGCCGCGGCGCTTCTGCTCGCCCAGCTCCGTCTCTGGACGGAACTGTCGGACGGACTCGGTGCCGCAGCCGTCGCGGCCGCCCGTAACGCGACGCTGGAACTGTTCCGAGGGCTGATGAACGACCAGGTCATCGATGACGCGGAGGTCGCGCCCGCGCTCCGCGGAGCGGCGATGGACCACATAGAGTCCCGGCTGCTCGCCGACCCCGACCTCGACCCCCGGGGGATCGCGGCGGCCCTGAACGTATCCGTCCGCACCCTCTACCGCGCCTTCGGCCAAGGGGCCGGGCCGTCGGTCATGGGTTACGTCCGCGAACGCCGTCTCGAACGCGCCAGGGCGGAGCTGGCGTCGACCCGCCTGACCGTGTCCGAGATCGCCGCCCGCTGGCACTTCGCCGACAGCAGCCATTTCATCAAGGCGTACAAGAAGCGGTTCGCCGAGACCCCCGCCGCGCGCCGGTAGCCGGCGCCGGCCTCCGCCTCCGCTAGCGCTGCCCCCCGCCGCCGCGAAGGCTAGGCGTCCGGAACCCAACTGCCGTGGAAGCCCAGCGGGACCCGGCCGGGGAGGTGGATACGGGCGAGTGGGCGGCCGCCGAAGTCCTGGGCCGAGAGGATGACCAGGTCGGTCGCGCCGCGCTCGGGGTCGTTCACGTACGACAGCACGTAACCGTCGTCCTCGTCGCGCGCCCCGCGCCGCGGTACGAACACCGGCTCGCTGACCGCCGCGCCGCCGGGGAAGCGGGTGAGCTGCCTGCTGCCGCGCAGCATGTCGTGCTTGATCAGGTAGTTGGTGAACTTCTCGTCCGGCGGTACGCCGTCGATGGTCTCGTACGCGCGCCACATCTCGGCCGCGCTCGCGGTGTAGGCGTAGCGGTGGCGGCGTGAGACGAGGGCTTCGTTGATGCGGGGGAACTCCTGGGGCCGGTCGTCCAGGCGGTCGCTCCGTACCCGGCCCGCGCGCCGATCGATGGTCCAGCGGTCCAGCGTCGGCGACCCGGTGGCACAGGGCCCGCCCATGCCGCGGCCGGCGGCGTAGAACGGCGCGGGGAACCCGATGTACTCCATCACGACCGTGTCGCCCTGGTCGTACGCGTTGAGCGTGTGCGAGTAGTACACCGGGTCGATCTCGAACCAGCGCGTGACGCCGCCGGTGCGCGGCAACAGCCCTATACGCATGGGGTGTTTGTCGTTCCATACGTACGGCACGATCGCGCCCGCCTCCGCGGCGGCAGCGTCGAAGGTGATCGGCAGGTCGACGATCACCACGTACTTCTCGGTGAGCGCGAAGTCGTGCATCATCGGCGCGTCCGCGACGGGCACCCGCGTGGTCCGCGCCACCCGGCCGGTCCGGTCGATCATGATGTGCCGCACATGGTCCCAGGTGGGGTAGTACGTGATCGCGTGCAGCTCGTCGGCCGCCGCGTCGTACTTGGTGTGCGCGGTGAACGTGCCCTTGAGCGTGGAGCGGAAGTCGTACGGGCGCACGGTGTTCAGCTCGCCGTCCAGTTCGTACGGCAGCGGCCCGCTCTCCTGCATCGCCAGGACGCGGCCCTTGTACGGGATCACGTGCGTGTTGCACGCGAAGTCGTCGGGCGGTACCGGGCCGGGGTACTTCTCGCCCAGCTTCGCCGCCACCTGCGAGGAGCGCACCCAGCGGTTGCGGTACCACTCCGCGCGCCCGCCGCGCAGCCGGACCCCGTGCACCATTCCGTCGCCGAGCATCCAGTGGTGGGCGCGGACATCCTCCAGGCCCAGGGCGTTCGGTCCGTTGCGCAGGTAGCGGCCGTCCAAGTCCCGCGGAATACGGCCGGTCACCTTGAGATCAAACGCGGTCAACTCCTCGGTGGCCGGCGCGAAGGCCCCCTCCAAAAACGGCCTCGCGCCGCTACCCCCCGATACGCCCTTCTTCCCCGACGCAGCGCTCGCCTGCGCCGCGGCCGCGAAGAACCCGGACCCGAGCCCGCTCCCGACCACACCGCCCGCCGCCGCGACCGCGGCGCCCTTGAGAATCCTCCGCCGTGTATGACTGGCCATCACGTCTCCCCGTCCTGTCACCAACACCCGCTTCATCAACCGCACTTGCGGCGACAGCAGTAACCCTCCTCCCCGGCCACCCATGAAGCAGTCGGCCCAAGCCCCGAATCGGGGGTGGTGCTGGCACCACTGAGCCGCATTCCGGTTGGCCCGAACCCCAATACGAACGCGGTGCGTTGACCTGCCGCAGCCTCAAGGCCCCGGGGCCGGGGGGCCGGTGGGCCAGAGCCGTCACACGAGCGGTGGGTTGAGGCGGGCGCCTTCCGATGCGATCGGTGCCGAGCCGGCGCGCAGGGCCGCGTCGACCGAGGCGATCAGCCGGGACCGCGAAGTTCCCCCGTCGCGCGGCCCGCCGCCGGTCGGCAGCCCGGACTTGGTCGAGATCAACACCTGGTTCCGATGCTTCTCGACGAGTCGGCCGCCGACCAGGCCGCACAGGCCGCGGCGACCGCGGCCCGCGCGGGCGTCTACGCCATCGAGTCCTGACCACCTCGCTCACCCCTGCCTCCGCCCCTGCCCCCGGCTCAGGGGAGCGTTGCCGGGAGGGCGGGGGAGCTGTTGGTCCAGGCTGTGTCGAACTGCTGCAGGGCTATGGAGTACAGGAGGCCGGGGGCGCGGGCGTACAGGCAGGGGGAGTTCCTGCCGTGGGCGGTGCTGCTGTAGAAGGTGAGGTAGGCGACCCGGTCCGTGGCGATCACGCGGCAGGTGTTGGGGAGGTTGAAGCTGCGGAGCTCGAAGTCGCGGGGTGGGCGGGCCGCCCGGGACAGGTAGGCCATGTTGGCCCGTACCTGGTTCCTCAGCAGGTCCGGGGTGTAGCCGGGGTCGAATCGGCGCACGTCGTGTGAGCGCCGGTCGAGCCACGAGTCGTCTCGCGGGCGCGGGTCGGGCAGCAGGACGTGGACGGACTCCGGGGACAGCTCTCCCGACCACAGGGGAGCGAAGACCTCGCTGGTGAGTATGTTTCCGCGTCCTGCCAGAACCTTGATCCAGCGCGCGCGGCCGAGGTCGTGGGCGATGTCCTGCTCGGCGGAGGACTGATGGCGGTAGACGCGGCTGATTCCGGTGCCGGACAGCCAGGAGCAGGCGGTGACCAGCCACCACAGGGGGCGTGAGCCGCGCAGGAGGCCGAGGACGAGCACGATCGCGCTGGCCGCCAGCGAGCTGACGATTCCTAAAAGAAATGCGGTCATACGAGCCATCTCCCTGTGATTGAGGGATCTCGATGTTCGGCTTCGCGGTCAGCAGAGGTACGGCAGAAGGCGCCGCAGAATCTGCGCGGCGTTCCTGGCCGCGCGCTCGTGGTGTCCGTGGCCCTTTTTCTCGTCGGCGTTGTCGGATACGCCGCGGATGACGATCCAACCGGGGTTGGCCGGGCCGTGGACGGAGTTCTCCTGCCAGTACTGGCTCAGGCCACCGGCTTCCATGTCCACTGCCAGTACCTTCTCGTGATAGCCGGTGAGGTAGTCACGGATATCGCTCTCGCGGTCGGCGATGACGGCCTCACCCGAGCCGATCACCCCCGGATAGACCTCGAACTCCTCCATGGCGGGCGCGGGGGGCTGAGGGCCCACGCGTGCGGGGGTTCCGTGTTCGGCGAAAAAGGCGTTCACGCCGTGGACGACCGCTGCCGGCGCCTGCCGGTGCTCCCCGCGGCGACGGACGTTCCCACGCGGATTGATCTTGCGATTCTCGTAGTAGACGACATCGGTGGAGACGATGACGTTGCCGATGCGGGCGTGCTCGTCATGGATTCCGCCTCCCACGCCGACCAGCGCCCAGAGCCGCGGATCGTAATGGCGGCGCAGGTTCTCCAAGGCGGCCATCGCGGATCGCTGCCCCTGACTCTGGGTCTGGGTGGCCACGATGCGCAGCGTCGATTCCGGCGTGGTGTGCTCACCCTGATAGAAATAGAGCCCACCAGGTTTCTTGAAGCGCTTCAAACCCAACTCGTCCACCACGGACCGCAGTTCCTCGCTGAGGATCGTGACCACGCCGACGTCCCATGTGGCAGTCGGATCGGCCGCCTCGCCGTCGGTGGCGGCGGCCGTGTCCGTGCCGTACGAGGGGGCGGTCACGGATACGCGGGCGTGTTCTCCAACGGCGTTGTTGCTGAAGTTGTTGTTGTCGCCACGGCTGGCGATTCCTCGGTTGTTCTTCACTGGCTCTCTCCGCTGCTGTGGTGGGGTCCCGCCGGCTGGCTCGCGTCAGCGCCGACCTGAGCCGCGTTGCCCACGGCGTTGTTGTTGAAGCTGTTGTTGTCACCGAAGCTGAAGATGCCGCTGTTGATGATTTTGAGCGCGCGGGAGTTGAACTCGGATATGTCCACGTCCTTGGAGTACAGGAAGTCGCCCGCGGCATGCAGCAGCCGCTGCTCGATCGTCTTCATCCGGCCCAGGATGTCGCTCTTCTCCAACTGGATTTTCGACCAGGCCTGGGCCGACTTCTCCCGGACGCTCAGTCGGCTGCCGATCAGCACATTCCGGATCGGTGTGGAGGTGAGATCGCGGGGGAGTACGGCGGCCTTGCCCACGGTGTAGAGGTAGTGGGCGATCCGCCACGAGCGGTGGATCTCGGAGGGCAGGGCGACCAGTTCACGGAGCGCGGCCCAGAGAACGGCTATGGCTCCGTGGTGGCCGAATTCCGCGGTGCGCTGGAACGACCTCGGTGTGTGGGCGAGCACGCACGCCGCCGTGGAGATGCTCAGCGTTCGCCCCTGCAGGCTGACATGCAGCAGGACGGTCGCGACGAACTCCGCCCCCTCCGCAGGGGTGATCACTTCGAGGAAGTGGTGCTGCTTGGAGCCGGGCGTATCGATGATGGCCCGCAGCTCGGCCGCGCTGAATTCCGACGGAAGGAGGGCACGGTCCACCGCCACGTCGGTTTCCGCTATGTAGACGCGGTCGCGGACCTGGGCGGGGAGCCGTACGCCCTGCTCATCGGTGTCCAGTAGCTGAACCGCCTCGCGCAGGTAATCGACCAGTTCGTGGGCTTGGAAAGGCGGTACGGGGTGCTCGAGCTCGTGAAGCGGTGTGTCTTCCTCCTCACTGGGGCGGAGCAATTGGATGCTCATCGGCGGATTCCACTGGTAGACGAGTTCGCCGGCCCCGATGAACGGTGATTCTTCCCCGAAGAGCGTGAACCTGGTGAGGTCGTCCTCGTCGTCCTCGCTGTGACGAGGGCGGCGATATACGGCACATACATGCTCCTGCTGTATGTCCGCCGCGTGCTCCCGGCGGGACAGACGTACGGGGCGCAGCCTCGGCGTACACAGAATGCGGTTGAGGATGAGCTGGCGCGACGCTCCGACGGCGAGGCACAGAAGCGCGATTCCCATGGCCACGCGGAGGGCCGAAACGGCATGGCCCGGATGGAAGAGCGCGATGGTCAGAGCGGTGAGGGTGAGGGACAGGGCGATGGCACCGAGCCGTTTGCGCGCGCGTGCCTTCTCGGCCTTCCTCCGCAGTAGGAGCAGCGTCTGCGGTAGGAGCAGGGTGGCGAGGCGGGGCGGGCGGCGCCCCAGGGCCGGTCCCAGGCCGCGGCGTTCGGACTTCCGCCTGGAGGCCGGTTCCCGTTCCATCTCCCGCTCCATTTCCCGTACCAGTGTGGTCAGGTGGAGCAGCCACAGGAGGGCGAGGCCGCAGGCGATGAGAAGGGCGGCGGGCAGCGCACCGGCGAGCGCCGGGACGACTACTGCCCCCACCACGGCCATGCGGACGGACGCGGTCAGTGCCGCGGCCCGCCACGCGTGGCGCATGACGGGAACGATGTCGAACCCGTAGGACGGGGCGACCCTCCGGTGCGGTGTGGTGCAGACCTCTTTGATCACGAGGTCTCGGAATCGTTCGTCCACGTACACGCCGGTGCATAAGTGGCGGGTGGCGGCGGTGGGTTCACCAGTCGCCTCCTTGGCCGGTGGCGCATGGGAAGTGATCATGCTCTGCCCCTGCCTGGCGCAGTTAAGGTCTATGGGACCATAAGGCTCGGCGGTGTTTAAGTCAATATGACCTTTAGGGGTTCAAGTGGATGACTGGCTCAAAGACTCCACTGAGGTGGAGGCGTCATGGGTGACCGTGGATCTGGCGATCTTCACGGTCAGGGGCGACCAGTTGATGGTGCTGTTGATCGAGCGCGGAGTGGAACCCTTCCTCGGCCGCGCGGCGCTGCCCGGCGGTTACGTCCAGAAGGACGAGACCCTGCGCGACGGAGCGCTGCGCGAACTCTGGGAAGAGGCCCAGGTCGATGGCGGCCGGCTCCACCTGGAGCAGCTCGGGGCCTATGGAGACCCTTGGCGCGACCCGAGGGGACGGGTCGTCACGATCGCCTACCTCGCGCTGGGACCGGATCTGCCCACCCCCGTGGGCGGTACGGACGCCAGGCGCGCCTACTGGGCTCCGGTATCAGAAGTAATCAACGGGGTACGAGAGCTGGCATTCGACCACCCGGCCATTCTCGCGGACGCCCTGGAGGAGGTCCGCAGAAAACTGGAGTACACCGCTGTGGCCGCGGCCTTCTGCGGGGAGACCTTCACCCTGAGCGAGCTGCGGACCGTGTACGAAGCGGTCTGGGGGCAGTACCTGGACCCGAGCAACTTCCGCCGCAAAGTACTCAAGACCGAGGGCTTCGTGCGGCCCACCGGGGAGCGGCGGCTGCCGCCCACCGGACGGCCTGCCGCCCTTTACCGCCGTGGCAGCGCGGACCTGCTCAGCCCGCCGCTGCTGCGCCGTGTCGACGAGTCGTGAGCCACGATCTGGCAGGGTCGTGAGCCACGATTCCCTGTTGAAGGAGGGAGGGGCTGACGCCGCTCCCGATCGTGTTATTCAAGTGCGGTGACGAATTCTTTGATATCGGACCGCTCGTTTGACGCGGTGCTGTGTGACCTGGACAACGTGATCCGCTTCTACGACACGAGCCGGCTGGCGGAGATGGAGCGGGCGGCGGGGCTGGCGGAGGGTACGACCGCGAAGGTGGCCTTTGAGCCCGCGACGGATCTGCCGGTGCTGCTCGGTGAGATCGGGAGGGAGGAGTGGGTCGATTCCATTGTGCTCGGGCTTTCGGGGCAGGTGCCGGGGGAACTGGCCCGGGAATTGGGGACGGCGCTGCTGAATTCGCCGTTCTCGGTGGACGAGGCGGTGGTGGCTCTGTTGCGCCGGGTGCGGGGGCGTGTGCCGCTGGTCCTGGTGACGAACGCGACGCTGGACCTGGAGGACGATCTGGTGACCATGGGGCTGGACGACCTCGCGGACCACGTCGTCAGCAGCGCCCGGGTGGGGGTGGTCAAGCCGGAGCGCGAGATCTATGAGATCGCCGCCGCGCGGGCGGGTGTTGGTATGGGGCGGTGCCTTTTCGTGGATGACCAACCGCAGAACGTAGAGGCCGCGATCGCGCTCGGCATGACCGGCGTGCACTATCGCGAATTGGCCGACCTTCGCGGGGCTTTGGGCGGCCTGCTGGGTGGTTGATTCGGCTGCCGGGGCAGCCGGGGCTGCCGGGCTGTCGGTCGTCGCTTGTCGGTTGTCGGAGGAGGGGGTGCGTGCGTCCTCGCATACGGAAATAGGTGCGCGGGCACAGGCTTGGTTGAGCGGTCGCGTTGATCGATGATCGGTCGCGGAGGGTTCCGCCCGGGGATCATGGGTGCCCATACTGCGGAAAGGGAAGCCCGAACTCCTCTTACCGTTCAGGCCGTTGCTCGATCGTTCTACAGGAGAAGCGCGTGTCCGTTGTGCAAGCTGATGTCACCACTGCCGCTCTCGCCGTCGACGGGTATCCCGGTTCGCCGAGCGTACGGGCCGGGGAGGTCCTGCGGCTGCATGTGTCGACGCGGGCTGAGCGGTTCCGGGTCGACTTCTTCCGTTGCGGGGCCGCCATTCGCCATATGGGCACGATGCACGGGATCGGCCGCTACGCGCCTCCTCGGGGGCAGGACGAGGACTGGGGGTGGCCCGGACATGACTTCGCCGTGCCACGGGATTGGCCATCCGGGGTGTATGTCGCCGTGCTGAGACCGTGCGGCGGGGACGGTTCCGGTGCCGTGGGCTCCAGCGCCGCAACTGCCAATGCCTCAGCTTCGAGCCTTTCGGTTTCGGGTGTCGATGGTTCCTCCACCGGAATTCCCTATAGCGGTGTTCCGCTCGGCGCCGAGGAACTGGACGCCCGCCACTCGCGGCTGCTCTTCGTCGTGAAGGCGCGCGAGCCGGCGCGGAGTACGAACATTCTCTACAAGGTCCCGGTCTTCACTTACCACGCGTACAACATCAGCGGCGGCGGCAGTCTGTACGGGCCGGTCGACCCCGACGATCCCGCCCCGCATACCGGCACGCCGGCCGTTTCCCTGCGGCGGCCCGGTGGGGGCATCGGGGGGCCGGTCAAGGGGCGGCCGGACCCGCATGATCCGCGGACCCCTCGGCAGACGTTCGCGCATTGGGACGCGCCCTTCATCGCCTGGCTCGAAGGCGCCGGGCTCACCGCCGACTACTGCACCGACCTCGATCTCCACGAGTCGCCCGGCATTTCCGACGGATATCGACTGCTGATATCCGTCGGCCATGACGAGTACTGGAGCGCCCGCATACGTGACAACGTCACCGCCTTCCGCGACCGGGGCGGCAACGTCGCGATATTCGGCGCGAACACCTGCTGGTGGCGGGTCGCGGTGACCGATGGCGGTACGGCCGTACGCTGTGCCAAGTATCCGCCGGGCGTGCCCCGTGGCGCCGATGTCGACCAGATGCGGGGCGCCCCCGACCACTGGTGGGAGACGGAGCCCGAGAACACCCTGACCGGCGTCAGCTACCGCAACGCGGGCGGTCATTGGGAAGGGGCCCGGGGGCCGTTGGGCTTCACCGTGCAGGGCACCGACCACAAGATATTCGCGGGCACCGGGCTGCACGACGGGGACGTGCTCGGCGCGGAGCACCGCCTGGTGGGGTACGAGTGCGACGGCGCCGCGTACGTCCGCGACGGCCTGGGGAGGGCCGTCGCGACCGGCGAGGACGGTACGCCCGCCGACTTCACCATCCTCGGCGTCGCCGACCTCCCCCAGGAGCCGGCCGCCGGCTGGCACACCGCCGCCCGCGAGGACCCCGCCCCGCGGCGCGCCGCGACCTTCGGCCTCTACACCCGGGGCGGCACGGTCTTCACCGCGGCCACCACCGACTGGCCCCGCCTCCTGCCGCTCGACGCGCGGGTACGCGCCATCACCGGCAACGTGATCACCTTGCTGTCCTGAGCACAGGGGGGCTCATCGGCGGCAGGGCGGTTCGTAGGGGAGCTGCGGAAGGTACTGCTTCCACTGCTGCCGGGTGGGGGGACCGGCGTACGCACAGATGCGTCGCGCGGCGCTGTCGGCGTCCATCGACCACAACCGCACCGTGTGGTCTGCCGAGGCGCTGGCGAGTGTCCGTCCGTCCGGGCTGAACGCGATCGACTCGACGACGTCGGTGTGGCCGGTGAGCGGGGCCCCTACCTGGTCCGTCCGGTCCGTGTCCCACAGCCGGATCGTCCTGTCGCCGCTTCCGCTGGCCAGGCGTCCGCCGCGGTCGAACGCGAGGGAATTGACGTCGTCGGCGTGGCCCGTGAGGGGTTCGCCGAGCGAGGTGGGACGGTCCGGGTCGGACACGTTCCACAGCCGTATCGACCTGTCGTTGCTGCCGGTGGCGAGCGTGCGCCCGTCCGGGCCGAACGCCACCGTGTTGACGTTGATGTCCTGGTGCCCGGCGAGGGCCCGGCCGACCGGGGCGGGCCGGGTCACGTCCCACAGCCACGCCTTCTTGTTCTGGGCCGCGCCCGCCAGCCGGCGTCCGTCCGGGCTGAACGCCACGAAGGTGACGCCGACTTCGGGTTCCGAGGTGAGGGTGCTGGGGTCGGTGGGGTGCGGCGGATCGGACACGTTCCACAGCTGTACCGTGCCGTCCTCCCGAGCGGTGGCGAGGGTGTGTCCTCTGGGGCTGAATGCGACCGACGTGACACCGGGGTTTTCGGTATCGCCGATGGCCGACCTGCCCACGCGGACGGGACGGTCCCGGCGCCGGGTCAGGTCCCACAGCCATGTCGTTCCGTCGTCGCCGACGCCGGCGAGCGTACGGCCGTCCTTGCTGAACGCGACCGCGACGATGCCGGCCGTGGGGCCGCTGAGGACGGTGGATTCGACGGGACGGTTCGGGTCCGACATGTTCCACAGCCGTATGGGGCCGCCCATGCCGGCGCTGGCGAGCGTGTGCCCGACCGGGCTGAACGCCACCGTCTTGACGGCTCCGGCATGAGAGGTCAGCACGGTGTCCGGTTGATTCCACAGCCGCACCGCCCCATCGGAGCCGGCGGTGGCCAGAGTGTGCCCGTCGCTGCGGAACGCGATGGCGTTGATGGCGTTGGTGTGGCCGGTGAGGGGCTCGCCGAGCCGAGTGGGGTGGGCCGGATCGGCCGTGTCCCACAGCCGTGCCGACTGGTCGAAACTGCCGCTGGCCAGCGTGTGTCCGTCCGGGCCGAACGCGACCGCGTTGACGGCGTTGGTGTGGCCGGCGATGGGCTCGCCGAGCTGAGTGGGGGTGGGGCGGGCTGGATCGGCCGCGTCCCACAGATAGATCTCCTTGTTGTTGCCGGTGGCCATGGTGCGCCCGTCCGGGCTGAACGCGACCGTCCGCACCTCGGGGAAGTGGCTGCTGAAGGGCTTGCCGAGTGGAGTGGGACGGGCCGGGTCCCGCACGTTCCACAGCCGCGCCGTGCCCTCGATGCTGCCGGTGGCCAGCGTGCGCCCGTCAGGGCTGAACGCCACCGCGCCGAAGCGTTCCCCACGATCGGTGATCGGCTTGCCGAATTCGGCGGGGTGTGCCGGGTCGGATACGTCCCACAGCCGCACCGTTCCGTCGAGGCCGCCGGTGGCGAGTGCGCTGCCGTCCGGGCTGAACACCACCGATCTGACGTGGCTGCTATGGCGGGTGAGCGTCGCGAGGCGGGCCGGGCGGGCGCGGTGGGACATGTCCCACAACTGCACGGTCCTGTCGACGCTGCCGGTGGCCATGGTGCGTCCGTCCGGGCTGAACGCGATCGCCCTCACCTCGTCGGAGTGACCGCTCAGCGGCGTGCCGAGGTCCGTGGGGTGTGTCGGGTCGGTCGTATCCCACAGCCGCACCGTCCCGTTGCTCCGCCCGCCGGCCAGCGTGTGTCCGTCACGACTGAACGCCACGGCCTGGACCGGGCCCGCCCTGTCCGGCAGGGCGATGGACAGCGGAGTGTTCGCGTCGGCCAGCAGGCGGGTGTACGCGTCAGGGGTGGGCTTCCGGCGGTAGGCGGTGAGGTCGAGCTGCGCCGCGAGGGACGGGTCGGTCTCGCGGAGACTGTCGGCTTCCGCCCGCAGTTGGTTGAGGATGGCGATGTTGCGCTGCCCCTCCGCGGCCATACGCTGGTCCTGCGCCGCCGAGCGCTCCACGAAGGCGTACGACGCCGCGCCCGAGGCGAGCAGGGCCAGGGCGGACAGGACGGCGATCACGACGCGCCGCACCCGCGCGGCGCGGCGCTGCTGGCGGGCGGAGGCGGCGAGGAAGAGGGTCGCGGTGGTGCTGGGGCCGTTGGCGGGCGCGGCGTCGGCCCATCGGCCGGCCGCCTCCAGTCGGCTGCCCCGGTAGAGCAGCCCGGCGTCGCGGTCCGCGCGCCGCCAGCCCGCCGCGGCGTCTTCGAGTTCCTGGCGCACGATGTTGCCGGGCCGGTCGGCGTCGATCCACTCGCGCAGCCGGGGCCAGGCGCGCAGCAGGGCCTCGTGGGTGAGGGCCACCTGGTCCGCGCCGCGCGTCAGCAGGCGGGCATCGGTGAAGGACGTGATGATCTCCGCCGCCCGGTCGGGGTCGCGGCTGTGGGCCAGCAGCGTCTCGTACGGCATCGGGCGGCGGACGTCCTCGGTCCCCTCGCCGACCTTGACGAGGCTCAGCAGCAGGCGGCGGGCGACCTGCCGGCCCGGCGGGTCGAGGCGTTCGTAGAGCTGGTCGGCGGTGTTGGCGAGGGCGTGGGCGATGCCGCCGGTGCTCTGGTAGCCGTCGACGGTGAGGACGTTGCCGTGCCGCTGCTGCCAGGTCGCCCGCAGGGCGTGGGCCAGCAGCGGCAGCCGCTCGGCCGCGTACCGGCCGCCGTCCGCGCCGGCCGCGGCGGGGCCGGTCACGGCGCTGAGGTCCCGTAACAACACCTCGACCAGGCCCGGTTCGACTTCCAGACCCACGGCGCGCGCCGGGTGGAGGATCGCCTCGCGCACCCCGGCCTCGGCCATCGGGCCGATGAACAACTGGCGGTCCTGGAGGGCGGCTTGCAGCTCCGGGTGGGCGGCGCACTGGGTGTAGAAGTCCGAGCGCAGACCGAATACGACGAGTCCGGCGGGGCCTTCGCCCGGTGCGGCCTCGGCGATGGCGGTGAGCACGTCCAGGAACCGGCGCAGCACCGGCCTGTCCACGCGCAGCGTGAAGAGCTCTTCGAGCTGGTCGACCACGATGACGCACCGGGGGGCCGGCACCTGGCCTTGGCCCCGGCCCTGCTGCCCCTGGTCCCGACCCTGACCCTGGCTCCGCCGGCGCAGCGCCGCGCGCAGCATCGCCGTGGTCTGCGCCGGCCCGAGCGCCAGGGCCAGTGCCACTTGCCGCGGCGAGGAACCGGTGATGTGCGCCAACTGCTCGGTCAGGGCCGACAGCGGGGCGGCCGTCGGGCTGAAGACGGCGCACGGCCACCGCCCCGAGCCCGGCAGCCGGCCGTCGGCGATCGCGGGCAGCAGGCCCGCCCGGAGCAGGGAGGACTTGCCCGTACCCGACGGCGCGACGAGAATCCGCGACCCGCCCTCACGCGACTGCCGGTCCAGCCGGTCCAGCAGGTCGGCGACCAGTTGGTCGCGCCCGAAGAACCAGTCGGCCTGCTCCGCCCCGAACGCCACCAGGCCGGGGTACGGGCATACGTCCCCGCCTGTGGCCGGTACGGCCCGCCGGGCGCCGCGTACACCGTCCACGAAGTGCAGGTGCAGATCCCGCTCCGTGACGGTGATGTACTGGTCCCCGACGGCCTGGTAGATACGGCTCCGCTCCGACGCGCGGGCGCGGAGGTACGGGCCCTGGTCTCGGCCCTCGTTCCGGCCCCGGTCCTGGCCCTCGGACGGGTCTTCCTCGTCCGGAGGGCCGGCGGCCGGGCTCACCGCTCGCTGATGTGCTGGTCCCGGCCCGCCTGGTACACCCGGCCGTGTCCGGTGGCGGACGCTTTCATCACCAGCGTCTCGACTCGCGCCCGTTCCGGGGCCGGAAGCGCCGGAGTGATCTCGTCGTCCAGCAGGCTCCGCAGTTCGCGGGCCAGCCGCGGGTCGGCCTCAAGGACCCGTCGCAGGCGGGCCTGCCAGTCCGAGGCCAACGCCGCCTCGCTCGCGGTGTCCCGCGCCTGCCGGGCCGCCAGGAGCTGGGGGCGGACCTGGGCCAGGGCCGCGTCCACGTCCTCGGCCTCCTCCGGCCGCACCCGTCGCCACCACGCGACGACGGCGCTACGGGCCGTCTGCCAGGAGTCCGTGGCCATGGCCCCCACCACGGCCGTACCGGCCGCCAGCACCAGCGCGTCCATCCAGGCCCCCTCAAGCAGATGCTGATGTCAACCACCGTACGCAGCAAGGCTGTTGTTCGTAAGTGCGGCGGATGAGGGACCCGGACACGGCGGTGCGCCGCGACCTGATGGTCGCGGCGCACCGACGCGAGAGGACGGACGGACAGCCGGGGTCAGCGGTTGCTGTGGTGGTGGTTGTGGTGCGGGTGGTGGTGGTTGTGGTGGGGGTGGCCCCAGTGCTTGGTGTCCACGGTGCGGTGGTGGGCGTTGCGCAGGGTGGCGGTGTCGCGGTGGTTGTCCCACGCGTAGTCGCGGCTGTTCTGGAAGACGTCCCGCGCGGTGTCGTGACCGCGGCCGGTGTGGACCTTGACGCTCTTGTGGCCGCCGAGCGTCAGATTGCGGAAGTGGTAGACCTTGTGGGTGCGGTCGCTGGTGAGGGTCCAGCCCTTGAGGTTGACCGGCTGGTTGCCGGTGTTCTTCACGGTGACCCATTCCGCGTTCAGGCTGCGGTTGGAGCGGTCGTCGTGCCCGGGGCTGTCGGCCTGTACGGCGCCCAGCACGACCGGCGAACGGTGCTTGCCCGGCGCGGGGTGGCCGGTGGCCGAGGCCGGCAGGGCCAGGGCGGCGGCCATGGCGGCCGAGCCCAGGGCGACTGTGGCGAGACGCGGTGCGAAACGGATCACGTGAACCTCCTGCGAACAGCCCTTTGTACTGGGGCTGCTGTTACCTGATGCCCGACCTGTCGCCGGGCGAGCCCCACTGTGGCCGAGCGCGAGTGCCGTGGCCGCAGAAGCGATCGCCCTTTACGAAATACGGACATTCGCACACCCTCAACGAGCCAGGCGCACACGCCTCGGCGCACCCGCACCGGCCCGCCCCCCCAAGCCTCAGCGGGCCGGCCTCAACGGTCTGATCTCAACGGGCCAGTCTCAGCGGGGAATCCGCTCCCAGCTCTCGTCCGGCTTTCCATTGCAGGTGTACTGGATCAATTGGGTGCCCTTGGTGGCGTTGGCGCCGAGGGCGAGGCATTTGCCGGAGTAGACGTTCCGCAGGGTCTTGCCGGCGTCGTCGTACCACCACTTCTCGTCGACGGCGCCTTTGCAGGTGTACTGGATCGCCCCGGCCCCGTCATCGAGGTGGGAGGCGACGCCCACGCATTTGCCCGAGTATTCGTTGCGCACGAAATAGGCGGCCTTGCCGTTGGAGTCCGTGGTGTTCTCGAAGACCCAGCGCTCGTCGCGGGCGTTGTTGCAGCCCCATTGGATGACGGGGTCGCCGTTGTCGATTCTGCCACCGCCTCCCGCGCACAGGGCGCTGTAGGAGTTGCGCAGATAGACGCTGTGGTCGGCGGCCCTGGGCTGGAGGGAGAAGACGGAGCGGTTGCCGGCGTCCTCGTTGAGTCCCCAGAGGCGGCCGGAGGATGGCGCGTAGGAGAGGTTCTGCGTGAGCCAGGGCGTGCGGGTCAGTACGGTTCCGACCTGGCCCGGCTTCGCCTCGTAAATACACGACCATTTGCCGTCGGTGGGTTCCGGCTGGCCCATGTATCCCTTCGGGCACTGGGCGGACAGGTAGTAATAGGTGCCGTCCGTGGCGACGCCCTGCAACTGGAGGACCGGGGCGTGGAAGCCGCCGTCCGCCGTGGTCGAGCCGATCGTGTCGCCGTTGTCCGCCAGGGGCAGGGCGGTGGCCGGGTTCAGGGGCCAGCGCGCCACGCGGGCGACCCCTCCGAGCCCGGCCTTGTAGTAGTCGCCCGAGACGAGGTGGTCGACCGGCCCGCTGCGGTCCAGGCTGAGCGAGCCGAGGCAGGCTCGCTGCGCTTCGGGGGGAGAGGGGCAGAACCGAGGGTCTTCTTGGGGGGAGCCGATGATGTAGCGGCCCACCATCGGCATGGCCCACTGGTGCCAGCGGGCGGAGGAGACGCCGTTCTTGATGCCGACGTCGGCGGAGGTGGTCCTCATCTTCCACAGGTGCTGGAAGTCGTAGACCTGGAGTTCGCCGCCGTTGGCCACGAAGAGTTTGTTGCCGTACCAGACCATTCCGTCGGCGTGGACGTTCATGACCGGTTCGAAATTGCCGTTGTTCTCGTCGCCCGTGGGCTTCACGAGCATGATGTGGCCGTAACTCCAGTCGTCTCCGGTCGAATTGACGATGGATACCCGGCCGTAGAGGTCGCGGTTGGGGCCGTTCTCGCCGTAGTGCCAGCTCGCCGCGTACAGGTGGTGTCCGTCGACGGTGCCGCCCGGCTGGGCGTCGTGCGAGGCGGTCAGCCCCTGGGGGTGCCAGCCCCCGCGGGGGTCGTAGGAACTGGTCTTGTCGTCTTCGGGGTCCCAGCAGAAGCCGTTGTCATGGTATGTGCCGTTGAGGTACGTCGTATGGCACAGCTTCTGCCCGACGCGCTGGCGGGAGAGGGCCACGGCGGCCGGCGTCGTCTTCGTGACGGCGCCGGACTTCTCGACGCCGCGAATGGCCGGGCCGTTGGCGTCGTACATCGACGCGCGGTCGATGAGCAGTCGGAAATTGCCGTATTCGCTCTTCGCCATCGGCGTCAACGGGCCTTCCATCGACGCGTCTTCGGCAGCCGCGGGCTGGGCCGCGATGAGGGTCAGCGCGGTCACGGCGAGCGAGAGCAATACCGCCGTGAAGCGGTGCAGGAATGCTGATGGTCTCTTATGTGTCACGCAGGGTCATGTTACTTTGCACGCCGCTTGTCTTCGTACGTTTATGCGACCACGGGAGGGCTCCCGACGGACGGTCCTGACCGCCCCGCAGGCGGCGGCAGTCCGCCAGGAGCCCGAAGCCCGCCGCCCCTACGGCGTCACGACTTCGGCGTCCCGACTACGGCGTCACCACGATCTTCCGCCCCTGCCCCGCCTTGAAGCGGTCGATCGCCTGCGCGTACTCGTCCAGCGGCAGCCGGTCGCTGATGAAGACGGACGGGTCCAGGACGCCCCCGGCGAAGAGCGCCGCCGCGCGCTCGTAGCTGTGCAGGACGGCCATCGAGCCGGTGATGGTGATCTCCTGGTTGTAGATCTTGTACGGCTCGATGACGGCGGTCGTCGCGTAGTCGGCGACCCCGAACTGGAGGAACGTACCGCCCTTGGCGACCCGGCCCAGGCCGTCCTGGATCGCGGCGGCGTTGCCGGTGGCGTCCACGACGAGGTTCCAGCCCTGTGGCCGGTCGAACTCGTCGGCGTGCGCGGCGGCCCGCGAGACGCCCAGCGAACGGGCCGTGGCCAGCCGCTCGGGGTTGATGTCGAGGACGTCGACGCTGACGGCGCCGGTGCGCTTGGCCAGCTCCAGCATCATCAGGCCCATCGTGCCGGAGCCGTAGATCAGGACCTCCGCGCCGAGGGTGGAGCGCAGCACGTCGTAGCCGCGCACCGCGCAGGACAGCGGTTCGATGAGGGCGGCGTCGCGCACGTCCACGTGGTCGGGGAGGCGTACGCAGTTGGCGACGGGGGCCACCGCGTACTCCGCCGCGCCGCCCGCGACGGTGACGCCGATCGCGCCCCACCGGTCGCAGAGGTTGCCGCGCCCGGCCCGGCAGTACGCGCACTCGTGGCAGTACAGCGAGGGGTCGACCGCGACCCGGTCGCCGACGGACACCTCCGTCACGTCCTTGCCGACGCCGACCACCTCGCCCGCGAACTCGTGGCCGGGCACCACGGGCAGCACCGGAGCGAACTCGCCCTGGAGGATGTGCAGATCGGTGCCGCACAGTCCGCACGCGGCGACGTCGACGACGACCTCGCGCGGCCCCGGCGTGGGGTCGGGCACCTCGGTGACCGATACCTTGCCGGGCGCCTCGATGAGCGCAGCTTTCATTTGACCGCTCCTAGCGAAAGGCCCTGGACGAGTTTGTCCTGGGCGGCGAAGCCGGCGACGAGCACCGGCAGGGACACGACGACCGACGCGGCACAGAGCTGGGCGAGGAACAGGCCCTGGCTGGTGACGAAGCTGGTCAGGAAGACGGGGGCGGTCTCGGCGACCACCCCGGTCAGGACTCGGGCGAAGAGCATCTCGTTCCAACTGAAGATGAAGCAGATCAGCGAGGTGGCGGCGATGCCCGGGCCGGCCAGCGGGGCGACGATGCGCACGAGGACCGTCGGCAGCCCGGCCCCGTCCATGTGCGCCGCCTCGATGACGGAGACGGGGATGTCGGCGAGGAAGGACTGCAGCATCCACACGGCGATGGGCAGGTTCATCGAGGTGTAGAGGATGACGAGCAGCCAGACGTTGTCCAGCATCCCGGCGTTCTTCGCGAACAGGTAGATCGGCAGCAGCCCCGCGACCACCGGCAGCATCTTCGTGGACAGGAAGAAGAACATCGCGTCGGTCCACTTGCGGACCGGCCGGATGGACAGCGCGTACGCCGCGGGCAGCGCCAGGACGAGGACGAAGAGCGTCGACATCACGCTCGCCGTCACCGAGTTGATCAGCGCGGGGGCGGGGTCGGCGCCGCCGCCCGCGCCGAAGAACTTCTTGTAGCCGTCCAGCGTGAGCGACGCGGTGAGCGAGGGCGGGTTGGTGGCCGCGTCCGGCTCGGAGTGCAGCGAGGTGAGCAGCATCCAGAAGACGGGCAGGCAGAACAGGATGCCGGCGACCCAGGCCAGCAGGCCGAGCGCGGCGGAGCGGCGCCGGGCCCGGCGGGCCATCGGCGGCAGGGACGTCGTGGCGATGGCGGTCATGCCTGGTTCCCTCCTTCGCGGAACAGGGACGAGACCACCCGCAGCGCGAAGGTCGCGATCACGATCGTGCCGATCACGACGAGCACACCGGCGGCGGAGGCCATCCCGTACTCATGCGCTCCGTAGAAGGTCTGGTAGATGGTGTACGGGAGGTTGGCGGTGCCCAGCCCGCCGGAGGTGATGGTGAACACCGCGTCGAAGTTCTGCACGACGTAGATGGAGCCGAGCAGGATGCCGAGTTCCAGATAGCGGCGCAGGTGCGGCAGGGTCAGGAAGCGGAACATCTGCCAGGCGTTCGCGCCGTCGAGGCGGGCGGCCTCCATCATCTCGGCGGGCCGGCTCTGCAGTCCGGCGAGCAGGATCAGCATCATGAACGGCGTCCACTGCCACACCAGCGCCGTCTCGACCGCGACCAGCGGCATGCCCGACACCCAGTCCGGCTGGGCCGGCGAATGGTCCCCGAAGAGCCCGGCGATCCATGTCCAGGCGCCGTTGAGCAGCCCGTACTCGGGGTTGTAGAGGGCGTGCTTCCACAGCAGCGCGGCCGATACGGGCACCAGCAGGAACGGCGTGATGAGCAGGGTCCGTACGAGCCCCCGGCCGCGGAACTTGCGGTCCAGCAGCACCGCGAGCAGCAGCCCGAGCACCACGGAGACCAGGACCACGGTCACCGTCAGCAGGATCGTGGTGAGGACCGACTTGCGCAGATCGGCGTCGGACGCGGCGGTGATGTAGTTGTCGAACCCGGCGAAGCGGCGGGCGTCGGGGGCGAGCGCGTTCCAGTTGAAGAGCGAGATCACCAGCGTCGCCACGAACGGGAGCTGGGTGACGACGATCAGGAACACCAGGGCGGGCAGCAGCGGGGCGCGTCTGGCCCAGGCGCGCTTGCCGCCGCGGCGGACGGGGGCGACGGGGCGCGGCGCCGCCGGGGCGGTCCGCGGGGAGTCGTTCAGGGCAGTGGTCACCGGTACTTCCTCCCGGTCTTCTCGGCCAGCGCCTGCGACTTCTTCAGGGCCGCGTCGACGGACTGGCGGCCGGCGATGGCGGCGCTGATCTCCTGGGAGACCTTCAGGCCGAGGTCGGTGAACTGGGGGATGCCGACGAACTGGATGCCGGGCGCGGGCCGGGGCTGCACGCCGGGGTCGTTCGGCCGGGCGGAGCGGATCGCCTCCAGCGTGACGTCCGAGAACGCCGACGCGGCCTCCTTGTACGCGGGACGCGCGTAGGTGGAGGCGCGGCGGCCGGCCGGCACGTTGGCCCAGCCGCTCTTCTCGCCGACCAGCTCCTCGTACTTCTTGCCGGAGGCCCAGGAGATGAACTTCCAGGCGCGTTCGGTGTTGCGGGACGCCTTCTCCATGCCCCACGCCCAGGTGTAGAGCCACCCGGAGCTCTTCGTACGCTCGACCGGCGCCGGTACGTAGCCGATCTTGCCCTTCACGGGGGAGTTCGCGGCCTCCAGCGAACCGGCGGCGGACGTGGCGTCGTACCACATGGCCGTCTTGCCCTGGGTGAGGTTGTTCAGGCACTCGGCGAAGCCGGACTGCGCGGCGCCGGTCTCGCCGTGCGAGCGGACCAGGTCGACGTAGAACTTCGTGGCCTTCTCGAACTCCGGGGAGTCCAGCCGGGCCTTCCAGTCCTTGTCGAACCAGGTGCCGCCCATGGTGTTGACGACGGTGGTCAGCGGCGCGGCCAGCTCGCCCCAGCCGGGCAGGCCGCGCAGGCAGATGCCCTTCATGCCGGGCTGGGCGCCGTCGGCCTTGGCGGCGAGGTCGGCGACCTGCTGCCACGTCGGATGCTCGGGCATCTTCAGCCCCTTCTGGGCGAAGACGTCCTTGCGGTACATGAGGAACGACGACTCGCCGTAGAACGGCTCGGCGTAGAGCTTGCCGTCCTCGGCGGTCAGCGACTGGGTGAGGGGGCGGAGGATGTCCTTCTGGTCGAAGGCGGCGTCCTTGGCGACGTAGTCGTCGAGCGGGTGCAGCCAGCCGTTCTTCGCGAAGAAGGGGACCTCGTAGTTGCTGATGGTGGCGACGTCGTACTGGCCGCCCTGGTTGGAGAAGTCCTGGCTGATCTTGTCGCGGACGTCGTTCTCCGGCAGCACCGTGAAGTTGACCTTGATGCCGGTCTCCTTCGTGAAATGGGCCGCGGTGAGCTTCTGCAACTCCATCATCTGCGGGTTGTTGACCATGAGCACATTGATGGTGTCGCCGCCGGAGCCGGTGCCGCCCGCTCCGGCGCACGCGGTGCTCGTGGCGAGGAGGGCGGCGGTGGCGGCGGCCACGCGTATGCGTGTGCCGCGGCCCCGGCGTCGGTGCTGAAGGGGCATGGAGCCTCCTGGCGTTCGGGCGCGGTAAAGGCGGTAGGGGCGGGTGAGGCGGATAGCGGCGGGCGGAAGGACGTACGTACGGGGGAGGGGTGGGGTCAGCCGCGGGGACGGGCCAGTCGCCCGCGGCTGCCGGTCAGACCCGGATGACCTGCGGGCCCAGCAGCGTGTAGCGCTGGGCCTCGGCCGGCGGCAGGCCGGTGTCGGTCACGATGGCCTCGAAGTCCGCGACATCGGCGAACCGGCAGAAGCTGACCGCGCCGAACTTCGTGTGCACCCCCGCGAACACCCGCCGCCGGGAGCCGCGCACCGCCTGCGCCTTCACCTCGCTGACGGCCGGGTCGGGCGTGGTCAGGCCGTGTTCCCGGGAGATCCCGTTGGCGCCGATGAACGCGAGGTCGATGACGAACCCGGCGAGCATCTTGGTGGCCCAGTGGTCGACGGTGGCCATCGTGCCGCTGCGCAGCCGGCCGCCGAGCAGCAGGACCGTGGCCTTCTCGGCGTCGGCCAGGGCCTGCGCGACGGCCAGCGAGGCGGTGACGACGGTCAGCGGCCGGTCGCGGGGCAGCGCCCCGGCGATGAGCTGCGGGGTGAACCCCTCGTCGATGAACACGGTCTCCGCGTCGCTGAGGAGCCGGGCGGCGGCGGCCGCCACCCGGGTCTTCTGCGGCACGAGCTGGGTGGTGCGGACGGCGAGGGTGGTCTCGAACCCGGAGCTCTCGACCGGGTAGGCCCCGCCGTGGGTGCGCCGGACCAGCCCGTGTTCCTCCAGTACGTGCAGATCCCGGCGGATCGTCTCCTTCGCCACCTTGAAGTCGGCGGCCAGACCGGTGACATCGACGCCTCCGGTCCGCCGAGCGAGTTGGAGGATTCCTCGTCGGCGTTCCTCGGTGTTCACGGCATCTTCCCTGCGGTCTGCTGTGGAGCGACGCCCGATCGGGCGCCTGGCATGTTTGTACAAGCGCCGGGGTGATGGTGAACAGGGTCTCCGAGAGATTGATGGGGCCCGTTCGTGCCCGTTTTCCGGCTCGTATCACCGCTGGTCAGGTGCGCCATGAGGGATATGTCGGGTGGAGCCGCGGCCCCGCTTGGGCCGACTGAGCTCCGTTTGAGGCCCGTTCGGGCATGGGAGGACGCCCGGCACGGCGGCGCCCCGGAGCCGTGGCATCCGGCCCCGGGGCGCGCGGGAGTGATCTTCAGCGACCGAGGTCGCAGGTGGCCCGCACGTGCTGGCGCGGGTCGCTCTCGGACCGGGCGTCGAGGGTGACGCGGCCGTGCCGGGCGGCGTCCGCGCGGGCGGTCACGGCGACCGGGACGGTGACGGTCTTCCCAGCCTCGGCGGTGGCGAGGCGGTTGGGCAGCCAGGCGGACCAGCCGCGGGCCGTGCCCGCGACGGAGAGCCGGTAGACATCGGAGGACAGGTGCGGCGCGCTCCCCGCGCCGCCGGTGTTGGTCAGCGGGAACGCGCACACGGCGCGCCCCTTGGCCGGCGAGCCGTGCGCGGTGCCGCGCCGCAGGTCCAGGCCGCGGCGCTGCGGACCCGCGCCGTCCAGGGACTTGACGGCGACGGTGTAATCGAGCACCCCGGAGGCGTCGCGGTGGATGTCCAGGACGTAGAAGTGCAGCCGGTTGGCCCGGTCCACGTACTCGTAGCTGCTGCCGGAGTCCGCGCCCGCGTGGAAGAGGGCGTCGCTGAGCTGCCGGTAGTCGCCTATGGTGATCTTCTGCTGGGTGCCGTCGGGGCGCTTGAAGTCCACCATGTCGATGTCCTCGGGGTGGGCGTCGACCACCCACGCGAAGGGCGCCCGGTCCTTGTCCTTGGTCTTGGAGATCAGCACGCCGTGGTCCGGGGTGAAGGAGTCCATGCCCATGCGGTCGACGACCTCGACGGTGTAGTTGTCGTAGCCGCCGCCGTCGCACATCGGATCTTTCGCGGGGGAGCAGGCGGGCGAGCGGTCGCCGCTCATGGTGATGTTGACGCCGGACAGGCCCCGCTCGCCGGGCGGCGCGGAGCGCGCGGTGACGCGGGCGACGGCGAGGCCGGAGCCGGCCAGGGCGTCCCGGTCCAGGCGCAGGACGTTCTTCTCGTCGACGATGCCGAGCTTGAGCTTGTCGCGCAGCACATGCTGGGAGCCCATCGTCGCGCCCTCGGTGGCCGGGATCTGCCAGCGGGTGTGCGGGCCGCCGGGCCCGTTGAAGGAGCCGCGCGAGAGCATGCTCCAGATGCCGGTGTACGCGCGCCGGGGCGGCGATCCGTAGGGGTTGTTGTAGTTGTCGGCGATGCCGAGGATGTGGCTGAACTCATGCGCGTACACGGCCATTCCGGAGCTTTCGGCCTGCGTGGAGGAGCCGTCCTCGGCGTTGGGCCAGATGCGGGCGGCGGCCTGCCAGGAGGTCCACGGCACATAGCGGGTGGCGGCCGCGTTGCCGCCGCCGGCGATCGGCGACGGCGGCCCCCAGGCGGCCGGCACGTCCTTGGGGCCGGCGAACTTCATCTGGCCGAACTCCTGCCAGGCCGCCGACTCGTCCTGCCCGGCGGTCAGGTAGAAGACGAAGTCGAACTCCTTGGTGCGCTCGGCGCCCACGTCGGCGATCCAGGCGGCCTTGCCGTCGGTGCGGATGTCCTTGCCGCAGACGTCGCCCACGGGGCAGGCGCCGGGGTTCATCGACGTCTCGATGCCGTACTGGTACGACTTGAACGGCATCCGGTACGTGCCGAAGCCGGTGAGGTCGACGCCGAGGCGGCCGCCGGAGTCCTCCATCCAGTACTCGTTGATCGTGTGGCCGTGGTTGAGCTTGCCGGGCTTGTTGAGGAAGTCCTGATAGAAGCGCGGCAGTTGGGCCCGCGGCACATTGGACGCGGCGGGCTGCGGGTTGCCGAAGATCGTCGCCCCGGCCGGCTTGCTGACCGTGAACTCCTCGTCGGGGTAGTCCAGCAGCACGAGCGCGCCCTTGAACGTGCGCTTGGTCGGCTTCACGTCCGGGTCGGCCCAGTGGGTGCCGGGCACCGCCCGGTAGTCGGCCCACGTCATGTCGTCCGGGTTGCGCCAGTTCTGCGGGTCGATGGGGCGGCTGAGCGGCGGCCGGGCCGGGGCCGCGGGGTCGGGGTGGGCGCGCGCGGGGGCGGCGGCGAGCGCGGCCAGCAGCCCGAGGAGGAGCGCGACGGTGCCGACGGCGCCGGGCCGCGCCAGAGGACCGCCGCGCATACGGGCCCGTCTGCGGGGGAGGAAGGGGAGGAGGGAGCGGGGGAGGAACACGACGCACCTCTTGTCGGTAATCTTCAACAAGGACATGACAAGCGATCGGACGGCTTTCCTACCGCTGCCAAGGTAAGGCGGGGGCGGAAGGGACACCAGAGGGTCGAGAAGTCGAAGGGGACCATGACGGACACCGACCGGCACGGCCACGCGATGTCGCACACCGGCCAGCAGGCCCTGACCCACTACGAGAACGCGCTCGGGGCGCTGCTCCTCTTCCGCGGCGAGGTGGCCGACGAGTCGCGGGCCGTCCTGGACGCCTCGCCGCACTCCGTCATGGGCAACGTACTCGCCGCCTACCTGGGGCTGCTGGGCACCGAGGAGAAGGACGCCGCCGCCGCGCACGACGCCTTCGTCCGCTACCAGAAGTCCTGCCCCGCCGGGGAGACCGCGCGCGAACGCATGCACCTCGCCGCCGCCACCGCCTGGTTCGCCGGCGACCTGCGCCGGGCCGGCGCGCTGCTCGGCGAGATCACCGTCGCATACCCCCGCGACGTGCTCGCGCTCGCCGCCGGGCACCAGATCGACTTCTTCACCGGCGACGCCGCCCGGCTGCGCGACCGCGTCGGCGGCGCCCTGTCCGCCTGGCCCGAGGGCGACCCGCAGTACGGGCAGGTGCTGGGCATGTACGCGTTCGGGCTGGAGGAGACCGGCCACTACAGCCGCGCCCAGCAGACCGCCCTCGCCGCCGTCGAACGCGACCCGCGCGACGTGTGGGGCATCCACGCCGTCGTGCACACCTACGAGATGCAGGGCCAGTTCGCGGAGGGCATCCGCTACCTCGACGCCCGCACCGACGACTGGGCCGCCGGCAACTACCTCAACGTGCACAACTGGTGGCACTACTGCCTCTACGCCCTGGAGGCCGGCGACACCCGGCGCGTGCTGGAGATCTACGACGCCGTGCTCCACAACGACCAGTCCCAGGGACTGGCGATGGAACTCCTCGACGCCTCCGCCCTGCTGTGGCGGCTCCTGCTCGCCGACCACGACGCCGGGCCCCGCTGGGCGGCGCTCGCCGACGCCTGGGCCGCCCGCCGCGACACGCCCTACTACGCCTTCAACGACGTGCACGCCGTCATGGCCTACGTCGGCGCGGACCGCATCGCCGACGCCGAACGCCTCGTACGCGACCGGGAGGCATGGCTCGCCGACGCCCGCCCCGACGTCACCAACCACGCCATGACCGAACACGTCGGCCTGCCCGTGTGCCGGGCCCTGATCGCCTACGGCCAGCGCCGGTACGGGCAGGTCGTCGAGGCGCTGGCCCCCGTCCGCTACCGCCTCGACGACTTCGGCGGCAGCCACGCCCAGCGGGACGCGATCCAGAAGACCCTGCTGGAGGCCGCCCTGCGCGCCGGACGCACCGACACCGCCCGCACCCTGGTCAGCGAGCGCATCAACCTGCGCCCCGTCTGCCCGTACAACTGGCTCGCCCAGGCCCGCCTCGCCGACCGCCTCGGCCGCGCGGCGGAGGCGGCGGCAGCGCGCGTACGGGCGGAGGAACAGGCATCCTCGGGGGCGGCGGCGCTGCGGGGGTGAGGGCGGGGGCGGCGCTGCGGGGGTGAGGGGGCGGTGCTTGAGCGGCCAGGGGCACTGTCCGGGTGCCGCTCACCCCGTCCCCGCCCGTACGTCTCCCGGCGGCCGTCGGCCCGCCGCCCGCGCGGCGGCCTCTTCCAGGCGGTCCGCCGCCGCCGACGTGCCGCCCGCCGCGCGGAAGGAGGCGCCGATCGCCTCGGCCGCCGCGCGGTGGCCGCCGGCCGGGTCGAGGACGGCGTCGATCGCCGCGCCCAGCCCCTCGGCGTCCACCCGGCCGAAGCGCACCCGCACCCCCGCGCCCGCGGCCACGACCTGCCCCGCCACGATCGGCTGATCGTCGCGGATCGGGGCGAGGACGAGCGGCACCCCGTGCCACAAGGACTCGCAGACGGTGTTGTGGCCGCCGTGGCAGACGACGGCGGAGACGCGGCGCAGCAGATCGAGTTGCGGCACGTACGGGCGTACGAGCACGTCGGGCGGGACCGGGGCCCCGGCGAGCGTACGGCCGGGGTCGACGACGATGCCCTGCACGCGGTGGCGCGCGGCGCGCAGCGCGGCCACCGCCTCCGCCAGGAACCGGCCGCCCGCGTCCGCGTTCGCGGTGCCGAGCGTCACGAGCACGGCGCGGCGGCGCGGGTCCAGCGCCGACCAGGGGAAGTCGGCGGGGGCGGGGCGGGCGGCGATGGCCGGACCCACCAAGTGCACGTCAGGGTGCGGGAGTCGAGCGGCGCCGAGTAGCGCGCGGCCGGTGAAGGCGACGACCCCGTACGGGGAGAAGCGCGGGTCGGTGCCGCGGGCGGGGTCGCCGATCCGTTCCCGCAGTCCGCGCAGCAGGCCGCTGACCCAGGCGGCCACCTTGGGCATGCCCGCCAGTGGATCGGCCAGTTCGGCGGAGGTGGTGCACGAGGTGACGTACGGGACGCCGCGGCGCTCGGCGACCAGGGCGCCCGCGACGGCGTGCTGATCGGCGACGACCACATCCGGGGCGAACGCCTCGATCGCCGCGTCCACGCCGGGCGCCATCGCCTCGGCCAGCGGGACGAAGAACTCCTCCCACAGGAACCGGAACGCCGCCGGCCCGGCCAGCTTCGGCGGCCTGCTCGTCGCCGTGCCGGGCAGCGCGCAGCCGAACACCGTGGCCTCCGAGCCCACCAGGCCCCGGAGCGGGTCGGCGTGGCCCGCCCACGCCACCCGGTGCCCGCGCGAGCGCAGCTCGCCCGCCACGCCCAGCAGCGGATTGACGTGCCCGACCAGCGGAGGGACGACGAACAGAAAGCGCGTCACGGCGCCGCCGCCCCGGACAGCGCGTGCTCCCGCACCCAGGAGAGAAGGAGCTCGCGGGTCTCGGCGGTGCGCTCCACCAGGACGGAATGGCCCTGCTCGGGCAGGACGACCGTCCGGCAGGACGGTAACTTCCGTCGCAGGACGGGGGCTTGGGCGGACAGCCCGGACTGGTCGCCGAAGAGCGCGAGCAGGGGGCAGCCGATCGCCCGCAGGCCGTCGTCGATGACCCGGCCCGCCGGCACGTCCTCGGCCAGCGTCGTGGTCTGCAGGATGCGGCCGGCGGAGCGGGAGAGCCGGGCTGTGTGCGCGCCGTGCTCGGCGCGGATCCAGCCGATGACCTCCTTGCGGGCGAGCCGGTCCTTCGCGTCGGCGAGCCCGTCGGCCATGTGCCGGGCCCACGCGGCGACCGGCGGCTCGGACTCGATCATGGTCACGGTCGCCACCCGCTCCGGGTGCCACGCGGCGACGGCAGCCGCGACCGTACCGCCGAACGAATTGCCCACCACATGCGCCGGCCGCCGTTCGCCGAGCGCGTCGAGCAGGGCCACCAGGTCGTCGACGAAGCACTCCAGGCGGTAGCCGGTGCGCGGGCGGTCGCTGCGGCCGTGCCCGCGCAGGTCGTACATGATCACGTCGATGCCCTCGGCGGCGAAGGCCGGGCCGAGGGTGAAGTAGTAGCTGGCCAGGCTGTCGGTGAGCAGGCCGTGCACGAACACCACCAGCGGCGCCCCGCCCGCTCCGGCGGGCGGCCGCACGGCGGCGTCGAGGCGCTGGACGTGCGTGGTGATCCCGCCCGTACGGATCTTGGCCATGGGGTCAGTCCTGTTCGGTGGGGGAGGGGGAGGTGGTTGCCTCCGTCGCGGCTGTCAGGTCTGTCGGGTCTGTCGGGTCCGTCGCGTCCGTTGTGGCTGTCGGGTCCGTCGTGGTTGTCGCGCGGAGGGAGTCGACTACGTAGTCGACCAGTTGGCCGATCGTCAGCGCGATGATCTCGTCCAGTTCGAGGTCGGCGATGAACGCGGCGAAGTTGACCCGGTCGCCGTAGTGTTCGCGCAGCGCTCCGGAGAGTCCGACCAGGTCGATGCTCTCCAGTTCCAGATCATCATGGAAGGTGGTCTCCCGCGCGATCTCGGCGTCGTCGAGCCCGTACTCCGCCAGCAGCTCACGCAGCATGCCCGCGATATCCGCCAGTACGGAGGCGGGGTCGGGGTCGGGGTCGGCGGCCGGGAGGAGGCCGTCACCGGGGCCCGCCTCGGCTGCCCCGGCAGCCTCGGCCGCCCCGGTAGCGTCCGCCGTCGCGAGCCCCGTAGCGTCAGTGGTCATCGCGTTCTCCTGTCTCCTCTTTCTCCTCTGCCTGCTCTTTCCGCGCTTTCTGTACTGGCTGCTCTGGCCGCTCTGGCTGTTCGTCAGTCGCCGTCCACGCGACGACGTAGCTCCGCGCGGGCAGGCCCGGCGAATTGGCGGTGTCGCACACCCGCACGGCGTACGGAACGCCGCCGGCCACCACGCGCAGCCGGTCGCTGTCCGCCGCCGCCACGCGGTAGTCGGCGGGGCGGCCGCGCAACCCGGTGCCGCGCGCCTTGGCGACGGCCTCCTTCGCCGCCCAGAACCGCGTGAACCACACGGCCGCGCCGTCGCCCCCGGCCCGCGTCAGACCGTCGAGGAGTGCCAACTCCTCGGCGGCGCAGGCTGCTTCGACGGTCGCCCTGGGCCGGTTCGTGACCTCCTCGACGTCGATGCCGCACGGGCCGCGCCGGGCGATGGCGACGCCCGTCTCCGCGCAGTGCGCGATGGAGACGACGACGCCGTCGACCGCCCGTCCGTGCACGCCGTACACGACCGGCCGCCCGGACTCGTCGTTGCGCACGGCGATCTCGGCGGGATAGATCTCGGCGGGGTCTTCCTCGCGCGGCCCCTCCTTCCACAGCAGGCCGCGTACCGCGTCCTTGGCGGCGATCCGTCCGAGCAGCCACTGTCGGCGGCGGACGGGGGAGAGCCGCTCGTACTGGGCGCGTTCGGCGCTGCCGAGCATGTTGCGCATGATCAGTTCGCGGGTGGCGAGGTCCGGCCAGCGCTCGCAGACCTGGGCCCAGCCCTCCGGCCGCAGCGTGGACAGCGTGTTCCGGCCCGGGAACCGGTCCACCGCCCGGATGCCGGGATCGGTGTCGAACCGGCGGTCCGTCCACCCCGTCACCTCGGCCCACACGCGCCCGCCGTGGACCAGTCGCATGTCGGCGGTCAGGGTGTTGCCGGTGACCTCGGTGATACGGATCGCGCACATCAGGCGCGTACCGGGGCGGGGCTCCGGCCCGTAGAAGCGGATGCGGTCCATGCCGACCGGGAGGACGGTGGTGCGCTCGGTGCGCGTCGCCATGATCCAGTAGCCGAGGAGCTGCCCGGCGTTGTCGAGCAGCGCGCCGGGCGCTGCGGGCGCGGTGAGCAGCCCGCGCACGTGCCGGTCGCCGATCGCGGTCAGCTCGGTGACGCCTTGGAAACGCGGGCCGTGGAACATCCACCGCTCGCTGTAGAGCTGCTCGGCGCGCAACTCCGGTACGCGCTCGGTGGCGGCCGGGGTTATGGGCCATGGTGCGGGCGGGTCCGGATGCGCCCCCTGCCTTCCCTCCCCGCCGCCCGCCAGCTCCACGACGGCGCGGGCGAACCCCGTCAGGCCCACTTCCACCCGGTTCGGCGCGGTCCGGCGCACCGTCACCGGTACGTCCACCGACGGAATCGCCTCGATCCACTTGAGCAGCCGCACCTGATGCACCGCGACGGACCGCAGGCCGGGCGCGGCCCGTTCGGCGATATCCATGAGATGGCGGATCACCGTGGTCGCGGGCACCACCGGCCACCGGTCGATGTCATCGGGCCAGCCCGGCCGCTGCCGGAAGAAGCAGTGATCGAGTAGGTAGGGCATTTCCTGCACGTCGATGCGGAGGGTGGCGGGGACGGGAGGAGCGGTGGACGCCGATGCGGGCGTGCGGCTGTCTGTTAGGGCTGTTTGAGGCGACATTCCTTCTTTTACGGGCGTGAGTCCGGCAGCGGCGCGAGGCGGGCGGAAACGGGGCTGAGGCGGCTCGGGGCTCCTTGGGCGGGCGTGGCCTCGCCGGGCGGCGGCTATCAGGTCGGCGGCGGTGGCGGCGGTATCGGCTAGCAGCGCGGAGAACTCGGCGGCTATCGGAAGTCCGGCCCCTACGCGTTCGAGGCGCGCCAGGGGGTTGTTGTCGGGGGCGGGGGTCTCGTCCGTATTGCTGTTGACGGGAGCGTCCGCTCGGGGCGCCTCTGCCGTTGGTCTGGGCGACAGCCCGGTGAGGATGCCCCGGGCCTCGGCGGGCAGGGAGACCGACGCTCCGCCGAGGTTCAGCCGGAAGCCGGGACGAGAGGGGCGGGCGGGACGGCCCGCTGCCGGAGTGGCGGCGGGCGGAGGCCCGTGCGGGGCGAGCAGCGGGCCCACGTCCGGTTCGGCGCCGTACGCCCACAGCGCGGTGGCCACCCGGCGGAGCTGCGCCAGGCTGTCCCGTGTCCCCGCGTGCGCGGAGACGACGAGCCGGTCCCGGCCGGCCAGCGTGTCGTCGATCAGCGAACCGAGCTGGCCCGCGCCGAGCTGGACGAAGGCGCGGAACCCCGCGCCGTGCATGGCGGAGATCAGTTGCCGGAACCGTACGGGCTCCAGCAGGTGGCGTACGAACAACTCCCGCACGGCGTCCGGTTCGTGCGGGTACGGCGCGGCGGTCGTCGCCGACCACACCGGGGTCGTCGGCGGGCGCAGCGTGTACGCCTCCGCGGCGGCGCGGATCGGCGCCAGGTACGGCGCGAGCATCGGCGTGTGGAACCCGGAGCGGAACGGCAGGACCTGGCCGACCACGCCCCGCGCCCGCAGGCGCAGCACGACGGCGGTGACCGCGTCGTGCGGGCCGCAGATCATCGACTGGTTCGGGGCGTTGTCGTGCGAGAGCACCACGTCGTCGCGGCCGGCCAGTTCGGCGCGTACCCGGTCGGCGGGCAGGCCCAGCACGGCGAAGGCCGCGCCCGGCACGCGTAGCGCGTCGGGGTCGAAGCCCGCGAGGAACGCGTCGACCTCGTCCGCCGCGTGCATGCCGCCGCAGGCCATGGCCGTCCACTCGCCGACGCTGTGCCCGGCGACCGCGTCGGGCACGACGCCCAGGCGTCGCAGGGCGGCGTCGAGCACCCGGCCGAGCTGGAACACGGCCGCGCCGTGCCGGCCCACGTCCCCGACCCTCGCCCCGCCGGGCGACCAGTCGAGGCCGAACCGCTCCGCCAGCTCGGCGACGCGCGGCTCGAACTCGGCCTCCAGCCCCGGGAAGACGAACGCCGTACGCCCGCCCGCCGCGCCCAGCAGAGGCGCAGGCGCGAACCACACATCGCTGCGCCCCCGCCAGGGCGTGCCCTGCGCCACGGCCCTGCGCGCCAGCGCGAGCCGGCGCCGCGTCGGGTCGACGACGCCCAGCCGGCACGGCTCGGCCACCCGCGCCCGCTCGTCCAGCCCGGCGGCCAGCACCGCCGAGTCGTCCGCGGCCAGCAGCGCCGCCAGCGCCTCGGGGGAGCCGGCGGCCAGCCGCAGCACCCGTTCCGGCTCGGTCAGGCCGGTCGTGGAGGTCGGGGAGGTCCGGGAGGTCGGGGAGGTGCGGGGGGTGGTGGGCCGCGTACGGGCGCCGGGGCGGGTGCTCGCGCTCGCGCCGGAGCTGGGGCCGGTGCTCGTACGCGCGTCAGGGCCCGTGGCGGTGCGTGGAGCCTCCTCCAGTACGACGTGGGCGTTGATTCCGCCGAAGCCGAAGGCGTTGACGCCCGCGCGGCGCGGGGCGCCGCTCGTGGGAACCTCCCATGGCCGGGCGCGGTCGAGGGGGGTGAAGCGGGTGCGGGCGAGGGCGGGGTGGGGCTCGTCGCAGTGCAGGGTGGGCGGCAGCACGCCGTGGTGCAGGGCGAGGGCCGCCTTGATCAGCCCGGCGACGCCCGCCGCCGGCATGGTGTGGCCGATCATGGACTTCACCGAGCCGATGACGGCGCGGCGCGCACTGCCGCCCGGCCCGCCGAACACCTCGGCCAGCGTGGCGAGTTCGGCCTCGTCCCCCGCCGGGGTCGCGGTGCCGTGCGCCTCCAGCAGCCCCACGGAGTCGGCGGCTCGCGGGTCGAGGCCCGCCGACTCCCACGCCTGGCGGACCGCGCGCACCTGGCCGCCGGAGTCCGGGCTGAACAGGCTCGCCGAGCGGCCGTCCCCGGCCACGCCGGTGCCGGACACCAGGGCGTAGACGCGGTCGCCGGCACGCTCGGCGTCGGCGAGGCGCTTGAGGACCACGACGCCCGTGCCCTCGCCGATCAGCACGCCGTCGGCGGCGCGGTGCAGGGGGCGGCAGCGCTGGCTGCGCGACAACGCGCCGAGCTGGCTGAAGACGCTCCACAGCGTGATGTCGTGGCAGTGGTGCACGCCGCCCGCCAGCACGACATCGCAGCGGCCCGAGCCGAGTTCGCGTACCGCGTGGTCGACGGCGACGAGGGACGACGCGCAGGCCGCGTCGACGGTGTAGGCGGGGCCGCGCAGGTCCAGCCGGTTGGCGAGGCGGGAAGCGGCCAGGTTCGGGACGAGCCCGATGGCGGACTCCGGCTGTTCGGGGCCGAGTTGACCGGCGAAGGCCGCCTGAATGCGCGTCAGTCGCTCTTCGTCGAGTTCGGGCAGCAACTCGCGCAAGGTACGCGTCAGTTGGCGTGTGACGCGCACGCGCTGGTCGAGGCGGGCCAGGCCGGGCGTGAGATAGCCGCCCCGGCCGAGCACGACCCCGACCCGCTGCCGGTCGGCCGGCAGCGCCCCGTATCCGCCCGCGTCCCGCACGGCCCGGTCGGCCACCTCCAGCGCGATGAACTGATCGGGCTCCGCCCCCGCGACCGACGCCGGCATGACGCCGAACCGAGTGAGGTCGTACGCCGCCCCCTCGTCCACGAACCCCCCGCGCCGGCAGTACACGCGATCGGCCCGCCCCGGCCCCTCCGGCACGTAGAACTCCTCGTCCCACCGGCCCGCCGGAACCTCCGTGATCGCGTCCACGCCGCCCACGATGTTCCGCCAGTAGCCGTCCAGGTCCCCGGCGCCCGGGAAGAGCGCCGCCATACCGACGATCGCCACCGGCGGTGTACGAGCCGCGATCGGGGGCTGTCCATGGGGCGGCTCCTCCGTGACCACTGCCCGGGGGGCGTTGGCCGGCGCGGCGCGGTCGCGGTCGGCCTCGGCTCCGCTTACGGGCCTGGCCCCGCTCGCCGTCCCGGCCCCGCTCCCGGGCCCGGCTCCGGTCCCGGCGGTCACCATCCCGACGCCGTGTAGAGGACCGAGTGGAGTGTGGGGGCGCCCCAGGCCAGTTCGCGCAGCAGGCTGAGGGGGCCCTCCTCGGGGTCGATGAGCTTGATGCCGCGGGCGGCGTACGAGCGCGCCAGCTCGGGGGTGACCATGCCGCCGCCGGTCTCCGTGGCGGCCCAGGGGCCCCAGTGCACCGTCAGGCCGCGGCGGTCGGGGGTGGACCAGCGGCGGCCCAGTTCCTCCAGGGCGTCGTTGGCGGCCGCGTAGTCGCACTGGCCGCGGTTGCCGAGGGCGGCGGCGAGGCTGCCGAAGAGGACCGCGAACCGCGGCCCGCCGTCGGGCAGTTCCCCTGCCGCGTCGAGGAGGACGCGCGCGCCGTCCACCTTCGTGGCGAACACGCGCCGGAAGGACTCGGCCGACTTCTCGGCGACGAGGCGGTCCTCGATGACACCCGCCGCGTACACGATCCCGTCGAGCCTGCCGTGCTCGGCGTGGATGTCCTTCACCGCGGCCCGCACCGCCTCCTCGTCCCGTACGTCGACGGCGCGGTAGCCCACCGGGCTGCCGAGTTCCCGCAGGTCGGTGATGGTGGCGCGGACCTCGCGCGCCGCGAGTACGGCCGAGGCCGCCCGTTCGATCCCGGCGGGCGAGCCCGCCCCGGCGGCGATGAGGGCGGCCCGCACCCCGTCCCGTCCGACGGCCCCCGCCGTCACGGCGTCCTCGGCGGCGGTCGGCGCCGGGGTGCGGCCCAGCAGTTCGATCCGGCAGCGGCTCGCCGCGGCGAGGGCCCGGGCGCAGCGGGCCGTGATGCCGCGCGCGCCGCCGGCGAGCAGGACCACCGCCTCGCGGTCGAGCCCGGCGGCGGCCGCCTCCGCGACGCCGTCGCCCGCCGGCCCCGCGCCGGTGGCGGCGAGGGTGCCGAGGCCGGTGGGCACCGGGCGCAGCGCACGCCGCCGGCCTCCGGAGGACAGGACGACGACCGGCTCCCGGCGTTCCGCGACGGTTCCGGCCGTTTCGGAGAAAGTCCCGGAGGCTTCTGCGGCGGGGGCCGCAGCGGCCTCGGTGGCGGCTTCTGTGGCGGGGGCCGCAGCGGCCTCGGTGGCGGCTTTTGTGGCGGGGTCCGTGTCCGGGCCTGTGGTGGCTTCCATGTCCGGGCCCGTGGTGGCTTCCGTGGCGGGCTCCGTGGCGGCCAGTTCCGCTACGACTGCCTCCGCCGCCGCGTCCGTACCGTCGGCCGTCCCCACCTCCACGAGCCGCACGGCGATGTCCTCGTACTCGCGGGCCAGGCTGCGGAAGAAGCCCCGCAGCCCGCGCACCGCGCCCGACTCCCGGCGCTCGACGGCGAGCAGCCGTCGCAGGCCGCCGTCCGCCAGTACCGCTTTGAACAGCGGAAACGCGTCAGGGAGTGAGGTCTCGGGGGCCTCGAAGGCGTGCAGGTACACGGCGGTGCCGCCGCTGATCCGCGCGGGGGGCTGGTCGCCGGGCGCGATCACGGGGTGCGTGCCGAGGGCTCGGAGCCGTTCCGCCAGGAGTTCGGCGAGCGGGCCGCCGCCCAGCAGCGTGACGGTGCCGCCGGGGGCGAGGGGCGCGGCGACCGGCGGCAGGTCGACCTCGGTGAACTCCAGCCGTTGCGGGGGGAGTACGGAGGCTTCCGGGGGTGCTGCGGCGGCGGGCGGCGGCGCGGCGGCTTCTGGCGGCGGCTGCTCCGAAGCCTGTGGGCCGCCGAGCCGGGCTGTGAGCAGCCCGGCTATCGCCGCCGCCGTACGCGCCGAGCTGACCTGGTCCAAGTCCGCACCGTCGCCCAGGGGCAGCCCGAGGCGGGTCGCCAGCTCCCCGGCGATCTCCGTCCTCTTGATGGAGTCGACGCTGAGATCCGCCTCCAGGTCCAGCTCCGGCTCGATCATGTCGACCGGATAACCGGTGCGCTCCGCGACCACCGCCAGTACGGACGCGAGGACGCGCCCCGGGTCGGCAGCGGCTCCTTCCTCGGCCTCGGTGGGCTCGTGTTCGGATACGGGCTGGTCTTCGGATACGGGTGCGGCTTCGGATACGGGCGCGTCTTCGGGCAAGGGCGAGGGCGCGGGGGAGAGTGCGACAGCGGGCGCCGGTGGCGCCCCAGCGGGCTGGGCCGGCTCCGTACCGCCCAGATAGCGCAGCAGTACATCGCGCTGGGCCGCGACCATCTCCCGGCTGCTGCGCAGGAATTCGGCGATCAGGGCGTCCGGGCCGGACGGCGGGGCGCCGGCGCCGTCTTGGGTGGGGTTCTCCGGCACGATCAGCTCCGTGAGGGGGCGGGCGGGTTGGAGGGCGTTGGGCAGGAGAGTGCCGTCGGCGTGGCGGACGAGCTGGCCGTCCACGGTCCACCCGGCGGCGGAGGGCGCGGTGCTCCTCTCCGCGTCCACGGCGTCGCGGCCTTGGAAGAGACGTCCGGTACGTACGTCGATCCCGGCCACGGCCAGTTGGGCGACGGCGGCCAGGAAGCCGTACAGTCCGCCGCGCCGCCCGCCGCCGTCCAGCGCGACGGCGCGGTGCGGGCGGTCGCCGAGCACGGCGGAGACCAGCCGGGTCAGCACCCGCCCGGGCCCCGCTTCCACGAAGACCCGGGCCCCGGCCGCGTACATGGCCTCGATCTGCTCGGCGAACCGGACCGGCGCGCCGATCTGTTCGGCGAGCCCGGCCCGTACGGCGTCCGGGTCGGCCGGGTACGGGGCGGCCGTGCTGTTGGCCCACACCTGAACCGATGGCGCGCGTACGGGCAGGGCCTGGAGCGTGCGGGCGAACGCGTCGCCCGCGCCCGCCATCAGCGGGCTGTGGAACGCGCAGGCCACTTGGAGCCGCTTCGCCGAGAGGCCCGCGTCCCGCAGGTGCCCGATCGCCGCCTCCACGGCCGCCGTCGGTCCGGAAACAGCCGTCTGGCGCGGCGAGTTGCGGTTCGCCGTGACGACCTCGCCCGCGAGTCCGGCGAGCGTCAGCACCTTGTCCACGTCCTCGGCCGCCGCCCTGACGGCCGCCATCGCACCGGGGTCCTTGCCCCGGACCCCGGAGAGGATCGCCTCGGCGCGGGCGGCGCTCGCCGTGAGCAGATCGGCGGGTGCCAGGGCCCCGGCCACCGCGAGGGCGACCAGCTCGCCATAGCTGTGACCTGCGGTCATGTCCGGCCGTACGCCCACGGAGGCAAGGAGTTCGGCGGCGGCGAGCCCGGTGATGCCGAGCGCGGGCTGGGCGACGGCCGTGTCGGTGAGCCGGGCGAGCTGGGCGGCCGCCGTCGCGTCGTCGAAGGCGGTCGGCGGATGGAGCGCCCCCGCCCACCGAGCGCCGAGCCGCAGCCATCCCTGCAACTCGGGGAAGGCCACAAAGAGGTCGGCGAGCATCCCGGGCCGCTGACTGCCCTGCCCGGGGAAGAGCAAGGCCACCTTGCCGTCTCCGATGGCCACTTCAGACGGCCCTTGGGCGCCCACGCCGGCCGGACCGCTGACGCCCCGCCCCCTTGCGCCGGCCGGGTCATTCCCACCCTGGCCCGTCCCTCCCGCCATGAAGAGCCGCCCTGTTGCCGCCCCCTCACCCTCGCTCTCCGTCCCCTCCACCGCCCTGCGCAGCAGCCCCGTCAGCTCCGGCACGCTGTCGGCCAGCAGGGCGATTTTGACGGGCTCGCCCCGCGCGGCGGCGGAATCGCTGCGGCGGGCGGTGCTACGCGCGTAGTCGCGCAATCGCCATGTGGCGCCGCTCTCGACCTGGTCGAGGAGCGTACGGGCGGCCCGGCGGGCGGTGGCGGCGTCCTTGCCGCGGAAGGTGAACAGCTCGGTCGGCCACTGGTCGAGCGCGTGGGCGGCCGGGGCCTGGGCGTACGCGCGTAGAACGACGTGGAAGTTGGTGCCGCCGAAGCCGAAGGCGCTCACCCCCGCGATCCGTTCCGCCGGTTCCGCGGGCCAGGGCTGGGCCGTGGAGTGGAAGACGAACGGGCTGCGGTCGGCGTCCCACGCCGGGTTGGGATCCCGCAGGTGCAGGGTCGGCGGCCGTACGCCGTGGTGGAGCGACAGGGCCGTCTTGATCAGCCCGGCCAGCCCCGCCGCGCACTTGGTGTGGCCGATCTGCGACTTCACCGAGCCGATGGCGCAGCTCCCCGGCGTGGCCCCGGCCGCGGTGAACACCTCGGTGAGGGTGGCCAGTTCGGTGCGGTCGCCGACGACCGTGCCGGTGCCGTGCGCCTCGATGAGGCCGACACGGGCGGGGGAGACGCCGGCGTTGCGGTAGGCGCGGGTGAGGGCGGCGCGCTGCCCTTCGGGGCGGGGCGCGGTCAGGCCGAGGGCGCGGCCGTCGCTGGCGCTGCCGACGCCGTCGATGACGGCGTAGACGCGGTCGCCGTCGCGTTCGGCGTCGGCGAGCCGCTTGAGCACCACGCAGCCGACGCCCTCGCCGAGCGCGATCCCGTCGGCCGACCGGTCGAACGTCGCCGAGCGGCCGGTGGGCGAGAGGGCGTGCACGGAGGAGAAGAGGAGGTAGTCGTTGATGCCGTTGTGCAGGTCGGCGCCGCCGCACAGCACCAGGTCGCTGGTTCCGGCGGTCAGTTCCTTGCACGCGACGTCGACGGCGGTGAGGGAGGAGGCGCAGGCGGCGTCGACGGTGTAGTTGGCGCCGCCGAGGTCGAGGCGGTTGGCGATGCGGCCCGCGATGACGTTGGCGAGCATGCCGGGGAACGAGTCCTCGGTCAGGCGCGGCAGTCGCTCGTCGAGGGCGGCGGGGAGGTCGCCGACGTACGCGGGCAGGACCGTGCGCAGGGTGGTCGCGTTGGCGAGGTCGCTGCCCGCCTCGGCCCCGAACACCACCGACGTACGGGCGTGGTCCCCGCCGGTCCGGCCGGCGTCCGCGAGGGCGCGCCGGGCGGCCTCCAGCGCGAGGAGCTGCACGGGCTCGATGCTGCTCAGGGAGGCGGGCGGGATACCGAAGCGCAGCGGGTCGAACGGGATCTCGGGCAGGAATCCGCCCCACCGCGACGGGGTGCGCTCGCCGTCGCCGTCCGGCGCGTAGTACCGCTCGGGGTCCCAGCGCCCGGCCGGCACCTCGGTCACGCAGTCCTTGCCTGCCAGTACGTTCGCCCAGAACGCGGCCGTGTCGGGGGCGCCTGGGAACATGCAGGCCATGCCGACGACGGCGATGCGCAGCGGTTGGGGCACGGGCCGCCCGGCGGGTTCGGGGATGAGGCCCAGGGCCTCGCGGACCGCCTCGTTCCGGGTCCGCAGCCAGTGGGCGGCCCCTTCGCCCACCGAGTGGTGGAGGGCGGCGACGGTGGTGACCTCGTCGCGCAGCACGCACACCTCGCCGGCCATGAACATGCCCTCGGCGTCCTGGCGCCCCTCATCCACGGGGCGCAGCTCCGCGCCGACGCGCTCGATGCCCTTGCTGGCCAGCCGCAACCGGCCGACGTTGAACTCTTCGAGCCGCGCCCACCGCTCGCGGTCCGGCAGCCCCCGCGCGCCCAGTTCCTCCTTGAGGGCGGCGAAGTCCGCCGTGAACGCGCTGTGCGCGCAGCGGGTGGCGTGCCCCGGCGCGGTCTCCAGCAGGTCGGTCCGCTCGGCGGCGAGGACCCGCCGCTGGAACGGCGGCCGCACGGCCCCGGCCCGTACCGCTTCCTCCGTGAACAGGTACGCCGTACCCATCAGCACCCCGAACGCGACGCCCGCGCGGGTCAGCGGGGCCGCGAGGGCGGCCACCATCGCGGCAGACCGCTCGTCGTGGACGCCGCCCGCGAACAGGACGGTGATGCCGGCGGGGGAGGGGCCAGCGGAATCCTCCGGGCCGGTGGGGGCCGCCCCGCCGCGCGTCGGGCCGGTGGAAGCCGCCCCGCTGCTCGCCCCTTCCGCCAGGAAGTCGAGCAGGACCTCGATCTGGGCCTCCCAGAGCGGAAAGCTGTTGCGCGGGCCGACGTGCCCGCCGCACTCGGCGCCCTCGAAGACGAACCGGCGCGCCCCGGCCGCGAGGAACTGCCGCAGCAGCCCCGGCGACGGTACGTGCAGGAACGCGGCGATGCCCGCCGCCTCCAGATCGGCGGCCTGCGCGGGCCGGCCCCCGGCGATGATCGCGTGCGTCGGCCGCAGCTTCCGTACGACCGCGAGCTGGGCGGCCCGCACCTCCTCGTCGGCGAACCCGAGGATGCCGACGCCCCAGGGCGCGTCGCCGACCGCCTCGCGCGTGCGCTCCAGCATCGCCTTGGTCTGCTCCGCGTCGCTGAGCGCCAGCGCGAGAAACGGCAGCGCGCCGCCTTCGGCGACCGCGACCGCGAACTCGGGACCGTCGCTGACGCGCGTCATAGGCCCCTGGACGATGGGGAGGTGCGTGCCCAACGCCCGGGCGCCGGGGGAGTGGGGGCCGAGCGCTGCGGCGGGCGCGTCGTCCCTGGCCGTGTCGGCGATCGCGGTCATGACGCCGCGTACGGCCTCGGCGACCGTCGGCCGGCTACGGGCGAAGGAGGCGGCGAGGAAGGCGTCCTGGCCGACGGGGAGGAACTGGGTCCGCAGATCGTCCCCGCCGATCGTCCTCTCGAACTCGGCCTTGGAGCCCGGTAGTTGGGGTGCGCCCGGCCCTCTCCGCAACAGGACGCGGGTGCCGTGGTGCAGTACGGTCTCCGAGCCGTCGAGGCCGCTGAGCGCCTCGGTGATCTCCAGCGGCAGCTCCGCCTCGTCCAGCAGGGCGAGTTGCGTGTCGAGGACGACGCCCGCCGCGCCTCCTGTCACGGCAGCGGCGGCGGTACGGGCCCCGATGCCGCCCCAGGCCCACACGGGCACGTCGATACGGGTGGAGCCGAGGAGCTGTTGCAGCAGCACGAACGTGCTCAACTCGCCGACTCTTCCCCCGCACTCGTTGCCGCGGGCGATCAGGCCCCACGCCCCTGCCTCGACGGCTCGTACGGCCTCGGCGAGATCGGTGACCTCGGCCAGGACCCGGCGGCCGGGTAACTCGTCGGGGCGCCGGGCCGGGTCGGCGAGCAGCACGAACTCCGCGCGGTCGGGCAAATCGGCTGCTGATATGGGGCAGTTGGGGCGGACGCGCACGCCGAAGGGGCGTCGGGATGGGGACCAGAGATCGGTGCGGGCGAGGAGTTCGGCGGCCAGTGCGGGGGCGTCGGCGGGCAGTTCGAGTACGCCGAGCGCGCCTGCCGCGCACGCCGCCGCGGTGAGCCGGGGCGACGGCCGGTGGACGGGGTTGACCACGATGACCGGTCCCGGCCGCGAACCGGAAGGCGACCGCGAACCGGAAGGCGACCACGAACCGGAAGGTGACCGCGGCGGCTCGGGGGAGGGGCGCTCCCGCTCGGGCGCGGGCTGAACGGAATCGGGCGTCGCGGAGGGCGCGTTGGACGGTCTTGGACCCGGCATCCTCATGGGTTCTCCCGGCTGCGTGATCGGTCAACCAGCGAGTGGTGCGTAGGGTGCGTAGTAGACGGGACGGTTTTCCGGACGGTCAACTGTCCACTTCCTACAGCTAGTTACTCTCCGTCGTCCGTGTGCGCCGCGCTCGCCGCCGGGCATTTCGCCCCTAGTGGCCCAACGGACCGTGGCTTATCGCGCCCGCCATGCCCGAGTAACGCAATGGAGATGAAATTGTCATGCTCACATAACTGTGTGCCTATCGGCGAGGTCGAGATTGTGGGGCAGATCACACCTGGGTGGCGACGGATTCCGGGCGGACGGTCCGCTCGTGCCAGGGGCGGGGCCGGCTGCGGGGGTGTGGACGGAGGGGTGGAGGGGTGGGCTGGAGGGCGCCCGGGGGGCGCTCCGGAACCTGATACCGGGTCAGTTCGGATCTAGTGGCGGCGGCGGTGCGGAACATGATGGTGCGTCAGTTCAATACCTGGCGCGAGGTCGGCCCTGAACCGTACGCGACCGGCCCGGCGTGGGTACGGTGGCGGCTCGGGGGGGTGTTCAGGGGCCCCGGGGGCGTCGCCGGGGGTACGGGCAGGGGATCGGGATTACGGGGACTGGGGAGGGGCGGTTCGTATGGCTGAGGCAGGCGCGCCGGTGACCGTCGCACTCGTCGACGACCACCCCGTCGTCCTGGCGGGCATCGAGTCCTGGTACGCCGCCTCCGAACGCCCCATCACCGTGGTCGCGAAGGGCCCCGACACCGCGCTCGCCCTGACCGGCCCGGGCAGCGCCGCCGACGTGGTGGTCCTCGACCTCCAGCTCTCGCGCGGCGCGCCGGTCTACCCTGAGCTGAAGCAACTCGTCGCGATGGAGCGGCAAGTCGTCGTCTACACCATGCAGGAGAGCCAGGAAGCCGCCCTGACCTGCCTCGACCTGGGCGCCTTCACCTTTCTCACCAAGGCCGAGGGAGAGAGCCACCTCGTGGCCGCCACGCTCGCCGCCGCCGACTGCCGCCCGTACACGCCCCCGGCCCTCGCCGGAGCCTTCGGCAGCGACGCCCGGCTCGGCCGGCCCTCGCTGGCGCCGCGCGAGGTGGAGGTGCTGCTGGAGTGGTTCCAGTCGGAGTCCAAGGCCATGGTCGGGTTCAGCCTCGGGATCTCGGTGCGTACGGTCAACACCTACCTCGACCGGGTGCGGATCAAGTACGCCAACGCGGGCCGTCCCGCGCCGACCAAGGCGAACCTCGTCGCCCGCGCCATTCAGGACGGCTGGGTCTCGCTCGACGAACTGTGAGCGGGGGAGGCGGGGCGGGGGGCGTGCCGTCCGTACCGTCGCCTGAGCCCGTGGTGGGTTCGCCTCAGCCCGTACCGTCGCCTGAGTCCGTGGCGGGTTCGCCTGAGCCCGTACCGCCCTCGCCGTCGCCCCCGTCACCGGTGGTATCGGCGGTATCGGCGGTGCCGCCCTCACCCCAGTCATCGGTGGTGCCGCCCGGTACGGCGCATGCCGCCTCGACCCACAGCCGGCCCTCGCCGCGCAGCGTCCGCACGTGGATGCCCGGCTCGCCGGAGAGCGGGATGTCCGTACGCGGGGCGTCCGTGACGACGCTGACACGCACCCGCCCGCCGCCGCGTATCACGGTCGCGCGGGCGGTGTGCTCGGCCGTGGTGAGGGCGGTGAGCACGGGTTCGGTCAGCGCGCGCCGCAGCCGGCGCGGCACGGGGGCGGGCGTGCCGCGCACGGCGAGCTGTACGTCCACGCCGTTGCGCTCCGCGACCCCGATGCACGCCCGCAACTCGTGCACCAGCGGATCGGCGGCCTGGTCCCGCTCCGCGAACAGCCGCCGCAGCCGAGCCGCTTCGAAGGCGCAGCGGCGGCGCACCCGGTCGTCCGCCGGGTCCAGCGCCCCGCCCGCCAGCCCGGCCAGCAGCGGCAGCACGGAACGGCGCAGATCCTCGTAGCGCGCCCGCTGGTCCGCGTGGATACGGGCGGACACCTCGGCCTCGGTCCGTACCCGCTCCTGCTCCCGCGCGGTCGCGCTCGCCGCGGCGGCGCACCCCCGCAACAGCCCGGCCATGACCGCGGCGGCCACCTGGAACGCGCAGATGACCATGGCGCTGACCGCCATCCCCGCCGCCGCCTGACGCGACGGCGCGCCCGCCGCCAGCAACTGCGCCAGCGTGAGAACCACGCAGCAGCCGATGAACAGCAGCGTCCACCGCAGCCGCTCGCCGTACAGCAGCAGGACGCCGAACCAGCCGATCTCCAGGAACGACCAGTGCGGAGTGGCGAGAAAGTACGCGGCGGGCAACTGGCTGGTCGCCACCGCAGACGCCGCCAGCGCACAGCCGAGCCCCACGACGGCCCACCGCCGCGAACGGGCCTGCTGTCGGGCCGGGGCCTGCTGTTGGGCCCGGGTCTGTGGCCGGAGCCGGGCCCGCGGCTTGAGCCGCCGCCCGCGCCCCCGCCCCCGCCCCCGCTCCCGCCCCCGGCCCCGCGCGCCGAGCCGTACATCCACGGCCATCACCAGCGTGAGCACCCCGAAGGCCGCGAACTGGAGCCAGGGCTGTCGGTAGTGGCCGAGATTGGCCAGCAGGGCGGGGAGCGCCAGCCCGAAATGCACCGCGCCGAGAATGACCAGCCCCGCCACGCGCAGCCCGCCGCGCATGTCATCGGCGATCCGTTCCGTCAGCGCCTCGGACACCCGGCCTCCCCTCCCGTCCGCCACCGCGGAACCCAGCCGCGGGAATCCGGCCGCGGGACCCAGCCGCGGAATTCCGGCCGCGGGAGCCCAGCCGCGGGACCCAGCCAGCGCGACGGCCCCGCAGACCTTCGGCCGCTCTCCCCTCCCCGCCCCTCCTCACACATGCGGCCACTCCAGCCGTACGGTCGTGCCCCGGCCCGGTGCGGAGTCGACGGTGGCGCGGCCGCCGACGGAGGCCATGCGCTCGACGACCGACCAGGCCAGCCCGCGGCAGTGGGCGGGTACGAGCGTCACGTCGAACCCGGCGCCGTCGTCGCTGACCGTCACGGTGACCCGGTCGCCCGCGCGCCCCGCCCGTACCGTGGCGTGGTCGACGCCCGAGTGCCGTGCCACGTTGCGCAGCGCCTCCGCCACGCCGTCGCGCAGCGCCACGACCGCCGGGTGCCAGGCGCTGCCGAGCCCGTCCGCGAACTCCGCCCGTACGCGCAGCGGGTTCTCGGCGATCTCCTCGCGCAGCTCCCCGGCCACCTCCGACTCCCCGGTCATGACCCGTTCCGCCGCCAACTTCCGTAAATCCTTGGCCGCCTGACGCCGCAGCACGTCGCCGGGGATGGACTGGCCGCGTACCGCGACCATCAGCAGGGTGGCACACGCGGTGTCGTGCAGCGTGGCCAGGTACTCGCGCTCCGCCGAGCGCTGCGCCTGGGCGACCTCGTGGCCGCGCCGGGCCGCGGCGGTCCTCGCGGCCGCCGCGTCGGCGGTGCGGCTGCTGCGCAGGACGAGCCGGTACAGCCCTTGGGCGAGCGAGGACTGCACCAGCAGCCACCCCACGTTGGGCAGCGCGTACGACCAGCCCGCCGGCCGGTCCAGCATCGCCCCGGCCAGATCGGCGGCGGCGAGATACAGGGCCAGCGCGAGCGCGACCGGCGCCGGGTACATCAACTGGTACGCCACGGCCACGATGCTGACGGCCACCAGCACCCAGGTGCTGCCGTGCAGCGTCTGCGACGCGGGGACCGTCAGGGCCTGGCTGAGACACATCCCGGTCAGCACCGCCACGTCGGCGGCGAGCAGCGGCCGGGGCCGCCGCCCGGCCGTGCCGAGCCGGTAGTGCACGGCGCTCCACCCGAGCACCCCAGCCGCGATCGCCGCGGCCGCCGGCATCGCCTCCACCGGCATCGCGGGCGCCGCGAGCAGCGCGCACGAGCACACGACGACCGCGCGGATGCGGTACGCGTACCGGCGCCCGAAACTCACGAACTCCCGCTCGGCGGGGCCGGGGCCAGGGCCGGGGCCGCCCGGTCCGTCCGGTCCGCCAGGCCCGTCCGGTCCGCCAGGCCCGTCCGGTCCGCCAGGCCCGTCAGCACGACGTTTCGGAGGCCGGTCAGGAGACCGGTCCGGAGACCGGTCAGGAGGCCGGTCCGGTTCGAATGCCACGCCTGTCACGCCGCGCCCCCGCCCGCCGGGATTTCCGCCGCCGATTATCGGTTGTCGGTTGTCGGTCGATTGACCGTCACACGTCCGCGGCCGCCGACGATAGCGTCTGTCAGGTCAGCGTGCGGGCCGCTCCGGCACCTTGCCGGGACGGGGCCCGCACATCGCCGGAACGTCCTCACCGCCCGGCCCGGGGCACCACCCGGTCGAGGCCGCCGAACTCAAGGCCGCCGACCGGTGCTCCGGGCCCGTGGGACACCCGGCCCCCAAAGCCCGGAACGCCGGGTCTCCTGCCCCACGGGGGTGGGCAGGGGCACCCGACCCGGCGTTCCCGGCGTTCCCAGCGGCCTCTGCGGCCGACGGCCCTCCACTGCCCGCCCATGCCGCCGCCCGGCAGATCGTTCGAGCGGTTCGTCCGAGCGGTTCGTCCCAACAGTTCGTCCGAGCGGTTCGTTCGAGCGGTGCCCGCCGGCCCCGCACCCTTGGCGAACCGGCTCTGATCAGGCTGATAGCGTCTCTGCCGAAAGTGAGGGCACGTCATATTCGTGCCGCCGGGTCGGGAAGGATCGAACGCGCGATGATGGGCCATTCGCACGCCATGAGCGGTGCGCTGATCTTCGCGGGCACCGCGACGTACCTCCCGCCCATGCTGCTGGACACGCACCTCTCGCCGCAGGAAATCCTGATGGGCACCGTGCTCTGCGCCGGCGCCGCGCTCCTGCCCGACCTGGACCACCACGACGGCACCATCGCCAACTTCCTCGGCCCGGTCTCCAAGACGCTGTGCCGCTTCGTCGCCTGGGCCTCCGGCGGCCACCGGCACGCCACGCACTCGCTGTTCTTCGTGGCGTTCATGACCATCGGGAGCTGGGCGGGCGTGACATATCTGGGCCGCCCGTTCACCCTCGGCATGTCCTTCTTCCTGCTGGCCCTGGCCGTACGGGCACTGAACCTCTGCCCGCCCGGGCACGGTTTCTCGGCCTGGGGCACCATCGTGGCGATGGCCGGAATGGGAACGGCCGTACTCGCCAAATTCATCCCCTCGGCCCCCGGCTGGCTGCCCTACGCCATCGGACTGGGCTGCCTGGCGCACCTGCTGGGCGACTCCATCACCAAGATGGGCGCGCCGTGGCTGTGGCCGCACAAGAAGCGCTACGAGATCGTGGTGATCCAGCACACCGGCAACAAGCTGGAGACGGAGATACTCACCCCCCTCATGGGCGTGGCCACCGTCGTCCTCCTCTGGTTCACCGCCCTGTCGCCGAACGCCATCTAGCCGCGCTCCCGCGCGTACCGCTCAGTCCTCCTTCCGTACGCGTACGGTCCGCAGGGTCGGGTCCATCGCGTCCGGGACGTGCATGCCGCCCGCGACGCCGGTCTCCAGGTAGCGCAGTACGGGGGCCGTCAGCCGCTCGCCCGGCAGGGCGGCGGGGATGCCGGGCGGGTACGGGGTCAGCATCTCGGCGACCACCCGCCCCTCGGCCTCGGCCAGCGGCACGGTCTCGATGGGGCCGAAGAACGCGTCGCGGGGCAGGCAGGCCTGTTCGAGCCGGAGTTCGCTGGACGGCGGGACGTCGACGACGGGGGCCGGGCGCAGCCGCGGGGCGTGGTCGGCCAGCCCGCGCAGGGCCGTGAGCAGCGCGTCCGTGGTCTCCGCGTCGTCGGCGTGGGTGATCTGGGAGCTGATCCTGCGGTGGTCGGCGAGGTGCGCGTCGATGTGGTGGTGCTCGCGCAGCCAGTCGGCGGCGCGGTAGCCCGTGGTCCCCAGCCCCTGGACGTCGATCACCACCGGGAGCGGGTCGAACCCGGCGGCCAGCCCTGGCCCGCAGAAGTCCTCGCGGTCGTTGACGTGCAGCCCCTCGATGTCCTCGATGGCCGCGCGCGCCTCGGCGGCCAGATCGAGGGCGTGGCTCAGCAGCCGGTGGCCGTCCAGCGCCATCTGCCGCCGCCAGCCGTCCATCCCGGCGTAGAGGAGTACGGAGGGGCTGGTGGTGCCCAGCAGATCGGCCCGCGAGGCGAGGACGGCGGGGTCGACCAGATCGCCTTGGAGGTGGAAGACGGAGCCCTGCTCCAGCCCGCTGCCCATCTTGTGGATGCTGGTGACGCAGACGTCGGCGCCGGCGTCCATCGCCCAGGACGGCAGCTCGGGATGGAAGGGCAGATGCGCGCCCCACGCCTCGTCCACGATGAGCGGGCGCCCCCGCCGGTGGCACACCTCGGCGATGGCCCGCAGGTCGGCGCAGCTCCCATACGGCGTGGGGCTGGTGACCAGCGCGCCCATGGCGTCCGGGTGCTCGTCGAAGGCCCGCTCGAACTCGGCCGCCGACGGCGGGTGCGCCAGGTGCCGCTGGTCGTCCCAGGACGGGTCCGTCCACACCGGCCGCACCCCGGAGATGATCAGCCCCGAGACCACCGACTTGTGCGCGTCGCGGCCCACCAGCAGCTTCTCGTACGGGCCGGCGACCGCGAGCATCGCGGCCTTGACGGAGAGGGAACTGCCGCAGGTGGAGAAGAAGGTGTGCTCGGCGCGTACGGCATCGGCCATCAGGGCCTCGGCCCGTTCCAGTACGCGGCCGGTGGTGCGCCGGTCGTCGAGGCCGCCGGACGCCAGCAGGTCACCGTAGAAGACCGCGTCGCCGAGCACCTCGCGCACCCGCGGGTCCGCCCCGCGGGCCTGCTTGTGCCCGGGCGGGGTGAAGGACAGCTCCTTCGACTCGCGGTAGCGGACCAGGGCGTCGAGTACCGGCGCCTCATGGTGATCCACGTGATCATCTTGATCGACAGCCATGGACAGACGACTGCCCCTGACGGCCCGCCCCCAATCCCTTTCCCTGGCGCACCCCGAATTGCCGCCGGTCACCTGATTGGCGATCAACTTCCTTGCTCGGCAAAGGACTGTGGTGCCGTGGGCCTTTATCCGTCTGCGGCGCAGGCGGCCGGCCGTTCACTTGATTGGCGGATGAAGTGGAAGGGACGGGGAACAGGTGTCATGGATGTGCTTACGGGTACTCCCTCCGGCACCGCCCGACGAATAGCTGAACGGATAGCGGAGACAGCGGAGATAGGGGAGATTGCGGAGCAGGGGAGATAGCCGAGAGGGGCCGGCGGAGACGGATGGCCGAAAAGCCGGCTGAACGGGTAACGGCGCAGGTGGGGCGGGCTGCGCATAACTGGAGGCGGCATGAGCGTTTTCCGTGATCCGGCAGCGGGTCGGGCACGACTTGTCGGGTGGGGTCGGGGCCGGTTTCCCGGGCGGGGTCCGGCGCGGCTTCCCGGGCGGGGTCCGACGCGGCTTCCCGGGCGGGGTCCGGCGTGCGGGACGGCTTCCGCTTCGGTACGGGCGTCGGCTCCCGCTTCGGCATGGGCGTCGGCTCCCGCTTCGGCATGGGCGTCGGCTCCCGCTTCGGCATGGGCGTCGGCTCCCGCTTTGGCATGGATGTCGGCATGAGTACGCGCCGATGGGGGCGGCCCGCCCGTACGAAAGAGCCCAGTCGCCCTCCCATTCCTCCTCCCCCTCCCGCCGTCGCCTCCGCGAAAGGGCCGCGCCCCCTGCCCGTACCGCGCGTCATCGCCCCCGAAATCGAGGGGCCGGAGGACGTGATCGTGGATGACGCGGGCCGGATCCTGGCCGGGGCCGCGGACGGGCGCGTGTGGCGGTTCGCGCTGCCGGAGGAGCCCGGGGGCGATATCCGGCCGGAAGTCGTCGCGCGCACCGGGGGCAGGCCGCTGGGCCTGGAGGCCGTACCGGGCGGCGGGGTGCTCGTATGCGACGCGGAGCGCGGCCTGCTGCGGGTGGACCCCGAGACGGGGGCCGTCGTCACCCTCGCGGACGCGGTGGCCGGCGCGCCCCTGCGCTTCTGCAGCAACGCCGCCGCGGCGGCGGACGGCACCGTCTACTTCACGGTCTCCAGCCGCCGTTACGGCCTCCAGGACTGGCTCGGCGACATCCTGGAGCACACCGCTACGGGCCTCCTGCTGCGCCTGCGGCCGGGCGGGGAGCCCGAAGTGCTGCTGGACGGGCTCCAGTTCGCGAACGGCGTGGCGCTCGCCACGGACGAGTCCTTCGTCGCGGTGGCGGAGACCGGCGCGTACCGCGTCAGCCGCTACTGGCTGCACGGGCCCCGAGCCGGCCGCTACGACTGCCTCGCTGACGACCTGCCAGGTTTCCCGGACAACATCTCGCGCGATATCTCGCGCGGTGCCGCCCGTGGCATCCGCGACGACATCTCCAGCGGCAGCTCCCCTGACGTTTCTCCCGGCATCTCCCGTGACGTCCCCCGTGGTGCTGACGGCGTGTTCTGGGTCGCTCTCGCCGGGCCGCGCCAGCCGGGCCTGGACTGGCTGCACCGCAGGGGCCCCGCCGTCGGTCGGGCGGCGTGGAAGGCGGCGCGGCACGCCCCGCCCCGGCCGAGCCGCACCGTACGCGTCCTGGGAATCGGTACGGACGGCGGCGTCGTCCACGATCTCCGGCGCGCCCGGAGCCCGTACCGGATGGTCACGAGCGTCAGCCGGGCCGGCTCGTATCTGGTGATGGGCAGTCTGACGGAACGGGGCGTCGCCGTCGTCGATCTCCCGCCGTTGCCGCCATTGCCGCCGTTGCCGACGGGCCGCGCGGATGGCGATAACCGGCATTAGCCGGTGGCGACCGCTTCCGCGTCCGCGCTTCTTTCTTACCTCTTCTACACCTCTTCTCCCTCCTCTCCCTCCCGCATCCTTCTCTTTCTCTGCTTCTCCCGGTGGGTGGGCGCAGATGCCCGTACTGGCCCGTGCGGCCGGGCCGGTTTGTATCGGCTTTGCTACGGGATCGTTCATACGCGGCCGGATGCGTGTCATTCGGCGCAGAGATTGTGTGTTCATCTTTAAGATTGCGGGATGCATATAGCCAGCACACTTCCCAACGGGGTGATCCGGTGATCGGTCGCGACGCCACCGACGAGCAGTGGGAGGGCCTGGCCGAGGTCGTCCCCCTGCGCAGCCGCAACGCATGGCCTTCCTGGCCCAACCACCGGGCGCTGCCCGAGGAGGAGCCCGACGAGGAGCAGCGCCGGTTCGTCGTCATCCGGGTGCAGGTCTTCGCCGACGCCCGTGAGGTCGCCGAGTACCTGATCGCCCAGATCCCGGTCCTCCTCGATCTCAGCGTCGCCGACAGCGAGGTCGCCAAGCGCATCCTGGACTTCTCCAGCGGGGTCGTCTTCGGCCTGGGCAGCGCCATGCACCGGGTCGACGCGAACGTCTTCCTGCTGGCGCCCGTGGGCACCGAGGTCGCGGAACCGGCGATCGGCTCCGGCGTACCCCGATCGTAGGAAGACCCGTCAGCTAAAACGGTTCGCCGTACGGGCCGGTGCATACGGTCCGGGCATGGACGCACGCTGCGCCGGACCGGCCGCCACAGTTCGCCCGACCGCTCGCCCCACCGTCACCGAGATCAGGCTCTCCGCCTTCAAAACGCACCGCAAAGCGACCTTCCCGCTCGGCCCGCTCACCCTCTTCACGGGCGCGAGCGGCAGCGGCAAGTCCACCGTCCTCCAGGCGTACGAGGCGCTGGGCCGGCTCGCCGGCGGTGAGCGCCTCGCCGCCGCCCTGGCCCCGGTGGCCGGCGGGAGCGCCGCCTGCGTACCGCGCCAGGCCCGACCGGACGCGCAGGGGCGGCGCGGGTTCCGCATCGGCTGCACGGTGGACGGGCCGGCCGGCGAGATCCGCCTCGACCTGGCCGTACAGGCCGAGCCCGAACTGCGCCTGGTCGGCGAACGACTCACCGGGGCCGGCTGCACCCTGCTGTCCAGCGCGCTGCGCGACCCCGAGCGGCGCAGCGTGCAGGCCGCCTGGCACACCGCCGGCGCCGTCCCCGTCACCCGCGCCCCGCTCCCCGACGACCTGCTCGGCACGGCCCTGCTGCCGCTGCGCGTCGCGGGCAAGACGGCGGGGCAGCGGCTCGTGCTCCAGGCCGCCGAACAGGTCGTGGTCGCCCTGCGCTCCGTCTTCGCCTGCGACCCGCGGCCGGAGCTGATGCGGGCCCCGGCCCAGGCGCGGGACGCGCTGCTGCGCAGCGGATGCGACAACGTTGCCGCGGTGCTGGGGCGTACGAGCAGGGAGTGCGCCATCCGGCATACGGCCCTGGTGGCGGCGGTACGGGCCGGGTGCCGGGGCGCCGCGGTGGACGGGCTGAGCGCGCGAGAGACGGAGGGCGGTCTCGTACGGGCCGTCCTGGCATCGGCGCCGGACGGCGACGGGATGCCGGTGGAGCGGCTGGGCGACGGCGAACTGCGCTACCTCGCGCTCGCCCTGGTCCTGCTGACCGGGCCCGGCGTGCTGGCCATGGAGCGGGCCGCGGAGGTGCCCGAGGCCCGGCAGTCGCTGACTCTGCTCCTCGACGGGTTCGACCGGTGCCTCGACCGGCGGCAGGCGCGCGAACTGCTGGCGCTCGCGGTGCGGATGTGCGCACGGGGGCACATCAGGCTGGTGGGGACGGTGGCCTCGGCCGAGACCCTTGGGGTGGGGGAGACGGGGAAGACAGGCGAGCCGGGGGAGCCGGGGGAGCCGGGCGAGCCGGGGGCCGAGTGGGGCGGGGAAGTGACGGTGGTAGACCTGGGGCGTGACCGAAACCCCTGATTCCGCACGTACGACCTCTGCTTCCGCGCCGTCGGCCCACGCACGAGACGCGGCTGACGCAGGATATGGAAGAGACGGAAGAGACGGAAGAGACGGAAGAGACGGAGACGTACGGACGCTGCAGCGGCGGCTCGTCGAGTTCGCGGCGGCGCGCGACTGGCAGCAGTTCCATACGCCCAAGAACCTGGCGGCCGCGCTGAGCGTCGAGGCGTCGGAACTGGTGGAGATCTTCCAGTGGCTGACGCCGGAGCAGTCGGGGCGGGTGATGGCAGATCCGAAGTCGGCGGCGCGGGTCGAGGACGAGGTCGCGGACGTGCTGGCGTACCTGTTGCAGTTCTGCGAGGTGCTGGGGATCGACGTGCTGGCGGCGCTGGCGGCGAAGATCGACCGCAATGAGCACCGCTTCCCGGCGGTGCTCCCGGGGGCGCTCCCGGGGGCCGCGGAGGCAGAGCGGAACGGTCCGCTTACGGCCGATCGTCACTCTCCGGAGTGATTGAGTTATCCACAACGCATTTGGTATCCACAGATTTCTGCTTTCCCCTGGCTTTTCCGGCGGTTAGTCATCACTCTGGGTAGTGAGGTCGAGACGGCGGAGAGCGGGGACGGAACATGGAGGCAATGCGGCTCATCGGAGTCACACGGCACGCCCTGGCAGGAGCCAGCGGCGTGTGCGACATCGTCATGGAGGCATGGCAGGTACAGGCGTTGGCCCAGGCGATGGGCAGTCATCTGGCGGCCACGGGCCCGGCGGAGATACGGGCGGAGGCGAGCGGCCTCAGCGAGGCGGGCGGCCGGGCCTGCGGCGCGTTACGCCAGTCCGTCCTGCGAGATGGCGGGGTGCGGGCCACGCAGCTCTCCGAGGTGCGGGACCCGCGGCGGGCCTTGCTGGGGCTCGGCGGACTGCTCGGAGATGTGGGAATCGCCCTGGTCACGGTCGCTTCGGCGTCCGACGAGGACGGCGTGTACTGGCAGTGCATGGAAGCCATCGACGCCGCCGACGAGTCCAGCGACCGGGTGCTCGGACTGCTCAGGCGCTTCGCGGTCCGCGAGCGCGGCCCTGACGACGCGTGGGCCCGCCGCGCGTGAGGCGAGCAGCGGCCCCAGGCCCGGACGGGGGCGGGCCCGGCGCCCGAGGAGCGGGGAGGAGCGCACTACTGACCACGCAGGCGGCGGCCCGCTACATACGCCCACGCACATCACCCCATGCACGCAAGCACGCACGCCACCGAGATCAGCTCACGCGCATCAACCCGTACGGATACGGCCACCCCTGGGCCCCACCACGGCAGCCCACCCACCCAGGACCGCACCTGCCCCCGCACGGGAGCCCACCCATGCAGGACCGCACCCCCGCCCATGCGCGGCAGCCATCCGCGCAGCGCCGCACCCAGTGCACCCCGCCTGGCCACCCGGCCATCCGGCCCAGCGGGCCATCCGGCCGCCGGCCGCCGGCCACTCGATCACCTGGGCCGGCCCTCGCGCGTGAGCGGACCAGCGTCAGCGAACCGTCAGCGGGTCGACACCTGCGGCATGACCTTGTCGGCGATCAGTTCCAGGTGGTCGAGGTCCGACAAGTCGAGGATTTGGAGGTAGATGCGCTGCGATCCGACCGACTCGAACTTGCCGATCTTCTCGGCGACCTCGTTCGGGGAGCCGGCGAGGCCGTTCTCCCGGAGGTCCTCCACGCTGCGGCCGATCGCCTCGGCCCGGCGTGCGACCTCCGCGTCGTCCTTGCCGACGCAGGCGACGAGGGCGTTGGAGTAGACGAGCTCGGACGCCTTGCGCCCCCGCTCCTCGGCCGCCGCCCGCACCCGGGCGAACTGCCGCTCCGAGTCCTCCGGGGACGCGAAGGGGATGTTGAACTCGTCCGCGTAGCGCGCGGCGATGGCGGGGGTGCGCTTGGTGCCGTGGCCGCCGACGAGTACGGGGATGCGGGGCTGGGCGGGCTTGGGCAGGGCGGGTGAGTCGGTGAGCTGGTAGTACGTGCCGTCAAAGGAGTAGCGGTCGCCGACGGGGGTGTTCCACAGCCCCGTGATGATCTCCAGTTGCTCCTCCAGCCGCCCGAACTTCTCCTTCGGGAAGGGGATGCCGTACGCCGCGTGCTCCTCGGCGTACCAGCCGGAGCCGAGGCCGAAGTCCACTCGGCCGCCGGACATCTGGTCGACCTGGGCGACCTGGATGGCGAGTACGCCCGGCAGCCGGAAGGTGCCGGCCGTCATCAGGGTGCCGAGGCGGATGCGCTTGGTCTCGCGGGCGAGCCCCGCCAGCGTGACCCAGGCGTCGGTCGGGCCGGGCAGACCGTCGACGTTCCCCATGTGGAGGTAGTGATCGGAGCGGAAGAAGGCCCCGTAATTGAGTTCCTCCGCGGCCTGCGCGACGCGGAGAAGGGTGTCGTAGGTTGCGCCCTGCTGAGGTTCGGTGAAGATGCGAAGATCCATGCCCCCCATCTTGCCTCGCGTGCCGGTGAGCCGGTCACCGCGTGGCGCGAGGACCGCTGATGACCCCTGTTCCCACTGTCCCGCTCGCCGTGGCCCTCGACCGCGGGCCGCTCGTCCTCGACGGCGGGCTGTCCAACCAATTGGAGGCGCAGGGCTGCGACCTCTCCGACGACCTGTGGTCGGCGCGCCTCCTCGCCGACGACCCGCGGCAGATCGAGGAGGCGCACACGGCCTATGCGAGGGCGGGCGCGCGGGTGCTGATCACCTCCAGCTACCAGGCCACGTACGAGGGGTTCGCGCGGCGCGGGGCCGGGCGGGCCGAGGCGGGGGCGCTGCTGCGGCGGAGCGTGGAGCTGGCCCGGCGGGCGGCCGGCGCGGTGGAGGGCGAGGTGTGGGTCGCCGCGTCCGTCGGGCCGTACGGGGCGATGCTGGCGGACGGCGGCGAGTACCGCGGGCGGTACGGGCTGAGCGTGGCGGAGCTGGAGCGGTTCCACCGGCCCAGGGTGGCGGCGCTCGCCGAGGCGGGGCCGGACGTGCTCGCCCTGGAGACCGTGCCGGACGCGGTGGAGGGGGAGGCGCTGCTGCGGGCGGTCGAGGGATGCGGGGTGCCCGTGTGGCTCAGCTACACCGTCGCGGGGGAGGCGACCCGCGCCGGGCAGCCGCTGGCGGACGCCTTCCGCCTGGCGGCGGGCAACGACCAGGTGATCGCGGTCGGCGTCAACTGCTGTGAGCCGGGCGACGCCGAGCGGGCCGTGGAGATAGCGGCGCGGACCACCGGGAAGCCGGTGGTGGTGTATCCGAACAGCGGGGAGGAGTGGGACGCCCGGGCGGGGGTCTGGAGGGGGCGGGCGACCTTCGACCCGGCGCGGGTCCAGGTGTGGCGGGCGGCGGGCGCCCGGCTCATCGGGGGGTGCTGCCGGGTCGGCCCGGACCGGATCGAGGAGCTGTCCCGCGTGCTCGGCGGCGCCGCGGGCAGCGGCGAAAACCAATAGGAGCGCAGGTAGAAGGGGGGAATAATGGCACATGTGTTCCTGACAATCACCACGACCGGCAGCCCTGAGCGCCCCGCGTCCGATCTCGGATACCTGCTGCACAAGCACCCCGACAACGCGCAGCGCTTCTCCACCTCCTACGGCACCGCGCACGTCCTCTATCCCGAGGCGACGGCGGAGCGGTGCACGGCGGCGCTGCTGCTGGAGGTCGATGCCGTGGCGCTGGTCCGGCGGGGGCGGGGCAAGGGGCGCGGCGGCGCGCCCGACTCGGCGCTCGCGCAGTACGTCAACGACCGTCCGTACGCGGCGTCTTCGCTGCTCTCCGTGGCGATCGGCAGCGTGTTCTCCAGCGCGCTGAAGGCGCAGTGCCGGGCCCGCCCCGAGCTGCCCGGGCGGCCGATGCCGCTGCGGATCGAGGTGCCCGCGCTGCCGGCGCGCGGCGCCGAGGACCTGGTGCCCCGGCTGTTCGAGCCGCTCGGCTGGGCCGTGACGGCGGAGCCGGTGGCGCTGGACGAGCGGTTCCCCGAGTGGGGCGACTCGCGGTACGTACGGCTCGTGCTGGAAGGCGAGCAGCGGCTCGCGGACGCCCTGCGCCAGCTCTACGTGCTGCTGCCGGTGCTCGACGGGGCCAAGCACTACTGGGTCGCGCCCGACGAGGTCGACAAGCTGCTGCGCTCCGGCGAGGGTTGGCTGGAGAACCACCCCGAGCAGCGCCTCATCACCAGCCGCTATCTGGCCCGGCGCGACCGGCTCACCCGGGACGCGCTCGAACGCCTCGAACTCGCCCGGCTCGCCGAGGCCGACGGCAGCGAGCTGGAAGAGCTGGACAACGCCGTGGACGAGGAGAGCGACACCGAGGAGAAGCCCGTCCCGCTGGCCGTGCAGCGGCGTGAGGCATTCCTCGGGGAGCTGCGCGCGGCCAAGGCGGCCCGGGTGCTCGATCTCGGCTGCGGGCAGGGGCAGTTGGTGGCCGCGCTGCTGAAGGAGGCGCAGTTCACCGAGATCGTCGGGGTCGACGTGTCGATGCGGGCGCTGAAGGCGGCGGCGCGGCGGCTGCGGCTGGAGCGGATGTCCGAGCGGCAGGCCGCGCGAGTGCGGTTGCTGCAGGGCTCCCTGGCCTACACCGACAGCAGGCTCAAGGGGTACGACGCGGCGGTGCTCAGCGAGGTGATCGAACACGTCGATCCGCCGCGGCTGCCCGCCCTGGAGTACGCCGTCTTCGGCGCGGCCCGGCCGGGGACGGTGCTGGTGAGCACGCCCAACGTCGAGTACAACGTGCGCTGGGAGACCCTGCCCGCCGGGCACGTCCGCCATGGCGACCACCGCTTCGAGTGGACGCGCGCGGAGTTCCGCGCCTGGGCCGAGGGCGTGGCCGAGCGGCACGGGTATGCGGTGGAGTTCCGGCCCGTGGGCCCCGACGACCCGGAGGTCGGCCCGCCCACCCAGTTGGCCGTCTTCACCATGGACGCGCGGGACGGGAACACACGGGACGGAAACGCGCGGCAGGGGAACGCGCGGCAGGGGAACGCGCGGGACAAGAGCGCTCAGGGTGACACCACGCGGAACGAGACCGAGAAGGAGGGGAAGGCGGCATGACCGGCACCGAGACCACCACCGCGGCCACAACCGAAGCCAAGACCGAAGCCAAGACTGAAGCCAAGACCGAAGCCACGAAGGGAGCCACGGCCGAAGCCGCCGGGGCGAATCGCGCCCAGCGCGCACTCGCCGTGCCCGATCTCTCCCTCGTGGTCCTCATCGGTGCCACCGGTTCCGGCAAGTCCACGTTCGCGGCGCGTCACTTCAAGCCCACCGAGATCATCTCCTCGGACTTCTGCCGCGGGCTGGTCAGCGACGACGAGAACGACCAGAGCGTCAGCCGGGACGCCTTCGACGTCCTGCACTACATCGCGGGCAAGCGGCTCGCGGCGGGGCGGCTCACCGTCGTCGACGCCACGAGCGTCCAGGCGGAGAGCCGCAAACAGCTCGTACGGCTGGCCCGCGAGTACGACGTGCTGCCGGTGGCCATCGTCCTCGACATGCCCGAGGAGGTCTGCGCGGCGCGCAACGCGGCGCGCCCCGACCGGGCCGGTCTGCCCCGCCACGTCATCCAGCGCCACCAGCGCGAACTGCGCCGCTCCCTGCGCCACTTGGAGCGCGAGGGGTTCCGCAAGGTGCACATCCTGCGCGGCGTGGAGCAGGCGGAGGCCGCCGAGATCACCCTGGAGCGGCGCTACAACGACCTGCGCCACCTCACCGGACCGTTCGACATCGTCGGCGACATCCACGGCTGCCGCTCCGAGCTGGAGACCCTGCTCGGCAAGCTCGGGTACGCCGTCGAACGGGACGGCGCGGGCCGACCGGTGGACGCCGCGCACCCCGACGGCCGCACGGCCGTCTTCGTCGGCGACCTCGTGGACCGCGGCCCGGACAGCCCCGGCGTGCTCCGCCTCGTCATGGGCATGGTGGCCGCGGGCCACGCGCTGTGCGTGCCCGGCAACCACGAGAACAAGCTCGGCCGGTACCTGAAGGGCCGAAAGGTCCAGCACACGCACGGGCTCGCCGAGACCGTCGAGCAGTTGGAGAAGGAGGACGACACCTTCGTCGCGGAGGTGCGCGCCTTCATCGATTCGCTGGTCAGCCACTACGTGCTCGACGGCGGAGGGCTCGTCGTCTGCCACGCCGGGCTGCCCGAGAAGTACCACGGCCGCACCTCCGGCCGGGTCCGCTCGCACGCCCTGTACGGGGACACGACGGGGGAGACCGACGAGTTCGGCCTGCCCGTGCGCTACCCGTGGGCGGAGGACTACCGGGGCCGTGCCGCGGTCGTCTACGGCCACACGCCCGTGCCGAACACCTCCTGGATCAACAACACCATCTGCCTCGACACCGGTGCCGTCTTCGGCGGCAAGATGTCCGCTCTGCGCTGGCCCGAGCGCGAGCTGGTGGACGTACCGGCCGAGCGGGTCTGGTACGAGCCGGCTCGGCCGCTCTCGACCGAGGCGCCCGGCGGCGCCGACGGCCGGCCGCTCGACCTCGCCGATGTCGCGGGGCGGCGGACCGTGGAGACCCGGCACCTGGGCCGGATCGCGGTGAAGGAGGAGAACGCCGCCGCGGCGCTGGAGGTCATGAGCCGCTTCGCGATCGACCCGCGGCTGCTCGCCTACCTCCCGCCCACCATGGCGCCCTGCGCGACCTCGAAGGAGGACGGCTATCTGGAGCACCCGGCGGAGGCCTTCGCCGGCTACCGCGCGGACGGCGTGCGCCACGTGGTGTGCGAGGAGAAGCACATGGGGTCGCGGGCGGTGGTGCTGCTCTGCCGCGACCAGGACGTCGCGCGGGAGCGCTTCGGCGCGGCCGACGGCCTGACCGGGGCCGTGCACACGCGCACCGGACGGCCGTTCTTCGACGACCCGGAGCGGACCGAGGCCGTCCTCGCGCGGCTGCGGGCCGCCGTCGACGCGGCGGGCCTGTGGGAGGAGCTGGCCACCGGCTGGCTGCTGTTCGACGCGGAGCTGATGCCGTGGTCCCTGAAGTCCGGCGGGCTGCTCCGCAATCAGTACGCGGCCGTCGGCGCGGCCTCCCGCGCCGTCTTCCCGGGCGTGCTGTCGGCCCTGGAGTCCGCGGCGGCGCGCGGCGTGGACGTGTCCGGCCTCCTCGGCCTCCAGCGCGAGCGGGCCGCCGACGCGGCGGCGTTCACCGAGGCGTACCGGCGCTACTGCTGGCCGGTCGAGAGCCTGGCCGACGTGCGGCTCGCGCCGTTCCAGATCCTGGCCGCCGAGGGGCGCAGCCTGGCCGCCGTCCCGCACGACGAGCAGTTGGCGTGGCTCGACCGCCTTGTCGACGCCGACCGGGGCGAGCAGGGCGGCGGGCTGCTGACCCGTACGCGCCGGCTCGTCGTCGACACGGAGGACGAGGCGTCGGTCGCCGAGGGCGTGCGCTGGTGGCTCGACCTGACCGCGGCGGGCGGCGAGGGCATGGTCGTCAAGCCGCTCCAGGCGTATGTGCGCCGGGAGGACGGCAGACTCACCCAGCCCGGCGTCAAATGCCGGGGTCGCGAGTACCTGCGCATCGTCTACGGCCCGGAGTACACGCGCCCGGAGAACCTGGACCGGCTGCGCGTACGGCATCTGGGGCACAAGCGCTCGCTCGCCCTGCGCGAATACGCGCTCGGCCTTGAGGCGCTGGACCGAATAGCGGACGGCGAGCCGCTGTGGCGGGTGCACGAGGCGGTGTTCGCGGTACTGGCCCTGGAGTCCGAGCCGGTCGACCCCCGTCTCTAGCCTCCCCGGCGGCCCCGGCCACCACCCCGGCGGACCCCGGCCACCCCGCTGGCCCTCGGCCTCCGCGGCGGGCCCTCGGCCTCCGCGGCGGGCCCCGGCCTCCGCGGCGGGCCCAGGCCCCCGCTGGCCCTCGGCCACCCTGGCGGCCGTCGGCTACCCCGGGTGCCTTGGTCGCCCGGTCGCCGGGCAGCCTGCCCCGGTGCCCCGGTGCCCCGGTGCCCCGGTGCCCCGGTGGCCCGGTGGCCCGGTGGCCCGGTGCCCCGGTGGCGGCCTCAGTGGCGGGGTGGCGACGAGGGGCGCGAGACGGCGTCCCGGCCAATCCGGGCCGGGGGGCCACGGGCCCAGGCCCCGGTGGCCCCCCACCGGGCTTTCGGACCTCGGGGCGACGGGAGCCCCGGCCGTCCGGTTCCGGTTCCGCGTCCCCGGTCCTGCGCCCCGGTCCTCCGGCTCCGGTCCCGCGTCCCGGTCCTCCGGCTCTGGTCCTGCACCCCGGTCCTTTGGCCCGGTCCGGCTCCACGCCGGAACCTGGCGCGTCGGGTGCTGAGTGATCACGGCTGGTTCGGGCCAGGATGGGCGCATGGGATTCCATGTCGACTCCGAGGCCGGGCGGCTGCGCCGCGTCATCCTGCACCGCCCCGACCTGGAGCTGAAGCGCCTCACGCCGTCCAACAAGGACGCCCTGCTCTTCGACGACCTCCTGTGGGTGCGGCGCGCCCGTGCCGAGCATGACGGCTTCGCCGACGTGCTGCGCGAGCGCGGCGTCGAGGTGCACCTCTTCCAGGACCTCCTCGCCGAGAGCCTGGCGGTGCCGGCGGCCCGTACGCTCGTGATGGACCGGGTCTTCGACGAGAAGGAGTACGGGCCGCTGGCCACCGGGCCGCTGCGCGCCGCGTTCGACGAGATGTCGGAGACGGAGCTGGCCGGGGCGCTGGTCGGCGGGATGACGAAGCGGGAGTTCCTGGCCGGGTACGCCGAGCCGGTGTCCGTGCGGTTCCACGCGATGGAGCTGGACGACTTCCTGCTCAACCCGCTGCCCAACCACCTGTTCACCCGCGACGCCTCGGCCTGGGTCTACGACGGGGTCTGCATCAACGCGATGCGCTGGCCGGCCCGCTGGCACGAGACGGTGCACTACGAGGCCGTGTACCGGCACCACCCGGTGTTCGCGAGCGCCGAGTTCAACGTCTGGTCGGAGGGGCAGGCGGCCTACCCGTCCACCATCGAGGGCGGTGACGTGCTGGTGATCGGCGACGGGGCGGTGCTCATCGGGATGAGCGAGCGGACCACGCCGCAGGCCGTGGAGATGCTGGCGCGCGGGCTCTTCGAGGCCGGGTCGGCCCGGACGATCGTGGCGCTGGACATGCCGAAGAGGCGGGCGTTCATGCACCTGGACACCGTGATGACGATGGTGGACGGCGACACCTTCACCCAGTACGCGGGGCTGGGCACGCTCCGCTCGTACACGATCGAGCCGGGCGCCGGGGAGCAGGACCTCAAGGTCACCGACCATCCGCCGGGCCATATGCACCGGGCCATCGCGGCGGCGCTCGGGCTGGACTCGGTGCGGGTGCTGACGGCGACGCAGGACGTGCACGCGGCGGAGCGGGAACAGTGGGACGACGGCTGCAACGTGCTGGCGATCGAGCCGGGCGTGGTGGTCGCGTACGAGCGGAACGTGACCACCAACACGTTTCTGCGCAAGAACGGGATCGAGGTCATCACGATCCCCGGCAGCGAGCTGGGCCGGGGGCGGGGCGGCCCGCGGTGCATGAGCTGCCCGGTGGAGCGAGATCCTGTGTAGTCGGTGATGGAGCCCGCGCCCGGGCCCGTCACGGAGCCGCGCCGTAGCCCGATCGAAGTCAGGCCGTAGCCCGTGCCGCATCGCTATACGGTGAGTCGTATACACTTCCGTAATTCCCCCTCCCCTGTAGTCGTGATCGAGGAGCCCACCCCATGGCGATAGATCTCACCGGCCGCCACTTCCTCAAGGAGCTGGATTTCACCGCCGAGGAGTTCCGCGGCCTGGTCGACCTGGCCGCGGAGCTCAAGGCGGCCAAGCGCGCGGGCGCCGAGGAGCAGCGGCTGCGCGGCAAGAACATCGCCCTGGTCTTCGAGAAGACCTCCACCCGTACGCGGTGCGCCTTCGAGGTGGCCGCCGCCGATCAGGGCGCGTCCACGACCTATCTCGACCCGGCCGGTTCGCAGATCGGGCACAAGGAGTCGGTGAAGGACACGGCGCGCGTGCTGGGCCGGATGTTCGACGGGATCGAGTACCGGGGGCGCGGCCAGGAGATCGTCGAGGAGCTGGGGGAGTACGCGGGCGTCCCGGTCTTCAACGGGCTCACCGACGAGTGGCACCCCACCCAGATGCTGGCCGACGTGCTCACGGTCGTCGAGCACACCGCCAAGCCGCTGGAGCGGGTCGTGTTCGCCTATCTGGGGGACGCCCGCTACAACATGGGCAACTCCTACCTGGTCACGGGCGCCCTGCTGGGGATGGACGTACGGATCGTCGCCCCGCGCCGGATGTGGCCGACGGACGAGGTGGTGGCCGAGGCGCGGCGGTTGGCCGAGGGTTCCGGGGCGCGCGTCACGCTCACCGAGGACGTGGCCGAGGGGGTGCGCGGCGCGGACTTCGTCGCCACCGACGTCTGGGTGTCGATGGGCGAGCCGAAGGAGGCGTGGGACGAGCGGATCAAGCTGCTCGCCGGGTACGCCGTGACCATGGACGTGCTGCGGGCCACCGGCAACCCCGAGGTGAAGTTCCTGCACTGCCTGCCCGCCTTCCACGACCTCGGCACCGCGGTCGGCCGGGAGATCCACGAGCAGCACGGGCTGACCTCCCTGGAGGTCACCGACGAGGTCTTCGAGTCCGAGCACTCCGTCGTCTTCGACGAGGCCGAGAACCGCATGCACACCATCAAGGCCGTGCTGGTCGCGACGTTGGGCGGCGGGGGCGCGGCGTCCGCGTGACGGCCGCCCCGCAATCGCATAGCCATACGCCCGGATGGGCGATCATGCATCGATAGCGGTTACTATTCACCTATTCGGTGGGGTCCGGGCGTCCATGCCCGGGCCCCACCCGCTTGTGCACGACCAGAGAAGAGAACCACCCCATGCCCCCGTCCGGCCTACGCGTCAAGTCCCCCGATCTGCTCATAGCCGAGTCCGGCGCGGATCTCGAAGGACATGGCCTCAAGCGCACCATGGGCCTCTTCCAGCTCGTGTGCTTCGGCGTCGGCGCGATCGTCGGCACCGGCATCTTCGTCGGCCTCTCCGACACGGTCGCCCAAGCCGGCCCGGCCGCCGCCGTCTCCTTTGTGATCGCGGCCGTGACCTGCGTCTTCACCGCCTTCTCGTTCGCGGAGCTGGGCGGCGCGATCCCCGTCTCGGGCTCCTCCTACTCGTACGCCTACGCGACGCTCGGCGAGGGCGCGGCCTTCGTCATCGGCTGGTGCCTGCTGCTGGAGTACGGCGTCTCGGTCTCGGCCGTCGCCGTCGGCTGGGGCCAGTATCTGAACGAACTGCTCGCCGGGGTCATCGGCCACCAACTGCCCGCGGCCCTGTCCAACGCCCCCGGCGAGGGCGGCGTCGTCAACCTCCCCGCCGTCGTCGTGATGCTGCTCGCCGCGACGCTGCTGGTGCGCGGGGTGCGGGAGAGCGCGCGGGCGACCGCGTTCATGGCCGTACTGAAGATCGCGGTGCTCGTTCTGTTCTGCGCCATCGCGTTCACCGCGTTCAAGGCCGGCAACCTCTCGCCGTTCGCCTCGCACGGCGTCGCCGGGGTCACCTCCGGCGCGTCGGTCGCGTTCTTCTCGTACATCGGCTTCGACGCGATCACGACGGCCGGCGAGGAGGTCAAGAACCCGCGGCGGACCGTCCCCCTGGCGATCATGATCTGCATCGGCGTCGTCACGCTGCTGTACTGCCTGGTCGCGTTCGCCGCGGTCGGCGCGATGTCCGCCGACGCCGTGGCCGACCGGCCCGCGGCCCTCTCGCTCATCGTCAACCAGGTCACCGGCTCGACGCTCGGCGGCGGCATCATCGCCTTCGGCGCGGTCGTCGCCATCGCCTCCGTCGTCCTGGCCGTGATGTACGGGCAGACCCGCATCCTCATGTCCATGTCCCGGGACGGGCTGATCCCGCGCGTCTTCGAGCGCGTCTCCCCGAAGACCTCGACGCCCGTCGCGGGCACCTGGATCGTCGCCGTGGTCTTCGCGGCCCCCGCCGCGCTCGTACCGCTGGACGTGGTCCTGAACCTCACCACCATCGGCACCCTCGCCGTCATGGCCGTGGTCAACGTCGCCGTGATCGCGCTGCGCCGCACCCGCCCCGACCTGCCGCGGCCCTTCCGGGCCCGGCTCTTCCCCCTCACGCCGCTCCTCGGCGTCGGCTTCTGCCTGTATCTGATGTACGGGACGGGGCCGGCGACCTGGGCGCAGTTCGCCGTCTTCCTGGCGGTCGGCGCGCTCGTGTACGTCTGTTACGGGCGCCCGCGCTCGCGGATCGGCGCCCGGGCGGGTACGGACGGCTCCCGCGTCCCGGCGCGCGCGGGCGCGAGCGTCAGTACGCGGGACGGAGGGTGAACCAGACGGCCTTGCCGTGTTCCGTGGCGCGATAGCCGGACGCCGCGCTCAGCGTACGGATCAGCAGCAGACCGCGGCCATGCTCGTCGAGGTTCTCCGGCGAGGGCGACGGCGCGGGGATCCGGCCGTCCAGGCCGCCCACCGGGGCCGGATCGCGGTCGTGCACCTCGACCTGGCAGCCGGTCTCCAGCACCTCGACCACCAGCTCTATCGGGTCGTCGCCGCTCGTGTGCTCCACCGCATTGGCCACCAGCTCCGCCGTGAGCAGCTCCGCCGTGTCGCTGTCGCCCGCCGCCTCGATGTCCGTGAGCGCACTGCGGATCAGGGCGCGTGCGATCGGCACGGCGGCCGTGGTGTGCGGCAGGAAGATGCGCCAGAAGGCCGGGCGGGCGGTATCGGGCAACGTATCGGTCCGTTCATAGCAGGCACCGGGGGGCGGAGCGGGCACAGCAGGCATAGCGGGACTAATAGAAAGACTCTTTCCAACTTCAACAGTACGAAATGGTGCGCGTGATGTCAGAGTCCCCGGTCCGGGGCTTGTGGGACTTACGGCCCCTCGACGCCGGGGCGCCGTGCGGCGGCTGTCTCGCCCCTCGTTCCTCGCCGTATAGCGCGGTTATCGCGCACTCGTGACGACAGTCACGCTTCGGTGATAGCTTCGATGGGCAGGCAGCACCAGCCGTCCGGCTGAAGGAGGCCGTGCCCCACATGAGTCCGTTCACCGGGTCCGCGCACCGCACCGAGGCCGAGGAGTGGCGGAATCTGCGCCTCACCCTCGACAACGGCGTCGCGACCGTCACCCTCGCCCGCCCCGAGAAGCTCAACGCCCTCACCTTCGGCGCCTACGCCGACCTGCGCGACCTCCTCCCGGAGCTGGCCCGCGACGGTTCCGTACGGGCCCTCGTGCTCGGCGGCGAGGGGCGCGGCTTCTGCTCCGGCGGCGACGTCGACGACATCATCGGCGCCACCCTGGCCATGGACACCGGTCAACTGCTCGACTTCAACCGGATGACCGGCCAGGTCGTACGGGCGCTGCGCGAGTGCCCCTTCCCCGTGGTCGCCGCGGTGCACGGCGTGGCCGCGGGCGCGGGCGCGGTCCTCGCCCTGGCCGCGGACTTCCGGGTCGCCGACCCCTCCGCCCGCTTCGCGTTCCTGTTCACCCGCGTGGGGCTGTCCGGCGGTGACATGGGCGCCGCGTATCTGCTGCCGCGCGTCGTCGGCCTCGGGCACGCCACCCGGCTGCTGATGCTCGGCGAGCCGGTCCGCGCCCCGGAGGCCGAGCGGATCGGCCTGATCAGCGAGCTGGCGGACGAGGGCCGGGCCCCGGCCGCCGCCGCCGCGCTCGCCCGCCGGCTCGCCGAGGGCCCCGCCCTCGCCTACGCGCAGACCAAGGCGCTGCTCACCGCCGAACTCGACATGCCGCTGGCCGCCGCCGTCGAGATGGACGCGGCGACGCAGGCGCTGCTGATGAACAGCGCCGACTACGCCGAGTTCCACGCCGCCTTCACCGAGAAGCGCCCCCCGAAATGGCAGGGCCGATGACACCCGCCTCCGGCGCACCAACGCCCTTGCCGGGCTCAGCGCCCTTGCCGGGCTCAGCGCCCTTGCCGGGCTCAGCGCCCTTGCCGGGCTCAGCGCCCTTGCCGGGCTCAGCGCCCTCGCCAGGAGCAGCGGCCGTCCCCTCGCCAGGGGCAGCGCCCCCGGCAGGAGCAGGCCCCTTGCCAGGGGCAGCGGCCTCGCCGGGGGCAGCGCCCCTGCCAGAAGCGGCCCCCGCGCCGGGCGCTGCGTCGCCGCCAGGCGCAGCCCCGTCCTCCGGGGCAGCATCGCCACCGGGCGCGGTCGCGTCCCCAGCCGCAGCCCCGTCCGCTGGGGCAGCCGCAGCGAGCCGAACAGCCGCAGCGGCCAGAGCTGGCCGAGAAGCCGCAGCGGCCGGAGCGTCCGGCACAGGCACAGGGTTCGGACCGGCCAAGACCGCCGCAGCGCTCGGCGCGGCCGAAGCCTCCGTAGCGCTTGGCGCGGCCGAAATCTCAGCGGGGCTCGGCGCAGCCGAAACGGCCGGCGTCGCCGTAGCCCGCCGCATCGCCGTCATCGGTGGTGGACCCGGGGGGCTCTATACCGCCGCGCTTCTCAAGCGGCTCGATCCCCGGCGCGAGATCACTGTCTGGGAGCGGAACGCTCCCGACGACACCTTCGGCTTCGGTGTGGTGCTTTCCGACGAGACGCTCGGGGGCATCGAGCATGCCGACCCCGTCGTGTACCGCGCGCTGCGGGAGGAGTTCGTGCGGTGGGACGACATCGACGTGGTGCACCGCGGGACGGTGCAGCGCTCCGGCGGGCACGGGTTCGCGGCGCTCGGTCGCCGGCGGCTGCTGGAGATCCTGCATGAGCGGTGCGCCGCGCTCGGCGTGGAGCTGCGTTTTCGGACGGAGGCCCCGCCCGCCGCCGTGCTCGCCGGCTCGTACGACCTGGTCATCGCCGCCGACGGGGTGCACAGCCTCACCCGCGAGGCCCACCGGGACGCCTTCCGGCCGCGCGTCACCACGCACCGCTGCCGCTACATCTGGCTCGCCGCCGACTTTGCCTTCGACGCGTTCCGCTTCGAGACCGCCGAGACCGAACACGGCATCATCCAGCTCCACGGCTACCCCTACGCTCCCGCCCGGGGGGAGGACCCCGGCGCCTCGACCGTCATCGTCGAGATGCGCGGAGAGGTCTGGCGCGCCGCCGGCCTCGACCGCTGCGACGAACAGGGCTCCATCGACCAGTGCGGCAAGCTGTTCGCCGACGCCCTCGGCGGCCGGCCGCTGCGCGGCAACAAGTCGAGCTGGACCGCGTTCCGTACGGTCGTCAACGAGCACTGGTCGCACGGCAGCACCGTGCTGATCGGCGACGCCGCGCACACCGCCCACTTCTCCATCGGCTCCGGCACCAAGCTCGCCGTGGAGGACGCCCTCGCGCTCGCCGCCTGCCTCACCGAGCGGCCGACGGTCGCCGAGGCGCTCGCCGCGTACGAGGCCGAGCGCCGCCCCGTCGTGCAGTCCACCCAGCGCGCGGCCCGCGCCAGCCTCGAATGGTTCGAGGACCTCGCCGTCTACGCGGACCAGCCGCCCCGGCAGTTCGCCTTCAACCTGCTGACCCGCAGCCGCCGCGTCACCCACGACAACCTGCGGCTGCGCGACGCGGAGTTCGTGGCCTCCGTCGAGCGCGAGGCGGCCGTACCGCCCGGCACGCCGCCGATGTTCACGCCCCTGACCCTGCGCGGGCTGACCCTGCGCAACCGCGTCGTCGTCTCGCCGATGGACATGTACAGCGCCGAGGACGGCACGCCCGGCGACTTCCACCTCGTCCACCTCGGCGCCCGCGCCCTCGGCGGCGCGGGCCTGGTCATGACCGAGATGATCTGCGTCAGCGAGCGCGGCCGCATCACCCCCGGCTGCGCCGGCCTGTACGCGCCCGAGCACGAGCGGGCCTGGCGGCGCGTCACCGACTTCGTGCACACGAGCGCGCCCGGCACCGCCATCGGCGCCCAGATCGGCCACTCCGGCCGCAAGGGCTCCACCCGCCTCATGTGGGACGGCATCGACCAGCCCCTGCCGCACGGCAACTGGCCGCTGGAGGCGCCCTCGCCGCTGCCGTACCGCCCCGGCGTCAACCAGACCCCGCACGCCCTCGACGCCGCCGGACTCGCGGCCGTACGCGAGCAGTTCGTACGGTCCGCGGAGGCCGCCGACCGCGCCGGATTCGACCTCCTGGAACTGCACTGCGCGCACGGCTATCTGCTCTCCTCGTTCCTCTCCCCGCTCACCAACCGGCGCACCGACGCCTACGGCGGCGACCTCGCCGCCCGGCTGCGCTACCCCCTCGAAGTGTTCGACGCGGTACGGGCCGTGTGGCCCGCCGACAAGCCGATGACCGTGCGGATCTCCGCGACCGACTGGGCGGCGGGCGGCACCACCGGCGCCGACGCCGTCGAGACCGCCCGCGCCTTCGCGGCCCACGGCGCCGACGCCATCGACGTCTCCACCGGCCAGGTGGTCCCCGACGAGGCCCCGGACTTCGGCCGCTCGTACCAGACGCCGTACGCCGACCGCATCCGCAACACGCTCGGCGTGCCGGTCATCGCGGTGGGCGCCATCTCCTCCTGGGACGACGTCAATTCGCTCGTCCTGGCGGGCCGCGCCGACCTCTGCGCGCTGGCCCGCCCGCACCTCTACGACCCGCAGTGGACCCTGCACGCCGCCGCCGAGCAGTCCTATACGGGCCCGGGCGCGCCGTGGCCGCTGCCGTACCGGGCGGGCAGCCGCACACCCCCGACGGGCCGCACGGACGGCCCTAAGCCCCGACTCACCCTCGGTACATGACGGCCCGTCAGGAAAGCTGTCGCGCCGCGTACACCGCCCCCGCGTCCCGCAGCTTGCGGTGCAGCGCGGCGAACACCTCGGCCGCCCGCGCGCCCGGCCAGTCCGGCGGCAGCAGCGCGGGCGGCAGCCCCGGGTCCGCGTAGGGGAGCCGCCGCCAGGAGTCCAGGGCCGGGAGGTAGTCGCGGTAGGCGTCCTCGGGCGGCACGACCCGGCGGCGCGCCCAGCGGTGCAGCACCGGCTCGTGCGCGTCCAGGAAAGCCTGGTGGCGTTTGGCCAGGCCGGTCAGGTCCCACCAGCGCGCGACCGCCGCGGCCGTCGGCTCGAACCCGGCGTGCTCGCCCCGGAAGAGATCGACGTAGCCGTCGAGCCCCAGCCGCTCCAGGGTGTGGCGTGTCTCGTCGTGGAGGTGCGCCGGAGCGATCCACACGCCCGGCGCCGCCGTGCCGAACCCCAGCCGGGCCAGCCGCGACCGCAGCAGATGGCGTTTGCTGCGCTCCTCCTCCGGCACCGAGAAGACCGCGAGCAGCCAGCCGTCGCCGCACCGCCCGGCGGGCCGCGGGTAGATGCGCCGGTCGCCGTCGTCGAGGAGCTGCCGGGCGTCGGGGGAGAGCGCGTAGCCGGCCGCCCCGCCCGCCGTACGGTCCGCCACGAGCAGCCCGCGCCGCTTCAGCCGGGAGACCGCCGACCGTACCGAGGGCGCGTCGACGCCCACGGCGCCCAGCAGCCGGACGAGGGCGGCGACCGGCACCGGGCCGGCGGGGGAGTCGGCGTCCCCGCGCCCGTACGCGCCGTAGAACGTGACGATGAGGGAACGCGGAGTGTGCTGGTCAGTCACGGGGAAACTGTAAAGCGCCGGTGCGCAGCCGGAACCGCTGGAGCTTGCCGGTCGGGGTGCGGGGCAGCGCCTCGACGAACACGATCTCGCGCGGGCACTTGTAGGGCGCGATCTCCTTCTTGGTGAACTCGCGGAGCGCGGCGACCGTCTCGGCGGTGCCCGCGAGCCCCAGCCGGAGGACCACATGGGCGACGACGATCTCCCCGCGCTCCGCGTCCGGCCGCCCCACCACCGCCGCCTCGGCCACGTCGGGGTGGCGGGACAGCGCGTCCTCGACCTCGGGGCCCGCGATGTTGTACCCGGCCGAGATGATCATGTCGTCGGCGCGCGCCACGTAGCGGAAGTAGCCGTCGGGCTCCCGGACGTACGTATCGCCGGTCAGGTTCCAGCCGCCCTGTACATAGCCGCGCTGCCGGTCGTCCGCCAGATAGCGGCAGCCCGTGGGCCCGCGCACCGCCAGCAGCCCCGGCGCGCCGTCCGCCACCGGCTGCCCGTCCGGGCCCACGACCCGCGCCTCGAACCCGGGCACGGGGAGCCCGGTGGTGCCCGGCCGGATGGCGTCGTCGGCGGCGGAGATGAAGATGTGCAGCATCTCCGTCGCCCCTATGCCGTTGATGATGCGCAGGCCGGTGGCCTGGTGCCAGTCGCGCCACAGGGCGGCGGGCAGGTTCTCGCCGGCGGACACGCACCGGCGCAGCGACGACGTGTCGTACGAACCGAGCCTGCCGAGCATCGCACGGTAGGCGGTGGGCGCCGTGAACAGCACCGAGACCCGGTGCTCCGCGATGTGGGCGAGCAGCCGCTCGGGGCCGGCCCGTTCCGCGAGCAGCGCGCAGGCGCCCGCCCGCAGCGGGAAGACCACCAGCCCGCCGAGCCCGAACGTGAAGCCCAGCGGCGGAGTGCCCGCGAACACGTCGGTGGGCAGGGGGCGCAGGACGTGCTCGGAGAAGGTGTCGGCGATGGCCAGTACGTCGCGGTGGAAGTGCATGCAGCCCTTGGGCCGGCCCGTCGTCCCCGAGGTGAAGGCGATCAGCGCCACGTCGTCGGCGGCGGTCGCCACCGGCTCGTACGAGGCGGGCTTGCCGGCCGCCAGCCGCAGCAGGTCGCCGGGGCCCTCGCCGCCGAACGCCGTGACGCGCAGCCCCGGCACCCGCGCCCGTACGAGATCGTCGAGGCAGTCGGCGGCGCACAGCGCGTGCCGTACGCGGGCGATGTCGCAGATGGTCGCCAGCTCGGAGGCGCGCTGCGCGGCCAGCACGGTGACGGCCACCGCGCCCGCCTTCATCACCGCGAGCCAGCAGGCCGCCAGCCAGGGCGTGGTGGGCCCGCGCAGCAGCACCCGGTTGCCGGGCACCACCCCGAGATCACGGGTCAGGGCGTGCGCTATCCGGTCGACGTGGCCGCGCAGCTCGTCGTACGTCCAGACGCCCGCCCCGTCCAGCACGGCCGGCCGCCGCCCGGAGTCCGCGCCGAGCCGCCGGACGGTGGCGTCGAGGAGTTCGGCGCCGCAGTTGAGGCGCTCGGGGTAGCGCGGCGCGGGAGGCTCGCGGAGCAGCGTCGGCCACGCGTGGGCTGGGGGCAGATGTTCGCGCGGAAAGGTGTCGACGTGGGCCGACGGACTGAGCTCCATGACGCATGCGCCCCCTCGCGCCGAAAAGGGAAGTGGGGGTCTTGCAGGCAGCGACGATCCGATGTCAGCGTAACGTCTTGGTGACGGCAGTCAACAGACCGCGATAAGGAGGCGCCCGGTGACCACCCCCTTCGCGCTGACACCGCACCAGCGGCAATGGTGCGCCGAACTGCGAACACTTGCCGCGGAACGCCTCCGCCCGCTCGCCGCCGAGGGCCCACTCGCCTCCGAGGGCCCGCCCGGCCGCGTCAATCGGCCGCTCGTCGCGGCGCTCGGCGACCTCGGGCTGCTGGCCCGTGTCTTCCCGGCCGAGGGGCCCGTACGGGCCATGGACCTCTGCCTGCTGCGCGAATCGCTCGCCGCCGAGTGCACGGAGGCCGAGACGGCACTCGCCCTCCAGGGCCTGGGCGCGTACCCAGTCGCCCTCTCCGGCACCGACGCGCAGCGCGCCCGCTGGCTGCCCGGCGTCGTCGCGGGCCGCGCCGTCGCCGCCTTCGCGCTCAGCGAGCCCGACGCCGGCTCCGACGCCGCCGCCCTCGCCCTGCGCGCCGAGCCGGACGGTTCCGGCCGGTGGCGGCTGACCGGCGAGAAATGCTGGATCTCCAACGCCCCCGAGGCCGACTTCTACACCGTCTTCGCCCGTACGACCGCGGGCGCGGGAGCCCGCGGCGTGACCGCCTTCGTCGTACCCGCCGACCGCCCCGGCCTCACCGGCGTGCCGCTCGACATGCTCAGCCCCCACCCCATCGGCGCCCTCGCCTTCGACGCCGTCCCCGTCACCCGCGACGACCTGCTGGGCGAGCCGGACGCCGGCTTCCGCGTCGCCATGCGCACGCTCAACCTCTTCCGGCCCAGCGTCGGCGCGTTCGCCGTCGGCATGGCACAGGCCGCCCTCGACGCCGCCGTGCGCCACGCGGGGGAGCGGCAGGCGTTCGGCGGCCCGCTCAAGGACCTCCAGGCCGTCTCCCACCAGCTCGCCGAGATGGCGACGCGGACGGAGGCCGCGCGGCTGCTGGTGTACGCGGCCGCGGCGGCGTACGACGCGGGGGCGCCCGGCGTCGCGAGCAGTTCGGCCATGGCCAAGCTGCTAGCCACCGAGACGGCCCAGTACGTCGTGGACGCCGCCGTCCAGCTCCACGGCGCGCGGGCGCTGCGCCGTGGCCACCTGCTGGAACACCTCTACCGGGAGGTCCGCGCCCCGCGCATCTACGAGGGGGCGAGCGAGGTGCAGCGGACGATCATCGCCAAGGAGCTGTACCGGGGGCGGGCGGGAGGCCCCGGCAGCACTGCCGCGTCACGAGAAGGAGAGAACCGATGAGCGACGAGTCCGCGGGGCGGGAGGCCGAGCCCGCAGGGCGGGAAGCGGGGCCCGCAGGGCGGGAAGCCGGGCCCGCCGAGCCGGAACTGGTGCGGATCAACCCGGCGGAGCTGTCGCCGCCCACCGGTTTCACGCACGCCGTGACGGCCACCGGCGGACGGCTGGTCTTCCTGGCCGGACAGACGGCGCTCGACGGCGACGGCAAGGTCATCGAGGGCGACCTGGTGACGCAGTTCGAACAGGCGCTGACCAATCTCCTGGCCGCCTTGCGAGCGGCGGGCGGGCGACCCGACCAACTCGCCAGGGTCACGGTGTACGCCACGGACGTGGCCGAGTACCGCGCCCACGCGCCCGAACTCGGCCGCGTATGGCGGCGGTTGGCGGGGAGCGACTACCCGGCGATGGCGGTCATCGGGGCGGCGCGGCTCTGGGACGAGCAGGCGCGGGTGGAACTGGACGGAATAGCGGTCCTGCCGTAACCGAACAACCGAACAAGGGGCTCACTCTCCCTCCCCTTTCACTCCTTTTTCACTCCTTCCGAGCGGGCGGCGGCGAAGCCGCGCAGCCAGGCGGCGCGCAGGGGGTCGCCGGCCGGGTAGGGGCAGTCGGCGCTGGACTCGCCCAGCTCGTGGGCCAGCCGCCCTTCCTTGAGCGCTGCCACCATTTCGCCCCGCGCCGCCATAGGGAATCCGCCTCGCCGTCCGTCTCATCCGATGTCGTACACAAGTTTGGCGTCTCCGTCCAAGATCGGGTAGACCGGGAAGGTGCTGTTTCGCCAACTCGAATATCTGGTGGCCCTGTCGCGCGAGCGGCACTTCGCCCGCGCCGCGCAGGCGTGCTACGTCTCCCAGCCCGCCCTTTCCGAGGCCGTACGGAAGCTGGAGGACGAACTCGGCGTGCCCCTGGTCCGCCGCGGCCGGAAGTTCGAAAGCCTCACGCCCGAGGGCGAACGCATCGTCCTGTGGGCACAGCGCATCCTCGCCGACCGCGACGCCCTGACCGACGAGGTCGACGCCCTGCGTACGGGCCTCAGCGGCCAACTGTGCGTGGGCTCCGTACCGACCGCCGCGACGGCCGTATCGCTGCTCACGGAGCCCTTCTGCACGGAACATCCGCTGGCGAGCGTACGCGTTCTCTCCGATCTCAGATCGGAGGATATGCTCCGCAAGATCCAGGATTTCGAGATCGACGCGGGAATCACTTATCTGCGCGCTGGAATTTCGGAGAAATTTCAGGTGGTTCCGCTTTATCGGGAGCGTTATGTGCTGCTGACCGGAACGGCCATAGGCCGCCCCGGCGCCCGTAACGCGACCTGGGCGGAGGCGGCCCGGCTGCCGCTGTGCCTGCTGGTCGGCACGATGCAGGGTCGGCGCGTGCTGGACGAGATCTTCGAGATGGCGGGCGCGCGGGCGGAGCCGGAGGTGGAGACCGACTCGGTGGCCTCCCTGTTCGCCCACGTCAGGACGGGGCGCTGGGTGGGCGTGGTGCCGTACGCGTGGCTGCATGTCTTCGGCGTGCCGCGCGGGATGCGGGTCCTGCCGCTCGTGGAGCCGGACCACACCGTGCCGATGGGGCTGGTGACGACGGTGCGGGAGCCGGGCTCGGTGATGGCGCGTGCGCTGACGGAGCTGGCGCGCAGGACGGACGTGGCGGCGGTGCTGGAACGCCTGCCGACGGATTCACTGACCGGCTGACCGGCTGACCGGCTGACCGGCTGACCGGCTGACCGGTTGAGCGGCTGAGCGGCTGACCGATTGAGCGGCTGACCGACTGGCTGGCTGAGCGCTGAGCGTGGCCGGGCCGCTGGACTCGACTCTGATAGGGCGGACTTATCAGATATTCCAAAATGCCTCTTTGACGGTGTCGGGAAATGGGGCCAGGGTGGAAGCAGTTCGGAATTCGGCACACGGCCGAAGGAATATCCGACTGCTTATACGGCACAGGAGTCGATGATGGCCAAGATAGTCTGCGTTCTGTACCCGGACCCGGTGGACGGATTCCCGCCGAAGTACGCGCGGGACGGCATTCCCGCCGTGACCGGCTACCCCGACGGCCAGACCACGCCCACCCCCGAGGCCGTCGACTTCACCCCCGGCGAACTGCTCGGCAGCGTATCGGGCGAACTCGGCCTCCGTACGTTCCTCGAAGAACGCGGCCACACGCTGGTCGTCACCTCCGACAAGGAGGGGCCGGACTCCGAGCTGGAGCGCGAACTCGCGGACGCCGATGTCGTCATCTCCCAGCCGTTCTGGCCCGCCTATCTCTCCAAGGCGCGCATCGCGAAGGCCCCGAACCTCAAGCTCGCCATCACCGCGGGCATCGGCTCGGACCACGTGGACCTGGACGCGGCCATCGAGCGCGGCATGACGGTGGCGGAGGTGACGTACAGCAACAGCATCAGCGTCGCGGAACACGCGGTGATGCAGATCCTCGCCCTGGTCCGCAACTACCTCCCGTCCCACCAGTGGGCGAGGGACGGCGGCTGGAACATCGCCGACTGCGTGGCCAACGCCTACGACCTGGAAGGCATGAACGTCGGCGTCATCGCGGCCGGCCGGATCGGCGTCGCGGTCCTGCGCCGCCTCGCGCCCTTCGACGTCAAGCTGCACTACACCGACAAGCGCCGGCTGCCGCGCGAGACCGAGGAGGAGCTGGGGCTGACGTACCACCCGGACGCGCGGGCGCTGGCCCGCGCCGTCGACGTGGTGTCCATCCACTGCCCGCTGCACCCGGAGACCGAAGGACTCTTCGACGAGAAGCTGATCGGGGAGATGAAGCGCGGCTCGTACATCATCAACACCGCCCGCGCGCAGATCGTCGACCAGGACGCGGTGACGGCCGCCCTCAAGTCCGGCCAGCTCGCCGGCTACGCGGGCGACGTCTGGTACCCGCAGCCCCCGCCCGCCGACCACCCCTGGCGCACCGCCCCCCACAACGGCATGACGCCGCATGTCTCCGGCACCACCCCCTCCGCCCAGGCCCGCTACGCCGCCGGCACCCGCGAGATCCTGGAGGACTACCTGGCCCAGCGCCCCATCCGCGACGAATACCTCATCGTCGACGGCGGCAGCCTCGCCGGCACCGGCGCCACCTCCTACACCGCGGGCACCGGCACCGCCCCAGGCGTCAGCGCCTGACCCCCTTCCCCCTCCAGCAGCACGGGCCGGCCCGGCACCCGCCGACCGGCCCGCTCCGCTGCGCGATTGCCGCCGAGGCCGAGGCCGAGGCTGGAGCCAGGGCCCGAGCCGGGGTCGGTACCGCTGGGGCGTACGGGAAACCGTGCCGGGTTTCCGCCTGGGCGGCACCGCCCGGAGGGGTGGAAATGCGTATGGCTATCATGTGAGCGCTGCCTAGCTCGAAAGATGGACCTGTGACTGTCAACGACGACTCGTTCACCAACTGGAAGCACCGCGAGGAGATCGCGGAGTCCATGATCCCGATCATCGGAAAGCTGCACCGGGAGCGTGATGTCACGATCCTGCTGCACAGCCGCTCGCTGGTGAACAAGTCGGTGGTGAGCATCCTCAAGACGCACCGCTTCGCCCGGCAGATAGCGGGCGAGGAGCTTTCGGTGACGGAGACGCTGCCGTTTCTCCAGGCGCTCACCGCGCTGGACCTCGGGCCCGCCCAGATCGACCTCGGGATGCTCGCCGCGCTCTACAAGGCCGATGACCGCGGGCTGACGGTGGCCGAGTTCACCGCGGAGGCGGTCGCGGGCGCGACGGGCGCCAACAAGATCGAGAGCCGCGCGGGGCGCGACGTCGTGCTGTACGGCTTCGGCCGCATCGGGCGCCTCGTAGCCCGGCTGCTCATCGAGAAGGCCGGCTCCGGCAACGGGCTGCGGCTCCGCGCCATCGTCGTGCGCGGCGGCGGCGAGCGGGCCGCCGAGGACCTGGTCAAGCGCGCCTCGCTGCTGCGCCGCGACTCCATCCACGGCCAGTTCCAGGGCACGATCACCGTGGACGAGGCGAACAGCACGATCGTCGCCAACGGCAACGAGATCAAGGTGATCTACGCCAACGACCCCTCCGAGGTCGACTACACGGCGTACGGCATAAAGGACGCCATCCTCATCGACAACACCGGCAAGTGGCGCGACCGCGACGGCCTCGCGAACCACCTGCGCCCCGGCATCGACAAGGTCGTCCTGACCGCACCGGGCAAGGGCGACGTCCCCAACGTCGTACACGGCGTCAACCACGACATGATCAAGCCGGACGAGCGCATCCTGTCCTGCGCCTCCTGCACCACCAACGCGATCGTCCCGCCGCTCAAGGCGATGGCGGACGAGTACGGGGTCCTGCGCGGTCACGTGGAGACCATCCACTCGTTCACCAACGACCAGAACCTGCTGGACAACTACCACAAGGCCGACCGGCGCGGCCGCAGCGCCCCGCTGAACATGGTCATCACCGAGACCGGCGCCGCCTCCGCCGTCGCCAAGGCCCTCCCGGACCTGAAGGCCCCGATCACCGGCTCCTCCATCCGCGTCCCGGTGCCGGACGTCTCCATCGCGATCCTCAGCCTGCGGCTCGGGCGCGAGGCCACCCGCGAGGAAGTCCTCGACTACCTCCGCGACGTCTCGCTGACCTCGCCGCTCAAGCGCCAGATCGACTTCACCAGCGCCCCCGACGCGGTGTCGAACGACTTCATCGGCTCGCGCCACGCCTCGATCGTCGACGCCGGCGCCACCAAGGTCGACGGCGACAACGCGATCCTCTACCTCTGGTACGACAACGAGTTCGGCTACTCCTGCCAGGTCATCCGCGTCGTCCAGCACGTGTCCGGGGTGGAGTACCCCACCTACCCGGCACCCGTGGCCTGAGGGCAGGGCTCCCGCCGACCTCCCGCCCCGGTGGGGCACGGTGGACGGACGTGCGTTGAGTTCAGGCCGCCCCGCCCCGCCGTGGCCTGAACTCCTCCGTTTTCGCACACACGTACGTGGGCAGCCTGCACCCACCACTGGAGGCTCACCGCCTCACGCACCGCACGCCGCGTCGGCGGAAAGGCGGGTACGTCCATGGCCGATCTGGCGAGATTCCCCCCGTCCGCCGCGCCCCAGGACCTCATCGACGCCATCGAACGGCACGGCGTCGTCGTAGCCGAGCACCTGCTCGCCCCGGACCTGCTCGACCGCCTCAACGCCGAACTCGACCCGCTCCTCGAACGGGCCGCGCCCGACCACGGCAAGGCGTTTCTCAACCCCACACTGTCCGAGTTCTTCGGCGAACGGACCCGCCACCTCACCGGGGTCTCCGCCGTCTCACGGGTGTTCGCCACCGAAATCCTCACCCACCCCCTCCTGCTCGCCGTCTGCGACGCCTTCCTGCTGCCCGGCTGCGCCCGCTACCAGCTCAACCTCGCGCACGTCATCGACCGGGGGCCCGGCGCGCGGCGCCAGTGGCCGCACCGCGACGACGAGGGCTGGGACGTCTACCTGCCGTGCGGCCACCCCGAGTTGCAGGTCGCCTCGGTCCTCGCGCTGCGTGACTTCACGGCTGACAACGGCGCCACGCTCGTCGTCCCCGGCAGCCACCGCTGGCCCGACCGGGCCCGTACGGCGACAGACGCCGAACTGGTGCCGGCGGAGATGAGCGCCGGCTCCGCCGTCATCTACCTCGGCTCCACACTGCACGCCGGCGGCGCCAACTCCACAACCGACCAGTGGCGCAGAGGCATGCAGGTCAGCTACGCCCTCGGCTGGCTCCGCACCGAGGAGAACCACTTCCTCACCACACCACCCGACATCGCCCGCACCCTCCCGCGCCGCTCCCAGGAACTGCTCGGCTACGCCGTCCATGACGCCGTGGAACGCCAGGGCGGTGCGCTGGGCCACGTCGACCTCCGCGAACCGGTCGAACTCCTTGCCGAGGGGGCTCTGTAGCGCGAAAGCCGTGGGCGGGGGTCGGGTCGGCCCGTACGCGTCCCCGCCGCCCACATCGAAAGCGTCGGAAGCGTCGGAAGCATCGGAAGCGAGGAGGCAGTGCCCGAAAGGCGATCGCCGCACTACGGCCCGGCCCGGCCGCCGACGGCCGCCCCGATGCGCGCGCCACTGCCCGTACAACGCGACGGCCACGAACGCGGCAGCGGCGAACGCAGCAGTCACGAACGCACACACCCGCGCGCCCTCCCCCAAGTGCCCCTACCCAGCGTGCCGTTGTCGCGCCTGACGCCCGTCATCGGCTCGGCGCGGGTAGCGGCCGCCGAGCGGGAGTTGTTCGCCCTGCGGTCCCGGCTCGACGGGCGCGAGGTCTGGCACGTCAGCGACACCGCGGCCCGCGGCGGCGTGGCGGAGGCGCTCCGCGAAGAGCTGCCGTACTTTCGCGGCGCGGGCATCGACACGCGCTGGGCGACCCTGGCGGCGCCCGCGCCCTTCCGGCGGTTCACCAAGGCGCTCTACTACCAGTTGTGCGGCGTGCGCACCGGCGAGGACGGCCTCTGGCCGGAGATCGAGCGCGGGCGCCTGCTGTACGAGCGTGTCTGCCGGGCTTCCGCGGACTGGCTCATCGCCGCTGCCGCCGACCGCGCCGGCATCGTCGTCGTGCACGACCACCAGGCGGCCGGCCTGGTGCCGCCGCTGCGCGAAGCCGGTTTCACCGTGCTCTGGCGGGCCCACATCGGCGCGCCGCTCCACCCTCAACAAGCCGAGCCCGCTTGGGAGTTCCTGTACCGCTATCTCGCGTACGCGCACGGCTGCATCGCCTCGTACCCCGGTGCGCTGCCCCGCGGCCTGCCGCCGCTGCCGGGCCCGTACATCGTGGCCCCCTCGATCAACCCGCTCGCCGCGAAGAACATCCCGTTGCGCGCACCGGCCGAGCGCGTACGGGATGTGGTGGGGCCGCTCCCGCCCCACACGCCGCTCATCACGCAAGTGGGCCGCTGGGACGCGGTCAAGGACGTCCCCGGAGTGATCCGCGCCTTCGCCGACCACGTGGACCCCGCGTTCGGGGCCCGGCTGCTGCTCGTCGGGCCCAGTACCGAAGGCGACCCGCAGGCCGCGGAGGTCTACGAGAGATGCTGCCGGGTGCGGTCGGAGCTGGGGCGGTTACGGGCGCGGGTGCACGTACTGCGCCTCCCGGTCGCGGACGCGCGCGAGCACGCGCTGACCGTGAACGCCATCCAGCGCTGTTCGGCCTTCGTGGTCCAGAAGAGCCTGGCCGAGGGGTTCGGGATGACGGTTTCCGAGGCGGCGTGGAAGGGCCGGGCCGTGATCGCCTCCCCGGTCGGCGGGCTGCGGCGGCAGGTCGCGCACGGCCGGAGCGGGCTGCTGCTGGCCGGCCCGGACGACCTGGCGGGCCTGGGCGCGGCGGCCGACCGCCTGCTCGCGGACCCCGCCTACGCCGCGGAACTCGGCCGCGAGGGGCGGGAGCGGGTGCGCCGCCACTTCCTCATCGACACCGGGGTACGCGACTTGGCGCGCGTACTCGCTCGCACGGCGCCGACCTGACGACTTAGTGGCATCAAGGCCCGATGGAGAAGGGAAAAGGGGAGATCAGTGCGCGTCCTTGCCCTGGGGGCCCACCCGGACGACATCGAACTGCTCTGCGCCGGCACCCTCGCCCACTACGCGAACCAGGGCGCGCACATCACGGCCGCGGTCTTCACCGACGGCGCACTGGGGTCCGGCGCCCCGGCCCCCGCCGATACCGCGGCACTGCGCGAGGCGGAGGCGCGGCGGGCCATGGCGGTCCTGGGCGCGGAACTCATCTGGCTGGGGCTGCCGGACGGGTTCCTGTACGACACCCGCGAGACCCGGACCCGTACCGTCGACGTCCTCCGCCGCGCCCGGCCGGACCTCGTCCTCGCCCACCATCCCGACGACTACCACCCCGACCACCAGGCGGCGAGCCGACTGGCGTCGGCGGCGCGGCTGCTGGCCCGCGAACCGGCGCTGACCACCGGGTACCCGGCCATCGCGACCGTACCGCCCCTGTTCCACCTGGACACCCTGGCGGCCACGCACGGCGCCCCGGACCTGTGGGTCGACATCACCGCGACCATGCCGCTCAAGGAGGCCGTGCTCGCGGAACACCGCAGCCAGAACGCCGCCAGGCGCGCCCGCAAGGGCAGCGACTTCATCGACCTGGCCCGGCAGCAGGCGGCGCGGCGCGGCGAACAGGCCGGAGTGCGGTACGCCGAGGCGTTCACCCGCGCCCCCGCCCACCCGGCCACCACCCCGGCCGACCTGACGCCGCCCGGCATCACCCTCCCGTACCGCCTGGCAGCCGAGCCGAGGCGCGGAACCGCCCTGGAGCACGGCCCGCCCGCGACGAGTTGACGCGGGAGGCCGGGGTCCGGGACCGACAAGACCGACAAGACCGACGAGGAGGCCGCGTACGGCCATGGGCACGGGCAGCGCGTACAAGGCGCTCACACGCGACAGGGGCGCGACGGCGCTCTACGCCGTCTTCTTCATCAACGGCCTGGTGCTGGCCAGTTGGGCTCCGCGCATCCCGCAGATCAAGGCGGACCTCGCTCTCACCGAGGCCGAACTCGGCGTGGCACTCCTGGGCGTGGCGCTGGGCTCCCTGCCGGCGATGGCGGTGGCGGGCGTCCTGGTCAACCGGTTCGGCGGCCACGCCGTCGCCCGTGTCGCCGTGGTGTGGTACGCGGCCGCCATCGTGCTGCCCGCGCTGGCCCGTGATCTGACCGGGCTCACCGCGAGCCTGACCGTGCTGGGAGCGGCGGTGGGCTCGCTCGACGTGGCGATGAACACCCACGCGGTGGACGTCGAGCGCGGCTCCGGCCGGTCCCGGATATCCTCGTTCCACGGTCTTTACAGCGCGGGCGCGCTGGCGGGCGCACTGCTCGGCACGGCCGCCGCGGCGCTGGGCCTCACACCGCTGGCCCAGTTCGCGGGCACGGCGCTCGTGACGGCCGCGGCCGCAGGCGTCGCGGGCGCTGCACTGCGCCCCGCCGCCACCACCCACCGGCCCAGCCCACGCGGCGGCCGACGGCTGACCGTTCACCCATTGCCCCTCCGCCTGCTGCTGCTCAGCGCGTTGGGCCTGTCCGTGCTGATGATCGAGGGAGCGATGACGGACTGGGGCAGCGTCTACCTGGCGGGCCCGCTGCACGCCGGGCCGGGGCTGGCCGGTACGGGGTACGCCGTCTTCGCGCTGGCCATGATGGCGGGGCGGCTCGGCGGGGACCGCGCCGCCGCGCGCCTGGGGCCGGTCAGGACGGTGCGGTACGGGGCCGTGCTGAGCGGATGCGCGGCGGCGGCCGCTCTCCTGGCCCCGCACCCCCTGGTCGCGGTGGCCGCCTACGGCGCCGTGGGCCTGGGCATCGCCGCCTCCTTCCCGCTGGTCGTCAGCGGGGCCGGGCGCCGACCCGCCGGCGCGCACGGTACGGCCGTGGCCACCGTCACCTCGACCGGCTACCTGGCGTTCCTGGCCGGGCCGCCGCTGATCGGCTCGTTGGCGTCGCTCGGCTCGCTGCGTACGGCGCTGCTGGTGGTGCCCGCGCTGGCGGTGACGGCGGCGTGTCTCGCCGGGCTGCTCGCCCCGGGGGCGGAAGAGACATAAGGAAGACGCAGACGACAGGCGCCTACGGAAGCCACCCACGAAACAGGAGATCGCTCATGCACACAGCCGCTCTGTTCGACCTCGACGGCACATTGATCAATACGGAGCCGCGCAACCGGGCCGCCTGGTCCCGCCTCTTCAGGCGTCACAAGGTGCCGCATGACGACGACACTTTGCGGGGGTTCGCCGGGCGCCCCGGAAAGGAGGCGCTGGCCGACCACCTCCACTCCTTCCGCGGGCACACGCTGGAGGAGCTGCACGCGGAGGTGGTCTCGTACTCGGAGGCGCCCGACCTGCCCGCCGTCGAGCCCGTCGCCGGGGCCCTGGACCTGCTGGCCCGGCTGAGACGGCAGCGCGTCCCGCTGGGCGTGGTGACATCGGGCCCCCGCGACTACGCCCGCGCCGAACTCGACGCCCTGGGCGTGCTGAGCGCCTTCGACGTGCTCATCACCGCCGACGACGTGACCCGCGGCAAACCCGACCCGCAGGGCTACCTCGCGGCCTGCGCCGCCCTCAAGGCCGAACCCGCCCGGACCGTGGTCTTCGAGGACGCCCCGGCCGGCATCAGCGCCGCGAAGAGCGCCGGAACCTTCTGCGTCGGCCTGACGACCACACAATCCGCCGCCGCCCTGACCGGCGCCGACCTCCTCCTGCCCGACCTGACCCAGGTGACCTGGCCCCTCCTCCCCCCGACGGACCCGGCCCCCGAAGACCAGGCCCCCGAAGACCAGGCCCCCGAAGACCAGGCCCCCGAAGACCCGACTGTCTCCAACGGCCGGGCCCCCGGCGACGCGGCTCCCGCGAGCGCCCTCAGATGTCGCGGAACGTCTCGATCTGGGCGCCGATCGAGTTGAGGCGCTCGGCCAGGTCCTCGTAGCCGCGGTTGATGACGTAGACGTTGCGCAGGACGGAGGTGCCCTCGGCGGCCATCATGGCGAGGAGGACGACGACGGCGGGGCGCAGGGCCGGGGGGCACATCATTTCGGCGGAGCGCCAGCGGGTGGGGCCTTCGACGAGGACGCGGTGCGGGTCGAGGAGTTTGACGTCGGCGCCGAGGCGGGTGAGGTCGGTGAGGTAGATGGCGCGGTTGTCGTAGACCCAGTCGTGGATGAGGGTCTGGCCCTGGGCGGCGGCGGCGATGGCCGCGAAGAAGGGGACGTTGTCGATGTTGAGCCCCGGGAACGGCATCGGGTGGATCTTGTCGATCGGGGCGCGCAGCTTCGACGGGCGTACGGTCAGGTCGATGAGCCGGGTGCGGCCGTTGTCGGCCGGGTACTCGGGGGTGCGCTCGTGGTCGAGGCCCATCTCCTCCAGGACCGCCAGCTCGATCTCCAGGAACTCCACCGGGACCCGACGGATCGTCAGTTCCGACTCCGTCACCACGGCCGCCGCGAGCAGGCTCATGGCCTCGACCGGGTCCTCCGACGGCGCGTAGTCCACGTCCCGGTCGATGTGGCGCACGCCGTGCACGGTCAGCGTCGTGGTGCCGACGCCCTCGACCCGTACGCCCAGCTCCTCCAGGAAGAAGCAGAGGTCCTGGACCATGTAGTTGGAGCTGGCGTTGCGGATGACGGTGACGCCCTCGTGCCGGGCGGCGGCCAGCAGCGCGTTCTCGGTGACCGTGTCGCCGCGCTCGGTCAGCACGATGGCGCGGGTGGGGGCCACGGAGCGGTCGACCTCCGCGTGGTACGTGCCGTCCGTCGCCGTCACCTCCAGGCCGAAGTGGCGCAGCGCCGTCATGTGCGGCTGAACGGTCCGGGTGCCGAGGTCGCAGCCGCCCGCGTACGGGATCTTGAACCGGTCGAGGCGGTGCAGCAGCGGGCCGAGGAACATGATGACGCTGCGGGTGCGGCGGGCCGCCTCGGTGTCCATGGCGGCGAGGTCCAGTTCGGCCGGCGGCACGATCTCCAGGTCGTTGCCGTCGTTGATCCAGCGGGCCCGGACGCCGATGGAGCCGAGCACCTCCAGGATTCGGTAGACCTCCTCGATCCGGGCCACCCGGCGCAGCGTGGTGCGGCCCGCGTTGAGGAGCGTGGCGCAGAGCAGCGCCACACACGCGTTCTTGCTCGTCTTCACGTCGATGGCGCCCGAGAGCCGGCGCCCGCCGACCACGCGCAGATGCATGGGCCCCGCGTACCCGAGGGAGACGATTTCACTGTCGAGCGCTTCACCGATTCGGGCGATCATCTCAAGGCTGATGTTCTGGTTGCCGCGCTCGATGCGGTTGATGGCGCTCTGACTGGTGCCGAGCGCCTCGGCGAGGTGCGTCTGGGTCCATCCCCGGTGCTGTCGGGCGTCGCGGATGAGCTTGCCGATGCGGGCGAGGTACGCGTCTGTCATGCGACAGACGGTATCTCAGATATGAGATTCCTTCTCAATCGACAGTTGTTCTACTACTATACGAACAACGGGAGGTTCACCATGACTGATACGCGCGCTTCGGCAGCAGCCGACCCGCACCGCAGCCCCCGGGCCGCCGCCGTCGCGGCCCTGCCCTTCCTGGCCGGAGCCCTGGTCGTAGCCGGTGTGTACGCCTCGCTGCGCCACCGGCTCCCCGACCCCATGGCCACCCACTTCGGCTCCGGCGGCGAGCCCGACGGATTCACCTCATTGGCCGCCACCATCTGGGTCCCGGTCATCGGAATGCTCCTCACCGGAGCCGTCTTCGCCGCCATCAACTTCTTCTCCGGCGCCCCGCTCCGCGCCCGCCGCGGCATCACGGCGATCGGCTACGCCGTCGCCGGCCTCCTCGGCTACCTCTTCGTCGCGATCTTCTACGTCAGCGCGGACGTCCCAGACGCCGCCGACGTGCGGTTCCCGGCGTGGCAGATCGCCGTCGCCCTCGGCCTCGCGGCCGCCGTCGCCGCCATCGGCTGGCTCGTCGCCGGCCTCCTCCCCGCTCCCGCCGGCCCCGGGCCGCGGGACGCCGCGCCCCAGGCCGAACGGCTCGGCCTCGCCGCCGGCGAACGCGCCGCCTGGACGCGCTCCATCGGCTCCATGCCCGCCGCCGTCATCGGCGTCGCGGCGTTCTGCGCGGGCCTCGTCCTCGTGTTCACCGTGGGCACCGGCCCGGCCATCGCGCCGCTCCTGCTCGGTCTCACCGCCGCCATGCTCGGCAGCCTCCGCGTCACCGTCGACCGGCGCGGCCTCAGCCTCGCCCCGCGCGTCCTGCCGCTCCCGCGCGTCCGCATACCGCTCAGCCGCATCGAGGAGGCGCGCGTGCGCGACATCCGCGTCTTCAAGAACTTCGGCTGGGGCTACCGCGTCCACCCCGGCGTCAGCGGCATCGTGCTCCGCTCCGGCGAGGCCATCAGCCTGCGGCTCGCCACCGGCAGCGAATTCCTCGTCTCCATCGACGACGCCCGCACCGCCGCCGGCCTCCTCAACTCCCTCATCGACCGGCGGCCCGCCGCCGGCCGCCGCGCCGGCGGGAGGTGACGTGCTCTTCCGCGTCGACCCGGCCTCGCCGGTGCCGCTCGGCGACCAGATCGCCGGCTGCGTCCGCGGCGCCATCGCCGACGGCTCGGTCCGTACGGGCGAACGCCTGCCCGCCGCCCGCGAACTGGCCCTCTCCCTCGGCGTCAACGTCCACACCGTGCTCCGCGGCTACCAGCGGCTGCGCGACGAAGGGCTGCTGGAACTGCGCCGCGGCCGCGGCGCCGTCATCACCGCCGGCGCCTCCCCCTCCCGTGCCCGCCTCATCGAGGGCGCCCGCGACCTCGTCGCCCAGGCCCGCGCCCTCGGCCTCGCCGACGACGAGATCCTGGCCCTCATCCGAACCGGGCTCGCCCCGGGATGAGGCCCGGCCCTGGCCCCCGGGGGCGGTGTGGGCCGGTCGTGCGTTCGTACGGCCGTAAGAGGCGTACGGGCCCGTCCTACGGCTACGGCCCCACAGCTCGTACGGCCCCCACGCCCCGCACGGCCTCGCGCGCCTACGACCCCAAGTACCGGATCACCGCCAGCACCCGGCGGTTCTGCTCCTCCGCCGCCGGCAGGCCCAGCTTCGTGAAGATGGCGGCCACATGCTTCTCCACCGTCCCCGGTGTCACCGTGAGCGTGTGCGCGATGCCCGCGTTGGAGCGGCCCTCGGCCATCAGGGACAGCACCTCCCGCTCGCGCTGGGTGAGCGCCGCCAGGTCCTCGGCGCGCCGGGTGGCGGCGGCCAGTTGTGTGACGACCTCGGGGTCGAGGGCGGTTCCGCCCGCGGCGACGCGGGTCAGCGCGTCGGTGAACTCGGCCACGTTCGCCACCCGGTCCTTGAGCAGATAGCCGACGCCCGCCGAACCCGCCGCCAGCAGCCGGGTGGCGTACCGCGTCTCGATGTACTGCGAGAACAGCAGCACCCCCGTACCCGGGTACGCGCCGCGAATGTCGATGGCGGCCCGCAGCCCCTCGTCGGTGTGGGTCGGCGGCATCCGGATGTCCACCACCGTGACATCCGGCCGGTATTCGGCCACCGCCGCGCGCAGCGCCTCGGCGTCGGCGACCGAGGCGCACACCTCGTGGCCGCGGTCGGCCAGCAACTGAGCGAGCAACTCCCGCAATATGCGGGCGTCTTCGGCGATGACTACGCGGCGCTGCCCCGCCCTCGTGGCGCGCGGCCGAGGGGTCAGACATCCCGCCGCCAGTATTCGGTCGCCGAGGACGAGAACGGTCGCGACGTAGAGCCACAGCACGGCGAAGCCCGCCCAGGGGTGGAGCGTGTCGGGGTCGGGTTCGGCCACGGCGAGGGAGCTGGACGCGATGATCGTGGGCAGGGACTTCGCCACCGTGGTGCCCGTGAAGCCGGAAGGCGCGGCGCGGCTCGGCCGGAACGCGGGGGAGCCCCGCTGCCGCCGCGGTCATGCGGTCCACTCCGTCCGCCCCGTCCGCTCGGCGCGAGATGGGGGGCCGGTGTCAGTGTCAGTGCCGCGATACTCGACGCTTCCGCCGGTCAGTTGGAAGAACGCCTCTTCCAACGTCCGTCCCTGTGCCGTCAGTTCGGCCACAGACGTGTCGGCGAGCAGCCGACCCCGCCCGATCACCACCAAGTGGTCGGCGGTCAGCTCCATTTCGCTGATCAGGTGGCTCGACAGCAGCACCGTGCGGCCTTCCGCCGCCAGCGACCGCATCAACTCCCTTATCCAGCGCACCCCCGCCGGGTCCAGGCCGTTGACCGGTTCGTCGAAGAGGAGCACGGCCGGGTCGCCCAGCAGCGCCGTCGCGATGCCGAGCCGCTGTGTCATGCCGAGCGAGAACGTGCCCGCCCGCCGCCGCGCGACGCCGCTCAGCCCTACGGTGGCGAGCACGTCGTCGACGCGGCGGCGGGGGATGGAGTTGCCCGCCGCCAGCGCCGCCAGATGGTGGTAGGCGCTGCGCCCCGGATGGAACGTACGCGCCTCCAGCAGCGCCCCCACCTCGCGCAGCGGCCGGCGCAGCTCCCGGTAGGCCCGCCCCCCGATCCGGGCCTGCCCGGCGTCCGGCGCGTCCAGCCCCGTGACCAGGCGCATCGTGGTGGACTTGCCCGACCCGTTCGCGCCGAGGAAGCCGGTCACGCTGCCCGGTCGCACGTCGAAGCTCAGCGCGTCGACGGCGACCGTCGAGCCGTAGCGCTTGGTGAGATTCCGGATCTCGATCATCACAACTCCCCGGCGCACAGTCGTATGTGTGCGCTCATGGACAGCCACGCTAGGCACCCGCGGCCCGCCCCGGAACGCGGCTGACCACCAACTCCGGCTGGGGGAAATCCCCCAGCCGGAGCGGATCGGAGTGGTGCCGGATGCGGGCTCGGGCCGTCATCATGCGGGGATGAACCGGTATCCGATGTACGGACCGACGCCGGCCGTCACGCGGCTCGCGCGGTACACGGGGAGCGAGTTCGACGAGATCAGAGGGGATGTCCCCGACCCCTTCGAGGTCCAGGGGTCGGGCCTGGTCTGGCGGCCCACGCGGGAGCACTTCGGCGTGCGGCTCGGCGAGCGCCTGGTGGCGCACGCGGGCTATGTGCCGGTGCCGTTGGCGGTGGGCGACGCCCGGATACGGGCCGCGGGCATCGGCAGCGTCATCGTCGCGCCCGACCAGCGGGGGCGCGGGCTGGCCCGTAGCGTCGTGGCGGCCGCGGTGGAGCACGGCCGCGGGCGGGGGCTGGAGTACGGGCTCCTCTTCTGCCGGCCGGACCGCGTCCCCGTGTACGAGCGGCTGGGCTGGCGGCTCCTGGAGGGCGACGTACAGATCGAGCAGCCCGGCGGGCCGATCGTCATGCCGCTGCGCTCGATGTGGCTGCCGATCAAGGAGGGGGTGGTGTGGCCGAGCGGGCCGATGCGGCTGCTGTCCCTGCCGATGTGACGCGCCCGCCACCGGCTCGGCAGCCGGGGCGCCCGCAACCGCTCCCCGCGCCGGACGCGCTGACGGCCCGTACGGCGGGCGGCCGTTGACGAGAGGCCGGGCGGGGTCAGTCCTCGGCCGAGGCGATACGGGCGAGGAGGGCGGCCAGTTCGGCGGGGGCGGACAGGAAGGGGGAGTGGCCCGTGGCGAGGCGTTCGATACGGCTCGTGCGCGCGGCCATCTTCTCCTGCATCGGCGGGCGGAGGGCCCGGTCCTCCTCGCACAGGATGTACGTGGAGGGAACGGTCCGCCAGGCCGCCTTGGTGAGCGGCTCGTGGAACGACCGCACGCTCTGCTCGACGAGTTCGCCGATGGCGCGCTCGGCCAGGTCCTCGGGCACGTCCTGGTAGAGCCCGGAGCGCGGGTCCTCGAAGCCGGGGGCGGAGCCTTCGAGGTCGTCGCGCTGCGGGATACCGTGCATGCCGCGGGCGTATTCGCCCTCCTCGGGCACGTAGGCCGCGAGGTAGACGAGGCGGGTGACGTTCGGGTGGTCGCCCGCCGCCTCGGTGATCGGGAAGCCGCCGTAGGAGTGGCCGACGACGACCACGGGGCCCGCTGTCTCGCGCAGCCGCGCGGACACCTCCTCGGCGTCGGCGTACATGCCCGCGCTGGGCGTGCCCTGCGGGCCGCCGCTGGGCAGGGCCACCGTCCGGGACTGCCACCCGTCGGCGGTGAGGGCTTCCTGGAGCGGGGCCCAGCAGGTGGGCCGGTGCCAGGCACCGTGGACGAGGAGGAAGGCCGGGCGGGGATCGGTGGTGGGCATGGAGGTGCTCCTGAGTTTGTGGCAGGCATGTGACAGGCTTACTGTTAAGTTGACAGTAGGCCTGTCATCTTGTGCCGGTCAAACTCCAGGCCGGCGCACCGGTCATGCGAAACTTGGGCGAGCACGAGAGGTGGAATCAGCGATGCCCCGAACGCCGTCGAGCGTCGAGACCGTCAGCGACGCGCACGAGGGGCGGCTCGAATACGCCCTGTGGCAGGTGAACAGGACCCTGCTGAAGGCCCTGGACGACGAGCTCAATCCGCTCGGCCTGACCATGAGCCAGTTCGGCACGCTGAACCGGCTCGCGGTGCACGGCCCGAGGTGCACCGCCGACCTCGCCCGCGACGCCGGGATGCGCCCGCAGACGGTGGCGCAGAGCCTGGCCCCGCTGCTCAAGGCGGGTCATGTGCGCCGCCGCGGACATCCGGTCCACAAGCGCGTCCAGCTCATCGAGCTGACCGACCAGGGGCGCCGTGTCTGGGAGGACGCCGATCGCAGGGCCGCCGCCGTGGAGCGGCGCATCCAGGAAGCGCTCGGCGAGCGATGCCATCAGACCATGTGCCGCGACGCCTGGAAGATCGTGGACGCGTTCGGCGGCACCGCCGACGAGGCGGCCGGCGGGCCTCACTGACCCGTGCTGCGACCTCAGTCGTGCCTGAAGGTCGGGGCCGTGGCTACAGGTCGGCGACGCGCCAGACGCCGACCGACTTGTCGGTGAAGTCGTACCGCACGCCCGTGTCGCCTTCCTGGGCCACATAGACCTCCGAGCAGTTCTCGTTGATGACATGGCTCGGCGCGGGGAGGGAGAACGGCGGGAGGGTGAGGTTGAGCGAGCGCCAGCCGCCGGTCTCGATATCGGCGGCATTGTCGGTGCGGTCCGTGAAGGTGGTCGTCGCGAAATACGTGGAGCCGCCGCGTTTGACGTTCTCCAGCGCGGCACGCACGGCCGAATCGCTGAAGTGCACCAGACAGTCCCGCGAGAAGACCATGTCGACCTTCGGAAGCGGACTCCGCGTGATGTCGAGAACGCGGAATTCGCGGCCCGGCCGCGCGAAAACGCGGGCGTTCCGCTCGACGATTTCGGGCACGAGGTCGGCCCCCGTATAGGCGTCGAGCCCGAGGTCCAGCCGGGACATCCAGTAGAAGTCCCCGCACGGGATGTCGAGCAGCGTACGGACGCCGAGCCGCGCGAGCAGCCGGGGCAGCTCGGCGCGGAGCGTGGCGGTCTGGGCCAGGTTCGAGCCGTTGCCCGAACGCGACGTGTCCTTCTCGTCGCCGCCGCTGCCCCGCTCTTCCGCGCCCGCGAGATACAGGTTCCAGGTGTCGTTGTCGTACAGCTCGGTGAAGACGCCCTCCATCGTCCGGTCCGACGAGGGGCAGGGGCAGGGGCTGGGGGAGCGGGGCACGCTGATGGACGGGAATCCGCGATTCATGGGGCTCATGACAACCCCTCCGATAAAGACATGACGGAATGAATCGATACCCGAACAGGCTCCCGTGGCCCCGGATGCCTGTCAACGGCACCTATCCGGCATCCGGCCCAATATCCGGGGCCCGTCCCGCCCGCAGGGCCCAGCCCCTTCCGCTATCGCCCCGCCGTCCGAGTCCGCACCAGCAGCCACAGGAAATACGGCGTCCCGATGACGGACGTGAGGAGTCCCGCGCCGAGCTGGGCCGGTGCGATCACGGTCCTTCCCAGCATGTCCGCCGTCCCCACCAGCACCGCGCCGAGCAGCACCGCCACCGGCACCACCCGTACGTGCCGACGGCCCACCAGGGCGCGCGCGGCGTGCGGGGCGACCAGGCCGACGAAGGCGATGGTGCCCGCGCAGGCGACGGCGGTGGCGCTGAGCAGTACGGCCAGCACCAGGAAACCGAGGCGGGAGCGGGACAGCCCCAGGCCCAGCAGTCGCGGCGTGTCCTCGTCGAGGGAGACGAGGTCGAGTTCGGTGCGGCGGACGGCCGCCACGGCGACGGCCACCAGCAGGACGATGGCGAGCGGCAGCAGATCGGGCGGCGTGCGCCCGTACGTGGAGCCGGAGAGCCAGGTCAGCGCTTTGGTGGCGTTGAACGGGTCGGTGAGGACGATGAACAGGCTGATCAGCGCGGCGCTCGCGGTGGCGACGCCCATGCCGACCAGGACCAGGCGGTTCTGCCGGAAGCCGCCGCGCGCGGAGAGCCCGAAGACGAGGGCGGAGGCGAGGGCGGCGCCCGCGAAGGCCGCGGCGGCGAGGCCCGTCGGGCCGGCCTGCGGCACGGTCGTCACGAGGATCACCGCGCCGAGCGCGGCGCCGCCGGAGACGCCCAGGACGCCCGGTTCGGCGAGCGGATTGCGGGTCACGGCCTGGACGAGGGTGCCGGACAGGGCGAGGGCCCCGCCCGCGAGGAGCGCGGCGAGCACCCGTGGCACGCGGGTGTCGAGGACGAAGGAGACGGCCCGGCCGGCCCTGCCCTGCGTCCAGTTCATGACATCGCCGAGCAGCAGCTTGGAGTCGCCGAGCAGGACGGCGGCGACGGCCAGCGCGATCAGCGCCGCCGCCAGCACCACGGTCACGGTCAGGAAGACGGTCCGGCTACGGATGCGCAGCCGGTCGGGCGGGGCGGCCGCGCCGGTGTCCTTGCCCCGGGTCGCGAGCACCACCAGGAAGACGGCGCCGACCAGGCTGGTGACCACGCCGGTCGGCACGGCCACCGACGTGTCCGCCGACACCAGCGCCCGTAGCGCGACATCGGAGCCGAGCACGAGGGCCGCGCCGGCCAGGGCGGACAGCACGACGCTCGGCCGTACCCGGGTGAGTCCGCGGTAGCGACGCGCCAGCAGCCGGATGACGGCGGGGGCGCACAGCCCGACGAAGCCGATGGGCCCGGCGAGGGTGACGGCGGTGGCGGAGAGCAGCGCGGACAGGACGACGGTGGTCACCCGGGTGGCGCGTACGGGCACGCCGAGGCCGCGCGCGGCGTCGTCGCCGAGGGCCAGGGCGTCGACGCGGCGGGCGATCAGCAGCAGCCCGGCCAGGGCGGCGACGGCGAGCGGCACCATCCACAGCACGCCGCCGAAGCCGTTCTGCGCGATGCTGCCCTGGTTCCACGCGTACAGCCCCTCCGTCTGTACGGGGAAGAGCAGCAGCAGCCCGCCCGTGACGGAGGCCAGGCCGAGGGTCAGGGCGCTGCCCGCGAGCACCAGCCGTACGGTCCCGGCGCCCAGGCCGGAGAGCCCGAGGACGAGCGCCGCGGCCGCCAGGCCCCCGACGAAGGCGACGCCGGAGGACGCGAACACGGGCAGCGAGACGCCGGTCGCGGCGGCCAGGCCGAGCGAGAAGTACGAACCGGCGTTGACGGCGAGGGTGTCGGGCGAGGCGAGCACGTTGCGGCTGACGGCCTGGAGGGCGGCGCCGGCCATGCCGAGCGCCGCGCCGACGAAGAGCCCGGCGGCCATGCGCGGCAGCCGGGAGGCGACGACGACGGACGCGTCCGCCGGGTCGGCGCCCCCGGTGAACGCCTTCCACACCTCGGCCGCGCCGACGGCGGAGGTGCCCTGGGTGATGTCGACGACCGCGAGGACGGCGACCAGCGCGACGAGCGCGGCCGTCACCACGACCGCGCCGCCCGTCCGGGGGGCCGCGGCCGCGGGGGAGGCGGGAGGTGCGGTGGGGGTGGTGACGGCCATGATGTCTACGCGCGCCCCGTCATCGCTTCTTCAGCGCGGCGACGACGGAGTCGACGTACGACTCCATGGAGGCCGTGCCGCCGAACATCCATACGCCGTCGGGCAGCCGGTGCGTCGTGCCGGCCTTCACGAACGGCAGCGACTTCCACACCGCGTTGTCGGCGAGGGCGCCGGAGAACGGTGAGCTGCTCTTGTCGTCGTCGTTGCCGATGTACCCGAACTCGGTGTCCTTGTCGAGCTTGGTCAGCCCCTCGACGTCGGTGGAGCCGAGCCCGTAGGCCGGGTCGCCCTTGAGCTGCCACGGGTTCTTCAGTCCGAGCTTGTCGTTCACCGCGCCGATCAGCGAGCCGCCGAGGTACGGGCGGATGGACACCTGACCGCCGTTCACGTACCCGTCCGCGAAGGCGAACTTCGTGCCCGTGCGCCCGGCCTTCGCCAGCTCCTCCCGGCCCTTGGCGAGCTTCGCCTCGAAGCCCTGCTTGAGCTTGCCGGCCTGCTCCGTGGTGCCGGTGGCCTGGGCGATCAGATCCAGGTTCCTGGTCATCTGCCCGATGGGGTCGGACCCGTCGGCGGACTTCACGTCCAGTACGGGGGCGATCTTCCGCAGTTGCGCGATGGCGGCCTTGGGGAGGCCGTCGGTGGCGACGATGAGGTCGGGCGCGATGGCGGCGACGGTGTCCATGCTCGGTTCGCCGCGCGTGCCGATGTCCTTCGGCTCGTTCTTCAGCGGAGCGGCCTTGTCCCAGGTCTTGTACCCCTTGACGTCGGCGACGCCGGCCGGCTGTACGCCCAGCGAGACGAGGTGCTCGACGACGTTCCACTCGGTCCCGACGACCTTCTTGGCGGGCCCGTCGAGCTCCACCTTCGTGCCGGAAGCGCCGGTGAGGGTGATGTGCCCGCTGCTCTTCTCGGACTTGTCCGCGGCCGGCTCGGACGTGCCGCACGCGCTGAGGGCGAGCGCGGCGGCGGCCACGGCGGCCGTGGCGAGGAGGGATCGTCTCATGGGATGGCACTGAGCCTTTCACTGTGCGCGCCGCGCCGTGCGCCGCGCGCGTTCTGCTTGCTGTCTTGCGTGACTGTCTTGAGTGGCTGTGTTGCCTGGCTGTCCTACGTGGTGGGGGCGCCGGACCGGGCCGGGACGCCGTCCGGGGACGCGGTGCCGCTGTCGTGCGGCACGCCATCGCCCGGGACGCCGTCCGGGGAAGTGCCGCCGGGGTGCGCGGTGCTTTGTCGCGCTGGGGCCCCGCCCGGGGCGGCGGTGTCCCCGTCCGCAGCCCGGCGCGTGTGGTAGCGGCCGATCGCTCGGGTGCGCAGCCGCCCCGTCAGCGGATCGGCGGAGACCTCGATGCGGATGCCGTACGTGTCCGTCAGCCGCTCCGGGGTGAGTACGTCCTCGGGCGCGCCGTCCGCGATGACGCGGCCCGACCCGAGCAGCACGATCCGGTCGGCGACGGCCGCCGCCTGGTCGAGGTCGTGCAGGACGACGCCGACGGCGATGCCGTGTTCGTCCGCCAGGTCCCGTATCAGGTCCAGGAGTTCCACCTGGTAGCGCAGGTCGAGGTAGGTGGTCGGCTCGTCCAGCAGCAGCACGCCGGTCTCCTGCGCCAGGCAGCCCGCGAGCCATACGCGCTGGAGCTGGCCGCCGGAGAGGTGCTCGGCGCCCCGCTCGGCGAGTTCGGCGACGCCGGTCATGCCGAGGGCCCGGTCCACGGCCGCGCGCCCGCCGGGGTCGGAGCGGCCCCAGCGGCCCCGGTGCGGGTACCGCCCGAACTCCACGACGTCCCGCACGGTCAGCCCGCTGGGCGTGGGCCGCCCTTGGGGGAGGAGCGCCACGCGGCGCGAGAACTCGCGGGGTGTCAGGGCGAAGCAGTCCGTCCCCTCGTCGAGCGTCAGCTCCGCGCTGCGCGCCCGCTGGAGCCGCGCGGCGGTGCGCAGCAGCGTCGATTTCCCGCTGCCGTTCGGGCCGACCAGTACGGTCACCTGGCCCGGGGACAGTTCGAGGGACGCCTCGTGCACGACGTCGACACCGTCGTACGCCACGGTGACGCCCGTGGCGGAGAGCGTGTGGCCGCGGGTACGCGCGGGCTGGGGGAGTTCTTCACCGACCTTCACGCGGCAAAGGTTAGCCTAACCTAATCTTGGCTGAAAATAGCCCCATGGAACGGCCCGCGCCGGCGGTCCCCGCGGCCGGGGTGAATCACGCCGAATGCCTACAAAACTCCAAATACCCCCAAATGCCCCTGAGATGTGTAAGGTCGCCGCAGACAGCCACCCGGGAACGCGCACCATTCCCGACCCAGGAGGCCGGCACATGTCCAACAGGCTGGGGAGCGCCCTCGCCGCCGAGGTCCGCGGCGTGGCGCGAGCCACCGGCCGGGCCGCGAAGTCCGCGGGCCCGGAACGCGACACGGCCGTACAAGCGCTCAAGGCAGCGGCGGCGGCCCTCGCGGCGTGGGCCCTCGCCGGCTGGTGGTGGCACGCGCCGATGGCGCTGCTCGCGCCGTGGACCGCCGTGGTTCTCGTACAGAGCACCGTCTACCGCTCGCTCTGGTCCGCGGCGCAGCAGTTCGTGGTCGTCGCGACGGGCACCCTGATCGCCGCCGCGGCCGCGACGCTCACCCACGACGTGATGGCCGCGATGGCGATCGCGCTGCCGATCACGGTGCTCCTCGGCACGTACTCCCGGTTCGGCGAACAGGGCTGGTACGCGCCGACCGCCGCGCTGTTCGTCCTCACCTACGGCTCGTACGGGCCCGTCGAAATCCTCCACCGGCTCCTGGAGACGCTGCTCGGCGCGGTCGTCGGCGTCCTCGTCAACGCGCTCGTGCTGCCGCCGGTGCACACCGGCGGCGTGCGCCAACTCCGCGCCCGCGTGCCCACGGACTGCGCCGACCTGCTGCGGGACGCGGCGGACGGTATCGAGAGCGGGTACGACTCGGCGGCCGCCGAGGACTGGTACGCGCGGGCCCAGCGCCTCGGCACGACGGTCGCCGAACTCGAATCCGCCCGCCGCCGCGCCGAGGAGAGCCGCCGCCTCAACCCCGGCCGCCGGCTCCGCCGCTCGGCCCCCCATCCCCCGCCGGGTGGCGGCGAATTCCGCTGGGAACGCGTGGCCGGTCACCTCGCGTCGCTGACGCGCTCCCTGGCCGAAACCGTTCGCGAACGCCCCCGCTTCGCCGCCCCTCCCGAGACGGCGCTGGGCGCGCTGGCCGTCCTGCTCCGCGCGGCGGGCGACGTCTGCGCCGTCGACGCCGACCGGTTCGGACCGGCCGAAGCCGACGAGGAACGAGCCGTACGCGCATGGGACGAGGCCCAGGAGGCGAGCCGCCGCCTCGCCTCGCACCACACCGACCCGGACGGCGGCCCGGTCACCGCCTCCCTCGGCGAACTCACAGTGGCGGCCACCCGCCTCCTCGACGACCTGGAAGCGGTAGCCGCCCCACCCGACGCCACCGGCCGCACCTGAACCCGGCCGCCCTCCGCCCCCTCACACCCAGGCCCCCGGGCTCCGCTCCGGCGCCTCGAAGTCGGCCAGCACCCCGTAGTGGTCGCTGACCCGCACCCCCTCGACCGGCTCCACGAGGAACCGTTCGCACGCCGTGACGCGCAGGGTCGGCCCGTACGCCCCACAGCGCGCCAGCACGTAGTCGATCCGCCGCCCGGGCTCCAGCGGCATGTCGCCCGCGCGCACCAGGGGGTTGCCGGGGTCGAAGGTGAGACCGGGGTCGCCGGGGTGGGCGCACTCCCAGGCGTCCTGGTAGCAGACGCTGACACCGTCGATGGAGCGCAGCCCCCGCCAGAAGCGCAGGCTCGCCGCGTCCGGGCGGGCGTCGAAGTCGCCCAGCACGATGGCGTGCCGGAGGCGGCCCTCGCTCTCGGCCAGCATCTCCTCCGCGAGCCCGGCCGCCCGCAGCGCCTGCCGCTCCCGCTCGTACTCGAAGCCGTACGGCCAGCTCGGCTTGTGGTGCACGACCAGGACGCCGCCCAGGGGTTCGCCGTGGCGCAGTTCCGCGGCGGCGACCCCGCACCAGGGCGTGCGGGGCGTCCGGTCGGAGACCTGGAGGGGGTCGGTGCGTACGCGGCCGAGGGGCGCGCGTACGGCGAGCGCCGCGCCGACGCCGTCCGGGGACCGGCACGGGTGGGGGACGACGCGCCAGCCGTCGGCGGCGAGGACGCGCAGGTCGTCCGCCACCACCTCCTGGAGCGCCAGCACATCGGGGGCCGCCTCCGCGATCCGGGCGGCGAGGGCGCGCCGCCGGGCCGGGCCGTCGGCGTACCAGGGTTCGAGGACGTTCATCGTCAGGACGCGCAGCCGCCGGGCGGGCCGAGCGTCCGCCGGCCCGGCCGGACGCGGGCCCGCACCGCCGGCCCCCGGCCTCCGGTCCGGCCGGCCCTCGGAGTCAGGCCGTCCGCTGGTTATAGGCATGGGCCGCCCTGTCGTTCATGGCGCTGCCCCAGGCGCGCAGCCGGCGGGCGGCGAAGCCTTCGGGCGGGGCGATGGAGTTGCCCTCGCGCAGGGGCTCGCGGGTGCCGGTGCCCTTGGGGAGGAGTCGCGCGGCGAGGGCGCTGAGGCGGACCGTGGTGGCGGGGGCGATGCCGTGGGCGAGGCCGGCGGCGCGGGCCGCGGGGGTCAGGACGACGCGGGCCCGCCGGCGGACCACGCCGGACACGATGCGCTCGGCCGCGCGCTGGGCGTTCATCGAGATCAGCGGGGCCCCGGCCAGCGCCGAGAACCACGCGAACTCCTTCGACCGGTCGCCGCCGAACTGGGCGTGCAGATGCGAACCCGTGCGCATGAGCCCCGGATAGACGCCCGTCACGCTCACCCGGTCGGCGGCCGTCTCCGTGAGCAGCCCCTCCGCGAGCACGCCCGTCGCCGCCTTCGCGCACGCGTACGGCAGCAGATGCGGTACGCCCAGGAGGCCGCCCACCGAGGAGATCAGCGCCAGCCGCCCCCCGTACGGGCTCCGCCGCAGATACGGCAGGGACTCCAGCGCGGTGTGCAGCGCCCCCGCGAACATGGTGTCCATGGCGGACCGGAACTCCTCGGCGCCGATCGAGTCCAGCGGCGCGACCTGGATGATCCCGGCGTTGGCGACGACGATGTCGGGCCCGCCCGCCACCTCGTGCGCCCTGCGCATCAGGGCCCGTACGGCCTCCTGGTCGCGCACGTCGCAGACGACGCCGTGCACGGCCGTCCGCGGGTGGCGGTGGCGCAGCATCGCCTCGGCGTTCTTGAGCTCGTCGCCGTCGCGGGCGGCCAGGGTCACGGCGCAGCCGCGGGCGGCCAGCCGGTCGGCGATCAGCAGGCCGAGCCCGCGCGACCCGCCGGTGACGCAGGCCGAATGGCTCTCCAGGTCCGGGGGAGCGGCTGAGGTGCGCATGGGGGGTGTTCCTCTCGTGGGGCGTACGGGCGTAGGGCGGCGCGGCGGCGTACGGGCGCGGGAGCGGCGGCGTACGGACGTAGCAGCGACCGCGTACGCGCGTACCGGCGGCGGCGCGTGCGTCACGGCAATGGTGTGCCGCCCGTCGCGTTCATGACCTCGGCGGTGATGAAGTTGGCGTGCGCGGAGGCCAGGAACACATAGGCCGGAGCCATCTCCGCGGGCTGCGCCGGCCTGCCCAGCGGCGCCTGCTTCCCGAACTCGACGGTGTCCGGCAGCGTCGCGGGGATCAGCGGGGTCCATACGGGCCCCGGGGCCACCGCGTTCACGCGGATGCCGTCGCCCACCAGCATCTGGGCGAGGCCCTGGGTGAAGGTGACGATCGCGCCCTTGGTCATCGCGTAGTCGAGCAGGTGGGGGCTGGGCTTGTACGCCTGCACGGAGGTGGTGTTGATGATGGAGCCGCCCGCGGGCAGGTGCGGCACGGACATCTTGCAGAGCCAGAACATGGCGTACAGGTTCGTGTGGACGACGCGGTCGAACTGCTCGGTGGTGATGGCCCCGATGCCGTCCGGCTGGGACATCTGGTAGGCCGCGTTGTTGACCAGCACGTCGATCCGCCCGAACTCCCCGGCCGCGCGGTCCACCACCTCGCGGCAGGCCGACTCCTCGCGGAGATCGCAGGGCATGGCGATCGCCGTCCGCCCCGCGTCCTCGACCAGCGCCGTCGTGCGCCGCGCCTCCTCCGCCTCTTCGGGGAGGTAGGTGAAGAGGACATCGGCGCCTTCGCGGGCGTAGGCGAGCGCCACGGCCCGGCCGATGCCGGAGTCGCCGCCGGTCACCACCGTCTTGCGGTCGTTGAGGAGGCCGCTGCCCCGGTACGAGTTCTCGCCGTGGTCGGGCGGCGGGTCCATCGGCCCGGTCCAGCCGGGGTGCTCCTGGCCCTGCTGGGGAAAGTCGGGCCGGGGGTGGGCGGTGGTCGGGTCCTGCGGGTCGCGCGCGTCGGTCATGGTCCCGGTGCTCCCTCTGTGGTGTCCGCGGTGTCGTGGTGTCCGCGGTAGCCGTGGTGTCCGTGGTGTCCGTGGTGCCTGTGCTGTGCGATCTCCGCCGCCGCCCGATGCCTGTGCCCACCTCCCCCCACCCTCTGTCGGTTCGCCCTCTTCCACCACCTCAAGGACTGCGGAGGGTGACGGGGAGCGGCGTGCGCCGCAGCGGGCGCCGGCCGTCGTCGATCGTCAACGGCTGTCGGTGTACCCGCCGGTCGCGGCGATAGTCTCGCCCACCGTGTAACTGGAGTCGGCGTCGCTGGCCAGATACACGAAGGCGGGGGCGATCTCCTCGGGCTGGGCCACCCGGCCCATCGGGGTCTGGGTGCCGAGCTCGGTGAGGTAGTCGTCGGTGAAGCGCTGCCCCGCGAGGTTGAGCGGGGTCCAGGTGGGCCCCGGGGCGACGACGTTGGCGCGGATACCGCGCTGGACGAGGTGCGGGGCGATGGACTTGGTGAAGACGACCACCGCGGCCTTGGAGGCCGCGTAGTCCATCATCAGGTCGCTTCCCTTCAGCGCCTCCTCGGAGACCGTCGCGATGATCGTGTCGCCCTTCTTCAGGTGCGGCAGAGCGGCCATGACCAGGTGGAAGTAGGCGTAGACGTTGGTCTTGAACACGAGGTCGAACGCCTCCGCCGTGAGCTGCGACAGCTCCGTCTGGCTGTTGAGGTACGCGGCGTTGCTCACCAGGATGTTCAGGTCGCCCAGCTCGGCCACGGTGGCGCGGACCGTCTCCGCGCAGAACTCGGGGTCGCACAGGTCGCCCGGCAGCAGCAGGCACCGCCGCCCGAGCGCGGTCACCTCGTCCCGGACCTGCTCGGCGTCCCGTTGCTCCGCCGGCAGGTAGACGATGGCGACGTCGGCGCCCTCGCGGGCGTAGAGCAGTGCCACGGCGCGGCCGATCCCCGAGTCCCCGCCCGTGATCAGGGCGGCCTTGCCGGTGAGTTTGCCGGCGGGCCGGTAGTTCCTCGCCTGGTAGCGCGGCTTGATCTCCATGTCCGCTTCCAGACCGGGCCGCTCCATTCGCTGGAAGCGGTAGGGCGGGAAAAGCTCGTCGTCGACCTGGGCGGCGGACTCCGACGCTGTGTTCGGTGCACCGTTGGCGGACATGGCGGGGGCCTCCTGGCGGGGTCGGTGGACACTCCTGGCGGTCGGTTGGCTCTCGAAGCCATTCCTAACCGGGGCGCAAGGTGCTAAACGGGCATTCGGGGGAGCCCCGGAGTGGCGATCCACGCGATTCATGGGTGCCGCCGATCCATGTGATTCGCCGGCGTCGCCGCGGGGCACTCGGCTGGCGCTCCGGCGATCGCGGAGGAGCATGTGCAGTACGGAGGACCCTCATGAGTCACGGGAAGAACATGAGCCACGAGAAGCACGAGCACCGGCACGAGCCGCGGGAGCACGCCTCGCGTACGCCGCCCGAGCGCACGCCGCATGAGCACAAGCCGCCCGAGCACAAGCCACACGGCCACGCGGAGACCGCCGCCGAGGAGGTCATCGACGAGGTCGAGGACGCGGAGGCGCGCGGTCCGCTCGCCGAGGAGGAGCGCGAGGCCGAGAAGGGCGGCGAGGCGGCGGACACGCTCACGCCCAGCCCCAAGGCCCAGGAAGATGTCCAGAACACCTGAAGCCCCGCCGGAAGTCCCGCCGGAAGTCCCGCGTGGGCCCGGTCGGAGGCGGTCGCGGGCCGGGCGGCGCATGACCGGGCGGGAGCGATGTACTAGAGTTATCTCGACATCGAGATATCTGCCGAGAGGCGTACCGCTGCCGCGCCAGTAAGGCATACCTAACTTAGGTTGACCTTAGCGGATCGGCAAGATCCTGTGACGGCAGGATCGCGGTAGTACGCGCGAATTCATGCATGAAGGAGACTGTCGTGTCGGCGAACAGCTTCGACGCCCGCGCCACGCTGCGCGTGGGCGACGAGTCGTACGAGATCTTCAAGCTGGACAAGGTCGAGGGCGCCGAGCGCCTTCCCTACAGCCTGAAGGTGCTGCTGGAGAACCTGCTCCGCACCGAGGACGGCGCGAACATCACCGCCGACCACATCCGCGCGCTGGGCAACTGGGACCCGAACGCCCAGCCCAGCCAGGAGATCCAGTTCACGCCGGCCCGTGTGATCATGCAGGACTTCACCGGCGTGCCCTGCGTCGTGGACCTCGCCACCATGCGCGAGGCCGTCAAGGAGCTGGGCGGCGACCCGGCCCGCATCAACCCGCTCGCCCCGGCCGAGCTGGTCATCGACCACTCCGTGATCGCCGACCGGTTCGGCACCCCCGAGGCGTTCACGCAGAACGTGGAGCTGGAGTACGGCCGTAACAAGGAGCGCTACCAGTTCCTGCGCTGGGGCCAGACCGCGTTCGACGAGTTCAAGGTCGTCCCGCCCGGCACCGGCATCGTCCACCAGGTCAACATCGAGCACCTGGCCCGTACGGTCATGGTCCGCGGCGGCCAGGCGTACCCCGACACCCTCGTCGGCACCGACTCGCACACCACCATGGTCAACGGCCTCGGCGTGCTCGGCTGGGGCGTCGGCGGCATCGAGGCCGAGGCCGCGATGCTCGGCCAGCCGGTCTCCATGCTGATCCCGCGCGTCGTCGGCTTCAAGCTCTCCGGCGAGCTGCCCACCGGCACCACCGCCACCGACCTGGTCCTCACGATCACCGAGATGCTGCGCAAGCACGGCGTCGTCGGCAAGTTCGTCGAGTTCTACGGCGACGGCGTCGGCGCCGTGCCGCTGGCCAACCGCGCCACCATCGGCAACATGTCGCCGGAGTTCGGCTCCACCGCCGCGATGTTCCCGATCGACGCCGAGACCATCAAGTACCTGAAGCTCACCGGCCGCGACGAGCAGCAGCTCGCCCTGGTCGAGGCGTACGCCAAGGAGCAGGGCCTCTGGCACGACCCCAGCCGCGAGCTGGAGTTCTCCGAGTACCTGGAGCTCGACCTCGCCACCGTCGTGCCGTCCATCGCCGGCCCCAAGCGCCCGCAGGACCGCATCGTCCTGGCCAACGCCAAGGAGCAGTTCGCCACCGACGTCCGCAACTACGTCGCGGACGACGAGGAGGCGGGCAAGGAGTCCTTCCCGGCCTCCGACGCCCCCGCCGCCCACAACGGCGTGCCGACCAAGCCGACCACCGTGACCGGCCCCGACGGCGTCACCTACGAGATCGACCACGGCGCCGTCGCCGTCGCCGCGATCACCTCCTGCACCAACACCTCCAACCCGTACGTCATGGTCGGCGCCGCGCTGCTGGCCAAGAAGGCGGTGGAGAAGGGCCTCACCCGCAAGCCGTGGGTCAAGACCACCCTGGCCCCCGGGTCCAAGGTCGTCATGGACTACTACGACCGCGCCGGCCTCACCCCGTACCTCGACAAGCTGGGCTTCAACCTCGTCGGCTACGGCTGCACCACCTGCATCGGCAACTCGGGCCCGCTGCCCGAGGAGGTCTCCAAGGCCGTCAACGAGAACGACCTCGCCGTCGTCTCGGTGCTCTCCGGCAACCGCAACTTCGAGGGCCGGATCAACCCCGACGTCAAGATGAACTACCTGGCGTCCCCGCCGCTCGTCGTCGCGTACGCCATCGCCGGCTCCATGAAGGTGGACATCACCACCGAGGCGCTGGGCACCGACACCGAGGGCAACCCGGTCTACCTCAAGGACATCTGGCCCTCCGAGTCCGAGGTCGAGACGGTCGTCGCCTCCGCCATCGGCCAGGAGATGTTCACCAAGGACTACTCCGACGTCTTCGCGGGCGACGCGCAGTGGCAGGCCCTGCCGATCCCGACCGGCAACACCTTCGAGTGGGACAGCGAGTCCACGTACGTCCGCAAGCCCCCGTACTTCGAGGGCATGACGATGGAGACCTCCCCGGTCTCCGACGTCGCGGGCGCCCGCGTCCTCGCCAAGCTCGGCGACTCGGTCACCACCGACCACATCTCCCCGGCCGGTGCGATCAAGGCCGACACCCCGGCCGGCAAGTACCTCACCGAGCACGGCGTCGAGCGCCGCGACTTCAACAGCTACGGCTCGCGCCGCGGCAACCACGAGGTCATGATCCGCGGCACCTTCGCCAACATCCGGCTCCGCAACCAGATCGCCCCCGGCACGGAGGGCGGCTTCACCCGCGACTTCACCCAGGCCGCGGACGCCGCCGACGCCCCCGTCTCGTACATCTACGACGCCTCGCAGAACTACCAGGCGCAGGGCATCCCGCTGGTCATCCTGGCCGGCAAGGAGTACGGCTCCGGCTCCTCCCGCGACTGGGCCGCCAAGGGCACCGCGCTGCTGGGCGTGAAGGCCGTCATCGCCGAGTCCTACGAGCGCATCCACCGCTCGAACCTCATCGGCATGGGCGTCCTCCCCCTCCAGTACCCGGAGGGCGCCTCGGCCCTCTCCCTCGGCCTGACCGGCGAGGAGACCTTCGACATCACCGGCGTCACCGCCCTCAACGACGGCGGCATCCCCGACACGGTCAAGGTCACCACGGACAGCGGCGTCGAGTTCGACGCCAAGGTCCGTATCGACACCCCCGGCGAGGCGGACTACTACCGCAACGGCGGCATCCTCCAGTACGTGCTGCGCTCGCTGATCAGCGAGTAGGCAGTCCCGTACGGCAGTCCTGTACGGCAGCCCCGTACGGCAGTTGAAGGGCCGCATCTCCGAAAGGGGGCGCGGCCCTTCCGCATTCCGTACGTCGCCCCCCACGCCGCGTTACACGGCTGTGGCGATACACGGCTGTGGCGATACACGACTGAGCGGTCGTCGCTGAGCGTCTGATACGCGCGTGAGCCCTGCCGGCGGTCCGGCGGGTCCAGCATCGGTGGCCGGAAGGGACGGGCCGGACGCCGTTCCTCCTTCATGCGAGCCAGCCATGCGAGCCGGCCGTGCGAGCCGGCCGTGCGAGCCGGTCGTGCGAGCCGGTCGCGGGGACGGCCCGCGGCGGACGAAAGGGGAGACGCTGATGCGCAATTGGAGAAGCCGGAAGGCGGCCGCCGCCCTGACGGTCGGGGCCGCCATGGCCGCGACCGTGCTGGCGGCCCCACCGGCGCAGGCCATCCTCGGCGGCGCCGAGTCGGCCCACGCCTACTCGTTCATGGGGTCGTTCCAGCCCTCCTACCCAGCGTCGCCGCGCCCGGACGGACACGGCTGCGGGGTGGAGGTCCTCGCACCGCAGTGGGTGCTGACCGCGAGCCACTGCGCCGGGAAGAACCCGACCGGGGCGAGAGTGGGGGTCCCCAAGGGCTGGAAGGTCCGGGTCGGGTCGCTGGACCCCGCGTCCGGCGGCGAGGTCGCGGAGGTCGATCACTACTACCGGCTGGCGACCGTCGACGACGAGGGCGGGTTCTGGGGCAAGGACATGGCGCTGATGCACCTGCGCACCCCGGTGCGGGCCAAGCCCGTGCGGATCGCCTCGGCCACGCCGGCGGACAACGCGCCCGTACGGATCATGGGCTGGGGCATGACCTGCGACGACCTCGACGACTCGGCGTGCTTCCCGAAACGGCTCCGGGAGGCCGACACCGTGGTCCAGCCGGTCGCGAAGTGCCCGAATCACGCGGACGCCGGAGAACTGTGCATCGGCAGCGCCGACGGCCGCGTCGCCGCGTCGAACATGGACTCCGGCGGGCCCGCGCTCGTCCGTGAGGACGGCCAATGGGCGGTGGCCGGTGTGGTCAGCGGCCCCGACGAGGCGAGCGGCCACACGCTGTATACGGACGTCACCCGGCACGCCGACTGGATCAACGGCATCATCAGCGGCGCCCACGTGCCGCCCGACGACAAGATCCCGAACGTGGAGGGCGCGGTGGACCTGGGCACCTGCGCGGGCTCGGTGGTCAGCACCCCGGCCTCCCGGCCGCAGGACCCCGCGCTGATGATGACCAACGGCCACTGCGTACAGGGGAAGCGGCCCGCGCCCGGAGCCGCGCTGACGGACCAGCCGGCCGACCGCGACGTGCCGATCGCGGACCGCCAGGGCTACCCCAAGACCACCGCCCACGCGAAACGGCTGGTGTACGCGACGATGACGGGCACCGATGTCGCGCTCTACCGTCTCGACCAGACCTACGCGCAGTTGAAGGCCAAGGGCGCGAAGGTCTTCCGGCTCGCGTCCGAGCCCGTACGCGCGGGCGATTCGCTGACCATGGCCTACCCCAGCCGCCGCTTCCACTGCACCGCCGAGGCCGTGGTCCCGCACCTGCGGGAGGGCGGCTACCAGCAGGACCACTCGATCCGCTACGCCACCAGCGAGGACTGCGCCCCCTGGTTCGGCACCTCCGGTTCGGCGCTGCTCTCCTCCGACGGCTCCACGGTGGTCGGTATCCACAACACCCACAACGACGCCGGTGAGAAGTGCACCGACGACAACCCGTGCGAGGTGGGCTCGGACGGGACCGTGACCTCCGTCAAGGGCCGTGGCTACGGCCAGCAGGTCTACGGGGTCGCGGCGTGCGTGACGGCGGGGTCGAAGCTGGACCTGTCGCGCCAGGGCTGCACGCTGACTGGTGCCGAGCCGCGTGGGGGCCACGGGAGTTGAGGGGGAGCCGTCGTCACGGGCGCTGATGGGGCGAGGCGCGGTCGCGGGCGTTGATGGGCCCCCGGCGGGCGCTAATGGGCCAACCTCGGTGGCGGGCGCTGTTGGGTAAGCCTCCGCCACGGGCGCTGATTGGGCAATGGTGACCTCCTCGTCGCATCATGGTCCCCCACTACCCAGCACGTCCGATGGGGGAAGATGTCGGTTCCAGCGGCCGAGGGAAACGTTCCGGCGCCCGGGGCGGTGGCGATCCTGCTCGTAGAGGACGACGAGGTGATCCGCAGGACGGTGACGCTGGCGCTGGAGCGCTACGGCTACCGCGTCACCTCCGCCGCCGACGGACTGACCGGTCTCGAACTGTTCCGGCAGGGCGGACACGACCTGATGATGCTGGACATCATGCTGCCGGAGCTCGACGGCATCGGACTGTGCCGCCGGATCAGGGAGACCAGCACGGCCCCGATCCTGATGATGTCGGCTCGCGGGGACACCCCGGACATCGTGGCCGGCCTGGAGTCGGGCGCCGACGACTACGTCGTCAAGCCGGTCGACACCGCCGTGCTGGTGGCCCGTATCCGGTCCCTGCTGCGCCGGGCCACGTTCGCGCCGGTCCCGGTACCGGCGGTGGCGGCGGAGCCCGGCACCGCGACGGCCGTGCCGGGCGGCTCCCTGGCCCCCCTGCCGGAGAGCCCGTCCCGTCCCGATCGGAACCCCCGGCTTGTCTTCGGAGACCTGGCCATCGATACGGCCGGCCTGGAGGTGTTCCTGGCCGGTGAGCCGGTCGCGCTGGCCCCCACCGAACTCCGGCTGCTGCTGGAGTTCGCCGCGCATCCGGGCATCGTCCTGGACCGGCAGACCCTGCTGCGCAACGTGTGGGACTACGGCTGGGACGGCGACAGCCGGGTGGTCGACCTGTGCGTACAGCGGCTGCGGAGGAAGATCGGAGCGGGGCGCATCGAGACGGTCCGGGGCTTCGGATACAAGCTGAGGGGCTGAGGAGTTAAGGGGGATGCGGGGCTGAGGGGTTGGGGAGCTGACATGGGAGCGCGGCGGTCGCTGCACAACTGGCGCTCGTCGCTCAACTGGCGGTCGCTGCTCAATTGGCGCTCACTTCGCTGGAAGATCGCCCTCCTGGTGACGGCGGCGTGCTGCGGCATCGCGCTGACGGTCGGGCTGCTGGTGCACCGCAGTACGTACAAGTGGTCCATGAACGACGGCGGGGCCAAGGCGCGCAACGCCCTGAACACCGCCCTCGCGGAAGGCGAAGGCGGCGACAGGGGTACGGCGCGCCTGGTGGGCCCCGAGGACATGCCGGCGGCTCTGGTGCGCATGATCCGGGAGGACGGGAGCGGCGACCTGTACGACGAGAGCCACGAGTACCAGCCGCGGATGTGGGCCGGTGAACGGCTGCCCGACGGGCGCCTGGTGGCCGTCGCGGTCGACATGGGCCCCGACCAGCGCAGCCGCCGCGCCCTGGACCGGCACATGTGGGAGTACTCGCTGATCGCGCTCGCCGTCATCGTCCCCCTGTCCGCCCTCGCCGCCGAACTCCCCAACCGGCGACTGCGGCGGGTGGCGCGTACGGCCCGGCGCATAGCCTCCGGCGACCTGGCCGCCAGAACCGGGACGGGCGGCCGGGAGGGCGACGAGATCACCGAGATCTCGGCCACCGTCGACTCGATGGCCGACAGCCTCCAGGACCGCCTGCGCAGCGAACAGCGCTTCACCGCCGACGTAGCGCACGAACTGCGCACCCCGCTGATGGGCCTGGTCACCTCCGCCGAACTCCTCCCCGACAGCGAGGCCACCGATCTCGTCAGAGGCCGGGTACGAGTGCTGCGCACCCTCGTCGAAGAGCTACTGGAGATCTCCCGCCTCGACGCCGGCGCCGAACACGCCGACCTGCGCCCCGTGGCCCTCCCCGACTTGGTCCGGGACTCCCTGGCCCGTACGGGCCTCGACGCGACAGTCGCCGTCGGCGCCGCGCCGCCCGCCGTGGTGGAGACCGACCCCCGGCGGCTCGACCGCATCCTCGCCAACCTGATCGTCAACGCCCACCGGCACGGCGCCGCCCCGGTCGAGATCACCGTCGAGGACACGGCCGTCGTCGTCCGCGACCACGGCCCAGGCTTCCCCGCCACCCTTCTCGCCGAAGGCCCCCAACGCTTCCGCACCGGAGCAGCCGAACGCGGCCACGGCCACGGCCTCGGCCTCACCATCGCCTCCGGCCAGGCCAAGGTCATCGGCGCCACCTTGCTCTTCTCGAACGCGGCCGCTGACGGCGGCGCCGTCGCCACCGTCCGGCTGCCGCCGGTCGGTTGACGCCGATGGGGCGGTATTCGGTGTGGGTGGCTGCGGGTTTCGTCCCAGTGACGACGGAGGTGGGTCGTGGTTGGCTCGCTGGCTGCGGGTCGGTGGGAGTGAGCGTCACAGACAGCCGCCGGGTGGGGCGGTATTGCGCCCGGTTGGCTGCGGCTTTCGTCTCGGCCCCTGCGGGGCCACAGCGCCTGTAGCGACGGGTGGGACGGTGGTGGGGACCGCTGGAAGCTCCGCTGCGCTTCGCCGCTGGCTACTGGCAGGTAGAGTGCGATTGCCGCCCGACAAAAGCGCCTTTTGGGATGCGGAATCGGGCGGTAACCCAACTCTGTTGAACAGTGAACCTGGCACATCGGGCATACCGGGCGCACTCGCCGTCAGAGTGGCGTTCCCCCAGCCGTGGGCCCCGTCCGTACGGGCGGGAACGACACCCGAACGGCCAGCACACCCGGCGCAGCGCAGCGCGCCGCCCCCTGCCGAATCGTCGTGGATCATAGGCCCGCGCCCTCCCCGAGCCGCACCCGACGAACCCGCCACCACCACTTCGCGGCAGCAGCCAGCGGCGAAGCCACGACCCACCTCCGTCGTCACTGGCGTGAACCTCCAGCTACAACGCACCCGCACTCCGCAACTACCGGCGCAGCGCAGCGCGCCGCCCCCTGCCGCCAGTCGTTGATCACAGGCCCGCGCCCTCCCCGAGCCGCACCCGACCACCCCGCCACCACCACCACTTCGCGGCAGCAGCCAGCGGCGAAGCGCAGCGAGCCCTCCCTAACCCCAGCCACACCCCCACCCGCAGGCAGCGAACCGAACCCCAGCCCGGCCCCCTCCCCTCCCGCTGCCAGCGCCTTGGACCCGGAGGGTCCGAGACGAAACCCGCACCCACCCACACCGAATACCGCCCCACGCGGCAGCCAACCCACCCCCAACCCGAGGGCGCCGTACCAGTGCCGGGACCGGCAATGTTCGCCCGGAAGGAGCGTCGTCCGGTGCGTCCGATCGTGCGGCGGCCGGAAGCCCTGGTAGCGGAGCTACCAGGGCTTTTGGTCAACGCCGCCGGGGGCACCTCCCAGCGCTAGCTGGGGGCGTGCGCGCCGGGCGGCGCGACGGAGCAAAGCTTGCCGGGAGGGGCGCTAGCCCTCGGCCTCGGTGCGCCACCGGTGCAGGAACACCGGAGAACCCACCTCGACCCCTAGCCTGACGACTCCACCAACGAGCGACTGCGTGCGGCGGTCGCCAAGGCGAACGTCGCCTGATACAGCACCAAACCGTTTCTGATGGCTCTTGGATGGTGTCGCGGGGCCAGATGGCGATCACGGTGACGGTGAGGGTGCCGTTGCGGCCGGCCACCGCGCGGAGCCGCCTTCGTTCGAGAAAGCCCAGTACCGGCGGCGCAACGCGGTCGAGCGCTGGCCGCCTTCCCGGCCACGGTTGCGGCGGTCGGCCCGCTGGTCGTCCGGCTCGGCGATCGTCCCCTTGAGGCCCCGGCGGCGTAGGCAGGCGCCGGTTGCCGCGGCTGGCGTACGCCTTGTCGCCGCGCACCCGGTCCGGGCGGCGGCGCGGGCGGCCGGGCCCGCGGCGGGCAATGCGCAGCGTCTCCAGCAGCGGCACGGGGGTGGGGCCGTCGCCCCGCTGGCCCGGTGAGGTGAGCCAGGTCAGCGGGCGGGCCCGGTCGCGCCCCCGTTTCGGGGGAAGTCGCGCGGGGGCCAGTGCCGGGCCCCGGCCGCATGCTGAGGGGCCCGGCAGGAAGTGGAGCCGATGTTCGCCGCCCACTCCCGCTGCACCTTGCGGGCCAGGGTGCCGTCCGGATCACCGGCATCGGCCTCGATCTGCAACCTGGCCAGGATCTGCTGCCAAGTGCCGTCCGCCGACCAGCGGCGATGCCGCACGTCGACGGTCTGCCAGGCCCCGTACCGCTCCGGCAGGTCCGGTCCGGGGCACCCCGGGCCGAGCCCGGGACAACACCCCCTTTACCACTATCCGGTGACCGGCCCACTGTCCACCAGGCCGGCCGTTGGCCGGCAGCAACGGCTCGACCATCCGCCACTGCGCATCGGTCAGTTCATGCCGCCGCACCACGCCCAACGCCTGCCCGGCCCAGAACCCCTGACCCACCCCGCCCGACAGGGAGCCATCGGAAATGGTCTAGCGGGGGCAGTCGTATCGCCCTGCTTTGGCGGCTTGTATGAAGGTGCGGAGGCTGGCGGGGGTGGTGGTGACGATGACGTCGGGGGCGTCGCTTTCGCGGAGCTTGATGACGGCGGGGGCTGCGGCGGCTACGTTCAGACAGTTAGCCCCTTGAGCGCTGTATGACGAATTCTGCCAATCGCCGGGGGCCTTGGCGACGTAGAGGCAGTTGGACCCCTCCTGGCTGTAGGAGGACTTCTGCCAGATGTGAGCGGGCACTATTGCTTCCCTTCAGAGGCTCTGAGCGATGCTGTGGATCAGATCGCGGGACGCCTCCGGTTTGAGCGCGTAGCTTTCGAGGCGGTCCAACACACTCCGGTATTTCACGAGGTGGGCCTCTGCGTCGAGTAGTACGTTGCCGTGGTCCGAGTCGAGCTGAACCGTGTCGAGCTGCGGCACTGAGCCGCCGAAGTAGTCGATGGGTTGCCCAGAACCGTGGAGCGCGCCGACGCCGAACGGGATCACTACGACCGTGACGTTCTCGCGCTCGCCCATCTCGATGAGGTGCTGGAGCTGGCCCCGAGTTACGTCCGGACCGCCGAATCCCATGTGCAGGGCCGCCTCGTGGACGATCGCCGTCAACGGGGTCGGATTGTCCCCGTCGAGGATTCCCTGCCGCCTGATCCGGAACGACAGTCGGTGTTCCACCGCATGCGGCGGAAGCTGCGGGACCGTCGAGTCGAAGAGCACGCGCGCGTGGTCCCTGGTTTGGAGCAGTCCGGGCATGTGAACCATGGTCGCGATGCGCACGTACGTGGCGTGGTGTTCGAGTTCGGCCAGGTCGAGGAGGCCGGCGGGGAGAACTTCCCGCTCCTGCTCCCACCAGCCTCGATACTGGCGGCCAGTCAACTCCGTGAGTGCCGCGACGTACTCGTCATCCGCGCAGTTGTACAGAGCGGCCAGTTCCCGGACCCGATCCGCGCTCACCACATAGCGGCCGGCTTCCATGTTGCTGATCCGCGACTGGTTGGCGCCGGATAGCGCACCTGCCTGGGTTGCGGACAGGTCCGTGCGTTCACGGAGTCTGCGCAACTCCGCACCCAAGCGCCGCTGTCGCACGGTCGGTGGACGATTGATCGGGGCCATGTCGGTCCCTCTCTGCCTAGGGCGAGACGTGTTGGCGTCACCCTAATGGAGGGTGTTGGGCTCTATGCGGGCAAAGCTGGGAATCCATTCCAAGGTTCACGCTACGGTGTGACCCGAGCCACTTCGGCTGGCGCGGCCGTGCCGTGCGTGCACTGCCGCGCCCTGGTCCAAATCCCCCTCCTGACGGGAGACTTCCATGGCCAAAACACCCCCACAGCAGCCCGTAACCGTTCCCCTGACGCTTGATCAGGAACTGTGCGAACTAGCACTCATTGGCGCGCCGCGATCCTTCGCCGTCGTGCAGGAGTGGGACACGGACACGGAGGACCCGGACGGGGAGGTCGTCGCATGGGGGTTGGCCCATGAGGACGGGCGCGTGCACGTGGTCAGTACTGGTGGCCGTACGCAGTACAGGCTCAACTCGCCGGAGCAGGCGGTCTGCTGGTTCGGTCGGGAACCCGGGGTGACGGCGCGCATCGTGTGGTTCGCGCCACCGGCGAACCCGGCGTTCGAGCGGGGGGAGGCGGCGTAGCGCGGGATGGCTTGATGGTGGAGTTGGGTTGCCGCCCGGCGAAGCGGGCCATACCGGACGCGGAACCGGGCGGTGAACCAACCCTGTTGACGGATCAACTTGCGCGGACTGATGCTGGTCGGCCGTCACCGACTGGTGAACCGTAAGGGCGGGGGATGGGGAGACGACGGATATGCGGAGGCCATCGCTTCTGGCCGGCGCGGGAACGCTCGTACTCGCGGCAGGCGCGCTCGGCGCCTGGTGGGTGGCCGACCGGCCGGCGGCGGACCCGGGCGGCGTGAGCCCGCAGGTGGCCACGGTGGGTTCGGGGCGGGGAGCCGATGTCGACGGCGATGGCTTCGACGACCTGGCCGTCGGGATGCCCGACGCTCCGGTCCAGGGGCAGGCGGGCGCCGGCAAGGTGGCCTTGGTCCACGGTTCGGGGAAGGGCCGCACGGTCGGCCGTCACCAGACCGTGAGTGGGGCGGTCGACGGCGAAGCCGTACGGGCAGGTGACCGGTTCGGGGCGGCGCTCGCGCTCGGTGATCTGGACGGTGACGGGTACGCGGATCTGGTCGTCGGGGCGAGTGGCCGGACGGCGGGAGGCGAGAAGGGGGCCGGGGCGGTGACCGTGGTCTTCGGCTCGCGGTCCGGGCTCTCGCGCACCGCCGTCGATTTCCACGCGCCGGCCCCGACGCCCGGGGGCCGCTTCGGCGGCCAGTTGGCGCTGGGGGACTTCGACCATGACGGGCTCGACGACGTGGCGGTGGTGGACGGCAGGCAGGTCGCCGTGGTTTCCGGGGCGAAGGACCTGCGTTCGGCTGGTGCCGAGGGCGTCACCGTGCACACACCGCCGGGCGGCGGCGGGGGAACGGACCGCATCGCGACCGGCGACGTCGACGGGGACGGTTACGACGACCTCGTCACCGTCGCCCACGCCGACGACCCCGCCGACGGGGGCACCCTCGGTGTCCTGCCCGGTTCGCGCGAGGGGTTGAAGGGCGCCCGGCCCGGGGAGCGGGTGGAGCTTCCGTTCGCCGGTTACGCGCCTGTGGTCGGTGACATCAACGGTGACGGGAAGGACGACGTCCTCCTGGCCACCGGCTTCGGAGACGGCCCGCGTGACGCGGTGCTGCGTACGTACCCGGGGAGCACGGACGGCCTTGACGTGACGGGGGCCGTCGCATGGCGGGGCCCGCTGCACCTGAGCGACACCGCGCGACTGGCCGACCTCGACGGCGACGGCCACGACGACCTGGTGGTCGGCGACGACCAGAACGGCGCGGGGGCCATCACGGTGATCCGGGGCGGCACGCACTGGCTGGGCCCCGCCACGGCACGCACGATCTCCCTCGACACCAAGGGCGTCGCCGGGGCCGCCGAGCCGAACGACCGGTTCGGCTCCACGCTGGCCCAGGGCGACTACAACGGCGACGGCACCCCCGACCTGGCCGTAGGCGCACCAGGCAAGAGCCACGGCCGCGGCGCGGTCAGCCTGCTGCCTGGCAGCCCCTCGGGCCTCACCGGCAGAAACTCCACCATCTTCGGCCCGGACGCGCTCAACGACCCAGCGCCCAAAGCCTCCTTCGGCGCCTCCCTCGGCGGCTGAAAAGGCTGACCTGCGGAGCACTTCCCCGCCAGCGCCGGAATCGCCGCCACCCCTATTCGCTATCGGCGTTCGGCCCGGTGGACAGCGGACTGCCTTCCCGCCCAACGCCGTTGCGGTGAGCCCCGTTCAGCCCGGCAACCATGACCGCCTTGGGGCGTGCTCGATCTATCGCGGGGCCGAGCCCCAGGGCTGGTACATGGGGTGTGGGGTACCGGTCGCCATGGTGGCCGAGGCATTCGCCCGGCCGGACGTGCGTACTTGGAATCGCGTACGACCTGACGCCTGGCCAACACCGCCAGCGGCGCCGTACCGCGCCGGTTCGGCGTCACCGAAGCCCGGCGCGAGCAGGTGTCTCCGCCCATGGCCCCCTCGGGCAGTGGCAGGTGCCCGGGATCAACGCGAGCTGCGTCGGCTCCGGTAGGCCGCGACGCTGGCCCGGTGGGCGCAGGTTCGGGTGCAGTACTGCTTCGAGCCGTTGCGCGAGAGGTCCACGTAAGTGGCCCGGCAGGTCGGTCCGGCGCACACGCCGAGACGGGCGGGGCCGAGTGTGGCGATGACGGAGGCCAGTGCGCTGAGCGTGGTCGCGGCCAGGTGCGCGGAGCGGCGGTCGGTGTCGGAGGTCACCTCGGTCCACCAGCGGTCGTCCTCGTGGCGCAGTACCGGGGTGGCGCGGCTGCGGCGCAGGCCGTCGTTGATCAGTGCCGCGGCTTCGGCCGGGTCCGCGTTCGCCCGTTCGAGCACGTCACGCACGGTCTTGCGCACCGCGCGGACTTCCGCCAGGTCTTCGCGGGTGAGATGCCGCGGCTGCGACCCCGGCCCTTGGCTCGCGGCCGAACTCGAACTCGGTGGCGCAGCCGCCGGGTGACCGTCGAGGAAGTTCTGGAGCTGCTCCACGGTCTCCAGCGCGTCCTCTCCCTTGATCGGCATCAAGGTGTTGGCCAGGTCGACGGCCGTCTGGACCACCAGCGGGTTGTAGTACGGGCTGTAATACGCATCCTGCATTTGACGTGTCTCCTCGCTGCTCCGTAACGTTACACTCAAAGGAGCTTTCACATGTCACAACATACTCGGCGGGGGGTGACCCCGCATGCGATCACGACCCCGTCAGCAAGGACCCCGGCGCCGGAGCGTACCGACGCTCCGGACGGGCGCCGGCTGGGGCTGACGCTGGGGATGCTGGTGCTGCCGATGTACGTGGCACTGGGAGCGCCGTCGGTGGCCCTGCCGGCCATCGGCCGCGCACTGGCGGTGCCGTTCGGGGCCACCGCATGGGTTCTCGCCGCGTGGTCGCTGACCTCCGCGCTCGCGATGCCGGTCGCGGGCCGGCTGCTGGTCCGCTGGAACCCCTTCCAGGTCCTCGTCGCGGGGGTCGTGGCGCTCGCCGCCGGCTCCGCGCTCGCCGGAGCCGGGCCGACCCTGTTCGTCGTGATCGTCGGCCGACTGATCGGCGGCGCCGGGGCGGGCGCGACCGTGATCGCCGTCTTCGCCGCGGCCACCGTCCTTCCCGGGCGGCATCGCATCCGCGCCCTGGGGATCATCGCGGCCGCCAGCGCGACCGCGTCGGGGTGCGGAACGCTGTTGGGCGGGGCGGTGACCGCATGGCTCGGGTGGCGCGCCGTGCTCGCGATCCCGGTCCTCGCGCTGCCCCTCCTGCTGGTCGCCTTGCCGAGTCGGCGCGCGCTGACGCGGAGCGGCGGCGACGAGCGGAACGGCTCGTCCGAGCGCGACGGTTCGACCGGGCGCCTCGATATCGTCGGCGCGGCCGTGCTGTCGGTGCTCGCCGGCTCCGTGATCACGTTGCTCCAGGCGCACTCGGTCGGCCTGCCCGCCCCGGTCACGCTCGCCGTGGCCGCCGCCGGGGTGCTCGCCGCCGCGGGCCTGTGGCGGCGCGTGCGCAGCACGCCCGACGGGTTCGTGCCGCGGCGGGTGATCGCGTCCCGCGGCTTCCTGGCGGCCGGGCTCATCGGCGGGGCCGTCTTCGCCGGCTACTACGGGGTGCTGTTCCGCGCCCCGTCCCTCATCGAGCAGGCCACGGGCGGCGGCCCCCTGGTAGCCGGCGTGTTCCTGGTCCCGGCCGCCGCCTGCTCGGTGCTGACCGCGCGGCTGGTCGGCACCTTGACCGACCGGTTCGCCGGCTGGCAGGTGACGGCCGGGCTCGCGGCGCTCACCGTCGTCGGCGTGCTCGTGGTCGCGGTCTTCTCCGGGCCGATCCCGGTCGTCGCCGGTACGGCGTTGACCGTGTGCGGGTTCGCCGGCGCCCAAGCCGTACTGGTGGGCCTCGCCCCGGACCTGGTCGCCGCGGACGACCGCGACACCGCGCAGGGCCTGCTCAACTTCATGAACGCCCTCGGCGGCGGGATCGGTCCGGCCGCCGTCGCGGGCCTGTCCGGCATCGTGCCGGCACCGGCGGCCCTCGCCGCGCTCGCGGCACTCCCGCTGGCCGGGCTCGCCCTCAGCCTGACTCGCCGGCCTGCCGCTGTCCGCCGCCCTACCGCCGATCACTGCCTCGGACCCGACGCCACGCGTGGGAGCCCGCGATGACGGCCCGCCCGCCTCCGAGACGCCGGACCCACCCGCCTCAGAGATGCCGGACCCACCCGCCTCTGATCCGATAACGCCTTGATGGCCCGTAACTTGACGCGCAGTAACTTGACGACCCGTAACTTGACGACCAGTAAGGAGCCTTGCCATGACCGCCGAGCCCTTCGAGGTCAGCGTCACCGAAGCCGAGATCGCGGACCTGCGTGAACGACTGCGACGTACGCGGTGGCCGGAGCGCGAGCCGGTGGACGACTGGTCGCAGGGGCTGCCGCTGGCGTACGCGCAGGAACTGTGCCGAAGCTGGGCCGAGGAGTACGACTTCGGGTTCGCCGAGCGGCTGAACGCGTTCCCGCAGTACCGCGACACGATCGACGGGCTGGGCATCCACTTCCTGCACGTCCGCTCGCCGGAACCGGACGCGTTCCCGCTCGTGCTCACGCACGGGTGGCCGGGTTCGGTGCTGGAGTTCCTGGAGGTCATCGGCCCGCTGACCGACCCGCGCGCGTACGGCGGCGACCCGGCGGACGCGTTCCACGTGGTCGCGCCGTCGCTGCCGGGGTACGGCTGGAGCGACAAGCCGTCGACGCCCGGGTGGGGCGTCATGCGCACCGCGCGCGCCTGGGACACGCTGATGGGTTCGCTGGGTTACGAGCGGTACGGCGCGCAGGGCGGCGACTGGGGTTCGGCGGTGTCCGCGGCGCTGGGCGAGGTGGCGCCCGAACGGGTCGCCGGCGTGCACCTGAACCTGGGGTCCGTGGCGGCGGGCGCGTTCGACGACCCGACCCCCGGGGAACTGGCGAATCTGGCGGCCGAGAAGGAGATGCAGCGCACCGGCCGGGGGTACTCGGCGATCCAGTCGACCCGCCCGCAGACGCTCGGCTACGGCCTCACCGACTCCCCGGCGGGGCAGGCCGCGTGGATCGCCGAGAAGTTCTGGGCGTGGACGGACAACGACGGCCACCCCGAGGACGCGTTGTCGCGGCAGACGATCCTCGACGAGATCTCGGTCTATTGGTTCACCGCCTCGGCCACGTCGTCGGCGCGCCTGTACTGGGAGAGCTTCGCCAACTTCCGGGACAAGGTGACCGCGCCATCGGGGCTGTCGGTCTACCCACGCGACATCACCCGCCCGTCGAGGCGAGAGGCCGAGTTGCGCTTCACCGACCTGCGCTGGTTCGAAGAACTGCCCCACGGCGGCCACTTCGCCGCCCTCGAACAGCCCGAGTCACTGGTCGAGCAGGTCCGTGGCTTCTTCCGCCTGTTCCGCTGACGTCCCCCTGGGCGGGCCGTGCCCAGGGGGCCTGCCCGCCTTTGCGGTGCCCGGTGGTTGTGCGGTGGTTGTGCGGTACACCAGCCCGTCGATTCGGCAACTCCGCCCACCGCCACGAACCAGCCGGCCGGCCCCAAGCCCCGTCGGCCGACCGACCCACCCCACCGAAACGACGAGTGCGGCGACGCTCGTCAGCGCCGCCGCACCTCATCTCCCACCCAGCCCCGTACCAGGGACGTCAGTTACCTCAGAAAAGCAGCTTGAACTGGTTCCAGCCGGAGTTTCCGATCTTCACTCGGGTCTTGTACGGGGCGGAGGCGCTGCCCGTGCCCTTGTAGAGCCACAGGGCGCCGGACTTGTCGCGGGCGATCAGGTCGCTGCGGCCGTCGAGGTCGACGTCGCCGGTGGAGAAGAGGGCGTTGAACTGGTTCCAGCCGGGGCCGATCTTCGTACGGTCGGCGAAGGGCTTGTTGTAGTCGCCGGTGCCCTTGTAGAGCCACAGGACGCCGTCGCGGTCGCGCGCGACGATGTCGGTCTTGCCGTCGCCCGTCAGGTCGCCCTGGCCGGCGATCGCCGTGTACTGGCCCCAGCCCGGGCCGACCCGGTGCGCGACGCCCGTGAACGTCCCGTCGGGGTAGGCGAGGAAGAGCCAGAGCACGCCGTCCCGGTCCCGGGCGAGGAGGTCCGACTCCTTCGCGCCGCCGAGGTTGCCCGGCGAGAACACCAGGTCGTACTTGTTCCAGTCGCCCGGGATCTCGCGCGAGGTGGTCGCGGTCGAGTAGATCAGCGAACCGCTGTTCGTACGGGCGTACAGGGCGTCCGCGAAGTCGTCCTTGTCGTTGTCGATGGTGGACGCCGCGTTGAAGTCGCCCCAGCCGTCGGTGACGTAGTCGCGGGCGTCCAGGCCGCCGCGCCCGTCCGGCCAGTAGAAGTACAGCTCACCGGAGTTGTTGACCGCGGAGACGGGGAAGATCGGAGCGCTGCCGGGAGCCGCGGCCTTGAGCGACTTGAGCGCCCCGTGCGAGGCGGGCCGGTGCTCCGCCGCCTTGCGCACGGTGTCCTTGAGCGGGGCCGGCGCCGCGTCCTTGGCCATGGCGGTGCCGGCGGTGGTGCCGACCAGAGCGGCGACTAACGCGGCGGTGGCGACCCGGGAAAGGGTGCGTCTGCGCGTACGGCCGGGGGAGTTGGGGGAAGCCGCGGCACCGGGAGAACTGGAGGAAAGGGTCATCAATATCTCCAGAAGTCGTGAGATGAGTCGCGACGCGCCTCCATGTGATGAGACGCGTCGCGGTAGCTCCTGGATCTTTGCACAACTCCTTTACAAGTCAATCGGTTTTGTCAGGAAGCGTGAGCGCCGACTGATTGCTGGAGCCGTACCTTGCCCGCCGGGTCGGTCAGCGTCGCGTGTCATTGGCCGCGAACGACCCGTCCTTGGTGTCGACTTCGCGCCACTTCGGATGCCAGAACCAGCCCCGTACGTGGTCGCCGGCCCATGCGGCCGGGAGATTACCCCCGGCCTGGGGGAACGCGCCGTACCGTACCCCGCGCCCCGGCGGCGGATTGCGATCCCGCCGCCGGGGCGCCAAGGGGGGCCGAGCAGTGGTCGGCTACTTCAGCAGCTCGATCTGGGCGAGCGTCGCCTTGCCCGTCGGCACCAGCCGGTAATGCGTGTACGAGCCGGGGGACCGGACCGTGAACGTACGGGTCTGCCGGTCCCAGGGGAACGACTCGTGCGCCCGCCGGTCCAACTGCCGCCAGTGCTCACCGTCGTCGGAGCCCTGGAGCACCCAGCCGGACGGCGCCTTGTCGTGCGCCGACGAGGTGAGCGTGTACTGCACCGCCCGCGTCGCCCGCCCCGGCCTCACCTCGGCCGCGGTGAACGTCGCGTCCGTGGCCGAGGTGTTGTCGACCAGGTGCGAGCCGTCGCCGCCGCCGGTGAGGACGACCTCCGACTTCGGGGTGGTCGCGTCCTCCAGCGGCGTCGGCGGCTTGTCGCCCTTGGTGATGGACGTGGGCCCGTCGTGCTGCCCGCTGCCCCAGGAGGAGGGCTTGTCGCCCATCGCGAACTCCAGCGTCCCGCCGCGCGCGAGCAGCGAGTGGGGGAGCGCGGTGGAGTTCCAGCGCTTGCCGTCGACCTTCAGCCCCTGCACGTACACGTTGCGCGCGCTGTTGCGCGGGGCCTTGATGACGAGGTCGCGGCCGTTCTCCAGGTGGACGGTGGCCTTGGTGAAGAGCGGGGACCCGACCGCGTACTCGGGGCTGCCCATCACCAGCGGGTAGAAGCCGAGCGAGCTGAAGACGTACCAGGCCGACATCTCGCCGTTGTCCTCGTCGCCCGGATAGCCCTGGCCGATCTCGCTGCCGAGGTAGAGCCGGGAGGTCACCTCGCGGACCTTGGCCTGCGTCTTCCAGGGCTGGCCGGCCGCGTCGTACATGTAGGCGATGTGGTGCGCGGGCTGGTTGCTGTGCCCGTACATGCCCATGCGTACGTCCCGGGCCTCGGTCATCTCGTGGATGATGCCGTTGTAGGAGCCCGCGAAGTCCGGGGAGGCGGTCTCCGGGGTCGAGAAGAACGTGTCGAGCTTCTTCGCGAGGCCGTCGCGGCCGCCGTAGAGGTTCGCCAGGCCCTTGGTGTCCTGGGGCGCGGTGAAGGCGAAGTTCCAGCCGTTGGTCTCGGTGTAGTCGTGGCCCCAGACGCGCGGGTCGTACTTGTCGGGCGTCAGCCGCCAGTTGCCGTCCGCGTCCTTGCCCTGGAAGAAGCCGATCTTCGGGTCGAAGAGCTTGACGTAGTTCTGGGCGCGGCTGAGGAAGTACGCGGACTCCTCCTTGTAGCGCGCCTTGTGGGTCTTGGCGTAGAGCGCCTGGCCCATCTTCGCGATGCCGAAGTCGTTGAGGTAGCCCTCCAGCGCCCAGGACATGCCCTCGCCGGTCTTGGTGCTCGTATAGCCGAGGAAGACCGAGGTGTCCATGCCCTTGCGGCCCACGCCCCGGTCCGGCGGGGCGACCGTCGCGTTCTTGACCGCGGCCTCGTACGCCGCCTCGGCGTCGAACCGCACCCCCTTCTGGTACGCGTCGGCGAAGGCCACGTCGGAACTGGTGCCGGTCATCAGGTCGGCGTAGCCGGGGGAGGACCAGCGGGAGATCCACCCGCCGTCCTTGTACTGCTGTACGAAGCCGTCGACCATCTTCCCCGCGCGCTTCGGGGTCAGCAGGGAGTAGGCGGGCCAGGTGGTGCGGTAGGTGTCCCAGAAGCCGTTGTTGACGTACACCTGGCCGTCGACGATCTTGGCGCCGGTGCGGGTGGGGGTGTTCTCGCCCGTCGGCTTCGAGAACGCGCTCGCGTACTGGTACCGGGGGCGGTGCGCCGAACCGGTGTTCTCGGAGGCGGAGTTGGGATACAGGTAGAGCCGGTAGAGGTTGGAGTACAGCGTCGTGAGCTGATCGCGGGACGCGCCCTCGACCTCGATACGGCCGAGGATGGAGTCCCACGCGGCGCGGGCCTTGCCGGTGACCGAGGCGAAGGAGGCCGACGCCGGGATCTCCTGCTGGAGGTTGGCCTTCGCCTGGTCGACGCCGATCAGGGAGGTCGCGATGCGCAGCGTGACGGTGCGGTCCTTGCCGGGCTTGAAGCGCAGATAGCCGGTGACGTCGTCGCCCCCGCCGCCCTTCAGCTTGCCGCTGTCCGTCACCGGGGCGTCGAAGACGCCGTACACGAAGAGCCGGCCGGCGCCCGTGGACAGGCCGCTCTTGACGTCCGAATAGCCGGTGATCACGGCGTGTTCGGGGTCGAGGGTGAGCCCGCCCTCGTTCTTGACGTTGTCGAGGATGACGCTCGCGTCGTCGCCGGGGAAGGTGAAGCGCATCATCGCGGCATGGTCGCTGGGCGCCAGCTCGGCCTTGAGGCCGTTGTCGAACGTGACGCCGTAGTAGTGCGGATTCGCCGTCTCGCGCTCGTGGTGGAAGGGGAGCGCGCGGGCGGTCCGCCGCGCGTCCGGCACACCGGCCGCCGCGCTCGGCATCACCTGGAAGGTCTGCCGGTCGCCCATCCAGGGGCTCGGCTCATGGCTCGCGCTGAACGCCTGGATCGCGGGCAGGTTGTCCGCGTTGTTCCCCGCCGCGTACTGGTAGAGCCAGTCCGTGGAGCCCGCGTTCGTCACCGGCGTCCAGAAGTTGAAGCCGTTGGGCACGGCGGTCGCCGGGAAATTGTTGCCGCGTGAGAAGCTGCCGCTCGAATTCGTGCCGCGGGTCGTCAGCGCGTAGTCCGCGAAATGCGTGAGCCGCTTTTCCGGCGGGGCCGGCGCGATCGAGATGTCGTCCACCCAGCCGCGGAACTTCGCCGGGCCGGCCGGGGAGTCGTACGCCACCAGTACGCGGGCGATGGTCTTGCCCGCCGCCACCGTTCCGATCCGCGACTCCTTGTTGTTCCACTGATTCGCGTACAGCGTCTTGGAATCCGCCTGGCCCTGCGGGGTCAGCCGGGCGCCGTGCTGGTCGACGGCGTTCAGGTCGCTGAGGTACGTACCGTCCGTGAAGGCGAGATCCAGCGCCACGTGCGTCGCCGGGTAATTCGGGTCGTACTCCGGCATCGACGGGAGAATCTTGTACGACAGTTTCGTCTGCCGCGTGACCTTCGTGTGCGTCGCGAAGACCTTGTTGTACGAGTACGCGCGTCCCGTCGCCTTGTGCGTGCCGGCGTAGCGCAGCGCGTGCGTGCCGCTGAAGCCGACGTTGGCCTTGGCGGTGGGGGAGCCGGTCGGGCCGCGGTCCACATATGTGCGCATGTCCGAGGGGGGCGGCGGGGCGTCCTCGCCGTTCGACAGTTGGAACTCGGCGAGTTGGGTGATGGCGTCGCCGCCGTTGCGTGAGATGTCGAGGCGGTAGTGTTTGTATGCGGTGGAATTCTTGAAGCCGAACTCGCGGGTCTGCTGCCGCTTTTCGAAGGACTCGTCCTTACGGGCGTCCAGCGCCGTCCAGTTCTTGCCGTCGTCGGAGCCCTTGAGCGTCCAGTCCTTCGGGTCGCGGCCGGGCGCGTCGTTCGCGGACGTGAGCGCGTACCGGACGACCTTGACCGGCTCGGACAAGTCGAATTCCAGCCAGGCGGTTTTCTCGAAGGTGAGCCATTTGCTGGTGGTCTCGCCGTCCAGCAGGTTCTCCTTGACCTCGCCGGAGGCGGTGTTCTCGCCGCTGGCGCGTACGGCGGTGACCTTTTCGGTGACGCTGCCGGGTATGCCGGAGGAGTAGCCGCCGTCGACGCCGGACGCTTTCTTCTTGCCGCCGGGGCCGGTCTCTACGGTGTTTCGCCAGTCGGGCTGGGGGTCGGCCGTCTCGAAGGAGGAGTGGAACTCTTGGGTGGGGTTTTGGGGCTGGTGGGGGTGGGGGGATTGGTGGGGCTGGGTGGGGGTGGCTGCTGCTGCCATGCCTGCCGCCATGCCTGGTGCCGTCGCCACGAGTGCGGCCGCCGCCAGCAGGGCGGCCGGTCTGCTGACCGCCCGCCATCGTCGTCTCTGTCGCATCCTGTGCCTCTCAACGCATGTGACAACGTTGTCAATTGAGTTGCGCAGAGATAAGTAGGACGCGGGGGGCCGGGGGTGTCAAGGGGG
>NZ_JOBF01000015.1 GCF_000718635.1 Streptomyces varsoviensis | reverse complement strand
AGCCAGGCGGCGCGATGGATGCTGTGGTGGGCGTTGGCGCCGCAGATGATGCGCAGCGGGTCGGCGCGGCAGCGGAGCCAGGCGGCGCGATGGATGCTGTGGTGGGCGTTGGCGCCGCAGATGATGCGCAGCGGGTCGGCGCGGCAGCGGGCGCGAGTGGAGCCGTGGGTGGGGACGGAGACGGGGGCCGGCGTGGAGGCGTGGGGGGCGGGGGCTTCGCGGGCGAGGAGGACGGCGAGCTGGTTCGATTCGGTGCCGCCGGTGGTGACGAGGGCGTCGGGTGCGGGGCGGTCGGGGTAGGCGAGGGCGGCGAGGGCGCGGGTGGTGCGGGCTTCGAGTTGGGAGGCGGCGGGGGCCTGGTCCCAGGAGTCCATGGAGGGGTTGAGGGCGCTGGCGGCGAGGTCGGCGGCGGCCGCGAGGGCGAGTGGGGGGCAGTGGAGGTGGGCGGCGCAGTGGGGGTGCGCGGGGTCGGCGGTGCCCGCGGTGAGAGTGTGGACGAGGGTGTGGAGGGCCTCGTGGGCGCCGGTGCCGGTTTCGGGGATGGCGGGTTCGGTGACGGCTCGTACGCGCTGGTCGACGGTGTGGGGGCCGCCGGCGGGGAGGGGGCCGTGGCGGGTGGTGGCGCCGTGGGCGAGTGCGTCGAGGACGGTGGCGAGGAGGGGGCGTAAGGCGTCGGGGCCTTCGGTGCCGCCGGCGAGGGCGCGGGTGGGGTCGTGGGCGGGCATGGGGGTGCCTTTTCGGGGTGCGGCGGTTCTGGGAGGGGCTGCCCGTGGGGTGGTGGGGGTGGGTGACAGCCGCATCAAGTTACTGGGTTCGTGCGATTTTCGGTTGTGATCCGGTCATGGTTCGCCCAATCGTGGGACTGCCGTGCGGTGTGGGGCGGTTGAGTCTGCTAATGGGGCGCGCGCGGCGGCGGGCGTGGTTCGACTAATCTTCACGTCATGGACATTGCTTTGGACATTGGTCCGCTCAAGCCGGAGCCCTTGCCGTTCGTCTTGGGGCTGGTTCTCTTCCTGTTGCTGTTCCTGGTGATGGCGAAGGTGCTGCTGCCGCGGATCGCTCGGGTGATCGCGGAGCGGGAGAAGGCCACCGAGGGCCGTATCGAGGTGGCGGAGGCGACGCGTGCGGAGGCCGCGCGGGTCCATGCGGAGTACGAGGCGCTGCTGGCGGAGGCGCGTCACGAGGCGGCTCGGCTGCGGCAGGAGTCCGCTGAGCAGGGCACGGCGCTGATCGCGGAGTTGCGGGCCGAGGGCCAGCGGCAGCGTGAGGAGATCGTCTCGGCGGGGCATGCGGTGATCGACGCGGAGCGTGCGGTGGCCGAGGCGGAGCTGCGGGGGCAGGTCGGGTCGTTGGCCACGGAGCTGGCGGGCCGGATCGTGGGCGAGCCGGTGGAGGATTTCGCCCGGCAGAGCGGTGTGGTGGAGCGGTTCGTGGCGGAGTTGCGTACGGCGCGGCCGTCGGATGCCGCCGACGAGTCGCGCGGCTGAGCCGGGGCGCCGCCGCTGAGGGCAGCGCCGGCAGGGCGGGCTCCCGCACCCTTCGGGGTGGCGGGGGCCCTTTTCATATCTGCGGCGGGCCCGGCTGCCGGCGGCGGCCAGCGGCTCCGGCCCCGACGGTCCCGGCGGCCAGTGGCTCCGGCCCCGACGGTCCCGGCGGCCAGTGGCTCCGGCCCCGACGGTCCCGGCGGCCAGTGGCTCCGGCCCCGACGGCCCCGGCGGCCAGTGGCTCCGGCCCCGACGGCCCCGGCGGCCAGTGGCTCCGGCCCCGACGGTCCCGGCGGCCAGTGGCTCCGGCCCCGACGGCCCCGGCTCCCGGCGGCACTGCCCGCCGGCAGACCGCCTCCTGCGTCTCCTGGGTCGGTTGCCGGGCCGGGTCAGTAGGTGGTGTTGCGGATGGTCAGGGCCCGTCGCAGGTCGTCGAGTTGGTCGGTGAGCCTGCGGCGCAGGGTGGGGGTGGGGCCGGTGGTGCGCAGGCATTCCTCGCCGAGGCGGAGGTTCTCGTCGGTGACGAGCGCGTGGGGGAAGGCGTGGGTGGCGGCGGAGACGGCGAGGGTGGTGCCGCGGCGGGTGGCGAGGGCGACGGCGGCCGGGTAGTAGCGGGCGAGGTAGGGCTGTACGAGGTCGAGTTGTTCGGGCTGCCAGAAGCCTTGGGCGGTGGCGTTGAAGAGGTAGTTGGAGAGGTCGTCGGCCTCGAACAGGGCGTGCCAGGCGGCTTCCTTGGCCGCCGGGTCGGGGAGGGCGGCGTGGCAGCGGGCGGCGCCTTCGCGGCCGGTGGCGCTGGGGTCGCGGGCGAGTTCGGCGTCGATGTCGGCGGGGGTGGTGGCGCCGAGGGCGGCGAGGCGGCCGAGGATGCGCCAGCGGAGTTCGGGGTCGAGGTCGGGGCCGCCGGGGACGGTGCCGGCGTGGAGCCAGTCGTGGAGGGTGTCGGGGGTGGTGGCGCTGTCGATGGAGGTGCGTACGGCGGTGAGGCGGATGCCCTGGCCGCCGTTCTCGGTGCGGGCGAGGAGGTCGCGGCAGAGGTCGGTGAGGGTGGTGAGGGCTACGGGGCGGGCTTCGGGGGTGACGTAGTGGTCGGCGATGTGGGTGCGGGCGAAGGTGAGGACGGCGTGGGTGATGGGGGTGGTGGTTTCGTGGGGCAGGTGGGCGCGGGCGGCGTCGAGGTAGGCGGCGGGGGCTAGGGCGCCGTCGCGGACCATGTCGCGGGCGGCGTTCCAGACGGTGGCGCGGGTGAGGGGGTCGGGGAGCCCGGAGAGGCTGTTGAGGGCGGTGTCCCAGGAGTGGGGGTCGAGGCGGATTTTGGTGTAGGTGAGGTCGTTGTCGTTGAGGAGGATGAGGTCGGGGCGGCGGCCGGGGCGGGTGAGGGTGTGGGTGGTGCTGTCCGCGGGGAGGTCGGTTTCGGCGCGTTCGCGGAGGGTGAGGCCGTCGGGGCCGTCGGCGGGTGACTGGTCGTAGAGGCCGATGGCGAGGTGGTGGGGGCGGCTGCCGTGGTGGTGAATGGTCAACCGCCATCGGTCGGCGCCATCACCGGGCGCTCCGGGCCGGCTTTCTGGCGCGGTTTCCGGGGTGCCCTCCGGGGTGGCGGTTCCCGAGGTGCCTCCCGGGGTGGTCTCCGCGTCGATTTCGGCGTTGATTTCCGGGGTGAGAGTGTCGACTCCGGTAGTGCGGAGCCATTTCTCGGCCCAGGCGTGGACGTCGCGGTCGCAGGCGTGGGCGAGGGAGTCGATGAAGTCGTCGAGCGTGGCGTTGGCGAAGCGGTGCCGGGCGAAGTGTTCGTTGATGCCGGCGAGGAAGTTCTTTTCGCCGAGCCAGGCGACGAGTTGGCGCAGGGCGCTGGCGCCTTTCGCGTAGGAGATGCCGTCGAAGTTGAGTTCGGCGGCGGCGGTGTCGAGGACGTCCTCGGGTGCGGGGGCGACGGGGTGGGTGGAGGGGCGCTGGTCGGCGTCGTATCCCCAGGATTTGCGGGCGATGGCGAAGTCGGCCCAGGTGTCGGTGTACTGGGTGGCTTCGGTGAGGGTCTGGTAGCCCATGTATTCGGCGAAGGACTCGTTGAGCCAGATGTCGTCCCACCACCGGAGGGTGACGAGGTCGCCGAACCACATGTGGGCCATTTCGTGGGCGATGACCATGGCGCGGGTCTGGCGTTCGGCGTCGGTGACGGCCGAGCGGTAGATGAATTCGTCGCGGAAGGTGACGAGGCCGGGGTTTTCCATGGCGCCGGAGTTGAATTCGGGGACGAACGCCTGGTCGTAGGAGTCGAAGGGGTAGGGCTCGTCGAATTTCTGGTGGTAGCGGTCGAAGCAGCGGGTGGTGAGGGTGAGGAGTTCCTCGGCGTCGGCGTCGAGGTGGGGGGCGAGGGACTGGCGTACGTGGAGGCCGAAGGGGATGCCGCGGTGTTCGGCGCGTACGGAGTGCCAGGGGCCTGCGGCGACGGCCATGAGGTAGGTGCTGATGGGCGGGGTGGGGGCGATGTCCCAGCGGCCTTCGGCGGGGTCTCCGGCGCGGGTGGCGATGCCGTTGCCGAGGACGGTCCATTCGGGCGGCGCGGTGACGGTGGTGTGGAAGACGGCCTTGAGGTCGGGCTGGTCGAAGGCGGCGAAGACGGCGGGGGCGTCGGCGAGGCAGCACTGGGTGTAGAGGTAGGTGGCCTGGTCGAGGGGGTCGGTGAAGCGGTGCATGCCTTCGCCGGTGTGGGAGTAGGGCGGTTCGGCCTCGACGTGGAGTTCGTGGGTGCCGCGGGTGAGGGCGGTGAGGGGGTATCTGCCGTCGGCGGCGGCGGCCGGGTCGAGGTCGGCGCCGTCGAGGGTGATGCGGCGCAGGCCGGTGGCGGGCAGTTCGAGGAAGGTGTCCGCCGCTGGTTCGCGCACGTCGAAGCGGATGGTGGTGGTGGAGCCGAAGTGTTCCTCGCCGCGGGTGAGATCGAGGTGGATGGTGTAGCGGTGGACGTCGAGGAGGCGGGCTCGGGTCTGCGCTTCGTCGCGCGTGAGTACGGGCATGGGCTCATGGTGCCGCAGCCGGTGCGGAGGAGGCACAGGGGTTTGGGGCAAGCTATGGCGTGGTTCTGTCCGCTTGGCCGTCTGGAGTTGACCATGTCTGTCGCCGCTGTGCGCGATCGTGCTCGTGACCTTGTGGAGGCCCGGATCGGGGAGTTCTCGGAGCGGTTGCTGGAGCTCGCTCGGGCGCTGCACGCGGAGCCGGAGCTGTCGTTCGAGGAGCATGCCTCGGCGGGGCGGCTCGCGGATCTGCTGGAGGGCGCCGGGTTCGCGGTGGAGCGGGGGGCGTACGGGCTGGAGACCGCGGTGGTCGGCTCGTACGGGAGCGGCGATCTGACGGTGGGGGTGTGCGCGGAGTACGACGCGCTGCCGGGGCTCGGGCACGCGTGCGGGCACAACGTGATCTGTGCGGCGGGCGCGGGTGCGGCGATCGGGCTGGCGGCCGCCGCCGATGTGCTGGGGATACGGGTGGTGCTGCTGGGGACGCCGGCGGAGGAGGCGGGCGGCGGGAAGGTGCTGATGCTGGAGCGCGGGGCGTTCGACGGCGTGACGGTCGCGATGATGGCGCATCCGGCGGGCCACGACGACGTGGATGCGCGGTCCTCGACGACGTCGGCGTCGCGTTTCGAGGTGACGTTCACGGGCCGCTCCGCGCACGCGGCGCAGGACCCGCAATCGGGGGTGAACGCGGGCGACGCGGCGGTGGTGGCGCAGGTGGCCGTGGGGCTGCTGCGGCAGCAGTTGCCGGATGGCTATCGGGTGTCGGGGGTGGTGCGGGACGGCGGTGAGCGGTCGAACATCATCCCCGACCGTACGGTCCTGCAGTGGGACGTGCGGACACCGACGGCCGAGGAGCTGGACCCGCTGAAGAAGCGGGTCCAGGCGTGTTTCGAGGGCGCGGCGATCGCGACGGGATGCTCGGTGGAGATCCGTCCGACCCAGCCCGACTATCTGGATCTGCGCAACGATCCGTGGCTGATGGCCGCGTACGCGGAGGGGCTGCGGGCCGTCGGCCGCACGGTGGCGGAGCCGCCCGCGCAGCCGGTGCGGCTGGGCGCGTCGACGGACATGGGCAATGTGACGCAGGCGCTGCCGGCGATCCACCCGAGCATCGGCATCCTGGGCGCCGAGGGCTGGCCGCACACGCCGGAGTTCGCGCGGTGGACGGTGGGCGCCGCGGCGGACGACGCGGTGCTGGCGGCGGCGCGGGCGATGGCCTGGACCGGGGTGGCGGTGGCGGCCGACGCGGAGCGCCGCGCGCACTATCTGTCCGTACGGGGGTGACGCGGCCGGCACGGGGCCGCCGGCACGGAGTCGCCGGTACGGGCGGGTGATCCGTACCGAGGAGGCATTCGTACGAGCGGGGTCGCCGGTACGGGCGGGTGATCCGTACCGGAGCGGGGCTGGCCGTCAGGAGCGGGCGATCGTCTCGTGGTGGCGGATCACCTCGGCGATGATGAAGTTGAGGAACTTCTCCGCGAAGGCGGGGTCGAGCTTGGCGTTCTCGGCGAGTTCGCGCAGGCGGGCGATCTGACGGGCCTCGCGGGCGGGGTCGGCGGGCGGGAGTTTGTGGGCGGCCTTGAGGTGGCCGACCTGCTGGGTGCATTTGAAGCGTTCGGCGAGCATGTGGATGACGGCCGCGTCGATGTTGTCGATGCTGTCGCGGAGCCGCCCGAGCTCCGCTCGTACGGTGTCCTCGGCGTCGCCGGTGGTGTCCACGGCAGTGCCCGTAGCGGTGTCGCTGTCGCTGTTCGTCATGGGCCCTGACCTTATGTGGCGACGCTCGCGGGGCGCGGCGCGGGGCCGGGTCGCGGGGGCGGGTTTCCGGTGTGCCGGGTGCACGCCCAGCGCCCTGCCGCGCCCCCGGGGGCCGGTCTTTCCGTGGGGCTCGTCAGCGCGCGGAGCGGCGGCGGGCGAGGCGCAGCGCCCCGTACGCGCCGGTGCCCGCGACGAGCACGGCGGCGCCCGCGAGGACGGGCCGGGGCAGGTCGTGGTGTTCGCGGACGTCCTTGCCGACATCGACCGCCTGCTTGAGGGGGTTGGTGAAGGCCAGTGCCTCGGTCTTCCCGTCGCGCTCGGCGGCCTGGGCGCTGCCTGCCGGGACGGCCACGACTCCGACGGCGACGGTGGCCGTGGCGAAGGCGGTGGCGAGGAGGATGCGGGCCTTGGTGGGCACGGGCGGTCCTTTCTGTGTGCGTCTCGGGGCGCGGTCGCCGGGCTGCGGGCCCCGGGCGTGGGGCCCGGGCCGGGGCCCCGGGTCAGGAAGTGGGGCCCCGGACCATGAGATGCACGTTACGGAGTCGGAGGCGGCCCGCACGACGGCCAAACGGTCACTCTCGCCTCCGTCCGAAGGATGACGGCGGTCCCGTCCGCGTCATACGAAAGTCGGTCGGGAGCCGGCCGGCGGCCGACCGGTATCCGACCGAGCGCCGGCCGGGCGGCCCCCTCCGCGCGAGCGGCCGTGGTCAGCCGCCGAGCCCCTTGGCGGCCTTCTTGATGTCGGCGGCGAAGGTGCTCACTTCGGTGTAGACGCCGGGGTAGCCGGGTTCGGCGCAGCCCTGGCCCCAGCTCACGATGCCGACCTGTATCCAGCCGCCGGCCGCGTCCTTGCGGAACATGGGGCCGCCGGAGTCGCCCTGGCAGGTGTCGACGCCGCCCTTGTCGATGTATCCGGCGCAGATCTCGTCGCCGGGGGTGAGCTGGTTGCCGTATGCCTTCTTGCAGGTGGCGTCGTCGACGAAGGGGACCTTCGCCTTGAGGAGGTAGCGCTGCTGCCGGCCGCCCTCCCGGTCGGCGCCCCAGCCGGCGATGGTGAACTCGCCGTTGTTCTGCGCGGTGGTGTCGGCGATCTTCAGGGTGGGCTGGTTGACCGGTTTGGCGAGTCTGACGAGGGCCCAGTCCTTGCCCTTGCCGTTGTAGCCGGGGGCTTGGAGGACGTCGGTGGAGCGTGTGGACACGGCCTTGGCGCCCTTGAGGTCGACGTCGCCGGTGATGGCGGTGATGGAGGTGTCCGGGCCGCTGCCGTCGACGCAGTGGGCGGCGGTCAGGACGATCTGCTGGGTGTAGAGGGCGCCGCCGCAGCCCATGGACAGCCGCACCATCCAGGGGAATTCGCCTTGCGTGGCGCGGGTGCCGCCGACGACGCCGGGGCTGGGGTCGGCCGTTCGCGCCGTGGCTCGGGCGCTGCCGGAGTGGATGTGGTCGGCCTGGGCGCTGCCGGGCTGGAGGCTGACGGCGGCCAGGGCGACGGCGGCGACGGCGAGGGCTCTCTTGAGGGGCTTGAGGTGGCGGGGCAAGGGTTTTCCTTCCGTGGGGGGCGGAACGGAACGCGCTGCGCTGCTGCTATGTCAAGCGCATGACAACCACTCAGCGAGTTGGACGGTCAGGCTCATGACAAAACAACCCTGCGATTATCCGGACGCCGTGAACGGTGTGACAAGGGAGGCTTTCCGGCCACACCAGGCCGCCCCGGTCCCCCGCCGCACCGGTCCCCCACCTCCCCCGGTCCCCCGGTCCCGTGGCCTCCTCCTGGCCTCCTGGCCCCCGGTCCCGTACGCGCTGTCAGTGCCCGCCCGTACAGTTGGGGCAACGTCTCGGAGCCGACGTCGCCGACGTCTCGGGGCGGGTCGACCGAGCAGTACGGGGGTGGTCGCATGGCGGGGCCGGGCAGCGATATCGAACACGGCTTTCCGCACCTGGAGACGGTGCGCGGCGCCATCACGGCGCTCTACAAACGGCTCTCCTACGACACGGTGCACACCTTCGGGCTGAGCGTGCCGCCCGTGGACGTCGCCTTCGACGACGACGAGGACCTGCACCTCGGGGTGCAGCGCGTCGCCCGCGCGATGGTGCAGCATCTGCGCCTGCCCGACGCCCGGATGATCGTCGGCTTCCGCGAGATGCAGCACGCCGCCAACGTCGAACTGGCGGCGGGGCCCGAGTACTTCATCGAGCTGAACGACCGCTTCAAGAACCACCGCCGCGACATCGGCGCCGCCCTCGCCCACGAGGTGATGCACGTCTATCTGCACCGCCTCGACCTCGCGTTCCCGGGCACGCGGGACAACGAGATCCTCACCGACACCGCCGCCGCCTACCTCGGGGCGGGGTGGCTGCTGCTGGACGCGTATCGGGAGGACTCCCTCTCCAGTCAGAAGCTCGGCTATCTCACCCCCGAGGAGTACGGCTACGTACTGGCGAAGCGGGCGCTCGCCTTCGACGAGGACCCGGCGCCGTGGTTCACCAGCCCGCAGGCGTACGAGGCGTATGTGACGGGGCTGGCCCGCGCGCGGCGCGACGAGCAGCGGCCGCCGCTGGCCGCCGCCGGCCGGCTCGCCCGCCACCGGTACGCCAGGGACCGCCGCCATGTGGCGCAGGCCCCCGCGTCGGCCGCCCCCGCTCCCCCGAGCCTGTCCAACGGCGGCTACGCCTTCGAGGGCCGCGCGCCGCTGCGCGTCGTCTTTCCCTGCCCGACCTGCCATCAGCGGATCAGAGTGCCGGTCCAGGGCAGGGTGCGGGCGCGGTGCGGACTCTGCCGTACGGTCCTGGACTGCGACACGTAGCCGCTCGCGGACCCGGCCGCACGGCCGCCGCGAGTCGCCCGTGAACGGTCACGGGGCCGGGGCCGCCGTACGGTGCCGCACCGCGCGTACGAGAGCGACGCCTGCCTCCGGTCGGGGAGGGGCAGGCGCCGCTGGGGCCCGTACGGCGCTGTACGGACGACTATGGGGCCGACGAGCGACCGCGAAGGGCCGCGATGAGCCGTCAGCGGCCACAAGGGCACAAGCGCTCTGTCGGCTCAGACCACCTCAAATGGTCTCAGACGGCCTCAGACCATCAGCGAGCGGTCCGTGGGCTTGATGGGCGCGGGCAGCGCGCTCTCCCCGGCGAGGAAGCGGTCCACGCCGCGGGCGGCGGAGCGGCCCTCGGCGATGGCCCAGACGATCAGCGACTGGCCACGGCCCGCGTCGCCGGCCACGTACACGCCGGGAACGTTGGTGGCGTAGTCGCCGTCGCGCGCGATGTTGCCGCGGGCGTCGAGTTCGAGGCCGAACTGGCGGACCAGGCCGTTCTCCTGGTCGGTGCCGGTGAAGCCCATGGCCAGCGTCACGAGCTGGGCGGGGATCTTCCGCTCGGTGCCGGGCTGCTGTTCGAGCTTGCCGTCCTTGAACTCGACCTCGACGAGGTGCAGGAACTGCACGTTCCCGTCCTCGTCGCCTTCGAAGTGGGTGGTGGAGACTGAGTAGACCCGTTCGCCGCCCTCTTCGTGGGCCGAGGTGACCTTGTAGAGCATGGGGAAGGTCGGCCATGGCTGGTTGGCGGGGCGCTCCTCCCCCGGCTTCGGCATGATCTCCAGTTGGGTGACGGAGACGGCGCCCTGGCGGTGGGCGGTGCCGACGCAGTCGGCGCCGGTGTCGCCGCCGCCGATGACGACGACGTGCTTGCCCTCGGCGGTGATCGGGGCGACCGTGAGGTCGCCTTCCTGCACCTTGTTGGCGAGCGGCAGGTACTCCATCGCCTGGTGGATGCCGTTCAGCTCGCGGCCGGGCACCGGCAGGTCGCGGGCGGTGGTGGCGCCGGCGGCGATGACGACGGCGTCGTAGCGCTTGCGCAGCTTGGCGGCGTCGATGTCGCGGCCGATCTCCACCTCCGTACGGAACTTGGTGCCCTCCGCGCGCATCTGCTCGATGCGGCGGTTGATGTGGCGCTTCTCCATCTTGAACTCGGGGATGCCGTAGCGCAGGAGGCCGCCGATGCGGTCGGCGCGCTCGTACACGGCGACGGTGTGTCCGGCGCGGGTGAGCTGCTGGGCGGCGGCGAGTCCGGCGGGGCCGGAGCCGATGACGGCGACGGTCTTGCCGGAGAGCCGTTCCGGGGGCTGCGGGGTGACGTCGCCGCTCTCCCATGCCTTGTCGATGATGGTGACTTCGACGTTCTTGATGGTGACGGCGGTCTGGTTGATGGCCAGGACGCACGCGGATTCGCAGGGGGCGGGGCAGAGTCGGCCGGTGAACTCGGGGAAGTTGTTGGTGGCGTGCAGCCGTTCGCTGGCGGCGGACCAGTCCTCGCGGTAGGCGTAGTCGTTCCACTCGGGGATGAGGTTGCCGAGCGGGCAGCCGTTGTGGCAGAAGGGGATGCCGCAGTCCATGCAGCGCCCGGCCTGCTTGCTGATGATCGGCAGCAGGGAGCCGGGGACGTACACCTCGTTCCAGTCCTTGACGCGCTCGCCGACGGGGCGGGTCTCGGCGACCTCGCGGCCGGTGGTCAGGAAGCCCTTGGGGTCAGCCATTGGTCGCCGCCTCCATCATCTTCTCGTGGATCTCGGACTCGGTGAGTCCGGCTCGCTCGGCGGCGTCCTTGGCGGCGAGCACTGCCTGGTAGGTGGGCGGTACGACCTTGCTGAACCGGGCGGCGGCGGCCGGCCAGTCGGCGAGGAGTGTCGCGGCGACGGTGGAGCCGGTCTCCTCCTGGTGGCGGCGCACGACGTCGTGCAGCCATCGCCGGTCGTCGGCGGTCAGGGTGGTGACGGCGGTGCCCAGTTCCTTGTTGACGTTGCGGGGGTCGAGGTCGATGACGTAGGCGGTGCCGCCGGACATGCCGGCCGCGAAGTTGCGGCCGGTCTCGCCGAGGATGACGGCGGCGCCGCCGGTCATGTACTCGCAGCCGTGGTCGCCGACGCCTTCGGAGACGACGGTGGCGCCGGAGTTGCGGACGCAGAACCGTTCGCCGGTCCGGCCGCGCAGGAAGAGTTCGCCGCCGGTCGCGCCGTACGCGATGGTGTTGCCGGCGATGGTGGAGTACTCGGCGAGGTGGTCGGCGCCGCGGTCGGGCCGTACGACGACGCGGCCGCCGGAGAGGCCCTTGCCGACGTAGTCGTTGGCGTCGCCTTCGAGGCGCAGCGTGATGCCGCGGGGCAGGAAGGCGCCGAAGGACTGGCCGGCGGAGCCGGTGAAGGTGATGTCTATGGTGTCGTCGGGCAGGCCGTCGCCGCCGAACTTCTTGGTCACCTCGTGGCCGAGCATGGTGCCGACGGTGCGGTTGATGTTGCGGATGGCGACCTGGGCGCGTACGGGCTGGGCGTCGGCCGGGGAGGTCGCGGCGAGCGCGTCGGCGGCGAGCTTGATCAGTTGGTTGTCGAGGGCCTTGGCGAGGCCGTGGTCCTGGTCGGCGATGTGGTGGCGGACGGCGCCGCTGGGCAGGTCGGGTACGTGCAGCAGCGGGGCGAGGTCCAGCCCTTGGGCCTTCCAGTGGTCGACGGCGCGGGTGGTGTCGAGGAGTTCGGCGTGGCCGACGGCCTCCTCGATGGAGCGGAAGCCGAGTTCGGCGAGGAGTTCGCGGACTTCCTCGGCGATGAACTCGAAGAAGTTGACGACGTATTCGGCCTTGCCGGCGAAGCGTTCGCGGAGCACCGGGTTCTGGGTGGCGATGCCGACGGGGCAGGTGTCGAGGTGGCAGACGCGCATCATGACGCAGCCGGAGACGACGAGCGGCGCGGTCGCGAAGCCGAACTCCTCGGCGCCGAGGAGGGCGGCGATCAGGACGTCGCGGCCGGTCTTGAGCTGGCCGTCGGTCTGCACGACGATGCGGTCCCGCAGGCCGTTGAGCAGCAGGGTCTGCTGGGTCTCGGCGAGGCCGAGCTCCCAGGGGCCGCCGGCGTGCTTGAGGGAGGTCAGCGGGGACGCGCCCGTACCGCCGTCGTGGCCGGAGATGAGGACGACGTCGGCGTGGGCCTTGGAGACGCCGGCGGCGACCGTGCCGACGCCGACCTCGGAGACCAGCTTCACGTGGATGCGGGCCGCGGGGTTGGCGTTCTTGAGGTCGTGGATGAGCTGCGCGAGGTCTTCGATGGAGTAGATGTCGTGGTGCGGCGGCGGGGAGATGAGGCCGACGCCCGGCGTCGAGTGGCGCGTCTTGGCGACCCACGGGTAGACCTTGTGGCCGGGGAGTTGGCCGCCCTCGCCGGGCTTGGCGCCCTGGGCCATCTTGATCTGGATGTCGTCGGAGTTGACGAGGTATTCGCTGGTGACGCCGAAGCGGCCGGAGGCGACCTGCTTGATGGCGGAGCGGCGCGCGGGGTCGTAGAGGCGGTCCGCGTCCTCGCCGCCCTCGCCGGTGTTGGACTTGCCGCCGAGCTGGTTCATGGCGATGGCGAGGGTTTCGTGGGCCTCGCGGGAGATGGAGCCGTAGGACATGGCGCCGGTGGAGAAGCGCTTGACGATGTCGCTGACGGGCTCGACCTCCTCCAGCGGTACGGGGGTGCGGCCGGTGGTCTTGAGGGCGAACAGGCCGCGGAGGGTCATGAGCCGTTCGGACTGCTCGTTCACGCGCTCCGTGTACTGCTTGAAGATGTCGTAGCGGCGGGAGCGGGTGGAGTGCTGGAGGCGGAAGACGGTGTCGGGGTCGAAGAGGTGCGGCTCCCCCTCGCGGCGCCACTGGTATTCGCCGCCGATGTCGAGGCGGCGGTGGGTGGCGGCGATGCCGGTGGCGGGGTAGGCCTTGGCGTGCCGGGCGGCGACCTCGCGGGCGATGACGTCGAGCCCGGCGCCGCCGATCTTGGTGGCGGTGCCGTGGAAGTAGGCGTCGACGAAGGCGTCGTCGAGGCCGACGGCCTCGAAGACCTGGGCGCCGCGGTAGGAGGCGACGGTGGAGATGCCCATCTTGGACATCACCTTCAGGACGCCCTTGCCGAGCGCCTTGATGAGGTTGCGGATGGCGTCCTCGGCCTCGACGCCGGGCAGGAAGGTGCCGGCGCGCACCAGGTCCTCGACGGACTCCATCGCGAGGTAGGGGTTGACGGCGGCGGCGCCGTAGCCGATGAGCAGCGCGACGTGGTGCACCTCGCGCACGTCGCCCGCCTCGACGAGCAGGCCGACCTGGGTGCGCTGCTTGGTGCCGATGAGGTGGTGGTGGACGGCGGCGGTGAGCAGCAGCGAGGGGATCGGGGCGTGCTCGGCGTCGGAGTGCCGGTCGGAGAGGACGATCAGGCGGGCGCCGTCCTCGATGGCGGCGTCGGCCTCGGCGCAGATCTCGGCGATACGGGCGGCGAGGGCGTCGCCGCCGCCGCTGACGCGGTAGAGGCCGGAGAGGGTGGCGGCCTTGAGGCCGGGCATGTCGCCGTCGGCGTTGATGTGGATGAGCTTGGCCAGCTCGTCGTTGTCGATCACCGGGAAGGGCAGGGTGACGCTGCGGCAGGAGGCCGCGGTGGGCGCGAGGAGGTTGCCCTGGGGGCCGAGGGAGGAGATCAGCGAGGTGACGAGTTCCTCGCGGATGGCGTCCAGCGGCGGGTTGGTGACCTGCGCGAAGAGCTGGGTGAAGTAGTCGAAGAGGAGGCGCGGCCGGTCGGAGAGGGCGGCGATGGGCGAGTCGGTGCCCATGGAGCCGATCGGTTCGGCGCCCGACTTGGCCATGGGCGCGAGGATGACGCGCAGCTCTTCCTCGGTGTAGCCGAAGGTCTGCTGGCGGCGGGTGACCGAGGCGTGGGTGTGCACGATGTGCTCGCGCTCGGGCAGGTCGGCGAGGTCGATGAGGCCGGCGTCGAGCCATTCCCCGTAGGGGTGTTCGGCGGCGAGTTCGGCCTTGATCTCGTCGTCCTCGATGATGCGGTGCTGCTCGGTGTCGACGAGGAACATCCGGCCGGGCTGGAGGCGGCCCTTGCGGACGACCTTGGCGGGGTCGATGTCGAGGACGCCGACCTCGGAGGAGAGGACGACGAGGCCGTCGTCGGTGACCCAGTAGCGGCCGGGGCGCAGGCCGTTGCGGTCGAGTACGGCGCCGACGAGGGTGCCGTCGGTGAAGGTGACGCAGGCGGGGCCGTCCCAGGGCTCCATCATCGTGGAGTGGTACTGGTAGAAGGCGCGGCGGGCCGGGTCCATGGAGGCGTGGTTCTCCCAGGCCTCGGGGATCATCATCAGCACGCTGTGCGGGAGGGAGCGGCCGCCGAGGTGGAGGAGTTCCAGGACCTCGTCGAAGGTCGCGGAGTCGGAGGCGTCGGGGGTGCAGACCGGGAACAGCCGCTCCGGGCGGTCGGCGCCGAGGAGGTCGCCGGCGAGCTGGGACTCGCGGGCGCGCATCCAGTTGCGGTTGCCCTGGACGGTGTTGATCTCGCCGTTGTGCGCGACGAAGCGGTACGGGTGGGCGAGCGGCCAGGACGGGAAGGTGTTGGTCGAGAACCGCGAGTGGACCAGCGCGATGGCGGTGGCGAGGCGGCGGTCGGAGAGGTCGGGGAAGAACGGCTCCAGTTGCCCGGTGGTGAGCATGCCCTTGTAGACGAGGGTGCGGGCGGAGAGCGAGGGGAAGTAGACGCCGGCCTCGCGCTCGGCGCGCTTGCGCAGCGTGAACGCCTTGCGGTCGAGGGCGAGGCCGTTGAGCCGCCGGCCGCCGTCGCGGGCGGCGACGAAGAGCTGGGAGAAGGCGGGCATGGTGGCGCGGGCGCCGCTGCCGAGGAGCTGGGGGGCGACGGGGACGACGCGCCAGCCGAGGACGTCGAGGCCCTCTTCGGCGGCGAGCGTCTCGATGTGCGAGACGGCGGCGGCCGCTTCCTGGGCATCGGCCGGGAGGAAGGCGATGCCGACGGCGTACGAGCCGGCCTCGGGCAGGGGGAAGGTGACGGCTTCGCGCAGGAACGCGTCGGGGACCTGGAGCAGGATGCCCGCGCCGTCGCCGGAGTCGGGCTCGGAGCCGGTGGCGCCGCGGTGTTCGAGGTTCCGCAGGACGGTGAGGGCCTGCTCGACGAGCGCGTGGCTCGCCTCGCCGGTGAGGGTCGCGACGAAGCCGACACCGCAGGCGTCGTGTTCATTGCGCGGGTCGTACAGACCCTGTTGGGCGGGGTGGGATGCGGATCGCATCGGCTCTCCCGTCGTCGTCATGGCATCTGAGGGTGCCGAGGGACGACTTTGGCCCTCTGCGAAGAATTTCACGCAGGTTACATGATGGCCTGCTTCTCGAACAGCGGATGCCTGATTCCAGGATGTGGACTTCAGACGTTACGTGCGAGTCGGGGCGAATGCGGATTGATCGCCCGCCGGTGGGGCAACGTGCAGCGGGCGACGTTGCCCGCGGCGCTCCGGCCTTATGCCCGGCCGCCCGAAAACTGAAACCGCGCCGTAATTCGCTTACTATGCGGCGGACCGCATAACTCGTCAACCCTCAGCCGCGCCGAACCGCCTCGCGTCCGCGCTGCTCACCCCCTGTACGGGCCGGGTCACCCCACGGCCGTACCGGTCGCCCAGCGTCGCGCCGGGCCACACCCCGAGCCGCGCCGGGTCGCCCCCCCCCCAGCCGCGCCGGATCACCCCACCGCCGTGCCGAAGAGGATGCCGAGGGCGTATGTGACGCCCGCCGCGGCCCCGCCCAGGCCGAGCTGGCGCAGCCCGCTGAACCACCAGGAGCGCGCCGTCACCCGCGCCACCACCGCGCCGCAGCCGAAGAGCCCGATCAGCGCGAGCAGCACGGCGGGCCACAGCGACGTCGCGCCCAGCAGGTAGGGCAGTACGGGCAGCAGCGCGCCCAGCGCGAACGAGCCGAAGGAGGAGACCGCCGCGACCATCGGCGAGGGCAGGTCGGAGGGGTCGATGCCCAGCTCCTCGCGCGCGTGTATCTCCAGCGCCTGCTCCGGGTCCCGCGACAACTGCTCGGCGACCTCGCGGGCCAGCGGCGCGTCGACGCCCCGCGACACGTACAGCGCGGCCAGCTCGTCGATCTCGTCCTCGGGGTGCTTGCGCAGCTCGCGCCGCTCCACGTCCAGCTCGGCCTGGACCAGCTCGCGCTGCGAGGCCACGGAGGTGTACTCGCCCGCGGCCATCGAGAACGCGCCGGCCGCGAGCCCCGCGAGCCCGGTGATGACGATGGTCTGCGAGGACGCGGAACCGCCCGCGACGCCGGTCATCAGGGCGAGGTTGGAGACCAGCCCGTCCATGGCGCCGAAGACCGCGGGACGCAGCCAGCCGCCGTTCACATCGCGGTGGGTGTGGTTGTCGCGGTGGGCGATGTGCGGCGCCTCGGCCGTATCCAGGACAGACATTGCTGCGCGTGCTCCTAACCCCGGGGACGGGCCCGATGCCCCACCCCGAACGATTCAAAAGTACGCACGATTTGCGGTGATCCGCTAGCAAGGAAGGCCGAACTTACCTCTCTGACCTGCACAAACGCGAGAGGGCTCGGAAAATTGAGGTCGCACGAGGACTCGCGGTGCCCTGCGCGGCCATGTGCGGCCGTACGCGCCGAGGCCGCCGGACCCGGTGGGGTGCGGCGGCCTCGTGGCGACGGAAGAGCGACGGAATGGCGACGGGAGAGCGACCCGTCAGGGCTTCTCGGAGGGCTCTTCGGCCTTGGGTGTCTCCTTCTTCTCCGGCGTGCTGGAAGCCCCGGCGGCGGCCCCGGCTCCGGCAGGCCCCTTGGTCTCAGCGGCCGCCTTCGCGGGGGGCGCCGCGGCCTTCGCGGGGGTCGTCGCGGCCTTCGCGGTGGTCGCCGCGGCCTCGGATTCGGCGGGGCCGTCGGCCGTCTCGGCGCCCGTGGCCGTCTCGATGACGGACTCCCGGCCGGGCCTGCGCTTGGCGGAGACGGCCATGTACACCACGGCGGCGAGGAAGAGGATGATCGACGTCCAGCCGTTCAGCCGCAGTCCGAGGACGTGGTGGGCGTCGTCGACCCGCAGGTACTCGGTCCAGAACCGGCCCACCGTGTACGCGGCGACGTACAGCGCGAAGGCCCGCCCATGGCCGAGCTTGAAGCGCCGGTCGGCCCAGATGACCAGCAGCGCGACGCCGATGCACCACAGCGACTCGTACAGGAAGGTCGGGTGGTACGTACCGGCGACGCGGCCGATCGACGGGTCGGCGTCGATCTTCAGCGCCCAGGGCAGATCGGTCTTGCGCCCGTACAGCTCCTGGTTGAACCAGTTGCCCCAGCGGCCGATGGCCTGCGCGATGGCGAGGCCGGGCGCGAGGGTGTCGGCCCAGGCCGGGAACGGGACGCCGCGGCGGCGGCAGCCGATCCACGCGCCGAGCGCGCCGAGCGCCACGGCGCCCCAGATGCCGAGTCCGCCCTCCCAGATCTTGAAGGCGTCCACCCAGTTCCGACCCGCGCCGAAGTACAGCTCGTAGTCGGTGATCACGTGGTAGAGCCGTCCGCCGACGAGCCCGAAGGGCACCGCCCACACGGCGATGTCGGCGACGGTCCCCGATGTGCCGCCCCGGGCGACCCAACGCCTGTTGCCGATCCAGACGGCGACGAAGACGCCGATGATGATGCAGAACGCGTAGCCGCGCAGCGGTACCGGGCCGAGGTGAATCACGCCGGTCGACGGGCTGGGAATGTAAGCGAGGTCCATGACAGGGACGACGCTACCGTGCCGAACGCCGAGCACGGCAACCCACCCGACGCAACGGCTGCGTAACGAGGCGCCGCCTGTGGGGATCGAGCCGGTGCCGGTCTCGGGCCCGCCTCTCGCCCGCCGGACCCTGGCGGGGCCCGGCGGCGCTCTCTCCGTGACAGGTCACCGTCACTTCTTGCTGGCGTCCGCGACCATCTTCTTGAGCTTGTCGGGGGTCAGCGGGTTGCTCTGGTCCGCGTAGATGTTCTTGCCGTCGAGCAGGACGGTCGGCGTGGAGTGGAAGGAGGACTTGCCGAAGGCGTCGTTGGACTTCTTCACCCAGCCGTCGTGGGCGCCGTCGTTCACGCACTTCTGGAAGGCCGGCGTGTCCAGGCCCTTGACCTGGCCGGCGAGTTTGATCAGGTGCCCCTTGTCCGCGAAGGCGTCCTCGCGCTCGTCGGGCTGGTTCTTGTAGAGCAGGTCGTGGTAGTCGGGGAACTTGTCGGCGTCCTGGGCGCAGGCGGCGGCGTTGGCCGCGTTGAGGGAGCCCGTGCCGCCCATGTTGCCGTCGATGATCGTGACCAGGTGGTACTCGCTCTTGAGTTGGCCCTTGTCCTGGAGGTCGCGGATGGTGTCGTGGAACTGGGCCTCGAAGCCGCCGCATCCGGGGCAGCGGAAGTCCTCGTAGACGGTGAGGGTGGCCTTGGCGGCGGGCCTGCCCTCGGGGATCACGACGTCGCCTTCGCCGGTGGCGCCCTTCGGCGCGACGGCCGCCTTGGACGACTGCTCGCTCTTGTCCTTGTCCTGGCCCGTGCTGCTGACGAGCGCGCCCACCCCGGCCGCGATTCCCAGCACCGCCACCACCGCGACGGCCGCGATCAGCGTCCGCTTCCGCTTCTCGCGTGCCCGGTCCGCCTCGCGCTGTTCCCGCAGCCGCTCGCGGGCGCTGCGCGTTCTGTCGTCGTTGCCTGGCTTCTTCTGGTTCACGCCCCCGTACAACGAGCCGGGCACTCGCGCATGCGCGTACCCGGCCGCTGTTTCCTTCCAAAGAGTTACCCGCGGTGTCACTCGAACGAAGCCACCGGGGCCGTCGGAGTCGCCGAGGCCGACAAAGCCGCCGGAGTCGCCGAGACCGCCGAAGCCGCCGGAGTCGCCGAGACCGTCGAAGCCGTCGGAGTCGCCGAGACCGCTTCAGCCCCCCCAAGGCCGCAGGTGGCGCCGGGGCCGTCCGCGCCGCGCGGGTCAGGCGCGTTTGCGCACCCCCTTCGCGAGGTCGCCCGCGAGCGCGGAGACGGCCGTGAGCCCCGACTCCAGGTCCGGGGCGTCCAGGAGCCGCTTGACGAACGCGGAGCCGACGATCACGCCGTCCGCGAACCCGGCGACCTCGGCGGCCTGTTCGGGGTTGGAGACGCCGAGCCCGACGCACACCGGCAGCTCGGTGGTGGTCCGGGTGCGTTCGACGAGGTCCTGCGCCTGCCGGCCCACGGACTCGCGGGTGCCGGTGACGCCCATCAGCGAGGCCGCGTACACGAAGCCGCTGCCCGCCGCGGTGATCCGGGCGAGCCGGTCGTCGCGGCTGCTCGGCGCGACGACGAAGACCGTCGCCAGGCCGTGCAGTTCGGCGGCCTTGCGCCATACCTCGGACTCCTCGACCGGCAGGTCGGGCAGGATGCAGCCCGCTCCCCCGGCCGCGGCGAGGTCGGCGGCGAACCGCTCGACGCCGTACCGGTCGACCGGGTTCCAGTACGTCATGCACAGCACGGGCGCGCCCGTCGCGGTGTGCACCTCGCGGATGGTGTCCATGACGTCGCTGATCTTGACGCCGCCGCGCAGGGCGATGTCGTCCGCGGTCTGGATGACGGGGCCGTCGAGGACCGGGTCGCTGTGCGGCAGCCCGACCTCGATGATGTCGCAGCCGCCCTCGACCATCGCGCGGATGGCCCGTACACCGCCGTCCACGGTGGGGAAGCCGGCCGGCAGGTAGCCGACCAGCGCGGCGCGTCCCTCGGTCTTGGCCGTGGCCAGGACCTGGCTCAACAGCTCGATGTTGCCGCTCACTTGACTCGCTCCGGGTTCGTCTCGGACTGACCGGCACGCTCGGCCTGCCGGGTCTGATCCGGCTGATCCGGCCGATCGGTCGGATCAGCCGGATCGGAGTCGTACAGGCCGAAGTAGCGCGCCGCCGTGTCCATGTCCTTGTCACCTCGCCCGGAGAGGTTGACCAGCAACAGGCCGTCCTCGCCGAGCTCTTGGCCGACTCTAAGGGCCCCCGCGAGGGCGTGCGCGCTCTCTATCGCCGGGATGACGCCCTCGGTGCGGGACAGCAGCCGCAGCGCCCGCATCGCCTCGTCGTCCGTGACCGCCCGGTACTCGGCGCGGCCGATGTCCTTGAGGTAGGCGTGTTCGGGGCCGATGCCCGGGTAGTCCAGGCCCGCCGAGATCGAGTACGGCTCGGTGATCTGGCCGTCCGCGTCCTGGAGTACGTAGCTGCGCGAGCCGTGCAGTATGCCCGGCGTGCCGGCGGTGAGGGTCGCGGCGTGCTCGCCGGTGGTGATGCCGTGGCCGCCCGGCTCGCAGCCGATCAGCCGGACGTCCGTGTCGGGCAGGAAGGCGTGGAAGAGGCCGATGGCGTTGGAGCCGCCGCCGACGCAGGCGATGGCGGCGTCCGGCAGCCGTCCGGTGCGTTCGAGGAGCTGGCGGCGCGCCTCGACGCCGATGACGCGGTGGAAGTCGCGGACGAGCGCGGGGAAGGGGTGCGGGCCCGCGACGGTGCCGAAGAGGTAGTGGGTGTGGTCGACGTTGGCGACCCAGTCGCGGAACGCCTCGTTGATGGCGTCCTTGAGGGTGCGGCTGCCGGATTTCACGGCGATGACCTCGGCGCCGAGCATCCGCATCCGGGCGACGTTGAGCGCCTGCCGCTCGGTGTCGATCTCGCCCATGTAGACGGTGCAGTCGAGGCCGAAGAGGGCGCAGGCGGTGGCGGTGGCCACGCCGTGCTGGCCGGCGCCGGTCTCGGCGATGACGCGGGTCTTGCCCATCCGCTTGGTGAGCAGCGCCTGGCCCAGCACGTTGTTGATCTTGTGGGAGCCGGTGTGGTTGAGGTCCTCGCGCTTGAGGAAGATCCGGGCCCCGCCGGCGTGTTCGGCGAAGCGCGGCACCTCGGTCAGGGCGCTGGGGCGGCCGGTGTAGTTGACCATCAGGTCGTTCAGTTCGGCCGCGAAGGACGGGTCCGCCTTGGCCTTCTCGTACTCGGCGGCGACCTCCTCCACCGCGGCCACCAGCGCCTCGGGGATGAACCTGCCGCCGAACGCGCCGAAGTAGCCCTCGGTGCTCGGAACGTGACCCTCCGGGTCCGGGATGAAGAAGTCAGATGACATCCGACGTACTCCTCGATCGGGGCTGGGGCGCCCCGCAAAGTATCGGTCTGTGGGCATCGAGCGCCGCGCGACCCGGCTCCCGGTCGCCCGAGCGGGCGTACGGGCCCGGCGCTCACGCGGGCGTACGGATAGCGGGGGAGCCCCGCCGCGCGCCGGTCGGGCGCGCGGAGGAGCGCCCGGCGCCAGTGCCGCGACCGGCGGTGTCCGACCTGTCCGCAGGGAGCGCCGTACGGTCCGTATGCGTACGATCCGCGGGGTACGGTCGCGAGGCGGCCGGAAGTCCCGGTAGCGGGGCTACCGGGCCGGGCGGCCGACGCCGCCGGGGGCGGCGCCGTCCGGCGAAGGCCGGGAGGCGCGTGCCGGGCGGCGCGACGGGTCAGGGCCTGTCGGGCGGGGCACTAGGGCGTGCGGCGGCGACGCCATCGCATGCCGTTGATCTGGCCCGGCTCACAGCCGATGTGGTAGCGCACGCGGCGCCCGCGCACCCGGCGGGCGGGCGCGCGGCAGCCGCGCGGCCGACAGCCGCGGGCCAACCGTGCGTACGCGCCCATGGGTGCTCAGCCCCGTCCGTGCCGGATCGCCGGGTGCGAGCCCGCGGCGACGAGATCGGCGACGGCGGTCCTCGGGTCGCGTCCGGTGACCAGGGACTCGCCGACGAGGACGGCGTCCGCGCCCTCGTTGGCGTAGGCGATGAGGTCGTGCGGGCCGCGCACGCCGGACTCGGCGATCTTGACGATGTGGTCCGGGATCTCGGGTGCGACGCGGGCGAAGTTGTCCCGGTCGACCTCAAGGGTCTTCAGATTGCGGGCGTTGACGCCGATGATCCGCGCCCCGGCGTCGACGGCGCGCTCGACCTCGTCCTCGTCGTGCACCTCGACGATCGGGGTGAGGCCGATCGACTCGGCCCGCTCGACCAGGGAGACCAGGGCCTCCTGCTCCAGGGCGGAGACGATCAGGAGCGCCAGGTCGGCGCCGTACGCGCGGGCCTCCCAGAGCTGGTAGGCGGTGACGATGAAGTCCTTGCGCAGGACCGGGATGTCGACCTTGGCGCGGACGGCCTCCAGGTCGGCGAGGGAGCCGCCGAAACGGCGCTGCTCGGTCAGCACGCTGATGACGGCCGCGCCGCCCGCCTCGTAGTCCGCGGCGAGCCCGGCGGGGTCCGCGATGGCGGCGAGCGCGCCCTTGGAGGGGCTGGACCGCTTGACCTCGCAGATCACGGTGACGCTCTCGCCCTTGAGGGCCGCGACGCCGTCCTTGGCCTGGCGCGCCTTCGCCGCCCGCTCCTTGAGCTCGTCGAGAGTGACGCGTGCCTGCCGCTCCGCGAGGTCGGCACGGACCCCGTCGATGATCTCGTCGAGCACACTCACGCGAGCGGCCCCCTTCCGGCTGGAGCGAGTAGTCGCGCCGGCGAGGTCGGCCGTTCGAGCCGATCCACCGGTCACTGTCGATGCATGGTCGATGGTATCTGCCGACGGGCCGAGGTCCCGCATCCGGTTGACGCCGCGTCCACGACCTGGACATTCACCAGTTGGTCACGGCCGCCGACACCCAGCGGGCCGCGGGCCCCGGCGCGGGTCGGTCACGGCGCGAGGAAGCCCCCGAAGGGCAGGTTCCGCACCACCGTGAAGGCCAGGACGAGCCCGCCGAGCGCCCACCAGTGCCCCGCCCGCAGGGGGAGGGAGACGGCACGGCCCTGGACCGAGCGCAGCAGCCATACGGCCCAGAAGGCGGCGAAGAGGGCATAGCCCACCGTGGCCAGGGCGTTGGCGCCCAGCGCGGCGGCGAGGTCGCCGTGCGCGACGGCGTGGACGCTGCGCAGGCCGCCGCAGCCGGGGCAGAACACGCCGGTGTAGCGCAGCAGCGGGCAGGCGGGGTAGTGGCCGCTCTCGTTGGGGTCGACCGCGCCGACGTAGCCGAAGGCGGCGGCGAGCCCGGCGGCGACGCCGAGCGGCGCCGCGAGTCGGCGCGCGAGGGGCTCGGGGGCGGCTGCTCGGGGCGCGGGTTCCTCGGTCACACCACCGAGTCTCCCCCTGCCGCCGCGGACTCTCACGGCGAAGCGGCGAAACGGCGAAACGGCGAATCACGTACCGCGAGGGGTGGGCCCGGCGCACGGCGAAGGGGGCCCGGGTGGGCCCGGTGTACGGCGAAGGCGCGGCTCGGGGCGGGTACGCGCGTGCGTACGGGCCCTGGGCCGCGCCTGCGGGTGGTGCGGGGGGGGGCGCCGCGCGAGGCGCGGCGGCGCCTCGGCGGTGTCAGCTCTGGGTCTGGGTCCGCGGGGCCTTCTGCTTGGGCTGGCCGAGGCCGGCCGCCCGCATGCCCAGGCCCACGATGCCGCCGATGGCGATGACCACGACTCCGGCCCAGAAGCCGAGCGGCATCGCCATCACCGTGAACGCGCCGGAGACGCAGAAGCCGATGAAGGCGATGATGACACCGGTCCAGGCGGCCGGGGTGTGTCCGTGGCTGGTTCCCGCCATGAGTACTCCTCATTGCTGTGTTGCGCCTGGTTCCGGGCGCGACGAACGCTCGGCCCCATTGTCTCTCGACGCGCCCGCTCCCGGACGACCGGGGTCGGTCCGTCAGTTCCGCGTGTCCTCGGTGGGGTCCTCGCCGCGGTCGATGGCCTTCCACAGCTCCTCGGGGCGGTCCGGGTCGACCGTGGTGCGGGAGCGGCGCGGGCGGGGGGTGCCGTCGCGCTCGTACCGGCCGGACATCGCGGGCCACCCGCGGCCGTAGCGCAGCGCGAGGAGGCCGGCGAGGAGCAGCAGCACGCCGCCCGCGAGGGCCACCCAGGGCCAGGCAGTGGAGCTGACGTCCTGGATCGTGGCGTTGGTCAGGCCACTGGCCTTGGCGGCCTTGGCCTGGAGGGCGGCGGTGTCGAAGGCGCCGGCCGCCGAGGCCGCCACGACGCCGGCGCCGCACAGGGCGAGCAGCGCGGCGACGACGATCCGGCCGACGCGGCGGACGGCGAAGACGGCGACCAGGGCGGCGAGGCCGACGATCGCGAGGGCGCCGGGGAGCCCGGTGATGTCCTGGCCGCTGGCGTGCTGGTCGACGGTGCCGCGGGCGACGGCGGCGGTGCCGTTGGCCCAGGTGCGGCCGGAGGAGACGAGGGCGAGCGCGGCGCCGAGCGCGCCGAAGAACAGGGCGGCGGCGACGCTGCTCCGCCCCCTGCGTACGGCGGCGGAGGAGGGCTCGGCGTGGACTCGGGGCTGGGGAACGGCTGCACTCACACCCACCACTATCCCTCGGGACGGCGCGCGGTACGCACTCGGGGGCGGCCGGGACGCGTGGGGCGCGGGCCCCGGCCGGTGCGCGCGGGCGTGCGCGCCGGGCCCGGCCGGGGCCGCCGACCGGCCCGGCGGAGGCCGCCGATCGGCCCCGCCTGGGGGCTCCCGCCGGGGCCCGCCCGCGGCGCGCGGTCCGTCGTATCGGCGCGGTCAGTCGTACCGCCGGGGCCAGTCGTACCGGCTCGGTCAGCCGTACCGCCGGGGTCAGTCGTACCGGCGCGCGGTCAGTCGTACCGGCGCGCGGTCAGTCGTACTGCCTCGCGAGGCGGTTGGCGACGGAGACGGCGCGCAGCACCGCGGCGGCCTTGTTGCGGCACTCGGCGTCCTCGGCGGCCGGGTCGGAGTCCGCGACGATGCCCGCGCCGGCCTGGACGTAGGCGGTGCCGTCGCGCAGCAGGGCGGTGCGGATCGCGATGGCGGTGTCGGAGTCCCCGGCGAAGTCGAGGTAGCCCACGCAGCCGCCGTACAGGCCGCGCTTGCTCGGCTCCAGTTCCTCGATGATCTGGAGCGCGCGGGGCTTGGGCGCGCCGGAGAGGGTGCCCGCGGGGAAACAGGCGGTGAGCACGTCGAAGGCGGTGCGGCCGGGCGCGAGCCGGCCCGTCACGGTGGAGACGATGTGCATGACGTGGCTGTAGCGCTCGACCGACATGAAGTCGACGACCTCGACGCTGCCCGGTTCGCAGACCCGTCCGAGGTCGTTGCGGCCGAGGTCGACGAGCATCAGGTGCTCGGCGCGCTCCTTGGGGTCGGCGAGCAGTTCGTCGCCGAGCGCGGCGTCCTCGCGCGGGGTGGCGCCGCGCGGCCGGGTGCCGGCGATGGGGTGCAGCATGGCGCGTCCGTCCTCGACCTTGACCAGCGCCTCGGGGCTGGAGCCGACGACGTCGAAGCCGTCGAGGCGCAGCAGGTACATGTACGGGCTGGGGTTGGTGGCCCGCAGCACCCGGTAGACGTCCAGCGGGGACGCCTCGCAGGGCGTCTCGAACCGCTGTGAGGGGACGACCTGGAACGCCTCGCCCGCGCGGATGCGCTCCTTGATGTCGTCGACGGCCTCCATGTACGCCTCGCCGCCCCACAGGGCGGTGTACTCGGGGAGTTCGGAGGGCGGCAGCGCGGCGGGCCTGGTGTCTATGGGCCGTACGAGGTCGGCGGCCATCGCGTCGAGGCGGGCGACGGCGTCGGCGTACGCCTCGTCGACGCCGGTGTCGAGGTCGTTGTGGTTGATCGCGTTGGCGATCAGCAGGACGGTGCCGTTCCAGTGGTCGAGTACGGCGAGGTCCGAGGTGAGCAGCATGGTCAGCTCGGGCAGCCGCAGATCGTCGCGGGTGCTGTCCCCGATCTTCTCCAGCCGCCGGACGATGTCGTAGCCGAGATAGCCGACCATGCCGCCGGTGAAGGGCGGCAGTCCGGCGCCCTCGATCAGGTCGCGCGGGGTGTGCAGGGCCTCGATGGTGGCGCGCAGGGCCCGCAGCGGGTCGCCGCTCGTGGGGACGCCGACGGGCGGGGTGCCGAGCCAGTGCGCCTGTCCGTCGCGCGCGGTGAGGGTGGCGGCGCTGCGAACGCCGATGAAGGAGTAGCGGGACCAAGTGCGGCCGTTCTCGGCCGATTCCAGGAGGAAGGTGCCGGGGCGCTCGCCGGCGAGCTTGCGGTAGAGGCCGACTGGGGTGTCGCCGTCGGCGAGGAAGCGTCGGGTGACGGGGATGGCCCGGCGGTCCTTCGCGAGCGTCCGGAAGGTGTCGAGGTCAGGTGTGACGTCACCGGTGGTCGTGGCAGCCATGGCAGCGGAGCCTACTGGCCCAGGGGCAGGACATCGGCATCGAAGCAGGTCCGTTCGCCGGTGTGGCAGGCCGCGCCGACCTGGTCGACCTTGACGAGGATGGTGTCGGCGTCGCAGTCGAGGGCGACGGACTTGACGTGCTGGGCGTGGCCGGAGGTGTCGCCCTTGACCCAGTACTCCTGGCGGCTGCGGCTCCAGTACGTACAGCGGCCGGTGGTCAGGGTGCGGTGCAGCGCCTCGTCGTCCATCCAGCCGAGCATGAGCACTTCGCCGGTGTCGTACTGCTGGGCGATGGCGGGGACCAGGCCGTCGGCGTCGCGCTTGAGGCGGGCGGCGACGGCGGGGTCGAGCGGGGAAGGGCCGCCGGGGCGGGTGGTACCGGTCATGGGTCCATTCTGCCGCTTCGCCGGCGTGCGCCGTGATCGCTTCCGCCCTCCCCTTCTGACCTGCGGTGGTACGGCCCGCCGGGCGGATTGTCAGTGGCGTACGGCATGCTTCGCCCATGACGTTTCCGCCTCCGCCGAACTCTTCGCAGCCGCCTCAACCGCCGGGTGCCGGCGGCGGTTTCGGCCCGCCGCCGCAGGGGTTCGGGCCGCCGCCGGCCGAGGGGTACGGGCAGCGGTACGGCCCGGCGCCCGCGCCGGGGTACGGGCCGGAGCCGGGGTACGGGCAGGGGTTCCCGGCATCCCCGCCGCCTCCGCCGCCTCCGCCTTCGGGGGGCTCTTCGGGTGGTCCTCCGCGCGGCAAGGGCAAGATGATCGCGGCGATCGTCGTGGCGGCGGTGCTCGTCGCGGGGCTGACGGTGGCTGGTGTCGTGCTGACCAGCGGGGACGGGAAGAAGAACAACACGGCGGCGGGCAGCGAACCGTCCCTCTCCGCTTCCTCCTCCCCCACGGCCGCCTCTTCCGGCTCGCCGGAGTCGGATGGTGTGGGGGCGCCGCTGGAGGGCGCGCCGGGCGGAGGGGAGGACGGTTCGCGGCCTTCGGGCTCGGGTGGGGGCGCGGACCCCGGCGCGGGCTCCGTTCCTGGCTCGGGCCCGGGCTCGGGCGCTGACTCCGGCTCGGCGGGCAGTCCGGCCGACGGCCAGGTGGGGTATGTGGAGTTGAAGCCCGGCGAGTGCTTCGACCACCCCGGCCTGGACAGCGCCGTGAAGCGAATAGAGGTCCGCTCGTGCGACGGCCCCCACGACGGTGAGGTCATCGCCAACGAGACGCTGACCGGGACGTACACGACGGACAAGGAGTTGCAGGGCAACGCCCTGGCGCTGTGCAAGGCGGACGCGACGCAGCGCATGCGCTCCATAGGCGCCGACGGTCGCACGTATTACTACTACGTGCTCTTCCCGTCCAGGGCGACCTACGCCCAGGAGGGCCGGGACCAGGTCTCCTGCTCTCTGACGCTCAGCGACAAGCCGGGCGGCAAGAAGCTGACGGGGGCGCTGCCGGGACAGGCGGGATAGGCGGGACAGGGGACGGCTGAGCGGACGGGGGGACAACGGGGCGGGGGGACATCGGGCTGGGGGGACATCGGTCGAGGGGAATACCGAACGAAGGGGGGCATCGGGGGAGGGCCTACGGGCGGGTGTGCGGGGGTGGGCGCGGCGGCGTGGCAGGGGGCCGGTGCCGGTCGTAGGCTGTCGCCATGTCGACACACGCGAAGCGCGAACGCCTGCTACTTGCTGACCTGTTGGAGACGGCGGGGCCGGAGGCCCCGACGCTGTGCGACGGGTGGACCGCCCGCGATCTGGCCGCGCACGTCGTGGTGCGCGAGCGGCGCGCGGACGCGGCGGGCGGCATCCTGATCAAGCCGCTGGCCGCGCGGCTGGAGCGGGTGCAGGCCGAGTTCGCGTCGAAGCCGTTCGCGGAGCTGGTCCAGCTCATCCGCACGGGTCCGCCGCGCATGTCGCCGTTCTCGCTGAAGCAGGTCGACGAGGCGTCCAACACGGTCGAGTTCTATGTGCACGCGGAGGACGTGCGCCGCGCGGCACCGGAGTGGACACCGCGCGAGCTGGACCCGGTCTTCGAGGACGCCCTGTGGTCCCGGTTGGAGCGGATGGCCCGCGTGCTGGGCCGCAAGTCCCCGGTCGGCCTCGTGCTGCGGCGCCCGGACGGCCGTACGGCGGTGGCGAACCGCTCCACGCCGGTCGTCACGGTCACCGGCGAGCCCGGCGAGCTGACGCTCTTCGCCTTCGGCCGCCAGGAGGCGGCGCGCGTCGAGGTGGAGGGGGACAAGGACGCCGTGGCCCGGCTCTATGACGCCAAGCTGGGCCTCTGACGCCTCGTCAGGGGCTCGCGCCGGCCGCTCCGGCCGCCCGACCCGGCGCGCCGCCGGCCGCTACGGCTGCCCCCGCCCGGCGCGCCGCCGGCCGCCCGGCCCGACCTGCCGCCGGACGCTCCGGAGCTCCCGCCGGGCCTGCCCCGGCCCGCGCGTGGTCCGTGCCGCCCATGCCGCCTAGGCCGACCGTCCGGCCCGTATGACTCGCGGCCGCCGTCCGGCCCGCGAGAACCCACGCCAGGGCCGCGCCGCCCCCGTCGACCGTCCGGCCCGTACGGCTCGCGGCCGCCGTCCGGTCCGTAGGAGCCCAGGCGGTCCGGTCGACCCAGGCGGCCCGTTCGCTTACTGCGTGTTTCTCATCCCATGGTTCGTAACGGGCCTGGTGAGGGCTCGCCCGGGTGCCCTGGCGGTGCCGGTTGGGTCAAGAACCGTCACACGGCGCCCGGCAGGTCAGCGCCAGACTGTGACGGCCCGCACCGGGGGTTATCCCCCGTTCTGATCTTGGGGTGCGCCGGATCGCGCCCCCGTTGGGGCGAAACTAGCGTCCGGCCATGACCTCGACCCTGCGAAAGCACCTCGCCGTGGCAATCGGTGTCGCTACGCTGCTCGCCGCAGAGGTGGGCACGGCCGCCGCCCAGCCTGCCGGACCCTCCCTCGTGGAGCAGTTACGCCAGGATGTCGCAACGATCCACGCCCTCGGTGTCAGCGGTGCGCAGGCCCGCGCCATTGGGCCTGACGGCCGGCAGTCGGTCGCCACCAGCGGCACCGCCGACCTGACCACCGGTCGCCCGGTCTCTTCCAGCGGCTACTTCCGCATGGCCAGTACGTCCAAGACGCTGGTTGCCACCGTGGTCCTCCAACTGGAGGCCGAGAGCAAGCTGTCCCTGGACGACACGGTCGACCACTGGCTGCCAGGAGTGGTGCAGGGTAACGGCAACGACGGCACTCGAATCACCATCGGCCAACTCCTCCAGCACACCAGCGGCATCCGCGACAACCTGCCGGGATACACCACGCCGGAGGAGTACTACCAGCAGCGCCACAACGTCTACGCCCCCAAGCAACTGGTCGGCCTCGCCATGGCCCACGAGCCGGAAGACTTCCTGCCCGGCAAGGGCTGGGCGTACTCCAACACCGGCTACGTTCTGCTCGACATGATCATTCAGAAGGCCACCGGTCAACCCGCCCACCAAGAGATCGAGAACCGCATCCTGCGCCCGCTCGGCCTCAACCAGACCCGGTGGATGGGCACCTCGCCCGCCCTGCCCCGGCCTCACGCCCAGGCCTACCAGTTCTTCGGCCCCGGCTCCCGGGTGAACGTCACCGACCAGATACCGGTGGACTACGAGAACCTTTCGTGGGTCACGACCACACGGGACGAAAACCGCCTCCTCCGCGCGCTGCTCGACGGCCGCCTACTGCCAGCACGGCAACTGGCCGAGATGAAGCGGACCGTCCCCGTGAGCGCGGCGGTCCAAGAGCTGTGGCCCGACGGCCGGTACGGACTCGGCCTGGTCGAACGCCCCCTGAACTGTGGAGGAACCTACTGGAGCCACGAGGGAGGGGACGGCGGCTACATCACCCTCAACGGCGTCACCGATGACGGGCGTCGAAGCGCTGTGGTCTCCATGTCCGAGGCCCGCGGCGACACCAAAGACCACATACTGGAGCAGGAGAACGCGGCCGGCGCCCTGATCGACCACGCACTGTGCGCCGGCGGCCCCAGCACCCGGTGAGCGGGCGCGGCCTTGGCCGGCGAGGGCGCGCAATTCGGCGACTCCGGCGGTGGAGATTGCCGGGGCGCGTTCGGCGGTGAGCTTGTCGAGGCGCCGGCGTGAGGTGGAGCGCAGGCGGGCGGGACGCGGTCGAGGACGTCCGTCGCGCAGGCGGGCGGGACGCGGTCGAGGACGTCCGTCGCGCAGGCGGCGGCGTCGGCGGCCGGGGCCGGCGACCGGACGGCGAGATCGCCACCCACTTCCTCACCGACCCCGGCACCGACGCGCACCGAGCAGTCCAGGCCGAAGCCGAACGCCTCACCACGTTCCTGGGCGACAACCGCATCCGTCCCAGCCTGCGCACCCCCATCGAACGCCGCCTGACCACGTAACCGCCTGCTGCCTGTCGGCATCCTTTGCCGACAGGCAGCAGGTTCGTCGGGGAGTTGCAGTCGGGACGGACTGCCGTCAGCCATCGGTGAACGCCACCCCGCGCGAGCGCAACGGGGCGTTACCGTCCGGACTCATGACAACGATCACGACGCACACGGTCGAGTATCCGGCCGACGGCTTGACGATGCTCGGCCACCTCGCGCTCCCGGCCGGTGTCGACCGCCGACCCGCGGTGCTGCTCGGACCAGAGGGCACGGGGCTCAGCGACGTCGAGCGCCGCAGGGCCGAAGCCCTCGCGGAGCTGGGATACGTGGCGCTGGCCTTCGACCTTCACGGTGGGCGCTATTTGGGGGACCCCGAGGAGATGCTGGCCCGTTGCATGCCCCTGCTCGCCGACCCCGACCGGATGCGGGGCATCGGCCATGCGGCGCTCGACGTGCTGCGCACCGAACCGCGGACCGACCCCGACCGGATCGCCGCTGTCGGCTACGGCACCGGGGCGCTATCGGGCTGGAACTCGGGCGTGACGGCGTCGACCTGCGCGCGATCGCGACCGTCAACGGGCTGATCACGGGCCGACCGGGCGAGGCGGCGCGCATTCGCTGCCCGGTGTGGGCCGGGGTCGGGTCGGAAGACCCGATCATGGCGCCCGCGCAACGGGAGGCGTTCACCACAGAGATGCAGGCCGCGGGCGTCGACTGGCGCCTCGTGGTCTACGGAGGAGCCCTGCACGCCTTCCACCATCCATCGGTCGACCACACCGTGCGTCCCGGTGTCGGCTACCACCCACGGCACGCGCAGCGAGCCTGGCGCGACATCGTCGCTCTGCTCGCCGAGTGCCTGCCCATCATGGATTGATCCGATCGGCTTCCGATACTCACTCCTGCCCGCCGCCGTCGTCGTCTTCGTCCAGCTCCGGGCATCCGGGTCGCGCAGCGGGCGCAGGGCGCCGGCGGCCGGGGTGGAGGCGGTGAAGCTGTAGCGCGGGGAAGGCGGCCCGTGGGTGTGGGCGCATCCGGACGGGTCGTCCCCGCTCGGCACCGACCCGCCGTGCGCGCATCGGCTCGTCGGAGTGGGCGCCGCCTCTCCTCGGCCGCGCAGCCCTTACTGGGCGGGGTCGCCCTTGAGGACGATGAGCGTCGTTCACGGCTGTGCCAGCCTGGGCCCCGGACGACGAGGAAAGGGAGGTCACCGTGGACGGTGCCGACTGTGAGCGGCTCCCTGTGCGCGCGTCGGAGACCGAGCGAGAACGCGTGGCCGAGGTTCTACAACAGGCATACGTCGAAGGGCGACTGGACCTTGCTCTGCTCCACGAGCGCCTGGACGCGCTGTGGCAGGCCGCCACCCACGACGACCTCACGGCCCTCGCCCGGGATGTGACCCCGCCATCGGCCCCCGAGCCCGCCCCCATGGAACTGCGCGCGGGGCACAACGCCCGGGTGCGCAAAGAGGGCCGGTGGCCGGTGCCGCAGCGCATCCGCGCCGTCGCGGAGAAGGACGGCCGGATCCACCTGGACTTCACCCAGGCGCACTGCCCCCACCGGGAGGTGGTCGTCGAGACGGCATGTGTCAGCAACGGCCCGATCACCCTCGTCGTGCCGAGGGGCTGGGCCGTGCACACCGATGCGATCGCCATCCGCGGCAACGGCAAGGTCGTCAACGACACCACGTATCCCGCGGACCCCGCCGCGACTACCCTTCGCCTGTCCGGTATCGCCGACCGGGGACGAATCAAGGTCAGCCACCCGCCCCAGCCCCGTCGTCGCAAAGGCTGACGGCCCGGGGAGCGGAGGCGTGACGAAAGCCGCACCGTGCGGGCCCGGTATTACCGCGGTGGCGGCTCAGGTGGCAACCGTCCGCGCGCGGTAGATCCGAGGCGGAGCGTCATCCGATGGAGCGGTGTGCCACGGCTTGCGGTCCGCCGAGGATGAGGCCATGACGTCTTCGAGAGCGTCCCCCCGCATGTCGTTGCTCGTCGCCGTCGCGGCCGTGCTCGGGCTCGCCGCCTCCTGTTCCGACTCCGGTAGTACGCCGCGAGCGGAGAAAGACGGTGCCAGTCCGGTCGCGAGCGGTACGGCGCGGGTGCGGGAGGGGCGGTTGAAAGGGCTCGTGGGCGAGGGAACCGCGGGGTTCCTCGGGGTTCCCTACGCGGCGCCGCCGACGGGGGAACTGCGATGGGCTCCGCCCGCGGGGGCCCGGCTGCGGAGCGCGGGTCAGAGAGCTGGGAGCTGGGGGACGCTGCTGGGGTGACCACACCAGTTCAGCCATCTCGTGACCGTGCCCTCGGACGCGGTGTTTCCGCGCTCTTGAGCGGGCAGGGCCCGGACACAGGCCGCTGTGCGCCGGCCGGCGGCCGCGGCTTCGGCTTCGGCTTCGGCTTCGGCCAGAGCCTTCGCCTCGCCCTCCTACAACTTGCGCGGAGCGGATCGGCTGGTCCGGCAGGGAGGTTGGGAATCGTCATGCCCGGCTGACGGGCGCAACCGTCGTCGGTCACCCCGACGTCCCCTGTGTACCGGGCCGGCTACCCCGCCCTGGTCGGCCGGCCACCGTAGCAGGGCAGTCCGGCGGCTCTCAGCTCGGCGTCCAGGTCCACGACCGTGACGCGCCGCAGCTCCCGAAGAAGCTGGCCGGCCAGTACGTACCGCGGCGCCGGGGTCCCGTACGCGACGGGGGCCTCGGTGTCGAGCACGAGCTGGTCGGTCGGCCGCGGGCCGCGAGGGTGGCGCGCGGTGTAGACCGCGCCGAGGACTCCCCGGACCGCGTACTTCTTCGCTCTCGGCGCGAGGCGGTGCCGCCGCAGGTGCGGGCGTTGCCGGCGGGCGACGGCGGCGCAGGGAAGGCACAGCGGCGGCTGCGCGACGGTGCCCTCCTCCAGGCGGGCGGCGGCGCCCGTCGTTCTTCAGCCTTCGAGGAACAGGACGCTTTGCCGGTGTGGCTGGCCCGGCCGCCGCACACCTGGCATCGGAGATGCTCCATCGCGGTGCGCTGCCGTTCGGAATTGACGGTCCTCCAGAGCGGGGCTCCGTCCCCGGGGTCGTCCGTCCACCGCTCCCACAGCCCACCGAGCGGGTCCCGGTCTTCGGCGTGCTCGGTGCGGCAACGCAGGCCGCCGGTGTCCAGCAGCAGGTCCGCGCGCGAGACCTCCCGCTCCCCGCTCCAGGCCGTGACGTACGGAACGAACAGCCCCTGCCGGACCGCAAGAGGGCGCGGCACAGCGGTCACGGCGCCTCCCGGCCGAGGCGGTCTGAGGGCGCGGACAGGCAGCCGTCCGTTTCGCGGAGGACGACTTCGGCGAGGGCGCCGCGGCCGTCGTCCTTGGGCAGCACGGCGGCATGGCGCCGGACTCCGGCGGCGACCGCGCGGGCGTGGCCGGTCAGATGGAGGGCGATCTGCTGGTAATCGCGCGGGGTGAGACGCGGGGCCTTCCAGGCGAGGACGGCGGTGACGAGCGCTTCGTGCGGGGCGCGGACCAGCGGGAGTTGGGCCTCGTTCTGGCCGTGGGGGTCGTGGAGCACGACGTGCGTGCCGTTCACCGGTGGCCCGCCGTGTCGTCCTGGTCGTCGCCCTACAGATCCACATCAGGGGAAGAGGAAGAGACACAGGCTCTTACGTGAGGCCGCCGTTGCTGATGAGCAGTTGGCCGTTGATCCACTCGCCTTTCTTCGAGCAGAGGAAGTCCACGAGGTGGGCGGTGTCCTGGGGGGTGCCGAGCCGGCCGCGCGGGGTGTTGCGGATGCAGTGTTCTCGGAGGTCCTCGGGCATCCATCCGGTGTCGATCGGGCCGGGGTTGATCGCGTTGGCGGTCACGCCGAGGTGGGCGAGTTCGTGGGCGGCGGCCAGGGTGATGCGGTCCAGGGCGCCTTTGCTGGCCCCGTAGGGCAGGTTGCCGACGGTGTGATCACTGGTGAGGCTGATGATCCGGCCGGTCCCCCGCTCCGCGGCGAAGCGGCGCCCGAACTCGCGGATGAGCAGCCACGTGGCGCGCGCGTTGACGGCGAAGTGCCGGTCGAAGCTCTCCACGGTGGTGTCGAGCAGCCCCGAGTCGACGGATTCGCAGTGGCTCATCACCAGCGCCGTGACGCCGCCCATGCGCTCTTCGACCCGGTCGAAGACGCGTGCCGGGGTCTCCGGCTCGGCGAGATCCGCCTCGATCGCGAGGGTGGACGCACCGCGCTCGGCCAGTTCCCGGCCGATCGCCTCCGCCGCCCCGGGCTCGCTCCCCCAGCTCATGCGCTCGTCGTAGGGCGTCCAGTAGGTGAAGGCGACGTCCCACCCCGACGCGGCCAGCCGCCGCGCGATCCCCGCGCCGATGCCGACGGTGCGGCCCACCCCGGTGAGCAGGGCGACCGGCCGGCGGCCAGAGCCCCCGTGGCTGGGGGCGGGCTGCTGTTCCTGATGAGTGTCCGTCGTCACGGACGGAGATGGTTCACGAGCGCCCGTCGGGGCGTCAATCGATTTCCCGCGACACCACGACTGTCCGGTGAACCTGGCCGACGGCGCCTACGGGCGCCCCAACAGACCCACCCAGCGCGGCAGTTCGGCCCGCCGCAGAAGCGGCGCGCGGAGCCCCGGGCCCCGACCGCCGCGCCGGTCGGCCGCCCGTCAGTGTCCGCACGTACGCGAGCGGAGTGCCCCGCCGAGTCCCGGCCAGGGGCGTACAGGGCCATAGGCGTACAGGGCCATGCAGGGCGGGGGCGACTCGGGCAGTTGCGCCATAGGTCAGCACCGGATTGTCCGGACGTGGGACCGTAGTCCTACGCCTGAGCAACCGGAGGAACCATGCCTTGCCCCATGCCAGGCTGTGACGGGCAGTTGGAGGACACCGGACACGGCAACTACAAATGCAACAAATGCCACTACATCTACGACCCCGGTGGCCTGTAGGCCGATCAGGAGTAGCCAGTGAACGCACAGCAAGTCCTACAACTCGACGGATACGCCCAGCGGCTCAACGGCTCGCCCTGCCGCGCATGCCAGGTGCGGCACACGTGGACGCTGGGGGGAGTGAATGATCAGGGGCACGCCATCGCCAGCCTCATCTGCGACGACTGCGGGCATGTCTCGACGGTCCACCTCAACGACTATGAGGTGCCGACCGAAACCCCGGCGCCGAGGGTGGTCACGAACGGCCTGCGAGTGAGCATGACCTACTAGCGGGGCACGGCGGGCCTTCCCCGTCCACGCGCTCTCCTCCGAGGCGCGTGGGCGGGGTTTCTCGTGCCTGCGCGGTTGCCGCCCTCCCCTCAGCGCGGCAGTTCGGCCCGCCGCAGACGTGGCGCGCACAGCCCGGCCCCCGCGCCGAGCACGATGACCACCGCCGACGCCGTGAACACGGGCGCGGGGCCCCAGGCCCCGACCGCCGCGCCGGTCAGCGGATAGCCGCATCAGCGCCCATTACCTTCTGGGCCGAGCCCGCATTGGGTTCGTGATCTCTGGGGCCGGTATGGCTTCTTGCCCCTGTCGTTGGTGGCCCGGCGGCGCTGCCCCCGGCCCCGGTGGCAGCGGGTGACCACTGAGAGAAGCGTGTCCGCCAGGCGGCGGGGCTGCGTAGTGCGGCTGCCGCCCTCCGGTGCCGGTGAGCCGGCGGCTGCGACTCCCGAGCGGAGGAAACCGCGGTGACCAGCACGGACTTCACTTCGCTCGATGTCTTCTGCGCTATGGACGCGTGGCGGCGTGGCCCCGGCGCTCAGTGGATGGCTCGGCGATCAGGGGGCGACCGTCCTGCCGTCCGGAGCCGCGCGGTGCGCTGCGCCCTGCTCGGTCTCCGTGTCCAGAGGACCCCGGCCGTCCTGCGACGGCTCCTCGGGCCCGCTCCTTCGCCACGAGCGGCGAGCGACAGGAGTCGTCAGGCTCGTCGCCTGCGCGGCAAGGTGGCCCGCGGCTCGGATACGCAGGCGTCATACCGGACGTAGTTGGACCACCCCTACCCACGGGTAGTCGCCCGTCTTATGCGTCGCGCGAACGCTCCAGCGTCCGGCGGGCACAGAAACCTGGGCCTGCTCCGGCAGGCCGCCCCGGTCCGGGTACTCCACGGCGAGGTCCGCTCCGGCTACGGCGGAGTCCAGGAGAATCGCCGATCCATCGGTCTCCCACACCCCGCACTCCTCCCACTCGGTGGCGGGGTCGTCCAAGACGGCCCTCGCGGCATCAAGGAGTTCGACGTCGGAGTCAGCGGCGAGCCACCGCACGAAGACGTGCTGATCGGAGAGGTAGCAGGTCGTGGCCGGCTCGTCGGCCAGGACCAGCCCGGAAGCTTCGCCGCCGACGGCGACGGTCCCAGCCCAGCCGCCGACACCGCACGCGCGGTCGTAGTCGTCGGGGACTTCCGTTCCGCCGACGATGACCCCGTCCTCCGTGCAGCCGCCCCACTGGTCCACAGCCGATGCCGGAATGACGATCAACGGGCCGCCCATCGACCGCACCCAGGCGAGATCGGCACGGAGGTGCCGAGAGCTGTTGCGAGATGACGTCATGTGGCCAGTCTGCCCTCGCCCACCGACAGTGCCATGGCTCGGCTCGGCCCGCACCGGCCCGAACCTGGGCCTGCCCGCCTCGACAGTGCACCGCGCCCTGGCCGGCCTGGACCGACTGGGTCCTTTCTGGGCCGGGGCCGGGCCACCGGGACGGTGATCCGCCGCTACGAACGCGCGCGGCCTTCCTGCACCGGGCCGCCGCCTCCCTCCAGGCCGCGGGCATCGACCGCGCCGAGCGGGTCCTGACCGACAACGCCTGGTCGTACCACAAGAGCCTCGCCTGGCGGCGGGCTCTGGCAGGCTTCCTGCACACCTGCAACGGGGCGCGGAGAACCAAGTTGAGACGCCGGGACTGTACTGATGGGACAGGGTGATGACGATGGACCGCGTCTCCGAACTCGCTGACCTCATACGTCGGCTCGGACCCGACGGCGCCCGTGCCCAGGTGATGGCGGAGGTGGCGGCAGCAGCCGGGTATCCATCCGCAGTGACGACCACCAAAGACGCAGTGATGCAGCAGTTCGGTGACGCTCCGGACATCGAGGTGGAACCGGCGTAGTCAGCCGCCTCGTGCCGGGCCCGGCCCGGCACGCGCGGACGAGAAACGGGGGACTCACTCTTCCTGCCTAACGCGCCATGGCGCCACCGAGCCCCCCGGCCCCTTATGCCGGAGGGTCGTAGGTGTGGAGCGGAGCGCGTTGGTGGAGGGGGGTGAGGGGCTGCCGTTGTTCGGGGTGGAGGGGGACGTGGTGGCGTTGGCGGGGGCGGCGGGGGGTGCGACGGCCGCGGGGCGGCAGGTGCTCGACGGGTTCGGGTATGTGCGGAGCCGCGTGGTGGCGGAGGATCTGCGGCTTTCGGACGGGAGCAGGCCGGGGGTGGTCCCGGCCGTGTCGGTGCTGGACCCTCGGGTCGAGCCCGTGCTGCGGGATCGGATTCAGACGGTGGTGCGCTGCCTGCGCGAATTGGTGCGCCGATATGCGGGCGATGGGCGGCTGCGGGATTTCCTCGATGTGCCGGAGGCGCTGGACCGGTGGGTGCGGGCGGAGCCCGCCCCCGAGCGGCTGGAGGTGGACTGGTGCCGCCCGGATCTGCTCGGGGAGACCCTGGGCACGGTGCGGGTGCTGGAATTCAACGCCAGCAGCCCCGGCGGCATGCTCAATATGGGAATGCTGACCCGTTTCTGGCGGGAATCGGCCTTCGGGCGGGTCCTGGAGGAATGGGGCGTGCCCCCGGCGCCGCTGGAGTCTCCGACGTGGTTCGCCGACTGGCTTCTCGATTACGGTCAGGCGCGCGGCGTCGCGCGCCGGGCCGGGCGGCAAGTGGGGCTCTTCCATACCCGGGGGCGGTTCGAATTCGCGCAGATGGCGCGGCAGCTACGGGACCGCGGCCAGCGGCCCGTACTCCTCTCGCCCGGCGCGCCGGACGGCGACGAGCTGCGTTTGGGGTATTTGAAGTACATTCCCCTCGCCCCCGACGACGTCCGGGGCTGGGAGGCGTTCTGCGCCCGCGCCTGTGACGGAGACCTGGTGATTCCCAACGCGCTCGCGGCGCGTTGGGTCGCGGAGAACAAGCTGTGCCTCGCCGCGTTGTCGGACCCGCGTTTCCGCTATCTGTTCACCCAGCGGGAGTGCGCGGCCCTGGACGCTCTGGTGCCGTTCAGCCGGAAACTCGGTGACGGCATCACCGCCGCCGACGCGACCGCCGAACGGGAACGGCTGGTGCTCAAGGCCCCCTACAGTTGCCGCGGCGAATCCGTCGTCATGGGGGTCGACACTCCCCCGGCGCTCTGGAAGCGCACGGTGGGCGACGCCGCGCATCAGGGGTGGCTGGTCCAGGAACGCGTCGCCGCTGGAATCGTCGAAACGGCCGACGGCCCGTTCCTGCGTGATCTGGTCGCGCCGATGCTCGGCGGGCGCGTCATCGGCTACGGCGGCCGTTTCAGTTCCGAGCATCTGCTCAATGCCGCCCAAGGCGGCCGAGGGGCCGTGGTTCTCAGCCCGTGGGCCCTCGCGCCCGTTTCTTGACCCTTGCCGGGGGAGGCAGGGATTTCCGCGATCGTCGCGCGGCCGCTGAGGCCACGCGATCCGCACGGCCTTCGTCAACCCCCGTTCTCAGTGGGTCTCCACCCGAATGTCGAGGCCGTATTTCCGGGCGAAATTTCCGGGCGAACAATTCGAGGTGGGTCTTCTGCTCCTGGGTCCACGTCGAGCGGTGCAGCACGATGCGGTCGATCTCGGACCAGTTCAGCGGCCCGTGGATCCGGGCCTCGAAGTACTCCTGCAATTCGTTCACGCTGCCGCTGGCGATCTGGCTCTTCATCTCCGGGTCGAAGCGGAAATCCGTGGCCTCGGCGACGGTCAGCCGCACCACTTGTTCGGGGCCGTGGGCCAGCAGTGGATACAGGTCCCGTGAACCGGTGACCCCGCGTGCGCCGCCGACGCCGTTCTGCCAACTGTCGATCGGGGTGAGCGTGACGCGGTCCCGAAGGCCGGGCTTCCAGTGGACCGCCGCCTCGCCGTAGGCCGGAAGCCCGGCCGGCCGGTTGCGGGACATCAGCGCCGCGCCGCTCCACCAGGATCAGCGATATCGCCTGCACTGCACGTCGTGGAGTTTCGTCCAGTCGACCGCGCGACCCTTCAGCGCGTTGTAGACCGGCCAGTCCTCCGGAGCCAGTACGGGCTCGTCGCCCCCGGACCGCAGGGCGGGGAGCACCCGCTGCTCGCGCTGTCCCGGAATCATCTTCTGCGATCGGTCGGCGGCCTTGCGCTTGTCGAGTTCCGTACGGAGCCGGCTCACCTCGCCCTGCAACTGGTCCTTCAGTTCGCCCGTACTTGAGCGCACGGAAAGGCTCTTCTTGCTGATGAAGCCATTGCGGATGGCGATGGCTTCTTCCAGGGGCTCGTCGGTGGAGTTCATCAGGAATCTTTGGAACGCCAGCTCGTGGTCGGCGCGGACCCGCAATTCCCCTTCGGCCCCCCGACTTCCGCGCGTTCTTGAGCAAGTCCGCGAAACGGTCGGCGCCCCCCGCGAGCGGGTCCGGGAATTTCAGCTCGTCGCGCCGCAGGGGGTCGTCGGCGGGGTGTACGGCCACCGGCGGGGCCGCGTGGGCCGCCGCCTGCGCACTGGACTGCGGCACGAGCCCGCTGTCGGACGTCTGCCCCTTCTTGCCGCTCTTGCCGCTCTTGCCGCTCTTGCCGCTCTTGCTGCTCTTGAACAGCCGCTGTACGGGCACGGCGGCCACGGTGCCGGCGTTCGCCGTGTGGCCGTGCCGCGCCTGGTCTTCGGGGTGGCCGCCCCGCGCGATCAACGCGGCGGCGGCGCCGTTGCCCACGGTCCGCTGGAGCGCGGCCATGTGCCCCGCCCCCATCGGACCGCCGACGGGCGGCCCGGCCCCCTGGGGGTTCGCTTCGGCCTGCCGGCCGGGGCGGGCGTCTGGCTCCGGACCGGTTCCTGACGCGCTTTCATGGTCCTTCTGCCAGGGTCTGCCCGTGATGCCAGGGCCAGGCCCGTGATGCCAGGGGCTGCCCCTGGCATCAGGACGGACCGTGGCATCAGGGCGGACCGTGGCACCAGGGGCAAGCAGGGGCCTCAGGGGCGGACGGAGACGATCAGCGCGAGCGCGAACGCGAGCACGCTCACGAACGAGGCCATGGTGACGACGAGCGCCGAGACCCGGGCCAGGGTCACCCCGCGCCGCCGCTCGTCGGCCGGGAAGGGAGTACGAGCAGGGTCGGCGTCGTCTCGCCGATGGCCGGGCGCCGTTCGCAGCCCGGCGGCGGCTCCAGCGTCACGTACTCGGTCACGGTCCGGCAGTAACGGGTGTGCCCCGTCTCCTGCGTGTGCCGTCGCATCCACTCCTCGATCCATTCCGGACCGCCGGAGCGGATCATCTCGCCGCAATCCGTCTCCTCCCCCGTGACACAGTCGGCCCGGTAGACGGGCAGGGCCAATGGGTCTAGTTCAATCTTCCACGGTACGTACCGGTAGACGCGGTTCATCGGCGCATCCTCCTCGTGTCCTGTTCCGCTTCCGGCCCGAGGAGCCGCCGCCGCAGCCGCCCCTCGCACACCACCCACCACCGCGCCGCCACGCGGCAGGCCCAACGGAAGCCGGCCGACGCGGGCCGGCTCACCGTCCGCCCCCGCGCCTCGCGCCGCCGACGCCGCGTACGCCCAGCCGTACGTCCGTATCCGCCCGTCCCCGCCCCTCCCGGTGCTCGGGGCACTGACACGGCGGGAACGCGATCGAGCCGGGCGGCGGCGGAGGCTTCGCCACGCTCGCGGGGGCGCTCAACCGCCCTTCCACCGCCGACCACTTGGGGAACACCAGCATCCCGTCGACCCCGTGCTCGGCCATCAGCCGCGACAGCACCGCCCGCGCCGCGCTCCTCACGAGAACAGCCACTTCATCCGCCCCAACTCGCACCGTACGCGCGCCAGTACGGCCCGGTCGGTCCGGCACTCACTCGCCGCCGGCCAGTACGCCGGTGCCATGGCCCACGCGCCGCCGGCGCGGAGCACCGCGTCAACCACATTGTCTTCGCCCCTCGTTGGAGTGATTTCACCCCAATAGGCATGACTGTTTGTGGGATGGTTCTTTCCGGCCACCGCTGCTCCTCTCCGTAGCGGCTCAGCCACTGAGGGGTTCAGAGTGGCCTGAATACGGGGACTCTTCAACTAATCGGGGAAGAAGGAAGGGACGGCCGGCACCATGGTCAATCGCAAGGAACTGAACCCCGAGGGCAGCCCGCGAGAAGCGTACGGAGCCCATGTCCGCAGGCGGCGGGAGGATCACGGGTGGAGCCAGGAAGATCTGGCGGCAAAGACGGAGTACTCCAGCCAGCACGTGTCGGCCGTCGAAACTGGCCGGAAACCGCCAACTCTCCCGTTCTCGCGCCAGCTTGATATCGCCTTCGGCACCGCCGACTCCGCCGATTCGTTCGAGCGCGAGTGGCGGGACATTCGGCACAGCGCGTTGCTGGAGGGCTTCCCGGAGTACGTCGCGTACGAGGGCCGAGCGGTGGAGATCCGTCTGTTCGACATCGGCCTCATCCCCGGCCTCCTCCAGACGCCGGAGTACGCGCAGACGCTGGCGGAGAGCCATGTGCGACGCGGGACGATTTCGCCTGAGCACGCGGCTGAGCGTGTCTCGTTCCTCGCGGAGCGTCAGGCAGCTCTGGAACGGCTGCGCCCTCCGACCATGCTGGTCGTGATGGACGAGAGCTGCATCAGGCATTGGGTCGGTGGGGCGAAGGTCATGGGCGATCAGATGCGCCGCCTGGTCGAGTTCGCCGAACTTCCCAACACAGTGCTACAGATTTCGCCCTTCGACATAGGGGCACGGCGACCGTTCTATCTGCCGGTCAATCTGCTGACATTGCCGGACCGGACCGTTGTCGCGTACGCGGAATCCCAAGCTCAAGGGCACCTCGACCGGGAAAGCGCTTCGGTGCTACCCATGTTGAGGTCCTACCATCACCTTCAGGCCGAGGCGCTGTCCCAGGCGGCGTCCGTAGACCTGATCAACCAGACGCGAAAGGGCACCCTGTGACGTCCACCGATTTCGACACCCACGGCATCGTCCCCATCCGCGACAGCAAAACCCCCCACGGCCCCGTGGTCACCGTCTCGCCCACCGCGTGGAGCGCCTTCGTCGCCTTCACCACCGGACGCGACGCCTGACCCCAACGAAAGGGCACGACACCCACGGCATCGTCCCCATCCGCGACAGCAAAACCCCCCACGGCCCCGTGGTCACCGTCTCGCCCACCGCGTGGAGCGCCTTCGTCGCCTTCACCGCCGGACGCGACGCCTGAGCAACCCAGAAGAGCCGCGCACCCGCCGCCCCACCCGGGGAGACGAGTACGCGGCTCTCCTCACGTGGCGCGGTTGAAGGTGCCGGCGGGCAGGCGGCGGGTGAGGACGGCCTGGGCGAGATCGGAGAGGGACTGGTCCTCCGCGGCGGCATGGGCGCGCAGGCGCAGGAGGGCTTCTTCCAGGGAGATGCCGAGTTCGGCGGCGAGGAATCCGGTGGCCTGGTGGACTTCGGCGCGGTACAGCCGCAGGCCGGTCGGTTCGTCCGCGCCGGCCTGGTCGCTGTGCAGGAGGAGGAGGAGGAGCCTGCGCCCCAGGCGGTGCAGACCGCGCAGTTGGGCGGTGGTGAGGGGGCCGGGGGTGGTGCGGTAGCCGGCGAGCACACCGATGAGGGCGGCGCCGAGCCGCAGTGGCTGGGCGACGACGGCACGGAGCGGGGTGCGGGAAGCGGCGGGCAGGAAGAGGGGCCAGCGGTGCGGGTCGGTGACCAGCACGTCCGGCTCGTGCAGCAGGCGGCCGTGCCGCGCGGCCTCCAGGGTGGGGCCGTCGCCCAGGGTGTACTGGAGGGTCTCCAGATCGGTGCCGAGCCCGCTCTCCGGGTCGCCCCACAGCAGTTCGAGGTGCCCGTCATGAGCACAGATACTCAAGGTGAGGGCGTCCAGGCCGAGCAGCCGGGCGGCGCCCGGAGCGAGTAGGTCTCCCGGACCTTGTCCGTCGCGCGCGGCCCACTCGACGCGCGCCAGGAAGGCGGCCGGGCCATCGTCGGGTAATGGGGTGCCGTCCATGGCGTCATCCCATTCGTCGCGTGGCATGTCAGCGTGTGGTGTCGAGTTCGACCGGTACGACCCCTCGCGCCACCTCGGCGGCCAGTTCGGTGAGTTTCAGTTGCCGGCCGCGGGCGTGGTGGCGCAGCCGGGCGAACGCCTCTTCCACGTCGATGGCCAGTCTGGAGGAGATGACGCCTTTGGCCTGTTCGATCACGATGCGGGATTCCAGGGCCGTCTCCAGTTGGTTGATGAGCTCGTCCTTGCTGCGCAGCGTCTGCCGGTGGTGCAGGGAGCTGCCGGCGGCGTCGGCCAGCACCTGCGCCAGGCGTAACTCCTCCCGCGTCGGTACGCGCCCGGCGCTCATCAAGTTGAGGGCTCCGAGCCCGTGCTGCGGAGTGCGCAGGGGCACGGCGGCGACGCTGGTGATACCGGCGCTCAGCGCGCGGGGCGAGAAGCGAGGCCAGAGCTGGTGGCCGGGGTAGGTGGCGCGCAGCAGGACAGGGGCCAGCGGGGCGCCGGTGCGGGCGGCGTCCAGGCAGGGACCTTCGCCGAGTTCGATCTGGTCTTCCTCCAGATGCCTGCACGCCTCGTCGGAGGCGGTGAGATAGTCGACCTCGCCGGCCTCGTCGAGGATGGTGACCCCGGCCGAGCGCAGGCCCAGCAGGCTGACCGTGTGCGTCGTCAGATCATGCAGCAGTTCCAGGATGTCGAAACCGTCCGTACGCGAGGCCAGATCGAGCACGCTCTGGGCCGCGAGGACATCACGCGACATAACAGACATGGAAAATCCGTTCCGGCGCCTCTCGATTCACGTGAACGAGCGAGGGCCGGGCCCGTGGGGAATGCACCGCGAGGCGCGCCGAAGCAGGGCTGGCTACAGAGCCAAAGTTGCCCGATGACGGATGGCTCCGGGCGCCTCGATTCGCGTCTGCCCGTCGGAGCCGCCGCTGTGGCCAGTTCCACCTCGCCGGGGCGACTCACGGTGCACTGCTCAGCGTAGCCCCACCGACCGGTGGAACACCGGACCCGGAGCCGACGATTCAGCCATTCGTCACACGGGCCGCGGGAAAGGCGCTCCGGCATGTGCCCGCCCTGTGGGGCGACAGCACGGCCGACTCGGCCGCCACCCGCCCCGTGGGCGACAGCGCGGCCGAACCAGAGGCCCGGCCCCGACCGTCAGCGAACCGGCTGGCCGGCCGTTCGCAGCGCGTCCTTGACCTCACCGATGCGCAGGTCGCCGAAGTGGAAGACGGAGGCGGCCAGGACCGCGTCGGCGCCCGCCGCGACCGCCGGGGCGAAGTGTTCGAGGCGGCCCGCGCCGCCGCTGGCGATGACCGGGGTGGTGACGTGGCGGCGTACGGCCGCGATCATCTCCGTGTCGTAGCCGTCCTTGGTGCCGTCGGCGTCCATGGCGTTGAGGAGGATCTCCCCCGCCCCCAACTCCGCCGCGCGGTGCGCCCATTCGACGGCGTCGAGGCCCGTACCGCGGCGGCCGCCGTGGGTGGTGACCTCGAAGCCGGACGCGGTGCCCGCGTCGGTGCGGCGGGCGTCGACGGAGAGGACGAGGACCTGGCTGCCGAACCGTTCGGCGATCTCCCGGATCAGCTCGGGCCGCTCGATGGCGGCGGTGGCGACGCCGACCTTGTCGGCTCCGGCGCGCAGCAGTTTGTCGACATCGTCGGCGGTGCGGACGCCGCCGCCGACCGTCAGCGGGATGAAGACCTGCTCGGCGGTGCGGCGCACCACGTCGTAGGTGGTCTCGCGGTTGCCGGAGGAGGCGGTGATGTCGAGGAACGTCAGCTCGTCGGCGCCCTCCTCGCCGTAGATCTTGGCCATCTCCACGGGGTCGCCCGCGTCGCGCAGGTTCTGGAAGTTGACGCCCTTGACCACCCGGCCGCCGTCCACGTCCAGGCAGGGGATCACTCGGACCGCGAGGGTCATGGTTCAGGCTCCTCGGAATGCTTCCACTTCGACCTCGACGACCATGCGGGAGTCGACGAAGCCGGATACGACGATCATCGAGGCGGCCGGCCGGACCGCGTCGAACAGTTCCTTGTGGGCACGGCCCACGGCGTCCACGTCACGGGCGTGGGTGAGGTACATCCGGGTCCGTACCACGTCGGCGGGGCCGAGGCCGAACTTCTCCAGCGCCTCGAAGGCCACCCCGAAAGCGGCGCGGGCCTGCTCGTACGGGTCGCCCTCGTGCGCTATGGCGCCGTCCACGACCGAGGTACAGCCGGACACCAGCACCAGTCCGCTGCCGAGCCGCACGGCCCGCGAGTATCCGAAGGCTTCCTCATAAGGCGAATGGGAACTCACGCGCTGTACGGGCTCGGGTGCGGTCATACGGACACAGCCTCCAACGCTTCTTCCAAGGTGAACGCCTTGGCGTAAAGGGCCTTGCCGACGATGGCGCCTTCGACCCCCTGCGGTACCAGCGTGGCGAGCGCGCGCAGGTCGTCAAGGGAGGAGACGCCGCCGGAGGCGACGACGGGCTTGTCGGTGGCGGCGCACACGTTGCGCAGCAGCTCCAGGTTGGGGCCCTGGAGCGTGCCGTCCTTGGCGATGTCGGTGACGACGTAGCGGGCGCAGCCCTCGGAGTCGAGGCGCGCCAGGGTCTCGTACAGGTCGCCGCCGTCCCGGGTCCAGCCGCGCCCGCGCAAGGTGGTGCCGCGCACGTCGAGGCCGACGGCGATGCGGTCCCCGTGCTCGGCGATGATCCGGGCGACCCACTCCGGGGTCTCCAGGGCGGCGGTGCCGAGGTTGACGCGGGTGCAGCCGGTGGCGAGGGCCGCGGCGAGCGAGGCGTCGTCGCGGATGCCGCCGGACAGCTCGACCTTGATGTCCATGGCCTGCGCGACCTCGGCGATCCGGTCCCGGTTGTCGCCGGTGCCGAAGGCCGCGTCGAGGTCCACCAGATGCAGCCACTCGGCGCCCGCCCGCTGCCAGGCGAGCGCCGCCGCCAGGGGGTCGCCGTAGGTCGTCTCGGAGCCGGACTCGCCGTGTACGAGGCGGACGGCCTGGCCGTCGCGGACGTCGACGGCGGGGAGGAGTTCGAGGCGGTTGGAGCTCATGGAGGCAGGTCCTAGAGGGTCTTGAGCCAATTGCTCAGCAGCGTGGCTCCGGCGTCGCCGGACTTCTCGGGGTGGAACTGGGTGGCCCACAGCGGGCCGTTCTCGACCGCGGCGACGAACGGTTCCCCGTGCGTCGCCCACGTGACCTTCGGGGGGTCGATGTGGTCGTTGGAGATCTCGAAGCCCCACTCGCGCACCGCGTAGGAGTGCACGAAGTAGTAGTACACGCCCGCGTCCAGGCCCTCGAACAGCCGGGAGCCCTCGGCCGGTTCGACGGTGTTCCAGCCCATGTGCGGCACGACGGGCGCTTTGAGCGGTTCCACGACGCCGGGCCACTCGTCCAGGCCCTCGGTCTCCACGCCGTGCTCGATGCCGCGCTGGAAGAGGATCTGCATGCCGACGCAGATGCCCATGACCGGGCGGCCCCCGGCGAGACGGCGGCCGACGATCCAGTCGCCGCGGGCCTCGCGGAGCCCCGCCATGCAGGCGGCGAACGCGCCGACGCCGGGCACCAGGAGCCCGTCTGCGTTCATCGCCCGGTCGTAGTCACGGGTGATCTCGACGTCCGCGCCGACGTGCGCGAGGGCCCGCTCGGCAGAGCGTACGTTGCCGAATCCGTAGTCGAAGACGACGACCTTTTTGGGGGAGGTCTGCATCAGTCCCAGACTCCTTGCAGCCGCATCACGCCCGCGACCAGGCACATCACGGTGCCGATCGAGAGGAGCACGATGAGGCTCATCGACATCTTCTGCTTCCAGAAGGAGTAGACGCCGCCGGCGAGGAAGAGCCCCACGACGATCAGAATGGTGGACAGGCCGTTCACAGTGCTGCTTCTCCGTTCGCTTCTCCGCCCACGCGGCGCAAAGGTGCGGCCATCGCGATCGTCCGCGGCCCGGTGGCCGCGTGTGCCTCGCTCACAGTGCGCCCTTCGTGGAGGGGAGGATTCCGGCGGCCCGCGGGTCGCGTTCCGCCGCGTACCGCAGGGCTCGGGCCAGCGCCTTGAACTGGCACTCCACGATGTGGTGCGCGTTGCGCCCGTACGGCACGTGGACGTGCAGCGCGACCTGGGCCTGGGCGACGAAGGACTCCAGGATGTGCCGGGTCATCGTCGTGTCGTACGTGCCGATCATCGGCGCGATGTTCTCGGGCTCCGTGTGCACCAGGTAGGGGCGGCCGGAGAGGTCGACGGTGACCTGGGCGAGGGATTCGTCCAGCGGCACTGTGCAGTTGCCGAAGCGGTAGATGCCCACCTTGTCGCCGAGCGCCTGCCGGAAGGCGGCGCCGAGCGCGAGGGCGGTGTCCTCGATGGTGTGGTGGGTGTCGATGTGCAGGTCGCCGTCGGTCTTGACCTTGAGGTCGAAGAGGCCGTGGCGGCCGAGCTGGTCGAGCATGTGGTCGTAGAAGCCGACCCCGGTCGAGACGTCCACCCGGCCCGTGCCGTCGAGGTCGATCTCGACGAGGACCGAGGTCTCCTTGGTGGTGCGCTCCACGCGCCCGACGCGACTCATCGCTTGGTCTCCTTCGTGGTGCGGCCCTGCGTGGTACCGCGGTCCTTGAAAAGCGTGCGCACCGCGTCCAGGAACGCGTCGTTCTCCGCCGGGGTGCCGGCCGTGACCCGCAGCCATCCCGGCACGCCGTTGTCGCGGACGAGGACGCCCTGGTCGAGGATGGCCTGCCAGGCGGCCTGCGCGCCGCCCTCGCCGTCGAACAGGCCGAACTGCACGAAGTTGGCGTCCGAGTCGGTGACCTGGCAGCCGATGGCGCGCAACTCGGTGACCAGGCGGTCGCGTTCGGACTTGAGCTGCCGTACGTACCCGAGCAGCGTATCGGTGTGCTCCAGGGCGGCCAGCGCGGTGGCCTGCGTGACGGAGGACAGGTGGTACGGCAGGCGGACGAGCTGGACGGCGTCGACCACGGCGGGGTCGGCGGCGAGATAGCCCAGGCGCAGCCCGGCGGCGCCGAACGCCTTGGACATGGTGCGGGAGACGACGAGGTTGGGGCGGCCCTCGATGAGCGGGAGCAGCGAGGGGCGGTGGCTGAACTCGCCGTACGCCTCGTCGACGACGACGAGCGCGCCGCGCCCGCCGCGGGCCTCCTGGGCGGCGTCGTGCAGCCGCAGCACGGCCTCCGCGTCGACGGCGGTGCCGGTGGGGTTGTTGGGCGAGCAGACGAAGACCACGTCGGGGCGGCGCTCGGCGATGGTCCGCACGGCCGCGTCGGCGTCGATGGTGAAGTCGTCGTGGCGGGGGCCGGAGATCCAGCCCGTGCCCGTGCCGCGCGAGATGAGCGCGTGCATCGAGTACGAGGGCTCGAAGCCGATCGCCGTGCGGCCGGGCCCGGCGAAGGTCTGGAGCAACTGCTGGATGATCTCGTTGGAGCCGTTGGCCGCCCACACGTTCTCGGTGGCGACGGCGTGCCCCGCGGTGCGCGTGAGGTACGCGGCGAGTTCGCGGCGCAGCAGGGCGGCGTCCCGGTCGGGGTAGCGGTTGAGGGCGCGGGCGGCCTCGGCGACACGCTCGGCGATCCGCTCGACCAGCGGTTCGGGCAGCGGGTACGGGCTCTCGTTGGTGTTCAGCCGTACGGGCACGTCGAGCTGGGGCGCCCCGTACGGGGACTTGCCGCGCAGCTCGTCCCGGATGGGGAGGTCGTCGATCCGGGCCGGAGGCGGAGTGGGGTCGTCGATCCGGGCCGGAGGCGGAGTGGGGTTGCCGGTCACTTACTCGGGCACCTTCCAGTCGAACCTCGCCTTGAGCGCGGCTCCGTGTGCGGGCAGGTCCTCGGCTTCGGCGAGCGTCACCACATGGCGGGTGACCTCGGCGAGCGCGTCGCGGGTGTAGTCCACGACATGGATGCCGCGCAGGAAGGACTGGACGGACAGGCCGGAGGAGTGGCAGGCGCAGCCGCCGGTGGGCAGCACGTGGTTGGAGCCGGCGCAGTAGTCGCCGAGGGAGACGGGCGCGTACGGGCCGACGAAGACGGCGCCCGCGTTGCGGACCCGGGCCGCGACCTCGGCCGCGTTCTCCGTCTGGATCTCCAGGTGCTCGGCGGCGTACGCGTCGACGACGGCGAGGCCGTGGTCGAGGGAGTCGACGAGGACGATCCCGGACTGGCGGCCGGCCAGCGCCTCGGTGATCCGCTCCCGGTGCTTGGTGGCCGCGACCTGCGTGGCCAGCGCGGCCTCGACGGCCTCGGCGAGCGGTTCGGAGGGCGTGACGAGGACGGCGGCGGCCAGCGTGTCGTGCTCGGCCTGGCTGATCAGGTCGGCGGCGACGTGAGAGGCGTCGGCGGTGTCGTCGGCGAGGATGGCGATCTCGGTCGGCCCGGCCTCGGCGTCGATGCCGATACGGCCCTTGAGCAGGCGCTTGGCGGCAGCCACCCAGATGTTGCCGGGGCCCGTGACGAGCTGGGCGGGGCGGCACTCCTCGGTGCCGTACGCGAACATCGCGACGGCCTGGGCGCCGCCCGCCGCGTACACCTCGTCCACACCGAGCAGCGCGCACGCGGCGAGGATCGTCGGGTGCGGCAGGCCGCCGAAGTCCTTCTGCGGCGGGGAGGACACCGCGAGCGAGGCGACGCCGGCCTCCTGGGCGGGCACGACGTTCATGACGACGGACGAGGGGTAGACGGCGTTGCCGCCCGGCACGTACAGGCCGACGCGCTCGACGGGGACCCAGCGCTCCGTGACGGTGCCGCCGGGCACGACCTTGACGGTCGCGTCGGTGCGGCGCTGTTCGCGGTGGACGAGGCGGGCGCGCCGGATGGACTCCTCCAGGGCGGCCCGTACGTCCGGATCGAGGCCGTCCAGGGCGCGGGCCAGGGCCTCGGCGGGCACCCGGACCCGGTCGATCCGCACGCCGTCGAACCGCTCCGCGTAGTCGATCAGCGCCGCGGTGCCCCGATGATGCACGTCCTCGCAGATGGGCCGCACCTTCTCCAGGGCGGCCTCGACGTCGAGTTCGGCTCGGGGCAGCAGGTCGCGGTCGATGCCGGCGGCGGGGGAACCCTCGGCCGCGGCGGCGCCGCGCAGATCGATTCGGGAGATCACACGGTCAATTGTCGCAGACCGGCTCCCGCGGCCGACGCCCCGTATCACGCACTGATATGTCCACGACTCACGCACTGATATGTCCGCGACGAGTTCTCCCTGACGCCACGCGTTCAAGCAGTCACTCAGCGGGAATGGGGTGCCGTACAGGCGTACGGCGAATCCAGAGGGGGTGTGGCCATGTCCGAGCCGCCCAGCGAGCCGCCCGCCGGACTCGAACTCACCACGGCCGAATGGGGCATGTGGCAGGCGTTCCGCAACGGCAGCACCCACGACCTGCGCACCCCTCACCCCGAACAGAACGACCCCGTCGGCCCGCACGCCTGGGGCCCCGAGCGCACGGTGCGGGCGCGGGTCATCGCGCTGCTCATGCTCAACGGCCCGCCCGCGCAGCCCGGCCGGGTCTCCTCGCTGAAGCTGATCGGCGCGCAGATCAGCGGCGTCCTCAACCTCTCCGGCGGCACGGTCGTCCCGTACGTCGAGATGCAGAACTGCCGGTTCGAGGAGCAGATCCTGCTGCCCGAGTCCCGCTTCACCACACTCCGCCTGATCGGCTGCTCCATCCCCCGGCTGGAGGCGGCGCGGCTGACCACCGAGGGCGATCTGCACCTCGCGCGCTGCACGGTCGAGAACGGCATCCGCCTCACCGACGCCCACATAGGCACCGACCTGCTCCTCAACCAGATGACCGTGCACAAGGACCGGCACGACCGGTCCATCGCCGCGGACGGGCTGACCGTCGCACAAGACCTTCAGGCCGAGATGATGGAGTCGTACGGCGAGCTGAGCCTGCGCGGCGCGCAGATCGGCGTCTCGCTGAGCTTCCGCGGCTCCCGGCTCAACAACCCCTTCGGGCGGCGCGCCCTCAACGCCCCGCAGCTCACCGTCGAGCGGACCCTCTACATGACGGCCGCCGGACTGACCGGCGCCTCCCCCTTCAGCACGGGCACCACCCCGCCGTACGGCATCCCCGTCACCCCCGAGCGCGGCACGCGCATGCAGCCCTTCGAGTGCCAGGGCGGGGTGCGGCTCGACGACGGGCGGTTCGGCGACGCCATCGACTTCAGCCAGGCGCGGTTCGTCATGGAGACCGAACAGGAACTGTCGCTGCGCCGCATCCAGACGCCCGAGCTGCGCTTCCTCGGCGAGGCGCAGCAGCGCGGCCGGGTCGTCCTCTCCGGCGCCAAGGTCGGCAACCTCATCGACCGGGCGTCGAGCTGGCCGGGCCCGGGCGGCCTGGTGATGGCCGGATTCGCCTACGAGACCCTGATCCCGCACGGCCACTTCCCGCTCTCGCGGCGGCTGGAGTGGGTGGCGGCGGCCACCCCGGAGTACGCGCCCGAGCCGTACGAGCAGTTGGCGGGGGCGCTGCGCAGCAGCGGCGAGGACGCGGACGCGCGGGAGGCGCTGCTCGCCAAGCAGCGCCGCCGCCGCGAGACGCTGCCGCTCGCCGGGAAGGTGTGGGGCTACCTCCAGGACTGGACGGTCGCCTACGGCTACAAGCCCGGCCGCGCCCTCATATGGATGGCCGTGCTGTGGGCGCTCGGCGCGCTGTACTTCTCCCTCAACCCGCCCGACGCCCTCGTACGCGGCCAGGCCCCGCACTGGAACGCGCCGCTGTACGCCCTGGACCTGCTGCTGCCCGTCATCGAGCTGGGCCAGGACACGTACTGGAAACCCATGGGCGTCGCCCAGTGGGCGGCCACCGCGCTGACCCTGCTCGGCTGGATACTCGCCACCACGGTGGCCGCCGGAGCGACCCGCTTGCTGCGGCGCCAGTGAGCTCGCTCGCTGCGCCGCCAGTGAACTCGCTCGCTGCGCCGCCGGTGACCGGCGGAAGCGACGGCTCGGAGCGGCCTGCTCGCTGCGCCGCCAGTGAACGGCGGACGCGATGGCTCCGGCGGCTATTAGGCTTGCGGGCTGTGACCACCGCGCGCCTTCCGCTCTTCCCGTTGAACTCGGTGCTGTTCCCGGGCCTCGTGATGCCCCTGAACGTCTTCGAGCAGCGGTACCGCGCGCTCATGCGCGACCTGGCCGACCTCCCCGAGGACGAACCCCGCCGCTTCGGGGTCGTCGCCATCCGCGACGGCCGCGAGGTCGCGTTCAGCGCGCCGGGCCTGCCGGACGAGACGGGCCGGCTGGAGCGCGGCCCCGCGGCCGGCTTCGGAACCGACCCGATGAACGCCTTCTACACGGTCGGCTGCGCCGCCGACGCCGCCACCATCCGGGAGCGCGCCGACGGCTCGTACGAGGTCCTGGCCACCGGCACCACCCGCTTCCGGCTGCTCTCCGTCGACGCCGGCGGCCCGTACCTGACGGGCGAGGTCGAGGAGGTCGAGGAGGAGGAAGGCGACGGCGCCGGAGCGCTCGCCTCCGGCGTCATACGGGCCTTCCGCACGTACCAGAAGCGGCTGGCCGGAGCGCGCGAACGGTCCCTGTCCGGCGAGACGGACCTGCCGGACGAGCCCGCGGTCCTCTCGTACCTCGTCGCCGCCGCCGCGGTGCTGGACACCCCCACCAAGCAGCGGCTGCTCCAGGCCCCGGACACCGCGTCGCGGCTGGCGGAGGAGCTGAAGGTGCTGCGGGCGGAGGCGGCGGTCATCGGTAAGCTCCCGTCGGTGCCGGCCGTGGAACTGACGCGACGGCCGACGAGCCCGAACTGAGGTCAGCCCTTATCTCGTACCGCGTACCACGGAGAGCCCGGAGAGCCCGGTGAAGAAGACCAAGAAGCAGCAGTCCGGCGGCACGCCCGCCACCGTCGCCCTCACCGCCGCCGGAACCCCCTTCACGCTGCACGCGTACGAGCACGACCCCGCCGCCGCGTCCTACGGCGAGGAGGCCGCGCAGGCCCTCGGCGTCGACCCCGGCCAGGTCTTCAAGACCCTCGTCGCCGAGGTGGACGGGGCGCTGACGGTCGCCGTCGTGCCGGTCTCCGGCTCCCTGGACCTCAAGGCCCTGGCCTCGGCGGTGGGCGGCAAGCGCGCCGCGATGGCCGACCCGGCCGCCGCCGAACGCACCACCGGCTACGTACGGGGCGGCATCTCGCCCCTGGGCCAGCGCAAGAAGCTCCCGACCGCGCTGGACGCGTCCGCGAGCACGTACCCCACCATCTGCGTCTCGGCCGGGCGGCGGGGCCTGGAGGTCGAGCTGGCTCCGGACGACCTGGCGGCGCTCACGGGCGCGGTGGTCGCGCCGATCGCGCGCGCTTGAAGCGCAGCGACGGGACTTTCGCAGCGCTTCGGCCGGCTGAACCGACGGTTCCTCTGGACCGGCGCGGCCCCTTCCGCTAGGACCGAGGAGCGGGCCGCCGCACGGGCGCCCGCCCAGGGAGGGCCGCCCATGTCCAAGCGCACCCGCAAGCGCCGCTGGCGCATCAAGAAGAACCGCTCCAACCACGGAAAGCGCCCCGCGTAGGGCACCGCCGCCGGGGCCGGAGAACGCCCGGCCCGTGCCCCGGAGGCCGGGTCACGGGCCGGGGATGCGGCTCTGGGGGCCGTACGTGCGTCAGTCGCCGTCCTGGAGGGGTGGGACCGGGTCCGGCCACTGGGGTTCGGGCTCCGGGTCGCGGGGGCCGAAGAGGGCGGTGAGCACGAGGTGGACGACCATGGCCGCGAAGGGCCAGGCCAGCAGCGCGCCCTTGGCGCTGAGCTTGAGGGGGGCGTCGAAGACCACGCCCTTGCCGGCCGAACGGGCGGCGGCCACGATGTCGGTGTCCGGGCCGAGCCAGATGCCGAGCCGCCAGGCGATCACGGAGGCGAGCAGCCCGCCGATCGCGAGCCCGATGACCAGGGCGATGCCGCCGCGGCGGCGGAGCCAGAAGACGACGGCGGAGCTGAGGACGCCGAAGCCCAGCGCCAGCAGCACGAAGGTGCCGTCCATGCCGATGGCCTGCTCGCCCTCGGGGTCCTTGAGGTAGACGGCCCGCTCGTCGGAGACGAGTGGCATGCGCGGCGCGAGCCAGAGCCACAGCAGCCCCAGCAGCACCCCCGCCACCGCCACGGCCACCGCGACCACCGCCGCCTGCCGCAGCTCGCGGGCCAGACCCGGCTGCTCCGCCGGCTCGTCCTGCGGGTGCGCGCCCCCGGCCGGGGGCTGTTCGGGCGGCTGCTCGTGCGGCGTCAACGGTGCGGTCACCCCGTCATCGTGCCAGGTCGGCGGCGTGCCGTCGGCGGCAGGACGGTTCCCCCGGCGCGTCATCGCACCGCCGCCCGGCGGTACGCCCAGGTCGCGGCGGCCAGCGACACCACGCCGACCGCGGCGCAGACCCCCAGATCCGCGGCGACCGCGAGCCAGTCGGGGCGCGCGTCGAAGCAGCGGGCGAGCGCCTCGACGCCGTAGGTGGAGGGCAGCAGGTCGCGTGCGAGACCGAGCACGGCGGGCAGATGGGCGGCCGGGAGCACGCCGAGCAGCAGGGCGGCGGACATCCCCAACTGCCCGCAGAGCGTGGCCAGTTCCTGGCGCGGGGCGAGCAGCCCGAGCGCCGCGCCGAGCCCGGCGAGGGCCGCGCCGGAGAGCGGGATCACGGCGACGAGCACCCACAGGTGGGTCAGCGGCAGCTTGAAGAGCACGCTGCCGGCGACGGCGGTGACGGCCGTACCGGGCACCGTGAAGGAGGCGTACGCGGCGGCCGCGCCCAGCACCACGGCGGCGGGCGGCACCGGCAGCGTGGCGTAGTGGTCGAGGCCGCCCCCGGCCCGTAGCTGGCCGAAGTACTGCGCGAGCAGGTTGAGCGCGACGAACGCGACGACCAGCACGCTGGAGCCCGCGACGACGGCGCGCGCCTCGTCGCCGCCGTCGACCACGCCGCGCATCAGGATCATGATCCCGACCGACTGGAAGGTGGCGACGAAGAGCAGCGGGATGCGGGCGACGCGGGCCCGCGAGAGCTGCGCCCGGTAGACGGCGGCGAGCGACGGCAGCAGGCGGGCCCGCGGGGCGAGCGGAGCGGCCTCGCCGCCGCCTCGCGGACGCGGCTCGGCCTCCGGCCCGGTCCGGACCCCTCCGGTCACCGCCTCGGCGGACACGGCACTCACGTTGCGCTGCTCCCCTTCGCTACGGACCGCTCGGCGGCGGCGCCCGGCCCCTGTGTCGTCCGGCGGCTCACCCCTTGACCAGCCCCTCCGCCCGGCCGCCGAGGGCCAGGTACACGTCCTCCAGGCTGGGCGTGGCGAGCGTGAAGTCGTCGAGGGCCGAGAAGGCGGGGCCGCCGGTCACGGCGGCGACGGCGGCACGGGCCTCGGCCGGGCCGAGCCGCAGCGTCCAGCGGCGGCCCGCCTCGGTGGCGCCGGCGCGCAGGGCGGCCACCTCCGGCACGTCGAGCGGGGGCGCGTCGCGCCAGACCAGTTCCACGCGCACCTCGTCGGCGACGAGCGCCTTGAGCCCGGCGGGCGTGTCGCAGGCGATGATCCGGCCGCGCTCCAGCACGGCGACCCGGTCGAGCACGGTCTCGGCCTCGATGACGTTGTGGGTGACGAGCAGCACGGTGGTGCCGTGCTCGGCGCGGCGGCGGTCGACAGCGGCCCAGACGGCCCGGCGGGCGACGGGGTCCATGCCGGTGGTGGGCTCGTCGAGTACGAGCATGGGCCGCTCCCCCACCAGGGCGGCGGCGAAGCACGCGAGCCGGCGCTGGCCTCCGGAGAGCTTCTTCAGGGGGCGGCCGGCGATGGGGGCGAGGCCGAGTTCGTCGAGGACGGCGTCGCGCTCGGCGCGGGCCGTGCGCAGGTCCAGACCGCGCAGCCGGCCGGTGGTCTCGGCGGCGAGGGCGACGGTCAGCTCGTCCAGCGCGCTGGACTCCTGGCCGAGGTAGCCGATGAGGCGGGCGGCGCGCTCGGGGTGGCGGACCAGGTCGTGGCCGAGGAGTTCGACGCTGCCGCCGTCGGGCCGCAGCAGGCCGGTGAGCTGCCGGACGAGGGTGGACTTGCCGGCACCGTTCGGGCCGAGCAGCCCGAAGATCTCACCGCGCCGCACGTCGAGGTCGACGCCGTCGCTGGCCCGCACGGCGGGGGCGCCCTCCGCTCCGCGGCGGCGGCGCGCGGCGGGATAGGTCTTGACCAGGCCGCGCACGGTGCACACCGCGTCGCCCGCCACCTCACCGCCGGAGCCCCGCTCCGCCACTCTCGCGCCCGTCCTCACGAACTACGAGGGTACGCGCCCACCCACCCCACCCCACCCGCGGGTCCACCCCCGCCACCCCGCTCCGCGGTTCCGCTGCCGCCCAACGTGAGCCACGGGGGGGAGGGTGCGCGTATGCCCGCGCCGCCCCCGGGCCCCCTCGCGCCTGGGGGCGCGCCGTGTGCCCGCGACACCCCGACCCCCTCGCGCCGGGGGCGCGCGCCGTACGCCCACGCCCGCCCCGGACGGCCCTTGCGCCCCGGGGGAGCGCCGTATGCCCGCGCCCCGGCGCCCACGTGCCCGGGGTCGTACCCCCACCGCCCCGCGCCGCCGGGGCCGCACCACATGCCCGCGCCCGGCCCGCCGCTCTGCCGCAGACCGCAGGTCAAAGGCCGTCCCGCCCGTGACGGGCGCGCCGCTCTACCGCCGGCGGCAGGCCGCACGGGCAGGGCCGGAGGCCCGTCTGTCTGCGGCGGGCGCGCCGCGCCGGGTCGTTTCCCCGCAGCGGCAGCCGCCGACGCCTCGCGGGACACCCGCGGCGCCCCAGGCCGCAGGCCAAAGGCCGTCCCGCCCACGCCGGGCGCGTCGCTCTGCCGCCGGCCGCAGGCCAATGGCCGGTGGGGCCGGCTGGGGGTCAGTCGCCGGCCGGTGAGTGCTCGGCGGCGGTGTGGGAGTCGAGTTCGCGCCAGAACCCGGCGCGAATGGCGTAGCGGTCGTGTTCGTCGATTTGGTCGTCTTTGTGGGCGAGGAGGCCGAAGCGGGCGGCGTAGCGCAGGAGTTCGCCGTCGATGCGGTGCGGGATGCGGGGGTATTCGGTGGAGATGAGCTGGAGGTGGCCGGTGTCGGAGAGCCGCTCCGTCCAGCGGCGCGCGAAGACCTGGCCGACCTCGAAGGGGTCGCCGCCGACGGTGGTGATGTCCTCTTCCCTGTCGGCCCAGCGCTGCTCGGCGCTGGTGAGCTGGGCGAGCGTCGGCAGGGCCGCGGTCTCGGACGGTTCGCCGCCGCCGGGGCCGGAGCCCCGTTCGACCCAGCCTTTGTCGGAGGACCAGCGGAGGGTGGCGCTGGGCACCGGGTGCTGGGCCGGCGGTGGAGAGCCGGAGCCGCGCCCGGGGCCGAGGCCGGCCAGGTCCTTGGGGGTGGGCACCCCCTTGCCGCCGGCCGGCTCGGCGGCCGCGGCGGGGTCCGGCCGGGACCGGGGGTCACCGTCGGCGGGCCCGGCCGGCGGCCCGGAGCCGTTGCGCTGCGGGGGCCGCTCGACGACCGTGCCGTTGCCGGAGACGGCGGCCGCGGCGGCCGTCTCGGGCAACGGCGCGGAGAGGATGGCGGCGATCTCCGGGCGCGGCACGGGCGGCGGGGCGCACGCCCCGCTGAGCTCCTTGGTCCGTACGGCCCTGGTGATCCACGTACGGTCCAGGACGCGCCGTTCGTCGGCCTCGGCGACGAGGTCCTCGGACTGGTTGTAGTCGCCGTCGGCGGCCTGGAGGGCCCACAGGTGGACGGCGACGCCGTGCTCCTTGGCCGACATGAGGCCCGGCAGCAGGTCGCCGTCGCCGGTGACGAGCACGATGTCGGAGCAGGCGCGGTTGCGGGCCAGCTCCGTGAGCTCGGCGTGCATCGCGGCGTCCACCCCCTTCTGCGCCCACCGCCCGTCGCTGCGGGTCAGCGCGCCCAGCCGCACCGTGACGCGCGGCATGACGCGCAGCCGCCGGTGCTCCGGCTGCGGCACCCGGTCGGGCGCGCCGTCGAACCAGTAGATGCGCAGGAGGGGTTGTGCGGTCTCGGCCTCCGCGCGCTCCCGCAGCCCTTGGATGAGGGTCGCGTGGTCCACGGTGATGCGTGATCGCGCCGGCTCCCCGGCGAGCAGGCTCGCGGCGGCGCCCAGCAGATAGCCGGCGTCCACCAGGACGACGCAGCGGTCCACGTTCCACCCTCTTTCCTGGAGTCCAGACGTTCGGTCGCCCCCCGGTACAGCGGTGCCCCGGTGCTTTTCCTTCGGCTTTCCTTCGAGTCTGCCCGACCGCGCCGGGGTTATCAGCGGGAACTCGATCATCGGCGTGGCGGAAATCACTTGCGTCAGGCAATTAACTACTTCACTCACGGTAATTGCCCGAAATGCGGTGCGCTACGGGCCATGCCACGGTGATTTCGGGGGGCGACCCCGACTGGAGGCATGGCGATGAGCAAGCATAAGAACCGCGACCGCAACAAGCACCAGGCGCGCGGCGCGGCGGAGCGCGGCGCGGAGGAGTCGAAGAACACCTCCATGGAGGCCCAGTCCGAGCAGATGCGGACCCAGGGCCCGACGAACATGGCTCACAAGGGGCGCGAGCGCCGGTTCGGCCACAACTGACCGGACGCACAGAGCGCGCGAGGGGCGCACCCGGCATCGGGTGCGCCCCTCTTTGCCGCGTCGCTCGCTACCCGGCCAGGCAGGCCGGGCCCAGCAGCACCTTGAGGTCCCCGAAGAGCGCGGGGTCCGGGTTGACCCGGTGCCGGTCGAGCCGCAGGACGGTGTTCTTGCGCGCGCCCAGGAGCTTGATCCGCACCTCGGTGGAGCCGCGGTGGTGGCTGAGCACCTGGCCGAGCTTCTCCACCAGCGGCGGGGTGACCTTCACCGTGGGGATGGTGATGAGCACGGGCGCGTTGGTCCCGGCGTTCGAGAGGTCGGGGACCATCATCTCCATGGCGACCAGGCGCGGGATGTCCTCGCGCTTGTCGAGGCGGCCCTTGACGAAGACGACGGTGTCCTCGACGAGCTGGGTGGAGACGAGCTGGTACGTGGCCGGGAAGAACATGCACTCGATGGAGCCGGCCAGGTCCTCGACGGTGGCGATCGCCCAGGCGTTGCCCTGCTTGGTCATCTTGCGCTGGAGGCCGGAGATGATGCCGCCGATGGTGACGATCGAGCCGTCGGAGTAGTCGCCGCCGGTGAGCTGCCCGATGCCCGCGTCGGCCTTGTCCGACAGGACGTGCTCCAGGCCGAAGAGCGGGTGGTCGGAGACGTACAGGCCGAGCATCTCGCGCTCCTGCGCGAGCAGGTAGGACTTCTCCCACTCGATGTCGGAGAACTCCACGTCGAGCCCGAAGCCCGGCCCGTCGTCGGCCGCGTCGTCGCCCATGCCGCCGAAGAGGTCGAACTGCCCCTCGGCCTCCTTGCGCTTGACCTGCACCACGTTGTCGATCATCGACTCGTAGTGGGCGGTCAGGCCCTTGCGGGTGTGGCCCATGGTGTCGAAGGCGCCCGCCTTGATCAGCGATTCGGTGGTGCGCTTGTTGCAGGCGGCGGCCTCGACCTTGTCCAGGTAGTCCGGGAAGGAGAGGTACTTCCCCTTCGCCTTGCGGGACCGGATGATCGACTCGACGACGTTGGTGCCGACGTTGCGGACGGCCTCCAGGCCGAAGAGGATCACGTCCTCGCCCTGGGCGGCGAAGTTGTGCACGGACTCGTTGACGTTCGGCGGGAGCACCTTGATGCCCATGCGGCGGCACTCGTTCAGATAGACGGCCGACTTGTCCTTGTCGTCCTTGACCGAGGTGAGCAGCGCCGCCATGTACTCGGCGGGGTAGTTCGCCTTGAGGTAGGCGGTCCAGTAGGTGACCAGCCCGTACGCGGAGGAGTGGGCCTTGTTGAAGGCGTAGCCGGCGAACGGCACCAGGACGTCCCACAGCGCCTGGATCGCGGCGTCCGAGTAGCCCTTCTTCTTGGCGCCCGCCTGGAAGAGGACGAAGTTCTTCTCCAGCTCCTCCGGCTTCTTCTTGCCCATCACGCGGCGCAGGATGTCGGCCTCGCCGAGCGAGTACCCGGCGATGATCTGGGCGGCCTTCTGCACCTGCTCCTGGTACACGATGAGGCCGTAGGTCAGACCCAGGGTCTCCTTCAGCGGCTCTTCGAGCTCCGGGTGGATAGGGGTGATCTCCTGGCGGCCGTTCTTCCGCTCCGCGTAGTTGATGTGCGAGTTCATGCCCATCGGGCCCGGCCGGTAGAGGGCCGAGACGGCGGAGATGTCCTCGAAGTTGTCGGGCTGCATCTGGCGCAGCAGCGAGCGCATCGGGCCGCCGTCGAACTGGAAGACGCCGAGCGTGTCGCCGCGGCAGAGCAGCTCGAAGGTCTTGGGGTCGTCCAGCGGGAGGTCGAGCATCTCCAGGTCGATGCCCTTGTTGGCCTTCACCATCTTGACGGCGTCGTCCATGATCGTGAGGTTGCGCAGGCCCAGGAAGTCCATCTTGAGCAGGCCGAGCGACTCGCACTGGGGGTAGTCCCACTGCGTGATCGTGACACCGTCGGTGTGCCGCGTCCAGAGCGGGGCGTGGTCGACGATGGGCTCGCTGGACATGATCACGCCGGCCGCGTGCACGCCCATCTGCCGGACCAGGCCCTCGACGCCCTTCGCGGTGTCGATGACCTTCTTGACGTCCGGCTCGTTCTCGTACATCCCCCGGATCTCGCCCGCCTCGCTGTAGCGGGGGTGCTTGGGGTCGGTGATGCCGCTGAGGTCGATGCCCTTGCCGAGGACGTCGGCGGGCATGGCCTTGGTGAGCCGGTCGCCCATCGCGTACGGATATCCGAGCACGCGCGCGGAGTCCTTGATGGCGTTCTTCGCCTTGATCTTTCCGTACGTGCCGATCATGGCGACCTTGTCGGCGCCGTATTTCTCGGTCACGTACCGGATCACCTCGACGCGCCTGCGCTCGTCGAAGTCGATGTCGACATCGGGCATGGAGACGCGCTCGGGGTTGAGGAACCGCTCGAAGATCAGCCCGTGGGTGATCGGGTCGAGGTCGGTGATGCCCATGGCGTACGCGACGATCGAGCCGGCCGCGGAGCCGCGGCCCGGGCCCACCGCGATGCCGTTGTTCTTGGCCCACATGATGAAGTCGGCGACGACGAGGAAGTACCCCGGGAACCCCATCTGGATGATGACGTCCATCTCGTACTCCGCCTGCTTCTGGCGGTCCTCGGGGACGCCGCCCGGGTAGCGGCGCGCCATGCCGACCCGGACCTCCTCCTGGAACCAGGTGACCTCGGTGAACCCCTCCGGGATCTCGAACTTCGGCATGAGGTCGCGCTTCTCGAACATGCCGGTCGTGTCGATCATGTCGGCGATCAGCCGGGTGTTGCTGCACCCCTCCTGCCAGGCGTCCGAGGAGTCGATGGCGTACATCTCCTCCGTGGACTTCAGGTAGTAGCCGGTGCCGTCGAAGCGGAAGCGGTCGGGGTCGGAGAGGTTCTTGCCGGTCTGGATGCACAGCAGCGCGTCGTGGGCCGTGGACTCGTGCGCGTACGTGTAGTGCGAGTCGTTGGTGACCAGCGGCGGGATGCCCAGCTCCTTGCCGATCTTGAGCAGGTCCTCGCGGACCCGGCGCTCGATGTCGATGCCGTGGTCCATCAGCTCCAGGAAATACCGCTCCTTGCCGAAGATGTCCTGGTACTCCCCGGCCGCCTTGCGCGCCTCCTCGTACTGACCGAGCCGCAGCCTGGTCTGGAGCTCGCCGGAGGGGCAGCCGGTGGAGGCGATCAGCCCCTCCGACCACTGGGCGAGGGTCTCCTTGTCCATCCGGGGCCACTTCTGGAGCCAGCCCTCCGCGTACGCGTCCGAGGAGAGGCGGAAGAGGTTGTGCAGCCCCGTGCTGTTGGCCGCCCAGATCGTCTTATGCGTATAACCACCCGAACCGGACACGTCGTCGCGCTTCTGGTGCGGCTGGCCCCACTGCACCTTGCGCTTGTTGCGCCGCGACTCCGGCGCCACGTACGCCTCGATCCCGATGATCGGCGTCACCCCCGCCTTCTGGGCGGAGTGGAAGAAGTCGTACGCGCCGTGCAGATTGCCGTGGTCGGACATGGCGATGTGCGTCATGCCCATCTCATTGCACGCGTTGAACATGTCCTTCAGCCGCGCGGCGCCGTCCAGCAGCGAGTACTGGGTGTGCACGTGCAGGTGCGTGAAGGGCGGCTTGGACACGGTGGCGGACCTCCGGCGAACGGTCGACGACGGCTTGAGGAGACGGCTACGAAGTCTACGACGGCCCACCGACAACGACGGGGCACTCGTCGGCGGCCTCGCGCGTTGGAGGCGGTGGGGCGGACGCCCCGGTGCGCGACAACCCAGGAGGACCCAGCGATGGCGACCGAGCAGGACCGGGCCACGCGGCGCGGCGAGGAGATACTCGCCGTTTTCCAGACCGCCTTCGGCGAACTTCTCGCGGCCGACCCGGCCGCCTTCCGGGTCAAGTTCCGGAAGATGGCCGCCTCGGCCTTCGCCTTCTACCGGGGTACGGCCTGCCTGTTCTACAACGACCTGGCCGCAGGCCCCGATGGCGCAGTCGGCGCGACCGGTGCGGCCGGCGACGACGGGGGCGCGTATCTGGACGAGCGGACGAGCCGGGTGTGGGTGCACGGCGACCTGCACGCCGAGAACTTCGGCACGTACATGGACGCCAACGGCCGCCTGGTCTTCAACGTCAACGACTTCGACGAGGCGTACGTGGGCCCCTTCACCTGGGACCTCAAGCGCTTCGCCGCCTCCATCGCGCTGATCGGCTACTCCAAGGCGCTCAGCGACGAGCAGATCGGCGAGCTGGTGGGCGTCTACGCCGCCGCGTACCGGGCCCGCGTCCACGACCTGGCGACCGGCGCCAAGGATGACGAGGTGCCGCCGTTCACCCTGGACACCGCCGAGGGACCGCTGCTGGGCGCGCTGCGCGACGCGCGGGCCCGTACCCGGTTCGCGCTGCTCGACTCGATGACCGAGATCCGCGACCACGAGCGCCGCTTTTCGGCCGGCGGCGGCACGATCGAGCTGGACGCGGCGGACCGCTACAAGGTCCTCGCGGCCTTCGACGGCTATCTGGAGACGCTCCCGGAGTCCTCCCTGGCCCGGCCCGACTCCTACCGCGTCAAGGACGTCGTCGGCCGCCGGGGCATCGGCATAGGGAGCGCCGGCCTGCCCTCGTACAACATCCTCCTGGAGGGCAACAGCGACGCCCTGGAGAACGATGTCGTCATCTACATGAAGCGGGCCCAGACCCCGGCCGTCTCCCGGCACATCACCGACCGGGCGGTGCGCGACTACTTCGAGCACGAGGGCCACCGCACGGTCATCTCCCAGCGCGCCCTCCAGGCGCACGCCGACCCCTGGCTCGGCTGGACGGAACTGGAGGGCGACGGCAACCGGTGGGGCCAGCTCGTCGCCGAGGTGTCGCCCTACGCGGTGGACCTGGACTGGTCGGACATCGACGACCCGGCCGAGATCGCCGCCGTCGTCGCGGACCTGGGCCGGGCCACCGCCGCCATGCACGCGGCCGCCGACGACCAGAGCGGCCACTCCCTGGTGCCCTTCTCCACCGAGCGCGCGATCGACGCCGTCATCGCCGCCGACGAGGACGGCTTCGCCGAGCTGCTGACCGGCTTCGCACACTCCTACGGGGCGCGGGCGCGGGCCGACCACCAGATCTTCGTGGACCTCTTCCGCAACGGCCGCATCCCCGGCCTCTGACAGGTTCTCCTTAAGCGGCCCCTACCGCCGCTCATGACAGACTCCGTTCGATGGACATTTCAGCGGTACGACTGCGGGCACTGCGCGCGGCGCTCTTCACGGCGCTGTGCGTACTGCTGTCCGCGACGACCCATGTCCTGCTCTCCGGCGCCCCGCTGCCGGTGGCGACCGTCGCCGCGCTGTCGGCCGCCGTCTTCGTGATCGCCTACGCGCTGGCCGGGCGGGAGCGCGGCTACGGGCACATCGCCGCCCTCCTCGTCCCCCTGGAGCTGGCGGCCGACGCCGTCTTCACCACGGGACAGGAGACCTGCCACGGTCAGCCCGGCGCCGCCCGTACCGGCGGGGCGCTGGTCCTGCTCTGCGGCGGGGGCGACGTCGGCTCGCCGCTGCCGAGCGTCCCGGACGCCTCGGCGGCCTGCTGGCTGCTGCTCGCCGCCCACCTGGGGCTCGGGCTGCTGGGCGCGGCCTGGCTGCGGCGCGGCGAGGCCGCCCTGGGCCAACTGCTGCGGGCCGCGGCCGTGGCCGCGTTCCGTCCGCTGCTGCTCGCCCTCGCCGCGCTCGCCACCTCGGCCACCCCCGTACGGGCCGCCGTGCGCCGCGTCGCGCGCCGCACCCCACCCGCCCGTACGCACCCTCTGCTCGTGCACTCGGTCGTCCGCCGGGGACCGCCTCTCCCCGCGTTCGCCTGAGCCATCCGGTCCACCGGCCGCCGAGCGACCAGCCGGCCGGTCCGCGGACGACCGTCACACGACGCAGAGAGAGCACCCTCATGAGCAACCGCAACAGCCACCAGAACAAGCAGGCCGCCCGCGAGCGGCTGCGCGCCGAACGCGAGCGCCAGGCCAAGAAGGACAAGACCCGCCGCCGGCTCGTCGTCGGCGGCTCGGTCGTCGCGGTGCTGGCCGTCGCCGCCGGCATCGGGATCGCCGCCACGCAGCTCGGCGGCAGCGGCGGCAAGAGCAGCAACGCGTCCTGGGACGCGGCCGCGAAGCAGACGCTGGTCGAGCCCGCGAACACCGCGGGCAAGGGCGGCACCGACATCGTCGTCGGCGACCCGAAGGCCAAGCACACCCTGGACATCTACCAGGACATGCGCTGCCCGATCTGCTCGGTCTTCGAGCAGAACGTCGGCGACACGATCCAGAAGGACGTCAAGGACGGCAAGTACAAGGTCACGTACCACATCGGCACGTTCCTCGACCGGAACATGGGCGGGACCGGGTCGAAGAACGCGCTCAGCGCGATCGGGGCCGCCGTCAACGTCAGCCCGGAGGCGTTCGTCGCCTACAACCAGGCGCTGTACTCCAAGGCGAACCACCCCGAGGAGACCCAGGACAAGTTCGCCGACGACGACTACCTGCTGAAGATCGCGCAGCAGGTCCCGGCCCTCAAGGACAACGCCGAGTTCAAGAAGAACGTCACCAAGGGCACCTTCGACAAGTGGGCGCTGAACGTCTCCGAGACGTTCGACAACGCCAAGGACGTCACCGGGACGCCGACCCTCAAGTTCGACGGCGAGAAGCTGAAGAAGGGCGACGGCGTGCCGATGACCCCGGCGGACTTCGAGTCGGCCCTGAAGGCCCGTCTCTGAGCCGGCTCCGATACGGACCCGAGTCCGAATCTTGACACGACGTCCACCCGCCACCGTGGCAAAATTCGGCGTCATGGAGGGGACGGGAGAGCAGTTGAGAGCCGTACGCGCCGCGCTGTTCACGGCCGTGTGCGTCACGCTGTCCGCCGCTTCGCACGTCGCGCTCTCCCGCACCCCCCTCCCGCTGTCGACGATCGCCGCGCTCTGCGCCGCCTTCTTCGCGATCGCGTACGCGCTGGCGGGCCGGGAGCGCGGCTACGGACACATCGCCGCCCTCCTCGTCCCCCTGGAGCTGGTGGCCGACACGGTCTTCACCACGGGCCAGCACACGTGTTATGGCCCCACGGGCGGCCCCGTCACGGGGCCGCTGCGCTCCATGGGCGTCGATCTGCTGTGCCGCGGCGGCGAGTTCGGCACGCCGCTGGCCCGGCTGGCGGCCCGGCACGACGGCCCCGCGCCGCTGCTCGGCGGCGCCTCGATGCCCTGGCTGCTGCTGGCCGCGCATGTCGCGGTCGGGCTGCTGGCCGCGGCCTGGCTGCGGCGCGGCGAGGTGGCGCTGCGGCGGCTGCTGCGCGCGGTCGCCTCCCTCGCCTTCCGGCCGCTCCTGTACGCCGTCGCCGTGATCGGCACCACCGCGCGTCCGGGAGCGCCCGTCGCGGCGTACGGGCGCGCGCACATCGCCCGTACGCTCCCCCAGCTCGTCCACTCCGTCGTACGGCGCGGTCCGCCCCACCCGGCCGCTCACGCCCTCCCGGGCGTCTGAGCACTCCGGTCCTCTTCACTGCCGCGCACGTCAATCCCACGGAGTCGAGATCATGAGCAACCGCAACAACCCGCAGAACAAGCAGGCCGCCCGCGAGCGGCTGCGCGCCGAACGCGAGCGCCAGGCCAAGAAGGACAAGACCCGCCGCCAGCTCGTCGTCGGCGGTGCGATCGTGGTGGTCCTCGCGATAGCCGGCGGCATCGGCTACGCGGTCAGCAACATGGACAGCGGCTCCGGCAAGAACGAGTCCACCGGCAGCAAGGAATGGGACGCCGCCGCGAAGAAGACCCTCGTCAAACCCGCCAACACCACCGGCGAGAACGGCGAAGTGATCACCATCGGCGACGCCAAGGCCAAGAAGACCCTGGAGGTCTTCGAGGACCCGCGGTGCCCCGCGTGCGCGGCCTTCGAGCAGAACGCAGGGCCCGAACTGCGCCAGGACGTCAAGGACGGCCGCTACAAGGTGCGTTACGTCATAGTCAACTTCATCGACACCATGGGCGGCGGCACGGGGACCGGCTCCAAGAACGCCGTCAGCGCCCTGGGCGCGGCCCTGAACGTCAGCCCGGAGGCGTTCGTCGAGTACAAGGAGGCCCTGTACTCGAAGAAGAACCACCCGGAGGAGACCGACGACGCCTTCGCCAAGGACCAGAGGCTCATCGACATCGCCCAGCAGGTCCCGGCGCTCAAGGGCAACGCCGGCTTCGAGAAGGCCGTCAAGGACGGCACGTACGACAAGTGGGCGCTGGAGATGGGCAAGCTCTTCGGCAAGAACGGCGTGGACAGCACGCCCACGCTGCTCGTCGACGGGAAGAAGCTGCACGCCGAGGGCATGACCCGCGCCCCGATGACCAAGGACGAGTTCGTCGCGACGATCGACAAGGAATTCGCCCCGAAGAAGAAGTAGCCGTACGGCCGCGGGTGGGCGACCGCGAGTGGGCGGCCGGATGAGGCCGCGATGAGGCCGCCCGCCCGCCGCCCGGAACCGTACGCGTCGTCCGGAACCGGCTACGCGTCGCCGAGGTCCGCGAGGAAGCCGAGCGACACCTTCCACGCGGCCTCGGCCGCCTCCTCGTCGTAGTCCGGGAGGGCGGGGTCGGTGAAGATGTGCCCGGCCCCCTGGTAGCGGTAGACCTCCACGTCCGCCCCGGCCCGCCGCATCCGCAGATACCAGGCGTTCAGCCAGTCCTGCGGCTCGAACGGGTCCGGGTCCGCGACATGCAGTTGTACGGGCAGCTCGTCGACGGACGCGTCCTCCGCGAGGTCGGAGGTGCCGTGCAGGAGCAGCAGCCCCCGCGCCTTCTCGTCGCCCAGCGCCAGGTTCTGCGCGATCGACCCGCCGAGCGAGAAGCCCGCGTAGACGAGGCCGCGCTCGGAAAGCGGGGCGACGGCGGTGACGGCGCGGCGCAGCAGCTCCTCCTTGCCGATCTCGTCCTTGATCGCCATGCCGTCCTCGACGGTCTCGGCGGTCCGCCCGTCGTAGAGGTCCGGGACATGCACCTCGTGGCCCGCGGCGCGCAGCCGCTCCGCCGCCGCGTGTACGGCCGGCCGCAGTCCGTAGGCCGAGTGAAACAGGACAATCGTGGTAGAGGACGCCACTGGAGCCACTTCCCTGTAGGTGAATCGCGATCTCACCATCGTGCCAGTTACCGTCGGTGGGACGCGGACCACCCGAATCGTGCTGGAAGGAGCCGAGGTGTCCATGGAGGACGTGTTGCGTCCGCTCATCGTGATCGGCGGTTCGGTCGCCATCACCCTGCTCGTCGGCTGGGTCGCCGACCTGGTGGTGCGCCGGATCGACGCCCGCCACCCCGAGACCCCGCTGTGGGACCTGCTGCGCCGCTGCCGGCTGCCGCTCCAGCTCGTGCTGTGCGCGGCGCTGCTGCGCGGCAGCTACACGTCCGTGCGGTTCAAGGTGGTCGAGGAGCACGAGGCGGGCATCGGCCAGACCCTGACGCTGGTGCTGATCGGCGCCGTCGCCTGGCTCGCGGTGCGCGTCGCCGCGGCCATAGTGGAGTCGACGTACGCCCGCTACGCCGCGAACGCCCACGACCGGGCCCGGGTCCGCCGGGTCCGCACCCAGGTGACGCTGATCCAGCGGATCGTGACCGCGGTCGTCGTGGTGGTGACGGTGGCGGCGATGCTGCTGACCTTCCCGGCGATGAAGACCGTCGGCACGTCGATGCTGGCCTCGGCCGGTGTGATCGGCATCGTCGCCGGTGTCGCCGCCCAGTCGACGCTCGGCAACCTCTTCGCCGGCCTCCAGATCGCCTTCGGCGACATGGTGCGGATCGGCGACACGGTGGTGGTCGACGGCGAGTGGGGCACGGTCGAGGAGATCACCCTCACCTATCTCGTGGTGACCACCTGGGACGAGCGCCGGATCACCATGCCGGTGTCGTACTTCACGAGCAAGCCCTTCGAGAACTGGACGCGCGGCACGCCGCGGATGACCGGGACAGTCTTCTTCCACCTGGACCACACCACGCCGATAGACCTGATGCGGGAGCGACTCCACGAGGTCCTCATGAAGTCCGCCGAGTGGGACCGCCGGGCCTGGAGCCTGGTGATCACCGACACCACCCCGTCCACGATCCAGGTGCGGGCCCTCGTCACCGCCAAGGACTCCGACGACATCTGGACGCTCCGGTGCGTGGTGCGCGAGCAGATGGTGGAGTGGCTGCGCCGCGAGCACCCATACGCGCTGCCCCGCATCAACACCGCCCACGCCCCGGGCCTACGCGAGGCCCCCGACCGCCCCCAGGCACCGCCGACCTCCGAAGACATCGGCCCCGGCCCCGGCACCACTTAGCGGCCTCCCGGCCCGCACCAACGCCCAATCCGCACGGCACCACCGGGCGCGGCCCCGCCCCGGTACGGCTCCACCCCCACACGTCCCGCCCCGGTACGGCCTCCGCCCCTGTACGGCTCCAGGCCCGTACGACGCCGGTCCGGTACGGTCAGGCCCCGTACCGCCTCGGGCCGACGCGGTCTCGGACCCGCACGGCTGCAAGCCCGTACCTTCCCCGCCCGGTACAGCCTCCGGCTCGTACGGCTGCAAGCCCGTACGACCCGGCCCGGTACGGCCCCCGGTCCGTACGGCCTCGGGGCGGCGCGACCGGGCCGCACGGTTTTCGGCGCCCAGGCCCCCCGCCCAGGGGAGCGTCAGCGGAGGCTGCGGACGTCGAGGTGGCGTAGGACGCGGTCGACGATTTCGGGGTCGGCGCCTGCCTCGCTGCGGGCGGAGAGGACCTCGTGGCGGGCGGCCGAGAGCATTTCGCTCTGGATGCGCTGGACGGTGCGGAGGCGCTTGACGCGCTGGGCGTGGGCCTCGCGGCGCTCGTCGTCGACCATGTCGGGGCTGATGCGCGCCCCCACGTCGTACGCGCGCCTGTTGAGCTGTTCGGACAGATCGTCGGGCAATTCCTCGACGGCCTGGATCTCCTTGAGCCGCCGCTTGGCGGCCTTGGCCGCGCGGAACGCGAGCTGGCGCTCCGTCTCCCGCTCGGCGTCGGTGTCGGCCTTCACGCCGAGCTTCCGCACCAGCCAGGGCAGGGTCAGCCCCTGGACGACGAGGGTGGCCATGACGACGGAGAAGGCGATGAAGAGGATCTCGTCGCGGCCGGGGAAGTCGGAGCCGTCGTCGACGGTGAGGGGGATGGCGAGGGCCAGCGCGACGGAGGCGACGCCGCGCATCCCGGACCACCACATGACGACGGTCTCCCGCCAGGTCATCGGGATCTCCTCCTCGACGTCCCGGTGCCGGTGCATCTTGCGGGCGAGCCAGGCGGCCGGCAGCAGCCACAGCAGCCGTACGCCGATCACGACGCCGATGACCGCGCCGCCGATCCCGAGCATCTCGCCCCAGCGGCCGGAGGCGGTGCCGAAGACGTTGTGGAGTTCGAGGCCGATGAGGCCGAAGGCGACGCCGGTGACGAGGGTGTCGACGATCTCCCAGAAGGTGTGGCCGGCCAGCCGGCCCATCACGTCATCGGCGTCCACGGCGTGTTCGGCGAGGAAGAGCGCGGTGGTGAGCACCGCCAGCACGCCCGAGCCGCGGAACTCCTCGGCCAGGACGTACGCGACGAACGGCACCAGCAGGGTCAGCCCGATCTGGAGGGTGGCATCGCCGAGCAGGCCCATCAGCTTGTTGGCGGCCCAGCCGAGCACCAGGCCCACCACTATGGCGACCACGGCGGACAGCACCAGCTCGCCCACGGCGTGCGGGAAGGAGAAGGTTCCGGTGACGGCGGCGGCGATGGCCACGTGATAGAGCACGATCGCGGTGACATCGTTGAACAATCCCTCGCCCTCCAGGATGGAGACGAGGCGGCGCGGCAGCCCGAGCGCCCCGGCGACGGCGGTCGCGGCGACCGGGTCGGGCGGGGCGACCAGCGCGCCGAGCGCGACGGCGGCGGCGAGCGGCAGCCCCGGCACGACGGCGTTGGCCACGATCGCGACGGCGGCGGTCGTCACAAAGACCAGCGCCACCGCAAGCAGGAAGATCGGCCGCAGATTGGCCGCGAACTGCCGCCAGGACGTGCGCTGGACCGAGGCGTACAGCAGCGGCGGCAGCACCAGCGGCAGGATGTACTCGGGTGGCACGTCGATGTTGGGCACGAACGGCAGCAGCGCGAGGACGATCCCGCCCAGCGTCATCAGGACCGGCGAGGGCAGCCCCAGCCGGTCGCCGAGCGGCACCATGACCACGGCCCCGAGTAGCAGTACGAACAGCAGGGCAAGCTGGTCCACGACGTCTTCGCTCCGGGGTCGGTCCTACGATCAACGTCTCAAGCCTGCCATGGCTGATCACACAAACCGCTGAACGCGGCATTGATCACATATCACCGCTCGCCGGAATATCCGGGCCATACGCCCCGGCACCGGTCCGGGCGCGCCCCGGACCCTACGAATGACGCAGCGTCAGGAACTCTCCGCCCGCACGATGTCCAGCGCACGCTGAAGGTCGTCGGGGTACGCGCTCTCGAACTCCACCCACGCCCCGTCGCCGGGGTGCTCGAAGCCGAGCCGCATCGCGTGCAGCCACTGCCGGGTGAGCCCGAGCCGCTTGGCGAGCGTCGGGTCCGCGCCGTACGTGATGTCGCCGACGCACGGGTGCCGGTGCGCCGCCATGTGCACGCGGATCTGGTGCGTACGGCCGGTCTCCAGCTTGATGTCGAGAAGACTGGCGGCCCGGAACGCCTCGATGAGGTCGTAGTGGGTCACGGACGGCTTGCCCTCGGCCGTCACCGCCCACTTGTAGTCGTGGTTCGGGTGCCGCCCGATGGGAGCGTCGATGGTGCCGCTCATCGGGTCCGGATGGCCCTGCACCAGCGCGTGGTAGCGCTTGTCGACCGTACGCTCCCGGAACTGCTGCTTGAGCAGGGTGTAGGCGCGCTCGGACTTGGCGACGACCATCAGCCCCGAGGTGCCCACGTCGAGGCGGTGCACGATGCCCTGGCGCTCGGCCGCCCCCGACGTCGAGATGCGGTAGCCCGCGGCGGCGAGCCCGCCGATGACGGTGGTGCCGGTCCAGCCGGGGCTCGGGTGCGCGGCGACCCCGACCGGCTTGACGATCACGACCACGTCGTCGTCGTCGTGCACGATCTCCATGCCCTCGACGGGCTCGGCGACGATTTGCACCGGCGCCGGGGCCCCCGGCATCTCGACCTCCAGCCAGGCGCCGCCGGTCACCCGGTCGGACTTGCCGGCCGGCGCGCCGTCGAGCTGCACCTTCCCCCCGGCGGCGAGCTCGGCCGCCTTGGTCCGCGAGAAGCCGAACATGCGGGCGATGGCGGCGTCGACGCGCTCGCCTTCGAGGCCGTCGGGTACGGGCAGGGTGCGGATCTCGGGAATCGTGCTCACCCGTCGAGTATGCAGGACGGCGCGGACCCGCCCGTACGCCCGTACGCCCGCGTGGACCGCGCCGCCCCTGTGAGCCGTCAGTCCTTGTCGCCCCTCAGTCCTTGTGGACCGTGCCGTCCGGGTCGAGGCCGCGGAAGGAGAGGATCACGATCAGCACGCCGCCGCAGACGATCGCCGAGTCGCCGAGGTTGAACACCGCGAAGTGCGCGGGCGCGATCCAGTCGACGACGCCGCCCTGGAAGCCGCCGGGCGAGCGGAACACCCGGTCGGTGAGGTTGCCGAGCGCCCCGCCGAGCAGCAGGCCCAGCGCGATCGCCCACGGCACGCTGTAGAGCTTGCGGGCGAGCCGGGCGATCACCACGATCACGATGACCGCGATGCAGGTGAAGACGATGGTCATCGCCTCGCCGAAGCTGAAGGCGGCCCCGCGGTTGCGGATCACCTGGAGCTGGAGCCAGGTGCCGATGAGCTGGACCGGGTCGTGGTGCTCCAGCTTGGCCACCACGGCCAGCTTGCTGACCAGGTCCAGGAGGTAGGCCAGGGGGGCGACCGTCAGCAGCACGCCGATCCGCCGCTTCTTCCCCTGCGGCGGACCCACCTCCTGCGAGGCGCCGTCCCCATCGGCCTCTCCCGGCGTACCGGTGGTCTGCTCCGCCTCTGTCACCTGAGTCCTTCGACGTCGTCCCGCCCGCCGCTCACCACCGCCCGGTCCGGCGGTGCTGCCCGGCAGCGCGGCGCACTGCTGCGTTCGCTGGGCACCGGGCGGCCCCGCCCGGCTGAGGATGAGCGTACGGCACGCCGCCGCGGGCCGGTCAGCGGCGTTCCTGCCGCTGCTTGCACTCGACGCAGAGCATGGCGCGCGGAAACGCCTGCATTCGGGCCTTGCCGATGGGCTTCCCGCAGTTCTCACAGATGCCGTACGTACCGGCGTCGAGCCGCTCCAGAGCGCGCTCGGTCTGGTCCAGCATCTCGCGGGCGTTCCCGGCCAGCGCCAGCTCGTGCTCGCGCGTGATGTTCTTGGTGCCCGTGTCGGCCTGGTCGTCCCCGGCGCCGTCGCCGGAGTCCCGCATCAGCCCGGCGATCGCCTCCTCGGAGGCGGCCAGCTCGGTCCGCAGCCGCAGCACCTCGCTCTGCAGCTCGGTCCGCGCCTCGGCCACCTCCGCCGGCGACCAGGGGTCCTCGCCCGGTCGTACGGCCAGCTCTTCGGGCTCGGCGGCGGCCGTACGGGCCCCCGGCACCGTCGTCGCGGCCGCTGCCGTGGCCGCTGTCGTGGCCTTGGCAGCCCGTTCCCCACCCGTGGTCTTCTTAGCAGCCACCGTCTTGGCTCCCGTCGTCTTCTTCGCGGGCACCGCCTCTTCGGCCGGTGCGGCCCTACTGGCTGTGGTCTCGCCTGTGGTACCTGCCGCGCCCCTCGTCACCACGGCCTCCTCGGCCGTGCCCCGCTTCGCCGCGGCCTTCTTCGTCGCCGCCTTCTTCGCCGGAGCCTTCGCGGCCGCGGCTCTCCCGGCGACGGCCGTCGCGTCCGGGGCCTCCTCCCCCATGGCCTGCCGCGCCGCGGCCTTCTTCGCGGGAGCCTTCTCGGCCACCGTCTCCTTCGCCGCCGCCTTCTTCGCCGCGGCCTTCTTCTCCCCGGCCTGCTCGGCCGCCTTCTTCCCCGCGGTCTTCCCGGCCGCCGTCTTCTTCCCTGCCGTCTTCTTCCCCACCGTCTTCTTCGCCGCGGTCTTCTTGGCCGTCTTCTTCGCCGTGGGCCCGCCGGCCGCCCCCGGGCGGGCCGGCGGGCCCACGGCGCCCTCGTCCACGAGCTCCACGGCCTCCGGGGCCCCAGCGGTCTCCTCAGGTCCCGCGGACTCTTCAGGCTCCGCGATCTCTTCACCGGGCTGCTCAGCGGCCAGGGCGGCCTTCTTCGCCGTCGCTGCCGCCGCCCTGCCGGACGGCGCGCTCTTCTTCGCGGCGGTCTTCTTCGCCACCATGGCCGCGGCCCCTTCACATTTTGTGATCTTGCTCGCGAATCGTGCCGGAACGATAAATCGACTCCGGGCACGCGGCAACGGGGCACGCCGCCGGATTCGCCCCGGCTTGCTCGTAAAGCAGACCGGTCTCATCGGTTGTGCCCAGCCCATGGCCCGGTAATCCGGCGGTACGGGCGCCACGGCCGGGCGCCCGGGCCCGCCGGTGGGAGGGGCACGTCGGGCGTATCGGCATTCGGGTCAACCCAGGACCGGCCGCTACCTCAGCCGACGCAGCACGGCGAGCCCCCCGCCGGGCCCGCGGCGGAAAACGGGTCGGCGGCGCTCGGTGCGGGCCCGTACACTGGGCGCAGCGAAAGGCGTGGAAGGGACGAGTAGCGCCGTACGCAGCCAAGAGCGACCCGGGGACGGTGTGAGCCCGGGGGTGTGCGCGACGTGAAGATCACCCCGGAGCCGCCGGAAGAACGCCCGCCCCGGCGGGCCAGTAGACCCGGCCTCGCGAACCCCAATGAGGGGGCCCGGGCACGGCCCGCGGCCAAGGAGGGTGGTACCGCGGGAGCGCATCGGCTCTCGTCCCTCCGACGGACAGCGACACGACGTTCCGCCGGAGGAAGAGCCAGATGACCCCGTCGCCGCAGTACCGGCAGGTGCCCGCCCAGGTGGACCTGCCCGCCCTCGAACACGCCGTGCTCGACTTCTGGCGCGAGAACAAGATCTTCGACCGCACCCTCGCCCAGTCCGAGGGGCGCCCCGAGTGGGTCTTCTACGAGGGCCCGCCGACCGCCAACGGCATGCCCGGCGCCCACCACATCGAGGCCCGCGTCTTCAAGGACGTCTTCCCCCGCTTCCGCACCATGCAGGGCTACCACGTGGGCCGCAAGGCCGGCTGGGACTGCCACGGCCTGCCGGTGGAGCTGGCCGTCGAGAAGGAGCTGGGCTTCAACGGCAAGCAGGACATCGAGGCGTACGGCATCGCGGAGTTCAACGCGAAGTGCCGCGAGTCGGTGACCCGCCACACCGACGCCTTCGCCGAGCTGACCGAGCGCATGGGCTACTGGGTCGACCTCGACGACGCCTACCGCACCATGGACCCGGACTATGTGCAGTCCGTGTGGTGGTCGCTCAAGGAGATCTTCGGCAAGGGGCTGCTCGTCCAGGACCACCGGGTCGCCCCCTGGTGCCCGCGCTGCGGCACCGGCCTGTCCGACCACGAGCTGGCGCAGGGGTACGAGACCGTCGTCGACCCGTCGGTCTTCGTCCGCCTCCCGCTGACCTCCGGGCCGCTGGCGGGCACGGCCTCGCTGCTCGTCTGGACCACCACCCCCTGGACCCTGGTCTCCAACACCGCCGTCGCCGCCCACCCCGACGTCCGCTACGTCGTGGCGACCGACGGCGCGGAGCGGCTCGTCGTCGCCGAACCGCTGCTGGAGAAGGCGCTCGGCGAGGGCTGGGAGGCCACCGGCGAGACGTTCACCGGCCGGGAGATGGAGCGCTGGGCCTACGAGCGCCCGTTCTCGCTCGTCGAGCTGGCCGACGCCAACTACGTCGTCAACGCCGAGTACGTGACCACCGAGGACGGCACCGGCCTCGTCCACCAGGCCCCGGCGTTCGGCGAGGACGACCTCAGGACCTGCCGCGCGTACGGCCTGCCGGTCGTCAACCCGGTCCGCCCCGACGGCACCTTCGAGGCCGGGCTGCCGCTCGTCGGCGGCCAGTTCTTCAAGAAGGCCGACGAGGCGCTGGTCGAGGATCTGCGCGAGCGCGGCCTGCTCTTCCGGCACGTGCCGTACGAGCACAGCTACCCGCACTGCTGGCGCTGCCACACGGCGCTGCTCTACTACGCGCAGCCCTCCTGGTACATCCGCACCACCGCCGTCAAGGACCGGCTGCTCGCGGAGAACGAGGCGACCAACTGGTTCCCGGAATCGGTCAAGCACGGCCGCTTCGGCGACTGGCTCAACAACAACATCGACTGGGCGCTCTCCCGCAACCGCTACTGGGGCACCCCGCTGCCCATCTGGCGCTGCGAGGAGGGCCACCTGACCTGCGTCGGCTCGCTGGCCGAGCTGACCGAGCTGACCGGGACCGACCAGTCCGGGCTGGACCCGCACCGGCCGTACATCGACGCCGTCACCTTCGGCTGCCCGGCCGAGGGCTGCGCGCTGGAGGCGACCCGCGTCCCGGAGGTCATCGACGCCTGGTACGACTCGGGTTCGATGCCGTTCGCGCAGTGGGGCTACCCGTACAAGAACAAGGACCTCTTCGAGAAGCGGTACCCGGCGCAGTTCATCTCCGAGGCCATCGACCAGACCCGCGGCTGGTTCTACACGCTGATGGCGGTCGGCACCCTGGTCTTCGACAAGTCCTCCTACGAGAACGTGGTCTGCCTGGGCCACATCCTCGCCGAGGACGGCCGCAAGATGTCCAAGCACCTGGGCAACATCCTCCAGCCGATCCCGCTGATGGACCAGCACGGCGCCGACGCGGTCCGCTGGTTCATGGCGGCCGGCGGCTCCCCCTGGGCCGCGCGCCGGGTCGGGCACGGCACGATCCAGGAGGTCGTCCGCAAGACGCTCCTGACGTACTGGAACACGGTCGCCTTCCAGGCGCTGTACGCCCGTACGTCCTCCTGGGCGCCGTCCGCCGCCGACCCGGCCCCGGCCGACCGGCCGCTGCTGGACCGCTGGCTGCTCGGCGAGTTGAACGCGCTGGTCGACCAGGTCACCGTGGCGCTGGAGGCCTTCGACACCCAGCGGGCCGGCAAGCTGCTGTCCGCGTTCGTCGACGACCTCTCCAACTGGTACGTGCGCCGCTCCCGCCGCCGCTTCTGGCAGGGCGACCCGGCCGCGCTGCGCACCCTGCACGAGACGGTGGAGACGGTCACCCGGCTGATGGCGCCGCTCACCCCGTTCATCACCGAGCGGGTGTGGCAGGACCTCGTCGTACCCGTGGCGCCCGACGCGCCCGACTCGGTGCACCTGTCCACCTGGCCGGTCGCCGACGAGACGCTGATCGACCCGACGCTCTCCGAGCAGATGGTGCTGGTGCGCCGGCTGGTCGAGCTGGGCCGCGCGACCCGCGCGGAGTCCGGCGTGAAGACGCGTCAGCCGCTGTCGCGGGCGCTGGTCGCGGCCTCCGGCTTCGCGTCCCTCTCGGACGAGCTGCGCGCCCAGATCACCGAGGAGCTGAACGTCTCCTCGCTGGCCGCCCTCTCCGAGGTCGGCGGCTCGCTCGTGGACACCACGGCCAAGGCCAACTTCCGGGCGCTCGGCAGGCGGTTCGGCAAGGGCGTCCAGGCGGTCGCGAAGGCCGTCGCCGAGGCGGACGCTGCCGCGCTGTCGCTGGCCCTGCGCGAGGGCACGGCCGCCGTGGAGGTCGACGGCGAACGGGTGACGCTCGCCCCGGACGAGGTCATCATCACCGAGACGCCGCGCGAGGGCTGGTCGGTGGCCTCCGACTCGGGCGCCACCGTCGCCCTCGACCTGGAGATCACCCCGGAGCTGCGCCGCGCGGGCCTGGCGCGCGACGCCATCCGGCTGATCCAGGAGGCCCGTAAGAACAGCGGATTGGATGTCGCGGACCGCATCCTGGTCCGCTGGGACGCGGCGGACGCCGAGACGGCGGAGGCGCTGGCCGAGCACGCCGCGCTGATCTCCGACGAGGTGCTGGCCGATGAGTTCGCGACGGCGGAGCCCGACGCCTCCTTCGGCGAACCGTTCACGGACGAGCCCCTGTCCCTGACCTTCCGACTGCGCAAGGTGTAACCGCCCGGCAGGGCGGACTGCGGCCGGGCGGGCTCGAACTCCGAGCCCGCCCGGCTTTTTGACGCCTATAGGGGCACCCGTTTGCCTCATAGGGAGAGCCCATAGGGAGCCGATGAGAGCGTGGAAACGCGCCCCTATGGAGCGCGAAAAACGGGCCGGGCCCCTGGGAAGTCCCAGGGGCCCGGCCCGTAGATACCGCCGACGGCTACGCGCGAGGCGCGGTCCGACCGGTCAGTTGTCGTCCTCGTCGATCAGGAAGCCGCGCATCGGCGACGGCGCCTGCTGCATCGGCTGCTGGCCCTGCGGCCGGACCGGTGCCATCGGCTGGGTCATCGCCGGGGACATCTGCTGCTGACCGCCGTAGGACGGAGCGCCGCCGGAGGGGCCGCCGTGGCCGCCCATGGACGGGTTGCCGCCCATGGAGTGCGAGCCCATGCCCGCGCCGGCGCCCGCCATCGAGGGGGACGGCGGCAGCGAGGCGGTCGCCGGGGTCCGCGGCGGGGCCAGCGAGTCGTCGGCCTGGTTCTCCAACTGGCGGAGCTGGCTCTCCAGGTAGGACTTGAGCCGGGTGCGGTACTCGCGCTCGAAGCCGCGCAGGTCCTCGACCTTGCGCTCCAGCGTGGCGCGGGCGGACTCCAGCGAGCCCATCGCGACGCGGTGCTTCTCCTGCGCGTCCCGCTCCAGCGCGTCGGCCTTGGCGCGGGCGTCCCGCTCCAGACCCTCGGCGCGGCTGCGCGCCTCACCGACGATCTTGTTGGCCTCGGACCGCGCCTCGGCGATGGCCTGATCGGCCGTCTGCTGCGCGAGCGAGAGCACCCGGGCCGCGCTGTCGCCGCCCGGACCCTGGCCCGGCTGCGGAAGCTGGGGGCCGGGGCCGCCCATCGGACCGTTCTGGCCCATGCCGTTCGGGTTCATGCCGTTCTGACCCATGGGGCCGCCGAGCGGACCGCCCATCGGGCCGTTCTGCCCCATCGGGCCGGGGCCGTGCGGGCCCTGCGGGCCGTGGCCGCCGGGGCCGGGCGGCAACTGCGGGGCACCGCCCGCGAGCTGCGGGGGCCCGCCCATCTGCTGTTGTTGCTGCTGCTGTTGCTGCTGCTGAGGCGGCACAGGCTGCGGACCCGATATGGCGGCGGGCACGGGGGCGCCGGGCCGCTGCGGCTGCTGGTCCTGCGGCTCCTGCTGCTTGCGCATCCCCTGCTGCTGGTTCTGCGCGGCGGCCCGAGTCGCCGCGGCCAGCTTGGCTCGCAGGTCCTCGTTCTCGCGGAGGAGGCGGGTCAGTTCGGCTTCGACCTCGTCGAGGAAGGCATCGACCTCGTCCTCGTCATAGCCTTCTCGGAGACGGACGGTTGTGAACTGTTTGTTCCGTACGTCCTCGGGGGTCAACGGCATCTCTTCTTCACCTCAACGTAGTCGTCGGCAATCGGCAAGAACGTATGTGACATCGCGCTCACAGCCAGCTCACGACGGTGATCAGGACGTAGACGATGATCATCAGTACGAAGAAGGACAGGTCGAGCGCCACGCCCCCGAGACGCAGCGGCGGGATGAACCGCCGCAGAAGCTTGAGTGGCGGATCAGTGACAGTGTAGGTGGCCTCCAGAACGACCACCATCGCCTTGCCGGGTTGCCATGAGCGGGCGAACTGGAAGACGTAGTCCATCACCAGCCGGAAGATCAGCACGATGAGGAAGCAATACAGCGCGATGTAGATCACCTGCAGTGCGATGCCCATCTCGCGCGTCCCTCTCCCCTTGCTCGTACTCGGCCAGTTGGCCGTTACTCACCGACTTGCCGGTGTTGCGTCTCAGCTCTGGTTGAAGAACCCGCCCTCTGCGATGCGGGCCTTGTCCTCCGCCGTGACATCGACGTTAGCAGGAGACAGCAGGAACACCTTCTGTGTCACCCGCTCGATGCTGCCGTGCAGTCCGAAGACCAGACCGGCGGCAAAGTCGACAAGTCGCTTCGCGTCCGTGTCGTCCATCTCCGTCAGATTCATGATCACCGGCGTGCCCTCGCGGAAGTGTTCCCCGATGGTACGGGCCTCGTTGTAGGTCCGCGGGTGCAATGTGGTGATGCGGTACGGCTCCCGCTCGGACACAACCTTGGGCATGATCACCGGTGCGTTCTTCTCCAGAGACTGACGTTCGGGTGTGATGGACGCCACGGGGGCGATTCGCGCGGGTCGTCCGGTTTCCGCTACGAGCGGAGCAGGTTCCCGCTGCGCCGGCGGGTGCGCGACTCGCACCGGTTCGTCCTGTTGCGTCTGTTGGGGCTGCTGCTGCCTTCGAGCCCGGTCGGGCTCCGGCTCGGGTTCGAACTCGTCATCGGGGTCGAACCCCGGGCCGTCGTACCCATCGTCCTCCACGAGGCCGAGGTAGACCGCCATCTTGCGCATCGCGCCGGCCATGCTCCGCATCCTCCGCTCTGTGGTGGATCGGCTCCGTCACCGGTCGCCCTGGATCCACTCGGCCTGCCCGCCTTTTGGCGGAAATGACCATATTTTGTGCTGTGGTCCGACCTGCTTGGCGACGTTACCTGAGCCTGGGTCGGACTCCGAGTACCGCAGTGCCGACGCGTACATGTGTCGCCCCCGCCGCCACCGCGTCCTCAAGGTCCGCGCTCATACCTGCCGACACCATGTTCGCAGCCGGATGGGATACGCGCAGGCCCGTTGCGATTTCCCGCAGTCGCTCGAACGCCGCACGCGGCCGGCCGGCGTACGTTCCGGCCAACGGAGCAACCGTCATGACCCCGTCCAGCCGGAGCCCTTCGGCCGCCGCGATGGCATCGGCCAGCGCCTCGACGCCGTCCGGCGCCACCCCGCCGCGCTCCCCCCGCTCGCCCGACTCCGCGTCGAGCGCCACCTGGATGAGCGCGCCGGTCTCCCGGCCGGCCCGCACCGCCGCGGCGGACAGCGCCGTGACCAGCTTGGGCCGGTCGACGGACTGCACCACATCGGCGTAAGTCACCACAGACCGTACCTTGTTCGTCTGCAATTGACCCACAAAGTGCCAGTTGAGCGGCAGATCGGCGCATTCCGCGGCCTTGGGGGCGGCGTCCTGGTCGCGGTTCTCCGCGACATGACGCACCCCCAGCTCCGCGAGCAGCCGGACATCGCTCGCCGGGTAGGTCTTGGTGACCACGATGAGGGTCACGTCCGCGCGCTCACGGCCGGCGGCGGCACACGCGGCGGAAATACGTTCCTCCACCCGTGCCAGGTTCTCGGCCAGTTGTTCCCTACGATCCGTCACAGCTCAGCCGTCCAACCAGACATAGCTCGCGAGCCGCCCGGTCGTGCGCTCGCGCCGGTAGGAGAAGTGGTCCGTCGACTCCAACGTACAGACGTTCGACCGAACACTGATGTCAACGCCGAGACGAGCGAGTTGGGCGCGTACGCCCGCCGTCACGTCCACGGCCGGGGTCGACCACGAGGTGGTGGACCACGCCTCGGGCACCGCCTCGGCGACCTCGGCGCGCATCGCCTCGGGCACCTCGTAGCAGCGGCCGCAGACCGACGGTCCTATGTGGCCGACGATCCGGGCGGGCTCCGCGCCCTGCCCGACCATCTCCGCCACGAGCGCCGGCACCACCCCGGCCACCAGCCCCGGCCGCCCGGCGTGCGCGGCGCCCGCGACCCCGGCGTACGGGTCGGCGAGCAGCACCGGGGCGCAGTCGGCGGTCAGGACGGCGAGCGCGAGGGAGCGACGGGTGGTCACCACCGCGTCCACGGCCGGGGGTTCGGCGTCCCCCCAGGGCCCGTCGACCACGGCCACGTCGCGGCCGTGCACCTGGCGCATCCAGACGACGGCCGCCGGGTCGAGCCCCAGCGCGCCGGCCGCGAGGGTGCGATTGGCCCGTACGGCCGCGGGGTCGTCGCCGACCGCGCCGCCGAGGTTGAGCGTGTCATACGGAGCGGCGCTCACCCCGCCCCACCGGTCGGTGAAAGCGAAGTGCGCGCCGCTGTCGTCGTGCTGTTGCCCTATCACTTCAGGCGGTTCACTTGAGGAAGTCGGGAACGTCCAGTTCCTCGGCCGTGCTGTCCTGGTACGGACGGGCCGGCGGGACCTGGGGCGTGCTGATCGGGGGCGGGGGGACCTCGGAGACCGGGGTCGGGTCGGCCGGGGCCGGCTCCTCCTCGCGGGGCGGTGCCACGCTGCCGAGGCCGCCGAAGGACGGCCGGGCCGGCTCGGGCGTACGGGCCGGGGGCGGGGTGGGGGCGCTCTCCTCCCGGCTGCCGTAGGTGGAGCCGAGCACCTTTTCGCGGTTGCCCTTGGGCGGCGGCTGACCGCCGTCGAAGCCGGCCGCGATGACGGTGACCCGGACCTCGTCGCCGAGCGCGTCGTCGATGACCGCGCCGAAGATGATGTTGGCCTCGGGGTGCGCGGCCTCGCTCACGAGCTGCGCGGCCTCGTTGATCTCGAAGAGGCCGAGGTCGCTGCCGCCGGAGATGGAGAGCAGCACCCCGCGGGCGCCGTCGATGGACGCCTCCAGCAGCGGGGAGGAGATCGCCATCTCGGCGGCGGCCACCGCGCGGTCGTCGCCGCGCGCCGAGCCGATGCCCATGAGCGCCGAGCCGGCCTCGGACATGACGGACTTGACGTCGGCGAAGTCGAGGTTGATCAGGCCCGGGGTGGTGATGAGGTCGGTGATGCCCTGGACGCCGGAGAGCAGTACCTGGTCCGCGGACTTGAACGCGTCGAGCACGCTCACCTGGCGGTCCGAGATCGACAGCAGCCGGTCGTTCGGAATGACGATCAGGGTGTCGACCTCGTCGCGCAGCCCCGCGATGCCGTCCTCGGCCTGGTTGGCGCGGCGGCGGCCCTCGAAGGTGAACGGGCGGGTGACGACGCCGATCGTCAGGGCGCCGAGCGAACGGGCGATGTTGGCGACGACGGGGGCGCCGCCGGTGCCGGTGCCGCCGCCCTCACCCGCGGTGACGAAGACCATGTCGGCCCCCTTGAGGACCTCCTCGATCTCCTCGCGGTGGTCCTCGGCCGCCTTGCGGCCGACGTCGGGGTTGGCGCCGGCGCCGAGGCCGCGGGTGAGCTCCCGGCCGACGTCGAGCTTGACGTCGGCGTCGCTCATCAGCAGGGCCTGCGCATCGGTGTTGATCGCGATGAACTCGACGCCCTTGAGACCGACCTCGATCATCCGGTTGATGGCGTTCACGCCACCGCCGCCGATTCCGACGACCTTGATGACTGCGAGGTAGTTCTGCGGTGCTGCCACGTCGAAGGCCTCTCGCCTCGAGTTACGTATGCCTGGGGGACGGTTCTGAATGCCGACCCGAACCCTAACGTTGAAGTTTAGGGTTACCGGTGTCACTGTTCCGTGGGTTCTCCGAACAGGACACTAAGTCGACAAGTGGCGCACGTTCAATGAACACGCCGAACCTCCCGTTTTTCTTTTCACCCTATGTGATCACCCATAGCCCTAGCCAACCAGGGTGCTGGCCTGCTGCGATGTGCGTCAACTTCCGGACACGGCGGGCGAGCTGGGGGCACTTACGTCGAAATGATCCGCTCCACGGGCGGCTTTCATCAGCGCGGTGAGCGTCCGGGCCTTCTCCGCCCCCCGTTCACCGCTCCCCCACACGACCTCCCGATCGCCCGTCAGCTCCAGGGTGATGGAGTCATATGAGCGTACGCGGATGGTCCGGGTGTCCTTGCGGACGGCGGCGGGCAGCTCGGCCGCCACCCGGACGGCCTCTCGGCGGAGCCGGTCCGGCCCGAACCGCCGCAGGCTGGCCGCCGCCTCTTTGGAGTCCCCGGGTTCCACCGCCAGGAAGGGCACCCCCCGTGGCGCCTTGTCCACTGTGGCGAAACGCACGCCCCCGGCATCGACTTCGACGAACTTCGCGCCCTTCTTCATGAGCGCCGCCGGCTTCCGCTCGGTCACTTTCAGGCTGATTCCATGCGGCCAGGACCGTTCGACGCGCACGGTGTCGACGCGGGGCAGCTCCGCCCGCAGCCGTGCCGCGATGGTGTCCGTGTCCACGGAGATGAGGGGCGCGCCGAGCGGTACGCGCGCCGCGTCGCGCACCTCGTCGCGGGTCAGCACCTCGGTGCCGGCGACCTTCACCTGTGTCGCGCGCAGCCAGCTCGACCCGTACAGCGCCCAGATCGCGGCGCCGCCCACCAGGACGACCGCGACCGCGGAGACGATCAGGGTGCGGCGGCTCGGCAGCCGACGGCCGCCGGGGCGGGGCGGGCCGGACCCCGACGACTTCCGCTGCGGTTCGGGCCTCGATTCGGGTTTGAGTCGCGGCTTCGTCCTAAGCCGAAGTTTCGACTTTCCGCTCTTCGAGTCACCGCGCTGAGCGGTCGTCGGTCCGGCCACGCTCCCCTAGCCTCCTGCTCCCACGGGCCGTTCAGCCCGCTCTGCGTGCGGCGATCGCCTCGTACACCATCGCGACGAGCAGCTCGTCGGCGTCCCGGCGGCCGAACTCCGCGGCGTGCCGCGACATCTCGTACAGCCGGTGCGGGTCGGCGAGCACCGGCAGGACATTGCCCTGCACCCACTCGGGGGTCAGCTCGGCGTCGTCGATCAGCAGGCCGCCGCCCGCCTTGACCACCGGCTGGGCGTTGAGCCGCTGTTCGCCGTTGCCGATGGGCAGCGGTACGTACACGGCGGGCAGCCCGACGGCGGACAGCTCGGCGACGGTCATCGCGCCCGCGCGGCAGAGCATCATGTCGGCCGCGGCGTACGCGAGGTCCATCCGGTCCACGTACGCTACCGGGATGTAGGGCGGCATACCGGGCATGTTGTCGACATACGGCAGTTCGTTCTTGGGGCCGACCGCGTGCAGGATCTGGATGCCCGAGCGCTGGAGCGCCGGAGCGACGGCCTGGACGACCTCGTTCAGCCGGCGGGCGCCCTGCGAGCCGCCGGAGACCAGCAGCGTCGGCAGGTTGGGGTCGAGGCCGAAGTAGGCGCGCGCCTCGGGCCGGGCCGCGCCCCGGTCGAGGGTGGCGATGGAGCGGCGCAGCGGGATGCCGACGTAGCGGGCGCCGCGCAGCTTGCTGTCGGGCGTGGAGACCGCGACGGACGCCGCGTAGCGGGAGCCGATCTTGTTGGCGAGGCCGGGGCGGGCGTTGGCCTCGTGAACGATGATCGGCACGCCGAGCCGCTTGGCGGCCAGATAGCCGGGCAGCGCCACATAGCCGCCGAACCCGACCACGCAGTCGGCCTTGGTCCGTTCCAGGATCTGCTCGGCCGCCTTGATGGTGCCGCGCAGCCGCCCGGGTACGGTGATCAGCTCGGGGGTCGGCTTGCGGGGCAGCGGCACGGCGGGGATCAGCCCCAGTTCGTACCCCCGCTCCGGCACGAGCCGGGTCTCCAGGCCCTTCTCCGTGCCGAGCGCCGTGATCCCCACGGTCGGGTCCTGCCTGCGCAGGGCGTCCGCGAGGGCGAGCGCGGGCTCGATGTGGCCGGCGGTCCCCCCACCGGCGAGTACGACATGCACCGAAATTCACCGCTCTCCGGACGGTCGCTTCTTGACGCGCCGTCTCATCGTGTTCATCGCCCCAGCCCGCTTCTTGCTGAAGACAGGCTGCCGCATGGCCAACGCCGCTCGCGCACCGGGCTGCTCGCGCGCGAAGGCGATCAGCAGTCCGACGGCGAACATGGTCGGCAGCAGGGCGGACCCTCCGTAGGAGAACAGCGGGAGCGGGACCCCGGCGATCGGCAGCAGACCGAGCACCGCACCGATGTTGACCATGAACTGCGCCATGATCCAGGTGGTCACGCCTCCCGCGGCATACCTCACGAAGGGGTCCTCCGTGCGTCCGGCCACGCGGATACCCGCATAGCCTAGAGCCGCGAAGAGAGCGAGTACCGACAGCGTCCCCGCCAGGCCCAGTTCCTCGCCGGTGATGGCGAAGATGAAGTCCGTGTGCGGCTCGGGGAGTTCACCCCATTTTTCCACACTCGCACCCAGCCCGGAACCGAACCATCCGCCGTTGGCCAGCGCGTAGATGCCGTGCACCGCCTGCCAGCACTGGTCGTGCGGGCCGGGGTCGGTCGCCCCGATGCAGGCCAGCCGGCCCATCCGGTTGGCGCTGGTCTTGATGGCGAGCACCGCGAGGACCCCCGCGACGCCGAGGACGCCCGCGAAGAGCCGGGTGGGGGCGCCCGCCAGCCAGAGCATGCCGAACAGCACGGCGGTCAGGATGATCGACGTGCCCATGTCGCCGCCGAGCATGATCAGGCCGAGCAGCAGGAACGCCACCGGCACCAGCGGCACCAGGAGGTGCTTCCACTGGGTGAGCAGCTTCTTGTCCTGCTTGCGGGCCAGCAGGTCGGCGCCCCACAGGACGAGCGCGAGCTTGGCGAACTCGCTGGGCTGGAGCTGGAACGGGCCGCCGAGCGAGAGCCAGTTGGTGTTGCCGTTGATCGTCTGCCCTATCCCCGGCACCTGCACCAGGCAGAGCAGGAAGACGGTGCAGGCCAGCAGCGGGTAGGCGAAGGCGCGGTGCAACCGCAGCCGCGCGCGGCAGGCGATCACCATGAGCACGCCGCCGAGCACGGCCGCGATCAGTTGCTTGCGGAAGAAGAAGGTGGGCGCCTGGCCGTACTGCAGCGCCTTGATCTGGGAGGCCGAATAGACCATCACCAGGCCGAGCACGATGATCAGCAGGCTGCCGCCGAGCACGAGGTAATAGGCGGTCAGCGGCCGGTCCCAGGCCCGCTTGAGCCGGGTGGGCAGCGCCTTGAGGCCGCCGGCCGCGCTCGCCCGCGGGGGGCGCGAAGGACGCTGACCGCCGGTGGCCGCGGAGCGGCCGCGGGGGCCGGCGGCTCTCGCGGTACGGGCGGGCGCCCCGCCGCGCGCCGCCCCCCGCGGCGCCTTGGCGGCAGGCTGGTCGGCCTTCATCTCGTATCCCCTCCAGGGTGCCCGCGCACGGTCCTCGCACGGGGTCCCGCGGGCTACCGCTCGGTGGCGTCCCGGCCCGTGGCCAGTGCGCGCACCGCGTCCGCGAAGGCGTCGCCGCGCTCGTTGTAGTTGGCGAACATATCCATCGAGGCGCACGCGGGCGCCATGAGGACCGTGTCCCCGGGCCTTGCGAGCCGCGTCGCTTCCCGGACGGCCGCCGCCATCGCACCAGTGTCCGTCCGGTCGAGGTCGACGACCGGGACATCCGCGGCGTGTCGCGCGAGGGCTTCGCCGATCAGGGCCCGGTCGGCGCCCATGAGGACCACGCCGCGCAGCCGCCCGGCGGCCGTGGTGACCAGCTCGTCGAAGGTGGCGCCCTTGGCGAGGCCGCCCGCGATCCAGATGATCGGGTCGTAGGCCGCGAGCGATGCCTCGGCGGCGTGCGTGTTGGTGGCCTTGGAGTCGTCGATGTAGGCGACGCCGTCGATGTCCGCGACGTGTTCGATGCGGTGCGCGTCGGGCTTGAAGGCCCGCAGCCCGTCCCGTACGGCCGCGGGCTCGACGCCGTAGGCGCGGGCCAGGGCCGCCGCGGCGAGGGCGTTGGCGATGTTGTGCGGCGCGGGCGGGTCGACGTCGGCGACCTCGGCCAGCTCCTGCGCCCGCTGCTGACGGTCGGCCACGAAGGCCCGGTCGACGAGGAGGCCGTCGACGACGCCGAGCTGGGAGGGGGCGGGCGCGCCCAGGGTGAAGCCGATGGCGCGGCAGCCCTCCACCACGTCGGCCTCGCGGACCAGGGCCTCGGTGGCGGGGTCAGCGAGATTGTAGACGCAGGCGACCTGGTTGCCCTCGTAGATCCGGCCCTTGTCGGCGGCGTACGCGGCCATGGAGCCGTGCCAGTCGAGGTGGTCGGGGGCGAGGTTGAGGACGGCGGCGGAGTGCGGGCGCAGGCTCGGCGCCCAGTGGAGCTGGTAGCTGGAGAGTTCGACGGCGAGGACGTCGTACGGCTCGGCGGAGCGGACCACGTCGATCAGCGAGACGCCGATGTTGCCGACGGCCGCGGTCCGCAGCCCGGCGGCCTCCAGGATCGACGCCAGCATCCGGACGGTGGTCGTCTTGCCGTTGGTGCCGGTGACCGCGAGCCAGGGGGCGGCGTCGGGGCCGCGCAGCCGCCAGGCCAGTTCGACGTCGCCCCAGACGGGCACGCCCGCCGCTTCGGCGGCGCGGAAGAGCGGGCTGCCCGGCTTCCAGCCGGGGGTGGTGACGACCAGTTCGGTGCCCTCGGGGAGGGTGTCGCCGTCGCCGAGCCGGACGGTGACGCCCAGCGCCTCCAGTTCGGCGGCCTGGGCGCGCTCGCGGTCGCCGTCGCTGCCGTTGACCGCGGTGACGCGGGCGCCGAGGCCGGCCAGGGCGCGGGCGGCGGGGACGCCGCTCACGCCGAGGCCGGCGACGGTGATGTGCTTGCCGTCCCAGTTCACTTGATGGCCAGCCAACCGGCGTAGAAGAGGCCGAGTCCGACGGCGACGCACAGCCCCTGGATGATCCAGAAGCGGACCACCACAAGGACCTCGCTCCACCCCTTGAGTTCGAAGTGGTGTTGGAGTGGCGCCATACGGAAGACGCGCTTCCCGGTGAGCCGGAAGGAGCCGACCTGGATGACCACGGACATGGTGATCAGCACGAAGAGGCCGCCGAGCAGCGCGAGGAGCAGTTCGGTGCGGGAGCAGATGGCGAGGCCCGCGAGCGCGCCGCCGAGCGCGAGGGAGCCGGTGTCGCCCATGAAGATCTTGGCCGGCGACGTGTTCCACCACAGGAAGCCGAAGCACGAGCCCATCAGGGCCGAGGCGACGACGGCGAGGTCGAGCGGGTCTCTGACCTCGTAGCAGGCGGCGCCCGCGGTCAGCGGGTTGGCGCAGGACTGGCCGTACTGCCAGACGCCGATGAACACGTACGCGCCGAAGACCATCACGGAGGCGCCGGTGGCGAGGCCGTCGAGGCCGTCGGTGAGGTTCACGCCGTTCGACATCGCGAGGATCATGAACAGCGCCCAGACCGCGAAGATCACCGGGCCGATGGACCAGCCGAAGTCCTGCACGAAGGAGAGCTTGGTGGAGGCCGGGGTGGCGCCGCGGGCGTCCTGGAACTGGAGCGCCAGCACCGCGAAGGCGATGCCGACGATCAACTGGCCCGCCATCTTCGCCTTGGCGCGCAGGCCCAGGCTCCGCTGCTTGACGATCTTGATGTAGTCGTCCAGGAAGCCGACCAGGCCCATGCCCGCCATCAGGAACAGCACCAGCAGGCCGGAGGGGGTCGGTCCGCCCCCGGTGAAGACCTTCGTCAGCGCGTACGCGATGAGCGTGGCGAGGATGAAGGCGATGCCGCCCATGGTGGGCGTGCCGCGCTTGCTGTGGTGCTCGCGCGGCCCGTCGTCGCGGATGAACTGGCCGTAACCCTTGCGGGCGAGGAACTTGATCAGCAGCGGGGTGCCGATGAGGGTCAGCAGAAGACCGATGACTCCCGCGAAGAGGATCTGCTTCATGACCCGGCGACCTCGCCCTCGCCGGTCGTCAAGGCCTCCGCCAGCCGCTCCAGCCCCACTGACCTGGACGCCTTTACCAGCACGACGTCTCCCGGACGCAGCTCTCTGCGCAACAGGTCGATCGCCGCCTGCGCGTCGGACACGTGCACCGACTCCTCACCCCACGAACCCTCGTTATAGGCGCCCATGCGCAGCCAGGCCGCTTCCCTGCCGCCGACTGCCACGAGCTTGCTGACGTTGAGCCGGACGGCCAGCCGCCCGACCGCGTCGTGCTCGGCGAGCGACTCCTCGCCGAGCTCGGCCATCTGACCGAGTACGGCCCACGTGCGGCCCCCCGCCGCGGTAGCGGCTCCGCCCATGGCGACGAGCGCGCGCAGTGCCGCTCGCATGGATTCGGGGTTCGCGTTGTAGGCGTCGTTGACGATCGTCACGCCGTCCGCGCGCTCGGTGACCTCCATCCGCCACCGGGAGAGCCGGCCCGCCTCGGAGAGCGCGCTGGCGATCTCGTCTGCGGGCATGCCCAACTCATGGGCGACGGCGGCCGCGGCGAGCGCGTTCGACACGTGGTGCTCACCGTACAGCCGCATGGTCACGGCCCCGCACCCGGTGGGTGTGTGAAGCGTGAAGGCGGGTCGGCCGTCCTCGGTGAGGTGGATGCCCTCGGCGCGTACGTCCGCGTCCCGCGCCTCGCCGAAGAGGACCGTACGGGCCTTGGTGCGGCCGCTCATGGCGCGCACCAGCGGGTCGTCGGCGTTGAGCACGGCGATGCCGCCCTCGGCCTCCGTCGGCAGCGCCTCGACCAGTTCGCCCTTGGCCTTCGCGATCTGCTCGCGGCCGCCGAACTCGCCGATGTGCGCGGTGCCGACGTTGAGGACGACGCCGACCCGCGGCGGGGTCAGCTCCGTCAGATAGCGGATGTGGCCGATGGACCGGGCGCCCATCTCCAGCACGAGGTGCCGGGTGGCGGCGTCGGCGCGCAGCGCGGTGAGCGGCATCCCGATCTCGTTGTTGAACGATCCGGGCGTCCACACCGTGGGGCCGATCCGCTCCAGGAGCTGGGCGATCAGGTCCTTGGTGCTGGTCTTGCCGACCGATCCGGTGAGCGCGACGAGGGTGGCGCCGAGGCGCTGCGCGACGGCCCGGGCGAGCGCGCCGAGGGCCGCGACGACGTCGTCGACCACGATCGACGGCACGGCGCCGCCGATCCGGCGGGTGGCCAGCACGGCGACCGCGCCGGCCGCGACGGCGCGCTCGGCGAAGTCGTGGCCGTCCACGTGCTCACCGGCGAAGGCGGCGAAGAGCCCGCCCGGCCGCACGTTGCGGGAGTCGATCTCGACCGGCCCGGTCACCCGCTGCTCCGGGTCCGGCAGGTCGTACGGCTGCCCGCCGACGATGGCGGTGATCTCGGCGAGGGACAGGTCGATCACCGCGATTCACCCCCGGCCGTTCGGGAGAGCTTCCGGGGGGAGGGTTGTACGCGCATGGCGGTCTGTCATCCCTGGTTGGTCCGGTGCTGGTGGGCCGCTTCGATGGCCTCGCGCAGAACCTGGCGGTCGTCGAAGGGGCGGACCACTCCGGCGATGTCCTGGCCCTGCTCGTGGCCCTTGCCCAGGATGAGAACGGTGTCGTCGGGTTCGGCGCGGGCGACGGCGGCTGCGATGGCGTCGGCACGCTCCTCCGCGAGGAGGACGGTGCCGCGCTCGTGGGCGGGCACCTCGGCGGCGCCCGCGAGCATGGTGGCGAGGATCGCGAGGGGGTCCTCGGAGCGGGGGTTGTCGGAGGTCAGCACGGCGGTGTCGGCGAGCCGGGCCAACGCCGCGCCCATGGGGGCGCGTTTGTGCGGGTCGCGGTCGCCGCCGCAGCCGAGAACGGCGTGAATACGCCCCTTGGTGACCTTGCGCAGGGCGCGCAGCACCGATTCGACCGCGTCGGTCTTGTGCGCGTAGTCGACGACGGCGAGGTAGGGCTGGCCGGCGTCGACCCGGTCCAGGCGGCCCGGCACGCCGGGGACGGCGGCGATGCCGTCGGCCGCGGTCTGCGGGTCGATCCCGGCGACCGCGAGGGTGGTGATCGCGGCGAGCGCGTTGGCGACGTTGAACGGGCCGGGCAGCGGCGCGGCGGCCCGTACCCGCTGCCCGTCCGGGCCGAGCACGGTGAAGGTCGAGCCGTGCGGGCCGACCTCGACCGCGTCCGCGCGCCAGTCGGCGTCCGGGTGGCCCTCGGCGGAGAAGGTGGTGACCGGGACCTCGGACTCGCCGCGGGCGAGCCGCTGGCCGTACTCGTCGTCGAGGTTGACGACGCCGACACGGCTGCGGGCCGTGGTGAACAACTGGGCCTTGGCCTGGAAGTAGTCCTCCATGCCCGAGTGGAACTCCATGTGTTCCGGGCTCAGGTTGTTGAAGACCGCGATGTCGAAGACGCAGCCGTCGACGCGGCCGAGGACCAGGGCGTGGCTGGAGACCTCCATGGCGACCGAGCGGACGCCGCGCTCGCGCATGACGGCGAAGAGCGCCTGGAGGTCGGTGGCCTCGGGCGTGGTGCGCTCGGACTTGATGCGCTCGTCGCCGATGCGGGTCTCGACGGTGCCGATCAGACCGGTGAGCCCGCCGCCGCCGCGCGCGGCGGCGGCCTTGAGGCCGCCCTCCATGAGGTACGCGGTGGTGGTCTTGCCGGAGGTGCCGGTGATGCCGATCTGGAGCAGGTCGCGGCCGGGCTCGCCGTAGATGGTGGCGGCCAGCGCGCCCATCCGGGCGCGCGGGTTGTCGACGGTGAGCACCGGCAGGCCGGTGGCGGCGGCGCGCTCGGCGCCCGTGGGGTCGGTCAGCACGGCGACGGCGCCGAGCCCCGCGGCCTGCGCCGCGAAGTCCGCGCCGTGGAAGCGGGCGCCGGGCAGGGCCGCGTAGACGTCGCCGGGGCGTACCGCCCGCGAGTCGTGGGTGATGCCGGTCGCGGTCCCCCGCGGGGCCTGCGCCTCGGCCGCGACGCCCAGCTGACCGGCCAGCTCCGCGAGGGTCACGGGTTGGACCTGGGTGGGGCGGGGCGCTCCCGGGTACGTTTCGGGGGCGTCCTTCTGGGTGGTTTGGAACTGATCAGCTTGGGGCACGGCGGTGAGCGTACCGGGCGCACCCGCTTCGCCGCGAAGCGAGGGGCGCGCCGGGCCGCGGTTCCCCGGGTCGGGGGTGATGGTCGTCACGGCCGGTCCGGCTCACTGTCCGGGCTCATACGTCACGGGCAGCCTGGGGGGTTGTTTTCCGGACGGCGGCACCTGCATCGTCTTCAGCGCGAACCGCATGACCTGCTGGTATACCGGCCCGCAGATCTGGCCGCCGAAGTAGCTGCCCTTGGTGGGGTTCTGGATGGCGCAGTAGACCGTCACCCGCGGCTGGTCGGCGGGGGCGAACCCGGCGAACGAGGCCGTGTAGCCGTGGTAGCGGCCGGTCTTGGGATCCACCCGGTTGGACGTGCCGGTCTTGCCCGCGACCCGGTAGCCGGGGATCTTCGCCTTGCCGCCGGTGCCCCCCTGGTCGTCCACGACGGATTCGAGCATCGTGGCCAGGGTCTTGGCGGTCTGCTCGCTGACCACCCGGTTCTTCTCGGGCGCGGGGGCGGGCTGGAAGCGGCCGTCGGGGCCCTTGGTGCCGCGTACGAGGGTGGGGGTGATGCGCTCCCCTCCGTTGGCGATGGTGGAGTAGACGGACGCGCCCTGCACGGCGTTGAGGGACAGCCCCTGGCCGAAGGGGATCGTGTACTGCTGGGAGGCGCTCCAGTCCTTCGGCTTGGCGAGGATGCCGGGGGTCTCGCCGGGGAAGCCCAGTCCGGTCGGCTGCCCGATGCCGAACTTGCGGAGGTACGAGTAGAGGACCTCGTTGGCCTGCTTCTGCCCCTTGCCCTTGGCGAGCTGTTCGCTGGCGAGGATCGTCCCGATGTTGCTGGACTTGGCGAGCACCCCGTTGAGGGTCAGGTGCCAGGTCTCGTGGTCGATGTCGTCGGCGAAGGACCGGTCGGCGCGCGGCAGCCGGTTGGGGACCTCCACCTTGGTGCCCGGCGTGGCGACGCCCTCGTTGAGCACCGCCGACATGGTCATCAGCTTGCTGACGCTGCCCGGCTCGTACGCGTCCTCCACGGCGGCGTTGCCCATGGCGGAGGCGCTGGCGTGGGCGAGGTCGTTGGGGTTGTAGCCCGGGGCGTTGGCCATGGCCAGGATCTCGCCGGTGCGGGTGTCCTGCACTATGACGTAGCCGCGGTCCGCCTTGGACTTCTCGACCTGCTTGGTGATGGCGCTCTGGGCGGCCCACTGGATGTCGCGGTCGATGGTCAGCTCCACGTCGGAGCCGGGCACGGCGGGCTGTTCCTTGACGTCCGCGGTGGGCACCTGGCGGCCGCCCGACTGGGCGTAGACGAGCTTGCCGTTCTTCCCGGCGAGCTGCTTGTCGAACTTGGCCTCGATGCCGCCGCCGCCCTTGCCCTCGGTGTTGACGAAGCCCAGTATCCCGGCGGCGAGGTCGCCGCCCGGGTAGACGCGTTTGCTGTGCGGCTCGCGGTTGACCCCGGCCAGGACGTTGGTGCCCTTCGTCTTGACGGCCTTGTCGGCGAGCGCCGCCTTGAGGTCCTTGATCTGGTTCCAGACCTGCGGGGTCTGCTGGCGGGCGAGGACCGCGTACTTGGACTTGGGGTGGGCCGTGAGCTTGCGCTCCAGGGTCTTCTCCGACTGGCCCAGGATGGGCGCGAGGAGCGTCGCGGCCTGCCGCGCCGCGTCGGGGATCTTGGCCCGGTCCGGCGTCAGCAGGTCCGGGGCGGCGGTGACGTCGTACGCGTCGATGGTGGTCGCCAGGTCCACGCCGGCCCGGTCGGTGACCGTGCCGCGCTCGGCGGTCAGCGTCACCGGGATGTAGCGGTTGACGTTGGCCTTGGCCGCGTACGCGCTCGCGTCGACCGCCTGCACCTGGAGGAGGCGCACCACGAACGCGAGGAGGACGAGGGCCATGGCGAGGCCGACGAGCCGCAGCCGGGGGCGCGGGCTGCCGAGCCGGATCGACTGTGGGCCGCCGCGCGGCCGGGTGGGGCGCGAACCGGGCCGCTTGGCGTTCGGCCGGGCCGCCGCGGGCCGCTGGCGCGGGGGGCCGGACGCGCGGCGGCGGGGGTCCTTGGGGTCGCTCACGCGTCACCTGCCGGGGGCGGGCTGGAGGGGGGCCGGGGGCCGCTGCCGGAGCGGTTCCGAGTACGAGACCTGATCGTCGCCGGCCTTGGGCGCCGGGGACGGCACGCCGTGGACCGTGCCGTCCGGGCCGAGGAAGGCCGGGTTGCCGCCGGGCACCATGCCCAGCTCGCGCGCGCGCCGGTCCAGCGCGTCGGGGGCGGAGAGCTTGTCGACCTCCTGCTGCAGCGCCTGCTGCTCGTCCGTCAGCTCGGTGGTCTGCTTCTGGAGCCTGCTGAGCTCGAAGGAGCCCTGGTTGAGCGAGGAGTTGAGCACCAGGAGGCCGATCAGGCCGGAGCCGAGCAGCACCACGACGAGCAGGACGAAGGGGGTGCGCCTGGCCCCCGCGGGCCCGGCGGGCAGCAGACGGCCGAGCCGGGCGCCGGGCCGGCGCGCGGCGGCCGTCACGGGGCGTCCTCGCGGATGCGCTGGGCGGCGCGCAGCCGGGCGGGGGCGGCGCGCCGGTTCTCGGCGACCTCCTCCTCGGTGGGCAGCTCCGCGCCGCGCGTGAGGAGCTTGAGGCGCGGCTGGTAGCGCTCGGGCACGACGGGCAGGCCGGGCGGCGCGGTGTTGGCGGCCCCGGCGGCGAAGACCTGCTTGACGATGCGGTCCTCCAGGGACTGGTACGACAGGACGGCGATCCGGCCGCCGACGGCCAGCGCGCCCACGGCGGCCGGAATGGCGCGCTCCACGCTCGCCAGTTCGCCGTTGACCTCGATGCGCAGCGCCTGGAAGGTGCGCTTGGCGGGGTTGCCGCCGGTCCGCTTGGCCGCCTGCGGCAGCGCCTCGCGGATCAGGTCGACGAGGCGGGCGCTGTTGCGGAACGGCTCCTTCTCCCGCTCCCGGACGATGGCGCCCACGATCCGCTTGGCCTGCTTCTCCTCGCCGTACGCGCGCAGGATGCGCACCAGTTCGCCGGGCGGGTAGGTGTTGAGGACCTCGGCGGCGCCGATGCCCGTCGTCTGGTCCATCCGCATGTCCAGCGGCGCGTCCTGGGCGTAGGCGAAGCCGCGGTCGGCCTCGTCCAGTTGCATGGAGGAGACGCCGAGGTCGAAGAGGACGCCCTGGACGCGCGGGATGGCGAGCCGGTCCAGTACGTCGCCGATCTCGTCGTAGACGGCGTGCACGAGGGTGGCGCGGTCGCCGTAGGGCGCCAGGCGCTCGCCGGCGAGCTCGAGGGCGGCCGGGTCCCGGTCGAGGGCCACGAGCCGGGCGGCGGGGAAGGTGGACAGCAGCGCTTCGCTGTGGCCGCCGAGGCCGAGCGTGCAGTCGACGACGACCGCTCCGGGCTCCGCGAGGGCGGGCGCCAGCACGTCGAGACAGCGCTGGAGCATCACCGGAACATGTCGCGCTTCGCTGGCCATGCGCCCTTCTGAAGGGTTCGGCGCGGGTCCGCGCGTACCGCCGGGTCCCCGCCCGCTCGAAGGGGAAGCGGCCGGTCTGGCGCCGGGGAAGTGACGTCAGGCGACCGGAGCGGGAGGAGGCCGAGCGGCACGTACGCCCCGCGCACGTGGAGTAATCGGATCCAAGGGGAGCGTCACGCCTCCCACTTCGCGCCACTTTAGTCCACTCGTCCCCTCGGTCAACCAATTGGCCAGCGCGTCCCGCGACGGCCCGGGGCCGCCGCTCCCGCCTGCCCGTCCGCGCGGCGATGGGCCTTGTGGGTTACCTCACAGGCATCCGTGCGACACGGGTTTATCGACCCGCGCAGAGGCTGGGCGACCTGCGGCGGGCTACCTTCGTACACATGTCGATATCTGCGTCTCAGCCGCCGTCCCAGCACCACGACGGCGCCCCCGCCGAAGGAACCGTCACCGACCGTCTGGTCGAGGCCAACGAACGCTACGCCGCCGCCTTCCGCGACCCGGGCATGGACGCCCGCCCGGTCCTCAAGGTCGCCGTCGTCGCCTGCATGGACGCCCGCCTCGACCTGCACGCCGCGCTCGGCCTGGAGCTCGGCGACTGCCACACCATCCGCAACGCCGGCGGCGTGGTCACCGACGACACCATCCGCTCCCTGACGATCAGCCAGCGCGCGCTGGGCACCCGCTCGGTCGTGCTGATCCACCACACCGGCTGCGGCCTGCTGGGCCTGACCGAGGACTTCCGGCATGATCTGGAGGCCGAGGTCGGACAGCGGCCGTCGTGGGCCGTCGAGTCGTTCAAGGACCTCGACAGCGACGTGCGGCAGTCGATGCAGCGCGTGCGCACCTCGCCGTTCCTGCTGCACACCGACGACGTCCGCGGCTTCGTCTTCGATGTGACGACGGGTCTGCTCCGGGAGGTCGCCGGGCGCGCCTGACGCCGTGAACGATCACATGAGAGAGCTCGGAACCGGCCCCGGCGGAGAGTTATCCACAGGCGGTGACGCGACGCCGCCGGGACGGCGAGAATACGTGCGTGGTCCAGCGCTCCGCCGGTGCGGGGCGCTGGGGCCGCGCATTCGGGGTGGGCCGGTCCGTACGGAGGACCAGGGCTTTGAGAGCGGGCCGAGGAGGGCCGGGTGACGACCTATGACGAGCGAGCGAGCCTCAGCGATCTGACCACCACGGCGGAGCGTATCCGCAGGTCGGTGGAGGGCGTGATCGAGGGCAAGCCGGAGGTCGTACGGCTTTCGCTGACGGTGCTGATGGCCGAGGGCCATCTGCTCATCGAGGACGTGCCGGGGGTGGGCAAGACGATGCTCGCCAAGGCGCTGGCGCGGTCCATCGACTGCTCGGTGCGGCGCATCCAGTTCACGCCGGACCTGCTGCCGTCCGACATCACGGGCGTGAGCGTCTACGACCAGCAGCGGCGCGACTTCGAGTTCAAACCGGGCGCGATCTTCGCCCAGATCGTGATCGGCGACGAGATCAACCGCGCCTCCCCCAAGACCCAGTCGGCGCTGCTGGAGTCGATGGAGGAGCGGCAGGTCACCATCGACGGGCAGACGTACCAGCTCCCGAGCCCCTTCATGGTGGTGGCCACGCAGAACCCGGTCGAGATGGAGGGCACGTACCCGCTCCCGGAGGCGCAGCGCGACCGGTTCATGGCCCGGGTCTCCATCGGCTACCCGAGCCCGGAGGCCGAGCTTCAGATGCTGGACGTGCACGGCGGCGCGTCCCCCCTGGACGACCTCCAGCCGGTGGCGCACGCGCACGAGATCATCAAGCTCGTCGAAGCGGTCCGCACCGTCCACGTGGCGGACTCCGTGCGGCGGTACGCGGTGGACCTCGTCGCCGCCACGCGCCGGCACCCGGACCTCAGACTCGGCGCGTCGCCGCGCGCGACGCTGCATCTGCTGCGGGCCGCCAAGGCCGCGGCGGCGCTGGAGGGCCGGGAGTTCGCCCTCCCCGACGACGTGCAGGCGCTCGCCGTCGCGGTGCTCGCGCACCGGCTGCTGCCCACCGCGCAGGCCCAGCTCAACCGGCGCACGGCCGAGCAGGTCGTGGCCGACATCCTGCAGCGCACCCCGGTGCCCACCGCCGAGCACCGGGGGGCGCCGCCGATGCCGCCGGCGCCCCCGGCGTACGGCGGGCAGCCGCCGGGCTCCCGGCGGCTGTGATGCGGCCCGGGGGGTCCGCGGGAGCGGCGGAGGCCGACGTGGGCGACGGCGGCGGCCTGCGGTCGGCGCTCGCCGGCCTGACCACGCGCGGCCGGTCGTTCCTGGCCGCGGGCGTGGCCGCCGCCGTCTGCTCGTACGTGCTCGGCCAGTCCGACCTGCTGCGGGTCGGCCTGCTGCTCGCGGTGCTGCCGCTGGTCTGCGTGGTCGTGCTGCACCGCACCCGGCACCGGGTCGCGGGCGGCCGGCGGCTGTCGCCCGCCCGGGTGCCCGCCGCCGCCGAGGCCCGCGTGCATCTGCGGATCGACAATGTCTCGCGGCTGCCCACCGGCCTGCTGATGCTCCAGGACCGGGTGCCGTACGTGCTCGGGCCCCGGCCGCGCTTCGTGCTCGACCGGGTGGAGGCGGGCGGCCGGCGCGAGGTCTCCTACCGGGTCCGCTCGGACCTGCGCGGGCGCTATCCGCTGGGGCCGTTGCAGCTCCGGCTCACCGACCCGTTCGGGATGTGCGAGCTGACCCGCGCCTTCAGCACGTACGACACGCTGACCGTCGTGCCGCGCGTCGAGCCGCTGCCCGCGGTGCGCCTCGCGGGCGAGGCCGCCGGATACGGCGACGGGCGGCTGCGGTCCGTCGCCCTGGCCGGCGAGGACGATGTCATCCCCCGCGAATACCGCCACGGCGACGATCTGCGCCGGGTGCACTGGCGCTCCACCGCCCGCTACGGCGAGCTGATGGTGCGCCGCGAGGAGCAGCCGCGGCGCGCCCACTGCACGGTGCTGCTGGACACCCGCGGCATCGCCTTCCAGGGGGCAGGGCCCGACTCGGCCTTCGAGTGGGCGGTCTCCGCCGCCGCCTCGACCTCCGTGCACCTGCTGGAGCGGGGCTTCTCGGTGCGGCTGCTGACCGACACCGGCGACTCGGTCCCCGGCCCCGACGGCATGGGCGGGTACGCGGGCTCCGCCCATGACTCCGCGGACGCGGCGGGGCTGGTCCTGGACACCCTGGCGGTGGTGGACCACTCCGAGGGCGAGACCCTGTCCCCCGCCTACGACACGCTGCGCGGCGGCGGCGAGGGGCTGCTCATCGCGTTCTTCGGCGACCTCGACGAGGAGCAGGCGGCGCTCGCCGGGCGGATGCGGCAGCGCGGCGGCCCGGCGGTCGCCTTCCTCCTCGACTCGCCGTCCTGGGCGCGGGACGTGCGCGGCGGCGACGCCGAGGAGCTGGAGGACCGGCTGCGGATGCTGCGCGAGGCGGGGTGGACGGCGCTGCCCGTGGAGCCGGGGGCGTCACTGGCCGCGCTGTGGCGCCGGGCCGACCAGCAGCGCGCCCGCACGAGCGGGACCTCGGAGCAGGACGGCACGACGGCAGGGAGCTGGTCATGAGTGGACGCGCCCGGCTCGCGGTGTGCGCGGCGGTGGCGACGCTGGCCGCGTCCTGCGCGCTGCTCCCGCTGGTCGACCACGCGACATGGTTCCTGCAGGCCGCGCTCCTCGTGCTGATCCAGAGCTCGGTGGGCGCGCTGGCCCGCCGGGTGCCGCTGGCCCGGGCGCTGACGGTGCTGGTGCAGGCGGCCGTCGGGCTGCTGCTGCTCACCCTGGTCTTCGCGCAGAGCGAGGCGGTCGGGGGGCTGCTGCCCGGCCCGGAGGTCTTCCACGAGTTCGGGCAGTTGCTGCGGGAGGGCGCCGACGACGTCGGGCGGTACGCCATACCGGCTCCGACGACGGAGGGTATCAGGCTGCTGCTGGTCGGCGGCGTGCTGGTGGTGGGGCTGGCGGTGGACGCGCTCGCCGTCACGTACCGCAGCGCCGCGCCCGCCGGGCTGCCGCTCCTCGCGCTGTACTCGGTCGCGGCGGGGATGGCCAAGGGCGGCGCCGACTGGCTGTGGTTCCTGGCGGCGGCCGGCGGCTTCCTGCTGCTGCTCCTCGCCGAGGGGCGGGACCGGCTCTCCCAGTGGGGGCGGGTCTTCGCCGGGGGCGGCGCGCGGCGCCCCACCGGCCCGAGCAGCACCCTGGGCCCCGGGGCGGGCGGCACCGCCCTCGCCCCGGTCCGTACGGGGCGGCGGATCGGCGCGCTCGCGCTGGGCATCGCGCTGGCGGTGCCCGCGGTGCTGCCGACGATGGACGACGGCCTGCTGGGGTCCCGGGGGGCCGGCGGCAGCCAGGACGCCGGCGGCGGGACGATCTCGGCGGTGAATCCACTGGTCTCGCTCCAGAACAGCCTCAACCAGCCCGAGAACCACGAGGTGCTGCGGTACCGCACGTCGACGAGCGACACCCAGAACATGTATCTGCGGATCGTGGCCCTGGACCAGTTCGACGGCTCGTCCTGGAAGGCGTCCGAGCGGCACATCACCGATGTGCCGGACCCGCTGCCCACGCCGTCCGGGCTCTCGCCCGAGGTCCGCACGGACACCGTCAACACCTCCGTCGTGGCCGCCGAGACCTACGGCCAGACCTATCTGCCGCTCCCCTACCCGGCCACGCGGGTGTCGGTCGGCGGGCGCTGGCGGTTCGAGCCCGAGGGGCGGACCCTGGTCGGTGACCACGGGCAGACCACGCGGGGCTCGCGCTATCAGGTGTCGAGCCTGCTGGTGCAGCCGACGAGCTCCCAGTTGGCGGCGGCGCCCGCGCCGTCGAAGCGGCTCCTGGACGAGTACACGAAGGTGCCGGGCTCGCTGCCGTCCACGGTCCGCGACCAGGCGAAGAAGGTGACGGCGGGGGCCACGACCGCGTACGGGCAGGCCGTGAAGCTCCAGGAGTGGTTCTCCACGACCGGCGGCTTCCGGTACAACACCGAGGTGCGGTCGGGCAGCGGCAGTACCGCCATAACGAAGTTCCTCCACGACAAGGAGGGGTTCTGCGTCCATTTCTCGTTCTCGATGGCGGCGATGGCGCGGACGCTGGGCATCCCGGCGCGGGTCGCGGTCGGCTTCACGCCGGGGACCCCGCAGGTCGACGGCACCATGTCGGTCGGCTCCAAGGACGCGCACGCGTGGCCCGAGCTGTATTTCGAGGGCGTCGGCTGGACCCGGTTCGAGCCCACGCCCAGCCGGGGCTCGCAGCCCGACTACACGATCGCGCAGACGCCGTCCGGCACGGACCCCGGCACCCCGACGCCGGTGCCCAGCCGCTCGGCGGCCCCCTCGGCCGGGGCGTCGGCCGCCGAGAGCTGCCCGCCGCAGGCGAAACGGCTCGGGGAGTGCGGCGGCGCGGCGCACCCGGCGGGCGGCGGCCCCGGCGACGGCGGCCGGTCGACGACCGCGGCCGTGGGCGGCTCCGTGGGCCTGGCGGCGCTGGTGGCGCTGGCGCTCCCGATGCTGTGGCGCACCCGGGTACGGGCCCGGCGGCTCGGCGACTCCGGCGGGCGCACCCCGCGGGACGGCGCGGACCGCACCCTCGCGGCCTGGCGGGAGCTCATCGACTCCGGCTGGGACTACGGCGTGCCGCCGGACGACTCGCAGACCCCGCGCAAGGCCGCGGCCCGGATCGTACGGCTCGGCGGCCTGGACACCGCGGCGGCCGAGGCCGCGCACCGGGTGGCCGCGGCGGTGGAGCAGGTGCTCTACGCGCCGCGCCCGCGTCCGGTCGGCGGGCTCGCGGCCGACGTCCAGCTCGTACGGACCGGGCTGCGGGCCTCGGCCGGGCGGGCCGGCCGGCTGCGGGGGCTGCTGGCACCGCGCTCGACCATCCGCGTCGCGTGGGCGCTCTCCCGGCGCTGGACCACCGCGATCGCCCGGCTCCGCACCGGCCGCCTCGCCTCCCTCACCCGCCGGGCGACGACGGCGCTGCGCTTCTCACGGCAGCGAGCGTGACGGGCAGCCCTCCGGCCAGGTCCAGGTCCAGGCCCAGGTCCAGCCGGACGGGACGAGGGGCGGGCCAGGGCCACGGGCTGGTGCGCCGACGGCCAGGCAGCCGGGCGGACAGGTGGGGGCAACCGAGCGGCCGCCGCCTGCGGCAGGGGCGCGCGCACCGGCCGCCGGCGGGCCGAGGGGCCGAGGAAGTCGGTGAGCCGAGGGGCCGACGGGCCCAGACCGACGAGCGGAGGAGCCGGGGCGGCGAGGAGCCGAGAGGCCAGGAACCGGTGAGCTGGAGAGCCGAAAGGCCGACGGGCCGGTGAGCCGAGGGGCCGGCGGCTGGGCCGGGAGGCCGGCCGCGGCGGCCGTGACTCGGCTGGAGCAACGCGTGGGCGCGGCTCAGGACCGGGGTCCTGGGCCGCGCCCGGTGGAAGATATCGGGGCTCAGTGGCCCTGTTCGTCGCGGCGGCGCTGCCAGCGCTCCTCGATGCGCCCCATCATGGACCGGCGCTGACGTGGCTGCCGGCGGGCGGCGGTGCCGCCCGAGGCGCCTGATGAGGCCCGCTGCTCGCCCGGTTTCGGCGCCTTGCGCCATCCCGTGACCGCGAGCACCGCGCACCCCAGCATGACGAGGAAGCCCACTACGCTGATCCAGATCTGCTGGGCGACCATTCCGGCCATGAGGAGCGCGATACCCACCAGAAAACCCGCGACCGCCTGGTAGACCCGTCGCCGGGTGTACGTGCGCAGGCCGCTGCCCTCAAGCGCTGTCGCGAATTTGGGATCTTCGGCGTACAGCGCTCGCTCCATCTGCTCGAGCATGCGCTGCTCGTGCTCCGAGAGCGGCACGGAGTCCTCCTACTCGTCGGTCGCGGGGGGCGACCGGGGTGCGACCCTTTCAGGATAGGCAGGGAATCGCCCCCGTGATACCCGCCCCTCTGCGCCAATTACTCACCGTTGCCAGTGTGACAATCGAAACCGTCGGAACGTGCATTCCCCACCCGCCGATCCGCCATGCCGGACGGTGTACCCCGATCATACGGGGCGAAGCGGCTGATCGGGTGGCCTGCGGCCGATGGTCTACGGTCAGCCGCGCTCGGCCAGTACATGGAGCTGGGTGGCGACGGAGTGGAAGGCGGGGAGTTCGGCGACCGCCGCTTCGAGGCGCAGCAGGGCCTCCATCGCGCCGGGCTCGGTGTCGACCAGCACGCCGGGCACCAGGTCGGCGAAGACGCGGACGCCGTGTATGGCGCCGACCTCCAGTCCGGCCTCGCCGATCAGCTCGGAGAGCGTCTCGGCGGTGAAGCGGTGCGGCACCGGGTCCCCCTCGCCCCAGCGCCCGGCCGGGTCGGTGAGCGCCTGGCGGGCCTCGGTGAAGTGGCCGGCCAGGGCGCGGGCCAGCACCGCGCCGCCCAGTCCGGCGGCGAGCAGGCTGAGGGTGCCGGCGGGCCGGAGCGCGTCGACGACGTTGCGCAGGCCGGCGGCGGGGTCTTCCACGTACTCCAGGACGCCGTGGCACAGGACGGCGTCGTAGCCGCCGCGCTCGACGACGTCGAAGAGGCCGTGGACGTCGCCCTGGACGCCGCGGACCCGCTCGGCGACCCCGGCCTCGGCGGCCCGGCGCTCCAGGGCGAAGAGCGCGTTGGGGCTGGGGTCGACGACGGTGACGCGGTGGCCGAGGCGGGCGACGGGCACGGCGAAGTTGCCGGTGCCGCCGCCGGTGTCCAGCACGTCGAGGGCGCCCGCCGCGCCGTTCCCGGCGGTCTTGCCCCTGCGGTCCAAGGCGTCTTTGAGGACGTCCCAGACCACGGCGGTACGGAGGGACGCCCGGGGGCGCTGCGGGTCTGACACGGCGGGTGGCTCCTCGGCGCGGCGTCGCCGCCGGTTCGGCGGCGACGGATAAACGGAAACGGATAGCGGGGAACGGGTGGAGGGGCAGAGATGGACGGAAACGGACGGACGGGAACGGCTGGAGGGCAACGGGCGGACGGAAGGGCGGAAATCGCCGACGTCCGCGCCGTCCCCAGCCTATTGCCTACGGCGCGCCCGCCCCGTCCCGCCCCGCGCGCCCGCGGCCGGGCCGCGCGCGGGGGAATCCGCCCGCCCGGGACATGACACGACGGCTCAGCCCGCCTTGTTCCGCTCCACCGTCGCCTGCTGCGGCAGAGCGGGCTGGAGCACCAGCATCCGCTCCACCAGCCGCAGGAACATGGCGGCGTCTCGCAGCAGGTCGTCGGCGTCGCGGCGGCTCGCCGCGTCGGGTATGCCGGCCTCCGCGCGGGCCCGGCGGGGCGCGCCCGCGGCGAACAGCGCGCTCCACTCGGTCAGCTCCGGAGCGACTTCGGGCAGCACCTCCCAGGCGCTGCGTATCCGCCGCCGGCGGCGCGGCGTCGTCTCGGGCCGGCCGCGGACGGCCAGGACGGCGGCGGCGGTGCGCAGGGCGGCGAGGTGGGCGGTGGCGTACCGCTCGTTGGGGGCTTCGAGGTCGGCGGCCTCGGCCAGTCCCTGGTGGGCCTGGGTCAGCAGGTCGAGCGCGGCGGGCGGGGCCGCGGCGCGGCGCAGCACGGGGTGGACGTCGCTCGCGATACCGGCCATGACGAACCTCCTGTCGTCGTGTGGCGGCCTGTCGAGTAGTGGCATGACCGCCGTATGTGCCCATCGTGGGGCACACCACTGACAATCGGCCCTGACCTGCACGAACACCCCTTGGGTCGCCCCGAAATCACCGGTCCCCCGCGGCCCCGGCCGGGCGGGAGGCGAGGCGGCTCGTCACCGGTCGCCGCCCCCGTTCGGCGGCGCCGTCCAGGACATGGCCAGGGCGAAGCCGAGATCGTCGAAGCGGGCCCCGGGGAAGACGCTCCCGTAGAGCTCGCGGAACCGCTCGCGCGACAGGTAGCGGTCGCTGAGCAGGTGCGCCAGCCACGGCCGGCTGTGCCAGAAGCGCAGTTGGAACCACGCGTCGCGGAGCCCCACGCGCCGGATCTCGCCGGGGAAGTTCCACAGGGCCGGCCAGGTGTACGCCCTGCGCGGCGGCGTCGGGTACGGGTCGCATACGTTGTCGATCAGCGCGACGGTGCCGCCGGGCCGTACGAGGCTCTTCAGGTGCTCCAGTCCCGCGCGGTAGTCCTTCAGGTGGTGCAGCGTCGTATGGCTGTAGACCAGGTCGAAGCCGTCCGCGTCGGCCAGGTCGAACAGGTCCGCCACCACGTAGCGCACGTTGGGCCGCGCCCTCTTCGCTCGGGCGATGTCGATCAGCGGGCCGCTCAGGTCCAGGCCGACGACTTCCCCGAAGCTGTCCGCCAAGGCCGCGACGGCGTGCCCCGGCCCGCAGCCGGCGTCCAGAGCCCGCTCGCCCCTCAGCCCGAGCCCGAGCAGCCACGCGGTGTTCTGGCCCGGGAGGAGGCTCACGAAGCGGTCGTAGTCGAGGGCGAACCGGTCGAAGGACTGGGGATCAGCGGTCTGCGTCATATCTCTCCCGTACACGGCATGGTCCTGGGACGCGAGGAAACTACCGCTCAGGGGACGGCCCGCCGCGAACAGGTGTGGTCCGTGAACCGGCCGGCCCGGGGCTGTCCCTGTGACCAGGCGCGCGGCGGCGCCAGGCAGAATCGGCACCATGGACAGCAGCGCTGCAGCAATCCGGAGAATGCCGGCCCGGCCGCCGGGCGACACCCGTCGGCAGACGACCCGGCGGAAGCTCTTCGAGGCGGCCGTGACCCTCATCGCGGAGCAGGGGTTCTCCTCCACGACGGTGGACGAGATCGCCGAGCGGGCCGGGGTGGCGAAGGGCACGGTCTACTACAACTTCGCGAGCAAGAGCGTGCTGTTCGAGGAGTTGCTGCGGCACGGCATCGAACTGCTCAGCACCTCGCTGCAACGGGCCGCCGACGAGACGGCGGCCCGCGGCGGCAGCAGGGTCGACGCGCTGGACGCCATGATCCGGGCCGGGCTCGGCTTCATCGCCCGCTACCCCTCGCTCACCCAGCTCTACGTCGCCGAACTGTGGCGCACCAACCGGGCCTGGCAGTCCACCCTGATGCAGGTGCGGCAGCAGGCGATAACCGTGATCGAGTCCGTGCTGCGGGACGCGGTGGCCGAGGGCGAGCTGAGCAAGGAGATCGACATCCCGCTGACGGCGTCGGCGCTGTTCGGCATGGTCCTGGTGGCCGCCCTGGACTGGCAGTCCTTCCAGCCGGAGCGCTCCCTGGAGGACGTGCACGCGGCGCTGTCCCGGCTGTTGCAGGGGCGGATCGGCGGCAGTCCGCGGTAATCGCGTGGCCTCAAGATGGGGCTCTTCACCAACGGTGCGGCGTTTCAACGCTGTTCCGGCGCGGACCGATCCCCCCATCGGTCCGCGCCGGAACACGGCGTTCCCCCGTTCCCCCGTGGAACCCCCCGTTCCCGGCAGAGCACCAGCGATTCCCCCGTGGTGCCCCACCGTTTCCTTCCAGGCCGCCCGCCGGTTCCGCCGCCCCGTGTCGGCGGTCTCGGCGCTGCGCCCTTTCCGTGGTCACTACTTTCTCTTCCGTGCAGGTCGGGGCCCATCCGTGTATCTACTCATCTCGGCGTCTGAGTACCTGTACTCAGACGTGAGTGCTGACCCCCACAGCCCCCGCTCCGGCCCATCAGCCCCGCCGGCCCCGACTGCCCCGCACGAGCACGGCGGCCGGCCGCGTTGTCAGTGGCGGCGGATAAGGTCACGGGCATGGCAAGGATTGCGGTGATCGGCGCCGGGATGGGCGCGATGGCGGCCGCCGCCAGGCTGGCCGTCGCGGGCCACCGGGTGGCGGTGTACGAGCGCGGGGACACGCACGGCGGCGGCGTGCGGCGGCTCGCGCGGGACGGCTTCGCCTTCGATACGGGGCCGGGGCTGCTGCACCTCCCGGCGGTCTACCGTGATCTCTTCGTCAAGACCGGCAAGGAGTCGCTGGAGCAGAGCGTCGAGCTGTCCCAGGTCGACCCGGCGAGCCGGCACCTCTTCCCGGACGGCACGGTCCTCTCGCTGCCCAACGCCTCGCGCGCGGGCGTCGTCCAGGCCCTGGACGGGGCCGTGGGCGCGGGCATGGGCGAGCGGTGGAGCGATCTCGTCAACCGGGCGCGCGAGGTGTGGGACGCGACGCGCAGACCGCTGCTGGAGGAGCCGCTGCGGCCGGACTGGCGGGTGCTGGGCCGCGACCCCTACCCGGCGCCCCGCAGGCGCGGGCTGTTCCGCCGGGGCGCCGGTCCGGCCATGCTGGCGGACGTCGGCAAGCGGGAGCTCCGGGACCCGCGCCTCGTCGCCCTCCTGGAGAGCTACGCCCTGGCGTACGGCTTCGACCCCCGGCGCGCGCCCGCGAGCGCCACGGCGCTGCCTTATCTGGAGCAGACGTTCGGCAGTTGGTACGTGCGCGGCGGGATGCGGGCGCTGGCCGACGCGCTGTACGAGCGGTGCCGCGCGCGGAAGGTGGAGTTCTCCTTCGGCTCCGAGGTGACGCGGATCGTCGAGAAGGACGGCCGTGCGGCGGGCGTCGAGCTGGCGGACGGGGCGGTCGCGGCGGCGGACTCCGTGGTCTGCGGCGTCGACCCCGCGCTGCTGGCCCCGATGCTCGGCGGGACGGGCCCCTGGGAGGAAGAGGACGTACGGCCGGGGGCGGGGCCGAAGCCGAACGCGGGGGCCGCGGGAGGCGACCGGGGCGTCGGGCGGTTCACGGTCTGCCTGGCGGTGCGCGGCGCGCGCCCCGAGAGCGCGGCGCACCGGACGGTCGTCCACGCCCCGGACCGTACGGCCGAGTTGGCGGGGGTCTTCGGGGACGGCGACGGCCGCCCGCGCGGGGCGCGCACGCCCTGCGAGCGGCCGACGGTGACCGTGCTGCGCCCGGACGACCCCACCACGCGCCCGGACGACGGCCACGAGGCCGTCACGCTGACGGCGGCCGTCGCCCCGCACGGCCCGGTCGACTGGCGGGACGCCGAGGCGGTGGAGAGATACGCCGACCGGTTGGCGGCGGTCGCCGAGGCGGCGGTCCCCGGGCTGCGGGACCGGACGCTGTGGCGCGCGGTGCGTACGCCGGCGGACACCGCCGCCGAGACCGGGGCGGTGGACGGCGCGGTCCCCGGGCCCGTACTCGCCGGTGCCGACGGCGAGTTCCTGCGCCCCGCCAACGCGACCCGGCTGCCGGGCCTGTACCTCGCGGGCGGCTGGTCGCACCCGGGCGGCGGCCTCGCCCACGCGGGCATGTCGGGTGCGATGGTGGCCGGTCTGATCGTGGACGGAGCCGACTGGCGCGGCTCCCAGTAGCCGCGCGGCCCGCGCCCCACGGGCCGTGCGGCCGGCGAAGCCCCCAACGCCCGTACGGGCGGCGGGTCACGGGTGCGAGGAGCACGGAGCCGGTCGCCCAGGAGGGTCAGCGGAGCGCGCCCAACGCCCTGCTCGTACACGCCTCTTGGAGTGGAAGGCGGCCGCTCAGTAGCGGTACCGCTCGTCGTAGCCCGTGCCGTGGCCCGACCCATGGCCGGTGTCGTGGCCCGTGCCGGGGGCCGGCTGCTGCTGTTCGTACGGGGAGGGCGCGGGCTGCTGCTGGTCCGGGGGCGGGTAGGGGGCGTTGAGGCCGCGCTGCTGGGGCACCCAGACCCCGCCGGGCGGGGTGTCGGCGTCGTACTGCTGCTGGGGCACGGGGTAGCCGTCCGGGCCGTACGCCTGGGGGGCGTAGCCGCCGGGGTAGCCGCTCGCGTCGTTCTGCTGGGGGGCGTAGGGCGCGTACGGGTCGTACGAGGGCTGCTGGGCCGAGCCGATGTACGGGTCGGAGTACGCGGCGTACTGCTGCTGGCCGTAGTCGAACTGCCCGGCGGCGTAGGGGTCCTGAGCGGTCCCGTCGCCCTGGGGGGCGTAGCCGGCGTAGGCGTCGTACGTGCCGTAGCCCGCGGCGGCGGGGCCGGTGGCGTAGCCGTTCTGGTCGTAGCCGGTGTACTGGCCGGTCGGCACCTGCTCCGGCGCCGACTCCGGAATCGGCGCCGCCTCCGGAGTCGGCACGTGCTCCGGCGTCGGGGCCGGCGCGGCCGGGAAGGCGTCCTCGGCCATGGCGATCGGCGGCATCTGCGCGGTCTGCTCCACCAGCGGCGCGTCGGCGGCGCTCCCGCCACTCCCGCCGCCGGTCCCGCCCGCGCGCCCGGCCGCCGCGCCCTCGGCCGCTTCCTTGACCGGTTCCTCTTCGACGTCGCTGACCTGGAGCTTGGGCTCGGCGGCCCGGGCGGACCGGGAGGACTTGCGCCGCCGCTTGACGGACGGCCGGCCGCCGATCGCCCACCCCTCGGAGAAGCCGCGGCGGAAGGAGAGCGTCACATAGGTCTGCCCGACCGCGAAGGCGATGGCGCCGACCGCGATGACCGGCACGGAGGGCATGAGCACGCCGGCGACCACGCCGAGGAAGCCGAAGAAGGCGAGCAGCCGCCAGCGCAGCCGGGCCTTGTGCTGCAGGAGCACCTCGCTCAGCAGCCAGAGCGCGACGGCGCCGAACGCGATGTAGAGGACCGCCCAGCCCATATACGCCCCTCTCGTGCGGCCGCCGCTCGCCGGACAGGCCGTCAGGACCGCTGATGCAGTCCCAGATTCTCGTAGATTTCCAGGGTCGCCGTGGAGTGGTTCAGGGTGATGAAGTGGAGTCCGGGGATGTCCTCAGCCATCAGCCGGGCGCACAGCTCCGTGGCGTACTCGATACCGATTGAGCGTACAGCGGCCGGGTCGTCCTTCACCGCGAGGATCCGGTTCGCCAACTCCGCCGGGAACACGGCATTGCTGAGCTGTGCGAACCGCTCGATCTGCCGGACGTTCGTGACCGGCATGATCTCCGGAATGATCGGTGTCGCACAACTCGCCGCCGCGACGCGGTCCCGCAGCCGGAGATAGTCCTCGGCGTTGAAGAACATCTGTGTGATGGCGAAGTCCGCCCCGGCGCGGCACTTGTCGACGAAATGCCGGATATCGGTGTCCCAGTCGGTGGAGCGCGGGTGCATTTCGGGGTAGGCCGCGACGCCGACGCAGAAATCGCCGGACTCCTTGATGAGCCGTACGAGTTCGGCGGCGTAGGTGACGCCCTCGGGGTGCGGGACCCAGTCGCCGAGCGGATCGCCGGGCGGGTCGCCGCGCAGGGCGAGCATGTTGCGGATGCCGGCGTCGGCGTACTGCCCGATGACGTTGCGCAGCTCGGTCAGCGAGTGGTTGACGGCGGTGAGGTGGGCGACGGGGGTGAGCGTGGTGTCGGTGGCGATCCGCTCGGTGGCCCGCACCGTCCCCTCACGCGAGGAGCCGCCCGCGCCGTAGGTCACGGAGACGAAGGTGGGGGCGACCGCCTCGACCCGGCGGATGGCGTTCCACAGTGTCCGCTCGCCCTTCTCGGTCTTCGGGGCCATGAACTCGAATGAGTAGGAGCGCTCACCGGAGGCGAGCAGGTCACGCACCGTACGTGCGCGGTCTGTCCTGGTGGAAGGTGTGCCAAGGGCCATACGGGCAGGTTAACCGGGGCCCGTCGGGCCCCCAACCCTGTCCCGCGTTATGACCCTTTCAGCGAGCTTTCGGCACGCCTCAGCCGAGATTTCGCCACGATCGTGTCCACCCCTTGGACACCATTCGCCCAGCCCCCGGACGATCGGTAGGCCCCGGGGCGGCTCCACGCCGCCCCTCGTGATCACGCTCCGTAGGCGCGGACGCGCTTGGCGAGCCCGGCCGCGGCGGCTCCCGGATCGTCGGCCTCGGTGATGGCGCGCACCACGACGACCCGCCGGGCGCCCGCTTCGAGCACTTCGTCCAGGTTCGATCCGTCGATGCCGCCGATCGCGAACCAGGGCCGTACGGTCGCGAGCGAGGCGGCGTACCGCACCAGGGCCAGCCCGGGGGCGTGCCGGCCGGGCTTGGTCGGGGTGGGCCAGCAGGGACCCGTGCAGAAGTAGTCCACGCCCGGCTCGACGGCCGCGGCGGCGGCCTCGGACTCGGCGTGGGTGGAGCGGCCGATCAGCGTCTCCGCGCCGAGGATCGCCCGCGCGGCCGGCACCGGCAGGTCGCCCTGGCCCAGGTGCAGCACGTCGGAGCCGATGGCGTGCGCGACGTCCGCGCGGTCGTTGACGGCGACGAGCTTGCCGTGCCGGCGGGCCGCGGCGGCGAAGACCGCCAGGTGCTCCAGCTCCTCCCCCGCCTCCATGCCCTTGTCCCGGAGCTGGACGATGTCGACGCCCGAGGAGAGGACGGCGTCGAGGAACTCGGGCAGGTCGCCTTGGCGCTTGCGCGCGTCGGTGCACAGGTAGAGCCGGGCGTCGGCGAGCCGCTCCCGCGCGCTCACCGGGGCGCCGCGGACCGCCGGAGCGTCGGAGCCCCCAGGGGCGTCGCGGGCCGCCGGAGCCTCGGAGTTCCCCGCGGGCCCCGGGGTGCCTGCGGCTCCCGAAAGTGCTGCGGCATCAGCGGCGTCTGTGGCACCTGTGGCGGACATGCGGCGAGTTTCCCCCCGGGTCGGCGGTGTACGGACCGTGGCACGCGGCCCCGGCCCGTACACCGAGCGGTTGGATAGGTGATTGCTGTGCGGCTGCGGACATTCCCGGCTGATACGCCCCGTACGGCCCATGCAGTCCGTACGGCCCCGCGAGCCCGTACGGCCTGAGGGAACTGCCACAGGCTGATACGGGCTCAGGGGGACCGCCGAAAGGCGGCGGATCAGCCGGCGGCCCGGACGGGCCGGCGGGGTCAGACGGCGAGCGCCTGAGCCCGGCGCTTCACCTCCGTGCCGCGATTCTCACGCAGGGCCTGCGCCGGGGTCCCCGGCAGGGTCGGGTCGGGGGTGAAGAGCCACTCCAGCATCTCCACGTCGCTGAAGCCGTCGTCCCGCAGGAGCGTCAGGGTGCCGGCCAGGCCCTTGACGACCTTGGCGTCGCCGATGAAATCGGCGGGCACCTGGAGCGCCCTGTTCTCGCCACGGCGCACCGCGATCACCTGGCCCTCCTTGACGAGCTGCCGGACGCGCGTCACCTCGACGCCGAGCCGTTCGGCGATGTCGGGCAGGTTGAGCCAGGCGGGGACGAGAGCATCGATCTTTGCGTCAATCTCGGTCACGGGACAAGCCTGCCATCTAGGACTGACAGTCGGTAGCCGGGAGGCCGTCGGACGCGCGGCGCCCGTGTCGCGCCCGGCCCGCCCCACCCGGCCTCGGGCAGCCTCAGACGGTCGCGGACTTCAGCGGCACCGACGGGTCCGCGGCCTGCCGCTGGTCCAGCCGGGCGCCCCGTTCGATGAGCTTGCGGCCCTGGGCGAGGTCCCGGGGGCGGCCCACGGCGAGGAGCGCGACCAGGACGCCCTGGCGCAGCCAGCACACCGACCAGGCGGCGGTGGCGGGATCGCCGCGCCACAGGAGTTCGTCGGCGGCGGCGTGGTGCCCCGCGTACTGCACGAACCGGCCGAACTGCTCGGACCAGAAGTAGGGCACCGGGTCGTACAGCGGCCCCTCCGCCTCGCCGCGCACGATGTTGGCGGCGACGGTGCGCGGCCCCTGGAGCGCGTTGTCCCAGTGGTGGACGAGCAGCCGCTCGGCGTAGCGGGCGGACGGGAAGGAGGCGCAGTCGCCGACCGCGTAGATGTCCGGGAGGCTGGTGCGCAGCCGCTCGTCGGTGACCACGGACCGGTCCGCGGCCAGCTCGATGCCGGTTCCGGCCAGCCAGTCGGTCGAGGGGCGCGCGCCGATCCCGACGACCACCGCGCCGGCCGTCAGCCGGGTGCCGTCGTCCAGCAGCACGGCGCCCTCGGAGAGGGAGACGACCCGGGCGCCGGTGAGCAGTTCGGCGCCGCAGTCGGCGTACCAGCCGACCATGTGGGCGGCGACCTCGGCCGGGAGGGCGCCCGCGAGCGGCCGGTCGGCGGCCTCCACGACGGTCACCTTGCACCCCGCCTCGCGGGCGGCGGTCGCGAACTCCGCGCCGATCCAGCCCGCCCCGACCACCACGACATCGTGCTGGTCGGCGAGGACGGGGCGCAGCCGCGTCGCGTCGTCGAGGGTGCGCAGCAGGTGGACGCCGGGGATGCCCTCGGTGCCGGGCAGCACGACGGGCTCGGCGCCGGTGGCGATGACGAGCCGGTCGTAGGGCTCGGGGCCGTCGGCGGTGTCCAGGACGCGCTCCTCGGGCCGCAGCCCGGTGACCTCGCGGCCGAGGCGCAGGTCGATGCCGAGGGAGTCGAAGTCCACCTCGAAGGCGGAGCCCTCGGACTTGCCGAGCAGCACGGCCTTGGAGAGCGGCGGTCGGTCGTAGGGCTGATGGGGCTCCGCGCCGAGCAGTGTGATCGCGCCGGTCCAGCCCTGTTCGCGTAGGGCTACGGCGGTCTGCACCCCGGCCACCCCCGCGCCGACGATCACGACACGACGCTGGTCACTGGTGGTATTCGTCTGATCGCTCACCCGCTCACTGTATGGCTGCGAACGCGCCGAGCCGGAGCGTCGCGCAGCGAGATCTCCACCACAACCGGGGCCCGGGGCGGCCCGGTTGCGCCCCGGGCGGCTCCCTGGCCCGTATCCGACACTCTCGTCCGGCCGGCTTCCGGCCGATTCGGGGCGCGTACTAGGGTGGCGGGCGTAGAGCACTCGCGGGAGCCCGGGCGGACCGGGCTGAGAGGGAGGCTGGGCGGCCTCCGACCGTACGAACCTGATCCGGGTCATGCCGGCGAAGGGAGGGGCTGGACGCATGCACGCGTCTTCTTCGCAGCCGCCAGAGGTCTCCGAGATCGGCGAGGTCTCGGGGACGGGCCGTACCGTCCGTACCGTCGACGTTCTCGTCATCGGCGGCGGCATCATCGGGCTGGTCACCGCTTGGCGGTCGGCCCAGCTCGGACTGCGCACCGCCGTCGCGGACCCCGCGCCCGGCGGGGGCGCCGCCCAGGTCGCGGCCGGGATGCTGGCCGCCGTCACCGAACTGCACTACGGCGAGCAGGATCTGCTCGCCATCAACCTGGCCTCGGCGCGCCGCTATCCGGCGTTCGCGGCGGAGCTGGCGGAGGCGAGCGGCCAGGAGATCGGCTATCGCGCCTGCGGCACGCTCGCCGTCGCCCTCGACGCCGACGACCGCGCCCACCTGCGGGAACTGCACGAGTTGCAGCAGCGCTCCGGCCTCGACTCGCAGTGGCTGTCGGGGCGCGAGTGCCGCCGCCTGGAGCCGATGCTCGCGCCGGGCGTACGCGGCGGCGTGCGGGTCGACGGCGACCACCAGGCCGACCCGAGGCGCCTCGCCCGCGCCCTGCTGACGGCCTGCGAGCGCGCCGGCGTCGTCTTCCACCGGGCCGAGGCGCGGCGCCTCCTGGTGGAGGCGGACCGGGCGACCGGCGCCGAGCTGGCCGATGGCTCCCGCGTCCGCGCGGACCGGACCGTGCTCGCGGCGGGCAGCCACAGCGCGCGCCTCGCGGGCGTCCCCCCGCACGTGGTGCCCCCGGTCCGCCCGGTCAAGGGCCAGGTCCTGCGGCTGCGCGTGCCCGGCCCGTACGCGCCGTTCCTCTCCCGGACCGTACGGGCCGTGGTGCGCGGCGGCCCCGTCTACCTGGTGCCGCGCGAGAACGGCGAGCTGGTCCTGGGCGCGACCACCGAGGAGCTGGGCTGGGACACCACCGTCACCGCGGGCGGCGTGTACGAGCTGCTGCGCGACGCGCACGAGCTGGTGCCCGGCATCACGGAGCTGCCGCTCGTCGAGACCCGCGCCGGGCTGCGCCCCGGCTCCCCCGACAATGCGCCGCTGCTCGGGCCGACCGCCCTGCCCGGCCTCCTCGCGGCCACCGGCCACCATCGCAACGGCGTCCTGCTGACCCCGTTCACCGGGGACGTGATGGGCCGGGTGCTGGCCGGCGAGGCGCTCCCGGAGGCGGCCCGGCCCTTCTCCCCGCAGCGTTTCCCGGCCCGCGCAGCCCACCAGGAGCAGCCCGCATGAACCAGGAGCAGCCCGTATGACCTCCTCCCCGCCCGCCTCCGTCCGGCTCTCCCTCAACGGCGAGCCCCGCGAGGTCCCCGCCGGTCTGACCCTGGACCGGCTGGTGGCCACGCTCACCGCCGCGCACAGCGGCGTCGCCGCCGCCGTCAACGAGACCGTCGTGCCGCGCGGCCAGTGGCAGGCCACCGCGCTCGGCGACGGCGACCGCGTCGAGGTCCTCACCGCGGTCCAGGGAGGCTGACATGACCGACACCGCGTTCCTTCCAGAGGCCGCCGGGACGGCAGCGGCAGAGGACCCGCTGACCATCGGCGGCACCGTCTTCGGCTCCCGGCTGATCATGGGTACGGGCGGCGCGCCCAGCCTGGACGTCCTGGAGCGCTCCCTGCTCGCCTCGGGCACCGAGCTGACCACGGTCGCCATGCGCCGCCTGGACGCGACCGTGCAGGGCTCGGTGCTCTCCGTGCTCTCCCGGCACGGCATCCGGGTGCTGCCGAACACCGCGGGCTGCTTCACCGCCGGCGAGGCCGTCCTCACCGCGCGGCTGGCCCGCGAAGCCCTCGGCACCGACTGGGTCAAGCTCGAAGTCGTCGCCGACGAGCGGACCCTGCTGCCCGATCCGATCGAGCTGCTGGACGCCGCCGAGACCCTTGTCGACGACGGCTTCACCGTGCTGCCGTACACCAACGACGACCCCGTGCTCGCCCGCAAGCTGGAGGACGCGGGCTGCGCCGCGATCATGCCGCTGGGCTCGCCCATCGGCTCCGGCCTGGGCATCCGCAACCCGCACAACTTCCAACTGATCACCGAGCGCGCCGGCGTCCCGGTGATCCTGGACGCCGGCGCGGGCACCGCCTCCGACGCCGCGCTCGCCATGGAGCTGGGCTGCGCCGCCGTGATGCTCGCCTCGGCGGTGACCCGCGCGCAGGAGCCGGCGCTGATGGCCGCCGCCATGCGGCACGCCGTCGAAGCGGGCCGGCTCGCGTACCGCGCGGGCCGCATCCCGCGCCGGCACTTCGCGCGGGCGTCCTCGGCCATGGAGGGGCTGGCGGAGCTGGACCCGGAACGCCCGGCGTTCTGACCGGCCCGGCCCTTCCGGCAGGCGCCGCCCCGCCCGTACACCGCACAACAGCCGCGCGCCCGCGCCCGTACGCACCACAGCCGCGAAGCCGCATCGCGTCGCCCGTACGCGCCCGCGCAATCGCCCCGGCCCACCCGTACGCGCCCGCGCGCATCGCCCCGCACCCGCCCGTACGCGCCGGTCGCTGTCACCGTTCGGCTTCAGTACGGGCGGCGGCGGGCGCGCGGCACCGGCGGTGTCGGTGACTGCTCGTAGACTCGTCTGTCGTGGATACGACCCTTCAGGACCCCCTCGTCGGGCAGTTGCTCGACGGCCGCTACCGAGTCGAGGCGCGGATCGCCGTCGGTGGCATGGCCACGGTCTACCGGGCCGTCGACACGCGGCTCGACCGCGTGCTCGCGCTCAAGGTGATGCATCCGGCGCTCGCCGCGGACGGCGCCTTCGTGGACCGGTTCATCCGGGAGGCGAAGTCGGTGGCGAGGCTCGCGCACCCCAATGTGGTGGGCGTCTTCGACCAGGGCACCGACGGCACGTACGTCTATCTCGCGATGGAGTACGTGGCCGGGTGCACGCTGCGCGACGTGCTGCGCGAGCGCGGCGCGCTCCAGCCGCGCGCCGCGCTCGACATCCTGGAGCCGATCCTCGCCGCGCTGGGCGCCGCCCACCGGGCGGCCTTCGTGCACCGCGACATGAAGCCCGAGAACGTGCTGATCGGCGACGACGGCCGGGTCAAGGTCGCCGACTTCGGGCTCGTACGGGCCGTGGACAACAACACCACCGCCTCCACGGGGTCCGTGCTCGGCACGGTGTCGTACCTCGCCCCCGAGCAGATCGAGCACGGCACCGCGGACACCCCGGCCGACGTGTACGCGTGCGGCGTGGTGCTCTACGAGATGCTGACCGGCGCCAAGCCGCACACCGGCGGCACCCCGGCGCAGGTCCTCTACCAGCACCTCCACGACGACATCCCGCCGCCGTCCGAGACGGTGCCGGGGCTGCCCGCCGTGCTGGACGACCTGGTGGCCGCCGCGACCGCCCGCGACCCCGAGGCGCGCCCCGCCGACGCGGTGGCGCTGCTCGGCCTGGCGCGGGCGGCGCGGGCCGCGATGAGCGACGCGGAGCTGGACGCGATGCCGCCGCGGGCGCAGACGGTGGCGCACGACGGTTCCGAGGACCGTACGAGCGTCCTGCCGCGCTCCATCGAGGCGCGGGCGGCGCGGGCCGCGGACGACGCCTCGTACGCCCGTACGACCCGGCTGGAGCGGCCGCCCGCCCCGCCCGCCGGCCCCCCGGAAGCGGCGGCGGCCGGCCGTCGCGGGCCGCGCCGCCCGGTGCTGGCGCTGCTCGGAGCGGTGCTGGTGATCCTGGTGGGCACGGGCGTCTGGTACATCAATTCCGGCCAGTTCTCCACGGTGCCGGCCGTCCTCGACCTCACCCGGGCGCAGGCGGAGCACAAGCTGGCGGAGGCCGGGCTCAAGACGAAGGCGCGGCAGGACTTCAGCGACGTGGTGGAGCGCGGCCATGTCATCGGCACCGACCCCAAGCCGGGCGGCCGCGTCCGCGGCAACGGCACGGTGACCCTGACCGTCTCGCGGGGCCCGGAGCACACCAAGGTGCCCAATGTCGCGGGCATCCCGCTCGACCAGGCCAAGAAGCAGATCAAGGACGCCGGTCTGACGGTCGGCACGGTCCGCCAGGAGTTCAGCGACGAGACGGCCCAGGGCTCGGTGCTCACCACCGAACCGGGGCCCGGCAGCGAGCGCAGGCCGGACTCGGCCGTGGCGCTCACCGTCAGCAAGGGCAAGAAGCTCGACGTCCCCGAGGTGACGGGCGACTCGGTCGAGGACGCCGCCAAGGAGCTGACCGAGAAGGGCTTCAAGGTGAAGATCGCCGACGAGCGGGTCTTCTCCGAGGAGGACAAGGGCGATGTCGCCCGGCAGTCCCCGGCCAAGGACGCTCCGGCGGCGAAGGGCGACACCATCACGCTCACGGTCTCCAAGGGCCAGGAGATGGTCGAGGTCCCGGACGTCACGGGCGACAAGGTGGACGACGCCAAGAAGAAGCTGTCCGACCTCGGGTTCGAGGTCGAGGTGAAGAAGCCGTTCTTCTTCCCGAAGGACACCGTGGACAAGCAGTCGGTCCACGGCGGCGACGAGGCCCCCAAGGGCAGCAAGATCACGATTACGCTCAAGGGACTCTGAGACTCATGCGCAACCCCGTAGGCGGCCACATCCCCGTGGCCGGCGGACTCGCGAAGACCGGCCTGCCGTACGCGGCGGAGATGGGCGCGGAGGCCGTGCAGGTCTTCGTCGCCAACCCGCGCGGCTGGGCGACGCCGGCGGGCGACCCGAAGCAGGACGAGGCGTTCCGGGCCGGCTGCGCCGCGCGGTCCCTGCCCGTGTACGTCCACGCGCCGTACCTGATCAACTTCGGCTCCCACACCGAGGCGACGGCGGAACGTTCCGTCGAGTCGCTGCGCCACTCGCTGCGGCGCGGCCGGGACATCGGCGCGCGCGGCGTCGTCGTCCATACGGGCGCGGCGACGGGCGGCCGGCCCCGGAGCGAGGCGCTGGCGCAGGTCCGCGAGCGGCTGCTGCCGCTGCTGGACGAGCTGACCCACGAGGACGACCCGTGGCTGCTGCTGGAGGGGACGGCCGGGCAGGGCGCCTCGCTCTGCTCCCGGATGGCGGACCTCGGCCCGTACTTCGACGCGCTGGACCGCCACCCGAAGCTCGGCGTCTGCCTGGACACCTGCCATGTCTTCGCGGCGGGCCACGATCTGGCCGGGCCCGGCGGGATGAAGCAGACGCTCGACGAGCTGGTGTCGGTGGTGGGCGAGGGCCGGCTGAAACTGATCCACGCCAACGACTCCAAGGACGTCGTGGGCGCGCACAAGGACCGGCACGAGAACATCGGTTCCGGCCATATCGGGGCCGAGCCGTTCCGCGAGCTGTTCGCGCACCCGGCGACGGAGGGCGTGCCGCTGACGATCGAGACGCCGGGCGGCAAGGAGGGCCACGCCGCGGACGTCGCGCGGCTGAAGGCCCTGCGCGACGGGCCGGAAGAGACCGGGGCGTAAGAGACGGGGGCGTAGGAGACCTGCCGCCGGGGCGGGCGTCGGCCGCTGCCCCGGACCGCCCGCGAGCGGCTTCTAGAGTTCCGGGCCGTCGCCCGGTTCCTCCTGGTAGGAGTAGCGCTGCTCGCGCCACGGGTCGCCGATGTTGTGGTAGCCGCGCTCCTCCCAGAAGCCGCGGCGGTCGGCGGTCATGTACTCGATGCCGCGGACCCACTTGGGGCCCTTCCACGCGTAGAGGTGCGGGACCACGAGCCGGGCCGGAAAGCCGTGCTCGGCGGTGAGCGGGTCGCCGTCCTTGTGGGTGGCGAAGATGGTCTTCGGGCTGGTGAGGTCGGACAGCCGCAGATTCGAGCTGAAGCCGTACTCGGCCCAGACCATCACATGGGTCACATCGCTCGCCGGCGGCGCGAGCGCGACGAGCGCGGTGGCGGGGACGCCGCCCCACTCGGAGCCGAGCATGCTGAACTTCGTCACGCAGTGCAGGTCGGCGGTGATGGTGTCGTACGGCAGCGCCGCGAACTCCTCGTGCGTCCAGCAGTGCTTGTCGCCGTCGGCCGTGGCGCCGAAGACCCGGAACTCCCAGCGGTCCGGCCGGAACTTGGGGACGGGCCCGTAGTGCGTCACCGGCCAGCCGCGCTGCAGCCGCTGCCCCGGGGGCAGCTTGAGGTGGTCTCCCTCACGACTCTGCGACTGACCCATGGGTCCATGGTGTCAGACCTTCGGGTATGGCCATGACCAGCACAACCACTATTGGGGCAACTCATACTAAGCGTGCACTTACTGGACGGCCCGTAAGGGCGGTGGAAGGATGCGCGCAACTTGCCCGTCCCCCCGCTTGGAAGGAGCCTTGGCGATGCAGGGCGACCCCGAGGTCATCGAATTCCTCAACGAGCAGTTGACCGCCGAGCTGACCGCGATCAACCAGTACTTCCTGCACGCGAAGATGCAGGAGAACTTCGGCTGGACCAAGCTCGCGAAGTACACCCGCTCCGAGTCGTTCGACGAGATGAAGCACGCGGAGATCCTCACCGACCGCATTCTGTTCCTGGAGGGTCTGCCCAACTACCAGCGGCTCTTCCACGTCCGGGTCGGCCAGACGGTCACCGAGATGTTCCAGGCGGACCGGCAGGTGGAGGTCGAGGCCATCGACCGGCTGCGGCGCGGGGTGGAGGTCATGCGGGCCAAGGGCGACATCACCTCGGCCAATATCTTCGAGTCGATCCTGGCGGACGAGGAACACCACATCGACTACCTCGACACCCAGCTCGACCTGGTCGAGAAGCTCGGGGAGGCGCTGTACATCGCGCAGGTCATCGAGCAGCCGGACAGTTGACCGCGGGGCGCCCCGGCGGCGGGCGGGTGGCGAGGCGTGGGCGGCCGGAGGGTCAGGCGGCTTCGGCCCGGTACGGCGGGGGCTCGACGCCGATGGAGGGCGGCTCGGTCCCGATGGACGGCGGTTCGGCCCCGACCGACGGCCGATCCGTCCCGATCGACGTCCGATCGGTTCCCGTCGGCGTCTGCGCGGCCGTGATCGACGGTTGATCGGTCCCGATCCGCGAGGGCTGCGCCGCGAGCGCCGTGGGCTCGCCCCGGTCGAGCAGTTGCCGGCGGGGGCAGGCGCCCCGGCCGAGCAGGGCCTGGATGCGCTTGACGCAGCCTCCGCAGTCCGTGCCCGCCTTGCAGGCCGACGCTATCTGGCGAGGGGTGCACGCCCCGGTGTCCGCGTGGTCGCGAACCTGCTGCTCGGTGATGCCGAAGCAGGAGCAGACGTACACGCGGTTCACCACCCGAGATCGCTTAGTGAGGTTACCCTTACCTTACCCGCTCCGGAGGGCCGCGAACAACGCCGTGGGGCGCGGATCACAGGATCGATCCGCGCCCCACAGTTCGTAGCCCCACTGTGCGTAAGCCGTACCGCCCGCTTACCAATGCCGGACGACGCTCACTGGTCCCGGTACATCTCCGCGACCAGGAACGCCAGGTCCAGCGACTGGCTGCGGTTGAGCCGCGGGTCGCACGCCGTCTCGTAGCGCTGGTGCAGATCGTCGACGAAGATCTCGTCGCCGCCGCCCACGCACTCCGTGACATCGTCGCCGGTCAGCTCGACGTGGATGCCGCCCGGGTGGGTGCCGAGGCCCTTGTGCACCTCGAAGAAGCCCTTGACCTCGTCCAGCACGTCGTCGAAGCGGCGGGTCTTGTGGCCGGAGGCCGCCTCGAAGGTGTTGCCGTGCATCGGGTCGCAGACCCACACGACCTGCGCGCCGGACGCCGTGACCTTCTCCACCAGGGTGGGCAGCCGGTCGCGGATCTTGTCGGCTCCCATCCGGGTGATGAAGGTGAGCCGGCCGGGCTCGCGCTCGGGGTCGAGCCGCTCGATGAGGGTCAGCGCCTCTTCCGGGGTGGTCGTCGGGCCGAGCTTGACGCCGATCGGGTTGCGGATCTTGGAGGCGAACTCCAGGTGCGCGCCGTCGAGCTGGCGGGTGCGCTCGCCGACCCAGACCATGTGGCCGGAGACGTCGTAGAGGTCGCCGGTCCGCGAGTCGACGCGGGTCAGCGCGGACTCGTAGTCGAGGACCAGCGCCTCGTGCGAGGCGTAGAACTCGACGGTCCGGAACTCCTCCGGGTCCGCCCCGCAGGCGTTCATGAAGTTCATCGCGCGGTCGATCTCGCGGGCGAGCGCCTCGTAGCGCTGCCCGGAGGGCGAGGACTTCACGAAGTCCTGGTTCCAGGCGTGCACCTGGCGCAGGTCCGCGTAGCCGCCGGTGGTGAAGGCGCGCACGAGGTTCAGTGTGGCGGCGGAGGCGTGGTACATCCGCTTGAGCCGCTGCGGGTCCGGGGTGCGGGCCGCGGCGGTGAACTCGAAGCCGTTGACGGAGTCGCCGCGGTACGTCGGCAGGGTCACCCCGTCGCGGGTCTCGGTCGGCTTCGAGCGGGGCTTGCTGTACTGGCCGGCGATCCGCCCGACCTTGACCACCGGCACCGACCCGGCGTAGGTCAGCACGGCGCCCATCTGGAGCAGCGTCTTGAGCTTGTTGCGGATCTGGTCGGCGCCGACGGCGTCGAACGCCTCGGCGCAGTCGCCGCCCTGGAGCAGGAACGCCTCACCACGGGCGACCGCTCCCAGGCGCTGACGGAGCTGGTCGCACTCGCCCGCGAAGACGAGCGGCGGATAGGACTCAAGCTCCGCGATCACATCGCGCAGAGCCTCTTGGTCCGGCCAGTCGGGCTGCTGCGCCGCGGGAAGGGAGCGCCAGGTGTTGCCACCGGCGTGGGATTCAGCGTTCACGGTCACCCGCCACAGGTTACGTGGTCGCGGCGGCGCGTCGGCCCCGCGCCCGGAAGATGAGACGGCCGACACGCCCGTACGCCTCGCCCTACGTCTCTTGGCCGGTATGCCCGTACGCGCTCTGCCGACACCTCTTACGCCGTTCCCTATGCGGCCCGGTCGGCGTCCGTACGGCTTGTCGTACGTGCCCGCGCCGCCGCGTCCGTACGCCCGTACGAGCCTCCGCACGCTTCCGTTTGGGGCCCGAGTCCATGGAAGCCCGAAAAATGGCCGATTATGACCGTTTGGTGAAGGAGTTGTGGTCAGGGTGTGACCGCATCTGGGACTCTCTCTCCGCCTCGGTCGGGTCACGGCCGGGGCCGACGTCTTGCGAGGAGTGCCTGTGAAGATCTTCCGCAGCTCCACCATCGTCACCGCCGCCGCGGCCGCCGCCGCGCTGCTGCCGCTCGCCGCCGCGCCGGCCGAGGCCGCGCCGCCCGCCACCCACCCGGGGATGACCTGGGCGCGGATGGCCGACGGCCCCGACGGCAGCGTCCGGGTCGGCGGGCCCGGCGGCACGCAGAGCGACCCGTACAAGGGCGACACCCCCGCCACCGCGCAGCTCCCGGTGCTCTGCCTGAGAGTCGACGGCAGCCCGCTGCCGGACGGGCTGACCCCGGACTTCTACGGGGGCTGGGCGCAGGGCACCGTCGCGGCGAGCCGGCCCGTGAAGGGCTCCCGGCTCAACAGCCGGGCCGCCGCCGACAGCGTGTGCGCGGCGGCCTTCGGCGCGGGCTGGCGGATGGCCGAGTTCCACGACGGCCGCTACGGCCCCGACCTCCAGTACTCGGGCGGCTGGTCGTTCTGGGCCTACGGCGACCTGCCGAAGAACACCCGGTTCTGGACCGCGATCGACGACCAGCCGGCCAACCCCTGGAACTGACCCTTCCGGTACGGACGGGCCGGCTCGTCTCCCCGAACGCCGCGTTCCGGGCCGGTCCGTCCGGTAAGGTGACCGGCATGTTCGCGCACGCAGTACTGACACACTCGAACCAGGCTTGGTGGTGGACCGCTTACTCGGCGGCCCGCTGATCGCGCGTACATCCAGACTTCGCGAAGGCCGCCCGAGGGGCGGCCTTCCGTGCGTTCCACGGCCGTTCCTCCTCACGACAGAAGGAACCCCGCCATGCGACACGACACCGCCGCCCTGGTGGCACGGCTGCTCGACGCCGACTGCCCGCCGTTCGCCCTGCTGCACCGCCGCACGCCCGGCCGCGCCGAGGACACCGTCGAACTCCTCCTCGGGCCGGTCGTCGAGGCCGAGCGGCTGACCGACATCCCCCTGCCCACCGGGGCACCCGGGGCGCGGACCGGCCCGGTGCACGACGCGCTCGCGCTGGTGCCGTTCCGGCAGATCCGCGAGCGCGGCTTCGACGTGCGCGACGACGGGACGCCGCTGTCGGTGCTGCTCCCCCGCGAGTGCCACGAACTGCCGCTCGCCGACGCCCTGGCCGCCCTGCCCGCGCACGAGGTACGGGTCGAGGACGGCCGCTTCGACGTGAGCGACGACGCGTACGCGCGGATCGTGGAGCGGGTCGTCGAGGACGAGATCGGCACGGGCGAGGGCGCCAACTTCGTCATCCGGCGGACCTTCGACGGCCGTATCGACGGCTTCGGCGCCGCCGACGCCCTGGCCCTCTTCCGGCGGCTGCTGGCCGGCGAGCGCGGCGCGTACTGGACGTACGTCGTGCACACCGCGGAGCGGACGCTGGTCGGCGCCAGCCCCGAGGTGCACGTGCGGATGTCCGGCGGGACCGTCGTGATGAACCCGATCAGCGGCACCTACCGCTACCCGGCCGAGGGCCCCGGCGCCGACGGGCTGCTGGCGTTCCTGCACGACCGCAAGGAGGTGGAGGAGCTGTCGATGGTCGTCGACGAGGAGCTGAAGATGATGTGCACCGTCGGCGACATGGGCGGCGTCGTGGTCGGCCCGCGGCTCAAGGAGATGGCCCACCTCGCGCACACCGAGTACGAGCTGCGCGGGCGGACCTCGCGGGACGTGCGGGACGTGCTGCGGGAGACGATGTTCGCCGCGACCGTCACCGGCTCGCCCGTGCAGAACGCCTGCCGCGTCATCGAGCGGTACGAGCACCACGGGCGCGGCTACTACGCCGGGGCGCTGGCCCTCATCGGCCGCGACGCGGGCGGCGCGCAGACCCTGGACTCGCCGATCCTGATCCGCACCGCCGACATCGGCGGCGACGGCGCGCTCAAGGTGTCGGTGGGCGCCACGCTCGTACGCCGCTCCGACCCGCGTGCCGAGGTCGCCGAGACGCACGCCAAGGCCGCCGGGGTGCTCGCCGCGCTCGGGGTGCGGCCCGCGCCCGTACGCGACACGGCGGCGCCGGCGGCGCGGCTGGCGGACGATCCGCGGGTGCGGGCCGCCCTGGACGCCCGGCGCGACGACCTCGCGCCGTTCTGGCTGCGGATGCAGACGGCGGAGCTGACCGGCGGGCTGCGCGGCCACGCGCTGGTCGTCGACGCCGAGGACACCTTCACCGCGATGCTCGCGCACCTGCTGCGCTCCTCCGGGCTCCAGGTGACGGTGCGGCGCTACGACGAGCCGGGGGTACGGGCGGCGGCGCTGGCCCACGGCGGGCCGGTGGTCCTGGGCCCCGGTCCCGGCGACCCCACGGACACCGCCCACCCCAAGATGCGCTTCCTGCGCTCCCTCACCGCCGAACTGCTGCGCGGCCACCGGCACGGGCTGCTGGGCGTGTGCCTCGGCCACGAACTCATCGCGGCGGAACTCGGCCTGGAGATCGCCCGCAAGGCGGTGCCCCACCAGGGCGCCCAGGAGAGCATCGACTTCTTCGGCCGTACGGAGACCGTCGGCTTCTACAACACCTTCACCGCCCGCTGCACCGACCGGGCCGAGGTGGAACTCGCCATGCACCGCGTCGAGCTGAGCCGCGACGCCGCGACCGGCGACGTCCACGCCCTGCGCGGCGCGGGCTTCGCCGGGGTGCAGTTCCACCCGGAGTCGGTGCTGACGCTGAACGGGGCGGCGATCGTGGCGGACGTGATGGCGGCGGTGTCGGTCGGCTGACGATCGCCTGGCGCGGCCTGCGACAGAGACCGCCGAGCGGGAGGCCGCGCCCAGGCCCCGCTCGGACCGGCGCTCGGACCGGGCCCGGGCACGGGCTCTGGCGGAGTCGCCGGGCTCCCGCGACGTGGGCCGGGCCCGGCCACTCGGTCCTGGCCGCACGGTCGCCCGGCCCCCGGCCGGAGAAGCCGTCAGCCGAAGAAGACACCCACCTCGGCGTACAGCTCGGGGGCGACGGTCTTGAGCTTCGCCGTCGCCTCGGCGAGCGGGACGCGGACGACGTCCGTGCCGCGCAGGGCGACCATCGAGCCGTACGCGCCGTCCCGCACCGCCTCGATGGCGTGCAGCCCGAACCGGGTGGCGAGCCAGCGGTCGAAGGCGCTGGGGGTGCCGCCGCGCTGCACATGGCCGAGCACGGTCGTCCGGGCCTCCTTGCCCGTGCGCCGCTCGACCTCCTTCGCCAGCCACTCCCCCACTCCCGACAGCCGGACGTGGCCGAAGGAGTCCTGCGACTGGTCCTTGAGGACCATGTCGCCGTCCTTCGGCATGGCGCCCTCGGCGACGACGACGATCGGGGCGTAGCTGGACTTGAACCGGGAGGTGACCCAGGAGCAGACCTGGTCGACGTCGAAGCGCTGCTCGGGGATGAGGATGACGTTGGCGCCGCCCGCGAGCCCCGAGTGCAGGGCGATCCAGCCCGCGTGCCGGCCCATCACCTCGACCACCAGGACGCGCATGTGCGACTCGGCGGTGGTGTGCAGCCGGTCGATGGCCTCGGTGGCGATGTTGACGGCGGTGTCGAAGCCGAAGGTGTAGTCGGTCGCCGAGAGGTCGTTGTCGATGGTCTTGGGCACGCCGACGCAACTGACGCCGTACTCGCCCGAGAGCCGGGCCGCGACGCCGAGGGTGTCCTCCCCGCCGATCGCGATGAGCGCGTCGACCTCCTGCTTGGCAAGGTTCTCCTTGATCCGGCGGATACCGTTCTCCACCTTGAGGGGGTTGGTCCGCGACGACCCCAGGATCGTGCCGCCGCGCGGCAGGATGCCGCGGACGGCCGGGATGTCCAAGGGCACCGTGGCCCCTTCGAGCGGCCCGCGCCAGCCGTCCTTGAAGCCGGCGAACTCGTATCCGTACTCCTGGACGCCCTTGCGGACGACCGCGCGGATGACCGCGTTGAGCCCGGGGCAGTCGCCCCCACCGGTCAGCACTCCGACCCGCATGGATTCTCTCCTTCTCGCACAGGGACCCGACCCCGGCCACGCTAATAGTGATCCACGCCACAAGGGATGCCCCACCCGGCGAATTCCCCGCCCCGGCAGGCGACTTGACCCAAAGCGTTCACCCGTACGAGCGCACGCCGAATCGACACGACGGCACGATCGGGCGGCGAGAAGGCGCGAACGGCGGTGCCGCACGCGAGCGCGGCGGCTCGGCTACGCCTCGTCGAGGCCGCGTTCTATGGCGTAGCGGACCAGTTCCACGCGGTTGTGGAGCTGGAGCTTGCCGAGGGTGTTCTGGACGTGGTTCTGGACGGTGCGGTGGGAGATGACGAGGCGTTCGGCGATCTGTTTGTAGGAGAGGCCCTTGGCGACGAGGCGGAGGACTTCCGTTTCGCGGTCGGTGAGCTGGGGGGCCTTGGGTTCGTCGGGGGCGGCGGGGAGGGGGTCGGTGGCGAGGCGGCGGTATTCGCCGAGGACCAGGCCGGCGAGGCCGGGGGTGAAGACGGGGTCGCCGGCGGCGGTGCGGCGGACGGCGTCGACCAGCTCCTCCGTGCTGGCGGACTTCATCAGATAGCCGGTGGCGCCGGACTTCACCGCCTCCAGGACGTCGGCGTGCTCGCCGCTCGCGGAGAGGACCAGCACCCGCAGCGCGGGGTTCTCGCCGACCAGCTCGCGGCAGACGCGCACGCCGGGCATGCCGGGCAGGTTGAGGTCCAGGACCAGCACGTCCGGCGCGGCGGCCTGGGCGCGGCGCACCGCCTGCGGGCCGTCGCCGGCCGTGGCGACCATGTCGAACCCGGCCGCGGCCAGGTCGCGGGCGACCGCGTCCCGCCACATCGGGTGGTCGTCGACGACCATGACCTTCAGCGGCCGGTCGTCCGCCGCCCCGCCCACCGTCTCGCTCTCGCTCTCACTCACTGCCGTCCTCCATTCCCCCGCGGAACTCTCAACTCGACTTCCGTGCCCTGCCCCGGTACGGACACCAGCTCGGCGCTGCCGCCCAGGTCCCGCAGCCGCCCGCGGATGGACAGCGCGACGCCCATCCGCCCCTCCCGCTCGGCGTCCGCGAGCCGCCCCTCGGCGATGCCGGGGCCGTCGTCCCGTACCGTCACGAGCACTTCCCCCGGCTCGTCCTCCAGCAGAATCCAGGCCCGCGCCTCCTCGCCCGCGTGCTGGCGCACATTGTCCAACGCGGCACTGACAGCGGCCGCCAGCTCCACCGCCGCCCCCGCCCCGAGCAGCACCGGGGAGCCCGGTTCGGCGAAGGAGACCCGCGCCCCGGCGTGCACGGCGAGCAGCACCCGTACGTCGCAGAGCCCGTCGTCGCCGTCTCGCGGCGCGGCCGGCAGCTCCCCGGACGCCCGTACGGCCTGTACCAGCTCGGCGTCCTTGGCGTCCTTGGCGTCCTGCTCGGGTGTGCGCTGGGACGGCACCAGCCCGCTGGAGACCAGGGAGCGCAGCGCGATCTCCTGCTCGCCCGCCATCCGGCCCAGCTCCGCGGCCTCGCCGCCGATCTCCGCGCCGCGCCGCTGCACCATGGCCAGCACCTGGAGGACGCTGTCGTGGATGTCGCGGGCGAGCCGTTCGCGCTCGCGGGTCGCCGCCTCGATCTGGAGGGCGCGGGCCAGGGTCCGCTCACTGGCGCGGGCCACCTCGACGATGTAGCCGATGGCGATGGAGGCGACCCAGACGAGCAGCACGTTGTGGACGGTGTCGCGGGCGATGCCGCCGCGCTCGACGAGGTTGGCGATGGCCACGAGGGTGGAGGCGAGCGCGGCCCACCGCCAGCCGCCCTTGATCGCGAAGCCGAGGACCGCGCCGGCCACCCAGATGGACGGCAGGGTGGGCGCCCCGTCGTCTATCCGGGCCCAGGAGTCGACGGCGGAGGTGAGCAGGATGCCGCCGAGCGCGATCGTGAGGTCGGCGATCAGGAACCGTTTGGTGCAGCGCTCCGGGGACGTGGTCCGGCTCCAGGTCAGCGCCATCCAGCCGGTGAGGCCCGCCATGTAGCAGGCGGCGCCGAGGGGGTGTGCGAAGTCGCGGTAGTTGACGATGAAGAGGGCGAGCGCGTAGCCGAGCGTCAGAATGCGGTAGCCGGTCAGCGCCCGCCACAGCGGCAGCTCGACCGACATCCGTATGACACGCGGCGGTTTCGTCCGCCGCCCGCCTCTGTCCTGTGCCATTGCCCCATCCCTCGCCGGGAGCGGCTACGCCCCGGGCTTGCGCGCCTTGGCGGCCTCGGCCCCCTTGGCCTTCGCGGCCTTCTCTTCCTCGGCGGCCTTCTTCGCCTCTTCGGCGATCTGCCGCTTGGCGGCCGTCGCGTAGATGTCCACGTATTCCTGGCCGCCGAGCTTCATGATCTCGTACATGACCTCGTCGGTCACCGAGCGCAGGATGAACCGGTCGCTCTCCATGCCGTGGTAGCGGCTGAAGTCCAGCGGTTCGCCGATCCTGATGCCCGGCCGCATCAGCTTGGGCATCACCTTGCCCGGCGGCTGGATCTTCTCGGTGTCGATCATCGCGACGGGGATGACGGGCGCCCCGCTGGCCAGCGCCACCCGGGCGAGCCCGCCCGGCTTGCCGCGGTAGAGGCGGCCGTCCGGTGACCTGGTCCCTTCCGGGTAGATGCCGAACAGCTCGCCGCGCGCCAGCACGTCCAAGCCGCTCTTGATCGCCGCGTCGCCGGCCCCCCGCCCGCCCGAGCGGTCCACCGGGAGCTGGCCCACCCCCTTGAAGAAGGCGGCGGTCAGCTTCCCCTTGACCCCCGGGGAGGTGAAGTACTCCGCCTTCGCGATGAAGGTGACCTTGCGGTGGAGGACGGCCGGGAGGAAGAAGGAGTCCGAGAACGACAGGTGGTTACTGGCCAGAATCGCGGGGCCCTCGTCGGGGATGTTCTCCAGGCCCTCCACCCACGGCCGGAAGGCGACCTTCAACGACCCGCCGATGGACAGCTTCATAGCGCCGTAGAACAACCGAGGACCTCCTGTATGCGACGAGGAGACCTTACCTGCCTACCCGCCGTGCGGCGCTCCGCGTACGCTGAGGTGCAGACCCTCCCGCCCCCCTTGACCGATCGGAGACATCGGTGCCGCTCCTCCCCGGAGCCGAGCCGTTCCGCCACGAAGGCGGAGAGGTAGGCGTCCTCGTGTGTCACGGCTTCACCGGCTCCCCGCAGTCCGTCCGGCCCTGGGCCGAGTACCTCGCCGGGCGGGGCCTGACGGTGTCCCTGCCGCTGCTGCCCGGCCATGGCACGCGCTGGCAGGACATGCAGGTCACCGGCTGGCAGGACTGGTACGCGGAGGTGGACCGGGAGCTGCGGGCGCTGCGCGAGCGCTGCGCGGAGGTCTTCGTGTGCGGGCTGTCGATGGGGGGCACGCTGGCGCTGCGGCTGGCCGCCGAGCACCCCGCGGGCGTGCGCGGCCTCGTGCTGGTCAACCCCGGCAACAAGCTGCACGGCCCGGCCGCCCGGACGCTGCCCGTGACCCGGCATCTGGTCCGTACGGCCAAGGGCATCGCCAGCGACATCGCCAAGCCCGGCTCCCCGGAGATCGGCTACGACCGGGTGCCGCTGCACGCCGCGCACTCGCTGCGCCGCCTCTTCCAGGTGGTCGACGCCCAACTGCCGCGGGTCACCCAGCCGTTGCTGCTGATGCACAGCCCCGAGGACCATGTGGTGCCGCCGGTCGACTCGGCGCGCATCCTGGGCCGTGTCTCCTCGCGGGACGTCACGGAGCGGCTGCTGGAGCGCAGCTACCACGTGGCGACGCTCGACTACGACGCGGACTTCGTCTTCGAGGAGACGTACGCGTTCATCGGCCGGCTCGCCCCGAGCGCCGCCGAGCGCGCCGGCAAGGAGGGGACGGCCGCCAGTGGCTGAACGAAACGCGGATCGCGAGGACGGTCGCGATCCGCTGAGCGGTACGGGCGGCGGGAGCGGCGAGGGCCGGCCCGCGAAGGGCGCGGACGAACCGGCCCCCGGGGCGCCGGAGGAGGCGGGGCCCGCCGCGCCGGCCACGCCCGCAGCCGACGCGCCGAAGCCTGCGGCGGACCCCGCGCCGGAGCCGCTCGACGTGAACGACGAGGCCGACGAGGCCGACGAGGACGAGATCTGGGCGCGGCTCGTCGCCGCGTACGGGGAGCAGCCCGACCCGGAGACCGGCCGCTGGCCCGCCACCGGCGGCGACACGGCGTACGACGCGCCCGGCGATACACCGCCCGGCGGCGCGCGGTCCGACGGTGCGCGGTCCGGGGACGCGCGCCCCGGCGACGAACTGCCGCGCGACGAGCGGAAGGGGCCGGTCAAGGAGGCGCCGGACCCGGCGCTGCCCGAGCAGGACCAGCCGAACCGGCTCGACAAGCCGGGCGGGGCGGGCGGGCCCGGCCGGTCCGCGGGCGGCTTCGTCGTGTACGCCCCCGGCGTCGGCCCCCGCGACTACACCCCGGCCGAGGAGGGCCCCGACGAGGGCCATTTCGTGCCGCCCGAGCCGCCGCCGCTCCCCTCCATGGACGTCACGGCCCGCTTCGCCTGGCTCGCGGTCCTCGGCGGCCCGCTGCTGCTGCTCGTCATGGTCCTGCTCCGCCAGGAGCTGACCTGGTGGATCACCACGCTGGGCGTCGGCGGCTTCCTCGGCGGCTTCGCCACGCTGGTCATACGGATGAAGGACAGCGACGACGAGGAGGACGACGACCCGGGCCGCGGCGCGGTCGTCTGAACCCCGGCCCCGGTACGTACGAGCGCCGGTACGTACGAGAGCCCTGGTACGTACGAGCGCCCGCCCGGAATCCCCTCCCGGGCGGGCGCTCTCTCGATCCACGGGCCCGGCCCACCGGCGCTACGGACGTACGCTCACGACTCGGCGGCCGGCACCCGCAGCGCGGCCAGCACGGGGAGGTGGTCCGTGGCGGCCCGCAGGTCGCTCTCGGTGACGCCCGGCAGCCCCATGGGGACGCCGCAGCCGAGGATCTCGACGCCGTCGGTCGCGAAGACGGCGTCGATGCGCTGGAGGGGGTCGCCCAGCCGGGTGGTGTGCTCGCGGCCCCAGGGCTTCGCGGCCCAGCCGTCGTGCAGCGCGTCCGCCAGCAGGCCGAAGGTGCGGCCGTCGGGGCGGTCGTTGAGGTCGCCGGCCGCCACGGCGTGCGGGACGCCGAGGGCGGCCAGCTCGTCGAGGAGCAGTCTGCCCTGCCCGTACCGCTCCGCGTCGCTCATGCTCAGATGGCAGCTCAGGACGCCGAGGCGGGCCCGGCCGAAGCGGAGCACGGCGGTGGCGAAGCCGCGCTGGTGCAGTCCGGGGGTGCGGGGCAGCAGGATGTCGCGGGCCTGCTCCACGTGCGGCCGGAGCGTGGAGAGGATCATCGGGCCGGAGGCGGTGGCGCCGCCGCCGACGTAGACGAGGTCGGTGGCGCGGGCGAGCCGGGCGGCGGCCTTGCGCCAGCGGAAGAACCGGGGCGCCTCCTGGACGCAGACGACGTCGGGGGCGCAGGCCCGGATGACGCGGGCCAGCGCGTCGGTGTCGTCGCGCATGGAGCGGATGTTGTAGCTGAGCACGCGGACCAGCGCCGAGCCGTCGGGTTCGGTACGGGAAGCGGGCAGGTCCGCGAGCATCGCATCGCCCCTGTTCTGTATCCGTGGTGGGTGTTGTGGGTCCGTACTGCTGACGGGGTGGGTCTCGCGGTCAGCCCTGGCGCGCCAGGTCCGCGGCCCCCACCAGCCCCGCCTCGCCGCCGAGCCGGGCGGCGAGCACCTGGGCGTGCGGCCGCCACTGGCCGCCGACCAGCCAGCGCCGGAAGGACTTGCGGATCGGGTCGAGGACCAGGTCGCCCTCGTCCGAGACGCCGCCGCCGACGATGAACGCCGACGGGTCGAAGAGCGAGGCCAGGTCGGCGAGGCCGGCGCCGGCCCAACGGGCGAGTTCGCGGAAGGAGTCGATGGCCACCGGGTCGCCGCGGCGGGCGGCGGCGCTGATGTGCCGGCCCTGGATGCCGTCGATGGTGCCGTCGCCGAGGGAGAGCAGGATCTCGGCGTTCTCCGGGGTGGCGTACGCGCGCTGGTGGGCGTACCGCACGAGGGCGCGGCCGGAGGCGTACTGCTCCCAGCAGCCCTGGCTGCCGCAGCCGCAGAGCAGCCCGTCCGGCACGACGCGGATGTGGCCGAACTCGCCCGCGACGCCGAACCGGCCGCGGCGCAGCTTGTTGCCGATGATGACGCCGCCGCCGAGGCCGGTGCCGATCGTGATGCAGATGACGTCCTCGTGGCCCTTGCCCGCGCCGAACTTGTACTCGCCCCAGGCCGCGGCGTTGGCGTCGTTCTCGACGACGACGGGCAGCGAGATCCGCTGCTCGACCTTGTCCTTGAGCGCCTCGTGGCGCCAGTTGATGTTCGGGGCGAAGAGGACCGTGGCCCGCTTGTCGTCCACATAGCCCGCGGCTCCGATGCCGACGGCCTCGATGTCGTAGCCCGCGCTGACCGTGCGCACCGCTTCCGCGATGGCGTCGATGACGCCTTCGGGGGTCTGCGGGGTCGGCACCTTGCACGTCGCGAGGATCGAGCCTTCTTCGTCGACAACGCCGGCCGCGATCTTCGTACCGCCGATGTCGACGCCGATGGTGAGTCCCATGTGTCCCTCAGTTTTTCGGTCGAACCCCGCCGGGGCCCACGTTACCGGAGGGGGCGCGGCGTCCGGTCCGGACCGCGAGAGGGGCTTCGGGCCGCGGGTCAGTCGAGGTCGATCCGCTCCGTGCCGCCCGCGCCGGCCGGGCCCTCCCCGTCGGCCGCGCCGCCCGCACCGGCCGGCCCCTGGGCCTCCGGCGCGCGTCGCGCGCCGCCCGCGCCCTCCGCGCCCCTGGTCCAGCGCCGCTCCTGGTTCTCGACGGCGGACCGGTAGGCGGCGAGCAGTTCCGAGCCGGCCGCGGCCAGGTGGTCGAAGACCTCGGGGTTGCGCTCGATCACCGGTTCCACGGCGCTCTTCGCCTGCGTGATGAGCTGCCGTACGGCCCCCTGGGCGACCATGCCGGCGATCGGCAGCTCGATGCCGGAGACCTTGTCCGCCACGGCGTCCACCAGCTTGCGCAGTTCCTCGGCGGCGGAGCCGGGGGGCGGGCCGTACTGCTTGCGGCGGCGCGCCCGTTCCGCGGCGAGGTCCTCGGCGCACGCCTTCTCCCAGGCGTCGGGCTCCGGCCTGTCGTCGACGGGGCGCTCGGTGGCATCGCTCATGGCGGACTCCTGCGGCGAGGCTGCTGTTCCCCTCGACGTTACCCGAACGGCGCACAGCGGTGGTCTCCCCCGCCGCGCCGCGCGACGCGCGGCCTCAGAGGCCCTTGGGCCACAGGTCGGGGTCGGGCGTGAACCGCACCCGCAGCACGCCGTCCCGCAGCCCCGCGCCGGAGACGGCGCAGCGGCGCAGCGCGGAGGGCAGCGGCAGGACGCGGCGGAACGGGCCGACGCTGACGATGAGTTCGTCGCCGCGCCGCACCAGGTCGAGGCCGTCGCGCCGGGCGCCGGGCAGCGGCAGCAGCCACAGAAGGACCCCGTCCTCCGCGAGCCGGTCCTCGACGCTCCACGGGTCGGGCGCCCGGCCCTCCCGCGCCGCGCGGGCCTCGGGGACGAGCGCGCGTGCCGCGTCGTCGCCGGCCGCCGTCACGCACCGGCCGGCCAGCTCCGCCACGTCGTCCGGGCCCTGGATGTCGCGGCCGAGGTGGGGCAGTTCGCAGCGGGCCGCCGTGCCGTGGGCGTACTCCTCGGCCGCTTCGTGGATCTCCTTGAGCGCGGTCTGCTGACGGCCGGAGAGGGCGGCGAGGAAGGGGTCCGCGGAGCCGGTGGGCAGCAGCCGGTTGGCGACGACGGCGTCGACGCGGCAGCCCTGGAGGGCGAGCCCGGCGCGGGCGGCGCGCAGCGACTCGGCGGCGTGCGCGCCGGGCTCGACGACGAGCCGTACGGTCGTCGCGGCGGACTCGACGATGCCCTGTACGGCCGCGAGTTCGCCGTCCCAGTGCTCCGCGTGCTCGTACAGCCGCTGCGCGGGCATCGGCACGCCGACGAGCTGGGCGAGCACCGGCCGCAGCGCGCGGGCCGCCTGCCGCTCGGTGGGCAGCAGCCGGCGCAGATAGCGGCGGAGCTGTTCGGGCAGCGCGAGCAGCCGGACGGTCCGGGCCACGGTCGGGGCGTCGACGACGATCAGGTCCCAGCCGCCGGCGGCGTGCGCGGAGCGCAGGGCGGCGAGCGTCGCGAAGGCCTCGGCGCCGGGCAGTTCGGTCAGTTCCTCGGCGTCGAAGGGCGCCGCGCCGAGCAGGTCGAGGAGGGAGGCGCCGCGCTCCTGGAGGTCCTGGGCGTGGTCGCGGAAGCGGGCGGCGGCGTCGATGCGGGCGGCCCACAGGCCGGGGGCGGCGGATATCGGCTCGGCGGGCCCGAGCGATTCGGCGGGGAGCGCGGTGGCGAGCAGCGCATCCGGTACGGGGCCGCGGTCGGCGGTGAGGAGCAACGTCCGGCGGCCTTCGCGGGCGGCGGCGAGCGCCGTGGCGGCGGCGACGGTGGTACGGCCCGCCCCGCCGGTTCCGGTGACGAGGACCGTGCGCACGAGGAGCCTCCGGCGGTGGGGAGCGTGGTGGTGCTGGGGGGGGAGCGTGGTGGGGGAAAAGCCCGGTGGGGGGCCTGGCGGCGTTACTTCGCGGCGGTACCGGGCGCCCCGCCGCCCTCGACGCGTTTCTTGAGTCCGGCCAGCGCGCGGTCGATGACGACCTTCTCGGCCTTGCGCTTGATCATGCCGAGCATGGGGATCTTGACGTCGACGGTGAGCTGGTACGTCACCTCGGTGTGCTTGCCTCCGGCGGCCGGGGCCAGGCTGTACGAGCCATCGAGCTGGCGCAGCATCTGGGACTTGACCAGCGACCAGCTCACCATGGCGCCGGAGTCGTCCCAGGTGTAGGCGAGGACGTGGTCGTCCTTGATCGCGCCGGCGTCGAGGACGAGGCGGACCTGGGCGGCGCGCCCCTGGTCGTCCTTGGCCAGCACCTCGGCCTCCTTGACCTCCCCGGTCCACTCCGGATAGCGGTCGAAGTCGGCGATCACCGCCATGACCTCGTTCGGGGCCGCCTCGATCGTGATGCTTGAGCTGGTGTGTTCCGCCATCTCCGTGGCTCCTCCGTACCGGTCCGCCGCCTGGTGTGCCTGCCGGTGAAGGCTACCGCGCGCCGGTCGAACGGCAGACCGCACCTCGACTCGGCGTGACGGCCGGCCCCCGCCCTCGCCCGGCCGGACCGCCGGCCGCGGGCCCGCGCCTCCGCGCCTTCTCCCTAGAAGTGCCCCGATTCACCATTGCAAGTCACCATTGCAAGGCCCACGGCCTGCCCGTGGACGCGAAGTGACCGACATTGACGCATTCTGTCGCCCCGATGCGCATCCGGCGGGCCAGCGGCTGATGGACGTGGCCGAAGAGGGAGTAGGCCGGGCGCAGTTCGCGGATGGCGTCGAGGAGGGCCGAGCTGCCGCGCTCGAAGCGGCGCGCGACGGTGTCGTAGCAGAGCTCCGGCACCTCGGGCGGGATGTGCGAACAGAGCACGTCGACCTCGCCGAGGGCGGCGACCTTCGCGGCGTACGCGTCCCAGTCGACCTCGTACGGGGTGCGCATCGGCGAGGGCAGTCCGCCGCCGACGAAGCCGAAGACCCGGCCGCCGATCTCGACCCGCTCGCCGTCGAGCACGGTGGTGCCGGGGCCCGCGTATTCCGGCCAGAGCCGGGGGATGTCGACATTGCCGTACGTCGCGTAGGTGGGCGTGGGCAGGGCGGCGAACAGCTCCGCGTACTGCTTGCGCACGGCGGTCTCGATGGCGCTCTCGCGGTCGATCCCGTCCCAGAGCCGGCGGCCCAGCTCGCGGGCCTCGTCGAAGCGGCGGGCGGTGCGCAGCTCGACGAGCCGGTCGGCGTTGGCCACGCCGAAGAGGTCCGGGAAGATGCCGCGGGAGTGGTCGGCGTAGTCGAGGAACAGGATGAGATCGCCCAGGCAGACCAGCGCGTCGGCGCCGTCGCCCGCCCTGGCGAGATCCGTGCTGTTGCCGTGCACATCACTGACCACATGGACTCGCATACGGATCACCCTAGGCCGAATGTCGTCGCCGCCGGAAGGTCCCCGACCTGCGGTTACTTCCCGGTCACCGGAAGGAGGGACTAGTCTGCCAGGACCAGTCCCATGTCATACGGCGCCTCGTGTGACGCAACGAACATCTGGACGGCACCCCCTATCCCCTGGCCATACCGGTGGGTAACGTCCGGGCCGTCCAATCCTTGCCTGACATGGACCGCAGCCGGCGCGACGCTCCCCGACGACGTAGCGGCGCCGGCGCCCGACGAGGAGCAGCAGTCTTGCGCGAGTTCAGCCTTCCGGCCCTGTACGAGGTCCCCGCGGACGGCAACCTGACGGATCTGATCCGCCGCAACGCCGCGCAGCGCCCGGACGTGGCGGTCATCGGCCGCAAGGTCGACGGCCGCTGGCAGGACGTGACCGCCGCCGCCTTCCTCGCCGAGGTCCGCGCCGCCGCCAAGGGACTGATCGCCTCCGGGGTGCGGCCGGGCGACCGGGTCGGGCTGATGTCCCGCACCCGGTACGAGTGGACGCTGCTGGACTTCGCCGTCTGGAGCGCGGGCGGCGTCACCGTCCCCGTCTACGAGACCAGCTCGCCCGAACAGATCCAGTGGATCCTCGGCGACTCCGGGGCCGTCGCCATCCTGGTGGAGACCCCCGCGCACGAGGCCGCCGTGGAGTCCGTACGCGACCGGCTGCCGGAGCTCAAGAACATCTGGCAGCTCGAACGCGACGCCATCGGGCGGCTGCGCAGCGCCGGCGAAGGGCTCACCGACGCCGTCGTCGACAAGCGCAGCGCCCTCGCCGTCGCCGACTCCCCCGCGACCATCGTCTACACCTCGGGCACCACCGGCCGCCCCAAGGGGTGCGTCCTGACCCACCGCAGCTTCTTCGCCGAGGTCGGCAACGTCGTGGAGCGGCTGAAGCCGCTGTTCACCACGGGCGAGTCGGCGATCCTGCTGTTCCTGCCGATCGCGCACGTCTTCGGCCGGCTGGTGGAGCTCGCCGCGGTGATGGCCCCGATCAAGCTGGGACACGTCAGCGACGTCAAGCACCTCACCGACGAACTGGCCGCCTTCCGGCCCACGCTGATCCTCGGCGTGCCGCGGGTCTTCGAGAAGGTCTACAACGGGGCGCGGGCCAAGGCCCAGGCCGACGGCAAGGGCAAGATCTTCGACCGCGCCACCGAGACGGCCGTCGCCTACAGCCGCGCCCTCGACACCCCGCAGGGCCCCGCGCTGGGCCTCCGCCTCAGACACAAGATCTTCGACCGGCTGGTCTACCGCAAGCTCCGCGCCGTACTCGGCGGCCGCGCCACCCACGCCATCTCCGGCGGCGCGCCGCTCGGCGAACGGCTCGGCCACTTCTACCGCGGCATCGGCTTCGCGGTCCTGGAGGGGTACGGGCTCACCGAGACGTGCGCGGCGAGCGCCTTCAACCCCTGGGACCGGCAGAAGATCGGCACGGTCGGGCAGCCGCTGCCCGGCTCCGTCGTCCGCATCGCCGACGACGGCGAGGTGCTGCTCCACGGCGAGCACCTGTTCACCGGCTACTGGAACAACGAGGCGGCCACCGCCGAGGCGCTCGCCGACGGCTGGTTCCACACCGGGGACCTCGGCACCATCGACGAGGAGGGCTACCTGTCGATCACCGGCCGGAAGAAGGAGATCATCGTGACGGCCGGCGGCAAGAACGTCGCCCCCGCCGTCATCGAGGACCGCGTCCGGGCGCACGCGCTCGTCGCCGAATGCATGGTCGTCGGCGACGGGCGCCCCTTCGTGGGCGCGCTCATCACCCTGGACGAGGAGTTCCTGCCGCGCTGGCTCGCCGAGCACGGCCGTCCGGCCGGCCTGACGCCGTCCGATCTCGCCTCCGACCCCGAACTCCTCGCCGACGTCCAAAAGGCCGTCGACGACGGGAACGCCGCCGTCTCCAAGGCCGAGTCCGTACGCAAGTTCCGGGTCCTCCCGGCCCAATTCACCGAAGAATCGGGCCACATCACCCCTTCCCTGAAGCTGAAGCGCGGAGTAGTGGCCAAGGACTTCGCCACCGACATCGACTCCCTCTACGCCCCCGACGCCCCCAATCACCGGACGGCCTGACCGGGCCCAGCGTTCGGAGTTCGGAGTTCGGAGTCAGGTGGCCCGGGCGGGTGGGGTGGCGAGGGCCGCGAGGGCGACGGTCTGGTCGACGCGGGTGGGGCAGTAGGGCTCTTTGCCGGTCCAGAGGCGGCAGTCGCATGGTTGTCGGGTCTCCTGCCAGTGGCTGAGCCAGTCGGCGGCGCGGTGGAGGGCTGTGGTGGTGAGGGGCTCGTGGCGGGCGGCGGTGTGGAGGGCGAGGACGGCGTATCCGGTTTCGCCTGCGGTCGCCTGCCCGCCGGCTCCCCAGCCTCCGTCCGTTCGCTGGGCGCGCAGGAGGGCCTGGACGCCGTGCTGGACGGCTGGGCCGGCGGGCAGGGCGGTGATGATCTGGGCGGTGGTGTAGATCCAGGAGGTGTGCCACTTGTCGCCGCTCCACCGCCCGTCACGGTGCTGGCGCTCGCGGATGAACTGGAGGACGGATTCGGGCCGTCCGCTTCTCAGGTGTCCGGGTGCCGTGTGGAGGGCGTGGGTGTGGAGGGCGTGGGCCGTGGTGGTCAGCGAGGTCTGGAGTTCGTGGGGGTAGGTGCGGTAGTGGTCCCGGTGCCGGAAGCGGTCGACCGCAGCGATGCCGGCCGGGCGGCCGGCCAGTGCGAGGACGGCGGTCGCGGTGGCGGTGATGTCGCCGTCGGCCGTGAAGTGGTCGCTCATCCCCATGCCTTCGGGGGTCAGGGATCGCTGGAGGAGGTCGAGGTGCCGGGCGCAGACGTCGGCGAGCAGCCGGTGGTGGAGCAGCCCGGCCAGGGCGAGGGCGTGGAGACCCCAGACGCGTTCGAAGTTGTCGATGGGCCAGACCGTGGGCAGCAGGGGCGGGCGCGCGGAGCCGGCGGCTCGCGCGAGGTAGTCCTCCAGACGGTCGGCCAGGGGGTGGTCGGCGGCTTGTGCCAGGGCTGTCGCGGTGGCGGCGGGGCTGTGGCCGATGCTGCCGCTGCCGTCGACGGGCAGGCTGTGGATGGTGGTGCCCCAGCCTTCCCAGGAGTGGACGGGCGCGGTGCCGGGAGCGTGCGGCGCTCGGCGGCGAAGGAGATGGCGCCGGTGTTCGTTGAGCGCGCGCAGCGCTTCGTATGGGGCGTCGGGGAGGGGGAGGCGGGCGGCGCGGGCTTCGTCCAGGAGTGGGGGCAGGAGGAGTTCCAGGCCGACGGGGATGTCCTGTCCGGGCGGGCCGCCCCAGTGCCGTGGGGCGTGCCGGCGCAGGAAGTCCGCGCCGTAGCGCGCGGCGGCACGGTGGGCCGGGCTGCGGTGGAGGGCAAGGATGGCGGCGAGCGTGGGCAGGTCCCGGGCGTGCGGTATCCGCGGGGCGCCCCAGCCGCCGTCGGCCCGCTGCCGGGAGGCGAGCCAGTCGAGGATCCCGTCGGTGTGCCGGCGGGAAGGCAGCAGGGTGGCGATGCGGGCGGTGTCGTACACCGCGGGGGTGAGGGTGCCGCCGTCGGTGCCGAGTTCGCCGACCAGGCCGCACAGGCGGTGCAGCGCTTTGTCGTGGGCGGTGCTCACGGGCCGGCCTCGCTGTCCAGTGGAGGGTGGCCGTAGCGGGGGGCTGCGGCGTGCCAGGCGATCGCGTCGGCCGCGAGGGCTTCGAGGTCGCCGAGGTGTCTCAACAGTGCCGGGTGGTCCAGCCCTGTGCGGGGCAGCGAGGACTTCAGATGGAGGTAGGCCTGCTGTTCTTCGGCCAGCGCGCGGGCGGTGGCGTCGATGGCCTGCTGCTGGGTCAGTCCCTGCTCCGCGCGGAGCACCAGGATGATGTTGACCGGCTGTTCGGTCCGCAGTTCCTTGGCGAAGGAGTAGAGGTCGTTCACCAGGACGTGGTGGTAGGCCAGGATGCGGCGCAGGGTACGGACGACAGGGTGGTCCAGGAGGGCGGAGGGGACCGGTGTGTTGGTGGCCAGGGGCAGGAGGGCGGTCAGCGGCCGGATGCCCAGGAGGTGGGGCCGAAGGTGCCGGTACTCGCCGAGGGAGGGTGTGCGGTGGTGGCGTCGCAGGTCGACTTCCCACAGGTGGGCACGTAGATAGTCGCGCAGTGCGGTGCGGTAGCGCGCGGCGTGGGGGGAGGGGCCCGAGCGCCGCAGTGACTGGGCGAGGAGCGCGGCCAGGTGGGCGAGGGAGATGTCGCCAGGGGTGAGGGGAGCGCCGTCGAGGACTTCGAGCGTGCGGTCGTGGGCTGCGGTGAGTTCGGCTGCCGGGCGCGGTTGTCCGTTCGTCGCCGGTTCGCCGGCCCAGTCGTCGTGCAGGCTGAACATGACGCTGTTCAGCATGAGCAGGCGCAGCCCTTCCGGAGAGGCGGTGGGGTGAAGCCTGCCGGTGAACTCGCCGAGCCGGATTCCGGCCAGTGCGTCCCGAAGGCCGGGTGGCATCGGGCGGGCGCGCAGCAACGCCAGGACGTCCTGCTCGGCGGCTTCGGCGTGGGGATGGGCACGGCGGGTGAAGTTCGAGGCGAAGGGGCAGGGCAGGTCGGGTAGGACGAAGCGGGCGCTGGTCATCGGGAAGGTCCCCCGGCGTCGTCTTCTCGGTGCCGGCCGTGGTCGGCCGACGCTGTCAGGTGTTCGGCCCAGCCGCGCAGTTCCACGGTCGTGGCGGGGTGGAAAGCGGTGTGACCGGCGGCAGCGCGGGCGCGCTCGCGCAGCAGTGGTCAGCGCCCCGGGGCGGCCGCGGCCGCCGGCCGCGCGCCATCCTGTGACGCACAGCAGGGGGCGCAGTCGCTTGCCGCCCGGGAACAGGTAGTCGGTCAGTACCCGCAGCAGGCGTGGCGGCGCCGCGGGTTCGCGCGTGCCCGGTTGCGGGGCCTGGTCGGCGACCAAGGACCGCAGATGTGCCTCCACCTCTTCTCGGACCGACTGGGCGTCGGGCGGGTGCCAGAGGTCGTGCACGAGGTCACCCACGAGGGGCGGTGTCGCGGGCCCGGACCTGCAGGCGCATGCCGCGGGGGAACAGGGCCGCCCCCGGCGTGATCCGGGGCGGCCGACCGGCCGGCACCAGGTGCCATCGCGAAGTGATATGGGCGAGGGCTACCGAGACCTGGGTGACGGCGAAGCGGTCACCGATGCACTTGCGCGCCCCGGCGCCGAAGGGAAGGAACGCCTCCCGGGCGGGCGGTTCGCTCCAGCGGGAGGGATCGAAACGTTCCGGGTGCGGGTACAGGTCCGGGCGGTGGTGGATGATCCAGGGACTGACGGCGATCATCGTCCCTGCCGCGACCGGGACGCCGCCCAGGGCAGTGTCGCGGGTGACCAGGCGCGTCATCAGCCAGCCCGGGGAGAACAGCCGCAGGGTCTCGGTGATGATCCGTTCGATGGCGGCGAACTCGGACGGGGACGTCCATCCGGCCGTCTCCTCGGCGGCCGACGCCCGGTCGGTTTCCTCCTGGACGCGGGCCTGCTCCAAGGGGTCGGCGGCCAGCACGTACAGGGCCCAGGCCAGCGTAGCCGCGGTGGTACGAGTGCCGGCGATGAAGAAGGTCATCAACTGGGCGGCCACTTCGTGCTCGGCCGGGGCCGGGCGGCCATCGGGGCCGGCGGGGCCGGGCGCTCCGAGGAGCGTGGACAGCAGGTCTCCGCGGTCAGTCGGATCGGCCCGGCGAGCCTCGATGATCGCCCCCATGCGAACGCGAAGCCGGCGCAGGGACCGCTCGTAGCGCCGGTTGGCCGGCACCGGGGCCCGGTTCACCGCCTCGGGCAGGAACATCCGTCGCAGGATGCCCCGCAGCACGACGGTGACGTCCTCGATCGCCTCGTCGTGCAGTCGCCCGTCCTGCGAGGCGGAGAACATCGCCCGTACCAGGGTGTGCGTGGCGAGCAGGTCCGTCTGCCGGGCGACATCGATGACTTCGCCGTGTTTCCACCCGGCCGTGACCCGGGCGGCCGACTCGGCCATCAGCCTGGCGTAAGCGGGCATACGGTCCGGATGGAAGGCCGGTTGGCACTGGCGGCGCAACCGCGCGTGCTCATCGGCCGGACAGGTACCGACCCCGCTGCCGACCACCTCCCGGATGCGATCGAAGAACGGTCCTCCCTTGTCGAACGTTCGCATATCCAACAGCACCTGGCGGGTCAGGGCCGGATCGCACACCATGAGCACCCGATGGGGGCCCAAGCCGACCCACACCAGGTCCCCGTGCGCCGGCAGCGACGACAAGAACGCCAGCGGGTCACGCGCCAGATGCAGGCCATGCCCGAGGCCCGGCAACGCCCCAGGCGCCGTGGCAAGGGCCGTCGACGAGGCCGTGACTCTGTGGCTCTTTGCCCGCTCGAACACCGGTCGCCGCCCTCCCTCGCCGCGCGCCTTCCTCCGGCACAGAGTCGCAAGGGCTCACCGCCCGAAACAGGGAGCACGCAGCCAGGGGGAAGCTCGAAACAGCGCCGGCTTGTCACAACGCGCCCCCGGCGCACACCCGGCCGGACACGGCAGATCGGAACGTTCCACATTGAGGACGCCCCCCAGCCCGTCCGGCGCTTGAGGAAGAAGTTCCGTAGCCCGTCCGGCGCCTGAGGAAGAAGTTCCGTAGCCCGTCCGGCGCCTGAGGACAAGCCCGCCCAGCCCGTCCGGCGCCTGAGGAAGAAGTTCCGTAGCCCGTCCGGCGCCTGCGGACAAGCCTGCCCAGCCCGTCCGGCGCCTGAGGACAGAGCCCGCCCAGCCCGTCCGGCGCCTGAGGACAGAGCCCGCCCGGCGATTGAGGGCATCGGCGTCGGCTACAGCAAAGACTGGAGGCGGTCGGCCAGTTGGTCCCAGCGCCAGCGCTCCTCCACCCAGGCGCGCCCGCGCGCGCCCATCCGCCGCCGGAGATCGGCGTCGCGCAGGAGGGCGATGATCCGCTCGGCGGCGCTGGTGGGGGAGCCGCCTCGCACCACGTACCCCGTCTCCCCGTCGAGCACGGCGTCCGGCGCGCCGCCGGAGTCTCCGGCGACGACGGGGAGCCCGGTGGCGGACGCCTCCAGGTAGACGATGCCGAGTCCTTCGACGTCGAGCCCGCCCCGCCGCGTGCGGCACGGCATGGCGAAGACGTCGCCCGCGCCGTGGTGGGCGGGGAGGGCGGCCCACGGCACGGGGCCGGTGAAGCGGACGGCGTCCGCGACCCCGCTGTCGGCGGCGAGTTTGCGCAGCTCGCGCCCGTACGGCCCGTCGCCGACGATCAGCAGCACGGCGTCCGGGACGGCGGCGAGAATCCGCGGCATGGCCTGGATCAGCGTGTCCTGGCCCTTGCGCGGTACGAGCCGGGAGACGCAGACGACGACGGGGCGGTCGGTGAGGCCGAGGCGGGACCGTACCTCGGCGCCGCCGGAGTCGGGGTGGAAGGTCTTCTCGTCGACGCCGGGCGGCAGTTGGACCATGCGGGCGGCGGCCGCGGGGGTCAGCGCGGGGGCGATGCGGGAGCGGGTGTACTCGCCCAGATAGGTGATCGTGTCGGTGCCTTCGCCGATGCGCCGCAGCAGTTGCCGGGAGGCGGGCAACTGCGCCCAGCCGGCCTCGTGCCCGTGGGTGGTGGCGACCAGCTTCCTGGCGCCGGCCGCCCGGAGCGCGGGGGCCATCAGCCCGAGCGGCGCGGCGGCCCCGAACCATACGGACGTACAGCCGTGTTCGCGCAGCAGTTCGCCCGCCCGCCGCGTCACCCGCGGCGTCGGCAGCAGCATCGTCGTCCGGTCGCGCACGACGCGGAACGGCTGCTCGGCGTCGAAGCGCGCGGTGGCCTCGGTGCCTTCCCGCCCGCGCTTCCAGGTGGAGGCGTAGACGACGATCCGCTCGGGGTCGAGGCGGAGCGCCATGTTGTGCAGGAACGCCTGGATGCCGCCGGGGCGCGGCGGAAAGTCGTTGGTGACGATCAAGGTCTTGTCCATCGCCTGTGACAGTACCGGGTGCGATCGGGCGGCAGCCGCGCCGCGCCCCGCCACGTCACCGTCCCGCGCCGCCGCGAACGGCATCATGCCTTTCTGGCCGAATGCGGAGGAATGGGATGAAACTCAAGATCGCGGTCATCGGCGGCGCGTGGCTCGTGACCCGGACCGTGCTGCTGCTGGAGCTGTTCCGGGTGTGGCCGCTGCCCGGCTCGGACGTCGCCTTCGATGTGCAGTTCATCTACCACGGCTGGTACGAGGTGCTGCGCTCCGGCACCTTCCCGCAGACCGACGTGACCTGGCAGTACCCGCCGGCCGCCGCGCTGGCCGTGCTCTCCCCCGGCCTGCTGCCGTTCCTCGGCTACGCCCCGGCGTTCTTCGCGCTGTCCTGCCTGACGGACGCGGTCGTCTTCGCCGCCCTGCTGGTCGCGGGGCGGCGCGCGGGCCGCAGCGGCTCGGGCGCGTGGCTGTGGGTCGCCGGGCTGCCGCTGCTCGGCCCGATCGTCTACGCCCGCTACGACCTGATGGTCACCGCGGTCGCCGTGGCCGCGCTGCTCGTCGCCGCGCGCCTGCCGCGTACGGCGGGCGCGCTGGCCGGCTTCGGCGCGCTGCTGAAGGTCTGGCCCGTCCTGCTGCTCATCGGGGTGGCGCGCGGCAGGCGCACCCGCGCGGCGTGGGGCGCGGCCGCCGTGACCGCCCTCGCCGTCGCCCTGCTGGCCGTGGCGTCGATGCCGGGCGCGTTCTCCTTCCTGACCTTCCAACGCGACCGCGGTACCGAGGTCGAGTCGCTGGGCGCCCTCGTCTTCCATATGGCCCGCCACTTCGGGTGGGGCGGCCACGTGCGGTACACCTACGGCTCGGTGGAGTTCATCGGCCCGTACGTGGCGGTGGTCAGCCGGTGCGCGCTGGCGCTGACGGTGCTCGCCTTCGGCGGGCTGCTGCTGTGGCGGCTGCGGGCGAGACGCTTCACGGCGCGTACGCCCTTCGACGCGGCGTTCGCGGCGGTCCTGCTCTTCACCACCACCAGCCGGGTCATCAGCCCGCAGTACGTGGTGTGGCTGATCGGCCTGGCCGCCGTCTGTCTGACGACCCGGACCACCCGGCAGCGGCTGCCCGCGGTCCTGGTGCTGATCGCGGCCCCGCTGACGCAGCTCGAATTCCCCGTCTGGTTCTCGCACGTCTCGCACAGCGACTGGCAGGGCGTCGTCCCGCTGGCGCTGCGCAACGGCCTGCTGGTGGCGGCGACAGTGATCGCGTGCGGGCGGCTGTGGCGCGAGACGGTCGCCGAGCCGCGCGAGCGCGCGCCCCTCCCCCGGCCCGACGACCGGACCCCCGCCGCACTGGTCCCCTGACCTCCCCGCGAGCCACGAGCGGGCCCCACCGCGCCGGCCCTTCACCTTTCCGTGCTCCACGACCGGGCCCCGCCCCACTCGGCCCCTGACCTGCCCGCCGTCCGACGGGCGCGCCCCCGCCCCGCGCGTCCCCCGGCCTCCCCGCGGCCCGGTGCACGCGCCCCCCGCCGCTCAGCCCAGTTCGGCCTTCGTGTACGAGCGCCAGCGCGCCGTGAACTCCGCCGTGTCCAGGCCGAGTACGTCGTGCAGCGCCGCATCCAGGGCCCCGTCCCGTTGGCGGGCGGCGCCCACCGCGCGGTAGAGCTCGACGAGCTTCGCGTCGCCCCACTTGTCGGCGATCATGCGGCAGGCGAGCCAGCCCTCCTCGTACGCCCGGGCCAGCCGCCGCGCCTCGCCGGTGAAGCCGAAGTCGGCGTCGGCCGGCAGCCGTGCCGGGAGCTGGCCGCGGGCGACGGCATGGGCGAGTTCGGGGGCCGCCTCGCGGGCCGTACGGTCGGTGGCGCGGTAGCCGGCCCAGTCCGCGAACCCCTCGGAGAGCCACAGCGGCGTGGCCGACGAGGTGTACGGGCGGGTGGCCACGTGCGCGGTCTCATGGGTGAGCACCACCTGGCGGCCGAGCGTGCCGAGGGTGCCGTACGCCTCGGGGTTGACGATCACCCGGTCGGCGGGGGCCGCGCCCGCGCCGCCGACCTCGCCGGTGGTGACGGCGGCGATGCCGCTGTAGGAGGCCGCGGGCGCGCTGAGCAGACCGGCCATCCGCTCCAGGGAGGCGGGCAGTTCGATCACCACCCGGTGCGCCCAGGCGCCCCGCCAGGCCGCGTCGACGGCGGGTACGGCCCGGTCGGCGTCGTCGGCGAGCGCCCGCAGCCTGGCGCGGTCCTGGCCGACGCCCATCACCAGGCTGTGCGCGCCCCGTACGACGGTGACGGGGCCCTGGTCCCAGAGCTGGTCGCCGCCGCTCTCCTCCGCGGCCACGTACCACCGGCCGCCGCGCTCGGCCAGCGTCAGCTCGCGTTCGACGGTGACGGGCGCGGTGTCGTACCCGGCGAGCCGGTAGCGCAGGTCGGCCCGGACGGCGAGGCGCTTGCCGCCGCCCGCCGCCGGGGTGAAGCCGCCCGTGCCGCGCACCCGGTACTCCCAGGAGGCCAGCGGCACCTGGGCGAGGTTGCCGAACACCTTCCGCTGCCGCGCGCGCAGCGCCGTGGCGTCCCGGTCGACGGTGGCCAGAAAGGTGGTCTCGTCCCGCTCCCGGACCGCGGCGGCCCGCCGGTCGAGCATCCGCTGCACGCCCGCCGTGCCGGGGGCGTGCTCTCCGGTGGAGCCGCAGCCGGCGAGTCCCGGCAGCGTGAGGGCCGCCACCGCGGCGCAGAGCACCGTCCGCCGCCCGACCCGCCGCCTCCGCAACTCCACTCCCCGATCGTACGGGCGGCGCGGCCCGGTCCCCGCCGTCACGATCCCGCCTCCGCCGCGGGCGGCGAGGGGGCCGCGGCGTCAGGGGCTACGGCCGGGTGACGGAGGAGATCGGCATCATGCCGACCGGGTCGGAGCGGACCGACGCGCCGGGGTAAGGGGCGTGCACCACCTGTCCGTTGCCGACGTACATGCCCACGTGGCTGGCGTCGTCGCGGTAGACGACGAGGTCGCCGGGGCGCGCCTGGCCCACCGGTACGTGCGCTCCCGCGTCGCGCTGCGCCTGCGAGGTGCGCGGCAGCGACACCCCGGCCCGTCCGTACGCCCACTGCATCAGCCCCGAGCAGTCGAAGGAGCCGGGGCCCGACGCGCCCCATACGTACGGGGACCCCAGCGCGGCCCGTACGGCGGCGACCGCGGCGGCGGCCCGCCCGGAGGCGGCGGCGCCGTCCGCGATGTCCGGCAGCGAGGCGGGGCGGGCGCCGGAGCGCGAGGCCCGGTCGTAGGCGCGGCGCTGGGCGTCGGTCAGCGAGTTGAGCAGCGTGCGGGCGGCGGCGAGCTTCCGCTCGACCTCCTGTTTGTGCCTCTGGACCGTCCGGCGGCTGGCCTCCAGGTCGGCGAGGAGCCGGGAGGCTTCGAGGCGTTCCTGTGCCAGCGAGCGCTGGGCTCCTTGGAGCGCCCGCAGTTGGCCGGCCTGGCGGCCCGAGAGGCGGTCGAGGGTGGCCGCCTTCTCCAGATAGCCGTCCGGGTCGGCGGAGAGCAGCAGGGCGACGCTCGGGTCGATGCCGCCGGAGCGGTACTGGGCGCCGGCGATGGCGCCGAGCGCCGTGCGCATCCGGTTGACGCGCTCCTGGCCGCGTGCCGCGCGGTCCTGGATGCGCGCCACCTGGCCGCGCAGGTGCCGGCTGCGCTCCCCCGCGGCGTTGAACCGCTCGGTGGCCCGTTCGGCCTGCTCGTAGAGCCGGTCCACGCGGGCCTTGACGGTCCGGGTGGGCGCGGGGTGCCTCGGCTCGGCTCCGGCCGGGGTGACCGCCAGCGCGGCCGCGGCGGTGGCCACGGCTACGGAGATGACGGTGGCCTGGGTGAGCCCGGACTGCGTGGGACGGCGATGGGACGCCACTGGAAGCCGCACTCCTTCCGCTGTGTGCGGCCCCTGCCGCCCGGGGACGGGCGTACGACATGCCGGGGAACCGCGCGCCAGACAGTAGCCGTGCGATCACGCGGGGTCCACGGAACGCGCCGTGGGGCAAAACCGACGCCCCGCCGGAGACGCAGGTCACCAGCGGGGCGCTCAGTCGGCTGTCAATGCCGCGATTCGCCCGAACGGGCGGTACAGCGGGGGGTTTCAGGCCACGCGGACGCCGAACTGGAAGGGCATGTTGTCCATCGACTCGTAGCGCACGACCGCGCCGGTGTGGGGGGCGTGCAGCACCTGGCCGTTGCCCGCGTACAGGCCGATGTGGGTCAGCCCGGAGTTGAACAGCACCAGGTCGCCCGGCTTGAGCTGACTGCGCGTCAGGCGCGTGCCGTTGTTGGCCTGGTCCTGCGACGTGCGGTCGAGGTGGATGTTGGCCTGCGCGTACGCCCAGGAGGTCAGCCCGGAGCAGTCGAAGGAGTTGGGACCGGTGGCGCCCCACACGTACGGGGAGCCGAGCTTGGTCTTCGCGGCGGCCAGCGCGGCGGCGGCGCGCTGCGAGTCGGGGACGTCGTGACCGAGGTCGGCGTGGCTGCCGGAGCCGGACCGGTCGGCGCGCGAGTCGGAGGACGAGCCCGCGTTCTCCTGCTTCTGCAGCTCCTCCTTCTCCTTGGCAGTCAGGGTGTTGAGGAGGTGCTGGGCGTCGGCCAGCTTGCCCTGGACCTCCTTCTTCTTCTCCTCCAGCGTCTTGCGGGTGTTCGCGAGGTCGGCGAGCTTGTCGGTCGCCTCCTGGCGCTCCTGCTTGAGCGTCCGCTGCTTCTCGCGGATCTGCTTGAGCGCGTCGGCCTGCTTGGTGGAGAGCTGGTCGAGGGTGGACGCCTTGTCGAGGTAGGTGTCCGGGTCGGAGGAGAGCAGCAACTGCACGGAGGGGTCGATGCCGCCGGAACGGTACTGCGCCGTGGCCATCGAACCGAGGCTGTCGCGGAGCTTGTTCAGCTCCTCCTGGCCGCGCGCGACCTTGTCCTGCTGGGCGCTGACCTGCTTCTCCAGCTTGTCCTGCTTCTCCTTGGCCCCGTTGAACTTCTCGGTGGCCTGCTCCGCCTGCTCGTAGAGCGCGTCGACCTTCGCCTTGACTTCCTTCTTGTCCGGCTTGGGGTCGGCGTGTGCGGCCTGGGACGTGAGAGCGACGGCTGCGGCTGCGGTCGCGGTGAGTACGGTCACCCGCGTGCGGCTCGCTTGCTTGGGTCGACGGTGGGACGCCACGAAGGCGAGCTCCTTCATCCTCCAACCGCCTGCCGGGCCTGGTGGGGAGGACCCCGGCTCCGCGTGAACTGCACGGATTCGGCGGGACCTTCACCGTCATCCCGGATGGATGATCGACCGCGTGAAGGTTCGAGGCCCGACCCTAGTGACCTTCTTGTGATCCGTTCAAATCCTCATAGGCAAAATCTGCACCCTGAGCACATCTTTTACCAACAACACACACGCGGTGACGATTAACTGACGCTCAGGCACTAATAGCGGGACGACTGTTCGGATGAAACAGTCAGGTGCGCGCAAGTCGCTTCAGCAGCAGGGCCGATGCCACCGGCCGCGCGCCGGCCTTCGCCACGCCGTCGGCCACCTCGCGGTCCGTGGAGACCACCACCACCGGCCGGCCCGGCGGCTCGGCCCGTACGAGCTGCCGGATCAGCTCGTCCGCGGTCACGCCCGGCTTGCTGAACAGCACCCGCACCCCGCGCGGCGGCGCGAGCAGCACCGGCGCGACCAGCTCCGCGCCGTCGAAGACACACGTCATCTCCGCGCCCGTCTGCGCCGCCAGCACCGCCAGCCCGCCCAGCAGCCGCAGCCGCTGCTTGTCCAGCGGCATCGTCGGATAGCCGGTCTTGGTGACGTTGTAGCCGTCCACCACCAGATGCGCCTGGGGCAGCGCCAGCAACTGGTCGAGCAGCGCCGGGTCCATCTCGGAGAGCGCGCGCGTCGCGATGTCCTTCGGCGTCATCTTCCCCGGCTCCACGGCCTCCACCGTGTCCGCCGGATGTACGGAGGCGGGCGGCAGCGCCAGTTCGCGGCGCAGCCCCTGCGCGGCGTCCAGCACCGTGTCCAGCAGCAGCCGCAGCCGCATGTCCTCGACGCTGCGCCCCTCGCGGGTCGCCCGCCGGCTCGCCTCCAGCGCCGACTCGGCCTCGGCGAGCCGCGCCTTGAGCCGCCGCGCCTCGCTGTCGGCCGCCGTCTTCTCGGCCGCCGCCGACGCCCGCAGTGCCTCCAGCGCCGCCTCCGCCTTCCGTACGGCCGCCTCGCCGCGGCGCACATCGCTCACCGCGCTGCGCAGCTTGCGCTGATAGCCGTCGGCCTCCTTACGGGCCGCGTCCAGCTCCTGGCGGACGCGGTCGACCTCGGTACGGGCCGCCCCGCGCGCCTCCGCCAGCTCCTCGCGCAGCCGCCGCAGCTCCCGCTGCGCCTCCTCGCCCGCCCGCTCGGCCGTGGCGCGCTGCGCCTCCTCGCCGGCCGCGGCGACGAGCTTGGCCCAGCCCACCGGCCGCATCACATAGGCGACCGCGGCCACGTCCACCGGGTCGGCGGCGGCCGGCGGCGCGCCGTTGTCCAGCGCCTCGGCCAGCTCCGGCTGCGCCTCGCGCAGCCGGGCCGCGATCCGCTGCCGGAAGACGGCGTCGTTCTCGATCGCCGCGGCCATCGCGTTGCCCGCGAACTTGGCCCGGCGGTTGGGGGTGAACCGGGCGTACTGCCGCAACTGGGGCGGGAGTTCGGAGACGGTCAGCCCGCCGAAGGCGTCCGCGACCAGGGCCACGACCCGGCGCCGCACCGCCTCCGGCAGGGGGCGGTCGAGCACCTCAAAGGCGCCGTCGGCGTCACCGGCCGCGCCCTCGTCGCCTGTGTGCTGGGCCACCGCTCATCGCTCCGTTCTCAGGCGCTCGCACCTGGGCGGCCGACCAGCTCGATCTGGTCGGCCGCGTTGCACCAGCGGCAGCGCACGGACTCGATGGTCTCACTGACGACCTCGTGCTCCTCGACCGTCGGCTCTCCGGCCAGGTCGAGATGGACGTAGTCGACGGCTTTGGTGGCACGGGTCACGTCGAAGCGGGTGAGGTTGCCGCACAGCGTGCAGCGCCACCGAGTCTCGGCTGTCGGCTGGGGAACGCCCATCGTGTCGTCCGTCCTCATGTCTGCTCGTCTGCTCGCGGAAGGTCTGCTCGCGGGTTGTTCTCACGGGCCGCGGTGCGCCGTCGAACTACGGGAGTGCTTTCCGTAACCCTACGGCCTGGTGCCGCCGGGCCGCCTCGGCGAGGCGGTCCGTACAGGTTCCGCCCGATACGAGATGATCCGGGCATGATCAAGAAGGCGGCGGGCGGCCGGGCCGGCACCTCCACGGGACCCGTGATGACCTACGGCCTGACCGCCCTGAGCTGCCTGGTCTTCCTGGCCGGCCCCGCCTCCGGCTTCAACCGGTCGTACGGCGCCGACGCCGCCCTGATCGCCGCGCAGAGCCGTTACTTCGAACACTGGGGCATCGTCCCCGCCGATCTGTGGCGCGGCGTGCCGCTCGAACCGCTCACCCCGCTGACCGCGCTCTTCGTGCACGGAAACTGGCTGCATCTGCTGGGCAACATGCTCTTCCTCTTCGTCTTCGGCGCGATGACGGAGGAGCGCATGGGCCGGTTCCACTTCGCCGTCTTCTACGTCGCGACCGGATATCTGGCCCTGCTCGGTTACGCCACCGTGCACGCCGATTCCACCCAGGCCCTGGTCGGGGCGTCCGGAGCGATCTCCGGGGTGCTCGGCGCGTTTCTCTGCCTTTTCCCCACGGCGCGGGTCACGAGTCTCTTTCCGTTCCTCTTCTTCCTGCCCCTGCGCTTCCCCGCCTGGGCCGTACTGGTCTTCTGGTTCGTGCTCCAGGGCCTCGCCGCCCGCACCGCCGACCCCCGGCCGGGCGTCGCCTACCTCGCCCACCTCATGGGGTTCACGCTCGGCTTCCTCTACGCGTGGGTCCGCTACCGGCGTCCGGCTAGAGTGAAAGGCGCGGCCCCGCCCAGCGAGGGGGCGCGCCCACCCGGGGACCCCGACCTCAGCGGCTGACGCCACGGGCCCCCGGACCCGCGAGGAGGAGCCAGCCTTTGATCACGTCGATCGTGCTCATCAAGACGAGCGTGGACCAGATCCCCGAGATCGCCGAGAAGATCGCCGCCCTGGAGGGCGTCAGCGAGGTCTATTCGGTCACCGGCGCCCACGACCTGATCGCCATGGTCCGCGTCGCCGACCACGACGACCTCGCGGACGTCATCCCCGGCCGCATCAGCAAGGTCCCGGGCGTCGCCTCCACCGAGACCCACATCGCCTTCCGCACCTATTCCCAGCACGACCTGGAAGCCGCCTTCGCCATCGGCCTCGACGCGTAGCGCCTCCGGCGGGGTCTTCCCCCACAACCCTCCGCCCCCTGGGAGGGGGCGGCCCCCGTCCGGTACGGGCGCACGGCCCGAACACACCACGGCCGGAGGACCAGCGTCCCCGCGGGGCGGACGACGGCGCGCCGGGGCCGGCCGGACCGTCCGGTACGTGCCGTCAGGCGGACACCGGGACGCAGCGGCCGTTTTCGGTTCGGTACGTCCACTTGGGGCCGGAGGTGATGAGTTCGCGGGCGGCGGTGAGAAAGCGGTCGATGTGCTCGTCGGGGGTGCCGGCGCCGAAGCTGACGCGGATGGCGTTGAGGGAGCGTTCGCCGGGGGCGGCCTCGGGGGCGCCGCACTCGCCGACCTCGTCGTCGTCGGCGCCGAGGAGGGTGCGCACCAGGGGGTGGGCGCAGAAGAGGCCGTCGCGGACGCCGATGCCGTACTCGGCGGAGAGCGCGGCGGCGAAGTGGGAGCTGTTCCAGCCGTCGACCACGAAGGAGAGGACGCCGACCCGCGGGGCGTCGTCGCCGAAGAGGGAGAGCACCTTCACCTCGGGCAGCTCGGCGAGCCCTTCGCGGACCCGGGCCACGAGCCGCTGCTCGCGCTCGACGAGGGCGTCGAAGCCGGCCTCCGTCAGCGCCTTGCAGGCGGCGGCGATCGCGTAGACGCCGATCACGTTGGGCGAGCCGGCCTCGTGCCGGGCCTCGGTCTCGTGCCACTCGACGGCCACGCCGCCGTCCGCGCGCCGCTCCACCCGGCGGCTCGCGCCGCCGCCCGCGAGGTACGGTTCGGCCGCCAGCAGCCAGTCCCGGCGCCCGGCGAGCACGCCCGAGCCGAACGGCGCGTACAGCTTGTGGCCGGAGAACGCCACCCAGTCCACGTCCGAGGCCGCCACGTCCACCGGGTGGTGCGGCGCGAGCTGCGCGGCGTCGAGGACGATGCGCGCGCCGTGCGCGTGGGCGGCGGCCGCCAGCTCCCGTACGGGCCACACCTCGCCCGTCACATTGGACGCGCCCGTCACACAGACCAGCGCGGGCCCAATGGGGCCTCCCCTGCTCGAACGGAGCTGAGAGCTGGGGGAAGGTTGGCGGTCGGCCAGCGCCTTCTCCAGCGTCTCGACGGCCTGCGCCGGGCTGCGCGGCGCGTCGAGGTAGACGACGGTGACCTCGGACGCCGCCGCGCGCCGCTCCCACGGCAGCAGCGAGGCGTGGTGCTCGGTCTCGAAGACGAACACCTGGGTGCCGCGCGGCAGCGCCGCGGCGAGCAGGTTGAGCGAGTCGGTGGTGGACCGGGTGAAGATCACCTGGTCGTCGGCGCGGCAGCCGAGGAAGTCGGCGACGTCGGCGCGGCTGTTCTCGAAGAGGTCGGTGGAGAGCTGCGAGAGGTAGCCCGCGCCGCGGTGCACGCTGCCGTAGTAGGGCGCGTAGGCGGCCACGTCGTCCCAGACCCGCTGGAGCGCGGGGGCGCTGGCGGCGTAGTCGAGCGCCGCGTACGTGACCTCGCCCCCGGTGACCAGCGGGACGCTGACGTCCCGGCCGAGCACCGGCAGCGGCTGGTCGGCGTCGCCACAACGGGCATCGTCACAACGGGCGTCGGAAGCGGCGGAGGGGGCGGCGGCGGTGGCGTATGCGGACATGCTGAACTCTCCCGGCGGTGCAGGCGGAATGTCTTCGGTGGCGCACGCGCTCGGGCACGCGTGCGGGACGCCTCGACGCACGGGTCGCACCACGTACGGAGGCGATGAAGAGAAAGAACTCTCTGGGAAAGCCTGAGAAAGTCTGAGAAATCCTGAGGCGTACTCAGAGAACGTCAGAAAAGGGGCCCTCGGCCCTATCGCATTCGCTTGCTCACGAGACTGCTCCCTCAAGACCAGGACCCCTGGACGAGGGGCCCGCGCTTGCCGTGGACCTCGCTGACCACGACCTGGTCTTCACCCGGGGCACCCCGCCACGGACGGAGGGTTGCCGGACAGCGGGCCGGGGCCTGTGTCGCTGTCACTCATGACCTGTGCGGTATCTTGCCACACGATCTTCGATGCGCAAGGCGCGGTCCGCAGTGTGGACCGCGCCTCGCGTCACATCGGAGCCGCGGCGCGCCGCCCGGCGTCAGGCGTTGCTCGCCTCGACCCAGCGCCGCAGCGCCCCCCGCGCCGCCCCCGAGTCGATGGACTCCGCCGCCCGCGCGATCCCCGCCGAGATCTGCGCGGCGAGCGGTTCGTCGGTGGGCTCCAGCGCGACGAGCGCCGCCGCAGAGTTGAGCAGCACCGCGTCCCGTACGGGCCCGGTCTCCCCGGCGAGCAGCCGGCGCGCGACGTCCGCGTTGTACGAGGCGTCGGCGCCGCGCAGCGCCGAGACCGGGACCAGCTCGATGCCGACGTCCCGCGGGTCGAACGCCTCCTCGCGGACCCGTCCGTCCCGCACGATCCAGACCCGCGAGGTGGCCGTCGTGGTCAGCTCGTCCAGCCCGTCGTCGCCGCGGAAGACCAGCGCGCTGGAGCCGCGCTCGGCGAGCACGCCGGCCAGGATGGGCGCCATCCGGGCGTCGGCGACGCCGGTGGCCTGGGCCTTGACCCGGGCGGGGTTGGTCAGCGGGCCCAGGACGTTGAAGGTCGTGCGGATGCCCAGCTCGCGCCGGGCGGCGGCGACGTGGCGCAGCGACGGGTGGAACTTCACGGCGAAGCAGTAGGTGATGCCCGCCTCCTCGGCGACCCGCACGACGCGCCGCGGGGGGAGGTCCAGGTTGACGCCGAGCTTCTCCAGCACGTCGGAGGCGCCGCTGGCGGAGGACACGGCGCGGTTGCCGTGCTTGACGACCTTCGCGCCCGTGCCGGCCACCACGATCGAGGACATGGTGGAGATGTTGACGGTCTTGGCGCCGTCGCCGCCGGTGCCGACGATGTCGACACTGGGGCCGGGCACCTCGATGAGCCTGGCGTGCGCGTACATGGCCCGTACGAGACCGGAGATCTCGGCGACGGTCTCGCCCTTGGCGCGCAGCGCGACCGCGAAGCCGGCGATCTGGGCGTCGGTCGCCTCGCCGCGCATGATGCGGTCCATGGCCCAGGCGGTGTCGGCGGCGTCGAGGTCGCGGTGGCCGAGGAGCGCGTCGAGGATGCCCGGCCAGGTGCGGGCCGTCGCGCTGTCGCCGCCTGCCGGGGTCGCAACGTTCATGGTCCACGCTCCTGGTGGTCGTCTGGGTCAGCGGGGTCACCCTATCGAGCCGTACGGACGGCGAAGAGCCCCGTCCATGCGCTGGACGGGGCTCTCGCTGTGGCGGTCAGCGGGTGACGCTGGGGGGCGTGGGATCAGTGGTGGCCGTGGCCGCTGGTGATCTCCTCGTACTCCTCGGCGGTGGGCTTGGGGATCTGGGTCCCCTCGCCGTAGAAGCCCTTCGAGAGCTTGACCCGGAGCTTGGTGGTCCGGCCGATCTTGCGCTCGACGCCGTTCTCGTCGACCTCGGGGCCGGCCTCCAGCGGCTTGGGCTGGTCGTGCGCCGTGAGGGTGTGGAGCTGCTCCTGCGAGAGCGGCTCGTGGACCTCGACGAACTCACCGTGCGGCAGTCGCTTGATGATGCCGGACTCGCGTCCGTGCAGCACCTTGTCGCGGTCGCGGCGCTGGAGCCCGAGGCAGATGCGGCGGGTCGCGATGAAGACGAGTACCGGCACCACGAAGAAGCCGATGCGGACGAACCAGGTGATCGCGTTGATCGAGAGGTGGAAGTGGGTGGCCCAGAGGTCGTTTCCACCGCCGACGAGCAGCACGAAGTACCAACTGATCCAGGCGGCGCCGAACGCGGTGCGCGTCGGGGCGTTGCGCGGGCGGTCCAGCAGGTGGTGCTCCCGCTTGTCCCCGGTGACCCAGGACTCGATGAACGGGTACACCGCGATGGACGCGAGCACCAGCGGGAAGATGATCATCAGCGGGATGAACACGCCCAGGACCAGCGTGTGGCCCCAGAGGTTGATCTCCCAGCCAGGCATCACTCGGATCAGGCCCTCGGAGAAGCCCATGTACCAGTCGGGCTGGGCGCCCGTGGAGACCTGGTCCGGCCGGTAGGGGCCGATGGCCCAGATCGGGTTGATCGTCGCGATGGCGGCGATGGCCGCGATCACGCCGAAGACCAGGAAGAAGAAGCCTCCGGCCTTGGCCATGTAGACCGGCAGCAGCGGCATGCCGACCACGTTCTTGTTCGTCCGGCCGGGGCCGGGGAACTGCGTGTGCTTGTGGTAGAAGACCAGGATCAGGTGGGCCACCAGCAGGCCGAGCATGATGCCCGGCAGCAGCAGGACGTGGATCGAGAAGAACCGCGGCACGAAGTCCGAGCCGGGGAACTCGCCGCCGAACAGGAACATCGAGATGTACGTGCCGATGATCGGCACGGACAGGATGGCGCCTTCCATGAACCGGACGCCGGTGCCGGAGAGCAGGTCGTCCGGCAGGGAGTAGCCGGTGAAGCCGGTGAACATGCCCAGCACGAAGAGCAGGAAGCCGAAGAGCCAGTTGATCTCGCGCGGCTTGCGGAACGCGCCCGTGAAGAAGACGCGCATCATGTGCACGAACATCCCCGCGAGGAAGATCAGCGCGCCCCAGTGGTGGATCTGCCGGATGAGCAGACCGCCGCGCACGTCGAAGCTGATGTGCAGCGTCGACTGGAAGGCGTCGGACATCTTCATGCCCTGCATGGGCACGTACGAGCCGTGGTACGTGACCTCTTGCATGCTCGGGTGGAAGAACAGCGTCAGATACACACCCGTGAGGATGATGATGATGAAGCTGTAGAGGCAGACCTCGCCCAGCATGAAGGACCAGTGGTCCGGGAAGATCTTGCGCATGTTGGCCTTGGCCAGGCCGTAGATGCCGAGCCGGCCGTCGGCCCAGTCGGCCACCCGCTCGCCGGCGGGCGCCTTGCGGTTGCTGCTTTCAGTACTCATCCGCGCTCCCAGAAGGAAGGACCGACGGGCTCGGCGAAGTCGCCCAACGCCTCTAGGTAGCCCTTCTCATTGACCTTGATCCGCAGTTGCGGCAGGGCGTGGCCGGCCGGGCCGAAGATGACCCGGCCGCCGTCGGAGAGGTCGAACGTCGACTGGTGGCACGGGCAGAGCACGTGGTGCGTCTGCTGCTCGTACAGGCTGATGGGGCAGCCGACGTGGGTGCAGATCTTCGAGTAGGCGACGATGCCGTCCGCCGACCAGTCGAGTTCCTTCTTGTCCTTGATGTTCTCCGGCTGGATCCGGACGATCATCAGGGCGGCCTTCGCGACCTCCTGCTGGAAGTCGTGGTCGTCCTCCTTCATGCCTTCCGGCACGGCGAAGGTCAGCGAGCCCACCGAGATGTCCTCGGGCCGCAGCGGCTGGTTGGTGTTCTGGTTGATCAGCAGCTTCCCCGCGGACCAGCGGGTGTGCCGGAGCTTGGTGCCCGGCAGCGGGCCGAGGTCGCGCAGGAGTACGACGCCGGAGAGCGGCACGAGGGCCAGCGCGCCGAACATGGTGTTGCGGATCAGCTTGCGGCGTCCGAAGGCCGACTCCTCGGCGCCCGCCTTGAAGTCGGCGAGGACCTTGGCCTTGACCTCGGGCTCGGCCGAGATCGGGTGGCGGTCGTCGGCGACCTCCACGTCGGACATCAGGGTGCGGGCCCAGTGGACCGCGCCCGCGCCGATGCAGAACAGCGCGACGCCGAGGGTGAGCCCCAGCGAGAAGTTCAGGGCGCTGACGTGGCCGATCGGGTAGACATAAATGATCTTGTCGACCGGCAGTGCCACGTACGAGGCGATGAAGCCGACCGTGGCCAGCATGGACAGCAGGAACAGGAACGCGATCACGCGCTCGGAGCGCTTGGCGGCCCGCTCGTCGATGTCCTGGACGCGGTGTTCGTGCGGCGGCAGGCCCGGGTCGGCGAACGGGTCGGCGGTGGTGGCGACCGCGCCGTCGTGCGCGTCGCCCTGCTCGCTCGGCAGGTTCTCTTCTGGAATGTCTTGGCTACTCATGACTTCTTGGCCTTTGCGGTCCGGGCGGCGACCCAGATGGCGACGGCGATCAGCGCGCCGAGCCCGAAGATCCAGGCGAACAGACCCTCGCTGACCGGGCCGAGCCCGCCCAGTTCGAGGCCGCCGGGGTTCTCCGACTTGTCGCTGTTGACCGCGCCGAGGTACGCGATGATGTCCTTCTTGTTCTTCTCCGGCATCGTCGTGTCGGGGAAGGAAGGCATGTTCTGCGGGCCGGTCTGCATGGCCTCGTAGATGTGCTTGGGCTCGACGCCCTCAAGCGAGGGGGCGAACTTGCCGTTCGAGAGCGCGCCGCCCTTGCCGGTGAAGTTGTGGCACTGGGCGCAGTTCGTACGGAAGAGTTCCCCGCCCTTGGCGATGTCCGCGCCGTCCGGGTTGTACTGGCCCTTGGTCGGAACCGAGGGACCCGCGCCGAGCGAGGCGATGTACGCGGCGAGCTGGTCGGTCTCGGCCTGCGAGTACATGGCCTTCTTGCTGGGCGCCTGCGCGCCCTGCTGCTGCAGCGGCATACGGCCGGTACGGACCTGGAAGTCCACGGCGGCGGCGCCCACGCCCACCAGGGACGGGCCGTCGGAGCTGCCCTGACCGCCGGTGCCGTGGCAGCTTGCGCAGCCGACGGAGTAGAGCTTCTTGCCCTCCTCAATGGCAAGAGACTGGGCGGTGTCCTCGGCCTTGGCCTTGTCCGCCGGCGCGAACGCGGCGTACAGCCCCCCAGTGACCGCCAGCGCGAAGAGTAGGACGACGACCGCCGCCAGCGGATGGCGTCGTCGTGCGGAGAGCTTTTTCACGGATTACCCCGGTGTCAGGATCTTCTGCGTCGATGCTTCTGGACTGTGGTCCTGTGCGGGACCGATTACTTGATCAAGTAGATCGTGGCAAAGAGCCCGATCCAGACCACGTCGACGAAGTGCCAGTAGTAGGACACGACGATGGCCGCCGTCGCCTGGTGATGAGTGAACCTCTTGGCCGCGTACGTCCTGCCCAGGACCAGCAGGAAGGCGATGAGACCGCCCGTCACGTGCAGGCCGTGGAAGCCGGTCGTCAGGTAGAACACCGAGCCGTACGGGTCCGAGGAGAGCGAGAGCCCGTCCTTCTTCACCAGGTCGGTGTACTCGAAGATCTGGCCGCCAATGAAGATCGCACCCATCACGAAGGTGATGGAGAACCACGTGCGCAACTTCTTCACGTCGCCCCGCTCGGCGGCGAACACGCCGAGCTGACACGTGAGAGAGGAGAGCACCAGGATGGTGGTGTTCGTCGCCGAGAACGGAACGTTCAGCGACGATGCCATTTCCTTCCAGTGGTCGGCTCCGGTCACCGATCGCAGGGTGAAGTACATCGCGAAGAGGGCCGCGAAGAACATCAGCTCGGAACTCAGCCAGATGATGGTTCCGACGCTGGTGAGGTTCGGCCGGTTGACCGAGGGGTGCGCATGCCCGGTATCTACTGCTGTTGCTGTCGCCACGACCGACATTATGTCGGTCCCTTATCTTGCGCTCACTCCGGGGGGTGCCGTTCGGTGTGTCAAGACCGTATGCCCTGCTCGTACGGCCCATTGCGGGGGTCCCCCGAAGGGGGGAAGCACACCCCGCGCCACCTCCTGCGCACCCTGCGCACACCCCTCCTGACGGCCCATCGGCCCGATCTTGGTCCGGTCCGGACCCTCCACCGGCGCGGTGCTCGCGGAGTAGCATCCGCGCAACGGTCCGTCCCACAACTGTGCTCTCTAGAAGCGTGGAGGAACGATGCAGCCCACTGCCACGGTGCTGGTCTACAGCGATGACGCGAGCACCCGGGAGCAGGTGCGGCTGGCCGCCGGGCGCCGCCCCGCCGCCGACGTGCCGCCGGTGGAGTTCCTGGAGTGCGCGACGCTCCCGGCCGTCCTGAAGACCCTCGCGGAGCACCGCGTCGACGTGTGCGTGCTCGACGGCGAGAGCGCCCCCGCGGGCGGCATGGGCGTCTGCCGGCAGATCAAGGACGAGGTGTTCGACTGCCCGCCCGTGCTGGTGCTCATCGGCCGCCCGCAGGACGCCTGGCTGGCCACCTGGAGCCGCGCCGACGCCGCGGTGACGCATCCGCTGGACCCGGTGGCCTTCGCGGACGCGCTGGCCGCTCTGGTGCGCGTACGGACGGCCGTACGGGCCTGAGGGGCGCGGCGGGCGGCGGCCCGCCGGCTCACATCCCGGGGCGGAGGCGGGCCGCATCGGCGGGGCCGCTCCCCTCTCGGACCCCGGCGTGCAGGGCGCTTCCCTCGCGCCACGCCCGCCAGTTCAGGTTCCAGTCGCCGAAGCCGTTGTCGAACGGCGTCATCATCTCGCCGCCGCTGTTGACGACCTTGACGATGTCGCCGACCCGCACGGTGTCGAAGAACCAGTGGGCGGCCTCGGTGGACATGCCCGTACAGCCGTGGCTGACGTTGGCGGCCCCCTGGGAGCCGGTGGACCAGGGCGCCGCGTGCACGTACTCGCCGCTCCAGGTGACCCGGGTGGCCCAGTGCACGGGCAGGTCGTAGGAGTCCGCGCTGCCCTCGGCGATGCCGATGCTGGTGCCCTGCATCCGGACGAAGGACTCCCGCCCGAGGACCACCTTGACGCCGTTGCGGGTGGAGAAGCCGGGCTTGCCGGTGGTGACGGGGATCGAGCGGATCTCCTTGCCGTTGCGCAGCACCGTCATGTAGTGCGATCCGGCGTCCGTGATGGCCTCGATCCGGTCGCCCGTGCGGAGCGTCACGGGCTTCGAGGGGCCGCCGTGCAGCCCGGGGCCGACCTTGATGCCCGCGAGGCCGCTGCGCACGCGCACGGTGGCGTGCGCGGGCCAGTACTCGCGCGGCCGGTAGTGCAGGGTCCGGCCGTCCACCCAGTGCCAGGCGCCCTCCACGGAGGGCTGTGAGTCGACCTTCAGGGCCCGCTCGACCACCGCGCGGGCGGCGGGGTCCTTGACGGGCCGGCTGAGCTCGGCGGTGACGGGCTGTCCGACGCCGTACGTGCCGCTGTCCGGGCCGAACTTGACCCGCAGCAGGTTGTCGGCCGGGGCCGTGTCGAAACCGACCGTACGGCGGCCCTGGGCGCCGTCCTCGTCCTCGGTGCTGACCCGCACCGTGTAGTGCGCGCCGGCGGCCAGCGGCACCGTGGAGCGCCAGTGGGAGCCGTCCGCGTCGAGTTCGCCCCGTACGTACCGCCCGGCCGCGTCGGTGGCCGTGACGTCCGTGATCCGGTCCTCGCCCTTGGCGCGGACCTCCAGGGGCTTGTCCGGGTCGGCCTTGCCGCCGCCCTCGACGCCCGCGAGGGCGACCTGGCCGGCCGCGTCGTACGGCTTGTCGGCCAGCGGGTCGGACGACGAGCCGCCGCATGCGGTGATCCCCACCGCGAGGGGGGCGAGGAGCAGCGCCCAGCTCAGCACGGTCCGGCAGCGAGGAGTGTGACTCATGGTCACACGGTAGGGAGGATCGGCGGCCGCGGCTCGCGGGGCGGGTGCAAATGGGTCGGCCCCCGCACACCGTGGGGTGTGCGGGGGCCGGTTCCGCGCTGTGCGCCGGACGGGTTACTGGTTCGCGTTCTCGCCGCGGTAGTACTCGAACACCCAGCCGAACAGGCCGACCAGGATGATCGGGGCCGAGAAGTACATCAGCCACCAGCCGAAGATGACGCCCATGAAGGCGAGCGCGCCACCGATGCCCAGGGACAGCGGCTGCCAGCTATGCGGGGAGAAGAAGCCCAGCTCACCGGCGTCGTCGGCGACGTCCGCGTTCTTGTTGTCCTGCGCTCCGGCGTCCACCCGGCGAGCCGTGAAGGCCAGGTAGTAGCCGATCATGATGCTCAGGCCGAAGGCCATGAAGAGCGCCGTGGTACCGGCCGCCTCCTTCGACCACACGCCATAGACGATCGCCATGACGAGGATGAAGAGGGCGAGCCAGATGAACATCCGTCCTTGGATCTTCACTTGCCGGCCTCCTTGCCGCCCGCGAGAGCCTTGTCGTCCTGCGCCCCGGGGACGTTCTCAAGCTGGTCGAGCGCCGCGATCTCCGGGTGGTGCAGGTCGAACGCCGGGGATTCGGAGCGGATGCGCGGCAGCGTGAGGAAGTTGTGCCGCGGCGGCGGGCAGGAGGTCGCCCACTCCAGCGAGCGGCCGTAGCCCCAGGGGTCGTCGACCTCGACCTTCTTGCCGTACTTGGCGGTCTTCCAGACGTTGTAGAAGAACGGCAGTATCGACAGGCCGAGCAGGAACGAGCTGATCGTCGAGATGGTGTTCAGCGTGGTGAAGCCGTCCGCCGCGAGGTAGTCCGCGTAGCGGCGCGGCATGCCCTCGACGCCCAGCCAGTGCTGCACCAGGAACGTGCCGTGGAAGCCCACGAACAGCGTCCAGAAGGTGATCTTCCCGAGCCGCTCGTCCAGCATCTTGCCGGTGAACTTCGGCCACCAGAAGTGGAAGCCGGAGAACATCGCGAAGACCACGGTGCCGAAGATGACGTAGTGGAAGTGCGCGACCACGAAGTACGAGTCGGAGACGTGGAAGTCCATCGGCGGCGAGGCCAGAATGACACCGGTCAGACCACCGAAGGTGAAGGTGATCAGGAAGCCGATGGCCCAGAGCATCGGTGTTTCGAAACTCAGCGAGCCCTTCCACATGGTGCCGATCCAGTTGAAGAACTTCACACCGGTCGGTACCGCGATAAGGAAGGTCATAAAGGAGAAGAATGGCAATAGCACGCCGCCGGTGACGTACATGTGGTGCGCCCAGACGGTCACCGAGAGGCCGGCGATGGAAATCGTCGCGGCGATCAGCCCGATGTAGCCGAACATCGGCTTGCGGGAGAAGACCGGAATGACCTCGGAAATGATGCCGAAGAATGGCAGCGCGATGATGTAGACCTCTGGGTGGCCGAAGAACCAGAAGAGGTGCTGCCAGAGCAGGGCGCCGCCGTTGGCGGCCTCGAAGACCTGCGCGCCGAATTTGCGGTCCGCCTCCAGGGCGAGCAGCGCGGCGGCGAGGACGGGGAAGGCCAGCAGGACCAGCACACCGGTCAGCAGGACGTTCCAGCAGAAGATCGGCATCCGGAACATCGTCATGCCGGGAGCGCGCATGCAGATGATCGTGGTGATGAAGTTGACCGAGCCGAGGATCGTACCGAAGCCGGAGAGGGCCAGACCCATGATCCACATGTCGGCGCCGACGCCCGGCGAGCGGATCGCGTCCGACAGCGGGGAGTAGGCGAACCAGCCGAAGTCGGCCGCGCCGTCCGGGGTCAGGAAGCCGCCCACCGCGATGAGCGAGCCGAAGAGGTAGAGCCAGTAGGCGAACATGTTCAGCCGCGGGAACGCCACGTCGGGCGCGCCGATCTGGAGCGGCATGATCCAGTTCGCGAATCCGGAGAACAGCGGCGTCGCGAACATCAGCAGCATGATCGTGCCGTGCATCGTGAACGCCTGGTTGAACTGCTCGTTCGACATGATCTGCGTGCCGGGACGGGCGAGTTCGGCGCGCATGAGCAGCGCCATGACGCCGCCGATGCAGAAGAACGCGAACGACGTGACCAGATACAGCGTGCCGATCGTCTTGTGGTCGGTGGTGGTGAGCCACTTGACCACGGCGGCGCCGGGTTGCTTCTGGCGTACGGGCGGTGCTGCCGGAGCCGTGTCGGCGGCGGCACCCTGGGGTTCGTTGAGGATGCTCACTTGTTCTTGGTCTCCGCGTTCTTCGCGTGATCCGTCTGCGCGATGCCCGCCGGCTGGTAACCGGTCTGACCCTTCTTCGCCAGCTCCTCAAGGTGCGCCTTGTACTCCTGGGGAGAGACGACCTTCACGTTGAAGAGCATGCGGGAGTGGTCCACGCCGCACAGCTCGGCGCACTTGCCGAGGAAGGTGCCCTCCTTGTTCGGGGTCACCGTGAAGCTGTTGGTGTGCGCCGGGAAGACATCCTGCTTCATCAGGAACGGCACCACCCAGAACGAGTGGATGACATCCCGCGAGGTGAGGACGAACTCGACGGTCTCGCCCTTCGGCAGCCACAGCGTCGGGCCCGGGTTGTTGGTGTCAGGGTCCCTCGTGGCCGGCGTGCCGACCTCGTAGACGCCGCCGGCGTTCTGGGGCGCCTTCGCCAGGTACCGGTCCGGGATGGCGGCGAGTTCCTTGTTGTCGCGGAGCGGCTTCGACGGCCGGGGACTGCCCTTCACGTCCTCCAGATAGTTGAAGGCCCAGCTCCACTGGAAGCCCACCACGTTCACGACGTGGTCCGGCTTCTTGGGGTTGGTCATCAGCTTGTTCTCGTCACGGGCGGTGAAGTAGAAGAGCACCGCGACGATGATGATCGGGACCACGGTGTACAACGCCTCGATCGGCATGTTGTACCGGGTCTGCGGGGGAACCTCGACCTTGGTCCTGGAGCGTCGGTGGAAGATGACACTCCACAGGATCAGGCCCCACACCAGTACGCCCGTGGCGAGCGCAGCCGCCCACGAGCCCTGCCACAGGGAGAGGATCCGCGGCGCCTCTTCCGTGACGGGGGTGGGCATTCCGAGGCGGGGGAAGTCCTTGGATGTGCAACCGGTGGCGGTCGCCAGGACCAAGCCCGCGGCCAGCGCCTGCAGCAGCTTCCGCCGCACCGGGCGCCGCGACGAGCGGTCGGAGCCGTTGGGACTCACGTAGCGCCTTCCCGAGAGTCTCGCCCGCGGTTCCGGCTGCGGCCGTCTGATGGGTCGGTCGCCGGCCCGGCGCGGGCAGGGGTTTGGATGTTTATGCGGACCAAACCCTACTGGACGCTATTTGGGGTCGCGCGGGGAGGGTGCCCAACGCGCCGCGCTACTCCCCGAAGGGGTGGAATCCCCCGCTCCGCGAGCGATCTGGAGGTCCGTCAGGTCGCTCCGCGGGCCGCGCCGCACCCCTTGCCGGGGCCGGGCGCTAGCGTTCGGAACGTGCCCTACTTCGATGCCGCGTCAGCCGCTCCCCTGCACCCCGTCGCCCGCGAGGCGCTGCTCGCCGCGCTGGACGAGGGGTGGGCCGACCCGGCCCGCCTCTACCGCGAGGGCAGGCGTGCCCGGCTGCTGCTGGACGCCGCGCGCGCCACCGCCGCCGAGGAGGCGGGGTGCCGCCCCGACGAGCTGGTCTTCACCGCCTCGGGGACGCGCGCCGTGCACGACGGGATGGCCGGCGCCCTCGCGGGACGTCGGCGTGTCGGCCGCCACCTGATCGTGAGCGCCGTCGAACACTCGTCGGTACTCCATTCGGCCGCGGTCCACGAGGCCGCGGGCGGTTCGGTCACCGAGGTCGCGGTGGACCGTACGGGCCGGGCCGACCCGGCGGCGTACGCGGCGGCGCTGCGCCCGGACACCGCGCTGGCCGTGCTCCAGAGCGCCAACCACGAGGTGGGCACGGAGCAGCCGGCGGCCGAGGCCGCCGAGGCGTGCCGGGCGGCCGGGGTGCCGCTGCTCGTGGACGCCGCCCAGTCGCTGGGCTGGGGCCCCGCCCCGGCGGGCTGGTCGCTGCTGACCGCGAGCGCGCACAAGTGGGGCGGCCCCCCGGGGGTCGGGCTGCTGGCCGTGCGCAAGGGGGTGCGGTTCGCGCCCCAGGGGCCGGCGGACGAGCGGGAGTCGGGTCGCGCGCCGGGCTTCGAGAACCTGCCCGCCATCGTGGCGGCGGCGGCCTCGCTACGGGCCGTACGGGCGTCCGCGGCGGCCGAGGGCGCGCGGCTGCGGGCACTGGTGGACCGGATCCGGGCGCGGGTGCCGGAGCTGGTGCCGGATGTGGAGGTGGTCGGCGACCCGGTGCGCCGGCTCCCCCACCTGGTGACGTTCTCCTGTCTCTATGTCGACGGGGAGACATTGCTGCACGCCCTGGACCGCGCCGGGTTCTCCGTGTCGTCCGGCTCCTCCTGCACGTCGAGCACGCTGACGCCGAGCCATGTGCTGCGGGCGATGGGGGTGCTCTCCGAGGGCAATGTGCGGGTGTCGCTGCCGGCGGGGGCCTCGGCAAAGGACGTGGAGCGCTTCTTGGCGGTGCTCCCGGAGACGGTGGCGTCGGTCCGCGAGCATCTGTCGGCGCCCTCCGCTTCCGCCCTTTCCCCTGCTTCCCCCGCTTCCCCCGCTTCCGCTTCTGCCCCTTCTGCCCCTGCCGCCCCTTCCAGTGCCGCCCCCGGCCTCGTCGTCGACGCGCTGGGCAAGCGCTGCCCGCTCCCGGTGATCGAGCTGGCCAAGGTCATCGGCGACGTCCCGGTCGGCGGGACCGTCACGGTGCTGGCGGACGACGAGGCGGCGCGCCTGGACATCCCGGCGTGGTGCGAGATGCGCGGCCACGAGTACGCCGGGGAGCGCGCGGCGGAGCGCGGCACCGCTTATACGGTGCGCCGCCGGGAGGGGTAGGGCCTGGCCCCCGCCCGGCGGGAGGGGGCCTGCGACCGCGTCACGCGGATGGCGTCAGGACAGGTGCGCCTGTACGTCGGCGGCGGCCTCCTCGCCGTACGCCTTGGTGAAGCGCTCCATGAAGTGGCCCCGGCGCAGCTCGTACTCCTGGGTGCCGAGCGTCTCGATGACGAGCGTGGCGAGCATGCAGCCGAGCTGGGCGGAGCGCTCCAGGGAGAGGCCCCAGGCGGTGCCCGCGAGGAAGCCCGCGCGGAAGGCGTCGCCGACGCCGGTGGGGTCGACCTTCGCCTCCTCCTCCGCGCAGCCGACCTCGATGACGGGCTCGCCGACGCGCTCGATGCGCACCCCGCTGGCCCCCAGGGTGGTGATGCGGGTGTCGACCTTGGCCAGGATCTCGTCGGCCGTCCAGCCCGTCTTGGACTCGATGAGGGCCTTCTCGTACTCGTTGGTGAAGAGGTACGCGGCGCCCTCCACCAGCACCCGGATGTCCTCGCCGGGCATCCGGGCGAGCTGCTGGGAGGGGTCGGCGGCGAACGGGATGCCGCGCGAGCGGCATTCCTGCGTGTGGCGGAGCATCGCGTCGGGGTCGTCCGCGCCGATCAGCACGAGGTCGAGGCCGCCGACGCGGTCGGCGACGGGCTGCAGCTCGATCTGGCGGGCCTCGCTCATCGCGCCGGTGTAGAAGGACGCGATCTGGTTGTGGTCGGTGTCCGTGGTGCAGACGAACCGGGCGGTGTGCAGCACGTCGGAGATGTGGACGGAGCCGGTGTCGACGCCGTGCCGGTCGAGCCAGGCGCGGTAGTCGGCGAAGTCCTCGCCGGCCGCGCCGACCAGGATCGGGCTGAGGCCGAGCAGCCCCATGCCGTAGCAGATGTTGGGCGCGACGCCGCCGCGGCGGACGTCGAGGTCGTCGACGAGGAAGGAGAGGGAGACCGTATGCAACTGGTCGGCCACGAGCTGGTCGGCGAAGCGGCCGGGGAAGGTCATCAGATGGTCGGTGGCGATGGAGCCGGTGACAGCGATACGCACGGCGGGTGCTCCTGCGGGGCGAAGGGGCGGAGTAAGGAAAGGAAGGGCGGGAGTCGGTAAGGAAGGGAGGGAGGAAGGAAGGGAGCGAGGAAGGAAGGGAGCGAGGAAGGAAGGGGGAAGGTGAAGAGGCGCGGAGAGGAAACGTGCGGGGGACGTAGCGCGGAACGCAGAGGGAAACAGAAAACAGCCAGTCCAAGCTACCGGGTGCGCATTCGCCTTTCCGACCGGCCAAAACTACCCAATAGTAGGTCTTTCTTCGCGGGTCGGGTGGTGCGTACGGTGCGGATATGCCGAATCCTGTGAACCCCGTCACACTCCCCGCCGCCGAGCCGGAGTCGCTCGCCGAGCTGCGGGGCGACTGCGCCCGCATGGCCTCGCGGTGGACGCCGCCGGAGACCGCCGCGCCCGGCCCCGCGCCGGCGCCCGTACCGCCGACGCGCCTCCACGGCGTCTCGGTGCCGGTCTCCTCGGCCCGGCTGCTGGACGGAATGTCCGAGTACGGCGACTGAACCGCGACCGAACCGGCGGCTGAACCGAGGGCCGAACCGGCGGATGGAACCGCCCGCTCCCCCGCTCCGTCCAATTCCCGTCCCCCTCACGGGGGATGGGGCAGTACACATTGAGCGGAGTTGAAGGAGCGATGTTGTGAGCACCCAGGATCCCCCCGACAGCACGCCGCGGCGGCGCCGGTCGCCGCTGGTGGTCGTCTCGGTGGCGGCCGCGGTGCTGCTGGCCGGCGGTGGCGGGGCCTACTGGGCCTCGACCGCCGGCGACGGCGGTGGCTCGGCCACGCCCGGCGAGGACGGCGCACCACCCCCCTTGGCTCTCGACGGTTACGTACGCGGGGCCGCGCAGGGTTCGCAGGACCCGAGTTCCCAGGACCCGGGTTCGCGGGGGATCGCGCCCGGCGAACCGGACCCGCACGGAAACGCGCGCTATCGGGCGACCGGAAAGCTGCCGGACGGCCCGGAGTCGGCGCCGGTCTATCTCTCCCAGGACGACATCGGCCGGGAGCAGGTCGCCCGGCTGGCGAAGGCCCTGCGCGTGCCGGGCACGCCGCGGCTCGACGGCGCCACCTGGAAGGTCGGGGCCGCCCAGGGCAAGGGCGGGCCCTCGCTCCAGGTGAGCCACAAGGGACCGGGCAGTTGGTCGTACGCGCGCTACGGCACGCTGGGCGGCTCGCACTGCGAGCACCCGCCGGGCGCCCGGCCGGACGCGGCCCCCGACGCCGGTTCCGGTACGGCACCCGCGACGGGTTCCGGTTCCGGTTCCGGTACGAGCACCTGCCCGACGTACCGCGATGGTTCGGGGGCGGCGGACGGCGGCTCCGAGCCCGTGTCCGAGGCGGCGGCGAAGCGCGCGGCGGAGCCCGTGCTGGAGTCGGTCGGGCAGCGGGACGCGAAGCTCGACGCGGCGCAGCACTTCGGCGCGACGCGGGTGGTGAAGGCCGACCCGGTGCTGGGCGGCCTGCCGACGTACGGCTGGCAGACCAGCCTCCAGGTCGGCTCGGACGGGCAGATGACCGGCGGCAGCGGGCAGTTGGCGAAGCCGGAGAAGACCCGCACCTACCCGGTGATCAGCGCGAGCGCCGCCCTCGACGAGCTGAACAAGCGCGCCGGGAACGGCCAGGTCGGCATCGGCGGCTGCGCCACGGCGGCACCGCTCACGGCGGTGGCCGGCAAGAGCACGGAGAAAAGCACCGAGGAGGGCTCTGAGAAGGGCGCTGAAGAGGGCGCCGGAAAGCCCGGAAAGAGCGCTTCGACGCTCCCCTGCGCCCCGAAGGCGAAGCCCGATCCGGTGGCCGTGCGCGGGGCGACGTTCGCCCTGGCGGCGCGGTCCGTCGCGGGGCGGCAGGCGCTGGTGCCCTCCTGGCTCTTCGCCACGCAGGTGCCGGGCACCCACGACAAGGCAGACAAGGCGGACGAGGCGAGCACCTTCACCGTGGACCAGCCCGCCGTCGATCCCAAATACATCAAGGAGGCGCGGCCAGGGGCGGAGTCGCCCGCGCCCTCCGGGCCGTCGTCGGGTCCCGCCGCGTCCGGGGCGACGCGCATCGCCTCGTACAGCGTGAGCGGTAAGGACAACAGGACGCTCACGCTGCACTTCTGGGGCGGGGTGTGCAGCGACTACACCGCCGCGGCGCGGGACCAGTCCGCCGGGTCGGTCACGGTGAGCGTGACGGGCAAGGAGAAGCACCCGGGGCGGATGTGCGTGATGATGGCGAAGGGGTTCGATGAGACGGTGCGCCTGGACAAGCCGCTGGACGGCCGGAAGGTCGTGGACGCGATGACGGGCCAGGCGGTGCCGAAGAAGTAAGGGACCGGGGAAGTAACAGGCCGGAGACGTAAGGGCCGGACGAGTAAGGGGCGCTCGCAGTGAGAAGTGGAAGAAGCGACAGATGACGCGGTCCGACGGCGTGCGCATGACGAAGGCGGCGGCCCTGGTGGGGCCGCCGCCTTCTGTCGTCGTCCGTACCGGCCGTGCGCGCCGGCCGGCCGGTTCAGCTGAAGGAGTCGCCGCAGGCGCAGGAGCCCGTGGCGTTCGGGTTGTCGATCGTGAAGCCCTGCTTCTCGATGGTGTCGACGAAGTCGATGGAGGCGCCGCCCAGGTACGGGGCGCTCATCCGGTCGGTGACCACCTTCACGCCGTCGAAGTCCTTCACGACGTCGCCGTCGAGCGAGCGCTCGTCGAAGAAGAGCTGATAGCGCAGGCCGGAACAGCCTCCGGGCTGGACGGCGACGCGCAGCGCGAGGTCGTCGCGGCCTTCCTGGTCCAGCAGGGCCTTGACCTTCGACGCGGCGGCGTCCGACAGGATGATGCCGTCGCTCACGGTGGTCTCGTCCTGAACGCTCATCTGGTTCTCTCCCGGGTTGTTCGGACCGCTTGCCGTCGGATGCAACCTCCGGCACCCCGGATTCATTCCGGGCCCAGCACTTTCTCTCTCCATTCATGCTCGCACACCACCCCTCTTACGGGTACGGGCCGCCGGGCTCCGGACTCCAGGCGCCGGGCTCCGGCCGCCGGGCTCCGGACTCCAGGCGCCGGACTCCAGGCGCCGGGCTACGGCCGCCGGCCGCCCGTCGCGGTCGTCGCCGGAGATCACCACGAGCGGGGTGCGTCACATTGACACAAGGCCCATCGTCAAAGTGACGTGAAGCAGATATGATAGATAGCGTCAAATTGACGACAAGGCTGTTTCGCGGAAGAGAAAGGGTGCGTGTCGTGACCACCGCCCAACCCCTGGATGTCCAGCCCTCGCCGCTGGCGCTACTGCTTCTGGGCCGCGAGGCCGACCCCCGGAGCGAGCGCGGCGTGGAGTGCCCCGGCGATCTGCCGGCGCCCTCCGACCCGGATCTGGTGGAGCGCGCCCGCGCGGCCAAGGCCCGGCTCGGGGACAAGGTCTTCGTCCTCGGCCACCACTACCAGCGCGACGAGGTCATCGAGTTCGCGGACGTCACCGGGGACTCCTTCAAGCTCGCGCGCGACGCGGCCGCCCGGCCCGGCGCCGAGTACATCGTCTTCTGCGGCGTGCACTTCATGGCCGAGTCCGCCGACATCCTCACCGGCGACGACCAGCAGGTCGTCCTGCCCGACCTGGCCGCGGGCTGCTCGATGGCCGACATGGCCACGGCCGAGCAGGTCGCCGAGTGCTGGGACGTCCTCACGGACGCCGGCGTGGCCGGGACGACCGTCCCCGTCTCGTACATGAACTCGTCCGCCGACATCAAGGCGTTCACCGGCAAGCACGGCGGCACGATCTGCACCTCCTCCAACGCGGAGCGCGCCCTGAAGTGGGCCTTCGCGCAGGGCGAGAAGGTCCTCTTCCTCCCGGACCAGCACCTCGGCCGCAACACCGCGGTACGCGATCTGGGGCTGTCACTCGACGACTGCGTCCTCTACAACCCGCACAAGCCGGGCGGCGGGCTCACCGCCGACGAGCTGCGGGCGGCCAAGGTGATCCTGTGGCGCGGGCACTGCTCGGTGCACGGCCGGTTCTCCCTGGAGTCCGTACGGGACGTGCGCGAGCGCATACCCGGCGTCAATGTGCTGGTGCACCCCGAGTGCCGGCACGAGGTCGTCGCGGCGGCGGACCTCGTCGGCTCGACGGAGTACATCATCAAGACCCTGGAGGCCGCCCCCGCCGGTTCGAAGTGGGCCATCGGCACGGAGCTCAACCTCGTGCGGCGGCTCGCGAACCGCTTCGCCGACGAGGCCGCCGGGAATAAGGAGATCGTCTTCCTCGACAAGACGGTCTGCTTCTGCTCCACGATGAACCGCATCGACCTGCCGCACCTGGTCTGGGCCCTGGAATCGCTCGCCGACGGCAAGGTCGTCAACCGCATCGAGGTCGACCCGGAGGTCGCGGCCTTCTCGAAGCTGGCCCTGGAGCGGATGCTGGCCCTCCCGTAACACCGGCGCGCCGGCCCGTACGCCCTGCCGGCCCGTACGTCCTCCTTGCCCGTACGCCCTGCCGGCCAATACACCCTTCCTGCCCGTACGCCCCCGCGGCCCATCCGCGCTCCGGTCCGTACGCGCAGGTCGGCGGGCCGGTGCGGAACGCGGTGGTGCGGCGGCGGCCGCTCTGGCAGGGTCACAGCCATGTCAGCCCCCGACGCCCCCTCCCCCTCCGAACCCGCCCTCGACCTCGAAGCCCTGACGTGGTCGGAGGCCGAACACGACGCCGAGACCGCACGGCGCGACGCGCTGGAACGGCGCGAGGCAAAGCGGCTGCGCGCCGTCGCCGCCGAGGCGGGCCGGGCGTCGGGGCCCGGGCACCCCGCCGCGCTGGCGGCCCGGCGCGACCTCGTCGAGTACGCGCACCAGCACGTCGGCTGCGTCGAGCGCGTACTCGACCTCGCCGACCCGCTGGCCGCCGACTGCCTCCGGGCGCTGGGCCCGGACGACCAAGTGACCATCGACGTACTGGCCGTTCAGGCGATGGAGCGGCTGGAGGAGTACGAGGGGGCGGCGGCGCAAGAGGCGCCGACGGCCCTCGCGTCGCTGGTGGAGCGGCAGACGCGACTGCTGGGCCCCCGGCACCCCCGGACGCTGCGGCTGCGCCGCCGCCATGTCGCGTGCGTCTGCCGCGCGTACAAGCTCGACCACCGCACCGCGCACGAGCCGCCCGCGCCGGACGGCCATCGGCGGTTGCTGCGGCTGTGGGCCGAGTTGGCGGCCGAGCACGCCGACGCTCTGGGGCCCGACCACCCGGACACGTTCGCGTGCCGGGACGAAGAGGCCGCCGAACACTGCGAGTTCGGCGAACACGACGGCGAGGCGAGCCGCTACGCCGCGCTGGCCGCCGACCGGGCCCGCGTGCTCGGCCCGTACCACCCGGACACCCTGGGCAGCCGCGAGTCCCACCTGACCAGCCTGACCGAGACCGGCCGCCCCGAAGCCATAACCGAAGCCGACCGCGCCCGCCCCGCCCTCATAGCCGACTGCGTACGAGCCCTGGGCCGCGACCACCGAATCACCCAATTCGCCCTGGAGTCATAGGCCACGGGCAAATAATTGGATACCGCATGAAGTATGGCGTACGTTCCTCCTCTGCGAGCCGCCCCCGAGGGCGGCCTCTTCGTCCCTGGGGGGATCTCCGTCATGTCTCACCACCCCGTCGGCCCGCCGCTCGGCGCTCCCGCGCCGTACCCGGCCGGCGGCCCCGTTCTCCGGTCGCCCGTCGGCCTCGCGACGGCCGTCACCGTGCTGTTCGGCGTGGTCGCCGCCTGCGACCTCTTCGCGCTCTACGCGGACTCCCACATCTATTCGCTGCTGGACGACTTTCTGACCATTCAGGCCGGCGAGTTGAAGCGGGCCGACGACCTCTACACGACGGCCGGCCGCCTTCAGGGGCTGGCCACGACCGCCACCGCCGTGGTCTTCATCATCTGGTTCTACCGGGTCCGGACGAACGCCGAGATCTTCACGCAGGACATCTGCACCCTGGGCCGCGGCTGGTCCATCGGCGGCTGGTTCGTCCCCTTCGCCAACCTCTGGCTGCCCTTCCGCGTGGCCGCCGAGACCTGGCAGGCCAGCGCTCCGCAGACACCGGAGGGCACGCTGCGCGAGATCTCCCGCGCGCCCGTGCGCGCCTGGTGGCTGCTGTGGCTGCTGTCACTGGCGGTGGGCAGGACGGCCCAGACCCTCTACAACCGCGCGGACACCCCGGAATCGCTCCAGCAGGCCGCGGGAACCGTGATGCTCGGCGACCTGCTGAACCTCGCGGCGGCCGCGCTCGCGATCCTCTTCGTACGGAAGCTGACGCGGATGCAGCGGGAACGGGCGGAGCTCGGCACGTTCACCGCGGTCATGCCGGGCGGGCCGACGATCGTCTGAAGACGGGCCCGGGCCCGGGCCCGTCGGTACCGGCCCGGGCCCGGCCCCATCGGTACCGGCCCGGGCCCGGCCCCATCGGTGCGGATACGGGCCCGGCCCGCACCCTCAGCGGGGTTTCGGGGGCTGGGCCGCCGCGCGCTTGAGGAGGTAGGGGACGGCTCGGCGGTGGATGAGGGCGGCGAGGGACCAGATGGCGGGGGCCGCGCGGTGTTCGTAGCGGACGAAGGTGGTCATGACCACGCGGGCCGCCTCGGCGCGCAGGACGAGGCGGGCGGTCATGAGCGGCGAGGTCAGCTCCAGGACGATCACGTCCGTCGCCATCGTCAGGATGCGCCAGCCGAGCACATGGGTGGGGGCGGGGCGCGGGCCGAGCCGCAGGCGGAGCACCGAGCGCCAGCCGGTGACCAGGAACCAGCGCACCGGGCCGGGGGCGTCCTCGAAGACGGATCTGGCCCACTGCTCCGGCGAGCGCGGGGACAGCGACGAGCCGCCCGTGGTGACCGCGACGGCCTCCGCCCAGTCATCGGCCGCCAGCCCGCCGACGCCCCGCGCGGTGTCGGCGACCTCGACCCGGCCCGTATGTAGTGTCGCTGCTGCCAAGACGGCCCCCTGCTCGCTCTGCCGGACGTACTGGACGTGCTGGACGTGCTGGATCCGCTGGTGGTGGACCCGCGGTCGGCGCGGGTACGCGACGAGGCTACCCGCGGGGGCGCTCGTACCCCCGCAGCGCGCCGGAACACGGCGGGAGCCCCCACGGCCATCGCGGCCGTGGGGGCTCCGTGCGCGGGAGGCGGGGGCGTCAGACGCCCGCGGTCTCCGGGGCGCGGTCGTCCTCGCTCCGGGCGGGGGCGCCGTTCTTCCGGTCGCGCTTGGCGGCCTTCTTCTTGGCCCGGCGCTCCTTGCGCAGCTCGACCATGGTGTAGAGCGTCGGCACGAGCAGCAGCGTGAGCAGCGTCGAGGTGACGAGGCCGCCGATGACGACCACGGCCAGCGGCTGGGAGATGAAGCCGCCCTCTCCGGTGACGCCCAGCGCCATCGGCAGCAGCGCGAAGATCGTCGCGAGGGCGGTCATCAGGATCGGGCGCAACCGGTGCCGGCCGCCCTCGACGACGGCCTCGACGACTGGGAGGCCCTGCCGGCGGTACTGGTTGATCAGGTCGATCAGCACGATCGCGTTGGTGACCACGATGCCGATGAGCATCAGCATGCCGATCATCGCCGGGACGCCCATCGGGGTGCCGGTGGCGACCAGCAGGCCGATCGCGCCGGTCGCCGCGAACGGGATGGAGACCAGCAGGATCAGCGGCTGGATGAGCGAGCGGAACGTTGCGACCAGCACCATGAAGACGATGGCGATGGCGGCCAGCATGGCGAGGCCCAGCTTGGCGAAGGCGTCGTTCTGGTCCGAGGAGACGCCGCCGATGTCGACGGTCGCGCCCTTGGGCAGCGTCTTCTTCAGCTTGTCGATCTTGCTCTGGAGGGCCGTGGAGACCGCTCCGGTGTTGTCGCCGGTCGGCTTGGCGGTGATCGTCGCCGCCCGCGCGCCGTCGATGCGGGTCATCTGGACCGGGCCGGGCACGACCTTGACCTCGGCGATGTCGCCGAGCCGCACCTTGCCCGCCGGGGAGCCGAGCTGGAGGTTCTTCAACTCGTCCAGGGTGGTGGCCGGGTGGGCCGACTTCACCACCACGTCGCGCTCGGTGTCGTCGAGGACCGCCTTGCCGCTGGTGGTGCCGCGCACCGCCTGCGCCACGGTCTGCCCGAGGCTGGTCTCGGTGAAGCCCGCCGCGGCGGCCTTGTCGTTGCCCTTGACGGAGATGCGGGGCACGCTCTGCGAGAGGTCGCTGCGGACGTCGGTGACGTGGTCGAGGCCCGCCACCGCGGAACGCACGCTCTCCGACGCCGACTTGAGGGTCTTCGCGTCGGGGGCCTTGACCACCACGCTCAGGTCCTGGTCGCCGAAGCCGCCGCCCGCCGAGACGGTGGTGCGGCCGATGCCGTCGAGCTTCTTGAGGCCGGCGCGGAGGGTGTCGGTGACGGCGTCCGCCTTGCCGGAGTCCTTCAGCTTGACCTCGTACGAGGCCTGGTTGGCGCCCGTACCGCCGCCGAAGGCCGCCATGATGCCGGACGAGCCGACGGTGACCTGGTAGTCCTTGACGCCGGCGACGCCGTCGAGGAGCTTCTCGACCTTCTTGGCCGCCGCGTCGGCCGCCTCCAGGCTGGTGCCAGGGGGGAGTTCCTGCTTGACGGAGAGGCTTTCCTGCTCGCCGCCGTCGATGAAGTTGGTCTTCAGCAGGGGGGCCATGCCGAAGGTGGCGACGAGCACCAGGACGGCGATCACCAGGCTGGTGACGCGGCGCCGGGTCGCGAAGCCGAGCACCGGCACGTACAGCCGCTGGAGCCGACCGCGGGTCTCCTTCTCCTCGGCCTTGCGCCGCAGCTCCTCCGGGTCGGCGCCCTCGCTGGCTGCATCTCCGACGGGCCCGCGCAGGAACCAGTACGACAGGACGGGAACGACCGTCAGCGACACCAGCAGGGAGGCCAGCAGCGCCACCGAGACGGTCAGCGAGAACGAGCCGAAGAGCGCGCCCACCATGCCGCCGACCAGGCCGATCGGCAGGAACACCGCGACCGTGGTGAGGGTGGAGGCGGTGACGGCGCCGGAGACCTCGCGGACCGCCGTCAGGATCGCCTGCTGGCGCTCCTCGCCGTAGGACAGATGGCGCTTGATGTTCTCCAGGACCACGATCGAGTCGTCGACGACGCGGCCGATGGCGATCGTGAGGGCGCCCAGGGTGAGCATGTTGAGCGACAGGTCCCGGGTCCACAGCACGATCAGCGTGAGCAGCACGGACAGCGGGATGGAGATCGCCGTGACCAGCGTGGAGCGCAGCGAGGCGAGGAAGACCAGGATCACCACGACGGCGAAGAGGAGGCCGAGCAGGCCCTCCGTCGTCAGGCCGTCGATGGACTTGGAGACCGCGGGGCCCTGGTCGCTGACGACGGTCAGCTTGGCGTCGGCGCCAAGGTCCGCGCGGAGCTGCGGCAGCTTGTCCTTGACGGCGTCGGAGATCGCGACGGCGCTGCCGTCGTGGTCCATGGTGATGGCGATGCCGAGGCTGGGCTTGCCGTCGGTGCGGGTGATGGAGGTGGGGGCCGCCGGCCGCTGCTCGACGGTGGCGATGTCGCCGACCCGTACGGGCTTGCCGCCCTTGCCGTCCGCGCCCGGCGCGGCGGCCGGGTTGATCCGCAGGTCCTCGATCTGCTTCAGCGAGGTGAAGCCGCCGCCGACCTGCACGGTGCGGCTCTTGCCGGCCTCGGAGAACGCGCCGGCCGGTACGGACGCGCCGTTCGCCTCCAGCGTCTGCCCGAGGGCGGCGGGGGTCAGCCCGGCCGCGGCGAGCTTGGCGTCGTCGGGGGTGACGGCGACGACGCGCTCCCGCACGCCGTCCACGTTGACCTGGCCGACGCCGTCGATGTTCTTGAGCGCCGGTACGACGCTGCGGTCCAGCTTGTCGGCGAGCGCCTGCTGGTCCTCGGTCGAGGAGGCGGCGAGCACGACGGTCGGGATGTCGTCGGTGGAGCCCGCGACGACCTGCGGGTCGACGTCCTTGGGAAGCTGCGAGGAGGCCCGGTTGACGGCCTGCTGGACGTTGGCGACGAGCTTGTCGGAGCCGTTGCCGTAGTCGAACTTGGCCATGATGACGGCCGAGCCCTCGCTGGCGGTGGAGGTGACGCCGGTGATGCCGTCGACCGCCTTGATGCTGTTCTCCAGCGGTTCGACGACCTGCTTCTCGACCACGTCCGGGGACGCGCCCTGGTACGGCGCGATCACCGACACCATGGGCAGGTCGATGGTCGGCAGCAACTGCTGCTTGAGCTGCGGGATGGCGATGGCCCCGAACACGACGGCGACTATCGCCATCAGAGCTATCAGTCCCCGCTGTACGAGGCTGATTCTGGACAGCCAGGACATGGGTGGTGGCTCTCTCTTCTGTTTGCTGAGCGGATCTTGCCGAGCGGATCGGCGGGCGCGGCAGCGGCCCGCCTCTACCATCGCCCGTGCCCCGGCGTGAATACCTCGCTCGCAGGTCGATTCTCGTACCGGGCGTGTACCGCAGGCGCAGTACGCGCCCCTAAGGGTCACTCCACCCTTGGGCGTACGAGTCCGGTTTCGTAGGCGATGACCACCAATTGGGCCCGGTCGCGGGCGCCCAGCTTGGCCATGGCCCGGTTCACATGGGTCTTGACGGTCAGCGGGCTGACCTCCAGCCGCTCGCCGATCTCGTCGTTGGAGTGGCCGCCCGCGACCTGGATCAGCACCTCGCGCTCGCGCCCGGTCAGCGCGGCCAGCCGCTCCGCCTGGTAGCCGCCGGAGGCCGCGTCCGGGCCCTCGCTCTCGGCGAGGAAGGTGGCGATCAGCCCCTTGGTCGCGACGGGCGACAGCAGCGCCTCGCCGGCCGCCGCGACGCGGATCGCGGAGAGCAGTTCCTCGGGCTCGGCGCCCTTGCCGAGGAAGCCGGAGGCCCCGGCGCGCAGCGACTGCACGACGTACTCGTCGATCTCGAAGGTGGTCAGCATGACCACGCGTACGTGCTCCAGGGCGGGGTCCGAGCAGATCGCGCGGGTGGCGGCGAACCCGTCCGTGCCGGGCATCCGGATGTCCATCAGGACGATGTCGGGGCCCTTCGCGCGGGCCAGTTCGACGGCCTCCGCGCCGTCCGACGCCTCGCCGACCACCTCCATGTCCGGCTCGGAGTCCACCAGCACCCGGAACGCGCTGCGCAGCAGCGCCTGGTCGTCCGCGAGCAGCACCTTGATCGTCATGCGTCCCCTCCCGTACGCGCTTGCAGCGGCAGCTCGACGCGGACCGCGAAGCCGGGGCCGCCGTCCGGGCCGGGCCCCGCCTCGCAGGTGCCGCCGAGCGCGACCGCACGCTCGCGCATCCCGATCAGACCGTGTCCGCCCGGGCCGGCGCCGGTGTCCGGGCGCGGGCCCGTGCCGTCCGTACGGTCCGGCGGAGGTCCGTCGCCATTGTCGCGGACGGTCAGGAGCAGGGACGCGCGGCCCCGCAGGATGCCGACCTCGGCGGTGGCCGCCGGGCCCGCGTGCTTGTGCACATTGGTGAGCGCCTCCTGGAGGACCCGATAGGCCGTCAGGTCGACGGCGACGGGCAGCGGTCCGACGACGGCGGCGACCTCGGCGGCCGTGTCGCCGGCGCGGGGCCGGCCGGCCGCGACGGGTTCGGCGGCCGCCGCCGCGACCCGTACGCGCAGCCCGACCCGGGCGAAGCCGTCGACGAGCTGATCCAGGACGGCGAGGCCGGGGGCCGGTTCGGTGGGGGCCGCCGTCTCGCCGTGCTGGCGCAGCAGGCCGACGGTGGCGCGCAGCTCGTCGAGGGCGGAGCGGCTGGCCTCGCGAACGTGCGCGAGGGCCTGTTTGGCCTGGTCGGGGCGGCTGTCCATGACGTGCGAGGCCACCCCGGCCTGGACGTTGACGAGCGCGATGTGGTGGGCGACGACGTCGTGGAGCTCGCGGGCGATGCGCAGCCGTTCCTCGGCGACCCGGCGGCGCGCCTCCTCGTCGCGGGTCCGCTCGGCCCGTACGGCGCGCTCCTGGATCTCGGCGACGAAGGCGCGGCGGCTGCGCACGGCGTCGCCCGCGGCGCCGGCCAGCGCGGTCCAGGCGAAGACGCCGAAGTTCTCCTGCGCGTACCAGGGGCGGGCGCCGAAGGCCATGACCGTGGCGGTGAGCACGCCGACGGCGAGGGCCGCGATCCGCCAGGCGACGGTGCGGCCCATGCCGGAGGCCACGGTGTAGAGCGCGATGACGACAGCCGCGGTCACCTGCCCGTACGTCTCGTCGTGCCGGGTCGCGACGATCTCGGCCACCGCCAGCAGGACGGTCGCGGCGAGTACGGTCCGCGGGGCCCGGCGGCGCAGCACCAGGGCGCCGCAGGCCAGGGTGGTGAACAGCACGAAGACGAGGCCCAGCGGGAAGCGCCGGGAGTGCGGGCCGACGGCCGTGCCGAGCAGCGCGGCGGCGAGGACGAAGGCGGCGAGCAGGGCGTCGGCGGCCAGCGGGTGCGCGCTCAGCCACTGGCGGACCCGGCCGAGGCCCGGGGCCGTGGTGAGGGGGGTCACGGGGTCAAAAGTACGGGGTGGCGCGCGGGTGCCCGTACCACGCGCGCCCCCGTCCCTCGGTGAGGGCGGGGGCGCGGGCGGTGCTGGGGTCCGCTGGCGGGCGGTGCCGCCGGACGCTGCCGGGCGTCGGCCCGGATGGTCAGCCGGGGATGAGCCCGTCGTCGCTGAGCATCGAGCGGACCTCGTCCAGCGAGGCGTCCGCGGCGGGGAGGATCAGCTCGGAGGGTTCCAGCGCGTCGTCGGGGAGCGGTTCGCCGAGCCGCCGCACCGCGTCGAGCAGGGCGCCGAGGGTGCGCCGGAAGCCTTCCTCGTCGCCGCCCTCGATCTCCGTGAGCAGGTCGTCGTCCAGCGCGTTCAACTCGGCGAAGTGGCCGTCGGCCAGCTTCACCTGCCCCTCCCCCATGATCCGTACGATCACGACGGTCTCCCTTGTTCAGTGCTCAGAGGATCTCGAAGAGGCTTATCCCGGCTACTGCTTGTCGAAGCGCGGGGTGTCCCGCTGCTGGGCCGACTGGCCCTGCCCGGCACCGCCCGCGCCGCCCTCGATCGCCTGCTTGCCGGCGCCGCTGCCGCCCGCCAGCTCGGCCTTCATCCGCTGGAGCTCCAGCTCCACGTCGGTGCCGCCGGAGAGGCGGTCCAGCTCCGCGGTGATGTCGTCCTTGGCGGTGCCGGTCGGGTCGTCGAGCGCGCCGGAGGCGAGCAGCTCGTCGATGGCGCCGGCGCGGGCCTGCATCTGCTGCGTCTTGTCCTCGGCCCGCTGGATGGCCATGCCGACGTCGCCCATCTCCTCGGAGATGCCGGAGAACGCCTCCCCGATGCGGGTCTGGGCCTGGGCCGCGGTGTACGTGGCCTTGATGGTCTCCTTCTTCGTGCGGAAGGCGTCGACCTTGGCCTGAAGCCGCTGGGCGGCGAGGGTGAGCTTCTCCTCCTCGCCCTGCAGCGTGGTGTGCTGCGTCTCCAGGTCGGTGACCTGCTGCTGCAACGCGGCGCGGCGCGACAGCGCCTCGCGCGCCAGGTCCTCACGGCCCAGCGCGAGGGCCTTGCGGCCCTGGTCCTCCAGCTTGGAGGACTGTCCCTGCAACTGGTTGAGCTGCAGCTCCAGGCGCTTGCGGGAGGTCGCCACGTCGGCGACGCCGCGGCGCACCTTCTGCAGCAGTTCGAGCTGCTTCTGGTAGGAGTAATCGAGGGTCTCGCGCGGATCCTCGGCCCGGTCCAGGGCCTTGTTGGCCTTGGCGCGGAAAATCATCCCCATACGCTTCATGACACCGCTCATGGGCCTCGCGCGCCCCCTTCTGACGGACTACGGACTCCAGCATCTATCAAGACCCCACAGTACGGGCCCTGCGTCCATTACCGCACTGTTCAGCCCCCGATGCGCTCCTCCTACAGGACGATCACAAGGTCGCCGCTCTCCGGCCCAAGGAGTAGGAGGGCCTCAGGGAGGGTGCGAAATGACCGGAAAGCGAAAGGTGAAGTCGGGGAGAACGACGGCAAAGGTGCCGCTTCATCCCGTTTGACGGGCGACCCTCGGTCCCGGATCGGCGCGGGCGCCCGTTGCCGGATCGTTCCCCGCGCGGCTGGGGCCCACGCGTCCGCACCACGTACCCTTGGGTTTTGTGTTCCGAAGCCGTTCGAAGGATGAGCAGGCCGCCGCCACCAAGGTGACCGCGGACCAGCCCCAGCAGCCCCGTGACCCGCAGGCGCCCAAGGGCCGCCCGACGCCGAAGCGCAGCGAGGCCACCAGCCAGCGCCGCAGCCTGGCCAGTACGCCGGCCAACCGCAAGGACGCCATGAAGCGCCAGAAGGTGGCGCGCCGGGCGGACCTCTCGAAGCAGCGCGAAGCCCTCGCCAACGGCGACGAGCGGTACCTGCCCGCCCGCGACAAGGGCCCGGTCCGCCGCTTCGCCCGCGACTACGTGGACGCGCGGTTCACCGTGGCCGAGTACTTCCTGCCGCTCGCGGTGATCATCCTGGTGCTCAGCATGATCAACCGCGGTGCCTTCCAGGCGTACGTGCTGCTGCTGTGGATGATCGTCATCCTGCTGATCGTGGCCAACTCCGTGATCACCGCGGTCGGCCTCAAGCGCGGCCTGCGCGCCCGCTTCCCGAACGAGAACCTGCGCGGTGCCGTGCCGTACGCCCTGATGCGTACGCTCCAGATGCGCCGGCTGCGCCTGCCGAAGCCGAAGGTCAAGCGCGGGGAGAAGCCCTGAGCGCGGCCCCTGCCGGATTCACCGGCGGCGCCGCGGGCTGGCTCGGCGGGCTCGGCGGACTGCGGAACACCGTCCGCCAGGAGCTCGTCGCCCGCCAACTCGACGAGCAGATAGCCGCCCGCTACCCGGTGGGGCAGCGCCTCGGCGTCCTCGACGTCGGCCTCGGCCAGGGCACCCAGGCGCTGCGGCTGGCCCGCGCCGGGCACAACGTGACCGGCCTGGAGTCCGACCCCGAGATGGCCGCGGCGTTCCGCGAGGCGCTCGACGCCGAGCCGGAGGGCATCCGCGAACGGGTGCGGGTCGTCGAGGGCGACGGCCGGGACACCGGCGCCCACTTCCCGCCCGGCGCCTTCGACATCGTCCTGTGCCACGGCGTGCTGATGTACGTGACCGAGCCCGACCCGATGCTCGCCGGGATGGCCCGCGTGCTCGCCCCCGGCGGACTGCTCTCCCTGGTCGTGCGGAACGCCGACGCGCTCGCCATGCGCCCCGGCCTCGCCGGGGACTTCGATGCCGCCCTCGCCGCCTTCGACTCCCCCGACTACACCAACCGTCTCGGCCTCAAGGCCCGCGCCGACCGGCTGGAGGCGCTGACGGCCACCCTGACGGGGATCGGCGCCCCGCTGCACACCTGGTACGGCGTCCGCGTCTTCACCGACCAGGCCGCCGACGACGAGGCGCCACCGCCCGCGGGCGAGGCGCTGGACCGGCTGCTCGCCGCCGAGGACCGGGCCGGGCGCACCGATCCGTACCGGTCGGTGGCGGCGCTGCTGCACCTGTGCGGCGTGCGGGGCTGACGGGGCGCTCGCGCGGGCCGCGGGCCGCCCGTACCGTACGTACGGCTACGGGCGGCGCAGCGTACGGCGACGGGCGGCCCGCAGCGCGCCCCGGACGCGGTGTCAGCCCTCGCTGGCGTGCAGGCTCATCGGCCCGTAGATCTCCGTGCCGTCCTCGAACAGCCTGACCTGGTCGGCGCCGCCGTCCAGCAGGTCCTTCCACACCTCGCCGATCCAGGACTCCGCGTCTCCTTGCGTGGAGAACTCCTCCGGCTCCACCGCCGGAGGGACCTCCGCCCCGTCGGACTTCTCGAACCGCCACGTCCAGGCCATGTCCGCCTCCTGAGTCCCGAATACCTGCTGCGCACGTACTGTGCAGCGCAGCCTAACGGTCGGTGAACAGGGCCCGTAAAGCCCCGCAAAGGGCGAGCCCCGCGCGCCCGGGGCCCCGGGACGCGAGACGATCGGGGGGTGGAACTCACTCTCCTCGGCACCGGGGCCCCCGACGGACTGCCGCGCCCCGGATGCCCGTGCGCGGTCTGCGCCACCTCGGTCGGCGACGCGGCGCGGGCCGCCACGGCGCTGCTCGTCGACGGCGCGCTGCTCCTCGACCTGACCCCCGGGCCGGCCTTCGCGGCGGCGCGCGCCGGGCACTCGATCGCCGGGGTGCGGCAGGTGCTGCTCTCGCACCCGCACGACGGCCCCACCGTGGAGTTCCCGGCCGGGCTGCCCGCGCCGGGCCGGGTGGCGGACGGCCGGGAGCTGGCGGTGATCAGCGGCCACCGGGTACGGGCCGTGGCCCTGGACGCGCCGGGCACCGGGTACGAGGTGGTCGGGCCGGAGGGCGAGCGGCTGCTCTACCTGCCGCCCGGCGCGGCCGCGGCCGGGCTGGCGCCGGGCGGCGTCCGTGACCCGTACGACATGGTGCTGCTGGACGTCGTCGGGCGGCCCGACGCGCTGGCCCGGCTCCGGGCGGCGGGTGCGGTCGCGGCCACCACGGACGTCATCGCCGTCCACCTCGACCACGAGGTGCCGCCCGGCGGCGAACTGCGCCGGCGGCTCGCGGCGGCGGGCGCGCGGGCGGTGCCGGACGGCACGACGCTGCTGGTCGGCGAGTACCACGCGGTGCCGGACCTGCCGCGGCGCACGCTGGTGCTGGGCGGCGCGCGGTCCGGCAAGTCGGTCGAGGCGGAGCGGCGGCTGGAGGCGTTCCCGGACGTCACGTACGTGGCCACCGGCGGCACCCGCGACGGCGACCAGGAGTGGGCCGAACGGATCTTCACCCACCGCGAGCGGCGCCCGGCCTCCTGGCGCACCGCGGAGACCTGCGACCTCCCGCCGCTGCTCGCCGCCGACGGCCCGCCGCTGCTGATCGACTGCCTCTCCCTCTGGCTCACCGACGCCATGGACTCCGTCGGCGCCTGGTCCGACGACACCTGGGCCAACGGCGGCGCCAAGGCGCTGCGCGAGCGCGTCGACGAACTCGTCGCCGCCGTACGCGCCACCCGCCGCACCATGGTCGCCGTCAGCAACGAGGTCGGCTCCGGCGTCGTCCCCGCCACCCCCGCCGGCCGCCGCTTCCGCGACGAACTGGGCCGCCTCAACGCCAACATCGCAGCCGAATGCGAACACGTCCTCCTCACCGTGGCCGGCCAGTCCATGACCCTGCGCTGACCTTCCCGCACACGGGCCTTCCGGGCCCACGGGGGGGCGCGCCTCCGGCGCGGGGGACTGGGGTGGGGCGGGGCGGGTAGTGTTCTGCGGATGAGCGGCCTGAATCTCGATGACTTCGCCACCTTGATCGAGCGTCCGGACTCCGGCGTGCGCCGGGACGCCGAGGAGCACCGCGAACGGCTGGTGCCGGCGCCGGGGGCGCTGGGGCGCCTGGACGAGCTCGGGGAGTGGCTGGCGGCGGCGCAGGGGGCGGTGCCGGTGAAGCCCGTCGAGCGGGCGAAGCTGCTGCTGTTCGCGGGCGACCACGGGGTCGCCGAACTGGGCGTGTCCGGCGGCCCGGCCGAGGGCGCGGTGGCGCTCGTACGGGCCGTGCTGGCGGGGGAGAGCGCGGCGGCGGTGCTGGCGCGACGGTGCGGGGCCCAGGTGCGGGTCGTCGACATGTCGGTGGACTGCGACCCGGCCGAGCTGCCCGAGGAGGTGACGCGGCACCGGGTGCGGCGGGGTTCGGGCCGGATAGACGTCGAGGACGCGCTCGCCGCGGACGAGGCGGAGCGGGCCTTCCGCGCCGGGATGGCCGTCGCGGACGAGGAGGCCGACTCCGGCACGGATCTCGTGGTGCTCGGCGACCTGAGCGTGGGCGGCACCACCGCCGCCGGCACGCTGATCGCCGCGCTGTGCGGTACGGACGCCTCCGTGGTGACCGGCCGCGGCGGCGCCGGCATCGACGACCTGGCGTGGATGCGCAAGTGCGCGGCGATCCGGGACGGGCTGCGCCGGGCCCGCCCGGTCCTCGGGGACCAGTTGGAGCTGCTGGCGACGGCCGGCGGCGCGGATCTCGCGGCGATCACGGGTTTCCTGCTGCAGAGCGCGGTCAGACGGCTGCCGGTGATCCTCGACGGAGTCGTCTCGGCGGCGTGCGCGCTGGTGGCGCAGCGTGTCGCGTTCCGGGCGCCGGACTGGTGGCTGGCCGGTCAGGTGAGCGGCGAGCCGGCCCAGGCGAAAGCTTTGGACCGGATGGCACTCAACCCTTTGCTCGATCACGGCGTCTGTGTAGGCGAGGGGACAGGGGCGCTGCTCGCTCTGCCGATGGTTCAGGCCGCGGCGGCCCTGGCAGCGGAGCTGCCCGTGCGCCCCTGACGTCCCTGCGTCACCCGCGCCGGAGCCTCCGGCGCGCATGACGCCCCATATGATCACTTTTCATGGGAGAAGTCCGCTTGACTCCGGATGAGGGCGCCCGTCACGGCATCTGGCCGCGGCGAGCCGCCGGCTTCGCGGTGTGGTATCTGCGCGCCGTTACGTTCGTCAACCTCCTCAGCGCGGTGTGGCTGTCCTTCGGGGCCGACATCCGCCGCCACAACGTCGAGGAGTTCTACACCCCGTACCTGGCGACCGCGGGCTTCGCCTCGGCCCTCTTCTCACTGTTCATGGCCATCACGCTGCGCCGGCGCAAGCGCGCCGCGTGGATCTTGAACCTGGTGCTGGCCGGGGCCACGGGCGTGCTCTACGTCTTCGCCATAGGCTTCCGCGAGTTCAACCGGCACGGCCTGAACTGGTTCTCGACGATCATCACCGTGCTGTTCGTGGTGGCGCTCGTGGTGGGCCGCCGCGAGTTCTATGCCAAGGGCGACCGCTCCAACCCCAAGCTGGCGGCGATCGTCGCCGTCGGCGGGCTGCTCGTCACCTCGCTGATCGCGGCGCTGCTGGTCACCCTCACCAACGACGCGCACGACGACGACAAGGCCGGCTTCCTCGACCGCTGGCACTACGGCGTGATGCGGCTGATCTCGCTGGCCAGCGACGAGTCCCGGTACCCGGGCATCTCCGCGCCGAGCTGGGTCAACGTCGTCATCAACGTGATGTCCACGGTCCTGCTGCTCCTCGTGCTGTACGCGGCCTTCCGCTCGCGCCGCGCCACCGACCCGATCACCCCCGACGACGAGGAGAAGCTGCGCGCCCTCCTCGACAAGCACGGCGACCGCGACTCCCTCGGCTACTTCGCGCTGCGCCGCGAGAAGAGCGTCATCTGGTCCCCCACCGGCAAGGCCGCCGTCACCTACCGCGTGCTCGGCGGGGTCTCGCTGGCCTCCGGCGACCCGATCGGCGACCCCGAGGCGTGGCCCGGCGCCATCGAGCCCTGGCTCACCGAGGCCCGCGAGCACGGCTGGATCCCGGCCGTGATGGGCGCGAGCGAGGAGGGCGGCACCGTCTACGCGCGGCACGGCATGGACGCCCTCGAACTCGGCGACGAGGCGATCGTGGAGACCGACGAGTTCACCCTCGAAGGCCGGGCCATGCGCACCGTGCGCCAGGCGTACAACCGGGTCAAGCGCGCCGGGTACACGGTGCGCATCCGGCGGCACGAGGACATCCCCGAGGACGAGATGGCCGACCTGCTGCGCCACGCCGACGACTGGCGCGACGGCGCGACCGAGCGCGGCTTCTCGATGGCGCTCGGCCGGCTCGGCGACCCCGGCGACGGCCGCTGCGTGATGCTGGAGTGCCACGACGCCGACGGCAAGCTGCGCGCCCTGCTCAGCTTCGTGCCGTGGGGGCCCAAGGGCCTCTCGCTCGACCTGATGCGCCGCGACCGGGAGTCCGAGAACGGCCTGATGGAGTTCATGGTCATCGAGATGATGCAGCGCTCCCGCGAGGTCGGGGTCGAGCAGGTCTCGCTGAACTTCGCGATGTTCCGGTCCGTCTTCGAGCGCGGCTCCAAGCTCGGCGCGGGCCCCGTGCTGCGGATGTGGCGCTCGCTGCTGACCTTCTTCTCCCGCTGGTGGCAGATCGAGTCGCTGTACCGCGCCAACGCGAAGTACCGGCCCATCTGGGAGCCCCGGTTCATGCTCTTCGAGAAGAGCAGCGACCTGCTGCGCATCGGCATCGCCAGCGGCCGGGCCGAGGGCTTCCTCGAAGCGCCGGGCCTGCCGAAGTGGCTGAACCGCAAGCATCTGGAGAGCAAGCGATGAACCGTGCGGCGCTCCGACGCGCCGCACGTGCCGAGTGGGGCCCCCTGCTGGGGACCGTGCGCGAGGCGCTGGTCCGCAAGAAGCTGCGGGCCATCCCCATGACCATCGCCGCGGTCTGCCTCACCTCGGTGCTCCAGATCGTCCAGAACCAGCCCTGGGGCTACGAGCCGGTCCAGCGGATCGGCTCGGTCCAGGCGCAGCTCCCGTGGTGGCTGGCGCTGCTGCGCACCCCGCTGTCGCTGTTCGTGCCCGCCCTCGACCTGCCGATGTGGGGCGCCCTCGCCCAGCTCCTCCTCGCCTTCGGCATCGCGGAGGTCTGCCTGGGCCGCAAGCGCACCCTGGCCATCGCCTACCTCGCCACCCTCGCCGGGACGATGTACGCGCGGCTGGCCGTGCACATCGGCCCCGACTCCGTCCTCGGCCTGCCGGCGCACGCCGCCAGGGCCATCGACACCGGCCCGTCGGCCGCCGTGGTCGGCATCGCCGTGTATGTGACCTGGCGCTACCGGGCCTGGCTGAGCTGCGCCGTGGTGATCGCGGCCATGACCGCCGAGGTGATCCTCAAGCCCAACCTGGCGGGCCGGGAGCACCTGGCCGCGATCACCACGATGCTCGTGGTGTGCGTACTCGACGAGGCGCGCAGGCGGCGCAAGCCGCGCGACCCGTACCGGGCCCGGGGGCCGGCGGCCCGCGGCGGTTCGCGGGGCGGCCCCGACGGCGGCGGGCGGAGTTCAGAGCGCCGCACCAGGCCGCCGGAGGCCCCGGAGCGGCCCCCGGTCTCGTACGGGCTCGGGCCGGGCGAGCGCCTGCCGCTGCCCGACGCCTGCGGTCAGGGGTCCGGCGCCCCCGCCACCAGATCCTGAAAGCGGCGGCGCAGCGCCTGCCAGCGCGCGTCGTGCCGGTACGCCCGTACCCGCGCCTTGCGCCGGGCCCGCGGCCGGTGGCGGTAGCAGCGCCGCGCCCACGGCGAACCGGGCCGGGCGAGCCGTACCGCCCCGATGATCGCCACGAACGGCACCACCACCCCGATCACCGCTATCCGCGGCTTCCCCTTGGCCAGCGCGAACAGCGCGATGGCGAAGTTGAACAGCACGTTCGTCGTCACCAGGCCGCGGCTGCGCAGCTCCTCCGGTGTCAGCGCGTCGACCCCGAACGGCGAGAAGCCCGCCAGCATCAGCGTGACCAGCGCCGCCGTCAGCACCACGACCTCGACGCTCTTGCGCCCCTGCTCGCTCCAGTACACGTCGTCCAGGTGCAGTACGAGCGCGAACTCGTCCAGCACCAGGCCCGCGCCCGCCCCGAACAGCACCGCCGTCACCGCCGTGCCGAAGCCGTGCCGCCCGCCGGCCACCGCGCCGAACCCGCCGACCACCATCAAGACGATGCCGGGCACCACGTGGTGGATGTGCAGCCCGCCCGGCCGGATGTTGCGGAACGGGCCCTTGCCCGCCCGGATCAGCCGCGTGATCACCCGGGTCACCAGGAACGTCAGCACGAACGAGGCCAGCGCCAGCAGCAGCGGCAGCTTGCCCGGCTCGACGATGTTGCGACTCCACCAGTGACCCATGACGACGCTCCCGAATCTGCCCGCTAGGGGAAACCTAACGCCCCTGACGTCGCAAGACGTCGGATAACCTGCGCGCGATGACCGACACCGCCCCCGACTCCGCCGCGGGCCGCGCCTCCCTCGGCGACGCCCTGCGCTTCGCCTTCGGCACCCTGAGCGTGCTGCCCGTACGGCTGACCCGATGGGACCGGCCGGCCGCCCGCGGCGGAATGCTGGCCGCGCCGCTCGTGGGGCTGGCGGCCGGCCTGTGCGCGGCGGCGGTCGGCGGGGCGCTGCTGTTCCTGGGCGCCGGCCCGCTGCTCGCCGCGGTCGCCACCGTCGCCGTACCGGCGGTGCTCACCCGCGGGCTGCACCTCGACGGCCTCGCGGACGTCGCCGACGGGCTCGGCAGCGGCAAGCCGGCCGAGGACGCGCTGCGCATCATGAAGCAGTCGGACATCGGCCCCTTCGGGGTGCTGACCCTGGTCTTCGTCCTGCTCGGCCAGGTCGCCGCCGTGTACGAGCTGTACGGCGCGGGCTGGGCGCGCGGCGCGCTCGCCGTGGCGGTGGCCGCGGTCGCGGCCCGTACGGCCCTGACCCTCGCCTCCCGGGCCGGGGTGCCCGCGGCACGGCCCGAAGGTCTGGGCGCGGCCGTCGCCGGCGTGGTCCCGGTCCGCTCGGCGGCGGTGGCCGTGACCGCCGTGACCATCGCCTGCGCGGCGGCGGGCCTCGCCTACGGCCCCTCCCCCGCCGTTCGCTCCGCGGGCGCCCTCCTCCTCTCCCTCGCCGCCGCCGAACTGATGCTCCGTCACTGCCGCCGCCGCTTCGGCGGCATCACCGGCGACGTCTTCGGCACCCTCGCCGAAACCGCGACGACAACAGCGCTGATCGCGCTGTCCCTCGGCGGGTGACCGCCCGCCCGACGCCGGGCTCCGCCCAAACCCAAGCACTGTCGCCCGCTCCACCCAGCGGGCCCGCCCCTTGAGGCC
>NZ_JOBF01000014.1 GCF_000718635.1 Streptomyces varsoviensis | reverse complement strand
CTCTTGGGGTGGGGGGTGGTTGTGGCTGGGTGGGGTGCTGCCGTGCCGGGGGTGGGTGTCGCTGGGTGGCTGTCGCTGGGTGGACGGGGTGCGTGGGTGGGTGCGGGGCCGGGCTCTCCGGGGTGGGGGCCCGGGACCGTATATTTACGGGCCGCTCACCCGGCAGCCAGCAGTGACCCGGAACTCCGGCCCACAAATACACGTCAGCGTCCCGGACCCCCACCCCTCCGAACCCGGCCCCTCCCGCCCGTACCCGGCCGTCCGTGTGTGGAGGAGCGATGTCCGCGGCCCCGGGGGTGGAGGGCAGGGCCTTTGCGAGGGGGCCTCCAGCAGGGTGGTGGCCCCGGCCCGGGGACGATCTCGGCGGTGGCATGGCCTCCACGGTCTGCTCGCCGTCTACCTGGGCGAGGACGGCAGGAGGCCGGGCTCCAGGGCGGGGCGATCGAGGTGAGCAGGCCACGCAGCCGTTTTTTTGGAGGTGTGGGTGGCGTCCACTGCGAGGTCGCGGTCGGCGTCGTGTCCCAGGGCCGTGGTCAGTTCGGCCCACACCCCTTCTGCGGTGTCGAGGGGGAGTGGGGCGGAGGGGGCAGGGTGCGGGCTGTATCGGCGATGGTGTGGGTGGCACGGGAGCTGGTGTTGCCGCTGTCCGGATGCAGGCCGGCCGGCGCCTCGATGGTTCCGGCCGGTGGGCGACCAGGACAGTCGGTGCAAGGCCGGTTCGCGCACCCACGTCCAGGGCGCAGGGGCTTATTGCTGGGCTTTCCCTCTCCCCGAAGTTTCAGCCGGCGGCTCACTGGCACCGGAGACCGTCAGCCGCATTACGCAGCCCTGGCGCCTGGCTGACACGCCCCCATCAGCAACCACCCGACGCCACCGGGGCCAGCTCGGCGGCCCCTCGGATCATCAGAACGTAATGTGCGTGCTTGGTCGCATCGGTGCCGGGCGTATGCCGGGGGGCGATGTATGGGCCGGCCGGCGGGCGTCCGCAGCGGCGGCCGAGGGTTCGGCTTCGTCGGCTGGGTCGGCCTTGCCTGGCGGTGGGGGTGGGGTGGGGCCGTCCTTCGTCCGGCCGTGCTCTCGGCGAGCTGCGCGACCGAGCGGGGGGAGGCAGCCCTAGCTGCGGTCTTGGCGGGTGGCGGCCCGCTCCGGGCGGGGCGGCTTCGAGATCCGCGACGCGGACGCCGCTTGGCTCTCCTCATACGTCCGCCACCACGCCAAAGCGCTCGGCCGGCGCTCCTTCCTTTGTCCTCCCGAGTTGCCCGGCGGGCTGCGGCCCCAGCGCGACCAGCGCGCGACCGACGAGGAGTGGCGGGCGCCGCCCGGTAGATCACCTTCCCCCGGCGTACGAACCCCGGGGCTGCTTGAGCCGGGCGCTCGGGCGACGGGCCCGCGCAGTTCGGAGGGGTCGCCGCAGCAATGCAGTGGCCCCACTGGTCGCCCGCCGAGGGCACTTCCTGCGCCGCTGACGAACGTTAGTTCGATGTTGTGGGGCGGGTTTACGGTAAGGGGATGGCCACGATGGATCTACGCACCGATATCCGGGAGTTTCTCAGCTCGCGTCGCGCCCGTATCACACCCGAGCAGGCGGGCCTGCCTGCGTACGGCGGCAACCGTCGGGTCAAGGGCCTGCGTCGCGAGGAGGTGGCGCTACTGGCGGGGGTGTCGGTCGACTATTACGTGCGTATGGAGCGCGGCGGCCTCGCTGGTGCCTCCGATGGGGTGCTCGACGCGTTGGCCTCGGCCTTGCAGCTCGACGAGGCCGAGCGCGACCACCTGTTCCACCTCGCGCGCCAATCCGGGGCGCCCAGCGGCCCGCGTCGGCGGGAGCCTGTTGTGACGGTGCGCTCGACACTGCGGCAGGTGCTCGACGCCATTTCTGATGCGCCGGCCTGGATTTGTAACGGGCGTTATGACGTGCTCGCCGTGAATCAACTCGCCGGCGCGCTGTTCTCACCGGTGCTGGCCGACACGCGACGCCCCGCGAACACGGCGCGGTTCGTCTATCTGGCTCCCGAGGCGGCCAAGGATTTCTTTGTCGACTACGACCAAAACGCCGGTGACACGGCCGCGAAGCTACGCATGGAAGTCGGCCGCAACCCGCACGACGAGGACCTGATCGCCCTGGTCGGCGAACTGTCGCGCAGTGAACTGTTTCGGCAGCGCTGGGCAGCTCAGGACGTGCGACTGCACCGGTCCGGACGCAAGCGAATGCACCATCCGATCGTGGGCCGGCTCGACTTGGACGTCGAATCCCTGGAACTGCCCGCCGAACCCGGCCTGCACCTCACCATCTACACCGCCCCCGCAGGCACCCCGACCGCCGACAACCTGGCCCTCCTGGCCTCCTGGGCAGCCACCCAACAGACACCGACCACCGAACTCCAACCACACGACAGCTAGCTGTTCTGCCCACAGAGGTTGGTGATGGCGCGCCGCAGCCGGGCGGCTTGGCTTCTGTCATGCGGGCTCGGCCTTCGTGCGGCTGCTAGTGCCGCATCAGGCAACGTTCGCCCTGTAGACCACAGCTCGTAGCCGTTGATCGTCAGCGTGACGGTTTCGCCAGATGATGTAGCGACGGATCATGCTGCCCTGCTCCTTGTGGCTGGCGTGGTCGGTGCCGTCGAGGGTGAAGTAGCGCAGGGCGGTGAACTGGGCCTCGATGCGGTTCAGCCACGAGCTGTTGGCCGGCGTGTAGGCGAGTTCCACATTGTTGGCTGCGGCCCAGTCGCCGACCCGGCTGTCCTTCTTCGTGGTCAGGTGCGGGGAGAAATTATCGAGCACGATCGCGATGCGGATCTTCGGCGGGTAGAGGCTGCGCAGGTAGCGGCAGAACTCCAGGAATCTCGTCGGGTTCTTCTTCGGCTTGATGTGGCCGTAGAGCTTGTCCTTGCCGAGGTCGTAGGCGGCGAACAGATGCCGGACCCCGTGTGGGCGGGTGTAGGTCGCCCGTCGGCGGGGCCTCGGCTCGCGGTCGGGGTTCTTGTGCTTCCCGCCGCGCTCGGCCCACTGCCGCCCGGGGTGGGGCTGGAGGTTGAGCGGGCCGAACTCGTCTAGGCATAAGACGACTTCGGGCTCGCCGTCCTCGGGTATGACCTCGCCGTCCGCGATCGCGTAGAGGTGCTCGACGCGGGCCTTCTTGGCGGCGTAGTCCGGGTCACGGGAGGTCTTCCAGGTCTTTATGCGTTGAAAGGAGACGCCCTCCTGGCGGAGCAGGACCCGCAGGCCCTCGTGGCTGATGTCGTCGACCACCCCCTCGGCGACCAGGAAGTCGGCCAGCTTGGCCAGGCTCCACGTGGAGAACGGCAGGCCGTGCTCGGCCGGCTTGGACTTGGCGATCTTCTTGATCTCACGACGCTCGGGCAGCGTGAAGGTCCTTGGTCGGCCACCCTTGTACTTGGGGTAGAGGGAGTCGAAGCCGTCGGCGTTGAAGTTGTGGATCACGTCCCGGACTCGGTCGTCGCTGGTGAAGGTCACCTCGGCGACCTTCGCCACGGGCATGCCCTGCGCGGACAGCAGCACCATCTGGGCCCGCCGCCAGGTCACCACCGAACTGGTGCCCCGGCGGATGATCCGCAGCAGGCGCTGTCCCTCGTCGTCTTCGATCTCGCGGACCCGTACCGGCTCTGCCACCCGCACAGTCTCTCGGGGAGTGGCGGCGTCCGGGTTGAGAACGGCAGAGGTGCCTCTGATGGTGCCCGTGTCAGGCCAACACTTCCCGAAGCCAGGACCTTTCCGCGCGGCTGGTGGCACGGGCGATTGTGAGCATGCCGCGCCGGTAGGGGTCGTCAGTGTCGTCGGCACCCAGTGGGCGGTCACCGTCGTGGAAGAAGCTTGCCGGCTGTTCGAGGAACTCCAGTCGGCGGCGCAGTACCGCGTGCTGGTCAGCGGTGTCGGGCAGGTGGGAGAGGAAGGCCAGGACGGTGAAGTAGCGGGTGCTGTCGGTGATGTCCAGACCGTTGGCATCCCGCAGCCGGCGCAGCAACTCGCAGCGGCCGGCGTCGGTCAGGCTCAGGGTGTGCCGCCGAGCGGCCGAAGCGCCCGGTTCGGTCTGCCGAGCGAGCAGTCCGGCGTTGACCAGCCGGTTGATCGCCGGGTAGAGGCTGCCGTCGCTGACCGGCCGAGCGTGGCCGGACAACTGAGCTATGTGGTGGCGAAGTTGATAGCCGTGCAACGGCTCCTCGGCCAGGAATCCCAGGATCGCGAGTTCGAGCATGCTGCTACTCTCGCACATCGAAACGAGGTACCTCGAATCGATGTAGGAGGCGAGAATGACGTACACCGAGGAATGGGTGACCATGCGAGCGCGTGACGCCTACGAGCGCGGCCGGGCATCGTTCGGCGTACGGCCCGAACGGACAGCACTGCTGGTCATCGACATGCAGGACGAGTTCGTCCGGCCCGGCTGGAGTCCCTACTGGGTGCCCGCGGCCACTCGGATGGCGCCACGGCTGCAGCAACTGGTCGAAGAATGCCGGGGCGCCTCGGTTCCGGTGATCTGGACCATCTTCGATGACACCCATCTCGGTCTGGACCGGCCACACGCCCTGCAGTTCCTCCCGCACGCCGACACCGAGTGGCGCCGACCAGGCCCTGCCGAGGTGTGGGCCCCGATGGGGCGCCGCCTCGACGAGGCCGTGATCCGCAAGCCCTCCTACGGAGCGTTCTACGACACCCCGCTCGACACAATGCTGCGCAATCTCGGCCGTGACACGGTCATCGTCACCGGAACGCTCACCAACTACTGCTGTGGCACCACGGCCCGGCAGGCATACGAACGCGGGTACAAGGTCGTCTTCGGATCCGATGTCACGGCCACCGACGACGAGTCCCGGCACGAACCCGAACTCGCCGTCCTGCGCAAGGGCTTCGCGCTCGTTCTGACCGCCGAAGAGATCACCAACCGACTGACCGCAGCCACACTTGCATCACAAGACGAGGAGCGGGCGAACGTTGCCTGATGCGGCACTAGGTGGCGGGCGGGCGGGCCGTGACGCCCGCGATGATGAGGTCGATGCCGGCCAGGAACTGTGCGCGGTCGTCGTGGTCGAGTCCTTGGTCGGCGATGGCTCGGGGGAAGGGGTAGTCCTCGGGGCTGAGCTGTTTCCCTGCGCCCGCCACGGTGTCCATGTAGGCGCTGCGATCGGCTTCCGGTCCGAGGCTGCGGGCGCGCGCGAAGTTCGCGGCGTTCTGGCCGGCGGTGCCGAGGATGTGGTGCATCGGGGTGGACGTCGCGGTGAACCAACTGCTCGCGGGTACGTCCAGCGCGGACACCTGTCGGTCGATGTGCTCGAAGATGGATGTGGTCACCGGTCCGGTGGGGTTGTGGGAGAGCTGGGCGGTGATCTGGGGAGCGAGCCAGGGGCGCCTCTCGATCGCGTCGGAGAGGCCCAAGGCGACGTCGTGTATCGCTCCAGACGGCCCGGCCCTCCCATGCGGCCAGCGCGACGCTGACGACACGGCCTGTGGCGGCGGCCAGAAGTTCCCCCTTGCCGGCCACGTGCCAGGAGATCGCGCCAGGGCCAGTAGCCGGGCGTTCACTGAGTGCCGGGAAGGCAATCCGCTTTCGCCCAACGTGTCCAGCAGGTCGATAGCTGCATCGACGATCCGCTCGCGGGAGAGCGGGGTGGTGCGTCGCTCGGGTTTCGTGCGCGTAGGTGGTGGCGCGCCTCCTTTGACATGCTTGGAATGGTGTTCCATACTTGTTATGGAATGGCATTCCAGCAGGTAGAGGCGGGTTGTGCCAGACACTCCCGCCGCGACGCAGAAGGAGACAGACATGGCACTGAAGGACCAGCCCGCTTACATCATCAAGATGCGCGCCAAGCCGGGGCATGGCGACAAGCTATTCGCGCTGGCGACTGAAGGGATGTACAAGTCGGGGGCCTCCGACCGATTCATCATCCTCCGCGAAGACGCTGACCCCGACGTGCTGTGGAACATCGAGGTGTTCCGCAGTGACGAGGCGAAGGCGGCCTACGAGAACGGCCCTCTCGCCGACGAACTGCGTGACGAGATCCTCGAACACGTCGCCGAGATGGTCATGCGCGTCGAAGCCCACCCGTATTCCGCTCTGCCCGCCGACCCGGCCTGAGCGCGGCGAGGTGCCCGCCGAACCAGCTCTTCGGCGGGCGCCTCGTCCCTCTCACCCCAGCACCGGCGAGCTTTCCCGAATTCACCCCGCCCCTCCGGTCAGGGACCAGATCGGACGCCACCCAACGGCCGGGTGCACGAGACATCACTCGTGCACCCGGCCATCGTCATCCTCTGAACCAGAGACCGGCATGGTCCACCGCAACGCACCTCTGAAGGAAACCGGCCGCCTGCGCTTGGCACAGCGCGTGGTCGACGATCGATGGCCACTGCGCCGCGCGGCTGAACGCTTCCAAGGCTCGCCCACCACTGCGAAACGGTGGGCTGACCGCTACCGCGAGTAAGGACCAGCCGGGATGACGGACCGCTCCAGGCGCCCGCACTTCAGCCCACGTCAGACGCCGACACGAACCGAGCGGCGCATCATCAAAGTCCGCGTCCTGCGCCGCTGGGGCCCAGCCCGCATCTCCTACCTGCTCGGCCTGAACCCCGCCACCGTGCACCGAGTACTCAGCCGATACCGAATCGCCGGCTGTCGCATCTGGACCGCACCACAGACCGCGTCATCCGACGCTACGAGCACGCCGTCCCAGGGGAGTTGGTGCATGACGACATCAAGAAGCCCGGCAACATACCCAACGGTGGCGGCCATCAGGTCCTGGGCCGTCAGGCCGGTCGCAAGAACCGGATCGGCGGGGCTACAGCTACCTGCACAACGCTGTCGACGATCATTCCCGCCTGGCCTACAGCGAGATCCTCGCCGACGAGAAAAAGGAGACCGCCGCAGGGTTCTGGACCCGGGCGCAGCACTTCTTCAGTCAGGCCGGGATCACCGTCCAGCGCGTCCTGACCGACAACGGCTCCTTTTACCGTTCGCGCACCTGGGCCGACACCCTTGCCGACGCAGGGATCACTCACAAACGCACCTGCCCCCACCGCCCACAGACCAACGGCACAGTTGAACGCTTCAACCGCACCCTCCTCGACGCATGGGCCTACGCCAAGCCCTACCTCAGCGAGCAGGAACGCCGGGACGCGCTCCCTGGGCGGCTACACAATTACAACCATCACCGGAAACACACCGCTCTGATGGGGCTACCTCCCGCCAGCCGTGTCCCCACCCTCTCGGGTCAGTACGGTCGGCCACGTCCCGGCAGGTTCCGTCACCCCCAGCAGCCGAAGGGTCCGCCAGAACCCCGCTCGGCACCCCCCGCGTCCGCTGGTGGTCGCGCGGTGACGGGAAGGCGCTCTCAAGGGCTCCGGCCCCAGCCATTTCCGGGCTCTGAACAGCGAAGACCTGGCCGGGAGCCGTCCCCCGCCGGCCCCCGGGCCCGGCACGACTGTTGCCCCTGTCGAAGTCGATGGCCTGAGGGCATGTTCGCCGCCAACACCAAGGACGCCGCGACCGCCACGCGGAGCCGCGGCGGCCCCGACAGCGGCCCGCGCCGAGGGCCGGGCCCGCGCGCCGTCCTCGCCACCCTGCGTACGCGATCTGGCGCTGCGCGATGCCGCACAACCCCTGCTCTGGATCGACATCGTCCAGATCGAGGTCGCTCTGGGCCGCCGCCCCGACGCGACGGCCCGCCGGGCCCGCCCTGCCTAGACGCCGAAAGACCCGCAGAAGCAGATGGCGCCCCAGGAAAGGCCGAAGGTTGACGAAGGGGGTTCTTTCAGTACCTGTATTACGAGGGGCTCCCTGTCGGCCGCTGAGGCTGTTTAACCTGGGGTCGGTTCCCGGCTGAGAGCAAGGGAAGCAATGGGCAGGTGATCTTTCTGAAGGAGCATCCGTAGTGCAGAAGCGCAAACTTGGACAGCAGCTCGAAGTTTCAGCCCTGGGGCTAGGTGGTGATAGCTACCAAGTTCGGCATCAAGCACGGCGAACACGGGCCGACCCCGGTGTCGCGGGTCGATAGCCGACCCGAGCAGATCCGCCGGGCGACCGAGGCCTCGCTCAAGCGCCTTCGAACCGAGTACATCGACCTGCTCTATCAACACCGTGTCGACCCCGACGTGCCCATTGAAGAAGTGGCCGGGACGGTAAAAGAGCTGATTTCCGAAGGCAAGGTCAAGCACTTCGGTCTGTCGGAGGCCGGCGCGTCGACGATCAGCCGTGCCCACGCCGTACAGCCTGTGGCGGCGCTGCAAAGTGAATACTCGCTCTGGTCGCGAGAGCACGAGGCCGACATTCTTCCGACCTTGGAGAAGCTGGGCATTGGCCTGGTGCCCTACAGCCCGCTCGGGAAGGGGTATCTGACCGGAAAAATCAATTCCAGCACGTCGCTGGCAGACGACGATCTGCGCCGCGTCCTGCCGCGCTTCACGCCCGAAGCGCGACAGGCAAATCAGGCACTGGTCGAGCTGCTCCAGCAGATCGGCGACGACAAGGGAGCCACGCCGGCTCAGATCGCCCTCGCCTGGGTGCTGGCGCAGAAGCCGTGGTTCGTGCCGATCCCCGGCACCACCAAGCTGCACCGTCTGGAAGAGAACCCAGGCGCACTCGACATCGAGCTGACGCCCGGTGACTTGCGGCGCATCGAGGAGGCCGCGGCCCGCATTCATATTCAGGGCGGGCGCGTTCCCGAGCATCTGAAGTCATCGTTCGGCCGCTGACCGGCCCGCTCGAATTACGCACCGGCCTCCGCGATCTAGGCCGAACCGACACGGTCGACGCGCACTGGCTTGCAGTCCGATGGCACTTGAGGCAGTTGCGGACGCCGTTCGGACAGATGAACCGAACCTCCGACGCGTCCACGCGTCATCCCGCACAACCAGAAAGAATGGCAGCAAGTGGTAGACAACCAATTCACAACGCATGCAGGACTTTTCGATCTGCGCGGAAAGCGCGCGCTCGTCACCGGTGGCACCAGAGGCATCGGAATGATGATCGCGCGTGGTCTCCTCCAGGCGGGTGCCCGCGTGGTCATCAGCTCACGCAACGCGGAAGCGTGCGCTCAGGCGCAGGACGAGCTGTCCGCGTTCGGTGAGGTGCGGGCCATCCCCGCCGATCTGTCCCGCCACGACGAGTGTCGGCGATTGGTCGACCTCGTCACCGCGGACTCGGACCGTCTCGACATCCTCGTCAACAACGCGGGCGCCCTGTGGGACGAGCCGCTGGAGACGTTCCCGGACGCGGCCTGGGGCACGGTCGTCGACCTCAACCTGAAGTCGCCGTTCTGGCTGGTCCAGGCGCTGCTGCCGGCGCTGCGCGGGGCGGGCACCGCCGACGATCCCGCGCGGGTCATCAACATCGGCAGCATCGCCGCCATCCACGTCCCTCATCGGCCCAACTACTCGTACTCCAGCAGCAAGGCGGCCCTGCATCAACTCACCCGAGTGCTCGCCAGGGAGCTGGGGCCGCAGCACATCACCGTGAACGCCGTGGCGCCGGGAGCGTTCCCGTCGGCGATGATGGCTGCAACCCTCGACGAGTTCGGCGAGGCGATCGCGGCATCGGCCCCGCTACGCCGGATCGGCCGCGACGACGACATGGCGGGTATCGCCGTGTTCCTCGCCAGCCGGGCCGGCGCATACCTGACAGGCACCGTGATCCCCGTCGACGGCGGCATCGCCACCACCGCATAGGCCCCCAGGGTCTGGCTGCGGAAGCCGATCCCGATCGTTGGTGATCACCGTCTGTGGGACGTGGACACCTGACGTCCAGTCAACGACAGTAATGTGGGCTGCTGTTGTTACTGAACCTCGCGTTAGGGCCCCCACCGGTACGGGCGTGGCGTGGTGAACCCGCACGGGCACTCCCTGGCGTGACATACCGGAACGCTACGGGCCGTGGCGCCGGGGCCATAACCTGTTCCGGCGCCGGCAGCGCGATGGCCCCCGCCCCCGCTCGCCGGAGGCGGGGGTTTGTCGCGGTCACGACAGGGGGGTGGTGGGTGCGGTGGGTGACTGGCGCGGGGCGGGTGCCGGGCCGTGGTGGGCGGCGGAGTAGGGGGTTTCGAAGGCGCGCCGCGCGCAATATGTCATCGAGGTCTCAACTCGGGAAAGACTGCAGACGAAAGCTGTATTCGATCTTGCTCATTCGGCGGGCAGTGGACTATACCTGTCGGCGTCCGGGCAGGTCGTACGTCACCGTCCGGATCCGGGGGGAAGTCATCGGGAGAACGTCGGACCCGATGTGCACAGCGCCGAGCCCCGGGCATACCCAGCACAACCCTGCTTCGACTGACCCGCGGTGTCGGGCCCTTCGCCGAAGGCGAGTTTTAAGGGGAGACCGGCTTACCGCCTGAGTCCTGTTGGAAAGCGAGGACTTGAGCATGGGATCCACCTCAGAATTCAGCCGTCGAGACCTGATCAAGCGAGCAGCGGCCATCGGCCTCATCTCCGTCCCCTCAATCAGCGTCCTCAGCGCCTGCGCCAGTGGCGACAGCGGCGACGACGACAACAAGGGGAACAAGGGCAAGAAGACCGATAAGAACCCTCTCGCCGTCAATGAGAGCGCCCCCCTGGACGTCGTCATCTTCGACGGCGGACTCGGCGACCAGTACGCGAAGGACTCCGAGGCGCTTTACAAGCAGGCGTTCCCCAAGGCGTCGATCAAGCACACGCCGACGCAGAAGATCCAGACCTCGCTCCAGCCCCGGTTCAACGGCGGCACACCGCCGGACCTGATCGACAACTCCGGCGCCGAGCAGATGGACATGGGCACCCTGGTGGGCAAGCGCCAGCTCGCCGACCTCAACGATCTGCTCGACGCCCGCTCCATCGACGACCCGGGCAAGACGGTGCGCGACACGCTGCGCCCCGGGGTCGCCGAAATGGGCAAGTTCGACGGCGACGAGACCTGGGTGCTCTATTACGCCTACACCGTCTACGGGGTCTGGTACTCGAAGACCAATCTCGACAAGCTCGACGCCGAGTACCCGGAGACCTGGGACGACATGCTCGCCCTGTGCGCCAAGGCGAAGAAGAAGGGCATAGCCGGCTGGACGTACCCGGGCAAGTACCCGTACTACCTGCCGTTCAGCCTCTATCCCTTCATCGGCAAGATCGGCGGCGCCGAGGTCCTGGACAGCATCGACAACCTGGAGCCGAACGCCTGGAAACACCCCGCGGTGAAATCCGCTTTCGAGGCGTATTACGAGCTGTACAAGCGGGGTTACATCCTCCAGGGCACGCCGGGCCTCACGCACATCGAAGCGCAGACGGCGTGGAACGAGGGAAAGGCGCTGTTCATTCCGAACGGCTCCTGGGTGGAGAACGAGTCGAAGAAGACCACCCCCAAGGATTTCGAGATGACCGTCAGCGCGCCCTCGGGTCTGGACAGCAGCGACAAACTGCCGTTCGGCACGCTGTGGGCGTCGGGCAGCGAGCCCTACATCGTGCCGAAGGCCGCGAAGAACCCGCGGGGCGGCATGGAGCTGTTGCGGATCATGCTCGGCAAGCAGGCCTCTCAGAACTTCGTCAAGCAGGTCTCGTCGCTCACCTCCCTCAACGGCGGCACCGAGGGCGTCGCCCTGCCGCCGGGGCTGAAGTCCGCGCAGGCCGCGGCCGCCAAGGCCGGCAAGAACGTCCTCAACCCCCGGCTCCAGGACTGGTACGTGGCGCTGCAGAAGGAGAAGATCGGCGTCTCCGCGCTGGGCGAGATGATGGCGGGGCGGATGACCCCGGACGAGACGATCAAGAAGATCCAGAAGTTCACCGACGACACCCGTAACGACGACTCCGTCAAGAAGTACAAGCACCGGTGAGGTGAGCGGCGGCGGCCTGGCCGTTCGGCCGGTCCGAGGCCCCGAGTCCTTTCGTGGGCCTGGAGCCCCGAGCCCGTTTCGCGGGTTCGGCGCGCTTCGGCCTTCGGAGGTCTCTCCTACGGGCCGGGCCCTCGTACGGCCGGGGGCCTCGTGTGGCCGGGCCCCCGTACAGCCGGGGCTCCGTATGGCCGGGTCCTCGTACGGCCGGGTCTCGTGTGAGCGGGCCTCCGCGCGGCCGGGTCGTCCGCCGTATTCCTCTCGCCCGCCTCACCAACGACGGCACCCGCACGGGAAGATCGGGGTCGGTTGACATGCAACACGGTAAGTACCGTTTCATCGTGGGGTTCTTGCTCCTGCCCCTGGTGCTTTACGGGGTCTTCGTCATATCGCCGTTCATCCAGGCCATCTACTACTCGTTCACGGACTGGACCGGCCTGAGCTCCGACTTCAAAATGGTCGGGTTCAAGAACTACCAACACATGTTCAAGGACGACGTGTTCTGGACATCCGTCGGGCACAACGTCCTGCTGTTGTTGCTGCTGCCGCTGGTGACCCTCGGGCTCGGCCTGTTCTTCGCCTTCATGCTCAACGTCGGCGGCCGCCGCAGGAAGAACGCGGCCGTCGCCGGCGTGCGCGGTTCGAGCTTCTACAAAATCGTCTACTTCTTTCCGCAGGTGCTCTCGATCGCGATCGTCGCCCTGCTCTTCCAGTTCGCCTACAACCCCAACAGTGGCGCCATCAACTCATTCCTCAAGGCCATCGGCCTCGACTCCGTGCAGCCCGAATGGCTGGGCGACCCCCAACTCGCCCTGTGGTGCGTGATGGCGGTGATGGTGTGGAGCAATGTCGGCTTCTACGTGGTGCTTTTCTCCGCCGGGATGAGCTCCATTCCGAAGGACTATTACGAAGCCGCCCTCCTCGACGGTGCCAACCGCATCCAGAGCTTCTTCAAAATCACGCTGCCACTGCTGTGGGACACCGTGCAGACCGGCTGGGTCTATATGGGGATCATGGCGCTGGACGGCTTCGCGGTCGTACAGATCATGACGGTGGGGCCGGGCGGCCCGGACTACTCCACCGAGCTGCTGTCCTTCTTCCTCTACACCAAGGCGTTCCGCGACGGGCAGGCCGGCTACGCGACCACGCTGGGCGTCGCACTGCTCATCGTCACGCTGATCTTCGCGGGCATCGTCATGAAGCTCGGCCGACGCGAACGGCTGGAGTTCTGATGGGCGCGCCACGCCGACTGGGCGCTGCACACCGGCTCAGCGCGCCACGCCGGCTGGGCACAGCATGCGAGTTGCGGGCGGCACGCGCGTCGACGGCAGTGGCCCCACCGAACGCACCAGGAGAATTGAGGGGAGCACAGTGACCGCGCAAGCAGAGCCCTCGGGCCCGGGCCGCCGCCCGGACGCGATGCGGATGAGCGCCGAAGCCGGTCCGGTACCCGGCCCGGGCTCCGGGTCCGGCTCCGGCCCTGGGGCCGGCTCCGGTGTCGGATCGGGCTCCGGAGCGCCGCCGCGGCCCGGCGGCCCGGCCAAGATCGACTCACCGCGAGGCCGCATCGGCAGCGAGGGCCGGGTCCTCAACGTCTTCTCGCACGGAACCCTGATCATCTGGGCGCTTATGGTCACCCTGCCGCTGCTCTGGGCGGTGATGAGCTCCCTCAAGGACGATAAGTCGATCTTCACCTCGCCCTGGTCGGTCCCCACCAGCCTGCACTTCGACAACTGGGCCCGCGCCTGGGACCAGGCCCACATGAGCCAGTACTTCCTCAACTCGATCATCGTCGTGGCCGGTTCGCTCACCGGAACGATGCTGCTGGGCTCGATGGCCGCCTACGTACTGGCGCGGTTCGAGTTCCCCGGCAACCGCTTCATCTACTTCCTGTTCGTGGGCGGGATGAGCTTCCCGATCATCCTGGCGCTGGTGCCGCTGTTCTTCGTCATGAAGAACATGGGGCTGCTGGACACCTATCCGGGGCTGATCCTCGTCTACATCGCCTACTCACTGCCGTTCACGATCTTCTTCATGAGCGGCTTCTTCCGCACGCTGCCCAGCTCCGTCGCCGAGGCGGCGATCATCGACGGGGCGTCTCACACCCGGACGTTCTTCCAGGTCATGCTGCCGATGGCCAAGCCGGGGCTGATCAGCGTCGGCATCTTCAACTTCCTCGGCCAGTGGAACCAGTACCTGCTGCCCGCCGTGCTCAACGTCGGCGACGAGGACAAGAAGCTGCTGCCCCAGGGGCTGGTGGCCCTGGCCGTCAGCCAGGGCTACAAGGGCGACTGGTCGGGGCTCTTCGCCGGGCTCGTCATAGCGATGCTGCCGGTCCTGGCCGCGTACATCATCTTCCAGCGGCAGGTGCAGAGCGGCCTGACAGCGGGGGCGATCAAGTAGCGGGGGCTCCCTCCAGGGCCCGTACGACGCCGGACGCGGGACGTAGGGCGGCAGGCTGAGCAGGTCGGGCCCGTGCGCTTCTGGGCGTACGGGCCCGGCGGCGCCTTCCGTCAGCGCAGCGTCCAGATCCAGCCCAGCGGGGTGAGCCCGAGGGTGCGGGCGACCGACTGGGAGGCGTGGTTGGCGGCGCTGGTGCTGTAGAAGAGCACCTGCTTGTTCCGGCGCTCGCGCTCCGACCAGGCGGCGACGACGGCCGGGGCGAGGCGCCGGCCGCGGAAGTCGGCGCGGGTCCAGATCCCCGCCTCCGCGGCCGTGGCGTTCTTGGCGGGGGAGAAGCAGATCGACACGGGCGCGCGGTCGTGCACGGCCATCGCCCATTCGCCCAGCTCACCGGCGATCAGCTCGCCCCACTCGCCGGGCTCCCAGTTGCCGGGGCGCGTCAGCGCCGCCGCGGCGCGCTCGCCGTCCTCGTCGGAGGTGATCAGGGGGAGCGAGGCCGGGGGCGGGGCGGCGAAGGTGCCCGGGAAGACGTAGCTGGGGCCGCCGGAGACGGCCGCGGGCGCCGCGCCGGTCTCCTCGGCCAGCCGTTCCAGCGCGCGTGGCGGCTCCCCGGGCGCGTACGGCTGGGTCTGCTCGGGCCACCCCTCGGGCTCCGCCGTGTCCGGCCGCACCGCGAAGACGCGGGCCCGGGGCGACCAGGACCACACCGCGCGCACCTTCGGGTCCCGCACTCCGGGCAGGCTCCGGCCGGGCTCCTCGGTGAGCCCGTAGATCGCGTCCGCCTCCAGCCGCAGCAACTGTTCGTCGTCCCAATTCATCCCGTCAGGCTAAGCCGTTGCCCGTTGCCCGTTGCCCGTTGCCCGTTGCCCTGGGGCCGTAGCCCGTCGCGCGGCTCCGTAGCCGGGTAGCTGGGCGACTCCGACCCGTTACCGAAAATATGTGCGAATATGGGAAGATTCACTACGGGCTGCCAGGTGGATGCCGCCGCTCAAGGTCTTGACGGGATACAACCGGGCCAGCTCAGCTTAGAGTTCACATGTTGGAGACATGGCCGGGCTCCACTGGTGTGGCCCGGCCGACGGGGCGGCCGTCGTGTCGCCCGTCGAGGCGGGAGTGGATGGGCGTGGAGACTCCGGGATCGCAGTCGTCGCTGCACCGGGCCAACCTGGAACGGGTCGTGCGCGCCGTGCGGATGGCCGGGTCGCTCACCCAGGCGGAGATCGCCAGGACCACCGGCCTGTCCGCCGCCACGGTCTCCAACATCGTGCGGGAGTTGAAGGAAGGCGGCACGGTGGAGGTCACGCCGACCTCCTCCGGGGGCCGCCGGGCGCGCAGCGTCTCGCTCTCCGGCGACGCCGGCATCGTCGTCGGGGTCGACTTCGGCCATACGCACCTCCGCGTCGCGATCGGCAACCTCGCCCACAAGGTGCTCGACGAGAAGACCGAGCCGCTGGACGTGGACGCGTCCGCCGCGCAGGGGATGGACCGGGCCGAGGTGCTGGTGAGCCGCCTGATCGAGAGCAACGGCATCAGCCGCCACAAGATCGTCGGGGTGGGGCTCGGCGTGCCCGGCCCCATCGACGTCGAGACCGGGGTGCTCGGCTCGACCTCGATCCTGCCGGGCTGGGTCGGCACCAATCCGCGCGACGACCTCGCCGCCCGCCTCGGGGTCCCGGTGTACGTCGACAACGATGCCAACCTCGGCGCGCTCGGCGAGCTGGTCTGGGGCGGCGGGCGCGGCGCGGCCGACCTCGCGTACATCAAGGTGGCGAGCGGCGTCGGGGCCGGGCTGGTGATCAGCGGGCGGATCTACCGCGGGCCCGGTGGTACGGCCGGGGAGATCGGTCACATCACCCTCGACGAGTCCGGGCCGGTGTGCCGGTGCGGCAACCGCGGCTGCCTGGAGACGTTCACCGCCGCCCGCTACGTCCTCCCGCTGCTGCACTCCAGCCACGGCCCCAAGCTGACGGTCGAGCGGATGGTGGAGCTGGCCGGCGAGGGCGACCCCGGCTGCCGCCGGGTCATCGCGGACGTGGGGCGGCACATCGGCAGCGGGGTGGCGAACCTCTGCAATCTCCTCAACCCGAGCCGCGTCGTGCTCGGCGGCGACCTCGCGGGCGCCGGTGAACTGGTGCTCGCGCCGATAAGGGACTCCGTCGCGCGGTACGCGATCCCCAGCGCCGCGCGGCAGTTGGCGGTCGTGCCCGGCACCCTGGGCGGCCGCGCCGAGGTGCTCGGCGCGCTGGCGCTCGTACTCAGCGAGATGGGCGATTCGACCTTGTTGGACCGGGCCCAGCCGACGGACGCCACCGCCCTCGCCTGATGGCTCGGGCGGCCCGCCCCGAGGACGACGCAAGACCTCGTCCGGCCGCTCCGGCGTCCCTCAGCCGGGCGGTGCGCCTCCTTCGTCCTACCGCGCCGATAGCGCCCTCTTCCGGTCGGCACGCCGCCCTCGTCCGACATCCCCGGCGGTCCCCGCCCGGACCGCCATACCGCCCTCGTCCGACCGCTCCGGCGGTCCTCTCCCGGGCGGCGCGCTGCCTTCCCGCGGCGCCCTCGTCCGGCTGCCGCCGCTTCCGCCCCTTGAGTTCACGCAGATAACGAATGGCATCGTTGCCATCTCGTTAAGAATTTACTTCTTGACGCCCCTGTGGCGGCCGAGTTGACTTCCAGCCACCTCGGCCGCAAGGACGCGGCCTCGTCAGGGAGGTATCTCACGTGAACACGCATCTGCGTCGTGCTGCCGTGGCCGTGGCCGCCGTCTCCATGGCCGCCGGGCTCGCCGCCTGTGGTTCGGCCAAGGAGGCCGGGGACAACGGTGGGAAGAAGAAGAACAAGAGCGGTCCGCTCACCATCGGGCTGCTGCTCCCCGAGAACCAGACCGCGCGGTACGAGCGGTTCGACCGGCCGCTGATGGAGAAGAAGATCAAGGAGTTGGCGGGCGCCGACACCCAGATCGTCTACGAGAACGCCAAGCAGGACCCGTCCGTTCAGCAGCAGCAGGTCAACGCGGTGATCACCAAGAAGGTCGACGCGCTGATCCTGGACGCCGTGGACGCCAAATCCATAGCCAGCTCGGTCAAGAAGGCCGACGACGCGGGCATCCCCGTCGTCGCCTTCGACCGCCTCGCCGAGGGCCCCATCAAGGCGTACACCTCGGTCGACAACGAGCGCGTCGGCAAGATCCAGGGCGAGTCGCTGCTCAAGGAGCTCGGCGACAAGGCGTCCAAGGGCCAGATCGTCATGATGAACGGGTCGATCACCGACCCGAACGCCAAGTCCTACAAGGACGGCGCCCACTCCGTGCTCGACGGCAAGGTCAAGATCGGCCGCGAGTACGACACCCAGGAGTGGAAGCCGGAGAACGCCAACCAGAACATGAAGGGCGCCATCGCCTCGCTCGGCAAGGACAACATCGTCGGCGTCTACTCCGCCAACGACGGTATGGCGGGCGGCATCATCACCGCGCTCAAGGGCGCGGGTTACTCCAAGCTCCCGCCCGTCACCGGCCAGGACGCCGAACTCGCCGCCGTCCAGCGCATCCTCGCCGACGAGCAGTTCATGAGCGTCTACAAGCCGTACAAGCCCGAGGCCGACGCCGCCGCCGAGATGGCCGTCGCCCTCGCCAAGGGCAAGTCGCTCGACGGAATCGCCAAGTCCACCGTCGACAGCGGCTCCGTGAAGAAGGTGCCCTCCATCATCGTCACCCCCTTCGCGCTGACCAAGGCCGACATCGGCAAGTACGTCGGCAAGGAAGGCTTCTTCAACCTGAACGAGATCTGCACGGCCAAGTACAAGGAGCAGTGCGACAAGGCCGGCCTGAAGTAAGGCGGCCGGGCTGGTGGTTCACCGATGACATCTGTTCCATCGATTCCGCCGAGTCCGTCGGCCGGTTGCTCGATTCCGTCGACTTCCCCGCCCCGTACCCGTATGGGAATCGCGTACGCGCGCGGCATCAGGTACGCGGCCACGCGCGGCCCGCGCCGTCCCTGATCCGCGTCCCCTGATCCGTACGGGGCCCACCCGGGGTCCGCGCACGTCCCGTACGGGCCGCGGCGCAACCCCCGAAGTCCGTCCGGCGCCCAGCGCCTCATCCCACCCCGCCGAGGGCCGGGCGCCGGATGCCATACCCCGCCGGTCAGGCGGGCGAAGGAGATGATTCACGTGTCCGCTACGCCCGTGCTGGCGTTGCGCGGGGTCTCCAAGCGGTTCGGCGCCGTGCAGGCGCTCACCGACGTTGAGTTGGAGATCCACCCCGGCGAGGTGGTCGCCCTGGTCGGCGACAACGGCGCCGGCAAGTCCACCCTGGTCAAGGCCATCGCCGGCGTCGGCCCGGCCGATGACGGTGCCATCGAGTGGGAGGGCCGGCCCGTCACCATCGACCGGCCGCACACCGCCCAGGGGCTGGGCATCGCGACCGTCTACCAGGACCTCGCGCTCTGCGACAACCTCGATGTCGTCGGAAACCTCTTCCTCGGCCGTGAGATCGTACGCGCCGGAATCCTCGACGAGGTGGAGATGGAGCGGCGCTCCCGCGAACTGCTCGCCACCCTGTCGATCCGCATCCCGAGCGTGCGCATCCCCGTCGCGTCGCTCTCCGGCGGCCAGCGGCAGACCGTCGCCATCGCCCGGTCGCTGCTCGGCGAGCCCAAGGTCGTCATCCTCGACGAGCCGACGGCGGCGCTGGGCGTCGAGCAGACCGCGCAGGTCCTCGACCTCGTGGAGCGGCTGCGCGAGCGCGACCTCGGCGTGATCCTCATCAGCCACAACATGGCCGATGTGAAGGCCGTCGCCGACCGGGTCGCCGTGCTGCGACTCGGCCGCAACAACGGGGTGTTCGACGTACGGACGACATCCCAGGAGGAGATCATCTCCGCCATCACGGGCGCCACGGACAACGCCGTGACCCGCCGTGCGGCGCGTACCACGGAGGCACAGAAATGAGTGCGAACCTGTCCCGCACCGAAGGCGACCCCGTAGAGGGGGCCGCATCGGACGCCTCGGCTGCCGAGGGCGCCGTGACCGTCGTCGACCCCCGGCTGCTCGTACGTCAGCAGGGCTTCAAGGGCTACCTTGACGACTTCGGGCGCAAGCTGCGCAGCGGCGAACTGGGCTCGCTGCCCGTGGTCATCGGCCTGATCATCATCGCCCTCGTCTTCCAGTTCCAGGACACCCGGTTCCTCGGCGCGCAGAACCTGAACAACCTCTTCGTCGACGCCACCGGCACGGGGCTGATCGCCGTCGGCATCGTCTTCGTGCTGATCCTCGGCGAGATCGACCTGTCGGTGGGCTCGGTGAGCGGTCTGGCCTCCGCGGTCTTCGCCGTGCTGAACGTCAACCACGGCATGCCCGAGTGGGAAGCGCTGATCCTCGCGGTGCTGAGCGGCGCGCTGGTCGGCGCGTTCCACGGTTTCTTCTTCGCCCGGATCGGCGTCCCGGCGTTCGTCGTCACCCTGGCGGGCCTGCTCGGCTGGAACGGGCTGATGCTCCAGATCCTCGGTTCCAACGGCACGATCAACCTGGACGCCGATGGGCTGCTGTCGCAGCTCACCAACTACTACTTCAGCGACGTCGCCGTCGCGTACGGGGTGGCGCTGCTGGCCGTGGTCGCCTTCTTCGGACTCTCCTTCCTGGACAGCCGGCGCAGGGAGGCGGCGGGAGTCCCCAGCCGCCCGCTGAGCGAGATCGTGCTGCGCACGGTCTTCGTGGCGGTACCCGCCTTCCTCATCGCCTGGCTGTTCAACAACTTCAAGGGTCTGCCGCTCGCGGTCGTCATCTTCCTGGCGTTCGTCATCGGCCTCGACTTCGTGCTGCGGCGCACGTCGTACGGGCGCAAGGTCTTCGCGCTCGGCGGCAGCGTCGAGGCGGCCCGCCGCGCGGGTATCAATGTCATCGCCATCCGGATCTCCGTCTTCGCACTCGCCGGCACGATGGCGGCGCTCGGCGGACTCTTCCTGGCTTCCCAGCTGAACGCCGCCAACCAGTCCTCCGGCGCGGGCAGCCTGCTGATGAACGCCATCGCGGCGGCCGTCATCGGCGGCACCAGCCTCTTCGGCGGCCGCGGCAAGACCTGGTCGGCGCTGCTCGGCGTGCTGGTCATCCAGGCGATCGCGTCCGGCATGGCGCTGCTGGGCATCGCCGCCGCCGTGCAGCAGATGATCACCGGCGCGGTGCTGCTCGCCGCCGTGGTGATCGACTCGGTGTCCCGCAAGACCCAGAAGACGGCGGGCCGCGCGTAGCCGGGGCCCGCTCCCTGAGCCGGCCCCGAACGCAGGCCCTCGAACGCCACCCCTCGAACGCCAGCCCTTGAACGCAGGTCCCCGAAAGCAGGCCCCGAACGCCGGACGAGCTCCCTACCAGCTCGCCCGGCGTTCGCGCTCCGTCCGAAAGCGGAGGAGAACGGCCAGGAACAGGCAGTTTCTCGCCTACGGGGCCGGGCACTACCCCTGATTTGTCACCTGAATGGGTGACGTACATCGCATAGCCCGACCATCGCCGTCCCAGACGGAACATTAGACTCGGCAAACCGGCAAGGCTCGACAGCTCGAAGCAAGCTCTAAGCAAGGAGGCACAGTGCCAAAGGTGCCGCGCGAAGCGCGCCGTCCAGAGGCGGTGGCGGTCGACGGGCGGGAGCTGCTGTCCCGCGTCAACGGACCCCGTGATCTGGACCGGCTGAGCCCGGAGGAGCTGGAGCGGCTGGCCGCGGAGATCCGGTCCTTCCTCGTCGAGGCCGTCTCCAAGACCGGTGGACACCTCGGTCCCAACCTCGGCGTGGTGGAGCTGACCATCGCCCTGCACCGGGTCTTCGAGTCCCCGAAGGACCGGGTGCTCTTCGACACCGGCCACCAGAGCTATGTGCACAAGCTGCTCACCGGCCGCCAGGACTTCGCGAAGCTGCGTACCAAGGGCGGGCTGTCGGGCTACCCTTCGCGCGCCGAGTCCGACCACGACGTCATCGAGAACAGCCACGCCTCCACGGTCCTCGGCTGGGCCGACGGCCTCGCCAAGGCCAACCAGGTCCAGGGCCGCGGCGACCACGTCGTCGCGGTGATCGGCGACGGCGCCCTGACCGGCGGCATGGCCTGGGAGGCGCTCAACAACATCGCCGACGCCCAGGACCGCCCGCTGGTCATCGTCGTCAACGACAACGAGCGCTCGTACGCGCCGACCATCGGCGGCCTCGCCAACCACCTCGCCACGCTCCGTACGACCGACGGTTACGAGCGGTTCCTCGCCCGCGGCAAGGACCTCCTGGAGCGCACCCCCGTCGTCGGCCGGCCCCTCTACGAGACCCTGCACGGCGCGAAGAAGGGCCTCAAGGACTTCATCGCCCCGCAGGGCATGTTCGAGGACCTCGGCCTCAAGTACGTCGGCCCGATCGACGGCCACGACATGGAGGCCCTGGAGTCCGCGCTCCAGCGCGCCAAGCGGTTCGGCGGCCCGGTCATCGTGCACTGCCTCACCGAGAAGGGCCGCGGCTACCAGCCCGCCGAGGAGGACGAGGCCGACCACTTCCACGGCATCGGCCCCATCCACCCCGACACGGGCCTGCCGATCGCCGAGTCCGGCATGGACTGGACCTCCGTCTTCGGCGAGGAGATGGTCAAGCTCGGCCACGAGCGCGAGGACATCGTCGCCATCACGGCGGCCATGCTCCAGCCGGTGGGCCTGACGAAGTTCGCCGCGGAGTTCCCGGACCGGGTCTGGGACGTCGGCATCGCCGAGCAGCACGCGGCCGTCTCGGCGGCCGGCCTCGCCACGGGCGGGCTGCACCCCGTCTTCGCCGTGTACGCGACCTTCCTGAACCGCGCCTTCGACCAGGTTCTGATGGACGTGGCGCTGCACAAGTGCGGCGTCACCTTCGTCCTCGACCGGGCCGGCGTCACCGGCTCCGACGGCGCCTCGCACAACGGCATGTGGGACATGTCGATCCTCCAGTGCGTCCCCACCCTGCGGATCGCCGCGCCCCGCGACGCCGACCAGGTCCGCGCCCAGCTCCGGGAGGCCGTCGAGGTCGACGACGCGCCGACCGTCGTGCGCTACTCCAAGGGCGCGGTCGGCCCCGCCGTGGCGGCCGTCGGCCGGGTCGGCGGCATGGACGTCCTGCGCGAGCCCGCCGACCGCACCGAGCGGCCGGACGTGCTCCTCGTCTCCGTCGGCGCGCTCGCCCCGATGTGCCTGGAGATCGCCGGTCTCCTCGACAAGCAGGGCATCTCGACGACCGTCGTCGACCCGCGCTGGGTCAAGCCCGTCGACGAGGCGCTGCCGGCCCTCGCCGAGCGGCACCGCGTCGTCGTCACCGTCGAGGACAACAGCCGCTCCGGCGGTGTGGGCTCCGCCATCGCGCAGGCCCTCCGCGACGCCGGCGTCGACCTGCCCCTGCGCGACTTCGGCATCCCGCCGCGCTTCCTCGACCACGCCTCCCGCAAGGAGGTGCTGGCCGAGATCGGCCTGACCGCCCCGGACATCGCCCGCCAGGTCACGGGCCTCGTCGCCAAGATCGACGGAAAGATCGACGGCAAGTACGAGACCGCCGATGCCAGTGCCGCCCCGAGGGCGGCGGAGACGGCCCGCGACTGAGCGCTCGCGCCGACAGCGGTACGACCGCGGCCGCACGGACCTGTTCCGTGCGGCCGCGGTCGTTTTGCGTGGTGTGGGGGCGGTTACGGTCGCCGGCGCTGTACGGGGCTTCGAGGCCGTACGGTCGCCGGGGCCGTACGGGCTACGGAACCGGGCTCGTACGGGCCTGTGGGCCGTACGTACCGGCGGCGTTCGGTGCCGATGACGCAATGGCGGCCCGTACCGGCGGGCGGCTCGTACGGCCCCCGTCTCACCTCCTCAGGTGGCGGCCGAAGAAGCGGTTCCCGTCCTCCAGCTCGAACCACGGGGTGCCGGTGTGCCCGCCCAGGTTGGCGTGCAGGGTCTTCTGCTGGGCGCCGAAGGAGTCGAACAGGTCGAGGGCCCGCTGGCGGGGGTTGCCCTCGTCGTCCCATTGCAGGAGGAGCAGCAGCGGAACGGTGACCCGCCGGGCCTCCTCGCGCTGGGCGAGGGGCACGTAGCCCCCGGCGAAGAAACCGGCGGCGGCGATGCGCGGTTCGAGCACCGCCAGCCGGATGCCGAGGGCAGCCCACCCGGAGTAGCCGACGGGGCCGCCGATCCCGGGCAGGGAGAGCACGGCGTCCAGGGCGGCCTGCCACTCCGGGGCCGCCTTCTCGACCAGCGGGCCGATGAATGACTCGAAGATGTCGTCGGTAGGTTCGCCGGCCCGCATCGCCCGGCGGAGGTCCGCGCGGGACCTCTCCTCCTCGGCGGTACGGGGCCGGTCGCCGCAGCCCGCGGCGTCGATGGTGGCCACCGCGTAGCCGTACGCCGCGGTGTGCCGGGCCCGGGCGGTCAGCCGGGGCTGCGCCTTGGGCAGGCCGTTGTTGTGGGCCATCAGGATCAACGGGACCGGGGCGGCGGATTCCGGCGTCCAGAGGGTGCCGGGGATCTCGCCGAGGGTGAATTCGCGTTCGAGGACGCCGGTGTCGAGGCGCTGCTCGGAAAGGAAACGCGTCGGCGTGGGCGCGGGTGTGGGCGTGGGCATGGTCATGCCTTTCGGGAGTGCGCGTGGACGGCGCTCCCGGGCGACCTATCGCCCGACCGTGACCCCGGAGGGGAGCACCCATGTCGATACTGCGTTCACGGGTACCACCTCCTCGTTGTCTCGCACGGCCGTCCGGAAGGTAGCAGTGGCCGCCCGCGCTCCGCCAACGGTTTTCCGTGCGGCCTCCGACAGCCCCGGGACCGGGCCCGCCCCCCTTCGAGTGGTTCCGGAGGACACCTGGCGTAGCCGGTCCCGCGTCAGTTCGGGTGAATCCGGCGGCGCGCAGCCGCGGGCGCTGGGCATGGCTTCGAACATTGCGGAGACTCGCCCAGTTCAGGGCGGGCGACGGCCGATCAGGCGGAGGTGCGGCGATGGGTGATACGTCGGGGGAGCGGCCGGGAGGGTCGGAGCGGCCGGATGGGCCGGAGCGCGCCGAGGGGCCGGAGCGGGCCGGGCGGGCGGAGGGACCGGCGCGGGCGGGGCAGGGGAAGAGGCCGGACCGGGCGGATCGGGCAGCGCGGGTGCGCGGCGGCGGGAAAGGGATGCTGCGGACGAAGTCGATCGAGCAGTCGATCCAGGACACCGAGGAGCCGGAGCACACCCTCCGCAAGTCCCTCTCCGCGCTCGACCTCACGGTCTTCGGCGTCGGCGTGGTCATCGGCACCGGCATCTTCGTGCTGACCGGGAAGATCGCGAAGGAGACGGCGGGCCCCGCCGTAGCCCTCGCCTTCGTCCTCGCCGGCCTGGTGTGCGCGCTCGCCGCGCTCTGCTACGCCGAGTTCGCCTCGACCGTCCCGGTCGCCGGTTCCGCGTACACCTTCTCGTACGCCTCGCTCGGCGAACTCCCCGCCTGGATCATCGGCTGGGACCTGGTCCTGGAACTCGCGCTCGGCTGCGCCGTCGTCGCCGTCGGCTGGTCCGGCTATGTCCGCTCGCTGCTGGAGACGGCGGGCTGGCGGATGCCGGACGCGCTGTCCGGGCCGAAGAGCGGGCACTTCGGCTTCGACCTGTTCGCGTGCCTGCTGGTGCTCGTGCTGACCGCCATCCTGATCGTCGGGATGAAGCTGTCCTCGCGCGTGACGTCGGTCGTCGTCGGCGTCAAGGTCGCCGTGGTGCTGGTGGTCGTGATCGCGGGCTCCTTCTTCATCACCGGCGCCAACTACCGGCCCTTCGTACCGCCCTCCGAGCCCAGCAGCGGCGCCGGCGGGCTGGCGGCGCCGCTCGCCCAGATCATGTTCGGGTTCACGCCCTCCAACTTCGGCGTGATGGGCGTCTTCTCGGCCGCGGCCGTGGTCTTCTTCGCCTTCATCGGCTTCGACATCGTCGCCACCGCCGCCGAGGAGACCCGCAGCCCGCAGCGCGACGTGCCGCGCGGCATCCTCGGCTCGCTCGCCATCTGCACCGTGCTGTACGTGGCCGTCTCCGTCGTCGTCACCGGCATGCAGAAGTACAGCTCGCTAACGGTCGACGCGCCGCTCGCCGACGCGTTCAAGGCGGTCGGGCACCCCTTCTGGGCCGGGCTGATCAGCTTCGGCGCGGTGGTCGGCCTGACCTCCGTCTGCATGATCCTGCTGCTCGGCCAGAGCCGGGTGTTCTTCGCGATGAGCCGGGACGGGCTGCTGCCCACGGTCTTCTCGCGCGTACACCCGCGCTTCGGCACGCCGTACCGCTCGACGATCGCGCTCGGCCTCGTCGTCGCGGTCGTCGCCGGTTTCACCTCGATCGACGTGCTGGCCGAACTCGTCAACATCGGCACCCTCTTCGCCTTCGTCGTCGTCGCGCTCGGCGTGATCATCCTGCGCCGGACCCGGCCCGATGTCCCGCGCGCCTTCCGCACGCCGCTGGTGCCGCTCGTCCCCGTGCTGTCCGTACTGGCCTCGCTGTGGCTGATGGTGAACCTGCCCGCGGAGACCTGGCTGCGGTTCGGGGTGTGGATGGCGCTGGGCTTCGTCGTCTACTTCGCGTACGGACGGCGGCACAGCCGGGTGGGGGCGGCGGAGGGGGAGCGGTAGCCGGATGTACGGAGGGGTGGGGGCAGCAGGTCGGTGAGCTCGGCGTGCTACGGGGCTTGTGGTCCTTCGGACGGAGTCTGGGGTGGTCCCTCGGCTGATTCTTCAGCGGCGGAAGGCTCGGTGTCGGAGGGGTCTCCGGTATCGGAGGGGCGCCCGGTGCCGGCCCGTCGGCCGGCGTCGGGGCGTACGGTCCGGGGGCCGGCCACCTCGGCGCCCAGCGCCGCCACGCGCGATCGTAGTTCCCGGTCGGCCGTGACCACGACGCAGCGCCGGTCGTCCGCGCGGTCCGCGACCAGTTCCACGATCCGGTCGTCGCCGCTGCCGTCCGCCGCGTCGGTCCGTACGCCCGGCACGGAGGCGACCCGGCGGGCCGCGCCCTCCACGACGAGGACGATCTCCAGCGGGGGCGCGAGGCCGGCGCCGGGCAGGCCGTCCGCGGCGAACGGGGCGAGCCGGTCGCGCAGCCGCTCGGCGGCGCCCCGGCGGTCGCGCCACCAGCCGTCGGGCACCGACCCGACGACGTTCGCCCCGTCCACGATCAGCAGCGTGTGCATGGGGACAGCCTCGCACGCGACCGGTGCGGGCGCCGGACCGGGCGAGAGGTGAGGGCCGGGGGCCGGGAGCCGAGCGGCCGAGGGGCAAGGGGTCCAAGGGGTAAGGGGCGAGAGGTGAGGGCCGTGGGGCGAGGGGTGAGGGCGGCGGGTGCCGCGGGGCCCAGTGATATTGTCGATGGCCATCGGTTTGTGTGCCGGACAGTGCCGCGCACCGCGGAATTCGTTCTTCAGGAAGGTTGGCGGCGAGTCATGCACACCCCCACCACCGGCTGGCTGCTGCGCGGTACGGACGGCAGGCTCACGGCCTACGCCCCGAGGGCGGAGGGCATCGCCCGCTGGACCGAGGACCGCCCCGGCGGCCCCGCATGGACTGGCCCCGAACTGCTGCCCGCGCCGGGGCTGCTGCCGTACCTCTCGGTGGCCCAGGGGCCCGACGGCTACGCGCACTTGGTGGGGCTGCGGCAGCAGCCGAAGGACAACGACGAGGTCGCGACGGACGTCGTGCACGCCACGCAGTTCCAGCCGGGCCGTCCGACGACGATGTGGCGGGCCCTCGGCACGCCCTACGGCGGCGACTGGCGGCGCGCGGGGCAGATCGGGCTCCCGGCGGCGGTCGTCGGCCACTCGGGCGCGCTGCACGTCTTCGTACGCAACGCCGGGGGCGGTGTGTGCGGTCGGAAACAGGACGCCAAGGGTTCCTGGAGCGGCTGGCTGGACCTCAAGGGCTACGAACTGCTCGACGGGCTCTCCGCCGCGGCGACCGGCGACGGCCGCGTCGACGTGATCGCCCCCGCGCGCCAGGCCGCGCACCGCTGGAGCCAGGAGAAGCCGGGCGGCGACCTGAAGCGGGCCCCGGCGGTGCCGGCGGTCGCGGCGCCGGGCACCGCGACGTCCGTCGCGACCGGCGACACGTCCGTCACCCACTTCTGGCGGGACGCCGAGAGCGGCGAGGTACGGGCGTGGCGTGCGGATTCCGCGAGCGCCGAGGGAGGGGAGGGCGCCGAGGACGAGTCGGGCGGCGTGGTGCGCTCGCTCGGCGGCGCCGGTACGGGCCCGGTGGCCCTGCTCCGTACGGCCGTCGACGGCCACGACTGCACGGTGCTCGCCCAGCGCGCCGAGAACGGCCGGGTGGCCGTCGCCGCGTACCCGACGGGGGACGAGACGGCGGGCGCGTTCTGGTCCGAGACCGGCGGCGAATGCGTGGGCGCCCCCGCCCTCGCCCTGGACGCACGCGGCCGCGTCGTCCTCGCCGCCATCGCCGCGGACGGCGCCCTGCGCATCGCCCGCCAGCGCGCCGAAGAACCCGGCCTGGCCCTGGGCCCCTGGACCCCAGCCTGACCCCTGCCGCCGACCGCCCTTCGTCCCGGCGGCCCTGTACCGCGTCCTGACGCGGCCGTATCCCCGCGGCTCGGCCCACGCCGCGATGCCGCTGACCGCCGCGTCCCCGACGGGGACCGGCCCTTCATCCCCTCATCTCCTCATTCCTTCATCCACGACCGCGCGATGTCGCTCAGCGCGGTCACCAGGCGCGTTCGGGACGCGGTGGAGGCACGGAGGGCGCGGTTGTTCTCGACGTGGAGGAAGGGGACGCCGTGGTCGGCGGCGGACTGGGCCTGGACGTTGGTGGTGCCTTCGAGGCGGCCGCACTGCTGGGACCAGGCGCGGCAGACGGCGAAGCCGGCGGTGGCGAGCCGCTTCGCGGCGCGGCGGGCGGGGGCCGGGTCGGCGGCGTCGGGGCCGGGGGAGAGCACGATGTCGTGGCCGGGCGAACTGTCGTCGGCGAAGCCGTGCACCTGGATGCCGGGGAGGCGGCGGGCGACGAGTTCGTCGCAGATCGCGTCGAAGACGGAGTCCCGGCGGTGGGCCATGTCGGCGGAGATGCCGGTGCCCGCGTCGCGCGGTGCTCCGGCGAGCACCAGGACGCCGCCGGGCGTCCGGGCGAAGAGGCCGGCGCCGATCAGTTCGGTGTCCAAGTCCGAGCGCGGGTGGGGGACTTGGACGCTCCAGCGGACGCGGTGGTCGAGGTCGATGTAGACGCGGCCCCAGCCGCGATCCGTGCGGTGTTTCTCTGTGATCTCGGCCACCGTGCGGTCCGTGCCCGCGAGCCGTGCGGTGCGCACCGTGTAGTCGACGGCCGAAAGGCGCTCGCGGGCGCTGTCGAGCCGGCCGTCGAGCACCGTGGCGACCCCCTCCGCGAGCGCGGCCCGCTGTTCGGCGGTGGGGCCGCGGTATCCGCCGTGGCGGGGGAAGTCCGCCACGTAATCGCCGACTTCCTCGGTCAGGCGCAGGACCGGCCGCGCGGGCGCGGAGTGGGATATGCGGAGTGTGAGGAGTGCGGTGACGACCGCGAGGGCCCCCGCCGCACACAGGACGAAAAGCGTGGTGAGGGCGGTGCGTCGGCGGCGGGGCGGCGTGACTGCGGGGAATTGCATGGGGATACAGCGTAGGCGCTCTCGGCGGGCGAATTGTCACAGGCGAGAGGTGGATTGGTCCAATCCGCAATCTCTTGTGTCGGATTCGTGAGAACCGTGTGACAACGCTGGTGAAACCGCACGTCAACTCCCTGTGTCGATACCGAGGTTGTCTTTCGCTGGGGTGATCGGCCCTCCAGGAATGGCGTTAATCATGAGATACGATGTTCGCCAATTCATGAACTGGCGTGCCGAACTTCCCTGACCAGGAGCGATGCCATGCAGGCAGCGGGGGCTGCCCCTCGACCGCCACAGGCCCGGCGCAAGCGCGCGAATATGCCGTTGCTCGGTGGCGTACAGCCGCCGATAACGGCGTTGTTGGCCTTGTTGGTGGCAATTTCCGCCCTAACCTCTCTTACCGTCGGTAGCTCCGACGACCACTCCGTATCCCGCGCCATCGTCGAGTCCCAGGAGCATGTCGCGACCGATACGGCGCGTTCTCTCGGCTCTTCTCTGGAACAGAACACGGCCGATCTCCGGGATGCCGTAGAAGTTCTTGAGCAAGATTCACCAAAACCCCCCGAAGCGGTATTGAGTTCACTCAGCGCCGCTTATCGGAAGTGGCGCGGACTCGCGGTCGTGGACCCGAAAACGGGCAGACTCCTCGCCGCGCGCGGGGAAACCGTGCCCCTCGACACCTTCGACGGCCGCTCCGACGACAGCCTCCGGCCCCGCCTGGTCGCCACCGAATCCGGCGCGCCCCGGCTGCTGTCCTTCGCCTACGTCGACGGGCCGCGCGGAACGGAACAACTGGTCGTCGCCGCGGGCACGCTGCGGCTGCCCGCCGAGCGCGGCAACCGCACCACCTTCGTCACCGGCCCCGGCGGCCGCGTCCTCGCCGCCTCGGGCGACCAGGCCGACAACTCCGGCGTGCGGGGGCTCGCCGCGAGCGACTCCGGGCCCGTACACCGCGACGGCGACCGCTACTTCGCCGTCGGCCGCGCGGACGTCCCCGGCGGCGACCGCGTCCAGCGCCTCGGCCTCTCCGTCGTCACCACCGTCCCCGTCCCCTCCGGCACCGCCGTCGGCAGCGACCGCCTCCTCGGGCCGCTCGCCGCCGTCGTCCTCCTGGTGATCGCCCTCCTTGTCGCCTGGTGGCTCGTACGCCGCGTCCAACGCCCGCTGCGCGTACTGGACATGGAGGCCGCCCGGCTCGTACGCGGCAGCCTGGACCGGCCCGTACCGGCGACCGGCCGCGGCGAGACCGCCCGGATCGGCGCGACCCTGGAGACGCTGCGCCGCCAACTCCTCGGCGAAGGCGAACGGCCGGTGCCGGCACCGGCACCCCACGCCGCGTCCGGAGTCATGGCCCGAACCGTCTCCGGTCCCGCGTCCGGTCCCGTCTCCGGTCCCGCGTCCGGTGCCGTGACGAAGACGAGGCCCGTACGCGGCGGGCTGCGGGCGACCGCGCTGTGCTGCGCGGCCCTCATCACCGCCTGGGCCGTGGCGCTGCCCGTACTCAACCTCGCCGACGGCCGGGGCCCCGTACCCGAACAGACCGCCCAGGACCAGAAGTACCGGACCGAGGCGGCCTCCGAGCGGGTGCGGCGCACGCTCGGCGAGGGGATCGCCGACCTGACCTCGGTCGCCCGGCTCGGCGGCGGCGCCGGCCGGGACCGTATCGGCGACGCCATGGACACGCTGCTGCCCAAGCACTCCGAATGGAGCGCCCTGTACCTCGTGGACGGGGACGGCAAGATCGTGCGGCGCTCCGGGACCACGAAGGGCGGCGTCGACCGCGAGGCGGCCCTGGGCAGCGCGAAGAGCACGAAGAACGCCGATAACGCCGGAAACACCGGTAGCGCTGGAAACACTGGTAGCGCGGGAAACACCGGTAGCGCCGGAAGCGCCGGTAACACCGCTGACGCGGCGCCCGCCGTCCTCCAGCTCAACCACGGCGGCAAGGTGCCCGTCTCCGCCGCCGTCGTGCCCTTCGGCAAGGACGGCCACCGGCTCGTCGGCGAGTTCGAACCCTCGGCCTTCAACGGGCTGCTCAGCCGCCCCGGCCTCGGGCGCTCCTGGCTCGTCGACGCCCACGACCGGGTGATCGGCTCCAACCAGGGCTTCATCGCCTTCAGCGCGCGCCCCGGCCACCAGGCCCGTACGCTCACCGCCGACGCCCCCGTCAAGGGCACCGCTCCCGTCGACGGCCTCGGCTGGCGCGTCGTCACCCAGAAGCCGCTGTCCTGGCTGCCGTTGGCCTCGTACGAGACGCAGCGGCGCGCGATCCTCGTGGGGCTGCTCGCCTTCACCGCCGCCCTGCTCTGCCTCGGCTGGCTCCACCTCACCGTCATCCGGCCGCTGCGCGCCGTCGACCGGTCGGCCGCGGCGCTCGCGGCGGGCGACCGTACGAGCGTGATCTACCCGCGCCACCACGACGAGGTGGGATCGCTCGCCCGCTCCCTCGAACTCATCAGACAGCGGCTCGCGGACGCCGACCGCCACGGCCCGGCCGCCGGGCGGCCCCTCACGGCCGCCCTCCAGGGCAACTGACAGGGCTTCCTGTCGCCTTCTCCCAGGACTACGGCCAGAACTACGGCCAGAACTACGGCCAGAACTACGGCCAGAACTACGGCCAGAACTACGTCCAGAACTACGTCCAGAACTACGTCCAGGGCTACGGGCAGCGCTACGGGCCGGTCTGCGGGCGAGGCTTCCTCCCCCCTCCCCGCCCGCAGGGCAGCTCGCAACCCTCTCCCCCCACCGCCCCCAGGGCAATCGACAAACCTTCCCCCCACCGCCCTCCCGGGCAACTGACAAGCAGGGACATGCTTTTCCTCTACAGCGTCTTCCTCATCGCCTCCCTCGCCCTCCTCATCGCCGGCATCGTCGAACAGCGCCGGCACTACGCCGCCCTCGAAGCGATCCCCCAGCGGTTGCTCGTCAACGGCATCCGCGGCAAGAGCTCCATCACCCGGCTGTGCGCGGGCGCGCTGCGCGGCGGCGATCTCACCACCGTCGCCAAGACCACGGGCACCGCCGCCCGCTTCATCCACCCCGATGCCACGGAGGAGCCGGTCTACCGCAAGTTCGGCATCGCCAACGTCGTCGAGCAGATCGGCATCGTCCGGCGTGCCGCCTCCTACCGCCCCGACGCGCTCGTCATCGAGTGCATGGCGGTGATGCCGGCCCTCCAGGAGGTCAACCAGACCAAGCTGATCCGCTCCACCATCGGGGTGCTCTGCAACGTCCGCGAGGACCATCTCGCCGAGATGGGCCCCACCCTCGACGACGTGGCCCGCTCGCTGTGCCGCTCGATGCCCGTCGGCGGCGTCTGCGTCACCGCCGAGCGGGACCGGCTGCACATCCTCCGCGAGGAGGCCGCCGCCCGGAACTGCGAGCTGATCGTGGCCGACCCGGAGACCGTCTCCGACGACGAGCTGCGCGGCTTCAGTTGGTTCACCTTCAAGGAGAACGTCGCCATCGCGATCGCCGTCGCCGAACTCCTCGGCGTGGACCGCGCCACGGCGCTCCAGGGCATGTACGACGCGCCGCCGGACCCCGGAGTCCTCTCGGTGGAGAAGTACCGCACGCCCAGCGGCCACCGGCTCTCCTTCGCCAACGTCTTCGCGGCCAACGACCCCGAGTCGACGCTGATGAACGTACGCCAGCTCCTCGGCCTCGGCGCGATCGACCGGCCCCTGCACGTCGTCATCAACTGCCGCCCCGACCGCGTCGAACGCAACGGTCAGATGGGCGCGATCATCCCCGACCTCGACCCCGACACCGTCTTCCTGATCGGGCACCCCACCAGGAGCGCCCGCGAGGGCATTCCCGCCCACTGGCAGGGCCGGGTCGTCGACCTCGGCGGCGACGGGCGCGACCCCGACGCACTGCTCGCCCAGCTCCTCGACGCCATGCCCGGCGACGCCTCCCTGGTGGCCGTCGGCAACATCCACGGCCAGGGCGAACACCTCCTGGAACGGCTCGCCCTGCTCCCGGACGCCGAGTCCGCGGTGGCCGGCGGGTCGGTCGAGCCTGCCGTGGCCGTGGAGGCCGGCGTGGCCGCCGAGTCCGTCCAGCCCGCCGAGGCCCGTACGGGCGCCTCCTCCCACATCCCCGTCCAGCGCACCCCCCACAGCTCCCGCACTGGAGAGACCACCCCGTGACCCCCGTCGAACTCACCCCGGACATGGCCGCCATCGGCATCGCCCTGGGGCTGCTCTTCTCGCTCGTCTGCTACCTGACGACCAACCTCTCGCCCGGCGGCATGATCACCCCCGGCTGGCTGGCGCTGACGCTCGTCGGCGACGTCCGGCTCTTCGCGATGGTCCTCGGCGTGACCGTGCTGACCTATGTCTCCACCCGCGTCATGCAAGGCGTCGTCATCCTCTACGGGAAGCGGCTGTTCGCGGCGGTCGTCCTATGCGGCGTGCTGCTCCAGGCGACGCTGTACCTGATCCTCCAGCAGCAGTTCCCGATGCTGTTCGCGCATCAGACGCTCGGCTACATCGTCCCCGGCCTCATCGCCTACCAGCTCGTCCGCCAGCCGCCCCGCGCCACCATGGTGTCGACCGCCACGGTCACCCTCGGCGCGTACGTGGTGCTGACCGCGGGCGTACTGCTCGGCGCGCTCCCGAGCGTTTGAAATTCCCGCGCCGCATAAGCCGCGCAAAACGGCCGTGCGGCAGAAACAGCCGTGCGGCAGTAACGACCGTACGGAAGAAGCGACCGTACGGAAGAGAAGCGACCGTGCCGAAGAAAGGCCCCCCACCCCCATGGCAGCACGCCTGAAGAGCCGGCTACCGCTCGCCGTCCTGTGCGCCCTCGCCGTCACGGCCGGCGCCCTGACCTACGAACTGCACGCCGACCCCACGGCGGCGCAGTCCCCGGACCCCACGGCCCGACACACCCGCCTCCCGTCCGCCCTCACGGATGGCTCGGGCGGCTCAGGAGGCTCCGGCGGCGCGGCCGGCTACCGCTATGACCGCCTCACCGGCCCCGACCGCACCGTGGTGCGTGACGCGTCGGGCGCCGTCCTCGCCACCCTCACCGACGGGGCGCGGACCGCCGTGCTGATCGGGCCCGGCCGTACGTTCGCCGAGCCGCGCACCACCAAGGCCACGGTGGCCACGGACAGTTGGGTGCGGCTGCTGCCGCGGCCCTGGAAGCGGGGCCAGGAGCACGCGAAGTGGTTCGCCGACTGGCTGCGCACGTACCGCGGCAGCCGCGCGCCGGACGTCTTCGAGATCTCCATGCAGTACGTGCGCGGGGCCGAGCCGAAGAAGAACGCCAAGGGCGTGCGGTACGCGGGCGACGCGTCCTTCGGGCCGCTGAACCCCAAGGGCGCGCACGGCAGGGACCTGCGCCTGGAGCAGTCCGACTTCTACCAGTACCTGGGGAAGCCGTGGACCTTCCCCGACACCGGTACGGCCGCCCCGCAGCGGGCCCGTTACGGCGCCGTCGACTGCTCGGGTTACGTACGGCTCGTCTACGGCTACCGCTCCGGTTACCCGCTGCTCGGCTCCGACCGCAAGGGCGCCGGCCTGCCCCGTACGGCCAACGGCATGGCCACCGTCGGCCCCGGGGTCACCGTCATCGCGAACCGCCGCGCCCGCCCCGCCGAACTGGACGCGCTGCAACCCGGCGACCTGGTCTTCTTCGACATCGACCGGCGTACGGGCCGGCGCCTCGACCACTCGGGCATCTACCTCGGCCTCGACACCGACGGGCACCCGCGCTTCATCTCCAGCCGAGAGGAGGGCGACGGGCCCACGCTCGGCGACGCGGGCGGCGACTCGCGCCTCGACGGGCCGGGCTACTACGGGAAGGGCCTGCGCAGCGCCAAGCGCCTCTGAGCCGATCGGCTGTCAGTAATCGCGCGGCATCAACTGACAGCCGCCATTAGCGGACAGCCGCCGTTCAAACGCTGTGTGGCGGGTCCCTTTCCCAAGGGCCCCGCCACACGCTCGTACGATCCGGCTACCGGCTACGCGGGCACGCTCGCGATGCCCGGCGCCAGGAAGCGCTTCCCGTTGACCCGCTCGGAGACGCCCGCGCGGTCCAGGTACGGGGTGACGCCGCCCAGGTGGAAGGGCCAGCCCGCGCCGGTGATCAGACACAGGTCGATGTCCTGCGCCTCGGCCACGACGCCCTCGTCCAGCATCAGGCCGATCTCCTGCGCCACGGCGTCCAGGACGCGCTCGCGGGCCTGCTCCTCGGTGAGGACGGTGTCACCCTGCTTGAGCAGCGCCAGGACCTCCGGGTCCAGCTCCGGCTTCCCGGAATCGTGCGTGTAGAAGCCCCGCTTGCCCGCCTTCACCACGGCCGCCAGGTTCGGCGAGACCGTGAAGCGGTCCGGGAAGGCGCCGTGCAGCGTCTCGGAGACGTGCAGCCCGATCGCCGGACCGACCAGTTCCAGCAGCTCCAGCGGGGACATCGGCAGCCCGAGCGGCTGGACGGCCTTCTCGGCGACCTCGATGGGCGTGCCCTCGTCGATGACGTTCTGGACCTCGCCCATGAAGCGGGTCAGCACGCGGTTGACGACGAACGCGGGGGCGTCCTTGACCAGCACGGCCGTCTTCTTCAGCGACTTGGCGACGGCGAAGGCCGTGGCCAGCGACGCGTCGTCGGTCCGCTCGGCCCGGACGATCTCCAGCAGCGGCAGGACCGCGACGGGGTTGAAGAAGTGGAAGCCCACGACCCGTTCGGGGTGCTTGAGCTTCGACGCCATCTCGGAGACGGACAGCGAGGAGGTGTTGGTGGCGAGGATCGCGTGGGCCGGGACGGCCGCCTCGACCTCCGCGAACACCTGCTGCTTGACGCCCATCTCCTCGAAGACGGCCTCGATGACGAAGTCCGCGTCGCCGAAGGCCGCGGCCTTGTCGAGCGAGCCGGAGACCAGGCCCTTGAGGCGGTTGGCCTTGTCCTGGTTGACGCGGCCCTTCAGCAGCAGCTTGTCGATCTCGCCGTGGACGTAGCCGACGCCCTTGTCCACCCGCTCCTGGTCGATGTCGGTCAGCACGACCGGCACCTCCAGGCGGCGCGCGAAGAGCAGCGCGAGCTGCGAGGCCATCAGCCCCGCGCCGACCACGCCGACCTTGGTGACCGGGCGGGCCAGTGACTTGTCCGGGGCGCCGGCCGGCCGCTTGGCGCGCTTCTGGACCAGGTTGAAGGCGTAGATGCCGCTGCGCAGCTCCCCGCCCATGATCAGGTCGGCGAGCGCGCGGCTCTCGGCCTCGAAGCCCTCCCGCAGGTCGCCGTTCTTGGCTGCCGCGATGATCTCCAGCGCCCGGTACGCGGCGGGGGCCGCGCCGTGCACCTTGGAGTCGGCGATGGCCCGGCCGCGCGCCACGGCCTGGTCCCACGCCTCGCCGCGGTCCACCTCGGCCCGTACGACCTCGGTGCCGCCGCCGAGGACCGACGCGGTCCAGGTCAGCGACTGCTCCAGGAAGTCCGCGCCCTCGAAGAGCGCGTCCGCGATGCCCAGCTCGAAGACCTGCGCGCCCTTGAGCTGCCGGTTCTGGTTGAGCGAGTTCTCGATGACGACGGAGACCGCGCGGTCCGCGCCGATCAGGTTCGGCAGCAGCACGCAGCCGCCCCAGCCCGGTACGAGGCCCAGGAAGACCTCGGGCAGCGAGAAGGCGGGCACGGCCTTGGAGACGGTGCGGTACGTGCAGTGCAGGCCGACCTCGACGCCGCCGCCCATCGCCGCGCCGTTGTAGTACGCGAAGGTGGGGACCGCGAGCGAGGAGAGCCGCTTGAAGACGTCGTGGCCGCCCTTGCCGATGGCGTACGCGTCCTCGTGCCGCTTCAGCAGCTCGACGCCCTTGAGGTCCGCGCCGACGGCGAAGATGAACGGCTTGCCGGTGATGCCGACGCCGACGATCGTGCCGTCCGACGCCTCCTGCTCCACCTGGTCGATCGCCGCGTCCAGATGCGCCAGCGACTGCGGGCCGAAGGTCGTCGGCTTGGTGTGGTCCAGGCCGTTGTCCAGCGTGATCAGCGCGAACCTGCCCACGCCGCCCGGCAGGTCGAGGTGGCGGACGTGCGCCCGCGTCACGACCTCGTCCGGGAACAGCTCGGCCGCGCCCTTCAACAGCTCAGCGGTGGTCGTCACTTGCCTGCCCCCTCGAAATGCGGGTTCTCCCAGATCACGGTGCCACCCATGCCGAAGCCGACGCACATGGTGGTGATGCCGTACCGGACGTCGGGCTGCTCCTCGAACTGCCGGGCGAGCTGCGTCATCAGCCGCACCCCGGAGGAGGCCAGCGGGTGGCCGAAGGCGATGGCGCCGCCGTACTGGTTGACGCGCGGGTCGTCGTCGGCGATGCCGTAGTGGTCCAGGAGCGAGAGCACCTGCACCGCGAACGCCTCGTTGATCTCGAAGAGCCCGATGTCGTCGATCGACAGCCCCGCCCGCGCCAGCGCCTTCTCCGTCGCCGGGACCGGGCCGATGCCCATGACCTCGGGCTCGACGCCCGCGAAGGAGTACGCGACCAGCCGCATCTTGACCGGCAGCCCCAGCTCGCGCGCCACGTCCTCGGCGGCGATCAGCGAGGCCGTGGCGCCGTCGTTGAGCCCGGCGGCGTTGCCGGCCGTGACCCGGCCGTGCGGGCGGAACGGGGTCTTGAGGGACGCCAGGTTCTCCAGCGTCGTCCCCGGCCGCATCGGCTCGTCGGCGGTGGCCAGGCCCCAGCCGGTCTCCCCGGCCTCGGCGTTCGTGCGGCGCACGGAGACCGGCACCAGGTCCGCCTGGATCTTGCCGTTCGCGTACGCCTTCGCGGCCTTCTCCTGGCTGCGCACCGCGTACTCGTCGGCGCGCCGCTTGGTGATGTGCGGCAGCCGGTCGTGCAGGTTCTCCGCCGTCATCCCCATGAACAGCGCCGACTCGTCGACCAGCTTCTCCGAGACGAAGCGCGGGTTCGGGTCCACGCCCTCGCCCATCGGGTGCCGGCCCATGTGCTCGACGCCGCCCGCGACCGCGATGTCGTACGCCCCGAAGGAGACGCCGCCCGCGACGTTGGTGACGGCGGTCATGGCGCCCGCGCACATCCGGTCGACGGAGTAGCCCGGCACGGACTGCGGGAGCCCGGCCAGAATCCCGGCGGTACGGCCCAGCGTCAGCCCCTGGTCGCCGATCTGCGTCGTGGCGGCGAGCGCGACCTCGTCGATACGGGCCGGGTCCAGGTCCGGGTTGCGGCGCAGCAGCTCCCGGATGCAGTTGACGACCATGTCGTCGGCGCGGGTCTCGTGGTAAATGCCCTTCGGGCCCGCCTTGCCGAACGGGGTGCGGACGCCGTCGACGAAAACGACGTCCCTAGCGGTACGAGGCACGTTGGCTCTCCTCCAGTTGCGTACGGGCGCTACGAGGGCACAGCCGCGCCGAGCCGTGGCACGGCGTCGGCTCCCACCGCCATGCTACTTACGAGTAACCAAGCTGCCCAGCCCCCTTCCCCCAAGCGGCGAACGTCACATCCCACCCCCAGCCAAAATTCCGAAAAATGCCCCCGCCTGTCGGACGATCCGGCGGGCGGGGGCGGAGGAGGGTGTCAGGGGTTACTCGGCCCCCGCCTGGAGGGCCTCGGTGAGGAGGGGGGTGACCTGTTCGATTTGCCAGGGGCGGGCGCCGTGGGCGGTGAGGGTGGTGGCGATGGCGTCCGGGGTCGGGTCGGCGGGGGGCTCCCAGCAGAGGCGGCGGACGGTGTCCGGGGTGATGAGGTTCTCCTGGGGGAGGTTCAGGCGCTCGGCGAGTTCGGAGACGCCCGCGCGGGCCGCCGAGAGGCGGGCGGCCGCCACGGGGTCCTTGTCGGCCCAGGCGCGCGGCGGCGGGGGGCCGGTCAGGGCCTGGCCGGGCTGCGGGAGCTCGCTGTCCGGGAGGGCGCGCGCCCGGTCGATGGCCGCCTGCCACTGCTCCAGTTGCTTACGGCCCATGCGGTGGCCGAAGCCGGGCAGGGCCGCCAGGGCGTGCGCGTTCGGCGGGGAGCCCAGGGCGGCCTCGATGATCGCGCTGTCGCCGAGCACCTTGCCCGGCGAGACGTCGCGGCGCTGCGCGATCTGGTCGCGGGTGGTCCACAGCTCGCGCACCACGGCCATCTGCCGCCGCCGGCGCACCTTGTGCATTCCGGAGGTGCGGCGCCAGGGGTCCTTGCGCGGCGGGGCGGGCGGCGCGGCGGCGATGGCCGCGAACTCCTGGTGGGCCCACTCCAGCTTCCCCTGCCGCCGCAGCTCCTCCTCCAGCGCGTCCCGCAGGTCGACCAGCAGCTCGACGTCGAGCGCGGCGTAGCGCAGCCACGGGTCGGGCAGCGGCCGGGTCGACCAGTCGACCGCGGAGTGCCCCTTCTCCAGGGCGTAGCCGAGTACGTTCTCGACCATCGCGCCCAGTCCCACCCGGGCGAATCCGGCGAGCCGTCCCGCGAGCTCCGTGTCGAAGAGCCGCGTCGGCGTCATCCCTATTTCGCGCAGGCACGGCAGGTCCTGGGTGGCGGCGTGCAGGATCCACTCGGCGTCGGCGACGGCCGCGCCCAGTGCGCTGAGGTCGGGGCAGCCGATGGGGTCGATGAGCGCGGTGCCCGCCCCCTCGCGGCGGAGCTGGACGAGGTAGGCGCGCTGGCCGTAGCGGTAGCCGGAGGCGCGTTCGGCGTCGACGGCGAGCGGGCCGGTGCCCGCGGCGAAGGCGGCGACGACGGCCGCCAGCGCGTCGGCGTCGGCCACGACGGGCGGCATGCCCTCGCGTGGCTCCAACAAGGGAATCGGCGCCGAATCGACGTCGTCCGGGGGAGCGCCCCCGGTGGTTCGCAGTGTCATTTCTTCTGCGGTCTCTTGGGCGTCGGTCACCGGTCAAGGGTATCTGTGGATAGGAAGCGCCCGCCGACGGAACGTTCCGTCGGCGGGCGCGCCTGGCCGGGGGCGGGTCAGTGGATGATGCCGGTCCGCAGTGCGACGGCGACCATCCCGGCCCGGTCGCCGGTGCCGAGCTTGCGGGCGATACGGGCGAGGTGGCTCTTGACGGTCAGGGCGGACAGGCCCATCGAGACGCCGATGGCCTTGTTGGACTGGCCCTCCGCAACCAGCCGCAAGACCTCGACCTCGCGGCCCGAGAGCTCGCGGTAGCCGCCGGGGTGGCCGGGGGCGCCCGGCGGGCGGCGGTGCATACGGGCCGCGGCGGCGGAGCCGATCGGGGGGTGCCCGGGGCGGCCGGGGATCCCGATGTTCGTACGGGTGCCGGTGACTACATAGCCCTTGACGCCGCCGGCGAGCGCGTTGCGCACGGCCCCGATGTCGTCGGCGGCGGACAGCGCCAGCCCGTTGGGCCAGCCCGCGGCGCGCGTCTCGGACAGCAGCGTGAGACCGGAGCCGTCGGGGAGGTGGACGTCGGCGACGCAGATGTCGCGCGGGTTGCCCACTCGGGGACGGGCCTCCGCGATGGACGACGCCTCGATGACGTCGCGCACCCCGAGCGCCCACAGATGGCGGGTGACGGTGGAGCGGACTCGGGGGTCGGCCACGACGACCATGGCCGTCGGCTTGTTCGGGCGGTAGGCGACCAGGCTCGAAGGTTGCTCTAGAAGAACAGACACCAGGCCTCCTGGGGGAGTGGCGGGACGGTGCCGGCTTGGGGGATAAGCCGGAGTGATCGCTTGGAACGGTCACAAGGTCCTTCGGCAGCAACCTGGTCCGGCTTTAGAGAATGATCACGAATTGATGAGTAACAATTCGGGCGAATCGGACGGTTGATCGATCATCGCCCCTGCGGCCCGCGCCGCTGCGGCAGCGAGACCACCCCCGCGTCCCCCGAACCCCCCGGCGGCAGCCCCGCGATCTGACACAGCAGATCGCACCACGCCGCCAGATGCGCCGCCGTGTCCGGCACCCCGTCCACCGCCGTCGGCGACCACGACGCCCGGATCTCCATCCGCGTCGACGGCGACCGGTCCGCGAGCCCCCCGAAATAGTGCGAGCTCGCCCGCGTCACCGTGCCCCCCGGCGCCCCGTACGGCACCCGCCGCGCCTCCAGCGCCCCCGTCAGCCACGACCAGCACACCTCCGGCAGCAGCGGATCGTCCGCCATCTCCGGCTCCAGATCCGCCTGAAGGATCGTCACCAGCCGGAACGTGCCGTGCCACGCCTCATGGCCGTTCGGATCGTGCAGCAGGATCAGCCGGCCGTCCGCCAGCTCCTCCTCCTCCACCACGACCGCCGCCTCCAGCGCGTACGAATAGGGCGCGAGCCGCTGAGGCGGCGGCGTCGGATCGATCTCGATCTCCGGCCGGAGCCGCACTCCTTGCAGCCCGGCAACCGCCTGCCGGAAAGCGGCCGGGGAGCTCTCCCCGTCCGCGCCGTCCGGACCTTCCGAGAGGTGTCCCTGCGCCGCAGCCATGCCCGGAAGACTAGGCGGAACGAGGTCTTCTTCCGGGGAGGGACACCCGATGGGCGGGTCACTCGTTCGGCCCGTGCGAAGATTTGGGGCATGAGTGCGTCCCAGAGGCCGGAAGGCCAGCAGCAGACCGGCCGCGACGAGGCGTCTTCCGGGCGGGAACCCGCCCCGGCCGTCCAGGAATCCGCCTTCCTGCGGGCGTGCCGGCGCGAGCCCGTACCGCACACCCCGGTCTGGTTCATGCGGCAGGCGGGGCGCTCGCTGCCCGAGTACCGCAAGGTCCGCGAGAGCATCGCGATGCTCGACTCCTGCATGCGCCCCGACCTCGTCACCGAGATCACCCTGCAGCCGATCCGCCGGCACGGCGTGGACGCCGCCGTCTACTACAGCGACATCGTCGTGCCCCTCAAGGCCATCGGCGTCGACCTCGACATCAAGCCCGGCGTCGGCCCCGTCATCGAGCGGCCGATCCGCACCCGCGCCGACCTGGAGCGGCTGCGCCCCCTCACGCCGGACGACGTGCCGTACATCACCGAGGCCGTCACGATGCTCACCGGCGAGCTGGGCGCGACCCCCCTCATCGGCTTCGCGGGCGCCCCCTTCACCCTCGCGAGCTACCTCGTCGAGGGCGGGCCGTCCCGCAACCACGAGCACACCAAGGCGCTCATGTACGGCGACCCCGAACTCTGGGCCGACCTGCTGGACCGCCTCGCCGACATCGCGGCGGCCTTCCTCACGGTCCAGATCGAGGCCGGGGCCTCCGCCGTGCAGCTCTTCGACTCCTGGGTCGGCGCGCTCGCCCCCGCCGACTACCGCCGCTTCGTCATGCCGGCCTCCGCCAAGGTCTTCGACGCCGTCGCCGGGCACGGCGTGCCGCGCATCCACTTCGGCGTCGGCACCGGCGAACTCCTCGGCCTCATGGGCGAGGCGGGCGCGGACGTCGTCGGCGTCGACTGGCGCGTCCCGATGGACGAGGCCCGCCGCCGCGTGGGCCCCGGCAAGGCGCTCCAGGGCAACCTCGACCCCGCCGTGCTCTTCGCGCCGCGCGAGGCCGTCGAGGCCCAGGCGGGCCAGGTGCTCGCCGCCGCCGACGGCCTCGACGGCCACATCTTCAACCTCGGCCACGGCGTCCTCCCGAACACCGACCCCGGCGCGCTGACCGCCCTCGTCGAGTACGTCCACGAGCACACCGCGGGCAAGTGACCCCCGGGCGGGCGGGGGCGGGCGCGCCGGGGCGGTACGCATACGAGGCCGGTACGGGCCGTACGGGTCGCACCGGCCGTACGGGTCGCACCGGCTGTGCGGGCCTCGGCGGCTGTACGGGCCTCGTCGCCGCGGTCGGTGCGACACCGGTACGTACGAGCGAACGAGTACGAGATTGGTCAGGGCGGCCGTGAGCGCCGCGGTGGCCGCCCCGTGGGAGGCCGGCGGTCGTTGCCCTCAGCGCGCCCGTACGTCCGCCGCGACCGCCGACGTCGCCTTGCGGGCCGCCACCAGCACCGGGTCCCACACGGGCGAGAACGGCGGCGCGTACCCGAGGTCGAGCGCGGTCATCTCCTCCACCGTCATCCCGGCGGTGAGCGCGACCGCCGCGATGTCCACGCGCTTGCCCGCCCCCTCCCGGCCGACGATCTGCACGCCGAGCAGCCGGCCCGTACGGCGCTCCGCGAGCATCTTCACGTGCATCGGCCGGGTGCCCGGGTAGTAGCCCGCGCGGCTCGTCGACTCGACCGTCACGCTCACGTACCGCAGCCCGACGGCCGTGGCCTGCGCCTCCAGCAGGCCCGTACGCGCGATCTCCAGATCGCACACCTTGGAGACCGCCGTGCCGACCACACCCGGGAACGTCGCGTAACCGCCGCCGACGTTCGCGCCGATCACCTGTCCGTGCTTGTTGGCGTGCGTGCCCAGCGCGATGTGCCGGGTACGGCCCGAGACCAGGTCCAGGACCTCCACGCAGTCGCCGCCCGCCCAGATGTCCTCGTAGCCGCGCACCCGCATGGACAGATCGGTCAGCAGCCCGCCCGAGGGGCCCAGCGGCAGCCCGGCCGCGCGCGCCAGCTCGGTCTCCGGGCGCACCCCGAGGCCGAGGACCACCACGTCCGCCGGGTACTCCTCGTCCTCCGTCGCCACCGCCCGTACGCGCCCGTCCTCGCCGGTGAGGATCTTGGTGACGGTCGTGCCGTTCACCGTCTCGATGCCCAGCCCGCACATCGCCTCGTGCACCAGCGCGCCCATGTCCGGGTCGAGCGTCGGCATCGGCTGCTCGTCGCGGTTGAGCACCGTCACCGCGTAGCCCCGGCGGATCAGCGCCTCGGCCATCTCCACGCCGATGTAGCCCGCGCCGACGACCACCGCGCGGCGGCCCTCCGTCCGCTCCAGCTCGCCCAGCGTGTCCAGCAGCGCCTGGCCGTCGTCGAGGGTCTGCACGCCGTGCACGCCCGGCGCGTCGATGCCCGGCAGCGGCGGCCGCAGCGGCCGCGCGCCCGTGGCGATCACCAGCTTGTCGTAGCCGTGCCACCGCTCGTCGCCGCCCGCCGCCGCGCCCGAGTCGACATCGCGGACCCGGACCCGGCGGCCCGCCACGTCGATCTCCGTCACCTCGGTGCGCATCCGCAGGTCGATGGAGCGTTCGCGGTGCGCCTCGGGGGAGCGGGCGATCAGCGCGTCGGGGCCGTCGACCTCGCCGCCCACCCAGTAGGGGATGCCGCAGGCCGAGTACGAGGTGAAGTGGCCGCGCTCGAAGGCGGTGATCTCCAGCTCGTCCGGGGACCGGAGCCTGCGCGCCTGGGAGGCCGCGGACATGCCCGCCGCGTCGCCGCCGATGACCACCAGTCGTTCCGCCGCCATGGAGTGGATTCCTTTCGCCGGTACGTCCGCTGCGTACGTATGTACGGCCCACGCTAAGCCTTGTCCGGCGGCGGGGAGCGCTCGCGTCCGGGAGGGGGAACGGTCAGAGCGCGTTGCCCGGGTGCCGGAAGTCCAGGAAGACGGTCTCCTCGCCCGCCCGGTCGTTCTCGCCGCCGCCCTGGAGCCGGATGTCGAAACGGTAGCTGTGGTGCCGCGCCCGGTCGCCGGTCTCGGGGACGGCGATGAGCGTCGCGGCCCGCTCCGGCGGCAGCGACGCGAGCAGCGGATCGGCGGCCAGCCGGGGCGAGGGCAGGTACAGGCGCGTGTGCAGCGGGCCGAAGAGGCCACGGGCCAGGACGCAGACGGCGAGGTGCGGAGCGGTGCGCCGGGCGGTGGGGCCGGGCGCGAGGGTCCGCAGCGAGTAGTGGCCGCCGCCATCGGCCGCCACCCGCGCGAAGCCGGTGAACTCCGCGCCGTCCCGGCCCAGCGGCACGCCGCTCGCGCGGTCGCGGCGCAGGGTGCCGGGCGCCCCGGCGAGCGAACCGGACGGCCCGGCCTGCCAGAACTCCACGAGCGCGTCCGGGACCGCGGCGCCCGTACCGTCATAAAGGTGCCCGTGGACGGTGATCGTGTCCGGGTGCCCGGCCGGGGCGACCTCGCCGCCGCGCGGGAACGGCAGCGCGTGGCCGAAGAACGGCCCGAGGGTCTGCGCGGGCGTCGGCTCCAGCAGGGTCATCGGCGGGCCTCGGTCCAGGTGGCGGACGGGCCGTCGAGAACGATGTCCCAGCGGTAGCCGAGGGAGACGCCCGACACGGAGCGTGCCGGATCGTAGGCGGCGACGAGCCGGTGGGCGGTGCCCGCGGCGACGGCCGACCGCCAGAGCCCGTCGTAGGCGAGGAGCGGGTCCCCGGGGAAGTACATCTGTGTGATCAGGCGCTGCGTGAAGGCCACGCCGAAGAGGGAGAAGTGCACATGGGCGGGGCGCCACACATTGGGCAGGTCGCCCTCGGGATAGGCGCCGGGCCTGACCGTCGTGAAGCGGTAGCCGCCGGCGTCGTCCGTCAGACAGCGGCCGACGCCGGTGAAGTTGGGGTCGAGCGGGGCGGCGTGCCGGTCGAGCTGGTTCGCGTACCGGCCCGCGGCGTTCGCCTGCCAGATCTCCACGAGCTGGCCGCGCACCGGGCGGCCCCTGCGGTCCGTGACCCGGCCGGAGACCGTGATCCGCTCGCCGATCGGCTCGCCGGCGTGCTGCCGGGTGAGGTCGGAGTCGAGGGGATCGACGTCGGCGAGGCCGAAGACGGGGCCGGTCAGCTCGACGTCGTCGGGGTCGAGCCGGACGGGGGCCAGGGGCCGGCGGGGGTGGCGCTCGGGCGCGCCGGCGTAGCGCGCGGGCGCGCCTGGGGGGAGGTCGGTGTCGGCGGGGAGAAGGGTGTCGTCGGGGGGAGGGAGGTTGGTGGGGCGGGCGATGGTGGCGGGGCCGTCGGCGAGACCGTGGGCGCTGCCGAGTCCGCCGGGAGCGTCGTCGTACGGGGCGCCGTCGCCGGGATGGTCGGGGGCGTCGTACGGGGCGCTGTCTCCGGGCGACGGGGCGCCGTTGCCGGGCCAGTCGGGGGCGTCGTACGGGGCCGGGCGCCGGCCCCCGGGTAAGCGCGCCGGCCGGGCCTGGTCGGCGTCAGCACCAGCGTCCACGTCGGCGTCAGCGGTGGCATCGGCCTCGGCCTCGGCGCGCCGCCGGTCGGCCCCGCCGCGGTCGGCTGCGGGTATGGCCATCTGCGGTCAACTCCCTCGTGGTCACCGTTCCAGTACGAGTGCCTGCCCCTGCCCTACCCCGATGCACAGCGCGGCCACCCCGGTGCCCGAGCCCGCCGCCGCCAACTGATGGGCGACCGAGCCCGCCAGGCGCGCGCCGGAGCAGCCGAGCGGGTGGCCGATGGCGATGGCGCCGCCGCGCGGGTTGACGACGGACGGGTCGAGCTCCGGCCACTCGGCGAGGCAGCCCAGCGCCTGGGCGGCGAACGCCTCGTTCAGCTCGAAGGTCGTGAGGTCCGCGAAGCCGCGGCCCGCCTTGGCGAGGGCGCGCCGTACGGCCTCTACGGGGCCGAGGCCGAAGTGGTGCGGTTCGATGCCGGTCACGGCGGCGGCCCGTACGCGCGCGAGCGGTTCGCGGCCCACCGTCCGCAGCCCTTCCTCGTCCGTCAGCAGCAGGGCGGCGGCGCCGTCGCTGAGGGGCGAGGAGTTGCCGGCGGTGACGGTGCCGCCGTCCGGCCGGAACACGGGCTTCAGCTTGGCGAGCGCCGCGGGGGACGTAGCGTCGCGGATCGTCTCGTCACGGCCGAGTTCCACGCCGGGCACCGCCACGACCTCGGCGTCGTAGGCGCCCTCCCGCCACGCCCGCGCCGCCTTCTCGTGGCTGCCGAACGCGAAGGCGTCCTGCTGGTCGCGGGTGATGCCGTGCTTGTCGGCGATCAGTTCGGCGCCCTCGCCGAGCGAGACCGTCCACTGGGGCGGCATGTCCGGGTTGGTCATCCGCCAGCCCAGGGTCGTCGAGTAGAGCTGCTGATCGCCCGCCGGGAAGCCGCGCTCCGGCTTCCGCAGCACCCAGGGGGCGCGGCTCATCGACTCGACGCCGCCCGCGACGGCCACCGACGCGTCGCCGAGCGCGATGGCCCGGTACGCCTGCACGACGGCCTCCAGCCCCGACGCGCACAGCCGGTTCACGGTCGCGCCGGGCACGGTCACGGGGAGCCCCGCGAGCAGCACCGCCATCCGCCCGACGTTGCGGTTCTCCTCGCCCGCCCCGTTGGCGTTCCCGAACACCACGTCGTCGACGCGGGCCGGGTCGAGGTCGGGGGAGCGGTCCACCAGCGCCCGTACGACGTGCGCCGCGAGATCGTCCGGGCGCACCGAGGAGAGCGCGCCGCCGTACTTGCCGACGGGGGTACGCACGGCATCGACGATGTAGACGTCGCGGACGCCACCGCCGGCGGACGAGGAGGACGAGGGGGAGGCTGCGGGAGAGACGGGAGAGGCTGCCATGGGGTCTTCGGGTCCCTTCCCGCGGCCCGTGACGGGCGGCGCGGCGCGTTCGGTGTTCGCCGGGTCGATGGTGCGTCCGGTGGGTGTCCGTCGGGTGGCCGACCGCCCGACCCGGCGTTCGCCCAGTGAATTTTTGTTCAAGATCGGCCGCTGTCGAGTCTCGGCCTCCCGGAGAGCGCTGTCAATGGCGCCCGCCCGTCGGGCGCTCGGTCGCCGCCGCGGCGGGCGTCAACCAGGCGTTCGTCTTCTACCGCTTCGGCACTGTCGACGAACTGCTCCCGCCGCCTGCCGGCACGGCGCCCGGCGCCGCGTCGACCTCTACCGCGACCGGCTTGCCGAGGTCGCCACCCTCGGCGGCCTGCCGGCACTCGCCCGTGAGCTGCGCGCCGAGAAGCGCGTCGGCGGTCATGTCGCCGTCCTCGACCAGCTCTTGGCCGACGCTCAGACCCGGGAACGCCTCGCCCCCGAGACGCCGGCATGAGGGGGAGGGAGTAGCGGCGCAAAGTGTCCGGTGAACACCGGGAGTTGACTTTTCGCGCAGCGGCCCTACAAGAGGGCAGTACCCTCATATGACTGTAGGTCAGGGGTATTTGGAGAATTCACCTTGATGATCGGCATGAAGAATCTGCGTCGCGTGTCGGCGGTCGCCGTCACCGCGGGGGCCGTGACCGCTACCGGGGCGCTCGCCGCCCCCGCGCAGGCCGCCGCCAGGATCGCCACCCCCACGATCGTCGCCAAGGGCGGCTTCGTGATGAACAACGGGAACGGGAAGGCGCTGTTCGGCAAGGCGGCGGACACCCGCCGGTCCACCGGCTCGACCACCAAGATCATGACGGCGCGGGTGGTGCTCGCGCAGCAGAACCTCAACCTGAACGCCAAGGTCAGGATCGACAAGGCGTACAGCGACTACATCGTCTCGAAGAACGCCTCGTCGGCCCGGCTGATCGTCGGCGACAAGGTCACCGTCGGGCAGTTGCTGTACGGGCTGATGCTCCCGTCCGGCTGCGACGCCGCGTACGCGCTGGCCGACAAGTTCGGCAGCGGCTCCACCCGGGCCGCGCGGGTGAAGTCGTTCATCGGCAAGATGAACGCCACCGCCAAGAGCCTCGGCCTGAAGAACACGCACTTCGACTCCTTCGACGGCATCGGCGGCGGCGCCAACTACTCGACGCCGCGCGACCTGACGAAGCTCGCCTCCAACGCGATGAAGTACTCCACCTTCCGCACGGTCGTGAAGACGAAGGCGACCAAGCAGAAGGTCACCATGGCCAACGGCGGCTACCGCTACATGTCGTGGACCAACACCAACAATCTGCTCGGCGGCTACTCGGGCACCATCGGCGTCAAGACCGGCTCCGGCCCCGAGGCCAAGTACTGCCTGGTCTTCGCCGCCACCCGCGGCGGCAAGACGGTCATCGGCACCGTCCTGACCTCGTCCTCCGTGGCCAACCGCACGGCGGACGCGAAGAAGCTCATGGACTACGGCTTCAAGAAGTAGCCCGGCCCACGGCGGAGGGGCGGGGGTGCCGCTTACGGGCGGCGGCCTCCCGCCCCTTCGCCATGGGAGGGGCCGAGAAGGGCAATCACTTGCGGGCCGAGGAGCGGCGGTCGTGGCGGGGACTCGTGCGATGTGCGAAATGACCGTTTGAGAGAGTGGCCCCATGAGCACAGCGCACACGCCCAAGGGCCATGTGATCGTCATCGGCGGCGGTATCTCCGGGCTGGCGGCAGCCCATCGGCTCCTGGCGGGCGGTGCGCGGGTGACCGTGCTCGAAGCCTCCGGCCGGCTCGGCGGCAAGCTGCACGCGGGCGAGATCGCCGGCGTCCCCGTGGACCTCGGCGCCGAATCGATGCTCGCGCGCCGGCCCGAAGGGGTCGAGCTGGCCCGCGCGGCCGGACTCGGCGACCGGCTCCAGCCGCCCGCCACGGCGAGCGCCGCCCTGTGGACCCGCGGCGGCCTGCGCCCCATGCCCAAGGGCCATATCATGGGCGTGCCCGGCGACCTCGCGCCGCTCGCCGCGTCCGGCGTCATCTCCGACGAAGGGCTCGCGCGCATCGCCGAGGACGGCGAACTGCCCCGTACCGAGGTCGGCGAGGACGTCGCCGTCGGCGAGTACGTGGCCGCCCGGCTCGGCCGCGAGGTCGTCGACCGCCTCGTCGAACCGCTGCTCGGCGGCGTGTACGCGGGCGACGCCTACCGGATCTCCATGCGCGCGGCCGTGCCCCAGCTCTTCGAGGCCGCTCGCGGCCACCGCTCCCTGACCGAGGGCGTACGGGAGATCCAGGCGCGCGCCGCCGCCAAGCAGCCGGACGGCGCCCCGGGCCCGGTCTTCATGGGCATCGACGGCGGTATCGGGCGGCTCCCCCTGGCGGTCGCCGAGACCGTACGGGCGCAGGGCGCGGACATCCGCACCAACGCGCCGGTCAGCCGGCTCACCCGCACGGCGACCGGCGGCTGGACGGTCGTGATCGGCGGCGGCGGCAGCGGCAGCGGCAGTGGCAGAGGTGGCGGCGGGCGCGCGGGCGGCGACGGAGGCCCTGCCGGCTCCAGCGTGCCCGGCGGTCCCGGCGGCTCCGGGGCGAGTGTGCTGGAGGCCGACGCCGTCGTGCTCGCCACCCCCGCGCCCGCCGCCTCCGCGCTCCTCGCCGACGCCTCCCCGGCCGCCGCCGCGGAGCTGGCCACCGTCGAGTACGCCTCCATGGCGCTGGTCACCATGGCCTTCCGCCGTTCCGAGACGGACATGCTCCCGGACGGCAGCGGGTTCCTGGTGCCGCCCGTGGACGGGCACAAGATCAAGGCGTCGACCTTCGCGAGTCGCAAGTGGGGGTGGATCGCCGACGCGGACCCCGATGTCTTCGTGCTGCGTACCTCCATCGGGCGGTTTGAGGACGAAGAGGATCTGAAGCGCGAGGATTCCGAACTGGTAGGGATGTCGCTCGCCGACCTTCGCGAGGCGGTCGGTCTCACGGCCACCCCCTTGGAGAGCCGCGTCACCCGCTGGGACAGCGGACTGCCGCAGTACCCGGTCGGCCACCTCGACCGCGTGGCCCGCGTCCGCGAGCACGTCGCGGCCCTCCCCGGCCTGCGGGTCTGCGGCGCGGTCTACGACGGCGTGGGCATCCCGGCCTGCGTTTCCAGCGCCCACCGGGCGGCCGACGAGCTGCTCGCCACCCTGCCGACCGGCCCCCAGGGCAGCGAGTGAGAATAGGGACATGACTGCTGAACCTGACAAGACCCCGAACGCCGGCAAGAAGGCCAAGGACCTCAACGAGGTCATCCGCTACACCCTGTGGTCGGTCTTCAAGCTGCGCGACGTCCTGCCCGAGGACCGCACCGGTTACGCGGACGAGGTGGACGAGCTGTTCGCGCAGCTCGCCGCCAAGGACGTCACCGTGCGCGGCACGTACGACGTGTCCGGGCTGCGGGCCGACGCGGACCTCATGATCTGGTGGCACGCGGAGACCTCGGACGCCCTCCAGGAGGCGTACAACCTCTTCCGCCGCACCAAGCTGGGGCGCGCCCTGGAGCCGGTGTGGTCGAACATGGCGCTGCACCGCCCCGCCGAGTTCAACAAGTCGCACATCCCGGCGTTCCTCGCCGAGGAGGAGCCCCGCGCGTACGTCAGCGTGTACCCCTTCGTCCGCAGCTACGACTGGTACCTGCTGCCCGACGAGGACCGCCGCCGCATGCTCGCGGACCACGGCAAGATGGCCCGCGGCTTCCCGGACGTCCGCGCCAACACCGTGCCGTCGTTCTCCCTCGGCGACTACGAGTGGGTGCTCGCCTTCGAGGCCGACGAGCTGCACCGCATCGTCGACCTGATGCGTCACCTGCGCGGCTCCGAGGCCCGTATGCACGTACGCGAAGAGGTGCCCTTCTACACCGGCCGCCGCAAGCCGGTGGCCGAGCTGGTCGCGGGCCTGGCCTGAGCGTCCGCCGTCAGGGGACGGGCCGCGGTTCCGGGCGCGGCGCGCAGTACGCGCGCCGCGCCGGGACCCTCCCGGTCAGCAGATACGTCTCCAGGTGGCGGTTGACGCACGGGTTCGGGCCGCCGCCGATGCCGTGCGTGCCCGCCCCCAGCTCGGTGACGAGCGCCGCGCCGGGCAGCCGGCGCTGGAGCTCCAGCGCCCCCGGGTAGGGCGTCGCCGCGTCCCGTTCGGCGGCGAGCAGCAGCGTCGGCGGCAGGGGCGCGTGGTCGCTCACCCCGACGTCCACGGGGCGCCGCTGGTGGGCCGGCCAGAACGCGCAGGGCAGGTTCATCCACGCGTTCTCCCACGTCTCGAAGGGCGCGTGGCGCGCGAGCAGGGTGTTGTCCCGGTCCCAGACGCGCCAGTCGCGCGGCCATTGCGCGTCGTTGCACTGGACGGCCGTGTAGACGGCGTTCTCGTTCTCGTCGGCCCGGGCGGTCGCCGGATCGGGCGAGGCGGCGGCGATGAGCGGCTTCGGATCGCCGCGCAGGTACGCGGCGAGGACGTGCGCCCTGGAGGCCCAGTAACTGTCGCTGTAGCCGACGTTGAGGAACGCGTTCTGGAGCTGGGCCGGGCCGACCTTACCGCCCGCCGGCTCGCGGGCCAGCCGCTCGTGGACCCACTCGTACGCGGCCCGTACCCGCTCCGGCGTGCGGCCGAGGCGGTAGTGCGCGTCGTGCCGGGCCACCCAGCGGCTCCAGTCGGCCCACCGGTTCTCGAAGGCGGGAGCCTGGGCGAGATTGCTGCGGTACCAGATCTGCCGCGGGTCCGGGTCGACGACGCTGTCGAAGACGACACGCCGTACGTGGCCGGGGAAGAGGGTCGCGTACAGGGCGCCGAAGTACGTCCCGTACGACGCCCCCACGAAGTTGAGCCTCGCGTCGCCGAGCGCAGCCCGCAGCACGTCGAGGTCGCGGGCGTTGTCGAGGCTGGTGAAGTACGGCAGCGCGGCCCCGGCCCGGCGCGCGCACCCCTGGGCGTACGCGCGGGCCTGGGCGGCCTTGTGCCGCTTGAAGGCTTCGGAGGGGTGGCGCGGGGACAGGGTGGGGGCCTTGGTGAACTCCGCCGGATCCTGGCAGGAGATCGGCGCGGAGCGGCCGACGCCGCGCGGCGCGTACCCCACGAAGTCGTACGCCCGTGCCGCCCCGCGCCATGCCGGAGCGTCCCTGAGCGTGGGGTGGGCCATGCCGGAGCCGCCCGGTCCGCCGGGGTTGAAGATCAGCGATCCCTGGCGCTCGGCCGGCCGTCCGGTGGCGCGGGCGCGGCTGACGGTGAGGTCGATGTGGCGCCCGTGGGGACGGGCGTAGTCGAGCGGCACGGACACCGTGCCGCACTCGACGGCCGCGGGCAGCTTCTCCACCGGCGCGCACCGGCCGAACGCGATCCCGCGCGCCGCGGCCTGCCGCGCCGCGACGGCGACGCCGCGCGCCTGCGCGGACCCGTCCGGGGGCGCGGTGGTGGCTCCGCCGGCCGGGGCGGTGGTGAGTGCGGAGAGGATCAACGATCCCACGGTGCCGTACAGGGCTGCTGCTCTCACTGACCGTCCCTTCGCGGATTATCCGACAAAAGGGATATTTGGTCTGGAGGGTCGGGAAGTAAAGCACTGGGGCCGGGTGTCGGGTGCGATGCGCCCGAACTGGCGAGTGATCGGCCGGGAGGGGGCAGGGGGCAGGGGGCCAGGGGCCGGGGTCCGGAGGGTGGGAGACCCCGCGAGTGGTCGTGCGGCCCGGTTCAGTCGTGCGGGCCTCGGAGGTTCTCGGCGAGCGCGGCGCGCAACTGCGGGTCGGCGAGGGCGGCCCGGCCGCGTACGGCCAGCGCGGTGAGGAACGACCGTTCGCCGGCCGAACCGCCGGAGTCGCCGGAGCCGGCCGAGCCGCCGAAGTCGCCGGAGCCGACCGAGCCGCCGGAGCCGGTGACGTCCCCGCCGTCGCCTCCCGCCCGCTTCCCGCGGCGGGCCCTGGCCACGTCCATCTGGCCGAGGACGCGGGCCCCGGCGGGCGAGGCCCAGTGGGTGTACGGCCTGATCTCGTACCGGACGATGGCCAGGCAGCCGACCGTCAGCACCAGGGGGAGCGCGAACCAGGCCGCGGCCGGCCCCGCGCCCGACTCCGGCGGCACGATCAGCAGCGCCGCGATCGCGGTGCACACCACGAGCGCGCACGCGCCCCGCACCTGGCGGATCGCCGAGGACACGTTCGTACGGTCCGCGGGGCTCACCGCCAGCCCGGCCGCGGTCAGCCGCTCGGCCAGGGCAAGCACGGAATCGGCGGCGGTGAGGGCGGCCCGTATGGCCGGTACGCGCGACTGCCCGCCGGGGCCGATCGCCGTGATCACGGACCGTTCCATGTCGTCGCGGCCCACCGGGTCGACGACGGTCGCCCAGCCGGTGTGCGCGAGCAGCAGCCGCCGCTGCCGGGACATCGACACGAGCGCCAGGTCCGTGACCCGGTGCGGCCCCCCGGCCAGGAAGGCGGCCTCGTACAGGGTCAGCGACCCGGCCTCCGCCCAGGCCCCGGGCTCCGTGGCGGAACCCGGGGCCTGGGCGGAGGCCGACGCTATGAGACACAGACGGGCGCAGGACAGAAATGCCGCACCCCAGGCGACAAGCAGGAAGAGAACCCACATGGCGGCCTTTTTTACTCGATGACCGGGCTGGTGCGCCATGGTCGAACAAGAATTGGGATCGGCGTCTCAGGCGGCAGGGGAGGGGGAGGCCGGGAAGGGGCGGCGGACGGTCGCGGTGGCGGGGTCAGCCGCAACGGCGGCCGGAGTTGATGCAGCGCACGGCCGACTCCATCAGCCTGTCGGGCATGAAGTTCGCGAAGTCGGCGTGGTCGGTGACCGGCTTGCGGAGCTGTTCCGGGAAGCTGTCGACCGCGAAGTTCGGGCCCTGCGGCACCTTGTAGGTGAGCGTCATACGGAGCTGGGGCACGGCCTTGAGGCCGTTCTGGCAGCGGCCCGTGGCCCGGTCCGGGAACGCGAGGTGCGCGCGGTGATCGGCGCTGTCCGTGTTCCGGCCGTCCCAGCAGCTCGGGAAGTCGAGTTGGCGCACGACCTGGCTGCCGCGCGGGCACAGCGGATACTTGTCGGTCAGCACGCGGTCGGTGAACCCGGTGCAGGTCCACTGCGCGCGGGCGTTGGCGGTGCCGTTGGTGAACGCCTTCGCGTCACCGGTGATCGAGCGTAGCGCCTTCGGCATCGCGGTCACCTTGGCGGCCGGGCTGCCGCGGAAGGTGAGGCTGACGGAGGTCGGCGTCAGGACGCGGCCGACGTTGCCTTCCTGGCCCGTGGCGGAGTCGCGGGTGAGGTCGCGCAGTACGGGCCAGAAGTACGTGGACTTGTCACCGCGGTCGCACGTGGTGCCCGCGGCGCTCAGCGAGGCATCGGTCGAGAACGCGTCGGTGGAACGGTTGCCGACGTAGTCGTGCAGGTGGTGGGCGCCGTTGCGGACGCTGGGCGTGACGATGAAGTTGTCGGGGTTGCGGTGCCCCTCCTCGTTCCGCCCGCACCGGCTGGTGAAGCTGCCGGTGGACCCCGAGGGCGCCGGGCGCTGGTCGCGGGGGGTACGGGCGTTGGGCCGGACGCCGCGGATGTCGACGAAGTCGGAGGCGGCGGGGCCGGAGTGCTGGTGGTTCTGCCCGTCGGGGCCGGGGGATTGAGCCTGCCCCTGCCCGTTCTTCTGCTCCTGCCCCTGCCCCTGCTCGTTCTTCTGCCCCTGCTCACGGCCTTGTTGTGGGCCGTCGGCTCGGCCGTCGGCCGGGCTGTCGGGCCGGTCGTCGGGGCGGCCGTCGCTCCGGTCGGGAGGGGCATTGTCAGTGGGGGATGTCACGCTGGGTGATGTCGGTGGGAGAGAGGTCCGATCGTCGGCGGGGGGAGCGGTGCGGGCGGAGGCGTTGTCGGTGACGGCGAGGAAGGTACCTGCCGAGCCGAACAGCGCGATGAGGGCGATGACGATGAGGTGCGTGGCGCTGAGACGGCGCCGGTGACTGGCGGGCATGGGGGCTCATTTCTCCTCGGGCGACCGCTCGGGGCGGGTGGCGGCGGGCGGCAGCGAATAGGTGGCGGAGGGGGACGGCGTGGCGGAAGTGGTGGGGACGGTGTGGGACGTGGTGCCGGAAGTCGTGGGGGCCGAGGGGGACGTGGTGCCGGAAGTCGTGGGGGCCGAGGGGGACGTGGTGCCGGAAGTGGTCGGCTCTGAGGGCGTACGGGCCCGGGTGGGCCGGGTCGTCGGGGGCGGGGCGGAGGTCAGGGTCTGTTCGGCGATGGCGTCGAAGTCGACCAGGCCGGTGTCCTCCAGGACCCCGATGTGGTCCAGGACGGTCGCGTTCGCGTCGTCGGCGAGAGAGCGCACGAGGGCGTTGCGGCTGGTGGCCCGCACTTGGGCGACGACCGTGAAGACCTTGCCGTGGGCGAGCCGCAGGATGTTGGCGAACGCGCGGTCGTACGCCCCGCCGCGCACGGCGCCGAGCCGCGTCAGCCAGCCCCGCTGCTGGGCGTTGGGCTGGTTGGGCAGGTCGAGCCCCAACTGGTCCGCCACCTGGCGCACATGGTTGTCGAGCGTGGTGTGCCCGGCGACCAGGTGTTCGCCCGCGCGCCGGACGGCAGCCGTCGTGCCGCGCTCCTGCGCCTGCTGCCCCGCGGGCAGTTCCCAGAGCCCCGCCAGCCGCACCCGGTCGATGAAGTCGCGGTCGAGCGGGGACAGCGGCCCGTACCGCGTGGCCATCGAGCGGGCCGTCAGGTCGACGGCCCCCGTGCCGACGCGGTCGCGGTACGACCAGACGGGGAAGAGCAGCGCGGCCACGGTCGCCGCCAGCGCGGCGACGACCAGTCCAGTGCCGGTGAGGGATCGCATGGTGCCTCCTGGTGCGGCACCGCACGGTATGCGCTTCGCGCTGATCGTCCCCGTGATTCGCCGAACCCGTCCGGCCGCGGGGACCGCGGATCACGGCCCCCGCCTGGGAGTTGGCATCGAAAGAGTTGTCCGGCGGGCGGATGTGTGCCGCGTCACTGCTGGGCGAAGCGCGCTCTCGTGGGGCGGAGCGGTTGCTACATTGGCCGGTTTTCCGGCGGCGGGGGGAGGGGGTTGGCGCCGCCGGTCGGAGGGTGGGCGGGGCCGTGAACTGTCCTGCTCCTGCCGGACGGGATGTTCTTCAGTCCGCGCGCGACGCGTTGCGGCCGGTGGCCCGGCGTCGGCGGCTTCCGGGCCGGCGACGTGGAGCACGGCTGGGCTGTTGGCGCCTGAGCCGACCGGCGAACTGTTCCGCCAGGCGAGCCGTTCGGCCGGCGGGGAGCGGGACCGGCCCCGACCGCTGGCGCCACCAGCGGGTCAACTCCCTCCGTGCCGCACGGTCGCGGGGCTCGGTCTCGTCCTTCGCGGCCAGCAGGTGCTCGACGAAGGAGAGCGCGTCACGGCGGAAGCCGCCGGTCAGGGGCCGCGTCCTGGCGTAGCGGAGGAACGCGGGCCGGTAGCCGTCGCCCAGAATGCCCGGCAGCTCCGGCGCGACCTTCGCCACCACGGCGGCGCGCTTCGCCGCCAGCGCCTCCGCCTGCACCCGCAGCCGCGCCCCGTCGAAGCCCGCCGGTACGGGCGCGCCGGCGACCAGCGCGGACAGCAGCCCACTCTGGGCCGAGGCAAGCCGGCGGCGGGCGGTTCCGGTGTCGCGGCCGGGTGCGGGTTGCCATTGGGGCGGCTGGGGTGCATACGGGCGGGTGGCCGCCGTTCGGGGGGCGGGGGCATCCGGGTTGGTGTGTACGCCCGAGGTACCGGGGCCGGTACGTACGTCCGGCGTGCCCGAGCCGGTACGTACGCCCAGGGGGCCGGGCCCGGTCCGTACGCGGGGAGTGGCGAAGACCGCGCGTATCTCCTCAAGTTCGGCCGCGAGCTCGCCGCCGGCGGGAAAGTTGTCGTCGCGTTCGAGGAGGACGCCGGGCGGGGCGGTGCGGGAGCGGAGTTCGGCGAGGAGGTCGAGGATGGGCGGGGTCACGGGGTGGGCGTGGGTGTCGTGCCAGACGCCGTCGCGTTCGATGCCGCCGGCCACGTGCACGTAGGCGATGGCCTCCAGCGGGAGTTCGTCGAGCACCGCGCACGGGTCCTCGCCACGGTTGACGTGGTTGGTGTGCAGGTTGGCGACGTCGATGAGCAGCCGTACGCCCGTCCGGTCCACCAGTTCGGCCAGGAACCGTCCCTCCGGCATCTCCTCGTCCGGCCAGTTGACGAGGGCGGCGATGTTCTCCAGGGCCAGGGGCACGGGCAGGGCGTCCTGGGCGATGCGCACGTTCTCGCACAGCACGTCGAGCGCGTCGCGCGTACGCGGCACCGGCAACAGGTGCCCGGCTGCCAGGCCCCCGGCGCGTACGAACGCGATGTGCTCCGTGACCAGCGGCGCCCCCAGCGCCTCCGCCCGCTCGGCGAGCGCGGCCAGCCGCCCGGCGTCCGGGCGCTCCGCCCCGCCGAGCCCGAGCGAGACCCCGTGCGGCACCACGGCCGTACCGCGCTCGCGCAGCACCCGCAACGCCTCGGGCAGGGCGACCGGGCAGATGTTCTCCGCTACGACCTCGACCCATTCCACACCGGGCAGCCGACCGATCTCCTCCGCGATCTCCGGCCGCCAGCCCATCCCCACCCCGAGACGCCTCATCCGGTCCCCCTCTCGTGTTCCACCCGCCCGCTGCTACTACCTGCTACTTGCGACTCTCATGCGCCCGCCGTCGGGCGCTCAATCCGCCGAGGGGAGGGTTCAGAGGACGATTTGAGCTTCGCTCCGGAGCGCGGGGCGGGCGCTGGGCGAGGAGACGGGCGGCGCGCACGGAGGGGCGGACGGGGCGCGAACCCTGGGGGCCGAGGCCGGGGGCCGAGACTGTGCGCCGGGGGTGCGCCCGGCGGACCGGAGGGGGCCGCGTCGGGATTGGTGAGACCCCGCAGCCGGGGGGATAGTGCGGGGTCTCATGCCGTCCAACGGATGGGCGTTTGGGCTGGTTCCCGTACTTCCGCCGAAAATCCCGCAGACGCTTGTCCCAGGCGGCACGCTGCTGCTGCCATTGGCAGGTGGGCGACGTGTGGAGCATGCCGTGGAAGGGGGACGACCCCGAGCGGTTGTTCCTTGCACCCGATGACGATCTCGCGCCGAACCGGCCCGGGGAGGCGCTGCGGGCCCGCCTCGACGCGTCCCGCGCCGGCCCCGGCCGCCTCCTGGCGGCGCGTCTGCTGGGCCGCCGCCCACGGGAGGACGCCTGGCGGCGGAGTCTGGAGGGCGAGCAGTACGTCGGGTCCGCGCTGGAGGAGCTGACGGCCGGCGGCTGGCGGGTGGTGCACTCCATACCCCTGCCGGGGGAGGCCGACATCGACCACCTGGTGATCGGCCCGGGAGGGGTGTTCTGCGTGCAGACCCAACTGCTGCGCCGGGCCGCGGTCCGGGTCGGCGACGACGGGGTGCGCGTCGGACGGGAGCGGCAGCCGCGCCCGTATCTGCGCGCGGCCCGGCGCGAGGCGGCCCGTGCCGCCCACGCCCTGTCGCGCGGCTGCGGCTTCGACCCCGAGGTGTGGCCGGTGCTCGTGCTCGTGGCGGCGGGCCGCGTGGAGACGGCCTCCGCGCCGCAGGGGGTACGGGTGCTGCGGGAGCGGGACGTGACGCGGCTCGGGGAGCTGGGCGGGGTCCTCCACCCGGAGCGCGTCGAGCGCCTTTATACGGTCGCCCGCAACCGCCGGACGTGGCTGAACGTGTGACGGTGGCGGCGCGCGGCCGTGGTCGTGCCCGTATCCGCGTCCGGCTCCGCTTTCACGTCCGCGTCCGCGTCCGTGTCCGTGGCGGCGGGGGTGTACGGACTGGGGGCGCCGTCGCTACCCCGCTCCGCCTGCCGGGCTGCCGCCGTGCGGTTCGGCGCGGAGCAGGTGGCGCAGGAGATCCCCGTCTGCGGCGGAGAGGTCGCCGACGAACCGGCTCAGCACGGCCTCGCGGTCGGGCCGGGCGTCGAGGACCTTGCGCATGCGGAGGGCGGCCAGGCCGGGTTCGTCGGCCACGGGCGCGTAGGCGTACGCCCGGCCGCGCGGGGCGCGGGTCAGCACCTCCTTGCCGTAGAGGCGGGAGAGGATCGTCACCACCGTGCTGTAGGTCAGTTCGCCGCCGAGGCGGGTCAGGACCTCCCCCGCGGTGAGCGCGGTGGCGGCCCGTTGGAGGGTGGCGAGGACCTCGCCCTCCAGCGCGCCGTTGGCCCGCCGCCGAGCCGTGCCCGCGCCGCTGCCCGCCTCGCCGGCGCCCACGGAGCCGTCCGCGCTTTCCGCACCCGCCAGGTACGCCGCCCCGGTGGCATCCGCCGAACCCGTTGGGCCGTCCGTATCCGATTCCATGCGCGCGTCGTTCCCTCCACTCGCCTCGTACGGCCATGCGGCACTTCTACAGGTGAGTAAAAGTTCCGTTCCGAGTGTGCCACCGCCGTGGGCGGCTGCCAAAAGCCCCGGCTCCGTGTTTCCGGCGTTCGGCTCCGGAGTTCAGCCGGGCTTTGCACAAGAGACGCGCATACAACGCCTATTGCTGGAAAGATCTGTCACGTCAGCGAGTCGGACAAGTCATGCGCGAGAAAGACCTGTTGGCGCGGGCCGATTGGTGGGGAGCCGATGTTCTCTGGCCATCGTGGTGAAGAGTGCGGGTCGAACCGGGACCCGGTGAAGCTGTCGGACACGCTGCCGACCGTCATCGACGTCCTCGCGCGCGCCACACGGACCGCGACCCCCGTCCCCGACCCCAGAACCCCCAAACCCGGCGCCCGCACAGGCTGCTCCTGGTGCGGCGGCGCTGCCGCCTGGCACCGCACGGTACGCGGCCGGTGGATTCTCATCGAGCACGGCACGTGGCCCCTGACCGCCATTCCCGCCGGCAAGCGCTGGCGCATCGCCGGCGACGGCACCGCCGTCAACCTCGGCTCCGCCGCCCCTTCGGACACCTGCCGCATCACCCATTTCGACATCTGCCCCGCCCGCCCGGCCCCCATCGGTTCGGACATCCTCCTCACACTCTGGCAGCGCAATTCCCAACAGCCGACGGACCACGGCTGACTTTACGAACGCAGCGAACGAAACGATCGAAGCGAACCGAGCGAACCGAGCGAACCGAGCGAACGAAGCGAACGGAGGTGTCTCGGGCCGCATTCGCCGCTCGGTGAGTCCGCCCAGTCCGCCGTTCCCCTCCAACTTCTGCGGTTTTCGCCGTCCGCGGGATTCTCCCTGCTGTGACAAGCCTTCTGCCCGCTGTCCTGGGCATCCCCTTGAGGCTGCCGTTCGTCTGAACGGCGGCGCTGGAGCGATCCGAGCAGTTCTAGGATCCGAACAGACCTGGGGTGTCATGACAGCGATATCCGCATTCGAGGATCACGGCAGAGACCAGAGAGGAGACCAAAGCGGGGACTACAGCAGGAGCAGGAACAGCACGGACCACAGCACGGCCCACGGCAGAGACGACGGTGATGACCGCGCCCGTCAGTGGTTGACGCTGACCGGTTGCAAGCGCGTACTGGTGATCGTGCACACGGTGACGTACGGGAAGCGGCTGCGCGACGTGGTCTCGCTGCTGGAGGCGGATTTCCGCGTCCAGGTGCTGTTCACCGCGCCGCCGCACGAATTCGGCGGCGGGGTCGCGCAGTTCCTGCAAGAACTCGGGAGCGTGGTACTCCCCTGGAACGAGGCGGTGCGGATGGACTTCGACCTGGCGCTGACGGCGGGGCCGCGCCGGGTGGAGGAGGTACGCGCGCCGGTGATCACGCTGCCGCACGGCGCCAACTACCTCAAGCGTCTCGTCGGCGTCGGTACCGGCGTCTCCGGCTCGTACGTCTTCGGGCTCGGCCGGCCGGACCTCGTGCCGGGCGGTAGGGCGCTGCCCGCGGCGGTCGTCGTGCCGCACCGCGACGACCTCCGCGCGCTCGCGCGCTCCTGCCCGGAGGCGCTCCCTGTGGCTGCCGTGGTCGGGGACCCGGCGCACGACCGGATCGTGGCCAGCCTGCCGCTGCGCGAGACATACCGCCGGGCGCTCGGCCTGCGAAACGGTCAGAAGCTGATCGCGGTCACATCCACCTGGGGCCCGCGGTCGTTGTTCGCCCGCATAGAGATGCTTCTGCCTCTGTTGTCGGGCGAAATAACGCGTAACGGGGAGCATCGGATGGCACTCCTGGTACATCCCAACGTCTGGGCGGCCCACGGCGCCTGGCAGGTACGCGCCTGGCTGGCGCGGTGCGAACACCTCGGCGTCGGGCTCGTACCCCCGGAGGCGGACTGGCGGGCCGTGCTGATCGCGGCCGACTGGATCATCGGGGACCATGGCTCGGTCACCTTGTACGGGACGCTGACGGGCGCTCCGATCCTGCTCGCGGCCGCGCCGGAGCAGGAGATCAACCCCGACTCGCCCGCCGCCGCCCTCGCCGTCACGGCCCCCGCGTTGTCGGCAGCGCATCCTCTTTCCGAGCAACTCTCCTATGCCGCCGCGGAGTACCGCCGGGAGGACTACGCGCCTATCGCCTCCCGCATCACCTCGGAACCCGGTGGCTTCAACCGCAACATGCGTCGGCTGATGTACCGGACCCTCGGCCTCGGCCAGCCGGCATACGAGCCCGTGACGCGCCCGCTAGCAGCACCGGATCCGCTGCCTCTACCGGTGTCGCCGGGGCCGCTGGACTCCGGTGACGTGGAAGTGACGACGTACCGCGCGCCGCTCGGATAACGGCAAACGGTAGGTCGGGCCTGACATCGTCGCGTCCTCCCCGACTGCGCCAGGAAAGCGCTTCTTCAGCCGCCTTCAGCGGCCGGGCCCCCCGGCGCCCGGAGGGTTCGGCGGACGGCGTCGCGGAGCCAGTGGTGGGCTCCGTCGGCGGCGTGGCGGGGGTGCCAGGCCATGCCGATGGTGACCGGGGGCAGGGGGAGGGGGATGTCGAGGAGGCGCAGGCCGAGGGCGGTGGCGGGGGTGGTGAGGGGGGAGGGGGCCGCGCCGGGGAGGGCGGTGGGGATGAGGCAGACGACGTCGCTGCCGGCGGACAGGGCCAGCGCGGCCAGATGGCTGGGGAGGACGACGGCGACCCGGCGGCGCAGGCCCTGCTCGGCGAGGGCGGCGTCCAAAGGGCCGGTGAACCGGCCGCGGCGGCTGACGACGACGTGTTCGGCGGCGGCCAGCCGGGCCGGGGTGAGGGGCTTCTCGGCGAGGGGGTGGCCGGGGCGGACCGCCGCCGCCATCCGGAGCGTGACCAGCTCCTCGACCTTCGTCTCGGGGTCGACGTGCCCGATGGCGCCCGCCTCCAGGTCTATCCGGCCGTCACGGAGCGCCGGCCCGCCCTCCAGATCCTCCGCCCGGAACCGCAACGACACCCCTGGCGCCTCCCGCCGGGCCAGTTCCAGCAGCCCGGGGGAGAGCGCCGCGCCGATCAAGTCCGCCGCCTGGACGGTGAAGGTCGTCCGCAGAGTGGCCGGATCGACGCCCGTACCGGGGGTGAGCAGCGCACCGAGGCTCCGTACCACCGCCGCGGCCTCCTCGCGCAGGGCCTGGGCACGGGGCGTCGGGACCATGCTCTGCCCCGCCCGGACCAGCAGGGGGTCCTGGAGCACGCGGCGCAGCCGGGCCAGGGTGCGGCTCATGGCGGCGGGGGAGGTGTGCAGCCGCGCGGCGGCCCGCGTGACGCTCTGCTCCGCCAGCAGGGCGTGCAGGGCCACGGCGAGATTGGCGTCCAGGCCCGGGGGCGGGCCGCTGCTCCCCGGAGGGTTCGCCGGGTCGTTGATCCTTGGGCCGTTCGCCGGGGCGCGGCTCGCCGGGGCGTCCGCCGGACCGTACGCCACGTTGTCCCCCGGGCCATTTACCGGGCCATTTACCGGCCCGTTCCGGCTGCTTGAGCTGTTCACCAGCGAAATTCCACTTCAGGCAATGATCCGTTGCTGATGTTCCCATTGTGGCAACTCGATGATCTTCCGCAGGATGAGGGCACACCGATTCCCACGCAGGAGGAACGCACCATGGCCGCTGACCAGACCACCCCGCCGGTCACCGCTTTCATGCTCATCAAGACGATGCCCGAGTGGCTGGCCATGACGCCCGAGGAGCGGGCGACGGCCCTCAGCACCGAGGTCATGCCCGCCGTCAAGGCCAAGACGACCGGGGTCCGTTCGCGCTTCTACGACACGGAGTTCTACTCCACGCGCGTCACCGACGTCTGGGTCTGGGAGGCCGAGGACCACAACGCCTACCAGCTCCTGATCGACGCGCTGCGCGAAACCCCGTTCTGGGACCGCTACTTCCAGGTCGTGGACCTCCTCGTCGGCACCGAGAACGGCTACGCGAGGACCTACAACATGGACCCGGTCGCCTCCATCACCACCTGATCTGGGCTCCACCACCCGCACCCGGCGGCTCGTTCGTCGACGCCGCGCCGCCTACCGGTGCCTCAGCGCCGGGTGATCCGCCACCACCGTGCACGACCCCGGGGCGATCTCCGTGAATCCGGCGTCACGGACCACCGGCAGTCCGTCGCTGGTCAGGGCCGCCCACGCGCGCGGCTCCGCCGTCCGTACGGCCAGCGGGAACCCCGCGTCGCGCCAGGCGGCCCGCTCGTCGGCGTCCAGTTCCCACCAGGCGAGCTGAGCGCCATGGCCCGCTTGGGCCATGGCCTTGCCGGCCGACATGTCGAGATCCGGGTTGAGCCACAGCACCGGGCCCTCGGAGACAGCCTCGGCCACATCGGCGGTGGCGGCGTCGGCGGCAGTGGCGCCCCCGCCCTCCTCGTCGTCGGTCGCGGCCGGGGGCTCCGGGTCGGTGAGGTCCGTGCCCGAGACCTGGAGCTTGACCAGTTCCTTGGGCCAGCCGTCGAGCGGTACAGGCGGGTAGACGCGGACCTCGGCGGCGCGCCCGCGGACCGTGATGCCGGGCAGGGCTTCCGCGCGCCGCCACTCCGCGCCGCGCGCCCGGCGCACCACCTTGCGGATACGGGCGTCCTGCCAGTCCCGCACGGCTTGCGCCCACTCGCCGTCGTCGGCCGTCGCGCGCTCGTCCGCGAGCAGGGTGAGCACCGCGCGCGCCGCCGTCTCCAGGGCGTCCGTACGGGCCGGGGGCGCGGCCTTCTCGATGTGGACGACGAGGGGCAGCACGTACTGGGGCGCGGCGTCCCGGTCCGTCTCCTCGTGGCGGAACGGACTGGTCTCGGCGGGTGAGCTGGTCATCCGTACAGTCTGCCAGCCGCCCCGCCGGCCCTTGGCGGAGCCGGAGGTTCCGGGAGATCATGGGCCATGCACAGTGAACTCTTCGCCGCCGAGCACATGGCCCAGCCCGCCGCCGCACCCGGCATGACCGTCCAGAACGCGAAGTCGATCAAGTACACGGTCCAGGGCGAGTGCTTCGCCCGCCAGGGCTCCATGGTCGCGTTCCGCGGAGACCTCCAGTTCGAGAAGCAGGGCCAGGGCGTCGGCAAGTTCCTCAAGCGCGCCGTGACCGGCGAGGGGCTCGCCCTCATGGCCGTCCGTGGCCAGGGCGAGGTCTGGTTCGCGCACGAGGCCGCCAACTGCTTCATCGTCGACCTCGCCCCCGGCGACGGCCTCACCGTCAACGGCCGGAACATCCTGTGCTTCGACCCCACGCTCTCCTACGAGATATCCGTCGTGAAGGGCGCGGGCATGACCGGCGGCGGCCTCTTCAACTCCGTCTTCACCGGCCATGGCAAGCTCGGCATCATCTGCGAGGGCAACCCCATCGTCATCCCCGTCAGCCAGCACTCCCCGGTCTACGTGGACACCGACGCCGTCGTCGGCTGGAGCGACCGCCTCCAGACCTCCCTGCACCGCTCCCAGAGCCTCGGCTCCATGCTGCGCGGCGGCTCGGGCGAGGCGGTCCAGCTCATGCTGTCCGGAGAGGGGTTCGTGATCGTACGGCCCAGCGAGGCCAAGCCGGAGAAGACGGGCAACTGACCGGCCGCGGAGGCGGCCGCGGAGGCGGACGCGGATACGGACGCGGATGCGGCCGCGCGTACGGCTGCGACTGCGGACACAGCCTCGGCTACCGTCAACCTGCATGGACGGTATGAACGGTATGGGCGGCATGGGCCGTACAGGCGGCATGAGCGGCACGGGCTGTAGGGACGGCATGAGCGGCACGGGCTGTAGGGACGGCATGAGCGGTACGGGCGAGTGAGCGGCGGCATAGCACTGCGGGGCGTCGGCCGGCGCTATGGGCTCGGCGGCCCCTGGGTCCTGCGCGGCGTCGACCTCGACGTGCCGACGTGCTCCCTCCTGCGGGTCGAGGGCGCCAACGGCACCGGCAAATCCACCCTGCTCCGCCTGCTCGCCGGCATCGACGCGCCCAGCTCCGGCACCATCACCGGCCGCCCGCGCACCGCGTACGTCCCGGAGCGCTTTCCCCCCGCGCTCCCCTTCTCCACCACCGGCTATCTGTCCATGATCGGCCGCGTGCACGGCCTGGGCAGAGCCGAGGCCGGGCGCGCGGCGGCCGACTGGCTCGACCGGTTCGGGGCCGCGGCCCACGCCCGTACACCCCTGGCCGAGCTGTCCAAGGGCACCAGCCAGAAGGTCGCCGTCGTCCAGGCCCTCCTCGCCGCCCCCGAACTCCTCGTCCTCGACGAGGCATGGACCGGCCTCGACCACGCGGCCCGCGACGTCCTCGACCAAGCCGTCCGCGAACGGGTCGCCGCGGGCGGCGCCGTCGTCTTCGTCGACCACGACCCACGGCGGCTGGCGGGCGAGGCCGCGGCCGTCTACCGAGTGGCGGGCGACGGCCGCGTGACCGCCGCCGAGCCCGGGCCCCTGGGTGGTGTGGGTACGGCCGACGCAGCCGATACCGCCGACAGCCCGCGCGTACGCATCGTGGCCCAGGGCCCGCCAGGCGCCACGCTCCCGCGCGACCTCCCCGACGGTTCCGCCGCGCCCGCGTACGAGCCGGAGCGCGGGGGAACCGTAGGGCTCACGGTCTCCGCCGCGCGCTCCGACGCCGTGCTGAGCGCGCTGCTCGCGGCCCGGCCCGCCTGGCACATCCGGGAGGTGACGCCCGTACGGACCGGGGCGGCGCCAGGCCCGAACGAGCAACCGCGCCCCGACTCCCCGAACCAGAGGCCCGACCGCACATGACCGCTCTGTTCCGCTACCAGGCCGCGCTCCTCGTCCGCTCGCGCCGCCTGCTGCCGCCGCTGATCGTGTACGCGCTGTTCATGGGCATCGGGGTGCAGGCCGGGCAGCCGATCCTCGACTCGTTCGCCTGGGCCGGGGGAGCGCTGCTGTTCGTCGCCGCCTGGCTCGTACGGGTCTGCGTGACCAACGAGCCGCCGGCCGCCCGGCACGTCGCCGCCGCCGCGACCAGCCCCGCCCGGGTGCACCTGGCGAGCGTGCTCACCGCGCTGACCTGCTCGGCCGTGCTCGGCGCGATCGGCACCGCGTTCGTCGCGCTCATCACCGATCCGCGCAGCTCCGACCGCCAGGTGCACGTCCCGGTCGGCGCCGCCACCCTGGCCGGCCTGGTCACGGCGCTGGCCTGCGCCCTCCTCGGCACGGCGGTGGGCGCCCTCTGCAACCGGCCGCTGCTGCGCGGCACGGCCCGGGCCATGCTGTCGACGATCGTCGCCGCGATGCTGGTCCTGGTGGCCGACGGCTCACCCGCGCACGCCGCCGTCTCCGGCCTCGTCACCGGCTCCACCCGCGGCCACGTGACGGTGCCCCTGCTGCCACTCGCCGCCACCGCCGCGCTCGCCACCGCGGCCACGGCCATCGCCTGCGCCCTCGCCTCACGCCGGCCGTGAGCGGCGGCCCTCGACAAACTGCGGCTGACGCGCGACGAGGGCACGAACCGCAGGGTGCTGGCGGTCCTGCGGTTCCTGGGAGGCTGAGGGCCGTACAGCCACTTGGGACGCTGAGGGGCGTTCAGCCTCCAGGGATGCGGAGGGGTGCGGGGGCCGTTCAGCGTCGCCAGGGGCCCGTTACCGCGAAGGTTGTGCCGGGGGTGTAGACGTTGACGTACATCGTGCGGTGGTCGGGGGAGAAGGTGACTCCGGCGAACTCGCCCCACTCGGGCTTGTCCGGGGTGCCGATGTTCTGCCGCCCGCGCGCCATAGGGTAGACGTCGCCGCCGGGGGTCACGCCGAAGACGTACTGCGCGCCCTCGCCGTCCTCGCAGACCATGAGGCCGCCGCCGGGGGCGAGGGTGATGTTGTCGGGGGACTCGCCCGGCAGTTGTACGTCCGTACGGGGGCCGAAGACCACGACGAGGGTGAGGCGGCGGCGCTTCGGGTCGTACCGCCATACCTGGCCGAAGTGGTCGGCGGCCGAACCGTTCGCGCGCTTGGCGAAGCTGGAGACGAAGTAGACGCACCGCCCGCCCCAGTAGCACCCTTCGAGCTTCTGGGCGTGGGTGATGCCCCGGCGCCCGAAGTCCTGGAGGCGTACGGGCGTGTGGCGGGCGAGGGGGTCGGGCACGGGCGCCCACTCGATGGCGTCGAAGACGGTCCCCGGCTCCTGGACGACCGACAGGTCGGGTACGTCCGGCACCCGCATCGCCTCCAGCCGGCCCCCGGCGCGCAGCGAGCCCCGGCCGCCGAGCGGCTTGTGGGGACGGAAGCGGTAGAAGAGGCCGAAAGGCCGGTCGAAGGCGTCCTCGGTCTCGTACACGACGCCGCTGTCCGGGTCGACGGCGATGGCCTCGTGCTGGAAGCGGCCCATGGCGGTGAGCGGTACGGCGCCGGTGCGCCGCGGGTCGTACGGGTCGACCTCGAAGATGAAGCCGTGATCCTTCGTGTACCCGTTGGTCCCGGCCTTGTCCTCGTTCTCCTCGCAGGTCAGCCAGGTGTGCCAGGGGGTGTGGCCGCCCGCGCAGTTGGTGGACGTGCCGGCGATGGCGACGCGTTCACCGAGCACGCGGTGGCGCGCGTCCAGTTCGAGGGCGGTGCAGCCGCCCATCCCCATCGGGTCGTAGGTGAGGCCCTCGACGGCGGGGACGCGGTGGGCGACGGTGGGCCGGTTCTCGTGGTTGCGCACGAGGTGGACGCGCCGGTCGCGGCCGCTCGCATGGCGTCCACGGCCGGGGAACGCCGCCATGCCGTCGTGGTGGCTCGGCACCTTGCCCTCGCCGGAACGCAGCGTGTCCCCCTCCCGCGACAGGACGCGGTAACGGAACCCCTTGGGGAGGTCGAGAAGGCCGTCGGGGTCGGGAACGAGCGGACCGTAACCGGCACCTCCGCTTCCATGTCCGGGCCGTGGCTCGTAGGGGGCTGCCGGGGCCGCGGCGGCCGTACCGGCGAAGAGCTCCGGGACGGCCCCCGCGAAGACGATCCCCGCGCCCAGCGCGCTGGATCTGGCCAGAATCTGACGTCGTGTGGTGGACATGAGGCGACTCCCTGCTGGCGGACAGGAGCGAACGGACGGAAGCGTTCGGGAGGGGAGCGTTCTGGAGCGTCAGGGGGCATTCGGACGGAGCGTGACGAGCCTGTGTGTAGCACGTACGTACGGCCCACCGGAAGCACGGTGCGTGACGATTCCTCGGCGGGGAGTGGGGGCGGGCCGTCCGAGCGCCGCCTACCGCCGTCGGCCCCTGTCCTCCCTGGCCAGGTCACGGCATAATTATGAGCAATTACTCAGCTACTCGACGACTACTTCACGACGCGAGGGAGCCGCCATGACATCGGGTCCGCGCCGGCTGCAACCGCGCAAGCAGCCCAAGCAGGTACGCGCGGAACTCACCCGCCAGCGCATCCTGACGGCGGCCGCCGAGGTCTTCGCCGACTACGGCTACGCCGCCGGCACCACCAACCGGATCGCCGAGCGGGCGGGCATCTCGATCGGTTCGCTGTACCAGTACTACCCGAACAAGGACGCCGTCCTCGCCGAGCTGACCGCCGCCCACCTCGACGCCGGGCTGGCCCTCGTACGGAGCCACCAGGACGGCGAACTGCCCGAATCGCTCGAAGACATCCTCCGGCTGTTCGTACGGGCCGCCATCAGCGACCACCGCGGCCACCCCCAGTTGCACCGGGTGCTGTTCGAACAGGCCCCGCGCACCCCGCAGATCTTCGAGATCATGTACGAGTACGAGGCGGCGAGCGTCGACTTCATCAAGGGGCTGCTGGAACGGCACCCCGAGGTCAAGGTCGAGGACAAGCAGACCGCCGCCCGCCTCGTCGTCACCTCGGCCGGACTCCTCGTCCACCAGCTCGTGGCCGAGCCGAACCCCATCGACGTCGACCGTTTCGAGAACGAACTCGTCGCGATGCTCACCCGCTATCTGACGGGCGGGGGGTCCTGAGCCTGAAGCCCATTGGTGGTGGGCCCCGGCCCGGCCGGCTACCCGAACGGCCGCTGGGCGGCTGCTAGAAGGGGCGGTCGTACGGGCGGTCCGCGACCCGGTCGTAGATCTCGCGCAGCCAGGGGCGGCGTACGGCGGGCAGCCGGGCCAGCGTGGCGAGGAAGGCCGCCGAGCCGGGGCGGAAGGGGGTCCAGGGGTGCGGCGGCAGCGGGTCGTCGCGGAGGACGCCGTCGGGGAGCCCGCCCGTCACGGGGAGGGGCGACCGTTCGGACTGGAAGGACAGGTGCGTCCATACGCCGGCGGCCAGCGGCACGACAGCCGCACGCGTGTTCCGGGGCGGCTGCCACACCTGGCCCGTCCGCGGGTGCCGGGGGACCAGCACGATGTCAGGGGAGGAGGGGGACGAGGCGAGATTCGGTCCGGCCAGGGCCGCTGTCCTCACCTGCGAGCCCGGCCGTTCCGGCGGGAGCAGCGCGTCGAGCGCGTGGCCGAATACGTCCGTCATGAGGCCATCCGGTACGGCGACGGGTGCGCCCTGCGACGCCGCCACCAGGTGGGCCAGCGCGGCTCCGACCGCCGGCGGCCACAGCGGGCTCCACGCTCCGGACGGTTCGACCGGCGGCGTGCCCAGCCGGTCGCCGGTGATCTCGGTCCAGTCGGCGGAAGAACGAGCGCTGCCGTCGTACCCGGAAGACCCATTAGGCCCGTCGTCGGGGAGGCGGCGTACGGCCCCCGGTGCGAGCCACACCGCCTGCCAGAGCGAGCAGTCGTCGATGCGGGTGGCCACGGCCCGGCCGCACCGCTCGCAGGCCAGGTTCGGGCCGTCCCGCCCGTCGAGGCCCTGGCAGTAGCCGTCGCACCGCTCGGGTATCAGGACGGTGCCGCGGGCGTCGCCCGGCGCGATGACGATCGCTCCGGGTTCCCCGTAGGAGAGGGCGGGGACCGGCGCGTACACGCCGCGGGCGGCCGCCTCGGCCGGCCCGATCTCGCTCCACGGGCGCCAGGGCGGGCCGTACGGCTCCGGGTCGACGGCGTACGTGCCCGGGGCCATGAGCGGGGGGAGCAGGTCGTGCCCGTAGTGGTGATGGGCGTGTACGGGGAGGGCGACTCGGGTGACGGGGGCGGTGAGCGCCGTGCCGCACCGCTCGCATACGAAGAGGACCCGCGCGTCCTCTGCCTCTCCTTTTACCTCTACCGCTGGTATTTCTTTATGCTTCAACAAGTTCCTTGGCGTCGCGGGCGAGGGCGGTGAGGCGGGAGATGGCGCGGAAGTACTTCTTCCGATAGCCGCCCTTGAGCATCTCCTCGCTGAACAGTTCCTCGAAGGGCTTCCCCGAGACCAGTACCGGCACCTCCCGGTCGTACAGCCGGTCGGCGAGCACCACCAGCCGCAGCGCCGTGGACTGGTCCGGGACCGGCTCGACCCCGGTCAGGCAGACGGCCCGGACGCCGTCGCACATCGCGCCGTAGCGGCTCGGGTGGACCTGGGAGAGGTGGTCGAGGAGGGAGGGGAAGTCATCGAGGGAGGCGCCCTCGGTGCGGTACGCCACCTTGGTGACGGTCTCGTCGTCGTATGGTGCCGGGGCCTGCGGGAGGCCGCGGTGGCGGAAGTCCTCGCCGTCGATGCGCAGCGGGCGGAAGTGCGCGGACAGGCCCTGGATCTCGCGCAGGAAGTCGGCGGCGGCAAAGCGGCCCTCGCCGAGCTTGCCGGGGAGGGTGTTGGAGGTGGCGGCGAGCGCGACGCCCTGCTCGACGAGCCTGCTGAGCAGCGAGGAGACCAGCACCGTGTCGCCGGGGTCGTCCAGCTCGAACTCGTCGATGCAGAGCAGCCGGTGACCGCCCAGGGTCTGTACGGTCTGCTGGAACCCGAGCGCGCCGACCAGGTTGGTCAGCTCGACGAAGGTGCCGAACGCCTTGAACTCAGGAGCCGCCGGGGCGGCGTGCCAGAGCGAGGCCAGCAGGTGGGTCTTGCCGACGCCGTAGCCGCCGTCGAGGTAGACGCCGCGCGGGCCGCTGGGCACGCTGCTCCCGCCGCCCCGCCGGAACCAGCGCTTCATGCCGCCGGCGTTCCCGCCCGCTTTGCCGCTCGCCTTGCCGCCGGGCGCCGCGCTCGCGCCGCCGCCGAGCCCGGCGGCGAAGGCGCGCAGAACCGTTACGGCTTCTGCCTGGCTCGGCTGGTTCGGGTCCGGCAGGTACGTGTCGAAGCGCGCGGCGCCGAAGCGCGGCGGCGGCACCATCTCGGCGACCAGCCGGTCGGCGGGCACGTGCGGCGCGCGGGCCGTGAGGGCGATGGGCGCACCGTCGGCGGGCGATCCGACTATCGGGGGCGAGTCGGGAGCGGTGCTGGACTCGGAGGTGGTTGAGGGCGACACAGCCGTCCAGCCTAGTCGCTCCGCCCGGGGACTCGGCGCGGTGAGCGAGCCATGTCACACTGCCGCCTATGCGACGCCTGTTCCCCGCCTCTCACGAAACATCCGATCTCGACAACCGCCAATGGGGTCTGGATGAGCTGGCGGACGTATACGCCTATCCGATGGACGGCGGCGAGTATCCGATGGGCGGCGGCGAGCTCGGAGCCCCCCTGCCCGGGCAGCGGGACACCGCCTGGCTGCGGGCCAACATGGTCTCGTCGCTGGACGGGGCGGCCCACCACGAGGGCAAGTCGCAGCCGCTGTCCTCCGACGCCGACATGCGGATCTTCGGCACGCTGCGCGGGCTCGCCGACGCGGTGGTGGTGGGCGCGCAGACCGTACGGCAGGAGGGTTACCGCCCCGCACGTGCCCGCGAGGCCTTCGCGGCCCGGCGCGCGGCGCTCGGCCAGCCGCCGGCCCCGGTGATCGCGGTGGTCAGCGCCGGCCTGGAGCTGGACTTCTCACTGCCGCTGTTCACGGAGCCGCTGGTGCCGACGATCGTGCTGACCGGGGCGCGGGCCGCGCCGGACCGGGTGGCGGCGGCCCGTGAGGCGGGGGCGGAGGTGATCGTGGCGGGCGACTCGGAGCGGGTGGAGCCGGGCCGGGTGAAGCGGGCGCTGTCGGAGCGCGGCCTCACGAGGCTGCTGACGGAAGGGGGGCCGAAAATGCTCGGTCAGTTCGCGGCTGCGGGGGCACTCGATGAACTGTGCCTCTCGCTCGCCCCGATGGTCGCGGCGGGAGCCGCGCCGCGCATCATGAACGGGCCGCGGCTGGAAGTGCCAGAACGGTTCGTCCTCGCGTCCGTCATGGAGGAGGCCGGCTTCCTGTTCACCCGTTACCGTCGGATCTGACAATCAGCGGAATTTCCCGTTCCGGTTAGCTTCCGACGGGCAGAATTGAGTCAGGCGTGCCCACGGGGCGCGCGCAGGATGGTTTCTGTTGGGCCCGGTGGCCCACGTAGGAGAGGGGCTCCCACCGTGTTCACGAGCGTACTGATGATCGAACAACCGCTGACCGCCACGGACGTCGACTTCGTCACGTCCCTCCACGACGACCACATGTCGTTCGTCGTCCTCATGCGGCCGAGGGGGGACGAGGACCGGCTGCTGCGCGCGATCGACGACGTAGCCCTCGGCGAGCTGGAACAGGCCGTCCACGAATCGGAGGAGCCGGAGGGCGAGGAGGCGACCCGCCCGGCGGCCCAGGCACTCAACTACTCCCTGCACCTACTGCGCGAATCGGGCAGCGAGGCCGTCGGCCAGATCGTCGACGGACACCCGCTGGATCGGCTACGGACCGTGGTCGACGAGACCAGCGCCGATGAAGTGATCGTTCTCACCGCTCCGCACCTGGTCGAGGAGTTCTTCCACCGGGACTGGGCCTCCCGCGCCCGCCACAAGGTCGGCGTCCCCGTCCTGAAGCTCTACGCCCATGCCGCGGACGGTGACGAGGAAGAGAACGAGAGCGAGAGTGAGAGCAAGTAAGGCGCACCTGGCTCCGGGGCTCCGGGCTGGTGAGACGGGGGAGATAGACACGGGAGCGGGACGGGGACGGGCCGGGGAACCGCGCGCCGTCCGGGGCGGCCGAGGCGACGAGACGAACGCCTCGGCCGTCTTTCCGTTGGAGACCGCTGGAGACCGTTGGACCGCTGGAGAGTGGGCTCAAAGCCCCAGCGCCACGGGCTCGTCCGGCACTCCGTCCCTGAGCAGGTCGGCCAGGAGGCTGCCGAGCTCGCGGGGCCGAAGAGGTCCGGGCCCCGGTAGGCGATGATTTCGGCCAGGGGCCACCAGCGGAACCCGGCGATGTTCTCGGCGGCCAGTTCGGCGGAGGACAGGGCGCCGTGCGGCTGGAAGTTCGTGGTGCGGACGAGGAAGTAGTCGTGGATCGCGCCGTCGTAGCCGGGCACGTAGTCGGCCGCGACGACCTCGCGGTGCCAGACGTGCGGCGGGTGCGGCCGGGTGCCGTCGAGTACGAGGCCGGTCTCCTCGCGCAGTTCGCGGCGCAGGGCCGCGTACGGGGTCTCGCCGGGCTCGATGCCGCCGCCCGGAGTCCCCCAGACAACGGCCTCCGGAGCGGTGAACCTGCACAGGAGGACGCGGTCCTGCTCGTCCAGGATGATCGCGCGGACCGAGTGACGCAGATTCAGAGTGGGCATCGGGGCAGCGTATGCGCATGTGGGGAGGCGGACCAAGGTTCGGGGGCGGAGGCGGACGACGGCTCGGGGAGCGGGGGAGCAGGGCTACAGGCCGACGGATCAGCGTTCCCGCGCTTCGGGCCGGTGCGGCGGCGGCGCCAGGCGGCCGTCGGCCATCGAGAGCACCCGGTCGGCGCGGCCCAGGAGGCCGTGGTCGTGGGTGACCAGCACCGTCGCCGTTCGGTGACGGCGCGTCACCTCCGCCAGCAGCTCTACGATCCGCTCCCCGCGCTCATGATCGAGCGCGGAGGTGGGCTCGTCCACGAGGAGTACGGACGGGCCGCCGAACAGCGCGCGGGCGATGTTCACGCGCTGGCGCTCGCCGCCGGAGAGCTGGTGCGGCCTGCGCCGTTGCACGGGCCCGTCCAGGCCCACCGACTCCAGCAGCTCCGCCGCCCGGCCGCGCGCGGCCCGCACACGCCGCGCGCCCCGGCCCCGTAGATCCTCGACCACCAGCAACTGCTCCAGCGCCGTCAGCGACGGCAGCAGGTTCGACTGCTGGAAGACGATCCCGACGCGCTCGCGCCGCAGCGCCGTACGGGCCCTCGCGCCCAGCCGCGCCGTGTCCTCGCCCGCCACGATCACCCGGCCCTCGTCCGGCCGCAGCAGCGTCGCCGCCACCGCCAGCAGGCTCGACTTCCCGGAACCCGACGGTCCGACGATCGCCGCCAGTTCCCCGGCCGCTACCCGGAGGGAGACCGCGTCGAGGGCGGTCAGGCGCCGGTCGCCATCCGGATAGGTGAGCGTCACGGACTCCAGGGCGAGGACGGCCGTGCCGGTGCGAGTGCGCGTGCCGGCGCTGGTGCCGGTGCCTGGTACGGGGGCGGTCGAAGCGGGCGTTTCCGTGGCGGCAGCCGGGTTGTTCACTGCGCGGTCGGCGGCGGTCATCGGGTGGCTCCCAGTGCGGTCAGCGGGTCTACGGACGTGATGCGGCGTACGGCGAGCGCGGAACCGGCCAGGCCCAGCGCCACCATCGCCAGCACCGGTACGGTCACGGTCGCGGCTCCCAGCTCGAACGGCACCGACGCCGCGGCCAGCGCCCCGCCGGCCACCCCCGCCGCACCGCCGAGCGCGGCGCCCGCGACCAGCACGACCAGGGCCTGGGCCAGGGCGTCCCGCACCAGGTAGGCGCTGCTCGCGCCCACCGCCTTGAGCACCGCGATGTCGGGTTTGCGCTGCACGGTCCAGACCGTGAAGAAGGCCCCGACGACAAGGGCGCTCACCGCGAAGAGGAACCCCTGGATGAGCTGGAGCGTGCCGTGCTCGGCCGCGTAGCCGTCGATCCCCGCGAGCGCGGCGTCGACCGAAACGGCTTTCGTGGTCGTACGTGCGGAGGCGCTTGCGTCGGGGGCAGCGCCGGAATCCGACCCCGTGCTCGTGTCGCGCGGCGTTCCGTCGCCCTTGACGGCCAGTGCGGTCGGGTGCTGCTGGTGGCTCACCCGTTCCCAGGTGGGGAGGCTGGTCCAGACGCTCGGGGCGTGGCCGAAGGAGCGATCGGCGGTCAGGCCGGAGACCGTCAGCCGCTCGGTGCCGAGGGTCACTCGATCCCCGACGCGGATGCCGTTCTCGCGGGCCGTCGATTCGCTCACCGCGGCCTGCCCTTTCCGCGGCTGTGGCGCGTGGCCGGAGACGAGGGCCGGGAGCAGCGCGTCGGAGGCGCCGAAGGCGCTGACGGAGACCGCTGTGCGGCCGGCCGTCAGCCGGGTCATGGCGACGCCGAACGGCTCCGCCGAGGAGACGCCGGGGGCCTGGGCCCAGGCGCGCCGCTGTTCCGGTCCGATCGTGCTGTTGCTGAACGACACCTCGGGCGACGCGCCCGCCGGGGCGCCGAACACGATGCGGTCCACCGGGAGGCCGGACACGGCCGAGGACGCCTCGCGCGCCAGCCCGCCCGTCAGGCCGTACAGGAAGACCACGAGGGTGGTGATCAGCGTGACGACCGCGCCCATCAGGGCGAATCGCCCTCGGGCGAAACGGATGTCGCGGAGCGCGACGAACACAGGGACCCTCCAGGGGCTTCTTGTCAGGACGCCCCCAACCCTCTGTCGCCGTCGCGCGCCCGCCATCGGGGACAGGAGCGGTCCTCGCCCCGCCCATCGGGTCCACGCCGGAATCAATCGAACGGATGATGGGAAGCGCGGAAGGGTGCCTATAGGAGCGCCGTACGCTCGATGGGGTGAACAATCCCGAGGTACCCCGGCCGCCGGAGCCGCCACCGGGCCGCGTCCACGACAGCACCGACGACAGCACGGACGACAGCACGGACGACAGCACGGACGACGGCATCGACGGCCGTGTCGACGACCGCACGGACGGCATCGGCGACCACACGGACGACGGCATCGACGGCCGCGCTCACGACCGCGCCCACGCCCGCGTCCACGACAGCACCGACGTCGACGCCCCGTCGCTGCGACTGATGCGCCTCGCGCTGCACGGCGCGTTCTACGTACTGCTCGCCGTCGCCCTCGCCCCCGTCGTGGCCGCCGTCGGCTCGGACGGCTCCCGGAGCCCGTACGTACTGCTCCCCGGCGCCGCGCTCGCCCTCGTCTACGGGCTCGGGGTGGCCCAGGAGTCGCGCGCGGCGAGGGCGGGGCGGCGGCCCCTCGGCTCGCGGACGGGGCTGTGGCTCGCGGGCGTCACCGGCCTGTGGCTGGTGCTGCTCCTCATGGACCGCGGGTTCAGCTATGTCGTCTTCCCGCTCTTCTTCCTCTTCCTGCACGTCATGCCGGTCCGCTGGTCGCTGCCCGCCGTCGCCGCCGCCACGGGCGCCGTCGTGGCGGTGCAGTCGGCGGGGCCCGAGGGGTTCACGGCGGCGAAGGTCATCGGGCCGGTCGCGGGCGCGGCTGTCGCCGTACTGACGGCCTACGGGTACGCCGCGCTCTACCGGGAGAGCCGAAATCGCCAGCGCCTGATCGACGACCTCGTACGGACCCGGGGCGAGCTGGCCGCCACCCAGCGGGAGGCCGGGCGGCTCGCCGAGCGCCAGCGGCTGGCCCGCGAGATCCACGACACCCTGGCGCAGGGCCTGTCGAGCATCGTGCTGCTCGCCCGCGCGGCCCAGGCCGCCGCTGCGGCTGAACCCGCCGCCCCGGAGAGGGCCGCCCTCCCCACACCCGGCCTCCAATCGACGGGCCTCCAATCGACCGGCCTGCCAACGCCCGACCCCCAATCGGCCGGCCTTCAAACGGCCCGCGCGCATTTGCGCGAGATCGAGCGCACCGCCTCCGACAACCTCGCCGAGGCCCGCCGCTTCGTACGGGCACTCACCCCGCCCGCCCTCCAGGACGCTCCGTTGCCGGAGGCGCTGCGCCGTCTGACGGCCGGTTTCACTGCCGGGCCCGAGGTCCGTTTCCACCTCGACGGCGAGCCCAGGCGGCTGCCGACGGAGGCCGAAGTCGCCCTGCTGCGCCTCACCCAGGAAGCCCTCGCCAACGTCGCCCGCCACGCCCACGCCGAACGCGCCGCCGTCACGCTGGCGTTCCTCGACGGGCAGGTCACGCTGGACGTGTACGACGACGGCATCGGCTTCACCCCGGCCGCCGAGGGCTCCGGGAGCTCCGGGGGCGTCGAGGGCTCCGGGGGAGAACCCCGCACCACCTTCGGCCTGCACGGCATGCGCGAACGCATCGCCGAACTCGGCGGCACCCTCACGGTCGAGTCCGCCCCGGGCGAGGGCACGGCCGTCGCCGCGGTTCTGCCCGTACGAGCGGGGGAGGCGCGTACGGCCGCGGGCGGCGAGGCGGCGGGTACGGACCCGAGTACGGACGTACGCACCAAGGCACCCCGTACGAACGTAGGTACCGAGGTGGCGCGTACGAGCGTAGGGACGGCGGCAACGCATCCCGAAGCACCCCAAGAGAACACACCGCCGCCCCACTCGCCCCACTCGTCGCCCCGGAACCGGGCGGCCGCATGATCCGGGTGCTGCTGGTCGACGACCACCCGGTCGTCCGGCGCGGGCTCCGCGCGATGGTCGATGAACTGCCTGGCGTCGAGGCCGCCGGGGAGGCGGCGGACGGCGCGGCGGCGCTGCGTTTTCTCGCCGAGGCGCGGGAGAGCGGGGAGCCGGGGCCGGACGTCGTGCTCATGGATCTCCAGATGGGCGACGGCATGCACGGCGTCGAGGCGACCCGCCGCATCACGGCTCTGCCCGAGCCCCCGGCGGTGCTCATCCTCACCACGTACAGCACGGACGCCGACATCCTGGCGGCGGTCGAGGCCGGGGCCACCGGCTATCTGCTCAAGGACGCCCCGCCGGAGGACGTCGCCGCCGCCGTCCACGCCACCGCTCGCGGCGAGACCGTCCTGGCCCCGCCCGTCGCCGCCCGCCTCCTCGGCCGCGTACGGGCCGGCCGGCCCGCCTTGTCGCCACGCGAGATCGAGATCCTGCGCCTCCTCGCCGAGGGCCTGGCCAACAAGCAGATCTCCCGCCGCCTCTTCATCAGCGAGGCCACCGTCAAGACCCACCTCGTCCACATCTACGACAAGCTCGACGTGGACAGCCGAACCGCCGCCATAGCCGCCGGCCTGTCCATGGGCCTCATCCGCCCCACCTGACGCCCGCCCCAGTGGGTTCTCGAACGCGCGGGTGAACAGCTTGCCGGCGAACGTGCCTAGGCCGCGCCGGCGAACCGTCGTCCGGCCGGGCGCGACTACTGCTTGCCGGCCCGGTCCTGGAGGACTTCGCCGAGGACGAAGAAGGCGTTGAGCGCGGCGGGGAATCCGGCGAAGACGGCCATCTGCGTGATCGTCTCGACGATCTCTTCCTTGGTGTTCCCGGCGTTGAGGGCGCTGTCGATGTGGGTCTTCAGCTGAAGGGGAGCGGTGCCCATCGTGGTCAGGCCGGCCACGGTCAGCAGTTCGCGGGTCTTGACGCTCAGGCCCGGCCGGGTGAAGACGTCCCCGAGGGTGAACTCGATGAGCAGGTCGGCGAAGCCCGGGGCGATGGCTTCGAGAGCGTCGAACGACGCCTCGCCGGCCGAGTCCTGGTGCAGGTTGTTGTAGTAGGCGATGCCCCGCTGGTAGCGCTCGCTCTTGTCCTGGATCTGGTCCGTCATGTCGGCTTTCTCCTTCGCTGCGGGCCGGCCTTGTCACGGGGCGCAGCCGTTGTCAGGGGTGCGTGTTCGCTTCCGCGTCCGCACACCCCGTACGCTAAAACCTGACATTAATGTCAGGTGCAAGTCGCAGCGGGAAGGGTGTCACCCATGCGTATCGGAGAGCTGGCCAGGCGCTCAGGAGTGAGCGTCCGCTCACTGCGCTACTACGAGACGCAAAAACTCCTGGAATCGACCAGGACGGCGGGAGGTCAGCGTGATTACGCCGAAGGGGCTGTGGGCCGCGTAGAGCTCATTCAGCAGCTTTACGCCGCCGGCCTGCCGAGCGGAACGATCGTCGAGCTCCTGCCCTGCGTCACCACGGGCCTGGCGACCCAGGGCATGCTCGACCAACTCATGACCGAGCGTGCTCACATCGCCACGCGCATCGATGAATTGGGGAAGGCCAAGGAGAAGCTCGACCGGGTTATCGAGCAGGTCATCGCGGCCGGCATCGTCAGCGGGGACCCGCCCGCGGCGGCGACTGGGGGATGAGGCCTCTTCATCGGTGAACGTCGAATCAGTGGCGCGCAATAGGGAGCGTTACGGCCCACAGGGACCCAGTAGCTGTCCCGACCTGACCGGACCTCCCACGGCCTGCCCACCACCCGAAGTACGCCCGTAGCACCTTCGCCGTCTCGTCCGGGTGCGAAGGCGAGCCCCGGGCCCCGAGGCGCAGGCGGCCGGATGAACGGCTGACGGAAGCCGAGCGGCAGCCCGTACGGGACGCCCGCCCCGCCCCGACGAGGATGCGACAATCGTCGTCGGCCGCCCAGGGAAGCCGTCGGAAGCCGCCCAAAGCCGTTCGAGACGACCGATGACGCGCCCCCGCAAGCAGCCGAAACCAAGATCCACAGCCCGAAGCACCCAAAAAGACACCCAGAGCACCAGAGCACCCGGAGAGCGCATGGCCCCCAGCATCCCGTCCGCCATGGAACGACCGCACTTCATCGGCATCGGCGGGGCCGGGATGTCGGGCATCGCCAAGATCCTCGCCCAGCGCGGCGCCCACGTGGCCGGCAGCGACGCCCGCGAGTCGGCGACCGTCGCCGCCCTGCGCGAGTCCGGCGCGACCGTGCACATCGGCCACGCCGCCGACCACCTCGCCCCGGACGCCTCCTGCGTCGTCGTCTCCAGCGCCATCCGGCCGGACAACCCCGAGCTGGCCGCCGCCGCCGAACGCGGCATCCCCGTCGTGCACCGCTCCGACGCCCTCGCCACGCTGATGGACGGCGCGCGCCCGATCGCCGTCGCCGGTACGCACGGCAAGACGACCACCACCTCCATGCTGGCCGTCTCCCTCGACGCCCTCGGCCTCGACCCCTCGTACGCGATCGGCGGCGACCTCGACGCGCCCGGTTCCAACGCCCGGCACGGCGAAGGCGAGATCTTCGTCGCCGAGGCCGACGAGAGCGACCGCAGCTTCCACAAGTACGCGCCCCAGGTCGCGATCATCCTCAACGTGGAGCTGGACCACCACGCCAACTACGCCTCGATGGACGAGATCTACGAGTCCTTCGAGACCTTCGTCGGCCGCGTACGCCCCGGCGGCACGCTGGTCGTCTCCGCCGACCACCCCGGCGCCCGCGAACTCACCCGCCGCGTCGAGGGCCGCCACGACATCGAGGTCGTCACGTACGGCGACGCCGAGGACGCGGACGTACGCGTCCTCAAGGTCAACCCGCGCGGCCTGACCAGCGAGGTCACCGTCGTCCTCGGCGGCAAGATGCTCACCTTCACCGTCTCCGTGCCCGGCCGCCACTACGCCCACAACGCCGTCGCCGCCCTCGCCGCCGGCGTCGCCCTCGGCCTCCCGGCCCACAACCTCGCCTCGGCCCTCGGCAAGTACACCGGCGTCAAGCGCCGCCTCCAGCTCCTCGGCGAGGCGGGCGGCGTGCAGGTCATCGACTCGTACGCGCACCACCCCTCCGAGATGACCGCCGACCTGGAGGCCATCCGCGGCGCCGCCGCCGACGCCCGCATCCTCGTCGTCTTCCAGCCGCACCTCTTCAGCCGCACCCAGGAACTCGCCACCGAGATGGGCCAGGCCCTGGCCCTCGCCGACGCCTGCGTGGTCCTCGACATCTATCCCGCCCGCGAGGACCCGATCCCGGGCGTCACCAGCGCCCTGATCATCGACGCCGCCGGCGCCGCGGGCGCCGACGTCACCCCCGAACACGACATGGCCGCCGTCCCGGAGCTCATCGCCGGAATGTCCAAGCCCGGAGATCTTGTTCTCACCATGGGAGCGGGCGATGTGACGGAACTCGGTCCGCGCATCCTGAAGCGCATGGCCCGCCGGGAGAGCTGAGGAGAGTCCGCAGATGCCGTACGAGATCGACAAGCCGGAAGAGCAGTGGCGGGCGGAACTGTCCCCCGCCGAGTACCACGTCCTCCGCGAGGCCGGCACCGAGCCCGCCTACCGCGGCGAGTACACCGACACCAAGACCCCGGGCGTCTACTCCTGCCGCGCCTGCGGCGCCGAGCTGTTCCGCTCCACCGAGAAGTTCGAGAGCCACTGCGGCTGGCCGTCCTTCTACGACCCCAAGGACTCCGACGCCGTCGAACTGATCGAGGACCGCTCCCTCGGCATGGTCCGCGTAGAGGTCCGCTGCAAGCGCTGCGGCTCCCACCTCGGCCACGTCTTCGAGGGCGAGGGCTACCCCACCCCCACCGACCAGCGCTACTGCATCAACTCCATCTCCCTGACCCTCACCCCCGACGAGGGCTGATCGCCGCCTCTTCGTCGGCGCTTTGGCACGATCCCCTCGCGGAGACGCCGCGCCGCCGGTACGGGACCTTGTCGAAGGGGCGAAGGCGGGTGGACGGCCGCCGGACCGGCCGCGCGGTGGCGGCGGTTGGCCGCTCAGACGGGCCGGCCGGCCTGCTCGCGGACTGCCCGCAGCCAGTAACGGTGCAGTATGTCCATGCCCGGCAGCGCGGCATCGGTGACGAAGTGCACCGAGGAGCGTCCCTGGTAGGCGAGCAGGAGGGCCGCGAGCGGGATGCCGGCGGGGAGGGCCGTCAGGGGCTCCGCTGCGATCGCGGGGTCCCCCCGCCATCGCAGCGGCCGGCGCAGGGCGAAGCTGGAGCACACGACATCACCGTGGTCGGCCGCGAGCAGCAGCGGGATGAGCGTGTGCAGTATCCGGTGCGGCACCGCCCGGGTCAGGCGGCGGATGGCTTCGCGGCGCGGTGGCGGCTTCAGCAGCGCGGTGGCCGCGACCGTTGTCCGCAGGCGTTGTTCGGTTGTCGCGTGTCCCGGGACGGCCAGGCGCGCTCCGACCACGTAGTTGCCCGGGGCGGCGGCTTCGTCAGGCCGTCGGATGTTGACCCCCATGGTCAGCGGCAGGCCAGGCGAATCGCTGTGCGGAAGGTGCGTGGAGGCCCATGTCGCCGTGGCGCGGGCCATGGCGGCGACGTAGGCGTCGTTGGCGCTGCCTCCGTACGGCCGGGAGGTCTCCCGCAGAAGGTCCGTGGGGACGGCCGCCCGGCGGAAGGTCCGTGCCCCGGAAGACGTGTGCCCGGGGAGCGGCCAGCCGGAACTGGTCGCGGAGCGGGCCAGCAGAACGCCGGCCTGAGCCAGGTGGCGCAGGGAAGGCCGCGGCCGGTTTCCGAGAGCGTGGACGACCGCGGACGAGTTCGCGGCCGGTGCGGAACGTGCGCTGAAGAGGCTCTCCAGGGTGTATACGACTCCGCCTATGTCCTGCAGGCCGTGATTGACCCGGTACACCATCGCGTACCGCCCCGGTTCATAGCCGGTCAACAGCGTCATATCCCATGGGGGACCGTTGGGAGGGAACGCCTCCTCCTCAAGGGCGCATACCGCCTCCTCGACCTCCCCGCCGACGGGCAACAGGCGTTGGCGGACGTGATCGTCGAAGCTGACGGACATTCGCTGCCAGCGCGCGCCCGCGCCCGCTCCGATGAGGCCCGCAGACAGGGCGGGGACCAGGGCCAGGCGCTCGGCGACGTGCGCCCGCAACTCCTCCACGGGAGGGCAGACGCCGGTGAAATGGAGAACGGCACCGATACGCAGTGCCGGGGTGGAACGTATCGTGATCACATCGAGCGGAAACGGGCGGCGATACCGAGCAGCCACGCTGTCGATCCCCCCTAGCAGCAGGACCCACGCTTGTTGAGTTTGTTGAGCCGAGGCTACCGGCGACGGCCATCGAGTACGGGCCGTCACACGTGACGCGCCAGCCGTACGAGTACGGTCCCCCCGCGGTACCGGGCCGCTCCGCGGGGGTTCGCCTGCGTACTGGGTACGGTCAGCTCCGCGCCGCGTACGCGACGAAGGCCGCCCACGCGGTGGGGGAGAGCGCCAACTGGGGGCCCTGCTTGTTCTTGGAGTCCCGGACGTGGACGGTGCTGGGGCAGGTGGCCACCTCTACGCAGTCGCCTTCGCTGCCGCTGCTGTGGCTGGACTTTTGCCAGGAGGCGGCTACCTCTATGCAGTCGCCATTGCCGCTGCTGCTGTAACTGGACTTCCGCCAAGAGAGGGCTACTTCGACGCAACTGTCGCCCTGCGAGCCGCTGTAGCTGCTCTTGAACCAAGCCAGTTCGGTGCTAGTGCTCATAGCGCTCCTCGCATTCGCATTAGCAGGGCCCTGGAGTCTTCGGGGGTGAGGGCCTGCGAGCGCATCTTGGCATACCGCTGCTGAAGAACGCTGATCGCTTTTGGCGTCGAGATGAGCTGGCCCGACTCCTGCCCCTCGGAGTACCCGAACCACCGGTGCTCCGGCGTCTCCAGCAACTGCATGGGGCCGTCCAGCCCCGCATGCGTCGGCTGTCGCAGCGGCATGATTTGAAATTCCACGTTCCAGTGACGGTCGATCACGTCCAGTAGATGATCGAACAGCTCCCGAGTAGCCTCTTCGCCTCCCGTGTGCCGTTCCAGTACCGCCTGTTCGACGATGAAGCTGAAGGCGCAAGGTGGCTTACGGCGCGTGGACAGCAAGTTCTGTCGAAGCAGTCGTGCTGTGATCCGCTGGTCCAACTCCTCCTCGTTCGGAAGCGGCGGAACGCCGAACGAGACGGCCTGCGCGTAGGCCCTGGTCTGCAATAGACCAGGTAGCACCCGGCACTCGTACGTGTACAGACTGATCGCTTCTTGCTCCAGGCGAGCCCACATCCTGAACCACGCGGCAAGCCCCGGCTTCCGCGTGACATGCGGCGAAGCCTTCCGCAAGGCCCCCGTGTTCCCCAGCGCGTCCTCTCCCCGTTCCACGAACACCGGGTCCGGCATGCGGCGGCCGAGTTCGATGGAGGCGACCGTGTGCTTGGAGTAGCGCACGAGTGTGGCGAACTCCTCGCGGGTGAGGCCGACGTGCTCCCGCAGGGCTTGCACCACCGCGCCGAACGTCCGGAGGCTGTCCGAAGTCTCTGGTTCCGATCCGCCCGTACCGTCCGCGCCGTCCGTCATGTTCGGTCACCTCTCGCGCGCCTGTCTCGCTGCCCACTCACGACGCGGCCATGGTTACGCCAAGTCATCGGTACTGTCTACCCTTCGTGCGCGTACGCTGACGCAGCGTACGCGCGGCCGTCCTGGTGGCGGAGGGCGCGGCGGGCCACATTGGGGGTCATGACGACTCCCCCCACGCATCAACGCATCGTCACCGTACGTGCGTTCACTCAGCGCTTCAGCTCGACCAGGCTCGGGGCGCGCCTCGCCAGGCACCTGGCTCTGCATCAGTTGGAGAGCTGGGGCATTCCGTACGCCAGCTCCACGTCGAGCACGGTGGCCGTGCTCGTGGCGGAACTGGCGGCGAACGCCGTGCTGCACGGGCGTGTGCCGGGGCGGGACTTCGAGCTGCGGATGACGTGGACGCCGGCGACGTTGCGGGTCGAGGTGTCGGACACGCGGGGCGAGCGGCGGGTGCCGGAGCCGGGCGAGGCCGTCCTGCCGGAACCGGAGGCGGAGACGGGGCGGGGGCTGTACCTGGTGCAGGCGCTGGCCGACCGGTGGGCGGTGCTCGACCGGGTGCCCGTGGGCAAGACCGTACGGATCGAACTGGACCTTCCGAGGTGATACGGCGCCCGGAATCCGGCGCGGGTGCGCACGGCCGTACGGGGCGGGCCGCGTGAACCTGCACCGCTTCGTACTCGATGTCGGGCTCGTACTCGGGCAGGCCGCCGCCGTGATGATCGCGCGCCGGGCGGAGCACGAGCGCCCCGCCGAGGCTGCGCCCATACCGCCGCCCGGCCCGTACGACGGACCGGGGGAGGCACCGCTGCCCCCAGGCTGCTGAACGCACGTCGCGCCACGACCCCGCCGCCCTCAACGCCGTGCTGCGGACCGGTTTCGATCAGGCGGAGTGGTCGTGCGACGGCCCCAGCAAGCAGTTCGAACCGCAGGAGCGCAAGCTCCCCGACGGTGCGCTGGAGCTGCTGAACGTGGACACGACGGGTATCACGGACGACTCCAACCAGTATCCGGTCCTCCAGAAATACGGGGCGGCGGGTTTGTCGGCTGCGCTCTCGTCTGTCTCTTTTTGTCGAATCGCAACCTGCGCGAGGCAACTAGATGGCCTACCCAACCTGTCTTAGAAGTGGCAGGCCGCGGCTGAGCGGCACGGGTGGAGCCAGGGAACTAGAGCACATGAGGTGGACGGCGCACATGCCTGAGCACAACCGAGGAGAGATAACGAGAGCTGACGAGCGGATCACGGGCCGACGACCAGGGCGTCGGCGGGCGCGGGTGCTGGCCGCGGGCGGGGTGGCCGTCGCGGGGGCGCTGGTGCTGACGGCGTGCGGGGGCAAGGACGGGGCGTCGGGGAAGGCGGGCGACGCGCCTTCCTCCGCGTCCATCGCGATCACCCCCGCCAAGGACACGGCCGAGGTGGCGACGGACAAGCCGGTCAAGGTGACCGCCAGCGGCGGCAAGCTGACCGAGGTCAAGGTCGTCGGGCCGGACGGCAAGGCCGCCCCGGGGGCCATGGGGTCCGGCGACACCGCGTGGCAGAGCACGGGCCACCTGGAGACGGGCGCCAAGTACACGGTGACCGCGACGGCCAAGGACTCGGACGGTCACAGCACCACCCAGACGTCCGGGTTCACCACCCTGAAGCCGAAGCACCCGGTCAACTTCAAGATCAATACGGCGGACGGCGGCACGTACGGCGTCGGCATGCCGGTCTCGATCACCTTCGATCAGAAGATCACCGACAAGGCCGCCGTGCAGAAGGCCCTCTCCGTCTCCACCAGCCCGCACGTCGACGGCGCCTGGAGCTGGGTGCAGGACTGGTCCGCGGACCACCCCGGCCGCATCGACTTCCGGCCGAAGGAGTACTGGAAGCCCGGCACCAAGGTCACCGTCAAGGCCGACCTCAACGGCGTGAACACCGGCGGACAGCACTACACCGTCAAGAACGCGTCCGAGACCTGGACCGTCGGCCGCTCGCTGATCGCCACGGCGGACAACGACGCCCACACCCTCACCGTCGAGAAGGACGGCAAGAAGGTCAAGACGCTGCCCGTCACGCTGGGCGCCCCCGGCCGCGACACCTGGGGCGGCGTCATGCCGGTCATGGACAAGCAGCACAAGGTCTACATGACCTCGCAGTCCGTCGGCTTCGACTCGGGCGAGTACCACGACTGGTACTACTACGCCGTGCACCTCACGCCCTCCGGCACGTACGCCCACATGAACAAGGCGGCGGACACGCTCGGCGGCAACACCAACGAGACGCACGGCTGCATCGGCATGCGCACCAACGGCGAGGCCGAGTGGTTCTACAACCAGGTCATCCCCGGTGACGTCTTCGATGTGAAGAACGCCCCGAAGACCGTCCAGGAGGGCAACGGCTACGGCGACTGGAACGTCTCCTGGGACCAGTGGCTGGCCGGCAGCGCCATCAAGGGCGGCGGCAACGGCTGACCCCTGCGCCAGGCAGCACGGTCACACGATGGCGGCATCCTTCTGTGGGTGTCGCCATCAGCCTTTTCCACCTGCGCAGCCTTTGCGGCTTGTTCAGCGCAGGATCGCCGTCGTCTCCGGCGGTACGAGCAGCCCGCCCTCCTCATCCGGCGGCGATACCGGCCGCCACGCCGCCACCACCTCCGTGCAGCGGGCGGCCTCCGGGCCGAGCCACACCCGCACCGGCCCGGCGGTCGGGTTGACGACGACGTGCAGCGGGCCCGCCCGCATCGTCACCGTCAGATTGCTGCCCACCGACAGTCCGGTACGGAGCCGCTGCTCCGGGTCCGTGATCGCCGGCTCCGTGCGGCGCAGCCCGATGAGGCGCCGGTACCAGGCGAGCAGCGCGTCGTGCGGGGCCCGCTCGGGCTCCGACCAGTCGAGGCACGAACGCTCGCGGGTCGCCGGGTCCTGCGGGTCCGGGATCTCCGCCTCGTCCCAGCCGTGCGCCGCGAACTCGCGCCGCCGACCCGTCCGTACGGCCTCCGCCAGCTCCGGGTCCGGATGGTCGGTGAAGTACTGCCAGGGCGTACGGGCGCCCCACTCCTCGCCCATGAAGATCATCGGCGTGAACGGGGCGCACAGCATCAGCGCCGCCGCGCAGGCCAGGAGGCCGGGCGAGAGGGTCGCGGCGAGCCGGTCGCCGAGCGCCCTGTTGCCGACCTGATCATGGGTCTGGGTGGCGGCCACCAGCCGGTGGGCGGGCGTGGTGTTCAGATCGAGGGGGCGGCCGTGCGAGCGGCCCCGGAACGACGAGTACGTGCCGTCGTGGAAGAAACCGCCGGTGAGCACCTTGGCCAGCGCCTCCATCGGGGCCGCGGCGAAGTCGGCGTAGTACCCCTGGGACTCGCCGGTCAGGGCGGCGTGCACGGCGTGGTGGAAGTCGTCGTTCCACTGCGCGTGCACCCCGAGGCCGCCCGCCTCGCGCGGCGCGATGGTCCGCGGGTCGTTGCGGTCGGACTCGGCGATCAGGAAGAGCGGCCGGCCGAGCCGGGCGGCCAGCGCGTCCACGGCGGCGGACAGCTCGGCGAGGAAGTGCTCCGCCCGCGTGTCGGCCAGCGCGTGCACCGCGTCCAGCCGCAGCCCGTCCACGCGGTAGTCGCGCAGCCACGCCAGGGCCGAACCCGTCAGATAGCGCCGCACCTCGTCCGAGCCCGGCGCGTCCAGATTGACGGCCGCGCCCCACGGCGTGTGGTGCCGCTCCGTGAAGTACGGGCCGTACGCGGGCAGATGGTTGCCTGACGGGCCCAGGTGGTTGTGGACCACGTCGAGCACCACGCCCAGCCCCAGCCCGTGCGCCGCGTCCACGAACCGCTTCAGGCCGTCCGGCCCCCCGTACGGCTCGTGCACCGCCCACGGCGCCACCCCGTCGTACCCCCAGCCGTGCGTGCCGGGAAACGGGCAGACGGGCATCAGCTCGACATGCGTCACCCCCAGATCGACCAGGTGCGGCAGCCGGAGCGCGGCGGCGTCGAAGGTCCCCTCGCGGGTGAACGTACCGATGTGCAGCTCGTACAGGACCGCGCCCGGCAGCGGCCGGCCGCGCCACGGATGCCGCCAGCCGAAGCGGCCGTGGTCCACCACGGCGCTCGGCCCGTCCGGCCCGTCCGGCTGGCGGCGCGAGCGCGGATCGGGCAGTACGGGGCCGCCGTCGACCGAGAACCCGTACCGCGCGCCGTGCCCCGCCTCGGCCGCGCACCGCCACCAGCCGGGGCGGTCCGGGGCGCGCTCCATGGCGTACGCGTGGCCCTGGAGCCGGAGCGAGACCCCGCGCGCCTCGGGCGCCCACACCTCGAACTGCATCGTCGGCTCCCTGTCACTCGGACGGTCTCCACAGAGGGTCCCCACGGACGGCGACTTCCCCATGGTGCTCCACGACGGGCGTTCGCGCGCCTGCCGTGCCGCCTCGTTCCGGGCGCCTCCCTACCGCTCGCCCTGCGCCCGGTCGCCGCTCGCCCTGCGCCCGGTCGCCACTCGCGTTGTGCCCGGACGCCTCGTTCCCGGGCGCCTCACTCCCGGTCGAGCAGCCCCGCGTCGTGGGCCAGCAACGCGATCTGGACCCGGTTCGACAGATCGAGCTTGGCGAGAATCCGCGAGACGTGCGTCTTGACCGTCGCCACGCTCATGAACAGCGCCGCGCCGATCTCGGCGTTCGCCTTGCCCTGCCCGACCGCCACGGCCACCTCGCGCTCGCGGTCGTTCAACTGCCCCAGCAGCGTCCGCGCCCGGGTCCGGCGGTCGTCGGCCCCGGCGCCCGCCACATGCGAGATGAGCTGGCGCACCACGGTCGGCGACAGCGCCGGTTCGCCCGCCGCCACCCGCCGTACGGCCGCGACGATCTCGGCCGGCGGGGTGTCCTTCAGCACGAACCCGGCCGCCCCCGCCCGCAGCGCGCGCAGCACCTGCTCATCGGCGTGGAACGTGGTCAACACGATGACCTGCGGCGACCGGGGGCGGCGGCGCAGCGCCTCGGTCGCCGCCAGGCCGTCCACGGTCGGCATCCGGATGTCCATCAGGACGACATCGGGCGCGTACCGGTCCACCAGCGGCAGCACCTCGCCGCCGTCGGACGCCTCGGCGACGATCTCCAGGTCGGCCGCGCCGCCCAGCATGAGCCGCAGCCCGGCCCGTACGAGCGGGTCGTCGTCCACGAGCAGCAGCCGGACGGCGGGCGTTGTGGGAGCTTCGGCGTCGTTCACGTGCGTCACAGCCTTTACGTGCATCACAGCCTTTACGTGCGTCACAGCCGGACGGGCGATGCGGATACGGCCATGGCGGGCGGTTCGGGGCGGGCCGTGTCCGGTGGTCCGGGGTGGGGCGTGGCAGCGTGTCCGGGGCGGGTCATGAGGGCCACGGTAGCCAGGCGGAGAGCCGGAAGGCAGTGCCGTCCGCGCCGCTCTCCAGCCGTCCGCCCGCGAGCTGGGCCCGTTCGGCGAGGCCGATCAGCCCTTGACCGGCGCCGGGGATCGCCGAGCCCGAGGCGTCCGGTGCCGACCGACCGCCGTCGCGCGCAGCCAGTGGGTTGCTGACGGCCACGCGCAGCCCCTCGCCCGCCGCGCCCGTGATCCGCACCTCGACCGGCGCGTCCGGCGCGTGCTTACGGGCGTTGGTCAGCCCTTCCTGCACGATCCGGTAGGCCGTGCGGCCGGTGGCGGCCGGCACGGACGCGGCGGCCCCCTCCGCCTGGTCCGCCCCCATGCCTCCTCCCGCCTCCGCCACGGATGCGTACGAGACCTCCGTACCGACCAGCCGCGCCTCCGCGACCAGGCGCGGCACGTCGGCGAGGGTGGGCTGCGGCCGGGACCCGCCGCCCGCCCCCTCCCCGTCCGCGTCGGCCTCGGCGTCGTCCGGGGCCCGGAGCACGCCGATGACCTCCCGCAGATCCTCCAGCGCCTGGTGCGCGCTGCTGCGGATCACCCCGGCCGCCACGGCGATCTGCTCCGGCGGCGCGTCCGGGCGGTATTCGAGCGCGCCCGCGTGGACGCTCAGCAGCGACAGCCGGTGCGCCAGCACATCGTGCATCTCGCGGGCGATCCGCTCCCGCGTCAGCCGCTGCGCCCGCTCCGCCCGCAGCCCGGCCTCGGCCTCGGCGCGCAGCGCCCGCTCGCGCAGCGACAGCAGCAGTTGGCGGCGGGAGCGGACGAACATGCCCCAGCCGATCACCGCGAGATAGAGCATCGAACCGACCAGCACCGCCGCGCCGAAGGAGAGATCGGGGTCGGGGCGGACGAGCGGATAGACGAGGGTGGTCGCGACGGCCAGGCCGCCCAACCACGCCGTGGCCCGGAACGGCCGGTGCACGGCCACCGTGAACAGCGCCACCGCCGCCGCGCCCGGCACGAACTGCGAGACCGCGCTGAGCCCCACCAGGACCGCCGCCAGCGGCACCGGCCACCGCCTGCGCAGCCACAGCGCGGCGCAGCTCAGCGCGCCGACCACCTGGTCGGCCACGAATACGCCGTGCGTCGTGCCGGGCGCCCGCGCCGCCGAGTCGACGGTGAACAGGATGAAGGCCGCGGCGAGCAGGAAACAGGCGATGTCGACGGTCCAGTCACGCGCCGTACGGGCCCCCGATGAGCTGTTCATGTCGATGAATCTACTGACCGGGCGGGCCCGGCGGACCGCCGCGAACCCGATCGGCGACCAAAGTCGCACGGCCGTATACCTTCGACCGACCCGCCCCCGACCTGCGGTTTCCTAGCGTGGCGCTATGAAGAAGACATGGGAGCTGCTGGGTCTGATCCTGTTCGTGCAGGGCGGCGCGGCCCTGGTGTGCCACTTCACGGGCTGGCACCGTCCGGTGTGGCTGTTCACGCGCCTTCCCTGGCTTGACGGTTACGCGGTCTTCGCGGGCATCGTCCTGGCGGTGCTCGGCGCGGCCGTGCTCGTCGGCTCGGACGCCCTCGCCAAGCGGAAGGGCGGCTGAGGGCCACCACCAGGCCGGCCCCCCTGGGCCACCAACTGGTCGGCCGCCCCGGGCCATCAACAGGCCGGCTGCACCGGGCCGCCAACTGGCCGGCCGCCCTGGGCAGGGCCACCGATAGACCGGCTGCCCGTACTCACGCCCGTACGCCCTCTCGTACCAGCAGCGCCACCGGGTAGCGGGCCAGCAGCTCGGCCAGCGGCGCGGGGCCGTCGGCGCCGAGACAGCGGCCCGTCAGCAGATCCCGCCAGCCGCCGCCTTCCCCTCCGCCGCCTGCCCCTACCCCGTCCTCCTCCGCCGCGTCCGGCAGTCGCAGCGCCGTGGTGCGCCAGCCGCCGGACTCGGCGAGCCGCCGGGGGAGCCGGGTGACCACGGCGGCCACCGCGCCCGAGCGGGCGAAGGCGGCGCAGTGCTCGGCGGCCGGGCCGGTAGCGGTCAGCGGCTCGTACGAGGCCGTGGTGCCGAACCACTCGGGGTGCGCCCGGCGCAGCCGCAGGGCGGCGCGCGTCAGCAGCAGCTTCTCGTCCGAGAGGCCGCGCGGCGGCTCGCCGGTGCCCGTGACGTCGGGGAGGGGCCCGTTCGGGAGGCGGACCGGGCGGCGGTTGTCCGGGTCGACCAGGGCGAGGTATTCGCGTTCGGTGCCCATGTAGAGGTCCGGTACGCCCGGCATGGTCAGGTGCAGCAGGGCCGCTCCGAGCGTGGCCGCCCGTACGGACGGTGCGAGCGCGGCGCGGAACCGGGCGAGTTCGGCGCCCGCCGGACCGCAGGGGCCCGCCGCCACGAAGGCCGTCACCGCCTCCTCGTACGCCGTGTCGGGCTCGGTCCAGGTGGTTCGCAGCGCGGCCTCGCGCACGCTCTTGAGCACCGCCGGCACCAGCCGCCCGGCGTCGACCACCGCGTCGTCGACCGCTGCGTAGTCGACCACCGCGCTTCCGTTGACCACCGCGTCTCCGTCGCCTTCCGCCCCGCCCAGCCCCAGGGCCAGTTGCCACGCCACCCAGGCGACGTGCGCGTCGGGCGCGGCACCCGCCGCCGCGTGGTGCGCTTCCCGGTCCAGGGGCGACAGCGGCTCCAGCGCGGCCAGCAACTCGCGCCATTGCCGCGGGAATTCGCAGAGCGCCGCGAGCCGGGCGCGGACGTCCGCGCTCCGCTTGGTGTCGTGGGTGGACAGGACCGTGCCGGAGGCCGGCCAGTCGCGCTGCGTACGGGCGCAGAAGGCGTGGAACTCCCGCGGGGAGACGGCCGGCCGCTCCGGCGCGCCGCCGACCTCGGCGGCGGACAGCAGCGGCGCGTAGCGGTAGAAGGCGGTGTCCTCGACGGACTTGGCGCGCAGCGCGGAGGCGGTCTGCGCGAAGCGCGCGCAGAAGTCCCGCTGGTCCGGGCCGTCCCCGAGCAGACCGAGCGCCGCGTCGCGCACGACGTCCGCCGCGTGCGCCTCCTCGGGAACCGCGAAGGCCGTACGGGCCCCTTCCGCGGCCTCCCGGAGCAGCGCGGTGTCCGCCGGCGTGCAGGGCGAGCCGGGCACGGCGTACGGGCGGTAGACGGGGAGCCGGACCAGGATCTCGCGGATCGCGGTGCGCAGCGCGGCCGGGGCGTGGTCGCGCAGCGCGGGCCGCGCCGCGCAGATCCGGTCGGCGGTGCGCACCAGCCGCTCGATCTCCGAGGCCAGCTCGTGGGCGGCGACCCGGTGCGCGGCGCGGCGCGCCGTCGCGGGCCAGTCGCCGCCCTGGTCGGCGGCGGGGGCGGCGAAGGCGCGGTAGGCGCGGGCGAGTTCCTCGGCGCCCTCGGGGTCCACGAAGAGGCCGTCGATGTGGGCGAGCGCGTCGTAGCCGGTGGTCCCGGCGACCGGCCAGTCGGCGGGCAGCCGCTCGTCGCGAGCCAGGATCTTCTCGACGACCGTCCACCGGCCCCCGGTCGCCTCGCGCAGCCGCCGCAGATACCCGGCCGGGTCGGCGAGGCCGTCCGGGTGGTCCACGCGCACCCCGTCGACCACGCCGTCCCGCACCAGCTCCACCACCTTGGCGTGGGTGGCGGCGAAGACCCCGGGGTCCTCGACGCGCACCGCGATCAGGTCGGAGATGGTGAAGAAGCGCCGGTAGTTGAGGTCCGTACGGGCGAGGCGCCACCAGCCGAGCCGGTACCACTGGTGGTCCAGCACGCCGGGCAGCGGCAGCCGCTCGGTGCCGGGGCGGAGCGGGAACTCGTGGTCGTAATAGCGCAGCGTCGAGCCCGACATGCTGAGCCGGGGCAGCTCCTCGCCGAGCCGGCCGCCGAGCACGGGCAGCAGCACCTTGCCGCCGTGCTCGGCCCAGTCGATGTCGAACCAGCGCGCGTACGGCGAGGCCGGGCCGTCCCGCAGCACCTCCCACAGCGGGCGGTTCAGCCGCTCGGGCGCGGGCACCGCCATGTGGTTCGGCACGATGTCGAGGACCAGGCCGAGCCCGTGCGCGTGCGCCGTACGGGCCAGCGCGCGCAGCCCGTCCTCGCCGCCCAGCTCCGCCCGTACGGCGCCGTGGTCGATCACGTCGTAGCCGTGCGCGGAGCGCGGTACGGCCTCCAGGACGGGGGAGAGGTGCAGGTGGGAGACGCCGAGGGAGGCGAGGTAGGGGACGGCCCGCTCGGCGGCGGCGAACGGGAACTCCGGCTGGAGCTGGAGCCGGTAGGTGGCGGTGGGCGGTGCGGCGGGGTCGGGCCTCATGGGGACGTACGTACCCGCGGTGGGGCGCTCCGGCGGTCCGCGTGGCAGGTACACGTACTATCGGGCCGTTCGGGTGAGGGACGTGGCAGAGGCCCTTGGGCCGGGCGCGAGCGGAGGCCCCATCCCGGGCGCCCGCGAAGGTCCCATCCCGGGCGCCCGCGAAGGCCCCATCCCGGGCCCCCGCGAAGGTCCCACCCGGGCGCCCCCGGCCGCCCCTCAGGCCGGGCGCTGGAGGACCGTCAGGCTGCGATCGGTGAGGGTGAGCCGGTCGCCGCCCTGGACCTTGGGGCCGTCGGGCTCGACGCCCTCCGGCCGCGCCGTGTCGACGATGAGCTGCCACTGCCTCCCGTGGTCCACCGGAACCGTGAATTCCATGGGCTCGTCGTGCGCGTTGAACATCAGCAGGAAGGAGTCGTCGGTGATCGCCTCGCCGCGCGGCCCCGGCTCCGAGATGGCGCTCCCGTTCAGGAAGACCGTCAGCGACTTGGCCTGATCGGCCTGCCAGTCGCGCTGGACCATGTCCTCGCCCTCCGGAGTGAACCAGGAGATGTCCGACAATTCGTCATGGGTGCCCTGCATCGGCCGGCCGTGGAAGAAGCGGCGGCGCCGGAACACCGCGTGGTCGCGGCGGAGCCACACCATGGCCCGGGTGAAGTCGAACATCCGGCGCGCCGGATCGGCCTCCTCCGCGCCGCTGTCGCCGCCCCGGGGGGCGGGCCAGCGCACCCAGGAGATCTCGTTGTCCTGGCAGTAGGCGTTGTTGTTGCCGCCCTGCGTCCGGGCGAACTCGTCGCCGTGGCTGAGCATCGGCACGCCCTGGGACAGCATCAGCGTGGCGATGAAATTGCGCATCTGGCGCTCGCGCAGCGTCAGCACCTCGGGGTCGTCGGTCTCGCCCTCGACGCCGCAGTTCCAGGAGCGGTTGTGGCTCTCGCCGTCCTGGTTGTCCTCGCCGTTGGCCTCGTTGTGCTTCTCGTTGTACGAGACCAGGTCGTGCAGGGTGAAGCCGTCGTGGCAGGTGACGAAGTTGACCGAGGCCAGCGGGCGGCGGCCGTCGCCCTGGTAGAGGTCGGAGGAGCCGGTCAGCCGGGAGCCGAACTCGGCCAGGGTCCGGGGCTCGCCGCGCCACATGTCCCGCACGGTGTCCCGGAACTTTCCGTTCCACTCGGTCCACAAAGGCGGGAAATTGCCCACCTGGTAGCCGCCCTCGCCGACGTCCCACGGCTCGGCGATCAGCTTCACCTGGCTCACCACCGGGTCCTGCTGCACCAGGTCGAAGAAGGACGAGAGCCGGTCCACCTCGTGGAACTGGCGCGCCAGCGTCGCCGCCAGATCGAAGCGGAAGCCGTCCACCCGCATCTCGGTCACCCAGTAGCGCAGCGAGTCCATGATGAGCTGGAGCACATGGGGGCTCCGCATCAGCAGGGAATTCCCGGTGCCCGTGGTGTCCATGTAGTACCGCGGGTCGTCGGTCAGCCGGTAGTACGAGACGTTGTCCAGCCCCCGGAAGGAGAGCGTGGGCCCGAGGTGGTTGCCCTCCGCGGTGTGGTTGTAGACCACGTCCAGGATGACCTCGATGCCCGCCGCGTGCAGCGCCCGCACGGCGGACTTGAACTCCAGCACCTGCTGCCCGCGGTCGCCCCAGGAGGCGTACGCGTTGTGCGGGGCGAAGAAGCCGATCGTGTTGTAGCCCCAGTAGTTGGCCAGCGAGGAGTCCACCAGCCGGTGGTCCTGTACGAACTGGTGCACCGGCATCAGCTCCAGCGCCGTGACCCCCAGCTTCGTCAGATGGTCGATGACCGCCGGGTGCGCCAGCGCCGCGTACGTGCCGCGCAGCTCCTCCGGCAGCTCCGGGTGGAGCATCGTCAATCCCTTGACGTGGGCCTCGTAGATGACCGTGCGGTGGTAGTCGGTGCGCGGCGGCCGGTCGTCGCCCCAGTCGAAGTACGGGTTCACCACCACCGAGGACATCATGTGCGGCGCCGAGTCCATGTCGTTGCGCTTCTCCGGCCGCTCGAAGTGGTAGCCGTAGACCGCCTCGCCCCAGTCGATCTGCCCGCCGACCGCCCGCGCGTACGGGTCGAGCAGCAGCTTCGCGGAGTTGCAGCGGTGCCCGCGCTCCGGCTCGTACGGGCCGTGCGCCCGGAAGCCGTACCGCTGCCCGGGCATGATCCCGGGCAGATAGGCGTGGCGCACGAACGCGTCCGTCTCGTGCAGATCCACCGCCGTCTCCGAGCCGTCGTCGTGCAGCAGACACAGTTCGATCCGCTCGGCGGTCTCCGAGAAGACCGCGAAGTTGGTGCCGGCGCCGTCGTACGTGGCACCTAGGGGGTACGCCTGTCCCGGCCAGACCTGCATGAGTCGACTCTTCCACTTCTCCATCGAGCGCCGTGGGACCCCGTTCCAGGTCGGAACGGAATCCTCGCCCAACTGACGCCTTCGGGCGGTCCTTTCGGCAGATCTTCCCCAAAAGCCGACCTGCCACCTCTCACTTCGGTCAGTCCAACCGGGTGACCCTCGGACAAATGGGTGGGGCCCGGACACCGGCCGGCCGCCAGGGCGGGCGCGGCGTCGGCCCCGCTCGTACGACGGTCGTGTGCCCGCGCCTGTACGGCGGTCGTGTGCCCCGGTCCGTACGACGGTCGTGTGCCCCGGGTCGTACGGCGGGACGCGGTCTCCGGGGGGCCGGTCGCGGGTCCGCCCTACCCTGTACCGCCGTCTTCGGCCGTCCATGACGGGTAGCCGCTATGAATCCGCTCACTCCTCGCGCCGGCTCCGGCGGCAACGGGCACCGCGCGGCGGAGAGTTGGCGGAGGACTGCCCCCATCGGGCTGCACCGCACTCCCGCCGCACAGTAGTCTGCCTTGATCGTTGGACGGGGGCGGAAGGCGGTGCACAGGTGAGCTCGGGCGGGTTGGAGCTGCCCCCGGGAGGCGAGGCTTCCGAGGGGGACGGCTCGACCGACGCTCCACCCGGCGCGGTGTCCCTGGCGCGGCCGATGGAGATCGGCGCGGAGCTGGACTGGGGCGCCGACGCGTGGAGCGAGGTGCGTACGCGGGCGCGGCGCGCCGGACGGGCCTACATCTGGCTCAACCTCGTCGAACAGCGGCTGCGCGCCGTCGTCGCCGCCGTGCTGCGGCCGGTCTACGAACCCGTGCACGGCGAGGAGGAGTGGGTCGTCGCCGCGGCCGGGCCCGCCGGACAGGAGTGGGTGCAGCGCGCCGCGGCCGTACGGGAGGTGAGCCGCCGCAAGGGCTATCTGCTCGACCCCGCCGACGACAACGTGCTCTCCTTCCTCACCCTGCCCCAGCTCCGCGAACTGCTCGTACAGCACTGGCCCTGCTTCGAGCCCTACATGGACGACCGGCGCGAGCTGGAGCTGGCCCTCGACGAGCTGGAGGTCTCCCGCAACGTCGTCTCCCGCAACCGCGCCCTGTCCGTCACCGTCCTCGCCCAGGCCGAACGGGCCGCCGCCCGGCTGCTGGAGATCCTTGGTACCGGCGCCCGCGGTCCGGGCGCGGGCCGGCTGCCCGTCGACGCCGTGGAGGACCTGGTCGGCGACCGGTACGCGGACGTCATCGGCGTCCACGCCGACCGGGTGCGGCTCCAGCGGCAGCTCCCCGTGGAGGACCTTTTCGGCAACGCCCGCCGCCTCGATGCCGTCGGCATAGGGCTCAACCTCCTCGTGCAGAACTACTCGGGGCGGCGGCTCGTACGGCTCGCCGAGGCCGGCTGCCGCTCCCGGCTCCTCTTCCTCAACCCCGCGAGCAGCGCCGTACGCCGCCGGGAGCGCGAACTCGGCATCAAAAAGGGCGAGATGAGCCGTTCCGTCGAGATGAACATCATGCACATGCGGCGGGTGCGCGACCGGCTCCGGGACACCGCCGCCTTCGAGATCCGCGTCTTCGACGAGACCCCGCGCTTCACCGCCTACCTCGTCAACGGCGACGGCGCGGACGGCCTCGCCGTCGTCCAGTCCTACCTCCGCAAGGCGCGCGGCATGGAGGCGCCGGTGCTGGTGCTGCGCGGCGGGGGGCGGGAGAGGGACGTGGTGCGGGAGGACCAGGACGCCGACAACGGGCTCTTCGCGACATACCGGGAGGAGTTCGACGGAGTGTGGGCGGACTCGCGGCCGGTTTCGTAGAAGTGGCGGTGCGTCGGCGGCGGGGCGGCGGCGGGGGGTGTTCCGGCAGCGCCGCGTCTGACGTGCAGTTACGGGCGGCCGCACCGTCGGGGCGCCGGGGGCCCGGGGGCATTGTCAGTGGGGCATGCGAGGCTGGGGACCAGTCGGGGGAAGCACCACAGAGGAGGGGGCCGCGATGAGCTGGTACCGCGGGACGCTGACCGGATTCGACCTGGAGACGACGGGCACGGACGTCGAGCACGACCGCGTCGTCACCGCGGCGCTCGTCCGGCTGGAGCCGGGCGGCGCGGTCGCGGGGGAGCGGACCTGGCTGCTCGACCCGGGCATCGCCATCCCCGAGCAGGCCGCCGCCATCCACGGCATCTCCACGGACCGGGCCCGCGCCCATGGTTCACCGGCCGCGACCGCCATAGCGGAGATCGCGGAGGCCGTCGCCGAGGTGCTGCGCGCGGGCGCGCCGCTCGTCGTCATGAACGCGCGGTACGACCTGTCGCTGCTGGACCGCGAGTGCCGCCGGCACGGCGTCGAACCGCTCTCGGAGCGGCTGGGCCCCGGCCCGTGGCCGATCGTCGATCCGCTCGTCCTGGACAAGTACGCGGACCGGTACCGCAAGGGCAAGCGCACCCTGCAAGCGCTCTGCGCCCACTACGGCGTGGCGCTGGACGCCGCGCACCGCGCGGAGGCCGACGCGCTGGCCGCCGCCCGTACGGCGCGGCGCGTGGGCGAGACGTACGCGCCCGTGGGCTCGATGCCGATCGCCGACCTGTACGAGCTCCAAGTCGCCGCCGCGGCCGAGCAGTCCGCCTCCTTGCAGAGCTATCTGCGCCGCACGTCGAACCCCGCCGCGTACATCGAACCGGCCTGGCCGGTCATCCCGTACGCGGAGGCCCGTCGCGCGGAGGAGCCGTCGGCGCCCGCCGCCGGTTCGATCCCCGCCCAGCGGATAGCCGGCCACCCCCGCGTGAACTGACGGCGCCTCGGCTCGTACCAGGGGCATGGGGGTTGCTGGGGTCGGTCAGGCCAGACCGTTCGCCAGCACCTCGAAGGCGGACGTCAGGCGCTCCCGGTGCGCTGCCCTGATCTCGGCGAGGTCGCCTCCGGCGAGCCGTCGGCGCGCCGTGTCGACGGCGACCGTGCGGTACGCGGCGACGATCAGCGCCGCGGTCAGCGCGCTGTCCCCGGTGAACCGGTCGTCCGCGTCGAGGGCGTCGGCCAGGGCGTTCTCGACCTCGTACGCGAACGCGCGGAACCGCGCGACGAGCGCGGGGGATTCCATCACGGTCCGCAGGAACGGCTCGGCTCCTTCGAGCAGCCCGGACAGCGGGTGCGGTTCGGCGGCGAGACCGAACGCGGCCTCGCGCAGCGCCTCGAAGGGGGTGACATCGTCCGCGCGCTCGCGGATCACCGTCCGCATGATGTCGATGGCGCCGGGGAGCCGGTCGAGCAGCAGGTCTTCCTTGCGGTCGAAGTGCGCGAAGACCGTCACCTTGGAGACGCCTGCCGCCGCGGCGACGTCGGCGACGGTCACCTCGTCGAACCCGCGCTCAAGGAACATCTCCGTCGCCGTCGCGGCGATGCGCGCCCGTGTCCGTGACCCGCCCCGGTCCCCTCGATTCGCCATACGAGAACTTTACCTTACCGAGTTAACCTTATCGAGTAAGCTTACTCAGTAAGCTTAGTAAGCCTGGTAAGGGAACCTGCGGGAGAACGAGGAACTGTCATGCAGCACACCACTGTGGTCGTCGTCGGAGCGGGGCCCACCGGCCTCCTGCTCGCCGCGGAGCTGGCGCTTCAAGGGGTGCGGGCGACCGTTCTGGAACGGCTCGCGGAGCCGGACCCGACCATCAAGGCCGGATCGATCAACATCGCCAGCGCCGAGATCCTGGACCGGCGCGGACTGCTCCCGGCCGCGGAGCGCGTCCAGCGCCGCCGGATGACATCGGTCGACGCCTTCGCCGGAGGGGCGTCGGACCGGACCGCCCCCGAGCCGGCGGACGTCCCCGAGTCGGCGGACGCCTCTGAGCCGGAGGGCGGGGCCGATCTGGCGGGCGGGGCCGGGCCGGCTGACGGGGCCGACCGGGGAGGGCAGTCGGACTGGCGCGCGTGGGCGCCCGGGAAGTTCCCGGCCTTCGGACACTTCGCCGGGATGCTGTACCGCGACGACCTGCTCGACCAGAGCGACCCCGTGCTGGCCGCGCACACGGCCGCGGTGGGCGGCTTCCTGGTGCCGCAGCACGATCTCGAAACGCTGCTCGGGGAGCACTGCGCCAGGCTCGGCGTCGAGATCCGCCGCGGCGTCGAGGTGTACGGCGTGCGGGACGGCGTGGGCGCCACCGAGGCGGCGGCCCCCGGTGAGGGGGTCGTGCTGGAGACCAGCGAGGGCGAGCTGAGCGCCGAGTGGATCGTCGCGGCCGACGGCGGCCGGAGCGTGCTGCGCAAGCAGGCCGGCATCGAGTTCGAGGGCACCGATCCCCAACTGGTCGGATACCAGGCGATAGCCGACTTCGACGACCCGAGCGGGCTGAGCCGCGGATGGACGTGGACGCCGCGCGGCATCTACGCGTACGGCCCGGTTCCGGGACGTATCCTCGTCGCCCGCTTCGGCCCGCAGCCGGAGGACCGGAACGCGCCGGTCACGGTCGAGGAGTTGCAGAGCGTCGTGCGGTACGTCACCGGAACCGAGGTGACCATCCGGGGCATCGAGGGCCGGGCGACCCGGTGGTCGGACAACGCCCGGCAGGCGCGCTCGTACCGGCGCGGCCGGGTGCTGCTCGCGGGCGACGCCGCGCATGTGCACTCGCCGTTCAGCGGCCAAGGGCTGAACCTCGGCCTCGGCGACGCGGTCAACCTCGGCTGGAAGCTCGCCGCGACGGTGGCCGGCTGGGCCCCGGACGGCCTGCTCGACACGTACGGGAGCGAGCGCCGGCCGATCGCGGCGTGGGTCCTGGACTGGACGCGGGCCCAGGTCGCGCTGATGCGCGGCGACGAACACACCGCACAGCTCCGGCGGGTCGTCCGCGGCGAACTGTTCACCGTGCCGGGGGTGATGAACCGCATGATCGCGCTGACCGCCGGGATCGAGCAGCGCTATGACGTGGCTGACGCGGCTGATGTGACTGCCGCGGCCGGCATAGCCGACACGGCCGCCGAGGCCGCGGCGCTGGTCGGGTCGATAGCCGGTGATATCGCGCTGGCGTCCGGAGGGCGGCTCGCCGACCACGCCCACGACGGCCGCTTCGTCCTCGTCGACCGGTCGCCCGGCGGCGACTTCGCCGCCGCGGTGGACCAGTTGAAGCCGCGGATCGCGTACGTCCCGGACCCGGCCTCCGGCCCGGCCACCGCCCCGGCGCCCGGCGGGTCCGCGGCGGAGCCGAGCCTGCTGGTCCGTCCGGACGGCGTCATCGCGTGGGCCGCCGCGTCATCCGACGCGGACGCCTCGGAACGGCTCGGCAGGGCGATCCGGCGCTGGATCGCGGGGGACGCTCCTGGCGCTTGACGGCGACGGCGTCGGCGACCGCGTCGGCGGGGGCGGGAGCGACACCGCAATAGAGTGAAATCGCGCGACAGTCCCAGGACTGAAGGGGGAGCCGGCGCACCATCTCCCTCATGGCCAGTATCTGCCCCCGCTGCACCAACCCTGAAGCCATCGCGGTTCTGGAGAACGCGGATGGAATCCATCTGTTCCCCTGCCTGTTCTGCGATGTCATCCCGAGAAGGGGGGCCACCGAGTATCCGCACGCGGTCAGCGCGCCGTGCGACGCGCAGCACTGCGACGGGCACGTGGAGGACCACTACGAGTTCGGGCCCGAGCGCACCGCCCCCGTGGCGATCTCCCGCCGCCCGTGCCGCGGGTGCGGCTCGACCGGGACGCGAAAGACGAAGGAGCCCCGCCGCGTCCCGGGATCGAGAACGCACCGTGCCCGGCCCCCGGCCGTGGCGGCCCACGAGCGGGGCCGCTGAGGGGGGCCGCGGGGGAAGCCCGGCCGTACCGGCTGTACGGGCCATTTGGGCCGTATGCCGGCGCCGGGGCCCGGCGGCAGCCCGGGGGACTGGCTCGCAGCCCCCTCGAAGCCCGGCCGCCTCAGCGCCCGGTGGAGCCGTCGATGAGTTCGCGGAGGATGTCCGCGTGCCCCGCGTGGCGGCCGGTCTCCTCGATCATGTGCGTCAGCGCCCAGCGCACGCTCGGCGCGCCGCCCGGACCCCCCGGCCGGGGGAGCGGCGCGCCGAGGTCGGCGCACGCGTCGAGGACGCCGTTCGCGCGGTCGACGGCCGCCCGGTAACGGGCGACGACATCGGCGACACTCACCCCGGCGGGGGCCCGGAGCGTCGCCTGCCAGTCGGTGACCTGCTCGCCGGTGAACATCGCGCTCTCGACGGCCGTCAGATGGCTGAGCAGGCCGAGCAGGGTCGTGCCGGACGACACCGCCGACATCCGGGCCTGCGGCTCCGGGGCGCCCTCGACCTTCGCGGCGACCGAGACGCGCAGATAGTCGAGGAAGCCGCGCAGGACATCGGCTTCGCTGTTCGCGGTGCGGGGCGGCGGCGTGTCGCCGCGGCGGCGGGCGGTGGGCATGGAGTGCTCCTCGGGCGGTGCTGATGGCGGGCGGTGCTGAAGGCGGGCGCGGCGGGGCGTCAGGCATCCCGCCGGACGAGGAGGACGTGGTCGACGACCTCGGCGGTGCTCCCGTCCGGGCGGGTCGCGATGCGGCGCGGTGAGTCCCCCCGTACGACCGTCCACCGCTCGGGGGCGAGCCGCATCGGCGCCACGACCTCCGCGGGGGCCGGGTAGTGGGTGTCCGGGTCCTGGTTCCACGACCACGGCGCCGTCGACCCGTGATCGACCACCAGCAGCAGGCCGCCCGGCCGCAGCAGTTCGGCGGCGGCACGCAGGATGGCCGTCCGGTCCATCGCGTACGGGGTGTGGAAGTAGTGGGCGTTGACCAGGTCGACCCGCGGGTCGGGCAGCGAGGCGCGCGCGTCGTGCTGCTCGGCGGTGATCCGGTCGCCCAGGCCGCGGGCGCGGGCCAGTTCGGTGAGGCGGGCCGTCGCCACGGCCGAGACGTCGAGGGCCGTCACCCGCCAGCCCCGCTCCGCCAGCCACAACGCGTCGCCCCCGCCCCCGCACCCGAGATCCAGCGCGTCCCCCGGAGACAGCTCGGAAACCATCTCGACAAGACGGACATTCGGCCGCGGATCGCTGGCCGCCGGCTGTTCCGCGTACCTCGTGTCCCAGAACGCCGCGGCGTCTACGTGCTCCATCAGAGTCGTTCCCCTCGATTTCGTGAGGGGCCAGTCATAGCCGACGCGCCCGAATACGGCACCCATCCATGCCGTTTCGGCAAGAAGCCCGGCCACCCTGCGGTGCCGGGCCATCCTGCGCTGCTCAGAAGGAGCGCTCGTCAGAAGGGGCGCTCGTCAAAAGGGGCGCTCGTCAGAAGGGACGCCAGCGCACCGTGGGGTCGTCGTCGCGGAGGGAGGCCACGCGGCGGCGGAATTCGGCGAGGGCGGCGGGGTTGCCGGGGGCGTGCTGGGAGACCCAGGCGCAGCTCGCGGTCTCGCGGGCGCCGCGGAGGACGGCGCAGCCGTCCCATTCGCGCACGTCCCAGCCGTAGACCGCGACGAAGTCGTCGTAGGCGGCGGGGTCGAGGCCGTAGCGGTCGCGGCTGAGCGCCATCACCACCAGGTCGTGTTCGCGCAGGTCGGCGGAGAAGGTCTCCAGGTCGACCAGGACCGGCCCGTCGGGGCCGACGTGGACGTTGCGCGGCAGCGCGTCGCCGTGGATGGGGCCCGGCGTGAGGTGCGGGGTCAGGGCGGCGGCAGCGGCGGCGAAGCCGTCGCGGCGCTCGCGCAGATACGCCGCGTCGGCCGGGTCGATCGCGTCGCCGGCCAGCCGGAGCCACCGCTCGACGCCGCCGAGCAGTTCGCGCCGCGGCAGCTCGCCGCCCGCCTCCGGACCCGGCGCCGGCAGCGCGTGGACCAGCCGCAGCAGGCCGGCGAGGTCGGCGGGGGCGGCGGGGCGTACGGGCTCGGGGAGCCGGTGCCAGACGGTGACGGGGCGGCCCTCGGCCGTACGGACCTCGGGCTCCGCGGCCCGTACGGCCGGGATGCCGCGCTCGGCGAGCCAGTGCGCCACCCGCAGCTCGCGCGTGGCGCGCGGCAGCAGCTCGGGGTCGCGCCCCACCTTGGCCACCAGGCCCTGCCCGCTGAAGACCGCGTTCTCGCCCAGCGCGACCAGTTCCGCGTCCGCGGCGAGGCCGGGCAGCCCCGCCGCCGCGAGCAGCCCGCGCGCCCGCTGTTCGGTGAACGGCGAGTCCGCCGAGCCCGCTCTCTCCGCTGCCGCCGCCGCGTCCGCCACGCCGTACCCTCCGTTGGCCATTGAGTCGATCACGTCAATTGTCCCCTCGCCGGCTGCGAGGACGCGTGGCGGGTGGTCGGAAACCACCGTGACCGGCCTCGACCGCCCCGCCACACCGGCTCACACCCTTGACTGCGGTACCCGCCCTCAGCACGATGACGTGGGCCCCGGACCGGGCGCCGCGCCCGTACGAGCCGTCGTCGCCGAGCCGACACCAAGGAGCCCCCTGACGTGAGCCTCGCGACAGCGCCCGGGCGGCGGCCGGCCGAGCCCGCGACCGGGCCGCGCGCCGCCGGGGGCTGGTTCCTGGTGCTGCCCGCGCTGATCCCGATCCTCGTGCTCAGCGTCGGCCCGCTGCTCTACGGCATCGCGCTCGCCTTCACCGACGCCCAGTCCGGCCGTACGGCGCCCACCCGCTGGATCGGCCTCCTCAACTTCCGCGACCTGCTGCACGACACCCTCTTCTGGGAGTCGTTCCGGGTCGGCCTGGTGTGGGCGGTCGGCGTCACCGTCCCCCAGTTCGCGCTCGCCCTCGGTCTCGCCCTCCTCCTCGGCCAGAACCTGCGGCTGCGCTGGCCGGCCCGGGCCCTGGCGATCGTTCCCTGGGCGATGCCGGAGATCGTCGTCGGCATCATGTGGCGGCTCGTCTACCACCCGGACGCGGGCATCCTCAACGAGACGCTCGGCACCGGCGTCGACTGGCTGGGCGGGCTGTCCACCGCGCTGCCCGCCGTCGTCCTCGTCGGCATCTGGGCGGGCATGCCGCAGACGACGGTGGCGCTCCTCGCCGGGCTCCAGAACGTGCCCGGCGAGCTGCACGAGGCCGCCGCCATGGACGGGGCCGGGGCCTGGCGCCGGTTCGCCGCCGTGACCTGGCCGGCCATCAGGCCCGTCGCCCTCGCCATCAGCGCGCTCAATTTCATCTGGAACTTCAACTCCTTCGCCCTCGTCTACGTCCTGACCAACGGCGGCCCCGGCGGCCACACCCGCCTCCCCATGCTCTTCGCCTACGAGGAAGCCTTCCGCTACGGCCAGTTCGGCTACGCGGCCGCGATGGGCTGCGTCATGGTCGCCGTCGTCGCCGTACTCCTCGCCTGCTACCTCGCGGGCCGGCTGAACGGGGACGAGCGATGAGCCCGCTGGGCCGGGGCCGCCCCGCACGGCGCGCCGCCACCCGCGCCGGCCAGTACGTCGCCCTCCTCTGCTACCTCGTCTTCCTCGCCTTCCCCCTCGCCTGGCTGCTCTCCACCGCCTTCAAGCCCGCCCGCGAACTGGCCTCCCTGCACCCCGGCTGGCTCCCCGACCACCCCACCCTCGACAACTTCCGGCAGGCGTTCGACGAGCAGCCCCTGCTGCGCGCCGCCCTCAACAGCCTCACCGCCGCCGCCTCGGCCGCCCTGATCGCGACGGTCGTCGCCACCCCCATGGCCTACGCCCTGGCCCGCCGCCGCACCCGGCTGACGCGGGCCGCGAGCGGCTGGGTGGTCGTCAGCCAGGCGTTCCCCATCGTGCTCGTGATCATCCCGCTGTTCCTGGTCCTCAAGGGCCTGCGCCTGGTCGACACCCTGCCGGGGCTGGTCATGGTCTACGTCGTCTGGGCGCTGCCGTTCGCGCTGTGGATGCTCACCGGGTACGTACGGGCCGTGCCGCGCGAACTGGAGGAGGCGGCGGCCGTGGACGGCGCGGGGCGGCTGCGGACCCTCACCTCGGTCACCGCGCCGCTGCTCGCCCCCGGCATCGTCGCCACCGTCCTCTTCGCGTTCATCACCTCCTGGAACGAGTTCTTCTTCGCGCTGGTCCTGCTGAAGTCCCCGGGCAAGCAGACGATGCCCGTCGTGCTGACCCACTTCATCGGCGCGGAAGGGGTGGCCGACCTCGGCCCGCTGGCCGCCGCCGCGCTCCTCGCCACCCTCCCCTCGCTCGTCCTCTTCGCCTTCGTCCAGCGGCGGATCACCGGCGGAATGCTGGCCGGGGCGGTGAAGAACTGATGCGCACGCGCCGCCTGCCCGCCGTATTCACGGCCCTCGCCTGCGTCTTCGCCCTTCTCCTGGGCGGCTGTGCCTCCGGTACGGACCGCGACGACGGCCGGATCACGCTGCGCTATCAGTCGCTCGCCTGGCAGGACGAGTCCGTGGAGATCAACAAGCGGCTGGTACGGGAGTGGAACGCCGCCCACCCCGACATCCGCGTCGCGTACGTACAGGGGAGCTGGGAGAGCGTCCACGACCAACTGCTCACCTCCTTCGAGGGCGGCGAGGCGCCGGACATCATCCACGACGCCTCCGACGACCTCGCCGACTTCGTGTACGGCGGCTACCTCGCCGACCTCACCCGCCTGCTGCCCGAGCGGCTGAAGGCCGATATCCCGCCGCGCAGTTGGCGGACCGCGACGTTCGGGAAGGGCGTCTACGGCGTGCCGTTCCTCCAGGAACCGCGCGTGATCATGGCGAACCGCACGCTGCTCAAGGAGGCGGGCGTACGCGTCCCCGACGCCGAACACCCTTGGAGCTGGCCGGAGTTCGAGGAGGCGGCGCGGCGGATGACGCGCGGCGGTACGTACGGCGTGGCCTGGCCGCTGAAGGACCCGGTCTCCGCGACGCTCAATCTGTCCCAGTCCGCCGGCGGCCAGGTCTTCCACCGGGGCGCCGACGGGAAGGCCGCCGTCCGCTTCGACGCCGCCGACCAGTACGTGCCGCGCGTCATCCGCGACCAGGTGGTACGGGACCGCTCGGCCGCCCGTACGACGCTGTCCATGGGCGGCGCCGACACCCTGCCGGGCTTCTTCGGCGGGAAGTACGCGATGGTGCCGCTCGGTTTCTCCTACCGCCAGCAGATCGTCCAGCAGGCCCCCGAGGGCTTCGACTGGACCGTACTGCCCGCGCCCGCCGGGCCCGGCGGCGAGCGGAGCCAGGGCGTGAGCCCGCAGACCCTGTCCGTGGCGCAGGACAGCCCGCACAAGGCGGAGGCCGCGCGGTTCATCGACTTCCTGCTGCGCCCGGCGAACATGGTGCGGCTCGCGAAGGGCGACTGGATGCTCCCTACGGGCGCCACGGCCCTGGCCGCCCCCGAACTGCGCGGCGCACGGCACGGCTGGGCCACGGGCACCGCCCTCGCCCACGACCTGCGCCCGGCCCCGGCCCGGTCGGTCCGCGGCTACCCGGAGTGGAAGGACAAGATCGCCACGCCCGCGTTCCAGGAGTACTACAGCGGCGCCATCGGCATGGGCGAACTGCGCCGTCGGCTGGTGCGGGACGGGAACCTGGTGCTGGCGCGCTACCAGCGGTGACGGCGGCGGGCGTACCCGGTGCGGATGTCCGCGCCTGGGGCCGCCGTCTCGGGCGCGGGCGGCGACGGGAAGGCGCGGCTTTGGCCGTCACGCGGTCGACGGTGCGGGGCGGACGCCTTCGAGCAGGGTGGCGAGGTAGCGGTGGCCGGTTGCGATCCTGTCGGCGGGGGTGCCGCCGTGGACGGCCACGGCGTGGGCGATGCCGCACATGAGCGGGACCAGGTCGCGGTCGGCGAGGTCCGGTCGGACGGCTCCGGCGGCGTGGGCCCGGCCGAGGAGTTCGGTGCCGGCCGTCGCGAGTGACGCTTTGAGTTCCGTGGTCCGCGGCAGGGCGTCCACGGCGGCGGAGGCGACCGGGGGCAGGGCGGCCTCGGTGAGCTGCGCTTCGAGGACGCGGGAGAGGAAGCCCTCCAGTGCCCGCCAGGGGTCGGGGTCGGCCAGGGCCTGCCGGCCGTGGTCGGCGAGGTCTTCGAGGCAGGGGGCGGCGACGGTCTCCAGCAGCGCCTCGGGGGTGGGGAAGTGCCGGTAGACGGTGGCGACCCCGACGCCCGCGCGGTGTGCGACGTCGTTGAGCTGGAGGGGGGTGCCCTGGTCGACCAGGGTGCGGGCGGTCGCGACGATCCGTTCCCAGTTGCGGGCGGCGTCCTTGCGCAGCGGTGCGCTCGTCATGGGAGGGGTCCAGGGTGCTCGTCTTGGTTCGCGGGCCGGTCCGGTGATCATGTGCGGGCGTTCGCGGGCCGGCGGGTGGCTTCGGGGTGGGCGGGACTGCCCGCCGCGGTCGGGCGGCGGGCGTCCTGCGGTGGGGGGCCTGGGCTCATCCGGGGTGCTGGGTGTTGGCCTGGGTGGTGGTCAGGGGTGCGTGGGTCTGGCTGAGCCGGCGTACGGCGTCGACGATGCGGGGGTTGGTCGCGGCGCGGGACGGGGTGACGGGAGTGGCCGAGGAGCCGATGACGAGGCCGGTCCGGCCGGCCAGCGCGGGGTCGGTGGCGGCGGTGATCGAGGGCCGGGCGGCCGTGGCCGCGGTGGCGGAGGTGGCGCGTACGAACATGCGGCGCACCAGCGGCCACACCAGCCGCAACGCCGGGGAGACGATATCCGGGTTGGTCATGGTGCCGTTGGTCATGTCGGTCGCGGCGCCGCCGGGATCGGCTGCGAGGACCGACACGCCCGTCCCCTGCAAGCGCTTGGCCAGGTCGAGCGTGTAGGCGAGGTTGGCCAGCTTGGCGCGCCCGTACCAGTGGAAGGCGTAGTAGCCGCCCGGCGGTTCGACCTCGTCGAACACCCGCCTGGCGACGGCGACCGAGACCGAGGTCACGTTCACGACGCGGCTGGGGGCCCCGGCCGTGAGGGTGGGCAGCAGAAGTTCGGTCAGCAGGTAGGGCGAGAGGTGGTTGACCACGAACGACCCTTCGAGGCCGTCGATGTCCTGACGCTTGGTGAACATCGCCCCCACGTTGTTGACCAGCACCGTCAACGGTTCCCCCGACGCCGCGTGCTCGGCGGCGAGCGTGCCGGCCAGGGCGCGGACCTGGTCGAGCGAGGCCAGGTCGGCGGCGAGGAACCGGCCGGGGTGCGCGGGGTTCTCCGCGTTGATCCGCTCGACCGCCCTGGCGCCCCGGTCGGCGTCGCGGCCGATCACGGTGACGGCGAACCCCGCGGCGGCCAGCCCCAGCGCCGTCTCCAGGCCGATGCCGCCGGTGCCGGCCGTGACCACGGCTGTCTTCGTCATGCACCTCTCCCCTCACTCAATCGGATAGATCATCCGGTTGGGCGGGACGATAGCAGAAGTGGATGGCCTATCCAGTTACGAGTTCCGATCGGCCGGAGTGGTGATCGTGAAGGGGCTTTGCCTTCGGCCGGGTGCGTGCGGGCGCTGACGCGCGCACGGGCGCGAAACTACGTTGCACGATACGTATCGTCTCGCATAGCGTGCCGATCATGCCTACGCCACAGCGCGCCCATATCGCCATGTTCAGCATCGCCGCCCACGGCCATGTGCAGCCCAGCCTGGACGTCATCCGCGAGCTCGTCGCCCGCGGCCACCGCGTCACGTACGCCATCCCCGAGCCCATGGCCGAACTGGTCGCGAGCGTGGGCGCGGAGCCCGTCATCTACCGGTCGACGCTGCCGACGGAGGAGCGGCCCGGGGCGTGGGGGAGCGAGCTGATCGACCACGTCGAGATCTTCTTGAACGACGCGATCCAGGCGCTTCCGCAGCTCGCCGCCGCGTACGAGAGCGACCGCCCCGACCTGGTCCTGTACGACATCACCGCCTACCCGGCACGGGTGCTCGCCCACCGCTGGGGCGTCCCCATCGTGCAGCTCTCCCCGAACCTGGTCGCCTGGGAGGGGTACGACGAGGACCCCGTCTCCGAACCGTTCCGGGCCATGAAGGAGACCCCGCGCGGCGCGGCCTACGACCGGCGCTTCCGCGACTGGCTCACCGAGCACGGCATGACCATCGACCCCGACCTCTTCATCGGGCGGCCGGACCGGATCATCGCCCTCATCCCCCGCACCCTCCAGCCCCACGCCGACCGGGTCGACACCCGGCGCACCACCTTCGTCGGCTCCTGCCAGGGCGACGGCGGAAGCCAGGGCGACTGGCAGCGGCCCGCCGGGCTCGGCCCCGACGGCAAGGTGCTGCTGATCTCCCTCGGCTCCACGTTCACCGACCTGCCGGACTTCTACCGCGAGTGCGTCAAGGCGTTCGGGGACCTGCCCGGCTGGCACGTCGTGCTCCAGGTCGGCAAGCACGTCGACGCCGCGGATCTCGTCCCCGAGGGTGCCGCGATGCCCGCCAACATCGAGGTGCACCACTGGGTGCCGCAGGTCGCCGTCCTCGCCCAGGCCGACGCGTTCATCACGCACGCCGGGGCGGGCGGCTCACGCGAAGGGCTCGCCTCCGGGGTGCCGATGGTGGCCGTGCCGCAGGCCGTCGACCAGTTCGGCAACGCGGCGGTCCTGGAGGAGCTGGGCGTCGCCCGGCACGTACCCAACGAGGAGGCCACGGCCGAGCGGCTGCGCGAGGCCGTGCTGTCCCTCGTGGACGACCCGGCGGTCGCCGCCCGCTGCGCCGAGCTCAAGGCGGAGCTGGCGGCGGAGGGCGGCTCCCCGCGCGCCGCCGACCTCATCGAGGCGGAACTGCCGGGCTGACGGTTCGCCGGGCCACCCCCGTACGCGCGTATCCGCCGCGTGCGGGGGGCGGCTCCGGGTCAGCGGAGGCCGGCCCCGCCGAGCTGGGTGAGCAGGGCGGACAGGCGGCCGATGTCCTCGTTGCGCCACGCGGGTTCGGCGAAGAGATCGGCGGCGACCCGCTCGGCGGTGGCGAGCATGTCGGCCAGCCGCTCGCGCCCGGTCTCGGTCAGCGCGGCATGGGCCACGCGGCCATCACGGGCGTCCGCCTCCCGCGTGACCAGCCCGATCCGCTCCAGCGGGGCCAGGCCGCGGGTGACTCCGGAGGCGGTCAGGCCCAGCGTCTCGGCCAGGTCCACGCGGCGCATCCGGCCGCCGGGAGCCTGGCTCAGGCGCAGCAGCATCGTGAAGTCGGCCAGGCTCACGCCGTGCAGCCCGGACAGGCTGTTGTCGAACCGTTTGGCGAGGGCCAGTTGGGCCCGTACGAGCCGCAACGACACGTCCAGCGCCTCACTCAACGCCACCCTTTGCCGCCTCCTGTCGCCTACCGCCACCTTGACCACTCAAGCCCCCAGCGTATCAACAGCTTGCGTGGAACTTGAGCAGTCAAGGATATGGGTGGAGGCCGAGGCCGTTCAGAAGGTTCTGGGGGGCGGTGGAGTCGGCCGCGATCAGGGGTTCTTCCGGGCCGCCTCGCGGCGCTGGCGCTTCCCCAGCGGCGCCTGGGAGAGATCTTCCGCGCTGCTCCTGAGAGGCGTGTGGCCGTAGCCGCGCCCGGCCAGCCATGCCGTCGCCGCCTCTTCGGCGCGTTCGGTCGCCTCCAGGATGTCCTCCTCTTCCTCGCCCGAGTCCAGGAAGCGGAAGGTGAACGCGGGGCGCGCGGCCAGGTCGTAGCTGAGGTGCCCCTCGGGGGTGAAGGCCGCTCGCAGCATGTCGTGCTCCTCGGCCCGCGCCAGGAGTTCGGCGCGCTGATCGTCGGTGAGGTCGGCGAAGGCGCCGCGGACGGTGATGCGGAAGGTTCGGGTGCTGGTATTCATGCCGCGACTCTAACCAGCGCGATCGGCGCGCCTCCACCGCTATCGGTGCCGCCGCACCGGGTCCGATGCGGCGGCGCCCCGGCGGAATGCCCCCGGAAATCCGCACAGCGGCCACGGCCGCGAATCGGCCGCCCCGGGCGGCGGGTGGCCCGATGATGCCGCCGGGTAAAACCTGGCAGCCGTTGCCAATTCACTGTCCAATTTGCCGCCGTTGGTTGGGATTTGGAATTCCATAGGGACGTTGCGTATCTCACACATGGCTACGGAAGTTGAATTGAGCGTGTCAATCCGACAGGGTTTCAAGTCATCCCGCCGGGCCATGGACCGCCATCGACCGCCGTGCCTTTCCCCCACGACGCACGGCGGTCGATGGCTACCGGCGCGCCACCGGCTCGCCGATCCGAAATCGGCTGCCGTTGCGCGGACCGAGCCTGACGGCGATGTCCACGGCGGACGACGCCTCGTCCACGGCGAAGTCCTTTTCCGCCGCGGCGAGTCGCGCGCGCTTCTGTCCCCGGTACCGGAAATACACGGTGAGGCGGTGCTCACCAGGGGATACCGGGATTGTGGCGGTGCCCCATCGTGCCGCGTGCGCGCGTCCGTCGAGCTCGATCACCGGACTCGTCAGAAGGCGGTGGAACCACGCCGCGATGGGGGAGGGTCTGACGTCGACGGCGACAACTGCCCGTGAATCGGCCATATATCGATGCTAGGGCCCGTGAGGAAAGCGCTCGACGCGGCCCCGTGCGGGGCCCTTTCCTGGTGGTGATGGCACCTGGGTCGGCTCTCGGCGGCGTCCGCCGCCCATGGCATCCTTTCCTTCAACTGACCGAAAAGGAGTGCGGTATGGGCGGCGTCGCGAACGGCATGGACGGATACGTATGGGCCGAGGCGGCGAAGGTGCCGGCCAAGGAACTCTTTCCCGGTATCCGGCTGCGGACCCTGTGGACGGGGGAGAACGGCGCCTCGGCGCATGTCGTGGAGATCGACCCCGGCGCCCGCTGGGAAGGGATCGACGTCCACGAGCCGGGCCCCGAAGAGGTCTACGTCGCCTCCGGCGTCTTCAACGACGGCGTCCGCGACTACCCCGCGGGCAGCTTCATCCACGCCCCGGCCGGTTCCTCGCACATACCGCAGTCCACCACCGGCTGCACGCTCTTCGTCTTCTATCCCGAAGGCTGACGACGGGGCCGAAGGGGTAAACCCCGGGGCCGGCCGTCAGTTCCCGAGCGGCGCCGGGCGGCCCGCCCGGCCCTGCTCCGGTACGCGCGCCGCGCGCGGCACGGGCGACCGCGCCTCGTAGGAGAGCGCCAGCACCGTCCGGCGCAGCCCCGCCCGGCGCAGCGGGGTGACGCGGTGCACGACCGCGTCGCCGCGCAGCAGATACGCGTCGCCCGGCCGGTGGTGCGCCCGCCGGGCCACGGCGCCGTCCAGCGCGGCCGGACCACGCTCGCCCGGCGCGTACTCCAGCAGCCCGCCGTCGCGCGGCGAGGAGGGCGCGTCGGCGCACAGCACGAACGTCAGCGGATGGCCGTCGAGGTGCGCGCCGTGCGTATCGCCCTGCCGGTGCAGCACATTGAGCACATAGCGCTCCAGCAGGTCCGGCGCCTCGGCGGTCTCGACCCCCGATATCCGGCGGATCAGCGCGGTCAGCTCCGCGTCCGCGTACAGCCGGGGGACCCACGGCGCGAGCGCGCCGATCATCTGCCCGCAGACCGTCGCCATGCGGCGCGGCGACGCGTCCGCGCGCGCCACCGTGAAGTCCCGCCGCCGCGCGAGCCGTTCCAGCCGCCGCGTCTCCGAGCGCAGCGCGCCCAGCCGGGCCCCGCGCACCACGCCCGGCAGCTTCACATATCCGTCCCGCTCGAACCGCTCCCGTAACCCGTCGTCCAGAGCGCCCGCTTCGGCGAGCTGGGCTAGGCGAGCCGGTTCGAGCACCGTCTCCACACTTCTGATCGGCACGATCGCACCTCCTCGGTCCGTACTGACCGTGGCCAACGTGCATCGCAGTGTAGGCATGGCCTCAGCCGTCACGTACGGCTCTTGGGAGGAAAAGACAGCTTCTGTACGGGCCGTTGGCGTCCCCTTGGCGGCCGGGCGCACCGGTCCCCGGTCAGGCGCTGAGCGCCGCGACGCCCTCGGCGGCCACGGCCTGCCCGTACCGGCGTGCCACCAGCCGCGCCAACTCCTCGCCCGGCCCCAGCACATCGGCGAGCACGTCCGCGCCCGCCTCCCGCGCGCCCCGCTCGATACGGTCCGGCAGCCGGCCGGGCGCGATGACGTACGGGGCCACGGCGACGCGCCGGACCCCTTCGGCGCGCAGTTCCCGCACCGCGTCCTCGGTCCGCGGCGGCCGGGCGGAGGCGAACGCGGGCCGCACGGCGCACCAGCCGGTGCGCTGCCACTCCCGCGCGAACTCGGCGAGCACCGCGTTCGCCTCCGGATCGCTGGAGCCCGCCGAGGCCAGCACGACCCCGGTCGAGCCCCGGTCCTCGGGCCGTACCCCGGCCTCGTACAGCCGCCGTTCCAGTGCGCGCGCCAGCAGCCGCGACGGCCCCAGCACCCCGGCCTGGCGGATCGCGAGCCCCGGCAGCCGGGCCGCCGCCGCGTGCAGCACGGCCGGGATGTCGGACTTCGCGTGGAACGCCCGGGTCAGCAGCAGCGGCAGGGCGACCACCTCTCGTACCCCGTCCGCGGCGAGCCGCGACAGCGCCTGCGCCACGCTCGGCGCGCAGAAGTCCAGATAGCCGGCCTCGACGCGCAGGTCCGGGCGGAGCGCGCGGACGCGGGCGGCGAGCGCGGCGACCGTCGCCGCGTGCCGCGGGTCGCGGCTGCCGTGGGCGACGACGAGCAGCGCGGGGGCCGGGGCCGCCACCTCTCGCAGGCCCATCAGCGGGCGCCCGCCAGCAGGCCGCGGTTGCGCAGCACCCGGCGCTCCAGCGGGCTGAAGATGATCAGGTCGATGGCGATGCCGACGACGAGGATGAGCGCGATGCCGAGCAGCACGCCCGGCATGTCCGAGTCGGTACGGGCGTTCTCCAGGTACTGGCCCAGCCCCAGCCCGAGATCGGGCGAGGAGGCGATGAGTTCGGCGGCCATCAGGGACCGCCAGGAGAACGCCCAGCCCTGCTTGAGCCCCGAGATATAGCCCGGCAGCGCGGCCGGCAGCAGCACGTGCCACGCCCCGCGCACCCCGGTCGCGCCGATGGTGCGGCCCGCGCGCAGATACAGCGGCGGCACCTGGTCGATGCCGGAGACCAGGCCGTTGGCTATCGAGGGCACCGCGCCCAGCAGGATCACCGCGTACATCGCGGCATCGGTGATGCCCAGCCAGATCACGGCGGCCGGCACCCACGCCACCGACGGCAGCGACTGGAGGCCGGAGAGGATCGGGCCGAGCGCGGAGCGCACCACCTTCACGCGCGCCACCAGCAGCCCCAGCGGCGTGCCGAGGGCGAGCGCGGCGAGGAACCCCAGCAGCCCGCGCGAGACGCTCGTCCAGACGATGCCGCCGAGCGTGCCCTGGAGCCACAGGCCGCGCAGGCTCCGCCAGACGGCCGACGGGTCGGGCAGCTTGTAGTCGTCGGTGACCTCCGCGAGGACGAGGAGTTTCCACACCGCGAGGACGAGCAGCACGGCGACGACGGGCGGCAGCACCTTGTGGAGCAGGGTGTGCGTGATCGGCACCCGCTTGACCTGCACGGCGTCGAGGGCGTCCAGCCCGGCCTCGACGCTCGCCAGGTCGCCCCGGCCGTCCGGCCCGCCCCTCTCCCCGGCGGCGGCGGTGGTCGTCTCAGTGCCGGCCATGACGGCGGATCTCCCCACGCAGTTCTTCGGTGATCTCGACGGACAGGTCCGCCACGGCGGCGTCCTCGATGCGGCGCGGCTGCGGTATGTCCACCGCCCACTCGCGCGCGACCCGGCCCGGTCGCGAGGACAGCAGCACCACGCGCTCGCCGAGCCGCACGGCCTCGCGGACGTTGTGCGTGACGAAGAGGACCGACAGCTCCGTCCCCTCCCACACCCGCGTCAGCTCGCCGTGCAGCACATCGCGGGTGATCGCGTCCAGCGCCGCGAACGGCTCGTCCATCAGCAGCACCTTGGAGTCCTGCGCGAGCGCGCGGGCCAGCGCGACGCGCTGCCGCATCCCGCCCGACAGCTCGTGCACCCGCTTGCCGTACGCGCCGCCGAGCCGTACGAGATCCAGCAGCCGTTCCGCCTCCGCGCGCCGCCCGGCCCGCGGCACCCCGCGCATCCGCAGGGCGAGTTCGATGTTGCGGCCCGCGGTGAGCCACGGGAACAGTGCGTGCTCCTGGAACATCAGCGCGGGCCGGCCGCCGGGCACCTCGATGGTGCCGGACGTCGGCGCGTCCAGCCCCGCCACCAGGTTCAGCAGCGTCGACTTGCCGCAGCCGGAGGCGCCCAGGAGGCACACGAACTCGCCCGGCCGGACGTCGAGGGTGATGTCGTCGAGGACGGGCTGGGCCGTGCCGGGGCGGCCGAAGGTCTTGTGGACGCGGGAGATCCGTACGGCGGCCGGGGCGGTCGCGCCGTCGTGGTCGTCCCTCAGGGGCTTCTCGGTGGTCAGTGCCGGTGCCATCGCCGGTCACCTCCTGTCAACTGGTGGGCGGTACGGAGGGGGAGCGGGGCGTCACCGCTCGCCGAGCCCCGCGGCGTCGACCGCCGGCCGGTTCTCGGCCCGCAGCACCTTGTTGAGGAGCCGCAGATCGTAGATGCCGCGCAGATCGGGCTCGGAGAGCAGCCCGGCCTTGACGGCGTGCCGCGCCTCGGCGTCCAGGGTCGAGGCCAGCGGGTCGTCGGTGACGCGGATGCTCTGCCACGCCGGGTCGAGGATCTCGGGCGGCAGTCCCTTGCCCGCCAGGACCCCCAGCGCCGCGTTGGCCGAGGCCCGGGCCTTGGCGGGGTTCGCCCTGATCCAGGCGTTGGTCTTCACCGAGCCGCGCAGCACGGCCTCGACGGCGTCCGGGTGCCGGGCCAGGAACTTCTGCGACACGATCACATTGGTGATCACGAACTTGCGGTCCGGCCACAGCGCGGACTCGTCCAGCAGCACCTTGCCGCCGTCGGCCACCAGCCGCGACGCGGTCGGCTCGGGCACCCACGCGCCGTCCACGGAACCGGACTTGAAGGCGTCCGGAGTCACCTTGTTGTCCGTACGGACCACCGACACGTCGCCCTTGCCGCTGCGCGGGTCGACCTTCCAGCCGCGCTGGGCGATCCAGTTGAGGAACGCCACGTCCTGGGTGTTGCCCTTCTGCGGCGTGGCGATCTTCTTGCCCTTGACGTCGTCCAGGGAGGTGATCTTCTCGGGGTTCACCACCAGCTTCACGCCGCCGGACGCGGAGCCGGAGATGATCCGCAGCCCCGTGCCGTGCGTCTTGACGTAGCCGTTGATCGCCGGGGACGGGCCGATCCAGCCGATGTCGATGGAGCCCGCGTTGAGCGCCTCGATCTCGGAGGGGCCCGCGTTGAACGTCGTCGACTCGACCTTCGTGCCGCCCAGTTCCCGCTGGATGATCCCCTCGTGGTCGCCGACCAGGGCCGTCGCGTGCGTGAGGTTCGGGAAGTAGCCGATCTTCACCCTGTCGAGGCCGTCGGTCTTCTCGCCCGCCGCGCGGACCTTGCCGGTGGACTCCTGCCGCTGGGAGCCGTATCCGCAGGCCCCGAGGGCGCCGATCAGCAGCGGAAGGGCGGCGGCCGCGAGGAAGCGGCGGCGGGAGGGGGGCGGCGCGGGCATGGGGAGGGGTTCCTCTCACAGGGCCGGGAACAGCGCGCCCTGGGGCACGCCCGGCGGTTCGGCGGGGCTTCGGGACCGGGAGACACGCGGGAGAAGTGCGTCGTCAGCGCGCACATCGCCCGACCCCGCCCTGGCCGCTGCCGAGGGAGCCGCTGCCGACGCGGCCGCCCTCCTTGTCGAAGGTCGAGAAGAAGTCCCGCGCCGCCATCAGAAGTCCCAGCCCGCGTCGGCGGCGTTCGCAGCGGCGGAGTCCGCAGCGGGGCCGCCGTCCGCGAACGCCGCGCCCGCCATTCCCGCGGTCAGCGTCGTGCCGTCGGCGGGGTCGATCAGGAGGAAGGAGCCCGTGCGCCGGGAGTCGGCGTACGCGTCGAGCGCCAGCGGCTCGGCGGTGCGCAGGACGACCCGGCCGATGTCGTTGGCGGCCAGCGAGCCGGGGGAGGGGTGCTGGGAGAGGTCGTCGAGCGTCAGCCGCGAGGGGATGTCCTTGACGAGCGCCTTGACCGTACGGGTGGTGTGCTTGAGCAGCACCCGGTCGCCCGTCGCCAGCGGCCGGTCCGCGACATGGCAGACCGTCGCCTCGATGTCCCGCGTCACGGCGGGCGCGCCCGCGCTCGGCGCGATGAGGTCGCCGCGCGAGACGTCGAGGTCGTCGGCGAGGCGCAGGGTCACCGACTGCGGCGCCCAGGCCACGTCCACGCCCCGGCCCAGCGCGTCGATGCCGGTGATGGTGGACGTACGCCCCGACGGCAGGACCGTCACGGCGTCCCCGACGCGCAGCACGCCGGACGATATCTGCCCGGCGTAGCCCCGGTAGTCGGGGTGCTCGGCGGTCTGCGGGCGGATCACGACCTGCACGGGGAAGCGCGCGGCGTCCCGGGACGGGTCGGCGACCACGGCCACCGTCTCCAGGTGCTCCAGCACGGTCGGGCCGCCGTACCAGTCCATGTTCGCGGACGGGGTGACCACGTTGTCCCCGGCGAGCGCGGAGATCGGGATCGTGGTGATCTCCGGGACGCCGAGCGACGCCGCGTACGACGTGAACTCCTCGGCGATCGCCGCGAACACCGGCTCCGCGTACGCCACGAGGTCCATCTTGTTCACGGCGAGGACCACGTGCGGCACCCGCAGCAGGGCGGCCACCGCCGCGTGCCGGCGGGTCTGCTCGACCACGCCGTTGCGGGCGTCGACCAGCACCACGGCCAGCTCGGCGGTGGACGCGCCGGTGACCATGTTGCGGGTGTACTGCACATGCCCCGGGGTGTCGGCGAGGATGAACCGCCGCCGGGGCGTGGCGAAGTAGCGGTACGCGACATCGATGGTGATGCCCTGCTCGCGCTCGGCGCGCAGCCCGTCCGTGAGCAGCGCCAGGTCCGGCGCCTGCTGGCCGCGGCTGCGGGAGGCGTGCTCGACGGCTTCGAGCTGATCGCTGAGCACCGACTTGGAGTCGTGCAGCAGCCGCCCCACCAGGGTCGACTTGCCGTCGTCCACCGAACCGGCCGTCGCGAACCGCAGCAGCGACGTCGCGCCCGTACCGAGGGGGTCGAGGGAGGTGCCGAAGGTCGTGGTCATGGCTAGAAATACCCCTCGCGCTTGCGGTCCTCCATGGCGGCCTCGGACAGCTTGTCGTCGGCCCGGGTGGCGCCCCGCTCGGTGAGCCGGGACGCGGCGATCTCCGCGATGACCGCCTCGATCGTGGCGGCGTCCGAGTCCACGGCGCCGGTGCAGGACATGTCGCCGACCGTGCGGTAGCGGACCGTGCGCCGCTCGACGCGCTCGCCGTCCTTGGGCCCGCCCCACTCGCCGGGGGCCAGCCACATGCCGTCGCGGGCGAAGACCTCCCGCTCGTGCGCGTAGTAGATGGCGGGCAGCGCGACGGACTCCCGGCCGATGTACTGCCACACGTCCAGCTCCGTCCAGTTGGACAGCGGGAAGACGCGGACGTGCTCGCCGGGGGAGTGCCGGCCGTTGTAGAGCTGCCACAGCTCCGGGCGCTGGCGGCGCGGGTCCCAGCCGCCGAACTCGTCGCGCAGCGAGAACACCCGCTCCTTGGCGCGGGCCTTCTCCTCGTCGCGCCGGCCGCCGCCGAACACCGCGTCGAAGCGGCCCTTCTCGATGGCGTCGAGCAGCGGCACCGTCTGCAGCGGGTTGCGGGTGCCGTCGGGGCGCTCGCGCAGCCGCCCGTCGTCGATGAACTCCTGGACGGAGGCGACGTGCAGCCGCAGCCCGTGCTCCGCGACGACGCGGTCGCGGTAGTCGATGACCTCGGGGAAGTTGTGCCCGGTGTCCACGTGCAGCAGGGCGAACGGCACCGGCGCGGGCGCGAACGCCTTCAGCGCCAGGTGCAGCATCAGGATCGAGTCCTTGCCGCCGGAGAAGAGGATCACCGGCCGTTCGAACTCGCCCGCCACCTCGCGGAAGATGTGCACCGCCTCGGACTCCAGCGCGTCCAGGTGCGACAGGGCGTACGGGTTCTCGGTGTTCTCGGCTATGGCTGCCACCGTCGTCATGCCAGGCCCCTCTCACTGAGCAGCGCCAGCAGCGCCGCCGCGGACTCGTGGACACCCTGCTCATGGGCCGCGATCCGCAGATCCGGAGCGGCCGGTGCCTCATAGGGATCGTCTACCCCCGTGAGCCCCGTCAGCTCACCGGCCGCCTGTTTGGCGTAAAGCCCCTTGACGTCCCGTACCGAGCACACCTCGACGGGCGTGGCGACGTGCACCTCCAGATACGGGGTGCCGGCCTTCTGGTGCCGCTCGCGGACCGCCGCGCGGGAGTCCGCGTACGGCGCGATGACCGGGACCAGCGCCTTCACCCCGTTCGCGGCGAGCAGCCCGGCCACGTAGCCGATCCGCCGCACATTGGTGTCCCGGTCCGCGCGGGAGAAGCCGAGCCCCGCGGAGAGGAACTCGCGGATCTCGTCGCCGTCGAGCACCTCCACCCGGTGCCCGTCCGCGCGCAGCCGCTCCGCCAGCGCGTACGCGATCGTCGTCTTGCCGGCGCTCGGCAGCCCGGTCAGCCAGATCGTGGCCCCCTGGCCTCGCAGGCTCATCGTTCGCTCCTCAGGTCTCGTCATGTCAGCCGTGCAGCCCGCACTCGGTCTTGCCGCGGCCGGCCCAGCGCCCGGCGCGCGCGTCCTCGCCCGCCTGTACCCGCCGGGTGCAGGGCGCGCAGCCCACCGAGGCGTAGCCGTCCATCAGCAGCGGATTGGTGAGCACGCCGTGCTCGGCCACGTACGCGTCCACATCATCCTGGGTCCAGCGCGCTATCGGCGAGACCTTGACCTTGCCCCGCCTGGCGTCCCAGCCCACGACCGGCGTACCGGCCCGGGTCGGGGACTCGTCGCGGCGCAGCCCGGTGGCCCACGCGTCGTACCCGGCGAGCCCCGCCTCCAGCGGCCGCACCTTGCGCAGCGCGCAGCACAGGTCCGGGTCGCGGTCGTGCAGCCGCGGCCCGTACCGGGCGTCCTGCTCCGCCACCGACTGGCGCGGCGTCAGCGTGATCACCTCCACGTCCATGACGGCGGCGACCGCGTCACGGGTGCCGATCGTCTCCGGGAAGTGGTAGCCGGTGTCCAGGAAGACGACGGGCACGCCCGGCAGGACGCGCGAGGCGAGATGGGCGACGACCGCGTCCTCCATGGAGGAGGTGACGCAGAAGCGGGGGCCGAAGGTGTCGGCGGCCCAGCGCAGGATGTCGAGCGCCGGGGCGTCCTCCAGCCTCCGGCCCGCCTCCTCGGCGAGGTACGGCAGATCCGCGGTGGTCGTCACGCGCTGCCTCCTTGGGGGGATTCGACGGGGCCGCCGGGGGCGAAGCCCCTGGCCAGCAGCCCCCGGTAGGTGAGCTTGAAGGCGCGGTTGCAGGCGTGGCACTCCCAGGCCCCGTGCCCCTCCTCGGACGGGCGCAGGTCCTCCTCACCGCAGTACGGGCAGTGGAACGGTGCGGCGCGCTCGCTCATGACAGATCCGCCTCCGACGCGCGCGCCGCCCAGGTCGCGAACCGCTCGCCCGCCTCGCGCTGCGCCTCGAAACGCGTCAGCACGCGCTCCACGTAGTCGGGCAGCTCGTCCGAGGTGACCTTCAGGCCGCGGACCTTGCGGCCGAACCCGGCCTCCAGCCCCAGCGCCCCGCCGAGGTGCACCTGATAGCCCTCGACCTGGTTGCCGTGCTCGTCCAGCACGAGCTGCCCCTTGAGACCGATGTCCGCGGTCTGGATACGGGCGCAGGCGTTGGGGCAGCCGTTGATGTTGATGGACACGGGCTCCTGGAAGTCCGGCATCCGGCGCTCCAGCTCGTCGATCAGCCGGGCGCCGCGCGCCTTCGTCTCGACGATGGCCAGCTTGCAGAACTCGATGCCCGTGCAGGCCAGCGTGGCGCGCCGGAACGGCGACGGCGCGACCTGGAAGTCCAGCGCCTCCAGGCCCGCGACCAGCGAGTCGACCCGGTCCTCGGCCACGTCCAGGATGATCATCTTCTGCTCGACGGTGGTACGCAGCCGGTCCGAGCCGTGCGCCTCCGCCAGCTCGGCGACCTTCGTCAGGGTGGCCCCGTCGACCCGGCCGACGCGCGGCGCGAACCCCACGTAGAAACGGCCGTCCCGCTGCCGGTGCACGCCCACGTGGTCGCGCCAGCGGGAGGACGGCTCGTCGGGGGCGGGCCCGTCGACCAGCTTCCGCCCGAGGTACTCCTCCTCCAGCACCTGCCGGAAGCGGGCCGGGCCCCAGTCGGCCATCAGGTACTTCAGCCGCGCCCGGTTGCGCAGCCGCCGGTAGCCGTAGTCCCGGAAGATCCCGACGACCCCGGCCCATACGTCCGCGACCTCCGCCAGCGGCACCCACGCGCCCAGCCGCTCGGCGAGCCGCGGGCTGGTGGACAGCCCGCCGCCCACCCACAGGTCGAACCCCGGCCCGTGCTCCGGGTGCACGACCCCGACGAACGCGACATCGTTGATCTCGTGCACCACGTCCTGTACGGGCGAGCCCGAGACCGCCGTCTTGAACTTGCGCGGCAGGTTGGAGAACTCCGGGCTGCCGATGTAGCGGTCGTGGATCTCCTCCACCGCCGGCGTGCCGTCGATGATCTCGTCCGCGGCGACCCCGGCCACCGGCGAACCGATGATCACGCGCGGGCAGTCCCCGCACGCCTCCGTCGTGGACAGCCCCACGGCCTCCAGCTTCTCCCAGATCGCGGGCACGTCCTCGATCCGGATCCAGTGCAACTGGATGTTCTGCCGGTCGGTGATGTCGGCGGTGCCGCGCGCGTACTCCTCGGAGACCTCGCCGATCGCCCGCAACTGCCGGACCGTCAGCCGGCCGCCGTCGACGCGCACCCGCAGCATGAAGTGCTTGTCGTCCAGCTCCTCCGGCGCCAGGACCGCGGTCTTGCCGCCGTCGATGCCGGGCTTGCGCTGGGTGTAGAGGCCCCACCAGCGCATCCGGCCGCGCAGATCGCTGGGGTCGATCGAGTCGAAACCGGCCTTGGAGTAGATCGTCTCAATACGTGTCCGCACATTGAGACCGTCGTCGTCCTTCTTGAACTGTTCGTTGGCGTTGAGCGGCGTGTGGTGGCCCATGCCCCACTGGCCCTCGCCGCGGTGGCGGCCGGCCTTGCGGCGGGGCGGGGCGGCGGCGACGGGGCGTTCCGGCGTGGTGGCAGCCATGGCGGTGTCCTTCGGGGCGGCTCTGACATAGCGGATCGTGCCCGCGGGCACCCCGGCGGGCTCCGGGCGCGCGGACATGCCCGGCTGGGCGCGGGGGACCACGGCGGCGGAAGCGGATCAGGGGTGCGGTGCGGCTCGTCCACGCCGCCGCCGAGGCGAGCGGCGGGGCGGCGGGAAACGGCCGGGACGGCGGGGGAAGTCGGCGGTGCTGGGACTCTCAGCCCGCCGGACAGATGGCGCTGGACATGCGGCCGAAGTCGACGTGGAGTCGACTCACCAAGGCAATTCCGGCGCGAGACATGACGGAAGCGTGGCATGGGCTTCTGCGGCGAGTCCACCATTGTCCGCATGGCGGACTTTTGCGTCCCGGGATGCGAGACGCTTCGCCGGTGTCCGGCGGGTTGTCCGCGGGTGCGTCGTGGCTTGTCGCGCAGTTCCCCGCGCCCCTTATGGGGGGCTATCCGTGTTTCCTCCCGTGCGGGAGCGCTGTGGCCGAGCGCGCAGTTCCCCGCGCCCCTTTGGGGTGCCGCTGTGAGTGGTCACGTGCGGGTGCTCCGTGGCCGAGCGCGCAGTTCCCCGCGCCCCTGAAGGGGGCGGGTTACGCGCCGGGCCAGGGGCCCGGGGTGGGGGTTTTGGGTTCTTGGGCGGTTTCTGTTCTGAAGAGGCGGAAGCCGCGGCGTTGGTAGTTGGCGAGGGCGTGGGGGCCGTCCTTGCTACAGGTGTGGACCCATACGCGCTGCGTCGCGGCGCGTCCCGGCCAGCGGTCGGCCAGGTCCCAGGCGCGGGCCGTGCCGTAGGACAACAGCAGGCCGCCGATGCGACGGCCGCGGAAGGCGGGGATCAGGCCGAAATAGCTGATCTCCACCGCCGCTTCGCGCTGGGCGTCCGCGCCCCCGGCGTCGAGTTCGATGAAACCGGCCGGCGTCCCCCGGTCGTACGCCACCCACGTCTCCACGCCCGGCCGGTCGAGGAATTCCCGCCACCGCGCGTACGGCCAGCCGAGCCGGTCCGTCCACGTCACGTCCTGGCCCACGGCCGTGTAGAGGAAGCGGCTGTACTCGGGGGTGGGGACCTCGGCCCGTACGATCCGCAGGCCCGGCACCTCCTCTCCGCCGTCGGCGGGGGCCAGGTCGGCCGGCGAGGTCTGTTCCAGGTACCAGGTGGTCACGGTGGTGCGATCGCTCATGGGCGTCAGCCAACCACGCCCCCGCGACGCGCCCGGGCCCGGGGCCCGGCCGCGTCATGGCACGGTGCCCCGGCCCCGCCGCGCGCCCAGGACCAGCGGGGCCGTCGAGCCGGGCAGCAGGTCCGCGGGGTCGGAGGGGCAGCGCAGCCGCACGTCGACGCTCTCCGCGAAGCGGTACGGACGGTGCGTCAGCACGCCCGCCAGGGTGCGCCGCATCCGGGACATCTCCGCCCGTACCGTCACCGTGCGCGTCGCGTCGCCGAAGAGGTCCACCGCCAGCTCGGCGGCCGTCCGCCCGTCCCGGTGCCGGGCCAGCGCGTACAGCAGCTCCGCGTGGCGCGGGGTCAGGTCCTGGGTCCAGCGGCCGGCCTCGCCCGAGACGGTGATGGTCCAGGGCCGGGGCCGGCGCAGGTCGACCACGACCCGGCTCGCGGTCCGGGCCCGTTCGTCCGCCTGCGCCTCGCTGTCCTCGACCCGTACGAGCCAGCCGTCCGGCAGGGGTTGCAGGGAGCACATCCCGAGCGACGGCAGCCACACCCGGCCCGCCTGTACGGACTTGGGCAGCGCCACCCGGCCCGCCGAGGCCATTCCGACGACCGCCGCGGTCCAGCCGTCGCGGTCGACGACCATCGCCCGGCCGCCCAGCCGGCACAGCAGGGGCGCGGCCATCGACCGCAGCCGGTCCACGGTCTCCCAGTGCCGGGCCCGCAGCTCCCCCTCGGCGACCTTGGCGACCGCGGTGACCAGCGCCAGCGTCGCCGGGTAGAACGTCTCGGCCGGGCCGCTGACGTCCACCACGCCCAGCAGCCGGCCGTCGCGCGGGTCGTGCAGCGGGGACGCGGCACACGTCCACGCGTGGTGGGTGCGGACGAAGTGCTCGGCGGAGTGCACCTGCACCGGCCGCCGCTCCACCAGGGCGGTGCCGATCGCGTTCGTACCGACCGAGTCCTCCGACCAGGCGGCGCCGAGGCCGAACTCGATGCGGTCGGCTCTGCGGCGCACCGCCCGGTCGCCGTACCGCCACAGCACCCTGCCCTCGGGGTCGGTGACGACCAGCAGATGGCGCTCGGCGTCGGCGACGGTCATCAGCCCGCTCCTGAGCTGCGGCAGCAACTGGCCCAGCGGCGAGGCGTGGCGGCGGTGTTCCAGCTCCTCCGCCGACAGCGGCCGGGACGGCCGCCCGGTGTCCGGGTCCAGGCCGCTGCGGCGCACCCGGTGCCAGGAGTCGCCGATCACGGGGCGCGGCGCGGCCGGCGGCCGGCCGCCGCCCAGGACGGCATCCCGGACGGCCGGCAGGCAACCTTGGGGAATTGGTCTGCGGTTCACGCTGCCATGGTGCCGCTGTGGCGGGCCGCGCACGCCGCCATCGCGAAGATCCGCTATCCAATGGTTGCAACGCATTGCAACTGTTGCGAGCGGCAGGTCCTGTGGCCGAGGGTGGCGATGAGCGGTCGGAGGGTGGTGCCGAGTCGGCGCGGCGCCGCCCTCCACTGTCCACTGCCGTGCAGGTCATCCCCGGGGTGGCGGATACGGTGAGCAGGTGCAGCCAGCGAACGAACCACCGGAGCGGCCGGTCGGGCTCCTCCACAGGGCTCGGGCCCTCTACCGCAACGTGTCCAAACGCAAGTTGGCGTGGCTGCTCCTGAAGGACACCGTCAACTCCTGCATGGAGCACCGGGTCACCGGGCTCGCCGCCGAGGCGGCCTTCTTCACCCTGCTCTCCCTGCCGCCCCTGCTGCTCGGCATCCTGGGCCTGCTCGGCTACCTCGACGTATGGACCGATTCGCACATCATCGCCAGCGTGCAGGAGAACATCCTCAAGGCGTCCGCGACGGTCCTCTCCGAAAAGGGCGTCAACGAGATCGCCCGGCCGCTGCTCGACGACGTCGTCAAGGGCGGCGGCCCCGACGTCGCCTCGCTGGGCTTCGCCATCGCCCTGTGGTCCGGTTCCCGGGCCGTCAATGTCTTCGTCGACACGATCACCATCATGTACGGGCTGGAGGGCCGGCGCGGCATCGTCAAGACGCGGCTGCTCGCCTTCCTGCTCTACATCGTCGCCCTGCTGATAGGGGCGGTGGTGCTGCCGCTGATGGTGGTGGGCCCGGACACGATGGTCTCGCTGGTGCCCTGGAGCACGGACCTCGTGCGCGTCCTGTACTGGCCGGTGGTCATCCTGCTGTCCATCGTCTTCCTGACGACGCTCTACCACGTGTCCGTACCGGTCCGTTCGCCGTGGCAGGAGGACATTCCGGGCGCCCTCGTGGCGCTGGCGATCTGGGTGCTGGGCAGCTTCCTGCTCCGCATCTACCTCACGCACACCGTCGAGGGCCCCACCATCTACGGTTCGCTCGCCGCGCCCGTCGCCGTGCTGCTGTGGATCGGCGTCTCCGCGTTCGCCGTGCTCGTCGGCGCCGCCGTCAACGCCGCCATAGACCGCGTCTGGCCGTCCGTCGCCACGACCGCCGCGCGCGCCGAGGCCGAACGGAGCCGCGACGCCGCCGCCCTGGCCGCCGCCGCGGCGCACGCCGTGGAGCGGGCCGCGCGCGGGCTGGTCGACGACACCGAGGGGGACGGCGACGACGAGGACGAGGGCCCGGCCGGCGACGACGTGGCCCCGCCGGCCGAATTCCCGGAGCGTTGGGCCTCGTTCCTGCCGCCCGAGGACGTGAAATCCCGGCTCCACCACTCCAAACAGGACAAGGAATGACCTCGGGTCCGCAGTGGCCCGGTAAAGCTCAGCAAAGCCCTGTAAAGCCATGTAAAGCCCCGGCGGGCTCTGTAAAGGCTTCCTGTAATACGCCATAGCGGCGATATCCGGAATGCGGACGGGGCTACGTTGATCAAATGAGTTCTGCAACCACATCAGCGAGTTCTGTAGGGGTAACAGCAGACGACCAGAGCCATGGCCGATTGCGCGCCGACGGCGCGCTGCTGTCCCTCAGCGCGGCGTCCGGAGCGGTGGACGCGTTCGCCTTCATCTGCCTCGGCAAGGTCTTCGCCGGCGTGATGACGGGCAACCTCATCCTCATCGGCGCGTCCCTCGGCACCGGGGGCGACAAAGTCGCCTTCCGCGCCGGGACGACCCTCCTCGGCTACGCGGCCGGCGCGACCTTCGGCGCATGGCTGACCGCCCGGTCGCGGGGCCGCTGGCGGACCGTCCTGACCGTGGAGAGCGTCCTGCTGGCGGCCGTGGCGGTGGTGTGGGCGGCGGGGCTCGGCGAGCACGGCTGGACGCACTTCGTGCTCCTGGCGGCCGTGTCCCTGGCCATGGGGATACAGGGCAGCGTCTGCGTCTCCCCGACCAACTACATCACCGGCACCCTCACCACCCTCGCGGGCCGGGCCGGCAGCCGCTCGCTGCGCGCCGCCGACCGCTGGCTGGGCGCCCGCCTCCTCGCCATCATGGCGGGCGCGGCCATAACGGCCCTCGTGGAGTGGACCTGGTCGCCCGGTGCGGGCCTGGTCGCCGTGCCGCTCGCGTTGTTCGCGCTCGTCGCGGAGACGACGGCGCGGCGCGGGACACCGGCCGGATAGCCCGGGCCGGACTCTTTGCCGCGGCCCCTGTCACGTCTCACGCGGCCTCGGTCACGTCCCTGCCACGTCTCACGCGGCCTCGATCACACCTCACGCGGCCCCTGCCCCGCCGGCCGGCGAATAGCCCCCGGCCCGGACCCTCTTACGCGCCCCTCGTCGGCCTTTCGGCCGATGGGGGAGCCGGTGCGTCGGCTGTACGGCCGATCCGCGGGGACCTCGGCGCGGCGGACGATCGAGCGGCGGACGCGCCCGGAGGGACAGTCACCCGGCGCGGCCGCTCCCTTCCGCTCGCCGCCGTGCGGAGCGTGCGGAGCCGTAGAGAGTCGTGCAGGAGCGATACCCCATGCGTCAGAGGACCGATGACCGCCCACCCCGCGTGCAGGCGACACGGGCGGGTGCGGGCCGCCCCCGCACCCCGTCCCTGCTCCGCGCCGCCGCCCGCGGCCTGCGCTCCCACCGGCTCCGCTTCGCGCTGCCCGGCCTCGCCGTGCTGCTCGGCGTCGCGTTCGTCACCGGCGCCCTGCTCTACGGCGACTCCGTCCGTACGGCCCTGGCCCGCGCACAGGCCGACTCCCAGCCCGACGTGTCCGTGACCATACGAGCCGAGGGGCCCGGGCACGCGCCCCGGCTCGACGACGCGCTGCTGCGCAAGCTCCGCGCGCTCCCCGGCGCGGCCGGCGCGCGCGGCACCGCGGAGGGCCGCTCCTTCCTCGTCGGCCCGCACAACACCCTGGTCGGCGACCTCTACCGGGCCACGGGCGTCAATTACGCGCCCGACGCGAGCGGCAAGGACCCCCGCTACCCCCTCACGGCGGGCCGCGGCCCCCGCACCGCGTCGGAGATCGCCGTCGACCGGCGCGCCGCCGAACGCGCCGGGCAGCGGGTGGGCGACAGGGTGCGCGTCGTCGTCGGCGGCGCCGCGCGCAGCGTCCGGCTGGTCGGCGTCTTCACCGCGAAGGACAGCCGCACCGCCGCCGGCGCCACCCTCACCGCCTTCGACACGGCCACCGCGCAGCGGCAGTTCACGGCCCCCGGCACGTACTCCGCCATCACCCTCACCGCCGCCCACGGGACCGGCGACGCCCGGCTGGCCGAGGCGGCCCAGACGCAACTGCCGCCCGGCTTGCGCGCCGTCACCGCGGCGGACCTGAACGCCGACGCTGCCACGGCCACCGCCGACAACGACAAACTCACCACGCTGCTGCTGGGCTTCGCCGGCATCGCGCTGTTCGTCTCCACCTTCCTCGTCGCCAACACCTTCACCATGCTCAGCGCCGCCCGCGCCCGCGAACACGCCCTGCTGCGCGCCGTCGGGGCCACCCGGGCGTACGTGACGCGCCTGGTCCTCACCGAGGCCGCGCTCGTCGGAACGGCCGCCTCCGTCCTGGGGTACGCGCTGGGCATCGGCGTGGCCGAGCTGCTGGGCGCCCTGTTCGGCGTCGCCGACGGCCCCGCCGCCCCGCTCCGGCCGCTGGCCCCCGCCCCGCTGCTCGCGGCGTTCGCGGTCGGCATCTGCGTCACGACCCTGGCCGCGTACCTCCCGGCCCGCCGCGCCGCCGCCGTGCCGCCCGTGGCCGCGCTGCGCACCGGCGAGCCGCCGGCCCCCGCCGCGCTGCGCCGCCGCGACCTGGCCGGCTGGGCGGTCACCGCCCTCGGCGCGCTGCTGACCTGGGCCGCCGTCGGCGACGAGAACCTCCTCTTCGTCGCCGTACCCGTCCTCCTCGTCGGCCTGATCATCCTGGCGCCGCGGCTGGCCCTGGCCGCCACCGCCCTGCTGCGCTCCCCGATGACGCGGTACGCGGGCGTCCGGGGCAAGCTGGCCGTGGAGAACGCCCGCCGCAACCCCCGTCGCACCGCGGCCACCGCCACCACCCTCATGGTCGGCCTCGCCATGGTCACCGCCGTCACCGTGGCCGTCTCCTCCGTGGCCCGCGCGGACGAGCGGGAGGCCGACCGCGCCATGACCTCGGACCTGCGCATCACCGCCGTCGACTTCGCCGAGATCGGCCCCCGCGTCGCCGACCGCGTCGCCGGACTCCCGGACGCCGCGGCCGTCACCCCCGTCATCCGCACCGAACTCGCGCTCCCCGGCGGCGGTGATCACGGTGATCACAACTCCCTCTCGGCGACCGCCGTCAACCCCGCCGCCGTGGCCCGGCTGGCCCCGATCAGCGTCCGCGAAGGCTCGCTGAAGAGCCTCGGCCACGGCATCGCCGTCACCGGGCAGACGGCCGACGCGCACGGCTGGCACGTCGGCTCCCGCGTCCCCGCCGCCATCGCGGGCGCCACCGAGCGGACCACGCTGCCCGTCGTCGCGATCTACGACGCGCCCGACGACTTCACCCCCGCCCTCATCTCCGCCGCGGCCCTCCCGCACACCACCGGCGCCGAGCGCCGCCCGCACATCGAGTCCGTCCTCGTCGACGCCGCCCCCGGCCGCACCGCCGCGCTCCGCGACACCATCCGGCGGACGCTGGACAACCCCGCGCTCCTGATCCAGGACCGCGCCGACGCCCGGCGGGCCGCCGCCGACCGGATGGGCCCGATCCTCAACATCATGTACGGCATGCTCAGCGTCACCGTGCTGATCGGCGCCCTGGGCGTCGTCAACACCATGGGCATGGCCGTCTCCGAACGCGTCCGCGAGATCGGCCTGTTGCGCGCCCTCGGCCTCGACCGCCGCGGCCTCGCCTCCGTCCTGCGCCTCGAATCGGTCGCCATCGCCCTCCTCGGCGCCGTCCTGGGACTGCTCGCCGGCATCGTCTTCGGCGCGGCGGCGGTCCTCAGCCAGGAGGGCGTCCCCCTCGCACTGCCCTGGGACCGGATCGCCCTGTGCTTCGTGGCCACCGCCGCCATCGGCGTGCTCGCCGCCCTGTGGCCGGGCCGCCGCGCGGTGCGCGTCCCGCTGCTGGAGGCGATCGCTTCCGACACGGAGTGATCGCATCCGGCACGGAGTGAGCGCTCCCGACACGGAGTGATCGCATCCGGCAGGGAGTGAGTGGGCGGCACGCGTACGGGCGCCGACGGAAAAACCCGTGGTGCCCGTACGCGCGACCGGTCTAGCATCTGCCGTGTTCGGGACGGCGGCGGACCGCTGCCATCAGAGGTTGAAGAGGGAAGTGGAGGTGGGAACCGTGACGGCTGTCATCGCGCTGGGCGCTGCCCAAGCTCACGAGTTCATCGATCCCATCCCCACGGTCTCCGGCTGACTCGACCTCTTCTCTCTTCCTCCCGCGCGCCGTTCGGCGCGCGGCGCCGGGGCCGGCCTTGTGAAGGGTCTTCCCTTGTCAGACATCATTTCCGCGCACCCGCTCACCGCCTACGGCTGGGACGACGGGTTCGCCGAGAGCTTCGCTCCGTACGCCGCCGACGGGCTCGTGCCCGGCCGGATCGTGCGCGTCGACCGCGGCCGCTGCGACCTCGTCGTGGCCGCCGGCGACACCGTCGCCACCGTGCAAGGCGACACGTCCCTCGTCACCACCGGCGACCCGGTGGCCATCATGTGCACCGGCGACTGGGCCGCCGTCGACCGCGAGCAGGGGTACGTACGGGCGCTGCTGCCGCGCCGCACCGCGTTCGTACGGTCCACCTCCAGCAAGCGGTCCGAGGGCCAGATCCTGGCCGCCAACGTCGACCACGCGGTCATCGCCGTGCCGCTGACCGGCGAACTCGACCTCGGGCGCATCGAACGGTTCCTCGCGCTCGCCTGGGAGAGCGGGGCCACGCCGCTGGTCGTGCTCACCAAGGCCGACCTCGTCACCGACCCCGCCGTCCTCGACCACCTCGTCGCCGACACCGAGGGCGCCGCCCCCGGCGTGCTCGTCCTCGCGGTGAGCGCGGAGACGGGGCTGGGCGTCGACGTGCTCGGCGCGGTGCTCACCGGCGGCACGGCCGTACTCCTCGGGCAGTCCGGCGCGGGCAAGTCCACGCTCGCCAACGCGCTGTTCGGGGCGGCGGCACAGCACGTACAGACCATTCGCGATCGCGACGGAAAGGGCCGGCACACCACCACCACGCGCAACCTCCTGCCGCTGCCGCACGGGGGCGTGCTCATCGACACCCCCGGGCTGCGCGGCGTCGGGCTGTGGGACGCCGGGAACGGCGTCGCGCAGGTCTTCGCCGAGGTCGAGGAGCTGGCCGAGGAGTGCCGGTTCCACGACTGCGGCCACGTCGCGGAGCCGGGCTGCGCCGTGCTGGCCGCCGTCGACTCCGGTGCGCTGCCGGAGCGCCGGCTGGCGAGCTACCGCAAGCTGCTGCGCGAGAACGAGCGGCTCGCCGCCCGTACGGACGCCCGGCTGCGGGCCGAGCGGCGGCGCGACTGGAAGCAGAAGCAGCAGCTCGGGCGGCACATGGCGGAGCGCAAGCGCGGGCCGTCGAGGGGGTGACCGCCCGTCGCCCGCGCCCCGAGCGTCATGTCCGATTTCCGCCGGTCGCCGGGGCGCGGGTACCGCAGACTGGTACCCGTGATGAACGAAGAGACCAGGTACGAGGCGGTGCGCGGACGGGACGCGCGCTTCGACGGAGAGTTCTTCTTCGCCGTTTCGACCACCGGCATCTACTGCCGGCCGAGCTGCCCGGCCGTCACCCCGAAACGGGCGAACGTCCGGTTCTACGCGTCCGCCGCCGCGGCCCAGGGGGCCGGCTTCCGCGCCTGCCGCAGGTGCCGGCCGGACGCCGCCCCCGGGTCGGCCGCGTGGAACGTGCGCGCCGACCTGGTCGGCCGCGCCATGCGGCTGATCGGCGACGGCGTCGTCGACCGGGAGGGCGTCGCCGGGCTCGCCGCGCGGCTGGGCTACAGCTCCCGGCAGGTGCACCGGCAGCTCACCGAGGAGCTGGGCGCGGGGCCCGTGGCCCTGGCGCGCGCCCAACGCGCCCACACCGCGCGTGTGCTCCTGCAAACCACCACGCTGCCCGTCACCGAGCTGGCCTTCGCCGCGGGCTTCGCCAGCGTCCGCCAGTTCAACGACACGATCCGCGAGATCTACGCCAGCACGCCGACCGGCCTGCGCGGACAGGGCCCCGGCGGCCGGCCAGGACGGCGCGGGCGGAGCGGGGGACAGGACGAGCGCGACCACCCGGCCCCGGCCGGCGTCCCCCTGCGGCTCGCGTACCGCGGCCCGTACGCCGCCCGCGAGATCTTCGACTTCCTGGAGCGCCGGGCCATCGCGGGCATCGAGGAAACCCTCGGCCCGGCCGGCGCCCGCACCTACCGGCGCACCCTCCGCCTCCCGTACGGCACCGCGATCGCGGAGGTGGACGAGCCCGGCGCGGGCCGCCGCGCCCGCAACGGGACCCGGCCCGCCGCGGCGGCGGACGGCGGCTGGCTGGAGTGCCGGCTGCACCTCACCGACCTGCGGGACCTCGCCACCGCCGTGGCCCGGCTGCGGCGCCTGTTCGACCTGGACGCCGACCCGTACGCCGTCGCCGAACGGCTCGGCGCCGACCCCTGGCTCGCCCCGCTGGTCGCGGCCCGCCCCGGACTGCGCTCGCCGGGCGCGGCGGACAGCGCCGAACTGGCGGTACGGGCCGTGCTCGGCCAGCAGGTGACCGTCGCCGCGGGCCGCCGGCTCGCGGGCGTACTCGTGGCGGCGTACGGCAAACCCCTGGCCGCCCCCGACGGCGCCCTCACCCATGTCTTCCCCGAACCCGGCGCCCTCGCCGACGCGCCCCTGGCCGAACTGGGCATGCCCGACGCGCGGCGGCGCGCCCTGCGCACCGTCTCCGGCGCGCTCGCCGACGGCCGCGTCGCCCTCGACCCCGGCGTCGACCGCGACGCCACCGAACAGGCGCTGCTCGCCCTCACCGGCATCGGCCCCTGGACCGCCCGCTACATCCGGATGCGGGCGCTGGGCGACCCCGATGTCTTCCTGCCGGGCGACGCGGGCGTCCGGCACGGCCTGGCCGCGATCGGCGCCACGCCGGAGGCGGCCGAGGGGTGGCGGCCCTGGCGCTCGTACGCCCTGCACCACCTCTGGAACGCCCCGCCGGCAACGACAGAAAAGAGCTGATGACCGTGTTGTACACAGAGATCGACAGCCCCCTCGGGCTGCTCCTGCTCACCGGCGAGCCCTCGCCCACCGCCCCCGGCGGCACCGCCCTGGCCTCGCTGTCCGTGCCCGGCCAGAAGAACGCCGTACGGCCGGGCCCCGGCGACCGGCGCGAACCCGCCGCGTTCGCCGAGGCCGAACGCCGCCTCATGGCGTACTTCGACGGCGAGCTGCGCGACTTCGGGCTCGAATACACCACCCACGGCACCGAGTTCCGCGAGAAGGTCTGGGCCGCCCTGGACGCCGTCCCGTACGGGCGGACCACCAGCTACGGGGAGATCGCCGAGCGCATCGGGGCCTCCCGAATGGCGGTACGCGCCGTGGGCGGCGCGATCGGCGCCAACCCGCTGCTCGTCCTGCGCCCCTGCCACCGGGTGATCGGCGCGGACGGCTCGATGACGGGGTACGCGGGCGGCCTGGAGCGCAAGCGGCTGCTGCTGGAGCTGGAGTCCTGAGACCGCGGGCCGCGTACCGCCCGCGGAGTACGCCACGAGCCGCCCGCCGTACGACGCGCGCGCCCGCGGCCCCGGGAAAGGTGGGAGGCGACTGACCGCTCCGAGCGGCCTCGGGGCGGCGACCGCCGACCGATCCGAGGAGCCCGCCATGCCCGCCACCGCCGCGGCCCGCCCCCCAGTGCCGCCCACCGCGCCCCCGCCCGCCGGCCCGCACGCGCCGCTCGCCCGACTGCCCCAACGCCTCGACGCCGCCCGGCCGTACGCGCTCGCCCTCTTCCGCGCCGTCATCGGCCTGCTCTTCCTCTGCCACGGCGCCGCCGCGCTCTTCGGGGTGCTCGGCGGCGCGGGCCCGCAGGGCGGCACGGTCGCCGCAGGCGCCTGGCCGAGCTGGTACGCGGCAGTCATCCAGCTCGTCGGCGGCTCCCTGGTACTGCTCGGCTTCGGCACCCGCACGGCGGCCCTGATCTGCTCCGGCTCGATGGCCTACGCCTACTTCGACGCACACCAGGCCACCGCCCTGTGGCCGCTCCAGAACGGCGGCGAACTCTCCGCCGTCTACGCCTTCGCCTTCCTCCTCCTCATCTTCACCGGCCCCGGCGCCCCGGCCCTCGACCGGCTGCTCACGTCCCGCCGCCCGCTATAGGCGACGACTGGATGGAGCAGGAAGCCGAGGACCACGGCGGTGTTGTGTCCGAAGGCGGTGTAGTCCTCGAAGAACGCGCCGGACACCCACACCGCGGCCAGCAGCCCCGCCATGGTCAGCAGGCGTACGGGCCGGCTCGGCACCGCGTAGGTGAGCACCCCGGCCACGCACAGACCGCCGTAGCTGACGCCGACGTCGATGGCGCTGCCGAAGCCGCGGTCCGGGAAGTGCGCGCTCGGCGTGTGGAGCAGGGCGGTCAGCACCCCGGCGGTGATCAGGGTGGCCAGCACATGACCGAGGAAGAACACCACGACGGTACGGAACGTGCCGAAACGGCGCTCCGCGGGCGCGAGGACGCACAGCGCCAGCAGGGCGACCATCGGCAGATCCGCCATCTCGATCCACAGGGCGGAGTCGACCAGGGCCCCGACGGGGTGCTCGGCGAGCTGGGAGAGGTTGGTGCTGTGCCGGCGCAGCACCTCGGCCTGCCCGCCGGGGCCCAGATGGACGAGGGCCACCGAGTGCAGGAGCAGGAAGGCCAAGAGGCCGGTGGTGGCTGGGGCCGTCACCACCCACGCCCTGAGCCGCGCCCCGACGCGCCGGAGGCGATCCGTACGGTGGGCGCGCGCCGGGCCCGGGGGAGGGCCGGCCGCCACGGCTTCCTGAACGGCCTGGTCGGCGCCCGTAACTGAGTCCATCAGCCGATCATCGGCGGCGGGCGGGCCCCGGCCATCGGGGATGTCCCGGAGGCGCCCCTGACCTCTCCGGCCCCCGGCCACCGGGTCCGCCCCCGGCCACCGGGTCCGCCCCCCGGCCACCGGGTCCGCCCCCGGCCACCGGGTCCGCTCAGTCCTCCGGCAGCCCCCAGCGCGGGGCCGGAGCGTTCGCGGGGACGGGGGCGACGGTGAGGTCGGGGCGGTCGCCGCGGGCGGTGATCAGCGCCGTTCCGCCCTTGCGCAGCGCGATGCGAAGAGTTCCATCGGGGGCGCCGCGCCCGTACGGCTCGTGGTGCAGCCGCCGCCCGTACTCGTCGCGGACCTCCACCGGCCCCTCGATGCCGTGCCGGACCACGCACGGCGCGCCCGCCTCGCTGTGCAGCCGCACCCACCGGGTCCGGCCCTCCTCGCGGACCGCGCTCAGCAGGAACGCGCCCTGCGTACGGAAGTCCCGCAGCGCCGCCGCGCGCCAGGAGCCGGGCAGCGCGGGGAAGACGCGGATCACGCCGCCCCAGCTCTGGCACACCATGTCGTGCAGGGACTGCGCGGCCGACAGCGGGGTCTCGATGACCGGGCCGGACTCCTTGTACATGGTGTTCGGCTGGATGAAACGGGCCATCAGCTCGTCCAGGTACTTCAACGCGTCGTCGCCGCGCCGCATTTGCGCGGACATGGAGGCGGCCCCGGTGAAGGTGTAGCCCTGGAGGGCGCCCTCGAAGCCGACCCAGTGGTTCAGGGACGTCTCGATGAGCGCGCGGTGCTCGGGCTGTTCCCACGTCACCTCGTAGAGCGGGTAGACCGCGAGCAGGTGGGAGTAGTGGCGGTGGGACTTGGCGAACGGCACCCCCGCGCCGATCATGAAGCCATTGGCGTCGGCCGGGTACGGGGCCAGCCTGGCGAGCACCTCCCGCCAGCGCGGCGCGAGCGCGTCCCGTACGCCGAGCGTCCGCGCCGCGTCCAGCAGGGTCGAGCAGCCCCAGCGCAGCAGCATCAGGTCGTAGTTGCAGTCCGGCGCGTCGACGCCGTACTCGGGGGAGAAGGTGGCGGGCAGATGCAGCTTGCCATCCCGGCCGGGGGCGAGGAAGTGCAGGTAGTAGTTGACGGCCTTGCGCAGCAGCGGGAAGAGGACGTCGCGGAGGATCGACTCGTCCATGGTGTGGCGGTAGCTCAGCCAGACGTTGTGCAGCGCCCACGTGAGGTTGCCGACCTCCGGCGTGGGCGGGTTCTGCCCGGGGACGCCGACCGCGTAGCCGCCGTTCGCCACGGACGCCCCATTGAGGAGCGTCATATCGGTCGTACGGGCGATCCCCGCCGAATCCGCCCGGTACGGCCTCGCCAGCTCATCGCTCAGCCGGCGCCGGTATTCGCCGAGCGCCCGCGTCACGGCGTCGAGTTCGAGGTGGTTGGAGCCGTGGATCAGCCAGTACTCCAACTGCACATTGAGGTTCCACCAGGTCGCGGGCCAGGGCGTGGGCTCCAGCCAGGGGCCGGACGTCGCCATGACGGGCGCGTCCCGGCGGGCGGCGGAGGCGACCTTGTAGAGCTGCGCCCAGTAGAAGCGCTGCAACCGCGCGTCGGGCACCGACAGGAAGCTCTTCCGGTAGTACCGGTGCCACCAGGCGCGATGGGCGGGCGCGAGCGCGTCGTACGGCAGGGCCGACGCGCTCCGTACGGTCCGTAGCGCCCTCGCCCGGGCGGTGGCCCGGGGGTGGGACCAGGCGACGGCGGCGTACAGGGTGCGCCGGCCGCCGGGCCCGTGCGTCCGCTCCCGCCACGCCGCGACATGTTCGCCGCCCGCCAGCAGCGGCTGGACCGCCGCCCGTACGCCGCCGTGGTCCGCGACGGTCGCGGGCGGATTGCCGGCGTACCCGGCGGGCAGCGGCTTGAAGGCGGCGCGCGGGCTGATCGCCTCGGCCGGGTGGAAGAACCAGCGGAAACCGCGCTCGCCCGCGCTCGGCACGATCTCCACGGCCAGCACGGAGCGGGAGTTGTGCACCATGGCGCGGAGCGCGAGCGTGCCCGCCTCGGTGGTGAGGGTGCCGGTCAGCTCGGCGTCGCGCAGCCCGAGCCGCCAGTCGACGCCGGTGATCCGGCCGACCGGTTCGAGGGTGAACCAGCCGATCGGCAGCCGGGCGAGGCCGAAGAGGGAGCCGAACTCGGGGCGGTGGTCCTGCACCTCGCTGTGCTGGACGTTGAACCGGATCGCGTTGCGGCCGGGTTCGGCGTAGATGCCGGAGCCGAGCAGGGCGTTGCCGAGGAACGGGCCCTCGTACCAGGTCTTCGGCAGCCGCCGCCAGACGAGATCGGCGTCGGCCAGAACCTCGTGCCAGGGGTCGTGCTCGTGCCGTCGGTGGTCTTCGGGGACCGCGGCGTTCGGGAGCGCTCGCGCGGGTGCGGCCGCGAGCCCTACGGCGCCCGCCGCGCCCGCGACTCCCGCGGCTCCCGCGGCTCCCGCGGCGAGGGCTCCGCCGAGCACGGCTCGTCTGGACGATCCGCCGGCCGTTCCGTTCGGGGTATCCATTCCGCCTCCAGGCGCATGCGACGAGCTCACCCTGCCTCGGCTGATTCATCCGAGGTATTCACCGGAGGAACGTAGAAAGCGCGGAAGGAGACGTCAATAGTTCCGACAGAGATCCGATGAGTGGGCGGAGTGGGCGGAGTGGACGGAGTGGGCGATGGGTTGCCGGCGGAGATACGGGCCCGGGTCAGCCCCAGACCGTCGCGCCCACCCAGGCGCCCACCACCAGCAGACACGCGAACAGCTCGACCAGCACGCTCGTCCCGATCGCCCGCATCACGCCCCGCGTGGACGCCCACGCCTGACCGTGGCCGCCGAGGCGGCGCCGCTCCACGCCGTAGATCGCCGCGACGAAGCCCAGTACGGCCCCGGCCAGCGGCACCACGAAGAACCCCACCACCCCGGCGGCCCCGGCGATCCGGAACGTACGGCGGGTGATGCCCGCGCCGCGCAGCGAACGGGCGGGCAGCAGCCACTGCACCGCCTGGTTCAGCAGCAGCACCGCCGTCGCACCGGCCAGGACGCCCCAGGCGAGCGCGGTCCGCGCCGTCATCGACCACCACAGCACGCCGGCCCAGACGATCAGCGGCCCGGGGACGCCGGGGGTGACCACGCCGAGCAGGCCGAGCAGCATCACCAGCCCGACCAGGAGTAGCTGCGGCGTCTCCATAAGCCCAGGTTGCCGGAAGCCGTGGCCGTCCGCTTCCGGGCGAATATCGACATTCGCCACTTACGGCCGCGAGGGTCCCACACGCCCCGTTTCTCCCGCCCGTGGCCGAAGCGGACGCCCCGCCACCGCCAGCCCGCGTGCGCCGGCCGGGACACGAGTGCGTCCGCGTGCCCGTTTATGTCCGGGGCGGGCCGTGGGCCGCTGTTCACCGGGCGGGCCGTGCGCCCCGTCGCCGCGAGCGGGCCGTACGCCCCGTCATCTCATTGCGGCGGGCGCGGCGGGCCGGGTCCCCCCCCGTCACCCGCCGCGCCCGCCGCGGGCCACCCAGCCGCGTTCGTACGCGTGCCAGCCCAACTGGAGCCGGGTGGTCACGCCCGCCAGGACCATCAGCCCCTTCACCCGCCGCTGCACCGTTCGCAGCCCGAGATCGAGCTGCTTGGCGACGCTCGCGTCCGTGAGACCCGCCAGCAGCAGCGAGAGGATCTCCAGGTCCGTGCCGTCCGGCCCGTCCGGCGGGTCCTCGCGGACCGCGCCGCCCGCGCCCAGCCGCAGCGGCAGCGCGTCGCGCCACACCGCCTCGAAGAGCCCCATCAGCGATTCGAGCAGTCCGCTGGCGTGCACGACGAGGGCCGCGGGCTCGGCGGACCGCGAGGTCAGCGGCACCATCGCGAGCGTACGGTCGACGATCACGAGCTTCGTGGGGACGCGGTCCACGACCCGCACCTGCTCGTCGCGGCCCAGGGCGGCGGAGAGTTCGGCCAGCCCGTTCGGGCCGGAGAGGACCGCGCGCTCCAGCACCGCCCGGTAGCGGACGCCGCGCTGCGCGGCCTGCTCCTCCGCGTCGTTCTCGATGCCCGTCACCGCCTGCGGGACCCCGGTGACCAGGGCGCACACCTCGTCGGCCGCGCCCAGTTGCAGTTGCAGGAAGCGGTGGGCCACGGCGCTCGCGCCCGTCACCACCTCAACCAGGTCGTGCACGGCGGGCTCCGCGGCCTCGGCCCGGTACTCCTCGGCCAGCAGCGCCGCCGCCAGCTCCGCCTGGTCCAGTTCGTGGCGCTGCTGGGTCAGCAGCGCGCCCAGGGCGACGGCGGGCGGCGCCGCGACCCAGCGGCCGGGGCGTGCGGAGGACTGGGCGGCCAGCCCCTGGCGCTCCAGGCGGCGCAACGTCCGTACCGCCTCCTCCTCCGGCAGCGTCAGCCGGTGCGCGAGATCGGTCAGCTCGGCCGCGCCGAGCGCCACGAGCGTCCGGTAGGCCGTCTCCTGCGCCTCGTCCAGACCGAGCGCGGTCAGCATGCCTGTGCCCTCCCCATAGGACCGTTCCCACCGGCTCCACCACCGGTTCCCTCGCCCCGTGGCGGAAATGAGCCACGGCACAATTCCGCCGCGGCCATCATCCCCGCATCCCCCGCCGCTCTGCCAATGTGACGGCACCACAGCACCGGAAGGCACCGGGCGGCGACTCCCGCACCAGCGGGAGCCGTTGCCGCGGGCCGCCGCGCCGCTGGTGACCCGCCGTCCGTGCCATGCCGCCGGCGGCCCGCCGCCACCGGCCGGCCGCTCCGCACGCCACTTGGGGAGAACGAGGAGACAGATGCGTCCGATATCGCGTACGGCCCTGGCGGCGGCGAGCGCCGCCGTCCTGGCCGGCACCGCGTTCGCACCGTCGGCGGCCGGGGCGCCGCACGACGGCGCCGCGGGCAAGAGACCCATCGTCGGCAGAGCGGCGGCGAAACAGGGCGGCACCGCCGCAACCGTCACCCTGGTGACCGGCGACCGCGTCCAGGTCGTCACGGACGGGCAGGGGCACAGCACCGCCACGCCCCTGCCGGACGCGAAGGGCCGTCAGCCGCTCGTACGGACCCGGCAGTTGGGCAAGGACCTCTACGTCTACCCGGCGTCCGCGTCGGCGGCGCTCGCCGCGAACCGGGTCGACGAGGAACTGTTCAACGTCACCGGCCTGATCCGGCAGGGCTACGACGACGCCCGCACCGGCGAACTGCCGCTCATCGCCACCTACGGACCGTCCGTGGACGTGGCCCGCTCCGCGCCCGCCGCCCCGCGCGGGGCACGGCGCGGACTGCCGCTCCCGGCCGTCGACGGCGTCGCGCTCAAGGCCGACAAGAAGCAGGCGAGCGAGGTGTGGCGGGACGTGGCCGACCGCCGTACGCTCGCGGGCTCCGGGCTGAAGAAGCTGTGGCTGGACCGCAAGGTCGCCACCACCCTCGACCGGTCGACGAAGCAGATCCACGCCGACCAGGCGTGGGCGGCCGGGTACGACGGCAAGGGCGCGAAGGTCGCCGTCCTGGACACCGGCGTCGACGCCGGCCACCCGGACCTCAAGGGCCGTATCGCCGACTCCCGGAACTTCACCGGCTCGCCCTCCACCGACGACCTGCAAGGACACGGCACGCACACCGCCTCCACCGTCGGCGGCACGGGCGCGGCCGGCGGCGGCGAGAAGAAGGGCGTGGCGCCCGGCGCGGACCTGCTCATCGGCAAGGTCCTCGACGACTCGGGCACCGGCGAGAGCTCGTGGATCATCGCGGGCATGCAGTGGGCCGTCGACCAGAAGGCCGACGTCGTCTCCATGAGCCTCGGCTCCCCGGAGCCCAGCGACTGCACCGACCCGATGAGCGAGGCCGCCAAGCGGCTCGCGCACGGCGACAAGACGCTCTTCGTGGTCGCCGCGGGCAACACCGGCCCGGCCAAGCCGTCCGTCACCTCGCCCGGCTGCGTACCGGACGTGCTGACCGTGGGCGCCGTCGACCGCGACGACACCACCGCGCAGTTCTCCAGCCGCGGCCCGGTGCTCACCACGCACACCCTCAAGCCGGAGATCGCCGCCCCCGGCGTCGGCATCTCCGCCGCCGCGGCCGGCGGGCGCGGCGTGTACGCGTACCAGACGATGTCCGGCACCTCCATGGCCACCCCGCACGTCGCCGGGGCCGCCGCCATCGTCCGGCAGGCCCACCCCGGCTGGACGGCGCAGCAGGTCAAGGCCGCGCTGGTCGGCTCCGCGCAGACCGGCGGCAAGGTCGGCGGCGCCGACGAGACCGGCGGCGGGCGGCTCGACGCGGGCGCGGCCCACCGGCAGAAGGTGCTCGCCGCGCCCGCCGTGCAGGGCGGCGACTTCAGTTGGCCGCAGGACCCCTCGGACCGTACGAGCGTCGACGTCCCCTACACCAACACCACGGGCTCCGCCATCCGGTTGGAGCTGTCCGTGAGCGGCGTGCGCGGCAACGACGGCTCCGCCGTCCGCTCCGACGTGGCCCGGATCGGGCAGCGGCAGATCACCGTTCCGGCCGGCGGCACGGTACGCGTACCGCTGCGGCTCGACCCCGGCGCGCGGCTGAACCACGCCCAGTACGGCGACGTGTCGGGCCGAATCCTCGCCAAGGGCAAGGGAGTCCGGGTCTCCGTCCCCTTCACCCTCTACATCCAGCCGCAGACCGTCACCCTCCGGGTCAAGCTCATCGACCGGGACGGCGCGCCCGCCCGCGGCGCGTCCTCGCTCGACGTCGTCAGCACCGACGCCAGCACGGGAGAGCAGCGCGTCAACGACGGCGCCAAAGAACAGATCTTCCACGTGCGGCCCGGCGACTACCTGCTCAGCAGCTTCGTGACGAGCGGCGTCGACGACGCGAACTACGGCGCGGAGTCCGTGAGTTACCTGGCCCACCCGCAACTCTCCCTGACCAAGGACACCACCGTCGTCCTCGACGCGCGCAAGGCCCACCGGCTGACCGTGCGCACCGACCGGAAGGCCGAGGTGCGGCGCACCGTCCTGTCGTACGGGCGCTGGTGGGACGACACGTGGGCGATGTCCGGCTCGCTCAGCGCCCCCGGCGACGTCAAGGGCGTGTACGCCTCCGTGACCGGCCGGGCCCAGGACGGCGGCTACGAGTTCAGCAGCAACTGGCGCGCGTACGGCTTCGACGCCAAGGGCCCGTACGTCTACAACCTCTCCTACCCGGAGCGCGGACCCATCGGCTCCGACCGCGCCTACCACACTCGCGACAAGAAGCTCGCCGCCGTCACCGCCCGCTGGAACGCGGTCGGCCAGGCCGCCGACTACGCCGACATCGTCACGCTGCGGCCCGCGTGGAACCCCGCCGCGGCCATCGGCATCGGCAGCTTCGACACGGTCCACGCGCCCGGCACCCGCACCGAGTTCTACACGCCCGGCGACGGCACCTGGCAGCACATGGCCCAGACCACCTTCCCCTTCGCCGCCGTCCTCCAGGACCAGGACCGCACCTACCGGCCCGGCGAGCGGCGCTCCGAGGAGTGGTACCGCGGCGTGCTGCGGCCCGACGCCCCGCGCGACGCGCAGGGCAAGCCGGTGCTCGCCGCCGAGCGGCAGGGCGGCCGGATGGGCGTCCAGCCCGCCTTCTGGAACGACGGCTCCGGCGACCACTGGTCGTACGGCGGGTCCTTCGGCGACATCGGCAACATGACGCTCCGTCGGAACGGACAGACCATCGGCGAGAGCCCCTACCCCTACGGCGTCTTCGACGTACCGGACGGCGACGCCGCGTACGAACTCCAGTTGAAGACCACCAAGTTGCCCAGCTCCGACCGCAACTGGCTGCGCTCCACCGACACCACCACCACGTGGAGCTTCCGCTCCCGCCTGGAGCCCGACGTCTACTCCCGCGGCCTCCCGCTCCTCTTCCCCGCCTACGACCTGCCGGCCGACGGCCTCAACACCCTCCCGGCCGCCCGCGGCCAGCACATTCGCCTCTCGGCCGACGGCCACGCCGGATACCGGCCCGGCAAGATCACCAAGGCGTCGTTGTCGTACTCCTACGACAACGGCACGACCTGGACCACCGCCAAGACCTCCCACACCGGCGGCACTTGGAGCGCCGCCGTCGACCACACCGGCGCCGCCGGGAAACCGGTCACCCTGAAGGTCTCCCTCACCGACGCCAAGGGCAACTCCGTCACCCAGACGATCACCCGCGCCTACGACGTCCGCTGAACCCCTCCCGCGAGCCCCGGCACCCACCGCCGGGGCCCGCCCCATCGCCTCACCACGGACTCGCCGAGGCACTGTTCCGGTGAGCCCCGCCCCGTGGACAATAAGGGCATGAACCAGCAGGGGGAGCAGCCCGCCGGCACCGCCGACGACTGGTGGCACCAGCTATACGACGAGAACCACCCCGACACCAACTCCTCCAGAACCGCCCGCCCTACGGCCCCGCCGGCCGCGCCGCCATCCGGTCTGCCACCTGGCGAACCGACCGCGCTGCCGCCTGCCCCCGTGACCGCGCCGCCATCCGGTCTGCCACCTGGCGAACCGACCGCGCTGCCGCCCGCCCCCGCGACCGCGCCGCCTCCCGCCCCTCCGGAGGAGGGAACAACGTTCGCCTGGCAGCGGACGGGGCAGCCGCCCCCCGCCGGGCCCTCCGCCTCCAGCCCCGAGGACAGCTACGGCCCCGCCGGCCCGAAGCGCCCACCCGACCCGCCCGAGGCGCCGGAGGCACCAGAGGACCCGCCCGGCGGCGCAGCCCCGCCGGACGGCACCTCGAACCTCCTCAGCCCGCCGGGCATGGTGGGGGACGGAGCGGCGGCACCGCCCGAACCCCCGGGGGCCTCGGACTTTGCGGGACCACCCTCGCTCCCCGGCCCGCCGGGCTTGGTGGGGGACGGAGTGGCGGCACCGCCCGAACCGTCGGGTCCCCCGGAGGGCTTCGGCCCCCCGGAAACGCCGCAAACACCGGGCCCTGCGGGAGCACCCCCGCTTTCCGGCCCGCCAGAAACCCCGCGCCCCCCGGACCTCGCGGGGCCCCCACTCGGCCCGCCGGGGACACCCTCGCGATCCCCGAACTTCGCGGGGCTCCCCCCGCTCCTCGGCTCGCCGGACTTGGCGGGGGACGGAGTGGCGGCACCGCCCGAACCGCCGGGGGCGCCGGAGGGCTTCGACCCCCCGGAAACACTGCGAGCCCCAGACCTCGCGGGGCCGCTCCCGCCCGCCCCGCCAGGGACCCCGGACCTTGCGGGGTCACCCCCGCCCCCCGACCCGCCGGGCTTTGTGGCGGACGGAGTGGCAGCGCCCTCGCCCGCCCCGTCGAGCCCCCCGGAGGGCTTCGACCCCCCGGAGACGCCGCGAACTCCGGGCCTCGCGGGGCCGCTCCCGCCGGACCCGCCGGAGTCCCCGGACCTTGCGGGGCCATCCTCGCTCCCCGGCCCGCCGGGCTTCGTAGGGCACGAAGCAGCGGCGGCACCGCCCGAACCGCCGGGTCCCCCGGAGGGCTTCGGCCCCGCGGAAACACGGCAAACACCGGACCTCGCGGGGGCACCCCCACTCCCCGCCCCGCCGGGCTTCGTCGCGGACGGAGCGGCCGCGGCCCCGCCCGCCCCGCTGGGGCCCCCGGAGGGCTTCGGCCTCCCGGAGTCGCCGCGAACTCCGGACTTTGCGGGGGCACCCCTGCACCCTGGCCCCCCGGAAGCGCCGCGAACCTCGGACCTCGCCGGGCCGCCCCCACCCCCCGCCCCGCCGACTCTTCCCGAGCCCTCGGACGTACCGGGGCTGCCCCAGCCCCAGTCCCAGCCTCCCACCGGCGTGGAACGGCCCTCGGACGCCGAGAGCGCGCACGGGCCCGCGCCCGAATCCGTAGCGGAGCGCGGAGCCCCGGCGCGGGGGCAGGCTCCGGTGGACGGTGACGGGGCCGGAGGCCGGGTGGTGGGCTGGGAGGCGGAGCCGGGGGGCCTGCCCGAGGCGGATCCCGTCGATCTCGCCGAGTTGGTTCCGGATACGGTGCTGGAGGGGGCGCGGTGCGGGGCCGCGACGGTTCGGGCGGTGTCGTCGCGGGGGGACGCGGCGCGCCGTCGGGGGGAGCCGCGGCGCGACGCGCTGCTCCTGGCGCGGTTCGGGAGCGGGGACGGGGCGCTGGTGCTGGTGGCCGTGGCGAGCGGGGCGCGGGCGGTGCCGGACGGGCACCGGGCCGCGCGTGACGCGTGCGAGTGGATCGGCGGAGCCATCGGGCGCAGCCAGGAACGCCTTGCGGAGGACATCCGCGCTGGTCACCGCGGTGCGCTGGAGTCGGGGCTGCACCGGCTCACCGACCGTTCGTACGGGCGGCTGCGGGCTCGCGCCCACGAGCTGGGCCGCCATCCGGACCAGTACTCCGCCGCCCTGCGCTGTCTGCTGCTCCCCGCCGACCCGGCGTGCGGCACGCGCGTCTTCTTCGGCGTCGGCGACGGCGGCCTCTTCCGGCTCCGCGACGGGGTCTGGCGGGACCTGGAGCACCCGGGCCCCGGCACGGGTTCCGGCACGGGCCCCGGCGGTGACCGCGTCACCGTCGACCTCGGCATCGTGGCCCCCGGCCCGGGCGCCGCCCCCGCCCCCGCCGAACCCTTCCGCTTCCGCGTCTGCTCCGCCCGGCCCGGCGACGCCCTCCTGCTGTGCGGTACGGGCCTGGCCGAGCCGCTGCGCGGCGAACCCGCCTTCGGCGAGCGGCTGGCCGGGCGCTGGGCCCGTACCGCCGCGGGCGCGGGGCGCGCCCCGGAGCCCCCCGGCCTCGCCGTCTTCCTGTCCGACGTGCGGCTTCCGGCGCGGGGGCACGCGGCCGACCGCACCGCGTGCGTCGTCTGGGAGGCATAGCGGCGCGATCCATGGGTTGATGGAAGGCGGCTCCCGCACAACCGGAGCGGGAGCTACCGGAAGCACCCGAAGGGACGAGCGCGCAATGGCGAAGCAGACCGTGGCGGAGCAGACCGTGGACATCCTGGTGAGGGCCGGGGTGCAGCGGCTCTACGGCGTCGTCGGCGACAGCCTCAACCCCATCGTGGACGCCATCCGCCGTAACGCCGCCATCGACTGGATCCAGGTCCGCCACGAGGAGGTCGCCGCCTTCGCGGCCGGCGCCGAGGCCCAGCTCACGGGCAGGCTGACGGCCTGCGCCGGCTCCTGCGGCCCCGGCAACCTGCACCTCATCAACGGCCTGTACGACGCGCACCGCTCCATGGCCCCCGTCCTCGCCATCGCCTCCCACATCCCGAGCAGCGAGATCGGCACCGGCTTCTTCCAGGAGACCCACCCTGACCAGCTCTTCCAAGAGTGCAGTCACTACAGCGAACTGATCTCCAGCCCGCAGCAGATGCCGCGGGTCCTGCAGACCGGCATCCAGCGCGCGATCGGCCAGGGCGGCGTCAGCGTCATCTCGCTGCCCGGCGACATCGCGGGGGAGCAGGCCCCGGAGCGTTCCATCGAGCACGCCATCGTCACGGCGCGCCCCTCCGTACGGCCCGGCGACGCCGAGATCGAGGCGCTCGCCCGGATGGTGGACGACGCCGACCGCGTCACCCTGTTCTGCGGCAGCGGCACGGCCGGCGCGCACGACGAGGTGATGGAGTTCGCGGAGCGGGTGAAGTCCCCGGTGGGGCACGCGCTGCGCGGCAAGGAGTGGATCCAGTACGACAACCCGTACGACGTCGGCATGAGCGGCCTGCTCGGCTACGGCGCCGCGTACGAGGCCACGCACGAGTGCGACCTGCTGATCCTGCTGGGCACCGACTTCCCGTACAACGCCTTCCTCCCCGACGACGTGAAGATCGTCCAGGTCGATGTGCGCCCCGAACACCTCGGCCGCCGCTCCAAGCTCGACCTCGCCGTATGGGGCGACGTCCGCGAGACGCTGCGCTGTCTGACGCCGAAGGTGCGGGCCAAGCCCAGCCGCAAGTTCCTCGACAAGATGCTCAAGAAGCACGCCGACGCGCTCGAAGGCGTCGTCAAGGCGTACACCCGCAAGGTCGACAAGCATGTGCCGATCCACCCGGAGTACGTGGCGTCGGTCCTCGACGAGGAGGCCGCCGAGGACGCGGTCTTCACCGTCGACACGGGGATGAACAACGTCTGGGCCGCCCGCTATCTCACCCCCAACGGCCGCCGCAGGGTGATCGGTTCGTTCACCCACGGCTCGATGGCCAACGCCCTGCCGCAGGCGATCGGCGCGCAGTTCATCGACCGCGGCCGGCAGGTCGTGTCGATGTCCGGCGACGGCGGGTTCTCCATGCTGATGGGCGACTTCCTCACGCTCGTCCAGTACGACCTGCCGGTCAAGGTGGTCCTCTTCAACAACTCCTCCCTGGGCATGGTCGAGTTGGAGATGCTGGTCGGCGGGCTCCCGTCGTACGGCACGACCAACCACAGCACCGATTTCGCGGCGATCGCCAAGGCGGCGGGCGCGTACGGGGTGCGGGTCGAGAAGCCCAAGCAGGTGCGGGGCGCGCTGCGCGACGCGTTCGCCCACAAGGGCCCGGCGCTGGTGGACATCGTCACCGACCCGAATGCCCTCTCCATCCCGCCGAAGATCAGCGCGGAGATGGTCAGCGGCTTCGCCCTCTCGGCGGGCAAGATCGTGCTGAACGGCGGCGTGGGCCGGATGCTCCAGATGGCCCGCTCCAACCTCCGCAATGTGCCCCGGCCCTGACGCTACGTCACCTCGGGCCGGGGCACAGTATGTCACCTCAGGCCCGGGCGCAGCCGCAGCGTCAGGATCTGGAACGGCCGCAGGGACACCGCCACCCCGCCACCCGTCAACTCGGCGGTCTCCAGCGGCCGTTCCAGCAGATCCGTCACCTCGGCGCGAGTGAAGGGGAACCCGGTGCGGAGCACCCCGTCGGCCCGCCCGCCGCGCGACTCGTAGAGCCGCACCACCACATCCCCGCTACGGTCCTCCGCCGCCTTCACCGCCTCGACGGTGATCGCCGGATCGCTCACCGCGACCAGCGGCGGCCGCGCGGGGGCGGCCGCCGCCCGCAGCGGAAGGTTGAGCGCGAGTCCTTCCTCGACCGCGTCGCCCACCGTCGCCCCCGGCAGCAGCGCGTACGCGAAGCGGTGCGTGCCCTGGTCGGTCTCGGGGTCCGGGCTGTGCGGGGCTCGCAGCAGGGTGAGCCGTACGGTCGTGCCGAGCCCGAGCCCGTGCGCGTGCGGGGCGCGTGTCACGTCGTGCCCGTACGTCGAGTCGTTGAGCAGCGCGACCCCGTACCCCGCCTCGGCGACCCGCAGCCAGCGGTGCGCGCAGATCTCGAACCGCGCCGCGTCCCAGCTCGTGTTGGTGTGCGTCGGCCGGTGCACATGGCCGAACTGGATCTCGGCCGCGCTCCGTTCGGCGTGCACGTCGAGCGGGAAGGCGGCCTTGAGGACCTTCTCCGACTCGTGCCAGTCGGCCTCCGTGACGATGTCGAGCCGCCCGGCCCCCGCGTCCAGCCGCACGGCCTGCTCGACGCGTGATGCCCCGAAGGTCCGTACGACCGTGACCTCGGCGCGCAGCGGCCCCGCCGCCGTCAGCTCGACGGAGACCGCGTCGGTGAGGTCGGTGTGCCGGTGCCGGTAGTGCCGGTCGATGTCCCAGGCGTCGTACTGATTGGGGTGGTCGGGGTGCAGTTGCAGCAGATTCCCGCGCGCGCCGGGCGCCAGCACCTCGCGGCCGGCCGTCACGTCCCGTACGGACGTGAGGAGTCCGTCGCGGTCGACGGTCACGCGCAGCAGCCCGTTGTCGAGCACGTACGATCCGCCCTCGACGACGGCGGTAACGGCCTCCGCCGCGGCCTCTTCCCCGAGCGGCGCGGAGCCGAGCGCGGGAGCGGAGGCCATCAACGCCACGTGCCCGTCGGGCAGTTGCTGTGTATGGGCGTCGGGCGGCAGGGCGCGGGCCGTGTCCGCTTCGAGGGAGACGACCTCGCGCCGCCCGTACGGCGAGGCGTTGAGCACGGCGAGCCCGGCGGCATCATCTTGTGCGTCGCCCAGCGCCCGTACCGCCTCCGCCGTGATCTCCGTCAGCTCCTCGGCCACCCGCGCGTACGTGTCGCGTGCCTCGCGGTGCACCCAGGCGATGGACGAGCCGGGCAGGATGTCGTGGAACTGGTGCAGCAGCACCGTCTTCCAGATCCGGTCGAGCGCGTCGTGCGGATAGGCGTATGACGGTACGTCAAGGGAGGCCGCGGTAGCCCACAACTCCGCCTCCCGCAGCAGGTGTTCGCTGCGCCGGTTGCCCTGCTTCGTCTTCGCCTGAGTGGTGTACGTGCCCCGGTGGAACTCCAGGTACAGCTCGCCCGACCAGACGGGCGCCCGGCCCCCGTACTCCTCCTCGGCCGCCGCGAAGAAGGCCGCCGGCCGCTCGATCTCGACGCGCGGCGACCCCTCCAGCGACCGCAGCCGGCGCGCCCGCTCCAGCATCTCGCGGGTGGGCCCGCCGCCCCCGTCGCCCCAGCCGAACGGCACGAGCGAGCGGGTCGCGCGGCCCTTCTCGGCGAAATTGCGCTCGGCGTGCGCGAGTTCCGCGCCGCTGAACTGAGAGTTGTATGTGTCCACCGAAGGGAAATGCGTGAAGACCCGGGTGCCGTCGATGCCCTCCCACCAGAAGGTGTGGTGCGGCATTCGGTTCGACTGGTTCCAGGAGAGTTTCTGGGTGAGGAACCAGCGAATCCCGGCCAACCTGGCGAGCTGCGGGAATGCGGCCGTATAGCCGAAGGAGTCGGGCAGCCACACCTCTTCCGTTTCCACCCCCAGCTCCTCCAGGAAGAAGCGCTTCCCGTGCACCAGTTGGCGGGCCAGCGCCTCCCCGCCCGGCATATTCGCGTCGGACTCGACCCACATGGAGCCGACCGGCGCCCAATTCCCCTCCTGCACCGCCCGCTTGATGCGCTTCCAGATGTGCGGCTGATTCGCCTTCACCCAGGCGTACTGCTGCGCCTGCGAGCACGCGAAGACCAGCTCGGGGTATTCGTCGGCCAGCTCCGTGACATTGGCGAACGTGCGGGCCGCCTTGCGCACGGTCTCGCGCAGCGGCCACAGCCACGCCGAGTCGATGTGCGCGTGCCCCGTCGCCGAGACGCGGTGCGCGCTCGGGTGCGCGGGCCGCGCCAGGACGTCCGCCAGCGCGGCCCGGCCCGCCGCCGCGGTCCCCGCGACGTCGTGCAGGTCCAGCGCGTCCAGCAGGTCCTCCAGGGCGCGCAGGATCTCGTGGTGCCGCGACCGGTCGGCGGGCAGTTCCCTCATCAGCTCCACGAGCACGTCGATGTCGAGGAGGAGATGCCATACGTTCTCGTCGAGCACCGCCAGATCCGCCGAGGCGAAGCGGTACAGCGGGGCGTCGCCCGAGGTCAGCACGTCGCCCAGGCGGGTCGGCGCGAAGCCGTGGCGCAGTACCGCCGGGTTGGCGGCGGCCTCCAGGAGGAGGTGGACCGGCTCGCCCCCGGCGGCGCGGGCGGCGACGGCCACATGCCGGTTGCGGGGGTGGATGCCCTTGATGGGCACGCCGTCGGCGTCGTGGACCAGCCCCTCCGCCTGGAAGCCCGGCCCGTCGCCGGAGAAGCCGGGGTCGATGACCGCCTCGACGCGCCGCCCCGCCCACCCGCGCGGCACCTCGCCGGCGAGCCGGAACCAGCTCGTCGACCACGGCCGCCCCCAGGCCATACCGGTCTCGAACGGCTCGTACGTCCCCTTGAGCGCCTCCTGTACGGACACGGGCTCACCGGGCGCGTGCCAGACGGTGAGCGCCAGCGGGGTCCGCTCCGCGTACTGGGCGGGCCGGATGAACTGGCCGAGCGCCCGTTCCAGGCGCCCTTCCACCAGTGGTCGGTCGTCGTGCATCACGGCTCCTAGGCGTCGGTCACCGTATTCATGGTCATTGCATCAATTCCCGTGCCCGGTATGACGCACCCGTCCTCGCCCCATATCGCCATGTTGACGACTCAACAGGAGTCGGGCACGGTGACGCGGGGCATGCATTCCCGTGAACGTGTTCGATGCCGGGCTGTCGAGGGAGCGGTCGGGGCGGGGAGGAATGAAGAGGCGTATTTCAGGTTGGGCGGGCACGGGGAGCCGGCATTGCGATGCCGGCCCCCACCATGCCCCCGAACCCGTGGAGGGGGACATCCAGCCGTATCTCAAGAGGCGGTTGCGGCGCGCCGATCTGTCGGCGGTCGCGGACGTACGCCGGTCGCTGCGGGAAATGCTGCGGGAGTGGGGGGTGCCGGGGCAGGCCGATATCGCGGAACTGCTGACGAGTGAACTCGTCGCGAACGCACTGGTGCACACGGACGACGGCGCGGTGGTCACGGCCGAGATCGCCGAGGGCCCGGACGGATTTCTGAAGGGACGGCTCCGGGTGGAGGTGCGGGACTTCATGGCGCGGCGCCCCACGCTGCGCGCCGCGGCCCACGCGGACGACACCTCGGGGCGGGGGCTCCAACTCGTACACACCCTCTCGGACGCCTGGGGGGTGCGGGCGCACGGCGTGGGAAAAGCCGTGTGGTTCGAACTGAACGGCGGACCGGCCTGATGGGATGGTGCCCGGTCCGCCGCGGTCCGCCGCGGCTCAGCCGAACTGCCGCTCGATCTCCTTGAGTTTCTCCTCCAGGGAGTCGAGCCGCGGGATCGTCTGCGTGTCGTCCTCGGCCGTGAGGTCGATCGGTCTATTCGGTTCATTCGCCTCCTGCGGCCCCTTCGGCTCAGCGGCGGTGCCGTCCCGCTCGGGGACGGTCACCGCCTGAAGCGTCGGGCGGGAGCGTACGGGCAACTGCTCGGACTCCGATATCGCGGGCTCCGAACCGAGCTGCTGCTGCTGCGGTACGGCGGACGGCGCCGAGGGCACCTGACGGCCGCGCCCGCGGCTCCACACCCGGTGCTGCCGGTTGTACGCCTTGATGCGGGCCCGCTCCAACTTGGCGGCCTCCCGCTGCCGGAGCCGTTCGGCCGCCTTCTGCCGCCGGTCGTCGCGCACCTCCTCGACGGCCTCGTCGAGCGAGCGCACGCCTTCCAGCAGCATCAGCGACCAGGCGCGGAACGTCTCACGCGGCGCCCGCAGCCAGCGCACCGTGCGGATCTGCGGCAACGGGCGGGGCACCAGGCCCTGTTCGCGCAGTGCGGCCCGGCGCGTCTGCTTGAGCGCCCGGTCGAAGAGCACGGCGGCCGACAGCGACATGCCCGCGAAGAACTGGGGCGCGCCCGCGTGGTCCAGGCCGCGCGGCGCGTGCACCCAGTTGAACCACGCGGCGGCGCCCGCGAACGTCCACACCAGCAGCCGCGAGCCGAGCGCCGCGTCGCCGTGGCTCGCCTCGCGCACCGCGAGCACCGAGCAGAACATGGCCGCGCCGTCGAGCCCGAACGGCACCAAGTACTCCCAGCCTCCGGAGAGGTTGAGGTTCTGCCGCCCGAAGCCGACCAGGCCGTGGAAGGAGAGGGCGGCCGCGACCGCCGCGCAGCAGAAGAGGAGTACGTACGAGGCGCTGCCGTACACGGCCTCCTTGCGCCGCCGGCGCTCCTCGCTGCGTTCCCAGGTGTCCCCGGGCCGGGTCCCGTCCTCCGCGGCGGCGGCGCGTCGGCCGCGCAGGAACACCGCCACCGCCACCGCGACCCCGACGAGCGCCACGGCACTCGGAAGCGCCCAGTCCAGCGATATGTCGGTCAGTCTCATTTCGCGTCCCTTGCATAGCAGTACGGCGTTTCCCGCGCCATCCTGGCGGAATCCGACTGTTCGCCAAGGGATTTCGGAGGAAGAAGTCGCGGGTGCGCTCCAAGGGCCTACGAATAGGGGTGTTCGCGTTCGAACTCGCGTCACGCGAAAGCCGTTCGCGTTCTATTCACACCACTCGATCGGATGGAATGCCGGGGCTCATATTGCGGAGAGTCGCTCAATGCGCTCCGCGTCGCGGGTGCGTGGGCAGGTGACGCAGGTGTCCTCCGGGCGCAGCGTGTAGAAGAGGCAGCAGCTCGCCCGGTCCCGGGTGGCCAGCGACTCGCCCCGGCGGCCGGTCAGTTCGCGGAAGGCCGCGCCCCCGACGTACGGGCCGGTGCCGCCCGGCAGCAGCAGCCCCAGCTCCCGCTTGGCCCGGGCCTCCGCGCCGAACAGGTGCCCCAGGTACCAGAGCCCCTCGACGACCTCGTCCGTCGCCATGCCCCACAGCGCCCGCCGCCCCCGCCGCATCCGGGGCCGGAACCCGTCCAGCACGAGTTCCAGGTGCTCGGCGAGCGCCGCGCGGACGGCCGCGCGCAACTCCTCCTCGTCCGCCACGACCCGCGCCCCGGGCAGCGCCGCGGCCGGGTCGTCCGGCAGGCAGGAGAACGAGGCGACCCGCGCGGTCATCCGGCCCGCGGCGCGCTGATAGGAGACGCCCGCCACGGGGATGCGGGGGACCCGGCGGTCCAGAAACCAGGGGACCGTGAAGAGCAGGCACGCGGGCCAGGCGTAGCGGTGCAGCCCGAAGCTCGCGACGACGTCGGGGCGGGCCCGCTGCCCGTAGTCGGCGAGGAGCCGCGCGTCGTCCCAGGCGAGGAAGGCGTCGAGGGCCGGGCCGCCCGCCGCGAGCTCGGCGGCCGGAACCCAGCCGTCGCCCCGCAGCGGGGGCTCCTCGGTGACGGTCAGTCCGGGGAATACCTCGGAGAGCCGGGTATAGGCCGCGCCGACCGGCGAGGAGGGGAGGGCAGCGGCAGTGGACATGCGGGGCACCACCGAATCACGATCATTTACAGGTAAGCCTTACCTTACCGGAACCGTGGGTTGATTGACTGCTCCAGTGTTGAATCGCTCCACTGTTTGAACTGTCACAGGGCGCGCCTATCGTTCATAAAGGACGACAGGAGGAAGCAGATGAAGCAGGGCCGAACGGAGACCGCGCCGTCATGGCTGCGCACCGGCATACCGGCGCAGGCCACCTCGACGATGCCGGCGCAGCCCGCACCGACCGTGCCGGCGCAGCCCGGACCGACCACGCGCGGCGACCGCCCCTACGCGGAGCCCGCGTACGACCGCCCTTACGCGGAGCCCGCGTACGACCGCCCCTACGTCGAGCCCGCGTACGGGTGTCCTGCCGCCGCCCCCGCGCCGCCGGCCGCACCGCCCTCCGCCGCCAGGAAGATGCCGCGGCGGCACTCCGTGCGCGGCCAGATCCTCGACGCGCTGCGCTCGGCCCTCGTCGGCGGCGAACTCGTCCCCGGCGAGGTCTACTCCGCCCGCCGCAGCGCCCGCGACCTCGCCGAACTCGCCGAGATACGAGCCCTGCTCGAAGTCCCCGCCATGCTGCGGCTCGCCCGTACGGGCCAGGGCGTCGACTGGGCCGCCCTCCGCCCCCTCGCCGACGCCACCGCCACCGCAGCCGCGCGCGGCGACCCCCCGCCCCCCACACCCCGTCCGCCCGCCCCGCCGACCTCATGGCCGACGCCGCCGACCACCTGGCCCTCCTCGAAGCCCTCGCCGCCCAGGACTTCGCCACCGTCGAAACCCTCGTCACCGAACACTGCACGGGAACCGCCGGCTGACGGCCCGTAAGTTCGGCGGGGCCGGGGCGGGTTCGGAGGCAGCAGGGCGAGCGCGGGCCCCGTCAGCAGACTCAGCATGAGGGGGAACGCGTGGTTCGGGGGGAACGTTCCGCCGCCGGGCTCGCGGCGGGAGGAGGGGGCGCTCGACGGGGGCGCGGCCGTGAGGCGGCGCGTTCACCGGGCTCGCGACGGCGGCACGGTGCGCTTCACGCGGGTGACGCGGCTCGGAGGTTCGGGTCCGGCTTCCAGTCGTGGGCGAGGAGGCCGAGGATCACCTCGTCGAGGAACTCGCCCATCACCCAGGCCGCGGAGCGCAGTACGCCCTCGCGGACGAAGCCGTTGCGCTCGGCGGAGCGGAGCATCGCGGCGTTGTCCGACAGCGTCTCGATCTGCAGCCGCCGCAGGCCGCGCACGATGAAGCCGTAGTGGCACAGCACCGCGACCACGTCGGTGCCGTAGCCCTGGCCGCGGGCGGACGGCAGCAGCCCCAGCCCGATGTGCGCGGAGCGGTTGTGGTTGTCGATGTTCCGCAGCGTCGCGGAGCCGAGCAGGGTGCCGCCCGCCAGGTCCACCACGGAGAAGTCGACGCGCTCCGGCTCCTCGGCTCCGACCGCCGGCCGCTGGCCCCGCGAGTCCGGGGCGACCGGTGCGACCGGCCGCCATGGTCTGCCGTCGGCCCGCGAGGAGATGACCACGTCGTTGAGGAACTCGGCGCGCAGGACCGGAATGTCGTCGTCGTATCGGGCCCTGAGCCCGACCTTGTCGCCTCTTAACATGCGAGCTTCCTATCCGGCTGGAACGGCCCGCGGCAAACGATTAAGCGGTCGCGCCGGACGGGGGGTGCTCCAGGGACCGCAGGCCCGCTACGAGCAGCCCCAGGCCGAATTCGAAGTGGGCGGTGAAGTCGCCCTCGGCGAGGGTGGGGAGGGCCGCGGAGAGGTGCGGGTACGGCCCTGATGCCACGGCGCCGCTCAGCCGTTCAGGGTCCGCGGGAGCGCCGCCCTCGGCGCCCTCGGAGCCGTCGGCGCCTGCCGGTTCGAGCGCGGCCTGTTCCTCCAGGGTGTGGCCGAGGGTGAAGGCGCTCACCGCCATCAGGGCGCGCGCCGCCGCCTCGTCGCCGAAGCCCGCCTCGCGCAGCACCCCCGTCACGCCCTCGGCGAAGCCGAGCGTGTTCGGGCCCGTGGAGTGCGTCCCGGCGTAGACGCGGGCCCCGTCGCGCCGGGCGAGCAGCGCCGTGCGCATGGCCCGGGCCAGCGCGGCCAGCCGCTCGCCCCAGTCGCCCGCCCCGCCGGAGGCGGCGGCGTCCGCCGCGACCCCGGCCAGCATCCGTTCGGCCATCGCCGTCAGCAGTTCCTGCTTCGTGGCGAAGTAGCGGTACAGCGCCCCGGCCCGCGCCCCCTCGGCCTCGGCCAGCCGCCGCATCGTCAGCGCGTCGAGGCCGGACTCGTCCAGCAGGCGCAGCGCTGTCTCGACCGTGCGCGACGGATCGAGCCGCGCGGGCCGGCCCCTGGTCGCGCCCGCGGGCGGGCTCGTGGACGCGCTCGGGGGCGGGCTCGTGGCGCCTTCGGCGCTTGACGGAGAACTCATGCGACCCAGTATAGTGAACAGCGTTCACGTGAACGCTGTTCACTAAATGAGGGAAGGTGTCTCCGTTGGACACGAACTCGCACACCGCTTTCGTCACGGCCAGGGACGCGCACACCGACGTGCTCATCGTGGGCGCCGGCCCCACCGGCCTGATGCTCGCCTGCGAACTGGCCCTGGCCGGCATTCGGCCCCGCCTCGTCGAGCGCCGCACCGAACCGCAGCGCAACTCCCGCGCCCTGACCCTCCACCCCCGCAGCGTGGAGCTGATGGACCTGCGCGGCCTCGCGCCCCGCTTCCTCACGCGCGGCACCACCCGGCCCGGCTGGCACTTCGCCGGCCTCGAAACGCTGCTCGACTTCTCCGCCCTGGACAGCCGCCACGGCTACACCCTGTTCCTGCCCCAGGCCCGTACCGAAGCCCTGCTCGCGGAGCGGGCGCGGGAGCTCGGCGTAGAGGTGGAGCGCGGCTACGAGGGCCTTGGGCTCACCGAACGCGCCGACGGCGTCGACGTGGAACTGCGCGGACCCGACGGCACCGTCGAGGCCGTACGCGCCCGCTACGTGGTCGGCTGCGACGGCGGCCGCAGCTTCGTACGGGAGGCCGCCGGCATCGGCTTCCCCGGCACCGACGAGACCCTGACCGGCGTCCTCGGCGACTTCGCGGTCTGCGACGCCGGCCCCGCCGTCCTCGCCGACGCCCGGCGGCAAGGCATCATCGCCGCGCCGCTGGAGGGCGGGCTGACCCGCTTCGTCGTCGTGGACCCAGACCGGATGCGGGTGCCGAGCCGGGAGCCGGTGACCATGGAGGAGTTCCGGACGAGCCTGCTCCGGATCTGCGGCACGGACTACGGGATCGCCGAGCCGCGCTGGCTGTCGCGCTTCGGCAACGCCACCCGGCTCGCGGACCGCTACCGCTCACAGGGGCCCGACGCCGCCGCCGGCCGCGTGCTGCTGGCCGGCGACGCCGCCCACATCCACTTCCCCGCGGCCGGCCAGGGCCTGAACACCGGCCTCCAGGACGCCATGAACCTGGGCTGGAAGCTCGCCGCCGAGCTGAACGGCTGGGCGCCGCAGGGGCTCCTCGACAGCTACGACGCCGAGCGCCGCCCCGTCGGCCGTTCCGTCACCGAGAACACCGCGGTGCAGACGCTGCTCATGGAGCTGATACTGGTCCCGCAGTACCGGGGCCCGGGCACGGCGCTGCGCGGGCTCCTCGACGAGCTGCTGGGGATGGCGGACGTCAACCACCGCCTCGCCGGGCAGGTTTCGGCCCTGAGCATCGCCTACCCGCCCGCCGCGCCGGACGCCGACCCGCTCGTGGGGCAGCGCATGCCCGACATCGGGCTGACGGCCGCCGGCGCGGAGGCGGTACGGGCGTACGAACTCTTCCACGAGGGCCGGTTCGTGCTGCTGGGCCTCACCGGAGACACCGGCGCGGCGGAGCGCGCCATCGCCGGCCGGGGCGCCCGCGTCACGGCCGTCACCGCCGCCGAGCACGAGGGGCACCCCGCGCTCGACGGGGTGCGCGAAGTGCTCGTACGCCCCGACGGCCACATCGCCTGGGCCACCCGCACCGCCGACGAGACCGCCCGGCACGCGGAACGCGCCGCCGCGCTCGCCGCGTGGGCCGGACCCGCGGACGTACCGATCGGAGGCTGATCGTCCGCGTGGATCGGCCCCCGCGGACGTACCGGCCGGCGGCTGATCGACGGTGCGCGCGGGCGGGCCGTATGGCAGGGTCCTCGGGATGAGCGACGACTACGAGATTTCGAGCGACCCGGCCCGCCTCGACGCGGCCCTCGTCCACCACTGGCTCTCGACCGACGCGCATTGGGCCCTGGGCCGTTCGCGGGACAAGCAGGACCGCGCGATAGCCGGTTCGCTGAACTTCGGGGCGTACGACCGGGCCTCCGGCGCCCAGGTCGGCTACGCCCGCGTGGTCACCGACCGGGCCACCTTCGCCTGGCTCTGCGACGTCTACATCGACAGCTCGGCGCGCGGCAAGGGCCTCGGTACGACCCTGGTCGCCGCCGTCCGCGACGAGGAGGAGACCTACGGGGTGCGGCGCATGCTGCTCTCCACGCCGGACGCCCACGGGGTCTACGCGAAGGTCGGCTTCAAGGGGCTGACGGCGCCTGATGAGTGGATGGTGTACCTCTATGACAATTGATGGTCAGTCAATTATGTGGCACGTGAGCCTCATTGAGGTGCCGACGTAGCCGCTTACGTCGGGATGCCGGGCCCGTACCGGCGGCTACTGGGCCGCCGGTCCGGTGCCGATCGGGGCGTACCGGCGGCCTCGGGGCCGGGCCGGTGCCGACCCGGGCGTACCGGCGGCCGCCGGGGCCGCCCGGACGGCCACTGGTCTCGCGCCGGCGCCGCCCGCCCGGCCCGCGTCACTCCTCTGCCGGCCGCGAGGCCCCCGTCACTCCGCCGCCGTCTCCTCCAGCCGCTTCGCGAGCCACGACGGCACACCGCCGAGGAGATGCACGAGGCGGCGCGCCTCCTCCCGCAGCCGGGCCGCCTCGTCGGCGTCGGGCTCGACCTCGGCCAGGGAGGCCAGGGCCGGGGCGATGCCGATCAGGTAGCCCAACTCCTCCCGTATGCGCAGGGATTCGGCGAAGCCGTGCCGCGCCTCGGCCAGTCTGCCGTCCTCTTCCGCCATGGCCGCCACGTGCCGCCAGGTGGAGGAGAGCAGCAGCCGGTGACCGTGGGCGGTGGCGCCCGCGTGGGCGCGCTGGAAGGCGGCCGACGCGCCGGCCGGGTTCCGGGACAGGTGCTGGGCGATCAGGCCGCGCCGGAAGTCGAGCAGCGGGCGGGTCGGCGAGCCGGGCCGCAGCAGGGCCGCCGCGCGGCCCAGTGCGGAACGGGCCTCGTCGGCGCGGTCCCGCACCCCGAACAGTGTGGACGCGTACGCCAGGCTGCCGCGCTCGCAGGCCGCCGCCCCGCGCGTCTCGTCGTCGTCGGCCAGCGCCTCCGCCGAGCGCAGTGCGTCGGCGGCGGCCTCCCAGCCCGACGCCGTGAACATGCAGCGTTCGATCAGTACCCGGGCGCGCCGCAGCGCGGGCTCCGGCTCCGTCTCGGCGCGCGGCGCGAGGAGGGCGGCGGCGTCGTCCCAGCAGGCGCGTGAGCGCAGTCTCCATACCGCCCGTTCGAGCGGATCGCCTCCGGGAGGATGTGATCCTTCCGGCTCGGACAACCCAGAATCCCGCATGGCGGTATCCGCCACAGTGCCCTCCCCAAGCGCGCCGTCGAGCTGGAAACCTGTCCGCATCTCAGCACGAAGTCATGGGCCCGGCCAAGGGTCTGGTGTGAAGCAATTCACAAACAGGGTGACGGCTCTCGGGTGCCGGTCGTGTCCGTGGGGCGGCCGAAGCCCGGCGGGGCGGACGGGGATTGCTGGACCGTCATGCTTCGCGCTCCCCGGTCGCGCCGGAAGGGTATGGAAGAGATCGCAGGTCATCGGGGTGAGGAGGGCGAAGGGTCGGCGGCGCGGGCGATCACGGAAAATTTGCTGCGGCGGCAATTTCCCTCGCCGTCGGCGCGGCGGGCACGCATGATCGAGGGGGAGGGCGCGGGGCCGAGCCGCGAGGCTCCCTATGCGGACATACGGAGATACGGACGTATGAACGTACGGGCGTATGGGCCCCTCCCCGCGTGACGCGGACGCGGCTGACGGACGTACGCACATACGGGCGCCCATCCGCCCAACCACCCGTCCGCCCGCACACACCGACCCGACGACCGTTCAGCGCCAACCGGAGGACACCATGCCGCAGCCCGCCACACCCGCCACGCCGGCGCTGGACGTACGGCACCGGCTGGTGGATGTCCCGGAGGGCCGTATCCATCTCGTGGAGCAGGGCGCCGGCCCGCTGGTCCTCCTGGTCCACGGCTTCCCCGAGTCCTGGTACTCGTGGCGCCACCAGCTCCCCGCCCTCGCCGCCGCGGGCTACCGCGCGGTCGCCATCGACGTGCGCGGCTACGGCCGCTCGTCGAAGCCCGCCGAGGTCGAGGCGTACCGGATGCTGGCCCATGTCGCCGACAACGTCGCGGTCGTGCGCGCCCTCGGCGAGGAGCACGCGACCGTTGTCGGCCACGACTGGGGCTCGACGATCGCCGTCAACACTGCGCTGCTGCGGCCCGATGTCTTCACGGCCGTGGGAATGCTCAGCGTCCCGTACGCGCCCCGCGGCGGCCCGCGGCCGACCGACGCCTTCGCGATGATGGGCGGGGACGAGGAGTTCTACGTCAGCTACTTCCAGCGGCCGGGCCGGGCCGAGGCGGAGATCGAGGCCGACGTGCGCGGCTGGCTCGCCGGGTTCTACGCAGGGCTGTCGGCGGACACGATGCCGAAGGAGTCGGAGGGCGCCGCGGGCAGTCTCTTCTTCGTCCCCGAGGGCGGGCGGCTCCGCGACCGCTTCCCCCAGGGCGTCCGGCCCTCCTGGCTCACCGAGGCCGATCTCGACGTCTACGCGGGCGAGTTCGAGCGGACCGGGATGGCCGGGGCGCTGGGCCGGTACCGCAACGTCGACCGGGACTGGTCGGACCTCGCGGCCTGGGACGGCGCACCCATCGCGCAGCCCTCGCTCTTCATCGGCGGCGGGCTCGACTCCTCCACCACGTGGATGGCCGACGCGATCGCCGCGTTCCCGCACACGCTGCCCGGCCTGGTCACGTCCCGCGTGCTCGACGGCTGCGGCCACTGGATCCAGCAGGAGCGCCCGGAGGAGGTCAACGACATGCTGACGGATTGGCTTGAGAAGACGCAGAGTTGACGTCCGGTAGATGCTGATGGTGCGTCACCTGACGGCCTATCGGTAAGGCGGGCCCGCCCGTACGCGCGGATGCGTACGGGCGGGCCAAGGCGTCATATACCGGGCCCCCGCGGTCAGTTGGCGGCGACGAACTTCTTCGCCAGTTCGTCGCCGCGCCGCACGGCGTCGCTGTGGCTCTCGATCGGGCTGGCCTGCGAGTTCTTGAAGAGGATGTAGGTGACGCCGGACTCGGCGCCGCCGGTCTTCGGGTCGGGGTCGATGCCGAGCCCCTTGGCGGCGGCGTACGACGCCTCGCCGATGATCTTGTCGGGCCCGGTGTCGCCGACGACCGCGTACTCGACCTGGTTGTTGTAGATCACGGCCACCACGCCGCCGCCCTTGATGCCCGACTTGGTGTAGTCCCAGATCCCGCTGACGCTCGGGACGACGACGTACGGCAGCTTCTCGGCGTTGAGGGGCTTGTCGTCGGAGGTGTGGTAGTAGGTGTCGTCCTGGAACCACGGGTCGGTCTGCTTGTTGCACTTCGACGTGACCTGGCCGTCGCAGTCGACGTCCATGTCGGCCTTCCAGTACACGGCGCCGGTCTTCTCGCAGACCGGAACGGTGGCCGAAGTCTCCTCGTCCGTACGGTACTTGCCCTTGGATATCTGTTTGCAGCCGTTGACCTTGGCCAGCAGCGCCGCCGCGCTGACCGAGCCCTCCTGGAGCCCGTGAGCGGCGGGCTTCGCGCTCCCGCCGGACGGCGCGTTGTGGGCCTGGGCGGCGGCGGGGATGACGGCGAGAGCGGTGGCCGCGGCGGCGATGCCGACGGCGAGGGTGCGTGTACGCATGGGGGATCCTTCTGTTAGGAAACCTTCCTTACCGTGCGGCGTCAATGTCCCCGCCTGGGCATGACCGCGTCAACCCTTCCGGCACGCACAATTCCGGAACGCCGGGCGGCCGGTGCGGCGAGCGGCCCGCCTCCCCGCCCTGACCTGGTAATTCGCCGCCGATTTCGGCTAGGTTGCGCGGCGTACGGCCGAGCCGGCGACGGCTGCGGCCTGGGCGAGCGGGCGAACGAGCAGGGGATGGGGAGAGGGAGAGGCATGCCGCGACAGCACAAGACCTTCCGGGCGATCGAGGTCGGCGACGGCACCGACGGCCGCTGGGCGGCCCATGTCCAGGGGCGGTGGCCGGCCGCCAAGGGCTGGCTCAGCGAGGAGGGACGTACGGCGGCGGGGGCGGCGAGGGCCCGGCGGCTCTTCGAGACACACCTGCCGGAACTGGTTCCGGTGCTCGACCGGCTCGCCGGCCAGATGGACCGCGCGGGCGGCGAGACGTACCTGACGCACGCCGCGCTGCGGCCGTTCTTCTCCGGCTGCACGCAGGCCGGCGCGCCGGGCGTCCTGCTGCGCAACTACGACTTCGAGCCGGCGCGGTGCGAAGGCACCATCGCCTCCTCCCGCTTCCTGCGCCCCGTGATCGGGACGCTGGAGGAGGGGTGGGGGCTGCTGGACGGGATGAACGACGCCGGGCTCGCCGTCTCCCTCACCTTCGGCGGCCGGTACGTGCACGGGACCGGCTTCAGCGTCCTCATCGTGCTGCGCTATCTCCTGGAGACCTGTGACACGGTCGGCGAGGCGGTCGCCGCGCTGCGCGGGATACCGGTCGGCATCCCGCAGAACATCACGCTGGTCGACGCCGAACGCGCCGTGACGGTGTACGTGGGCCCCGACATCCCGCTCACCGAGGCGCCCGACGCCTGCGCGGCCAACCATCAGAACCTCCCGGTGGCCGAGGAGCACGAGCGGTTCACGCGGACCCAGGAGCGGCTGGCCACTATGCGGGCGGCCGTACGCGCGCACGGCGTCGACGCCGCCGCGATGCTGCGCCCGCCGCTGTACCAGTACGCGTACGACGTGGGGCTCGGCACGGTCTACACGGCCGAATACCGGCCCGCCGAGGGCCGCGTGATCCACCACTGGCCCGCCGCGACCTGGGAACAGTCCTTCCACGCCTTCACGCCGGGGGAGCGGACGGTGGCTCTCGGGGAAGAAGCCGCCCGCCCCTGACCGCCGCAGGCGGCTGACGGGAGGTCCCTGCTCCCGTCAGGCGCCGCTCCCCGCTCCCGTCAGGAGTCGCCCCCCTGCCCCCGTCAGGCGCCGCTCCCCGCTCCCGTCAGGCGTCGCTGCACCGCTTCGCCTTGGCGCGGTAGGCCGTCGCCTTCTTGTCGTAGGCCCGCGCCTTCTTCTTGTAGGCGATGGCCTTCTTCTTATGCCCCAGCAGCATCTCGTGCCGCGCCTTGGCCTTATACGTGTCGGACTTCTCCTGGTACACCTTCGCCTGGTGCATGAGCTTCGCCGGATTGCAGCGAACCTTCCCGGCGGCCGTCACCACCGGCGCGGCCACCGGCGCCGGTGCCTCCGCCGTGACGGCGACCCGCGGCGCGGCACTCGCCGCCCCCGCCCCGACGGCCACCGGCCCGGTCACGGCCACCACCCCGACGGCCACGGACGCGATCACGCGGCTGAAACTACGCATATGCTCGAACCCCTCCATCCGATGTACGCCCAGGCCCCAACGGCCCCGGCTGCGACCGCGCCGCCGCCATGTGCATGCCGACGACGCCTGCCCCGGATGCTAGGCCCTCCCCACCCCCCACCCGATGCGCCCAACCCCCCAAACCACCTGAGCCCCCACACTCTTGACACCCACTCCGATCTGTGCGGTAGGCGGCGGACCGGGGAGGTCACGGTGACGGGGCGCCGTCCGCCGTGGGCCGGGCCGGGGAGAGGGGGTTCGTACGGGGGAACCGCGGTGGCGTGGGGGTGGGGGGCGTTCGCACTATGGGGCATGGGCTCTTTGTTGTGTTGCTTGTGCCGGGCCGCTGATGTCTCGTCATCGGGCGGGGCTCGCGTCGGCGTGGGCGGGCGCTGAGGGTGGCGGATAGCGCGTCCGTGTCGGACGGCTCGGCTTCCGCGCCCGTACGGGAACGGGAACGGGAGCGTGATGCGCGGGGCGGGCCCGGGCATACGGTGCTCATGGCGGCGGTCCTCGCGCTGCCCGCCGTGAAGATCGCCTACACCGTGGGCGGCGGGGAAGCGGCCACGGAGGTGCTGACCGGGCTGGAGCCGGGGAACTGGCCCGACGTGCTCATCGGCATGCTGCTGTCCAGCCCGCTGTTCACCGCCGTCCTCTCCGTCCTCGTCTCCCGCATGGTCTTCGCCTACTTCGCCGCGAAGGGAGCCGTCCCGCGCGCCCGCTCGTGGGCCGCCACCCTGCGCGCGCTGGCCCTCGCCTCGGTCAATCCGCTGGCGGTCGGCATCGTCATGGCCGTCCTGTTCGGCCCGTGGTGGGGAACGGCCACGGGGCTGACGGCATGTCTGCTGCGGCAGGGGATCACCATCGAGTACCGGACGGGCCGCCGCGGCCCCGGTGGGCGCCGACGCCACCCGGCCAGGGCGTCGCGCACCTGGGGGGAGCGGTTCGCCGGCGCCGAGCAGGGGGCGGCGCTGCTCCTGGCCGCCCTCGTCCTGCCCGTCGCCGCCTTCGCCTCCGCCCTGGACGGCACCTCCTGGGCGCCCCTCGTCGACTGCGCCGTCGACACCGGCCACGGCGGCGCGCCGGACCGGCTGATCGAACTGGCCCGCAAGGGCAGCGGCGTCGTCGGCTGGTCCCTCGCCCACCACGAGGTCGTCAACGGCACCGCCTGCTCCGTCGCCGAGACCCGCGTCGTCCATCCGCCGTGGTGGGAGCGGTGAGCGTACGGCCGTACGACGGCACGGCCCCTCCTGGCGGCCCCGGTCAGGACGTACAGCCGGGGACCGGGACCGGCGAGCCGGTGCAGTCGTTCGGCCGATTGCCCGTGACCGTGGACCGTACGGCGGTGACGCGGCCCCCGTTGAGGATTCCGCCGGCGGTCTCGGCCGCCTGATTCCCCGTGACGGCCGAGCCGTCGAGGCGGAGGACGCTGAGCGCGCCGTTGTTGAGGATTCCGCCGCCCACCCCGCCGATCGCCCGGTTCCCGAGGACCTTGCTCCTGGTGAGCGTCGTGGTGCCGGCGTTGTCGAAGAGCCCGCCGCCGCCGAAGTCCGCGGTGTTGTGCCGGACGGTCGTGTCCGTGAGCGTGGTCCTGGCGCGCTCGCCGTTGGTGGCGATGCCGCCGCCGAAGTCCCGGGCGTGGTTGGACTCGACGGTGCTGTGGCGGAGGGCAAGGGTGCCGTAGTTGTTGAAGAGCCCCCCGCCGCTGCCGAAGGACCCGCCGCGCACGGTGACGCGGTCGAGGGCGAGCCGGCCGCCCGTCTCCACTTCGAGGACCCGGAAACGCGGTGTGCCCGGCCCCGGGCTACGGGCGATCACCGCGGCCGACGGGCCGCGCGAACTGATCCGGATGTCGCCGGCGACCGCGGTCAGCGCGTTCACCTTCCCGTACGGGCGGGCGACCGTGTAGGCGCAGCCCGACTGGAGGACGATCTTCCACGGCGTTCCGGGGTGCTCGTTGCCGGCGACGATCGCGGCGTTCAGCAGCCGGGACCGGCCCTGGACGCAGGGGATCTCGGTGGTCCGGCCCCGCACATCCGCGCTCGCGGCGGGCGGCGCCGGCCCCAGGGCGACCCCGGCGGCCACAGCACAGCAACAGATCTTCGGGGCGCGGGCGTACCCCACGGCAAGTCCCACCATGGCAGCCAGCGTCTACGGTCTTCCGGAACTCCGCATGCCGGGAGGGGCCGGCGGGTGACGGGGGCGCTGCGCGCGGGCCGAGCAGCCCCGTAGGTATGTACGTACGGTCGCGCGGCTCAACTCGCCGCGGCGGGCACGGCGGCGGCCCCGGCGCGCAGCCCGCCCCCGCCGCCGTCGGGACCGACACCGGAACCGGCGCCGACGCCCCGGTGGTGCCTGCGCACCGCCTCGGCGAGGAAGACCGCGCTGAGCAGCGTGAGCACCGTGGCGCCCGCGAACACCGCCGGGTACCCCAGCGCCTTCGGACCGGCCAGCGGCACCAACTGCGCGATCGCCAGGTGCGAGACCAGGAACGGGATCGCCGTGAAGCACGCCACCTGGGTGGCCGGCCGGTCCTGGCGCGTCAGGGTGAAGGCCAGCAGCGTGGAGAGCGCGGAGAAGGTCGCGTACGAGACGCGCGAGACCAGCACCGAGAACAGGGTGAGCGGCGCCGCGTGCAGCGCGGCCGCTGCGATCAGCAGAGCGCAGGAGAGCGCCTCGCCGCAGACCACGGCCAGCACCAGCCGGGGGCGGGGGAGCCGGCGCACCGGAATCCACAGCAGCGCGCCCACGATGGACATGGCCAGGCCGGCCGTGCCCATGAAGGCGCCGATGGTCTTGGGGGAGAGGTGCTGGTCCACCATGAGCACCGAGGTCAGCTTGTGCGCCAGGCCGACGCCCAGCCAGTTCAGGGTCAGCCCGGCGACGGCCAGCAGCCCGACGAGCCGGGCGCCCGCCCCCGCGGCCGTACGGTCCGGAGCACCGGAGCCTGCGGCCGTACGATCCCGAGCGCTCGACCCGTTCACGGCCGTACGGTCCGGAGTGCCGGAGCCCGCGGCCGTACGATCCCGAGCGCTCGACCCGTTCACGGCCGTACGGTCCCGAGCGCCGGTCTCCTCGCCCGCCGCCCCCGCCCGTTCCCGCAGCAGCAGCACCGGTACGGCCGTCACCACCCCGATGGCCAGGACCAGCAGCACCGCCGTCCGGTAGCCGAGGGTGAGGGCGACGCCGCCGCCTATCGCGGTGCCCAGCAGGATGCCCATGGACTCGGCGGCGGAGAGCCGGCTGCGGTGCCGGGCCGGGGCCACCCGCATGACCAGGGCGTCCCCGGCGGCGCGTTCCCAGCCGCTGAAGAGCCCGACGGCCACGCCGCAGGCGGCCAGCGCGGGCCAGGAGCGGGTGAGGAGCAGGAGGCTCAGCGCGACCAGCACCAGCAGCCGGAAGGCGAGGAGCTGGAGGCGGTAGGAGAACCGCCAGTCCGCGAGGCGGTCCAGCACGGGGGCGATGACGAAGCGGGTGGACCACAGCACCGTCACGTACCCGAAGAGGGCGACCTGGTGCAGCGAGCCGCCGCCCGCCCGCACCAGGACCGGCAGCGCCGAGGCCACGTAGTCGATGGAGACCAGGTGGCCCAGGTAGAGCAGGGCCATCGCCCAGCTCGCCCGGGAGGGCGCTCCGGCGGTCGCGGTCGCGGTGGAGGTCGCGGCGGGCGCTGGGGTCGTGGTGGTCGCGGCGGGCGCGTCCGGCCGGAGCCGGAAGGCCGCGGGGAACTTCGCCATGCGGGCTCCGTACGAGAGGTGGGACGCTCTTGCATACTGTATGCAAATACTAGATCACCGCAGAAAGCCGCCCCTCGGCGGCGGGTGCGCGCACGCGAAACGGCCCCTGGCGAACGTTCGCCAGGGGCCGTGTGCGTGGGGGCGCGTGTCAGCTCATCCGCAGGGCCAGGAAGAAGTCCAGCTTGTCCTCCAGCCGGGACAGATCGCGGCCTGTCAACTGCTCGATCCGCCCGACCCGGTACCGAAGAGTGTTCACATGCAGATGCAGCCGGGTCGCGCAGCGCGTCCAGGAGCCGTCGCAGTCGAGGAACGCCTCCAGCGTCGGGATCAGCTCGGCGCGGTGACGCCGGTCGTAGTCGCGCAGCGGGTCCAGCAGCCGCGCCGTGAAGGCGCGGCGCACGTCGTCCGGCACGAAGGGAAGGAGCAGTACATGGGAGGCCAACTCCTGATGGCCCGCGGCACAGACCGCGCCGGCCCGGGCGGCGGCGACGCGGCGGGCGTGCCGCGCCTCCTCCAGCGCGCCGCGCAGCCCCTCCGCGGAGTGCACGGGCGCGCTGACGCCCAGCGTGAGCCGCCCGTCGTCCGCCAGCCCGCGCGACAGCGGCTCGCGCACCGCCGCCAGCAGCGTGTCCGCGTGCAGGCCGGGGGCGGGCGCGTCCTCCGCGTCGTCGTCGGGGAGCGCGGGCAGCGGTACGAGCGCCACGGCCTCGTCGCCCGTGTACGCGACCGCGATCCGGTCGGAGTGCTCGGGGCCCGTGGCGGCGGGGTCGACCAGCACCTCCTCCAGCAGCGACTGCGCCGCGACACCGCCGGCCCGCGCGCGCCCGGTCGCGGTACCGCCTGCTCCACCGCCGCCCGACATGCCTCCGTCCGGCCCCTCGACGCGCGCCACCACGACCTGCCAGTGCGGGGCCGTGCCCAGCCCCGGCAGCAGCACGGGGGCCGCGACCCGCAGCCGGGCCGCGATCTCGGCGGGCGCCGCGCCGCTCTGCACCAGTTCCAGGACCTCCTGCGCCAGCCGCCGCCGCACCGTACGCGCCGCGTCCCGCCGGTCCCGTTCCACCGCGATCAACTGCGTGACGCCGTGCAGCAGGTCGAGCCGTTCCGCCGGCCAGTCGCCGGCGTCCGCCTCGACGGCCAGCACCCAGTCCGAGAGCGCCGTCTCGCGCGGCTCGCGCCCGCCGCCGCGGACCGGGAAGAGGGAGTACGTACCGCCACCGGCCGTGCAGCGGTACGGGCCGGGGCGGCCCGTACGGGAGGCGGCCAACTGCTCGCCCGCGAGCGCGGCACGGATCTCGGCGGACAGCTCCGGCCCGGCCCCGGCCGGGGCGGCCCCCGCGATCCGGCGGCCGGTGGGGGAGAGCACCCAGGCCCGCAGGTCCAGGTCCGAGCCGAGCAGGTCGAGCACGGCGTCCGGCCCGCCGCCGGCGGGGCCCGCGGTCATCAGCCGGCGGTGCCGGTCGACGACGGCCGCCAAGTCGCCGGCGCGCTCGCCGGAGACCTGCCGCACCACATGCTCGGTGATCGACGCGAACGACACGGACTCCACGACCGCGAAGAGCGGCAGCCGGTGGCGGGCGCAGGCCAGCACCAGATCCTCCGGCGCGGCTCCCCACTCCGCCTCGCCCGCCGCGAGCCCGGCGACGCCGGCCGCCGCGAGAATACGGACGAACCGCTCGGAGTCCTCCGGCTCGCGCCGCCAGGCGAGGCCGGTCAGCACCAGCTCGCCGCCGGACAGATACCGGCTCGGGTCCCGCAGATCGGTGGTCATCACGCCGCGGACGGTGCGCTCCAGTTCGTCTTCGCCACCGAGCAGCCGCAGGCCCAGGGCCTCGGTCTCCAGCAGTGCGCGCAGCCGCATCGTCGTCTCCGCCGATCTGTCGTGTCGTCACCGGTGGAATGCGGTGAGGTCGCCCGGCCCGGTGGGCCCTGTCTCTCGTTCGAATCTACAAGACCGGGCCCGCGACCAGCGAACCGCTTCATGGTTTCGGTGACTGCATTCGGAGGCCGCCTCCTCTGTGTACTTGGCGCACGAGCCGGCTCCAGGCCCATGGCCAGACCCAGCGCGAGACTCAGCTCCAGCCCCAGCGCCCGACGCACCTCCAGACGCACGTACAGACCCAGCCCCTCGAACTCGTCGATCGAGAAGAGATCCCACCCATGGACTTCCTGCGCCCCACCGGCTGGGCGGACGCGCTCGCCGCCAAGGCCGAGCACCCCGCGGCCGTGCCCATCGCGGGCGGCACCGACGTGATGGTCGAGATCAACTTCGACCAGCGGCGGCCCGAGCACCTGCTCGACCTCGGCCGCGTCGACGAGCTCACCGAGTGGGAGACCGGCGAGGAGTACGTACGCCTCGGCGCCGCCGTCCCCTACACCCGGATCATGGAGCGGCTCCGCCCGGAGCTGCCCGGCCTCGCGCTGGCCGCGCACACCGTGGGCTCCCCGCAGATCCGCCACCGCGGCACCGTCGGCGGCAACCTCGGGGCCGCCTCCCCGGCGGGCGACTGCCATCCCGCGCTGCTCGCCGCGGGCGCCGAGATCGAGGCCGCGTCGGTGCGCGGCACTCGCCTCATCCCGGTCGACGAGTTCTATACGGGCGTCAAACGCAACGCGCTCGCCCCGGACGAGCTGATCCGGGCCGTCCGTATCCGCAGGGCGGACGGGCCCCAGCAGTTCTCCAAGGTCGGCACCCGCAACGCCATGGTCATCGCCCTCTGCGCCTTCGGCCTCGCCCTCCACCCCGCCACCCGCACCGTGCGGACCGGCATCGGATCGGCCGCGCCCACGCCCGTACGCGCCCACGCGGCGGAGGACTTCCTGAACGCGGCGCTCGCGGAGGGCGGGTTCTGGGAATCGGGGCGCGCCCTGCCCCCGTCGCTCGCGGGGCAGTTCGCCGAGCTGTGCTCCGGGGCCTGCGCGCCCATCGACGATGTGCGCGGCAGCGCCGCGTACCGGCGGCACGCGGTCGGCGTCATGGCGCGCCGCACGCTCGCCTGGACCTGGGACGAGTTCCGCGGCCCCGGCCGCTCCACCGAGGGAGGCGCCTCGTGCGCGTGAACTTCACCGTCAACGGCCGGCCGCAGCGGGCCGACGACGTCTGGGAGGGCGAGAGCCTGCTGTACGTGCTCCGCGAACGGCTGGGCCTGCCGGGCTCGAAGAACGCCTGCGAACAGGGCGAATGCGGCTCCTGTACGGTCCGCCTCGACGGCATCCCGGTCTGCGCCTGCCTGGTCGCCGCCGGCCAGGCCGAGGGCCGCGCCGTCGTCACCGTCGAGGGCCTCGCCGACCTCGCCGAACAGCGCGCGGCCGAACGCGGAGGCGGTGCGAGTACGGGCGAGGGCTCCCCGGACCGTACGGGCGAGGGCTCCCCGGACCGTACGGGCGAAGGCGGGGCGAGTACGGGCGCGGGCACCCCCCTCGACGCCGCCCTGCGCTGGCGGCCCCGGCCCGAGAACCCCGCCGAGGCCGCCCGACTCGCCCCCGTGCAGCAGGCGTTCATCGACGCCGGGGCCGTGCAGTGCGGCTTCTGCACGCCCGGTCTGCTCGTGGCCGCCGACGAACTGCTGGAGCACAACCCCGAGCCGTCGGACGCCGACATCCGGGAGGCGCTCTCCGGCAACCTCTGCCGCTGCACGGGCTACGAGAAGATCCTCGACGCGGTGCGGCTCGCGGCCGCCCGCGCCGAAGCCCCGACGGCCGAGAGGGGGCGCTGACCATGGGAGCGCCCCATACCCCCACCGGCCTGACGCAGGGCCTCGGCACGGCCGCCCAGGGCGGCGTCGGCGCGTCGACCCTGCGCCCCGACGGCACGCTGAAGACCACCGGGGAGTTCGCGTTCGCCTCGGACCTGTGGCACGAGGACATGCTGTGGGGCTGCACCCTGCGCAGCCCGCACGCGCACGCCGAGATCCGCTCCCTCGACACGGCCGAGGCGCTGGCGCAGCCGGGCGTGTACGCCGTCCTCACCTACGCGGATCTGCCGGCCGCCGCCAAGCACTACGGCCTGGAGATCAGGGACACGCCCGTACTCGCCGACGGCCGGGTCCGCCACCACGGCGAGCCGGTGGCGATCGTCGCCGCCGACCACCCCGAGACCGCCCGCCGGGCCGCCGCGAAGATCAAGGTCGACTACGCCCCGCTGCCCCTCGTCACGGACGAGGCGAGCGCCACCGCGGCCGACGCGCCGCTGCTGCACCCGGACCGCACCGACCGGCACGCCGCCCATGTGCCGCACCCCAACATCGTGCACCGCCAGCCCATCGTGCGGGGCGACGTCGCGGCGGCGCGGGCCCGCGCGGAGGTGATCGTGACGGGCGAGTACGAGGTGGGCATGCAGGACCAGGCGTTCCTCGGCCCGGAGTCGGGCCTCGCCGTGCCCGCCGAGGACGGCGGCGTCGACCTCTACATCGCCACGCAGTGGCTGCACTCGGACCTCCGGCAGATCGCGCCCGTACTCGGCCTGCCCGAGTCCCAGGTGCGGATGACGCTGTCCGGCGTCGGCGGCGCGTTCGGGGGCCGCGAGGACCTGTCGATGCAGATCCACGCGAGCCTCCTCGCGCTGCGCACCGGCCGCCCCGTGAAGATGGTCTACAACCGGTTCGAGTCGTTCTTCGGCCATGTGCACCGCCACCCCGCCAGGCTCCGGTACGAGCACGGGGCGACGCGGGACGGCAAGCTCACCCACATGACGTGCCGGATCGTGCTGGACGGCGGCGCGTACGCCTCCGCCTCCCCGGCCGTCGTCGGCAACGCCTCCTCGCTCTCCGTCGGCCCGTACGCCGTCGACCACGTCGACATCGAGGCGCTGGCGCTCTACACCAACAACCCGCCGTGCGGCGCGATGCGCGGCTTCGGCGCGGTGCAGGCGTGCTTCGCGTACGAGGCCCAGATGGACCGGCTCGCCGCGGAGCTGGCCATGGACCCGGTGGAGCTGCGGCGGCGGAACGCCATGTCCCAGGGCACCCTGATGCCCACCGGGCAGGCCGTCGACGCGCCCGCCCCGGTCGCCGAACTGCTGCGCCGCGTCAAGGCGCTGCCGCTGCCGCCGGAGAAGCAGTGGGAGACGACCGAGGGCGCCGACGTGCGGGCCCTGCCCGGCGGCCTGTCCAACACCACCCACGGCGAGGGCGTCGTGCGGGGCGTCGGCTACGCGGTGGGGATAAAGAACGTCGGCTTCTCCGAGGGGTTCGACGACTTCTCCACGGCCCGCGTCCGCCTGGAGGCGGTCGGCGGCGAGCCCGTCGCCGTCGTGCACACCGCGGCGGCCGAGGTCGGCCAGGGCGGCGTCACCGTGCACGCCCAGATCGCCCGTACCGAACTCGGCGTCGCCCAGGTCACCATCCACCCCGCCGACACCCGCGTCGGCTCGGCGGGCTCCACCTCCGCCTCCCGCCAGACGTACGTCACCGGCGGCGCGGTCAAGCACGCCTGCGAGGCGGTCCGGGCCGAGGTCCTGGAGCGGGGGCGGGCCCGGTTCGGCGCCTCCCACCCGGCGTGGGCCACCGCCGAACTCCGGCTGGAGGGCGGCAAGGTGGTCACCGACGGCGGCGAGGTCCTGGCCGACCTCGTGGACGTGCTGGCCGGCGACGCCGTCGACGTCGAACGTGTCTGGCGGCACCGCCCCACCCAGCCCTTCGACCGGCGCACCGGGCAGGGCGACGGTCACGTGCAGTACTCCTTCGCCGCGCACCGCGCGGTCGTCGAGGTCGACACCGAACTCGGCCTGGTCAAGGTCGTCGAGCTGGCCTGCGCCCAGGACGTCGGCAAGGCCCTCAACCCGCTGTCGGTCGTCGGCCAGATACAGGGCGGCACGACCCAGGGCCTGGGCCTCGCGGTGATGGAGGAGATCGTCGTCGGCGACGACGGCCGCGTCCGCAACCCCTCCTTTACCGACTACCTCATCCCCACCATCCTCGACACCCCGCCCATCCCCGTCGACATCCTCGAACTCGCCGACGCCGCCGCCCCGTACGGGCTCCGCGGCGTCGGCGAGGCGCCCACCCTGTCCGCCACCCCCGCCGTCGTGGCGGCGATCCGGGCGGCGACGGGGCTCCCCCTCACGCGCGTGCCGGTGCGGCCGGAACACCTCACCGGCACCTGACCGCCGCTCCGTACGGGCGTACGGGCGCCGCTACGTCCGTACGCCCGCGCTCATGCCCATCCGTTCCATCCGTTCCCTCCGTCTCGGGCCGTCCCCCGGGTCGTGCGACCGCACCATCCCGAACCCCGCGCGCGCCGCACGCGGGCGCCCCCGTGAACCCTGGAGACGGCACATGACCCACCAGTCGACACCGCCACGACCCGCGGCGGCGGGCCCGGGCGACGGCTCGCGCCCGCCCGCCGGCCGCTCCCGGCTCGACCGGTACTTCCACCTCACCGACCGCGGCTCGACCCTCGCGCGCGAGGTGCGCGGCGGCACCACCACCTTCATGGCGATGGCGTACATCCTGCTGCTCAACCCGGTGCTGCTGAGCGGCCCGGACGCCGCGGGGCACACCCTCGGCCGTACCGCCGTCATCACCGCGACGGCCGCCGCGGCGGCGCTCACCACGCTGCTGATGGGCTTCATCGGCAAGGTGCCGCTCGCCCTCGCGGCCGGGCTCAACGTCTCGGCGGCCCTGACCGCCCAGGTCGTGCCGCGGCTGACCTGGCCGCAGGCGATGGGGATGTGCGTGATGTACGGCGCGGTCATCATGCTCCTGGTGGTCACCGGCCTCCGCGAGAAGATCATGAACGCGATACCGCTGCCGCTGAAACACGCGATCACCATGGGCATCGGGATGTTCGTCGCGCTGATCGGCCTGGTGAAGGCCGGGTTCGTCGGCAAGGGCACGGGCGGCCCCGTCCAACTGGGCGCCACCGGCGAACTCACCGGCTGGCCCGTCCTCTTCTTCGCCGTCACCCTGCTGCTCATCTTCATGCTCCAGGCCCGCGCCGTCCCCGGCGCCATCCTCATCGGCATCGTCGTCGGCACCCTCCTGTCCGTCGCCGTCACCCGGCTCGGCGGCCTCACCGACCGGGACTGGGGCGGCACCACCCCCGCGCTGCACGGCGGCGCCGTCTCCATGCCCGACTTCGCCCTCCTGGGGCACGTCGAATTCGGCGGCTGGGACCGGATCGGGGCCATCAGCGTCGGCATGATCGTCTTCACCCTGGTGCTCGCCGGGTTCTTCGACGCCATGGCCACCATCATCGGCGTCGGCACGGAGGCCGGGCTCACCGACGCCCGGGGGCGGCTGCCCGGCCTGTCCCGGGCGCTGTTCATCGACGGCGCGGGCGGCGCGATCGGCGGCGTCGCCGGGGCCTCCGGCCAGACCGTCTTCATCGAGTCCGCCACCGGGGCCGGGGAGGGCGCCCGTACGGGCCTGTCGTCCGTGGTCACCGGCGGGTTCTTCGCCGCCTGCCTGTTCTTCACGCCCGTCACCCGCCTGGTGCCCGCGCAGGTGGCCGCGGCGGCGCTCGTCGTCATCGGCTCGATGATGATGGGCACCGCGAAGCACGTGGACTGGGGCGACCGTTCGGCCGCCGTCCCCGTCTTTCTGACGGTCGCCCTGATGCCCTTCACGTACAGCATCACCGCCGGCGTCGGCGCGGGCGTCATCGCCTACACCGCCATCCGGGCCGCCCGCGGGAAGTGGCGCGAGCCGGGAGGGTTCATGTGGGGGCTGAGCGTTATCTTCCTCGTCTACTTCGCGCTCGGACCGATCGAGCGCTGGCTGGGCGTCATATGAGGAACCGGGGCAGACAGGGAGTCGACCACCATGCTGGACATCGCCGCCGACCTGCGCCAATGGTGTGAGCAGGGCCGTGACTTCGCCGTCGCCACCGTCGTCGGGACGGACGGCAGCGCGCCCCGCCAGCCCGGCGCCGCCCTCGCCGTCGACGCCGAGGGCACCGCGATCGGCAGCGTGTCCGGCGGCTGCGTGGAGGGCGCGGTGTACGAACTGTGCCGCGAGGCGCTGGAGAGCGGCGAGAGCGTCCTGGAACGCTTCGGGTTCAGCGACGAGGACGCCTTCGCGGTGGGCCTGACCTGCGGCGGCGTCATCGACATCCTCATCACGCCGGTACGCGCCGGCGGCACCGGAGCGGCGCACGTACCAACGCTCGCCGCCGCCCTGGCCGCCGCCGCGGCCGGCGAGCCGGCGGCGCTCGCCCGGGTCGTCGGGGGCACGGCCGCGCCACTGGGCCGCGCCCTGCTCGTACGGCCCGACGGACCGTACGAGGGGACGCTCGGCGGCTCGCCCGAACTCGACCGGACCGCCGCCGCCGAGGCCCGCGCGATGCTCGACGCGGGGCGTACGGGCACGCTGACGGTCGGCGCGGAGGCGGTGGCGGCGCCGCTGGGTGCGGCGGACGCCCACCCGGCGGCCCCGGAGCAGTGCGGACCGCGCGCCGTCCTCCTCGTGGAGTCCAGCGCCCCGCCGCCCCGCATGATCGTCTTCGGCGCCATAGACTTCGCCGCCGCCCTCGTCACCGTCGGCAAACTGCTCGGCTACCACGTCACCGTCTGCGACGCCCGTCCCGTCTTCACCACCCGCCGGCGCTTCCCCGACGCCGACGAGATCGTCGTCGACTGGCCGCACCGCTACCTCGACACCCAGCGGCTCGACGGCCGCGCCGTCCTCTGTGTCCTCACCCACGACGCCAAGTTCGACGTGCCCCTGCTGGAACGGGCCCTGCGGCTGCCCGTCGCCTACGTCGGCGCGCTGGGCTCCCGCCGCACCCACCTCGACCGCCTCGCCCGGCTGCGCGCCGCCGGCCTCACCGAGCCCGAGCTGGCCCGCCTGCACTCCCCGATCGGCCTCGACCTCGGCGCCCGCACCCCCGAGGAGACGGCCCTGTCCATCGGCGGCGAGATCGTCGCGTCCCGCCGGGGCGGCACCGGCGCCCCCCTCACCGGCGCCCACACCCCGATCCACCACGACGTACGGCCGTCCACCGGCCCCGTCGGCCCCATCGGCCACCGGGGCCCGCTCGCCTGACCCCCCGCGCGCCGCCGGTTCCCCGGCCGGGCTCCGAAGCTCGTACGCTTCGGGCAGCAGCCGTTGACCTGAAGCCGTGCCGTGCCGTTCGGCCGTACGCGACGCCGGAAGGACCGAGCACCGTGAGCCCCGCCCCGTGAGCGCCGTGCACGAGACGGTCGCGGTTTTTCTGCTGCTGGCGGTGCTGGCCTTCGCGGTCGTACGGCCCCGGGGGCTGCCGGAGGCGGTGGCGGCCGTGCCCGCGGCGGCCGTCGTGGTCGCCATCGGCGCGGTGTCGCCCGCCGACGCGTGGCAGCAGACCCGCACCCTGCTGCCCGTCGTCGGCTTCCTCGCGGCGGTGCTCGCGCTGGCCCGGCTCTGCGACGACGACGGGCTCTTCGCGGCCGCCGGGGACGCGGTGGCGCGGCGGGGCGGCGGCAGTCCGGGGCGGCTGCTGGGCGGCGTTTTCGCGGTGGCGGCCGTCGTCACGGCCGTGCTCAGCCTGGACGCCACCGTGGTGCTGTTGACCCCCGTCGTCTTCGCGACCGCCGCCCGGGTGGGCGCCCGCGTCCGGCCGCACGCCTACGCCACCGCGCACCTCGCCAACTCCGCGTCCCTGCTGCTGCCGGTCTCCAATCTCACCAACCTGCTGGCGTTCGCCGCCAGCGGCCTGACCTTCACCCGCTTCGCCGCGCTGATGGCCCTGCCGTGGCTCGCCGCCATCGCCGTCGAGTACGCGGTCTTCCGCCGCTTCTTCCGCGCCGACCTGACGAACGGCGCGCACCCCGTACGGCCCCCCGACGAGCCCGCCGCGCCGCCCGTGCCCGCGTTCACGCTCGTCGTCCTCGCCCTGACGCTCGGCGGCTTCGTCGTCACGTCCTTCGCCGACGCCAACCCGGCCTGGGCCGCGCTCGGCGGCGCGCTCGTCCTCGGGGTGCGCGCGCTGCTCCGCCGCCGGACCACCGTGCCCGCCCTCGTACGCGCCGCGAACCCGCTGTTCTGCCTGTTCGTCCTCGCGCTCGGCATCGTCGTGAAGGCGGTCGTCGCGGGCGGCCTCGGCACCGCGATGGGCAGGCTGCTGCCGGACGGCGGCTCGCTCCCCGAACTCCTCGCCACGGCCGCCCTCGCCGCGGTCCTCGCCAACGTCATCAACAACCTGCCCGCGGTGCTGGCCCTGCTGCCGCTGGCCGCCCCCGCCGGCCCCGGCCCCGTGCTCGCCGTCCTCATCGGCGTCAACCTCGGCCCGAACCTCACGTACGTCGGGTCCCTGGCCACCCTCCTGTGGCGGCGCGTCCTGCGCGAGCGGGGCGCCGAACCCGGCCTCGGCGAGTTCACCCGTCTCGGCCTGCTGACCGTCCCGGCCACCCTCGCCGCCTCCACCGCCGCCCTGTGGGCGATGCTCCGCGCCGTCGGCGGCTGAGGGCACGTACGGGCCGCGGGCGCGCGGGACCGTCGGTACGGACGGCCGGGGCCCGGCCGCCGTGACCGTACGCCCTGCGGGAGCACGGGAGCACGGAAGTGCGCGCAAGTGCGGAAGTGCGCGCAAGTGCGGAACCGTCGGGCCGCGCCGGGCCCGTACCTCCGGCGCCGCCGTACGCCCGCCGGCCCCCGTACGTCCCGCGGGCCCCCGTACGTCCTGCGGGCGCAGCGGAGCCGTCAGGCGTCCGTGATCCGCAGCGTCGCCCACACCGTGTGGCCCGTGCTGTGCTCCGGGGCGGCCACCCCCCACGCGTCCGCCACGCTCCCCACCAGCAGCAGCCCGCGGCCCGTCTCCGCGTCCGGGCCCGCGCTCCGCTGCCGGGGGCCGCGTCGCCCCGAGCCGCTGTCCCGCACCTCCAGGCGGACCTGGGCGGTGTCCGCCCGGACCCGGCAGGAGATCCGGTCGCTGTCCGTGTGGACCACCGCGTTGGTCACCAGCTCGGAGACGACGAGGACCGCGGCCGCGCATATCCCGTCGGGGACGGCGCAGCGGTCGAGCCACTGGCGGGTGCGGTGCCGCGCCTCGGCCACGGACGTCGTGCGGCTCGGCAGCAGGAAGACCTCCTCCCGCTCGTGCGAGTGCTGGTGCTGGTGCGACTGCGGGGTGGGGGGCGAAACATGCACGAGGAGCGCCTTCCAGCGGAGGGGGCGGGTCTGTCGACGGCCTCGCGGTCCAGCCCGGCAGGCCACGGCGCGCATCGGCGTGTCGGTTACCGGCAGGAGAACTCGACCGTGCGGACGGCTCGTTGGCGTGGACTGCGCGTGGTTCGTGAGGTGCGCCACTCGATCACTATGGGTGCCGACACAGTCAACTGGCAAGCGGTCAACCTGATAATTTCAGGAAGGCAATCCCAGATTGCTTCTATCCTCATCACCCTCGCGCAGGGCATGATGTGCCGGAGAGTTGAGGAGGTGCTGTATGGGTGACGCGCGGACAGGCAGCGCGCCCACCGTCCTGCGGCTGGTACTCGGCATACAGCTCCGAGGGCTCAGGGAGCGCGCCGGGCTGGAGCTCGAAGAGGCCGCCGCGGCCATCGACGTGACCCACCAGACCATCCGCAGGATGGAGAAGGCCGAGGTAGGGCTCAAGATCCCCTACGTCAAGGAGCTGGTGGCGCGGTACGGGCTGAGCGAGGAGGAGCGCGAGGACTTCCTCGCCCTGGTCCGCGAGGCCAACAAGCCCGGCTGGTGGCACCGGTTCCGCGACGTCCTGCCGGACTGGTTCAGCGCCTACGTCAGCCTGGAGGACGCGGCCGAGCTGATCCGCTCGTACGAGCCGCACTACGTCCCCGGCCTGCTCCAGACCGAGGACTACGCGCGCGCCGTCCTGACGGTCGGCTCCGACGGCAACACCGCCGAGCTCGAACGCCGCGTCGCCTTCCGCATCAAGCGCCAGGACCTGCTCACCACGGACCACGCGCCCACCGTGTGGGCCGTCCTGGACGAGACGGTCTTCCGCCGCCCGGTCGGCGGGCCCGACGTGATGCGCGCCCAGATCGACCACCTCCTGGAGGTCTCCCAGCGGCCCAACGTCCGGCTCCAGATCATGCCCTTCGCGGCCGGACCGCACCGCGGCGCCTTCGGACCCTTCCATCTGTTCCGCTGCCGGCTGCGCGAACAGCCCGATGTCATCTACACCGAGGGACTCACCGGCGCCGGGTACCTCGACGACCGACCCGATGTCGCGGCCTATATCGAGGCCCTGGACCACATGGCGGTCCAGGCCGCCTCCTTCGAGCAGACCAGGACCATCCTCAAGGACCTGAGAGAGGAGCTGTGACGCAGATGGAGATCCGCAACGGAATGCCCGCCAACGCCCTCGGCACCGAGGGCTGGCACAAGCCCTGGAGCGGCCCCAACGGCGGTAGCTGCGTGGAGGCGAAGAAGCTCTCCGACGGCCACATCGCCGTGCGCCAGTCCACCGACCCCGACGGTCCCGCCCTCATCTACACCAAGGCCGAGATCAAGGCGTTCATCCAGGGCGCACGCGCCGGCGAAGCGGACTTCCTCGTCCACTGACCGGCCCGCGACACCCCCGCCCCCGGCGCCCCGGCACGCCCGGACCACCGGCGGCACCCACACCCGACACATCACTCCTGAGCACGGAGGGCGGACACCCATGGCCGAAACCGGCAGCGCACCCGGCACCATCGACACCAGCAAGCCACACCCGGCGCGCATGTACGACTACTACCTGGGCGGCAAGGACCACTACGACGTCGACGCGCTGGCCGCGGCCGACGTCGAGGCGGTCTTCCCCGGCATCAAGACCTGCGCCCAGACCAACCGGCTGTTCATGCACCGGGCCACCCGGGTGCTCGCCGAGGCCGGCATCCGGCAGTTCCTGGACATCGGCACCGGCATCCCCACCACCCCCAACCTGCACCAGGTGGCGCAGGAGGTGGCCCCCGACGCGAAGATCGTCTACGCGGACAACGACCCCATCGTGCTGATCCACGCGCAGGCCCTGCTGCGCAGCACCCCCGAGGGCCGCACCGAGTACATCCACGCCGACGTGCGCGAGCCCGAGTCCATCCTGAAGGCCGCCCAACTGCACGCCACGCTCGACATGGACCAGCCGATCGCCATGTCGCTCAACGCGCTGATGCACTTCATCCCCGACTCGGACGGCCCGTACGAGATCGTCCAGGGGCTCGTCGACGCCCTGCCCTCGGGCAGCTACCTCGTGCTCTCGCACTGCACGCCCGACTTCGACCCGGAGACGTGGGAGAAGGTCATCTCCATCTACCACCGCAGCGGCATCCCCGCCCGCGTGCGGTCGAAGGAGCAGGTGGAACGATTCTTCGACGGCCTGGAACTCCTCGAACCCGGCGTACAGGTCCCGCACCGCTGGCACAACGACGGCGCCCAGCTCGGCCCCGAGATCACCGACGCGGCCGTCTCCCTGTACGCGGGAGTGGCCCGCAAGCCGTAACGGCCTGTCGCCCGCGATCCGTGACGGCCCCGCCGCCGCGCCCGGTGGCGCCCGGCCCCCGGCGTGCTGTGCGCCCGCCCCCGCCGTACAGCACGCCGCGCGGAATCCCAAGCTCCCGAAACTGTTTCACGATTGGACTGGCGACCAGGTAAGGCGCAGGCAAAAATAGGTGGATGACGGGGTGGGGCAGGGCGCCGGCAGGGGACGGCGCCGCCGGAGCCGTGGCCGTCACGGACGCGGACCGTGGCCACCACGGACGCGATCGGCCGGCCGACCGGCCGCCGACGCCGAACCGCGCACGGGCCGACCGTACCGCCACCGGGCGAAAGCGCAAGCCCACCGACCACCCCTCCCGGACCATTCCCACCTTCACCGCCGCCGTCGCCCCCGCCGCACACCACGGCGGGCCGAAGCGGCACGAACGGCTCCGGCCGCCGCGCCTCACCACACGGCGCCGGACCCACGCGCGACAAGGGCCACGGCACGGATCGGCAGTCAGCACTCGGGGGTGAAACCAGCTCATGAGGTTGGTGGAACGCGACAAGGAACTTTCGGCGCTGGGGAACATGCTCGACGCCTGCGCCGCCGGGCACGGCGGGGTGGCCTGGGTCAGCGGCCCGGTGGCCGGCGGAAAGACGGCACTGCTGCACGCGTTCGGGGAACGCGCCGCGGAGACCGGCGCGCTGCTGCTGCGCGCCACGGCGGCCGGCGCCGCCCACGACCAGCCCCTCGGCGTGCTGCGCCAACTGCTGCTCGGCGCGGACCTGCCCACCGCCGACGCCGACCGCGCCGCCCGGCTGCTGAACCGCGTCGCGGCCACCGCCCCGGTGCGCGGCGCCGAGGGCACCATCCCCACCGAAGTGGCCATCGACGTCTTCCCCCGGCTCTGCGGCATCCTCCTCGCCCAGGCCCGTAAGCGCCCCGTGGTCCTCGTCGTCGACGACGTGCACCACGCCGACGCCCACTCCCTGGACTGCGTCCGCTACCTGACGCGCCGCCTCGACGTCAGCCGCATGCTGGTGGTCCTCGCCGAGAGCAGCAGCTTCCCCGCCGCGGACCCGCGGTTCCGGACCGAGCTGCTGCGCCGCCCCAACTGCCGCCCGCTCCGGCTCGACCTGCTGCCCTGGCGCGGCGTCACGGAGATGATCGCCGCCGGGCAGGAGGGCTGGCGGGCCCGACCCCTGGTCTCCGACTTCCACCGGCTGAGCGGCGGCAGCCCGCTGCTGCTCCGGGCGCTGCTGGAGGACTACCACGCCGCCGACCGCGCCCGCTCCGCCGAACTGGTGCCGGGCGAGGCGTTCGAGCAGGCCGTCACGGCGTGCCTCTACCGCAGCGACCCCGCGACCCGCGACGCCGCCTGGGCGCTCGCGGTGCTCGGCCCGCGCACCGCCCAGTCCCAGCTCGCCGAAGTCCTCGGCACCGGCCCCGAACCGGTCGCCCGCGGCCTCACCGCGCTCACCGAGATGGGGCTGCTGAGCTGCGGCTGGTTCCGCCACGACGCGGGCCGGGCCGCCGTGCTGCGGAGCATGGAACCCCCGCACCGGGCCCGGCTGGAGGCCCGCGCCGCCCGCGTGCTGTACGCGCACGGGCAGCCGCCGACCGCGCTGGCCCGGCACCTGATCGTCGCCGAGCCCGTCGACGAGCCCTGGGTACTGCCCACCCTGCTGGCGGCGGCCGACCAGGCGCTCGCCGATGACGCGGCCGGGCTGGCCCTGGACTGCCTGCGCGTCGCCCACGACATCTGCGCCGACGAGGAGCGGACCCTCGCCATCAGGGCGGCCCTGCTGCGCACCGGCTGGCGCGTCAGCCCGTCCGCCGCCGCCCCGTACCTGCCCGGCCTCACCGCGGCCGCGCTCGCCGGACGCCTCGACGGCCGCGACGCCAGGGCGCTGGTCGGCTATCTGCTCTGGTTCGGACAGGTGGGCACGGCCGTCGAAGTCCTCGACGTTCTCGATGCCCTCGACGCCGACGACATGGTCATGGACCCGGAGGCCGACGGCGGGCCCGGGGCGCCCGGCGGGGGACCGCGCGAGCTGGGGTTCCTGCGGCTGTGGGCCGCCTATAGCTACCCGGGGTTCTCGGGCCTCCCGGTCCCGGGCCGCGCGCCCGGCGGCCGGCGGGACCCGACCCCGGCCCAGACCTCGCAGCAACGGGCCGCCGCCCTGTTGCACGGGGCGCTGGAGCGGGGCCCCGGCGGCGACGTGGTGCTCCGCGCGGAGCGGCTGCTGCGCGACACCCGGCTGGCGGACCATACGCTCCCGGCCGTCACCGCCGCCCTGGCCGCCCTCCTCTTCGCCGACGGCCTCGACCGCGCCGCCTCCTGGTGCGACGCCCTGCTCAAGGAGGCCACGGAGCGGCGGGCCCCCATGTGGCAGTCGATATTCGCCGGCGCCAAGGCGCTCGTCGAGATCCGGCTCGGCAGACTCGCCGCGGCGGAGGAGTCGGCGCACACGGCGCTCACCCTCGTCTCCCCCGAGGAGTGGGGAGCCGCCATCGCCACCCCCGTCGCCGCCCTGCTGTACGCCAAGACCGCCATGGGCCGCCTCGACGAGGCGGCAGGCCATCTGAGCATCCCCGTGCCCGACGCGGCCTTCCACAGCCCCGGCGGGCTGCTCTACCTCTGGGCCCGCGGCCACTTCTACCTCGCGGCTGGACGCCCGTACGCGGCGCTCGACGACTTCCGCTCCTGCGGCGACCTGATGGCCGGCTGGGATCGGGACCTCTCCGCGCTCGTACCGTGGCGCACCGACGCCGCCCAGGCGTATCTGGCGCTGGGCGACCAGCGGCGCGCCCGGGCGCTCGCGGAGGAGCAGTTGGCGCGCGGCGGCGCGGGACGCACCTGGACGCGCGGGGTCTCACTGCGGGTGCTCGCGGCCGTCACCGAGCCCGGCAGGCGGCCCCGGCTCCTCGGCGAGGCCGTGGAGATACTCCGCGAGCGCGGCCACCGGCTGGAGCTGGCCCGCGCGATGGACGCGCTGGCCCGCGCGCACCGGGACCTCGGCGACGAGGGCCGGGCGCGGACGCTCGCGCGCAAGGCGCAGCAGCTCATGCGGGAGAGCGGCGCCGAACCGTCCGCGTACGGGCCGCGGTCCGCCGACGCGGCCGCCGAGGCCGGGGCCTCCCTGCCGCTCGTGGGGCGGCAGTGGTCGCCCGGCACCGGCTGGCAGCCCGTCGAACTCAGCGACGCGGAGCTGCGGGTGGCCACGCTCGCCGCCCGCGGCCACACCAACCGGCAGATCGCCGGGAAGCTCTTCATCACCGTCAGCACCGTCGAGCAGCACCTGACCCGCGTCTACCGCAAGCTCGACGTGCAGCGCCGCACGGACCTCGCGGCGAAGCTCAGACTCGACGCCACAGGGCCGGGCGACGCGGAAGGCGGCGGGAACGGCACGGCTCAGAACCGCCTCCGCGCGGTCTAGCGCCCCTTTTGGCACCAGCGCCGGTCACGGCGGGGGACCGAAACGGCCGGCCGGACGGAATCCGCAGGGGCGGCGGGGAGGGCGTACGGGCCGTGCGGGCGGGCCGCGGGTATTTCCCGGATACCGTCCGAACGCCCCTGAACTCGTCGTGCGTTGAACGACAAAGAGCGGCGCGCCAGGGGCGCTCGCCCGGGTGTTTACCCCGGATTCATCAGCGTCCGCCGTTTCGCTCCTTGCGGCATGGCGCTCCGCGCGCCCCGGCGGTTCCCGCGAACCCGGTTCGGCTCGCCGGCCCGTTCCTTCTCCCGGCCCGTGAGCAGGCGCCCGCGGTAAGGACGTGCGCCGTTCGCCGCTCTTCGCGTTCTTCCGCTCTGTCTCCTCTGTCTCCTCTGTCTTCTTTCCGGCGAACGAACCCGCCCGGATCAAAGGGCCGTCGCCGCACCCGTCGTGCGCGACCGGCCGCCGGGTAGGGGTACCCCCTCGGGCGCCGCGCGCGCACCGGCGGGACAGTCGGTGCCGACGGACCGCCGATCTCGGCGGCGCGGTGGCGCGCTCGACGTCCGCTACGGCGTCCACCAGGAGTTTCCGCGGTCCGCGGGCGGACGGGCCCGATCATGTCGAGTACGTTCCGTCGACGGTGCGGCCAAAGCTTCCGAGGGGATTACCCGAGTGCCCCGTGTATTCCCCGATAGGGGTACCAAATCCGCGCTCATGATTTCATCGGGCCGTCGGCCCCGATTTCCGCACGCTCCTGGACCGTGATTCCCGATGGCCTATACCTTTACTGACGTGCCCGCGACGACTCGCCTTCCCCGCTGGTCGTAGCGGCCCCGGTCGAACCGCGTGGCCTATACCGGGAAATCCGCCGCCGTCGGCCCGGTGACGGTGGCATGACCACAGGCGAAAGCCGGGCGAGGGCCCTGGCGGCCGCCTCGTCCCGGCGCCGGAGGCCGCGCCCCGGCGAAATGCCCCGGCAATGCCGACGCCGCCGGACCCGCCGCCAGAAGAACCTTACGCATAATGCAGTACCGAGTTGTCCTCACCGGTAGTTGCCCCGATTAAGCGAATCATGGCACCACGAGTCGGGCTGCTCCGGATAGGGGTGCCTGACCGGTAAGGACGCTGTTAGAGTCGGAGTCCGAATAGGGGAATTCGCCGCCGGTACATGACGCGTCGGCACATGACACATGGCGCGGGCGGGGCAACGGGGGGAGGGCGCGTGATTTTGGCGACGGGCGGAATCCCGCAATTCGACGGGATGCTCGGCAATGGCCGCACCGCGACCGACGACAGCGAGGAACTGTTCCTCCATACATCTGTCTTCGCGGGGGCGCGGGCCGCGTTCGCCGAAGAGCACGGCCGGGACGATGTCTGACCGGCGGGGCGGTGCCGTACGCCGGGGCAGACCAACGGGGGAGCGCTGCGCGGCGGCCTCGCATGAGTCGCCAGGCGCGTCGACGCACGCCTCGGGCGTGCCGGCGCTCGCCTGCGCACGGGGGAATTCAGATCGTGAGGAGCTGGCGTTGGAGCCGGGGCAGGTGCGATTCGATCAGCAAATGGCCGTCGGAGTCGAGATCAGTTCGCTTTCGGTGGCCGATTCACCAAGGATCTCCGGGGAAGATCCGGAACACGTAAAAGCGCTGACGGTGGCGCAGACCGAACTGCCGCCGATCATCGTGCACCGCTCGACGATGCGGGTGATCGACGGAGTGCACCGGCTGCGGGCCGCCATGCTCTGCGGCCACGACAAGATCGCGGTCAGGTTCTTCGACGGCGACGAGGCCGACGCCTTCGTGCTCGCCGTCGAGTCGAACATCGCGCACGGCCTCCCGCTGTCCCTCGCGGACCGGAAGCGCGCGGCCGGGCGCATCATCGACTCGCATCCGCAGTGGTCGGACCGGATCGTCGCGTCCGTCACCGGCATAGCGCCCGGCACGGTCGCCGAGATCCGCAGGCGCCGTACGGGCGGGCTGACCGCCGTGAGCAGCAGGATCGGCCAGGACGGCCGCGTCCGGCCGGTCAACGGCAGCGAGGGGCGCCGGCTCGCCAGCGAGGTCATCGCGGAGAACCCCAGCCTCTCGCTGCGGCAGATCGCGCGGGCGGCGGGGATATCCCCGGAGACCGCCCGCGACGTACGGAACCGGCTGCGCCGGGGCGAGGACCCGCTGCCCAAGCCGAGGGGGAAGCGGCACGTCAACGGCGCGGCCACCACGGCGCCGGGGCCGGCGGTGAGCACCCGCAAGGGCTTCGGCAGCGGGGCCGTACCGCACCGCGCGCCGGTCCAGGACCGCACCGCGACCGTCGACCGGCTCAAGGCGGACCCGGCGCTGCGGATGAGCGAGACGGGCCGCACCCTGCTGCGGCTGCTCGCCATCCACACGGTCAGCGCCGAGGAGTGGGAGGAGATCATCGACAACATCCCGCCGCACTGCAGCAACATCGTGGCCCATCTGGCCAGCGAGTGCGCGGGGCTGTGGGCGGAATTCGCCGTCCGCGTGGAGCGCCGGGTGGCCGAGACCGTATGACTCTTGACTCCTGACTCTCCGGAGCTCACCGACGCGGCGTCCAACCGCGGAATCGTCGGGTTGGACGCCGGACGCCGGACGCCGCCGTTCCAAAAGCGCGGCGAGATGTTCGGCAAGCGGCCAAGAGGCCAAGAAGCCAAGCGGCCAGAAGGCCAACAGGCCAAGCGGAGAAGTGAATCCAAAAAGGGGGAATTTGGATGGATGTACGAGCGATAGACCATCTTGAGCTGTATGTGGAGGACGCCGAGGAGACGGCCGCCCATCTGCGCGACGCGTACGGGTTCGCCGAGCACGGGCGCGGCGGCCCCGACACCGGCCTGGGGTTCTGCCACACGATCCTGCTCCGGCAGCGGGACATCGCCCTGCTCGTGACCTCGGCGTCGGTGCGACCGGACGGCGGCCACCCGGCCGGCGCGTACGTGCAGCGGCACGGCGACGGGGTCGCGGTCATCGGGCTCGCCGTGGACGACGCGGACGCCGCCTTCGCCGAGGCGGTGGAGCGCGGCGCCGTGCCGACCGTCCCGCCGATGATCCTCGGCGAGCCGGGGAGCCGCGTGACGTTCGCGTCGGTGCTCGGCTTCGGCGACGTGGAGCACCGGTTCACCTCCCGCGAGGGGGCCGGCGCGCCGTTCGCGCCCGGCCTGATTGAGGAGGTCCGGCCCGCCGGCCCGGCCCGCGCGGCGCTCTTCGAGAGCGTGGACCACATCGCGGTCTGCCTGCCCGCCGGCGAACTCGACGCGGCCGTCCGCCACTACCAGGAGGTCTTCGGGTTCGCCCAGACCTTCGAGGAGCGGATCGTGGTGGGGCACCAGGCGATGGACTCGAAGGTGGTGCAGAGCGCGTCGGAGCAGGTGACGCTCACCCTCATCGAGCCCGACATCACCCGCGAACTGGGCCAGATCGACGCCTTCATCTCCGCGCACGGCGGCGCGGGCGTCCAGCACGTGGCCTTCCTCACCGACGACATCACGGAGGCGGTGCGCACCGTCTCCGACCGGGGCGCGCGGTTCCTGTCCACCCCGGCCACGTACTACGACACGCTCACGGAGCGGGTGGGCGACCTGCCCGTACCCGTGGCGGCGCTGCGGGACCTGAACATCCTCGCCGACCGCGACGGTTCGGGCGTGATGCTCCAGATCTTCAGCGAGTCCCGGCACCCGCGGCGGACCCTGTTCTACGAGCTGATCGAGCGGCGCGGGGCGCGCACGTTCGGCAGCAACAACATCAAGGCCCTGTACGAGGCGGTGGAGCGGCAGCACGCGCTTTCCGACTCCACGGCGCCGTCGGCGTGACCGGCGGCCCGCGCGGGCGGGCGCCCGGGCCGGTAGCCGTCACCACCGCCTCCTTCACCACCAGCACCAGCACCACCGCCACCGCGCCGCCACTGCCACCGTCACCGTCACCGAAGAGGACCGAATCATGACCAACCCGTTCGACAACGAGAACGGCACCTTCCTGGTGCTCGTCAACGACGAGGGGCAGCACTCGCTCTGGCCCGCCTTCGCCGAAGTGCCCGAGGGCTGGGACGTCGTGCACAGCGAGGACACCCGGGCGGCGTGCATCGCGTACATCGAGGAGAACTGGACCGACATGCGTCCGAAGAGCCTCATCGCGGAGATGGAGGACGACCGGCAGACGGCCTGAGCCGACGCCCCGCGCGGCCGGTGTTCCCCGGCCGCGCGGAGGGAAGCGGTGCGTGGCCGGGGACCGGGCGAGCCCAGGGCGGGCTCGCCCGGTCCTGCCGTGTGCGCGTGGCCGGCCGGAGGGGCCCGGATATCACTGCCCGGGACGGCAGCCGAGTGCTTACGGCCGTCCGTGGCCGTCCGGTCCGCGCCGCCGGTAGACCGAGCGCAGTAGCTGGTCCTTCGCCGGGCCGCCCACGCGCCAGCTCACCCGCCACTCGTCCGGCGATACGACGGTGAACTCGCCCTCGTACAGGTCGTCGACGCAAGGATGGCGCGCGGTCCACCCGCCCGTACGCAGATCGAGATCGTGGAACGCGCGCCCGTCGGCGAAGGTCACCTCCGCCGTGCCGTCCGGTCGCGGGAGCAGCCGCAGGGTGCGGCCCGCCGGGGTCACCGCGCCGCCCCAGGTCAGCTCGCCCTCCTCGACGTGCAGCAGGACCCCGCCGCCGGCAGGGGCTTCAGCAGGGCCGCCGCTGCCGCCCCCTCCGCCCTCGCCGCCTTCGTCCTCGCGGCGGAAGACGGCCGTGCCGTGGAAGCGGCCGCTCGCGCCGGCGCTCAGGTCGTACAGCTCGCGCTCGACCGTCCAGACGCCGGACAGGTAGGCCGCCACATCGGATACGGGGTGGCGCCCGGCCGGGGGCCGGCCGGCCGGGGTCGGGGGCGGTGCGACGGAGGACATGGCTCCATTGTCCGATTCCGCCGCCCGCCGCCGCGAACCGGGGCCGCCGAACGCGCGGCGGGTCGCGCGCAAGCCGGTAACCCCCACCATTCGGCCGTTACTTGGGTGCACCGCGCACCGTGGCGACGGCCCTATTGGCCGGGGGCCGAAGGTCCTGGAAGCTGCTGTGCCATGACAGCACTTCACAGAGAACCCCTGGCCACGGCCGTCCCATCGGCCCCAGCGTCCCCGTCCGTCACCAGACGCCAGGTCCTGCGCGGTACGTCCGTAGCCGCCGTGGCCGTGCTGGGCGCGGGCATCGGAACGGGGGGCGCCCACGCCGCGCCGCCACGCCCGCCCGACAGCCGGGCGGGAACGGCCCAGGCCGCCCCGCGCCCGCCCGGCGCCCGGACCGGCCCCGACCCGCGCGCCGTCCGCCGCGTGCTCGCCGGACTGATCGAGGCGGAGGGGCTGCCGGGCGCCCAGGCGGTGATCACCGACGCCGGCGGCCGGGTGCGGGAGGTGACCGCCGGGGCCGGCGACCTGGCCACCGGACGCCCGTATCCGCACGACTCCCGGCTGCGGGTGGGCAGCCACACCAAGACGTTCATCGCCACGGTCGTGCTCCAGCTCGTCGCGGAGGGCCGGGTACGGCTGGAGGCGCCCGTCGAGCGCTATCTGCCCGGAGTCGTCCGCGGCCACGGCAACGACGGCCGCCGCGTCAGCGTGCACCAGCTCCTCCAGCACACCAGCGGCCTCCCCGACTTCCCCGACGACCTCACCGACGAGACCCCCGGATACTTCACCCCCGAGGCCGTGGTCCGGCGGGTCCTGGCCCAGCCGCCGGAGTTCCCGCCCGGCGAGCGGTGGTCGTACTGCAACCTCGGCTACATCCTGCTCGGCATGCTCGTCGAGCGCGTCACCGGGCACCGCTACGAGCGCGAGGTGGAGCGGCGGGTCATCGAGCCGCTGGAGCTGGCGCACACCTACTGGCCGCGCTGGCCGGAACAGCGGCTGCGCGGCCCGCACCCGAAGGCGTACGCGCCGGTGGAGGGCGGCGGCAGGCGGGAGATCACGTTCATCAACACGTCCGTGATCGGCGCCGCGGGCGCCGTGGTGGCCACGCTGCGCGACCTCACCACGCTCTACTCGGCCCAACTGGCCGGGGAGCTGCTGCCGCCCGCGCAGCTCGCGCGGATGCGCGACACCATGCCCGCCGACATCGCCCGCGGCGGCGAGTACGGGCTCGGGCTGGCCAGCTATCCGATCGACGGGGGTGCCGGGGGCCGGTACTGGGGCCACGGCGGCACCGTCGACGGGACGCGGACCCGCGGCGGCGTCACCGAGGACGGCCGGGCCGTCTTCGTCGCCGTCAACGAGGTCCCCCAGCGCGAGGACGCCTCCCAGGCGGTCGTGGACGCGGTCGACCACATTTTCCAGCTTTTCCCGAAGTGACGCCTAGTCAACTAAGCGAAATAGGGCCCGAGTTGGTTGACACGCAGCCAACTCGGGTCGCAAGAACCACTACCAACCAACCCGCGAACGAGGAGTACTCCTTCCCGTGAAGAGACTGCGACCCATGCGCCGTACCGCCGCCGTCGCCGCGCTGGCGGCGGCCACCGCCGCCGGTCTGCTCGCCCCGATGCAGACAGCCTCCGCCCAGCAGCGAACCGATCCCCCCGGGCTCGCCAAGTACGAGCAGCAGAAGGTGCGTTGGGAGAAATGCGGGGTCAAGGGCCTCGACGAGGCCGGGGCGCGGTGCGCGTCGATCCGGGTGCCGCTTGACTACAGCCGCCCCGACGGGCAGACGCTGACCATCGGCTTCTCCCGGATCAAGGCCACCGACACGCGTCACCGCATCGGGCTGATGATGCACAACTCCGGCGGCCCCGGCGGCCCCACCCTCGACATGCCCCTGGGGTCGAAGGCCGCCATGGGCGAGAAGCTGGCCGCCCGTTACGACCTGATCGGCATGGACCCGCGCGGCGTCGGCCGCAGCAGTCCTCTGCACTGCGGCACCAGCGGCCACTGGCTGCGCTCGGCCGGGTACGACGCCGCGGGCTTCCGCGCCCAAGCGGGCTACGAGAAACAGCTCATGGCGTCCTGTCAGCGGAAGTACGGCAAGAAGATGTCGTACCTGCGCCACTTCACCAGCCGCAACACCGCCCGCGACATCGACCTGCTCCGCGCCGTGTTGGGCGAGCGCAAGACCTCGTACTTCGGCGTCTCCTACGGCACGTACCTCGGGGCGGTCTACGCCAACATGTTCCCCGGCCGCGTCGACCGGCTGCTCCTCGACAGCGCCATAGACCCCGCCCGGTTCGCCGTCCAGACGTTCCAGGACGCGACCCAGGCCAACGAGGAGTTCCTGGACGCCTGGGCGCGCTGGGCGGCGCCCCGGAACAGCACGTACGGCTTCGGGGACACGCCCGCGAAGGTGCGGGCCACCGTCGAGGGCATAGCCCGGCAGGCCGCCCGCGAGCCGCTGCGCGTAGGCCCGTACACCGCCGACGGCCAGCAGGTGCCGGCCGCGCTCGCCATGACGATGTCCGACGACCGGGACTTCGCGGAGGCGGCCGAGAACATACGGGTGCTGCACGAGGCCGCCCAGGGCCGGACCGTACAGCCGACGGAGGCGCTGGCCGCCGCGCTCGGCCGCCCGGGCGAGGCCGAGGACAACCAGAACTCCCTCCAGATGGCCTTGATATGCGCGGACCGGCAGGCGCCGCGCGATCTGTCCTGGTACCGGCGCAACGTCGAGGCCAGCAGGGCCGAAGCCCCGCTCTATGGGCCGCTGTTCAACGGCGTGTCGCCGTGCGCGTACTGGCCGAACAAGCCCCTGGAAGCACCGGTGCTCACCGGCAATGATGTGCCCGGCCTCATCGTCCAGTCCACCGGCGACCCGCGCACCAGCTACGCCAACGGGCAGGGCCTGCACCACAAGATGCCCAACTCCCGCCTGATCACGCTCAAGGCACGGGTCCACGGCGTCTACGGCTTCTACCAGAACGCCTGCGTGGACCGGCAGGTCAACGACTACCTGCGCACGGGCAGGCTGCCGGCACGGGACACCACCTGTGAGAAGGCCGCGGCGGGCCGCTGAACCGGCTGATGGGGACCTGATGGGGCCTCACAGCCAGTCGCGCCGCTTGAAGATGAAGTACAGGCTCACACAGACCAGCGCCATCAGGCCGACCGCGAACGGGTAGCCGAGGAGCCAGTGCAGCTCCGGCATGTGGTCGAAGTTCATGCCGTAGATCGTGCCGACGAGGGTGGGGGCGAAGAGGATGGCCGCCCAGCTCGAAATCTTCTTGACCTCCTCGTTCTGCTCGAAACCGGCCTCGGCGAGCGCCCGCATCTCGGCGTTCTGCTGCTGGTTGACCAGCGTCGCGTTGACGGCGAGGATGTCGGCGAGAGCCGACCGGAAGCCGTCGACGCGTTCGCTGGTGTGCGTGACGTGGTCGGCGACGTCCCGCAGATAGCGCTGCAACTCCTCGTCGGTGCCGTACTTGGTGAACCCGGCCATCAGCCGCCGCAAGATCTCCACCAGCGGGCGGGTCGCGCGCTGGAACTCGACCATTTCCCGCGAGAGTTCGTAGATGCGCCGGGACACGGCGGGGTCGCCGCCGAACACCTCGGTCTCGATCTCGTCGATGTCGTTCTGTACCCCTTCCACGACCGGCGCGTAGCCGTCGACGACTGCGTCGAGGATCGCGTAGAGGACCGCTTCCGGACCCAGCGCCATCAGCTCGGGCGTGGCCTCCATGCGGCTGCGCACGGTGGACAGGTCGGGGGCCGCGCCATGCCGGACGGTGATGACGAAGTCCGGCCCGACGAACACGTGCAGTTCGCCGAAGTCCACCTCTTCCGGCGCGTCGAGGTAGCGGGCCGCGCGCAGCACGACGAACAGCGTCTCGCCGTACCGCTCCAGCTTGGGCCGCTGGTGCGCTTCGAGCGCGTCCTCCACCGCGAGCTGGTGCAGGTCGAACTCGTCGGAGAGGGAGAGGAGTTCGGCCTCGCTGGGACGGTGCAGCCCGATCCACGCCATGCCGGACGGCTCCGCGTGCAACTGCCGGTAGGTGTCGGCGAGCGTGGCCGGTGTCGCGACGCGGTGTCCGTCCCGGTAGACCGCCGCCTGCACGATGCTGCCCCGCCCGGTCGGCTCCGCCCGGCCGGGCTCCTCCTCCGCCGCCGGGGCGTCGGCCGGCTCCCCGGAAGCCCCGGAAGCCCCAGAAGCTCCGGGCGGCCGAAGCCAGGAGTGCTTCTTCATGGAGGCTCCGGCCCTCCGGGGCGGTTTCCGGCGATCGGGCATCGGTCTTCCTTCACGGTCGCGGTCGCTAACACATCCCCCCGAACCCACCCCGCCGCCCGGCCCGCGCTGCGACCGGACCGCTTCGGTCCGCTGAGGCACAGAGCAGGATATACGGGCCGAATCACACAACCACGCACCCCGCACGGCCCGCAACCGGGGGGGCTGAAGGGCCGTGCGCCCGGCCCGCGGCCCGGTATGCCGCCGACGTTCCGGCGGCGGTACGGGGGAGTGGCGGAGGCTTCCGGCCATGGCCCGGTGAGCGGCCGACGTCGCCGGTTGTGGCCCGGTGAGCGGCCCACGTCCGGGCTGTGCCCGATGTGGCGGACGGCCCCGGCCGCGGTCCGGGGAGTGGCGGGCCTCCCCGGCCGTGTTCGGTGAGTGGTCGTCTCCCGTCTGCGGTCGGGTCGGTGGCCGACGGCCAGGTTGCGGCCGGTCAGCCGCTGACGACCTCGGTTGCGGCCCGCTCGGTGCGCCGACGTCCCGGCCGCTGTCCGGCCTGTCGGCCGACGCTCAGGCCGCGAATCGGTGAGTGGCCGTTGTTCGGACCACGGCTGGGTGAGTGGCAGACGCTCGGGCCGCGGCTTGGTAGGCGGCAGATGTTAAGGCTGTGGCTCGACGAGTGGCCGACATTGCGGCCGCGGTTCGGTCAATGGCCAACATCCCGGTCGCAGTCCGGTCAGCCGGCGGTGTCCCGGCTGCGGCCGGATCTGCCGCCGACGGCCCGGCCGCGTCCCGGTAGGCGGCCGACTCACAGTCGCAGCCCGGTCAGTGGCGGATGTCCCGGCCGTGGCCCGCCGAGCGGCCGATCCCCCGGCGACGGCCCGGTCAGCGGCCGACGTCGAGGCCATGGCCCGGTCAGTGGCCGACGCCCTGGCCACGGTCCGGAGGGTGGTCGACGCCCCGACCACGGCGCGGTCAGCGGCTGACGCCCCGGCCATGGTGCGGTCAGCGGCCGACGCTCCGGGCCCGGTCCGGGCAGTGGCGAAGGTCCCGACCGCGGTCCGGTCAGCGGCCAACTTCCCGGAGGCCGGTTAGGCGCCGATGTCGCGGCTGCGGAGGTCTGCGAGTGTTTCGCGGCGTACGAGGAGGCGGGCGTGGCCGTCGCGTACGGCGGCGACCGGGGGTCTGCCGACGAGGTTGTAGCCGGAGGCCATTGAGACGTGGTAGGCGCCGGCGGCGGGGACGGCGAGGAGGTCGCCGGGGCGGATGTCCGAGGGCAGCTCGACGCCCTCGGCGAGGATGTCGCCCGCCTCGCAGTGCCGGCCCACGACCGTCACCGCGCGCGGCGCCGCCGTGGAGGCGCGGCCCACCAGCCGCACGGTGTACCGGACCCCGTACAGCGCCGGTCGCGGGTTGTCGCTCATGCCGCCGTCCACGGCGACGAACGTGCGGTCGCCCGTGTGCTTGACGGACAGCACGTGGTAGAGCGCGACCCCCGCCGGCCCGGCGATCCACCGGCCGGGCTCGATCGCCAGCCGGGGCACGGGCAGCCCGAACCGGGCGCAGTTCCGGGCGAGTTCGCCGCCCACCCGGTCCGCGTACGCCTGCGGCTCCACCGTCGGCTCGCCCGCGCGGTACGGGATGGCGAAGCCGCCGCCCAGATCCAGTTCCGGCAGGGTCACGCCGTGCCGGTCGCGGATCTCGGCGAGCAGCGGCACCAGCCGCCGTACGGCCGTGACGTACGGGACCAGGCCCGCGATCTGCGAGCCGAGGTGGCAGTGCAGGCCGACCAGGTCCAGCCGGGGCTGGCCGAGGATGCGCGCGACCGCGTCCGCCGCCTCGCCGCCGGCCACCGGCACCCCGAACTTCTGCCCCTCCACCCCGGTCCGTACGGACGTGTGCGCACCCGCCTCGACGCCCGGCACGACGCGCACCAGCACCCGCTGCCGGCTCCCCGCGGGGATCAAGGCGGCGAGCCTCGCGATCTCCCCGGTGGAGTCGATGACGATCCGGCCGACGCCCAGCCGCAGCGCGGTACGCAGGTCGGCGGGGCTCTTGGCGTTGCCGTGCAGGACGAGCCGGCCGGCCGGGAACCCCGCGTGGGCGGCCAGTTCCAGCTCGCCCGCGGAACAGACGTCGAGGGACAGCCCCTCCTCCTCGACCCACCGGACCATCGCGCGGGAGAGGAACGCCTTGCCCGCGTAGGCCACCTCGGCGTCCGGCAGCGCCGCGCGCCACGCGCGGGCCCGCGCCCGTACCTCCTGCTCGTCGATGACGTAGGCGGGCGTGCCGAACCGGTCCGCGAGACGGGCGAGCGCGACGCCGCCCACCGACAGATCGCCGGACGGCAGGACGCGCGTCGAGGCGGGCCACGGCGGCATCGCGGCGCTGCTCTCGTCGGCGGCCGACGGGGACAGCGGCGGTGGTACGGGCGCGAGTGACAGAGACATGGGAGTGCCTCCTTCGGGTCAGAGCGGGAGGGGTGAGGAGTGCGGCATTGAGGCAGCCCGCAGGGCGGGTGGCCGGGGGACGCTCGTACGGCCGCGGGCGCGCGCGTACGGCGAGAGGACGCGTACGGGCGGGGGCGCGGGTACGGGCCGGAGTGCGCGTACGGGCCGGGCGAGTACTCGGAGCGAGGCACGCTGACGCGTGGACGCGCGCGGGGTCCGGGCGCGCGGGCTCCAGAGCGGACGGCGGGCGGTACGGGCCCGGGTCAGGTGATCAGGTGCTCAGGTGAGGAACGCCTGGAGCGCGGCCACGGCCGCGGCGGCGCTTCGCGCGCGCGGCGCGCCGGCCGCGGCGGCGCTTCGCGCGCGCGGCGCGCCGGCCGCGTCCGGTGCCCAGGAGGGCCGTCGGGGCGCGCGCGGCTTCGGGCCGGGCTCGGGCCGCCGCGCCTTCGGCGGGCGGGCGGTGAGCAGCGGGTCCACCGAGAGCCGGGCGATGCCGAGGGGTTCGGCCAGCGCCAGCACGGCGGGCCGGGCGAGCCGGATGAAGGGCTGCTGCGGGCCCAGGACGTGCGAAAGCCGCCGCTTGGAGGAGAAGGCGACGGCGGTCCGGGTGCCGAGCGGGGTGCGGAAGACGCGCAGCGCGTAACCGGCAGGGCAGGTCCGTACGGGCACGTACAGCGGCCCTGCCTCGCGACTATCGGAGGGGTCGCCGTCCTCCGCGGCGCATGGAGTGCCGGCGGAGCGCGGTTCGGTGATGAAGACCTCGGGGGCGAAGGTCTCGGCGGGGGTGCGGCTGATATGCATGACGATCCTTGCAAGGCGTCGGAACAGTGCACTCCACACGCTAGGCCGCCCGCCACGGCCCGGTACCGGGCCCTGACATGCTGTTGATTCCCCTTCACGGCGAATTGACGGGCTGTTGACATCACGGTCGCTCCACGGCCGCTCGGCGGGGCGGCGACGGGCGACGGGTGGGCCCGGGGCCGCCGAGGGCCGGTCGCGGGGCTACGGTCCCGCGGACGGGCCCGGGACGCCGACCGCCGATCGCAGGGGGCCGCGGGCCCCGGCCGAGCGTCCGCATCCCGCGGCCATCGGCCTACAGTCGTTGACGTGACGACACAGACCGGCAGCGCCAGCGGCAGTCCCAGCGAGAGCGCCAGTGCCAGCGAGAACACCAGCGCCAGTGCCAGCGAGAACGCCAGCGCCAGTGAGAGCGCCAGCCGCGGCGCGCGCGAGGACCGCGCCGCTCGGCGGTCGGACGGCACCCGCGCCGCCATCCTCACCGCCGCCCGCTACCGCTTCGCCGAGCACGGGTACGAGCGCACCACCATCCGGGCCGTGGCCGCCGACGCGGGCATCGACCCCGCGATGGTCATGCGCTACTACGGCAGCAAGGACCAGCTCTTCGAGGCCGCCCTCAGGATCGATCTGCGCCTGCCGGAGCTGCGGGACGTGCCCCGCGCCGACGTACCGCGCCGGCTCGTGCGCCACTTCCTGGCCCGCTGGGAGGGGGAGCCCACGGATGACGCGCTGCTGCTCCTGCTGCGCTGCGCCGTCACGAACGAACGGGCCGCCGAGCGGGTACGGGCGCTGCTGACCGAACAGGTCGCGCCCGCCCTCCGCACCATCACCGACACCCGCCGCGCCGGGCTGCTCTCCTCCCAGCTCCTCGGCCTCGCCCTCACCCGCTACCTGCTGCGTGTCCCCGCCGTGGCCGGTCTGACCGCGGACGAGGTGGTCGACCTGTACGCGCCCGGGGTCGCCGGTCTCCTCGGCACCGGCGAGGACGCGTAGCCGCGCGCCGCGGAAAACCGGTTGCCGCGCGGCGAGCGCACCGGTTTTCATCGAGGGCGACACGGGACTTCGGCGACTCGGCCGGAGCGGTACGGAAGAGGTGGTGTTGTATGCCCGGGGCCCCGCGGAACTGCTCTCGTCATCGAGGACGGTCCGCAACAGCGGTGCTGCCGCTGCCGCTGTCCAGCCGGCAGGGCTGACCACGGCGCGTACTCCTCGGGCGCGAGCGGTGATCGTACGGTCCCATCAGCTCGCAGTAGCCAGGAGTCCTCTTCACCATGTCCCGCGATCGTCGCGACCATCGCGATCAGCACGAACCGCGTACCACCCGCGTCAACGCCAGACAGGCGCGTGTCCTTTCCTTCCGCTGCCTCAACTGCGGCCTCGACGTACCGATGAGCGCCGTCGGCACCAGCCACCGCAACCACTGCCCGAACTGCCTGTGGAGCCGTCATCTCGACGACACCCCCGGCGACCGGGCGGCCGACTGCGGTGCGCGGATGGAACCGCTCGCCATATCCGTCCGCAAGGACGGCGAGTGGGTGCTCGTCCACCGCTGCACCGGCTGCGGCGTCCTGCACGCCAACCGGACGGCGGGCGACGACAACGCGCTGCCGCTCACACGGCTCGCGGTCCGCCCACTGGCCCAGCCGCCGTTCCCCTTCGAACGGCTGGCCGGTCTGTGACGTACCAGGTGTGAGAACCGATGGGGTGACCCGCCACGGGGGTCGGGTCACCCCATCGGGCAAATTCACTCGAAAGAGTCGCCATCGCGCCGCCCATTCACCCCATAGTGGTACCCCCCACGCCGCCTCGGCGGGCTCCCACCGCGACATGGGGCCTGGCGGCCCGTCAGCACCCGTCCCGCGGGGCCGCATCGTTACGGCATCAGCCGGGTGAACGTCACGGCAGCAGCCGGGCGAACATCAAGGCAGCACCCCCGCCCGGCGCGCCGCCACCACCGCTTCCAGGCGGGTGTGGGCGCCGAGCTTGCGCATCGAGGAGCGCAGGTAGCTCTTGACCGTTTCCGGCCGCAGGCCCAGGCGTTCCGCCGCGCCGGCGTTCGTCGTGCCGGCGGCGACTTGGGCGAGCACGTCCACCTCGCGGGGGGACAGTTCCACCGGCGGCCGGCCGCGTTCCGGGGCGGAGCCGGAGGCCGCGGCGAGACGGCCGCAGGCCGCGAGGAGTTCCCGGCGCAGTTCGGGGTCGGTCACGCGGTGCGCCAGCGCCCGCAGGTCGCCGTGGGCTTCGCGTACCTCTTCCCACACGGCCGGGTCGGCGGCCGGCTGCCGGGCCATGGCGAGCAGCCGCCGCGTCTCGTCGCGCACGGCGAGGGCCTGTTCCAGGTCGCGGGCGGCCTCGACCGCCGCCGACAGGGGCCGGTCGCCCAGCGCGAGCGGCTGGCGCAGCGCCCCGTACAGGACGCCCCGCACCCGGCCCCGTACGACCACCGGCACCGCCAGTATCGAGCGCAGCCCCTCCGCCGCCACCGCGGCGTCGTACTCGTGGCTGATCACGCGCGAGGCGTGATAGTCCGTCACCGACAGCGGCCGGCTCAGCGTGGCGGCCTTGCCGCCGAGCCCCGTGCCCGGCCGGATCGCGAGCCCGCCCAGGGCCCCCGACTCCGTGCCGGCGAGCTCCGAGATCCGGAACTGGCGCGGCCCCGCGAACAGCCCGCCGAAGGCGACCGGCAGCCCGCAGTCCCGGCGCATCCGCAGCAGCGCCGCTCGTACCTCTGCCGCCTCGTCCGGATGCGCCACGGTCAACTCCCGAATTCGCGAATTGCGGTCACCCCCGTCCGGGGGTGGTGAGACTCAGATCACTCGTCGCACGATGCTAACGAGCGCGTTCCGCAATGAGGAGGACAAGTGACGGCAACCGACGTGACCGAAGAGTTCCGCGCGGCGCGGGATTTTCTGCTCGGGCACCGGGAGGACTACGCGGGGGCCTGCGCCGGATTCTCCTGGCCCCGGCCGCCGGAGTTCAACTGGGCGCTCGACTGGTTCGACCGGATCGCCGCGGGCAACGAGCGGACCGCCCTGTGGATCGTGGAGGAGGACGGCGCCGAGACCCGGCTCTCCTTCGACGCGCTGCGCGACCGCTCCGGGCGCGTCGCGAACTGGCTGCGCGCCCAGGGCGTACGGGCCGGGGACCGGATCGTCGTCATGCTCGGCAACCAGGCCGAGCTGTGGGAGACCGCGCTCGCGGCGATGAAGCTGCGCGCCGTCGTCATCCCCGCCACCCCGCTGCTCGGCCCCGCCGACCTCGCGGACCGCATCGAGCGCGGCCGCGCCGCCCACGTGCTCGTACGGGCCGAGGACCGCGACAAGTTCACGGACGTGCCGGGCGACTACACGCGGATCGTCGTCGGCGCCGGGACGAACACCACGAGCGCCGCCGCCGGCGCGGGCGACGGCTGGCTCGCCTACGAGGACGCCTACCAGTGCCCCGGCGCGTACACCCCGGAGGGGCCGACCCTCGCGAGCGACCCGCTCATGCTGTACTTCACCTCCGGGACGACGGCCCAGCCGAAGCTCGTCGAGCACACCCACGTCTCCTACCCCATCGGCCACCTGTCGACGATGTACTGGATCGGGCTGCGCCCCGGCGACGTGCACCTCAACATCTCCTCGCCCGGCTGGGCCAAGCACGCCTGGTCGAACCTGTTCGCGCCGTGGAACGCCGAGGCGACCGTCTTCGTCCACAACTACACGCGCTTCGACGCCGCCCGCCTCATGGCCGAGATGGACCGCTGCGGCATCACCAGCTTCTGCGCTCCGCCCACCGTCTGGCGGATGCTGATCCAGGCCGACCTCGGCGCGCTGCGCACCCCGCCCCGCGAGGCCGTCGCCGCCGGCGAACCGCTCAACCCCGAGGTCATCGACTCCGTGCGGCGCGCCTGGGGGGTGACGATCCGGGACGGGTTCGGGCAGACCGAGACGTCCGTGCAGATCGCCAACTGCCCCGGCCAGAAGATCAAGACCGGTTCGATGGGCCGCCCGAGCCCCGGCTTCGCCGTCGCCCTCCTCGACCCGGTGACCGGCAAGCCCGGCGACGAGGGCGAGATCAGCCTCGACCTCTCCGCCCGGCCGGTGGGCCTGATGACGGGGTACGAGGGCGACCCGGAGCGCACCGCCGAGGCGATGGCGGGCGGCTACTACCGCACCGGCGACATCGGCTCGCGCGACGCCGACGGCTACATCACCTACATCGGCCGGGCCGACGACGTCTTCAAGGCGTCCGACTACAAGATCTCGCCCTTCGAGCTGGAGAGCGCGCTGCTGGAACACGAGGCCGTCGCGGAGGCGGCCGTCGTCCCCGCCCCCGACCCGCTGCGGCTCGCGGTGCCCAAGGCGTACATCGTCCTCGCGGCGGGCTGGGAGCCGGGCGCCGAGACGGCCGCGGCGATCTTCGCGCACTCCCGGGCGACCCTCGCGCCGTACAAGCGCGTCCGCCGCCTGGAGTTCGCGGAGCTGCCCAAGACCGTCTCCGGGAAGATCCGCCGCATCGAACTGCGCGAACGTACGGCGCAGGGCGGCGGCACGGAGTTCCGAGAGGAGGACCACCGATGAGCGCGCCGGGGAGCACCCTGTCGTACGCGAGCGGCGTCGGCGACACCCCGCTGCTGGGCGAGACGATCGGCGCGAACCTGGCCCGCGCCGTCGAGCGGTTCGGCGACCGGGACGCGCTCGTCGACGTGCCGAGCGGCCGCCGCTGGACGTACGCGGAGTTCGGCGAGGCCGTCGAGGAGGTCGCCCTCGGGTTGCTGGCCAAGGGCGTCGCCAAGGGCGACCGGGTCGGCATCTGGGCGGTCAACTGCCCCGAGTGGGTGCTGGTGCAGTACGCCACCGCGCGGATCGGTGCGATCATGGTCAACGTCAACCCGGCGTACCGCGTGCACGAGCTGGAGTACGTGCTCGCGCAGTCCGGCATCGAGGTGCTGATCGCCTCCGTCGAGCACAAGAGCAGCGACTACCGGCGGATGGTCGAGCAGGTCCGCGCCCGCTGCCCCGCGCTGCGCGATGTCGTCTACATCGGCGATCCGACCTGGCACGGCCTGGTACGGGCCGGGGCCGGGGTGCGGCCGGAACGGCTCGCCGAGCGCGAGGCGCAGCTCTCCAGCGACGACCCCGTCAACATCCAGTACACCTCGGGCACCACCGGCTTCCCCAAGGGCGCCACCCTCTCCCACCACAACATCCTCAACAACGGCTACTTCGTGGGGGAGACCGTCGGCTACACCGAACGGGACCGGATCTGCCTGCCCGTGCCCTTCTACCACTGCTTCGGCATGGTCATGGGCAACCTCGGCGCCACCAGCCACGGCGCCTGCGTCGTCATCCCCGCGCCGTCCTTCGACGCCGCCGCCACCCTGCGCGCCGTCGAACGCGAACGCTGCACCTCGCTCTACGGCGTCCCCACCATGTTCATCGCCGAACTCGGCCTCCCGGACTTCGCCGCGTACGACCTCTCGACGCTGCGCACCGGCATCATGGCCGGCTCGCCCTGCCCGGCCGAGGTGATGAAACGCGTGGTCGGCGAGATGAACATGGCCGAGGTCGCCATCTGCTACGGCATGACCGAGACCTCCCCCGTCTCCACCCAGACCCGGCGCGAGGACGACCTGGAGCGCCGCACCGGCACCGTCGGCCGGGTACTGCCGCACATCGAGGTGAAGGTCGTCGACCCGGCGACCGGCGTCACCCTGGAGCGCGGCGAGGCCGGCGAACTGTGCACCCGCGGCTACTCGGTGATGCGCGGCTACTGGAACGAGCCCGAGCGCACCGCCGAGGCCATCGACGACAGCCACTGGATGCACACCGGAGACCTCGCGGTGATGCGCGAGGACGGCTACGTCGTGATCGTCGGCCGCATCAAGGACATGATCATCCGCGGTGGTGAGAACGTCTACCCGCGCGAGATCGAGGAGTTCCTCCACTCCCACCCCAAAATCTCCGACGTCCAGGTCATCGGCGTCCCCGACGAGAAGTACGGCGAGGAGATCATGGCCTGCGTCATACTCCGCGACCGGGCCGGGACCCTCAGCCGCGAGGAGCTGGCCCGCTACTGCCGGGGCCGGCTCGCCCATTACAAGGTCCCGCGCTACCTGCGCATCCTCGACGCCTTCCCCATGACCGTCAGCGGCAAAGTCCGCAAAATCGAACTCCGGGAGCAGGCGGCGGGACGGGGGTTCGGGGCGTAGGCGGGGCGGCGCCGATTGCCGGGTGCGACTGTCGTACGGGCGGGTGCGGTGCCTCCGTCGTACGGGCGGGTGGCCTTGGGGCTCGTACGGGCGGGGCCGCCGGCATACAGGTAGGGAGGCCGTCGATTTGTAGACTGGGCGCCTCGCCCGAGGAAACGATCATGCGTGCTGGGTGAGAACGAGACCCTGGAGGCCCCGTGGCCCGCTCCACGCCCGCGACCCGCTCCACGCCCGTGATCGCCGTCCCCGACGCCGAACTGGCGGAGCTGCGCTCCCGGCTGCGCCAGACCCGCTGGCCGACGCCCTGGCCCGGCGGCGGAGGGGAGCGGGGCGACGGCGGCGGCTGGGAGACCGGCACCGACGCCGCCGAGCTGCGGCGCCTCGTCGACCACTGGAGCTCCGGCTACGACTGGCGCGCCCACGAAGCCGCCATCAACGCCCTGCCGTCCCACTTCGCGGACATCGACGGCACCCCCGTCCACTACCTGCGCTTCGACGGCGAGCGCCCCGGCGCCCTGCCGATCGTCCTGACCAACGGCTGGCCCAGCTCCTTCCTCGAACTGACCGGCCTCGCCCGCCGACTGGCGGCCCCGTCGCGGTACGGGGGCGACGCCGCCGACGCGTTCACCGTCATCGTCCCCTCCCTGCCCGGCTTCGCCTTCTCGCCCCAGCGCCCCTCGCCGACGGAGCAGACGCACGAGCTCTGGCACCGCCTCATGCACGACGAGCTGGGCTTCGAGCGGTACGCGGCGCACGGCGGGGACCTGGGCGCGGGCATCACCTCCCGGCTCGGCGAGGCCCACCCCGAGGCCGTGGCCGGCATCCATCTGATGGCGGTCGCCGCGCCGGCTGTCCACGACCCGGCCGACGTGACCCCCGAGGAGCAGGAGTACCTCGACTCCGTGGCGGCGTGGTCCGCGGCGGAGGGCGCGTACATGCACCAGCAGAGCACCCGCCCGCTCACCTTGAGCTACGGCCTGGCCGACTCGCCGACCGGCCTGCTGGCGTGGATCGTGGAGAAGTACCGCGCGTGGAGCGACTGCGGCGGCGACCTGTCCTCCCGGTTCAGCGACGACTTCCTCCTCACCCAGGCGTCGCTCTACTGGTTCACCGGCACCATCTCGACCTCGTTCCGGCCCTATTACGAGTACGCCCAGGGGTTGACGCGGCGGGTGGAGCGGGTGACCGTGCCGACGGCCGTCGCCTTGTTCCCGGCCGACCTCACCCGGCCGCCCCGCAGTTGGGCCGAGCGCACGTACCACGTCACCCGGTACACCCACATGCCCCGCGGCGGTCACTTCGCCGCCCACGAGGAGCCCGCACTCCTCGCGCACGACCTCACGGAGTTCTTCCGTACCTGCCGGTGAGTCCGCGTCCGACGGTCCGGGTGGGGTGCGTGGCGCCGTACGCCGGTCGGGCCGGGGCGCGGCTCAGGGGCGGGGCACCGTACGCCCGTCGAATCGGGGTGCGGCTCAGGGGCGGGGCGGCGTGCGTTCGGCGGTGGTGGAGCGGAAGGCGCGCCGGTAGGCGGAGGGCGTGGTGTCCAGGCTGATCCGCATGTGCTGCCGCAGATTGGTGCCGCTGCCCAGGCCGCACTCGGCGGCGATGTCGTCCACGGGCAGGTCCGTCGACTCCAGCAGATAGCGGGCGTGCTTCAGCCGGGCGGAGGTGAACCATTCGGCGGGGGAGAGGCCGGTCTCCTGCCGGAAGCGCCGGGTGAACGTCCGTACGCTCATGTGGCAGTGGGCCGCGAGGTCCTGGAGCGACAGCCGCCGGTCCAGGTGCTTGGTCATCAGCGCGCGCGCCCCGGCCGTGGACGTTCCCGCGTCCTCCGAGACGGGGTGGTCGATGTACTGCGCCTGCCCGCCCTCCCGCATCGGCGCGACGACGTTGTAGCGGGCCACTTGGTTCGCGACGGAACTGCCGTGGTCCTCGCGGATCAGATGCAGGCACAGATCGATGGCGGCCGCGCCGCCGGCGGAGGTCAGCACCCCGCGGTCGTCGACGTACAGCGGGTTGGTGTCGAGCGCGATGGCGGGGAAGAGGCGGGTGAAGTGGTCGGCGTAGCGCCAGTGCGTCGCGGCCCGGCGCCCCTCCAGCAGCCCGGCGGCCGCGAGCGCGAACGCCCCGGTGCACAGGGACACCATCCGGGCCCGGCGGCGGGCCTCCCGCAGCGCCTCCACGATGGCCGGGTCCAGTACGCCCTCGTCGAGGAGGGCCGGGGAGCGGGTGCCGGCGACGATCACGGTGTCGGCGTGCTCCAGCAGGGACAGGTCGCCTTCCGGGGTGACGCCGTAGCCGTGCGCCGTCGACACCGGGGCGCCGTCCGGGGTGGCGGTCCGTACCCGGTACGCCGCGTGGTCCGTGCTGGACGGGACGGTGGCCAGCATCTGGGCCGGGATGCTGAGGTCGAACGCGACCACGGGCGCGATGGCGAGCACGGTGACCTGGTGGGAGTCCGGCTGGTGGGACGCCGACCGGTGAGGGGCGGGCTGGTGAGGAGCGGGCTGGTGGGAGGCGGGAGCGGTCATGGCCCAATAGTTGCACATCATGGCCCCCGGGCCACTTCTGCGACGCCCGCGCGCTGGAGAAACTGAGGGTGCTTCTTCCGGAACACCCATGAAAGGCGCCACCCGCCATGCCCTACCCCGCCGTCGACCCCGAGATCCAGCACCTCCTCGACACCGCCGACACCGGCGTCTTCCCCGTCTACGGCCTCGACGACGTCCTCGCCGACCCCCAGCGCTACGCCCTCCTGCGCGACCTCCCCGAGACGCCCACCGACGAGCGGGTCAAGGTCGAAGACCGGTACATCCCCGGCCCCGGCGGCCAACTGCGCCTGCGTCTCTACCGTCCTGTTACGGACGCGATCCTGCCGGTGATCCTCTACCTCCACGGCGGCGCCTACACCTACGGCTCCCCCGAAGCCGAAGAAGGCCGCTCCCTGCAGTACGCAGCCGAAGCCGAAGCCGTCGTCGTCTCCGTCGACTACCGCCTCGCCCCCGAACACCCCTTCCCGGCCGCGACCGACGACGCCTACGCCGCCCTGGAATGGGCCGCCGAGCACGCCGCCGAGATCGGCGCCGACCCCCAGCGCATCGCTGTGGCCGGCGGCAGCGCCGGCGGCAACCTCGCCGCCGCCACCGTCCTGCGCGCCCGCGACCTGGGCGGCCCCCACATCACCTTCCAATCCCTGACCTACCCCGGCGTCGACACCACCGCCACCAGCGAATCCCTGCGCACCGCCGATGACCTCCCCGTCCTCAACCGCCGCGCCCTCCTCCTCGCCCTCCAGCGCTACACCGGCGGCGAAAACCTCCACCCCTACGCCTCCCCCCTCCACGCCGACGACCTCAGCAACCTCCCGCCCACCTTCATCACCGTCGCCGAAATCGACCCCCTCCGCGACGAAGGCCGCGCCTACGCCGACCGCCTCACCGCCGCCGGCACCACCACCGAACTCATCCAACTCCCCGGCGCCGTCCACGGCTTCGACCTCCTCTTCCCCCAAGCCGCCATCAGTCAACGCAACCTCAAGGACCAGGTCCGCGCCCTGCGCGACGCCCTCCACCACCACTGACAGCCCCCGACCACGCCCGGGCCCCCGGCACCCGCCGGCCGCTGACCTCGGTCACAGCGGAACGCGCCGCCCTACACACCGCCTCCGCCGTCGGCCCACGGGTGTTCGCGTCACGGGGCGGCACGGCGCGAGGGGGCGTGACGCGCCATCAGCTTCCTGTACCGCGTAATTCCTGCAGTGCAGCGCGCGGGAGCGCGTCGCGTCTCGGCAGACGCCATCCGTTGTGGCCTCCGCCGACGGAAAAGGGTCGGTCAGCGTTCGTCAGCCGTGTCCGCCATCGCCGGATGGCCTGCGACCGGGGCCCCCATACTGTCAGGGGCAGGTCTGGTTCGGACGGGGCGGCGGGCGCGATGCCGATAGCGCGTGGGAGTCGGGCCGGTGTCGTACGAGCAGGCGTCTGTGGCGGTGATCGAGACGGCCGTATCCCGACAGCCGGACCTGGCCCACTCCCGCGTGCTGTACGGGTCGCCGCGGCACCAGGCGCCCACTGGTCACTTACTGCGCCGTCCTCCCACGGGGTGGAGGGGTTCGGCCTGGTGTTCACCATGGACGGGACGTGTGTACGTACGCGCGCGGCATACGAGGAACTGATGGCACTCGCGATTGTGGGGCGGCTGCCTGGCCAGAGGGCAGGATTTGGCACGGGCACGGGCGGCCACGTGCTCCATCCCTTGCCATACGGACGCGGCCGGCCCGCCGCCCCCTCGCGAACTCCCCCCCAACGCCGCCGAAAAAATGGCGTGTTCTGGTTACTCGCCCCGGCAGGGAGGTCTTTGTGGTGGTCAGGGGCCGTTTTGGGCGGCCCGATCGGCGTTGGGTGACGGCGTCATTCCGCAGAGTTGACTCAGGGGGCATTGCGTTCCCTAAGTGCGCAACCTAGCCTCTCGGCGAGAGAACTGACCGTTCTTTAAGTGTCGGGTCCTCAAGGAGATCGATGACTGAGACGACTGCCGCACCAATCCACCGAGACGACGCACCAGCCTTCCCCAGCGACCGCACCTGCCCCTATCAAATCCCCAAGGAGTACGTCGAGTTCAGGGACTCGAAGGCGCCGCTCCGGCGGGTCACCCTCTACGACGGCCGGCAGGCGTGGGTGGTGACCAAGCACGAGACGGCACGGAAACTGCTCGCCGACCCGCGGATCTCGTCCAACCGCCTCTCCGAGGATTTCCCCTCTGTCTCCCCGAGCATCGCGGCGTTCCGCACCTCCCCGCCGTCGTTGGTCAACCTGGACCCGCCGCAGCACGGCGCCAAGCGGCGGATGATGATCGGCGAGTTCACGCTCAAGCGCATCAAAGGCATGCGTACGGACGTCGAGCGGATCGTGCACGGCTTCATCGACGACATGCTTGCCGCCGGCCCGACGGCCGACCTGGTCCACCAGTTCGCGCTGCCGGTGCCGTCCATGGTGATCTGCCATCTGCTCGGCGTGCCCTACGCCGACCACGACTTCTTCCAGAACGCTTCCCGGCGCATGGTCCAGGGGATAGACGCGCAGAGCACGGTCGCCGCGCGCCAGGAACTCGCGCACTACATGGGCGGGCTGGTCGACAAGTTCGCGACCGAGCCGGGCCCCGGCCTGCTCAGCACCCTGGTCACCGAACAGATGGCGAAGGGCGCCATCGACCGCGACGACCTGGCCATGGACGCGGTCCTGGTGCTCATCGCGGGCCACGAGACGACGGCCTCGATGACCTCGCTGAGCGTGATCACACTGCTGGAACACCCGGACCAACTCGCGGCGCTGCGCGCCGACCCGAGCCTGATCCCGGGCGCCGTCGAGGAGTTGCTGCGCTATCTCGCGATCGCCGACATCGTGGGCGGCCGCGTCGCGACGGCCGACATCGAGATAGACGGCCAGGTGATCCGCGCCAACGAGGGCGTCATCGTCTCCAACGCGATAGCCAACCGCGACGGTTCGGTCTTCGAGAACCCCGATGACTTCGACATAAGGCGCTCGGCCCGCCACCACCTCGCCTTCGGGTACGGGGTCCACCAGTGCCTCGGCCAGAACCTGGCCCGCCTGGAACTCGAAGTGATCCTCAAAGCCCTCTTCGACCGCATCCCGACGCTCCGCCTGGCGGTCCCGGTAGAGGAACTCAACCTCCGCCCGGCCACCACGATCCAGGGCGTCAACGAATTGCCGGTCACCTGGTGACGGCGGCGAAAGGCGTGGCCACGCGAGTGACCGCCGACCGGAACGTCTGCGTCGGCGCCGGCCTGTGCGCCATGACCGCCCCCGCCGTCTTCGACCAGGACGAGGGCGGGCTCGTGACCGTACTCAAGAAGGAGCCGCAGGGCTCGGCCGAACTGTCCTCCGCCCGCCAGGCGGGCAACATCTGTCCCTCCGGCGCCGTCAAGATCACCGAGTAGCCGGCCGCGGTCCGAGCGGGCCGACCCGCCCCGGGGGCGGGCCGGCCCGTCGTCCGGCCTCGTACGCCCGCCGCCCAGTCTCGTCCGGCCTCGTACACACGCCGCCCAGCCTCGTACGGCCTCGTCCGGCCCATCAGACGCACGTACGCGATGTCCCCCGCCCCGCTCGGCTCAGTCCAGCCATGCGGACATGGCGCCGAGTACCTTGCTGCCGTCGAGGTCCGCGAGGGAGAGGCCGACGAAGTCGACGGCGGCCTGGGAGGTCTGCCAGCGGAAGCGGGGGGTGTCCGTGGTCGCCGCCTCGACCACTACCGCCGCCGCGTCCTGGGCCGTCTGGCCGCCCGCCATGACCGTGCCGGCCGTCTGGTAGAAGGTTTCGGCGAGATCTCGGTAGGGGTCGTTCGGCGCGGCGAGCGCTTCGGTGTCGAGGTTCTTCATCATGTCGGTCACGACGGAGGCGGGTTCGACCACGCTGACCGTGACGCCGAAACGGGCCGCCACCGGGGCGAGGGACTGCATCAGGCCCTCGACGGCGAACTTCGAGGCGCAGTACGCGTCCAGGAACGGCTCGCCGACGACCCCTCCATTGCTCGTGACGGTGATGATCCTCCCGGCGCCGGACTTCCGCATCGACGGCAGCACATGCCGCGTGAGCGCGGCGACGCCCAGGAAGTTGACGTCGAGCTGCTTCTGCAAGGCGGCGTCGCTCAGTTGCTCAAGTGTGCCGAACGTGGCGCTGCCGGCGTTGTTGACCAGGATGTCGACGGCCCCGAACTCGGCTGCCACATCGTCCAGACAGGCACAGGCCCCGTCGCGGTCCGTGACGTCCAGGGCCCGCACCGCCAACTCCACGCCCTGACGCGCGGCCTCGTCCCGCAGAGCGCCGGCCCGGCCGGTGTCCCGCATCGTCGCCACGACGCGCAGCCCCTTGTGGGCCAGGCCGAGTGCGGTGTGCAGGCCGATACCGCTCGAAGTTCCCGTGACCACCGCGACTTGGCTGGCCGTCATGTCGAATCACCTCAGTTGAAGAATTCAGAGATTTTGAAGAAGTCGGAGAAGCTGAAGGAGAAGCTATAGAAGAAGCGAAAGAAGAAGCGAAAGAAGAAGCTGAAGGAGCCGGGCGACCCGGAGCCGGTCACCCGACGGCTCGCGGCTCCGCGCGCGTCATGCGGTGAGTGCTTCGTAGATCGCGCGTACGTACGTCTCGGCGCGGTCGGAGCCGAGCACTCCGGGAGCCATCTTGTTCATCATGTAGGTGATGGTGGTGCGTCGGCTCACGTCCATGATGACCAGTGACCCTCCCCAGCCGCCCCAGAAGCAGACGCGGTCATCGGGGATGTAGGGCAGGGTGCCCGGGTGCGGGAGAGCGTAGCCGATGCCCCAGCGCAGGGGGATTCCGATGGACAGGTCGTCGCCGCGGGCCTGTTCCTGGAAGACGAGGTCGATGGTGGAGGGTGACAGCAGCCGGTGCCCGTCCACTTCGCCGCCCCGGGAGATCGCTGACAGGGCCCGGGCCATCGAGCGGGCGTTGGAGTGGCCGTTGACCGCCCCGAGTTCGGCACGGCGCCAAGCGGGCGTACCGGCGGCTTCGGCGGTGCCGGGCGAGCCGAGGAACGCCTTGTACGTGGGCCCGTCGGGGTCGAGGGCTTCGAGGTCGAGGACCGCGGCCGGCGGCGGGGCCAGCTCGGCGATCCGCGGCCAGTCCGCCTCCCGCGCGCCGATCTGCAGGTCGGCGCCGAGCGGACGGGCGATCTCCTCATCGACGAACTGCTTGAGGGAGCGTCCGGTGACGCGCCGGACGAGTTCGCCGATCAACTGCCCGTACGTCTGGAGGTGATAACCGGAGGCCGTTCCCGGCTTCCACCAGGGCTCCTGGGCGGCGAGCCGGGCGCTGGCCGTCGGCCAGTCGTACATGTCCTCGATGCTGAACGGCCGCTCCCACCCCGACAGTCCGGAGGTATGGGCCAGCAGGTGGCGGACCTCGATGTCCTCTTTGCCGCCCGCGGCGAACTCCGGCCAGTAGGCCGCCACCGGAGCGTGGACGTCGAGTGCCCCGCGGTCGACGAGCATCAGTGCCGCGAGACTGGTGACGGTCTTGGTCGAGGACCACATGTTCACCACGGTGTCGCGGGTCCAGGGCCGGGTCCGCGCCCGGTCGGCGAAGCCGCCCCACAGGTCCACCTCAAGGACTCCGTCGACGTCGACGGCGATCGACGCGCCCAGTTCCTCACCGGAGTCGAGGTGGTCGCGCAACGCCGCGCCGACCGCGCCGAAGCGTTCACTGCATACTCCGCCTATCTCAGCCATGTTGCTTTCCTCCGCATTCGTCATCCGCTACGAGCCGGGGCCGGCCAAGCCGCCCCCCCGGTACCGCCCTTCGCCCGAGCAGCCGCAGCCTCGGCTGTCCCCTCGGCCGACCGACCTGCCAACCGACCACGATCACCGGTACCGGCCACCCGATACGCTAAAACCTGACGTTAGCGTCAGGTGCAAGTCGGGTGGATCACGCCAGGTCGGAGGAGGCAGAGTGCGGATCGGTGAGGTCGCCGCGAAGGCCGGAGTGAGCGTTCGGGCGATGCGCTACTACGAGCAACAGAACCTGCTCCAGGCCGATTGCCGACTGGGCGGCCAGCGCCACTACGCCGACACGGCCGTCGGCCGCGTCCGGATGATTCAACACCTGTACGCCGCCGGCCTGTCCAGCAGCACCATCCGCGAGGTACTGCCGTGCGTGGACACAGGAGAAGTACCCCCGGAACTCCTGGACCGGCTCACCGCCGAGCGCACCCACATCGACCAGCGCATCACCGAACTGCTCGCCGTCCGCGCCCGCCTCGATGAGGTGATAGCCGCAGCCCGAAACCCCGACCCCGAATGCCACCACATGCAGTACTGACAGCTAAGACCCCCGCCCCCGACCCCGCCCGCAGAAACGGCCCCCTGCCCTGCCCCCTGTGCGGCCGGAGGCTAGAGGCATGCCCGGGGCTGGGGCGTTCTGGCGATCGCCTCACCGTGTGGTGTTGGCGTATCACCGCGTGGTGTTGGCGTAAACCGACCCGGAGTGACCGCGTCCTCCTCGCTGAACCGGGCCCCCACGTCCGCTGACCCGTAGCCGACGCCGTAGACGCTGGCTGAGGCGGATGAACGCACCGCGCTCGTCGGCTGGCTGGACCTGCAGCGGCAGATTCTGCGCTGGAAATGCAAAGGTCTGAGCGACGAGGACGCGCGCCGCTCGGTCATCCCGACCTCACCGGACATGACGATGGCGGGTCTCGTCTCCCATATGCGCTGGACCGAGCACATATGGCTGGAAGTGGTGTTCCTCGGCGGCGACAAGAAGGAGAACCCCGCATTCGACGAGTCGAGCACGAACGCCGACTGGCACACCGACGGCCGCCCGCTCGCAGAGCTCCTTGCGGAGTACGAGGCCCAGTGCGCCCGTAGCAACGAGATCGTTGCGGCGGCCGGCCTGGACGACCTCGGTCGCCACCCCGACTTCCACGACGGCAGTGCCAACCTCCGCTGGATACTGATCCACCTCGTCGAGGAGACGGGACGGCACGCGGGGCACGCGGACATCGTCCGGGAACTGCTCGACGGCACGAAGGGCTACTTCTAGCGCAGCTCCGCCCAGTGCGCCCTCGGTCGTCGACAGCGGGGGCCAGTTGTTGGGCGCGGTAGAGTGTGGGGAGCGTCGCGTGCTGGTGGCAGATTGTGTCAGGCATGGAGGCGTGGGATCGAAGGAGGTCGGCGATGTGGTCGTCGTACCCTTCGTTCGCGCGTGACTGAGCGCGAGACGACCAGGCTTGTGGCCTGGAGCCTGGAACTGCGTCGGGTCCACGGCCGACTGCGGGAAGCGTTGTCCGTAACCCGGGCCTCCCTGGCCGAAGGTGCTCCCGGTGAGGCGGCTGCTCGGGAACTGCTGCTGTACTGCCACGGTTTCTGCGCGGCGCTCGACGGCCATCACCAGGGCGAGGACCGTACGCTGTTCCCGGCCATCGCGGCCGCGCACCCGGAGTTGCGTCCGGTGCTGCGGTCGCTGGAGCAGGATCACTCGATGATCGCCCATCTGCTGGGCGGTCTCCGTGCCGCGGTGGACCGGGCCGCGGCGCCGGAGGAACTTGGCCGTCACCTCGAAGGCATCGCCGCGATCATGGAGAACCACTTCCGCTACGAAGAGCGGCAACTGCTCACCGTGCTCGAAACCCTTGAGTTGGCCGCTGTGCCCAGTGAGGTGCTGGGCCCCATGTGAGCGGTGCCAGGTGGCTGCCCACCGGAGGGCCGGCCTTGCGACAACCACCGGTTATTCGTCGCCGCCGGGCGGGCCGGACCAGGGGCCCATGCGGATCAGGTCGTCGGCCGGGTCGTTGACCGGCTGGGGGGTGCCCGTGAGGTCCATGACGAACAGGGGGAGCAGCAGTTCGTCCGCGCGCTGGCGTGCGTCGCGGCCGTAGCCGGCGAGGGAGAAGAAGACGCTGACCGCCGAGTCGCCCATGCCGTGCAGCCACAGGCACTCGACGGCGCGTATGCCGGTGGGGTGGGTGGTCGGGTCGACCTGGGCGATGATGCCCGGGCCCCGCAGGTCCACGCCGGATATCGCCCGGTCCTGCGTCGGGCGGATGCCCACGAAGCCCAGCCACTTCAGATACTGCGCGGCGGCCGTCACCGCGTCCCGCGCCGTACGGATCGTGACCGGCCGGAACGCCGGCCGCAGCACCGCCGAGGTGGGCGACGGCGGCCGGCCGGGGGCCGCGGAGCGGCCCGGCGCGAGGCTGCCGCCCGGGCGGCCGAGTTCCGGAGGGTCGAGTTCCGGCGCGGGAGTGACGGGCAGCCGGACGACCGCGCCGCAGGCGCAGCCCAGCTCCGGCGCGGGCCAGGAGTCCCGCCGGTCGCAGGACGGGCAGGCCACCGTCACCCACGACTCGTCCCAGGTGCGGTGCTCCAGCACCTCCGGCCTGCAGCCCCGCGATACGGGCAGGGTCAGCGGCGCTCCGCACGCGCAGGGGAAGGTCGGCGGCGTGAAACTGTGTTCGCGGCGGCACGCCGGGCAGCACACCGGCACGCTCTCTGCCATGTTCGGCTCCTGCGCGGTTGGTAGGGGAGGTTCCGTCCATCGTCCATGATGAGCGACGAGTTGGGGCGGGAAACTCCGGTTCCCTCACGGCGACAGGAATCTCCGGTTCCCTCACGGAAGCGGGAAACTCCGGTTCATTCCGCAGGCTGTGCCGGCCGCGTGGACTCCGCAGGCTTCCTGCCTGTGCCGGCTACGCCGACTCCGCGGGCTCCTGGGCTGTGTCGGCTACGCCGACTCCGTGGGCCGCGTGGACTCTTCAGGCTCCGCGGACTGCACGGTCCGCGCGTCGTACGTCCCCCACCCCCGCTCCAGCAACTCGAACACCGTGGTCAGCGCCCGGTACTGATCGGGGTCGTCGCTGGCGAGCAGGACCGACTGGAGGGCGAACCGGGCCAAAGCGCGCGAGGTGATGTCGGGCTCCGTATCGCCGGCCGCCTCGCTGATGGTGCGGGCCAGGGACTCCTCGTGCCGTTCCCACATGCGTCGGAAGTACTCGCCCAACACGGGGGTCGACCTGATCAACGTCCTGAACCGCGAGTACTCCGGCCAGTTGGCCTCGTTGAGGGGGCCCGCCGTCAGCAGGTGGGAACGGAGGGCGGCCAGGACCGTCTGGCCCGCCGGCCGGTCGCGTACCGCCGAGACCAGGATTCTTTCCTGGTCGGCGTCCAGGTCGAGGACCAGGGATTCCTTGCTCGGGAAGTGCTTGAAGAGCGTCGTCACGGAGACATCGGCGGCCTCCGCCACTTCCGCGACGGTCACGTGGTCGTAGCCCCGCTCGGAGAACAGCCGCAGGGCCGCGTCCGCCAGGGCCTTGCGGGTCTGGGCCTTCTTGCGCTCGCGGCGCCCGGTCGGCTGGGTCCCGGTCGGCTGGTTCATGGCACCCACGGTACCGCACGGTGCACCCACTCAATAAGTTGAGTGATTGCACTTATTTAGTGAGTGTGCTTTTCTGTGTCGGTCGCCGCGGACGGGATGTCACCGCCTCGCGGGGCCCTCACGGAAACGGAGCTGTCATGAACCAGAAGTCCGTCCTCATCTCCGGCGCGAGCATCGCCGGTCCCGCCCTCGCCCTCTGGCTGCACCGCTACGGTTTTCGCGTCACCCTCGTGGAGCGCGCCCCCGCCCTGCGTGACGGCGGCCACGCCATCGACTTCCGCGGTGCCGGAGTGGACGTCCTGAAGCGGATGGGTCTCTTCGAGGCCGTGCGCGAACACGACACCGGCATGCGCGGCATCACGGTGGTCGACGGCGCGGGCGAAACCCTCGCCGAGCTGCCATCCGAGGTCATGTCCGGTGAACTCGAAGTGCTGCGGGGCGACTTGACGCACGTTCTGTACGAGGCGACCCGACGCGACGCCGAATACGTCTTCGGGGACTCCATCGTCTCCATGGTCCAGGGAGCGGACGGGGTGCGGGTCGAGTTCGAGAAGGGCGAACCCCGCACCTTCGACCTCGTCGTGGGCGCCGACGGCGCCCACTCCAACGTTCGCCGCCTCGTCTTCGGCCCGGAATCGGAGTACGCCCACGACCTCGGCCTCCGCGGCGCGATCTTCTCCGCCCCCAACTACCTCGGCCTCGACCACCGCGGAGTGCTCTGCCGCCTCGGCGACAAGGCCGGGATGTTCTTCAGCGCCCGCCACAACACCGAGGCCCGCGCGGGCCTCTTCTGCGCCGACCGGACACTGGAGTGCGACCGGCACGACACCGCCGCCCAGAAACGCTTCATCGCGGAGCGGTTCGCGGGCGAGGGATGGGAGATACCGCGGCTGCTCGACATCATGGAGACCACCGACGACTTCTTCTTCGACACTCTCACCCAGATCCGGATGGACACCTGGTCGCGCGGGCGCGTCGTCCTCCTCGGCGACGCCGCCTACTGCGCCGCCCCGACCTCCGGCATGGGGACGTCACAGGCGATGGTCGGCGCGTACGTCCTGGCCGGCGAGCTCGCGACCGCCGCGGGCGACCACGAGACGGCCTTCACCGCCTTCGAGAAGGAGATGCGCGACTACGTGGCCCAGAACCAGCTCCTCGGCCGCCGCGCGGCCGCATCCTTCTTCCCGTCGGGCGGCGAGGGCGGCGAGAGCGGTGGGCACAGCGAGGCCGGTGAGGGCCCGGCGGCCAACGGTGTGCCCGAAGCTCCGCGCTCGACCATGGAGTTGAAGGAGTATCAGGTCTGAGCTGACGGCCCCTCCGGCGGGCACCCCGCTGCGGCCGGCACGCCGACGCCCTGGTTCAGGAAGTCCGTGCTGTCGGCCCACTGGTCCACGGCCCCCGTCAGCGGCCGGTCCCGCAGCCAGGGGTCCGTGACCGTGCGCGCCAGCGCCTGCGCGAAGCGCTCGGCGCGCAGCACCAGGAAGGGACGGGAGTGGTACGGCCGGGTCCTCGGGTCCACCGGGGCGCAGAGCCCCGCCGCGTTCTGCAGCTCGGCGACGGTCTCGTACGCACGGGTCAGCCGGCGCTCCCGCTCCGGGTAGTCCGTCGCCGCCAGCGCGCCGCGCAGCGAGGGGGCGAGCGATTCGGCCGCCGCGAGCTGCCGGAACGCGCTGCCGAGCCACTTGCCGTACGGCGCGTACCGGCGCTCCAGCAGCAGGCAGAGCCGCATCAGATCCCGTACCAGCCGCCCGGCCACCACCGCCGACCCGAGATCGTCCCCGACCTCCGCGCAGCGCCCCACGAACGCCTCCTCCTGCGAGATCCGCTGCCACTGGCAGGCCAGGAGATAGCGCCACACCTGCTCCGGGTACCACGCCAGCACGCGCCGCGCGGCGGTGAGGGAGCCGAGGCCGTCGTGGAACACCGCGCCGCCGGTCGTCTCGGCCAGCCGCTGCTGCGGCATCGCCAGCCATTGGCGGGTGCTGGGCTCCGTACCGGCGGCGTCCAGGCCGAGCCGCGCGCCGAGCCATTCGTCCACGTCGAGCACGGCCACGCGGTGGTTGACCGGCCCGTCGGTCGGCCGCATCCGGCCGACGGGGTCCAGCGGATCGGTGCTCTCCGCGAAGTGGGTCGGCCAGCCGCGCACCTGCTTCGGCAGCCGTTCGGCGAGCAGCCGGCGCAGATCCGCGCCGTGCCGGGCGCGGTCCCGCGGGGTGAGGAACAGCTCCAGCCGCGGCCCCCACTCGTGGTCCGCGGACCTCGGCGTATCGAAACCCAGCACCTCCGAACCGCCGCCCACTCGCGCGGCCGCGTACCGCAGCCCCGGATGCGCCGCGTCGAGGATCGGCCGCACCCCCTCCTCGTACAGCGCCCTGGACAGCTCGATGCCGGGTACGAATTCGGGTACGGGGCCGGGGATGGGGTCGGAACTGGGGGCGGGGGCGGGGCCAGGGGCGGACGAGGCGTCGGGGGTCGTCATGGCGGGACCGTGCCGGACGGCCGCGCGCCGCGGCAACCGGATTTCGCAGCCCCTACCCGAGGCGAACCGTTCATCTCCCTCCCTCTCCTTACGCTCTCCGAAGGAGGCCGCTTCCTACACTGGCTACCGCCGTGGGCCCCGGCGAAGACGGGCCCCGCGCGCCGCGATGCGGCGCGGGCGGAAAGCGGTTCGACGATGCGATGGGGGCCCAGATCTCGATGCGGGCGGTGGAGTGGACAGGAGAGCCGCGGGGACCACGGGGGCGACGGAGGCCGACGGTAGCGGCGGGGCCGAGGGGGTCGCAGTGCGGTTGAGGGTCGAGTTCACGACGGAGCCCTTCGACCTCGACGAGCCCCCGCAGCACGCGGTGATAGCGCGCGAGGTCGTGCAGTCCGCCTCGCTGGACGCGGTGGACGTCGGCCCGTTCGGCAACACCGCCGAAGGAACGGCGGACAGGGTGCTGACCGCGGTGGACTCCATGCTCCGCGAGTCCCTGGCTGCGGGCGCCACCCGAGTGTCGTTGCAGGTCAACGTCCTCGCGGAGGAGGACTCATGACGGGCGCGCGGGGTCGGCCCGGGGGTACGGGCGGGGGCGCGGGTGAGGAACCGCCGCCGACCGGGGGCCCTCAGCCGGTCGACGGGCCCCCGCCGGTCGAGAGGGTGGCGTCGCCGCCCGTTGACCATCCGTTCCTGCTGGCGATCAAGCCGCTCGTCGACGCGATGGGCGGCGATCTCGTCGCCCCGGAGCAGGCGAGCGGCGACGACGTCGTCCTCGCCTGGGAGGGCGCCGACCTGGTGGCCGTGCGGCTGCCGCACCTGTCGGACTCGCTCGACCACATACTGGCCGAGCTGGCCCGGCGGCACGGCATGCCGTTGTCGGAACTCGACCGCAAGACCAAACAGTCGGTCGTACGGGCCCTGGAACAGCGCGGCGCGTTCTCCGTGCGCCACGGTGTGGAGACGGTGGCGGGAGCGCTCGGCGTCAGCCGCTTCACCATCTACAACTACCTGAACAGGGAGAACGCGACCAACAGCACCGGGAACGCGAAGAAGGCCCAGGGCGCGGAAGGTGGGGAGTAGGGCTAGCGGCAGACCGCGGCCCGCTCCTGTGCCCGGGAGCGCAGGTGGAGGCCGACCCAGCTCCGGTACGGGCGCCAGGCCGCGGCGATCGCGGCGAGCCGGGCGGTGTCGGCCGCCGTCGCGGCGTCGAGGCCGTACGCGGCGGCCATGGCCTGGTGCATCCGGGGCTCGTGAACGGGGAAGACGTCGGGGTGCCCGACCCCTCGGATCAGGATGAGTTCGGCGGAGAACGGCCCGATGCCCGGCAGTTCCTTCAGGTCGGTCAGCGAGAACTCGATTGGCTGCGAACGGAGTTGACGGGCGTTCAGGCGATCGTCAAGGGCCGCGTCGGCGATGGCGCGCAGCCGCTCGGCCTTGAGGCCGGGCAGCCCCGTGAAGCGGTCGACGCGGCGCAGTGCCGTCGGGGTGGGGAACGCGTGGAGCGTGCGGCCCGCGACCTCCACGGCCTGGCCGTACTCCTCGGCGATACGGGCCTTGAGGCGGCCGCCCTGGTCCATGCGGAGCCGGTTGCCGATGACCGTCCAGGCGGCGGCCTCGTACGGCGAGTGGAACAGTACCGGCCGCAGCCCCGGGAACTCGGTCTGGAGCCCGGCGACCACCGGATCGGCGTCGGCGAGCGCGGCGAAGCCGGTGCCGTCGATGTCGAGGGAGAGGATGCGGGCGATATGGGCCCGTACCGCCTCGTCGGCCGCGCCGTCGGCGGTCGAGCGGACCGCCCGCCCGTCGACGTAGCGGGTGTACTCGGCGTGGACCGTGGCGGCGGGCCCGCCCGCCGTCTCCTCCTGTCGCACGGCGCACCCGATGACGCTCTCGCCGTCGTCGCCGGGGAAGGCGAGTCGCAGCACTCCGTCGGGGGAGTGCTCGTAGGCGGCCGGGGTGCAGATCTCCAGGAACCGGGCGGCGGCGGTAAGCGAGAACGGCCCGGCGGGGGTGAAGGAGACGGCGGCCATGGTCAGCCCGCCTGGGACTGGTGCACGGTCAGGGCATAGCCCTCGGGGCCGGCGAAGGAGAACATCGGGCCGAACGGGCTCTCCGTGATCGGGGTGTGGATCTCGACGCCGTTCGCGGTGAGGTGGTCGTGCAGGGCCTGCGTGTCGGGGGTGGCGAACCACAGGGCGATGCCGAGGCCGGGGCGGCCGGCGTCCAGGTCGGTGCCGGGCAGCGGTTCGCGTACGGCCATGGGGACCGGCTTGGTGTCGAAGACGACCGCGTGCGGGGGTGAGAAGGCGGCGCGGCGCAGGCCGAGGTTCTTCTCGCAGTACTCCGCCGCCGCCTCCAGGTCGCGTACCTGCAGGGCGAAGAAGTCGAGGCCGTCGATGCCGACAGTCATGGGTGTGCTCCTCGGGGGATCGGGTGATCGGGTGATGGGGGGATCGGGGGTGGGGTCGTTCCTCGGCGTCCGGACTCGATGCCAGGGCCCGACGCCCGGGCTCGACGCCAGGGGCCGACGCCAGTCCGACGCCAGGGGTCGAGCCAGGGTCCGACGCCGGAACTCGATGTCAGGACTTTGACATACTCGACGCTAAACCCGACCCCCGGAGATGTCAAAATATGGACATGCAGGAAAGCTCGCAGGTGGAACCGCCCCACCCGGCCGCGGATGTACTCGAACACGTGGGATACCGGCTCAAGCGCGCGCACGCGGCGCTGCGGGCCGCCATGGACCAGGTGCTGCGCGAGCACGGGCTGACCGTTCCGCAGTACGCCTGCCTGGAGGTCCTCGCCGCCCGGCCCGGCCTGTCCAACGCCGAACTCGCCCGCGCCACCTTCGTGACCCGCCAGTCCATGAACGTCGTCCTGCGCGGCCTCCAGGACGAGGGGCTGGTCACCCGCCCCTCGACCGTCGACCGCGGGCGCGCCCGCCCCGCCACCCTCACCGACGAGGGCCGCCGCCGCCTCGACGCGGCGCAGGTCGCCGTCTACGCCGTCGAGACCCGCATGGTCCGCGCGCTCCCGGACGGCCGGCTGGCCGCGCTCCTCGCCGACTTCGACCGGATAGCGGAGGCGCTGACGGACTGACGGGGCCGCCAGGGCGGCTGTACGGGCCGGGCGGGCCGCAGGGCTCGGGCGGGCCTGGATGGCTTCGCCGTTCGGGGAGTTGGGCGGGCTGTGCGGATCGGTCGGGCTCGCGTCGGCTCCTGGCCGCCGTTTTCATCGGATGGTTTCAACAAAGTGTTGACGCAACGATCTGGAGGGCGTTAGCTATGCGCAGCCGGCCCGCCGTCTCCGCGCGGCGGGCGACGCGAGCAGGCCCAGCGAATTCCCCAGATCGCCGCCACGGAGGCCCGTATGAGGCCCAGCACGGATCCGGTCCTCGCCTGGTTCAACACCGCCGACGATGCCGCGGCCCACGCCGCACTGCGCGAGGTCTGCGCGAGCGCGGAGTGGTGCGCGGCGGTCCTCGCGAGACGCCCGTACCCCGACCCCGAAACCCTCCTCGACGCCGCCGACGCCGCCACCGCCGGGCTCGGCGCGGCGGAGCTGGCCGCGGCCGCCGCCGGGCACCCGCCGCTCGGGAGCCCGACGCCCGGCGACGCCGTGTCCGCCCGTGAACAGCGCGGCATGGCCGACGCGTCCGAGCAGGTCAGAGCCGAGACGGCCGCGCTCGACCGGGCCTACCGGCAACGGTTCGGGCACGTCTTCCTGATCTGCGCCACCGGTCTGACCGGCGAGCAGTTGCGGGACGCGGTACGGGCCCGGCTCGGCAACACGCCCGAGCGGGAGAGCGAGATCGTGCGGGCCGAACTGGGGAGGATCAATCGCGTCCGGCTGACCCGCCTCATCACCGAAGGAGCCCTGCGGCCATGAGCACCGGCACCACCGGCACCACCGGCACTACCGACACCACGGGGCCCACCGACGCCGCCAGCACCCCCGCCTCGGTGTCCACCCACATCCTGGACACCAGCGCCGGCCGCCCCGCGCGGGGCGTTCCCGTCACGCTCTCGGTACGGGCCGGCGGCGGGGGCCGGTGGCAGGCGCACGGCGCGTCGCGAACGGACGCCGACGGGCGCTGCCGGGACCTTCCGCCGCTTCCGGAGTCGACTACCCACGCCCGGCTGGAGTTCGACACCGCGGAATACTCCCCCCGCGAGGCGTTCTTCCCCGAAGTGGTGGTCGCGTTCGCCGTCGCGCCCGGCGAGCACTATCACGTACCGCTGCTGCTCAACCCGTTCGGCTACTCCGTATACCGAGGGAGCTAGCACCGCCATGACTGTCCATTCCCGGCCGGCCCCCGCCGTCGTCCTCGGTCAGAACCAGTACGGCAAGGCCGAGTGTCATGTCGTCAGGATCACGCGGAACGGCGCCACTCACCACATCAAGGACCTCGACGTCTCCATCGCCCTCTCCGGCGACCTGGAGGAGGTCCACCTCTCCGGCTCCAACGCCAACTGCCTCCCCACCGACACGATGAAGAACACCGTGTACGCCTTCGCCAAACAGCACGGCATCGAATCCGCCGAGCAGTTCGGCATGCTGTTGGCCCGTCACTTCGTCACCGGCCAGGGCCCGATCAAGCGGGCCCGCGTCCGTATCGCGGAACACGCCTGGGAGCGGAACGACGGCGGCGGCCGGGCCGGGGCGGCCGTCGGCCATTCCTTCGTCCGCAAGGGGCAGGAGACCCGGCTGGCGCAGGTCACCTTCGACGGCGAGCGGTCGCAGGTCGTCTCCGGCCTCAAGGACCTGGTGGTCCTGAACTCCACCAACTCGGAGTTCTGGGGCTACATCAAGGACGAGTACACGACGCTGGAGGAGACGTGGGACCGCGTTCTCGCCACCGAGGTGTCCGCCCGCTGGCGGTTTAGCTGGACCGGCGAACCGCGGCCGGAGCCCGCCTGGGACCGCTCGTACCAGCAGGTCAGAGCGGACATGCTGCGGGCCTTCGCGGAGACGTACAGCCTCTCCCTCCAGCAGACCCTCTACGAGATGGGCGCGCGTGTCATCGCCGGCAGCGACGAGGTCGCCGAGATCGACGAGGTGCGGTTCTCGCTGCCGAACAAGCATCACTTCCTGGTGGACCTCAAGCCGTTCGGGCTGGAGAACGACACCGCCGACTCGGCGGTCTACCACGCGTCCGACCGCCCGTACGGCCTGATAGAGGCCACCGTCCTGCGCGAGGGCGCCGAGGCCGGGATTCCCCTGGACCTGACGAATCTCTGAGCGGGTTCGGGGAAGTACTGGCACTCCCCGCCGAGGGGAGCTCCCGGCCTTGGGGGCTCCCCTCCGGGGCTCCCCACCCCGGGGCGACGACGCAGCACGAAAGGACGAGGACGCACCATGGCAGCATCGGCAACCCCCGGCGCCGCAGCGCGCACGGTCATCGAGAACTGCGCCATAGCGACCGTCGACGCCGACGGCACCGAGCACGCGAGCGGCCACGTCGTCATCGCCGGCGACCGGATCGAGTCCGTGGGCGCGGGCCGGGCCCCGGACGGGCTCGCGAACGTCGTCCGGCGCGTCGACGGAACGGGCCATCTGCTCACTCCGGGCCTGGTCAACACCCATCACCACTTCTATCAGTGGCTCACCCGCGGCCTAGCCACCGAGTCCCGCCTCTTCGACTGGCTGGTGGCGCTCTACCCCGTCTGGGCGCGCATCGACGAGCCCATGGTGCACGCGGCGGCCCGCGGCTCGCTCGCCATGATGGCCCGCGGCGGAGTCACCACGGCCGCCGATCACCACTACATCTTCCCCCGGGGCGCCGGCGACCTCGTCGCGGCAGAAGTGTCGGCCGCCGCCGAACTGGGCGTCCGCCTCACCCTCGCCCGCGGCTCCATGGACCTCGGCTCCTCGGACGGCGGGCTGCCGCCGGACTTCGCCGTCGAGTCCACCAAGGACGCGCTCCTCGCGACCGAGGGGGCCATCGACGCGTACCACGACCCGTCCTTCGGCTCGATGACGCGGATCGCCGTGGCGCCCTGCTCGCCGTTCTCCGTCACCACCCAACTCATGAAGGAGAGCGCCGAGTTGGCGCGCCGCAAGGGGGTGCGGCTGCATACGCACGGGTCGGAGACCGTGCAGGAGGACCAGTTCTGCCGCGAGCGGTTCGGCATGGGGCCGACCGACTACTTCGAGTCGACGGGCTGGCTCGGCGAGGACGTATGGATGGCCCACTGTATCCACATGGACGACGCGGACATCGCCGCCTTCGCCCGTACGGGAACGGGCGTCGGGCACTGTCCGTCCTCCAACGCCCGGGTCGCGGCGGGCATCGCCCGCGTCCCCGCCCTGCTGGCGGCCGGCGTCCCCGTGGGCCTCGGCGTGGACGGCACCGCCTCCAACGAGTCGGGGGAACTGCACACCGAACTGCGCAACGCGCTGCTCGTGGGCCGCCTCGGCACCGACGACCCGGCAGCCCTGACAGCGCGTCAAGTGCTGCGCCTGGCAACGCGAGGAGGCGCGCGCGTGCTCGGCCGGGACGCCGAACTCGGCTCCGTCGAGCCCGGCAAACTCGCCGACCTGGTGCTGTGGAAGCTCGACGGCATCGGCCACTCCACCATCGCCGACCCGGTCGCCGCGCTCGTGCTGGGGGCCGCGGCCCCCGTGACGCTCTCCCTCGTGGGCGGCCGACCGGTCGTCGAGGACGGCCGGCTCACGACCGTCGACGAGGCCGCCGTCGCGCGGGCCGCGCGGGCCGAGTCCCGCAGGCTGGCGGAGATCGCGGCGTCGGCCTGACGCTCCCGCCGATGGCCGATGGCCGATGGCCGATGGCCGATGGCCGGTGGCCGGTGGCCGGTGGCCGGTGGCCGGTGGCCGGTGGCCGACCGTCGACCGCTGCCCGGCGTGGCGTGGCGTCGGCGCCACCCCAGTCCTGGCCGAGGGGGACGGCCCTCGGCCGGGCTCGCGGGTCCCGGAACGCCACCGGGCCCGCGAGCACCGGGCCGGGACGCGAACGAAGCTCCGCGCCCCGGCCCGGACCAGCTCCAGCCCAGACCAGCCCGTACGCGCTCCACCGCCCGCCCGACCGTACGCGCTCCACCGCACCCTCGCTCGTACATGCTCCACTGCCCACCCGCCCGTACGGAGGCCAGTGCACCCCCGTCCGTACGAGCGCCGCCGCACCCCCGGCCCGTACGAGCGTCCCAGCACCCGCGCCCGTACGAGCGCCAGCGCACCCCCGCCCGTAAACGCACCCTCCGCACCGCAGAACACCTCCCTGAAACCGTGCCATCGGCGGCACGACAAGCGACAGGAGGAACCGCCGTGACGTCAGCGCCCAGGTTCAGCAAGCGCGGTAGCGCCGCCGGCCAGTCGGAGTCGCCGAAGCGGCCGCGTGCGCGAGAGCGCGCGCGGCGATGGCGGGGGGCCGGGGGCGAGGCGGCTCACCCCGTGGACCGGATGCTGCCGCCCGGCCGGCTGCTGGCCGGTGGGTTGCAGCATGTCGCCGCCAGTTACGCGGGCGTGGTCGCGCCGCCGCTGGTGCTCGGTGCGGCCGTCGGCCTCTCGGCGCGCGACCTCACGTTTCTCGTGGGCGCGGCCTTGTTCACGGCGGGCATCGCCACGCTGCTGCAGACGCTCGGGTGCTGGCGCGTCGGCGCGCGGATGCCGTTCGTGAACGGGGTCTCGTTCGCGGGCGTCGCCCCGATGATCGCGATCGTCGACGCCCAGGGCGGCGGCCGTCTCAACGCCCTGCCCGTCATCTTCGGCGGCGTGATCGTCGCCGGGGCGCTGGGCTTCCTCCTGGCGCCCTACTTCTGCCGGCTCGTACGGTTCTTCCCGCCCGTCGTCAGCGGCACGGTGATCACCCTCATCGGGATCACGCTGCTGCCGGTCTCGTTCGGCTGGATACAGGGCGGCCACCCGGAGCGGCCCACGCCGCTGACCAACCTGGCGCTGGCGGCGGCGACGCTGGTGATCGTGCTGGTGCTGCGGCGCGTACTGCGCGGCTTCCTCCAGCAGATCGCCATACTCCTGGGCCTGGTGGCGGGCACGGTGATCGCGATACCCGTCGGGGCCGTCGACTTCACCGCGACGCGCCAGGCGGCGCTCGTCGGGTTTCCGACGCCGTTCCACTTCGGGGGCCCCGAGTTCCAGCTCCCCGCGATCATCTCGATGTGCGTGCTCATGCTGGTCTGCATGACGGAGTCCACGGCGGACATGCTGGCGCTCGGCGTGATCGTCGGCCGGCCGGCGGACGAGCGGACCATCGCCGCTGGGCTGCGCGCGGACACCCTGTCCTCCGCGGTCAGCCCCTTCTTCAACGGCTTCGCGAACAGCGCCTTCGCGCAGAACATCGGGCTTGTGGCGATCACCCGGGTGCGCAGCCGGTTCGTGGTGGCGGCGTGCGGCGTGATGTTCGTCGTGCTGGGGCTGAGCCCCGTCTTCGCCTCGCTGATCGCCGTCGTGCCGCAGCCGGTGCTGGGCGGCGCGGGCATCGTCCTGTTCGGGACGGTGGCGGCCAGCGGCGTCAACGTGCTGCTCGGGGCCGGGCTGGACAAGCCAGACAACCTGCTGATCGCCGCCACCTCGCTCGGCATGGGCATGATCCCCGTCATCTCCCGGACGTTCTACGACAACGCGGCCATCCCCGACGGCCTGAGGATCATCCTGGACTCGGGCGTCAGCGCCGGCTGCCTCACCGCCGTCATCCTCAACCTCGCCTTCAACCATCTGGGGAGGCGGCGGCGCGGGGCGGCTGAGACGGGGGCGGTTGAGAGGGGAGCGGCGGAGTCGGGGTCGGAGGAGTCGGGGTCGGAGGAGTTGGGGTCGGAGGAGCCGCCGATCCCGGCGACGCACTGAGGGCGAGCGGGAGCTCTCCCTTCCAATACATCGGATGTAAAGCGGCCATTGGGATCGATATATCGACGGAATCGCCCCTCATCACCCTTCAACCTCCCATTGACATCCCACCTTTAGCGGCCCTAAGTTCCGTACGCGGCCGGCCGGCCCTCCTGTACGCCCACCTCCCAGTCCAGGAGCCGCCATGCGTACGTCCCTCCCCAGACCCCGACCTCGCCCTCGACCCCGTCACCGAACCGTGCGGAGAACGCGGTTGCTCGCGCCGATGCTCGCGGCCGCCTTGCTGGCCGTCGTACTGCCGACCGGCTCGGCGGCAGCCCGGCCCGCTCACCGAGCCGCATCTGGCTCCGAGGGCCAGGCCGACGCCGACGTCCAGACCGGTACCGAGCACGCGCGGCAGCGGCCGGCGGCCGGCCCCGGCACCAACTTCGCGCCGGACGACCCCTTCACGGCCGACCGCACCAATTGGTGGCGGCAGGACCGGTTCGGGATGTTCATCCACTTCGGCGCGTACTCCAACCTGGAGGGCGAATACCGCAGGCCGGACGGGACCGTCTGCCGCGACGCCGAGTGGATCAAGCGGCAGTGCGCCATCCCGATGGACGCGTACGAGAAGCAGGCGCGCACCTTCGACCCCGCCGCCTTCGACGCCAAGGCGATCGTCAAGGCCGCCAAGGACGCGGGGCAGCGCTACATCGTCATCACCGCCAAGCACCACGAGGGCTACGCGATGTGGCCCACCAAGGTGAACACGTGGAACCTGCGCGACCACTCCGCCTTCGACAAGCGCCGCGACATCATGCGCGAGCTGAAGAACGCCGCCGACCGGGCCGGCATCAAGCTCGGTTTCTACTACTCGATCTGGGACTGGCACGACCCCGACTTCGCCGACCCGGCCACCTTCCCCAAGTACCGCGAGCGGATGTACGCGCAACTGAAAGAGCTGGTCAAGGGGTATGACCCGGCGCTGCTCTGGTTCGACGGGGAGTGGGACACCGACAACCCGCACAACCCCTGGACCGCCCGCGACGGCGAGTCCCTGGAGTCGTATCTGCGCGATCTCGACCCGAAGCTCATCATCAACAACCGCGTCGGCAAGCGCCGCGTGACCGACGGCGACTACGGCACACCAGAGCAGGAGATCCCCGCCGCGCCCGTGGACGGCCAGTTGTGGGAGAGCTGCATGACGCTCAACGGGCACTGGGGATTCGCCAAGTACGACCAGGACTGGAAGTCCTCCGCCACCATCATCCGCAACCTCCTCGCCACCGCGAGCCGCAGCGGCAACTACCTCCTCAACGTCGGCCCCGACAGACACGGCCGCGTCCCGCAGCCCTCTCTGGACCGGCTGAGCGACGTGGGCCGGTGGCTGCGCACGGCGGGGCAGGGCAGGGCGGTGTACGGGGCCGGGTACGCCGGTCTCGTCGAGGAGCCGTCCTGGGGCGCGGTCAGCCGCTCCCGCGGCGGGGCCGGCGACAAGCTCTACGCCTCCGTAACCGAATGGCCCACCGCCGGGAAACCCCTGCATCTCACAGCCCGGGCCCCGTTCCGAGTGACGGACGCGCGAGTCCTGGGCAGCCGACAGGGTGTCAAGGTCGCACCATCAGGCGACGGTTACGACATCACACCCGCCGGAGGGCCGACCAACCCGACCGCCACGGTCATCGAACTGACCGTCAAAACGCCCCGCCCCGCACCTCGCGGCCACGGCAGCGGACTGCGCGCCGACATCTTCGCCAATGACACCCTCAGCGGCCCGCCCGCGCTGACCCGCGTCGACCGCACCGTCAACTACTCCTGGAAATCCAGCGGTTCGCCCGCCCCCAGCATCCCCGCCGACCACTTCTCCACCCGCTGGACCGGCTCCCTCCAGCCCCGCTTCACCGACGCCTACACCTTCACCACCGTCTCCGACGACACCGCCCGCCTCTGGATCGACGGTCGCCTCGTCATCGACAACACCAAGCCCCACGACGCCGCCATCGACAAGGCATCCATCGCCCTGCGCGCCGGCCACAAATACGCCACCCGCCTCGAACACACCGAGCAGACAGGCGAAGCCACCATGAAACTGCTCTGGTCCAGCCCCAACCAACCCCAAGAAATCATCCCCACCACCCAGCTCTACCGCCACTGACAGCCACCGCCACCACAGGACGAGCCCGGCGACTCCGGCGAGAGCGCCGGGCTCTCCGGCGGGAGCGCCGGGCCCTCCGGCGGAGCCGCTGCGACGCCGCCCGCAATCCCCTGATATCCACAGATCGCATAAGATGATCAAGTTGATATGAGGGGTGGGGTATGGACATAGAAATAAAAACGCGCCAGGTGCGCCGGGGTGGGGAAGGGACGCAGTCCGCTGCCGAAAAGGCGATGGAGAGTCTGGGCAAGTTCTTCGACTCCAGCGAGACGGTGGCAGGCAACGACCACGGCTGGGCATCAGCAGGAGCTCTGAAGCGCTGTGCGACCGCGTGGGAGAATCACCTGATCGACCTGGCCAAGCAGATGAACAGGATGGCCGAGAACCTCCATCGGACGGCCAACGATTATGACGCCACGGATCGCCAGGCCAGGGACGCCATGCGCAGGCTCCAGCATGGACTGGACGACTTCGGGGGGAAGTGACGCGTGGTCTCTTATCACGACCTGTACAGCTGTCACGTCGACCAGTGGAAGAAGGCGGCCGACGACTGGACTACCCTTTCGCGGCGCTCCGCCACCGCGGCGGATGATATCCGAGAGCAGGGCAAGAAGCCGCTCGACGACCACTGGGCGGATGCCACAGGCGAGAAGGCGGGCAAGCGCCTGGAGGACCTGGCCAACCGTCTTGAGGCCGGTGGTGACATCATCAAGGGCGTCGTTCTGATCCTGGACGGCCTGGCTTCGTCGATGGAGTGGTCTCAGCGCACGCTGTTCCACGCCGTGGAACTGGCATCCGAGTATGGACTGGAAATCAGGGACGGCCGCGCGGTGGGTTTGTATACGGGCGCGGCGCCCATGGGACCGGATGTCCCGCAACAGGTGCGCGAGGACTATAAGAAGGAGCAAGGGCACGTCTCCGAGGTCGATGACCTGATCGAAGAGGCGTTGCGGCAAGCTGGGCAAGCTGATTCGAAGGCCTCTGCCGCGTTGGACAAGCTGGCGACGGAGATCGACGTCTCGAACACCAGCGTGGCGCACAACGACATTCTGACCGATACCGCCCATACCGAAATCGACATGCTCCGGGGCGACGTGCCGGTCGGGAAGGACCCGCACCTCGTCCGCGAGTGGTGGGACGGGCTCACACCGGCGCAGCGCGAGGCGCTGATGCTGGCGGAGCCGGTCACCATCGCCGATCTCAAGGGATTGCCACCCGAGGTGGGACGGGACCTCCGGGGTTCAGACGGCAAGATCGACCGCGTCGAGATGGTGCGCTACGCACTGGACCACTGGAACAAGGACGACGACCTCAAGTTCAGAAACAACTGCGCCAACTTCGTGTCGTCCGCTCTTGAGGCCGGCGGCATGGAGAAGAAGTTCGACTCTTGGTTGGGGCCCATGGGTGACAACTCCTGGGGTCGGGAGACCGGCCTGGGAATCGACTGGTTGGACCAGCGGGCGTACCACTCCCGTTCTTGGGCTTCGGCCCAAGACCTGCGGCATTTCCTTGTGCGCAATGGCGGCGAAGAGCTCCCGAGGTCGCAGGCGCGTCCCGGCGATGTCATTTTCTACGAGCAGGCGGCCGACGACCCTGGGGGCGAGCCCGCGGGCGAGACTTACCATGCAGCCGTCGTCACCTCGGTGACCCCGGACGGTGACATCAAGCTGACGCAGCACACCAGCTCATGGCAGAACGTCAGCCTGGAGGCTCGGGAACACGTCGCGACCAGAAACCATGGCGAGCAGCGTATCCACATCGTCCGCCCCCATCCGAATTGGTACTGATGGCTACTTCGTCTTCTTCTGCGTCCGAGGGCATCGGGCCGAGGCGTTCCAGCACGCCAGGCGCTTTGGTCGCTGCCCTATGGGTGCCGTTCGCGACTCTTGCCGGTGTGGTCACCTCGTGGCAGGTGCAGGGCATCGATAGTGATTGGGTCGATCGGCAGCAGGCGGCATGTCGGCATCTGCCTTTCCCGAAGGCTGAGTATGTCGCCGCATGGTCGGGGGTCGTCCTCGGGGTTTCGGCTGTTGTCGTCTGCGTGTTGCTGGCCAGGCGGGTTCGCCGGGAGTGCGGGGGGCGGTTGGCGGGCACGAAGGCGGGGCTGGTGGCTCATATCGGGGCGTGGGCCGGTGTGTTGACGATTCCGTTGGAGTTGTTCCTGCTGTACGCCACGTACTCGCCGGTCGACTCAGGGCCCGTTCTCGGCGACTGCGGGTAGGAGAGGCGGCTCGCCGGGCCGTCGCGCGGGGGATGGGTTCAGGTGAGGAGTTCGTAGGCGGGGAGGGTGAGGAATTCGGGGTAGGCGGGGTCGAGGGCGACGGTCAGGAGTAGGTCGTGGGCCTGTTGCCAGCGGCCCTCGGCGAAGGCTTCGGGGCCGATGTCGGTGCGGATCGCGGCCAGTTCGGCGGCGGCCACCTCGCGGGCCAGGTCCGGGGTGGCCCGTACGGTGTGGCCGTCGCGTTCGAACTCGACGCCGGCGTTGACCCATTGCCAGATCTGGGAGCGGGAGATCTCGGCGGTGGCGGCGTCCTCCATCAGGTTGAAGATGGTGACGGCGCCGTGGCCGCGCAGCCATGCCTCGATGTAGCGGATGCCGACCTGGACGGCGTTGCGCAGGCCGTCGAAGGTCGGGGCGGCGTCTAGGGAGTCGATGGCGATCAGTTCGGCGGCGGTGACGTGGACGTCCTCGCGGAGCCGGTGCTTCTGGTGCGGGGCGTCGCCGAGGACCGCGTCGAAGCAGGCTTGGGCGATCGGCACCAGGTCGGGGTGGGCGACCCAGGAGCCGTCGAAGCCGTCGTGGGCCTCGCGGTCCTTGTCCGCCCTGACCTTCTCGAACGCGACCTTGTTGACCTCCCCGTCACGGCGCGAGGGGATGAACGCCGCCATGCCGCCGATCGCGTGCGCGCCGCGCCTGTGGCACGTACGGACCAGCAGCTCCGTGTACGCGCGCATGAACGGCGCCGTCATCGTCACCGCGTTGCGGTCCGGCAGGACGAACTCCGCCCCACGGTCGCGGAAGTTCTTGATGATCGAGAACAGATAGTCCCAGCGCCCCGCGTTCAGCCCGGAGGCGTGGTCCCGCAGCTCGTAGAGGATCTCCTCCATCTCGTACGCGGCGGTGATCGTCTCGATCAGGACGGTGGCGCGCACGGTGCCCTGCGGGATGCCGAGGGCATCCTGCGCGAAGACGAACACGTCGTTCCACAGCCGCGCTTCGAGGTGCGACTCGGTCTTGGGGAGGTAGAAGTACGGGCCCTTGCCGAGGTCGATGAGGCGCCGCGCGTTGTGGAAGAAGTAGAGGCCGAAGTCGACCAGCGCGCCGGGCACGGGTTCCCCGTCGACCGTGAGGTGACGCTCATTCAAATGCCAGCCGCGCGGCCGTACCACGACCGTCGCCAGCTCCTCGGCGGGCCGCAGCGCGTACGACTTGCCCCGCGGGTCCGTGAAGTCGATGCGCCGCTCGTAGGCGTCGATGAGGTTGAGCTGGCCGAGTACGACGTTCTCCCACGTCGGGGCGGTCGCGTCCTCGAAGTCGGCGAGCCAGACGCGGGCGCCCGAGTTCAGCGCGTTGACCGTCATCTTGCGGTCGGTCGGGCCGGTGATCTCCACCCGCCGGTCCTCCAGCGCGGCCGGCGCCGGGGCCACGCGCCAGCCGTCGTCCGCGCGGATGTGCGCGGTCTCCGGCAGGAAGTCCAGCGTGCCGGTACGGGCGATCTCCGCGCGGCGCGCGGCGCGCCGTTCCAGGAGTTCGGCGCGGCGCGGGGCGAAACGGCGGTGCAGCTCGGCCAGGAACGCGAGGGCCGCGTCGCTCAGCACCTCCTCCTGGCGCGGCAGCGGCTCGGCGTGGACGACGGCCGGCGCGGACGGCGTTGGCGCGGACGGCGCGGGTACGGACATCGACGGTCACTCCTTCGGCGGGCGGGGCGGTGAGCGATGGATGGGGGCGGGTCGCGGATGTCGGTCGCCTTGCCGTGGCGTTCCCGGGGTGGCCGGGCGAGCTGTCCGGGGCGGCGCTCCTGATCAGTGGAGAATAGTTTCCTCATGGTGGAAGTTCAATGGACTCGGTCTAGGTCAGCCTTCCCTCGCGTCACTCCAGCAACGCCAGATCCTCCGGCGTATCGATATCGTCCGGGCTGGCCACGTCCGCGCACTCCACGAGCGTGATCTCCCCGGCGTGGGCCTGAAGGTACGCGCGCGCCCCGCGGTCGCCCGCCGCGCTCGCCGCCACCTCCGGCCAGCGCGCCGCCCCGAACAGCACCGGGTGGCCCCGCCGCCCCTCGTAGGACGCCGCCACCAGATCCGCCCCGGCCCGGTGCGCCGCCAGCACCCGCGCCACGGCCTCCGCGCCCATACCGGGCTGGTCCACCAGCATCACCAGGGCCGCCGACGCGCCGCTCCCGGCCAGCGAACCCAGCCCGACGCGCAGCGACGATCCCATCCCCCGCTCCCAGTCCGGGTTGACCAGCGGCTCGTGCCCGGTCAGCGCGGCCAGGTCGGTACGGGCCCGTACCCGCTCGGCGGCCGCGCCCAGCACCACCCGCACCGACGCGCAGCCGCCGGCCAGCAACTCCCGCGCCGCCCGCTCCACCAGGGGCGTACCGCGGTACTCCAGCAGCGCCTTCGGCCGGCCCCCGAGCCTGCGCCCTCCGCCCGCCGCCAGCAGCAGCCCGGCGACGGGCGCTCCTTCGTCCTCAGTCGTACGTGCCATGGCCCCTGCATACCGTACGGGGCCGGTCGCGCGCTCGTACGCCCGTACGGCCCCGCTGCCCGTACGGGTGCCGCCAGGGGGGCCGCCCGACGGCTTCGCGTCGAAGTGGGAGGCGTGGCGATGCGCGGTGATCACACTCCGCGCGGGCGCGCGTCACCGGCCGACGCGGTGCGGGGTACGGGTTGCCGGGGGCAAGCCGTGGCCTCCGCTTCACTCTCGGGCGGTCATTCTGCGGTCTGATTTTCGCTCAGAGTGTGGCGTGTCGCACTCAACGTGGCGTTAACTGATCCGCGTTCACGGGTGCGCCCGGTCAAGTCGTGGGGCGCGCAGGGGAGTCGACGATCGCGAAGGGGAGGACTGTGCCGGTAAGTCATCGGACGGGGCAGGGCGTGCCTTCGGGCGCCGTACGGGCGGAAGGCGCCGTAGTCGTGGAGCAGAGGCGGAGGGCCGGCGCGGGCGCGGACCCGAAGGCGAACGGGCTGGGGGCCGCCGTGGCCCGGCTCCGCCGCGAACTCGCCACGCATCCGGCCGAGTTGTCGGACCGGGCGGTGGCCGAGGACGAACTCGCCGTGCTGGCGGCCATGGCCCGCACCGGCGACGTGGAACAGCCCCGGCTGCACCGCTGCCTGCTCGTGGTGGCGGGCGCTCTGGGCTCGGTGAGCGCGCTGGCCCCGGCCCTGCGCGAAGTCCGCGAAGCCGTTGACCTATGCGGTCGGCCCACCGGCCCGCCATGGAGCCGCGACTGACGTCGCGGCTCCCCGGCACCCCGTGCCATGTCCGCCGGCGCGGGGCCCCGGGGCTTGTGGGCCTCCCCGAACGGGGCCCATTGCGCGCCGGCCCGCCCGCTCTGGCCTGCGGCCCTCCGCGGGGGTGGGTCCCTGCCGGGCTCGTCGGGCCCGCCCCGTACCTTCCCTCCGGGCCGCGCCCGCGCTGCCCCCGCCCGGCGCGGGGCCCCGGGGCTCGTGGCGCTCCCCGGACGGGGCCCATTGCGCGCCCGGACGCCCGCTCTGGCCTGCGGCCCTCCGCGGGGGTGGGTCCCTGCCGGGCTCGTCGGGCCCGCCCCGTACCGTCCCTCCGGGCCGCGCCCGCGCTGCCCCCGCGGATCGAGGGCTGACGCTGTCCCAGTCGGTCGGGCGGAGCTGGAACCGGCGGTTGGGTCGAGCCGAGACCGGCGGTCGGACGGAGCTGGAAGCGGCGGTCGGGTCGAGCCGAGACCGGCGGTCGGGCCGCGTCGGAACCAGCTCCCGTGGAGCCGGCCGGGTCGGCGGGGGCCAATCCCCATCGGCGCGGTCGGCGCGGGCCGGCCCCCAGCCGGCGCGGTCGGCGCGGGTCGAGCGTCTGCTTCTTCTCCCCGGCACGCGTCAGCCGCGTGCCTGCCGGCCGCCTGCCCCAGCCCGCCCCCCTCCCGGCACGGCCCCCGCCCGTGCCGGTCCGTCAGCCCGGTTCCGTGGTCGTCAGTTCTGTGGCGAGTTGGGCCGCGACCTCTTGCAGGAGGGGGACGATGGTTTCCGTGGCGGGGTCGGTGAGGCGGCCGGCGGGGCCGGAGATGGAGATGGCGGTGGCGGTGGGGGAGCCGGGGACGGGGACGGCCAGGCAGCGGACGCCGATCTCCTGTTCGTTGTCGTCGACGGCGTAACCGGTGTCGCGGACGCGGTCGAGGGCTTCGAGGAAGCCCTCCGGCGTGGTGATCGTCTTCTCGGTCGCGGCCGGCATGCCCGTACGGGCGAGGAGGGCGCGCACCTCGTCGTCGGAGGCGTGGGCGAGGAGCGCCTTGCCGACGCCGGTGGAGTGCGGCAGCACCCGCCGCCCGACCTCGGTGAACATCCGCATCGAGTGCTTCGACGGCACCTGCGCGACGTACACCACCTCGTCCCCGTCGAGGAGCGCCATGTTGGCGGTCTCGCCGGTGCCCTCCACCAGCCGTGCCAGGTACGGGCGGGCCCACGTGCCGAGTAGCCGGGACGCGCTCTCGCCGAGCCGGATCAGGCGCGGGCCGAGCGCGTAGCGCCGGTTGGGCTGCTGGCGCACGTAACCGCAGGCGACCAGCGTGCGCATCAGCCGGTGGATCGTCGGCAGCGGCAGGCCGCTGCTGGTGGCCAGCTCGCTCAGCCCGACCTCGCCGCCGGCGTCCGCCATCCGCTCCAGCAGATCGAAGGCGCGCTCCAGCGACTGCACGCCCCCGGTGGGCGCGGTTTTGGGCTCGGCGGACGAGGGCACGAGACGGGTCCTTCCGGGACGGGTGACAGCAGCCTACCGGCCTCCGGCGATCTCCGTACCGGCCGTGCGGCAGCCGTCCTGGCCGGTCAGACCCCGTGTGTCCGGCGCGGTCTTGACGGGCTCGGGCGGGGAATGGAGACTGCGCCCCAAGTCGGCTTCTTCAACAGAACGTTGAAACCTGCGATCGGACGTTGAAATCCGACGCTGACATCCGTGGGGTTGGGGAGTCCACACGACACCAGGGGGCCCGATGCCCGAAACCGAACTGCTGCTGCGCTCCACCCGCGTCGTCACCCCCGACGGAACGCGGCCCGCCGCCGTCGCCGTCGCCGGTGGCCGCATCACCGGCCTCCTGCCCTACGACGCCGCCGCCCCGCCCCGCGCCCGTACCGAGGAACTCGGCGACACCGCCCTCCTCCCCGGCCTCGTCGACACCCATGTCCACGTCAACGACCCCGGCCGCAGCGAGTGGGAAGGGTTCGCCACCGCCACCCGCGCCGCCGCCGCGGGCGGCGTCACCACCCTCATCGACATGCCCCTCAACAGCCTCCCGCCCACCACCACCCCCCACCACCTGCACGTCAAACAGCGGGCTGCGGCCGGCGCGGTCCATGTCGACGTCGGCTTCTGGGGCGGCGCCATCCCCGCCAACGCCGGCGCGCTGCGCCCCCTGCACGACGCCGGCGTCTTCGGCTTCAAGTGCTTCCTCTCGCCCTCCGGCGTCGAGGAGTTCCCCGAGCTCGACCGCCATCAGCTCGCCGCCGCCATGGCGGAGGTCGCGGGCCTCGGTGGGCTGCTCATCGTGCACGCCGAGGCCCCCGACCACCTCGACCGCGCGCCCCGGCGCACCGGACGGCGCTACGCCGACTTCCTCGCCTCCCGGCCGCGCGCCGCCGAGAACGACGCCGTCACCACCCTCATCGCCCTCGCCGCCCGGCTCGGTGCCCGCGTGCACGTACTGCACCTGTCCTCCGGCGACGCGCTGCCGCTGATCGCCGAGGCCAGACGCGCCGGAGTCCGGCTCACCGCCGAGACCTGCCCGCACTTCCTGACCCTCGCGGCGGAGGAAGTCCCGGACGGGGCGACCGAGTTCAAGTGCTGCCCGCCCATCCGCGAACGAGCCAACCAGGACGCGCTGTGGGCCGGGCTCGCCGACGGCACGATCGACTGCGTCGTCTCCGACCACTCGCCCTGCACCCCCGACCTCAAACACCCCGAAACCGGCGACTTCGCCACCGCCTGGGGCGGCATCTCCTCCCTCCAGCTCGGCCTGCCCGCCGTCTGGACCGCGGCCCGGCGGCGCGGCCACACCCTGGACGACGTCGCCCGCTGGATGTCCACCGCACCCGCCCGGCTGGCCGGGCTGGCCGGCAAAGGCGCCATCGAAGCCGGCCGCGACGCCGATCTCGTCGCCCTCGCCCCCGAGGACACCTTCACCGTCGACCCCGCCGCGCTCCACCACCGCCACCCCATCACCGCCTACGCCGGCCGGACCCTGCACGGCGTCGTACGGGCCACCTGGCTGCGCGGCCACAAGATCGCCGACGGCGGGGCGACCACCGGGGCCGTCGCACCCCTTGCGCTGCCCCCGCCCACCGGCCGACTCCTCGAAAGGACGCAGCCCGCATGAGTTCCGGCACAGTCCCCTCCGCAGCCGATACGGCCCTGGCCACCGGCTCGTCCACCGGCCCGTCCACCCCCCTCGACATACCGCGCTATACCGGCGACGCGGCGCCCTACGGAGGCGGCGACCCCTACGCCGACTACCGCACCGCCGCGTTCCCCTTCGCCGAACTGCCCGACCTCGCCGACCGGCTGCTGGGCGCGGCCGTCATCGCCGCCAACGACGAGTTCTTCGCCGAACGCGAGAACCTGCTGCGGCCCGAGCCCCCGCGCTTCGACCCCGAGCGCTTCGGCCACAAGGGCAAGATCATGGACGGCTGGGAGACCCGGCGCCGCCGCGGCCCGTCCGCCGAGGCCCCGCACCCCGCCGCCGACGACCACGACTGGGCGCTCGTCCGGCTCGGCGTGCCCGGTGTCGTACGGGGCCTCGTGGTGGACACCGCCCACTTCCGCGGGAACCACCCCGCCGCCGTCAGCGTCGAGGGCGCCGCCGTCGAGGGCGCGCCGTCCCCCGCCGAACTCCTCGCCGACGACGTGCGGTGGACCGTGCTCGTCCCGCGCACCCCCGTCGGCGGCCACGCCGCCAACGGCTTCGCCGTCGACGCCGGGCGGCGCCTGACCCACCTGCGGCTGCGGCAGTACCCCGACGGCGGCGTCGCCCGGCTGCGCGTCCACGGCGAACCCGCCCCCGACCCCGGCTGGCTCACGGCCCTGGGCTCATTCGACCTGGCGGCGCTGGAGAACGGCGGGCGCGCCGAGGACGCCTCGGACCGCTTCTACTCCCCGCCGCTGAACACCGTCCGCCCCGGCCGCCCCCGCACGATGGCCGACGGCTGGGAGACGCGCCGCCGCCGCGACCGGGGCCACGACTGGGTCCGCTACCGCCTCACCGAACACTCCCTGATACGGGCCGTCGAGATCGACACGGCCTACCTCAAGGGCAACGCCGCGGGCTGGGCCGCCCTGTACGTACTCGACGCCACCACCGGCGCCGACCCCGCCGACCACACCGCAGGCTGGACCGAGATCCTGCCCCGCACCCGCCTCCAGCCCGACACCGCGCACCGCTTCCCGCTCCCGGACCTCCCCGTCCCCGCCGCCACCCACCTGCGCGTCGACATCCACCCCGACGGCGGCATCGCCCGCCTCCGCGCCCACGGCTCCCTCACCCCCGAGGGCGCCCGCCGCCTGGCCGCCCGCCACCGCGAACTGAGCGGCCGAGGCCGCGCGTCCGCCCCGCCCCCGTAGATCAGACCTGGGCGAGCGTGTTCCAGAACATCAGCTCGTACGCCTGGAGGAGACGGCCGTAGCGGTGCGCCAGCCGCTCCGTGACCCGGCCCGCGTCGAGCCCCGCCTGGACGGCCGACAGGCCCTGCTCGGCGGCGCTCGGATCGGGCTCGGCGAAGAAGTCGAGGAACCGGCACGCCTCGGCCGGACAGCCGTAGTGCTCGCGCAGCGCCGTGCGCAGGTCCGCGCAGTAGCCGCCCCACGCCGCGAAGTTGACGGTCAGCGCGATCACCACGTCCGCCGGTTCGGCGTGCAGGGCCAGCCACGCCGCGTACGCCGGGTACGCCTGGCAGCCGGCGCGCGGCTCGTACGCCCGCAGCGCCGCGTCATCCACCCCGAACGCCTCGGCCAGCGCGCCCAGCCGCTCCAGAGCCACGCTCTCGCCCTGCGCCAAGGCGTCGAAGAACGGCCCGATCTTCGGGTCCTCCGCCGTCCGCAGCGCCAACCGGTGGAAGCTGCGCCGGTCGCTCGTGATGATGTGGTGCTGCTCCAAGGCGAAGCCGGCGATGGCCTCGCGCGGCGCCTTGCCCTCGGCGACCAGGGGCACGAAGCCGTTCGCCCCGGCGGCCGGGGCCAGCTCCCGCACCGCCTCCGCCACGACCTCTTCCGCTGTACGGGCCATCGCTCCGCCTTCCCGCGCTGTGGACGGCAACCGGCCCCCAGACTCCCAGAAGCCACTGACAATCCACGGCGCACCGGCCGGAATAGCCGAAAGCCACCGCGGCAGGCGAGTGAAACCCGCCCCCTCCGCCCGGTGGCAGAGGAGGGAAACCGCCCCTGCCCGGTGGCAGGGGCGAACCCTGAGGGCGGTCGCCTGCCGCGGCGGCCCGGCGGCCCGCGCACCGTCAGCGCGCGGCGGCGGCCCCCTTGAAGCCGGCCGCGTCGTACTCCGCGACGGCCTTGTCCACGAACGCGTCCACCACCTTGTCGCCGACCGTCACCGGAATCCGCTTCCCGTTCATGTCGACGTAGACGTACGACTTGGCGGTCTCGACCTGCCCCGTCAGCCGCTGCCGCAGCCGCTGCGCCACCGCCCGGTCGCCGTCGCGCACCGCCTCGACCATGGCCAGCGCCGTACGGGCGGCCGTGCCCCACGCCTTCGTCGAGTCCAGCCACGGCCCGGCGTCGTCGATGAACCCGCGGTCCGCCAGCCGGGCCCGCAGCACGTCGGGCGCGTCGCGCAGCGCGCGCAGCGTCGCGTCCAGCCGCCACGCGTTCCCGCTCTTCCAGAACTTCTCGATGGCGGCGGCCAGCTCCGGCGCCTGCCGCGGGTTGAGCCGGGAGCCGTAGTTGGCGTCCGCGAACGCCCGCAGGGCCCGCTGGGTCCGCGCGTCACCGCCGGCCAGCTCGCGCAGCGCACCGCTCCACGAGGCGCGGGCGTCGTACGCCTGGTCGTTCCAGGCGTAGTCCGCGACCGTGTAGAGCCCGATCTTCGAGGCCGCGGGCTGGATCATCGGGTTGGCGGTGATCCCGGCCAGATCCCCCGCGAGCCCCTTCTCGCGCCCGTTGAACGGACCGAGCAGCAGATGGTCCGTCACATAGTCGTTGACCGGATAGTTGTCCCAGGTCAGGATCTGGTGCCCGAACAGGGTGCGGGCGGTCTTCGCCTGCGCGCGCGTCATGGTCGGCGCGATCACCCCGACGCCGGTCCACTCGACCAGGACATTCTTGTCGAGCTGGTCGGCGAGCGCCTTCTTGTACGGGGACGGCTTGATGTCGTAGTACTCCGTCGGCACCATCTGCAGCGGCTTCGCCCCCTGGTGCGCGGCGATGAAGTCGCGGTTCACCCGGTTCAGCAGATGCGCCTGGGCCGCCCCGGCCGCGCCCCCGCCCGTACCGAACCTCTTCTCGTCGGCGGCGCAGTTCCAGTCCGTGTAACTGATGTCGTCGAGCGGCACCGCGAAGGTCCGTACGCCGATCTTCCACAGCGTCTCGAACTTGTCGGTCAGCGCCTTCGCCTCGGCGTCCGAGCTGTAGCAGACGGACAGCCCCGGCGAGAGCGCGTAGGTGAACTCCACATGGTCGGCGCGCGCCCGGTCCACCAGCTCCTTCAACTCCGCGAGCTGCGCCGCGGGGTACGGGTCGCGCCACTTCGCGCGCAGATAGGGGTCGTCCTTGGGCGAGTACACATAGATGTTCATCTTGTGCGCGGCGTCGAAATCGAGCTGCTCCAGGCGGGCCTTGTGCGACCACGGAGTGCCGTAGAAGCCCTCGATGACCCCGCGTATCGGCGTCGCCGGCCAGTCCCGGACCGCCACCCCTTGTACGTGCGCGTACGGGCGGCGGGTCTGCGGGAGCAACTGGCGCAGGGACTGCGCGGCGTAGTACGTGCCGGTGGCATCCGCCCCGGCCAGGGCGATCCGCCCCTCACCGATCGCCAGCGCGTATCCCTCGGCGGGCAGCCCGGCCGTGCCGCGCGCGCCCAGCCGCTTCAGGGCCCGCGCCGCCGCCGGGCCGTCCACGTACACCGCCAGGCGCCCGGGGCGGGCCGCGGCCCGCTGCTCGACGCGGTGCGCGCCGGCCCCTTCGAGGGCGCGGCGCACCAGGGCGACCGCGGCCGGATCGGCCTTCGGGCCGGTGACGAGGTCGACGGCGCGGGTGATGGTGACGCCGCTGTGGCGCGCCTGTACGGACTGGGGCGTCGGCGTGATCTTGGGCGCGTGCGCCGAGGCGGTCGAGGTCGTGGAGGCGGCCGATGGCGGAGGCTCGCTCCCGCCGCCGCGGGCCGCCGCGCCGGCGGGAGCGAGGGGGAGGGCGGCGAGGGAGAGAGCGAGGGCGGCGACCGCCGCCGGGCGCGTTCTGAGCATCCTGGGGTCCTCTCGGGTGAACGAGGCTTCCTGTGGCGCGTACGCATCAGACTCGGTGCATGATTCATCGACATCACGCCGCGTGGCAATGGTTGTGCACGCCGTATACGGCCGTGTCGCCTGGCCACGGGCATGGGCCCGGAACCAAAACGGCGGGTCCGGGCGTTCGATCGGCTGGGAGGATTGGCTCCGACCGGAGCCCCGGCGGGGCCGTCGAAGAACGTCAGGAGACACCGCTGTGACCTTGCGGCAAGAAATCGTCGGCAACGCCATGCAGATGGCCGTCTGCACCCTGGAGCCCGGCCAGACCGTCTACTGCGAGGCCGGGAAGTTCCTCTTCAAGACGGCGAACGTGACGATGGAGACCCGGCTGTCCGGGCCGGGCGGCGGCGGCCAGCAGGGCGGCGGCCCGGGCGCGGGCGGCGGCGGAGGGCTCGGCGGCATGCTGCGGGGCGCCATGGGCACCGCGATGCAGGTCGGCCAGCGCGCCCTCGCCGGCGAATCGCTCGCCTTCCAGTACTTCACCTCGACCGGCGGCGAGGGCACCGTCGGCTTCGCGGGCGTCCTGCCCGGCGAGATGCGCGCCCTCGAACTCGGCGGGAACCGCGCCTGGTTCGCCGAGAAGGACGCGTTCGTCGCCGCAGAGTCGACCGTGGAGTTCGGCATCGCCTTCCAGGGCGGCCGGCAGGGCATGAGCGGCGGCGAGGGCTTCATCCTGGAGAAGTTCACCGGCCACGGCACCGTCATCATCTGCGGCGCCGGAAACTTCATCGACCTCAACCCGGCCGATTTCGGCGGCAAGATCGAGGTCGACACCGGCTGCATCGTCGCCTTCGAGGAAGGCATCCACTACGGCGTGCAGCGCATCGGCGGACTCAACCGCCAAGGGCTGATGAACGCCGTCTTCGGCGGCGAGGGCCTCTCCCTCGCCACCCTGGAGGGCGACGGCCGCGTCATCCTCCAGTCGCTGACCATCGAGGGCCTCGCCAACGCCCTCAAGAAGGCCCAGGGCGGCGACAAGCAGGGCCCGACGGGCGGCCTGTTCTCCACCCACGCGGGGTAGAGCCGCCCCCGCGGGCTCCGCTCAGTGCGAGCGCGCGCCGGCCAGATAGAAGATCAGGAAGAAGAAGGCGACGATGAAGTGGACCGCCACCAGGTAGATGAAGACGCGGACCGTGAACGCCATCGGCGCCCGGTCCTCCTCCACCATCTTCTCCGCCGGCTGCTCCTCAGGCTTGTCCGCCGGCTTTTCCGCCGGCGGCTGTACGGGCCCGTCGGCGGGGGCGTCGGCGGGCGCGGTGGTCCCGGCGGTCGCGGTGCTTGCGCCGCTCCCCGGGTGCTTGGGCGGGGCGGCGGCCTCGGGGGAGGCGGCGGCGCTCTCCCCGGGCGCGGCGGTCGGGGCCGCCCCCGAGCCCGGAGCCCGTTCCGTACCGAGGTCTCGCGTGGCATCGCTCATGGCATTCCCCTCCTGGCCTGCGCGACGTCGCCGAGGCACAGCTCGGCCACCCCGCTCTGCATCAGCGTGTGAACGAACAGCAGCTCCGCACCGCCCGGCGAGACGGCCGCGATGCGGTGCGGCGTCAGCGAATCGAAGTGCGCCGCGTCGCCGGGACCGAGCGCGTAGACCGTCTCCCCGAGCGTCAGCCGCAGCCGGCCCTCGGTGACGTACAGCCACTCCTCGCCGGGGTGCACCCGCACCAGCGACTCCTGCCGGCCCTCGCCCTGCGGCACCCTGAGCCGCAGGGCCTGCATCGCGCGGCCCGAGCCGCCGGCCCGCCAGTACGTCCAGCCGGCCGCCGCCTGCGGCTCCATCCGGTCGGCCCGCACGATGGGGTCCCGCTCGGGCGGGACTTCGCCCAGCAGGTCGGATACCGTTGTTCCGTACGTACGTGCCAACGCCAGCAGCATCGGCAGGGACGGCGTCCGCTGGCCCGTCTCCAACCGGGACAGGTGGGCGGGCGACAGCCCCACCCGCTGGGCCGCGCGCTCCAGCGTCATGTTGCTCCGCTTGCGCAGCGCGCGGAGCTGGGGGGCGACGGCGGGTACGTCGTCGGCGGGGTCCACGGCCTCGTTGTCGGACTGGATGGTCATGTGTCCGGTATAGACCCGCCGTGCCTCAGCGGCAAAAGTATTGCCTCTGAGGCAAAAGCCTCCAAGGGGAACCGACCTCCAAGGGGAACCGAAGGGAATCAGCCGGGCGGGCTCCGGGGCGTGCGTTTCGGATGCGGCCGGTCGGCCCCAGAGCGGTGCGGACGCGGCCGGTCGGCCCCAGAGCGGTATGGACGCGGCCGGGCGGTCTCAGAGCGGTGCGGACCTGGCCGGGCGGGTCTCAGCCCGGCAGGCCCCACGGCGCCGACCCGCCGTTCGCCGGCACATCGCGCGGGCCGTCCGGGCGTACACGGCTGCCGCGCTCGGTGACCAGCGCCGTCTCGCCCCGCCGCAGCTCCACCGCGACGCGGCCCGCGCCGACCCGGCGCCAGCGCAGCCGCCGGCCGTCCTCGCGCCGTACGTCCACGTCACCCCGCATCCCGTGGTCCAGCACGAGCGCGGAGCCGGCCTCGCTGTGGACCCGTACCCAGTTCGTACGGCCGCGGCTGCGGTCGGCGTCCACGAGGAACGCGCCCTGGGCGCGCAGCGACGCGAACGACGCGTCCGGCCAGCGCCGCGAGACGGACGGGAACACCTTGACCACGCCGCCATGGCTCTGCACCGCCATGTCCAGCAGTGACTGAGCGGCTGTCAGGGGCGTCTCCAGCGCGAAGTTCCTGCCCTCCCGGTACATCGTGTTCGGCAGCAGCTCGGTGTCCGCGACGACGTTGCGGTCGGTGAAGAACGTCAGGAAATCCAGGGCCTGTTCGGGCGCGTCCATCACCGAGCACATGGACGAGGCCGCGGCGAAGCTGTAGCCGTGCCACGCGTCGCGCATGCTCGTCCAGTGGTCGAACGACCGCCGCATCAGGGGGCGGTCGGCGGCCCGTTCCCAGGTGGCCTCGCGCAGCGGATAGAGCCAGAGGAGATGGGAGAAGTGCCGGTGCGAGGCGGCGAGCGGCACCCCCGTGCCGATCATGACGCCGTCCTCGGGGTCGCGCGCGTACGGCACGAGGCGTTCGGCGATCGCGCGCCACTGCTTCGCGCGGGGGTCGGGGACGCGCAGCAGCCGCGCGGACTCCAGCAGGGTGGCGGCGCCCCAGCGGATGAGGGAGAGGTCGTACGTGCAGTCCGCGGCGTTCGCGTACTCCGGCGAACGCGTCATCGGCAGATGCAGCTTGCCGTCGGGGCCCTCGTGGAGGAAGCGGGCGTAGTAGTTGACGGCCTTGGCCAGGATCGGGAAGAGGACGTCGCGCAGCGCCCGGCGGTCCATGGAGTGGCGGTAGGCGAGCCACACGTTGTGCAGGCCCCAGGTGAGGTTGCCGAAGTTGTCGGAGATACGGTCCGAGCCGGGCACGCCCACGGTCCACGCGCCGGGGCGCAACTGCCAGTCGGAGGGGTGGCCGAGCGCGTAACTCCGCCCGTCGCGGTACTCCTCGGGCACCGACAGTTCCAGGTTCTTCTCGAAGCGCCGGAACGCGCCGGTCACCGAGTCCAGTTCGAGGTGGTTGGAGCCGTATATCGGCCAACTCGCTATCTGCACATTGAGGTTCCACCACAGCGCCGTCCAGTTGTTGCCCACCGCCGGGAACCAGGGGCCCCACTCCGACAGCGCCGGGCCGTCCGCGCGCGTCGCGGACGCCAGTTTGTAGAGCTGGATCAGGTAGAAGCTCTGGAGGCGCTTGTCGGGTACGGAGAGGAAGCTGCGCCGGAAGTAGCGGTGCCACCAAGCGCGATGACTGGCCATCAGGTCGTCCGAGTCGGCCGCCAGCGCGCGGGCCACCTCGCGTACGGCCCGGCGGGTCGTCTCCGCCGTGTCACCGGGGAAGCGGTGCGCGAGGTGCGCGGCGAACAGCCGGCCCGTGCCGGTGCGGCGCTCGCGCCAGGCGGTGGTCCAGCCGCCGCCCGCCAGCAGCGGCTGCTCGGCGTAGTGCGTGGCTCCGGCCGTGCCGAGGCGCGGGTCGGGGTTGGGCGTGTACCCGGTGCGGTCGTCGGTGTTGCGGGTCGTCGCCGCGGTCAGCCACGTGAACGTCCAGGCCGTGGCCTCCTCGCCGGGGCTCGACCGGGTGGAGACCAGCAGCGTGGAGAGGGAGTTGTGGACGAGCGCGGCGAACCGCACGCTGCCGCGGGTGGTGGTGACCGAACCGCGCAGCTCGGCGTCCCACAGGTCCAGCGTCCAGTCGACGGCGGTGATCTCCCCGGCCAGCGTCAGCGTGAAGTAGCCGATGGGCAGGCGCGCGTAACCGGTGCCCGCCCGCCACCGGCCGCGCTCGTCCTGCGCCTGGGTGTGGCTGATCATCACCGTGAGCGCGTTGGCGCGCTCGCCCCGGTAGACCTGGCAGCCGAGAAAGCCATTGGCGAGGAACGGGCCCTCGCGCCAGTTCGCGGGCAGTACCCGCCAGCGCATCGCGGCGGCCCGTACGGCGCTCTCGTACACATCCTTGTACGAGCCCGAGTACGCGGCCGGGGACGGGCTTCCGGCGGGGTGCGGGGCCGGGCGCGCAGCCGCGTACGGGCCTCCGGCGGGGTGACCCCCGGTGCCGGGTGCGGCCCAGGCGGTGCCCGAGCCCGTGGTCCCGGCGCCCGCGGCGACACCGAGCGCCGTGCCGAGCGCCGTGCCGAGGGCCGTGCCGACGAAGGATCTGCGAGGAAGTCCGGTCACGTATCTGCCTCCAGTTCGCGATGCTGAACCCTCCTTCCGGCATCGTGCCGCCGAACGCGTCCCGCGACTAGACCTCCGACGTCTCCGGTTTTCCCGTGAACGGATGGGAAACATCGGCGACTTGGCATTGACATGTTCCGGTCTACGCGCGTCATGCTGAGGGCATGCGAATCCCCCCACACATCACCCGCATCGGCGCCGTCGCCGCCCTGGCCTCGGCCCTCTTCGTCTCCTCGCCCGCCATCGCGGCCACCCCCACGGCCGCCGCGCGGCCCACGGCCGTGCAGCCCGCCGCCGTACAGTCCGTCGCAGTGCAGTCCGCCGCCGTGAAGTCGGTCAGGACCATCTGCTACAAGGCGCTGCCGAGCCAGGCCCACGACACCCTCGACCTGATCGAGTCCGGCGGGCCCTTCCCGTACCCGAAGGACGGCACCGTCTTCTCCAACCGCGAGGGGCTGCTGCCCAAGCAGTCCAACGGCTACTACCACGAGTACACCGTCATCACGCCGGGCTCGCCCGACCGCGGCGCCCGCCGCATCGTCGCCGGCGAGAAGAAGCAGGAGGACTACTACACCTCCGACCATTACCGCAGCTTCGACGCGGTCGACTACGGCTGCTGATCGCCCGTCATCGGTCGTCCGTCAACTGTCGCTCGTCACCCATACGGCGGCCGCTCCGCGATTCGGTTCGCGAAGCGGCCGCCGCCGTGTGCGGGGGTGACTGCTGGGGGGCGGCTTGCCGCGCCCGCCACGCCCCCGGCCCCGTGCGCGGCCCCCGGCCCCGTGCGCGGCCCCCGGCCCCGTGCGCGGCGCCCGCCCCGTGCGCGGCGCCTCGTCCCTCTCGTCACAATCGTCCCTCTCATCACACCCGCGCCTCTCGTCACGCTCGCCTCTCGCGCCGCGCCGGGTGAACTGGGGGCGCTTCGTCACTCTTGACGCTCCAGAACCTCATCAGTTAAATCAAGGCGTGAATTAAGTACTGAGATAAGCCGTGAGGTAAGCCTTAAATTAAGGCGTGAGTTAAGCCCTGAGATAAGCCGTGAAGTAAGCGTGGTTCAGGGCCTCGGCGCGGCACCGGGCACTGGTCGGCCTGACGGCCTGACAGGCGCATGGCAAAGCGGTCGGGGTCGCCGCCCTGCCGAGGAGCCCACCATGACCTGTCGCGACACGACCCCACCCCGCCGGAGACGGAGGCGGTCGCTCATGGCCGTACCGGCCGTGGCGGCCTTGACCTGTGCGGCGCTGCTGCCGCTGCCCGCGGCCACCGCCGCACCCACCACTACCGCCGCACCCGCCCCGCAAGCCCCCGCCCCCACCGCCAAACCCACCCCCGCCGCGCTACCCGCCGGCTGGACCTCTGTCGTAAGCGTGGGCAGCGGCAAGTGTGTGGACGCTCGGGGGGCGGGGACCGCCAATGGGACGGCCGTACAGCAGTACACCTGCAACGGCACCGACGCGCAGCAGTGGCGGCTCACGGCGACCGGCGACGGGAACCAGCGCGTCGGCAACCGGAGCGCCGAGGCGCAGTCGTGGGACGTGACCGACGTGTCGACGGCGGACCGCGCGCCGGTGCAGCTCTGGGCGTACGGCGGCGGCGCCAACCAGCAGTGGCGGCCGGTCGCCGAGCCCGGCGGCTCGTACCACTTCGTCAACCGCAACAGCGGCAAGTGCCTCGACGTGCCCGGCGCCGCCACCGGCGACAGCGTCCAGCTCCAGCAGTACACGTGCAACGGCACGCCCGCGCAGTCCTTCACGTTCGGCGGGGCCGGGCAGCCGCCCGGCACGCCCGACCTCGGCCCCAATGTGAGCGTCTTCGACCCCTCGATGCCGCGGGCCGCCGTGCAGGCCAAGCTGAACGAGGTCTTCTCGCGGCAGGAGAGCAGCCAGTTCGGCGGTGCGCGCCAGGCGCTGCTCTTCAAGCCCGGCGCGTACGACGTCGACGCCAACGTCGGCTTCTACACGCAGGTGGCCGGGCTCGGCCTGTCGCCCGACGATGTGACGATCCGGGGCGCGGTGCACGCGGAGGCCGACTGGTTCCAGGGCAACGCCACCCAGAACTTCTGGCGGAGCGCCGAGAACCTCTCCGTCACCCCCGCCTCCGGCGCCGACCGCTGGGCCGTGTCGCAGGCCGCCCCGTACCGCCGTATGCACGTCCGCGGCGATCTGCGGCTGGACGACGGCGGCTGGTCGAGCGGCGGGTTCATGGCCGACTCCAAGATCGACGGGAAGGTGCTGCCCGGCACCCAGCAGCAGTGGCTGTCCCGCAACACCGAGTGGGGGAACTGGACCGGCGCCAACTGGAACATGGTCTTCGTCGGGGCGCGGAACGCGCCCGCCGGCGACTTCCCCAATCCCGCGTACACCAGGGTCGACCGCACCCCCGTCGTCCGTGAGAAGCCGTTCCTCTACGTCGACAAGGGCGGCGCGTACCAGGTCTTCGTGCCCGCGCTGCGCACGAACACCCAGGGCACCACCTGGGCGGGCGGCGGCACACAGGCGGACCAGGCGGGCTCGTCGCTGCCGCTCGACCGGTTCTTCGTCGCGAAGCCGGGGACCACCGCCGCCGACATCAACGCGGCGCTCGCGCAGGGCAAGGACCTGCTCATCACGCCCGGCGTCTACCACCTCGACCGGACGATCGAGGTGACCCGGCCCGACACGGTGGTGCTGGGGCTGGGCCTGGCGTCCCTCGTCCCGGACCACGGCGTCACCGCGCTGTCCGTCGGCGACGTCGACGGCGTGAAGATCGCGGGTCTGCTCGTCGACGCGGGCCCGGCCGAGTCGCCCGTCCTGATGGAGGTCGGGCCGCCCGGCGCCGCCGCCCGCCACAGCGCGAACCCGACATCGCTGCACGACGTGTTCTTCCGGATCGGCGGCGCGGGCGTCGGCAAGGCGGCCAGGAGCCTGGTCGTGAACAGCTCCGACGTCATCGGCGACCACCTGTGGCTGTGGCGCGCCGACCACGGCGACGGCGTCGGCTGGAACACCAACACCGCCGCCAACGGCCTCATCGTCAACGGCGCCGACGTCACGATGTACGGGCTGTTCGTCGAGCACTACCAGCAGCACCAGACCGTCTGGAACGGCGAGGGCGGCCGTACGTACTTCTTCCAGAACGAGATGCCGTACGACCCGCCGAACCAGGGCGCGTGGATGAACGGGGCCACCAAGGGCTACGCCGCCTACAAGGTGGCCGACTCCGTCACCCGCCACGAGGCGTGGGGGCTGGGCAGTTACTGCTTCTTCAACGTGAACCCGGCCGTCGCCGCGGAGCACGCCTTCGAGGCGCCGCGGGCGCCGGGGGTCAGGTTCCACGACATGGTGACGGTGTCGCTCGGCGGCACCGGAACGATCCACCACATCGTCAACGACGCCGGGGGGCCGTCGAATTCGGCGCGCAACGTGGCCAATCTCGTCAACTACCCCTGAAGGGCGGTGCCTTCACGGGCTCATTTGACGGCCCCCGCCGTGAGGCCCGTGACGAGGTAGCGCTGGAGGAGCAGGAACCCGGCGACCACGGGGACGCTGACGACCAGTGAGGCGGCCATCACCTGGTTCCAGTAGACGTCGGTCTGCGTGGCGTAGCCCTGCAGGCCGACGGCGAGGGTGCGGGTGGTGTCGTTCGTCATGACCGAGGCGAAGAGCACCTCTCCCCAGGCGGTCATGAACGCGTAGACGCAGACGGCGACGATGCCGGGCACCGCCGCCGGCACGACCACCCGCAGCAGCGCGCCGAGCGGCCCGCAGCCGTCGACGAGTGCCGCTTCGTCGAGGTCGTGGGGGATCGAGTCGAAGTACCCGATGAGCATCCAGATGGCGAAGGGCAGCGAGAAGGTCAGGTAGGTCAGGACGAGCCCGCCGCGCGACCCGTACAGCGCGATCCCCGTGGTGTTGCCGATGCCGACGAAGATCAGGAAGAGCGGCAGCAGGAAGAGGATGCCCGGGAACATCTGGGTGGAGAGCACCGTGACCGAGAAGAAGCGGCGGCCCGTGAAGCGGTAGCGGCTTATCGCGTACGCGGCGAAGACCGCGACCACCACCGCGCACAGCGTCGAAGATACCGCCACGATAAGGGAGTTGAGAAAGTAGCGCGCGAGCGGGACGGTGTGCCAGATGTCGATGTACGGGCGCGGGGTGAGGGCGCTCGGCACCCAGCCGAACGCGCCCTGCACGTCCTTGAGGGGCTTGAGCGAACTGCTCAGCATCACGTAGACGGGCGTGAGCGCGAAGACGGCCAGCAGCGTGAGCACGATGCGCCGGGTCCACAGGAACGAGCGGGGCGGGGCGTTGGGGGAGCGGCGCCGCACGGTGTCGCGGGAGCCCCGCCGGACCGGGTACGGGGCGCGGTCCCGTACGGCGTCCGGGGGCTGGTACCGCACGGTGTCATCCATCGGTTTCCCTTCTCCCGCGCGCGGTGGCCAGCAGATATCCGGCCGTCACCACGAGGAGGAACAGCAGGAGCAGTACGGACATGGCCGCGCCGGAGCCGAAGTTCCAGGTGACGAACGACGACTGGTAGATGTGGATGGAGATCAGGTCCGCGGGTTCGGGGGCGGACTTGCCGAAGAGCACGTAGGGCGTGTTGAAGTCGTTGAAGGTCCACAGGAACAGCACGAGGACCAGCACCTGGTTGACGGGGCGGAGCGCGGGCAGGGTGATGCGGCGGATCTGCTGCCAGACGCCCGCGCCGTCCATGGCCGCCGCCTCGTACAGCTCGCGCGGGATGTTCTGGAGCCCGGCCGTCAGGATGAGGAACGCGAACGGCCAGGACCGCCAGACGGACACGGTCACCAGCGCGGCGAAGCTGTTGTCGCCGATCAGCCAGAACGGCGGCGTGCCGAGGATGCCGAGCTGGTCGTGGAGGACGTGGTTCACCAGGCCCGTATCGCGCTGGAACATGAACGACCAGGTGATGACGGCCGCGTAGACGGGCAGCGCGTACGGGATGAGAAAAGCGGTGCGCAGCAGGCCCCGGCCGCGGAACCGGTCCTGCATCAGGACGGCCGCCGCCGTGCCGAGCAGCCAGGCCAGGCCGACGGCGAGGACGGTGAAGCAGCAGGTGACCCAGAAGGAGCGCAGCAGGGCCGCGCCGACGGGGGCGTCGAAGTCGACGGCGACGCGGAAGTTGCCGAGCCCGGCCCAGGGGGCGGTGGTCCAGTCGCGCAGATACTGCTGGGTGAGGCCCTTGAACGCCATCACGACGCCGACGGTCATGGGGACGAGGTGGACGAGGAGTTCGAGGGCGAGGGCCGGCAGCAGGAGGAGATAGGGCAGTCCGGCGCGGCGCAGACGGGACAGGCGCGGGGGGCGGGGCGGGCCGGTGCGGGGGCGGCCGGGGGCCGCGGGGTGGCTGCGGGCCCGGCTCAGCACCCGGTTCACCGCGGCGGCATCTGCTGTTGGGCCTTCGCCAGGCGCTCCTTGACGTCCGCCGCGCCGACCGGGTGGCCGGCGGCGGCATCGGCGAGGAGTTCCTTCATCGCCGTGCCCACGAGCGTCTCGAACTGGTTCTCCTCGGGCACCATGGGCAGCGGCGCGGCGCTCTTGGCCAGCGTCTCGCGCAGGACGGTGAGGTCGGGCGTCGCGAACGCCTTGTCGCGCTGCGCCTCCTCGACCGGGGGCAGCGCGCCGAAACTGCTGTTCAGCCGCTTCTGCTCCGCCGTCGAGGTCATGAACTCCACGAATTTCAGCGCGCCGTCGTGGTTGTCGGTGTTCTTGAACACCGCGAGATTGATGCCCGCGACCATCGAGTTGACGCCCTTGTCGCCGGTGGCGCCCTTGGTCCGTACGGGCACGGGCGCGACCCCGTAATCCTTCGGGGTCATGTTGTGCGCCTTCAGGGCGCCGGCCGCCGACTGCCACATCAGCATGGCCGCCTTTCCCGCGGCGAAATCGCGTACGGAGCGTTGGGTGGCGTATTCCGCGTTGCCCGGGGCCACGATTTTCTCCTGGGCGAGGAGATCCACGAACTGTTTCACGGCCGCGACCGCCCCGGGCGAGTCGAAGCGGGGTTTTCCGTAGCGGTCGAAGAAATCCGCGCCGTGCTGTTTGCCGAGTACGAAGGCGTGGTGGGAGTTCTCGGCGTAGCTGGCGCCCTCGATCGCCAGCCCCCAGCGGCCGCCGCCGGTGAGCTTTCTGCCGTCCGCCACCAATTCGTCCCAGGTGGCGGGCGGGGCGTCGATGCCGGCTCGGCGGAAGAGCTTTTTGTTGTAGTAGAGGCCGTAGGCGAGGGAGTAGAGCGGCACGGCCGCCGGGTCCTTGCCCGCCGCGCCGGTCGCGGCGAGCGCCGACGGCACGAATCTGTCCTTGCCGCCGATGGCCCGGAACGCCGCGTCGTCGAAGGGCAGCAGCGCCCCGCCCGCCTGGAGCGAGGCGGACCAGGTGTTGCCGATGTTGAGGACGTCGGGGCCCTGCCCGGAAATGGTGGCGGCGAGCACGCGGTTGAGGAGATCGCTCCAGGGGATCACTTCGAGTTTCACGGCGATGCTGGTGCGCCGCTGGAACTTCTTGAGTTCGGGGATCAGCACCCGTTTGTCTTCCTCGACGGTCGCGCCCTGATTACTGGCCCAGTAGGTGAGCTGTTCGGGATTGTCGTTGCTGCTGCGCCCGCCACCCGCCGAGCCGCCGCCGCAGCCGGTGGCGGCTCCGGCGAGGGCGGCGGCGAGGGTGGCGGCGGCGGTGGCCCGGGTTCTGCGCATGGTCGGTGGCCCCTCTCAAGGGTGGGTGGGTCCGGTGGCCGATGGCATCGCTTTTCGAGAGCCGCGTTTCGTGAGGTGAATAGCCGGTCGAATACTCCTCCCGAGTGGTCGGTCGAATGGTCAGTCGAATGGCCGATCGAATGGTTGGTCGAATGGCTCCGTGTCCGTTTCGTGTCCCTTTCGTGCCTTAATTCAAAGCGTGAGTTAAGTAGTGAGAGAAGGTCGCGTCAAGACTCCGCGCAGCGATATGTTCAGGCCAGGGAGGAAGTCACGATGAGTGAACGCATTCAGCGCACGGTTCGCGACCTGCGCCGCGGCAGCAGGTCCGCCGTGCTGCGCCGGCTGTACTTCGAGGGCCCGCTGAGCAGACAGGAGCTCGGCCCGGCCACCGGCCTCAGCTCCGGCTCGATCACCAACGTCGTCGGCGAACTCCTCGCGGACGGCCTCGTCGAGGAGGCCGGCTCCGTCGGCTCGGACGGCGGCCGCCCCCGCACCCTGCTGCGCGTCGCGCCCCGCGGCGGCTCCCTCATCGGCGTGGACGTGGGCGAGACCCGCGTCCGGGTCGCCCTCTTCGACCTGACCTTGCGCGAGATATCCCGCACGGACCGCCCTCTGGCCGACCCCGCCGCCGAAGGCGAGCGGTACCGCCCGGGACCCGAACGCGCCCCCGACGTCGGCCTCGTCGTCCAACTCGTCCTCGACGGCCTCTCCACCGTGCTCCGCGAGGCGCCGGCCGGCGCGGGGGCGGTGCTCGGCGCGGGCATCGGCGTGCCCGGCATCGTCGCGTACGAGACCGGCGGCGCACCCGGCGCGTACGAGACCGGGGCCGCCCCCGGCACACCCGGCCGCCCGCGCGGTGGCGCCGTCGTCCACGGCCAGGCCACGGGCTGGGACGCGGTCCCCCTCGAAGCGCTGCTGCGCCGCTCCACGGACCTCCCGCTGCACATCGCCAACGGCGCGCAGACCCTCGGCCAGGCCGAACTGTGGTTCGGCGCGGGCCGCGGGGCCCGGAACGCCGTCATCGCGCTGCTCGGTTCGGGCGTCGGCGCCTGCGTGGTGGCGGACGGCAGCCCGTACACCGGCGCGACCAGCGGCGCGGGGGAGTGGGGGCACACGACGCTCCAGGTCGGCGGGCGGCGCTGCCGGTGCGGCGCGCGCGGCTGCCTGGAGGCGTACGCCGGGGCCGCCGCGATCCTGGACCGCTGGCGGGAGGCGGGCGGCGGGCCGCCCGGCGGCTACGGCCGGCACACCGAGGAGAGCGCGCTGGCCGAACTGCTCGCCGCCGCGGACGCCGGCGACCTCACCGCCGTCCGGCTGCTCGAAGAGACCGCCGAATACCTCGGCGCGGGCATCGCCGACCTGGTCAACCTCTTCAACCCCGAGCGCATCGTGCTCGGCGGCTGGGCCGGGCTGCTCCTCGGCCCCCGGCTGCTGCCCGACGTGCGGGCGGCGGCCGCCGCCCATGCCCTGCGCCACCCCTACGCCCGCGCCACCATCGAACTCGGCCGGGCCGGCCCCGACGCCGTCACCAAAGGAGCCGCTACGCTCCCCCTCGCGCGCCTTCTCGCGACCGGCGGCTCCCCCCGGGGTCCGATTGTCGGAGCCTGCCGATAACGTTCCGGTAGAAACAGCGATCGGGGAGGCACTCGGTGACATCGGTGGCATCGGTGACAAACGCGCCTGAGGCGGTCACCTGCGGAGAGGCGATGCTGCTCATGCTCGCAGAGCCGGGCATACCGCTGGAGCAAGCCATACGGTTCCGGCGTTCCGTCGCGGGCGCCGAGTCCAACGTGGCGACCGGCCTGGCCCGGCTCGGGCACCGCACGCGGTGGCTCGGCCGGCTCGGCGCGGACCCGGCGGGCGAGGCGGTCCTGCGCGAACTGCGCGCCGACGGCGTCGACGTCGGCCACGTGGACCTGGACGAGACGGCCCCCACGGGCATGCTGCTGCGCGACAGCCATCCGCAGCGCGCCATCGACGTGCAGTACTACCGCGCCGGCTCGGCCGCCTCCCATCTCGCCCCCGAGCACATACGGCCCGAGGCGCTGGAAGGCGCCCGGCTGGTGCACATATCCGGCATCACCCCGATGCTCTCGCCATCCGCCGCGGCCGCCACCCAGCGGCTCATCGAACTCGCCCGCGCCGCGGGCTCCCTGGTCTCCTTCGACCCCAACGTGCGGCGCAAACTGGGCGGCGCCGCCCAGTGGGCGCAGATCGTCGGGCCGCTGCTGGCCGAGGCCGACCTCGTGCTCGCCGGCGACGACGAGTTGGAGACGCTCACCGGCCGGTCCGCCGACGAGGCCGCCGCCGAACTGCTGGCAGGCCGGGCCCGTACGGTCGTGATCAAGCGCGCCGACCACTCCGCCACCGCCCTGACCGCCGGGGGCCGCTGGGACCAGCCGCCCTTCGACGTGCCCGTCAGCGACCCGGTGGGCGCGGGCGACGCCTTCGCCGCCGGCTACCTCTCCGGCGTGCTGCGCGGGCTCCCCGAGCCCGGCGCGCTCGCCGAGGCCGCCTGCGTGGCCGCGCTCTGCGTGCAGACCCCCACCGACACGGAGGGGCTGCCCACCGCGGCCGCCCGGGACCGGGCGCTCGCCGCCTTCGCCGACGGCACGGACGCCGTGCACCGCTGACCGCTGACTATCGACCGCTGACCGTGCCACCGCGGGCGACCATCACCGGCCGCCGCGGGCACCCAGATCAAGAAGGGCGGCGAACTGCCGTGTACCGCTGGGAGATCACCCGGATCGCGCTCGCGCAACGGGTCTTCGCCATCATCCGCAGTGACAGCTACGACCACGCGACGGCGACGGCCGACACGCTGCTCTCCGCGGGCGTCACCAGCCTGGAGATCTCGCTGACGACACCGTTCGCGCTGGAGTCCATCACCACTCTGACCCGCGAGGTCGACGACGACGTGATGATCGGCGCGGGCACGGTGCTGGACGCGCCGGCCGCCCGTATGGCCATCGACGCCGGGGCCCGCTTCCTGGTCTCCCCGGGCCTGGACGCCGAGGTCATCCGCACCGGTCACCGGTACGGCATCCCCGTCTTCCCGGGCGTCGCCACGCCCACGGAGATCATCAGCGCCCTGGAGCTGGGCGCGGACGCGCTCAAGCTCTTCCCCGCCTCCGGCTACGGCCCGGGCTGGATCAAGGACGTACGGGCCGCGCTGCCGCAGGCCGCGCTGCTGCCCACCGGCGGCGTCACCCTGGAGAACGCACCGGAGTGGATCGCGGCCGGGGCCGTGGCCTGCGGCATGGGCAGCGCTCTCTCCGAAGGCGACCGCGACGCCGTGGCCAAGCGCGCCTCGGACCTGCTGGCCCGTCTGGCTGACGTCGAGGTCCCGTAAGCGCGGGGCCCGGAGGGGCGGGACAGCGAACGACCGGGGCGGTGCCGAGGGGCTGCCCCGGCGCTCCCCGCCTGCCCCGACACCCCATCGGCCCGGGGCTCACCACGGCACGGGCTCGCCGTGGCGGTCCAGGAATCGCAGGCCGGGCGCGCCGGCCTGGGCTTCGAGCACGTCGACGACGGCCGGGACGCTCTCCTCGGGAGCGAGCGGCGCGTCGAAGCCGCCGAGACCGGTCCGGTTGTGGCCGGGGTCGACGAGCAGTTTGGTGTGGCCGTCGTCGGCGTGCCGGGTGGCGTAGCTGCGCATGAGCTGGTTGAGCGCGGCCTTGCTGGCCTTGTAGAGCTCGTAACCGTCCTCGGTGTTCCGCGAGATGCTGCCCTGCTCCGAGGACATGACCGCGACGGTGCCGCCGGGGACGACGAGCGGACGCAGGGTTTCCAGGGCGCGCAGCGGGCTCAGCGCGTTGGTGATCATGACCTCGGTGAACATGTCGGTCGGCACCTCGGTGATCGGCAGGTCGCCCCGGTCGATCGCGGCGTTGACGAAGAGCAGATCGAGCCGGTGGTCCGCGAGGCGCTCGCGCAGTGCGGCGAGCTGTTCCGGGCTGTTCATCTCCAGTGATTCGACCGTGAGCCGGCCGTTCGAGGCGTCGGCGTGCGCGCGCAGTTCGTCGCCGTCCTGGCGGGCCGTGGCGATGACGTGCCAGCCGCGGCGGGCGAGTTCGCCGACGAGGACGAGCCCCAGTCCTTTGGAGGCGCCGATGACGAGTGCTCGGCGGTCGGGCGTGGTGGACACATGCGCTCCTTCGTGGGGGCGTGTGGTGCGTGGTGACAGGTGCGAGAGGCGCGGGCGGCGGGAGAGGACCGGCGCGCGATTTAGAGTAGACGCGACGTAGCGTCTAGACAATATGCGAGGCCCTGCCCGCCGCCGGGTAGGGTGTTCCGCATGCCTGATACGAGGTCACAGCCCCGCAGACCGCGCTCCGGCAGCCGCCGCGACGAGGCCGCGCGGCTGGCTGTGCTGCACGCCGCGGACGATCTGCTCGACGAGCGCGGCTTCGGCGCCCTGACCGTCGAGGCGATCGCCCGCCGGGCCGGCGTCGCCAAGCAGACGATCTACCGCTGGTGGCCGTCGAAGGTCGAGATCCTTCTCGACACGCTCATCGCGGACAGCGAGAAGAGCCTCCCCGTGCCGGCCGAGCGGCCCACGGCCGAGACCGTCCGCGACTACCTGCGCGGCTACGCGCGATTCCTCGCCGACGACCCCGCCGGCAAGGTCCTGCTCGCCCTCTTCGCCGAGGCGCAGCACCACCCGGCCACCGCCGAGCGCTTCCACGAGCGCTACCTCGGCCCGCGCCGCGAGCAGGAGCGCGCCATGCTCGCGCACGTCATCGACGCCGGCGCGGTCGCGCCGAGCCTCGATGCCGACGCCGCCCTCGACGCGCTCCTCGGCCCGATCCTCTACCGCGCCCTGACCGGCACGAACACGCCCGACGACACCGTCGACACCCTCTTCGAGACCCTGCTCCGGCCCCGTACGACATGAGCGGCGGGCCGCCGCACGGCGGCTGAGGACCGTACGGCGGTTCAGGCCCGTACGCCAACTGAGGCCCGTACGACGGCTGAAGGGGCCCGTACCGCTCCGGCGAATGGTCCGTGCGGCGGCCGACGGGCCCGGCGGGCCGCTACGCGGCGCTGTCCCGCGCGAACTCCTCCGCTACCGAGATCGCCGTGCGGACCAGTGCCGCCGTGGACGTCGAGCGGGACTGCTGGGGCCAGGCGACGCTGAGGACCACGGGCGGGGCGTCGGGGACCGGCCGGTAGACGACGCCGGGGCGCGGGTAGCGGCCGGCGATGGAGGCGGGCAGCAGCGGGGTGGGGCCGCCCAGGGCCACGAGTGTGAGCAGTTGGGCGAGGTCGCGGGCCGCGGCGCGGGTCTCGTGGATGAAACCGGGCAGCTCCTCGGGGAGCAGCCCGAGTTCGGCGAGGGTCAGGTGGTCCTGGTCCGCGAGCGGGTGGCCGGCGGCGATGGCCGCGACGCACGGTTCGGCGGTCAGCGCCTCGGAGTCCAGGCCCGTACGGTCGAACGGCTCGTGGACCAGGGCCGCGTCGGCCTCCCCGCGGCGCAGCAGATCGGCCTGTTCGTGCCAGCCGCACAGCCGGACGGCGACCGGCACGGCCTCCGGCTCCGCCGCGAAGCGGGTCAGGATCGGTTCCAGCAGCCCCCCGTCACCGTCGGCTTTGACGGCCAGGATCAGCTTGTGCTCCGTGGCCGCTGCCCGCTGGGTCCGGCGTTCGGCGGCCTGGAGGGCGTCCAGGGCGATCCGCGCCTCCGTCAGCAGCACCGTGCCGGCCGGCGTCAGCGCCACGCGGTGGGTGTCCCGCTCGAAGAGCGTGACGCCCATCTCCGTCTCCAGCCGGCGGATCGCGCGGGACAGGGGCGGCGGGGAGATGCCGAGCCGCTCGGCGGCGCGGGCGAAGTTCAGCTCCTCGGCGACGGCGACGAAGTAGCGCAGCGGTCGGGACTCCACGCTCCCTCCCTCCTGTTCGGCCTACCTGGTACGTACCTGGTACGGCGGCGGCGACACCGTATTACCCGGAGGGTAACAAGAGGGAGCGGAGAGGACCTTCAGTTCGGCCCGCCCGTACGACAAGCTCGACGACATCCCGCCGCCCCGTCCCGTACGGGCGTGGGCACGGGCGATCCAGCAGCGCCGGCGCTCCGCGCCCCCGGCGCCCCTGGCGGCTTCCCGCACCCTTCAGTGGAGTACTTCATGATCGTCGTCACCACCCCGACCGGCCAGATCGGCCGGGAGGTCCTCGACCGCCTCCTCGCCCTCCGTCTCGACGCCGGAGGCTGCGCGCCCGCCGCCGGCGGCGCGAACGGCGCGACAGGCATCCGGGTGATCGTCCGAGACCCCGCCCGCCTCCCCGCCCGTGTGCGCGAGAACGTCGAGGTCGTCCAGGGCTCGCACGCCGACCCCGGCGCCCTGAAAGAGGCGTGCGAGGGCGCCGACCGGATGTTCTGGCTGGTGCCCCCGACGCCGCAGGCGCCCAGCGTGGCGGGCCACTTCCGCGACTTCACCGAGCCCCTGCGCGAGGTGACCGGCGCCGCGGGCGTCCGCAGGATCGTCGGTGTCTCCACCCTGGGCCGCGGCACGGCGAAGAACGCCGGCATCATCTCCGCCTCGCTCGCCATGGACGAGGCGATCGCGGAGATGGACGTGCACTATCGGGCGCTCTGCGCCCCGTTCCTCAGGGAGAACCTGCTGGGCCAGGCCGCGTTGATCCGCGACGCGGGCCTGGTCGCCCTGCCGGGGAACGGCGTCCTGCGCACCTGCGCCACCAGCGACGTCGCCGCCACGGCGGTCCGGCTCCTCCGCGACGACTCCTGGACCGGGTTCGAGGACGTACCGCTGGCCGGCCCTGACGACCTGTCACCCGAGGACATGGTCCGGATCGTCGCCGAGGTGCTGGGCCGGCCACTACGCCTCCAGCCGGTCGACGGCGCGCGGTACCGGGCCATGCTGCTGGGCGCCGGGGCGAGCGAGGACTGGGCGCGCGGCGCCGGCGACATGATGACGGCCCTGAACGAGCAGGGCTTCTACGGCGCCGCCCAGCCGGCCACCCCCGACACCACGCCGACCGGCTTCCGCCAGTGGTGCGAGGAGGTGCTCAAGCCGGCCGTCCTCGGCTGACGGCTTCGTACAAGCCTTTCCGGGCGGCTCGGGCGGCTCGGGCGGCTCGGGCGGCTCGGGCGGCTCGGGCGGCTCGGGCGGCTCGGGCAGTTCGGCTCGTGCGGCTCGGTGGGGCTCACGTGGCTCCGGCTGCCCGGGGGCCCAGTCGCGTCGAAGTATGCGGAACTGCCTCTCCCAGATGTGCTGTTGAGGAAATAGGGGGAACGATCGAGATTCGTCCGGTCGTTCCCCCGGTGATATCCCGTCGAATGGGGGTCCACGTGACAACCGAAGCGTTCGAGATCATCGACCTGTCGGCGATGGGGGAGGACTTCGTACGGAATCCGTACCCCGTCTACGCCCAACTGCGCGAGCGCGGCCCGGTGCACCGCGTGCGGCTCGTCGACGACATCCCGGCCTGGCTCGTCGTCGGCTATGACGAGGTGCGCGCCGTGCTGGGCGACGACCGCCTCTCCAAGTGGCTGGGCAACGCCTCCGACAGCGCCAACATCGGCTTCGAGCCGCTCGGCTCCCACATGCTCAACACCGACCCCCCGGACCACACCAGGCTGCGCAAGCTCGTGGTACGGACGTTCACGCCGCGGCGCGTGGCGGCGATGGAGCCGCGCGTACAGCGGCTCACCGACGAACTCCTCGACGCGATGCTGGCCGACGGCGCGCGCGGCGCGGACCTCGTCGACGCGCTCTCCTTCCCGCTGCCCATGAGCGTCATCTGCGAGCTGCTGGGCGTGCCCTACGAGGACCGTGACGAGTTCCGTACGTGGTCGAACTTCGTGGTCGGGCCCGCGCCGTACGCGGAGAAGATGGCGGCGATGGACGAGGTCCGCTCCTACCTCGACCAACTGATCGTCAAGAAGCGCGACGAGAGCGGCGACGACCTGCTGAGCGCCCTGATCCGCACCATCGACGAGGACGGGGACCGGCTCTCCCACGAGGAACTCCTCGCCATGGCCTGGCTGCTCCTGGTCGCGGGGCACGAGACCACCGTCAACCTGATCTCGAACGGAGTCCTCGCCCTGCTCCGCCACCCCGATCAACTGGCGGACCTGCGCGCCGACTTCTCGCTCCTCGACAACGCCGTCGAGGAGATGCTGCGCTACGACGGCCCGGTCGAGACCTCCACGTTCCGCTTCACCAAGGAGCCCGTGGAGATCGGCGGCACCCTGATACCGGGCGGCGGCGAGGTCGTCCTGGCCACGATCGCCGACGCCGACACCGATCCCGCGCGCTTCGCCGAACCCCGGCGGTTCGACATCCACCGTGACGCGCGCGGCCATCTCGCCTTCGGCCACGGCATCCACTACTGCCTCGGCGCCCCGCTCGCCCGGCTGGAGGCCCGCGTCGCCATCCGCTCGCTCCTGGAGCGCTGCCCCGACCTCGCGCTCGACGCCCACCCGGCCGCGCTGGCCTACCGCGAGGGCATGCTCATCCGGGGGCCGTACCGACTGCCCGTCAGCTTCTGACCGCGGGGCCCCGGTCGGTCGGTGAGCCTCTGAGCGACGGGGGTCCGGCCGGCCGGTGAGCCCGCGCCACGGGCGCCACGTCGGCCGGCCGGGCGCCGCGTCACGGACGGCGTACGGGCCTCACGGACGGCGTACGGGCCTCACGGACGGTGTACGGTCTCACGGACGGCGTACGGCCTCACGGACGGCGTACGGCCTCACGGACGGTGTACGGGCCTCAGTGCACGCGCACGGTCTGCGCGGGCGAGGCGGGGCCGGGCTTCGGGTGCTTGTCGTGGGGGCCGGAGAGGACGTAGAGCACGCCCCTGAACTGGAACATTCCGCGGTGCCGGGCCGTGAGGCGGGCGTCGACCCGGGCGCGGTGCGCGGTGACCTTGCCGCACTTCACGGTCCGCCAGCGGCCGTGGTAGCCCTTGCGCCCCTGCACGCAGGCCCGCAGATACCGGCCCCGGCCGCCGCTCTCCGAGCCGCTGACGCGGACCCCGAACATGTGCCCCACCCGCACCATGTGCTGGGAGATCCGGATCTCGGTGCCGCTCTTGGCGAACGCCGGGGCGGCGGGGAGCGCCACCGCGAGGAGCGCGCCGAGCGCGCCCACGACGGCGAGGCGCACCGCGCGCCGATGTATGCCGTTCATCCAGCCAGTCCTTCCGTCCCGCCGCCGCCCGGGCCGGGGGCGGCCGCGGACGCGATCAGACGCGATCATTAGACACCGCGCCGCGCCGCCGCCCCAAGGAACGTCCGGGCGGCAGCCTCCCCACCTTATGTCCGGACAATCAGACCTCAGGACTTCCCGTCATCAGTTCATCCGGCTAGGCTCCCCGCGTGGCGAAGGACCGACCCCTCCAGTTCAGCGTGGACCGCAGCAGCCCGGTGCCGCTCTACTTCCAGCTCTCCCAGCAGCTCGAAGCGGCGATCGAGCGCGGTGAGCTGGCGCCCGGCAGCCTGCTCGGCAACGAGATCGAGCTGGCCGGCCGGCTCGGCCTCTCCCGGCCCACCGTCCGGCAGGCCATCCAGTCGCTGGTCGACAAGGGGCTTCTCGTCCGCCGCCGCGGCGTCGGCACCCAGGTCGTGCACAGCCAGGTCAAGCGCCCGCTGGAGCTGAGCAGCCTCTACGACGATCTCGAAGCGGCCGGCCAGCGGCCCGCGACCCGGGTGCTGCGTCACACCGCCGAGCCCGCCGGCGCGGAGGCCGCGGCGGCCCTCGGCGTCCCCGAGGGCGCCGAGGTCGTGCTCGTCGAGCGGCTGCGCCTCGCCCACGGCGAACCCATGGCCCACCTGCGCAACCACCTGCCCGCCGGGCTGCTCGACCTCGACGGCGGCGCGCTGGAGGAGACCGGTCTCTACCGCCTCATGCGCGCCGCCGGCATCACGCTGCACAGCGCCCGCCAGTCGGTCGGGGCCCGCGCCGCCACCGCCGAGGAGGGCGAGCGGCTGGCCGAGCCGGTGGGCGCGCCGCTGCTGACGATGGAGCGTACGACCTTCGACGACACGGGGCGGGCGGTCGAGTTCGGCTCGCACGTCTACCGCGCCTCGCGCTACGCCTTCGAGTTCCAACTGCTCGTACGGCCGTGAGCGCCGACCGCGCCGCAGCCGCACCCGAGCCCGTACGGCCGTGAGCGCGCCGGCCCGCGCCCGTAGCCGTACCCGAACTCGTACATCGCGGCGGTCAGAATGTTCTGACAAAGTCTTGACGCGGCGCTCCGCGCGCCGTTAGAACACCCGCAGGACCCGCTGGGGCCCCGGCGAGCAGTGGTAACGGATACTTGTGCGGCCGGGCCCGATCCTCTACGGGCCCGGCCGCACCGTGACAGACAGTGAGAAGGGCAAGTCCTCGTGGCAAGGGTTCGGACAGGGGTACGTGCGTGCAGCGCCGTGCTGGCAGCGGTGCTCGGCGCGACCCTGGCAGGGTGCAGCGCTACGGGCGGCAAGCGGGCGGAGGAGCGGGCCGCGAAGGCCGCCCAGGGACGGGCCGCCGTGGACACGCCGCGCTGGACCTTCGCGATGGTCACCCACTCGGGCGACGGCGACACCTTCTGGGACATCGTGCAGAACGGCGCCAAGCAGGCCGCCGCCAAGGACAACATCAAGTTCCTCTACTCGCACAACAAAGAGGCGAACCAGCAGGCCCAGCTCGTGCAGGCCGCCATCGACCAGAAGGTCGACGGGCTGATCGTCACCCTCGCCAAGCCCGACGCGCTCAAGGACGTCGTGGCCAAGGCCGAGAAGGCCGGCATCCCCGTGATCACCGTGAACTCCGGCTCCGAGGAGTCCAAGCGGTTCGGGGCGCTGACGCACATCGGCCAGGACGAGACGATCGCCGGCGAGGCGGTCGGCGAGGAGCTGAACGAGCGCGGCAAGAAGAAGGCCGTCTGCGTCCTGCACGAGCAGGGCAACGTCGGCCACGAGCAGCGCTGCGCGGGCGCGAAGAAGACGTTCAAGGGCGACCTCGCCAACCTCTACGTCGACGGCACCAACATGCCCGACGTCCAGGCGTCCATCGAGGCCAAGCTCCAGTCCGACAAGGACATCGACGCCGTCGTCACCCTCGGCGCGCCCTTCGCGCCCACCGCCGCCAAGGCCGCCGAGCAGGCCGGCAGCAAGGCCGAGATCGACACCTTCGACCTCAACGCCAAGGTCGCCCGGTCCCTCGCGGACGGCTCCCTCGGCTTCGCCGTCGACCAGCAGCCCTACCTCCAGGGGTACGAGGCCGTCGACGTGCTGTGGCTCTACAAGTACAACGCCGACGTGCTCGGCGGCGGCAAGCCGGTCCTCACCGGCCCCCAGATCATCACCAAGGACGACGCGGCCGACCTGGAGAAGTACACGAAGCGGGGGACCCGATGAGCGCCCCGTCGACCGGCACGCCGCAGGCCGCGGAGGGCGGCAGAGACGAGAGGCTGGTGCACCGCTCACTGGTGCGCCGCCTGATGGGCCGCCCCGAGCTGGGCTCGGTCGTCGGCGCGATCGCCGTCTTCGTCTTCTTCGCGTTCGTCGCCGACACCTTCCTGCGGGCGTCCAGCCTGAGCACCGTGCTGTACGCGTCCTCGACGATCGGCATCATGGCGGTGCCGGTGGCGCTGCTGATGATCGGCGGCGAGTTCGACCTGTCGACGGGCGTGATGGTCACCTCGTCGGCGCTGGTCTCGTCGATGTTCAGCTACCAGATGACGGCGAATGTCTGGGTCGGCGTCGGGGTGTCCCTGCTGGTCACCCTCGCCATCGGCTTCTTCAACGGCTTCATGCTCACCCGCACCAAGCTGCCCAGCTTCATCATCACGCTCGGCACCTTCCTGATGCTCACGGGCCTCAATCTGGGGTTCACCAAGCTGATCAGCGGCACGGTCTCCACCAAGACCATCGGCGACATGGAGGGCTTCTCCTCGGCCCGCGCCCTCTTCGCCTCGCACCTCTCGCTGGGCGACGTCGACCTCCAGGTCACCATCGTGTGGTGGCTCGCCCTGGTGGCCCTGGCCACCTGGGTGCTGCTGCGCACCCGCGTCGGCAACTGGATCTTCGCGGTGGGCGGCGGCGCGGACGCGGCCCGCGCGGTCGGCGTCCCCGTCAACCGCACCAAGATCGGCCTGTATATGGCGGTCGCCTTCGCCGCCTGGATCTCCGGCCAGCACCTGCTCTTCTCCTACGACGTGGTGCAGTCCGGCGAGGGCGTCGGCAACGAGTTCCTCTACATCATCGCGGCCGTCATCGGCGGCTGCCTGATGACCGGCGGCTACGGCTCGGCCATCGGCTCCGCGGTCGGCGCGTTCATCTTCGGCATGACCAGCAAGGGCATCGTGTACGCGCAGTGGAACCCGGACTGGTTCAAGTTCTTCCTCGGAGGGATGCTCCTCCTGGCGACCCTGCTCAACGCGTGGGTCCGCAAGCGCGCGGAGGCGAGCAAGTGACGGCCCTCGTCGAGCTGACCGACGTCAGCAAGTTCTACGGGAACATCCGGGCCCTGGAAGGGGTCTCCCTGGAGGTCCACGCGGGCGAGATCACCTGCGTGCTCGGCGACAACGGGGCCGGCAAGTCCACCCTCATCAAGATCATCGCGGGGCTGCACCGGCACGACGCCGGCACCTTCGAGATCGAGGGCGAACCGGCCGCCCTCGGCTCCCCGCGCGAGGCCCTGGACCGCGGCATCGCCACCGTCTACCAGGACCTCGCCGTCGTCCCCCTGATGCCGGTCTGGCGGAACTTCTTCCTCGGCTCCGAGCCCACCAAGGGCGCCGGACCCTTCAAGCGGCTCGACGTCCGGCGGATGCGCGAGACGACCCGCGCCGAGCTGCTGCGCATGGGCATCGACCTGCGCGACGTCGACCAGCCGATCGGCACGCTCTCCGGCGGCGAGCGGCAGTGCGTGGCCATCGCCCGCGCCGTCTACTTCGGCGCCAAGGTGCTCGTACTCGACGAGCCCACCGCGGCGCTCGGCGTCAAGCAGTCCGGGGTGGTCCTCAAGTACGTCGCCGCCGCCCGCGACGCCGGTCTCGGCGTGGTCCTCATCACGCACAACCCGCACCACGCCTACCTCGTCGGCGACCGGTTCGTGCTGCTCAAGCGCGGGGCGATGGCCGGCAGCCACGCCAAGTCCGAGATCGCTCTGGACGAGCTGACCCGGCAGATGGCGGGCGGCAGCGAGCTGGAGCAGCTCAGCCACGAACTGGCGCGGGCGCCGGGCCCGGACGTCATCGGCGGGCGCGCGGTGGAGGAGCCGGACGAGGGCCTGGCCGACGAGGTGACCGAAGGGACGGGCGCGGCCGGGAAGCCCTCCGGGGAAGCGGCCGACAAGGGCGGCGAGGGGCCCTCGGGCGCCCCCGCGGCGGACCGCCCGCGGGACTGAGGGCGCGCCGCGCACCACGGGTGAGGCACAATCGGCGACGGCGGGCCGAGCCCGCCGCGCCCGACCGCAGGACCGAGGCGACGCGCCTCCCGAGACACCCGCAGGGACGACGACTCGTGCGACCACGCACCCCAGGCGAACGCACCGGCCGCGCGGTATGGGCAGTCCGTGCCGTACCCGCGGCCCGCACCGGGCGCGCACCCCGCGCCGTACGCGAAGGGGCCAGGCGATGAGCATGTACCGCGAACGGGTGCACCGGGGCTCGGCCCGGGCGACCGTCCTCAAGACCGTGGGAACCCGCGAGCGGCGCTCGCACCTGACCGCGCCCCGGGTGCCCACCGTCGGCATCGACATCGGCGGCACCAAGGTGATGGCCGGGGTCGTCGACGCGGACGGCAACATCCTGGAGCAGGTCCGCACCGAGACCCCCGACAAGTCCAAGAGCCCCAAGGTCGTCGAGGACACCATCACGGAGCTGGTCCTGGACCTCTCCGACCGGCACGACGTGCACGCCGTCGGCATCGGGGCGGCCGGCTGGGTCGACGCGCACCGCTCCCGCGTCCTGTTCGCCCCCCACCTCTCCTGGCGCGACGAGCCGCTGCGCGACCGCCTCGCGGGCCGCCTCGCGGTCCCCGTCATGGTCGACAACGACGCCAACACCGCCGCCTGGGCCGAATGGCGGTTCGGCGCCGGCCGCGGCGAGGACCACCTCGTCATGATCACGCTCGGTACCGGCATCGGCGGCGCGATCCTGGAGGACGGCCAGGTCAAGCGCGGCAAGTACGGGGTCGCCGGCGAGTTCGGCCATATGCAGGTCGTCCCGGGCGGCCACCGCTGCCCGTGCGGCAACCGCGGCTGCTGGGAGCAGTACAGCTCCGGCAACGCCCTGGTCCGCGAGGCCCGCGAGCTGGCCGCCGCCGACTCCCCGGTCGCCCACACCATCATCGAGCGCGTCGGCGGCCACGTCCCCGAGATCACCGGGCCGCTCATCACCGAGCTGGCCCGCGAGGGCGACGCCATGTGCGTCGAACTGCTCCAGGACATCGGCCAGTGGCTCGGCGTCGGCATCGCCAACCTCGCCGCCGCCCTCGACCCCTCCTGCTTCGTCATCGGCGGCGGCGTCAGCGCCGCCGACGACCTGCTGATCGGCCCGGCCCGGGACGCCTTCCGCCGCCACCTCACCGGCCGCGGCTACCGGCCGGAGGCCCGTATCGTCAAGGCGCAGCTCGGCCCCGAGGCGGGCATGGTGGGCGCCGCCGACCTGGCCCGGCTCGTCGCCCGCCGCTTCCGGCGCGCCAACCGCCGCCGCGTGGAGCGCTACGAACGCGCCGGGGTCACGGTGCGGCTCGCGCCGCGCGGACAGGCGGGCCGCTGATGATCGCAGCCGACCGCACCGCCGCGCCCGACCCCCCGCACGACGCGGCGGGCGGCTCCACCGGCGGCCCCGCGGGCCCCGGCCGGCGCCCGCGGCGCCGCTGGCTCAAGCCCCTCATCGTCTTCCTGCTGATCACGATCCCGGCGGGCTACCTCTACATCTCGGCGATGCAGAGCCGCGGCGGCGGCGACGCCAAGCAGGAGCAGGCGGCCAGGAAGGGCCTGGAGGAGGGCTGGCCCTCCCGGCTCCAGCGCCGCGTCTACGGCGTGTGGATCCCGCCGTACTCCGCGGACGTGGCCAGCTATGAGACCAACTCCTGGAAGCACAGCTCGCTCTACCTCCAGTTCACGACCTCCGCCGAGGGCTTCGAGAGGTTCCTGAACAAGGTCGGCAGCGGGCCGGACGAGCTGGAGGCCGGCGAGGTCACCATCGACGACGACCAGGCCGACGAGGTCGGCTGGAAGTTCGAGGGCGACCACCACTGGACCGGCACCGTGCACACGCAGAAGAAGCCGCTCCCCACGCTCCAGATCACGGCGAACCTGGACGACCCGGAGCACCCGAGGGTGTTCACCGTCTCCACCAGCGCGCCGTGAACCGGTGGGGGCCGGCGCGAGTGCCGTACGCCCCCCGCCGCCGTGCCCCCGCCTCCTTGACGAAAGGTTTCTCCTCCCGTCGGCGGAACATGATCCATGATGATGACGGGACCGGAGCCTTCCGAGACGGCGGGGAGACGCCCGCGGAGCGGAGAACACCATGGACGGGCTCACCGAAGAGGAGAGCGCGATCGTCTCGCTGGTGGGCGAGTTCGTCGACCGTGAGGTGCGGCCGGTCGCGCGGGAACTCGACCACACCAACACCTACCCCGAGCGGCTCATCGAGCAGATGAAGGCGATGGGCGTCTTCGGCCTCGCGATCCCCGAGCCCTGGGGGGAGACGGCGGTCTCGGCGCAGTGCTACGCCGCCGTGACCGAGGAGCTGGCCCGCGGCTGGATGAGCCTGGCCGGTGCCATGGGCGGCCACACCGTCGTCGCCAAGCTGCTCACCGAGTTCGGCACCCCGGAGCAGCGGGACGCCTACCTGCCCCGGATGGCGACCGGCGAGATACGGGCGGCCATGGCGCTGACCGAGCCCGGCGGCGGCTCGGACCTCCAGGCCATCCGCACGGTCGCCCGCCGCGACGGCGAGCAGTACGTCGTGGACGGCTCGAAGACCTGGATCACCAACGCCCGCCGCTCCCGGCTCATCGCCCTGCTGTGCAAGACGGACCCCGCCGCGGCCCCGGCCCACCGGGGGATGAGCATCCTGCTGGTCGAGCCGGGCCCCGGCCTGCACATCTCCCGCGACCTGCCGAAACTCGGCTACAAGGGCGTCGAGAGCTGCGAGCTGTCCTTCGACGGCCTCCGGGTCCCGGCGGGCGCGCTGCTCGGCGGGCGGGAGGGCCGCGGGTTCGCGCAGATGATGCGCGGCCTGGAGATCGGCCGCATCCAGGTCGCGTGCCGCGCGCTCGGCGTCGGCCGGGCGGCGCTGGAGGACGCGCTGCGCTACGCCCAGGAGCGCGAGAGCTTCGGACAGCCGATCTGGCAGCACCAGTCGATCGGCAACTACCTGGCGGACATGGCCACCAAGCTGGAGGCCGCCCGGCAGCTCGTACGCTACGCCGCGCGCCGCTACGACTCCGGCGAACGGGCCGACATGGAGGCCGGGATGGCCAAGCTGTTCGCCTCGGAGACGGCGATGGAGGTCGCCCTCAACGCCGTCCGCATCCACGGGGGTTACGGCTACTCGACGGAGTTCGACGTCGAGCGCTACTTCCGGGACGCCCCGCTCATGATCGTCGGGGAGGGCACCAACGAGATCCAGCGCAACGTCATCGCCCGCCAACTGATCCAGCGCCACCGCGTCTGAGGGGGGCGTCACCGTGGTCGGCGGAGCGCCCCGCGTCCGAGGGGGCGTCACCGCATGTGCGGAAAAAGTCGAAAGGAGCTGTCGTGTCGCATCCGTTCCCGGACATGGCCGAGGGGGAGGGCGAATCCGCCCCCGCGCCGGGCGACGAGTCCGGTTCGCATGTGGGCGAAGAGCGCCGTACGAGCCAAGAGCACCGGGAGGTCATCCTGCCCGGCCCCGCGCGGGAACTGGGCGCGCTGCTCGGCGTCGAGGTGCCCGACCTGGAGGCGGGGGAGGGGCTGCCGCTGCTGTGGCACTGGCTGTATCTGCTGGACCGCCCGGCCCTGGCCGACCTCGCTCCCGACGGGCACCGGGCCCGTGGGGCGGTACCCGCGCACCCCGGGCCCGGGTACCGGCGCATGTGGGCCGGCGGGCGCGTCCATCTGCGGGGCGCGCTGCGCTGCGGCGAGGAGGCGGTCCGCCGTACGGAAGTGCGCTCGGTGCAGGAGAAGCGGGGCCGCTCCGGGCCGCTGCGGTTCGTGGTGGTCGGGCACCGGATCGAACAGCGCGGCGAGGTGGTCGTCGACGAGGAGCAGGACATCGTGTACCGGCCGGCACCGGCCGAACGCACGCAGCCCGCTACGGCCGCGGAGCCCGGCGCGGCAGGGGAGCCCGCTGGAGCAGCGGAGCCCGGCGCGGCAGCGGAGCCCGGCGCGCCCGTGCCGGCCGGGCCGGACGAATGGGACATCGAGGTCTCGCCCGTCCTGCTGTTCCTGTTCTCGGCGCTGACCCGCAACGCGCACCGCATCCACTACGACCACGACTACTGCCGGGACGTCGAGGGGTATCCGGGCCTGCTCACGCACGGCCCGCTCCAGGCCCTCGCCATGGCCGAGAAGGCGCGCGCCGGCGGCCTCGCCGGCCGGGCCTCGTTCGACTACCGGCTGACCGCCCCGCTCTTCGACGACCAGGGCATGGTCGTCAGCGCGGTCCCGGGCGAGGAGGCGGAGACCGTCACCGCGGTCCGCGACCGTTACGGGCGGCGGACCGCGACCGGCACGCTGCGCGCTCCGCGACGGTGACGGCCGCTCCGCCGGGGCCCGTACGCACGCGCCTCCGGGCGGCCGCGGAGGGCACGGCTACCATGACCACTCCTGTCGGGGCGACCGGTCGGCGGTCCGCACCGGAACCGGACAGTCCGCGGCTGCCGTCCCACCGTGCATACGGAATGACCTGCGCGTCCGGCCCGGGCGGCGTCGCACCCGGAGGCGGTGCGGCGGGCGATCCGGCCCGGCTGTTGTGACAGATTGATGAGAGATGAGAGCGTGCGGAGCGTGAGCGAGACGACGACTGAAGCCCTGCAATACCGGTGTGACGGGCCGGAGCAGGCCCCGGTCCTGGTCATGGGCCCCTCCCTCGGGACGACGTGGCACATGTGGGATCGGCAGATCCCGGAGCTGACCCGCCACTGGCGCGTCCTCCGCTTCGACCTGCCCGGCCACGGCGGCGCGCCCGCGCACCCCGCCACCGCCATCGGCGACCTCACCGACCGGCTGCTGGTCACCCTCGACCAGCTCGGCATCGACAGATTCGGCTACGTCGGCTGCTCGATCGGCGGGGCGATCGGCGCCGACCTCGCCCTGCGCCACCCGCACCGGCTCGCCTCGCTGGCCCTCGTCGCGTCCTCCGCCCGGTTCGGGACCGCCGACTCCTGGCGGCAGCGCGGCGTCGTCGTCCGTACGAACGGGCTCGACCCGATCGCCCGCTCCTCGCCGGAGCGCTGGTTCACCCCCGGCTTCGCCGCCGCCCAGCCCGCCATCGTGGAGTGGGCCGTACAGATGGTCCGTACCACCGACCCCGGCTGCTACATCGCCGCCTGCGAGGCCCTGGCCGCCTTCGACATCCGCGCGGAGCTCGGCCGCGTCGGCGTGCCGACCCTGGTGCTCGTCGGCGCCGAGGACCAGGTCAGCCCGCCCGCCGACGCCCGCGTCCTGGTCGCCGGGATACCCGACGCCCGGCTCGCCCTGGTCCCCGGCACCTCGCACCTGGCCCCCGTCGAGCAGCCCGCCGCCGTCACCGACCTGCTGGTCCGCCACTTCACCACCTCCTGGCAGAGCGGCTACGAGCAGACCGGCCCGCACGCGATCACCCCGCCCGTGCCCAAGCCGCAGCTCACGCCCCCGCCGCCGCCCACGACGGCGCCCACCGTGGTCACCGGCCCGGTCGCCGCCATCGCCGCCTCCGCCGAGCAGCCCGTCGCGACCGGCGGCACCGCCGCGGCCGCGTACGAAGCGGGCATGAAGGTACGGCGCGAGGTGCTCGGCGACGCCCACGTGGACCGCGCCGAGGCGGCCAAGGACGCCTTCACCGGCGACTTCCAGGACTTCATCACCCGCTACGCCTGGGGCGAGGTCTGGAACCGCCCCGGACTCGACCGGCACACCCGCAGCGTGATCACCCTCACGGCGCTGACCGCCCGCGGCCACTTCGACGAACTGGCCTTCCACACCCGCGCCGCGCTCCGCAACGGGCTCACCCCCGAGGAGATCAAGGAAGTGCTGCTGCAGACCGCCGTCTACTGCGGGGTGCCGACCGCGAACTCCGCGTTCGCCGTGGCGCAGCGCGTGATCCGGGAGGAGACCAGCCCGCACGCGTAGCAGGATGGAGGCATGAACCTCACGAAGCACAGCCATGCCTGCGTCCGGCTGGAGAAGGACGGCCGGACCCTCGTCATCGACCCCGGCGGCTTCAGCGAGCAGGACGCCGCCGTCGGCGCGGACGCCGTGCTGATCACCCACGAACACCCGGACCACTTCGACGAGGGCCGGCTCCGGGCCGCCCTGGACGCCAATCCGGCCGCCGAGATCTGGACGCTGCGCAGCGTCGCCGAGCAGATCTCCGCGGCCTTCCCCGGCCGCGTCCACACCGTCGGCGAGGGCGACGCCTTCACCGCCGCCGGCTTCGACGTCCAGGTGCACGGGCAGATGCACGCCGTCATCCACCCCGACATCCCGCGCATCACCAACGTCGGCTATCTGGTGGACGGCTCCGTCTTCCACCCCGGCGACGCGCTGACCCTCCCCGGGCGGCCCGTCGACACCCTGCTGGTCCCGGTGATGGCCCCCTGGAACAAGGTCGGCGAGATCATCGACTACGTCCGCGAGATCGGGCCCCGGCGCGCCCTCGACGTCCACGACGCGCTGCTCACCGGGCTCGCCCGGCCCGTGCCCTAGTAGCTCCGCTACGAGGACCTTCCGGCGCCTTGCGATCGCACGCACCAGACGCCGTGCGCTGATCCGACCAGGGATATGACACAGGCTCTGAGCGGCAGGGCCCCGGCTGCGACCTGGGCGGAGACCGGGACCGGCACCGCCGGACGGTGACTGTCGGACCCGGGCGGTAGGTTTACGGACATGCGCATCGCCACATGGAACGTCAACTCGATCACCGCCCGGTTGCCCCGGCTGCTGGCCTGGCTGGAGAGCAGCGGCACGGATGTGCTGTGCGTCCAGGAGACCAAGTGCACCGAGGAGCAGTTCCCCTTCGACGCGCTGCGCGAGATCGGCTACGAGGCCGCCGTCAACGCGACCGGCAGATGGAACGGCGTGGCCCTGCTCTCCAAGGTCGGCCTCGACGACGTGGTCGTCGGACTGCCCGGCGGCCCGGAGTACGACGGCGTGCGGGAGCCCCGCGCCGTCGCGGCCACCTGCGGCCCCGCCCGCGTCTGGTCGGTCTACGTGCCCAACGGCCGCGAGGTCGACCACGCCCACTACGCGTACAAGCTCCGCTGGCTCGACGCGCTGAAGACGGCGGTCGCGGACGACGCGGCGGGGCAGCGGCCCTTCGCCGTCCTCGGCGACTTCAACGTGGCGCCCACCGACGACGACGTCTGGGACCCGGCCCTCTTCGAGGGCGCGACGCACGTCACCCCCAAGGAGCGCTCGGCGCTCGCCGCCCTCCGCGACACCGGCCTGTCCGACGTGGTGCCCCGCCCGCTCAAGTACGACCGCCCGTACACCTACTGGGACTACCGCGGCCTCGGCTTCCCGAAGAACAAGGGCATGCGCATCGACCTCGTCTACGGCAACGGCGGCTTCGCCAAGGCCGTCTCCGACTCCTACGTCGACCGGGAGGAGCGCAAGGGCAAGGGCGCCTCGGACCACGCCCCCGTCGTCGTCGACCTCGACGTATAGGACTGCGCCGAGCCTGCCCGGCCGTACACCACCCGGCCGTTCACCGCGCCCGCCCGGCCCGCTCAGCCCACCAGGTCCCGCAGTTCGATCGCGTCGGCGAAGGCCCGCATCCCCGCGTCGTTGGGGTGCAGATGGTCGCCGCTGTCGTAGGCGGGCAGGATGCGCTCGGGCCGGGCCGGGTCGCGCAGTACGGCGTCGAAGTCCAGCACGGCGTCGAAGCGGCCCGCGCCCGAGCGGATGAAGGCGTTGACCTTCTCGCGCTGCGTGTTCGCCGAGGGCGGGCAGTACCTCTCGCCCGCGCACGGCGCGATGGTGGCCATCACCACGCGCAGCCCCCGCGCGTGCGCCCGCGCCGTGACGGCCCGCAGCCCCGTGACGACCTCGTCGGCCGAGGTGCCCGCGCGCACGTCGTTGACGCCCTCGAAGACGAGGACCGTACGGGCCGAGGTCTGGGCCAGCACATCGCGGTCGAGGCGGTGCTGCGCGCTCACCCCGCTGGTGATCGTGGACACGCCGTCGCCCGGATAGCGGTCGGTCACCACGCGGTTCCCCGAGATGGCCTCGTTGAGCACGCCGAGCCTGGGCACCGCGTGCTGCGCCGCGAGCCGCCGCCACAGCAGGTCGGGCCAGCGCCGGTTGGCGTCGGGCGTCGAGTTGGCCCCGTCGGTGATCGAGTCGCCGAGCGCCACCACCGAGCCCGGCCCGCCCCCGACGTCCACCCCGGTCAGCAGCGGCCACGTGGTGAGCGACTGCCCGTACGAGCCGCCGGCGCGCTCGCCCGTACGGTCCCCGCTGTCGTCGGCGCTCAGATACGAGCGCTGGAGCGCCAGGCCGTGCACCGGGAGCGCGTCGACCGTGCCCGGCAGGTGGACGCTCACCAGCAGATTCGCCCCGGCGGGCACCCGGAATCCCACCGGGTCGCTGAACTGCTCGGCGCCCGCCGGGACGGTGGCTCCCGGCCGGCCGCCGAACCGCAGCGGAACGGGCCGCCCGGCCGCCGTCGCGCCGCTCGCCTGGAGCGCCACGCTCGCGTGCCCGATCGCCAGCGGCCGCCCCGCGAAGGTGTTGGCCAGCCGGATACGGGCCCGCGGGCCGCCCGCGCTGGTGTGCACGACGAGCCGCAGCGTCCGGTCCCGCCACGGCCCGACCGCGGTGTACCCGGACGAGGCCGCCGCCCAGCTCCCCGTCCAGCCGCGGGGCTCGGCCCGTACCGCCACCGCGAACACGTGCAGGGCCGCCGCCGCGCCGGTCCGCGGCAGCACCACGGAGTCGATCTCCCGGCCGCGCGCCACCGGCACCGTCACCACGAACAGCCGGGTCTTCTCGGCGCGCTGCCCGGCGGGCGAGTTGAGGTGCGGCAGCGCGACCGCCTTCGTCGCGAGCGGGCCGGTCCGCCAGTCCGGGGCGGTCAGCGTGTACGCGCCCCGTGAGCCGTCCCGGTAGCGCACCGTCCCGTCGCCGCCCGCCGTGCCGCCCGTACCGGCGACGAGGAAGGAGACGGCGTCGCCGCGCCCGGCCAGCCGCACGCGCTGCCCGTCGGCGCGCACATTGTCCGGCGCGCCGGGGGCGGCCCGCGGCAGCCGCAGCCGGGCCCCGTCGAAGCCGAGGGCGCGCCCCGGCGTCCAGCCCGCGGCGGCCAGGTCCTGGGCGGAGAGCGAGTTGCCGGCGCCGTCGAAGTCGGCCGCGCCGGGCCGGGCGTCGTCGCTGACGGCCGTATTGTCGAAGAGCCGCTCCAAGGGGAGCGGCTCGGCGGGGCGCTGGACGGCGAGGGCGGGCGCGGCCGTGACGGCCAGGGCCAGGGCGGCGCCCGTCGCGACGAGCCCGGCCGCGGCCGCGGGTCTGTGCCGGCCGTTCCCGCCGCGCGCTCCAAGGAACGTGTGTACGAGCATGTGTGCTGCCTCCCGTGTCCCGTCGGCGCGCTCGGGCCCGTACGGTTCGGCCCGTCGGGCGCCGGTCCTGAGCCGGTGGTGAAGCCGGGGCGCTCCAGTGGCCCCAGTGGGGGACCCTGCTCCGGCGGGATGAAGCTAAGGAGGCGTTCGGGTGGCGTCAAGGAGGCCCAATGGGCCAAGAGGGTGTGCCGCGCGCCTGTGGTGAGGTCGTCCGCGCGGATGGGAACCTGTGCGGTATGAACATTCCCTTCTTGGACAAGTGGCGCAAGCGGCACGGGCCGGAGCACGGGATGACGCCGGCCGAGGCGCTCGACATGGATCCGGAAGGCATCGCCGAACTGCTCTCGGAGTGCGAACTGCTGCGCGCCCAGGCCCAGTCGGCGGGGGTGACGCTGGACGACTCGGCCGCGTCCCTCACGGCGCTGGACCAACTTCAGCCGCGCTGGCGCGAGGACCCGGAGCTGCTGCCGTGGCTCGGCAACGACGCCGGCCTGTATCTGGGCACGGTCGTCGTCCGCACGGTCCCCGGCGCCGGCTGGCACCTCCGCCCGGACGGCCAGCCCGTCGTCCTGCTCGGCAACGGCCGCGAGGTCGACGTGGTCGACGCGGGCCAGGGCTGGGCGGCCGACGGCGCGCCGGAACTCTCCCAGCTCTACGCGGAGATCGCGGAGAGCTGACGGGCGGCCCGGAGCGCGCGCGGCCCGCCTCCACCGGTGCCGTGACCGGCGGTGCGACGGGGCACAGCCTGCCGGGCGGGGCGCTAGCTGACGAACGGGATCGAGTACTCCAGCCGCCACCGGTCCGCCCGCACCACGATGTCGGCGGTCTCCACGGCCCGGTCGTCGGAGTCGAAGTGCGTGCGCTCGACCACGGTCACGCACTGCCCCACCGCGCAGCCCAGCGTCTCCGCCTCCCGGCTCGTGGCCGGCCGCGAACCGACCAGGTCCTGCGCCCGTACGACCCTGATCCCGATGGCCGCCAGCCGCCCGCGCACCCCGCGCCGCGCGTACGGACCGCGCTCGGGATGGGCCACGTCCGTGCCCTCGGTGACCGACAGCGGCTCCCAGCTCGTGGCGAGCTGCACGGGGCGCCGGTTGGCGAGGTACTCGTACTGGGTGCAGATCACCCCGGCGTCCGGAGCCAGCCCCAGCCGGGCGGCGATCCGGTCCGGCGCGGCCATCTCGGTGGAGGTGGCCTCCCAGGTCAGCGCGGTGTCCGAGGCGCTCTGGGGAGAGGTCCGGTCGAGCGACGGGCAGGTGTCGGCGTCGCGCTCGCGCGCCGGGTCGTACCCCCGGATCACGGTGGCGAAGGGGGAGTCGACGGCCCCCGTGGAGCGCAGCAGGGCGCCCAGCGGCGCCCGGTCGCTGACGAACACGCCGCGCCCGAACTGCCCTTCCGCGTACCCGGCGGCTTTGAGGACGCGCACCGCGCGGTCCACGGTCTGGTCGCTCGCGTCGTACGCGCGCTTGAGCTCGGAGCGGGAGGGGATGCGGTCGCCGACGGTCAGGGTGCCTTCGTCGATCCGCTGCCGGAGGTCGTCGGCGATGCGTTGGTAGACGGGCCTGAGGTCACACACCTGGGGTCCTTTCGCACGAAGTGCCCCCAGGCTAGGTACCCAGGCCGGCTCTGCGTACCTAGGTCAAAAGTCGGTTAATCCCCGCCATGTGCGTGTCGTCCGGGAAGCCCCGTATTGGGGTGGATAGTTTGCGTTGACCGCGACACGGCTGAGAGTGGGTAGAGCTGGGTATGGCCGTCGATCCCTTGATCGAGCTGCGTGATGTGAACAAGCACTTCGGCTCGTTGCACGTCCTGCGGGACATCAACCTCACCGTCGGCCGCGGCGAGGTGGTGGTCGTCATCGGCCCGTCGGGCTCGGGCAAGTCGACCTTGTGCCGCACCGTCAACCGCCTGGAGCCCGTCGACTCCGGCACCATCCTCCTCGACGGCAGGCCGCTGCCCGAGGAGGGCAAGAGCCTCGCGCGGCTCCGCGCCGAGGTGGGCATGGTCTTCCAGTCCTTCAACCTCTTCGCCCACAAGAGCGTGCTGGAGAACGTCTCCCTCGCCCAGATCAAGGTCCGGGGCCGCAAGAAGGAGCAGGCCGAGGCGCGCTCGCGCGAACTCCTGGAACGCGTCGGGCTCGCCGCGCACGCCGGGAAGTACCCGGCCCAGCTCTCCGGCGGTCAGCAGCAGCGCGTCGCGATCGCCCGCGCGCTCGCGATGGACCCCAAGGCGCTCCTCTTCGACGAGCCGACCTCCGCGCTCGACCCCGAGATGATCAATGAGGTGCTGGAGGTGATGCGGCAACTCGCCCGCGACGGCATGACGATGGTCGTCGTCACCCACGAGATGGGGTTCGCCCGCTCGGCCGCCAACCGGGTCGTGTTCATGGCCGACGGCAGCATCGTCGAGGACCGCGCGCCGGAGGAGTTCTTCACCGCGCCGGAGAGCGACCGCGCCAAGGACTTCCTGTCCAAGATCCTCAAGCACTGAGCGGGGGAGCGGACATGAGCCTGAACCCCCGCCGTACGAACCGGCGCCTGGCCCGCCGCCGTATGAACCCGCGCCGTACGAACCCGCGCCGTACGGACCCCCGCCGTACGGACCCCCGCCGTACGGACCCCCTCGGCACGAACCGCCGCACCGTCCGCCGGGCCGCGGCGGCCCTCGCCCTCACCGGGCTCGCCCTCGCCGCCGCGGCCTGCGGCAAGTCCGGCAGCCCGCCGGTCAAGGGCCCGCCGCCGGGCGCGCTGCCCGTCTACCAGACGGCCCACGGCTTCCGGCTGCCCGATTCCCCCACCTGGAAGCGCGCCCGCGGCCGCGGCCACCTCGTCGTCGGCGCCAAGGAGGACCAGCCCTATCTAGGGGAGAAGGACCCCGCCAGCGGCCGCTACTCCGGCTTCGACGTCGAGATCGCCAAGATGATGTCGGCCTCCCTGGGCTTCGACCCCAAGACGGTCCGGTTCACGACCATCGCCTCCGCCAACCGCGAGACCGCGCTCCAGAACGGCCAGATCGACTACTACGTCGGCACCTACACCGTGAACGCCCTGCGCAAACGGCAGGTCGGGTTCGCCGGCCCGTACTACATGGCCGGCCAGGGGCTGCTCGTACGGACCGACGAGAAGGACATCCACGGCCCCCGCGACCTCGACGGCCGGAAGGTCTGCTCGGCCGCGGGATCGACCCCGCTCCAGCGGCTGCAGGCCGACTACCCCAAGGCCAAGGCCGTCGCGTACGACACGTACTCGATCTGCGTCGACAACCTGCTCACCTATCAGGTGGACGCCGTCACCACGGACGACAGCATCCTGATGGGCTACGCGGCCAAGGTGCCCGACGAGCTGAAGCTCGCGGGCAAGCCCTTCTCGAAGGAGCCGTACGGCATCGGCGTCCCGCGCGGCGACAAGGCGCTGCGCCTCGCGCTCGACGACGCCATCGAGGCGCACGAGAAGAACGGCGACTGGAAGAAGGCGTACGACGCGACCCTCGGCCTGTCCGGGGTCCCCGCCCCCAAGCCGCCCGCCGTCGACCGCTACCCGGCGAGCTGAGGCAAGGACCGCCATGGACGTACTCACCGAAAACTTCTCCCTGTACGGCAGGGGCCTGCTCGGCACCGTCGAACTCACCGTCTACGCCTCGCTCCTCGCGCTCGCGCTCGGCTTCGTGATGGCCTCCTTCCGCGTCGCGCCGGTCGGCTCGCTGCGCGCGTTCGGGACCGTATGGGTGGCCGTACTGCGCAACACCCCCCTGACGCTGCTGTTCTTCGCGGTGCTGCTGGGGCTGCCGAGGTTCGGGCTGGTGCTGCCGTTCCAGCTCTTCGCCGTCCTCGCGCTCGGCTGCTACACCTCCGCCTTCATCTGCGAGGCGGTGCGCTCCGGCATCAACACGGTGCCGGTCGGGCAGGGCGAGGCGGCCCGCAGCCTCGGCATGACCTTCGGGCAGACGCTCGGCGGCGTGGTGCTGCCGCAGGCGTTCCGCTCCGTCATCCCGCCGATCGGCTCGACGCTGATCGCCCTCGCCAAGAACTCGGCGATCGCCGGATCGTTCAGCGTCACCGAACTCCTGGGCACCTACAAGACCCTCAACGAGCTGGGCTACAGCATCATCTGGTCCTTCGTCTGGATCGCCGTCGGCTATCTGATCGTGACCCTGACCATCAGCGCGCTCTTCAACGTGCTGGAGAAGCGCTGGGGAGTGGCCCGATGAGCGACACCGTGCTGTACGACGTGCCGGGCCCGCGGACCCGGCGCCGCCACCGGATCTACGGGCTGCTGGCGACGGCCGCGATCCTCGCCCTGGTCGGCTGGGCCCTCTACCTCCTCTTCGACACCGAGCAGTTCACGGCCCGCAAATGGACGCCGTTCGCGTACCAGGGCATCCAGGAGATGCTGCTGCGCGGCCTCGGCAACACGCTGAAGGCCTTCGCGTTCTCCGCCGTCCTCGCGCTGGCGCTCGCCGCCGTGCTCGCCGCGGGGCGGCTCTCGGAGCACCGGCCGGTGCGCTGGACGGCGACCCTGCTGGTGGAGTTCTTCCGCGCGATGCCCGTCCTCGTGATGATCTTCTTCGTCTTCGTGGCGCTCCAGGTGCAGCCGCTGCCCGCCCTGATCACCGGCCTGACGCTCTACAACGGTTCGGTGCTCGCCGAGGTGTTCCGTACCGGCGTCATCTCCGTCGACCGCGGCCAGCGCGAGGCGGCGTACGCGCTCGGGCTGCGCAAGACCCAGGTCATGTCGCACGTCCTGGTGCCGCAGGCGGTACGGGCGATGCTGCCGACGATCATCAGTCAGCTCGTGGTGGCCCTCAAGGACACCTCCCTCGGCTACCTCATCACCTATGAGGAATTCCTCCACGCGGGCAAGCTGATCGCCTCCAACCTCGACTACGACCTGCCGTTCATCCCCGTCGTCATGGTGATCTCGCCGATCTACATCGGGATGTGCATGCTGCTGTCGTGGTTCGCCAACTGGGTCGCCAAGCGGGAGCGGCGCAGCCTCAAGACCGAGGGGGTGGAGGTGAACGCCGCCGAGCCGGGCACGCTGCTGCCGGGCTCCAAGCAGCAGTAGCGAGCCCGCGCTCCCGTACGGACCGCAGGTCAGGCCGTTCCGAACCAGGCGCCCAGCGCCGCGTGCAGGCCCTCGTCCGTGGTGCCCTGCCAGGCGACGTAGCAGTCCGGCCGCAGCAGGAGCGCGGTGTCGAGTTCCGGCACGGTCACGGTGTCGACCCGCGCGGCCCACGGGCCCGCGTCGAGCGCGCCGGTCGGGTCCAGGAGCAGCGGGCGGGCCGTACGCGTCAGCTCGCGCAGTCCCGGCACGTCCGGCGCCCACCGGCCGACGAGCGGCCCGGTCGCCGGCCCCATGTCGTACCGGATGTCCGCGCCGGACAGCAGGTCCGCGAGGTGCTGCCGGGTGGCGGGCTCGGCGAGCAGTTCGCCGAACAGCTCGCGCAGCGCGGTGACATCGGCGCCCGGCCGGGTGAGCAGCGACTGCGCCTGCGTGTGCATGGCCACCCGCCGCGCCACCGGCGCCCGCTCCGACTCGTACGTGTCCAGCAGCCCCTCGGGCGCCTGGCCGCGCACCGCCGCCGCCAGCTTCCAGCCGAGGTTCACCGCGTCCTGGAGCCCCATGTTGAGCCCCGGGCCGCCGATCGCCGAGTGCACGTGCGCGGCGTCGCCGAGCAGGAACACGCGGCCCGCGCGGTACCGTTCCGCGATCCTCGTGTTGCCGCCGAAGAGCCGCCGGAGCAGGCGGGGGCCCGTACCCGTCGGCGGAGCGACCGGCACGTCCGCGCCGAGCACGCGGCGGGCCCCGGCCCGCAGTTCCTCGAACGACGCCTCGCCCTCGGCCGGCCGGCCCCACTCCACCGTGCTGATCTTCGGGTCGTCGTCCGGGAACGGCGCCCAGGTGAACAGGCCGCGTTCGGTGCGCAGATGCTGGAACGGCGGTACGACGCCGAAGCCGGGCACGGTCAGACCGCCGTCGGCGTCGATCAGCTCCGGGTCGACGCTCACATGGCCGGTGTACGACACCGAGTCGTCCGTGGTCACGCCGGGGAAGCCGATGCCCGCGAGCTTGCGGACGGCGCTGTGCCCGCCGTCGGCCCCCACCAGGAACGCCGCCTCGACCGGCTCGCGGTCCCGTATGCCGATCCGTACGGACCGCTCGTCCTGCGTCAGGCCGATGACCTCGTGGCCGCGGCGGACCTCGACGCCCAGCTCGGCGGCGCGGTCGGCGAGCATGGCCTCGATGAAGCGCTGCGGCATCAGCAGGGTGTGCAGCGAGTTGGCGGGCAGGTCGTGCAGGTCGAGCGGGAACGCGCCGAAGACGAAGGCGGGCGACGGCTCGGGTACGGCCCCGGGCTCGGTCAGCCGCTCGTACAGGCCGCGCCGGTCGAGCATCGGGATCACCTGGCCGACCAGGCCGTTCGCGCGCTGTTCGTCGACGGGTTCGGGCAGGCGCTCCAGGACGAGGGGGCGCGCGCCGGCCAGGGCGAGTTCGCAGGCGAGCATCAGGCCGTTGGGGCCGGCGCCCGCGATGACGACATCGATCATGGTCGAACTCCTTTTCCGGGCAGGGAAAATCCGGGCAGAGAAGGCCGGCCCAGCGGCCCGCCGGGCTGTTCCTTCACTCTGGGCGGCTAGGGGGTGGGCAGTCCCGCCGCAATCCTGGCGAGCGCGTCCGCGAGCAGGCGGCGCACCGGCACGGGCGGGTCGGTGCGCAGGTAGTGGGCCATGGCGGTGTTGATCGCGGCGACGACCGCGGCCGCGACGAGGTGCGGGTACAGGTCGTTCGCCAGGTCCGTGCCCGTACGGTCGGCGACGGCGGCGGCGATCTCGGCCTCGGCGATGGCGCCGGCCCGCAGCATCTCGCCCTGGAGCGCCGGTTCGGCGAGCATCGTGCGTACGCCCGCCGTCCACGTGGCGGCGTCGGGAACGGGGTGGGCGGCCGACTCGGCGTCCGGCGCGAACCGAGGGAGCACGGCCCGGGGGATCGCCTCCCACAACGGCTCCGCCGGGCCCTCGCGCAGCGCCTCCGCGACGCCGAGGCACCGGTCGAGGTGGCGGGCGACGATCGCCTCGCCCTTGCTGGAGTAGTAGTTGTTGAACGTACGCGGCGAGACCCCCGCAGCCTCCGCGATGTCCTCGACCTTCACATCATCGAGCCCGCGCTCCACGACGAGCCGCAGCGCCGCCCAGCTCAGCGCGGCACGTGTCTCGGCTTTCTTCCGCTCTCGCAGCCCCATGGCACGACCGTAGCAAAACTTGCGCGCCGCGCAAAGTTGCGTGGTGCGCAAGTTTTGCTTCCCTCCGTCGCGGACCGTGCGATATTCGCTACGGCACCGCCCCCGGCGGCTCCTATCATCACCGGATGACGGACCCTCTCTATCCCCTCTATCCTCCGAAGCCCCGCCCCGGAGACCAGGTCGCGGTGGTGTCCCCCGCGGCCGGCCTGCCCGGCGCCTTCCCCCAGCCCTACGAACTCGGGCTGCGCAGACTGCGGGAGGACTTCGGGCTGAAGCCGGTGGAGTACCCGACGACGCGGAAGATGGGCGCGACGCCCGAGGAGCGCGCCGCGGACCTCCACGCCGCCTTCGCCGACCCCGCCATCAAGGCGGTGATCACCAGCGTCGGCGGCGACGACCAGCTCACCGTCCTGCGCCACCTCGACCGCGACCTGATCCGCGCCAACCCCAAGCCGTTCTTCGGCTACAGCGACAACACCAACCTGCTGCTGTACCTGCGGAACTCGGGGATCGTCGGCTACCACGGCGGCTCGGTGATGCTCGAATGGGGACGCCCCGGCGCCATGCACCCACTGACCGCGGACTCCCTCCGGGCGGCGCTCTTCACCTCCGGCCCGTACGAGCTCGCCCCGGCGAACGCGTCCGGAGACGTCAACCGCCCCTGGGAGGACCCCCGCACCTTCGACTCCGAACCCGCGTTGGAACCCGCCGACGGCTGGACCTGGCACAACGGCGACCGGCTGGTCGAGGGGCCGAGCTGGGGCGGCAACCTGGAGATCATCTCCTGGCTGCTGATGGCCGACCGCGAGATGCTTCCGGCCGCGGCGTACGCCGGCAACGTCCTCTTCCTGGAGACATCGGAAGAGATGCCGCCCGCCCCGGAGGTCTACCGCATCCTGCGGAACATGGGCGAACGCGGCCTGCTCCGGCAGTTCCCCGCCCTCCTGATGGGCCGCGCCAAGAGCTGGTCGTTCGAGAAGCCCCTCGACGCCGAGGAGAGGGTGCGCTTCCGCCGCGACCAGCGCGAGGCCGTCCTGCGAGCATGCGACGAGTACGCGCCCGACACCATGATCGTCTTCGACGTCGACCTCGGCCACACCGACCCGCAACTCGTCATCCCCGTCGGCGGCCACATCCGCGTCGACGGCCCGGCCCGCCGGATCACGGTCACGTACTGAGCGGGAGGCCGTTCCGGGGGAACGGGCTCACGCGTCCGTGATGTGGCCGCGTTCGAGCCGGGAGATGGTGCTCGGCGTGATGCCGGTGCGCTCCGCCAGTTCGGCGCGGGTGAGGCCGAGGGCCGTACGGAAGCCGACGCGGGGGCCAGAGCCCTCAGTCGCGGAGCGGGATGGACAGCCTCGACGGGTCGTCCTTCGGCGAGGAGAAGGTGAGCTTCGCGCCGGGCGGGTTGTGGGAGATGTACAGGGGGTCGACGGTGTCGACGACGAGCGCGAGGCGGTGGCCGGCCGGCACGTCGTACGCGGTGGAGAACAGCTCCAGATCGACGCCGAACGGCGTTCCCGGCGTCTTGCCGTGGAAGGTGTACGGCGCGTTGGTGACCAGTTGGCCGACGCCCAGCGGGCCCACGTCGTAGAGGTAGGCGACGGCCGTACCGCTCTCTTTGTCGCTGGTCAGCGTGGTGTGCAGGGTCACCGTGCCGCGCACCCGGCGCTCGGTCGCGTACGGCTCGGACTGCCATACGGCGGCCACCGAGCGCGGCAGCAGCGGCACCGAGACCACCGGCGGCGTCTTGAGGAACTGGTCGAGGGCGTTGGTCAGCAGTACGACCCCGGCGTCGGCGCCCGAGTCGACGTTGGTGGCGATGGTCCGGTCGCCGGACAGCGGCAGGTCGATCCGCTTCCGCCCGACGGCCGCCCAGCTCGGGTACCCCTCGTAGCCATTCGAGGAACGGGACTTGAGCTGTACGGGCTGCTCGCGGTCGACGCCGTTGGCCGCGCCCTTGAGGTAGTGGTCGAACCAGCGGTGGGCGTTGTTCCAGGTGTCGTTGGGCAGCCCGAGCAGGCCCGTGAGCTCGGCGGTGGCGTGGTCGCCGGGGCGCAGTTCGAGGCGCTTGGGCCCGGTCAGCCGCTCGTAGCACTCCGCGTACTGATTGGGCGGGAAGATCGTGTCGCCCCACGCGTTGCCGAGCATGATGGCCGCGCCATTGGCGTTGATCTTGTCGAGATAGCTGGCGGGGGAGCGCTTGCGGCCCCACTCGATCATCTCGGGTTCCTTGTCGAGCCGGGAGCCCAGGAAGTTCTTCAGTATTTCCGCGAGTTCGGCGCTGGGCCGGCCGGTGAGCGCGCCCGCGCCGCCGAGCAGCGCCGCGGCCTGCTGGTGCTGGGTGCGCCCGCTGTAGATCGCGTCGATCAGATCGGCCCAGCCGCTCATCGCGACGACGGCCTTGACCCGCTTGTCGAACCCCGCGGACAGCAGGCCGATGCCCGCCCCGTACGAGATGCCCGCCATGCCGATCCGGTCGGGGTCGGCGGGGGTGTGGGCCAGCGCCCAGTCGATGACCTTCGAGGAGTCCGCGACATCCGGCGCCCCGGCGGTCTCGATCTGGCCGCCGGAGAGCCAGAAGCCGCGGGAGGTGTAACTGACCACCACGTAACCGTCGTCGGCGAGCTTCTGGGCCTGGGCGAGGTATTCGACCTGCGGCATGCCCCAGCTCGTGGGCAGCACGATCAGCGGGTAGCGCCGAGCGGCGTCGGCGGGGGCGCCGGCCGGTGTGAAGACGTTTCCCTTGAGGGTGATGCCGCCCGAGCCGGGGATGTCGTAGAACTTCAGGCGCGAGGCGGCAGGCGAGGCGGCGGACGCCGTGACAGGTGACGCGGCCGGTGCGGCGGCGCGTTGGGCCGGGGTTGCCGGGCGCGGGGACTGCGGGGGGGGGGCCACGGGGGGGGAGCGCGGGGGGAGGGGGGCGGGTGAGGGGTGCCGGGGGTGGGGGACGCGTGGGGACGCCATGAGCCGCTCCAGACTTCGCTGGCTGGGGAATGCCGAAGTGACTGGAGAGTAACCAGAGTTGTTTACTGGAGGTAACCCATCAGTGCGTCACGGACTGGTAACGCTCGGTGGTGAGCGGGTGATACGGCGGGCGAGTCCCCGCCCCCTCTCCTCCCGTACCCCCGCTCGTACGCCCCCCGCTCATCTCCTGCCCGAACCCTTCACTCGTCCCCGCCGAGCCACAAGTCCGGCCCGAACACCTCGTAGTGGACATCGGCGGGACGCACCCCGGCGGCCAGCAGTTGGGTACGGGCCGCGCGCAGGAAGGGCAGGGGTCCGCAGAGGTACGCGACGGTACCGGCGGGGATGTCGAGCGTGCCGAGATCGGCCAGGCCCGTGCGGTCCGCGGGCCACTCGCCCTCGGGGGCCTCGTACCAGACGTCCGCGGTGGCGGCGGGCAGCAGCGCGGTGAGGCGGCTCAACTCGTCGCGGAAGGCGTGGGTCCGCTCGCTGTGGTCGGCGTGCGCGACGAGCACGCGGCGCGTGGCGCCCATGGCGGCGAGGTGGGTGAGCATGCCGATCATCGGCGTGCAGCCGATGCCCGCGGAGGCGAGCAGCACGGGGGAGTCGCCGTCGGCCAGGACGACATCGCCGAAGGGGGCGCTGATCAGCAGCGTCTCGCCCACCCCGACGCGGTCGTGGAGGTAGTTGGAGACCTCGCCCTCCGGCGAGCCGGCGGCCCGCTTGACCGAGAACTGGAGCCCGCCCTCGGGGTCGCCCGAGAGGCTGTACTGGCGGATCTGCCGCGCCCCGTCGGGGAGCCGCACCTGGACGGAGACGTACTGGCCGGGGCGCGCGGCGGGCGCGGGGTCGCCGTCGACGGGCCGTACGACATAGGTCGCGACGTCGTCCGTCTCCCCGATCCGGGCGGCGACCCGGTAGCGCCGCCAGGTGTCGCCGTCCGGGGCGCCGGCCTCCGCGTACAGCTTGGCCTCGATGCTGATCAGGGCGTTCGCCATCAGCCAGTACACCTCGTCCCAGGCCGCCACGACCTCGTCGGTGACGGCGTCGCCGAGTATCTCGGCGATGGCCTCGAAGAGGTACCGGCGCACGATCGGGTACTGCTCGGCGGTGACGCCGAGCGAGGCGTGCTTGTGCGCGATGCGCGAGAGCAGCGCGTCGGGCCGGGTCTCGGGGTGGGTGACCAGGGAGGTCGCGAAGGCGGCGAACGCGCCCGCGAGGGCCTGGCGCTGGGCGCCGTTGGCCTGGTTGCCGCGGTTGAAGAGGTCGCGCAGCAGCTCGGGGTGGGCGGCGAACAGCTTGTCGTAGAAGAGCGGGGTGATCTCTTCGATGGCGCCCCCGACCGCGGGCAGGGTGGCGCGGACGGTCTCGGCCGACGTGGATGACAACATCAGCGGCTCCAAACTTGCATTTTGAATTCGTATTTTGAGTTGTGCGGAAGGGCCGCGGCCCGGAGCGCGGCGATCAGCCGCCGGGGCGCGGACTCAGGCTGAGCAGGACCGGACCGGTCGGCTCGGCGACCAGATCCTGGATGGTGAGCGGGTCGAGCGAGGCGAAGAACGCCTCCTGCGCCCGGCGCAGCTCCGCGCGCAGCCGGCAGGCCGCGCGCAGCGGACAGGGTGGATCGTCCTCGCAGCCGACGACGTCCGAGACGCCTTCCAGCTCGCGGACGAGGCCGCCCACCGAGCCCGTGCGGCCGCCGAGCGTGAGGGTGAGGCCGCCGCCCCGCCCCCGGCGGGCCTCGACGACCCCGAGGTGCTGCAGCCGGCTGACCACCTTCGCGGCGTGCGTGTACGGCACCCCGACGGCCCCGGCCACCTCGCGGGTGGTCGGGGCCTCGGTGTCGCCCGCCACCGCCAGGCGCATGGCGATGCGCAGGGCGATGTCGGTGCTCTTGGTCAGTCGCACGTTCCGTAGCCTAGCTAATTGGTTTTTGGGACTCCTATTTGGGGGGCGGTATTCGGCCGGGGCCGGACCGGCCGCGGCGTGCGCCCGGTCCGGGTCTCCACCCACTCGGCCAGCTTGGACAGCAGCCAGTTCAGCGCGATGAAGATGACCGCGACCTCGAAGTACACCTGGAGGAAGTCGTTCTCCAGGAACGAGCCCAGCACATTGCCCTGGTGCATCAGCTCGGGGTAGCTGACCACATAGCCCAGCGTGGTGTCCTTCAGGGCGCGCACGGCCTGCCCGATGATGGTCGGCAGCAGCGCCCGTACGGCCTGGGGCAGCACGATGAGCCGCATGACCTGCCCGTGCCGCAGCCCGATCGCGTACCCCGCCTCGCTCTGGCCGCGCGGCAGCGCGAGCACCCCGGCCCGGAAGATCTCGGCGAAGTTGCCCACGCCGTGCAGCACGATGGGGATGACGAGCTGCCAGAACGGCGGCATCCGCAGCCCCAGGGACGGCAGCCCGAGCAGGAAGAAGTACACGACGAACAGCAGCGGCAGCGAGCGCAGCAGCTCCACCACCGCACCTGCCGGCACCGACACGAGCCGCCGCCGGGAGAGCCGCAGCAGGCCCATCACCGCGCCCAGCGGCAGCCCGATGGCGATGGACACCACGCCCGCCAGCAGGGTGTCGCCCAGCGCGCTGAACAGGAACCGCTGGATCGACGCCTGGGTCAGCGGCTGCCACCGGGCCCAGTCCAACTGGCCGTGCCGGCCCAGTTGGAGCATGACGACGGCCGCGAACGCCGCGATCAGGGCCGCCGCCGCCACGGAGCCGAGCCGCCGCTGCCGCCGGCCGCGCGCCCCGGGCGGCTCGAAGAGCACGCCCGCCGCACCGCCGAGCGGCCTGCGGCCCGCTCGGGGTCCCGGGCGCGGGGCGCGCCGCGCCGGGGCGTTCCGCCCGCTCGGCGCGGCGTCCAGGGCGGTGGGGGCGGGGTCCGCAGGCTGGGGCCGCGGCCGGGTCTGCGTCATGGCTGCTGTGCTCTCTTCCGTACTCCGGGCGGCCTCGCCGGCGCCCTGCCGTGCCGTGCCGCTCATCGGTGGATCCTCAGCCGGCGCTCCAGGCGGCCGGTGATCAGACCGCCCGCGAGGGTCAGGGCGACGTAGAGGACCGTCGCGGACGCGAACAGCGCGAGCGGTTCGACGTACTGCACGTTGAGCTGCCGGATGACGCCGGACAGTTCGTTGACGCCCGCGACCGAGCCGACCGCGGTGCCCAGCGCGGTGGCGATGAACATGTTGCCCAGCGGCTGCACCATCGAGCGCAGCGCCTGCGGGAGGACGACCAGCCGCAGGCACTGGAAGGTGGTCAGGCCCACGGCGCGGGCCGCCTCGACCTGGCCGGCCGGCACGGTCTCCATGCCGGAGCGCAGGATCTCGCAGACGTAACTGGCGATGTAGGCGGCCAGCCCCACGGTCACGGAGGTGTTCAGCGACAGCGTGAGACCGAGCTGCGGGAGCACGAACACCGTCACCACCACGACCAGCAGCAGCGGCAGGTTGCGCACCGTGTGCACGTAGCAGGCGGCGAGCGAGCGCAGTACGCCCAGCGGCGCCACCCGGCACAGGCCGAGCAGGCCGCCGAGGACGAGGGCGGCGGCGAAGCTGACGAGGGTGAGCAGGACGGTGCGTCCGAACCCGGTCAGGATCTCCCCGAAGTGGTCGGCGACGACGTTCACGGCCGTCCTCTCAGGAGCCGGTGGAGGCGGTGGGCGTGCTGGCGGGAGGCGTGGCGGCGGACGGGTCGCCGCCCGCGCCGCCGGGCTTCGGGGGCTCGGGGACGGGCTGCTTCGTCAGCGGGCTGACGTTGTCCTTCCAGGACTGCTTCCACAGCCCCTGCTCCTCCACGGTGCGCAGGAAGCCGTCGACGATCTCGCGGAACTTCGGGTCGTCCTTGGGCAGCCCGATGCCGTACGAGGCGGAGCCGAAGGTGAAGGGCAGCACTTCGAGCGCGGTGTCCTTCTGCGCCCGGGCCACGATGACCGCCTGGTTGTTGATGAAGGCGTCGCCGCGACCGTCGCGCAGGGCCTGCAGGCACTGGCTGATGGTCTGGAAGATGACCGGCGTCGCGTGCGGCGCGACCTTCTTCAGGGACTCCACGGACGGACCGGCCGTCGTGATCACCTTGCGGCCGTCGAGGTCGGCGGCCTTGTCGATGCCCTTCATCCCCTTGCGGACCAGGACGGCCTGACCGAGGTTCATGTACGGGCCGCCGAACGCGACCTTGCGCATCCGCTCCGGCGTGATCTTGTACGTGGAGACCACCGCGTCGGCCGTGCCGTTCTGGAGCAGGGCCTCACGGGTGTCGGCGTTGATGGAGACGTGCTTGACCTCCGGCTTGCCCAGCAGGTACTTGGCGAGCATCGCCGTCAGGTCCGCCTCGAACCCCTGGTACTTGCCGTTGAGCGGGTTCTTCTCGGAGAAGCCGGGGTCGGTGTCCGAGGTGGCGGCCGTGAGATGGCCGTTCTTGCGGATGCGCTCCAGGGTGGGCGTGCTGGGCAGGTCCTGGCCCACGGGGGCGCGGGAGAGCAGGTCGCCGCCGGACTTCGCGCCGCCGCCGGGCTTGTCGGGCAGCTCCGAGGAGCCGCAGGCGGTGAGGGAGGCGGCGAGGGCGGCGGCGCAGGCGATGGCGGCCGCGAGCACAGTTGGTCTCCGGAGAGTCATGACCGGTTCCTTTCACGGCCGCGGACGGCAGACCTGTCCCCTGGAGAAGGGGGCGTCCGGGCGGAGGGGCGACCAGAGACGGTGTGTCGTAGAAACTACGAACACATGAAGCTCTGTAGTGCGCTTCACCATAGTCGGGCCCCGCACCGTGTCAAGAGTCTGTTCAGGTTCCGTATGCGCTTCGGCAAGCGGATGGCCCGCTCGCCGGCGTTCGCCGGTTCCGTTCGCCCGCGTCCGCCGCGTGTCACGTGGCCCTGCCGCCGCGCCCCGCCGTTCCGTCCGTCGCCGGTCAGGCTTCTCCGTACGTCGCCCCTCAGGCGTCCCGCTCGTCCGCGCCCCGGCCGCGCCGCTGCTTGCGCGGTACGTACACGGCCGGGTCCCGGCCGGTCAGCGAGGTGCGCAGCCGGTTCAGGGCCTCGCCGGCGTCGGCCGCGCGGGCGGCGCCGCGCTCCTTGAGCGCGAGCAGCAGCGCGTCGTTGAGGACGATCGATGCCAGCTCCTCGCTGGCCATGCCGCCGCCGGAGTAGAGCGCGGTGAGGGCGACGTCGACCCGGTCGCCGAGCACCGGCCCCAGCGAGTCCGTGACCAGGATGCTCGCCGCGCCCACCTGCGCCGCGTGGTCCAGCACCACCTCGATGTCGGTCAGCAGCCGGCCGGGCGCGTACACGACCACGACGTCGCCCGCGGACACCGGCAGCAGCGCGTCCGCGAGCTGGAAGCCGGTGGCCGCCGCGACGCGGGTCCCGAACCCCAGCCGCCCCATGCGCAGCGCGAGATGGCGGGCGGCCAGTTCGGAGGCCCCGACGCCGAAGGCGGTCACCGCGCGGGCGTCCGCCAGCAGGTCCACGGCGCGCCCGAAGACCGCGGAGTCCACGAGCCGGCGGGTCTGCTGGAGCCGGTCCACCGCCTCGTCGAAGATCTGGTCCAGCGTGGCGTCGGTGTCGCCGGAGGTGGTGCGGCGCCGTACGGACGAGGGCCGGCTGCTGTCCACGAAGCGCTGACCGAGCTCGCGCTTGAGCTCCGGCAGTCCCGTGTAGCCGAGGGCCTTGGCCGTACGGACCACCGTGGCGTCGCTGGTGCCGGCGGCCTGTCCGAGCTGTTCGGCGGTGGCGAACGGCACGTCCTGCACGTGGTTGCGCAGATACTCCGCGACCTGTCGTTCCGCCGGGGAGAGCTGGGCCAGCCGCTCGGCGACGCGGGCGTGGAAGCCGGCCGGGGCGTCGCCCGAGCCCGCCGCGGCTCCCGTTCCAGTAGTTTTCATGACAGCTATTGACTCCTCTGTAGTGCTCGCTACTATCGGGCCGTAAGCGGCTACGAGAGCCGGAACAACTCGTAGCGGATGCTACAGACGGCTATCGACGCCGAGCGCGCCACTTCCGAGGGAAGCCCATGCAGACACCCCCCATCCCGCTGATCGAGATATCCGGGTCGCCCCGGGAACGCGGCCGCCAGTACGGCGAGGCCGCCCGCCCCCAGATCGAGACCGCGCTCGCGTTCTACCGCGCCTCGTTCGCCAAGACCCCCGGACTCGCGTGGCACGAGGTCACCCGCCGCGCCGAACTCTGGCTGCCCTGCGTCGAGGACTTCGCCCCCGACCTGCTGGAGGAGTTGCGCGGCGTCGCCGAGGGCGCGGGCGCGGGGCTGCTCGACCTGATGGCGCTCAACGCGCGCGGCGAGATCGTCTACGACCGTACGTTCGCGCGGATGGGGACCACGGGCGAGGAGACCGCGAAGGGGGAAGGCCAGGAGGCCGCGAAGGGGGAAGGCCAGGAGGCCGCGAAGGGGGACGCCCAGGAGCCCGACGCCGACGGCTGCTCCTCCTTCGCCCTGCTGCCGCCCGCCGCCGGCGACGGCCACGTCTGGTGCGGACAGAACTGGGACTGGCGCACCGGCGCGGAGCCCACCCTCGTCGCCCTGCGCATCGTCCAGCCGCCCCGGCCGACCGTGATCATGGTGGTCGAGGCGGGCCAGATCGGCCGGCACGGCGCGAACTCCGCCGGCATCGCCCTCAACGCCAACGGCCTCGGCGGCCGGTTCGGCGACGAGATCGGCGTCCCCCAGCCCTTCATCCGGCGGCGCATCCTGGACCAGGCCAACTACAAGGACGCCCTCCAGGTCCCCTTCACCGCCCGCCAGCAGATCCCCACCAACCTCCTTCTCACCCACCGCGACGGCATCGCCATCGACCTGGAGACCACCCCCGGCCGCCACCAGTGGCTGTACCCGCAGGACGGCATGCTGGTGCACGGCAACCACTACCAGGCGCCCGTGCCACCGCAGTTGGAGCGCACGTACCGGCCCTTCTCGGTCGACTCGCTCTACCGGGTGCCGATCATCGAGGCCGCGCTCCGCCGGGCCCGCGACCGCGCCGAGTCGGCGGAGGTCCGCAAGGTGATCGAGGAGGGTCTCGCCGACCACTTCGGGCTGCCGCACTCGGTGTGCAACCACCCGGTCGAGGAGACCGACCCGCTGCTGCACACCAGCACCATCGCCTCCAACGTCGTGGACCTGACGACCGGTGAGTACCACGTCGTCGCGGGGCTGCCGTGCCGGTCGCCGTACCTGCCGCTGCCGTGGAACGTGTACGACGGCCCCGGGGGACAGTGAGATGACGCCCTCTCAGGAGACCCGTCCGGCGGCCGACGGCGCGGCCGAGCCGCTCATCCGCGTCAGCGGCGTCCAGAAGTACTTCGGCGACCACCAGGTGCTGCACGACATCGACTTGGACGTACGGGCCGGCGAGGTCGTGGTGCTGCTCGGCCCCTCCGGCTCCGGCAAGACGACGCTCTGCCGGTGCGTCAACCGCCTGGAGACCATCGAGGGCGGAACGATCACGGTGAACGGCGCCCCGCTGCCGGAGGAGGGGCGGGCGCTGGCGCGGCTGCGCGCGGACGTCGGAATGGTCTTCCAGTCCTTCAACCTCTTCGCCCACAAGAGCGTGCTCGACAACGTCACGCTCGGGCCCATGAAGGTACGGGGCACGGCGCGCGCCGAGGCCGAGGAGCGGGCCCGCGCCCTGCTGGAACGCGTCGGCCTGGCGGGCAAGGCGAGCGCGCGCCCCGCGCAGCTCTCCGGCGGCCAGCAGCAGCGGGTCGCCATCGCCCGCGCGCTGGCCATGGAGCCGAAGGCCCTGCTCTTCGACGAGCCCACGTCGGCCCTGGACCCGGAGATGATCAATGAGGTCCTGGACGTCATGGTCTCCCTCGCCGACGAGGGCATGACGATGCTGGTCGTCACCCACGAGATGGGCTTCGCCCGGCGGGCCGCCGACCGGGTGGTCTTCATGGACGGCGGACGCATCGTGGAGTCCGCCCCGCCGGAGGAGTTCTTCGGCGACCCGCGGACCGACCGGGCGAAGGGCTTCCTCTCCAAGGTGCTCCAGCACTGAGGCGATGCCCGCCCCGGCACCCTCGTCTACCTCCGCGTCCGCGACGTCGACGCCATCGCCGCCGAGTTCGCCGTCCCCGTCGCAGAGGCCCCCTGGGCCCGCGAAATCGAGCTCCGCGACCCGGACGGCAACCGCTTGCGCATCGGCACGCCGACGGACTGAGGGCGTGTGAGAGAGGCGTCAGGCTGGTCTCGTACGCAGGGGAGCTGGGCAGGGCGCGTGCGGGGCCGCCGGTCGGCGCGTACGGGTGAGGGGCCGCCCCCACGGGCCCGTACACGCCGCCACGCCCGGGGAGTACGCGCCCTGTCGTGCCGAGGGATGCGCGAGTTACGCTCCGGCCTCTGTCATCTGCCCGGAGGTGCCACGGATGGCCAGCCCCCGAACGATGTCCCCCCGCCGCCTGGCAGCGCTGGGCGCGACGGCCGCGCTGGTGGCCGGGCTCGGTGTCGCGCCGAGCGCCGCCGCGCACAACGCACCGGACCGTCACCCCGCCGCTACGGCCGCCACGAACCGTACGCCCGTGAAGACGCCCATAGCCGTCGGCTACGGCGGCGCGGTCTCCAGCGTGGACGCCGACGCGTCGGCAGCCGGCATCGACGTGCTGCGGCGCGGCGGCAACGCCGTGGACGCGGCCGTGGCGACCGCGGCGGCGCTCGGCGTCACCGAGCCGTACTCGTCCGGCATCGGCGGTGGCGGGTATTTCGTCTACTACAACGCCGAACACCGCAAGGTGTACACCGTCGACGGCCGCGAGCGCGCCCCGCTCAGCGCCGGGAAGGACCTCTTCCTGGAGCACGGGCAGCCCATCCCCTTCGCCGAGGCCGTCACCAGCGGCCTCAGCGTCGGCACCCCCGGCACGCCCGCCACCTGGGACACCGTCCTCGATGCCTGGGGCACCCGGTCGCTGCGCCAGGTCCTGAAGCCCGCCGAACGCATCGCCCGCGACGGCTTCACCGTCGACTCGACCTTCCAGAAGCAGACCGCCGACAACGCCGCCCGCTTCAAGGACTTCCCGGCCACCGCCAAGCTCTTCCTGCCCGGCGGCCGCCCGCCCGCCGTGGGGTCGACGCTCAAGAACCCCGACCTCGCGCGCACCTACGAACTGCTCGGCGAGAAGGGCGTCGACGCCCTGTACGACGGGGAGCTGGGCCGCGACATCGTACGGACCGTGCGCAAGCCGCCCGCCGACCCGGCGTCCTCACGCGTGGTACGCCCCGGCGACCTGACCCGCGACGACCTGGGCGACTACGCGACGAAGCGGCAGGCCCCCACCCGCACCGCCTACCGCGGCCTCGGCGTCTACGGCATGGCGCCGTCCGCCTCCGGCGGCACCTCCGTCGCCGAAGCCCTCAACATCCTTGAGAACAACGACCTTTCACGGCTCGACGAGCAGCAGTACCTGCACCGCTACATCGAGGCCAGCCGCATCGCCTTCGCCGACCGCGGCCGGTGGGTCGGCGACCCGGCACACGAGGACGTACCCACGAAGGGGCTGACCTCGCAGCGGTTCGCCGACTCGCGGGCCTGCCTCATCAGGGACGACGCGGTGCTCACCAGCCCGCTGCCGCCCGGCGACCCGCGCCACCCCCGGCCGTGCGCGTCGACCGGCGAGGCCGCCCCGACCACGTACGAGGGCGAGAACACCACCCACCTGACGGTCGCCGACAAGTGGGGCGACGTCGTCGGCTACACCCTCACCATCGAGCAGACCGGCGGCAGCGGCATCACCGTGCCCGGCCGCGGCTTCCTGCTCAACAACGAACTGACCGACTTCTCCTTCGCCCCCGCCGACCCGGCCGTCCACGACCCGAACCTCCCCGGGCCCGGCAAGCGCCCGCGCTCCTCGATCTCCCCGACGATCGTCCTCGACCGCCACGACCGGCCGCTGTTCGCGCTCGGCTCGCCCGGCGGCGCGACCATCATCACCACGGTCCTCCAGACCCTCCTGAACCACGTCGACCGCGGCATGCCGCTCGTCGACGCCATCGCCGCGCCCCGCGCCAGCCAGCGCAACGCCGCGACGACCGAACTGGAGCCGGGGCTGTGGAACAGCCCGGTGCGCGGCCGGCTCGAAGCGCTGGGGCACGTCTTCAAGCTCAACCCGGAGATCGGCGCGGCGACCGGCGTGCAGCGGCTGCCGGACGGCCGCTGGCTGGCCGCCGCCGAGACCGTCCGGCGCGGCGGCGGCTCCGCGATGGTGGTACGCCCGGCCGGCCGCCGCTGAACGGCTGGGCCGCTGGACCGTTGAACGGCTGGGCGGCTTGGAGGTGTCAAAACCCTTGCCTGAAAGCCCACTTGGGCGTGTAAACAGGGGACGGTGCTCGTTCCGTCCCCTGTGCACCGCACTCTGTGGAGGAGGCCTCCCGTGGGCACGAGTCTCCAGCCGACGCTGTATCTGACGGTCAACGGCGAGAAACGCGAGGTGCCCGCGCCCGACGTGCGGGCCACCCTTCTGGACACGCTCCGCGAACGGCTCGGCCTGACGGGCGCGAAGAAGGGCTGCGACCGCGGCGAATGCGGCGCCTGCACCGTGCACCTCGACGGCCGCCGCGTACTGTCCTGCCTGACGCTCGCGGTCGCCGCCCAGGACGCCGATGTGGTCACGGTCGAGGGCCTGGCCACCGACGGTGAACTCCACGCCATGCAACGGGCGTTCCTCGACCACGACGCCTTCCAGTGCGGCTTCTGCACGCCGGGGCAGCTCATGTCCGCGGTCGCCTGCGTACGGGAGGGGCGCGCCGGCTCGCCCGACGAGATCCGCGAATGGATGAGCGGCAACCTCTGCCGCTGCGCCGCCTACCCGCAGATCACCGCCGCCATCGCCGACGTGGCCGAGCGCGCTGCCGAGAACGAGAGCACCCCAGCCGAGTCAGGGGGCGGTCGGTCATGAAGGAGTTCACGTACGTCAAGGCGCCCGACATGGCCGCGGCGCTCACCGCGCTGCGTAGGCCCGGCGCCCAACTTGTCGCCGGTGGCACGGAGTTGCTGAATTGGCTCAAGGACGGCATCGAGGCCCCCGACCACCTCGTGGACATCACCGGACTGCCGCTCACCGCCGTCGACGTAGGGCCGCACGGCCGGCTCCGCGTCGGAGCGCTGGCCCGGATGAGCGACCTCGCCGCCCACCCGGAGGTCGCCCGTGAGCGACCGGTCCTCGCCCAGTCGCTGCTCCTCGCCGCCTCGCCCCAACTCCGCAACATGGCGACCATCGGCGGCAACCTCCAACAGCGCACCCGCTGCCCGTACTTCCGCGCCGACACCCCGCTGCCCTGCAACAAGCGGACGCCCGGTGCGGGCTGCGCCGCGCTCCAGGCGGACGACACGGCCCAGCACGCCATCTTCGGCTGGACCCAGGAGTGCGCCGCCACCCACCCCTCCGACCTCGCGGTCGCCCTCGCCGCCCTCGACGCCACCATCCTGATCAGCGGGCCCGGCGGCGAGCGGCGGGTCCCCGCTGACGCCTTCCACCTCACCCCCGAGGAGGCGGAGCCGCGGCGCCATACGGTCCTCGCCCCCGACGAGCTGATCACCGGAGTCGAGGTGCCCGCCCGCCCCTCGGCCCGCCTCTCCCACTACCTCAAGGTGCGGCAGCGCGCGAGCTACGAGTTCGCGGTCGTCTCGGCCGCCGTGGCCCTGGAACTCACGGCCGGCGACACCATCGGCTCCGTCCGGATCGCGCTCGGCGGCGTCGCCCACCGCCCCTGGCGGCTCACCGCCGCCGAGGAGGCCCTGCGCGGCACGGAACTCGCCGACACCGACGCCCTGCGCGCGGCAGTCGCCATCTCCTTCGCCGACGCCCGGCCCCTGCCCGGCAACGGCTACAAGGTCGAGCTGGCCCAGCGCGCCGCCGTACGCGCCCTGCGCGCCGCGGCCCGCCCGGAGGCACCCGATGTGCACCGGGCCGGCGCGAACGGAGGCCCCCGATGAACACCGCGTCCCCCGCCGGCCTGCGCCGCCCCGACGGCCCCGCCAAGCTCACCGGCACCGCCCGCTACGCCGCCGACACCCCGGCCCACGGCGCCGCGTACGCCATCCTCGTCGGCGCGACCGTACCGACCGGCCGCCTCACCGCCCTGCACACCGAGGCCGCCCGCGGCGCGCCCGGCGTCAGCGCCGTACTGACCGCCGAGGACCTGCCGGATATGCCGCTCGGCCCCCTCGTCCAGCCGCTGCCGATGCGGCGGTCCCGGAACGGCGCGATCGACTACGAGGGCCAGCCGATCGCCATCGTCCTCGCCGACGGCTGGGAGCGGGCGCGGTACGCGGCCGGACTCGTCCGGGCCGACTACGCCGACACGCGGCGGCCCGTGGTCTTCGACGAGGCCCCCGACGCCGTCGAGCGGGAACCGCTCCTGTCGCCGCCCGACGAGACGAAGGGCGATGTCGCGGCGGGGCTGGCGGCCGCGCACACCGTGGTCTCCGCCACATACACCACCGCCGACCGGCACCACAGCCCCATGGAACCATCGGCGACGTACGCCCGCTGGGACGGCGACCGGCTCACCGTGCACGACAGCGTGCAGTCCATCGGGCTCACCCAGCTCGCCCTGTCGACGGCCTTCGGCGTACCGTTCGAATCGGTCCGCGTCATCTGCCCGTTCATCGGCGGCGGCTTCGGCTGCAAGGGCTACGTCTGGCCGCACCAGCTGCTCACCGCCGCCGCGGCCAAGGTCACCGGACGGCCCGTCAAACTCGCCCTGACGCGGACTCAGATGTTCACCTCCTGCGGGCACCAGCCCACCACCCGGCAGACCGTCACGCTCGGCGCGGACGCCCGAGGGCGGCTCACCGCCCTGCGGCACACCTCGGCCAACGCCGCCTCCCTGCACGGGGATCACGCCGAGGGCGCGACCGAGGCCAGCACCTGGATGTACGCCAGCCCCGCCATCGAGGTCCGGCGGCGCATCCGGCACACCGACCGGCCCGAGCCGACGCCGATGCGCGCCCCGCACCAGGGGCCCGGCATGTTCGCCCTGGAGTCGGCGATGGACGAGCTGGCCTACGCGACCGGCATCGACCCCGTCGAACTGCGGCTGCGCAACGAGCCGGAGACCGACCCCCTGACCGGACGGCCCTTCTCCTCCCGTGAGCTGCGCGCCTGCCTGCTCCGGGCGGCCGACCGGTTCGGCTGGCGGGACCGTACGCCCGAGCCCCGCTCGATGCGCGACGGGGACGAGCTGATCGGCTGGGGCATGGCCGCCGCGACCATGGACACCTTCCGCTTCGCCGCGACGGCCCGCGTGCGCGTCGACGCCGACGGGCACGTCCGGGTGGAGTGCGGAACCCAGGAGATCGGCACCGGCCTGCCCGGCGTCATCGCCACCATCGCCTCCGACGTGCTCGGCACCGACCCGGACGCGGTCGAGGTGCGGTTCGGCGACACCGAGCTGCCGCCCGCGTGGATGACGGCCGGCTCTTCCGCCACCATGGGCGTCGGCTCGGCCGTATACGCCGCCGCTACCGAACTCAAGGAGAAACTAAAGGAGTTGGGTGTGAGCGGCATGGGCTTCGCGGGCTCCCTCGGTGCCGCCGGATTCCTTGAGGCCGAGGCGGGCTGGGGCCCGGAGGAGGGCTCCGACCTGGCGGGCCGCTCCCGTACGTACTCGATGCACACCTACGGCGCGGTCTTCGCCGAGGTCCGCGTGGACGATGAGCTGGGACTGGTGCGCGTGGCGCGCTGCACCGCCGGCTACGCGGCGGGCCGCATCATCAACCCGCTGACCGCGCGCAGCCAGATGACAGGCGGACTGGCCTGGGGTATCGGCCAGGCCCTGCTGGAGAACTCGCGGTTCGACGGGTACTTCGGCCGCTTCGTGTCCAAGAACCTGGCCGGGTACACCGTCCCCGTCAACGCCGACATCCCCGAACTCGACGTCTTCTTCGTCGACGACCACGACCCGCACGCCGGCCCCCTCGGCGCCAAGGGCATCGGCGAACTGGGCGCGGTCGGCGCGGGGGCGGCGATCGCCAACGCGGTGTTCCACGCGACGGGGAAGCGGCTGCGCGACGTGCCGATGGGGATCGCGGAGGTGATGGCGGCGGGCGCGGCCCGGTGACGCCCGTACGGCCGGAAATGTAGACGCTACGTCAATTGACGTGCGTACGGCCCGGAGGAGGCTTGCTCCGGGCCGTACGGTCGTCCGTCAGCCGAGCAGGCCGATGACGGCCTTCGTCGAGTCCAGCTCGCCGAGCCGGGGGAAGATCTTCTCGATGCTGTTGCGGTGGGCGTCCGCGTCCATGTCGGTGACGGCGTCCGTCACGATCGTCACGTGGTAGCCGTGCTCGTGCGCGGCGCGGGCGGTGGACTCGACGCCGATGCTGGTGGCGATGCCCGCGAGCACGACCTGGGTGATGCCCCGGCGACGCAGTTCGAGGTCGAGGCCGGTGCCGTAGAAGGCGCCCCACTGCTGCTTGGTGACGGTGATGTCGCCGGGCCGCTGATCGATCTCGGGCACCAACTCTGCCCAGTCGGCGGGCAGTTCCCCACCTCCCACGCCTGCCTGGGTGCGGCCCGGCGCGCCGCCCGTGACATTGACGAGGACCACCGGCAGGCCGCGCGCGCGGAAGGCGGCGGCCAACTCGGCGGAACGCGCGACGACATCGGTGGCGGGGGAGAAGGTCGGCAGGGCGGTGATGCCCTTCTGGAGGTCGATGAGGACGAGCGCGGTGTTGGCGTCGAGTGTGGTGGCGGTCATGTGCTGTGCTCCTATGGGTAAGTGAGGGGGCGTCAGGAGGCGGTCCCCGCGCGGGTGGCGCGCAGGGCGCGGTCGGTGGCGGTCAGGACGATCAGCAGCAGGCCGAGGGCGCCGGACACGACGGCGATGTGGTGCAGCCCGGCGTCCGTGGCCCGCTGCCCGTAGAAGAGGCCGATGAGGCTGGCGGAGGTGACCGCGCCGAGGTACTGCGCGGTGCGCTGGAGCCCGGCCGCCGCGCCGACCGCGTCGGCGGGGGCCTGGGCGAAGACGGCGGCCTGGTTGCCCGTCGAGGTCAGCCCCTGCGGGAGGCCGAAGAGGACACCGGCCAGGAGCAGCGCGGCGAGCGGGGTGGTGTGGTCGGCGGCGAAGAGCAGGGCGCTGCCCGCCGCGAGGAGCACCGAGGCGAGCGTGAGCGGCGCCCGGATGCCCTTGGTGCGGGCGCCGAGCACCGAGCACACGGCGGCGGCCAGCGACATCGGCAGCATGATCAGCCCCGTGTGGAACGAGGAGTAGCCGTGCGCCTCCTCCAGCCACTGCGTGTACCCGTACATGACGCAGTAGATGACGAGGTAGGCCAGCCCGTGGCGGAGATAGGTGACGGACAGCGCCCGGTTGTGCGCCAGCATCCGCAGGTCGATGAAGGGGGCGCGGCGGCGCAGTTGCCACCAGGCGAGGACGGCGGCGAGCACCGCGACGACGGGGAGCAGCGGCCAGCGCGGGTGGTCGAGGTCCATCAGGAAGAGCATCGCGGCGGTCAGCGTCGCGCCGAAGAGCGCGATGCCGAGCCCGTCGATCGACGGCTCCCCGGCCGCCGCGCCGGGGCCTCTCCCGGTGCCGACCGCCGAGGCGTGCCGCGCGGCAACCATGTCGGCCTTCGCGTGGCCCTTCGCGTCGCCCGTCGCGTCGGCCTTCGTGTCGTCCTTCGGCAGCCACAGGAGTGCGAGGGCGAGGCCGAGCGCGGCGAGCGGTACGTTCACGGCGAAGATGCCGCGCCAGCCGGTGGTCGCCGCGAGCAGCCCGCCGAGTACGGGGCCGACGGCCATGGACCCGAGGCCGGCGAGGGAGAGCAGCCCCAGCACGGTGCGCGGGGCCTCCTGCCCGGTGCGCCGGGACTCGGCGCGCAGCATGGCCATCGCGGCGGGGTACGCGGCGGACGTGCCGATGCCGAGCAGCACCCGGGAGGCGATCAGCCAGCCGAAGCCGGGCGCGAGCGCGCCGGTCAGCGCCGCCGCCAGCACCACCAGCAGCCCGCCCAGGAATATCCGGCGCGGCCCCAGCAGGTCCGCCAGTCTGCCCATGGTGGGCTGCGCGACGGCGCTGGCGAGGTAGAGGGAGGCGACGAGCCAGGCGGTGGAGGCGGCGCCCACACCGAAGTCGTGGCCGATGGCCACCAGGCCGGTGGCGATCATCGTGGAGTTGATGGGGTTGAGCACCGAGCCGATGAGCAGCGGCGTCATCAGCCGAGGCCCGAACGCCGAGGCCGCGGGGGTACGGGAGAGCGCCGCGCTGCTACGGGCGGCGAGGCGGCTCACTGTACGGCCAGGTTGTCGGACGCGCCGTCAGTTCCCGGCTTGGTGTTGGCCCCAGACTGGGCGTCAGCTCCAGCATTCGGCGGGGCGGGCGCCGTCAGTCGCTTCAGAAGCTCCGTCGCCTCCGTCAGGGTCCGCTGCTCGTCGGGGGTGAGCCGGTCGGCGATGGCCCCGGCGAGCCAGCTCCGCTTGGACTGCCGCACGGACGCGAGCGTGCGGCGGCCCTCGGCCGTGAGGGAGAAGACGACCTGCCGGCCGTCGGTGGGGTGCGGGGCGCGTTCGAGCAGCCCTTGCTCCTCCAGGTAGCCGAGTGTGAGCCGCATCGACTGCGGCCGTACCAGCTCGGCGCGGGCCATCGCCGCCGTCGTCGCGGCGCCGTCGGTGGCGATCCGGCTGAGCGCGGAGCGCTGCGTCGGCGTGAGTTCCCCCTGCGGGGACGCCGCCCGCAGGCGGCGTGACAACTGGCCGACGGCGGCGGTGAGGTCGGCGGCGATGCGTACCTGTTCCTGATCGGGTTCGTGGGCGGGCATGCCGTCACCGTAAGGCATCGACAGGAAAACTTGCAAGTTTGCCTGTCGATATGGCCGCGGCGCCGGTGTGCTTGGCTGGCCGCCATGAGTGACGCACTCGGCGTAGACCGACCGAACAAGATCGCTTACATGACACAGGTCGCCGCTCTCGCGGCCGGCCGCTCGTACAAGGAGACCCTGCTCGAAGCCCTCGACCTGCGGCCGGGCCAGACCGCCCTGGACGTGGGGTGCGGTCCCGGCACGGACCTCGGCGGACTGGCCGCCGGCGTCGGCGAGTCCGGCCGCGTCATCGGCGTCGACCAGGACCCCGCGATGCTCGCGGAGGCGGCCAACCGGATGGCCGACCGCCCCTGGGTCGAACTGCGCGACGGCGACGCGCACGCCCTGCCGGTGGCCGACGGCAGCGTCGACCGGGCGCATATCGACCGCGTCCTGATGCACGTCGCCGACCCCGCCAAGGTCCTCGCCGAACTGCGCCGCGTCGCCCGGCCCGGCTGTGTCATCGGGCTGGCCGAGCCCGACTGGGACACCCTCGTCGTCGACTCGGACGACCTCGAAACCTCCCGCGCCTTCACCCGCTACACCACCGAAGTCGCCGTCCGCAACGCCACGATCGGCCGGCGGCTGCCGCGCCTGGCCGAGGCGGCCGGGTTCACCGTCGACGCCGTCACGGCCACCACGCCGGTCTTCCGCGACGCCGGACTCGCCGACAAGATCCTGGGCCTGGGCCGCAACACCCGGCGCGCCATCGACGCCGGGTACATGGACGAGAGCCGCGGCCGCGCCTGGTTCGCGTCCCTGTCCGAGGGGCCGTTCGTGGCCTCCTCGACGCTGTTCACGGTCGTGGCCCGGGCGTGAGAGTCCGCGGCGGCGGCCCGGGTGCGAACGCCGTGACCGCGGCCTGAGCGGAGGAGCCCGCCCCCGCCGTGCCGCGTCCCGGCCGACATCACCGGGACGCGGCGCGGCGGGACCCTTGCCACAGTCCGTGGCGGGTCATACGGTCACATCCACACGTAGATCGACTAGATCGATTCGGCCGATTCGCCTGCTGTGATCGTGGGGGTGGGAAGGCCGAAAAGGTCGAGGAGGCCGATAAGGGCCGAGAAGGCCGACGCGTGGTCAGCCTGGTTGACGCCCCGGCAAAGGAGCAGTTCATGGCCGAAATCGTCCGCGCCGCACTCGTCCAGGCGAGCTGGACCGGTGACACCGAATCGATGATCGCCAAGCACGAGGAGCACGCCCGCGCGGCCGCCGCCCAGGGCGCGAAGGTGATCGGGTTCCAGGAAGTCTTCAACGCTCCCTACTTCTGCCAGGTCCAGGACGAGGAGCACTACCGCTGGGCCGAACCCGTACCCGACGGCCCGACCGTACGCCGGATGCGGGACCTCGCCCGGGAGACCGGCATGGTGATCGTCGTGCCCGTCTACGAGGTGGACCAGCCCGGCTTCTACTACAACACCGCGGCCGTCATCGACGCCGACGGCAGCTACCTCGGCAAGTACCGCAAACACCACATCCCGCAGGTCAAGGGGTTCTGGGAGAAGTTCTACTTCCGCCCCGGCAACGCCGGCTGGCCCGTCTTCGACACCGCGGTGGGCAAGGTCGGCGTCTACATCTGCTACGACCGCCACTTCCCCGAGGGCTGGCGCGCCCTCGGCCTCGGCGGCGCGCAGATCGTCTACAACCCCTCCGCCACCTCGCGCGGCCTCTCCGCCTACCTCTGGCAGCTCGAACAGCCCGCCGCCGCCGTGGCGAACGAGTACTTCATCGCCGCGATCAACCGGGTCGGCACGGAGGAGTACGGCGACAACGACTTCTACGGCACCTCGTACTTCGTCGACCCCCGCGGCCAGTTCGTCGGCGAGAAGGCCAGCGACACCAAGGAGGAGCTGGTCGTGCGCGACCTGGACCTCTCCCTCATCGACGAGGTCCGCCACCAGTGGGCGTTCTACCGGGACCGCAGGCCCGACGCCTACGACGGCCTGGTACAGCCATGACCACCCCCGCCTCCCTGCACGCCCGCCACCAGGCGGTCATGCCGGACTGGCTCTCGCTCTACTACGAGCGGCCGCTGGAGCTCACCCACGGCGAGGGCCGCCACGTCTGGGACGCCGAGGGCAACCGCTACCTCGACTTCTTCGGCGGCATCCTCACCACCATGACCGCCCACGCCCTCCCCGAGGTCACCAAGGCCGTCAGCGACCAGGCCGCCCGCATCCTGCACACCTCCACCCTCTACCTCAACCGCCCGATGATCGACCTGGCGGAGCGGATCGCCCAGCTCTCCGGCATCCCGGACGCCCGCGTCTTCTTCACCACCTCCGGCACCGAGGCCAACGACGCGGCCCTGCTGCTCGCCACCTCCTACCGCCGCTCCAACCAGGTCCTGGCGCTGCGCAACAGCTACCACGGCCGTTCCTTCGCCTCCATCGGGATCACCGGCAACTCCCGTTGGTCGCCGACCAGCCTCTCGCCGCTCCAGACGCTGTACGTCCACGGCGGCGTCCGCACCGACGGCCCGTACGCCCACCTGACGGACGCCCAGTACATCGCGGCCTGCGTGGCGGACCTCACCGACATGCTCAGCCAGACGCACGGCAACGTCGCCGCCCTCATCGCCGAACCCGTCCAGGGCGTCGGCGGGTTCACCAACCCGCCCGACGGGCTCCTCGCCGCCTTCCGCGAAGTCCTCGAAGCCCACGGCATCCTGTGGATCACCGACGAGGTGCAGACCGGCTGGGGCCGCACCGGCGAACACTTCTGGGGCTGGCAGGCCCACGGCCGGGCCGGCCCGCCCGACCTCCTCACCTTCGCCAAGGGCATCGGCAACGGCATGTCCATCGGCGGCGTCGTCGCCCGCGCCTCCGTCATGAACTGCCTCGACGCCAACTCCATCTCCACCTTCGGCGGCTCCCCCGTCACCATGGCCGCGGGCCTCGCCAACCTCACCTACCTCCTGGAACACGACCTCCAGGGCAACGCCCGCCGCGTCGGCGGCCTCCTCATCGAACGGCTCCGCGCCGTCGCCGCCCAACTCCCGGTCGTACGGGAAGTACGCGGCCGGGGCCTGATGATCGGCGTGGAACTGGTCCACGCCGACGGCTCGCCCTCGCCGCGCGCCGCCACCATCGCCCTCGAACGCGCCCGCGAGCGGGGCCTGCTGGTCGGCAAGGGCGGACGCGACGGCAACGTACTGCGCGTCGCGCCGCCGCTGTCGCTAACCATCGCGGAGGCGGAGGAGGGCGCGGACCACCTCGAAGACGCGCTGCGCCAGGCGCAGACGGAGATCGGCGGGCTCGACGACAGCAGAGACATGGAAGGGGGCGGACAGCCATGACCCGCACACTCATCGAGGGCGGCCTGGTCGTCACCGCCGCCGAGGAGACCCGGGCGGACGTCCTGATCGAGGACGAGAAGATCGTCGCCCTGGCCGCCTCGGACAGCGCGTACGCCGCCGGCTGGACGGCCGACCGTACGATCGACGCCACCGGAAAGTACGTGATCCCCGGCGGGATCGACGCCCATACGCACATGGACTTCCCCTTCGGCGGCACCTTCTCCGCCGACTCCTTCGAGACCGGGACCCGCGCCGCCGCCTGGGGCGGCACCACCACCATCGTCGACTTCGCGGTCCAGACGCGCGGCCAGGCGCTGCGCGAGGGGCTCGACCTCTGGCACGCGAAATCCGACGCCCAGTGCGCCGTCGACTACGCCTTCCACATGATCCTCTCCGATGTGAACGAGGGCACGCTCAAGGAGATGGACCTGCTGGTGGGGGAGGGGGTCACCTCCTTCAAGCTGTTCATGGCCTATCCGGGGGTGTTCTACAGCGACGACGGGCAGATCCTGCGCGCGATGCAGCGCTCCGCCGGCAACGGCGGGCTGATCATGATGCACGCCGAGAACGGCATCGCCATCGACGTGCTCGTGGAACAGGCCCTCGCGGAGGGCCGTACCGACCCCCGCTACCACGGCGAGGTCCGCAAGACGCTCCTCGAAGCCGAGGCCACCCACCGCGCCATCCAGCTCGCGCGCGTCGCCGGGGCGCCGCTCTACATCGTGCACGTCTCGGCCGAGGAGGCCGTGGCGGAGCTGACGCTGGCCCGCGACAAGGGGCTGAACGTCTTCGGGGAGACATGCCCGCAGTACCTGTTCCTGTCCACCGACAACCTCGCCGAGCCGGACTTCGAGGGCGCGAAGTACGTGTGCAGCACGCCGCTGCGCCCCCGTGAGCACCAGGAGGCGCTGTGGCGCGGGCTGCGCGGGGACGATCTCCAGGTGGTCTCCACGGACCACTGCCCGTTCTGCTTCACCGGCCAGAAGGAGCTGGGACGCGGGGACTTCTCGAAGATCCCCAACGGGATGCCGGGCGTGGAGAACCGGATGGACCTCCTCCACCAGGCCGTCGTGGACGGGCACATCTCGCGCCGCCGCTGGATCGACATCGCCTGCGCGGCCCCGGCCCGGATGTTCGGCCTGTACCCGAAGAAGGGCACCATCGCGCCGGGCGCGGACGCCGACGTCGTCATCTACGACCCGCACGCCGAGCAGACGATCTCGGCGGCCACACACCACATGAACGTCGACTACTCGGCGTACGAGGGGAAGAGGATCACGGGCCGGGTCGAGACCGTGCTCTCGCGCGGTACGGCCGTACTCGACCAGCGGCAGTTCACCGGGCGCGCCGGACACGGCCGCTACGTGCCGCGCGGCACCTGTCAGTACCTGACCTGAGCCAGGAGGCGTGGACATGGACTTCGGACTCGTCCTTCAGACCGACCCGCCCGCCACCGCCGTCGTCGACCTGATGCGGCACGCGGAGCGGCGCGGCTTCACCTACGGCTGGACCTTCGACTCGGCCGTGCTGTGGCAGGAGCCGTTCGTCATCTACAGCCGCATCCTGGACCACACCGAGCGGCTGATCGTCGGCCCGATGGTCACCAACCCCTCGACCCGCACCCCGGAGGTCACCGCCTCCACCTTCGCCACCCTCAACGACATGTACGGCAACCGCACCGTCTGCGGCATCGGCCGCGGCGACTCCGCCATGCGCGTGGCCGGCCGCAAACCCAACTCCCTGGCCACACTCAGCGAGTCCATGCACGTCATCCGCGAACTCGCCGAAGGCCGCGAGATATCGGTCGACGGCACCCCGCTGCGCTTCCCCTGGGTACGCGACGGGAAGCTGCCGGTGTGGATGGCGGCGTACGGGCCGAAGGCGCTGGCCCTCGCGGGCCGCGAGGCCGACGGCTTCATCCTCCAGCTCGCCGACCCGTATCTGACCGAGTGGATGATCAAGGCGGTCAGGGACGCGGCGGCGGGGGCGGGCCGCGACCCCTCGGATGTCAAGATCTGCGTAGCCGCCCCGGCGTACGTGGGCGACGACCTCGCCCACGCCCGGGAACAGTGCCGCTGGTTCGGCGGCATGGTCGGCAACCACGTCGCCGACCTGGTGACCCGCTACGGCGAACACTCCGACCTGGTCCCCGAGGCCCTGACCGCCTACATCAAGGCCCGCGAGGGCTACGACTACGCGCACCACGGGCGCAGCGGCAACCCCGACACCGCCTTCGTCCCCGACGAGATCGTGGACCGCTTCTGCCTGCTGGGGCCGGTGGAGGCGCACGAGGAGAAGCTGCGCGTGCTACGGGACCTGGGCGTCGACCAGTTCGCGCTGTACGCGATGCACGACGCGAAGGAGACGACGATCGACGCGTACGGGGACCGGATCATCCCTGAACTGGGCTGAACCGACCGCGGCGGGAGGGAGCCGTGTCGTTCGGCCCCCGGTCGGCGACGACGATCAGGCTGGCGGAGGCGTCGTCGTACGGGGCGCCCTCCCAGTCGCCGTAGCTGGTGACCGAGGCGAAGCCGGCTTCGAGGCACAGGTCGGCGAACTCCTGGGGGGTGTAGATCCGCACGCTGTAGGGGGCCATCGGATGTTCGGTTCCGTCGTCGTCCACGATCATCCACGCGCCGTTCTCCCTGCCGGTGCGCGGATCGAGCCCGCGGCGTGAGACCAGGGTGCGGCCGCTGGCCAGGCGGCGCCGTTCCTCGGCCGGGATACGCCCGTCGGTCAGGGCGGGCACGGTCACCATCGTGTGCATCAGGAGGCGTCCGGAGGGCTTCAGTACGCGGTGGAATTCCCGGAGCACCTTCAGATCCTCCTCGGGGGTGAAGAACCCGAAGGAGTAGAACATGTTGATCACGGCGTCGACGGGTGCCAGCTCCGGCAGCCTCCTCATGTCGCCTCGCACCAGGCTGACCGGGACGCCCGCCTGGGCGGCGGCGTCCCGGGCCGCGTCGAGGAAGCCGGGGTTGATGTCGAGGCCGATCACGTCCATCCCGCGGCGGGCGAGTCCGACGCTGTGGCGGCCGTAGCCGCACGGGCAGTCCAGCACCCGGGAGCCCGCCGCCAGCTCGCACCTGCGGATGACGCCGTCCACCTCGGCCGCCGTCCGCTCGCCCAGCCGCGTCCCGTCCCCGAAGAACGTGTGCAGCGAGTCGTCGGCCTCCCGGTACAGGTCCCCGAAGAATCCGCCCTCCGGGTCCCACCACGACGTACCGGCCCGCGCTTCGTCCGCGATCGGCTCCCTCACGTGCTCCTCCTTGAGCACAAGCGCCCCGGAGGACGCGCTGGACACTATCCACCCGACAGTAGATGACTGGTTTGTCCTGGTTTGGAGGTGTGGAGGGGTCGGCGTGGTGAGATCGGTGTGGTGAGATCGGCGTGGTGCCGAGGAGTTCCCGTCTCGGCCCGGGAAGGCGCGGGGAGGGTGCCGGGAGGATGCCGGGAAGGCGCCTCACGTCGTACGCGGGGCCGGGGGCTCGGGGAGCGGTCGCGCCGTACGGGTGAGCACGGCGCCCGGCACGGAGGAGTACGTGGCGAAGCCGGGCGCGGTCGTGGTGCGCGCGGCCAGGTCGTCGACCACGTCGCGCAGACGGCGGTCCCGGGCGAACGCGGCCCGCTGCCGGCCGGCGCCGCCGCCCTCGCGGGCCAGCCGTCCCAGCACAGCGGCGACCCAGCGCCACTCCCCGCGGGCCTCCAGGCCCGGCCGCACCAGCTCCAGCAGCCGACCGGCCATGCGCGCGGCGGGCACCGGCCTGCCGCTGCGCTGGTCGATGCCCTGCCCCGTCCAGCCATCGCGGGCGCCGCGCCAGTACGCCGCGCGCAGCCAGGCATCCTCGATGATCGGCCCCGGGTCGCCCCGCCCCACCCGCTCCACCGCGTCCATCACCAACGCCCGCGCCAGCAGCGCGAACGCCACCGTCTCCGCCGGCCCGGCGTTGGCGTCCATCACCCGGATCTCCACGGTGCCCAGGCGGTCGCACGGGCGGACGTCCCAGAAGAGATTGTGCTCGTCGAGCGCGGCGCCGCTGTCGAGCAGCCGCGCGACGAGACGGTCGTGATCGGCGGCATCACGGAAGAAGGGGGGAGGGCCCGCGATCGGCCACTGCGCCAGGGCGACGGCCCGCCAGCTCGCGTACCCACTGTCGCGCCCGGCCCGGAAGGGGGAGTTCGCCGCGATCGCCACCAGCGTCGGCAGCCACGGCCGCAGGTGGTTGCCCACCAGCACGGCGGCCTCGCGCCCGGGCACCGCCACATGGGTCTGCAGGGCGGAGAACACGAACGACTCCTGCAACCCGCGGTATGCCCGTACGCCGGCGTCGTAGCGCGGGTCCGCTCGTACCGGCACCGGGTCCGCGACGCCCAGGACCGGCGTGCCCGAGGCCACGATCCGCAGGCCCTCGGCGCCGGCGGCCGCGGACAGCGCCGCGCGCACGCGGGCGATCCGCGCCAGGAGGCCGGCCCCGTCCGAACAAGGGGGCGTCTTGCCCTCCACCTGGTATTCGCTGAACTCACCGGAGACCAGCCCGCCCACCGCTGCCACCGCCGCGGGCAGCACGCGCGAAGCGGCCTCCCGGACAGCCCCGTCGTCCGGGTCGACGAGGAAGAACTCCTCCTCCACACCCAACGTCGGAACCGGTTCGCTCGTCACCGACATGCACCCGTGCCCCACAGCGTCCAAGAGAGCGGAACTCACCACCGGCAGCCCAGCATGCCCCGCCCGACGCCGAAGACCGGCCCGACACCCCGCCCGACGAGCCCCGAGCCACGAGTTCCGGGCCACGAGACCCGAGTCAGGGGCCCCGGGCCAGGAGTCCCGGGCCATTCACGACGGCGGACCGCGACCGTGCGGGGCAGGGCCGACAGCGGGTCGCGGAAAGTGCGCTTGCCCCATGACGTCCGAGGTCACCGCCACATGGGGCCGTAGGCCGCCATGGCCGCGTAGGCGTCCGTCGTTCCCCAGTCGGCGAAGCCGACACCGCGCAGAGCGCGCGTTACGCCCAGTCTGTCTCGACCCGGGCGTAACGCGCACGATGACGTACCTCTAGCAGGGCTGGGCGTACCAGACGTGATAGCCGTCGTTCACCTTGCCCTGGCTGGGGGCGGGCCCGGTCTTCTGCTTGAGAGCGTGGTTCTTGTCCCGGAACTGCCCGACTGTCCCCTTGGTCTGGTTGTTGACGTAGTAGGTGGGGACGAAGTCGCCGAGCCCGAATTCGCCGCAGTAGTACAGGTCCTTCCAGTAGTAGGGGCCGCTCTGACCGTTCTTCTCGTCGAAACCGTGCACACACAGCGCCCCGGAGGGGCAGTCGCGGGCGAGCTGCGGTGAGGCCGCGGCCGTGGCCTTCGTGGGCTGCCGCGGGACGGAGGCCGTCGCGCCGGCCGTGCCCGCCCCGGTGGTGAGCAGGACGGCCGCGCCGGCGGCCAGTATGGCGAAGCGCCGTGTCCGGTGCGGAAAGGCCCGCGATCGCACTGTCATGAGGTGGTTCCTTTCTGTCCGATCTCTGTCCGATTTCTGTCCGAGCCATTGACATGGCGTGACTGTTCTCCGACGCGGCCGCCCCAGTGGGGCGGATGCCTCGCCGGACGACCGGCGAGGGTGCGGCGGAGCGAATGCGCCCGGTCGCCGGATGCGTCTGCACCAGCTTGGCGGGGCAGGAGCGACGAGGCTGTGCCCACGGACGCCAGGTGCATGACGATGCGTGCCAGGACCGGCTCACGCCGGCGGCTGGAAACGCCGGCGGTACTCGCCGGGGCTGAGGCCATGGGTTTTCGTGAAGAGACGGCTGAAGTGGGCGTAGCTGGTGAACCCCCACCGGGCGGCGATGGCGTGGACCGGGTGGCGGGCCAGGCCGGGGTCGGCGAGTGCGCGTCGGCAGCGTTCGAGTCTGCGCGTGCGGATCGCGGCGGCGACGGAGGTCGCGTTGGCCCGGAAGAGCCGGTGCAGGCTGCGGAGGGACATGTGGTGCGCCGCGGCGATCGTCTCCGGGGTGAGGGCGGCGTCGTCCAAGTGCTCGTCGAGGAACGTGCTGACGCGGGCGAACAGCGCGCGCTGCCGCGTGTCCTGGGGCAGCGCGGCATCGGCGTCGAGCTCGTGGGCGAGCAGCGCCGCCAGCAGGTCGACGGTGACGGCGCCCAGGCGGGCCGTGTCGGACGGCGTGTACGAGCAGTCGCCCCTGCTCAGTTCGAGTAGCTGCCGGGACAGGAGCCGGCCGATCCCCTCCCGGCCCGGCAGGCGCGTCAGGAACAGCTCCGGTATCCGGCGCGGCGGGAGCGGCAGCAGGGGGCGGGGCACAGCCAGGAGCAGCTCGACGGTCAGCCCGTCCGCGACACGCGTGGTCGCGTGGAAGGGGTGGGAGGTGTCGTGGAATACGAGGTCCCCCGGACCGAGGACGACCCGGCGCCGGTACTGCTCCGCCTCGACCCATCCCCGCAGATTGACGCCGAGTTGGAAGTGCTCAGGATCGGACTGGCGGATGTGCTTGGCGGTGCGACTGGCCTTCAGCTCCTGTTGCGCGAGCCCGGCCGCCTGGACCGGGCCCAGTTGAACCGTGCGGAGGCGGGCCTGGAAGTCGTCGGTACGGTCCGTACGGATCTCGTACGGCGACATCGTCCGACGGATCGTATCCAGCCAGAACGGGAACCGCTCGGCCGCCGGCAAATCGTCCGTCCGCAGAACTGTCTCCATCGCCTTCCCCTCGGATCGGTGCCCGCCTCATGGCTTCCGACCTCCACGACGATCCTGCGATCAGGCGGACGACGCGGGCCCGGACTGGCCGCTCGGATGCCGCGCCTCATGCTGCCCAGGCGCGAGGAGCCACTTGGGCCCTGTCCTGGTGCGCCTTGCCGACGCCATGAACTGTCCGGGGCGGCGGGAGAGTTGGGAAGGAGATGGATGTCCCATCTCGCGCTGGGACGTGGGACGCCGCCGGACCTGGGAGTCTCCCGGCGGCCTGGGACGGCGCCCCGCCGTGTGCCACCCTGACGGAGGTCGTCGCAGGGGCTGGGGGCGCTCGTGGTCGCATCGGGGGAGGAGGCGCGGCGCTTCGCGCGTGCGCTGGAGGATCTCAAGCAACGCCGTGGACTGAGCTATGGGGAGCTGGCCCGCCGGACCTACACGACCAGGTCGACGCTGCACCGCTACTGCAACGGGGCATCACTGCCGCGGGACTTCACGATCGTGGCGGCCATCGCCCGGGAGTGCGAAGCCACCGCCGGGGAACAGGTCGAGCTGGCGCGGTTATGGATGGCGGCTCTCTCGCAACGGTCATCTGATCTGCCCGTCCGCACCCCGGAACCGGAAACCGGCCAGGAGGGCCGGCGAGCGGAGCCGCGGCTGTGGCGTGTACGGACTCCCTGGCGAGGGGCCGCCGCGCTGGCGCTGTTGTGCGCCGGGATGGTGCCGATCCTCTCGGCGAGCGGAGAGTTCGGCGGCGTGACCGCCGGGCCGTCTCCTATAGCGGCGACCTCAGGTGATTCGGGTGATGCAGGTGATTCGGGCGGTTCGGGCGGTTCGGGGGACAGTTGGGTGCAGGAGCCTTGGCCGGTGGGCACGGCCGGGTTCGGTGTCACGCTGAACAGCAACACCGGCACCATGCCGTCCTTCCGCGTCGGCAGCGTGCGCCTGTGGGACGGCGGCACACGCTGGGCCGACCTCGAACGGAGCCGCGGCACGTACACCTGGTCCGCTTTGGACCGTCTCGTAGCGGGGGCTCGCCGGGCCGGGAAGCCCGCCCTGTTCACGCTGGGCGGCACCCCGTCATGGGCGGCGCCCGACGGCCCGAAGACCGTGTACGCGGACGGCTCGCGCAGCGCCGCGCCCGACGATCTCAGGGACTGGGACGCGTTCATCCGCGCCCTGGTGGCGCGCTACCGCGGCCGCATCGAGGCGTACGAACTGTGGGACACGGTCACCGACCGGCACTTCTACTCCGGTTCGGTGCGCACCATGGCCGACATGGCCCGGCGGGCGGCCCGGATCATCCACGCCGCCGATCCCCGCGCGAAGGTGGTGTGTCCCTCCATGGGGCGGCTGCGCGAGGCGGGCGGCCCGCTGTTCCTTCGGCGCTTCGCCCGCCTCCACGGTTTCGACGCCTGCGACGTGGTCGGGGTGAAGCTGCGGCAGGACGCCGGGGGCGAGCCGCCGGAGGCCATGGCCGGGGAATTCGCCGCCGTCGCGGAGGTCCTGCACCAGGCCGGTGTCGGGGCGCCGGTCTGGGACACCGGCCCGGACTACGACATCCGTGACCAGGCTGTGCTCCGCGGTGGGCGGGCGGCCGACTACGCGGCCCGGTTCTTCTTGGTCGGTCTCTACGGACGGGAACTCCGGCTGGACCGTTCCTACTTCTACAACTGGGGCGGCCGGCGCATCCCGGTGGTGCTCCAGCCCGAGGGAGAGCCGCCGACACTCGCCGCCCGCGCCGTGGACCGGCTGCAGCGCTGGCTGGCAGGCGCCCGCATCCAAGGCTGCGGCCATGGACATGCGGCAGGCTTGCCGAGCACCGTGTGGCGATGCCGATTCACCGATGTGCTTATCGACGGCTCCGTACGAGGCGCGGTGATCCAGTGGACCTCCCGGGGCGCCGCCTCCGTGCCCGCGGAACCCCGCACCATGAGCCTGGCGCACCTCGACGGCACCCGGAGCCCAGTCCGGCCGGGGGCTTTGGTCCACGTCACCGAGACACCCGAACTCGTCATCGAATCCCCTGAGTGAAGCCGGACGTCGAAGGTGTTCGCTGCGGACCGTCGCCGGCCCGGTGGCCCCTGCCGGACATTCCCGTTCAGGCTCACGCGCGCCCGCCCCGCTGAACGTGTCCGGCGCCTCTGTCATGAACATCAACGCCGCTTTAGTATGGGCGAGTTGTCGATGGGGAAGCAGCGCAAGCGCATCAGAGAGCAGTGACGGGACGCCTATGACCAGTTTTCCTGAGATCTCCGCTGAACTTGCCACCTACTTCTCGCTGGCGGCCGAGACCGTGGGCGCTGCCGTGGTGGCGAGCGCCGCGCAGCGCATCGCGGACGGATCGATCGAGGTGGGCCAGGGCTGCTTTCGCAGGCTCTTCCGCCGTCGTGGCGAGGACACCCCGATCGCCCTGCCGGAGGGCCGCAGCGAACCGCGCGCCGACCATCTGCTCGGTGCGCTCTCCGCCGAGGACAGGCGCCGGTTGGCCGCGGCCCTGATGGCGTGGCTCGGCGAGCAGGGGGACCGCGGTTGGGACGCGGCCCGCTTGGCGGACCTCATGACAGCCGCCCCGGCGCCCACGCGCACGTACCATGTCGCGGCACACGGCCCCAACTCGGCCGCCATCGGCTCGGTAGGGGACGGTGCCACCTTCCGCTTCGGCGTCGGCCGGCCCGAGGACGGAGCGTGAGCTCCGCCGACCCCGGTGCCGGTGCCGGTGAGAGACCCGAGGCCGGCAGCGGCAGCTCCAGCGGCGCCAGTTCCAGCAGCGTCAGCTCCAGCGGCGTCGGCTCGTCCTCGTTCGGCGCGGTGGGTGACAACGCCACGTTCAAATGGGAGCTCAAGCGGTCGTTGACGCACATCGCGTGGATTCCCGTGTCCGCCTGCCTCGTCATCGCCGTGACGGCCGGCTTCGCCGTCTTCGCCGTCGCCCAGTGGCCCGGAGGCCCGCAGAGTCAGTACGTGTGGTGCTACGTCCTCGCGGCGCTCGCCCTGCTGGGCGCCGGTGCGGCCGTCCTGTACCCGGCCGACAGGGCCGGGCGGGCCCGCGGGGCCGAGCGACAGGCCGTCGGCGCTCGGCAGCGCGGGGTCGTTCGCGCCGTCCTCGTCGGCTTCGCCGCGCTCTGCTGCGGTGGCGGCGCGCTCGCCTGGGTCGACGTCGACCGCACCGGCGAGGTCGGCGTGGAGATGAACATCCAGGGAGCACAGCCCGTGGACGACACCGGCGGCACCCTCACGGTGGAGATGGCACGGCCGCCGGCCGACGACGTACGGAACAAGCTGCGTCTGACGCTGACGATCGTCGACGATGATCCGACCACGCCCACCTGCGTCGGCAGGACCACGGCCGAGGTCACCGCCGTCACCCCCGGCATCGCTCCGAGCGCGCGGAAGGTACCCGCGCGGTCGACCATCGACTTCGACCTCGGCGGCCGCCAGGGTGCGCTCCGCTTCGCGGTCGCCGTCCAGCCGGAGACAGGCTGCTCCATGCGTCTCGCCCAGGCCCGCGGAACGCTGCACAACGACTGAGACAACAGGTCTGGGAGGACCGTTCATGGGCACATCAGGGCGCCGTTTCCGTACGATCCGCGTCGGGGCCGCCGTGGCAGTCCTCGCGGGAGCCGCCCTGGCCGGCTGCTCCTCGAAGCCCGCGTCGCTGTTCGACGGGGGGAAGGTCGAGGTCGGCGCCAAGAGTGATCAGCCGGGCACGAGCTACTCACCGCACGACGGAGAGTTCAACGGGTTCGACATCACCGTGGCCCGCGAAGTGCTCGGGAAAGTGGGGGTCAAGTCCCCCAGTTTCGAAGGCGTTCTGTCCAAGAACCGGGCCCGCGCCCTGCATGAGGGGGACGTCCAGCTCATCGCGGCCACCTACTCGATCACGAGGGAAAGGATGGCGCCGAAGTCGCAGCACGGTGAGGGGCTCGATTTCGTGGGCCCCTACGCGTCGACCCAACAGGGCGTTCTCGTACGAACCGACGACGCCGGAGACTACAAGCGCCTCAACGACCTCGACGGGCACCTCGTATGCGTCTGGGAAGGCACCACGTCCGCAAAGGAACTGGAGAGAAAGGCGTACGGCGACATCCGCACCGTCACGGAGACGGACGCACGGGACTGCGTCAAGAGACTGCGGGAGGGGACTGTCGACGCCGTCTCCACCGACCAACTGCTTCTCTACGGATTCATGGGAGCCGATCCCGGCCTCACCGTCGAACCGGCCCTGTCGTTCGGCCCGTTCAACGACTACGGCATCGCCATGTCCAAGGGCCACCGCGACGACTGCAAGAAGCTTCAGCAGGCCCTCATGGACTACGCGCGCAGCAACGACTGGGACCAGGACTTCCACAACAATCTGTCCCGCGTCCCCAAGGAAATCCGCGACAAAGCCAGGCCCACCGATGCCGATATCGACACCTATTCCTGCACCGACAAGCCAGGGAACGCGAAGGTGGACGACTGAGTCTCGGCCAGGAGATCCCGCGGCCGGCCGGCCGACCGCTTGAGCTTGAGCGCACCGCCCCCCGTTGGCTTGCACAGCTCCCTTGAGTCAACCCGCTCTCAGGGAGTGAATAGCCGGCGCGAGGTGCTCTGCGATATTGCCGAGGATGCGCAGGTTCTCCTGCACGCCGAGCGTGTTGGGGATCGTGACGAGCAGGGTGTCCGCCTCCTTCACTGCGTGATCTTGCTGAATCTCCCTGATGACGGCCTCCGGCTCGCCGATGAAGCTCTTCCCGAAACGGGAGATGGCACCTCCAAGGACGCCGACGTTTTCTTGTGCTTGGAGCGCCGCGGGGCCGAACAAGGACCGGTCACGGTCGGAGACGATGGGCAGGATGCTGCGCACGACGGCGACGCGGGGCGCACCCCGATGGCCCGCGCGATCCCAGGCGGCGCGGAAGACCCTGATCTGTTCGGCCTGGAGTTCCGAGAATGGAACACCCGTGTCCTCGGAGAGCAAGGTGCTACTGAGCAGGTGCATACCCTGTTCGCCGGCCCACTGCGCGCTCTGTCGCGTGGCCGATCCCCACCAGATGCGCTGCGGAAGGGTCTCTGACTGCGGTTGGATCGGCAACGGCACCCGCACGCCGGCCTGGGCGGGGTCGCTGATCGCCATCGGGGTCCCGGCGATGGCGGCGCGGAAGCGGTCGGTGTGCTCGCGTGCCATGTCTGCGGCGTCGCTGTCGGCGGACGGATGGAAGCCGAAGCTCTCCCATCCGCGCAGTGCGGGTTCCTGTGATCCTCGGCTGATGCCGAGCTGGAGACGTCCGCCGCTGATGAGGTCGGCTGCGGCGGAGAGCTCGGCCATGATGAGCGGGTTCTCGTAACGCATGTTGATCACGGCGGTGCCGAGTTCGAGTCGCTGAGTTCTCGCGGCCAAGGCTCCCAGGAAGGACCAGGGGCTGGCGAACTGGTGCTGATAGTGGTGTACGCGCATCCAGGCGCCGTCGAAGCCGAGTTCTTCCGCGCCGACCGCGATCTCGATCCCCTGCGTCAGCGAGTCGGCTGCGGACAGGCGGTGGCGGGGCTGGTAGTGGCCGAAGGAGAGGAACCCCAGGTTCTTCGTCATCGTGGCTCCTTTCACAGGGCCGGGATGGAATCGGTGGGCGATTCCGCCGCAGTGGGCAGCTCGCCCTCGGTGGAGGTGGAGGTGGAGGTGGAGGTGGGGGTGGGGGTGGAGGTAGAGGTGGGGGTGGACGTGCCGCCGGCTCGGCGCAGGAGGATGACGGCGGCGCCGATGACCGTGGTGACGACGGCGCAGGCGATCATCATCATGCGGAACACGGTGGCGTAGACGGCTGCATGGCCGGTGGCCCCGGCCGCGACCTCGGCGCCGAGGGTTGGGTTGCCGAGCTGGGCGCCGATGATCGCGGCGAGCGCAGCGCCGAAGACGGCGACGGCGAGCGCTTCGCTGCCGAGTCGGAGGAAGTTGAGTACGCCGGCGGCGGCGGCGCTGCTGTGTGCGGGGACGGAGGCGAGTGCTTCGCCGTCGACGAGCCCGAGGGGGAGCCCCCATCCGAATCCCAGCAGGATCATCGGGATGACGAGCAGCACCGGGGACAGACTCGGGTCGAACAGCAGGAACAGCACGTCGCCGGTGATGAGCAGGATGAGGGCGGTGTTGATGATCGTATGCGGCGCGACGCGGGTGCGGGTGATCAGCGCGCCGGTGAGCAGCGGGCCGACGAGGACGGGGAGCGTCAGCGGGAGCATGAACAGCCCCGCGGTCGCCGCGTCCTGACCGTGGACGGCGCTCAGCGCGATGGGTGCGTAGGTGAGGACCGAGACGTAGGCGAACGACGCGGCGACGGGGACCAGCGCGACGGCGAGGAAACGGGGGCTGCGCAGCGGCGTCAGATCGAGGAATCCTCGGCGGGGCGCGGCGCCCGTCGACGTGGCGGACGGTGCCGGCAGGACTCTGAACGCCGCGGCCGCCAGTACGAGCGCGGCGACCCCGGCGACCACGCCGAAGACACCGCGCCATCCGAGCGCCGTGACGAGCAGGCCGCTGAGCGTGGGGCCGGCCGCCAGGCCGATGCCCACGATCGTGCCCAGGAGAGCGAAGGCGTGTGCGCGTCGCTTGCCGTCGTAGGCGTGGGAGATGATCGAGGTGCCGCCGGTCGCGATGGCGGCCGCGCCGACGCCGGTGATGATCCGTGCGAGGTCGAGGAGGATCAAGCTTCCGGCGAGGGCGCTTCCGACTGCTCCGAGCAGGACCGTGGCGAGGCCGATGACGAACGTCCGTCGCAGCCCGATCCGGTTGCCGATCTGCCCCCATAGCAGGGTGGAGATCGTCAGGGCGATGTTGAAGCCATTGACGACGCCCTGCAGCAGAGTTGCGTCGCTGCCGAGGTCCCGCGAGATGTCGGGAAGCGCGATCGCGGCACCGGTGATGCTGATCGGCATCACGAAGATGCCCAGCAGCACGACGGGCAGCAGCAAAGGCGATGGTGATGGGCGCTCGGGGGTGGCGTGAGTGGGCGACAAGATTCCTCCTAGGTACGATGTGCGTCGTACCTTGAGGGGGGTGCGCGCGTAAGGTACGATGCAAATCAGACCTTGAGGGGTGGAAGCGAATGGTGAAGGAAACACCTTCGGGGCCGGAGGCCGCGGAGATGGAGCTCGGCGCCGTCCTCCGAGCGCTCTCCGACGAGCACCGTCGCGCGGTGATGGTCGAGCTCGCCGCGGACGAGGAGGATCGCGAGCGCACATGCAACTCGTTCGATCTGCCGGTCTCGAAGCAGACCCAGACGCACCACTTCCGTGCGCTTCGGGAGGTCGGACTGATCCGCGAGATCGACTACGGAAACCGGAAGGGCATCCGGCTGCGCCGGTCGGACATCGACGTACGTTTCCCTGGTCTGCTCGGGCTCCTCGCAGCGGAGGCGCGCAAGCCGGAACGCGCAAACGACTAGCGGGGCCGCCGCGGCACGCTTCGCGCAGCAAGACTCGCAGGTCGACGTCCCCGTCCCGGGTGCGGAAGGCGACGACTGCGGCGGCGGTGGCCTTGGTGCGCGAAGCCCCGCAGGCGAGCGTGTGGACCGAGGCCGACGTGCCACGGACGATGGACCATCTCCGTCGCCTTCGCTCCGCGGGCACTCAAGATCTGCGTAGCCGGGGATCGGGTCAGCCCTGAGATGGGTTGATCCAATCTGACCGTGGGCCCGGGGCGCACCCGGGCCCGTCCGGTTCTCGTGGGGCCTCCGCATGGGGGCTGTCGAGCACCGCCTCGATAGCCGCGCCGGTCAGCTCGATGACCAGACAGTCGTCTCGGAGCTCTTCCGGCAGGTGGGGGCGATCCTCCTCGGCGCGCAGGAGGGTGGGGCACCCCGGCAGGAGAAGTACAGCACCGAGGCGGTCGACCAATTCGGCGGTGACGGCGAATATGCCGCCGCGTTGAGGCCGGTTAATCATCAAGCCGGTGGAGTCCGCGTAGACATCAGCTTCACTGCCGTCGCCTGCCCGAATGAGCATGGACTCGCGATCCCCGGCTATGACGTAAGGCCGTAGAACCTCATGCATCAGCGCTTCGTCCAGCGCTGCTGGCTCACCATGCGCGAACCGCTGGACGTACATGCTGTAACTCATAGCGAATCAGAGCTTACGGCGTTGTCGGATATTGAAGATCGGGGCCAGAACCGTGTGGCTGAGAACCCGAGCTGCTGACTGGGGTTGGTGGTTCGGCTGCTGGTGAACGCCAATCTCCGGCAGGGCCCGTCCGCATATCCTCCGGACATGGTTGATCAACGCTCGGTCGACGTCGGCGAGGTCCGGCTGGCTTATCAGACGTCGGGTCCTCCGCATGCTCCGCCCCTCGTCCTGTTGCACGCACTGGGCGAGGATGCCACCGACTGGGAGGCGGTTGTGCCCGCCCTCGCCCGGAGTCGAAGGGTGTATGCCCTCGATCTTCGCGGTCACGGCCGAAGCGACTGGCCGGGGGACTACTCACTCGAACTCATGCAGGCCGATGTGCTCCGGTTCCTGGACACACTGGGACTTGGACCAGTGGATCTGATCGGGCACTCCATGGGCGGGATCGTGGCCTACCTGGTCGCGGAGGATCACCCGCAGCGGGTGAGCCGGCTCGTCCTGGAGGATGTGCCGGTCCCCCGCCCCCGGAAGCCGAGCACCCCGGCCAGGCCGGACGGCGTCCTGACCTTCGACTGGGAGATGGTGCTGGCCGTCAGGCGGCAGATCGACCAGCCCGATCCCACCTGGCTGGAGCGACTCGGCCAGATCACCGCCGAGACCCTCGTACTCGCCGGCGGCCCCCACAGCCATGTTCCCCAGGACGGTGTCGCCGAGCTCGCTCGCCGCATCCCCGGCGGGCAAGTGGTCACCATCCCGGTGGGACACCTGATCCACCACGCGGCGCCGGAGGCGTTCACCGAGGCGGTTTCGGCGTTCCTGGAGGAAAACTTCCGTCCTACCGCCAAGCGTGAGCGGGGTCACAGGCTGTGACGTGGGGACGGCCGCACGGGTCCGTCGAGTGTGACGAAGAAGTGGGCCGGTGCGGCTTTGTCCCATCCCACCACGATCAGCGACGGCCAGGGCCGCACCCTTTGGTCCGGGGCCGACCGGCCCGGGAGAGTGCACGACCAGACCGCGATGCGCACCGAAGGCATCGCCGAGCGATTCCGTCTCCACCCGAACGTGAGAGCCGAGGTGGATGAGGGTTACCGGGGTCTGGCGAACGAGTTCCCCGAACAGGTCAGTGCGCCGCCGAAGAAGCCGAAGGAAGACGCCCCGCTCGGTGACCAGTACGCCTGGCGTGAGCACCGGCGCCGCCAGTCCTCGGCACGGATCTACGTCGAACACGCCAGCGCGGAGCACAAGCAGTGGCGCCCGCTGCAGCGCTTCCTCGGCCGCCGCGAGCACTACCCGGCCACGCACCGGGCCATCGCCGGCCTGGTCTCCGACCGAGCCCCCCAGCGGCCCACCCGCCGCGAACCGCGCACCGAACTCGTTCCCGTCAGCCCGATGACCTGCTAAATCACCCACCAGCCGGACTCTCAGGTCATCACGCCTCAACATCAATAGCCCACAACGTCGTTAGCCGGCGAGAGCTTCGGTGATCTGGCGGGTGGTCTGCGCGGCGACTCGGGGGTTGGCGGCGGCGTAGTGGGCGTAGGCGTTGAGGGCGGTGGCCAGCGCCCAGCCGCGGCCCCGGAGCCAGGTGGCGTCGTCGACGCCGAGCGCGGCGCGGAGCGCGGCCCGGCTCTCGGTCGACATCAGGGTGAAGGCGATCACCAGGTCGCAGGCCGGGTCACCGATGCCGAGTTCGCCGAAGTCGATGACGGCGCTGAGACGGCCGTCGACGGTGAGCAGGTTGCCGGTGTGGAAGTCGCCGTGGAACCAGACCGGAGGACCGTTCCACCCGGGGGCGTTGATCGCCGCGTCCCACAGCTCGGTCATGGCCGCGGCGTCGAACGCGTCGGCGGTCTCGGCGATGGCGGCCCGCGTCGCTCGATCCCGTGCGACCAATGGCTGAGCGGTGAGATCTGTGCGGACGCGCCGGTCCGGAATCTCCTCGGGTACGAACCGTTGTAAAGCGTCCAGGAAGCGGGCGAGTTCAACGGCTGTCTCGGAGGAATCGGCCAGTGCCTCGACGCTCGCCGTCTCGCCGTCCAGCCAACGGGAGACCGCCCATGGCCACGGATAGCCGAAGTCGGGCTTCCCCACCCCCACCGGCACGGGGACGGCCAGCGGCAGGTGCGGGGCGAGTCGGGGCAGCCACTCGGACTCCTTCCTGGCCTGTCCGACGGCGTCGGCATGTCGCGGCAGCCGTACGGACATCTCGTCGCCCAACCGGTAGATCACATGATCCGAACCTGCCGGGTCGAGCAGTTCCAGGGGTGCTCCGGCCCACTGTGGGAACTGCGTGTCGACCAGGCGTCTGACCAGTGCGGCATCGACCGAAGGGCGGGCATCCGCGGTTCTCCCAGTCGCCAAGACCAGTTCTCCCGGGATTGGCCCGCCCCGTACGGCGAGCAGTCGGGGCCATCACAGTGCCCCGCGGTCCGCTTGTCGACCGGATTTCCCCGCCGGCGTCACCTGCTACGGGCCGCGACCCCCACCCTGGCTGAGGTTCCGGCGGGGCTTCCGGTCCTACCGGGCAGCGGTGCTGGTGCACGCACGCCGGTACCGGCTCGCGATCGTGCCCCTCACGTGGTGCCCGCCGGCTGGTGCTTGGTGGTGGTGTGGGTGCGGTCGGTGGTCCAGGCGAGGGCGGCGATGACGGGGAAGGCCGCCGCGGTGAGGGTGACCGTGTGCCAGGTGCCCATGTGGTAGGCGAGGGTGGCGAGTTGGGAGCCGATGGCGCCGCCGATGAAGAAGGTGGCGATGTAGACGCTGGTGATCCGGGCGCGGGCGTCCTCGTCGAGTTGGTAGATGGTGTGCTGCCCGAAGATCAGGGAGCACTGCACGGCGCAGTCGAGGAGGATCGCGGCGGCGGCGAGGGCGAGGATCTGGTGGACGGCCAGGCCGGCCCAGACGAGGGCGGCGGCGGCGAGCAGGCAGGTCACGGGGGTGAGCCGGTGGACGAGACCCCGGTCGGCGAGGCGGCCCGCGAGCGGGGCGACGAGCGCGCCGGCGGCGCCGACGAGGGCGAACAGGCCGACCTGGAGCTGGGAGTAGTTGTACGGCGCGCTGGTCAGGACGTACGAGATGGTCGTCCAGAACGCGCTGAAGGCGGCGAACATGCAGGCGTGGTAGAAGGACCGGCGGCGCAGCCGCGGGTGCACGCGGACCAGGCGGGCCGTGGAACGCAGCAGCTCGGTGTAGGAAGCGGTGCTGGTGGGGGCCCGGCGGGGCAGTACGCGGCGCAGGACGAGGGCCAGGATCGCCATCAGGGCGGCGGAGACCAGGTAGACGGCGCGCCAGCCCGCGACGTCCGCGAGCAGGCTGGCGACGGTGCGGGAGAGCAGTATCCCGGCGAGCAGCCCGCTCATGACCTTGCCCACCACGGCGCCGCGCAGTTCATCGGGGGCGAGGTCGGCGGCGTAGGGGACGAGCACCTGCGCGACGACGGAGGTGGCGCCCGCGACGAGCGCGGCGATGAGCAGGACGGTGAAGTTGGGGGCGAAGGAGCCGGCGGCCATGCCCACGGCCGTGATGGTGAGCAGGACGGAGACCAGGCGGGAGTTCTCGATGCGGTCGCCGAGGGGGACCAGGAACACCATGCCGGCGGCGTAGCCGAGCTGGGTCAGGGTGATCAGCAGACCTGCGGTCGAGTCCTGGAGCTGGAAGGCCCGGCGCAGCATCTCCAGGAGCGGCTGGGCGTAGTAGAGGTTGGCCACGGTCAGCCCGCAGGAAGTGGCCAGGAGCACGACCAGCCAGCTAGGCAGGGCTTTCTGTCGCGCGTCTGACTCCGGTGTGACGCGGGCTTCGGCGGGCACGGGCATGAGCTGTCTCCGGATGCGGACGGGGAGGGAAGGGTGGAAGCCGAACCAGTTCCACGGGCCCCGGCCGGGCCGGGAGCTGCGCCCTGGCCTGTCACGGGCACCAGCATGGAACCACGATTCCACATTGAACTTTAGTTCAATATAGAACGCGGTGAGTACACTGTCAAACATGAAGAACACGGGCGACCCGCTGCCTCAGGGGATCGAAATCGGTGCGCTGTCCAGGATCATCCGGCACCACTTCGCCGACCGGATCGAGCAGGTCATCCACCCTCTGGGGCTCACCCTCGGGCAGTGGACGGTGCTGCGGGAACTGAAGCGGACCCCCGGCGCCTCCGCTTCGGAACTCGCCCGCGCCGCGGTCCACACACCGCAGGCCGTCAGCCGTCTCATCCGGTCCCTCCAGGAGGAGGGGCTGGTCGAGCGCTCCCCGGCCCGGGGCCGGGTGGTGGATAACCACCTCACGGCCAAAGGGCACAAGGTAATGGACGACACCTTCACCCAGATCGAGGCCCAACTGGCCCCGCTACTGGACAAGTTCGGCAGCGCCAATGTGGAGGAGTTCCGCCGTCTGGCTCACCTCCTCATCCAAGCCCTGGAAGACCCTGCCTGAGGCAGGGGCGGGGGCCCTGGGGGTGTGTCGGGCGTTGGTGGGGATCACGGCGGCCCTCATGCGTCACCACAGCAGGCAGGCCCTCAGGGGTGCGCTCCTGAGGGCCTGCCGGGGGTGGGTGGGTCGGTGCCGGTTAGGGCGTTTTGGTGGGGGCTGGGGTGGACCAGATGTCGATTATTACCTGGTGGGGGTGGGTGGGCTTGGGCGTGGTGCGGTTGGCGTAGTTGCGGTCTACTCGGGCCGCTTCGGTCGCGTCGGGCTTGGCGTTGGTGCAGGAGGGGCCGGGGCCGTGGCCGGACATGAGTTGTGAGCAGGGGCCGTTGTAGGTGTCGAGGAGCCCCAGGATGTGGCCGGTCTCGTGGGCCGCGATGCGGGTGACGTCGTAGCCCTCGTTGACCGCTTGCTGGCCGAGCTGCACCGCGCCGCGGCGGCCGGGGAAGACCGGGCCCAGCGTGGACTGGGGCCAGCCGCTGGTCGCGCGGTAGGTGTAGTCGGCCGAGCCGGGGGTGGCCGCCGGCTTGAGGCGTACGTTGTGCACCGTGTCGTTCCAGATCTGTACGGCCTTCTGGATCGCGCCCTGCCACTGGCCGGCTCGGCTGGCGTCGTAGGTCAGGGTGACCACCGCCCGGGGCGCGGGCGGCGCGGGCGGGGCCGGGTGCGCCGAGGCCGCGCCGATGGTGGTGCTCAGCAGGGCCGGGATGAGTGCCGTCAGGACGGCTATTCGCTTACGCATGAGACTGGTGCGCCTCCTTGAGTCTCAACTGCCGTACGCAGTAAAGAGGCTGGGCGCGGACATGACAAGCCCCTTGTCGAGACAAGCCCTTTGTCGAGACAAGCCTTCTGTCGAGACAACCCCTGTGCCGGGGCGCCCGTCCTGGCGGACACGTGGCGCCCCGTTCGCTCACAGACTCAGAGGTGGAAACCGATCGCGCGGAGTTGTTCGCGGCCGTCGTCGGTGATTTTGTCGGGGCCCCACGGGGGCATCCAGACCCAGTTGATGCGCAGCTCGCTCACGATGCCTTCGGTG
>NZ_JOBF01000013.1 GCF_000718635.1 Streptomyces varsoviensis | reverse complement strand
GCCCAGGCCGCGCCCGCGGCGCCGGCCGCCAAGAGCGCCCCGGCCGCCGAGAGCGCGCCGAGCCCGGCGGCCAAGCCCGCGCCGGCCCCGGCCAAGCCCGCCGCGAAGCCCGCGGCCGCGCCCGCGGAGGGCACCGAGTACGTACCGCTGCGGGGTCCCGCCGCGGCGGTCGCGAAGAACATGAACGCCTCGCTGGAGCTGCCCACGGCCACGTCCGTGCGCGCGGTCCCGGTGAAGCTGCTCTTCGACAACCGCATCGTGATCAACAACCACCTCAAGCGCGCCCGGGGTGGCAAGGTCTCCTTCACGCACCTCATCGGCTACGCCATGGTGCAGGCGCTGAAGCTGATGCCGTCGATGAACCACTCCTACGCGGAGAAGGACGGCAAGCCGACCCTCGTCAAGCCCGAGCACGTCAACCTCGGCCTCGCCATCGACCTGGTCAAGCCCAACGGCGACCGCCAGCTCGTGGTCGCGGGGATCAAGAAGGCGGAGACGCTCAACTTCTTCGAGTTCTGGCAGGCGTACGAGGACATCGTCCGCCGCGCCCGCGCGAACAAGCTGACGATGGACGACTTCACCGGCGTCACCGCGTCGCTGACCAACCCCGGCGGCATCGGCACCGTGCACTCCGTGCCGCGTCTGATGCCCGGCCAGGGCCTGATCCTCGGCGTCGGCGCGATGGACTACCCCGCCGAGTTCCAGGGCACCTCCCAGGACGCCCTGAACAAGCTGGGCATCTCCAAGGTCATGACGCTGACCTCGACGTACGACCACCGGGTGATCCAGGGCGCCGCCTCCGGCGAGTTCCTGCGGATCATGAACCAGCTCCTGCTCGGCGAGAACGAGTTCTTCGACGAGATCTTCAAGGCGCTGCGCATCCCGTACGAGCCGGTCCGCTGGCTCCGCGACATCGACGTCTCGCACGAGAACGACGTCACCAAGGCCGCGCGCGTCTTCGACCTGATCCACTCCTACCGGGTCCGCGGCCACGTCATGGCCGACACCGACCCGCTGGAGTACCGCCAGCGCAAGCACCCGGACCTCGACATCATCGAGCACGGGCTGACGCTGTGGGACCTGGAGCGCGAGTTCGCGGTCGGCGGCTTCGCCGGCAAGACGATGATGAAGCTGCGCGACATCCTGGGCGTGCTCCGCGACTCGTACTGCCGCACCACCGGCATCGAGTTCATGCACATCCAGGACCCCAAGGAGCGCAAGTGGATCCAGGACCGCGTGGAGCGCGGTCACTCCAAGCCCGAGCGTGACGAGCAGCTCCGCATCCTGCGCCGGCTGAACGCCGCCGAGGCGTTCGAGACGTTCCTGCAGACCAAGTACGTCGGCCAGAAGCGCTTCTCGCTGGAGGGCGGCGAGTCCGTCATCCCGCTGCTCGACGCGGTCATCGACTCGGCCGCCGAGTCGCGCCTCGACGAGGTCGTCATCGGCATGGCCCACCGCGGCCGGCTCAACGTCCTCGCCAACATCGTCGGCAAGTCGTACGCGCAGATCTTCCGCGAGTTCGAGGGCAACCTCGACCCGAAGTCGATGCACGGCTCCGGCGACGTGAAGTACCACCTCGGCGCCGAGGGCACCTTCACCGGGCTGGACGGCGAGCAGATCCAGGTCTCGCTGGCCGCCAACCCCTCGCACCTGGAGACCGTCGACCCGGTGGTCGAGGGCATCTCCCGCGCCAAGCAGGACGTCATCGGCAAGGGCGGCACGGACTTCACGGTCCTGCCGGTGCTGCTGCACGGCGACGCGGCCTTCGCGGGCCAGGGCGTGGTGGCCGAGACGCTGAACATGTCCCAGCTCCGCGGCTACCGCACCGGCGGCACGGTGCACGTCGTCATCAACAACCAGGTCGGCTTCACCGCCGCGCCGGAGTCGGCCCGCTCCTCCATGTACGCCACGGACGTGGCCCGCATGATCGAGGCGCCGATCTTCCACGTGAACGGCGACGACCCGGAGGCCGTGGTGCGCGTCGGGCGGCTCGCCTTCGAGTACCGCCAGGCGTTCAACAAGGACGTCGTCATCGACCTGATCTGCTACCGGCGCCGGGGTCACAACGAGACCGACAACCCCGAGTTCACGCAGCCGCTGATGTACCACGTGATCGACAAGAAGCGCTCGGTGCGCAAGCTCTACACCGAGTCCCTCATCGGTCGCGGCGACATCACCCTGGAAGAGGCCGAGCAGGCGCTCCAGGACTTCCAGGGCCAGTTGGAGAAGGTCTTCACCGAGGTCCGGGAGGCAACCACGGCCCCGGCCCCGGCCGAGGTCCCGCAGCCGCAGGCGGAGTTCCCCGTCACCGTGAAGACCGCGATCTCCCAGGAGGTCCTGAAGCGGATCGCCGAGTCCCAGGTCAACATCCCCGAGCGGGTCACCGTGCACCCCCGGCTGCTGCCGCAGCTCCAGCGCCGGGCCACCCAGGTCGAGGAGGGCACGATCGACTGGGGCACCGGCGAGACGCTGGCCATCGGCTCGCTGCTGATGGAGGGCACCCCGGTCCGGCTCGCCGGCCAGGACTCCCGCCGCGGCACCTTCGGCCAGCGGCACGCGGTGCTGGTGGACCGGGAGACCGGCCAGGACTACTCGCCGCTGCTCTACCTCTCCGAGGACCAGGCCCGTTACAACGTCTACGACTCGCTGCTCAGCGAGTACGCGGCGATGGGCTTCGAGTACGGCTACTCGCTGGCCCGCCCGGACGCGCTGGTCATGTGGGAGGCGCAGTTCGGCGACTTCGCCAACGGCGCGCAGACCGTCATCGACGAGCTGATCTCGTCCGCCGAGCAGAAGTGGAACCAGACCTCCGGGGTCACCCTGCTGCTGCCGCACGGCTACGAGGGCCAGGGCCCGGACCACTCCTCGGCCCGTATCGAGCGCTACCTCCAGCTCTGCGCGCAGAACAACATGACGGTCGCCATGCCGACCCTGCCGTCGAACTACTTCCACCTGCTGCGCTGGCAGGTGCACAACCCGCACCACAAGCCGCTCGTCGTCTTCACCCCGAAGTCGATGCTGCGTCTGAAGGCGGCGACCTCCAAGGCGGAGGAGTTCACCAGCGGCAGCTTCCGGCCGGTGATCGGCGACGACTCGGTGAACGCCGCGGACGTCCGCAAGGTCGTCTTCTGCTCGGGCAAGGTCTACTACGACCTGGCCGAGGAGCGCACCAAGCGGGGTCTGACCGACACCGCCCTCGTCCGCATCGAGCGGCTCTACCCGCTGCCGGGTGAGGAGCTCCAGGCCGAGATCGCCCGGTACTCCAACGCGGCGAAGTTCGTGTGGGCCCAGGAGGAGCCGGCGAACCAGGGCGCGTGGCCGTTCGTCGCGCTCAACCTGATCGACCACCTCGACCTGGCGGTCGGCGCGGACATCCCGGCCCCGGAGCGGCTGCGGCGGGTCTCCCGCCCGCACGGCTCGTCGCCGGCGGTCGGCTCCAACAAGCGCCACCAGGCGGAGCAGGTGGCCCTGGTCAACGAGGTCTTCGACATCTGACCAGCACGCCGAACACCCGAGAGGCCCGGTCCCGCGTCGCGCGGGGCCGGGCCTCTCTTCACACCATGGCCTACTTGGATTCGAGCCGCCCCAGCTCGTTCCGGGACAGGGCCTCCTGGGCGGCCGTCCAGCCGTCGTCCTCGATGCCGAGGGCGTGGCGCAGATACGCGAGGGTGGTCCGCTGGATCAGGGCGACGCGCTCGGGGTGCTCGTCCGTGGTCTCCCGGATCTCGTAGCCGGTGATGCCGCCGAGGGAGTGCTCCGCCCCGTAGAGGGTGAGCAGGCTCTTGGGCGCCGGGCTCAGGTGGTACGGGTCGGTCATCCACTCCGGTCCCCGTACGGACAGCGGCAGTTCGTCCTTGTCGCCCGCGATGACGAGGGCCGGCTTGGCCAGGTACCCGAAGTCCGGCGCCTTCAGCCACGGCAGGTTCTGGACCGCGAAGGGCGTCAGGTCGGCGCCGCCCCGGCCGGCCGCGGCGAGCAGCACGCCCGCCGTGACGCGCGCGTCGGACAGGTCCTCCTTCGCCCCGCTCTCCGGGTCGAGGAGCCGCAGACCCAGCAGGACGCCGGTGGTCTGTCCGCCGAAGGAGTGGCCGGCCGCGGCGACGCGGCCGCGGTCCACGCGTCCGGCGAGCCCGGGCACGGCGGCCTCCAGCTCGTCGAGCCGGTCGAGGACGAGCTTCATGTCCTGGACGCGGCGGCGCCACAGCCTCGGCCTGCGGGGGTCGTCCTCGGGCAGCCCCACGGTCCGGGAGTCGAGGTGGGTCGGCTGGATCACCACGAAGCCGTGCGCGGCCCAGTAGTCGGTCAGCGGCCCGTAGCCGTCCAGCGAGGAGCCGTAGCCGTGCGAGAAGAGGAGGACCGGCAGCCCGTTCCCGGTGGCCGGCGCGGATATCCGCAGCCGCAGGTCCTCGGCGCGGCCCGGGGCCGGCAGCACCACCGGCTTCACCGAGACGACGGGGGCGGCGGCCGGGCCGGCCGGGTTCGCGGCAGGCGTGTCTGTTGCGCTCATGGGGGTTCTTCCTTCGCGTGTCCGATGGGACGCCGGCGGACAGCCGGGCAGGGGCCGCGCCTCCGCCGTGGCGGCGGGGGCGGTGCCGACGCGCGTTACGCTAAAACCTGACGTTGGTGTCAGAGGCAAGTGATCAGGTGATGGGGCCGGGGGCCCCGGCGGAGGTCATGATGCGTATCGGCGAGCTCGCCGCCGCGACCGGCGTCAGCGTGCGGTCGCTGCGCTACTACGAGCAGCAGGGCCTGCTCGCCGCGGAGCGCAGCCCCAGCGGCCAGCGGTTGTACCCGCAGAGCGCGGTCCACCGCGTCCGGGTGATCCAGCAGTTGTACGCCGCCGCGGTGCCCAGCAAGTCGATCCGGGAGATGCTGCCGCACGTCGTGGACGGCCAGGCCACGCCGGAGCTGCTGGACCGGCTCGCGGCGGAAGGGGACCGCATCGACGGCAGGATCGGCGAGCTGGAGAGCGCCCGCGCCCGGCTGGGCGAGGTGATCGTCGCCGTCGAGAACTCCCTGACGGGCAAGGACTGCCAGGCCCAGTAGGCCCCCAGTAGGCCCCCAGTAGGCCCCCTGGAAAGGCTGCGGCCGCCCGCGGGTACGGCCGTACGAGACGCCGCGTACGGCCGTACCGACGGCGAATCCCCCTCCCCTACACCGGCTGCGGCTCGAAGTCCCAGAACGGGCGGATGCGGGTGCGGGCCGCGACCGTGTGGCGGTGCTGGGCGCCGAGGGTCCGGGCGAGCTGCTGGAGGGCGTCCTGCTCCAGCTTGTCCGCCTCGTCGCGCTGGCCGAGGCCGCGCAGGTCGGCGGCGAGGCCCACCTCGCAGGAGAGGGTCAGCGGGTGCTGGCCGCCCAGGGTGCGGCGGGCGCGGGCCAGGGTGTCGCGGCTGAGTTCGGTGGCGTCGTCGACGCGGCCGATGAGGTTGCGGCAGCTCGCCGCGTTGAGGGCGCACCCCAGCGTCCAGGGGTGGTCGTCGCCCATGGCCTCGCGCATGCGCCGCAGCGCCTGCTCGGCCACCTCGAAGGCTTCCTGCCGTTCGCCCGACTCCCGCAGCGCGAGCGCGACGTTGGCGTACGCGCCGATGGTGAAGGGGTGTTCCTCGCCCATGGCGGCGGCGTACCGCTCGGCCACGTCCTCGGCGCGGTGGCGGGCCTCGTCGGGGTCGGTGCCGATGGCGCGCAGCAGGCTGGCGTAGTCGCAGGCGACGCGGAGCGAGCCGGGGTTGTCGCGGCCCAGGACCCGTTCGCTGCGCTCCAGGGTGGAGCGGAGCAGGGCCTCGGCGGCGGAGAGGTCGCTGTCCTGGCGGCGCATGCACAGAGCCAGGTTGTGCTGGGCCATCAGGGTCTGCGGGTGGTAGCGGCCGAGGACCTGGAGGTGCAGGCGGACGCCGAGCTCCTGGCGGGAGGTGGCCTCGGTGTAGCGGCCGAGGAGGCGCAGCCCCCAAGCGTAGTTGAGGGCCTTGCCGAGCGTGGTGGGGTGCAGGGTGCGCAGGACCCGCTCGTGTGCTTCGAGGTCCTCGCGGTCGAGGTCGAGGGCTTCCTGGTAGCGGCCGAGGAGGCGCAGTACGACGTTGACGTTGTTGCGGGCGCTGAGGGTGCGGGGCTCGTCGTCGCCGAGGAGTTCCCGGTAGCGCTCCCAGACGGTCTCCAGGAGGCCCTGGGCCTCGGGGTAGCGGCCGCGGGCCATGACGTTGGCGGCGAGCCCGCTCATGGCCTTGAGGAGTTCGAGTTCGTCGGGGTCGTCCTGGGCGTTGAGCTGGTCGACGGCGACGCGGCTGAGTTCCTCCGCCTCCTCGTAGCGGCCGAGCATCCGCAGCATGTTGGCCTGGTGGTGGCTGAGGAGGACGAGTTGGTTGTGGCCGGGGCCGAGGAGGGTGTTCCAGGCGGCGCGGACCTTCTCGCTCAGTTCCAGGCCGGTGCGGAACTCGCCGCGCTGGTAGAGGTAGCGCAGGCAGTTGAGGACGAACCGCTGGACCTTGGGGTCGTCGCTGTCGAGGGCGCCGCAGGATTCGAGGTGCGGGACCAGTTCGGCGTAGCGGGGCCAGAGCCGGCTGTCGGAGACCCGGCCGGGGTCGGCGGCGGCGAGGGATTCCTGGACGACGCGGGAGAGGGTGGTGTGTTCGCGGTCGGACATGGTGTCGCGGACGAAGCCGTGGACCATGCGGTGCATCTGGACGGTCTCGACGCCGGTGCCGGCGTCCTCGGAGATGGCCTGCTGGTACTCGATGCGGACGACGGAGTACTGGATCAGGATCTTGAGCGCCCGGTTCCATTTCAGGGTGTCGTTGGTGAGCCAGCTCAGCCGCTCGGGCAGCCGGCCCGCGCCCATCTCGCGCAGCAGCCGCAGCGGTACGGGGCCGGGCGCGAAGAAGACGCACAGCCGGAGCAGGTCGACGGCCTCCTGCATGTTCTCGCGGAGGGTGTTGAGCAGTATGTCCCAGGCCTTGGGGAACGCCTCGGGGTAGGACGGGGAGGTCTGCAGGACGTCCTCGGAGTCCGAGACGGAGCCGCTGACCAGGGACACGTACTCCTCGACGGGCATCGCTGACTGGCCGAGCCAGCCGGCGGTCTGGTCGAGGAGGAGCGGCAGGTCGTCGAGGGCGGCGGCGAGCAGATGGGCCTCGGCGGGGCTGAGCCGGTCGGCGCGGCGGCGCACGAAGGCGACGCTCTCGTCGCGGGCGTAGACGGGGACGTCCATCAATTCGGCGTCGTGGCCGCCCCAGTCGCGGTTGCGGGTGGTGATCAGTACGTGGCCGGGGCCGGAGGGCACGGCGTCGGCGACGGCGGCGGGGTCGTCGGCGCCGTCGAAGACGAGGAGCCAGCGGCTGTGCGGGCTGCCGACGCGCAGCGCCTCGTGGACGGCGCGGATGCGCTCGCCGTACTCGCTGCCGGCGTCGACGAGGCCGAGGGCGGGCGCGAGGGCGGCGAGCCCTTCGCGCATGGCGGCGCGGGTGTGCGCGGGGACCCACCAGACCAGGTCGTAGTCGGAGGCGAAGCGGTGCGCGTACTCGGCGCCGAGCTGGGTCTTGCCGACGCCGGACATGCCGTGCAGGGCGCAGACGGCGGCGCCGCTGGGGGCCTCCTCGAACCAGTCGTGGAGGGTGCTGAGCAGGGTGTCGCGGCCGGTGAAGCGGGGGTTGCGGCGCGGTACGGGGCCCCAGACCTCGGGCGGGTCGTCGGGGAAGCGGGGGGTGCCGGGCCGGTCGTCCTCGATGTAGGGGCCGTCGGTCGGCAGTCCCAGTCGGCCCAGCACCCGGCGTTCACTCTCCTCGGCGCCGATGCGCCACAGGTCCGCGGGGGCCAGCAGCCCGGTCGCGCTCGGTAGTTGACGGGTCGTCACGCTTACGGCGGCGAACTGGCCGGCGTGCGGCTCGACGACGGCGCGCAGCGCGGCGTTCCACTCCTCCTCGGTGCGCGGGCCGAGCGAGAAGTACCAGTCGCTGAGGATCAGCAGGGTCTTGCCGGGCTGGGCGAGCAGATCGGCGAGGACGGCCTCCAGGGGCCGCTCCACCGAGCCGTCCCAGCGGCGGAGCACCGGCCGGTGGCCGAGGCGCTGCAATCGGTGGCTGATCCACGCGGCCCAGGGCCGGTTGTAGCCGGCGTAGCTGATGGTGAACTGCTGTGATCCGGCGTGCTCGCCGGTGCCTCGCTGTGCGGCCATCCGACCGTTCCCCTCGTGTCTGCTCGTTGCCCGCTCGTGTCCGGGCGGATGCGTCAGTCGAGTCGGCGGGGTGTCCGGCGCCCACTCGGATGTTTCTCCCTGTCTTACCGCAGAGCCGTGCCCACGCGTGGTCCGCGGCGAACGCGCCGCGCCGCCGCCACCTCGGCGGCGGCTCGCGCGCGGGGGCCGAGTGCGCCGGGGTACGCGGGCAACCGAGCGTACGCGTCGGCCATGGCCTGCGCGAATTCCCGTCCCTCGGGGGTGAGTTCGGGTGCGTGTACGAGCGCGGGGAGTACGGCGCCGACCTGTGCCCAGCAGCGCGCGTGGGCGTCCCACGCGACGCGCTGCTCCGGGCCGTGCAGGGCGGCGACGCGGCCCCACAGGCCGGCGAGGGCGAGGTGCGCGTACAGGCCCTGGAGGAGGCCGCCGAACGGGCGCGGGTCGGGGCGCCAGGGGGCCCAGTGGCGCGCTTCGGGCCCGGCCCGGTGCAGCGGTACGAGGTCGAGGACGGCGGCGAGCTTCGAGTGCTGTATCTCGTGGACGAGGGTGGCCGCGAGGTCGAGGGCGGTCGCGGGGCGGGAGGCGAAGGCCGCGCCGAAGGCGTCCGGCAGGGTCGCGGCGACCAGGCCGGCGGCGGGGGTGCGGAGCGGGACGACGCAGCGGAGCAGCGCGGAGAGTTCGGCGGCGCGCTCGGGCGCGGCGCGGTCCAGGAGGGCCACGGCGTCGCGCCACAGGGTGTGCCAGCGGGCCCGTTCGGCGGCGGTGGCGCGGTCGGTGGGGACGACAGCGGGACCGGGGCCGCCGTCGGGGACGCGGTGCGGGTCGAGATCGTCGAAGGCGACGGGGACGTGCCGCGGTCCGGCGGGCGGCAGGGCGGTGAGCGGCAGCCAGCGGCAGCCGGGCGGGCAGGGCGCGCCCTCGCCGCCGCCCTCGATCGTCACGTGGCGGGCGGTGGGGTGGGTGATGGCGCCGAGGGAGGGCAGGACGAGCGCGCCGCGGCGCAGCGGCAGGCGGACGCGGAAGGGCAGGCCGGCGCGGAGGGCCGCCGCGGCGGCGATGGCCCCGAGGCCGTCCGAGAGGCGGTCAGCGGGGCTGTCGCCCGTACGGCCTGCCGGGCTCGGGTGCGCTTCGTGGTGGTGTGTGAGGCGGAGCGTACGGGCGGCCCAGGCGCCGACGAGGGGGTAGCCGACGGCCTGGCGGGCGGCGCCGGGGTCGGCGCGTTCGGCGGCGGCCAGCAGCGTCCAGTGGGCGTCGAAGCGCGGGTCGTCGCCGGCCGCGTCGGCGAGGGCCCGCAGCATGAGGAGGCGCTTGCTGTACTGGGAGGCGGCGAGCAGTTCGGCGGCGGCGGGCGGGCATTGGGTGCGGGCGAGGGCGCGCAGCACCTGCGGGGGCATCCGGTGGGTCATCAGGCCGCCGTGGTGTGGCGGGCGCGGGCGGCGGACTCTTCGAGGCGGCGGGCCGCGTGCCGGATGAGGCGCTGGAGGTCGGCGCAGTAGACGGAGGGGTGGTGGAAGCCCGAGCCCGCGCGGTAGCGGTGGGCGTAGTTGCCGCCGCCGCACACTCGCTGGACGGGGCAGGCGCGGCAGGTGTCGCACAGGCCGTCGGCGCCGAGCTGGCGGGCGACGATGCCGGGGTGGTCGAGGGCCGCGTCGAAGGGGTGGCGGAAGACGTCGAGGCCGGTGGCGGCGGCGCCCTCGTAGGCGGACTTCAGGGAGTCGATCTGCTCGATCGCGCCGTCCGCCTCGATGACGACGGTGGCGACGGGCGAGGTGCCCAGGGCCTCGGTGGCGCTGGGCGCGCCGAGCAGCAGCAGTACGGCTTCCTCGAAGAGTCTGACCCGGGGCGCGCCGGGGCCCGCGTTCCACCAGCGGTCGAAGAGGCGGGCGAGCCAGTCGCCGTAGACGGTGCGGCGGCGGGCCGGGTCGGCGTGCGGCGGGGGCGCGGACCAGTTGGCGTGCGGGAGGAGGAAGTCGAGGGCGGGCGGCCGGAAGGCGAGGAGGGAGTCGTACAGCTCGTCGGGGTCGGTGGCGGGGTCGGCGGTGCACAGGATGCCGGCGTAGGCCTCGGGCCGCTCGGCGAGGTGCCGCAGACCGCGGGCGACGGCGGCGTAGGAGGGGCGGCCGGCGTGGTCGACGCGGGCGCGGTTGTGGCGGGGCAGTCCGCCGTCGAGGCTGACGCCGACGCGGAGGCCGGCGTCGGCGAGGCGGGCGACGCGCTCCTCGGTGAGGAGGGTGGCGTTGGTCTGCGTCGTGGTGGTCAGGCCGGTGCCGGCGTCGAGGCGGGCGCGGATGGCGGCGCGGTGGCGCAGCAGCGGTCCGACGCCGGTGAGCAGGGGTTCGCCGCCGTGCAGGACGACTTCGACGGCGGGCAGCCGGTGGGCGCGGGCGTGTTCGGCGATGCGCTCGGCGGCGCGCTCGACCGTACGGTCCGGGACGGCGGCGGGGCGGTCGCGCCAACTGCCGTCGGGGCCGGCGTAGATGTAGCAGTAGGTGCAGGCGAGGTTGCAGCGGCTGTGGACTTTGAGGACGAACTGGCGGAACGGGACGGGGGCTGTGCCCCGGGCCCGCAGCGCGGCCACGTCGAGCCGGTCGTACGGCCAGGGCGCGTGCGGATGCGCCATCGTCGGGCCCCCCTCGTTGTGTGTCGCCGCCTCTCCCCCAGGCGGCCGGAACCGGCGGTCAGGACGCGTTGGAGAAGGCGCAGAGCACGCTCGTGGGCTCCACCGTGCGGCGCACCAGCACGTCGAGGACCGCCGACAGGGCCGGGCTGTCCAGGGAGCGCAGCGCGTCGAGGTCGATGCCCGTCAGATCGGGCAGGGCCCCTTCCGCGGTCCCCTCGCCGTCCTGTCCCGCGGGACGGCCGTCGCTGCCGTCGTCTGTCAACCTGCTCTCCTCACAAGCGCGTTGCCTAGCTGAGAACATGTGCCCATTCGCTACCGCGCGGAAACTCATGGCCTGTGATCCTCTGCGAGTCGGCGGAGGCGTTCCTCGGTGGCCGCGCGCTCCCCCTCGTCCGCCGCCGGCAGCAGGTCCCACCAGTACAGCGCCCGCTGGTACGAGCGCTGCGCCGCCACCGGCAGCCCGGCGTCGAGCAGCGCCTCACCGCCGCGGTGCAGTGCGCCCGCCGCCATCCGCATGGCGTCCCGGCGGGCCGCGCCGGACAGGCCGTCGCGGGCGAGCAGCGCGGCGTCGGCGGCGGACTCGTAGCTGTCGGCCGCGCGTTCGGGCTGTCCCAGCAGTTCCTGGGCGCGCCCGTGGTCGTACCAGGCGGCGGCGGCCCGCATCGGGTCCTGGGCGCCGGCGGCCGCCCGGCTGAGGATGAACTCGCCCTCCCGCAGGTCGACGACGTCCCATTCGTCGGCGTAGCGCTGCAGGAGCGCGCGGCCGAGCAGCAGCAGCGTGCGGTTGAGCCGCGGGTCGTCGTGGACCATCTCGGCGCGGGCCTCGCGCAGCACCCGCACGGCGGCGGAGGCGCCGGCCCGGCCGGGCGCGGCGCGGGCGAGCTCCAGCGCGGTCTCGCCCCAGTCGGTGAGCACGTCGGCGTAGGCGGCGTCCCCGGCGCGCAGCGCCTTGCGCGCCCCGGCGTACAGCCGCACCGCCCGCTCCAGTTCGCCGGGGTCGCCGGAGGCCGCGTACCGCTCGCGGTGCACGCGGGCGGTGCGGGTCAGCGTCTCGGCCTGTACGGGCGTGTCCTCGGTGAGCTGCCGGGCGCGGTCGAGCACCGCGAGCACCCTGTCGTGGCCGGCCTCGCCGCCGAGCAGCAGCGCGTCGGCGAGGTCGAGCAGCGCCCGTACGTACAACTGCGCGTGGGCCTCGACGGATTCGAGGAGTTCGGTGGCGGCCGTCAGCGGGGCGACCGCCCGGAGCGCCATGGAGCGGGCGGCGCCCGGCGCGGACTGGGCGCCGGCCAGCGCGAGGTGCGCCCGGCCGAGCTGGAGGTGGAGCGGGCCGAGCCGGCGGCGGCTGGGCGCGGGGTCGTCGACCAGCGCCGTCAGCTCCTCCACCACCCGCTCCAGGAAACCGGGGTCGTCGGTGTGCCGCCACAGGTCCCACATCACCCAGGACCATTCGAGGGCGGCGTCGAGGGCCGCCCCGTCGACCGAGCCGCCGACCGCGCCGTCGCGCGCCGCGGCCTGGCGCAGCTCGCGTTCGGCGGCGCGCAGCAACTGCCCGGCGTCCTCGGGGCCGTTCGCGGAGGTCAGTTCGCGGGCGCTGGCGTGCAGGACCTTGCCGAACACCCGGTGGGCGCGCGGCTCGGCGTCGGGGTGCGCGGCGGCGGCCGCGGCGGGCTCCTGCGCCTCCCGCAGCACGCCGGGGTCGCCCTGGTCCTCCCACAGCCGCAGCAGCACCTCGGCCAGCAGCACCTCCGCCTCCGGGCGCGGCCCGGCCGCGGACTCGGCGGCGTAGCGCAGCAGCCGGGCGGCCTCCAGCAGGCATTCGACGGCGCCCCGCTCGTCGTAGCGCGCGAGCTGTTCGCGGGCGCGGGCCACGGCGCCGGCGCGGCCGCCGGGCGGCGCGGCGGGGGACGGCGTGGCGGGCTCGGCGGCGCGGGTCGGCAGATAGCGCTGGAGCACCTGGTAGGAGACCTCGGCGAAGGGGCGGGGCATGCGGTCCTCGGCGCGGCGCGCGGCGGTGGCGGGCAGCGCGGCCTCCGGCGCCGCCAGCAGCGTCTCGCCGGCCCGCTGCACGCCGGTGAGCTGGGCCGCGGCGACGGCCGGGAAGTTGCGGGCGCCCGTGCCGAAGCGCTGCGCCACGTACTCGGAGCAGTGCTTGAGCACCAGGGTGGCCTCGTCCCGCGGCAGCGGGCCCAGCAGGACGTTCCGTACGCCCTCGTGGAAGTCGTACCACTGCTCCCCATCGTCCGCGTCCGCCGCGTCGAGCTGCCGCAGCGCCCCGCTGAACAGCACCTCGGCCATCTCCGCGGGGCCCGAGTGGGGCAGCATCGTGCGCTGCACCAACTGCATGACGGGCAGCGTCAGCGGGGCCGCCGCCAGGTACACGGCGAGCTTCACGGCGGCCGGGGAGGCGGTCGAGCGGAAGCGCCGCACGATCTCGCGCGGGGAGCGCCGCGGTGGCCCGCCCTCGACGCTCGGGGCGGCCTCCTGGTCGGCCCGCACCCAGCCGACCGCGCCGGGGGCCGCGGCCGTCCCCGTGCCGGACAGCAGCCGCGCCCAGGTGCCCAGCGCGGCCTCGGTGGGCGGCAGTACGGGCACGGGCAGCGCGCCCTCGGCGGCGGGGTCGGCGGTGGCGCCGTCCCAGCTCGGGCCGCGCCGCGCGGAGGCGAACCGCAGCCGCGCGCCGGGCTCCTCGTCGCGGTGCAGGGTGCCGGGCTCGACGGGCAGCCTGGTGCGCGACCAGAGCCGCTGCGGCAGCGGCTGGAGCACGGCGACGGGGGCCTGCCGCCCCCAGCGGTGCAGCAGTTTGTGGGCCTGGCCGCTGCGCCACAGGGGGCCGACGCAGTCGCTGATGAGCACGGTGAGGCGGCGGCCGGTGGGGTCGCGTAACTGGTCGGCGGCGCGCAGCCGTTCGCGGCCGCGCGGGCCGGTGCCGATCAGCGGTGTGCCGCCGGGCACCTCGTGCAGCCGGTGCACCTGGACGTCGCGGAACGCGCCGAGCTGTTCGCAGACCTGCCGGACCTCCTCCAGCGTGCGGTCCCACACGGCCATCGACGGGGAGGCGTCGATGAGCAGGGCGAGGCTCGTCTCGCGCCGCTCGACGGCCTTGAAGACGGGCAGCACCATCCCGGCGCGGGCGCTGCGCTCGGCGGTGGCGCTCTCGTCGAGGGTGTGCCGGATGGCGGGGGCCGAGGGCCGGTAGCGCTGCAACGGGCGCAGGGCGCGCTGGAGTTTGAGGAGGCTGGGCAGGGTGGCGGCGGCGGGCACCGCGATGGGCACCCCGGCCACGGTGCGCCGCCCGGCCGCGCCGCCGACGGCGTGGAGGGCGACGGCGTCCGGCCCGTCCGTGTCATCGGAGGCGTCGGAGCCGTCGGGCCGCCTCGGCTCCGGGGGCGGCGCCTCGCCCGGCGGCGGCTCCCCCGGCCGCGCGCCGCCCTCGGGGAGGCCGGCGGGCGGCGGCGCCTCGGGAAGCGGCTCCGCGGCGGCCGGGTCGGCGGGCGGCATGGCGTAGCGGGCGAGCCACAGCCCGTCGGCGACCTCCTCGGCCGACGGGTCGAGGCCGTGCTCGCGCAGCAGGCCGATCACATCGGCCAGAGGGTCGTCGGGCACGGCGGACACATCCATCACCTCGACCGGTCGAGCCGCCGCATGAGGGTCTTGGCGAGGTCCTCGGTGCTCTTGGTCGCGTAGCTGGAGAGGTAGATGGCGTTGAGGAGTTGGTCGGCGGCGACCAGCTCGGTGGCGGAGCGGGTCAGGAACTCGTTGATCAGCTCCTGTCCGCAGGCCACGCCGGATTCGCCGAAGTGGGCGCGGACCATGGCGGCGAGGCGGTGCTTGTCGGGGCGGCCGAGCGGCAGGTGGATGCAGCGGCGCATCAGGGCGGCGGGGAAGTCCCGCTCGCCGTTGCTGGTGAGGACGACGAAGGGGAACGCCCGGCAGCTCACCCGGCCGCCGGTGATGCGCACCCGCCGCCCGTCGTCGGTGAGCACGTCGACCTCGGGCTCCCGGTCGGCGATGCGCTCCAGTTCGGGGATGGGGAACTCGCCCTCCTCCAGGATGTTCAGGAGGTCGTTGGGCAGGTCGATGTCGCTCTTGTCCAGCTCGTCGACGAGCAGCACGCGGGGCCTGCCGAAGGGCAGCATCGCCGTGCCGAGCGGGCCGAGCCGGATGTAGCCGCCGATGCCGCGGGGCGCCGCCGCGTCCACCGCGTGGTCGGGCCCGCCGCCGAGCTGTACGTCCTGGAGGCGGGCTATGGCGTCGTACTGGTACAGCCCGTCGGTCAGCGTCGTGCGGCTGACGATCGGCCACTTCAGCACCCGGCCCAGCCCCAGCTCCCGGGCCACCGCGTGGGCCAGCGTGGACTTGCCCGTGCCGGGGTCGCCGGTGACCAGCAGCGGCCTGCGCAGATAGAGCGCCGCGTTGATCAGCTCCAGCTCCTCGCCCTCCGGGCGGAACAGCTCGGCCTCCCCGACCGGTCCCAGCCGGCGCTGGGAGGAGCTGTCGGCGGCGTCGGCGGGCGCCAGTTCGGGGCCGCCGTCGAAGTCGCGCCACGGCGGCGGGGCGGGGAGCTCGTCGATCCGGCGGTGCGGCTCGCCCGTGCCCCGGTAGATGAGCCAGTCGTTCACGTCTCGCTCCTCGTCACAGCGGTTCACACAGATATTCCTCTTCGGGCGGCGCTTCCGCGGCCGGGGCCGGGTCGTACAGTACTGCCAGGTCCTCGCACCAGGAGGCCCGCGGATCCCGCGCGTTGGCCCCGGCGCGGAGCCGGTGCAGGGCCGCCGGCAGCGCGTCGGGTCGCGGCACGGACGCGAGTGCCCCGCGGAGGCCGCGCTCGAACTCCCGCCAGCCGTACCGCCAGGCGGCGTCCCTGTTCCATACGGCGATGCCGTGGCCGGCGCTCACCACGCGGAGCAGGACCTCCTCGGGCACCGGGCCCTCGGCCGGGCAGAACAGCGCGGGGACCGCCTTGGGGTCCGCCTCCCGCAGCTCGGACAGCGTGATGGTGGAGCGCAGCGCGCCGTCCTCGCCGTGCAGCGCGTACAGCCGCAGGGGGCCGTCCGCTATCCCCTTCCAGCGGCGCTCGTGGGCGCGCCGCGGGCTGTCCTCCGACTGCCGCCCGGACGACGGCGGCCCGGGCCGCTCCGCCCAGCGTACGGTCACGGGGCGCTGTGCGCCGAGCGGATCGCGTCCGGCGACCGGCCAGCGGTCCACCGGGAGGTCGAACAGGCCGATCGGCAGCCGGACTTCGAGGGCGGCGGGCCGGCCCGGCCGGTCGGACCAGTCGAAGGCCCGGGCCAGCGGCCGCAGGAGCCGGCCGGCCAGGTCCTCGCGCAGGACGCCGCTGTCGTCCTGGCCGCGGAAGCCCGTGTCGAACTCGTCGCCGTCGGTGCCGGAGAGCGTCCAGCCGTAGTGGACGGCGCGCGAATGGCCCGCGTCCGCGCGGTAGTACAGCTCGTAGACCTCCAGCCGTACGAGCGGTACGAGCCCGGCGGCGGCGCGCTCCTCGCGGACGGCGGCGCCCCAGGCGCGCAGCGCCTCGCGGGGGCCGTCGAGCCGGTCGAGGAGGCCGTCCTCGCGGGCGGTGGCGGTGTACCAGGCCAGCAGCCGGCGGCGCGGCTCGGGGTCCTCCAGGGGGGCCTGTTCGGCGACGGCGACGCTGTAGAGGAGGGTCGCCTCCAAGGTGGTGCGGCCGCGCACGTCGTACAGCAGGTCCAGGCCGTCGCGCCACAGGTGGGGGACGGTGTCCGGCTCGACCCAGTCGCCGCGCACCGCCTCGACGGCGGCGATGACGCTGCGGGGGTGCTCGGGCGGCGCTATCGCCGCCAGCAGGCCGCGCAGTTCGGTGCGCCGGGCGTGGCTCAGCGGCCCCTCGGGCCGCCCGTGCTCGGGGGTGGCCCGCGCCCGTACGGTCGTCCAGCTCTCCATGGCGCGCAGCGGGCCGTCCGTCTGGGCGGGGCGGAAGTGGTGGGTGTAGTGGGCGTGGTCGTGGGCCTGCCACAGCAGGTGGTAGAGGTCGCCGGCGCCTTCCGTGAAGAGGCCGCGCAGTTGCATCAGGGAGGAGGCGAGGCCGCCGCGCCGGTCGTCGGCCTGGTGGGTGACGATGCCGATGACCTCGGCGCGCGCCCGGTGGTAGACGGGCCCGCCGGAGACGCCGCGCGGGACCGTCATGCCGTCGAGGAGGTACTGCTCGTTGGCGCTGTCGCCGCGGGTGGCGGCCACGGTGCCGCCGATCGTGCCGACGACGCTGATGGGGCGGAGCGGCCCGGTCTCGCGGGAGTGGCCGAAGAACAGGATCTGGTCGCCGGGGTCGCCGGTGTCCTCGGAGAGCGGCAGGAAGACGTGCGGCTCGGCGTCGTACGCGCGGATGATGGCGATGTCGACGCCGTCCTCGGGGCTGTGCAGGGCGTGGCGCACCTCGCCGACGGCGCTGCGGCCGTCGAAGACCAGCCCGACCTCGTGGACGCCGGGGCCGCCCTCACCCATCCCGATGCCCCCCTCCTCCCGTCGCAGTACGTGAGCGCAGGTGAGCACCCAGCCGGGCGCCACGAAGAACCCGCTTCCCCAGGCTGTCGGCTGCGCGGCGAGGGCGCGGCCGCCGGGGGCTTCGGGGTCTTCGAGGGCTTCGGGGTGGAGCCCCCCTTCGGCATACCCGTCGACGGCCGGTTGGATGCGCACCGTGGCCCGCTGGACACGACGCGCGAGCGCGTTCCAGGAGACGCTCACGCGCCGTCGCTCCCCCCGGTCGCGCCGTCGGGCGCGGCCAGCGTGCCTCCCTTCCAGGTGAGGGTCACGTTGATCGCGGCCTTCGCCTCACCGTTGGCGAGCAGCGAGAACACCTTGCCCGCCCCGCCCGTCAGCTCGATCCCGAACTCGACCGCGACCTCGTCGGGCCGGGCCCGCCGGGTGGCCTCGCGCAGCGACCCCGCGACGCCTCTGACCAGCTCGTTCAGCCCTTCGACCCGGGCGGCGACGGCGTCGCCGGACCATGTCTCGGTGTACTTGCCGCCCGCCCCCTCGGCGAGCGAGATTCTCGCCCAGACCGGCGTGCCGTCCGGCAGCACCACCTGCTTGATCGCGTCAGCCATGCCGTCCCCCGTCAACTGGGCCTCTCGACCTGTGTGTTGAGTCCGGCAAGGGTATCCCCGGCCGCTGCCGAGCGCACCCCCGCGCCCGCCGGGCGGCCCTGGCCAGGGGGCCAATATCCTGGTGGGGAGGGTCCTCGGCGCACCGCTCGGGGCCCGTCGGCACCCTTTCGAATCCCTCGCGGGTCCACCCGGATCCGCCGGACTTCCCGGAACCATTCGGAGCGACTCTTGTACTTCACCGACCGCGGCATCGAGGAGCTGGAGAACCGGCGTGGCGAGGAGGACGTGACCCTCGGCTGGGTGGCCGAGCGGCTGCGCGAGTTCGTCGACCTGAACCCGGACTTCGAGGTGCCGGTGGAGCGGCTGGCGACGTGGCTGGCGCGGCTGGACGACGAGTACGACGAGTACGACGAATAGGACGCGCAGGACGAGCAGGGGGCGACCTCGGCAACCCCGGGGGCGAGGTCGGCGGACGAGGTCCGGCCCGGGCCACGAGGTCGCGGGCGCCGCCGACTCGCGCCATATCGCGTCGCCGGGACTGGGGCGGGGCTCACCCGACCGGACCGGCGACCTTCGCTTGACATCCAGAGGCCGCGATATATCGTGTATCGCAGAGAGACGCGATATGTTGCGTCCCCCATCGACTCAGGGAGGCCCTGGATGCCGGCGCCATCGGAGTGGTCGCTCGACGCACCGCGGAAACTCACCTTCGAGAATCCGGTCACCACGCTCCACGTACGCCTGGTCGGCGGCACGGTCAACGTCGTGGGGTCCGACAGCGGGCCCGCGCGGCTGGAGCTGTCGGCGATAGAGGGCCCGCCGCTGACCGTCACGCACGACGGCGGCGACCTCACCGTCACCTATGACGACCTCACCTGGAAGTACTTCCTCAAGTGGTTCACGCCCACCGGAGGCCGGCGCACCGCCCATGTGACGCTGACCGTCCCCACGAGCACCCGCGTGGAGGTCGGCGTCGTCGAGGCCGGCGCGGTCGTCTCGGGGGTGTCGGGCCGTACGGACGTCCGCGGCGTGAGCGGCGACACCACGCTCGTCGGCCTGACCGGGGAGGTCCGCGCGGACACCGTGTCGGGCCGGCTGGAGGCGCAGGCGCTCACCGGAGACCTGCGCTTCAACTCGGTCAACGGGGACCTCACCCTGATCGAGAGCGGCAGCGGCGCCGTGAAGGCGGAGTCCGTCAGCGGCGACATGGTCGTCGACCTCTCCCCCGGCGCCAAGAGCTCCCGCATCGACCTGACGACGGTCTCGGGCGAGGTCGCCATCCGGCTGCCACACGCGGCCGACGCCGAGGTCGAGGCCAACACGGCCAGCGGCGCGCTCTCCAACGCCTTCGACGACCTCCGGGTCAGCAGCCAGTGGGGCGCCAAGCGGGTCACCGGACAGTTGGGGGCGGGCAGCGGCAAGCTCAAGGTCACCACCGTCTCGGGCTCGGTGGCGCTGCTGCGCAGGCCGCGGTCCGAGGCGGGCGCCGACGACACCGCCGACGCCGGCGGCACGGCCGCGAACGCCACCGAGCGGAAGGACCTCTGATGCCCCCCGTCTTCGCCCACGGGCGACTCCGCCTCTACCTCCTCAAACTCCTGGACGAGGCGCCGCGCCACGGCTACGAGGTGATCCGCCTGCTGGAGGAGCGCTTCCAGGGCCTGTACGCGCCGTCCGCCGGCACCGTCTACCCCCGGCTGGCCAAGCTGGAGGCCGAGGGCCTGGTCACCCACGCCACCGAGGGCGGCCGCAAGGTCTACTCCATCACCGACGCGGGCCGCGCCGAACTGGCCGACCGCCAGGGCGAGCTGGCCGAACTGGAGCTGGAGATCCGCGAGTCGGTCTCCGAACTCGCCGCGGAGATCCGCGAGGACGTGCGCGGCTCGGCGAACGACCTGCGCCGCGAGATGCGCGAGGCGGCCCGCGAGACCCGCGCGAAGTCCTCAAGGTCCTCCGCCGGTCCCTCCGGCCATTCGGGGGCCTCCTCCCGTATGGGCTTCCCGGAGGCGTCCGACTTCTTCGACGGGGTGTGGGGCGACAAGGAGAGCTGGCAGCGGGCGAAGGACGAGTTCAAGCAGGCCAAGCAGGAGTGGAAGGAGCAGGCGCGCCGGGCGAAGGAGGAGAGCCGCCGCGCCCGCCAGGACGCCCAGCAGGCCCGCCGCCAGGCCAAGCAGGCCCAGGACCACGCGCGCGACGAGGTGCTGCGCATCAAGGAGCGCGTGCAGGAACAGGTCCGCGAACACGCCCGGCACGGCGACTGGCCCAGCGGCATCCTCGAAGGCGTCAACGCCCTGGCCAAGGAACTGGGCTCGCTGGCGGGCCAGCCCTGGGACACCAGCCGCCCCGAGCCCGGCCCCGAGGTCACGGTCGATCGTGTCGACCTCGGCAAGGACGCCGGCTCCGAGCCGGCCCACCCCGCCCCGGAGTGGGCCACCGCCGACGACGCCGCCTCGCAGAACCCGCCGCGCGACCTCGACCGCCTCCTCGACCGCTTCCGCGACGACATCCGCGACGCCGCCCGCGACCACGGCGTCACCCCGGACCAGCTAGCCGCCTCCCGAGCCCACCTGGCCCAGGCCGCGGCCCGCATCGAAGCCCTCCTGCGCACGCCGAAGGACTGACGCCGGAGGACTGAGGGGGGGGAACTGACGGGGGACTGACGGGGGAAGAACAGGGGACGGCCGCGGGCCCGTACGCACGATGCGTGATGCGTACGGGCCCGCGGCCGTCGCTGCGAGCTGCGAGAGGGGCGCGTTACGGGCGCGAGGCGGCCACCAGTTCCGCGGCCTCTTCCGGCGTGGAGACGGAGGGGGGCGAGCCGGGGAGGGGGCGGCGCGCGGTCTCCTTCATGGTGACGACGGCGATGACGCCGACCAGGGCGGCGAGCATGGTGTAGTACGCGGGCATCATGTCGTTGCCGGTGCCGCTGACCAGGCCCTCGACCACGAGCGGGGTGGTGCCGCCGAAGAGGGAGACGGAGATGTTGAAGGCGATCGACAGGGAGCCGTAGCGCACGTCCGTGGGGAAGAGCGCGGGCAGCGAGGACGACATCACGCTCACGTACGGCAGCAGGCACAGGCCCAGGATCAGCAGGCCCGCGAAGACCGGGACGACCGTGCCCATCTTGATCAGCAGGAAGCAGGGCACGGAGAGCACCAGGAAGCCGAGCGAACCGGCCATCATGACGGGTTTGCGGCCGATGCGGTCGGAGAGGCGTCCGACGAAGGTGATCGCGGCCATCAGGACCAGCATCACGATGATGATCGACACGAGGGCGTCGGTGGAGTCGTAGCCGATGCTGTTCGACAGGTAGGTGGGCATGTACGACAGCAGCATGTAGTCGGTGACGTTGAACGCCGCGACGAGTGCGATGCACAGCACCATCGGGCGCCACTGCGTCGTCAGTATCTGCCGGAACGGAGTGCTCTCCCGCTTCTCGAACGCGCCCTCCGACTCCAGCTTCTGGAAGGCCGGCGTCTCGTCCAGCTTGAGCCGCATATAGAGGCCGACCAGCCCGATCGGGCCCGCGACCAGGAACGGGACGCGCCAGCCCCAGGACTCCATGGAGGAGTCGGAGAGCGTCACCGTCAGGATCGTGATGAGCCCGGCGGCGGCCGTGTAGCCGATCAGCGTGCCGAACTCCAGGAAGCTGCCGAAGAAGCCGCGGCGGCGGTCCGGCGCGTACTCCGCGATGAAGGTGGACGCGCCGCCGTACTCGCCGCCCGTGGAGAAGCCCTGGAGCATCCGGAAGACGATCAGCAGGACCGGGGCCCAGAAGCTGATCGACTGGTAGCCGGGGATCAGCCCTATGGCGAGGGTGCTCGACGCCATCATGATCATGGTGAGCGACAGGACCTTCTTGCGGCCGATCCGGTCCCCCAGCGGCCCGAAGACCATGCCGCCCAACGGGCGCACCAGGAACGCGGCCGCGAACGTCGCGAAGGACGAGAGCAACTGCGCCGTGTCGTTCCCCGACGGAAAGAAGACCTTGCCGATGGTGACCGCGAGATAGCTGTAGATCCCGAAGTCGAACCACTCCATCGCGTTGCCCAGCGCCGCGGCCTTGACCGCCCGCTTGACCGCCGTCTCGTCCGTGACCGTGATGTCCGTGCGCCGCAGCGGCGGGTTCGAGCGGCGCGCGGCGGCGCGGACGAGGGGGCGGTGCCGGGTGACGGCCGGGGCTTCGAGTTCTTGCTGAACAGGCACGGGCGGCTTTCGGTCGGGGACAGGTTCATAGCGCAACTACCCAGTGATACCTGGTTCATCCCCGGTGACTTATCTGGACGAAAGCCACTTTCGGGCAGGACTACAGTCCCTTGGTCGCTGCGACCACTAGGGCCGATCACCCTATTTGATGGCGGATTACCCTATTCAACCGGGGTAGGTCCGTAATGAACGCTAACAGACCGTAGCGGGGGTTACGGGCGGTAAAACGCATAGGTGACGGATCGGCCCGGTCAGCGCCCTTGGGGACGCTCCGCCGACCGCAGCGACCGCGGGCGACCGCTCAGACCGTCAGCACGACCTTCCCGAACAGGTCGCCGCCCGCCATCTTCTCGAACCCCTCCCGCGCCCGGTCCAACGGCAGCACCGAGTCGATCACCGGCCGTACGCCCTTCGCCGCGCAGAAGCTCAGCAGCCCGGCCAGCTCCTCCTTGGAACCCATCGTCGAACCGACGATCTTCAGCTCCAGGAAGTAGACCCGGTTCAGCTCGGTGGCCTCCGGGTGCGGGCCGCTGGTCGCGCCCGAGATGACGAGGGTGCCGCCGGGCCGCAGCGACTTCAGCGAGTGCGACCACGTCGCGGCGCCGACCGTCTCGATCACCGCGTCCACCCGCCGCGGCAGCCGCTCGCCCGGCTCGTACGCGCCCTCCGCGCCCAGCTCCACCGCGCGCTCGCGCTTGGCCGCGTGCCGGCTGGTCGCGAACACCCGCAGCCCGGCCGCCGCCCCCAGCACGATCGCCGCCGTCGCCACCCCGCCGCCCGCGCCCTGCACGAGAACGGTGTCCCCCGGCCGTACGCCCGCGTTCGTGAACAGCATCCGATACGCCGTCAGCCACGCCGTGGGCAGGCAGGCCGCCTCCTCGAAGGACAGCTCTTGCGGCTTGGGCAGCACATTCCACGCCGGTACGGCCACGCGCTCGGCGAACGTCCCCTGATACCGCTCGGTGAGGATCGAACGCCGCTCCTCCGGCCCCACCCCGTGGCCCGTCTGCCCGATCACCGAGTGGAGGACGACCTCATTGCCGTCCGCGTCCACCCCGGCCGCGTCGCAGCCCAGAATCATCGGCAACGACTCCTCGCCCAGCCCCACCCCGCGCAGCGACCACAGGTCGTGGTGGTTGAGGGAGGCCGCTTTCACATCGACGACCGTCCACCCCGCCCGCCCATCGACGGTGGGCTCGGGCCGCTCCCCCGTCTCAAGCCCGTTCAACGGCTGGTCACGGTCGATCCTGGCAGCATAAGCAGCGAACATGATCCCAACCTAGGCCGCCACCAGCCACCGCGAAAGTGGGCATGCGCCCCGCCCCCGTACGGCCCGCGCGTCCGGCCCAGCTCAGCCCCCGGGCGCCCCGTACGAGCGCGGGTCCGTACAGCCCCGCGCGGCGTCCGGGGCCGCACGCCCCGAGGACCACGCGGCCGGTACGGCTCACGTGCCCGTACAGCCGACGCGGCATGCCCCGAGACCCGCGCGGTCGGCACAGCTCACGTGCCCGTACAACCATGGCGGCGTCCAGGGCCGCACGGAGACCCAAGCCGCCGGTACAGCCAGCACGGCGTCCTGGGGGCGCGTGCCCCCGAGACCCGCACCGCCGGTACAGCCCACGCGCCCGTACGGCCGACGCGGCCTCCGAGGCCGCGAAGCCCCGAGACCCGCACCGCCGGTGCGGCCCGCGCGGCGCCCGGGGCCGCAGAGGGCCGAAATCCGCGTGGCCGGTACCGGCCACGCGCCCGTACAACCAACGCGGCCCCGGGGGCCGCAAAGATCCGCGCCCCGCGCGGTCGGCGCGAGCCACGAGGCCGCACGGCCGGCACAGCCAGTGCAGCCCGCACGGCCAGTGCAGCCGGCACAGCCAGTGCAGCCCGTACGGCCAGTACAACCGGCACCGCCAGTGCAGCCGGCACGGCCGGACAGCCCGCACGGCCAGTACAAGCCCGTACGGCCCGTACAGCCGAGTACGGCCCACGAGCCCGTACGGCCAGTACAACCGTCAGCGGCGGGCGACGCCTTCCGCTCGGGCCGCCGCCGCGACCGCGGCGGTGACCGCCGGGGCGACGCGCTCGTCGAAGGGGGACGGGATGACGACGTCCGGGCTGAGGTCGTCGGCGACGACGGAGGCGAGCGCCTCGGCGGCGGCGAGCTTCATGCCCTCGGTGATCTCGGTGGCGCGCACCTGGAGGGCGCCCGCGAAGATGCCGGGGAAGGCGAGGACGTTGTTGATCTGGTTCGGGTAGTCGCTGCGGCCGGTGGCGACGACGGCCGCGTACTTGTGAGCGACCTCCGGGTGGATCTCCGGGTTCGGGTTGGCCATCGCGAAGATGAACGCGCCGGGCGCCATCTTGGCCACCGCCTCCTCCGGCACCGTGCCGCCGCTGACGCCGATGAAGACGTCCGCGCCGTCGAGCGCGTCGGCCAGGGAGCCCTGCCGGCCGGCCCTGTTGGTGAAGCCGGCGACCTGGCGCTTCACGTCGGTGAGGTCCGTACGGTCGGCGGAGACGACGCCCTTGCGGTCGCAGACCGCGACGTCCCCGATGCCCGCCTCGGTGAGGATCTTGGCGATGGCCACCCCGGCGGCGCCCGCCCCGGAGATGACCGCGCGCAGCTCGCCGAGCGCGCGTCCGGTCAGCCGCGCGGCGTTGCGCAGGGCGGCGAGCGTGACGACGGCGGTGCCGTGCTGGTCGTCGTGGAAGACCGGGACGTCGAGCCGCTCCTGGAGCCGGCGTTCGATCTCGAAGCAACGGGGCGCGGAGATGTCCTCCAGGTTCACGCCGCCGAACGACGGCGCGAGCCGCACCACGGTCTCGACGATCTCGTCCACGTCCTGGGTGGCGAGCGCGATCGGGATCGCGTCGACGCCGCCGAACTGCTTGAAGAGGATGGCCTTGCCCTCCATCACCGGGAGGGACGCCTCGGGCCCGATGTCCCCGAGGCCGAGCACCGCGCTGCCGTCCGTCACGACGGCCACGACCTGGGACTTCCAGGTGTAGTCGTGGACGAGTTCGGGCTGCTCCGCGATGGCGCTGCACACCTTGGCCACGCCGGGCGTGTAGGCGAGCGACAGGTCGTCCCGGTCGCGCACCGGCACCGTCGCCTGGATGGCCATCTTGCCGCCGCGGTGCAGCGCGAAGGCCGCGTCGAACGGCTCGTCTCGGGCGGTGTCCGTACCGGCGTCGCCGTCGGCGCCGGTGTCACTGCCGTGTTCGCTGCTGTCGCTGCTGTCGCTGCTGTCGCTGCGAGGATTCACAATCTCCGCTGACACTTCTGACCCCTTTGTCATCTGTACGTCGAGGGTTACCGCCCCAGGTTGCGGAGCGGGCGGGCACCGCGTCCGTGGCCCGGCCGGCGGATGGGCCGCCGCGCGGGGGCTGATACGGACGCCGGGCGCGCCGCACGCGCGCCCCGAGCCCCGGGTGAGGGGTGTAGCCCACCTTTCTAGCGCAAGTCCCGGAGCGGTTACGAGTCGCTTTCGTCACGTGGAGGACGCCGGAGGGGGCCGGGTAATTCCCCAAGGCCCGAGGTCAGGGCCGGATTCGGGGTCGGCTAGGGGGCTGGGATGGGCCGGCGAGAGGCCGGGAAGGGGGTGGCCGGGGCCGTGAACCAGTCCTGGCGTCGCCCCCGCCCGCGTACGGCGCGAGCCAACGGCCCCAAGGTGCGCAAACCGCACGATTCACGGCGAGCATCCCGCATAGCGAGACAAGGCGACTGTGAGCCAGATCTCTTCTCTCCGTACCGTGCAGTGGGACATCCGCCCCCACGGTCCGGCCGTCGCACGGGAAGAGCCCGTTATCCGATTTTGACATCGCAGGCCCCCCGATCGGCGCCGTCCAGATGGCAAGATGCCCAAATCACACGAGGTCGCGAGGCCCGATGGTGTGTGCTCCGACCAGTTCGGCTACTCCCTCACTCGCAGGAGGAACCAGCAATGACCGCAAGCACCACCCCGCGTCCGACCGCCGCCAGGAGCCGTTTGGCCGCCGTCGGCGCGATCGCGGTCGCCGGCGCCCTGCTGCTCACGGGCTGTGGCGACCAGACGAAGAAGTCCGGCGGCGACCGGGCGTCGTCCTCCAAGGCCCCGCTGCACGACAAGCTGCCCCAGCGGATCCAGGACGCCGGCGTCGTCAAGGTCGGTTCCGACATCGCGTACCCGCCCGTCGAGTTCAAGAAGGAGGGCACGACGGTCGGCCTCGACCCGGACATCGCGGCGGCCATCGGCAAGCAGTTGGGCGTCGAGTTCCAGTTCAACAACGCCACCTTCGACACCCTGCTGGCCGGCCTGCGCTCCAAGCGCTACGACGTGGCGATGTCCGCGATGACGGACAACAAGGACCGGCAGACGGGCGTGGACCCCGACACGAAGAAGAAGGTCGGCGAGGGCGTCGACTTCGTCGACTACTTCTCGGCGGGCGTCTCGATCTACACCCCGAAGGGCAAGACGCAGGGCATCAAGGGCTGGGACGACCTGTGCGGCAAGAAGATCGTGGTGCAGCGCGGCACGGTCTCGCACGACAAGGCCAAGGACCAGTCGAAGAAGTGCGGTTCGAACCCGATCAAGATCGAGGCGTTCGACGATGACGTGCAGGCCCAGACCCGGCTGCGCGGCGGCGGCGCGGACGCCGGCTCCAGCGACTTCCCGGTGGCCGCGTACGCCGTGAAGACCTCGGGCGGCGGCAAGGACTTCGAGATGGTCGGCGACCAGATCCAGGCGGCCCCGTACGGCATGGCGCTCAGCAAGGACCAGACGCAGTTGCGGGACGCGATCAAGGCCGGGCTCGACGCGATCATCAAGAACGGCGAGTACCAGAAGATCCTCGACAAGTGGGGCGTCTCGGCCGGCGCGCTCAAGGAGGCCAAGGTCAACGGCGGCGCCGGGGCTTGAAGGGCGGGCGTGGCCGCGCGTACCCCGGTGCCGAGACGGGCGGGCAAGGCCGCGCCCGGGTCGGGCCCGGGGCGGGTCGCCGAGTCCACGCCCGGGTCCGCCTCCAAGCCCACACTCGGGTCCGCGTCCGAGCCACCGCCCGAGTCCGCGTCCAGGCCCGCGTCCAGGCCCGCGTCCGAGTCCGTTCCGAAGCGGGCTGGTAAGGCCGCGCGCAAGTCGGGTTCGAAGCGGTCGCGGTGAGTCCGCGTCCACATCGGGGGCGAAGCGGTCGCGGTGAGTCCGCGTCCGACCCGTCACCGACCCGCCATCGAGCCGTTCCGCCGAAAGGTCCTGCTGAAAGGCAACACCGTGACTGACAAGCTCAACAAGGCGGAGGAGCCGGGCGACGCGCCTCCTCCCACCCCCGCCGCCGTGCCGGAGGTCATCAGGGCCGTACCCGTACGGCACTACGGGCGCTGGGTCTCGGCCGTCATCACGGTCGCCCTCCTGGTGCTGCTCGTCAACGCCTTCGCCCAGGGGAAGCTGAACTGGGGCGCCGTCCCCGACTACTTCTTCGACGACGACATCCTCAAGGGCGTCCGGAACACCATATGGATCACCATCTGCGCGATGGTCGTCGGCGTGGTCCTCGGCATCATCCTGGCCGTCATGCGGCTGTCGAAGAACCCGGTGACCTCGTCGATCGCCTGGGGCTACATCTGGTTCTTCCGCGGCACGCCCGTCTACGTGCAGTTGCTGGTCTGGTTCAACCTGGGCCTGGTCTTCGAGTACATCAACCTGGGTCCGATCTACAAGGACTACTGGTCGTCCTTCATGACCCCGTTCCTGGCCGCCCTGCTGGGGCTCGGCCTGAACGAGGCGGCCTATATGGCCGAGATCTGCCGGGCCGGCATCCAGTCGGTCGACGAGGGGCAGACCGAGGCGTCGCACGCGCTGGGCATGAGCCAGGGAAAGACGCTGCGCCGGGTCGTGCTGCCGCAGGCGATGCGGGTGATCGTGCCGCCGACGGGCAATGAGTTCATCAACATGCTCAAGACCACGTCGCTGGTGATCGCCGTGCAGTACTACGACCTGCTGCAGGCCGCCTCGAACGTCGGCCGGACCTCCGGCGCGACGGTGGAGATGCTCTTCCTGGCGGCCGCCTGGTACCTGGTGCTGACCAGCGTGCTCAGCGTCGGCCAGTACTACCTGGAGCGGCGGTTCGCGCGCGGCTCCCTGCGCCAGTTGCCGCAGACCCCGTGGCAGAAGGTCAGGACCAACCTGTTCTCGCTGAGGACCCGGAGGGGGAACGTATGACCGCCATGGTGAAGGCCGAGGGCGTCCACAAGTCCTTCGGCCCGACGCACGTACTCAAGGGCATCGACCTGGAGGTCGCCCCCCGCGAGGTGTTCTGCCTGATCGGCCCGTCCGGCTCCGGCAAGTCCACCTTCCTGCGGTGCATCAACCACCTGGAGAAGATCAACGCCGGCCGGCTGTCGGTCGACGGCGAACTGGTCGGCTACCGGCAGCAGGGCAACAAGCTGTACGAGCTGAAGGACCGCGAGGTCGCCGAGAAGCGGCGCGACATCGGCATGGTCTTCCAGCGCTTCAACCTGTTCCCGCACATGACGGCGATCGAGAACGTCATGGAGGCCCCCGTGCAGGTGAAGCGGGAGGCCAAGGCGGTGGCGCGGGAGCGGGCGGAGCGGCTGCTCGACCGCGTCGGGCTGGCCGACAAGGCCGCGAACTACCCGGCGCAGCTCTCCGGCGGCCAGCAGCAGCGGGTGGCCATCGCGCGGGCGCTGGCCATGGAGCCGAAGCTGATGCTCTTCGACGAGCCGACCTCGGCGCTCGACCCGGAGCTGGTCGGCGACGTGCTGGACGTGATGCGCTCGCTGGCCGAGGACGGCATGACGATGATCGTGGTGACGCACGAGATGGGGTTCGCGCGGGAGGTCGGCGACTCGGTCGTGTTCATGGACGACGGGGTGGTGGTCGAGGCGGGGCACCCGCGGGAGGTGCTGACGAACCCGCGGCACGAGCGGACGAAGTCGTTCCTGTCGAAGGTGCTGTAGGGGCGGGGGCGGGGGGCGAGAGGGAGACCCCCCGGGGGCCGGAGATCCCGCGGGGGCCGGAGATCCCGCGGGGGCCGGAGATCCCGCGGGGGTCGGAGATCCCGCGGGGGTCGGAGATCCCGCGGGGGTCGGAGATCCCGCGGGCCCGGAGATCCCGCGGGGGTCGGAGATCCCGCGGGCCCGGAGATCCCGCGGGGGTCGGAGATCCCGCGGGGGTCGGAGATCCCGCGGGGGTCGGAGATCCCGCGGGGCCCGGAGCGCCCCCCGGGCCCCAGAGGCACCAAAACCCTTGGGCCCCGAGGCCCCGCCCCACAGCCTCCGAGCCCCGAAGATCACTTCAGACCGAGCACCAGGGCGTCCGAGGGCGAGCACCACACGGCCCGCGCCTCGCCGAAGCCGGCCTCGCGGAGGGTGCGGACATGCCAGTCGACCGATGGCGTGTCGCCGTCGGCGTGCTCGCCGTAGATCTTGAAGCGTTCGGCGGTCGGCCCGGCGAGGAGCGGGTCGGCGGCGGCGAGGTCCCACCAGTCGCGCCAGTCGAGAGCGCCCTCGGCCTTGGCCCGTTCCTGCCGGGCGTGGCGCAGGGCGCGGTCGGCCTCGTTGATGCGGGGCGTGGTGTCGTCGGGCATGTGGTCGGCGTTCATGAAGACGCCGCCGTCCCGGACGAGACGGCCGACCTGCCCGTACAGGGCGCGCAGCGGGTCGTCGTGCAGCCAGTGGAGGGCGGTGGCGGTGAGTACGGCGTCATATGTGTCGTACGGGAGGCGGGCCGGCCAGTCGGGGTCCTTGAGGTCCGCGGTGACGAACTCGACGCGCGAGTCGCCGTCGAAGGTGCCGCGGGCGATGGTCAGCAGCGCGGGGTCGAGGTCGACGCCGGTGCTGACGGCCTCGGGGAACCGCTTCAGCAGCCGGTCCGAGATACTGCCGGTGCCGCAGGCGAGGTCCAGCACGCGGGGCGCGGGGCCGACGAGCGCCTCGACCATGTCGAGCATGACGCGGAACCGCTCCTCGCGGTCCGGCATGTACCACTCCTGCTGGCGGTCCCAACTGGCCTGCCAGGCCGCCCAGTCCGCGGGGGTGGTGGGCTGTGCCGTGTGTGTCATCGCGACCCCTCCGATTCGTAATACCCTCGATTGAGAACCGACCATTACCGACCGGGCACCACCGACCCTAGACCGCTCCCGTAAGGACCACAAGTGGAACTGGCCTATTACTCGGACTACGCCGTACGGCTGGTCAACAGCGAGGAGCCCGCGCGCGGGGTCGACACGCTCACCTCCGCGGACGCGGTGCGCGAACTCTTCGGCAACGGCGCGCAGGCCGCCCGCCGCATCGCCGACGCCGATGTCACGCGGCTGCGGTCCGTACGGGCGAGGCTGCGGGCCGTCTTCGAGGCGGCGAACGAGGACGACGAGGTACGGGCGGTGGACCTGCTCAACGCGCTGCTGATCGAGTTCCCGGTCAGCCCGCAGATCTCCGGCCACGAGTTCCGTGACGACAACGGCCGCCCCAAGTGGCACATGCACATCGCGGACCACGCGGTGAACGCGAGCGCGACCTACACGGCGACGGCGTGCATGGGGCTGGCCGTGCACCTCACCGAGTACGGCGTCGACCGCCTCGGCATCTGCCAGGCCGCACCCTGCCGCAACGCGTACCTCGACACGTCCACCAACCGCTCCCGCCGGTACTGCTCGGACCGGTGTGCGACACGCGCGAACGTGGCGGCGTACCGCGCGCGCAAACGCGAGGAGCGGGAGGGACGAGAGGGACGCGAGGGACCAGCGCGGGAGCGGCCGCGTACGGACTCAGCCGCCGCATCCCGCACAGACCCGCTCGCCCCGCCCCGTACGAACCCGGATGCTCCTGCCCGTACGAACCCGGACGCTCCTTCCCGTACGAACCCGGATGCTCCTGCCCGTACGAACCCGGGGGCCCCGCCCCGTACGAACCCGCTCGCGGCGAGCCGCGCCGAGGTGACGGCCTACCGGGCGAACGAGGACCGAGGCGAAGAGCGCGGCGAGGAACGCAGCACGGGCCGGACCGCGGAGGCGGCCCAGGAGAGCAGCGCCACCGCCGACCGCTGACCGGCGCGCGGCGGGCGGCGCAGCCGGACGACGGCGCGGGCGACGACGAACTCATCGGGGACGGCGCCGAACTCGCGGCTGTCGTTCTCCACATAGGGGTTGTCGCCCAGCACCCACCAGCCGCCCTCGCGCCGCTCGACGGCGCGCTTGACGATCAGCAGGTCCTGCCGGAACGGATGGCGCATCAGCACGATGTCGCCGGGCCGGACCGGCGCGCCGTACTGCACCACCAGGTGGTCGCCCGGGTTCAGGGTGGGCACCATCGATGGGTTGTACACCTCCGCCAGCCCGATCCGCAGCAGTCCCCGACGCTCGCGATCCCGCTCCTGCCCGCGGTCGTACACCAGCTCCTGATTCACGGCACCTCCCGGTCCGGTCCTCCGCCTGTCCCAGACTGACACTGGACTTTTGTCCTAAGCACCCCGGGGCACCCGAGAAAAGCCTTCCCACAGCGAGTAATCTCGCACCTGAGAAGACGATCACGAGGAAGGACAGCACATGCTTTCCCGCCTGTTCGCCCCAAAAGTAAAGGTCAGCGCGCACTGCGACCTCCCCTGCGGCGTCTATGACCCGGCCCAGGCCCGCATCGAGGCCGAGTCGGTCAAGGCCATCCAGGAGAAGTACCAGGCCAACGACGACCCCCACTACCGCGCCCGCGCCACCGTCATCAAGGAGCAGCGCGCCGAACTCGCCAAGCACCACGTCTCGGTGCTGTGGAGCGACTACTTCAAGCCCCCGCACTTCGAGAAGTACCCGGAGCTCCACCAGCTCGTCAACGACACCCTCAAGGCCCTGAGCACGGCCAAGGGCTCCACCGACCCCAAGACCGGCCAGGACGCCCTCGACCACATCGCCCAGATCGACAAGATCTTCTGGGAGACCAAGAAGGGCTGACCCGGCCCTGCTGACCGTTGTCAGCATGCTCACGACACACCGCTCGCCGGAGGCTGAGAGCCCTCCGGCGAGCGGTGTTTTTCCTGTTTCGCGTCGGTTTTCGTGTCGGTGCCGCAGCCCCACCGCCGAGCGACGGCCCGGGGGCTGCGGACGGCCGAGGGAAGGGCCTATCCGACCGTCAGTTCAGGTGGTCGTCCGCGTATACCGTCATCGCGGCGGCCTGGTACTCGGCGAGGCCGGGGGCGATCTTGTCGTAGTTGGCGCTCATGCGGGGGTCTTCGACGTAGGTGCGGCCGAGGCCCTTGTAGGCCTCCGCGTTGGGGGTCCAGTACTGGCAGACGCCCTGGTAGTGGGTGGCGATCTCGGCCTGGACCGTGGGGTGGGCTGCGGGGGCGCCAGCGGCCATGAGGTCGGCGAGGCGGATCATCTGGGCGGTGACCTCGCGCTGCCAGCGCTCCTTGTCGGCGTCGGTCATCGCCTGGATGGCCGGCTGGGCCTCCTCCCACGCGGCCGGCCAGCGCTCGCGCACCTCGGTGTCGTCGTAGTCGGGGTCGAAGCCCTCGAACAGGTTCTCCGGCCGGTTGATCTTCATCGTGCCGTTGTTCTCCACGGTGTCCTCCTGGTCCTCCAGTTCGGCGATGGTGCGCGCGACCGTGCGGGCGAGCGTCTCCAGCCGGTGCCGTTCCGCCAGCAGCCGCTGGTGGTGCTCGCGGAGTACGGTCACCCGGTCGGTCCGGCTGTCGAGGGCCGCGCGGATCTCGCGCAGCCCCACGCCCAACTCCCGCATCAGCAGGATCTGCTGCAACCGCAGCAGTTCGGACTCCTCGTAGTAACGGAGTCCGTTGCTCCCGGTCCGCGCCGGCGGCAGCAGGCCGATCGCGTCGTAGTGCCGCAGGGTCCGGGATGTCACCCCGGACATCCGGGACACCTCCGCGATCGACCAGGCCATGTCCTGTCTCCCATCACCGGGCCGGTCGTTCCGGCCGTGCGTACGACCGTAGGAGTTGACGTTGCGTCAACCACAAGCCGGAATGTTCGCTTCCGCCGTACCCCGGTTTGTCGTCTGGCATATGCCAAACGCATGCACAAACCCTCGGGACACGGATAACCGGTAGAAACCCTAAACGGTATGGAACCAGATATTCCAGGCGACTAGTTTCGATACGCCTTAGCGGTGAGTAGGGTATGGCCCGCTGCTGGTGGATCTTGCGAAAAGATCCGATTGAATTCAGTACGGACGGGACGTACGCGTGACTGGTGCCGTCTTCGGGATCGGGAGGGGATCGTGGCTGTTGACGCGTTCGAGGGGCAGTATGTGTGGCGTCCGGCGGCCGATGATCGTCAGTTGGCGCGAGCCTGTATGGACGTGCGAACCGGTCGGTATCTCAGTGCGCATGAAGCGTTGAAGGACGCCCGCGGCAAATTCGACCTCCGAGCGCACCGTTCTCTGGTACTGGCTTCCGAGGCGGCCGACTCGGATCTGGCCGAACGGTGGTTAGCGGAGGAACCAGGGGCGGAAGCCGCGCTGCTCTGGGCACGGGTGGCGATGCTGCGCGCGCTGCGCATGGCCGACGCGCACGACCGGCGCCAAGGGGCGCTCGTACGGATAGCGCAGAGCGCCTGCGAACGGGCGGCCGAGATGCTGCCCGAGGACCCCACGCCATGGGTGATACAACTCGCGCTCGCCCGGCTCCAGAAGGCGCGCGACCCCGCGCCCCCGGGGCTGCTGACCGCGCCGCCCGGGCCCTGGTATCTCTTCGCTCGCATTCTGCGGCTCGACCCCTGGAACCGGGAGGCGCACCACCGCTTCCTCGCGTACTTCTTCACACGCCACGGCGGCTCCGCCAGCGCTCGCTGGGACGTCGCCTCCTTCCTCAGCCAGCGCGCCCCCACCACGTCCGCGCTGCGGCTGCTCCCCCTGGTGGCCCTGGTCGAGGACTACGACCCCAACGCCCTGCTGGCCGACCGGACCTGGGAGCAGCCGCAATGGCGCGCGACCGCGATGGGCATCTATCACGGTTGGTTTCCCCAGGTGGCCGGCTACCCCTTCACACCGGTCCTGGACCTCGCCTATCTCGCGCACGCGCTCTACATGGCCAAATGCGAATTCGAGGCGCGCGAGGTATTCACGGCCATGGGCCCGTACGCATCCCGAATGCCCTGGAGCGCATTCGGCGAACCGGAGGAGCAACTGACCAAGGCGAGGCGTTCGTGCGGGCTTCCCGTACCCGGCGCCGCCTGATGAATCCGACACCGACCATCCACCACCGACCGATTTGACGTTTTCTCCGCCACATCATTCTGAATCTTTATCTTCATCTTCACCTTTCTCCCGCAGGCCGTCGTCCACCATAGAAATCCCGGGGTCCCACCGGCTCCCCGTTCTCGTCTCTTCCCTTCCATTCCCTTCCCGCTCTCCGCTCCTCCATCAGAAAGGCCACGTTTGTGTCCGAGCGCACATCCCTGTCCCGCTCGAAACCACGTCACGAGCCGGTCCCCGACGCCCTCGACGACGATGCCACTCTGCACGCCATGGGGTATCCGCGAAAACTCACCCGGAGATTCCGGGCCTTCGACAACTTCGCGATATCTTTCACCATCATCAACATCATCTCCGGCATCTTCTCCTCCTTCGGTTTCGGGATGAACGCCGGCGGCCCGTCGATTCTCGTCTTCGGCTGGATCGGTGTTTCCGTCATGGTGCTGTTCGTCGGCGCCTCGATGGGTGAGATCGCGTCCGCCTACCCGACCAGCGGCGCCCTGTACTTCTCCGCCGGCAAGCTCGCCAAGCGGCACCGCGGCGCCTGGTCCTGGTACACGGGCTGGCTGAACTTCGTCGGGCAGGTCGGCGGCACCGCCGCCACCAACTTCGCCGCCGCCACCTTCATCCAGGCGTTCATCTCCATGCAGTGGCCCTCCTACCAGGCCACGGCCCAGCACACGGTCGCCATCACCGCCGTGATCCTGCTGATCCAGGCGCTGGCCAACACCTACACCGTGCAGCTCGTCGCCGTGCTGAACCGGATCTCGGTGTGGTGGCTGCTGGTCGGCATGGTGATCATCGTGCTCACCCTCGTGCTGATCCCCACGCACCACCAGCCCGCCTCCTTCGTGACCCATTTCGCCAACAACACCGGATTCACCAGCGGGTTGTACGGCGGAATGCTCGGCCTGCTCGTCACGAGCTGGACCTTCACAGGATTCGACGGCAGTTTCCACATGTCCGAGGAAACCGTGCAGGCCACCGTCAACGCGCCCCGGGGCATCATGCGCGCGATCGCCTACTCCGCGATCGCCGGGCTCATCCTCATGCTCGCCCTGATCTACGCGATCCGCGATTACGCGCACGAGGCGAGCGCCACCGCGCCGCCGGTGCAGATTCTCATCGACGCGCTCGGCGCGGGCACCGCCAAGCTACTGCTGCTGATCGTGATCGGCGCGATGCTCTTCTGCGGGCTGGCCAACATGACCAGCAATACCCGGCAGATCTTCGCGTTCTCCCGCGACGGCGCGATGCCCGGCTCCCGTTGGTGGCATTCCGTGTCGCCGCGAACACGCACACCGGTCAAGGCCGTATGGCTCGCCGCCGCCTGCCCGCTGGTGCTGGTGATACCGGGCTGGTGGTCGCACACCGCGTTCACGGCCATTGTGAGCGTCAATGTCGTGGGGCTCTTCCTCGCCTACGGCGTGCCGATTTTCCTCCGGCTCCGGCTGAACGACTTCCAGCCCGGCCCCTGGAATCTGGGCCGTTACGGCAAGCTCGTCGCGGGCGTGGCCGTCGCCTGGATCGTGATCAGCAATGTGCTGTTCATGCTGCCGCAGGCATCCCCGATCACCCCGGCCTCCTTCAACTACGCGCCGATCGCGCTCGCCGTGGTCCTGCTGATCGCCACGGTCTGGTGGTTCGCCACCGCCCGCCGGCGCTTCCAGGGACCGGTCAGCTACGGCAGCCCCGACGAGGTGGCAGCCATGGACCTGATCTGATCGGAGCGGAACAGACAGCTCTGGACAGTAGGCGGGGCAGAGGGCCCCGCCCCCACCCGGGCCCAACGGCCCGTCAACTACGCGAGAGGAAACGCCAATACCATGCACCCCCTCGGCGAACTCACCGTCAGCACCGCCTCCCTGGACGAATGGCACCAGGTGGAGGAGTGGGCCGCCGAGGAGGGGTGGAACCCCGGCCGCGGCGACACGGCCACCTTCCACCCGATCGACCCGGCCGGCTTCTTCGTCGGCCGCCTGGAGCCGGGCGCCGCGCCCGTATCGGCGATATCGGTCGCCAACTACTCGGACGAGTACGCGTTCCTGGGCTACTACATGGTCCGCCCCGACCACCGCGGCCGGGGCCTCGGCCTCGCCACCTGGCGCACGGCGTTCCCGCACGCCGGCACCCGGACCGTCGGCCTGGACGGCGTCCCCGCCCAGCAGGCCACATACCAGCGGGCCGGTTTCGAGACCGCGTACCAGACCATCCGCTACACGGGCCGCCCCCGCGCGGGAGAGGGCCCGGTACGTACGGACGCGGGGCCCGCCGCCACGGGCGCGAATTCCGACCGTACGGGCGCGGGAGCGGCGCGTACGGGCGCGAATTCCGGCCGTACGGGCGCGGGTACGGCGCGTACGGGCCCGGACACGGACCCGGCCCGTACGGGCGCGGGCACGGCGACCGTCCCCGTCACCGCGGACCACCTCGACGCCATCGCCGCGTACGACCGGCGGTGCTTCCCCGCCGACCGCCGGGCCTTCCTCGGCCGATGGCTGACGGCCGCCGGTCGTACCGCGCGCGTACACCTGCGCGACGGTCAGGTGGCCGGGTACGGAGTGCTGCGCCCCGCCCGCGACGGCCACCGCGTCGGGCCGCTGTTCGCCGACAGCCGCGAGGCCGCCGAGGCGCTCTTCGACAGCCTCACCGCCGGTCTTGGCCCGGAGGAGACGGTTTCCCTCGACGTTCCCGACCCCCAGCGCTCCGCCCACGACCTCGCCACGGCCCACGGTCTCGCACCCGCCTCGCACACCGTCCGCATGTACGCCGGACCCGCACCGTCCGTCGGAACAGCACGCACGTACGGCGTCACCAGCCTCGAACTGGGCTGAGCGCGGACGCAACAGACGAAGGGCGGGCCGTCGACTCACCGGCGGCCCGCCCTTCGCGTAGCCCTACCCGAACCGCTTCACTCCGTCCCCCTCCCCGGTCCCGTAAGCCTCCCAAGGGGCAAGGCCCTCGCCGGTCGGGGAGCCCGTGGCCACGAAGGCGGCGAAGGCGGAGGCGAAGGCCGTGGAGAGGGTGCGGTCCGACGGAGTCGGGTGGCCGAGCATGGGGCTGGCGGCGAAGGCGTCGAATGTGCCGAAGAGGAAGGGGAGTTCGGAGCAGTGAGTTGCCCCCAAACCCGAATTGTCCGGTGACTCGCGGTCGAATTCGTAGACGTATGGCGGGGCGCCCTGTTCGGCGCGGGCGGCGGCGATTTCGAGGGTGGGGGTGCGCATCACGGTGTCCGTGAGGGGCTGGGCGTGGGGGCCGGCTCCTACGAAGGCCGTCATTTCGTCCTTCACCGTGCCGATCAGCAGGCCGGTCTCCCCCAGGTCCCCGTTCGCGACCGCCTGCGGCAGCGGGCTCGACGGCATTCCGGCGCCGCCCAGGACCGGGAACAGCGGCGGGTCGATGTGGCCCGACACGGCCAGGTCGGCGGAGAGTTGGGCGTAGGCGGCGAGGAGGCGTTCGACGGGGAGTTCGCGGAGCGCGTCGCCGGGGTTGGGGGCGCTGTCCACGCCCAGGAGGCGTACCAGCGCCGCCGTGTGGTCCCGCGCCTTGTCCGGGTCCTGCGGCTCCATGCCCCAGGGGCCGCTCTGGGCGATCACGCGGCGGATCAGCGGGCGGGTCTCCGGTACGAGCGCCAGGGCCAGGGACGCGTACGCGCCCGCCGACTGGCCGCCGACCGTGATCGCGCCGGGGTCGCCGCCGAAGGCCTCGGCGTTGGCGTGCACCCAGCGCAGCACCGCCGCCTGGTCGCGCACGCCGACGTTGTCAGTGCCGGGCTCCGGCAGGTGGAGGTAGCCCAGCGGCCCCAAGCGGTAGTTGGCCGTCACGACCACGATGTCGCCCAGGGCCGCCAGGCGCCCGCCGTCGTACCAGTCCCAACCACCTGAACCCGATGTAAAACCCCCACCGTGGAACCACAGCAGGACCGGGCGTCGGCCGTCGCGCTCCGACTCGCTCAGCAGCCTCGCCGGAGTCCATACGTTCAGGTTGAGCGAGTCGGCCTCCGCCCAGTTCGGGACGCGCTTGCCCATCACCGCCTCCAGCCGCGACGCGTTCTGCGGCACGGACGGGCCCGATCGCGCCGCGTCCCGCGTCTCGGACCAGCCCTCATGCGGCCGTGGCGGCGCGAAGCGCAGCTTCCCCACCGGCGACGCCGCGTACGGGATGCCGCGGAAGGCCGCCACCGCGCCTTCCACCACCCCCCGTACCCGGCCCCGGTCCGTCGTCACGACCGGGCGGTCTTCCACGGCGGCTGCCGGGGCCGTCGCCTCGCCCACCGTCGCCTCGCCCACCGTCGCCTCGCCCACCGCCGCCCCGTCCGTCCTCGCGCCGTCCGTCATCGTCGTCGCCTCCCTGTGCGCACCCCGCACCGGTCTCGTCGCCGGTCTCGTCATCGACCTCGTGATCGTTTTACGGGCTCCAGCCGATTGTGGCCATGATTCTCCACTCTCAAGGAGAAATACGGACACGGAAGCGGCCTAGCATGCCGAATGTGCGCCACTCCCTCGACGAGACAGACCGCCGGATCACCGCCGTGCTCCTCGCGTCGCCCCGCGCCTCCTGGCGCACCGTCGCCGCGTGTCTGGGCATTTCGGAACGTACGGTCGTGCGCCGGGCCGCGCCGCTGTTCCAGGACGGGACGCTGCGGGCGACGGCGGTGCGCAGCCCCGCCCACTTCACCGGGCTCGTCCCGATGGCGTTGCGCGTCCGCTGCCGCCCGCAGCGCATTCGCGCGGTCGCGGCCACGCTGGCGCGCCGGCAGGACACGGTGTGGGTGGATGTGATGGGCGGCGGCGACGAGATCTGCACGATCGTGTTCCTGGCCGGTCCCGACGCCCGCAACGCGCTGCTGCTGCGCGATCTGCCCGCCACCGCCGCCGTCGACTCCTGGACCGCGCACAGTCTCATGCGTGTCCATCCGGCGTCGCTGCGGTGGACGGCCGGGCTCCTGACCCCTGAGCAGCTAGCCCTCCTCTCCCCCGGCCCCGTCACCACCGCCGTACGGGAAGCCGCGCCCGTACCCGCCGACACGCCCGTACCCGTCGACACACCCGTAACCGCCGGCACGCCCGTAACCGCCGTCGACGACGCGCTCGTAGAGGCCCTGGCGGCGGACGGCCGTGCCACGTACGGGGAGTTGGGGCACCGCGCGGGGGTCTCGGCGCTCACCGCGCGACGCCGGCTGGACGCGCTCGTACGCGACGGGGCCGTGCGGCCGGCGACCGAGGTGGATCTGGCACTGCTGGGCGTGCACGCCGAGGCGCTGCTGTGGATCACGGTGACGCCCGGCGGGCTGGAGGAGACGGCGCGGGCGCTGAGCGACCACCCGCAGGTGCGGTTCGCGGCGGCCACCACCGGGCCGGCCAATCTGCTGGTCGCGGTGGCCGCGGCCGATCTGGACGCGCTCTACGCGTTCCTCACCACCACGGTCGGCGCGCTGGAGCGGATCACCGGCATCGAGACGGTCCCGATCCTGTCGACCGTCAAGCGGACCGGGATCATCCGGCGCTCTCCGCACTCAGCCTGGTAGCGCGCGCCTGGAGGTAGCGGCGTTCGGGCAGGCTGGCGGTGCGCTTCGCGGCCAACTGGTAGGCGGCCCGCGCCGCTTCGAGATCGCCCGCCCGTTCCAGGAGGTGGGCGCGGACCGCGTCGAGGCGGTGGTGCCCCGCCAGCCGCGCGTCGGCGTCGAGGGTCGCGAGGAGGCCGAGCCCGGCCCGCGGGCCGTGGACCATCGCGAGCGCGACGGCGTGGTTGAGCGTGACCATGGGCCCGGGCGCGAGGCGTTCGAGAAGACGGTAGAGGGCGAGGATCTGCGGCCAGTCGGTGTCCTCGGGCCGCTCCGCCTCGTCGTGGAGCGCGGCGATCGCCGCCTGGAGCTGGTACGGGCCGGGCGGCGTACGAGCCGACAGGGCCCGTTCGACCAGCGCCGTCCCCTCGTCGATGGCCTCGCGGTCCCACGCGGTCCGGTCCTGTTCGGCGAGCGGTACGAGATCGCCGTCCGGTCCGGTACGGGCGGGGCGCCGGGCGTCCGTGAGCAGCATCAGGGCCAGCAGCGCCGTCACCTCGCCGTCTTCCGGCAGGAGCCGGTGGACCTCGTGGGTGAGGCGGATGGCCTCGCCGGACAGCTCGGCCCGTTGCAGGCTGCTGCCGGACGTCGCCGTGTACCCCTCGTTGAAGAGCAGGTAGAGCGCCTGGAGGACGGCGGCCAGGCGTTCTTCGCGCTCGGGGTGGTCCGGCCGGCCGAAGGGGACCCCCGACGCCTTGACGCGCTTCTTCGCCCGGCTGATCCGCTGCGCCATCGTCGCCTCGGGTACGAGATGGGCGCGCGCGATCTCCGCGGTGGTCAGGCCCGCGACGGCGCGCAGGGTGAGCGCGATCTGCGCGGCCGGGGTCAGTTCGGGGTGGCAGCACAGGAAGAGCAGGAGGAGGGTGTCGTCCTCGGACGGGGCGCGCCCCTCGCCGGGCGGCGGCGCGCTGAACTCGTCGCGCGGCGTCAGGGCGGCGGCGTTCTCCTCCCGGCGCCTGCGTGCCTCCTCGGCGCGCAGTTCGTCGGTCAGGCGGCGGGAGGCGACGCGGATCAGCCAGCCGCGCGGGTTGTCCGGCCGGCCCCGGGCGGGCCACTGGACGGCCGCGGCGAGCAGCGCCTCCTGCACCGCGTCCTCGGCGGCGTCGAAGTGCCCGTACCGGCGTACGAGCGCGCCGAGGACCTGCGGCGCGAGGCCGCGCAGCAGGTCCTCGTCCCCCACGGCGTCCTCCATGGCACCACCTCTCGCGGGCCGCCCCCGGCGTCCCGCCGCCCCTTACATCTCGTCCCCACACCCCTCCTCCCCGATCGGCTGCACCACCACCGGGTAGGTCCGCACGCCCTCCGGATGGGGGCAGGCGCAGGCGCGGGCCGCGATCTGTGTGGCGCGCTCGATGTTCTCGCAGTCGACCACCCAGTACCCGGCGAGGACTTCTTTGGCCTCCCCGTACGGCCCGTCCGAGACGATGGGCGTGCCGTCCTTCGCCGCGGTGACGAGCTTGGCCTGGGAGGGCTCGGTGAGGCCCTGCGCGTCGACCAGTTCGCCCGACTCGGCGAGGTTGTCGTTGATAGCTCCCATGTGGCCGTACATGGCCTGAAGATCCTTCTCCGTCCACGCCGGTTCGCCGGGGGCCGGGGAGCCGCTCATGGCGTCGTAGTCGGACTGCTTGGCGAGCAGCATGATCAGGTACTTCATCGTCCTCACCGATCCTCTCTCCAGGACACCCGGTGGGTCGGGCGCCTCTCCGGGTCACCCGGTGGGCCGGGCGCCTCTCCAGAACGCCCGGTGGGCCGGGCGCCTCTCCAGGACACCCGGTGGGCCGGGCGCCTCTCACAGGAGACGTCGGAGCGGACGGGCCGTTCTCGACACCTCGCCGTCGGTGGATTCGCGCCACCCGAAAGGCTCACGGCGCACACCCGCCGCGCGCCGCCCCCAACCGCCGCGACCAGGGGTGATGGCGCCCGTACGTACGCTCCAGCGCGGACATCAGCCAGCGTCGGGCCCCTGCCGTGAGGACCGGCAGCGCCGCGGCGAAATCCTCCTCGTCCTTCGGGCGCGGGTCCTGCGCCTTGTAGTAGAGCTGCACCTCGGGCACCAGGTACGGCACGGGCCCGGGCGCCTGAGCGCCGATGGACTCGATGGGGCGGCGCACCCCGCTGTCACGGCGCGAGACCCACTCCGTGCCGTCGCTCTCGCTCTCGCTCTCGCTCTCGCTCTCGCTCTCGCTCTCGTCGAGCATGACCTGAATCCGCCAGGGCTCGGCGGGGCCGGGGCGGCACCAGATGTCGTGGACGTGGTCCGGCAGCGGTTCGCCCTCCGCCCAGGGTCTGAGCGTGCCGGGCGGGTCGGCCGCCCACCACTGCCAGCCGTGCAGCGCGCGCTGCACGGCGAGTTGGTCGCGGCGCAGCAGCAGAACGTCGATGTCGCCGTGGTCCCGGAAGGCCCGGCCCACGGCGAGTTCGATGGCATACCCACCGGCAATCCACCACCGCGCTCCGCGCGTCGTACCGGCCGAGAAGAGGTCGGCCACTTCGGACAGGGGCGCGGGCTCCCATCGCCCCCATGGCGTATCGGTACCAGTCATACCGGCATCCTCCGCCACGGGCCCCCAGCGCCCCAGAGCCGACCGGCCGGCCCCGGACACCGCCGGCCATCACCCGGCTCCCCGGGGGCGCCACCGGCCGCGCGGAAGCCCCGCAGCCAGGACCGTCGCGGTCACCTCGTGCTCGCCTGATTCGCCCGGCCCTGCTTCCTGCCGCACCGAACAGGGATCTGTCATCTCCGCGAGTGCGGCACACCAGGTGAAAGACAGGTCAACCGCCCCGTAGTGTGCCGTGGTGTGATCGAGACCATCGTCTTCGACGTCGGAGAAACGCTGACCAACGACGACCGGTACTGGGGATCGTGGGCGGACTGGCTGCACATCCCCCGCCACACCCTGTCGGCCCTCGTCGGGGCCGTCACCGCCCAAGGGCGCGACAACGCCGATGCCCTCCGCCTCGCCTGCCCGGGCATCGACATCCGCGCCGAGTACCTGGCACGCGAGGCGGCTGGGCAGGGCGAAGCGCTCGACGACTCGGACCTGTACCCCGACGTGCGCCCAGCCCTCAGCGGACTCCGCAAGCTGGGCGTACGAGTCGTTGTCGCCGGCAATCAGACAGCCCGGGTAGGCGAACTCCTGCGCGCCCTCGAACTGCCCGCCGACGCCGTCGCCACCTCAGCGGAGTGGGGCGTCGCCAAGCCCTCACCGCACTTCTTCGAGCGCGTTATCGACCTCGCCCAGGCCGAGCCGTACGCAACCGTCTACGTCGGCGACAACCCCGCCAACGACGTCATCCCCGCCAAGGCCGCGGGGCTGAGAGCGGCACACATCCGGCGTGGTCCGTGGGGGCACTTGTGGGCTGACGCCCCCGAGGCCGCCGCAGCGGACTGGCGAATCTCCTCGCTCACCGACCTCACCGCGCTTATCAACGAATAGGTGGAACAACTCGGCCCATCAGCAGCATTGGTGGGCCGGTCATACCCTGCACCGTGGTAATCCTCTTCGGTGCGTGGCACCAACCGAACGGGGGGTACCTATGCCGTCCGAACTCGCCCTGGAAGTAGGCCGGCGGATCGCCTACCGGCGACGGATGGCCCGCATGACGCAGGTGCAGTTGGCCACGGCCGCCAACATCGGTCTCGGAACACTCTGCAAGATCGAGCGCGGGGCCCGCGGGGCGGGTGACGGTGTCCTGGACGCCATCGCCGGAGCTCTGGGCGTCGACCCCTCGGCGCTACTGCCCGATCACGGCCGGTCCGACAACCGGGTTCATCAGGCCATGCCAGCCCTGTCCGCGGTCATCGCCACCTACGACATGCCTGATGACGGTCCCGTCCGTCCTCTGCAAGAGCTGTCCGCAACGACGGGGAAAGCCGTCCAGTGGCGGCTCGGCGCCCAGTACGTACACATCACCCGCCACCTACCCGAACTGCTGGCCGAGTTGTCCCGTGCCTTCCATGCTGCCCCGGCGGAAACACGGTCCGAAGTGGCATCGCTGCTGGTGGCGGCCTACCGCACAGCCGACGCCGTCGCCTACAAGTACCGGGCCCATGACTTGTCCGCCCGGCTGATCGACCTCATGCGCTGGGCGGCGGAGTTCGCTGAGGACCCTCTGCTGAACGCCCACACCGCCTACGTGCGCACCGAGGTCCACTTCGCCGCCCGCGCTCATGGTGCCGGGCTTCGCGCCCTCCAAGCCGCCATCGATGCAGCGCCGCCGCCCTCCCGGCCACAAGCCATTGCCGCACGCGGCGCCCTGCACATGAGGGCCGCCGTCATCGCCGGCCGCGCGGGCGATGTCGCCGCGGCCACCGAGCACCTGGACGAAGCCCTCGCCCACGCCGACCGAGTCCCCGAAGCCATCTACTGCGGTACGGCGTTCGGCCCGGACTCGGCCCGTATCCACGAGGTCTCCGTGGCTGTCAGCCTCGGCGGCGAGCACCTTCAGCGCGCGCTGGATGTCGCCAGTTCCTGGTCACCTCCTCGCGACATGGGCCAGGAGCGCCGATCCGGGTTCTACATCGAGCTGGCTCGCGCCGAGTTGTGGTCCGCGAAGCCCGACGCCGCGTTCAAGTCGCTGCAACGCGCCCGCCGGATCGCCCCACAGCACGCCCGCGAACACTTGTGGGTCCGCGATGACGTCGCCACGATCCGCCGCATCAAGCGGGCTGAGCGCGATGAACTCGATGCCTTCTGCGATTGGTGCCACGCAAGGGGGTGACCCACACTGGGTCAGTCAGGGCCCTTCTCGGGGATCACCATCTGTCCATGACCGATGCAGCCCCGCCCACGTCGCTCCGCCCCCGCGCCAGGGACGGACTCCGGTGAACGGCCCTGGCGGCCTCAGTACCTGGTTCTCGTGGCTCCCACCCGAGGGCACGGTGTGGCACGTCGCGGCAGGCGAGTACTGGGACACCGTCCGCACACCGCACACCTTGGGCGCCGCCGCCATCACACGGCTCGGCGATCAATGCGGCCCGGTCATCTGTGATCCATGGACCCGCATCGTGCATTTCCTCGTCGAGTCCGGCTGCGTTCGACGCTGGGATCTGCCCGAGACCGTGCTGTGCAGCGAATCCACGTACGTGGCCGTCCCATCCCCTTCGGCTGACACGACGGGCTTGCACTGGCTCATCGCCCCCACCTTCAGCCGCTGCATCACGGACCCCGATCTGCTGCACCTTGCGTTGCGGGCCGCTGTCGACTCTCCGCACCACCGCCGGGAAGGCTCATGATGTTTCCCCTGCAACAAGATCACGCGGCGGCGAGGCTTTTGACTGCCAGCCGGGAAGCGGCTCAAGCAGCCGCGGACGAGTGGTACCGCCGGGGCGTTGCCCTGTTCCTCGTCGGGCCGGCGTGGGAGGCGGTGAAGTTGCCCGCCTCCTTGGTGCACGGCGTGGCGGCGGGGCGGCATCGGGGGTGGGTGCGGGCGATGATGTACTGCTTCGGGGTCACCGGGCCCGTGGCCCGCGTCGGCGGGAACTACGTCGTTCTTGTGCCGCCCGGGACCGCCGCCGGGTGGGATGCGGCGGTGGAGTGCGTGACGACCACCGAACGCGAGGCCCACTACATCGGCCTGCCCTCACCGCGCACCTGCGAAGGGTCGCGCGCCCACTGGATCATCCCGCCGGACGGCGTCCTGAGCCCCGCCTCGGCCGTACGCGCCCTGGTCACAGCAGCCGCGGACATCAACCGCGACGACGAGGGACCCCAGTCATGAGCGCAAAGGCCAATGCCTGGCTGGCGTCCTGCGCGGTCAGTCCCGACGCGGTTTGGCGCGCCTGGAATGCCGATCGGCTCGCGCCGATCGCCTCCACCGCGTGGACGGTGGTCGAGGCCCCGCTCCTGCCGTCCCTCGACGTCATGCGGCCGCTCGGCCGCGTGGGGAGGCTCGGGCCGGTCCTCGGCTGCCCCGAAGACAACCTCGCCTGCTGGCTCGTAGGCGACAAGGCCCAGGAGCATCTCGGCGGCCTGTCGGAGCTGACGCTCCGGGGCCCGGGCTGGCGTCTGCCCTGCCCCGCCGTCGGCCAGTACAGCGGGGGCCGCGGCTGGGTACAACGCCCGGACGGCTCCGGGCTCCTGACCGACCCCGCCGACCTCGCCGCCGCCTTTGCGGCGGCGAGTGGGAGTGGAACCGTGATGCTCGGGCCCGACATCCGGGCCCGCCGGCCCGTGACTCCCGATGCCAGATGACGGCGGGTCGCCCGCCTGTCTCGCCCTCGTGCTCACCGCACTCGCCGTCCTCGCCTGGGCCGCCGTCCTCATCCTCACGTAACCGCACCCCTGACCGGACGTACAGCCGCCCATACCAGCCCCCAGGACCGCTCATGAACACCACCCGCCACACCACCGGAACGCACTACCCTCGATGGCGCACTGGCTCTCCGCGGCCTCCGACGAGCCTCGCGCCGTCCGCGCGCTCTGGGCGCAGGGCCGGACCGCCACCCTCAGCAACGGCCGCCTCTGGGACACCATCGAGATGTCGCTCGTCCTCTCCAGCCCGACCGCCACCTACCTCGCCTACCGAGGCCGGCACATCGGCCCGTACCTCCTGTGCGGCACCCAAGCCACCGCCTGGTGGCTCGTCGAACCCGGACGCGGTTACGAACTCGCCGACAGCGAGCACGTGAAGGTACTGCCCCCCGGCAGCCCCATCACCGCGCCCGCGCCCGGCACGTACAAGGGGGAACGGCTGTGGATCTTGCCCGAAGCCCCCTGCCCCTGGCTGCGGCTCACCTCACCGGACGCCCTGCGCACGGCCGTCCACGAGGCCGTACAGACCCGCCCCGGCACGCGCCGGCCACCACGACCACGTGCCGGTACCCCACGTGGACCGGACCGGAACGGGTGGTGACGGTCAGGGTCTCAACTCCCGGCTCCAAGCCTCCAGTTCGGGTCTGCCGCCCCGCGGCGACAGTTCGCCGAGCTTCGTCCAGCCCCAGGAGCGGTAGGCCGTACGGGCCGGGGTGTTCGACGGTTCGATGAGTACGGTCGCGAGCTGGGCGGTGCTGCGGGCGAGGAGCAGGGTCTGGAGGCGGGTGGCGACGTGGTCGCGGCGGAACGCGGGGAGGACCATGAGTTCGGCGACGGCGAAGATCCGGCCGAGGGCGGTGAGCTCCTCGACCTCGGGCGTGATGCCGCCCCGGAAGCCCTGCCAGAACTCGCCGTCCCGGTCGGGCGGGAAGCCGTAGACGCAGCCGGCCAGCCCCGCGCCCCCGGCGATGACCATGTCGAAGCCCGGACGCTGGACATGCTCCTCGAACCGGTCGAGGAACACCCGGCGGATCTCGAACTCCCGCCCGGGCGCCCCGCGGTACGCGGCGGCGTACAAGTCCGCCACGGCCTCCCGCTGCTGGTCGGCCTGCCAGCGCGTCAGACGCCGCAAGAACACCTCGGCCATGCGCCCCTCCCCACCCGCGACCCACCAGCGACCCACCAGCGACCCACCCGCGGCCCGACCGCGCCCCACCCGAGACCCACCAGCGACCCACCCAAGACCCGCCCGCGGTCCGCCGGTTGCCGCCCGTACCGCCGCACCCGGCCGTCGCCCGAGCACCACAGGTCGCCAACATGGTCTCAACGCAAGGACGTTGAGGAAATAGCGCCCATGGCCCCGTGCCGCCGGCTTCAGGCGATCCGTCACCCCGCGTCCGGCACCCAGTTCCCGTGGAAGCCGACGGGGACCCGTACCGGCAGGTGCACCCGGGCCACCGGGTCGCCCGTGATGTCGCGCGCGTCGAGGATGACGAGATCGCTGGCGCCGCGCTCGGGGTCGAAGACGTACGACAGGAGCCAGCCGTCGTCCTCGGCGGAGTCCGGTCCGGCGGGCACGAAGACGGCCTCGCCGCTGTCCTCCCCCGGCGCGTTGTGGCGGACCTCGCTGGTGCCGCGCTCCAGGTCGTACTTGACCAGCCCCGCGCCCACCCGGCGGTTGGCTACCGGCACCTCCTGTCCGCTGAGGTGCAGGCGGGCGGCGGCGCCCGCGTAGCCCTCCGCCGGGGCCACGACGCCGTAGCCGTAGCGGTGCGGCAGGGTGTGCCGGCGCGGGTCCACGCGCGGGAACTCCATCGGCCGGTCGTCGAGCCGCTCGCACGCCACGGACCCCGCGGCGAGGTCGACGGTCCACCGCTCCAGCAGCGGCGGCGACTCGTCGGGGCCCGCGCTGCCCTTGCCGAAGAGCCGGTCGTAGCGGGCGAGGCGGACGGTGATGCGGCCGTCCTCCTCGTACGCGTTCATCGGGTGGAAGACGAAGCAGGGGTCGATCTCCAGCCAGCGGACGTCCGCCGCGTCGCCGTCGCGCGGCAGCACGCCTAGCCGGGGCTGCCGCTCGGGGTCCCAGACGTAGGGGATGCCCGTGCCGTCGGCCGCCGCCTGGGCGCTGAAGACGACGGGCAGGTCGTACAGGAGCACGTGGGAGTCGGTGAGCGAGAAGTCGTGCATCATCGGCCGCCCCTCGACGGGGACGTCCACCGATCGCCGTACCCGCCCGTCGGCGCCGATGACGAGGTACGTCACATACGGGTACGCCCAGCAGTACGCCACCGCGTGCAGCTCGCCGTTGGCCGGGTCGAGGACGGTGTGCGCGGCGAAGCCGCCCCGGAGGGTGCCGCCGAAGTCGTGCGGGCCGATGGTGTTCAGCTCGCCGTCCAGCTCGTACGGCAGCGGGCCGCCCTCGACCGTCGCCAGGTAGCGGCCGGCGAAGCGGAGGATGTGCGTGTTGGGCGCCGCGTCCGTGTCGAGGTGGCGCGGGCCGTGCGGCACCTTCTCGCCGAGCCGCAGGGCCACGGCGTCGCTGCGGACCCAGCGGTTGCGGTACCACTCGGCCCGGCCGCCGCGCAGCCGTACGCCGTGCACCATCCCCTGGCCGGTGAACCAGTGGTGGGCGGCCGGGTCCGCCACCTCCATCGGGTTGGGCCCGTTGCGGAGGTACCGTCCGTTCAGCGCGTCGGGCACATGCCCGGTGACGGGCAGCTCCCGGGCCGTGACCTCCTCGCCCACCGGCGCGTACAGGCCGCTCAAATACGGGTTTCCAGGGTCCGTACGGTCCATCGTGACCGCCTCCTCCGCAGCTTCCCTCCGCCTTCCCTCCACGGTCCAGCGAATCCGCGGTTCCGTCGAGAGCGCACTGCGCATACCCTCGTCCTCCGGATGTGCTCATGAGCCGCTGATCGCTGGGTAAGCGTTCCTCGGGTGAGAATCCCTTGAACGAGTTTTCGGCGGAAGAGAAGAGGCGGCGGGACATGGTGGTCATGGAGTCCCAGCAGTCCGACGCCGCTGGGGCCCGCCTCGCCGCGGCGGAGTTCCTGGCCAGCGACTGCCCCTGGGCGGACCGGGACGCGGTGATGCTGGTCGTCTCGGAGCTGGTCACCAACGCCATCCGGCACACCTCCGGCTGGTGGCGGCTGTGCCTGCGGGCCTGCCAGAGCCGGCTGGTGCTGGAGATCGACGACTCCAGCCCCGCCCCGCCCGTACCGCGCGCGCCGGACCTCGGCGGGGGCGGCGGGCTCGGCTGGCACATGGTGCAGCGGCTGGCGACCTGCCTCGAAGTGGCCCCGCACGCGGCGGGCAAAACGGTCCGCGCGACCTGGCTGCGCCCCTCCCCGACGGGCATACCGCAGCCGGCGGAGGGAGCCGACGCTTTCCGCGACACCGGAGAACTGGCGATCCAGCCGCTGGGGCAATGAGCGAGCGGTACGGCCGCTGAGCGGTGCGGGCACCGCGGGAGTACGGGCGGTAGGTCTGTTACGACGGGCGGTAGGTCCGTTACGGGCGTGAGGCCGTGCCCCTATGGCGCGGCGGCGTACGGGCGGCAGACCCGTTACGCGCGTGAGGCCCTGCCGCTATAGCGCGGCGGGCGTACGGCCCGTACGCGCGTAACGGGCATGAGGCCCGTGCGGACGCGAGGCGCGTGACCGGCCCGAGCCGGGGACGCTACTACCGTGCCTCGTCCGCCCCCGCCCGTAGGGGTACGGGCCAGGGGCGGGCGTACGGGTCCAGGACAGCGGCACGGGCTCAGGGCGAACGCGGGCCGCGAACCTCTCTGGGCGCCCGGCGCTCAGGGCCGGCGGCCCTGAGCGGTCGACGCTCGGGCCGACCCTCAGCGCCCGGCACTCGGGGCCGGCGACCGTCCGCGCCCGGCGCTCGGGGCCGGGGCCCTCAGCGCCCGGCGCTCGGGAGCCGGCCCACAGTGGCCGCCGCTCAAAGACCAGCGTCAGCGCCTGGTCAGCGCCCGGCGCCGGCCGCACCGATCGCCTCGTCCAGGACCTCCAGGCCGAGCGACAGCTCGGCCTCGGTGGCCGTCAGCGGCGGTGCGATCCGCAGGACGCCGCCCATGCCGGCGATCTGGACGATGTTCGTGTGCAGGCCGAGTTCGAGGCAGCGCCGGGTGACCCGGGCGCCCAGCTCATGCGAACTCTCCTTGGTCTCGCGGTCGACGACGAGTTCCACTCCGGCCAGCAGGCCCCGGCCGCGTACGTCGCCGACGACCTCGTGGCGGCCGGCGATGTCCGCGAGGCCATGGTGGAGGAACGCGCCGAGCGAGCGGGCGCGCTCGTCGAGCCGGTCGTTCTCCAGGACGTCGAGGACGGTGTTGCCGACGGCGGCGACCAGCGGGTCGGCGGCGTGCGTGGTGAAGAACAGGAACCCGCGGTCGTACGCCTCCTGCTCGATCCCGGCGCTGGTGATCACGGCCGCGAGGGGGAGCCCGGCGCCGAGCGTCTTGGACAGCGTGAGGATGTCGGGGACGATGCCGTCGCGCTCGAAGGCGTACCAGGTGCCGGTGCGGCACAGGCCGGTCTGCGCCTCGTCGAGGATCAGCAGCATGCCGCGCTCCCGGCACTTCTCGTGCAGGGCCGCGAAGTAGCCGGGCGGCGGCTCGATGATCCCGCCCGAGCTGAGGATCGGCTCGACCAGGCACGCGGCCAGGCTGCCGGTGGACTGGGCGTCGATGAGGTCGAAGGCGAAGTCGAGCTGGCGGCGCCAGTCCAGGGAGCCGTCGGCGGTGGTGAAGTCGGGCCGGTAGGTGTTGGGCGCGGGTATCGCGAAGTTGCCGGGCGCGGCCGGCCCGTACCCCTTGCGGCCCGCGCTGTACGTGGCGGAGGCGGCGGCCTGCGTCATGCCGTGCCAGGAGCGGGCGAACGAGACGATCTCGTGCTTGCCGGTGACCAGCTTGGCCATCCGGATCGCGGCCTCGTTGGACTCGGCGCCGGTGGTCAGCAGCAGCGCCTTCTCCAGCGGCGCCGGCAGCGTGCCGGCCAGCCGCCGCGCGAGGTCGACCACGGGGCGGCTGAGCATGCCGCTGAAGAGGTGGTCGAGGGAGGCCACCTGGCGCTGGACGGTCTTGACGATCTCCGGGTGGGAGTGGCCGAGCACCGCGCTCATCTGGCCGGAGGTGAAGTCGAGGATCTTCCGGCCGTCCTCGGTGTAGAGGAAGCTGCCGGCGGCGTGGTCGATGATCTCGCGGGTGAACTCGCCGCCGTAGCGGACGAGGTGCCGTTCGGCGTCGGCCCAGAAGGACTCGGCGGGAGCGGTGGGTGTGTCCGCGGCGGGCGTGGCGAGGTGCGGGGTGGGGGTGGAAGCAGCCATGGCGCCGACGGTAGGGGGCGTGGAAACGGCGCGTCCATCTCACGATTCCGCCCGTCCTGTTCGGCTCCGCCGTACAAGCCGTACGAGCCTCGGCCGTACAAGCCGCCCGACAGCGAGCCGCACCACCCGCACGACGGCGACCGGATAATGCCCGGATGATGAACCCCTGGCGGCTGCGGCTGCTGAGCAGGCTGGACACGCTGGGCACGGTCCGGGCGGTGGCCCAGGCCGCCAATATGAGCCCGTCGAGCGTGTCGCAGCAGCTCGCCGTGTTGGAGGCCGAGACCCGTACGCAGTTGCTGGAACGCACGGGGCGCCGGGTGCGGCTGACCCCGGCGGGGGTGATCCTGGCGCGGCGGGCGCGGGCGATCCTCGACCACATGGAGGGGGTCGAGGCGGAGCTGCGCGGGTTCGGCGAGGAGCCGGCGGGGCTGGTGCGCCTGGCGTCGTTCCAGAGCGCGATCCACACGATGGCCGTGCCGGCGGTGACCCGGCTGGCCCGCGCGTACCCACACCTCGACGTGGAGCTGCTGGAGCTGGAGCCGCACGCCAGCCTGCCCGCGCTGCGCGGCGGCGACGCGGACATCGTCATCACGACCACCGACTTCGACGAGCTGCCGCTGGGCCCGGACCTCGACTTCGTGCCGCTGGCCACGGACCCGATCCGGCTGGTGCTGCCGCCCGGGCACCCCGCGGCGCGGGGCGGGGCCGTGGACATCGCGGCCTTCGCGGACGAGCCGTGGGCGTTCGACGTGCCCCAGTCGTACATGGCCAATCTCGCGCTGCGGCTGTGCCGCCAGTCGCGGTTCGAGCCGCGGGTGGTGGGCCGGTTCAGCAACTACATGATGACCCTTCAGCACGTCGAGGCCGGGCTGTCGATCGCGCTGCTGCCGGGCCTGGCCGTCGACCACAGCCGCTACCGCGTGGCCACCAGGGAGCTGGCTACGCCGGTGACGCGCACGATCACGGCGGCCGTCCGCCGCGGGTCGCCCCCGCGCGCGGCGGTGCGGGTGGTGCTGGACGCGCTGCGCGCTTGCGAGCCGCCTGAGAATCCGCCGCCCGGGCCTTGGTCCGAGGCTCGGCCCTAGTCCCAGCCCGAGTCTCGTTAGTTTATGAACCTCAAACTCCAGTTAGAGGGTGTAGCGAAAACTCTTGACGGGGCCCACTCGGCTTAGTTATAACTTCTAACTAAGGGCATAGCGACTAACCGACAACTCACCGACCCGGTGTCGCGACGCCATCCCACCGCCCATCCCACCCCACCCGCCTGGGCGCGGCGGCCACTCGCACCCGAGGAGATCGTCATGTCAGCACCGTCCATGACCCCCACCGGCACCGACCCCCGCGTCCCCCGGGCGGCGACCGTCAGCGCGTGGGCGGTCCCGATCATGGTCCTCGGGGAGTTCGCGCTGCTCGCGTCCGTACCGGTCGTCATCGCCCTGATCGCCGCCTTCACCCGCGTCCGCGACGGGGCGGTGCGCGGGGCGGCGGGGATACTGGCCGCCGCCTTCGCGATCCCGCTCGTGGTGTGGCTGGTACGCCCCGACGGCGCGGAGAGCCTGTCCAAGGACATCCACCCCGGCTTCGTCGCCCTGATCGTCGCCGCGTCGGCCGCGCTCATCATCACCCTGCGCCGCGCCGCCCGTACGCACCCCGCCTCGGAGCGGTAACAAGGGTTCCGCCGCCGCCCTCCTCGCGAAGCGGACGCGAGGAGGGCGGCGGCACAAGGCGCGCTGACGCTACGGGCCTACGCGGCCGACCGGGCGCTACGGGCCTACGAAGGGCTAACGCGACCGTCCGGGCACTACGGGCTTACGCGGCCGGCTGGGCGAGCAGGCCCGCGCGGAGCCGGGAGAGGATGCGGGAGAGCAGCCGGGAGACGTGCATCTGGGAGATGCCCAGCTCCTCGCCGATCTCGGACTGGGTCATCTCGCCGCCGAACCGCATCCGCAGGATCTGCCGGTCGCGGTCGCCGAGCCCTTCGAGGAGCGGCTTGAGCGCGGTGACGTTCTCGACGCCCTCCAGCCCCGGGTCCAGCTCGCCCAGCCGGTCCGCGAGGGCGTTGCCCATCTGCTCGGGGGCGTCGTCGGCGGGCATGTCGATGGAGCCGGCGGTGTAGCCGTTGCTCGCGACGATGCCCTCGATGACCTCTTCCTCGCTGAGCCCCATGTGCGCGGCGAGGTCCGAGGCGGTCGGCGTGTGGTCGAGGCGCTGCGCCAGCTCGGCGGCGGCCTTGGCGAGGTCCACCCGCAGCTCCTGGAGCCTGCGCGGCACGTGGACGGCCCAGCTCGTGTCGCGGAAGTGGCGCTTGATCTCGCCCAGGATGTACGGCACGGCGAAGGTGGTGAACTCCACCTCACGGCTCAGGTCGAACCGGTCGATGGCCTTTATGAGGCCGATCGTGCCGACCTGGACGATGTCCTCCATCTGGTCGGCGCGGTTGCGGTAGCGGGCGGCGGCGAACTTCACGAGGGAGAGGTTGATCTCGATGAGGGTGTTGCGCGCGTACTGGTACTCGGCCGTCCCCTCCTCCAGCACCGCGAGACGGTCGAAGAACAGCCGCGACAAGTCGCGTGCGTCGCGCGGTGCCACCGCGGCAGGCTCCTCGATGTACGGCAGCTCGCCCACCGTCGCGACTGCCCTGACCGTCTCGCCCGCGATATTCACGTCGCCCTCCCTGGCCTTCATATGTCAGCGATGGCGCGCCTACCCGAAGTCTCGGGCCCCATGCATGGCTTGTCGCGGCGGCAGGGGCAAGTGGGGTCATGGACCCAATCGTTACTCAGCGGTAAGCGCCGGCTTCCCCGCCGCGCGCGCCGAACACCGCCTGTCGACCGCCCGGCCGCCCCGCCCCCGCCGCGTACGCCGAGTACGGACCTCCCGGCCGCCCGCGCCGAGGCCCCGAGGCCCCGCCCCGAACGTCGCCGCAAGCCCGCGGCCCACGACGGCGAGCCGCACCGGCGCCTAGAATGACCCCTTCGGGGCGGCATCGACGCCCCGACCGACAGGGGCAGGAGAACGACAGTGGCGGCAGGCTTCCGGAGAACCGAGGACGCGGAAGGCGCGCAGGACCCGCCCGCCCACGTCCTGTCGGAGGCGGCCGCGGCCTTCGGTCTGCTGGCCTCCTCGGCCCGGCTGCACATCGTGTGGGCGCTGGCCCAGGGCGAGAGCGACGTCAGCGGGCTCGCCGAGCGGGTGGGCGGCGCGCTGCCCGCCGTGAGCCAGCACCTGGCGAAGCTGAAGCTGGCGGGGCTGGTGCGCTCGCGCCGCGAAGGCCGCCGGGTGGTCTACCTCGTGGACGACCCGAACGTGGTGACCATCGTGCGGCTGATGGTCGGGCAGCTCGCCGCCCGCGACACCGACGCGGGATCGAGGTCCGGGCACGTGCGTGGCCTGGGTGCCTGAGGCCGTCGCCGGCCCCGGTTCCCCGAGCTCGACCGCACGGACCGCGGCCATCCGGACCAGGGGCGCGGGCAGCACGCTCCAGGCGCTGCGCGCCCTGGAGAGCGGGCCGCGCGGGCTGCTGGAGTCCGAGGCCGAGGAACGGCTCGCGCTGTACGGCGGCAACACGGTGCCGGGCCGACGCCCCACCTCCTGGCCGCGCCGCTTCGCGCGCAGCCTGCGCGACCCGTTCACCGCCGTCCTGCTGTGCCTCGGCCTGATCTCCGCGACCGCGGCCTCCTGGGGCACGTCCCTGGTGATCGCGGTGCTGGTCACGGTGAGCTGCGCGCTGCGCTCCACCGGCGAGCACCGCGCGGACCGGTCGGCGGCGGCGCTGCGCAGTCTGGTCGCCACCACCGCGACGGTGCAGCGCCGCCCGGACAAGGCGGCCCAGGGCGACGAGGCAGCCGAGGCGGCGGAGTCGGCCGCGCCGCGCGTCCGCGAACTGCCCGTCGACGAGCTGGTGCCGGGCGACGTGATCCGGCTCGGCCCCGGCGACCTCGTCCCCGCCGACGTACGGCTGCTGCGGGCGACCGGGCTCACCGTGCACCAGGCGGCGCTGACGGGCGAGTCCGTGCCCGTGGCGAAGCACGCGCCGGACGCCGCCGGGGGTACGGGCGCCACGCCGCCTCCCTCCGCCGGGCACGTGGGCGCCCCCGGCACCGCGGACGCCGTCCCCTTCGACCAGCCCCATCTGTGCTTCCAGGGCAGCAGCGTCGCCTCCGGCAGCGGCACGGCGCTGGTCGTCGCCACCGGCTCGGACACCGTCTTCTCCAGTACGTACAGCCACCGGCGGCAGCGGCCGGCGACCGCGTTCGACCGCTCGGTGAACGGGATCTCCTGGACCCTCATCCGCTTCATGCTGCTCACCGCGCCGCTGGTGCTGCTGGTCAACGCGCTGGTGCGGGGGCGCGGCATGGAGACGCTGCCGTTCGCGGTGGCGGTCGCGGTCGGCCTCACACCGGAGATGCTGCCGGTCATCGTGACGACGGCGCTGGCGCGCGGCGCCGCCCGGCTCGCGCGGGGCGGCGAGGTCATCGTGCGGCGGCTGCCCGCCCTGCACGACCTCGGCGCGGCCGATGTCCTGTGCATCGACAAGACGGGCACCCTCACCCAGGACCGCCCCGCCGTCGACCGCGCCGTGGGCGCGGACGGCGCGCCCGACCCGGACGTGCTCCACTGGGCCGCCGTCAACGCCCTGTGGACCCTCCAGCTCGCCGAGCTGCCCGCCCCCGACGCCCTCGACGAGGCCATCCTCGACGCCGACGAGGAGCGCGGCTCGACCGCCGACGACACCACCGGCCTCGACGCCCTCCCCTTCGACGCCGCCCGCCGCCTGTCGACCGCCGTCGTCCGCGCGCCCGGCGGCCGTACGGGCCAGGTCGCGCTCGTCGTCAAGGGCGCCGTCGAAAACGTCCTGGAGCGCTGCTCACACGTCGCGCCGAGCCCCGCGGGTCCGGGGCGCGCCCCGGACGAAGGCGCCGCCGGCCCCGGCACCGGCCGCGCGATCGGCTGCGAGGACGGCCGCCCCCGTACGGACATCCGGACCATCGCCCCGCCGCAGCCCGGCCGGGACGCCCACGAGGGCCCGCCACGTCCGTACGAGGCGGCCCCGGCCGAGAGCGGAGGCGGTTCGCGCCCGTACGGCGTGGAGGCACACGACGGGTACCGGCCCGGCGACGACGAGGGCGACGGTGCCGTACGCGCATACGACGCGGAACGCGGCAGCGGACTACGGGCGCCGGACGACGACGGCGGCATGGTGGGACGCCCGTACGGTCCGGAGCACGCCGACAGTACGGGCTCGGGCCCGGGGCTGCTCCGGGTCGTCGGGGACGGGCGCGTGGAGCGGGTGATCCCCGCCCGGGGGCGGGTGCTCGACGAGACGGAGCGGGCGCGGTTGCTGCGGCTGGCCGAGGAGAGCGCGGCCGACGGGCTGCGGGTGCTGGCCGTGGCGGTCGCCGAACGGCCCGCGCGCAGCCGCCCGTACACGACCGCCGACGAACGCGGTCTCACCTTCATCGGCTTCGTCTGCCTGCGCGACACCCCCGCGCCGACCGCCGCCGACGCGCTGGCCGTCCTCGCCCAGCGCGGCGTCGACGTCAAGGTCCTCACCGGCGACCATCCGGGCACGGCGGCCCGCGCCTGCCGCGACCTGGGCCTGGAGCCCGGCGAGGTGGTCACGGCGGCCCGTATCGACGCGTCGGACGACGCGGCGCTCGCCGAACTGGCGGGCCGTACGACCGTCTTCGCGCGCTGCTCGCCCGAGCACAAGGCGCGGGTGGTGGCGGCGCTGCGGTCCGCCGGGCGCACCACGGGGTTCCTGGGCGACGGCGTGAACGACCTGGCCGCGCTGCACGCCGCCGATGTCGGGATCTGCCCGCGCGACGCGGTGGACGTGACGCGGGAGGCGGCCGATGTCGTCCTCGCCTCGAAGGACCTGACCTCGCTCGACCGGGCGATCGTCACCGGCCGCCGTTCGACGGTGAACATCGCGGCCTACCTGCGGATCACGCTGTCCTCGAACTTCGGCAACGTCATAGCGATGCTCGTGGCCGGGCTGTTGCTGCCGTTCCTGCCGATGCTCCCGGCGCAGGTGCTCGTGCAGAACCTCTGCTTCGACGCCGCGCAGCTCGCGCTGGCCTTCGACCGCCCGGGCCCCGGCGCGCACCTCCGGCCCACCGTGCTGCGGCCGCGCGCCCTGACCCGCTTCGTCTCCGGCTTCGGCGTGCTGAACGCCTGCGCGGACCTCGCGACCTTCGCGGTCCTGGCGCTGGCCGTACCCGCCCTGGCCCATGGCTCGGGCCAGGAGGCGTTCCACGCCGGGTGGTTCACGGAGAACCTGCTCACGCAGGCCCTCGTCATCCTGCTCCTGCGCAGCGGCCGCCGCGCCTCCCCGCCGGTACGCGCGGCCACCGCCGCCCTCGCCGTCCTGGCCCTCACCCTCCCCCTCTCCCCCCTCGCCCCCCTCCTCGGCATGACAGCACTCCCGCCCCTGTACTACGGCCTGATGGCCCTCGTACTCAGCGTCTACGGAACAGTCCTCGCCCTCGCGGCAGCGCGCTACGACCGCCGCGCGGCAGCAAGAGAGGCCGCGCCACACTCGGCCCCGGCCCAGCCCTGAGGCCGGGGCCCGGCGGGCCCGGCGCGGCGCGGCCGCCCGTCACCAGTCGCCGCCGAAGCCTCCCCCGTCTCCGAAGCCGCCGCTGTCGCCGCCGCCGAAGCCGCCGCCGAAGTCGCCGGGGTTGAAGTCGCTGCCGGAGTTGTCGCCGCCTTCGAAGCCTCCGGTGTCGCCGGGGCCGCCGAAGGAGTCGGCGGCGTAGGCGGGGGTGGAGAGCATGGAGCCGAGCATGGTGCCCATGAGGAGGCCGGGGAGGAGGCCGCCGCCGAAGTAGCCGCCTGCCCAGGGGCCGTAGGCGGGGCCGGCGTTCCAGTAGGGCTGGGGGCCGTCGGCGGTCTGGACGGTGCGGGACATGGGCTCCTCGCCGTCGGCGAGCCGGGCGGCGTCGGCCGCGCAGGCGGGCACGGTCCGGGGCGCGCCGCCCGCGGGGGCCCATTCGACGTCCTGTACGGACGGGCCGTGGCGCGGGTCGAAGAAGCAGGGCACGCGGCGCTCGGGCAGCGGCTTCTTGGCGCGCCGCGCGGCGAGGGTGGCCAGCGCGAACCGGCCGTCCTCCAGGGCCTCGGTGACGCCCTGGACGTCCTGCGGCTTGGTGGCCGCCGCCATGCGCGACTTGGCGGTGTCGTACGCGTCGAGGGCGTGGGTGTAGTCCTCGCGCATGGCGTCGTCGGCGCCGGGCCCGCCCGGCGTGAAGTCGAGCCGGTCGAGTTCCTCGCCGAAGGCGGTGATGTCCTCGTCGACGACCACGCGGAGCGTCTCCAGTTCGGCGCGCTCGCGCTCCTCGCGCTTCTTCTTACTGCGGCGGTAGAGGGCGTACGCGCCGCCGCCGCCCGCCACGACGATGGCGCCGCCGGTGATCAGCCCGGCCGTGCTGGTCCCGGAGCCGGAGTCGGAGCCGCCGCTCCAGGAGTCCGGGGCGTGCCCCTTGGCCTGGTCGTCGGCCTGCTCGACGAACCGGTTGAGCAGGCCCTTGGTGTCGGAGCCGTAGGAGGTGCGCACGGCGTCGGCGAGGTTGTCCACGGAGTTCCGGGACATCACGCGGGAGTCGGCGCCCGCGCTGAAGGACCGGTCGCCGAGGTGGACGGCGTAGACGCCGGTGATGCCGGTCAGGCTCCGCAGATTGCCCAGCAGCTTCTTGTTCTTCGGGAACTCGGAGTTCTCTGGCAGCACCGCGACGAAGACCGGCTTGCCCGCGTCCTTGATCTTCTTCGCGAGCGCCTCGGCGTCGGCGTCCGGGAGCTGGTCCTTGACGCGCGGGTCGACGTAGACGGGGCTCTTGCGCAGCTCCTCGGCGACCTTCGGGAGGCCGGTGGTGGAGTCGGCGTGGGCCGGCGGGGCGAACATGCCCGCGCCGGCCAGCGCGAACAGGGCGGCGAGCAGGGCCAGCAGTGGCCTGGGCAGCGCCCTACGGGTGGCGGGCATGGGGGCTCTCCTCCGTGCGGTACGAAACATATGGCGCGAAACATATGGGTGCGATACAGAAATTACTCGCCGTTTACCCGGAAACGGATCACGTGGGTGGACGGTTCCCATGGCCCGCTCACCCGTACGAGAGATCGGCGCAGGGGTCCTGGTCCGCCGACCGGGACTTCTCCTTGACCTTGGTGGGCGCGTCGGGCGTGGTGTCGCCGCCGCCCTTGGGGGTCTCGGGCGTCGCCGCGTACGTCTTGCCGACCACCACGGCCACGCCCTGGGCGGTGACCTGCTGGAGCCGCGCGCCGGGGAACATGTCCGCCACGGTCTTCGCGTGGTCCTCGGCGCCGGGCCCGTACTGGACGACGGTGCCGGTGTGCGTCTGCGACTTGGCCGTGTCGGTGCGGGTGACGGTGAAGTTGTGGTCTTTCAGCTCGCCGGCGGCGCGGGCGCCGAGTCCGGGGACGGTGGTGCCGTTGTAGACGGCGACCGCGACCCCGTCGCCGGAGACGTGCTCCTTGGACGGCGAGCCGCCGTCCTTCCCGCCCTTGTCGCCCTTCTTGGGGTCGTCCTGCTTGCCGCCCGCGTACTCGCCGTCGAGGGTGCGGTCCGCGCGCAGGGTCGCCCACAGGTTGTCGGCGTTGGGCTGGACTATCGCGACGCGGGCGCCCTGGTAGCGCCAGGGCACGGTGATGAAGTTGATGTTGTGCAGGTCGATGTTCTTGAGCGACATCGCGAAGGAGAGCAGCTTGTCGGCGGAGCCGAGGCCGGGGTCGACGATCAGGGACTTGGTGGCGGCGTCCGCGAGCGGCAGCAGCGTCGTGGGGTTGAGCCCCTGGTCCTTGATCTTCTTGATCAGGCTGGAGACGAACGCCTGCTGGCGCTGGATGCGGCCGATGTCGGAGCCGTCGCCGATGCCGTGCCGGATGCGTACGTAGTCGAGGGCCTTCTGGCCGGAGACGTTCTGCACGCCCTTGGGGAAGATCCGCTCGCCGCGCGCGTGCTTGTTGGGGTTGAGGTCGCCCTCGTAGACGTCCTTGGGCAGGCACACCTTGACGCCGCCGACGGCGGAGGTCATCGCGGAGAAGCCCGCGAAGTCGACGACGACGGTGTGGTCGACGCGCATGCCGGTCATCTTCTCCACGGTGTTCTGGGTGCAGGCCGGGTTGCCCTTGGCGCTCTGGCCCACCGAGAAGGCCGCGTTGAACATCGTGTTGGACTGTTCGTGGGTCCATTCGCCGTTGGGCAGCTTGCACGGCGGTATGTCCACGAGGCTGTCGCGGGGTATGGAGACGCCGACGGCGTGCTTGCCGTCGCCGTATATGTGCAGCAGGAACGCGGTGTCCGAGCGCCCTACGTCGTCCTTGTCGCCCCCGCCGAACTTGTCATTTCCACCGGTACGGGCATCGGAGCCGATAATCAGCACGTTCTGTCCGGCTGCGCCGCTCTTCGGGCGTTCTCGGGCGATTCCGTCGGCGGCGAAGGTGTTGATATTCCCATTGAGTTTGAAGTAGACCCATCCGGCGCCGGCGGCGGCCAGCACGACCAGCGAGACGCCGATCCCCAGGAAGAGCCGCAGCCGCCTCTTCTTGGGCTTGGCCCTGCTGGCCCTGCCGGCCCTGTTGGACCCGTTGGACCCACTGCCCCTATTACCCCTATTGCCACGAGTTCCGCGAGCCCCACGCGCCCCGCGATTCCCGGTCATGTACGCACCACCTTGCTCACGTGCCTCTTTCACACGGCTTCCGGAAATGAGACGGACTGCCACGGGCATTGGTTGTTCAGTTGCGCAATCTAGCAAGTAATGTGGTGTGCCCAGCGACCCCCATGGAGGTCGGGCCGAGAACAGGACCAAGGCCCTCAAGGAGGATTGACACCAGGCCGACCTGCGGGTTGTGCCAGTTCTGGCGGCCGAACGTTGGTGGATCACATGCCCGCGCCCCGGGCCCGTACGGTCGAGACTTGAACAGTCGGGACGTGTACTCATCGAGGCGCGAACCAGCGGCGCTCCCGGGCGCGCGCAGGCGCTACGGCTCGGTGCCCACGGGCTCGTACGAGCGCCCCTGAGCCTCGAACCGTCCCGTGCCTGACCGTCCCGGGCTGGAACCGTCCAGCTCCAGCTCCAGCAGGAGGAACCGCCGATGACCGGGTCGCGCGTGCTCGCCCTCGGCCACTATCAGCCCGCCAAGGTGCTCACCAACGACGACCTGGCGGCCATGGTCGACACGGACGACGAATGGATCCGCACCCGCGTCGGCATCCGCACCCGCCGGATCGCCGAACCGGACGAGACGGTCGACGCGATGGCCGCCCACGCCGCCGCCAAGGCGCTGGCCAACAGCGGGCTCGCGGCGTCCGACATCGACCTCGTGCTCGTCGCCACCTGCACCGCCGTGGACCGCAGCCCCAACACCGCCGCCCGCGTCGCCGCCCGGCTCGGCCTCGCCGCGCCCGCCGCCATGGACGTCAACGTCGTCTGCGCGGGCTTCACGCACGCCCTCGCCACCGCCGACCACGCACTGCGCGCCGGGGCAGCCACCAACGCGATAGTCGTCGGCGTCGAGAAGTTCACCGACGTCGTCGACTGGACCGACCGCAGCACGTGCGTCCTGGTCGGCGACGGCGCGGGCGCCGCCGTGGTCACCACGGCGGCGGAACCCGCCATCGGCCCGGTCGTGTGGGGCTCCGTCCCCGAGATGGGCCACGCCGTCCGCATCGAGGGCACCCCCTCGCGCTTCGCCCAGGAGGGCCAGGCCGTGTACCGCTGGGCCACGACCCAGCTCCCGCCCATCACCCGCACCGTCTGCGAACGGGCCGGCGTCGCCCCGGCCGACCTGGCGGCCGTCGTCCTCCACCAGGCGAACCTCCGCATCATCGAGCCCGTCGCCCGCAAGCTCGGCGCCGTCAACGCCGTCATCGCCACCGACGTCACCGAGTCCGGCAACACCTCCGCCGCCAGCATCCCGCTCGCCCTCTCCAAAATGGTCGAACGCGGCGAGATCCCCCCGGGCGCGCCCGTTCTCCTCTTCGGCTTCGGCGGCAATCTCTCGTACGCGGGCCAGGTCATCCGCTGCCCGTGAGCCCGTGAGACGGCCCCGTCGGCGAGGGCGGGCCTGCCCGTGCGGTGGCCTGCCCGTGCGGTGGCCTGCCCGTGCGGTGGCCTGCCGAGCGGCGGGCCCGCCCGCCCGGCCGGTCCCGCCCGCCCGGCCGGTCCCTCCCACGCGGTGTCCGATTCGTTCAAGACCCGGCGCCGGCGCGGTGCCTAACCTGCCCGCATGACACCGCGATTCGATCTCATCTCCCTCGTCACCGCCGATCTCCCCGCCTCCCTCGCCTTCTACCGCAGGCTCGGCCTCGATCTCCCCGCCGACGCCGACGGACAGCCGCACGTCGAAAACGGTGCTGCCCGGCGGGGTGCGGCTGGCGTGGGACACGGTCGAGACGATCCGTACGTTCCAGCCCGGATTCGCGGTGTCGCGCGGGCCGGGGCGGGTCTCGCTCGCCTTCGCCTGCGACGGCCCGGCCGAGGTCGACGCCGTCTACGCCGAGCTGGTGGGCGCGGGATACGAGGGGGCGAACGCTCCCTGGGACGCCCCCTGGGGTATGCGCTACGCCATCGTCCACGACCCCGACGGCAATGGGGTGGACCTCTTCGCCCCGCTGCCCGCCGGCTGATCCCCGGCCGCCGGGGCCCCGCGGAGCAGGACGCCGAGCGGGACCCCGGCCAGGGACTTCACCTCGCGCGCGAGGTGCGCCTGGTCGGCGTAGCCCGCCTCGGCGGCGACCTCGGCGTACGGGCGCCCGGCCCGCGCCGACTCCAGCGCCCGGTTCATGCGCAACACCCTGGCCAGCGTCTTCGGCCCGTACCCGAAGGCGTTCAGGCACCGCCGGTGGAGCTGCCGCTCCCCCAGGCCGACGTCGGCGGCCAGCGTCGCGACGGGCAGCCCGGCGCGCATGGCCTCGACGGTCCGCGCGATCACCGGGTCGTACGGAAGGGGGCGGGGCCCAGGGCCGTACGGAAGGGGGCTGGGCCCAGGGCCGTACGCGCCGGGGCCGGGCTGCCGCGTACGGCCCGGTGCGAGGCGATCCGAAGCGAGCTGATCCGCCGCGAGACGGTCCGCAGCGAGGTGATCCGCGGCGAGACGGTCCGGTGCGAGGCGATCCGCCGCGAGACGGTCCGACGCGAGCTGACCCGCCGCGAGGCGTTCCAGAGCGATGCGCTCCAGGGCGCGCCCCGGCAGTGGGGCGGCCGCGAGGTGCTCGGTGAGGCGCCGCACGACGGGGCCGGGCCACAGGGCGTCGAGCGGTACGCGCCGGTCGCGCAGCTCGTGGGCGGGGACGCCGAGCAGCGGCGGGCCCGTGCCGGGGGCGAAGCGCAGCCCGGAGCAGCGGTCGCCGGGGGCTTGGGAGGGCAGGTGGGCGCGGGTGTCCGGCCCGGCCACGAGCAGCCGGCCGCCCATCCAGAGCAGGTCGACGCACCCGTCGGGCAGCACCCGGCCAGGTTCGCCGGTGGCCGTGCGCGTCCAGACGACGGCGCCGCGCACGGCGGCGGAGGGGCGTTCGCGATAGGGCTCGCTCATGGCGCTTCGCGCAGCAAGAGCGCCCCGCAGGAGTGGCACACCTTCACCTCGCCGCTGCCCCAGGCGTCGGCCGAGCGGACGGGGGCGTCGGGGGAGAGTTCGCGTCCGCACATGGCGGTGGTGGCGTATTGGCGCACCACGTGCCAGAGCCTGATCTCGGCGTCCGGCCGCCCGGCATCCGCCTCGTTCTCGTACTCCGCGCGCAGCTCATGGTCCATGGGGTGTCGCACCTCCTGGTAGGTCCCACGATGCTCTCGTGCCCGAAGGTGCGCACGCCACCGCGTGCGGGGCGGTCAGAACACCGAGAGGCCGGTGAGGGAGGTGAAGTGGTCGAGGGCGGCGACGCCGGCGACGGAGTTGCCGCGGGGGTCGAGGGCGGGGCTCCAGACGCATATCGTGCAGCGGCCGGGGACGACGGCGACGATGCCGCCGCCGACGCCGCTCTTGCCGGGGAGGCCGACGCGGTAGGCGAAGTCGCCGGCGGCGTCGTAGGTGCCGCAGGTGAGCATGACCGCGTTGACCTGCTTGGCCTCGCGGCGGGGCAGCAGCCGGGTGCCGTCGGCGCGCAGCCCGTGGCGGGCGAGGAAGCCGCCGGCGAGGGCGAGGTCGCGGCAGTTCATCTCGATGGAGCACTGCCGGAAGTAGTGGTCCAGGACGGTGGGGACGTCGTTGTCGAGGTTGCCGTAGCTGGCCATGAAGTAGGCGAGGGCGGCGTTGCGGTCGCCGTTGTCGCCTTCCGAGGCGGCGACCTCCAGGTCGAAGCGGACGTCGCGGTTGCCGCTCTCGGCGCGCATCAGTTCCAGGGTGGCGGCCCCTGCGTCGCCGGTGAGGGTCTGGAGGCGGTCGGTGACGACGAGGGCGCCGGCGTTGATGAACGGGTTGCGGGGGATGCCGTTCTCATATTCGAGTTGCACCAGCGAGTTGAAGGGATTTCCGGACGGTTCCGTGCCGACCCGTTCCCAGATCATGTCGCCGCCCTCGGCGAGGACGAGGGCGAGGCTGAAGGCCTTCGAGATGGACTGCACGGAGAACGGGGTCTGCCAGTCCCCCACCCCGTACACACCCCCGTCGACGTCGGCGACCGCTATCCCGAAGGCGTTCGCGTCCACACAGGCGAGCGCCGGAATGTACCGGGCGACCTGGCCGCGTCCGACCAGCGGCCGCACGAACGCGGCGACCTCTTCGAGTACGGCCTCGTAATCCACTGGCCCGAGCTTCCTGTCCCTACGGCGACGACGTACTGATCCGCCCGCGGCCGGATCGGCTCGCACGATATCCGAACACCTGGTTCACCTGCGAACTTTCCGGTAGAAGCAGGTCATACGGGTGTACGCGACCGGCGCCCGTCCGCACCGGAGAAAGGAGGCGGCCATGGCCCCACCCATGTCCGCGAGCCGATTCATCGACATTCTCAAGGACGAGGGCATCACCGTCGTGGAGGTCGGCGAGTGGCGCACCCACAACCGCAACAAGCAGGGCGACTGGGGCCCGGTCCACGGCGTCGTCATCCACCACACCGTCACCAAGGGCACCAAGAACACCGTCGACCTCTGCCGCAAGGGCCACGCGGACCTGCCGGGCCCGCTGTGCCACGGCGTCATCGCCAAGGACGGCACCATCCACCTGGTCGGCTACGGCCGCGCCAACCACGCCGGGCGCGGCGACGACGACGTCCTGCGCGCCGTCATCGCCGAGAAACGCCTACCGAACGTCAACGAGGCCAACACCGACGGCAACGTCCACTTCTACGGCTTCGAGTGCGAGAACCTCGGCGACGGCAAAGACCCCTGGCCCGAACCCCAGCTCACCGCCATCGCCAAGGCCGCCGCCGCCATCTGCCGCCACCACGGCTGGACCGAGCGCTCCGTCATCGGCCACCTCGAATGGCAGCCCGGAAAGATAGACCCCAAGGGCTTCACCATGGACTCCCTCCGCGCTCGCGTCCACGACCTCCTCAAATAACCCCCAACCGACCAAGGCGCCCTGCTACCGCCCCGCGGGCGGCGGCCTGACACCCCGCCGCACGCGCCCGCCGGCTAGGAAATCTCCGGCGGGACGCTGTACCGCTCCAGCGTGGCCTTGGACGTGGACGTGTCCATCAGCCGCAGCTCCCACGGGCCGGTGTTGATGTCGAAGTCCTTGCCGAAGCCGACCCACTTCCCGGCCATCCGGCGGCCGGTCGGCTCCACGAGCATCTGCAGCGCCCCGTGGTACGAAGCCCCTTGGTAGTAGCCCTCGCCGGCCGTCTGCTCGGTCCATGTGCCCGTGACCACGCTCTGCTCCACCGTGAGGTCCAGCGACAGCGGTGAGTCCGGGTGGGACGAGGCCCCGCGCAGGGACCGCCCCGTCAGCCGCTTGCCGTGCTGCACGAGGACCACGTAGTGCCTGCCTTCGAGTTCGGCGTCCCGGCCGGAGGAGTAGAACTCGTACCGGGACAGCCACACGCCCCCGTACCTCAGCCCGGCCGCGCGTGACCCGGGCTGAGGCCCCACCGACGCGGCGGCGACGCCCCCGGGGCTCGGCGCCATGTCGTGGCCTCCCCTGCCGTCTCCGCTGACCCTGGCCATCGGCACCGGAAGCGCGAACCCGAGCGCTTCGAGGGGCACCCCGGTGACGCGCTCCAGCGCACGGGCGTACACGGGCCTCGGCGCCCGGCTGATCCCCGCCTCCCAACGCTGCACGAGGCGCTTGCTGGCGTCGTTCGGCTCCCCCAGCTCGCTGCCCGCCCGGCGGAGCGCCTTCGCCAAGTCGTCCTGGCTCAGCCGCAAGCCGATCCGCACAGCGCGCAGGGCGTCATTCGGCACATGCACAGCGATAGTCATGACTTCACGTTAGCCCTGAGACACCGTCAGTGACACCGGTTTGACGCCTATCGAGCGACGCCGGACCGACGCCTACCACGCCGCCGCGCGGGCAGCGGCGCAAGCGCCACGATCCCCCGATGAACCGTGAACCGGCAGCGCCGACGGACCAGGGGTACCGCTTGATGAGCATGGCGGTGTCCCGCGACAGCGGTCGCACCTGGAGCCCTGAACGCGTATTCCGCAGTGGCGGCCCGGCCGTCCCCCTGCTCACCGCCGCCTGGCCGCCGTGCCGGTGCCCCCGGTGCGGGCCCCGGTGAGGCCCCGGCACGGGGTGCCACGCGGTCGTACGGGGGCGGCGGTGAGAATGGGTGGGTGAGTCCGTACCTGGATGTGGAGAGCGCGCTGCGGCCGCGGTTGCCGTCGCCGGTGTGGGAGGTGCGGGACGGGCGGTTCGCGCGGCGGGGGGTGCGGTTGCTGCTGAAGCGGGACGATCTGATCCACCCCGATCTGCCGGGCAACAAGTGGCGGAAGCTGGCGCCCAATCTGCGGGCGGCCGCGGCGGCCGGCCGCCGTACGCTGCTGACCTTCGGCGGGGCCTACTCCAACCACCTGCGCGCCACCGCCGCCGCCGGCCGGCTGCTGGGGTTCGCCACCATCGGCGTCGTACGCGGCGACGAGCTGGCCGGCCGGCCGCTGAATCCCTCCCTCGCCCAGTGCGCCGCCGACGGCATGCGGCTGGTGTTCGTCAGTCGCGGTACGTACCGCCGAAAGGCCGAGCCCGCGGTGCTGGCGGAGCTGCTGGACGCCGCCGCACCCGGCGAGGAGTGCTTCGTCATACCCGAGGGCGGCAGCAACGCCGCCGCCGCGGCCGGCTGCCTCTCGCTCGGACGGGAGCTGCGCGGCGTCGCCGACGTCGTCGCGGTCGCCTGCGGCACGGGCGGCACCCTCGCCGGCCTCGCCGCCGGACTCGCGGGCGCCGGGTCCGCCATAGGCTTCCCCGTGCTGCGCGGCGGCTTCCTCGCCGACGAGGTCGAAAGCCTCCAGCGCGCCGCCTTCGGCTCGCGCTGCGGCGACTGGCGGCTCGACGAGCGCTTCCACTGCGGCGGCTACGCCAAGCGCTCCGCGGGCCTCGACGCCTTCACCGACGACTTCGCCGCCCGGCACGGCCTCCCCCTGGACCGCGTATACGTCGCCAAGGCGCTCTACGGCCTGACGACCCTGGCCGAGGAGAGCGCCTTCCCCCGGGGCACGACCCTGGCGGCCGTCATCACGGGGCACGGGGACACAGCCCCGTAGAAGAAGTCCCGAAGCGGCGGTCCCGCTACTCCGCCGTCTCCTCCTCCCGATACGCCGCGGCCTCCTCCAGGTCCAGCCGCCGCAGCAGCGTGCGCAGCATCTCGTCGTCGATGCGCCGCGCGTCCCGCAGCTCCACGAAGACCCGCCGCTCCGCGCCGATCATCTCCCGGGCCAGCCGCCGGTACGTCTCGTCGGCGGACTCCCCCGTGGTCTCGTTGACCGTGCCGAGCCGCTCCCACACGGCATTGCGGCGGCGGTCCATGACGGTGCGGAGGCGGTCGGCGAGGGGCTGCGGGAGGGCGTTGCGGTCGTCGGCGAGGAGTTCGGCGAGCCGGCGCTCGGCGGCGGTGGATGCCTCGTTCTGGGCCTGGGCCTCGGCCAGGGTCTCGGCCTGTACGTCGCGGCCGGGGATCTTCAGGCCGCGGATCAGGGTGGGCAGGGTGAGGCCCTGGACGACGAGCGTGGCGATCACCGTGGTGAACGTCAGGAACAGCACCAGGTTGCGCGCCGGGAAGTCGGTGTCCTCGTGCGTGGTGAGCGGGATGGAGAAGGCGATGGCGAGGGAGACCACGCCGCGCATCCCGGCCCAGCCGACGATCACCGGCGCCGTCCAGTTGGTGTCGGGTTCGCGTTCGCGTACGCGGGCGGACAGGGCCCGCGGCAGGAACGTGGCGGGGAAGACCCAGACGAAGCGGGCCGCGACGACCGCGAGGAAGACGGCCGCCGCGTACCAGACGGCCTCGGCGACCCCGTACTCGCCGAGGCCGCGGAGCACGACCCGCAACTGGAGGCCGATCAGCGCGAAGACGGAGGACTCCAGGACGAAGGCGACCATCTTCCAGACCGCCGCCTCCTGGAGCCTGGTCGCGAAGTCGACCTGCCAGGAGTGGTGGCCGAGGTAGAGGCCGACGGTCACGACGGCGAGCACCCCGGACGCCTCGAACCGCTCGGCGGCCGCGTACGCGACGAAGGGGATGAGCAGCGAGAGCGTGTTCTGGAGCAGGGGTTCGCGCAGCCGCTTGCGCAGCCAGTGCAGCGGCCCCATCAGGACGAGGCCGACGCCGATGCCGCCGACCGCCGCGAGCGCGAACTCCTTGACGCCCTCGCCCCAGGTGGCCCCCTCCCCGACCGCCGCGGCCAGCGCCACCTTGTACGCGGTGATCGCGGTGGCGTCGTTCACCAGGGACTCGCCCTGGAGGATCGTGGTGATCCGCGAGGGCAGCCGCAGCCGGCGCGCGATGGCGGTGGCGGCGACCGCGTCCGGCGGGGCGATCACCGCGCCGAGCACCAGTGCGACGGTGAGCGGCAGGTCCGGCACCACGAGGTAGGCGACGTAGCCGACGGCCACGGCCGCGAAGAGGACGTAGCCGACGGAGAGCAGCGCGACGGGCCGCAGGTTGGCCCGCAGGTCCAGGTACGAGCTGTCGAGCGCGGCGGTGTGCAGGAGCGGCGGGAGCAGCAGCGGCAGCACGATCTCGGGGTCGAGCGTGTAGTCCGGCGTGCCCGGTACGTACGAGGCGGCGAGCCCGACGGCGACCAGCAGCAGCGGTGCGGGCACGGGCCCCCGGCGGGCCACCCCCGCCACGGCCGCGCTGACCGCGACGAGCATCAGCAGTGGCATCACGTCCATCGAGCTACGCACCCATCCTGATCATGTGCTGTTACGGCTCCTTCTCGTGCGGGAGGCCGTACGGGACGGCCCTACGAGGTGTCGTGCGGGGCGGCGTACGGGCGGCCGTGTCCGCCCACCCGATCTAACCTGGTCATCATGAGCGAGTGCCCCCATGTTCCCGAGCTGCCGCGCCCCGAGCCGGCCCCGCTGAACGACACCTGTCCGGAGTGCCTGGCGGCGGGCAGCCATCCCGTGCAGTTGCGGCTGTGCCTGGTGTGCGGGCACGTCGGCTGCTGCGACTCCTCCCCGTTCCGGCATGCCACGGGGCACTTCGAGGAGACCGGGCACCCGGTGATGCGCAGCTTCGAGCCGGGCGAGACGTGGCGCTGGTGCTTCGTGGACCAGCGGATCGTCTGAGGCCGCCGGCGGCCCCTGGGGCCCCCGCTCCGCGAGCGCCGATCGCGTTGTCGGACCGTCCGGTTAGCATGCACTCATGATCCGAGCCGCCGTCCCCGCCGACGTACCCGTCATTCACGCGATGATCCGCGAACTCGCCGCGTACGAACGGGCCCTGGAGGACGCGCGGGCGAGTGCGGAACAGCTTCGCGAAGCGCTCTTCGGGGAGCATCCCGCGGTCTTCGCTCTGGTTGCGGAGAGCGACGAAAACGGCGCGGGCGCGGACGGCGTTCCGGCCCAACCGGTCGGCTTCGCGCTGTGGTTCCGTAACTATTCGACGTGGACGGGCACGCACGGTATCTACCTGGAGGATCTCTACGTGCGGCCGGAATCGCGCGGTGGAGGTCACGGAAAGGCGCTTCTGGCCGCGCTCGCGCGTATCTGCGTCGAGCGTGGGTATCAGCGTTTCGAATGGTCAGTGCTGGATTGGAACGAACCGTCGATCGACTTCTACCGGGCCATGGGCGCCGAGCCGATGGACGGCTGGACCGTACAACGGTTGTCCGGGGAGCCGCTCCACGCTCTCGCGGCGATAGCGGAGAGTGACGGAAACGCCAACAGGACGACTTCTCTTTCGATTTGAGGCCGCAGACCCCTAGCCACTGTCCGTACTCATGGGCTTACCATGAGTGACAGCCGCGGGGCTGCGGCACCGCGACCCGGATCGCGATAGCGTCGCGGGCGAACCATGTGCCGCGCCGGCTCCCCAGTCTCCGTCACGAGGACTGCGGGACCGGCGCTCGTAACAGCTCAACAAGCTTGTGCCACCTTGGAGGTGAGGGTGTCCCCTATCGCAGGCGAGCCCGGGACTCAGGACTTCGTGGAAGTCCGGCTGCCCGCTGCGGGTGCCTACCTGTCGGTACTGCGAACGGCGACGGCCGGCCTCGCAGCCCGTTTGGATTTCACTCTCGACGAGATCGAGGACCTGCGCATCGCCGTCGACGAGGCGTGCGCGATCCTGCTGCAACAAGCCGTTCCCGGCTCCGTTCTGAGCTGCGTCTTCCGCCTGGTCGGGGACGCGCTTCGGGTGACCGTCTCGGCGCCCACCACGGACGGCCGCGCCCCCGAGCGCGACACCTTCGCCTGGACGGTGCTCTCCGCGCTGGCCGGCGAGGTCGACTCGACGGTCGCCGACGACCGTACGGTCAGCATCAGCCTGCACAAGAAGCGCGGCGCAGGTCCCGGACAGCCGTGACAGAAGAGGGGGCTCCGTGAGTACTGCATCATCGCGGGGAGTGCGCGCCCCGGGCATCCCGCAACAGCCTGCCCGGCCGCACCCGGCGGACGTGGAGCCGGAGCAGCCCGGCGACCGACCAGAGCGGGCGGACCACATGGATCAGCACCAGCACCAGACGTGGCACCAGCACCACGACCCCCATGATCGCAGTGGTGCGCGAGCGCTCTTCTTCGAACTGCGGGAGCTTCCGGTGGGCTCGCCCGAGCGGGCCGAGCTGCGCAACCACCTCGTGCGGCTGCATCTGCCGCTGGTGGAGCACCTGGCGCGGCGATTCCGCAATCGGGGGGAGCCGCTGGACGACCTGACCCAGGTCGCCACGATCGGTCTGATCAAGTCCGTGGACCGGTTCGACCCGGACCGCGGCGTGGAGTTCTCCACGTACGCGACGCCCACGGTCGTCGGCGAGATCAAGCGGCACTTCCGGGACAAGGGCTGGGCGGTGCGGGTGCCGCGCCGGCTCCAGGAGCTGCGCCTCGCCCTGACCACGGCGACCGCCGAGCTGTCCCAGCAGCACGGCCGCGCGCCGACGGTGCACGAGCTGGCCGAGCGGCTGAGCATCTCCGAGGAGGAGGTGCTGGAGGGGCTGGAGTCGGCCAATGCCTACAGCACCCTCTCCCTGGATGTGCCGGACACCGACGACGAGTCCCCGGCCGTCGCGGACACCCTGGGGGCGGAGGACGAGGCGCTGGAGGGCGTCGAGTACCGCGAGTCCCTCAAGCCGCTGCTGGAGGACCTGCCGCCGCGCGAGAAGAAGATCCTGCTGCTCCGCTTCTTCGGCAATATGACGCAGTCGCAGATCGCCCAGGAGGTCGGCATCTCGCAGATGCACGTCTCGCGGCTGCTCGCCCGGACGCTCGCGCAGCTCCGCGACAAGCTGCTCGTGGAGGAGTGACCCGGGCTCGCGGGAAACCCCGGCCGCCCCTCGGGGCGGCCTTGAGCCGGGCTACGCGTCGCGGGGGCCGATGCCCAGCGCTTCGGTGGCCGTCGGATTGACCAGCAAGACCAGGACGACCACGGCGACGGCGGCGAGCACCGCTCCGACGGCGATCAGCGCGCCGCCGTTGCTGATGAGCGTCCAGGCGACGGGCAGCGACAGCAGTTGCGTGATCATCGCGGGGCCGCGGCTCCAGCGCCGCCGCAGCAGCAGCCCGCGCGCGGCGATCAGCGGCAGCGCGGCCAGGACGAGCACGGTCACCCCGCCCGTCTCCGCCTGCATCCGGTTGTCGGGGTCGCCCACCAGCCCCATGACCAGCATGTAGATGCCGAGGCCGGCGAGGGCCACGCCTTCGACGGCGGCGAGCGCCGCCGCCGCGGTCAGCCGGGCCGGTCGCGGGCCGGCCGGCGCGGGGGCTGGGGCGGCGTTGGGGCTCTGCTTGGGACTCACCCCTGAAGGGTAGCCCGCCGGGCCCGCGCGGGGCCCTCCAGGGAGTGCGCCGCCGGGCTCCGTACGCCCGGCGCGGGCCGCGTCCGTACGGGCCGGTGGGCCGGGCTGTGTACGGCCGCGAGGCCCGTTCCGTACGCCCGGCGCGGCCGCGTCCGTACGGGCGGGGCGCGGGCGGCGGGAGCGGGGGCTGGGGCGGGCCGGTAGCCGGGTGGCGGGATGGGCCAGGAGCGGGACACATACCCCCAGGTAGGTAGTCTGGCGCCCATGCGCGCGCTTCTCGTGGTCAATCCGTCGGCAACCACCACCAGTGCCCGCACCCGCGATGTCCTGGTGCACGCGCTCGCCAGCGACCTGAAGCTGGAGGTCGCGACCACCGAGTACCGGGGGCACGCCCGCGACCTCGCGCGCCGGGCCGCCGAGGACGGCAACACCGAGCTGGTGGTGGCGCTCGGCGGCGACGGCACGGTGAACGAGGTCGTCAACGGCCTGCTGAGCGGCGGCCCCGATCCGGCGGGCCTGCCCCGGCTCGCCGTGGTCCCCGGCGGTTCCACCAATGTCTTCGCCCGCGCGCTGGGGCTGCCCAACGACGTCGTGGAGGCGACCGGCGCGCTGCTGAACGCGCTGCGCGAGGGCACCGAGCGCACGGTCGGCCTCGGCCTCGCGTCCGGAACTCCGGGGACGGACGACGAGGGCGTCCCGGAACGCTGGTTCACCTTCTGCGCGGGTCTGGGATTCGACGCCGGGGTGATCGGGCGGGTGGAACAGCAGCGGGAGCGCGGCAAGCGTTCGACCCATGCCCTGTACGCACGACAGGTGTTGCGGCAATTCCTGGGCGAGGCGAACCGCCGGCACGGCACCATCACCCTCGAACGGCCGGGCGAGGATCCGGTCGAGGATCTCGTGGTGTCGATAATCTGCAATACCTCGCCGTGGACGTATTTCGGCAGCAGGCCGGTTTACGCCACCCCCGAGGCGTCCTTCGACACCGCCCTTGACCTGCTCGGATTCGCCAAGTTGTCGACTCCTGCGGCGACTCGGTACGTGGCCCAGTTGATGACGTCAACGCCGGAGCGCGGCCCGCGCGGCAAGCATGTGGTGGGGCTGCACGACTTGACGGCCTTCACCTTGCATTCCCAGGTGCCACTGCCCTTCCAGATGGACGGCGACCACCTGGGACTGCGAACGAGTGTGACGTTCACAGGCGTACGCCGGGCACTGCGTGTGATTGTGTGAGTGGTAGGGCCTAAAGTCCTTCCACTCGAACGTTTAGGCTGGGTTCCACCCACTGGAAGTACGGCTGTGACCTAGCCGACACCGAGGAATCCAAAAAAACTTTCCGGAAGGGGTTGTATCCGTCGCCGAGGTTTGCGACTCTCTTCATGGCGATCGGGACGGCCGCTCATCACCGGCCCCCTTGAGAGCCCGAACCCCCTCCTCTTTTCTAGGACCACACGCGTTCTTCGACGTGGCGTCGGCCCTTCATTCGCGGGGGGATTCGTGAAAGCGTTCACATTCACAAGCGACGTACCCGCAATACGAGGAGAGGTAGCAGCCATGGACTGGCGTCACAACGCCGTTTGTCGTGAGGAAGACCCGGAGCTGTTCTTCCCCATCGGCAACACCGGTCCTGCGCTGCTGCAGATCGAGGAAGCCAAGGCCGTCTGCCGCCGCTGCCCCGTCATGGAGCAGTGCCTGCAGTGGGCGCTTGAGTCCGGCCAGGACTCCGGCGTCTGGGGTGGCCTCAGCGAGGACGAGCGCCGCGCGATGAAGCGCCGCGCCGCTCGCAACCGGGCGCGTAACGCTACCGCCTGACGACGCCCCTCGGCCCCCGAGCCGCAGCGCGCAGTACCCCCGATGCGCACAGCAACGTGAGTTGTGGAGCCCCGGACCGTATCCACGGTCCGGGGCTCAGTGCTGTGCGCCGCGACCGTTCAGCGGTGCGGCTTCTCAGCGTTTCTCGCCGCGCACCGGGAAGTCGAGGATGACGCGCGTGCCCCGCTCGGGCGCGGGCACCATGTCGAACTTCCCGCCCAACTCGCCCTCCACCAGCGTCCGTACGATCTGGAGCCCGAGGTTCCCGGCGCGCTGGGCGTCGAAGCCCGGCGGCAGGCCGCGCCCGTCGTCCTGCACCGTGACCCGCAGCCGCGCGTCCTCGCGGGCGGCGGAGCGTACCGCCAGCACCTCGACCGTGCCCTGCTCCCCCGGGCCGAAGCCGTGCTCCAGGGCGTTCTGCAGGACCTCCGTGAGCACCATGGACAGCGGGGTGGCGACCTCGGCGTCGAGGACGCCGAAGCGGCCGGTGCGCCGGCCGGTCACCTTGCCCGGGGCGATCTCGGCGACCATGGCCAGCACGCGGTCGGCGATCTCGTCGAACTCCACCCGCTCGTCCAGATTCTGGGACAGCGTCTCGTGCACGATGGCGATCGAGCCGACCCGGCGGACCGCCTCCTCCAGGGCGTCCCGCCCCTCCCCCGAGCCGATCCGGCGGGCCTGGAGGCGCAGCAGCGCGGCGACGGTCTGAAGGTTGTTCTTGACCCGGTGGTGGATCTCCCGGATGGTCGCATCCTTGGTGATCAATTCGCGTTCGCGACGGCGCAGTTCGGTGACGTCGCGCAGCAGCACCAGCGAACCGATGTGGTTGCCCTTCGGTTTGAGCGGGATGGCGCGCAGTTGAATGACGCCCTCCTCGCCCTCGACCTCGAACTCGCGCGGCGCCCAGCCGCTGGCGAGCTTGGCCAGCCCCTCGTCGACGGGGCCCCGGGCGGGGGCCAACTCGGCGGTCGTCTCGCCCAGATGGTGGCCCACGAGGTCGGCGGCGAGGCCGAGCCGGTGGTAGGCGGAGAGCGCGTTGGGGCTGGCGTACTGCACGATGCCGTCGGCGTCGAGGCGGATCAGGCCGTCGCCGGCGCGCGGCGAGGCGTCCATGTCGACCTGCTGGCCGGGGAAGGGGAACGCGCCCGCGGCGATCATCTGGGCGAGGTCGGAGGCGCTCTGGAGGTAGGTCAGCTCCAGCCGGCTCGGGGTCCGTACGGTCAGCAGGTTGGTGTTGCGGGCGATGACCCCGAGCACCCGGCCCTCGCGCCGGACCGGGATGGACTCGACGCGTACGGGCACCTCCTCGCGCCACTCCGGGTCGCCCTCGCGGACGATCCGGCCCTCGTCGAGCGCGGCGTCCAGCATGGGCCGGCGGCCGCGCGGCACCAGGTGGCCGACCATGTCGTCCTGGTACGAGGTGGGCCCCGTGTTGGGCCGCATCTGGGCCACGGAGACGTACCGCGTGCCGTCGAGGGTGGGGACCCACAGGACGAGATCGGCGAAGGAGAGGTCGGAGAGGAGCTGCCACTCGGAGACCAGCAGGTGCAGCCACTCCAGGTCGGAGTCGCTGAGGGCGGTGTGCTGGCGGACCAGGTCGTTCATGGAAGGCACGGCTGTGAGCGTACCCGCGTTCCCATGGGAGGCCGTTGTCGGCGGCTGTCCCGGTACGGTCGCCGAGGCGCCGGACCGCCGGGCCGCCGGCCGCCGGAGTCGCCGGGGCGCGGGATCTTCCGCGTACGGGCCCGCATTACTCGGGCGTACGCATAGACAGCGGCGAATGGTCTAGTCCACAATGGTCTGGTAAAGCCTCCGCTCTCCCCGCACAGGAGGGCGGATCGAGGACCGTGGCGCTCTCTGCCCTGACCGCGTCCCGGACCTCAGTCGGCCTCACCGGCCGCGGGGCCCGCACACCTCGCGCCACCGGTCGGCCGATGTCTGCTCCGGGCTGCGGTGCCGGTCGGGTTGAGGGTCCCGTCCTGGCGCCGCGGCCCGAAGTGTTTTCACGACGGCGAGAGCCCACTTCGGCGCGACAGGGCCCCTCACCCGGCGGGTGAGGGGCCCTGTCGTGCGTGCGTACGGGCTCAGCGGGTCTCGGTGACCTTGGCCAGCGCGCGGGGGGCATCCGGGTCCTGGCCGCGGGCGATGGTGACCTCGTAGGCCAGGAGCTGGAGCGGGAGGATCTCCAGGATCGGCTGGAGCTCCTCGGGGACGCCGTCGGTGGGCAGGGCGAAGCCCGCGGACGCCTTGGCGACCTCGGCCTCGTCGCCGATGACCACGAGGTCCGCGCCCCGGCCGCGCAGCCGCTCCAGGACCGGCTGGAGCGCCTCGCCGCCCTTGCCGTCGGTGACGATCGCGATGACCGGCGAGATGGCGTCGATCATGGCGAGCGGGCCGTGCAGCAGGTCCGCGCCGGAGTAGGAGAGCGCCGGGATGTAGCTGGTCTCCATCAGCTTCAGCGCGGCCTCCTTCGCGGTCGGGTAGCCGTAGCCGCGCGAGGTCAGGACCATCCGCTCCGCGAAGCGGTAGCGGCCGGCGAGCTGCTTGACCTCCGCGCCGCGGGCCAGGATGCGCTGGGCCAGGTCGGGCAGGGCCGCCGCCGCGGCGCCGTCGCCGCCCCGCAGCCCCTCGACGAAGAGGTAGAGGGAGAGCAGTTCGGCGGTGTACGTCTTGGTGGCGGGGAGCGCCTTCTCCGGGCCCGCCAGCACGTCGATGTGGAACTCGGAGACCGCGGCCAGCTCCGACTCGGCGTTGTTGGTGACCGCCAGCGTGATCGCGCCGGCCTCGCGGGCCGCCTTGGTGGAGGCCACCAGGTCCGGCGAGCCGCCGGACTGGGAGACCGTGATGACCAGCACGTCGGTGAGGTCCGGCTGGGCGCCGTACGCCGTCGTGGTGGACATCGAGGTGAGGCCGCACGGGATGCCGAGCCGCACCTCCAGCAGGTACTTCGCGTACAGCGCCGCGTTGTCGGAGGTGCCGCGCGCGGTCAGGAGGACGAACCGCGGCTTCTTCGCGGCGACGGCCTCGGCGATCTCCCGGATCTTCGGCCCGCCCTCGTCGAGGATGCGGCGCAGCACCGCGGGCTGCTCGACGATTTCGCCGGACATGATCCGGCCCGGCTGCTCGCTGTGCCGATCGGGGATCGTGGCGGACATGCTGGGTGCCTCCAAATGGCTGTGTTGCGTACGAACCACGGGGCTCAGCGTCCGGCGCCCTTGCCGACGATGACCTCCGCGGCGGCCCGTCCGCAGACGCGGGCGGCCCCGTGAGTCGCGATGTGCGGCGCTCCGGCGGGCGGCGCCTGGGGCACGCCCATCTCGACGACGGCCGTGTCCGGCCGGGCGGCGAGGAGGGCTTCCAGTGCGTCGGCCATCCAGGGGTGCCGGTGGACGTCGCGTACCACTGCGACGATCCTACGTTCCCCGGCTGCGTCGAGCACATTTGCGATCGTCTTGGGCGTCCCCTGCGCGGCGGCGAGTTCGCCGTCGTACGTCCCGGTCGCGGTGCCCGGCAGGAGTTCGGCGAGTTCGGCGCCGGGCCCCCAGGGCGTCTCGTCGCCGACGGCGATGTTGGCGACGGGCGTGAAGGCGGCGACGTACGCGGGCCCGGTGACCGGTTCGTACGCGCCGGTGATCCGCAGCGCGCGGCGGGCGGCGACGAGCCCGACCTCGGGGGCGGGCGCGGTCCCCTCCTGCCCCACCGCGCCCGCCTCCGAGGTCCAGCGCGCCAGGGCGCGCACCCGGGCCGCGGCGTCGGCGAGCCGCTCCTCGGGCAGTTCCCCGGCGCGTACGGCCGCGACGAGCGCGTCGCGCAGCCGCAGCACGGTGTCCCCGTCGGCGGTGTTGCCGCCGACGCAGATGGCGTCGGCGCCCGCGGCGAGGGCGAGCACGCTGCCGTGCTCGATGCCGTAGGTGCCGGCGATGGCGTGCATCTCCATGCCGTCGGTGACGATCAGCCCGTCGAAGCCGAGGCCGCCCTCGCTCTCGGGGGCGCGCAGCAGGCCGTGCAGCGTGGTCGGGCTGAGGGTGGCCGGCAGGCTCGGGTCGAGCGCGGGCAGCAGGATGTGGGCGCTCATCACGGACTTGGTGCCGGCCGCGATGGCGGCCCGGAACGGCGTCAGCTCGCGGGCGTAGAGGGTGCCGAGGTCGGCGCCGATGCGCGGCATGTCGTGGTGCGAGTCGACGGTGGTGTCGCCGTGGCCGGGGAAGTGCTTGGTGCAGGCGGCGACGCCGGCGGACTGCATCCCGTCGACGTAGGCCGCGGTGTGCCGGGCGACGAGGTGCGGGTCGGCGCCGAAGGAGCGGACGCCGATGACCGGGTTGCCGGGGTTGGAGTTGACGTCGGCGGACGGCGCCCAGTTGAGGTTGACGCCGCACTCGGCGAGCCGGCGGCCCAGCTCGCGGGCGACGGCCCGGGTGAGCTGGGGGTCGTCGACGGCGCCGAGCGCGAAGTTGCCGGGGAAGGAGGAGCCGGTACGGACCTCCAGCCGGGTCACGTCGCCGCCCTCCTCGTCGATGGCGACGAGGATGTCGGGGCGTTCGGCGCGGAGCCGCGCGGTGAGGGCGGCGAGTTGCTCGGGCGTGGCGACGTTGCGGCCGAACAGGGCGACGGAGGCGAGCCCCTCACCGATCCTGCGCAGCAGCCAGTCCGGGGCCTCGGTGCCGGTGAAGCCGGGTTGCAGGACGGTGAGCGCGTCTCGGGTCAGGGTGTCGGTGTCGCGTGCGAGTGTCGTCATGGGCGAGCGTTATCCCTTCACTGCGCCGGAGGTGAGTCCGCCGACCGCCCTGCGCTGCAGGATCAGGAAGACGACGAGGATGGGGACGGCGAAGAGGGAGGAGGCGGCCATGGTGGCGCCCCAGTCGTCGCCGAAGGTGGTGCGGAATCCGGTGAGCCAGACCGGGAGGGTCTGGGCGGAGGGGTCCTTGCTGAGGATGAGGACGAGCGGGAACTCGTTCCAGGCGGTGATGAAGCCGAACAGCGAGGTGGACATCAGGCCGGGGGCCAGCAGCGGGAAGACGACCTTGACGAAGGCCTGCCGGCGGGTGCAGCCGTCGACCATGGCGGACTCCTCCAGCTCCTTGGGCACGGCGGCGATGAAGCCGCGCAGCGTCAGGATGGTGAAGGGCAGCACCATGATCGTGTAGAAGGCGGTGAGCGGCACCAGGCTGTTGAGCATGTCCGCGTCGCGCACCACCAGGTAGATGGCGATGACCATGACCTCCCAGGGGGCCATCTGCGCCATCATCATGACCAGGATGGTGCTCTTGCGTCCCTTGAAGCGCATACGGGCGATCGCGAAGGACGCGGAGACGCCGATGACCAGCGAGAAGAGGACGGCGAGCACGGTGACGGTGAAGGAGTTGCCGACCAGCGTCCAGAAGCCGTCGGCGTTCATGGCCTTGGCGAAGTGCTCGAAGGTCGGGCTGGTCGGGAACCAGACCGGGACCTCGCTGATGACGTCCTTGTTCTGCTTGAAGGCCGTGGCGAACATCCAGTAGACGGGGAACACCAGGCCGATGAAGAGAACGACCGCGGTCGCTCCCGGCCAGACGCGGCCCAGAAGTGAGCGCCTCACAGCTCGTCCTCCTCTTGCTTCAAGACGATGCGGAAGTAATACGCCATCAGCGCCAGCAGGATCAGGATGGTGAGGATGGAGATGGCCGCGCCCACTCCGAAGTGCTGGCTGCCCATGCCCTCCACGAACGCGTGCACGGGCAGGGTCTCGGTGAGGTGGTCGGGGCCGCCCTGGTTGATGGCGTAGACCTGCGGGAACGCCTTGAAGACCCAGATGATCTCCAGGAACGTGGTGGCCAGGAAGAAGGGCCGCAGCATCGGGAACGTCACCGAGGTGAAGCTCTTCCAGGCGCCGGCGCCGTCCAGCGACGCGGCCTCGTACAGCTCCTTGGAGATGGTGGTCGTCGCCGCGTAGAGGTTGAAGGCGACGAAGGGCACCGACTGCCAGACGATCAGCACGATGATGACGAAGAACGTCGAGAGCTGGTCGCCGATCCAGTTGTAGTGGGCCATCGAGTGCCAGCCGAGCTGGTCCAGGACGTAGTTGACGACGCCGTAGCGCGCGTCGAAGAGCCACTGGAAGACGGTGGTCGCGGCGATGACGGGCATGGCCCAGGCGAGCGCGAGGCCGAGCATCAGCAGCAGCCGCATCCTCTTGCCGAGCCGGGCGAGGAGCAGCCCGATCAGGGACCCGATCAGCATGATCAGGAAGACGTTGACGGCGGTGAACAGGACGGTCCGGAGCACGACGCTCCAGAAGTCCGAACTGCCGAGCTGCCCGGAGTAGTTGTCGAACCCGGTCCACTCCGTGACGTGCTGGATGAGCTGGCGCGGATTGAGGTTCTGGAACGAGATGAGGCCGTTGTTGACCAGCGGCCAGCCGAGCAGTACGACGGTGACCAGGGCCGCCGGCAGGATCAGGAGATACGGCGCCGCGCCGCCTCTCGCGCCCTGTCCGGTGCCGCGGGCGCGCTTGCCCGGTGGTGGCCCGGCGCTCCCGGCCCCAGGGGCGACGAGGTCCGCGGGGACCTCTTTCGACTCGATGGACATGGGGTTCTTCTTCCTGCGCCGAGCGCGCCGTGCGTGGTCGTACCAGGGGCCCGTACGGAGCCGGCGGGCAGCCGGGGCCCGGGCCGGGCGGCCGGGGCCGACGGAGCGGCGCCGTCGGCCGGCGGGCGTTATGGGTCCGTACGGACGGAAGTCCGTACGGACCGGGGTGCACCGGTCCGTACGGAGGTGACGTGCGGGCGCGGGCCCGCCGGGCTCACTGCTTCTGGCTGAGCCGCTTGTTCATGTCGGACTCGACCTGCTTGGCGGCCTCGTCGGCGGACTTTCCGGTCAGGACGGCCGTCATGTAGGCCTTGATCGGGTTCGGCTCGTTCTCCACCGCGGCCCACTCGGGGACCAGCGGGGTGGTGCCGCCGCCCGCGACGGCGGGGGTCGCCGCCTCGGCGGCCGGGTTGCCCTTGACGTTGTCCAGCAGGGACTGCTTGTTGGGGATGTTGCCGACCTCCTTGGCCAGCGCGCCCTCGTTCTTGTCGGACAGCGCGACCTTCAGGAACTCCTTGGCGAGGTCCTGCTTCTTGCTGCCCGCGGCGACGGCGAGGTTGGAGCCGCCGAGGAGGACGCCCTCGGGCTTGTCCGCGGTCTCGCCGGGGAGGGTGAAGTAGCCGATGTCCTTGGCGATGGCCGGGTTGGTCTTGATGGCGACGTTCGCCTCCCAGCCCATGCCGATGAACGCGCCGACCTTGCCCTTGCCGAAGACCTCGCCCTGCTGCGGGTTGGCCTCGTCCTTGTCCTTCGGGGCGGTGCTGAACGCCTGGTACTGCTTGTAGATGTCCATGGCCTTGGCGACCTTCGGGTCGCCGAGGTTGCTGACGAGCTTGTTGCCGTCCTTCTTCACCACGTCGGCGCCCTGGGCGAGGATCATGCCGTCGAGGACGTACCAGCTCTGGCCGGGCAGGTAGAGCGGCTCGGCGTCGCCCTTCTTCTTGATCGTGTCGAGGTCCTTGAGGAACTCGGTCCGCGTCTTGGGCGTGTCCTTGATGCCGGCGTCGGCCCAGATCTTCTTGTTGTAGACGACGACGCGGTTGGCGGCCCACCACGGCGCGGCGTACTGCTTGCCGTCGAAGATGGAGGACTTGTTGATGGACTCGGTCCAGTCGGCGCCGATCTCCTTCTTGAGATCGGACAGGTCCTCAAGACCGCCCGTCTGCGCGTACATCGGCGTCTGGGTGTTGCCGATCTCGACCACGTCCGGCGGGTTGGACTCGGAGAGCGCCGTGGTCAGCTTCTGCTGGATGCCGTTCCACTTCTGGATGGTGATCTTGAGCTTGGCGCCCGTCTTCTGCTCGAACTCGGCCTGGACGTCCTTGGTCCACTTCGCCGGATTCGAGCCATCCATGAACCAGACGTTCAAGGTCTCGCCCTTGAATCCGTCGGCGCCCGACTTCTTGTCACCGTCGCCGGACCCACAGGCCGCAACACTCACCAACATGGCCGCGACACCCGTCGCCGCTATGAGCCCACGCTTCACAGCACTCTCCTCAAGGACCGACTGTGGTCTTTAATGGTTTAGACCAGTTCTCGCAGCTTGGCCTAGACCTTTTGGGGTGTCAAGGGTGTATAAGAGTCGCTGTCAGGTCCGTTATCGGACCGACACCTGAGGTCGGAGCCGCGGCACAGGTCCGCTCGGGCCGCGCCCGTGCCACGATGTGACGCGAATGGACGGAGGAGCCGGTGACGGCAGCAGGTTCGGAGTCAGGAAGGCGCACCTTGACGACCGACGGGGACACCACGGAGGGCGGCGCCGTCGGCGCGGCCGGTGTGACGCGCACCGCGCGCGTCCCCAAGTACTACCGCCTCAAACGGCACTTGCTGGAGATGACCGAAACACTACCCCCGGGCACCCCGGTTCCTCCAGAGCGCGCACTGGCCGCGGAGTTCGACACCTCCCGCACGACAGTACGCCAAGCACTCCAGGAACTCGTCGTCGAGGGGCGGTTGGAGCGCATCCAGGGCAAGGGCACCTTCGTCGCCAAGCCGAAGGTCTCGCAGGCCCTCCAACTCACCTCCTACACCGAGGACATGCGGGCCCAGGGCCTCGAACCCGCCTCCCAGCTCCTGGACATCGGCTACGTCACCGCCGACGACCGGCTCGCCGGACTCCTCGACATCACCGCGGGCGGCCGGGTGCTGCGCATCGAACGGCTGCGGCTCGCGAGCGGCGAGCCGATGGCCATCGAGACCACCCACCTGTCGGCGAAGCGCTTCCCCGCGCTGCGCCGCTCCCTGGTGAAGTACACCTCCCTCTACACCGCGCTGGCCGAGGTCTACGACGTGCGCCTCGCCGAGGCCGAGGAGACGATCGAGACCTCCCTGGCCACCCCGCGCGAAGCCGGCCTGCTCGGCACGGACGTGGGCCTGCCGATGCTGCTCCTCTCCCGCCACTCGCTGGACGCGCGGGGCGAGCCGGTGGAGTGGGTGCGCTCGGTGTACCGGGGTGACCGGTACAAGTTCGTCGCGCGGCTGCGGAGGCCGACGGACTGAGGGGGTCTGCGGGCTGGGGGGCGCTGGGGCTGAGGGGGCCCCGTGCTCGTGGCGGGTTGACGCTCATACCCCCTGACCTGCGGGTCCGTGAAGCGTGTCCGTACCGATATGCGGACGGGGGGTGACGTTCGGAGGGCGGCTCCTCTAGATTTCCTGCGCATTACGCAGAAGATCGGTCAAGGGGACGGAGCGCGTGCCATGTCGGAACCACCCAAGGCCGAGCGGAGGCCCATCGTCACGGCGCCGCTCGTCGTGGCGGGCGTCTGCCTCGTCATCCCCTTCATCGCGATCCTGTGGGTCGGCTCGTACGCCAAGACCGACCCGGCCTTCATCGGCATCCCGTTCTTCTACTGGTACCAGATGGCCTGGGTGCTGATCTCGACCGGGCTGACCTCCATCGCGTACGTCATCGTGCGCCGCCACGAGCGGGCCCGTAAGGCGGGTGCGCAGCGATGAACCACGGCGTGAACGGCGTCGCCCTCGGCGTCTTCGTCTTCTTCTTCGTGGCCGTCACGGTCATGGGCTTCCTGGCCGCCCGCTGGCGGCGCGCGGATAACGTTGACAACGCTGCGAGCCTCGACGAGTGGGGCCTCGGCGGCCGCAGCTTCGGCACCTGGATCACCTGGTTCCTGCTCGGCGGCGACCTCTACACCGCATACACCTTCGTCGCCGTGCCGGCCGCCGTGTACGCGGCGGGCGCGGCCGGGTTCTTCGCGGTCCCGTACACGATCCTCGTCTACCCGCTGATCTTCACCTTCCTGCCCCGGCTCTGGTCGGTCTCGCACAAGCACGGGTACGTGACCACCTCGGACTTCGTGCGCGGCCGGTTCGGCTCCAAGGGGCTCTCGCTGGCCGTGGCGCTGACCGGCATCCTCGCCACGATGCCGTACATCGCGCTCCAGCTCGTCGGCATCCAGGCGGTCCTGGACGTGATGGGCGTGGGCGGCGGCGAGAACACCAACTGGTTCGTCAAGGACCTGCCGCTGCTCATCGCCTTCGCCGTGCTGGCCGCTTACACGTACTCGTCCGGGCTGCGCGCGCCCGCGCTGATCGCGTTCGTCAAGGACGGACTGATCTACATCGTCATCCTGGTCGCGATCATCTACATCCCGATCAAACTCGGCGGCTTCGACGACATCTTCGCGAAGGCGGGCCACGCCTTCGAGCAGGTCAATCCGGCCACCGGGAAGCCGCGCGGCGAGCTGGCCAGCGGCGACAAGGCGCAGTGGGCGTACGGGACGCTGGCGCTGGGTTCGGCGCTCGCGCTGTTCATGTATCCGCACTCGATCACCGCGACGCTCTCCAGCCGCAGCCGCAACGTGATCCGCCGCAACACCACGATCCTGCCGCTGTACTCGCTGATGCTGGGACTGCTGGCGCTGCTCGGATTCATGGCGATCGCGGCCGGGGTCAAAGTGAAGAACGGCCAGCTCGCGATCCCGCAGCTCTTCGAGAACATGTTCCCGGACTGGTTCGCGGGCGTCGCCTTCGCGGCCATCGGCATCGGCGCGCTGGTCCCCGCGGCGATCATGTCGATCGCCGCCGCCAACCTCTTCACCCGCAACATCTACAAGGACTTCATCAAGCCCGCGGCCACCCCGGCGCAGGAGGCCAAGGTCTCCAAGCTGGTGTCGCTGCTGGTGAAGGTCGGCGCGCTGGTCTTCGTCCTCACCATGGACAAGACGGTGGCGATCAACTTCCAGCTACTGGGCGGCATCTGGATTCTCCAGACCTTCCCGGCGCTGGTGGGCGGCCTGTTCACGCGCTGGTTCCACCGGTGGGCGCTGCTCGCCGGGTGGGCGGTCGGCATGGTCTACGGCACCGTCGCCGCGTACGGGGTGGCGAGCCCCACCCAGAAGCACTTCGGCGGCAGCAACGACCAGATCCCGGGCATCGGCGAGATCGGCTACATCGGGCTCACCGCGTTCGTGCTCAACGTCATCGTGACGGTCGTGCTGACCGTCGTGCTGCGGGCCGTGAAGGCTCCGGCGGGCGTGGACGAGACGTCGCCGTCGGACTACACGGCGGACGTCGGCGACCCGGGCGTACAGGCGGAGCTGCCGCCGGCGACGGCGGGGGCGCCGGGCGGGCACTGAGGCGTACGCAAGGACCGTACGGGCCAGGGAGCCATACGCGCCGTACGAGCCGTACGAGCCGTACGAGAGGAGAGGGCGGGGCCCCGGCTGTCGAGCCGGGGCCCCGCCCGTACGTTCAGCAGTGCTGCTCAGGGCTCCACGTGCCGTACGAAGACGTCCGCGGCCCCGTTGGTGTCGCCGGCGACCAAGTGGCTGTCGTCGGAATCGAAGACGGCGATCCGGCCCGCGGCGTCGACGTCGACGGCGTCCGTCCACGTCGTTGACTGGCTGTCGTCGTCGGCGAGGCTCACCAGCTCGACCCGGCCCGTCTCCAGGTCGCGTACGAAGATGTCGGCGGCGTTGTTGGTGTCGCCGGGGACGAGGTTCGTCGCGGAGGAGTGGAAGAACAGCAGCCGGCCGCCGTCGGCGAGCTTGCCCCCGTACGAGGCGCTGTCCGGCCGGCTGCCGTCGCCCGCGAGCGATTCCAGGGTCGTACTGCCCTCGCGGAGGTCCCGCAGATAGATCCGCCCTTCGCGGGTGGGGGTCTGCGGCACCACGTTGGGCCAGTAGCTGTGGAAGACCGCGTACCGGCCGTCGGCGCTGAGCGAGGTGACGCTGCCGCCGGCCGTCCGCCCCTGGGAGTCGACCGTCAGGGCGCGGGTCCGCCCGGTGCGCAGGTCGTGGACGAAGGAGGGGTACTCCCTGGGCTTGGCGACCGAGGGCTTGCCGGACTCCTTGGCCGTCGGCGTGCCGGGGTCCAGGTTGGACGCCCGCGAGGTGAAGGCGACATGGCGGCCGTCCGCGCTGATGACCGGAGCGGTGGACGGGCCATCCGCCTGCGCGCCGTCGCTCGCGACGCTCACCCGCCGGGTGGTGTGCGTACCGCGGTCGTACGCGAAGATGTCCTGGGCGTTGTTGGTGTCGCCCGGCGCCAGATCGGCGCGGCGCGAGGCGTACGCGACGACGCGCCCGTCGGCGCTGATCGCCGGCATCCAGGCGTTGTAGAGCTGCGGGCCGGTGGCCGTGCCGACGCTGACGCGCTCCGTGCGGCCGGTGCGCCGGTCCCGTACGAACACGTCGTCCGCGCCGTTGTCGTCGCCCGGCACCAGGTTGGCGGCGTCCGAGTTGAACGCGACGTACCGCCCGTCGGCGCTGATGGCCGCGCCGGACGACCGGGAATCCGCCTGGGCGCCGCCGGTGGCCACACTGACGCGCTCGACTTTCTTCGTCCGCAGGTCCTTGACGAACACGTCGTCCACGCCATTGGTGTCACCGGGCACCAGGTTGGCGGCCGCCGAGGTGAAGACCACATAGCGGCCGTTGGCCGAGACCCCCTCCGTGTACGAGCCGCCGGCCGCCTGCGTCCCGTCGGCGGCCACGCTCACGCGCTCCGTGTGCGGCCGCGCCCCCGAGCCGGCCCAGGCGGCTCCTGTCGGCGGCAGTGCGAGCGCGGCTGCTGCCGTGCCGATGACGGCCGTGCGTCGGAGCAGGCGACCCGGTAAGCGCTTTGGCGAGCGCCTGGGCGCAGGTCTGGGCGCATGTCTGGGTAAGTCCATCCTGACTCTCCCCTCCCAAGAGTCTTCCGTGGCCACCGAGCCAACTCGCTCGGCCGTACACGGTCAACGCGTGGGACGGCCCATAGGACTTCAATACGCCTGTTGCGGCAGAGGGAACTGCGGCTTGTGTCCTACTCCGTGCCGTGCTTCGGCCGACTGCCGTCGGCCTCGCCGGGGGCGGCGCCGCGCGCGAAAACGTTCCGGCCGGGGGCGGTGACTGTCGGCGCGAGGCCGCTGTCGCTGTCGCTGTCGCGGTCATGCAGGAAGAGACTCATGGCGCGGCCCGCGCCTCCGCGCAGCACGGCCGGGCCGCCGCCCTCGAAGACCGCCCAACGGCCGTCCTCGCCGAGCGCGGCGACCCTGCCGGTGTTCCGTACGGGGTCCCACGCGACGCTCGCGGCGCGCGTACGGCCGGTGCGCAGGTCATGGACGTACGAGGGGTACGGGCGGGGCTCCGGGGCGGGGGAATCCGGGGGCGGCGGTCCGGCGTCGAGGTTGGTCGCGCGCGAGGCGAAGGCGACATGGCGGCCGTCCGCGCTGACGATCGGCCAGTTGGACGCCGCGTCCGCCTGGCCGCCGCCATCCGCGACACTGACACGCCGAGTGGCGCGCGTACGCCGGTCGTACGCGAAGACATCCTGCACCTCGTTGGTGTCCCCCGGCACCAGATCGGAACGGTCGGACACGAAGGCGACGACAGCGCCATCGGCACTGATCGCCGGGGCCCGGGAACCGCCGGAGGCCGGGCGCCCTGGGCCCGGGGCCGTGCCGGCTCCAACGCCCGTGCCCTTACCCATGTCCGTACCGTGGGCGCTGATCGCCGGGGCCTGGGAGCCACCGGGGGCCGCACTCCTTGTGCCAACGCCTGCGCCGATGCCTGGCCCCGTATCCGTACCAGTGCCGTCGTCACTGATCGTTGGCGCTCGGGAGCCGGGGGCCGTCGCGTTCCCTGGGCCAACTCCCGTACCCGCTCCCGCGCCGTCGTCACTGATCGCCGGTGACCGGAAGCCGCGGGCCCCGCTCCCTGTGCGGCCACCCGTACCAGCTCCCGCTCCCGCGCCCGTACCGTCGGCACTGATCGCCGGGGTTCGGGAGCCGCGGGCCGTCGCGTTCCCTGGGCCAGCGCCCGTACCCGTGCTCGTGCCCGTACCGTCGTCGGTGATCCGTTCGGTCTGGCCGGTGCGGCGGTCGCGTACGAAGACGTCGGCCGTGCCGTTGTCGTCACCTGGTACGAGGTTGGTGGCCGCCGAGGTGAAGGCGACGTACTGGCCGTCCGCGCTGATCGCGGGCTCCGCCGACCAGGAGTCGCCCTGCGTGCCGTCGGAGGCGACGCTGACGCGCTCGGTGGCGCCGGTCCGCAGGTCCTTGACGAAGAGGTCCTGCTGTCCGTTGGTGTCGCCGGGCACCAGGTCCGCGGCGTCCGAGGAGAAGACGGCGTAGCGGCCGTTCGCGGAGATGGCCGCGCCGCCGAAGGAGCCGGCGGCCTGTGCGCCGCCGGAGACGAAGCCGGCGCGTTCCGTACGCGGCGCCTCCGGCCAGGCGGCTGCCGCCGCCACCGGCAGCAGCACGAGCGAGCACATCCCGGCCCCGACGACGGCCATGCGCGCGTGACGTGCGTGACGCGTGTGACTGCCCATCTCGTCTCCTCCTGAGGTGACGGGGTGCCGGGTGCCGGGTGCCCGGGGCGGGCCGACCGCGGACGAGCCAACTCCGCTGACCGAGCACGGTCAACGGATCGGGCACGGGACCAGGCGTCAATACGCTTGTTGCAGCAGGGAAAAGCGGGGCCCGTGTCATGCACAACCAACACACCGGGCCCACGCGCATGGCAAGAAGCCGACACCACGACAGCGGACCCACGGCACCCCACGCCGGACGTATGCCGGAACCACGGGGCCCGTGCGGGGCCCTCGGCGGGCCTCGGCCGACCTCACAGCGGACCCATGCCGGGCCGCGCCAAGCCCGCGCCGGGCCCACGGCAGACCTCCGCCGGCCCCACGGCGGACCAACGGCGGCCCCATGCCGGGCTCAGGCCGGTACCCACGACGGACCCGTACCGAACCCATGCCGCACCCACCTCCGCCAGAGCCACGGCGGACCCATGCCAGGCCCGCGCCGGGCCCACGGCGGACCTCCGTCGGCCCCACAGGGATCCGTCCCTATGCCGCCCCCGCAGCGAAACCCTGCCGAGCCCACGGCGGGCCTCCGCCAGCCCCACGGCGGGCCTCCGCCGGGCCCACGGCAGACCTCCGCCGGCCCCGCGGCGGGCCAACGGCGGGCCCATGCCAGGCCCGCGCCGGGCCCACGGCGGACCTTCACCAGCCCACGGCGGGCCTCCGCCGGATCCACAGCGGGCCTCAACCGACCCCCGGCGGACCCGCCCCGGACCCGCGCCCGGCCCACGCCGAGCCCGTGGCAGACCTACGTCCGTCGCTATGCCGCCCCGCGGCGAAAGCACGCCGCAGCCGCGGCGGACCCACGCCGCAACCGCCGGCGGCAAAGCCCCGCGCCGCAACAGCGGCCGGCAAAGCCGCGCCGAAGCGGCGCGAAGGTCACGGCCAAGCGGCGGGACGGCCGTGCCGAAGGGGCGCGGCAGCCGCGGAGAAGCGGCCCGCCGGCCGCGGAAAGGCCCCCGGGGCGCGGGGGAACTGCACCCCGGAGCGTGGCAGAACCACCAGGGGGCAAAGCCCCGCCGCGGCAGCGGCACCGGCACCGGCACCGGCACCGGCACCGGCACATTATTCCCACTTCGCACGGAGAGCGACACAAGATGTGGGGGTGCGTGCGACCGCCAGCACAAGATGTATGCTCATGCTCGCTGTCGCCGCAGGGGAATCCGGTGCGAATCCGGAACTGTCCCGCAACGGTGTATGTGTGCGCATTTAAGCACTCACCAGTCCGAGGACCTGCCGACAGTACGTACGCCCCTGGCCGAGCCGCCATGCCCGGCCTGGGCGTCGAATACGTCCGGGCCTCGTGGGTTGGGCCGGTGGACGCCGTGCGGTGCGCCCTTTCCCGGGTCGCGCCCGTACGCGCCCGTCGCGCCCTCCCCTCCTGGCCCCCGCCGAGCGAGGGAGAGCCACACCGTGACCATCGCGCCCGCCGATCCGGTCTCAGCCGATCCGGTCTCAGCCAACGCCGACTCAGCCGACGCCGCCTCAGCCGAGGCAGCCGAGGCAGCGGCCGACGGCCCGGGTACCGCGCTGCTGCGCACCCTGACCGATCTCACCGCCGATCTGCCCGCCACCGACCCCGGCAAGGTCGCCGCCGCCGCGCTGCGCGGCCGCCATCCCGGTTCGGACGCGGCCGAACTGCGGTCGCTGGCCACCGAGGCCGCCGCCGGGCTGATCGCGGAGGAGCCCGAGTACTCGCGGCTGGCCGCGCGGCTGCTGACCCTCGCGATCGCCGCCGAGGCGGCCGGCCAGGGCGCGCTCTCCTTCTCGGCCTCCGTCGCCACCGGCCACCGCGAGGGCCTGATCGCGGACGAGACCGCGGCGTTCGTGACGGCGCACGCCGACCGGCTCGACGCTCTGGTCGACCAGGCGCTCGCCGACGGCGCCGACGACCGGTTCGGCTACTTCGGGCTCCGTACGCTGCACAGCCGCTACCTGCTGCGCCACCCGCTGACCCGGCAGGTCATCGAGACCCCCCAGCACTTCCTGCTGCGCGTGGCGTGCGGCCTCGCCGAGGACCGTTCCGTACGGGCGCTGGAGGACGTCGCCGAGCTGTACCGGCTCACCAGCTCGCTGTCGTACCTGCCCTCCTCCCCCACCCTCTTCAACTCCGGCACCCGGCACCCGCAGATGTCGTCCTGCTATCTGCTGGACTCGCCGCGGGACGAGCTCGACTCGATCTACGACCGCTACCACCAGGTCGCGCGGCTCTCCAAGCACGCCGGCGGCATCGGCCTCTCGTACAGCCGCATCCGCTCCCGCGGCTCCCTGATCCGCGGCACCAACGGCCACTCCAACGGCATCGTCCCGTTCCTGCGGACCCTCGACGCCTCCGTCGCCGCCGTCAACCAGGGCGGCCGGCGCAAGGGCGCGGCCTGCGTCTACCTGGAGACGTGGCACGCGGACATCGAGGAGTTCCTGGAACTGCGCGACAACACCGGCGAGGAGGCGCGGCGCACGCACAACCTCAATCTGGCGCACTGGATCCCGGACGAGTTCATGCGCCGCGTCGAGGCCGACGCCGACTGGTCGCTGTTCTCGCCGGTGGACGCGCCGGAGCTGGTCGACCTGTACGGGGCGGAGTTCGACGCCGCGTACCGCGCGGCCGAGGCGGCGGGCCTGGCCGTCAAGCAGATCCCGGCGCGCGTCCTCTACGCCCGCATGATGCGCACCCTCGCGCAGACCGGCAACGGCTGGATGACGTTCAAGGACGCCGCCAACCGCACCGCGAACCAGACCGCCGAGCCGGGCAGGGTCGTGCACTCCTCGAACCTGTGCACCGAGATCCTGGAGGTCACCGACGACGGCGAGACGGCCGTCTGCAACCTCGGCTCCGTCAACCTCGCGGCGCACCTGGGCGCGGACGGCCAGATGGACTGGGAGCGCCTCGACGCCACGGTCCGTACCGCCGTGACCTTCCTCGACCGCGTGGTGGACATCAACTATTACCCGACCGAGCAGGCGGGGAACTCCAACTCCCGCTGGCGGCCGGTGGGTCTGGGCCTGATGGGCCTCCAGGACGTCTTCTTCCGGCTGCGGCTGCCCTTCGATTCCCCCGAGGCCGCCGAGCTGTCCACCCGGATCTCCGAGCGCATCATGCTCGCCGCGTACGAGGCGTCCGCCGCCCTCGCCGAGCGGCACGGCCCGCATCCGGCCTGGTCCGCGACGCGTACGGCCCGGGGCGTGCTCCATCCGGACCACTACCCGAACGCCGAGCCGCGCTGGGCGGACCGGTGGGCGGCGCTGCGCGCCCGTATCGCCACGACCGGCATGCGCAACTCGCTGCTGCTGGCCATCGCGCCGACGGCCACCATCGCGTCGATCGCGGGCGTGTACGAGTGCATCGAGCCGCAGGTCTCCAACCTCTTCAAGCGCGAGACGCTGAGCGGGGAGTTCCTCCAGGTCAACGCCTATCTGATCGAGGAGTTGAAGGCGCTGGGGCTGTGGGACGCGCGCACCCGCGACGCGCTGCGCGAGTCCAACGGCTCCGTGCAGGAGCTGGAGTGGATCCCCGCCGAGACCCGCGAGCTGTACCGCACGGCGTGGGAGATCCCGCAGCGCGCCCTGATCGACATGGCCGCGGCCCGTACGCCGTACCTGGACCAGAGCCAGTCGCTGAACCTGTTCATGGCCTCGCCGACCATCGGCAAGCTCAGCTCGATGTACGCGTACGCCTGGAAGCGCGGCATCAAGACCACGTACTACCTCCGCTCGCGGCCCGCGACCCGTATCGCCCAGTCCGCGCGCGGTACGGGCGGCGGCGCGCAGCCCGCGCCCGACCCCACTCCCGGGGCGGCGGCCCCCACCCCTCCCCCCGTCCCCGCTCAGGCGGCCGATCCCGAGGCCGTCGCCTGCTCCCTGGAAAACCCCGAGTCCTGCGAGGCGTGCCAGTAACGATGACCACCGCACCCGAGAAGAACGCGTCCCCCGACACCGGCGCCGCGGCCACCCACACCGCCACCACTGCCACCACCGGCACCAAGAACCTCCTCGACCCGGGCTTCGAGCTGACCCTGCGCCCGATGCGCTACCCGGACTTCTACGACCGCTACCGCGACGCGATCAAGAACACCTGGACCGTCGAGGAGGTCGACCTCCACTCCGACGTCGCCGACCTCGCCAAGCTGTCGCCGGGCGAGCAGCACATGATCGGCCGGCTCGTCGCGTTCTTCGCGACCGGCGACTCGATCGTGGCGAACAACCTCGTCCTGACGCTCTACAAGCACATCAACTCCCCCGAGGCCCGGCTGTACTTGTCGCGGCAGCTCTTCGAGGAGGCCGTGCACGTCCAGTTCTATCTGACGCTGCTCGACACCTACCTCCCCGACCCGGAGGACCGCGCGGCGGCGTTCGCCGCCGTCGAGAACATCCCGTCCATCCGGGAGAAGGCGCAGTTCTGCTTCAAGTGGATGGACTCCGTCGAGAACATCGACCGCCTGGAGTCGAAGGCCGACCGCCGCCGCTTCCTGCTCAACCTCATCTGCTTCGCGGCGTGCATCGAGGGCCTGTTCTTCTACGGCGCCTTCGCCTACGTCTACTGGTTCCGCTCCCGCGGCCTCCTGCACGGCCTCGCCACCGGAACCAACTGGGTTTTCCGCGACGAGACGATGCATATGAACTTCGCGTTCTCGGTCGTCGACACCGTCCGCGAAGAGGAGCCGGACCTCTTCGACGACGAGCTGGAACACCAGGTCACCGCCATGCTCAAGGAGGCCGTCGAGGCGGAACTCCAATTCGGCCGCGACCTGTGCGGCGACGGCCTCCCCGGCATGAACACCGACTCCATGCGCGAGTACCTCCAGTGCGTAGCCGACCAGCGCCTCCAGCGCCTCGGCTTCCCGCCCGTCTACGGCTCGGAGAACCCCTTCTCCTTCATGGAACTCCAGAACGTCCAGGAACTGACGAACTTCTTCGAGCGCCGCGCGTCTGCTTACCAGACGGCGGTGGAGGGCTCGGTCTCCTTCGACGACGACTTCTGATCGGTCCCGTTCCGTACGGGACCGGGCTGAGCCGACGCGCCGGCTGGGGGATGCCCCCGCCGGCGCGTCGGCGGCTCAGCTCTCGGCTTTGACGGCCTTGAGGAACGCGCTCCAGGCGGCGCGGTCGGCCGCCAGTACGGTGTCTGGGGCGTCGCTCTCACGGACACGGATACGGCCGTCGAGCCCGGCCGCTACTTCGACGCACTCACCGTTGGTGCTGCCTCCGCTGAAGCTCGACTTCTGCCACTGACGAGGCTCTGGCATGGCCTTCCTTTCACGACGCGTACCGCCTCAGCCACCTGCTTTGATGCTCTTGAGCAACGCCCCCCAGGCAGAACGACTCGCCGCCAGTACCACATCCGGGGCATCGCTCTCACGGACACGAATACGACCGTCGGGCCCAACCGCCACCTCGACGCAGTCATCCTGCCCGCTGGTGCTGTACGACGACTTCTGCCATATGAGCTTGGGCATGGCTCTCCTCCTACGCCGCGTACCGCCTCAGCCACCCGCCTTGACGCTCCTGAGAAACGCCCCCCAGGCGGAACGACTCGCCGCCAGCACCGCCTCCGGCTCATCGCTCTCACGGACATGGATACGGCCGTCGAGCCCGGCCGCCACCTCCACGCAGTCGTCCTGGCCACTACCGCTGAACGACGACTTCTGCCATATGAAGCTGGACATGTGACTCCTTCAGAGGGCATACATGACATGTTGAATGAGGCTCAAGGAATCCCGGGCTTCATGGGACTCAGGGCGGGTATCAGGGTCAACCGGTGGTAGCGCCAACTCGGTCAGCTTGTCGAAAATCCTCTTGTACTTGCCCGCCTGATCCTCGTCCCGCAGGACTGCAGAGTTGACCGGACGCTCCAGGCGCACGGTGTCGAGGTCCGGCGTCGCGCGGCCGAAGATGACGAAGGCACGGCTGATCGCGGAGTACGCGCCCGCCTCGAACGGGAAGATCTGCACCGTGACATTGGGGAGCCGGGCCATCTCGATGAGCCGACTCAGTTGCTGCCGCATGGTGCGGGGGCTGCCTGCCCGCGTGTGGAGCGCTGCTTCATGGATCACGGCGTGACAGGCCACGGGCGTATCACGATAGAGGATCTGCTGTCGGGCAATGCGGAACTCCACATACCGACCCACGACCTCCTCGCGGCCGTCAGCGGTTTCGCAGACGGCTCGCGCGTAGTCAACAGTCTGGAATAGGCCCGGGATGAGCAGCAGTTCGTGAGACCGGATACTGACGGACTGGGATTCCAATTCGGCCAGGTCAAGTGCTGGCCGCCCCATGACATCCGCATAGGAATCCCACCAGCCCTTCCCCCGGTCCTGTGCCATCGCCATGAGCCCCTCGAAGAGCGGTCCCTCCGAGCAGCCGTAGGCGCGGAGCAGCTTGTGCAGGCCATTGCGTGGCACGTCAACACGGCCGGCCTCGATATTGCTGACGCGTTGGCGGTCCGCGTCGATGATCGCCGCGGCCTGATCCCCCGAAAGCCCGGCGCCGATACGCAGCTTTCGCAGTTCGACACCTAGCCGTCGCTGCCGTTCGCTCGGTTGACTCCTCGGTGGCATCCACCCTCCTCACCTCGCCGCACAGTCTCGCGCGCCCTCAACTGCCAGTCCACGCAGGCGCTGCGGACCCACTCGTCCGAGGGAGATAGCGCGGAAGCGGTTGTAACTTACGAAATCTCTTCCCTACTGTCGAAGACGAATCGCCCGCCCCGGCGTAAACCGGAAGCGTCCCGTAGGCGTGTACGCACAACGTGTCCTCAGCACGTCGACATGTCCGCGCCTACGCGACCGCGCCCGCCAGGGGACTGGGCCCCCCGTGACCAAAGGAGTCACGCATGTGTCCCAGCACCGCGACCGCCGAACCCCCGCGGCCAGACTTCTCCCTCGTCTTCCCACCCCGCCCCGGGTGGGTCCATACCGCCCGCCAGGCCATGCGCACGGCACTCGCGGCCGCGGGCCGGGCCGATCTCGTCGACGTCGCCGTACTCCTCACCTCCGAAGCCGTCACCAACGCCGTCAACGCCTGTATCGGCAGCGGGTGTTCGGTTCCCGTGACGCTCTACGCCGAGTGGGACGTCGGAGGATCGCTGCGCGTACTGGTCCACGACGGGGCTCCGGGCCTGCCCAAGGAGGCTCCGGGCCTGCCCAAGGAGAGCGCGCCGAGCGACGCGCGGGAGAACGGGCGGGGGCTGCTGCTCATCGGGGCGTGCGCGTCGGAGTGGGGGGTGTGCGCGCACGGGCCGGGGCCAGGGAAAGCCGTGTGGTTTCAGCTCGCGGGGTGATACGCGGAGCGGGCGGCGCAACCCCGGCCCCCGTCGGGCGTCTGGTCGGCGAAGGCACTTTTCGGTGCTGGAGTTTCGACCGACTGGAGGAGTGTCCATGAAGTTGGCCAGCCGTCGTACGTACACGGTCGGGGCCGTGGGGCTCGGGCTCGTGCTGCTCGGGACCGGGGCCGTGCCCGCTGGGGCCGACCCGGCCCGTACCCAGGCGGGGCCGCCCGCCATCTCGGAGCAGGACGTCATGCCGCACCTGAACGCCCTCCAGAAGATCGCGGACCGCGACGGCGGAAACCGCGCCTTCGGCACCAAGGGGCATGAGCAGTCGCTGGAATACGTGAAGGGCGTGCTCGACAAGGCGGGCTTCAAGACCCGCGTCGACTCCTTCACGTACAAGGGGGCCGTCGGCCACAACCTCATCGCGGACTGGCCGGGTGGGGACGCGAACCACACGCTGTTCGCGGGCGCGCACCTCGACAGCGTCCCGGCGGGGCCGGGGATCAACGACAACGGGTCCGGCTCGGCCGCCGTTCTGGCCACGGCCCAGGCCGTGGCCAAGGGGCATCTGAAGCCGAAGCGGCATCTGCGGTTCGCGTGGTGGGACGCGGAGGAGGAGGGACTGGTCGGTTCCGCGCGGTACCTCAAGAAGCTCCCGGCCGCCGAGCGCAAGAAGATCGACACCTATCTGAACTTCGACATGACCGGCTCCAAGAACGTGCGGCAGTGGCTCGTCGTGCACGACGGCAAGGAGGCCACGGACGCGTTCGAGGACTATTTCGCGGCCAAGAAGCTCCCCACCTTCGACATCGGCGTCGGCGGCTCGGACCACGAGTCGTTCGGGAAGGCCGGAATCCCCACCTCCGGCTTCACCACGGGCGTCGGGAACTGCCTGCACGAGGCGTGCGACCGCATCGACAACGTGGACCCGAAGACCGAGACCATGAGCGCCAACGCCATCGCCAACGTGGTCTGGAAGCTCGCCACCACCACCCGCTGACGCCGACAGGAACGGACGCCACCTCATGCGTACACCCCACCGCTTCGCCCTGCTCGGCGCGCTCGTCGGCAGCCTCGCCCTCTCCACCGGCCCCGCCTCCGCCGCCATCGGCGGCAGCGGCGTGGGCGACCCCTACTACCCCGACGACGGCAACTCCGGCTACCGGGTCTCGCACTACGACGTGCGCGTCGGCTACGACCCCGCCCGCACCCGCTACCTCGACGGCGACACCACCGTCACCGCCAAGGCCACCGAGGACCTGGACCGCTTCAGCCTGGACCTGAAGGGCTTCACCGTCGCCTCCGTCGACATCGACGGCGCCCCCGCGAAATCCTTCTCCCGCTCCGGCGAACACAAGCTGGACATCACCCCCGGCCGGCGACTCGCCAAGGGAAAGAAGTTCACGGTCCGCGTCCGCTACGCCGGCAAACCGGTCGGCGGCGCCTGGAACACCATGAAAGACGGCGGCGCGTACGTATCCGGGGAGCCGCATTCCTCGCGGGACTGGTACCCGAGCAATGACCACCCGTCGAACAAAGCCACCTTCCAGCTCACGGCGACCGTCCCGGACGGTTGGACCGCGATCGGCAGCGGACTGCCCGGCAAGACCACCACCGGCGAGAGCGCCGACGGCAAGGCCACCAAGACCTTCCGCTGGCGCGAGGACAGCCCGGTGGCCACCTATCTGACCGCCTTCGCCGTCGACAAATTCACCGTGCACCACTCGAAGCTCAAGGACGGTACGCCCGTCATTCACGCGTACAGCCCCGGCACCGAGGCGGCGAGCCAGAAATGGGAGGGGCTGCTCCCGGACATCCTCGACTTCTTCTCGTCGAAATTCGGCCCGTACCCGTTCTCCTCCGCCGGCGGCATCGTCGTGAGCGGCGGCGACGGCGACGGCCCGGGAGCCCTTGAGACGCAGACCCGCCCCACGTACGACGGGTCGATGTTCGACATGTCGATGACCCACGAGGACGCCCACCAGTGGTTCGGCGACAGCGTCACGGTCGCCGACTGGCGCAACGGCTGCCTCAACGAATGCTTCGCGCAGTACGCCAGCCAGCTCTGGGAGGAGCACAAGGGCGCCGACATCGACGGGTACTTCTACCACGACACCGTCGAGGAGCAGAAGAACAACCCCGAGTACTGGGGCGTAAAGCTCTACGACCCCGGAAAGGGCAGGGAATTGGACCCGGCGTTGTACGACAAGGGGTCGCTGATGATCCACGCCCTGCGCCGCACCGTAGGCGACAAGGCGTTCTTCGCGACGCTCAAGCAGTGGACCCACGACCATCGCGGCTCCAACGCGACCTGGCCGCAGTTCGAAAAGCTCGCCCAGAAGGTCTCCGGAAAGGACCTCACCGGCTTCTTCAACGCCTGGGTGCACAGCACCAAGATCCCGGAGAAGAAGTACCTCTACCCGGGCTCGCTGGCGAAACTGACGAAGTAGGCGAAGTACGTGAAGTAGGCGGAGTACGTGAAGTAGGCGGAGTAGCCGGAGTAGTCCGCTGATCGGCGATCAACGGGCATACGGGGTGCGGCACTTCGATGAGGCCGCACCCCGTGCCGCATGTCACTCCACGACCCCCGCCCCCTTTACTCATCCATTGCGCCCCATTGGCAGCCCCATGGCACTCGCTTCCTACGCTGAAGGTTTGCGAGGGGCTTGGTTTTACGGGGGAGGCGGCGCGCGGTGGGCGAGGGCCACGACAGCGGCAAGGTACTGAACATCAAGACGGCGGACATCAAATCGGCGGCGCCCGTCTTCCAGAAGCAGAGCGTGGCGCTGAGCAAGGCGCTGAAGCTGCTGATCACGACGTTGGACGGGTACGGCGAGCCGTGGGGCGACGACAAGCCGGGCAAGAAGTTCGGCAAGGACTACAGCCCCAACCAGAAGCAGTTGGAGCGGGTGGCGGGCATCGCCGTCCTCGGGCTGGTGAGCATCCACGAGGCGCTCGACGACATGGCGGACGGGCATGTCGACAACGATGAGGTGATCGCCGGGATCTTCACGAAGGAGAAGCACCAGGGCGGCGGGGGCCACGGCAAGGGCGCCGAATGAGCATCGAGGACGAGGCCAAGAAGATCCTCCTCAAGCTCGGCATGTGGTGGCCTGACGCCAATTCCGGGACCCTGCGGCACGCCGCGGACGCGTGGCGTACGTTCGCCGACAGCGTCGACGACGTACGGGGCGCGACGAACCGGGAGGCCACCTCCCTCATCCACAACAACAAGGGCGAGGCGATCGACGCCTTCCGGACCTTCTGGGAGCGCTACGCCAAGGGCGCGGACGGCGGCTGGCTCAGCGACCTCGCCAAGGCGTCCCGGAAGATGGCCGAGGCGCTGGAGAAGTTCGCCGACACGGTCGACGACGCCATCAAGACGCTGTGGGAGCAGATCGGCATCGACGCGCTCGCCATCGCGGGCGGGGTGCTGCTGACCGTCGTCACCGCGGGCGGGTCGGACGAGGTCGCCGCCGGGATCATCGAGATGGCCGCCGGCCTGGGCGTCGAGGTCGAGGCATCGGTCGCGGCGATCGCCGCCGGCATGCTGACCGGCGCCGTCTACGAGGGCGTCTTCTCGATGACCATCGACGCGGCCGTCGCCCAGCCGGTCCGCATCGCGCTGGGCCAGCAGCACGGTTTCAGCCTGACCGAGGTCTCCAACGCCGCGGAGAGCGGCATGGTCTGGGGCGGGCTGTTCGGCGGCGTCGGCCCGATCACCTCACGGGCCGGGCAGTTCGGCGGGTACAAGAACCTGCTCCGCCCGGACCTGCGCCCCAACCTCATCGAAGAGGGGCCGTTTGCCCGTCCGGCGGACAAGACGCCCTGCAAGGGCGAGCCGGTGGACGTGGCCACCGGGGCGATGCTGATGACGCACACGGATGTGGAGCTGCCGGGGAGCCTGCCGCTGCTCTTCGAGCGTACGCATCTGTCCTCGTACCGGGCGGGTACGTGCTTCGGCCCCACCTGGGTCTCGACGCTGGACGAGACGTTGCAGCTCGACGCGCGGGGCGTGGTGTTCGCGGCGGCGGACGGGATGCGGCTGGTGTACCCGGTGCCGCGGCCGGGCGAGGGGGTCTTCCCCTCGAAGGGCGCGCGCTGGCCGCTGGAGTGGGACGGCCGCCCGGACGGCGTCATCACCGTCACCGACCCGCACACCGGCGTCGTACGCACCTTCAGTCACATCGCCCCCAGCGCGGCCGAGGGCGCGGTGCACCTGCCGCTGGAGTCCTGGTCGGACCGGAATGGCGCGCGCATCGACGTGGAGCGCGGGGCGGGCGGGGCCCCGACGGGGCTCCGTCACTCGGGCGGCTACTACCTGGCCGTGGACACCGAGGGCCCGCGGGTCACGGCGCTGCGCCTGCTGGACGAGGCACCGTCGCCGTACGAGCACCAACGCCCGTCCCCCGGCGGCGGGACGGTGGTGCTGCGCTACGGCTACGACGCGGTCGGCAACCTCGCCGAGGTCATCAACTCCAGCGGCAAGCCCCTGCGCTTCACCTACGACGCCGAAGACCGGATCACCTCCTGGACCGACCGCAACGGCACCTCCTTCGCGTACATCTACGACGGCCGGGGGCGGGTGGTCCGTACCGACGGCAGCGACGGGGTCTTCAACGGCTCCTTCGCCTACGACGACGCCGCGCGCACGACGACGTACACGGACTCGCTCGGCCACCGGACGACCTGCCGGTACAACGCGGACGGCCAGGTGATCGCGGAGACCGACCCCCTGGGCCACGTCACGCTGACCGAGTGGGACGCCCGGGGCGAGAACCCCCTCTCCACCACGGACCCCCTGGGCCGTACGACGCGCTACGCGTACGACGAGGCGGGCAATCTCACCGAGCTGACGCTGCCGGACGGCGCGGCGGCCCGGGCCACGTACAACGACCTGTGCCGGCCGCTGGAGGTCGTCGAGCCGGGCGGCGCGGTCTGGCGGCATGCGTACGACGAGCGCGGCAACGTCCTCGCGACAACGGACCCGACCGGGGCGCAGACGCATTACGCGCACGACTCCGCCGGCCACCTGGCATCGGTCACGGACGCCCTCGGCCACACGCGGACGGCGACGTGCGACGCGGCGGGGCTCCCGGTCGCGGTGACGGACGCGCTGGGGCACACGACCACGGTCCGCCGCGACGCCTTCGGCCGCGTGGTCGAGAGCGTCGACCCGCTGGGGCACACCATCCGGATGGCCTGGACCACCGAGTCCAAGCCGAGCCGCCGCGAACACCCGGACGGTACGCACGAGACCTGGACGTGGGACGGCGAGGGCAACCTCCTGACCCACACGGACGCCGCCGGCAACACCACCCGGCGGACCTCCACCCACTTCGACGTACCGGCGACGCGGACGGACCCGGACGGCACGCGGTACGCCTTCGCGTACGACACGGAGCTGCGCCTGACCGAGGTCACCAACCCCCAAGGGCTGACCTGGTCGTACACGTACGACGAAGCGGGCCGCCTCGCCTCGGAGACCGACTTCAACGGCCGCACCCTGACGTACGAGCACGACGCGGCGGGCGGACTGATCTCCCGGACGAACGGGGCGGGCGAGACGCTGCGCTTCGAGCGGGACGTGCTGGGGCGCGTGGTGGGACAGCGCACCGGCGCCGACGCCGACGCCGACGAGATCACGACGTACGCGTACGACGCCGCCGGCGGCCTGGCCGGCGCGACGAACGCGGACGCGGCACTGACCATAGAGCGGGACGCGCTGGGCCGGCCGGTCCTGGAGACGGTGAACGGCCGCGCCACCCGGTACGAGTACGACGCGCTGGGCCGCCGCACGCGGAGGGTGACGCCGTCGGGCCTGACGTCGGAGTGGACGTACGACGCGGAGGGCAGGCCGACCGAACTCCACTCGGAAGCCGGTTCGTTGACCTTCGCGTACGACGCGGCGGGAAGGGAATTGGAACGCTCCCTGGCCGGCGGCGCGAGCCTGACGCAGACCTGGGACAAGAACGACCGCCTGACCACGCAGAGCATCCACACCCCTGAAGCGGCCGGCTTGCTGCAACACCGGACGTACGCCTACCGCCCGGACGGCCACCTCACCGAAATCCGCGAACTGACCTCGGGAACGCGCCGATTCGACCTCGACCCGATGGGCCGGGTAACGGGCGTGAACGCCCACGGCTGGACGGAGCGCTACGCCTATGACGGCGCTGGGAACCTGACGCGGGCCGAGGCCCCGGCCCATGAATCACCCGGCGACCGAGAATTCACCGGCACGCTGATTCGGCGAGCGGGCCGCACCCGCTACGAACACGACGCGCAAGGCCGCCTCATCCGCAAAACCCGCAAACTCCTCAACGGCCAGGTAAGAACGTGGACGTACAGGTGGAACGCGGAAGACCGCCTGACGGATGCGGTAACCCCGGAGGGCGATACCTGGCACTACACGTACGACCCCTTGGGCCGCCGAATATCCAAACAGCGCCTCGGCGAAGACGGCACTGTGGCGGCGGAAACAACCTTCACCTGGGACGAAAGCCGCCTGGCGGAACAGCTCTCCCCCACCGGCCGAGCCACCACCTGGGACTACGCCCCCGACACCCACCGCCCCCTCACCCAAACCGACCACCGCCCCCTCACCCGCGAGCCGGGCGAATCCCTGATAACAAAATACGCGACCCTCTCGGACCCCTCCGAGACCACGCACTTCCACGCCATCATCACCGACCCGGCCGGCACACCACTGGAGTTGATAACCCCCTCGGCCGAGGTGGCCTGGCAACACCGCACCACGCTGTGGGGCTCGCGTTTCCCGTCCCCAACGGACACCAACACCGCCGACTGCCCTCTCCGCTTCCCCGGCCAATACGCCGACCCGGAAACCGGCCTCCACTACAACTACTTCCGCCACTACGACCCCGAAACCGCCCGCTACATCAGCCCGGACCCGCTGGGCCTCGAACCGGCCCCGAACCATCACCGCTACGTGCTCAACCCGTTGACGCTGTCGGACGCGCTCGGGCTGAAGTGCGGGACCCTGGACCTATCCGGCGCGACCCACCACCAGGGCCGCTTCCCGAAGACAGCACAGCCGAATGAGACTCTTGTCCGCCGCAAACAGGACGGGAGTGTGACGGCTTACGCGGTCTACGACGCCGACGGGGCGATGTCCAAGCGAGTGGACATAGACCCCGACTCTGCCGTGCACAACGGAATCGCGCCACCTCACGTGGTACCGATGGAAAAGCACGTAAACCCGAAGACCGGCAAGACGTATTACAATTGGGGCGAGACGAGGCCGGCCCGACCGGACGAGATTCCAATCGGCCACTAGCAGAGGAAACCGTGGACCCGAAAGAGCATTCCGAAATCAAGTCTTGGCTTGACGGCTACACAGGAAACCTCGACGCCGTCGACTTCCTGACGGACAACTGCACGATAGGAATGTGGCTCGCTTTCTCCCACTTCATGAACCCCGAATTCGTAGTAGTGCGCGACTGCGTCCTTCGGAAACGCGTGTACAAGCCGAGCAACTTCGAAGAGTGGTACACGAAGCTGAACGGCGACGTACCCAGGATCGAGGACCTGCTCAACCGGCTCGTCCTGGGCTACGCCATCGATTGCACCGATTCCGCCGAGGACGAGGCCGCGCTCCAAGATATCGCGCAAGCAGTCGCCCATTCCTGGGAAGCCGCCCTCGCCCGAAACTTCCCCTCGCGCAGCTTCCAGGTTCAGGTACTCACCACGTACGACGGGCCGACCGTCGTCTTCAGCCAAACACCAACTGGCCGGCCTTAATGGCCGATATGAGGGTGCGCAGCACATCGGGCCTGGTGGTGAGGAGGGATTCAGGCGCGTCACTTTCGCGGATGTGGACAGTTCCTCCAGGAGCCACGGCCACGTAAATGCAGTTGGCCCCCTCGTTGCTGTATGAGGACTTCTGCCAAGTAAGCGGAGGCATGCTCATCCCTTGCGAGTCTCTTGTGCGATGCGGTGGATCAGGTCCCGCGACTGGGTCGGGCCCAGGGCTCGGGATTCCATGCGGTCCAGTACCGAGGTGTACTTCGTCAACTGCGCTTCGGCGTCCAGGAAGTCGCAGCCCATCTCCGTATCGACCACCACCGTGTCGAGCTGGGGCACCGGGCCGCCGGCATATGTGATGGGCTGACCCGAGATGGGAAACGAGGCTTCGCCGAACGGGATGACCAAGACGGAAATGTGACTGTGTTCGCTCATCTCATTGAGGTGGTCAAGCTGCTCGCTCGTGACCCTCGGGCCGCCATGGCCCATTCGCAGAGCCGCTTCGTGCACGATCGCGGTGTAGGGGGCCGGGTTGGCCCCGAAGAGGATCGCTTGGCGTTTGATGCGGTACGAGACACGGTGTTCGACCTCGTGCGGGCGCAGGGGTGGGAGATTCTCGCGGAATGTCGCGCGAGCGTATTCAGTGGTCTGGAGCAGTCCGGGGATATGGACCACCACCGCTACACGCACGGCTGTCGAGTGATGTTCGAGCTCGGCGAGGTCCAGTAGCGTTTTCGGTAGGAGCTCCCGGTACTCCTCCCACCAACCACGCTTCCTCGTGCCGGTCATACCGGCGAGCGCGTCGACGTAGTCCGGGTCCGGGCATGTGTAGTTGCCGGCCAGAGTGCGTACGCGGTCCGCGCTCACCGCGTACCGGCCCGCTTCGATGTTGCTGATCCGTGCCTGGTTGCCACCGAGCAGACTGGCGGCAGCGGTTGAGGACAGACCCGCCCGTTCCCGTAGTTTGCGCAGTTCAGCACCCAGGCGTTGCTGTCTCAGCGTGGGGGAACTGACCGACGGCATGAGTGCCCTCTCTTCGCGCGAACAGAATGCCCCTCGTCACTCACACGAGGGGATCTGTAAGGCATTCCTCTGCATCGATGGAATACCTTACACACCAGGCGCTAACGTGTGGCTTGACTCGCCCCTTCAACTGCCAGCGCCACGCAGTCGAATCGGCTCCAACTCCACCTCCCGCCAGGAGGCTCCATGGCAACCGTATCTTCGCAGCAGCCCTGGACGTACACCCTCGATCTCCCTCACGACCCGCGCGCAGCGGGCGTGGCACGGACGACCCTGCGGGCCGTTCTCTCCCGACACGCCATAAGCGAACTCGTCGACACAGCCGAGCTGTTGACCAGCGAGCTGGTCACTAACGCGTACCTGCACTCCGGCGGGCCCTCCTCCCTTCGGCTGCACGGCATGGAGGTCGAGCGGCTTCGAGTGAGCGTGTGGGATACGAATCCCGAGATTCCGACACAGTTCCGCAAGCGCCTGACCCCTGCCACCCCTGCCAGGGAATGCGACCGGGATGGAGAAGGCGGGCGCGGGCTGCTGCTCGTGCAGGCGTGCGCCGACAGGTGGGGGAGCTATCTGCTCGGCGATGATCTCTTCGGCAAGCGGGGGAAGATGCTCTGGTTCGAACTCAGGGCTCCCGGCGGCGCGTACCGAACCGCTGCCTAGCCCTAGTGCTGTGACCGCGTAGGTTCGCCGGGTCGGCGGTGGTGACGGTTGGATGTAAGACGGCTCAGGAGGCGGCCGGCTCGATCTCTCCCGCGAAGACGATGATCTGGTCGATGAGGCTCCGCCGCAGATGGACGACGTCGGTTCCGGCCAGGCGGGGGCCTCCGTGCGGTGTGGTGAAGACCCATTGGTACCGGGCCCACTCGTCGGGCATGTCCACCGCTGAGCAGCGCACCATCGTGCCGGTCCCCGCAGGGTGGCGCCGGATGTCGAGGACGAATCGCTCGACCGCCGCGATTCCTTCGCTGCGGCCCAACGGCCCCCAGAAGACCACGTCCGAGGTCAGGGCCTGGGAGAGCAGGGCCGTCACATAGCTGTCGTCCGAGGCGTTGAACGCGGAGATGAACGTGTCGATCGCGGAACGTGCCGTCTCTTCCTGCATGCCCCAGTAATACCAGCCGTTGCGCGTGCGCTCGCCCCGCGAGCCGTCTTCGAGCCGCCTTCGAGCCGCCGCCCGATCTCGGTGGACCGTACCGGCTACCGCACCAGCCGGCCGACCGTATCGGCCGCGCATTCATCAAGGAGAGCCTTCAAAGGCCCCAGCCCGGCCCCACCTTTTGCGGATTCCGCAAAGAGGTTTGCTCGGCTCCCGGTGGGCGCGCACCGTGGCCTCACTACAGGAACGCCGCAGGCGAGAGGACGAATGCCATGGACGCCCGACACTGGGATGACATGTACCGCAGCCGCGATCAGGTGTTCAGCGGGAATCCCAACCCGGTGCTCGTCGCCGAGGCGGCCGGGCTGCGGCCGGGGCAGGCGCTCGACGTCGGGTGCGGTGAGGGCGCCGACGCGGTGTGGCTGGCGCGGCGGGGGTGGCGGGTCACGGCGGTGGACGTGTCCGAGGTCGCGCTGCGGCGGGCCGCCGCGGCAGCCGAAGCCGACGCCGAGGTCAGGGACCGCGTGGCCTGGGCGCGGGACGATCTGGCCGCCACGCCGCCCCCGGCGGGCGCCTTCGACCTGGTGTCCATGCATTATTTCCCGCTGCGCCGCGAGCCGGACCACCGCGCGCTGTGCGGCCTGCTCGCCGCCGTCGCCCCGGGCGGCACCCTTCTCTACGCCACCCACCCGCTCCCGGCCCCGGGCCCGGGCCCGAACACCGCCGCCGAGTACTACCAGCCGGGCGACATCGCCCAACTCCTCGGTCCCGCCTGGGGCATCGTCGTCAACGAGACCCGCCCCCGCACCACACCGCCGCCCGAGGGCACCCACCACACGCACGACGCCGTCCTACGGGCGCTGCGCCTGAGCTGAAGGTCAGACGTTCTCCACCACCGGATACCGCGGCGTGCCCTCCGCCATCTGCCGCAGCGCGTCCTTGCGGTCCCGCTTGGAGAGGCGGTCGATGTAGAGGTAGCCGTAGAGGTGGTCGGTCTCGTGCTGGAGGCAGCGGGCGAAGTAGCCGGTGCCCTGGACGGCGATGGGGTTGCCCTGGGGGTCCTGGCCGCGGACGATCGCGTAGTCGGGGCGGGCCAGCGGCGCGTACGCCGTGGGAACCGAGAGGCAGCCCTCGTTGGAGTCGTCGAGGACGCGCTCGGCGGCCGGCAGCTCGTCGAGGACCGGGTTGCAGACCGCGCCCACGTGACGTACGCCCTCGTCGTCGGGGCAGTCGTAGACGAAGACCTTGAGGTCGACGCCGATCTGGTTGGCGGCGAGGCCGACGCCCTCGGCGGTGCGCTGGCTCGCGAACATGTCGTCGATGAGCCGCGCGAGGTCGTCGCCGAACTCGGTGACGTCCTGGCACTCCTTGTGCAGCACCGGATTGCCGACGACGGTGATCGGCCGGGACGTGCCGCGCTCGCGGTGCGCGGCCTCGCGCGCCTCGGCGTCCACCGTGTCGTCGAAGAACTCGTCGACCGACTGCCGCTCAGTGTCTTGCTGCGCCATGTTCGCCGCACGCCTCTCTGGAAAAACCCACGCTACAAATCAGCAGCCGAAAAGGCTGCTGATACAGGGTACGGGGCCCCGCCGCGGGTCAGCAGACCTCTTCCAGATCCCGCCACTCGCGGGAGTCCGGGCTGTCGGCGACCCAGCCGTCCAGCAGGCCCCGTACGAGCCCGGAGGGCGCCGCGATGCCGCACTCGCGCTCGGGCACCCACAGCGAGCCGGAGCCGGCCGTGCGGTGGCCCAGCGGGCCGGGGTGGCCCGGTTCGCTGTGGTCGTGCGGGTCCAGATGCTCGCCCTCGCCCTCGTCGCTGGGCATACGGCTCTCGGAGCACGTACGGCACAGCAGGCGCACGGAGGAGGACCAGTCCTCGGCCGCGAACCCGGCGTCGGCCGCCAGCCGCTCCAGGGCGTCCCGGTCGGCCTCCGTGGCGGCCTCCAGGAGGACCACCCAGGTGGGTACGGGCGAGGGGGCCCACAGCTCGATCTCGTCGAACACGGGGTACGAGGGGCCCGCCGCGGTGGTGCGCTCGCCGTGCGGCACCCCGTCGTGCAGCACGACCTCGCCCCAGCGCCGCCCGGAGGACGGCAGCGGGATGGACAGCACCTCGATACGGGCCGGGTCCAGGCGGCGGCCCCAGACGACCTCGGCCTCGCCCTCCGGCGACAGCCGTACGGCGGCGCTGCCCAGCTCCATGCCGAGGGGTTCGCCCGAGGGGGCGCCGACGCTGGGCACCCGGAGCCCGTACGCCTGCCAGGCTCGGCGGGCGAGCGGCCAGTCCTGGAGGGCGGTGGCGGCGATGCCGACGTTCCACCAGTCGGGGGCGCCGGCCTCGCGGTCGAGGAGGGCGACGGCCCGCAGCCCGGCGGCGCGCGCCTGGTCCCAGTCGTGCCGGAACTTGTGCAGCAGCGCCAGGTTGAACCAGGACTCCGAGAGCCACGGCTCCATGTCGGCGGCGCGCGTGAGCAGCGCGCCCGCGTCCTCGTACCGGCCGTCGCCGATGAGCGTGAACGCGCGGTCGGTCGCCTGCCGCCACGAGGCGGAAGGCCGATGCCGTACCTTGCCGAAGATCCTCACGATTCCCGCCTGCCGGTTTCTCCGTGGTCCCGCGCCCAGCCGCCACAGCGACCGGCCGCGTCCTCCCTGACGCCAACCTGCCACACATTGACGGACATCTCAGCCCGGCCCCTCTGTTCCCGTTCGAGGAGGGGACCCATCACAGCTTCTTGCCATCTGCGACGCGTCCGACACCCCTGTCTTCGCATCCAACCATGCCCCTGCGGGCGGGCGCTCATTACCCGTGGGTTCCGTTGATCTTCGGCGGCCCCGGACGGCGCCGCACCGGCCCCGTCAGCGGTACGAGCGGGCGCTACGAGCAGAGGTACGAGCGACAGTACGAGCACGGTACGGGCAGCGGTACGAGCCGGCCGTCCATGCGCCCCTACCGCACGTCGCCGCCGCGCGCCAGTACGCGTGCCAGGGCCTCCACGACCGCGGGCGCGTAGTCCCGCCCCGTGGCCAGCCGCAGCCGTTCCAGGGCCCGCAGCGGGCCGTACGGGCCGTGCGCGCCGTCCTCGGCGAAGCGGCCGACAAGGTCGTCGTACGCGTTGACGGTACGGACGATACGGGCGGTGAGCGGCTGGTCGCGGTACGGATCGGCCTGCCGTTCCACCACCGCGGCGACCTCCTCCGGCACCCCCGTCTGCCGCACCACCGCGCCGCCCAGCAGGGCTATGCGGCGCTGCTCGGAGGGCGGCAGCGGCTCGGTCGCCCCGGCGGGCACCGGGTCGACCAGGGAGAGCTGGCCGATGTCGTGCATCAGGGCCGCGTACTCCAGCACGGTCAGTTCCGGTTCGGACAGCCCCAGCTCGCGGCCGACGGCCCGGCCGAGCGCCGCGACGCGCCGGGCGTGGCCGGCGGGCGTGTACCCGGCGATCTCGGTGCACCGGGCGAGGGAGGCGATGGTCTGCGCGTACGTGGCCCGTACGGCCCCGTGGCGGCGCAGCGAGAACTGCGTCAGCAGCAGGGGCACGCAGAAGACGGGCAGCGCCCACAGCCCGGCCACGGCCACGGCGAGCGCGATGACCACCCCGGTCGCGCAGATCGCCGAGCCCACGCCGAGCAGCCCGCGCAGTTCGTCGCGGAGCAGCGGCCCGTACGGCCAGCCGGTGCGGGCGCGGGCGAGGGCGGCGCGGAGCACGGCGTCGCACAGGGCCGTGAGGGCGAGCAGGAGTAGCAGGAAGAGGGCGTAGTACGGGCCGTGGCCGGGCCACCGGGCCAAGGCGCCGGTGTTGTAGAGCGGTTGGAAGCAGGTGGCGGCGAACCCGACGGTCAGCAGGCGGCGTACGAGGTGGTCCAGGACCGGGCCGCGGCCGGCCGCCAGGCGGGGCGCGGCCCCGGCGAGGGTGGCGGCGAGGACGACGGCGAGCACTTGGAGGGCGCCGTGCGAGGTGGGGTGGCGGTCGGTCTCGCCGAGCAGGGCGTAGGCGAGCGCCCCCGCGGCGGCGAGCGGCGCGGGTTCGCGGTCGCCGGGGTGTGCTCCGGCGCCCTGCCGGGCCAGTTCGCCGACGGCGATCAAGCCGCCGAAGGCGAGCGCGACGTGCGGGTCGGTGATGCCGCTCCGCAGCGTCCCGGCGAGGGAGACGGCGGCGAGCGCGCCCGCGGCGCAGTACAGGACGGCGACGACGTAGGGGGCGTGCGGGGCGTAGGGGGCGTGCGGAGTGGCGTACGGGCGCGCCGCGCTCTCCCGGCTCACCGGGTGCCGCCCCTGGGGCCGGGGAACGGCCGCCGGGGGGAGTCCTCGGGAGCGCGCGTCCCGACGCCCTGGGAGGCCGGCGAGACCGCTCTCAGGGCCCCCGGCAGGACTCCCGGCAGAACCCCCGGGAGGGCCCCTGAAGGCACGTTTCCGCTGAGGTCATCGGGGACGTCGCCGACCGCACCAGCCGCCCCGGCCGCGCCGGCCGCGTCCGCGGTCACCGCCGGATGCCAGCCGTGGCGGTCCAGGGCGCGCGCGAGGGCGCCGACCATGAGCGGGTCGAACTGCGTACCGGCGCAGCGCCGCAGCTCCTCGACGGCCGCCGCCACGGGCCGGCCGCGGCGGTACGAACGGGTCGACGTCATCGCGTCGAAGGCGTCCGCGACGGCCACCACCCGCGCGAACAAAGGGATGTGATGGCCGCTCAGCCCATAGGGGTAGCCGCTGCCGTCCAGCCGCTCGTGGTGGTGGAGGATCGCCGCGCGGGCCTCGTCGAGGAAGCCGATGCCGCGCACCATCTCGTGCCCGTACTCGGGGTGCAGCTCGATGACGCGCCGCTCCTGCGGGGTGAGCGGCCCGTTCTTGCGCAACAGCCGCGTGGGGACGCCGAGTTTGCCGACGTCGTGCAGGATGCCAGCGAAGCGCAGCGCTTCGAGGCGGTCGCCGTCCATGCCCAGTTCGCGGGCGATCAGCACGGACGCGCGGCCGACGCGCTCGCTGTGGCCGCGCGTGTACCGGTCCTTGATGTCGACGGCCTGCACCAGGGCCCGGATCGTGGCCTGGTGCGCGGCACGCTCGCGGTGGTACTGGGCGAGGACCCAGCAGGAGATGTACATCGGCAGCAGCACGAGAAGCGCGGCCACCGGCCCGTACGTGGAGTGCCACAGGACGGCCATCATCAGCCCGGCCAACCCGTGCACCAGGTGCGGCGCGAGCGAGCCGAGCAGCGGGGCGCGCCAGGCGGTGCGCGGGGAGCTGCGCTCGGCGGTGACGAGGATGCCGCCGTCGAGGAGGGCGGAGACGACGGAGAAGGCCAGCGCGGCGGCCGCGGCGGGCAGCAGGACGTACGGGAAGTCGGGCGCGGTGACCGTGCGGTGCGCGCCGAGCGCGAAGACGTGGGAGGCGGCGTGCACGGCGATGGAGAGCCGGGCCGCGTGCCAGAGCCGCCGTACGCGGGCCGGGCTCCGCTCGACGGGGCTCGCGAGCGCGCCGGGCACGGCGACGAGCCCGGCGAGCGGCGGCGGCAGCAGGAAGGCCGCCGCCAGCAGCACTGGGAAGAAGGCGCCGGCACCGGTCCGGCCCATCGGCGGCCGGCGGGCGAGCCGCTCGCACAGCGCGTAGAGCGCGGCGAGCGCGACGACCGTGCCCCAGGGGGCGGCCCGGCCGGATCGCAGCGCCGGGGCGGCGCAGAGGACGGCGGTGAACCCGACGCACAGGAGGTACGCGCGGGCCGTGGCCGGAAGTGTGCGCATGAAACTCTCCCCGTCCCGTCGGCTTGCGCGTCGAGATGGGGAGAATAGGCCGGGTCATCAGGCCGGTGGGCCACATCCGCGAATTGGCCCGAGCGGGCCGCCCGAAAGCACCCCTTCGAGTGAAAAGTACGGCTATGCGGGGACAGCCGACGGCAGTGTCGGCTAGGGACCAGCGGCAGTTCCGGCGGGCCCCAGGGCGAGCCGGGCGAAAACTGGCGGCAGTGCCAGCGCGCGCCGCGGCAGCGCCGGGCCGGCGGCCCACGTGGCGGACAGCCGCCCTACGTGGCGGACAGCCCCGGAGGCTGGACGCCCAGCCGCGGTTCGGCGCCGCCCTTGGCCTCCTGGGCCTCGTGGGCGTTCTGCGCCTCCCGGGCCTCCTTGCCCTCGGCCGCCGCCCGCTCGGCGGCGGCCTTGGCCTCGGCGGCCCGCGCCTCGGCCACCACGTCCATGTCCGGCACCGACTGGCCGGAGCGGATCAGCTCGATCCGCCCCATGACCTTGGCCCGCAGGTCCGCCGGTACGTCGTCGTGGCCGCAGCAGCGCTTGACGAGCTTCTTCACGGCCTGCTCCAGGCCGTACTTCTCCAGGCAGGGGGAGCACTCGTCTATGTGCACCTCGAACTTGGCGCAGTCACCGTCCGGCATCTCGTGGTCGAGGAACTCGTAGAGATGGCTGAGGACCTCTGAGCAATCCGTCTCGTGCGGCTCTCCGCAACTCATGAGTCCGAGCCTTTCCCGTCGTGCGACTCGTCCGACGCGTTCGAAGCGGTCGCGGCTCCTGCCGGGACGAGCCCGCGCTCACGGGCGTAGTCCTCCAGCATGCCGCGCAGTTGGCGGCGCCCACGGTGCAGGCGCGACATGACCGTGCCGATGGGCGTACCCATGATGTCGGCGATCTCCTTGTACGCAAAGCCCTCGACGTCCGCGAGATACACCGCTATCCGGAACTCCTCGGGGATCGCCTGGAGGGCGGCCTTCACGTCGGAGTCCGGCAGATGGTCGAGCGCCTGCGACTCGGCGGAGCGCAGCCCGGTCGACATGTGCGACTCGGCGCGCGCGAGCTGCCAGTCCTCGATCTCCTCCGAGCCGCTGCGCAGCGGCTCGCGCTGCTTCTTGCGGTAGGAGTTGATGAAGGTGTTGGTCAGGATGCGATACAGCCACGCCTTGAGGTTCGTGCCGTCCCGGAACTGGTGGAAGGACGCGTACGCCTTGGCGTACGTCTCCTGCACCAGGTCCTCGGCGTCCGCGGGGTTGCGCGTCATGCGCAGCGCCGCGGAGTACATCTGGTCGAGGAAGGTGAGGGCGTCCCGCTCGAAGCGCGCGTTCCGCTCCAGGGCGCTCTCCGCGGGCGTCGCGGGCTCCCGCGCCTGGCCGTCATCGGTCCCTGCGTCGGTCCCAGTGACCGGACCCACCTCCTCCAAGACGGTGGCGGGACCGGATGCGGACCCGCTCGAATCGGAGAATAGACGACGATCCGGTCCGGCCGCCGCTCCAGCCATGCCGGGCTGGTCCACCCGCAGCGTCGACCACTGGGCCTCGGCGGCCTGCGGGCGTGACGGGCATGCGATCGAACCCATGCGGGAAGTCCCCATTCCTCTGAGCGTGCCTGTACGTACCTACGCCTGGCACAACAGCAGCCTCCCGGTTCTCATTCCCGGCGAGCGGAACGCCGGCGTCATTACGGGCCTCGATTGACAAATCGGCTTGCCGTTCCTGCAATGAGGGGATGAGCGGCTACGAACAGGTACTGGCGGACGTCGGCCCGCGGCTGCGGCGGGTACGCCAAGAGCGCGGGCTCACCCTGGCCGAGCTGTCGCAGGAGACCGGGGTCTCGGTCTCCACGCTGTCCCGGCTGGAGTCCGGCGCCCGGCGCGCCTCCCTGGAACTGCTGCTGCCGCTCTCCCGCGCCTTCCAGGTGCCGCTGGACGAGCTGGTGGGCGCGCCGGAGGTCGGCGACCCGCGGATCAGGGCGGTGCCGCGCCGGGTGGAGGGGATGACGTTCGTGCCGCTGACCCGGCAGCCGGGCGGGCTCCAGGCGTTCAAGCTGGTCATCGACCGGTCCGACGCCGATCCGGACCTGCGGACGCATGAGGGGTACGAATGGCTCTACGTACTCTCCGGGCGGCTGCGGCTGCTCCTGGGCGACCAGGACCTCCGGCTGCGGTCCGGGGAGGCCGCCGAGTTCGACACCCGGCTGCCGCACTGGTTCGGGGCCGCCGGGGACGAGCCCGTGGAGGTGCTCAGCCTTTTCGGGCGCCAGGGCGAACGGATGCACGTACGGGCCCGTCCAGCCACGCGGCGACCGCGTCCGTGAGCCCCGCCAGGGCCTCCTCCTGGGTGATGTCGGCCCGCTTGGGCACGGCGAAGCCGTGGTCCCCGTAGGGCACGGTCACGACGTCCGTACCGGCCGGAAACTCCTCCGGGCGGCCGAACGGGTCGCGGCCGCCCTGCACGACGAGCGTCGGCAGCGGACCGGGCGCGGCCAGCTCCTCGGCCCGTGACTTCTCCGGCTTGCCGGGCGGGTGCAGCGGGAACGACAGCGCGAGCACGGCGGCGGCACCCAGCTCCCGCGCGGTCCGGCACGCGACGCGCGCCCCGGCGCTCCGCCCGCCCGCGACGACGGGCGGCCCCTCGGCGGCGAGTACGGGCCACAGCGCCGTCCAGGCAGCGTCGAGCGCCTTCGGGGCGGGGGCCACCTTCTTCCCGGCGACCCGCCAGGGCTGCTCCACCAGCGCGACGGTCACCCCGTGGGCGGGAAGGCCCGCCGCGAGCGCCCGCAGGTCCCGCGCCTCGATCCCCCCACCGGCCCCGTGCCCCACAGCCAACACCAGCCCAGGCTCACGGGCCCGGCCCCAGGTGACGCGCGCGTCACCGGCGGGGGTGGGAACAGTCTCACTCTCGATCTTCGTCACCCACCCATCCTGCCCTCAACCACCGACCGGCCCCCGTACGACCCGTCACACTCAGCCGCACCAAATCCGCACCCCCCGAGCCCAGCCCAGCCCGGCCGGCGCTTGAGACCATCCCTGGCCCCAGCTCCGAGCCCAGCCCACCCCAGCCCGGCCGGCGCTTGAGGCCGTCTTTCGGCTCGGCCCAGTCCAGCCGGGGGGGGCGCTTGAGTCCACGCCCGAGCCCAGCCCACCCCAGCCCGGCCGGCGTTTGAGGCCGTCTTTGGGCTCGGCCCCCCAGCCCGGCCGGCGCTTGAGGCCATCTTGGGGCCCAGCCCACCCCAGCCCGCCCGGCGCTTGAGGCCATCCTTGACCTCGGCCCAGTCCAGCCCGCGCGGCGATTGAGCGCGGTGGCGGGCCGGGCTGAGCGGGCTGAGTGGTCAGAACAGGGTGCCCGCCTCCGGGGCGGGGAGTTCCGTCAGCAGTTCGGGACCGTTGTTGCGGACGTTGCTCACGGCGGTGCTCACGGGGTACGCCCGTACCCCGCCCGCCGGCGGCGGGGCCAGCAGGGAGCGCAGCTCATCGGCGTCCGTACGGCCCGGATCCAGCCACGCGTCCCACCGATCCGCCGGAAGGGCAAGCGGCATGCGGGGGTGGATGTCCGCCAGCGACCCCGGCCCCTCCCCTCCCCCGGCCCCGCCCGCGGCGCCCGCCAGCGGCGTGGTCTCCGCCTCGGTGGTGATCACCGTGCAGGTGGCCCACCACGCCTGGGGGTGGTCGGGCGGCAGCGCGGCGTCGCGCCAGAACTCGTACAGCCCGGCCATCGCCATGACCGAGCCGTCGGCGGGGGTCACGAAGTACGGCTGCTTCCGGGGCCGCTTCTTGCGGCCCTGCTCCTCCAGCTTCCGCTCCGCGGCCTCCGTGACCCACTCGTAGTATCCGTCGGCGGGCAGCAGGCAGCGGCGCGCGGTGAAGGCCCGCCGGAAGGACGGCTTCTCGTGCACCGTCTCGGCCCGCGCGTTGATCATCTTGACGCCGACGTCCGGCGATGTGGCCCACGACGGCACGAGCCCCCAGCGCAGTGGCCGCAACTGGCGAACCGGACGCAGGTCGGCGGCGTCTTTAAGGGGGCGTTCGAGCACCGCGTACACGCTCGCCGTCGGCGCGACGTTCCAGTCGGGAGCCAGCGTCTCCGCCGCGTCCCACTTCTCCACGCCGAAGGTTTCGACGAGGTCCTCCGGCCGCCGACTGGCCGCGTACCGCCCGCACATACCCACTCCCTGACTGCCGCGTCTCACATCCCGCCCTGCTCCCACCCTGGCAGACGCCGCCTCCGCGCCCGCCACGGCCGGGTGCCACACTTCCACGACCGACCAAGGAGCCGCCCCCGTATGGACAGCACGCGAACCGACGATCTGTGGGACCGGGTCTTCGGCACCCAGCCGGACCCCTCCTCGTGGCTGGTGATCGTCACCGCGGCGGTGGCGCTCGCGGCGGTGGGCCCGCGCCCGGTGTGGCTGCTGACCCGCAACGCGATCACCATCGCGCACGAGGGCGGCCATGGCCTCATAGCCCTGCTCAGCGGGCGCCGCCTGGACGGCATCCGGCTGCACTCGGACACCTCCGGGCTGACCGTGAGCCGCGGCAAGCCGCACGGCCTCGGCATGATCCTGACCGCCGCCGCGGGCTATACCGCGCCGTCCCTGCTGGGGCTGGCCGGCGCCTGGCTGCTGGCCGCGAACCACATCACCGCGCTGCTGTGGGGCGCGACGGCGCTGCTGCTGGCGATGCTGGTGATGATCCGCAACGCGTACGGGGTGCTGACGGTGGTGCTCGCCGGCGCGGCCTTCGTGCTGGTGTCGTGGCTGACGGGGCCCGAGGTGCAGGCCGCGTTCGCGTACGGCGTCGTCTGGTTCCTGCTGCTGGGCGGCGTGCGTCCGCCTTTCGAGCTGCAGCGCAAGCGCCGGTACGGCGGGGCGCCGGACTCCGACGCGGACCAGTTGGCCCGGCTCACGCACGTACCGCCGCTGCTGTGGCTGACGCTGTTTCACGTCGTATCGGTGTGCTCGCTGATCGGCGGCGGGCGCTGGCTGCTCGGTCTGTGACCGGTTCCGCCGTGTCGGCTCTCTTACCAGCCGTACGTTTCGCCCAAGTTTCGCCATATCCGATCAGGTTTCTCCCTCCTAGGGAGCCACTAAGGTAAAGACATGACCGAGAGCCCCGCGCACCCCGCCCTCTGGCCCGCCCCGCTCGCCACCGGGGCCGTCGACGCGACCGTCAGCGTGCCCGGTTCGAAATCGGTCACCAACCGCGCGCTCGTGCTGGCCGCCCTGGCCGCCGAGCCGGGCTGGCTGCGCCGCCCGCTGCGCTCCCGCGACACCCTGCTGATGGCCGAGGCGCTGCGCGCCATGGGCGTCGGCATCGAGGAGGGCGTCGGCCCGGACGGCAGCGGCGAGGCGTGGCGGGTGATCCCCGCCGGGCTGCACGGCCCGGCCACCGTCGACGTCGGCAACGCCGGCACCGTGATGCGCTTCCTGCCGCCGGTCGCGGCCCTCGCCGGCGGCCCGATCCGCTTCGACGGCGACCCCAGGTCGTACGAGCGTCCGCTGGGCGGCGTCATCGACGCGCTGCGCGCGCTCGGCGCCCGCATCGACGACGACGGCCGCGGCGCCCTGCCGATGACCGTGCACGGCGGCGGCGCCCTGGACGGCGGCTCGGTGCGCATCGACGCCTCCTCGTCCTCCCAGTTCGTGAGCGCCCTGCTGCTCTCCGCGCCGCGCTTCAACCAGGGCGTGGAGGTGCGCCACGTGGGCGGCGCGCTGCCCTCGATGCCGCACATCCGGATGACCGTGGACATGCTGCGGATGGCGGGCGCGCGGGTGGACACCCCGGAGTCGGGCGGCGAGCGCGACATGTGGCGGGTCTCCCCCAGCGCCCTGCTCGGCCGCGACCTGACCGTCGAGCCCGACCTCTCCAACGCCCAGCCGTTCCTCGCCGCGGCGCTGGTCACCGGCGGCCGGGTCACCATCCCCGACTGGCCCGAGCGCACCACCCAGCCCGGCGACGCCCTCCGCGAGATCTTCACCGCCATGGGCGGCTCCTGCGAGCTGACCGAGGAGGGCCTGACCTTCACCGGCACCGGCTCCGTGCACGGCATCGACATCGACCTCGGCGAGGTCGGCGAGCTGACGCCGGGCATCGCGGCCGTCGCGGCGCTGGCCGACTCCGAGTCCGTGCTGCGCGGCGTCGCCCACCTGCGGCTGCACGAGACGGACCGGCTGGCGGCGCTGGTCAAGGAGATCAACGGGCTCGGCGGCGATGTCACCGAGACCGCCGACGGGCTGCGCATCCGCCCGCGGGCGCTGCACGGCGGCGTCTTCCACACCTACGACGACCACCGGCTGGCCACCGCCGCCGCCGTCCTCGGCCTCGCCGTCGACGGGGTCCAGGTCGAGAACGTGGCGACGACCGCCAAGACGCTCCCCGACTTCCCCGAGATGTGGACCGGGATGCTCGGATCGGTGACCGGGGCGGCGACGGTGTCGAGAGCCTGAGAGACCGCCGCGATGCGCCGCTACGGCAAGAACCCCGACGAGGACGACGTCCGCGTCCGCCCCAACCGCAAGGGCAACCGCCCCCGCACCAACATCCGCCCCAAGCACGAGGACGCCGCCGAGGGCTTCGTCCTCACCGTCGACCGCGGCCGGCTCACGGTCCTGGTCGAGGACCGCACCATCCACGCGATGAAGGCCCGCGAGCTGGGCCGCAAGGGCGTGGTCGTCGGCGACCGGGTCGCCGTGGTGGGCGACCTCAGCGGGGCCAAGGACACCCTCGCCCGGATCGTGCGGGTCGAGGAGCGCACCTCCGTGCTGCGCCGTACGGCCGACGACGACGACCCCTTCGAGCGGGTCGTCGTCGCCAACGCCGACCAGCTCGCGATCGTCACCGCGCTGGCCGACCCGGAGCCGCGCCCCCGCCTCATCGACCGCTGCCTGGTCGCCGCCTACGACGCCGGGCTCGAACCGCTGCTCGTGCTCACCAAGTCGGACCTGGCGCCGGCCGCCACGCTGCTGGAGTCGTACGGGACCCTCGGCGTCCGGTACGTCGTCACGAGCCGCGAGGAGCTGGCCGACGGGGCCGCCGCGGACCGGGTGCGCGAGCGGCTCACGGGCCGTACGACCGCGTTCGTCGGCCACTCCGGGGTCGGCAAGACGACCCTGGTCAACGCCCTGGTCGCGGAGGACCGCCGGCGGGCCACCGGCCATGTGAACGCGGTCACCGGACGCGGCCGGCACACCACGACGTCCGCGCTCGCCCTGCCGCTCCCGGGCGGCGACGGCTGGCTGATCGACACCCCGGGCGTACGGTCCTTCGGGCTGCACCACGTGGACCCCGCCCGGGTCGTGCAGGCCTTCCCGGACCTGGTGCCGGGCACCGAGGGCTGCCCGCGCGCGTGCAGCCACGACGAGCCGGAGTGCGCGCTCGACCAGTGGGTGGCCGACGGGCACGCCGATCCGGCCCGGCTCTACTCCCTGCGACGGCTGCTCGCGACCCGGGAGCGGCGGGAAGGCGATTGATCGTCTACGTTTGCGAATGACCGCGCCCGACGGCTGTGTCAACCTAGGGTTGACGCAGGGGAAACGGGCATGAGAACGGGCGCGGAAACCGACGCGGGAGGAAGAACTGATGGCGTGGCTGCTGGTCGTGGTCGCCGGTCTGCTGGAAACCGGCTTCGCCGTCTGTCTCAAGCTCTCGCACGGCTTCACCCGGCTCTGGCCCACCATCGCGTTCGCCTGCTTCGCCCTGGGCAGCTTCGGCCTGCTGACCCTCTCGCTGCGCAAGCTCGACGTGGGCCCGGCGTACGCGGTGTGGACGGGCATCGGCGCGGCGGGCACCGCCATCTACGGCATGGTCTTCCTCGGCGACCTGGTCTCCACCCTGAAGCTCGTCTCGATCGGATTCGTGATCGTGGGCGTCATCGGCCTCCAGCTCTCGGGGTCGGCGCACTGACCTGAGAGCCTGTGACACAGGCTCTGATTCCCCGGGCCCGCCCAGCCCCCGGCGCCCCGCCTCACCACTCGTGGCCGAGCAGCGCCCGGACCAGGCGGGCCACCTGCTCGGCGGCGGCCCGGTCCGCGGCCGTCTCCCCGGGCACACCGCTCCCGGGAGCCGCGCCAGCGGAACGCGCGCCCTTGGGAGCCGCATCATCCGTACGAGCCGCGTCAGCCGTACGAGCCGCATCGCCGGAAGCCGCTGCCCCAGGAGGCGCGTTTCCCGAAGCCGCTGCCCCAGGAGGCGCGTTTCCCGAAGCCGCTCCCCCGGGAGGCGCGTTTCTCAAAACCGCTCCCCCGGGAGGGGCGTTTCCGGAAACCGGGCCCCCGGGAGCCTCCGCTGCCTGCGGGACGCCCGGGGCCCCCGAATCCGCCGGTTCTGCGGGCGCGATCACGTACGAGAGCGTCATCCGGACCGCCGCCTCGCAGGCCCGTACCGCGTCGCCGACCGTGGCCGCCCCCTTGATCCCGCCCTCCTCCAGGACGCCGACGGCGCGGTCCCGGACCAGTTCGGCGAGGACGCGGGGCGGGGGGACCGCGCCGCGCTCCAGCTCGGGCCGCGGGGCGGCGCGCCAGACCGTACGGGCCGGGGGCGCGGGCGTCGCCACGGCGGGCAGCCGCTCGCTGCGGCAGCCGGTGAGGGCGGCCCGTACCAGCGGGTTGGCGCGGGCCGCGCGCAGCGTCCAGGCGGTCACGGCGGCGCAGCAGTCCCCGGCGTCGGCGCCGTCGCGGGCCGCGGTGTCCGCGAGGGCCCGCGTCACGCCGCCGAGATAGGCGTCGGCCTCGCGCCGCACGAGGGCGCGGGCCAGCCCGTCCTTGCTGCCGAACTCGTTGTAGAGGGTCTGCCGGGAGACCCCCGAGGCCGCCGCGACGTCGACCATCCGGACCCCGGCCCACGGCCGGGAGACGAGTGCGGAGAAAGCTGCGTCCAATAAGGCTTCACGCGCTGTAGGCATCGTCGCCTCCCCGGCCGGGCGGCTCGCCCGGCGGCTGTGGGCACAGAATTGACTCGCCGCCAGGCGGTGTCAAGGCTCTTGGCGGGCAACGGACGGGGACGCGGGTAGTGTTCGGCTATGCCCGACTTCCACGATGATCTGCGTCTCGCCCATGTCCTCGCGGACGCCGCCGACGCGGTGACCATGGACCGGTTCAAAGCGCTCGACCTGAAGGTCGAGACGAAACCGGACATGACGCCGGTGAGCGAGGCCGACAAGGCGGCCGAGGAGCTGATCCGCGGTCACCTCCAGCGGGCGCGGCCGCGCGACGCCGTGCTGGGCGAGGAGTTCGGCAACGAGGGCACGGGCCCGCGGCGCTGGGTCATCGACCCCATCGACGGCACCAAGAACTATGTGCGCGGCGTGCCGGTCTGGGCGACGCTGATCTCGCTGATGGTCCAGGGCGAGGGCGGCTACCAGCCCGTCGTGGGCCTGGTGTCGGCGCCGGCGCTGGGCCGCCGCTGGTGGGCGGCGAAGGACTCCGGCGCGTTCACCGGCCGCAGCCTGCTGTCCGCCAGTCGGCTGACCGCCTCTCGGGTGGAAAGGATCAGGGACGCGTCGTTCGCGTACTCCTCGCTGTCGGGCTGGGAGGAGCGGGGGATGCTGCCGGGTTTCCTGCGGCTGGCGGGCGACTGCTGGCGCACCCGGGGATACGGCGACTTCTGGCCGTACATGATGGTCGCCGAGGGCGCCGTGGACATCTGCGCGGAGCCGGAGCTGTCGCTGTGGGACATGGCCGCGAACGCGATCATCGTCGAGGAGGCGGGCGGCCGGTTCACGGGGCTCGACGGGCGGCCGGGGCCGCACAGCGGTGACGCCGCCGCTTCCAACGGGCTTCTCCATGACGACCTGCTGGATTATCTGCGCCCCTGACGCTCCCCTTGTTGTGGCCGTACTCGGCGTGTGACTATGAGAGCCCCCACGCTTGTGAACTTGTGAATCCCCTCACGGAGCGGGTTCGTTCACCAAGGAGGTGGCTCCGCCCATGCTCGTCCGCGACGCCATGAGCACGGTGGTCCTCACCATCGGCCCCACCCACACACTCCGCCAGGCGGCCCAGTTGATGTCCGCCCGCCGGGTGGGCGCGGCGGTGGTCCTGGACCCCGACACCAGCGGGCTCGGCATCCTCACCGAGCGGGACGTGCTCAACGCCGTCGGCGCCGGCCAGGATCCGGACCGCGAGACCGCCCACACCCACACCACCACCGACATCGTCTTCGCCGGGCCGCGCTGGACGCTGGAGGAGGCCGCGTACGCGATGTCGCGCGGCGGCTTCCGGCATCTGATCGTCCTCGACGGGGACGGGCCGGTCGGGCTGGTCTCGGTGCGCGACATCATCCGCTGCTGGGCCGCCGCCCCGGCCGCAGCGCCCTCGGCGGAAGCGGCGGACACCGCGGACGCGGTCCCGGCCTGAGCCCGGCCCGTACCCCCGTAGGCCCCGCCGCACGCCCGTACGCCCACGCTCATACGTGCCGTAACGGCATGCGGAGAGGCCGGAGCCCCATGGCGTCCGGCCTCTCCGGCTCATCGACAAGCGTCCGTCAGCCGCGCAGGGCCTGGACGGCGGCGTCCAGCCGCTTGCCGAAGTCGGGGTCCGCCTGGCGGAAGTTGTCGATGGCGCGCTCGGCGATGTCATCGCGCGACACCTTCGAGATGAAGCCCGCCAGGTTGTCGATCAGGCGGCCCTTCTCGTCCTCGGTCATCAGCCGGTAGAGGTTGCCGGCCTGCACGAAGTCGTTGTCCTCGGCGTGCGAGGGCGCGGGCGTCTGACCGGTCTGGCCGGTGACGGAGCTGGGCTGCCACAGCGCCTGGTCGGTCTGCTTGGGCCCGCCGAAGCTGTTGGGCTCGTAGTTCTTGGCCCCGCCGTGCCGGCCGTCGTACGCGTAGCCGTCACGGCTGTTCGTACGGGCCTGGGTGGCGTGCGGACGGTTCACCGGGAGGTGGTCGGCGTTGATGCCGACGCGGTAGCGGTGCGCGTCGCCGTAGGCGAAGAGGCGGCCCTGGAGCATCTTGTCGGGGGACGGGCCGATGCCCGGCACGAAGTGCGCCGGCGAGAAGATCGACTGCTCGACCTCGGCGAAGATGTTTTCGGGGTTGCGGTTGAGCTCCAGCTTGCCGATCTCGATCGGCGGGTAGTCCTCGTGCGGCCAGACCTTGGTCAGGTCGAACGGGTTGAAGCGGTAGGTGGCCGCCTCGGCCGCCGGCATGATCTGCACCTGCACGGTCCAGGACGGGAAGTCGCCGTTCTCGATGGCCGTACGCAGGTCGCGCTGGTGGCTGTCCGGGTCCTCACCGGCGAGCTTGGCGGCCTCCTCGGCCGTCAGGTTCTTGATGCCCTGGTCGGTCTTGAAGTGGTACTTGACCCAGAAGACCTCGCCGGCCGCGTTGTTCCACTGGTAGGTGTGCGAGCCGTAGCCGTTCATGTGGCGGAACGAGGCCGGGATGCCGCGGTCGCCGAAGAGCCAGGTCACCTGGTGGGTCGACTCCGGGCTCAGCCCCCAGAAGTCCCAGACGTTGTCCGCCTCCTGCGAGCCCGTGTACGGGTCGCGCTTCTGGGTGTGGATGAAGTCCGGGAACTTGATGGCGTCCTTGATGAAGAACACCGGGGTGTTGTTGCCGACGAGGTCGTAGTTGCCCTCCTCGGTGTAGAACTTCAGCGCGAAACCGCGCGGGTCGCGCACCGCGTCCGCCGAGCCGAGGCTGCCCGCGACGGTGGAGAAGCGGAGGAAGGTCTCGGTCTGCTTGCCCACCTCGGAGAGGAACTTCGCGCGGGTCCACTGCGACACGTCGCGGGTCAGCGTGAACGTGCCGTACGCACCGGCGCCGCGCGCGTGCACGATGCGCTCCGGGATGCGCTCCCGATTGAAGTGGGCGAGCTTCTCCAGCAGCGACTGGTCCTGAATCAGGACCGGCCCGCCGATGCCGGCGGTCTCGCTGTTCTGGTTGTCGGAGACCGGGGCGCCGGACTCCGTGGTCAGCGGTCCGGTGGTCTCGCTCTGAACCGACACGTGTGCCTCCTGATTCATGTCCTGTCCATTGGCCTCAGCCGCACCTTGGCCTCAACCGAAGTCGATCCTACATTGGATAATGTCTAAGTCAAGAAGAACTGGAAAGCCGTACGGATTCCGGGCGTGGACGGAGCCGCTGCTACCCTGGTCCTTATCTGACTGATAGGTGATTGGCATGAGTGACCTGCTGGAACGACTCCGGGGACGCGGCTGGCGACTGACCGCGCAGCGACGCGTCGTCGCCGAGGTCCTCAACGGGGACCATGTGCACTACACCGCCGACGAGGTGCACGCGAAGGCGGCGGACCGGCTGCCCGAGATCTCCCGCGCGACCGTCTACAACACGCTCGGCGAACTGGTGTCGCTCGGCGAGATCATCGAGGTCAGCACGGACGGCCGCGCCAAGCGGTACGACCCCAACGCGCACCACGCCCACCAGCACCTGGTGTGCGCGCGCTGCGGCACCATCCGGGACGTACACCCCTCAGGCGACCCGCTCGCGGACCTCCCCGCCGAGCAGCGCTTCGGCTTCGAGGTCTCCGCCGTCGAGGTCACCTACCGCGGGATCTGCCCCAACTGCGCCTCCGCCTGAGCCCGGGCCGGCGGACCGGCCGGTCCCCGCGTCACGGCATCACGGCCGGCCCCCTTGAGGCGGCATGACGGCCGTGCCGTTGCCATGACATGACGAAGGCCCGGATCCGCATCGGATCCGGGCCTTCGTACGCAGTAGCGGGGACAGGATTTGAACCTGCGACCTCTGGGTTATGAGCCCAGCGAGCTACCGAGCTGCTCCACCCCGCGTCGGTGAACAAACTCTAACCCGCCACGCCCGACCAGCGCAAACCAGTTCGCACAGCCCGCCGCACGCCCCCGCGCTCACGCCGACAGCTCCTCCCGCAGCGCCTCGCGCAGCCGCGCGGCGCGCTCCGCCACCTCCGCGGGCCCCAGCTCCACGGCCCGCGTGCACCACTGCTGCCCCTCCGCCAGCTCGCCGCGCCGCGCCATCAGCAGCGCGAGCCGCAGCGCCGCGCGGCCGTGCCCGGCCTCGGCGGCCCGCGTCCACCACAGCGCGGCCTCCGGCTCGCTGCCCTCGCGGGCCAGCAGCAGCCCGAGGTTGAAGGCGCCGTTGCGGCTGCCGGCCTCGGCGGCCTCCCGGTACCAGTGCGCGGCCTGCACGACGTCGCCGCGCATGGCGGCGAGCATCCCGAGCCGGACCTGGGCGCGCCGGTGCCCCTGCCGGGCCGCCCGCTCGTACCACTCCTCGCACTCGGCCAGTTCCGGGCCGCGCGCGCCGTCGTCGTCCGAGGGCCGGTCGAGCAGCGCGCCGAGCCGGAAGGCGGCCTCCGCGCCGCCGCCGCGCACGGCGACCCGCAGATACCGCTCGGCGCCCTCGTCCTCGCCGTCCCGCAGCAGGGCCATGGCGACCTGGAGGGCGGCGTCCGTGTGCCCGGCCGCGGCGGCCCGCCCGTACCACTGGAAGGCCGCGCGGTCCTCGCCCCGCCCGGCGTACAGGATGCCGAGGTTGAACGCCGCGTCCACGCTGCCCGCCTCGGCCGCCTTGGAGAACCACGGCTCGGCCCCGGCGGAATCGCCGCGCTGGAGCAGCAGGACGGCCAGCGCGTTGGCGGCCTCGCGGTGCCCGGTGTAGGCGGCGCGGCGGTACCACTGCTCGGCCTGCTCGGTGCGGCTCTGCTCGGTGCACAGCAGGCCCAGGTTGTACGCGCCGTTGACGTCGCCCGCGTCCAGGGCGGCGCGGTACCAGCGCTCGGCGGCCTGCGGTTCGCCCCGGTCGGCGTGCAGCGCGCCGAGCGCGTTGGCGGCGTTGCCGTCGCCCTCCTGGGCGGCGCGCAGCCACCAGACGGCGGCGCTCTCGATGTCGCCGACGTCGCGCAGCAGGAACCCGAGGGCGCACGCGGCGCGCGACTCGCCGTCCTTGGCCGCGGACAGATACCAGCGGCCGGCTTCCTTGTTCTCGCCGCGCTCCTCCAGCAGCGTCCCCAGGTGCAGCGCCGCGCGCCGGTGGCCCCGGGCGGCGGCCTGCCGGTACCACTGCTCGGCCTCGGTCGGCTGTCCGACGGCGTGCCGCGCACCCGTCGAGGGCCCGCTCTCGGCACGGGGCGCTCCGTCGGCGGCGAGGTCCGTACGGGAATCCGGGCCGGCCTCGGGCCGCGCGGCGGAGCGGCGGGCGCCTTTGGCGGCGGTCGAGGGGCCCGTGCCCGTGTCGCTCTGACGGGCCGTCACGCGGCGGGCGCCCTTGGCGGGGAGGCCCGCCCCGGTGTCGCAGTCGTGCCGGGCGGGGGCGCGGCGGGCGCCGGTGGACTGGACGGCCTGGCCCGTGCCCGTATCGGCCCCCTGACGGGCCGCCGGGCGGCGGGCGCCCTTGGTGAAGGGCGTGAGGCCGGTGCCCGTGTCGGCGGGGCGGCGCGCGCCGTGGTCGGCCGTGGCGAGGCCGCCGGCGCCGCTCTCGCCGGTCCGGGCGGCGGCCCCGGACGGGCCCGTACGCGCGCTCGTACGGCCGCCCGCCGGGCGCTCGGCGCGCCGTCGGCCGTCGCCCGCCCCCGCGCTCGGCGTGTCCCAACGGCCGGTGTCCCACAGCCCGGTGCCCGTGGCGGTGGGCCGGGCGCGTCCCCGGCCCGTACCGCGCAGGTCGCCGTAGTCGCCGAAGTCGTGCAGATCGGCGAAGTCGTCGAGGGCCTCCAGGGCCGCGGAGCCCAGCGTGAGGCTGCCGCCGGGGCGGGCCAGGGCGACGCGGCGGGCGGCGGGCCCGAGCGGTTCGAGGTTCTCGGGGCCGCGCTCGCGGACGTCGAGGATGCGCGCGAGCCGGTACGCGGCCTCGCGGTGGCCGCGCTCGGCCGCGGAGCGGAACCAGCGCTCGGCCCCGGCGTCGCCGCGGTGCTCCAGCAGGTCGGCCAGCGCGTACGCGCCGAGCGCGTGCCCGGACTCGGCGGACTGGCGCAGCCAGTACTCGGCGGCGGGCTCGTCCCCCCGTTCACGGTGGTAGCGGCCGAGCGCGTGGGCGGCGGGCGCGGAACCCGCGACGGCGGCGATCCGCCACCAGCCGGCCGCCTCGTCGGGGTAGCCGCGCTGGTGCAGCAGGACGCCGAGGTTGTTGGCGGCGGCTCGGTCGCCTTCCGCGGCGGCGGCCCGCAACTGCCGTTCGGCGCCGTCGAGATCGCCGCGGCGCAGCAGCATCGCGCCGAGCACGCTCATGGCGGCGGTGTCCCCGGCCGCCGCGGCGCGCCGGTGGGCGGACTCCGTCTCGTCATCGGCCGGATCGGGGCCCGGGTAGCCGTCCGGTGTCGGCGTCTTTCGCTCGCGCCCGCCCCCGGGCGCTTCCACAAGCCGACGTGTCTCCAACAACCTCGCCCTATCCCCCATGATCCCCATCGTCGCACCACCCACAACCCGCGTACACCTGGTATACCGCAGCCAGTGAGGTCACTTCAGCGTTTTGTCGACTTCCCGACATCGTGGCGTCCCAAACACCGCCCGGAGGCTCCACACAACCCCCACACAAAGCCCCGCCGCCCCAAGGCACCGCGACCCTGCCGTCGCGCCCCGCCCCTCGCCGCCCAGCACCGCCGCCGGCTCGGGCCGCCACCCGCCCGTACGCACGACAAAGGCCCGGAGTCCGAAGACTCCGGGCCTTTGTCCTATGAGTAGCGGGGACAGGATTTGAACCTGCGACCTCTGGGTTATGAGCCCAGCGAGCTACCGAGCTGCTCCACCCCGCGCCGTTGTGTTTCAACCCTACCACGGCGCGGGGCGGCCCCTGCTCAGCTCCCCGGCTTCCCGCTCTTCCCCTTCTCGGAAGCCTCCTGCTCGGCCTTGGCGGCGCGGTTCAGGGCGTCCTTGAGGTCCTTCTGCGCCTTCCCGTAGGCGGTCCAGTCCTGCTCCTGCAGCGCCTTCTGGCCGGCCTCGTACGCGTCCTGGGCGTCCTTGACCGCCTGCTTGGTGGTCGGGTTCTCCGAGGCCGGCGGCTTCGTGGTGTCGCCGCCGGGCGGGGTCGGCTCCCCGGACGGCTTCTTCACCCCGAAGACCACGTCGAGCGCCTTGGGCAGATCGTCCTCGAAGGCCGTCCGGTCCCCATAGGTGACGAGCACCTTCTTCAGCAGCGGATAGTTGGTGCCGGCGCCTCTCACATAGACCGGTTCGACGTAGAGCAGTCCGTCGTCGAGCGGCACGGTCAGCAGATTGCCGTATTCGATCTCGGAGTCGCCTCTCTTCAAGATATTGATCTTGTTGGCGATCTCGGGATCTCCGTTGAACTTGCTCTGCACCTGCTGTGGACCGGAGACCGTGGTCTCCGATGGCAGTTTCAGTATTCTGATCTTGCCGTAGTCCGAACTGGTCGCGTCCGCGTCGACCGCCATGAAGGCGCCGAGATTCTCTCTGCTCTTCGGCGTGAACGTCGTCGTCAGCGAGAACGCCTGGGCCTGCTGGTCCGGCATCTTCATGCTCAGGTAGTACGGCGGCACCGCGTTCCCCGACTTGGTGGTCGGGTCGTCCGGCACCTGCCACCGCTCACTGCCGGTGTAGAACGTCCCCGGGTCGGTGACGTGGTAGCGGGTCAGCAGCTCGCGCTGGACCTTGAAGAGGTCCTGCGGGTAGCGCAGGTGCTGCATCAGGTCCGAGTCGATCTCGCTCTTGGCCTTCACGGTCCCCGGGAACGACTTCATCCAGGTCTTGAGCACCGGGTCCTTGGTGTCCCACTGGTACAGCTTGACCTTGCCGTCGTACGCGTCCACGGTCGCCTTGACCGAGTTGCGGATGTAGTTGACCTGGTTCTGCTGGGCGACCACGGACCGCTGACCGGTGGTCAGGGAGTCCGCCGTGGTGTCGCCGAGCGTCGTGCGCGAGGCGTACGGATAGCCGTTGGTCGTGGTATAGGCGTCGACGATCCACTGCACCCGGCCGTCGACCACCGCCGGGTACGCGTCGCCGTCGATGGTCAGCCAGGGCGCGACCGCCTCCACGCGCTCCTTGGGCGTGCGGTTGTAGAGAATCCGCGAGCCGTCGCCGATCGCCCCGGAGTAGAGGATCTGCGGCTCCCCGAAGGCCACCGCGTAGGCCGCGCGGTTGATCGGGTTGGAGAGGTTCACCCCGCTCTTGCCCTCGTAGCTGTAGCTCTTCTCGCCGTTGTCGCCGGAGTAGTCCAGCTCCTTCTGCGGGCCGCCGACGATCGAGTACTGCGTGGTCTTCTCGCCGTAGTAGATCCGCTGCTCGTACGAGGGCAGCTTGCCCTTCGTCGGCAGGTTCTTCTCGGTGAAGTCCGGGGCGCCGCCGTCCACGGTGTCGGTGCCCTTCGCGGTGATGGCGCCGTACCCGTGGGTGTACTTGAAGTGGTCGTTGATCCAGTTGCGCTCGGGAATGCCGTTGATGTTCAGCTCGCGCAGACCGATGACCGTGTCCTGCTCCTTGCCGTCCTCCTTGTAGCGGTCGACATCTAGCGTGGACGGGAACTGGTAGTAGCCGCGGACCTGCTGGAGCTGCTGGAAGGTCGGCGAGACGATGTTCGGGTCGAGCAGCCGCATGCTGGCCGTCGAGTCCGCGTCGGCGCGCAGCTTCTGCTTGTCCTTGTCCTTCAGCTCGCTCTTGCCCGCGTACTCCTTCACATCGGAACCGTCGATGCCGTACGCCTCACGCGTGGCATTGATGTTCTTCTTGATGTACGGGGCTTCCTTGGCCTGCTCGTTCGGCTGGACCTGGAATTTCTGCACGATCGCGGGGTAGAGCCCGCCGATCAGGATCGCGGAGAGCACCATCAGCCCGAAGCCGATCACCGGCAGTTGCCAGGTGCGCCGCCACAGCGTCGCGAAGAAGAGCGCCGCGCAGATCAGGGCGATGATGAAGAGGATCGTCTTGGCCGGCAAATACGCGTTCGCGTCCACATAGCGCAGCCCGGTCCAGCCCGCCGTCGATTTCAGGCCGCTGGACTTCACCGTGAGCCCGTACCGGTCCAGCCAGTACGCGACGGCCTTGAGCAGCACGAAGACGCCGAGCAGCACCGAGAGATGGCCGGTGGCCGCGGCGGTGGCCCGCCCGCCGGGGCTGGTGATCCGCAGTCCGCCGTAGAGGTAGTGCACCAGGGCGGCGGCGATCAGCGCCAGCACCGCGGCCGCGAAGCCGAAGCTCAGCAGGAAGCGATACCACGGCAGGTCGAAGGTGTAGAACCCGATGTCCTTGTGGAACTGCGGGTCCTGCTGGCCGAAGGGGACGCCGTTGACCCACTGGAGCCAGGTGCGCCACTGCCCGGCGGCGGACGCGCCCGCGATCAGGCCCACCAGCGCGGTGACGGCGAGCAGCACCCACTTCTTGTACGGCGCGAGGCTCATCCGGTAGCGGTCGAGGCTCTGCTGCTCCATCGACATCGCGCTGAGCGGCGGCCGCAGCCGGTGCGCGAGCCAGATGTTGAAGCCGACGGCGGCGGCCATCAGCAGGCCGAAGACGGCGAACAGCCCGATCTTGGTCCCCAGCGTGGTCGTGAAGACCGAGGAGTATTTGACCGAGCGGTACCAGAGCCAGTCCGTCCAGAACCCGGCGAACATGACGAAGAGCATGGCCAGCACGGCCAGCACACCCAAGGTCATCAGCAGGGTCCGGACGCGCCGGGACGGTCGGCCGACTCTCATCCGTGGCCCTGTCGGGCCTCCGCCGCGGTCCGGCATCTGGAAAGCCAAGGTGCGCACCTCGAAGTTCAATGTCGTTGGGGAGTCGTTTGAGCGGCCCCGGTGATAGTAGGACCCAGTGTGGCAACTTACTGAGCCTTTACTCAGTTCCCGTTTTCGGTCACCTTCAGGGCACGATATTGACCATGTCCAACCTTCCCGACCCCAGCACCCCTATGGCCGCGAGTCCGCTGACCCGGGCCGTGCTCGAAATCGACGAGTACGCCTCCGGGCTCGGCTGGGATCAGCCGGCCCGCCTTTTCGCCCTCGTCGACACCGCGAAACTGCGCGCCCAGGAGCCCGGCCTCGCCGAACAGCTCGGCCTCGACGCCGCGGACGGCGAGGACGCCCCCGCCGCCATCACGCCCATCGAGCAGGACGAGCTGCCCGCGGGCGTCGCCCTCGACGAGTTCCTCGCCACCATCGCCTGGCCCGACCCGGTCACCGGCTGCGCCATGACGGTGGAGCGGCTGATGCTGCCGCCGTCCGCGGAGGGCTCCGTGCCCAACGGCCTCGACGAGGCGCGGCTCGCCGAGTGGGTCGCCGAGCACCCGGACCGCCAGGAGGTCCGTATGACGGTGGCGGTGCTCCGGGACGGCGCCCGCGAGTCCGCGCTGCGGCTGCGCGAGAAGGACTCGCCGACCGAGGTCCTCACCGGGGCCGACCTCGTACCGGGCCTCGCCGAGGCGCTGGCCGCCACGTTCGAGGCGTAGCGCCGCCGCGGGCCCTCCTCGGGGGCCCGCTCACGTCCGTACGGTCAGCCTGTCGTGCACCGCGGCAGGCCGGCCGTGTCTCCCTTGCGGATCTTCTCCAGCGCCTTCAGCGCGTCGTCTATCGTCCCGACCTTGACGAGCCGGAGCCCGTCCGGGGTGTCCTTGGCGGCGGTCGCGCAATTCCCCTTGGGCGTCAGGAAATACCGCGCGCCCTTGTCGCGAGCGGCGACGATCTTCATCGCGATGCCGCCGATGGGCCCGACCACGCCCTTGTCGTCTATGGTCCCGGTGCCCGCCACGAACTTGCCGCCCGTCAGATCGTCCGGCGTGAGCTTGTCGACGATGCCGAGGGCGAACATCAGCCCCGCGCTGGGCCCGCCGATGTCCGGCAGCTTGATGTCGATCGAGAACGGGAACGTGTGGTCGACGGCCGCGTTGATGCCGACGATGGCCCGTTTGTCCTCGGGCGCCTTGACGGTCTTCAGGACGACGGTCCGGGTCTCCTTCGGCTCCCTCTTGGCCTTCTCCGCCTCGGCCGCCTCCTTGACCGGGACGACGGTGAAGGTGACCTGCTCGCCGGGCTTGTGCTTGGTGACGAGCTTGGCCACGTCCTCGGTCCGCTTGATCTCCGTGCCGTCCACGGCCTTGATCACGTCGCCCGCGTGCAGCTTGCCCTCGGCCGGGCCGCCCTTGACCACGGACCCCACGACGATGCGGCTGCCGACCTTGATGCCGACCGCCTTGAGCGCGGCGACCTTGGCGGTCTCCTGGGACTGGCTGAACTCCTCGGCGTTCTCCTGGCTGACCTGGTCCGGGGTCTTGTCGTCCGGATAGACCGTCTCGTGCGGGACGACGAGGTCGTCGTGGTTGAGCCAGCCGAAGACCGCCTCGACCAGGTTCATCCGGTACTGGGAGCCGGTGACCCGGACCGTGGTCATGTTGAGGTGCCCGGAGGTCGGGTAGGTCTGGTGCCCGGTGATCTGGAGCACCGGCTCGCCGTCGTGCTCCCCGATGGTGTTGACGGTCGGTCCGGGGGACATGTCCGCGTACGGCACCGGGATCAGCACACCCGCGCAGAGCAGCGCGATCAGCATCAGGAGGGAGGCGAGCATCGTCGCTGTGCGGCGGGGCATGGAACGACAGTACGGGACGGGTCCGACAGCCCACCCGTGGGGCCGGGCCGTCCGTGGCCCGGCGAGTTGACGGTGTCGGCCGAAGCCGTTTCCGGGGGCGCGGCCGGGCGCCCACACGCCCCCGGCCGGGGCCCGGGGTCAGGACCCGCCGGGCGCCGCCTGGGCGGCCTCCGAACCGGCGGCCGGCCGCTCCATCGCCGCGCGGAACCGTTCGTAGCCGGCGAGTTCCGCGTTGTCCCCGTACGTCCGGTTACGCGTGGCCCAACTACCCCATATGGCGGCGGCGATCGCCGCCGTCAGCGGAATCAGCAACCAGAGGAGCGCACCCACATCGGCCTCCCGACCCCTCGGCGCCCGCCGGCGCGATCCGACCCGGCGCGCCGCCCGGCGCGGCACGGAATACGTGCGTGTCACCGGGTATCGCGCGCGGACAGGCGAACAGCGCCGGTCGCGACGCCGGCTCAGCCCTAATCAACGATAAGCAGATTAACCATCTGTCAGGTCAACGTTTATACCGGGACACGGGTTACGCAACCGGAGTAACACGCTCGGCCCAACGGCCGCTCTTCCGCCGCCGCTCCGCCTCAGCAGGCGCCGACCCACTCCTCGGTGCCGTCCGCGAACTGCTGGTGCTTCCAGATCGGGACCTCGTGCTTGAGGTCGTCGATCAGCCTGCGGCACGCGGCGAACGCCTCGGCGCGATGGGCGCAGGAGACCGCGACCACCACGGCCAGGTCCCCCACCGACAGGTCGCCGACCCGGTGGACGGCGGCCATGGCCCGTACCGGAAAGTCCGCCGCGACCTTCTCGGCGACCCGGCGCAGCTCCGCCTCGGCGCTGGGGTGGGCCGAGTAGCCGAGGCCGGCGACCTCCGCGCCGCCGTCATGATCGCGGACCGTGCCGACGAAGAGCGCGGTGCCGCCCGCGGCCCGGTCGCCGACCGCCGCGAAGACCTCGTCCAGGGACAGCGGGGTGTCGCGGACGGCGAGCAGCCGGATGACGGAGGCGGCGCTCTGGGCGGGGACGGCGGGGCGGTCGTGGGTGGTTGCCATGCCCCCATCGTGCCGCACCGGCCGGCCGGCCCGGCACCGGCCGTGCGTACGAGCCCGTACGAGCCCGTACGAGCCCGTCGGCGGGCCGCTGCGGAGCCTGTTGCAGGGGCTTCTGCCGGGCCTGGTGCCGGCCGTACGTACACGCCGCTTCCGGGCCTGGTGCCGATCGCTGCCGAGCCTGGTGCCGGCTGTACGTACGAGCCGCTACCGCCCCCGCTGCCGGGCCTGCCGCCGGGTCTCTAGAGGCGGCGGCGGGCCTTGCGGGCGCGGCGGACCAGCGCGGCCGTACCCACCAGCGCGACCGTGGCACCGGCGGCCCCCAGCGTCGTGGCGGCGTCCTTGCGGCCCAGCCGCCGGCCCACGACCGTATGGCGGCCCGAGACCTCCTCCAGCAGCTCGGCGAGGACCTCCTCATTGGTCCAGCGGGGCCGCCAGCCCGCCTCGTGCAGCCGGCTGCCGCTGACCACCCAGGGGTGCATGGTGAACGCGAGGTCGCCGGCCGGGGACGGGGTCAGCCCCAGCCGGTGCAGCCGCGAGGCCGCGCCCAGGGCGACCGCCGAGGGCAGCTCCATCCGGCGGATTCCCGTCAGCTCCTCGACCTCCTCCTGTTCCAGCCAGCCGTCGCAGCCCACCGCGAGCTCGCCCTCGGCCTTCTCCAGGGTGGCGAACTCCAGAGCGCTGACCAGGTCCTGCACATGGCAGAACTGCCAGGTGGGCCGGGAACCGGCGACGACCAGGAGGCGCGGCGACTCGAAGTAGCGGGTCAGGGCGGTGTCCGTGCCGCCGACGAGGACGGCGGGGCGCAGCACCGTGACGTTCAGCCCGGGGTGGGCGCGCGGGGCGCGCTTGGCGAGCCGCTCGATCTCCAGGAGGTCGCCGACGCCCGTGGCGTCCGCGGTGGCGCGCAGCTCGGCGTCCTCGGAGAGGGGCACGTCGTTCTCGGGGAGCGCCCCGTAGACCATCGCGGAGGTGCACAGCACGACCCGGTGCACGCCCGCGGCCGCGGCTGCGGTGAGCACGGTCTGGGTACCGCGCACGTTGTACGCCGTACGGGCCGCCGGATCGGTCTCCAGGTCGAGGTCGACGGCGAGGTGGACGACGACGTCCGCGCCGCGCAGCTTGTCCGCGATGGCCGGGTCCCGGACGTCCAGCACGTGCCATGTCGCCTCGGTGACGTCGCCGCGGCGCTCGTCGATGGCGATGACCTGCTTGATCTCCTCGGACTCGGCGAGGCGCTGCGCGAGCAGGGCGCCGATGCCCGCGGCGGCGCCCGTGACGGCCACGACAGGCCGTCGGCCGGACTTCGCGCCACCATGGGCTGTACCGTTTCGCGCTGCGCGAACGTGCGGATCTGGGGAACTCACCAGGCGTCTCCAGAGGTTGTCTTCAGTACGCATGCGCGATGACGCGTACGCACCAGGTGATGTCCATCCTGCCGCAGGCCTCGGGCCGGCGGAGCACCGAGGCCACAACCGGGCCCGGTGTCTACGCTGGGTTGTGTTGTCGGGCATTCGCCGTCGGCCCCGGGCCGGCGGCCCTACGAGCCGAGGAAACCCGTGAGTGACACCCCATTCGGATTCGGCCTTCCGCCGGAGGAGCCGGAGGACGGCGACGACGGCAAGAAGAAGGGAGGCCAGGGTGGTGGCCAGGGTCCCGCGAATCCGTTCGGGTTCGGCGGGACGGGCGGCGGAGACAATCCGTTCGCCTCGATGTTCGGTTCACTGAACCAGAACGACCTGGGCGCGGCCTTTCAGCAGCTCGGGCAGATGCTCTCGTACGAGGGCGGCCCCGTGAACTGGGACATGGCCAAGGACATCGCGCGGCAGACCGTCGCGCAGGGCACCGCCGACGGCACCAAGGACGCGAGCGTCTCGCCGGGCGAGCGGGCCTGGGTCGACGAGGTCGTGCGCCTGGCGGACCTGTGGCTGGACGGCGTGACGTCGCTGCCGTCGGGCGCGAACACGGCCGTGGCGTGGAGCCGCGCGGAGTGGGTCGAGGCCACCCTCCCGGTGTGGAAGGACCTCGTGGACCCCGTCGCGGAGCGCGTCGGCGCGGCCATGGGCGACGTCCTGCCCGAGGAGATGCAGGCCATGGCGGGCCCGCTGCTCGGCATGATGCGGTCCATGGGCGGCGCGATGTTCGGCACCCAGATCGGGCAGGCGCTGGGCGTGCTGGGCGGCGAGGTGGTCGGTTCGACCGACATCGGGCTGCCGCTGGGCCCGGCGGGCAAGGCCGCGCTGCTGCCGGTCAACGTCGAGGCGTTCGGCAAGGGCCTGGGCATCCCGCAGGAGGAGGTGCGGCTCTACCTGGCCCTGCGCGAGGCCGCCCACCAGCGGCTCTTCACCCATGTGCCGTGGCTGCGCTCGCATCTGTTCGGCGCCGTCGAGGGGTACGCGCGCGGGATCAAGGTCGACACCTCCAAGCTGGAGGACGTCGTCGGCCAGCTCGACCCGTCGCACCCCGAGCAGCTCCAGGACGCGCTCCAGCAGGGCATGTTCCAGCCGGAGGACACGCCGGAGCAGAAGGCGGCGCTGGCCCGGCTGGAGACCGCCCTCGCGCTGGTCGAGGGCTGGGTCGACGCGGTGGTGCACGCGGCGGCGGCCCCGCACTTGCCGTCCGCGGACGCGCTGCGGGAGACGCTGCGCAGGCGGCGCGCCTCGGGCGGGCCCGCCGAGCAGACCTTCGCCACGCTGATCGGCCTGGAGCTGCGGCCGCGGCGGCTGCGCGACGCGTCGCGGCTGTGGGCCTCGCTCACCGACGCGCGAGGTCTGGACGGGCGCGACGCCCTCTGGGAGCACCCGGACATGCTGCCGACGGCCGCGGACCTCGACGACCCGGACGGGTTCGTCCACCACGAGCAGCTCGACTTCTCCGAGCTCGACAAGATGCTCGGCGAGGCGGCGGGCGGCGAGCCGGGCAAGACCGACCTCAACAAGCCGGTCATCGACGAGCGGGACCGCTCGGAAGCCGACTCCCCGGAGGCGGGCCCCTCGAAGTCCGGCGCCCCGGAGACCGGCCGGGCCGAGCCCCGCAAGGGCCGTACGGACGACTCCGACGGCGGCGACGGCGGCACAGCCGCGGACGACGGCAAGAACAAGGGCAAGCACGAGGAGGGCGACGCCGACAAGTGACGAGCCTGCACGAGAACGCGGCGCGGGTCCTCGACGAGTGGCCCGCGCCGGACCCGGCCCAGCAGGAGCTGCGGCTGGCCTATCTGGACCATCTGTCGGCCCGCCCGGACGGCATGTGGAAGGCGTGCCCGGACGCGCATCTGACCGCCAGCGCGCTGGTCATCGACCCGGCCGGGGCGCGCGTCCTGCTGACGCTGCACCGCAAGCTGAAGATGTGGCTCCAGATGGGCGGGCATTGCGAGCCGCGGGACGCGACGCTGGAGGAGGCCGCCCTCCGGGAGGCGCGGGAGGAGTCCGGGATCGAGTCCGGGCTGACGCTGCTGCCCGGCGGGCCCGTACTGCTGGACCGCCACTCGACGCCGTGCGCCTGGCACCTCGACGTTCAGTACGCGGCGCTCGCCCCGGCGGAGGCCGTCGAGGCGATCAGCGACGAGTCGCTGGACCTGCGCTGGTTCCCGTACGAGGAGGTGCCGACGGTGGCCGACGCCTCGGTCGTACGCCTCATGGAGCGCACGCTCGCTCTTCTTTAAGAAGACGGCCGGTGCGTCTATAGGAAGACGGCCGAACGGTTGATGCGTCCTGGGGCGCCGCTTTGTGAAGCGGCGCCCCAGGGGGCTGTCGGCGGTGCCGTCAGCGGTTGGTCCAGATGTTGCCCTGGTTCTGGCCGTGCGCGCCCTGCGAGCCGAAGCCGTACTGGGCGGCGAGCCCCTGGCCGATCTCCGCGCCCTGCGGCGGCAGCAGCTCGCTGGGCTGTACGAGCGCGTAGCCCTGGCCCAGGAAGCTCAGCTCCCAGCCCTCCCCCGTGCTGCCGCGCCGCCGCCAGACGCCCGAGGAATGCGTCTGCGCCTGCATCTGGACACGCAGCGACGACGACCAGGCGACGATCGCGTCGGCGTCCGCGTTGACGTACTTGTCCGGGGTCACCTGGAGCATCAGGGGCTTCCCGGAGGTCATCAGGGCCACCTTGCCCCGCCCGGAGATGTTGAGGTTGTACTTGCCGGAGCCGGAGACGCCGAACTGGCTGTCCACGGCGATCGCCTCCCAGTGCAGCGTGGAGTCGAGCGCCAGGACGTACGCGCCGTCGACGGTGAGGCCGTCGTGGTCCACGTCCACCACATGGACGTGCTGGGCGAGGTTGGCGAGGTACACGGTGCCCTGCCCGGAGCAGCGCATCAGGTCCAGGCCCTCCCCCGTGCGGGCGCGCGCGTGCTGCTGCCCGGGGGGCTGGTACTCGCCGTCGAACTCGATCAGCCCTTGGTAGGCCACCATGGAGCCCTTGCGGGCGAGTACGTCGTCGTGGCCGCTGAGCGCGACGCGCAGCAGTTGGGCGTTCTGGAGCGCGTAGCGCTCCTGGGTCTGGGCCTCGGTGTAGCCGAAAAGCGGGCTCTGCATGGTCTCCTCGTCCCCCTCAGCCCCGGGCTCGGAGCCGGTCGGCGCTGTCCTCGCTGGGCTGTACCACCACGAATCCGCTGCCGGAGAAGCCGAGCTGGTACGCCTCGCCGCTGCCCCGGCCGATCATCGAGGATGCCTTGAAGCTGCGCTTGCCCTTCATCTTGAGCCCGCTGGACCAGGCGACGAGCGCGTCCGGGTCCACATAGGTCTCGTCCTCGCCGCGCCCGCAGTCCACGACGATCGGCGTGCCGCGGGAGGTGATCGCGACCCAGCCGGTGCCGGAGACGGCGACGTTGAAGAGGCCCTGCCCGGCGAATTTCGCCATGCCCTTGACGCGCTGCACGCCCCACTGGAGGTGGGCGTCGAAGGCGAGCAGATTGGTGCCGTTGACGGAGAGCGAGTCGCCGTTCAGTTGGAGGCAGATGACGTCGGCGCCGTAGTCGGCGAGGTAGAGCAGGCCGTCGCCGCGGCAGACCATGAGGGGCGCGCCCTCGCCGGTCAGCCACTGGGACGCCATCTGGCGCACGGCCGGCGGGTTCGGCTCGTACTGCACGAACCCCTCGTACGCGACCATCGAGCCGGTGCGCGCGAAGAGGTCCTGGCCGCCGCGCATGGCCACCTTCAGCATGCTGCTGCCGTGGTTCTCCATCCGGGCGGCGGTCGGGGCCGGGGCGAAGCCCGAGATCAGTGTCTGGTCCATGGCGGGCTCCTTCAGACCTCGTAGGGCTGGACGACGATGAAGTTTCCGGGCGCGCCGCGGAACTGGAGGTTCACGGTCTCACCGGAGTGGCCGGGGTAGGCGTGGCGGCGCAGCCGGACCTGGCTGGAGATGATCACCTGCGCGGCGGCGGACCAGGCGACGATGGCGTTGCTGTCCGCGAAGGTGGTCGGGGTGACCGGGAGGACGACGGGGGTGCCGTGCGTCTTGACGACGACGGTGCCGGTGCCCTGGAACTGCATGGTGAACAGCGCGCCGCCGGGGATGCCGTGGCCCTCGATGCGGCGCACCTCATGGTGCAGCGATTCGTCGAAGGCGAGCACGGCGTCGGCGGAGACGCAGATCGCGTCGCCCTGGAGTTCGATGGGGTGCAGGTGGGCGGAGTTCTCCGCCAGGAAGACCTGGCCGCGGCCGGTGCAGCGCATCAACTGCATCTCCTGGCCGGTGGCATTGCCGACGATGCGGCCGGCGAACCCGGCCCCCTTGTAGCCGAAGTCGACCTTGCCCTGGTAGAGCACCATGCTGCCCTGCCGGGCGAGGACGGGACCGCCGTCGGCGCCGAGGTCGACGCGGATCAGCTTGTCGTTCTGAGGGGTCCAGCGCGCTCCGTTCGGCGCCTCCCGGTACCGCGCGAGCGCCGCTTGGACGCCGGGCGCTGCGGTGTTCTCCTGGGGCACCCCTTGGGGGTACGGCTGGGTCGCCGGGGAGGCGGCTTGCGGGCCTCCGTACGGCGCGGGGTGGCCGGGCGGGGCGACCTGGCCGTACGGGCCCGGCGACTGCGCGGGCACGCCCGGCGGGGCCGGAGGCGGCGGCTGGACGTGTCCCTGGGGCGGGCCGGGCAGGTGGCCGGGGTGCGCGATGGGGGCGGCGATCGTCGGCGCCGCGTGCACCGGCGGGGACTGCATATGTCCCTGGGGCGGGCCGGGCTCCGGGGCGGGCGCCGGGGTGGCCGGCGGTGGTGCGGCGGGAGCCGGGGGCGCGAAGGCCGGTGGTTCGGCGGCCGGCGGGGCGAAAGGCGGGGGCTCGGCGGCCGGCGGGGCGAAGCCCGGTGCGGCCGCTTGCGCGGGCGGTTCGGGCTCCTCTTCCAGGACTTCGCCGCCGAAGTTCTTGAGCAGCGCTTCGAGCCCGCCGTCGAACCCCTGGCCGACGGCCGCGAACCGCCAGACGTCCTTGCGGTAGAAGTCCCCGAGCATCACCGCGCGCTCGGTGCTGAACTCGGTGCCGTCGAAGGAGTAGCGGGCGACTTCCTCGCCGCCCGCGACGATGCGCAGATAGCCGGGGCCGATCTGCGACATCTGGCCCGCGCCGTCGATCGTCGCGGTGAAGGAGAGCTTGTGGATCGCGGCCGGCACCCGGTCGAGGGTGACGCGGAACGACTCGGTGTCCCCCGCTTGCGCGCCGAGCTGCTGGATCGCCTCTTCCGGGGATTTCGGCTGGTTGAAGAAGATGAAGTAGCGGTCGTCCGACAGCCGTTCCTCGGCGTCGAGGCCGAACGCGCTGATGTCGAAGGTGAGGCCGGACCCGGCGATCCGCACCCCCACGTACAGATCGGTCCCCGCCGTCAGATCACTGATCCTGGCCTTGTGGCCACGCTGGAATTCCCTGGCCATGCGTAAGCCCGTCCCCCGTCCCTGCCGTCCCGTGCTTGCGTTGCGACAGGCTAGCGGCTGCCGAACCCCGGTGGCAGGCCGGGCCGCGGCTCCGGTACGGGCACGACGCCACGGCGGCCGCGAACCGCGGCGCGCGCGGCGTGGACGGCCCGGCCCCGGCGCGGGGCTATTCGCTGCGGGCCGCGGGCAGGTGCGGCAGCCGGTCCGCGGCGACCACGCCCTCCAGGTAGCCGCGGGCCCGCTCGGTGCGCGGGTAGGACTCCAGGAGGCGCCAGAAACGCGGGCCGTGCCCCGGTACGAGCAGGTGGGCGAGTTCGTGGACGAGTACGTAGTCGACGACGTACTCCGGCATGCCCTGGAGGCGGTGGGACAGGCGGATGCTGCCCTCGGCGGGCGTGCACGAGCCCCACCGGGTGTTCTGGTTGGTGACCCAGCGGACGGAGGCGGGCCGGGCCCGGCCGCCGAGGTACTGGTCGGAGAGCTGCTCGGCGCGCTCGGCCAGCTCGGCGTCGCCCAGCATGCGCTTGTTCTCCTGGGCGGCGAGCTTCTCCAGCATCACGCCCACCCAGCGCTGCTCCTCGGCCTCGGACATCCGGGCCGGGATGAGGACCACGGTGTGGTCGCCCTCGCGGTAGGCCGAGACCGTTCTGCGTCGGCGTGTGCTCCTGCGGACCTCGACCGCGTTCGCCCCGGACGAGCGGGACTGCGGGCTCGGCGCGCTGCGCGGTGATCTTGCGGCACTGTGCAGAGGGTCGACGGACACGCCTCGACGTTACCCGCTGGCGGCGACGGAAGTCCCGACCTCGCTCGGTTGTCGGGGGAAACACTCATCGGAGTGCACTACTTGTACGACAAACACGCCCCCCTGTGGATAACTTTCGGCGGAGGTCCGCCGGTCCGAGCATGCTGGTCCCGACCGATGGGGGAGGCGAGCATGCATCCGATGATCAAGCCCGCGCTGCGGCGCGGCTGGCGCAACCGCGACACCGTGCAGTTCGGGGTGGCGCCCGCGCACGCGGTATTGCTGGGTCCGGTGGACACGGCGACGGGGAGCTTTCTCGACCTGCTGGACGGGACGCGCGGCCTGCCGCTGCTGCGCGCCCAGGCCAAGGCGATGGGGCTGCCCGAGGGCCGGGCGGACTCACTGGTGGAGCGGCTGTCCGCGGCCGGCCTGCTGGACGATCCGCTGGGCGGCGGGGAGCCCGCGGCCGCGCTGCGGGACACGGGGCCGGCCGTGGACCGGCTGCGGCCCGACCTGGCGTCGCTGTCCGTGCTGCACCCGGAGCCGGGCGGCGCGTCGCGGATGCTGGGCGCGCGCCGGGCCATTCGGGTGCAGGTGCGGGGCGCCGGACGGGTGGGGGCGGCGATCGCCGCCCTGCTGTCGGCGTCGGGGGTGGGGCAGGTCGATGTGGTGGAAGGGGGGTGTGTCGAGCCGTGGGACACGCTGCCCGGCGGGGTCCGCGCCGAGCAGATCGGGGAGCGGCGCGACACCGCGGCCCGGCGGCTGGTCCGGCAGTCCGCTCCGGGGCCGCGGCCCCGGGCCCGCCCGCGGAAGGACGCTCCGCCCGAGGGGACGGGCCTGCCCGACGGAGCGCCGGAGCCCCCGTTGTCGCTGGTGGTGCTCGCGCCGCGGGACGGCCTCGCGGCGTATGCGCCGGATCCCGCCGTCGCCGCCCCCTTCCTCGGCTCCGGGACGCCTCATCTGTACGCGGGGGTCATCGAGTGCACGGGAGTGGTGGGGCCGCTGGTGGTGCCGGGCGGATCGGCGTGCGCGGGCTGCCTGGAGCTGGGCCGGGTCGAGAGCGATCCCACCTGGCCCCGGATGCTCGCCCAGTGGCGGTCGGGCCGGGCGGCGGGGGCGCCGTCCTGCGATGCCGCGCTCGCCACGGTGGTCGGCGGGCTGGCCGCCGTGCAGGCGCTGGCCTTCCTGGACGGGCGGCCGCCGGAGTCGGCGGGGACCCGGCTGGAGGTCACACTGCCGGGCGCGGGGTGGGCTCCTCGGCGTATCGCTCCGCATCCGGCATGCTCGTGCGGAGCGGCAGAATCCGCCCATCCTGAATGCGCCTCGGCCCCGAAGCCGTTGCACGAGACAATGGTCGGGTGACAGTCGTACTCGGCGTGGCTGTTCAGGTAGTTGGAGGGGTGCATGTCTGATCTTCCCCGCAAAGCGGTCACCCGCACCGCGAAGTTGGCCGCGTTGCCGCTGGGTTTCGCGGGCCGCGCCACCTGGGGGCTCGGCAAGCGGATCGGCGGCCGGTCGGCGGAGCTCGTGGGGCGCGAGCTGCAACAGCGCACGGCCGAGCAGCTTTTCAAGGTGCTCGGGGAGCTGAAGGGCGGCGCGATGAAGTTCGGGCAGGCCCTGTCCGTCTTCGAGTCGGCCCTGCCGGAGGAGATCGCCGGTCCGTACCGGGCGGCCCTGACCAAGCTCCAGGAGGCCGCGCCGCCGATGCCGACCAGTTCCGTCCACGCGGCGCTGGAGGAGCGGCTCGGCGAGGACTGGCGGGAGCTCTTCACGGAGTTCGAGGACCGGCCGGCCGCCGCCGCGTCGATCGGGCAGGTGCACCGGGGGGTGTGGCACGACGGGCGCGAGGTCGCGGTCAAGGTGCAGTACCCGGGGGCCGGCGAGGCGCTGCTGTCGGATCTCACCCAGCTCAGCCGGTTCGCGAAGCTGCTGGGGCCGCTGATCCCGGGCATGGACCTCAAGCCGCTCATCTCCGAGCTGCGCGACCGCGTCTCCGAGGAGCTCGACTACGAACTGGAGGCCCGGGCCCAGCGCGCCCACGCACGGGAGTTCGCGCAGGACCCGGACGTGGTGGTGCCGGACGTGGTGCACCAGGGTGACCAGGTGCTGATCACCGAGTGGCTGGGCGGGCTGCCGCTGTCCGAGGTGATAGAGAGCGGCAGCCAGGAGGAGCGGGACAGAGCGGGGCAACTGCTGGCGCGCTTCCTCTTCTCGGGCACGGCCCGTACGGGGCTGCTGCACGCCGACCCGCATCCGGGCAACTTCCGGCTGCTGACGGGCGACGGCGCCGACGGTCCGCCGGAGTCGTGGCGCCTCGGCGTGCTGGACTTCGGCACGGTGGACCGGCTGCCGGACGGGCTGCCGCCGACCATCGGCACCGCGCTGCGGATGGCGCTGGACGGCCACGCGGAAGGGGTTTTGGACCTGCTGCGCGAGGAGGGGTTCGTCAAGCCGTCGATCGAGCTGGACCCGGAGGCGGTGCTGGACTATCTGCTGCCGATCATCGAACCGGCGCAAGTGACGAAGTTCACGTTCTCGCGGGGCTGGATGCGGGCCCAGGCGGCGCGGATCGCGGACCCCCGCTCCCCCGCGCACCAGCTCGCCCGGCAGCTCAATCTGCCGCCCTCGTATCTGCTGATACACCGGGTGACGACGAGCACCATCGGGGTGCTGTGCCAGCTCGGGGCATCGGTGCGGCTGCGGGACGAGTTGGAGGCGTGGGTGCCCGGGTTCGGCGCGGGCGAGGAGGCGCGGGAGGCGTCCGAGGAGGCCCCCGCCTGACGGGAGCCGCGCTCACCACCAGGGCGAGTCGAGGCGTCCTTCGATCGCTCTGATGTTGGCGCGGGCGCAGTCGTCGCAGAAGTAGCGGCGGGTGCCGTTCTCGACGGAGCAGGTCCAGGTCGCCGGCGTCCGGTCGGCAGCGGTGCCGCAGCGGGCGCACACGGTGGGAGTCTCAGGGTCCGCCGGGTCCGGCGGCACCTGTTCATGCGTCTTCTGGTCCACTCCCCGACGATATCCCCGCGAACGGTGCGGGAGAGGCGCAACCCGACCGACACCCGACGAACACCTGCTCGATGCCCGACCCTTGCGGCCTCCAGCCGGCCGGTGGCCGGTCCGCCGCCGACCGGCATCCGACGAACACCCGCCCAACGCGGCATGGCGGGCCGGTCCCGCCCCCATCGGGGGGACAGGTCCGGCCCGCCATGCCGTCCCGGCGTCATGCCGGGTCTTTCGCTGCTTCGAGCCGCGCGGGGGCGGGTGGCCGTTCGGCCGTCAGTGCATGACGGCCATGGCCAGGGCGCGGCGGGCGCGGAGCGAGGCGCGCTCCGCGCGGCGCTGCATCCGGCGGGCGGCGGCCAGCCGGAGGGCCCTGCGCTCCGTTTCGGCCTCGTGCAGCCGATCGTTCATATGCGCGCGGGCCAGGGCTTCTGGGATGAGTTGCATTTCGAGGGTCCTGTTCTGGCTCGACTCCGTCGCACCGGAGGTGTCACGGGCGGGGGTCTCGGAGATGGGTGGGGTCATGTTCTGGTCCTGCTTCTGGGGGTCGTGCGTCGCTGGGCGATCGATGGTGCCGAGGGTGCTCATGCCGTGACCGGGTTCTTGCGCGGACGGCCGCGCGGACGCTTGCGGGCCACCACCACGCCCTGGACGAAGAGTTCGCCGCCCCAGACGCCCCACGGCTCGCGGCGGTCCTTGGCGCCGGCCAGGCAGGCCTCGCGCAGGGGGCAGGTCTGGCAGAGGGACTTGGCGTACTCCACGTCGGCCGGGGTCTCGGCGAAGAAGACCTCCGGGTCGTAGGAGCGGCAGGGCACGGGCACGCCGAGGTTCTCGATCGCGTCGTCGAGGTCGGTGAGGGCGGTGAGCGGGGCGGGCGGGGTCAAGGAGTCCTCCGTAAGACCGGGCGGGGGGATCAGGTCGGTTGCTACTGACGGGGTGTGTGCCTTGAGTTGCACGGTCTTGTGTTTCCTCGTCTGTCGGTCCGGCTTGTGGCCGGGCGTATGGCAAAACAAAAGGGCCGCGAAACCCGGTGTGGGTTCCGCGGCCCTGGAAGGTGCCGACCTGATCATGCCGATCAGGATGGATCTCTCCAGGGTTCGAGGCCACGGAAGGCCCACATCGTGTGGTGCTGGTTCTGCGTCTTCAGGTTGGTCGCGTATCCGGCGCCGCTGAGCGACTCGGCGGAGGCGAAGGCGCCTGCCTGCGCCGCCGCTGCCACTACTGCCTGTGCGTGAATCGGCCGCTCACGCTTGGTGAAGCGCGATTCCACGACGCCGGACAGACCGGTGGCGGGAAGCGGGGCCAGGAAGGAGCCGCGCAGGCAGGAGGCGGCGACCGGGCGATCGGTCAGTTTGTTGATGATCGTGAAGTTCTTCATGGTCTCCGCCTCCTCTCGGCGTCTCATGGGACCGGCTGAACCAGTCCGCGGTTGTTAAGTACAGCACGAAATCATCGGATCCAGGAAGAGCCGTTGACCTCGTGCTCGGAAGGCTATGGGTATGCCGTCCGCGCGCGCAAACTATTTTTTCGCAGAGTCTTCGGAAGATTTTTTCGAGGCGTCCGCGCCGCGCTCGGCGCTCGGGTGCTCAGGGGCATCAGCGGCATCGGTATGCGTCAGCTCCTCGCCCCCGCACAGCGCCAGGACGTCGGCGCCGAATCTGCCGAGCTTGCGCACGCCCACCCCGGAAATGCCCGCGAGCTGCCCCTCGTTCTCCGGCACCGCCTCGGCGATGGCCAGCAGCGTCTTGTCCGTGAAGATGCAGTACGCGGGCTGGCCGAGGCCCTTGGCCCGCTCGGCGCGCCAGTCGTGCAGTCGCGCGTACAGCGCCTCGTCGAGCTCGGAGGGGCAGTCCTCGCAGCGCATGAGCTTCATTTCGCCCGCGTCCGTCAGGGTCCGGCCGCAGACCCGGCAGCGGGCGGGGACGCGCCGCTTGCGAACGGGGGCGCCGGGGCGCTCCACGCCGCCTGTGCCGCCCGTGCTCGCGGCTTCGGGCCGCCGGGTCGCGGAGCCGGGCCGCAGGCCGTTCAGGAAGCGGCTGGCGCGGCGCGTGGCGCGGCCGCCGGGGGTGCGGGACAGCGACCAGGACAGGGCGAGGTGGCGGCGGGCCCGGGTGACGCCCACGTACAGGAGCCGGCGCTCCTCCTCGATCTGTTCGTCGGTCTTGGCGTAGGCGATCGGCATCATGCCCTCGGTGAGGCCGACGAGGAACACGGCGTCCCACTCCAGGCCCTTCGCCGCGTGCAGTGAGGCGAGCGTCACACCTTCCACGGTCGGCGCGTGCTGGGCGTTGGCGCGCTCGTCGAGTTCGGCGACGAGGTCGGCGAGGGTCGCGTCGGCCTTGGCCCGTACGAAGTCCTCAGCGAGCCGTACGAGGGCCGCCAGGGACTCCCAGCGGTCCCGGGCCGCCCCCGCCCCCGCGGGCGGCTCAGGCGTCCAGCCCTTGGTGCTGAGCACCGCCCGCACCTGGGAGGGCAGGTCGACGATGTCGTCGAGCAGGGCGTCGTTGGCGCCGAAGCGGGCGGCCCCGCGCAGCGCCGCCCCCGCCTCGCGCACCTCCGTCCGCTCGAAGAACCGCTCGGCGCCGCGGAGCTGGTAGGGCACCCCGGCGTCGGCGAGCGCCCCCTCGTAGACCGCGGACTGGGAGTTGGCGCGGAAGAGGATCGCGATCTCGCTCGCGGGCACGCCCGAGGCGATGAGGTCGCGGACCCGGCGGGCGGTGCCCTCGGCCTCGGCGGGCTCGTCCCCGTACTCCGTGAAGGCGGGCTCGGGGCCGGGCTCGCGCTGCGAGACCAGTTCGAGGCGGTGCTCGGCGGCTCGGCCGCGGGCATGGGCGAGGACGCCGTTGGCGAGGTTCACGACCTGGGGGGTGGAGCGGTAGTCCCGGATGAGCTTGACCACCGTGGCGTCCGGGTGTCTGTTGCGAAAGTTCAGCAGGTGGTCGGGGGTGGCGCCGGTGAAGGAGTAGATCGTCTGGCTGGCGTCGCCGACGACGCACAGGTTGTTCCGGTCGCCGACCCACAGGTCGAGGAGGCGCTGCTGGAGGGGGCTGACGTCCTGGTACTCGTCGACCACGAAGTGCTGGTACTGGCCGCGGACGGTCTCCGCGATGTCGTGCCGGTCCTGGATCACGCCGACGGTGAGCAGCAGCACGTCCTCGAAATCGATCACGCCGCGGTCGCGCTTGAGCTGCTCGTACGTGGCGTAGATCCGGCCGATCTCGGCGGGGTCGCGGGGGGCCTCGCGACCGACCTTGGCGACGGCGGCCGGATAGTCCTCGGGCACGGTCTGGGTGACCTTGGACCACTCGATCTCGCCCGTGACATCGCGCAGTTCATTGCGGTCGAGGCGGACGCGGCAGCGCGCGGCGGCCTCCGCGACGAACTGGACCTTGCGCTCGATCAGCCGCGGCACGTCGCCGCCGACGGCCTTGGGCCAGAAGTACTGGAGCTGGCGCAGGGCGGCCGAGTGGAACGTGCGCGCCTGGACGCCGCCCGCGCCGAGCTGGCGCAGCCGGCCGCGCATCTCGCCCGCGGCGCGGTTGGTGAACGTGACGGCGAGCACGCTCGCGGGCTGGAGTATCCCGGCCCGGACGCCGTACGCGATGCGGTGGGTGATCGCGCGCGTCTTCCCCGTACCGGCCCCGGCCAGCACGCATACCGGACCGTGCAGGGCCGTGGCCACCTCGCGCTGCTCGGGGTCGAGCCCGTCGAGCACCGCGTCGGCAGAGTCAGGGACCTGAGGGAAGAGGGTGGAACGCGTTGCTGCTGTCACCCCGCCATGCTGCCAGGTCCGCTGAGACGACCGTGACGGTTGTCCACAGGCGCCCGGCTCCGGTCGTACTAATGCCGGGTCCGGCGCGTACCGGGGCCGGGAATGGTCGGCGTCGGTCGCGCGTTCTATCACCGCAATCACGCCAGCACGAAGGAGCGCGAGGACTGATGTCGGGCACTGTGACGATGTACAGCACCACCTGGTGCGGCTACTGCCGCCGGCTGAAGAGCCAGATGGACCGCGAGGGGATCGCGTACACCGAGGTCAACATCGAGCACGACGCCGACTCGGCGGCCTTCGTGGAGAAGGCGAACGGCGGCAACCAGACCGTGCCGACGCTGCTGGTCGTGGCGGAGTCCGGCGCGGAGTCGGTCATGACCAACCCGAGCCTGGCCCAGGTCAAGCAGGCTCTCGCCGCCTGACCGTCCGACGGGTGAGGGCCCGGACCCGCTCGGGTCCGGGCCCTCACGCGTGTCCGGGGGCGGCTCGGGGCTACGGCAGCGGCTTGCCGTACCACAGCTCGATGAGCCGGGCCGCGATGGAGATGCCCGTGGGCGGCAGGACCTCCCCGGAGTCGAACGCGGCCCGCAGGTCGTCCCGCGAGAACCAGCGCGCCTCGTGGATCTCCTCGCCGTCCACCTGGATGTCCGAGGACGTGGCCCGCGCCATGAAGCCGAGCATCAGGCTGGAGGGGAAGGGCCAGGGCTGGCTGGCGACGTACTCGACGTCGCCGACGACCACGCCCGCCTCCTCGGCGACCTCGCGGCGCACGGCCTGCTCGATCGACTCCCCCGGTTCGACGAATCCCGCGAGCGTCGAGAAGCGCCCCTCGGGCCAGTGCATCTGGCGGCCGAGCAGCGCCCGGTCCTCCTCGTCCGTCACCAGCATGATCACGGCGGGGTCGGTGCGCGGGTAGTGCTCGGCGCCGCACGCCTGGCAGCGGCGGATGTGGCCGGCCGCCGCCACGACGGTGCGCTCGCCGCAGCGCGAGCAGAAGCGGTGCAACCGCTGCCAGTTCTCCAGCGCCACCGCGTGCACCAGGAGCCCCGCGTCACGCGGGGAGAGCAGCAGCCCCGCCTCGCGCAGCCCCGCCGGGCGCGCGGACTGGTCCATCCGGCCGGGCAGCGCGTCCTTCTGGAGCGCGAAGTAGCGCACGCCGTCCTCGTCCTCGCCGAGGAAGTAGCGGTGCGTCTCGGTGACCGGGGCCTCGAAGGCCGGGGTCATGACGAGTTCGGTGCGGCCGTCGGGGGTGTCGTCGATCAGCGCCTGACCGCCGGAGACCACGAAGACCCGCGTCGTGGGGTGGCTCCAGGCCGCGGCCAGCCACGCCTCGTCGAGCCGGTGGTGCGCGGCGCGGTCGATGCCGCTCGCGGCGCTGAGCGTGATGGGCCGGCTGTCGGTGCGATCGGTGGTGGTCACGGCTGCTTCCAACTTCCCCTGCGAACGGGTGGTTTACGACGGTGCGGGCACTGAAGCGCGTGCGTGCGCGTCAGCTATGGGAGGTCCAGTTCTCGGCGAGGTCGCCCCAGAGGTACGCGGCCGTCTCGACGCCCTTCATGAGGAGGTCCAGTTCGACCTTCTCGTTCGGCGCGTGCCAGCCGTCCGAGGGCACGGAGATGCCGAGGAAGAGCACCGGGACGCCGAGCACGTCCTGGAGGTCGGCGGCCGGGCCCGAGCCGCCCTCGCGCGTGTAGCGGACCCGCTGCCCGAAGGCCCGCTCCATGGCCCGTACGACGGACTGGAGCGCGGGGTGGTCGAGCGGGGTCAGGCAGGGGCGGGTCGCGCCCCAGAAGGTGATCTCGTGGCGGATGCCGGCCGGCAGGCGCGCGGCGACCCACTCCCGCATGCTCTGCTGGATCTTCTCCCCGTCCTGCCCGGCGACCAGCCGGAAGGACAGCTTGAGCTGGGCCTTGGACGGCACGATGGTCTTCCCGCCGGGCCCCTGGTAGCCGCCGCCGATGCCGTTGACCTCGGCGGTGGGCCGCGCCCAGATCCGCTCCAGGGTGGTGTGCCCGGCCTCGCCGGCGGTGGCGTGGGAGTGCGCGGTGCGCAGCCACCGCTCCTCGTCGAAGGGCAGCTCGGCGAAGAGTTCGCGCTCGCGGTCGGTCAGCTCCACGACGCCGTCGTAGAAGCCGGGGACGGCGACCTTGCGCTCGTCGTCGTGGAGGGCCGCGGCCAGCCGGGCCGCCTCGGTGGCCGGGTTGGGCACCGCGCCGCCGAAGGAGCCGGAGTGGATGTCCTGGTCGGGACCGTAGAGGTCGACCTGGCAGTCGGTGAGGCCGCGCATGCCGGTGCAGACCGTCGGGGTGTCCTCGGACCACATTCCGGTGTCGGAGACGATCACGGCGTCGCAGGCGAGGCGGTCGGCGCGGGCGCGGATCAGGTCGGGGAAGTGCGGGGAGCCGGACTCCTCCTCGCCCTCGACGAGGAGCTTGAGGTTGACCGCGGGCGCGGTGCGGCCGGTGGCCGCCAGGTGCGCCCGTACGCCCAGGGTGTGGAAGAACACCTGCCCCTTGTCGTCGGCGGCGCCGCGCGCGTACAGCCGGCCCTCCTTGACGACGGGGTCGAAGGGGCCGGTGTGCCAGCCGTCCTCGCGGTCGGCGGGCTGCACGTCGTGGTGGCCGTAGACGAGCACCGTGGGGGCAGCCGGGTCGCCGGAGGGCCACTCGGCGAAGACCGCGGGCGCGCCGGCCGTCTCCCATATCTCGGCGGTCGGGAAGCCCGTGTCGGTCAGCTTCGCGGCCAGCCATTCGGCGCTGCGGCGCACGTCCCCGGCGTGGCCGGGGTCGGCCGAGACGGAGGGGATGCGCAGCCACTCCGCGAGGTCGTCGAGGAAGGCGGCGCGGTGGCCGTCGAGGTAGGTGCGGACGGCACTGTCCGGGGTGTTGCTCATGACATCGACCCTATCGGCCCGGGGCCCGTGCCCATTACCGGGATTCCCCGCCGTCGGCGGGGCCCAGGAGGAGCCTTTCGAGGGCCGGACGGTCCGGCAGCCCGGTGGGCCGGACGACTTCCCCGCTGCGTACGTACAGGAAGGCCGCCGAGACGGAGGACAGCGGCAGTCCGTGCCGCTCGGCCCAGGCGAGGCGGTAGATGGCGAGCTGGAGGGGGTCGGCGTCGCGGCCGTGGCCGGTCTTCCAGTCGACGATCTCGTACGTGTCGCCCCCGGGGCCGCTCTGGCGGTACACGGCGTCGATCCGGCCGCGGATCACCCGGCCCGCGAGGGTCAACTGGACCGGCACCTCGACCTGGCAGGGGGTGCGGTGGGCGTACGGGGTGCGTTCGAAGGCGTCCTTGAGGGCGGCGAGGTCGCGTTCGTCGGCGATCTCGGGTTCGTCGTCCGCGCCGCCGGGCAGTTCGTCGGGGCCGAGCAGCGGGAGCGGCAGCGCCTCGAAGCGGGACTCCACCCAGGCGTGGAACCGGGTGCCGCGCCGGGCGGCCGGCTGCGGGGGTCGCGGCATGGGGCGGGCCAGTTCGCGCGCGAAGCCCTCGGGGTCGGCGGCGAGCCGCTGGAGCTGCGAGGCGCTGAGCGCGGACGGCAGGGGGACGTCCCGGACGGCCGCGCGGGTGCGCCGCAGCTCCCCGGCGAGCGCGTCGAGGTCGCGGTCCCAGGAGTCCGCGAGGCGCTGCTCCTCGGGCAGCAGGGGGGCTTCGGCGATGCCCGGGGCGACTGCGCCGTACGGCCCGCCGGGGCCCGGCGCGGGTACCGGTCCGGCAGCCGTCCCGCCGGCCGTCTCACCGGCCGTCTCACCGGCCGGGGCGGGGTGCTCGCGGGCGGGCGCCGCGTCCCGGCCGGTCGCGGAGTGCGCCGGTCCGGCGGGCGCGGCGGCGCTCTCCGCGGGGCGCGTACGGGCCGCGGGGCCCGTACCCGCGCCCAGGCCCGTACGGACGCCCGTACCGCCTTCCTGGCCGCGGCGCGGGCCCGGCAGGGGCGACCCCTGGGGCGTCGTCTCGGGCGGGTGCCCGCCGGGCCGCTCGGCCGCCGGCCAGTCGTCCCAGAGGCCGGCGTCCCCGTCGGCGGGCGGCGGTCCGTACGGCTCGTCGTCCAACGGCCCGTCGTCCCACGACTCGTCGTACGGGTCCGGCTCGCCGTAGAGGGCGTCGTCCGGCGGCGGCTCGTACAGCGGGTCGTCGTCGGGGAGGTGACCGGGGAAGTGACCGTCGTCCGGGGTCGGAAGAGCGGGCTCCGCCGCTGCCTCCGGGTGCGCGGCGTGCGGATACGGGCCGTCCTCGCGCGCGTGCGCGTGGGGCTCGGTCGGGCCGCCAGGGGGCCCCGCCATACGGTCCAGGTGCGCCAGCACGGCGTCGGCGGCGGCGCGGCGGCGGGCGAAGGCCTCCGGGTCCAGGGGCAGCGGCCAGGCGCGGTCCGCTTCCGCCGCGGCGAGCACGGGGTTCTCCGCGCCCTCCTCAGGCGCGTCGGCCCATGCCTCGATCTCGCCGTACCCCGCCTCGCAGTGCTCGCGCAGGGCCTCCAGGAACGCGGAGGGGCCTCGCGGTTTCTTCTGGGAGGGGCCCCACCAGTGGCCGGAGCCGAGCAGCAGGGAGCGGGGGCGGGTGAAGGCGACGTAGCCCAGGCGCAGCTCCTCGGTCTCCTGGTGGGCCTTCATGGCCGTCTTGAAGGCCGCCATGCCCTTGGCGTCCCACGCCCCGATGTCCGGCAGCGTGCCGGCGTCGCCGCGCAGCGCGTGCGGCAGGACCTTGGCCTGGGCGGTCCAGGACTCGCGGGCCTGCTCGCTGGGGAACTGCTTGCCGACCAGTCCGGGCACGGCGACGACGTCCCACTCAAGCCCCTTGGACTTGTGGGCGGTCAGGACCTTGACGGTGTCCTCCGCCCCGGGCAGGGAGCTGTCGAGGCCCTTCTCGTACTGCTCGGCGGTGCGCAGGAAGCCCAGGAAGGCGAGCAGCGTGGTCTCGCCGCCCAGGGCCGCGAAGCCCGCCGCGATGTCGAGGAAGCTCGAAAGGGTCTCGCGCCGGCGGGCGGCCAGCGCGTGCGGGGAGGCGGAGAGCTCGACCTCCAGGCCCGTGGTGGCGAGCACCCGGTGCAGGACGTCCATGAGCGGGTCGGCCAGCGAGCGGCGCAGGTCGCGCAGTTCGGCGGCGAGCCGCGCGAAGCGGACCCGGGCCTCGGCGGAGAACGGCAGCCCGTCGTCCGGGGCGGCTCCGTCGGCCGCGAGGAAGGTGTCGAGGGCGTCGGCCAGGGAGACCGTCTCGGCCGGGTCGACGCCTTCCACGGCCTCGGCCAGCCTGCGGTCCGGGTCGCTCTCCCCGCTGCCGTAGGGCACGAGCGTACGGGCGCGGCGGCCCAGCAGCGCCAGGTCGCGCGGGCCGATGCGCCAGCGGGGGCCGGTCAGCAGCCGGACGAGCGCCGCGTTGGCCGTCGGGTCCTGCAGGACCTCGCAGACGGCGACGAGGTCGGCGATCTCCGGGAGGTGCAGCAGCCCGGAGAGGCCCACGACCTCCACCGGGATGTCCCGCTCGACCAGCTCGCCCTGGACGCGCGCGAAGTCCCCGGCCGTGCGGCACAGCACGGCGATGGAGCCCGGTCGGGAGCCGGTGCGCACCAGGTGGGCGATGGAGTCGGCGAGCCAGGTCAGCTCCTCGGCGTGGGTGGGCAGCAGCGCGCACCGCACGAGGCCGTCGCGCTCGGCACCGGGGGCGGGGCGCAGCGCCTGCACGCCCTCGTGGCGGCGGCGCAGCGGGGCGGCGAGGCGGTTGGCGAGGTCGAGGAGGCGGCCGCCGCTGCGGCGGTTCTCGCTGAGCGCGAAGCGTCGCGCGGGGCTGCCGTCCGCGTACGGGAAGTGGGCCGGGAAGTCGTCGAGGTTGGCCACGGAGGCGCCGCGCCAGCCGTAGATGGCCTGGCAGGGGTCGCCGACGGCGGTGACGGCGTGGCCCGTGCCGCCCCCGAACAGTCCGGAGAGCAGCAGCCGCTGGGCCACCGAGGTGTCCTGGTACTCGTCGAGGAGGACGACCGCGAACTGCTCTCGGAGGATGCGGCCGACCTCCGGCCGCTCCTGCGCCAGCCGCGCGGACAGGGCGATCTGGTCGCCGAAGTCGATGAGGTCGCGGTCGCGCTTCTCCGCGCGGTAGCCGCCGATCAGGTCGAGGAGTTCGAGGCGGGCGCGGGCGGCGTCGGGGGCCTTGCGCAGGTCGGGGTTGCTGAGCTTGGCGCCCTCCAGGGTGCGCAGCAGCTCGGTGTCGTACGCGCGCAGCCGCTCGGGGTCCACCAGGTGCTCGGACAGCTCGCCGTCGAGGGCGAGGAGGTCGGCGACGAGGTCGCTGAAGGAACGGGTGAGCGCCGGGTAGGGGCCGGGCGAGGCGCGCAGGACGCGGGCGGCGAGCTGGAAGCGGGTGGCGTCGGCGAGCAGCCGGGCGGTGGGCTCCAGGCCGATGCGCAGGCCGTGCTCCTTGAGGAGCCGGCCGGCGAACGCGTGGTACGTCGAGATCTGCGGGTCGCCGGGCGCCTGGTCGGGGTCGACGGGCTCCGGGTCGGTGACGCCCGCCTCGACGAGGGCCTTGCGGACGCGCTCGGACAGCTCGCCGGCCGCCTTGTTGGTGAACGTGAGGCCCAGCACCTGCTCGGGGGCGACCTGGCCGGTGCCGACCAGCCAGACGACGCGCGCCGCCATCACCGTCGTCTTGCCCGACCCGGCCCCGGCCACGATGACCTGCGGGGCGGGCGGCGCGGTGATGCAGGCCGTCTGCTCCGGGGTGAACGGGATGCCGAGGAGCTCTTTGAGCTGCTCGGGATCGGTGATGCGTGCTGCCACTCCAGTGAGGCTAACGGCACCCTCTGACAATCGGCCCACGGGCGACCGCCCCGCCCCCAGCGGGCTCCCGGTCCCCCGGCGCCGCTCTCGCGTCCCGAGGACGCCCGCGCCGCCTTCGCCCTCCCAGGGCGACGGGCGTCACGCGTCACTCAACGATGTGCTGCCCCTCCGGACGCGCCGTGCAGGAACCGCGGAAGGCACAGCGGGAGCAGTGCTGGCCCGGGCGAGGGGCGAAGCGCTCATCGAGCACCCGGCCCGCGGCGGTGGCCAGCAGGTCGCTCACCCAGTCCCCTTCGAGGGGCTCCTGGGCCTGCACCTTGGGCAGGGCGTCCCCGCCGTCCTTCTTCGCCGCGCCCTGGCGGAGCTGCACCAGTTCCGCGCCGCCGTCCTCGGGGCGCCGCCCGCCGAACAGGTCGTCCACCGCCCCTTCGCGCACCGCCAACTGATACGCGGCGAGCTGCGGGTGGCGGGCGACGTCCCGGGCCGTCACGGCGGCCTTGCCGGTCTTGAAGTCGACCACGTAGGCGCGCCCCTGAGCGTCCGCTTCCACGCGGTCCATGGAGCCGCGGATGCGCACCAGGTAGGCGTCGGCCTTGAGGGTGACGTCGAATTCGTGCTCCGTGGCGACGGTCGAGCGGCCGCCGCGCTCCATGACGTGCCAGCGCAGGAAGCGGTCCAGGGCGGCGCGCGCGTTCTCCTTCTCCTGCCGCGACTTCCAGGGGGCCTCGAAGGCGAGCGCGTCCCAGACGGAGTCGAGCCGTTCCATGAGGACCGCGAGATCGGCGGGGGTGCGCCCGGAGGCCACCTCGTCGGCGAGTACGTGCACGACGTTGCCGAACCCCTGCGCGGTGGTGGCCGGGGCGTCGGCCTTCACCTCGCGGCCGAGGAACCACTGGAGGGAGCAGGTGTTGGCGAGCTGGTCCAGGGCGGACCCGGAGAGCGCGACGGGGCGGTCGCGGTCGCGCAGCGGCACCGCGCTGTGCGTCGGCTCCTCCAGGCCCCACCAGCGGTACGGGTGGGCCGCCGGTACGAGCGGCTGCCCCTCCTCGTCGTGCAGCGCCGCGAGCCGGGCGAGCCGCTGGGCCGCGGCGGCCCGCAGCCCCTCCGAGGCCCCCGGGTCGACGGTGGTGGCCCGCAGTTCGGCCACGAGCGCGGCAACGGCGAGGGGGCGGCGCGGGCGCTGCGTGACGTCCACGGGTTCGGTGCCGAGTTCGCCGAGGAAGCGGGAGGGCTGGTCGCCGTCCTCCGCGGCGGCCTTGACGGCGGTGACGACGAGGCGCTCGCGCGCGCGCGTGGCCGCGACGTAGAACAGCCGCCGCTCCTCCGCGAGCAGCGCCCCCGGGGGCAGCGGTTCGGCGAGCCCGTCGCGGCCGATCCGGTCGGCCTCCAGCAGCGATCCCCGCCGCCGCGGATCGGGCCAGAGCCCTTCCTGTACGCCCGCGACGACCACCAGCCGCCATTGCAGGCCCTTGGAGCGGTGCGCGGTCATCAGCCGCACGGCCTCCGGCCGCACGGAACGGCCGGCGAGGGTGTCCGCGGCGATGTCCTGCGCGTCCAGCTCGTCGAGGAAGTTCAGCGCGCCCCGGCCGCCGGTGCGCTCCTCGGCGCGCGCGGCGGTCTCGAAGAGGGCGCACACCGCGTCCAGGTCGCGGTCGGCGTTGCGCCCTCCGGGGCCGCCCCTGCGGGCCGTGCGCTCCAGGCGGTCCGGCCAGGACGTGCCGGACCACAGCTCCCAGAGGGCCTGTTCGGCGGTGCCGCCGCCGGCCAGCAGCTCGCGGGTCTTGCGCAGCAGCTCGCCGAGTATCCGCGCGCCCCGCGCGTACGCCGGGTCGTGCGCCACCAAGCGCTCCGGCTGGGCGACCGCCTCGGCTATCAGCACGTCCGACGGCCGCGGTACGCCCGTACCCGCCGCCCGCTCCTCCTCCCGCAGCGCCCGCCCCAGCCGCCGCAGATCGGCGGCGTCCATGCCGCCCAGGGGCGAGCCGAGGAGGGTGAGGGCCGTCTCCACGTCCAGGGGGGCGGGGGGCGGGTCGGGGGCGGCCTCCCGCTCCTCCAGGGCGGCCTCCGCGGCTGCCCGCAGGGCCATGAGCAGCGGGGCGACCGCGGGCTCGTGGCGCAGGGGTATGTCGTCGCCGTCGACCTCGACGGGGACGCCGGCCGAGGTGAGGGCCCGGCGCACGGCGGGGAGGGAGCGGGCGCCGGCGCGCACGAGGACGGCCATCTCGGGCCAGGGGACGCCGTCCTCCAGGTGGGCCCGGCGGAGGATGTCGGCGATGTTGTCGAGTTCGGCGCCGGGGGTGGGGAAGGTGAGGGCGTCGACGCGGCCCCCGGGGCGTACGGCCGCGAGGTCGCGGTGGGCGCGTACGGCGGCGGCCGGGAGCCGGGTGAGGGGCATGCGGCGGGTGATGAGGCGGGTGGCGGCCAGCAGGTCCGCGCCGGAGCGCCGGGAGGTGGTGAGGACCTCGACGGGCGCCGGGGCGCCGTCCGCGCGCGGGAAGGCGTCCGGGAAGTCGAGGATGCCGTTGACGTCGCCGCCGCGGAAGGCGTAGATCGACTGGTCGGGGTCGCCGAAGGCGACGAGGGTGCGGCCGCCGCCCGCCAGGGCGCGCAGCAGCCGCAACTGTGCGGCGTCCGTGTCCTGGTACTCGTCCACGTAGACCGCGTCGTACCGGGCGGCCAGCTCCGCGGCCACCTCCGGCCGCTCGGCCAGCAGCACCGCCCGGTGCACCAGCTCCGCGTAGTCCAGCACCCCGCGCGCGTCCAGCACGTCCAGGTACTCCGCGAGGAAGTCCGCCGCCGCGCCCCAGTCGGGGCGGCCCGTACGGCGCGCGAAGTCGCCGAGCGCGCCGGGGCCCAGCCCCAGCTCGCGGCTGCGCGCGAGGACGGCGCGCACCTCGTCGGCGAATCCGCGAGTGGTGAGGCAGGCGCGCAGTTCGTCGGGCCAGCGCACGCCGCCGCGCCCCGCGCCCGCCAGCTCGGCCTGGCCGGCGAGCAGCTCGCGTACGGCGACGTCCTGCTCGGGGCCGGACAGCAGCCGCAGCGGGTCGGCGAAGAGGTCGGCGTCCTGGTGGGCGCGGACCAGGGCGTAGCAGTACGAGTGGAAGGTCGTGGCCTGCGGGGCCGGAGCGCCGGCCCCGAGCCGGGCCGCCATCCGGTCGCGCAGTTCGACGGCCGCCTTCCGGCTGAAGGTGAGGACGAGGACGCGCTCCGGGTCGCCGCCCCGGCGCACGCGCTCGGCGACGGCCTCGACGAGGGTGGTGGTCTTCCCGGTGCCGGGTCCGGCGAGGACGAGCAGCGGGCCACCGGGGTGGTCAACCACCGCGCGCTGCCGTGCGTCCAGCTCAGGAGGGGCCACGGGTCCCGGCCGGGTGCGCAGCAGGCGGTAGCCGCCCGATGGCGGTCGCACCCGCGGGTGCGCCGAGCGGGACGAGAAGGAGGAGCTCACGTGGATCGCCGGTCCTGGTGGGTGTGCTGGGTGCCTTGCGGCCGTACGTGCCGGGTGGGGGCCGGGGGATGAGGACGGTTCCCGACGCTACGCCAGAGGGCGGGCGGGGCGCAGCGCGTCCCGGGAGCCGCCGGTCCGCCGCGGCCGCCTCACCCGTTCGGCCCAGCGGGCGGCAACGGGATCGTGCCCGTACTCCGTACGGGCTCCGATGCGCGTCCGCGCCCTTCGGGTGGCGGAAGCTGTCATACGTGAGGAGTACCTTCGCCGCCGCCCCGCCCGGGAGGCCGGGGCCGGCCCGCCTACGGACCGCTGCGGCCCGTACCGCCGCCCTTCCCGCCGCCCGCGAGGCCGTCCGGCCCTTCGCCCGTAGCGTCGGGCGGGCCGGCGTCGGCGCCGCCGTCCCAGCGGGCCCGCCTCATGTCGATCCGCGGCACGTGCCCCTCGGCGGAGCGCGCGGCGGAGCGCAGCGGGGTCGCCTCGTCGCGGTAGTGGTCCAGGGCGCGCAGCTCGCTGCCGGGCAGCAGGACGCCGTCCGAGCGGACCACGCGCCACCACGGCACGGCGCCCCCGTAGAGCGCCATGACGCGGCCCACCTGGCGGGGGCCGCCCTCGCCGAGCCATTCGGCGACGTCGCCGTAGGTCATCACGCGGCCGGACGGGATCTCCTCGGCGACCGCCAGCACCCGCTCCGCGTACTCGGGGAGTTCGTCGGCCGCTTGTACGTGCTCGCTCATCCGGCCCATCCTGCCGCACCCCACCGACAGCGGCCCAGCTCACCCCCGGTTTCGATCACTATGGGTGCCCGGATGCGCGACGGAGCGTACGATCTCGGGTCCGCGCCCCCCGAAATGCACCCTGATGCCCCCCTGTGCGGCGTGGCCATGCCACCATCTTCCGGGCGGTGACTGGTGATACGAGATCAAGAAGAAACGGACGAGCAGCAGGGCGCGCGGGATCCCGAGGGGGAGCGCGCCCGCGAAGTGCTGCCCTGCTCCGACGGGTCCCAGAGCTCCGACGAGCACCGCTGCGAGGGCGAGGGGGCCCACATCGACCGGGTCTCCGGTGACGAACCGCTACTGCCCGCCCGGGTGCACCGCCCCTCCGACCTGGTCCGGCTCTTCCTCGGCATCCTCGGTCTGGCGCTGGTGCTCGCGCTCGCCGCGTTCGCCCACAGCACCACCGCGGGGCTTGAGAAGGACATCGGCGACTCCACCGGCAAGGCGCCGCAGCTCCTGGCGGACTTCGCGGGGCTGACGGCCAATATCGCCGTCTTCATCGTCCCCGTGGCGTTCGCCATGGAGCGGCTCATCAAGCGCGACGGGCTGCGGATCGCCGACGGCGTCCTGGCCGCCGTCCTGGCGCACGGCGTCTCGCTGGCCACCGACCTCTGGGTGGCCCGCGCGGCCCCCGAGACGATCAGCGACGCGCTCACCCGGGCCGCGCCGAGCGGCGGCGTCACCGATCCCGTGCACGGCTATCTCGCCCCCGTGATCGCCTATATGACGGCGGTCGGCATGTCGCGCCGCCCGCGCTGGCGCATCGCGATGTGGGCGGTGCTGCTGCTGGACGCCTTCGCGGTGCTGGTCGGCGGCTACACCACGCCGTTCTCGATCGCCGTCACGGTGCTGATCGGCTGGACCGTCGCGTACGGCACGCTGTACGCCGTCGGCTCCCCGAACGTGCGGCCCACCGGCCAGAACCTGCTCGCCGGGCTGCGCCGCGTCGGCTTCAAGCCGGTGACCGCGCTGCGCTCGGAGGACGTGCCGGACGGCGACCACCCCAGCAACCACGACCGCGGCCGCCGCTACATCGTCACCCTGGAGGACGGCCCGCCGCTCGACGTGACGGTCGTCGACCGCGAGCAGCAGGCCCAGGGGTTCTTCTACCGCGTCTGGCAGCGGCTCGCGCTGCGCGGCTTCACCCAGCGCCGCAGCCTCCAGTCCCTGCGCCAGGCGCTGGAGCAGGAGGCGCTGCTCGCGTACGCGGCCATCGCCGCGGGCGCCAACGCGCCCAAGCTGATCGCGACCTCCGAGCTGGGCCCGGACGCGGTCATGCTCGTGTACGAGCACATCGGCGGCCACACCCTCGACGCGCTGCCGGACGAGGAGATCACCGACGAGCTCCTGGCGGGCGCGTGGAAGCAGCTCAAGTTCCTCCAGTCGCGGCGGATCGCGCACCGGCGGCTGGACGGCGACGCGCTCCTGGTGGATCGTTCCGGCAATGTCGTGCTGACGGACCTGAGCGGCGGTGAGATCGCCGCGGGCGATCTGGTGCTGCGCATGGACATCGCGCAGTTGCTGACCACGCTGGGGCTGCGAGTCGGCGCCGAGCGGTCGGTGGCCGCGGCGGTCGAGGTGCTCGGCCCGGACGCCATCGCGGACAGCCTGCCGCTGCTCCAGCCGCTGGCGCTGACCCGTATCAGCCGCGCCACGCTGCGCCAGTTGGCGCGGGAGCGCTCGCAGCGCGAGCGGGAGGCGGTGCTGGAGGCGTCGCAGGCCCGCAAGGCCGCCAAGGAGGCCAAGGCCGCGCAGGCGGCGCGGGACGCGCGGGCGGCCGAGGAGGCGAAAGCCGAGGAGGCCGCGAGGGCCGTCGAGGAGGCCGGGACCACGGGGGCCGAGGAGGTCGCCGGGACCGTGGCGGCCTCGGACGGCTCGCGGGCCGGGGCCACGGCCGACACCGGAGCCGGTTCCGTGAGCATGGCCAAGGCCGGCAAGGGAGACAAGGCTGCCAAGGGGGCCAAGGGCGAGACGGGAGCCAAGGCCGGCGGCGAGGCCGAGACGGGCGGCAGCGACCGCAAGGCGGCCAAGGCCGAGCGGCAGGCGGAGAAGCGGGCGCTCGACGAGGCCGCCGAGGACGCCCGCGAGGACGACCTGCTCTCCCAGATCCGCCAGCAGGTGCTGCTGATCCGGCCGCAGGCGGCGATAGAGCCCGTCCGGCTGGAGCGGATCAAGCCGCGCACGCTGTTCACCTTCATGGCGGGCACGCTGGCCGCGTACTTCCTGCTCTCGCAGCTCACCAACACCCCGATCGGCGACATCGTCAGCAACGCCAACTGGGTGTGGGTGGCGGTCGCCGTGTTCTTCTCGGCGCTGACGCAGGTCGCCGCCGCGCTGAGCCTGCTGGGGTTCGTACCGGAGAAGGTCTCCTTCCGCCGGACGGTGGTCGCCCAGGTCGCCAGCTCGTTCGTGAAGCTGGTCGCGCCCGCGGCGGTCGGCGGCGTCGCCCTCAACACGCGCTTCCTGCAGCGCGCGGGGGTGCGGCCGGGGCTGGCGGTGGCGAGCGTCGGGGCGTCGCAGCTCTTCGGCATGGTCTGCCACATCCTGCTGCTGCTGTCCTTCGGGTACGTGACCGGTACGGAGCGCGCCTCGTCGCTGTCGCCGTCCCGGACGGTGATCGGCGGCCTGCTCACGGCGGCGGTCCTCGTACTCGTGGTGACCGCCGTGCCGTTCCTGCGGAAGTTCGTCGTGACGCGGGTGCGGTCGCTGTTCGCGGGCGTGGTGCCGCGCATGCTGGACGTGCTCCAGCGGCCGCAGAAGCTGGCGACGGGCATCGGCGGGATGCTGCTGCTGACGGCGGCCAACGTGATGTGCCTGGACGCGGCGACGCGCGCCTTCGGCGGGGACCTGAGCTACGCGAGCACGGCGGTGGTCTTCCTCACCGCCAATGCCATCGGCTCCGCCGCGCCGACCCCGGGGGGCGTGGGCGCGGTCGAGATCGCGTTGACATCGGCGCTGACGCTGGCGGGGATGCCGGCGCGCGCCCGGGGGCACCGTGCTTTCGCGCGTCCCGGGACGGCCGGATACGCCTGGCGGCTTTCGCGCGTCCCGGGACAGCCGGATATGCCCGGCGGCTTTCGCGCTCCCCGGGGAGCCGAATATTCCTGCCGACCACCCTACCCCGGCCCGCACTTGCTAGTCCCCTAATCGGATTTACCTTGCATCTGCGGGACGAATAGCCATACGGTGCCGCACATGCGGTCCTACACCATTGGCCAGGCGGCACGGCTGCTCGGCGTCAGTCCCGACACCGTCCGGCGCTGGGCCGACGCCGAGCGAATCCCCACGCGCAGGGACGAGTTCGGGAAGCGGCTCATCGAGGGCACCGACCTGGCGGCCTTCTCGGTGGCACTGGCCGCGGACGCGAACGGTTCCGACAGCGAGGACTCCGGGTACACCAGCGTGCGTAACGCCTTCCCCGGCATCATCACCGCCGTCAAGCTCGGCGACGTCGCCGCCCAGGTGGAGATCCAGGCCGGGCCGCACCGGCTCGTCTCGCTCCTCACCCGCGAGGCCGTCGAGGAGCTGGGGCTGGCCGTCGGCATGGAGGCCGTGGCCCGTGTGAAGTCCACCAATGTCCATGTCGACCGCGCCTGATCACCCGGCTTCTGGAGTTCCGATGTCCCGCACGTCCCCCACGTCCCGTACGCCCCGCGCCCCTCGCGCCCTGATGCGCCGGGCCGCGCTCCCCGCCCTGGCCGCCACCCTGCTCGTACCGCTTGTCGCGGCCTGCGGCAGCGACGACAAGAAGGACTCCGGGGCCTCGGGCGACGGCAAGAAGAACACCACGCTGACCGTCCTCGCCGCGGCCTCCCTCACCGACGTCTTCAAGCAGGCGGGCGCCGCGTACGAGAAGGAGCACCCGGGCGTCACGGTGAAGTTCTCCTACGCGGGCTCGCAGGAGCTGGCCTCGCAGGTGCGGCAGGGCGTGCCCGCCGACGCGCTCGTCACCGCCGACACCAAGACCATGGACGGGCTCAAGTCCGACACGGAAACCCCGTCCGTCATCGCCAAGAACCGGCTGACCATCGTCACCGGCAAGGGCAACCCGAAGCATGTGAAGGGCCTTTCCGACCTCTCCAAGAGCGACCTCAAGGTCGTGCTCGCCGCGCCCCAGGTGCCCGTCGGCCGCTACAGCCAGAAGGTCCTCGACAAGCAGCACATCACCGTGAAACCGGCCTCCCAGGAGCCCAACGTCCGCGCCGTCCTCACCAAGGTCGAGCTGGGCGAGGCCGACGCCGGGATCGTGTACGCCACCGACGCCGCCGTGGCGGGCGACAAGGTCGCCACCGTCGACGTGCCCGACGAGCAGAACGCCATCGCCTCCTACCCGGCGGCCGTCCTCAAGGGCTCCAAGCACAGCTCCGACGCCGCCGCCTTCGTCAAGTGGCTGAACACCGACGAGTCGCAGAAGCTGCTGCGCGCGGCGGGGTTCCAGAAGCCGTGACCGCCGACGCCCAGGCGCGCCGCGCCCCCGGCCCGGGCCGCGCGGTCCGGGGGCGCACGCCCTTCACCCTGTCCATCCCCGCCGTGCTCGCGGTGGTCTTCCTGCTGCTGCCCCTCGCGGGCGTGCTGGCCCGCACCCCCTGGTCCACGCTGGTCAGCCGGCTCTCCTCGCACGAGGTCAGTCAGGCCCTCGGCCTGTCGCTGCTCGTCTCCGCCTGGGCGCTGCTGCTCGCGCTCGTCCTCGGCATCCCGCTGGCCTGGCTGCTCGCCCGCGTGGAGTTCCCCGGCAAGGCGCTGGTGCGCTGCCTGGTGATGCTGCCGATGGTGCTGCCCCCGACGGTCGCGGGCGTCGCGCTCCTCCAGGGGTACGGGCGGCGCGGGCTGCTGGGCCCGGCGCTGGACTCCTGGTTCGGCGTGTCCCTGCCGTTCTCCACCACGGGCGCGGTGATCGCCTCGGCGTTCGTCTCCATGCCGTTCCTGGTCATCAGCCTCGAAGGGTCCCTCGCCGGGCTCCACCCCCGGTACGAGGAGACCGCGACGTCCCTGGGCGCCGCGCCGCTGCGGGTGTTCCGCACCATCACGCTGCCGATGATCGCGCCGGGGCTCATCGCGGGGGCCGCGCTGTGCTGGGCGCGCGCGCTCGGCGAGTTCGGCGCGACGATCACCTTCGCCGGGAACCTGCCCGGTACGACGCAGACGCTGCCCCTCCAGGTCTATCTGCTGCTCCAGGACGACCCCGAGGGCGCGACCGCGGTCTCGCTGCTGCTGCTCGTCATCGCCACGGTGGTGCTCCTCGCGCTCCGCGGCCGCTGGCTCGGCGGCAAACCGGCCGCCCCCAAGAGTGCCGCCGCCGCTGCCGCCGCGGCGCCTCCCGCCGACGAGAAGACCGACGTCGCCGTCTCCGCCCCCCGGGCGGCCTCCCAGGGAGGCCGCCCCGAGCCGGACCCGGCGCCCCTGCGCACCACCGTCAGCGGCGCCACCAACGCCGCGCTCGACGCTCCCGCCGGCACCACCATCGCGGTCGTCGGGCCCAACGGCGCCGGAAAGACGACGCTGCTAAGGGCGCTCCTCGGCCTCACCCACCGCGCCACCGCGCGCCCCCTGGCCCTCGGGGAGGCGGAGGTCTCCGCCGAGCCGCCGCACAAGCGCCGGATCGCCTGGGTCCCGCAGGACGGGGCGCTCTTCCCGCATCTGACCGCGCTCGCCAACACCGCGTACGGGCTGCGCGCCCAGGGCACGGCGAAGGCCGAGGCGCACGCGGAGGCCCAGCACTGGCTGGACGCCCTCGGCGTCGGCCACCTCGCCCTGCGCAAGCCCGGCGGCATCAGCGGCGGCCAGGCCCAGCGCGTGGCGCTCGCGCGCGCCCTCGCCGCACGCCCCCGGCTGCTCCTCCTCGACGAGCCGCTGGCGGCCCTCGACCAGTCCACGCGCGCCCGGGTCCGGCACACCCTGCGCACCCACCTCGCGGACTTCCCCGGCGTCTGTCTGATCGTCACCCACGACCCCGTGGAGGCGGTCTCCCTGGCCGACCGGATTCTCGTACTGGAGGACGGGGCGACCCTCCAGTACGCGACGCCGACCGAGCTGACCCGCCACCCCCGCTCCCCCTGGGTGGCCCGGATGCTCGGCCGCAACGCCTGGCCCGGGACGGCGAAGGGCGCCTCCTTGCGGCTGACGGGCGGCGCGGACCTCGTCGCCGCCGACCCGCTGCCCGCCGAGCGCACCCCGGGGCTCGCCGTCGTCGGCCCCGAGGCCGTCTCCCTGCACACCGCCCGCCCCGAGGGCAGCCCGCGCAACGTCTGGCCCGGCACGGTCCGCGAGATCGCCGCCCAGGGCGGCCGGCTCCGCGTCCTCGTCGACGGCGAGCCCGAGGTCGTCGCCGAGATCACCCCGTCGGCGGCGGCGGACCTGGCCCTCGCCGAGGGCTCCCAGGTGTGGGTGAGCGTGAAGGCGACGGAGGTCACGTTCGTACCGCTGTAGAGCGGGCGTGGGGGGCTTCCTCACCCGTACGGACCGCGAGGCGCGCGCCCGGCGGCGGCCCGACCGGAGGATGGCAGTCCGCGTACGTTCGTTCCGCGTGCGCACCGCCGACCTCCGGGAGAGCCGCCGTGGCGAGATCCGTACGGACCGGGGCCCTGCTCCTCGCCGCGCTGCTGGCCGGCGCGGCCGCCGGCTGCTCCAGCGACGACGGGGGCGGCGCGCGGGCCGACACGAGCGCCCGCCAGAAGCTGGACTGGAAGTCCTGTCCCCCGCCCAGCGACAGCGAGGACGCCTCCACGGGCCGGGCGCCCGGCGACGCCTGGGAGTGCGCCACGCTGCACGCCCCGCTCGACTACGGCCACCCCAAGGGCGACAGCATCGGCATCGCCCTGATCCGCGCGAAGGCCACCGACCCGGACCACCGGATCGGCTCGCTGCTCTTCAACTTCGGCGGGCCCGGGGGTTCCGGGATCACCACGCTCCCCGCCTTCGCCGAGGACTACAAGAACCTCCGCACCCGCTACGACCTCGTCAGCTTCGATCCGCGCGGCGTCGGCCGCAGCGACGGCGTCAGATGCCTGGGCGACAAGGACCTCGACGCCTACTACGCGGCCGACTCCACGCCCGACGACGGGGGCGAGCGGCGCGCCTTCCTGGACCGCGTGAAGAAGTACGCCGCCGCCTGCGAGAAGAACTCCGGCAAGGTCCTCGCGCACGTGGGGACGTCGAACGCCGCGCGCGACATGGACCTGATGCGCCAGGCGCTCGGCGACGACAAGCTGCACTACTTCGGCATCTCCTACGGGACGGAACTCGGCGGCGTCTACGCCCACTTGTTCCCGAAGAAGGTGGGCCGGGCGCTCCTCGACGGCGTCGTGGACCCGACCAACGACCCGGTGCAGAGCGCCCTGGGCCAGGCGAAGGGGTTCCAGCTCGCGCTCGGCAACTACCTGCGGGCGTGCACCGCGAGCCGGGACAACTGCCCCACCGAGGACCAGATCAAGCGGCTGCTGGACCGCTTGGACGAGCGCCCGGTGCCGGCGGCCGAGGGCCGGGAGCTCACGCAGCCGCTCGCCAGCGGCGGCATCGCCCAGTCGCTGTACTCGAAGGACTACTGGGACTACCTCACCGAGGGCGTGGAGGACGCCGAGAACGGCGACGGCAAGATCCTGCTCGCCCTCGCCGACTCCATGAACGGCCGCGACAAGGACGGCGCGTACAGCTCCCTTCAGGCCTCGCTCAACGCGGTCACCTGCGCCGACTTCAAGCAGCGCTACTCGGAGCGGGACATCGAGGGCCAGCTCGGCGCGTTCCGCGCGGCGTCCCCCGTGTTCGGCGACTCCATGGCGTGGAGCCTGACCCAGTGCACCGGCTGGCCGGCGTCCGGCGAGTGGCAAACCCCCGAGGTGAGCGCCAAGGGGGCGGCCCCGATGCTGGTGGTGGGCAACACCGGGGACCCCGCGACGCCGTACGCGGGCGCGCGGAAGATGGCCCGGCGGCTGGGGCCCGGCGTCGGCGTCGAACTCACCTACAAGGGCGAGGGACATGGCGCGTACAACAGCGGCAACGCGTGTGTGAAGCAGGCGGTGGACGCCTATCTGCTGGACGGCACGGTTCCGAAGAACGGCAAGGTCTGTTCTTGACCGCAGGTCAGGCCGGTGCCGTGCCGCTGAGGTGACGTTTCACCACCCCTTTGCGCCCCCGTGCGCCCCAGCCAACTGTCAGTGCCCCCCGCTACGATCGCCCGCACAGCAGTCCACCGCTGGGGGTTTCGGGAAGGGGGCGGGGTGGCGGACGGGGGTGCGCCGGGCGGCGCGGCGGTACGGGCCCGGGGGCGGCGCGGGCGCGGGCGCGTACTGATCGGCGCCCTGGCCGTGGTCGCGCTGATCGCGGCCGTGTCGGCGCTGTGGCAGACGCAGTTCGGACCGCTCACCCACGCCGCGCGCTGCTGGGGCGCCTGGCCGGACGAGGGCGGCGCGTCGCTCTTCGACCACGGCGACCGCGACCGCGCGTCCGACGAAGTCTCCCCCACCCCCGAGGCCCCGCGCGGCCGGTGCACCGTCACCTGGTCGCGGGGGACCGGCTCCGCCGCGCGGCAGCAGCGGGCGCGGGTCGGGTACGGCACGGGGCCGAAGGCCGAGGCCGCCCGGCGCTCGTGGCTGGACGGCCTGTTCGCGCGGGGCGGCGACCCGCTGCCGGGCGCGCTGCCCGGCTTCGTCGGCGACGGCTCCGGCGCGCTGGTCCTGCCCGAGCGGTGCGATGTCGACGGTCGGCCGTCCGTGGTGACGGTGGGCGGCGCGCGGCAGGGCGACGGGCGGGCCGGGGTGGCGGGCGGCGGGTTCGCGCGGACCGGCCGTCTCCTCGTGGACCTGGCCAACCACGGCATGCGGAGGGCGGGTTGCGCGCCGGAGCGGCCGCTGCGGATGGCCGCCGCGCCCACGGCCTCGGCTGCGCCGTCCCCTTCCGCCTCCCCCTCGGAGCCGTGCTCGCTGCCGGGTCTGCTGGGGCGGGCGGAGACGGCGCGGGGCGGCCTCGCCTCCATATCCGGCGGCGGCCGGGGCGACTTCCGGACCTGTGTGGTGTCCCAGCGCGGCGAGCCGGCCGCGCAGTTCGCCATGGTGGCCCGGCCGCGGCTGGTCGCGCTCTTCGACGGGACCGCCGGACCCGCCCGGCTGCCCGGGGACCGCATACCGCTGCCGGACCGGCGCGCGTACGGCCGTATGGACGCCTCGGGGGCGACCGTACGGGCCGACTGCGCGGGCCGCCCGGCGATCTACACCATGCGCACCGGCCGTACCACCGGCACGTCGCTGGACGACCCGAGCACCGTCTTCCCGCGCTTCGTGACGGCGGCCTCCCGTGCCGCCGGCTGCCCGGCGGCCGGAAACGCCTCGCGCTGACAGGGACGCCGGGCACCGACGGGGACGCCGGGCGGTGCCGGGTCGTGCCGCGCCGACGGGCGGCGGCGCGGATGGCGGTGCGGCGGCGTAGATGGCGGCCAGTTCACGCACCGGACGGGTTCGCGCGCCCGGTCATATGGCATCCTCCGGTCACAGGCTCGCAAATCCGAAGACTTCGAGCCTGTCGGACAGGCAGGCAGGAGACTGACGGACCATGCGGAGCCCCATACGGACCCGACCCCGGACCCGGCCGAGGCGCCCGGCCCGGACGCTGGCGGCCACGGCCCTCGCGGTGGCCCTCGCCGCCACGGCGTGCAGCGGCGACGGCGGTGACGGCAAGGCCGCCGGGGCCACCGGGGGCGAGAAGCCCGGCACGGCGTCCGCGGCCGCCCCCACGGGCGGTTCGGGCGCGGGCGCGCAGCGGCTGAGCTGGCACGGCTGCGACGCCCCCAGCACCGCGCAGGGCGGCACCGGGAAGGCCCCGGAGCCGCTCGCCGACGGCACCCGGTGGGAGTGCTCCACGCTCAAGGTGCCGCTGGACTACGCGAAGCCGAGCGGGCCCACGATCGACCTCGCCCTGATCCGCGCGAAGGCCCGCAAGGGCGCCTCCCGCGCCGGTTCGCTCGTCTTCAACTTCGGCGGGCCCGGCGGCTCGGGCGTGGCGACGCTGCCCGGCTTCGCCGGCGACTACGAGGCCCTGCGCGCCCGTTACGACCTCGTCAGCTTCGACCCGCGGGGCGTCGGCGCGAGCGCGGGCGTCCGATGCCTGGGCGACAAGGAGATCGACGCGTCGAACGCCGTGGACGCCACCCCGGACGACGATGACGAGCTGAAGGCGGCGCTGGCCGCCAACAAGGCGTACGTGGACGCGTGCCGGAAGAACTCCGGGAAGGTCCTCGGGCACGTGGACACCACGAGCGCCGCCCGCGACCTGGACGTCCTCCGCCAGGCGCTGGGCGACGAGAAGCTGCACTACTTCGGCATCTCCTACGGCACCGAACTGGGCGGCGTCTACGCCCACTTGTTCCCCGAGCGGGTCGGCCACACGGTGCTCGACGCCGTCGTCGACCCCACGCAGGACCCGCTCCAGGGCGACCTCAACCAGGCCAAGGGGTTCCAGCGCGCGCTGGAGGACTACATGCGGGACTGCGCGGAGAACGTCACGGGCTGCCCGGTCGGCGGCGGCCCCGAGGAGGGCACCAAGCGGATCACCGCACTGCTGAAGAAGATCGACTCCGCGCCGCTGCCCACCCGGGACGGCCGCAAGCTGACCCAGGACCAGGCCGTCAACGGGATCGCGTCCGCGCTGTACTCCAAGGAGACCTGGCAGTACCTCACCCGCGGCCTCCAGGAGGCCATGAGCCTGGGCAGCGGCAACTACCTGCAACTGCTCTCCGACTCGCTCTCCGGGCGCGACCGCGACGGCCACTACAGCAACCTCCAGGCCGCGAACCGAGCGATCACCTGCGCCGACGCCCGGCAGCGCTACGACGCCAACGACGTGCAGGCGTGGCTGGCGAGGTTCCGCGCGGCGTCGCCGGTCTTCGGCGAGTCCTCCGCCTGGTCGCTGCTGAACTGCGCCGGCTGGCCCGTCGAGGGCCGCTGGAAGACCCCGGAGGTACGGGCGGCGGGCTCGGCCCCGATCCTCGTCGTCGGCAACACGGGCGACCCGGCCACCCCGTACGAGGGCGCCGGGCGGATGGCCCGCGAGCTGGGCGAGGGCGTGGGCGTCGAGGTCACGTACAAGGGCGAGGGCCACGGCGCGTACAACAGCGGCAACGGCTGCATGACGCGGACGGTCAACGCCTACCTGCTCGACTCCAAGGTCCCCGAGAACGGCAAGACCTGCTCGTAGCGGCCGCGGGAGCACAGCGGCGGGGCCCGCTCGCCTTCTCCGGGCGAGCGGGCCCCGTGTGCCACGCGAACGCGTCGGGCGGGTCAGTAGACCGGCTTCTCCGGCTCGATCTGGTTGACCCAGCCGATGACGCCGCCGCCGACGTGGACCGCGTCCGAGAAGCCCGCGGACTTCAGGACCGCGAGGACTTCCGCGGAGCGGACACCCGTCTTGCAATGCAAGACGATCTTCTTGTCCTGCGGCAGGTCCTGGAGGGCGGTGCCCATCAGGAACTCGTTCTTGGGGATCAGCTTGGCGCCCGGGATCGAGACGATCTCGTACTCGTTCGGCTCGCGGACGTCGATGACCTCGACGTTCTCGCCCTCGTCCAGCCACTCCTTGAGCTGCTTGGGCGTGATCGTGGAACCGGCCGCGGCCTCCTGGGCCTCCTCGCTCACGACGCCGCAGAACGCCTCGTAGTCGATCAGCTCGGTGACGGTCGCGTTCTCGCCGCAGACCGCGCAGTCGGGGTCCTTGCGGACCTTGACCTGGCGGTAGCTCATCTCCAGGGCGTCGTAGATCATCAGCCGGCCGACCAGCGGCTCACCGATGCCGGCGAGCAGCTTGATGGCCTCGTTGACCTGGATGGAGCCGATGGAGGCGCAGAGCACGCCCAGCACGCCGCCCTCGGCGCAGGAGGGGACCATGCCGGGGGGCGGGGGCTCCGGGTAGAGGCAGCGGTAGCAGGGGCCGTGCTCGGACCAGAAGACCGACGCCTGGCCGTCGAAGCGGTAGATCGAGCCCCATACGTACGGCTTGTTCAGCAGCACGCAGGCGTCGTTGACGAGATAGCGGGTGGCGAAGTTGTCGGTGCCGTCCACGATCAGGTCGTACTGGGCGAACATCTCCATGACGTTCTCCGCCTCAAGGCGCTCCTGGTGGAGAACGACGTTCACATACGGGTTGATGCCCTTGACCGTGTCGCGGGCGGACTCGGCCTTGGAGCGGCCGATGTCGGCCTGGCTGTGGATGATCTGGCGCTGCAGGTTCGACTCGTCGACCTCGTCGAACTCCACGATGCCCAGGGTGCCGACACCGGCCGCGGCGAGGTACATCAGGGCGGGCGAGCCGAGGCCGCCCGCGCCCACGCAGAGCACCTTGGCGTTCTTCAGCCGCTTCTGCCCGTCCATCCCGACATCCGGGATGATCAGATGGCGCGAGTACCTGCGGACCTCATCGACGGTGAGCTCGGCAGCCGGCTCGACCAGGGGTGGCAGCGACACGGGGACTCCGTTGGTCGGTGGACGGGACCGGCCCCGCTCACGCGGGGCACTTCTCCCCGTAACACTGCCACGCCCCTTCTCATTCCGAGACACCAGGTCCGATGCGCGAGACGATCTCGTCCCAGTAGCCGGGCATCGCCTCCCAGGCCCCGCCCCCGCCCGCCGCGCCCACCGCTCCCGGGCGCGGCGCCCGGTCGGTGAAGTAGACCGTGCCCGCGCCCTGCCAGCGGGCGATGCGCAGGGCCTCCTCCAGATGCGGGCGCGGCACGCCGTGCACGAGGTGGCAGAACCGCTCCGGCGGGTAGTCCGCGGTCCACTCGGCGACCTGGGACCACCGGTAGTCGGCCCACCCTCCGGCGAACGTCACCAACTGGTCGCCGCTCTCCACGTATCCGGGGAAGGGCTGCGAGCCGTGGGCGAGGACGACGTACGGGCGGTCGAGCAGCGTGCGCAGGGTGGCCACCGTGCGGCGCACCTCCGGCAGGCCGGAGCGCTCCGTGGGGCAGCGCTCCAGATAGAAGCCGTCGACCTTGTACCAGTCCAGGAAGCGGTGCGCGTCCGAGACCAGTTCGCCGAAGGCCCGCTCCCCCGAGCGTGCGTCGAGGTGGCCGAGGACCCGTACGCCCGCGCCGCGCAGCCGCCCGGCGACGGCCAGGCAGTACGGGTCCGGGCGGGCGCCCGGGCCCTGGGCGACGTTGAGCACGGACCAGTCCAAGGGCGCGTCCGGGCTGAGCAGTTCGCCCCACTCGGCGGGCGCGACCAGCGGGTGGGCGAACCCGGGCACGCCGAGCCGCAGCCCCTCGGCGCCGGGCCGCCGCGCGGGCCCCGCCCCGGGGGCGGGGCCCGCCCCGGGAAAGGCGCTCCCCCGGGCGGCCATGCGCGCCCTGGGGGCCATGCCCGACCGTTGCGCCCGGGCGGCGACCCCACGAGGCGTCAAATACGACATGCGGCCTCCATCCAGATGTCCGCGAGGGACTCCTCCAGGGCGGTCCGCGGGCGCCAGCCGAGCCGGTCGCGGGCGGTGCGCACGTCCGCCTGCTGCCAGCTCCCGCAGCCGTCCGGGTAGGGGTAGACGGGCGCGCCGCCGTGGTGATCGCCGGGGCCGCCGCGCAGGGTGGGGGCGTCCATCTCGTGCAGCGTCCCCGTGAAGCCCGCCACGCGGGCGAGCACGGCCGCCGCGTCGCGCAGCCGCACCGCGCGGCCGGTCCCGATGTTGACGACGCCCTGCGCGGCCGACAGGGAGGCGGCGTGCACGGCGCGGGCCACGTCCCGTACGTCCACGAAGTCCCGCTGCACGCCGAGGCCGCTGAGCTTCAGCTCGGTCTCGCCGGTCTGCATCGCGCGCCGCATCGCCTCCGCGAGCCGCCCCAGGGGCGACCCGGCGGGCGTGCCGGGGCCCACCGGCGAGAACACCCGCAGCACCACGGCGTCGAGGTCCGAGCCGAGCACCAGCTCCGTGCCGGCGAGCTTGCTGACGCCGTACGGGCCGCCGGGGCGCGGCACCGCGTCCTCGGCCGTCGAGGAGCCCGGCTGCGAGGGCCCGTACTCCGCGGCGCACCCGATCTGCACCAGGCGCGCCCCGCAGCCGCTGCGGCGCAGCGACTCGCAGACCGTGGCGACGGAGACGGTGTTGTGTCGGGTCAGCTCGCGCGCGCCGCCGCGCGTCGTACCGGCGCAGTTGATCACGACGCCGGGGTGCACGGCGTCCAGGAACCTGGTCAGCGCGCCGGGGCTGCCCGTGGACAGGTCGAAGCGGACGTCGGCGTCGTCGCCGCGGCCGAGCGCCGTGAGCTGGACGGCGGGATCGGCGAGCAGCCGGTCGGCCACGTACCGGCCGATGTAGCCATTGGCACCGAGCAACAGGGCCCTCATCGGTCACGCCCTCGCTCCCACTCGGCCGGCCGGGAGGGCTCCGGGGCCCTCGTCGCCACTCTGCTGGCGGGTCGAACGGTCATCTGCGTTGCTCCTCAAGGTGGTGGGCACCCGGCCGGGACGGTCCCGGCCGGGCGATCGGATACGACGGCCTCACTGCCCGCCGTCGGCGAACGGGCAGCCGGGGCCTGTCCAGCGGGTGCGGGCCCCTGCCCCCGCCGGGCGAAGGGGCCTGTGTGCGTACGGCGATCGGGCCGCCGCCGGACACCAGGACCCGCGCGCGTACGGCGTACGGGCGCGGGGCACCGTTCGCGCGCTCCCCCGCCCGCACCGCACGCGGGCCCGGCCCGCCCGCGCCCCGCCCGTCACAGCCGGCCCGATCGGGACGGGGTGTGGGCGGAGGCTCGGGCGAGGGCGGGGACGGCGCGGACCAGCAGGGCCAGGGCGGCGGCGGTGCAGGCGGCGACGGGGACGGCCGCGGGGCCCTCGGCGGTGACGGCCGCGGTGACCGGGCGGGCGACCGCGTCGCAGCCCGGCAGCCGGGCGATCAGCACGGCGCACACGGCGAGGGCCTCGACGCAGCAGGCCGCCGCCAGGCCGGCGACCGCGGCACCGGCGAAGCCGTGCGCCGCGAGCAGCCGGGCGGCGAAGAGGAGTACGGCGAGCGACCCGCCGGCGGCCAGGTCGCCCCACGCGGCGTACGGCCGCTCGCCGAGGACCAGGCGCGCCGCCGGGAGAAGTACGGCCGGCGCGCACAGGAACAGCGCGACGGCCGCCGCCAGGAGCGGCCGGACGCGCCCGGCGAACTCCGCGAGACCCCGGCTGCCCGCGAGCGCCCGGCGGGCCCGTACGGCGAACCAGTGGGCGCACCACGCGCCGGGCGGCACGGCGAAGGCCAGGGCGAGAGCCGTCGGAGCGCCGTCGTGACCGGCGGGCGCGGCGGTGGGGAGGGCGTCCGGGCCGCCGTGGAGAACCTCGGTGAGCAGCCAGTCGCCGAACAGCGCGTACCCGATCAGCCAGCCGACGGACAGCGGACCCGACACCCCGCCGCCCGCGCCTCTGCCGCGCCCTCTGCGCGCGCAGAACCAGAGCGCCGCCGCCACCGCCGCGGCCCCGCACGCGCCGACCCCGGTCCGTACTTCCGGGGCCTGTGCCCCGGCGGACGCGAGCGCCGCCACGGTCGCGGCACACGCCGCTCCGGGCAGCGAGTACGGCACGGCACTCCGGGCGGCACTCCGCACGCGCGCCCAACAGGAGCGCTCCGGGGCGACGATGTCCGCTTCAGGGGCGTTTTCGCGCGGCACGCGCGCGTACAGCTCCTCGGCGAGCGTGAAGACATCCCGGTGCCGGCAGTCGGCGGCGGTCCGGTCCGTCACGCCCCGCTCCTCCAGCCCGGCGGCGATCTCCAGCGGATCGACGGCCCGCGCGCACAGTTCGCGATGGCGGCTCATGAGCGCCTTCACCGGGTCGGCGGGTACGCGCGGGGCTGCGCCTTCCGGGCCTGGTTCCGGCTGTCCCGGCCGTACCGGCTGCCCTGGGACCTCGCCTTGGGCGTCAGCCGTCGCGGGCCCGGGCTCGGTCCCGACGGCCGCCTCCCCCGCCCGCGTACGGGGCCGACTCCCCGCTTCCCGCGGTGCCGCCGGGGCGCCCTCGGCCGCCCCGCCGGGGCGGCTCTCCGGGGTGGGTACGGACTGGGGCGCGGGCCCGGACTCCGCGGCCGAGCGGCCCGGGGTCGTCGTGCGGGGGCGTTTCACGCGTCCTCCTCGGGCCGGCGGGCCGGCGCGCTCAGCGCTTCGGCCGCGAGTCGTCGGCCGGGCGCGCCCGCCGCGTCTCCGCCGCCGTCGGCCGCGCCTCGGGCCCAGCCCGGCACGTGGCCCGCCGGGGCGGCGGCCGTGGCCGGGCGCGTCCGGGGCGCGGGACCGCCGCCCGGGAGCCACTGCCGGAAGCGGGCGGCGCGCCCCGAGGAAGGGGGCGCCGCCGACCAGTGGCCGGGGACGTGGGCCTCGGCGGGGCGGGCGAAGGGCAGGGGCTGGCCGTCGGTGTCCACGGACGCGCCGCGCACGGGGCAGTGGGCGACGATTTCGAGGTAGATGCCGTGGAAGGCCGCGGTGTTCCGCTCGGCGGTGAAGAGCTCCTGCGCGCGGGCGCGCGCCGCCGCGCCCAGGCGTGCACGGCGCTCGGGGGCGCGCAGCAGTTCGACGCAGGACTCGGCGAGGGCGTGCGGGTCGCGTGGCGGGACCACCAGGCCCGTACCGCCGATGACTTCGCGGACCGCGCCGACGTCCGTGGAGACGGTGGCCCGGCCGTGGAACATCGCCTCGGCGAGGGAGAAGGGGAAGCCCTCCGCGACGCTGGACAGGACGGCGACGCTGCCCTGCGCGTACGCGTCGGCCGGGTGCGCGGGTCCCGGGCCCTCCGCCATCTCGAAGGAGACCGTGCCCTTCTCGGGGAACAGCCCGGCGGCGAGCGCCCGGCAGCGCTCCAGGTACGCCACCGCCCCTCGCTCCGGGGCCACGGCGCCGACGAGACGCAGCCTGGCGGCCGGCTCGGCCGCGCGGACCAGCGCGAAGGCGTGCAGGAGACCGACGAGATCCTTGGCGGGGGCGATAAGGCCCGTCCATAGGAGAGTTCGACCGTCGTCGTCCGCGCCGCCCTCCCCTACGTCCGCGACAGAGGCCGCGTCGAGACCGAGCGGCGCGTCAAGACCGAGCGGCGCGTCGAGACTGAGGGGCGCGCCAAGAGCGAAGGGCGCGCCCAGACCGGGGTGCACGACGCGCACGCGGGCGCGGTCCGCGCCGCCGCGCTCCTGCCAGCGCCGGGCGTGCGCGTCGGCGCAGGTGATCAGCGCGGCGGCGGCGTACACCTCGGCGGCCAGCAGCCCGTGGAAGGCGGCGCGCAGGGAGCGCACGGCCGGCGACGGGCCGCCGGACCCGCAGGCATGGTCGTGGCGGTCGAGATGATCGCAATAAGCCAGGTAGCGGCCGCGCAGCCACACGGCGTGCTCGGTGACGAGCAGCGGCGTACCGAAGAAGCGTTTGGCCAGGAGTCCGGGGAGGGCGGCGGGCCCTCCGGCCGTGGCGTGGCACAGGTCGACCCCGGCCAGCCCCCGGCCGCCGGAGCGCCCCCCGTCACCGCCGGCCTCCTCGTACCAGTCGAGCGAGAGGGGGCGCAGGGCGCGCTCCAGGAGCGCCGTGGTGGCGAGCAGGTCGCCGACGCGCGCGCCGCGCGCCCGGTTGCTCGCGCCCGGCGCGCGGCAGGCGGCCTCCAGGAGGCGTACGGCCTGTTCCGAGCGGAGGGCGCGCGGCAGCCCGCCCGCGTCGCGGGCCAGTTCGGCGAGGCCGTAGAGGCCGCTGGCGAAACGGTCCGCCAGCCACGCTGAACCCCCGGGGTCCTCCGAGCCCCCGAGCCCTCCACGACTCTCGGTATCCCCGCCGGGAGCCCCACCGGAAGCCCCTCTCGGAGCCCCGCCCCGTGCCCCCGTCGGAGCCCCCCGGCTCGCAGCGGCCGAAGCCCCCGCGACAGCGGCCGCCAATTCCCCGAAGTGCTCCGCGAACCGGCGCCGCTCGCGCCGTCCGTACGGCCGTGAAGCCTCCGCGAGGACCGACGACGCCCCGCCGGCCCTACTAGCCCCACCGGCCCCACGGGCGCCACCGGCCCCACGGGCACCAAAGCCCCCAAAGCCCCCGGCGCCCCCAGCCCCCCCAGGAACCTCGAAGACCTCGAACTCGTGCGCCGCGAGCCCGCGCGCGAGCCGGTCGCACCACTGCCGCCCCGCACCACCCGGATACGGGTACCCACCCTCCGTAAGCAGTCCAACGCGCACGAACGTACCCCCGTCCTCCCCTGTGGGCAGCCGCCGAACGGCAGCGAGTGCACGCTATGCGGGGCCGCGGGTGGCGCGATGGACGGTTGTCCATCGCGCCACCGGAAGGGGTGAACAGGCGTAACTTTCGTGGCCGTGGCGCGTTGGAGGGCGCTAAGCGGCGGCCTCGGCCGGGGCGAGAGACGGCGCGGCGGCCAGCAGGCCCCGTGTGTACGGGTGCCGGGGAGCGTCGTAGACCGCGTCCGCGGGCCCCTCCTCGACGATCCGGCCGTCCCGCATGACGACGACGCGGTCACTCACCTGGCGTACGACGGCGAGGTCGTGCGCGATGAAGACGAGCGCGATGCCCGACTCCCGCTGGACGTCCCCGAGCAGTTCGACCACCTGGGCCTGTGTGGTGACGTCGAGGGCCGAGACGGGCTCGTCGCAGACGATCAGTTTCGGCTCGGGCGCGAGCGCCCGCGCGATGCCGACGCGCTGCCGCTGGCCGCCGCTGAACTCGTGCGGATAGCGGTGGTAGGCGTCCGGGTCGAGCCCCACCCGGTGCAGCAGCCGCCGCACCCGCTCCTCGATCTCACTGCCTGTCAGCTCCCCTGCCGTGCGCAGCGGGTCGGCGATCGACTCGCCGATGCTGCGCCGCGGGTTGAGTGAGGAGACGGGGTCCTGGAAGACCATCTGGGCCTCGCCGCGGAAGCCGCGCAGCTCGCGCTCGCGCAGACCACCGATGTCCCGCCCTCGGTACCGCAGCACGCCGCCGGACGGTTCCAGCAGCCGTACGAGCATCCGTCCCAGCGTCGTCTTGCCGCTGCCGGACTCGCCGACGACGCCGACGGTCTCGCCCGGCCGGATGGTCAGCGAGACCTCGTCCACGGCGGTGACGGCGCGCTTCCCGCGCCCGAACTCCCTCCTCAGCCCGGTGGCTTCGAGCAGCGGCTCGCCCGCGGCGGTCGCCGTGTCGCCGGCCGCCCGCCGTACGTCGATCCGCGGCACCGCGGCCAGCAGCGCCCGCGTGTAGTCCTCGCGCGGCGCGTCCAGCACCTCGCGCGCCGGCCCGTGCTCGACCTCGCGCCCCTCCTTCATGACGAGCAGTTCGTCGACGTTGCCGGCCGCCACCCCGAGGTCGTGCGTGACCAGGAGCAGCCCCATGCCGGTCTCGGCGCGCAACTCCCGCAGCAGCCCGAGGATCTGCGCCTGTACGGTCACGTCGAGGGCCGTCGTCGGTTCGTCGGCGACGAGCAGGCGGGGCTCGCAGGCCAGCGCCATGGCGATCAGCGCGCGCTGGCGCATGCCGCCGCTGAACTCGTGCGGGCGGGCGCGCGCCCGGCGCGCGGCGTCCGGGATGCCGACGCGGTCGAGCACCTCGACGGCGCGCGCCCGCGCGGCGCGCCGTGACGCGTCGCGCCGGTGCACGCGGTACACCTCGGCGATCTGGTCGCCGATCGCGGCGTAGGGGTCGAGGGAGGAGAGCGGGTCCTGGAAGACCATGGCCGCCACCGGGCCGCGCAGGGCGCGCAGTTCGGCGTCCCCGGCGGCGAGCACGTCCCGGCCGGCGACCCGTACCGCGCCCGTGACCTCGGCGCCCGTGCCGCGGTGCAGGCCGAGCAGCCCGTACGCGACGGTGCTCTTGCCGGAGCCGGACTCGCCGACGATGCCGAGCGCGCCGCCGGGCGGCATGGTGAAGGACAGCCCGTCGACGGCCCGTACGGCCGCGCCCTGCCCCACGGGGAACGTGACGGAGAGGTCCGCGACCTGCACCAGCGGTTCCGGGGTGTCGAGAGGACTCATGCGAGGGCCACCCTTCGGTCGGCGACGGCGTACAGCAGGTCCGCCACGATGTTGGCGATGACGACGGCCGCGCCCGTGACCAGCACGACGCCCACCACCACCGGCAGGTCGACGGTCCGCGTGGCGTGTACGAGCAGTTGCCCGAGGCCCGGCAGCCCGAAGAGGGTCTCGGTCAGGACCGCGTTGCCGAACATCGAGCCGAGGTCGAGGGCGGTGAGCGCGATGACCGGGGGCAGCGCGCCGCGCAGCGCGTGTCTGCCGACGATGGACCGCTCGGCGACGCCGTACGCCCGGAACGTGCGGATGTGGTCCTCGGCGAGCGTCTCCAGCATCGAACTGCGCGTCAGCCGCGCGTACTTCGCGGATTCGATGAGGGCGAGCGCCGTCCAGGGCAGCAGCAGGTTCCAGGCCCACTGCTCGGGGTCCTCGGTCAGCGCCACGTAGGAGGGGAAGGGCAGCCAGCCCAGGTAGGCGCAGAAGAGCATGAGCAGCAGCAGCCCGATGATGAAGACGGGCGTGGCGGTGCCGGCCAGGGTCAGCCAGGTCAGCACGCGTTCGGTCGTGCCGCCGCGGCGCAGCGCGGAGAGCAGTCCGCTGCCGACGCCGAGCAGCAGCCACAGCACCATGGCGCCGAGCGCGAGCGAGGCCGTGACGGGCAGCCGCTGCGTGATGAGGTCGGTGACCTGCTGGTCGTTCTGGTAGGAGAGGCCGAAGCAGGGGGCGTCGCAGTGCAGTACGCCCGTGCCGGTGGAGTAGTCGTGACCGGCGGCGAGCCCTTGCAGGAAGTGCCAGTACTGGACGTACACCGGGTCGCCGAGGGAGAGCTGTTCGCGGACCTGGCGGATCTGTTCGGGGTTGCAGCGCGGCCCGCAGGCGAGCCGTGCGGGGTCGCCGGGGGCGACGTAGAAGAGGGCGTAGATGACGAGCGAGAGGGCGAAGAGCACGATGACCGCGCCGATGGCCCTGCGCAGCAGGTAGCCCCTCATGCCGGAGTCCCCCTCTTCCTCCGTCGGGCCGCGCGCCCCGTACGGCCGACCCGCAGCCGGGACGCGGCGCGCGGGTCGAGCGCCGTGCGCAGCCCGTCGCCGAGGACCGTGAAGGCGAGCACGGTGGTGAACAGGAGGAGCGCCGGGAGGAGTACGTACATGGGGTCGGCGCGGAACCAGGTGGTCGCGGTGGACAGCATCTGCCCCCAGGAGGGGGTGGGCGGCGTGACGCCGACGCCCAGGAAGGACATTCCGGCCTCGGTGACGATGTTGGTGGGGAGCAGGATCGCGGCGTAGGTGATGACGGGCGCGGCCAGCGCGGGCAGCAGTTCGCGGCGGGCGATGCGCAGCCGCGAGGCGCCGCCGAGCCGGGCCGCGGCGACGTAGTCGAGTCTCTTCAGGGTGAGGGTCTGGGCCCGTACGATCCGCGCGGTGCCGCCCCAGGCCAGCAGCCCGATGACGAAGACGAGCAGCACGGGGCGCGGGAAGGAGGACGGCACGACGGCGGTGACGCCGATGGCGAAGACGAGCATGGGCAGCGCCACCATCACGTCGCTGAGGTGGCTGAGGGCGCTGTCGACGAGCCGGTTGCCGAGCCCGGCGGCGAGCCCGACCGCGACGCCGATGAAGACTTGTACGAGCGTGGCGCCGGCGGCGACGGCGAGCGAGACGCGGGCGCCGTAGAGGAGCCGTACGAACAGGTCGCGGCCGGTGCCCGGTTCGACGCCCAGCCAGTGGTCGCCGCTGACCCCGCCGTACGAGCCGATGGGCACGCCGCCGCGCGCGGAGTCGACGAGCCCGTCGTGGTAGGCGCCCACGTCCTGGCCCTCCAGGGCGCCGAGCAGCGGGGCGGCGAGCGCGAGGACGACCAGCAGGGCGAGGACGGCGGCGGCGATCAGCGCGGACTTCCGCGCCCGCAGCCGCCGCCACACCTGCCGGGCGCCGGAGGGCGCGGCCGGCGGCGCGACGGCCGCGGGGCGCTCTTCAAGGGTCCCGGCGCTCACTTGACCGCGACCTGGGAGATGTCGAGCACGCCGGTCCAGTCGCTGATCACGATGTTCTTGGCGTCCTTGCCGTAGAGCCGCTTGTAGACGGGGTGGAACAGCGGGACGGTCAGGGCCTGTTCGCCGATCTTCTTGTCGAGGGCGCCCCAGCGCTTCGCGGCGGCGTCATGGTCGGTGATCTTGTTGATCTCGTCGATCTCGTCGTTGACCGCGGGGTCGTTCAGGCGGGCGGAGTTGAAATTGGCACCGTCCTCGACGATCTGCCGGCCGTCGAAGATCGGCGCGAGGAACGGGCCGCCGGAGGGCCAGTCCGCGCCCCAGTGGCCGAGGAAGAGGCCGGGCTGGGTCTTGGTCGAGTGGACCCGCTGCTTGTAGTCGTTGTCCTCCAGGCCCTGGAGCTTGACGACGATCCCGGCCTTCTTGAACCCGGCCTGGAGCGCGGTCGCGATCTCGGGGCTGGCCTCGAAGTCCTGCGCGGTGGAGTGGGTGAGCGTGATCGTCAGCGGGCCCTTGGCGGCGCCCTCCCCGTATCCGGCCTGCTTCAGCAGCTCACGGGCCTTGCCGGGGTCGCCGGTCCGCCCCGCCGGGAAGTGGTCGTACGGGGTGTAGCCGAGAGCCTTCTGGTTCGGCAGGAAGGTGGTGGCGGGCTCGGCCAGCGAGGAGCCGCCCGCGGCGTTGACGACGCTGGTGCGGTTGACCGCGTACGAGATCGCCTGGCGCACCTTCGGGTCGTCGAACGGCTTGGTACGCGGGTTGAACGCGAGGTAGTTGGTGTAGCCGAAGTGACCGGTGCCGACCCGGTCCGCGAGCTGCTTGTCGCCGCTGACCTGGGCGAGTTCGGCCGGTCCGAGGTTGGTGTCGGTGGTGATGGCGGCGGCGTCCGGGCCGGAGCCGGTGGAGAGCCGCTGGTTGATGACGGCGGGGTCCAGGCCCGACTTCACCTCGATGCGGTCGGGGTAGGCGTGCCGCTGGCTGTCGGTCTTCGCGGACCAGTGGGGGTTGCGCTCCAGCAGCAGCCGCTCGCCGTCGCCGGTGTTGCGGACGACCTTGTACGGGCCGGAGGAGACGGGGTGCTCCTCGTACTTGGTGCCGGTGTCCTTGGCCTTGGGCACGGGGGCGAACTGCGTCTGCGTGGCGAGGTAGGGGAAGTCGCCCTCGGGCTTCTTGAGGTGGAAGACGAGGGTCTTGGCGTCCGGCGTCTCGATGGACTTCAGCCCGTCGCCGCCCTTGTCCTTGTACGGGCCCTGGTAGCGCTCGCCGCCCACCAGCCAGTCCCGCAAGTACGGCGCGCCGCCCGAGAGTTCCCCGGCGAAGGAACGCTCGATGCCGTACTTGACGTCGGCGCTGGTGATCGGCGACCCGTCCTCGTACGCGAGCCCGTCCTTGAGCTTGTACGTCCAGACCTTGGCGTCCTCGCTGGGCGTGCCCAGGTCCGTGGCGAGGTCGGGGACGACCTTGGTGCCGGCGGCGCCGTCCGCGCGGTTGCGGGTGGTGAGGGTGCGGAAGACGAGGGAGGGGATGTTGCCGCCGCCGGAGGTGTAGAGGCGCGCCGGGTCGAAGTCGCTCTGCGGCTCGCGGTTGAGGACGGTGAGCGTGCCGCCCTGTTTCGGGTCGCCGGCCGCGCCGCCGCCCTTGGCGTCGCCGGCCTCCTTGGGACCGCAGGCCGCGACGGACCCGACGAGGGCGATTCCGGCGACGGCGGCGGCCGCGCGGCGCGATATGAGGGGCAGTTGACGCATGACGGAAGACGCCTTTCGGAAGGTGGCGGCATGGAGCACCCACGGAAGGCGGCAGGGAGGAGCCCGTATGCGGTGGCCGGGCACTGGACCGCCCCCGGCGGGCACACAGAGATCAGATGGTGAGACGCGGGGGAACGCGCGAGGAGGCGCGGGGGTGCGGTCTCAGCGACAGAGAATGTCGGCGATCGCATGCGCGGCCACGCCGATCAGCGCCAGCTCGAAGCCGGCGTCATCGGGGGCATGGCGATGCGACATGCGGAGAATCCTGGACGAATATCCGTTCGCAGGCAAAGGTGTCTCACAACCAGGGACAGCAGGTCTCACGCCCTGAGACGGACGGGGTACGCGGGGCGGGGGCGACACCCTCGACGGCCCACCCTTCGAGACGCGCGGGGGCTCGACGCGCCCCCGGACTCACCCTTCGGGATGCGGCCAGGCGTTGGCCCGGCAGGTCGCGCCGTCCAGCGTCAGGAACTTCGTCTGCTGCATCATCACCGGCGCGAGCGCGCCCTGCTTCGGGCACGTCTCGTGGTTGTGCCCGAGCCGGTGCCCGACCTCGTGGTTGATCAGCATCTGCCGGTAGGCGTGCATCTTGTCGTCGCCGTAGGTCACCGCGCCCTGCGCCCACCGATAGGCGTTGATCACCACACGCTCGGTGGCCGCCGAGTCGCACGACACGTTGTCCTGGGTGGTGTCCAGGCCCGACTTCGCACACCACTTCGCGGTGGTGCCGGGGCTGGCCAGGCTGATCACGAAGTCCGCGTCCCCGGACGAGACGCGCTCGAAGGTGCGCCGGCCGCCATGGGCCCAGCTCCGGTCGTCGTTCAGGGTCTTCTGCACGGCCTCGGCGAACAGCATGCCGTCCAGGCCCAGCCCCTTCTCCACGTCCACCCGGTAGCGCAGCACCTCGCCGCGGCCGGGGGCCTTGTCGTGCCCGGGCACCGCCTCGAAGTCCCCGGACGCCTGGAGCTTGGCGTCCATCGGGAACTTCTGCGCCATCTGGACCTCGTACGGGGCCTGGTCCGCGACCGTGCCCGGCGCGGGGGCCGGGCGGCTCTTCGTACGGGTCGCGGCGTCCGTGTGCGGCCGCTCGGCGCCGCCGGCCGCCCGGGGCGCGCCGCCCTTGCCGTCCTGCTCGTGCGCGACCTGACCGGAGACCGCCACGGCCAGCACCGCCGTCACGGCCGCCGCCGCGACGCCGGTGAGCGTGCGGGCGAGGCCGCCCTTGGCGGTCCGCGTACGGCGCTCCGGGCCCCGGCTCGGCGGCACCGTCTTGCCCGGCGGCACGGGCGGGACGGTCGGCCCGACGATCGGCCCGGCGGCTCTGGCGCCGCTCTTCTTCTCCTTGCTGGGGGCTCCTGCGGCGAACACATCGTCCTCGTTTCGCCGGTGGGCCCCGTCGCGCGGGCGGTCCCCGTCGCGCCGGTGCTCCGCGTGGTCGAAATAGTCGAAAGCGTCGATGAACTCCTGGCGCGGACGCGGCACCAGCCCCGTCGCCATCGGCCCCTGCGGCCGCACGCCCTGCTCCCCGCCGAGCCCGGCGAACCCCGGCTCGCCCCCGCCCGGCACCGCATCCCCGGCGGCCTGGTGCGACTCGCCGGGGGACTCCTGGACCGGACCGCCGCGCACGGGCGACGGCCCGACAGGCCGCCGGGGCTCGCCGCCACGCTCGTACGACTCGCCAGAGGACCCCTGGGGCCCGCCACCACGCACGGCCGCCCGACCCACGGTCGACGGGGCCTCACCGCCGCGCTGACGCGACTCCCCAGCGGGCCTCGAAACCTCGCCCCCACGCCCAGACAACCGCCCGGCGGCGAACCACCGGGACTCCCCACCGCGCTCGCGTGACTCATCGGAGGGCCGCCGGGACTGACCGCCGTACGGACGCGTCGCCCCAGAAGGCCCCTGGGCTTCGCCACCGCGCGCAGGCGGCTGCCCGCCAGTCCGCCGGTGCTCATCATCACGCTCGTACGACGCGCCAGTGGGCCCCTGGGGCGCGCCCCCACGCACAGGCGACCGCCCGGTGACCCACCGGGCGGCCCCACCGCGCTCGCGCGGCTCATCGACGGACCGCCGGGACTGGGCGTCGCGTTCGCCGGGCTGGTGGCCGATTACGCCCCAGGCGCCGCCGGGTTCGCGGGGTTCCGGGTGGCCGGCGGGGTGTTCGGGCGGTGTGCCGGACGAGGGCATGGCGCCGTTGTCGGATTCGGGCTGGTCCCGGGGCGGACGGCGGCGGCGCCCGGTGCCGGGCGCGGCGGGCGCCGTCGGCCGGGCGGTGTCCGCGGTCCGGCCGGGGCCGCGCGCGCTGTGTTTACCCACGGGGCGCTCCGCCCCCTCCCGTGCCGCGGGCGTGCCGCGCGTCGACGTCGTCCAGCAGTTCCTCGAAGGCCCGCGCCACCGTGTCCGGCTCCTCCATCATCGCGACGTGTCCCGCTTCGACGAGCTCCAGCAGCCGCGAGTCCCGGAAGGACCTGCTCGCCCGGCGCGCCATGCGGAAGCCGACCAACTGGTCCCGCATGCCGTAAACGAGCAGAGTGGGCGCGAGGACTCGCTCCGCCTGCCGCCACAGGGAATGCTGCCCGCCGAGGGTATAGGCGTCGACGATGCCACGCACCGAACGCATCATCACGTCCCAGAAATAAGGCAGCCCGAGCCGCCGCTCGTACTCGGCGACCGCGTCCTCGAAGCTCTCGGCCGATACCCGCCGCGGGTCTCCGTAGCAGAGCGCGAGCACCTCGCGGGTGCGCCGCTCCGGCGTCCAGCCCTGGGTGGCGCGGACGAAGAGCGGCACCATCCCCGGCACCGCGAGTAGCGCCGTGGGCACGGCGGTCCGCTGCGGGCGCAGCTCCGGCAGCGCGGGCGAGATGAGCGTGAGCGTACGGACCAGGTCCGGCCGTACGGCGGCGACGCGGGTGGCGACGGCGCCGCCCATCGAGTTCCCGAACAGGTGCACCGGGCCGCGTTCGCTCGCGTCGAGGTGGCGGATGACGGCCCGGGCGTGTCCGGTGATGGAGTAGTCGCCGTCGTCCGGCGGCGGCGAGTGGCCGAACCCCGGCAGGTCGACGGCCTCGCCGTCCACCCGGTGGGCGAGCCGGAGCATCAGGTCGGACCAGTTCAGCGACGAGCCGCCGAGCCCGTGTACGTACAGGGCGGGCGCCAGGCCCTCGGCCAGCGGCGGCCGGGAGCGGACGGCCAGGGTGAGCCCGGGCAGGGTCACGGTCCGTAGCGCCTCCCCCGCGCCGCTTCGGACAGAACCCCCGGGCGGCACCGTGGGAACAGTGCGGGCATCCGGCGACTCGGTCGAAGACATGCGGGCAATGTTACGAGACGATCACGTCGCGGGCCCGTGTGTCCGCCGTCACAGATCGCGTGGCGGCCCGGTGCCGCCTCTCCTAGGCTCGGAGGACAGGGCGCTCGCCCGGTCACCCGTGTGAAGGGCGCACGCCCGGGAAAGGGGCCCATCATGCCTGTAGACCCGACCGACCCGGACACCTTCGACGAGGACCCCGACAGCCCCGAGAACACTGACGACGCGACCGGCCCGCGGGGCGACGGCGCGTCGGAGATCGACGTGGAGGCGCCCGAAGCCGACACCGCCGAGCAGCGCGCCGATCTCACACCCCACCGCGACGCGCCGCTGAGCGGCGTCGACACCGGCACCGCCGACCCGGGGGACGCCGCCGAGCAGGCCCGCGTGGTCGACACGGACGAGGACGACTACCGGTGACGGACCGACTACGAGCGAGAAAGGCGCTTTGTCGGCAATCTCCGCTTTGCCGATATCCCACTGTGCTCACTGCGTGAAATTCTCCGCCCGGACCGCGCGCCGCCCTGTTACCCAAAAGTACGATGGCGGGCGCGGTGCACACCGTGCACGGAATGATCTTGGGAGGCGGCGTGACAGCCATCGAGCAGACCGAGGCGCGCCCGCGGGGCACACGCCTGCCGCGCCGGGCCCGACGCAACCAGCTCCTGGGCGCGGCCCAGGAGGTATTCGTCGCGCAGGGCTACCACGCGGCGGCGATGGACGACATCGCCGAGCGTGCCGGCGTCAGCAAGCCCGTCCTCTACCAGCACTTCCCCGGCAAGCTGGACCTCTACCTGGCCCTGCTGGACCAGCACTGCGAGGCCCTGCTGCACGCCGTGCGCACGGCCCTCGCCTCCACGACCGACAACAAGCAGCGCGTCGCCGCGACGATGGACGCCTACTTCGCGTACGTCGAGGAGGAGGGCGGCGCGTTCCGGCTCGTCTTCGAGTCCGACCTGACGAACGAGCCCGCGGTGCGCGAGCGCGTCGACAAGGTGTCGCTGGAGTGCGCGGAGGCGATCAGCGCCGTCATCGCCGAGGACACCGGCCTCTCCAAGGACGAGTCGATGCTGCTGGCCGTCGGTCTCGGCGGCGTCTCCCAGGTCGTCGCCCGCTACTGGCTCTCCAGCGGCAGCACGGTGCCGCGCGACACCGCGGTGCAGTTGCTCACGTCGCTGGCCTGGCGCGGCATCGCCGGCTTCCCGCTGCACGGTACGGACGGGGCATAGGGCCCCGGAGCGCGGGGCCGACCGGCCGCTGATCGCGTGTTCGCTGCGGGCGTGCGGCCCGCGCCCCGCCACGTGCCCGTACCGGGCTAATGTGTGCTGCGTACGGCGCGGCTGACCGCGCACCCATACTGACCATCGGAGGGACAAAAGCCGTGGAGGTCAAGATCGGCGTGCAGCACGCGCCCCGCGAGATCGTTCTGGAGAGCGGGCAGTCTGCCGAGGAGGTCGAGCGCGCGGTGGCCGAGGCGCTGGGCGGCAAGGCGCAGTTGCTGAGCCTCGTGGACGAGCACGGCCGCAAGGTCCTGGTGCCGTCCGAGCGACTCGCGTACGTCGAGATCGGCGAGCCGACCGCCCGCAAGGTCGGTTTCAGCGCGCTCTGATCAGCGTTCGGCGTTGAACGGCGGGGCCCCGGTGGGAATCACCGGGGCCCCGCCGTTGTCATCACCACTGCCGGCGCCGCCGTGGGAGCCGGCCTTTCGGCCTCCCGGAGGCGGGAGAGCGGGAGAGGGTTGCTGGACATGGCCCTTGGGTAAGACCGGCTACGACCGATTTGCAATTGCGCTTCGGCCGTAGCGGGAGGGATCGCACCATGATTTTCCTGGAAGCGTTCGGCTCAGTCCTCATCGGCTTCGCCATGGCCCTCGGGGCCGTGCGGCGGCTGCCCGATCGTTTCCCCTCGCGGCCCCTGACCCTCGGCACGGGACCGGTCGCGAGCCTCTTCGGCGCCCTCCTCACCCACGCCGTCCTCGGCCCTGGCCACGCCATCGCGACGCTGATCGCGGGAGCCGCGCTCGGCGTGGCGCTGCTGTCCTTGCTGCTGCGCCCCGCGAGCCGCGTCAGGCGATCAGTGACGGCCTGACAGGCCGGACAGGAGGGGGCGGGGTGGTGGGGGTTCGGAGGAGGCGTAAAGCGTGATGTGTGGGCCTGAGGTGAGGGTGCCTGAGGCAACATCGCTCACGGGCCCCTAAATCATGCAGCCCCGGAGGACCCCCACCGCCCCGCCCCCGGCCCGGCACCGCACCCCGGCGCCCGGCTGAAGCGCGGGCCCCCGCTGCGGCGCTCGGCCCGTGACGCTGCTCCCTTGAGCTCAAGCGGCTCAAGGAGGTGTCAAGCGGCTCAGGGAGCCCCAGCGGCTCAGGCGGCGAGGCCCAGCGCGGCCATGCGCTTGGTGTGCGCCTCCGTGATGCGGGAGAACATCTTGCCGACCTCGGCGAGGTCGAAGCCGTCGGCGACGCCGCCCACGAGCATGGTCGAGAGCGCGTCGCGGTCCGCGACGACCCGCTGTGCCTGCGACAGCGCCTCGCCCATCAGCCGCCGGGCCCACAGCGCGAGCCGCCCGCCGACCCGCGGCTCGGCCTCGATCGCGGCCCGTACCTTCTCGACCGCGAAGCTCGCGTGCCCGGTGTCGTCCAGGACGGTCAGCACGAGGGCGCGCGTGTCGGAGTCGAGCCGGGCCGCGACCTCCCGGTAGAAGTCGCTGGCGATCGAGTCGCCGACGTACGCCTTGACCAGGCCCTCCAGCCAGTCGGACGGCGCGGTCTGGCGGTGGAACTCGTCCAGCGCGGCGGCGAACGGCTCCATCGCCCCGGTGGGCTCCACGTCGATGGCCGTCAGCCGGTCCCGCAACCGCTGGAAGTGCTGGAACTCGGCGGACGCCATCTTCGCCAGCTCCGCCTTGTCGTCGAGCGAGGGCGCCAGCTTCGCGTCCTCCGCGAGCCGCTCGAAGGCGGCCAGCTCACCGTAGGCGAGCGCGCCCAGCAGGTCGACGACCGCGGCCTTGTACTGCGGTTCGGCGGATGCCCGGGCCCAGTCCTGGGCAGCGATCCCGGTGTGTTCTTCGGCGGCGGCAGCGGCGTTGTCAGGCGTCTCCATGGTCCGCACAATAGCCCGCTCGCCGGGAAGGGGAACCCCCTGGTCAGCCACGTGTACCTCACCCGTACAAAGGTTTGCCCCAACACATATGCACGATTCCGGGGTACAGTGGTATTGCGCCTGCCGAGTACCGGCGGGCCGTCCCTATGCTGTGTCTTCCGGAAGCAAGCCTCCCGGACTCCAGCGGATGCCCGGTCGGTGGCCCGATCGGCTTCCACCCGACCGCCCTCGGCGCGGCGCGTACGAGCTGTACGCCCGCCAAGCAGGGAACCGCTCGCGGAACGTGCGCACGAGCGAAGGCAGTGGTCCCGCGTCATCCGGCCCCGCCATGGCCGGCCGAGTACCCGACGCGGTACGACCCCCTTCGCCGCCTCGCTCCGCGTCTCACAGAAGAGGCAAGATTCTGTCCACTTTCCGAGACCTCGGGATCCTTTCCGAGACGGCCGAGGCCCTGGAGGCCGTCGGCATCGTGTCCCCCTTCCCCATCCAGGAGATGACGCTCCCGGTGGCCCTCAGCGGCTCCGACGTCATCGGCCAGGCCAAGACCGGCACCGGAAAGACGCTGGGCTTCGGCCTCCCGCTGCTGGAGCGCGTCACCGTCCCCGCCGACGTCGAGGCGGGCCGGGCCGCGTCCGGGCAGCTCACCGACGCCCCGCAGGCGCTCGTGGTCGTCCCCACCCGCGAGCTGTGCCAGCAGGTCACCAACGACCTGCTGACCGCCGGCAAGGTCCGTAACGTGCGCGTCGCCGCCATCTACGGCGGGCGCGCCTACGAGCCCCAGGTCGAGGCCCTCAAGAAGGGCGTCGACGTGATCGTCGGCACGCCGGGCCGGCTGCTGGACCTCGCGGGCCAGAAGAAGCTCGACCTCTCGCAGGTGAAGGCCCTCGTCCTGGACGAGGCCGACGAAATGCTGGACCTGGGCTTCCTGCCCGACGTCGAGCGGATCATCACCATGCTGCCGGTGAAGCGCCAGACCATGCTGTTCTCGGCGACCATGCCGGGCGCGGTCATCGGCCTCGCCCGCCGCTACATGTCGCAGCCCACGCACATCCGCGCCACCTCGCCGGACGACGAGGGCCAGACCGTCCGCAACACCACGCAGCACGTCTTCCGCGCGCACTCCATGGACAAGCCGGAGATGGTCGCGCGCATCCTCCAGGCCGAGGGCCGGGGCCTGGCGATGATCTTCTGCCGGACGAAGCGCACGGCCGCGGACATCGCCGACCAGCTCTCGCGGCGCGGCTTCGCGTCCGGCGCGGTCCACGGCGACCTCGGCCAGGGCGCCCGCGAGCAGGCGCTGCGCGCCTTCCGCAACGGCAAGGTCGACGTGCTGGTCTGCACCGACGTCGCCGCCCGCGGCATCGACGTCGACAACGTGACGCACGTGATCAACTACCAGTCCCCCGAGGACGAGAAGACCTACCTGCACCGCATCGGCCGTACGGGCCGCGCGGGCAAGTCCGGCACGGCGGTCACGCTGGTCGACTGGGACGACATCCCGCGCTGGAAGCTGATCAACAAGGCGCTGGACCTGCCGTTCGACGAGCCGGAGGAGACGTACTCCACCTCCGAGCACCTCTACGAGCTGCTGTCCATCCCCGCGGGCACCAAGGGGATACTGCCGCGCGCCGAGCGCACGCGGGCCGGGCTGGCGGCCGAGGAGATCGAGGACCTGGGCGAGACGGGCGGCCGCGGCCGTGGCCGCAAGCCCGCCGCCGCGGCGCCCGCCGAGCGCGAGGAGCGCCCGGCCCGCAGCCGCACCCCGCGTCAGCGCCGCCGTACGCGCGGTGGCTCGACGGTGGGCGCGGAGGCCGCGGCGCAGGCCGTGACGCCCGCGCCGACCACGCCCGTGGCCGCCGAGACCGCTGGGGAGGCCGTCGCGGAAGGCGCGCCCAAGACGCCTCGGACGCCGCGCCGCCGTCGCCGTACCCGTAGCGGTTCGACCGCCCCGGCGGCGGCCCCGCAGGCCGCCGCCCCGGTGACGCCGGCCCCCGCGAGCGCCGCCCCGCAGGCCACGACGGCCGCCCCCGCCCCCGTACGGGCCACGGCCCCGGCCGCGAAGGAGCGGCCCGCCGCCGTGGAAGCGGTGGAAACCGTGAAGGCCGCGGAGACAGCGGCAGGGGCCCCGGAGGCCCCCGTCAAGCCGCGCCGCCGCCGGGCGCGCGTCGTGAAGCCGGCCGTGGACGAGCCGTCGTTCATCACGGTCGAGAGCACGATCGCGAGCATGGCCGCCGAGGCCGAGGCGAAGCGCACGCGGACCGCGAAGCCGCAGGCCGCCGAGGCCGAGGCCGCCGTCGCGACGGCCGAGAGCACGGACACGGCCGCCATCGAGGCTCCCGCGAAGCCCAAGCGCACCCGCGCCGCCAAGGCCAAGACCGCCGAGCCGGCCGAGGCCGCTGTCGAAAGCGTCGCGACCATCGAGAGCACCGCAAGCACCGCAAGCACCGCGAGCGCCGCAAGCACCGAGGCCAAGCCGAAGCGCACGCGCACTACCAAGGCCAAGGCCGCCGTGGACACGGCCGAGGGCACGGACGCCACCGTCGCCGAGACCCCGGCGCAGCCCAAGCGCACCCGCACCACCAAGGCCAAGGCCGCCGACGCGGCCGAAGCCGTGGCGGAGGAGGCAGCCGAGACCAAGCCCAAGCGCCGCACCACCCGCGCCGCCAAGGCGACCGACGAGAGCGCGGACGCGACCATCGCCGAAGCCCCGGCCAAGCCGAAGCGCACCCGCACCACCAAGGCCAAGACCGCCGTGGACACGGCCGAGGGCACGGACGCCACCGTCGCCGAGACCCCGGCCAAGCCGAAGCGCACCCGCACCACCAAGGCCAAGACCGCCGTGGACACGGCCGAGGGCACGGACGCGACCGTCACCGAGACCCCGGCGAAACCCAAGCGCACCCGCGCCACCAAGGCCAAGGTCGCCGACGCGGCCGAAGCCGTGGCGGAGGAGGCAGCCGAGACCAAGCCCAAGCGCCGCACCACCCGCGCCACCAAGGCGACCGACGAAAGCCCGGACGCCACCGCCGAGGCTCCCGCCAAGCCCAAGCGCACCCGCACCACCAAGCCCAAGGCGACGACCGAGGGCTGACCTGGTACGAAATCGCCGAAGGTCCGTATCCCCGCACGCCGGGGTTTACGGGCCTTCGGCGTATCCGCGGCCGGTCCGCCGGGAAGGGGAAGGCGGCGGCTGGCCGACGGGCGTCACGGCGCGGCGGATAGCCTCGGGGCATGAGCAGGCCGCCGATACTCACCTTGCCCGCGTGCGCCCGTGCGTACGGACTGACGACCGAGCGCGGCACGTTCGCCGTGTGCGACGCGCTCCCCCCGGCGGCCGAGCCGCGGGCCACCGCGCTGCTGGTGCCCGGCTTCACCGGCAGCAAGGAGGACTTCAACGCCCTGCTGGAGCCGTTGGCGCGGGCCGGGTTCCGGGTCGTGGCGGTCGACGGCCGGGGCCAGTACGAGAGCGAGGGCCCGGCCGACGAGGCGGCGTACGCGCTGGAGGAGCTGGCCGCGGACGTCCACGCGCAGGCCGCGGCGCTCGGCGACGGCCCGGTGCATCTGCTCGGCCACTCGCTCGGTGGTCTGATCACGCGCGCGGCGGTGCTGCGCGACGCGTCCCCGTTCCGTTCGCTGACCATCGTGAGCAGCGGTCCGGCCGCCATCGCGGCGGAGCAGCAGGCCCGTACGAAGCTGCTCATCGACGCCTTGTCCACGCGGGACAAGGAGACGGTGTGGCAGGCGATGAAGGCCATGGACGCGGAGAACGCCGGGGGCGACACGACGCCGCCGGCCCTGGACGAGTTCCTGCACCGCCGCTGGCTCGGCACCGAGGCCGCTCAACTCATCGCTACGGGGCGGCAGTTGATCAGCGAGCCGGACCGGGTGGCGGAGCTGGCGGCGGTGGCGCTGCCCAAGCACGTGGTCTCCGGCGCGGTCGACTACGCGTGGCCGGTGGCGCTGATGGACGCGATGGCCGAACGGCTCTCGGCACGCCGCACGGTGATCGAGGGCGCGGAGCACTCCCCCAACGCGGAGCGGCCCGAGGAGACGGCGGCGGCGCTGGCGGCGTTCTGGACGCGGCACTGAGACGGCCCGCGGGGCTCAGCACCGGTCCCGGCGCCGAGCCGGCCCGGCCGGCGGGGTCAGTACTGCGCCCGAAGGTGTTCCCAGAACCCGTCCCGCAGCGCCCGCCGCAGGTCGGCATGGGTCCGTAGCGAGATCCCGAGCAGCCCCTCCGCCTCCACCAGCAGTTCCTGGTCGACCGGGCCCGGCAGGTAGGGGTGGCCGGGCAGCAGGTCGGCGAGGGCTTCGCGGCCGCGCTCGGCGAGCCAGCGCGCCGCGACCTGCGCGCCCACGAACCGCACCTCGACGCGGCCGGCCGCCTCGACGCCCCCGGGCGCCGCGCCCGGTTCGGCGTACGGCTCCGGCTGGCACGGGTTCGTCCGCCGGGCCACGTACGGCTTGCAGAAGTCGAGGTCGAACGTGCGCTGGCTGTCGACCTCCCACAGCAGGGGGTCGGCCTGGTTGCGCCCGCAGGCGGCCTCGATGCCCCACAGGTGCACGCGCGCGCCGTAGCCCTGCGCGGCCTCGACGGCCGAGACCAGGTCCTCGTCGCCGCCGATGAGGGCGGCGTCGCTGATGGCGCGGTGCCGGGCGAGCGACTCCAGGTCGCTGCGGATCAGCGAGTCGACGCCCTTCTGCTGGTTGTTGGCGTTGAGGTTGCCGAGCCGCACCTTGACGTCCGGCAGCTCGGCGATGCGCTGCTGCTCGATGGTGTGGATGCGGCGGCGGGCCCCGTCGTACCAGTAGACGCGGAGGAGTCTGCTGTCGGGGAAGATCATGCGCGCCTTGTCGATGAAGGCTTCGATCAGCCCTTCCGCGTCGAGCTCGAAGGCGCGGCGGTCCTCCGTACCGGCGACGAGGCGGCCCGCGGCGGCGTAGACGTAGCCGGCGTCCACGAAGATCGCGTGCGTGGAGGGGGTGGTCGCCACTTCGGCGAGTACGCGCGTGAGCAGTTCGTTGGTGCGCTCGATGCCGGTGGCGATCGTGGTGAGGTCGATGGGCCCCGAGGGCTGGACGTCGTTCATACGCGCCTCATTGTCCGGGGGTCCCGGTAGGGGCACAACTGGCCACTTCACAAGCAAATGGTTAGGCTCCCGAAAATTTTCTTTAGCGTAGGGAATGTTTTCACCCTGCACCTCGTTGTACCCACCAGGAACGGGGCGCGCTCCTGCGCCGCGCACCACTACTCATCAGTTCTCCTCAGGAGGATCAGACGAAGGGAGAAGCCATGCGCTTCGAGATCATGCGACTGGACGATGTGGACGGCAACGCCGTCGACAGCACCGTCGTGGACGCCGCCTCCGTCAATCGGATCGTGCAGCAGGCCGCAGCGATCGGCCAGCGCATCTATATCCGCCCGGCCGACACCCCCGCGGTCCGGTAACGCCTTACGCAGCACCGATGACGCCGAGCGCCCCGTACATGCCGGTACGGGGCGCTTCGTGGTTCTCAGGGGCGCGCGCATCGACCGCGCACGACAGCGGGCACTGTTATGCGCCGGGTCAGCCAGCGGGCATCGTTACGCGCCGGGGCAGGCCGCCGGTGCTACGCGCCGCGCGTGGCCGTCGCCGCTACGCGCCGCGGACGACCTGGGTGACGCCGTTGATGATCTGCTGCACCGCGAGCGCGGAGAGCATCATCCCGGCGAGCCGCGTCACCAGCACCACCCCGCCGTCCTTGATCACCCGGATGATCAGCAGCGAATAGCGCATCACCAGCCACAGCACCACATGCATCGCGGCGATGGCGGCCCAGACGGAGAGCTGTTCGCCGACGCCGTGGGCGTGCTGCACCGCGAGGATCACCGAGACGATCGCGCCGGGCCCGGCCAGCAGCGGCATGCCCAGCGGTACGAGCGCGACGTTGACGTCCTTCGTCTGCGTCGGCTGCTCGGACTTCCCCGTCAGCAGGCTGAGCGCGACGAGCAGCAACAGCAGCCCGCCCGCGATCATCAGCGCGGGCGGCGTGATGTGCAGCCGGCCCAGGATCTGGTGGCCGAAGAGTCCGAAGACGGCGATCACGCCGAACGCGACCGCGGCCGCCTGCCACGCCATCTTGCGCTGGATCTTGGCGGGCCGGCCAGAGGTGAGGGCGAGGAAGATGGGCGTGATGCCGGGCGGGTCCATGATCACAAATAGCGTGACAAAAAGGGACCCGAAGACAGCGAAGTCGAACACAGTGATGGCCTTGCACGAGGTAGTACGAGTGAGGAGAGAGACAGAAGGAGGGGAGGCAGAGGAGGCGGAGGAGGCGCGGGGAAGGTCAGCCGACGCTACGGGCCCGCAGCGGCGCTATGGGCCGCGACGAACCGCGCGTACGTGCGTACGGACGCCACGGCCGTACGACCGACGCGACCGCATAGACGCCGCGGCCGTACGAACGCCCCAGCCGTACGGATGCCACGGACGCCGATGACGCCGCAGCCGTACGGACAGACGCCGCGCTCGGGTTCAGCCGCCCGCGCCGGGGACGGGGAAGGCGCCGGTCGCGCGGCGCGTGATCTCGCCGTAGATCTCCGGATCGGTGGTGAACTCGCCGAGCTCACACGCCTTGCGGCTGCCGTGGTAGTCGCTGGAGCCGGTGGTCAGCAGCCCGAGGTCGGCGGCGAGCCCGCGCAGCCGGGCGCGGGTCGGCTCGTCGTGGTCCATGTGGTCGACCTCGATGCCGTCGAGGCCGGCCGCGGCCAGTTCGGCTATCGCGCTCTCCGGTACGCACCGGCCGCGTTTGAGGGCCATCGGGTGCGCGAAGACGGTGACCCCGCCGGCCGCCTTGACCAGGCGGATGGCCTCGAAGGGGTCGAACTCGTACTTGTCGACGTAGGCGCGCCCGTCGTTGCCGATCCACTGCGGCGTGAAGGCGTCGGAGACGCTGTCGACGACGCCCAGTTCGACGAGGGCCGCGGCCACATGGGGCCGGCCGACCGCGCCGTCGCCGGCGATCGCCGCCACCCGCTCCCAGGTGATGGGCACGCCCAGTTCCTGGAGCTTGGCGACCATGCCCTGGGCGCGGGGCACCCGGCCGTCGCGTACGCGCTCGCGCTCGCGGTACAGCTCGGGCTCGCGCGGGTCGAAGAGGTAGGCGAGCATGTGCATGCCGATGCCGGCGTCCGCGCCGTTCGACGGTCCCTCCGACGGCTCCGGCGCCCAGCGGCAGGACAGTTCGGCCCCGGTGACCAGGGTCAGCCCGGCGGGCAGGGCCGTGATGGCCTCCGCGTAACCGCCGACGCTGTCGTGGTCGGTCAGCGCCACGACGTCCAGCCCGGCCGCGGCGGCGTTGCGCACCAGCTCGGCGGGGGTGTCCATGCCGTCCGAGGCGGTGGAGTGGGTGTGCAGGTCGATGCGCACGGCACGGCTCCAGACTCGGCTCGGACACGAAAGGGACCTGATCAGGATAACCGCCGCTCGAACGCCGCCGTCCCCGACGCCCGCCCGGCCCCTCGCACGTACCGCAGCCCCGCAGTACGCACCACCGCCCCGTACGCACCACCGCCCCGTACGCACCACCGCCCCGTACGCACCACCGCCCCGTACGCACCACCGCCCCGTACGCACCACCGTCTCGTACGTACCGCCGCCCCGTACGCACCATCCTCCGCACGCGGCGCGAACGGCCCGTCAGCAACCGGCCGCCCTCAGCGGGGCTCCGGCGGTGCGATGACGCGCGGCGAGAGGGCGCCGCACGGCAGCAGGTCGACCTCGGCGCCCGCCTCGCGCAGGTCGGTCAGGACCAGTTCGTCGTACATCATCAGGCCGGACCGCTCCGGCCAGACCACCGCCCACAGCCACAGCCCGCGCGCCTCGCCCGCGAAGACCGCGCGGTCCTCGGGCGCGCCCTCGACGTGCCAGAGCGGGGTGGGCCGGCCGGCCGCCAGGACCTTGGCGTCGGGCGGGCGGTTGACGCACATGTACGGGCCGGGGTCGGGACCCGCGATGCCCGCGTAGCGCGCGCCGAGGCCGACGCCCAGCTCCTCCGCCACGAGCACCAGTTCCCCGGGGCCGCCGAGCGGGCCGGGCCCCGAGCAGGCCACCGCGGTGGCCCGGCCGCCGCCGCGGTCGTCGCCCGCGCAGGCCACCCCGGTGAACAGCCAGCCGACGGGCAGCGGCCACGGCATCCAGACGGGGACCCGGGCGCGGTTCACCACGACGGCCAGCGCTTCGACGCTCGGCGGAACGACCGGCTGGAGGGGGTGCACGACGCCGTGCACGCCGCACTGCCAGGTGTCGGCGAAGAGACCGGGCGCCCGCACCCGGCCACCGCACTTCGGGCAACTGGGTTCGCCCCTCATAAGGCCCAACGGTCCTCTTAGGTGGTCGTCGCGTCAAGGACGATCACTCGGTGATCACCCGGCCGGACGTCGCCCACCCGCGAGAACTAGATGGTACTTGCACTTATTAGGGCCTCTAAATTATTGTGTGTAAACGTCAACGATCTCCGCGGAGACCAGTACACACATCGGTCACACGCCGGACACGCATCGACGCGCCCGGAGAAGGGTGGGGCACGCATGAAGCAGCACAGTGCCGAAGAAGATCCGTTCGACGAGGGCGCCACCAGTCTGCTGCGCCAGCCGAAGGCCGTCTGGGCCACGGCCGGCGCGTCGGTCGTCGCCTTCATGGGCATCGGGCTCGTGGACCCGATCCTCCCCTCCATCGCCAAGGGCCTGGACGCCTCCCCCAGCCAGGTGTCCCTCCTGTTCACCTCGTACTTCCTGATCACCGCCATCGCGATGCTGGTGACCGGCTTCGTCTCCAGCCGCATCGGCGGCCGCAAGACGCTCCTCGCCGGCCTGGCGCTGGTCGTCGTCTTCGCCGCCCTCTCCGGCACCTCCGGCTCCGTCGGCGAACTGGTCGGCTTCCGGGCCGGCTGGGGCCTGGGCAACGCGCTCTTCGTCTCCACCGCCCTCGCCGTCATCGTCGGCGCCGCGGCGGGCGGCAGCGCCGCGGCGATCCTGCTGTACGAATCGGCCCTCGGGCTCGGCATGGCCTGCGGCCCCCTGGTGGGCGCGATCCTCGGCGACATGAAGTGGCGCTACCCGTTCTTCGGCACCGCCGTGCTGATGGCCATCGGCTTCATCGCCATCACCGCGTTCCTCAAGGAGCAGCCGAAGCCGGCTCGCAGGACATCGCTGCTCGACCCGGTCAAGGCGCTGGGCCACCCCGGCCTCGCCTCCGCCGCCGCCTCGGCCTTCTTCTACAACTACGCGTTCTTCACCGTGCTGGCCTTCACGCCGTTCGTGCTCAACATGTCGCCCTACAAATCCGGCGGCGTCTTCTTCGCCTGGGGCGTGCTGCTCGCCGTCTTCTCCGTGCTCGTCGCCCCGCGTGCGCAGGCCCGCTTCGGCTCGCTGAAGGTGCTGGGCGCCTCCCTCGTCCTGCTCGCCGTGGACCTGCTGTTCCTCGGCTACGGCGACCACACGACGGCCATCGTCTGCACGGTCATCTCGGGCGCGTTCATCGGCCTCAACAACACCGTCTACACGGAGCTGGCACTCGGCGTCTCGGACGCGCCGCGGCCGGTGGCCAGCGCGGGCTACAACTTCGTGCGCTGGTTCGCGGCCGCCGCGGCCCCCTTCCTCGCGCCGAAGATCGAGGGCTGGACGGACATCCACATCCCGTTCGTGGTCGCCGCCGCCACCGCGGTCATCGGCGCCGGGATCGTCTGGGCCCGCCGCCGCCCGCTGACCGTGGAGGCCGAGGAACTGGAGCCGGCCCACGCCACGGAGGACAGCGTCTCGGTCTTCGCGAGCTGAGCCGGCCGGGCGCTCCCCCGAACCGGGCCGCTCCCCCGAACCGCCCCGCCGCACGGTCCCTTCCCCCACCGCGCGGCGGGGCTCCCCTACGCCCGTACGCCCGTCCTCACCGGGAGGAGCCCGTCAGTCCCCGAGGGGAACGCCGCCGCGCAGCGGGTCCCGCAGGTCCGTGCCGTGCCGGAGCCAGCGCTCCTCCAGGGCCGCCGCGCCGTGCACCCGCTTCCAGGCCGTCTCGTTCGCCGTCATCGGCAGCAGCGGCAGGAAGGCCACCGGGGACATCGGTTCGTCGAGCGCCAGGTCCGGGACGAGCCCGCCGCCCGCTCCGACGAGTACGGACGTGAAGGGCGCGCCGGGCCAGAGCGGCTCGCCGGTGTCCAGGGAGGCCCCCGGGGCCACGACGACGCCCTCGACCTGCGGCGAGGCCGCGAGGACGGCCAGCGGGCGGAGCACCTGGTCGGTGTCGGCGCGGCCCGTGCGCACGGAGAGCACCAGCTCCGCGCGGGGCCCGCGGACGGGGTCGGCGAGGTTGCCGGACGGGTCGGCCATCGGCTGGGCGGACATGCCGAGCGTGGCGTAGCGGACCGTGCCGCCGTCCTCCTCGGGCCCCGGCTCCGCCACGAAACGCAGCACCTCGATACGGTCCGTTCCGAGGAAGGTCACCGCGGCCCGGGCGTCCGGTTCGCCCAGCGACGCGCGCAACCGGGCCTCGACCAGCTCAAGAACGTCTGCCATGCAGCGAGCATAGAACGCGTATCGAACGGGCAAAGGCGGACCGGGGCCCTTGCCATGGCTGCTAGCCTGGCCGCTGGTGTCAGGGAGTTACGTCAGTTCCCCCAACGGGGACCGGCCGGAGGAGGTGGGGCTGCGGTGGGTGATCCAAGTCGACCGTGCAGTACCGACAGTTCTCCCGTTCTCCCGCTCGGTATGCGTTCCCGGTGATCTGAAGCCTCCCGTACCCGGCTTCTCAGACCTCAAACACCGGAAGTCCTTTCGCGTCCGCAGCACTTGACGGAAGAGCGCCTTCATCTCGCTTGTTCCGTATTGTCAGCGTTTCCCGCTTTCCCAGCGGTTTCCGCGAACTGCCGACAGCCTCACCGCACGGAACGCCGCCCGCTTCGCGGATGTGGCCTTGGTCCAAGGCAGCACGTCCACGTTCCGGGCCGCGTTGCGCTCCGCGTGCCCCGCTGCCGGCCGGCCCGTGAAGGAGTCAGCCTTGTCGATGATTCGCGACCTGCGCGCCGCCGTCCGCCCTGCCCTGCGGCGCGGCCACGCCCCGTACGACTACGACACCACGCGCGACCCGTCCGCCAACAGCGCCGTCGTCGACTGCGCCGTGTACCGCGACGGGCGCCGCGCAAGCGAGCCCGTCAGCCCCGCCGAGGCCATGCGGCGGGTGCGCGCCGAGAACGGCGGCGGCTTCGCCTGGATCGGGCTGCACGAGCCCACCGAGCAGGAGTTCTCCGGCATCGCCCAGGAATTCGGGCTGCACCCGCTCGCCGTCGAGGACGCCGTCCACGCGCACCAGCGCCCGAAGCTGGAGCGGTATGACGACACGCTGTTCACCGTCTTCAAGACCATCCACTACGTCGAGCACGCCGAACTCACCGCCACCAGCGAGGTCGTGGAGACCGGCGAGGTGATGTGCTTCACCGGCCGGGACTTCATCATCACCGTGCGGCACGGCGGCCAGGGGTCGCTGCGCGCGCTGCGGCACCGGCTCCAGGACGACCCGGAGCTGCTCGCCAAGGGCCCGTCGGCCGTCCTGCACGCCATCGCCGACCAGGTCGTCGACGGCTACATCGCGGTCGCCGACGCCGTGCAGGACGACATCGACGAGGTCGAGATCGATGTGTTCTCGGCCCCGGCCAAGGGGAGTTCGCGGGGCGGCGACGCGAGCCGGATCTACCAGCTCAAGCGTGAGGTGCTGGAGTTCAAGCGGGCCGTCACGCCGCTGATACGGCCGATGCAGGTGCTCAGCGAGCGGCCCATGCGGCTGGTCGACCCGGACATCCAGAAGTACTTCCGTGACGTCGCCGACCACCTCGCGCGCGTGCACGAGCAGGTGGTCTCCTTCGACGACCTGCTCAACTCGATCCTCCAGGCCAACCTGGCGCAGGCGTCCGTGGCGCAGAACGAGGACATGCGCAAGATCACCTCGTGGGCGGCGATCTTCGCGGTCCCGACCATGATCGCCGGGGTCTACGGCATGAACTTCGAGCACATGCCGGAGCTGAAGTGGAAGTACGGCTACCCGGCCGTCATGATCGTGACCGTCGTGATCTGCTTCACGATCCACCGCGGCTTCAAGCGCAACGGCTGGCTCTGACCGGCCCGCTGTCGGCACCCCCGCTTAAGCTGGGCGTATGACGCAGACGCAGGCTCACCAGACGCGGGCGCTGATCGAAGAGGCCACCAAGAAGTCCGGCCTGGTCTGGGTGCGGGGCGCGGGGGCCGGCGGCGCCGGCGCCGCCGGCCGGGCGCTGTGGCACGTATGGCACGAGGGCGCGCCGCACCTCGTCGGCGATGGTCCGGGCGAGCAGCCGTTCACGGGCCTCGGCCTCGCCGACGGGGCCGAGGCGACCGTGACGGTCCGCAGCAAGGACAAGGGCGGCCGGCTCGTCGAGTGGACGGCCCGCGTCAGCGAACTCGCGCCCGACAGCGACGCCTGGGCCACCGCCGTCACCGACCTCAAGGCCAAGCGCCTGAACGCGCCCGACGCCGACCGCGTCGAGGAGCGCTGGGCCCGCGAATGCCGCGTCCTCCGCCTGGACCCGACCGGCCCCACCGCGGACCTCCCGACCGACTCGCTGTCCGCCGCCCCGATGCCCACCCCCGCCACCACCCGAGAACCCATCCCCGCGGCCCTCCCCAAACTCCTGTCCCGCCGCACCCGCAAGCCCCGCAAAACCGCCAAACCCTAACCCCAAGGGGCGCGAGGAACTGCGCGAGCAACCACAGACGGCCCGCGGCCGACAACGCACGGGGGCACCCAGTAGGCGGGGCCAGGGGAGCCTCAGTTCCCGTGCGGGATCTTCTGCCCGTAGTCGACCATCTGATCCTTGGCCGGGGCGGCGAGCGCGAAGTCCTTGTCCCATTCGGCGAGCTGGACCTCGCCCGCTCCCCCGGCCCGTTGCAGGCGCAGCGGATACGGCGTGCCCTGGAGTGAGACGTCGAGGCTGCCGCCGTTGCCGCCGCCTCCGCTGACGCGGATGGTGCGGGTGCCGCCGACGGTGCCGTGGTCGCCGCGGGAGAGCTTGCCGTGCAGTCCGAGGACGCCGTCCAGCAGTACGGCCTTGTCGGTGAAGCCGCTGAGCTCCTTGTAGGAGGGGTCGCCGGCGGGGACCTTCACATATTTGGCGTCGAGCTTGTCGGCGGCGGAGCCGCCGTCCTTCCCGTCCTTCTGGCCCTTGGGCGTGTCGTGCGACCAGAAGGCGGCGTCGGCCTTCAGATACAGGTCCGCGCCGATGCGCAGCAGTTGGAAGGTGCTCGTCTCGCTGGCGACCTCGCCCGTGCCGCCGTTCTTCTTGAGCCGCATGTCGAGCTTGTACGTATGGCCGCGGCTGACCAGTTTGCCGGTGAGGTGGACGGCGCTCGCGCCCTCGGCCGCCGTGCGCGCCTTGGCCGCGATGGCGGGTGCCGCCAGTTTGCCGACGCCGTTCGTCCCCGCGTCGGGGTCCTCACCGCACCCCGTGAGCGCTGCCGCCAGGCCCGCGCACATCGCCCCCATCACAGCCGCGTTCCGGGTTCGCACGTCTGCTCTTTCCTCCTGATGCCGATGCAGTACGGAGCGTACCCGTGCCGTCCAGGGGCACTCGTCAGGGACCGTACGGCCGCCGTCCCCACAGCGGTACTCACCGGGGCACGCTAGCCTGAAACTGACATCGAGCCAGATTTAAGGAGGAAAGCGACATGGCGTCTGGCGCCCCCCGGGTGTTCATCTCGCACCTCTCGGGAGTGGCCGTCTTCGACCCCAACGGCGACCAGGTGGGGCGGGTCCGCGATCTCGTCGTGATCCTGCGCGTCGGCGGCCGGCCGCCGCGCGTGCTGGGACTGGTGGTCGAGGTGGTCAGCCGGCGCCGGATCTTCCTCCCGATGAGCCGGGTGACGGGGGTCGAGTCCGGCCAGGTCATCACCACCGGCGTGGTCAACATGCGCCGCTTCGAGCAGCGCGCCTCCGAGACCCTCGTCCTCGGGGAGCTGCTGGACCGCAGGGTGCGGCTGGTGGAGAGCGGCGAGGAGGTCACGGTCCTGGACGTGGCGATGGCCCAGTTGCCGGCCCGCCGCGACTGGGAGATCGACAAGGTCTTCGTGCGCAAGGGCAAGGGCGGCGCGCTGCGCCGCAGGGCGGAGGCGCTGACCGTGGAGTGGTCGGCCGTCACCGGTTTCTCCCTGGAAGAGCACGGGCAGGGCGCGGAGAACCTGCTGGCCGCGTTCGAGCAGTTGCGCCCGGCCGACCTCGCCAACGCCCTGCACCACCTCTCCGCCAAGCGCCGCTCGGAGGTGGCCGCGGCCCTCGACGACGACCGGCTCGCGGACGTACTGGAGGAGCTGCCCGGCGACGACCAGGTGGAGATCCTCGGCGAGCTCAAGGAGGAGCGCGCGGCCGACGTGCTGGAGGCCATGGACCCGGACGACGCCGCCGACCTCCTCTCCGAGCTGCCGGAGGAGGACAAGGAGCGGCTGCTGACGCTGATGCAGCCGGGCGACGCCGCGGACGTACGGCGGCTGCTGTCCTACGAGGAGCGGACCGCGGGCGGCCTGATGACCACCGAGCCGATCGTGCTCCAGCCCGACGCCACCGTCGCCGACGCCCTGGCCCGGGTGCGCAACCCCGACCTGTCCCCCTCGCTCGCCGCCCAGGTGTACGTGTGCCGGCCGCCGGACGAGACGCCGACCGGCAGGTTCCTGGGCACCCTGCACTTCCAGCGGCTGCTGCGCGATCCGCCGTTCACGCTCGTCAGCTCGATCGTGGACAGCGATCTGCTGCCGCTCCCCCCGGACACCCCGCTGACCGCCGTCACCAGCTATCTGGCGACGTACAACATGGTCTCCGCCCCGGTCGTCGACGAGAGCGGCTCGCTGCTGGGCGCGGTGACCGTCGACGACGTCCTCGACCATCTGCTGCCCGACGACTGGCGGGAGCGGGAGCTGCACGACGCGCCGGGCGCGGAGTTCGAGCCGGAGGGGGACGACGATGAGCGGTAACCGTCTCGACCAGCCGAGGGACCGGCGGCGCAGCCTGCTGCCCGCCTACGACCCGGAGGCGTTCGGCCGCTTCTCGGAGAAGATCGCGCGGTTCCTCGGCACCGGCCGCTTCATCGTCTGGATGACGGTCGTCATCATCGTGTGGGTGGTGTGGAACACCTCGGTCCCGCCCCACCTGCGGTTCGACCGCTACCCGTTCATCTTCCTGACCCTGATGCTGTCGCTCCAGGCCTCGTACGCGGCGCCGCTGATCCTGCTGGCACAGAACCGCCAGGACGACCGGGACCGGGTCAATCTGGAGCAGGACCGCAAGCAGAACGAGCGCTCCATCGCGGACACGGAGTATCTGACGCGGGAGGTGGCCGCGCTGCGGATGGGGCTCGGGGAGGTGGCGACGCGGGACTGGATGCGCTCCGAACTCCACGATCTGCTCAAGGAGATCGACGAGCGGAGCGTACGGGAGCCGGACCGGGAGCACTGACCGGCCGGGGCCGCGCGGGGGTCCGCTCGGGGGCTTGTCGACCGCCCTCCTGCCGTCGGTCATGTCGTCGCCCGCGCGCCCGACTGTGACCCCGCCCACCGCCGCCCGCCCGTGCTCCACCGCGCGCCGCTGCCGCCGTACCATCGTCGGTATGGCTACCGACACGCCCCAAGGCCCCGCGCCGAGCGAGGACGCGGTACGCGCCGCGCTCGCGACGGTGAACGACCCCGAGATCCACCGCCCCATCACCGAGCTGGGGATGGTCAAATCGGTGGAGATCGCGGCGGACGGCTCGGTCGCGGTCGCGGTCTATCTGACGGTCTCGGGCTGCCCCATGCGCGAGACGATCACCTCGAACGTGCGGGAGGCGGTCGCCGCCGTCGAGGGCGTGCGCGGCGTCACCGTCGAGCTGGACGTGATGAGCGACGAGCAGCGCAAGGAGCTGGCCGCGGCGCTGCGCGGCGGCGCGGCCGAGCGCGAGGTGCCCTTCGCCCAGCCCGGCTCGCTCACCCGGGTCTACGCGGTGGCCTCCGGCAAGGGCGGCGTCGGCAAGTCCTCGGTGACGGTCAACCTGGCGGCGGCGATGGCGGCCGACGGGCTCAAGGTCGGCGTCGTGGACGCGGACATCTACGGCCACTCGGTGCCGCGCATGCTGGGCGCGGAGGGCCGCCCCACCCAGGTCGAGAACATGATCATGCCGCCGTCGGCGAACGGCGTGAAGGTCATCTCGATCGGCATGTTCACCCCCGGCAACGCGCCCGTGGTGTGGCGCGGGCCGATGCTGCACCGGGCGCTCCAGCAGTTCCTCGCGGACGTCTTCTGGGGCGACCTGGACGTGCTCCTGCTCGACCTGCCGCCCGGCACCGGCGACATCGCGATCTCCGTCGCGCAGTTGGTGCCGAACGCCGAGATCCTGGTCGTCACGACGCCCCAGCAGGCCGCCGCCGAGGTCGCCGAGCGGGCCGGTTCGATCGCCGTGCAGACCCACCAGAAGATCGTCGGCGTGGTCGAGAACATGTCCGGGCTGCCCTGCCCGCACTGCGACGAGATGATCGACGTCTTCGGCACGGGCGGCGGCCAGCGGGTCGCCGACGGGCTGACGAAGACGACCGGCGCGCAGGTGCCGGTGCTGGGCGCGATCCCGATCGACGTGCGGCTGCGCGAGGGCGGCGACGAGGGCAAGCCCGTGGTGCTCACCGACCCCGACTCCCCGGCGGGCAGCGCGCTGCGCACGATCGCGGGCAAGCTCGGCGGACGGCAGCGGGGGCTGTCGGGGATGTCGCTGGGGATCACCCCGCGCAACAAGTTCTGAGCTGACGGCGGTAAGGGGCGGCGTCCATGGGATGCCGCCCCTTACCGCGCGCCACAGCGCCACGATGCTTCGACGCCACGGCTTCCGGCGATACGGGCCGCGCCCGGACCTCGCCCGTACGCGCCGCCGCACTCAGCCGCCTGGCCGTACGCCCTCGGCGCTCAGCCGGTCGTCCGTACGCGGCGCCGTGATCAGCCGCCCGGCTGTACGCGCCGCCGCGCTCAGCGCTCAGCGCTCGTAGGAGGCGATGTCCTTGATCGCCGAGAAGCCGAGCCCGTACGCGCTCATGCCGCGCCCGTACGCGCCCACGTGGACCCCGCTCCCGGTCGATCCGGCCAGCACCCAGCCGTACTCGGACTCGCGGTAGCGGAAGTCGGTCGGCACGCCCTCCACGGACAGCGACAGCAGCGACCAGTCCGGGCCCTCCAGGTCGTCCGCCAGCTCCCAGGCGATCGCGGTCTGCTGCTCCAGCCAGTCCTGGCGCAGCCCGCGCTCCATCTTGGCGGGCCAGGTGTGCGCCAGCAGCCCGGAGCCGGCCAGCCAGGCGGCCGAGGAGACCGAGGTGGCCTCCAGCACGCCCGTACCGTCCGCGCTGCGCCGCACCGGGCGGTCCGCGATGGTCACCACGACCGCGAAGCGCTGCTTGTCCGGGCTCTGGTCGAGGCGGAGCGAGGGCTCCTCGCCGTGGCCGATGGAGCCGTGCTCGACCGTGTCGTCGGCGGCGGTGCCGACCTGCATCAGCCAGCGGGGCCCGGTGTACGCGTCGTCCAGGCCGTACCAGGGGAACGAGGCCAGCAGATACCCGTCGACGGACCGCCGGGCGCGGGGCGCTCCGTGCGGCGCTTCCCGGGCCGCCGGCGCGGCCCCGCCGTCGGGCGCCTCGGCCGTGCCGGCTGCTCCCTGCGCCTCTACCCGACTCGTCGTCTCCATCTGCGCGGCGCCTCCTCATTACCCCGTTGTCGCGGACGAGCCGCCCGCGCGGACGTCGTCCCGGACAAAGGGAGGATAGCCATACTGGCCCGTTCCGTAGGCCATACGGGCGATCAGGTGGCGTCGGGGTCGAACGGCGGGCGCTCGTCCGCGGCCGGCCTCTCCCGCTTCTTCAGCAGGTCGGGGCCGCCCGTGGGCGAGGACGGCGACGCGGGCGCGGCGGGCGGGGGCGCGTCCTCCTCGCGGCCGTGCACGGCGTCCGTGACCTCCGCCATCTCCTTGCGCAGGTCGAAGCCGTTGCGGATCTCCTTGAGGCCCAGCTCGTCCTTGTCCAGGACGTGCTTGCGCACGAACGTCTTCGGGTTGAGGTCCTCGAACTCGAAGTCCTTGAACTCCGGCCCCAGCTCGGAGCGGATGTCCTCCTTCGCGCTGTCCGAGAACTCCCTGATCTTCCGAATGGTCCGCGAGACGTCCTGGATCATCTTCGGCAGCTTGTCCGGGCCGAAAATGAGCACCGCAAGGATGATGAGCGCGACCAGCTCTAGGGGTCCTATGTCGAAGAACACCTTGCAGCTCCTTGATACGTCTGTGGCCGACGGGCCAGGCCGCCTATCACGGTACCTGGCCGCACGTGCCGCACGGGAGACGCCCGGACCAACATCAGGCCAAAGCTCCGGCGCGACGCGCCGTGCGGACAGCGGCCGGCCGACGGGGCCGGGCCGTCAGTCCCCACTGGCGGAGCCGAGCGTGAGGCGCGCGGTGCGCGTGTGGCCGTCGTGCTCGACGGTGAGGCCCAGCGCGTCCCCCGGCCGGTGGCTGCGGATCTTGACGATCAGCTCCTGGCCGCTGCGCACGGGCGCGCCGTCCACCTCCGTGATCACGTCCCCCGGCTTGAGGCCCGCCTTGTCGCCGGGGCCGTCCGGGGTGACCGCCGGGCCCTTCACGCCCTTGGTGTGCACCCGGGCGCCCTCGCCGGAGTAGGCCATGTCGAGGGTGACGCCGATCACGGGGTGGGTGGCCTTGCCCGTATTGATCAGCTCCTCGGCCACCCGCCGGGCCTGGTTGATCGGGATGGCGAAGCCCAGCCCGATGGAGCCGCCCTGGCCGCTGCCGCCGCCGAGGCCGGAGCCGTCGCTCACCGAGCGGATGGCGCTGTTGATCCCGATGACGCGGGCTTTCGCGTCCACCAGGGGGCCGCCGGAGTTGCCGGGGTTGATCGGCGCGTCGGTCTGGAGCGCGTCGACATAGCTGATGTCGCTGCCGTCCTGCTTCTCGCCGCCTGCCGTTATCGGCCGCTCCTTGGCGCTGATGATCCCCGAGGTCACCGTGCCCGCCAGGTCGTACGGCGCGCCGACGGCGACCACCGGGTCGCCGACCCGCGCCGAGTCCGAGTTGCCCAGGGCCAGCGGCTTCAGGCCGGTGACCTTGTCGACCTTGATGACCGCCAGGTCGTAGCCGCTGTCCCGGCCGACGATGGTGGCCTTCGTGGTCCGGCCGCCGCTGAACGTCACCGATATCTCGCCGTCGTCGCCGGCCGGCTCCACGACGTGGTTGTTGGTGAGGATGTGACCGCGCTTGTCCAGCACGAAGCCGGTGCCGGTGCCCTGCTCGCTGGCGCCGCGCACATGGATCGTCACGACGCCGGGCAGCACGGCGGAGGCGATGCTCGCCGTCGTGCCGGGGGCCCGGCTGGTCTGCTCGGCCGATGCCTGCGGGAGGCTCACGTCGGTGACGTTGCCGTTCCGCTCCAGGTACGAGCCGATGCCACCGCCGATGCCGCCGGCCACCAGCGCCACGACGAGAATCGCGGCCGTCAGCCGCCCCCGCCCCCACGGCTTGCCTTCAACGGGCTCGGGACGCGGCTCGCCCCAGGGGTCGTACCCCTGCCACTGCGCCTGCGGCGGAGGCGGCGTCACAGGGGGCCCGTACGCCCCGCCGTACCCACTGCCGTGCGGGCCCTGCTGACCGTACGGACCGGGCTGCCCATACCCGCCGTCCCCCGGAGCCGCCATCGGCCGCTGCACAGGCGGCGCGGGCGCCCACGGCCCGGGCCCGCCATACGGAGGCGTCCCATAGGGATCAGGATCATGCAGAGGCTTCCCGGGAACCCCCTGCCCCGCGGCCGCGAGACCCACCGTGGGCCGGTCGATCGGAGGCTCCCCGGCGGGCTGCTCGACCGACGGCACGGGGGCAGCCGGAACCCCCGGCTCCGGCCGAGCCGAGCCCGGCACACGGCCGTCCGCTTCCGGAGGCGGCCACCCCGCCTCCGGTCGGTCCGAGGCCGACGGCGCTGCGGGCGCCCCAGGGGCTGCCGCCGCGTCGGCGGGCGGCTCGGCGGCGAAGGGTGCGCCGGCAGGCGTGTCGGCGGGCGGCGGAGTCGGTGTCTCGCCGGCCGGCGTCTCCGAGGCATCCACAGCACCCTCGGCGCTCATGGCGCTCGGGGCCGGCTGCGGGCGGCTCCACCATTTGGGCTTGGGCCCAGGGGCCTTTGCGTCGTCCATGATCTCCCCACAGTTCGCCTGCGACCCGGCGCGGGCCTGTCGGTCGGTCGCATGGCCCACCTGGAGATTCAACCAGGTCGGCGCGGGTTCGCGCAGGGGGCCGTCAGCGGTGCGAGGTGAGCGCGGAGGCGGCGTTGGCGGTGACGAGCCGGGTGGCGGCGTCGGGCGGCGGCGGGGCGGGCGGGGCCTGGGCGGGGGCGGGGACGTCGGCCGGGCCCGGCACCGGCTCGCCGACCGTCATGGCGGGCCGTACGAGCGGCGGAACGGTGCTTCCGGGGCGCGGTCCCGCCACGAACGGACCCATCGGCGGCCGCGCGTGCGTCGTCGCCGTCGGGAACCCCGATCCGGGCCGCTCCCCCGGCGTGCTGAACACGGCGGAGCGGTCCCGCGAAGCCGCCGCGAGCCCGATGTCCCGGCGCGTGCCGTCGGTGTTGAGCGTCCCGAACGACGTGGTCCCCGGCGCGTCCGACCGGGCACTCGGGGAGCCCATGGCCGCTTCCAGCGGCAGCGCGCCGCCGAGCGCGAACGCGGCGAGCGAGACGGCGCCGGCCGCGGCGAAGGCGAAGCGCCGGCCGCGCGGGCCCGGCCGCTCCACCTCGTGGATGCGGAAGCCGCGCTCACGAGGCTGCGGGGCGATCCCCGGCAGCAGCGTCAGCGTCTCGCCCATCGCGCCGAGCGCGCCGTCTCTTCCCGGGCCGCCGAACGGCGGCTCGCCCCTGTCGTCTCCGGGCCCCCCGCCGGGCAGGCTGTGGAGCCGCGCGAGAAACCCTTCCGAGGGCGGCGGGGGCGCCGTCTCGGCGAACACGCTCTTGAGCCGGCGCTGGGCGTCGGCTTCGGCCTTGCACTTTCCGCACGTGGCGAGGTGCGCGAGCACCCGCTCCCGAGAATCGTGCCCCAACTCCCCGTCGACCAGGGCCGCGAGGCGGTCGCCGAGATGTTGCTCGGCGGGGGACTGACCGCCTGATCCGGTCACGCGATTCCTACCTCCCCACTCAGCGGAGCCACGGTCGCGACGGTACGCTGCTCGGCCCGAGCGGCGGGCGAGCGGTGCTGGAGGGCCTTGCGCAGGTGCGAGCGGCCGCGGTGGATGCGGCTGCGCACCGTACCGAGCTTCACGCCGAGGGTGGCGGCGATCTCCTCGTACGACAGACCTTCGATGTCGCACAGCACGACGGCCGCGCGGAACTCCGGCGCGAGGGTGTCCAGCGCCTGCTGGACGTCGGCGTCGAAGTGGGTGTCGTTGAAGTGCTGCTGGGGAGAGGGCTCGCGGCTGGGGAGCCGCTCCGCCGCGTCGTCGCCGAGCGCGTCGAAGCGGATGCGCTGACGGCGGCGGACCATGTCGAGGAACAGGTTGGTGGTGATGCGGTGCAGCCAGCCCTCGAACGTGCCCGGGGTGTACGTGGACAGCGAGCGGAAGACGCGGACGAAGACCTCCTGGGTGAGATCCTCGGCATCGTGCTGGTTGCCCGTGAGTCGATAGGCGAGGCGATAGACCCGTGCGCTGTGCGTGCTGACGATCTCCTCCCATGTGGGAGGGGTCCACGCCGGCGCGTCCGCATCGGTGGCGAAAGTCGCGGTGGCTGCGGAGTTTGCGGCGCGGGAACGGTCAGCGGTGTTGGTCACGGATTTCGGCTCGCCGGAAGACTTCCGGAAGCGCCTGAGCACTCCCCTGCGGTCGCCGGCCGAAGCCGCACCTCCCCTATCGGCTCTGGTGGTGTCCAGTAGAGCCCCTACCATATCCACCTCGCCCGTTAGCTCCGGATAAGCATTTTTGACCTGCATTTGGTCCAGCTTCATCGGCTTCCCCCACCCCTTACCAACGCCCGGTCCCATCTGCGGGTTCCCGTGGGCAGCGGATACAGTCACGGTTGCGTGGACTACGGGGACAGAGGAGAGGGCCATTACCGGCAACCGGCAGACGAGCTGGGCATTCGCGGATGCGTTCGTCGCCGAGGACGAGGTGTTGCGCTGGGCCCGTGACCGGGCTCGTGAGGCAGGTCTCCACTCGGTGTCGTCCGGCACCGGCGCCGCGCTGCGCCTGCTCGCCGCCACGGTGGACGCCAAGGCCGTCGCCGAGATCGGCACCGGCACCGGTGTCTCCGGCATCCACCTGCTGCACGGCATGCGCCCGGACGGCGTGCTGACGACCGTCGACAGCGAGCCGGAGCGGCAGCAGTTCGCCCGTGAGGCGTTCCGCGCCGCCGGGTTCGCGGGAAACCGGGCCCGGTTCATCCCCGGCCGCGCCCTGGAGGTCCTGCCCCGGCTCGCGGACGGCGGTTACGACCTGGTCTTCTGCGACGGTGACCGGCTGGAGTGCCTCGACTACCTCGCCGAATCGTTGCGGCTGCTCAGACCTGGCGGACTGGTCTGTTTCGAGGGCGTGTTCGCCGACGGCCGCACCGTGGACTCCGCGGCCCAGCCGGCCGAGGTGCAGCGGCTGCGGGAACTGCTGCGGGCCGTACGCGAGTCGACGGCGCTGCTGCCCTCGCTGCTGCCGGTGGGCGACGGCCTGCTGTGCGCGGTCAAGCGCGCCTGAGGCTCCTCGACGGGCCGTGCGGAGACTCCCGCGGAAGACGGCCCGGCCCGGTCAGCGGTCAGGGCCGGGGCGGCATCGGAACCGGTCGCGGGAACGGCCGCCGAATCGGCCGTAGGACGGTCCCGGAACCGTCCATGGACCGGCCGCGGGAATTCGGACAATCCCGTGAGAGGCGCGCCGCCGAGAGCGGCTGAATAGCGGCGGAAATGCCGCCGCCCCACCGCTCGGTACACACCGAACGGCAGGGCGGCGCAGAAAAACGCGGGCCAAATGTGTCAGCCGACGACCTTCTTCAGGGCATCCCCGAGGGCGTCCGCCTCGTCCGGTGTCAGCTCGACGACAAGCCGACCGCCGCCTTCGAGCGGAACGCGCATGACGATGCCCCGCCCCTCCTTGGTCACCTCGAGCGGGCCGTCGCCCGTCCGCGGCTTCATGGCCGCCATGCTCGTTCCCCTTCCTGAAACCAGCTCATCGCAGCCGACAACCCAGGTGTCACCGGCATCGAACACATTGCTTCAAGGCCATTATCCCGCATCGAACGACCCGATGACCAACATCGGTCGGCATCCCTTGTGCAACGCGCTCGCGCAAAACCACCCAATTCGGCGATCGGCCTGCGATACTGCGCCGCCATCGCATGCGTACCCCGGTCCGATTCTTTGACGCAGGTCACATGTCAACGCCCGGCGATCTCCGGCATGCTGAGCGCTGCGCGCCGCCCTCGCGGGCCGCGGCGGCGCGTACCGAGCCCCGAGGGAAGGGATGCACCATGGCCGACACCGTGCTCTACGAGGTGACCGACGGACTCGCGACGATCACCTTGAACCGCCCCGACGCGATGAACGCGCTGAACACGGAGGCGAAGGTCGCGCTCCGCGACAGCCTGCGGCAGGCCGCGGCGGACCCGGCGGTCCGGGCCGTGCTGCTGACCGCCACCGGCCGCGCCTTCTGCGTGGGCCAGGACCTCAAGGAGCACATCGCCCTGCTCGGCGAGGACAGCGAGCGGGGCGAGAGCCGCACGATGAGCACGGTGCGTGAGCACTACAACCCCATCGTCACCGCGCTCGCCGAGATGCCGAAGCCGGTCGTGGCCGGGGTCAACGGGGTCGCGGCGGGGGCCGGTGCGGGCTTCGCGTTCGCGGCCGACTACCGGGTGGTCGCGGACACCGCCTCCTTCAACACCTCCTTCGCGGGGGTCGCGCTCACCGCCGACTCGGGCGTCTCCTGGACGCTGCCGCGCCTCGTGGGCCATGGCCGCGCCGCCGATCTGCTGCTCTTCCCGCGCAGTGTGGGCGCCGAGGAGGCGTACGAGCTGGGGATCGCCAACAAGATCGTCCCGGCCGCCGAGTTGGCCGCCGAGGCCGAGGCCGTGGCGCGCCGGCTCGCCGAGGGCCCCACGGCCGCCTATGCGGCGATCAAGGAATCGCTGGCCTACGCCGGGGGCCACGGCCTCGCCGAGACGCTGGAGAAGGAGGACGAGCTCCAGACGCGCGCGGGGGCCTCGGAGGACCACCACATCGCGGTCGCGGCCTTCGTGAAGAAGGAGAAGCCGAAGTACCTGGGCCGCTGAGGCCGGCCCCCACCCCGGGAGGGGCAGCCCTACGCTCTCTCCACCGCCTCGCGCACATGGCAGGCCGCCAGGTGGTCGTTGACGAGGCCGCACGCCTGCATGAGGGCGTACGCGGTGGTGGGGCCGATGAAGCGGAAGCCGCGCTTCTTGAGGTCCTTGGCCAGCGCCGTCGACTCGGGGGTGAGCGGCGGCACGTCGGCGACGGTGCGCGGGGCCGGGCGGCCGGCCCGCTCGGGCGCGTACGACCAGATCAGCTCGGTCAGCTCGCCGGCCGGCAGCTCCGCGGCGACCTTGGCGTTGTCGATCGCGGCGGCGATCTTGGCGCGGTTGCGGATGATGCCGGGGTCGGCGAGCAGCCGTTCGGCGTCCGCGTCCGTGAAGGCCGCGACCTTCTCGATCCGGAAGTCCGCGAACGCGGCCCGGAACCCCTCCCGGCGGCGCAGGATCGTGATCCACGACAGCCCGGACTGGAACGCCTCCAGGCACATCCGCTCGTACAGCGCGTCGTCCCCGCGCACCGGGCGGCCCCACTCCGTGTCGTGGTACGCGCGGTAGTCGGCCATCGACTCCGACTCCATCCCCCAGGGGCAGCGCGCCACGCCGTCCGGGCCGAACGCCACGCCGCTCATGACGGATCTCCAGGAGCGCCCTGCGCGCCCTGCGCGCCCGGTTCGTCCGGCCGGTCGGGCTCGGCCGGGGCGGGCCGCTCGCCCTTCAGCAGCTCCGGGCCGCCGACCGCGGCGGCCTGGGCGCCCGCGAGGGCGGCCTCCAGCTCGGCGATCCGCGAGTCGCGCTCGGTCAGCTCGGCCGCCAGCCGGTCGAGGGCGTCGTCGACCTCCGCCATGCGGTAGCCGCGGAGGCCGACCGGCAGCCGCAGCGACTCGACGTCGGCGCGGTGCAGCGGCCGGTCCTCCGGCAGCGGATCGGCGACCTGGTCGGGCTCGGCCTCGCTCAGCACAGGGCCGCCGCCGTCGCCGCCCGCGACGGCGAGCGTGACCGCGCCCACCACCACGACCAGCGCGATGAGAAAGAACCAGAACACGACCATCTCCCCGCAGTGCGCCCGTAACCCGCCGGCCGGCGCCCCCGTCGGCCGGTCCGGCATGCGTCATCCGTCGGTCACGATCGTGCCATGCCGCACTGACAACGGTCCCTCACGCGCGGCATCGCGGCCCCGCCGGGCCGGGAGAGGCGTGGTCGGGAGGGTTAAGGTCGCTGCCGGACCACGTGAGAAGGAGTGACGGAATGCTGCGGCTGGGACGGCGCGAGTTCGGCGGACACGAGCCCGTGATCATGGCGATCGTGAACCGGACGCCCGATTCCTTCTACGACCAGGGGGCCACCTTCAGCGACGCCCCGGCGCTGGAGCGCGTCGAGCGGGCGGTGGCGGAGGGCGCCGCCATCATCGACATCGGCGGGGTCAAGGCGGGCCCCGGCGCCGAGGTGGACGCCGCGGAGGAGGTGCGGCGCACGGTGGGGTTCGTGGCCGAGGTGCGCAAGCTCCATCCAGACGTGGTGATCAGCGTCGACACCTGGCGGCACGAGGTCGGCGAGGCGGTCTGCGAGGCGGGGGCGGATCTGCTCAACGACGCGTGGGGCGGGGTGGATCCGAAGCTGGCGGAGGTCGCGGCCCGGTACGGGGCGGGGCTGGTGTGCACGCACGCGGGCGGGGCCGAGCCCCGGACCCGGCCGCACCGGATCGCGTACGAGGACGTGATGGCGGACATCCTGCGGGTGACGCTGGGGCTGGCCGAGCGCGCCGTGGAACTGGGCGTGCGGCGCGACGGGATCATGATCGATCCGGGCCACGACTTCGAGAAGAACACCCGGCACTCGCTGGAGGCGACCAGGCGGCTCGGGGAGATGGCGGAGACGGGCTGGCCCGTGCTCGTATCGCTGTCGAACAAGGACTTCGTCGGCGAGACGCTCGACCGGCCGGTCAAGGAGCGGCTGATCGGAACGCTCGCGACGACGGCGGTCTCGGCCTGGCTCGGCGCTCAGGTGTACCGCGTGCACGAGGTCGCCGAGACCCGGCAGGTGCTGGACATGGTGGCGTCCATCGCGGGCCACCGGGCCCCGGCGGTGGCCCGCCGGGGCCTCGCCTAGGCCAACCCCGGGGCGGCCTCGCCCAGGCCGCCTCCCTCGGGCCCGGCCCGCCGGGGTCAGGCCCCCGCTTCCTTCGTGACCAGGGCGATGGCCTCGTCGATGTCGTCCGTGATGTGGAAGAGCTCCAGGTCCCGCTCCGCGGCCTTGCCCTGGGCGATCAGCGTGTGCGTGACCCAGTCGACCAGGCCCCGCCAGTACTCCGTGCCGAAGAGCACGATCGGGAAGCGGGTGACCTTCTTCGTCTGGACGAGGGTGAGCGCCTCGAACAGCTCGTCCAGGGTGCCCAGTCCGCCGGGCAGCACGACGAACCCGCTCGCATACTTCACAAACATCGTTTTTCGGACAAAGAAGTACCGGAAGTCGACCCCGATATTGACGTACGGGTTGAGCCCCTGCTCGAAGGGCAGCTCGATGCCCAGGCCCACGGAGACGCCCCCGGCCTCCGTCGCCCCCCTGTTCGCCGCCTCCATCGCGCCCGGACCGCCGCCGGTGATCACCGCGAAGCCGGCCTCGGCCAGCCCGCGCCCGATCCGCACCCCGGCCTCGTACTCCGCCGAGTCCTTGGGCGTACGGGCCGAGCCGAAGACGCTGATGGCGGGCGGGAGTTCGGCGAGCGCGCCGAAGCCCTCGACGAACTCGGACTGGATGCGCATGACCCGGAACGGGTCCTCGTGCACCCAGTCCGTCGCTCCATGGGTGTCCAGCAGGTGCTGGTCGGTGGTCCCCGGCTGCATCTGTTCCTTTCGGCGCACCACCGGTCCCCGGCGCTGTTCGTGCTGTGCGCGCGCCCCTTCGGGGTTCCCCATACTGTGCTCCCTCTGCTGCGGATCTTTGCAGTTCAGGGTAGGCCCACCGGGGTTTCGCGCACGGACACTTCAACGAGTCAGCCAGGCGCGCAGGCGCTCTTCCGCCTCCAGTACGGCCGCCGTCGCGACATGCTCCTCACGGGTGTGCGCCAGCTTCGGGTCGCCCGGGCCGTAGTTCACGGCGGGCACGCCGAACGCCGAGAAGCGCGCGACGTCGGTCCAGCCGTCCTTGGCGGCGACCTCGGCGCCGACCGCCTCGACGAACGCCGCCGCGGCCGGGTGTGCGAGCCCCGGCAGCGCGCCGGGGGCGCTGTCCGTCAGGACGACGTCGAAGCCGTCGAAGACCTCCCGTACGTGCGCGAGTGCCGCGGCCTCGTCGCGGTCGGGCGCGAACCGGAAGTTGACGATCACGGCGCAGGCGTCGGGGATGACGTTGCCCGCGTTGCCGCCCTCGATCATGACGGCGTTGAGGCACTCGCGGTAGAGCAGCCCGTCGATCTCCGCGTGCCGCGCCTCGTACGCGGCGAGCCGGTCGAGGATCGGCGCGGCCTTGTGGATGGCGTTGTCACCGAGCCAGTCGCGCGCGGAGTGGGCGCGCTTGCCGGTCGTCTCGACGCGGACCCGCAGGGTGCCCTTGCAGCCGCCCTCGACCAGGCCGTCGGTGGGCTCCAACAGCACCGCGAAGTCGCCGGCCAGCCACTCGGGGTGGTGGTCGCCGAGCCGCTTCAGCCCGCTCAGCTCCGCGTCGACCTCCTCGTGGTCGTAGAAGACGAAGGTCACGTCGCGGTTGGGGGCCGGCACGGTGGCGGCGACGCGCAGTTGCACGGCGACGCCGGACTTCATGTCGGAGGTGCCGCAGCCCCACAGCACGCCGTCGGCGTCGAGCCGCGAGGGCACGTTGTCTGCGATGGGCACGGTGTCGATGTGTCCGGCCAGCAGGACCCGCTCGGCCCGCCCCAGGTCCGTACGGGCCACGATCGCGTCGCCGTCGCGCTCGACGCTCAGATGCGGCAGGGCGCGCAGCGCGCGCTCCACGGCGTCGGCGAGCGCCGTCTCGTCCCCGCTCACGGAGGGGATGTCGACGAGCTGCGCGGTGAGCGCCGCGGCGTCCAGGGACAGGTCCAGTACGTGATCCATAGCGGCGACTCTAACCGGGCCCCGAAGCTTCCCCCAGGGCCGCCCCAGGGCCGCGCCAAGACCGATCCAAGCATGCCTCAAGTCTGAATATATGGACTTATTCAGCGCGGAAGATTCTTATGTCTCTCCAGTACCGTATGCGCCATGTCCCGCACCTCTCCCGCACCGCGGGGCCGTCTGCTGCGTATCGCGGCCGCCTGCGCCGTGCTGCTGGCGCTGATCGGCTATCTGATCGCCCACTTCATGACGGCCGGTCCGGAGGCGCCGCGCTGCACCGCGACGGCCGGCGGCAAGGAGTTCTCGCTCGACCCGGAGCAGGCCGTGAACGCGGCGACCATCGAGGCCGTCGGCTCCGCGCGGCGGATGCCGGAGCGCGCGGTGACCATCGCGCTGGCCACCGCCATGCAGGAGTCGGGGCTGCGCAACATCAAGCACGGGGACCGGGATTCGCTCGGCCTCTTCCAGCAACGGCCCTCCCAGGGCTGGGGTACGGCGCGGGAGATCATCGACCCGGTGTACTCGGCCGGGAAGTTCTACGACCACCTGGTCGAGGTGGCGGGGTACGAGCGGCTGCCGGTGACCGTGGCGGCTCAGCGGGTGCAGCACAGCGCCTTCCCGGACGCGTACGCGAAGCACGCGGCGGATGCCGGGCTGCTCGCCTCGGCGCTCACCGGCCGGCCGGCCGCGTCGTTCACGTGCACGATCAGCCCGTCCGACGGCGAGCCGGGCTCGGCATCGGCGGTACGGACCGAGCTGCGCACCGACTTCGGCATGGCGCTGCGGCCGGTCGAGGGGTCCGGGTCCGGCCCGGACGCGCACACGGTCACGGTGCCGGTGAAGGGGAGCGGCGGGTTCGACGGACCGCGGCGGCGCGGCTGGGAGTTGGCGCGGTGGGCGGTGGCGCACGCGGAGTCGTTGCGCATCCGGAGCGTCTCCTTCGACGGCCGGCGGTGGACGTCGGAGCATTCCGGCGACGGCTGGCGGAAGTCCGCCGACGCGCCCGCCACGGATGTACGAATCACCACCGCGCAATAGTGCGCCGGTTCCCTCGAAGGCGGCATGCGCGGCGCCGCCGAATGAGGTGCGCAACCCGTCGCGGTGACAGCCGCTCAATCGAGTCAACTCCCTTGCGAATCAAGGGATGTGACGTTTCCGCTGCCATTCCTGGGCCACCGTTTTCGCCCGGTTTTCGGCAGAGCCGATAATGCGACGCATTGCTCATTCTTTACCTTGGCCCACCGCAACCTTCCGGGGGCTCACGCGGTAGTCACTGCGTCCGATCGCCGGACAGCAAGCGTCCTTACCTCTCCCGTCAAAGGAGCAACATGTCTCTCCCCCTCACGCGTCGGATCGCCCGGGCCGCGCTTCTGGTCGCGGCGGCAGCTCCCGTGATCGGCGCGGCCGGTGCCGCGAGCGCGGCGGCGGCCCAGCCGAGCACCCCGGTCCTGGGCGGGCTGTCCACCGTCGACGGCACCAGCCTCGGCAACGCGGTGGACGGGGCCTCGCAGAAGGCTTCCAACGTGGCGGGCGACGCCGGCAGCAAGGCCGTGAAGAAGGCCGTACCGGCCGCGGGCAAGGTCGTCGGCAAGGCCGGCAAGACCGCCCTCCCGGTCGCGCAGAAGGCCACGAGCGACGCCGGCGGCCTCCTCGGCGAGACCGCCAAGGGCGCGACCGAGGGCGGCCTGCCCACCAGCTCGCTGCCGGTCAAGAGCCTGCCGCTGGGCTGACCCGCCAGGGGGCCGGGCGCGTCCGCGCCCCGTGTCCGCACAGCCGAAGGGGCCCGAGGAGCATCAGCTCCCCGGGCCCCTTCCGCACGCCCGGCACCGGAAGCCGCGTACGGGCCTCCCCGGGAGGGCCGTTTACCGCGGCGCGCCCCGGGAGGCCCCGTTGCCGCGAAAGGCCGCCCCGCGCGCGTACCGGCCGAAAACCCGAAATGGCCTCGCCGTCGGAGGCCGGAGGGCACCTGTGCGCGTAGCGGCTCGTACGCCCGTACCGGCCGCCCCGGGGAGCGGCCGGGCGGGCGGTTACTGCGTCAGGCGCTGTACGGCGGCGTCCACGCGCTCGTCCGTGGCCGTCAGGGCGACCCGTACGAAGCGCTCACCGGCGGGCCCGTAGAAGTCGCCGGGGGCGACGAGGATGCCGAGCTTCGACAGCTCGCCGACCGTGTCCCAGCACGGCTCGTCCCGCGTGGCCCACAGGTACAGCGACGCCTCGCTGTGCTCGATGCGGAACCCGGCGCCCTCCAGGGCCGCGCGCAGCACGGTCCGTCGGCGCGCGTAACGGGCGCGCTGCTCGTCCACGTGCGCGCGGTCGGCGAGCGCCGCCACGGTGGCCGCCTGGACGGGCGCGGAGACCATCATTCCGCCGTGCTTGCGGATCTGCAGCAGCTCCCCGAGCACGGCCGCGTCGCCGGCCGCGAACGCGGCGCGGTAGCCCGCCAGGTTGGAGCGCTTGGAGAGCGAGTGGACGGCCACGATGCCCTCGTACGAGCCGCCGCAGACGTCCGGGTGGAGCACGGAGACCGGGTCGGCCTCCCAGCCCAGCTCGATGTAGCACTCGTCGCTGAAGATCAGCACGCCGTGCTCGCGCGCCCACGCCACCGCGCGCCGCAGCTCGTCGGCGCCCAGCACCCGGCCGGTCGGGTTGGAGGGCGAGTTGAGCCAGAGCAGCTTGACGCCCGCCGGGTCCAGCTCCCACGGGTCGTCGTAGACGACGGGCTCCGCGCCGGCCAGCCGCGCGCCGACCTCGTACGTGGGGTACGCGAGGCGCGGATAGGCCACCTTGTCGCCGGCGCCCAGCCCGAGCTGCGTCGGCAGCCAGGCCACCAGCTCCTTCGAGCCCACCACCGGCAGCACGTTGGTGTCCGCCAGGTCCCGCGCGCCGAGCCGCTCCACGCACCAGCCGGTCAGCGCGGCGCGCAGCGCGGCCGTGCCCCACACCGTCGGATAGCCGGGGCTGTCGGCCGCGTCGGCGAGCGCGCGGCGGATCACCGCGGGAACGGGGTCCACGGGCGTGCCGACCGACAGGTCGACGATGCCGTCGGCATGGCCGGCGGCCGTCGCCTTGTACGGTTCGAGCCGGTCCCAGGGGAAGGTGGGAAGCCGGGCGGAGACTGCGCCCACGGTGCTCTCTTTCCTCACGTCGCGTCGTACTCGAAAAACGCCTCGGTCCCGCGCGGCGGGTGTGCCGTGCGGGACCGGGGCGGCGCGCTGCGCGCCCGCCTACTGGTTCTGCGGGCCCAGCGCGGCGATGAAGGGGTGGTCGCGCTCGATCAGGCCGAGCTTCGAGGCACCACCGGGCGAGCCGAGCTCGTCGAAGAACTCGACGTTCGCCTTGTAGTAGTCCTTCCACTCCTCGGGAGTGTCGTCCTCATAGAAGATTGCCTCGACCGGGCAGACCGGTTCGCAGGCGCCACAGTCGACGCATTCGTCCGGGTGGATATACAAGGACCGGGAGCCCTCGTAGATGCAGTCGACGGGGCACTCCTCGATGCACGCCTTGTCCTTCACGTCGACACAAGGCTGCGCGATGACGTAGGTCACGCTGTCGTTCCTCCTCGGTAGGGCTCATCTCGCGCGGGAGCGCGGCGTCGTCGATGCCCGCACCTAGTATCTCCGTTCCCGGGCAAGAGACGAACAAGAGGGGTGGAGAGTGCTGTGGAATTCACCACGGGCGGACGGTTCGAGGTTCGGATCACCCCTGCTGATGTGGGCAAAAGGGTATCGGTGCGGCGCGTCATCGACACCAGCGGGATGGCCGAGAAATTCACCGACACTGTTGGCGTTCTCACATCCTGGGCGGACGGTGTGCTGCGGATCACACGAAGAACCGGCGAAACCATCCCTGTGGATGAGGCGACGGTGGTCGCGGGAAAGGTCGTCCCGCCCACCCCCACCCGGCGCCGCGTTCCCGCCACCAACGCCGAGGAACTGGACCGGGTCGCCGCCCGCGGCTGGCCCCCGGTGGAGAGCGAGCGGCTCGGCGGCTGGCAGCTCCGCGCGGCGGCGGGCTTCACCCGGCGCGCCAACTCGGTGCTGCCGCTGGGCGACCCCGGAGTGCCGCTGGACGCGGCGCTGCGCCATGTCACGCAGTGGTACGCGGCGCGCGGGCTGCCCCCGTACATACAGGTCAGCGAGGGCACGTTGGGCGCCGGCCGGCGGCTGACGGCCGCGCTGGCCGAGCGGGGCTGGCACGCGGAGGTCGCCGCGCTCATACGGATCGGGGCGCTCGCGCCCCTCGCGGACACCGGGGCGGACCTCTCCCCCGTGGCCCTCACCCGGACCCCGGGCGAGGACTGGCTGCGGCGGTACGGGCGGGCGGCACGGCGCGGCCCCGAGGCGCTCCGGGTGCTGTGCGGCGGCCCGTCCGTCTGGTTCGCGACGGTCCCGGGCGAGCCCGGCGAGGCGCCCGCCGCGATCGGCCGGTGCGTCGTGGACGGCCGCTGGGCGGGGTTCACCGCCGTCGAGGTCGATCCGGGGCGCAGGCGCCGCGGGCTGGCCTCCCTCGTGCTGGCGGCGCTCGCGGACAAGGCGCTGGGCGAGGGCGCCTCGGCGGCGTATCTGGAGGTCGAGGAGGAGAATGAGGGCGCACACGCGCTCTACGACCGGCTGGGATTCGTCACCCACCACCGTTACGACCACTGGCGCGGCCCCGTATAGGAGCCGTGCGAGTCCACCGCCACAAGTGGGTACGAGGCACATATGTACGAGACCACCGGCCGACGGCAGCGGTTCGCGGAAGCGGCGCGCGAGGAGCGCCCCGACCTCGCGCTGCTCTGCCTGCTGCTCGCCGCCGAGGCCGATGACGGGCTGGACGAGTCCGGCATCGACGCCGCGCAGATCGAACTGGACCGGCTGGCCGGGGAGCTGCCCGCGCTGGCCTCCGCCCGGCTGCGGCCGGAGCCGTCGAGATGGGCCCGCGCGCTGGCCGAGCTGCTCGGCGAGCGGCACGGCTTCCAGGGCGGCCCCGCCGACTACCGCAGGCTGGAGTCCTCGCTCCTGCACGAGGTGCTGCGCAGGCGGCGCGGGCTGCCGATCCTGCTGTCCGTGGTGTGGCTGGAGGTGGCGCGGCGGGCGGGCGCCCCGGTGTACGGGGTGGCGCTGCCCGGCCACTTCGTCATCGGATTCGGCGATCCGTACGGGCCGCACGCGCTGGCCGACCCGTTCGAGGGCGGTCGGCCGCTCTCCGACGACGACGCCGGGCTGCTCGTCGCGGGCGCGACGGGCGCGCCCCTCTCCCCCGCCATGCTCTCCCCGGCGGAGCCCCTGGAGATCGTGCAGCGCATCCTCAACAACATCCGGGCCTGGGCCACGGCCCGCCCGGAACGGAGCGACGTGCAGCTCTGGGCCGTCGAGCTGACGCTGCTGCTGCCCAGCCACCCGGCCCGGCTCCGGTACGAGCACGCCCAGTTGCTCGTACAGCGCGGGGACTTCACCGGCGGCGCCCGGGAGATGGAGGAGTACGCGGATGTGATCGCCGCCATGGAGCCGAGCGCCGCCGAGTCCGTACGGCGGCAGGCGCGCTCGGCGCGGGCGATGCTGAACTGAGCGCCGGGGCGGCATGACCGCGGCCCTCACGGCCGTGGCCCGCCTGCCGGCCGCCGGGCCGCGGCCCGCCCGCCCTGGGCCCGGCCGCCCGCCCGGCTCAGGCGACCTGCGCCTCTTCCGCCGGCATCCGCGGTACGCCCACGGCGCGCGGCGCGCCGGCGGGCCGCTGGGCGGTCTCGGCGCGCCGCACCACCAGCACCGCAGCGTCGTCCCGCAGCTCACCACCGGTGTACGCGTCCAGGTCGGCGCGGAGCGTGCGGGCGAGGTCGGCGGGGCTCAGGTGGGTCCAGCCGGCCAGCCGCTCGCGGAGCGGGTAGAACTCCCCGGCCGCGTCGCGCGCCTCGGTGACCCCGTCCGTGCACAGGACCAGCCAGTCGTCCGCGTCCTGCGCCATGTCGACGGCCCGGCGCGGCCGGCCGGTGAGCCCGCCGAGGCCCAGCGGGAGCCCGGCGCCCTGGGGCAGCCGCTCCTCCACCTGGTCGCCGCGGACCAGGTAGTAGGGGATGTGGCCGCAGGAGAGCGCCCGGCCCTCGCCCGGTGCCGTCATCTCCAGCAGCAGCGCGGTGACGAAGCGCTCGTCGGCGCCGGTGCGGGAGAACGCGTCGTTGTGGCGGACGAGCGCGGCCTCCAGGTGCTCGGCGACGTCCTCCAGGCTCCGTTCGTGGTACGCGGCCTCGCGGAAGGAGGTGAGCACGGCGTGCGCCGCGCCGATCGCGGGCATGCCCTTGCCCTGGACGTCGCCGATGACGATCCGCAGGCCGTACGGGCTCTCGACGGCCTCGTAGATGTCGCCGCCGACCCGGGCGCCCTCCTGGGCGGAGTTGTAGAACCCGGCCACGCACAGCGACCCGGCGTCGATGGGCAGCTCGCGCAGCAGCGTGCGCTGCACGGCGTCGGCGACCATGCGGGTGCGGTCGTAGACGGCCTCGCGCTTCAGGAGGGCGCGCGAGAGGGACATGGCGCACAACCCGATGAGCAGCGCCGCGAAGAAGGCGACGAGGGTGCTGGCGGTGGACCATTCCGGGGCGACCACGCAGTACACGGCGGTCTGGGCGGCGGTGAAGACGGCCGCGACGAGGACGGTGCCGCGGTAGGAGCAGCGGCGCGCGGCGAGGAGCGGGGCGACGCCCGCGAACATGATCACCCGTAGCTGGGGCCCGGTGAGCGCGTCGGCCACGGCGAGCGCCACGATCGAGGTGACCAGGACCGCGGCGACGAGTCGCCCGCCGTCAGGCGAATGCTTACGGAGCATGGCGGCGGCGTGTTCCTTCCTCGGACGAGCGGGTTGCGAGCGGGCGGCCGGACTCGCGTGCGACTCCAGTATGGGTTCTCCCGTGCCGGAGTCGATTGTCCCGTGCCGTGGCGACGGCACGTAGGGACATAAGTCCTCACTGGTCCGGCCTGGTGATGCCGGCTCCCGGCTGGTCCTGGCCGGCCCCCGCCGAACTGCGCCGTCACAGGCCGTTACAGCCAGCCCTTGTCGCGGGCGATGCGGACGGCCTCGGCGCGGTTGCGGGCGGTGGTCTTCTGGATGGCCGTGGAGAGGTAGTTGCGGACCGTGCCGGGCGACAGGTTCAGGGCGGCGGCGAGTTCCGCGTTGGTCGAGCCGTCGGCGCAGGCGCGCAGCACGTCCCGCTCCCGGTCGGTGAGCGGGTTCGCGCCGTCGGTGAGCGCGGCGACGGCCAGCGTGGGGTCGATCACCCGCTCGCCGCGCAGCACGCGGCGCAGGGCGTCGGCGAGCTGCGCCGCGGGCGCGTCCTTGACGAGGAACGCCTCGGCGCCGGACTCCATGGCCCGGCGCAGATAGCCGGGCCGCCCGAAGGTCGTCAGGATCACGACCTTGACCTCCGGCAGCTCCCGGCGGAGCAGCACGGCCGCGTCCAGCCCCGACATTCCGGGCATCTCGATGTCGAGCAGGGCCACATCGGGGCCATGCGCCCGCGCGGCGTCCAACACCTCGTCCCCGCGCGCCACCTGCACGGCGACCTCGATGTCCGGCTCCAGCCCCAGCAGCGCGGCCAGCGCCTCCCGGACCATCGACTGGTCCTCCGCCAGGAGGACTCGGATGCATCGCGTGGGCCGCTCGTCCCCGGGGTCGTTCATGCGGGCAAGCCTAGCCAGCGACGCGGCCCCGCCCCGCCGCCGCTCAGCCCCGGAGCCGTACGCCCCGGCCGCTCCGCGCCCGTACGATCAGGGGCCCACCTCCACGTCCGAGGCGGCCGGGGCCTCGGGGGCGGTCCGCCGGGAGAGCGGTACGTACGCCCGCAGCACGAAGCCGCCGCGCTCCCCCGGCCCGGTCTCCAGGCGGCCGTCCGCCAACTGGAGCCGCTCCGAGAGGCCGGTCAGCCCGTTCCCGTACGCGCCCCCGGGGCCCTGGCCGTCGTCGGCGACGGTCAGCCGCAGCTCGTCGCCGCGCTCCTCCAGCGTCACCGCGCAGGACCGCGCGCCGCTGTGCCGCACGACATTGGTGACGGCCTCGCGCAGCGCCCAGGCCAGCGCCCCCTCCTCGTCCGGCGGTAGGTCGGGGTGGGAGGTCGGGACCCGGGACAGGTCGCCGTTGACGCCCGCGGCGGCCAGCGCCGTACGGGCGCCCGCGACCTCCGCCTCCAGGGTGGGGCGGCGGAATCCGCTCACCGCCTCCCGTACGTCCACGAGCGCCTGCCGGCTGACCCGCTCGATGTCCGCGACCTGCTGGGCGGCGCCCTCGGGGCTGTCCGGCAGCATCCGCCCGGCCAGCTCGCTCTTGAGGGTGATCAGCGAGAGCGAGTGGCCGAGGAGGTCGTGCAGGTCGCGGGCGAGGCGCAGGCGCTCCTCGTTGGCGGCGAGGTGCGCGACGGTGGCACGGGCCTCGCGCAGCGCCTTGGTCGTACGAACCATCTGGCGCACCCCCGTCATCGCGAAGCCCCCGAGCAGGGAGGGGATCAGCAGGGCCGCCACCAAGGCGCCGCCGTCGCCCCGCATCGGCAGCCCCACCGCGAGCAGCACGACGGTGACGAGCGGGATCACGATCCGGGCGCCCCGCGCCGGCAGCACCGCGCCGCAGGCCACGGAGACGTAGACGCAGAGCACCAGCCAGGGCGGGCCGAGGGTGAGCGCCAGGACGATGCCGAGCGCCATCAGAACGCCCAGCGCGACCAGGACGCCGGCCCCGCGGAGCGGGAGCACGGTGTGGCGGAAGACGAGGATGAGGTAGGCGGAGATGAACGCGGCCAGCCCGGCCGAGCCGAGGACGGTGCCGACCGTGCCGTGGTCGCCGTCGAACAGGTCGGAGACCGGCGCGGCCATATAGGCCAGCCAGATTCCGATCCACAGCAGCTTGACGAAGGCTGGCCGGCCGCGCTCGGGCTGCCGGCCGATGGCGAGGCCCTGTCCGGTCTCCTCGTCCTCGTTCGTCAGATACCGCCACAGCCTGCGGCGCGCCGGGCGGCCGTACCACTCGCCCCGCCCACCGCGTCCGCCCTGGCCGTGGGCGCGTCCGCGCCGGCCGTCGCCGCGTCCGCTCCCGTCGTCGCCGCCGTGTCCGCTCGCGTCGCCGCCGCCCTGGTCGCCGCCGTCGCTCCAGTCGCCCCGTCGCGTCATGCTCGCCCTCTCCCTCGGCCGTCAGGCCTTGCGGGTGTCCTTGCGGTACAGCCAAGCGGCAGCGCCGGCGAAGAGCACGAGATACACGGCGAGCAGGGCGATGTCCTTGGTGTGCGGCGCGTTGCCCAGCTCGATGGCCTGGCCCAGCCCGGCGTACGCGTGGGTGGGCATCCAGTCGGCGATGTTCTGCAGCCACTGCGGGAACGTCGCGGTCGGCATCCACAGGCCGCCGAGGACCGACAGCCCGAAGTAGATGATCATCGTGATGGGGCGCACCGCGTCGCCGGTGGCGAGGTAGCCGATGGCCACGCCCAGCGCGGCGAAGACGATGCTGCCCGCCCAGATCGCGACGGTCAGGGCTATCCACTGCCAGGCCGCGTCCAGCCGTACGCCCTTGACCATGACGGCGACCAGGAAGACCACGATGATCGACGGGAGCGTCACCACGGCGGCCGAGGCGATCTTCGCGGCCACGTAGCCGCGGCCGGGCAGCGAGGTCAGCCGGAGCTGCCGCACCCAGCCCTTCTCCCGCTCCTTGGCGATCCGCTCGCTGTTGCCCATGAGGACCGCGGTCAGCGCGCCGAAGGACGCCATGGACACCATGAAGAGCACCGGCAGCGACAGATGGGTGTCGCCGATCGTCTCCGAGGTCTTCGCGCCGCCCGCGATCAGCAGATAGAGCGCCGAGGGGTACAGCACGGTGAAGAACATGAACTTCTTGTTGCGCAGAGTGCGCTTGATCTCCAGTTTGACCAGGGTGTTCATCGGTCGCCCCCCTCCTCGGCGGTCGCGGCGTCGGTGATCGCTATGAAGGCCTGCTCCAGGCCGAGCCCGGCGACCTCAAGGTTGCGCGGGTAGAGGCCGAGCCCGTAGAGCGCGTGCACGGTCGCGTCGGCGTCGTGCGACTGGATGCGCACCGTGCGGCCGGAGACCTCCACGGCGGCCAGGCACGGCAACCCGCGCAGCGTCCTCTCGTCGATGTGGCCCTCCAGGTCGAAGACGATGCGCCGCGCGCCCGCCTTCGCCTTGATCTCGGCCGCGGAGCCGTCCGCGAGGACCCGGCCCCGGTGCAGCACGATCACCCGGTCCGCGATGGCGTCGGCCTCTTCGAGGTAGTGCGTGGCGAACAGGACCGTGCGCCCGGCCTGGGCCTGCTCCCGCATCGCGCCCCAGAATGCCTGACGCACCGTCACATCCATGCCGGTGGTCGGCTCGTCGAGCACGATCAGCTCATTGGGGCCGGCCGTCGCGAGCGCGAACCGCACCCGCTGCTCCTGGCCGCCCGAGAGCTTGTTGACCATACGGTCGGCGATCTCCGTGATGCCCGCGGTCTCCATCACCTGCTCCGCCGGGTACGCGCGCGGGTGCAGGTCGCACGCGAGCCGCACGATCTCGCGGACCGTCACATCCTCCATCAGGCCGCCGCTCTGGAGCATCGCGCCGACCTTGCCCCGCACGATGGCCTGCTGCGGCGAGGTGCCGAAGACCTCGACGGTGCCGGAGTCCGCGTTGCGCAGCCCGAGCAGCAGGTCGAGGGTCGAGGACTTGCCCGCGCCGTTGGGGCCGAGCAGCGCCACGGTCTCGCCCGGGAACAACTGGAAGTCCAGCTCCCGGACGGCGTGGACGCTGCCGTAACTCTTGTTCACATTGCCGAAGCTGACCACGGGGGCGCCCGTGCCGTGGCGCCCGTCCCCCGTGAGTTCGATCGCTGAAGTGGTCATACCGACAACCTTCGCGGATGCGAGCGCCGCGCGGCAGTGTCAGCAGTCGTGACCTGGAGATGACAGATGTCATGTATCCCGCCATGACGGAGCCCCCGCACCGGGCGGTGCGAGGGCTCTCGCGGACGTACGGGTACGGCCGTGTCAGGTGCCGTTGACCGGGATCACGCCGACGCGCTCGGCGGGCGTCTTGCCCCGCAGCGCCTTGCCGAGGGCCACCGCGACATCCTGCGGGGTGACCGGCGTCTTGGAGCCGTTGCCGCGCTGGATCAGGACGCCCTGGAAGGTCGTCCCGTAGAGCTGCTTGAGCACGGGCAGGTTGTAGCTCTGCACGAGCTGCCCGTTCACCGGCTTGACCGACAGGATCTTGGGCAGCGACAGCGCCGGGCTGAACGGGATGCTGTGCGCGGGGTCGGTCTGGACGGTGACGAGACCGGACATCGCGGGCTTCGCGAAGTCCGTCATCATCCGGTCGACCTCGGCGTTGCTGATCGCCGGCTGCCGGGTGGTGCTGGGCAGCGCCGTCACCTTGTCCTGGCCGGTGGCCGCCCGCTGCCGGTAGGCCTCGGTCACGGCCGCTATGGCCTTCTTGGTGTCCAGGCCCTGGTGCGCCTTGCCGTAGACGGGCACGGCCTTGCCGGACTCGAACTTGATCGTGCCGTCCTTCGCCGCCCCCGTGTTGCCCGCCAGCGTGTCGAGCGCGGAGGTCAGCTTCTCGTCGTCCGCGACGATCTCCGGCTCGGCCTTCCGCTCCCCGCCGAACAGCGAGCCGATGACGGTGACCGGGTTGTACTCGCGGCCCGCCAGGCCGCGCACGGTGGCCTGGGTGTCGACCGTGAGCCCCGCGACGGACGGCTTCAACTCGGTCTGCTTGCCGCCGATCGACACCTTGAGCGGCGCCGTCTTGCGGTTGCCCAGCGCCTTGTCCAGCTTCTGGACCGCGGCTTCCTTCGTCGAGCCGCCGATGTCGACGCCGAGGACGGTGGTGCCGGACGGCACGTCCGAGTGGTCGAGCAGCAGGCCCGCGCCGTACGCGACGCCGACGAGCGCCACGAGGCCGCCGCCGAGCAGCACGATCTTGGATCGGCCCTTCTTCTTCGGCTGCTTCTTCGCCTTCTTCGGCTCGGCCTTCGCGGCGGGCGGCGCGGGCACCGCCGCGCCCGGCTTGGGCGCCGGGACCGCGACGCGCGGCGCGCCGCTGTCGACCGCGCCGCCGGGGCCGCCCTGTCCGGGCGCGCCGGAGACCTGGCCGTCGGCCATCGCCGCCGCCGGGAAGAGCGGCTTGGCGCGCGCCTCGGACGGCGGTACGACCGGGATGCCGCTGACCAGGGTGTCGCTGGAGGTACGGTCCGTCGACGCGCTCGCCGCGCCGCCCGGGGCCTTGGACTTGCCGCCGGACGACGCCTTCTCCTCCTGCCCGAAGGGGGCCTGCGGGGTCAGTCGCGCGGTGTCGTCGGCGCGCGGGGGCGTGCTGCCGCCGGGGCCCGAACCGGGTGCCGTGCCGGCGTCGCCGCCGGGCCGCGGGCCGAAGGCGTCGGAGCCGGAACCATAGGGGGAAGCGGAGCCCGCACCGGGACCGGAGCCCGCCCCCGCGCCCGCGCCGAACCCCGCACCGGGACCACCGGAGCCCGCGCCGGAACCGAACGCCGTCCCGGACCCGCCAGACGCCGAGCCCGCGCCAGGTCCCCCGGAACCCGCGCCCGAACCGAACGCCGGGCCCGTGCCCGTACCGGAACCGGTGGCGTCACGCCCCGCGCCGAAGCCCGGACCGGAGCCGAGGCCCGGACCGGAGCCCGTGCCCGCGTCCGTACCCGAGCCGAAGCCGGTACCCGGACCGCCCGCGTCGCGCCCCGCGCCGAAGCCGGAACCCGTACCGGAACCGGAACCGGACCCGAAGTCGGAGCCCGCGCCCGTACCCGCGCCGAAAGCCGGACCCGTGCCCGTACCGGAACCGAAGTCGGAGCCCGAGCCCGTACCCGCGCCGAAAGCCGGACCCGTGCCCGTACCGGAAGCGAAATCGGAGCCCGCGCCGGGCGTGCTGCCGCGGCCCGTGCCCGTACCGGAGCCGAAGGCCGGGCCGGCGCCGGGAGTCGCGCCGGCCGGGCGGGCGGGCGGGTTGCCGGGGAAGCCGTCGGCCGGCTGGACGCGCGGGGAGCCGGCCGCCGGGGTGTCCGTACGGCCGTGCGGCGCGTCGGCGGAGAAGGGGAGGTCGGGGCGGCCGCCCAGGCCCGGGGCGGGGAACTCCTGGGTGGTCTCGGCCGCGGCGGCCGGGCGCGGGGTCGCGCCAGTCGTGGAGCCCGTCGCCCCGGCGGACGTGGCGGGCTTGCGCGGCGCGAACCAGTCGCTGGTCTTCTCCTTCTGCGCCGGCTTCTGTCCCGGCCGCTGCCCAGGCGTCTGCCCTGATGCCTGCCCCGGCGTCGGTCCCGGGACCTGGCCCGTCGGCTGGCCCGACGTCCTGCCGGGCGTCGGCGCCGAGCCCTGTCCCGGGGCCCCCGGCGCGCCGAGCGGCCCCCCGGGCCGCAGCGGGTCGGACTCGGAACGCGGTCCGGGCGTGACCGGCCTGGGCACGCCGCCCGTACGCTCGCCGTCCTTGCCGGAAGCGGCACCGGTACCGGCGCCCGCTCCGGACCCGGCGGAAGCGCCGTTGCCGCCCCCGGTCTGGGTCGGGTCGTCCGCGACCGGCGTGCGCATCACGACCGGTGGAATGGGCCGTGAGCCCGGGATGTTGATCCGAATCCGGGTGGTCAGCGTGGTCTCGGTCTTCGGCTCCTCCGGCTTGGGTGCCCGGGTCGGTTCCTCTGCGCCTGCGCCGACTTCGTCCTGCGTGGGATGCAGCGACGGATACTGGCGGGCTCCGTACGGCGGGGTCCCCGACGGGTACGCGGTGCCACCGCGCCCCTGGGACCCAGAGGACGAACTGTCAGATTCACGGCTCAATGCAGGTTCTCCCAGTTAGCTCCGCCGCCCGTCATGACCTCGTGCGGGCGGCTCGGCGGCGCGCACCACCATACTGTCCGCCGCACACGGGAACTTGACGTCCGGCGGGCGGCCGTCGCGCGCGGGGGCCGGGTACGGGGCTCGACGGACCGATCTCCGCAATCGGACGTCAAGCGGAAAACGTCACGTCACTTACCAAGTCGGGCTGGCGATCTGTCCGGTTGCGCGGCTTTCGGGAGCGTGGCACACATCACAGCCGCGAACATTCCCCCGAGCAGGAAAACGTAGGTACCGAGCCCCGCCCCGAAGACGAAGTCGCCTTCCGGCCGGGTCGCGGTCAGCAGCAGCACGATGATCAGCCAGCCCGCGCCGGGCGCGGCCCCGCCGATCCGGCTGCCGGTCGCCTTCACGCCGCCGTAGCACAGGGCCGCGAGGCCGAGCAGCGCGAGCAGCAGCCCGCCGGGGAACCAGGCGGCCTGTACGAGCGCCCCCGCGATCCCGACCAGCGCGCCGAGCACGAGCAGCCCGAGGTAGCCGACGGCCCGGCCCGCGGTCATCGGCCGGGCCAGTCCCGTACCGAAGACGGCGCGCGCCGCCTCGGCCGAGGCCCCGGCGGAACCGCCGGACCGGCCGGCGCCACCGGGCTTGCCGGAACCGCCGGCGCCACGGGATTTGCCGGACCCGCCCGTAGCGGCCTTGGCGCGCTTCGCGCCGTCGTTCCCGGACCCGCCCGTAGCGGCCTTGGCGCGCTTCGCGCCGTCGCTCGCGGCCATCACAGCTTCACCCCCGCGAACAGGTCGTCCTCACGGGGAGCATCGGCCGCGCCCCGTACGAGTTGGTAGTACTCCGTCGACAGCAGCGGCTGCCCCAGGTCGTTCGAGAGCGCGAAGAAGGGGCCCTCCACGGCGATCTGGGTGGCGTGGGCGCGCATGGCGGCGGCCTTGGCCGCGCCGTGCGCCGTGCCGTCGACCACGGCCGTGATCTCCGCGTCGGCGACGACGCCCGGCAGGTCCTCGGGCGTGGCGATCTTGGGGAAGGGGCCGTCCTCGCCGAGGGCGCGCAGCCGGGCGAAGCCCTCCTCGATGACGGAGAGCGGTACGCGGTTCCAGTAGATCTTCGCGATGGTGTGGGCCGCGCCGAGGTCCGTGCGGAAGGCGGGGTCGGCGGCCAGGTCGGCGGCGCGCATCGCGACGCGGTGCGTCTGGATGTGGTCGGGGTGGCCGTAGCCGCCCTGCGGGTCGTAGGTGATCAGCACCTGCGGCCGCACCTCGCGGATCACCTCGACGAGATACCCGGCGGCCTCGTCGAGCTCCGCCTGCCAGAAGGAGTCGGGGCGGTCGTTCTGCGGCGCGCCCATCATCCCGGAGTCGCGGTACCGGCCCGCGCCGCCGAGGAAGCGGTGGTCGGTGACGCCCAGCGCCTTCGTCGCGGCGGCCAGCTCGCCCAAGCGGTACGGGCCGAGCGCGTCGTCCCGGTCGGCGGCGAGGTGCGCCAGCTCGGGCGGGATCACCTCGCCCTCCTCGCCGAGGGTGCAGGTCACGAGCGTGACATGGGCGCCCGAGGCCGCGTACGTGGCCATGGTCGCGCCATTGTTGATCGTCTCGTCGTCCGGGTGGGCGTGCACCAGGAGCAGTCGGCGGGCCGGAAGGTCACTCATGGGAACAGCGTACGAGCCGCGCGCCGCCGGGGGGCGGCCGGAACCGGCTCACCGCCGGGGCGGAGCTTCACCCGGCGGGCGGCCGGAACCGGCTCTTCCCCGGGTCGGAGTTCGACCCGGGGGCGGCGGCCGGAAACGACTCGCCGCCCGGTCAGAACTTGAGGTTGCCGATCATCCCCGCGACGTTCGTGGTGAGCTGGTGGAGGGTCGGGGCGACGGACGAGCTGGCCAGGTAGAACCCCAGCAGCATGCAGACCGCCGCATGTCCCGCCTTCAGTCCGGACTTCCGGACCAGCAGGAAGACGATGATCGCCAGCAGCACCACCGCCGAAATCGAGAGTGCCACAGCGGTTCACCTCCAGGGACGCGCGGTCGGATGGACAGCAAGGGACGCAGGCATGGGGCAGCCGAGGAGATGCATACCCACTATGCGCGAGTGATCATAACTTTCCGTACGCGCGCATGAGTCGGTGCACGGGAGCAAACCGGGGCGCACACGCGTGCCGGCCACGGCATCCGTACCCGGCGGATATGCCCCCGTCCGTAAGCCAGTTGATGTTTCAAACGGCAAGATCGAGTGAAGAACCCCGACTCCCGGCCGGAAACGCGGGGTCAGATGGGGAAACGTAGGGTCAGGGCATGACTTTTCCGCGGCAGCACGCGCGTACCCAGCGCTTCTCCCTCGGCGCCCCGCGCGCCTTCACGGTGTCCCCCGACGGTTCTCGCGTCGTCTTCCTGCGCTCTCGAACGGGCACCGATCGAGCGAACGTCCTATGGGTCCTCGACCTCGACGAGAACCGCGAGTACCCGGCGGCGGACCCGGGGGCGCTGCTCGGCGGCGCGGGCGAGGACCTGTCCGCCGAGGAGCGCGCGCGGCGCGAGCGCACCCGCGAGGGCTCGGCGGGCGTCGTGGGCTACGCCACCGACACGGCGGCCGAGTTGGCGGCGTTCGCGCTCTCCGGCCGGCTCTTCGCCACCGACCTGCGCTCGGGCGCGGCGCGCGAACTGCCCGTGCCCGGGCCGGTCGTCGACCCGCGCCCCTCCCCCGACGGGCGGCACATCGCCTACGCGGCGGGCGGCGCGCTGCGGCTCGTCGCCGCGGACGGCTCCGGCGACCGGGCGCTGGCCGGGCCGGACGGCCCGGAGGACCCCGCCGTCTGGGGGCTCGCCGAGTTCATCGCGGCGGAGGAGATGGACCGCTACCGCGGCTTCTGGTGGTCCCCCGAGAGCGACGCGCTGCTCGCCGCGCGCGTCGACGACTCCCCCGTGCAGCGCTGGTGGGTCGCCGACCCCGCCAACCCGGACCGCGACCCCGCCCAGCAGGCGTACCCGGCCGCCGGCACCCCGAACGCCGACGTGTCCCTCGCCCTGCTGCGCCTCGACGGCACCCGCACGGACATCGTGTGGGACCGCGACCGCTACCCCTACCTCGCGCGCGTCCACTGGTCGGCGGACGGGCCGCCGCTGCTCCTCGTGCAGGCCCGCGACCAGCGCTCCCAACTCCACCTGGCCGTGGACCCGGAGACCGGTGCCACCCGCATGCTGCACGCCGACGAGGACCCGGTGTGGCTCGATCTGTTCCCCGGCGTGCCCGCCTGGACGCCGGACGGCCAGCTCCTGCGGATCGCGGACGAGGGCGGCGCGCGGGTCCTCGTCGTCGGCGACCGCGCCCTGACCGGGCCGCAGTTGCACGTACGGTCCGTGCTGCACGTGGGCGGCAACGACGTGCTCGTCTCGGCGTCCGCGGGGCCCGAGGCCGCCGACCCGGAGACCGGCGAGGTGCACGTCTACCGCGTCAACGAACTGGGCGTGGAGCGCGTCTCGCAGGGGCGGGGCGTGCACTCGGCCGTACGGTCCGGCGACGTCTGCGTGCTGGTCGGCGCGGTCCTGGAGCGCAGCGGGGCGACGGTCGAGGTGCTGCGCGACGGCAAGCGGGCCGCCGTCGTGGCGTCGTACGCCGAGCGGCCCGAGCTGACCGCCCGCCCGGAGCTGACGGAGGCCGGGCCGGACCGCATCCCGTGCGCCGTGCTGCTGCCCGCCGGCTACCGCGACGGCGACGGCCCGCTCCCGGTCCTCATGGACCCCTACGGAGGCCCGCACGGCCAGCGCGTCGTCGCCGCGCACAACGCGCACCTGACCTCGCAGTGGTTCGCCGACCAGGGGTTCGCCGTCATCGTCGCCGACGGCCGAGGCACGCCGGGCCACTCGCCGGGCCGGGAGAAGGCCATCCGGGACACCATGGCCGACGTGGTCCTCGACGACCAGATCGCGGCCCTGCGGGCGCTCGCCGAGCGCTACCCGCTCGACCTCGGCCGGGTCGGCATCCGCGGCTGGTCGTTCGGCGGCTACCTCGCGGCCCTCGCGGTGCTGCGCCGCCCGGACGTCTTCCACGCGGGCGTCGCGGGCGCGCCGGTCACCGACTGGCGGCTGTACGACACCCACTACACGGAGCGCTATCTCGGCCACCCGGACGAGCAGCCGCAGGTGTACGACGCCAACTCGCTCATCACGGACGAGGGGCTGTCCGGGGCGGCGGGGGAGGCCCGGCCGCTGATGATCGTGCACGGCCTCGCGGACGACAACGTGGTGGCCGCGCACACCCTGCGACTCTCCTCCGCGCTCCTCGCGGCGGGCAGCCCGCACGAGGTGCTGCCGCTGTCGGGCGTGACGCACATGACGCCGCAGGAGCAGGTGGCGGAGAACCTGCTGCTGCTCCAGGTGGACTTCCTCAAGCGGTCCCTGAAGATCGCCTGACGCCCCGGGGGGCCTCTGACGCTCCGGGGCGATCTCCGACGCCCCGGAGCGATCGCTCAGAAGCTGACCCTCCGGAGCGATCGCTGGAAAACGGCTGCCCCTTCCCCCGGTCGGCCGTTGCGAAACTCCCGCGGCCCATGGGGCAACCCGATCCGCGGCCCACCCTGTCGAAGGAGTGTGACAGGAGCGACGCGGACAGGGACTCGATGGCAAGGACACGACGGTGACGGGCGGCGGCGAGCCGGACTTCGAGGAGTTCGTCGCCGCGCGGGGGCCACGGATGCTGCGGGTCGCGTGGCTGCTCACGGGCGACGCGCACCAGGCCGAGGACCTGCTCCAGACGGTGCTCGCCAAGGTCTGGCCGAAATGGCACCGGATCACGGCGGACAACCCGGAGGCGTACGTCCGCAAGGCGCTGGTGAACACGCACGCCTCGTGGTGGCAGCGCAGGTGGCGCGGCGAGGTGCCGCACGGGAAGCTCCCGGACACGGTCGCCGCGCCCGACCCGTACGACGCCGTGGACCTGGAGACCTTCCTGGGCGCGGCCGTCCGGCGGCTCCCGGCGCGGCAGCGCGCGGTGGTGGTGCTGCGCTACTTCGAGGACCTGAGCGTGGAGGAGACGGCCGCGACGCTCGGCTGCCGGCCGGGCACGGTCAAGAGCCAGGCGTCGAAGGCGCTCAAGGCGCTGCGCGCTCAGGTGCCGGCGGCGATGGCGGAGGGGGGTGCGCGCGATGACCGAGGCCGATGAGGAGCGGGAGCTGCGCCGCCTCCTGGAGCGCGCGGTGCCCCGGCTGCCCGCCCCGGAGCAGCGGATGCGCCAGGTGCGCCGCCGGGTGCTGCGCCGCCGACGACGGCGCGCGGCGGGGCTGTCCGCGGGCGTCGCCGCGGCGGCGGTGGCCGCGGTGCTGTCGTGGCCGTCCGCCGCCCCCGCACCGACGCGCGAGGAGCCGGTGCCGGCGGCCTCCGCGCCCACCGGGCGCCCCGTCCACTACTCCGAACTGCTGGGCCTGGGCTACCGGCTCCCACCGGGCTGGTACGCGCAGGGCCCCGTCACGCAGCCGGGCGCCCCCTCGCCGATGGCCTTCGCCGCCACCCAGCCGCTGTCCCGGCGGCCGGCGTGCACCGAGAAGACCGCCGCCGACGCCCCCTGCGGGCCGCTGGACGCGCTGGACAGGGGCGGTGCGCTCGTCACGTTCGGGCGGGCGCCCGGCGGCAAGTCGGCGACGGAGACGGCCTTCCGCCTCCAGGCGGCGAAGTCGCCGGCGCCTGCGTGCCGGAAGATCGGCGGCACCCGGGAGCTGACGGCGGCCCGCACCGTCCTGCGCGAGGCCAGTCCCGACCTCGGGACCGGCGAGGACCGCGCGGTCACCGTCTCCGTCTGTCTGCGGGAGCCCGCCGAGGCGTCGCTGGCGCAGGCCCGCGAGATGCTGGCCACCGCGGTCTTCGCCGGCGCCTCGCCCACGGGGACGCACGCCCCCGGCCGCTGACCGGGCCGCGCCGCGCCTACGGCCCGGCGGAACCCTGGCCGTGAAGCGAGCCGAGCCGCGCCACCGCCCATACGCGCGCCCTCGCTCGTACACGCCTCACGGCTCGTACGCGCATCAGCGCTCGTGCACGTGGCGCCCCGTGCGCACGGCACCTCGTACGTCCAGCCGCTCGCGGGCGTCGCTCCTCGTGCCCGCCCCGTCCCGCCCCCTCACCTACTCAACCCGCCTACTGAAAGGGCGCTCCCATGTCCGTACGACGTCTCCCGCTCGCAGCGCGCCCGCTGTGCGCGTCCCTGCTGGCCCTGGTCTGCGCGGGCTCGCTCGCCGGGTGCGGCGGGCAGTCCGCCGGCGGGGTGCGCAGCGCCCCGGCCTCACCGTCCGCCGCCCCGCCCGCGCCGGCCGCCGCCACCCCGGCCCTGCCGAGCGAACTGCCCGGGCTCGGGCCCCGCACGCTCGCGAAGATACCGACCGGCACCCGGCAGGCCGTGGTGGTGACCGGGGAGGGGAAGGACTCGCCGAAGTCCACCGTGGTGGTGTACGAGCGGACGTCCGAGGGCTGGCGCGCGGGCGCGTCCTGGCCCGCGCACAACGCGCTGCGCGGCTGGTCGGACCATCACCGCATGGGCGATCTGCGGTCGCCGATCGGGGTGTTCACGCTCACCGACGCGGGCGGCAAGCTCGCCGATCCCGGCGCGAAGCTGCCGTACAACCGCTCCAACGGCTTCACCGTGGGCGGCACCGGGTTCGCGAACGAGCCGCTGGCGGGCTCCTTCGACTACGTCGTGGCGATCAACTACAACCGCAAGGCGGGCACTTCGCCGCTGGACTGGACGCGCCCGATGGGCGCGGACCGCGGCGGCGGCATCTGGCTGCACGTCGACCACGGCGGGCCCACGCACGGCTGTGTGAGCGTCGCGCAGGACCGGATGGCCGAGCTGCTGCGGACCCTTGACCCGGCCCGTAAGCCCGTCGTCGTCATGGGCGACGCCGCGTCGCTCAAGCGCTGAGCCGACCGGCGCCCGTCGCCCCCGGCTATCCCTCATCGCCCGCCGTCCGCCGCCCCCGGCTGCCGCTCGCCGCCCACCGCCCGTCGCCCCGGCTGCCGCTCGCCGTCCGGAACCGCTGCGTCCATCCAGCCGCCGGAATATCCCAATACCTCTGGCGCACCGCGCTATTCGGTTCGCGATAGCGCGCCGAAAGCCATTGTCAAGCACGCCGTCACCTCGATCTGCAAAACCTTCGCTCAAGATACGGAGGAACGCCGCATCCGCTGCTGACGCCCTCTTGACCTGCCTGTGGCTTCATTGCAAAAGTCCGCTCAACTCGCGGCGCACACAGCGCCCGCGACGGCTCCACGAGTTGACAGTGCGGACGACAGTGCGGACGACCAGTGCGGGGGCTTCACGCGATGACGAGTCCTTCCCAGGCCGCGGCGGCGGGCGCCGGCGGCTCCTCCCCTCTCGACCCGCTGAATATCACCCCGGACGGCGGCGGGGATTCGGGAAAACTGGTCGGCAGGTCGCCCGGTCAGTTGATGTGGCGGCGTTTCAAGCGCGACCGTACGGGCGTCATATCGGCGTTCATCGTGCTCTTCTTCCTGCTCGTCGCCGTCGCCGCGCCGCTGATATCCAAGCTGTACGGAAAGGACCCGACGACCACGTACGGGCTGGACCGGCCGGGCCTGCTCAATGAGTTCGGATATCCGATCAGACCGAACGGCGGGATTTCCGGCGACTTCTGGTTCGGCATCGAGCCGACGCTGGGCCGCGATGTGTTCACCCAGCTCGTCTACGGAATCCGCACCTCGCTTCTGATCGCCGCGATCGCCACCCTGCTCTGCGTGGCCACGGGCGTACTCATCGGCGTGACCGCCGGCTATATCGGCGGCCGTACCGACTATTTCCTGGGCCGCTTCATCGATCTGCTGCTGGCCTTTCCCAGCCAATTGTCCTTTGTGGCCTTCACGCCCGTCGTCTACTCGCTCTTCGTCTCCCCGGAGAAGGAGACGCCCACGTATCTGCGGGTGATGACGCTGATCCTCGTGCTGTGGCTGCTCGGCTGGATGGGAATGGCCCGGCTGCTCCGCGGTCAGGTGCTCAGCCTGCGGGAGCGGGAGTTCGTGGAGGCCGCGAAGGTCACCGGGGCCTCGCCCTGGCGCATCATCACCAAGGAGCTGCTGCCCAACCTGTGGACGCCGATCCTGGTGCAGACGACGCTGATGCTGCCGACGATGGTCACCGTGGAGGCGGGGCTGTCCTTCCTCGGCGTCGGGATCGTCGAGCCGACGCCCGACTGGGGCCGCATGTTCAAGGCCGGCGCCGATTACTACGAGAGCGATCTCACCTATATCTTCTTCCCGGGCATCGCCATGATCATCTTTGTGGTCGCCTTCAATCTGCTCGGGGATTCGGTCCGGGACGCGTTCGACCCGAAGACGAACCGCTAGCCGACGGACTCAGCTACGGATTCATCTACGGACCCACCTACGGATAAGGCCGCGGATATCCATCCGACACCCGAGGCAGGAGCAACGACCCATGACTTCGTCTCACCAGAACAGAGCCCGGCTCGCCGCCGTAGCCCTGGCCGCCGGAGCCCTCGTGCTCACCGCGTGCAGCGGCGGCGGCGGGGGCGGCGGCGACGGAAAGGAAAGCGGCCCGGCCACGGACAAGAACAAGTCCTCCAACTTCACGATCGGCACGGAGGCGGATTCCAAGGGCCCGGCCCCCGCGGTGCCCGGAGCGAAAAAGGGCGGCGCCGTCACCGTGCTCCAGCGCGACGCCTTCAACCATCTCGATCCCGGTCAGATCTATTACTCCGACATGCTGACCGCCCAGATGCTCTACAACCGCTCGCTCACCGCCTACAAGGTGGAGCCCTCCGGCAAGGCCAAGGTCGTCGGCGACCTCGCCACCGGCCCCGGCACCGCCTCCGACGGCGGCAAGACCTGGACGTTCAAGCTCAAGGACGGGCTGAAGTTCCAGGACGGTTCGCCGATCACCTCGAAGGACGTGCGGTGGGGCATCGAGCGGCTCTACGCCGACTTCGAGACCGACGGCCCGATGTATATCCCGCAGTGGCTCTCGGGCGACGGGACCTCTTTCCGCAAGGCGCTGCCGGACGGCCCGTACAAGGGCGATCATCTGCCGGCCTCGGTGCTGGACACGCCCGACGACAAGACCGTCATCCTGCACTTCCGCAAGCCGCACGCGGACACCCCGTTCGCCACCGCGATGCCCAACATCGGGGCGGTGAAGGCCGCCAAGGACACCCAGCGCAAGTACGACAACGCGCCCTTCTCCTCCGGTCCTTACCAGGTCGCGGACTTCAAGGTCGGCAAGTCGCTGACGCTGGTGAAGAACCCCAACTGGGACCCGGCGACGGACCCGATCCGGCACCAGTACGCCGACCGGTTCGACGTCAGCTTCGGCCATCAGCTCCAGGACCAGACGCGGCGCATCCTGGCGCAGCAGGGCGCCGACAAGAACGCGATGTCGTTCAGCAACGCCGTCGACCCGGGCATGACGCAGAACGTCCTGAACGACGCCGGCACCAAGGCCCGCCGCTTCGTGGAGATCCAGCCGTACGTCGACTACATCAGCTTCAACATGACGCGGCTCAAGGACGTCAAGGTCCGCAAGGCCCTGGCGTACGCGATGCCCAACGGGCAGATTCTCCAGCAGAACGGCGGCACGACCGCCGGCACCATCGCCACCAACTACCTGTCCCCGGCGATGGACGGCTACCAGGCCACCGATCCGTACGGGAAGAAGGCGCACCCGGCGGGCGACACGGAGAAGGCCCAGGCGCTCCTGAAGGAGGCCGGGAAGATCGGCCAGGAGATCGTCTACGCCTACCGCAACACGGATGTGGAGCAGAAGGTCGCGGTGGTGGTGACCCAGGCGCTCCAGAAGGCCGGCTTCACGGTCCAGAAGAAGGAGGTCGACGCCAACACCTGGCGGACGGCCATCTCCCAGGTGGACAACAAGTTCGACATCTACCGCACCTCATGGGGCGCTGACTGGCCGGTCCCCTCGACGGTCGTGCCGCCGCTCTTCGACGGCCGGCAGATCGCGGACGGCAGCCAGAACTACGGCCACCTCGACAACCCGAAGGTCAACTCCGAGATCGACCGCATCAACGCGATCACGGACATCAAGCAGGCCGCGCCGCAGTGGATGAAGCTCGCCGACAAGATCCTCACGGAGGACGTGCCGGGCATCCCGACGTTCTACAACCGGCAGTTCTCGCTGTGGGGTTCGGGGCTCGGCGGCATCAAGTACCAGCCGGTGTACGGAACGGTCGACCCGACCAGCGTCTACGTGAAGTAGCCCCGGCCGCACGTACGGCCGTGCCCGCCGCCCGCGGGCACGGCCACTCCCCTACCACACAGAACGCGCCGCGCGCCCGTACCGGACGGCGCCCGTACCGGAAGAACCGCGATGCCATGCTTCGTTTCCTCGCCCGCCGTTCACTCGGCGCGCTCGTCATCATCCTGCTGATCAGCGCGATCACGTTCTTCCTGTTCTTCGCGCTGCCCTCCGAGCCGGCCCTGATGTCCTGCGGCAAGAACTGCACGCCGGACGCGCTCGCCGTCATCAACAAGAACCTCGGCCTGGACCAGCCCGTACCCGTCCAGTACTGGCACTACATGACCGGCATCTTCGCGGGCCGCGACCTGACCGTGGGCCACTGCCCGGCCCCCTGCTTCGGCTACTCCTTCTCCAATCAGCAGCCGGTCTGGGGCACCATCGTCGACCGCTACCCCACCACGCTCTCGCTCGCGCTCGGCGGCGCGTTCGTCTTCCTGATCGTCGGCGTCGGCTTCGGCATGATCGCCGCGGCCCGCCGCGGCACGGTCGTCGACAAGCTCTTCAGCTCGCTGTCGCTGATCGGCAACTCTCTCCAGATCTATTTCGTGGGCGTCATCGCGCTCGGCCTGTTCGTCAGCGGCGGGCTGCGCATCCTGGACGAACCGGGCTACCACCCGTTCACCGAGAACCCCGGCAAATGGTTCATGGGGATGCTGCTGCCCTGGCTGGTGCTGTCGATCATCTTCGTCGCCAACTACACCCGTATGACGCGCTCCCAGATGATCGAGCAGCTCGGCGAGGAGCACGTACGGACGGCGCGGGCCAAAGGGCTGTCGCGCCGCGCCGTCTTCTTCCGCTACGCGTGGCGCGGGGCGCTCGCGCCGATCGTCACCATCTTCGGCATCGACCTCGGCTCGCTCTTCGGCGGCGCCATGATCACCGAGTTCACCTTCAACCTGCACGGGCTCGGGCGGCTCGCGGTCTCCTCGGTGACCGAGACGGACCTGCCGACGCTGATGGCGGTGATGCTCGTCGGCTGCACGGCGATCGTCGTGGCCAACATCATCGTGGACGCGGCGTACGCCTTCATCGACCCGCGCGTGCGCCTGGCGTGAACGCCCGCGCGCGCGGCTGGCGTGAGCGCCGCGTACGTCTGGCGTGAGCGCCGCGTACGTCCGGCGTGAGCGCCGCTTCGAGCCCGCCCCGTCCATCCCAGGAGCCTGGAGAACCACCGACGTGACCACTGTGACCCAGCCCGGCGCCGCCGGCCCCGCCCCGGACGCGGGCGCCGGCCCGGACGACGCGTTCCTGTCCGTACGCGACCTGTATGTGCGCTTCGGCACCGAGGACGGCGTCGTCAAGGCCGTCGACGGCCTCTCCTTCGACCTCGCCCGGGGCCGCACGCTGGGCATCGTCGGCGAGTCCGGCTCCGGCAAGTCCGTCACCAACCTGACCGTCCTCGGCCTGCACGACCCGCGCAACACCGAGGTCAAGGGCGAGATCCTGCTGGACGGGCAGGAGCTGACCGGCGCGGGCGAGCGGGCGCTGGAGCGGCTGCGCGGCAACAAGATGGCGATGATCTTCCAGGACTCGCTGACCGCGCTCTCGCCGTACTACACGGTGGGCCGCCAGATAGCCGAGCCGTTCCGCAAGCACACCGGCGCCTCCCGGCGGGACGCGCGGCTGCGCGCGATCGAGATGCTGGAGAAGGTCGGCATCCCCAACGCGTCGCTGCGCGTGGACGATTACCCGCACCAGTTCTCCGGCGGCATGCGGCAGCGCGCGATGATCGCGATGGCGCTGGTCTGCGACCCGGAGCTGCTGATCGCGGACGAGCCGACCACCGCGCTCGACGTCACCGTGCAGGCGCAGATCCTCGACCTGATCAAGGACCTTCAGCAGCAGACCGGTTCGGCGATCATCCTGATCACCCATGACCTGGGGGTGGTCGCCAACACCGCCGACGACCTGCTGGTGATGTACGCGGGCCGGGTCATCGAGCGCGGCACGGTCCGCGAGGTGCTAAGGGCGCCCCAGCACCCTTACACGTGGGGCCTGCTGGGCTCGATGCCGCGGCTCGCCTCCAACGTCGCGGAGCCGCTGACCCCGATACCGGGCGCGCCCCCGAGCCTGCTGGCGCCGCCGCCGGGCTGCCCCTTCCATCCGCGCTGCGGCTTCTCCGGCGACGTTCCCGGCGACCGGTGCCGTACGGAGCGCCCGGAGCTGCCGGCCGGCCGCGGCGCGGCCTGCCACCTGACGGCGGAACAGAAGCGGACCACGTTCACCGAGCAGATCAAGCCCCGGCTGGGCTGAGGAGCGAACGCAGATGACCGAGATCCTCGTCGCCGAGGGGCTGACCAAGCACTTCCCCATCATGGGCGGCTTCCCGATCAAACGGCGGGTCGGAGCGGTGCAGGCCGTGGACGGCATCGACCTGACCGTACGGGCCGGGGAGAGCTTCGGCCTGGTCGGCGAGTCCGGCTGCGGCAAGTCCACCACCGGCCGGCTGCTGACCCGACTCCTGGAACCGACGGCCGGCCGGATCACCTACCAGGGGCAGGACATCACCCACGCGGGCCGCAAGGCGCTCGCCCCGGTCCGCTCCGAGATCCAGATGATCTTCCAGGACCCGTACTCGTCCCTCAACCCGCGCCAGACCGTCGGCACGATCATCTCCGGGCCCATGGAGATCAACGGCATCGCCCCGCCGGGCGGCCGCGAGGCCCGCGTCCGCGAACTCCTGGAGATCGTCGGCCTCAGCCCCGAGCACTACAACCGCTTCCCGCACGAGTTCTCCGGCGGCCAGCGCCAGCGCATCGGCGTGGCACGGGCCCTCGCCCTCGACCCCAAACTCATCGTCGCCGACGAACCCGTCTCCGCCCTGGACGTCTCCATCCAGGCCCAAGTGGTCAACCTGCTCCAGGAACTCCAGCGCGAACTGGGCATCGCCTTCCTCTTCATCGCCCACGACCTCGCCGTCGTCCGCCACTTCTCCCAGCGCGTCGCCGTCATGTACCTGGGCAAGATCGTCGAGGTCGGCCCCAGGGACGACATCTACCAGCGCCCCCGCCACCCGTACACCCGCGCCCTCCTCTCGGCCGTCCCGGAGGCGTCCTTGGCCGACGAGGACGAAACCGCCCCCCGCCAACGCATCCGCCTGGCCGGCGACGTCCCTTCGCCCGTATCACCCCCCTCCGGCTGCCGCTTCCGCACACGGTGCTGGAAAGCCCAGGACATCTGCTCCCACGTCACCCCACCCCTCGAACGCCTCGACGGCAACCAAGAAGGCCACCTGTCCGCCTGCCACTTCCCCGAGGCCCCCACCATGGAAATAGCCCAACCCGTAGTCCTGGACCCGGCCCTCCGGGCCCAGGGGGGGGAGGGGGCGGGGGAGGACGGCTGAGGGCAGGGGGACGCGCCCCTGTCAGCGACCGCGAGCGACGACGAACGTAAACGCGAGAACACTGACGAAAGCGCTCACCATCGCAAGAAGGGCATGCAGCCGGTTCATGTCCCCTCGCTCCCCTCGGCTCCTTCGTCCCCCTCGGCCCCTTCGCACTTCGCCGGTCCGCCGGAGTCGGGGATGGCGGGCCGGGCGGCCCCCATCTGCCCGATGACCGGCCGGCCAACGCACTCCGGCGGCGGTTCGAGAACGGCGTAGTCGTCAATGGTGCGGCAGTAGCGAGTGTGCCCGGTGTGCTGAGTGTGGCGACGCATCCACTCCTCAACCCAGCCAGGGCTACCGGAACGGACCATCTCGCCGCAGTCCCCCTCCTCACCCGTCACGCATACAGCCCGGTACTCGGGGTGAGCGGCGGTGTCCTGGGCGATGGTGAACGGCACGCAGCGGAAGGTACGGCTCAACGGAACTCCTCGGGGGCCGTCCGCGGGGCGGGGGCGCACGCGCGGAACTCTTCACCCGAACCGCCTCCGGAGACCGTCCCTGACACGGGCGATCAACGCGCTGGTGGGAGCGGCGAATTCGTGGGGCCGAGGGATCACTTGCGGCACGAGGAGCGCTAGGCCCCCGGCTTCGATGAGGGCTTCGAAGGTGCGGGAGTCCCGGAAGATGAGCCAGCGCGGGCTCGGCAACGCAACGGCCTATTCGGAGAGTTGCGTCAGCGAGGTCGAGTCGGCGACGGTGACCTCAAGTGAAAGGTTCGCGGCGGGATGCGACCACGCATTCGGTACAGGGACACTGTTCGTACGCCAGCTTCGGCGCATCCTCGAAGACGGCCATCCGAATGGTTCATCCCCTACGTACAACCGGAACGCCGGGCGGCGAGCGCCCTCGACTACTCGACGATGTTCATCCTGGGGATGACGAGCGTGGGAGGTCCGCAGGTCATGGCCCAGCAGCTCGAACACCTCGTGCAGGAACCTGAGTCGCCTCACATCACCATCCACGTGTTCCCCCGAAGCAGACACTCCCACCACAGGGACCGCGTCGGGGCCACCGCCTCCGACACCTACTACCGCCTGCGGGCGCACGTCTCTCCCGATGAGTCGATCGCCTACATCAATCGCCTACATCAAGGCATGTTCAAGGAGCGGACTTATGCGTAACGCAATCAACGTGACGGCCGACGGATGGGTCCGGTCGTCGTACAGCGGGCCCGAGGGCGGGCAGTGTGTCGAGTGGGCGCCCGGCGCTGTAGCTCATGGCGTCGTTCCCGTCCGTGACAGCAAGGACCCTGAGGGGCCCGTTCTCGCCGTATCTCCCGGTGCGTGGGCGGCGTTCGTCGCGTTCGCGGCCCGTAGCGACGCGTAGCGGGAAGGGGCGCCGGAGGCCCCCGCTCGTCCACCGTGGGGGTGGGGACGGTGCGGGGGCCTGGGGGCCGTTTGGTGCGGGGGTCAGTGGGCGAAGCCCCAGTCGAGCATCTTGGTGGCGTCGTCGAAGCGGCCCTCGTCGTCGCGGAGGATCGCGCCGACCAGCGTGCGGTTGTCGCGCTTGGCGGCGAAGACGAGGCAGTAGCCGTCCTCGGGGCCACTGCCGGTCTTGATGCCGAGGATGCCGTCGTAGCTACCGAGCAGTTCGTTGGTGTTGTTCCAGGTGTAGTACCGGGTGTGGCCGTTGGCCGCCGGGGCCTCGGTCTTGAACTGCTTGTTCTTCACGACCTCGGCGAACGTCGGCTGGAGCATCGCGCGCTGGCCGAGCTTGGCCAGGTCGCGGGCGGTGCTGTGGTTGTTGCCGTGCGAGATGCCGTCGAAGGTGTCGAAGTGCGTGCCCTTCAGGCCGAGCTGCTGCGCCTCGTCGTTCATCTGGCGCACGAAGTCGGCGATCCGCGCCTCCTCGGTGTCGCCGGAACCGAAGTTGTCGGCCAGGGCGCGGGCGGCGTCGGACCCGGACGGAATCAGCATGGCGTGCAGCATCTGCTTGACGGTGAGCTTGTCGCCCGTCTGGAGGTCGGCGGTGCTGGCGCCCTCCTTCTGCACGTAGTCCCGGTACTCCTGCTTCACCTCGATCTGACGGTTCAGCCACTCCGGGTGCTTGAGCACCACGACGGCGGTCATGATCTTGGTGGTGCTGGCCATCGGCACGCTCTCGTCGGCCTTGGCCCCGCCCCACATCGGCCGCTCCTGGCTGCCGTCGCGGGCGTCCAGCAGGAAGGCGTGGTCGGCCTTGATCTGGGGGGCGGCCTGGTCCTTCGGGTCCTGCGCGGCGGGGGCCTTGTCCGCCTTGTGGTCCGACTTGCCGTTCGCCTGGGCGTCCGTCTTGGCGTTCGCCCGGTCGTTCGTCTTGGCGCCGGGACCGGCCTGGGTGTCCGTCCTGGCGTGCGTCTGCTGGTCGGCCTCGGTGCCGTGGTGGTCCTTGACGGCCTGCTGCGTCTGCGTCGCCTGGGTCGGGTGCCCCTGGCGCTGCGCGTCCTGCGTGTGGCCGGCCGGGGCGGTGTTCTCGGCGCCCTGCTGACCCTTCTCGTCGACGGAGTGCGCCGTACCGGGGGTGGCCGCCTCGGCGAGTCCGGCGGCGCTGATCGGCAGGGCGGCGCCGACGAGCGCGACCATCGCGACCCGGACCCCGGTGCGGTGTATCCGGTTGGGACGGGCGTGGGAACCCATGGGCATCCCTTCTCCCGGCGCGGGGGACGCCGGTCTGTAGTCGAAACTAGATTCACGCCGAACCTACTTGCGTGATGACAGCGACTGTCAAGTTGGCTTTGTCATAGCCCCGTAACGGCCTCCGACCCCTGTGAAGGCGGTGTGCAGGCGGCCTGTGGGGCTTGTGAGGCCATACGCGGGCGGTGTCCGGCCGATTCCCCTGAGGCGCAACCGCCTCACCCGTCCCCCTCTATTCAGCCTCCGCCGCCAACTGCCGCGCATTAAGCCCGTTTTGTCGGCCCAGTGCCCAAGTGTGCCCGGCCGCACAGCCGCCTCTGCCCTGCCGACCGCACCCGACGGGAACGGACGGTCCCCTCCGCGCGTACGGGTGTACGAGATCGCGCCCTCGCGAGCCGCCCCGCCGAACAGGCGGCCCCAGGTACGCCGTCGCGGTCACAGAGCGTGAACCGCCGCCCCCACTCCCGTACGTACACACAGCACGGGCCGTCCCGTCGCCCCGCTCCCGTACGTACGCCCCTGCACCTCAACACCTCGCCGTGGCGTGCATCAGCCCGGACAGGGGCGAGGAGGGTACGGACCATCGCCTGCCCCATCGGGCCGCCGCACCCTCAATCAAGCACTCGGGGCGCTCGGCGCCTGGGGAGCCGAACGCATGCGCCGCGAGGGCTTCGCCTCGGTCGTCACGGCCGAGAACGCGCCTGGGCCTGGTCAGGGAAGCGGGGGGCCTTCACCGAGCGGGCAAGCCGATCAGCGGCCGGGCGGGCACGGGCCAGAGCCGTCGGACGGGCACGGGCCGGAGCCACCGAACGGGCACGGGCCCGAGCGGCCCGGCGGACTCTCCGGCGCGCGCCCGAAGTCGGTGGTCAGCCAGTGCTCAATGGACTCGTCGGGAAATTCGTGCGGCTCGTAAACGCCCTCCACCGCTGAGATATCGGTGATGCGGTCGAGGCGGAAAGTACGCCAGTCGTCCCGGTCGACATCGAAGGCCACCAAATACCACTGTCCGGCGCGCAGGAAATGGCGGTACGGCTCGACCAGCCGGACCGACGGCCGGTCGTGCTGGTCGACGTAGTGGAACCGCACCCGGCCGTCCCCGGCGACCGCGTCGGCGAGCACCCCGACCGTCGCCGCCTCGACCGCCGCGCCGGGCTGCTGCAACACCTCGGTCGCGAGATCCGTCGCGGCCGCGCGGCGGCGCAGCGGCCGCGGCAGCACCTGGTCGAGCTTGAGCAGCGCGCTCGACGCGACCGTCTCCTGCGGGAGCCAGGCGCGGATCAGACGCAGCCCGGCCACCAGCGCGGTGATCTCGTCGGCCGTGAAGAGCAGCGGCGGGATCTTGACTCCGGGGCGCAGCCGGTACGCGCTGCCCGGGCCCGGCCGGGCCTCCACGGTGTACCCGAGCCGGCGGAGCCGCTGCGCGTCGCGCCGTACGGTACGGGCGCTCGTACCCAGCCGTTCGGCCAGCTCGGCGGCGGTCCATTCGCCGCCGGACTGCAAGAGGGTCAGCAGGGTCAGGGTTCTGATCGTCGGGTCGAGTTCCATGCGTCCAGCCTTCCCGGAGAGGCGGACAGTTTCGGGCCGCCTCTGCTCCTAGCCTGAATCGCCGAAAGCTCCCCGCCCTGACGCCATCCGCACTGAGCCATTTGCACTGAGCCATTTGCACTCTGACGCCGTTAACACCGATCGCGAGGAATTCATGCGTATCGCCGTCACCACCCCCACCGGCAACGTCGGCCGCCACGTCGTCACCGCGCTCGTACGGGCCGGGGTCCGGCCGCGCGTTCTGCTGCGCGAACCCGGCCGGCTCTCCCCCGAGATCCGGGACGAGGTGGACGCCGTGCGCGTCGACCAGTACGACGCCGCGTCGGTGGCGGCGGCCACCGAGGGCGTCGACGCGCTGTTCTGGGTGGACCCGCCCTCCGAGGGCGCGGACCCGCTCGCCGACTACGCCCGCGCCACCGGCAGCGTGGTCCGGGCCGTCACCGACAACGGCATCGGCCGCGTCGTCTTCCAGAGCAGCGTCGGCGCCGAGAAGCGGACGGGCGCGGGGGAGATCGACGGCCTGGCGCACACCGAGACCGCCCTGGACGGTCTCGGCATCGATGTCACCCACCTGCGCTGCGGCTACTTCTTCACCAACCTCGAACTCCAACTCGACGCCCTGCGCGCGGGCGTCCTCCAGGTCATCCTCCCGCTCGACCTGCCCATGGCATGGGTCGCGCCCCGCGATATCGCCGAAGTCGCCGCCGCCCGGCTGCTCGCCTCCGACTGGTCCGGGCGGCGCGTCCAGGCCGTCCACGGGCCCGCCGACCTCACCTGGCGGCAGGTCGCCGGCATCCTGACGGCCGCCACCGGCCGCCCGGTCCGCGCCGAGCGGATCTCCGACGACGCCATGCGGGGTCTGCTCCGGCAGGCCGGGATGACGGACGGGCTGGTGGAAGCCGTGCTGGGCATGTCCACCGGCCTCCGCGAGGACTTCGTGCCCGAGCAGCCCCGCACCGTCCGCACCACCACCCCGACCACGCTCGCCGCCTGGGCGTACGACACGCTACGGCTGCGGCTCACGGACGCGCCGTCGTAGGGCGCCAGGGCGCCGGCACGATACGTAAGCCAAGGCGCGTCGGCACGGTACGTACGCCAAGGCGCCAGCACGGTACGTACGCCAACGCGTCGGCACGGTACGTACGCCAGGCCGCGCACGTACAGCCGGTCGAGCGCCTGAGCCCGGCCGAGTACGTACGGCCGACCGCCCACGCGCCCCGGCCCACCGACAGCCCCCGCCCCGTCACCCCAGCTCGGGCCGGAGCCCCCGCACCGGGCTGATCCCTTCGAGCGCGGCGCCGAGCCGCAGCAGGGTCCCCTCGTCGTACCAGCGCGAGACGAGCTGCACGCCGATCGGCAGCCCCTCGCCGCTCGACCCGAACGGCAGCGACAGCGCGGGCAGTCCCGTGAGGTTGAACGGAACGGTCGCGCGCATGATGCCGCGCGCCGGGACGGTGACCCCGTCGACGTCGAACTTGGAGAGGGCGTGCGGCGGCGCGGGGATGGGGCAGACGGGGCACAGCAGCACGTCGTAGCGCTCGAAGTACCCGGCGAACAGCGAGCTGAGCCGCTCGACCTGGTGCTGCGCGTCGATGTAGTCGGCCATCGTGACGTCCGGGGCGGCGAGCGTCCGCTGGATGACGCCGTGCAGTTCGGACTCGTGGCCGGCGGCGGCGCGTCGGAAGTACGGCACGATCTCGGCGGTGAACAGCACGGCGCTCAGCGCGGTGGCGTCGATGTCCGCGAGCCCGGCCAGACCGTTCGCCTCGGCCGGCTCGACGGTGCAGCCCAGCGTCCGCAGGGCGTCGGCGGCGGCCGTGACCGTGGCCGCGACCTCGCGGTCCACCGGCCCGAAGGCGGGTTCGGTCGCCCACCCCACCCGCAGCCCGGCCAACCCGCTCGGAAGGCCGTCCCGCCCGCCGGCTCCCCCATCTTCCCGCCACCCGTCCCGCCGATCGGCGTCGAGCGGCACCTGCCGTACGTAGCCGTCGACGCCGTCCGGTCCCGCGAGCACCTTCAGCGCGGTCGCGATGTCCCGGACGCTGCGCGCCATCGGGCCGACGTGCCAGTAGCGGCCGGGGACCTCGGGCCAGTGCCCGGTGACCGGAATCCGCCCGCGGGTCGCCTTCAGGGCGACGATGCCGGTGTCGTGGGCGGGGCCCCGTACCGAGATGGCGACGTCGCTGCCGAGACCGAGCGGCGACATCCCGGCGGCGATCGCGGCCGACTCGCCGCCGCTGGAGCCGCCCGGGGTCCGCTCGCCGTTCCAGGGGTTGTGGGCCCTGCCGACGAGCGGGTTGTCCGTCTCGGTCCAGTAGGAGAACTCCGGCAGGTTCGTCTTGGCCAGCAGGACCCCGCCGGCCTGCCGGAACCGGGCCACCGCCGTCGCGTCCCGCGTCGGCACCCGGTCGCGGAACAGCGTCGAGCCGCGCGTCGCCGCCGTCCCCGCCGCGTCCAGCGAGTCCTTGACCGTGAACGGGACGCCGTGCAGCGGGCCGGTCGCCTCGCCCGCCGCGATCGCCCGGTCGGCGGCGCCCGCCGCGTCGAGGGCCTGCTCGGCGGCGACCGTCACGACGGCGTTGAGCCGCGGGTTGACCGATTCGACGCGGTCCAGGTGGGCACGGACCACCTCGACCGCGGAGACCTGCCGTTCCGCGATGAGTTCCGCGAGTTCGGTCGCGTCCCGGTAGTAGATCTCGTGCTCGCTCATCGCCATTCACCTTCCCGCGGTACCGCTGTCCGTACAGCGAGATCACGATAGGCGCGGAACCGGCCCCCGATCGTCCCGCGTCGGGAACGTCACACCCGCCCGACCAGCCCGAAGCCGCTCGTCAACGCCCCGAAGGCCACTGATCGGCGGCCCGAAGGCCACTCATCAGCGGCCCGAAGCCACTCACCGGCCGACCACCGGCTGCCCAGCGGCCGACCACCGACCGGCAAGCTGCTAGCCATCGGCCGGCGGCTCCGCCGAGGCCCCCGACCGCCCCGAACCACCGCTTCCCCCCGATCCGGCCGGCCCGGCGGGCCGCTTCGACCCACCGGCTTCCCCACCCCCGCCCCGCCCCGTATCCACGATCCGCCGCTCCTCCGCGAAGTGGCACGCGGACGGGTGCGCCGCCGGACCGCCGGCCTCCCGGAACCACTCCGGCACCGCCAGCGCGGGCACCTTCTCGGCGCACACCGCCTCCGCCTTCCAGCACCGGGTGCGGAACCGGCAGCCGGACGGCGGGTTGGCGGGGGACGGCACATCGCCGGTGAGCAGAATCCGCTCACGCCGCTCCCGCGCCTCCGGGTTCGGCACGGGTACGGCCGACAACAGCGCCTGGGTGTACGGGTGGGTCGGGTGCTCGTAGATCTGGTCCTCGGTGCCGATCTCCGCCAGCCGCCCGAGATACATCACCGCCACCCGGTCGGAGATGTGCCGCACCACGGACAGGTCGTGCGCGATGAAGACATAGGACAGGTCGAACTCGTCCTGGAGCTGCTCCAGGAGGTTGACGACCTGCGCCTGTACGGACACGTCCAGCGCCGAGACGGGCTCGTCGGCGACGATCACCTCGGGGCGCAGCGCCAGCCCGCGGGCGATGCCGATGCGCTGCCGCTGGCCGCCGGAGAACTGGTGCGGATAGCGGTTGATGTACTCGGGGTTGAGGCCGACCACGTCCAGCAGTTCCCGCACCTTGCGCCGCCGGTCGCCCTTCGGGGCCACCTCCGGGTGGATCTCGTACGGCTCGCCGATGATGTCGCCGACCGTCATCCGGGGGTTGAGCGAGGTGTACGGGTCCTGGAACACCATCTGGATGTTGCGCCGTACGGCTTTGAGCGCGCGCCCGGAGAGCCGGGTGATGTCCTCGCCCTTGTAGAAGATCTGGCCGCTCGTCGGCCGTTCCAGGTTGACCAGCAGTTTCGCGACGGTGGACTTGCCGCAGCCGGATTCGCCGACGATGCCCAGCGTCTCGCCGCGGGCCAGCCCGAAGGAGACGGTGTCGACCGCTCGTACCGCCCCGACCTGCTTCTTCATCAGGATGCCGCGCGTCAGCGGGTACAGCTTGGCGAGGTCGCGCACTTCGAGGATCGGCTCGGTACGCGCCGGGGCCGCCGTTTCCTTCTCCACGGTCTGCTCAGGCATCGGCGAGCTCGTCCTTCCAGAAGTGGCAGGCGCTGGTGCGGCCGGGCAGTGGCGTGCCGTCGTCCTCGGCGACCTCGTACAGCGGCGGCCGGTCCGTACGGCAGACGTCCTGGACGCGCGGGCAGCGCGGGTTGAAGGGGCAGCCGGGCGGGATCGCGACGAGGTTGGGCGGCAGGCCCTTGATCGCGTACAGCTCCTGGCCCTTCTGGTCGAGCCGGGGAATCGAGTCGAGCAGGCCGCGGGTGTACGGGTGGGCCGGCCGTTTGTACAACTCGTGGACGGGCGCGGTCTCCACGATCCGGCCCGCGTACATCACCGCGATCTTGTCGGCGACATCCGCGACCACGCCCAGGTCGTGCGTGATCAGGATCAGCCCCATGTTGTACTCGCGTTGCAGCTCCGCGAGCAGGTCCATCACCTGGGCCTGCACGGTCACGTCGAGCGCGGTGGTCGGCTCGTCCGCGATGATCAGGTCCGGCTGGAGCGCCAGCGCCATCGCGATCATGATGCGCTGGCGCATACCGCCGGAGAACTGGTGCGGATAGTCCCCGACCCGCTGGTGCGCGGCCGGGATGCGCACCCGCTCCATCAGCTCGACGGCCTTCGCCCGCGCCGCCTTGCGGGACATCCCCCGGTGCACCTCGTACATCTCGCCGAGCTGGGCGCCCACCGAGACCACGGGGTTCAGCGCGGAGAGCGCGTCCTGGAAGATCATCGCCATCTTGGCGCCGCGTACCTTGCGGCGCGCCTCGCGCCCCATGGTGAGCAGGTCCTCGCCCTTGAAGAGCACTTCGCCGCCCGTGACGAACCCGGGCGGCGAGTCGAGGATGCCCATCACGGCCTGCGCGGTCACCGACTTGCCCGACCCGGACTCGCCCAGCACGGCCAGGGTCTCGCCCGCGTCGACGCTGTAGGAGACGCCGTTGACGGCCTTGGCGATGCCGTCCCGCGTACGGAACTCGACCTGGAGGTCGCGTACATCCAGCAAGGGCCCCGTCCCACCGGTCCCACGGGGACCACCGGTCCCACGGGAACCACCGGTCCCGCCGACCCCACCGGGACCGCCGTTCCCTCCGCTACGACCGTTCCCACCATCCACCGATGTCGTCATCCGCCGTCTCCTCAGCGCAGCTTGGGGTCGAGGGCGTCGCGGACCGCGTCGCCGAGCATGATGAACGCGAGCACCGTGATGGACAGCGCGCCGGCCGGCCACAGCAGCATGTGCGGGGCGTTGCGGATACGGGTCGCGGCGTCGGAGATGTCGATGCCCCAGGAGACGGTCGGCGGCTTCAGACCGACGCCGAGGAACGACAGGGTCGCTTCCAGCGCGATGTAGGTGCCGAGCGCGATGGTGGCGACGACGATGACGGGGGCGACGGCGTTCGGCGCGATGTGCCGCAGCAGCATCCGCCCGTTGCCCGCGCCCAGCGCCCGCGCCGCCTGCACGAAGTCGTTCTGTTTGATCGTCACCACCGAGCCGCGCGCGATGCGGGAGATCTGCGGCCAGCCCAGCAGCACGATGAAGCCGACCACCGGCCAGACCGAGCCGCTGGTGACCACCGACAGGAAGACCAGGCCGCCCAGGATGATCGGGATGCCGAAGAACACATCCGCGATCCGTGACAGCAGCGCGTCCCACCAGCCGCCGAAGAACCCGGCCAGGCCGCCGAGCACGCTGCCCAGGAGGGCGGCGCCCGCGGTGGCGCAGATGCCGACGGTGATCGATGCCCGCGCCCCGTAGACGACGCGGGTGTAGACGTCGCGGCCCTGGGTGTCGTAGCCGAAGGGGTGGCCGGGCGAGGCGCCGCGCTGCGCCTTGGAGAGGTCCGCCTTGTAGGGGCTGCCGCTCGCGATCAGCGACGGCCAGATCGCGATGACGATCAGGAAGAGGATGACCAGCGCGGAGATGATGAAGATCGGGTTCCGGCGCAGATCGTGCCAGGCGTCGGACCAGAGGCTGCGGGCCTTGAGGGAGGGGTCACCGGGTCCGCCGCCCGGCCCCGGGGGCTTCTCCAGGGACTCGGCCTCGCTCATGGCGAGGTTGGCGGTGGCGCCGTCGCCGTGCGAGATGGCTTCCTTGGGAACGTACGGCTCAGGCATAGCGAATCCTCGGGTCGAGCACGGCGTACAGGAGGTCCACGAGCAGGTTCGCCAGCAGGAAGACGATGACGAGGATGGTCACGAAGCCCACCACCGTCGGCGAGTTCTGCCGCAGGATGCCCTGGTAGAGCTGGTAGCCGACGCCGTGGATGTTGAAGATCCGCTCGGTGACGATGGCGCCGCCCATCAGCGATCCGATGTCGGTGCCGATGAAGGTGACGACGGGGATGAGCGAGTTCCGCAGCAGATGCCGGATGATCACCCGGCGTCTGGGGAGCCCTTTGGCCACGGCCGTACGGACGTAGTCGGCGCGCGCGTTCTCGGCGATCGAGGTGCGGGTCAGCCGGGTCACGTACGCGAGGGAGACCAGCGCCAGGACGAGGCCGGGCAGCAGGAGTTCGCCCAGGGGCGCCTCGGGGGCCACGGAGGCCGCGGCCGTCTCCCATTTCACGCCGAACACGTACTGGAGGAGGTAGCCGCTGACGAACGTCGGGACGGAGACGACGATCAGGGTCAGCAGCAGTACGGTCGTGTCCACCGCGCGCCCGCGCCGCAGCCCGCTGAAGACGCCGAGCACGATGCCGATGACCATCTCCAGGACGATCGCCACGAGGGTGAGCCGCAACGTCACGGGGAAGGCGGTGCCCATCAGCTCGGTGACCTTCTGGCCGTTGAAGGCGGTGCCGAAGTTCCCTTGCAGCACCTGCCCCATGTAGTGCAGGTACTGCTTCCACAGCGGCTCGTCGAGGTAGAGGTCCTTGCGGATCTGGGCGGCGGTGGCGGGGTCGGGCGCCTTGTCGCCGAAGAGGGCGGCGACGGGGTCGCCCAGCGCGTACACCATGAAGAAGATCAGGAACGTGCTGCCGATGAACACCGGGATCATCTGAAGCAGCCGCCGGATCACATAGCGTCCCATGGGGGCTCCGGGGGTGGTGGGAGGGGATGGCCCGGTGGGCGGTGCGGCCCGCCGGACCCCTGGCTGCCTGCGGTCAGTTGACCTTGATCTCGTTGTAGACCGGGACGCTGAACTGGTTCAGCGCGACGTTGCTGATGCTCTCGGAGTAGCCCGCGCTGCCGTTCTGGTACCAGAGCGGGATCACCGGCATCTGGTCGGCGAGCACCTTCTCCGCGTCCTGGAAGTCGGACACCGCCTTCGCCTTGTCGCTTTCGCCGTTCGCCTTGTCCACCAGCCGGTCGAACTCCGGGTCGCTGAACTTCCCGTCGTTGGAGGAGGCGTCGGTGTAGTAGAGGGGCTGGAGGAAGTCCTGGATGAGGGGGTAGTCCATCTGCCAGCCGGCCCGGAAGGGGCCGGTCATCTGGTGTCCGCCGAGCTTGTTGCGGAAGTCCGCGAACGTGCCGATCGGGTTGACCGTGCACGCCTTCTCGCTGTCGAGGACGTTGTTGATGCTGTTGCAGACCGCGTCCATCCACACCCGGTGCGAGCCCGTGTCGACGTTGGAGGTGACGGTCACCTTGCCGCCCGGCAGCCCGCCGCCCTCGGCGATCAGCCGCTTCGCCCGGGCGGGGTCGTACGAGCAGGCGCTTCCGCACAGCCCCGGCTTGTAGCCGCCCTCGGCCCTGAGCACCGGCGAGGTCCAGTCCGTGGCCGGGACCCGGGTCTTCTGGAAGATCTCGTCGGTGATCTGCTTGCGGTTGATGGCCATGGACAGGCCCTTGCGGACCTTCGCCATGCCGCTCTTGGACCACCCCTTGTCATACATCGGGAAGGCCAGCGTCTGGACGATGCCGGCGGGCTGGTTGATGTAGCGGTCGCCCAGGTCGGCCTTGACGTTCCTGAGCTGCTGGGCCGGGATGTCGTCGGCGAGGTCGAGGTTGCCGGCCTGGAGGTCGGTGTAGGCGGTGTTGTTGTCGGTGTAGACCCGCAGCTCGACGCCGTTGTTCCGGGCCTTGTCGGGCCCCGGGTACGCGTCCCACTTGGCGAGCCGCATCACGGTGCCCTTGTCGTACGAGCGCACGGTGTACGGGCCGTTGCCGATCGGCTTCTTGATCCAGCCGTCGTGGTCGTCGAAGAACGCCTTCGGCAGCGGCGAGAACGCGGCGTAGCCCAGGGTGTCGGGCCAGGTGGAGAACTTCTGGTTGAGCTTGACCGTGAACGTCCGGTCGTCCTTGACCGCCAGCCCGGAGAGCGTCTTGGCGCTCGGGCTCCCCGAGTCCGGGTGGACCTTGTCGTAGCCGTCGATGTACTGGAAGAAGGACGCGTTCTTCTGCTCGTTGCCGATCGCCGCCCCGTAGTTCCAGGCGTCCACGAAGGAGTGCGCCGTGACCTTCTCGCCGTTGCTGAAGGACCAGCCGTCCTTGATGGTGACGGTGAAGTGCTGCTGGTCCTCGGTCTCGATCCGGTCGGCGATGACGTCGACGGCCTCGCCGGTCTTCGGGTCGTACCGCTTCAGCCCCCGGAAGATCATGTCCAGCACCTTGCCGCCCTGGACCTCGTTGGTGTTCGCGGGCTCCAGCGGATTCTGCGGATCACCCCATGACGCCCGTACGGCCCCGCCCTTTCCCACGCTCCTGCCGCCCCCGCAGCCCGCCGCGGCCAGGGCGACGACGACCATCACCCATACGGCCCACTTGGCGCGCGTGGCTCCGCGCATGAAGTGCCTCCTCCGGGTCCCAGGACTCGCTTAGGCCCAAATAAGACCCCATGTGGTTACGCGCTGCATCTTGGTGGATGCCGTACGTGGGCGATCGCTCGCGGAAACCCCCCGTACGCGTGAGGCGGGGACGTGGGGCCGGTTTTCGGGGGCGGTGAGGGGCCAGTGTGCTGCCGTGGTGGCGCCATTGGGTGCCGCGCGGCGCCGCTGAGGGAGTCGGAAGGGTTACGGCACCGCGTGGCGCCACATTGGCGCGAAGGTGGAGCCGAGATGAATCCGCAGATCAAAGCGGGTCGAGGGGTGGGCGGTCCACATTCACCCTTGGGTGGGGTTGCGGGTGACGCCACGATGGTGCCACTATGGCGTCACCGACATCGGCGGCGACGCCACGACGATGAAGAAGGACGGGACCTCATGCCCTCCCCTGTCACGCCCGCGCCCACACCCCCCTCCGCGCTCAGGCGCGCTACCGACCCCTCGCCCACGTCCGGGCACGACAGGGGCCGGCGGCACCAGCAGGCCGGCCGGCGGCAGGGCAGCCGGCAGCGGGCCGATCAGCGGCTCGCCGTCCAGCAGCAGGACGTCGAGCGGCGGCCGGCCGCGGTGTCCGCCGCCGACCTGCGGAAGTCGTACGGCGACAAGACCGTCCTCGACGGGATCGACCTGCGGATACCGGCGGGCACCGTGTTCGCGCTGCTGGGGCCGAACGGCGCGGGCAAGACAACGACGGTGCAGATCCTGTCCACGCTCATCGCGGCCGACGGCGGGCAGGCCCAGGTGGCGGGGCACGACGTGGCGACGGCACCGGACGGCGTACGGGCGGCGATCGGCGTCACGGGGCAGTTCGCCGCGCTGGACGACCTGCTCACCGCCGAGGAGAACCTGCTCCTCATGGCCGACCTGCTGCGCCTGGGCAAGCGCGAAGGGCGCGCCAGGGCCCGGGAGTTGCTGGAGCGGTTCGAGATCGCGGACGTCGCGCACAAGCGGGCCGCGTTCTTCTCCGGCGGCATGCGGCGCCGCCTCGACATCGCCATGACGCTGGTCGGCGACCCCGAGGTGATCTTCCTCGACGAGCCGACGACGGGGCTCGACCCGCGCAGCCGCCGCACGATGTGGGAGACCGTGCGGTCGCTGGTCGCCGGGGGCGTCACGGTCTTCCTCACCACGCAATACCTGGAGGAGGCCGACCAGTTGGCGGACCGGATAGCGGTCCTCGACGGCGGGCGGATCGTCGCCGAGGGCACCGCCGACGAGCTCAAGGCCCAGATACCCGGCAGCCATGTGCGCCTGCGGTTCACCGGCCCCGAGGAGTACGGGCGGGCTGCCGCCGCATTCCCCGAAGCGGCCCGCGACGACGAGGAGTTGGCGCTGCGCGTGGCGGGCGACGGCGGGCTCGACGCGCTGCGCGCCCTGCTCGACCGGCTCGACGGGGCCGGCGTCCGCGCCGCCGACCTCTCCGTGCACACCCCCGACCTCGACGACGTGTTCCTCGCCCTGACCGGCGACGGTGCCAACGGCAGGGCCCCGAGTACCGGGGCTGGCACCGCCACCGGGGCTGGCACCGGCGCTGGCGCTGGCACTGGCACTGGCACTGGCACTGGCATCAACGAAACCGACCCCGACACCGCGCCCAGCGCGAAGGAGACCCAGCGATGAGCACGCTCACCTATGCCGTGCACGACTCGATGACGATGCTGCGGCGAAATTTGAAGCACGCGATCCGCTATCCGTCCGTGGGCCTCGGCAGCGCCATGACGCCGATCCTGATGCTGCTGCTGTTCGTGTACGCCTTCGGGGACTCGATCGGTGCCGGCATGGGCGGCGGCCGGGACGCGTATCTGAACTATCTGACGCCCGGCATCATCATCATGGGCGTGGCCGCCGGCTCGATGTCCACCTCGATCGCGGTCTGTTCGGACATGACCGAAGGCATCATCAACCGCTTCCGCACCATGAACATCACGCGCTCGTCCTTCATGACCGGGCATGTCCTGGGGAGCGTCGTCCAGACGATGGTGAGCGCCGTGCCGGTCGTCGGCGTCGCCTTCGCCGTCGGCTTCCGGTCCGACGCGACCCCGCTGGAGTGGCTGGCCGCGGCCGGCCTCCTCGCCGCCATCGCCTTCTCGGTGACCTGGCTCTCCGTGGCGCTCGGCCTGATCTCCAAGACCGTCGAGTCCGCGAGCAACAAACCGCTGCTCATCCAGTTCCTGCCGTTCCTCGGCTCGGCATTCGTTCCGGCCGACTCGATGTCGCCGGGGCTGCGCTGGTTCGCCGAGTACCAGCCCTTCACCCCCATGATCGAAACACTCCGCGGCCTCCTCTCCGGCACCGAAATAGGCAACAGCGCCTGGATATCCCTCGCCTGGTGCGCGGCCATCGCTCTCGTCGGCTACGTCTGGTCCCGCTCCCTCTTCAACAGCACCACGAAGGGCTGAGGGCTGAGGGCGGGGCCCGGGGGCGTCGCGTGGCCCTGGGAGCGCGGAGGGCAGGGGTCGGGCCGGGCCGGGGCGGGGCGACCAGGGCGTAATCAGGGGCCACGGCGGTGAGCCCACGCGCACATGGGTTCTTCAGGGAGCGATCAGGGGGTGATGGCGTGTTCGGTGAACTGGCCGCAGGAGCGGAAGCCCAGGCGGCGGTAGACGGGTTCGCCATCGGGGGACGCTTGGAGGACCGCGATGCGGTGGCCGTGGTCGCGGGCCGTGTGGAGGGCGGCGAGCGTGATGGCTCCGCCGTAGCCGCGCCGTCGGTGATCGGCCAGGGTGGAAATGTTGTAGATCCCGGCGACGCCCGCGTGCAGGAACACCTCGGCCGAACAGACCGGACGGCCCTCCGCGTACCCGACGAGATAGCGGGCCGGGCAGTCAGTGGCCAGCGCCTGCGGGGCGGCTCGGGCGAAGAAGCGGCGGACGGTGTCGGCGGGCGGGTTCCAGTTCGCGGCGAGTACCGCGGCGTAGTCGTCGAGCTGTCCGGGCGTGGTCACGGGCTGGATGTCCAGCCCGTGAGCGGCGGGCGGGGGCAGGGTGTCGTCCAGCTCGGCCCACATGGCCGTCTCGCGTTCGGAGGCCGGCAGACCGGCCGCCGCCAGGCGAGCGCCGAGATCCCCCGGCAGCGACGCGGGCCCGACCCACCAGGAGAAGGGCCGCCCGGTACGGGCCAGCGCGGCGGCGGTCACGCTGATACGCGCCGGGGCGGTGGCGGTGCTGAAACGCGCCGCGGCGACGATGTTGAAGGTGTCGTCGTTCAGCCCGCTGTCGGCGACCAGCAGGTCACCCGTCTCGGTGACGGTCGCGCCCGCCATGCTCCGATGCAGATGACAGGCGTGTTCCGCCAGGTTCTGTTCCATCTGGTCCGGCAGGTCGTCGTCACCGAGCAAGGGAGCGTTCATAACCCCCGATCCCAACACGCCCCCACCCACCACGCACCCGATTTACCACCCGGCCGCCCCCGTCAACGTCCCCGCCCCGCGAGCCCTGGCCCCTCCTCCTATGAGCGCGGTGTGCTGCCCGAGCGGCGTGGTGGGCGCGCATCCGGGGCGGCGTTCCTCTGTCTGGAAGGTGCGCGCCGCCCGGCGGTGGCGCGTCGTTTCAGCTCGCTTGCTCGGGTGTCAGGACAGGCGGCCGCCGTTGTTGAGGCTGGCTGCTCGGGCTGCCGCGACGATGTTCTGGAGGGCTGTGACGTGTTGGGTCAGGGCGAGTTGGCCGGTGGGGGTGAGGGAGAGCCAGGTTCGGGGGCGCTTGTCGACGTAGCCCTGGCGGGTCTCGGCGTACGCGGCGGCCTCAAGGGTCGACGCGGCCTTGCTCAGGGCCGCGTCGGAGACCCGGCAGTGGTCCCGGACCATCGCGAACTCCGCCTCCGAGCACGCCGACAGGAACACCGCGATCGCCAGGCGCGTGGTGTTGTGGAACGCCTCGTCGAGGGCGGCGGCCGGGGGCCGGGGTGGTTCAGCGCTCATGCGGGCTGCCCCCGTCGCGGCGGTACCGGGGGCGGGGCGCGCCCCTCGTCTGGAGCCTCACCGCTGCCCCTGGTGCGCTGTTTCCTCACGTCCCTCACGCACTCCCCCGTTCTTCCGGCCGCGGGCGGACGACCGGCCGGCCGCGCGACGCGCTTACGCAACGGAAAGTCAACCACGGGGGCGTACGGGGCCGGGCAATCCTCGTAAACAGCACGGAAACGCGAACTACTCGGCAGGCTCCGCGATCAGCGCCGTACCGATGCGGCGGAAGCCGAGGCGCGCGTACATCCGCGCGACGTCGTCGTCGCCGGCCGACAGGAACACCGTCTCCACCCCGCGCGACCGGGCATCGGCCACCAGTACCTCTGTGACCTTCTGTCCCAGCCCGCGGCGGCGTGCCGACGGCAGCGTGCCCACGCCGACGATCTCGCTGACGTCCCCGACGGGCTGGTGCTGCCCGGCGCACAGGGCCGCTCCGTCGGCCACGGCCGCCGCCAGGCAGGTCAGTCCGGCGCGGATGCGGTCCGTTATCCGTTCCACCGAGCCGTCACCGGCCTGGCTCCGCACCAGCTCCGCCAACTCGGCGGCACCGGCCGCCCCCACGCCCGTACCGGGAGCGGCGAACGCCAGGTGGGGGACGGCGAGGGCGCTGGGCAGTGCCGGGTCCCCCGGCCGCAGGACCCGCACCGCCACGCCGTCGGCTTCGCCGGCCGCGGCAGGGGCCGCCGCCGCTGTCGGATCGAGCACCATCAACGGGTGCTCATGGACCACCAGCCCGGTCTGCTCGACCGCCGCCCTGAGCCCCGGCGTGGTCTCCGCGACCCACTCGAAGCTCTCCGGCACCGCCAGTTCCCGCTGCCTCGCCCGTACGCGGTCCACGTCGGCGGCGGTGACCGGCCCGCGATGGCCCGGCGTCGGCCGCGCGTAGTACGGCCACCCGGCCCCGTCCCCTTCCCGTACGAACAGCGTCAGCGGTCCGAAGTCCTCGGCCCGCGCCCCCGACCGGGGTACGGCGTCGTAATACCGCTCAAGCCGGGCCAGCGTTCCGCGGCGATCGGCCTTGTCAGCCTCGTGAGCTTCGTCCATCTTCGCCCCCACATCCGTCACCAGTCACGCCACTCGTCGGTGATCTCGTAGGGCTCCATGCCATTGCGCGCGGCGAGGGCCGGTATGTCTATGCCGCGTCCGACGAGCGCGCCGTAGATGTATTCGCACAGGTTCTCCCGGTCGATGGTGTCGAATCCGGGGTTCCCGTGTTGGGGGTCTTCGTTGATGTCGTTGAGCGCGAGCACCACGCGCTCGACCGCCCCCAGTACGTCGGCGTCCGCCGACGCGGCGGCCAGCCCCGCCACCTCGGCCTCGTAGGCACGGAAGGCGTCGTCCACGGCCTGGATCAATGTCTCGGGGTAGTACTGGGCCAACCTCGCGTCCTGCGGCGCCAGTTCGCCGGCCGCCAGTCCCCGTGCCTCCTCGGCAACCGCTGCGCGCCACCGCTGGGAGGGTCTTCTCATCGTCGCCATGCCCGGGAACATACTGGCGACCACTGACAACGGGCCGGTGCGTGGCCTCACATCCGGGCTCTCAGTACGTCGACCTCACAGCCCGGCGCGAACGCGTCGAAGCCGTGCTCGACCAGCCAGCGGACCCCGAGCAGGCTGCGCAGCGACCACCACGCGCGGATCACGTCGACGTCCACATCGGTGCCGTAGCCGGCGAGGACGTCGCCGAGGTGTTCCTCGTGCCCGAGCGTGAAGGTGGCGAGGTCGAACAGGGCGTCGCCCCGGCCCGCCTCGGACCAGTCGATGATGCCGGTGACCTCGTCGCCGTCGACGAAGACGTGGTCGATCTGGAGGTCGCCGTGGGTGAACACCGGTGTCCACGGCCGGATCGCGGCCTCGGCGACTTCGCGGTTGCGGGCCACCAGATCGGCGGACAGGACGCCGTTCGCCACGAGCGACTCGCACTCGCCGTCGAGTTCCGCCGCCAGCTCGCCGGGGTCCCTGCGGCGCCGCCCGGACCAAGGCGGCAGCGGCGCCTCGTGCAGCTTCCGGATGGCGGCGCCCGCCGCGGCCCACGCCTCCGGCGAAGCGGTCGACGGCTCACCGAGGCGGCCGAGCGCGGCCCCCGGGAGTGCGGCGATCGCGAGTACCGGCGGCTTTCGCCACAGGACCTCCGGAGTCGGAACGGGCGCCAAGGCCATCGCCTCGACCTCGGCATCGACGCGCGCCCGATCGGCGTCCACCTTCAGGAACACGTCGCCCACGCGCAGCGTCGCGCGCTCGGAATGGGCGACGACGACTTTGACCTCATCCATGACCTCATCCATGGGCGACCAGTATCCGGGTGATGATCGCCGACGTCGCGGGAATTCTCGCGTGCGATCGCGCTGTCCACCGGGTCCTCCGGAAACGGCGGCATCGGCGTTCGGTTCCGCGTCCGTGCTCTCAGTCGCCCCGCGCAGGCCGGCCACGCCCCGCTACGCGACGGAACGGGAAGCGGCTCCGGCGCGTCGTCCTTCGAGGGCGACCCAGGCGGCGATGCCGGTTCCGGCGACGGAGGTGAGCGTCAGCCACAGGAAGGTGGTGTGGAAGGCGTCGATGCCGGGCGTGCCGTTCTCGGAGAGGATCGCGACGAAGATGGCGCTGCCGAGGGCTCCGGCGACGCGCTGGAGGATGTTGATCTCCGCGGTGGCGTGCGACAGCAGCCGCTTGGGGGCGGTGGCGAACGCCGCGGACATCAGCGGCATGCCGGCCAGGCCCATGCCGATGCCGCGCAGGAACAGGATCACCTGCACCAGCACCATGTTGGCGTCGGCGGGCATGAAGACGAACGGCAGCATCGTCACGGCGCTCAGCGCCAGACCGGCGGTGGCCACGATGCCGCCGCCGTACCGGTCGGTCAGCTTGCCGCTGGTGCGCATGGTCAGCGCGGTGCCCGCGCCGAAGGACAGCAGCAGCAGGCCGGTGTCCATCACGCTGTGCCCGCGCAGCACCTGGAAGTACAGCGGCAGGATGATGACGCCGCCGAACAGTCCGGCCCCGGTGAAGAACACGGCCACGCCGGCGGCCGCGTACACGCGGTTCTTGAACAGGGTCAGGCTCAAGATCGGCTCGGCGCTGCGGCGGCTGCTCAGGACGTAGCCGACGATGGCCGCGACGCCGACAGCGAGCGAGGCGATCACCTGGGCCGTGTGGCCGCCGCCCGGGGCGCCGGCCTCGATGATCCCGTAGCTGAGGGCCGGTATGCCGACGCCGAGCAGCGCCAGGCCCCGCACGTCCAGCGGGGTTCTCGCGCCGCCCTCCAGCGGCAGGAACCTGAAGCCCAGAACGAGCGCGATCAGGCCGATGGGCAGGTTGATCAGGAACAGCCAGCGCCACGACAGGGAGTCGATGAGCAGGCCGCCGAGGGTGGGGCCGATCGCGGGGGCGACCACGACCGCCAGGCCGGCTGTGCTCATCACGCGGCCGAGCCGGCTGGGCCCGGCGATCTGCCCGATCACCGACTGCCCGGCGGGCACCAGCAGGCCGCCGGTGACGCCTTGCAGGATGCGGGCGATCACCAGCACCGTCAGGTTCGGTGAGACGGCGCACAGCACCGAGGCGACCACGAATCCGGCGAGGGACCACATCCACAGGCGCCCGGTTCCCAGGCGCCGGCCCAGCCAGGCGGAGGCCGGCAGGGCGGCTCCCAGGGCGAGCAGGTAGGCGCTGGCCACCCACTGCACCGAGGTGAGGGAGGCGGCGAGGTCGCTGCCGATGCTGTTCAGTCCGACGTTGACCAGGGACGAGTCGAGCGCGGCGATGAACGCGCCGAAGACGACGACCCAGGTCACCGTCCATACGTGGCGCGGGATCTCCGTGAGGCCGGAGTCGGCCGTGCTCGCGACATGCTTCTTCGTTATTTGCGGTATGACCCAACTGTAGGAGCGCCCCACAATTGATGCAACCTGCGGAATCCCCGGTAAAGTGCACCCATGGCAACTCCCACCACTTCCCAGCGCCCCCAAGCCCTGTTGCGCTGGCCCACCTACGCCATGGGCCAGCTCCGCCGCCAGGGCATCCGGATGTTGGACGAGGCCCTCCAGGAAGAGGGGCTGTCGACGCGCGACTACTACGTCCTGGTCTGCCTGACCGAGAAGGTTAAGCTGGCCCAACAGCAGGTCGCCGACCGGCTCGGCATGGACCGCAGCGACCTCGTCAAACTCCTCGACCGCCTGGAAGAAGCCGGCAAGGTCACCCGCCAACGCGACACGGAGGATCGGCGCCGGCACGTTCTGACCCTCACCGACAAGGGGCGGAGCGCCGTCGCACGCACCGAGGAGATCTCCCAGCGGGTCACGGACCAGTTCCTGAAACGGCTCACCCCCGAGGAACAGCAGACCCTGCACACCTTGATGCTCAAGGCTCTCGGCGAGTCGACCGCCGCAGACTGAGCTTGCCTCTATACGGCGCGCGATGCCGTACGGGCGTGACTGGGCGCCCCAGTTGGCACCGTTCGCCAACTGGGGCGCCCAGTTAGACGGCCCCCCGGCCGACGGTGCCGGCTTTGACGGCCCGCAGCAGGGCGCGGAGCGCGGCGGGGGTGGTGGCGATCACCTGAGTCGGGGCGTCGCTCTCGCGAAGGTGGGCCCCGCCGGACAGATCAGTGGCGACCTCGACGCACGTATCGGAACCTGGCTCGCTGAAACTGGACTTCTGCCACGTGAGCTGAGACATGTACGCCTTCCTAGAGCAGGGGGTACAGGAGCCGCTGAATCAGCCCCAGCGAGTCTTTCGCGACGTGCGCCTCCGGCAGGACTGTCGCGTCCAGCGAGGGCAGGGCCACTTCTCGCAGCCTAGCGAACCAGTCCGTGTACCTGGCAATAGACTCGGGGTCGCCCAAGTACAGGGACCTCTCGACGTGCGCCACGATGACCGTGCTGAGTTCCGGAGCTACCGGCTCGACCATCGTGAAGGACGTTCCGAAGCCCACCGCCCCGTCGAATGGCAGCACCTGGATGGTCACATTCGGCATCCTCGACGCCTCCACCAGCCGGAGGAGTTGGCCGCGCATCACCCCTTGACCCCCTATCGAGGCGTGCAGGGCCGCTTCATGGATAACCGCGTGAAATCGCGGTGCCCCGTCCCCCTCCAGAACCCCCTGCCTGCGCATACGGAACTCAACATCCAAGTCCTGCTCATGATGCGATGCCCGCGCATATCCGCCCCTGGCGGTGGCAGTTGCGTACTCCGGCGTCTGAAGAAGGCCCGGCACAAACATCGGCTCGTAGTTGAAGATGGCCGTGGCCTTCGCTTCGAGTTCAGCTACATCCATGAGGGAGGGACGCAGCCTTTCGCGATATTCGCTCCACCACCCCTTGCCTGAACTCCGCCCCAACTCCGTTAAGGCATCGGCGAATGGCTTAGTCGTACCACCTGCATCCTGCATGAGTATGCGGAGCCGTTCCTCCGAGAGGCCCGTACGGCCCGATTCGACGTTGCTGAGGTACGGCGGCTTCATCCCCAGGCGGCCCGCCGCCTCGGCGACGGACAGTCCGGCCAGTTCGCGGAGTTTGCGCACCTCCGCGCCGAACCGGCGCTGCCGGTAGGTGGGGTTGCTCCTGAGCCCCATACGCCCTCCCTGTTCACGAACCCGCTGCCGCGCGCGGAACTCCCGCTACCGCCGGGCGGGTTGTAGTCGTAACACGATGCACGCTACCTTAAGTATGGCTTCAGTCACAGACTGCACTCAACTGGAGGCTGCCATGCGCATGCCCGATGAGACCCACAAGCCCCCCGAGCCACCCAACCCCCACGAACCCTGGTCCTACGGCCTGTTCATCCCGCACGACCCTCGCGCGGTCGGGATCGTCAGGACCACCGTGCGGGCCATCCTCAAAGCGGCGCGGCTGCACTGCGTCGTCGATACGGCCGAGTTGCTGGTGTCCGAGTTGGCCACCAACGCGTACCGCTACAGCAAGACCGACGCGTACGTCAGCGTCGACTGGGTGCCGCACGATCTGCGGGTCGCCGTGTGGGACACCGGCTCCGGGCTGCCGCGACGGCACTCGCCGACCGGAGAGGACGAGCATGGGCGGGGTCTCGGGCTCGTACAGGCGTGTGCGGACGCGTGGGGGGTGCAGAGCCACGAGGGCGACCCCGACTCGCCCGGCAAAGCCGTCTGGTTCAGCCTCGGGACTTAGGCGACGCAGGCGACGTAGACGACGCAGGCTACATAGGTGACGCAGTCGGCTCGGTGAACGACACCGACGACGCGTTCGCCACGATCTCGATCTCGTCGCCGAGCGCCCACTCCGCCACCCGCGAAGCCGTCGCCGCCGGTACGCCCTCGCTGCCCGGGCCCGCCGGAATGTCGTACGTGGCGTGGGCGTCGTGCGCGAGGAGCACGCGGTAGCCGTCTTCCAGGGCGGCGCGGGCCGTCGCCAGGACGCACATCTCCGACATGACGCCGCAGACGGCCATGGAGCGCACGCCCTCCCCCGTCAGCAGTTCGCCGAGGTTCGTGCCGTCGAAGCCGTTGTCCTCCGTCTTGCGGACGACCTTCTCCCGCGGGCCGGTCTCCACCGGGAGGTACAGCTCCCAGCCCGGCGTCCCCGGCTCGTCGACCGTGCCCGGGGCCCCGTCGTTCTGGAGGTGGACGATCAGCGCGCCGGCCTCGCGGGCCCTCGCGAGGAGGCTCTTGAGCTGTACGAGCAGTTCCGCGGCGGCCGGTACCGCCTCGTCGCCCGTCATGAACGCCGCCTGGGCGTCCACCAGTATCAGCGCCTCCACCGGGCTCACGGCCCCTGCCCCCGCGGCGTTCTCCGTGATCGTCATGCCCTCACCCTAAGCGGAAGCCGTCGCGAGCGGCCTCCCGATATCGCGGTGCGCAAACGCGGGTGGGGCTTCCCGGACCGTAGATCCGGGAAGCCCCACCCGCGTTGAGCGGCCTATCAGACGACCAATGCGCTACGCCGCGCCCACCACGTCCTTCTCCTCCGCGAAGTGGCACGCGGATTCGTGCGCCGCCAGCGAGTCCGTCGTCGCGAACCGCTGCGGGATGGCCAGCAGCGGCTCCTCCTTGGAGCACTTCTCCTCGGCCTTCCAGCAGCGGGTGCGGAAGCGGCAGCCCGACGGCGGGTTGGCCGGGGACGGCACGTCGCCGGTCAGGATGATGCGCTCGCGGCCCTCGCGGGCCTCCGGGTCCGGCACGGGGACGGCGGAGAGCAGCGCCTGCGTGTACGGGTGCGTGGGGTGCTCGTAGATCTCCTGGTCGCTGCCGATCTCGGCCATCTTGCCGAGGTACATCACGCCGACCCGGTCGGAGATGTGCCGGACGATGGAGAGGTCGTGCGCGATGAAGAGGTAGGAGAGGTTGAACTCGTCCTGGAGCTTCTCCATCAGGTTGATGACCTGGGCCTGTACGGACACGTCCAGCGCCGAGACGGGCTCGTCGCAGATGATGATCTCCGGGTTGAGCGCCAGGCCGCGGGCGATGCCGATGCGCTGCCGCTGGCCGCCGGAGAACTGGTGCGGGTAGCGGTTGATGTACTCGGGGTTGAGCCCGACCACGTCCAGCAGGTCCTGCACCTTCTTGCGGCGGCTGCCCTTGGGGGCGACCTCCGGGTGGATCTCGTACGGCTCCCCGATGATGTCGCCGACCGTCATGCGGGGGTTGAGCGAGGTGTACGGGTCCTGGAAGACCATCTGGATGTTGCGACGCACGGCGTGCAGCGCGCGGCCGGACAGCTTGGTGATGTCCTGGCCCTTGTAGAACACCTCGCCGGCGGTGGCCTTCTCCAGGGTCATCAGCAGCTTGGCGACCGTGGACTTGCCGCAGCCGGATTCGCCGACGATGCCCAGCGTCTCGCCCTGGTAGAGGTCGAAGGAGATCCCGTCGACCGCCTTGACCGCGCCGACCTGCCGCCGGAAGAGGATGCCCTGGGTCAGCGGGAAGTGCTTGACCAGGTTCCGTACCTGGAGGATCGGCTCGCCGCGCGCCACCCGCTTGTCGAGGGCGGCCTCGACCTCGGTGGTGGTGCTGGCGTCGCTCTCGACCACGTCGGAGACGCTCGGCGTCGAGTCGGCCACGGCCCCGGCCTTCTTCTTCATCTCAGCCATGGATCGTCTCCTTCCAGAAGTGGCACGCGCTGCCGCGGCCGGGCAGTTCCGCGCCGTCCCGCTCCGTCACCTGGTGCAGTACGGGCACGTCGGTGCGGCAGACGTCCTGCGCCATGGTGCAGCGCGGGTTGAAGGCGCAGCCGGCCGGGATGTGCTGCAGGTTGGGCGGCAGGCCCTTGATCGCGTACAGCTCCTGGCCCTTCTGGTCCAGGCGCGGGATCGAGTCGAGGAGGCCGCGGGTGTAGGGGTGCGCGGGCCGCTTGTACAGCTCGTGCACGGGCGCGTTCTCCACGATCCGTCCCGCGTACATCACCGCGATCTTGTCGGCGACATCCGCGACGACGCCCAGGTCGTGCGTGATCAGGATCAGGCCCATGTTGTACTCGCGCTGGAGCTCCGCGAGCAGGTCCATGATCTGCGCCTGCACGGTCACGTCGAGCGCGGTGGTGGGCTCGTCCGCGATGATCAGGTCCGGTTCCAGGGCGAGCGCCATCGCGATCATGATGCGCTGGCGCATACCGCCGGAGAACTGGTGCGGGTAGTCGTTCACGCGCGCCTTGGCGGCGGGGATGCGCACCCGGTCCATCAGCTCGATGGACTTGGCCTTGGCGTCCTTGCGGGACAGGCCCTGGTGCACGCGGAACATCTCGCCGAGCTGGTAGCCGACACTGAGCACCGGGTTGAGCGCGGAGAGCGCGTCCTGGAAGATCATCGCCAGCTTGCTGCCGCGGATCTTGCGCCGCTCCTCGTCCGACATGCGGAGCATGTCGTCGCCGCGGAAGAAGATCTCGCCCTTCGGGATCTTCCCGGGCGGCATGTCGAGGATGCCCATGATCGCCTGCGCGGTCACCGACTTGCCGGAGCCGGACTCGCCGAGGACGGCGAGCGTCTCACCGGCGGAGACGGAGTAGTTGACGCCGTTGATCGCGTTGACGACGCCGTCGCGGGTGTGGAACTCCACGTGCAGGTCGCGGACTTCGAGCAGCGGAGCGCCCTTGCCGGCGGCCGGCTCGGGGACGTTCGCGGGTGTTTCGTTGGTGGTCACGTACGCCTCCCTCAGCGCAGCTTGGGGTCGAGGGCGTCGCGGACCGCGTCGCCGAGCATGATGAACGCCAGCACGGTCACGGTCAGGAAGCCCGCCGGGAAGAGGAGTACGTGCAGGGAGTTGCGGATCTGCGAGGAGGCGGTGGAGATGTCGGCGCCCCAGGAGATGCCGTTCTGGATGCCGATGCCCATGTACGACAGCGTCGCCTCGGCCGAGATGTACATGCCGAGCGCGATGGTGGCGACGACGATGACGGGCGCGATGGCGTTCGGCAGCACGTGCTTGAAGATGATGCGGCCGTTGCCGGCGCCGAGCGCCCGCGCCGCCTGCACGTAGTCCGCCTGCTTGACCGTGATCACGGAGCCGCGCATCACGCGCGCGACCTGCGTCCAGCCCAGCACGCCGAGCGCCAGCGCCACGGTCCACGCCGTACGGCCGGTGAACGCCTGGAGCATGACGAGCGAGCCGAGCAGCAGCGGGATGCCGAAGAAAATGTCGGTCAGCCGCGAGAGCAGGGCGTCGACCCAGCCGCCGAAGTAGCCGGCGAGGATGCCGATCAGGCCGCCGGCGACCGTCACGAAGAGCGTGGCGAACACGCCGACGGTCATCGAGGCGCGGGCGCCGTAGATCACGCGGGCGTAGATGCTGCGGCCCTGGCCGTCGTAGCCGAACCAGTCGGCCTCGAAGAAGTGGCCGAGCTTCGGCTTCTGCATGAAGTGCGCGAGGTCGCCCGGCTTGGGGTTGGTGCTGGTGAACAGGGACGGCGCGATCGCGATGACGATCAGCAGCACGATGATGATGCCGGAGACGATGAAGACGGGCCGCCGGCGCAGATCGCGCCAGGCGTTCGCCCACAGGCTGCTGGCCTGGGTCTTCTTGGGCTCCGACGGCTGCGGGGCGGTGCCGCTCTGGCGTGCCACCTCTTCCTTGGCGGCGTAGTCGCCCGCGGGGGAGGAGTGGCTCGGGCTCGTGATGCCACTGGTGTCAGACATAGCGAATCCTCGGGTCCAGAACGGCGTAGAGCAGGTCGACCAGCAGGCTGGCGACGAGGTAGACGACGACCAGGAACGTGACGAGGCCGACCACGAGCGGGCCGTCGGCTTGGAGGACTGCCCTGTAGAGCGTATTTCCGATGCCCTGGACGTTGAAGATGCCTTCCGTCACGATGGCGCCGCCCATCAGCGCGCCCAGGTCCGTACCGAGGAAGGTGACCACGGGGATGAGCGAGTTGCGCATGAGGTGGATGCCGACCACGCGGCGCTTGGGCATGCCCTTGGCGATGGCGGTGCGGATGTAGTCCGCGCGGATGTTCTCCGCGATGCTCGTCCGGGTCAGTCTCGAGACGTACGCGAGGGAGACCGACGCGAGCACGATGCCGGGCAGCAGGAGCTGGCTGAGGTCGTTCGAGTCGTTGACCGTCGGATCGATCAGATGCAGCTCGTTGCCGAGGACCGACTGGGCGACGTAGCCGAGCACGAAGACCGGAATGGCGATCACCACGAGGGTGACGACGAGGACGAGCTGGTCGACGAGCTTGCCCCGCTTGAGGCCGGCGAGCATGCCGAGGCCGATGCCGAGCACGATCTCGATGGCGAACGCCACGAGAGAGAGCCGGATGGTCACGGGGATGGCGTCCGTCAGGATGTCCGTCACCGGACGCTGGCTGAAGCTCGTACCGAGGTCGCCCTGGACCAGGTTGGTCAGGTACGTCCAGTACTGCTCCAGCAGCGGCTTGTCCAAGCCGAATTGGTGCTTGAGCCGAAGGACGGTGGCCGGGTCCGCGGCCTTGTCACCGAACAGCGCCTTCACGGGGTCGCCGGGCAGCGCGTACACCATCAAGAAGATGATCAATGTGGTGCCGATGAACACCGGGATCATCTGGAGCAGGCGTCGAAGGATATAACGCCCCATCGTTCCTCCAATGCGATCGGCGCGGCTGCCGCCGACCCCCCTGTCTGTCCTTCAGGGGAGTCGACGGCAGTCGCGCGATCTGTCTGACCGCTAACGGCGGCGTTCGCGCATCGCCGCGCGGTTGGCCGGCCGGACTTACTTCTTGAGAACCTCGACCTGCGTCCAGACCGGCTGGCCGATCCAGTCGTAGGTCACGTTCTTGACGTGCGTCGAGTAACCGGCGTTCGACTTGTAGTACCAGAGCGGGATCTGCGGCATGTCCTTTTCGAGGATCTTCTCCGCCTCGCCGTACAGCTTCGCCGACTCCTCGGGCGTCTTGGCCTTGTCGGCCTTGTCCGCCATCTCGTCGAACTCCTTGCTGCTGTAGCCGGAGTCGTTGGAGGCCGCCCCGGTACGGAAGACATCGGCGAGGAAGCTCGCGTTGTGCGGGTAGTCCGCCTGCCAGCCGGTGCGGTACATCTCGCCGGCCTTGAGCTTCTTGGACGTGATCAGGTCACGGGCGGTCTTGAAGTCCGGCTTGGGGTTGCCGTCGCAGGCGATCCCGGTGGCCTGGGTGATGGAGTTGCACACCGCGTCGACCCAGCCCTGGTGGCCGCCGTCGCTGTTGTAGAGGATGGTGAGCTTGTTGCCCGGGACGCCGCCGCCCTCCTTGATGAGCTGCTTCGCCTTGTCGGGGTTGAACTTGAAGACGTCGCTGTCGTTCTTCTGGTAGCCGACGGTGCCGGGCGCCACGAAGCCGGTCGCGGGCTCACGGGAGCCCTGCAGGACCTTCTCGCCGATGCTCTTCCTGTCGATGGCCATCGACAGGCCCTGGCGGACCTTGGCCTTGTCGACGCCCTTCCAGGCGTCGTCGTACATCGCGAAGCCGATGTTGACGGTGCCGGCCATCGGCTGGTCGATGGCGCGGTCGCCGAGGTCCTGCTTGTACTTGCTGAGGTCGGTCGGGTCGACCTGGTCCAGCGTGTCGAGGTTGTTGGACAGGATGTCCTGGTACGCGGCCTCGGGCTTCGGGTAGACCTTGAAGATGACGCCGCCGTTCTTGGCCTTGTCGTCACCCTTGTAGTTGTCGAAGCGCTTCGTCGTGATCTTGACGTTGTGGTCCCAGCTCACGAACTGGTAGGGACCGTTGCCGACCGGCTTCTGGCCGAAGCCCTTCGGGTCCTTGAAGAACGCCTTGGGCAGCGGCGAGAGCGCCACGTAGCCCAGCTTGTACTGGAAGTACGAGACCGGCTGCTTCAGCTCGATGGTGAAGGTCTTGTCGTCCTTGACCTGGAGACCCGACATCTTGTCGGTCTTCGGGTCGCCGCTGGCCGGGTGGACGTCCTCGTAGCCCTTGATGTCCTCGAACCAGGAGCTGTTGATCTGCGCGTTCTTGGTGTTCGCGCCCCAGTTCCAGGCGTCGACGAACGAGCTGGAGGTGACGGGCTCGCCGTTGTGGAAGGTCCAGCCCGGCTTCAGCGTGACGGTGAAGTGCTGGGAGTCCTTGGTCTCGATCTTCTCGGCGGCGGCCATCTTCAGCGCGCCGGTCTTCGGGTCGAACTCGGTCAGACCCCGGAAGAGGTTGTCCAGGACGCGACCGCCGCCGACCTCGTTGGCGTTGGCCGGCTGGAGCGGGTTCTGCGGCTCGACGCCCTGGTAGCTGAAGACCCCGTCCGGGTCCACGGCGCCACCGGCGCTGTCCTTGCTGCTGCTGCCGCCACCGCAAGCCGTCGCGGTCAGCGCCACGGCTATCGCACCTGCGACCCAAGCTGCGCTCTTCGCACCGCGCATGGGTTTGCCTCCTCAGGAGTCCACTGTCGTTATGAAACGGGCTCCCAAAGCAGTGGCTGACACCCCTGACAACCGCGCTGAGAGAGCCCCCGAGTGTGCTCGTGAGTCGGCGCTCCCCACAGCGCGTGACCCATTGACCCGAGCCCAATGGAGCCAACTATTAAGTACGCGCGGCCCGTAAACCACACTTAAAGGGTCTCGCTTTGGTCACATCAGTTACGCGCGAAGACCCGATATCCGGACAAACGCATCACAGACAGACAACCGCGAAACGGACTGTTAGCACTCCATTCGGACAGTGATCGCCGCTATCCGGACACGACGCACTCTTAATTCCCTTGCGCGGCGAACACATGATCACCCATCACGCCGACGGCCCGGCACCCCGCGTGATGCGGAATGCCGGGCCGTCGATACGCACCGGCCGTAGCCGGCCGCGATGCGTCAGCGCCTGGCGCGGAAAGCGGAATGTCAGCGCTTGGCGCGGGCGGCGGCGCGGCCGCGCTCCTTCTGGTCGAGGACGACCTTGCGGATACGGACCGTCTCCGGGGTCACCTCGATGCACTCGTCCTCGCGGCAGAACTCCAGGGACTGCTCCAGGGAGAGCTTGCGCGGCGGCACCACGTTCTCGGTGGAGTCCGCGGACGCGGCGCGCATGTTGGTGAGCTTCTTCTCCTTGGTGATGTTCACGTCCATGTCGTCGGAGCGCGAGTTCTCACCGATGATCATGCCCTCGTAGACCTCGGTGGTCGGCTCGACGAAGATCACGCCGCGCTCCTGGAGGTTGATCATCGCGAACGGCGTCACGACGCCCGCCCGGTCCGCCACCAGCGAGCCGTTGTTACGGGTCCGCAGGTCGCCGAACCACGGCTCGTGGCCCTCGAAGATGGAGTGCGCGATGCCGGTGCCGCGGGTGTCCGTGAGGAACTCCGTGCGGAAGCCGATCAGGCCGCGGGCCGGGACGACGAACTCCATGCGGACCCAGCCGGAGCCGTGGTTCGTCATGGTCTCCATGCGGCCCTTGCGGGTGGCCATGAGCTGCGTGACCGCGCCGAGGTATTCCTCGGGGCAGTCGATGGTCATCCGCTCGGTCGGCTCGTGGACCTTGCCGTTGATCTCCTTGGTGACCACCTGCGGCTTGCCGACGGTCAGCTCGAAGCCCTCCCGGCGCATCGTCTCGACGAGGATGGCCAGCGCCAGCTCGCCGCGGCCCTGCACCTCCCACGCGTCGGGGCGCTCGGTGTCCAGGACCTTCAGCGACACGTTGCCGATGAGCTCCTTGTCGAGGCGGTCCTTGACCATGCGGGCGGTGACCTTGTGGCCCTTGCCGCCCTTGCCGACCAGCGGCGAGGTGTTGGTGCCGATGGTCATCGAGATCGCGGGCTCGTCGACGGTGATGAGCGGCAGCGCGACGGGGTTCTCGGGGTCGGCCAGGGTCTCGCCGATCATGATGTCCGGGATGCCCGCGACGGCGCAGATGTCGCCCGGCCCGGCCACCTCGGCCGGCTTGCGGGTGAGCGCCTCGGTCATCAGCAGCTCGGTGATCTTGACGTTCTGGACGGAGCCGTCCCGCTTCATCCACGCGACCTGCTGGCCCTTGCGCAGCTCGCCCTGCTCGACGCGGCAGAGCGCGATACGGCCGAGGAAGTTGTCGGCGTCCAGGTTGGTGACGTGCGCCTGGAGCGGCGCGCCCTCGTCGTACTCGGGGGCCGGGGCGGTGCCCAGGATGGTGGAGAAGAACGGCTCCAGGGAGTCGCTGTCCGCCGGGACCGTGCCGTTCTCCGGCTTGGTCAGCGAGGCGACGCCGTCGCGCGCGCAGGCGTAGACGATCGGGAACTCGATCTGGTCCTCGTCCGCGTCCAGGTCCAGGAAGAGGTCGTACGTCTCGTTGACGACCTCGTCGATGCGGGAGTCCGGGCGGTCCGTCTTGTTGATGCACAGGATGACGGGCAGCTTGGCGTCCAGCGCCTTGCGCAGCACGAAGCGGGTCTGCGGCAGCGGGCCCTCGGAGGCGTCCACCAGCAGCACGACCGCGTCCACCATCGACAGACCGCGCTCGACCTCGCCGCCGAAGTCGGCGTGGCCGGGGGTGTCGATGATGTTGATCGTGATGACATCGCCGCCGCCCTTGGGGTGGTACTTCACGGCGGTGTTCTTCGCGAGAATGGTGATGCCCTTCTCGCGCTCAAGGTCGTTCGAGTCCATCATGCGTTCGTCGAGGTGCTGATGGGCAGCGAAGGCGCCGGCCTGCTTCAGCATGGCGTCGACGAGGGTCGTCTTGCCGTGGTCGACGTGGGCGACGATGGCTACGTTACGAATGTCGTGGCGCGTGGGCATACTTGCGGCGCTTCTCCCGGAATCGTGGGTGGCTCCGCGTACGGTCCGGTACGCGTGCCTGCCGGGCAGATCACGCCACGGCCTCACCCCATGGTACGTGGCTGCGGCGACCTAGGCCGCCTCAGCCCGTACGTACCGGCCCTGACCTGCGGTGATTCGTCTCACCGCCACGTTCCGTACACCTGGCGTCCCGGCGCGCGGCACCCGGAGCCCCGGGCGGCTCACTTCCGGAAACCGATGTCCTGGTAACGGGGGGTGGCGAAGCCGAAGGCACCGGCGTTGGCGACGTCCGACTTGGCGGCGATCAGCTCGGGGCGCTGGTAGAGCGGGATCGAGCCGGCCGCCGCCCAGATCCGGGCGTCCGCGCGCTCGACGAGGTCCCGCGAGGCGCCGGCGTCCAGCTCGGCCGCGGCCTGGTCGAAGAGCTGGTCGATCTGGTCGGTGCCGACCCTGGTGTAGTTCTGCTCGACGAGCAGCGAGCCGTCGGGGGCGGGCTGCGGCTTGGCGAAGATCGGCCGGGCGTCGGTCGCCGGATAGGCGGTGGCGGGCCAGGAGTACAGGGCCAGGTCGTAGCCGCCCGAGGCGATGTAGTCCTTGAAGTAGCTGTCGTCGGCGACCTTGGTGATCTCCGTGCGCACCCCGATGGCGTCCAGGCTGCGGGCGATGCGGTCGCCCACGGCGCGCAGCGGCTCGGCGGCGGCGCCGCGCGGCAGGACGAAGCGGAGGGACAGCTTCTGGCCGTTCTTCATGCGGACCGGGGCGGCGACGCCCTTGGGGTCCTTGGGCCCTTCGGGCCCGGAGCGGCCGTGCACATGCTCCTTGCCGTCGCTGCCCTTCCCGTTGCCCTTGTCGCTGCCCTCGCCGCTCGCCCCCTTGGTGTCCCTGTCGGCCTTGGCGCCGGCGCCGAGGTCCGCCTCGGCCTTCCCGCCGACCTTCTTCCGCGCGATCGGGCCGCCGTGCTGCTGCCAGCCCGCGTCGGCGAGCAGGGCCTGCGCCGCCTGGGCGTCCGCGCCGCCGATCGCGCCGCTGTGGTCCTCGTACCCCTGCTGGCCGGCCATCAGCAGATGGCTGCCGAGCGGCTCCGAGGGCAGCCCCAGCGGGCCGAGCACCTCGGCGGCGATCCCCTCGCGGTCGATGGCGCGGGCGACGGCCCGCCGCACCCGCTCGTCGGCGAGCGGCCCGGACGCGCCGTTGAGCGCGAGCTGGGTGTAGGCGGGCTCCAGGGACTTGCGGACGGTGTACGCGCGCAGGGCCCGCGAGCGGGCCGCGGTCCGGGCGGCCTCCTCGCGCCGGTGCCGCGCGTCGGCGGCGACCTTCGCGCTCCCCTCCGGCGTGCCGTGCGCCTCGGCCCAGGCCCGCATCGCGGCCGCCGCCGCGCGCCCGCCCGTGCCGTCGGCGGGCGATCCGGCGGCGCCCTTGCGGCCCTGTCCGACGGGCCGGTGGGCGGCGTTGATGTGCGCGGCGGTGGCGGCGTCGACGGCGGCGAGGTCGACGGTGTCCGCGGTGAGGGAGGCGGCGCGGCGCTCGCGCGGTACGGCCCGCAGCACGAGCTTGTCGAGTTTGGCGCGGTCGCCCCACCACTTCGGGTTGCGGGCGAGGGTCAGGGTGCCGGCGCCGGAGTCGCGGCCCGCGACCGCGAAGGGTCCGGCCGCGACCTTGAGGTCCTTGCGGGCGTCGTCGTTGAAGGCGTCCGGGGAGCCCATCACGGTGCGCGGGTACAGCGGCGTGAAGAGCCCGGCCCAGTCGGCGTACGGCCGGGCGAAGGTGACCTTGACCTCGTGCGGCTTAACGCCCGCTTCGACCTTCTCGATCCGGTCGTAGCCGGCGTTGCGGGCCGTCCAGTACCCGTGGTCCTTGCCGCTGAGGGCCTTCCACTGGGCGGCGAAGTCGGCGGCGCCCAGCGCGCGGCCATCGCTCCAGACGGCCTTCGGGTTGAGCTTGTAGACGACGATCTGCTTGGGCTCGCGCTCGACGGTCTCGGCGCCGCGCAGGTAGTCGGGGTTGCGGCGGGGCCGGCCGCGCTGGTCGAGGGTGAAGAGGGCGGGCAGTACGGCCCCGGCGACACGCTCGGTGGCGGCGTCGGCGTCGGCCTGGAAGGCGTTGAGGGTGCCGGGCAGCTCGTCCACGGCCCAGCGCAGGGTGCCCCGGTCGGCGACGTCGGCGCGGGCGGTGCGCGCCACGTCCATGGGGGCCGGGGGCGCGGCGGCGGGGCCGTCGTCCGAGGAGCAGCCGGCCAGGGCGGGCAGCGGGAGCAGCGCGCCGGCCGCCAGCAGCGCGGCGCGGCGGCGCCGGCGGGCCCGGCGGCAGGGGCCGGTGCGGGGTGCGGTGCCTCTCGGGACGCCGTCGTGGGCCATGGCTGGTACCTCCGGGGCTCGCCCGCCCGGCCTCCTGCGACGCGGCCGGGTTGGTTCGTTCACTGACGGGTGCGGTGCCGGGTTCCCGGGGCCCCGGCTGGGGTCCGGGGCCCCGGACGCGTACGGCACATTCGGCTTAATGTGCCGCTGATCACATGTACTGCCAGCCACTGAAGGCGACGGTCCGGGCGATGGCGCGCCGACACGGCGGGGCGGGGCGGCAAGCCACCCGGCTGGACGAACACGGCGTAAGCGCACAGGCGTGCGAGTCGGGAATGCGCGAGGGGGCGCGAGGGACGCGGCGCGGGGCCGGCGGCGGGGGCAGGCGCGCGTACGGCCCGCGTCCCGAACGCGCCGCCGCGAAGGCGCGATCGGGACCGCCGTCTTCCCCTTGAGGGGTGTGACGCGCAACACTCGCAGTCGCATGAGCGTCGCCACCCGCCAGCGCGGAGGTGTGAGCAAGTCATGTCCCTGAACGATGAGTTGACGGCTGTTCAGCGCTGCCTCGACGACCTCGTACGGTCCGTGGTCCGGCTGGAGCAGCGGGTCGGCAGCGGCGACCTGGAGATCAGGCGCGTCCGCACCGACGCCGACCATCTGCGCGAGAGCGTCGCCCTGCTGCGCGAGAGCGCCCCGCCGGAGCGGCCTAAGCCCGTGATGGTGCCGATCCCCGACGCGCCGTACGACAGCTCGCTGTGGGCGGACGCCGAGGACGAGGGCCTGGGCGCGCGCGACCGCGGGGCCCCGTAGCGAAGAGGCGGCCCCGAGCCCGTACGCCGACTTCCACCCCCACTCCTTCCGGAGTTCCCTTTGACCACTGGTACCGACCCCGAAGTCACGCCCGGCGATATGACCGCGCGCGGCGTGCACCACGCGTCGCGCGCCGCGATCCCGGCCCGCCATCTGCGCACCGACCGCTGGTGGCTGGTGCCCGCCGGCACCGCGGCCGGACTGCTCGTCTTCGTCGTCTACTCGACGTGGCGGGCGTTCGCCGGTGACGACTACTACGCGGCGCCCTATGTGTCGCCGTTCTACTCGCCCTGCGTCGCGGAGAACTGCGTGCCCATGAAGGGCGGCGCGGACTGGGAGATCTTCGGCGCGTGGTGGGGGCTGTCCCCCGCCCTGCTGATCCTGATCTTCCCGCTGGGCTTCCGGCTGACCTGCTACTACTACCGCAAGGCGTACTACCGCAGCTTCTGGGCGTCGCCGCCCGCCTGCGCGGTGGCCGAGCCGCACAAGAAGTACGGCGGCGAGACGCGGTTCCCGCTGATCCTCCAGAACGTCCACCGCTACTTCTTCTACTTCGCGGTGATCGTCGCGCTGATCCTCACCTACGACACCGCGCTCGGCTTCCGCGACGAGCGGGGCGAGTGGGGCCACATGGGTCTGGGCACCCTCGTGCTGCTCGCCAACATCGTCCTGATCTGGGCGTACACGCTCTCCTGCCACTCGTGCCGGCATATCGTCGGCGGCCGGCTCAAGCACTTCTCCAAGCATCCGGTGCGCTATCGCCTGTGGAGCTGGGCAGGAAAACTGAATAGCCGTCACGCGTTGCTGGCCTGGGCGTCGTTGGTGAGCGTGATGGCGGCCGACCTCTATGTGTATCTGGTGGCGAGCGGCGTATTCGACGATCCGAGGTTCTTCTGATGGGGCGCGGCTGATGACGCACGAGGAACGGCAGAGCTGGGACGTGGTCGTGGTCGGCGCGGGCGGCGCCGGGCTGCGGGCGGCGATCGAGGCGCGCGAGCAGGGCATGCGGACCGCGGTGATCTGCAAGTCCCTGTTCGGCAAGGCCCATACCGTGATGGCCGAGGGCGGCATCGCGGCCAGCATGGGAAATGTCAACGAGGGCGACAACTGGCAGGTGCACTTCCGCGACACGATGCGCGGCGGGAAGTTCCTCAACCAGTGGCGGATGGCGGAGCTGCACGCGCGCGAGGCCCCGGACCGGGTGTGGGAGCTGGAGACCTGGGGCGCGCTCTTCGACCGCACGGCGGACGGGCGCATATCGCAGCGCAACTTCGGCGGACACGAGTACCCGCGCCTCGCGCACGTCGGCGACCGTACGGGGCTGGAGCTGATCCGCACCCTCCAGCAGAAGATCGTCAGCCTTCAGCAGGAGGACTTCCGCGAGTTCGGCGACTACGAGGCGCGGCTGAAGGTCTTCCAGGAGTGCACGGTCACCCGCGTGCTCAAGGACGGCGAGCGGGTCGCGGGCGTCTTCGGGTACGAGCGCGAGTCCGGCCGTTTCTTCACTATCGAGTCGCCGGCGGTGGTGCTGGCCACCGGCGGCATCGGCAAGTCCTTCAAGGTGACGTCCAACTCCTGGGAGTACACGGGCGACGGGCACGCGCTGGCGCTGCTCGCCGGGGCCCCGCTGATCAACATGGAGTTCGTGCAGTTCCACCCGACCGGCATGATCTGGCCGCCGTCCGTGAAGGGCATCCTCGTCACCGAGTCCGTGCGCGGCGACGGCGGGGTGCTGCGCAACAGCGAGGGCGAGCGGTTCATGTTCGGGTACGTCCCGGATGTGTTCAAGGAGAAGTACGCGCAGTCCGAGGACGAGGGCGACCGCTGGTACGAGGACCCGGACAACAACCGCCGCCCGCCCGAGCTGCTCCCCCGCGACGAGGTGGCCCGCGCCATCAACTCCGAGGTCAAGGCGGGCCGCGGCACCCCGCACGGCGGCGTGTTCCTGGACGTCTCCACGCGCATGCCCGCCGAGGTCATCAAGCGCCGGCTGCCGTCCATGCACCACCAGTTCAAGGAGCTGGCGGACGTCGACATCACCGCCGAGGCGATGGAGGTCGGCCCCACCTGCCACTACGTGATGGGCGGCGTGGACGTGGACCCCGACACCGCCGCCGCGGCCGGGGTGCCCGGCCTCTTCGCGGCGGGCGAGGTCGCGGGCGGCATGCACGGCTCCAACCGGCTCGGCGGCAACTCCCTCTCCGACCTGCTGGTCTTCGGCCGCCGCGCCGGGCTGTACGCGGCCCAGTACACGGCCTCGCTGACCGGCGGCGAACGGCCCCGCCCCACCGAGGCGGACGTCGCCGCGGCGGCGGCCGAGGCGCTGCGCCCGTTCAGCGCCGAGGGCGGCCCGGACCCGCGGGCGAGCGGCCCGGCCGAGAACCCGTACACCCTGCACCAGGAGCTCCAGCAGACGATGAACGACCTGGTGGGCATCATCCGCAAGGCCCCGGAGATGCGCGAGGCGCTGGACCGGCTCGCCGATCTGCGGGGCCGGGCGCGGCGTACGGGCGTCGAGGGGCACCGGCAGTTCAACCCCGGCTGGCACCTCTCGCTCGACCTGCGGAACATGCTGCTGGTCAGCGAGTGCGTGGCGCGCGCGGCCCTGGAGCGCACGGAGAGCCGGGGCGGACACACCCGCGACGACTATCCGGAGATGGACCGGCGGTGGCGGCGGGCCAATCTGGTGTGCCGGTTCGCCGCAGCCCAGGAGGGGGCCGGGCCGGCGGCCGCGGACCCGGCGCTCGGCCAGATCGCCCTGGAGCGGCGCGAGTCGCCGCCCATCCGGCCCGATCTGCTCGCCCTCTTCGAGCGGGACGAACTGGCCAAGTACCTGACGGACGAGGAGCTGACGCCGTGAGCTATCAGGCCCACTTCAAGGTGTGGCGGGGTGATGCGGTCGGCGGGGGCCTCGCGGACTTCGAGATCGCGGTCAACGAGGGCGAGGTGGTCCTCGACATCATCCACCGCCTCCAGGCCACCCAGGCGCCCGACCTGGCCGTCCGGTGGAACTGCAAGGCGGGCAAGTGCGGTTCGTGCAGCGCCGAGATCAACGGCCGGCCGCGGCTGCTATGCATGACGCGGATGTCGGTCTTCGGCCAGGACGAGACGGTGACGGTGACGCCGCTGCGCGCCTTCCCGGTCGTACGGGACCTGGTGACGGACGTGTCCTTCAACTACGCGAAGGCGCGCGAGGTCCCGGCGTTCGTGCCGCCCGCGGACCTGAAGGCGGGCGAGTACCGGATGCGCCAGGAGGACGTGGGGCGCTCGCAGGAGTTCCGCAAGTGCATCGAGTGCTTCCTGTGCCAGGACACCTGCCATGTGGTGCGCGACCACGAGGAGAACAAGGCCGCCTTCGCGGGCCCCCGCTTCCTGATGCGCGTCGCCGAGCTGGACATGCACCCGCTGGACGCGGCGGACGAGATGGGCGTCGACCGCAAGCGGAGCGCGCAGGAGGAGCACGGCCTGGGCTACTGCAACATCACCAAATGCTGCACGGAGGTCTGCCCGGAACACATCAAGATCACCGACAACGCGCTGATCCCGCTGAAGGAGCGGGCGGTGGACCGCAAGTACGACCCGCTGGTCTGGCTGGGGAACAAGATCCGCCGCCGGGGGGAGTGAGGGGCACAGCGCCCGTGGCGGGCATGGCTCCCGCGGCATGGCTCCTGCGGCGGGCCGGGGCGGGCGCTGCTCCGGGCGCGCCCGTTCGCCCGGGTCCCTCGTCCGGCCCCCGCCCCGGGGCCCTCGGCCGGTTCCCGCCCCGGCCCCCGCGACCGGTCGCGGAGCAGGCGGAACGGTCATACGCTCCCAAATGTGACGCGGCTTCTGAGGCGGTACGGATCGGGGGCACCCGGCTGGGCCACGGTGTGCGCCCTCCTGGCGCTGTGCGTCCTGCTCCTGGCGCCCCCCGCGCGCGCCGACGGCCCCCTCGACCTGGCGCGCACGGGCCGGATCACCGACACCGTCGGGGCGCTCCGCGAGCGGCGCGCGGAGGTGGCCACGGCCCTCGAACGGCTGCGCCGCGAGGCGCGGGTGCAGCTCTTCGTCACCTACGTGCGGGACTTCTCCGGCCGCGCGGGCCACGACTGGGCCGACGCCACCGCCGACCGCAACGGCCTCGGCCCCCGCGACCTGGTCCTGGCCATCGCCACCCACGACCGCCGCTACGCCGTCTCGGCCGCCGACGACTCCGGCTTCCGCCCCGCCCAGCTCGACCGCGTCGCCACGGCCGCCATCGAACCCGCGCTGGCGTCGCACGCCTGGGCCGACGCGGCCATCGGCGCCGCCGCCGGGTACCAGGCGGTGCTCCAAGGGCGGCCCGTACGCACCCCCGCCCTCACCCCCGGCGCGGACGACCCCGGCGGGGAGGCGCTCGTGCCGGGCGGGCGCGGCGTCTGGCTGCCCGCCCTCCTCGTGATGGGCTCCTGCGCGCTCGGCGGCTACCTCCTCGCCCGGCGCGGCCGCCGCGCCCGGGACCGCCGCGCCGCCGCCCCGGCCCCCGCCCTCGCCGGATTCACCCGGTTGGCCCAACCGCTCACCCCGCTGACCGCGTTGGACGCCGAGGCGGCACAGATACTCGTGGAGACGGATGACGCCATCCGTACGAGCGAGGAGGAACTGGACCTCGCCATCGACCAATTCGGCCGGCGGGCGGCGCTGCCGTTCGCGGAGGCCGTGGCATACGCCCGGGGGGAGGCCGCACGCGCCTTCCGGCTGCGGCAGCGGCTCGACGACGCGCCCCACCAGGACGCCGAAACCCGCCGGTACACGCTCGACGAGATCCTCTCCCGCTGCACCAGCGCCAACCGGCGGCTCGACGCGGAGTCCGACGCGTTCGACCGGCTCCGCGCCCTCAAGGAGAACGCGCCCCAACTGCTCGCCCGCGCCGAGGAGGCCACCGAGGCGCTGGCGCCGCGCATCGACCACGCCGAGGCCGCCCTGGCCGATCTGGCGCGCGGCTGCACCGCGTCCGCGCTGGCGCCCGTCGCGCAGCACCCGGCCGAGGCCCGCGACCGCCTCGCCTTCGCCACGGCGGGGCTCGCCCAGGCCCGCCGGTCGCTGGCCGAGCGCGACCCGGCCGCCGCGGCCCCCGCCATCCGCGCCGCCGAGGCCGCGCTCGCCCAGGCCCGTACGCTCACCACCGCCGTACTGCGCCACACGCACGGCGTGCTCCGCGCCGCGAAGCGGCTGCGCGCCCTGCTGCCCGAGACCGAGGCCGACCTGGCCCGCGCCCGCGCCCTGCTGGCCGACCGCAGCGGCCTGCGCGCCGGGGACCTCGGCGGCGAGCGGGCGAGCGAGCTGTGCGCCCGTATCGCCCGTACGGAGCGCGCGCTCGCCCAGACCGGACGGGACCTGGCGGGCGGCCGCTACGACCCGCTCGCCGCCCTCCAGCGGGTCGAGGACGCGGCGGCCGGGCTCGACGAGCTGCTGAACGAAGAGGGGACGGAGGCGCGCGAGCGGCGCGCCTGGGCGCTGGGGGCGCGCGCCCTGCTCGCGGCGCGCGGCGACGTCGCCGCCGCGCGCGACTTCGTGTGCACCCACCGCGGGGCGATCGGCAGCCGGGCCCGCACCCGGCTGGCCGAGGCCGAGCGCCATCTGACGCGGGCGGAGGAGGCCGCCGACGCCACGGACGACGCGGCCGCCGCCCGGCTGCTGCCGGAGGCGCGGCGCGCGGAGGCGCTGGCCCGGCAGGCGCGCGAGCTGGCCGAGCGGGACGTACGCGGCTTCGCCGACCAGAACGCCCACGCCGGCCCGTACGCCCCGCAGTCCCCGCACCCCGCCGGGGCGATCGGCGGCGCGCTGCTGGGCGGCATCATCCTCGGCGGCCTGCTCCCCGCCACGTTCGGCGGCGGGGGGACCCGGGGACGGCTGGCGGAGTGACCCGCTCCGCCGCGTCCGTCAGTACCGGCTGAACTCCGTCCGTACCGGCTGAGCTCCGTCAGTACAGGCTGAGCTCCGTCAGTACAGGCTCAGCAACGCCTCCACCGCGTCCACGCCCGGCGAATCGCCGTCCGGGAGGGCGAGTTCGAACCAGACCGTCTTGCCGTGCGGGGTGCGGCGGCTGCCCCAGGCGGCGCTGAGGAGGCCGACGAGCTGGAGGCCGCGGCCGCCCTCGTCGGTGTCGCGGGCCCGGCGGCGGCGGGGCTGCACGAGACCGCCGTCCCAGACCTCGCAGACCAGGGTGCGATCGAGCAGCAGCCGGAGCCGTATCTCGCCCTCCCCGTACCGCAGGGCGTTCGTCACCAACTCGCTGACCAGCAGCTCCGCCGTGTCCACGAGGTTGTCCAGGCCCCAGGCCGTCAGCTTCTCGCGCGCCAGCTCCCGGGCGCGGGCCACCGAGCGCGGCTCCGGCGGCAGGTGCCAGTCCCCCACCGACTCGGCGGGCAGCCCCTGCACCCGCGCCATCAGCAGCGCGATGTCGTCCTCGCCGTGGTGGGTGTCGAGCGCGCCGAGCACATGGTCGCAGACGTCCTCCAGCACGGGCGACGGGTCCGTGAGCGCCTCGCGGAAGGCGCGCAGCCCGTCGTCGAGCGACTGGTCGCGGGACTCGACCAGGCCGTCGGTGTAGAGCGCGAGCAGCGCGCCGTCCGGCAGGTCGACCTCGGTCTCCTCGAACGGCTCGCCGCCGACGCCGAGCGGCATGCCCGGCGGTACGTCCAGCAGCAGGGCGGGCTCGCCCGGTTCGACGAGCACGGGCGGCAGATGCCCGGCGTTGGCGAACGTGGCCCGCCGCGTCACCGGGTCGTACACGGCGTAGACGCAGGTCGCGAGGTACACCTCGGAGAGGTCGGCGTCCTTGCCGCTGCCGCGCGCCGAACGCGCCGAGGACTGCTTCCCGCCGGGCGTGCCGAGGCCGTGCGCGACCTCGTCGAGCGCGGACAGCACCTCGGCCGGCTCCAGGTCGAGCAGCGCCAGCGTCCGTACGGCCGTCCGGAGTTCGCCCATGGCGACGGCGGCGCGCAGGCCGCGGCCCATGACATCGCCGACGACGATGGCGGTCCGGTGGCCGGGCAGCTCTATGACGTCGAACCAGTCGCCGCCGACCTCGGTGGCGGTGTTGCCCGGCAGATAGCGGCAGGCGATCTCGATGCCGGCGGCCTCGGGGTCGCCCGGCGGCAGCAGGCTGCGCTGGAGGATCAGCGCGCGCTCGTGCTCGCGGCGGTAGAGGCGGGCGTTGTCCATGCAGACGGCGGCGCGCGCCGCGAGCTCCACCGCGAGCGCCGTGTCCCGCTCCCCGAACGGCTCGCTGCCCTTCGTCCGGGCGAACTGCGCGAGCCCGACCACGGTGTCGCGCGCCACCATCGGCACGATCAGCGTCGACTGGACGACGGCCCCCAGCTCGGGGCTCTCGTCGGCCTCCCGGCCGGGCACCACCTTGGGGTGCGCGGTGCGCAGCGCCACCGCGCACGGTGAGTGGAAGGGGAAACGATGCACCTCGCCCACCTGAATGGGCTTCGACTCCCCGTCCTCGGAACCGATCGGCGCGCCCGAGACGGCGCTGGAGAAGGCCACGCGGCGCAGCTCGGCGCTGCCGTCGGCGAGCCCCGGCGGCGCCTCGTCGCCGACCAGCAGCCCCTGGTAGAGGTCGACGGTGGCCAGGTCGCAGAACTGCGGAACGGCGACGTCGAGGAGTTCGCGGGCGGTGGTCTCCAGGTCGAGCGAGTTGCCTATCCGCGCCCCGGCCTCGTTGAGCAGCGCCAGGTTGCGCCGTACGCCCGCGGCCTCGCGCTCGGCGCGGCGGCGGCCGGTGACATCGCTGGCGAGCCCCGCCACCCCGATCGGCCGCCCGCTGCCGCTGTGCAGCCGGTACAGCGATACGGACCAGCGCCGCCGCTCCGTACGGCTGGGGACCGCCCCGACGAGCTGGAGGTCGGACACCGGCTTTCCGGTGTCGAGGACTTGGCGCAGGGCGGCGGAGAGCCGCTCGGCCTCGGCGCGGGGCAGGAAGTCCTGCGGGGTGCGGCCGCGGTGCCACTCGACGGGCTGTCCGAAAGCCTGCGCGAAGGATTCATTGACGCGCACCAGGGTGAGATCGGTGCCGAAGAAGAAGAACCCGAGGGGAGATTGTCCGAAAACGGCCTGCGAGGCGGCGAGGTCGGTCTCGATGCCGCGCAGGGCCCGTACGTCGACGACGATACAGAGGGCGGTGCGTTCGCCGCGCTCGTTCTCGGTCGGCATCAGGAAGATCTCGGCGAGGCCCGACTGGCCGTCGGCGGCGCGGTAGGGGACGAGGGCGACCCGCTCGTGCCCGTCGAGGCCGCGCTCGCCGAGGAAACCGGGGAGGGCGTCCGCGCGCTCCGCCGCTCGCCGCCGCTCACGCTCGCCGGCGGTGGCGCCGCCCTCCTGCGCGGGGCCCGCCGCCTCGGGCGGCGGGAAGACCTCCCCCGGGTCCCTGCCCACGGCCTCCCGCGCCGGCACGCCGAACAGGTCGGCCGCCCGCTCGCTCCACTGCTCGATACGGCCGTCCGCTCCTAGCGAGAACGAGGCGACCCGGATGTAGTCGTAGAGCGAGCCCGGAAGGCTGCTCTGCCACACCACCGCGGCATCTGTTCCCTGCGGCGTACCCGTGGTCCCCGCTGGCGTTTCGCTCACGTGCCCGTCCCCTCCGGCCTCTCGTGCTCGCACCGGCATCAGAAGGCCGAGTATCCAGCACCGCGGCCATCCGGAACACGGCCTTCACGATCACAGCACGATCTCAACCCGCGCCGTAGGACTCCTAACCAGGCAAGGTCAGCTCGAACCACACGGTTTTTCCGGTCTTGCCGCGCCGGGTTCCCCAGCGACGCGAGGCGCATGCCACCAATTGGAGACCGCGTCCGCCCTCGTCCTCCGGCCGGGCGACGCGCTCCCGCGGCGGATCGGGCAGCGGGTCGGAGACCTCGACGAGGAGGAGGGCGTCCTCCGGGCGGGTACGGCGGGAGTACATGCGGACGCCGATGGGCCCGCTGGCGTGCCGCAGGGAGTTGGTGACCAGCTCGCTCACCAGCAGGACCGACACATCGCTGACCGACTCCAGACCCCACTCGGCCAGCGTGTCGCGCACCAGCGTGCGCGCGGTGCGCACGGCACCCGCCTCGGCGGGGAAGCTCCATTCCGCGAACCCGGGCGTCCACGCCAGGGGCACTGCGCTCTCGCTCACGCCGACCACGTCCCAGACCTCTCGCAGGCCCCGCCGGATTGCCCGACTTCGGGGAAGTTAATCAGCACATACCCGCTATAGGGCAATTGCTACCTTTTGCCCGGGAAGTCGGTGGCACGATTGGCGTATTCGCGCAGCTCTACGCCGTGCGCCTCGACGCCGTGCGCCTCGACGCCGTGCGTCGAGGCGCCGAGGCCCGCGCCGGGGACCTGACGGTACATCGCACGGGCCGCGCGTCGGCGGGAACGCCGGATACGACTTCGATGGCGCGAGCCGACGGACCGGCTACGGCTTTCTCATGGCTGGCACGCTCGGAGCCGGCGGACGGCCTCGGCGACGGCGGGAGCTGACGGACCGGCTACGGCGTTGCCACCGCCACCACGCCGCTGCCACCGCCTCCGTCACTGTCGTGCTCGGAGCCGGCGGACGGCCTCGGCGACGGCGGGAGCTGACGGACCGGCTACGGCGTTGTCACCGCCACCACGCCGCTGCCACCGCCACCGCCTCCGTCACTGTCGTGCTCGGAGCCGGCGGACGGCCTCGGCGACGGCCGGGCGGTCCTAGTCGAGCCAGGGCACGTCGTCGGCCTCGGCGGGGGCGAGCCAGCGGAGTTCGTCGTGGTCCTGGAGCGGGCGCGGTTCGCCCGCGAGGAGCCCCGCCGTCCAGACGTGGAGCACGTACGGCGGGCGCAGCGGCCACTCTCCGGGGATCCGCTCCAGCGGCTCGACCTCCACGCCCAGTTCCTCGCGCAGTTCGCGTACGAGCGCCTGCTCGGGCGTCTCGCCGGGCTCGACCTTCCCGCCGGGCAGCTCCCAGCGGCCCGCGAGTTCCGGCGGAGCACTGCGCCGGGCGGCGAGCAGCCGCCCCTGGTCGAGCACCGCTCCGCCTACCACCACACGCGCCGTCGTCATGGGCGGAGCCTACAAAGCCGGGACCGGGGCAGGCCGAGCCGGGCCGGGGCGCGCCAAGCCGGGCCGGGGCGCGTAGCCCGCACGCCCAACCCGCTAGGAGACCGCGCGGCCGACCCGCTCGACGATGTAGAGCCGCTCCTGCCCGTACACCCCGAGCCGGCCGATGACCTGCTCGGCCTCCGACTTGGTGGCGTAGCGGCCCACGCGGTAGCTGTTGCCGTTGTCGTCCTGCCGGACGACCAGCCAGGGCAGGGTCGGGTCGCCGTCATTCATAGCCCCGCCCTCTCCGTCGCGGCGCACTCCGGCGTACGCCCCTCGACTCCTCATGACGAAACCGCAATCCGCATATGCCCGAGCCTACGCCCGACCTTTACTCAGCGGATACAGGAATTCACGAAGAGGCATTCATCCGGCCACCGGAAGCGCCGCCCGCGCGGCGCTGCCCGCTGCCCTCACGCCCGCGCTGCCCCGGCCGGCCCCGCTGCCCCGCTACGCGCGCCGGGCCGCGTCGGCATCGGCGGCGCCGGCGGCCTCGGCCTGGGCCTCGGCTTCGGCCGCGGCGGCCATTTCCCGCTCCACGGCCACGAGGGAGGGGTTGCGCCACGCGCTGCGCACGCCCCACACGTAGAAGACGAGGCCGATCAGGACGACGGTGACGATGTCCCAGCCCTCGGCCAGATATCCCTGGCCGCCGAAGTCGGTGCCGCCGGCCCACGAGACGCAGGCCATGACGAGGAGGTAGGCCACCATCCAGGCGCCCGCCTTGAGGTGCGGCTTGAGTTCGGCCCAGGGCTTGCGCAGCTCGTACCAGGCCCAGACGGGCAGCCCGACGGCCATGATCAGGATGACCTTGCCGGTGAGCGGCCAGCGGCCCCAGTAGAGCACCAGGGAGCCGAAGACCATCGCGATGGGTGCGACGACCGGCATGACGCGCAGCTTGACCGGGCGCTTGAGGTCCGGCGCGAGGCGGCGCAGCGACATCACGGCGACGGGGCCGGTGATGTAGGAGATGACGGTCGCGACGGAGACGATCTCGGCCAGCGAGCCCCAGCCGCGGAAGACGGCCAGGAAGAGGAAGGCGACGACGAGGTTGAGCACGAGCGCCGGGCGCGGGACGCCGGTCTTGGGGTCGACCTTGCCGAAGATGCCCGGCAGGTGGCCGTTCTCCTGTACGCCGTGGATCATGCGCGAGGTGGTGGCCGCGTAGATCATGCCCGTACCGGACGGGGAGATGAAGGCGTCCGCGTACAGCAGCATCGCCAGCCAGTTCAGGCCCCAGGCCAGGGAGAGGTCGGCGAGCGGGGAGTTGTACGAGAGGTGCGCCCAGCTTCCCGCCTCGCTGAGGTCGGCGGCGGGGACGGCCATCAGGAAGGCGATCTGGAGCGCGACGTAGATGATGAGCGCGATGACGATCGAGCCGATGACGGCCTTGGGCAGCGATTTGCCGGGGTTGCGGGCCTCGCCCGCCATGTTCAGCGGGGACTGGAAGCCGTTGTACGCCCAGACGATGCCGGAGACGGCGACGGCGGTGAAGACGGCGCTCCAGCCGTTCGGCGTGAAGCCGCCGTTGTCCTTGACGTTGCTGGTGTCGAAGTGCGCCAGCATCAGGGCGCCCGCGGTCAGGATCGGGACGACGACCTTGAAGACGGTGATCGCGTTGTTGGTCTTGGCGAACAGCGTGATCGCGAACCAGTTGAGGAAGAAGTAGAAGACCAGCAGGACGCTGGCGAGCGCGACGCCGCTGCCGGTCAGCTCCTTGCCGTTGTAGAGACCCGCGGCCCAGGAGAAGTCCCAGGAGCTCATGTACTGGACGGAGGCGGTCGCCTCCCCGGGTATGACGGAGACGATGGCGATCCAGTTGGCCCAGGCGGCGAGGTACCCGGCGAGCGAGCCGTGCGAGTACTGCCCGTACCGGACCATGCCGCCGGCCTTCGGGAACATCGAGCCGAGCTCGGTGTAGGTCAGCGCGATGGTCAGCGCGACCGCGGCGCCGATGACCCAGGCCAGGATGGCGGCGGGACCGGCGATGGAGGCGGCGCGTTCGGCGCCGAAGAGCCAGCCGGAGCCGATGATCGACCCGAGACCGACGGCCGTCAGGGCCACCGGTCCGAGCGTGCGGCGGTAATTCGAGTGGGAACCCTGCTCGGTACTCAAGCCCCGGATCTCCTTTTCTTCGTTCTCTCCCACGGCAGGACGCAAACCGCGCCATCCTACGAGCGATCACGGGGCGAAAATTCCGCGACGAGGCCCTGACCTGGGCGTATGTGAGGTTTGCAACACCGGGTGGGTGGCGGCCTTACCGGGGCAAAGAGGGTGATAGCGGCCTGCCGCGGCAACTTGGCACAGACCTGTGACGAAGCCCGGAGAACCCCCGAACCCCCTACTGACCTGCGAGGGAACCAGGAAGCAGGCGAAATGGCCAAGATGAGGGAAGACAGCGACCAATGGCCGATAACCGACTGGAAAACTGGGCGGGGCGAGGTCGAAGCGGCCCTGGGCGGGCCGCGCGACGGGTGGCTGGTAAGGGACGCGATACCGCGGGGCGAGGGGGCGGTCCCGCCGGGCGGTTACTTGACCGGCAGGTGGTAGGAGACGCGGTACCGCTCGGCGAGGACGACGACGTCGGCGGTCTCGACGGGGCAGCCGCCGGCGAAGTACGTACGGGAGACGACGAGCACGGAGTGGCCGGGGACGCCGCCGAGGGCGAGGGCCTCCTCGGCGAGGCCCGGCCGGGCGCCGACCTCTTCCACGACGTTGTCGACGACGAGGTCGATGGCGGCCATGCGCTCGACCACGCCGCGCCCGGCCAGCGGCCCCTCCTCGGGCAGCATCACGGGCGTACGGCCGGTGAGGGCGAGCGGCTCCCAGGAGGTGGAGAGCATGGCGGGCTCGCCGACGGCGCGGAAGACGTAGTCGGTGCGCATCACGCGCTCGCCGGGGGCGATGCGCAGCCGCCCGGCGACGGAGGCGTCGGCGGCCTCCTGCCCGCTGCGCGATTCCCAGGTGCCCTTGACGCGCTCGTCGGCCTGCTCCTGCCGGAAGGGCGTGGACTCGCCGAGCGCGCGGTACCCGCCACGGGAGAGCCGGCGCGGCACGGGCTGCTCGCGTACGTACGTACCGGAGCCGGAGCGGCCTTCGACGAGCCCCTCGGCCATCAGCACCTTGCGGGCTTCGAGCGCGACGGTGTCGGAGACGCCGTACTCCTCGCGGATGCGGGCCTGCGAGGGGAGCCGGGTGTGCGGCGGCAACTCCCCGGCGACGATCTTCTGCCGAAGATCCCCGGCGACGCGGAGGTATGCGGGCTGGTCACCGAAGGCCACGTCCACTCCCAACAGGTTGACAGTCCGCAACAGCTTGGCAACCGTCGGTTGTGGCTCGCAACTTAAGGCCAAGGATTCACTAGATGTAGTGAATTGCAGCTCAGGGAGGTGTGGTTCGGAGGTAGCGGAGCCACCGCGCCGGGCCCCAGCGGGAGGCCCGGCCGCCGGCCGAACCCCACCGGCCCCACCCCGAACGAGAAACACGACAAGGCGAAAAGATAACGCGAGAAAGCCCAATACCAATAAACACCGGCAGACCCACGAAGGAGACGCAAGGACTTCCACATCCCGACCCGAATAAATCAACGGGGCGCTTCGGCTGAAACTACCTGTTTCGCGGGAGGGGCTTTCCTCCTACGGTGAGCGGGGTCGGAAAGACCATCATCCCGTCTCTGGTTGGAGGCCCCGTGGCACCGATCATTGAGCCCGGCACGTACGCCATCAAGAATGCCGCGTACGACGACCGGGTCATCGATGTGAGTGGGAGCGACAAGCGACCCAACACGCCCATTATCGGTTACCCCTACCACAAGGGGGAGAACCAGCAGTGGGAGCTTGAGTCGGTCAACCAGGCCAACGAGTACATCATCAAGAGCAAGCTGGGCGACATCTACCTGAACCTGGGCAGCACCCGGCAGTACCCGCCGTCCATCGCGGTGCAGTTCACGTACGTGCTGTGGTCGATCGAGCCCGCCGGCGGCGGCCTGTACCGGATTCACTTCCCGTACCAGGACGGCGTCGTCGACCTCGCCAGCGGCCAGCAGAGCACCCAACTGACCCTCCCCTCCTGGGCCGGCGAGCAGCACCAGAAGTGGATCTTCGAGAAGGTCTGACGGACAGCCTGAAAGGGGTGCGCCGAATTAAGAATTCGGCACACTCGAAAACCCCCGCCCGAAAGAGGGCGGGGGTATTTTCCGTACTTGAATCCGTGCGAAACTCAGCCGCCGCTCTTCCGTCGGAAGGAACGCTGAGTACTGGCGGGTCCATGGGCCCCATGAATCTTGGAGGAACTGGCCCCCGCTCCCCCCGAAGCCCCCTCCCCCCGAGCGCCCCGCTTCCGCTCCAGCGCCTCTCGGAACTTCCGCTTCATCTCATCTTCAGGCTTGTCCTGAGCAGATCCACCTGCGGCCATGAGCTCCTCCTGAACTAGACGCTCCCCAGAGCCTGACACGTTTCCCCCCACCCAGCCCCTGATTTTTTCCGCGCGGAGCAAGAGAGGTACCCGGTCCCCATTGTGTACACATGGGACACTCGGTACCCTTGGGCGCATGACACAGCCCATGCCCATAGAGTCCATCCGCGATGTCCGGGCACACCTGGCCGAGGTCGTGGAGCGGGCCGACCGGGACGACGTACCCACCGTCATCACCCGGCGCGGCAAGCAAGTCGCCGCCGTGGTCTCCATCGAGGTGCTGCGCAAGTACCAGGAATGGGAAGAGCGCGAGATCAACCGCATCATCGACGAGCGCCTGGCCGACCCGGCGCCCGGCGTCCCGATCGAGGACGTCATGAGGGAGACGCTGCAGCGCAGTGAGTAAGTACCGCACCCTCTTCCGCCCCGAGGCCCAGGCCGAGCTCCGCAAGGTGCCGCGGGAGACGGCTCTCCGCATTCTCGCCAAACTGGCCGAGCTGGAGAACGACCCCACCGGCTTCAACACCACCGCCCTCGCCTCCCGGCCCGACCGCCGCCGCCTGCGAGTGGGCGACTACCGCGTCATCTACACCCTCGACAACGGCGAGTTGGTGGTCTGGGTCGTACACGTCGGCCATCGCTCCACCGTCTACGACACCTGACTCGCCGAAGGAGCCGGCCGCACAGGAGCCCGGCCCCCGCCCGGCCACGAGGGGGATGCGCCGGCCGTGAGTTCTTCATGGTCGGGCGGTGACGGCGGCACTGTCGAAGGCTCGTCGGGCGCACGCAGACTCTGTCGGGTCAGCGTCCCGCTCCGTGGAGTCAGAATGAACAGCTCAGACCGGCATCCCCTGGCCCGCGGGCGTCTGCTGACGCTGTGGTCGCTGCGGCCGGGGACCCACCTGGAGTGCGGCGAGGATGTGGTGCTGCATCACCGGTGGGGCACGGAGCGGTTGGTGCGGCCGCGTGCGGTGGTGCAGGAGGCGCTGCGGCGGATGAACTTCGGCCCGGTGAACCTGGCGAACGTGCCGGGGGCCCGGAGCGGGGGCGAGCTCGACGACCTGGTCGACCGGCTGCGGCCGCTGCTGGAGTGCAGCCTTCAGTTCGAGGGCGGGGTGCGGCCGCTGCTGAGCCTCGTGACGATGTCGCCGCACGCCGAAGTCGACGTATCCGGCGGCGAGGTGGGGGCGGACACGCCCGTACGGCTGTCGCGGTTCGCCGTGTTGCGCTCCACCGGCGACGGGTTCGTCATGGAGTCGCCGCTGTCCCTGTACCGGGCGCGGCTCGCGAGCCCCGAGGCGATGGCCCTGGTCGGCATGGTGGGCCGGGCGACGACCCCGGCCGAGGTGACCGCCGGGCTGCCGCTCGACGCGGTCCGCCGCGTCCTCGGGCTGCTCGCCGCCGCGGGACTGGTGACGGTGGCACCGGGCGGGCGACCGCCGTTCGAGGAGGAGCAGGACGAGACGCTGGCCTCCTGGACCGCCATGGACCTGCTCTTCCACACCCGCAGCACGCTGGGCCGGCACGACTACGACTTCGGGGCGGTGCGCCGCCGCGCGGGCCGCGGCGGCGCCGGCTCCCGCGCCACCATGGCGGAGGGCCGGCGGGTCCCGCTGCCGCGCCCGGTCCGGGGCGGCGAGGCGGCCGGCGTCGCCGGTCTCATGGCACGCGCGGGCAGGCAGCGGGAGTTCGGGGCGAAGAGCCCCAGCCGTGAGCAGTTGGCCGAACTGCTCTTCCACGCGGCACCGGCCGCCACCGGCTCCTGCTGTCCACTGGAGCTGTATGTGAGCGTGGACGACTGCGCCGGGCTGGCGCCCGGCATCTACCGCTACGACCGCGCCGACGTCAGCCTGGTCCTGGTCAACTCCGACGCGGCGGCCCGTGGCGAGATGCAGGAGCACGCCAGGATCGGCGCACAGCTCGCCCGTCCCCCCGCCGTCCTGATCACCGTCACCGCCCGCTTCGACCGTATCGAGCGTGAACTCACCGGACCCGGATACGCGTTGGTGCTGCGCTCCGCCGGGGCCGCCCTGCACACGCTGCGCCTGGTCGCGGCGGCCGCCCGGCTCGCCGCGGTGCCGCTGGCCATGCTGGACATCGACACGGACGCGCGGGCTCTGCGCCTGGACTGGCGGGCCGAGTCGAGCGTCGCGGCGCTCGCCGTCGGCACCCCCGCGGGCGAGGGGGCCGGAACGTGGTGAACGAGGGAGGGGTCAGCGGCGGGCCGCCGTCACAACAGCAGGCCGCGCTCGTGGGCGATGCGGATGGCGTCGACGCGGTTGCGGGCGCCCAGCTTGGTGGTGATGGTCGTCAGGTAGTTGCGCACCGTGCCCACGGAGAGGAACAGGTCGCGGGCGATCTCCGGGGCCTCCGCGCCCTCGGCGGCCATGCGCAGCACATCCAGCTCACGGCCGGTCAGCGGCGACTCGGCCTCCTCCCAGGCGGCGAGGGCGAGCTGCGGGTCGACGACCCGCTCGCCCGCGGCGACGCGCCGGATGGCGTCGGCCAACTGCGAGGGCGGGGCGTCCTTCAGGACGAAGCCGCTGACCTTCGCCTGCATCGCACGGCGCAGCATCCCCGGCTTGCCGAGGCTGGTCAGGATCAGTACGCGGCAGCCCGGCACCTGTTCCACGAGGCACTTGGCGGCGGACAGGCCGTCGAGTCCAGGGAGGTCGATGTCCAGAACCGCCACGTCAGGCCGGTGCTTGAGGGCTTCCGGCAGTACCGCGGCCCCGTTGTCGAACTCGGTGACGACCTCGATGTCGTCCTCCATGCCGAGCAGCGCCACCAAGGCGCCGCGCACCATGTGCATGTCCTCGGCCAGGAGAATCCGTATCACCTTGCCCCCTTGTGATCTCCGGATCGAATGCCCACAGAGTAACCGCAAAGTCAGACACGTGTGCGAAACCGGACGTGAGAATCCCGCTTCCGTCCGGCGCGCCCCCTTGCCTTAGCGCGGCTGGACCGGATCTCAAGTACCGCTGCTCAGCCTGACGGCACCCCGAACCACCACGGTGCCGACTGGAGGCTGATGATGCGGGTGACCTTGTGGATGATGGTCCGGCGGTCCGTCCGGGCGGCGATGTACGGCGTCGGGCGCTCCTTCGTGGCGCTCGGCGCGGTCTGGATCGAGCCGGCCATGCCGCACGACGCTCCGCCCGGACCCGGTGGGCCGCCGGACGAACCCGGGGGGCCGCCGACCGGCCACCCCGAGCGGCTGTGCCCCGAAATACCCCTGTCCCCGGTGGAGCTGGCCCTCAGCCGGCAGCTCGGCACGGTCCGCCGGGTGGGGCTGTGACGCGTACCGGACCCGGCGCCGCCGCCCCCGTACGGGCGGGGGACGACGCGCGGGTCGGTGCGTTCGAGGTGGCGCTCGGCGACCCGGGCGACCCGACGGGCCCGCTCGGCCGCGCCCCGGTCGTGGCCGCCGACCGGGCCGCCCGGCTGCCGGAGGGCGCCGCCGCACTGCTGCACGAGGCCGGGCTCGGCGCCGAACTCGTGCCGCGCGCCTACGGCGGGCGCTTCCACCGCACGGACGTGCTGGCCGGCGTGTTGCGCTCGATCGCGCGCCGGGACGCGGCGCTCGGACTCGGGCTCGGCGTCGGGCAGTTCGCCGCGGCGGTGCACGTGTGGCCGGCCGGGTCGCGGCCGCAGCGCGACGAGCTGTCCGGGCTGCTGCTGCGCGGCGGCCGCATCGCCATGGCCCCGCCGGAGTTCGCGCAGGCCAACGGCCTGACCCGAAACCGCGTCCGGATCAGCCGCGACCCCGGCCACCACGGCGTCCGGGTCTTCGGCCAGAAGGCGGTGATCCCCTGCGTCGACGGGGCGGAGGCCCTGGTGGTGTGCGCCGACTCCGGCGAGCGGCGCTCCGAGTGGTCCGCGGTCCTGCTGGACGCCGAAGCCGCCCGCGAACGGGGCGAGTTGGTGGTGACCGGCCACCGGCCGGCCGCCGGACTGCGGGCGCTGACCACCGCGGGCGCCCGCTTCGAGGGCCTGCGCGCGCCCGCGTCGGCGCTGATAGGCGAGCCGGGCAGCGGCCTGGCCCAGGCGCTGTCGGTGATCCCGCTGGTCCACGGCGTACGGGCGTCCATGGCGCTCGGCACCGCGGACGCGGCGCTCCACACCGCCGTGCGGTTCGCCGTCGCCGACGGCCAGGTGGACCGGAGCGGGCCGCGCGGGCGGCGGCTGCGCGGACGGTTCGCCGACGCCTTCGCCGACCTGCTGCTCTGCGACTGCCTGGCGCTCGTCGCGACTCGGGCGGCCCATGCGCTGCCCGAGGAGGCCGCGTTGTATACGGCCGCGGCGGCCACGCTGGTGCCGCGCGTCCTCGGCGAGACGCTGCACGACCTGTCCGTGGTGTTCGGCGGGCGGCTGTTCGGCGCGGACACCGGGCAGGGGGCGCGGGCCGGGCACGCGCTCTTCGAGAAGCACCTGCGAGACCTGCCCGCCCTGTCCGGCGGGCACGCGGGCGCCTCGGTCTTCCACACCATCGTCGTGCCCCGGCTGCCGGTGCTCGCCGAGCGCGCGTGGCTGCGGCAGGCGCCCGCGCCGGCCATGGTGTTCCGGCCGGGCGAGGACCTGCCCGCGCTCGCCCCGCTGCCGGTCACCGGCCGGGCGGGCGACGGCCTGACCGCCGCCCTCACGGACGCCGGGGACGCGCCGGAGGACCTGGCCGCGCTGCTCGGGCTGCTGGCGAAGGAGCTGGGCGGGCTCCGCGACGCGTGCCTCCAGGGGCGCGCCGAGTCCGCCGATCCCCGGGCGTTCGCGCTCGCCGACCGCTACATGCTGCTCCTCGCCGCCGGAGCGGTCGCCGGGGTGTGGCGGCACGGGCGGGGCGCGGACGCTCCGCTCCTCGCGGACCCCTCGTGGGCGGTGGCCTGCCTGGCGCGGATCTGCGGGCGGCTCGGGCTGCCCGTGCCCGAGGCGGCGCGGCGGCACCGGCCGGCGGTCGAGGGCGAGGCGCTGGACCGGGCCGCGCGGCGGCGCAGCTTCGACCTGTACGGCATGGCGCTCGCCGGATGAGCGGGCGCGGCACGACCTATGGAGGTGCGGTGACCGTTTCACCGGCGAAGCCGAAGGTAAAGGCGGGGGCGGAGGTAAAGGCGGGGGCGAAGGTAAAGCCGGAGCCGGACACGGCGGGGCCGGGGCGTCCCCATTACATCGACGGGCCCGAAGGGCCCTGGGACGTGGTGCGCGACGAGGTGGCGCGGACCGGGAGCTGCGTCCTGGCCGCGGCGCTCGACGTCTGGCCCGCGACAGGTTGGTGGACCGAGGAGGGGCCACGGCTGCGCCGCCTCCTCGGGACCGAATGGCAGCGCTGGTCCGCGCTGCCGCACGAGGCCATCCGCCGCCGGTTCGCGGCGTCGCGGGTCCTGTTGAAGGAGGCGGCGGGCGCCGTGCTGCGGACACCGGCCGAACTGCTCGAACTGAGCGTCGCGCCCAGCGGCCGGCCCTATCTGCGCGGGCACGGGCAGGTGGACATCACGCTCAGCCACACCGAGCGGATGCTGGTCGTCGGGGTCACCACGCGGGGCCTGATCGGCGTCGACGTGGAGCAGGCCGACCGGAAGCTGGCCGGCGGCCAGGCGCCGCCGCACATCTGCACCCCGTGGGAGCAGGACTATCTCGCGTCACTGCCCGAACAGGAGCGCGGTCCCGCGCTCGTACGGTTCTGGACGCTGAAGGAGGCGTATACGAAGGCGATCGGGCAGGGCCTGCGCTTCCCGGTCAACGGGTTCTGCTTCGGCGACGAGGACGGCGCGCCACGCCTGCGCGGCGCCGACGGGGCGCCGCGCGCGGAGGGGACCGGCGAGGAGTGGCGCTTCGCCACGCACTGGCTGCACGGCCGGCACATCGCGGCGGTGGCCCTGTACGACACCGGGACCGGAGGAGTGGAGTACCCAGGCCGCAGCGTGCTGGACACGGAGGTGCTCCGTGCGTTCGGGTACTCCTGACCGGCACCCCGTCACTGCGCGATGCGGCGGCGGCCTTCCGGAGCCTGAGCCTGTTGCTTGGGGAACATCGGCTTGTGCAGGGGGATCTCGGCCTGGAGACGGAAGTGGCCGGGGTCCGTGAGGCCCGCGGTGAGGCGGCCGCCGAGCGCCTCCACCCGCGTGGTCAGGCTGGCCAGGCCCAGGCCGTGGCGGGCGGGCAGGGCGGCCGGTTCGGGCTGCGCGCCGTCGTTGACGATGGTGATGAGCACCGTCCCGGACTCCTGCCGGATGGTGATCTCGCAGTGCTCGGCCTTGCTGTGGCCGAGCACGTTCGTCACCCCCTCGCGCAGCACCGTCGCGAGCACCGTGCCCACCCGGTCGGGCAGTGAGCCGTGCACCACGGCCATGCTGACCTCGATGCCCGCCGCGTCGAGGACCGAACGGGCCGAGCGGGTCTCGGCGACGAGCGACAGGTCCCGGTACTGGCTGGCCACGTCCCGTACGTCGGCGAGGGCCTGACGCGAGATCTCGATGATGTCCGACACCTCCGCCACCGCCCGGGCGTCGTCGTGGCCGATCAGACGCCGGGTCAGCTCGCTCTTGAGGGAGATCGCCGAGAGGCTGTAGCCGAGCAGGTCGTGCAGGTCGCGGGCGAACCGCAGCCGCTCCTGCGCCACGGCCATCTCCGCCAGGGCCGTCCGGGTGCGGTGCACCTCGGCGACCATGTCGGTGAGCCGGATCAGGCCGTAGACGATCAGCCCGGTCAGGGCGGTGGAGATCGCCGTGTACGCGGTGTCGGGCAGGTCCGGCGTGAACGACCACTGCATGCCGCCCATCGCGACCACCACCCCGGTGAACAGCGTCCAGCACCAGGTGCTGTCGAGGACCAGGAGCGCGTCCCCGGCGATGAAGCCCGGCATGCCCACCCAGGTCTGATGGAAGACGAACAGCGGCGCGAACGCGCAGACCGCCTTGAGCAGAAAGATCGGAATGCGCCATCGGGAGGTGAGCAGGATCGCGCTGCGCGTGAAGTACGCCAGTTGGAAGAAGAGCAGCACTCCCATGCAGCCCAGCGCGAGAAACACCCCGCCGACGCCCGGCCCAGCCGCCATCGTATTGAGCAGAGCGACCAGGCCCAGACCGCATACCACCACGCTGACCACGGTCTTTGTCAGGCGCGGCGCGAGCCGGCTCACGTCGTGTCTGCCACCGGGCTCCCCGTCGGGAGGCGGCCCGGCGCCCTCCACGGCCCCTATCGTCACAGTGTCCCCCTCGCTGAAACGATCGCCAGGTGCTCTGGCTACGAGTGAGCGATTCTAGCCATCGTGTGCGACGAATGGGCAGTCTGTGAGGGAGATGTGAAACGACCCTTTACGGCGTTCCTTTACGGCGTTCCTTTACGGCGTTCCTTTACGGTGTTCGCTCAGACGAACAGCGGTACCGGGTTCAGTTGGCCGTACGGAAGGGGCTCCGCCCTGCGGCCGAGCGCCACCGGGACGTCGAACAGTCTCCCCGGCGCGAACCGCGCCCAGAAGTGCCGCAGGCCCGGGACGACCACCTTGACCACCGGGAGCCCGATGTCCGGCCGCGTCTGGTCCAGCACCAAAAGGTTCAGGCCGTGCCGGTCGCACAGCCGTCGTACGTGGTCCAGGTCCTGGGCCAGGTCCTCGTGGTGGGTGTACGGGAGGTCGGCGGCGCGCCGCGCGGGGGCGTGCGCGGCGGGCCGCAGGTAGGGCTGGTTCTGTGTGGTGGCCCGGGTCCACCAGCGCAGCGCCTCCGGGTCGTCGCAGGTGTAGCCGGTGCCGTCGGCGCGGGCCTCGACCACGGCCGGGAGCAGTTGGTTCACCTCGGTCAGCGCGCGGCGCAGCGCGATCCGCGGGTCGAAGTGCGCGCCGAACCCGAACGTGATGTCCTCGGCCGCCTTGTCGGTGCGCCGGGAGAAGGCCGCGACGACGGGGATGCCCAGGTCCGAGGTGAGGTCGAGCGCCCAGGTTTCCCGGTTCAGCGAGCGGTGCACGGCGCGGAACTCCGCGGTCCACGGATCGTCGTCGCCGTCCAGGTCGATGCCCGGCAGCCTGCCGCGGTTGTACCACCACAGGGCCACCGCGTCCCGTTCCACCAGCTCCAGGAAGCCCTGCAGCACCGCGTCCTCCAGGCTGGCGCCCGCGGCCGCGCCGTTGGAGTCGGCCCGGAAGAAGCGTGAACCGGCCATGCCCGCCGGGGTGTTGTAGTAGAGCATCGCGGTCGGCAGCAGGCGGTGCCGGCCCTCGGTCACCGACCACACGGGCGTCCAGTCCACCTCGGCGCGCTCGTCGAACGCCTCGGGCACCTGCTGGAACAGCCCGTGCGCGGCGTTCCAGTCGGCGCGGCCCGCGAACTGCCGCGGGTCGTAGAGCTGGCACGCGTCCGGATGCACGGCCGCCTCGCCCATGGCGCGTAGCGTCCCCCGGATCACGCGCTCGTCGCCGTGGAAATGGCCCGAGTGCCGCTCCAGGGCCTCGCACAGGGCGCTGACCTCGGCGTGCAGCGCCGTGGTGCCCTTGCCGCCGTTGGCGCAGCGGAGCCCGGCCCGCAGCGCCTCCATGCTGTGGCCGCCGGCCGCCGTATTCGAACCGGCGACGAAGGAGTTGAGGAAGGCGGGGCCCCGGGGGATCCGGCGGATCTCCTTCACCACCCCGGTGACGGGGCTGATCAGATGCCCGTAGGCGGCCAGCACCTCCTGCGGGGTGCGCGAGCGGTGCCCGCTGCCCCCGTCGGCGGCCTTGCGGCGCGAGGCGAACCGCACGGGCCGCTCGGCCTGTTCGGCCATCAGGCCCGGGTCGCCGCACCGCGGGCACTGCGGGCGGGCGCGCAGGTCGTGGTGGCGGCCCTCCATGGTGAACGTGTCCAGGGTCCACACCGCCGACTGGTCCGGCGCCCGGTGACCCGCGACCCAGCGGGCGGCCGCGTGCGCCACCAGATGCGCCCCGGCGCCGGTGAGCGCCGGCACCGACGCGGCGGGGCGGGGCACCGGGCCGCTGCGGCCCAGCCGCTCCTGCACGTACCTCTCGGCGCCGCGGTGCCCCCACAGCCGGTGCGCCAGGCAGTGCCAGCAGGCACCCGCGCCGGGCTCGAAGACCGGGCCGAGCCACAGCGTCGGGCCGTCGGGCCTGGCCAGCAGCCACGGCGCGCCCGCCGCGCGCTGCGCCGCGTCGATCCGCTCCAGGTCGTCGGCCAGGTAGTCGTCGCAGACCACCACGGTCAGTTCGGCGGCCGACGGGTCGCCGTCCGCCGGAGTGACCCGCAGGCCGTTGCCGTGCAGGGCCGCGCGGACCGCGGTGTCGTCCGCGCCGCCCGCGGCGAGCAGCCGGATCCGGGCGTCCGCGGTGCGCTCGGCCGCTGGTACGGGGTCGAGCCCCGCCGCCTGCCAGTACGCGAGGTCGGGGCCCTCTCGCCGCGCCGCGCCGTCGCGCCGGGTGACCAGGCCGCGCCGGGCGAGCTGCGCCAGGATCCGGCCGGCCGCGGCGTCGTCCGCGAGCGCGGCCGGGTCGGCGCCGGTCGCGAGCAGTGGTGCCAGCTCCTCAAGGGCCGGTGCCTGCAGGGCCGTCACGCCCTGCTCGGAGAAGAGGAAGGTGGCCACCCCTGGGACCACCTCGGGTCTCATGTGCCGTACGAAGCCGAGCACATGGCGTGCCGGCGTATCCGCTTCCTGTGACGTCCCCCGTATCACGGTCATGCGCCGCGGTCCTCCCGGATGCAGATCCAGGTCTGCGCCGAAAGCGCGCCGGCGGGGACGGTCCAGCGGTCCAGTTCGTCGATGACGACCAGGTCCGCGGGGTGCGCCTCGTGGGCGGCCGGGGCAACGCCGGTGCTCTCGATGTTCATCGGTCCACTCCGTTGTCGTGTGTCGGTCGCGGGTGTGGTCACAGTCTCGTCCGGCGCCGGGACCGGCTGCCAGTGTGGGCGTCATGGGGCATATGTGAAACGAACACATCCGGCGCCCTTGCGATCTCACGCCCGGTCGAGGTCGTCGTCACTGGTGCCCGCGCCCCGCTCCGCCCACCCTGAGGACGTCCTGATCCGGGATTCGACGACGGGGAGAAGCAGCATGGAGATCAAGGTTCTGGGACCGCTCGACGGACGCGTCAACGACGTGTGCGTGGTGCCGACGGCGAGCAAGCCGCGGCAGGTGTTCGCGATGCTCGCGCTGAACGTCGGGCAGGTGGTGTCCGTACCGGTCCTGATGGAGGAGTTGTGGGGCGAGCGGCCCCCGCGCAGCGCCGCGACCACCCTGCAGACGTACGTGCTGCAACTGCGCCGCCAGTTGGAGAGCGCCCTGGAGAGCGACCGCACCCGCAACGCCAAGGACGTCCTGCGCAGCCGCTTCAACGGCTATCTGATCGACGCCGAGCCGCGGGACGTCGACGTGTACGCGTACGAGGACCTGGCCGCGCGGGGCCGGCGCGCCCTGGAGGGCGGCGACGCCGAGCGGGCCGCGGGGCTGCTGCGCGAGGCCCTCGACGTATGGCGCGGCCCCGCGCTCGCCGACGTGTGGACCGGGTCCCGGCTGGCCGTCGAGCAGACCCGCCTTGAGGAGAGCCGGCTCATCGCCCTGGAGAGCCGCATCGAGGCCGATCTGCTGCTGGGGCGTCACTACTCGGTCCTCGGCGAACTGTCGGTCCTCGTCGCCCAGCACCCCTGGCACGAGAACCTGCACGTCCACTACATGGTCGCGCTCTACCACACCGGGCGGCAGTGGCAGGCGCTCGACGTCTACCGCCGGCTGCGCGAGACGCTCGTCGACGAGTTCGGCCTCGAACCCTGCCCTAGTAGCTCCGCTACGAGGACCTTCCGGCGCCTTGCGATCGCACGCACCAGACGCCGTGCGCTGATCCGACCAGGGATATGACACAGGCTCTGACGCCGGGGGGGCACCCGGCCGGTCCGGCGCCGATCGAGGCGGGTTCCACCGGCCGGGCCCAAGGTCGGCGCCGTACCGTTCTTCGACCGAGGAGGGACCATGAAGGCCCTGGTACTGGCCGGAGGGACGGGCACCCGCCTGCGACCCTTCAGCTACTCGATGCCCAAACAGCTCATTCCGATCGCCAACCGGCCGGTGCTGCTGCACTGCCTGGACAACGTCAAGGACGCCGGTGTCACCGAGGTCGGCGTCATCGTCGGCGACCGCGGCGACGAGATCCGCGCCCTCGTGGGCGACGGCGCCGATCTCGGCCTGCGCATCACCTACATCCACCAGGAGTGCCCGCTGGGCCTCGCCCACACCGTGGCCGTGGCCGCCGACTTCCTCGGCGACGACGACTTCCTCATGTACCTCGGCGACAACATGCTGCTGGGCGGGGTGCGCGAACAGGCCGAGCGGTTCCGCTCCCGCCGTCCCGCCGCCCAGGTCGTCACCGTCCAGGTGCCCGACCCGCGCGCGTTCGGCGTGGTGGAGCTGGACGGCTACGGCCGCGTGACCCGCCTCGTGGAGAAGCCCGCCCAGCCCCGCAGCGACCTCGCCCTGATCGGGGTGTACTTCTTCACGGCGGCCGTGCACGAGGCCGTCGCCGCGATCGAGCCGAGCGCCCGCGGCGAACTGGAGATCACCGACGCGCTCCAGTGGCTCCTCGAACAGGGGCACGCCGTGGACGCCGAGCGCTACCGCGGCTACTGGAAGGACACCGGCCGCTTCGAGGACGTCCTGGAGTGCAACCGCGAGTACCTGGACGGGCTGCCGCCGCGGGTGCAGGGCACGGTCGACGCGGACTCCACCGTTCAGGGCCCCGTCGTCATCGAGCCCGGCGCCCAGGTGGTGCGCTCGCAACTGATCGGGCCGCTGATCGTCGGCGCGGGCAGCGTGGTCACCGACTCCCGGATCGGCCCGCACACCTCCGTCGGCCGCGACTGCCTGCTCGCGGGCGCCGGCATGGAGTACTCGATCACCCTCGACGGGGTCTCGGTGCGCGGCGTGCGCGGCATCCACGGCTCGCTCATCGGCCGCTCCGCCAGCGTCGCCAGCGCCGAGCTCGACGGGACGGCCGGCACCCGGCACCGCCTGGTCATCGGCGACCACACCAGCGTGGAGGTGGCCGCGTGAGAATCCTCGTCACCGGCGGCGCCGGCTTCATCGGCTCGCACTACGTACGCACCCTCCTCGACGGCGGCCACGCCGGCTTCGAGGACGCGCACGTCACCGTCCTCGACAAGCTGACCTACGCGGGGAACCGCGCCAGCCTGCCCGCCGCACACGACCGTCTGGAGTTCGTCCAGGGCGACATCTGCGACCTGCCGCTCCTGCGCGACCTGGTGCCGGGCCATGACGCGGTGGTGCACTTCGCCGCCGAGTCCCATGTGGACCGCTCCCTGGACGGCGCGGCCGAGTTCGTGCGCACCAACGTCGGCGGCACCCAGGCCGTCATGGAGGCCGCGTACCGCTCGGGCACGCCCCGCGTCGTGCACGTCTCCACCGACGAGGTGTACGGCTCCATCGACGAGGGCGCCTGGACGGAGGAGCGGCCGCTGCTGCCCAACTCGCCCTACGCCGCGTCGAAGGCGGGCAGCGACCTGATCGCCCGCTCCTACGCCCGTACCCACGGCCTCGATGTGTCCGTGACCCGCTGCTCCAACAACTACGGGCCCTACCAGCACGTCGAGAAGCTGATACCGCTGTTCACCACCAACCTGCTCAGCGGCCTTGAGGTGCCGCTGTACGGCGACGGGCGCAACGTGCGCGAGTGGCTGCACGTCGACGACCACTGCCGCGCCCTCCACCTGGTCCTCACCAAGGGCCGCGGCGGCGAGGTCTACAACATCGGCGGCGGCGACGGGCGCAGCAACACCGAGATCACCGAGCGGCTGCTCCGACTCTGCGGCGCCGCCCCGTCGATGGTGCGCCGCGTCGCCGACCGCAAGGGCCACGACCTGCGGTACGCGCTCGACGACAGCAAGATCCGCGCCGAGCTCGGCTACGAGCCGCGCGTCGACTTCGCCACCGGGCTCGCCGACACCGTGCGCTGGTACCAGGACAACCCGCGGTGGTGGAAGCCGCTCAAGGACGCGGGGGCGGAGGGCGCGCCATGCGCGTCCTGATCGGCACCGGCCCCCTGTGCGGCCACTTCTTCCCGCTGGTGCCGCTCGCCTGGGCGCTGCGGGCCGCCGGCCACGAGGTCCGCGTCGCGGCGCCGGGCGACTTCTCCCCCACCGTCGTGGCGGCGGGGCTGCCCGCCGCCCCCACCGCGGAGGAGCTGCCCTTCGTCCGCTTCATGTTCCACGACCGCTCCGGCGCCGCGGTCCCGCCGCCGGCGCCCGGCACGGACCGCGCCACCCGCCTGACGCACAGCGGGCGGGGCTGGGGGCGGCTCGCCGCCGGCACCCTGGACGGCACGCTCGACCTCGTCGAGAGGTGGCGCCCCGACCTGGTGGTCTCCGAGGCCACCGAGTACGCGGGACAACTGGCGGGCGCCGCCCGCGGCGTGCCCACCGTACGGGTCGACTGGCTGTCCGCGATGCCCGAATACCGGGTCGGGGCGCGGGCCGAACTCGCCGCCGAACTCGACGCCCTCGGGCTCGGCGACGGGCTCCCCGAGCCCACCGCCCGGCTCAGCCTCCGCCCCGACCCGGCGGACGGCGCGGCCGCGCTGCGGTACGTGCCCTACAGCGGGCGGGCCGTGCAGCCCGACTGGGCGCTCGCCCCTCGGGAGCGTCCCCGGGTCTGCCTCACCCTCGGGAGCATGCTGCCCACCATCGGGCGGCTCGACTTCCCCGGGCGGCTGGCCGGGCTGATGGACTCCCTCACCGGGCGCGGCCTGGAGGTCGTGGTCGCCGTCGACGAGGGGGTGGCCCGGCGCTGGGACCCGCTGCCGCCGGGGGTGCGGGCGGCCGGCTGGCTGCCGCTGGAGCTCGTCGCCCCCGCCTGCGACGTGGTGATCGACCACGGCGGGATGGGCTCGACGCTGACCGCCGCCGTGCACGGGGTGCCGCAGGTCGTGCTCCCGCAGACGGCCGATCAGTTCGCCAACGCCGACTGGCTCGCAGACCAGGGCGCGGGCCTCGCCCTGCCGCCGGACGCCGCGGACACGGCCGAGGTCGCCGACGCCTGTACGCGCCTCCTCGACGAGCCCCAGTGGGCCAAGGGCGGCGCCGCCCTCGCCGACCGGATCGCCGCCCAGCCGTCCCCCGCGGCCGTCGTGCCGCTGCTCGAACGCCTCGCCCGCTGACCGTCCGCCCCGACACCCGCCATCCGTTCCAGGTACAGGAGGAGAACATGCTCGACGTCCCCGCCGCGCGGACGGGCCGGTCCGCGGAGACCGCCCGTCGGCTCGCGGTGTCCGCCGCGGCCACCGAGGGGGTGGCGGGCTCCCTGGCCGACGTCCGCGCCTGGTTCGCCCGGCGCGCCGCGGCCCACCGCTTCTCGGTGACCGAGATCCCCTTCGCGGAGCTGAAGGGCTGGCGGTTCGAGGAGCCCACCGGGAACCTCGTGCACGACAGCGGCCGCTTCTTCTCCGTGGAGGGGCTGCGGGTGCGCACCGACGAGGCGCACGGCGGCAGTTGGGTCCAGCCGGTCATCAACCAGCCGGAGATCGGGCTGCTCGGCATCCTGGTGAAGGAGTTCGAGGGGGTGCCGCACCTGCTGATGCAGGCCAAGATGGAGCCCGGCAACATCAACTCCCTCCAACTGTCGCCCACCGTGCAGGCCACCCGCTCCAACTACACCGGCGTCCACCGCGGTTCGCCCATCCGCTACCTGGAGCACTTCGCTCCCGGCCGGACCGGACGCGTCCTGGCGGACGGGCTCCAGTCCGAACAGGGCTCCTGGTTCCTGGCCAAGCGCAACCGCAACCTCGTCGTCGAGACCACGGCCGGCGTCGAGGAGCACGACGACTTCCGCTGGCTCACCCTCGGCCAGCTCCACCGGCTGCTCGCCGAGGACAACCTCGTCAACATGGACTCCCGCACGGTCCTGTCGGTGCTCCCCACCGGGGCCGACCCCGGGGCGTTCTCGGTGCACTCCACGGTCGACGTGCTCAGCACCCTCACCGAGGTCCGGGCCCGGCGGGAACTGGTGCGCCGGCTGGTGCCGCTGCGGGAGGTCTACGGCGCCGGATGGCACCGCGGCGGCACCGAGATCGCCCGCGACGACGGCCGCTTCTTCCGCATCGCCGCCCTCGACGTACGGGCCACGGGGCGCGAGGTGGCCTCCTGGACCCAGCCCATCCTGGCCCCCGCCGGCCGGGGCCTCGCCGCGTTCCTGGTCAAGCGGATCGCGGGCGTGCGCCACGTCCTCGCCCGGGCCCGCGTCGAGGCCGGCGCGCACAGCGTCGCCGAGCTGGCCCCGACCGTGCAGTGCGCCCCCGGCAACCACCCCGAGCCGCCGCCGTACCTGGACGAGGTGCGGCGGGCCCTCACCGGTGAGCGGGACCGGGTCCTGTACGACGTGGTGCACTCCGAGGAGGGCGGCCGCTTCCTCCACGCCGAGAACCGGTACGCCCTGATCGCCGCGGACGACCACCCGGCCGACGCCGCCGAGGGGTTCCAGTGGGTCGCCGAGCACCAACTGCACGAGCTGCTCGGCTACGGCAACTTCCTCGACGTGGAGGCCCGCACCCTCACCGCCTGCCTGCGGAGCCTGTCATGAGCGCCGCCGTGCGGCCGGTCAGGTTCGGCGTCCTCGGCTGCGCCTCCATCGCCGGGCGGCGGATGCTGCCCGCCATGGCCCGGGTCGACGAGGTGACGCCGGTCGCGGTCGCCGGCCGCGACCGCTCCCGGACCGAGGAGTTCGCCGGGCGGTTCGGCATCGAGGCCGTCGTGGGGTACGAGCGGCTGCTCGCCCGCGACGACATCGACGCCGTCTACGTGCCGCTGCCCACCGGCCTGCACGCCGAGTGGATCTCCCGCGCCCTCGCCGCGGGCAAGCACGTGCTCGCCGAGAAGCCCCTCGCGACCACCGCGGCCGAGGCGAGCGCCCTCACCGCGCGGGCGCTCGGCCGCGGACTGCTCCTCGCCGAGAACCTCATGTTCCTGCACCACCCGCAGCACCAGGTGGTCCGGGACCTGCTCGACGAGGGTGTCATCGGCGAACTCCGCTCGTTCTCCTCGGCGTTCAGCGTCCCCCCGTTCGCTCCCGACGACATCCGCTACCGGGCCGGTCTCGGCGGCGGCGCCCTGTTCGACCTCGGCGTCTACCCGCTGCGCGCCGCCCAACTGCACCTCGGCGACGACCTCGCCGTCGCCGGGGCCGTGCTCGGCCACGACCCGCGCCACGGCGTCGACACGGGCGGCGCCGCGCTGCTCACCACCGGCACCGGACGCACCGCACAGTTGACCTTCGGGATGGCCGACGCGTACCGCAGCCGCTACGAGCTCGCCGGGGAGCGGGGCCGGATCGTACTCGACCGCGCCTTCACCCCGCCCGACGACCGGCCGGCCGTGGTCCGCGTCGAGCACGGCGACGGGACGGTCACCGAGCGCACCGTCGCCCCGCACCACCAGTTCGCGCTGTCCGTACGGTCGTTCGCGCGCGCGGTGCGAGACGGTCGCGTCCGCCCGGACCCGGCGATCGTCCGCCAGGCCCGGCTCCTGGACGCCGTACGCGAGCGGGCTGTCACCACCACGGCCGTGCCCGCGCCGGCCCCCGAAGGGGCGTGCTGACCGATGGAGATCATCGGGCGCGGCTTCCTCGCCGGGCACCTCGCCCCCATCCGGCACCGCCACCCCGGCACCACCGTGCTGGCCGCCGGCGTCTCGTGCGCCGCGGACACCGCCGCCGACCAGTTCCGCAGAGAGGCCGAGCTGGTCCGCGAGACCGCGCGACGCTGCCGGGCCGAGGGGCGCCGGCTCGTCTTCTTCTCCACCGCCTCCTCCGGCATGTACGGCGGATCGGGCGGCACGGGCCGCGAGGACGACGCGGTGACGCCGCAGACCCCGTACGGCGCCCACAAGCACTCCCTGGAGCAGGAGCTCGCCGCCGGCGGCACCGACCACGTGATCCTGCGCCTCAGTCACGTCGTCGGACCCGGCCAGCCCCCGCACCAGCTCCTGCCGAGCCTGCTCGCCCAGCTCGCCGCCGGCCGGGTCGTCCTGCACCGGGGCGCCGCCCGCGACCTCATCGGCATCCACGACCTGGTGACCCTGGTCGACGCCGTGCTTCAGCGGTGCGGCCCGCGCGCCACGGTCAACGTGGCCTCCGGCGCGGCCGTGCCGGTCGACCGCATCGTCGACCACCTCCAGGCGCGGCTCGGGGTGCGCGCCGAACGCTCGTACGTCGACGTGCGCGGCGCGCACACCGTCGACATCACCAGACTGCGCCGCCTGGTGCCCGAGTCGGCGCGCCTCGGCTTCGGCCCCGGCTACTACCGAGCGGTCCTCGACCGCTACGTCCTGCCCGCCGTGGCGGCGGGCACCGCAGCACAGGAAGTGAGGACCATCTGATGGACCACGCGCACGACGCCGGAACGGGCTCCGGCCTCGACTTCGGGATCTTCTTCTTCGCCGCCGTGGGCGACGAGGCCGCCGACACCTACCGGATGCTGCTGGACGGCGCCCGCAGCGCCGACGAGCTGGGGTTCGCGTTCGTCTCCACGCCGGAGCGCCACTTCCACCGGTTCGGCGGCGCCTTCCCCAACCCGGCGGTCACCTCCGCGGCCGTCGCCGCGGTCACCGAGAACGTACAGATCCGGGCCGGCTCCGTCGTCACGCCGCTGCACCACCCGGCGCGGGTCGTCGAGGACTTCGCCGTCGTCGACAGCGTGTCCGGCGGGCGCGCGGCCATCTCGATCGGCTCCGGCTGGAACGTCAACGACTTCGTCCTCGCCAAGGACGCCTACGACACCCGCAAGCAGCGGGTGACCGAGGACGTGGCGGCCATCCGGCGGGCCTGGCGCGAGGGCACCTGGACGGGCGAGAACCCGCGCGGCGTCGAGGTCACCCTCGACCTGTACCCGCGGCCCGTCCAGAAGGACCTGCCCATCTGGCTGACCGCCTCCCGCAGCGAGGCGACGTTCCGCCAGGCCGGGCGCCTGGGCACGAACGTCCTCACGCACCTGGAGAACCAGGACCTCGGCGCGCTGCGCGAGAACGTCCGCGCCTACCGCGAGGAGTTCGCGGCGCACGGCGTCGGCGGCCGCGGCAAGGTCACCGTGATGATGCACACGTACGTGGCCCCGACCACCGAGGAGGCCCGCGAGGTCGCGGTGCCCTGGCTCAAGCGCTATCTGCTCACGGCGCTCGACCTGGAGACCCGGGCGGTCTCCTCCGGCGGGTCGATGAGCGGGGGGCGCAGCGGGAATCCGCTGATGGCGGAGGAGAACGGGCGGCGGCGGGTGGCCGAACTGGGCGTGAACCGGTACCTGGCCGGGACGTCGCTGATCGGGTCGGTGGAGGAGTGCGTGGATGTCGCCGCGAAGGTGCGGGACGCCGGGGCGGACGAGGTGGCGTGCCTGGTGGACTTCGTGGCGGACCATGAGCGGATGCTGGCCGGGCTGCCCTGCCTGAACGAGGTCCGGCGGCGGGTGGCCACGGGCTGAGCGCGCGCCGCCGGCATGCCCGGCGGCGGTGGCGAGGGTGACGGTCGCGTCCGCCGCCGGCTTCCTGGGCGGCGGACGCGCCGACGTGCACCGTGCCGAGGCGCTACCGGACGTCGGCGAAGCTCGTGTGCGCGTCGTGGTCCGTTCGCGCGGCTTCCCGCGCCCCGAGGCGCCCTTCCGCCCACAGCCGGGCCGCGAGGGTCAGGGTGGTGCGGAGGTCGTCCGCCGGGGCGCGGCGGCCCGCGGGGAGGGCGGCCGCCACCGTGCTGCCGGACCCGACCACCGCGCGGTGCCTGCGGGCCAGAGCCGCGAGGGACTGGGCGGGGCCGCCGTCGACCAGGAAATGGTCCCCCTCGGCGAGGAGCGCGTCGAGGGCCGGGCCGAACAGGACCGGTTCCGCGGGCTGCGTCGCCCAGAAGCGGGGCGACTCGGCGTGCCGTGCCGTCAGTTCCGCGGCCGTGTACGCCGACACCATGCGTATCCGCGGGGCGCGCGGCCCGATGCGGGTCAGGGTCGGCACGGCGAGGGCCGCCGCCTCGGCCACCGCCGGGCTGTGGAACGCCGTGGTCGCCCTCGCCCGCCGCACCGTGAAGCCGTCCCGGCGCAACGCCCGCTCCGCGGCGAGCAGTTCGGGGTCGGGGCCCGCCAGCATCACCTGGCTCGGGGAGTTCACCGCGCCGACCGCCACCGGCCCGGCGACGTACGGCGCGAGCCGCTCCGCGGACGCGGCCACCGCCAGCATCCCGCCCGGCGGGGTGGCTCCGAGCTGGTCGATCCGCTCCGCCATCACCTCGGCCGCCTCGTCGAGGGTGAAGACCCCGGCCAGCGTCGCCGCCGCGACCTCGCCGACGCTGTGGCCGAGCAGCACGTCCGGCCGCACGCCCCAGTCGAGCAGCATCCGGCCCACGGCGTAGCCGACGGCGAACAGCAGCGGCTGGGCGCGGGTGATGTCGTCCAGTTCGGGGCCGGGCCGCGCCGCCAGCCACTCGTCGCGCAGCGACTCGCCGTCCCCGGCGTGCCGTTCGAAGTAGGCGTCCATCGCCGCGGTGAACGCGGGCTCGGTCCCGTACAGGCCGCTCGCCATGCCGGGCTGCTGGACCCCCTGGCCCGCGAGCAGCAGCGCCACCGGGCGTGCCGGGTCCGGGTGCCGGGGCGCGCAACGGCCGGGCCGCGTACCGCCCAGCGCGGCGAGCGCCTCGTCCCGGTCGGCCGCCACCAGCGCCCCGCGCACCGGTCCGGCGCCCGGGCCGTCGCCCCAGTCGTCGGCGACCCGTGCGAAGCCATCGCCGCCGGCCGCCCGCAGCCGCGCCGCCAGCTCGTCGCGCACCTCCTCCTCGGCCTCGTCGTCAGGGGCGGCCCACCGCAGCATGCGGCTTCCGGTGCGGTTGTCGGTGCTGGTCACGACGGTCCCTCTCGGCTCACGGGGATGGTTCCGGTCGCCCGGCACCGTGCCCCAGCCGCCTCGAACCCCGGTCGACCGCGCCAGGGCCCCGGACGCCGCTCCTTCACCCACGGAGAACCATCAGAAGCGCCCCAGGGCCCGGCGGCGCCTGATCGAGCCGGGCTCAAGCGGCTACCGCGAGCCTGCGCCCATGGGATCCGACGGCATTTACCTCAGCGGCACCGGAAGCTGGCTGCCGCCCCGGCTCGCCACGCACGACGCGATACGCCGCGGACTGTGCCGGCCGGCGGTGGCGGCCCCCGCGCGGATGGAGTCCGTGACCGTCTCCGACGACGTGCCCGCCCCCGAGATGGCGGCGCGCGCCGTCGCCGAGGCGGTGCGCGCCGCCGGCGCGCCGCCGCACGAGATCGACCTCCTGCTGTACGCCACCGTCTGGTACCAGGGCCACGACATGTGGGCGCCCGCGTCGTACATCCAGCGCGCCGCCCTGGGCAACGACTGCCCGGCCGTGGAGATCCGCCAACTGTCCAACGGCGGCATGGCGGCCCTCGCCCTGGCCCGCGACCGGCTGCGGGCGGCCGCCGGGCGGGCCTCGGCCGTGGTCGCGGCGGGCGACCGGTTCCCGGCGCCGTCCTTCGACCGCTGGCACAGCGACCCGGGCACCGTCTTCGCCGACGGCGCGGCCGCCTGCGTCCTCGACAACCGGGACGGCTTCGCGCGGCTGCACCCGGTGAGCCTGGTCAGCGACCCCGAACTGGAGCGCATGCACCGCGGCGACGACCCGTTCGCCGACGCCCCGCTGGCCGCGCGCCGCACCGTCGACCTCAAGCAGGCGCAGCGCGCCTACCTGCGGAGCGCCGGCATGGCGTTCACCGTGGCCCGGAGCAGGGCGGGGCAGGAGCGCGCCCTCAAACAGGCGCTCGCCGACGCCGACACCGAACTCGGCGAGATCGACCACTTCGTGCTGCCGCACTTCGGCCACCGCAGGCTCACCGCCAACTACCTCGCCCAGCTCGGCATCGACGAGCGGCGCACCACCTGGGACTGGGCCCGCACCGTCGGCCACCTCGGGGCGGGCGACCAACTGGCGGGCCTGCACCGGCTCGTCGCGGCAGGGCGCCTGGCACCGGGCGACCGGGTGCTCCTGATGGGGGTCGGCGCCGGATTCAGTTGGTCGAGCGCCGTCGTCGAGATCCTGCGGCCCCCCGGCCCCCACCCCCGATCCAAGGAAAGGAACCCCACCCCATGACCCGAACAGCGGCCATCGCCTTCCGGCGGGTGCGCAAGAGTTACGGCGACGTCCGCGCGGTGAACGGTCTGGACTTCGAGGTCCGGCCCGGCGAGACCGTCGCCCTGCTCGGGCCGAACGGCGCCGGGAAGTCGACCGCCCTCGACATGCTGCTCGGCCTGCTCCGCCCCGACGACGGCGACGTGCGCCTCTTCGGCGAGAGCCCGTCCGCCGCCATCCGCGCCGGGCGGGCCGGGGCCATGCTCCAGCGCGGCGGCCTCATGCCCGGCGTCGGCGTCCGCGACCTGGTGCGCCTCGCCCACCGCGTGGCCCGGCACCCGCTCCCGGTGGACGAGATCATGCGGCGCGCCGACATCGAGGAGATCGCGGCCAGGCCCGTCGACAAGCTGTCCGGCGGGCAGGTGCAGCGGGTGCGCTTCGCTCTGGCGATCATCGAGGACCCGGAGCTCATCGTCCTCGACGAGCCCACCGCGGGCATGGACGTCAAGGCCCGCGCCCGGTTCTGGGAGAACATGCGCGGCCTGACGGACCAGGGCCGCACCGTCCTGTTCGCCACCCACTACATGGAGGAGGCGGACGGCGCCGCCGACCGCGTCCTGGTCATGCACCAGGGCCGGCTGCTCGCCGACACCACGCCCGAGGGCATGAAGTCCCGGGCCGGCTCCCGCCAACTGGTCTTCGAACTCGACGACCCCGACCCGCGGGTGCTCGGCGCCCTGCCGGGCACGGTGGACGTCGTCGTCGAGCGCGGCCGCGTGGTGCGGCTGCGCAGCACCGACTCGGACGCCACGGCGGAGGCCCTGTTCCTGGGCGGGCTGCGCCCACGCCACCTGGAGATCACCGGGCTCGGCCTGGAACAGGCCTACCTCAGCATCACCGAAGAGGCTACCGCGCCCCTGGCCGCCGCGCACGCGCACGAGTAGGAGACCGACCGATGAACGTCATGCTGGAACTGGAACTCAAGCGGGCCTTCAACGACTGGCGGCTCATCCTCTTCACCATCGGCATGCCGATGGTGATCTACCTGGCGACCGCCGCGCAGTTCGACGAGCCGATCGACGGCACGCCGGTCGCCCGGTATCTCCTGGTCTCCATGGCCGTCTTCGGCGCGATCGGCGCCGCGCTGTCCATCGGCGGCCCGCGCGTGGCCATGGAGCGCGAGATCGGCTGGACCCGTCAGCTACGGCTCACCGCCATGTCGGGCGTGCGGTACGTCGTGGTGAAGCTGATGGCCGCCGCCGTGGTCACCCTGGTCTCGATCGTCGCCATCTTCGTCCTCGGGTCGCTGGTCAACGACGTGCACATGCCGATCCGGGAGTGGGTGATGTCCGCGGGCCTGGTATGGGCGGGGAGCTGGGTCTTGTGCGTGCTCAGCGTGCTGCTCGGCTACCTCTTCACGAGCACGTCGATCACGGTGGGGCTCATGGTCGTGAACATGGGCTTCTCCATGCTGGGCGGCCTGTTCTGGCCGGTGAACGGCTTCCCGCACTGGCTCCGCCTCGTGGCCGAGGCCACGCCCACGTACCACCTGGCCCAGTTGGGCCACGTCGCCCAGAACGGGGACTGGCCCGCCACCACGGATGTGGCCGTGCTGGCGGTGTACTTGCTCGTCTCCGTGGCGGGCGCCGCGTGGCTCTACCGCCGCGACGAGGTACGGGTGTAGAGCGCCGTCCCGGGGGCGGGGAACCGCGCCATCGGCCCAGGCGGCACCGCGCTCCCCGGCGGCCGGCCGCGCGGCTCCCCGCCCCCTTCACAGCTCGTTCGCGACCGTCAGGGGGCTGGGCATCGCCGCGACCTCGGCGCGCAGCTCCCCGGCGGCGGCCGAGAGGCACGGCTCGTCCAGGAGCCGGACCACGGCCTCCCGTACCGCCTCCGCCGACATCTCGGGGCCCGGCACCACGAGGCCGCAGCCGCTCGCCGCGACCCGGCTCGCGTTGGCGAACTGGTCCATCGCGTGCGGCACCACGAGCTGCGGCACCCCGTGCGCCACCGCGGTCATCACCGCTCCCGCCCCACCGTGGTGGATCACCGCGCGGCAGGCCGGCAGCAACTGCTGCAGCGGGAAGTCCTCCAGCAGCCGCACCCACGGGGGCAGGTCGTCCAGCTCCGCCGCGTCCTTCGGCCCCGCCGCGAGCACCACCTCCACTCCGAGCCCGTCCAGCGCCCGCAGGATGCGCGGCAGCGCGAACGCGTCGGCGCCCACCATGCGACGCGGCGAGTTCCCCCACACCACGCAGACACGGGGGCGGTCCGGGGCGTCGAGCAGCCACTCGGGCATGGCGCCGGGGCCGTTGTACGGGACATACCGCATCGGCAGCCGTTGCGTGCCCGCCGGCAGGCTGCCCCGCAGCGGCGCCGGGCACGGGTCGATCGCCCGCTCGATCAGGTCGGGGCCCAGCTCACCGACGCCGTAGGAGCCGAAGGCTCCGGTGAAGTCCCGCGGGACCAGGCCGAGGGCCGGGTCCTCCGTGGTGCCGACGGGGCCCCACAGGTGCAGCACCGAGGGCACGTCGTGGACGCGGGCCGCCAGCAGCCCCTCCATGCTGAGCAGTTCGTGCACCACGAGGTCGGGGCGCCAGCGGCCGGCGTACTCGACGGCGGCGGCGTAGCTCTCCTTGAGCGGCTTGACGTACCGCGGCACGATCTCCCGCTCGAAGGAGAACTCCGCCAGGTCCGCCATGGGTCGCCCGGTCACCGGGTGCGGCGGCAAAGACGGGTACGGCCAGGCGCCCTCGGCGGCCTTGCGGACGTTCTGCGTCCGGGCCAGGAACGCCATGTCGATCTCGGCGAGCACCGGCGCGGGCGTCAGGCCGGCCCGCGCCAGGGTGCCTTGCTGCGAGGGGGCGCAGGCGAACCGCACCTCGTGCCCGGCGGCCTGCAACCCCCAGCCCAGCGGCACCAGGGGGTAGTAGTGGCCCGGCCACGCCGAGACCGTGAACAGTACTTTCAAGGCAGCCTCCCGAGCAGCGCCTGCGTATCGCCTTCTCCATCGGGTGGCAGCGTCGCGCCCGCGGCTTGAGCGGTCCTTGAGTACGGCCGGGAACGATCCAGCGCACTTGGCACATGACGAACGGATCGATCCGAGGAGGCCGGGATGGCCGATTCCGCCACGGCAGAGCTCAACCCGCTGACCCCACAACGGCTCTTTCACATGATGGCCGGCTTCAAGGCGACCGCCGTGCTGCGCACCGGGGTCGCCCTCGGCGTCTTCGACGCCGTCGCCGACGCCCCGCTCACCGCCGCCGAACTCGCCGGCCGGCTGGGCCTCGCCCCGCGCGGCGCCCGCGCCCTGACCGGCGCGCTCGCCGGGGCCGGGCTGCTGGCCGAGCACGACGGCGTCCGCTACGGGCTGCCGCCCGGCGGCGCCGAACTGCTCGTCACCACCAGCCCGCGGTACTGCGGCGGCATCGTCGACGTAGCGTGCAGCACGGGTGAGTGGACGGCGCTCGGCGTGCTGGCCCGCACCGTGCGCGAGGGCGGGCCGCTGCCCGGCCGGGACGCGCTCGGCCCCGGCTTCGACTACTGGGTGGACTTCGCCACCCACACCACCTTCGGCACCCGCCGCGGCGCCGAGCTCCTCGCCGACGCGCTGGACCCGTACCTGGCGGAGACGGAGGCGCCGCGGGTGCTCGACGCCGCCTGCGGGCACGGCCTGTTCGGGTACGAGATCGCCGCCCGGCACCCGGACGCCCGGATCGTCTCCCAGGACTGGCCCGAGGTGCTGGAGGTCGCGGAGGGGCACGCCAAGCGGCAGGGCGTACGGGAGCGGGTGGCGTACCTGCCCGGCGACGTGGAGCGGGTGGACCTCGGCGGCCCCTACGACGTGGTCGTCGTCGCCAACCTCCTCTTCCACCTCGGCGCGGAGCGCGCCGCGCGGCTCGTCGAGCGGCTCGCCGGGCTCCTCGCGCCCGGCGGACGGCTCGCGGTGGTCGGTTTCACCGCGGGCGACGCACCGGCCGTGGAACAGGAACACGCCCACCTCCTGGGGCTGTTGATGCTGTCGTGGACCGACGGCGGCGAGATGCACTCCACCGCCGACTACCGCGCCATGCTGGCCGGTGCCGGGCTCACCGAGGCCGACCACCACAGCCGCCCCGGGCTGCCCCTCAGCGCACTGATCGGCCGCCGTCCCAGCGCTGTGTCATCGTGATGCGCATGCGCGACTCGACCACGCCCCAACGCCGTTCGGCCGCCGTTGCCCGCGCCGAGAAGAGCGGACGCATCCCGCGGGCCACCCTGACCGTGCTGCTCGTCACCGGCGCGTTCACGGTCTGGCAGTTCCTCCACCCGCACCTCCTCGACCAGTTACGGCGCGACCCCGACCTGGTGACCAACGGTGAGTGGTGGCGGTCCTTCACCCCGCTCCTCGTGCAGGACCCGCCGTGGCAGGCGGTGGCGACGGTGACCGGCATCGTGATCCTCGGCGTCAACGTCGAGCGGTTCTACGGCGGCGCCGGCATGCTCGCCGTATACCTCGGCTCGGGCCTGGCCGGCGAGGCGATCGGCTACGCGCTCCAGCCGCACGGCGCGGGCAACTCCGTCGCCGACTGCGGCATGATCGGCGCCCTCGCCGTGTACCTGCTGTCCGAGGAGGGCAGCAAGGTGCTGCCAGTACGGCTGCCGCGGGGCGTCCGCCGCACGCTCGCCGCCGTCGTGGGCGTCGGCGCCTGCGCCGCGGTCTACGCCGCGACCTCGGCGACCAGGGACATCCACGGGCCCGCCGCGCTGGCGGGCGCCGCGATCGGCGCGCTGCTGCTCGGGCGCCGCCGCCGCAGAAGCTGAGCGCGGTACGAAGGAGGCCGCCACCCTTTTCGGGGTGGCGGCCTCCTTCGCGTACCGTACGGGGCGATTCACGCGGCCACTGCCGCCGGCTCCTCGGGCACGCCCCCGTACCAGGCGTCGATGTGCTCCACGCACGCCGCCCGCGACGACGCCCCCAGCGACACCGTCCAGTCCGGCGGCACGTCGATGAACGCCGGCCAGATCTCGGGGGCGCCGGACGGGCCGACGAGTACGAGGTAGAGCCCGGTCACGTTGAAGGCCACGATCACGATTCCTCCTTGACGGTGGACGGCGAGGTGCGGACGGTCGCCGCACGCGGGGCGGGGATGCGCGAGCCCGCCACGGCCCGCGGGGCGAACAGCTCGGCGAGCTCCTGTGCCGCCCGGTCGGGCAGCCGGTGCGCGGCGGCGGCCAGGTTGTCATCGAGGTGGGCCACGCTCCGGGTGCCGGGGATGGGCACGATGTCCTCGCCCCGCGACAGCACCCAGGCGAGCGCCAGGTGCCGCAGCGGCACCCCGTGCGCGCGGCCGATCCGTTCGGCGCGGGCGAGGAGCCGCTGGTTGCGGGGCAGGTTGGCGGGGCTGAACCGGGGGTGGTTGCGCCGGTAGTCGCCGGCCGGCAGGTCGGCGCCGGTCAGGGCGCCGGTGAGGAAGCCGCGGCCCAGCGGGCTGCACGCCACCAGGGCGCAGCCCAGTGCGCGGGCGGTCGGCAGGATCTCGTCCGCCACGTCCCGCGACCACAGCGAGTACTCGGTGGCGAGGGCGGTGACCGGGTGCACGGCGGCCGCCCTCCGCAACTGCGCGGCGCTCGCCTCGCTGAGCCCGATGTGCCGGATCTTGCCCTCGGCGACCAGCTCGGCGAGGCCGCCGACGCTCTCCTCGACCGGCACCGCCGGGTCGACCCGGGCCAGGCAGTACAGGTCGATCCGGTCCGTGCCCAGGCGCCGCAGGGACGCCTCGCACGCCCGGCGCAGATAGCCGGGGGAGCCGTCGAAGGACGTGGGCCGCGCCGGTCCCGAGAACAGGGCGCCGCCGCGGGTGGCGAGGAACGCCTCGTCGCGGCGGCCCGCGACGGCCCGGCCGAGCAGTTCCTCCACCGCGCCGCCGGCGTAGAAGTCGGCGGTGTCGAGCAGACTGACGCCGCAGTCGAGCGCGGCACGCACGGTGGCGATCGCGTCGGCGGCGCCCACGGACCCGTACCCGCCGGTGAGGGCGAGCGTGCCGAGACCGAGGGCGCCGACCTGGGCGCGGCCCAGAGTTCGTATGTCCATGCGCAGACCCTTGGGCCGCCCTCTCGACGCCCGGTCGAGGGCGGCCGGTCCACCGCCGGTCCAGAACCGTTCGAGGCCCGGGGCCGAACGTTGCGGCAACGTCACCGCAACTGAGAGGACCGCACTCGTGCCGAACACCCAGGCCCCCGAAGCCGCACCGGACGCCGCCGTGGTGCGGAGCACCGTGGTCGCGGCGCCCGCGGACGTCGTCTACGACACCGTCGCCGACGTGGCCCGCTGGCCCCAACTGCTCTCCTCCGTCGTACACGTCGAGCACACGCCGGGCGCCGACGCCGGCACCGACGAGGTGGAGATCTGGGCGCTGCGCGGCGAGAACCAGGTCCGCAACTGGACCAACCACCGCACCCTGGACCGCGACGCGCTGCGCATCGGCTTCGCCAACCCGCTCGCCGAGGGCGAGTGGCGCGTCGAGGCCCGCGACGACGGCACCGCCACCCTGACCGTCGGTCACGACTTCGCCGTGCCGGCCGCCGCGCGGGGGGCGGTGCCGCACATCGAGGCGCAGCTCGCCGAGTTCAAGGAGGCCGCCGAGCGCCACGCCGAACTGGCCGAGCTGACCATCGAGTTCGCCGACCCGCTGTTCATCGGCGGCGCGCCGCGGGACGCGTACGAGCTGCTGTACCGGGCCGAGCAGTGGCCCGACCGCTTCCCGCACGTCACCCGCATCGACATGACGGAGGACGTGCCGAACGTCCAGTTCTTCGACATGGACACCCTCACGCCGGACGGCCGCCCGCACACCACGCGCTCGGTGCGGATCTGCTTCCCGCACGGGAAGATCGTCTACAAGCAGATCAGCCTGGCGCCGCTGCTCACCGCCCACACCGGCCACTGGGTCTTCGAGGAGACCCCCGAGGGCACGCTCGCCGAGGCCCGGCACACCGCCACCATCGACCCGGCCAACCTGGAGCTGCTGAGGCCCGGCGCCACCGTCCAGGACGCCCGCGCCTACCTGCGCCGTGTGCTCAGCGCCAACAGCGTCGCCAACCTGCGCTTCGCCAAGGAGTACGCCGAGGACATCGCCGACAACGGGCGCAAGGAGACCGTCGATGCCTGAGCAGCCCGCTCTCCCCGAGGGGCTGAGCGTGGACGGTCTCGCCCGCAGGGCGGCCCGCCGCTGGCCCGGGCGGACCGCGCTGCGCCTGGGCGACCGCACCGTCACCTTCGCCGAACTCGACGCGCGCGTCGACGCCCTCGCCGCCGGGCTGCGCCGGCTGACCGGCGGCGACGGCGCCGCGATCGCTGTCGCCACCCCGCTCGACCCCGACTTCGCCGCCCTCTACTACGCGACCGCCCGCAGCGGCAACGTCATCGTGTCCCTCAACCCGATGATGCGCGAACAGGGGCTGCGCCATGTGCTTGCGGTCTCGCGCTCCACGGTGGCCGTGGTCACCGCGGAGACGTACGACCGCGTGACGCGGCTCCGGGACGACCTCCCGGATCTGCGGTACGTGGTGGTGTTCGACGCGGCGGGTATCACCCTCGCCGACGGCGACACCACCGTCAGCTCGCTGCTCGCGGCGCCGGACGACCCCGGCGCCGCGGGCGGCGGCCGCCCGGCCCCGCCCGACCCGGACGCGACAGCCTGTCTGCACTTCACCTCCGGGACCAGCGGGGCGCCCAAGGCGGTCCAGCTCACCCACCGCAACCTCACCGTGAACGCCGCCCAGACCGCGCACGCGCAGGGCCTGGACGACACCTCGGTCACGCTCAACCAATTGCCGCTGTTCCACCTCATGCACCTCAACTCCGCCGTCTGGGCGGGCGCCGCCCAGGTGCTCTTCCCCGGCGGCGACACCCCGGCGGCGCTCGCCGCGGCCGATGAGGCGGGCGCCACGCACTACTTCAGCCTGCCGGTGCGCCTCGCCCATCTGGCGGCCGACCCGGGCCTGGAGCGGCTGCGGCTGAGCAGCGCGCGGGGGATCTTCTCAGGGGGCTCCGCCCTGCCGCCCCGCGCGGCCCGGGCGCTCGAAGACCACTTCGGCATCCCCGTCGTCCAGGGCTATGGCCTGGCCGAGGCGTCGCCGATCGTCACCATCGACGCGCCGGGCAGCTCCGCCGTCGGCTCCTGCGGCTTCCCCGTCGCCGGCACCGACGTACGCGTCGTGGACCTCGACACCGGCGCCGCGGCCCCGCCCGGCGCCAAGGGCGAGATCCACGTACGCGGCCCGCAGATCATGAAGGGCTACCTCGGCGAGCCCGCCGGCGCCCACCTGGACGCCGACGGCTGGCTGGCCACCGGCGACGTGGGCCGCCTCGACGCCGACGGCCGCCTCTACGTCACCGACCGCCGCTCCGACGTCTTCAAACGGGACAACGAGCTGGTCGCCCCCGCCGAGGTGGAGGAGGCTGTCGCCGCCCACCCCGCGGTGCGCGAGTGCGCCGTCTTCGGCCACCCCGACCCCTTCAGCGGCCAGGTGCCCCACGCCCTGATCGCGCTGCGCGAACCACCGCGGGACGCGGCCGGCCGGCAGCACGTCGCCGATGCCGTACGGGCGTTCGCCGACGCCCGCCTCGCCGTGTACCAGCGCATCGGGCACGTCACCGTCGTCGACGCCGTGCCCCGCTCGCGCAACGGCAAGGTGCAACGCCGTGCCCTGCGCGAGCAGTTCGCGCCCGCCGACGCGGCCCCCCTTGCCCCTCTTCTCACTGTTCCCACCGCAACCGCAACCGCCTAGGAGACCGTCATGGCAGTCACCCTCGTCAACACCCTCAAGGTCATCGGCAGCATCGAGGACTTCGAGCGCGTCACCGGTGACCTCACCGACTACATGCGCCGCCGGCCCGGCTACGTCAGCCACCAGATGCTCCGCTCCCTGCGCGACCCGAACGTCTTCGTCGAGCTCGCCACCTGGGAGCGGGCCGAGGACCACCGGGCCGCCGTGCAGAGCGACGGCTTCCGCAGCCGCGTCACCGGCCTCGCCGGGGTGATCGAGAAGCCCACCCCGGACCTGTACGAGGTCATCCACGAGGCCGTCGCGGCCTGATCATCCACCGACGGGGAAACGGGAGGGGCAACGCCGTGCAGGCAACAGCAGACGTTCTCGTCGTGGGCGCGGGCCCGGTCGGGCTGACCGCGGCCCTCGAACTGACCCGGCGCGGAGTGCGGGTACGGGTGGTGGACGCGGCGGACGGGCCCGCCGTCACCAGCCGCGCCATCGCCGTCCACCCGCGCACGCTGGAGACGTACGACCAGATCGGCGTCCTGGACGAGATGGTGCGGCGGATGCGGCGGATCACCGCGTTCACCGTGTTCGCGGGCGGCCGTCGGCTGATCCGGCTCGACGCCGACTACACCGCCACCCCCACCCGCTTCCCCTTCAGCACCACCATCGACCAGGTGCTGACCGAGGAGGTGCTGCGCGACGCGCTCGCCGCGGCCGGCGTGAGCGTCGAGTGGGGCACCCGCCTGGAGTCCCTGAGCCACGACGACCACGGCGCGCGCGTCGCCCTGCGCACGGCGGACGGCGGCGCCCAGGACACCCGGGTGCCCTGGCTGATCGGCGCGGACGGGGGACACAGCACCGTGCGCAAGCAGCTCGGCCTGGCGCTGCTCGGCGACGCCAACGAGACCTGGCTGCTCGCCGACGCCGAGGTGGAGACCGAACTGCCGCGCAACAGCATCTACCTGATCCGCGCCGAGGGCACCATGCTGATGATGGCGCCGATGCCCGGCGCCACCCGCTGGCGCATGCTCGACACCGCGGACGTCGCCTACGACGGCTGCGCCCGCACCGTCGCCGACCGCTTCGCCCGCAAGCTCACCGCGGGCCTGGGCCACCCGGTGCGGGTCGCGGACCCCGGCTGGATCTCCGTGTTCACCGCGCAGCAGCGGATGGTCCCGGCCATGCGCGTGGGCCGCTGCTTCGTCGCCGGGGACGCCGCCCACGTGCACAGCCCCGCGTCCGGGCAGGGCATGAACACCGGCATCCAGGAGGCGTACAACCTCGCCTGGAAGCTGGCCTCGGTGATCCACGGGCACGCGGGCGACCGGCTGCTGGACAGCTACTCGCCCGAGAGGGTCCCGATCGGCGCCGAACTGCTCGACAGCACCCGCAAGGCCACCAAGCTGGTCGCCCTGAAGAACGCCCTGGCCGGGGTGGCGCTCCCGGTCGTCTTCGGCCTCGCCCGCCGCGTCCCGCCGCTGCGCGTGAAGATGCAGCGCACCGCGCTGGGCCGGGTCGCGGGCCTGAACGTGTCCTATCCCGACTCGCCGCTGACCGGCGCCGACGAGCCGGGCCGCACGACCGGGCCCGCCCCCGGGGAGCGCGTCACCCAGGCGACGCCCGAGCAGGCCGCGTCCCCCGGATGGCGGCAGCTCGTCGCGGAACTGCGCGAGCCGGCCTGGACGCTCCTGCACTTCCCCGGCGAGGACGCCGACGCGGCCGCCGCCACCGGCGCCGCCCTGCGCGCGCACGACGACTACGGCGCCTGGCTGACCGTACGGACCGCCACCGCCCGCGGCGAGGCGGGCCCCGGGCCGCTCGCCGACCCCGGCGGCGTACTGCGCGGCACGCTCGGCGCGCGCGCCGGCAGTTGGCTGCTGGTCCGCCCGGACGGCTATGTGGCCGCCCGCGGGCGGGAGTTGACCGAAGGGGCCCTTCAGGCGGCGCTGGCCCCGGCCGACCCGCGCCCCGTGTCCAGGACGGCTCCAGAGGCCGTCGAGCCGCTGGCCGGATGCTGACCGGGCCGATGACAGGAGGAGAAGGCGCCATGACGCGGCGAGTAGTGATAACCGGGATCGGGGCCGTGGCCCCCGGCGGTCTCGGCACCAAGGAATTCTGGGAGCAGATGACGGCCGGTCGCACCGCGACCCGCGCGCTCACCGGATTCGACGTCAGCCGGTTCCGGTCGCGCATCGCGGCCCAGGTCGACTTCGACCCGGCCGCGCACGGGCTGACCCCGCAGGAGATCCGGCGGCTCGACCGGGTCACCCAGTTCGCCCTCGTGGCATCCCGGGAGGCGGTCACCGACAGCGGCCTGGAACTGCACGAGCTCGACCCCGCCAGGACCGGCGTGGCGATCGGCAGCGCCGTCGGCTGCAGCGTCAGCCTGGAGGAGGAGTACGTCGCCGCCAGCGACGGCGGCCGCCAGTGGGAAGTCGACCACACGTACGCCGCCCCGTACGCCTACGACTACTTCGTACCCAGCTCCATCGCGCGGGACGTCGCCTGGGACACCGGCGCCCAGGGCCCGGTCGCCCTCGTCTCCACCGGCTGCACCTCGGGGCTCGACTCGCTGGGCCACGCCGCCGACCTGATCCGCGAGGGCGCGGCCGACGTGCTGGTCGCCGGCGGCGCCGAGGCGCCCATCACCCCGATCAGCGTCGCCTGCTTCGACGCGATCAAGGCGACCTCCCCCCGCAACGACGAGCCGGAGACCGCCTCCCGGCCCTTCGACCGCACCCGCAACGGCCTCGTACTCGGCGAGGGCGCCGCGGTGCTGATTCTGGAGGAGCTGGAGCACGCGCGGCGGCGCGGCGCCCACATCTACGCCGAGGTCGCCGGCTACGCGTCCCGCTCCAACGCGTACAGCATGACCGGGCTGCGCCTGGACGGCGTGGAGATGGCGCAGGCCATCACCGCCGCCCTCGACGAGGCGCGCCTGGCGCCCGAGGCGGTCGACTACGTCAACGCCCACGGCTCCGGCACCAAGCAGAACGACCGGCACGAGACCGCGGCGTTCAAGCTGGCCCTCGGCGAGCACGCACGCGCCACGCCGGTCAGCTCCATCAAGTCGATGATCGGGCACTCGCTCGGCGCCATCGGCTCCCTGGAGATCGCGGCCTGCGCGCTGGCCATGGACACCGGGGTGATCCCGCCCACGGCCAACCTGCGCGAGCCGGACCCGGCGTGCGACCTCGACTACGTACCCATCACCGCCCGCGAGCACCGTACCGACGTGGCCCTCAGCGTCGGGAGCGGCTTCGGCGGATTCCAGAGCGCGATGGTGCTCGCACGGCCCGAAAGGCGGACGGCATGACAGCGGCAGTGGTGACCGGGATCGGCATCGCCGCGCCCAACGGCCTCGGCGCCGAGGCGTACTGGGAGGCGCTGCTGCGCGGCGACAACGGCGTCGCGCCGCTGTCCCGCTACGACACGAGCGGCTACCCGGCGACGCTGGCCGGCGAGATCAAGGACTTCGTCCCGGAGGAGCACATCCCCGGCAGGCTGCTGCCGCAGACCGACGTGATGACCCGCCTCTCGCTCGCCGCCGCCCAATGGGCCCTGGACGACGCGGACGTGGATCTCGACACCGTGCCCGCCGACCGGCGCGGCGTGGTCACCGCGGCCACCGCGGGCGGCTACGACTTCGGCCAGCGCGAGCTGCAGAACCTGTGGAGCAAGGGGCCCAAGCACGTCGGCGCGTACCAGTCGTTCGCCTGGTTCTACGCCGTCAACACCGGCCAGATCGGCATCCGGCACAATATGCGCGGCCCGTGCGCCGCCGTCGTCGCCGACCACGCCGGCGGCCTCGACGCGATGGCCCAGGGGCGGCGCTCGCTGCGCAAGGGCGCGCGGCTGATGCTCGCCGGGGCGGTGGACAGCTCGCTGTCGCCGTTCGCCTGGGCCGGACACCTGGCGGGCGGCCGGGTCGCCCGCGGCGACGACCCCGAGCGCGCGTACCTTCCCTTCGACGAGGACGCGGCCGGCCATGTGCCGGGCGAGGGCGGCGCGTTCCTGGTCCTGGAGGACGGCTCGGCGGCCGCCGAGCGCGGCGCCCGGGCCTACGGGGAGATCGCCGGGTACGCGGCCACGTTCGACCCGCGGCCGGAGCGCGGAGCCGCGGCCTGCTCGACCGGGCTGGAGCGCGCCATACGCGGCGCCCTGACCGACGCGGGCACCGCCCCGGACCAGGTGGGCGTGGTGTTCGCCGACGCGGCGGGCACCGCGGACCTGGACCGCGCCGAGGCGGACGCGCTGAGCGCCGTGTTCGGCCCCCGCGGCGTCCCGGTCACCGCGCCCAAGACGCTGACCGGGCGGCTCTGCTCGGGCGGCGCCCCGCTCGACGTGGCCACCGCGCTGCTCGCCCTGCGCGAGGGCGTGCTGCCGCACACCGCCCACATCACCAAGCCCGCCTTCGGCGACCGGCTCGACCTGGTCACCGGCGAGCCGCGCGCCACACGGGCGGACACCGCCCTGGTGGTGGCGCGCGGCCACGGCGGCTTCAACTCGGCGCTCGTCGTGCGCGGCACGGCGTGCTGACCGCACACCGCAGAACCCAGCGACACACCGCATGTACAAGGAGTTGACCATGGCCGCACTGACCCTGGACGAGCTGAAGCAGATCCTGCGCGAGAGCGCCGGTGAGGACGAGAGCGTCGATCTGTCCGGCGACGTCCTCGACGTCCCCTTCATCGACATCGGCTACGACTCGCTCGCCCTCCTGGAGACCGCGGGCCGCGTCGAGCGGATCTACGGCGTCACCCTCGTGGACGACGCGGTGAGCGAGGCCGAGACGCCGCGCGTGCTGCTCGACCTCATCAACGAGGCGCTGGCCGACGTGGCGGAGCCGGTCGAGCCCGCCCTGGCGGGCTGACGTGGACGCCCCGGCCGCCGTCGCCGAGCCGGCGCCCCAGGAGCGTTCCACGCTGGGCCTTGAGGGCCGCGCGGTCATCGTGACCGGCGGCACCCGGGGCCTCGGTCTCGCCACGGCCCGCAGGCTCTGCGCCGCGGGCTGCGACGTCCATCTGACCTACGCCCACGACGACGCCGCGGCCGACGCGGCCCTGCGCTCGCTCGACGGGCTCAAGGGCACGGCGCGGGCCCACCGCGGCGACATCACCGACCCGGCGACCCTTCCCGGCCTGCTCGATACGGTCGTCCGGCGGCACGGCAGGCTCGACGTGTTCGTGCACAACGCGGCGACCTTCCACCCGATGCGGACGCTCGACGCCGACCCGGCGGGCGTCCGCGCCGATCTCGCCACGGCCCTCGACCCGCTGCTCGGCGGCGCCCCGCTGATCGCCGAGGCGATGGCGGGCGGCCCCGGCCGGATCGTGGCGGTCTCCAGCACCGGGGCGCGGGCCGTCGTGCCGCGCTACGTCAGCCTCGGCATCGCCAAGGCCGCCCTGGAGAGCCTGGTGCGCTACCTGGCCGCCGAGCTCGCCGGGCGCGGCGTCGCCGTCAATGCGGTCGCCGCCTCCAAGCTCGACAAGGCCGGCGGCCCGCCGGTCGACCCGGAGGTGGTCGAGCGCCTGGTGGCCCGCGTCCCCGCGGGGCGCCTGACCCGGCCGGAGGACGTGGCGGACGCCGTGGCGCTGCTGTGCACCGACGAGGCCGCCTGGATCCACGGCCAGGTCCTCACCGTGGACGGCGGCACCGCGCTCGCCGCCTGACCGAGCCAACTGCCCACCCCCCCCCGAGGCCCGGTCCCGGCGTGACGCCGGGACCGGGCCTGCCTTCCGTAGAGGCATCCGTATACGTATCCGAAAGGAGCGAGTGTGGAAGACACCACGTCCGACGTGTGCGTGGTCGGCGGCGGCCCGGCCGGGCTGACCCTGGCGCTGCTGCTGTTGCGCTCCGGCGCCACGGTCACCGTCGTCGAGCGGGCCAGGTCCTTCGAGCGCGAGTACCGCGGCGAGATCCTGCAGCCCGGCGGCCTCGCCCTGCTCGACCGGCTCGGCGTGCTGCCGGGCCTGCGCGAGCGCGGCGCCCACGAGCTGCGCCACTTCCGGCTCGGCGACAGCCGCCGCGTCCTGATGGACATCGACTACAAGAAGCTGCCGGCGCCCCATGACCACCTGCTGAGCGTGCCGCAGCGGCACCTGCTGGAGGAGTTGCTCGACGCCTGCCGTCCGTACGACGGCTTCACCTACCTCGACGGCACGCGCGTCAGCGGCCTCGTGGAGGACGGCGGCGCGGTGCGCGGCGCCTTCCTCCGCGACAGCCGCGGCGAACGCACCGTCCGCGCGCGCGTCGTGGTCGGCGCCGACGGCCGCTACTCCAAGACCCGGATGCTGGCCGGCATCGAGAACGACCGGCACGACGTGTTCGACCTCGACGTGCTCTGGTTCAAGATCCCGGCGCCCGCTGGCCCCACCGGCGTCGTCCGTATCCACCGCTCGGCGGCCACCCCCGCCCTGGCGTACGACTCGTGGCCCGACCGCATCCAGATCGGCTGGACCCTGCCGCACAAGGGCTACCAGGAGATCGCCGCCCGCGGCATCGAGTACGTCCGGGCCGAGGCGGCCCGCGCGCTGCCCGAGTACGCCGACGCGATCCACGAGCACATCCGCGCGCTCACCGACCTCACCCTGCTCGACGTGTTCGCCGCCCGCGCCCGTACCTGGGTGCGCGACGGCCTCGTTCTGATCGGCGACAGCGCCCACACCCACAGCCCGCTGGGCGCCCAGGGCATCAACCTCGCCATCCAGGACGCCGCGGTCCTGCACCCGGTCCTGGTCCGCGCCCTGCGCGACGGCGACACCGGGGCGGGCTCCCTGGCCGCGTACGAGCAGGCCCGCTCCCCCGACATCGATGCCGTGATGAAGCTCCAAGTCATGCAGTCCAAGGGCATGTTCGGCGGCGGCCGGATCGCCGGGGCGCTGCGGCCGCGCGTCGCGCGGCTGATCAGCCGCACCCCGATAGGCGACCGCATCACCCGCCGCATCGCCCTGGGCAACCCGTCGATCCGTATCCGCGACGACCTGTTCCGTCCGACCTCCCGCCCCGCCGACAGGAGTACCGCACCATGCGCCTGATCGATCTGTCCTCCGCCATCGACGCCTCCCGGTGGGAGCCCGAGCCGGTCAGCCACGAGATCGTGACCCCGGCCGAGGGCGCCGCCCATATGGCCAAGGAGATGCGCGACCACTTCGGGCTCGACTTCGACCCGGCCGAACTGCCGGACGGCGAGCTGCTGTCCATCGACAACCTCAGCCTCAACAGCCACACCGGTACCCATATCGACGCGCCCTCCCACTACGGCAGCCGGGCGGGCTACGGCGACGGGCGCCCCCGCACCATCGACGAGATGCCGCTCGACTGGTTCCACCGCCCGGCGTTCGTGCTCGACTTCTCCGGCGTCCCGGGCCCGGCCACGCTCACCGCCGACGACATCGCCAAGGAACTCGCCCGCATCGGCTACCAGCCGCGGCCGATGGACATCGCGCTCCTGCACACCGGCGCCGACCGCTTCCAGGGCACCGAGGCCTTCTTCACCGACTTCGTCGGCCTCGACGCCTCCGCCACCCACTACCTGCTCGACCTGGGCATCAAGGTGATCGGCACCGACGCCTTCAGCCTCGACGCGCCCTTCGGCCACATCCTGCGCACCTACGCCGAGACCAAGGACCGGAGCGTGCTGTGGCCGGCCCACTTCATCGGCAGGGACCGGGAGTTCTGCCAGATCGAGCGGCTGGCGCGGCTCGGCGAGCTGCCCCGCCCGTACGGATTCACCCTCAGTTGCCTCCCCGTGAAGATCGCGGGCGCGGGCGCGGGCTGGGCCCGCGCCGCCGCGATCGTCGAGGACTGACCCCGCCCCGCCCACCGCTTCCCGCCTATAACCGCCCACCCAGGAGCCACACATGACCGTGCAGACCCTCGCCCAGGACACCGACTTCGGCCGTATCTACGCCGAGGTCCAGGACTTCTACGCCCGCCACTTCCACCTCCTGGACGCGGGCCGCGCCGAGGAATGGGCGCGGACCTACACCGAGGACGGCTACTTCCACCCGGAGGTGCTCGACCGGCCCGTCCAGGGGCACGCCGCCCTCACCGAGGGCGTGCGCCGCACCCACGCCGAGCTGACCGCCAAGGGCGCGCAGCGCCGCCACTGGCACGGCATGGTCGCCGTCGCCCCGCGCGACGCCGACACCCTCGACGTACGGTGCTACGCGCTCGTCTTCGAGACGCCGCGCGGCGGCGCCTCCGCGCTGCGGATGAGCTGCGTGTGCGAGGACGTCCTCGTCCGCGACGGCGGCGACTGGAAGATCCGCGAGCGCAAGGTGACCCGGGACGACATGACGCCCGCGTGACCGGCCCGCGCACAGCACAGTGCCGCCCTCCCCGGCTGCCGGGGAGGGCGGCACTGTCGTACGCGGCGGGGGCCGTCAGCCGGTGACGCGGCGACCGAACTGGCGCAGCCCGAACCCGCCGGCCAGCACCGTGCCGCCGGTCAGGGCGAGCAGGCACGCCCACACGGGAAGGTGCGGCACGCCGGGCGTGAGGCAGGCGCGCAGCGCCTCGGACACGTACATCACCGGGTTGAGCAGGGTCGCGTACTGCAGCCAGGGCAGGGCGTCCAGCGACGCCCAGGGGAAGTAGACGCAGCCGAGGACCGTCATCGGGGTGATCACCACCGCGACCAGGTTCTGCACCTTGGTGATCTCGAAGAGCGTCCCGAGCAGCAGGCCGAACGACGCCGCCAGCAGGCACGAGAGGACCAGGACGGCCAGGAACAGGGGCCAGTCGTGGACGTGCACCTCGGGCCTGGCCCCCGCGCCGTGCACGAGCAGCACCACGGGGAAGACCACGGCGGCCGCGAGCAGCGTCTGCACCGCGGCGGAGATCACCTTCTGCAAGCCGATCACCCACAGCGGCACCGGGGCCAGCGCCCGGTCCTCGATCTGCTTGGTGTACGTCATCTCGATCAGCATCGGCATCAGGACGGAGGTGATGCCCTGCACCGCGATGGTGATGGCGACGAGGCCGGGCACCAGGACGGTGGAGAACCCGGGCTGCCCGTGGCCGCCGCCGAAGGAGTCGCCGATCGCCGGGAGGACGTACGCGAAGCCGAAGGTGAAGGCGAGCGGCTGCATGACCGCGCGCAGGAGCAGCGAACCGAGGTTGCGCCGGGTGACTTTGAGGTCGCGGGCGAGCAGCGCGCGCAGCGTGCCCAGGCCGATCGACACATTGCCGCGGCGCGCCGCCTGTTCGGTGGAGATCAGGGTGCTGGTGCTCATTACTCGCGGTACTCCCGTCCGGTGAGGTTGAGGAAGGCGGTTTCCAGGCTGGGCGGCAGCGTCGACGCGTTGCGCACGGACAGGCCGTGGTCGGCGCCCGCGGTGATCAGCTCACCGAGCAGGCCCTCGCCGTCGGACGCGTACACCCGCAGCTCCGCGCCCCGCGCCTCGGCGCGGCGCACGCCGTCGAGCTTGCGGGCGCGCTCCACGGCGGGTTCGGCGGGGCCGTCGAAGACCAGCGTCAGGACGGTGTCGGCGCCGCCCGCCGCCGTGATGCCGGCGACCGTGTCGCAGGTGAGCAGGGTGCCGTGGTCGATGATCGCGACGCGGTCGCACAGCTCCTGGGCTTCCTGCAGATAGTGGGTGGTGAGCAGGATCGTCTGGCCGCCCGCGTTCAGCTCGCGCAGCAGCTCCCACAGGCCGTTGCGGGCCTGCGGGTCGATGGCCGCGGTGGGCTCGTCGAGGAAGAGCACCTCGGGGCGGTGGATGAGGGCGCGGGCGACCATCGCCCGCTTGGACTGGCCGCCGGAGACGTGGTCGTCCATGGCGTCGGCGACCTCGCCGAGCCGGAACTGGTCCAGGAGTTCGGCGGCGCGCCGCCGGGACTCCCGCGCGGTCAGCCCGAAGTAGCGGCCCCGGTACTCCATGCCCTCGCGGATGGTGACGGCCCGGTCCATGGTGTTGGCCTGGGTCACCACGCCGATGCGGCGCTTGACGCCGAGCGGGCTGCGGCACGCGTCGAACCCGGCGACGCGGGCGGTGCCGCCGGTCGGCCGGACGCGGGTGGTGAGCATGCCCATCGTGGTGGACTTGCCGGCGCCGTTGGGGCCCAGCAAGCCGAAGAACTCCCCCCGGCGCACCGTCAGATCGAGCCCGTCCACGGCCCGCACCTCGCCGCGCGGGGTGGCGTATGTCTTGCGCAGGGCCTCGGTGCGGATCGCCGCGTCGGCCGCGGCGTCCTCGCTGTCCCGGGTCATGACCGGCTGCCTCCTTCGGTTGTCGGGGATCGGCTGTCGTCCCGGCAGCGTGGGCCCGCCGCGTCGAGGGCCGCTCCAGTGGTGCTCGAAACGGCGGCCGGAGGCTGTGGCGCCGGGCGGGAAGGACCCGCCGGGAAAGGAGCGGCGCGAGATGCGCGTGCTGTTCACGGTGTCCGACTGGACGAGCCACTACTTCCCGATGGTGCCGCTCGGCTGGGCCCTGCAGTCGGCGGGCCACGAGGTGCGGGTGGTGTGCCCGCCGCGGCAGGCCGGGCCCCTCGGACGGGCCGGGCTCACCCCCGTACCCGTACTCGGCGACCTGGATATGAGCTTCCTGTCCCGGTTCGTGAACCTGCGGGCGGCCCGCGCCGGCCACTGGCCCTACCCCGGGGTGCCGCTGCCGCACCCGGTCACCCGGGAACCGCTCGCCTCCCCGCACGACGTCGACTTCGACGCGCTGGCCCGGGAGACCGGCGCGCGGGTCGGCCGCGAGACGGCGCGCGGCGCCGACGCCGCCGTGCGCTTCGCGCGGCGCTGGCGGCCGCACCTCGTGGTGCACGACCGGCTCAGCATGGACGGCGTCCTCGCCGCCCGCGCGGTCGGCGTCCCGCACGTCGCCCATCTGTGGGGGACGGTCGGCACCCATGAGGACGACCCGGCGCTGCACCCGCTGCCGGTGGACCGCACCGGCGAGTTCGCGCGGTTCGGGCTGCCGCCGATGGGCCCGGAGCTGATCGAGCACGTCATCGACCCCTGCCCGGCCGAGCTGGCCCCGCCGACCGGGGCCCGCCGCATGCCGGTGCGCTACGTCCCGTACAACGGCCCGGGTCAGGAGGCCGGTTGGCGCCCCGAAGGCGACGGCGGCCGCCCCCGCGTCTGCCTGATCTGGAGCAACTCCGTCACCCAGATCTACGGCCGGGCCTCGTACGCCGTCCCGGAGATGGTGAAGGCGGCCGAGGGCCTGGACGCGGACGTGGTGCTGCTCGCCCACCCCGACGACCGGGCCGCGCTGGGCGACCTGCCAAGGCGGGTGACCGTGCTGGAGCAGTACCCGCTCCGCCTGGTCCTGCCGCACTGCGACGCGCTGGTCCACCACGGGGGCGCGGGCACCCTGATGACGGCGGTGGCCCACGGCGTGCCCCAACTGTCCGTGGCGTTCGGCGCCGAGCAGGAGACGGACGGCCGCCGCCTCGCCACGGCCGGGGCCGGCCTCACCATCCCGGGCCACGAGGCGACCGCCGCCACGATCGGCGAGGCCCTGACCCGCCTGCTGACCGACCCCGCCCACCGCGCGGCGGCCGCCCGCCTCTCCGAGGCCAACGCCGCCCGCCCGGCACCCTCGGCCCTGGTCCCGCAATTGGAACGCCTGGCCGGGGCCTCCGGCGGCGACAGGTGAGCGGGGCCGTGGGGGAGGTCGTGGGGGAGGTCGTGGCCGGTGCCGACTGTGGCGTTCCGGAGCACCCGGAGCGTCCGGAGCGTCCGGAGCGTCCGGAGCGTCCGGAGCGTCCGGAGCGTCCGGAGCGTCCGGAGCGTCCGGAGGTGAACGGCCCCGCGTGGCGCGCGGGTTCCGCCGGCCCGTTCGGCACGGTCGTCTCCGGCCCAGGGCCGGGGGCCTCGCGGCGGCCCCGGACGTCCGGGCCGGGCGGCCCCGCGCGCGCCGTCGTGTTCGGGGGGACCGGGTTCGTGGGGCGGCACGTCTGCGCGGCGCTGCACGCGTACGGGTACGCCGTCACCGCTGTCAGTCGCGGCGCCGCCCGGACGCCGCCCGGGGTCCGGCACGTACGGGCCGAGCTCGGCGCGCGGCCCGACGCCGTGGCCGCGCTGCTCGACCGGGTACGGCCGCAGCTCGTCGTCAACGCGGCCGGCGCCGTCTGGGACGCCGGGCCGGCCGAGATGGACCGTGTCAACGCCGACGCCGTGACCGCTCTGACCGCCGCCCTGGCGGGGTCCGAGGCGCGTACCCGGCTCGTGCAGCTCGGTTCGGTCCACGAGTACGGGCCCGTCCCCGCGGGGCGCTGTCTGGACGAGCGGACCCCGACCGCACCGCTGACCCCGTACGGCCGCGGCAAGCTGCTCGGCAGCACCGCCGTCCTGGACGCCCGCGCCGACGGCCGCCTCGACGCCGTCGTACTGCGCCTGTCCAACGCCGTGGGGCCCGGCGCCCCGCGCTCCAGCCTCCTCGGCATGGTCGCCGGGCGGCTCGCCGCGGGCATCGGCGAACGCGGCCCCGTCGTGCTGCGCCTGTCGCCCCTGACGGCCCACCGCGACTTCATCGACGTACGCGACATCGCCGACGCCGTCGTCGCCGCGGCGGCCGCACCGCAGCCGCCGCCCGTCCTGAACATCGGCCGCGGGCGGGCCGTCCCCGTCGCCGCTCTGGTACGGAGCCTGATCGCCGTCAGCGGTGTGCGGGCCCGCGTCGCCGAGACGGTCCCCGACGGCGGCGCGGCCGCGCGCGGTGCGGGCCACGAGTGGCAGCGCGTGGACATCACCGCCGCCACCGCGGCGCTCGGCTGGCGGCCCGGCCGGCTCCTTGAGGAGGCGCTGCACGCGTTGTGGGAGGAGTCGAGGGTTTCTCAAGGCCGTCGGCCGACCGTATAGGGACCAGAGCCCACACCTGAACCACCCGTGCTGCGCGACAGCACGTCCCTGACAGCACGTCCCTGACAGCACGTCTATGACAGAACGTCCCCGAATTCCTCGAAGCGAGGGGGAGATGATGGCCAGCAGCGGGAAGGCGCTCCTGCTCGAAAGCGTCCGCAAGTACCACCACGAGGTGAGTGCCGACCAGCCGTTCGAGCCCGGGGCCACCCCGTTGCTTCCGGCCGGTGCCGTGCTCGACGAGGAGGACCGGGCCGGCCTGGTGGAGGCCGCCCTCGACCTGCGGATCACCGCGGGAGTGCGCACCCGGAAGTTCGAGAGCGCCTTCGCCCGGCTGTTCAAGCTCCGCAAGGCGCATCTGACCAACTCCGGCTCGTCGGCCAACCTCCTGGCCCTCACCGCGCTCACCTCGCCGCGCCTGGAGGAGCGGCGACTGCGCCCCGGCGACGAGGTGATCACCGTCGCCGCCGGGTTCCCGACCACGGTGAACCCCATCGTGCAGAACGGCCTCGTCCCGGTCTTCGTCGACATCGACCTGGCGACCTACAACACCACCGCCGAGCGGGTCGCCGCGGCCATCGGGCCGAAGACCCGCGCCATCATGATCGCGCACGCCCTCGGCAACCCCTTCGAGGTCGCCGAGATCGCCGAACTCGCCGAGGAGCACGGCCTGTTCCTCGTCGAGGACAACTGCGACGCGGTCGGCTCGACCTACCACGGCCGGCTGACCGGCACCTTCGGCGACCTCGCCACCGTGAGCTTCTACCCGGCGCACCACATGGCGATGGGCGAGGGCGGCTGCGTCCTCACCGGCAACCTGGCGCTCGCCCGGATCGTGGAGTCACTGCGCGACTGGGGCCGCGACTGCTGGTGCGAACCGGCCGAGGACAACAAGTGCCTCAAGCGGTTCGACCACCAGATGGGCACGCTGCCGCACGGCTACGACCACAAGTACATTTTCTCGCACGTCGGTTACAACCTGAAGCCCACCGACCTCCAGGCCGCCCTCGGTCTCACCCAGCTCCCCAAGCTGGACGCCTTCTGCGCCGCCCGCCGCCGCAACTGGCGCGCCCTGCGCGACGCGCTCGACGGCACCCCCGGACTGCTGCTGCCCGAGCCGACGGCCGGCAGCGACCCGAGCTGGTTCGGGTTCGCGATCACCGTACGGCCGGACGCGGGCTTCACCCGCGGGCAGCTCACCGCCCACCTGGAGGCCCGCCGCATCGGCACCCGCCGCCTGTTCGCGGGCAACCTCACCCGGCACCCCGCCTACCAGGACGTGCGGTACCGCACCGTGGGCCCGCTCACCAACAGCGACATCGTCACCGAGCACACGTTCTGGATCGGCGTCCACCCCAACCTGACGCCGGAGATGACCGCGTACATGGCCCAATGCGTCCGAGAGTTCGCCGCGGGCGCCTCGGGTGCCTCGGGCGGGACACGGAAGGCCGCGTGATGAAGTGGGACAACCTTCACATCGCCGCGCTCGGGACGTTCCTGCCCGCCCCGGTGCCCGTAGAGGAGGCGGTCGCCGCCGGCCGCTACGACGCCGAGCGCCGGAAAGCGCGCGGCTACGTCTCCGTGTGTGCCTTCGACGATGACGACGAGAGTCCCGACGCCACGCCCCCCGGCATGGCCGTGCGCGCCGCCCGTACCGCCGTCGCCCGGTCCGGGCTGGCCGAACGGGACTTCGCGCTCGCCCTGCACACCAGCATCTGGTTCCAGGGCCTCGACATCCACCCCACCGCCTCGTACGTGGCGCACGGCGCGGTCGGCCGCCACGTGCCCGCCTACGACGTGCAGCAGCGCTGCAACGGCGCCCTCGGCGCCATCGAACTGGCCGGCGCGCAGCTCGCCGCGGGCGTCCGCCCCGGCCACGCGGCGTTGATCACCACCGCCGACCGGTTCGCCGCGCCCGCCGTCGACCGCTGGAACCTGGCCGAGTACAACGTCTACGCCGACGGCGGCACGGCCATGGTGCTCTCCACCGACGGCGGCTTCGCCCGCGTCCTGTCCACCGTCACCGTCGCCGACAACTCCCTCGAAGGCATCGCCCGCGGCGACGAACCCTTCCGCCCCTCCCCCGGCGCACCCATCGACCTGACCGCGCGCACCGCCGCGTACGAGCTGACGGCCGACGGCAAGCAGGCCGATCTGCGCACCGGACGCCTCATCGCCCGCGCGCGCCACCAGGCGCTCGCCGACGCCGGCGCCGAACCGTGCGAGATCGCCCGCGTCGTCACCGGCTCCACCGGCCTGTTCGAGCACGGCTGGCACTGGCACCACCTGCTCGGCGTGGAGGAGTCCCTGACCACCTGGGCGTACGGCCGCACCACCGGACACATCGGCGCGGGCGACTGGACCGCGGGGCTCGACTGGCTGCTGCGCACCGGCGCTCTGGACGTGGGCGACAAGGTGCTGCTCTTCGGCGGCGGCGCGGGCTACAGCCTGACCGCCGCGGTCGTCCAGATCACCGCCCTGCCCCAGTGGCCGAACCCCGACCGCGAGCACTGAGAGGACGAGAACCGTGGCCGACGCCCACCGCGTACAGGACCTGCTCGACCAGGCCGTCCGCGCCCACCCCGCCGCGACCGCCGTCCGCGACCGGCACGGCGCCTGGGACTACACCGCCCTCGACCGCGCCGCGCACCGCGCCGCCGCCTGGCTGCGCGGCCGGGGCGTCGCGCCCGGCGACCGGGTGGCCGTACGGCTCGGAAACGTCAGGGAGTTCGTGGCCCTGCTCTTCGGCACGCTCCGGGCCGGCGCGGTCTTCGTCCCGGTCAACCCGGCGATGAAGGAATTCCACGTGCGCTCCGTCCTCGCCGACTGCGCGCCGCGGATCGCCCTGACCGCCCCCGGCGAGGAGCACGCCGTCGCCCCGTACGCGGACTGCCCCGTGCACCCCGTCACCGACCTCGCCCTGCACGCGCCGGAGGCCGCGGTTCCGGACCCGGGGGCCGAGGTTCCGGCCCCGGCGAGCGCGATTCCGGCCCCGGAGGCCACGATTCCGGCCCCGGCGGGGGCAGTTCCGGCCCCGGAGGCCGAGGCCCCGGGCGACGCGGACGACCTGGCGCTGCTCATCTACACCTCGGGCAGCACCTCACGCCCCAAGGCCGTGATGAGCCCGCACCGCGCCACCGTCTTCGCCGCCCGCGCCATCGCCTCCCGGCTCGGCTACCGCGCCGACGACGTGGTGCTCACCGCCATACCGCTCGCCTTCGACTACGGCCTCTACCAGATCTTCCTGTCCGCGCTCGCCGGCGCGGAGCTCGTCCTCACCGACGCCGACGCCCACACCGGGCTCATGGCCACGCTGCACCGGCACGGCGTCACCGTCATGCCGCTGGTGCCCTCGCTCGCCGAGATGCTGGTCCGGCTCGCCGCCCGCGACCGGCGCGGCCCCGCCGCGCTGCGCCTGGTCACCAACACCGGGGCCGACCTGACGCCGCCGCTGATCGCCGCGGTGCGCGGAGCGTTCCCCTCGGCGCGGGTCGTGCCGATGTTCGGCATCACCGAGTGCAAGCGGGTCACCATCCTCGAACCCGACGGCGACCTGGCGCGCCCCCGCTCCGTGGGCCGCCCGCTGCCCGGCACCGAGGTGCTCATCCTCGACGAGCGGGGCCGCCCCCAGCCCCCGGGCGCGGCGGGCGAGATCGTCGTGCGCGGCCCCCACGTCATGGCCGGCTACTGGCGGGCCCCGGAGCTGAGCGCCCAGCGCTTCCGCACCGACCCGGCCACCGGCGAACGGGTCCTGCACACCGGCGACTACGGCCACCTCGACGAGGACGGACACCTGTACTTCCACGGCCGCCGCGACGACATGTTCAAGCGGCGCGGGGTGCGGATGAGCGCGCTGGAGATCGAGGCCGCGGCCCTCGACATCCCCGGCGTGCGCGGCGCGGCCGTGCTGCCCCCGGGTGAGGGCCGCGAGCTGACGCTGTTCGCGGTCTCCGCCCTGGAACCGAAGGAGATCATCGCCCGGCTCGGCGAACGCCTGGAGGCGGCGAAGGTGCCGCCCCACTGCCGCCTCCTGGATCGGCTGCCGCTGACCGCGAACGGCAAGACGGACAAGAACGCCTTGGCGGCCATCGTCGAACACGTCACCCAGGGCGAACAGTTGACGGCAGCGGCCTGACGCAGCCCCACCCCCGCACACCCATCCCGTTCACGACCGACACACGACCGACTCACGACCGACCGAAGGAGCAGGAACATGGCCACCCCGACATCCGCGAGCACGGCGAGCGCCCCCTGGGACCCCGGCTTCGAGGAGGTGCTGCGCGGCGCGCTGCGGCTGCTGAGCCCGGACGATGTGCTGGCCCCCGACACTTGCCTGTCCACCGCCGGGATGGACTCGATGTCCACCATCGACACGCTGATGCGCCTTGAGGACCGCTACGACGTCGCTTTCCCCGACGACGCCCTCACCGGCGAGACGTTCGCGACGCCCGGCTCCCTGTGGACGGTCCTGAGCGAGCTGCGGACGCAGAGCTGATGCGCGTCCTGTTCACGGTGTCCGACTGGCCGAGCCACTACTACCCGATGGTGCCGCTCGGCTGGGCGCTGCAGGCGGCCGGGCACGAGGTCCGGGTCGCCTGCGCCCCCTCGCAGCGCGACCCGGTCCGGCAGGCGGGTCTGCTCCCCGTGCCGCTGGCCGAGCCGCCGATGGACATGCTGACGCAGAACCGGCTGTGGAACTACTGGGCGGCCAAGGCCGGCGGTTGGCCGCACGCCCACCTGCCGCCGGACCCCGTGACGGGCCGGCCACTGGCCTCCCTCGACGACTTCGACTTCGCCGCCTTCCGCGCCGAACGCCGGGAGCACAACCTGCGGGCCGCCGCGGCCGCGCACGACGCGGTGGTCGCGTACGCCCGTGACTTCCGCCCCCACCTGGTGGTGCACGACCGGCTCAGCCCGGAGGGCGTGCTCGCGGCGCGGGTCCTCGGCGTGCCGTCGGTGCTGCACCTGTGGGGCCCGCACGGCACGGCGGAGCCGGAACCGGAGCTGAGCGCGATGCCGGGCGACCCGTCGGGGTCGTTCCCGCGGTACGGCGTGGGAGAGTGGAGCCCCGACCTGATCGAGTACGTGATCGACCCCTGCCCGCCGGGCATGCGCCCCCCACTCGGCCCCGGGGTCACCCGCCTGCCCGTGCGATACGTCCCCTACAACGGCGCCCGCTCGGCCCCCGCCGCGCCGCCCGTGAAGAAGGCCGGGCGCACCCGCGTCTGCCTGGCCTGGGGCAACTCCCTCAGCCGCGCCTACGGCCAGGCCGCCCACGTGCTGCCCGGACTCGTCGAGGCCCTGCGCGCACCCGACCGCGAACTGCTGCTGCTCGCACCCCCGGACGACCTGCCCGCCCGCCCGGGCCCCGGCGTGACCGTGCTGGAGGACTACCCGCTCCACCTGGCCCTGCGCGGCTGCGACGCGGTGGTCCACTACGGCGGCGCGGGCTGCACCATGACGGCGATGCAGGCGGCGGTACCGCAGGTCGTCGTGCCGTTCTCCCCCGACCTCGCCCTCAACGCCCGCCGCGTCACCGAAGCCGGCGCGGCCCGCACAGTCCCCGCCCACACCAAGGAGCTGTACGCCCGAGTAGCCACCACCGTCACCACCCTCCTCACCACCCCACCCCACACCACCGCCGCGCGAAAACTAGCCCAACAAAACGACTCAGCCCCCACCCCAGCCCAACTGGCCACCCACCTGGAGACCGCCCTGGCGTCGCACCGAACAGCGGCATAGACCGCCCAACCCACTCCCCCGCAGGTCAGACGGCCTTTCGCCGGACGCATCAGACGTTGAAGCGAAATGTCTGCCGCCCAATCCTAACGTGCGACAGAGCCCCCTCCAGGGCTCTGACCTGGGGTTTCTTGGTTGGCCTGCGTTGGCTTCCGACGGCCGTTTACGGGTGTCCTGCGGACTGGCTGCGGACTGGCCGGGCGGGCGGAGGCCGAGAAATCCATGGCGCACCGGCGGGACCGGCAAGGAGACTGCCCAGGTGAGCGACCGCTACCCCTGCCCATGCTGCGGGCACCGCGTGTTGGGCGAGATGCCCGGCTCATACGAGATCTGCCCCGTCTGCTTCTGGGAGGACGACGGGGTCCAGTTCCGCTGGCCGACCATGGACGGCGGCGCGAACAAGGTCTCCTTGGTAGCGGCCCAGCGGAACTACCAGGACTTCGGCGCCTGCGACGCGCACGGCCGCCGGTACGTCCGCCCACCGGCCGAGGACGAGCCGCTCGACCCCGCCTGGCGCCCCATCGATATGACCCGGGACTCCTTCGAGGACTGGGCAGCCGAGGACTGCGCCCCGTGGCCCGAGGACCTCTCGGTGCTCTGCTGGTGGATCCCCACTTTCTGGCGCCGGGACCATTCCGCGTCATGACCTCCCACATCGAGACACTCGTCCAGCAACTCGACGGCGAGGCCGACGCGTCCTACGACGCCCGCGCGGAGCTGATCTGGATCGGCGTCGACGCCATACCCACCGTCATCGACGGCCTGCCTTCCCTCGGCGGTTTCGGTCAGCTGACCGCCATCGAGGTCTTCGAGGAGGTGGGCGATCCCCGTTGCGGCCCCGGCCTCATCGGCCTGCTGGACAGCGACAACCCGACCGTCCGCGAATGGGCGGCCACGGCCCTGGCGAGCCTGGAGATCGACGGCGCCATCGAGCCCCTGCGCCACGCCTATCGCGCCTGCCTGGAACTGGCGACCCCTCCGGACTGGACCGAGTCTGCCGGCATCCGCTGGGCCCTGACCGAACTCGGGGCACGCACCCCCGTCGCCCCGCCGCTCACCGCGCGCCTACGACCCACCACTGCGGACAACGCCCTCGGCTGGCCTTCAGCCCACTTCCCCGAGATCATCAACGACCTGGCCGACCACGCCCAGGTGATCCTCTACTCCCAATTCTGGCGAGTGGACGCCGGCCGCACGTACGGCGTCTCCGGCCCCGCCCTGGACTGGGAATTCGACTGGACCGCGCCCTGGGAGCACCTGGTCGAGGAGTCCCGCACCTGGTCCCTGCTAGAAGCCTCAGAAGCCCCCACCGGCGACAACATCTTCGTCGCCCCCACCTGGATTGACCGTACCGACCTGCACCCGGAGAGGTGAACGATGCCGTCCCAGCAGCCCGAGGAGATCGGCTACGGCTATGTCATCGAGCGCTACGCGGCAAGGAAGGACTCGGGCCACGCGCGCTACCTCGTCCTGAAAAGTGGTCGAATCCTGCGGCTCGAGTGGCCTCATGCCGAACGTTTCGCCCATCACCTCATCGACGACGCGGCCACGATCACCGATGCCGAGTTGGAAGCCCTCCTCGGCTACGAGTGGCGCTCACGCCTCGCCGCCGCCTGGCTGATCGGCGTCGACCGCCGCGAACGGTTCCGGGAACGTGTCGGCGACCTGCTCCTGGCCAGCGAGTTCTGCTTCTCCGGCCGTGCCTACTGCTTCGCGCTGGCCCGCTTCGGCACCCATGCGGACGCCGAGATCCTCACCGCCTACCTCGACCACTACATCCCCCGCACCGACCTTCGCTGCGACCAGCCCGCCGCCCTCGGCGCCCTCCTCCGCCTCGACGCCCACCTCGGCACCCACCACGCCGACCGCTTCACCCAGCCCGACGACCCCTGGGACCAGTGGATCAACGCCCTGGCCCACCTCCGCGACCACCCCGGCTACACCCCCATGGGGCGGCGCCACTCGACGGACCTCCAGTGCGAGTTCTCCAACGGCTGGACCCGGCCGTAGCCGCTGCGCCCGCCCTCAATCCGAACGCGATCACGGCCGCAGCAGCCGAGCCTGCGCGCCTGTGCCCACCGGTCGTGCTGCCCAAAGATCCTGACAGGAGCCTCGCTTAAGTACGGCGAACATCCGGCGCGTCAGTGAGCAGCATGCCGGTCGGTTGGAGCGATTCCACCTCCGTCGCGGTGATGTCGTCCTGGCGCGCCACGGAGAGCCGGGGCGAGCCGCTGTGTCATGACGTAGTCGAAGCCCAGGCGGATGGCGTTGGCACATCAGAGGCCATGAGGACGATGGGAACAGGGAGGGAGCGCAGGATGCCGGTGACCTGCCTGAGCCCCTGGTCCGCTCCCGGGACCGCTGTTCGGCGTAACTGATAGTTTATGGAGATCGCATCCTGGTGGGGGGAAAGCCGCCGGGGCTTGGAGATCAGGAAGACAATGCGCATTGCCCAGATCCTCGACAAGATCGACTCCGGTGACATCGCCCTGCCAGAATTCCAGCGCGGATACGTGTGGACCCGCGACCAGGTGCGCGGATTCTTCCAGTCGCTCTACCGTAGTTACCCTATCGGCGGCTTTCTCACCTGGGGCACCAAGGCTGAAAGCACACAGACCAGAGGGGGCCGGATCGACAGGGACGGCACTGTGAATCTTCTGCTGGACGGGCAGCAGCGAGTGACCACTCTCTATGGAGTGACCCGCGGTCGGCCTCCCCATTTCTTCGAAGGGAACCCGGCAACGCTGACGGGGCTGCACTTCAACCTGGATACGGAGACGTTCGAATTCTACGCACCGGCGAAGATGAAGGACAACCCCTTGTGGTTGGACGTCACCTCCCTCCTTCGCAACGGTCTGAGCACCTACCTGCAGGCGGTGAACCAAATGGCCGACGGGGACACCGAGGTAATGTCGGCCTACATCGAACGTCTGAACCGCATCACCCAGATCATGGAGCGAGAGGTCCATATCGACGAAGTCACAGGTGAGGACAAGACCATCGATGTCGTCGTCGAAATCTTTAACAGGGTTAATTCTGGAGGCACCAAGCTCTCCAAAGGCGATCTGGCTCTGGCTGCGATCTGCGCCTCGTGGCCGGAAGCCCGGCCGACGATGAACGAGGCCCTGACGACTTGGTCCGCAGCAGGGTTCGACTTCAAGCTCGACTGGCTGTTGCGCAATGTCAACGTGGTACTCACTGGCGAGGCACAGTTCTCGAAACTCTCAGAAGTCGGAGTCCCCGCCTTCCGGACCGGCTTGAAAGCGACCATCGACTCCGTCGACTACATGCTCAACGCGCTGGGAGGACGGCTGGGACTCGACCACGGAAGGGTCCTCGGTGGCCGGGGCGCCTTTCCTGTCATGAGCCGTCTGCTCCACATTCACGACGGAAGATTCCCTGACGGGACGACCCGCGACCGGCTCTTCTACTGGTATGTCCACAGCTTCCTGTGGGGCCGTCACACGGGAGCGACGGAAACTGCCCTCAATCAGGATCTGCAGGCGCTCGACGACGGCGGAGTCGACCTGCTCATCGACGTGCTGCGACGCAGCCACGGCGGCCGGCTGCAGGTGAGCCCCGACGACTTCGCGGGTGCCAGCATGGGATCGCGCTTCTACCCCCTGCTGTACATGCTCACGCGGGTCCACGGAGCGCAGGATCTGGACAGCGGGGTACCGCTGCGGGACGGCATGCTGGGCCGACTGAACTCCCTGCAGGTGCACCACATCTTTCCCAAGGCTCGCTTGCGCGCGTATGGGTACAGCCGCGCCGAGATCAACGCAGTGGCCAACTTCTGCTTCCTCACGCAGGACACCAACCTACGGGTCGGGGCCAAGAATCCCGCAGAGTACCTTCCAGAGATCACGATGCGTATGCCGGGCGCGCTGGAATCCCAGTGGATCCCAGTGGAACCGGAACTATGGCGAATCGAAAACTACCTGGAGTTCCTGGCCGCGCGTCGTGAACTCCTGTCATACGCCGCAAACGACTTCTTGGACGCACTCCACAATGGCCCAGCCCCTGTGGATTTCGTCTCTCCCTCACGCTCCGGCCTTCCCCGTACTGCCGTGGAGGTGGCCGAACCAACCTCGTTCGACGACGTCCCCGGCCTCGCGGCGCTCCTGCAGGAAGTCCAGGAAGCGGGATTCGCGGCGCCCGACCTGGACAGCGAGGTGGTCGATCCAAGTACGGGGGAGGCGATCGCCATCGCCACCGCCTACTGGCCTCATGGTCTCCAAGAGGAGGTGGGCGGGTCTGTGGTCCTGGCCATCGACACGACACCCGCAGAGCAGGCAGCGATGGAAGCGAGCGACTATCGCGTCTTCCACAGCGCCGACGCCCTGCGCCGGTACGTCAGGAACATGCGCGCCGAGCACGCATCAACGTGACCTGAGACAGACGAGAACAATCTTCACGGGACGCCGGGTGAAGCCACAGTGGTGCCGCGCCCGGCGCTCCCTCCACAGCGACGGACCTCCAGGTCGCCGAACCCCGGCATCCGCCGAAAAAACCTGGAGCTCCATCGCCAACCCTGAGCACCCCTGAAAAGCCGGCTCATGGTAAGGACGAAGGGGGTGGACTCAATCGAGTCCACCCCCTCCTGACCTGTGTGTTTGCCACGTGAGCGACGTGATGTCACTTCATCCGCTCACACGTTGAAGCGGAACTCCACCACGTCGCCGTCCTGCATCACGTAGTCCTTGCCCTCCATGCGGGCCTTGCCCTTGGCGCGGGCCTCGGCGACGGAGCCGGTCTCGACTAGGTCGTCGAAGGAGATGACCTCGGCCTTGATGAAGCCCTTTTGGAAGTCGGTGTGGATGACGCCGGCGGCTTCGGGGGCGGTGGCGCCCTGGGGGATGGTCCAGGCGCGGGATTCCTTGGGGCCGGCGGTGAGGTAGGTCTGGAGGCCGAGGGTGCGGAAGCCGACGTGGGCGAGGGTGGCGAGGCCGGGTTCTTCCTGGCCTACGGACTGGAGGAGTTCCAGGGCCTCGTCCTCGTCGAGTTCGGCGAGGTCCGCTTCCAGCTTGGCGTTGAGGAAGATGGCCTCGGCGGGGGCGACGAGGGCGCGCTGCCGCGCCTTGAAGTCGTCGTCGGTCAGCTCGTCCTCGTCGACGTTGAAGACATAGAGGAAGGGCTTGGTGGTCAGGAGGTGCAGGTCGTGCAGGAGCTCGGTGCGCTTCGAGCCCTGGACGATGCCCTGGGAGAAGAGGGTGTCGCCCCGCTCCAGGATCTCCTTGGCCTCCTCGACGGCCTTGACCTTCGGGGCGATGTCCTTCTTGATCCGCGACTCCTTCTGGAGGCGGGGGAGGACCTTCTCGATGGTCTGGAGGTCCGCGAGGATCAGCTCGGTGTTGATGGTCTCGATGTCGTCCTTCGGGGAGACCTTGCCGTCCACATGGACGACGTTCTCGTCCTTGAAGGCGCGGATGACCTGGCAGATCGCGTCCGATTCGCGGATGTTCGCGAGGAACTTGTTGCCCAGACCCTCGCCCTCGGAGGCGCCGCGCACGATGCCGGCGATGTCGACGAAGTCGACCGTGGCGGGCAGGACCTTCTGGGAGCCGAAGACCTCCGCGAGCTTGTCGAGGCGCGGGTCGGGGACCCCGACGACGCCGACGTTGGGCTCGATGGTGGCGAACGGGTAGTTGGCCGCCAGCACGTCGTTCTTGGTCAGGGCGTTGAACAGGGTCGACTTGCCGACATTCGGCAGACCGACGATTCCGATCGTGAGCGACACTTGGCGACTTCCCGTGGCGAGAATGTGTAAAGGGACCGGCCCGCGCGGGGCCGGTCAACCAGTCTACGGGCCCGCGCCGCACCCCCGCCCCGGGCGGGCGAACGGTCGAACAGAGACCCAAGGTGGCTTAATCGGCGTGTCCAACGCCGGATTCTTCCCACTTTTCGCCCTACGTTGGTGAAGTGGAGCAACCCAGCACGCGTACCCCGCACCGCAGCGATCGCCGCGCGTCCGCCGTGCCGCGCCCCGCCGCACCCGCGGCTCCGGGAGCGGCGGGGCCGACGGGGGCCGACGAGCCCAGTGGCGAGAGCGCAACCGTCTACCGCGCGCAGTCCCGGCCGCCGCCGCCCATCGCGGCGACCGCCGCCGCGCTGTCCCGGCTGCCCGGCCCGCGCCTGACGGCGCTCGGCAGCGGGCTCCTCGCCACCCTCACGATGCTGCTGGTCGGCTTTCTCGACGCCCTGCTGCTGGACGGCGCCCCGGGCGTCTACGGGGTGTTCTTCGTGCTGACCGCCGCCGCCTGCGCGCTGTGGGTACGCCCCGCCGACCTGATGATCGCCCCGGTCGGCGTCCCCATCGCGTTCGCCGTGGGGGCCATCGCCATCAGCGACGACTCGGGCGGCACCGGCGGACGGATCATGAGCGTGGTCACCGCGCTCGCCGTGCACGCCGGGTGGCTCTACGCGGGCACGGTGCTGGCCGTGCTCATCGTGTGCGTACGCAGGGCGGCGCTGGTCAGCCGGCAGCACCGGGAGCGGCGGCAGGCCCGTCGGAACCAGCGTCAGCCGCGGCAGCAGCGGCGGCAGCCATCGCAGCCCCCACAATCCCCGCACTGTTCTGAAGCTGAGCAGGCACGATCTCAGCCCTGACGCCCTTGATCAGCGGCACGAACTTCTCCGCCTTGCGGCTCACCCCGCCGCCGAGCACGAACAGCTCCGGCGAGAAGAGCATCTCCACGTGCTCCAGATACTTCTGGAGCCGGTGCGCCCAATGGTGCCAGCTCAGGCCCTCCTCGTCCTTGGCCCGGGTCGAGGCGTGCGTCTCCGCGTCGCGGCCGTCCAGCTCCAGATGGCCCAGCTCGGTGTTGGCGACCAGCTTGCCGTCGGTGAAGACCGCGCTGCCGATGCCCGTACCGAGAGTGAGCACGATCACCGTGCCGTAGTGGCCGCGGCCCGCGCCGAAGTGCACCTCCGCGAGGCCCGCCGCGTCCGCGTCGTTCAGGAGCGTCACCGGGACGCCGAGCCGCTCGCGCAGCGCCGTCGCCGCGTCGAGGCCGATCCAGCTCTTGTCGACATTGGCCGCCGAACGCGTCCACCCGTCGACCACGACCCCCGGGAACGTCGCGCCGATCGGGCCCGACCATCCGAAGTGGCCCACGACCTCCTCGACGCCGTCGATGACCGCCTCGGGGGTGGCCGGGTGCGGGGTGAGCACCTTGTAGCGGTCGTCCGCCAGCTCCCCGCGCACCAGGTCCACCGGGGCGCCCTTGATGCCCGACCCGCCGATGTCCACACCGAATACCTTCATGGACACGAGGCTAGGCCCGGACAAGCACCTTCACCCCTTGGACCCGTCGGAAAGGGACGCCGCCTCCGCGCGCAGGTCGCGGCGGAGCTCCTTGGGGAGCGAGAAGGTGATGCTCTCCTCCGCGGCCGTGACGATCTCCACGTCGCCGAAACCGCGCTCCGCCAGCCACTCCAGCACGCCCTGCACCAGGATCTCCGGCACGGACGCGCCCGAGGTCACGCCGACCGTCGAGACGCCCTCCAGCCACGCCTCGTCGATCTCGGCGGCGAAGTCGACCAGATGCGCGTCGCGGGCGCCCGCGCCCAGCGCCACCTCGACGAGCCGCACGGAGTTCGAGGAGTTCTTGGAGCCGACGACGATCACCAGGTCGGCGGCGGCGCCCATCTGCTTGACCGCCGTCTGGCGGTTCTGCGTCGCGTAGCAGATGTCGTCGCTCGGCGGCGAGATCAGCTTCGGGAAGCGCTCCTTGAGCGCGTCGACCGTCTCCATCGTCTCGTCGACGGAGAGCGTGGTCTGGGAGAGCCAGACCACCTTGGACTCGTCGCGCACCTGGACGTTCTTCACGTCCTCCGGGCCGTCGACCAGCGTGATGTGCTCGGGCGCCTCGCCGCTCGTCCCGATGACCTCCTCGTGGCCCTCGTGGCCGATGAGGAGGATGTCGTAGTCGTCGCCGGCGAACCGGACGGCTTCCTTGTGGACCTTGGTGACCAGCGGGCACGTGGCGTCGATGGTCGCCAGATTGCGCCGCGCGGCCTCCTCGTGGACGACCGGGGCCACGCCGTGCGCGGAGAAGATCACAATGGCGTTCTCGGGCACTTCCGCCGTCTCGTCGACGAAGATCGCGCCCTTCTTCTCCAGGGTCTGCACGACGTATTTGTTGTGGACGATCTCCTTGCGCACGTACACCGGCGCGCCGTACTGCTCCAGCGCCTTCTCGACGGCGATGACGGCACGGTCCACGCCCGCGCAGTAGCCCCGGGGGGCGGCGAGCAGGACCTTGCGAGCTGTCGTAGCAGTCATGCCATCCATCGTACGGGCCTTGCCAGATGGCGCGATCACCCTGTGGACAACCCCGCGGACGGGCCCGTTCCGGCGTGTCGCGACACGCCTCAGCCATCCCGAGTACGAGCGCCCCGGCCCATTCGGGTGCGAGGGCCCCGGCTCGGGTGCGACCCGCCTTACCCGCCCCGAGGTACGAGCACCCCGGCCGCCCGAGTACGAGCGTCCCGCCCCGGACACGGCGCCCAGGCATCTCGGCTACGAGCGCCCCGGCGCGCCCCAAGCGTCCGGCGCGCCGCCTTGGCCGAAGGTGAGGCACGATCATCTCCGACAAGGGACGATCAACGCCGATCACCACGAAAACACCGGACCGACGAGGGGGCACACCCCATGACCACCACGCCGACAGGCTCGACGGCCCCCGCGGGCGAGGACGGCGCGCTGCGCCGGACGCTGTCCTTCCGGGACCTCGTCGTCTACGGACTGCTCTTCATCGCCCCCATGGCCCCGGTCGGCATCTTCGGGACCCTGGAGGCGAAGTCGCACGGCGCGATCGCCACCGTCTACATCGTCGCGACGATCGCGATGGCCTTCACCGCCTACTCGTACGCGCAGATGGTGCGCGTGGCGCCGCAGGCCGGGTCGGTCTTCACATACGCGCGCGTGGGGCTCGGCGAGGGCGCCGGGTTCATCGCCGGCTGGATGGCGATGCTCGACTACCTGCTGATCCCGGCCGTGGCCTACCTCTTCTCCGGCATCGCCATGCACGCCCTGGTGCCGTCCGTGCACCAGTGGGTGTGGACGGCGATCGCGGTGGTCGTGACGACGCTGCTGAACCTGTGGGACGTACGGGCCGCCGCGGTCGTCGGCGCGGCGGTGCTGGCCCTGGAGATCGTGGTGCTGGTGGTCTTCGTCGCCGCGGCGCTGTACGAGCTGATCGCGCACGGCGCCCAGCGCGGCTGGGCGGTGCCGTTCACCGGCGAGGGCTCCTTCTCGATGACCGCGGTCCTCGCGGCCGTCTCGGTCGCGGTCCTCTCCTACCTGGGCTTCGACGCGATCGCCTCGTTCGCGGAGGAGGCCGCGGGCGGCTCCGCGCGGGTCGCGAAGGCCGTGATCACCTGCCTGGTCATCGCGGGCGTCCTGTTCGCCGTGCAGACGTACCTGGCGGGCCTGCTGGCCCCGATGACGGCCGCCGAACTGGCCGCGAACCCCGCCGAGCAGGGGGACGCGTTCTACGGCACGGTCGACTCGGCAGTCGGCGGCTGGCTGCACGACCTCGTGGCGACCAGCAAGGCGATCGGCGCGGCCTTCGCGGCGCTCGCGGGGCAGGCGGCGGCCGGGCGGCTGCTGTTCGCCATGGCCCGCGACCGGCGGCTGCCGGGCGTGATGTCGAAGGTCGACGCGGGGAGCGGCGTGCCGCGCCGCGCGCTGCTCGGCGCGGCCGTCGTGACGCTGATCGCGGCGGTGTGGGCGGCCCGCCGCGACGACGGCCTCGACCACCTGTCCTCGATCGTGAACGTCGGCGCGCTGACCGCCTTCGGCCTGCTGCACGCCTCGGTCATCGGCTGGTTCTGGATCCGCAAGCGGTCCCAGAACCCGAGCCTGCTCGGCCACGTCCTCGTACCGCTGCTGGGTCTCGCGGTGGTGGTCGCGGTGATCGTCGAGGCGTCGGCCACGGCCCAGGTCGTGGGGGCCGTCTGGCTGGCGGTGGGGCTGGCGGTCCTGGCGTTCCAATACCGCGGACGCCGCCAGGTTTAACAGCTTCCTGCCCACTGATAGCGGGCCGATAGCGGGCAAGCTCGCCCGCGCCCCCTCGGCGCCGGCGGCGGCCGTCCGTTGTCAGTGGGCGCCGATAGCCTGGGGCGCATGGCTCTCAACACGTCCGCGGACGCGCCGATCCCCGTCGGTGAGGTGTCGCGGCTGATCGGCGGATGGATCGACCGGCTCGGGGCCGTATGGGTCGAGGGGCAGATCACGCAGTTGTCCCGGCGGCCGGGGGCCGGGGTGGTGTTCCTGACGCTGCGCGACCCGTCGTACGACATCTCGCTGACCGTCACGTGCTACCGCGCGGTCTTCGACAAGGTGGCCGACATCGTCTCGGAGGGCGCGCGCGTCGTCGTGCACGCCAAGCCGGAGTGGTACGCGCCGCGTGGCCAGCTCTCGCTGCGGGCCGCCGAGATCAAGCCGGTCGGGGTGGGCGAGCTGCTCGCGCGGCTGGAGCAGCTCAAGAAGGCGCTGGCCGCCGAGGGGCTGTTCGCGGCCGACCGGAAGCGCCCGCTGCCGTTCCTGCCGCAGCTCATAGGGCTGGTCTGCGGGCGCGCCTCGGCCGCCGAGCGCGACGTGCTCGAAAACGCCCGGCTGCGCTGGCCCGCCGTGCGCTTCGAGATCCGCAACGTGCCCGTCCAGGGCGTGCACGCGGTCCCGCAGGTCATGGCCGCGGTCAAGGAGCTGGACGCGCTGCCCGAGGTGGACGTCATCGTCGTGGCGCGCGGCGGCGGCAGCGTGGAGGACCTGCTGCCGTTCTCCGACGAGCAGTTGGTACGGGCGGTGGCCGCGTGCCGTACGCCCGTGGTGTCCGCCATCGGGCACGAGCCCGACTCCCCGCTCCTCGACCTGGTCGCCGACGTGCGCGCCTCGACGCCCACCGACGCGGCGAAGCGGGTGGTGCCGGACGTGGGCGAGGAGCAGGCCGGTATCCAGCAACTGCGCGAGCGGGCGCTGCGCTGCGTCGGCGGGTTGCTGGACCGCGAGGAGCGCGGGCTGGCCTCGGCGCTCGCGCGGCCCGTCATACAGCGCCCGCACCGCATGATCGACGAGCGCGAGGAGCAGGTCGCTGCGGCGCTGGAGCGCGGCCGGCGCACCCTGGGGCACCTCCTGGACCGCGCCGACTCCGAGCTGGCGCACACCCTGGCGCGGGTCGTGGCCCTCTCGCCCGCGGCGACGCTCCGGCGCGGCTACGCCGTGCTGCAGCACGCGGACGGTTCGGTGGTGCACTCCCCCGAGGACGTGGTGGCGGACGAGGAGCTGCGGGCGCGGGTCGCGGAGGGCGAGTTCGCGGTGCGGGCCGTTGTCACACCCCCCGCTTAGGCTGGTTCCCATGGCGACGACGCGCGAGAAGACCGACGACTCCACTCTCGGCTACGAGCAGGCCCGGGACGAGTTGATCGATGTGGTGCGGCGCCTGGAGGCGGGCGGCACCTCCCTGGAGGAATCGCTCGCCCTGTGGGAGCGCGGCGAGGAGCTGGCGAAGGTCTGCCGCCGCTGGCTCGACGGGGCGCGCGCCCGGCTGGACGCCGCGCTGGCGCAGGCCGACGGTGACGAGGACGGCGAGGCGGCCGAGGCCGGCGCGTCGGGCGACGCGGAAGCCCCCGGCTGGCAGGACTGAGCGGGCCTCCCGGCCTCCGCGCCGGTAGAGACCGAATCAGTACGTGCCGCGTGAGCGCGCACGGCATCGGCGCGGGTGGCGTGCCCGTGTAGCGCGCCCGTACGGCAGGGCGTCGCGTTACGCCCGTACGCGGTCGGCATCGCGCCCGTACGGCAGCCCGCCCGCGCGAAGACACCCACCGCCCCCTGCGGCGCCACCGCCGTACCGCGCCATGCCCTGACGCGTGTGAACCGGGGCACACCCCTCCAGTATTAGTTGAAGATTAATCTATTAGGGGTACAGTGGTCCGTGACAGCTCGAAGCCGCACGCAACAGAAGGTGTTCACCGCATGACTCTCGTCCTCGACGCCGCCGCTCAGGATCTGCTCTTCCGTGAGGCCCGTACTGCCAACACCTTCACCGACGAGCCGGTGACCGATGAGCAGATGCAGGCCATCTACGACCTGTTCAAGTACGCCCCGACCGCGTTCAACCAGTCGCCGCTGCGCATCGTGCTGGTCCGCTCCGAGGAGGCCCGCGAGCGCCTCGTGTCGCACATGGCCGAGGGCAACCAGGCCAAGACCCGGACGGCCCCGCTGGTGGCGATACTCGCCGCCGACAACGAGTTCCACGAGGAGCTGCCGGCGCTCTTCCCGCACTTCCCGCAGGCCAAGGACGTCTTCTTCGCCGAGCGCCCCGTTCGCGAGTCCGCCGCCGCGCTGAACGCCTCGCTGCAGTCCGCCTACTTCATCCTCGGCATCCGCGCCGCCGGCCTCGCGGCCGGCCCGATGACGGGCTTCGACGCCGCGGGCATCCAGAAGGAGTTCCTGGACGACGACCACACCCCGCTGATCGTCGTCAACATCGGCAAGCCGGGCAAGGACGCCTGGTTCCCGCGCTCCCCGCGCCTCTCGTACGACCAGGTCGTCCAGACCGTCTGAGGCAGCGCCGCGACAGAGCGGAGCCGCAGAGAGCAGAAAGCCGCGGCACAGAAGCAGAGCCGCGGCTGAGATGCAGAGATATCTGCTGAGATGCACAGAGATGTCTGAGGTCGCCCGGCGCGAGCCGGGCGGCACCCCCCTCAGACCTGCCGCTCCCCCGGCGGCAGCCCGGTGGCCGTCGTGTTCAGGCCGAGTCGCGCGAGTCCGGAGTCCCGTCCGGCTTCGTCTTCGTCTTCTCGGCCTTGAGCGCGGCGGCCATCCGCGTGAGCTGCCCGTGCGGCGCCGTCCCCGTGACCACCGTCGTCACGCCGCGCTCCGTGCGCACCAGCGCGTCGTACTTCTCGCCCTCGTAGAGGTCCCACGTCGCGCCGTCGACGCGCTCGGTCTTACCGGTCTTCGCCGCCTGCCGGGTGACGCTGTCGATGAACACCGCCGACGGGCCGTCGCTCTGCTCGACCGCCACGTACTGCTTCTCGGGGTCGAGGAAGCCCAGGTGCCACGCCGCGCCCTCCTTGCCGTCCCCGTCGTACGAGACCGAGGTGGCCCGCCAGCCCTCCGGCAGGCCGACCGGGGCCGCCACCGGGTACGGGGCCGCGCGCCGGGCGGTGTCGAGTTCGACGCGGTAGCTGACCGTCTTGATCGGGTCGTTGTGCTGGTCGTGCGGGATGAACACATAGCTGACCACCGCGACGGGAACGATCACCGCCAGCGACAGAATCATGTTCCGCACCGTCTGCTTCTTAGCGCTTCTGCCTGCCACCCGCCCATAGTCCCTCATGCCCGCTCCGGCCGGGACACCGGCCCAGTGCGGGGCCGCCGGACCGCCTCGAGTGGGGCCGCCACGCCGCCCCCGCGCCCCCGCCGCACGCACCCTTCGCACTCGGCGCGTTCGCCACTCTCCGTGGCGCTCATGCGTAGGGCGCTCTGCTCACATTGGCAATCAACCGATAAAGTCATCACACCCTCACTTAACGGCCGTCGCCGTACAGAAAGGTGCGCTCCGTTGACCGAACATCACTTGCCGTCTCCCCTTGAGGTCAGCCCCGAGGCCCCGGACCGCAACCTCGCGCTGGAACTCGTCCGGGTCACCGAGGCGGGCGCCATGGCCTCGGGCCGCTGGGTCGGCCGCGGCGACAAGAACGGCGCCGACGGCGCCGCCGTCAGGGCCATGCGCGCGCTCATCGGCACCGTCTCCATGAACGGCGTCGTCGTCATCGGAGAGGGCGAGAAGGACAACGCGCCCATGCTCTACAACGGCGAGCGCGTCGGCGACCTCACCGGCCCGGAGTGCGACGTGGCCGTGGACCCCGTGGACGGCACGACGCTGACCGCCAAGGGCATGGCCAACGCCGTGTCCGTGCTGGCCGTGGCCGAGCGCGGCACCATGTTCGACCCCTCCGCGGTCTTCTACATGGACAAGCTCGTCACCGGTCCGGACGCCGCCGACTTCGTCGACATCAACGCGCCGGTCGGCGTCAACATCCGCCGGATCGCGAAGGCGAAGCGGTCCTCCCCCGAGGACGTCACGGTCGTGGTGCTCGACCGGCCGCGCCACGAGGGCATCGTCAAGGAGATCCGCGAGGCGGGCGCCCGCATCAAGTTCATCGCGGACGGCGACGTGGCCGGCGCGATCATGGCCGTGCGCGAGGGCACCGGCGTGGACCTGCTGCTCGGCGTCGGCGGCACGCCCGAGGGCATCATCACCGCCTGCGCCATCAAGTGCCTGGGCGGCACGATCCAGGCCAAACTGTGGCCCAAGGACGACGCGGAGCGGCAGCGCGCCATCGACGCCGGCCACGACCTGGACCGGGTGCTCCAGACGGAGGACCTGGTCAGCGGGGAGAACGTGTTCTTCGTCGCCACCGGGATCACGGACGGCGATCTGCTGCGCGGGGTGCGGTACCGCGCCGAGACGGCGACCACGCAGTCGCTCGTGATGCGGTCCAAGTCGGGCACGATCCGGCAGATCGACTCCACCCACCGGCTCTCGAAGCTCCGCGCCTACAGCCAGGTCGACTTCGAGCGCCCCAGCTAGCGGCGCGGGCTGACGCCCCGTCGGCGCGGCGGTCGTCGGCCCTCCGCGCCCGGCTACGGCCGCCTCACGCCCGTACGAGCTTCCGCGACCGTACGGCCCGCGGCACCGTACCCCCGCGCCCCTCGCCGTACGCCGCCGCGCACCGGTTCCGGACGGCACCACGGGCCGGGCCCCGCCGTCGTGTGCGGCGGGGCCCGGCCCGTAACGCGGCCGCCGGTCAGCCGGCGGCGGCGACCCTCGTGGCGCGCTGGAGCTCCGCCTCGCGGCGGCGCCTGCGGGCCAGTACGACGCGGCGCTCGGCCGCGGTCAGCCCGCCCCACACTCCGTAGGGCTCGGGCTGCAGCAGTGCGTGTTCCCGGCACTCGACCATGACCGGGCAGCGCGCGCAGACCCGCTTGGCGGCTTCTTCGCGCGAAAGCCGGGCTGCCGTGGGCTCCTTGGAGGGAGCGAAGAACAGTCCGGCCTCATCCCGACGGCATACCGCCTCCGAGTGCCAGGGGCCGGCCTGATCCCGGGGATGAATCCGCTGGGACGGTACGGCGGCGTCCTGCAGGGGCTGATGCGGTTGCAGCACGGTCTACTCCTGACGACGGCTTGACCGATTGAGTCACCCTTGCCCGCCTCCCTGCGTACGACAACGCACATCCCCAGTCCGTACGCGAGACGATGTGCACCAAGCCTTACCCGCTGTGCGTGGGCTTATGCACACCGTTGCCTTCGCGACCGGCACGGCGCGCGCGGCGTGCGTTCCGCTTGTGCTCGATATCCGTTCGACCGCTGGTCGAGGCGGGTTCGCCGCTCGTTCGGCGGCGGTTCGCCGGAGCGTGGAGCGGCCGGCGGGGGCCGCCGGGGCCGGTCGAGCCGGTCATTTCCGCAGGTTCTTCAGGCGCTTGCCGCGCTTGGTCTTGGCCTCGGCGCCGCCGAATATCGCGAACCCGGTGATGACGACGACGGGCGCGTCGGGGTCGGTCGCCTCCTGGCTGACGACGTCGAAGCCGCCGAAGATGCCTGTACCCGCGCAACGCACCGAGATGTTCTCGGGGACCTTGATCTCCACGCCGCCGAAGATCGCGGTGACGTTGATGACGATCTCCTGCTGGTCGAAGACCGCCTCGGTGAGGTCGATCTCGACGCCGCCGAACACGGCGAAGGCGTTGGTGCGCCGCCCGACGCGCCAGCGGCCCTTGCGGGTGGCGCCGCCGAAGACGGCGATGAGGTTCTCGGCGGCGGTGTTGGTGCGGGAGTGCGGCGGCGGGTCGTAGGGGGCGCTCGCGGCCGGCTCCGGGCGGTCGGCGCGCCGGCCGGCGGCGGTCGGCAGGTCGCGGACGATCGGCTCCAGTTCGCCCAGCGTCCTGGCGCCGTAGACCGAGCCGATCCGCTCGGCGTGCTCGTCGGCCGTGAGCCGCCCCTCGGCCAGGGCCTCGCGCAGGATGTCCGCGACCCGGTCGCGGTCGGCGTCGGAGGCGCGGTACTCCCCGTCACCCGCCGGTTCGGCCACGGCCGCCGGGCGCGCCGCCGGCCGCCCCTCGGGCGAGGGCCCCTTCTGGAGCCGGACCGCGGGCCCGTCCTCGGAAGGGGGCGCGGTCGGCCGCTCCGGCTGCTGGGGTCGCTTTTCGAGCGAAGACTCATCCACGGGCAACAGGGTAGCGAAACGCGATAGATCGCGACAGTCTGAACCCGGCGCCCTACTGAGCCTTACCTCACAGCCCTCCCCCTCCCGCCGGGTTCTACTCTGGTGGGCGCTGCCGAGGACGTCAGCTTTCGCAGTCTGCCGAGTGAGGAATGGCCGCAATGCCCCCTGTCCCTGAGTTCTCCTACACGGATCTGCTCCCCCTGGGTGAGGACGACACTCCGTACCGTCTCGTCACCTCGGAGGGCGTGTCCACCTTCGAGGCGGACGGCCGTACGTTCCTCAAGGTCGAGCCGGAGGCGCTGCGCAAGCTCGCGGCCGAAGCCATGCACGACATCTCGCACTATCTGCGCCCCGCCCACCTGGCGCAGTTGCGGCGCATCCTGGACGACCAGGAGGCCAGCGCCAACGACCGCTTCGTCGCACTGGACCTGCTCAAGAACGCCAACATCGCGGCGGCCGGGGTGCTGCCGATGTGCCAGGACACCGGCACCGCGATCGTGATGGGCAAGCGCGGGCAGAACGTGCTGACCGAGGGCGGCGACGAGGCGGCGCTGAGCCGCGGCATCTTCGACGCGTACACGAAGCTGAACCTGCGGTACTCGCAGATGGCCCCGCTGACCATGTGGGACGAGAAGAACACCGGGACCAACCTGCCGGCCCAGATAGAGCTGTACGCGACCGACGGCGGCGCGTACAAGTTCCTCTTCATGGCCAAGGGCGGCGGCTCCGCCAACAAGTCCTTCCTCTTCCAGGAGACGAAGGCCGTCCTCAACGAGGCGAGCATGATGAAGTTCCTGGAGGAGAAGATCCGCTCGCTGGGCACGGCCGCGTGCCCGCCCTACCACCTGGCGATCGTCGTCGGCGGCACCAGCGCCGAGTACGCGCTGAAGACCGCGAAGTACGCCTCGGCGCACTACCTCGACGAGCTGCCCGCCGAGGGCTCCCCGGCCGGGCACGGCTTCCGCGACCAGGAGCTGGAGCGGAAGGTCTTCGAGCTGACGCAGAAGATCGGCATCGGCGCGCAGTTCGGCGGCAAGTACTTCTGCCACGACGTACGGGTCGTGCGGCTGCCCCGGCACGGCGCGTCCTGCCCGGTGGCCATCGCCGTCTCCTGCTCCGCCGACCGCCAGGCCGTCGCGAAGATCACCGCGGAGGGCGTCTTCCTGGAGCAGTTGGAGCGGGACCCGGCGCGGTTCCTGCCGGAGACCACCGACGCACAGCTCACCGAGGGCGCCGGGCCGGATCTGGAGGCCGTACGGATCGACCTCGACCGGCCGATGGACGAGATCCTCGCCGAGCTGACCAAGCACCCGGTCAAGACCCGGCTGTCGCTGACCGGCACGCTGGTCGTCGCCCGCGACATCGCGCACGCGAAGATCAAGGAGCGGCTGGACGCGGGCGAGGAGATGCCGCAGTACTTGAAGGACCACCCGGTGTACTACGCGGGGCCGGCCAAGACGCCCGAGGGGTACGCGTCCGGGTCCTTCGGGCCGACGACGGCGGGCCGGATGGACGCGTACGTGGCGCAGTTCCAGGCGGCGGGCGGCTCCAAGGTGATGCTCGCCAAGGGCAACCGCTCCGGTCAGGTCACCGCCGCGTGCGAGGCGCACGGCGGCTTCTACCTCGGCTCGATCGGCGGGCCCGCGGCCCGGCTCGCGCAGGACTGCATCAAGAAGGTCGAGGTCCTGGAGTACGAGGAGCTGGGCATGGAGGCGGTCTGGCGGATCGAGGTGGAGGACTTCCCGGCGTTCATCGTGGTGGACGACAAGGGCAATGACTTCTTCGCCGACCCGGCGCCCGAGCAGCCGTTCGTCACCAGCATCCCGGTCCGCCAGGGGTCGTGACGTACGCCCGTCCCCGGCTCGGACAGCGATTCCGGGCCGGGGACGGGCGGCGCGCTACACGAACCTCTGGTGCGCCGAGCCGTCGCACTTCTGGAGCCGCAGCGGGTCCTTGGCCGCCGCGAGGGTGAGGCACAGGCCGGGTGCGGCGGCCGGCCGGATGGCGCCAGCGGACTCGGTGAACTTCTGATTCGCCTCGCCGTGGCAGTTCCACAGCACCAGGGCGGCCCCGGCGTCGTACTTCCCGCCGGGCACGTCCAGGCAGCGGTCCTGGGTCAGCGCGGTGTGCACGGAGCCGCGCTCCGGGTCGTACCACCAGCTCTGGTTGCGCTGCCCTGCGCAGTCCCAGCCGCCGACCTCGGTGCTGTTACGGCTGCTCGCGCCGTACGCGTCGAGGCAGGTGCCGGTGGCCGCGTTCTTCAGCGGCCGGTACGCGTCGTCCCAGGCGCCCTTGTAGAGCTTGGGCTTGCCCGTGGAGGCCGGGTCGGCGCAGCCCGCTTCGCGCCGGCCGGACTCGTAGAGCTGGGTGAGGCAGGAGGCGAAGGCGGCGTGGCCGCGCGCGTTGGGGTGGAAGGACTGCCGGACGGAGTTCGAGTCCGGCGGGAAGGGGTTCGTGAGGTCGACGTGGAGGCCGCGCGCCCAGGTGTCCTCCATGCAGACCTCGTGGCCGTGGAAGAGCCGCGAGTTGTCCAGGTAGAGGGCGCCGGTGTCCTGGGCGGCCTTCCGCATGCCGCGTTCGAAGGCGGGGACGGCGGTGTTCCGGCCCCAGGCGGCGTCGGAGGTGTAGCCGGTGCAGCCGCCCGGCAGCTTGCCGGGGTAGCGGGGGTTGTCCTCGACGTCGGGGCCGATGGGGCTGGGGTAGCCCATGACGACGAGTTTGTAGTCGCCCTCCGCGTAGCCCGCGTTCGTCATGGTGGTGCGCAGGTCCCGTACGGTCTTCTCGACCTTGGGCACCAGGCCGTCGACGCGGGCCTGCCACCCGGGCCGGTACTTGGGCTCGCAGGCGCCCTGGAGGGTGAACCAGCGGACGACGCAGTCGGTCATGACCGGGCCGAACTGGAGGTCGTCGTTGGCGCCGGCGACCAGCAGCACCATCTTGATCCGCGTGTTGCGGGCCTTGATGGCGAGACTGTCGCTCTGCACCAGTTCGTCCGGGTACTGCTTGCTCCCGCCGATGACGATGTTGCCGGTGTACGCGCCGGAGCAGGAGACGTTGTACGTGACGTCGGCCGGGATGCCCGTGCGGTGGATGGCCGCGTCGGGCGAGCGGTGGCACCAGTTGTCGGGCCCGTCGGTGCCAGGTTCGTACGTGCCGACGCCCTCGCCGGAGATCTCGCTGTCGCCGAGCGAGATGAGCGAGGACTTGCGCTGGTCCAGGGGGCGCTCGGCGGGGTCGCCGTAGAGCTCGGCGGCCTCGGCCGCCCGGATCTTCTCCAGGTCCGGGGGCAGGGGCGTGGCGGCCGAGGCGCGGGCGGGCGCGGCCTGGGCGCCGGGCGCTGCCTGGGCGCCGGGAGCGGTCGCGGCCATGCCGCCGAGCGCCGCCGCGAGTGCGGCGACGGCCGCGACGGCGCACCGCGTCCTGGGTCTGCTGCGTCGTTGCATGGAGCCTCCCCGGTCTCAGTCGTCGCTCCGGTATTTACTGGCAAGTAGTGGTGTTGGGGAACACCGCGAACCAGACAAACGCTCTTCTTCACAGGAGGTGGCTGACGATGGCCGACCAAGGCAGTGACAGCTCCCGCGACGAGCACGGGGACGCTTACCGGATCGAGCACGACTCCATGGGCGAGGTGCGGGTGCCCGCGCACGCCAAGTGGCGGGCGCAGACCCAGCGCGCCGTGGAGAACTTCCCCATCAGCGGAGCGCGTCTGGAACGGGCCCATATCGAGGCGCTGGGCCGTATCAAGGCCGCCGCCGCCAAGGTCAACGCCGAGCTGGGCGTCGTCGAGCGGGACGTGGCGGACGCCATCGCGGCCGCGGCGGGCGAGGTCGCGGAGGGCCGCTGGGACGACCACTTCCCCGTGGACGTCTTCCAGACGGGCTCCGGCACCTCGTCCAACATGAACGCCAACGAGGTCATCGCGACGCTGGCCACCGAGCGGCTCGGCCGCGACGTGCACCCCAATGACCATGTGAACGCCAGCCAGTCCTCGAACGACGTCTTCCCCTCCTCCATCCACATCGCCGCGACCGCGGCCGTCACCCGCGACCTGATCCCCGCCCTGGACCAGCTCGCCGGGTCGCTGGAGCGCAAGGCCGAGGAGTTCGCGGAGACCGTCAAGTCGGGCCGTACGCACCTGATGGACGCGACCCCGGTCACCCTGGGCCAGGAGTTCGGCGGTTACGCGGCCCAGGTCCGCTACGGCGTGGAGCGGCTGCGCGCCGCCCTGCCGCGGCTGGCCGAACTGCCGCTGGGCGGCACCGCCGTGGGCACCGGCATCAACACCCCGCCCGGCTTCTCCGCGGCGGTGATCGCGGAGGTCGCCGGGGCCAGCGGGCTGCCGCTGACGGAGGCCCGCAACCACTTCGAGGCGCAGGGCGCGCGCGACGGGCTGGTGGAGGCCAGCGGGCAGCTCCGGACCATCGCGGTGGGCCTCACGAAGATCTCCAACGATCTGCGCTGGATGGCCTCGGGGCCGCGCACGGGGCTGGCCGAGATCGCGCTGCCGGATCTCCAGCCGGGCTCGTCGATCATGCCGGGGAAGGTCAATCCGGTCATCCCGGAGGCCGTGCTGATGGTGGCGGCCCAGGTGGCCGGGAACGATCTGACCGTCGCCACGGCGGGCGCCGCCGGCAACTTCGAGCTCAATGTGATGCTCCCGGTGATCGCCAAGAACTTCCTGGAGTCCGTCCGGCTGCTGGCCAACGCGGCGCGGCTGCTGGCCGACCGCACGGTCGACGGGATCACCGCCAACGCGGAGCGGGCCCGCGAGTACGCCGAGTCGTCACCGTCCGTGGTGACCCCGCTCAACCGCTACATCGGGTACGAGGAGGCGGCGAAGGTCGCCAAGAAGTCCCTCGCCGAGCGGCGGACCATCCGCGAGGTGGTGCTCGACGGCGGCTATGTGGAGCGCGGGCTGCTGACCCTGGAACAGCTCGACGAGGCCCTCGACGTGCTGCGCATGACGCGGCCGTAGCCGGGCGGGGCCGGGACGCGCGTGCGGCGCAGATCACGGACGGCCGGCGGGGGCGGCACCTAAGATCTGTGCATGACAGCGGAGACGATGGAGACGACGGGAACGGCGGACACCGCGCACTGGGCGGCGGGGGAGCACATTCTGTGGCGCTACCGCGACAACGCCTGTGATCGCATCCACATCTGCCGCCCCGTCACCGTCGTCCGGGACACCGACGAGCTGTTGGCGGTGTGGATGGCGCCCGGCACCGACTGCGTCAAGCCGCTGCTCGCCGACGGCACGCCGGTCCACCGCGAGCCGCTGGGCACGCGCTACACCAAGCCGCGGACGACCACGCGCTCGCGCTGGTTCGGCACCGGGGTGCTCAAGCTCGCCCGGCCGGGCGAGCCGTGGTCGGTCTGGCTGTTCTGGGAGCGCGGCTGGCGCTTCAAGGACTGGTACGTGAACCTTGAGGAGCCGCTGACCCGCTGGGCCGGGGGTGTCGACTCCGAGGACCATTTCCTCGACATCTCGGTCTACCCGGACCGCAGTTGGGAATGGAAGGACGAGGACGAGTTCGAACAGGCGCAGCGGGTCGGCCTGATGTCGCCGGCCAAGGCGGACCGGGTACGGGCCGCGGGGCGCTCGGCGGTCGAGATGATCCACGACTGGGGCCCGCCGTTCTCGGCGGGCTGGGAGGACTGGCGCCCGGACCCGGCCTGGACCGTGCCGGAGCTTCCGGCGGACTGGGACCGCGCCCCGGCGCGCGTCCAGGCGTGAGCCTCTTGCTGCGTCCCCGCACGGCAACCGTAGGATCGTCCTCCGGAACCCCGTGCGGGAGCGGAGCGCATGTGCGAGCACGGGCAACTCTCGAACGACGCACGGCATTTGACGAGCGGCCGACAAGGGCCACAAGCGGTCACAGAAGGGGCGGAGCCGTGAGCGGTGACGACAACCAGGGGTATGACGGATATGCCCGCGCGGGCCTGGACCGCACCGGCCAGGCCGAGGCGTTCGACGCCATCGGCGACCGCTACGACGACGCCTTCCCGCACAAGGAGGGGCAGCTCGCGGCGGGCGACTGGCTGGCGTCGGCGCTGCCGCCCGGCTCCCGCGTCCTCGACCTCGGCTGCGGTACGGGCCTGCCCACGGCCCGCCGGCTGAGCGAGGCGGGCCACGAGGTGGTCGGCGTCGACATCTCCCCCGGCATCCTCAAGCTCGCGCGCGACAACGTGCCCGGCGCCCAGTTCCACCAGGCGGACATCGCCGACCTGCGGGACCACCGGCTCGGCAGCTTCGACGGCATCGCCGCCTTCTTCACCCTGCTGATGCTGCCGCGCCCGGAGATCCCGTACGCGCTGCGGATGCTGCACGGCATGCTGCGGCCCGAGGGGCTGCTGGCGCTCGGCATGGTGGAAGCCGACGTGAACGATTTCTCCATTCCGTTCCTCGGCCACACCATCCGGGTATCCGGTTACCTGAGGGACGAACTGCGCCGAGTCGTGCGTGACGCGGGTTTCGATGTCGTCGGGGAAGACTCCCACGCGTACGCCCCGGCCAGCACGGATGTACCCCCCGAGATCCAGCTCTTCCTCAATCTGCGACGCGCCTGACACTCGGTGCGCCCGCGGCTCATGGGCGTACGGCCCCGGACGGATGGAACCTCACGCGTGACGGAGCACCCGACCTCCCACGAAGCACGGCAGCCCGCCGCCTCCGGCGCGAGCGCGGGCCCGGACGACGCGCACGGCGCGGTCCCGGACCCCCGTGCCGCACCGGCGCGCGCCGGCGGCTGCCCGGACGGCGGCGCCCAGGCGGCGCACGGCCCGGACGGCCGCGCCGGCACCGGACCGGCGGGCCCGGCGGACCTGACAGGTTCAGCCGACGCCACCAGGGGCGCCCGCCCCGACGACGAGAGCTCAAACGTTCCGGCGTCCCTCGCCGCCGGGCCCGCCGCGCCGGAGCCCGCGCCGGGCGACCGTACGCCCCCGCCGCAGGGCCATCCGGGCGAGGCGGACCGCGGCGCGGCCGGACACGGGGCGCCCCGCTCCGCCGCCGCGGGCCGCCCGCTCGCCGAGGTCGGCGGCCCCCGCGGCCCGCGCGACGGCCGGCCCACCGCCAGCGGCACCGGCGGCGAGCGGCTGCGGTTCGTGGGGGCCGCGACGCGCCGCATCGCGCGCGGCATCGACCTCGACGAGATCGTGCTCGGCCTCTGCCGGGCCACGGTCCCGACCTTCGCGGACGCGATCCTCGTCTATCTCCGCGACCCGCTGCCGGTGGGCGACGAGCGCCCCGTGGACCCCGTCGTGCTGCGGCTGCGGCGCACCGACCGGATACCCGAGGAGGCCGACACGGACGGCGTACGGCTGCCGCTGCTGCCTCCGCAGCCCGATCCGAGCCCGTCGCTCGCCGGGGGCGCCACCGAGCGGTGCGAGGTGGTCATGGGCGGCCCGCTGGCCGAGGTGCTGCGCGGCGTACGGCCCGTGTTCGGGGACTCCACGGCGGCCCGGGCCGCGCTGCCGGAGCTGCTGGGCGACGCCCGCCGGGTGCCGGACGGGCACCGTACGATCCTCGCGCCGCTGCGCGGGCGGCGCCGGGTGATCGGCGCGGCCGTGTTCGTACGCCGCCCGGAGCGGCCCGCCTTCGAGAACGACGACCTGCTGGTCGCGGCGCAGCTCGCCACGCATACGGCGCTGGGCGTCGACAAGGCCGTGCTGTACGGGCGCGAGGTCTACATCGCGGACGAGCTGCAGCGCACCATGCTGCCGGACTCCCTGCCGCAGCCGACGGGCGTCCGGCTCGCGAGCCGCTATCTGCCCGCCGCCGAGACGGCCCGGGTCGGCGGCGACTGGTACGACGCGATCCCGCTGCCCGGCAACCGGGTGGCGCTCGTGGTCGGGGACGTCATGGGCCACTCCATGACCTCCGCGGCGATCATGGGCCAGCTCCGCACCACCGCGCAGACGCTGGCCGGGCTCGACCTGCCGCCGCAGGAGGTGCTGCACCACCTCGACGAGCAGGCGCAGCGGCTGGGCACCGACCGGATGGCCACCTGCCTGTACGCGGTCTACGACCCGGTCGCCCACCGCATCGTGATCGCCAACGCGGGGCATCCGCCGCCGCTGCTGCTGCAACGCGGCGGGCGCGCGGAGGTGCTGCGGGTGCCGCCGGGCGCGCCGATCGGCGTGGGCGGCGTGGACTTCGAGGCGGTCGAGCTGGACGCCCCGGCGGGCGCGACGCTGCTGCTCTACACGGACGGGCTCGTGGAGTCGCGGATTCGGGACGTGTGGACGGGCATCGAGCAGTTGCGGGAGCGGCTGACCGAGACGGCCCGGCTGACCGGCCCGAACCCGCCGCCGCTGGAGCCGCTCTGCGACGAGGTGCTGGGGATGCTCGGGCCGGGCGACCGGGACGACGACATCGCGCTGCTGGCGGCCCGGTTCGACGGGATCGCGCCGAGCGACGTGGCGTACTGGTTCCTGGACCCGCGCGCCCAGACGGCGGGCCAGGCGCGCCGCCTCGCCCGCCGGGCGCTGGCCCGCTGGGGCCTGGAGGAGCTGACGGACTCGGTGGAGCTGCTGGTCAGCGAGGTGGTGACGAACGCCGTGCGGTACGCGGAGCGGCCGATCACGCTGCGCCTGCTCCGTACGGACGTGCTGCGCTGCGAGGTCGGCGACGACGTGCCGCAGCTCCCGCGGCTGCGGCAGGCGCGCCCCTCCGACGAGGGCGGCCGGGGGCTGTACCTGGTCAACCGGATGGCGCGGCGGTGGGGCGCGACGCGGCTGAGCGCGGGCAAGGTTGTCTGGTTCGAGCTCCCCATACCGGCGGGTGTCTAGAAGTCTTCGACGTACGGTTTTGGACGCGGTCCAAGCTGTTGCCGACATGCCGTCGGCGGAGTTGACTGCTTGGGTGGACAGAGCACGACGCCACCACGTTCCCCGCGCACCCTATGGAGGCGCTCCGAATGACCGACTCCGTGCCCAAGGCCCCGTACACGACGAACAACGTCGGCATTCCGGTGGAGAGCGACGAGCACTCGCTGACCATCGCCGGTGACACCGGTCCGATCCTGCTCCAGGACCACTATCTGATCGAGAAGATGGCCCAGTTCAACCGCGAGCGGGTCCCCGAGCGGGTGGTGCACGCCAAGGGCAGCGGGGCGTACGGGATCTTCGAGGTCACCAACGACATCAGCCAGTTCACCAAGGCCGGCCTCTTCCAGCCGGGCAAGCGGACCGAGATGCTGGCCCGCTTCTCCACCGTCGCGGGCGAGCAGGGCAGCCCGGACACCTGGCGCGACCCCCGCGGCTTCGCGCTGAAGTTCTACACCGAACTCGGCAACTACGACCTGGTCGGCAACAACACGCCGGTGTTCTTCGTCAAGGACCCGATGAAATTCCAGGACTTCATCCGGTCCCAGAAGCGCCGCCTCGACAACGGGCTGCGCGACCACGACATGCAGTGGGACTTCTGGACGCTGTCCCCCGAGTCGGCGCACATGGTCACCTGGCTGATGGGCGACCGCGGCATCCCCAAGAGCTACCGCCATATGAACGGCTACAGCTCCCACACGTACATGTGGGTCAACGGCGGCGGCGAGAAGTTCTGGATCAAGTACCACATCAAGACCGACCAGGGCATCGACTTCCTCACCCAGGCGGACGCCGACCGCCTGGCCGGCGAGGACACCGACTACCACCGCCGCGACCTGTTCGACGCGATCGCCGGCGGCGACGCTCCCTCGTGGACGATGTACGTCCAGGTCATGCCGTTCGAGGACGCGGCGGACTACCGCTTCAACCCCTTCGACCTGACCAAGGTGTGGCCGCACGGCGACTACCCGCTGATCGAGGTCGGCCGGATGACGCTGAACCGCAACCCCGAGGACTACTTCATCCACATCGAGCAGGCCGCGTTCGAGCCCTCGAACCTGGTGCCGGGCATCGGCCCGTCGCCGGACAAGATGCTGCTCGGCCGGCTCTTCTCGTACCCGGACACCCACCGGTACCGGATCGGCCCCAACTACGCGCAACTGCCGCCGAACCGCCCGCACGCGCCCGTCAACTCCTACTCCAAGGACGGCCCGATGCGGTATGTGCCGTCCAACGCGTCGGCCCCGTACGCGCCGAACTCCAAGGGCGGGCCGGTGGCCGCCACCGAGGCCTACGGCGACCCGGCGGGCTGGGCGGCGGCGGGCGAGATGGTCCGCGAGGCGTACCGGCAGCACCGCGAGGACGACGACTGGACGCAGCCGGGCACCATGGTCCGCGAGGTCCTCGACGGGCGAGGGCAGACCCGGGGGAGACGACGGCTGGGGCTTCTGAGCACGGGCCGGGCCCCGGCGAGCCCAGGGGGGCCGCCGGGGGCGGGGGGCACGGCCCGCCCGCCCCCCCCAAGGACAACCGGGCCCCCGCCGACCCCCTCGGATCGGCGGGGCCCGGCCCGTGCTCAGAAGCCCCAGCCGTCGTCTCCCCCGGGTCTGCCCTCGCCGGTGGACTGCGACGGCGGCGGCGAGGACGGCGTCCACGGCGGCGGCGTGTGGTGCGTCGGCGGCGGCGTCGTCTGCGTGTGCGTCGGCGGCGGCGGTGTGTGCGTGCGCGTCGGCGGCGGCGACTGGGTGTGCGTCGGCGGCGGCGTCTGGGTCTGCGTCTGGGTGGGCGGCGGCGTCTGGGTCTGCGTCTGCGTGGGCGGCGGGGACTCCAGCTCCGAGCCCTCCACGAGGTCGAACTTGGACGGCGACGCGCCGCTCAGCGCCTTGTTGGTGTACGCGGCCCAGATCTCGGCCGGGAAGTCACCACCGTTGATGCGCCCCTTGCCCGCGGTGCCCTTGAGGGGCACCTGTTTGCCGCCCTCGCCCTCGCCGAACATGCCGACGGAGGTGACGAGGTCGGGCGTGTAGCCGGTGAACCAGGCCGACTTGTTGTCGTCGGAGGTACCGGTCTTGCCCGCCACCTGGTGGTCCGCGTTCTTCACCTTGGAGCCCGTGCCCTCGTCGACCACGCCGGTCAGGACGCTGGTGAGGGAGTCGGCGGCCTCGCGCGGCAGGACCTGTTCGCCGATCGGGTCCTTGATCTCGACCTTGCCGCCGATGTTGTTCGTCGCGGACTTCACGATCGTCGGCGTGACCTTCTTGCCGTGGTTGTCGACCGTCGCGTAGATCCCGGCCATCTCCATGGGGCTCGCGCCCATCACGCCGAGCGACATGGCGGGCCGCACGTCGAAGCCGCCCGCCTTGGGGTTCATGCCCAGGTCGATGGCGGTCTGCTTGACCTTGCCGAGGCCGACATCCACCGCCATCTGCGCGAAGACGGAGTTGACGGAGTTGTTCATCGCCTTCTGGACGTTGACGGGACCGTAGTTCACGTCGTCCTCGTTGGGCGGGGCGAACGCCGTCGTGCTGCCCTTGACGGGGCGCTTGCTCGTGCCGTCGTAGATGGTGTTGGCGTTGATCGGCAGGCCGTCCTGGGTCTTCGCGCCGTCCTTGAGCGCGGCGGCCAGGATGATCGGCTTGAAGGTCGAGGCCGGCTGGAAGTCCTCGCGGGTGGCGTTGTTGATGTAGTGCTTGAAGAAGTCCGAGCCGCCGTAGAGCGCGAGGACCTTGCCGGTCTTCGGATCGACGGAGGCCGCGCCGACCTGCGCGTCCCGGTCGGCCTTGCGCTTCTCGGGGTCGAGCTTGTCGAGGACCTCGCCCTTGACGGCCGCCTTCAGCGCGGCCTGCTTCTTCGGGTCGATGTTGAGCGTGATGGTCCAGCCGCCCCCGGCCAGCTCCTGCTCCGACATGCCGGACCGCAGCAGCTCGTCGTTGGCCGCCTTCACCAGATAGCCGGTCTGGCCCGAGAGCCCGGGCTCCGGCTTGGGCTTGATCGGCGTCGGGAACTTCATCGCGTCCCGCTTGCCCTTGTCGAGCCAGCCCTTCTCGACCATCTTGTTGAGGGAGTCGTTCCAGCGCCCCAGCGCGAGCTTCTTGCCCACGGGCCCGGCGACCGCCCAGTCGTACTGGCTCGGGGCCTGGAGCAGCGCGGCGAGGTACGCGCCCTCCTCGATGGAGAGCTTGTCGACGTCCTTGCCGTAGTACGCGCGGGCGGCGGCCTGGATGCCGTAGGCGTTGCGCCCGTAGAAGCTGGTGTTCAGATACCCGGCGAGGATCTCGTTCTTGTCCTTCTCCCGGTCGACCTTCAGGGAGATGATCAGTTCCTTCACCTTGCGGGTGACGGTCTGCTCCTGGCCCAGGTAGTAGTTCTTGACGTACTGCTGGGTGATGGTCGAGCCGCCCTGCTTGCCGCGGCCCATGACGGTGTTGAGGATGCCGCGGGTGGTGCCCTTGATGTCGATGCCGTCGTCGTCGTAGAAGTTCTTGTTCTCGACGGCGACGAAGGCGTGCTGGACGTCCAGCGGGATCTTCGAGAGCGGCACGGACTCGCGGTTGGTGGCGCCCTTGCGGGCCAGCACCTCGCCGTTGCTCAGCTTGTAGACGTTGCTCTGCTCCATGGCCGCGGGGTTGCCCTTCGGCACGTCCACGTACCAGTAGAGCGCGATGGCGCCGCCCACGATGAGCGCGCACACAGCCACAAAGTAGGCGAGCAGCTTCTTCCAGGTGAAGAAGCGGCGTATGCCGCCCTTCTTACCGTTCCTGCCCGCCCTGCCCTTTGCTCGGCGGGCGCCCTTCTTCTGCGCCTTCCGCGCTTCCGCTCGGCCCATCGCTCCCGTAGCTCCAGTCTGTCCGCCCCCAAACCCAGCTCAAGAAACTAACACCGCAACTGTCACCAAAAGCTCATCGAACGAGCCCCTACCAGACGTGACATACAGCACGCGGCCCCTGGGAACCGTAGTCGTCCCAGATTCATACACCCGAACCGGGGTGTAAAGTGATAGCAGTTTGCTAGGTGCGGATGGACCGTCCGCACCTCTCGTAACGCCGTGTCAGAAATAGGGGGATCTCCATGTCCACAGCCGATACCGCGCCCGCCACCGGCCCCGCGGGACCCACGGGCGGCACCGAGGGGCCCGACATGCCGGCGCCGCGCGTCCGCGAGACCCCGGCACACGACATCAACGGCGGGCTCGGGCTGCTGCTCAGCGTCCTCGGCGTGCTCATCGGCGCCGCGCTCGCCGTCGGCGGCGGGGCCCTGGCGTCCGGCGACCGCCAGGCGCTGGCCGTGCCGATGGTCGTCATCGGCATCGCGCTCCTGGTGGCCTCTTTCTTCGCGATGCGGGGCGTGAACATGGTGGCGCCCGGCGAGGCCCGCGTCGTACAGCTCTTCGGCCGCTACCGCGGCACCATCCGCACCGACGGCCTGCGCTGGGTCAACCCGTTCACCAGCCGGGAGAAGATCTCCACCCGCGTGCGCAACCACGAGACCGCGGTGCTCAAGGTGAACGACGCCTACGGCAACCCGATCGAACTCGCCGCGGTCGTCGTCTGGCGGGTGGAGGACACCGCGCAGGCGATGTTCGAGGTCGACGACTTCCTGGAGTTCGTCGCCACCCAGACCGAAGCCGCCGTCCGCCACATCGCCATCGAGTACCCCTATGACGCCCACGAGGAGGACGGCCTCTCACTCCGCGGCAACGCCGAGGAGATCACCGAGAAGCTCGCCATCGAACTGAGCGCCCGCGTCGAGGCGGCCGGCGTGCACATCATCGAGTCCCGCTTCACCCACCTCGCGTACGCCCCGGAGATCGCCTCCGCGATGCTCCAGCGCCAGCAGGCGGGCGCGGTCGTGGCCGCCCGCCGGCAGATCGTGGAGGGCGCGGTCGGCATGGTCGAGGAGGCGCTGGGCCGCATCAGCGAGCAGGGCATCGTCGAACTCGACGAGGAGCGAAAAGCAGCCATGGTCAGCAACCTGATGGTGGTGCTGTGCGGCGACCGCGCGGCGCAGCCCGTCCTGAACACCGGCTCCCTCTACCAGTGACGGACCGGACCCCGGAGCGGCGGCCGCGGCAGCGCAAGCAGGTGCTGCTGCGGCTCGACCCGCTCGTACACGACGCGCTGGCGCGCTGGGCGGGCGACGAACTGCGCAGCGCCAACGCGCAGATCGAGTTCCTGCTGCGCAAGGCGCTCGCGGACGCGGGCCGGCTGCCCGGCGGCGCGGGCGCGATCCCGCGCCGCGGCCGGCCTCCGAAGCGGGACGCGACGGCGGAGGCCGGGCCGGACACGGGGGGCGAGGAGGGGGCTCCCCCGCCCAGCCCCGACGCGTAGTCACGGCACGTACACCTCCTCTCGAAAAACACGTCTGACCTGCTAAATCTCCCCTCACACCCAACTATGCACTCAAGGTATACACGTGGTGTAGAGTGCTCCGCATGTCAATCGGCCTCACCCTGCTCGGGCTCCTGGAGTCCGGCCCCCGCCATGGATACGACCTCAAGCGCGCCTTCGACGAGCGCTTCGGTCAGAACCGCCCGCTCCACTACGGGCAGGTCTACTCGACGATGTCGCGCCTCCTGAAGAACGGCCTAGTGGAGGTCGACGGCATAGAGCACGGCAGCGGCCCCGACCGGAAGCGCTACGCCATCACCGAGGCGGGCGTGACCGACGTCGCCCAGTGGCTCTCCCAGCCCGAGGCCCCCGAGCCCTACCTCCAGTCGACCCTCTACACCAAGGTCGTCCTCGCGCTGCTGACCGGCCGCGACGCCAACGACCTGCTCGACGTGCAGCGCTCCGAACACCTGCGCCTGATGCGCGACCTGACGCAGCAGAAGCGCACCGGCGAACTGGCCGACCAGCTCATCTGCGACCACGCCCTCTTCCACCTCGAAGCCGATCTGCGGTGGCTGGAATTGACCGCCGCCCGGCTCGGCCAGCTCGCCAAGGAGGTACGCCCGTGACCCCCGACGGCGCCCTCCTCACCGCGCAGGACCTCCGCAAGGCGTACGGGCCCACGCCTGCCCTCGACGGCGCGGACTTCTCCATCCACCCCGGCGAGGTCGTCGCCGTCATGGGGCCCTCGGGCTCCGGCAAGTCGACGCTGCTGCACTGCCTCGCCGGCATCGTCCGCCCCGACTCCGGCTCCGTCCGCTTCGACGGCCGCGAGCTGTCCCAGATGGGGGACGCCGAGCGCAGCGCCCTGCGCCGCGGCGAGTTCGGCTTCGTCTTCCAGTTCGGCCAGCTCGTGCCCGAACTGACCTGCGTCGAGAACGTCGCCCTGCCGCTCCGGCTGACCGGCGTGAAGCGCAAGGACGCCGAGGGCCGCGCGCTGGAGTGGCTGGAGCGGCTGGAGGTCGCCGAGGTGGGCGGCAAGCGGCCGGGCCAGGTCTCCGGCGGCCAGGGGCAGCGCGTCGCCGTCGCCCGCTCGCTGGTCACCTCGCCCCGCGTGCTCTTCGCCGACGAGCCGACCGGCGCGCTGGACTCGCTCAACGGCGAGCGCGTGATGGAGCTGTTCACGCAGGCCGCCCGCGAGACCCGGGCCGCCGTCGTGCTGGTCACCCACGAGGCGCGGGTCGCCGCGTACTCCGACCGCGAGGTCGTCGTGCGCGACGGCAAGGCCCGTGACATGGCGGGCGCCGTATGACGCTCACCGACGACGTGCGGGCCGACCGGGACAGCGGAGCCCGGCGGCCCCCGGGCGGGCCGCCCGGCGGACTCGCCGCCTGGGTCCGCGACCTCACGATGGGCGTCCGGTTCGCCGCGGGCGGCGGACGCCAGGGATGGGTCCGTACGATCCTGACCGCCGTCGGCGTCGGCCTGGGCGTCGCGCTGCTGCTGGGCGCGTCCTCCATACCCAACCTCCTGGACGCCCGCAACGCGCGCTCCCAGGCGCGCTACATCAAACCGGACGGGGAACTGCGGGCCTCCGACCGCTCCTTCCGCTACCAGGACAGCGACACCAGCTTCCGCGACCACGCCGTCCACGGCGTCCTCATCCAGCCGGACGGGGCCCACCCGCCCCTGCCGCCCGGCGTGCAGAAGCTGCCCGGCCCCGGCGAGATGGTCGTCTCCCCCGCCCTGCGCGACCTGCTGCGCGACTCCGGGAGCGGGCTGCTGCGGGAGCGGCTGAAGACCTACCGCGTCGTCGGCACCATCGCCGACAACGGCGTCGTAGGACCCTCCGAACTCGTCTACTACGCGGGCAGCGCCGATCTCGGCCCCGCGGACCAGGGCATGCGCGCCGACCACTACGGCAGCAAGGAGGGGTACGGCGACACCAGGCCGATGGACGCGAAGCTCGTCCTGGTGATCATCATCGCCTGCGTGGTGCTGCTGATGCCGGTGGCCATCTTCATCGCCACGGCGGTGCGGTTCGGCGGCGAACAGCGCGACCGGCGGCTCGCGGCGCTGCGGCTGGTGGGCGCCGACCGGCAGATGACACGGCGGATCGCGGCCGGGGAAGCGCTCTTCGGAGCCCTGCTCGGGCTGGTGCTGGGCGCCGCGTTCTTCCTGCTCGGCCGGGAGTCCATCGGCTCGGTCACGATCTGGGACATCAACGTCTTCCCGGCCGACGTGTCCCCCGTGCCCTGGCTCGCCACGATCGTCGTGCTGGCCATCCCGGCCTCCGCCGTCGCCGTCACGCTCTTCGCGCTGCGCACCGTCAGCATCGAGCCGCTCGGCGTGGTGCGCGGCACCGGCGAGCGACGGCGCCGGCTGATCTGGCGGGTGGCCGTCCTCGTCGTCGGCCTGACACTGCTGCTGCCGTTGGCCGGCAGCGTCGAAGGCCGCGGCCAGGTCAAGACGGCCCAGATCGCCACGGGCGCGTCGCTGACCCTGTTCGGCATCACCCTGCTGCTGCCCTGGCTGGTCGAGGCCGTGGTGGGACGGCTGCGGGGCGGCCCCGTCGCCTGGCAGTTGGCCACCCGGCGGCTCCAGCTCAGCAGCGGCACGGCGGCGCGCGCGGTCAGCGGCATCACCGTGGCGGTGGCGGGCACCATCGCGCTCCAGATGCTCTTCTCCAGCGTCCAGGGCGACTACCGCGAGGCGACGGGCATGGACAGCGAACGCGCGCAGCTCTACGCCAGTGTGCAGATGGACGACCCCACCGCGGCGCGCAAGGTGCTCGACGAATTCCGGGCCACCAAGGGCGTGAGCGCGGTCATCGGCACGATCGAGGGGTTCGTGGAGCGCGCGGGCCCGCTGCGCAAGGGCGAGGAGTTCCTGCCCACCGAGACCCTGCTGGTCGGCGACTGCCCGACGCTGCGCCAGGTCGCCCGGCTGACCGGGGGCTGCGAGGACGGCGACGTCTTCCTGGTGGAGAGCGCCGACGGACCGGAGGCGGACACCGCCGACCTGAAGAAGCCCGGCATGAAGCTCAACCTGCGACCGGAGGAGGAGGGGAAGAAGACCGCCCCCAGGACGTGGACCGTGCCCAAGTCGGCGCGCACCCTCCAGTCCCGCCCCGACCCCCACGGGGACCGGCGGTCGGGGATCTTCGCCACCCCCTCGGCCGTGCGCGCCGCGGACCTGCTCAACCCCACGCTGCGGATGAGCGTCCAGCTCGACCTGCACCAGCGGGACGCGGCCGAGTACGCCCGTAACACGGCGGCCCGGGTCGATCCGAGGATGAGCGTGCGCACCATCGAGGACTACCACTTCGACAAGCGCTTCAAGTCCGTCCGCACCGGGCTGTTCCTCGCCGCGGGTGCGACGATGCTGCTGATCGCGGCCAGCATGCTGGTCTCCATGCTGGAGCAGTTGCGCGAGCGCAGGCGGCTGCTGTCCGTGCTGGTGGCCTTCGGCACCCGGCGCACCACGATGGCCTGGTCCGTGCTGTGGCAGACGGCGGTCCCGGTGGTGCTGGGGCTGGCCCTGGCCATCGCGGGCGGACTGGGCCTGGGGCTGGTGCTGCTGAGGATGCTGGCCGAACGCACGGTCGCGGACTGGCTGGTGTTCCTGCCCCTGACCGGCATCGGCGCCGCCGTGATCCTCGTGGTGACGCTGATCAGCCTGCCGCCGCTGTGGCGGATGATGCGCCCGGACGGCCTCCGCACGGAGTGAGGGACGTACGGGCGCGGGGCCCCGTACGGACACTGGCCGGGCCTGAACGCGGTCCACCGCCCGTACGGACACCGGCCGAAGCCGGAACGCGGCCCTCCGCCCGTACGGACGACGGTCGAACCTCGGAACGCGGCATTCCGCCCGTACTGACACCGGCCGGACTCGGAACGCGGCCCGCCGCCCGTACGATCCCGGCCCCGGGTCCCGGCCCCGAGCGGGGCCCGCACCCCGCCCCGCCCCGCCGCCGCGGTTCAGGAACGAGCCGCGGCGTCGGCGGCGGGGTCCGGCGGTGCCGGGGCCGACGGCGGCTGCCCGGGGACCGTGCCCGGCAGTTCGGGCTCCCTCAAGGTACGCAGCAGGAGCCACCCGACGGCCGGCAGGGCGATCAGCGGCGCGAGAGCCGCCCGCAGGGACACGGCGTCGGCGAGCGCGCCGATGACCGGGCTGGCGACGCCGCCGACGCTGACGGCCAGCCCCAGCGTGACGCCGCCCGCGGTGCCCACGCGCCGCGGCAGATAGTCCTGGCCGAGGGTGATGTGCAGGGAGAACGGCACATACAGCCCGGCCGAGGTCAGCGCGGTGAACACGAAGAGCGCCGGCCCCGGCACGAACACCACGCCGGCCACGGCCGGCACGCACAGGGCGTACGACCACCGGACGACCGGCACCCGCCCGTACCGGGTGGCCAGCCGCCCGCCGGCCACGGTGCCCACCGCGCCGCCGAGGTAGAGCACGAACAGCGCGGCCGTGCCCGCGACATCACCGCCGCCGGTGCGCCGGCTCGCGTACAGCGAGATGAACGCGCCGAGCCCGACGAAGACGATCGAGCGGCACACGACGGCCCCCGACAGCTTCGCGAAGGACGCCCAGTCGTCCCGGCCGGCGGCGGCCTCCGTACGGGCCCGGCCGCCGTCCGCCGCGCCGGGGGCCCGCGCGCCGCGCAGCGCGGCCACGCACAGCGCCGCGCCGGCGAGCGCGGGGACGACCAGCAGGGGCGAGGCGTGCAGCCCGCCGGTGGCGATGACGGCCGAGACCATCAGGGGCGCGGCGGCGAAGCCGACGTTGCCGCCGAGGGAGAACCAGCCCATCGCGGTATGGCTGCCGCCGCTGGCGTCGCGCGCCACGCGGGCGGCCTCCGGGTGGTACGCGGCGATGCCGACCCCGGAAACGGCGACGGCCGCGAGCGTGAGGGCGTACGAGCCGCCGACCCCGGCGAGGGCGACCCCGGCGCCGCCCAGCAGCGTGCTGACCGGCAGCAGCCAGGGCATGGCCCACTTGTCGACGAGGGCCCCGAACAGCGGCTGGACGACGGAGGACAGCAGGGAGGCGGCGAGGACGATGCCGGAGGCGGCGGCGTAGGTATAGGCGCGCTCGGAGACGAAGAACGGCACCAGGGCGGCCACCGCGCCCTGGTAGATGTCCACACAGGCGTGTCCCAGGGACAGCAGCGTGATGGGCCGGCGGCCGGGTGGGGCAGGTGAGGGCGCTGTGGTCGTCATGGCCTCATCGTGGCCACGGCACCACATGGCGCACTTCCAATAAAGTGCCAATCTATGCCGAAGATCCGCCACCTTTCCGTGGCCCCGACCCGCGCCCAGTCCATGGCGCCCGGGGAGGAGGTCGACGCGCACCGCCACGACGAGCACCAGATCGTCTACGCGGGCTCCGGCGTGCTGGCCGTCACCACCGAGGCCGGCACCTGCTTCGCCCCCGGGACCCGCGCGATCTGGGTCCCCGCGGGCTGCGTGCACGCCCACCGCGCCTACGGCCACCTCGCGTTGCACCTGCTCGGCCTGGAGCCCGACACCAACCCCCTGGGCCTCGACTCACCCACCGTCCTCACCGTCAGCCCGCTGCTGCGCGAGCTGATCCTCGCGTACACCGCCGGCCCGCACGACGAGAGCCCCGAGCGGGCCCGGCTGCGCGCGGTCCTCCTCGACCAGTTGCGCGCCTCGCCCCAGCAGCTCGTCCAGTTGCCCACACCCTCCGACCCGCGTCTCGCGGCCGTCTGCGACCTGCTGCGCCGCCGCCCCGACGACCCGCGCACGCTGGCCGAGCTGGGCAGCGCGACCGGGGGCGGCGAGCGCACGCTCAGCCGGCTGTTCCGTCGCGAGCTGGGCATGACGTTCCCGCAGTGGCGCACCCAGCTCCGCCTTTACCACGCGCTGCGTATGCTCGCCGACGACATGCCGGTGACCGCCGTCGCGCACCGCTGCGGCTGGGCCTCGACCAGCGCCTTCATCGACGTCTTCCGCCGCGCGTTCGGCTACACCCCGGGCGTCCACAACCGGCGCCCTTGAGAGCACTGATCACCCGTCAGGCCGCTATCCAGCCCGTCAAGCCGCTATCCGCACCGGCAGTTCGCGCAGCGCCTCCCGCAGCGCCGCCGCCAGTTCCTCGAACTCCCCCTGGCGCGCGGCCCCGGAGCGCATGACCAGCGCGATCCGGCGGGACGGCGCCGGGTCCGCGAAGCAGCCCGTGGTGAGCTGGTCGTTGCGGTCGGTCTCCACGCGCAGCGCCGTGCGCGGCAGCAGCGTCACGCCGAGCCCGCCGCCGACGAGTTGGACCAGCGTGGCGAGGCCCGCGGCGCTGGTGGTGACGGCGGCGCCGGCCGTGCGGCCCGCCTCCCGGCAGACGTCGAGGGCCTGGTCGCGCAGGCAGTGGCCCTCGTCGAGGAGGAGCAGGTCGAGTTCCTTGAGCGCCTCGCGCGGGATGTCGCCGCGCCCGGCGAGCCAGTGTTCGTGGGGCATGACGAGCACGAAGTCCTCGTCGAAGAGCGGCAGCTCGGTGGTGCCGGGCGCGCCGAGCGGCACGGCGAGGAGCAGCAGGTCGAGCCGGCCGTGGGCGAGCCCGTCGAGGAGGGAGGCGGTCTGCTCCTCGTGGACCTGGAGGTCGAGCGCGGGATAGGCGTCGTGGACCAGGCGCAGTACGGTCGGCAGCAGGTACGGCGCCACGGTGGGGATCACGCCGAGCCGCAGCGGCCCGGTGAAGGGCGCGCGCGCCGCGTCCGCCTCCTCGATCAGCGCGCCGACGGCGTCGAGGACGGTGCGGGCGCGGGCCGCCAGCCGCTCGCCCGCCGGACTGAGCAGCACCTTCCGGGTCGTACGCTCTAGTAGCTGGACCCCGAGGACCTCCTCCAGGGCGGAGACCGCGCCGGAGAGGGCGGGCTGGCTCATGCCGATGTCGGCCGCGGCGTCACGGAAGTGCAGGTGCTCGGCGACGGCGGCGAAGGCCCGGAGCTGGGCGAGGCTGGGCTGCCGGGGTCTGCTTCCCGGCGTCGTGGACGCTGTCACTGATAACTACCTCCGATCAACAACACACAGTCTAGCTATTTCACTGATCAATGCCTCTTGTGGCACTGTGGCTCTCGTCCAACCCTCAGGAAACTCCTGTAACGGGTTTCCTCAGCAAGTCTGAAGGAGAGCGCGTGCTCACTGTCGGTGACAAGTTCCCCGAGTTCGACCTGACCGCCTGCGTGGACCTCGACGCGGACAAGGCCTTCGCGCAGATCGACCAGAAGACCTACGAGGGCAAGTGGAAGGTCGTCTTCTTCTGGCCGAAGGACTTCACCTTCGTGTGCCCGACCGAGATCGCCGCGTTCGGCAAGCTGAACGACGAGTTCGCCGACCGCGACGCGCAGATCCTCGGCGTCTCCGGCGACTCCGAGTTCGTGCACCACGCCTGGCGCAAGGACCACGCCGACCTGCGCGACCTGCCCTTCCCGATGCTCGCCGACTCCAAGCACGACCTCATGCGCGACTGCGGCGTCGAGGGCGAGGACGGCTTCGCGCAGCGCGCCGTCTTCATCGTCGACCCGAACAACGAGATCCAGTTCACGATGGTGACCGCCGGTTCCGTGGGCCGTAACCCCAAGGAGGTCCTGCGGGTCCTCGACGCGCTCCAGACCGACGAGCTGTGCCCCTGCAACTGGACCAAGGGCGAGGACACCCTCGACCCGGTCGCGCTGCTCGCGGGCGAGTGACCAGGAATGGCTCTCGATGAACTGAAGTCCGCCATACCGGACTTCGCCAAGGACCTGAAGCTGAACCTCGGTTCGGTGATCGGCAACTCCGAGCTGCCCAAGCAGCAGCTCTGGGGCACGGTGCTGGCCTGCGCCATCGCCTCGCGCTCGCCGCGCGTGCTCACGGAGCTGGAGCCGGAGGCCAAGGCCAACCTCTCCCCGGAGGCGTACACCGCGGCCAAGTCGGCCGCCGCCATCATGGCGATGAACAACGTCTACTACCGGACCCGGCACCTGCTGTCGGACCCGGAGTACGGCAACCTGCGCGCGGGCCTGCGGATGAACGTCATCGGCAACCCGGGCGTGGAGAAGGCCGACTTCGAGCTGTGGTCGCTCGCGGTCTCCGCGATCAACGGCTGCGGCATGTGCCTCGACTCGCACGAGCAGGTGCTCCGCAAGGCCGGCGTCGACCGCGAGACGATTCAGGAGGCGTTCAAGATCGCCGCCGTCCTGCAGGCCGTCGGCGCCACGCTCGACTCCGAGGCCGTGCTGAACGGCTGACGGGCCGCGTACGGCGCCATGTCGAGGGGCGTGGGGCGGTCCCACCAGCACACCGCTGGCGGGACCGCCCCTTTTCGCGTACGTACGACCTCAGCCGGCCCGGCCGTATGCGGCTTCGCGCCCGTACGGCTCCGTGCGCACCCGTACGGCTCCGTGCGCGTCCGTACGGTTTCGCGTCCGTACGTACGGCTTCGCGCGCGTGACGGCCCGGCCCGCGTACGACCGTACGTACCGTGGGACGGCCCCGCCCGGTGCGTACGACCGTACGTACCGTGGGGCGGCCCCGCCCGGCGTCCGGGAGAGGCCGCCCGGCCGCTACTCCCGCGTCCCCCCTGCTCCGACCCGGTCGGCCGGCGCCGAGGCCCGGCCCTCCCCCGCCGCCGGCGCGTGCGTCGCCGGGGCCGCGCGCAGCGCCTGCTCCTTGGAGTACGCGCGCAGATAGCCGACCACCGTGTTCGTCACCGCGACCAGCGGCACCGCGACCACCGCGCCGCCGATGCCCGCGATCAGCGAGCCCGTCGCGACGCCGAGGACCACGGCCAGCGGGTGGACGCGCACCGCGCGCCCCAGGATGAAGGGCTGCAGGACGTGGCCCTCGATCTGCTGCACGGCCAGGACCACCACGAGCACCATCGCCGCCGTGAACACCCCGTGCGTCACCAGCCCCACGATCACCGCGAGGGCGCCCGAGACGACCGCGCCGACCATCGGGATGAACGCGAACAGGAAGATGAACACGGCCAGCGGCACCGCCATGGGCACTTCCAGGAAGTAGATCCCGATGCCGATGGCTATCGCGTCGATCAGCGCCACTATCACCGTGCCGCGCACGTAGGCGGTGAGCGTCGCCCACGCCCGCGGCCCCGCGCCCGCGACGCCTTCGCGGGCGGCGCCGGGCAGCAGCTTGAGCAGCCAGCCCCAGATCTTCGGCCCGTCGTAGAGCAGGAAGAGAGTGGAGAACATCGTCAGCAGGATGCCGGTGAACATCTCGATGACGACCTGAACGCCCTCCAGGCCCGCCGAGGTGATGTCCTTGGTGTTGCTGCCGATGGCCTTGCTCAGGTTGTCGGCGATGTTGTTGATCTGGTCCTCGGTGACATGGAACGGGCTGTTGAGCAGCGAGTGCTTCAGATCCGTGATGCCGTGCTGCACCTTGGACGTGAGGTCGTCGATGTTCTCCGTCACCTGCCACACCACGAACCAGGTGACCAGGCCCATGATGACGAAGCCGCCGATGAAGACGGTGGCGGTGGCGAGGCCGCGCGGCACGCCGCGCCGCTTCAGCCGCGCCACGGTCGGCTGGAGCAGCGCCGTGATGAGCAGTCCGGCGACGAACGAGAGCACCACGAGCTGGACATCGCTGATGACCTTCATCAGCACCCATACCGCGCCCGCCAGCACCAGCATCCGCCAGCCGACCTCGGCGGCCACCCGCACGCCCCAGGGGACGGCGGCGACCGGGTCCGGCCGGGGCGCTATGGCCGGGGCGTAGGCGGGCGGCGGGGGAACGTGTTCCGGTTCGTGCGGCTCGGCGTCGCCTCGTGGCGCATCAGCGGCCGGGCCCGTGCGGTCCCGGTCCTTCTCCCACCCGGCGCCCCGCGGCCGCGGCTCTTCGCCGGGGCCCTGGGGCGGCTCGGCGGAGGCGCCCGTACGGTCCGGCGCCGCGGAACCCGCGCGCTCACGCTCGTACGCGCCCTCGGCTCCGTATCCGCGCTCGGCCCCGTATCCGGGGTCCTCCCGGTCGGGCGGCCCCAGCTCGGCGTCCTCGGACGCCTCCCTGCGCCGCTGGTCCAACCGCTCGGCGAGCCGCGACAGACCGGCCCCCAAGCCGCCGACCCACTCTGGCAATCTGGACATTCTCTTCCTCTACCCCATCCCCGCGGCCATACGGGTCGACGTTACCCGTGACCTGGCCTCGGGCACGGCAGGTGTCTCCCCTGTAGACACACGTAAGCCCCCGACCGGTTGAGGTCGGGGGCCGAGTGATGGTGGCAGAGCGGCCTAGTAGTAGTTGTTGGCCTGCCAGAACGCCCACGCGCCGCACGGGCTGTGGTAGGTGGTGTTCATGTAGCTGAGGCCCCACTTGATCTGCGTGGCCGGATTGGTCTGCCAGTCGGCGCCCACGGAGGACATCTTGGAACCGGGCAGCGCCTGCACGAGCCCGTACGCGCCGGAGGAGGCGTTGACGGCCTTGTAGTTCCAGGTGGACTCGTGGTTCACGATGTTGCTGAAGCACTGGAACTGGTCGGCCGGGACGATCTGCTGCGCCATGGCCTTGACCTCGGCGACGGTGTAGGAGCCCTTGACGGAGAGGTTGGAGACGTCGTCGTGACCGCCGGAACGGCTGGTCTCCTTCTCCTTCTCCTCGTGCTCCTTCTTCGCCTTCTCCTCGGCTTCCTTCTTGGCCTTCTCGTCCGCGGCGTCCTTCTTGGCCTGCGCGTCCTTGGCGGCCTGCTTGCGGGCGGCCGCCTCGGCGGACTTCTTGGCGTCGGACGCGGCGGCCGCGGACTGGGTGTCCGCCTGCTGCGTCAGGGAAGCGGTCTGGGCCTGGACGTTCTGCCCAGTGGGGATATCCGCGAGGATCGTCGAATCGGCCGCGGTGGCCTCGACCGAGTCGGCCGAGCCCTGCTGCTCGCTGCCCGAGGCGACACCGACGACGGCGCCGACTGTGGTGACCGCGGTGGCCGACGCCACCGCGAATCCCCGGACCGAAATCCGGCTCACACGGTTTCCTTCCAGCATCGCCCGCATAGGTGACCGTGCGGACGCAATCGTGCCCCTGGCGCTGGCCTCCGATTGGTCCCGGTCCCCGAAGAGCGGTGGGGCCGGCTGGTCACAGGAGGCACGGGCCCGGTGGGCCCTCCGGGAAGGGAGGTCCGCGTGGTGCTCGGGCGGCATACGGCGACGCTGTTCAGTTCTTGTGGTGTCGCACCGCTGGGGGTGCTCGTGTGCCGTATGCGGGGCCTGACAGGACCCAGACTCTGCCGGAACGCAACGCTCCTAGGCAATTCCCGGTTGCGTGGGAAAGCTCACACCCTGTTTGGCCGGTCCGTTTTTCGGAAAGGGCAGCGCAGCACAGCGCCGCGCGGCTAAGCTCCTCCGCTTCGCCGCGCGGCGCCCAGGGTGCGAACTCCGTTAGATCCGCCCGTCCTCCAGCATTTCGGTCACCAGCGCCGCGATCGGCGAGCGCTCCGAACGGTTCAGCGTGATGTGCGCGAAGAGCGGGTGGCCCTTGAGCTTCTCGACGACCGCGACCACGCCGTCGTACCGGCCGACCCGCAGATTGTCGCGCTGCGCCACGTCATGGGTGAGCACGACGCGCGAGTTGGCGCCGATCCGCGACAACACCGTCAGCAGGACGTTCCGCTCCAGGGACTGCGCCTCGTCGACGATCACGAACGCGTCGTGCAGCGAGCGGCCCCTGATGTGGGTGAGCGGCAGCACCTCCAACATGCCGCGGCCCACCACCTCTTCGATCACCTCGGTGCTGGTGACCGCCGAGAGCGTGTCGAAGACGGCCTGCGCCCAGGGGCTCATCTTCTCCGACTCGCTGCCCGGCAGATAGCCCAGCTCCTGGCCGCCGACCGCGTACAGCGGGCGGAAGACCATCACCTTGCGGTGCTGCTGCCGCTCCAGCACGGCCTCCAGGCCGGCGCAGAGCGCCAGCGCCGACTTGCCCGTGCCCGCGCGGCCGCCCATGGAGACGATGCCGACGTCCGGGTCGAGCAGCAGATCGAGCGCCACGCGCTGCTCGGCGCTGCGGCCGTGGATGCCGAACGCCTCCCGGTCGCCCCGCACCAGCCGGACCGAACCGTCCGCCGCGACCCGGCCGAGCGCCTTGCCGCGCTCGGACTGGAGCACCAGACCCGTGTGCACGGGCAATTCGGCCGCCTCCGGCACGTCCACGCGCTCGGCGGCGAACAGCTCGTCGACCTGCTCGGCGCCGACGGCCAGCTCGGTCATCCCCGTCCAGCCGGAGTCGGTGATCGCCAGCTCGGCGCGGTACTCCTCGGCGAGCAGCCCGACGGACGACGCCTTGATGCGCAGCGGCAGGTCCTTGGAGACGACGGTGACGTCGTGCCCCTCGGCCTGGAGGTTGCGCGCGACCGCCAGGATGCGCGAGTCGTTGTCGCCGAGCCGGAAGCCCGCCGGAAGAACGCCCGGGTCGGAGTGGTTGAGCTCGACCCGGAGCGTCCCGCCCAACTCGCCGATCGGAATCGGCGCGTCGAGCCGCCCGAACTGCACCCGGTAGCCGTCCAGCAGGCGCAGTGCCTGCCGGGCGAAGTAGCCGAGCTCGGGGTGGTGCCGCTTGGCCTCCAGCTCGGTGACCACCACGACCGGCAGCACGACCTCGTGCTCGTCGAAGCGGGACATCGAGCCTGGGTCGGCCAGCAGGACGCTGGTGTCGAGGACATAGGTGCGCCGGTCGTGCTCACGGCGCTTCTTGCTGGTCACCACGGGTGGACGAACCCCCTCGGGAGAGGTCGGGGTGCGACGTCGTCGCGCGGGAATGGACCGGGTCCTGGCCCTACGAGGGCCGGACGCCGGCCCTCCGCGTCGTCCGTACGATCCGCACGGTCGTCCGTGTGCAAAGGGCCTCCCGGGCGGGCGGCCCCATGCCGCCCGCTGGCAGTTCGACGACCTTGGACAGGCCGTCGACCTGTCAGGGATATTCCCTCCAACGTGCGCGCCCATGCAACGGCATATGCGACGAGCAGGTGAACGATTCGATCATCGCGCTGGCCGCTTCGCGTGGAGCCCGTACGCCGTAGTCCGTACGGCGGTGGTCCGTACCGCCGGACGGGTCGGTCCGGCGTGTCGGCCGGCCGCGCCGAGGCGGCGCGCCGCGCGGCGGGGAGCGTCAGCCGCCGTAGCGGCGGTGGCGCGCGGCGTAGTCGCGCAGCGCGCGCAGGAAGTCGACCTTCCTGAAGGCGGGCCAGAAGACCTCGCAGAAGTAGTACTCGGAGTGGGCGCTCTGCCAGAGCATGAAGCCGGAGAGCCGCTGCTCGCCGCTGGTGCGGATCACCAGGTCCGGGTCGGGCTGGCCGCGCGTGTAGAGGTGCTTGGAGATGTGCTCGACATCGACGATCTCGGCGAGCTCCTCGAAGGAGCTGCCGCGCTCCGCCGCCTCCAGGATCAGCGAGCGGACGGCGTCCGCGATCTCCTGCCGCCCGCCGTAGCCGACGGCGACGTTGACGAGTATGCCCCGCTTGTCGTAGGTCGTCTGCTCGGCTTCCTTGAGCACGGTCTGGGTGCGGTCGGGCAGCAGGTCGAGGGTGCCCACGTGGTGCACGCGCCAGCGGCCGTCGGCGGCCAGCCCGCGCACGGTGTTCTCGATGATGCCCAGCAGGGGGCGCAGTTCGTTCTCGGGGCGGACGAGGTTGTCCGTGGAGAGCAGCCAGAGCGTGACGACCTCGACATCGGTCTCGGCGCACCAGCCGAGCAGTTCCTTGATCTTCTCGGCGCCCGCCTGGTGCCCCTGTTCGGCCGTGCGGCCGTCGGCCCGCGCCCAGCGGCGGTTGCCGTCGAGGATCACGCCGATGTGCTTGGGCACCTGTGCGTGGTCGAGGCGGTTCTCCACCCGGCGGGCGTAGAGCCCGTACACCAGGTCACGCAAGTTCACGTCTTTTAGCCCCTCCGTGCATGGCCATCGCCCCCAGGGGCGCAACCCTACTGCCCGCACACGGCCCTCTCCCAACCCGCCCTGTCACAACTCCGTGATAGGCAGAACAACATGAGCGACCCCTCGTACTACCGCGCCGCGGACGAACGCTACGACTCCATGGAGTACCGGCGTACGGGCCGCAGCGGCCTCAGACTCCCGGCGATCTCCCTCGGCCTATGGCACAACTTCGGCGACGACCGCGCCCTGGAGTCCCAGCGCGCGATCCTGCGCCGCGCCTTCGACCTGGGCGTGACCCACTTCGACCTGGCCAACAACTACGGGCCGCCCGCGGGCTCGGCCGAACTGAACTTCGGCAAGCTGTTCGCCCAGGACTTCCGCCCCTACCGCGACGAGCTGGTCCTGTCCACCAAGGCCGGCTACCGGATGCACCCCGGCCCGTACGGGGAATGGGGCTCCCGGAAATACCTGCTGTCCTCGCTCGACGCTTCGCTCCAGCGAATGGGCGTCGAGTACGTGGACATCTTCTACTCGCACCGCTTCGACCCCGACACTCCGCTGGAGGAGACGATGGGCGCGCTCGCGTCCGCCGTCCAGCAGGGCAAGGCGCTCTACGCGGGCGTCTCCTCGTACGACTCCGAGCAGACCCACGAGGCGGCGCGGCTGCTGCGCGAGAGGGGCGTACCGGCCCTGATCCACCAGCCCTCCTACTCCATGATCAACCGGTGGATCGAGGACGTGGCGCTCCTCGACACGCTGGAGGCGGAGGGCATGGGCTGCATCTCCTTCGCGCCGCTGTCGCAGGGCATGCTGACCGACAAGTACTTGGCGGGCATCCCGGCCGACTCGCGGGCCGCGCAGGGCAAGTCGCTGGATCCGGAGCTGTTCACCGAGGAGGTCGTACGGCGGCTGCGCGGGCTGAACGAGATCGCGGACCGGCGGGGCCAGTCGCTGGCGCAGCTCGCCCTGAACTGGGTGCTGCGGGACGAGCGGATGACATCGGCGCTGATCGGCGCGTCGAGCGTGCGCCAGTTGGAGGCGAACGTGGCGGCCCTGGGCGCCCCGAAGCTGACCCCGGACGAGCTGGCGGAGATCGACTCCTACGCGGTGAGCACGGAGGGCGTCAATATCTGGGCGGGGAGGTCGTAGAACGTCGCGGGGGGCGCATAAGTGACGCCCCCCGTATTAAGGGGCCTCTATCAAGGGGCCTCCCGCGCCGGTCTGCGAGGCCCCGCGGAGGCATGAAAAAGCGGGCCGGTCCGTGGGGGGGGGTTACGGACCGGCCCGAGGGGGGGTTTCCACCATAACCGCTCGGAGGGCGTGCTCTGTGCATCGGCGCGGGTGACGGCGCGTGTCGCGCTGACGGGCCGGGCCGCCGTAGATCTTCGCCGGGCGCTCCGCCGGGACGGGCCGACCCCCCGTCCGCCCCGCCACCAGAAGGCGTACGCCGTAGAACGGGCTCGCGCGGCGCTCCCCCTCAGCCGTCCCACCCGAGAGCGTCCCCCATCGTCACATCGGTCCGACATCACACGTGCGAAAGCTGGTGGCTCGTCTCCCTGACGCGGGACCACCTCTCCCAGGGCAGGAGATTCCAGGCAGGCCCGCGCGATGCACTTCCAGCGATCGCGTGTGAGCAGTGCGTAAGCGACTGTAGGGCACATACGCCCGTACGAACTACGTTATGCGGCAATTCGTTTACTACGTGCCGAATTTAGACTGAACCGGGACATCCGAGGCGTTCATCCGTTCGCCCCACGCGCCCCGTCGCTCATCAGGCCGACGCCCGTTCTCCCTCAAACCGACACCCGTCCTCCCTCAGGCCGCCGCCGCTCCGCCCAGCAGCAGCCCCAGCCACGCCCCGGCGATCATGTACGGGCCCAGCGCCATCGTCGTACCGCGCCGCCCCCGCCCGGAGATCATCAGCCACACCCCGTACACCGATCCCAGCAGCAGCCCCAGGAACGCGCCCGCGAACAGGACGCCCCAGCCGTACCAGCCCAGCGCGCACCCCAGGGCGACGGCCAACTTCACGTCCCCGAAGCCCATACCGCTCGGATTGATCAGGAAGAGCAGGAAATACCCGCCCGCCAGCGCCGCCCCGCCGAGCAGCGCCCCTGTCCACGACCCGGCGGCCCCGGGCAGCAGCGCGGCCAGGCCGAGCAGCGCCGCGACACCGGCGGCCAGCGGCAGCGTGAGCACGTCCGGCAGCCGCCGCACCGCGCGGTCGACCTCGGCCAGCGCCACCGCGACCGGGGCGGCGAGCAGCCACACCGCCAGCTCGGGCCGCGCCCCCGTCGACGCGGCCAGCGCCCCGCAGACCACGGCGGTGACCACCGGCCGGCCCCACGGCCGCGGGCTCGCCCCCGGCCCGTACGTCCGTGAGCCGGCCGGACAGCTCGGGCACACCGCGCGGCCCGCCCACCCCGCTATCGGGTGCCCGCGCGGACACGCCGAGCGCCACGGCCGGTCGGGCTCGACGGCCAGCCGGTACAGGGGGCGCGGCAGCAGCGCCCCCGCGGCGGCGCCGTACAGCAGGGCGAGGAACAGCGGCAACGCGTGCACGCTCCGAGCCTACGGACCCGGCGGGCCGCGTGAGCGTCTGATAGAACGAACGCCATGGCGCGCTGGCGGGACGGCAGAACCCAACTCCATCTTCCCGGCGTGGCGGTGCCGTTGGAGATCGCCGCCTCGTACCGCGCCCGCACCCGCGGGCTCCTCGGGCGCGACGGCATCGGGGGCGCGCTGCTCCTCACCCCCGCCACGAGCGTGCACACCTTCCGGATGCGGTTCCCCATCGACGTCGCCTACCTCGACCGGGACTTGACCGTCCTCGCCGTGCGCACCATGCGCCCCGGCCGCCTCGGCGCGCCCCGGCCCCGCGCCCGCCACGTCCTGGAGGCGGAGGCGGGGGCGATGGAGCGCTGGGGGCTGCGGGCGGGGGTGCGGGTGGCGATCGGCGTGTGAGGGTGCTGCCGGGTCCTTCAGTCCGGGCGGCCCGGGGAGCGGGGCCCCTTCGGAGGGCGGTTACGGGCTACTTCCGGGGCCTGCGGCGCAGCGCGAGCGTCCAGCCGCCGAGGCCGAGCAGCAGCGCGCAACCGGTCCCGACGCCCGCGTACCCGAGGGCCCGCATGCCTTCGTGGCCCCGGCCACTCGCACCGGCCGTCCGCCGGTCGGCATCGGCCCCCGCGGCGGTGCCGGCGCTCGCGCCGGGCGTCGGCCGCGGCCCGCGGTCCTTGGTGACGTCGATCCGGAGCGTGACCGGGACCGCGCCCGAACCCCCGTCCGCGACCTTCGCGTTGACGCTGACCTGAAGGTAGTACGAGCCGGCGAACCGCATCGCCTTGGTGGACTCGGCGAGCGTGGTGCCGGAGGCGTTGCCGGGCTCCGCGGGGGCGGTGTCGAGGGAGAGCGTGGCGGGCTTCCCCTGATAGCCGGTGGTCTTGTTGGCCACGTAGCCGCGCGCGGTGTTGCTCAGCCCCATCCGCACGCCGTTGATCACGTACGGCCTCGTGGGAGGTGCGGATGCCGTGGCTCCCGTGGCTGTCGTGGGTCCCGTGGATGCCGCGGCTCCCGTGTCTCCCCTGGGTGCTGTCGGCGCGGGCGGCGCGAACTCCGCGTCGGCGTATATCCGCTGGCCCCAGTCGACGGGCACCCGGTAGAAGCGCGTCTCGCCGGGCCGGACGAGGTCCGTCCACACTCCGGCCGGCGTGTCCGGAGCGTCGTTGAACCCGGTGCCTCCGACGATGCTCCGGGGGGCGCCGGAAGGCGTGCTCACGGACGGGCCGGCCGACGCGGAGCCCGGCGGGCGCGCGGTCTGCCGCTGCTTCGGCGGGGGGACGGAGACGTACTTCAGCTCGACGGGGACCGCCGCCGCGTCCCCGCCCGCCGACTCCCCGCGTTCGACGACGAAGTGGTACGTACCGGCCGCCTGGCAGGCCCCGCCCGGCTTGACCACTCGGTCCGCGTAGTCGCTGACGGGGTATGCCCCGCCCGTGGTCAGGAAGGAGCGGTGGTGGCTGATGCCGCACCGCATGCCGTCGGCGGTCCGGAGCGAGACGTCGATGCCGTCGCGCACCCCCATCGTGGCGCCGGGCCGGGGCACGGCGACGGCCGATACATAGGCGTTGGAGACGGCGTCCAGATCGACGCTGTAGTACTTCCTCTCGCCCGGCGCGATGGTGTCCTTGTACGTGTGCGCGCCGGGCCGCAGCCGCGGGCCGGCGGCGCCGGCGGACGAGCCGTGGACGGGAGCGGCGTTCCGGGCCATTCGGTACGGGGCCGGCGCCCCGCCGTGGGCATCGACGACACCGGCGTCGCCACCCGTCCCGACGGTGCTGTCGGCCTCGACGGTGCTGTCGGTCCCGGCGACGGTGTCGGCCCGGGCGACGGTGTCGGCGCGGGCGACGGTATCGGCGCGGGCGACGGTATCGGCGCGGGCGGGGCCGGCGGGCCCGGCGACGAGCCCGAGGCCCGTCACCACGCTCCCCACCGCCACCAACGCCCTCTTGCGGCCCCTCATTTCCCGCCTCCCTCACCCATACCCCCGGCAGCCCCATCCTGCCCGCCGACCGCGGTGCCGGACACCCCCGATCCGGCGGCGACCGGAGTTATCCACAGGGGGTCGCGGAGCTGGCGACGGTGCGCTGTGCTTGAGCAATGACGGCGGACAACGACACCTTGCACGACCTGGCGATGGCGCAGGGCGGCATCCTCTTCTCCTCGCAGGCCGCGGCCTTCGGCCTCACCTCCTCGCGCGCCGCGCGGCTGCTGCGCCGGGCGGGCTGGACCGCGATGTACCGAGGGGCGTGGGCGGCGCCCGGCAAGGACATCGATCTGCGGCTGCGGCTGCGGGCCATCCAGTTGCAGCGGCGGCGTCGGTCACGGTGTACGGCATGCGGGTGCACCGCCTCCCGCTGACCGAGGAGGAGATCACGGACGTCGACGGCATCCGGGTCACCACGGTCGTACGGACCACCTGCGACCTGCTCCGTACGCTCCCCTGCCGCGCGGCGGTCATCGCCGCCGACTCGGTGTTCGCCAGGGGGATGGCCGATCTCCGGCAGGTGTCCGAGGCCCTCGCCACGGGGCCGCGCCGCGCCCGCACCGGCACGGCCCGGCAGGCACTCGCCCTGGCCGATCCGTCGTCGGGCTCGCCGGCCGAGTCCTCGGCGCGTCTGGAGATGCACGACGCGGGCCTGCATCCCGAATCCCAGGCGGAAGTGGTCACGGCGCAGGGGCGCAGGCGGCGGGTGGACTTCCTCTTCCGCGAACAGGGCCTGGCGGTGGAGATCGAGGGATTCGCGTGGCACGGCTCCAGAGCGGCCCACCAGGAGGACACCATCCGCTTCAACGAACTCACGTCCTCCCCGCAGATCCGCCAGCTCCTCCGCTTCACCCGCGACGACGTGCTGTACCGCCCGCGCCTCTTCATCCGGACGGTTCAGGGCTCCCTCTCGCACTTGGACAGAAGCTGGCCGGGGTGACGGGAACCGCGGGGCACGCCGGTGAGGGGCGGAATGAACGGGGGCGGAGGCGCAGCAGGGGGCGCGGGCGGGGATAGCGGAGGGCGGGGCGGGATAGCAGAGGGCGGGCATCGAGTACATGAGCACGCGTACTCATGTGATGAGGGGTGGCGTCCGTGCTATCAGTTGTCGCGGAATGGCAAAGTTGAATGCCCGCCATACGGGCGAAGGGCGCTGCTGAGCAGCCGAGTTGACCGGAGCGGCAACGGTGCGGACGTCGCCGCCGGGGCGCCTGACGATGGCGGGCCGGGCATCGGCTGAAACGCGAGGGGGCGCTATGAGCGACAAACTGGGGATTCCTCCGCAGGACCTGCGGGCGAGCGCGGGGGCCTCCGGGCGCATAGCGAGAGACCTGGAACCGCGGGTGAAAAAGGCGGTGAACAAGAGCAAGGACGCGGCGAGCGCGCTCAAAGGCTGGTCGTTCGGCGCGGCGCTGGAGACGAGCGCCGAGGAATGGGAGACGGCCCTGGGCGCCATGCGCAAGCGCATAGCCAAGAGCGAGGAACTGCTCCGGGACATCGCCGACATGCACACATGGAACGACCACGACATCTACCGGACATTCTCGGGGGATCTGAAGCGATGAGCACTCTCTATCAGCTTCTGCTCAAGCTCGACGTATCCGACCTGGAGGCGGCCAAGTCGGCCTGGGAGTCCCTGGCGAGGAAGCTGGAAACCGCGCACAAAGATCACCGCAGGCACGTCACCGGCCCACTGGCCAATTGGCACGGAGACAGCGCCAAGGCGGGAAAACCGGTTCTGGACACCCTCCAGGGCCAATTGGAGGCGGCGCACGTGGACGCGCTGCTGATAGCCACAGTCCTGGACACCGCGGCCGTGAACATGAAGCAGGCGCAGACGGACCTGAAGAACGCCATCAAGAGCGCGGAACAGGACGACTACGTCATCGACGACACCACGGGCCAGGTCTCGCTGCCCCAATGGCTGATCGACGCGCACCACGACCCCGACCAGGCCACGGTGTTGCCCGACTACACCAAGGCCATGACCGGCCACCAGGACAAGATCAACCAAGCCATCAAGGACGCGAAGAAGGCCAGCGACGACGGCGAGAAGGCGATCGGCGACGTCCGGGCCCAGTTGCTGGACGAGGAGGACGCCCTCGGCCAGACCGCGGTGGAGGCCCGGGACGTGGCCAAGCACCTGGGGATCGGCCCGTACGGCATCCCGGACGGCAAGGACGTCAAGGAGAACGCCGAGTGGTGGAAACACCTCAGCCATGACGAGCAGCAGACGTACATCGCGATGTACCCGAAACAGATCGGCGCCCTGGACGGCCTGCCCGCGGTGGCCCGCGACGAGGCCAACCGCCTGCTCCTCGACCAGTACCTCAACCCGGCCCCGCCGGACCACACCATCAACGCCGACCAGTTCAACAAGCAACAGGACGGCCTCCGGGCCCTGAAGAAGAAACTCGACGCCGCCGACGGCGCGCCCAAAGGGCGGGAACTCTACCTGCTCAAACTCCGCCAGGAGGGCGACGGCAGAGCCATCGTCGCCATGGGCAACCCGGACACGGCGAAGAACACGGCCGTGCTGGTGCCGGGGGTCAATTCGGATTTGAGGGGGGCGGGGGGCGAGATAGACCGGATCAATGCCCTGCGTTCCTCAGCACGCAAGATCCATCCCAACGAATCCACCGCGGTGATCTCCTGGCTCGACTATGACCCGCCCAACGAGAACGTTTTCGACTCCGACTTCGATCTCGGCGTGGTCTCCACGGGCCGGGCCAAGGAGGGCGGGGAGGCGCTTCGGCACTTCACCGAGGGGACGCGAGCCGCGCAGGGGGGCCACCACAGCAACCTCACCGTCATAGGCCACAGTTACGGATCGACAACGGTGGGCGCGGGCGCGGCGGGCGGGCATGGCCTCGGCGCCGACAACATCATCGCGGTCGGCAGCCCCGGCATGACCGTGAAGCACGCCGGTGATCTGAACATCGATCCCAAGCACGTGTTTATCGGCGCGGCGAAAGACGATCCCATCATCAACAATTTCGCCGGCGCCTCGCTGGGCAGCGACACCCGGAACGACACGTTCGGCGCGCGGCACTTCAAAGTGGACACCAGCGGACACAGCGGCTATTGGGACTACATCAACGGCCAACCCAGCGAAAGCCTCACCAATCAGGGACGCATCATCACCGGCGAGCCCATCACCACCACCCCGGCCAGAAATCCGGATCGCTACTCCGGTAACATCCCGAACCCCTTCCCCAACGTTCCGCAGGGAATTAAATGAAGCCGCAGCAGCGCGCAGGCCGATGTGGCATGTTCAAAGTGTTCCGCGCGATTGCCGCAGCGGCTTTCACCGTTATCGCACTAGGGGGCTGCATGTCCGAAGCCGGTGAAAAGGGCAAGAACGACCCGCTGCCGCGCATGAGCAAGGAGCACGCTCAGGACTGGGCGCGCGATTTCACCAAGCGTCTCGCCAAAGTGATCGGGAAGCCCGTCAACTCGCGTCAGCCCGACGTCAGTTTCCTCGGGTGCACGGGAAAGAACGGCGAGGAGGCCACCGACGACAGGTACGTGATGATGTACAGCGCCTGGGTGACGATCCCCCCGGAGCAGCACAACGAGGCGGCGAAGAAGCTACGGAAGACGCTGGTGGACCAGGGCTACACCATCACCACCGAGCGAACGTACAAACCCCCCAAGCAGAGCATGATCCTGGAGGCTCGGCCGGCCAAGGAAGGGTTCTTCATCGGCATCGAATCCGCGAAGACGAACGGCGGCTATCAGGAGATAGCCATCGGCATCAATTCCCCCTGCATGATCCCGCCGGGCGCGACCCAGAGCCCCCAGTGACGGGGCGGGGTATCGCGGTCAGCTCTTCGAGCGGGGGAAGCTGACCTCTACGCGGCGGTTCTTCTTGCGGCCGTCTTCGGTGGAGTTGTCGGCGATGGGATATGCCTCGCCGTAGCCGCGGATCTGGTAGGAGAGGGAGGACGAGCCCAGGTATTCGGCGAGGCGGCGCTGTACCGCGTCGGCGCGCTGCTTGGACAGAACAAGACCGTGGGCGGCGGAGCCGAGGTTGTCGGTGAAGCCGAAGACGCGGAGGGTGGTGGCGTTCTGCTTCTTCACCTCGTCGGCGATGGTCCGGATGCGGGTGTTGGCCTCGCCGCTGAGCCGGGCGCTGTCCTTCGCGAAGAGGACTTCGGCCTGCAGGGCGAAGGTGACATCGACGTTGGTGTCCTCGCGGCGCTCGTCGCCGTTGTCGGTCTCGACCACGGACTTGATGTCGAGCACCCGCCCGGGAGCCAGCTTGGCGCCGGCGCGCATCTTGAGGTCCGGGTCGTTGGCATCGAGCTTCACCGGCGGCTTGGAGTCGGCCGGCACTCCGGGGCCGCTGTCGGCCTGTGCGACGGGCGGCGGCACGTACACGGCCAGGAAGGCGGCGGCGAGGACGGCGGCGGCGAGGAGCGCGCCGTGGCGGGAGTTCCGGGGCGTGGTCATGGGGACGGCTCACCCGGTGATTTTGATGTTGACGGTGGGCATGGAGGGGAGTTGGAAATCCACTTGCGTGACGCTTTGCGGGGGTGCCGGGAATTGGGCGAAGATGGGGCGGCTTTCGTTGGGCTTGATGCCGTAGAGCCCGGTCGAGCAGAGGCATTCCCCGTCCGTGTCGCGGAGGATGAGGTAGCGCTTCTTTCCGGCGGCGTCCACGAGCGAGGCGCCGGAGATCGATGACTGCGATCTCATCTCCGTTTCCTTGGAGCGCCACGCGTAGGCGTTGAACACCTTGCTCCCGCGGTTCGTCAGCGTGCCGTTGACCGTGATGAATCCGCCGTCCTCGCGAATGGCGGAGTTGAGGGTCACGACGATGCCGTCCGGCCCTTTCATCTCGCCGATGGCCGTGGTCGACTGAGCCGCCGGTTTCTTGCCCCCGTCGGCCCGTGGGCCGGTGGATTCCTTGGACGCGCCCTTGTCGGACTTCTGTCCGCCGCTGTCACCGCCACAGCCGGTCACAGCGATGGCCATCGTGGCCGTAAGCGCCACCGCGGCCGCACTCCTTAGGGCCTTCGTCGTGTGCCGATTGCTCATGAGTGGCGTTCCTTCGCTCGTCGGTCGACCGTCAGGTGGCGAGGCGGACGGTGAACAAGTCCTTGGCTCGGGGAAGGGGGACGGGCTGTTCCGGGTCGATGGACAACGGGCGGCCGTCGCAGACGAGCTGGATGAGGGGCTTCTTGTCGTCCTTGTCCCCTGCCTCGGGGCCACCGCCCGGGCCCTCCGACCCGCGGCCCGGCGCGTCCGAAGCGTCAGGTGCGTCAGGAGTGGGCCTGCCAGGAGTCTCGGGAGCGATGGCGCAGCGGGGCTCGACAACGGCCTTGGCCTTGGCGTGGGCCTTGCGGTTCTCCGTGCCGGGCACGACCGACCGGCCCACGGATTCCCGGGAGGTGACCTCGACCGTGAACGCCGTGGACGCGAAGTCCGGGAGCGGATCGCATGCATCGACCTCGGCGTCGTTCTTCGCAGCGAAGGCCCCCGCCGCGCCGCACGCGCCAGGCCCGTCGGCTCCCCTGCCGTTCAGCCAGGCGCCCCGGGCCCTCTCGTCGGCGATGTCCCTGAGGAAGCCGTCGAGGAGTTGGTCCCGGTAGTCCTGGGCGGCGGCGAGAGCGGAGGCGTCCGCCGCCGTCTGCGCCCCGTTCTTCCTGGCGCCCGCCTGGCCTACGGCGAAGAAGGCCAGGGCGATGAAGAGGAGGGCGGCCACGGCCGTGATGTAGAGGGGGATGGCCTGCCCGGCGTCACCCCTGGCCCAGCTCGCGGGGCGCGCCCCGGTCAGATGCCGGTGACCTGGGAGATCTTGTTCGAGATCGCACTCGCGATCATGCCGCCGAAATCCGTCGTCGTCAGGACCAGGATGATCGCCACCACCACCGCGATGATCCCCAGGTACTCGATCGACGTCTGGCCCCGGTCGCCGCGCCAGGCCGTGGGGCGCGGGCCCCGGTTCGCCCGTGCTCCCCGGCGGATCGTTCGGACTCCCCAGAAGCGCTTGCCCATCGTGTTCCCCTCCATGGCCGGGCCGCCTCGGCCGGTCCGGCGAGTCGGTCCGCGTGGTGTGCGCGGCGTGCGCGGCGTGTGTTCTCGTCGTACTCGTCCTGCTCGTCGTGGCGCTCGTGACACGAGCAAAGTACGCCGAAACACCAGGCGCGGAACAGTGCACCCGGCACCATTGCCTTCCCCGTTCGGGGAGTTGAAACACCACAGATCCCATGCGTTTCGTACGCATCTCGCGGCTCATCGGTCTCACCCCCGCTCAGCCACGCCCGTGGAGGGGTTCTCGGGCCATGACTGTCCCACATGAGGTTGCAGACGCGAAGGTGCTTGGCGTAAGTCGGCCGAAGTCGAACGGGTGCGGGGGCGGGGTGGGGGCGGGGACGGAACGAGGGGCTGGGCGAGGGGCGGCATGTGGGGTCCTCTCGGTGGGTGCCGGCGGTCAATCCCCCGTGAGGGAGCCGAAATCCATGCCCGAGCCCAGGAAGAAGCCCGCCACGAGCAGGATCATCGTGCCCGGGACCATGAAGGTCGTGATGACCATCGTGGCGCGCGGCACGGCCCGTGCCGCGCGCCTGCGGGCGAGCTGGGCGTCGGTGCGGCGCATGTCGGCGGAGATGCCGATGAGCGTCTCCACGATCGGTGAACCCAGTTCCTCGCCCTGCTGCAAGGCGGTGACGAACTGGGCCACTTGTTCGGAGTCATTGCGTTTGCGTAGCTCCTCGAACGCCTCGCGGCGGCTCACTCCGAGATCCATCTGGCGCAGGGTGATGCGCAATTCGTCGGCCCAGGGGCCCTCGTATTTCTCGGAGACCCGGTCGAGAGCTTGGCGGAAACCGAGCCCCGCGCTCACCACCACCGCCAGTACGTCGAGGAAGTCGGGCAGCGTCCGTTCGATCGCGTCCCGCCGCTCGCGCACCGCCGCCCAGATGCCGACCTCGATCCAGAAGAGGCCGAAGGCGATCAGCAGCAGGGCCAGCAGGAGCTGGCCCCGTACGAGCATGACCAGCGCGCCGCCGAAGCCGAGCGCGCCGTAGACGGCGCGCCGGGCCGCGTACCGGTCGACGGTCAGGCCGCCGGGGTTGCCCGCCCGGTCGATGCGCCGCCGGACCCGGTCGATGCGCTTGGCCCCCATGAGCCGCAGCACGAGCGGCGCGTACCGCATGCCGAGGCGGTCCACGGCGGAGCCGACCGCCGTCGTACGGGTCGCGCCGACCTCCAGCGCGAGGGCGAGGTCGGCGGGGAGCTTCGCCTCGCTGCGGCACAGCGCGATGCCGTAGCAGATGCCCGCGACGGAGGCGCCGATGACCAGGGCCAGCAGGAGTTCCATGGGGGCGGCGCCTCCTCGGGGTCAGACGTCGATCTTCGACATGCGGCGGATGAGGAAGAAGCCGAGCCCGTACAGCCCGAAGGCGGCCACGACGGCCGCCTTGCCCAGGAACGACGCGGTCATCCGGTCGATCGAGCCGGGCGCGATCCGGTCCATCAGCAGCAGCGTGCAAATGCCCATCAGCGGCACGACGTACGCCGTCACGGTCACCTGCGAGAGCTGGGTGCGGACCTCGCGCCGGGTCTCCTTGCGCTCCTCCAGCGTCTGCGTGAGGTTGCGCAGCGAGCTGACGACGGCGCCGCCCGCGCGGTTGGCGAGGACGAGCGTGGTGACGAGGACGACCAGTTCGCGGGAGGGCAGGCGTTCGGCGAGTTCGCCCAGCGCGTCGTCGATGGAGTGCCCGATCGCGAGCTTGTCGGAGACCTGGGCCAGCTCCTCGGCGGCCGGGGCCTCCATCTCGTCGGCGGCCATGCCGAGCGCCGTGCGCAGCGCGAGTCCGGCCTGGGTGGCGTTGGCGAGGATGCGGGCGAGTTCGGGGAGCTGGCCGATGAACTTCTCGATCCGCTTGCGCCGCTGCCAGCCGAGGAACGCGAAGGCCGACCAGACGGCGACGGCCGCCGCCAGCGGCCCGAAGAACGGCGCGAGCGCCCCGGCGGCCACCAGCCACAGCCCGACGGCCGCCGCCCCCGTATAGACGGTGAACTCGCCGGGTGTCACGTCCAGTCCGGTCGAGGCGAGGCGGCGGGCCAGCCGGCGGCCCGCGCGCGTGGCCCGCAGCCGCCGGTCGAACGCCGCGAAGCGCCGTACGCGGCCGGCGGGCGGCGGCGCCGGGGTCTCGGTGAGCCGGTCGACGAGCGCGCGGCGCTGGGCCTTGCCGGCCGCGTACGCCTGGACGCCCGCGACGGCCAGCGCGCAGCAGACCAGGGTGGCGCCGATCGTCAGCCGTGCGAGGCCGCCGAGATCGCTCATGGCCGGCTCCCGTGGTCCGCCGCTCGGGCGGCGGACCGCCGCGCCTGCCGGGTGTGCAGCTCGGCGGGGAACGCGGCGACGCCGAAGCCGGGCGGCACGGGCTCGTCGGCCAGCCGCAGCCGCTGGGCCACCCGCTCGGGGAGCGGGTAGTGGCCGAATCGGCCGCGTACGGTCCGGTCCGCGCCCAGCGGCTCGGCGTCGAAGCGGCAGACGGTGGCGATGCGGTACTCCTCGTGCCCGTGCGAGTCGAGGATGGCGATCTCGCTGACCCGCCGCGAGCCGTCGGCGGCGCGGGCGAGCTGGACGACGCAGTCGACGGCGCTGTTGATCTGGTCCTGAAGCGCCTCGTACGGGATCTTGACCTCGGACATCGACGCCAGGGTCTGGAGCCGCATCAGCGCGTCCTCGGCGCTGTTGGCGTGCACGGTGGCGAGGGACCCGTCGTGGCCGGTGGACATGGCCTGGAGCATGTCAAGGGTCTCGCCGCCACGGACCTCGCCGACGATGATGCGGTCGGGGCGCATGCGCAGGGAGTTCCGTACGAGGTCGCGGATGGTGATGCGGCCGTTGCCCTCGACGTTGGGCGGGCGCGCTTCGAGGCGGATGACGTGCGCCTGCTGGAGCTGGAGTTCGGCGGCGTCCTCGACGGTGATGATGCGCTCGCCCTCGGGGATGAGCCCGGAGAGCGCGTTGAGCAGGGTGGTCTTGCCGGAGCCCGTCGGCCCGGAGACGACCACGTTGAACTTGGCCCGTACGAGCGCGGCGAGCAGCGCCACCATGGCCGGGTCCAGCGTGCCCATGCCGATCAGCTCGTTCAGGGTGTACGCGCGCGGGAAGCGCCGGATGGTGAGGGTGGCGCCGTTGAGGGCGAGCGGCGGGATGATGACGTTGACGCGCTCGCCGGACGGCAGCCGGGCGTCGACCATCGGATTGGACTCGTCCACGCGGCGGTTGACGGTGGAGACGATGCGCTCGATGGTCTGCATGAGCTGTTCGTGCGAGGCGAACCGCACGGGGACCGGCTCGACCCGCCCCGACCGTTCCACGTAGATCTGGTCGGGCCCGTTGACCATGATCTCCGTAATGGAGGGGTCTTCGAGGAGCGGTTCGAGGACACCGAGGCCAAGCGCCTCATCGACGACGCGCCGGATCAGCCGGTCGCGTTCGGCCGTGGACAGCACCGGGCCCTCGCGGCTGATGATGTGGCCGAGCACGCGCTCCAGGCGGCCGCGCCGCTCGGCCGCCGCCAGCGACGACATCTCGGCGAGGTCGATCTCCTCAAGGAGTTTGGCGCGGTAGACGGGGACGAGGTGGCTCGACTCCCGGCCGTCCGCGGGGCTTTCGGGGGCGGCGATCCGCGCCCGTAGGCTCATGGGGTGCTCCTGGGGTCCGCGGGGCATGGCATGGTGGCGGTGCGGGTGGCCGAACCGACGTCGAAGGGGAGGACGGCGGGGATCTCGACGGTGGCGCTGCCGGTCGTCTGCCCGCCGCCGTCGCACGGCGCCGCGCCGACGTCCGTACGGCCCGCGAGCCAGCCGCTCACGGCGGCCTTGCCCGCGCCCTCCGGCGACATCGCGGCATCGTCGAGCGTGGCCGTACGGGCGGCGGCCCGCGCCGCGCTCCCGGCCTGCTGGGCGGCGAACGCGGCCAGGCCCAGTTGGATCGCGGCCAGCCCGATGACGAGCAGGAGCGGCAGGAACCCGAGGAATTCGAGGGCGGCGGAGCCGCGGTCGCCACGGACCCCGCCGCGCCGGCGGTACGGGGCCGTGCCCCCCTTGCCCCCCTTGCCCCCCTTGCCCCTCTTGCTGCCCTCATCCCTCCCCATACCGCGGCTCCTCCCTCGGCGCGGCCGCCGAGCCCCGCACCGGCCAGGGCCAGTCGAGGACGCCCGGGAAGAGGGCGGGGACCTTGAGGTCCACGGAGGCGCGCGCCATGCCGCCGGACGGGCCGCAGTCGACGTTCGCGGCGGACCAGGCGCCGGGCAGGTCCTGGCGGGCGGCGCCCGCGCAGGCCGCCGCGCCGCCCGTGGCACCGGCCCGCGCGCCCTTGTCCGCCGCGTTTCCGGCCAGCGAGTACGTATAGCCGACCAGGACGCACTGCCAGACGACGACGAGGACCACCAGGATGAGCGGCAGCACGCCGACGAACTCCACGGCGACCTGCCCCCGGTCGCCGCCGAGGCGCTTGCGGAACCTTCCGGTGGTACTGGGGGGCACCGGGGCGAGCTGGTCGGCGCCCGTCCCCTCGCCGCCGCTGCCGGCCCCTATGGCCCGCCGGCGCCGCAGCCCGGCCGTCACGGACGGGCGGTCGGCGTGGCTGCCGCCGCGCGCGCCGCGCCCGCCGCCGCCCGGCGACTCGATCAGCCCCAGCTCGCCCGCCAGCGTCCACAGCGCCTGTTTGACGGCCGACTTGGCGTCCAGGTCCTGCATCCGGCCGGAGTCGACGGCGGGCTGGAGCTCCTTGTAGCCCGCGGGGATCGGGGTGCGGGCGGTGCGGGTGCCGGTGGTGCGGGCGACCAGCGGCGGCTGGATCTCGGCGCCGCGGGTGTGGCGGTTGACGACGGTCGTGGTGTCCTCGGCCTTGCGGATCTGGAGCCGGTCCCAGAGCCGGACCATGCGCTTGGCGGCGCGTACGGAGATCACGTCCGGTGTGGTGACGAGGAGCGCGAGGTCGGCGGTTTCGACGACGGCGGCGCCCGCGGCGGTGATCTGGGTGCCGCAGTCGACGACGACGAGGTCGTAGCGGGCGCGCAGGGCGGCGATGATCTGCCGGGAGGCGAGGTCGCCGATCTCCTCGCCGCGCTCCCCCTCCGCCGGCGCGAGCAGCAGGGCGAGCCCGGTGGGGTGCGGGAAGACGGCGTCCTGGAGGACGCGCGGCGAGATGTCGCTGATGCCGGCGAGGTCGGCGATGGAGCGGCGGAACTGGACGTCCAGGTAGGAGGCGATGTCGCCGGACTGGAGGTCCATGTCGACGAGGGCCACGCCGCGGCCCCCCGCGTGCGCGGCGAGGGCGAGCTGTACGGCCGTGACGGTGGTGCCGACGCCGCCCTTCGCGCCGATCACCGCGACGAGCCGCCCCCCGGGCCCGGCGGGCGCGGCCTCGGGGCCGCCGCCGAGGTGGCGGCGGACGCCCGCGGCCCAGTGGGCGGCGGCCTGGACGCGGGCGCCGAGTTCGTCGTACGCGAGGGGGAGCGCGGCGATGCCGCGCGCGCCGGCGTCCATGGCGGCGGAGTAGAGGGCGGGCCCGGCGTCGGCGGTGACGAGGACGACGCCGACGGCGGGAAAGCGCAACGCGACCTCCCGGATGGTCTCCAGGGCGGGGGCGGGCCCGAGCCGTTCGTGGACGAGGACGACTTCGGGCAGTTCCTCGACGGCGACGGCGGCGAGCGCCGCGAGGGCGTCGAGGAGCCGGGCGGCGTCGGCGGCGGGCGCCATGGGTTCGACGCCGGGGAGCCCGCCGAGGGTCCCGCTGATGGCGCGGGCGATGTCCGGGTCGCCGACGGCCGCGAGGATTCTGATCGTCACCGTGTCCCCTGCCTCTACTTGTCGCCGTCGAGGGTGTAGGTGCGGTCGGCCGGGCTGATCGTGTCGTCGCCGCCGGGGGCGACGAGGGCGAGGCGGACGTGGGAGGCGAAGGACTCCGCGTACGCGACGCGCTGGGCGTCCTTGGTGTCCAGGGCGAAGGTGATGGGGACGGCCTCCCCGGCGCGCCGGGTGGTGGGGTTCGAGCCGCGGTCGGCGTTGGGGTCGAGCGCGGTGAGCTTGCCGACGGCGAGGACCTGGGCGCCGCTCACGATGACCTTGGATTCGGGTTTGGTGCCCTGTTCCTTGCCGTCGAAGGTCGCGTAGATGTTGACCTTGTCGGCGGGGTTGATCTTCCCGGCCACGCCGGTCGCCGCGTCGATCATGATGGCGATCTCCTGCTGGCCGGGCCGGAGCGCGGGCCGCGAGACGATCATGTCCTCCTGGAGCAGCGACCCCTTGCGCAGCGGGGTCACGGTGATCTTGCCGTGCAGCTCGGCCAGGTCGGTGACGGCGGTGGCCGGCAGCCACCGCTCGGGCATCGAGATCCGCTCGAACTGGGCGGCGTCCAGCGCCTTGTAGGCGGGCACGTCCGCTTTGAGGCGGTACGCCGTGGTCTCCGGCCCCACCTTCGACTCCACGTCGTGCAGAACGGAGAACACCCCGACGAACGCGCCGACGGCACACAGGACCGACAGGAGCAAGAGGATGACTCCGCGGCGCTGGCGTGAATTCATGGGACGGGCAACCTCGTTCGGGGACGTCGGCCGGCGAAGCGCTGCCGGCTCACGGGCCGGCTCGCGGTCGGCGGCCTACCGGCTGGTCAGGGCGGCTCGTACGGGCGGGGCGAGGGCGGCGGCCCGCGGGCCGGGCGGCTCGGCGCGCGGCACGGCGGCGGAGCAGAACGCGCAGCGGTCACCGATCAGTTCGAGGCCGCACCAGCGGCACTCCTCTCTGCGCACGGACGCCACCAATTGGTAGAGCACGGTGGCGTCGGGGATGGCGGCCGCGAACTCCACGGCCCTGCGGGTGCCCCACCAGCGCGCCGACTCGGCGGGCAGCGCGGTCTCCTGGACGCCCTGTACGCGCCAGGCGGGTGCGAGGACGTCCGTGACCCAGTCCTCGTGGCCCGCCCTGCGCGGCTTGCCGCGGGCGACGGCGAGGGTGGTGGCGAAGCCGGGCGCGGCGGGCGGCTCCGCGCCGCCGACCGGTACGAGCCGCGGCGCGGGCCCGGCGAGCACCGCGAACCGGGTGCCCGGCAGCCAGGACTTGACGTGCGAGCCGAGCCCGACGTCGACCCGGTCGAGTCCGGCGACGCTGTCGAGTTGCGCGCCCGCGTGGATGTAGTGGGCGAGGAGCCGGGCGGCGCAGGCGAGGACGCCGGGGCTCAGGTCGGACACCGACAACTGGCGTAACTGGCGGGCGAGCACGGCGACGGCGAGCGGCGGCAGCGCGATGGGCAGGAGCGCCATCCGGTCGCTTTCGAGCACGGAGCGGACGGTGTGCAGGCGGCGCGCGTACGCTCCGGGGAGCGCGTCCGGGTAGAGCGCGACGACGTAGCCGCAGCGGTCGAGGAGGGCGGCGCTCTGCCCGATCGCGTCGTCGAGGGGCTGCGCGTCCGGGGGCCGGAGCACCGCGGCGGCCGGGGTCTGGCCGTCGGGGGGCACGAGCACCAGGTCGGGGCTGGTGACTGCAATCGCGGTGGGCACGTCGGCTTCCCCGTTCACTCCGGCCGCCGGCGCCCCGGTGACCGCAGATCGACTCTCCTCGCTACTGCCCTTGGCTGGTGCATCAGCACTTTATCCACGAATGCGGCGCGAGAGAACAGCCCGCCGGAGTTCTCGCAAACCCTTGACTGGCCCAGTGGTCTGGACCATCTTTACGGCCAAGCGGTGGCCACCGTCCCTTCAGCTCCTCCTTCAACACCCTTCCCACCGGAGGCAGTCGTGGACCGTTCACGCCGCACCCAAGACCCCCGATCCAGACGCAGAACGGGACGTAATCTCCTCAGCCACCCGCGCCCCCTGCGCGCCTTCACCGCGCTGGCCGCCGCCGCGCTCGCCGCGACCGGTCTCACCGTCATCGGCGACGGCGGCACCGAAGCGGCCGCCGCGAGCCCCGCCGCGGCCTCCCACACCTCCGCCGCCGCCCGCACCGCCGCCGCCAACCTCGCAAAGAACCCCGGCTTCGAGTCCGGTCTGGACAACTGGACCTGCTCGGGCGGGAGCGGCGCGGCCGTCGGCTCCCCCGTGCACGGCGGCAGCGGCGCCCTCAAGGCCACCCCCGAAGGGGCCGACAACGCCAAGTGCTCGCAGACCGTGAGCGTGCAGCCGAACTCGTCGTACACGCTGAGCGCGTGGGTGCAGGGCTCGTACATCTACCTCGGCGCGAGCGGCACCGGTACCACGGACGTCTCGACGTGGACCTCCTCCGCCTCCTCCTGGCAGCAACTCAGCACCGGCTTCAAGACCGGCCCGTCCACCAGGACGGTGACCATCTACACCCACGGCTGGTACGGGCAGCCCGCCTACTTCGCCGACGACTTCACCCTGGACGGGCCGGGCGGCGGCGATCCGGGCGAGCCGGTGCCGGGTGCGCCCGGCGGCCTCGCGACGGGTACGGTCACCGCGTCCTCCGTGGCCCTGTCCTGGAACCCGGTGACCGGCGCGAGCGGCTACAACGTCTACCAGGACGGCGCCCGGGTCCAGTCGGTGAGCGGCGCCTCGGCCGTGGTGACGGGGCTGACGCCGTCGACCTCGTACCAGTTCCAGGTGACGGCGACCAACAGCGCCGGTGAGTCGCCGAAGTCCGCGGCCGTCTCGGCCACCACCAAGGAGGGCGGGCCCGGGCCGTCCGTGCCGAAGCACGCCGTGACGGGCTACTGGCAGAACTTCAACAACGGCGCCACCGTCCAGAAGATCAGCGACGTGCAGAACCAGTACGACATCATCGCCGTCGCGTTCGCCGACGCCACGGGCACGCCGGGCGCGGTCGAGTTCCGCCTCGACCCGGCGCTGAACTACAGCGAGGCCCAGTTCAAGGCCGACATCGCCGCCAAGCAGGCGGCCGGCAAGTCCGTCATCCTCTCCGTCGGCGGCGAGAAGGGCACGGTCTCCGTCAACGACGCGAACTCGGCGAACAACTTCGCGAACAGCGTGTACGCGGCGATGCAGAAGTACGGCTTCAACGGCGTCGACATCGACCTGGAGAACGGGCTCAACGCCACGTACATGACGCAGGCGCTGCGCTCCCTGTCGGCGAAGGCCGGGCCGCGACTGGTCATCACCATGGCCCCGCAGACCATCGACATGCAGTCAACGGGGGGCAGTTATTTCAAGACAGCCTTGAACATCAAGGACATCCTCACCGTCGTCAACATGCAGTACTACAACAGCGGCGCGATGAACGGCTGCGACGGCAAGGTCTACGGGCAGGGGACCGTGGACTTCCTGACCGCCCTGGCCTGCATCCAGCTCGAAGGCGGCCTCGCCCCCTCCCAGGTGGGCCTGGGTCTGCCGGCCTCCCCGAGGGGCGCGGGCAGCGGCTATGTCTCGCCCTCGATCGTCAACAACGCCCTCGACTGCCTGGCCAAGGGCACGGGCTGCGGCTCCTTCAAGCCCGCGAAGACCTACCCGGGCATCCGGGGCGCGATGACCTGGTCGACCAACTGGGACGCGAGCAACGGCAACGCGTGGTCCAACGCGGTCGGCCCGCACGTGCACGGGCTGCCGTAGCCACGGCCGTATCCGCCCTCCCTACCCCAACGGCCCCTCCGTTGTACAGGTCTTGACAACCGTATTGGTCTGGACCACCTTGTACGGCAAGCCCAGGGGCCCCTGAGCGCGCACCATCACCACACCCCCCAACTCCCCCCACGGAGGCAGTCGTGGTTCGCGCACGATCGACCATGTTCACCAGCAGAATCCTCACGGGTCTGGCGGCGGCAGTGGTGGCCGCCGCCGGATTCGCCGGCGCGGGGACCGCCCACGCCGCGCAGCCCCCCACCGGCCCGGCGGCCCCGCCGTCCGCCGCCCCCGCAGCCTCGCCCAGGAACGTGCCCAAACACGCCGTCACCGGCTACTGGCAGAACTTCGACAACGGCGCGAAGGTCCAGAAGCTCGGCGATGTCCATGAGAACTACGACATCATCGCCGTCGCCTTCGCCGACGCCACCGCGAAGCCGGGCGCCGTCGACTTCCACCTCGACCCCGCGCTGAACTACTCCGAGGACCAGTTCAAGGCCGACATCAAGGCGAAGCAGGCCGCGGGCAAGTCCGTGGTCATCTCCATCGGCGGCGAGAAGGGCACCGTCTCCGTCAACGACGCGGCCTCCGCGGCGAACTTCGCGGACAGCGTGCACGCGCTGATGGAGAAGTACGGCTTCGACGGCGTCGACATCGACCTGGAGAACGGGCTCGACGCCACGTACATGAGCCAGGCCCTCAAGTCGCTCGCGGCCAAGTCCGGCGGCCACCCGGTCATCACCATGGCGCCGCAGACGGTGGACATGCAGTCGCCGTCGAACGGGTACTTCAAGACGGCGCTGGCCATCAAGGACATCCTGACCGTCGTCAATATGCAGTACTACAACAGCGGTTCGATGAACGGCTGCGACGGCAAGGTGTACGCCGCGGGCTCGGTGGACTTCCTCACCTCGCTCGCCTGCGTCCAGCTCGAAGGCGGCCTCGACGCCTCCCAGGTGGGCATCGGCGTCCCCTCCTCCGCCAAGGCCGCGGGCTCCGGCTATGTGGCGCCGAGCGTGGTCAACGCCGCGCTGGACTGCCTGACCAAGGGCACGGGCTGCGGCTCGTTCAAGCCGTCGAAGACGTACCCGGGGCTGCGCGGCGCGATGGCGTGGTCGACCAACTGGGACGCGGCGGCCGGTGACGCGTTCGCGGACCAGGTCGGCGGGCACGTGCACGACCTGCCATAACCGCCATCAGACCGGGCGCCCCCGGACCGTACCCACGCACGGTCCGGGGGCGCCCACCCATGTGCTGGAGCCCGTCAGTGCTGACGCGCGCGTTCGGCGACGGGCTTGGGCAGGGAGCAGCCGGGCAGGCCGAGGTCGACCTTGTTCCCGGTGCCGACGCACTTGGCGAGGATGTAGGTCTCCTGGGCGTAGCCGATGCCCTTGCGGACCGTGACCTGGCCGTTCTCGTCGACCTCGCACGGGTTGTTCAGGGTGCAGCGCTGGCCGTCCTCGTTGGTGGTGTTGTTGACCGCCACGACCTTGCCGGTGGCGGTGTCCACGACGGGCGAGCCCGAGGTGCCGCCTATGACCTGGCAGGCGGACGTATAGCGCAGCGAGTCCTTCCAGGTCCAGTCGGCCTCGCGGAGCCGGTAGGCGAAGCCGTCCGTGTTGCAGGAGTAGGTCTTCTTCCAGTAGCCGGAGACGACCTTGATCGAGGCGCCCTTGACCGGGTGGTCGGGGTTGAGCTTCAGGGCGTCGATCCGGTACTGCTGCTTGATCTTGGCGTAGGTGGTGTTCAGTTCGTAGAGCGTGACGTCGGTGTCGGTCATCGTCGCGTACGCGATCTTGGTGGCCTTGAGCGTGGCGACCTTCCCGGCGGACGCGTTGAGCAGGCTGAACGTACGGCTGGATGGCCGGTCCACGATCACCTCGCCGGCGCCGGGCATGCCGGTCTCCAGGCAGTGGCCGTTGGTGAGGATGAGGCCGGGGTCGTTGTCCTGCGAGTTGGGCAGCCGCACCAGCGATCCGGAGCAGTTGCTGAGGGCGACGGTGCCGGCGAAGTCGACGGCCTTGGTCTTGGTGGCGACCGGGGCCTGGACGGCGGCCTTGGCCCGCGCCTTCGCCTCCTGGGTAACGGGCTGGGCCGAGGCCGCGCCGGTGGAGGCGAGCGTCGCTCCGGTCAGGAGGAGCGTCGCGAGCGCACCGACGAGAGGCTTCTTCATGGGGGGTCCCCTCCGTACATCAGTTCTTCCGTTTTTTGACGTGTGCATTGTTGGGGCTCAGGAAGCCGCCCGGCAATCGAGTGGACAGAAGTGCCGGGGAAGTTGGCCTGTTTCCTCCCTACGCACACCCTTGACCCGTTCATGACACCGCTCGAATCTGTCGGCACCCACACCCCCCAGGAGACCGCATGAGACTCCGATTACGCCGCCACTGGGCCGGCGCCCTCGCCGCCCTGCTCACCGTCGCCCTCGCCGCCCCCGCCGCGACCGGCGCGACATCCGACGCACCCGACCCACCGGCCTCCCCCGCCGCGGAAGCCACCCACTCCTACGAGGTCACCGGCCCGGCGACGGCCGCCCAGCGCACCGCCGTCGCCGCGACCGGCGCGGCCGTCGACGCGGTGCGCGAGCACTCCGTCACCATCACCGCCACCGCCGCCCAGGCCCAGCGCGTACGCGCGCTCGGCTACCGCGTCGAGGAATCCGCCGCGCCCCCGGACCGTACGGACGGCAAACGGCCGCGGCCCTTCGACTTCCCGCCACGGGACGCGAACTACCACAACTACGCCGAGGCGACAGCGGAGATCAACGCGGACATCGCCAAGTACCCCGGCATCATGACGAAGCGGGTCATCGGCAAGTCCTACGAGGGCCGCGACATCATCGCCGTCAAGATCAGCGACAACGCCGGCACGGACGAGGCCGAGCCCGAGGTGCTCTTCACCTACCACCAGCACGCGCGCGAACACCTCACCGTCGAGATGGCGCTGTACCTGATCAAGGAGTTCGGCTCCAAGTACGGCACCGACCCGCGCGTCACCAAGCTCGTCGACAGCCGCGAGATCTGGATCGTGCCCGACGTGAACCCGGACGGCGGCGAGTACGACATCGCCACCGGCTCGTACCGGAGCTGGCGCAAGAACCGCCAGCCCAACTCCGGGGCCTCCCGCGGCACCGACCTCAACCGCAACTGGAACTTCAAGTGGGGCTGCTGCGGCGGCTCCTCCGGCAGCACCGGCTCCGAGACGTACCGCGGCTCCGCCCCCGAGTCGGGGCCCGAGGTCAAGGTCGTCGCGGACTTCGTACGCGGCCGCGTCGTCGGCGGCAAGCAGCAGATCAAGGCCGCCATCGACTTCCACACCTACAGCGAACTGGTGCTCTGGCCCTACGGCTACACCTACAGCGACACCGCCCCCGGCATGACCCAGGACGACCGGGACGCCTTCGCCACCCTCGGCAAGTCCATGGCCGCGAGCAACGGCTACACGCCCGAGCAGTCCAGCGACCTCTACATCACCGACGGGTCCATCGACGACTGGCTCTGGGGCAGCCAGAAGATCTTCGGCTACACCTTCGAGATGTACCCGAACTCCAGCGGCGCGGGCGGCGGCTTCTACCCGCCCGACGAGGTGATCGGCCGGGAGACGGCCCGCAACCGCGACGCGGTGCTCCAGCTCCTGGAGAGCGCGGACTGCGTGTACCGCGTGATCGGCAAGCAGCAGCAGTACTGCCCGGGCACCCCCTGACCCGGTGAACGGCCGCCCGGCGGCGCGTACGCATGGGCCCGTACGCGCCGCCGGGCTCCCGGCACCGCGTCAGATGAAGACGCTGAGCACCGCCGCGACCACGAAGCCCGCCACCGACAGCACCGACTCCAGGACGGTCCAGGACTTGAGGGTGTCGCGCTCGGAGATGCCGAAGTACTTGGCCACCATCCAGAAGCCGCCGTCGTTCACATGCGAGGCGAAGATCGACCCCGCCGAGATCGCCATGATCACGAGCGCCAGGTGGGCCTGGGAGAAGTCGCCCGCGGAGAGCATCGGGGCGACGATGCCCGCCGTGGTGACGATGGCGACGGTCGCCGAACCCTGGGCCACCCGCAGCACCACCGAGATCAGCCAGGCGAGGACGATGACCGGCAGGCCCGCGCTGTCGAACGTGTCGGCCAGCGCCTGCGCCACGCCGCTGCCCTTGAGGACCGCGCCGAAGACCCCGCCCGCGCCGACCACCAGCAGGATGTTGCCGACCGGCTTGAGGGACGCGGTGGACACGGTCTCCAGCGACTTGCGGGACCAGCCGCGCCGGATGCCCAGCAGGTAGTACGCGAGGAAGAGGGCGATGGTCAGGGCGACGAAGGGGTTGCCGAAGAACTCCAGGACCGAGCGGCCCGTGCTGGGGTCGAAGGCGATGGAGGAGAACGTCGCCAGCAGGATGAGGACCAGCGGGGTGCCGATGATCGCGGCGAGCGCGCCCATGGACACGGGCTTCTCCGCGCCCTCGCCGTCGCCCGCGCCGGCCGCGCGCCGCTCCGCCCGGACGGCGGCCTTGGCCTCCTCGGCCGCCTCGACCATGTCGGCGGGTACGGGCACGTGGACGCGCTTGCCGATCCAGGCCGCGTACGCCCAGCCCGCCAGCACGGCCGGGACGCCGGTGGCGATGCCCATCACGATGACCCAGCCCAGGTCCACGTGGAGCAGACCGGCCGCGGCCACCGGCCCGGGGTGCGGCGGCAGGAAGGCGTGCGTCATGGACAGACCCGCCAGCAGCGGCATGGCGTAGAGGAGGATCGACTTGCCGCTGCGCTTGGTCGCCGCGTACACGATCGGCGCGAGGACGAAGATGCCGACGTCGAAGAAGACCGGGATGCCGAAGATGAGGCCGGTCAGGCCCATCGCGAGGGGCGCGCGCTTCTCGCCGAAGAGGCCCAGCAGCCGGGAGCTGAGTGCCTCGGCGCCGCCGGAGACCTCCAGGATCGAGCCGAGCATCGTGCCCAGGCCGATGATGATCGCGATATGGCCGAGAGTGCCGCCCATGCCGTTCTCGATGAGCGAGACGGCGTTCGACTTCTGGACGGTGCCGAAGAGTTCGGTGACGGAGAGGCCGGCGGCGAGGCCGACGGCTATGGAGACGGCGAGCAGCGCGACGAACGGCTGGAGCCGGACCTTGATGATCAGTACGAGGAGGAGCGCGATGCCGAGGGCCGCGACGGTCAGCAGCCCGCCGGTCCCTCCGATGAGGGCGAGCAGTCCGCCGGTGTGCGGTGGCGAGGGGGCGGCGGGGGCCGCGGCGAGCAACATGTGATGACTCCGTTGTCAGTCAGGGATGTCCGGGCAGGGGCGATCGCGGCACGGCGCCCCGCCGGTGCGGGGCGCCGTGCCGTGACACGGGGGTGCGGCTTTAACGCGGCGATGGCCGGTCCGTCCGCGGTCAGCCGAGCACGGCGAGGGCGTCGATCTCGATGAGGAGGCCGGGGGGCAGACCCACGTACACCGTCGTACGGGCGGCCGGCGCCTCCTTCAGCCCCTCGGCCTCGAAGTACGCGTTGTAGATCTCGTTCATCTCGGCGAAGTGCGCGACATCGGTGAGGTAGACGCGCATCATCATGACGTCGTCCCAGCTCGCGCCGCCCTCTTCGAGGATCGCCTTGACGTTGGCGAACGTCTGGAGGGTCTGCTCGCGCAGGGTGGGGCCGACCGGGGTGGGGGCCTCGCCCTCGACGGCGGGCTTGAACCCGACCTGGCCGGCGACCTGGAGGATGTTCCCCTTGCGCACGCCGTGCGAGAACTTGGCCGGCGGGGTGGTGTGGGTGGCCGGGGTGATCGCGGTCTTGTCGCTCATGATCGGTCTTCTTTCTGGGAGGGGTGGGGCTTCTCGGGGGTGTGCGCGGTGCCCGAGTACTCCGCGCTGATGGCGCCGGCGGTGCGGCGCAGCAGCGGGAGGAGGGTGAGGAGTTCGTCCGCGGTGACGACGACGTTCGGGGCCGAGACCGAGCACGCGGCGACGGCCCGCCCGTCCGCGCCGCGGATGGGCGCCCCGATGCAGTTGATGGACTCCTCGTGGCCGCCGAGGTCGGTGGCCCAGCCCTGTTCGCGTACGGTCGCCAGCTCCTTGAGGAAGGCGGCGGCGTTGGGGGTCGAACGGGACGTGTACATGGGGTAGTCGAGCCGTTCGGCGACGGCGCGCCGCTCGGGCTCGGGCAGGTCGGCGAGGAGCAGCTTGGCGACGGCGGCGACGGTGATCGCGACCGGCTTGCCGATGCGGGAGTACATCCGCACCGGGTAGCGGCTCTCGACCTTGTCGATGTAGAGGACCTCGTTCTCCTCGTACACCGCGAGGTGCACGGTGTGCCCGCACTTCTCGTTGAGTTCGGCGAGGTGCGGGTGGGCGATCTCGCGTACGTCGAGGTTCTCGACGGCTTCCTGGGCGAGGGCGAAGAGCCGGGCGCCGAGGCGGTAGCGCTGGTCCTGCTGGCGGTAGACGATGCCGTGCTCATGCAGGGTGCGCAGTAGCCGCAGCGCGGTGGACTTGTGCACGCCGAGGCGGCTCGCGACCTGTTCGAGGTTGGCGGGGCCCTCCGCCAGCAGCGGCAGGATGGACAGGGCGCGGTCGACGGTCTGGCTCATGTCGCCCCCAGGGCGGCTCGCCGGGGGCGGGGGGCCCGGCCGCGGGAGGCGGCGTTTCCGTGGGCGTTTCCGCGGGAGGCGCCGTTTCCGTGGGCGGCGCGGCGGGACCCGCTCCGGTTCCGGTCCGTGCCTCGTCCGGGGCCGTCGTGGCCGGTCGTGCCATCGGTCGCGTGCCTGGTCGTGCGTTCGGTCATGCGGTGCGCTCCTCCACCCGTACGGTCTCGGCCTCGGCCGCCGGCGGGTTCGCCCAGCCGGGGCCGAGTCGCAGTCTCCCCCAGGCGTCGGCGTCGAGCGCGGCCAGCCGGTCGGCGAGGCGGCGGGCGGGCGGCGCGGCGAGGTCGCCGGGGACGGTGAGCGCGGCGGCTGCCATCAGATGGCCGTGGCGCAGCCGCCGCGCGATGGGCAGGCCGCGCAGCGTTCCGGAGAGGAAGCCGGCGGCGAAGGCGTCGCCGGCGCCGACGGAGGCGACGACGTCGACGGAGAGGGCGGGGACGTGGACGACGTCGTCCGCGCCGCTGTCGGTACGCGCGTACGCGGTGGCGCCCGCGCCGCCCTGCTTGACGATCAGGATCTCCGGTTCGGGCAGGGCGGCCCGTACGGCGTCGGCGCCGCGCAGCCCCCAGGCCGCCTCCGCCTCATCCTCGCCGACGAAGACGAGGTCGCAGCCGCGGGCCAGGTCGAGAAGAACGGCGGGGCCCTCGGCCGCGCCGTGCCACAGGCCGACGCGGTAGTTGACGTCGAAGGAGACGAGGGGGCGGCCGGGCGTGCGGGCGGTGAGCGCGCGGAGCAGGGCGCGGCAGTCGTCGGAGAGGGCGGCGGTGATGCCGGTGAGGTGCAGGACGCGGCCGGACCAGGCCTGTTCGCGGGGGATGAGGTCCGGGGACATGGCGGAGGCGGCGGACCCGGCGCGGTAGTAGACGACTTCGGAGACGGGCTCGACGGCGGCCTCCGGAGCGGTCGACGCGGTGGCGGGTGCAGTCGATACAGCAGTTACGACCGATGCGGCCGATGCGCCCGGGTCCGCCGATACGGCCCGCTCTCCCGCCGTGCGGAAGTAGATTCCGGTGGGGCGGTGCGGGTCGTACTGGACGGAGGCGGTGTCGACGCCGGTGGCGGCGATGGTGGTGACGAGGTGGGCGCCGAAGCCGTCGGTGCCGACGCGGCTGATCCAGCGGGCGGTGTGGCCGGTGCGGGCGAGGGAGCAGGCGACGTTGGACTCCGCGCCGCCGATGCCGCGGTCGAAGGAGGGCACGTCGGCGAGGGGCCCCGGGGTGGCGGGGCGGAAGGTGACCATGGATTCGCCGAGGCATACGACGTCGGTGTCCGGACTGCTCGGGGCTGCGGTCACGATCTGTCTCGCTCCTCGGGTCCTGTGGCGTCGGATGCCGGGCGGGCCGGCGGGCCGGGGTCGGCTGCGTGGTGTGCCGCGTTGACGTGATGCACACCGTTGACCTCCTGCTTGCCGGGATGTTAAACAGCAGTAAGCGTTATACGCAATGGCTGTTGCACGTAATGCAACACAACTTTCCACGGGAGGCTCCATGGCCGCCGACAGCGCTCTCGCTCGCCTGGCCCAGGACCGCGTAGACCACCGCTTCAAGGCCCTGCCCCCGGACGCCGAGGGCGCCACGGTCGAGGCCCTCGCCGCCGAGCGCCGCTCGCTGTTCGACGGCGGGTTCACCACCCCCGTGCTGGCCCTCTCCGCCGAGGCCCTGGAGCACAACCTCGCCCTGATGGAGCGTTACTCCGCCCGGCACGGGCTGGTCTTCGCCCCGCACGGCAAGACCTCCATGGCCCCCCAGCTCTTCGAGCGCCAGCTCGAACACGGCGCGTGGGGCATCACCGTCGCCGTCCCCGCCCAGATCCGCGTCTGCCGCGCCTTCGGCCTGAAGCGGCTCTTCCTCGCCAACGAACTGGTGGACGCCGCCGCGCTGCGCTGGCTCGCGGGCGAACTCGACGCCGACCCGGACTTCGAGATCATCTGCTACGTCGACTCGCCGCGCGGCGTCGAGCTGATGGACCAGGCGCTGACCGCCGCGGGCGCCGCCCGCCGCCTGGACGTCGTGGTCGAGCTGGGCGCGGGCGACGGCGCGCGCACCGGGGCGCGTACGGAGGCCGAGTGCGCCGCCATCGCCGACGCGGTCGCCGCCACCACCACCCTGCGCCTGGTCGGCGTCGCCGGCTACGAGGGCGAGGTTCCGGCCGCGGACGGCGAGACCGTACGGGCGTGGCTGCGCCGGCTGACCGCGCTGGCCGTCGAGTTCGACAAGGCGGGCCGCTTCGCCGGCCTGGACCAGATCGTCGTGAGCGCGGGCGGCAGCGCCTGGTTCGACGCGGTCGCCGATGTCTTCGCCGAGCTGCCGGAGCTGTCCGCGCCCGCGCTCAAGGTGCTGCGCTCCGGCGCGTACATCTCGCACGACGACGGCCGCTACCGCGCTGTGACGCCCTTCAACCGGGTGCCCGAGGAGGGCGCGCTGCACCCCGCGTTCCGCCTGTGGGCGCAGGTCGTCTCGCGCCCCGAGCCGGGCCAGGCGTTCGTCAACGCGGGCAAGCGGGACGCGGCGTACGACCTCGACCTGCCCGAGCCGCAGGTCGTACGGTCCGCGCGGGACGGCGCGCAGCGGCCCGCGACCGGCATCGAGGTCGCCGCCCTGTCCGACCAGCACGGCTGGCTGCGCGTCGCCGAGGGCGTGGAGCTGGAGGTGGGCGACTGGATCGGAATGGGCCTGTCGCACCCCTGCACGTCCTTCGACAAATGGCAGATGATTCCGCTGGTCGAGGCGGACGGCACGGTCGTCGACTACGTCCGCACCTTCTTCTGATCGGTCCGCACGTTCTTTGACCCGCGCGTTCTCCGACCCGCACGTTTTCTGATCCACACCTTCTGATCCGTGCGTTTTCTGATCCGCACGTTCTGATCCGTGCGTTTTCCGATCCGCACCTTTCCGATCCGCACCTTTTCCGAGAGGACCGGCCATGGACTTGGTCATCCGCGACGTCCGGGTCATCGACGGCTCCGGCGGCGCTTCGTTCCGGGCGGACGTGGCCGTGGACGACGGCCGGATCGCCGCCGTCGTGCGCGAGGGCGACGGCGAGCGGCCCACCGCCCGCCGCGTCCTGGACGCCGGCGGCCTGGCCCTGGCCCCCGGCTTCATCGACATGCACGCGCACAGCGACCTGGCGCTGCTGCGCGACCCCGCCCATGAGGCGAAGGCCGCGCAGGGCGTCACCCTGGAGGTCATCGGGCAGGACGGCCTGTCGTACGCGCCCGTCGACGACCGCACCCTCGCCGAGGTGCGCGCGCAGATCACGGGGTGGAACGGCGACGGCTGTGACATCGACTTCTCCTGGCGGAGCGTCGGCGAGTACCTCGACCGCCTCGACCACGGCTTCGGCGGCGAGGGCATCGCCGTCAACGCCGCGTACCTCATCCCCCAGGGGACGGTGCGGATGCTGGCGCTCGGCTGGGACGACCGGCCCGCCACGCCCGCCGAGACGGAGCGGATGAGGGAACTGGTCGCGGAGGGCATGGCCCAGGGCGCGGTCGGGATGTCGTCGGGGCTCACCTACACGCCGGGCATGTACGCCTCGGACGCTGAGCTGACCGAGCTGTGCCGGGTGGTGGGCGAGTACGGCGGCTACTACTGCCCGCACCACCGCTCGTACGGGGCCGGGGCGCTCCAGGCGTACGCGGAGATGGTGGACCTCACCCGCGAGGCCCGCTGCCCGCTGCACCTGGCCCACGCCACCATGAACTTCGGCGTGAACGAGGGCCGCGCCCCCGAGCTGCTGGCGCTGCTGGACGCCGCGCTGGACGGCGGCGCCGACATCTCGCTCGACACCTATCCGTACACCCCCGGCTGCACCACGCTCGTCGCGATGCTGCCGAGCTGGGCGAGCGAGGGCGGCCCGGAGGCGATCCTGGCGCGGCTGCGGGACGACGCCGTGGCCGAGCGCATCCGGTACGCCATGGAGGTCGAGGGCGCGGACGGCTGCCACGGGGTGCCGATCGAGTGGGACGCCATCGAGATCTCCGGGGTCTTTGACCCCGCGCTCGCCGGGTATGTGGGCAGGACCGTCGCGCGCAGCGCCGCCGAGCGCGGCGAGTCGCCGTGGGAGACGGCGCGCCGGGTGCTGATCGAGGACCGGCTCGGGTCGACGATCCTCCAGCACGTGGGCCATGAGGAGAACGTGCGGCAGATCATGCGGCACCGGGTGCACACCGGCGGCAGCGACGGCATCCTCCAGGGCGACAAGCCGCATCCGCGCGCGTACGGGACCTTCCCGCAGTACTTGGGGCGGTACGTGCGCGAGCTGGGTGTGCTCTCTCTGGAGGAGTGCGTGGCGCATCTCACGTCCCGTCCCGCGGCGCGGCTGAAGCTGGCCGACCGAGGGTTGGTACGGACCGGATACCGCGCCGATCTTGTTCTCTTCGATCCGGACGAGGTCGCCGCCGGCTCCACTTTCGAAGCCCCGAGGACCCTTCCGGTCGGTATTCCGTATGTGTTGATCAATGGGCGCTTTGTGATGGAAGACGGACGCCGTACGGACGTGCTGGCGGGCCGTACGGTCCGGCGGGCGCCGGCCGACTGAGAACGCCCCACGGGCCCCTCCCCTCGCCCTCCCGCCGTGATCCCGCTCACCGGGATATCGAGGGGCGGGCCCCGTGACCCCGGCCGTATGGTGGCCGTCATGCAGGTGATCCAGTCAACGAAACTCGCCAATGTCTGCTACGAGATCCGCGGTCCGGTCCTTGAGGAGGCAATGCGGCTGGAGGCAGCAGGACACCGCATCCTCAAGCTCAACACCGGCAACCCGGCGGTCTTCGGCTTCGAGTGCCCGCCCGAGATCCTTGAGGACATGCTGCGTTCGCTCGGCGACGCGCACGGCTACGGCGACGCCAAGGGGCTGCTGTCCGCGCGCCGCGCGGTGATGCAGCACTACCAGACCAAGGGCGTCGAGCTGTCCGTCGAGGACATCTACCTCGGCAACGGCGTCTCCGAGCTGATCCAGATGTCGATGCAGGCGCTGCTGGACGACGGCGACGAGGTGCTGGTGCCCGCGCCGGACTACCCGCTGTGGACGGCCTCGGTCTCGCTGGCGGGCGGCACGGCCGTGCACTACCGCTGCGACGAGCAGGCGGACTGGATGCCGGACCTCGCGGACATCGAGCGCAAGATCACCGACCGCACCAAGGCCATCGTCGTCATCAACCCGAACAACCCCACGGGCGCGGTCTACGACGACGAGCTGCTGCGCGGCATCACCGAGATCGCCCGCCGCCACCACCTGATCGTCTGCTCGGACGAGATCTACGACCGGATCGTCTACGACGGCGTCACGCACACCCCGACCGCCGCCATCGCCCCGGACCTGCTGACCCTGACGTTCAACGGGCTCTCCAAGAACTACCGGGTCGCCGGGTACCGCGCGGGCTGGATGGCCGTCTGCGGCCCCAAGGCGCACGCCTCCAGCTATATCGAGGGCCTGACGATCCTGGCCAATATGCGGCTGTGCGCCAATATGCCCGTGCAGCACGCGGTGGCGACCGCGCTCAACGGGCGGCAGTCGATCGACGACCTGGTGCGGCCGGGCGGCCGGCTGCTGGAGCAGCGCGACACGGCGTACGAGCTGCTGACCCGGATTCCGGGCGTGACCTGCGTGAAGCCGAAGGGCGCGCTGTACGCCTTCCCCCGGCTCGACCCCAAGGTCTACAAGATCAAGGACGACCGGCAGATGGTCCTCGACCTGCTCCGGGCCGAGAAGATCATGATCGTGCACGGTACGGGGTTCAACTGGCCGGAGCCGGACCACTTCCGGCTGGTGACGCTGCCCGCCAAGGAGGACCTGACGGACGCGGTGACGCGGATCGGCGAGTTCCTGGACGGCTACGGGCAGTACTGACAGGCGCCGTCACGGCAGTACGGACGGGGTCCGTCACCGCAGTCCGTGTAAGCGGGACAACTTTAGACTGCGTCTAAGTTAGGATGGTCTCCTGAACCTTGCCAGGAGGCCATCCCATGTACGAACCGATCCGCACCAAGTCGGTCCACTCCATGGCCGAGCCCGCCGACGCACGCGGCCGCGGCCCCCACCGCTCCCGCGAGGAGGAGCTGGACATCCGGCTCGCCGGACACCTCACCGCGCTGCTGACCGTGACCGACGAGCTGCGCGCCGAGTCGGACGGGCCCGCCGCCGCCGAGCTGGACGACGCGGCCCGGCGCATCGCCGGCGCCGCCGCCCGGCTGCGCGACGGCCGCGCCCCGCTGCGCGCCGTCCCGACCGCGGCCACGACGCCCGGCTCCGGGGCCCGTACGGCCGCGCTCCACCAGCGGGCGCACATGCTCGCCGGACAGGCGCTGGTCGTCGCGACCTCCCGCGCCGACGACGCGAACACGGCGCTGGCCGCCGAGCGGCTGGCCGTGCACGCCGAGGCGCTCGGCCTCGCCGAGACGGTCTGAGGACACTCGACCCCACAGAGCCACTGCGGCACCACCCGGCCGGGCCGGGACCACGTCCCCCGCGCGGTCCCGGCCCGGCCCCTTGTCCGTACGGGCTGTACGAGCCCTACGAGCTGTACGGGTCATAGGGCCCGCTGTCCGTACGGGCCCGCTCAGCCCAGGCGGCGGACCAGCGCCCGGTACTCGTCCCACAGCTCCTTGGGCGTGTGGTCGCCGAAGGTGTTCAGGTGCTCGGGGATGAGCGCGGCCTCCTCGCGCCAGACGTCGTGGTCGACGCTGAGCAGGAAGTCGAGGTCCGCCGCGCTGAGGTCGAGCCCGTCGGTGTCGAGCGAGTCCGGCGTCGGCAGCACGCCGATCGGCGTCTCGACGCCCTCCGCCCGGCCCTCCAGGCGCTCCACGATCCACTTCAGGACGCGGCCGTTCTCGCCGAAGCCGGGCCAGACGAACTTGCCCTCCTCGTTCTTGCGGAACCAGTTCACGTAGTAGATCTTCGGTAGCTTCGACGCGTCCGGCTTGTCGGCGCCGACCTTGAGCCAGTGGCCCATGTAGTCGCCCATGTTGTAGCCGCAGAACGGCAGCATCGCGAACGGGTCCCGGCGCAGCTCGCCTACCTTGCCCTCGGCCGCGGCGGTCTTCTCGCTGGCCACGTTGGCGCCGAGGAAGACGCCGTGCTGCCAGTCGAAGGACTCCGTGACCAGCGGTACGGCCGAGGCGCGGCGGCCGCCGAAGAGGATCGCCGAGATCGGCACGCCCTTGGGGTCCTCCCACTCGGGCGCGATGATCGGGCACTGGCCGGCCGGGACGGTGAACCGGGCGTTGGGGTGCGCCGCCGGGGTCCCCGACTCGGGGGTCCAGTCGTTGCCCTTCCAGTCGGTGAGGTGGGCGGGCGGCTCCTCGGTCATGCCCTCCCACCACACGTCGCCGTCGTCGGTGAGCGCGACGTTGGTGAAGACGGAGTTGCCCCACATGGTCTTCATGGCGTTGGCGTTGGTGTGCTCGCCGGTGCCGGGCGCGACGCCGAAGAACCCGGCCTCGGGGTTGATCGCGTAGAGCCGGCCGTCCTCGCCGAACCGCATCCAGGCGATGTCGTCGCCGATGGTCTCCACGGTCCAGCCGGAGATCGTCGGCTCCAGCATGGCGAGGTTGGTCTTGCCGCAGGCGCTCGGGAACGCCGCCGCGACGTACTTCGGCTCGCCCTGCGGCGGCGTCAGCTTGAGGATCAGCATGTGCTCGGCGAGCCAGCCCTCGTCGCGCGCCATGACGGAGGCGATGCGCAGCGCGTAGCACTTCTTGCCGAGCAGGGCGTTGCCGCCGTAGCCGGAGCCGTACGACCAGATCTCGCGGGCCTCGGGGAAGTGCGAGATGTACTTGGTGGAGTTGCACGGCCAGGGGACGTCGGCCTCGCCCTCGGCGAGCGGGGCGCCGAGCGTGTGGACGGCCTTCACGAAGAAGCCGTCGTCGCCCAGTTCGTCCAGGACCGGCTGGCCCATCCGGGTCATGGTGCGCATGGAGACCGCCACGTACGCGGAGTCGGTGATCTCCACGCCGAGCGCCGAGAGCGGCGAGCCGAGCGGGCCCATGCAGAACGGGACGACGTACATGGTCCGGCCGCGCATCGAGCCGCGGAAGATGCCCCGCTCCCCCGTGAAGATGTCGCGCATCTCGGCCGGCGCCTTCCAGTGGTTGGTCGGCCCCGCGTCCTCCTCCTTCTCGGAGCAGATGAACGTACGGTCCTCGACGCGGGCGACGTCCGAGGGGTCGGAGGCGGCGTAGTACGAGTTCGGGCGCTTGATCGGGTCGAGCTTCTGGAACGTGCCCCTCGCGACGAGCTCCTCGCACAGGCGCTCGTACTCGGCCTCGGAGCCGTCGCACCAGACGACGCGGTCCGGCTGGGTGAGGTCGGCGATCTCTTGGACCCAGGAGAGGAGCTCCTGGTGGTGGGTGGGGGTGCTGGGAGCCGCATTGCTGCGCGCCACGATCGCTCCGTCCCGCCGGGGACGCTGGGAACGCTGTTCCGGCGTCGTTCCGGCGTCAGAAGTTGAGGGTTGAGCGGACGCTTGCCGCACATGTCCGCAAGATGTCCGCATTTGACGTTAGTTGCCCCATGGGGGCCGCGACCCGGACGCTTCGTGACCGCTCATCCGGTGCCGACCGCACTCATTTGATCATCCGACCAGGAATGCCGTCTGTCCAGGGGGCGCACTCGTGACCATCGCCACGCAGAACTGACCCGTAACTTACGGTCCCGTAGCTAGCATGGCCCGCATGACCTCCGCCGCTCCCGACGCCGCCGCCGTCCCCTTTCCGGGAGAACCCGCGGCCCCGCCGACCGCCGTCAAACCCAGGCTGCGGGGCTGGTTGCACGCCGGAATGTTCCCGGCCGTGCTCTTCGCCGGGGTCGCGCTGACCGCGCTGGCCGACAGCGCCCGCGGCCGCCTCGCCTGCGCGATCTTCACGCTCACCGCCTGCCTGCTGTTCGGCGTGAGCGCCCTCTACCACCGCGGGAACTGGAGCCCGCGCGTGGACGCGGTCCTGCGCCGACTGGATCACGCCAATATCTTTCTGATCATCGCGGGCACCTACACGCCGCTGACCATGCTGCTGGTCCCCGGCACCCGCGGCCAGGCGCTGCTCTGGGCCGTCTGGGGAGCGGCGCTGGCCGGCATCGCCTTCCGCGTCTTCTGGATCGGCGCCCCGCGCTGGCTCTACACCCCGTGCTACATCGCGATGGGCTGGGCCGCCGTCTTCTTCCTGCCGGACTTCCTCCAGGCCGGCGGCATCGCGGTGCTCGTCTGCGTGATCGTCGGCGGGGTGCTCTACAGCGCGGGCGGCGTGATCTACGGCATCAAGCGCCCCAACCCGTCGCCGCGCTGGTTCGGCTTCCACGAGGTCTTCCACTCGCTGACACTGGCCGCGTTCGTCGTGCACTACGTCGGCATCTCCCTGGTGGCATATACGCACGCGTAACCGCTCCCGCCCCCTTCAGTTGGCCGCGACCCGATCCGGGTCGCGGCCTTTCGTCTGTTCGGGGGCAGTCAGGGGATCCCCGGCGCGCCACGACATGCGGGGCGGCCAGGGGGCCCCTGGCGCGCCATGGCGCGCCGAGACCGGCCAAGTTGACAGCGTTTCCCTTTTGAGAGTTACTGTCAATTGATGCTACTGTCATTTGACATCAACTCTCGAAAGTTCGGAGACCTCCCATGGGCGTGCCAACGCAACCCCGCCCCGACCCCCGGCGCTGGTGGGCGCTGGGCGCCATCGTCGCCTGCATGCTCGTACTCGGCTTCGACGGCACGATCCTCAACGTCGCGCTGCCGACCATGGCGTCCCAGCTCGGCGCCGACACCGGCGAACAGCAGTGGATCGCCGATTCCTACCTCGTCGTCCTCGCCGCCCTGATGCTCCCGGCCGGGCTCCTCGGCGACCGCTTCGGCCGCCGCCGGATGCTCATCACCGGCCTCGTGATCTTCCTCGGCGGCTCGCTGCTGGGCACCGTCGTCGACGACCCCGCCCTGGTCATCGCCGCCCGTGCCGTCATGGGGGCCGGCGCCGCGCTGATCATGCCGCTCGCCATGTCCGTACTGCCCTCGCTCTTCGGACCCGACGAGCGCGCCACGGCCGTCGGAGCGGTCTCCGGCGCCTCCGCGCTCGGCATGCCGCTCGGCCCGATCATCGGCGGCTGGCTGCTCGACCACTTCTGGTTGGGCTCGGTCTTCCTGATCAACGTGCCGCTGGTCGCCATTGGCATCCTGGCCTGCGTCTTCCTGCTCCCCGAGACCAAGGACCCCGCCTCGCCCAGGGTCGACACGCTCTCCAGCGCCCTCACCGCCCTCGGCCTCGGCGTCCTCGTCTTCGGCGTCATCGAGGGCCCGCAGCGCGGCTGGGGCTCCGCCGTCGTCCTCGGCTCGTTCGCCGCGGCCGTCGTGCTGCTCGTCGCCCTCGTCCTGCGCGAGCGCCGGATGGCCCGGCCCATGCTCGACCTGACGCTGCTGGGCGACCGCGGCTTCCGGTGGAACGCCATCGCCGCGACCCTGGTGACCTTCGCCCTCATGGGTCTGCTCTTCGTGCTGCCGCAGTACCTCCAGGTGATCCAGGGCAACGACGCCTTCGGCACCGGGCTGCGGATGATGCCGATGATGGCCGGACTCCTCGTCGCCTCGCGCGGCGCCGGACCGCTGGTCACCCGCTTCGGGCCGCGCGTCGTGATCTCCGCCGGGCTGTTCGCGCTCGCCTTCGCCGCGCTGCTCGCGAGCAACACGCATCTGAGCGACGGTTACGGCACGGTCGCGGTGTGGCTGGTCATCGCCGGGTTCGGCTTCGGCTTCGCCCTCATCCCCGCCATGAGCAACGCCCTCGGCGCGCTCCCCCGCGACCGCGCGGGCAGCGGCTCCGGGCTCCTGATGACGCTGCGCCAGGTCGGCGGGGCCATCGGCGTCGCGGTCCTCGGTTCCCTGGTCGCCGGCGCGTACCGCGCCCACCTCGACACCGGCGGGCTGCCGCACGACGCGGCCCACGCCGCGGGCGAGTCCGTCGTCGGCGGACACGTGGTCGCCGCCGAGCTGGGCGACGCCGCACTGCGGCACTCGGCGGACGCCGCGTTCATCGACGGCATGAACCTGGCGCTGCTCGTCACCGGCCTCGCCTCGCTGGCCGCCGCCCTGCTCATCGCGGCCTTCCTGCCCAACCCGCGGCGCGCGGGGCGGACGGTGGCCATCACGACGCCGGACGGACCGGACGGACCGGATGGACCGGATGGACCGGACGGACCGGATGCCGGGGGCGCTACCGGCGCGGGGGCCTCGTCCGCCTCCGCCTCCACCGCGGCCGGCGCCAAGGCCACGGCCGCCACGACCGGCGCGGGCGCACCCAGGGCCGCGGGCCACGACGTGGCCTCCGGACCCGCGGATGCCGGACAATGAGCACCATGGCCGCCGTACCCACGACACCCGAGGCGCGACCCGAGCCCAGGCTCGGGCTGCGCGAGCGGAAGAAGATCCAGACCCGCCAGGCGATCCGCCGGGCCGCCTACCGGCTCTTCAAGGAGCAGGGCTACGACGCGACGCCCGTCGACCAGATCGCCGCCGCCGCCGACGTGTCCCCCAGCACCGTCTTCCGCTACTTCCCCACCAAGGAAGACATCGTCCTCACCGACGAGTACGACGCGCCGATGAGGGCCGCGCTGGAGGCCCGGCCGCCGGACGAGAGCCCGATGGAGTCGATCCGGCACAGCGTCCTGGCCACGCTGCGCTACGCCTTCGAGCACGAGCAGGAGGACATGGCCGAGCGCGCCAGGCTCCTCCAGGCGGTGCCCGCCATCCGCGCCCGCTCCAACGAGAGCATGGCCGAGTCCGGCCAGATCCTGGCCCAGGTGCTCTGCGAGCGCACCGGCCGCCCCTCCGACGACCTCGATGTGGCGGTCTTCGTGGGGGCGGTGCTCGGCGGCTTCCAGGCGGCGCTGATGCACTGGGCACGCCACGACGGTCAGGAGGACCTGACCGGGCTCATGGAACAGACACTCGACGTCTTCAGCCGCGGGCTCACTCTCTGACCGCGAGTGGGTGAGGCGGCGCCGGGGGAGCCACCCGCGGCGCCGGGGGAGGCGCCCGCCCCGCCCTTCGGGCCGCCCCGGGAGCCGGCTCCCGGGGTGCCGCCCGAGCTGACCCCCGGCCCGGCTCCCGGAGCGCCCGGGGTGACGGTCTCCTCCCCCACCTGCTCCGCGAGCCGCCGCCGCAACTCCATGAGCTGTGCGATACGGGCGTCGAGGTCGGCCAGCCGGTGCCTGATCACCTCCGCCGCGGCGGGACAGGCGTCGGCCCCGGTGGCGGCGAAGAACCGCTCGTCGCCCTCCGCGCCGGCGGGCGGTGTGTCCAGCCCCTCGGCGGGCACCTTGTCCAGTCCCTCGGCGAAGGACCGTACGTCCCCCACGGTCAGCCCCGCCCCCAGCAGCCCCCGTACGACGCGCAGCCGCCGCACGTCCTCCGGCCCGTAGACCCGGTGGCCCGACGGCGTCCGCCGGGCCGCCAGCAGGCCCTGCTGCTCGTAATAGCGCAGGGCGCGCGGTGTGAGCCCCGCGGCCGCCGCCGCGTCGCCGATCCGCATCCGGCCCTCCCTCGCCGAGGGCTACAGTTCCACCAGCACCGCGCCGATGTGGCGTCCCTCGGTCAACTCCCTCAACGCACGAGGGGCCGACTCGATGCCCGTCAGCCGCGCGTGCGGGAAGGTCAGCGTGCCCTCCCGCAGCCCTTGGCCGAACACGCGGTACCACTCGGGGATCGCGTCCAGGTGGTCGTAAAGGGCCCCACCGCGCAGCGTGATGCTGTTCGCGACCAGCGCGAGCGTGTCGAACGTGGCGAGCGCGCCCTGTCCGAGCTGGCCGGAGAGCGCGCCGATCAGGGCGACCCGCGCGCCCCGGTTGGCGGCGGCCACGGCCGCCTCCAACTGCTCGCCGCCGACGTTGTCGAAGACCGCGTCGATGCCCTCCGGGGCCGCCGCGCGCAGTTGCTCCTCGATCGGGCCCGCGCCCCGGATGACGGCGGCGTCGTAGCCCAGTTCCTTGATCAGGACGTCCGCCTTGGCCCGCGAACTCGTCGAGCCGATGACGCGCTTGGCGCCGCGCAGCCGGGCGATCTGCCCGGCGAGCGTGCCGACCCCGCCGGCCGCGCCGGACACGAACACCGTGTCGCCCTCGCGGACCTCGGCGATCCGCACGATGCCCATGTAGGCGGTGGGGCCCTGGGAGAGGTACGCGCCCGGGTCGGGCAGCAGGTCCGCGTCGACGCGCTCGGCCTCGGCCGCGGGGACGATCGCGTACTCGCGCCAGCCCGCGGTCTGCGTGGTGACGAGGTCGCCGGGGGCGAACCCGGTGCCGGACCCGGCGACGACCTCGGACACGGCCGGCCCCTCCAGCGCCTCCCCCAGCTTGAACGGCCGCAGCAGCGGCACGGGGCTCTCCGCGGCCATCAGGGTCCGCATCACGGCGGCGACGGCCATGGTCTTGGTGCGGACGAGCAGTTCCCCGGGGCCCGGCCGCGGGACCGGGACCTCGGCTATCTCGAAGTGCTCGTCGGTCAGCTTCCCCTCCGGGTACGCGATGAGGCGGACCTCGCGGTGGGTGGCGGGGATGGGATGGGTGGTCATGTACGAACTCCTCGCGGAAACGTAGGGATCGCCATGACGTTAGAACTTGACGCGCACGTCAAGTTCAAGGGGAACGGAGGAGGGGGTGTAGGGAGGCAGGCCGCGCCGCGAAGAGCCGTCCCCGTCCCCCGCCCATCAGGTCCGAGGCGGCTCGTCACCGGCCGTACGCAGCAGCTCCGCGAGGACGACGGGATCGGCGGTGGGGGCGTCGCAGGCGAAGTGCCGGCAGACGTACGCGGCCGGGCGGCCGGCCAGCAGCGGCCGGCCGGCGAGGAGCGGCACCTCGCCGGCGTCCGGCTCGCCGAGCGCGACGACGGCGCCGGGGGCGGTGGACAGCAGGGCGGTGCGGTGCAGTTCCCGGGTGGCCGTGTCGTCGTACGGGCCGACGATCGCGATCTCGCGGGGCCCGTCCAGGAGCGCTTCGGCGACCGCGAGCCCCCAGCCGATGAACCGGGGCGCGCGGGGACCGAGCGCCTTGACGACCCCGAGCGCCCGTTCCGCCGCCTCCCGGTGCGGGGCGCTGCCGGTGACGGCGGCGTACGACAGGAGCGCCCCGGCGGCCGCGGTCCACCCGGAGGGGGCCGCGTTGTCGGTGGGGTCCTGGGGGCGGCGGATCAGGGCCTCGGCGTCGGCGGCGGTGTCGTAGAGGGCGCCGTTCTCGGCGGTGAACTGGATGAGGACGGTGTCCAGGAGGAGCCCCGCGAAGTCGACCCAGACGCCTTCGCCGGTGGCCGAGGCGAGGGCGAGGAAGCCCTCCGCCACGTCGGCGTAGTCCTCCAGCACCCCGGCGTGCCGGCCCGCGACGCCGGCCAGCGAGGTGCGGCCGAGGCGGGCGTGCCAGTCCATGTGGACGCGTACGAGCAGGTCGGCGGCGTCGGTGGCGGCCTGGACGAGGTCCGGGCGGTCGAAGTACGCGCCGGTCTCCGCGAGGGCGGCGATGGCCAGCCCGTTCCAGGCCGCGACGACCTTGTCATCACGGCCGGGCCGCGGCCGCTGCTCGCGCGCCGCCAGCAGCCGCTCCCGTACGGACGCGAGCCGCGCGGCGTCGACGAGCCCGTCGGTGTCGGGAAGTTGCAGAACAGACGCCCCTTCTTCGAAGGTGCCTTCTTCCGTCACCCCGAAGTGCGAGGCCGCGAGGTCTCCATCGGCCTCGCCGAGTACGTCCCGCAGTTGCTCGGGCGTCCACACGTAGTACGCGCCCTCGACGTGCCGGCCGCTCCCGTCGTCGCTGTCGGCGTCGAGCGCGGAAGCGAACCCTCCTTGGTCCGTGCGGAGTTCCCGAACCATGAACTCCGCCGTCTCCAGAGCGATACGCCGAGCGAGATCCGACCCGGTGGCCCGCCACAGATGCGCGTAGACCCGGCAGAGCAGCGCATTGTCGTAGAGCATCTTCTCGAAGTGCGGAACCGTCCACTCGGCATCCACCGAATACCGCGCGAACCCGCCCCCGAGCTGATCGTAGATCCCCCCGCGCGCCATCGCCTCGCACGTGGCCCCGGCCATCTGCAAAGCGCCCACGGAGCCCGTCCGCGCATGATGCCGCAACAGAAACTCAAGAACCATGGACGGCGGAAACTTGGGCGCCCCGCCGAATCCGCCCCGCACGGAGTCGAATTCCCGGGTGAGCCCCATCAGCGCGCCATGCAGCTCCTCAGCCCCGGGCGCCGCCACCCCGCCGACGGCCAGCGTGCGCTCGGCGAGATCCCGCACAATCCGCCCGGCGACCTCCCCCACCTCATCCCGCCGCTCCGCCCAAGCGGCCCGCACCCCTTCCAGCACCTGCCGAAAAGACGGCATCCCATGCCGCGCCTCCGGCGGAAAATACGTCCCGAAGTAAAACGGCTCCGCATCCCCCGTCAAGAACACGGTCATAGGCCACCCACCCTGCCCCGTGGCCGCCTGCACCGCCTCCATATACACCGCGTCGATATCGGGCCGCTCCTCCCGATCCACCTTGACCGAAACAAAGTGCTCATTGAGGAACGCCGCGGTCTCCTCATCCTCGAACGACTCATGCGCCATCACATGGCACCAATGACACGCCGAATACCCCACCGACAACAACACCGGCACATCGCGCCGCCGCGCCTCCTCGAAAGCGGCCTGCCCCCAGGGCCACCAGTCCACCGGATTGGAGGCGTGCTGGAGCAGGTACGGCGACTGCGAGTCGGCGAGTCGATTCATCCCTACATCGTGGCATGACCGGGGATCGCCCAGCCCAACCCCGCGGAGTGGACCCCGTACGCGTCGCACGCCTGCGAGCCGACAACCCGCACACCGCAACACGGATACGCATATCTATGCATGGGCAGCCCGGGGCACCATGGGCGACCATTGCCGCAGAACGACCACTTCCAGCAGTAGTCATCCCAACGAGCACCGACACGAACCCCCTCAGGATTGGACTGCATAGATTTTCCGTATTACGCATATAGCGTGGCCGCACGTGCGGACAGCGGCACGTCGGATGAGAGGTGTGTTGGTATGTCATCACCGGGCCCACGGGGCTTTCGCGGTAGGACAGCGGCATGGGGGATCAAGGACGAGGCGGACGACTTCGCTGTCGTTCTGTCGGAGGTTCCCGCCGTGGTGTCGGCAGTTTTCACGCAGTCCAGATTTGTCGGGCCCAGCGTCGTGCTGAGCCGCGAGTCGACGGCGGCGGGCACGGCCCGCGGTGTCGTGGTCATCGCCCGCAACGCCAACGTCGCCACCGGCGCCGAGGGCATGGCGAACGCCAAGGAGATACGAGCGTCCGTCGCCCAAGCCGCCGGATTCCCGCCGGAAGAGCTGTTGATCGCGTCCACGGGCGTCATCGGGCGCCAGTACCCGATGGACCGGGTACGGTCCGGGCTCGCGGCCCTTGAGTGGCCGCTGCCGGAAGTAGACCTGGAGGCGGCCGCGAAGGCGATCATGACCACTGACACCGTCCCCAAGCATGTGGTGCTTCCGTGCGGTGACGCGGTGGTCGGCGCCATCGCCAAGGGTGTCGGCATGATCGAGCCGAATATGGCGACGCTGCTGGTGTTCTTCTTCACTGACGCACAGTTGGATCAGCCGACGCTGGACCGGGTGTTCCGCCGGGTGATCGACCGGACGTTCAACGCGTTGAGCATCGACACCGACACCTCCACGAGCGACAGCGCCGCGATCTTCGCCAACGGCCTGGCGGGCCCGGTGGACGAGGCCGAGTTCGAGGCTGTTCTGCATGAGGCCGCACTGCGGCTCGTACGCGAGATCGCGTCCGACGGCGAGGGCGCCGGAAAGCTCATCGAGGTGCGGGTGACGGGCGCCCGTGACGCCGCGCAAGCCAAACGGGTCGGCAAGACCGTGGTCAACTCTCCGCTGGTGAAGACCGCTGTGCACGGCGCCGACCCCAACTGGGGGCGGGTCGCGATGGCGATCGGCAAGTGCGAGGAAGACCTGGACATCGATCCGTCGAACGTGGCGATCCGCTTCGGCGAGGTGGAGACCTACCCGGCGCCCGCGACCGACGAGGTCCTGGCCGCCGCCACCGCCCACCTGAAGGGCAGTGAGGTCGTGATCGCCATCGACCTCGGCATCGCGTCGGGAGAGTTCACGGTCTACGGCTGCGATCTCACCGATGGATACATCAGGATCAACGCCGACTACACGACCTGACGCTTCGCTGTCGGGGGCACAAGGCCGCCGCGGCCAACAAGCCGCCGCGCCCTCCGCCTTGCGCATGATCCCGCGCCTCCCCAGCCCAGCACCGCACATGGGCGCCGCACACGGACACCGCCCGCTCGCCACGTTGAGTTATCCACAGGGCTGCCGTATTTCCCGTGGAGACGGAAGACTTGAGGGGAAGAACCGGAGAACTGAACGGTCGCCTCGGAAAGGGGAGCGTATGCCGGGCTCAGTGGTGGCCCTGCGGGAGAGCCATCGGGCGGAAGTCGACGGTCTGTTGAGGCGGGCGGTCGAGGAAGAGGTGCGCCGGTCGGGCGGGCGGACCGATGGGGCGGTGCTGCTCGGGCGGGGGCGGGCGGAGTTGGGGGAGATGGCGGCGAAGGCCGCCGAGGAGTACGGCGCGTATGTGCGGGCGCTGGATGAGGCGGAGGCTACGCAACGGCCGTTGTCCGCGCGGCTGTCGCGGGGCGCGCTGGCCACGCCGGGGCTGGTGACGATCGTGGCCGCGGTGGCGGCCTTCGGGGCGGACCTGGGGTACGGCACCTCGGCGGGCACGGCGTTCGGCGCGGGGGCGACCGTCGCGGTGGCCGGGGTGGCGGCGACGCTCGTCAAGCTGACGGCGGGGCACTGGCCGGCGGCGCATCGGCGGGCGGGGATGCGCGGACAGCCGGGCGGCATGGAGCAGTTGCGGCTCCAGTGGCTCACGGCCGTCGAGGTGCGGGGCATCCGGCCGTTCCTGGACCAGCACCGCATGGTGTCCGCGGCGACGCGGCGCAGCGCCGGGACCGCTCCGCAGTCGGCGGCCGCGCCGCCGCGCGTCCCCAAGCTGCGCGGCAACGACCGCAGCGCGGCGGCCCGGCGGCGCAGCGTGCTGGAGCAGTCCTTCCAGCATCTGCCGGAGGCAGACGGGCCGTTGGCGGGGCGCAGGGCCCAGCTCACGCAGATCTCCCAGTGGGTGCACCAGGCTCGGGCCAGCACGGAGACCAGGCCCACGGTCGTGCTGCTGCACGGGCCGCCGGGCAGTGGCCGGACCGCGCTCGCGGTGCGGGCCGCGCACCATCTGCGTGATCAGTTCCGCGGCGCGTGCGTGGTGGATCTGCGCGGCGAGGGCGCCGCGCGGGCGGGCAGAGCGCCGGGCGAGCCGCCGGTGCCGACCCGCGACGCGCTGATGCACCTCCTCAACCGGCTCGGCGCGCCCCGCGACCAACTCCTCTTCCGGGAGCGGTCCTCGCAGGAGCAGCACGTCAAGCGGTTGACGGAGCTGTACGACCAGCATCTGACGGGGCTGCCCGTCACCGTGGTCCTGGACGACGCCTCGGACGTCGACCAGGTCCGTACGCTCATCCCCGAGCGTTCCGACAGCCTGGTCCTGGTCACCTCGGCCACCCCGCTGGCCCTCCCGTCGGACCTGGTCGCCTGGGTGCACGAGCTGCCGGTCGGGGCGCTGGACGAGGCGGGGGCCGAGGAGTTGCTGGGCGCGGCGGCCCAGGAGCCGCTGCCGGGCCCGTACGACGAGAAGTCGATGGCGCGCATACGGGAGCTGTGCGGCGGCCTGCCCCTGGCGCTGCGGATCGCGGGCTCCTCGCTGGGGCCGCGCTCCCCGCAGACGCTCGCCGCCGAGCTGGACGCGTACGGGCCGGTCGGCACGGTGGAGCGGGCCCTGTGGCTGCGCTATACGGACCAGCCGGAGGCCGCGCAGCGGCTGCTGCGCCGGCTGGCGCTCGCGGGGCGGACGTCGCTGGGTCCCGCGGCCGCGGCGGCGCTGCTCGACACGGGGGAACAGGAGGCGGGCCGGCAGCTCACGGCGCTGGCCCGGGCCGGGCTGATCGAGCACGTCCGCGGCGGCCGGTACCGGGTGCACGACCTGGTGCGGGACTTCGCGCTCGCCCGGCTGCGCGACGACGAGGAGGAGGGCGAGCGCATCGCCGCGCAGGAGCGGCTGATCCGCAGCTACGCGGAGCTGGCGGACTCCGTCATACGGCTGGTCGACGGCAAGACGTCCACGCGCGCGGACCAGTTCGGCTCGCACGGCTTCACGTCGCTGGACGCGGCGCTGCGCTGGCTGGACGACGAGTCCAGCTTCATCACGGCCGCGCTGCGGCACGCGGAGGGCGTGGACCAGTCGGTTGTGCTGCATCTGCTGGGCGCGCTGTGCGACTACTGCCTGCTGCGCGGCGATCTGTACCGGCTGGGCGAGCTGAGCGAGCTGACGCAGGCCACGGACCGGGGGCTGCTGGTGCGTTCGGTGCAGTGGCGCACGGGTGTCGCCGCCCGTCAGCTCGGTGAGCTGGACAAGTCCCGTACGACGCTGTCTTCGGTGGTGGATCTGTACTTCGACGCCCACCACCCGGCGGGTGCCGCCCGCGCCCTGCGCGACCTGGGCATCACCCTTCAGCACCAGGGCAATCTGGAGGAGGCCGCGGCGAAGCTGCGCGAGGCGCTCGATCTTCAGAGCACCGAGGAGCTGCGCGGCGACCGGGCGTGGACGCTGCACGCGCTGGCGGCGGTCGAGCGCGACCGGGCCCGGATAGCCGAGGCCCTGGGCATGCTGCACGAGGCGCTGGAGCTGCACCGGGAGAGCGAGAGCGTGCACGGGCAGGCGTGGGCGCACTTCCAGCTCGGCCAGGTGCGGCTGCGGATGGGCGAGGTGGGGCCGGCGGAGGAGGAGTTCCGCGAGGCGCTCGACCAGTACGGGCGTACGCAGGACGGCCGGGGCGCCTCCTGGGCGCTGACGCAGCTCGGCCGGGCCCGGCTGGTGGCGGGCGACTTCGCCGCCGCCGTCGACCAGTTGCGGCAGGCCCAGTCGCGGCATCGGGAGAACGAGGACGCGCGGGGCGAGGCGTGGACGCTGTACTACCTGGGGCAGTCGCTGGAGGAGCGGGGCGACCAGGACGCGGCGGTACGGGCGCTGGAGCGGGCCCGCAACATGTTCAGCCGGATGCGGGACGTGTACGGGCTGGCGTGCGCCCGGCACCACTGCGCGCGGGTGACCCGTGATCAGCGGGCGGCGAAGACGGGTTCGCTGCGCAACAGCGGCTTCGCCCGGCAGTTGCTGCAGGACGCCCGGCAGGACTTCCACCGCCTGGGCGTGCCGCACGGCGAGGCATGGTCGTGCCTGGAGCTGGCGGTCATCGACGGCGGCAACGGGCGGGCCGCACAGGCCCTGGAGCTGGTGGAGGAGGCCGCGGCGCTCTTCGCCGGATACGGGGACCGGCGCGGTGAGAGCTGGGCGCGCTTCCTGCGCTGCACCCTGCTCCCCTTCGCGTCGCCCGGCGGCTCGGTCGTCGGCGTGGCGGTCGCGCAGGAGGAGCTGGCGCGGTTGCGCGAGGACCTGCGCGGCGCCGACTGGGTCGGTGACCCGTCGCTGGAAGACTGTGCGGAATCGTTCACGCTGGTCCTGGAGCGCGGCGTCGAGCCCGAGACCGGCTGGCAGGCATGGCGCCTGGGCATGGCCCCCAGCCGCCGCGCCCGCGAGGTGATGGCGGTGCTTCCCCGGTAGGCCGACGGCCTCGTCAGGACCACTGCCTCGGGGAGGAGGGCGGCCCCCAGCAGCCGGCCCGCCAGGGCGCGCTGCCCCGCCGAGGGCTACCGCTGGGCTGCCGCCCTGCCGGGCAGGCTGGGGCGGGCGGAGCGGGGCAGGCAGCCCGGAGGCGGGCGGCGGGCCGTTGTCCGTCCCCGTCCGTCAGGCGGGGAAAGCCCCGTCCCCGTCAGGCGAGGGGGAGGCTCCGTCAGGCCGTGGCACCCTTCGCGGTGCCCTTGGGGCCCTTGGTGGGGGTTGTCGCCTCGCGCTTGGCGGGGCCGCCCTTCGGCGCGGCGGGCGCGGCGCTGTCGGCGGCGGAGTGCGCGGTTCCGGGCTCGCCCGGTGGCGTCGTGGTCCCGCCGGCGCCGGGCTCCTCGAAGTCCACCTTCTTCATGTGCTTGTTCATGCTCTTCATCAGCAGCCATACGGCTCCGCCGATGACGGCGAAGACGATGAAGCCGAGGACGCCGGGGGTGACCTTGTTCTTGTCCAGGTCACTGGCGGCGAGCGGCACCAAGTGGGTGACGGCCAGGGAAGCTGTCGCACTCATCATGGAGTCAATTGTTGCGGATACCCGCGAAGAGGTCGTCCTCGGGGAGGGAAGTCGGCACCCGCGACTGCGCGAGCTCGTACTCCTCGGTGGGCCAGACCTCCTTCTGGAGGTCCATGGGGACCCGGAACCAGCCGCCGTCGGGGTCGATCTGGGTGGCGTGCGCGATCAGCGCCTTGTCCCGGATCTCGAAGAAGTCCGCGCACGGGATGTAGGTGGTGAGGGTCCGCTCGCGCTGGCCGTGCTCCTTCCACCGCTCCAGCCACTGCCCGTACGGCGAGTCGAGACCGCGGGCGAGGAGCGCCTCGTGCAGCGCGACCGTGCGCTCGCGGTTGAAGCCCTGGTTGTAGTAGAGCTTCAGCGGCTGCCAGGGCTCGCCGGCCTCGGGGTAGTAGGAGGGGTCGCCGGCCCGCTCGAACGCCACCATCGAGATCTTGTGGGTCATGATGTGGTCGGGGTGCGGGTAGCCGCCGTTCTCGTCGTACGTGGTGACCACGTGCGGCTTGAACGTACGGATGAGCCGGACCAGCTCGCCGGCGGCCTCGTCGACGTCCTGGAGCGCGAAGCAGCCCTCGGGCAGCGGCGGCAGCGGGTCGCCCTCCGGCAGCCCCGAGTCGACGAAGCCCAGCCACTCCTGCTTGACGCCGAGGATGTCGCGCGCCTCGTCCATCTCCTTGGCGCGCACCTCGTGGATGTGCTCCTCGATGTACGGGTCGCCCTGGAGCTTGGGGTTGAGAATGGAGCCGCGTTCTCCGCCCGTGCAGGTGGCGACCAGCACATCCACCCCCTCGGACACATACTTGGCCATGGTGGCCGCGCCCTTGCTCGACTCGTCGTCGGGGTGGGCGTGCACGGCCATCAATCGAAGCTGCTCAGTCAAGGCTCGATCCTCAGTCACTGGTCAAAAGAGATGCCTCCTATAGTGACCCAAGCGGGGCTCGATTCATTCCGGGTTCCACAACCAGGAGGACGATCATGAGTGCGGTGCGCGAGGAGCTGCCCGCCGGGCGCTACGGCCGGTCGGCCGACCAGCGCGCCGACCGGAAGCTGAAGGTGATCGGCGCCGTGCTGGGCGCCGCCCTGATCGGCGTGATCGTCTGGTTCGGCGTCCACCACATCACGTCGTCCGACGTCACCGGCGAGCTGATCCGCTCCAAGATCGTCTCCGACGACTCCACGCAGGCCGTCCTGGAGCTCCGCAAGGACCGCGACGCGACCGCCGTGTGCACGGTGCGCGCGCTCGACAAGGACCAGGTCGAGGTCGGCCGCAAGGACGTGACGCTCAACGAGCGCGAGAGCCATCTGACGACGCTCGTCAAGATCCGCACCACGGCCCGCGCCACCGCCGCGGAACTGGTCGGCTGCAAGTCCACAACGAACGGGTGACGTTCCGACGCCCCGGCGTTGACCTGCGCTGACGCGTTTCGTACGGCTTCCCTCCTCCCCCTTTCCGCCCGGAATTGTTAGGCTCGTGGTTTCGCCCACCTTTGAAGGCGCACCCTTCTGAGTAGGGCGTTCATTTGTATTCCCAGCACCGACGAGGAGCACCTGTGACCCAGACCAGCGACAACGTCACCTGGCTGACTCAGGAGGCGTACGACCAGCTCAAGGCCGAGCTGGAGTACCTGTCTGGTCCCGCTCGCACCGAGGTCACCGCGAAGATCGCGGCGGCCCGTGAAGAGGGTGACCTGCGCGAGAACGGCGGGTACCACGCGGCCAAGGAGGAGCAGGGCAAGCAGGAGCTCCGGGTCCGCCAACTGACCCAGCTCCTCCAGCACGCGAAGGTCGGCGAGGCCCCCGCGGACGACGGCATCGTCGAGCCCGGGATGACCGTCACCATCGCCTTCGACGGCGACCCCGACGACACCCTGACCTTCCTGCTGGCGTCGCGCGAATACGCGAGCGCCGACATCGAGACCTACTCGCCGCAGTCCCCGCTGGGCACCGGGGTCAACGGCAAGAAGGTCGGCGACGACGCCGAGTACGAGCTGCCGAACGGCCGTACGGCCACGGTGAAGATCCTCGCCGCCAAGCCCTACCAGGGCTGATCCGCCGGACCGCACAGCGCTCGGGCCCGGACCACGAAGGTCCGGGCCCGAGCGCTGTCACGTGGCCCGAGCGCCGTCAGCCGTTACGCACCTCAGCGCCCATACGCCGCCTCAGCTCCCCTACGCGCCCCAGCGCCCGTACGCGGCCCCAGCGCCCCTACGCGCCCCAGCGCCCGTACGCGGCCCGCAGCTCGTACCGCGCCGCGGCGGCGGCTCAGGCCGTCGCCGAGCGGTACTTGCGCACCGCGAGCGTCCGGAAGATCGCGATGATCACGACCGACCAGATCAGCGACGCCCAGATGGGGTGCTGCATCGGCCAGGCCGCGGCCACCGGGTAGTCCGCCGGGAGGTTGCCGAACAGATGGCGGGCGGCCTGCACGGTGGCGCTGAACGGGTTCCATTCCGCGATGTTGCGCAGCACCATCGGCATGTTGTCGGCGGGCACGAAGGCGTTCGAGATGAACGTCAGCGGGAAGAGCCAGATCAGCCCGCCGGAGGTGGCGGCCTCCGGGGTCCGCACCGACAGCCCGATGAGCGCGCCGATCCACGAGAAGGCGTACCCGAGCAGGAGCAGCAGCGCGAAGCCGGCCACCGCCTTGGGGAAGCCCGCGTGGATGCGCCAGCCGACGATCACCGCGACGATCGCCAGCACCACCAGGGTCAGCGCGGTCTGCACCAGGTCCGCGAGCGTACGGCCGGTGAGGACCGCGCCGCGGGCCATGGGCAGCGAGCGGAACCGGTCGATGAGCCCCTTGTGCATGTCGTCGGCGATGCCCGCGCCCGCGCCGGCCGTGGCGAAGGTGACGGTCTGCGCGAAGATGCCGGCCATCAGGAACTGGCGGTACATGCTCGGGTCCGTGTTGCCGCCGAGGCTGATCGAGCCGCCGAAGACGTAGCTGAACAGCACCACGAACATGATCGGCTGGATCAGTCCGAATATCACCATCTCCGGGATGCGCAGCATCCGGATCAGGTTGCGCTTGGCGACCACCAGGGAGTCGCGGACGGACTGGGTGATGCCGCCGCGGGGCTGGGGTACTGCGCCGCGGGCGGAGACCTCGCTGACCGTGCTCACTTGGTGCCCTCCTTCGCGGCCGCGCCCTCGGCGCTCTCAGTGCCCTCGGCGTTCTTCTTGCCCGTCCTACCCGCCTTGCCCGTCTTGCCCTTGGCGCCCTTCGCGCCCTTGGTGGCGTCCTCGCCGTCCCCGTCAGCCGCTTCCTCGTCGATTTCCGCGGCGTGGCCGGTGAGGGAGATGAACACGTCGTCCAGGGTCGGGCGGCGCAGCCCGATGTCGTCGATCTCGATGCCGCGCGAGTCCAGCTCCCGGATGACCTCGGCGAGCAGCTTGGCGCCGCCGGTGACCGGCACCGTGACCTTGCGGATGTGCTCCTCGATCGTGGCCTCCCCCTTGCCGAAGCCCCGCAGGACCTGCTGGGCGGCGGCGATGTGCTCGCGCTCGTGCACCACCAGTTCGACGCGCTCGCCGCCCGTACGGGCCTTGAGCTGGTCGGAGGTGCCGCGGGCGATGACCCGGCCGTGGTCGACGACGGCGATGTCGTGCGCGAGGTGGTCGGCCTCCTCCAGATACTGCGTGGTGAGGAGCAGGGTCGTGCCGCCCGCCACCAGTTCCCGGATGACCTCCCAGAGCTGCTGCCGGTTGCGCGGGTCCAGGCCGGTGGTCGGCTCGTCCATGAACATCACGGGCGGGCTGACGACCAAGGCGGCCGCGAGGTCGAGGCGGCGGCGCATGCCGCCCGAGTAGGTCTTGGCGGGCCGGTCGGCGGCGTCGGTGAGGTGGAAGCGCTCCAGCAGCTCCCCCGCCCGCGCCTTCGCGGCGCGGCCGCTCATCTGGTAGAGCTGGCCGACCATCTGGAGGTTCTCGCGGCCGGTCAGATACTCGTCGACCGCCGCGAACTGGCCGGAGAGACCGATCGAGCGGCGGACCTCGTTGGGTTTGCGCAGGACGTCGATGCCGGCCACCTCGGCCCTGCCGCGGTCGGGCTTGAGCAGGGTGGTGAGCACCCGCACCGCCGTTGTCTTCCCGGCCCCGTTCGGGCCGAGCATGCCGAGGACCGTACCTTCCGGGACGTCGAGGTCGACGCCGTCCAGTGCCCTCACGTCGCCGAAGGTCTTCACGAGTCCTTCGGCGTAAATGGCGCCTGGCATGGATTTACCCCCGATTTTGGGATGGTTCCACGATGATTTTATGGTTCGCCGGAGTTGGCGCACCTCACGGCATTTGTCCCCCCGTAAGGCCGCCCTCAAGCCGACACCTACCGGACCATACCCCAGACGCGATACATCGCGATACACGAGTGCGCGACGAACGTTCCGCCGCTCTCCTCATGCGGTCTCGTGCGATCTCGTGCATCTCGTGCATCTCGCGCGATCTCATGCGATCCTCACGCCCGAACGCTGTAGCCCGCCTCTCGCAGCGCCGTACGCACCTCCACGCAGTGCTCCGGCCCCTTGGTCTCCAGGTGCAGCTCCACCTCCGCCTCCGCGAGCCCGAGCCGGGGATCGGTCCGGACGTGGCTCACATCGAGGACGTTAGCGTCCACCACTGACAACACATCCAAAAGCGCAGCCAGAGCGCCCGGACGGTCCGTCAGCCGCAGCCGCAGCGAGAGATACCGGCCGGCGGCGGCCATGCCGTGCCGCAGCGTCCGCTGCATCAGCAACGGGTCCACATTGCCCCCCGACAACACGGCGACCACGGGCCCCTCGAAGGCCTCCGGCGCCGACAGCAGCGCGGCCACCGGGCTCGCCCCGGCCGGCTCCACGACGAGCTTCGCCCGCTCCAGGCACAGCAGCAGAGCGCTGGAGAGCTCGTCCTCGGAAACGGTACGGACCTCGTCCACGAGATCGCCAACGATTTTGAAGGGAACATCCCCCGGCCGGCCGACCTTTATCCCATCCGCCATCGTCGTCGGCGCCTCGATCGACACCGGGTGCCCGGCCGCCAGCGACGGCGGGTACGCCGCGGCGCCCGCCGCCTGCACCCCGACGACCCGTACGTCCGGCCGCAGCGCCTTGACGGCCACCGCGATGCCCGCCGCGAGCCCCCCACCGCCGATGCCCACGACGATGGTGCGCACCTCGGGGCACTGCTCCAGGATCTCCAGCCCCACCGTGCCCTGCCCCGCGATGATGTCGGGGTGGTCGAAGGGGTGGATGAACACGGCGCCCGTCTGCCGCGCGTACTCCTGGGCGGCCTCCAGCGTCTCGTCCACGACCTGCCCGCGCAGCCGCACCTCGGCCCCGTACTCGCGGGTCGCCGCGACCTTCGGCAGCGGCGCGCCCTCCGGCATGAAGACCGTCGAGCCCACCCCGAGGAGGGACGCCGCCAGGGCCACCCCCTGCGCGTGGTTGCCCGCGCTCGCCGCGACGACGCCCGCCGCCCGCTCCGCGGGGCCGAGCCCGGCGATCCGCACGTACGCGCCGCGCACCTTGAAGGACCCGGTGCGCTGCAGGTTCTCGCACTTGAGGTGCACGGGCGCGCCGATCAGACCGGACAGGAAACGGCTGCCCTCCAGCGCGGTCGGCCGCGACACCCCCGAGAGCATCTTCTGCGCGCTGCGCACGTCGTCGAGGGAGATCGCGGGCAGCGGGGCCCCCTCGGGGCCGTCCTCGTCACCAAGTTCTAGGGCCATGGCCGCAAGTCTCGCAGCTCGCTCCTCCTGCGACCGCCGCGGCCCGTGCGTAACCATTGGTTTGCGCAGCGCTGGTACGGGCGGCCCCCGGGCCGCGTACTGTGTCCCCCATCCTCAGCCCACCGCACGAAGTGAGCCTCCGGCCATGCCCATCCCTTCGGACATGACGACAACCGCCGCGACCCGGGGCGTGCCCCCCGAGTCAGAGACCACCGCGGCCATCGACCCCGTTGTCCTCGACGCGCTCCAGCACCAAGTGGCCGTCTTCGCGCGCCGGGCGGAACAGACCCGCCTGGGCGGCGTCGGTCAGGCCCGCAACTCCATGGACCGCGCCGCCTACCTGCTGCTCAACCGCCTTGACCAGGAAGGCCCGATGGGCGTCAAGGCGCTCGCCGCCGGCATGGGCATCGACTCCTCGACGGTCACCCGCCAGGTGGCGCCACTCGTGGACTCCGGCCTGGTCAAACGCACCTCGCACCCCGAGGACGGCCGCGCCGTCGTCCTCCAGCTCTCGCCGCGCGGCATCGCGCGCCTGGAGGAGGTGCGCACCTCCCGGCGCGAGCTGATGGCGATCGTGACGGACGAGTGGACCGAGCAGGAGCGGAATGACTTCACCACGCTGCTCACCCGGTTCAACGCCTCCCTGTCCGTCATCCACAACGCGCTCCCCCAGGAGCCGCCGAACTCCTGACCCCGCCCCCGGGCCGCCCCGTCCGGCCTCTTGACCCGGTGCGCGGCCTGCCGTGTGCTGGAGGGCACGGGAGGAACGGTGGGAGAGCGGCAAGCGGCACGGGAACGCCGCCGCGCCCGGGAGTTCGAGGCATTCGTCGGGGGCGCGGGCGGGCGGCTGCTGCACGCCGCCGCGCTGCTGACCGGCGAGGAGGCGCCGCACCGGGAGGCCGCCGAGCGGCTCCTGACGGCCGCGCTGGCCCGTACGTACGCGGCCTGGGACCAGTTGCGCGGCGAGGACCCGTACGACCGCACCCGCCAGGAGCTGACCGCCCGCTTCGCGCACGCCGCCTGGCACCGCCGCCCCGCCCGTACCGGCGTGCTGGGGGGGCTCTCCCGGCAAGAACGCCTCATCCTCGTCCTGCGACTGTACGAAGGCGTGGCCGACGAGCAGATCGCGGCCCAGCTCGGCCTCCCCGTGGAGCGCGTGCGCGCCCTGTGCACCCGCGCCGTCGCCGCGATGCGCAGCAACGCCCCCGCGGCCGGCCGGCGCGCCGAGATGGCGGCCCCGTGAGCGTCCACGACCGCAAGGAGGACGAGGTCCGCCGGATGCTCGACACCCCGCATCCGGTGGTCCGCCCGGAGCTGGCCGTACGGGCCGCCGAGCGCGGCCGCAGACTGCTGCGCCGCCGCCAGGTGCTGCGGCGGCTGGGGTGGGTGCTGCTGGTGGTGGCCGTGGTGGCCTTCTGCGTGTGGGCCGCGCTCGTACAGCCCTGGGTGGCCCCGCCGTCGGACACGGCGCCTCCTTTGGAGGGGTGGTGAGCCTGGAGGGGTGGTGAGCCTTGGAGGGGTGGTGAGCGCGCTCGTACGGGTCGGGACCTCGGCTCGTACGGATCAGGGCCCCGGTTCGTACGAACCAGGGCCCCTTCGCGTTTCGTACGGTCCCGGGTCAGCCCAGGGCGCGCGTGAGGTCCGCGATCAGGTCGTCGGCGGACTCGATGCCCACGGAGAGGCGGACGAGGTCGGCGGGGACCTCCAGGGCGGAGCCCACCACGGAGGCGTGCGTCATCCGCCCCGGGTGCTCGATCAGCGACTCGACGCCGCCGAGCGACTCCCCCAGGGTGAACAGTTCGGCCTTGTCGCATACCTCGACGGCCGCTTCCTCGCCGCCCTCGACCCGGAAGGACACCATGCCGCCGAAGGCGCGCATCTGCTTGGCGGCGATCTCGTGCCCCGGGTGGTTCGGCAGCCCCGGGTAGTAGACCTGGGTGACCTTGGGGTGCGAGACGAGCAGCTCGGCGACGCGCGAGGCGTTGGCGCTGTGCCGGTCCATGCGGACGGCCAGCGTCTTGATGCCGCGCAGCGTCAGCCAGGAGTCGAAGGGCCCGGAGATGGCGCCCATGGCGTTCTGGTGGAAGGCCAGCTCGTCGGCGAGCGCGGTGTCGGAGGTGACCAGGGCACCGCCGACGACGTCCGAGTGGCCGCCCATGTACTTCGTCGTGGAGTGCACGACGACGTCCGCGCCGAGCGCGAGGGGCTGCTGGAGGTAGGGGCTGGCGAAGGTGTTGTCGACGACGAGCCGGGCGCCCGCCGTGCGCGCCACGTCGGCGACGGCGGCGATGTCGGTGATGCCGAGCAGCGGGTTGGAGGGCGTCTCGACCCAGACGACCTTCGTACGGGGCCGGATCGCGGCCCGTACGGCGGCCGGGTCGGAGGAGTCGGCGACGGACCACTCGACGCCCCAGCGCTCGACGACCTTGGCGAAGAGACGGAACGTGCCGCCGTACGCGTCGTTCGGGATGACGACGTGGTCGCCGGGGGTCAGCAGGGTGCGCAGCAGGCAGTCCTCGGCCGCCAGCCCGGAGGCGAAGGCGAGGCCGCGGCTGCCGCCCTCCAGCGCCGCCAGGTTCTCCTCCAGGGCGGTGCGGGTGGGGTTGCCGCTGCGGCTGTACTCATAGCCGCCGCGCAGTCCTCCCACACCGTCCTGCTTGTAGGTGGAGACTTGGTAGATGGGCGGAACGACCGCGCCGGTCAGCGGGTCGGCCTCCTGCCCGGCGTGGATCGCGAGGGTTTCGAAGCTCTGGGCCGGGTGCGGCTGTGAGTGCTTGTCGCTCATTGGCCCGAGGGTAGTACCCCGTATCGCGGAACACTGCTGTTCACTTGTCACCGGAGGATGAACGATCCGGCGGCCGCCACCTGGCGGTGAACGATCGGCGGCTGTCACCGTGGGTGAACGATCCGGCGGCCTCGTCCGTTGAAGGGTTCCGGTCCCTTTCGTCGGGACGCTCGCCTCTCCTACCACCCGTACGACCGCCCCCATAAGACCGCCCTTACGACCATCCAACGGGACGCACCATGGAGTTTCTGTTCATCCTGATCGCCCTCGTCCTGATCTGCGGCGTTGCGGCCGTTCCCGCGATGCGTCGCCGGCGCGTCGGGCAGCAGGTCGCACAGGGCGCACGGCTCGCCGCCGACCCCGAGGGGGCGTACGGATTCGTACCGGCCGACCGGCTCGACGTACGGCTGCCCGGACCCGACCCGGAGCTGCTCGCCGCCCTCGACGAGGCCCGCCGCACCCAGGACTGGCAGCCGGCGGCGCGGCTCCTGGCCGCCACCGACGCCGCGAGCGAGCTGCGCTGGCAGCGCGTGCAGACGCTGGCGGGCGCCGCGGCGATGGAACTGGCCGAGGCCCCCGGCACGGGCGGCATGTGGCTGCGCCACTGGCGGGTGGTGGCCCCGAAGGACCCGGGCGGCGCCGCGGTGCAGGCGCAGTTCCTCCTCCAGCAGGCACTGCGGGACCCGTCCTCGCAGGACTACCGCATGATCCTGGAGGAGGCCCGTACGGTCTGCGGCGAGGCCGCGCTGCTCGCCCCCGGGGACCCGGTCCCGTACATCGTCGAGCTGGGCGTCGCGCGGGGTATGGGCGCCAGCGAGGCCGAGTTCCAGTCCGTGTGGGAGACGGTCGTGGCGCGCGCGCCGCATCACATGGGGGCGCATCTGGTGGCCCTGCGCTACTGGAGCGCGGCGTGGCACGGGTCGGCCGAGCAGGCCGACGCCTTCGCGGAGGGGGCCGCCGGGGCCGCGCCGGAGCGCACCCTGCTGCCCGCGCTGCCGCTGTTCGCGGTCCACGACCACCTCTCGGACGTCAACCTGGTGCGCGGCCTGTACCGCAGTGCGGTGGTGTCGCGGGCGATCGACGGTGCCCTCTACGCCGTTCAGCAGGCCCCCGCCGACCATGCCGTACTACCGCACGTACGCCATTTGCTGGTGTGGTTCCTCGTACGCGCGGAGCGTTATGCGGAGGCGATGGAGCAGGTGCGGCGCGTGGACGGGCATGTGGGCGCCGTCCCGTGGTCGTACGGGGCCAGCCCGGCGGCGGAGTACGCGGCGTACCGGGCGCTCGCGGTGGCGGGCTGGGAGGCGCAGGGGGGCAGCCCGGCGACGTTGCCGCCGCGGGGGTGACGGGGGTGGCCGGGCTGGCGGGGCTGGCGGGGCTGGCCGAGCTTGCGGGGCTGGCCGGGCTGGCGGGGCTGGCCGGGCTGGCGGGGCTGCTGATGGGTGCCGGAATGTCCCTTCCCGGGGGAGCGTTGTCTCCGTAGAGCCTGCCCCTGTCCGGTCCCGAGGAGCCTTCCATGCTGTTCCACCGCCAGAAGAACCACCTCCCCACGCCGGAGGAGGCGCTCAAGGGCCGCCCCGAACCGGCCTTCACCCTCACCGACCGGCACACCGTCCTCGGCACCCCGCTCATGGGGCCGTACCCGGAGGGCCTGGAGACGGCCGACTTCGGCCTGGGCTGCTTCTGGGGCGCCGAGCGCAAGTTCTGGCAGGCGCCGGGGGTGTGGACGACGCTGGTCGGCTACCAGGGCGGTCACACGCCGAACCCGTCGTACTACGAGGTGTGCAGCGGGATGACGGGGCATACGGAGGCGGTCCGCGTGCTCTACGACCCGGCGGTGACGTCGTACGGGGCGCTGTTGAAGATCTTCTGGGAGTCGCACGACCCGACGCAGGGGTTCCGCCAGGGCAACGACACGGGCACCCAGTACCGGTCAGCGATCTACACCCACACCGCGGCCCAGGCCGCCGAGGCCGAGTCCTCCCGGGCCGCCTACCAGTCCGCCCTCGCCGCTTCCGGGCATGCGGCGCCCATCACCACGGAAATCCTGCCCGCCGGGCCCCGCCCCTTCTATCCCGCCGAACCGGAGCACCAGCAGTACCTCGACAAGAACCCGGCGGGCTACTGCGGCATCGGCGGGACGGGGGTGTCCTGCCCGGTCGGGGTGACGGAGGCACCGGACGCCTGAGGCGTCTCGTGCGGTCCTGGCCGTGGTTAGGGGGCGTGTGCGGATGGATGCGCGTGCGGGCGGGTTGTCGGGTCGGGGGCGGGGCGGTGGGGGTCCTCCGGGGCTGCATGATTTACGGGCCCGTGAACGGCGTTGCCTCAGGCACCCTCACCTCAGGCCCACAAATCACGCTTCACGCCTCCTCCGGACCCCCACCGCCC
>NZ_JOBF01000012.1 GCF_000718635.1 Streptomyces varsoviensis | reverse complement strand
GCCTCAACGTTCTGTGGGCCATGATCCGTGACGGACAGTATTACCAAGGTTCACCACCCGTCACGGCTGCGGCTTGACATCACGATTGGGAAGTCCTCTATCAGTTCATGGCGACGCCAGCTTGCCGATGGGCGTCTCCACTATCTCCACCGCGCCCGCCCGCGTCAGTCCGGCGATCGCCTCGGCGATCCGGTCCTTCCGGAACACGCCCTGTACGACCTCCTGCCGGGGGTCCGAGCCGCCGCCGCCCAGCCGCCACCAGCGGGCGGGCAGCAAGGGTTCGACCTCCGTCCACCTGTCCGCCGGGACGACGACGGTCAGCAGCAGGTGGGCCGCCCCGGCGTGCGCGGCGCGCAGCAGCGAGGTCAGCGTCTCGACGGAGGCGCGGACGGATCTGTCGGCCCAGGCGGCGGGGCTGGCGATGAGGTTCACCCCGCACCTGCGGACGGTGCTCAGCACGCGCAGGTTGTTCTGGCGCAGCGAGGAGCCGGTCTCCACCACTTCCATGACGGCGTCGGCCAGTTCGGGGATCTTCGCCTCGGTCGTGCCGTGCGAGTGGATCACCTCGGCGCGCAGCCCCAGCCGCTGGAAGTGGTCCTGGGCGATGGTCGGGTACTCGGTGGCGATCCGCGTCCCGTGGCCGAGGTCGCGCTCGCTGCGGGCGGGGTGGTCCGCGGGGACGGCGAGGACCACGCGCCAGCCGGTGTCGGTCGTCTTCGAGTAGTCGAAGGTGTGCACGACCTCGATCTTGGCGCCGGTCTCCTCGATCCAGTCGGCGCCGGTGACACCGAAGTCGAAGGTGCCGTCCGCGACGATCAGCGGGATTTCCCTGGGCTTGTAGAACACCACGCGTTCGACGCCGGGGTAGTCGATGCTCGCGCGGTAGGCGCGCGGGGAACTCTTGCGCACCGCCAGTCCGGCGGCCCGGAAGAGTTCGAGCGTCGGCTCTTCGAGAGAGCCCGTGGGGAGTGCGACAGACACCATGGTCATCACCGTTCGTCATCCTGTGCTCGGCAACTCGGCAACTCGGTAGCGCGGCAGCTCCGGGGCCATGACCGGGGCCGCCGCGCGGTCGGGCACGACGGCGGCCCCGCGACGGTCCCCATGAACTCCCGTCGGCCCCTATACGTGCAGCAGCCGGTCGATGCCGGTCACCGGGGGGCGGGGCAGGGCGGCCGGGCGGAGTTCGACCTCGCCGACCACGAGGTCGGTGGGCCAGGCGTCGATGATGCTGGCGACGCACTGGCCCACCGACTCGATGCTGATCTTGTACGGGGCGTGGTCGCCCTCCAGATTGGCGATGGCCCCCGGCGTGACCAGGCAGCCCCGGACGCCGTTGCCGCGCTCCTCCAGCAGCAGCGTCTCCATCAGCGCCTTCACCGCGGCCTTGGTGGCGCTGTAGACCGCGCCGCCCTCGAAGTAGTGGGTGGACGCGTTGCTGCCCATGGTGACGAAGAGCCCGCCGCTGTGCCGCAGCGCCGGCAGCACCGCCTTGATCAGGTGGAAGACGGAGGTGAGGTTCACCGCGACGATGCGGTCCCAGTCCTCGGCTGACAGCTTCTCGATCGGATCCAGCACCCGGTCCACGGCGTTGGCCACGCAGGCGTCCAGCCGGCCGGTCTCCGCGAGCACCTGGGCCACGCTCTCGGCGAGTTGCGCCGGGTCGGCCAGGTCGCAGCGGTGTTCGCCCAGCCAGCTCTCGCCGGATGTCGTGCGGTTGAGCGAGCGCACCTGGTACCCGCGGTCGTGCAGGGCGGCGGCGATGGCCCGGCCGCTCCCCCGGTTGGTGCCGGTCAGGAGCGCCACCGGCGCGTCAGATGCCATCGAAGGCCCGCTTCCACTGGGCGACGATCTCCGCGCCGGAGACCCCGTCGCGGAACAGGTCCTTGTCCAGCCGCGAGCCGTCCGGGTGCCGGATGCGCATGCAGTCCTGCGACACCTCGGAGATCAGGCTGAGCCCGCCGGCCGCGTCGAGGCCGAAGATGACGCAGAAGTCCCAGATCTCCAGCGGCGCCAGCCAGGAGCGCAGGACGTCGTTGACGGTCAGCGCCTGGGCGCGCATGGCGTCCACGGGCAGGTCGAGGGCGCGCAGATAGTCCTCGCCGATGGGCTGGTCCTCCGGGTCGACCCGGTAGTCGAACTTCACCACGGGGCGGGGCAGCGGCTGCCCGTCCGGGAACAGTCCGGGGTACTTGCGGGTCGTCGAGCCGTTCGCCACGTTCTTGACGATGACCTCGAAGGGCGGCGCGGGGCAGTACCGGGCGACGTACATGTTCTCGCCGACCCGCTCCCGGAAGGCGCATTCCACCCCGGCCTTGGTCAGCTCGGCCGCCGCGCGCTCGTAGAAGTCGAGGCGCAGCGGGCCGGTCTCGTCGACGAGTTCGTCGCGGTCGTAGGTGAAGCTGCGCAGGCTCGGGATCAGCCGGACCAGGCACAGGCCGTCGGGCAGCAGCCACAGCTCCTTGCTGCGCCCGGTGATGTCGGCGGGCTCGCTGCCCGCCAGCCGGGCGAGGGCGTCGGTATCGGTCGGATCGACGGCGCCTTCACGCATGTTTCCGCTCCCCACTCCCCTGTGCCGGTCTGGCGCTTCCCGCCGCCGACCGGGCGATGTCACGGACCTGTCGCGGGTGTGCCGCCGTGCGCGCGGCGCCGCCCCGCGCTTTCTTCCCTGTTTTCCCGCTCATTCGCTGCCGAGGCCGCGGAACCTGTTCGCGATGAAGTCCCCCCACGTCTCGTCGAGAACCGTGAGCCCCTCGTCCGAGATCTGCCACTGCCGCGCCTGGTGCGGCGGATAGGCGAAGAGCACCGACGAGAGCCGCTCGTAATCGGTGTCCGAATACGTACAGTGCACGCGGTGGGTGGACGGGCGGAATCGGCCGCACGAAGCGCTGGACAACATCCTGCCGATGTTGCAGAGCACCAGGTCCGATTTGGCGATCACCGGCTCCACCCAGGTGCCGTCGTGCAGGATGTACTGCAACCCCTGGTCGGAGGGCGGGAGCTGGAGGCCGAGGAGCTGGATTCCGGAATGCTCGTGCGCGAGCACCTCCCGGCCGTCCAGGTCCCGGTAATGGATCACCCGCAGGTTGGTCGCGTCCCTGGAGAGATCGAAATCCGGTGTGCCCTCGGGCATCATGCCCCGGATGACCTCGCCGAACAGCGAGATGAGGGAGAACGCGGTGTCGAAGACCTCGGCGGCCCGCTCGCCGAATTCCGGGAATGCCGCGAGGACGGCGCCCGCCCCCGCCGGTTTGTCGGCCAGCAGGGCGCCGCTCACGTGGATGAATTCCTTGGGGTCGGGCACGCCCTTCGCGAGCCGCGGAATCTCCGAGAGGTACGGGAAGAAGCCGTGTGTGCCGCCGTTGGAGAGCTGGGGCACGGAGGTGTACTCGTAGTCGGCCAGGCTGGGATCGGTCGAGGCGCAGGCCGCTTCGAAGCTGTGCATCATGGCTTCGACCTTCGCGCCGATGCCGGGCACCTCGACAGACATGAACCCCCAGTCGGTGAGCTGGGTCTCGATCTCCTTGGCGGCGGAATGCATATCCGTTCGAAGTGCACCGAGCCGTACGGTCGGTACGACACCGCTGAGTCGCATCGGGGTGACGTCCATGGTTACACAGGTCCTCTTCTCCGTGTTCTCGGTGTTCTCGGTGTTTTCGGCGTTCTCTGCGTTCGCACTGTTCTTACCGGAGCTTTTCCCGCGGTTTTCCCGCGGCACGTCCTGCGCGGCGCTCTTCGATCGACGCTCCCCGCACAACAGCGCTCCGGGCAACGGAATTTCCCGATCAGCGCCGACGATCGAGTTTCGAACGGCTCGCGATCAATACTTTCGATCGACATGCCTGCTTCCGGGCAGGTTCTGCCCCACAAAATCAAAGATTATCATTGCCCCTCGATCAGTCAAGGTCACCCGGTGCAGGGCGAGTTGACTGAAACCCCATGAGCACCGCGATTACCAGGTGACCAGCGGCGAAATCTCACACCCCGGAGGCCGGGGCGGCCGTATTCGATCTTTGCCGGTGCCCCGAATCCACCAGAATGCTCCCGGGGGGGGCCATCGCTTCGCGCGGCCCGGGAATCCCTTTCCCACTCCGCCGCCTTCCGCGCCGCGAGCCGATCCCCTAGATTTACTCCGCGTGTTTTGTGCGAGCCGACGGGAGCGGTTGTGAGCTATCCCTTCAGCGACGACCAGGAGGAGTTACGGCGCACGGTACGCCGTTTCCTCACCGAGAAGTCACCCGAGGCCGAGGTCCGCCGGCTCATGGAGAGCGCCGAAGGCTTCGACCCCGCCGTCTGGCGGCAGATGGCGGAACAACTGGACCTCCAGGGCCTGACCATTCCGGAACGGTACGGCGGCGCCGGACACTCCTATGCCGAACTGGTCGTCGTCCTGGAGGAGATGGGCCGCGCGCTGCTCTGCGCCCCGTACTTCTCCACCGTCGCGCTGGCCGCCAATCTCCTCCTCGCCACGGACGACGAGAGGGCCAAGCGGGATTTCCTGCCCGGGATCGCCGCCGGCCGCCGCATCGCGACGGTCGCGCTCACCGAACACTCCGGCCGCTGGGACGCCGACGGCGTCACCCTGGAGGCCACCGAAGCGCCGGCCCCCGCGACACAGGCCGGCGGAGCGGAAGCCGCGGCGGCGGACGGCGGCTGGCGGCTCAGCGGCGAGAAGTTCTACGTCCCCGACGGCCACGTCGCCGACCTGGTGCTCGTCGTGGCACGGACCCCGGCCGGGGTGTCGTTGTTCGCCGTGCGCCGGGGCGCGCCCGGCTTCGCCGCCACGCCCGTGCCCACCCTGGACCAGACCCGCAAGCTCGCCAGGCTCCGCTTCGACCGTACGCCCGCCCGCCTCGTCGGCGCCGACGGCGGGGGCCGGCCGGCCGTGGCCGAGATGCTCGACCTCGCGGCGATCGCCCTGGCGGCCGAGCAGGCCGGGGGCGCCCAGCGGGTGCTCGACATGTCCGTCGAATACGCCAAGCTGCGCGTCCAGTTCGGGCGGCCGATCGGCAGCTTCCAGGCGATCAAGCACAAGTGCGCCGACATGCTCGTCGAGGTCGAGTCGGCCAGGGCGGCGGCGTACCACGCCGGCTGGGCGGCCGCGGAGGGCGACGACGAGGTGCCCGCGCTGGCGAGCCTCGCCAAGTCGTACTGCTCCGAGGCGTATTTCCACGCCGCCGCCGAGAACATCCAGATCCACGGCGGCATCGGCTACACCTGGGAGCACCCCGCCCATCTGTACTTCAAGCGGGCCAAGAGCAGCGAGCTGATGCTCGGCGACGGCGCGTACCACCGGGAACTGCTGGCCCAGCGCATCGGCATCTGAGTCCGGGAGAAAGTCATGACGAAGGACAGGGCAAGGGGCACCGTGCAACGAGGCGAGGCGGGCGCGTTCCGCCGGTACGTCCGCGAGTGGGTCCGGGCCAACGCCCCGGCCCCCGGCGGCCCGTACGACCAGTGGGAACGGCGGCTGCTGGGCGCGCGGCTGATCTGTCCGGCCTGGCCGAGGGCGTACGGAGGGTCGGCGCTCGGGCCGCTGGACGTCCTCGCCCTCGCCGAGGAGTGCGCGCGGGCCGGCGCCCCGCTCGTCCGGCGCGGCGTCGGCGAGCACCTGATCGGGCCGGCCGTCCTGGAGCACGGCACGCCGGCGCAGCGCTCCGCTCTCCTGCCGGGCATCGTCTCCGGCGCGGACCGCTACTGCCTGGGCTTCTCGGAGCCGGACCACGGCAGTGACCTGGCGGCGGTGGCGACGGCCGGGGAGGTGCGCGGCGAGGAGGTCGTCGTCAGCGGGGTGAAGACCTGGGTCGCGGACCCGCACCGGGCGAACATGGTCGCCGTGCTGTGCCGTACGTCCCCGGCCTCCCCCGCCCGCGATGGGCTGTCCCTGGTCCTGGTCCCGCTGGCGTCGGCGAACGGCGTCCGTGTCCGCCGGGTACGGGAGTTGACCGGTTCCGCAGGTCTCGGCGAGGTCCGGTTCGAGGGGGCGCGCGCCCCGCTGTCGCATGTCATCGGCGGCGTCGGCGGCGGCTGGGCGGCCGCGATGACGGCGCTCTCGCACGGCCGCGCGCACGAGGCGGCGTCCGCGCACCTCGTATTCGAGGAGCGGTTCTGGGAACTGGTCCGCCAGGCGCGGAAGTCGGGACGGTCGCAGGAGCCGGCGGTCCGCTCGCGGCTGGCGTGGGCGTACACCCGGATCACGCTGATGCGCGCTGCCGGTCTGCGGCTCGCCGCCCGTATCGCCGCGGGGAAGGACACCGGCGCCGAGGCGGCCGTAGCGGCGCTCGCCCGCTCCGAGTTCGAGCGCCGGTTCGGCGAGATCGCGGTCGACGTGCTGGGGGCGGCGGCGCTCGTGCGTCCGGAGGGGGCCGGATACGGCCTGAGCGAGTGGCAGGAGGCGCTTCTCGCGGGGCGGGGCGCGACGATCGGCGCGGGGACCGGCGAGGTGCGGCGGAATGTCCTCGCCGAGCGGGTGTTGGGGCTGCCGAGGGAGGCCGGGTGATCCCTGAAACGCGGCGGACCGAGACCCTAGGATGCGTCGTATGTTTGCCGCACAGCAGTCAGCCGCCGACAGGCTCGCCCGACTCACCCCGCACGACGACGCGGAGCGCGCCGACGTCGAGCGGATCCGCTCCCTCATCGAGACCGCCGAGGACCCCTGGTCGCGGTCGCTGCCCCTGCACATCACCGCTTCCGCGTTCATCGTCCACCCCGGCAGCGGCCGGGTGCTGCTGCGCTGGCACAAGCGCCACGAGTCCTGGCTGCTGGTCGGGGGGCACGGCGATCCGGGCGAGAGCGATCCGCTCGCCATCGCCGTGCGGGAGGGGCAGGAGGAGACGGGGCTGAGCGATCTGGCGCCCTGGCCGGACGCGGAGATCGTGCACGCGGCGGTCGTGCCCGTGCCGGCCAGCAGCCGGGAGCCCGCGCACGACCACGCCGACCTGCGGTTCGTCCTGGCCACCGGGCATCCGGACGCCGTACGGCCGGAGCACTCGGACGCGCCGCTGCGCTGGCTGACGCCGCACGAGGCGCACGCGGCCATCGACGAGGCGAATGTGCGCGAGACGCTGTCCCGGGTGGAGAAGCTGTTCGCCGGCTGAGTCCGCGAGACCGGAGACGGGACCGGAAACAAGACCGGACGCGGGATCGGGATCGGAGTCCGCCGGCGGCCCAGGACACCGCGAGTGGTCGCGCTCGTGCGAGGACGACGGAGGGGATGGCCGGATGTACGCAGTGCTGTCGGTGACGGACAAGACCGGCATCGTGGAATTCGGGGCCGGGCTGCGGAAGTTGGGCGCGTCGCTCGTGGCGACCAGCGGTACCGCGGGGCTGCTGCGGGACGCGGGCATGGACGCGGCCGTCATCGGGGACCTGTCGGGGGTGCCGGAGATGATGGGCGGCCGGGTGCGGGCCTTCCACCCGTCGGTCTTCGGCGGGCTGCTCTACCGGCGGGGCAACGCGTCGGACGAGGCCGAGGCGCATCAGCACGGCATCCCCCGGATCGACGTGCTCGCCTGCAACTTCAAGGATCTCGTGGCCGACGACGGCATCGCCGGGGCGCTGGACTCGATCGACATCGGCGGCCCGGCCATGCTGCGGGCCGCCGCCAAGAACTTCCCGAGCGTGCTGCCCGTCGTGGATCCGGCGGACTACGGCGAGGTGCTGCGCGCCCTCGGGGCCGCCGGGGGCGAGGTGGCGGCGGTGGACCCGGCGTTCCGCCGCTCGCTGGCGGCGAAGGCGTTCGGCCGCACCTGCGCGTACGACCGGTCGATTCAGCGGATTCTCGACACCACCGGGGATCGGGAATAGCGTCATTCCCATGGGAAGCGCAGCGGAAATCGCCTAATGTGCTGCCATGGATGTTCGAGCCTTACACGAGGAATCGCTCCGCTCGACCGGCCAATTCATCGGCGGCGTCCGTGCGGATCAATGGGACGCGCCGAGCCCCTGTCCGGGCTGGGACATACGGCATATCGTCAACCATCTGGTGGCGGGGAATTTCTGGGTCCGGGAACTCGGCCTGGGCCGCACGATCGAGGAGGTCGGGAAAAGCCTCGACGGCGATCTGCTCCGGGACGATCCGGTCAGCGCCTACGAGGCGTCGGCCGCCGCCGCGGCCGAGGCGTTCGCGGCCGAGGGCGCGATGGAGCGGCTGTGGCCCCTGTCGTACGGGGAGCGGCCGGGCCGGGTCTACGCGCGGCAGCGGTTCATCGACGTGCTGATCCACGGCTGGGACATCGGCACGGCGGCCGGGCAGGACCCCCGGCTGCCGGCGGAGCTCGTCGAGGCGTGCACGGCGATCTTCGACGCGCGGCCGCAGATGCTGAAGCAGTGGGGGTTCGCCGAGCTGGACACGGCCCCGGCCGCCGGCGACGACCCGCAGGCCAGGCTGCTGGCCCTGACGGGTCGCCGCGGCTGAAGGCGGTTCACGAAGGACCTGCCGCGAGCGGCGGGTTCGCTACGGCGATTGTGCCGCTCCGCCCCCGGGGGCCATTCCGTCGGGGCCGTCCGGGCTGTCCGGGCTGTCCGGGCTGTCCGGGCTGCCTATACAGTTCAGTTCGGCCAGTACCTCCTCGGTGTGCTCCCCGAGCAGCGGCGGCCGGCGGTAGACGCCGGAGGGCGTCGAGGTGAAGCGGATGGGGCAGTTGGGAAAGACCACCGGGCGGGCGCCCGCCGGCTGCTCGACGGCGACGAGCATGTCCCGGGCCCGTACATGGGGGTCGGTGAAGAGGTCGGCGGCGTCGTTGACGGGGCCCACCGGGACGCGGCCGCCCAGCGTTTCCGCTATCTCGGCGGTCGTCCGTTCGGCCGTCCACTCCGTCACCGCCTGTTGCACGAATTCGGCGTTCGCGACCCGGGCGCCGTTGGAATTCGTCCGCTCGTCGTCGACGAGTTCCGGGCGCCCGATGACATCGCAGAGGATTTTCCAGTGGTTGGGGGTCGGCGCGGCTATCGCGCATTTCCCGTCCTTCGTCGGATAGATGTCGAAGGGCACGAGCTGCGGATGGCTGTTGCCGGTGGGCCGGCTCACGACGCCGGTGTACGAATAGCGGTATACGGCCGTTTCGCAGAGGGAGACGATCGAGTCGACCATGGCCACGTCGACCATCTGGCCCTGTCCGGTCTGACGGGCGTGCAGCACGGCGGAGACGATGCCGATCGCGGAGAGGGCGGCCGGGTAGAGGTCGCCGATGGTGGGGCCGACCCGCACCGGCTGCGACGCGTCGGCGCCCGTCATGCTGACGAGCCCGCCCATGGCCTGCGCCACGACGTCGTACGCGGGCCAGTCCCCGTACGGGCTGCTGCCGGTGCGCGGGTCGCCGAAGCCGCGGATCGCCGCGTACACCATCGCCGGGTTGCGCGCGTGGAGCGCTTCGTAGGACAGGCCCCACCGTTCCATGACGCCCGCCCGGTAGTTCTCGGCGAGGACGTCCGCCGTGTCCACGAGCCTGAGCAGCGTCTCGCGGTCGGCGGGGGTGGACAGGTCGAGGACGATGCCGCGCTTGTTGCGGTTGATGCTGCCGAAGAGGCCGCCGATCTGCCGCCCGGTGTCGTCCGTGGTGAACGGCCCGGCGAACCGCGGGAGGTCGCCCGCCGGCGGCTCGACCTTGATCACCTCGGCGCCGAGGTCGCCGAGGATCATGGTGCAGAAGGGGCCGGAGACGGCGCGGGTGAGGTCCACCACCCGGACGCCTCGCAGCGGCCCGCCGGGCCCCTTCTGCATGGGCGCCGCCCGTTCGTGTCCGCGCAGATAGGCGGGCTCGACGTGCGGGGCGGCTGGTTCGCCGCGTTCACCGCGTGCGCCTCGTTTGTCGCGTTCATCTCGTTCGTCTCGTTCGTCGCGCGGGCTCGGCTGCTCAGCCAACTCGTTCCGTCCCCTCGAAGGCGCTGATGTCGGCCCGGCACACATAGCGGACCGGCCGGATGGTCAGTTCGCCGGTGAGCGCGAGCGCCGACACGGGCTGGGTCGGGCGCAGTCGCGGCTCGCCCAGCGCGGCGCCGTCGAACACGCGCAGCGATGGCCGGCCGCGCTCCACGGTCTCGATGCTGTACGCCCGTTCGACCTGTACGAGCCGGTGGCCGGCCGCCGTCCGGGCGAGCTGCATGCTGTCGGTGAACTGCACGTCGGCGGCGGAGATGGCCTGCGGGTGCAGCATCCGCAGGTCGAGTACGGGCGCGCCGTCGCACCGCACCACGGCCGTGGTGCCGAGGTGGCGGGGGCGTACCTCGATCTCGGCCGCGCGGGCCTTGAATCCCCACCGGTCGGCGAGGAGTCGCCCGGCGGCGGCGCCCTGGACGAAGCAGGACACCTGGAAGCCCCGGCTGCGGACGCCGCTGCGGCAGACGATCCGGGTCTCGGCGAGGGCGAACGGGCCGGCCTCGCTCTCGCGCGCCGTCAGGACCGTCAGGGTGATCGCCGGCGGGTTCACGGGGTGCAGGGCCGGGGGCAGCAGGTCGAGCCGGGCGGCGCTGTGCACCTCGTACACGGCCTGGAGCAGTTCCACGCCGCGGCAGACCAGGGGCTCGGTGGCGAGGGAGGTGACGTACGGGGCGTCGGCGGCCAGCGCCTCGGGGTCCGCGGTACCGATGAGCATCAGCGGGCCTCCTTCTCGAAGTGGGGCATGACTTCCGCGGCGAACAACCGCATGCTCGCGAGCACCTGCTCCTGCGGCACCAGATCGGTGGTGTTGAGCAGGAAGTTGATGGCGTCCACGCCGATGGACTCCCATATCCCGATGGCCTTGATGATCTGGTCGGGGCTGCCGATGGCGATGCCGTCGGGGATGGGGCGCCGCTCGCCGGGATCGTCGTGCCGGATCTGCGCGACGCTGCCCGCGGCCAGGTTGCCGAGCGACCGGTAGGCCGGTGTGGGGTAGACCTCGCGGGCCCACAGCAGGTGGCTGTTGAGCAGCCCGAAGCCGGTGAACATGGCGCCGCCGATCCGGCTCGCGACGGCGTCGTCCTCGTGGCAGAAGAGGTAGTTCATGGTGGCGACCTGGTCGTTGACGACGGCGCCGACGGGGTCGCACTGCTGGACGCGCTTGCGGTAGTCGGCGGTGCGCGCCTCCTGCTCCTTGAAGCTCGCCGCGGCCACGCCGAGGCAGCCGATGCCGCGGTCGGCGGCGTCGCGCTCGGTCCCCGGCGAGGTGACGGTCACCCACAGCGGCGGGTGCGGGTCCTGTACGGGCTTGGGGACGACGGGCCGTTCGGGGAAGGAGAACGTGGTGCCCTCGTAGGCCGTGCGCTCCTCGGTCCAGAGCCGGGGCAGCACATGGACGTACTCGTCCCAGGAGATCTTCGTGCTGTCGGGGTCGGCCCTGAAGCCGCCGAGTTCCGTGATGGTCGAGGCCCGGGCGGTGCCGACGTCGAGGCGGCCGCCGGAGACGATGTCGAGCACGGCGGCGCGCTCCGCGACCCGGATGGGGTGGTTGATCTGCGGTACGCAGACGACGCCGCCGTGTCCGACCCGAATCCGCTCGGTGGACATGGCGGCGGCCGTCAGGAACACCTCGGGGGCCGAACAGTGGGAGTACTCCTGGAGGAAGTGGTGTTCCACCGCCCAGGCCGTGGTGAATCCCAGTTCGTCGGCCAGCCGGCACTGTTCCAGCGCGTCTTGGTAGGTCTTCATCTCGGCATCCCGCGCCAGTGGCTGCGGTACCGAAAGCTCGAAGAATATCCCGAATTTCATGTGCCGCTCCTGTCAGGCCCCCGGGGGCCTTAGCACCTGTACTCCTCCGGCGAGGACCACGATGGGCTGGACGATGGCGCTGATATCGCGCAGGGGGTCGCCCCGCACCGCGAGCAGATCCGCCCGCCGGCCCGGTGCGAGGACGCCCGTATCACTGATTCCCAGATGTTCCGCGGCCCCGGAGGTCGCCGCCGCCAGCGCCTGGCGTGCGGTCATTCCGATGCCGTCGTCCCCGACGAGGGCGGCCAGGTCGGCCGGGAAGCCGTCGAAGCACCGCTGCGGCACCCCGGCGTCCGACCCGGCGACCACCGGCGCCCCCGCCGCCAGCAGATTCCGGAAGACCTCGCGGATCCGCGTCTGCTTCTTGTGGAACCGCGCGGCGACCGGCGCGGGCGTGCCGGGCGCGGCGTCGCGCATCCGGTGCATCGCGCCGCTGATGGTGGGGACGAACGCGATGCCGCGCTCGGCCATCAGCTCCGCGGTGACCGGGTCGTATTCGATGCCCCGTTCCGTCTCGAACAGGCAGTGCTCCAGGGTGCGGGCCCCGGCGTCCACCGCGCGGCGGATGCTCACGGGGTCGTAGGCGTGGACCGCGAGCGGCACGCCGAGCCGGTCGCTCTCCTCGGCGCAGGCCCGGACCTCCGCCGCGCTGTACTGGGGGCGCAGCGGGTTGCTGCGCGGGGTCAGATTGCCGCCGCTGAGCATGAGTTTGATCCAGTCGGCGCCGTCGCGGACCTGGCGGCGGACGGCGACGCGGACCTCGGCGGCGGTGTCGCACGCGTGGCCGAACCAGTGGCAGTGGCCGCCGGTCACGGTGATCGGCCGGCCGGCGGCGAGCACCCGCGGGCCCGGTACGAGGCCGTCGGCGACGGCGGCGCGCAGCGGGAAGGCGACCTCGTCGACGGTGCCGAGGTCGCGCACCGTGGTGACGCCGGACTCGACGGCGGACCGCAGGTTGCGCACCGCGCGTACGGCCAGGGCGGCGTCGCCGGCGCGGGCCTCGCGCCGGTAGTCGCGGATGGGTGTGTCCGAGCCGGACAGGGCCATGTGGACGTGGCCGTTGACGAGGCCGGGGAGGAGCGTGGCGCCGGGCAGGTCGATGTGGGGCGTGTCGCGGGCGGCGTCGGCGCCGAGGTCGGCGCGGCGTCCGACGGCGGTGATCAGCTCGCCTTCTATGCGGACGAAGCCCTCGCGGACGGGCTCGGGCGCCCGGCCGTCCCAGACCCGCTCGGCCGTGATCAGGCATCGGTTGACGCGCTGCTCACCCACGTCCCGTCCCCTCCTCCACCGCGTCCGCGGATTCCGGCGGCGGCTGGTGGGCGCTCCGTGCGCCGCCGGGACGCGGGGTCGCGCTCATTTCTCGGACAGCAGCGAGGTCTCGGAGAGCGGGACCGTGTCCCGGCGGTCCGGGCCGACGCCCGCGGCGATGATCTCCACGTCCAGGAGCGCCGCCAGCCGGTCGATGTACCGCCGGGCGGCCGCCGGCAGGGCCGCCGCGCCCCGGTGCGCCACCTCGGTCCAGTCCTGCTCCGGCCAGCCCGGCAGCCGCTCCAGCACGGGGGTCGCCGCGGCGGCGTCCCGCAGCCGCACGGGGTAGGCGTCCACGGTCCGCCCGCCGACGCGGTAGCCCGTGATCACTTGGACCTCGTCCAGTCCGGCGAGCACGTCGAGGTTGGTCAGGACGAGTTCGGTGATGCCCTCGACGGCGATGGCGCGCCGGACCATGGGGGCGTCGAACCAGCCGACGCGCCTGCGGCGCCCGGTGACGGTGCCCCATTCCCGGCCGCGGCTGACCAGGTGCTCGGCGGTGGCTCCGGTCAGCTCGCCGACCAGCGGGCCGCCGCCGACCTGCACCATGTACGCCTTGGCGACGCCGAGGACGGTGAACCGCTGCGCCGGGGAGGTGCCGGTGCCCACCGTCACCCCGGCGGCGCCGGTGAATCCGCTGGTGACGTACGGGTACGTGCCCTGTTCCAGGTCGAGTCCGAAGCTCTGCGAGCCCTCGTAGACGAGGTACTTGCCCTCGGCCCGGGCCCGGCGCAGCCAGGTGGAGGTGTCGCACAGATACGGCTCCAGGGCGCGGCCCGCCGCTCCGTACTCCTCGACGAGCCGGTCGACCTCGGCGGTCACCGGTTCCGCGCCGTCCGGGCGGCCGAAGACCCGTTCCAGCAGGGCCCGTTTGAGCGGGACGATGCGGGACAGGCGGGCGGCGAGCAGGTCCGCGTCGAGCAGGTCGACGAGGCGCAGTCCGATCCGCGCGACCTTGTCCTCGCGGCAGGGCCCGACGCCGCGGCGGGTGGTGCCGATCCGGCCGGTGCCGTCGGCGAAGCCGGTCGCCGCCGAGGTGGCCAGCTCCGCGCCGCGCCAGTCGTCCTGGGCGATGTCCTGGGCGATGTGGTACGGGAAGATCACGTGCGCCGACTCGCTGATCCGCAGGTCGATGTCGAGTCCGCCGTCCCGGAGGTCGGCCAGCTCCGTGAGCAGGGAGCGCGGGTCGACGACGCAGCCGCCGCCGAGCACGCCGACGGCGCCGCGCAGCACCCCGGCGGGCACCTGTACGAAGCGGTGCTCGCCGCCGTCCGCGACGACGGTGTGCCCGGTGTTGGGGCCGGCCTGGTAGCGGACGACGGCGTACGCGCCCTCGCTCACCAGGTCCGTGATCTTGCCCTTGCCCTCGTCGCCGGCCTGGCAGCCGACTATGACCAGGTCCATCACGCACCGCCCCGGCCGGCCCCGGGCACGGCGTCCGCGAGCCGCCGCACGACCTCGTCCAGCGGGCGGGCGCCCCATACGCGCGTACGGGTCCAGGTCTCGCACAGCGAGCGGTACATCTCCGCGGCCAGCGCCACGACCTCGGCGGGCAGCGGCGGCGGGGTGGGCCAGGTGGCGCGGGGGCGCCCTTCGCGCACCCAGTCCTCGACCCGGTCCTGGAGGCCGCACGCGGCGTAGTGGTCGCGGAAGACCTGCTTGCTCACGTGGGCCCCGTCGAGCAGCAGCCGGGCCTCGTCGGGCGTGCCCGCGTGGTCGACGAGGAGCAGCGTGCCGCGGTCGTCGCGGCCGAACTCGACCTTCCCGTCGGCGTGGACGAGGCCGACGCTCCGCGCGTGCTCCGTGACGATCTCGTCCACGGCGCGGGTGCGCTCCTCCAGGGCGGCCTGCTGGTCGCCGTCCAGGCCGCCGGTCTTGGCGGCCTCGCCGCGGTCGACGAAGCGGTCGATCTCCTCCAGTTTGGTGGTGTATTCGATGGCCGGGCGGTCCAGGACGGCGCCCGGCCGGGGCGGCGCGGTCAGCCCGATGTCGGCCGGTGTGAGCCGTCCCAGGGCGAGGCGGCGGAGTACGGAGGAGCCGGGCGGGATGATGTTGCGGAAGATGACCTGGAGCGGGATCAGGTGGTTGACGTCGGTGGGGGCGAGCGGCTGGCGCTGGGGGTCGATGACGCGCAGGAGGGTGAACTCCAGCTCGTTGGGCGGGTGGAAGGCGCGGTAGTGAGTGGGGATGCCGGCCCGGGCGAACAGGTCGAAGTTGAAGGCCGCGATGCGGCAGCACGCCTGGCCCTTGTCCGGAATCCGGTCCGGCATCTTTCCGTAGTGGAAGACGGAGTAGTCGTCGGTGAACTCGAACCGCCCCACCCCGCTCCGGCCGGGCTCCGGCTCCCGCCGGGCGACCAGGTTCTTCGTGGAATACCTCTTCGGCAACGCGCTGTCCTCCCGCTCGCGGCCGCTCAGCCGGCCAAGGGGTCTCTCAGTCGACCAGGGACAGGTCGTCGAGGGCGGGGATCCACTCGACGGTGGCGGGCGCGTTCCGCGCGCCGCTGAACCAGAACTCGCGCACCACGCCGCTCTCGCGCAGCTCGGTGAGGCGCTCCACGGCGGCCCGCGGCCGGCGGGTGAAGGCGTAGCACATCGGGCCTTCGGAGCTCATCGCGATGGCGTCGATCTCCTTGCCGTTCCGGGCCTCCTCCAGGAGGGAGACGACCTGGTCGGACTGCATGCCGATCTGCTTCTGCTTGAAGTAGCTCTCGTACGTGAGGAAGTTGACGGCCTCGCAGAAGGCCCGGTAGTCGGCCTCCATGACGGAGGTGGCGAGGTTCATCAGGACGGCGTGGGCGGTGCGCCGGGCCTCTTCGGCGGGGATCGGCAGCGTACGGGCGAAGAACTCGCGCTCCACCTCGCCGTGCATCTGGTGGCCGTTCGGGATGATCACGAGGATCGGCCAGGTGGGGAACGGCGTGGAGATCAGCACCGGGGGCCGCCGGCCGCCGCCCGCGTACCGGGTCGGCACGAGGTAGCGCTTCGGGTCGTCGGAGAAGTCGTCGGGGTTGCGGTGCCCGCCGTCGACCAGGAAGCCGCCGCGCTCGATCAGGTTGGGGCTGGCGCCCGAGGTGCCCGCCCGGCCCGCGGCCCGCGCGATCTCCGCGCCGTCGATGGGCCGGCCGGTGAACTGGGCGTACGCGCGGCCGACCGCGACCGCGGTGGTGGTGCCGGAGCCGAAGCCGGTGTGCGGCGGCAGCCCCTTGGTGATGACGACGCGGGCGGCGGGCCCGTCCCAGGCGGTGCGCAGCCGTTCCAGGAGCGCGGTCACGGCGTCCGCGTGGGCGGCCCCGTTCTCGTCGGTCTCGACCGTGTCGTGCTCGGCCGGCAGGACCAGGGCCTCGAAGCCGGGCGAGCGGAGCGCCATGGACGCCATGCCGTTGCGCCGGCCGGTCTCGCCGTTGAGGTCGATGAGGGTGAAGCTGACGCGGCATCCGGTGCGGACCCGGACGCCCCATTCCTGCGAGTCGGTCTCGGACATGTTCGCTCCCTCACGAAGTGGTGCGCCGGTTATTTGCGGGCGTCCGTGCCGGGGAGTTCGACGACCAGATCCGTGTATGCCGCGCCGGATTCGATCAGGCCCCACTGCCGCATCCACGCGTAGGACTTCTCGAACTCCTCGCGGGTGTACGGGGCCGGCTCCGCGTAGCGCAGCCGGGGCAGGTGGAAGTCGTCCGGGGTCAGCTCGCCGTGGAATTCCTCCGGCAGCGAGTCGATGAGGTAGTGCAGATACCGGCGCTTGTCGGCGTTGATGTCGGCGATGGCGCGGCCGATGGCCCGGTTGCAGGCCGCGTACACGGCGGGGTCGAAGTCGGGCGCGGCGAGTTCCAGGCCCGCGTAATGGGTCTCGATGACCTTCTGGAATCCCTGTTTCTCCGCCAGCGCGATCCACGGCTCGGAGAGCGCCACGGCGGCGGCCTCGCCCTTCTTGACGGCGTGGTAGCCGTCGAGGGTGTGATAGCCGACCGTCTTGATCTCAGGGCCCGTCAGAAACCCCTCCAGCATCTGGATGGCCGCGTAGTGGTTGCCGTTGTGGAAGCTGACGGCGATCGGGGCGTTCGCGAGGGTCTGCGGATAGGTGTACGGCGAACCGGGCGCCGCCATCAGAGCCATCACCGCGATGGAGGACCGCTTTCCGATGATCTTCGCGCCCCGCCGGCTGTCGTGCGCCCGCCGGATCTGCCCCCATTCACAGGCCCGGTACAGATCGACGCGGCCCTCTTCGAACGGCACGTGATTGCGGATGGAGTCGACGAGCTGATGGTCTTCGGCGGGCTCGGTGAGGGTCTGTTCGGCCCGATTCTTGACGAATTCCACTTCGATGTCCTCGGCGGCGAAGTAGCCGCGCTCGGCCGCCACCAGCCAAGGGAGTGCGAAAACCGCGGAGGGACCAATTCCTTCGGTGCGAACCGTAGTCGTCACGTCGACGATCTCCTTCTCACAAAGGGGTTTTCTCGCCCGGTAAGGCTAAACACATCCGTGCGGTCGGAGCAAGCGTCGTTCTGTTCAACAGAATTCCGCCGTCAGTCATGTCCAAAGGCATACGAGTACGGTCGCGTGACAGCAGATAAAAGGGTCAAGGAATTTCACCGGCCGACGTCATCGGCGGCGCGCCGCCGGTGGGCCCGCGGACGGGCGCGCGCGCCTGCCTGACCTTCAGCACCGCCCGCGCCCGGCCCGTGCCGAGCGCCAGGCACACGGAGTGCTCCGCGCCGGAGAGCAGGCCGAACAGGAACCCTCCGGCGAACGCGTCCCCGGCTCCGAGCGCGCTCGGAGCCGGGACGATCTCCGCACCGGTCACCAGGTGGCGCCCGGCGGGGCCGTGGACCAGCGCCCCGCGGCGGCCCAGCGTGACGACGGCCAGCGCGCCCCGCCGGGCCAGTTCGGCCGCCGCGTCCCGCGCCGTCGCCCTGCCGGTCGCCGCCGTCGCCTCGGCCTCGTTGCCGACGACGACGTCCACCCCGGCCGCCAGCACGGCCTCGAAGCGTCGCCGGTGCTCCAGCACGAGCCGCTGGTCGGAGAGGGCCAGCACCCGGGCCGCGCCGACGGCCCGGGCCCGGGCCAGGACGGACCGCGCCACCTCCAGCCCCTCGTCGGCCGCGAGCAGATACCCCTCGAAGAGCACCGCGTCGCACGGCTCGTCCCGGACGAAGTAGGCGGCCACGGCCTCCCGCAGAGCCCGCAGCCGCCATGGTTCGCCCTGCCAGATCAGAAAGGCCCGCTCACCGTCGGGCAGGAGCAGCACCAGACATCGGCCGGTCGCGGCGAAGTCGCTCACCGCGCCGACCGGGCCGGCCGCCTCGGCCACCCGGACCGCGTCGGCCGCACTGTCCACGTCAGCCGCACTGACAGTGCCGGACGCTCCGGTCGTCGCCCTGAACCCCCGCGGCAGCGGTACACGCACGCCGCGCGCGGCCAGGTCCTCGGCGATCGACCGCCCCAGATCGTCCGTCATCGAGGCCGTCAGCAGCGACGCGTGGCCGCCGCTCGCCGCGAAGGCGACGCAGGTGTTGGCGGCGCTGCCGCCCGCGGTGGGGGCCACCGGGCCGCCGCCGGCGAGGCGGGCCACGGCGGCCTCCAGGGCCGCGCGGTCGCGGAAGGCCGCCGTGCCCGGGGCGACGCCCAGCGCCTCGCAGTCGCCGGGCCCTGCCGCGACGACGATGTCGGCGAGCGCGTCCCCGACGGCGACCAGGCGCGGGCGGCGGTCCATCAGAAGTGCTCCGCCAGGTCGGAGAAGCGGGCGAGCTGGAGCAGGTGGTCGGGGGCCTCGGGCACGGGCTGCCGCTCCAGCACCCAGGTGTCGGGGTGCGGTACGTACACGGCGCGCAGCCCTGCCGCGAGGGCGGGCACGATGTCCGACTTCGGGGAGTTGCCGATCATCCATGTGCGCTCGGCGTCGGCCTTGGCCTGCTCCACCACCGTGGTGTACGTGTCGACGGTCTTCTCCGGGACCACGACGACGTCCTCGAAGAGCGGAGCGAGCCCGGACCGTTCGACCTTGGTGGTCTGCTCATCGAACTCCCCCTTCGTCAGCAGGATCAGCCGGTGGCGGCGCTGGAGGTGGGACAGGGTCTCGCGCACTCCGGGGATCAGCACGGGCACCTGGTCGAGGATGCGGTCGCCCAGCTCGGCGATGGCCTGCGCGTGGTCGACGGAGGCGACCTGCGCGTGCACGCGCTCATAGCATTCGTGCAGGCTCCGCACGAAACTCTTGGCGCCGTAGCCGTGCACCTTGCAGTTGGCGGTCTCGATCTCGTCGAGCATGGCGCGCAGTTCGGCGCGGGTCGTCCGGTCGTGGAACACGAGGTCGATGAACTCCTCGATGGCACGCTCGAAATAGATGTTGTTCTCCCATAGCGTGTCGTCCCCATCGACGAGCAGACACTGGTTGACGATCAAGCTCAGCCCCCAACGGGTGATCACACGGAACTCGGTGAAAAGGCCGACGGCCGCGTCGCATGGGGACGCTCGGCATTCGGTGTTCCTGTTCGGCCTGGTGGGAAAATTATGCCTCACACGAGCTTCGGGATCACCTCGTCTGTCAAGAGCAGGAATGAGCTGTGACTCAGTGGGGCGCAGAGCAGGTAGTGCAGCCCAATCTGTTCCTGAAGGGCCTGAATCCGCTCGGCGACCCTGGCCGGGCTGCCGTGGATGATGACGTCGTCCACATACCGGTCCACGGCGCTCCGGCGGGCCCCCTCGTCCGGCGGCGGCGCGCCCGGCCGCAGCCGCTTGGAGTACTTGCGCCGGGAGGGGTCGCTCATCGACCCCACGGTCCACCGCGCGCCCCGCAGCGCGATCTCCCGCGCCTCCTCGTCCGTCGGCGCGACGGCGATCAGCCGGGCCATCGGGGTGACCCGCCCGTCGACGGGGTGGCCGGCGTCCGCGAGCCCCGCGCGGTAGGCGGCGTATTTGACGCCGATGTCCGCGTGGGTGGAGTGCGGGTCCATGAGGATGGAGTGGCCGGCCGCCGCGGACCAGGCGATCGCGTCGGGCGACGAGGACGCCAGCCAGACCGGCGGGTGCGGCCGCTGGAGGGGCTTGGGCAACACCTCGACGTCCTCGAACGTATGGAAGTCGCCGTGGTAGGTGAGGCGTTCGTCCTGCCAGGCCCGCAGCACGATGTCCACGTTCTCGCGGAACCGCGCGTAGCTGCTGTCGAGGTCGAGGCCGAACACCTGGAACTCGCCGGGGTCGTTGCCGCGGCCCGCGCCCCAGTTGACGCGTCCGCCGGAGACGACGTCGAGCAGCGCGATCTCCTCGGCGAGCCGCAGCGGGTGGTACATGGGGGCCAGGGACACGGCGGTGCCGATCCGCAGCCGCCGGGTCCGGGCGGCCACCAGCGCCCCCATGACGCTCACCGAGGGCGACACGGAGTACGTCGTGAAGTGGTGCTCGGCCAGCCAGACGGCCTCGTACGCCCCGGACCGCTCCATGATGTCGATGCGGTTCAGCGCCCGGTCGTAGACGGTGGGCAGCGGGTGTTTCCGGCCCGGCCAGGAGAAGAACTGCAGTACGCCGAAGTGCAGCCGCTCCCGCGCGGGCGCGACATGGCCAGTCGTTGGGTTCATGGCAATCATCCGAGTTTCGAGGAGCGCTTGTAGGAGACCTTGGGGTCCGTCAGCACGTTCACGAGATAGGGCACGGACGCCGCGAACGCGCGGCGCAGCGCCGGTGCGATGTCCGCCGGGCGTTCGACCACTTCCCCGGCGCCGCCGAGCGCCTGGACGAGCTGGTCGTATCTGCACCCCGGTTGCAGGTCGGCGGCGATGTCGCTGCCGTAGAGATCGCGCATGGGGTGCTTCTCCAGCCCCCAGATGCCGTTGTTCCCGACGATCATGGCGACGGGGAGCCGGTGGCGTACGAGGGTGTCGACGTCGCTCGCGGAGAAGCCGAACGCGCCGTCGCCGAGGAGCAGGGCGACCTGGCGGCCGGGGTGGCACAGCCGGGCCGCGGCGGCGTATCCGACGCCGCTGCCCAGGCAGCCGTACGGGCCGGGGTCGAGCCAGTGGCCGGGGCGGTGGGAGTCGAGGAACTTCCCGGCGTACGAGACGAAGTCGCCGCCGTCGCCGACCACGACGGCGTCCCGGTCGAGCTGGGCCCGTACCTCCCCGATCACCCGCGCCGGGTGGATGGGCGCGCTGTCCGAGGTCAGTTGCGCCTCCTCGGCGCGGCGCAGGGCCCGCTCCCGCTCCCGGAGCCGGTCGATCCACTCCTCGTGGCCGCGGCGCTCGCCGCGCCACGCGGCCATGGCGTCGAGGATCGCGGTGAGATCCCCGGCGGGCGCCGCGGCCGTCGCCACGTGGGCGGCGCGACGGGCCGGATCGTCGACGATGTGGATGACCCGCGCGTCCTTGAACCGTCCGAAGGACAGCCGGAAGTCGAGCGGCGTGCCGACGACCGCGACGACGTCGGCCTCCGTGAGGGCCCGCCGGGTCCGGGCGAAGGCCAGTTCGTGGTCGGCGGGCAGGCAGCCGCGCCCCTGCCCGTTCATGAACGCCGGTATCCGCAGCTCCTCGACGCAGCGGCGCAGCGCCGGCCAGGCGCCGCCCCACCAGACGTCGCCGCCCGCGACGAGGGCGGGCCGCTCGGCGCCGGCCAGCAGGGCGGCGGCCTTGTCGACCTCGTCCGGGTCGGCCTGGGCGGGGGACGGCGGCGGGGCCGGTGGCCGGGTGGGGGTGGCGGCGGCGCGGCGGTGGAGCACGTCGATGGGGAAGTCCAGGAAGACCGGGCCGCGGTGCGGGCTGGTGGCCAGCGCGAGCGCGTCGCGCACCTCGTCGGCGATGCGGCCGGTCGCGGTGACCGTACGGGCCGCCTTGGTGACGGGCGCGACCAGGGGGACATGGTCGAGTTCCTGGAGGGAGCCGGAGCCCCAGTGGCGCTGCGCGGCCCGGCCGCCGAGCACGACGAGCGGGGAGCCGTTGAACCAGGCGCCGGCCAGGGCGCTGATGCCGTTGGTGATGCCGGGCCCGGCGGTGAGCAGCGCGACGCCGGGGCGGCGCGTGAGCTTGGCGTACGCCTCTGCGGCAAAGACGGCCGTCTGTTCGTGGCGGACGTCGACGACGCGCAGGCCGGCCTCGGCCGCCGCGTGCAGCAGCGAGAAGATGTGGCCGCCGGACAGCGTGAAGACGGTGTCCACCCCGGCGTCGCGCAGCGCGGCGACGGCCAGCGCGCCGCCTTCCGCGTCGAGGTCGCGTGCGGTGCTCACGGGCGCCTCCCGGACCGCGCCGTCGCGTTCGACGTACCGGCCGTCAGCGACATACCGGCCGGGCTCGAAGGGATGGCCGTCATCGCGGTGCTTGCCGAACTCGCGTGGTTCACGCTGCTCCCGGTGGCGCCGATGCCAATACGTCCGTACGGGCCGCGGTGTGCGGCCGTCTTCGTCGCGCGGTGGTGCGGCTTACCGGCGCGGTCCGGCGCCGCTGTCGTCCGGCTCCTTTTCCTGCGTGCCGACGCGCAGTTGGTGGAAGGGGGCGTCGCGGTCCACTTCCGGTTCGCGGGGCAGTCCGAGGAGGCGTTCGCCGATCAGATTGCGCTGGATCTCGTCCGTGCCGCCGGCGATGGAGAGGGACTGCACGGAGAGCGCCATCTGCTGGAACGCGCCGCCGGCGGTGATGTCGCCTTCCGTCACCATTCCCTCGGCGCCCAGCAGCGAGAGGCTAATGTCGCGGGCCTCGCGGCCGAGTTCGGAGCTGACGAGCTTCCCCATGGACGCCTCGGGCCCGGCCTCGCGGCCTCTGCGGCGCACGGCCCGCGCCTGGCGGACGCGCATGCGGTTGGCCTCCGACATGGCGTGCATGGCCGCGATCCGCTGGCGTACGAGCGGGTCCTGGTTCTTGCCCACGTCCCGCGCGAGGCGGGTCATGGCGGCGGGCGTACGGACTCCGGGGACGACGGGCCGCTCGCGCTCGGCGCGGCGGCTCTCCTCGACGAGGTCGCTGATCCGGCGGTCGAGCATGCCGCCGCGCCGGCCGGGCGAGGCGATGCGGGCGGGCCGGAGCACTCCGCCGCCGCCGACCTCCAGCCGCTCGTACATGAGGGACGCCTGGGCCACCGGCCAGCCCTGGCCGAGGGCGCCGACAAGGTTCTCGGCGGGGACGACGACGTCGGTGAGGAAGACCTCGTTGAAGGTGGCGCGGCCGTTCATCTGCCGGATGGGCCGCACCTCGACGCCGTCCTGGTCGAGGTCGACGACGAAGTAGCTGATGCCCTTGCGCTTGGGCACGGAGGAATCGGTACGGGCGAGGAGCAGGCCGCGCTCGGCGGTCTCGGCCTCCCGGGACCAGAGCTTCTGGCCGTTGACCACCCATCGGTCGCCGTCGCGCTCGGCACGGAGCTGGAGGCCGGCGAGGTCGGAGCCGGCGCCGGGCTCGCTGAAGAGCTGGCACCAGGATTCGGCTCCGGCGGCCAGCGCGGGCACCCAGCGCCGGCGCTGCTCCTCGGTGCCGAATTCGAGGAGGATGGGGCCGCCGATCATCTGGCCGACGCCGCCGGGCGGGCCGAGCGCGCCGGCCCGGCCGATTTCCTCGGTTATGACCTTGGCCGCTTCGCGCCGCGTTTTCCGGCCGCCCATGCCGGCGGGCCAGGTGGGAAAGGCGAAACCGGCGTCCGCCAGCAATTGCCACCATTCCCCGAGCAACAGGTTGACCTGCCAATTCTCCTTTAGCCAGGTCCGTACTTCGGCGCGCACTTCGTCCAAGAGATCGGAATTCTGATCGTGGATCACGCGTCCCCACCTCCGGGCGGCCTCGCCGGGCAACGCCGAATGATCAATCAATCCGGTGGTCGACCGCGTTCAGCATACTCACGCACGGCCGGGTGACAATGCCGATCTTATCGAATTGGCTCATATCCGTCGGCGGCGCGATCCGGAATGGATCAATTATCCGGCGGCACGGCGCTGAACTGCGTTTCCGCTCGGTGCCGCCGGAATCAGGCGGGGGGCCGGCGGACGGAAACGCGCAGCAGTACGGTGCCGGCCGCGCACACCAGCAGCACCGTGGGCACCACGGCCCACCAGCCGTCCGCCGCGAGCACCGCGAAACTGGCCATCGGCGGTCCGGCCAGCGAACCCACGCTGCCGATCTGGGCCACGAGGCCGTTGGTGATGCCGATGTCGGCGGGGGCCCGGACGACCGCCGGGATCGTGGCGAACACGGCGGCGACGACCATCTCGTTGGCGATGGCCACGATCACCGCTCCGAGGGCGCTCAGGGCGACGCCCGCCGAGCTGAGGAACGCGACGGCTGTGCCGAGCGGCATGAGCAGCGAGGCCGTGAAGACCCGGCGCACGGGCACGCCGCGGCGCAGCAGCCAGCCGCTGAGGAAGCCGCCGACCGCGCCGACCAGCGAGACGCCGCCGGTCAGGGTGCCGGCCTCGGCCGTGGAGACGGACAGTTCCTCGTGCAGATAGGTGGGGAGCAGGGAGACGACGGCGACGATCGATCCGCTGGCGGTGGCGAACCCGAGGGCGAGCAGCAGCGGCCGTACGAACCTGCGCCGCGCCCCCGCCGCCCCGGCCCGGCCCTCGGCGCCCCCGCCGGCGTCCTCGACGCCCGTGTCCTCGACGCCCGTGTCCTCGACGCCCGTCTCCTCGCCGTCGTCGTCGGCGCGGTGCTCACGGCCGAGGACGATCGCGGCCACGACGCCCATCACCAGGAGCGCGCCCGCGGCGACGGCGAGCCAGGTGCGCCAGCCGAACCGGGCCGACAGCAGGCCGCCGGCGAAGAGGCCCAGCGCCAGGCCGCCGGGGAAGAAGGTGCCCCACACGGCGAGCGCGGTGGTGCGCCGCACTCCGCCGCCCATCGAGATGATCACCGCGGGCGCGGCGACGACCACGGCCACGTAGCCGAGGCTCTCCACCAGCCGGGTCGCCATCATCGAGCCGAACCCGCCGGTGCGCGAGCCGAGGAAGCCCGCCGCCGCCATGACCAGACAGCCGGTCACCAGGGCCCAGCGGAGCGGGAAGCGGACCAGGAGATAGCTCATCGGGATGCCGAACAGCGCGGCGACGGCCGTCGTGGCGGAGGTGACCAGCGACATCTGGTCGAGGGACAGCCCGAGCGCGCCGCGCAGTTCCACGGCGACGGGCGCCATCTTGCCCAGGCTCATGGCCGTGAGAATCCCGCAGCAGTAGACGAGCGCGAATCGCGACCAATAGCTCCACGAAAAGCTTGCCGGGGCCGGGCCCGCCGGTAATACTCTGTTCGGGGTATCCGATTTCTTCTCTACGTCCAAGGCGGCGGGGCTCCTCCTTCGGCGAACCGGCTCATTTACCGTTCGCGGACAGCTCGTTGGAGCGTATGGGGACCGGTACCCCGGCAGCAAGGGGACACCTCGGGGAGCGGTGCGCCGAGGCGGCCGAGGCGGCATGGTCAGCGGGTTGACGGCCGCCACGGGCCTGCCGCTACCGTGTCCGGGCACCGTGCTCCCCGGCCGCCGCGCCGAGCGCCCGACGCACCCGCCGGCCGCCTGCCGACCAACTGCTGTTGACACAGGAGAGGTCATTCGAATGCCGAGCAGTCAGACCGGCTTACCGCTCAAATACGGATTGAACCCCCAGCAGGCCCGGGCCATGGTGACAATGCCGGACGGCGGCCCGCTGCCGTTCTCCGTATTGAATGGCACGCCTTCTGTCGTCAATCTCCTCGACGCGCTCCAGGGCTGGCAGTTGGTACGGGCGGCGAGCGACGCGCTCGGGGCGCCCGCGGCGGCCTCCATGAAGCACGTCTCCCCGGCGGGGGCGGCCCTCGCGGGCGACGTCGACGCGACGGCCCGCGCCACCTTCGCCCTGGACGGCCCGCTGTCGGCGGTGGCGTCCGCGTACGCGCGGGCCCGGGACTGCGATCCGCGCTCGTCCTACGGCGACCTGGCGGCCCTGTCGCACCCCGTCGACGCGGACACCGCGCGGCTGCTGGCCCGGGTCGTCTCCGACGGCGTCATCGCCCCCGCGTACGAGCCGGGCGTCCTCGCGACGCTGTCCCGCAAGAAGCGCGGCGCGTTCCTGGTACTGGAGATGGACCCCGGCCACGTACCGCCGCCGGAGGAGGTCCGGGACGTCTTCGGGGTGCGCCTGGTCCAGGACCGGGACCCCGTGACCATCGACGGCGCCGCCCTCGGCGCGGCGGACGGCTTCACCGAGGAGCTGCGCGCGGACGCCGTGCTGGGTCTGATCGCGGCGCGGTACGCGCAGTCGAACTCGGTGGCGTACGTGTCCGGCGGCAGAACCGTCGGCATCGGCACGGGGCAGCAGTCGCGGGTGGACTGCGTGCGGCTGGCCGGGGAGAAGGCCGACCGCTGGCGGCTGCGGCGCCATCCGCGGCTGGCCGGCGCCGCGTTCCCGGACGGCACGCCGCTCCAGGAGCGGGTGAACACCGTGCTGCGGAGGGTCGAGGAGTTCGACGCCGGCGAGCGCGCGGCGTGGCTGGCGCGCGAAGCGCCGTGCACGCTCGCCTCGGACGCCTACTTCCCGTTCCGGGACAACGTCGACGTCGCCGCCGGGCACGGCGTGCGCTGCGTGGTCGAGGGCGGCGGTTCGCGGCGCAGCGACGAGGTCGAGGCGGCCTGCCGGGAGCACGGAATCGTCCTGGTCCGTACGGGACTGCGGCTGTTCTCGCACTGAATCAGCGGCTGTTCTCGCACTGAATCCTCTGCAACCTCTGCATCCTGTGCACCATCCCTGGGCCCTACTGGACGGCGGCGGGCGGTCGCGGCATGACATCCGAGTTCGACGGCATCGGCGTAGCCGACGCGCTGGCGCGGCGCTCCCTGAAGTGGGGGCGGAACGGCCCCTCGGTGCTGGGCGCGTGGGTCGCCGAGATGGACTTCCCGCCGCCGCTGGAGGTACGGGAGGCGCTGCACCGGGCCGTCGACCGCGGCGAGACGGGGTACCCGCTGCGCGACATCCGCACGGGGCTGCCGGCCGCCTGCGCCGACTGGCTGCGGGGGAACTTCGGCTGGTCCGTCCCGGCCGAGCGGATCTTCCTGGTGCCCGACATCCTGACCGGCATCGGCCTGGGCATCGATGCCTACAGCCCGCCGGGGTCGCCCGTCGTCGTCCCGACGCCGTCCTACCCCCCGTTCTTCGAGATCGTCGAGGCGCTGGGCCGCCCGCTCGTCGAGGTGGCCCTGACGCCCGACGGCGGGCGCCCGACGCTGGACCTCGACGGCATCGGCGCGGCGCTGGCGGCGGGCGCCCGGACCGTCGTCCTGTGCAGCCCCCACAATCCGGCCGGCCGGGTGTTCACGAGGGCCGAGCTGACGGGGCTGCGCGCTGTCGTCAGCGCGCACGGAGCGCGGGTGATCGCCGACGAGGTGCACGCGGGGCTGGTCTACCCCGGCCACCGGCACCTGCCGTACGCCTCCCTCTCCCCCGAGGCCGCGGCGCACACCATCACGGTGACCTCCGCGTCGAAGGCATGGAACATCGCCGGGCTCAAGTGCTCCCAAGTGATCCTGACGAACCCACAGGACGTGGTGGGCTGGCGGGAACTGCCCTTTCACGCGCGGCACGGGTCGAGCACGCTGGGCATCGTCGCCAACATCGCCGCCTACCGCGACGGCGACGCCTGGCGGCGGCGCCTGGTGCACCACCTGGACGGGAACCGGCGGTTCCTGGACCGGGCGCTCGCCGCCGAACTGCCGGAGGTCGGCTACCGCACGCCGGAGGCGACCTACCTGGCGTGGCTGGACTGCCGCCGGCTCGGCCTGGACGACCCCGGCGGCTTCTTCCTGCGGCACGCCAAGGTCGCCCTCAGCGACGGCTCCGTGTTCGGCGCGGCCGGCCACGGCTTCGTACGGCTCAACTTCGCCACCTCCCGCCCCCTGCTCCGGCGCATCGTCGACGCGCTCGCCAAGGCCGTACGGGAGCGCCCGTGACCGCCCGCCGCCCGCACGCCCCGCGCCCCCGCACCCCGGTACGTCCGCCCGTACGCCCGTATCCGCAGCACCCGGAGGAGACGATGACCGACACGGCGACGCGGCCGGAGCACGGCCCGAGCGCCGGCGACCCGCTGGAAGTGGCCTTCGCCGTCAACGGAACGGCGGTGCGCGCCGCGGTGGACGTCCGCGAATCGCTCCTCGACGTGCTGCGCGAGCGGCTGGCGCTGACGGGCGCGAAGAAGGGCTGCGACCACGGCCAGTGCGGCACGTGCACCGTCCTCGTCGACGGGCGCCGGGTGCTGGCCTGTCTGACCCTCGCCGTCCAGGCCCGGGGCCGGGCGGTGACGACCGTGGAGGGACTGGCCGCGCCGGACGGCACCCCGCACCCGCTGCAACAGGCGTTCATCGACCATGACGCGCTCCAGTGCGGCTACTGCACGCCCGGCCAGATCATGTCGGCCCTGGCGTGCGTGGCCGAGGGGCACGCCGGGGACGACGAGGAGATCCGCGAGTACCTCAGCGGCAATCTGTGCCGGTGCGGCGCGTACCCGGGGATCGTGGCCGCCGTCCGCGACTACGCGGACTCCGCGCGCTCCACGGAGGGCTGAGCCGATGCGCCCCTTCTCCTACCGCGCGCCCGCCACCCTCGCCGAGGCCGTGGCCGCCCTCGCCGACGGCGGGCCCGGCGCGCGGCCGCTGGCCGGCGGTACGAGCCTGTACGACCTGATGAAGCTGGGCGTGGAGGCCCCGTCGGCCGTCGTGGACATCGGCCGGCTGCCGGAGCTGGCCGGGTTCGACACGGCCGGGCCGGAGGAACTGGTCTTCGGGGCCGGCGCGTCGATGGCCGATGTCGCCGAGGACGCGGTGCTGCGCGCGGACTATCCGGCGCTGGCCGAATCGCTGGCCAAGGCCGCCTCCCCGCAGGTGCGCAACATGGCGACGGTGGGCGGCAACCTCCTCCAGCGCACCCGGTGCGGCTACTTCCGCGGCGGCCCGGCGTTCGACTGCGCCAAGCGGCGCCCGGGCAGCGGCTGCGCGGCCCGCGGCGGCCTCGACCGCGGCCACGCCGTGCTCGGCACCAGTGACGCCTGCACCGCCGCCTACCCCGGCGACTGGGCGGTGGCCCTGCTCGCCTTCGACGCCCGCCTCGACCTGTACGGGCCGCGGGGCGCCCGTACGATCGCGCTGGCCGACCTCCACCGCGGGCCGGCCGACGCCCCGCACGAGGAGCACACCCTCGGCGCGGGCGAACTCGTCGTCCGCATCCGCGTCCCGACCGCCCCCGCCGGGCGCGGCTCCGTCTACCACAAGGTCCGCGACCGCGAGTCGTTCGCCTTCGCGCTCGCGTCCGCCGCCGTGGCGCTCACCCTCGACGAACGGGGGCGCGTCGCGCACTGCCGGGTCGCGCTCGGCGGCGTCGCCACCCGCCCGTGGCGCGCCGAGGCGGCCGAACGGGCCGTCGTAGGAGGCCCGTTGACCGAGGAGGCCGCCGTACGCGCGGGTGAGGCCGCGTTCGCCGACGCCCGGCCGGGCGCGCACAACGCCTTCAAGGTCCGCCTCGGAGCGCGGGTCGTCGCGCGGGCGCTGCGTACGGCCGCGGAACGGGCGGCCGGACGGGCGGTCGCGTGAGCGCGCCGACGGGCCGGGGAAGCGACGCCCGAAGCGGGCCGGGCGGCGCGCCGGTCCCCCGCATCGACGCCTACGAGAAGGTGACCGGCGCGACTCGCTACGCCGCGGACCGCACGCCGCCCGGCCTGGCCCACGCCGCGCTCGCCGTCGCCACCGTCGGCAGGGGGCGCGTGGCGCGCGTGGAGACGGCCGCGGCCCGCGCCGTGGCCGGCGTACTGCTGGTGGTGACCCGGTTCGAGGAGCACGAACTGCGCCCGGCGGGTTACCGGTTGAGCGGCGGTTACGGCTTCCAGTCCCTGCAACCGCTGCTGGACGACCGTATCGCCTACCGCGGTCAGCCGATCGCGCTGGTGGTGGCGGAGACGCCGGTCGCGGCCGCCGAGGCCGCGGCTCTCGTCGAGGCGCGGTACGAGGCGGCGCCGGCGGTGGCCGTGACCCTCGACGCGGCCGGGGCCGAGACGGTGGGGCAGGCGGCGGCGCTCCCCCAGCCGATGTTCGCGGACCTCGCGATGGGCGACGCGGACGCGGCGTTCGCGCGGAGCCCGGTGCGGCTCGACGCGGAGTACGACATCGGCGCGCAGCACCAGGTGCCGATGGAGCTGCTGGGCACGGTCGTCGAGTGGCGCGGCGACGACCTCGTGGTGCACGAGTGCACGCAGAACTCGGGGGCGGTGCGGCACGGCCTCGCCCGCCAGCTCGGCATCGCCCCCGCCCGTGTGCGGGTGGTCTCGCCGCAGGTCGGCGGCGGCTTCGGGCAGAAGACGTGGCTCCAGTCGCACGTGGGCCCGCTGGCCGTCGCCGCGCGCCGGCTCGGCAGGCCGGTCAAACTCGTGGTGGACCGGACGCAGACGTTCCACGGGAGTACGTTCCGGCCCGCGAGCCGCCACCGCCTCCGGCTCGGCGCCGACCGTTCCGGGCTCCTCACCGCCCTCGTCCACGAGACGCGGCAGCAGACCTCACGGCACGACCTGTTCGCCTCCGACTTCACGTCCGTCACCGCGCGCCTGTACGGCATCGGGGACTTCCGCGGGCATCAGCGGCTCACCCGCACCGATGTGCAGACCCCCGGGTTCATGCGCGCGCCCTTCGAGCACGCGGCCGTGTTCGCCCTCGAATCGGCGGTGGACGAGATCGCCTGCGCCACGGGGCACGACCCGGTGGCGCTGCGGCTGGCCAACGACACGGGGTCCGACCCCGTGACCGGCCGACCGTTCTCCTCCCGCCATCTCGCCGCGTGCCTGCGCCGGGGCGCGGAGCTGTTCGGCTGGGCGGCCCGTACGCCCCGGCCCGGCTCGATGCGCGCGGCCGACGGCACGCTCGTCGGGTGGGGCGTGGCGGCCGGCGCGTACCGCGCCTCGGCGGGCCCGGCCGTCGCGCGGCTGCGGCTGGCGGCCGACGGGCGGATCGCGGTGGAGGTGTCCGGGCACGAGATGGGGCAGGGCCTGCGGACGGCGATCGCCCGTACGGTCGCCCTGGACCTGGGGATCTCGGCCGGCGGCGTACGGGTCGGCGTCGGCGACACGGGCGAGGTGCCGCAGCATCTGACGGCGGGGTCGTGGGGGACGGCCACGGCGCTGCCCGCGGTCCACGCCGCGCTGCGGCGACTGCGGTCGTGCCTCGGGGCGCCGGACGAGGGGCCCCTCGACACGGTCGCGGCGGCGGCCGAACGGGCCGCGGCGGGGCGGCCGGAGGCCGTGGTCGAGGCCGTCTCCCTGCCGCCGGGGCAGTCCGCGCGGGCCGTCGACCGGCTGCGGGCGGGGCTGCCCACGCCGGCCGGGCCCGAGTACCCCGGCTTCTCGGCGTTCAGTTTCATCGCCCACTTCGTGGAGGTCCGCGTCGAGCCGGCCATCGGGCGGGTGCGGGTGCCGCGCGTGGTCAGCGTCGTGGACTGCGGCCGGGTGGCGAGCCCGGTGACCGCGGCCGGTCAGATCCGCGGCGGCGTGGTGTGGGGCATCGGGGCGGCGCTGCGCGAGCGCGGCGAGCCCGAGCCGCGCCACGGCGGGTTCCACCACGCGGATCTGGCCGAGTACCTCGTCCCGGTCAACGCCGATGTCGGCCGGGTCGACGTGGACTTCGTCGACGTACCCGATCCGCTGGTCAATCCGCTCGGGGTGAAGGGGTGCGGCGAGGTGGCGCTGGTGGGGGTGGCGCCCGCCATCGCCAACGCGATCCATCACGCGACGGGCCGCCGGCACCGGGCGCTGCCCATCCGGGTGGAGGACGTGCTCGCGCCGGAGGATGACCGAAACGGCAATTGCCCGTAGTGGTACGGGAGTTGACTCCGCTACTGTCGGTGCGATGCGCAGCCGTCCGTACGTCGCAGCGTTCCTGTCCGCCCTCGTTCTGACGGCGTGCGGCTCACCGGCCGAGCCGCCGCGCCCGTCCGGGAGCGGTACGACGGGGCCCACGGGCCAGGCAGAATCGAAGGGCCCTACGGGACGGCCTCCGGCGGAGAAGCGGGTGACGCGCGGGGACGGCGCCGAGCTGGTGTACCGCGCGGACGGCCGGTCCAGCGCGCAGAACCCGGCGTTCTCGCCGGACGGCACCTCCATGCTGTTCACCCTCTTCCACGACGGCTACAACGCGGGGCCCGCCGCGTTGCGGGTGCTGCCGCCGGGGCCCGGCGGGCCGTCCGGCCGGCCGGCGCGCGGCGGCCCCCGGACGCTGCTCGACGAGGCCGGGCAGGCCGCGGTGAACCTGCCCGGTTCGAGCTGGCATCCGTCGGCCGGGGTGGCCTTCGCCTCCGACCGGGCGGAGCGGGACGAGATCTGGGTGCTGCCGCCGGGCGGCGGCCGGCCCGTAAGGGTCACCCGGCACGGCGGCGACTCGGGGTATCTGGAGCCCAGCTTCTCGCCGCGCGGGGACTGGATCGCGTTCCAGGAGAGCGTCGAACGGGAGGCCCCGGGGAGCGCCGCTCCGGAGGAGGAAGATCCGGAGGACGGCGGCGAGGAGGCCGCGGCGGCGCGGCCGGAGCGGTCCGCGCTCGGCTCGCTGTGGAAGGTGCGGCGGGACGGCAGCGGACAGACCCGGCTGCTGGACGGCCCCGCGACCGGTACGGACAACCGGCAGCCCAACTGGTCGCCGCGCGGCGACCGGCTCGTCTTCCAGCGCCGCGAGCAGCACAGCGACGCGTGGGCGCTGTACGTCGTGAACGCGGACGGCGGCGGGCTGCGGCGGCTCACCACGGGGTCGGGCGAGCACACCGACGCCAGTTGGTCGCCGGACGGCCGGTCGGTGGTGTTCTCCTCCACCTCCGGCGGCCTGGAGGTGCCGCAGATCTTCGTGATGTCCGCCGACGGGGGCCGGCCGGTGCGGGTGACGCGCGGCGACGGCTATGACGGCGCGCCCAGTTGGTCGCCGGACGGGCGGTGGATCGCCTTCGAGTCCCATCCCGGGGACGAGGAGCGGCCCACATCGCTGTGGCGTATCCGCGTCCCCGGGTCGTAGGGCGTCGCGTAGGGCGTCGCAGGGAACCGAGAAGAGGATCAGCCCGTGGTGATCGTCACGAGGGAGTACTGCGTGACGGTCAGCGCGACGGTGGCCTCGTCGCCGGAGACCGTCCAGGTGACCGGCCGCGGGGCGGGCGAGGGGTTGTCGGGCGAGCTGACGGTGACCGCCTTGACCTGCTTGCCGGCCGGGACGACCAAGGAGAGCGAGCAGGCCGCCGGGGTGACCTTGAAGGCGGCGGGGGTGTCGCCGAAGCCGGAGAAGTTGACCAGTTGCACGATGGTGTCATCGCCGAGCCGGCCCGCCTCCAGGTGGATGCGGCGGTCGCCGACGAGCTTGACCCGCGGCGGGGCCGCCGCGCGGACCGGTGCGAGGAGCCGGTCGGCGCTGGCCTGGTCGGTGTTGGCCAGGTAGCTGTGGCCCAGCAGGGCCTGGAAGTACCAGCAGACGCCGGAGCCGAACCGGTTCTCCTTGCTCGCGGGCAGCGGGTCGGCCTTCCCGAAGCCGAGCACGTCGGCGAGGGCCAGTTCGGTGCGGGCGGTGCCCAGTTGGTCGTACGCGGTGGGCGCGGGGCCGGTGATCACGACGGTGCCGCCGCCCGAGACGAAGCCCCGCAGCACCTCGGCCTCGGCGTCGGAGACGGCCTGGAGGTTGGGCAGCAGCAGCGCCCGGTAGCCGGCCAGGTCGGCGGCGGTGAGGCCGGGGCTGGTGACGGTGGTGAAGGGGATGTGCTCGAAGACCAGGGCCTTGACGGTGCCGCGGAACTCGCCGAGCCACTTCTGCCGGGTGCAGCTCTCCTCGGCCTCACTGGCCCACCACTCCTTGACCCCGGCTGGCTTCTTGGTGGTGACGTACATGCCGTTGCCGGGCGAGGGGCTGACGAAGTCGCGGGAGGCGGCGGAGTGGTAGACGCCGACGTCCGCCAGCGTCGTCGTGTCGTACAGCTCCTTCTCGTGCGCCTCGACGAAGCCGTACATGCGGGTGCGCATGGGGAGGTCGGCGCTGTCGCTCTTGAACGGGGTCTTGACCTCGTACGCGTTGCAGCCGGCGGCCAGCACCTCGGCCATCACCAGGGAGGCGTCGTCGGCCTTCCAGCCGTAGGAGAACGCCCAGGCGGGCTTGGCACCGCTGGCGGCCCGCGCGTACTTGTACATCGAGATCAGACAGGTCCAGTCGGAGGCGGTGGCGTGGCGCATGCCGTCGTAGTTGCTGAGGATGTCCACCTCCCAGCACTGGCTGAGCCCCGGCGTCTGCCGGGTGTACGCGCCGTCGAGCCCGATCAGGGTGGCGTACTGGTAGTCCATGCTCACCGTCTCGGAGAAGGTGACCAGCTCCGGGTTGACGGACGCGCCGGCGGCGGCGATGTCGACCTGCCATTGGTGCAGATTGCGGTGGCGCCACTCGACGAAGCGGCGGAAGGCCAGATTGTTGAAGTCCTTCTTCGTCGGCAGGTCGAGGCCGGTGTCGGCCTTGAAGGCGGTCGCGGCCCAGGTGGAGGCGTCGCACCAGTCGGCCGCGCCGTCGAAGTAGATCGGCACGTCCGGCCAGATCGCGTCGACGCCGGTGGCCGCGAGCAGCTTGATCCGGCCCAGGTAGTAGTCGCGCCACGGGGAGTTGGGGCTCATCCAGCAGCTCTCGTCGCCCGGGTCCACCCATACGACGAGGCTGCCGTAGAAGACATTGGGCTTCCCGTCCAGGGAGCGCTGCACCCAGTCCTTGCCGTGGCTGTTCTTGTAGAAGGAGGGGCCCTTCTCGCCGCCCGCGCTGATCAGTTCCAGCGACGGGTAATACATGACGACCCGTATCCCGGACTGGTGCGCCAGGCCCACGAACGTTTTGATCGTTTTCAGATGCGCGGTGTACTCGGCGTCCGTCAGCCAGTTGGACAGGATGGTGTCGACCTCGATCACGCTGACGTGCTGCGCCTTGAGGGCGGCGATCACCGGCTTCAGGGCCGCGGGCTCGGCGTCGTCGTCGAACGTGGCGTCGGCCAGCCGCGCGTACCGGCTCCAGTCCGGGAATCCGCCGCCGAGGCGCTCCGCTCCGGGCGGGGCCTCGGCGGGTACCGCCGCCCAGGCGGCCGGGGTGCGCGCCCCGGGCAGCCCGGCCGGCCCTGGCAGCAGATTCGCCGCCAGGGCGCCGCCGGCCCCGAGTCCCGCCTGTAAGAGCCTTCTCCGGCCGAATCTTCGCTCTGCGTGCACGGCTTCTCCCTCATTCTCGTGTCGGCTCCGCCGCCGGCTTCGAGTTCGGTCCCGTCGCCGGTTTCGGCTCCGGTCCGCTGACGGCTGCGATTCCGCTGCCGGCTTCGGCTTCGGTGCCGCTGCCGGTTATGCCCGGCGCCCGAGAATTCTGCCTGATCGTTTACTGATCATTTCTGGAAATGGGCGGGAGAAATCGCCTCTGGAAGGAATCGTCTCGATCGCGACTTGCGGTTTACGGGAGAAATGAGACAAGGCACGGTCGACAGCGGTTCCTCATACGCTGTCAATTCCCGCGCGTCAAGCGTGCAAAGCAGCCGTGCGGGACCCAGTGACTCTCCGTTCAGTCGAGGACCGCGGTGGCCTCTATCTCGACCAGGTGCTCGGGGACGTGCAGGGCCGCGACGCCCAGCAGCGTGGACGGCGGGACCGGGGTGGTGCCCAGCTTCGCGGACGCCCGGGAGATGCCCTCCATGAACTGCGGCAGCTTGTCCGGGGTCCAGTCGACGACGTAGACGGTCAGCCGCGTCACGTCGTCGAAGGAGCCGCCGGCCGCCGCCAGAGCGGTGCCGATGTTGAGGTAGCACTGCTCGACCTGCGCCGCGAGGTCGCCCTCGCCGACCGTGGCCCCCTCGGCGTCCCAGGCGACCTGGCCGGCGATGGAGACCAGCCTCGACCCCGTCGCGATCGACACCTGCCGGTAGACGTCGATCTTGGGCAATCCGCTCGGATCCACCAGGTTGACGGCCATGCTGTCTTCCTCCTCGTCCTGAGCGCCCGCGGGCTCGTGCCCGCCCGTGCCACGGCGCGGGGTCGCTCTCTTGTGGTTACTCACGTGTACCCCACCGTCCTACAGCGGGTCGAATACACCCTCACCGAGCCGGGCCAGGGCCTGCGCGCGACCGTCGACGAGATGTGCCGCTGGACGCACCGCTACTTCGAGCGCATCGAGGCCGCCCGCCACCGCTTCGACGCCTGATCCCCGCTCCGGCGCCGGAGCGGTCGCGGCGCCCGGCTCCGGGGACGGGCGCCTCACCCCCAGGGCTCAGGGCACGGTGGCGGCGGTGGCCGCTTCGGCGGTACGGGACGGGGCGCCGGCCCGTACGGCGGCGAGCACGGCGAAACAGCCGGCGACGAGCGCGGCGTCCAGCCAGAGGGCCAGGGTCCAGTCGCCGGTGGCGTCGCGCAGCGCGCCGCCGACGGCGGGGGCGAGGACGGCGCCCGTCTCGCCGATGAGGTTCTCCATGCCGAAGGCGGAGCCGCGCATGCGGGGTTCGGCGATCTCGGCGGTCCAGGCGTGGCCGACGGGCTGAAGGGCGTTGAAGAACAGGCTCGCGGTGAACAGCAGCAGCCCCATGATCCACAGCGCGGGGCGGGCGGCGGCGGTCAGATACCAGGCGAAGGCGACGGTGAGCAGGGCCTGGACGCCGGTGCAGGAGAGCATCACGGATTTCCGGCTCCAGCCGCGCCGCCGGGTGCGGTCCGAGAGCCAGCCGCCCGCCGGGAAGCCGAGGAGCCCGGCGCCCGCATTGAAGCCCGCGGTGAGGGCGGCGCTCATGAACGACGAGTGGGCGGCCCCGGCGACGATGGACACCGACCAGAAGCTGAAGAACCAGAGGTTCCACAGGATGGCGATGTTGGCGAGGTAGATCAGGTTCAGGTCGCGGTTCTTGAGCACCGGGCCGAGTTCGGCGCCCTTGCGGAGGAGGGCGAAGAGCACCAGGCCGACGGCGAGGGCGACTTCGAGCAGCGCGATCCACAGTCCCGCGAGGCCCGCCCGGTCGCCCAGCAGGTAGACGGCCATGATCAGCGCCAGGGAGACGGCGGAGTATCCGGCGAGCCGCGCCGTGGCGCGGGCCACGGCCCCGGCCCGCAGATGGGCGCGGAAGCGCACCGCGAGGAGGAGGGCCACGGCGAGCGTCGCGACGCCGAGGATCCAGAACGCCATCCGCCACGCCTCGGCGCGCGGCAGCACGCGCTCGCCGACGCCGATGAAGTGGGGGGTGAAGACGGTGGCGACGGTGATGCCGAGCGCGAGTCCGGTGATGACCACGCCCATGCCCAGGCCGCGGTGGCGTTCCGGGGTGACCGCGGTGATCAGGGTGCGGTCGTTGGAGTAGAACGCGCCCTCGCCGAGGCCGGTGACGACGCGCAGCACGATGAACGCGACGAGACCGCCCACGAGTCCGGTGGCGATGGTGGCCGCACCGGCCCACACCAGGCTGACGACGATGAGCGTGCGGTGGCCGTGCCGGTCGCCGAGGTAGCCGCCGGGAAACTGGGTGAGCATGTAGCCGGCGAAGAACAGGCCGCCGATGAGGCCGCCGAGCGCGTGCGGGTGGCGGGCGTCCGCGAGGAAGCCGACGCCGTTGTCGATCATCCACGTGACGACGGGGCCGGTCACCGCCCGGTCGGCGGCGCTGACCGTCCATCCCAGCAGGAGCAGCAGCCAGAGGGTGTGCCAGGGCTGGATCCTGCGGCCCGCCGGCGCGGGGCTCGGAAGGTCCTCGGGAGCGTCCTGCATACGGGCCTCCAGGTGGCGTCGCGGTCCTGTCCCCGGTCATGTCATGTCCCCTGTCCGGTGTCCGATGTCCCGAACAGGCAAGCGGCGATGTCCGCCAGAGGAAAGACATGCCCGCGCCGGCGGGAGTTCACTGCTGACCGGGCGACTGGACCGAGGCCTGACCGGCCGCGAGCCGGACGGCCTCGGCCCGGCCGTCCGCGGGACGGACACCGAACGGCTGCCCCCAGGCCGGATACCGAACGACGGAGCGGAGACCACCATGCCCGAAGCACCCGGCGGCGAGTTCTGGAAGGACCTCAAGCCGATCCGCGACTCCTGCAAGCCCGACGCGCTGCCCGAGGTCTATCTCGCCCAGGCGGCCACCGACGACGACCGCTACTACGTGCCGTTCACCGAGACCGTCGGCTCGCGGCCGCTGTGGATCAACGTGAAGGACAACTCCTGGGCCGACATCCTGCGGGCGGAACAGGCCGGGCTGGTGAACCGGCACTACCACCCGCACGAGGTGTTCGCGTACACGATCTCCGGCACCTGGGGCTATCTCGAACGCCCCTGGACCGCGCGCGCCGGCGACTTCGTGTACGAGGCGCCGGGCGAGGGCCACACCCTGGTCGCGTACGACAGCGGAGAGCCGATGAAGACGCTCTTCATCGTGAAGGGCCCGCTGATCTGGCTGGACGAGAACGGCGAGAGCGCCGGGTACTTCGACGTCCACGACTACATCGCCATGTGCCGCGCCCACTACGAGCGGGTGGGCCTCGGCGCCGATCACGTCGACTCGCTGTTCCGGTGAGCCGGACGCCGTCCCCGCCGCCGGACGGCGCGGCCCGGTCGTACGAGAACAGACTGCTGCTGATTCTCTTCCTGGCCTTCGGCTTCGTCTTCTTCGACCGGCAGGCGCTGTCCTTCCTGGCCCCCTTCATCAGCGACGACTTCCACCTCTCCAACACCCAATTGGGCACGCTGTCCGGGGTGCTGGCGCTCACCTGGGCGCTGTCGGGGCTGCTGTGCGGCCGGCTCTCGGACCGGCTGGGCCGCCGCAAACCGCTCCTGATCACGGCCGTCGTGCTGTTCTCCTGCTTCTCGGCGGCGGGCGGCCTGGTGACCGGGTTCACGGGTCTGCTGCTCGCCCGCGCGCTGATGGGCGTGGCGGAGGGCGCGGTGCTGCCGCTGTCGCAGTCGCTGATGGTCGAGGCATCGCGGGCGGAGCGCCGCGGCCTGAACATGGGGCTGCTCCAGGGCTCCTCGGCCGGGCTGCTGGGCGGCATCCTCGCGCCGCTGGCCGTGGTGTGGGTCGCGGGGCAGTACGGGTGGCGGACGGCGTTCCTGCTGACGATCGTTCCCGGGCTGCTCATCGCGGCGTGGATCGGCCGGTCCGTACGGGAACGGCCCCCGGTCCCCCGCGCCCCGACGACCGGGCCCGTGGTAGCCGGGCCGTCCCCCGCACCCGCCGGCGACCGCTTGTCCGTACGGGAGTTGCTGCGGCACCGGAACATCCTGCTGTGCGTGCTGGCCGCCTGTTCCTACCTGACCTGGTTCATCGTCATCATCACGTTCACGCCCACCTACCTCCAGGACGTCAAGGGCTTCTCCGCGGGGACCATGAGCCGCGTGATGACGTGCTTCGGCGTGGCGTGGGTGCTGTGGGGCTTCGTCACCCCCGCGGTCTCCGACCGCATCGGCCGCAAGCGGACCATGATCCTCTTCAGCGCGGTCGCCGCCGTCTGCCCGCTGGCCGTGGTGTACCTCGACGGGCCGGTGGTGCTCGGCGCGGTCGTCGTGCTCACCTATACCGGCCTGGGCTGCTTCACCCTCATCATGGCCACCATCCCCGCCGAGACGGTCCCCCGCGGGTCCCTGGCCACCGCCCTCGGCCTCGTCATGGGGGCCGGCGAACTCGCCGGCGGCTTCCTCGCCCCCGTAATCGCCGGCCGCGCATCGGACGCCTGGGGCCCGCAGACCGCCATGTTCATCTCCGCGGGCGGCGCCGTGGTCGTGGTCCTCCTCTCCTTCGGCCTGCGCGAAACCGCCCCGCGCGTACTCGGACGACGGGCGGCCGGGCGCGCCGCCCGCGCGAATCCTGTCCGGGGAGGCGGGGAGGCCCGTACGGGCTCGGAGGCGGGTACGGGCGCGGGGGCGGGCCCGGAGGCCCGTACGGGCGATGGTCCCGGCTCCGGCGTACGCGGCGGGGGGCGGCGGATGCGGGCGGCGGTCTGGTACGGGCGCGGGGACGTCCGCGTGGTCGAGCGGGCCGTACCCGAACCCGGGCCCGGCGAGGTGCTGGTGGCGGTCGCGTACTGCGGCATCTGCGGCAGCGACCTGCACGAGTACGCGGACGGGCCGCACGCGATCCCCGTCGGCGCGCCGCACCCCGCGTCCGGCGCGCGGGCGCCACTCGTGCTCGGCCATGAGTTCTGCGGGACGGTGGCCGCCCTCGGGCCGTCGGTCTCCGGGCTCGCTGTCGGCGACAGCGTGGCCGTCGAACCGCACTACCGGTGCGGCGACTGCCCGCGCTGCCGGGCCGGGGAGTACAACATCTGCCGCCACTTCGGCTTCGCCGGGCTGATGGGCGACGGCGGCCTCGCGGAGTTCGCCGCGCTGCCCGCGTACATGGTGCACCGGCTTCCCCCGGACGTGCCGCTGGAGCAGGCGGCGCTCTTCGAGCCCGCGTCCGTCGCCCTGCACGCGCTGCGGCGCGCCGGGGGCGCTCCGGCGTCGCTCGCGGTCGTCGGGCTCGGCCCGATCGGCCTGCTGACCGTGCGGCTCGCGGCCGAGCGCGGCGTGCCGCGGATCATCGCCGTCGATGTCGCGCCCGACCGCCGGGCGTTGGCGGCCCGGCTGGGGGCGACCGACACGGTGGACGCCGGCCGCGCGGGCGGCGCCGGCGCGGCGGTCCGCGAGCTGACCGGCGGGGAGGGCGTCGACGTCGCGTTCGAGGTGGCGGGGGCGCAGGACGCGCTCGACACCTGTCTGGCGGCGACCCGGCGCGGGGGCCGCGTCGTCCTGGTGGGGCTGGGCGGCCGGGTGCGGCTCGACGCCTGGGCGCTGGTCGACAACGAGCAGTCCATCGTGGCCAGCGTCGGCTACCGCGACACCTACCCCGAACTCATGCGCCTGGTCGGGCGGGACGGCGTGGACCTCACGCCGGTGGTGACGTCGGTCGTGGCGCTCGACGACGTGGTCGCCGACGGCCTGGGCCCGCTGTCGCGGGGGCCGGACGGTCAGATCAAGATCCTGGTGAGGCCGAGCGCCGACCTGCGCTCTCCGGAGGGTCGGCCCTCCCCCGCGGGCGGCCCGGAGGCCGCGACATGACCGGCGACGTGGGCAGTGGCGGTGGCGGTGGCAGTGCCGGTGGCGGTGGCGACGTGCTGGGGGCGTTCGCCCCGGGTTCGTTCGCCGGGCGGAACGTCCTGGTCACCGGCGGTACCTCGGGCATCGGCGCCGCGACGGCCGTACTCCTCGCGGAACTGGGCGCGGACGTGCGGGCGCTCGGCCTGCCGCCCGCCGCCGCGCGCGATCTCCCGGCGCACGAACGGGTCCGCGTCGAGGAACAGGACGTCACCGACCGGGACGGACTCGCCCGCCGGATCGCGGAGTCCCGCCGCCTCGACTGCCTGATCTGCTGCGCGGGCGTCAGCCGGGACCGCGCGGAGTACGGCCGCACGGCCTGGGACCACGTCCTGGCGGTGAACCTGGACGCGGCCATGACGGCCTGTCAGGCGGCGCGGCCGCTGCTGGCGCGGGGCGGCGGGTGCGTCGTGACCGTCTCCTCGATGTTCGCCCTCTTCGGCAGCCGCGACCGGCCCGCCTACAGCGCCAGCAAAGGAGGCATCACCCAGCTCACCCGGTCCTTGGCCGCCGAGTACGCCGCCGACGCCATCCGGGTCAACGCCGTCGCCCCGGGCTTCGTCGCCACCCCGCTCGCCCGCGGCGTCCTCGACAATCCGCACGCGGCCCGCGCCGTGCTCTCCCGACTGCCGCTCGGGCGGCTGGGAAGCCCGCACGAGGTCGCCTCGGCCATCGCGTTCCTGTGCTCGACCGCGGCCGCGTACATGACCGGCTCCATCCTCACGGTCGACGGCGGCTACTCGGCCGTCTGACCGCCCGCGAACCCTTCACCTGCGGGGGGATGCTCAGTTGAAACGTGTCCTCGGCTGCGGCGCGTACCCGGCTGAAACGGATGCCCGGTCGGGCGCGTATCTGGCTGAAGCGGGTACCGGGTCGGGCGCGTATCCGGCTGAAACGGGTGCCCGGCCGGGGCGCGCGCCCGGCCGAGGCACAGCACGTGCCCGGCCGCAGCGCGTACCCGATTGCGGCACGAACCCGGCTCAGTCGCGTGCCCGGCTCAAGCGCATGCCCGGCCGCAGCGCATGCCCGGTCGCGGCACGTACCCCGACTCAAGCGCGTACGCGACCGCAGCGCGACAGACGCGGTGCGTGCCCCGGGCTCAAGCGCGTGCCGCACGTACCCGGACGCGGCACCTACCCGGCCGCAGCACGAGCCCGGCTCAAGCGCGTGCCCGGCCCCGGCACGTACCCCGGCTCAAGCGCGTACGCGGCCGTAGCGCCTGCGCGGCCGCGGCTCGTGCCCGACCACAGCGCGTACCCGGACGCGGCACGCCCCCGGGCTCAAGTGCAGGCCGCACGTACACGGACGCGGCGCGCGCCCGACCGCAGTACGTACCTGGCTCAAACCCGTGCGCAGCCACAGCAAGTACACGAACGCGGCACGTACCCGACCACGACGCGTGCCGGGCCGCAGCGCGCGCCCGGCCTCGGCACGTACCCGGCCGAAAGGGCGGTCCGAACCGTTGGCCCGGGCTCGGGCCGGGCGTTACGCTGCGGCTGCCCCGGAGCGGGCGCGGGAGCCCAGGGGCACGCAAGCGCCAGGTGCCACGTGCCGCGCGCCGCATGCGGCGGGCAGGCGCACGGTAAGGAGGCCCCCGATGCCCGAGCACCCCACCGCCACGGCCTCGTCCGCGACCGCCGCGCCCGCTGACCCTCCTCTGCCCGCCGTCTCGACGATTTCGACGCGGTCCGTCGATCCGGCGGACCGCGTCGAACTGTGGGAGGACTACAACCGGCGGGCCCTGGTGGGCCTGACCTGTTCGCCCTACTCGGAGCAGGGCCTGCTGGCGCGGCAGACCAACTTCCGGCTCGGCGGCCTGCGGCTGGCCGAGATCACCGGCAACGAGCACGTCATCGAGCGGGCCGCGAAGACCTGCCGCGCGCTGCCGAAGGACTCGGTCTTCGCCTCCCTGCTGGTGTCCGGGCGCGGCGTCTTCTTCCACGGCGACGACTGCCTCACCCCGGCCGAGGGCGACCTGGTCCTCTACGACACCCGGCGCTCGTACCTCTTCGGCTTCCCATGCGCCATGCGGCAGTTGCTGGTGGACATCCCGCGCGAGGTGTTCACGGAGAACTGCGCCGCTGGTGGCGTGCCGACGCCGCTGCTGTTCGGCCGGCGGTCGGTGGGCGAGGGCCCGCTGGTCTCCGCGCTGCGGTCGGTACTGGCGGACTTCACGGCGCGGGGCGGTACGGGCGAGCCGGCGGCGACGGCGGCCACCGTGCTCGACCTGGTCCGTTCGCTGGCCGCGTCCCGGCTGGGCGACGGCGCGGCGACGGCCGGACCGGCCTCGCGGCTGGCCGTCGCCGAGGAGTACATCGGCCGGCACCTGTCCGACCCGGCGCTCAGCGCCGGGCGAGTGGCCGAGGCGGTCGGGGTGTCCGCCCGGCAGCTCAGCCGGATCTTCGAGCCGTCCGGCGTGAGCCCCTCCCGCCGCATCCTCGAACTGCGGCTCGCCAGGGCCCGCGAGCAGTTGGCCGACGACGGCTCCCGCCGGTTGACGGTCGCCGAGATCGCGCACCGCTGGGGCTTCGCCAGCCAGGCCCACTTCACCCGCGTCTTCGGCGACCGCTTCGGCCACACGCCGGGGGCGATCCGCCCCGGCCGGTAAGGGCGGCGGGCCTTCGGCCGGGCGGCCTCAACAAACCGAGCGCGGCCCCGTCCCCGCATGCGGCCCGCCATCGAGTCCGAAGCCCGCCCCCGGCGTACGGCCGGGCGCCTGCCCCAACTCGTCGGGCGCGGCCCCGGCCCGGCCCGGCCCCACACGCGGCCCGACATCCAGCCCGAAGCCTGCCCCCGGTGTGCGACCCACATCCGCCCCTCCCTCGGCTGCGCCATACGCCCGTACGCCCGGCACAGCCCGCGGCACAGCCCACGGCACAGCGGCCCGCCCTGACCTCCGTCAGGGCGGGCCGGCTACACACGTGGACACCCCTCAGCGGAGCGCCCTCGTCAGGTGATGGCGAAGTCGTCCGCGTACACGCTGTTCTGGCCGTACCAGCCGTGGGTGTAGACGGTGATGGTGCCGGTGGCGCCGGTGGTGAAGGGGACGGTGAGCTTGGTCCAGTCGCCGGCGGCGGACCAGGCGCTCGCCGTGGCGTCGCCCTTGACGCCGATGTAGGCGTAGCCGCCCTGGACCCAGCCGGTCAGGTTGTAGCGGGTGTTGGGGTTCAGGGTGAGCGTCTGCGCGCATTCGCCGGTCTGGCTGCCGGTGGGCGAGACGCGCAGTGCGTGGGTGCCGGAGTGCACGGGGGTGTCGACCACCGCGCCGCCCGGCTGGCAGGTCCACGGTCCGAGGCCGCCGGTCTCGAAGCCGCCGTTGACGGGGGTGCCCTCGCCGCCGGGTCCGGTGACGGTCAGGGTGTAGGTGGCCGAGTGGCTGACGGCTCCGGCCGTGCCCTTGACCGTGATCGGGTAGCGGCCGGGTACGGCGGTCGCGGCGGCGGTGACGGTGAGCTTGGCCGTGCCGCCGGCGGTCACGCTCGTCGGGTCGACGGTGGCCGTGACGCCGGCCGGGGCGCCCTGGGTGGTCAGTTCGACGCGCTGGGCGGTGCCGTTGGTGACGGCGGTGGTCACGGTCGCGGTGGCGGAGCCGCCTTGGGGGACGGTCGCCGCGCCGGGCGCGGTGGCGAGGGAGAAGTCGTCGGCGGCGGGCCCGCCGCCGGTGAACGGCTCGAAGGCGTGGCTGAAGAACCACGTGTCCTGCTCGATGCCGGAGCAGGTGTCGGAGCCGCCGGTGCCGGGGCAGCCGCCGTTGTCGCGCTGGAGCGCCCAGAAGGAGAGGGTGTTGATGCCCTTCTCGACGGCCCAGTTGTAGACGGTGGCGGCGTCGGCGGTGGTGAACGTCTCGCCCGGGCCGTAGTCGTCGATGCCGGGCATCTCGGTGACGCCGATCATGCCCCAGAGCTGTGCGGGGGTCTTGCCGGGGTAGAGCTGGGCGAGCTGGCTCTGCAGCCCGGCGGCGGAGCGCTGGGTGTCGAGGGCCATCTGGTGGGTGGCGCCGTCGTAGTAGTCGAAGGTCATGATGTTGACGACGTCGACGCGGGCGCCGTTGCTCACCGCGTTGCGCAGCACGGCCAGCCCGCTGTCCGCGAGGCCGCTCGTCGTCGTGGGGAGGGTGTACGAGAACTGGATGGAGCGGCCGTTGGCGGCGGCCCAGTCCTGCACCTTCTTGATGGCCTTGTTGCGGCGGTCGATGCCGGCGCTGTTGGTGAGGGAGTTGTCCTCGATGTCGAGGTCGATGCGGGGGATGTCGTAGGTGGTGATGACCTTCTCGAACGCGGCGGCTATCGCGTCGACGTCCGTGCAACTGTCGGCGATCTCCGTGCCGTTGTGGGTGGCGGTGTAGCCGCCGAACGAGGGGATGACGTCACCGCCGCGCGAGCGGATGGTGGTGAAGTCCTTGCCGAAGATCTCGGGCGAGACCGGCTGGGCCTGGTTGCCGTTCCAGTACGGGGTGCAGGAGCCCTTGGTGGCGGTCTGCAGGAACGCCATGGTCAGGTACTTCACCCCGGCTTTCGCGGCGAGGTCGGCGGGGTTGTCGTTGCTGTACGCCTCGAAGTACGGGGCGAATACGTGCGGGGGCAGGGCTTTGGCCGCGTGGGCCGTCCCCCCGATCCCCAGCACCAGGCCCGCCGAGGCGGCGAGGGTGGCCAGTGCGGTGAGGCCTGCCCGGAGCGGTCTGAAACGTCTCATGCGTTCTCCCGGTGGGTGGGACGGCGCGTGTGCGGCGCGCCGCCGCTGTTCCGTGGGGGAACAGCGGTACTGGACGTACAGGAGGAACCGGCTCACATGATTGGACTAGACCAAGCCCCCGTCAAGGTGTTCGCACAACTGGCGGCCCTCCGGCGGGATTCGGCGGGGCCACGACGGCTACCGGCGGGCTTCGGCAGGGGGCCGACGACGGCTACCGGCGAGCCTCGACGGAGGGCCGATGACGACTACCGGCGGCCCGGTGCCGCCGCCTCCAGCTCCGCCACGCTCCCGGACATGATGGTGCGGATGTGCTCGGTGATGTGCTCGGCGGGCCAGTCCCACCAGGCGAGCGCGACCAGCCGCTCGACGGTCTCGTCGTCGAAGCGGCGCCGAATGAGCCGGGCCGGGTTGCCGCCGACGATGCCGTAGTCCGGCACGTCGTCGACGACCACGGAGCCCGAGGCGATGACCGCGCCGTGGCCGATCCGGACGCCGGGCATCACGGTGGCCCGGTACCCGAACCACACGTCGTTGCCGACCACGGTGTCGCCCCTGCCGGGCAGCCCCGTGATGAGGTCGAAGTGGTCGGTCCAGGAGCCGCCCATGATGGGGAACGGGAACGTCGACGGCCCGTCCATGCGGTGGTTGGCGCCGTTCATGATGAACCGCACGCCCTCCCCCAGCGCGCAGAACTTCCCGATGACCAGCCTCTCCGGCCCGTAGTGGTACAGCACGTTGCGCGTCTCGAACGCCTCCGGATCGTCCGGGTCGTCGTAGTACGAGAACTCCCCGACCTCGATCAACGGCGACGTGACCAGCGGCTTGAGCAGCACCACCCGCGGCTGCCCGGGCATCGGGTGGACGACGGTCGGGTCGGCGGGCAGCAGCGGGGAACCGGCTGACATGACGGATCGGACTCCTCGAATGGTGCGGTATGACCCGTTCATGATCGCAACGCTCCTCGCCGCGGGCGAACCATTTCTCCTCGCCGCGAGCGAATCAATTCCCCGTACGGCCCGGAGCCCCGCTACGGACAGCACGGCCGTACGGGCCGGGGCCCGGCGCCACAAGGCGCGCCGGCCGCTCAGTGGGCGGTCCAGCCGCCGTCCATGGTCAGCGAGGCCCCGGTGACGAAGGAGCTGCGCGGGCCGCAGAGGTAGGCGACGGCCTCGGCCACTTCAGCCGGCTCGACCAGCCGCTTCAGGGCGGAGTCGGCGAGCAGGATCTCGGTGAGCACACGCTCGGCGGGGATGCCGTGGGTGGCCGCCTGGTCCGCGAGCTGCTTCTCGACGAGCGGGGTGCGGACGTAACCGGGGTTGACGCAGTTGGACGTGACGCCGTGCTCGGCGCCTTCGAGGGCGGTGACCTTGGAGAGCCCTTCGAGGCCGTGCTTGGCGGCGACGTACGCGCACTTGTAGGGCGAGGCCCGCAGCCCGTGCACGGAGGAGATGTTCACGATCCGCCCCCACCCCTGCCCGTACATGTGCGGCAGCGCGCCCCGTACAAGCCGGAAGGGGGCCTCCAGCATGACCGTGAGCACGGTCGAGAAGACCTCGGGCGGGAACTCCTCGATGGGGCGGACGAGCTGGATGCCCGCGTTGTTGACGAGGATGTCCGTACCGGCCGCGGCGCGCTCGGCGGCGTCGAGATCGGTGAGGTCGAGGGTCACCGGCTCGACGGGCCCCGCGAGCCCGGCGGCCCGGCCCGCCAGCTCCGCCAGGCCCGCGCCGTCCCGGTCCACGGCCCGTACGGCCGCCCCGGCGGCGGCGAGCCGCAGCACGCAGGCGGCGCCGATGCCGCCGGCCGCGCCGGTGACGAGGGCCGTACGGCCGGCGAGGTCGAGGTGGGGGGCTTGGGCGGGGTCCGGCGCGCTGGTGACGGTCATGGGCGCCAGCCTAGGCCGCTGCCCTCGGCGTACGGGTGGAGGGGTTCGGCCCGCCCTTCCGCACGCGGCCCGGCGGCCGGGCGGCCCGTCCCCGCCGCCGGGAGGTACCATCGCGCGGCGTTCTTGGTGCGGAGGCGTCCGGAGGCATCACTGGCCTTCAGCGGCATCACTGGCCTTCAGAAGCATCACTGGCCTTCAGAAGCATCAGTGGCGTTCAGTGGCATCGGTGGCGATTGCGTACGGCGGGAGTGGCGGGTGACGGAGGGGCTGCGACTGCGGGTTCCGGTCGGGGGCGACGCGGTGCGGTGGGTGACGCGGAGCCGGACCCGCCGGGTGCTCTTCGTCGTGCACAACGTGACGTCGGCGACCCGGCTGCTCGATGTGCTGCCGCTGTTCCGCGACGACCTGCGGGTGCAGGCGCTGGCCACGTGCACCGGGTCCTCGCCCTTCCTCGCCGGGGTCCCGGAACTCCTCGCGGCGGCGGAGCTGCCGGTGCTGCCGTGGGAGCAGGCGAAGGAGACGCCGGTGGACCTCGTGGTGTCGGCGAGCTACGGCGGCGAACTGGAGCTTCTTCAGGGCAAGTTGGCCGTGCTGTCACACGGCATTGGCTACAATAAGAGGCTGGCGACACCGGACACCGGACACCGGACACCGGACACCGGACACCGGACACCGGACACCGGACACCGGTCGCCTCCGCCCGTTTTCGGCCTCTCCCGCGAGTGGCTGCTGCATGACGGCCGCCCCATCGCGTCGGCGACCGTCCTCTCCCACCCCGAACAGCTCGCGCGCCTGACCGCCGCCTGCCCCGAAGCCGCCGCGACCGCCGTGCTCGCGGGCGACCCTTGTTACGACCGGGCCCTCGACGCCCGGCCGCTGCGCGAGCGCTTCCGCCGCGCGCTCGGCGTCGCCCCCGGCCAGCGGCTGATCCTGGTCAACTCCACCTGGTCGCCACGGGCGCTCTTCGGCGACGGCCACGGAACCGACAGCGGCGGCGACGAGGACCGTACGGGCCTGGGCCCCGACGGCCCCGACGACGGCGACCCGCTCCCCTCGCTCGCTCCCGACGGCGACCTGCTCCCCTCACTGCTCCCCCGCCTCGCGTCGGAACTCCCCGCCGACGAGTACCGCACGGCGGCCGTCCTGCATCCCAACATCTGGTACGGCCACGGCTCCGGGCAGGTACGGGCCTGGCTCGACGGGGCGCGGCGGGCCGGGCTCACCCTCATATCCCCGCTCGACGGCTGGCGCCAGGCCCTGCTCGCCGCCGACTGCGTGCTCGGCGACCACGGATCGGTGACCTTCTACGCCGCCGCCCTCGGCACGCCCGTCCTGCTGGGCGCCTTCGCCGACGCCGACCTCGACCCGGACTCCCCCGTCGCCGCCCTCGGCCGCACCGCGCCCCGGCTCCGCCCCCACGACAGCCTGCGCGCTCAGCTCGATCGTGTGATGGTCCGTCATGACGCGGCCCGCTACTCGGAGTTGGCTGAACAGACCACCTCGGACCCGGGCCGTTCGGCCGCGCTGCTCCGCCGGGCCTTCTACCGCCTCATCGGCATCCCCGAACCCGCCGCGCCCGCGCTCCTCGACCGGCTGCCGCTCCCGCCGTACGAACCGGCCGAGCGCACCGCGCCGCTGCGGGTGCTGACCCGGCTGCTCGGCGCCGGTCCGCCGGAGATCGCGGTCGCCCGCTACGCCGACCCGGCGCGCGAGCCCGTACCGTCGGGCCCGGAGACGGAGGCGGACGCGGCGCACACCGTCGTGCACGAGGACACCCTGGACACCGACCGCCTGCGGATCGCCGATGTCATCGTGCGGTACGGGCCGCGCGACGACCCGCGCCTGGGCCCGCCGGCCGCCTGGGCGGCGGACGTCCTCGCCCGTCATCCGCACTGCGCGCTCGCCGCGTACGTGACCGGCGCGGGCCGCTTGACCGCGCGCACCCGCGCCGGCGACGTGGTTCACCTGACCGGCGCGCCCGACCCCCTGGGCCGCCCGGACCTGACGGACCCGGCCGCCTACGCGTCCGCCCTGCACGCCTGGCTCTCGGGCGGCAAGTCCCTGGACGAGGCGACGGCGGCGGGCATCGTCGTGGTGACGGGCGCCTCGCGCCGCCGCGTCACCGTCGAGCGTGCCGCCGCCGCACACCCCGAGTAGCCGCCCGGCCGAGCGGCCCCGCCCTCAGCCCGACTCCCCCAGCCGCGCGTCCAGCCGCGCCACCGCGGCGCCGTCCCCCAACGCCTCGTACAAACCGCGCGCCACCCGCAGATGGCGGGCCTCGTCCGCCCTGTCCGACAGCGCTCTGGCGCAGGCGGCGCGCAGTTCGGCGGCGTCCGCCTGCTGGAGGGCTGCGCCTTCCGAGTCCAGTACCGCCAGGGCCTCGTCCAGGGGTGTCCGGGCGGCGGCCGGCTCGCCGGCGCCGAGCAGGGTCTCGCCGAGGCTCATGCGCACGCGGGCCTCGTTGTAGCGGTCGCGCTGGGGAAGATCGTGGAACTGGGTCAGGGCGTAGCGGAGTTGGAGTACGGCGTCGGCGTGCCGGCCCTGGCCGCGCAGGGCGCGGCCGATGTGGTGCTCCAGGAGCGCCAGTCCGCGCGGTACGTCCTGTTCGCCGTCCTCGCCCGGCTCGATGGCCCGCAGGATGTCCTTCGCCTGCCGGAAGCACTCCTCGGCGTCCTCGTACCGCCACTGCCTCAGCCGCACCAGGCCGAGCGATTCCACGGCGGTGGCCTGTCCGCGGCGGTGGCCGGCCCGCTCGTCCGCCGCCGCCGCGTCGGCCAGTTCCCTCGCCGCGTCCGGCAATTGGCCGCGTCCCATGTAGGCGAAGGCCAGTTGGGTGCGCATCCGGCCCTCCGCCCGCGGGTCGCCGAACTCCTCGGCGCGGCGCGCGGCGGCCCGTACGCCCCTGCGGTGGGTCGAGACCCACTGCTCGTGCAGGCCCAGCCGCAGGTGCAGCGACCAGGTCGCTTCGCACAACTGCCATACGAGGTCGTCGAATCCGTACTCCTCGGCGGCGCGCACGGCCTCGGCGAGGTTGTCGTGCTCGCGCCGGAGCGCGGCGAGGGCCGTACGGGCGGAGTCGAAGCCGATGCCGTCGTCCGCCCCCAACTGTCCGTAGGCGGGGCCGAGGTGCCAGCGGCCGGGGATGACGCGGGCGTCGGCGGCCACGGCGAAGCGCAGGTACCACAGGGCCATGCGACGCACGGCGTCCGCCGTTCCCCTGCGGCCGTCCTCCTCGTGGGCGCGCCGCTCGGCGTGGCGCCGTACGACGTCGTGGAGGCGGTAGCGCTCCTCGCCGACCTCTTCCAGCAGGTGGACGTCGGCGAGGTCTTCGAGGAGGCGGCGCGCCTCGTCCTCGCGGACGCCGGCGGCCGCGGCGGCGGCTCCGACGGGGATGCCGGGCCAGGGGCGGAGGCCGAGCAGCCGGTAGAGGCGGGCGGCCGGGGCGGGGAGGTCGCGGTAGGAGAGGTCGGTGGCGCGGTGGGCGGGGTCGTCGTCGGCACGGTCGGCTGCGTCGCCCATGGCTGTCGGGCCTCCAGGTCCGGATGCGGCGTCTCGGCGGGCGAACTCCCGCTCCAAAACCTGCCAGTTGAGGTGGTCGCGCACCGCGACCCGCGCCCCGGTCTCGCAGAGCGCGAGCGGCAGCCCGCCGCACCGGGCCGCGACCGCCTCGGCGTGCGGGCGGTGCGGCGCGACGCGGTCGGCGCCGACGATGCGCGTCAGCAGGGTCACGGAGTCCGCGGCGGTCAGCGGGTCGAGGCGGATGACGCGGGCGCCGTAGTCGCGTACGAGCTCGGGCAGTCGGTGGCGGCTGGTGACGAGGACGAGGGAGTCGGGGGCGGCGGTGAGGAGGGGCGTGAGCTGCGCGGCCGAGTGGGCGTTGTCGAGCACGACGACCATGCGGCGGCCGGCCGTGCAATCGCGGTAGAGGTCGGCCTGGCCCTGTTCGTCGGCCGGCGTCCGGTCGGGCGGCACGCCGAGGGCGGCGAGGAACCGTACGAGCGCGGTGGATGGGGCGACGGCGGTCCGCGCCGACTCCCCTTGGAGATTGGTGTGGAGCTGTCCGTCGGGGAAGCGGCCCGCCAGCGCGCGGGCGCAGTGGATGGCGGTCGCGGTCTTGCCGATGCCCCCCGGCCCGACCAGGACGACGACGCGCGGGCCCGTTTCCCCGTCGCCCGTGCCTCCGTCGCCCGTGTTCCCGCCGCCGTCCGGGCCGTCGAGCAGCGCGGTGATGTCGGCGAGGACGTGGTCGCGGTTGGTGAACACGGCCGTTCCGGGCGGGAGCAGTCGCGGCCGGGCCACGGCGGCGGGGGCGGCGGGTTCCAGCCAGCGGGCCGTGCGCAGCCACGCCGCGAGGTCGTCGGCGAACCCGGGTTCGCGGCGGGCCTCTTCGATGAGCAGGGCGGCCAGCCGCCGCCGTTCATCGTCGTCGGCGGGGGCCGCGAACCGTGTGACGCCGTCGTCGCCTCGGTGCCACAGCCGCCGTACGAGCCCGGCCAGCCCTTCCGAGGTGCGTCTGCCCAGCTCGCCGGCGGCCCCCGACATGGCCCCCTGCCCCACCGTGTTGAGCGCCGACAGCACCGCCGTCGTGGTGAACGGATCCACGGTTTCCTCCCCAGTTCGCCGCTCCGGTCACGTTATCGGGAAGATCACCGGCATGGGAGTGCGTGGGGAGTACGTGGGAATGGGCAGGGAGTCCGCGCGGGGGCAGCGCCCGTGCGCCGTATGCCGTGCGCGGGCCCGGCTCCGCGCGGGGCGGGGCCGGGCCCGTACTGGGTCAGCGGGCGGTGGCGGCCGTCCTGGCGGCGGGGTCGGGCTGCTGCCCGGACGCCGCCTTGGGGACGAGGAGCCGTTCGGCGAGGTGGCCGTAGAGCAGGCCGAAGCCGGTCCACAGGACGAGTTGGATGGTCAGGGCGGTGAGCCGGAACTGCCAGAGCAGCGTGGCCGGGAAGCCTTCGGGCACCTCGTCGATCGCGGGCAGGACGGCGTAGGCGACGCCGATGACGACGGCGAAGGCGGCCCCGGCCGTGACGGTCGCGTACCAGTTGCCGAGCCTGGGGGCGAGCCGGCGGCCCAGGATGAGGGCGCCGACGGCGAGCAGGACGCTGAGCGCGATCATCAGGAAGTAGAGCGTGGTGCGCTTGCCGATGGTGTCGGGGTCGCCGACGGCCGGCGGGTTGGCCGGGTACTTCAGGAACGGCACGACATAGACGGTCAGCAGCGCGCCGAGGGAGATCAGGACGGCGGTGGCCCGCGGGCCGAACCCGCCGACCCGCCCCAGAGCGACGCAGAAGGCGAGGGCCGCGATGCCGCCGAGCGCGACGCCGTAGATCAGGACGCCGGTGGCGAGCCCGCCCGTGGCCTGGAGGGTGCGGCTGACCAGTTCGACGCCGTGGTCATGGCTGTGCCCGTCCTCGTACGCGATGGCGGAGTCGACCTTCGACTCGCCGAGCAGGTAGGCGACGAGGAGGGCGGGTACGCCGGCGGCGAGGCCGGCGAGCATGCCGCGTACGAGCAGGGCCCGTACGGATATGGAGTTCACGAGTGCGTTCCCCTTGTTCCGGGTGTCGGTGCGCGGTGGCGGGTGTCAGTGGCAGGGGAAGCCGAGGAGATGGCGGCCGTCGTGCACCCACTCGTGCACGTCGGCGCCGGAGATGAGCGAGGTGGCGCCCTGCTCGGCGCCGACGAAGTAGAGGAGCACCAGCATCAGGACGCCGAAGAAGACGGCCCAAGGGGCGATCTTCTTCAGGGAGATGGGGGTGATCGCCGGTGCCGCTGGGGCCTTCGGGGCAGGGGCGGCGGGGTGTGCCATGGCAGAACCTCCTGGGGAACACGCGTCCCGGTCGTTGGTGCCGTGGACGACGGTGCGGGGTCTGACTTCCCTGCCGCCGCCCGGAGTCGGGGCGTCGGCCTGGTTCACAGTGGCGCGACCGTGCCGGATTCTCACCGGACTTCCGTCACACCGTCGTCATGTCCACGCGACCGTACCGCGCCGTGATCCGCGCCGCCACGGTGCGCGGCGGTCCGGATGCCGTACGCCCCGGCGTCGGCCGCCGCGACGGCCGTGATCTCCTGGGGGCCGCAAGTCGAACGCTCCGGCGCACAGCCGACGGCACGCGGAGGAATGGGGGCACGATGACGGGGCGAGTACGGGTGCTGCTGGTGACGCCGGCGGTCGGCGCGGAGCTGCGGGAGGCGCGGTTCGGCGACGACGCTCCGCTGGACGGCGCGGGGTCGCGGCAGGCGCGCGCCGTGGCGGGCGGGCTGCCGCGCTCCGACCGCCAGGCGCGCGCGGAGTCCCGGCGGTGCCGGGAGACGGCACAGGCGCTGGGGCTGGCGGCGGCGGACGCGGTTCCCGCCCTCGGTGACCTGGACGCGGGCCGCTGGCGGGGCCGGTCGCTGGCGGAGGTGGCCGGGGCCGAGCCCGCGGCGGTGGCCGAGTGGCTGGCGGACCCCGAAGCCGCGCCGCACGGCGGCGAGTCCGTTGCCGCGCTGGTCGCGCGGGTCGGGGGCTGGCTGGCGAGCTGCGCGGAGGGCCGACTGCTCGCCGTCGCGGAGCCCGCGGCCGTACGGGCGGCGGTCGTGTACGCGGTCGGCCTCCCCCCGCAGGTCTTCTGGCGGCTCGACGTGCCGCCGCTGACGCTGACGGAGCTGACCGGCGGCGCGGGGCGGTGGAATCTGCGCTGCGGCCGGCCGCTCGGGGCCGGGCCCCCGGAACCCTGGACTTAGTAGGACGTCCAACTATATGTTCGTGGGCAGGCTCGCGTCCCCCGCCCCGACGCGTCGCGCCCGCCGCTTCCACCCGCAAGTCGCCGCGTGGCGGCACGCCCCGCCCCCGGCCATACCCCCCTTTGACGAGAACAGGTTCCGCCACATGACCACCCCTCCCCCCGACGACGAGGTCCTCTTCCGCAAGGACGGCCGGGCGGGCCGGATCGTCCTCAACCGCCCCCGGGCGCTGAACGCCCTCACCCACTCCATGGTCCGGCGCATCGACGCCGCGCTCCGCGCGTGGGAGCTCGACGACGACGTGGCCACCGTGGTCATCACCGGGGCCGGTGAGCGCGGCCTGTGCGCGGGCGGCGACATCCGCTCCATCCACGCGGACGCCACCACCGCGGGCGGCGACGCCTCGGCCGGCTTCTGGCGCGACGAGTGCCTGCTCAACGCCCGTATCGCCGAGTACCCCAAGCCGTATGTGGCGATCATGGACGGCATCGTCATGGGCGGCGGGGTCGGGGTCTCCGCGCACGGCGGCGTCCGGGTCGTCACGGAGCGGTCGCGGGTCGCCATGCCGGAGACCGCCATCGGCTTCGTCCCCGACGTGGGCGGCACCCATCTCCTCGCCCAGGCCCCCGGCGAGCTGGGCACCCATCTCGCCCTGACCTCTTCCTCCATGGGCGCGGCCGACGCGCTGCTGTGCGGTTTCGCCGACCATTTCGTCCCGTCCGACCGGCTGGGAGCGCTCGTGGCGGCCCTGGCCACCACGGACGCGGACGCCGCCGTACGGGCGGAGGCGCGCCCCGCGCCGCCGGGCGTGTTCGAGGAGTGGCGGGAGTGGATCGACCCCTGCTACGCGTCCGGCACGGTCGAGGAGATCGTCGAGCGGCTCTCGGACACCGGGATCGCGGCGGCCAAGGAGGCCGCCGAGCAGATCATGGGGAAGTCGCCGACGGCCCTGAAGGTGACCCTGCGCGCGCTGCGCTCCGCCCGTTCCCTCGGCGCGCTGCGGCCCGTACTCGACCAGGAGTTCCGCGTCTCGTGCGCGGCGTTCGCCCTGCCCGACCTCGTGGAGGGCATCCGCGCCCAGGTGATCGACAAGGACCGGCGGCCGCGCTGGTCGCCGGCGACGCTCCAGGCGGTGACCGACGACGACGTGGCCCGGTTCTTCGCGCCGCTCGGCGACGCCGAACTCGGGCTCGGTCCGGCTGCGGCCGGCCCGGCCGCCGAGGTCAGCAGGGGCGGCGCCAGGCGTCCAGCTTCAGGCGCTTCTGCATCGAGCTGAGCCCGAGCCGCTTGCTCTGGTCGCAGAACTCGCCCGGCTCCAGCTTGTATTCGACGTGGAAGACGGCTTTGCCGTGCTCGATGAAGGGCCGCAGTGCGGCGCACTCGCCGAACTGCGCGCACTCCTCGTTCACGGCGAAGTCGAAGTCGCCGACCAACTGCGGTATCTGGTCGACGTCGTTCTTGAGCCCGACGGAGAGGCCGCGTTCATGGGCCAGGCCGGCGATCATGCGGTTGTAGGCGAGTTGCTGCGCGGCGGTGACGGTGAACCCGGTGCGGTTGCGGTACGCCTCGGTGAGGTCGGGTTCCACCGCGTCGAACCCCTTCTTCCGGCACATGTCCATGCGGGCGGCCATCATCGGGCGGAGCCGGTCCGGTCGGCGGATGTCCAGCCACCGCTCGCCGCCCCAGCCGTTGTTGGCGCCCAGCAGCTTCTCGGAGAACTTGGCGTGGTCGGGCCGGAAGCTCTCCCAGGCGCCGACGTTGAGGTAGCAGATGACCTTGGCGCCGCGGGCGTGCAGGGCGGCGACGGTCCGCGCGCTGTTCTCGAAGCCGTCGATGTCGTACACGGGGACGGGCACGCTGGTGTCGACGCGGCCGTCGAGCTGCCATTGCCAGGCGGTGCCGGGCTCGGGCTGCCAGCGGTGCCCGGCGGGGGACGCCTGACGCGGCTCGGGCAGGCCGGCCTGGGTGCAGCCCGCGACGGCCAGGGCGAGCAGGACGAGCAGCGCGGCGCGGACGGGTCGTACGGTCACCAGTGTCCTACCTTTCTTGTCGAGTCGCGGCCGCCGGCGGCGCGGTCTGCCAGGGGTTGGCCCCGGCTCCGGGGACCGCGTAGTGCACGGCGGCGCCGCGCCGTTCGGCGGTCCGGGCCACGTCGTCGGCGCGGCCGTGCGGCACGGCGTAGACGAGGTGGCAGAAGCGGCGCGGCGGGTGGCCGTGCGCCCAGGCCGGGACCTCGGCGCGCTGGTACGTCGCCCAGTCGCCCTCGAAGGTGACGAGGAGGTCGGCGATCTCGGCGTACGCCGGGTCGGGGTACGTGCCGGGGTTGAGCACGGTGCGGTGCGCGCCCAGCACCCGGGCGGCGACGGCCAGTCTGCGGTAGCGGGGGACGAGCGCGGCCTGTGCCGCGGCCTGGTCGAGGAAGACGCCGTCGACGCCGTACCACTTGCGGTGGCGGCGGATGTCCGCGACGACGGCGCGCAGCGGGCGGCGGCCGTATCCGGTGTCGACGTAGCCGAGGAGCGGTACGCCGGCGCCGCGCAGCCGGGTGGCGGCGGCGGTGAAGGCGGGGTCGGGGCGGGTGCCGGGGCCGTCCGCGGCGTTGAGGATCACCCCTTCGAGCCGGGTCGCGGTGCGCAGCAGCGCCGTCCATGCCTGGGGGGCGACGGCGGGGTGGACGTACAGCGGTACGAGCAGCCGTCGCCCCGTATCGCACGCGGGGGCGGTCATCGCGCGGGCTCCGCGCTGCGGTCGTGGGCGGCCCAGAGGTCGGCGAGGGAGTCGTCGAGGGGGCGGCGCGGTGTCCAGCCGAGGGCGGTGCGGGCGGTGGTGATGTCGGCCTGCTGCCAGGGCACGGCCGGGGAGCGCCGCGATCCGTGGCCGCCCTCGTCGACGCGGCCGCGGAACCCGGCGGCGCGGGCGAGCCCTTCGGCGAGGGCGCGGGCGGGCCGGGCGGTGCCGCTGCCGATGTTGATGAGGCGGGGCAGGGGGCCGGGCGCGGTGACGGCGCGGGCCACGGCGTCGGCGACGTCGCGGGCGTCGACGAAGTCGCGGCAGGCGGAGAGGTCGCCGACGGCGACGGTGCCGTCGGGGCCGGCGCGGCGCAGTTCGGCGGCGAGCCGGCCGGGCAGGGTGGCTTCGGGCGCGTACGGGCCGACGGGGTTGAAGACGCGGAGCACGACGGCGTCCAGGGGGGATTCGGTGACGGCGAGGGTGCCGGCGAGTTTGGTGGCGCCGTAGAGGCCGAGCGGCCGGGCCGGGTCGCACTCGGCGGAGGGGCGGGGCCCGTCGGGGGCGCCGTATTCGGCGGCGGAGCCGAGGTGGACGAGGCGGGCGCCGGGGGCGGCGGCCTGGAGGGCCTCGCTGAGGAGAGCGGGGCCGCGGGCGTTGGCCCCGGCGAGGTGGAGGGGGCTGCCGCCGGTGGCGCCCGCGCAGTTGACGACGGCGTCGGGGGCGAGGGCGCGCAGGGCGTCGGCGAGGCCGGGTCCGTCGGCGGTGGCGAGGTCCGCGGTGAAGCCGTCGCCGGGGGTACGGGCGGGGGTGCGGCCCCCGTCCGTGACCCGCGCGCCCGGCAGTGCGCGCAGCCGCCGGGCGGTGTGGCCGCCCAGGAAGCCGCCGGCGCCCAGGACGAGGATGCGCATGTCGGCTCGTCACACTCCCTTGATCAGCATGTCGCGGCGGCCGGCGAACTCGGCGTTGGCCCGGTCGTAGTCGTCGGGCCGTCCGATGTCGAGCCAGTAGCCGTCGAACGCGTAGGCGTGGGGCGGGGTGCCCTCGGCGAGCAGGTCGAGGACCAGTTCGTCGAAGCCGAGCGGCAGTCCGGGGGTGTAGCGGGCGAGGGCGTCGCGGGAGATGCCGTAGACGCCCATGGAGACGCGGTAGTCCATGCTGGGCTTCTCGGTGAAACCGACGACGCGGTCGGACTCGGTGGTCAGCACCCCGAAGTCGATGGCGACCTGGCGGGCGTAGGTGGCGATGGTCAGGGGCGCGCCGGAGGAGCGGTGGTCGCGCAGCACGTCGCCGAAGTCGAGGTCGGTGAGGATGTCGCCGTTGAGCGCGAGGAAGTGCTCGGGGAGCCGGTCGAGCATGGTGAGCAGCGGGCCCATGGTGCCGAGGGGGCTGTCCTCGGTGGTGTAGCCGACGCGCAGGCCCCATTGGGCGCCGGTGCCGACGTAGGCGCGGATGATGTGGCCGAGGTGGCCGATGGCGAGGGTGCAGCTCGTGAAGCCGGCGGCGGCGAGCTGGCGCATGACGATCTCCAGGATCGCGTGCTGGTCGCCGATGGGGACGAGGGGCTTGGGCAGCGCGGTGGTGTAGGGGCGCAGGCGGACGCCCTTGCCCCCGGCCAGGATGACTGCGTGCATGGGGTCCTTCTCCTTGGGAACTGACATGGCACTGACTCCTCTTGACATCTCGTCAGACGTTGTAGATGTCGGTCTTGTACCGGGCCAGGTTCGCCGGGTCGCGGAAGAACTCGATGGTGCGGGCGAGGCCCTCTTCGAGGTGGTGGGCGGGGGCCCAGCCGGTGGCGGCGCGCAGCCGTGAGGCGTCGCAGAGCAGCCGCATCACCTCGGAGGCGGCGGGCCGCACGCGGCGGGTGTCCTCGCGGACCTCCAGTTCCGCGTCCATGAGCTTGCCGATGAGGGTCACGAGGTCGCCGATGGAGATCTCCCGGCCGGTGCCCGCGTTGAAGGTCCGGCCGACGACGTGTTCGGCGGGCGCGGTGCCGACGGCGAGGAACGCGGCGACGGTGTCCTTGACGTAGCTGAAGTCGCGGGTGGGGCGCAGGTCGCCGAGGTCGAGCGAGCGCTCCCCGGCGGCGACGCGGGCGATGACGGTGGGGATCACGGCGCGCATGGACTGGCGGGGGCCGTAGGTGTTGAAGGGGCGCAGGGTGACGACGGGCGTCTCGAAGCTGGCGTGGTAGCTGTCGGCGAGCCGGTCGCCGCCGGCCTTGGACGCGGCGTACGGGGACTGCGTGTTGATCGGGTGGTCCTCGGTGATCGGCACGGTCAGCGCGGTGCCGTACGTCTCGCTGGTGGAGGTGTGGACGAGGCGGGGCGTCCCCAGGTGGCGTACGGCTTCCAGGACGTTGAGGGTGCCGGTGACGTTGGTCTCCACATAGCTGTGCGGCGCCCGGTAGGAGTAGGGGATCGCGATGAGGGCGGCGAGGTGGTAGACGGTGTCGGCGCCGGTGACCAGGCCGGTCACGGAGCCGGGGTCGCGTACGTCGCCGAGCACGATCTCGGTCTCGGCCAGCACCTCCTTCGGCAGCGTCTCCAGCCAGCCGAACGAGGAGAAGGAGTTGTACTGCACCATGGCGCGTACCCGCCGGCCGGCGGCGACGAGCGCCTCGACGAGGTGGGAGCCGATGAAGCCCTCCGCGCCGGTGACGGCGACGGGGGCCTGGGGGGTTGCGGTCATGCGGATGCTCCTCTAGTGCGACATGCCGCTTTTTGCGGCATGTTTCCTCTACGGGCTTGCGTACCGTTCAGGGGTGCTGGTGCCGTTCAGCGGTGCGTGGTGATCCGGCCGAGCCGCGCGGTGGCGACGGCGAACAGGGCGGCCGCGGCCCCGCCGCACAGGGCGAGTTGGGCGGCGGTCGGCCCGGCCGACCGCAGGGTGAAGGCGACCGCTTCCCCGGCGGCCGCGCCGATACAGAGCAGGGCGGGGGCCCAGGCGGTGCCGAGCGCCTGGAGCAGCAGCCCCGTCCACAGCACCGCGCCCAGCAGGAGCAGGGCGAGGTCGCGCGGCACGGTCAGCGGCGGGCTGCCGGGCCACAGCGCCGTCGTCGCGAGGGCCAGTACGGCCAGCGCCCCGAGGTAGGTGCTCAGGCATATGGCCAGCACCCGCATGGCGCGCAGCAGCAGCCCGCCCGTGTTCGTGCTGTGCGCGAGGGCGCGCAGGGACAGTCCGCGGCAGCGGTAGAGCAGCCACTCGGCGGCCCCCATGCTGAGGGTCAGGGCGATCACGACGGGGCCGGAGGCGGGCGCGCCGTCGCCGTACCAGAGCCGGTCGCCGAGGGCCGCGAAGGTCGTCAGAACGCCGCAGGCGAGGCCGAACAGGCCGTACGGGACGGACGCGGTCAGGGGCGCGGCGGCCGGGGCGGACGGCGGGGCGTCGCGGGTGGCGCGTACGGTCGCGCGGGCCGCGGCCCCGGCCGCGCCGCCGACGGTGGCGAGCAGCGGGAGGGTGCGCGCCCAGCCCGGCAGGTCGGCCGTAAGGAGCAGGGCGGCCCCGGCGGCCGTGGGCAGCAGGCAGTACAGCAGCAGCCGTTCGCCGCCGAGGACCAGCAGGACGGTGGCGGCCCCCAGGTAGAGCGCCTGGCCCGCGGAGAAGGCCGTCACCCCGCCGGGGGCGGGGAAGGCCAGCGCGCAGGCGAAGGCGAGCAGGGCACCGAGCGGCGCGCCGAGCCGCAGGGTCCGGGCGCAGGCCGCGGGGCCGCCGGAGGCGAGCCGGCCGTAGGCGCGGTGGGCGAGCCCCTGGTTCCAGGCCCAGGCGACGAGGGCGGAGGCGACGAGCGCGGCGATGCTCGCCGTCCGCTGCTCGCGGGAGGCCGCGAGGAAGGGTTCCGCCAGTCCGTAGCCGAGGCCGGGGAGGGTGAAGACGACCGCGCGCAGCAGGGACTGCCAGGGCGCGGCCTGCCAGGGGTCGGGCCGGGGGCCGGGTTCGGGGTAGGCGCGGGGCACCTTGGCGAACAGGTCCTCGGCGAGTTCGAAGGCGTCGCGGCGGCCGTAGCGTTCGGCGGCCTGTTCGGCCGTCATGCCGTCGGCTTCGAGGACCGCGGCGATCTCGTCGGGGTGCACGGCGGCGGCGCAGACCTCCGCCAGTTCCTCGGCGAGTTCGTCGAGCGGGTCGGCGGCCCAGCCGGGGCGGCGGCGCGGCCGGGCGGGGCCTTCGGCGGCGGCGCGCAGCCGGCGGGTGGTGGCGGGGCCGCCGTCGGGCGGCGGCCCCCAGTGCAGCCGCGGTACGGGTTCCGGGTCGTCGGGAGGCACGAGTCTGAGTAAGCCGCTCATCCGGCACCGCCCGCTGCCATGGCCATGGCGGGGGCCTCCGCGGCCGCGAACCGGCCCGGGGTGCCGGCGAGTTCGTGGTAGATGTCGCGGAAGGCGGTGATCGTCTGGCGGAGCGTGAACTGCTCGATCACCCGCAGCCTGGCCGCCTGGCCCATCTTGGTGCGCTCCTCCTCGTCGCCCAGCAGCCGCAGCGCGGCGCGGGCCATCCGCTCGGGGTCCCTGGGCGGCACGACGAGTCCGCTGTCGCCGACGGCCTCGCGCACTCCCCCGACGTCCGTCGAGACGGTGGCGCGGCCGCAGGACATGGCCTCGATGAGGGTGAAGGGGAAGCCCTCGCTGATGCTGGAGAGCATGACGACGTTCCCGGCGGCGTAGGCGTCGCGGATGTCCTCGACGCGTCCCTCGAAGGTGACCGCGTCGGCCGCGCCGAGTTCGGCGGCGAGCGCTTCGCAGCCCTTGCGGTAGCCCTCCGCGCCGCGCGGGGTGCCGCCGAAGATCCGCAGCCGGGCGGCCGGCATCTCGGACCGTACGATCGCGAAGGCGCGGATGAGGGTCTCCAGGTCCTTGATGGGGTCGACGCGGCCGGCCCAACTGAGCGTGGGTTCCTCGGGTTCGGGTCCGGCGAAGGGGAAGGCGGCGGGGTCCACGCCGTTGTAGACGGTGCGGATGCGGTCGGGCGAGGTGCCGCCGTGCTCCTCCCAGCGCCGGTTGTAGCGGTTGCCGGGCGTGACGAGGGCGGCGCACCGGTAGCTCTCCTGGGCGAGCAGCCGGAAGAAGCCGAGCATCAGCGCCCGTACGGGCCAGCGGTAGGGCTCCTTGCGGAAGCCCAGATAGCGTTCGCGCAGGTAGATGCCGTGCTCGGTGAGGAGGAACGGCGTGCCGTGGCGGTGGTGGGCGAGCAGTCCGGGCAGCGTCGCGAGGCCGCCGCTGACCGCGTGCGCGACGCCGCCGGGCTCGGGGCGCGCGGCGAGTGGGCGCAGCGCGTGTTCGAGCAGGTCGGTGGCGGTCAGCGCGTCGTGCAGGGTGGGCCGGGCGGCGGCGGTGGGCAGCCGGGGGTCGGTCCACAGCCGGGCGAGGGTGCGGGCGGCGGCCTCCGAGCGCAGCGCCGCGGAGAGGGTGCCGCGCTCGGCGTAGTCGGCCAGCCGGTAGAGCTCGTCGGAGAAGTGGTACTCCTGGTCGGGGTCGAGGAGCGCGCACAGGAACTTCTCGTAGCCTTCCAGGAATTGGCGCATGGCGCGGCGGCGCGGGGCCGGGCCGTCCGGCGCGGCCCCCCACAGCGGCAGGCATACGCAGCTCTCGACGTTGCCCGGGAGCTGCCAGGCGAATTTCTCCTGGCCGGTCCCGGTCACCGCGATGATGTTGAAATCGACGTCCGGCATGCCCTGGACGAGTTGGTCGCACCAGACGCTCACGCCGCCGTGGCTGTGCGGATAGGTGCCCTCGGTGAGCAGCGTCACCGAGACGGTGCCGAACCCCGGTCCGGCGGGCGGTTCGTGCATGGAAGTCGCTTCTCCCCGATCGGTACTTCCCTGGAGACGGTGCGGAACGGCGGTCCTCCTACCGCCGGTTGGTGTCTCCGGGGCCGTAGCTCACCGGGTGGCGCACGCCGGCCGGTACCGGGAGTCCGGCGGCCGGGGGCGGCAGTTGCGCGGCGGGTCCGGCGTGTGTCGCCGGGGCCGGGGTGAGCGCCGCGGGGAGGTCGAGGGCGATGTCACTCTGCCCGGCGGCGGGCACGGCCCAGCCGGAGCGCTGCCCGGCGTAGGCGTCGCCGAAGGGCGCCTGGGAGTTCCCGGTCTTCTGGACGGTGCCGTCCGGGGCGGTGACGGGGGCCTTGACGCCGGCGGGCGCCTCGACGGTGACGGCCGAGCCGATCCGGTAGGCGGTGACCTGTCCGGCGGCCACGGCCCGCTGCCAGTCGGCCCGTTCGCGCAGCTCCGCGCCGGCGTCCCGCATCCGGGGGTTGACCAGCGGGGTGCTGTCGGCGAACAGCGACTTGTACTCGTCGAGGATCTTGTCGAGCACGTGGTAGCCGATGCGTTCCTCGGCGAGGTTGGACTGGTGCATGAAGTGCGGGCGCGGGTCGTTGCCGAGCACGTGGCCGAGGGCGATCCGGGCTTCGAGCGGCACGATGTACGAGGCGTAGCCGGTCTCGGTGTCGAGCGGTTCGGGCAGGCAGGTCGTGGTGGTGGAGTTCTCGCAGGTGCCGCTGCCGCCGTCGGACTTCTTGCCGTAGATCCAGTTGTACTCGTCGACCTCTTCGGCGGCGGTGCCCGCGTTGTAGAAGACGTTCATCGGGTAGCGGGGCACGGTGAGCGCGGGGCCGACCTTGCGCTGGCCCTTCTCGCGGGAGGTGTCGCTGCCGAGCCAGGTGGCGCCGGTCGCGGTGAGCGAGGGCGCGAGCTCGGGGTTGTCGTCGGGCTGCTGGGGGGTGGTGGAGAGGCCGGAGTGCTCGCCGGTGACCAGCTCGTGCGGCTCGACGGCCAGCCCTTCCTTCTTGGCCCAGTCGAGGTTGTCCTGGATCTGCGAGACGATCTCGGAGCGCGGGGTCCACCGCGGTTTGCCACTGGAGTCCGTCTGGCACTTCCAGGGCACGACGCTGAGGTCCTGTACGCAGCCGAGCCAGGCGTGGGTCAGGGTGTGGTTGATCCAGCGGAACGCGCCCTGGTCGGCCACGATCTTGTCGGCGAGCGGGTCCTGGCCGCGGTGCTCCGCCTTGTACTCGACGCTGCCGCCGCCGTTGTAGGCGAAGTCGATCTTGATGCCGCGCTGCTGCGACCACTGCTTGGCGTGCTCGGCGTCGTCGGTGGTCATGCGGATGGGGCTGGTGTCGGGCTCGGTGCCGCCGGGGCAGTCGACGTCGCCGGGGGTGCAGTTGAGGTCGCTGTCCCAGCGGTCGTCGGCGGCGAAGAGGTCATCGACGTGGATGGAGAAGTAGTTGTGGGAGGCGCCCAGGTGGACGCCCTGGGTCAGCCACTCCACGATGCCGCGCGAGACGAGCCGCTGCTGGCTCTGGTACTCGTTGTAGACGAAGGTCACCACGAGTTCGCTGCGCCCGTCGTGCTGGTACTCGCCGATCAGGGAGCCGCGGGCGGAGCTGCCGGGGATCGCGGTGTCGAGGAGGCTGGTGAAGGTCGCGCCGTCCTGCTGCTTGGCGAGCGGCACGGCCGCGTAGCCGTAGCTCTCGTTCACGGACGGGTCGTTGTCCTCGAAAGGAACGTTTCCACGGAGGTACTTGAAGGGTCCGGCGGCGCCGGCGGCCGTCACCTGCGCGACCCGGCCGTCCAGCGGGCCGATGTAGCCGGAGTCCTGCGCGAGTTCGAGGCCGACGGCCGGGCGGGCGTAGGTGTAGGCGTCCACCTGCCGTATGCCGAAGCGCTTCTCGTACGCGGCCAGCGCGTCCATTTCCGGGGAATCGGCCCCGAAGGGGTTGTCGTTGGGCAGTACCACGCCCTGGTACTTGGCGCGCGGCCGTCCGTCGACGGTGTCGCTGAGGAACGCCTCGTCGATGCGGGGGCGGCCGCTGTCGGCGAGCCGGACGGTGGTGAACGGCGTGCCGGCGCCGGTCAGTTCGGCGCGGATCGCCGCGGTGGCGGGCTGCCCGTCGTCGACGACCAGGAGCCGTAAGTCGACTCTGGGCGTGTCGTCCGCGGCGCTCGCTCCGGCCGCCGGCAGCGCCATCGCGAGCAGTGCGGCGGCGGCGCAGGCCGATGCCAGTCGGGCCAGATGCCCCATGCTGATCTCCCCCCGGGACGGACCGCAGCGGCGCCGTCCGGTAAAGGCGCGTGCGCAAGCCGAAGAGCGCGCCCGCACGCGAAACCGATGTCGTCTTTCGAGTGCGGTGTGACCCCAACGGCGGCCGGAGCTCCCCACCCCGGCTCAGCTCGCCCCTCCTGCGCCCCTGCACGGGCCCCACGCCCACGCTCAACCGCACAGCCATATATTGCGGCAAACCGGAGTGCCGCGAGTCGCACACCGCCCAGGAAGCGGCCATCGCCCGCCCGCCCACTGTCCTGAATGCATGCGGCAACAATCACGCGGGCCACAGCGGAGCGGCGGTCGCCCGTGTCGGTGGCACATGTGGTGACCTGGACCGGTATTGGTCTAGTCCTCCTGATCGACTAGCCCGCTCCGATGTTCGTGGGGCGTGTGTCCGACGGACACGGCCGCCCGGAAATCGGCCGAATGATGGCCCTCCCAAATGTCAGGTACATACAGGAACGGGCGGCTCCGCCACACCCGCACCACTGGCCGGGGTGGCGGAACCGCCCGCTCCTGCTGTCCGAAGGAACCCGCCCGCCGGGCTCAGGCCCCCACGGGCTCCAGCACGAACAACGGAATCTCACGGTCCGTCTTGCGCTGATAGTCGTCGTACGGCGGGTACGCCTCGACCGCCCGCCCCCACCACAGCGCCTTCTCCTCGCCGGAGACCTCGCGCGCCGTGTACTCCTTGCGCTCGGCCCCGTCCTGCAGCTCGACCCGCGGGTCGGCCACCACGTTGAAGTACCAGACGGGGTGCTTGGGCGCGCCGCCCATCGAGGCGATCACGGCGTACGAACCACCGTGCTCCACCCGCATCAGCGGGGTCTTGCGGATCTTGCCGGACTTCGCGCCCCGGGTCGTGAGGATGATGACGGGCTTGCCCACTATCGTGTTCCCCTCCCTCCCCCCGGTCCGCTCGAACAGCTCGACCTGTTCGCGCACCTGCGGGTTCGGGCTCGGCTCGTACTCGCCCTCTAGCGCCATGGTGTCCTTCTCCTCGTCACAGAGCGGTCTCGCGGCGTCGTACCCGGCCGTTCCGCGGCCGGCGCCATTCGCGATCTTTGTCTACCACCCGGCCGCCGTCACCGCCGCGCCGACTCCGCCGCGTCGTCGATTCCCCGGAACCAGGTCGGCTCGTCCCCGGTGGCCTGCTTGATCCGCGTCATGGCGAACTCCTCCATGGCGGGCAGCGCGTCCAGCGAGAACCAGCCCACCTCCAGGGACTCGTCGTCGTTGACCTTCGCCTCCCCGCCGACGACGCGGCACCGGAAGCAGATGTCCATGAACTGACAGACGTCCCCGTTGGGGTACGTCACCGGGTCCAGCGCCTCGACCACCAGCACCCGCTCCGGGACGACGCGCACGGCGGTCTCCTCGTACACCTCGCGCACGGCCGTCGCGGCCGGCTGCTCGCCCGGCTCGGGGATGCCGCCGATGATCGACCAGCGGCCGTTGTCGGCCCGGCGGCCGAGCAGCACCCGGCCCTGGTCGTCGAAGACGATCGCGCTGACGCCGGGCATCCACAGGAGCTGGTGGCCCGCGGTCGCGCGGAGTTCTCGGATGAAGTCGGGAGTCGCCATGCCCCGAGGGTAATGGGCGTACCGATCATGCCGCGGGGACGACGCGGCCCGCCCCGAAGACACGAGACCCGGACCGCCTGGCGGCGGCCCGGGTTGGGCGTGACTCGGACATCGTCCGTACGTGGCCGGGAATCGGCCCGGCTACGGGCGGACGCGCACCGCGCGGCCGGGCGGCAGGTGCAGCAGGTCGCGGATCACCTGTACGGCGGTCTCGGCGTCGTCCACGGTCACGGTGAACGACCGGCCGTCGCCCAGCCGGACCACGACCCCCTCGCCCCGGCGCACCACGACGGCGGTGCCGATCTCGGGGCGCCAGCGGTAACCCCAGCCGCCCCACTGGCGCGGGGTGACGGAGGGCGCGAAGTCCGCGTCGACGACATGGGAGAGCAGGATGCGGCGGCGGGGCAGCCCCATGTGGCCGCAGCGGACCTCCAGGGCCTCCTTGTCGACCCGCACCGCCACGTGGACGAAGGCCAGGGTCCCGTACAGCATCAGCAGGCCGACCGCGAGGCAGCCGACCACGGCCATCACGAGCGGCGCGAGCCCGGAGGTCCAGGCGGAATCGACGGCCAGTTGCACGCCCAGGGCCACGCAGGCCGCGCCTGCGGCGGCCAGCAGCCACTGCACTCTGTTGGTGGCGCGCCCGGTCCATACATCGGGGATGTGCGGGGTCACGCCCGGCTTCTCGTCCTCGGTGTGGTCCTTCATGGAAGGCAGCCTACTCATATTCGGGCATGGCAGCAGGGGGCCGAACGTCCCGCACCGTCCGTACCCATGTTCACCCTGGTCCATTCCTCCAGGTCGGCCCCTGTTGTCAGGCCGGACTGACCACCGCCAGAACGCGACCCTCCGAATAGGTGAGCGAGGCCGGCTCCAGAGCCGCCTCCTGGCCGCCGAGCAGCACCGTCAGAGCGCCGGTGGGCTCCGCCTCGGGGGCCGGCCGCTCGCCGATCCGGCGCAGCGCCTGGGCGGCGACGGCATCGGCCGAGCCGTAGAGCGCGGGCGGCGGGGCATCAGGCCGCCGCACCGCCGCGAGGATGCGCTCGGCCACCAGCTCGTAATGGGTGCAGCCCAGGACGACGGCCCTTACATCGTGCGGTGTACGACCGGCGGCCACCGCCACCGCGGCGTCCAGGGCCTCCGGGTCGGCGTGCTGCACCGCGTCGGCGAGGCCCGGGCAGGCCACCTCGGTGACCTCGACCCCGGCGGCGAAGTCGCGAATCAGCCCGCGCTGGTACGGGCTGCCCGTCGTGGCGGGGGTCGCCCAGATGGCGACCGGGCCGCCGCCGACCGCCGCGGGCTTGATCGCCGGGACGGTCCCGATCACGGGGATCTCCGGCTCCAGCTCGGCGCGGATCGCGTCCAGGGCGTGCACGGAGGCGGTGTTGCAGGCGACGATCAGGGCGTCGGGGCGGTGCGCGGCGGCGGCCCGTACGCAGCCGAGGGAGAGCTCGGTGACCTCCTCGGCGTTCCGGGGGCCCCAGGGCAGTGTGTCGGGCGCGGAGGAGAGCACCAGGTCCGCGTCCGGTCGCAGCCGGCGCACGGCGGCCGCCGCGGCCAGCAGCCCGTTACCAGAGTCCATCAGCGCGATCTTCACCCGATCACCTTACCGGGGGCGGCCTCCGGGCGGGCGTGCGGGGGCGGCCGCCGGGGATGTCCCTCCGCCGCCCTCCGCGGCGCTCGTGCGGGGGCCTCCTCCCGTGGGGGCGCCCCTCGCCGGCGGCCTCCGCCGCCCTCCGCGCCGATCGCGTGGGGGCCTCCGCCGGCCCGGCGGGCGGGTGAGGCAGACTGCGGCGGGTGAACGCGTTGACCTGGATCGCCGTCGTCTCCCTGGCCGCCTGGGGGTGGCTGCTGCTGGGACAGGGCTTCTTCTGGCGTACGGACGTCAGGCTGCCGGACCGCGCGCCGCCCGCCGAGTGGCCGTCCGTCGCGGTGGTGGTGCCCGCCCGCGACGAGGCCGAGGTGCTGCCGCTGAGCCTGCCCACCCTGCTGGCCCAGGACTACCCCGGCCGGGCCGAGGTCTTCCTGATCGACGACGGCAGCTCGGACGGCACGGGAGCGCTGGCCCGAAGGCTCGCGGCCGAGGGTGGCGGGCTGCCCCTGACCGTCGATGCGCCGGGCGAGCCGGAGCCCGGCTGGACGGGGAAGCTGTGGGCGGTGCGGCACGGGATGGCGCTGGCCCGCGCCCGTACGGACGCCGAGTACCTGCTGCTGACGGACGCCGACATCGCGCACGGCCCGGACAGCCTGCGCGAGCTGGTCTCCGCAGCGCGCACCAACGGCCTGGACATGGTGTCGCAGATGGCCCGGCTGCGGGTGGTGACCGCCTGGGAGCGGCTGATCGTCCCGGCGTTCGTGTACCTCTTCGGGCAGCTCTTCCCGTTCCGCTGGGTCAACCGGCCCGGCGGGCGGACGGCGGCAGCGGCGGGCGGCTGTGTGCTGCTCGGCGTGGAGGCGGCCGAGCGGGCGCGGATTCCGGAGGCCATCCGGCAGGCGGTGATCGACGACGTGACGCTGGCGCGGGCCGTCAAGGGGACCGGCGGGCGGATCTGGCTGGGGCTCGCGGACCGGGTGGAGAGCGTCCGGCCGTACACGGGCCTGGGGCCGCTGTGGCGGATGGTGTCGCGGAGCGCGTACGCGCAGTTGCGCCACAACCCGCTGGTGCTGCTGGGCACGGTCGCGGGGCTCGCGGTGGTGTACCTCGCGCCGCCCGTGGCGCTGGTGGCGGGGGCCGCGGCCGGCGCCGCCGCCCCGGCGCTGCTCGGCGGCTGCGCCTGGGCCGTCATGACCGGCAGCTATCTGCCGATCCTGCGCTACTACCGGCAACCGCTGTGGCTCGCCCCGCTGCTGCCGCTGACCGCCGCGGCGTATCTGGCGATGACCGTCGACTCCGCGGTGCAGCACTACCGGGGCCGCGGCGCGGCCTGGAAGGGGCGTACGTACGCCCGCCCCGAGGCCGCGCCGTGAGCGGACCCTATTTCCGGCCGGGCGTCCAGTTCATGCCCCAGCCGTAGGCGCGGTCCAGGGTGCGCTGCGGGCTGACGCCGCGGTCCGGCACGAGGTAGCGGGCCTCGCGCTGGATCATCAGGTCGTCGCCGGTGTTGGTGATCAGGGCGAGCGCGGCGACGGTGGAGGGCACGGTGCACTCGTCGAGCGAGAAGTCGATGGGTGCGCCGCCCTGCGGGGTCAGGGTGACCGTGGCGTGCAGGTTGGCGAAGCTCCTGGCGCCCTCGTAGATCGTGACGAAGACCAGCACGCGGGCGATCTCGGCCTTGTGGTCGAGGTTGATCGTGAGGTTCTCGCCGGCCGCCGAGGCGCCGGTCCGGTCGTCGCCGTCGAGGTGGATGTACGGGGCCTGGCGCAGCGAGCCGAAGGAGTTGCCGAGCGCCTGGACCACGCCCTTGGTGCCGTCGGTGAGTTCGTAGAGCGCGCCGAGGTCGAGGTCGAGGTCGGCGTGCATGGCCATGGCCTTGCCGAGCTTCTGGCCCCAGCCCTTGAACTGCTTGCGGACCTCCCAGTTGAGGTTGACGCGCATCGCGCCGGAGGTGCCGCCCTGCTTGGTCAGCGAGACGGACGGCGCTTCCTTGGTGAGCGTCACCTTGGTGAGGCGCACCGGGGCGGGCGCGGGCGGGGCGGGCGGCGGCGCGACGGGCGGCGCGGGCGGCTGCGGCGCGGTCTGCGCGGGGGCCGCCGGCGCGGGGGCGGCCGGCGGCATCGGGGCGGGCGGCGGCGGTACGGGCGCGGGCTGCGCGGCGGGCACGGGGGCGGCCTGCTGGGGCTCGTCCACGCTGATCCCGAAGTCGGTCGCCAGGCCGGCGAGCCCGGTGCCGTACCCCTGCCCGACCGCGCGGAACTTCCACGCGCCCTGCCTGCGGTAGAGCTCGCCGAGGACGAAGGCCGTCTCGACCGTGGCGTCCTCGCTGTCGAACCGGGCGAGTTCCGCGCCGCTCGACGCGTCGAGCACCCGGACGCACAGCCCCGGCACCTGGCCGAAGGAGCCGCCGTCGGCGGAGGCCGCGATCACGATCGTCTCGATGGCGGGCTCGACGCGGTCGAGGTCGACGGCGAGCGTGTCGGTGACCGCGCCGCCCGCGGGGCTCTTGCCCTCGTGGCGCACCGCGCCCGAGGCGTGCGCCGGCTGGTTGTAGAAGACGAAGTCCGCGTCGGAGCGGACCTTCCCCGAGAGCAGCAGCAGCGCGGAGGCATCGACGTCCGGCACTCCGGCGCCGGTGCGCCAGCCGAGTTCGACCCGCACCGTCGATGCCGGAATCTGCACATTGGCGCCCTTGCGCATGGTCATGCTCCACCCCTCCGAACGGGCCGTCGACGCGGCCGGTCTGTACCCGGTCCCAACGTACCTCGGCGACCGCTTTTCGCAGGTTCGCTCGCTTTGCGGCGCCCACGGGCAGGCCGCGGCGCGCCGCACCGCCCGTACCGGACGCTCCGCTCGCGGGCGAACTCGTCGGCGGCACAGCCGAGTTGTACGGAAGGTTCGGCTCCGCTCCGGCGGCCGTCCCCCGAGCACCCCCCGAGCCCGGACCGTCCCGGGCCGGCGCGCGAGGGCGCCCCGAGGCCCCGAAACCCCTGTGACAGGGGCGGCCAATCATGCGGGTGTGTCCTGATGTGCCCCTTGTGGTCCGACCTGTGTATTTGCAGGTCAGAAGGGGGTTGGTGCTACCTTCCCGTAGACCGGGCCTAGGCGGTGGGCTTAACTTATGGGCTATGACCTCCCCCCGCAGTTCCTACGGCGGCGGCTACTACGCCGCGTCGTCGTTCCCGGACACCCCTATCTATGACAGCCTCGTCGCCGAGCGGGGCACTCCGCAGATCGCGCCGATCCGGGTCCCGTCCCCGTACGACTCCAGCGGGCACTTCCCCGCGCTCCCGGCCGCGCTGCCCGCGCTGCCGTCGGGGCCGTCCCAGCAGACGCCGCCGCAGGGCTACCCCGCCGCGGCGCAGCAGCCGGCGCTCCAGCAGGCCCCCGCGCCGTACATCCCGCAGCAGGCGGGCGGACCGCGCGGCTACCCGGGTCCGCAGCAGCAGTACCAGCAGCGCCCGGCGGCGCCCTCGGGTCCCGCGGGGGTCCCGGGGCCCGCGGGGATCTCGGGGTACGAGGCCATGCGGCCCGTCGCGCCCCGCCCGGCCCCGTCGCCGTACGACGAGCAGTACGGCCGCCAGTACCCCCAGCAGGGGGGCTACTGACCTGGCCGATCGCTCAATTGTCCGACCCGGCTGGCAAACTGACCGCATGCCTGACAACCCAGTGTTGAACGCGGTCCATGTCTATCCGGTGAAGTCGGTCGCGGGGTTCGCGCCAGGCGAGGCGGCCGTGGAGCCGTGGGGGCTCGCCGGGGACCGGAGATGGGTGCTGACCGAGCCCGACGGCAGGATGATCACTCAACGGCAGCAGCCGCGCCTCGCCTTGGCGTCGGCGCGTCCGCTGCCCGGCGGCGGGGTCCGGCTCACGGCCCCGGGCGGTGAGCCGCTGGACGTCGCGGTGCCGGACGAGATCTGCACGGTCACGGTGCAGATCTTCCGGGACAAGGTCGAGGCGGTGCCGGCGGGCGCCGCCGCCGACGCGTGGGCGAGCGACTTCCTCGGCGTCGAGGCCCGGCTGCGCTATCTCGACGCCCCGCAGCACCGCCGCCCGATCAAGCCCGAGTACGCCCGGCCCGGCGAGACCGTGAGTTTCGCCGACGCCTTTCCGCTGCTGCTCACCACGGCGGCCTCCCTCGACGCGCTCAACTCCCTGATAGCGCAGGGCGACCACGCGGACGAGGGCCCGCTGCCCATGAACCGCTTCCGGCCCAGCGTCGTCATCGACGGCGTCGCCCCCTGGGCCGAGGACGACTGGCGGCGGGTGCGCATCGGCGAGGTCGCCTTCCGGGTGGCCCAGCCCTGCGCGCGCTGCGTGATCACCACGACCGACCAGCGCACGGCGGAGCGCGGCAAGGAGCCGCTGCGCACGCTCGCCCGCCACCACCGCGTCGGCGATCAGCTCGTGTTCGGGCAGAACCTCGTCCCCGAGACCACGGGAACGCTGCGGGTCGGGGACGCGTTCGAGGTCTTGGAGTAACCCCGCGGCGGCCCGCCCGTCGCCCCGCGTCGGCGCACCACCGCGGCGCCCCGCGTCAACGCACCCCGGGGGCCTCCTGGTGCAAAGGGTGATTTTGCTCTCTCCCCCGCCGCCTCGCGCATGTAACCCCTCAAGTGAGGTATTTACGGACGCGGAAGGGGGTGCAGCACCGTGCACAAGACTCCGGTCATCTGGCGGTGGCGGCACAACCCACTGCGCCGTGGAACGGACCTCGTCGAGGCGTGGGTGGGGCTGATCGCCGTACTGCTGATGCTGGTCGCGGCCCCGGCGGCCGGCTGGGCCGTGGGCTCCCTCGCCCACGGCGCGCTGCGGCAGACCGTGCGGGAACAGCAGCAGCACCGGCATCTGGTCACCGCGACCACCGTGCGGCTCATGCCCAGGCCGCCGATGGAACCCGACCCCGAGACCGCCTCCGGACACCGCCCGCAGCACCGCCGGGTGCTGGCCAACTGGACCGCGCCGGGCGGCAGTACGCACACGGGCGTCGTCAGCGCCCGGCGGGTCGCCGCCGCCGGCGACCGGTTCCCGCTGTGGACCGACGACAGAGGCCGGGCCGCCGCCCGCCCCATGGACACCACCACGGCCGCCGCCCACGCCGCCCTCGCGGGGCTCGGCACGGCCGGTGCGTCGGCCGGGCTCGTCGAGGGCGTCCGCCGGCTGATCGTGCGGCGGCTCATGCGCAGAAGGTACGCGCGCTGGGACCGCGCCTGGGCCCGGGCGGGCCAGACCTGGGGCCGGGCGGGCGCGGGGAGCTGACCGGTCAACTCCCGTCCCCCGCGCACGCTACGGTGGTGCCGCCAGTACACGTCAGTACGCGGTGAACGTAACCACGAGGTGGGGGCACAACAGCACCATGGCACAGGGCTCGGTCCAGGTGACGCACACCGGCACATCGCGGTGGCGGCGGCGTACGGGAGAGTACGCCTCCCTCGCCGCGGCCCTGGAGGCCGCGGCCGACGGGGACGTGCTGTCCATCTCCCCCGGCACGTACCGGGAGAACCTCGTCGTGGTCCGGGCCGTCACGCTGCGCGGCAGCGAGAGCGCGCGCGGCTCGGTGCGGATCGCGCCGACCGAGGGCGTGCCGCTGACCGTACGGGGCTCCGCGGCCCTGCACGACCTCTACGTCGAGGGGCAGGACTCGACCGTGCCCGCGCTGCTCGTCGAGGACGGCGCACCGGAGTTGACCGGCCTGCGGGTGGCGACCCGCTCGGCGGTGGGCATCGAGGTGCGCGGCGGGGCCCGGCCCACGGTGCGCCGCTGCACCGTGGACAATCCGGGCGGCATCGGCATCAGCGTGCTGGACGGGGCGGGCGGCGTCTTCGAGGAGTGCGAGGTGGTGGCCGCCGGCCAGTCCGGGGTCGCGGTGCGCGGCGGCGGCCATCCGCGCCTGGAGCGCTGCCGTATCCACCACGCCTCGGGGGCCGGGCTGGCGATGACCGGCGAGGGCACCGCGCTGGAGGCCGTCGGCTGCGAGGTGTACGAGATCAAGGGCAGCGGCGTGCAGGTGGCCGCGCGCGCCACCGGGCACCTCACCGACTGCCAGGTGCACCGGACCTCCGCGGACGGCGTCACCCTCGACACGGACTCGGTGCTCACGCTCTCCGACTGCGACATCCACGACATCCCGGAGAACGCGGTCGACCTGCGGTCGCGCTCGGTGCTCACGCTGACGCGCTCCACGGTGCGCCGGTTCGGCCGCAACGGCCTGTCCGTGTGGGACCCGGGCACGCGGGTGGACGCCAACCAGTGTGAGATCAAGGAGAGTACGGGCGACTATCCGGCGGTCTGGGTCAGCGACGGGGCGACCGCCGTCCTCGACTCCTGCCGGGTGCGCGACGTGCCCGACGCGCTGTTCGTCCTCGACCGCGGCTCCCGCGCCGACGTCGTGGACAGCGACATATCGCAGGTCCGTAACACGGCCGTGTCGGTGAGCGACGGCGCCACCGCGCAGCTCGACGACTGCCGGATACGCGACGCGGCGACCGGGGCGTGGTTCCGCGACCACGGCAGCGGCGGCACGCTGGCCAACTGCACCATCGACGGGGCGGCGACCGGCGTCATCGTCACCAAGGGCGCGGACCCCGCCATCGAGCGCTGCACGGTGACCTCGCCCATCGAGGCGGGGTTCTATGTGTCGGCGGAGGGCCGCGGCACCTTCCACGGCTGCCGGGTGACGGGCAGCAGCGGCTACGGCTTCCACATCATCGACGGCTGCCGCACGACGCTGACCCGCTGCCGCACGGAGCGGTGCGCGCGCGGCGGCTACGAGTTCGCCGAGGACGGCCCGGTCAGCGAGGACTGCACGAGCGACGAGAGCGCGACCCTCATCGACACGGCCCCCATGGCCCCCATTCCCTCGGTCTCCCCCGCCGCCGGGCGCGGGCCCTCTTCGGCCCCGGTGGAGCCGGCCGTGCAGACCGTGGGGCTGCTGGGCGGGGTGCCGGGGCCGCGCGCCCCGGAGCCGGGCGCGCCCGAGCCGACGGCCGCCGGCGCCGTACGGCCGTCGGCGGAGGTGCTCGGCGAGCTCGACGCGCTGGTCGGCCTGGAGAGCGTCAAGCGGGAGGTGCGCGCCCTCACCGACATGATCGAGGTGGGCCGGCGCCGTCAGCTCGCCGGGCTCAAGGCGGCGTCGGTCCGCCGCCACCTCGTCTTCACCGGCTCCCCCGGCACCGGCAAGACCACCGTCGCCCGGCTCTATGGCGAGATCCTCGCCTCCCTCGGCGTGCTGGAACGCGGCCACCTGGTGGAGGTCTCCCGGGTGGACCTGGTCGGCGAGCACATCGGCTCGACCGCCATCCGCACCCAGGAGGCGTTCGACCGGGCGCGCGGCGGGGTGCTCTTCATCGACGAGGCGTACGCCCTCTCCCCCGAGGACTCGGGCCGGGACTTCGGCCGGGAGGCCATCGACACGCTGGTGAAGCTGATGGAGGACCACCGGGAGGCGGTCGTGGTGATCGTCGCCGGGTACACCGCCGAGATGGAGCGCTTCCTGTCCGTCAACCCCGGGGTGGCGTCCCGCTTCTCGCGCACCATCACCTTCGGCGACTACACGCCGCGGGAGCTGCTGCGCATCATCGAGCAGCAGGCGGAGGAGCAGGAGTACCGGCTCGGCGAGGGCACCTCCGAGGCGCTGCTCAAATACTTCACCGAGCTGCCCAAGGGGCCCGCGTTCGGCAACGGCCGCACCGCCCGGCAGACCTTCGAGGCGATGGTCGAGCGGCACGCGGGCCGGGTGGCGCAGCTCCCCGACCCGAGCACCGACGAGCTGACGCTGCTCTACTCGGAGGATCTGCCCGAGCTGCCCTGAGCGGGCCCCGGCTGCGCCGGTATCCGGGGCGGTCCCAGCCGGGCGAGGAGTGCCGCGCGCTCCTCGGCGAAGCCGGGGTCGGCCTGGTAGTCGGAGTGGCCGAGGATGGGCACGGGCAGCGGGTGCTCCATCGTGCGCCCGTAGGCCAGGGGGTCCTTCAGGGGCCCGCGGTCGACCTCGGGGCCCGCGTTCTCCGGCAGCCGGATGGGGCCGCCGATCGGGTCGGTCAGCCGCCACAGATTCCGCCAGCAGTGAATGTCCGCGTGCAGCGAGGCGAGCTGCGCGGGGCCGAAGTAGGCGGGGAACCAGCGCCCGTAGAGCCGCTCCAGGGGGCAGCCGTAGGTGAGCAGGGCGACGCGCTTGCGGGTGCGCCGGTCGAGCTGCCAGACCGCGGCGGCGGCGAGGACGCTGCCCTGCGAGTGCCCGGAGATCACGAGCCGCCCCTCGGTGCGCCGCGTCCAGGTCTCCATGCGCCAGGTGAGGTCGGGGACGGCCCGCTCCGCGTAGCAGGGCGGCGCGAAGGGGTGGGCGGCGCGCGGCCAGAACGTGCCGACGTCCCACAGGATGCCGATGGTGCGGCGCGCGGACGGGTCGCGGTAGGCGCGCCGGCCCCAGGCCAGCAGGAGCACGAAGACGAGCCCCATGAACCACGAGCCGAGCGTCTGGGCGGTCTGCGCGCCGGCCTCTATGAGACCGGTCGTCCCCTCGGCGGCCTTGCCCGGCACCTCCTGGGTGCTCCAGGCGCCGGCGACGGCGACGCCGCCCAGGACGAGCGTGACCGAGGAGACCGTGCCGACCACCCAGGGGGCGGCGTCGGTGAGGCCGGCGCGCGCGATGGTCCCGGCGATGGCGCCCGTACGCGTCTCGTCGGGGCGCTCGTCCGGGTAGCCGTCGGGGATGGTGCGCAGCAGCCGCTGTTTGCGCACGCGGGTCGCCCATACGAAGTAGAGCACCAGGAGCAGCAGCGCGGAGAGCAGCACCGGGATGATCGACGCCTGCCAGGACAGCACCACGGGCGGCCCTTCGACGGCTCCCTCGCCCATGCCTGGCGTACGGCCGCGGTCGAGCCAGTCGGCGATCCACTGGGCGACCCCGCCGGACAGGACGCCGCCGAGCGCGCAGGCGAGCATCGCGACGGCGGGCCCGGCGAGGCCGCGCAGCGGGGACCGCTCCGCGGGCGGCCCCTGGTAGAGCGCGCGGGCGGCGACGGCGAGGCCGACGACGAGGACACCCTGGGCGAGGGCGATGCCCCCGAAGGCGCCGTTGCCGGGCAGCATTCCGCTGGAGGTCCAGCCGGGGCGGTCCCAGGCGGCGTGCACCACGGAGAGCAGCAGCACGGCGAAGGAGATGAGGGGCAGCGCCCGGGCGGTGGCCCGGTCGAGGGCGTCGTCGGCGCGGGTCTCGCTGCGGCCGCGGCGGCACACCACGTAGACGATGAACGCGCCCGTGGAGATCACCAGGGCGTGCAGCCACCATCCGGCGGCGTCCAGCCAGGGGTCGCCGTCCGGCCGGCGGTCGTAGCGGGACGCCGCCCAGGAGATCGCGGCGGCGACGGTCAGGAACCCGGCCGCGGTGTGGGCGGCGCGCAGCCGGGCCACGAGCCGCCGGCCGTACCAGAAGCCGGGCAGGCAGAGCGCGGGGCGGCCCGCGCCCGCCGGGTCGTCGTCCTCCAGGGGACGCCCGGCCGGCTGCTGGGACTCGTACGCGCTCCAGGTGCGGTGCGAGAGGAACCAGAGGAGGGCCACTATGGCGGCGGGCACGGCGGCCGCCAGCGCGAGCCGCCTGCCGGGCTGGCTCCACCAGCCGCCCCCCTCCGGCGCCATGAAGCCGAGCCAGGACTTCCCGATGGCGCAGGAGGCCGTGCCCGCGCACTGCCAGGCCGTGAGGTCCAGGGCGACCTCGCAGGCGGCGGCGGTGAACAGGACGGTGAGGCTGAGGGCGACGAGCCGCATGATCAGGCCGTACGCGCGCACGGTCCGGGCCCGGCCCGTCGCCGAGGGCCGCATCCAGTGGGCGAGGTTGGCGACCATGAAGGGGAGCAGCACCAGCCACAGGGCGCGGGAGCTGTCGCCGGAGGTGAGGTCGCACCAGACGTACGCCTCGCGGACCGGCTCCTCGCGGCCGTCGGCGGGGCGCTGCTCGGCGTCGGGACGTTGCTCCGCGTCGGCGGGGCGCTGCTCGGCGTCGGCGTCGCCGGAGCGGCGGTAGATGCCGGCGGTGGTGTCGCCGGTGACGCGCTCGATGCGCGCGTCGTTGAGCATCTCCTGCGGGGTGGTGCCGCCCACCCCGTGGACGAGCAGCTCCAGCGCGGGGCGGTCCCGCTGCCCGCCGCGGGCCGTGCCGCTCGTCCGGGCTTCCTGTGCTGCAGTGTCTTGTGCTGCGGTGTCTTGTGCTGCTGACGCTTCGTCGTGAGCGGCCGGTGCCACCGTGTCCCCCGATCCCGGTGTGGTGGTTCGCTAGGAGGATTGTGCCCTCGGGCACTGACAACACCCGCGGCCGGGCGGGTGAGGCGAAATCGTGATCCGGACGGTACGGGCCGGATGACGATGGGAACGCTCGGGCGAGTGGCTGTCATACCCGCGTGGGAGGATGAGCCCGCGAGAACGCGCGACAGCGCGCGACGGCCGATCGGAGAGGTCGGAAAGGACGGGCCGGGTGAGCGACAACCAGAACCTCCTCGCGGAGCAGCGGCGCGCCCTGATCCTCGACGAGGTCAGGCGGCGCGGCGGGGTGCGGGTCAACGAGCTGACCCGGAAGCTGAACGTGTCGGACATGACGGTCCGTCGCGACCTGGACGCGCTCGCCCGGCAGGGTGTGCTGGAGAAGGTGCACGGCGGGGCGGTGCCGGTCGCGGAGGCGAGCACGCACGAGCCGGGCTTCGAGGCCAAGTCGGGGCTGGAGCTCAGCGCGAAGGAGGACATCGCCAGGGCCGCCGCGCGGATGGCGGTGCCCGGCAGCGCCATCGCCCTGGCGGGCGGCACGACCGCGTTCGCGCTGGCCCAGCAGTTGCTGGAGGTGCCGGACCTGACGGTGGTGACGAACTCGGTGCGGGTGGCCGACGTGTTCTACAACGCGCAGCGGGCGGCGGCGAGCGGCGGCGCGGGGCCCCGGCCCGGCGCCGCGACGGTGGTGCTGACGGGCGGCGTCCGTACGCCGTCGGACACGCTGGTGGGGCCGGTGGCGGACGCCGCGATCCGCTCCCTCCACTTCGATGTGCTCTTCCTGGGCGTGCACGGCATATCGGTGCGGGCCGGGCTGTCCACACCGAACCTCGCGGAGGCCGAGACCAACCGGCACTTCGTGCGCTCCGCGCGGCGGGTGGTGGTGGTCGCGGACCACACCAAGTGGGGGACGGTCGGGCTGAGTTCGTTCGCGGCGCTGGAGGACGTGGACGCGCTGGTGACGGACGCGGGGCTGCCGGGTCCGGCGCGCTCGGAGATCTCCGAGCATCTGTCGGAGCTGGTCGTGGTCGGCCCCGAAGGCGTCGGCTCCGAAGGCGACGCAGACACCTGACGCCCTGTCAGCTATGGTGTGCCCCGCCCGGTCACGTCGCCGATCCCGCTGGGGGTGCACGTTCCATGGCACGCCGACTCCGCCCTGTCGGGCTCGACTTCGTGGACACCGCCCCGCTGCGCCTGGTCTTCGCCGCCGACGCCGCGGCGCGGCCGGAGGCCGTCTACCGGGCGCTGGCCGAGAAGGTCACCGAGTGGCCCACGTGGTACCGGGCGGTCACCCTGGCCCGCCCGGTCGACGGGGCGCGGGGCCGCGAGGTCCGGCTCGTCGGCGGCGTCCGCTTCATCGAAACGATCATGGCCGCCGAGGCGCCGGAACGGTACGCCTACCGCGTCGACGAGGTGAACACCCCCGGCGTCCGCGCCCTCCTGGAGGAGTGGCGGCTCGCCCCGCTCGGCTCCGGAAACGACGCCGGCACGCGCGTGCGCTGGACGTTCGCCGTGGACGCGGCGGCCCCGGTGCGGGCCGCGCTGCGCCTCTCCCGACCGGGGTTCGGACGCGCCTTCCGCGACGCGGTACGGACGCTGGACCGGCGACTGACGGCCGTATGACGTGCGGGGGGGGCGGCGAGAAGTCCGGGCAGACTCGGCGGGCCCTGGCGGCGGGCCGACCGGGCCGGCGATGCGGACGCTGGACTGGCGGCTGACGGCTGACGGCTGACGGTCGTATGACGTGCGCGGGGGGGGGACGGCGAGAGTCCGGGCAGACTCGGCGGACCCTGGCGGCGGGCCGACCGGGCCGGCGATACGGGCGCTGGACCGGCGGCAACTGACGGCTGACGGCCGTATGACGTGCGCGCCGGGGCGGGGCCTGCGGCGGGCCCGGTGGGGGGCCTGGCAGCAGGCCAGCGGAGGCTACTCGGGCCAGCGGCCGGTCGCGAGGAAGGACGCGAGGGTTTCGGCGTACGGGGCCATGTCCAGGCCCTGGTCCTCCAGCCACGCGTCCGAGTAGTACTTGTCGAGGTAGCGGTCGCCCGGGTCGCAGATGAGGGTGACGACGCTGCCGGTGCGCCCCTCGGCGACCATCTCGGCGACGATCTTCAGGGCGCTCCACAGCCCGGTCCCCGTGGAGCCGCCCGCCTTGCGGCCGATCGCCCGCTCCAGGGCCCGTACGGCGGCGACGCTCGCGGCGTCGGGGACCTTCATCATGCGGTCGATCGCGCCGGGTACGAAGCTCGGTTCCATGCGGGGGCGGCCGATGCCCTCGATGCGGGAGCCGCGGTCGCTGCTCGCGTCGGCGTCGTGGTCCCGCCAGCCCTCGAAGAAGCAGGAGTTCTCGGGGTCGGCGACACAGACCCGGGTGTCGTACTGCATGTAGTGGACGTAGCGGGCGATCGTCGCGGAGGTGCCGCCGGTACCGGCCGTGGCGACGATCCAGGCGGGCTCGGGGTGCCGCTCCAGCCGTAGCTGGCTGTAGACGGACTCGGCGATGTTGTTGTTGCCCCGCCAGTCGGTGGCCCGCTCGGCATAGGTGAACTGGTCCATGTAGTGGCCGCCGGAGCGCTCCGCGAGCGCCGCCGCCTCCTGGTACATGGTGCGAGGGTCGTCCACGAAGTGGCACTGCCCGCCGTGGAACTCGATCAGCCGGCACTTCTCCGCGCTGGTGGTGCGCGGCATGACCGCGATGAAGGGCACGCCGACGAGGTTGGCGAAATACGCCTCGGAGACGGCCGTGGAGCCGCTGGACGCCTCGATGACGGGCCGGTCGGGCCGGATCCAGCCGTTGCACAGCCCGTACAGGAAGAGCGAGCGGGCGAGGCGGTGCTTGAGGCTGCCGGTGGGGTGGGTGGACTCGTCCTTGAGGTAGAGGTCGATCCCCCACCGCTCCGGCAGCGGGAAGAGCAGGAGGTGGGTGTCGGCGGAGCGGTTGGCGTCGGCCTGGACCTTGCGGACGGCCTCCTTGAGCCAGCTCCGGTAGCCGGTGTCGGTGCGGTCCACGTCGAGCGTGGGGGTGGCGGGGCCCCCTGGGACCGGTCCCGTCGCGTCCGCCGCCCCCGGTCGTACTGTGCTGTTCACGCCGCTCCTCACGATGACTTCCGGGCTCATCGGGAGCTCTCGGACGTTTCGATCATAATTGGGCACTGGTGCACGAGCCGTCTCGCAGGCAGACTGCGGGCAGGCGGTTGGTTCGACTTTCGACCGGGGAGGTGGCGCACCGTGGCGGAGGCAGAGTTCGCGGCGTCCGAGTTCAAGGCGACAGGGGTGCGGATCGAGCGGTTTCTCCGCTCTCTCACCCGGGCCGGGCAGATCAAGATCAAGGACGGCCGGCTGGAGCTGCTCACCAGTTACGGCCGCGAGATCGACAGCGCCCCCGTGGACTCCGTGCACGCCAGCCGGCCCTGGTTCGCGGCCCGCGGCCGCGCCCGCGCCACCGTGAACGGCACCCGCTATCTGCTCACCCTGGATCAGCGCGAGGCCGCCGGCGATACCGGCGCGGGCACGACCAGCCGCTTCCTGGACGCGGTACGTACGGCGCACACCCGAGGCCCCCGGGAATCCAGGGACTGAGGGGGCACGAGTTGCGCGGGCGCCGATTCCGGTCGACCCTTGACTCGTACGAGCATCACTGAGGGTTCACCGGCCGTGACGCTGAGATCTCATGCTCGGATCGAACGCTCGGATCCAACGCCCGGATCCAGCGCTCCGTCACCGGTCGGCTCGCCAGCCGCCATACCGCAGGTCGCCGCACCGAGGACGTCACACCCGCAGGAACCGTTTTCAGCCCGCGTTTGTATCTGCTTCTGTGTCAGGCTAGCCCTACTTCTTCAGGGAGTCGCAGCCGTGATCAGCCGGCCGAGCAGGCATTGCACGGTGGAGCTTCAGGCCCTGCCGTCACGGATCGGACAGGTCCGCAGAATCGTATCCGCGCAGTTGCGGTACTGGCATCTCGATCCGCTCATCGACCCCGCGGCGCTCGGGGTCACCGAGTTGCTGTCGAACGTCCACCGCCACGCGCAACCCGACAAGCAGTGCACGGTGGAGATCGTCCTCCTGATCGACCGGCTCACGGTCTCGGTGCAGGACCACGACCCCCGCCTGCCGAGCCTCGCCGCCACGGCCCCCGACGACGGCGAGGACGAGGACGAGGGCGACGAGTGCAGCACCCACGGGCGCGGGCTCGCCCTGATCGCGGCGGTCAGCGAGAGCTGGGGCATCCGCACCCGGGAGGACGGCACTGGGAAGGCCGTCTGGTTCACGCTCCCGGTGCCGCCCGCCCCCGCCGTCGAACCGCCGACCCCACTCTGCGCGCCCGAGACCACCGTCTCGTTCGAACAATCCGCGCCACCGCTCCGGACAGCCGCACCGCGCGAGCCGACGCCCGCCCGGTCGGCCGTTCTGGGCTGAGCGGAGCCCCGCTCGCGCACATTTCACGCGCCCCGTACGCGCGCTGATGCCGCCACCCCCGTGGGCGACATGAGCGCGCGGGACGCTCCCCCGCACGATCCGCGAGCCGCGCGTGCCCCATGGGTGTGGGTGCCGCGGGATGCGCCGGATTCTTGGGTCACGCGGCGCGCTCCTTCGCGACGCCGCCGAAGTGCTCCTCCAGGACGGAGACGCGCTGCCAGTACTCCTCCTCGTCGATCTCGCCGGCCGCGAAGCGTCGCCCGAGGACGGCGATCGGGGACTTCTCGGCGTACGGACCGGTCGCGGCGTCCAACCGCCGGGCTCCGCCGCGGCCGCGCCACACCGTGCGGCGCAGCAGGGTGACGGCGCAGACGACGACCAGGGCCCACATCAGCGGGAAGAACAGCATCCACGGTCCGGGGCCGCCGCCGGACCAGTTCTGGGCGAGGGTGTTCATGAGAGTTCAGCTCCTTGGTGTCGGCTGATGACGGATGACTGATTACTGCTGACTGATGGCCAATGGGTGACGGGTGGTGGCGTCCGTTGCTCCGTTGCTGCCGGTTTCTCGTTCTTCCGACACCACCGAGCGTGGCCGTCGCGGGGCCGCCGGTCGTCGTACGGTCAGCGGCACTTGGCGTACTTCGCGGGGAGTACGCGGGCGCCGGGCCGTACGCCGGGCCGTACGCCGGGCCGTACGACGGGGGGGCAGCGGACGGGTGGCCCGCAGGCTGGGTAGCGTCGTACTGGACTGGACCGGTCCATCACGTGAGAGGCGGCGGCCATGCCCGAAGTCGAACTCGACGCCGGTGTCATCGACTACACGGACACGGGAGGCGACGGCGAGGTCATCGTGCTCCTCCACGGGCTCGGATTCGACGAGTCGGTGTGGGACGCGGTGGTGGAAGAGCTGCGGGACGAGTTCCGCGTGGTCGTGCCCGTACTGCCGATCGGGAGCCACCGCAGACCCATGCGGCCGGACGCGGACCTGTCGGCGCGCGGCGTCGCCATGGTCCTCGCGGACTTCCTTGACCGCCTCGACCTGCGGGACGTCACCCTCGTCCAGAACGACGCGGGAACCGCCCAACTGCTGGTGGGCGTCCGTGACGAGCGGGTCGGCCGGCTCGTCCTCAGTTCGTGCGAGGCGCTGGAGAACTATCCGCCCGGCGTCCAGGGCAAGCTCCTCAAGGTGGCGAGCAGCGTCCCCGGGGGCCTCTATCTGCTGCTCCAGTCGTTCCGGGTGCCGCTCCTGGCGCGGGCGCCGATCTCGCTGGGCGGGATGGCGAAGCGGCGCATCCCGGACGCTTCGGTGCGCCGCTGGTACCGGCCGCTGCTCACCAGCCGCGACATCCGCCGGGACTTCGCCAAGTTCTGCCGCAGCACCGTTGCGAGTACGTATCTCGACGCCGCGGCGAAGCTGCGGAACTTCGACCGGCCCGCGCTGGTCGCCTGGGGCGCGGAGGACCGCATGATGCCGCCCGCCACGGGCCGGCGGCTGGCCGCGCTGCTGCCGCGGGGGCGGTATACGCCGATCCCCGACGCGCGGACGCTGGTGCCGTTGGACAACCCCGTCGCCCTCGCTGTGGAAGTGCGCCGCTTCATGAAGGAGAACCCGCCGCGCCTGGCCTGATCACGCGCGTACCGCCTCGGCCCCGGGCGAGCCGGGGAAGCCGGGCAAGGCGGACGAGTCCTCAGCAAGCGCGAGTGGCCGGGGCTGCCCGTACGAGCGAGCGCGAGCGGCCACGCTCGGGTGCGTACGAGTCGGCGTGGGCAGCCGGGCCTGGGTCCGGGCCCCGTACGAGCAAGCGCGAGCGGCCGGGGCCGGGTCCGGGCCCGTACAGGAGCCGACGCCCGCGGCCGCGCTCGGGTGCGTACGAGTCGGCGTGGGCGGCCGGTCCGGCGCGCCCCCGGGGCCCGTTGCCGGAGACCTTCGCTGGAGGCTGTCGCCGGAGACCTTCGGCAGGGGCCGGGCTCAGCCGAGCGCCCCCAGGGGGTCGTCCAGTACCGGCTGCCAGGCCAGTTCCGCAGCGCCCACCAGGCTGTGGTGGTCGAGGGTGCAGGGCAGAATCGGTACCCCTCCGCTGCGCCCCCACAGGCTGCGGTCCGCGACGACGGCGCGCAGCCGCTCGGGGTCGGCGTCGAGGAGCTCGCGGTGGAGGCCGCCGAGGATGATGCGGTCGGGGTTGAGGATGTTGACGAGGCCGGCGAGGCCGAGGCCGAGGCGGTCGATGAGGAGGTCGGCGGCGGCCCGTACGGCCGGGTCGCCGTACTCCCCGCGGAGCAGGTCGCGGGACTGCTGGAGCAGGGAGCCCTCGGGGCCGGGGACGCGGCCGGCGGCGGTGAGGAAGGCGAGGGGGTCGGCCTCGATGTCGAGGCAGCCCCGGCTGCCGCAGTGGCAGGCCCGTCCGTCAGGGTTGACGGGGATGTGGCCGACCTCCAGGGCCAGCCCCGAGGAGCCGGTGTGCAGCCGGCCGTCGAGTACGAGCGCCCCGCCGACGCCGCGGTGGCCGGTGGCCACGCAGAGCAGGTGCCGGGCGCCGCGGCCCGCGCCGTGGCGGTGTTCGGCGAGGGCCGTGAGGTTGACGTCGTTGCCCGTGAACCCCGCGGTGGGCACGTTCCCCGGGCCGGGGACGCCCGCCTTGGCGAGGCTTTCGGCGAAGAGGTCGCGGACCGGGGCGCCGGCCGCCCAGGCCACGTGGATCGGGTTGAGGGCGGTGCCCTCGGGCTCCGCGACGGCGGAGGGCACGGCCAGCCCCGCGCCCAGGCAGCGGCGGCCGCTCTCGCGCAGCAGCCCGGCCCCGGCCTCGACGACGGCGTCGATCACTCGGGCGGGGTCGGCGGGGACGGTCATGCAGCCGGGAGCGGTGGCGACCAGGCGTCCGCCGAGCCCGACGAGGGCGGCGCGGAAGCCGTCGGCGTGAATCTGGGCGGCGAGGACGACGGGGCCGCGGGGCGCGATGGACAGCCGGTGGGAGGGGCGCCCTTGGGAGCCCGCGGCGGCGGTCGGCCGCGAGTCGACCTGGATCAGGCCGAGCGCCTCCAGTTCGGCGGCCACGGCGCCGGCGGTCGCCCGGGTCACGCCGAGTTCGGCGGTGAGCACGGCGCGGGTGGGCGCGCGGCCGGTGTGTACGAGCTCCAGCGCCGGGCCGAGGGCGCTGCGGCCCCGCTCCAGTCGTGTTGTCCGATTCTGGGTCACGCCCCTATTCTGGCTTTGTGCCGACGCTAAACAAAATACGGACGGCCATAACGGGGACCCAGCGCAGTACGACGCCCGACCCCGCCCTACGCCGCCTCCGTACCGCCCTGACCATATTCTTCGCCCTCGACGGCTTCATCTTCGCCGGCTGGGTGGTCCGCATCCCCGCGATCAAGGAGCAGACCGGCGCCTCCGCGGGCGATCTCGGACTGGCCCTGCTCGGCGTCTCCGCCGGAGCGGTCGCCACCATGATGGTGACCGGCCGGCTGTGCCACCGCTTCGGGACCCACCCGGTCACCGTCGCCGCCGGAGTGCTGCTCTCGCTCAGCATCGCGCTGCCGCCGCTGACCCACTCCGCGCTCGCCCTCGGCCTCGTCCTGCTCGTCTTCGGCGCGGCCTACGGCGGGATCAACGTCGCGATGAACGCGGCGGCCGTCGACCTCGTCACGGCCCTGCGCCGGCCCGTCATGCCCAGCTTCCACGCGGCGTTCAGCCTCGGCGGGATGCTCGGCGCGGGGCTGGGCGGACTGGTCGCCGGGGCGCTCTCCCCCACCCGTCACCTGCTGGTGCTGACCGTGGTGGGACTGGTCCTCACGGCGGCGGCCGGCCGCGTACTGCTGTCGCACCGCGCGCCGCTCCGTGCGGCGGCCGCGCCTGCTGCCCCGGCTCCCCGGGCTGCCCCTGCTGCCGCTACATCTGCCACGTCTGCCACATCAGCTACGTCCGCTACATCCGCTACGTCCACCGCTTCCGCGGCGGCTTCTTCCTCCTCTTCTTCCCCCACTTCTTCCTCCGCTGCCGGGCTCAAGGGCCGTGCGCGCCGCCTGGTCGCCGTCTTCGGGTTCATCGCCCTGTGCACGGCGTACGGCGAGGGCGCGCTGGCCGACTGGGGCGCGCTCCACCTCCAGCAGGACCTGCACGCCCGGCCCGGTCTCGCGGCCGCCGGCTATTCCGTCTTCGCCGCCACCATGACCCTCGGACGGCTCTCCGGCACCGCGCTCCTCGAACGGCTCGGCCAGACCAGGGCACTGGTCGCCGGCGGTTCCACGGCCGCCGTGGGCATGCTGATCGGCTCTCTCGCCCCCGCCACGTGGCTGGTGCTCCTCGGCTTCGCCGTCACCGGCCTCGGCCTCGCCAACATCTTCCCGGTCGCCATCGGCCGGGCCGGCGAACTGGCCGGACCCAGCGGCGTCGCGGCCGCCTCCACCCTCGGCTACGGCGGCATGCTGCTCGGCCCGCCCGCCATCGGCTTCCTCGCCGACCGCTGGTCGCTGCCGACCGCGCTCACGACGGTCGCACTGCTCGCCGCCGTCGCCGCGGCCATCGCCTACCTCACTCGGAAATCGGCGCGCGGAGCGTGATCGGTACGCGATCGGCGCGCGGAGCATGATCGGTACGCGATCGGTGCACGGGCGGCGATCGGTGCGCGGAGGGTGATCGGTGCGCGGCGGCGATGGGCGCGTGCTCGGCGCCCCACGTGCTGGGCGCCCCCTGTGGAAAAGCGGGCGGGTGGTCGTCGATGGGGCCTGTGGATAACCGGGGCGTTGTCGGTGAGCGCTGCCACAATCTTCCGTATGGACACCGCCGTTCACATCGAAGCCATCCGGCGAGACGGCCCGCTGCTGGCCGAGGCCGCCGAGCGAGCGGGGCTCGACGCCCCGGTGCCGACCTGCCCCGAGTGGCGGGTGCGTGACCTGTTGACGCACCTGGGGCAGGTGCACCGCTGGGCGATCCGTTACGTGGCCGAGGGGCTGACCGAGCCTCTTCCGCTGTCCACGGCCGCCGGGCCGGAGGGGCAAGACCTGGTCGAGTGGTTCCGCGACGGGCACCGCCGCCTCGTCGCTGCCCTCGCCGCCGCGCCCCCGGACCTCGCGTGCTGGACCTTCCTGCCGGCACCGTCGCCGCTCCACTTCTGGGCCCGCCGGCAGGCCCATGAACTCGCGATCCATCGCGTCGACGCCCAGGCGGCGCTCGGAGCGGAGTTCTCGCCGTTCCCGGCCGACTTCGCGGCCGACGGGATCGACGAGATCATCGTCGGATTCCACGGCCTGGCGACGAGCAAGGCCCGTACGCGCACACCGCGCACCCTGCGCATACGGGCCACCGACACCGAGGACGTCTGGACGATGCGTCTGTCGGAGGAAGCACCGCGCACCATACGCGGCCTGGGGCCGTCGAAGGGGACGACGGCCGACGGGGCGGGCGATGTGGAGAAAGAGGCCGTCGACTGCGAGCTCGGCGGGGACGCGGGCTCCCTCTACCTCGTGCTGTGGAACCGCCTTCCGCTGGAGCGAGTGAGCGTTACGGGCGACGCGTCACTGGCTGACCTATGGCGGAAGAAGTCGACTATCGGGAGGCGCGGCTGAGTACGAACGGGGGTGAGTACGAACGGGGGTGAGTACGAACGGGGGGTGAGTACGGGCCGGGGTGAGGTGGGTGCGGAAGGAAGTGAATGCGGGCCGGGCCGAGTGGGCTGAGGCGAGCACGGAAGAGGGCGGACGCGGACTGGGCCGAGTGGGGTGACTACGGGCCGGGGAGAGGCGAGCGCGCAAGACGGCGGATTGCGGGCCGGACCGAGTGAGGTACGTACGGGGCGGGGTGAGGCGATGCGGAAGGGGGTGGACGCGGGCCGCGCCGAGTGAGGTGCGTACGGGGCGGGATGGCTACGGGCGAGGGTGGAGCGAGTACGGGAGGGGGTGAGTACGGGCGGGGCGAGCGCGTAGGCCGGTGAGTCGGGGTGGGGCGCCCTGCCCCTGTCGGCGATACGGCGCGGAACCAGCGGCGAACGGCCTCGGGGCTTCGGTTACGGTGCGGGGATGAGCTCGGAGCCCGAGGACTGGCAGTGCACGGGGCTGCGGTGGGATCACTCGGGGCCCGCCCTGTCCTGGCGCCACCCGGGGCGCGGTGAGCACTCCTCGCCGCTGCCGCCGGACCGGCCGCTGGCGTTCACCTTCGGGGCGCGGCGCCGCTGCGTCGGGGTGCGCCGGGGCGGGCGGCACACGCCGTGCCCTGAGGATGCCTCGCTGTCCCCGTCGGCGGTCTCCGCGCAGTGCCCGGCGTGCGCGCGGCTCGACCGTTCGCACTCGGTGGCCGCCGACACCATGGCCGATGACCCGCGCCCGTACGACGTCTATCTGGCCTGGTTCGGGCCGGAATTGATCAAGGTGGGCATCACGGCCACCGAGCGTGAGGGGGTTCGGCTTCTCGAACAGGCGGCGCTGTCCTACGCGTTGCTGGGGCGCGGTCCGCTGATGGCCGCGCGACGGGCGGAGGCGGTGCTGGGCACGGCGCTGGCGGTGCCGGACCGGTTCCCGTACGCGGCGAAGCGCTCCGCGCGGCACGCGCTGCCGCCGCGACCGCTCCGGGCGGCCGAGTTGGCCGCTTTGCACGAGCGGGCGCGCGGCCTGCCCGGGTTGCCGGAGTCACTGTCCGTCGTGGACTTCCGGCCGGTCCACCACGACGCCGCGTTCCACCTCGGGCGGCTGCGCCCGCCCGACGGCACGGTCGAGCCGGAGGCGGGCCGGACGCTGGCGGGCACGGTGGCGGCGGTCGCCGGCCCGGACCTGTACGTGACGGCCGCCGACGGCCGGCTGCTGCTCGCCGACGCGCGGCAACTGGCCGGTTGGCCCCTGTCGGCCGCCCCGCCCGACGCGGCGACGACCGTGACCGTACGGGCGCCGACGCCGACGCCCTCCGAACCCGACGCCCTGTTCTGAAGCGTTGAGCCCCTCACGGACTACGGACGGCTGCGGAAGTACGGGGCCCGAGGATGTACGGGGCCCGACGACGTACGCGCGACTGCGGACGTACAGAGCCCGCGGACGTACGAGACCCGCGGACCTGAGGAGCCGCGGCCGTACGGGGCACGAGGACGTACCGGCGGCTGCGCACGCACAGGGCCCGCGCACGCACGGGGCCCAAGGACGTGCCGGCGGCTGCGGACGTACAGGAGGCGCGGACGTATGGCGCGGCTGCGGACGTACAAGAGGCGCGGACGCATGGGGCGGGGCTGCGGGCGGACAGGAGGCGGGGGCGTATGGGGGCGGCTGCGGACGTACAGGAGGTGGGGACGTGCGAGAAGCGGCGGCGCATAGGGGGTGAGGCGTCAGGCGTGAGAGCTCCTGCCCGTGCCGTGGCTCTTAGCCGAGCCATCCTGGGCGTACGAGTCCCGACTCGTAGGCGAGGACGACGAGGCCGGCGCGGTCGCGGACGGCTAGTTTGATCATGGTGCGGCTGACGTGGGTCTTGGCGGTGAGCGGGGAGACGACGAGGCGGCGGGCGATCTCGTCGTTGGAGAGGCCGAGGCCCACGAGCGTCATGACCTCGCGTTCGCGTTCGGTCAGTTCGGCGAGGCCGGCCGCGGCGGCCGGTTCCTTGGAGCGGGCGGCGAACTCCGCGATCAGGCGGCGCGTCACGCCGGGCGAGAGGAGGGCGTCGCCGCCGACGACGGCCCGTACGGCGCGCACCAGTTCGTCCGGTTCGGTGTCCTTGACGAGGAAGCCCGAGGCCCCGGAGCGGATCGCCTCGAAGACGTACTCGTCCAGTTCGAAGGTGGTGAGCATGACGACCTTCACCTCGGAGAGCGCGGGGTCCTCGGTGATACGGCGGGTGGCGGCGAGGCCGTCGAGCACCGGCATGCGGATGTCCATGAGGACCACGTCGGGGCGCAGCGCGCGTACCCCCTCCAGCGCCTGTTCGCCGTCGGCCGCCTCGCCCGCCACCTCGATGTCGGGTTCGGCGTCGAGCAGCGCCCGGAACCCGGCGCGTACCAGCGACTGGTCGTCGGCGAGGAGTACGCGGATCACGGCTTCTCCTTGTCCTGGGGTGGGGCCGCCGTAGCCGCGCGATCGCCCCGGCCGGGCGGCCCGAGCGGGATGCGCGCGACGACGCGGAACCCGCCGTCCGGCCGGGGACCCGCCTCGATGGCGCCGGCGAGCGCGGCGACGCGTTCGCGCATGCCGACGAGGCCGTTGCCGCCGCCCGTCGTGGTGCCGGCCGTGCCGGGGCCGTCGTCGTCGACGCGGAGTTCGAGAAGGTCGGGCGCGTACCGCAGGCGGACCCGGGCGGTGCGCGAGCCGGAGTGGCGGACGATGTTGGTGAGGGCTTCCTGGACGATGCGGAAGGCCGCCAGATCGGTGCCGGGCGGCAGTTCGGCCCGTTCGCCCTTGACGGCGATGTCCACGGCGAGCCCGGCGCTCGACGCCTGCTCCGTCAGTTCGGGGAGCCGGTCCAGTCCCGGGGCGGGCGAGCGGGGCGCGTCGCCGGGGGCGCGCAGGGCGCCGAGGACCTGGCGTACCTCGCCGAGCGCTTCTTTGCTGGCCGCCTTGATGGTGGTCAGGGCGGTACGGGCCTGCTCGGGGTCGCGGTCGAGGAGCGCGAGGCCGACGCCTGCCTGGACGTTGATGACGGAGATGCTGTGCGCCAGCACGTCGTGCAGTTCGCGGGCGATCCGCAGCCGCTCCTCGTCCGCGCGGCGGCGTTCGGCGGCCGCCCGTTCCGCGCGGTCGCGCACCCACTGCTCGCGGCGGCCGCGCACCAGTTCCGACGCGGCGAGGACGACCAGCAGCCAGGCCGCGGTCCCGGAGCCCGACGCCCAGCCGCCGGGGCCGTCACCGGACGGCGGGAGCCAGCGGTAGAGCCAGTGCGAGACGAGTGCCTGGCCCGTCCAGAGCAGGGCCAGGGCTCCCCAGGCGGCGCGGCGGCGCCCGGCGAGCACGGCGGCGAAGCAGGTGATGACGGTACTGAAGTAGACCGGTCCGTACGGGTAGCCGGCGGCGAGGTAGACCGTCGTGGCGATCGACGCGCCGAAGACCGCGAGGGCCGGGCGGCGGTGCCGCACCACCATGAAGAGCGGGCCGATCAGGAGCAGCGCCCTGGCGAACAGGTCGACGGGGACGCGGTCGGGCTGGCCGTGGGCGGCGAAGCCGGTGCCGACCTGTTGAATCACGGCGACGGCGAGCGAGGAGAACCAGGGCAGACGCGCGGCGGGCCGGCTGAGCCATCGCTCCCAGGGCGGGCCCCCGGCGTCCCCTTCGCCCGCCCGCGGCGGGCCCTCGTCGCGCCCCCGCGCCGGCCGCACCCCTGGCGCCCGCCTCTCGCCGCTCATGTCCGCAACGCTAGACGGCGGCGGCGCCGGGCGCGTCGGCCGCGCGTGGTGCTCGCCCCTACTCCGTGGGGAGTACGGGCCGTACGGGCCGTACGGAGCCGGGGCACCGGCCCCGGTGCGGCGGCTCTGCTCGAAGCGGGGCACCCGAAGCGGCCATCGGCGGCGGTGCGGCAGGCCCGCTCGGGCGGGGCATCGGCAGCGGCGCGGGAGCCCCACTCGGGGGGCATCGGCAGCGGTGCGGCGAGCCCACTCGGGCCCGGTACCCAATGCCCGATGCCCGAGACCGGGTGCCCGGTCCGCTACCCCGGCCGGTCTCCTACCCCGTACCCAACCCCCGCCGGTCCACCGCCCAACGCCGGCCCCCGCCCCCGGTCTCCGGTCTCCGGTGCCCGCTCCCCTACCCCGCCTGCGTCCCCGGCTGGTTCTCCGTGCGGGGGCCCGGGTGTTCCGCCGGTGGCTGCTCCGCCCGCTTCCCGCCGCGGATGCCGCCTCGCCCGCCCGCCGCCCGGTTTCCCGGCTGCGGGCGGTCCATGGCGCTGAGGGCGCGGCGGGCCATGGGGTGGGTCCGTACGATCTCGGCGAGCGTCGTCGTGCCCCGGGTGATGTCCGCGAAGGCGTGCCAGGCGGGCCGGAAGCTGGTGACGGCGGCGTGCATGATGCCGGGGCGGCGCTCGAAGGCGGTCAGCATCCGGCGGCCCACTCCCATCTCCACGCCGAGCCCGGCCTTGATCGCGAAGGCGTAGTTGAGGGCCTGGCGGCGGGCGTCGACCGCGTCCTGCGCCTCGGAGATGCGGACCGCCCACTCCCCCGCGAGCCGCCCCGAGCGCAGGGCGAAGGAGATGCCCTCGCGCGTCCAGGGCTCCAGCAGTCCGGCCGCGTCGCCGCAGACGATCACCCGGCCGCGGGAGAGCGGCGAGTCGTCGGCGCGGCAGCGGGTCAGGTGGCCGGAGGAGACGCTCGGCTCGAAGCCCGCGAGGCCGAGGCGGGCGATGAAGTCCTCCAGATAGCGCTTGGTGCCGGCGCCCTCGCCGCGCGCCGAGATCACGCCGACGGTGAGGGTGTCGCCCTTGGGGAAGACCCAGCCGTAGCTGCCGGGGATCGGGCCCCAGTCGATGTGCACCCGGCCGGCCCAGTCCTCGGCCACCGTCGGCGGCACCGGGATCTCCGCCTCCAGCCCGAGGTCGACCTGGTCGAGCTTGACGCCGACGTGCGCTCCTATCCGGCTGGCGCTGCCGTCCGCGCCGATCACGGCGCGGGCCAGCACGATCTCGCCGTCCGCGAGCACGACGGCGACGGTGCGCCGGTCGGGCACGGAGGCGCCGTGCTGTTCGACGCGCGAGACGGTGGTGCCCGTACGGACGTGGGCGCCCGCGTCCTTGGCGGTCTCCACCAGGGACGCGTCGAACTCCGCCCGGTTGATGAGGCCGAAGAGCATCTGCTTGGCGCGGCGGGTGCGGGTGAGCTTGCCGTTGAGAGAGAAGGTGACCGCGTGCACGCGGTCCCGCAGCGGCAGTTCGAAGCCGGGCGGCAGGGAGTCGCGGGACGGCCCGATGATGCCGCCGCCGCAGGTCTTGTAGCGGGGCAGCTCGGATTTCTCCAGCAGCAGCACCCTGCGGCCGGCGACGGCCGCGGCGTAGGCGGCGGAGGCCCCCGCTGGCCCCGCACCCACCACCACGACGTCCCATACCGACTCGTCGGTCGCTCCGCTGTCCTGGGCTGCGTTGTCGCTGCTCACCTGTGCTTCTACTCCCGCTCGCTGCCTGGCTCCGGCTGTCGCCCGCATCCTACGGGCCGCCGTACGACGATCCCCCTATGGGAAGATCGGACCTCCGAAATCGTCCGTGCGTACGGACCCCGCACACGGACGCCCACGTACGGACATAACGTCGCGCCCACAAGGAGCGTTCCATGGAGCATGCCTCGACCTCGCCGACCGCACATCCCGCGCTCGCCCGTACGGTCGCCTCCCTTCAGCCGCGGGCCAAGGCGGAGCTGGCCGAGCTGGTGGCCTTCAAGTCGGTCGCCGATCCGGACCAGTTCCCCCGGAGCGAGTGCGAGGCCGCCGCCAACTGGGTGGCCGAGGCGCTGCGCGCCGAGGGGTTCCAGGACGTGGCCCTGCTCGACACCCCGGACGGCACGCAGTCGGTCTACGGCTTCCTGCCCGGCCCCGAGGGCGCGCCGACCGTGCTCCTGTACGCGCACTACGACGTGCAGCCGCCGCTGGACGAGTCGGCCTGGCTATCGCCGCCGTTCGAGCTGACCGACCGCGACGGCCGCTGGTACGGACGCGGCGCCGCGGACTGCAAGGGCGGCCTGATCATGCACCTGACGGCGCTGCGCGCGCTCAAGGAGCACGGCGGCGTGCCCGTGAACGTCAAGGTGATCGCCGAGGGCTCGGAGGAGCAGGGCACGGGCGGCCTGGAGCAGTACGCGCGGGCGCACCCCGAGCTGCTGACCGCCGACACCATCGTCATCGGTGACGCCGGGAACTTCCGGGTGGGGCTGCCGACCGTCACGGCGACGCTGCGCGGGATGACGCTCGTCCGCGTCCAGGTCGACACCCTCGAAGGCAATCTGCACTCGGGTCAGTTCGGCGGCGCGGCGCCGGACGCGCTCGCGGCGCTGATCCGCGTTCTCGACTCGCTGCGCGCCGAGGACGGCTCGACGACGGTCGAGGGGCTGGCGGCGGACGCGTCCTGGGAGGGGTTGCAGTACCCGGAGGACCAGTTCCGCAAGGACGCGAGGGTGCTGGACGGCGTCGAGCTGATCGGCACCGGCTCGGTGGCCGACCGGATCTGGGCGCGCCCGGCCGTCACCGTCCTGGGCATCGACTGCCCGCCGGTCGTCGGCGCCACCCCGTCCGTACAGGCGGGCGCGCGGGCGCTGGTGAGCCTGCGGGTGCCGCCGGGCCAGGACGCGGCGGAGGCCACCGAGCTGCTGACCGCGCATCTGCGGGCGGCGGCGCCGTGGGGCGCGCGGGTGGAGGTCGCGCAGATCGGCGAGGGGCAGCCGTTCCGGGCCGACACCGAGAGCCCGGCGTACGCGTCGATGGCCGCGGCGATGCGCGTGGCGTACCCGGACGAGGAGATGCAGACGGCCGGAATGGGCGGCTCCATTCCGCTGTGCAACGCCCTGGCGCAGCTCTACCCCGAGGCGGAGATCCTGCTCATCGGGTTGAGCGAGCCGGAGGCGCAGATCCACGCCGTCAACGAGAGCGTCTCGCCCCAGGAGCTGGAGCGGCTGTCGCTGGCGGAGGCGGTCTTCCTCATCAATTACGCGGACAGCAAGCGCTGAACGGCGGGGGCGGGCAGCCCGGTTTCAGGGCGTCGTGAACCGGCGGCCTCCGGTCCCGGCTAGCCCGCCCGGCCCTCACCTGGGGCTCCGCCGGCCCTCACCTGGTCGACCGCCGCCGGCCCTCAACGGCCCCTCAACCGACGGGGACGCCCGCTTCGAGGTTGAGCGGGCGTCCCTGTTCGCGTGCGCGCAGGGCCCAGCGGAGCCGGGTGCGCCGTACGGGCGGCAGCATCAGCTCGGCCTCCTGCTCGGTGACGAAGCGCCAGCCGCGCAGTTCCGCGCAGGGCAGCAGCAGCCGGTCGGCGGTGTCGCGGGGCAGCAGCCCGCCGTCGAAGAGGAGGCGCAGCCCGCCGAAGCCGGGGGCGCGGGGCGGTTCCCAGTCGAGTACGAGCAGCCGGGGCACGTCGGCGAGTTCGAGACCCAGTTCCTCGGCGACCTCGCGCATGCCGGCGCGGGCGGGCGGCTCCCCGGGCTCCACGACGCCGCCGGGGAACTCCCAGCCCGGCTTGTACGTGGGGTCGACGAGGAGCACGCGGTCGTCCTCGTCGAAGAGCAGCACCCCGGCGGCGGTCGTCTCGGCGCGCGGCTCCGGGGTCTGCACGATGTCGCAGCAGCCGGCCGCGCCGGTCCGTATGGCGTCGGCTATCCGCTCGGCGGCCTGACGGGGGGTGAGGGCGCCGGTGCCGAGGACGTAGGCGTCGGCACCGAGCCATGGCAGGGCTTCGCGATAGCGCGCGATGTGGTCGGGCGCGTATCGATCGGACCCGGCGTTTCCCGCTGTCGCCGCGATTCCCGCGATTCCGGCGTTTTGCGCTGTACCGGCGTTTTCCGCGGCTCCGGCGTTTCGCGCGGCTCCGGCGTTCCCCGGGGTCCGGGCGTGTCCCGCGGTCCGGGCGTTTCCCGCGTCCGCCGGGTTCCTCTCGGCCCCGGTGTTTTCGGCACGGTGTGCGTTCCCCGCATTTTCGGCACCGCTTGCGTTCCCCGCGTTTTCGGCGCGGTGTACGTTCCGTGCGTTCGCCGCCGAGGCCGCCGGGAATTCCGCGTGGTGCGGGACACGGGAGCGCAGGATCGTTTCATCCGGTGACAACAGCACATGCCGTACGGGAATGCGGCGGGCCGCGAGCCCGCCGAATATCTCATCGCGGTACTCCTGCCGGAGCAGCGTCATGGGGACCACCAATACGCCGCCGACCTCGGCGAGCAGCGCGGCGGCGCCGTCGACGACCAGCCTCCGCCACATGGGCAGGTCCTGGTAGTCGACGGCGTCGACAAGCCGCTGCGGCGGCAGGAGGGAGCGGAGCAGTCCGCCGATCACTCCGGGATCGTAGAGGGTGCTGCCCGGAATGAGACTCACCAGTTCTCGCGCCGTACGGGTCTTCCCGGCGTTGAGCGGACCGTTCAGCCAAACGATCACGGTGCCCCCCTTTTCGTAGCCCCCTTTGAATTGCCCGGAACACCTTGCCACGAAAACGCGTACGAGCGGCGCCGCGGAGGGAGGGACGGGGAGGCGGCACGGGGCACACGGTGACGGGCCGAGCGCCCGTATGTGCGCGGGGGCGCACGCCGGGGGGGGCGGTGCGCCACCCCGGTCACGCCCCGAGGGGTCCGGCGAGTCCGCGCCGGGCGCACTCCTCGACCTCGGCCGCGGAACGGCCCGCGACATCCACGGCCACGACGGTCCAGGGCGTCGCGGCCAGCAGTCGCAGCGTCAGCTCGGCCTCACGGCGCAGGTGTTCGGCGGCGGCCGCCAGGCTGGTCACGGAGCGCGTGCCGGGCGACCCGGCGAGGCGGCCGACGTACCAGTCGGCCCACTCGGGCCCCTCCCGCTCCAGCGCGCGCCGCAGTCCCACGTCCGGATCGTCGCGCAGGTACACCACCGTCACCGGCGTCGGCTCGACGGCCGTCACCAGGTCGCGTACGACCGCGGAGATCGCCGCCTCCTCGTGCCCCCACGCGACCAGCGACGGCACGAACGGGATCAGCGCGTCCGTCACCAACACGTCCACGCCCTCCGCCCGCGCCTGCGACACATAGGTCCGAACGGCCTCGACCAGGGTCTCAGGGCGCACGCTGCCCGTCCCGCCCGCGAACTCGTCGGCCACGGGCGCGAAGGCGGGCCGCGTGAGGATGTCCGCCTCCTCGAAGTGGTCGACGCGCGCCCCGGCATCGCGGTACTGGCGGGCGAGAGCGCCGCACAGAGTGGACTTCCCGACTCCGGGACTGCTGCCAATGACCGAGATCAGATGCGCCGTCATCGGGCGAGTCTCGCACGGGTTGGCGGGGGGTGGTGGCGGGTGGGCGGTGGTGGCGGACGGTGGTGGGCGGCGGCTACGGGCGGCGGGCGGACGGTGGCGGGCGACGGGCGGACGGTGGTGGGCGGCCGGCGGCTACGGGCAGCGGGCGGCGGCTACGGGCGGCGGACTCTGAGCGGCGAACGGTGGGCGGCGGGCAGCAGGCGGACGGTGGTGGGCGGCGGCGGGCAGACAGCGGCGCACGGTGGTGGGCGGACTGCGGCAGGCAGCGAGCGGACGGCGGTGGACGGACTGCGGCGGGCAGCGAGCGGACGGCGGTGGGCGGCGGCGGGCAGACAGCGGCACGGTGGTGGGCGGACTGCGGCGGGCGGCGGGCAGCGGCGGCGGACGGTAGCGCCGTGGTCATGCGGCTCTGGGAGGGGTGCGGGCCTGTGATCCACGACAGGCGGCAGGGGGCGGCGCGTTGCGTTGTGCTGGTGGTTGCGGGGTGCTGGTGCGGGGCGCGCTGCGTCTTGAGGTTCATACCAGTGGCGGCGGGGCCGAGTTGAGGTTGGTTCGCCGGCTGCGGGCCGGTGGGGGTGGGCGTCACGGATCGTCGCTGGGTGGGACGGTATTGCGCCCGGTCGGGTGCGGCTTTCGTCTCGGACCCTCCGGGTCCAAGGCGCTGGCAGCGGGAGGGGAGGGGGCCGGGCCGACGCCGGTTCGCTGCCTGCAGGTGGAGTTGAAGCTGAGGTCAGAGAAGGCTCGCTGCGCTTCGCCGCTGGCTGCTGCCGCGAAGTGGCCATGGCTGGATCGTCGGGTGCGGCTCGCGGAGGAGCGCGGGCCTGTGATCCACGACAAGCGGCAGCGGGACGGCGCGCTGCGCTGCGCCGGGTGCGCTTACCGTCCGGGTGCCGTTTCCGCCCGTATGGCGAGGGTCCGAGGGTGGGGGAAGTCCCCCGCGACGGCCAGCGCGCCCGATATGCCCGGCCTGAGAGGTTGAAATGGCAACGGGGTGGGGTTAGCGCGCGATTACGTGTCCGAAAAGGCGCTTTTGTCGGGTGGCAACCCAACTCTACCCATGAGTAGACCTCGAAGCCCTGCCACAACGCCCCGGCCTCGACCCTCTCGCGGCAACGACCAGCGGTGCAGCGCAGCGGCGCTCCGCCCCCCACCTGCCCGCAGTGGGCGGCAGGGGGCCTGGACGACGAAGACCCTTCCAGCGACCAGCGCGCCCGATATGTCCGAAGTGGAAGGTTGAATGGGCAACAGGGTGAGGTTGCCGCTCGATTCCGCGTCCGGAAAGGCCCTTTTGTCGGGCGGCAACGGTCCCCTACCTATGAGTGGCGCCCACAGCCCATCCACGGCACCTCTGCGCCATGCCTCGCGGCGGCACTTGCCGGCGCAGCGCACCCGCAGGGGGCGAGCCGACCCCAGCCCAGCCCCCGCTGTCCCCTCGATGCTCCGCTGTGGGCCCGAAGAGCACGGAACGCCCCGAAGGGCCAGGGCCTGGGCGCCCCGGACGGCGTCATCGGCTTCGTTTTCGCCTGGCCGCCCGATCCGGCCTCCCCGCCCGGCTGCTTCAGCGGCGGCGCCCACGCCGCCCCGGAGCGGCAGCTCCCCATCACGGCGGCTATGCGCGGCGCGGCCCCCACGGCCTGCGGCCCCGGGCCTCCCCCCTTGGTCGCCGAGGGCTCGGATCGGGAGGAGTGGCTGCCGTGGGACGCGGCGAGTTGAGTGACGGGGGGCCAGGAAGGCGCGTCGCGCGGCGCAGGGGTCGCTAGCCCTTTCCTGCTCCCAGGGTCAGCCCCGCGATGAAATGGCGCTGGAGCAGAAAGAATACGAGGATCGTCGGCAGTGCGACGAGGACGGAGCCCGCCGCCAGCAAATTATAGTCGGTGAAAAATTGCCCCCTGAGGTTGTTGAGGGCCGAGGTGATGGGGAGTTTGTCGCCGGTGGAGATGAAGACCAGGGCCCAGAGGAAGTCGTTGTACATCCAGGTGAATTGAAGGGTGCCGAGGGCGGCCAGGGCTGGGCGGCAGAGGGGGAGGGTGACGCGCCAGTACTGGGTCCATACGCCCGCGCCGTCGACTACGGCCGCTTCCAGGATCTCCATGGGCAGGGTGCGCATGTAATTGGCGAGGACGAAGACGCAGAAGCCGAGTTGGAATCCGATGTGGACGACGATGACGGCCCAGTAGGAGTCGTACATCGTCAGCGAGTCGGACATCCAGTAGGGCAGCGGGACGCGGTTGAAGAGTACGTACAGCGGGGTGACGATGACCTGCTGCGGGAGCAGATTGCCGGCGGTGAAGACGATGAGCAGGGCGGTCGCGCCGCGCAGGCGGAGCCGGGAGAGGGCGAAGGCCGCGAAGGAGGCGAGAAAGAGGGTGATGAGCACGCCCGGGACCGCGATGAGGAGCGAGTTGGCGAAATACCTGCTCATTCCCGAGTCGCTGAACGCCTGGCGGTAGTAGTCGAGGGAGAGATGGCGCGGCAGCGAGAAATAGCCGTGCTCGGCGGTCTCCTCGTACGGGCGCAGGGAGGCGTAGACCGCCAGCAGCAGGGGCGCGAGGAAGGCCAGCGAGACGGTGAGGAGGAAGGCGTGCAGGCCCAGGCGGCCCGGCCGGACGCGGGGGCGGGGCGGGAGGGCGGGGGCGGTCACCGGCGCTCCTCCTCTCCCTTTTCCTGGGCCTTTCCCGGTACCTTTCCTCTTCTCGTTTCCCGGTCCCCGCCCGGGACCTTTCCTTGTCTCATTTCCTGGACCAGGTACGCCACGATGAACCCCAGGGAGACGACGAGCAGGACGACGGCGATGGCGGAACCGAAGCCGATGCGGGCGGCCTCGCCGATGATGTTGTCGGTGACTAGTACGGAGAGCAGTTCCAGGCCGTTGCGGCCCTGGTTGACGGCGTAGACGATGTCGAAAGCGCGCAGCGCCTCGATGACGGTGATGACCCCGACGATGACATTGACGGGGCGCAGCGTCGGCAGGACGACGCGGAAGAACGTCTGGCGCGCGCCCGCCCCGTCGATGGCCGCGGCCTCTTTGAGCGACGGGTCGACGGATTTCAGCCCGGCGAGGTACAGGATCATCACATAGCCGGTGTGCCGCCAGCCCGCCGCGAGCAGGATCATCCAGATATTGAGGTCGGGGTCGCCGAGCCAGTCCACCGGATTGTCGCGCGCGAGTACGGCGTTGAGCGCGCCCTGGTCGCGGGAGAGGATCAGTTGGGCGATAAAGCCGACGATGGCGAGCGAGAGCACCACGGGCATATAGAGGGTGGACTGGTAGAAACGGCTGAAGCGGACGCCGCGGTCGAGGAGTACGGCCAGCAGCAGCCCGAAAGGCGTGGCGATCAGTCCGAGGAAGGCGAGCCACAGCAGGTTGTTGCGGGCGGCCGGCCAGAACGGCGGGTAGTCGGTGAACAGGTCGTGGTAATTCCGCCCGCCGACCCATTCGATGTCGCCGATCCCGTCCCAGCTCGTGAAGGAGAGGCCGACGGAGGCGAGGGTCGGCCCCCAGATGACGGCCAGGTCGAGGAGGATCGGCAGGCCCAGCAGCACGCCGGTGACCAGAAGATCGCGACGCGTGAATCTCCGCGGGCCGCGCCGCCGGGCGCGCCGTGGGATGGCTGAAGGCACGGCACGTGGCTCCTACTCGGCGGCGAACAGGGTCTTCTTCTGGGATTCGATGGATTTGAGCAGCCCGTCGATATCGTCGGGGTCGTTGATGAAGCGCTGGATGGACGGGATCATCACGGTCTGCGCGAAGTCCGGCCGGGTGTCGCGGTCCATGAACTGGGAGATCTGCCGGGCGCCGGAGACGAGGTCCGCGGCCTTCTTCTGCAGGGCGTTGTACGAGGCGGTGGAGGCCCGGTCGTTGACGGCGACGTTGTTGGGGTCGCTCTTGAGATAGCGCTCCTCGGCGTCCGGTGTGGCGAGGTATTTCAGCAGGTCCTTCGCGCCCTTCTTGTTCTTGGCCTTCTTCGCCAGGAGGAAGCCGTCGACGGGCGCCTCCACGGCCTCCTGCCCGTACCGCGAGTCGATTTCCGGGAAGGGAAAGAAGTCGAGGTCGGCGCGGTCGGCGGCGGTGAACTGCTGGCCGGGGTGCGGGAGTCCGAGCACGGTCATCCCGGCCTGCTTGCGGGCGAGGCTCTGCGCCGCCTCCTGCCAGGTGCGGCCGTTGGCGCCCTGCTGGTGATAGGGGAGGATGCCGCGCCAGAGGTCGAATACGCGCTTGACCCGGGGGTCGGTCCAGGATTCCTTGCCGCGCATGAGCGAGAGGTGGAATTCGTAGCCGTTGGCGCGCATGTCGAGATAGTCGAAGGTGCCCATGGCGGGCCAGCCGTCCTTGTCGCCGAAGGCGATCGGCACGAGGCCGTCCTTCCGCATCCGGCGGGCCAGCGCCGTGTACTGGTCGAAGGTCTTCGGCACCTCGTAGCCGTGCTGCTGGAAGACGCTCTTCCGGTAGAACACGGCCCACGGATAGTAGTAGTACGGCACGAAGTACTGTTTGCCGTCCTCGCCGGTGGACTGGTCCTTCAGCGCCTTAGAGAAGCCCTGGAACTCCGGCCAGAGGTCGCTGATGTCGGTGAGCAGCCCCTTCTTCGCGAAGAACTGCATCCGATAGCCGGCGAACCACATGAAGACGTCGTCGGGGCTGCCTTTGAGATAGCGGTTGATGTTCTGCTGAAAGCTGTTGTGGTCGACGGTGTTGACCTTGACCTTCTTCTTCGAGGTCTTCTCGTAAGCGTCAAAGGCGTCCGCGAACGCTTTCTTGGGTACCGGGTCCGAGGCGTTGGAGCCCAGGGTGACGCTGTCGCCGCCGGGGCCGCTGCCGCAGGCGGTGAGCAGTGCGGGGAGGGCGACCGCCCCGGTGCCGAGTGCGGTGGCCCGTAGCAGCGTCCGGCGGGACATCCGATGTCCCGCGTCTCCTATGCCGCTGTACTGTCCGGCCGACCCACTGAACGATGACTGTGCCATGTCCCCCTCCTCAGGGGTGCAATCGAACACAACCGAACGCGAGTGTGGGGATCTCACCGTCAAGTCGGGGCACCGTCAAGGGTTTTGACGGGAAGCTCGGCAACTGTTACCGCATCTCTTCCAACAGACTCCAACACGGCTTACCGTAAACGCGCGTAGGTGACACGTACATGACGCCATGTATTCCTCTGGAGGACGGAGTACCGCTCCATGCGCCACCTTCTCTCCGCTTTCACCGGCCGAAGAGTCATCGGATTGCTCGCCGCCGCTCTGCTCTGTACGGCGGGCCCGTCCGGACTGTCCGGGCCCGCCGCCGCCCAGAACGCCGCCCCCGGGGACGCCGCCGATCGGGACCCCGGGTCCGCGAGCGCGGCCGGGGCCCCGGCGCCCCGACTTCCCGACGGGCTCGCCGCCACGCCGCCCATGGGCTTCAACAACTGGAACTCGACGCAGTGCCGGGCCGAGTTCAACGAGTCGATGGTCAAGTCCGTCGCCGACATCTTCGTCGCCAAGGGGCTCAAGGACGCCGGATACCAGTACGTCAACCTCGACGACTGCTGGGCGCTCCCGCAGCGCGACGCCGCCGGAAAGCTGGTCCCGGACCCGCGGCGCTTCCCGAACGGCATCAAGGCCCTCGCCGACTACGTCCACTCCAAGGGGCTGAAGTTCGGGATCTACACCAGCGCGGGGGTCAAGACGTGCAGCGCGACGGGGTTCCCCGGGGCGCTGCACCACGAGAAGTCCGACGCCCAGCAGTTCGCGGCCTGGGGCGTTGATTACCTGAAGTACGACAACTGCAACAACCTCGGTCTGGACGCCGAGCAGCGCTACATCACGATGCGCGACGCGCTGAAGGCCACCGGCCGGCCCATCGTCTACGGCCTGTGCGAATGGGGACAGAACAGGCCCTGGGAGTGGGCCGCCGACGTCGGCCACCTGTGGCGCACGACCGGCGACATCAGCGACCGGTGGAGCAGCATGCTCTCCATCCTCAAGCGGAACCTGCCGCTCGCCCCGTACGCGGGCCCCGGCCACTGGAACGACCCCGACATGCTGGAGGTCGGCAACGGCGGCATGACGGACACCGAGTACCGCAGCCACTTCTCCCTGTGGGCGATGATGGCCGCGCCCCTGCTCATCGGCACCGATCTGCGCACGGCGTCCCCCGCGACGTACGAGATCGTCTCCAACCGCGAGATCATCGCGCTCGACCAGGACGCGCTCGGCAAACAGGGCACGGTGCTGTCCTCCGACGGCGGGCGCTGGGTCATCGTGAAGCAGTTGCGGGACGGCGACCGCGCCGTCGCCCTCTTCAACGAGACGGACCGGGCCCAGGCCATCACCACCACGGCCACGGCCGCCGGTCTGCCCGCCGCCCCCACCTACCGGCTCCGCGACCTCTGGAGTCACAAGCAGCGCAACACCCACGGCGAGATCAGCGCCACCGTCCCGGCCCACGGCACGGCTGTCTACCGCGTCTCGACGGTGCGGCACGGCTGAGGCCCCCGGCGAGTTCCGCCCCGCCGCGCGGCCCACCCGGCACCCGCGGTACGGCTGAGGCCCCGTCGCCTCACCGCCCCACCCCGCACCCGCGGCGCGGCCTTCCGTACCTACGCCGTACGGGCCGGCATCGCGTGCCGCGCGCTCCACAGGCCCAGTGCCTCCGCGGCGGCGGCCGCGGCGCCGACCAGGCCCGCGTCGCCGGCGAGCTGGGCGGGGACGACCTCGACGCCGGTGGCGAAGGAGAGCGTGGCGTAGCGGCGGAGCTGCTCGCGCAGGGGGGCGAAGAGGGTCTCGCCCGCGCCCGCGACGCCGCCGCCGATGACGACGACCTCCAGCTCCACGAGGGTGGCGGTCGCGGCGATGCCGGCGGCGAGGGCCTGGGCGGCGCGCTGGAAGGAGGACAGCGCGAGGGGGTCGCCGGCCTGGGCCGAGGCGGCGACCGCGGCGGCGGTCGCATCGCCGTCCGGTCCGGGCCGCCAGCCGCTCTCGACGGCGCGGCGGGCGATGTTGGGGCCGCTGGCGATGCGCTCCACGCAGCCGTGCGAGCCGCAGGCGCACAGGTCGCCGTCGAGGTCGACGCTGATGTGGCCGATGTGGCCCGCGTTGCCGGTGATGCCGGGGTGCAGCCGGCCGTTCAGCACCAGCCCGCCCCCGACGCCGGTGGAGACGACCATGCACAGCGCGTTGTCATGGCCGCGGGCCGCGCCCTGCCAGTGCTCGGCGGCCGTCATCGCCACCCCGTCGCCGACCAGCACGACGCGGAGCGGCCCGGTGGTCTTCGTGACCTCCGCGACCAGCGGGAAGCCGCGCCAGCCGGGCACGTTGACCGGGCTGACGGTGCCGTTCGACGCGTCGACGGGGCCCGCGCTGCCGATGCCTACGGCCCGTACCCGCGACCAGTCGCCGGACGCCTTGAGCTCTTCGAGCACCGCGTTCACCACACCCATGACCGTCGCGCCGTCCTCGCGGGCGGGGGTGGACCGCTGGGCGCGGACGAGCAGCCGCCCGTCCCCGTCCACCAGAGCGGCGGCGATCTTGGTGCCGCCGATGTCGAGAGCGGCGACGAGGTCGGTGTGCATGGGTGCGATGTCTCCAGGTCCACAGGCGGCGGCGGGGTTGCAGATCGATAGTCTCGCCGCCTTTGACAACGTTGTCCAGGCTCTATGCTCGACGTCACTCCCGTACGTACAGCAGCAACGACAGGACGAGTCACCGTGGCCGACACCTCTCGCAGCCCGCAGCCCCGCTACGGCGCCCGGCCGACCATGAAGGACGTCGCCGCGCGTGCCGGGGTGGGCCTGAAGACCGTGTCGCGGGTGGTCAACGGCGAGCCGGGCGTGACGCCCGACACCGAGCGGCGGGTGCGGGAGGCCATCACCGGTCTCGGCTTCCGCCGCAACGACAGCGCCCGCGTCCTGCGCAAGGGCCGCACGGCCTCCGTCGGCCTGGTGCTCGAAGACCTGGCGGACCCGTTCTACGCGCCGCTCAACCGCGCCGTCGAGGAGGTCGCCCGGGACCACGGCGCGCTGCTCATCAACGGCTCCAGCGCCGAGGACCCCGAGCGCGAGCAGGAGCTGGCGCTCGCCTTCTGCGCCCGCCGCGTCGACGGCCTGCTGATCATCCCGGCCGGCCGCGACCACCGCTATCTGGAGCCCGAGATAGCGGCCGGGATCGCGACGGTCTTCGTGGACCGCCCGGCCGGGCTGATCGACGCCGACGCCGTGCTCTCCGACAGCATGGGCGGCGCCCGAGAGGGCGTCGCCCACCTCATCGCCCACGGCCACCGCCGGATCGCCTTCGTCGGCGACCAGCCGCGCATCCACACCGCGAGCGAGCGGCTGCGCGGCTACCGCACCGCGATGGCCGAGGCCGGGCTGCCCGTCGACGAGTCGTGGGTCTCGCTGGGCCCGACCGCCCCCGAGCACGTACGGGCCGAGGTCGACCGGGTGCTGTCCGGGCCCGAGCCGGTGACCGCCGTGTTCGCGGGCAACAACCGGGTGACGGTGACCGCCGTACGGGTCCTCGCGGAGCGGCCGCACCCCGTCGCCCTGGTCGGCTTCGACGACCTGGAACTCGCCGACCTCCTGGGCATCACGGTGATAGCCCAGGACGCCGCGCGGCTCGGCCGCACGGCCGCCGAGCAGTTGTTCCGCCGGCTGGAGGGCGCGACGGAAGCGCCACGCCAGACCGTCCTGCCGACCCGTCTCGTCGCCCGCGGCTCGGGCGAACTCCCGCCGCGGCCGGGCGCGTAGCCCGCCCCACCGGCACCGCCACCGCCATCGGCAGCCGCTGGAGTCGCGACCCGTGCCCCGTGCCCGTGACCCGGCGACGCGTACCACCGCGCTGCCGCAAGCCACCGGGCGCCCCTGAGGTCGTGGACGTGCCCCGAGCCGTAGGCCGGGGCCCACGTCCCGGGCGGACCGACCCCGGCTCGTACGTAAGCCCCCGACCCGTACGCAGCCCCCGAGCCGTAGGCGGACACGCCGTCAACGCACGGGCGCCGTCCCACGACCGGGGTACCTTCGGCGTCCACGGCGCGCTTTCGGCATGGAGTTGGGGTATCTCTTCCTCACCGGAGCGGAGCGCCGTGTCACCGGCGCCACCGCGGTTCCGTGTGCGGCGCTCGGTCTCCGGTATCAGCTCGGTCACACACCGCCTCACGACCAGGAGCACCGTGGACGACCGTACGCTCGAAGCGCTCGGCCTCGCCGACGCGCCCCGCGAGAATCCGCTGATCTACCCCGGCGCCTGGCCCGCCGAGTCCGGGCTGCTGCACCAGCGCCGCCTGCTGCGGCTGCGCCCGGTGGCGGGCCGCCGCCTCGCCAAGTGGCAGGTGCAGCCGCCGCCCGGCGGGTTCCGGGCCGATCCCGGGTCCGAGGAGCCCGTGCCCCTCAACTACGCGCTGATGAGCGCCAACCAGACGCTCGTCGGCGACCGGTTCCCCGTGCTCTCGGTGGGGTCCAACGCCTGTCCGGCGCAGCTCTGCCACAAGATGGAGGGCGCGGGCGTCTCCGCGACGATCCCGATGGCCAAGGTGCGGGTGTCGGGGGTCGGGATCGGGGTGTCCGCGTATGTGTCGCCGATGGGCTATGTGTCGTCGTCGCCGTACCGGGCGCCGGGCCGCGTCATGGACCTGTTCGTGACCTGGCTGGACGCCGCGCAGTTGGAGCTCGTCGACGCGAGCGAGGGGATCTTCGATCCGGTCGGCGAGTACCACCGGGTGATACTGCCGGGTGACGTGTTCCGCGCGGAGCTGCCGTCGGGCGAGCTGCTGGGCGGCATGTACGCGTACGTGAATCGGTACGGGGTGCTGCACGACGGCTCCGGGGTCCCCCGCGACCATCCGGGCGAGCGGCAGTTGCTGACGGAACTCCTCTCGGAGTCGCGGCAGTTGCGGGACTGGTTCGGCGCCACGCCGGAGGAGTTCAGCGCGGCGGCCCGCGGCGACCGGCACCTGTGCGAGAAGGGCACCCGGCTCTTCGCGGACGAGGAGCGCGCCACCCGCTCGGGCCTGGAGGAGTACGCGCCCGACGCCCCGGCGTCCACCGTCTACGACGACATCCATCCGCTCAACGAGCTGCCCGCCCACCACTATCCGGCGTGCCGGACGCCGAACCTCTTCGATCAGCGCGGCGCGGGCGTCGTGCGCGTCTCCGCCGGGCTGGCGCGGGAGCTGGGCGGCCCGTCCCATCTGATGGTGCAGAACGCGCAGTTGCCGGCGGCCCGGCACGAGCGGCTGGGCGCGCTGGCCAATGTGGTGGTCGCCCCCGACATCGCGCCCGACGACCTCCGTACGCTCCAGGTGGACCACTCGCTGCGGGTGGGGCTGGGGCTGGAGCCGGGCGAGGCCGTCACGGTCGTGCCGGCGCAGGTGCGGCACGGCGGCAGCCGGTGGACGCGGTTCTTCTTCGGTCCGCCCAACTATGTGGCCTGCCGGGTGCAGGACGGCGACCGGGCCAGCGCCGAGCACGAGGTGTGCCTGCTGGACGAGATGACGCTGGAGCTGCTGGGGGTGGGCAGCGGGGACAGCGTCGTGATCGAGGGGTTCCCGGACCGGGACGGCATCGTGCCCACCCTGGAGCTGAAGGCGATCCGCGCCAGTTCGGAGGTGCAGGAGCGGCGGACGTATCTGCACGGCGGGGACATGACGAGCCGTTATCCGAGCTCCCTGGACGCGCTGGGGACGTACCCCGATCTGCCGTGGGTCTTCCTGGACCGGCGGCTGTGGTGGGGGCTGGGGCTGGGCGAGCAGTGGCTGGCGACGGTCCGGATCCGTTCCAGCCGCTCGTACCAGCTCAAGAAGGAGCTGCGCGAGATGGTGTTCCTGCTGGGGATCGCCTTCATAGGAGTCGTGACGGTGCTCCAGTCGCTGGTGTGGCAGGCGGCGAGCCTGGGGGTGCTGATCCTGCTGGTGGCCTTCGCCGTGACGGTCCGGATGCGCAGCAGGCTCTCGCAGCGGGCTCGGCTGTTCCGGCACCGCGGCCGGCGGCGCGCGGCGCGCCGGGAGTGACGGCAGGTGCGGGCGCCGGTCATCTCCGTGGACGGCCCGCGAGCGCTTCGAGGTCGGCGCGGGTGAGGCCGGTCAGCCGGGCCGTCTCGGCGGCGTCGACCGCGCCGCAGTCCAGGCCGCGCAGCAGGTGGCCGCTGAGGGCACGGGCGGTGGCGGGTTCGTCCGTGATGTCGGTGATGTCGCCGCCCGCGCGGTGCGTGTACGCGACGAGGCGGGCGGCGGTCCGCTCCAGCCCCTCGCGGTAGAAGGCGTAGACGGCGGCGTAGCGGGTGGGCAGGTGGCCCGGGTGCATGTCCCAGCCCTGGTAGTAGCCGCGGGCCAGGGAGCGGCGGACGAGCCGGTGGTGGAGGCGCCAGGCGTCGTGGACCCGGCGGGCGGGGCCGACGGGCAGCACGTTGGTGGAGCCGTCGGACAGCCGGACGCCGGTGCCCGCGGCGGCGGCCTGCATGACGGCCTTGGCGTGGTCGGCGGCCGGGTGGTCCAGGGACTGGTGGGCGGCGCCGATGCCGCAGGCGGCGCTGTAGTCGTAGGTGCCGTAGTGCAGCGCGGTGGCGCGTCCGCCGGCGGCGTCGATCATGCGGGCGACGGTGGCGGTGCCGTCGGCGCCGAGGATGGCCTGGGTGGTCTCGATCTGGATCTCGAAGCCGATCCGGCCGGGGGCGAGGCCGCGCGCCCGCTCGAACTCCTCGGCCAGCCGCGCCATCGCGGCCACCTGCTCGGGGCGGCTCGTCTTGGGGAGGGTCAGCACGAGCCCCGCGGGGAGGCCGCCGGCGTCCATCAGGCCGGTGAGGAAGATGTCGAGGGTGCGGATGCCGCGGTCCCGGACGGCGGCCTCCATGCTCTTCATCCGGATGCCGATGTACGGGGGCGCGGTGCCGTCCTGGCAGGCGGCGGCGGTGAGTTCGGCGGCGCGGGCGGCGTCGGCGTCCTCGTCGGCGCCGGTGCGCGGGCCGTAGCCGTCCTCGAAGTCGACGCGCAGGTCTTCGACGGGTTCGCGCTCCAGCTTGGCCCGTACGCGCGTGTGGACGGGTTCGGCGAGGTCGTCGGGGATGCCGAGGACGGCGGCGAGGGAGGCGGCGTCGGGGGCGTGCTCGTCGAGCGCGGCGAGGGCCCGTTCGCCCCAGGTGCGCACGGTGTCGGCGGCGTAGGCGTCGGCGGGCACGTAGACGGTGTGGACGGGCTGCCGGGTGCCGGGGTCGCCCGGGTAGCGGCGCGCGAGGTCGGCGTCGACGGCCGCGAGGGACGCGTCGAGCTCGTCGCGTACGGCCTGGCCGAGGCTGGTCGCGGCCGTCTCGTGCTGTCCCATCCGGCGCCCTCCCGCTGTCCGCCCACCACATCAACGTTTTGTGGAAGTTCGTGGGGCGAAGCTAACGGCACGGCATACGGGGGTCAACAGGCGCTCCGCCGGCGCCGGACGCGCGGCGGCGGCCCGTACGGCCCCGACCGGGTCGTACGAACCGCCGCCGCTCGCTGCGCGCGGTCAGCCCTTGCGGGTCTTGACCTCCTCGGTGAGCTGCGGGACGACGTCGAAGAGGTCGCCGACCACGCCGTAGTCGACGAGGTCGAAGATCGGGGCCTCGGCGTCCTTGTTGATGGCCACGATGGTCTTCGAGGTCTGCATGCCCGCCCGGTGCTGGATCGCGCCGGAGATGCCCGCCGCGATGTAGAGCTGCGGGGAGACGGACTTGCCGGTCTGGCCGACCTGGCTGGAGTGCGGGTACCAGCCGGCGTCGACGGCCGCGCGGGAGGCGCCGACGGCCGCGCCGAGCGAGTCGGCCAGGCCCTCGATGACGGGGAAGTTCTCGGCGCCGTTGACGCCGCGGCCGCCGGAGACCACGATCGCGGCCTCCGTCAGCTCCGGGCGGCCGGTCGACTCGCGCGGGGTGCGGGAGACGACCTTGGTGCCGGTGGCCTGCTCGCCGAAGGAGACGGCGAGCTGCTCGACCGCGCCGGCGGCCGGGGCGGCCTCGGGGGATGCGGAGTTGGGCTTGACGGTGATGACCGGGGTGCCCTTGGTGACGCGGGACTTGGTGGTGAACGAGGCCGCGAAGACGGACTGCGTGGCCACCGGGCCCTCGTCGCCGGCCTCCAGGTCGACGGCGTCGGTGATGATGCCGGAGCCGATGCGGACGGCGAGGCGGGCCGCGATCTCCTTGCCCTCCGCGGAGGAGGGTACGAGCACGGCGGCCGGGGACACGGCCTCGTACGCGGCCTGGAGCGCGTCGACCTTGGGCACGACGAGGTAGTCGCCGAACTCCGGGGCGTCGGCGGCCAGGACCTTGACGGCGCCGTGCTCGCCGAGGACCTTCGCGGCCTCCTCGGCGCCCGGGCCGAGGTGCACGGCGATGGGGTCGCCGACGCGGCGGGCCAGGGTCAGCAGTTCGAGGGTGGGCTTGCGGACGGCGCCGTCCACGTGGTCGACGTAGACAAGGACTTCAGCCATGGTTCTGCTCTCCTGCGGGGAAGACGAGGCGGGTGAGGGTGCGTACGGGCCGTCGGGCGCTCAGATGAACTTCTGGCCCGCGAGGAACTCGGCGAGCTGCTTGCCGCCCTCGCCCTCGTCCTTGACGATCGTGCCCGCCGTACGGGCCGGACGCTCCGCGGCGTCGTCGACCTTGGTCCAGGCGCCGTCGAGGCCGACCTCGTCCGCCTCGATGCCCAGGTCGGAGAGGTCCAGGGACTCCACGGGCTTCTTCTTGGCGGCCATGATGCCCTTGAACGACGGGTAGCGGGCCTCGCCCGACTGGTCGGTCACGGACACGACGGCCGGCAGCGCCGCCTCCAACTGCTCGCTGGCGGTGTCGCCGTCGCGGCGGCCGGTGACCTTGCCGTCGGCGACGGAGACCTCGGAGAGCAGGGTCACCTGCGGCACGCCCAGACGCTCGGCGAGGATCGCCGGGAGCACGCCCATGCCGCCGTCGGTAGAGGCCATGCCGCAGATGACGAGGTCGTAGCCGGCGTGCTCGACGGCCTTGGCGAGCACCAGGGAGGTGCCCAGCGCGTCGGTGCCGTGCAGGTCGTCGTCCTCGACGTGGATGGCCTTGTGGGCACCCATGGACAGCGCCTTGCGCAGCGCGTCCTTGGCGTCCTCGGGGCCGATGGTCAGCACGGTGATCTCGGCTTCATCCGCCTCGTCGGCGATCTGCAGCGCCTGCTCGACCGCGTACTCGTCGAGCTCCGAGAGCAGGCCGTCCACGTCGTCGCGGTCGACGGTCAGGTCCTCGGCGAAGTGCCGGTCGCCGGTGGCGTCGGGCACGTACTTCACACAGACAACGATCCTCAAGCTCACGCCGGCTCTCCTACTGCATCGTCTCTTCGGCTGCCTTGTGCAGGCAGCATAGGCGCCTTGTGGGGCGGATTCCGTCCGGGGCGGCCCCGCTCCGAACGAAATATTACTCGTCAGTACATCCAGCTCATTCCCCGGAAGCAAGGCCGCTGAACTGTGACCTTGCCTACGGTCGGGGAACGGGTCGGGAAATGGTGGGCGAAGGCGTCGGGGACGGGGCGCGTCAGTCGCGCAGGGCGTTGAAGCGGCCCTGGTGGTAGAGGAGCGGCCGGCCCGCCCCCGCCGGGTCGCCGGCGACCACCTCCGCGAGCACCAGCCGGTGGTCGCCGGCCGGCACCCGGGCCACCACCCGGCACACCAGCCACGCCAGCACGCCGTCGAGCAGCGGCACGCCCTCCGGGCCCGTACGCCAGGACGTCGGCTCGGCGAAGCGGTCGACACCACTGCGGGCGAAGGTGGCGGCCAGCTCCCGCTGGTGCTCGCCGAGGATGTGCACGCCCACGTACTCGGCCTCGGCCAATACGGGCCAACTGGAGGAGCCCGTACCGGCGCCGAAGGAGAGCAGCGGGGGCTCGGCGGCCACGGAGGTGAGCGAGGTCGCGGTGAAGCCGACCGGTTTCGCGCCGCGCGCGGTGATCACCGCGACGCCCGCGGCGTGCCGGCGGAAGACGGAGCGCAGGAGTTCGGGGGCGGCGAGCTGGGGCGTGCCGAGGCCGGGTGAGGCCGTCATGGAGGAGTCCTTCTGCTGGAGGTTCGAGCCGGGAGAGATGCCGTCGCGTCCGCTCACGCGCGCGGACAGCGGGCGCTCGCGGTCCGCAACAGGTCGACGTGCGCACGTCCGTAGAGAAGGAGGGATCCAGGCCGCATGTCGTCACCCTGACGATTCGTCGTACGCAGCGTCAAGGGGGTCTTGCCAGGTGGGAGCCGTCTCACGGGCGGACGGGGCGGGGGCATCGGCTGCCGCTCGGGCGATGGCTGTCGCTCGGGGGCCGATGGCTTTCGTTCGGGGGCCGATGGCTTTCGTTCGGGGGCCGCCGGGCTCCGCTCGGGCGGGATCGGCTGCCGCTCGGGCGCCGTCCGGTGCCGCTCAGGTCTCGTCCGTCGGGCGGGCATCGTCGGCGGCCGCCTTCAGACGGCCGCGCCGAGCGCGGCGATGACGTCCACCGTGCGGGGCTGCCCGGCGGCCCTGCGCACGACGCGGCCGGCCGCGTCGAGGACGAGGACGGTCGGCGTGCGGTCGACGCCGAGGGCCCGTACGAGCTCCAGCCGGGCCTCGGCGTCGATCTCGACGTGGGCCACCCCCTCGACCATGCGGGCCACCTCGTCCAGGGTGCGGCGGGTGACCCTGCACGGCTGGCAGAAGGCGCTGGAGAACTGGACGAGCGTCGCCCTCTCCCCCAGCTCCGCGCCGATCTCGGCCGCGCTCAGCCGCTCTCCGTCGCGCTCCTCGTCGCCCTGCGCCCGCACCACGGCCCTCCCTGCTTCGTCCTCGTCCCGCACCGGCCCGACAACGGTGCAGCGCCCGAGCGGCCGTGAGGATTCCCGCGACGGGAAATCGGCTCTTCCTGATGTCCCGTCCGCTCCGGGTGTAGCTTCGGCCGCGCCGGAGCACCGCGCGCGACGTGACGCGACGTGATGAGAATCTCCCGGCGCCGAACGCCCGCAAGGTGGCCGCCGGGCCCGACATCAGGCACGATCTGCCGAAAGCCGAGAACCTACGGCCGCGTAACTTCCGTCGGGAGAACCCTCCCGAGGAACAGAAGGGTCCCCCGATATGGCAGAGCTCGTCTATCCCCCGGTGATCGGTACGGCCCGCACCATGTTCAAAGTGCTCGACCTGCGCTTCGACGCCCAGGGCACGGAGAACGTCCCACGGCGCGGCGGGGCGGTTCTGGTGAGCAACCACATCAGCTATCTCGACTTCGTCTTCTGCGGAATGGCGGCCCGGCCCGCCAAGCGGCTGGTGCGGTTCATGGCCAAGGAGTCGGTGTTCCGGCACAAGATCTCGGGCCCGCTGATGCGCGCGATGAAGCACATCCCGGTGGACCGGGCGGCCGGCATGGAGGCGTACAAGCACGCGCTCAAGGCCCTGCGGTCGGGAGAGATCATCGGGGTGTTCCCGGAGGCGACGATATCCGAGTCGTTCACTCTGAAGAACTTCAAGTCCGGTGCGGCACGGCTGGCCCAGGAGGCCGGGGTGCCGCTGCTGCCGATGGCTCTGTGGGGCACGCAGCGACTGTGGACGAAGGGGCGCAAACGCGACTTCGGCCGCCACCACATCCCGATCGCGCTGCGGGTGGGCGAGCCGATGGCCGCCGACCCGGCCGAGCACGCGGACTCCATCACCGAGCGGCTGCGGGCGCGGATCCAGGAACTGCTGGAGGCCGCCCAGCGCGCCTACCCCGTGCGCCCCAAGGACTCCGACGACCCCTGGTGGGTCCCCGCCCACCTCGGCGGCACCGCCCCCACCCCCGCCGAGGCCAAGGCCCTCCACAGCCACTGACGCTCCCGCTGGGGGCTCTCGCACCGGTGTGCCCCGCCGCCGCGCGGCCGGCGTGCGCGCCGTGCCCTGCCGGGGGCACGGCGCGGTGTTCGTCGTGGCGCCGCCACGCTCCGCGCGCTCACGCCGCGGAAGCGCGCACGCGTGCGCGCGTGGCGCCGCCGTCCTACACGCCCGGCCCGCGCCCTTCGGCTCGTACGGTCGTCAGCGGGATAGGGCGCCGCCCAACACGCGGTGGACGACTGCTTCCGGGCGACATCGCCGGTCACAGCGCGCCCTACGCCCACGGGCGAGGCAGCGGCGAGCGCCGCGCGCTCGCGCCACCAAAGCGCGCACCGCCGGGTGGACCACGGCGCGTACGCGGCCGGGGCGGGCGATGCGCGCCGCAGACACCCGCACGACCGCTCCAGCACCGCGCTGCGCCTGCCGGGGGCACGGCGCGGTGTTCGTCGTGGCGTCGCCACGTGCCGGGCACGCACGCGTGCGGAGGGCGGGGCACGGGTGGCCCCCGCGCGTCGCGAGGAGGAGACGCCGTCGTACGCGCCCGGCCCGTGCCCTTCGGCTCGTACGGTCGGGCGCACTGTCGTTCAGCGGGCCAGCACCCATCCCGGCAAGCTTTGCCCCGCTTCCTCCGGGCGCACATCGCCGGTCACAGCGCGCCCTACGCCCACGGGCGAGGCAGCGGCGAGCGCCGCGCGGTCGCGCCGCCAAAGCGCGCACCGCCGGGTGGACCACGGCGCGTACACGGCCGGGGCGGGCGGCCTGGCACGCGGAGGAACAAGGGGCCCCACGGAGCGTACGCGACCAGCGCAGGCAGTCTGGCACGCCCGGGGCCAGGGGACGCCACGGCGCCCGGCCGGCGCGGAGGCGCGGCAGTGCGCCCGGGCCGAGCCGCTTGGGCTCGTGCGGTCGGGCGCACTGTCGTCGGCGGAGGGCGGGCTTGCGGGTGGGCATCGCGCCGGGCACGGCGCTTCGCGTCAGCGGTGGGCGGTCATTTCTTCTGTGAGGGCGGCTACAAAGGCGTCCACGTCGGCTTCGGTGGTGTCGAAGGCGCACATCCAGCGGACGAGGCCGGTGGGCTCGTCCCAGTCGTAGAAGCGGTAGCGCTTGCGGAGGCGCTCGCTCACGTCGTGCGGGAGGCGGGCGAAGACGCTGTTGGCCTGCACCTGGTGGACCACCTCGACGCCGTCCACGGCCTGGGCCCCGCGCGCCAGGCGGGATGCCATCGCGTTGGCGTGGGTGGCGCTGCGCAGCCAGAGGTCGCCGGAGAGCAGCGCCTCGAACTGGGCGGAGACGAACCGCATCTTGGAGGCGAGCTGCATGGACAGCTTGCGCAGGTGCTTCATGGCCCGTACGGCGTCGGGGTTGAGGACGACGACGCACTCGCCGAACAGCAGGCCGTTCTTGGTACCGCCGAAGGAGAGGATGTCGACGCCGGCGTCGGTGGTGAACGCGCTGAAGGGGACGCCGAGGGTCGCCGCGGCGTTGGCGAGGCGGGAGCCGTCGACGTGCACCGTCATGCCGTGCTGGTGCGCGTGGTCGCAGATCGCCCGGATCTCCTCGGGCGTGTAGCAGGTGCCGCACTCCGTGGTCTGGGTGATCGAGACGACCTGCGGCATGGCCCGGTGCTCGTCGTCCCAGCCGAACGCCTCGCGGTCGATGAGCTCGGGCGTGAGCTTGCCGTCGGGGGTGGGGACGGTGAGCAGCTTGAGGCCGCCCACCCGCTCGGGCGCGCCGCACTCGTCGACGTTGATGTGCGCGCCGTCGGCGCATATCACCGCGCCCCAGCGCTCGGTGACGGCTTGCAGCGAGACGACGTTGGCGCCGGTCCCGTTGAACACCGGAAACGTTTCAGCACGCGGCCCGAAGTGGGCGCGGAAGACGTCTTGGAGGTGTTCGGTGTAGACGTCCTCGCCGTAGGCGATCTGATGACCGCCGTTGGCGAGGGCGAGCGCCGCCAGGATCTCCGGGTGCGCGCCGGCGTAGTTGTCGCTGGCGAAGCCGCGCAGCTCGGGGTCGTGGCGGCGCACGGCGTCGGTGGCCGCCGGGGCCTCGGTCACGGTTCGGGGGTCAGCCACAGACGGGTTCCGTTCACTTCGGTGGCGGGGCGGTCCCAGACGCCGACGATGGCCTGGGCCAGGTCCTTGACGTCCGTGAAGCCCGCGAATTTCGCGTTCGGGCGCTCGGCGCGCATCTGGTCGTGCACGAGCGCCTTGATCACCAGGATGGCAGCCGCGGCCGCCGGGCCGCTCTCGCCCCCCGCTTTGCGGAAGGCGTCGCCGAGCGCGAGGGTCCACGCCTCGGCGGCGGCCTTGGAGGCGGCGTAGGCGGCGTTACCGGCGGTGGGTTTCGACGCTCCCGCCGCGCTGGTCAGCAGATACCGCCCGTTGCCGGAGCGCTTGAGGGCGCCTTCGAAGGCGAGCGAGGTGTGCTGCACCGTACGGACCAGCAGCTTCTCCAGCTTCGCCCAGTCCCCGAGGTCCGTCTCGGCGAAGGTGGCGGAGCCGCGCCAGCCGCCGACCAGGTGCACCAGGCCGTCGATACGGCCGAACTCCTTCTCCGTGCGGTCCGCCCAGGAGCGGGTGGCCTCCAGGTCCAGCAGGTCCACGGTGTCGCCGGTGACGGTGGCCCCACCGTGCGCGTACCGGGCCGCGTCCACGGCCTCGGCGAGCCGCGCGGGGTCCGCGTCGGCGGCGACGACGGTCGCCCCGGCCTCGGCGAGCCGCAGCAGTGCGGCGCGGCCCGCCGGGCCCGCGGCCCCGGCCACCGCCACGACCGCGCCGTCCAGCCGGCCGCCGTTCGTCGTGGGTGTGCTCATGGTCTTCGCCCCTTCCCGCAGTTCTCCGTGCTCGCTCACGCGGCCACTCGCCCGGCGCTCTCGGCGGTGATGCCCTTGGTGGAGGCGATCACCTTGCGCAGCTTCTTCGAGAGGGCCTCATAGAACATGCTGAGCGGGAACTCGTCCGGAAGCACGTCGTCCACGAGCTTGCGCGGCGGCTGGTTCAGGTCGAGGGCGTCGGGGCCCTTGGCCCACACCGAACCGGGGTGCGGGGCGAGGTAGGTCGAGACCAGCTCGTACGCGGCGAACCAGTGGACGAGCTTGGGGCGGTCGATGCCGTCGCGGTAGAGCTGCTCGATCTCGCCGCACAGCTTGTTGGTGACCTGCGGTGCGCGGTCCCAGTCGATGTGCAGTGTGTTGTCCGTCCAGCGTACGACGTCGTGCTGGTGGAGGTAGGCGAAGAGGAGCTGGCCGCCGAGCCCGTCGTAGTTGCGGACCCGCTCGCCGGTGACGGGGAAGCGGAACATCCGGTCGAAGAGGACGGCGTACTGCACGTCGCGGCCCTGGCGGTAGCCGTCGGCCTCCAGCTTGACGGCCTCCCGGAAGGCGGTGAGGTCGCAGCGCAGCTCTTCGAGCCCGTACATCCAGAACGGCTGGCGCTGTTTGATCATGAAGGGGTCGAAGGGCAGGTCACCGTGGCTGTGGGTGCGGTCGTGGACCATGTCCCACAGGACGAACGCCTGCTGGCAGCGGTCCTGGTCGCCGACCATCTCCGCGATGTCCGCGGGCAGTTCGAGGCCGAGGGTCTCGACGGCGGACTCGGTGACGCGGCGGAAGCGGGCCGCCTCGCGGTCGCAGAAGATGCCGCCCCAGGAGAACCGCTCCGGGGCCTCGCGCACGGCGATCGTCTCCGGGAAGAGGACGGCGGAGTTGGTGTCGTAGCCGGCGGTGAAGTCCTCGAAGGTGATGCCGAGGTAGAGCGGGTTGTCGTAGCGGGTGCGCTCCAGCTCGGCCAGCCAGTCGGGCCATACGAGGCGCAGGACGACGGCTTCGAGGTTGCGGTCGGGGTTCCCGTTCTGCGTGTACATCGGGAAGACCACGAGGTGCTGGCGGCCGTCGACGCGCTCGGCGGCGGGCTGGAAGGCCAGCAGCGAGTCGAGGAAGTCGGGCACGGCGAAGCCGTCCTCGGCCCACCGGCGCAGATCGGCGACGAGGGCCGTGTGGTACGCGGCGTCGTGCGGGAGCAGCGGGGCGAGCTGCTCGACAGCCCCTATCACCCGCTCCACCTGGGCCACCGCCTCCTCGCCCGGTGGCGCGCCCGCCGCCTCGAAATCGATGGAGCCGTCCTTGGACTGCCAGGGGCGGATCGTCTCCACGGCCTCCTTGAGGGTGGACCAGGCCGGGTGCTCGACCACGCGCTCGGCGGTCGCCGCACCGGAGCCCGCGGCCGCGGACGTAAGCGTCTGTGTCATGACTGATCCCTCCACTGGAGAACCTGGCGTTAAGACACCGTATCCATGTGTCCTTCACCCACTCAAGGGGAGTCTCGATAAATTATCCTGTCGACCCCCCTATATCGCCGCTGTTTTTCCTGCGCGCATCGGTCCGCGGAACGGGTTCCGCCACTTCCGGCACAGAGGTAGGGGTTGCGGTATCCGGGTGAACGCGCAAGGGTCCGCCGACGCCGCCACGACCCCGGCGTCAGCGCCCGCGGGACTCGCCCACCCACGGGTGACGGGACCGGGCCGCCGCCCGCGCCCCGCCCCGTACGCGCCCCGGCGCCGCGCCGCCTCCGGGCCCCGAAGGCGCCCGCGCGTCCGCCCGTCGAGGCCCCCGGCCCCGCCGGCGGCCCCCATTAGGCTGCGGCCGTCCGCTCCAGCCACCGACGACGGAAGCGAGAGAGTTTTGCCTTTCCTCACGATCGGCCACCGCGGGGTGATGGGCGTCGAGCCCGAGAACACCCTCCGCTCCTTCGTCCGCGCGGACCGCGAAGGCATGGACGCCATCGAACTGGACCTGCATCTGAGCAAGGACGGCGCGCTCGTCGTGATGCACGACGCCGATGTCGGCCGCACCACCGACGGCGAGGGCCCCATCGCCGACCTCACCCTCGACGAGCTGCGCGGCCTCGACGCGGGGAGCGGCGAGCGCGTCCCTGTCTTCGAGGAGGTCCTGGAGGCCGTACGGGCGCCGATCCAGGCGGAGATCAAGGACGCGGCGGCGGCCCGCGCCCTCGCCGAGGTGCTGCGGCGGCGCGATGCGACCGGTCGCGTCGAGGTGATCTCGTTCCACGACGCGGCGCTCGCCGAGATCGCGAAGCTGCTGCCGGGCGTACGGACCGGGCTGGTCGCCCAGTACTACGGACTCGACGTGGTCGACCGGGCGAAGGCCGTGGGCGCCGGCCTGCTCGTACTGGACATCACCAGGCTGACCCTGGAGCTGGTGGGGCTCGCGCACGCCGCCGGGCTCAAGGTCATCGGCTGGGTCGTCAACACCCCCGAGCATCTGAAGCTCGCGCGCGGCCTCGGCCTGGACGGCGGCACCACCGACTTCCCGGAGATCAAGAACGCGGCGCGCTATACGGCATAGCCCCGCCCGCGTACGGCGGAGCCCCGCCCGCCGTATCCGGACTCACACGCCTTCCGCCGAACTGCCGTCGCCCCGGCCGGAATTCATGAACTGGCAACGTTCTTCCGCTATTCGGACGGTTGCCGAAATGATCTGGACAGACCCCGGTCGGCCTGCGAGTCTCCCGCCATGCCCGTCGCCAACCAGCACGTACGACTCGCCGCCACCGCCGCCGTCCTGCTGCTCACGGCGGTGGTCGGCTGCGCACCGCAGGACGAGGCCGACGCCTCCAAGTCCCCCGCGATGTCCAAGGAGACCTGTGCCAAGGGGAAGTTGACCACGCAGACGCCCGGCAAACTGACCGTCGGCACGGACAAGCCCGCCTACGCGCCCTGGTTCCAGGAGGACGATCCCGCGAGCGGCAAGGGGTTCGAGTCGGCGGTCGCGTACGCGGTGGCCGACCGGCTGGGGTACGGCCGGGACGACGTGCTCTGGCAGACGGTCCCCTTCAACAACGCCTTCGCGCCGGGCGCGAAGAAATTCGACTTCGACCTGAACCAGATCTCCATCAGCGACGAGCGGAAGAACGCCGTCGACTTCTCGTCCGGCTACTACGACGTCCGCCAGGCCGTCATCGCCCTCAAGGACTCCCCCGCCGCGAAGGCGAAGACCGTGGCCGACCTCCGAAAGGCCAAGCTCGGCGCGCAGGTCGGCACGACCAGCCTCGACGTCCTCACCGACATCGTGCGGCCCGAACGGCGGCCGGCCGTCTACCAGAAGAGCGACTTCGCCAAGACGGCGCTCAAGAACGGACAGGTCGACGCGATCGTCGTGGACCTGCCGACCGCCTTCTACATCACCTCCAGCGAGGTCCAGGACGCCGAGGTGGTCGGGCAGTTCGCGGACACCGGCGGCAGGACGGAGCAGTTCGGGCTCGTCCTCGACAAGGGCTCCCGGCTCACCCCGTGCGTCAGCGGCGCCGTGGACGCGCTGCGCCGCGACGGCACGCTCGCGCGGATCGAGAAGAAGTGGCTCTCCGAGGCCGTCGACGCGCCGGTGCTGAAATGAGCGCGCGAGAGGCCGTGGCGCGGGAGGAGCCCGGAGACCCCGAAGGGCCCGGGGAGCCGGGGAGATACGTGCCGTCGGCCCGGCGGATCGCGCGCGAGCGCTTCCACCGCACCCGGGCGCGCCGGGCGACGGCGATCGCGGCCGTCAGCTCGCTGGTGACCGCCGTGGTGCTCTACTTCGTGATCACCCGCTCCCCCGGCTGGCCGCGCACCCGCGACACGTTCTTCTCCGCCCATTACGCGCGCGAGGCGCTGCCCAAGGTGCTCGACGGGCTCTGGCTCAACGTCCGCCTGCTGGTGATCTGCGGCGCGTGCGTCCTCGCCCTCGGGCTGCTGCTCGCCGTCGCCCGCACCCTGCGCGGCCCGGTGTTCTTCCCGCTGCGCGCCCTCGCCACCGCGTACACCGACTTCTTCCGCGGCCTGCCGCTGATCATCTGTCTGCTGCTGGTGGTCTTCGGCGTTCCGGCGCTGCGGCTCCAGGGGGTGACCTCCAACCCCGTGCTGCTGGGCGGCGCGGCGCTCACGCTGACGTACTCCGCGTACGTCGCCGAGGTCTTCCGCGCGGGCATCGAGTCCGTGCATCCGAGCCAGCGCGCGGCCGCCCGCTCGCTGGGCCTGTCGGCCGGCCGGACGCTGCGCTACGTGGTGCTCCCGCAGGCCGTGCGGCGGGTGGTGCCGCCGCTCCTCAACGACCTGGTGTCGCTCCAGAAGGACACCGGGCTGGTGTCCATCGCGGGGGCGGTGGACGCGGTGTACGCGGCGCAGATCATCACGGGCAAGAGCTTCAACTACACGCCGTACGTGGTCGCGGGGCTGATCTTCGTGGCGCTGACCATCCCCATGACCCGCTTCACGGACTGGATCACGGCCCGCACGGACCGCCGCCGGGCGCAGGGAGGGATCGTATGACCGAGCCGGAGCCGGTCCGGACGGCCGAGCCGGACAGAGCGGGCGCTTCGGACCGTACGAGCGCGTCGCACCGTACGGGCACGTCGGACCGTACGAGCACGTCGGGCCGTACGAGCACGTCTGACCGTACGAGCACGTCTGACCGTACGGACGGGGAGGCGGGCCGCACCTCCGAGACCTCCGAGCCGGTGCTGCGGCTGGAGGCGGTGCGCAAGAGCTTCGGCCGGTCGGTGGTGCTGCGCGATGTGGATCTGGAGGTGCCCTCGCACACCGTGACCGCGCTGATCGGCGCGTCCGGCTCCGGCAAGTCCACGCTGCTGCGCTGCGCGAATCTGCTGGAGGAGATCGACGACGGCGCGATCTTCCTGGACGGCGAGGAGATCACCGACCCGCGCGTCGACCCGGACGCCGTGCGCCGCCGGATCGGCGTGGTCTTCCAGGCGTACAACCTCTTCCCGCACATGACCGTGGAGCAGAACATCACGCTCGCCCCGCGCCGGGTGCACGGCGTCTCCCGCGAGGCGGCGCGGGAGCGGGCGCGCGAGCTCCTGGAGCGGCTCGGCCTCGCCGACAAGGCGGGCGAGTATCCGGACCGGCTCAGCGGCGGCCAGCAGCAGCGCGTCGCGATCGTACGGGCGCTGGCCGCCCGCCCCCGGCTGCTGCTGCTCGACGAGATCACCGCGGCGCTCGACCCGGAGCTGGTGGGCGAGGTGCTGGGGGTGGTGCGCGACCTCAAGGAGGACGGCATGACGATGGTGCTGGCCACCCATGAGATGGGGTTCGCCCGGGAGGTCGCGGACCAGGTGTGCTTCCTGGACGGCGGGGTGGTGCTGGAGCGCGGAACGCCGCAGGAGATCTTCGGCGCGCCCCGCCAGGAGCGGACCCGGCGCTTCCTGCGCCGGATCGTCGCGGCGGGCCGGCTGTAGGCGAGCAGGAGGGCCCTGGCCCGCCCGGCGGCTCAGGCCAGCGGCTTGACCAGCAGCTCGAAGGCGAGGTCGGCGCGGCGCGGGATGCCGAACCGCTCGTCGCCGTACGGGAACGGCGTCACCTCGCCGGTGCGCTCGTAGCCCCGGCGCTCGTACCAGGCGATCAGGTCGTCGCGCTGCCGGATCACCGTCATGCGCATCTCGCGCGCGCCCCACTCGGCGCGCGCGAACCGCTCCGCCTCCGCCATGACGGCCTTGCCGAGGCCGCCGCCCTGCCGCGCGGGGCGCACCGCGAACATGCCGAAGTAGGCGTGGTCGCCGCGGTGTTCGAGCTGGCAGCAGGCGACGAGCGCGCCGTCCCGCTCGGCCAGCAGCAGCCGGCCGTGCTCGGCGTCGAGGACGGCGGCGACGCCCTCGGGGTCGGTCCGCTGCCCGTCCAGGAGGTCCGCCTCGGTGGTCCAGCCGGCGCGGCTGGCGTCGCCGCGGTACGCCGACTCGATCAGCTCCACGACGGCCGGGATGTCGGCCCGCGCGGCGATCCGGAAGTCCGGCGCCGAGGCCGGGTCGGAAGCCGGGGCGGCCTCGGCGGTGCGGCTCTGTGCGGCGTCCATGCGGTGGGGTCCTCTCCGTACGATCTTGCGCGGCGTACGAGTCCGTACGATCTTTTCGCGGCGTACGAGCCTAACCCGGAGGCGGTGCGTAGGGTCGCGGGCATGGTTCACGTACTCAGCAGCAGGACTCTCCTGCGGCCCACCGACCCGGACCGCTCCCGCGCGTTCTACGGCACGGCGCTGGGGCTGGCGGTGTACCGGGAGTTCGGTACGGGCCCCGAACGCGGCACGGTCTACTTCCTGGGCGGGGGCTTCCTCGAACTCTCCGGCCGCTCCGACGAGCCGCCCGCGCCCGGCATGCGGCTGTGGCTCCAGGTGGCGGACGTCGCGGCGGCCCACGACGAGCTGGTACGGGCCGGGGTCGAGGTCCTGCGGCCGCCGGTGCGGGAGCCCTGGGGGCTCGTGGAGATGTGGGTCAGCGATCCCGACAGGGTGCGGATCGTGCTGGTGGAGGTGCCGGAGGACCATCCGCTGCGGTTCCGCGCCTGATCCCCGTACCGCCCGGCCCGCCGCCCGGCCCGCCGCCCGGCCCGCTGTCCGGCCCCCGCCGACCCGCTGTCCTGCTCGTCGCCCTACCCGCTGTCCGGCTCACCGTTCGCGAGGCGTCCCCGTCCGGGGGCGCCTTCGCCGTTTCCTCCCGGTCGAACCCTTCGTTAGGCCATCCGGGTGAATGGCCGCAGCCTTCCAGGCGGGCCCGCTCCGAGATGAGTACCGGCGATCAGGCTAAAGAGCGATCCGATTTGCCTAAAAGCTTTAGGCAAATGCATAGTGGGTTCTGGCAAACGAGAGGACCGATATGGCACGCATAGGGCTGACCGCGGAACGCCTGACCCAGGCCGGAGCGGAGCTGGCCGACGAGGTCGGCTTCGACCAGGTGACCGTTTCGGCGCTCGCCCGGCAGTTCGACGTCAAGGTCGCGAGTCTCTACTCGCACCTGAAGAACTCCCAGGACCTCAGGACCAAGATCGCCCTGCTCGCCCTGGAGGAACTCGCCGACCGGTGCGCCGCCGCACTGGCCGGCCGGGCCGGCAAGGACGCCCTCACCGCCTTCGCCAACGTCTACCGCGACTACGCCCGGGAACACCCCGGCCGCTACACGGCGGCCCAACTCAGGCTCGACGACGAGACCGCGGCCGCGAGCGCCGGGGTCCGGCACGCGCAGATGACGCGGGCGATCCTGCGCGGCTACGACCTGGCGGAACCGGACCAGACCCACGCGGTCCGGCTGCTGGGCAGCGTCTTCCACGGCTACGTCAGCCTGGAGTCGGCCGGCGGGTTCAGCCACAGCGCCCCCAACTCGCAGGAGTCCTGGTCGCGGCCCAAGTACGTCCAGTACGCGGGCCTCCGGCCGGCACGCCGAGAGCACGCACCGGACGCCGCTCCTTCACCCACGGAGATCCATCAGAAACGCCCTAGGCCCGGCCCCGTACCGCCCCGAGACCGCCCCGAGCCCCCGCCCGCGCGGCCGGCGGGCGCGACCGAAGAGCCCGCACCCCTGAACGACACGACCGACAGGTTGGCACCATGAGCACCGAGCACGACTGGATCACCACCCCCATCACCGAGGAGCTGCTGCGCGGCGCCCTCGATCTGGAGCACACCGAGCACGGCGTGCTGCCGCACCGACTGCCCGCCTGGGCCCGCGCCCAGAACACGGACGGGCAGCTCGCCATGGCCGAGTCCCAGCCCTCGGGCATACGGCTGGCCTTCCGCACCCGCGCCACCGCCGTCGAGCTGGAGACCCGGCCCACCAAGCGGATCTACGTGGGCGCGCCGCCCCGCCCGGACGGCCTGTACGACCTCGTCGTCGACGGCGCCCCGGCCGGACAGGGCAGCGTGCCGGGCGGCAACGCCCTGACCATCGACATGGCGGCCGGCACCGCCGAACAGCGGACCGGCGCGCCCGGCACCCTGCGCTTCGACGGCCTCTCCGGCGGCGCCAAGGACATCGAGATCTGGCTGCCGCACAACGAGACCACCGAACTCCTCGCGCTGCGCACCGACGCCCCCGTCGAGCCCGCGCCGGACCACGGCCGGCGGGTGTGGCTGCACCACGGCAGCTCGATCAGCCACGGCTCCGACGCCGCGAGCCCCACCACCACCTGGCCCGCGCTGGCCGCCTCGCTCGGCGGCGTGGAACTGGTCAACATGGGCTTCGGCGGCGGCGCGCTGCTCGACCCGTTCACCGCCCGCGCGATGCGGGACACCCCCGCCGACCTGATCAGCGTCAAGTTCGGCATCAACATCGTCAACGCCGACCTGATGCGGCTGCGCGCCTTCGGCCCGGCCGTGCACGGCTTCCTCGACACCATCCGCGAAGGCCACCCGGACGCCCCCCTGCTCGTTCTCGCGCCCATCCTGTGCCCCATCCACGAGGACACCCCCGGCCCCTGTGCCCCGGACTTCAGCGGGGTCGCCGAGGGGCGCATCCGGTTCCGGGCGACAGGCGACCCCGCCGAGCGGGCCGCCGGGAAGCTGACCCTGAACGTCATCCGGGACGAACTGAGCCGCGTGGTGGAGCAGCGGGCCGCCGCCGACGCGAACCTGCACTACCTCGACGGGCGGGACCTCTACGGCGAGGCGGACTACGCCGAGCTGCCGCTGCCCGACGAGCTCCACCCGGACGCCGCCGCGCACCGCCGCATCGGCGAGCGCTTCGCGGCTCTGGCCTTCGCCCCCGAGGGCCCGTTCGCCGCCGACGGCCCCTTCGCCGCGGATGGCCCCTCCCCCGCCGACCGCGCCTGAGCGGCCCGTTTCTGACGGTCGCTGACCTGACGGGCGGCCGGCGCGTGCCGTACGGCCCCGGGCGCCGCCCCCGCCCGCGCACCGTCCCCGATGCGGCGATCACCGCCGCCGCGCTCCCCCATTACGTCCGTGCGCCGCTTGCGTGCGTACGGCGGTGGGCATCTTCCGGGCATCCGTGAGGGGTGTCCCCAGGGAGGTGTGCCGTGCATGGACCACCGCTGGTCGGCTGGCTGTTGGTGACGCTGTGCGCGTTGACCGGCGCGTACTGCCTGGTGCGGATACGGGGCGCGGCCGAGCGCCGCCGGGCCACGGGCGGCGACGCGCTGATGGGGCTGGGCATGGCGGTGATGGCGGTGCCCTCGGGGGTGCTCGATCAGCGGCCGTGGGGGCCGCCGCTGTTCGGCCTGGTCTTCGGCGCGGCGGGGCTGCGGGCGCTGCTGCTGTCCCGGGGCACCATCGCGCAGGCGCATCATCTGCACCACGCCGTGGGCGCGTTCGCGATGGTCTATATGGCGCTCTCGATGACGGGCGGCGCCGCCGGGCCCGCGCACCACGCGGGCGGGCACGTGCCGGCGGGCACGCCGCTGCTGACCGGGTTGCTGATGGTGTACTTCGCGGTGTACGTCGTACGGACCGTGGCGCGTCTGGTGCCGGCGGTGGCCATCGCCACGGGCGAGCTGCCGCTGCCGGGCCGGGCCGAACTGACCAACGCGTGCAGGCTGTCGATGGGCATCGGGATGCTCGCGATGCTGCTCACCCTCTGAGGGCCGCTCGCCCCGCCGGACGCGTATCGCCGTCTGCCGCGAGCCCTTGAATACCAGCAGGCGATCACGGTCGCCGGGGCCCGTTCATGGTGACCGAGTACACCCGAGTGGCATGCGTCACTTCCCGCGCGGGACCGTACCCGGGGTGGACGCGCCCTCATAGGCTGACGGCCATGATGGTCCCGCTCGCACTGCTGGTCCTCGGCGGACTGGTCGCGGCGATGGCGCCGCGCGTGCTGACCCGTTCCGACTGGCCCGATCGCGAACCCGTACTGGCCCTGTGGGTATGGCAGTGCGTGGTGGTGGCCGTGCTGCTCTGCTGCGCGCTCGCGATGGCGCTGAGCGCCGCGTCGGCGTGGGACGCCGTGCGCGGCAACGTCTTCGCGCCCGCGCCACGCGGAGTGGTGGAGGCTTACGCGCTCACCGCGTACGGGCCGTGGGCCGCGCCGGTGGCCGTCGCCCTCGCCTGCGGCGCGATGTGGACCGCCGCGATGCTGACGCGCGAGATCCGCGGGGCCCGCGCCCGCCGCAAGCAGCGCCGCGCCGAGTTGCTCGTACGCTCGCCGCTGCTGCCCGGCGAGGAGGCGGGCGCGGACCGCCTGGTCGTCCTGGAGGGCGACCGGCCGGACGCCTGGTGGCTGCCGGGCGGTGCCGCCGCCCAGTTGGTGATCACGACGGCGGCGCTGCGGCGGCTCAAAGGGTCGCAGTTGGACGCGGTCCTCGCGCACGAGCAGGGCCACGCGCGCGCCCGCCACGACTGGCTGCTGCACTGCTCTTCGGCGCTGGCCGCCGGGTTCCCGCAGGTGCCGGTGTTCGCGGGGTTCCGCGATCAGGTGCACCGGCTGGTCGAGTTGGCCGCCGACGATGTCGCCTCGCGGCGCTTCGGTCGGCTGACGATCGCGCTCGCGCTCGTCCAACTCAACGAGGAGCGCGGGGTGTTCGGGCCCTGCCCGAACCAAGTGGCGCAGGTCCCCCAGCGCGTTCACCGACTGCTGTCGGCCGCCCCCCGGCTGACGGCGGGCCGACGCCTGCGGCTGACGGCGGCCGCCGCGCTCGTTCCCGTCGTGCCGCTGCTGGTGGCGTTCATGCCGGGGCTGAGCGCGCTGCGGTAGCGCCGTGACCGGCGCTGTTCACCCGGAATGAGCGTTCGTCCGGGGCGTGGCGGCCGCGAGGCGGCCGGGGGCGCCTCCCCCTGCGGCTGGGAGCGTCCGTGCCGGACGGCGCGGCGGGGTGACGCCTGCCGGGAGGGGCGCCGGCGGCGAGGCCGGGCCAGGGGGCGGGGCCTGCTGGCACGCGCGCTACGGCAGGGGCGGCGAGGCCGGGCCAGGGGCTGGAACGTGCTACGGCAGGGGGCGGCGAGACCTGCTGGCGCGCGAAGCGCAGTGCGACAGGACGGTCGGCCCCGGCGCGGGACGCACCACGACAGGGCGGGGGCCGCCCGAGCACGGCACGCACTGCGAGAGGGCGGCCGGCGCGGCGCGGGGCGCGCTGCGATGGTCTGCGGCAAGGGGCGGGGCGCGCCACGGCGGTCGACGAGCGGGGTCGGAGCGTACCTGGGGTGGGCGAGCCGCGCCGTTGGCGGGCGGCATCGCGATAGCGGGCGGCTGCGGAATCGGCGACGATCTGCGCATGTCCGTTCCGCTCCCGCCGCCTGCCGGGCGTGCTACGCCGCCGGATTGTCCGCGTGCTCGGTGCGCGGCGCGCTGTCTGCGCGCGGGCGCGCTGCTCGCCGCCGTGTCGGCGGTGCTCCTGACGCTGGTCGCGCTGGAGTGGGGGCCGCTGGTGTCGCTGGACCGGTCGGTGGCCGACGTGCTGCACCGGGTGGCCGTCGGGCAGCCCGGCCTCACGCGGGCCGCGCGCGTGCTCACGGACTGGGTGTGGTCGCCCACCGCGATGCGAGCGGCACTGCTCGCGGTCGGGGCCTGGCTCGTATGGCGGCGCGAACTCCCGCTCGCGCTCTGGGCGGCGGCCACGGCCGCCCTGGGCACGGTCCTCCAGCAGGGCCTGAAGGCCGCGGTGGACCGCCCGCGCCCGCACTGGCCGGACCCGGTGGACTCCGCGCGCTACGCCGCCTTCCCCTCCGGCCACGCCCTGACGGCGACCGTGGTGTGCGGCCTCCTGGTATGGCTGCTGGCCCTGCACGGCACCCGCAGCACATGGCTCGGAACCGCCACGGCCGCCGCGGCCGTCTCCGTCGCCGGCGTGAGCCTCACCCGGGTCTACCTGGGCGTGCACTGGCTCTCCGACGTCGTCGGCGGCGCGCTCTTGGGGGCAGCGCTGCTGATGGGGGCGGTGGGCGCGTACGGGCTTGGGGTGTGGCGACGAGGCTAGCGACGCCGACGAGGGCGAGGAGGGAGGGAAGCCAGCGCCCGTTGTCCTGACGGCACGTCAGGACAACGGGCGCGAGGCAGTACGCGCGCCCTGCGCCCCCGACCCCTCTCCCGTGGCGTTCACATGGCGCCCAGGAGCGCGGTTTCGACGGCCTTGTGAAGGGCGGCGGACGTCGGCGGGGTGCCCTTGCGGTCGGCGAAGAGCATGTGGGCGGTGCCGATGAGCATGGGGGCGAGGGTGTCGATGTCGGCGTCGGGGGCGATGCGGCCGAGTTCGCGTTCGGCGGCGAGGTAGGCGGCGATCATGGCGGTGGCCTCGGTCAGCAGCGGGATGCCGGTCGGGGTGGTGCGACGGAGGCGGGCGCGCAGGTCGTCTCGGGAGGTGACGAGGCCGACGATGGCCACGGCGACCGACTCGAAGAGGTCCGTGAGCGCCGCGGTGAGGTTGTCCGCGACGGCGCCGTCGCCCGCGCGGGCGCGCAGGGCGGCGGTCCGGGCGTCGAGGCGGGCGACGCGGTCGAGCACGAGGGCGGCGAGAAAGGCGTCGAAGTCGGCGAAGTGCCGGTGCAGCACACCCTTGGCGCAGCCGGCCTCGGCGGTGACCGCCCGGCTGGTCAGCGCGCTCGGACCGTCCCGGAGCAGGACGCGTTCGGCGGCGGCGAACAACTGCTCCCGCACATCCTGGATGGCTACGCCGGTCGGCACCGTGGATCTCCTCCTCGCCTCGTACGCCCGCCCGCGTTGACGAGTGGGCAGACGCCCACTCATAGTGGGCACATGCCCACTGTACCCGCGGGGCAGTCGCCCCACCCTGCCCCCGAACCCCACGAGCACCGCGAGATGGCGGAGTCCTTCGGCGTGGACGCCGAGCGCTACGACCGCGCCCGGCCCCGCTACCCCAAGGCCCTGATCGACCGGACTGTCGCCGCCTGCGCCCGTACGGCCAAGGGCCCCGACCGCGCCCCTGATCACCCGCCCCGGGTTCTCGACGTCGGCTGCGGTACGGGCATCGTGACCCAGCAGTTCGCGGCGGCCGGCTGCGAAGTCCTCGGCGTCGACGCCGACGCCCGGATGGCGGAACTCGCCCGGCGGCACGGGCTCCCCGTCGAGGTCGCCGCGTTCGAGGCGTGGGACCCGGCCGGCCGGGAATTCGACGCGGTGGTCGCCGCGCAGGCGTGGCACTGGGTGGACCCGGTCGCGGGCGCGGCCAAGGCCGCGCGGGCGCTGCGGCCGGGCGGCCTGCTCGCCGCCTTCTGGAACGCGGGCGGGCTGCCGCCCGGGCTCACGGAGGCTTTCACCGAGGTCTACGAGCGCGTCCTGCCCGGTTCGCTCGCCGCCCGCCAATGGTCGGCCTCGACCGACGACGCCTACGCGGCGCTGTGCGCCAAGGCCGCCGACGGCATACGGGAGGCGGGCGCGTACGGCGAGCCGGAGGAGTGGCGATTCGACTGGGAGTGGACGTACACGCGGGACGCGTGGCTGGATCTGCTCCCCACCACCGGCCCCCACACCACGCTGCCGCCCGAGCGGCTGGCGGAGGTGCTGGCGGGCGTCGGCGCCGCCGTGGACGCGGTGGGCGGCGGCTTCACCATGCGGTACACCACGGTGGCGGTCGCCGCGGTACGGACCGGCGGGGCGTGAACCGTGCGGCCGGCCCGCACGGCCCGGAACCCGGCCCAGGCCAGGCCAGGCCGGTGCGGACCGCCGTGCGGCACCGGCACCCCCATCCGGAAATAGTTCAAGCTTCATTCATGTTGGCGGGGAGGAAAGGAGCGACGACCATGACGCGGTTCCCGAACTTCACCCCGGCCACCCCCTTCTCCCCCGCCGAGGAGTACGAGCGCGCCCACCTCTACATCGAGGCCAAGGACTACGCCGAGGCCGCCCGCATCCTGACGCCCGTCGTCGAGCAGGCGCCGGACCACCTCGCGGCCCGGCTGCTGCTCGCCCGCGCGTACTACCACTCGGCCCAACTGGGCCGGGCCGAGGCGGAGCTGCGGCGCGTCCTGGAGCGCGACCCCGTCGAGGCGTACGCCCATCTGATGCTCGGCCGCACCCTGGAGCGGGCCGGCCGGGCGGCCGAGGCGGCGCCGCACCTGCGGCTCGCCGCCGCCATGAACGGCGACGAGGCCCCCACGCCGCGCCGCGTCCTGCACACCGTCCGTACGGACTGACAGGCTGCGCGCCCCTGCCGGGCGCGGAGCGCGCACGCCCGCCCAGCCCCGGCGCCGGGGGAACCGCGCCGCCCCCGCGGGCCCGGTTCCCCCGCGCTACCCCTGTCCGTTCACCCGCCGCGGCGCGAGGTTCGGCGGAGTGTCGGCGGGCGGTACGCCGAGCGTCCAGTCGAGCTCGTACCGCTGGAAGAGTTCGGCCCGCAGCCGGGACGCCGGCATCGGGGCGCCCGGCAGCAGCACCGCCACCACCGCCCCCATCAGCAGCGCCCGCAGCAGCCGGTAGTCGGTGTCCGGGTCGGCCGAACCGTAGCTCACCACCGTGTCGCGGAGCAGCGTCGCGAGCCGCTGTTGCTCCGGGCACTGGATGAAACCTTCCGCCTGGAGGATGCCCGCCATGTGCGTACGCATCAGCAGCGGATGATCCCGGGCGAGCCCCAGGATCGCGTCGATGGCCCGCGCGAGGAGTTCGCGTCCGTCCTCGGTCCGCGGCTCCCGCTCCAGCCCGGCCGCCAGTTCCAGATGCATCAGGCGGTGCACGGCGGACTGCAGGAGCTGCCGCTTGCCGGGGAAGTAGTACGACACCAGGCCGCGCGCGGCCCCCGCCCGGTCGGCGATGTGCGCGAGCGTGGTCGCCTCGTACCCGCGTTCGCCGACGAGCTCGACCGTCGCCTGCAAAAAACGTTCACGGGAACGGCGGCGTAACTCCTCATTGACCGACGCGCTGCGCGGGACCATGCTGTAACTCCTGCGTTGACTGGCTCCGAGCCAATATACTCAGAGGGCATCCGGCCCACCCGCCCCCCTGAGCAGGCGCAGTCCGGTATCTCCGTCGATTTCGGGCGACGCGGGGGATCGCCCGAAATCGGCGGTCTTTTGTCGTGCGCGGCCCTCCGTCAAGGGCCGCGCCGCCGACGGCGCCGGCGGCCAATTCGCCTTCTCGCCACGGCCGGCGGCTCACCCGACGAGGTCGAGCACGCGGCGGAGCGCGTCGGGCCGTTCCGCCGGGGGCAGTTTGTCCACCAGGTGTACCGCGCAGCCGATCGCGGCCGCCCCGGCGTCGGCGTACGGGTCGTCGCCGACCATGAGGGTGTCGCCGGGCGCGAGCCCGAGCGCGTCGCAGGCCGCCTGGAAGAGCCGCGCGCCGGGCTTCTGCACCCCGTGCTCGTACGACAGCACGTACGCCTCGATGTCGCCGTCCAGTCCGTGCGCGCGGAAGACGGGGCGCAGGTCCCAGCCGACGTTGCTGACCACGGCGGTACGGACGCCCCGGCGCCGCAGCTCGCCCAGCACCTCGGCGGCGTCCGGGTACGGCTGCCAGGCGGCGGGCTCCTTGTGCCGCACGTACAGCGCCTCGTACAACTCGGGGTTCGGCAGCGGCACTTGGCGCGCCAGGCCCAGGTAGGCGACACGGTGCAGGTTCGCGTCCTCGTCGCGCCGGGCCCACGCGTCGGCCAGCCGCGCGGGGACGGCACGCGGGGTCGAGCCGCCGGGCAGCGCGCCCGCCTCGTCCAGCAGCCGCGCGAGCCGGTCCAACTCCTCCTCGTCGACGTGGGTTTCGGTGGCGCGCAGCGCGGCGCGGAGCCAGGACCGCGCGGTCTCGACGTGCAAGAGGGTGCCGGAGAAATCGAACAGGACGCCTTTGACAGTCATGTCGCCCAGTCTCCCCCGCCCGGCGGCGGCGACGGCGCCAACGGCGCGCGGGGCGGCGGGCGCCGGACCGAACCGGCCCGTCGGCCCTCGGCACGCTCCCCGGCGGGGCGGCCGTCAGCACGCCCCGCCGGCAGGCGAGAACGGCACCGGGCCGGCGGCCCGCCCCTGCTACGCACCCGCCGCCCCCTTCGCCTCCCCCGCCTCCGCCGCCTCCCGCCGCGCCTTCGCCTCGCGCTGCGGGACGACCGTATAGACCGGGTCCTCCGCCGAGGCGATGCCCGCGGCAAAGACGCCGAGCCGGGTGCAGGCCGATCCCGCGAGCAGGGCGAGTCCGCCCGCGACCGCCGCCGGGCGGCTCTTCCCGCCCGCGAGGGCCGCCGTGGCCGCCCCGGCCCCGATGAGCCCCCGCGCACAGCGCAGCAGCCTGCCGGCCTTCCCCTCCCGGTAGGTCTCGGCGACCATGCCGAGCCGCCGCTCGGTGGCCTTGGTCGCGCCGAGGTCGGCCAGGGTGGCCAGCGCGGCCGCGCAGCGCGCCGGGCCGCTCTCCCGTGCCGGGGCCACGACCAGGGCCATGCCCGCGGCGGCGGCCGTCGCCGACGCGGCGAAGAGGTACGGGAGTTCGCGGTGGGCGCCGTGCCAGGCGGGGACGGCGGTGTCCGCGGCCAGTACGGCGGTGTACGTGGCGACGGCGGGCCCGAGCAGCGCCGCGGCGGCGGTCGCGGCGGCTCCGGCGCGCGGCACGCGGCCCGTGACCGCGCACAGGGCCGCCGCGCCGGCCGCGGGCCCGTAGGCCGACAGCAGCCATGAGCCGACGCTCATCGGCGAGGTCGGCTTGAGGACGCGGAGCATGTAGGGGAACCGGCCGGGGCGGCCGAGGTCGTTGATGAGCGCGGCGGTGGAGAGGGAGATGGCCGCGAGCGAGGAGACCTTCATGGCCCGCGCCGTCGTGGTCCGTCCCGTCAGGTGCGCCCCGGCGGCCAGCACCGAGCCCGCGCCCGCGAGGCCGCCGAGGAAGAAGTACCCGGCGATGTCACGGGCGGCCCAGGCCGGGGCCTTGATCACGGGACGTCCGTAGTAGGAGCGGAACTCGGCTCGCGGGACCATCAGTTCCTCGCCCTTGCCCCTGCCCTTGCCGCCTTTTCCGCCAGTGCGAGTCATCGCCGCCCCCTCCCTCGTCGCGTCAGTGCCGGGAGCGCGTACGAGGCGGCGAAGGCGCCCGCCAGCGACAGCGCCGCCGCGCCCGCGTGCCGCCACATCGCGGGCAGATCGCGGGTGGTGACCTGGGGGTCCGGTGGCAGTCCGTACACCTCCGGCTCGTCGAGGAGCAGGAAGAACGCACCGTCGCCGCCCACCCCGTCGGCGGGGTCGTCGCCATAGAGCCGGGCGTCCTCGACGCCCGCCGCGTGCAGTTGGTCCACGCGCAGCGCGGCCCGTTCACGCAGTTCGTCGAGGGGGCCGAACTGGATGGACTCGGTGGGGCACGCCTTCGCGCAGGCCGGTTCCTGGCCCGCGCCGAGCCGGTCGTAGCACAGGGTGCACTTGAAGGCGCGGCCGTCGGAGGACCGCTGCTCGATGACGCCGTACGGGCAGGCGGGCACGCAGTAACCGCAGCCGTTGCAGATGTCCTCCTGGACGACGACGGTGCCGAACTCCGTGCGGAACAGCGAGCCGGTGGGGCAGACGTCCAGGCAGGCGGCGTGCGTGCAGTGTTTGCAGACGTCCGAGGACATCAGCCAGCGCAGGTCGCCGCCCTCGCCCCCGGCCGCCGGGGCGGTCGCGGCGCGTTGGTCGGTGAGCGGCAGCTCCGTACGGCCGTCCGGGACGGGCACGGAGCCGGGGCCGGGGCCGGGGCTGCCGGAGGGAGCCGACGGAGCCGGCGGCGCCGACGGAGCCGTCGACGGTTGTTCGATGAAGGCGACGTGCCGCCAGGTCGAGGCGCCGAGCCCTTCCGTGTTGTCGTAGGACATGCCGGTGAGCGACAGCCCGTCCTCGGGGATGGCGTTCCACTCCTTGCACGCGACCTCGCACGCCTTGCAGCCGATGCAGACGGTGGTGTCGGTGAAGAAGCCCACGCGGGGCGGTGCGTCCAGGTGGCCGGCGTCGCCCGCCGGATCGGGTTCCGGTCCACTGAGCAGACGGCCGGTCATACGGGTCGCTCCATTCCGGTGCGGTCGGTGATCCCCGCGCGCCGCCGGTACCCGGCGACCAGGCGGGGCAGGTCCGGGCCGCGCGGGCGGCGTCCGGGCCGGATGTCGGCGGTCAGCGCCTTGTCCTCCTGGATATGGGAGTTGGGGTCGAGGGCGATGGCGACCAGCTCGTTCGCGGCGTCGCCGGTGACGGTGCCGTTGGGGCCCCAGTGGAAGGGCAGGCCGATCTGGTGGACGGTCCGGCCGTGCACGGTCAGGGGCTTCAGCCGGTCGGTGACCAGGACGCGCGCCTCGATGGCGTTGCGGGCGGTGACGATCGTCGCCCAGCCCGCGTGTTCCAGGCCGCGTTCCGCCGCGAGCCCCGGCCCCACCTCGCAGAACAGCTCGGGCTGCAATTCGGCCAGGTAGGGCGTCCAGCGGCTCATGCCGCCCGCCGTGAAGTGCTCGGTCAGCCGGTAGGTGGTCAGCACGTACGGGAAGACGTCGGCGCCCGGCTCGTCGCCGCTGGGGTGGTAGCGGTTGCCGTCCGTCGGATAGAGGCGGCGGGTCGGCGAGCGCCGCCAGGCGGGGTGCAGGAGGTTGGGGAACGGCGAGTCCTGCGGCTCGTAGTGGGTGGGCAGCGGCCCGTCGAGCAGCCCGGCCGGCGCGTACAGCCAGCCCTTGCCGTCCGCCTGCATGATGAACGCGTCGTCGCCGCGCAGCGCGTCGGGGCCCGTCGCGTCCTCCGGCGGCACATGGCCGGGCGGCCGGTCGGGGACGAAGTCCGGCACGTCGTGGCCGGTCCACCGCCCGTCGTCGCCGTTCCACCACACGTACGCCTTGCGCTCGCTCCACGGCGCGCCGTCGGGGGCGGCGGAGGCCCGGTTGTAGAGGATGCGGCGGTTCGCAGGCCACGCCCACGCCCAGCGCGCGGCGACCCAGTCCTGCTCGGTGTGCGGGGTGCGCCGGGCGGCCTGGTTGACGCCGTCCGCGTAGACGCCGCAGTAGATCCAGCAGCCGCACCGCGTGGACCCGTCGTCCTTCAGCTCGGTGTACGCGGCGAGCGGCGCGCCGTCCGGGCCATGCCCGTTGATCTCGGCCAGCACGGCCTCGGCCACGGGCTCCTCCAGTGCTCCCTCCACCGGATAGTCCCAGGTCAGATCCTGCACCATCCGGTCCATCGGGTCGTCGGACGAGGCCAGGAGGGCCTTGACGCGGCGGCCGAGGTGGTACATGAACCACAGGTCGCTGCGCGCGTCGCCCCGGGGTTCCACGGCCGCGTGGTGCCACTGGAGCCAGCGGTTGGTGTTGGTGAACGAGCCGGACTTCTCCGTGTGGGCCGCCGCCGGGAGGAAGAAGACCTCAGTGCCGATGTCGCCCGTACGCAGCTCCCCGGTCTCGATCTCGGGGCCGTCGCGCCACCAGGTCGCCGACTCGATGAGGGAGAAGTCCCGGACCACCAGCCAGTCCAGGGCGGCCATGCCGAGCCGCTGGAGCCGGGTGTTGGCGGAGCCGACGGCGGGGTTCTCGCCCATCAGGAAGTAGCCCTTGCACTCGCCGTTCAACTGGGCGAGGACGGTGTCGTACGTGCTGTGCGAGCCGGTGAGCCGCGGCAGGTGGTCGAAGCAGAAGTCGTTCTCGGGCGTCGCCGCGTCGCCGTAGTAGGACTTGAGCAGGCTCACGAAGTACGCCCGCATGTCGCCCCAGAACCCCTTGTCCGTGCGGCTCGCCGTGACGAACGCGTCCAGGTCCTCGTGGGTGTGGGCGTGCGGCATCGGCAGATAGCCGGGCAGCAGGTTGAAGAGGGTGGGGATGTCGCTGGAGCCCTGGATGGAGGCGTGGCCGCGCAGCGCCTGGATGCCGCCGCCCGGCCGGCCGATGTTGCCGAGCAGCAGTTGCAGCACGCTCGCCGCCCGGATGTACTGCGAGCCCACGGTGTGCTGGGTCCAGCCGACCGCGTAGACGAACGCGCTGGTCCGCTCGCGCCCCGAGTTCTCCGTCAGCGCGTCGCAGACCTGCCTGAAGGTCTCCTTCGGCACCCCGCAGACCCGCTCGACCAGTTCGGGCGTGTAGCGGGCGTAGTGCCGCTTCAGGATCTGGTACACGCACCGGGGGTGGCTCAGCGTGGGGTCGCCGGGGGCCTGGGCGTCGGCCTGGGGTCCGCCCGAGCCGTGCGTCTCGGCGTGGCCCGCGGGGTCTCCGGTCGCCCGCGCGTTGCGCAGCCGCTCGTCGTGCAACTGCTCCACGTCCCCGGCCGGCGCCTGCACCTCGGCGCCCTCGTACTGCCAGCTCTCCGGGTCGTACGCGCCCTGCTCGGCGTCGAATCCGGAGAAGACGCCGTCGAGGTCCTCGGTGTCCCGGAAGTCCTCGCCGACCAGCGTGGCGGCGTTGGTGTACGCGAGGACGTACTCCCGGAAGTCCTTCTCCTCGGTCAGCACGTGGTTGATGATCCCGCCGAGGAAGGCGATGTCGCTGCCGGCCCGGATGGGCACGTGCAGATCGCTCAGGGCGCTGGTGCGGGTGAAGCGGGGGTCGACGTGGATGATGCGCGCGCCGCGCGCCTTGGCCTCCATCACCCACTGGAAGCCGACCGGATGCGCCTCGGCGAAGTTGGAGCCCTCGATGACGATGCAGTCCGCGTGCTGGAGGTCCTGCATGAAGGTGGTCGCGCCGCCGCGCCCGAAGGACGTGCCGAGCCCGGCGACGGTGGAGCTGTGGCACACCCGCGCCTGGTTCTCGACCTGGACCACGCCGAGCCCCGTCAGCAACTTCTTGATCAGGTAGTTCTCCTCGTTGTCCAGCGTCGCGCCGCCGAGGCTGGCGATGCCGAGCGTACGGGCGACACGCCGCCCCTCCCGCTCCCACTCCCAGGTCTCCCGACGGGTCGCCACCACCCGCTCGGCGATCATGTCCATGGCCGTGTCGAGGTCCAGCGGCTCCCAGTCGCTCGCGTACGGGCGCCGGTACAGCACCTGGTGACGGCGGGAATCACCGGTCGTGAGCTGGAGCGTCGCCGACCCCTTGGGGCACAGCCGGCCCCGGCTGACGGGCGAGTCCGGGTCGCCCTCGATCTGCGTGACGCGCTCGTCCCGCACGTAGATCTGCTGGCCGCAGCCGACGGCGCAGTACGGGCAGACCGATTTCACGACCCGGTCCGCGGCGCTGGTGCGGGCGCGCAGCGCGGCGCTCCGGGGGGACATCGCGGCGCGCCCCCGGCCCAGTGGGTCCGCGCCGGTCGCCTGCCGGTAGGCGGGCCAGGCGCGGATTCTCGTACGTATCCCCATGGGCTCTCCCACGCGTCGTCGACTCGTGCTCCGGTGCGGGCGGTGTGACCGAGGCCGTGTATCCAAGGTCGTGCCTGCCGGCTCCAGGTGCCCTTCGGCAGCGCGTTCACTCGGCCGATCGGGGAATTTACGGCGATTTTGTGGGTGAGAAAGGCGGGGAGACGGCCCGGCCGTCTCCCCGCCCCGCGCGGCCGGTCCGTCCGCTGTCAGCTCCCCGCCCGGCGCGGCCGATGAGTCCGCTGTCAGCCGGCCACGGGCTCCTCGGGACCGTGGAACGCGAACAGGCCCGGCGCGGTCAGCCGGTCGAAGCAGTCGAGGAGCTGTTCCGGCCGGTCGGACACGGCGATGACGTCGGTCAGGTAGTTGGCGCTGCCCCGCTCCGGGGAGAGGCGCGCGCCGACCTCGTGCGGCACGACGGCCTCACGGACGCCGGGAATCGCGAGTATCTCGGAGGTCGAGGGCACTCGGGACAGGACCACGGGCCGGTCGGGCGGCTGCGGTATCAGCCAGCCGGCGTAACGGTGCGGTTCGGGTGCGGCGGGCAGTCCCCCGCCCGTCGCCACGGCCGCGGTGGCCGCCACAAAGTCGTAACCGGCGCTGTGGTGCAGCATCTCGACAGCCCCGCCGCCGATCCGGCAGTTCACCTCGATCGCCATCGGGCCCTCCGCTGTGAGCTTGAACTCGGTGTGGACCGCGGAATCGGTGAGGCCGAGGGCCTCGACGGCGGCCGTCGCGCACGCCTCGATCTCCCGGACCCGCTCTGTCGGCAGCACCGAGGGGAGCATGCTGCCGTTCTCGCGGAAGGGCGGCGACAGCGGGAACTTGTCGGTCACCGCGAGATGCGTGACCCGTCCGCGCCGCACGATGGACTCGACGCTGACGTGGTCGCCGTACCGCGCGTCCGGGTACCACTGGGAGCCGATGAGCCGCTGTTCCAAGATGAACAGGGGCCGCGCGCCGCCGCGCGGGTCGTTCACGTACGCCTGGCACGCCTGCGCCCAGATCTCGTCCAGGTCGTCGTCCGCGTCCACCGCGTGGGTGGCCATGCTGCCGGCTCCGACGACGGGCTTCAGCACCGCGGGCAGCCCGACCGTGTGCCGGGCCTCGTGGAACTCCTCCGCCGTGCGCACCTCGGCGAACCGGGGTACGGGCACGCCCGCCGCCCGGAACGCGGCCCGCTGCCGGGTCTTGTTGCGCAGGACGGGCAGCGACTCGCGCGGGTTGCCCGGCAGGCCCAGTTCCGCGGCGGCGGTGTGCGCCTCGACCACCGGGATCTCGCTGAACGCGACGATGCCGTCCGCCGAGTGCCGCTTCGCGTACTCCACGGTGTAGTCGGTGAGGTCGGCGTCGGCGGGCACACCGACGTGCGCGCACCACGAGTCGAAGGTGCGCACGCGCCGCTCGTGGGCGGCGGGGTCCGGGCCGGGGCGCCACAGGACGTGGACGTCGTAGTCGGGGCAGAGCCTGGACAGGTACCAGTCCGGCGTGGGGCCGCCGGGGCCGTCGATGATCACGAGGGTGGGGTGGGGCATGTGGGGGGCTCTCATCGGTCGAATCGGGGATGCGGAACCGGCAGCCGGAGGGCCGCTGGTGGGGAAGGAACGGCGGAGACGGGACGGAACGCGGCGGGACGCGACCGTAGGCCGACGGTGGGGTGGGGGCTCCGAGCGGTCGTGCGGCGTGTGAAACTCATGGAGCTCCGGTGGCTACGGGCCGGGGAGACGACGCTCAGGGAGCGGCGGGGAGTCTCAGGTCGACGCTGTCGTCGAGGCGCCGGAAGCCGACGCGCTCCAGCATGCGGCTGGACCGGACGTTGCCCACGGTCACCGACGCCCCCAGGTCGGAGAGCCCGTGCTCGGCCGCCGCGGTGACCGCGTACCGCAGCAGCGCGGTGCCGAGGCCGCGCCCGCGCGGCGCGGGGTCTCTGAAGATCTCAGTGATCCAGGGCCGCTCCAGGGCGTGGACGGCGAGCACCGCGACGGGGCCCCGGGCGTCCACGGCCACCGCGCTGAAGGGCAGCGTCGGTCCCAACAGTTCACCGCGCCACAGGCTCGCGAGGGCCGCGACCCCGTCGGCCGCCCGCTCGTAGCGCTCCCGGTCGGGGTGGCCGGCGGCGTACGCGGCCAGCCACAGCTCTTCCAGGTGCTCCGCCGGCACCTCAGCCGCCGGGCGCAGGCGGAGCGGGGCGGGGAGCGCCGGGTGCGGCCACCCGGGGTCGGGAGGCTGTACGGCCAGGTCCCGGCCGTAGCGGTGGGCCCGGCGCTGGACTTCGGCCCCGGCGTCGGCCAGCGGGGCGGCCAGGGTGTCGTCGGTGACCACCAGCCAGCCGGGCAGCTCCCGCAGCAGCAGGTCGGCGGCCGCGGCGGGCGTACCGGCCTCGATCCGTACGGCGGTGGCGCGCGGATGGCCGCGCCACTCACCGGCACGGAAACCGACGCGTGTCGATCCGTCGGCGGACCGCAGTGACGTGCGGTCCTCACGGCCCGGTGAACCGTTCACCGTTCCCGTCCCGTCATGCCGTTGTCCTCCGCGCCCGACGTCCTGTGCCACGCCGCTCCCTGACTCCATGTGCTGTGCACCTCGTGTCGCGCGCACTCGTGCCCCGTGCGCTCCGCGTTCCGTTCGGGCCCGCCGAATCCGCTGCTCAGCAGGGGCTCGGGCAGGCCCGCGCCCAGCATCACATTCATAGGCCACACACTTCAAACGATCTTGGAAATCCAGAGAATCACGGCCGGATCACGTCGTCGCACGCCCACGAAGCCGACCCGAGGCAGCAGTTCGGGAGATGTCGGCAGACGTCAGGAGGGACCGGGAGCAGCCCGGCGACTGCCGCGTTCCAGTACGTACACCCCGGGCGAACAGCATCATTTGAGGACGTACCCCGCCGGCGCCCGGCCATGATCGAGGCGCGGACACGCGACCGGACGCGGCGATTCCAGCCGCGCGGCGATGGCCGAAACGCCGCTCTTCAAGCTGGGGTATATCGTGATCGGTTCTAGAACACCGCACCGCATGCCGTCACGCCTCGCGCTTCGGGGTACCACTTACAGACGGGGCACCGCCCGTTGACCTTTGGTACTGGACAGTCACAGCCCATCTTGGCTTTGCCCTTCCACATGACCGCACGACGCACAGACCCAGAACAAACCGTGGGTATCGGCTTGCTGCCACATGGTCCGACGACAACGGGGGCAACCCGTCGTATGGATACCGAATGGGCCTATGTGCGGCGGGTCAGGTGTGGAGTGGGCGTATTCGATGATCTGGGCTCGGACCCGGCTGTCCGTCGTGGCTGCCATCCTCAGCAAACGCGCGGCGCGAGAACGAGCTTCTTCGGCGAAGTCGGTCATTTCCGCAGCAGGTTAGCCCACACGGTGCGGCAGCGAGGCTGTCCAGCCCCGTCGGGACCTGCCCGCTCAACACCACGGGGCAGGTCACGGCGACGTGTACCGGGACGCGCCGCATGGGCGTCTCCCCCCTTTCGCTCCTCGGTGGGATGCTGGGCGGGTCCCTCGGGAAGGAGCTCCGCCGTGCTTCGTGTCGCGGTCGTCGGGTCAGGGCCGAGCGGGGTCTATACCGCGCAAGCGCTCGTCCAGCAAGAGTCCGTACCGGGGGTGACGGTGGACGTCCTGGACCGGCTGCCCTGCCCCTACGGTCTGGTGCGCTATGGCGTCGCCCCCGACCACGAGAAGATCAAGTCGCTGCAGAACAACCTGCGTTCCGTCCTTGAGCACCCGCGCGTCGCCTTTCTCGGCAATGTGCTGGTCGGGGCGGCGGGGGTGCCCGTCCACCGGCTGCTCGACCTCTACCACGCGGTCGTCTACTGCGTGGGCGCCGGCACCGACCGGCGGCTCGGGGTGCCCGGCGAGGAGCTGCCGGGCAGCTTCTCCGCCACCGAGTTCGTCTCCTGGTACAGCGCCCACCCGGACGCCGCGCCCGGCGGCTTCGCGCTCGGGGCGCGTTCCGCCGTCGTCATCGGCGTCGGCAATGTGGCGGTGGACGTGGCACGGGTACTGGCGCGCGGACCCGAGGAGTTGCGCCCCACCGACGTGCCGGACGCCGCGCTGCGCGCCCTGGCCGGCAGCCGGGTCTCGGACATCCACCTGGTGGGGCGGCGGGGCCCGGCCCAGGCCAAGTTCACCACCAAGGAGCTGCGCGAACTGGGGGCGCTGCCGGGCGCCGAGATCTCCGTACGGGCCGAAGAGGCCGCCCTCGACCCGGCGTTCGCCGACCCCTCGGAGCTGCCCGCCGCCAACCGGCGCAACGTGGACGTCATCCGCGGCTGGTGCGGCGCCCCGCCCCGCGGCCTCCCCCGCCGCATCCGGCTGCGCTTCTTCCTGCGCCCCGTCGCGGTGCTCGGCGACGACGCGGTGCGCGCCGTCCGCTTCGAGCGGACCGCGCCGGACGGACACGGCGGCGTGGTCGGCACGGGCGTCTTCGAGGACATCGAGGCGGAGTTGGTCCTGCGGTCGGTGGGATACCGGGGGGTGCCGTTGGCGGGGCTGCCGTTCGACGAGCAGCGCGGAACGGTGCCGCACGCGCACGGGCGCGTACTGCGCGACGGAGCGCCCTCCCTGGGCGAGTACGTCGCCGGGTGGATCAAGCGCGGTCCGACCGGCGTGATCGGCACCAACCGCTCCTGCGCCAAGGAGACCGTCGCCTCGCTCCTCGCGGACGCCGACGCGCTCGCGGAGCGGCGCCCCGCGGCCGATCCCCGCGACGCGCTGCGGCGCTCGGGTCAGCCCGTGGTGGAGTGGCCGGGATGGCTCGGCATCGAGGCGGCCGAGGCGGAACTGGGGCGCTCCCTGGGCCGTACGACGGTGAAGATCGCCGACTGGGAGGGCCTGTTGACCGCCGCGAACGGGCGGGCTTGAGCACCCGGGCTCCGGGGAGGCGCGGGCGGGGCGGAGCGGCGGCCCTCAGCCGCCGCCGAGCCGTTCGTCCTGGCGGTGCGCGGCCACGAGGACGCTGTCGAGCAGGCCGGGGAAGAGCGCGTCGAGGTCGTCGCGGCGCAGCTCGTTCATCTTGGCCGTGCCGCGGTACGTCTGGCTGATGACACCGCTCTCGCGGAGCACCCGGAAGTGGTGGGTGCTGGTGGACTTGGACACCGGCAGGTCGAAGACGGAGCACGGCTGCTCGCTCCCGGCGGCCTCCAGCGTCCGTACGATCCGCAGGCGCATCGGGTCCGAGAGGGCGTGGAGCACGCTCTCCAGCCGGAACTGGGCGGGCGCGGGGTGGTCGAGGGTGCGGCCGCCTGTCCGCGCCCTGGTCCGGGTCTGCACGGCTGCTCCTCCTGGCCGGTCGGTCGTACGGGGGGCGGCCCGGTCCGCCGGGCGGACCGGTGGCCGCGTCGGTGGTACGCGTACGGGTACGGGCTCACCGTAGTACGCGGGCCCCGGAGGGGCCTCGCCCCGCCGGTGGGGCGGCGGGGCCCGTACCGGCGGGGGTGGCGCGCTTCAGGGCCGTACGGTCGCCGTCGTCTTCGTCAGTACGCGCGGGCGTACTGCACGGGGCGGCGCGGCTCGTCGCCCAGTTCGACGGCGGCGCTGTTGACCCAGTAGGGGTCGCGCAGCAGTTCCCGGCCGAGGAGCACGGCGTCCGCCCGGCCGGAGGCGAGGATCTCCTCCGCCTGCCGGGCCCCGGTGATCAGGCCGACCGCGGCGACGGGCAGGTCCGTCTCCTCGCGGACCTTGGCGGCGAAGGGGACCTGGTAGTCGGGGCCGACGGGGATGGCGGCGCCGGGGGCGTTGCCGCCGGTGGACACGTCGAGCAGGTCCACGCCGTGCGCCAGCAGGTCCTTCGCGAAGCGCGCGGTGTCCTCGCCGGTCCAGCCCTCGCGCGGGTCCTCGGGGTTCTCGGTGAGCCAGTCGGTGGCGGAGATCCGGAAGAACACCGGCAGTTCCTCGGGCCACACGGCCCGTACGGCGTCGACGACCTCCAGGGCGAACCGGGTGCGGTTCTCGTACGAGCCGCCGTACTCGTCGTCCCGGTGGTTGCTGTGCGGCGACAGGAACTCGTTGATGAGGTAACCGTGGGCGCCGTGGACCTCCGCGACCTTGAACCCGGCGGCGAGGGCCAGCTCGGCGGTGCGCGCGAAGTCCGCCACGACGCGCTCGATGTCCCGCGTCGTCATCTCGCGCGGCACGGGGCCGTCGTCCGTGAAGGGGAGCGGGGAGGGCGCGACCGTCGTCCAGCCGCCCTCGTCCGGGCGCAGTTGCCTGCCGCCGTGCCAGGGGGCGGCCGTCGACGCCTTGCGCCCCGCGTGCGCGATCTGGACGGCCGGGACGGCGCCCTGCGACTCCAGGAAGCGGGTTATCCGCCGGAAGGCTTCGCGCTGCTCCTCGTTCCACAGCCCGACGTCCAGGGGCGAGATGCGGCCCTCGGGCGATACGGCCGTGGCCTCCGTCAGGATCAGGCCGGCGCCGCCGACGGCGCGAGCGCCGAGGTGGGCGAGGTGCCAGTCGGTGGGCACGCCCTGGAGGGGGCCGTCGGCCGCCGCGCTGTACTGGCACATCGGCGCCATCCAGGCGCGGTTGGGGATGGTCAGCGACCGCAGTCGGTACGGCTGGAAGAGGTTGCTCATCGAAGGCTCCGTTCGCACACGAGGGACCCGGCCATTCTTGTACGATAAACGCCGTAGTACGACGACTGTCAAATTAAGCGGCGGCGCGCGTCCCGCCCGCCGTCTCCGCCTCCGGCACCCGTTCCCGCCGGCGCGGGCCCAGATCCGCCGACAGCCCGACTGACCTGCGGGGATACCGCTGCGGGGGCCATTGTCAGTGGGTGGGTGCACACTGACCCGTAACTGAGACAACGGCGTCCCGGAGGTGGCTTGCCATGACTGAGGTCATGCTGGCGGTCGGCACCAAGAAGGGTCTGTTCCTCGCGCGGCGGCGCGGCGGCGACTGGGGATTCGACGAGCCCCGTTTCCCCGCGCAGTCCGTCTATTCGATCGGGCTCGACACCCGCCGCGCCGCGCCCCGGATACTGGTCGGCGCGGACAGCTCGCACTGGGGCCCCTCGGTCTTCCACTCCGACGACCTCGGCGCGACCTGGCACGAGCCGTCGCGGCCCGCGGTGCAGTTCCCCAAGGACACGGGCGCCTCCCTGGAGCGGGTCTGGCAGCTCCACCCGGCGGAGGCGGGCGCGCCCGACGTGGTCTACGCGGGCACGGAGCCGGGCGCGCTGTTCCGCTCCGCGGACGGGGGCGAGACGTTCGAGCTCGTACGGTCGCTGTGGGACCACCCCACGCGGCGGGAGTGGGGCGCGGGCTTCGGCGGGCAGGGCGTGCACACGGTGATCACGGACGCCCGCGACAGCGACGCCGTGACCATCGCCGTCTCCACGGGCGGCGTGTACCGCTCGCTGGACGGCGGGGCGAGCTGGGGCCCGTCGAACGCCGGGGTGCAGGCGGTCTTCCTGCCCGACCAGTACCCGGAGTTCGGCCAGTGCGTGCACAAGATCGCGCAGGACCCGGTCGACCGCGACCGGCTCTATCTCCAGAACCACTGGGGCGTCTACCGCAGCGACGACGCGGGCGGCGCGTGGACGCCGGTCGGCGCCTCGCTCCCCTCCGATTTCGGCTTCGCCGTCGCCGCCCACCCGCGCCGGGCGGACGTCGCCTACGTCTTCCCGATCGAGGCCGACAGCGACCGGGTGCCCGCCGGGCGGCACTGCCGGGTCTTCCGCACCGAGGACGCCGGGGCGAGCTGGACGGGGCTCGACGCCGGGCTCCCCGACGCACCGCACTTCGGGGTGGTGCTGCGCGACGCCATGTGTCTCGACGACGCCGATCCGGCGGGGGTGTACTTCGGCAATCGCAACGGCGAGGTGTACGCGAGCGCGGACGAAGGGGACAGTTGGCGGCTCATCGCCTCGCACCTGCCGGACGTGCTGTGCGTACGGGCCGCGGTGGTGGGGTGAGGGAGCCAGGAGAGCGGGCTCGGGGGCGCGGTCGTGGGGCGCCGGAGGGAGCCAGTAGAGTGACGCCCCGTGGCTGCACGACCGTTGAACGAGATCGTCGAACCCGGCTGGGCGAAGGCACTTGAGCCCGTGGCCGGACGGATCACCGCGATGGGCGACTTCCTGCGCTCGGAGATCGCGGCGGGCCGTACGTACCTACCGGCCGGGGCCCATGTGCTGCGCGCCTTCCAGCAACCCTTCGACGAGGTGAAGGTTCTGATCGTCGGTCAGGACCCGTACCCCACCCCCGGGCACGCCGTGGGGCTGAGCTTCTCCGTCGCGCCCGACGTGCGGCCGCTGCCCGGCAGCCTGGAGAACATCTACCGGGAGCTGCACACCGACCTCGGGCTGCCCCGGCCGTCCAACGGCGACCTCACGCCCTGGACCCAGCAGGGCGTCCTGCTCCTCAACAGGGCGCTCACCACCGCGCCCCGGCGTCCGGCCGCGCACCGCGGCAAGGGCTGGGAGGAGGTCACCGAGCAGGCGATCAAGGCCCTGGTGGCGCGCGGCGGCCCGCTGGTGGCGATCCTGTGGGGCCGCGACGCCCGCAATCTGCGCCCGCTGCTCGGGCAGGTCCCCTCCGTGGAGTCCGCGCACCCCTCCCCCATGTCGGCCGATCGCGGCTTCTTCGGCTCCCGCCCGTTCAGCCGCGCGAACGACCTCCTGGTACGGCAGGGAGCGGCGCCGGTGAACTGGCTGATTCCCTGACGTCCGGGGATAGGGTGTCCGGCCATGACGACTCAGACGAACATCCCCGCGGGGTGGTACGCCGATCCGCAGGGCACCCCTCACCTGCTGAGATGGTGGGACGGCAGCCAGTGGACCGAGCACACGCATCCCGGGCGACCGCCCTCGGAGGGAGCCGTTCCGGCCACACACGACCCGGCGCGGATTCAGGACCAGGTCCAGCGCCAGGCCAAGGTGGCGCCGGAGGCGCACGGCGGCGGCACCCTCTTCACCGAGCCGGTCCTGGTGGTGAACCAGAAGGCCAAGCTGATCGAGGTGACGAACGAGTACAGCGTCTTCGACCAGCACGGCCGCACGCTCGGCACGGTGGTCGAGGTCGGCCAGAGCGCGGCGAAGAAGGTGCTGCGGTTCGTCTCCAGCCTCGACCAGTACATGACGCACAAGCTGGAGATCCGGGACGCCCAGGGCCGCCCGCAGCTCCTGCTGACCCGGCCGGCCAAGCTCATCAAGTCCCGCGTGGTCGTCGAGCGGCCCGACGGGCAGCCGCTGGGCGAGATCGTCCAGCAGAACGCCATCGGCAAGATCAATTTTGCGCTGGTCTCCGGCGGCGAGCAGATCGGCGCCATCAAGGCCGAGAACTGGCGGGCCTGGAACTTCGCCATCGTCGACCACACCGACACCGAGATCGCCCGGATCACCAAGACCTGGGAAGGGCTCGCCAAGACGATGTTCACGACGGCGGACAACTACGTGCTGCAGATCCACCGCCAGCTCGCCGACCCGCTGCTGAGCCTCGTCGTGGCCACGGCCCTGACCGTCGACACGGCGCTCAAGCAGGACGCCCGAGGGCTCGGCTGATCCGGTGAGCGACGACACCCACGGGCACGCGGACGCGGACGGCGGCCCGAGCGGCGACGCGCGTACGAGCGTTGCCGCCGACGGACCGGCCGGCCCCGTCCCCGGCACGGTGCTCGCCGTCGACTCGGGCGGTTCGGGCGTCCGGATCGCCGTGGCCCGCGCGGACCTCGACGCCCCCGCCCGCACCTGGCACACCCCCGACCCGGTGGCGACCGGCGACGCGGGCATCGACGCCCGCGCCTTCCTCGCCCACGTGCTGCCCGCCGCCCGCCGCCTGCTGCGCGAGGCCGGAGCGGAGCGCGCCGACGCGGCCTGCGTGGGCGCGACGGGCATGGCCAGCCTCGGCGACGACCTGCGCGAGACGCTGCCCGCGGCGCTCCGCGCGGAGCTGGGGGTGGGCCGGCTCGCCCTCGCGGCCGACGCGGTGACCGCCTACGCCGGGGCGCTGGGCCAGCGGCCGGGCGCGGTCGTCGCCGGCGGCACCGGGATGATCGCCATCGGGTCCGACCTCAGTCGGGAGGGCGGCTGGCGGCGCGCGGACGGCTGGGGCCATCTGCTCGGGGACCTCGGCGGCGGAGCGTGGATCGGCCAGGCCGGGCTGACGGCGGCGCTGCGCGCCCACGACGGGCGTACGGGCGGCTCGGCCGCGCTGCTGGCCCGCGCGGAAGCGGTCTTCGGGCCGGCGGCCGGGCTGCCCGGCAAGCTGTACCCGCGCACCGACCGGCCCGCCGTGCTCGCCTCGTTCGCGCCCGAGGTGGCCCGCTGCGCGGCGGCCGGCGACCCGGTCGCGCGGCACGTCCTCGCCACGGCCGCCCGCCACATCGCCGAGACCGCGGCGGCCGTCTGCCCCCGGCCCGGGGGACAGCCGCGGCACGAGCGGTACGAAGTGGCGCTCACCGGTGGGGTGTTCCGGATCGGCGCTCCCCTGCTCGTACCGCTGCGTGCGGAATTGCAGCAGCAACTGCCGTACGCGGAGCTGGTCGAGGCGGCGGGCGGCCCGCTGGACGGGGCGCTGCGGATCGCCTCGGCGCTCGCGGCGGATCGTCTGCTGCTGCCGCCCGATCCGTTCATGCTCTCCATTTCGGGGTGACCACTTCCGCATCAAGTCGTACGAACCGCCGAACATATCCGGACAGATAGCACACTGTCGCCCCCTCCCGAACAGCGGGGCCCCGCGAGCGGATAGCATGCGGCGCCATGAGCTCCCCCACAGGGCCCGCGCCTGGCCTGCCTGTACGAATGCCACGTCCCCGCCAGCCCGGACGGCACCGGCGGCCGGAACCGGTGGCGGCGCCCGTCGGGGCGCCGCCACTGGTCCTGGCCGTGCCGGGGACCCCCGACGATGCCACCCGCGGCCTCGCCGAAGAGGTGCTGAGCATCGCCCGCTCCGAACTGCCCGGGCTCGACGCCCGGATCGGCTACGTGGACGGCGAAGGGGACGAGTTCCCGGCCCTGGAGGCCGTGCTCACCCATGTCGCGGCCGAGCGCGACGCGCGCGTCGCCGCCCGGCGGGACGCCGATGACCAGGAGGGATCGGACGCCGAAGCGGGTCCCGCCGCCGTCACCGTGCCGCTCTTGGCGGGTCCCGACAACGCCTTGTTGCGGCGGATACGCCACGCGGTCATGAACAGCGGCTCCGCCGCGGAGCTGACCGACGCGCTCGGTCCGCATCCGCTGCTCGCCGAGGCCCTGCACGTTCGGCTCTCGGAGGCGGGTCTCGCCCGCGCCGACCGCGCCCGCCTGTTCACAGTCGCAACCGCCGCGGACGGGATCATCCTCGCGACGGTCGGCGGTGACGAGGCCGTCCAGGCCGCCGGGATCACGGGCATGCTGCTCTCCGCCCGGCTCGCCGTGCCGGTGATGGCCGCCGCGCTGGACGAGGACGGCGCCATAGCGCGTACGGCCGAGGAACTGCGCAAGGCGGGCTCGCGCCAACTGGCCCTCGCGCCCTACCTGATCGGCCCCGAGGTCGCGGCGGGCGTGCCCGGCACCGCGGCCGCCGAGGCGGACTGCGCCGCGGCCGAGGCGCTGGGCGCCTACGGCGCGGTCGGCAAGCTGGTGCTGGCCAAGTACGCGACGGTGCTGGGCATCCCGACGCAGCCGACGGCCCAGGGCGCGCCGTACGCCGACGCGCCCCGCCAGTAACACCCGTCGCTCGCTTCCCTGTCGAGACGTCGGGACACCGAGACATGACGACACAGGGCGGCGTGGCTCGGCGCCGCCCGACACAGCGAACGCCTGTGCCCGAAGGGCCCCACTCGGGGCCCTTCGGGCTGTTCGGCGTCCGTGTCGATGCCCCGGACGGGAGCTCAGCGATTCAGCGATTCAGCGATTCAGCGATTCAGCGATTCAGCGATTCAGCGATTCAGCGATTCAGCGATTCAGCGATTCAGCCGAGGATGACGCAGGAGGCGCTGGGCGCGGGGATGGCGCCGCCGCGGGTCAGTTCGCCCGTCGTCGGGTCGACGTCGAACCAGGTGACGTCGCCGCTGCCCTCGTTCGCGGCGTAGAGGTGCCGGCCCGAGGGGTGCAGGGCCAGGTCCCAGGGACGGCGCCCGCCGCAGTCGACCGTGGTGACCAGGGCCGGGGTGTCGCCCGTCGCGTCGAGGGCGAGGGTGGCGATGCTGTCGTGGCCGCGGTTGGCGACCCACAGGAAGCGGCCGTCCGCCGCGATGGCCGCCTCGGAGGGGAAGTTGACGGACTCGCTGTCCTGGGGGGCGACCGGCGTCGTGCCGATCGGCGCGAGCTCGCCCGTCTCCGCGTCCCAACGGCAGGTGGTGAGCGTCGAGTCCAGCTCGTTGACGATGTACGCGCGGTGTCCGCGGGGGTGGAAGACCAGGTGCCGGGGGCCGCTGCCCGCCCACAGCCGGGTCTCGTGGTGCACGACCGGCCGGCCGCCGGGGGCGTCGAGGGCGTAGACCCACACCGAGTCGGTGCCCAGGTCCACGCCGAGCGCCCAGCGGCCGGAGGGGTCGGGGTGCACGCCGTGCGCGTGCGGGCCCTGCTGCCGGTCGGGCTCCGGGCCGCTGCCCTCGTGCTGGAGGACCGAGACCGGGTCGCCGAGCCGCCCGTCGCCGGCTATCGGGAGCGCGGTGACGCTGCCCGAGCGGTAGTTGGCGGTGAGCAGGTGGCCGAGGGCGAGCGTGAGGTGGGTGGGCGCGGCGCCCGCGACGGGGACCGGCGGGCCGAGCGGCTCGGGGCGGGCCGGGTCGGCGAGGGAGAGTGCGACGGCCGCGCCGTCGTCGTTCTGGCTGACCGCGTACAGCGCCCTCCCGCCGGGCGCGAGGGCGAGGTAGGAGGGGTTCTCGACGGCGTCGGTGGAGTGGACGGCCGTGAGCGCGCCCGTGTCGGGGTCGACGTCGGCGACGGTGATGCCGAGGCCGCCGCCCGCGCTGAACGATCCGATGTACGCCCGATGTTGCGTGCCGCCCACTGTGCCGCCTTCCGCCGCTTCTTCTGTTCCGGTCCGCTGCCCGGTCTGTCCCGGTCCATGTCCGCGCTGGTCAGGGACCGTCTCCATGGGAGCAGACGCTAACAGGGTTCCGGATCACCGCGTCGCGCTCACGCCTTCGCGTACGGCGCGCGCGAGGTGCCGCGCAGCGGGGCGGCGAGGGCCGCGAGGGCGGCTTCCAGGTCGTGGAGGTGCGCGAGGGCCCGTTCCGCGCCGGGGTGGTGGGGCGCGCCGGCGAGCGCGGCAGCCGGGGAGTCGGCCCGGTCGCCCGGCGCGACGAGGCTCTGTACGGCCGCTTCGACGCGCCGGCAGGCGGCGGTGAGCCGGGCGTCGTGCGAGGCGTCGGGGTCGGCGGCCACGGCGGCGAGGCCGCGCACCTGGCGGGCGCAGTCGTCGAGGGCCGCCATGACCTGCCGGGCCCGGCCCTTGCGGGTCCGCAGCGGGCTGATCGGGTGGAGCAGCGGGGCGAGGGAGACGCGGACGCGGCCGAGGAGCAGTTCCAGTTCGGCGACGCGCGGCGCGGGGTCGGCCGCCTCGTCGCCGGCGAGCCGCCGGGCGGCGTCCGCCGCGCAGTGCCGTACGCACAGCAGGGCGCGCTGGATCCAGGCGTCGGTGGCGGTGTGGGTGGTGACGGGGAGCACCACGGCGACGGCCAGGGCCGCGCCGAGCGCGCCGACGGCGGTCTGTTCGAGGCGCAGGGCGAGCAGGCCGGGGTGGAGAACGCCGAGGAGGCCGTAGAGCAGGCCCGCCAGCACGGTCACGAAGAAGATCATCCAACTGTAGGAGGGCCCGGCGCTGTAGAAGAGACCGAAGACGCAGAGGGCGAGGAGGACGGCGGTGGGCGCGGGCGCGCCGTGCAGCGGCACGGCGACGAGCAGGCCGGCGGCGATGCCGGTGACGGTCCCCACCACGCGGCGGAAGCCCCGTACCAGGGTCTCGCCGCGTGAGGCGGTGTTGACGAAGATCCACCAGGTGGTGCCGACGGCCCAGTACCAGCGCTCGTCCGAGACCAGCCGCCCCACGGCCAGCGCGAGGCCGCAGGCCACGGCCGCCTGGAACGCCTGGCGGGTGGTGTGCCGGGCCAGCCCGCGGGCGGCCGGCGGGGCGGCGACGGGCTGCGGCGGGGTGCGCCGTTCGATGGGCCAGACGGCGAAGCGGACGGCGGCGGCGCACGCGAGAGCCAGCGCCACGGAGGCGTAGATCTGCAAAAGCTGCTCCGGCACGGCGTGCAGGAACTGCGTCGCGAAGAACATCATGAAGCCGAAGACGCCGAGCGCGTGGCCGCGCGGGCCCCAGCGGCGGGCGTATACGCCGCAGAAGACGACGGCGAGGAACGCGGCGTCGCGCGCCAGGGGGTGGCCGTGCAGGGCCGCGGCCAGGGCGAGGACGGGGAAGCCGACCGCCGGGAGCAGCGCGGTCGTGACGGCCTGGCGGCGGACGCTGGGGTCGCCGACGGTGAAGAGCGCGAGCAGCGCGGCGAGGCCGCCGGCGACGGCCGCGGTGAGCGAGTGCCCCAGGAGGTACGAGACGGCGGCGGCCAGGCCGATGCCGAGCACGGCGCGGGCCGAGGTGCGCAGCCGCAGCAGCTCCGGGTCCGGGGCCACGAGCATCCTCTTGAGCACAGCTTGCCGCTCCTTCACCGCTGTCGGGGACGAATAGGGGTGGACATCATGGACATCGTGGACGCGAAAGACGCGAAAAAGGCGCCGCGGAATCCGCAGCGCCGTTGACAGGATCATCAAAGCATTGGGAGGGCCTTTGGCTCAAGGAAGAGCGCTGAGACTGGGCCATTGGTACAGTCCGGTGCGGTTTCCAGGCAGGCGGGACGGGGCCATCGGACCACTCGCGGCCCGCTGGACCATATGGCCTGCCCATTGGTTCTCCGTGGGCCGGGCGTCTTACGGTCGAGGTGTCGCCACACGGACGTGACGCGCGCGAAGTACACCCTCGGAGTTCCTCGGAGAGACACCATGTCGAAGATCCTTTTCGTTGTGACCGGCGCCGACCACTGGACGCTGGCCGACGGCACCGAGCATCCGACCGGCTTCTGGGCGGAGGAGGCCGTCGCGCCGTACGAGGCGTTCAAGGCGGCGGGGCACGAGATCGTCGTCGCCACGCCGGGCGGCGTCGTGCCGACCGTCGACCAGGGGAGCCTGGCGCCGGAGGCCAACGGCGGGCAGGAGGGCGCCGACCGCGTCGCGGCGTCGCTCGCCGCCTTCACCGAGCTGCGGCGGCCGGTCGAGCTGGCCGACGTGGACCTCGCCGACTACGCCGCCGTCTTCTACCCCGGCGGTCACGGGCCGATGGAGGACCTGGCCGCGGACCCCGAGTCCGGGGCGCTGCTCGTGGCGGCCCTGGAGGCGGGCACGCCGCTCGGGGTGGTCTGCCACGCCCCGGCCGCGCTGCTCGCCGCCGTGAAGGGGGACGGCTCCAACGTGTTCGCCGGCTACCGGATGACCGGCTTCACCAACGCCGAGGAGCGGCAGGCCGGGCTCGCGGAGCGGGCGAAGTGGCTGCTCCAGGACCGGCTCGTGGAGATGGGCGCCGACTTCCAGGAGGGGGCGCCGTGGGCCCCGTACGTGGTGGCGGACCGCTCCTTGGTCACCGGCCAGAACCCGGCCTCCTCCGCCCCGCTCGCCGCCGAACTCCTGAAGAAGCTGGCCTGAGCCCTGTCCAGCGGCCCGCCCCCGGCCCGTTCCCCGCAGCGGGCCGGGGGCGGGCCGCTGGGCCATTGGTACAGTCCTCGGACCGGTTCACCGACCATTCGGGAGGCGCTGGCCCATGGCCGTGGACGAGCTCGACGCCAAGATCCTCCGGCTGCTGCTGGAGCAGCCGCGCACCAGCGTGCGGGAGTATGCGCGGGCGCTCGGCGTCGCGCGCGGCACGCTCCAGGCGCGGCTGGACCGGATGGAGCGGGACGGGGTGATCACGGCGTACGCGCCGCGGCTGTCCCCGGCCGCGCTCGGCCACCCCGTGCTCGCCTTCGTCCACATCGAGGTCACGCAGGGCCGGCTCAACGACGTGGGGGACGGGCTCGCGGGGGTTCCGGAGATCATCGAGGCGTTCTCGACGACGGGCGGCGGGGATCTGCTGACGCGCGTCGTGGCCCGTGACGCGGAGCATCTGGAGGACGTCATCCAGCGGCTGATCCAGTTGCCCGGCGTCGTACGGACCCGGACGGAGGTGGCGCTGCGCGAGCGGGTGCCGCACCGGATGCTGCCGCTGGTCGACGCCGTGGGGCGGGCGGGCCGTCGGCCCGCGTGATCGTGGGGCTTGGCATCCTTAAGGGTATGAGCACTGCCCAGAACACCTTGGTCATCTTCGATCTCGATGGAACGCTCGTGGACAGCGAGCCGAACTATTACGAAGCGGGGCGGCGGGTCCTGGCCCAGTACGGCGTGACCGACTTCGACTGGGAGCAGCACACCCGCTTCATCGGCATCGGCACCCGCGAGACGCTGACGGCGCTGCGCCGCGAGTACGGCATCGACGCGCCCGTGGACGAACTGCTCGCCGCGAAGAACCGCGCGTACCTGGAGCTGGCCAAGGAGCGTACGGACGTCTTCCCCGGGATGCGCGACTTCGTGAAGCGGCTGCACGCGGCCGGGGTGCCGATGACGGTGGCGTCCGGCTCCTCCCGCGAGACGATCGGCGCGGTACTGGCGGCCACCGGCCTGGACGCGCTGCTCACGACCTTCGTCTCGGCGGAGGAGGTGGCCGCGGGCAAGCCCGAGCCGGACATCTTCCTGGAGGCGGCCCGGCGCAGGGGCGCCGCGCCCGCGGACTGCGTGGTCCTGGAGGACGCGCCGCCCGGGGCCGAGGCCGCGCACCGCGCCGGCATGCGCTGCGTCGCCATCCCGTACGTACCGGGCACGGCCAGCGATCCGGCGTTCGCGACGGCGGGGCTGCTCTTCGCGGGCGGGCAGTCGGACTTCAGCGCCGAGGCCGCGTACGACTGGATCGTCCGGCCGGCGCCCGCCTCGTGACGACCGACCACAGCACACTGCCCGGCCGGAACGGAATTCCGGCCGGGCAGTGCGGTGGGTTCTACAGAGCAGGTGATCAGGCAAGCATGGCCAGCGCCTGGTTGAAGGTGGCCGACGGGCGCATCACGGACGCGGCCTTGGCCGGGTCGGGCTGGTAGTAGCCGCCGATGTCGGCGGGCGAGCCCTGCACCGCGGCCAGTTCGTCGACGATGGTCCGCTCCTGCTCGGCCAGCGTCTTGGCGAGCGCGGCGAACGCCTGGGCGAGCTGCGCGTCCTCGGTCTGCTTCGCCAGCTCCTGGGCCCAGTAGAGCGCCAGGTAGAAGTGGCTGCCGCGGTTGTCGATGCCGCCGAGGCGACGGCTCGGCGACTTGTCCTCGTTGAGGAAGGTCGCCGTCGCGCGGTCGAGGGTGTCCGCGAGCACCTGGGCGCGCGCGTTGCCCGTGGTCTGCGCGAGGTGCTCGAAGCTGACGGCCAGCGCCAGGAACTCGCCGAGGCTGTCCCAGCGCAGGTAGTTCTCCTTGACGAGCTGCTGGACGTGCTTGGGCGCGGAGCCGCCGGCGCCGGTCTCGAACAGCCCGCCGCCGTTCATGAGCGGGACGACCGAGAGCATCTTGGCGCTCGTGCCGAGCTCCAGGATCGGGAAGAGGTCGGTCAGGTAGTCGCGCAGCACGTTGCCGGTGACGGAGATGGTGTCCTCGCCGCGGCGGATGCGCTCCAGGGAGAACTTGGTCGCCTCGACGGGCGTCATGATCTCGATCCGCAGGCCCTCGGTGTCGTGCTCGGCGAGGTAGGCGCGGACCTTCTCGATGAGCTTCGCGTCGTGCGCGCGGCCCTCGTCGAGCCAGAACACGGCCGGGCTGCCGGTGGCGCGGGCGCGGGTGACGGCGAGCTTGACCCAGTCCTGGATGGGCAGGTCCTTGGTCTGGCACATGCGGAAGATGTCGCCCGCGCCGACCGTCTGCTCCAGCAGCACGGCGCCGCCGCCGTCGACGACCCGCACCGTGCCGGTGGTCTGGATCTCGAAGGTCTTGTCGTGGCTGCCGTACTCCTCGGCCTTCTGCGCCATCAGGCCGACGTTGGGCACGGAGCCCATGGTCGACGGGTCGAAGGCGCCGTTGGCCCGGCAGTCCTCGATGACGGCCTGGTAGACGCCGGAGTAGCTGCTGTCCGGGAGCACCGCGAGGGTGTCGGCCTCGCCGCCGTCCGGGCCCCACATGTGGCCGGAGGTGCGGATCATGGCCGGCATGGAGGCGTCGACGATGACATCGCTCGGCACGTGCAGGTTGGTGATGCCCTGGTCGGAGTCGACCATCGCGAGCTCGGGGCCCTCGGCCAGCTCGGCCTCGAAGGACGCCTTGATCGCCGCGCCCTCGGGGAGGGCGGCCGCGCCCTTGAGGATGCCGCCGAGGCCGTCGTTCGGGGTCAGGCCCGCGGCGGCCAGCGTCTCGCCGTACTCCGCGAACGTCTTCGGGAAGAAGGCGCGCACCACGTGGCCGAAGATGATCGGGTCGGAGACCTTCATCATCGTGGCCTTCAGGTGCACCGAGAACAGCACGCCCTCGGCCTTGGCGCGGGCGATCTGCGCGGTCAGGAACTCGCGCAGCGGGGCGACCCGCAGCACGGAGGCGTCCACGACCTCGCCCTTGAGGACCGGTACCGACTCGCGCAGCACGGTGGTGGTGCCGTCGTCCCCGGCCAGCTCGATGCGGAGCGAGCCGTCCTCGGCGATGACGGCGGACTTCTCGGTGGAGCGGAAGTCGTCGGCGCCCATGGTCGCCACGTTCGTCTTGGAGTCGGCCGTCCACGCGCCCATGCGGTGCGGGTGCGCCTTGGCGTAGTTCTTCACCGAGGCGGGGGCGCGGCGGTCGGAGTTGCCCTCGCGCAGCACCGGGTTGACGGCGCTGCCCTTGACCTTGTCGTAACGGGCGCGGATATCGCGGTCCTCGTCGGTCTTCGGGTCGTCCGGGTAGTCCGGCAGCGCGTAGCCCTGGCCCTGGAGCTCCGCGATGGCCGCCTTGAGCTGCGGGATCGAGGCGGAGATGTTGGGCAGCTTGATGATGTTCGCGCCGGGGGTCTTGGCCAGCTCGCCCAGTTCGGCGAGGGCGTCGGCGACCCGCTGCTCCTCGGTGAGGCGCTCGGGGAAGCCGGCCAGGATGCGTCCGGCGAGGGAGATGTCACGGCTCTCGACGGCGACTCCGGCCGTCGAGGCGTATGCCTCGACCACAGGCAAGAACGAATACGTCGCCAGGGCCGGGGCCTCGTCGGTGTGTGTGTAGATGATGGTCGAGTCAGTCACCCGGTGCTCCGCTCCACGTCTGCAACATTGCTTGATATCAAGATATCCCGTGGCGGCCCCCGGCTCGACAGGGCCCTGCCCCTCCAGGCGCGCAGGAGGGAGCGGTGACGGGACAGAGCCCTGCATACGGTCGCGAGACGGGCGTCAGGCGGCCGGCGGGTACGCGATGGCGGTGACGACCAGCCCGTCCCGTACGAGCCAGCGGCCCTGGAAGCCGGTGAGGGCGCGGCCCTCCGGGTCGTCGCGGCTGACCAGCAGGCGGGCGGCGAACGTACCCCGCGCCGCGCCGCCGCTCGCGGCCTCGAACTCCAGGTGCGCCTCCTCGAAGTCCAGCCAGGCGCCGGTCAGCGGGAACCACGTCTTGTAGACGGACTCCTTGGCGCTGAACAGCAGCCGGTCCCAGTGCACGTCCGGCCGGAGCGCGGCCAGGCCGCCGAGGTGGCGGCGCTCGGCGGGCAGGGTGACGGACTCGTACACGCCCTCGGGGAGCGGGCCGTGCGGCTCGGCGTCGATGCCGAGGGAGGCGAGGTCCGCGCGCCGCGCGACAGCGGCGGCGCGGTAGCCGTCGCAGTGCGTCATGGAGCCGACGACGCCGGCCGGCCAGGTGGGGGCGCCGCGCTCGCCGTGCACGAGGGGGGCCGGGGGGAGGCCGAGCCGGGCGAGGGCCTGCCGGGCGCAGTGCCGGGCGGTGGTGAACTCGCGGCGCCGCTTGTCGACGGCCTTGGCGATCAGCGCCTCCTCCTCGGGGAAGAGGCGCGCGTCGGCGGGGTCCTCGAAGGTCTCCGCCGTCTCGGCGGCGGCGGGCAGCACCTCGGCGAGCAGGGCGGGCCCGTCGTCCCGGGGCCCGCGGGGCGGCGGTACGTGCGTGCGTTCGTCGCGGCCGGTGCTCGTCACTGCGCCTCCTGGAGGTCGGCTACCACGGCGGCGATGCCCCGTACGGTCGGTTCGTCGAAGTAGGCGGAGAGCGGCACGTCCACGTCGAGCCGTTCCAGTATGCGGGTGGATATCTGGGTCATGGTGATCGAGTGGCCGCCGAGGTCGAAGAGGTCCTCGGTGTCGCCCAGGGTGGGCAGCCGCAGCACCTCGCACCAGATCTCCCGCACCGCCTCCAGCGGGCTGGCCGAGCCGTCCGAAGCCGACGGCGCGGCGGCCTCGGGCGGCTCGGGCAGCGCCGCCCGGTCGAGCTTGCCGTTGGGCGTCGTCGGCAGGGCGTCCAGGGCGACGAAGACCTCGGGCACCATGTAGGCGGGCAGCGCCGCCGCCAGTTCCCGGCGCAGGCCGCCCGCGTCCGCGGCGCCGACGTGGTAGCCGACCAGCCGGCCGTCACGCACCGCGACGGCGGCCCGGTCCACGCCGTCCGCGGCCAGCAGCCGGGACTCGATCTCGCCGAGTTCGATGCGGTAGCCGCGCAGCTTGATCTGGTCGTCGGAGCGGCCGAGGAATTCGAGCCGCCCGTCGGGGCGGTGGCGCGCCCGGTCGCCCGTACGGTACATCCGGGCGCCCGGCCGCCCGTACGGGTCGGGCGGGAACCGCTCGGCGTCCAGGCCGGGGCGGCCGACGTAGCCGCGGGCGAGACCGGCGCCGGCGATGTAGAGGTCGCCGGGCACACCGACCGGGACCGGCGACAGGCGCTCGTCGAGGACGTACACGCGGGTGTTGGCGAGCGGGCGGCCGATCGTGACCCGGTCCGGGTCGGGGCCGATCTCCTGCGCCGTCGACCAGATGGTGGTCTCCGTCGGCCCGTATACGTTCACGAGCCGCGCGACGGCCGGGCGCAGCCGCCGGGCGAAGGCGAGCGGCAGCGCCTCGCCGCCCACGAGCGCGGTGACGCCGGGCACGTCGAAGCCGCTGTCGAGGAGCATCGCCCACCCGGTGGGGGTCGCCTGTACGTGCGTGACGCCGTGCCGGGCCGCCAGCGCGCTCAGTTCGGCGCCGTCGCGGGTCTGGCTCTCGCTCGCGACGACCACGGTGGCGCCGGTGATCAGCGGGAGGAAGAGTTCGAGGCCGGAGATGTCGAAGGACACCGAGGTCAGCGCGAGCCAGGTGGCTCCGGAGCGGGCGCCCAGCAGCTCCTGGACGGAGCACAGCAGATTGGTCAGGGCGCGGTGTTCGATCTGGACGCCCTTGGGGCGGCCGGTCGAGCCGGAGGTGTAGATGACGTAGGCGAGGTCGCCGGGGGCGGGCGGGGCCAGGTCAGCGGGCGGGCCGTCGGCGGCGGGCGGCGCCAGGTCGGTGTCGGTCAGTTCGAGGACGGCTCCGGAGTCCTCCAGGACGTACGTCAGCCGCTCGCTCGGGTACTCGGCGTCGAGCGGTACGTACGCGGCCCCGGCCTTGAGGACGCCGAGGAGGGCCACCAGCAGCCGCTCCGTGCGGCTCGCCCGTACGGCCACGAGGGCGCCGGGGCCGATGCCGCGGGCGCGCAGCCGGGCCGCGAGCCGGGCGGCGTCGGCGTCCAGCTCCGCGTAGGTCAGGCGGCGGTCCGCGTGGGCGACGGCGACGGCGTCGGGGGTGCGGGCGGCGTGTTCGGCGATGAGTTCCGGGACGGTACGGGCCGGGTAGCGCCGGGCGGTGTCGTTCCAGCCGGTCAGCAGCGTCGCGCGGGCGTCCGGGTCGAGGAGCGGCAGTTCGGCGAGCGGGGTGGCGGGCGCGGCGGTCAGGTGGCCGAGGACCGAGAGCCAGTGCCGGCCGATGCTCTCGGCGCCCTCGCGCGCCATGGCGTCCGGCGGGTACTGGAGCATCGCGTCGAGTCCGTCGGCGGTGTCGGTCAGTTCGACGCGCAGCGCGTTGCGGGCGGTGTGGTTGGAGATCTGCCACTCCACCGACGCGTCCAGGCCGGGGAAGCGCGGCGCGGGGCCCATGCGGCGGTAGGACAGGGTCACGGGCGCGAGCGCGACGCCGGGCCGCACCCTGGCCCCGGCCCGCCCGAGGGGGACGTCGCGCACCTGGTAGAGCTCGCGGAGTCCGGCCCGTACGGCGCGGGCGTACTCGTCGAAGGGGGCGTCGGCCTCGGGCGCGGAGGCGAAGGGCAGCTCGTTGACGTGCACGCCGATGTGGCGGCGCTGGTCGGGGGTGCGGGTGCCGAGGTCTAGGGCGGTGACGGGCGTCGGGTTCCCGTAGCGGAAGAGGAGGGCGTGGAAGGCGGCGATGAGGAGTTCGTAGCGGCTCACGCCGATCCGCTCGGCGAGGGGGCCGAGCCGCGCGTGCAGGCCGGCGGGGAAGCGGAACTCCGCGGTGGCCCCGTCGGCCACCCCGTGGGCGGCCCCTTCCAGGCCGGGGAGGACGACGTCGTCGTCGCCCGGCGGGTGCTCGGCCCAGTACCGGCGCGCGGCGGGCAGCTTGGCGGCGATCCGCGCCTCCTCGGCGTCCGCCGCCTCCTCCGGTACGGGCGGCAGCGGGCCGGGCTCGCCCTGCGCGGTCTCGGCCTCGTAGCGCGCGGCGAGGTCGGTCAGGAACGTCTCCATCGACAGGCCGTCGAAGACGATGTGGTGGACGGTGATGAGCAGCCGGTGCGCGCGGGCGCCGATGACCTGGAGCACGGGCCGGAACAGCGGTCCGCGGGCAAGGTCGAAGGGGGCCATGGTGTGGGCGCGCAGGGCGTCCGGGCGCTCCGGCTCGACGACCAGTTCCGGCTGGACCGGGGCCGGGACGAGGTGCGGCACACCGGCCCGGTCCTCGATGGCGCAGCCGAGTTGCCGGTGCGCGGCCAGGACGGCGGCGCAGGCGCGGCGCAGCGCCTCGACGTCGAGTTCGCCGTCGAGGCGCAGGGTGAACGCGATGTTGTGCACGGTCCCGCAGTCCGCCAGTGACTCGTTGAACCAGATACCGCTCTGCGCGGCCGACGCGGGGCGCGCGGGGTGGCTGGTGTGATCCGGGGTTCGCGGAGTTGCTGGAGCTTCGGTCATCGAACACGTCCTGGGGCCGTCGTGGTGGTCGGTGTTGAGAGCCTGTGTCATATCCCTGGTCGGATCAGCGCACGGCGTCTGGTGCGTGCGATCGCAAGGCGCCGGAAGGTCCTTGTAGCGGAGCTACTAGGGCCTTTCGGCAACGCCGCGAGCGTGCGTGCCAGGCGTCGGGCGCCCGGCCAGGGATATGACACAGGCTCTGAGCTCTCGTGCCACGGCCGGGTGGGGCCCCTCGGCCGTGAGGCGCCCTCAATCTGCCTCATTGCGATCGGAATCCGCAACGTTTAGCGACGGCGTTCCCGGGTTACGGCCGCGTATTACTCGGCCGTACCCGAAACCGAAGCCGGGCAGAACCGGAAGTGGAACCATCGACCATTGACACACTCAGCGGACCTGATCGATCATCCCTGGGTGACCAAGTGGCCACCACAGCACTCGAACCGGACGCCGTGTTCCTGGTGATATCCGTCCGGCAGTACGGAAAGTTGGTGCGCATCATGGGCACTTGGGGCGCCGGCCGAACCGGCCTCGACCGACGGCCGAAAGCGATCACGCGGGCCCCGGAGGCAGTCATGCGTTAGCGGAAGCGTCGCGAGCCGATCCTCTCTTCCGGAATACCGCCGCCGCGATGGAAAACCGTGAGGAAACAGAAGCCCGCCGTGAGCAGAACAACACCCCCGAAGAAAATCCTCCAACTCCCTTGCGCCCGCTACGAGTACGCCTCGCCACCGGCCGCGCCCGGCCCGGGGCCGTACGCGCCGGTGCGCGGGGCCGCGCGGCGCGGAGGCCGGTGCCGCGGCCCGGGCGGCCCGCCGCCTATGGGCCTTCAGCGGCCCGCCGGCCTTCTCCCCGCCGACGCCGTACGGACGTTTTCCGGATTCACCCGAGCACGGTGTCCGGAGCGGCGGTTCGGGCGGCCGTGCCGGCCGCGGCGGGGGTTCGGCCGTTCCCGGTGAAGGGGCGGCGGCATGCGATCACCGCACCGAATACCCGATGCCGCGCGGTGGCCGGTGAACCGAAGCGAACCGAAGTCATCCAGCGATCCACAATGATCCGAAGTGATTGAGCCTCCCCCACAGGGAAAGGGCTGGTTTTGTCGGCGAATCAGACGTTCCGTAATTCTGCCTCCGATCGCCGTCCGGCGGCGCGGAAGCAGACCGCCATCGAACCGCTGAAGAACCGCGCGGCGCCAATGGAGTTGTCCTTCTCCCAGCAGCGGCTGTGGTTTCTGGCGCAGTTGCCGGGCGCGAGCGAGGCGTACCACATGCCGCTGGCGCTCCGGCTCCGCGGCCCGCTGGACCCGGCGGCGCTGGCCCGCGCCCTCGACGCGCTGACCGCCCGGCACGAGGTGCTGCGCACCCGGTTCGTCGCCACGGCGGGCACGCCCTTTCAGGTGGTCGATCCGCCGGACACGGGGTTCGCCCTGCGCTCGCAGGATCTGTCCGGCTCCCCCGACGCGGAGGAGCGGCTGGCGGAGCTGGCGCGGGAGGCGGCGGCCGAGCCGTTCGACCTGGCGGCCGGCCCGCTCGCGCGCGGCCGGCTGATCACGCTCGGCGCCGACCATCACGCACTGCTGCTGACGCTGCATCACATCGTGTCGGACGGCTGGTCGATGACGGTCCTGACGCGGGAGCTCGGGGAGCTGTACGCCGCGTTCCGGCGCGGCGAGGAGAGCCCGCTGCCGCCGCTGCCGGTGCAGTACGCGGACTACGCCGCCTGGCAGCGCCAGTGGCTCGCCGAGGACGGGCCGGACGAGGACGGCGACTACTGGCGGACCGCGCTGGCGGGGGCCCCGGCGCTGCTGGAGGTGCCGGCGGACCGGCCGCGCCCGGCCGAGCAGGACTACCGCGGCGGATCGGTGCCCATCGAACTCGGCCCGGAGCTGACCGACGCGCTCAAGAACCTCGCCCGCCGCAACGGCAGCACCCTGTACATGACCGTGCTGGCGGGCTGGGCGCTGGCCCTCTCCCGGCTGTCGGGCCAGGACGACGTGGTGGTCGGCACGCCCGTCGCCAACCGCCGCCGCAGCGAACTGGAGGGCCTGGTCGGCTTCTTCGTCAACACGCTGGCGCTGCGGATCGACCTCTCCGGCGAGCCGGCCGTGGCGGATCTGCTCAAGCGGGTGCGGACGACGGCGCTGGCCGCCATGGCCCACCAGGACCTGCCGTTCGAGCGGGTCGTGGAGCTGGTCAACCCGCCGCGCAGCCAGGCCCATACGCCGCTGTTCCAGACGATGTTCGCGTGGCAGGACAATCAGGGCGGGGAGCTGGACCTGCCGGGCGTCGAGGTGTCGCCGCTGGAGACGCCGTACGCGGTGGCCAAGTTCGATCTGACGCTGTCGCTCTCGGAGGAGGACGGCCGTATCACCGGCGGCCTGGACTACGCGGGCGCCCTCTTCGACGCGGCGACCGCGGAGCGCTACGCCGGCCATCTGCGGCGGGTGCTCGCGGCGATGGCGGAGGGCCCCGCGCGCCCGGCGCGGGCGGTGCCGCTGCTCGACGAGCGGGAGCGGCGGCAGGCGCTGGAGGACGGGAACGGCGGCGTCCGCGCCGGGGCGCCGGGCGGCGTCGTCGAGCGCTTCGAGGCCCAGGCGCGGGCCAACCCCGACCGGGCGGCGCTGGTGAGCGCCGGTGACCGGCTCGACTACGGCACGCTGGAGCGGCGCGCCAACCGGCTGGCGCACGCGCTGATCTCCCGCGGGGTGCGCCCCGGGCAGCGGGTCGGCCTGCACACGGGGCGTTCGGCTGCCCTGGTGGTCGGCGTCCTGGGCGTGCTCAAGGCGGGCGCGGCCTATGTGCCGATGGATCCCGTCCTGCCGCTGGAGCGGCTGACGGAGATGGTGGCGGACGCCGCGCTGGTGCTCAGCGACGCCGACGAGCCGCCGGCGGGCTGGTCGCGGCTGACAGAGATGGAGGCCGAGGGCGGGAGCGAGAGCCGGACCGGCATCGTGAACGACCCGGCCGGGCTGGCCTATGTCATCTACACCTCGGGGTCGACGGGCCGGCCCAAGGGGGTGGCGGCGACCCACGGCAATGTGCTGAACCTGCTGGACCACGGGCTGGGGCAGTTCGGGGCCGAGCCCGGCGAGGGCGCGGCGCTCTGGTCGAGCATCGGCTTCGACTCCTCGGTGCAGGAGACGCTGCTCCCGCTGACCACCGGCGGCACCCTGCATCTGGTGCCGGAGGAGCTGCGCGGCGACCCGGGCGCGCTGATGGACTGGCTGCGTGAGCACCGCATCGTGCAGACGTTCCTGCCGCCCGCGTTCATCAAGTGGATCGACGAGGCGCCCGAGGAGCGGCTGGCGGGGCTGATGGTGCGGCAGTTGCTGACGGGCGTGGAGTCGCTGCCCGAGGGGGCGCTGTACCGCATGACACGGCTGATGCCCGAGCTGCGCGTGCTGTACGGCTACGGGCCGACGGAGACCACGGTCTACTGCACCGCCTACGTCGAGCCGACGCCGAAGGCACGGCAGTGCCCGATCGGCCGGCCGCTGGCCAACACCCGCGTGTACCTGCTCGACGAGCGGCTGGAGCCGGTGCCGGTCGGCGTGGCGGGCGAGATCTACGTCGGCGGCGCGGGCCTGACCCGGGGCTACCTCGGCCGGCCGGACCTGACCGCCGAACGGTTCGTCGCCGACCCGTTCGTACCCGGCGAGCGGATGTACCGCAGCGGCGACCTGGCGCGCCGGCTGCCCGACGGCGACATCGAGTTCCTCGGCCGTGGCGACCGCCAGGTCAAGCTGCGCGGCTTCCGCATCGAGCCCGGCGAGATCGAGGCGGTGCTGCTGGAACAGCCCGGCGTGCGCGAGGCCGCGGTGCTGGCGGACCACGGGCCCACCGGCGAGCAGCGGCTGGTGGCCTGCGTCGGCCGGGGCGACACCGAGCCGTGGACGGTGGGCGAATGGCGGGAGGCGCTGTCCCGCCGGCTGCCCGCCTATATGATCCCGGCGCTCTTCGTGGAGCGGCCGAGCCTGCCGCTGACCGTCAACGGCAAGCTCGACCGCGCGGCGCTGCTGGCACGGGCCGGCGAGGACGCCCCCGTACAGGTCAACACGGCCAGCCCGCGCGATCACATCGAGCTGACGCTCTACCAGATCTGGCAGCGGCTGCTGCTGCGGTCCCGGATCGGCATCCGGGACAGCTTCTTCGACATCGGCGGCAGCTCCATCTCCGCGATCAAGATGGCTCACGCGATCGAGGAGGAGTTCGGCGAGGCCCTGCCGCTGCGCGACATCATGCTGCACCCGACCATCGAGGAACTGGGCGGGCGGCTGCGGCGGGGCGCCGACGGCCGGCCGCCGAGCAACCTGATCGAGTTCCGCGCGGGCGACGGGCCCCGCGTGGTCTGCGTCCACCCGGCGGGCGGCACCGCCTTCTGCTATCTGTCGCTCGCCAAGGCGCTCGGGCCGGAGTACGGCGTCTACGGCATCCAGTCCCCCGGCGTGAACCCCGGCGAGTCGTTCCTGCCCTCGGTCGAGGCCATGGCCGAGTCGTACCTGAAGCTCATCGAACCCCTGCCGGACGGCCCGCTGATCATCACCGGGCTCTCCTTCGGCGGCCTGATCGCCCACGAGATGGGGCGGCTGCTCGCGCGGGCCGGGCACACCGACATGAGCGTCGTGCTGCTGGACGCCCAGGGCAGCGACGACCCGGACAACCGGCCCGGCATCGAGCCCGTCAGCATGGCCGAGTTCCGCGACAAGCTCGTCAAGTTCAACGGCATGTACCCGGGCATCGACGACGAGCAGATCGAGCAGTACTACCGCATCTACTGCCACAACCGGGACACGGCCCGCGACTACACGCCGCCGTCGACCGCGGCCCGCCTCCTGCTGATGCAGGCCGTCGAGGGCGCCGAGGAGGACTTCCTGCGCGACGTGCGCGGCTTCTGGCGCCGCCGCGCCGAGGGCGACTACCTCGTGGAGTCGATGACCTGCGACCACTGGGAACTGCTGGAGGACGACGGCATCCCCCAGGTCGCCGCGGTGATCGAGGCCGAAGCGGCCCGCATCACGGCTGCCCGCGCCTCGGCGGACGGTATCGATGCGGACCACGCCGCAGCGGACCGCGTCGCGACGGCCCGCGTCGATGCGGACCAGGTTGGCGCGAATCACATCGATGCGGACCAGGTCGCAGCGGATCACGACACGGCAGCCCGTACCCAGCCGCCCGCAGAGCGGAGGCCCGATCCGGTCCCGGCGCAGGAGAACTGATGGCTCCCTCATCGAAACCCGAGGCCGGCCGCCCGGCGGCCGGCCTCGCCCGGAACGTCCTCGCCCAGGCCCGCCGCACCCCGGCCGCCGTCGCGGTGGCCGACGGCGGGACGGTGCTCGACTACGCGGGGCTCGACGCCGAGAGCGCCGCCGTCGCCCGCGCCCTGCGCCGCCGCGGCGTCGGCCCCGGCCAGGCGGTCGCGGTCTGCCTGCCGCGCTCCTGGCAACTGATCTGCGCGATGCTCGGCATCCTGCGGCTGGGCGCCGCGGTCGTACCGCTCGACGCGCAGAGCCCGCCCGAGCGCCGCCGCCACATCCTGGCCGACTCGGCGAGCGTCGCCGTGATCCACGGCGGCGCGGCGCCGGACGGGCTGCCCGCGGACGTGGCGCCGCTGCCGGTGGCCGCGCTGCTCGACGGCGGCTCGGACGCCGCGCACGACGGCGCCGCGCCCGAACCCCCCGCCGCCGAGGCCCCGTTCTCGTTCCTCTTCTACACCTCCGGCACCACCGGCCTGCCCAAGGGCGTCGAGGTGCGCGACGCCGGAATCCTGCGGCTGGCGCGGCCGGGCTGGCTCCGGCTGGAGGAGGCCAAGCGGTTCGCCGGCGTGTCCAACCCCGCCTTCGACGCGCTGAGTTTCGAGGTGTGGGTGCCGCTGCTGACCGGCGGCCGCTGCGTGATCCTCGACGACGCGACGGTGCAGGACCCCGAGCTGCTGGCGGCCGCCCTGGACCGCGAGCGGATCGACGCGCTGTTCATGACCGCCGCGCTGTTCAACGCGGTGGTCGACAAGGCGCCGCACTGCTTCTCCGGCGTCGGCCAGGTGCTGGTGGGCGGCGAACAGCTCAACGCCGGCGTCATCCGCCGCTGGTACCGCGCCAACCCCGCCAGCCGCACCCGGCTCGTCAACGGCTACGGCCCGACCGAGACCACCACCTTCGCCGTCAGCTACCCGATCCCCCGCGACTTCGACGGCGAGGTGGTGCCGATCGGGCGCGCCCTGCCCGGCACCGAGGCGGTGCCCGTGGTCGACGGCGTCCGGCGCGCCGAACCGGGTGAGGTGGCCGAACTCCTCATCACCGGCGAGGCGCTGGCGGCCGGCTACCGCAACCTGCCCGACGAGACCGCCCGCCGGTTCGTCCGGCTGCCCTGGCTCGACGGCGGCCGCGCCCGCCACTACCGCAGCGGCGACCTCGTGCGCCAGGACGCCGACGGGCTCATCACCTACGTCGGGCGCGTGGACCGGCAGGTCAAGGTGCGCGGGTTCCGCATCGAGCCCGCCGAGATCGAGGCGCGGATCACCGCCCACCCCGCCGTACGCCAGGCCCACGTGTGCACCCGCCGCGACACGGCCGACGGGCCGAACGAGCTCCTGGCCTACCTGGTCCTCGACGCCGACCTGTCCTTCGACGACTTCGACCGGCATCTGACGGCCGTACTGCCCGCGTACATGCGCCCGCACCGGCTGCACCGCGTCGACGGACTGCCGCGCAACGCCAACGGCAAGGTCGACGAGCGCGCCCTGCTGCGCCGCGCCGACGCGCCCTGGCGGCGCGCCGAGGCCGACGGCCTCGCGGCCTCCGGCCACCAGCGCGAGGTCCTCGACCTCGCGGGCCGCGTGCTGGGCGCCTCCGGGCTGGGGCTCGGCGACCGCTGGATAGCGAACGGCGGCGACTCCCTCAAGGCGCTGCGGCTGCGCTTCGAGATCCGCCGGCGCTGGGGCCACGACGTGCCGCAGGCCCTCGTCCTGCGCGCGACCTTCGAGGAACTGGCCGCCGAGATCGCGACGGGCCGGGCGGAGGGCGAGTCCCCGTACCCGGCGCCCGCACCGCCCTCGGGGGCCCGTTCGGCCCCCGCCACCTCCGAACAGCAGCGCCTCTGGCTCCTCCAGCAGCGCGACCCGCGCTCCCGCGCGTACAACGTCGGCCTCGCCTTCCGGATCGACGGCCCCCTCGACACCACCGCCCTCCGGCACGCGCTACGGCGCCTGGTGACCCGCCACCCGGCCCTGCGAACCGCCTTCGAGGCCGCACCGGAGGGGCTGCGACAGGTGGTGGGCGAGCCGTACGACCCGTGGACGGCGCCGCCGGGGCAGGTGCCGCCCGGCGCGGCACCGGACAGTGCGGCAGCAGGCGGCACGGCGGCAACCAGCCCGTCGCCGGTCGGCGGCGAGCCGGCCGTCACGGAGCCGGCCCCCGGCGGAGCCGATTGGCGAGCCGTGGCCGATCGGTTCTTCGGGGTCCCCTTCGACCTGGGGCGGCCGCGGATGTTCGAGGCGTGCTGGCTGCCCGCCGAGGAGGGCGGGGTGCTGTTGCTGCGGCTGCATCACATCGCCGTGGACGGGTGGTCGCTCAATGTCCTCTTCCGTGAGCTCTCGGCGGACTACGCGGCGGCGCTGAACGGCCCCCGGCCCGGCGAGGAGGGCGCGGGCGGTGCGGAGACCGGTGCCGAGGCCGGTGCGGTGCCGACGCCGCTCGACTACGCCGCCTGGCAGGCCGAGTGGTTCGCGCACCCCGCGTACCGGGCCCAGCGCGCCGCGCTGGCCGAGGAGTACGGCGCCCCGGACGAGACAGAACCGGTGGACCCGGGCCCCGTCCCGGCCCGCGGCACCGGGCGGCTGCTGCACACCTCGCTCGGCGCGGACCGGCGGCGGGTGCTCGACGGGCTCGGCGCGGAGCTGGGGCTCACCCGGTTCCAGGTGCTGCTGGCCGTGTTCGCCTGGAGCCTGTACGGCGTGACCGGCCGGGCGCGGCCGCGGATCGCCGGCCCGGTGGCCAACCGCCCGGTGCAGGACTTCGAGTCCGGCGTCGGCATGTTCGCCAACACCGTGCTGCTGCCGCTCGACCTGGACCCGGCGGAACGCCTGCGCGCCCAGCTCCAGCGGCACGGCGCCGCCGCCCGGCGGGTACTGGACCGGCAGGACGTCGCGCTCGCCGACGTACTGGCCGATCAGGGGCCGCGCCCCGACGGCCCGCCCTTCGACTTCATGTTCGTCCTGGAGAACACGGACTTCGACGCCCTGGCGCTGCCCGGCTGCGCCGCCCGCCCCCTGTGGCCCGCGGCGGCCGATCCCAAATGCCCGCTGACGCTGTCGGTGGTCGAGCGCGGCGCCGGCTTCGACTGCCTGTGGGAGTACGCCGACGGCCCGTTCGACGCCGACACGGTACGGGCGCTGGACGAGCTGTTCCGGCGCGCCCTGGACCGCCTGGCCGAGGGCGGTACGGACACGCTGGCCGAGCTGGTGGCCCCGTACCGGCGCGGGCTGCCGGACCCCGGCCGCGCCCCCGCGCTGACGCCGGAGTTCACCACCGTCGCCGACGGGTTCGCCCGCCAGGTCCGCCGTACGCCCGGCGCCCAGGCGCTCGCGACCGGCGAGCGGACCGTGACGTACGCCGAACTCGACGCGTACGCCGCCGCGCTCGCACACGAGCTGCGCACCCGCTTCCCGCTGCCCGACCACGACGACCGGCCGCGCCGCGTCGCGCTGCACTTCGAGCCGTCGGTCGAGCACGTGGTGGCGCTGCTGGCGCTGGCCCGGCTCAACCTCACCATCGTCCCGCTCGACGCGTCGTACCCGCCGGCGCTGCTGCGGCAGATCCTGGACCAGGTGGACCCGTTGTGCGTCCTGGTGGCGCCGGGCGGCGAGGGGGCCGTCGACGCGATCGCCCCGGCCGCGCTGCCCCGCCACCCGGTGGCCCTGTCGGCCGCCGCCGCGCCGCCGGTCCCGCCGCACGGCGGGCGCCGGCCGCTCTACACCCTGTTCACCTCCGGCTCCACGGGTACGCCGAAGGGCGTGCAGGTGCCGGACCGTACGCTGTGCGATCTGCTGCACTGGCAGGCCGAGGCGGGCGGGCTGGCGGGCGGTGCCGTCACCCAGCAGTTCTCGATGCTGTCCTTCGACGTGTCCTTCCAGGAGATCTTCACCACCCTGTGCGGCGGCGGGTGCCTCACGCTCGTACGGCCGCGCTGGCGGCAGGACGCGCCGGCGCTCCTGGAACAGCTCGAAGCGGCCGGCGTGGAGCGGGTCTTCATGCCGTACGTGGCCCTGCAACTGCTGGCCGAGCACGGCGTGCGGCTGGGCCGCTACCCCTCCCGGCTGCGGGAAGTGATCACGGCGGGCGAGCAGTTGCTGTGCACCGACGCCATCCGCCGCTGGTTCGCGGGCATGCCCGGCGCGCGCCTGCACAACCACTACGGGCCCACCGAGACGCACGTCGTCAGCGCCCTGTGCCTGGACGGCGACCCGGCGGGCTGGCCGGCCCGGCCGGCCATCGGCAGACCCGTCGCCGGCGCCTGGCTGCGCGTCGTCGACGAGGCGGGCGAGGCCGTGCCGCCCGGCTCCCCCGGCCGGCTGCTGATCGGCGGGACGATGGCCGCGCCCTGCTATCTGGGCGATCCGGCGCTCAACGAGGAGCGGTTCGTGGACGTGCCGGGCCTCGGCACCTTCTACCGCAGCGGCGACCGGGCGCGGTTCGACCGGCAGGGCCTGCTGCACTACCTCGGCCGCGACGACCAGCAGATCAAACTGAGCGGGTACCGGCTGGAGCTGGGCCAGATCGAGGCGGCGCTGCTGCGCCACCCGGACCTCGTGCAGGCGGTGGTGGTCCGGGACGGCGACCGGCTGACGGCCTGCCTCCAGAGCCGCGCCGGTGCGCCGCGCCCCACGCGGGAGGCGCTCGCGGCCCACCTCGCGCCGCTGCTCCCGCCGTACGCCCGCATCGACCGCTTCCGGCTCCTCGACGCGCTGCCGCTCACCCCCAGCGGGAAGCTGGACCGGCGGCTGGCGCTGACCGCGCCGGGCGAGGAACTGCGCCCGCGCGCCGCCGCCGCGCCGGTCCGCTCCGCGCGCGAGACCCGGCTCTCCGAGCTGTTCGAGGCGGTCGTCGGCCGGCCCGTCGGCCGTGACGAACGCTTCTTCGACGCCGGTGCCTCCAGTCTCGACCTGATGCGCTTCCACCTGCGCTGCACGGCGGAACCGGACCTCCGCTTCACCATCCCCGACCTCTTCGAGCATGTCACCATCGGCCGGCTGGCCCGCTTCCTCGACGGACGGGCGACGGCCACCGAGGCGGAGGCCACGGAAGCGGCCGACCCTGGGGCGGCCGGGGCCGCCGACGAGCCGATCGCCGTCGTCGGCATGGCGGTACGGCTGCCCGGCGCCGACGACCTGGCCGCCTTCTGGGAGATGGTCGAGCGCGGCGACCGCGGCATCGAGCACTTCGACGCCCCCGACGGCCTGGTCGGCGCCCGCAGCCGGATGACCGGCCTCCTCGCCTTCGACCCCGAGCACTTCGGCCTCAGCCGCCAAGAGGCCCGCCTGATGGACCCCCAGCAACGCCACCTGCTGATGACCTCCGTCCAGGCCCTCGCCCACGCGGGCATCACGGGGACCACTCGGCCCACCGGGCCCGCGGATTCCGCCGGGGCGCCCGAATCCGTCGCGGCGCCCAAGCGGCAGCGCATCGGAATCGTCGCCGGGTGCGGGGAGAACACCTACTTCCAGTCCATGCTCCGCGACGCCGATCCGGGCCGGCTGCCCGACGGGTTCCAGCTCGCGCTCCATCATGAGAAGGACTTCCTCGCGACCAAGGTGGCCTACCACCTCGATCTGACGGGGCCGGCTCTCACCGTGCAGGCGTCGTGCGCCAGTTCGCTGACCGCCGTCCATGTGGCCGCGGGGCTGCTGCGGCAGGGGGACGCCGATGTGATGCTGGCGGGCGGGGTGCTGGTCGACACCCTGCTCGGGGACGGCTACCGCTACCGGCCGCAGCACATCTTCTCCAAGGACGGGCACTGCCGCCCGTTCAGCGATGACGCCAGCGGCACCATCGGGGGGAGCGGCGTCGGCGCGGTGGTGCTCAAGCCGCTGCGGCTCGCCCGCCGGGACGGCGACACCGTCTACGCGGTGATCACGGGCTCGGCGCTCAACAACGACGGCTCGGGCAAGCTCAGTTACAGCGCGCCCTCGCTGGCCGGGCAGCGCGAGGCGATCCGCACCGCGCTGCGCCGCAGCGGCCGCGACGGCGCCGACATCGGGTACGTGGAGGCGCACGGCACCGGCACCCAGCTCGGCGACCCGGTGGAGGTCGGCGCGTTGCGCCAGGCGTTCGGCCCGGCCGGGCCGCGGAGCTGCGCGCTGGCGTCCGTGAAGAGCCAGATCGGCCACCTGGGCGCCGCCTCCGGCGTGATCGGGCTCGTACGGGCCGCCCTGGCCGTGCACCACGGGGTGATCCCGCCGAACGTCGACTTCCGCCGTCCCAACCCGCGGCTCGCCGACGACCTCGCGCCGTTCCGCGTCCCCACCCGGTCCGAGCCCTGGCCCGCCGGGCGGCCGCGGGTGGCCGCGGTGAGCAGCTTCGGCATCGGCGGCACCAACGCCCATCTGGTGCTGGAGGCCGCCGAGTCCGCGCCGCCGCCCACCGCCGGGCCCTGCCTGATGCTCTCCAGCAGCAGCACGGCGGGGCTGCGCGCCGACGCCCTGCGCATCGCCGACTATCTGACGGCCCACCCCGCCGCGTACGGGCAGGTGCTGCGCCACCTCCAGGCCGGCCGCGTCCAGCGGCGCCTGCGGGTGGCGACGGTCCGCCCGGACGCGGCCGGCGCGGCGGCCTGGCTGCGCGCGGTCGGAACCGGCGAGGTGACCCCTTCGGACGCTTCGCAGGAGAAGCAGGAGACGCAGGGTGCACCCGGGACGCCGGAGACACAGCCGCGCCTCGCAGCGGAGCTGACGCCGGAGGCTGCGGTCGCCGCCTGGCTGGCGGGGGCCACGCTCCAGTGGCCGGCCGGACCGGCGCAGGCGCCCTGGGACTTCCCGCCGCCCGTCTTCGCCCTGGCCGACTACGACTTCGAACGCGCCGCCCCCAAGGCCGAGCCGCCCGCGACGGCGCCCGGCACGGACGGCTGGGAGCTGCCGCAGCGGCTGCCCGAGGCCGACTGGCTGCACCAGCCGCACTGGGTGCGGCTCGCCCGCGCGACCGCCGGCGCCGCGTCCGCCGCGCCCGGCCTGCTGGTCGTGATGGCGGCCGAGCCGCTGCCGCGCGCGGCGCTGCGCCCCTTCGAGGCGGCGTACGAGCGGGTGGTACGGGTCGGCGCGGCGGACGCCTTCGCCCGCCTCGGCGACGACGCGTACGAGGTCGACCCGGCCGACCCGGACTCGCTGCGCCTCCTCCTGGCGGAGCTGTCCGAGGCGGGCGCGGCCGGCGTCGACTGGCTGCACGCGCTGCCGCTGGCCGTCGACGGCCCGGTGGGCGAGGACGCGCTCGCGCGCGCCCAATGGGCCTGCGTGGACACCCCGGCCGCGCTCCTCCAGGCGGTCGGCGGCCTGGCGTGGCCGGCGGCCCGGCTGCGCCCCTGGTGGCTCTCCTACCGGGCCCAGCCGGTCGAAGGGGCCGTGGCGCGCCCCGAGGCCGCCCTGCTGGCCGGCGTCTGCGAGGTGGCGCCGCAGGAGTGCGCGGTCGACGGCCACTGGCTGGACCTGCCCAGCGCCGATCCGGCCGACTGGGCGCCCCTGCTCCCCGCCCTCCTCGCCGGGGCCGACGCCGCCACGGCGCTGCCGCGCCGGCTCGCCCTGCGCCAGGGCTACTGGTGGCGGCAGGCGCTGCTGCCGGTGCCCGCGCCCGCCGCGACGGCGCCCTTCGCGCTGCCCGCGGACGGCGGCACGTACCTGATCCTCGGCGGCACCGGCGGGATCGGTGCCAGCGTCGCGGCCTGGCTGCTGGAGCACTCCGAGGGCCGCGTGCTGCTGCTGGCCCGGCGGCCGGAGCTGCCGGCGGACCTGGTGCCGTGGGCGGACCGCGTCGAGCTGATCGAGGCCGATCTCGCCGGGGCCGCGCCCGAGGAGATCATGGCCCGGCTCGACGGACTCGCCCCCGCCCGCCGGATCGACGGCGTCGTGCACGCCGCGGGCACGGGTGCCGGTTCGCTGATCGCCCGGCGCGACGCCGCCGCGATGCGCCGGGCCATGGCCGCCAAGACGCGCGGCGCGCTGCTGGTGGAGCGGCTGATCGAGCGCCACCGGCCGGTGTTCGCGGCGTACTGCTCGTCGATGGCCGCGCAGTTCGGCGGCGTCGGCCAGCTCGACTACGCCGCCGCGGGCGGCCTCCTCGACGGCTTCGCCCGGCACCGCGCCGGGGAGGCCGAGACGACGGTGCGGATCGGCGTGGACTGGGACATCTGGAGCGAGGTCGGCATGGCCCGCGACGCGCTGCGCTCGGACCCCCGCCACCAGGCGCATCTGACGGTGGGCCTGGCGGTGAAGGAGGGGCAGCGGCTGTTCGCGCAGGCGCTCCAGTTGCAACTGCCGCAGTTGCTGGTCTCCACGACGGACATCGAGCGGGCGCGCGGCTTCTACGCGCCGGACGCCGGTGCCCCGAGGGGCGGCACGCCGTCGGGGGCGGTCGTACGCGATGCGGCCCCCGCCCACTCCCCCGCGCCGCCTCAGGCTTCGTCTCCGGCTTCGGCTCCGGCTCCGGCTTCGGCCGCGGATCGGCTCGCCGACCGGCTGTGCGACTGGCTGGGCCTGGACGAACTCGACCCCGCCGCCTCGCTCTACGACCACGGCGCCGACTCGCTGACCCTCCTCGATCTCATCGCCGAGGTGAAGGACCACTTCGGCGTCGACTTGGAGCTGTCCCAGCTCAGCCACCAGGTGAGCCTGGCCGAGGTGCTGGCGCGGCTCCACGAGGCGGCACCCGCCGACCCGCCCGCCGGCCCTCCCGCCCAGTCGATCAGTACGTCGTCCGGCGCGACCACCGAGACGACCGCCGAAGCGTCCGCCGAACCCGCCTCCGAGGCATCCGTCGCGGCGGCCCGGGCGTCCGCCGAGCCCCCCGTGAAGCTGGAGGTGTGGCAGCCGGGCGAGGGGCGCGACGTCCTGTGCCTGGTCCACCCCGTCGGCGGCGACATCCAGGCGTACCGGGCGCTGGTCTCGGCCCTCGATCCGCGGCTCGCCGTCTGCCTGATCGCCGACCCCGGGCTGCGCCGGACCGACCCGCTCCCCTGGTCGCCGGCCGAACGGGCGCGCCGCTACCACGCCGCGCTCCAGGCCCGCTTCCCGCACGGGGAGTGGCGGTGGCAGCTCGCCGGCTGGTCCTTCGGGGCCTGGGTGGCGCAGTCGATGGCGGCCGAGGCGGAACGGAACGGCCGCCCGGCGGCCGGGCTCCATCTGGTGGACCCGCCGCCGCCGGACTCCGGGCCGCGCTTCGCCGCGTACGACGAGACGCAGCTCGAAGCGGTCTTCGCCCATGAGCTGGGCCAGGGCGGCGGCGCGGGCTCGCCCGCGAGCCAGGAGGCGGCCGCGTACGCCGAGCGGCTGGCGCGCTGCTGCCGCGCCAACCTGGCGGGCATGGCGGGGCACGAGCCGCCGCCGCTGTCCGGCACGCCGAGCCGGCTGTGGCTCGCCGCCCGGCCGGTGGCGGGGCTGCCGGTGCTGGGGCCCGTACCGGAGCAGCAGCGGCAGTGGCGGTCGCTGCTGCCGGAGCTCGCGGGCGCGTACGTCCTCGACACCACGCACTACGGCATCGTCCGGCCGCCGGAGGTGCGGGCTATCGCCGACGCCGTCAACGCCGCGTGGACGGAGCACGCCGCACCGCCGGATTCCGTACCGCCGCCCGGCCCCGCGCCGCTGCCGGACACCGCGGCGCGCTGAGCCCGGCCGCCGACCGGCACCGCCCACGAGCCGCCGCCCCTGAGCCTCCCGACGAGCCGCCCACGACAGGAGAGTTGGACTTGGACACCACCGGCACCGGGCCGAGCCCGGGCACCGCGACGGGCAACCCCTATCAATCGCTGCCGCCGCGCTCGTTCTGGCGCTCCGCCGTGGCCGAGCCGGACATGGCGGACATCGGCGGTCTGTGGTCGCCCAAGTTCGGCATCGGGCAGGACGAGCCCGTCCTCACCGCCGGTTCGTGCTTCGCCCGCCACATCGGCCGCGCGCTGCGCGAACGCGGCATGAACTGGCGCGACGCCGAACCGGCCCCGCCGGGGCTGACGGAGGCCGAGCGGACGGCGCGGCACTACGGCGTGTTCTCCTTCCGCACCGGGAACATCTACACCGCCGCCATGCTGCGGCAGTGGCTGTCCTGGGCGCACGGCGAGTCCGCGCCGCCGGACGAGGTGTGGAGCGAGGACGGCCGCTTCTACGATCCGTTCCGCCCGGCCGTCGAGCCCGCGGGCCACGCCACGGCCGAGGAGGCGCTGGCCGCGCGCCGGTCGACGCTCGAAGCCGTCCGGGGGGCCGTGGCCGGGGCGGGCGTCCTCGTCTTCACCCTCGGGCTGACCGAGGCGTGGCGGGACCGGGCGACGGGCGTCGTGCACCCGGTCTGCCCCGGCACGGTGCGCGGCTCGTACGACGCCGAGCGGTACGCGTTCCACAACTTCACCTTCGCCGAGGTGTACGACGACCTGTCCGCGGCCGTCGAGCTGGCCCGCGCCGCCAATCCGCGGCTGCGGGTGCTGCTCACCGTGTCGCCGGTGCCGCTGACCGCGACGGCCACCGGCGGCCACGCGCTCACGGCCACCACGTACTCCAAGTCCGTGCTGCGGGCGGTGGCCGGGCAACTGGCCCTGGAGCGCGGGCACGTCGACTACTTCCCGGCGTACGAGCTGGTCACGGGCTTCCCCTTCAAGGCGACGCGCTACGAGCCGAACCTGCGCACCGTGTCGCCGGAGGGCGTCGCCTTCGTCATGCGCCACTTCTTCGACGGCCTCGCCCAATGCCCCGCCGAAGCACCCGCCCCAAACCGCGCCGACCCCGGACCGCCGCGGTCCGCCGAGCCCGCCGCACCTGCCACCGGAGAGGACTTCTGGTGTGACGACGCCGTACTCGACTACTACAACCCCCGCTAGGTTCCTGCTGCTGGGCGACTCGCACGCCGGGCCGATCGGCCGGGCCGCGAAGGAGGCCGGGATCGCGTTCAGCGGCGGCCCGATCGGCGCCGGGCGGGATTTCAACGCCGACTTCTTCGACGTGCGCGGGGGCGACGTCGTCTTCCGCAAGCCGCAGGCGGACGCGTACTACCGCGGCTTCCTGACCGAGCTGGACGCGCCCGGTCTCGACGGGCTGACGGTGCCGTTGGTGGCGACGTTCGGCTTCAGCGCCCACTTCATCGCGACCACCCAGAACTGGCACATCTACCGCACCCGCGACGGCGGTTTCCCGCCCGGTTTCCTCGCCGGCCCGCTGTTCGACGCCATCGTCCGCGCGACGGTCCGCGACGCGCTGGCCTTCTACGCGCACGCGCGCGGCCTGGGCCTGCGGGTGCTGGCGGTGACGGGGCCGCAGCGGGTGCCGAGCTTCTCCGACCCCGTGGTCTTCAAGGCGGCGCAGGAGTGCGTGCGCGGCGCGCTGGCCGAACGGGGCGTGGAGATCGTGGATCTGCGGTCGCGGGTGACCGGCGAGGACGGTTTCCAGCGCCCCGAACTGTGCGAGAGCAACGACGTGATCCACGGCAATCTGGCGTTCGGCCGGCTGATCCTGACGGAGCTGCTGGACCGGGGCCTGTGAGCCCCGGCGGCCGTAGCCCGTACCCCCCGCAACCGCCCTACGCAGCCCGCCCCCTGATCACAGACCACCGATCCCCGAAGCCCCGATCGCCACAGCCCCGCTACCCAGGAGGATGGAATGGAGCAGTACGCACTGGATGCCGTCGAGCGCATCACCACCAGGCCGCCGGAGGTCTACGACTCCATCGGCGTCGACCCGCTCACCCCGCTGACCGGCGCGGAGATCTCCGGCCTGGACCTCTCCAAGGAGCTGACGGATGATCAGGTCGACGAGCTGAAGCGGGCCTTCCGCGCCCACCACGTGCTGGTCTTCCGCGACCAGACCATCACGGGCGAGGACCACAAGCGGGTCGCCGGGTACTTCGGCGAACTGCACCTGGTGGCCGCGCCGGTCGAGGGCTCGGACCCGTACATCCTCGAACTGAGCACCACGAAGGAGTCGCGCGCGGTGGCGGGCAACGGCTGGCACGCCGACGGCACCGCCGACGCCGAACCGTCGCTCGGCTCGATGCTCTACATCACCCGCACCCCGGAGATCGGCAGCGGCGGGGACACGCTGTTCGCCAACATGCACCTGGCGTACGACCTGCTGTCACCGGCCATGAAGACGTTCCTCGACGGGCTGACGGCGGTCCACGACGGGCTGCTGCCCTGGCAGGGCGAGACCCCGCCGGCCGACTACGTCGTGCCGAAGAACGAGCACCCCGTGGTGGCGCGCCACCCCGAGACCGGCCGCAAGCTGCTGTTCGTCAACGGCGCCTACACCTCCCACATACCGCAGCTCACGCGCGCCGAGAGCCGCGCCGTGCTGGACATGCTCTACGCCCATATCGCCGGCACGCCCATGCTGTCCTGCCGGGTCCGCTGGGCCCCGAACACCCTGGTGTTCTGGGACAACCGCTGCGTGCAGCACCACGCGACGTGGGACTACTACCCGCACTCGCGGTACGGCCAGCGCATCGCCATCAAGGGGCAGCGCCCCCGGGCCTGACTCAGCGTCCGACCTCGCGAGAGCCGTGCTCGACGACAGGACGGCCGATGCACGGATCGAGGCGTCGGCCTCTGGCCAGATCTACGGGCCGTCACCCGCCCCGTCGGCGCGCAACGCCGCGTGCCGACAGGGAGGGTGACGGCCGATCAGGTATCGCACCTTCTCCCTGGGAGTGAGTGAAATAGATCACGGAGGGTTCGCAGGGGACGAGGGCAACTATCCGTGTACGCCCCATTTGGTCCGGTCGCTCGCCGTTGACCAAGGAATGACTGGGCGGAGATTTCGCTTTCTTCAGTCTTTATCTGGGCCATATGATCCGCGCTATGGCTGCTGCGTGACCATGTTCAGCGTGACGGCCTTCGCCTGCTTTCCGTCCGAGAAAAGGGATCAAGTGAAGCATCGTCGCGCGCCTGCGGCGGCGGCTGCTGCCACCGCAGTCGGCCCCGCCGTGCCGCTCTCCGCAGACCCGCCATTAGCCGATGCCCGGGCCGCGACACAGGAGCGGAGTGGGCCGGAGGGCTACGCCGAGCCGGAGAAGGTCACCGCCGAAGCGGATAAGCCGCACGGGGACGCGGTTGCCGCCAAGGAGGAGGCTGCGCGGAAGAAGCTCAAGGCCGCCTTGGAAGCCCTGCTTTCGGAGACGTACACGCTAAAGGCCGCCAAGCAGCAGGGGGGGCGGGCCCGATCGCCATCGCGAGCAACCTGCGCTTCGAGATCGTTGTCGGGACCGCGGTCAGCCCCTCGTTCACGGCGGCCAACGACGACACCCGGCCCTCAAAGGGCTTCACGCCGGTCGCCGCCGGCCTCGGCCGATCGGCTCTGATATCGAGCCCGCCCGAACAGCCCGGCGACACCAGGCAGCGAGACACGTCCGACAGACTTGCACCGGACACCGCGAACGGTAGTCCCGCCAGGACCAGCTCGCCCCTGCCCTGCCTGCGCTCGCCTCTCCGGCCATTACCGACGGGCCGCACGTGAGGACGGACTCGTACAACGTGCGTGCATCGAACCTCTTCAACTCCAGCTGCTCCGCTGACACGGACGTCTGGCGTTCACAGGGTATGCCGCACGACCTCTATTGCTGTTGACGGTGAGCAGCAGGACCCAGTGTCCGCCAGCACGGGTCGCATTCCAGGAAGTCAGCGCTTCCCTGTCGACCACGGGACAACAGTGCAAATTCCGCAGCTGGGCGACCGGCGGCGACGCCTGCGCTACCGGCGAGGAGAAGCGCGCCGCTCCGGCTGACTCCCGTGCTCATAACCATCGATTTCGCGGCGACGCGGGTGCTTCGAGGGCCATGAACAACCGCTGCCGCAATACATCGACTAATCCTCAGCTCACACAAGGGTCACCCGCACTGGGTTTACCCATTTTTTGAATTGATAGAAGGGATTGCTGAAATCAGAATGCGCAACACTCACTCAGCCTCCGGGCGTATGCGGAGCGTCTTCACGCGTGGGGTCGTGACCGCCACCGCGCTGACCGTGGTCGCAGGCATGGCCGTACCTGCCGTCGCTGCCGCCGCGCCGTCAGGTGCGGCTGTCATGCCCGCTGATATCGGCACCAGTGACGAACAGCGGGTCGCCGCGGCGTCGGTGGTTCATCTGGACCCGAGCCCGGACGTGCTGCTGCTCAGTGACCGGGACTTCGTCTTCGCGCTGTGGGAGAAGGCCCGGGAGGCCGGAGAGCGTCTGGAGACAGTACGCATAGCCGCCGAAGAGGCCATGGCCAGTACGTCTGCCGACGACTACGCGCGGTTCGTCGCCACCGGCATCCATGAAGCGTACGAGGTCGACAAGCAGCGGGAGCAAGACCGGGCCGACGCCGAGCGGGCGGCCCGACAGGCCAAGGCCCAGGCACTGATCGCCGTCGGCATTCCGGTCACTCCGGATCTGCTGGCTCTCAGCGATGACAATTTCATCCGCAGGGTCATGAAGCACCAGGACGCAGGTGCCGAGGTCAAGGCCGCGGCCGCGCGCGCATTGGCAGGAAGTCCGGCCGACTGGCGGAAGTTCATCGCCAACGGGGCCCGCGAGGCGCATGACCGCGACGTGGCCAATGAACTCAAGGAATTGGAGGAGAAGAACCGCGAGGAGGCCCAGCGGCGAAAGGAACTGGCCGCCCGCACGAACGTCGCCGCGCTGTTCGCCATCACCCCCAGCGAGGCCATGCTGAACCTCGGCGACGACAACTTCATCCGCGAGCTGATCCGCAGCGTTCCGGCCGACGCCCGGGACACCGACCTGTACGCGGCGGCCCAGGCGGCGCTGAACAGTTCCGCCCCGGCGGATTGGAAGGAGTTCCTCCACGCCGGGGCCGAACAGGCATACAAGCGTGACGACGAGGCCCGTCGCAAGAAGGTCGCCGACGCTAACCGCCGGCGCGCTCTGGAGATCCAGGCCGGGGCCGAGAAGACCGGGATGTACCCCGGTCTGGTCGCCGCGGCGCAGAAGGCGCTGGCCGGCAGCGACGAGGACGTTGCCCGCTTCCTTCGGGAGGACAGCCAGGAGCGGGCGAAGCGGCAGTCCTTCCAGCCCAGCAGTGGCAAGCAGGCCGGCTGGTACATCCGCCAGTCCAGCGTGGACGGGGGAGCGGCCTTCCTCGCTCCCGTCGACGCCGAGGGTCAGCAGGCCGACCGCGAGGACGCCACCTGGGTCATCGTGCCCTCGCTCGCCATGCAGCCCGGCTGCTACTCCTTCGAGTCGGTCCGCAAGCCCGGCTACTACCTGATGCAGAAGGACCTCCGGGTGCGGATCTCCGCGAACGACCGCAGTGCGGCCTTCGCCAAGGACGCCACTTGGTGCGCCCGCAAGGGCCTGGCCGGTTCCGGCACGTCCTTCGAGTCGGCGAGCCAGCCGGGCCGCTGGCTGCGCCAGTTCCAGGGCGACCTCTACGCGGGAGACAAGAGCGGCAAGCACCGCTACGACACCGGCAAGGACTTCGCCCAGGACGCCACCTGGAAGATCTCCTCCCCGCTTGCGGGCTGACCCGCCCCCGCCGAGCCCACCCCTCAAGAAGAACGGAACACCCGATGCCTCGGATCATCCGAGCCGCGCTGGCCACAGCCTCCTGCGTCGCCGCACTGGCCGGCGGTGCGATCCCCGCACACGCCGGTGAAGCCAAACCCCGTGCTGCCACGGCCACATCCTCTTTCGTGCAATTGCAGGCGGCGCACAGCGGCAAGTGCCTCACCCTCGCGCAGGGCAGCCTCGGCAACGGCGCGAACGCGGTGCAGTCCACGTGTGTCGACGGCCTCGCCAATCAGCTCTTCGAGCTCGTCCCCACCGATTCAGCGGCGTTCGAGGTGCGGGCCGAGCACAGCGGCAAGTGCCTCGAAGTGGAGAACGGCGGCACGAAGGCCGGCTCGAACGTCCAGCAGTGGTGGTGCACCGACGGTCCGCAGCAGCGCTGGAAGGTGATCATGGTCGAGATCGCCGACGGGCTGTACGAGCTGCGCCCCACGCACGCCCTGGACCGTTGCCTGGATATCAGCAACGCGAGCCTGGAGGACGGCGCGAACGCGCAGTCGTGGTACTGCAACGGTTCTCCCGCCCAGCGGTGGCGGATTCTGCCGGCCAAGCCCTGACCTCCCCGAAGCCCCGCCGAGCTGCTCCTCGCACTCCGGCGGGCTCGGCAGCGCCGGATACACCGCGGTGCCCAACCGTATGGGGCACCGCTTACCCCTCAAAGAGAAACGGATCCCATGATGTCCCGGATCGCCCGAGCCGCGCTTGCCACGGTCTCCTGCGTCGCCGCACTGGCGGGCGGCGCGACCACCGCACACGCGGAAGGAGCCAGCTATCTCTCCGCCGTCCCCATCGGGGAACCGGTCGTGCAGCTGCAGGCCGCGCACAGCGGCAAGTGCCTGGAAATCGAACACGGCGGAACCGGAAACGGCATGCCGGCACAGCAGAGAACCTGCGACGGCACCGACCCCGCCCAGCAGTGGCAAACGGTCGCCGTCGTCGGCTCCTCCTTCGAGGTGGTCTCCGTGCCCAGCGGCAAGTGCCTTGAGGTGGAGAACAGCAGCACCAAGGCCGGCGCCAGAGTCCAGCAGTGGACGTGCGTCGCAGGCAAGCAGCAGCGCTGGCAGCTCGTCCTTGTCGACCAGCCCAAAGGCCTCTTCCAGCTGCGCCCTACACACACCGAAAACCGCTGCCTGGACATAGCTGGTGCCCAGACGGGCGACGGCGTGCCAGCACAGCAGTGGTACTGCAACCAGACCGATGCCCAGCTGTGGCGCATCCAGGTGGTCAAGTGACCTCTCGCGCCCTGCCGCGAAACCGCGGCAGATGAATGTGGTGGAGGACAGGCCACAAATGCAGCAACGGCCCTTTGCCGATGAGAGCACCGCTATGAAACGCATATCAGTGAAAGGTTCTGGAGTGAGTCGTCAGAGGTGGGTCACACAGGCACTGGCGGTCAGCCTGCTGGCCGGCGGCGGCAGTCTCGCGGGAACGGTGTCGGCATTCGCCGAAGCCCGCGTGCCAATCAGCGTCACAGTCCACCAGCGATCGGAGCAGGCCCCCCTCACGGTGGCTGATGCGGCCGCGGAGGCGCGTGCGTACGTCACCTCGCTGGCGAAGTCGTATCTGCCTGCCGAGATACGTGTGTCAGCGTGGAACGTGCTGCGCAATTCTCGTGGGGACGAGGCGATCGCGGAATGGCTGACGCCCGGTGGCGGCTATGACTACGCCAAACAGAGAACGCGGGAGGCCCGTTCCCGGAACAAGGCGTTCTGCGAACGGGTGGCGCGGACGCACACCATGGCGTTCTCCCCCGAGGTGCATATAGCGGCTGAGCGTGCGCTGAAGGGCACTGCTGCCGACCAGGCCGCGTTCGTCAAGACCGGATACGCCCAAGCCCAGCAGCGTGACCGGGAGACCAGGGAAGCCGATGCGGAGCACCAGCGGGAAGTCACCGCAAGCGAACGGGACTTTGTGCGCGCCCGCGCCGAGCAGGACCCGGGTGAGCAGGTGCAGGTGGCGGCACAGTGGGCTTTGCGGGTCGGCAGCACTGACGCGGACATCGAGGAGTTCTTCGGTTACGGCTGGGCGAACGGCGCGGCCTTGGACCTGGAGGCCTACCGGATGCGGATGGCCGACGCGGAGACGGCGCGGCACCACACGCTGTCCCGCCTGATCAAGGAAGCCGCAGCAGCCGAAGAGGCCATCAGGGGCGCGGCCGACGCCGCGAAGGCCAGGGCCGATGCCGAACGGGCCTGGCAGTCCGTGGCCGAACACGCCGACGCCGCGCAGAAGGCATGGCTGGCCGAGCAGGCCGCCGCCACGGCTCAGGCGGAGCACTGGAAGAACATCGCCAAGGCATCCCAGGAGACCGCCGACAAGCTCTGGAAGAACATCACCGAGCCGGCCGAGGCCAACCAGGAAACCTGGGCCAAGGAGCAGGCGGAGGCAGCCGAAACGGCGAAGTCCTGGAAGGACATCTTCGACCGGGCCCGCGACAGCGAGAACCGCGTCAAAGGCTGATCGGCCCCGCACACGCGGTTGGCCCCGATCGGCGGGCCGACCGAATCAGACCACCCCGCCCCAATACAGGGCAGGGCGACTTTTCTGTCCAATTTCAATGAGGAGCCTTCCCATGACGGGTAGATTCCGGCCCAAGGCCGGACTGTTACGCAACGACGTAGCCAGAGTGATGAGAGCGGCCCTGTCCACGGCCGTCGTCCTAGCGGTTCTCGGCGGCGCGACCGGCGAAGCCGCTGCTGCTGCCACTACGCGCACCGAGGCGGCGTCGGCCACGCAGGCGCTGGCCACACTGGACCGTCTGGCCGCCACCCTGCCGAAGCCGACTGCGCCGACAGCCGCGCCGCAGTCCGAACTGGCAAAGATCAGCGCGGAACGCGATAGGCAACTGGTCGAGGACTACGCGGAGTTCGACGAGGAAGAGGAAGTCCGCGAGGCCGCCAAGAAGGCCCTGGAGAGCGATGATCCCAATGCGATCCGGGAGTTCCTCGAACACGGCGAGGCCGAGGCCCGCCAGCGGGCCAAGGACAAGAACAACGCCACCGACGTCAAGAACCGCCAGCAGATCGAGGCGATGCGCGGTACCGGCGGCCCGCACTTCAACCAGGCGGTCGAAGACGCCCTGAAGGGCTCGGCCAAGGATCGCGCCGACTTCCTGGCGTTCGGCGCCGAGATCGCCCGGCAGCGGGACGAGAAGACCGAGCAGAACGCCAAGGAGCGCGCGGAGAAGAACCGCAAGCGCGTGGAGATGCTGGCCGCCTCCGGCGGCCCGGAGGTGAAGAAGGCCGCCCAGGCCGCGCTGGACACCAACGACGACGCCAAGATCGAGGAGTTCCTGGAGAAGGGCTACCAGGTCGCGGCGCAGAAGGATGCCGACGCCCGGGCGGCCCACGAGAAGGCCGAGAAGGAAGCCCAGGAGGCGGCGGAGAAGCTGCGGGAGCTGGCCCGGCAGGCCGCCCGCGCGGCCGAGGCCCGTACCAAGCTGATCGCCGTCAACGGCGACGCGGTGAAAGCGCTCAAGGAAGCGTCCAACGCCATGGCCCAAGCGGCATCGGCCGCGCGTGAGGCCGACCGCATGCTCTCGGCCGACCGGGCCGGCAAGGCCCTGTCCGACTATGGCCAGGTCAAGGACGAGGTCGCCAGACAGGTCGGATACGCCGTCGAGGCCGCCAAGCGGGCCAAGGTCGCAGCCGCGCAGGCCAAGGTGCAGACCGACGTGCTGGTCGACACCGGACTGCCCTACGGCACCCAGTGGGCCGAGGTCGCCTCCGGCATGGCGGCGGCAGCGGACGCGGCCGCCAAGGCCGGCCAGACCGCCCAGCACGCCGTCGACGCCACCGCAGCCGACGCCGCCGGGCTGAACTCCAAGAACCAGGCGGAACTGCACGAGCAGCAGGCCGAGAAGTGGCGGGCCAACGCCCAGGAGCACGCCAAGGCCGCAGCCCAGCTCGCCAAAGCCGCCGACAAGCAGGCCCAGACCGCAGCCAGCGCGGCCGCCAAGACCAAGCAGGCCCGCATCGCGGCCGAGGAGGCCGAGAAGGAAGCCTGGGCCCACGCGAAGAAGGCCCAAGAGGCCAGAAGCGAAGCCCAACGGCAGGCGAAGATAGCCGCCGAACAGCGCAAGATCGCCGAACGCGAGCGCAATCTGGCTGCCCAGGCACGGGAACGGGCCGAGCACGAGCGCGACAACGCCGCCGCGGCACGGGCGCGTGCGGAGGCCGAAGCACGTACGGCATCGGCGGCACGAGCAGAGGCCCAGGCCGCAGGAGCCACCGCAGCCAAGGCCCGGGCGGATGCGGCAGAGAAGGAAGGCATCGCCGCCAAGGCGGACGCGAACGCCAGCGGTATGGAAGCTGAGGCTCGTCAAGCCAGGGACAGAGCGCGTGAAGCCAAGCGCAAGTCCGACGCAGAAACTGCTCGGGCTCAAGCCACCGCATCGATGGCGGCCGCAGCCAAGGGCACTGGTTATTCCGTCGAGGCCCAGGCTGCGGCGGCCGCAGCAAAGGCCGATGCCAGCACCGCTGGTGCGGCGGCCGGCCAGGCCCAGAACGCCGCCGACAGGGCCAGCGGCGCGGCGATCCAGGCGCGCTCCGCGGCCACCGAGGCAGCGGGTGCGGCAGCTCGGGCACGGGCAGCGGCGGCGGAAGCCACCGCACATGCCGCACGGGCCAACGCCGCGGCGAACAAGGCCGAAGCCGCCGCTGCCAACGCCAACGCGGCAGCGAACAAGACCGAGGCCGAGGCCTCTGCCACCCACGCCGCGGCCATGCGGGCCAACGCCAACGCCACCGAAGCCACCGCCCAGGAAGCCCGCGCCGGCGTCGCCGCGCACGAGGCCGCACGCCTGGCCGGACTGGCCGCGGCCGAGGCCAACAACGCCCTGCAGGCGGCCAACCGCACCAAGGGCGAGGCCGAAGGCGCGGTCCGCGAAGCCGCCATGGCCCGGCTGCAGGCCACCATCGCGCTCCAGGCATCCGCGGCAGCTCGCAGCACCGCAGCCGGCATCGCCGACCCCGCCAACACCGCCATCGCCCTGACGGCCCCCTTCTCCGGCAAGGACGTCGACGCCGACTTCGCCGCCGAAGTAGCCCAGGCCGCCCAGGAGATGGGACAGGAACAGGTCGACTCGGCCGAAGCAAAGGCCGCCGAAGCAGTCAAGGCCGCCGAAGCCGCCGAGGACGCCGCGAAGAAGGCCAACGCCCAGGTCGCCCCGGCCTTCCAGGCCGCAGCCGACGCCGCCCGGTCCTCGGCCGACGCAGCACGCTCGGCCGCATCAGCCATGAAGTCCGCCGCCGAAGCAGCAGCCGACGGAGCCAAGGCCAGGTCCGCCGCAGCCCGCGCCAACCAGGCCGACGCCCAGGCCCAGACCGACGCCCAGCTCGCCCGCCAAGCCGCCACCCAGGCCTACAAGGACGCAGCAGCCGCCCGCGACGCCGCCAACCAAGCCGAAGCCGAAGCAGCCCGCGCCCGCGGCGCCGCCGCTGAGGCCGACCAGCACGCCTCCGCCGCCAATAGCGCCGCAGACCTCGCCGAACGCGAAGCCACCGTTGCCCAGAGCGCCGCGACCCAGGCACAAAAGGACGCCGTCGCCGCCGACAAGCTCGCCGAAGCCGCGGAGTCGCATGCCAAGTCAGCGAAGAAGGCAGCCGATAACGCCCTCGAATACGCCAAGGAAGCTGACGAGGCAGCCAAGCAGGCAGAGAAAGAGCGGGATGATCGGGCGGCCAGAGCTCGAGAAGAAGCTGCCAATTCCGGCAAGGTTAGCGGCCGCGAACTGACTTCAAGGGACAAGCGGGACATCGAAGATGTCGGCATAACGCCCGAGATGTACGCAGAATACCAGAAGCTGGCAAGTTTTGAATTCAAGGATCTCCTCAAGGAAATCGGCGGCGAGCTTCTCGAAGAATTCTTCGACGTCAAGGACATTCAAAAATGTTACAGCGAAGGGAACGTCGAGGCATGCTTCTGGGCGCTAGTAAACAATCTCCCCTGGGGCAAGGCATTCAAGGCCGTTGAGAAATTCCCAGAGATCATCAAAGCCGTTAGGCGTCTGGTTGGCATCGATAAGCTCCTAGATGAGTCGGCTAAGGCAAAAAAGGTGATCAAGGAAACGGAGGAGGTCCTCGAGGAGGCAAACAAGAGAGCTCCCTTCTGCCCGAAAAAGCCGAAGCCTAAGGGCCTGGCGGCGCCTGGGAATTTCCCCAAAGCCTGGCACGCCGCCACCAGCATGGCCATCGCCAGGGAAAATCAAAGGGCGACCAACCAGCAGCATCGTCCGGAAACCAGAAGACTCGCGGCAGGCGACCGTATCCGTACCCTCGATGGCGAGCTGCGCGAAATAGCAGACACCCGCTCCTGGTCCGGTGTCCGCAGGGTTTACAATGTTAGTTCCGGCAGGGCTGGAACACTCTATGCGCCGACTGGAAACGCGCGGGCCTTCGTCAATGGCGGACACGATTCCGGGAATTTGGGCCCAAGACGCGAGGAGTTCATTGCGAAGCTGGTCGGCGGCACTGTCGCCAAGGACTCCAAGGGGCAAGATATACCGATCCACATGCCAAACGTAGGGAAGAGCGGCCTTGACGTTCTTGGACCAAACGGGGAATATATCTTCGTGGGCGGCGGCGCCAAGGCAAAGAACCCATCGAATTTTGGAAAGCTTCTCAAAATATCCAAGTGGGCCGCAGATGAGGCCGGCGTCAAGGCGATTTACTATCTAGCCGACAACACGCCAGAGTCGGCTGTCAAACAAGCCAAGAAAGCATTCGGAGACGAGAACGTGCACATCTTCACACTACCGACGACATGTTAGCCATGTACGATCCTTTCATTCGATGGTACCGAGAGTCTGCTGCTACATCAGTCCTCGCCGAGCAAGTTGAAATCCTCGCGAAGCATGGGATTCAACTTCGCCACCCGGCCCTTGGACCGGTCATGGTGATCGACGTTGAGGGGAATGATGTCCCTGTGGGGCAGGATGAGCTTGATCGCCTTCTTGCCCTTCGAATCGCGTCTGTCAATGTGAACTGGTGGTTCTCATCAGACACGCATCTAATCGACAATTACTCCTACGAGCCGCTCGGCTGCGAGATCCAGACATTCTGGTTGGATCACCTATCTGTCGAAGAGGTGGAAAAAGTAGAAGCGGCTGTCACATCAGCTGCAGCGGAAATTCCAACGCTCACTCGCGCCCTGATCATTGATCGACGCGGCATCTGCGAGCCGGACGACTGGAACTCGCTCGTCCTTTATGACGGACAGCGAGTCCCTGGGGCCCCCGACAGGTTGATCGTGCAGAGTCAAATCGCATCAAGAATTTTGCAGACCCCATCGACTTTCATGACAGAGGCCATTGGGAGCGGGATGGTAGAACTCACTCCACACAACCCGTCATAAGGTTCCGCGGTACGGGTACCCTACCTGTACCGCTGCCAGATCCTGTACGGCAAGCCTTTCCTGGCTGGCTTGTCCGACAAGCCGTAGGTACTGTCGGGCCCGCGTTGTTGGCCGGTGGCCGAGTGTCCCTCGGCCACCGGCCACGGGGGGATACGGTTCGTAGAATCCGGCAATAGAGATCAATGCCGTGACCGGCGGCCACCCCGTCGACCGGGGTTTGGAGTTCGGCAGCGGGATCTTGTCCGTCCAGCCACCAGCGGTGCTGGATGGTGGCCCGGGTGAGCCAGGAGCGAATGGTTCGTGAGGCCCTGATCCAGCAGGACGGTGGGGGCAGAAGGCTTTCGACTGGCCCCTTCTCCGGCCGGTCGTCGGAGCAGAGCCCCGGAGCGGTCGCATTTACAGTGCCGCGCCGTGCGAACCACTGGTACCAGCAGAAGGAAGAAGCACAGCCAGCGACCATTGCTCGACTTCCCTCGTGCCGCTCCCACGGCACCAGCTGTGTGATCTGGGGAAACGCCGGCTCCCCGGTCCTGGGAAACCTCAGGCTCCGGCCCCCGGGGCCAGTCCGATAACGCCACGACTTTAGGCCGCCGCCCGGCCCAGGCTGTCGGCCAGTCCGGCGGCCAGCCGGGCGCAGACCTCCCGGCGCCGCCCGTCCCGGTCCGCGGCGCCGTCCCGGTCCTCGGCCTCCTCCCGGTCCGCGAGGGCCAGGACGCAGGCGCGTACGTACGCGAAGGGGTACGTCTCGGCGTAGGCGTGCGCGTCCGCCGACGCGTAGGCGAGGGCGGCGGCCCGCGCGTTCGCCAGCGCGTTGGCGGCGGCGTAGGAACGGGCGTTGGCGCCGGTGCTGAGCTTCGCGTAGCCGTCGGCGAACTCGGCGGCCTTCCGCTCGCCGTAGTCGTTGGCCATCGCGTAGGCGTGGGCGTCGGCGGAGGCCGTGGCGTACGCCTCGTCGTAGGCGTACGCGTGCCGGTAGAGGTCCGGCAGGGCCGCCCCGAGCGCCGCCTCCCACGCCTTCGCCGCGACCCGCTCCCCCGCCAGCGCCCGTACGTGCAGCGCGCACACCGCCTCCTGCCCCCCGGCGTCGTCGCCGCGCCGTGCGGCGGCCGCCGCCAGCATCGGCGCCACCGTGCCCGCGTGCCAGTCGTGCACCACCGCGAAGGGCACCTCGCCCCCGAGGCGGCCGAGTTCGCCGTGCACCCGGCGGGCCCACGCCACTGCCGTCGCCGCCTCCTGCCCCTCGAAGAGCACGCCGATGACCTGCGCGTACCAGGGCGGGGGAGCACCGTCGTACGAGCCGGCCGGAAACCCTTCATGCCCGGCTCGCCCACTCTGGAGTCGTGCCAGGAACTCCTCGAACGTCTCGGTCGCGGCCGGGGGAAGAGTCATCCGTCTCTCCTGTATGGGCTCTCACGGCCGCTGCTGCACCGGCCTCCGCCAGGGATCTTCACCGTAACCCGGCGATCTCCCGCACGGAATGCCCGGCGATCACCGAGTACCGGCGGCGGGCACGACCCTCTCCGATGCCGACCGCGACCGTCAGGCCGCCGCCACGTTCGCCCCCACCCCGCCGGGTGCCGGGGCGCGGTGGATGGGGGTGTGCGCGCCGGTGAGGGGGCGGCCCGTGCCCCCCTCTCTGGCGGCGACGATCTCGGCGGCGATGGAGAGGGCGGTCTCCTCGGGCGTGCGGGCGCCGAGGTCGAGGCCGATGGGTGAGTGGAGCCGGGACAGTTCGGCTTCGGTGACGCCGACGTCGCGGAGGCGGCGGTCGCGGTCCTCGTGGGTGCGGCGCGAGCCCATCGCGCCGACGAAGGCGACCGGCAGCCGCAGGGCCGTCTCCAGCAGGGGGACGTCGAACTTGGCGTCGTGGGTCAGCACGCACAGGACGGTGCGGCCGTCGGTGGCGGTGCGCTGGAGGTAGCGGTGCGGCCATTCGACCACGATGTCGTCGGCTTCGGGGAAGCGGACACGGGTGGCGAAGACGGGCCGGGCGTCGCACACGGTCACGTGGTAGCCGAGGAACTTGCCCGTCCGCACGAGGGCCGAGGCGAAGTCCACCGCACCGAAGACGATCATGCGGGGCGGCGGCACGCTCGACTCGACGAGCAGGGTCGTGTCGGGCTCGCAGTGGCGGCCGGCCGCCCCGACATCGACCGTGCCGGTGCGGCCCGCGGCGAGCAGGGCGCGGGCCTCCGCCGCCGCCGTACGGTCCAGCTCCGGGGCTCCGTCGAGGCCGCCCTCGTACGTGCCGTCGGGGTGGACGAGCAGCGCGCCGCCGGGCGGTGTCCCGGCGGTGCCGCGGGCGACGCGGACGAGGGCCGTCGTCGCGCCGCGCGCGGCGGCGGCCAGCGCCGCCGCGAACACCTGGCGGCCGGGCGCGTGCGCGGCCACCGGGGTGACCAGGACCTCGATGACGCCGCCGCAGGTCAGGCCCACGGCGAAGGCGTCCTCGGCGCTGTAGCCGAACCGTTCCAGGACCGGTTCGCCGTCCTGGAGGGCCTGTACGCACAGTTCGTACACCGCGCCTTCCACGCAGCCGCCGGAGACGGAGCCGATGACGACGCCGTCGCCGTCGACGGCGAGCGCGGCTCCGGGCGTCCGGGGCGCGCTGCCCTCGACGGCCACGACGGTGGCGACGGCGAAGTCGCGGCCCTCCTTGACCCATTGGTTCAGCTCGTCGGCGATGTCCAGCATCTCGGTCTCCTCTCGGTACGGGCCGGACGCGGGTGTGGGGTGGGGCGGGGCGAGACAGGGAACGGGGCGGGGCGCGACCACCGACGGCCTCGCCGGGCCAAAGGCCCGACCGGCCCCGCCCCGCCCGGTGTTACGCGGCCCCGCCCCGCCCGTGTCTCAAACGCTCCCGTCCCACTTCCCGCCGGGGCTCAGGCGGCCCCGCCGCCCGCGGCGATGACGCGGTCGGGGCGGATCGGCAGGTTGCGGTGGCGTACGCCGGTGGCGTGCCAGACGGCGTTGGCGATGGCCGCCGCGGCGCCGACGATGCCGACCTCGCCGATGCCCTTGATGCCGACCGGGTCGTCGGGGTCGGGGTCGTCCACCCAGTCCGCCTCGATGTGCGGGATGTCGGCGTTCGCGGAGAAGTGGTAGCCCGCGAGGTCGGCGCCGACGACGGCGCCCGACGCGCGGTCCCGTACGGCTTCCTCGTGCAGGGCCATGGACAGCCCCCAGATCATGCCGCCGACGAGCTGGCCGCGCGCGGTCAGCGGGTTGACGATCTTGCCCGCGGCGAAGACCCCGAGCATCCGCCGGACGCGCACCTCGCCGCTGGCGACGTCCACGGCGACCTCGGCGAACTGGGCGCCGAAGGAGTGCCGTTCCTTGGCCGCCAGCGCGCCGATCACCTCGGAGGTGTCGGCCCGCACGGTGATGCCCTGCGGGGGAATGGTGCCGCCCAGGGCCAGTTGCTCGCGCAGTTCGCCCGCCGCCCGGGTGACGGCCCAGCCCCAGGAGCGGGTGCCCATGGAGCCGCCGGCGAGGGTCGCCGGCCCGAAGTCGCTGTCGCCGATCTGCACGCGGACGCGGTCCGGGGCGACCTCCAGCGCGTCGGCGGCGATGAGGGTCAGCGCCGTACGCGCCCCGGTCCCGATGTCCGCGGCGGTGATCCGTACGGTGAAGGCGCCGTCCGCCTCCGCCGTGACGGCGGCCGAGGACGGAGCGGCGAGGACCGGGAACGACCCGGCGGCCGTGCCGGTCCCGAGCAGCCAGCGCCCGTCCCGGCGCACGCCGGGGCGCGGGTCGCGGTCCGCCCAGCCGAACCTGCGGGCGCCCTTCTCGAAGCAGTCGAGCACCCGGCGGGTGGCGAAGGGCAGCCCGGAGACGGGTCCGGCCGCCGGTTCGTTGCGCACCCGCAGCTCGATCGGGTCGATGCCGCACCGCTCGGCGAGTTCGTCGACGGCGGACTCCATCGCGAAGGAGCCGGGCGCCTCGCCCGGCGCGCGCATCCAGCTCGGCGTGGGCATGTCGAGCCGTACGAGGCGGTGTGCGGTGCGGTGCGCCTCGGCGTCGTACATGACGCGCGATACGCCGCCGCTGAACTCGACGAACTCGCGGAACGTCGAGGTGAGGGAGAACGCCTGGTGATCGAGGGCCAGCAGCCGCCCGTCGGCGTCGGCGCCGAGCCGGATGTGCTGCTCGGTGGGGCTGCGGTAGCCGACGAGCGAGAACATCTGACGTCGGGTCAGCACGACGCGGACCGGGCGGTGCAGCATGGTCGCCGCCATCACCGCGGCCACCTGGTGCGGGCGGACCGCCTTGGAGCCGAAGCCGCCGCCGACGTGCTCCGACCGTACGCGCACGGACTTGGCGTCGAGGGAGAAGAGGTGCGCGAGCTCCTGCGCCACGAGCGTGCTGCCCTGGTTGGAGTCGACGACTTCGAGCCGGCCGCCGTCCCAGCACGCCGTCGCCGCGTGCGGCTCCATCGGGTTGTGGTGCTCCTCGGGCGTGGTGTACCGCTCGTCCACCACGACCGCGGACGCGGCCAGCCGCTCTTCGAGGTCCCCCTTCTCGGTGTCCGGCGCCTGCCCCATGATCTCGCCCGGCGTGTAGAGGCCGGGGTGGTCCGCCGAGAAGGCCACGTCGTGCGGCTCCTCGTCGTACTGGACGGTCAGCGCCTCGGCGGCCTCCCGCGCCTGCTCGGAGGTCTCGGCGACGACGAGCGCCACCGGCCAGTTGAAGTGCGGCACCCGGTCGTGCTGGAAGACCTGGAGGATCGGGTCGGGCGGCCCCAGGGGGCCCATGTACTCCGACTCGACGCGCGGGGCGTTGCCGTGGTGCAGCACGGCGAGGACGCCGGGCATCGCGAGCACGGGCCCGGTCTCCACGGCGCGGACCCGGCCGCGGGCCACGGTGGACAGCACCAGCCAGCCGTGGGCGAGGTCGGCGAAGGGGATCTCCCCGGCGTACCGGGCCGCCCCGGTGACCTTGTCGCGGCCCTCCACCCGGGTGTGGGCGGTGCCGACGGCGCCCGTGACCGCCGTGGTTCCCGTCGTCACGGTCATCGGGCGGCCTCCTCGGCGAGTTCGGTCAGGACGGCGACGGCGAGGTTGCGCATCAGTGTCACCTTGTATCCGTTGTGGGGCAGCGGCTCGGCGGCGGCCAGTTCGGCGTCCGCGGCGGCGGCGAACGCGGCGGCGGTCGCCGGGCCCCCGGTCAGTGCCTGTTCGGCCGTACGGGCGCGCCACGGCCGGGACGCGACGGCCCCGAAGGCGAGGCGCACCTCGCGTACGGTCCCGTCCTCGACGTCGAGGGCGGCGGCGATCGAGCCGATGGCGAAGGCGTACGAGGCGCGCTCGCGGACCTTGCGGTAGCGGGAGACGGCGGCGACGGGGGCCGGCGGCAGGGTGATGCCGGTGATCAGCGCGCCGGAGGGCAGGGCGGTCTCCAGGTGCGGGGTGTCCCCCACGGGCAGGTAGAACTCGGCGAGCGGCAACTCGCCCGGCCCGTCCGCCGTTTCGTAGTGGACGACGGCGTCGAAGGCGGCGAGCGCCACGCCCATGTCGGAGGGGTGGGTGGCCACGCAGTGCGCGGAGGCGCCCAGGATGGCGTGGTTGTGGTGTTCGCCCTCGATGGCGGGGCAACCGCTGCCGGGGGCGCGCTTGTTGCAGGGCTGGGTCGTGTCGGCGAAGTAGCCGCAGCGGGTGCGCTGGAGCAGGTTTCCGCCGACCGTCGCCATGTTGCGCAGTTGGCCCGAGGCGCCCGCGAGGACGGCCTGCGCCAACGCCGGGTAGGCGCGCCGCACCTCGGGGTGGGCGGCCAGTTCGCTGTTGGTGACGGTGGCGCCGACGCGCAGTCCGCCGTCCGGGGTGGACTCGATGCGGCCGAGGGGGAGTTCGCGCACGTCGATGAGGTGCGCGGGCCGCTCGACGCCGGTCTTCATCAGGTCGACGAGGTTGGTGCCGCCGCCGAGGTAGCGCGCCTCGGGGTCCGCGCCGCGCAGCGCGACCGCGCCGGAGACGTCGTGGACCCGCTGGTAGCCGAATTCCCTCATGCCGCCGTCTCCTTGTCCTCCGTGGCGGTATGGGCGCCGTCCGTCTCGACGCCGGCCGCCCGGGCGACCGCCCGTACGATCGACGCGTACGCGCCGCAGCGGCAGAGGTTGCCGCTCATCCGCTCGCTGATCTCCTCCGCGGTGAGCGGCGGCGGCCCCGCTTCGGGCCGCACGTCGGCGGTGACCGCGCTCGGCCATCCCGCGGCGTGCTCCTCGATCACGCCGAGGGCGGAACATATCTGTCCGGGCGTGCAGTAGCCGCACTGATAGCCGTCGAGGTCGATGAATGCCTGCTGCACCGGGTGCAGCGTGTCGCCGTCCGCGACGCCCTCGATGGTGGTGATCTCGCGCCCCTCGGCGGCGACGGCGAGCTGGAGGCAGGAGACGGCCCGGCGGCCGTCCATCAGCACCGTGCAGGCGCCGCACTGGCCCTGGTCGCAGCCCTTCTTCGTACCGGTCAGATCGAGTCGCTCGCGCAGCGCGTCGAGCAGGGTGGTGCGGTGGTCCACGGGCAGGCTGTGCTTCTCGCCGTTGATGTTCAGGGTTATGGCACTGGTCGTCGGTAGGGCCATGATCAGCCTTCTTTCGCGTATGCGGTACGCGGCGGGGTCTCGGGGCGCGGCCCCCTGGTCCCGGCGTGGTCGGACGGGCGGCCGGGCGGTTCCGGAGCCCCGGCCACCTGCGACGCGACCGGCGACGGTACGACCGGCCACGATCGCCACCGGTCGTGGATGCCGCTAAGGTGGACCTAAGTGGACACTTGTCCGTTGGGCTTCAACCTAACGGACAGTTGTCCGCTTAACAAGGCGGTTCCAGCCGTGATTCCGGGAAGCCGGGATTTCGGCGGGTGCGCTGACCGTGATCGACGCGACCGGGAAGCCGTGACTCCGGGGAGGAGGGCGAGTGCAGGAGAGAAAAGACGCGCCGCTGCGCTCGGACGCGCAACGGAATCGCGAGCGCATCCTGACCGTGGCGCTGGAGGAGCTGACGCGCTCGGGCGACGTCCCGCTGAGCGCCATCGCGAAGAAGGCCGGCGTCGGCCAGGGCACGTTCTACCGCAACTTCCCCAACCGCCAGTCCCTCGTGCTGGAGGTCTACCAGTACGGGGTCCAGCAGGTCGCCGACGCCGCGGCCCAGTTGCTGGCGGACCACGCCCCCGACCAGGCGCTGCGCGAGTGGATGGCCCAGCTCGCCCAGTACGCCATGGTCAAGGCCGGTCTCGCCGACGCGCTGCGCAAGGCCACCAGCGGCTGCGGCACCCTCGCCGGTCTGGGCTACGGCCCCATCACCTCGGCCGTCACGTGCCTGCTGCGGGCGAACCACAAGGCCGGCACCATCCGCCCGGGGGTCACCCCCGAGGACTTCATGCTCGCCATCGCCGGCCTCTGGCAGATCGACCCGCACGGCGACTGGGAGACCCGCGCCACCCGGCTCCTGGACCTGGTCATGGACGGACTGCGGGCCGGGGCACCCGGCGGGCAGTGAGCTAGGAGGCGGTGTGCGGGCGTGACCGGTCGGCTACGACCGCCGACGGGGCTTGCCGCCCTTGCTCCCCTTGTTTCCCTTCGGGGACTTGCCTCCCGTACCGGGCCTGCCGCCGCTGCCGCCCCTTGGACTGCCCCCCGCCGGCCTGGCCGCGGGCGTGCCGCCCGCGGGCTTACGGCGTGCCCCCTCGCCCTCCGGGCGCCTGGCCTTCTTCGACTGCTGGGCCGCGGCCTGCGTCCGGCCCCGGGTGCTGTTGACGGTCCGGCCGCGGACGATCCCGATGAAGTCCTCCACGAGATCCGTGGTCTTCTCCTGCGGCCACGACAGCGCCACCCGCGACTGAGGGGCGTCCGTGAGCGGCCGGTAGGTCAGGTCCTTGCGGTGGTGCAGCCGGGCGAGCGACTGCGGCACGACCAGCAGCCCGACCCCCGCCGCCACCAGCTCGATCGCGTCCGCCGTCGTGGCGGGGCGGTCCTTGGCGGGCTGCCCCGGCCGCCGCTCCCAGTCGAGGGTGTCGTCGAGGGGATGCAGCACGATCTCGTCGGCCAGTTCCGCGGGGGACACCTCGTCCACCGCCGCGACCACGTGGTCCTTCGGCACGACGACGACCGTCGTCTCGGTGTAGAGCGGGATCGCGCTGAGGTCCGTACCGTCGACCGGCAGCCGCACGAAGGCCGCGTCCGCGCCGCCGTCCCGCAGCACCCCGCAGGCGTCGGCGGCGGCCACCTGGACCAGGGACAGCGGGACGTCCGGCAGCCGCTCGTGCCAGATCCGCACCCACTTGGCGGGCGTCACCCCCGGTACGTACGCGAGCTGGAAGGAAGAGGGTGTCTGGGCGCCGGTCACCAGGTCAGGCTACCGGCTCCTGGTCGGCGGTAGCGCACACGATCGATACCCTGGGGACCATGAAGTCGCACCAGACCACCCAGACCATGAAGCCCGCGACCGCGGCGAAGAAGCTGGGTGTGTACCTAGAGGCCACCCCCGCCGAGTTCCAAGAGGGTGTCGTCTCGCGCGCCGAGCTGAACGCCCTGCAGGCCGACCCGCCCCAGTGGCTGCTGGAGCTGCGGCGCGACGGCCCGCACCCCCGGCCGGTGGTCGCGGCGAAGCTCGGCGTCTCCATCTCGGGGCTCGCGCGCGGCGGGGTCACGGAAGCCCTCACCACGGAGCAGATCGACGCGCTCAAGCAGGAGCTGCCCGAATGGCTCCAGCACGAGCGCGCCACCCAGGCCGAGGTCCGCAAGGAGAACGCGCGGATCAAGGCCAAGAAGGCGGCGGAGCGCGACGAGCAGCAGAGCTGACCGCCACTCCCCCCTCGGCCTGCCCGGCCGTACGTCGATACGGCCGGGCGGCACCACCCGCACCCCCGGCCGCCGGCCGGGGGTGTTCTCGTGCGTACGGCGCGTACGAGCACGCGCGACACGTAGGGCACGCATGTGGCGGGCGTTTCAGTATTGAACGTTTCTGTTTGGTGTGACTAAACTCCCGGTACCCGAAGGAAGGGGCGGGGACGTGGTGGACGACGCGCGTCCGGCCGGACCGGCGGCCGACAGCAAGGCCCAGCAGGTGGGAGCGGAGATCAAGCGGCTCCGCACGGAACGCGGGCTGACGCTGCGGGAGCTGGCGGACCACTGCGGGCTGTCGGCGGGCTTCCTCTCCCTGGCCGAGCGCGGCATCAACTCCATCTCGCTGACCTCGTTGTTCGCGCTGGCCGGCGCGCTGGAGGTGGACGCGGTCGAGCTGCTGGGCACGGCCGGCCGCCGGAGCCGGCACGCGTACGCGATCACCCGGGGAGCCGACCCCGACGCCCTGCGCGTGGTGACCGGCGAGCGCGAGCACCGCGTACTGACCGCGGACCTGCCCGACCAGCGCCTCGAAGTGCTGGCCACCCAGGTCCGCCCGACCGCCGAGCCGTCACCGGTCACCCAGCACGACGGCGAGGAATTCTGCTACGTGCTCCGCGGCGAGCTGGCGTTCTCGCTGCCGGACGAGACGGCGGTGCTGGCCGCCGGCGACTCGATCCACTTCAAGTCCCGTGTCCCGCACGCCGTCCACAACCGGGGCCCCGGCATCGCCGAGGTCATCTGGGCGGTGGACCGCCCGCTGCTGCGGCGGCCCGACGGCGCGCTCCACTGACCCCTGCCACGCACTCTCTTCTCACCTTTCACCTCACTGCTACCGGTACGCGCCACTCACCGAGAGGCGGCCATGAGCGAGTTGACGACGGCTCCCCCGAGCCGCGACCGAGGATTCTTCGGCCACCCACGCGGCCTGGCCACGCTGTTCTTCGTCGAGATGTGGGAACGGTTCTCCTACTACGGGATGTCCGCGATCCTGCTCTACTACCTGTACGACCGGACCGCCGACGGCGGCCTCGGGCTGGCCAAACCGACGTCGGCGGCGCTGGTGTCGAGCTACGGCGCCCTGGCGTTCATGTCCGGCGTCCTGGGCGGCTGGGTGGCCGACCGGCTGCTCGGCATGCGCCGCGCGGTCCTGCTGGGCGGCCTGCTGATCATGTGCGGGCATCTGGTCCTGGCGCTGCCCGGCGGCGTGGCGGCGCTGCTCGTGTCGATGGTGCTGATCGTGGTCGGCACCGGGCTGCTGAAGCCGAACGTGTCGAGCCTGGTGGGCGAGTTGTACGCACCGGACGACAACCGCCGCGACGCCGGGTTCTCCCTCTACTACATGGGCATCAACCTGGGCGCCTTCATCGCGCCGTATCTCGTGGGCACCCTCGGGCAGCGCGTCGACTACCACCTCGGCTTCGGGCTCGCGGCCGTCGGCATGGCAGCGGGGCTGATGGCGTACGCGCGGGGCCGGCCGCGGCTGGGCGCGGCCGGGGACGTACCGACGAATCCGCTGCGCGCCGATGAGCGGCGCCGGGTGACGGCGCGCGCGGCGGCGGGCGCCGGGGTGGCGGCCGTCGTGGTCGCGGCACTCGGGGCCACGGGGAATCTGACCGTCCCCGCCCTGGTCAATGTCGTGACCGTGCTGACGGTGGTGCTGCCGGTGCCGTACGTGATCATGATGCTGCGCAGCCCGCACACCGATGCCGCGGAGCGGTCCCGGCTGATCGCCTACATCCCGCTGTTCGTCGGCGCGGTGTGCTACTCGGTGGTCAACGAGCAGACGAGTTCCGTGCTCGCGCAGTTCGCCGACAAGCGGACCGACTTGGAGATCTTCGGGCTCACGGTGCCGTCCTCGTGGTTCCAGTCGCTGAACCCGGTCGCGACGCTCGTCCTGGCCCCGGTCTTCGCGTGGCTGTGGCTCGCGCTCGGGAACCGGCAGCCCGCCACGCCGCGCAAGTTCGCCACCGGACTGCTGCTCGGCGGCGCCTCGTTCGTGCTGATGGCCGGGCCCGGCCTGCTGCACGGCGTGGACGCGCTCGCCAGCCCGTGGTGGCTGGTGGCCAGCTACGCCGTGGTGATCTGCGGGTCCATGTGCCTGTCGCCGGTCGGCCTCTCGGCCACGACCCGGCTCGCGCCGCGGGCCTTCCTCGCCCAGATGATGAGCCTGTGGTTCCTGGCCCCCGCCGCGGCCGGCGGCATCAACGCGCAGTTGGTCCAGCTCTACCGCCCGACGACCGAGATCGCCTACTTCGCCGGGGTCGGGGGCGCGGTGATGGGGACCGGCATTGTCATGCACCTGATATCTCCGTGGATACAGCGGCGCATGGGCGATGTGCGGTGAGAGAAAGCGCCGCACGGTGAGAAGACGTGGGGAGGGAGCGCGGGGGGGGGCGGCGAGGAGGGGGCGAGGAGACGCGGGAGAGGGAGCGCGGCGAGGCAGGGGCGAGGAGACGCGGCCAGGCGACGCGGCGAGAAGAACTGGCGGGAAGAAACGAAGCGCAGCACATCCGAACCAGGAGGAGCGAGACATGCGAGTGGTGATCGTGGGCAGCGGCATCGTCGGCGCGGCGGCCGGCTACGAACTCACCCGGGCCGGAGCGGACGTGGTCCTGGTGGACTCGACGGCCCCGGGCCGCGCGACATCGGCCGGAGCGGGCATCGTCTGCCCGTGGTCGTCCCGCGTGGAGGACCCGGACTGGCACCGAATCGCCGTCGCCGGAGCGGAGCACTACCCGGAACTGCTGGCCTCGCTGGCCGCCGACGGGGAGACCGAATTCGGCTACCGGCGGGTCGGGGCGCTGCGGCTGGTCACCGAGGCCGAGGCCGAGGACGCGCTGCGGCTCGTCGCGGAGCGCGCCGCGAAGTCCCCCATGGCCGGGGACGCGGAGCTGGTCAGCGCCCGCCGGGCCCGCGAGCTGTTCCCGCCCCTCGCCCACGACGGCCCGGCCGTCCACCTGCCGGGCGCGGCGCGCCTGGACGGCCGCGCGGTCCGTGACGCGCTGCGCCGCGCCGCCGTCCGGCGCGGCGCCCGGACCGTCGAGGGCACGGCCGCGATCGTCGTCGACGGCGGGGTCCGCGGGGTGCGGGTCGACGGGGAGTTCATCGGCGCGGACGCCGTGATCGCGGCGGCCGGCGCCTGGTCGCCGCGGCTCCTCGAACCGATCGGCGTCCGGGCGCGCGTCACGCCGCAGCGCGGCCAGATCATGCACCTGCGGCTGCCCGGCGCGGACACCGCCGACTGGCCGGTGGTGCTGCCGCGCACACCGCACTACCTGCTGGCGTTCGAGAACTCGCGCGTCGTGGTCGGCGCGACCCGCGAGGACGGCACGGGCTTCGACCACCGGGTCACCGCCGCCGGAATGGCGGAGGTGCTCGGCGAGGCCCTGGCGGTGGCTCCCGGGCTGGCGGACGCCACGCACATGGAGACCCGCATCGGGTTCCGCCCGATGGGCCCCGACATCCTGCCGCTGCTCGGCCCCGTGCCCCAGGTCCCCGGCCTGATCGTGGCCAACGGCCTGGGCCCCTCCGGGCTGACGATCGGCCCCTACGCCGGAGCGGTCGCCGCACGCCTCGCCCTCCGCGCCGCCCCGGGCATCGACCTGGCGGCGTACGACCCGCTGCGCTGAGCGGGGGCGGGGCCGGGGAAGCCGGACGCGAAGGCCGCCCCTGGCGCGGGGCGGCCGAACGCGGGCGCAGGGGGTGACCACGGGCCGTACGCGGTCAGGCAGCGGGTGTGGCGGGTCACGGGCCGTACGCGATCAGGCCGCCGTACGGGATGGGCCACGGGCCGTACGCGGCCAGGTCACCGGGCGCACGAACCACGGGCCGTACGCCGCCGGACCACCGTACGGACGAGTCACGGCCGTACGCGGCCAGGCAGCCGACGGTGCCGCTCGGCGGGCGGCGCGTGGTCCCGCGCGGCGGACGCTCCCCGCCCGCACCGCACGATGGTTGATGATAAAACCACCATTGATGGCAGCCGCCCACGCCGCAGATCAGGCGGCGGCAGAAGCGGCCCAGGCGGCAGAGAGCGAGTGGACAGCCGATGAGCAACGCCGAGACGAGCCCCGTCGAGATCCGGTGCGGCCGGGAGGCGACGACCGACCCGCAGCCGGCGGCGGACGAGCGGCCCGCGGGCGTCGAAGTCCTCACCCCGCGCGCCGTACCGCTCGGCGGCCCGCGCGCCATGACCGTACGGCGGACCCTCCCCCAGCGCGCCCGCTCCCTGATCGGCGCCTGGTGCTTCGCGGACCACTACGGCCCCGACGACGTCGCCGTCACCGGCGGCATGGACGTCGCGCCGCACCCGCACACCGGCCTCCAGACCGTGAGCTGGCTGTTCACCGGCGAGATCGAACACCGGGACAGCCTGGGCACACACGCGACGGTGCGGCCCGGCGAACTGAATCTGATGACGGGCGGGCGGGGCATCTGCCACTCGGAGGTGTCGACCCCGCGGACCACCATCCTGCACGGGGTGCAACTGTGGCTCGCGCTGCCCGACGCCCACCGCGACGCGCCCCGGGACTTCCAGCACTACGTGCCGACCCCGGTCGAGCACGGGGACGCGACCGTACGGGTCTTCCTGGGCGACCTGTGCGGCCAGTCCTCCCCGGTGCGGGTCTTCACGCCCCTGCTGGGCGCGGAGATCACCGTGCCGGCCGGGTCCGGCGTGTCCCTGGACACGTACCGCTCCTTCGAACACGGCGTCCTCGTCGACAGCGGTACGGTCACGGCCGACGGCACCCCTCTGCGCCCGGCCGAACTCGGCTACCTCTCCCCCGGCCGCCCCCGCCTCACTCTGACGAACGACGGCGACGGGCCGGCCCGCCTCGTCCTGCTCGGCGGCGAACCCTTCGGCGAGGAGATCGTCATGTGGTGGAACTTCGTCGGCCGCTCGCACGACGACATCGTGCGCGCCCGCGAGGACTGGGCGGCGGGTCGCCGGTACGGCGAGGTGAGCGGATACGACGGCGCCCCGCTCCCCGCCCCCGAACTGCCGAACGCCCCGCTCAAGCCCCGCGGCCGCGCCCGCTGACCTGGGAACCCCCAGGCCGCCGACCGCGACCCCTAAACGCCACCAGCCCGCGAATCCGCGACCCCGCGCCGCCGAAGTGGCAGGGGTTCCGGGCCGCCTCAGCCCAGGAAGCTCAGCCGTACCTGGCGCTGCGGATTGTCGACGTTGGTGTCGACGAGGCAGATCGACTGCCAGGTGCCGAGCGCCAGTCGGCCCGCCAGGACTGGGAGGGTCGCGTGGGGTGCGACCAGGGCGGGGAGCACGTGGTCGCGGCCGTGGCCCGGGGTGCCGTGGCGGTGGCGCCAGCGGTCGTCGGCGGGGAGCAGGTCGCGCAGGATCGCGATGAGGTCGTCGTCGCTGCCCGCGCCGGTTTCGAGGATCGCGACGCCGGCGGTCGCGTGCGGCACGAAGATGTTGAGGAGGCCGTCCTGGTCGGGCGCCGCGTCGCGGAGGAACGCCTCGCAGTCGCCGGTCAGGTCGTACACCGTCTGCTCGGAGCCGGTGGTGATGTCCAGGGTGCTGGTCCGGAAAGCGTCTGCCATGGCTCCATCCTCACGCATGCCCCCGCGCTCGCGCACACGCCGACGCCGACGCTCGACCGGTTGACCCGCTCCGGCCCAGCGCGGCCCCGGCCCTGCCGGGTGAGCACGCCCGTACGCGCCGACCTGTACGTACGTCCGTACGCGCCGCCCCCACGCCCGTACGCGCTGCCCCGTCTCCACGTACGTATGCGCCGGCCCGTACGTACGCCCGTAAGGCCGCCGCAACAAAGGTCCGCCTGGTGAGACGGCCATTGCCGGGGCGGCGCGGGGATGGCTACGTTCACGGCATGTCTACGTCAGCCCGGCTCATCACGCGCGGTCATATCGACCTGCTGCGGGTGGCCTCCGCCGCGTGTCGTCGCGCCCGCTGACCCCTCCCCCTCTTTCGTCTTTCTCGTTTCTCGCTGCGCTTCTCCGCGCGCCTCCCCTCCCTTACGTACGTCCTCCCCTCGCGTCTCGCGCTGCCGTGCCCCGTTCCGTTCCGGGCAGGGCCGCTGACGCGTACTCCGCCGCTGCCTCGGAGCCCTGATGAGCGTCAGTCATGCCCCGCCGGACACCTCACTCCCGCCGCCCCTCCCGCCATCGCTCGAACGTGTCGTTCCGCTCGGTTCGCGCCGCTCGTGGTCGCCGCGCTGGCTGCGGCGCGCGTGGGGCCCCGTACTGCTGCTCGTGGCATGGCAGGTAGCGAGCGCCACCGGGGTGCTGCGGCCCGACACGCTCGGGTCGCCGGGGGCGATGGCCGCCACCGCCCGGGACCTGCTCGCCGACGGGACGCTGCCGTCGGCGATGCTGGTCTCGGTGCGGCGCGTCGCCGTGGGGCTGCTGGTCGGCGTGGTGGCCGGGACCGGGCTCGCGCTCGTATCCGGGCTGTCGCGGCTCGGCGAGGACCTGTTGGACGCGACCGTGCAGATGCTCCGGAGCATCCCGTGGGTCGGGGCGATCCCGCTGTTCATCATCTGGCTGGGCATCGGCGAGGCGCCGAAGATCGCGCTGATCGCGCTGGGCGTCGCCTTCCACCTCTACCTCAACGTCTACGCGGGGATTCGCGGAGTCGATCCGCAACTCGTGGAGGCGGGCGACTCGTTGGGGCTCGGCCGGTGGGGGCTGGTCCGGCATGTCGTGCTGCCGGGCGCGCTGCCGGGGGCCATGACCGGGCTGCGCTACGCCCTCGCCACCGCCTGGCTCGCGCTGGTCTTCGGCGAGCAGATCAACGCCGATGACGGCATCGGATTTCTGATGAACCAGGCGCGGGAATTCCTGCGCACCGACGTGATCGTGGTGTGTCTGGTGGTCTACGCCGTGCTCGGCCTCGTCGCCGATTTCATCGTCCGCTCCCTCGAAAGGCTGCTGCTGCAATGGCGACCGACCTTCACGGGCCAGTGACCCCTTCGGCCGGCACCGGCCCCGCGGCCGTTCGGGTCTCGGGGCTGACCAGGTCCTTCGGCGACCGCGCCGTCATCGACCACCTTGAACTGTCCATGGGGCAGGGCGAGTTCGTGGCGCTGCTCGGCCGCAGCGGCTGCGGCAAGTCGACGCTGCTGCGGGTGCTGGCCGGGCTGGACCGGGAGATCGCGGGCGAGGTGTTCGTACCGCGCCGCCGGGCCGTCGCCTTCCAGGCGCCCCGGCTGATGCCGTGGAAACGCGTGTGGCGCAACGTACTGCTGGGGCTGCCCGGCCGGCCCGACCGCGCGCGGGCGGAGGAGGCGTTGCGGGAGGTCGGCCTCGGCCACCGGACCGATGCCTGGCCCGCGACGCTCTCCGGCGGCGAGGCGCAGCGCGCGTCGCTCGCCCGCGCCCTGGTACGGGCTCCCGATCTGCTCCTCCTCGACGAACCGTTCGGCGCGCTGGACGCGTTGACCCGTATCACGGCGCAGCGCCTGGTGGCCGAGTTGTGGCAGCGGCGCGGTTGCGCGGTGCTGCTGGTCACGCACGATGTCGAGGAGGCGCTGCTGCTCGCGGACCGGGTACTGGTGATGGACCGGGGCATGATCGCGTACGAGCGGACGGTGGGCCTGGAGCGCCCGCGCGACCTCGCCGGGCCGGGCTTCGCGGCCCTGCGCGCCGAACTCCTCGGGCGGCTCGGCGTGGAGGGGGCCGTCTCGGGCGCGCGCGACACGCCCGAGACGGACGGAGGCCCGCCCCGCCAGCCGGCCTCCGCCACGCCCGAAGCGAACGGCGGCCTGATCCGCCCGACGGCCTCCGACACACCCGAGACCGCTGACGGCCCGCGAGCGGCGCCGGTATCCGCGTGAGCGCGGCACGGAAAGCGCACGCCACCACGACACGGGACGCGCACATCAGCGCGCCGGCACAGCACAGGACGCACGCGTCAGCACGCCGGCACAGCACAGGACGCGCACGTCAGCACGCCGGCACAGCACAGGACGCGCACGTCAGCACGACTCCAACGATCGGACGGACCTCTGCCATGAGACGTCTCCTCCGCCCACCCTCTCCGCTCTTCCTCCTGCTCTCCCTGTCGGCGCTCGCCCTGACCGCGTGCGGCGGCTCCTCCGTCGCGGACGCGGGCGGGGGCCGTACGGACGGACGGGGCCCGGTGACGCTGAACGTCGGTGATCAGAAGGGCGGTTCCGAGGCCGTGCTGCGGGCCGCCGGGGAGCTGAAGGACCTGCCGTACAAGATCAAGTGGTCGACGTTCACGTCCGGGCCGCCGCTGCTGGAGTCGGTCAACGCCGGGGCGGTGGACATCGGAGGGGTCGGCAACACGCCGCCCGTCTTCGCCGCCGCCGCGCGGTCGAAGGTCAAGGTCGTGGCGGCCACGCACGGTTCGGCGGCGGCCGACGCGATCCTGGTCCGGGCGGACTCGCCGCTGCGGCGGACCGCGGACCTGCGGGGCAGGTCCATCGCGGTGGCGCAGGGCAGTTCCGCGCACTACCAGCTCGTGGCCTCGCTGGCGAAGGCCGGGCTGTCGCCGAAGGACGTACGGCTGAGCCTGCTCCAGCCGGCCGACGCGCTGGCCGCGTTCAGTCGGGGGAAGGTGGACGCCTGGGCGGTCTGGGACCCGTACACCTCGCAGGCGCTGCGGAAGGCCGGGGCCCGCACGCTCACCACCGGGCAGGGCGTGGTCAACGGCCTGAGCTTCCAGATCGCCGCGCCGGCCGCGCTCGCGGACCGGAAGAAGTCGGCGGCGGTGCGGGACTACGTGGAGCGGCTGCGCCGGGCGCAGGACTGGGTGCACCGGCATCCCGAGGACTGGGCCGGGGTGTGGGCGAAGGACACCGGGCTGCCGTACGAGGTGGCGCTGGACGCCGTGCGGCGCAGCGCCGGCACCCGGGTGCCGGTGGCCGTGGACGACGCGGCCGTCGCCGCAGAACAGAAGATCGTCGACACCTTCGCGCGGCTCGGGCTCATCCCCCGCGCGTACCGCTTCGCGGACTACGTGGACCGCCGGTTCAACGGCTCCCTGCCGCCCTCCACCACCGCGCCGCGCACTTACGGAAAGGTTTCCTGAATTGTCCGTGCATCTGCATTGGTTCCTGCCGACGGGCGGCGACGGACGTACGCTCGTGGACCGCCACGCCTATACGGACGGTGGCATCAAGCGCTCACGCATCACTCCGGTGAGCGGGGTACGGGCGCCCGACATCGAGTATCTGGCGCAGATCGCCAAGGCGGCCGAGGGGCTGGGCTTTGAGGCGGTGCTGACGCCGACGGGCACGTGGTGCGAGGACGCGTGGCTGACGACGGTGGCGCTGTCCCAGCACACGGAACGGCTGAAGTTCCTGGTGGCCTTCCGGCCGGGGGTGATCTCGCCGGTGCTGGCGGCGCAGATGGCGGCCACGTACCAGCGCCTCACGCGCGGCAGGCTGCTGCTGAACGTGGTGACGGGCGGCGACTCGACCGAACAGCGCCGCTTCGGCGACCGGTTGGACCACGACCGGCGCTACGCGCGGACCGGGGAGTTCCTGGAGGTCGTGCGCGGGGTGTGGGGCGGTGAGCCCTTCGACTTCGACGGCGAGCACTTCCAGATCAGCGGCGGTCTCACGGCGCTGCCGCCCGATCCGCTGCCGGAGATCTTCTTCGGCGGCTCCTCGGCCGCGGCGGGGCCCGTCGCGGCCCGGCACGTCGACGTCTACCTGACTTGGGGCGAGCCGCCGGAGCAGGTGAAACAGAAGATCGACTGGATCCGGGGGCTCGCGGAGCGCGAGGGCCGCACGGTCCGCTTCGGCATCCGGCTGCATGTGATCGCGCGGGACTCCGCGCGCGAGGCGTGGGCGACGGCGGACCGGCTGCTCGCAGACCTGGACGACGACACGGTGCGCGCCGCGCAACAGGCCCTCGGCAAGAGCGAGTCGGTGGGCCAGCGGCGGATGCTGGCCCTGCACGGCGGCGCCCGCGACAAGCTGGAGATCTCGCCCAACCTCTGGGCAGGCGTCGGCCTGGTCCGCGGCGGCGCGGGCACGGCCCTGGTCGGCTCCCACGCCGAGGTCGCCGACCGGATCGAGGAGTACCACGCCCTGGGAATCGACCACTTCGTTTTCTCCGGCTACCCGCACCTCGAAGAGGCCTACTGGTTCGGCGAGGGCGTGACCCCCCATTTGGCCACACGCGGCCTCCTCCCCCACCTCCCCGCCCCACCGCTCACCAGCATCCCCGCAACCAACGGCCGCCCGGCCTCGGCGCCTGGAGGCGCGCCACTGCTGTTGGGGGGTGGGCGGTAGTGGGCGGCCCTGTTCGTGTGCCGTGTGGACGGACAGCACGGACAGGGCCGCTTTCAGCGGGTCATAGCGGCCAGCCGGGGCTCATTCGCCCCCGCCGCTCCCGCTCGGCTCCGGCTCACGGGGAGCCTCCGGGGGCATCGGTCCTCCGTCGTGCTTCCCTCCGTCCCGCAGGGCGGGTCGCAGGCTGCGTGGGTGCCGGAAGGGCACGCCCCGCCACCCTTCCGCGTCAGGCACGCGTGTCTCGTACGTCTCGACGGCCACATCATCACTCATGTACCGACCTCCTCTTCTCATAGGAGGCCACGCCGCCGTACGGTCGGTGGCGCGGCCCGTGGGCCGCGGAGGATTTCCTCCGCGACTGGGTTACACCCGCTCCGGCGTCCGACCTGTCCAGGGACCCACCGCCGGAGCGGGCTTCTCTCCCGCCGCGCCGGCCCGGAAATAAGTGACCAGGCGGGCGGGGCGGAGTCTTGATTCAGGCGCGCCGCGTGGCTGCCGGGGAGCCGACGCGGACCTTGGTGACCATCAGTGGCCTTCGGGATGCCGCGCGATCCGCACGTTGCAGTCCGTCACGGTCGTCATGTCCCCACCCGCCCGAGCCCAGTCCCGTACCTTCGCCAGTTCCGCGCACCCTTTGCAGTCGGGCGCCGGGGCGGGCTCCACCACGCGCGTTGGGTCCGGGAGATCAATCGGCGGCGTGCTGTATCTCGTCGGTTCGGTCATGCCCGACTCCTTCGCGTTGTGCGGATGGCGACAACGCTAGGAACACACGCGTTCTGACTTCGAGCCGATTGCACACGATTGCGGGGCGTTCACCCGAGTGAGTCCATGGCCGACGCCATCAGCGCGCGTGCCTTCGCTCCGTACACCGCCTGGCCTGCCAGTTCGGCGAATGTCTCCGCATACATCGTGACTTCGCTGGGCTGCGTGATCGTGAGGTATCCGGACACCAGCTCAACGTTGACCTGCGCCATGTCGTAGATCCAGAACCCCTCGACGGGCATTCGGAGCCGCCCGAGGCCGACAGGGATCACGCCGATGCTGACGTTGGGCAGCGCGCCGACAGTCAGCAGGTGGTCGAGCTGCTCCGCTTGGGTTTCGGCATCCCCCAACGCGTTGCCCAACGCGCTCTCTTCCACGAGGAACGCGAACTGGCGCTGCCCTTCCCTCAGCACACGTTGACGCTCCATGCGGGCCGCCACGGCGTCGGCCACGTCATCGATCACCACGCGTCGCCGTCGGTGCACGCCACGCAGTACGTCCTCTGTGTACCCGAACGTCTGGAGCAGCCCCGGGAACAGTCCTGGCGAGTAGGCGCGGAACCGGCGAGTCCGTTCGTACAGCGGCAATCGGTCCTCCTGCGACCGTCGCAACCCCGCGCGCTCTATCCGGCGCCAAGACACCCACATGCCCTCAACGGCCCGCAGCGAGGCGATCAAGTCCCCCGCCTGGTCCTCCGCGCCGCACGCCCGGCACCAGGCCCGAATGTCGTCGGCGCTGGGTTGCGTCTTCGCCGTTGAGACCCTGGACACCTTGGAGGGATGCCAACCGCACAGCGCGGCAAGGTCCTTGCCGTCCAGCCCGGCGTCCTTGACCAGCTCCCGAAGGCGCTCAGCGAGGAGCTGCCGGGCTTGCTGGACACTGGATGACGCTGATTGGGGCATGGCTCACTAGACCAGTTCGTACTCCTCGTGGGGAGTAGCCCGCTCCCACACCGACTCGAAGGCGGACTCAACCAGCCGAATGACTTCCGGTTCGGTCCGCCACTCCCGGTCGACGACCTCCCCGAGGCCGGAAAAGTGCGTGAACAGTACTGACTCGCGGTCGAACATCCACAGATCTGAACCGGGAAGCCCAATGTCAGCGGCCTTCCGCCGAGGCAGCCAGCGGACCAGCTCCCCCGCCGCCACATTGGGGAAAGTCACGTCGTACTCGTACCGGATGTAGTCCGTCACGGGCTCCGAGACGACTCGTGCGCGCCGTATGACCACTCCGCGAGCCGTCGTCTCCGTCACCACGTCGAGGAACGGCCGCCACCACGTCGAACGGTCAGCGGCGGGGTCCAGCCGCTTTCCGTTCTGCCACGCGATGAATTCGGGATCACTGGGCTGATAGGTGTCGCGCAGTTCCAGATGCACAGCGGAGCGGCGAGCCTTTGCCAGCCCCTCAAGCACGGGGTTCGTCATCGTTCCTGCTCCCCGTTGCGGGGCGGCAGGTACTGTCGCATGACTTTCGGCAGCCGGATGATCACCTCATGGTCCGGAACTTCCGTACTGTGCCCGGGGACCGACCCGATGGCCTGGCACGCCTCCACCTCCTCCTTGCTGGCCCGATACGACTGGATCAGCAGATCACCGCTGTCCTCGTCCAGCCAGATCGTCGGCGAGTCCGTATCCGGCGTGTTCGGGATGATCCCGAGGAATTGCAGCTTCATATCCGCTCCCCCTGCAGATCCACTTGCACTCGATTGCTCGACTGTCTTGCGCCTCACCACCCCCGTCAAGAGGTCTCGGAATGCGCAAATCAGTTCGACAGTCGGACCGGCGCCGAGCCTGGCAAGCCGGGAAGGAATCCCCCTCCTCCGCCGTTAGTAGAACCATGAACAACTTCGGGGCGCGCGAGGTGGACGTCGTAGTCATCGGTGCCGGGCAGGCCGGCCTGTCCGGCGCCTATCATCTGCGCCGGGCCGGGTACCGGCCCGGCGATGGCTTTGTGGTGCTGGACCACGCGCCGCACCCCGGCGGCGCATGGCAGTTTCGGTGGGCCTCGCTCACGTACGGGAAAGTGCATGGGATGCACGCGCTGCCCGGTATGGAGCTGACCGGGGCCGATCCGTCGCGGCCGTCGTCCGAGGTGATCGGGGAGTACTTCGCGGCGTACGAGCGCGCCTTCGACCTGCGGGTTCGCCGGCCGGTGGACGTGGCGGAGGTGCGGGAGGGCGAGGGCGGGCGGCTGCTCGTACGGACGTCCGACGGGGACTGGTCGACGCGGGCGGTGATCAACGCGACCGGCACCTGGGACCGGCCCTTCTGGCCGCGCTACCCGGGGCAGGAGACGTTCCGGGGACGTCAGCTCCACACCGCGAACTATCCGGGGCCGGAGGAATTCGCAGGTCAGCGGGTGCTCGTGGTGGGCGGCGGGGCGTCCGGGACGCAGCATCTGATGGAGATCGCGGAGGTGGCGGCCAGTACGACGTGGGTGACGCGACGGCCGCCCGTCTTCCGCGAGGGACCGTTCGACGAGCGGGCCGGCCGGGCGGCGGTGGCGCTCGTCGAGGAGCGCGTACGGCAGGGGCTGCCGCCGCGCAGCGTCGTCTCGGTGACCGGCCTGCCGCTGACGGACGCGGTGCGGCGGGCGCGGGAGAGCGGGGTGCTGGACCGGCTGCCGATGTTCGACCGCGTCACGCCGACCGGGGTGGCCTGGGACGGCGGCGCGCGAGGGGAGGCGCCCCGCGCGGTGGACGTCGACGTCATCGTCTGGGCCACCGGCTTCCGTCCCGTCATCGACCATCTGGCCCCGCTGCGGCTGCGCGAGCGCGGCGGCGGGATCAGGGTCGAGGGGACCCGCGCGGTCCGCGACGCGCGCGTACACCTGGTGGGGTACGGCCCGTCGGCGAGCACCATCGGGGCGAACCGGGCGGGCCGCATGGCCGTCCGCGACATTCGCGCACTGCTCGCCCGCGAGCCCGTGCCGGTCGCCGTCTGACGGCGCGCGCCGCCCCGCTCGCGTCGCGGTTCGACACGCCCGCCACTATGAGCAAGGCGTGACAGACATCGGATGAATCCTTCACACCCCCAGGCCCCTGGGGCAGTATGGCCGCAGGCTCGAAGGAGGTTCCGTGCGCGTCGCGCTCTTTGTCACCTGCGTCAACGACACTCTCTATCCGCACACCGGGCAGGCCGTCGTCGCCCTGCTGGAGCGGCTCGGCGTCGAGGTGGACTTCCCGCCCGCGCAGACGTGCTGTGGACAGCCCCAGTTCAACACGGGATACCGGCACGAGACCGAGCCGCTGGTGCGCCGCTACGCCGCGGCCTTCCGGGAGTACGACTACGTGGTCACGCCGTCCGGCTCGTGCGCCGCGATGGTCCGCGACAACTACCCGCGGATCGGCGCGAAGGCGTCGGCCGAGGGGCGGGGCGAGGAGCTGACCGAGGCCGCGGCCAGCGCGGTGCCGAAGACGTACGAGCTGACGGAGTTCCTCCTCGACGTGCTGGGCGTGACGGATGTCGGCGCGTACTACCCGCACACCGTCACGTACCACCCCACCTGTCACGGGCTGCGGATGCTCGGCCTCGGCGACCGGCCGCGGCGGCTGCTGGAGCATGTCAGGGGCATCGAACTGCGCGAGCTGGCGGGCGCGGACGAGTGCTGCGGCTTCGGCGGCACGTTCGCCGTCAAGAACGCCGCGGTCTCGGCCGCGATGGGGGCCGACAAGGCGCGCGCCATCGCGGACACCGGGGCCGAGACCATCTGCGCCGTCGACAACTCCTGCCTCATGCACATCGGCGGCACCCTGGCCCGGCAGGGCGCGGCGGCCCGGCCCGTACACATCGCCGAGATCCTGGCCGCCACGGAGGACGCACCGCCTTCCGCCGCGCGGGCCGCAGTTGAAGGGAGCCCGCGGTGAGCCGTACGTACCTCGGCATGCCCGGCAGCCACCCCGCCGCCTCCCGCGCGCCGTTCCCCGAGGCCGCGGCGGCCTCCACGCAGGACGCCCAGCTCCGCGGCAATCTCCGGCACGCCACCCACACCATCCGCGCCAAGCGCGCGAAGGCCGTGGCGGAGCTGGACGACTGGGGCGCGCTGCGCGCCGCCGGGGCCGCCATCAAGGACCGGACGCTCCGTCACCTCGACCACTATCTGGAGCGGTTGGAGGAGTCCGTCACCCGCGCCGGGGGCACCGTGCACTGGGCGGTGGACGCGGCCGAGGCGAACCGCATCGTGACCCGGCTCGTCCAGGACACCGGCGAGCGCGAGGTCGTCAAGGTCAAGTCGATGGCGACGCAGGAGATCGGCCTCAACGAGGCGTTGGCCGAGGCCGGGATCAGCGCGTACGAGACCGACCTCGCGGAGCTGATCGTGCAGCTCGGCGACGATCTCCCCTCGCACATCCTGGTCCCGGCGATCCACCGCAACCGCGGCGAGATCCGCGACATCTTCCGCGAGCGGATGGCGGCGTGGGGCCGCCCCGCGCCGGACGGGCTCGGCGACGAGCCGCGCGAACTCGCGGAGGCGGCGCGGCTGCATCTGCGCGAGAAGTTCCTCAGCGCCAAGGTGGGCATCTCGGGCGCGAACTTCATGGTGGCCGACACGGGCACGCTGGTCGTCGTCGAGTCCGAGGGCAACGGCCGGATGTGTCTGACGCTCCCCGAGACGCTCATCTCGGTGGTCGGGATCGAGAAGATCGTGCCGACGTGGCAGGACCTGGAGGTGTTCCTGCAACTGCTCCCCCGTTCCTCGACCGCCGAGCGGATGAACCCCTACACCTCCACCTGGACCGGCACCGCCGACGGCGACGGCCCGCGCGACTTCCACCTGGTGCTGCTCGACAACGGCCGTACGGACACGCTCGCCGACCGGGTCGGCCGGCAGGCGCTGCGCTGCATCCGCTGCTCGGCCTGTCTCAATGTGTGCCCCGTCTACGAGCGGGCCGGCGGCCACGCGTACGGGTCGGCGTACCCGGGCCCGATCGGCGCGATCCTCACGCCGCAGCTACGGGGCGTCGGCGGCTCCCTGGAGGCGTCGCTGCCGTACGCGTCCTCGCTGTGCGGGGCGTGCTACGAGGTGTGCCCGGTCGCCATCGACATCCCGGAGGTCCTGATCCACCTGCGGGAACGGGTCGTGGAGGGCGGGGAGGTGACGCTCCGCGGCTCGAAGGCGGTCATCAAACCCGCGAAGGGGCACGCCGCCGAGCGCGCCGCGATGCGGGCCGCCCGCTGGGCGCTCGACCATCCGGGCGCGCTCCGCGGCGGCCAGCGGCTCGCGGCCCGCACCCGCCGGTTCCACCCCAAGCGGCTGCCGGGCCCCGGCCGCGCCTGGACGGACACGCGCGAGCTGCCCGAGGTGCCGGCGGAGTCGTTCCGGGACTGGTGGGCCCGTACGCGCGGCGAGAGGGGCGAGAAGTGAGCAGCAGGGAGCGGGTGCTGGGGAGGGTGCGGCGCGCGCTGGCGGACGTGCCGCGGGACGAGCGGCCGCAGGACCAGCCGGTGGCGCGCGACTACCGGCGGACGCACGGCGACCGTACGCACGCCGAACGGGTCGGCCTGCTGGCCGAGAACCTGGCCGACTACCGTGCCGACGTGCACCGTTGCGGCCCCGCCGAGCTGCCCGCGCTGATCGCCCGGCTGCTGGCCGAGCGCGGTGCGCGCAGCGTCGTCGTGCCGGCCGGGCTGCCGCCGGAGTGGCTGGCGGAGGCGGACGTCGAGCGGCTGCCCGACGCGGCCGAGAACACGGCGCGCGATCTGGACGCGGTGGACAGCGTCGTCACGGGGTGCGCGGTCGCGATCGCCGAGACCGGCACGATCGTCCTCGACGCCGGCCCCGACCAGGGGCGTCGCCGGATCACGCTCGTTCCCGACCACCACATCTGCGTGGTACGGGCCCGCGACCACGTCGTGGACTCGGTGGTCCAGGGGCTGGAACGGCTGGACCCGGCCCACCCGCTCACCTGGATCTCGGGCCCGTCGGCGACGAGCGACATCGAACTGGACCGCGTGGAGGGCGTACACGGCCCGCGCACCCTCGAAGTGATCATCGTGGAGGACGCGGCGGAGGGGTGACGGGCGGGCGGCCGGCCGGTCGTACCCCCGGGCCGGCCCCTCCCCGCCCGCCAAACGCCGCCCACTCACCCCGCGACCGCCCCCTCGATCCCCGCGCCCCGCGCGATCAGGTACTCGTCCGCTCCCGGCGCGGCGGTGATCTGGAGGCCGAGCGGCAGTCCGCCGGCGGAGCGGTCCGCGGGGACGGTCAGGGCGGGCGCTCCGGCGTAGCTCCAGGGCAGGTTCATGATCGAGCTGCCGGTGGTGGCGATGCCGCGCGGCGCGGGTCCGGGCGCGGCGGGTGTGATCCACAGGTCGACGCCCGCCTCGTCCATCGTGTGCGACAGGCGGGCGCGGAACTCGTAGCGGTGCCGCAGCGCGCCCTCGTAGTCCGCCCGCGTGACGTCGTGGCCCTCCCGGATCGCGGCCGCCGTCTCCGCGCGGTAGTGCTGCTCGTAGCGCGGGAACCAGTCGGCGTGGGTGCGGGCGACCTCGTAGCGGTTGACGAGGAACTGCTGCCGGACGATCTCGTCGTAGTCCGCCATGAACGGGGCCCGGCGGACCGGGAATCCGGCGTCGGCCAGCCGCTCGACCTGGCGTTCGAAGGCGGCGAGCGCCTCGTCCTCGGCGCGCCGGAGATAGGGGCCGTCCGGGACGCCGAGGACCGGCGGCCGGTCGTACGCGGCGGCCTCCCGCCAGCCGTCGCAGAGCACGGCGGCGGCCCGCGCCACGCCCGCGACGTCGGGCGCGAAGGCGCCGACCGTGTCCAGCGTGGGCGCGTTGTCGATGACGCCGGCGACGGGGATGCGGCCGTGGGTGGGTTTGTAGCCGACCACGCCGCAGAACGCGGCCGGGCGGATCACGGAGCCGACGGTCTGGGTGCCGATCGCCAGCTCCACCATGCCCGCCGCGACGGCGGCGGCCGAACCGCTGCTCGAACCGCCGGGCGAGTGCTCCAGATTGTGCGGGTTGCGGGTGGGCCCCGGGGCGAGCACGGCGAACTCCGCCGTCACCGTCTTCCCGGCCACCAGCGCGCCCGCTGCCCGCAGCCGGTCGACAACCACGGCCTGGGGGCCGTGCAGGGCCTCGGCGGGCACCTCGGATCCGGCGCGCGTGGGCAGGCCGTCGACGCGGATGATGTCCTTCACGCCGACCGCTACGCCGTACAGGGGCGGTTCGTCGGCGCCCTCGGGGCGGCGCGCGGCCCTTTCGGCGGCCTCGATGCCCTCGGCGCGCAGCCGCTCGCGGCGTCCGGGTTCGGCTATGAAGGCCCGTACGTCCGCGTCCAACCGTTCGATCCGGTCGCAGAGCCGGTCGGTGTCCAGCATCGGCTTTCTCATGCTCACCGAGGTTAGAGCCAATGTGCTTTCCCTGGCCGGGCGCGTGCGCGGGGGCAGACAGGGGCTGCGGGCGGTGGCAGGATGCGGCACAACTCACTGATCATGAGCAACTGTTCGCCGATCGCAGCATGGAGGCGTCGTGTTCACCCGCTCAGCGCTGTCCGCCCTCGCCGCCACCACCGCCGCTCTGGCCCTGCTGGTCGGCTGTACCAGCACCAAGGTCTCCGGATCGGACGGCTCGGAGCTGAGCCTGGTCGAGAAGGGGAAGCTGAAGACCTGCACCCATCTGCCCTACGAGCCGTTCCAGGTCCGCAAGAACAACAAGATCGTGGGCTTCGATGTGGATCTGGTGGATCTGGTCGCGGAGGATCTGAAGGTGAAGCAGGAAATCGTGGACACGCCCTTCGAGGGAATTCAGACCGGCGAGGACCTCAATACCCGGAAGTGCGATATCGCCGCGGCCGGCATGACCATCACGCCGGTGCGCGAGAAGAACCTGGACTTCTCGGACAGCTATTTCGAGGCGACCCAGGCCCTGCTCGCCAAGAAGGGGGCGCCGTACCGGTCCCTGGCCGATCTCAAGGGGAAGCGGCTGGGCGTCCAGCAGGGCACCACCGGCGAGGTCTACGGGCGGAAGCACGCCCCGGGGGCGACCAAGGTCCAGTTCGAGGACCTGGCCCTGCTCCTGACCAATCTCAAGACGGGACAGCTCGACGCGGTCGTCCATGACAACGGCGTCCTCCTGGATTACGCGAAGAAGAACCCGGAGCTGGCGGTGGCCGCCGAATTCCGTACGGGCGAGCAGTACGGCTTCGGCGTGCAGACCGGCAATGACGCGCTGCGCGAGGAGGTCAACAAGGTGCTCAAGAAGGCCAAGGCGGACGGTCGCTACGACCGTATCTACCGCAAATGGTTCTCCGCCGCCCCCAAGAAGTGAGGAGGCCGCCTCACATGGCCATGTCCCGCCGACAGCGCGCCCGCGCGATACGCGCCGTCCAGTACGCCGTGCTCGCCGCCATCCTGCTCACGCTGGTCTTCGCCGCCGACTGGGGCGAGATCCGGCGCGCCTTCTTCGACGCCGGCGTCGCGAAGGCCCAGTTCCCCGACATCATCACCACGGCGCTCGTCAACACCATCATCTACACCCTGCTCGGATTCGGCTTCGGGCTGGCTCTCGGGCTCCTGCTGGCGCTGCTGCGGCTCTCGGAAGTCCCGCCCTACCGCTGGCTGGCCGTCACCTATATCGAGTTCTTCCGCGGCGTTCCCACGCTGCTGGTCTTCATCGCCCTGGGATTCGGCGTCCCGCTCGCCTTCCAGGTCGCCATCAACCAGTACGCGACGGTGATGCTGGCGCTCGGCCTCGTCGGCGCGGCATATATGGCGGAGACGATACGGGCGGGAATTCAGGCGGTGCCCAAGGGACAGACGGAGGCGGCGCGTTCGCTGGGCATGTCGCAGAGCCGGGCAATGGTGTCGATCGTGATTCCGCAGGCGTTCCGGATCGTGCTGCCGCCGCTGACCAATGAGCTGATCCTGCTGACGAAGGATTCGTCGCTGGTGTATTTGCTGGGGCTCTCGCTCGACCAGTACGAGCTGTCCAAGTTCGGCCGGGACGCCCTCAATCAGAATCGCAGCCTCACCCCGATCCTGATCGCGGGGCTGTGCTATCTGGTCATCACGCTGCCGCTCGGCCATCTCGTGCGGCGGCTTGAGGCCCGTACGGCGAGGGCGAGGTGAGCGGCGTGACGAGCGACGCCGGGAGCGGCGCGGCGAGGAGCGGTGGAGTGGGCGGCGGCGAGGTGGACAGCGGCAGCCTCGGCAGCGGCAGGCTGGGGAGCAGCGCGGCGGGCGGCGGCGGAGACGGGAGCGGCCGGGCGGGTGCTGGGGACGGCACGGCGATAGAGGTCCGCGGCCTGCGCAAGTCCTTCGGCGACCTGGAGGTGTTGCGCGGCATCGACTTCCGGGTGGCGCGCGGCGAGGTGGTCTGCGTGATCGGTCCGTCCGGGTCCGGCAAGTCCACGCTGCTGCGGTGCGTGAACCTGCTGGAGGAGCCGACGTCCGGGACGGTGACGGTGGCCGGCGTCGAGATCACCGATCCGGAGGTGGACATCGACCGGGTGCGGCGGCGGATCGGCATGGTCTTCCAGTCGTTCAACCTCTTCCCGCACCTGTCGGCCCTGGGCAATCTGACCATCGCCCAGCGGCGGGTGCTGCGCCGCGACAAGGCGGAGGCGGCGCGGGTGGCGCGGGAGCGGCTGGCGCGGGTGGGGCTCACGGACAAGGAGTCCGCCTATCCGGCGCAGCTCTCCGGCGGCCAGCAGCAACGTGTCGCGATCGCGCGGGCGCTGGCCATGGACCCCGAGCTGATGCTGTTCGACGAGCCGACGTCGGCGCTCGACCCGGAGCTGGTGGGCGAGGTGCTCGCGGTGATGCGCTCGCTCGCCGACGAGGGCATGACGATGCTCGTGGTCACGCACGAGATGAGCTTCGCGCGGGAGGTCGCGGACCGGGTGGTGTTCATGGACGGCGGCGTGATCGTCGAGGAGGGCGCCCCGGAGCAGGTCGTCGGCGCCCCGCGGCACGCCCGTACGCGGTCCTTCCTCGCGCGCGTACTCGACCCGGCGGCGACGGAGATCGACGCGGTGGATGCCGGAGTCGGCCCTCCGGACAGCCCTGAACTCTCCCCGGAGGGCCCTGAACCCGGATCTCGACCGGGCCCTGGGCCCGATGAACACACGAACAAGGGGTCGGACGTTCGCTAGAACGCGTGATCGTGCCGCGAGAGATTGCGAAATCACCCTGTGGCGCATGATGCTTACGGTGCGCAAGCGGCGGGCTGCAGACCGTCATCGCGCATCCGGCTCAAGTCCCCATGGCGGGCCGGATGTTGGTCCCACATTTGCACCAAGGAGAAGGCAACACCATGAACATCCTCACCAACCTGCTCGCCGGCGTCGTCCACTTCGTGGGTTGGCTCGTCTGACAGACGCCTTCCCCATGCGGCGCCGCATCTCCCCGTCCCAGGGAGGTGCGGCGCCGCCGCGTTGCCGCTGCACTGTGCCGTGCTGGTCCGCGGCTGTGCCTCAGCGCACGCCGGGCGGTGCTCAGCGCTCCATCGGGCGCTTCGCGGTCTCCGGCAGGACGCAGTAGACGCAGGCCGAGACTAGGCAGAGCCCGGCGACGTACCAGGGGAAGCCCCCGGCGTGGCCCGCCTGTTTGAACCAGGTGCCGACGTACGGGGCGGTCCCGCCGAAGAGCGCCACGGTCAGCGAGTACGGGAAGCCGATGCCCGCCGCCCGTACGCGTGCGGGGAAGACCTCGGCGTTCACGGCGGCGGCCACCGCGGTGTAGCCGGTGAGCAGGACCATGCCCGCGCACTGGACCAGCAGGAGGGAGAGGAACGCGTCGGTGACCGCGTGCAGCAGGGGCACCGCGAGGGCGGCGAAGCCCACCGCGAAGGTGAGGAGCAGCGGCTTGCGGCCGATGCGGTCGGAGAGCATCCCGCCGAGCGGCTGGAGCAGCGCGAAGAAGGCCAGCGAGATGGTGCCGACGAGCAGCGCGTCGCCCTTGTCGAAGCCCGCGTTGACCTCGGCGTAAGTGGGCAGGTAGGTGGTCCAGGTGTAGTAGGCGATGGTGCCGCCCGCGGTGATGCCGCAGATCAGCAGGGATTCGCGGGGATGGCTGCGCAACGCCTCGAAGAGCGCGGGACGGGCGGCCGCCCGCTGCTCCGCGCTGCGCGTCTCGTGCGCCCCCTGCCGGACCCAGAACCCCACGAGGCTGATGAGCGCGCCGATCAGGAACGGCACGCGCCAGCCCCACGCGCCCATCTGGCCGTCCGTGAGCAGATGAGTGAGGAGCGCGGCCACACCGGAGGCGAGGAGCTGGCCGATGGTGGTGGACACGTACTGGAAGCTGGAGAACAGGCCGCGCCGGCCCGGCCCCGCCGATTCCACGAGGAAGGTGGTGGACGCCGCGAATTCGCCGCCTACGGACAGCCCTTGGACGAGCCGCGCGATGACGAGGACGACCGGCGCGAGGACGCCCGCGGCGGCATAGGTGGGGGTGACGGCGACGAGGAGACTGCCGCCGCCCATGAGCAGGATGGTGACCGTGAGCGCGGTGCGGCGGCCGTGGCGGTCGGCGACGGCCCCCATGAGCAGGCCGCCCACGGGGCGCATGAAGAAGCCGACGGCGAAGACGGCGAAGGTGGAGAGCAGCGGAACGAGGGAGTTCCCGGCCCCCTTGGGAAAGACCTGATCCGCGAAGAACACGGCCAGGAACGAGTACGCGTACCAGTCGTACCACTCGGCGGCGTTCCCGACAGAGGCCGCCGCGAGCTGGCGGAGTGCGGAGACGGGACGCGCGCCGGAGGGCTCGCCGCGCCCGGCCGCTATGTGATCGGTACTCGTCATGATCCGCTACTCCCCCGGCACGGCCGCCCACTAACGCGACCGGGACGCCGGGGGTACCGGACCCGCCCGGTCCGCACAGCGCTCGGTCCGCACAGGGTCCGGTCGCGCTGCGTCTGCGCGGTCCGGCGGTGCGTCTGCGCGGTGCCCTGGGAGGTCAGGCCGCGGGGGCGAGGCGCGTGTCGCGCCGCACCAGGGCCGCGTACCGGCCGTCCTGCGCGAGCAGTTCGTCATGGGTGCCGCGCTCCATGATGCGACCGCCGTCGAGCACGACTATCTGGTCGGCGTCGCGGATCGTGGAGAGCCGGTGCGCGATGGTGATGGTCGTCCGCCCGGCGGAGAGCGCGTCCATCGCCTCTTGGACCGCGAACTCGGTACGGGTGTCCAGCGCGCTGGTGGCCTCGTCGAGGATGAGCACGGGCGGGTCGCGCAATATGGTCCGGGCGATGGCCAGGCGCTGCTTCTCGCCGCCGGAGAAGCGGTAACCGCGCTCGCCGACCAGGGTGTCGTAACCATCGGGCAGGGCGGCGATGTGGTCGTGGATCTGCGCGGCCTTCGCGGCGGCGGCTATCTCGTCGTCGGTGGCGTCGGGCTTGGCGAACCGCAGATTGTCGGCGACGGAGGCGTGGAAGAGGTACGTCTCCTGCGAGACCACCCCCACCGCCCGCGACAGCGTGTCGAAGTCCAGGTCGCGGACGTCGACCCCGTCGATCATGACGCGGCCGCCCGTGACGTCGTAGAGCCGGGGCACGAGATAGCTCAGCGTGCTCTTGCCGGAGCCGGTGGGCCCGACGACCGCCAGGCTGCCTCCCGCCGGGACGCTCACATCGATCCCGCTGAGCGTGAGGGCCCGGCCCGCGGCGTCGGCGGTCTCCTGGTCCTCCGCGCTCTTCGGGTCAGCGGACTCCTGAGGGGCACCGGACTCCTGCGGGTCACCGGTCCCCTGCGGGTCGTATGAGAAGGAGACGTTCTCGAAGCGGACGTCGCCGCGGACGGTCTGGAGGTGCACGGGCTGCGCGGGTTCGTCGATCTCCACCGGCAGGTCGAGGTATTCGAAGATGCGGTGGAAGAGCGCGAGCGAGGTCTGGATCTGGACGCCGGTGGTGAGCAGGCTGACCGTGGGCCGCAGCAGGCCCTGCTGGAGCGAGACGAAGGCGACCAGGGTGCCGATGGAGACGGCGGGGCCGCCGAGCTGGAGCGCCAGTCCCGCGGCCCAGTAGATGAGGGCGGGCATGGCGGCCATGACGATGCCGATGGTGGACATCCGCCACCGGCCGGCCATGTTGGAGCGCACCTCAAGGCCGACGAGTCGCTCGGACTCCGCGGCGAAGCCCTTGGTGAGGGAGTCGGCGCGGCCCATCGTGCGGCCCAGCAGAATGCCGCTCACGGAGAGGGACTCGGTGACCATCGCGGACATCGCGGCCATCTGCTTCTGCCGCTGCGAGGTGATCTTCTTGCGCTCGCGGCCGACTCGGCGGCTGATCCATACGAACAGCGGCAGCAGGAGCAGCGAGACGACGGTGAGCCGCCAGTCCAGGGCGAGCATCGCCACGACCGTGGCGATGACGCTGGTCAGGTTGGAGACCAGCGAGGTGGCGGTGGAGGTGACGGTGGCCTGCATGCCGCCGATGTCATTGGCGATGCGGGACTGGACCTCGCCCGTGCGGGTGCGGGTGAAGAACGCCAGCGGCATGCGCTGGAGCTGGGCGAAGACACCCGTGCGCAGGTCGTGCATGACGCGCTGGCCGACGGTGGTGGAGATGAGGGTCTGCAGGACGCCGAAGACGCTGGTGACGACCGCGGCGGCGATCATGCCCAGCGCGAGCAGGCTGAGCAGCCCCGTACGGCCTTGGGGCAGGGCGACGTCCAGCACCTCGCGGAGCAGGAACGGCGAGGCGACCGAGACCAGCGAGGAGGCGGCGACCAGCAGCCCGACAAGGGCGAGGCGGCCGCGGTAGGGGCGGAAGAGCCGGAGGATGCGCCGCAACTGCGCGGGCTGCTCCGGATCTGCGGATGGGGGCGTCCATTCGATGTCGTCGCGGGGCATGGGCTCCTTCACAGGGGTTCGGGTGTAGGGAGGTGCGGTTTCACAACGGATTCAGCGGTGTGACAACGAAACATCGCCGAGCATAGCTCATTGTTACCTATACTCACAATGCATGGAGTCCTGTATCCTGTGATCATGACGGCCCCCGACCCGACCGGCCTCCTCGCCGAACAGTTGCTGCGCCTGAACCGCAGACTCCACCGCGCCCAGCGCCGCCTCCTCGAACCGGTGGGCATCACCCCCGCCCAGTCCCGGCTGCTGCGCACCGTCGCGCATTTCGGCGACGCGCCGCCGCGGATGGCCGACCTCGCCGAGCGGCTGGAGGTCGTGCCGCGCGCGGTGACGACGCTGGTCGACGCGATGGAGGAGGCCGGGGCGGTGCGCCGGGTGCCGGACCCGGCCAATCGCCGCGTCATCCGGATCGAGCTCACGGACCGCGGCCGCTCGACGCTCCGCGCGCTGCGCGACGCGCGCCGGACGGCCGCGGAGGACATCCTGGCCCCCTTGGACGACGAGCAGCGCGAAGCGCTCAGCGAACTCCTGACCCAGCTCATGGCCGGGCCGAACGGCCGCTGCTGACCCCTTGCCCCGGGTCCAGCCCCGGGCCCGGCCCCAGCCCTGGGCCCTTGGTCCTGCTCTCCGCCCTCCATCTTCCGCCCTCCGCCCTCCGCCCTCCGCCCTCCGCCCTCCGCCCTCCGCCCGAGAACACCCCGCCGCCCGGGACGACACCCCGACCCGGCACCATGAATCCGTACGGCATTCCGAGACCCTGAGGCCCAAACCCGACATCTCGACACTTCGACGTCACGACACCACGCACGAAGCTCGCGCCCAGTCATGGGCGCCGAGACGCACCACGAGGAGAGCACCATGCCGCTGCTGGAGCCCGACCCCGACGCACTCCGGCCGACCACGACGCGGGCGCCCTCCCCCGACCGCGTCGCGAGCGACCGTTCCCAGGGCACGCCGCAGCCGCTGCGCGGTGATCTGGAGGCGCTGCTCGGCCCGGAGAAGGTGCTGTGGAAGGTCTCCGACCTGGTGCGCTATGCCTCGGACGCGAGCCCGTACCGCTTCACGCCCCAGGTAGTCGTGCTCGCCGAGGACGTGGACGACATCTCGGCCGTCTTCTCCTACGCCCATGCCAAGGGCCGCCAGGTGGTCTTCCGGGCCGCCGGCACCTCGCTCAACGGGCAGGCGCAGGGCGAGGACATCCTCGTCGACGTCCGCCGCCACTGGGCGGGCATCGAGGTCCTGGGCGACGGTGAGCGGGCCCGTATCCAGCCCGGTACCACCGTCGTACGGGCGAACGCCGCACTCGCCCGGCACGACCGCGTGCTGGGGCCGGACCCGGCGAGCTCCATCGCCTGCACCGTGGGCGGCGTCGTCGCGAACAACGCCTCCGGCATGACGGCGGGCACCACCCGGAACTCGTACCGCACGGTCCGCTCCCTGACGCTCGTACTGCCGTCCGGGACCGTCGTGGACACCGGTGCCCCGGGGGCCGACGAGAAGCTGGCGGAAGCCGAGCCGGAGCTGTGCGCGGGGCTGCTGGCCCTCAAGGCGGAGATCGAGGCGGACGGCGCGCTAGCGGCCCGGATTCGCGCGAAGTACGAGATCAAGAACACCAACGGCTACCGTCTCGACTCCTTTCTGGACGGTTCCACGCCGGTGGAGATCCTGCGCGGCCTGATGGTGGGCTCCGAGGGCACGCTCGGGTTCATCTCGGAGGTCGTCTTCGACGCCCTGCCGCTGCACCGGCTCACCTCCACCGCCCTGCTCTTCTTCCCGACCCTCCAGGCGGCGGCCGCGGCCGTGCCGCTGTTCAACGAGGCGGGCGCGCTCGCCGTGGAGCTGATGGACGGCAACACGCTGCGGGCCTCCGTCAGCGTCGCGGGCGTACCGGCCGACTGGGCGGAGCTGCCGAAGGAGGCGACGGCCCTGCTGGTCGAGTTCCGCGCGCCCGACGAGGCGGCCCTGACGGAGTACGAGCGGATCGCGAACGAGGCGATCGGCGGCCTCGAACTCACCGCGCCGGTCCCCTCGGTCACCAACGCCTTCACCCGCGACCCCGGTGTCATCAACGGCTACTGGAAGGCCCGCAAGGCGTTCGTCACCGCGGTGGGCGGCTCGCGTCCGTCCGGGACGACGTTGATCACCGAGGACTTCGCGGTTCCGCCGTCGCGGCTGGCCGAAGCGTGCGAAGCGCTCCTGGAGCTCCAGGAGCGGCACGGCTTCGACGCCGCCGTGGCCGGCCACGCCGCCCACGGCAATCTGCACTTCCTGCTCGCCTTCGACGCGGCCGAGCCGTCCGACGTGGAGCGGTACGCCGCTTTCATGGACGAGTTCTGCGCGCTCACGGTGGAGCGCTTCGACGGGTCCCTGAAGGCAGAGCACGCCACGGGCCGCAACATCGCCCCGTTCCTGGAGCTGGAGTGGGGGCCGCGGGCGACGGAGCTGATGTGGCGCATCAAGCGGCTCCTCGATCCCCGGACCATCCTCGCCCCGCGCGTCCTGCTCGACCGCGACCCGAAGGCGCACCTGCGCGGCCTCAAGACCATCCCGCGGGTCGAGGAGGTCGCCGACCCGTGCATCGAGTGCGGCTTCTGCGAGCCGACGTGCCCCAGCGGCGACCTGACGACCACGCCGCGCCAGCGGATCGTGCTGCGCCGGGAGATGATGCGCCAGTCCCCGGGCTCGCCGGTCACCGACAGCCTGCTGGACAGCTACGGCTACGACGCCGTGGACACCTGCGCCGGCGACTCGACGTGCAAGCTCGCCTGCCCGGTCGGCATCGACACCGGCGCGATGATGAAGGACTTCCGGCACCAGCGGCACTCGCCCCGCGAGGAGCGCACGGCCGCGCTGGCCGCCAAGCGCTTCAAGGTGGTGGAGAAGTCCGCGCGGCTCGCGGTGGGCGCGGCGCAGCAGATCAGCGACCGGCTGCTGGAGTCGGTGACCGGGGCCGCGCGCAAGGCCGTACGGCCCGACCTGATGCCCGAGTGGCTGCCGGAGATCCCGGGGGCGGCGGCCCGCAGGCTGCCGGCGACGCGCCGCGTCGGCGCGGTCGCCGTCTACTACCCGGCCTGCGTCAACCGGATCTTCGGGGAGCCCGCGGGGTACACGGGGCCCTCCCTGCCGGAGGCCGTGGTCGCGGTCTCGGAGCGCGCCGGAAAGCCGGTGTGGATCCCGGGGGACGTGGCGGGCACGTGCTGCGCGACGATCTGGCACTCCAAGGGGTACGACGAGGGCAACGCGGTGATGGCCAACCGCATCGTCGAGGCCGCGTGGGGCTGGACGGCCGGCGGCCGGCTGCCGCTGGTCGTCGACGCCACATCGTGCACGCTGGGCATCGCCCACGAGGTGGTGCCGTACCTCACCGAGGACAACCGGAAGCTGCACGCGGAGCTGACCGTCGTCGACTCGGTGGTCTGGGCGGCCGAGGAGCTGCTGCCCGAGCTGACGGTGTTGCGGACCATCGATTCGGCCGTTCTGCACCCGACCTGTTCCATGCGGCATCTGGGGGACGAGGCGCAGTTGGTGACGGTCGCCGAGGCGTGCGCACGGGAGGTGGTGGTGCCGGACGACGCGGGGTGCTGCGCCTTCGCCGGCGACCGCGGCATGCTGCACAAGGAGTTGACGCAGTCGGCCACGGCACGGGAGGCGGCGGAGGTGACGTCGCGGCCGTACGACGCCCATCTGTCGGCGAACCGGATGTGCGAGATCGGCATGGACCACGCCACCGGCCGCAGTTACCACTCGGTGCTGCTGGAACTGGAGCGCGCGACGCGCCCCTCCGCCGTCTGACGCGGTCGGAGGGGGGACGGCGGCCGGTGGGGGCTGGGGCCGGTAGGAGCGGGCGGGCGGGCGGTCTACGGGCGTCCGTAGCCGTTACGTCCGGGCCGTCCGTAGCCGCTACGTCCGGGCGCCGATGTGCAGGGCCAGCGCGCTCTTGGCACCCACCGTCACGGTCGCCGTGCCGTCCTCCGCGACGGTGACCGTGCCGCCCGCGCGGTCGTCCGGTCGTGCCGCGACGACATCGCGGTACGTCCCGGCGGGCAGGCCGGTGGCGAAGGTCCGGCTGACGGCGGTGTCGCCGTTGTTGAGGGCGACGAATCCCTTGTCGCCGCGGCTGAAGGCGATGGCACCGCGGCCGTCGTCCCACCAGTTGGCCAGCGGGGCGTCGGCGACGGCATTGCGGAAGCCGACCATCGCGGTGATGTCCGGCCGGGCGTGCGTGCAGGTCCAGGCGGCGTTGTCGCAGCGCGCCGCGCCGCCGTCCGGCGGGCCCGCGTCCCGGTCGGTCCAGGCGTAGCCGGAGTAGACGTTGGGTGCGCCGTAGGGCGAGGCGAGCATGAAGATGTTGGCGAGGGTGTAGGCGGCCGAGTCCCGGTAGGTGAGGGTGGAGCCGTTGCGCTCGGTGTCCCAGTTGTCGACGAACGTACGGGCGCTGCCGCTGCTGAGCTTGGCGTCGCCGATGTGCCGGAGGCTCGTCAGGTCGCCGCTGCGGAAGGCGGCTTCGAGGTGCGTTCCGTAGCGGAACTCGTCGACGTCCCCGATGCCGGTGTACTCCTCGGGCTGTACGGCCTCGCCCGCGCCGTAGATCACCTCGGACACCCAGAAGCCCGGGTCGGCCATGCTGGCCTTGATGGCGGCGAGGTCGGCCGCGGCGATGTGTTTGGCGGCGTCGACGCGGAAGCCGTCCACCCCGAGCGAGCGCAGGTCGTCCAGGTATCGGGCGATGGTGGTGCGTACGTACGCACTGCCGGTGTCGAGGTCGGCGAGGCCGACGAGCTGGCAGTTCTGCACGTCGCCGCGGTCGCGGTAGTCGTTGATGTCCTTGCGGCAGCCGTGGAAGTCCTGGACTTGGTAGTAGCCGGGGTAGTCGTACTTGGTGTAGGGCGTGCCGCCGGTGCCGGTGCCCGATCCGGCCGACATGTGGTTGACGACGGCGTCGGCGATCACTTTGACGCCCGCCGCGTGGCAGGTCTCGACCATCTTCCGGAAGGCGTTCCGGTCGCCGAGCCGTCCCGCGACGCGGTAGCCGACGGGCTGGTAGGAGGTCCACCACTGGTCGCCCCGGATGTGTTCGGAGGCGGGCGACACCTCGACGTAGCCGTAGCCCGCGGGGCCGAGCGATTCGGCGCAGGCGCGGGCCACGGCGTCGTACTTCCACTCGAAGAGGGTGGCGGTGACGGTCTTTCCGCCTGCCGGAGTGGCCCGTGAGGAGTCCGGGGCGATGGCGGCGAGGCAGGCGGCGGCGGTCAGCCCGGCCACGGCGCCGCGCAGGACGCGGGTGCGCAGGTACACGTGCGGCTCCTTCGGTGTACGGGCACGGCTGGTGCCCTCGAAGGCAGCCACGCGCCAGGCCACCGTGGGGGTTCTGGGACGGAGACTGCCGTCCGGCGGTGAACACGTCAAGGTGCACCGCCGAGGATACGACGGGGCCGCCGCTCGCCGCCGATCGCCATGGACCGCAGTCGCCCACCGCCCTGTACGGCCGTCGGAACCGCCTCGCTCGCCCTTGGGAATCGCCTGGGCCTCTTGCGCACCTGCCGCACCACCCGTCATGGTCCTGACCGAAGTTCCTGCGCAGGCCACGCACCGTCAGCTCCCCTGGAGGGTCGATGAACGAGGCAGCACCGCAGAACCACGGCGAAGAACCCGGTCCCAGCCGCCGCTCCCTGCTCTGGACGGCGGGCGCCGCCGGCGCCGGCCTGGGGCTCGGCGGGCTCAGCGCCCAGAGCGCCGCCGCCGACAGCGCAGGCTCCGCGCCCGGCGGCAGACCCGCGGCCCAGAGCGCGCCCGCGGCCGAAGATCTGTCCGCCGAGCCGAAGCGGCGGGGGCCCACGATGATCGGAGTGCCGTTCGAGCGCCGGTCCACGGTCCGCGTCGGTCTCATCGGGCTCGGCAACCGCGGCGGCAGCATGATCGACCTGTTTCTCGCGGTGCCGGGGGTGCGAGTCGTCGCGCTCTGCGACATCGTCAAGGAGAAGGCCGCGCGGGCCGCGGCCAAGGTGACCGCCGCGGGCCAGCCCATGCCCGCCGTCTACACCAACGGCGAGGACGACTTCGAGAACCTCTGCGCGCGCGGGGACATCGACTTCGTCTACGTCGCCACCTCCTGGGACTGGCACTTCGAGATGTGCCGCACGGCGATGCTGAGCGGCAAGCACGTCGGCGTGGAGTGCCCGTTGGCGATGGAACTCCACCAGCTCTGGGAGCTGGTGAACCTCTCCGAGCGCACCCGGCGGCACTGTATGCAGTTGGAGAACTGCTGCTACGGCAGGAACGAGATGCGGGTGCTGCGAATGGCGCACGCGGGGCTCTTCGGAGACCTGCTGCACGCCGCGGGCGCGTACAACCACGATCTGCGCGCCCTGCTCTTCGACCCCGTCTACTACGAGAACGGGTGGCGGCGGCAGTGGCACACCCGGCTGCGCGGCGACATCTACTCCACCCACGGCCTCGGCCCCGTCGCCAACTACCTGGACGTCAACCGGGGCGACCGCGCCGTACGGATCACCAGCGTCGGCTCCCCCTCCCTGGGGCTCGCCGCCTACCGCAAGGAGCACGTGCCGCCGGGCGACCCCTCGTGGAAGGAGTCGTACATCGAGGCCGACCGGACCATCAGCCTCATCCAGACGGCCAAGGGCCGGGTGATCCGGCTGGAGCACGACGTCTCGACCCCGCACCCCTACAGCCGCGTCAACAGCCTCGGCGGCACGAAGGGCCTCTTCGAGGACTACCCGGAGCGGATCTACATCGAGCCGGACCACACCGACGACCAGTGGGGCGACTTCGGGAAGTACGCCCACTGGGACCACTGGCTGTGGAAGGAGCACGCCAACCCGCCCGGCGGGCACGGCGGCATGGACTACATCCTCATCTTCCGGCTGATGCAGTCCCTGCGGCTGGGCCTGGTCCCGGACTTCGACGTGTACGACGCGGCGACCTGGACCGCGCCCGTTCCGCTGAGCAACGCCTCCATCAAGGCGAAGGGCGCGCCGCAGGAATTCCCCGACTTCACCCGCGGCCTGTGGCGGCACAAGCGGCCGGGCATGGATTCGCGGAAGCCCGAGGAGTGAGCCATGGGCCCGGCCGCCCCGCGCGGCCGGGCCCCGCCGCCGCGTCTCACCCGCGCCGCCGCCCCCGGGCCGCTTCGGGGCAGCGCCCCGTGGCCGCGCCAGGCCGCTCACTCCGGATAACCAGTTGAATTCGGACGGCGAATACGGCGAACCTTTCACGGCTACCCGCCGGCGCACCGCTACCCGTGAGATGCCATGCAGATCAGAGACCTTCCGTATACCGATCCCGGCCGACCGGACGTACGTTCCGGCCCGCGTTTCCTGCTGTGGCTGGGCAGCAACCAACTGGGCGGCCAGATCAAGGCCGCGCTCTGGGGAACGCTCCACATGGCCGCCGTGGCCTTCTTCCCCGCCGCCGTGGGCGTGGCCGTGCAGGCCGTCTCCGATCGCTCCGGCGCCCGACTGGCGCTCGCGGGCGGCCTGATGGCGCTGATCGGCATCCTCATGACACTGGGCGACACCATGCTGCACCGGGTCAGCGTGAGCAACTGGATCCTCGCCTCGGCGCGAGTGCAGCAGCTTCTCGCCCGCAAGACGGCCCAGTTGGGCTCCACGCTGACCCGGCAGGTCGCGGCGGGCGAGGTGGTGGCCGTCTCCACGGGTGACGTGGAGAAGATCGGCTGGTTCGTCGAGGCGTTCTCCCGCTTCACGGCGGCCCTGATCACCACGGTCGCCGTCTGCGTGGCGCTGATCGTCTACGAGCCCCGGATCGGCTGGCTGCTGGCGGTCGGGGTGCCCGTGCTGACGCTGGCCGTGCTGCCGCTGCTGCCGCGCGCGACGCGGCGCGCCGACGAACAGCGCGACAAGGCGGGGCGGGCCACCGAACTCGCCACGGACACCGTCGCCGGGCTCCGCGTGCTGCGCGGCATCGGCGGCGAGGACCTGTTCCTGTCCCGCTACCGCCGCGCCTCCCAGGAGGTGCGCCGGGCGGCCGTGCGCAGCGCCCGCATGTGGGCGCTGATCGCGGCGGTGCAGGTGGCGCTGCCCGGACTGCTGCTGATCGGGGTGGTCTGGTACGGCGTCGGGCTCGCGCGGGACGGACACATCAGCGTCGGCGAGCTGGTCACGGTCTATGGCACGGTCACCTTTCTGCTGTTCCCCTTGCGGCAGTTCGAGGAGATCGCGATGGCCTACTCCTTCTCCCGGCCGTCCGCCCAGCGCGCGGCCCGGGTGCTGGCGCTGGAGCGCGTCACCGACCCGGGCGGCCGGGAGCCGGAGCGGGGCGGCCCCGGACCGGACGGCGAACGGCTCACCGGTGATCTGTACGACCCCGCCAGCGGTCTGCGGGCCCCGGCCGGGGAGCTGACCGCGGTGGTCTGCGGCGACCCGGACGCCGCGGGCCGGCTCGCCGAACGGCTCGGCGGGCACAGCACGCAGGACTCCGCGGCCGCCTCCGCGCGGCTCGGCGGCGTCGCCCTGGACGAGGTGCCGCTGGACGCGGCCCGGGCCGCCGTCCTCGTCCAGGACAAGGACCCGGTGCTGCTGTCCGGGACCCTCGCCGAACTCCTCGACGTGCCCGCCTCGGGGAATGTCCCCGCCGAGACCGCGCTGGCCGCAGCCCAGTGCGGCGACGTGCTGACCGCGCTCGCCCAGGCGTCCGCGGACGACTCCGGCGACCCGATGCGGACCCGTATCACCGAGCGGGGCCGCTCGCTCTCCGGCGGCCAGCGCCAGCGGCTGGCCCTGGCCCGGTCGCTGGTGACCGACCCGGAGGTGCTGGTGCTGGACGAGCCGACCTCCGCGGTCGACTCGCATACCGAGGCGCGGATCGCGGAGGGGCTGCGGTCGCTGCGCGAGGGCCGCACCACGGTGGTGTTCTCCTCCAGCCCGCTCCTCCTCGACCGGGCCGACCGCGTGGTGTTCGTGCGCGACGGCGCGGTGGCGGCCGTGGGCGCGCACCGGGAACTGCTGCGCACCGACCCCGCGTACCGCGCGGTCGTCACCCGCGAGACCGACGACGAGCCGGACCCCGTACCCGCCGCGGAGCTGGATGACGAGCTGACGCGGCTCAACGAGAATGAGCAGATCGAGGAGTCCGCATGATCGGCGTCGCGCCGCCGGCGCACGACCCCGCCGCCCCGGAGTCGGCGACGACCCTGCCGGTCGGCACGCCCCGGACCGTACGGGCGTACGTCGGCGAACTGCTGCGCAGGCACCGGAGGGCCTTCGTGGTGCTGGTGACGGTGAACGCCGTCGCCGTCCTCGCGTCCATGATCGGCCCGTATCTGCTGGGCGGCCTCGTGGAGGACCTGTCCGAGGGTACGGAGGACCTGCATCTGGGGCGCACCATCTCGCTGTTCGCGGTCGCCCTGGCCGTGCAGAGCGTGTTCACGCACATGGTGCGGCTGCGCGGTTCGGTGCTCGGCGAGGAGATGCTGGCGGATCTGCGCGAGGACTTCCTCGTGCGGTCCGTGGCACTGCCGCCGGGCGTGCTGGAGCGCGCCGGGACGGGCGACCTGCTGTCCCGGATCACCACGGACATCGACCGGCTGGCGGAGGCGATGCGGGAGGCCGTGCCGCAGCTCGCCATCGGCGTGGTGTGGGTGGCGCTGCTGCTCGGCGCGCTGGGCCTGACCGCGCCGCCGCTCGCGCTGTGCGCGCTGGTCGCCGTGCCGGTGCTGGTCGTCGGCGGTCGCTGGTACTTCCGCCGGGCCCCGAGCGCCTACCGCTCGGAGGCCGCCGGCTACGCCGCGGTCGCCGCGGCGCTCACCGAGACGGTGGACGCCGGACGCACCGTGGAGGCGCACCGGCTGGGCGCGCGCCGGGTGGCCCTCTCCGACCAACGGGTCAAGGAGTGGACCCAGTGGGAGCGCTACACGATGTGGCTGCGCACGGTGCTCTTCCCGGTGATCAACATGTCGCACGCGCTGCTCTTCGGCACCGTGCTGATCCTCGGCGGCGTCTTCGTGCTGTGGGGCTGGATCTCGGTGGGGCAGCTCACCACGGGCGCCCTCCTCGCCCAGATGTTGATCGACCCCATCGGCCTCATCCTGCGCTGGTACGACGAGCTCCAAGTGGCCCAGGTGTCGCTGGCGCGGCTGGTGGGCGTGCGGGAGATCGAACCGGAGGACGCCGACGGCCGGGTGGCCCCCGACGGCAGGCACGTCCGCGCCGACGAGGTCCACTTCGGCTACCGGTCCGGCCACGACGTGCTCCACGATGTCTCGCTCGACGTACGGCCGGGCACCCGGCTCGCGCTGGTCGGACCGTCCGGGGCGGGGAAATCCACGCTCGGCCGCCTGATCGCGGGGATCTACGCGCCGCGCACCGGAGAGGTGACGCTCGGCGGTGCGGAGCTGGCCCGGATGCCGGCCGAGCGGGTGCGCGAGCACGTCGCGCTGGTCAACCAGGAGCACCACGTCTTCGTCGGCTCGCTCCGCGACAACCTGCTGCTGGCCAGGACGGGCGCGAGCGACGCGGAACTGTGGGCGGCCCTCGGCGCGGTCGACGCCGACGGCTGGGCGCGCGCCCTCGACGAGGAGCTGGACACCGAGGTGGGCTCGGGCGGCACCGCGCTCACCCCGGCGCAGGCCCAGCAGGTGGCCTTGGCGCGCCTGGTCCTCGCCGACCCGCACACGCTCGTCCTGGACGAGGCGACCTCGCTCCTCGACCCCCGCGCGGCCCGGCACCTGGAGCGGTCGCTGGCCCGGGTGCTGGAGGGCCGTACGGTCGTGGCGATCGCGCACCGCCTGCACACGGCGCACGACGCGGACGTCATCGCGGTCGTCGCGGACGGCCGCATCAGCGAGCTGGGCAGCCACGACGAGCTGGTCGCCGCCGACGGCGCGTACGCGGCGCTGTGGCGCTCCTGGCACCAGTAGCCGCCGGCCGGACCGGCACCGGAGGTCCGGGGATAGGGGGCTGGGCGCGGTCAGATGTAGTCGAGCGCGCCCAGCCCGCCGAGGCCGCCCAGGAACATGAAGACCGGTGTGAGGACCTTCAGCTCGACCCAGCTCCCGGCCCGGAAGCGCATGCCCTTCGGGGGGCCTATCGGGTGCCACCGCTTGCGGCCGATGGGGATGGGCCACAGGATCGGGCAGCCGGACACGGTCAGCGCGTCCCCGATGTCGTGGACCAGCGCCCCCAGGATGATCGGCAGGCCCAGCCACAGGTACTCCTGGCCGGGGCCGGAGAACAGCCAGTCCGAGCCGTTGCCCGGTTTGTTCAGGATGTCGGCGAGCAGCCAGGCGCTGGTTGCGCCGAGCAGCCAGACCAGGACGTCGCTGGAGGTCCGGGCCATCCGCCACAGCAGGCCCTCGACGGCCAGCACCAGGTGGACGAAGAGGATGCCGAGCACCGCCCAGCGGCCCCCGGTCATCGCCAGCGCCGAGGCGCCCGCGCCGATGAGAACCGCCCACAGCCAGGTGTGGGTCAGGGTGCGGTGGCCGCCGGAGCGCCGTGCGTCGCCGCGCATCCGGGTGGCCTTGTAGACGGCGTGCGAGAGTTTGTCGACGACCTCGCACAGGGTGCGGGAGATCGGGCCGAAGGCCCGCGATATCGTCGCCGCCTTGTGGTCGAGGTCGGGGGCGAGCGCCGCCCCGGCGCTGATCAGCGCGCCGACGACGAGCACCGGCCAGGGCATCGGATGGCCCGCGCCCGCGGTGGCCGCGCCCACCCCCAGCCAGGCCGCCGCCCCGGACAGCGAGTGCGCCGGTCCCATCATGCTCGTTCCCACCCCTTTGATAGCCGGCGCCTCGGATTGGTGACACCCGGTCGGCGACACAGCGTAGCGTCAGATGATCACCGCAGAACCGGCCGGTTCCCGCGCACGGCCCCGAGGCAGGCAGTATGGGGGCGTGACCCTTATCGATCAGATGCCGAGCACCGCCGACCCCGATGCCCTCTTCGAAGCTTTCTCCGGCTGGGCCGAGGAGCGGGGCATCATGCTGTACCCCGCTCAAGAGGAAGCGCTGATCGAGGTGGTCTCCGGAGCCAACGTCATCTTGTCGACGCCGACCGGCTCCGGTAAGAGCCTGGTCGCGGCCGGCGCCCACTTCGCCGCGCTCGCCGACGATCAGGTGACCTTCTACACCGCCCCGATCAAGGCGCTGGTCTCGGAGAAGTTCTTCGACCTGTGCAAGCTCTTCGGCACCGAGAACGTCGGCATGCTCACCGGCGACGCCTCCGTCAACGCCGACGCGCCCGTCATCTGCTGCACGGCCGAGGTGCTCGCCTCGATCGCGCTGCGGGACGGCAAGGACGCCGACATCGGCCAGGTCGTGATGGACGAGTTCCACTTCTACGCCGAGCCGGACCGGGGCTGGGCCTGGCAGATCCCGCTGCTGGAACTCCCGCAGGCGCAGTTCGTGCTGATGTCGGCGACCCTCGGCGACGTGCAGCGGTTCGAGGAGGACCTGACCCGCCGCACCGGCCGGCCCACCGCGGTCGTGCGGTCGGCGACCCGGCCCGTGCCGCTCAGCTACGAATACCGCACGACGCCGCTGACGGAGACGCTCACCGAGCTGCTGGACACCCACCAGGCGCCCGTCTACATCGTGCACTTCACCCAGGCGGCGGCCGTGGAACGGGCACAGGCGCTGATGAGCATCAATATGTGCACGCGCGCGGAGAAGGACGAGATCGCCAAGCTGATCGGCAATTTCCGGTTCACCACCAAGTTCGGCCGGAACCTCTCCCGCTACGTACGGCACGGCATCGGCGTGCACCACGCGGGGATGCTGCCGAAGTACCGGCGGCTGGTCGAGCGGCTGGCCCAGGCCGGGCTGCTGAAGGTCATCTGCGGTACGGACACGCTCGGCGTGGGCGTCAATGTGCCGATCCGCACGGTGCTGTTCACGGCGCTGACGAAATACGACGGCCAGCGGGTACGGACGCTGCGCGCGCGGGAGTTCCACCAGATCGCCGGGCGGGCCGGACGGGCGGGCTTCGACACGGCCGGGTTCGTCGTGGCGCAGGCCCCCGAGCACGTCGTCGAGAACGAGAAGGCACTCGCCAAGGCGGGTGACGACCCGAAGAAGCGCCGCAAGGTGGTCCGCAAGAAGGCGCCCGAAGGCTTCGTCAACTGGGGCGAGAACACCTTCGAGAAGCTGATCGCCTCCGAGCCCGAGCCGCTGACCTCGCGTTTCCGTGTCACGCACGCGATGCTCCTGTCGGTCATCGCCCGCCCCGGCAACGCCTTCGAGGCCATGCGCCACCTGCTGGAGGACAACCACGAGCCGCGCCGGAACCAGCTCCGGGACATCCGGCGGGCCATCGCCATCTACCGCTCGCTGGTCGACGGCGGCGTCGTCGAGCGGCTCGACGAGCCCGACGCGGAGGGCCGGATCGTCCGGCTGACGGTCGACCTCCAGCAGAACTTCGCGCTCAACCAGCCGCTGTCCACCTTCGCGCTCGCGGCCTTCGAGCTCCTGGACCCCGAATCCCCCTCCTACGCCCTGGACATGGTTTCCGTGGTCGAGTCCACGCTCGACGATCCGCGGCAGATCCTCGCGGCGCAGCAGAACAAGGCGCGCGGCGAGGCGATCGCGCTGATGAAGGCGGACGGCGTCGAGTACGAGGACCGCATGGAGCGGCTCCAGGACGTGACGTACCCCAAGCCGCTGGAGGAACTGCTCTTCCACGCCTACGGGCTCTACCGCAAGAGCCACCCGTGGGTCGGCGACCACCCGCTGTCGCCGAAGTCCGTCATCCGCGACATGTACGAGCGGGCCATGACGTTCACGGAGTTCACCGCCTTCTACGACCTCGCGCGCACCGAGGGCATCGTGCTGCGCTACCTCGCCAGCGCGTACAAGGCGCTGGACCACACCGTCCCGGACGACCTGAAGTCCGATGACTTCCAGGACCTCATCGCCTGGCTCGGCGAGATGGTGCGGCAGGTCGACTCCAGCCTCCTCGACGAGTGGGAACAGCTCGCCAACCCGGAGGACGAGACCGCCGAGGAGGCCCAGGAGCGCGCCGACCAGGTCAAGCCGGTCACGGCGAACGGCCGCGCCTTCCGGGTGCTGGTGCGCAACGCCATGTTCCGCCGCGTCGAGCTCGCCGCGCTCGACAAGGTGGAGGAACTCGGCGAGATGGACGCCGACGCCGGATGGGACGCGGACCGGTGGGGCGAGGCGATGGACGCCTACTGGGACGAGTACGAGGACCTGGGCACCGGCCCGGACGCGCGGGGCCCCAAGCTGCTGCGGATCGAGGAGCGGCCCGAGGACCGGCTGTGGCGGGTGCGGCAGACCTTCGCCGACCCGAACGGCGACCACGACTGGGGCATCTCGGCCGAGGTGGACCTCGCCGCCTCCGACGAGGAGGGGCGTGCGGTGGTGCGGGTCATGGACGTCGGCCAACTGTAGTCTCCGACTCGCCGCCCACCCGGCGCGCCCGACCAGCAGAGGAGCACCACCGATGACGACGCCCGCCGACCAGCTCGTCGGCCTGCTCGACCTCGAACGGATCGAGCAGGACATCTTCCGCGGCCGCAGCCCGCACGAATCGCTGCAGCGGGTCTTCGGCGGGCAGGTGGCCGGACAGGCGCTGGTCGCGGCGGGCCGCACCACCGACGGGCTGCGCCCGGTGCACTCCCTGCACGCGTACTTCCTGCGCCCCGGCCGGCCGGGGGTGCCGATCGTGTACCAGGTGGAGCGCGTACGGGACGGGCGCTCCTTCACCACCCGCCGGGTGGTGGCGGTCCAGCAAGGTCGGACGATCTTCAACTTGACTGCCTCCTTCCATCATCCCGAACCGGGCTTCGAGCATCAGGTACCGATGCCGGACGTGCCCGGGCCGGAGGAACTGCCGACGCTCATCACGGAGATCCGCTCTCACCTCGGCGAACTGCCCAACACCTTGCAGCGCATGGAGCGCCGCCAGGCCTTCGACATCCGGTACGTGGACCGGCTGCGCTGGACGCCCGAGGAACTGCGGGGCGCCGAGCCGCGCAGCGCGGTATGGATGCGCGCCGTGGGGCCGCTCGGCGACGACCCGCTCGTCCATACCTGCGCCGTGACCTACGCCAGCGATATGACGCTGCTCGACGCGGTGCGCATCCCGATCGAGCCGCTGTGGGGGCCACGCGGCTTCGACATGGCAAGCCTCGACCACGCCATGTGGTTCCACCACCCTTTCCGGGCCGATGAGTGGTTCCTCTACCAGCAGGAGTCGCCCATCGCGACGGGCGGCCGCGGGCTGGCCCGCGGCCAGATCTTCGACCGCGAGGGCAAGCTCCTCGTTTCGGTCATGCAGGAAGGGCTCTTCCGGACCGTGGCGCCGGCGCCCGACGGCGCCACGGACGCCGACGCGACGACCGGCGGCACGGAGGTCGACGCGGCCGGCCGCGGCCGCTCCTAGCGCCCCCCCGGCGAGCCCTTGGCACGGCTCGCCGTTCGACCGCCCCAGCCGCTACAAGATGCGCCTGGTACGGGCCGGCTTCCCGTGGCCTGCCCGTACGGTGCCGTCGCCGCCGAGAGCTGCCCGGCCGGCACCGCGGTGCTTTCGGCCGCGCAGACGCGCCCATAGTCCACGCCCCGCCCTCGGCGCGGGTTCCCTCCGGGCCACGGCGTCGCACCGCTGCCCACGGTGCCCGGGTTCGAGCCGACGCTCCGCATCGGACCGCTGCTCGCGCTCGTAGCAAAGCCCCGGCCGGACCTGAAGCTCCCACTCCCTGCCGGCCCGCACCGTCGACACCTGCTCCGGTTGAGGCTGCCGCTCCGGCGCCCGCAGCGGCACCGGCTCCGGCATCGACCCCGGCACGGGATTCGCTACGGGCCCCGACACTGGAACCGGCCCCCCTCCCGCTCCGGACTCAGCGCGAGCCCAGGGCCTTGGACCGCGACGGGCACCGGCCCCGCGTTCGGCACAGGCTCACGCTCCGAGTCCAAGTGCAAGTCCGTGTCCGCATCCGATTCCGACACCGACTCAAGCACCGGCACTGTCTCCCGGCCCTCCCCCGCTCGCGTTTCCACACGCGGCGCGGGGCAGGCGTCCCTTGCCTCCTCCAGTTGGACGGTGAGCCGGAAGCGGAGCCAGGCGATCTCTTCGGGGTCGTCGGCGACGGTCAGATCCTCGATCACGTCGCGCGCCGCCGCGGCGTCCGGGGGCGCCGATGTGAGGGCGGGGCGGAGGGTGCTCAGGTGGGTGCGTTCGCAGAGGTCGGGGACGGCTGCGGAGAGTTGGTCGGGGTCGAGCAGGGCGGCTGTGACGGCTGCTCGGGCCCAGGGGTCCGCGGTCTGTTCGGTCAGTTCTTCGCGGCGGCGGTGGCGCCACTCGCGCGCTCGTCGGTCCTCGCCGGCGTCGAGGGCTTCGCGCATGGCGCGTGGGACGCTGCCGGTCAGCAGGTCGGGCTCGCGGTCGGCGAACTCGGCCAGTTCGGCGGCGAGGTAGAGCCAGACCACGGCGCGGTAGCGGTTCACGTAGAAACTCACCGGGGCGAAGCGGCCGGCACGGGCGAGACGGCCGAAGCGGGAGGCGCTGATACCCATCAGCGCCGCCCCCTCCGTGGTGCCGAGCGTCCATACCCGGGCGCGCAGCGTCTCCGGGAACCCGGGGTCCGCCGTATGCCGCTCGATCTCCTCGCGGGCCACTCGGCGCCGGCCCTGCGGCGCGGCGGGGAGGGTTCGGACGACCCCCAGCCGCACCGCCAGCTCGAACTCCCGCGGCTTGAGCCGCAGTTCCCTCGCCGCCGCGACGAGCGAGACGCTCCGCGTCTCGCTCCGCCCGCCGTCCGGCCCCTCGCCCCGTTCCTCGTCCCGTACGGACCGTACGGACCCTACGGACTCGCGTACCCGCACTGTCATGACGCCCTCCCCCGCAGACTTCGATCACTGACAGTGACGAATCTACCGCGGTCGTCGACAGCGCGCCTCCCCCTGTGGATAACCTCGAAATCGCTCGATACTGCCTGGTCAGAAGCGTCAAGCCCGAACCATCAAGACCGAAGCGCCAAGCCCGAAGCCTCAAATCCGAGGCATCCAATCCGCAGCGGCAAGTTCGAAGCGGCAGGAGCTACGAACCCGCCGCTCCGTCCCGCCTGCGGGCTCCCACACTCAAGTGCTCGCCCACCCGGTTCACGAGCAGCGTCATCTCATACGCGACCTGCCCGACGTCCGCCTCCGCGCCGCTGAAGACGCACAGGCAGCTCCCGTCCCCCGCCGCCGTGACGAACAGCATGCCGTCATCGAATTCGATCATCGTCTGCCGCACCCGGCCCGCCTTGAAGTGGGCGCCGGAGCCTTTCGCGAGGCTGTTCAGCCCGGCGGAGACGGCCGCCAGGTGCTCGGCGTCCTCCCGCGCCAGGCCCGAACTCGCCCCCGTCACGAGCCCGTCGTTGGACAGCACCAGTGCGTGCCGTATCTCCTCGATCCGACTGGTCAGATCGTCGAGCAACCAGTCGAGCCCCTTGTTCACTGCCATATCCGCCTCCCCATGCGAATGTTCCCCGCTATTCCCCGTCGTTCCCCGCTATTTACCGCTATCTACCGTTGCTCCCCCGTAACTGCCGTGCCAGCCTTGCTCACCTACGCCGTCCGGGCAACCCGCCAGGCCCGCCTGCGCGCCTCTGTTCAGGGGTTGGCACAGGATGGGGACATGGCAGAGAAAATGAATAAGCAGCAGTGGCAGGCGTTCCTCTCGGAGTCCACCCGCACCGCGAAGGTATCGACCGTACGGGCCGACGGCGCTCCGCACACCGCTCCGGTCTGGTTCCTGCTGGACGGTGACGATCTGGTCTTCAACACCGGTGCGGACACGGTCAAGGGGCGCAATCTGGCGCGGGACGGCCGGATCTCGATCTGCGTGGACGACGACCGGCCGCCGTTCTCCTTCGTCACGCTCCAGGGCCGCGCCGAGCTGATCGACGACCTCGCGCAGGTGCGGGCCTGGGCGACGCGGATCGGGGCCCGTTATATGGGCGAGGAGCGCGGCGAGGAGTTCGGCGCGCGCAATGGGGTCCCCGGTGAACTGCTGGTGCGCGTCCGTATCGACAAGGTCGTGGCGCTGGCGGACCTCGCCGACTGACCGGGACCGCCGCCGGCCGACGGTCGGCCGCCCCAAGCCGACCCATCTCAAACCGCCCACCCAAACCGACCCACCTCAAACCGGCCGCCCCAAGCCGACCCACCTCAAACCGAACGCCTCAAGCCGACCACCACCCCGCGAGATGCCGCACACGGAGCCGTCAGGACTCCTCGAACCGCAGCCCGTGCGCCTGCCTCCGCAGGTGCTCCAGCAGCGCACGGGCCGCCGGTGAGCAGGGCCGGTCGGCCGGGCGCAGCACGCCCACGCTGCGGCGGATGGACTTCAGCGGTGTCTCGATGAAGGCCAGCTTGTCGTCGTGCTCGGCGATCAGCATGGGCAGGGCCGCGATCGCGTCGGTCGACACGAGCAGGTGCCGCAGGGTGAGGATGGAGGTGCACTCGATGCGGTTGTCGGGGATCGGCACGCCCTCGTAGAGGAAGGATTCCTCCAGTTCCGCCCGTAGCGCGGTCTGTTCGACGGGGAAGACCCAGGGGTAGCCGAGGAGTTGTTCCAGCGAGGTTTCGGCGCGCCGGTGGACCGGGTGGCCGACGCGCGCGACGAGCTGGATCGGTTCGAGGTAGAGCTGTTCCTGTGTCAGCCGGGGCGGCGGGGTGGCCGAGGTCAGCCGGCCGACCGTCAGGTCGACCTCTCCGGCGAGCAGGGCGGTGTGCAGGACGTCGGGGGTCGCTTCCCGTACGACGACCGTCAGGCGCGGGTGTTCGGTCTTGAGGGCCGCGATGGCCCGGGGCAGCAGGAGGTTGGAGCCCGCCAGGTGGGTGCCCACGGTCACCGAGCCGATCTCGCCCTGGGCGAGCAGTTCGATCTGGCGGCCGGCCTGGCGCAACTGGGCCAGCATCGCGTAGGCGTGCTCGATGAAGGACTCGCCGTAGACGGTCGGGGTCACGCCGCGCGGGCCGCGGTCGAAGAGCGGCACGCCCAGGATCGCCTCCAGTTCGTGCAGTCCCCGGGTGACGACGGGCTGGGTGATGTGCAGCGCCTCGGCGGCACGCATGATGCTGCCCTGGTCGGCGATGGCCGCGACCAGGGTCAGATGGCGCAGCTTGAGCCGCCCGTCGAGGAGTCGGTCGACCGTCATGACCTCATGGTATGTCCGTATGGGCATGGCAGTGGACGCAAAGAGCATTGGTGGAGCATGGGGGCCCATTTCTAGGGTCGTGGCATGTCGAGCTCAGCAGCGAATGCCCCAGCGAGCACCCCGTCCGTACACAACTTCATCAACGGCTCGTACGTGGCCGGCGTGCGCACCTTCGACAAGGTGAGCCCGGTCGACGGCTCCTTGGTCTCCCAGGTGCAGGAGGCGGGCAGGGAGACCGTGGACGAGGCCGTCAAGGCCGCCCGCCGCGCCCTTGACGGCGGCTGGGGCCGGATGTCCGTGGCGGACCGGGCCCGGCTGCTGCGCCGGGTGGCGGACCGGATCGAGGAGCGGTTCGACGACTTCGTGGCGGCCGAGGTCGCGGACACGGGCAAGCCGGAGGCGATGGCCCGGGCGCTCGATGTAGCTCGCGCGCACGCCAACTTCCGGTCCTTCGCGGACACCATTTCGGCCACCGGGCTCGATTCGTTCCTCACCGAGACGGCGGACGGCGGGCGGGCCCTGAACTACGCCGTGCGCGGGCCGCTCGGCGTGGTGGCCGTCATCGTCCCGTGGAACCTGCCGCTGCTGCTGCTCACCTGGAAGGTGGCCCCGGCGCTGGCCTGCGGCAACGCCGTGGTCGTCAAGCCGTCGGAGGAGACTCCGGCGACGGCGACGCTGCTCGGCGAGGTGATGGCCGAGGCGGGTGTGCCCGATGGGGTCTACAACGTGGTGCACGGCTTCGGGCCGGACTCGGCGGGCGAGTGCCTGACCACCCACCCGGGCATCGACGGCGTCACCTTCACCGGGGAGTCCAAGACGGGTTCGGCGATCATGCGCGCCGTCGCGCCGCTGGTGCGGCCGGTCTCCTTCGAGCTGGGCGGCAAGAACGCGGCCGTGGTCTTCTCCGACGCCGACCTGGAGCGCACGGTCGACGGGCTGGCCCGTTCGGTGTTCACCAACACCGGCCAGGTCTGTCTGTGCACCGAGCGGGTGTATATCCAGCGGGAGGTCTTCGACGACGTGGCGGCGGGCCTGACGGAGCGTGCCGAGGCGCTGCGGCTCGGCCGCCCCGAGGACCCCGCGACGACCACGGGCCCGCTGATCTCCCAGGCGCACCGCGAGAAGGTGCTCTCCTATGCGGCGCTCGCGCGGCAGGAGGGGGCCACGGAGCTGACCGGCGGCGGGATACCGGCCATGGGCGGGGATCTGGACGGCGGCGCCTGGATGCAGCCGACGCTGTGGACCGGGCTCGACAACTCCGCGCGGACGCTGCGCGAGGAGGTCTTCGGCCCCGTCGCCGCCCTCGTGCCCTTCGACACCGAGGAGGAGGCGGTCGCGCTCGCCAACGACACGGACTACGGCCTCGCCTCGTGCGTATGGACCTCGAACCTGGAGCGCGGCCACCGCGTCGCCCAGCGCATGCGGGTCGGCATGTCCTGGGTGAATACGTGGTATTTGCGCGATCTGCGTTCGCCGTTCGGCGGCTCGGGTCTGTCCGGGATCGGCCGCGAGGGCGGCGCGCACTCGCTGCACTTCTACACCCAGCCCACCAACGTGTGCGTGCAACTGTGAGCGCCGCCGACCCCGCCCACGCAACAGACCCGCTGAACGCCGCCCGCGCCACGGGACCGCTGAGCGACACCGACGCCTCGCGCGCCGCGGCACGGTCCTCCGCCGACCCCGCCCGCGCCACAAGCCCGCTGAGCGCCGCCGACACCGCCCGCGCCGTGGAGCGGCTGCGCGCCGCCGAGTCCTCCAGGCGGCCGTGTGCGCCCGTACGGGACCTGCTGGGCGTGACGGACCAGGACGCCGCGTACGCCGTGCAGGCCGCCGGCATCCAGGCGCGGACAGCCGCCGGGGCCCGCCGGGTAGGCCGCAAGATCGGGCTGACCTCGAAGGCCGTGCAGTCCCAGTTCGGGGTCTTCTCCCCCGACTTCGGGGTGCTGCTGGACGACATGGTGTACGCGGACCGCGAGCCGATCCCGCTGGACCGCTTCCTCCAGCCTCGCGTCGAGGCCGAGGTGGCGTTCGTGCTCGGGGCCGATCTCGACTCGCCGACGGCCCATGTGGCCGATGTGCTGCGCGCGACCGACTTCGTGCTCCCCGCCCTGGAGATCGTCGATTCGCGGATCGCGGACTGGGACATCAAGATCACCGACACCATCGCCGACAACGCCTCCAGCGCGGCCCTCGTGCTGGGCTCGACGCCGCGCCGGGTGGACGCGGTCGATCTGCCGGGCATGGGCATGGTCCTCGAACACCGCGGCGACGTCGTCTCCGTCGGCTCCGGGGCGGCCTGCCTGGGCACGCCCGCCGCGGCCGTCGCCTGGCTCGCCCGCGCCGTCGCCCGGCACGGCCACCCGCTGCGCGCCGGCGAGGTGATCCTCTCGGGCGCGCTCGGCCCGATGGTCCCCGTACGCGGCCCCGGCGGCTACCGGGCCCGGCTGGACAGCCTGGGAGCGGTGCACGCCGTCTTCTCCGGACCGGACGGCTCCACCGCCGCCTCTGACTCCCCCCAGGAAGGAACACGCCCATGACGGTCCCCGTCGCGATCATCGGTTCGGGCAATATCGGCACCGATCTGATGTTCAAGATCAAGCGGTTGTCCGCGGAGCTGCGCCTCGCGGTCATGGTCGGCATCGATCCGGACTCCGACGGCCTGGCGCGCGCCCGGCGGATGGGTGTGGCGACCACGCACGAGGGCGTGGACGGGCTGCTCAAGATGGCCGAGTTCAAGGACGTCGAGGTGGTCTTCGACGCGACGTCGGCCGGCGCCCACGCCCGTAACGACGCGCTGGTGCGCGCGCACGGGAAGCTGATGGTGGACATGACCCCGGCGGCCATCGGCCCGTACGTGGTGCCGCCTGTCAACCTCGACGCCCACCCGGACGCCACCAACGTCAACATGGTCACGTGTGGCGGGCAGGCCACCGTGCCGATCGTCGCGGCGGTCTCGCGGGTCGTGCCGGTGGCGTACGCGGAGATCGTGGCGTCCATCGCCTCGAAGTCGGCGGGGCCCGGCACGCGCGCCAACATCGACGAGTTCACCGAGACCACGTCGACCGCGATCGAGCGGGTCGGCGGGGCCGAGCGGGGCAAGGCGATCATCGTGCTGAACCCGGCCGAGCCGCCGCGGGTCATGCGGGACACCGTCTTCTGCCTGATCGAGGACGCCGATCCCGACGAGGCGGCGATCCGCGCCTCCGTGGCCGCGATGGCGGCCCAGGTCAACGAGTACGTACCGGGTTACCGGATCAAGCAGGACGTCCAGTTCGACCCGGTCGAGGAGGCCCACCTGCCGGTGCTGGGCCGGGCGTTCCGCGGCACCAGGGTCTCGGTCTTCCTGGAGGTGACCGGGGCCGGGCACTATCTGCCCGATTACGCCGGAAACCTCGACATCATGACGTCGGCCGCACTGCGCACCGCGGAACGACTGGTCGAACTGCGCCGAGGAGCGATCACCGTATGACGACCACCGCACCCCACGAGGTGTACGTGCAGGACGTCACCCTGCGCGACGGCATGCACGCCGTGGGCCACCGCTACACCACCGACCAGGTCGCGGCCATCGCCGGGGCGCTGGACGCCGCGGGCGTCGACGCGATCGAGGTCTCGCACGGCGACGGCCTCTCCGGCCACAGCGTCACCTACGGGCACGGCTCCCACACCGACGACGAGTGGATCTCCGCGGCCGCCGAGGTCGTCGAGAACGCCAGGCTCACCACGCTGCTGATCCCCGGCATCGGGACCGTGGACGACCTCAAGCGCGCCCACTCCCTCGGCGTCACCAGCGTGCGGGTGGCCACCCACTGCACCGAGGCCGACGTCGCCGCGCAGCACATCGGCTGGGCGCGCGAGAACGGCATGGACGTGGCGGGCTTCTTGATGATGAGCCACCTCAGCCCGCCCTCCGCCCTGGCCGCCCAGGCGAAGCTGATGGAGTCCTACGGGGCGCACTGCGTGTACGTCACCGACTCCGGCGGCCGGCTGACGATGACGGACACGGCCGAGCGGGTACGGGCGTACCGCGACGTGCTCGACGACGCCACGCAGATCGGTATCCACGCGCACGAGAACCTCTCGCTCAGCGTCGCCAACAGCGTGGTGGCCGTGGAGAACGGCGTGTCCCGGGTGGACGCCTCGCTCGCCGGACAGGGCGCGGGCGCCGGCAACTGCCCCATCGAGGCGTTCGTCGCCGTCGCCAACCTCATGGGCTGGCAGCACGGCTGCGATGTGTTCGCCCTCCAGGACGCGGCCGACGACCTCATCCGCCCGCTCCAGAAGCGGCCGGTGCGCGTGGACCGGGAGACCCTGACGCTCGGTTATGCGGGGGTCTACTCCAGCTTCCTGCTGCACGCGGAGCGCGCCGCCGAGCGGTACGGGCTCGACACGCGCCAGATCCTGCTCGAACTCGGCCGTCGTCACATGGTCGGCGGGCAGGAAGACATGATCATCGACGTCGCGCTCGACCTGGCCCGCGCCAAGTCCGCGACCGTCCCGGCCGGAGACCCCTCATGACCAGCTCCTCCAGCACTTCCAGTACCGCCAGTACAGCCGGCATCGCCGAGCTCGCCATGCTCCTGGACGCCGCCGCCGAGGCCGCGGTCCCCATCGCGCAGCTCACCTCCGAGTACACGTTCTCCCTGGAGGACGCGTACGAGATCCAGCGCGAGCTGGTCGCCCGGCGGTGCGCCCGGGGCGACTCCCTCTCCGGCGTCAAGCTGGGGTTCACCAGCCGGGCCAAGGCGCAGCAGATGGGCGTGGACGACGTGATCGTCGGCCGGATCACGCACGGCATGCGGATCGTGGACGGCGGCGAGCTGGACCTCGCGCGCTACTGCCACCCCCGGATCGAGCCCGAGGTCGCCTTCCGGCTCGGCGTCGAGGTGGACCCCCAGGACGAGACGCTGGACGTGGAGACCGTCGTCGAGGCCGTCGCGCCCGCGCTGGAGGTCATCGACTCCCGGTACCGCGATTTCCGGTTCACCCTGGAGGACGTGGTGGCGGACAACACCTCCGCCGCCGCGTATGTCACCGGCCCCTGGACCGCGTACGGGCGCGCCGGCGACCTGGCCAACCGGGGCGTGACGCTGGAGGTGGACGGGGAGGTCGCGGAGACCGGTTCCACCGCGGCGATCCTGGGGCACCCGCTGCGCGCCGTGCACGCCGCGCAGCGCATGGCGCGTACGTACGGGCTTTCCATGCCGGCGGGCACGGTGATCCTGGCCGGCGCGGCGACGGCGGCCGTGCCGCTGCGGCCCGGCCGGTGCGTGGAGGCCACGGTGACGGGCCTGGGCAGCGTCGGGCTGCGGGTCGGCGGTGGCGCCGATGCCTGAGTCGCTGGTGGTGGCGGGAAAGGCCACGCCCCGGGGGCGGTTCCCGCACGTAAAGGTCGTCGGCGAGCTGGTCTTCGTGTCCGGTACGAGCAGCCGGCTGCCCGACAACTCGATCGTGGGCGCCGAGGCCGACGAGATGGGCGCGACCCGGCTCGACATCCGGCAGCAGACCCGCGCGGTGATCGAGAACATCCGCGACGTACTGGCCGCGGTCGGCGCGGACCTGTCCGACCTCGCCCAAGTGACCTGCTACCTGGTCAACATGAACGACTTCGCGGGCTACAACGAGGTTTACGCGGAGTACTTCGACGAGCACGGCCCCACCCGGACGACCGTCGCCGTGCACCAACTGCCCCACCCGCACCTGCTGATCGAGATCCAGGCGGTCGCGCACCTCAGCCGCGACCGCCGTCCCGAGGAGGGACGATGAGCACCATCCCGCCCGTCATCAATTTCCCGCGCTGGATCGAGGAGCACGAGCACCTGCTCAAGCCCCCGGTCAACAACCGGCAGGTGTGGGAGCCCATGGGCGACTTCATCGTGCAGGTCGTCGGCGGGCCGAACGAGCGGACCGACTTCCATGTAGACCCGTACGAAGAGTGGTTCTACCAGGTCAAGGGCGATATCCACGTCAACCTGCGTACCGACGCGGGCATCGAGCGCGTCGACATCCGCGAGGGCGAGATGTGGATGCTGCCGAGGAACGTCCCGCACTCGCCGCAGCGCCCCGAGCCGGGCTCGATCGGTGTGGTCATCGAGCGCATCCGTGAGGAGGGCACGCTGGAGAAGTTCCAGTGGTACTGCCCGAACTGCCTGGCGCTGGTGCACGAGGTGGAGTTGCAGGTACGGGACATCGTCAAGGACATGCCGCCGGTCTTCGCCGAGTTCTACGAGAGCCGGGACGAGCGCTCCTGCCGGGCGTGCGGGACGTACCACCCAGGCAGGGGCTGACCCGATGAGCGTCATCGACATCCACACCCACTACGTGCCGCGCGGCTGGCCCGATCTCGGGGCCCTGGCGGGCGGCGCGGACTGGCCCTCGCTGCGGATCGAGAGCGAGCGGGACGCGATGATCATGGTGGGCTCGAAGGAGTTCCGCCGGATCGGCTCCGACTGCTGGGACGCCGAGGTGCGGCTGAAGGACATGGCCGCCGACGGGATCGACATCCAGGTGGTCTCCCCCACGCCGGTGTTCTTCTCCTACGGCCGCCCCGGCCCCGAGGCGCTGAAGGTCTCCCGCGTCTTCAACGACCTGGCCCTGGAGATCTGCTCCCCGGCGCCCGGCCGGCTGCTGCCGTTCGCCCAGGTGCCGCTCCAGGACCCGGAGGCGGCCTGCCGCGAACTCGACCGGTGCCTGGCGGCCGGCCATGTGGGCGTCGAGATCGGCAACCACGTCGGCGACCAGGACCTGGACTCGGCGGGCGTGGTGATGTTCCTCCAGCACTGCGCGGACGTCGGCGCCCCGGTGTTCATCCACCCCTGGGACATGGCGAACTCGCCGCGCCTGGACCGCTGGATGGCGCAGTGGCTGACCGGGATGCCCGCCGAGACCCATCTGTCGATCCTCGCGATGATCCTCGGCGGTGTCTTCGACAAGGTCCCGGACACGCTCCGGGTGTGCTTCGCGCACGGCGGCGGGTCGTTCGCGTTCTGGCTGGGCCGAATGGAGAACGCCTGGCACGGGCGGAGCGACGTCATCGCCACGTCGGAGTTCCCCCCGTCGCACTATCTCGACCGGTTCAGCGTGGATTCGGTGGTGTTCGCGCCGGAGCCGCTGCGGCTGCTGGTGGACACGCTGGGCAGCGACCGGGTGATGGTCGGCAGCGACTACCCGTACCCGCTGGGCGAGCGGCCCGCGGGGGCGGTGGTCCAGCGCGCCGAGTTCCTCGACGCCGACGCGAAGGCCGCCGTCCTCGGCGGCAACGCGCGGCGGTTCCTGAACCTGGGGGCGGCGCGGTGAGGTAGGCCGGGACCCGGGGATCGATGCCCCGGGTCCCGGCCGATGGTCAACGGTCTTCGAACAGGGCGAGGAAGTCGCTCCGTTCGAAGACCTTCGCCGCTTCGATGGCCGACGGCGAGCCGGCCGCCGGGTCCGCGCCGCCCTCCACGAGCAGCCGGACCACCTCGGCCTCGCCCTTGAAGACGGCCCCGGCCAGCGGCGTCTGGCCGCGGTCGTTGGCCGCGTCGGGGTCGGCGGAGCGCTGGAGGAGCGCCGCTACGGTGCCGGGGTGGCCGTGGTAGGCGGCGAGCATGATGAGGGAGTCGCCGGAGTCGTTGGTGAGGTTCACGGGGACTCCGGCGTCCACGTAGGCCGCGAGCGTGTCGGTGTCGCCGTGCCGGGCCAGGTCGAAGACCTTCGCGGCGAGTTGGAGCACCTCGGGGTCGTGGGCGGGCTCGGACGCTGGGGGCTGTTCACTCATCGCTGGTCATCCTCCGGCTGCTGCTCCTCGGCGTGGGCTCCGTCCCACCCTACGGCCGGAGACCGGCGGGGAGCCCGGTCCGATCCGCGCGGCTCCCGCGTCAGCCGGCCCGGGGGCCACCGTCCGGTCCGCGGCCCCGGCCCGGGGCCACCGGCCGGCCCGGCGGGCGCATCCGGCCGGTGAAGCCGTATGGGTGATTCCTTGACATGCGGGGCCGGTGCCGCGCGGGAGGCGGCGGGCCCGGCGGGATCGCCGCAGCGCACGGGCCCGATGCGGCGCCCATGGCCGCCGGGGCTTCCGCCGGCGCTTCATGACCGCCATTGGAATGGCTTTGATGATGAATCACCCATTCGCCCCTTTTGCTACTTAGGCACCTTCTGTGAGGCTGGGAGCACCCATGGTGACCGTCCCCCACCTCCCAGGAGAAAACCTCATGATCCTGACCATCTCGGGCGTCGTGCTGCTCGGTGTCATCGTGTTCCTCTTCTTCCGCAAGGACGGGCTCAAGGCGTCCCACGCCCTCGTCTGCGCCCTCTTCGGCTTCTACCTCGCGGGCACCGCGATCGCCCCCAGCATCAAGGCCGGCGGCGCGAGCCTCGCCAGCCTGCTGGGCGGCCTCAAGTTCTGACCGGGCCCCGGGAAAAAAGCAGGGCGCGTCCCCATGCCGCCCGTGACCGCACCACGACCAACTGGAGACCGACGTGGGCCGGCGACCCCTCCCCCGCATCCTCACCGCCAGCGCGCCGATCGCCCGCGGCCGCGCGTACGCGCGCACCGCCGCCGACACCGCGACCGATGTCCTGTACCCGCTGATCGTCGTCGTGCGGGGCCTGCGCGGCCTGGCCGCCGCCGGACGGCGCAGGTGGTCGGCGACGCCCGGGGAACGGCGCGGCGCCACGCTGTTCGGGCTGGCCGGCTGCGTGTTCGCCGTCGCGCTGCTGCCGTACGGGCCGCTGCTCGCCCTGGTCGCGCTGATGGCCGCGGCGGCGTGGACGGGGCGCGACCGCACCCCCGCCGACACCGGCCCGGGCGAGGCCGAGGCGGGGCGGCTCCAATCGCTGTACGACGCCCTCGTGCCGTACTTCTCGATGGCGGAGGACCCCGATCCGCTCTACGCGCACGGCGGCGACTGGCAGGAGGCGTTCAGCGCGTACGCGTTCGACGACGACGGGCGGCTGACCGGCCTCGAACTGCGCTACCCGGCCTACTTCCCCGACGGCGAGGCCGAACCCCGCGCCAGGATCGAGCAGTTGCTGCACGCCAAGTCCGGCCGTGGCCGGGAATACCTCTTCGACTGGGACGAGGAGGGCAACACTCTGCGGCTGAGCGTCCTCGCGGCCCTTCCCACCGGCATCCGCGCCCAGCGGTTCGTGACCGCGCCGGGTGAGACCGTGCTCGGTTTCACCGATCCCTCCGGCGTGCCGCGGACCCTGCCGGTGACCGACGGCGAGGAGACGCGCGACGCGCCCCCGGTGGTCTGGCGCACCGGCACGCGCTCCACGGAGCCGCATCTGCTGGCGGTCGGCCAGCCCGGCAGCGGCACCACGACGCTGCTGCGCTCGATCGTGCTCCAGGCCCTGCACGGCGGCGACGCGCTCGTGGTCGACGGCGGCGGTACGGGCGAGTACGCGTGCCTGGCCGGGCGGGAGGGCGTACTGGCCGTCGAGTCGGGCCTGGCGGGCGCCCTCGCCGCGCTGGAGTGGGCGGCGCACGAGACCGAGCGGCGGCTGATCGCCGCCAATCGGGCCCGCCAGTCGGGCAGACCTGTGCCGCCGGACGCGCGCCGGCCGCTGTGGATCATCGTGGACCGGCCGAGCGCGCTGAGCCATCTCGCGGCGGCGGACGGCCGGAGCGAGCCGCAGAACCTGCTGCACGTACCGCTGCGGCACGGGCGCACGGCCAATGTCACGGTCGCGGTGGCCGAGCAGTTCGACGCGCTGGAGACGCTGCGCGCCCCCGTACGCACCCACACCCGCGCCCGGGTGGTGCTCGGCCCGGCCACGGTCGACCAGGTACGGGCCGTGCTCGGCGCTCCGCCGCACACGACGCCCGCCCGCGAGGTGCCGCCCGGCCGCGGCTACGCCCGGCTCGGCGCCGGCCCCGTCCACCGGCTCCAGGTGCCGGACACCCCCGACCCGTACGACGAGGAGGCGGGCGAGGCGCGGCGTACGGCCGTACTGGAGCTGCTGCCGCGGCACACGGCCGCGGCACCCGCCGCCGAGGCGTGCCCCGACGGCGAGGGACCGCTGCCCGTCCGGGCGACGTAGCGGCACGTCCGGAGGCCGCGCCCGGTCCCCTAGGGCGCTCAGGCCACGTAGCTGCGCGGGGTCTCGGCCTCAGCCGTCGCCCCGGTGGCCACGAGCCGGGTCGCGGCGGCCAGTCGGACGGCGGCCTCCTCGGCGACCGGCCCCGCGACGGTGAACGGCAGCCGCACGTACCCCTCGAAGGCCCCGTCGACGCCGAAGCGGGGCCCGGAGGGGACGCGCACGCCGAGCCGCTCCCCCGCCTCGGCGATGCGCGAGCCGGAGAGGCCGCCGGTGCGGGTCCACAGCGTGAGGCCGCCGTGCGGGACGGCGAACTCCCAGTCGGGCAGGTGGCGCCGGACCGCGGCCACGAGCGCGTCGCGGTTCTCGCGGGCCTGCGCGCGGCGCAGGTCGGCGGACTCGTCCCAGCCCTCGGTGGTGAGCAGCCAGGTGACCGCGAGCTGTTCGAGTACGGGCGTGCCGAGGTCGGCGTAGGCGCGGGCAGCCACCAGGCTGCGGATGACATCGGGGGCGGCGCGGACCCAGCCGATGCGCAGCCCGGCCCAGAACGACTTGCTGACCGAGCCGACGGTGATGACGGCGCTGCCCGCCGGATCGAAGGCGCAGACGGGGCGGGGCCGTTCGATGCCGGGGTCCAGACAGAGCTCCGACATGGTCTCGTCGGCCACCAGGACCGTACCGGCGGACCGGGCGGCCTCGACGAGCCGGCGGCGCTGCTCCTCGGGGGCGAGCGCCCCGGTGGGGTTGTGGAAGTCGGCGACGACGTAGGCCATTCGGGGGGCGGCGTCGCGCAGGACCTGGCGCCAGGCGGGGAGGTCCCAGCCGGCGAGGGCGTCGGCCATCGCGACGGGCACGAGGCGGGCGCCGGTCTCGCGCATGAGCTGCAGGACGTTGGCGTACGAGGGCGACTCGACGGCGACGCGCTCGCCGTGGCCCGCGATGAGGCGGCAGATGGCGGCGACGGCGCCCATGGCGCCGGTGGTGACCATGATCTGCTCGGGCATGGTCGGTATGCCGCGGGCGGTGTAGCGGTCGGCGATGGCCTCGCGCAGCACGGGGAGCCCGGCCGGGAAGTCGCCGTGGGTGTGGGCGTAGGGCGGCAGCTCTTCGAGGGCGCCCTGGAAGGCGCGGGTGAGCCAGGGTTCGGGGGCGGGCAGGGCCGCGCAGCCGAGGTCGATGACGGAGGCGGCGGTCTCCGGCGGCAGCGGGTCGAGGCCGCGGGTCGGCAGCGGCTTCCCGGCGGGCACGGAGGTCCAGCTCCCCGCGCCGCGGCGGGATTCGAGGAACCCCTCGCCGCGCAGCGCCTCGTAGGCGGCGGCGACGGTGGTGCGGCTGACGGCGAGGGCGGCGGCGAGTTCGCGCTCGGCGGGGAGGCGGGCGGCGACGGGCACCCGCCCTTCGAGGACGAGCAGCCGGACGCCGTCGGCCAGTGAGCGGTAGGCGGGTACGCGCCGGCCGCCCGGCGTCGTGGCGGCGCGTGCGTGCTGCGATCCGAGGAGGCGGGCGAGCTGCGGGGAGCCCACCGCCGATGTCCACTGCCCCATCAGTTGCGATCCACCTTCCGAGGATTGGCCATGGATCTTGCGATCTCCCAGGCCACAGGGTGTCACGAAGCAGGCCACTTCCACCACTGTCCAGCGCCGACCGGTGCTGTCAGCACTGCCAGCCCGCCCTGTCAGCACTGTCAACCCTGTCAGCACTGTCGGCACCGCCCGGCCCGCGTCCGTCGCCCACCGCCATCGAGGAGCCTCCGTTGCCCACCGCGTTCACCGCATCCGAGACGACCGCCGGACCGAGCGAGGGAAGGAGAAAGGGCAGCGGCGGGAGGCGGGTGCCGAGTCGGCTCGTGCGGCTGTACGTCGGGCTGGCGCTGTACGGGGCGAGCTCGGGGCTTCAGCTCCGCGCCGGGCTCGGTCTGGCGCCGTGGGACGTGCTCAACCAGGGCATAGCGCGGCATACCGGCATCTCGATCGGGACGGCGTCGATCACCGTCGGCGCGCTGGTGCTGCTGCTGTGGGTGCCGCTGCGGCAGCGCCCCGGCCTCGGGACGGTCTCGAACGTCCTGCTGGTGGGCCTGACGATGGACGCGACCTTGAGCCTGATGCCGTCGCCGCACACGCTGTGGGCGCGGATCCCGCTGCTGGTGTTCGCCATCGCGCTGTGCGGCGCGGCCACCGGGCTCTACCTCTCGGCGCGGTTCGGCGCCGGTCCGCGCGACGGTCTGATGACCGGGCTGCACCTGCGCACGGGCCGCTCCATCCGCCTGGTGCGGACGGCCATCGAGGTGGCCGTGCTGGTCACGGGGTTCGCGCTGGGCGGCTCGGCCGGGGCGGGCACGGTGGTGTACGCGCTGGCGATCGGCCCGCTGGCGCAGTTCTTCCTGCGCCGCTTCGGGGGCTCCGGGGCGCCGGCCGGACCGTCCACGGTGGTCGCGCGCGGCGGGGGCGCGTAGCGAGGAGGAGCCTTTGATTCCGGACCTGATTTACGGCTGGGGCCGCGGGGCCGGTAGTGTACGCCTTTGGCCCACCGGGCGGACCGTTACTGCGCGCTGAAACGGTGCAAACACAGGGTGACATCTGCTGCCAGATGTGACAAACCGGGCGCAGGTGGGTACAACAAGGGGCGGCACGACGGGCGACGCATGTCCCGAAACGGGAATCTTCACCGCCGACCGGACGTTGACCGGATGACGACGACAGCGACACCTGTCCTGTGGGCGACAAGCCCGGGAGGCACGATTCATGAGTGAGCGAGCTCTCCGCGGTACGCGACTCGTGGTTACCAGCTACGAGACCGACCGCGGCATCGATCTGGCCCCGCGCCAGGCGGTGGAGTACGCATGCCCGAACGGACATCGATTTGAGATGCCGTTCTCGGTAGAGGCGGAAATTCCGCCGGAGTGGGAGTGCAAGGCGTGCGGCGCCATGGCGCTCCTGGTGGACGGCGAAGGGCCGGAAGAGAAGAAGGGCAAGCCCGCGCGTACGCACTGGGACATGCTCATGGAGCGGCGCACCCGCGAAGAGCTGGAGGAGGTGCTGGCCGAGAGGCTGGCCGTGCTCCGCTCGGGTGCCATGAACATTGCGGTGCATCCGCGGGACAACCGCAAGTCCGCCTGAGGGCGGCATACCGATTGATCAAGAGGGCCGGGCCCACCGCGCTGAGCGGTGGGCCCGGCCCTCTTGTGCGCGCGTACGGGGCCTCTGCCACGTACAGGGCCGCTGTGCGCCCATACGGGGCCGCGGTTCGTATCGCGTACGGGCCGCGGCCCTCCTGGGCGTACGGGCGCCCGGGAGAGCCGGGCTCCCAGGGCTCGCTTCAGTGCGGGAGCTGCGGGCCGTCGTGGCGCGGCGCGGGCGGCTCGTCGTCCCGGATCACCTCTCCGGGGACGACCTTGCCGTCCGGGCGGTGCATACGGGCCTGCTCGAAGGCGTCACCCAGGGAACCCGGCGCGTAGCCGGCCCGGCGCGTCAGCCGCCGTTCGAAGGTCTTGCGCAGCAGCGCCCGCGTCGGCGGGAAGAGGCACAGCAGGCCGGCGGCGTCGGAGAGCAGCCCGGGGATCATGATCAGCAGGCCGCCGAGCATCATCAGCCCATTGCCGGAGCTCTCCCGCCCGGCGGGGGCCGTCGCGGGGTTCTCGGCCGCCTGGACCGTACGGGCCAGCCGCTCCCAGGCGCGCCGCCCCGCCCGCTTGATCACCACGGAGCCCAGCAGCACGCCCGCGGCCAGCAGCGCCAGCACGGTGAGCCCGCCCGCGGCCTCGCCGACCAGGATCAGCAGCCAGATCTCCAGCACCGCCCAGGCGGCGACGGCCAGCGGGACGAGCTTGCGGGCCCGTGAGCGCTGGGGCGGGCGGGCGGCTGTCGGCGGCGGCGATCCGAAGGTCATGCCTCAAGTGTGCCTGCACCCGTGCGCTGCCGCGTCGCCGGTGGCGCGCCGCCCGCGCACGGTCCGCGCGGAAGCGGCCGGAACGGGTACGAATCCGTCCCGGCCGCCGCTCCCAGCGCTTCCGGCACTCACAGACGCCCTCACAGCGCTCACAGGGTGCGCAGCGCGGGCAGCAGGGAGCGTTCGGCCCAGTCGAGGAAGCCGGGCTGGGTCTCCCCGCCGATCTGGACCAGGGCGATCTCGGTGAAGCCCGCGTCCGCGTACGGGCGTACGGCCTCGACGAAGTCGTCGAGGCGGTCGCCGCACGGGATCGTCTCCGCGACGTCCTCGGGCCGTACGAACTGGGTGGCCCCGGCGAAGGCCTCGGGGCCGGGCAGCTCGGAGTTGACCTTCCAGCCGCCGGCGAACCAGCGGAACTGGTCGTGGGCGCGGCGCAGGGCGGCGTCCCGGTCGGGGTCGTAGGAGATGGGCAACTGCCCGACCCGGGGCTTGCCCGCTCCCCCGTGTCGGTCGAAAGCCTCCAGCAGCTCGGCCTTGGGCTCGGTGCCGATGACGAGGTCCGCGAGGCGGCCGGCGAGCGCGCAGGAGTCCTCCCCGGAGACGGCGACGCCGATCGGCGGTGCCTGTTCGGGCAGGTCCCAGAGCTTGGCGGACTCCACGTCGTAATGCGCGCCGTGGTGGTTGAGGGTCTGCCCCTCGAACAGGGCGCGGATGATCCCGATCGCCTCGGCGAGCTTCTCGTGCCGCTCGCCGGCGCCGGGCCAGCCGCCGCCCACGACGTGCTCGTTGAGGTTCTCGCCGGCGCCGAGGCCGAGCCGGAAGCGGCCCTCGGAGAGCAACTGCACGGTGGCGGCCTTCTGGGCGACGATCGCGGGGTGGTAGCGGGTGGTGGGGCAGGTGACGTACGACATGAGCGGGATGCGGGAGGTGGCCTGGGCCGCGGCGCCCAGGACGGACCAGGCGTACGGGGAGTGCCCCTGGGAGGCGAGCCACGGGGAGTAGTGGTCGGAGGTGACGGAGAAGTCGAATCCGGCCTGCTCGGCCCGGACCACATGGTTCACGAGGTCTCGGGGCCCCGCCTGCTCGGTCATCATTGTGTAGCCGATTTGCACCATATTGTGCGGGTTCCCGAGTCGCATTGCCCAAAACATCACGCGCCGCCGAACCGGTTACCCGGCGCGACGGCGCGTGAACAGGCGGAATGGTGCGTGAACAGGAGGAACGGCGTGTCGAGGCGTCAGCCGTTCCGGCGGCCGAGCACCTTGTTGACCCGCGAGCCGACGCCCCAGGTCGTGACCCGCCACAGCGCCTCGGCCAGGATGTCCTTGGACATCTTGCTGTCGCCCAGCTCGCGCTCGACGAAGGTGATGGGGACCTCCACGACATGGAACCCGGCCTTGACCGCGCGCCAGGCCAGGTCGACCTGGAAGCAGTAGCCCTGGGAGGCCACTTGGTCCATGCCCAGCCCTTCCAGCGTCTCCCTGCGGAAGGCCCGGTAGCCGCCCGTGACATCGCGCATGGGGACGTCGAGCAGCAGCCGGGAGTAGGTGGAGCCGCCGCGGGAGAGGTACTCGCGGTGCTTGGGCCAGTTCACGACGCGCCCGCCGGGCACCCAGCGGGAACCGAGGACGAGGTCGGCGCTCTTGAGCGCGGTCAGCAGCCGGGGCAGTTCCTCGGGCTGGTGGGAGCCGTCGGCGTCCATCTCCACGAGGACGCCGTAGTCGTTGTCGAGACCCCAGCGGAAGCCGGCGAGGTAGGCCGCGCCGAGCCCTTCCTTGCCCTTGCGGTGCATGACCTTGACGTGGTCGTCCTCGGCGGCGAGCTCATCGGCGAGCTTCCCGGTGCCGTCGGGGCTGTTGTCGTCGGCGACGAGGATGTGCGCCTCGGGGACGGCGGACCGCACCCGGGCGACGATGGGCTTGATGTTCTCCGCCTCGTTGAAGGTCGGGATGATCACCAAAGTCCTGCCGAGCGGACCGTACTTCCGCTGAGCGCCGTCGTTCACTGCTGTCCCTTCTTGTCCGAACGTCCCCAGCGGCCGAGCATGATCGCGACCGCGCAGGACAGGAGGCCCACCATAGCGATCACCCACTCGGGCGCCGCACCGACGCGGTCGGCGACGGTGGTCCCGTCACGCAATGGGATGCGGGCGTTCAGGACCTCTTGGGTGAATTCCGCGCTGCGCCGCTCCACCGTGCCGTCGGGCGCGACGACCGCGCTGATGCCGCTGGTGGCCGCGGTGACGACGGCGCGGCCGTGTTCGACGGCGCGCAGCTTGGACATCGCGAGCTGCTGCTCGGGCTGGCCGGTGCGGCCGTAGGTGGCGTTGTTGGTCTGGACGACCAGGGCCCGCGCCCCCGCCCGCACCGTGTCGTGGACGATCTCGTCGTAGGCGACCTCGAAGCAGATGACGTCGCCGAGGCGGGCCGGGCCGACCTGGAGGACGCCGGTGTGGTCGCCCGGGTAGAAGTCGCGGGGTACCCGCTGGAACCGGGTGATCAGCTTGCTCAGTTCGGCGCGGAAGGGCACGTACTCGCCGAAGGGCACGGGGTGCTGCTTCGTATAGGAGGCGCCGGGGCCCTTCTCGGGGTCCCAGACGATGCCCTCGTTGTAGACGTACCCCTTCTTGGAGGGGTGGTCGACGAGGGCGCCGACGAGGATCGGCACGCCGACGGCCTGCACGGCCTCCTGGATGCGGTCGTACGCCTCGGGGTACTTGAACGGGTCGAGGTCGGAGGAGTTCTCCGGCCAGATCACCAGGTCGGGCTTCTTCACCCGGCCCGCCTTCACGTCCTTCGCCAGCTTGAGGGTGGCGTCCACGTGGTTGTTGAGGATCATCATCGGGCGGCCGAGGAAGTCCATGCCCGCCTGCTGGACGTTGCCCTGGACGATGGCGATGTCCGCCGTGTCGTCGGCCTTGGTCGGCACGGGCACGGCGTACGCGCCGACCGTGACCGCGGCGGCCAGCGCGAGCGCCTCGACGGCCGGCAGCGCGGCCCGTACGGTCCGGGGCCCCGTCGCCCGCAGCCGCCACGCGGCGGCGACGGCATCGGCCAGCAGGGCGCCCGCGAGGGCGACCGCGAAGGTCACCAAGGGGGCGCCGCCGAGGGCCGCGAAGGGCGTGAAGGACGAGCCGGTGTTGGCGAAGGCGAGCCGCCCCCAGGGGAAGCCGCCGAACGGGACGCGGTCGCGGGCCCACTCCTGGGCGACCCACAGGCAGGCGGTCCACAGCGGCCAGCCGCGCAGCCGGGAGACGCGGGCGAGGCCCGCGCCGAGCAGGGCGACGAAGAGCGCCTCGGCGACCGACAGTCCGACGACGGCGTCGTAGCCGACCACGCGCAGCCAGCGCAGCAGGAAGAAGAAGAACGGCAGGCCGAAGGCGAAGCCGGTCCACGCGCCCTGGCGGGCGGTACGGCCCCGGGTGAGCAGGCTCAGGGCGGCGACGGCGACGAGCGACAGCGGCCACAGATCGTACGGCGGGAACGCCGCGGTCAGGGCGAGGCCGCCGAGGACGGCGAGCCCGGTGCGCGGCGCCTCCCGGCGCACGAGCAGCGCGAAGCGCCGGGCGCGGCCGGGGCGGGCGGCGGGCTTCTCTTCGGTGTCGGCGGGCACGGGCTCCTCCCCGGCGTCGTCCGGCGCCGGGTCGTCCGCCTGTGGCGTGGCTGCCGGACCGCCGGGGGCGGATGCGGCGGTGGTGTCGGAACCCGAGGGCACGTGACGGCCTTCCTTGCAGGTCGTGCGGTGGTGAGCAGACGGTATACCGACGAGATTGCGGTGCGGCCCCAGGGTGGGTAAAGGAAGGTGCGCCAAGAAGGGCGCGGGAGGGCCGGCGGGCGCGGGAACGGAGATGTTCCGGGCGGCCTCGCGGGCCGGGAGGGGCGGCGGCGCGCGGCCCCGCGGAGGGGGACTGCGGATGGGGGCCCAGAGTCCTTCGGGCCGACCTGGGGCCCGCTGGCTGCGGGTCGACCGAAAGCCGTTGTCTACTGAACGCCCGGGCCCCACCCGGGTCCCACCTGCCGGCCTGGAGAAACCTTCCCTCGCCCCCGTGCGCTGGACCTGGCTCCCAGTGGCGGTGTGCCTTCGCGGCTCACCGCCCCCTGGCCCAGCGGCGTTCGATGACTAGGCGGAGGATTCCCGACCGGGCGTCCTGTGGTGGACTCCGCCGAACCTACCCGCCGTCGCCCGCACCCTGTCAACACTCACATGACCTGCGTCGTTGTCTCAAATCAGCAGGTCAGTACGGAGAGCGCGGGCAGGGGGCGACAGGCCGACGGCACGTCGTTCGGCGGTACGGGGCGACCGTACATCACTCGTTCGGCCGCTCGTGGACGGTCCGGCCGCCGACCACCGTGCGGACGCAGACCGGCAGTTGGCGGCCGGGGGTCAGATCGGGCAGGCCCGGAGTGCCGGAGCGGGGGTCGGTGGACCAGTCGGCGACCCGGCTGTCCGGCACCTGCACGACGAGGTCGCCGGTCTCCCAGACCGCGTAGTCCGCCGGGGCTCCGGGGACGAGCACCCCGGCGTCGTCGCGGCCCACCGCGCGCCAGCCGCCGCGCGTATGGGCGGTGAAGGCGGCGCGTACGGAGACGCGGTGCTCGGGAGTGCGGTGGAAGGCGGCGGCCCGCACCGTGCCCCAGGGGTCCAGGGGGGTGACCGGGCTGTCGGACCCGAGCGCGAGCGGCACGCCGGCGCGCAGCAGGGCGGCGTACGGATTGAGCGTACGGGCCCGCTCCCTGCCCAGTCGCTGCGCGTACATGCCGTCCTCGCCGCCCCAGGCCGCGTCGAAGGCGGGCTGTACGGAGGCGGTGAGGCCCAGTTCGGCGAAGGCGGCGATGGTCTCGGGGGTGAGCATCTCGGCGTGCTCGACGCGGTGCCGGGCGGCGCGGATACGGGCGAGGCCGACCCGGTCTGCGGCGGCGCGCACCCCCTCCACGACGGCGGCGACGGCGGCGTCCCCGATGGCGTGGAAGCCGGCCTGGAGGCCCGCCTCGGTGCAGGCGGCGACGTGGGCCGCGATGGCCGCCGCGTCGTGGTGCGCGACGCCGGTGTGGGTGGCGTCGGCGTAGGGCTCGTGCAGGCAGGCGGTGTGTGAGCCGAGGGAGCCGTCGACGAAGAGGTCGCCGGCCGCGCCGATCGCGCCGAGCTCGCGGATGCGGTCGGCTTCCTTTGCTTCTGTGATGGCTTCGGCCCAGTAGCCGAAGACGCGGGGGCCCGGCTCCTCGGCGGCGAGGGCCAGCAGGCCGGTCAGGTCCTCGGGGCTGGAGATGTCGGGTCCGGCGCACTCGTGGAGCGAGCCGATGCCCTGGGCGGCGGCGTGGGCGCGGGCGGCGCGCTGGGCGGCCGTGCGCTGGGCCGGGGTGACGCTCTCGTGCGCGGCGGCGCGCACGGCGTGGTGCGCGTCCCCGGTCAGCGGCGCGTCGGCGGCGTACCCGGAGCGCCCGGTGACGCCGGGCACCAGGTCGAGGAGGGCGCTGGTGACGACGGCGGAGTGGACGTCGACGCGGGTGAGATAGAGCGGTCGGCCGCCCGTCGCCGCGTCGAGTTCGGCCCGGGAGGGCGGGCGCGCCTCGGGCCAGCGGGTGGCGTCCCAGCCGTGGCCGAGGAGGACGCGGTCCGCCGGGTGCGCGGCCGCGTGGGCCCGTACCCGGTCGAGCGCGTCGGTGAGGGTACGGGCGTCCGAGAGGTCGAGGCCGGTGAGCGTGAGCCCGGTGGCGGTCGTATGCACGTGTGCGTCCGTGAACGCCGCCGTGACGAGCGCTCCGTTGAGGTCGACGGTCTCGTCGACGCCGTCGGCGAAGGAGTCCGCCGCGCCCTCGGAGCCGACCCAGGCGACGCTGCCGCGCTCGACGACCATGGCGGTCGCGAAGGGGTCGGCGGGGCTGTGGACGGTGCCGCCGCGGAGCAGAACGGTGCGGCTCGGGGCCTCGGCGGGGGTGGGTTCGGTCACTGGTTCTTCGCCTCGTGGTGTCGTTCGGGCCGGGCCGCGCTCGGTGCTGCCGTCCACCTCGCGGTGGGGCTCGCGCGCGGGCGTGCGCGCCGTGCGGAGCGGCGTACGGACCCGTCCAGTCTCGTCCCTGGGGGCACGGTTCCCGCACCGGGGTCGCGCTCCCACGGGAACGCGGGACGCCCGCCGGTCAGATGCGGGGCGGCCGGGCCTCGTAGGGGGTGGACAGGACGACGGTGGTGCGGGTGGAGGTGCCGGCGAGCGAGCGGATGCGGGTGAGGAGGTGTTCGAGTTCGAGGGGGGTGGCGACGCGCACCTTGAGGATGTAGTTCTCGTCGCCCGCGACGCTGTGGCACGCCTCGATCTCGGGGATGTCGGCGAGCCGGTCGGCGATGTCGTCGGGCGCGCTCGGGTCGAAGGGTTTGACCGAGATGAACGCGGTGAGGGGGAGCCCCACGGCCTCGGGGTCGACGACGGCCGCGTAGCCGCGGATGACGCCGCGCTGTTCGAGGCGGCGCACGCGCTGGTGCACCGCCGAGGTGGACAGGCCGGTGGCCTTGCCCAGGTCGGTGTAGCTCATCCGCCCGTCCTTGACGAGCAGCTCCACGATTTGTCTGTCCAGCTCCTCCACAGCGGATCACCTTATGGGGTCGGGGGCGATCGGGCACAGTCGGCGGCGGCGCAACTGCGCGCGGCATGTGACGAACGCCACATCCCTTCACCCGTGTCCGTCGGCGCGCTGCGATTATCCGCGCGGTCGCCAGGGAAATCCTTGCTGTGGTCGAGGCCACGTCGCCTGACCGGCCCATCTGAGGGGGAGATCCCACTATGCCCAGCCCTGAACGCCTCGATGAGGGCGACACCGGCAACACCGCCGACAGCGCTGACGACACCTACGAGACCTACGAGATGTTCCGGGTGATCTGCCCGGACTGCGCGGCGCCGATCGCGCTGCTGGCGGACGAGGACGTGCTGCCCGAGCACGCGCTCTGCCCCTCCCCATGGAATCCGTTCGGGCTCACGGTCTGCCCGGGCGCGGGGCGCGGCGTCGCGGACGCCTCCCCGGCCGACGACGCCCCGGGAGCCCAAGAGCGCGATGCCACGCTGCTGTTGACGCTCCCGGAGAGCCTGGACTGGCGGCGGCAGCCGTTCTCGCACATCGGCGGCCCCGCCTCCCGTCCGCTCCGGGTCCCCCGGATGCGGCGCCGGCTCTGAGCCACCGCCCCGGGGACCGCGGAGCCCCTGTCGGCACCCGGCGGCCCGTTCCTGCCCGTCCCCGAGCGTTCCTGACCACTTTTCGACCCCTCGCCTCGCAGCCGTACGATTCTTCTGCGACGCACGAGGCGTACGAGCCGCACGAGGCGTCCGGTCCTTCCCCGTACGTACCCGGGAGCCTCCTGTGACGTCACCACCACTGCACTGCCTGCGCTGCGGCGTTCTCGTAACGGGCTTCACCGGCTGTCCCGAGTGCGCCGCCGAGGGGCTCGGGGTCAACGCGGCCCCGCCCCTCGCCGATCTGTCCGGGCTGTCCCTGGAGCGCTACCCGGGCGGGCCGTGGGGCTGGCCCGGGGCACTGCCCGTCTCGGCCGGCCCGGTGACGCTCGGCGAGGGCGGCACGCCCAACGTCCGTATCCCGCTCGCGGACGCGGGCGCCGGCGAGCTGTGGGTGAAGACCGAGGGGGCCAACCCCACCGGGTCGCACAAGGACCGCGCGATGAGCGTCGGGGTCGCCGCCGCGCTGGACGCCGGGGCGGACACCGTCGTGGCCGCCTCGTCCGGCAACGCGGGCACGGCCGCCGCCGCGTACGCCGCGCGGGCCGGGCTGCGGTGCGTGGTCCTCACCGCCCGCGGGGTGCCCGATCCGCTGCGCGCCCAGATCGACGCGCTCGGCGCGGCGCGGGTCGAGCGCGACGACCACGTGGCGCGCAACGCCGCCATGCGCGAGGGCGTCGAACGGCTCGGCTGGTATCCGCTGACGACGTTCGCCCAGCCGCCGGCCGGCGGCAACGCCTATGCCAACGAGGGCTACAAGAGCGTCGCGTACGAGATCGCGCGGGACTTCGGCGAGCGGATCGGCGCGGTCGTGGTGCCCACCTGCCGCGCCGACCTGCTCGCGGGCATCGGCCGGGGCTTCCGTGAACTGCGGGCCGCCGGACTGGTGTCGCGCACGCCCCGGCTGGTCGCGGCCGAACCCGCGACGGGGGCGCCCTACACCGCTGCCCTGGCCCGTACGGGCCGGTCGGCGCAGGAACACACGACGGTGGAGCGGGGCCCCTCCCCCGCCTTCTCGCTCGGCGAGTCGCGGCCCGTATGGCAGGGGCTGGACGCGCTGTGGCGCTCGGCGGGCCACGCGGTCGCCGTCCCCACCGAGGAGTTCATGGCGGAGCACCGGGCGCTGGGCGCGCAGGGGCTGTTCGTCGAGCCCTCCTCGGCGGTGGGCGTGGCGGCCGGGCGGCGCTGGGCGTACGAGCACGGGGAGCCGGTGGTGGTGATCGGCACGGCCACGGGCCTCAAGGACATCGCCAGCGTCCCCGCGGGCAAGGCCGAGGAGCGGGTCCCGGAAGTGACCCGGCTGACGGCCTGACGGGGGCCCGGCGCCGCCGGGCCCCGAACCGCGAGCCGGTCAGGCACCCTGCCGGGCGAGTTCCCGTGTCACGAAGCGCACGCGTTCCTCGACGCTCGCGCGGGGCAGGGGTACCAATTCGTAGCCGTACGCGGTATAGGCCGCCGCCATCGCGTCGTGCGTGCGGCGCGCGGTCTCGTAGGACTGTCTGCGCTCGGCGTCCTGGGTGTAGATATCCGGCCACGGCGGGGCGATGAACACCCGGCGGCGGTACCGGAAGCGCTGGGCGGCGGCGTGCAGGTGGGGCGGCACGGGGAGCCCTTCGAGCCGCAGGTAGCCGACGATGTCGGGGATGCCGCGGTCGAAGAAGACATGGGCCTGTTCGGCGGCGCTCCGGCGGTGGCCGCACAGGTCGCGGTCGAGCATCAGCTCGGCGAAGAGGCGCCGGTCGTGCCAGGGCAGCGCCCGGCCGCCGATGGCCACTTGGTCCTGGATGATGGAGCGGCCGGCCTCGTGCGTCCGCGCGTGGCCCGCCTGCTCCAGGCGGTCGATCAGGGTGCTCTTGCCGGAGCCGGGGCCTCCGGTGACGACGATGAACCGTTCCGTGTCCGGCTGGACGGCTGGGGACGGCCGCACCGCGGTCGGGCCGGCTGATCCGGTCGGGCCGGCTGATCCGGTCGAGCCGGCGGGGTCGGCTGATCCTGCCGGGCCCGCCGATCCGAGTGATGCCGGTGATCCGGGTGATGCCGGTGATCCCGGCGTTTCCATTGCTGGCATACGGGGCTGCTTTCCGCCCCGTCGCCGGGGCTGTTCAGCGTGATTCGGGGCCCACGAGATGGCGGGCGACGACCATGCGCTGGATCTGGTTGGTGCCTTCGACGATCTGCAGGACCTTGGCCTCGCGCATGTAGCGCTCCGTGGGGAAGTCGACGGTGTAGCCGTAGCCCCCGAGGAGTTGGACGGCGTCCGTGGTCACGCGCATCGCGGTGTCGGTGCAGAAGAGCTTCGCCATGGCGGCTTGCTTGGAGAAGGCCAGCCCGGCGTCGCGCAGCCGGGCGGCGGTGAGGTACAGGGCGCGACCGGCCTCGATCTGGGTGGCCATGTCGACGAGCATGAAGCGCAGGCCCTGGAAGTCGGCGATGGGACGTCCGAATTGCCGACGGCCGCCAGTGTACGCGAGGGCCTCGTCGAGGGCGGCCTGGGCGACTCCGATGGCGCAGGCGGCGATGCCGAGGCGGCCGGAGTCGAGGGCGGAGAGGGCGATGGCGAAGCCCTGGCCCTCCTCCCCGATCCGGCGGTCGTCGCCGACCCGCACGCCGTCGAAGTGGACGCCGGCGGTGGGCGATCCCTTCATGCCCATCTTGCGCTCGGGCGGCGCGGCCGTGAGGCCCTCGGCGTCGCCGGGCACGAGGAAGGCGGAGATGCCGCGCGGGCCCTCACCGCCGGTGCGGGCCAGGACGGTGTAGAAGTCGGCGACACCGCCGTGGGTGATCCACGCCTTGCTGCCGTCGATGGTCCAGGTGTCGCCGTCGCGGGCGGCGCGGGTGCGCAGGGAGGCGGCGTCGGAGCCGGCCGCGGGCTCGGAGAGGCAGTACGCGCCGAGCAGGCCGCCGCCGAGCATCGCGGGCAGGTGCGCGGCCTGTTGCTCCTTGGTGCCGAAGCCGGCGAGCGCGTGGCAGGCGAGGCTGTGGACGCTGACGCCGAGGCCGACGGTGAGCCGGGCGGCGGCGAGTTCTTCGAGGATCTGGAGGTAGACCTCGTAGGGCTGGCCCCCGCCGCCGAACTCCTCGGCGTACGGGAGCGCGAGCAGTCCGGACCGGGAGAGCAGGGCGAACACGTCGCGCGGGAAGTGCCCGGCGTCCTCCTCCTCGGCGGCCTTGGGCTGGATCTCCCGCTGGGCCATCTCGCGGACGAGCGCGAGCAGGTCGCGGGCCTCCTCGGTGGGCAGTTGACGCTCCACCGGCTGCGGGCCGGGGTGGGACATGGCGGTGCTCTCCTCCCTGTCGGGCGCGACGGCAGCGGGCGCGCGGGGTGTGGCGGTGCTGCCGGTTGGTGCTGCCTCGCCGATGGTCTCGCTCCGGGTCTCGGAGGGGGGTGACCTGCGGCTGTGGCGGGTTGGAGTATGCCCGATCGGAGGCCCCGCGTCACGGGTTCACCGGTCATGGCCTGCGGATGAACGGAATTGGTCCGAACCATTGACGCACTGGTCTAGTCCATCTACGGTTCATCGGGCAACAAGGTTCGCGTTCATGTCAAGTTGAGCAGCCCACCCCCCATCTCCCCTTCCCACCGAGGAGAACCATGCTCAGACCGCACGGAAACCGCCCCCGCCCCCGCGGCCTCTTCGCGGCCACCGCCGCCGGCGCCGCGCTGCTCGCCACCACGCTCTTCGCCGGCACCGCCGCGGCGGGCACGGTCCCCACGGCCGTCGCCCCCAAGGCCGAGCCGGCCGCCGCCGCGCAGAGCGACGCGAGCGCTCCGGTGAGCGCCCTCCAGCAGGATCGGCAGGCCGGGCAGGACACGGCCGCCGCCGGCGGCAAGGTCGTCGGATACTTCACCAACTGGGGCGTCTACCAGCGCAATTACCACGTCAAGAACATCGAGACGTCCGGTTCCGCCGCCAAGCTCACCCATATCAATTACGCGTTCGGCAACGTCACCGGCGGCAAGTGCGCCATCGGCGACTCCTACGCCGACTACGACCGCGCGTACGACGCCTCCAGCAGCGTCGACGGCAAGGCCGACACCTGGGACAACGGCGCGCTGCGCGGCAACTTCAACCAACTGCGCAAGCTCAAGAAGCTGCACCCGAACCTCAAGGTGCTCTGGTCCTTCGGCGGCTGGACCTGGTCCGGCGGGTTCGGCGAGGCGGCCAAGAACCCCGCGGCCTTCGCCGACTCCTGCTACAGCCTGGTCAAGGACAAGCGCTGGGCCGATGTCTTCGACGGCATCGACATCGACTGGGAGTACCCCAACGACTGTGGCCTGACCTGCGACAGCAGTGGCAAGGACGCCCTCAAGAAGGTGCTCTCCGCGCTGCGTTCGAAGTTCGGCACGGGCAACCTCGTCACCGCCGCGATCAGCGCCGACGCCTCCAGCGGCGGCAAGCTGGACAAGGCCGACTACGCGGGCGCCGCGAATTACGTCGACTGGTACAACCCCATGACGTACGACTACTTCGGCGCCTGGGACGCGAAGGGCCCGACCGCCCCGCACTCGCCGCTCACGGCGTACCAGGGCATCCCGAAGGACGGCTTCAACTCGGACGCCACCATCACCAAGCTGAAGAAGATGGGCATCCCGTCCTCGAAGCTGCTGCTGGGCATCGGCTTCTACGGGCGCGGCTGGACCGGCGTCACGCAGGCCGCGCCGGGCGGCACCGCCACCGGACCGGCGGGCGGCACCTACGAGCAGGGCATCGAGGACTACAAGGTCCTCAAGACCAAGTGCCCGGCGAACGGCACGGTGGCCGGCACCGCCTACGCCAAGTGCGGCAGCGACTGGTGGAGCTACGACACCCCGGCCACGATCGGCGGGAAGATGAAGTACAAGCAGCAGCAGGGCCTCGGCGGCACCTTCTTCTGGGAGCTGAGCGGCGACACGTCGAACGGCGAACTGATCAAGGCCATCAGCTAGGGGTCCTGGTCCGACAGGTCCGACGGGTCCGGCAGGTCCGGCAGACAGGTCCGACAGGTCCGGCAGGACTGACGGGTTCGACAGGTCCGACACGTTGGACAGAGAGACCGGCGGGGAAGTACCGGGGCGGGCGGCCGTGACAGGCCGCCCGCCCCGCGCCGTTCAGCGCAGGGGCGGCGGCGCCGGGAACGCCGGCTCGTAGTCCTCGATCGTACGGAGCGTGTCGCCGAGGCCCCGGACGAGCAGCGAGCGCACCATGTCGCGCTCCAGCCCCTGGTGGCTCAGCCAGTCGAGGGTGACGCCCTCCACCGACGACAGCCAGCCGATCAGCGCGGTCCGGGCGATGAGCGGGATGTCGGCGCGCCCCCACGCGCCCCGGGCGATCGCCAGCAGCAGTTGCTCGCGCACCTCGGCCCGGATCGCGAGCACCTCGGCGTCGAAGCCGACGCCGCCGGTGACGATGGCGCGGTAGGCGGCCTGGTGGTGCTGGGCGTAGCGGAGGTAGCCGTCGATGGTGTGGTGGACGCGCTCGGCGGGCGGCAGATCGTGGGTGGAGGCGGCCCGTACGACGAGTTCGGCGACGGAGTCCTGGACGATCGCCAGGTAATAGCCGCGCTTGTTCTTGAAGTAGTAGTAGATGAGCCCCTTGGCGACGCCCGCGTGCCGGGCTATGTCGTCCATGGACAGCGCGTCGTAGGACGTGTCCGCGAACAGTCTCCTTCCGATCGCGATCAGTTCGGCGCGGCGCGCCTGGGAGCGCTCGGTGCCGCGAGCGGCTGGGGCAGCGCGCGTACCGCGCTGTTGACTATTATTCAATTTCAGCCCTAGTCTCCAACTGCCACCGGATTTCCGCAGTATGGCAGAGCCACGCCCCGCGGACTTCTCCCGGCGGCTGAGCCACCCCGCACTTCCCTGCGCGTCTGCACGTGTTCGCGGCTGCGCCGCAGCCGTCCGATGATCGCTGCCCCGGGGAGGAAGCAGTGAGCGGATCCAACCGGCGACTGCCGGAGGGCAGAACGGCCTGGAAGAAGACGGCGGTCGTCGCCGTGCCCGCCGTGCTCGCGGTCGGCGCGATGGCGGCGGTGATGGCCGAGGGGGCGCTGGCCGCGTCCTTCGCCGTCTCCGGCACGAGTTTCCAGGTCTCCTCCGGGAAGCTGACGAGCAAGGGCCTCTCCTCGTATGTGCAGACCGACCGGTCCGTGGACGGCAAGGGCCACCCGGTCGCCCTGCTCGGCATCGGCGACGCCACGCTCAGCGACATCTGCCAGTCCGCCTCGGTCTCCACGCCGCTGGGGACCGTGACGTTCAAGCTGACGGCGGGCGGCGACGCGGGCGATGTGACGGCCAGCAGCCTCGTCATCGACGGCGAGGACCTGGTCGGCGACGCCCGGTTCGGCACCGCCGAGATCGGCCGCGACGCCTCCACGCTGGACCGGGTGCCGGGCGTCCAGGGCGAGAAGGGCAAATTCGGCCTCCAGGCCGGTGACATCACCGTGGCCGGGGTCCGCTCGCACGCCTGGTCCGCGACCGGCGGCAACTTCCGGCTCCGGGGCCTCAGGCTCAATGTGAGCCTGGACGGCAAGAAGTGCTTCTGAGCGCCCGGCTCGCCCGGCGCCTCGACGAGCGGCTGCCGCTGCCGGACGCGCGGCGGGCCTTCCGCGGCTGGCGGCGGACCCGCCCCTTCTGGGCCGGGCTGCTGCTGGTCCTCGGCGGGGCGGAGCTGCTGCTCGTACCGCTGTCGCCGGTCACGGTCCTGGTGAGCCTGGGCCTGGGCGGGCTCGCGGCGATCGGCATCGGGCTGGCGCTGATCGTCGCCGGGCTCTTCCTGTGGTACGCGCCCGGCGCGCGGCACTACGTGAGCGTCAACGCGCTGATCCTGTCGGTGCTGTCCTTCGCCGCGACGAACCTGGGCGGGTTCCTCATCGGAATGGGGCTGGGCATCGCGGGGAGCGCGATGGGGTTCGGCTGGACGCCCGGGAAGCCGCCCGCGGCCTCGCGGGAAGGGGACGGCGACGACCCGCCCGCGGCCTCGCGGGAAGAGGGCGGCGACGAGCCGACCGCGCGGCTGCCCTCCGTCCGGGACGATCCGGGGCCCAGGAGGCTGGCGGCCGTGCTGCCCGTGGTGCTGCTGGCCGCCGTCGTGCCGCCGCCGGGCCGGGCCGCCGAGGCGGCGGAGCCTGGCCCGGCGGCGGTGCCCGTGCCGGCGGCAGCGCGCGCGCCGACCGTCAGCACCTCGCTGTTCGCGCCGAACGGCTTCCTGCTCGCCGGGGTCACCCACGTGCCCACCGCCGACGGCCCGGTGAAGGCGATGGTCCTCAAGATGCGGGCCGCCTCCCTCACCGACTACCGGCTCACCACCCGCGACGGCGGCCCCGAACTGGCCCTCGGCGCGCGGAAGCTGGACCTCAGCGGGGACGTCACCCTCTACCTCACCAAGTTCAGCGGGTGTCTGGAGGGCCTCCTCTGCCTCACCTTCACCCCCGACCAGTTGCCCGTGCCGCCGGTCGTACCGCCCTTCGTGTTCATGACGAACGTGGACGCCGAGCAGGCGCTGGTCACCTCGGACCTGATCGTCGCCGACGGGCTGACGCTGCGCGCGCCCGCCGACGGGGACCGCGCCGAGCCGTGATCATCCGTTGGCCGCGGCTCGGCGACAGATCCGGACCGCACCATTCCGCGGCGGGCGCTCCGCGCATGCCCCACCGCTCCCCCGCGCGGCGGCGGCACGGCCCGCCGGGCCGCCGGACGGGGCCCGGCGCGCGGTCGCGGCGCCCCTCGGATCGGTGACGGCGCTACGCTGAGCAGGGCAAAGGCCCGTACGCCCGTACGAGCCGCACCCGCGCGAAGAGGAGCCGCCGCCCATGTCCGTCACCCTCGATACGGCCTTCTTCCGCCGCTTCCTCGCCCGCGCCACGCAGGTCTTCGTGGCCGAGGCCGCGCACCTGACCGACCTCGACGCGGCCATCGGCGACGCCGACCACGGCGCCAACCTCAAGCGGGGCTTCACCTCCGCCGGGCGGGTCATCGCGGACGAGGCGCCCGCCACGCCGGGGGCGCTCCTGACCGCCGTCGGCATGCACCTGACCAACACGGTCGGCGGCGCGTCCGGGCCGCTGTACGGGACGGTGCTGCGCCGCATGGGCAAGGTGCTCGGCGAGGACCCGGTCGTCGAGCCCCCGGCGCTGGGCAAGGCCCTGACCGCGGCGGTCGCCAGCGTGCGGCGGCTCGGCGACTCCGCGCCCGGCGACGCCACGATGGTCGACGCCCTGGCGCCGGCGGCCGAGGCGTACACGTCGGCCCTGGCGGACGGCGGCGACGTCGTGGCCGCGCTGGACGCCGCCGCGCGCGCCGCGCACCAGGGCGCCGAGGCCACCGTGCCGCTCCAGGCGCGGCGCGGCCGGGCCAGCTACCTCGGCGAGCGCAGCATCGGGCACCAGGACCCCGGGGCCGCGTCGTCGGCGATGCTGATCACGGCGCTGTACGAGGCCACGGACACCGGGCTGCCGGAGGTCTTCGAGGGCGCGGAGGCCGAAGAGGAGGCGACGTCCGAGGGGGAGACGGCGGCCGCGCCCGCGACGCAGAGCCCCCAGCCGGCGGCAGGAGAAAAGGCAGATGTAAAGAAGGAGCCGAAGGAGAACGGCCGCGTCGGTGTCGTGCTCGTCTCGCACAGCCGCGATGTCGCCGCCTCGACGGCCGACCTCGCCAAGGCCCTCGTGGGCACCGGCGACCCGGCCCCGGTGGCCGCGGCGGGCGGCCTGCCCGACGGCGGCATCGGCACCAGCGCCGAGCTGATCCGGCGGGCCATCGCGGACGTGGACGAGGGCAAGGGCGTGGTGGTCCTCTGCGACATGGGCAGCGCCGTCCTCACGGTCAAGGAGATCCTGGCCGACCCGGCCGGGAACGGCGTCCCCGAGGACCTGCGCATCGCGGACGCGCCGTTCGTGGAGGGCGCGGTGGCGGCTCTGGTGACGGCCTCGGTCGGGGGCGACGCGGACATGGTCACCGCCGCCACGGACGACGCCAGGGGCTACCGCAAGGTGTGAGCGCCGGTAACCGGTAAGGGGCGGGGCCCATTGGGCCCCGCCCCTTACCACTGTCTCTTCGCACTCCCTCAGCGGCCGAAGAGTTCGAACGTCACCGCGGGCCGCCCGCCGAAGCGCGGCGCCGCGGCCGCCATGTTCCCCTCCAGGAAGGAGCGGCAGTAGCGCTCCGGCTCCTCGTCGGTGAGCGCCTCGATGTACGTACGGTGGGCCAGGAGCGACGCGACGGCCCGGTCGACGCCCGCGCCGGCGTCCACGGCGTGGGTGGGCCGGGGCGAGCCGGCGACGGCGACATAACGGACGCCGTTCCACGGCGCGAGGCCGTCCGCGACGAGCTCGGGGAAGATCCAGCGGTTCCCGGCGTCGGCGACGGCGTCGAGGACGGCCCGGCCCACGGCCCGGTGGTCGGGGGTGTTCCAGGCGACGCCGCCCCAGGTGTCGTGGTGGTTGAGGGTCAGCACCAGTTCCGGCCGGTGGGCGCGGATGGCGGCGGCGAAGTCGCGGCGCAGCGCGGTGCCGTATTCGATGACGCCGTCGCGGTGGCCGAGGAACTCCACGCTCCGCACCCCCACGGCGGCCGCGCTCGCGCGCTGTTCCCGCTCGCGCAGCGGCCCGGCCTCGGCCGGGTCCAGGCCGTCGATGCCCGCCTCGCCGACGGTGGCCAGCAGGTAGGAGAACTCGCGGCCGCCGTCGATCCAGGTGGCGATGGCCGCGGACGCCCCGTATTCGAGATCGTCGGGGTGGGCGACGATCGCCAGGGCGCGCTGCCAGTCGGTGGGCATCTCGGTGAGCGGTCCGTCGTTCCGGTCCGGGTCCGTGGCGGCCATCTCTGTCTCCCCTTCGTTTCCCTCGGCTCCGCGGTGCGCGTGGGTTGCAGGCTATGTCCGGCTTCTTCGCGGCGCACGGGAACTGGCGGGCGCCGGCGGCCGACTACCTGGTCCGGGCCCGCAGCGGCGGGCCCGCGCGTACGCCGAGTTCCTGGAGTGTTTGTGATGCGCCCTCGTGTGTGGTGCGGTGTGCTGGGTCTGCTGGCCCTGTCGGCGACGGCCTGCGGAGGCGGTGGGGCCGCGGAGTCGGACGGCGCGGCGGCGGACGGTGCGAAGGCGTCGGCGTCCGCCGCGGGCTTCCCCGTGAGCGTCGCCGACTGCGAGGGGGCGAAGACGACGTTCGACTCCGCGCCGCGGCGGATCGTGACGAGCAACGCGTCGGCCCTGGAGACGCTGCTGTGGCTCGGCGCGGGCGACCGGATCGCCGGGACGGGGTTCCCGCCCGGCAAGGGCACGATGCCCGCCGAGCTGGCGGAGCGGGCGGCGAAGGTGCCGGTGCTGGGCAAGACGGTGATCCCCAAGGAGAAGCTGCTCGGCTCCGGCGCGGATCTCTATATCGACTCGTTCTCGTCGATGAAGAACATGAGCGGCGCGGGCGACGCGCCGACGCCGCGGGAGTTCGCGGCCGCGGGCATCAAGCACGTGTTCCTGCGCTCGTCGGCGTGTGCCGCCCAGCAGAAGGGGCCGCGTACGGACCTGTCCGGGGTGCTGGCGGACATCGAGGAGCTGGGCAGGATCACGGGGACGTCGCGGCGCGCGGCCCAGCTCGTGGACGGCGCGCGGAAGAAGACGGACGCGGTGCGGGACGCGCTCAAGGACGTACCGGCCGACAAGCGGCCGTCGTACTTCTACTTCGACTTCGACGCCGGCACCAAGCAGCCGCTGGCCGTGTGCGACAAGCAGGTGGCCAACGCCGTGATCACGCTGGCCGGCGCGCGCAACGTCTTCGGCGGCTGCGACGGGGACTTCAAACCGGTCGGCTGGGAGGACGTGGTGGCGAAGAACCCGGACTGGATCCAGCTCGGCGTGCACAACCGAGGGAGCGAGGCGGCGAACGCCAAGGCGTTCGACCAGGCCGCGGGGTTCCTGCGCACCTTCCCGGCGACCAAGGGCCTGACCGCCGTCAAGGAGAACCGCTTCCTGCGGATCGGCGCGGAGCGCACCACGATCGGCGGGGTGCGCAGCGCGGACACGGTGCGGGAGATCGCCCACACGATCCACCCGGACCGGGTGAAGTAGATGACGCCGACGGCCGCGCTCACCGAGAAACGGGAAGAGGAGCGGGAAGGGACGCCTGACCGGCGGGAAGAGGAGCGGGAGGACGGCGTACGGACCATACGCGCCGGCTGGGTCGCCGCGGCGCTGGGCGCGGCGCTGCTCGTCGCGCTGGTCGCCTCGGTGGCCCTGGGGTCGACCCCGGTGCCGCTGGCCGGCGTATGGTCGGCGGTCGCGCGCGGGGTCGCCGGGCGGGAGCCCGCGCCGGGCACCCAGGACCTGATCGTGTGGCAGCTCCGGCTGCCGCGGGCGCTGTTGGCGGCGCTGGTCGGCGCGGGGCTGGGCGTGGTGGGCACGGCCGTGCAGGCGCTCGTGCGCAATCCGCTGGCCGACCCGTATCTGCTGGGCATCTCCAGCGGCGCGTCGCTGGGCGCGGTGGCGGCGATCGTGCTCGGTGCGGGCGCGGGCGGCGCGCTCGGGCTGGGGCTGTCCTCGGCGGCGTTCGTCGGGGCTCTGGCGGCGTTCGCGCTGGTGTGGGCGATGGCGCGGCGCGGCGGCGGGTTCTCGCCGCTGCGGCTGGTGCTGGCGGGGGTGGGCATCGGGCAGTTCCTGTCCGGGTTCACCAGCTATCTGGTGCTCCAGGCCGGGGACGAACAGCAGACCCGCGGAGTCCTGTTCTGGCTGATGGGCTCGTTGGGCGGCGCCCAGTGGGCCACCCTCGCGCTGCCCGCCATAGCCGTGCCGCTGGGGCTCGCGGCGCTGCTGGGCCGGGCCCGCGCGCTCAACGCCCTGCTGATGGGCGACGAGACGGCGGCGGGCCTGGGCGTGGACGTGACCCGGCTGCGGCGCGAGCTGTTCGTGGTGACGAGCGTCCTGACGGGCGTGCTCGTGTCGGTGTCGGGGGCGATCGGCTTCGTGGGGCTGATGGTGCCGCACGCCTGCCGGATGGTGGTGGGCGGCGACCACCGGCGGCTGCTCCCGGTCTCCGCGCTGTTCGGGGCGGTCCTGCTGGTGGTGGTCGATCTGGTGGCCAGGACCGCCCTGTCCGATCAGGAGCTGCCGGTGGGCGTGGTGACCGCGATGGTCGGCGCGCCCACGCTGCTGTATCTGCTGGACCGGCGATTGGAGCGGTCGTGAGAGACCGACGGGTCACAGGGTCGGGCTTCGGATTGGGGTCGGGATCGGGGTTGGTGCCGTCATGAGGATCGCGGTCGAGGACCTGGCCGTGTCGCTGTCCGGGCGCGAGGTGGTCTCCGGCGTGAACCTCCTCGCCGCCGAGGGCGAGATCGCGGGGCTGGTCGGCCCGAACGGGAGCGGCAAGTCGACCGTGCTGCGCACCGTGTACCGGCATCTGGCACCGCACGCCGGGCGGGTGCTGCTGGGCGATACGGACCTCCGCTCGCTGTCGGCGGTGGAGTCGGCGCGCCGGATCGCCGCGCTCCCCCAGGAGCGCGGCGGCGACTTCGAGCTGACGGTCCGCGAAGTGGTCGCCATGGGCCGTACGCCCTACAAGCGGGCCTTCGCGGCGGAGGACCGCGCCGACGCGGACGCCGTGGCCGGCGCGCTCGAACGGGTGGGGATGGCCAAGGCCGCGCGGCGCCGGTTCTCGGCGCTCTCGGGCGGCGAGCGGCAGCGGGTGCTGCTGGCGCGGGCCCTCGCCCAGGACCCCCGGGTGCTGGTGCTGGACGAGCCCACCAACCACCTCGACGTACGGCACCAGGTGGAGCTGCTGACGCTGCTGCGCGACCAACGCCGTACGACGCTGATCGCGCTGCACGACCTCAACGCGGCGGCGTCCGTGTGCGATCGGCTGCACGTCCTGCACGGCGGGAGGCTGCTGGCCTCCGGCCGGCCGCGCGACGTCCTCACGCCGGCGCTGCTGGCCGAGGTGTTCGGGGTACGGGCGGCGGTGGTGGACCACCCGCTGACCGGGGACCCGCTGATCGCCTTCGACCACCGTTCGGTGGCGGGGGCGGAACTGTGACGGGGCCGCCGCTCCCGCCTGCCGCCCTCGCGGGCGGCTCCGCGCAGGACCCGGAGACGCTTGCGTACGGGCAGTGCTGCTGCCCGTACGGCGCGGCGGCTGTGGCTCGCTCCGCTCAGGAGCCGGGGACGGTCCCATGCGGGCGCTGCTGCCCGTACGGGCCGGGGGCTATGGCTCCCGCGGCTCATTCCGCGTAGTGGCTGGGGCGCCCGTCCCGGAGGACGAGGCGCCCCAGCCGCTCCGCGTCCGCCCGGCGCATCAGTTCGGCGCTCCCGTCCCGCCGGCGCAGGACGGTGGAGTGCCAGGGCGTGGCCCAGGCGTCCGCGGACTCCAGGAGGCGGATGCCGAACTTGGCGGCGCCCGGCCGCTGCGGATGGATCGACAGCCGTACGGACCGGGGGTGGCGGTCGGCGATGAGGTCGCCCCAGGCGCGGCTGCGGGCGATGACGCCGTACGCGCGGGCGCGGCTCTCGCGTTGGAGCGCGGAGCGGCTGCCGGTGTGGCCGGTGGCGTCCTCGACGAGGAAGCGCGTGATGCCCCGGTAGAGGCGCGTCGTCTCCTCGTCGGTGCGGGTCAGGGCGCGCAGGGTGGCGAGCGCCGGCGCGTACGCCGTGGTCGCGCGCGCCCGCTTCTCGTCGTACGGGAGGTCGCCGTAGACCTCGCGCAGGTCGAAGGTGTCGAGGTGACGCAGGCCCGCGCGGCGGATCATGGTGCGCAGGGCGTCCCCGTACGCGTCGATGTGCGCGTCGGGCACGTTGATGAGGTCGCCGAAGATATGGCCGTCGGAGCAGATGAGCATCCGCGCGCCGGGCGCGTAGACCTCGCCGACGCGGGCGCAGAGCCGGTCGAGGAAGGCCAGGGAGAGCCGTTCGCCCTCGTCTGGGAGGTGACCGAGGACCTTGGCCGGGTTGGGCGACTTGCACGGGAAGCCGGGGAGGGTGAAGAGGACCGGCTCACCGGCCGAGGTGAACCGCCGTATCTGGGCGAGCTGTTCGGGGTGGCGCTCCACCGGATCTCCTGGCGGGGCCGGGGCCGTGGTGCGGTGGTACGGGAGGAGGAGGCCGAGGACGCGGGCCTCCGGCGAGGCCGTCGCCGTCGCGGGGGCGTCCGCGTGGCGCGGGTTCGGTTCGTCGTGCATCGGCAGGTCACCCTCGGGGGCACACGGGCCGGTCGAAGGCGACGGGCAGCCGGTCCACGCCGCGTCCGAGCACCGCCGGTATCCACTCGATCTCCTCGTCGGGCACGGCGAGCCGCAGCCCCGGCAGCCGTTCGAGCAAAGTGCCGAGGGCCACCTGGAGTTCGACGCGCGCGAGGGCGGCCGCCGGGCAGAAGTGGATGCCGTGGCCGAAGGCCAGGTGAGGGCCCTGCGTGCGGTCGAAGTCCAGGGTGTCGGGGTCGGGGAAGCGCTCGGGGTCGCGATTGGCGGCGCTGAGGGAGACGATCACGGAGTCGCCGGCCGGTACGCGCGTCCCGTGCAACTCGGCGTCCTCGGCGGGGAATCGCCAGGTCGTGAGCTCGAACGCCGAGTCGTACCGCGTCAGCTCCTCGACGGCACGGGCCAGCAGCTCCGGGTTCTCGCGTTCGGCGCGCAGCCGGTCGAGGGCCCGCGGATTGCGGAGCAGGGCCATGACGGCGGTGGTGAGCTGGTTGGTGACGGGCTCCTGGCCCGCGACGAGGAGCTGGAAAACCATCGAGTCCAGCTCCTCCCCCGTCAGCTCGCCCGCGCCTTGGGCGGCGACGAGCCGACTGAGCAGGTCGTGCCCCGGCAGGACCCGCTTGTACGCGACGATGTCGGCGATATATCCCTGGAGCCCGCGCAGCAGTTCCTCGTACGCGCCCCGGCCCGGATCGTCCGGCCCCACGGGCTGCACGGCCTTGCCCCACTCGCGGCGGAAACGGGCCGCGAGAACCGGCGGCAGCCCGATGACCTCGGCGAGCACCAGGAAGGGGAAGCGGGCCGCGAAGCACGCCACGAGGTCCGCGCCGTCCGCGTCGGGGTCCGCGTCGGCGTCCGCGTCGCCAGGCAGTTCGTCGAGGAGGGCGTCCGCGATCTCCTGGATGCGGGGGCGCAGCGCCTCCGCGCGGCGGGCCGAGAACGCGTCGAGGACCAGCCGTCTCATCCGGGTGTGCGTGGGCGGGTCCTGGTGCAGGAGGTGGACCTGGAGCTGCGAGTGCTGGGGCTCGGGCATGATCGAGGCACGGGCCCGCCAGCCGTCGTTGCCCAGGTCGTGGTTCTTGCCGAGACGGCTGTCGGACAGGGTCTGCTGGGCCGCGCTGTGCCCCGTGACGAGCCAGGCGGTGACGCCGCTCGGGAAGCGCACCCGGTGGACGGGGCCGGCGGCGCGCAGCTCCTCGTAGAGCGGGTAGGGGTCGCGCTTGTAGGCGCGGCCGTGGAGCGGGAAGGGGTCGGGCAGGGACACGGTGGTGATCTCCTCGCTGCGGCGCGGCGGTCGCCTCGCGGCCGCCGGGTCGGGGTGGGCCCCTGAGAAGTCGTACGGCGACGGGCGCGAGTTCCCGGGATTCGCGGCCGGGACGTGCGTACGGGCGTCGGCCGCGCGCCTTCGATCTCCAGGTAGTCGGCTGCGGGGACCCGCTGGTTCCCGGGGGCGAAAGGGACAATCCTCACGCGCCGGGAAGGGCGTTCGGCGGCTCCGGCGACCCTCGCGCCGTGCCACGATGCCGCGATGACAGCACGTCAAAACAGCCCGTACGCACTCCTCGCCGGCTTCGCCCTGCTGCTCGCCGCGATGTTCGGCATCGCCTACGCGGTCGGGTCGGCCATCGGCCCCGTGGCTCCCGGCATGCACGGCTCCGGTCCCGGCGGCTCTTCGGGCGGCTCCGGCGGCTCCTCCGGAGGCGGCATGGGCGGCATGGACATGGGCGCCCCCGCGCCGGAGACCGTCCGATGAGCGCGGAGACGACGGCGGGCGCGTCGGTGGGCACGGACACGACGGCGGGCGCGTCGGTGGGCACGGACACGACGGCGGGCGCGTCGGTGGGCACGGACACGACGGCGGGTGCGTCGGTAGGTGCGTCGGTGGGTACCGCGGTGAATACCGTGAGTCCGGCGGCGGGTCGCACGACGGAACTGGCGGTCGGCGGCATGACCTGCGCCGCCTGCGTCGGCCGCGTGGAGAAGAAGCTCGGGCGGGTCGAAGGCGTCAGCGCCACCGTCAACCTCGCGACGGGCCGGGCCCGGGTCAGCCACCCGGCCACGGTGAGCGCGGCGGAACTCGTCGCCGTCGTGGAGGCGGCGGGGTTCACCGCCCGGCACGTGGAGGCGGAGCGGCGGCGGGACGCGGCGGGCGGCCCGTACGGGGAGTACGAGGACGGTGCGGCCGACGCCGCGGCCGGGAGTGCCGCCGAGCGGACCCGGCTGCTGGTCACGGCCGTGCTGGCGGTGCCGGTCCTGGTGCTGTCCATGGTCCCGTCCTGCCAGTTCGACAACTGGCAATGGCTCTGCTTCGTGCTGGCCGCGCCGGTCGCGGCGTGGAGCGCGTGGCCCTTCCACGCCAAGGCGCTGCGCGGCCTGCGGCACGGCGGCGCGACCATGGACACGCTGGTGTCGCTGGGCGTACTGGCGTCGTTCCTGTGGTCGGCGTACGCGCTCTTCCTCGGCGGCGCCGGGGAGCCCGGGATGCGCATGCCGTTCACGCTCGTACCATCGGCGACGGGCGGCGTGGCCGACGTGTACCTGGAAGCCGTCGTCGGCGTCCCGCTGTTCGTGCTGACCGGCCGGCTGCTGGAGGGGCGCGCCCGGCGGGCCACCGGCTCCGCGCTGCGGGCGCTCGCCTCGCTCACCGTCAAGGAGGTCGTCGTACGGGCCGGCGGCACGGAACGCAGCGTTCCCATCGAGGAGTTGCGGGTCGGCGACCGTTTCGTCGTCCGGCCAGGCGAACGGGTCGCGACCGACGGGGTGATCACCGAGGGCGGTTCGGCGCTGGACATGTCCCTGGTCACGGGCGAGAGCGCGCCGGTGGAGGTCGGGCCCGGCTCGGCGGTCGTCGGCGGCGCCGTCAACTCCGGCGGCCTGCTGGAGGTATGCGCCGAGGCCGTGGGCGCCGACACCCGGCTCGCGCGCATCGCGCGGCTGGTGGAGGACGCGCAGAGCGGCAAGGCGCGCGTACAGCGGCTGGCCGACGCCGTCGCCGGAGTCTTCGTCCCCGCCGTCCTCGCCGTCGCCGTCACCGTGCTGGGCTTCTGGCTGGGCGCCGGCGCCGACCCGCAGGCCGCCGTCACGGCGGCGGTGGCCGTGCTCGTCGTCGCCTGCCCCTGCGCCCTCGGCCTCGCCACCCCCACCGCCCTGCTCGCGGCCACCGGCCGGGGAGCGGCGCTGGGCATCCTCGTCAGCGGCCCGCAGGCCCTGGAGGGGCTGCGGCGGGTGGACACGGTCGTACTGGACAAGACCGGCACGCTGACGGTCGGCGCGATGTCCGTGACGGAGGTGACGGCCCGTGCCGACGGGCTGGGCGAGGCGGCGGCGCTGCGCCTCGCGGGCGCGGTCGAGGAGGGCTCGGAGCACCCCGTGGGCCGCGCCATCGCCGCTCACGCCCGCCACACCCTGCCCGAACCGCCCCCGCGTGTCGAAGGGTTCACCGCCACGGCGGGCCTCGGGGTCACGGGCCTGGTGGCCGGGCACCGCGTGGAGGTACTGCGCCCGGACGGCGCTGCGATGCGTCCGGGCGGTGGGACGGTGCGCCCGGGCGGTGGGATAGTGCGCCCGGACGAGGGGACGGTGCGTCCTGACGAACGGACGGTGCGCCCGGACGCCGGGGCGGTGGCGGCGTGTCGGCCATCGGGCGGGGTGGCGGCGTGTCCGCCATCGGGCAAGAGTGAGGCCGACACGCCGTCGGGAGAAGCGGGGCTCCGGGCCGGGCACGCTCAGGGGGCTGCGACCTCAGCCGGGCAAGGCCCGAAAGCGGCGGCCCCGGTCGGACAAGGTCCGGAGGCGGAGGCCCGGTCCGCCCATGGCCAAGGGGCGGGGCCCGACACCACGTCATCGGTTGCCCCACCGCCCGCCGCGGCAAACCCCCGCCGGCCCGGCGCACTCCCCGATGATCACGACCGGCCCGGGGACCTCCCCGACGATCACGAACGGCTCGGCGCACTCCCCCACGATCACGACCGGCCCGGGGACCTCCCCGACGATCACGAACGGTCCAGAGACCTCCCCGCCGATCTGGCCGAGGCCGTGCGGATCGCGGAGGCGGCCGGGCGTACGGCCGTACTCGTGCGGGTGGACGGGCGCGACGAGGCGGTCATCGCGCTCGGCGACCGGCTGCGGCCCGGCAGCTACCGCGCCGTGGACCACCTCAAGCGGCTCGGGCTGCGGCCCGTTCTCGCCACCGGCGACAGCGACGCCACCGCGCACGCCGTCGCCGCCGAGCTGGGGATCGACGAAGTCCACCCGCGTTCCACGCCCGAGAGCAAGGCCGAGCTGGTACGGACGCTGCGCGCGAGCGGGCGCCGCGTCGCCGTGGTCGGCGACGGGGTCAACGACGCGGCGGCGCTGGCCGGCGCGGATCTGGGGATCGCGATGGGCGGCGGCACGGACGCCGCCATCGGGGCGGCCGATGTGACGCTGGTCCGCGAGGACATGCGGGCCCTCGCCGACGCGGTACGGCTGGCGCGCCGCACGCTCGGGACCGTACGCGCCAATCTGGCCTGGGCGTTCGGCTACAACCTCGTCACCGTCCCGCTGGCCGCGGTCGGGCTGCTGAACCCGATGGTCGCGGCGGCGGCGATGTCCGTCAGCTCGCTGCTCGTCGTCGGCAACAGCCTCCGGCTGCGCGGCTGGCAGCCGACGGCTTCCCGCGGTACGGCGGGCCGTGGCATGGCCAAGGGCGGCACGGCGGGCCGCAGCCCGCACGGTACGGGCGGCCCCGGCGGTCCCGGCGGCAAGGGCGGCTCAGATCGCGCCCGTACGAACACCCGAGGAGGCTCCCGGTGAACGCGAACACGAGCAGGAGCAGGAGCAGGAGCACGAGCACGAGCACAAGTACGAGTACGAGCGTCGGCGACGAAGCGGTGGGGGCCGCCCCCGCTCCCCTGTGGCGGGCCGTCGCCCCGGCCGTCCGTGCCGCGCTGGTCCCGGTGGCGGCCTTCGTCGTCGCGCTCGGCGGGCTCGGGGCGTGGGCGGCGTCCGGGGCGGCCGGCAGCCCGGCCGAACTGGAGGTGACGGGCGGCCGGATGCTCCTGCCGTTCGACGGCGGCGAGACCGCCGCGTTCTTCCAGGTCCGCAACACCGGCGGCGCGGACGACGAACTGCTGCGGGTGGAGGTCCCCTCCGCGCGTGAGGCGATGCTCAGCCGGAACGTCGAACGGGATGGCGCCGGCACGATGGAGATGCTCGGCTCGATGCCCGTACCCGCCGGCGGCGAGCTGGCGATGTCGCACCGCGGCATGGACATCATGGTGCAGGGCCCGCCGAAGGCGCGCGTCGGCGACCGGGTGCCGTTCGTGCTGCACTTCCGCGAGAGCGGCGCGGTCGAAGCCGTCGCCGAGGTCGTACGGCCCGGTAGCTGAGGGACGACGCAAGAGCGCGGCGCGGTCCGGGCCGCCGCCGAGGCCGTACGACTCGGTGGTGGATGTCAAAGGACAGCACCGGGTCGGGGGTTACGGGCGGGGCCCGTAACCCCCGACTTGGGCCGTCGATCAGTCGGCTAGGCCAGCGCCGGGACCCGCGCCGCCGCCGCTTCCGCGGTCGCCAACTGGCCGATGAGCGCCTCGCGGGCCCGCGCCACGCGCGAGCGCACGGTGCCGACGGGGCAGCCCGCCACGGCGGCGGCCTCGGCGTACGGCAGCCCCAGCAACTGTGTCAGGACGAACGCCTCACGCCTCTCGTACGGCAGCCGGTCCAGGAGCTGCGAGAGCGCCACCCCTTCGTCGAAGCCGGGCAGCGCCGGGGACTGGGTCCGTTCGGCCGCCGTCTGCCAGTCGTCGGTGTCGGAGAGCCGGGGCCGGGCCGCGTTGCACCGGAGCCGGTCGACGACCGTACGGCGGGCGATGGACAGCAGCCAGGTGCGCGCGGAGGAGCGGCCCTCGAAACGCGGCAGACCGCGCAGCGCCCGCAGATACGTCTCCTGGACCAGGTCGTCGGCGCCCTGCGGGTCGCCGCTGAGCCTGGCCACATACCGCCGGACGTCGCTCTGGGTGGCCCGGATGAAGCGGTCCACCGCCTCCGCGTCCCCGCCGCGCGCCGCGAGCGCCCACGCGGTCACCGCCTCGTCGTCACGCACGGCCGCCTCCCCCGCTGGACACGGCCCGGCTCGTACCGGCGACGATGAGGGGGTGGACTGCTGTGACGCCCGTACCGCCATATCCGCCCGCGCCGACGGCGAGGCGCTGCCCCCGAACGTGCCGGGGTACGCCCTCGACGCACACGTACGGGGCTGTGAGGCGTGCCGCCGCTTCGACGAAGGAGTGCGGCGGCTGAAGGAACTCGCCGCCGGGCTCGACGGGGCGTGGGGCGTGGGCTGAGCGGGGCTGCCGTTGCACGGCGGTGCGGGGCGGGTTGGGCTGCCGCACGGCCACGAGGGCTGTCGCGGCGGACCGTCGTACGGCCACGAGCGAGGCGCCGGGCCGGCGAACGGCCATGGGGGGCGGGTCGGACTGCTGAACGGCCGTATGGGCTGAGTCGGGTCGGCAAACGGCCGTAAAAGCTGAGCCGGGTCGGACAACGGCCGTAAGGGCTGAGCCGGGTCGGCAAACGGCCGTCGGGAGTGCGCCGGGCCGCTGAACGGCCCGTGTCAGGGCAGGGGTCATCGCCCTGGGTCCTTCCTGGAATCCGGGCGCCCGGCCCGTCGGGCGGGGCGCGCCGGTGACGTGGTGTTCCGGTCGCGTGGTGCGTGCCGTCAGACGACGGCGGCGCGGGCCGGCGGGCCACGGGTGGCGAGGACATGGGCGTAGAGCAGTTGCCGCAGCCGCTGCGCCGCGCGGGCGCGTTCGCCGTCGGCGCGGCGTATTCGGGGCGCGGGGCGGGTCGCCGGGGCGTCGTGGAAGAGGATGAAGAGCGGCGCGAACAGCCGCGCCGTGAGGGCGCGTCCGAGCCGGAAGGCCGCCTGCTCGCCGCCGCACAGCCACATGGCGGACACGAGGGCGACCAGGACGTGCGCGGACCACATCCCGAGCGCACCATGCCCCATGTGCGCCATATGCCCCATGTTGTGGGCGCCCGCCTGGACGGACATCCCACCGGACGTGCCTGCCATGCCTGACATGCCCGGCATACCCGCGGCGTTCATCGCCGCCATGCCTCCATCGCCGGCGGCCATGGAGTGCCCCATGCCCGCGGCGTGCTGGAGGCCGGCGGCCGCGCTCGTACGGGCCACGTTCTGCGCGATCTCGAAGAAGGAGTGCAGGCCGGACTGGGCCCCCACGGTGGCGAGCGTGACCAGCAGCGGACCGCGCTCGCGGCCGGCCATGAACCAGGCCGCGCCGCCCGTACCGCTGAGCGCGCCGCCGATCGCCCACCAGGGGACGGCCGTGCCGGACATGACCGCGTGTCCCAGGGCCGCGAGCAGCACGCAGACCGCCGCGAACACTGTGGCCCGCAGCGCCCGAAGACCGTGCCCCGCTTCCATGACCTCATCGTTGCACCCGGGTCTGACAGCCCGACGCCGGGGGCGCACACCGGGGGCGCACAGGGGCCGTCCGCCAAGGCGCTGAAGCGGTGCCGCGCGAGGGATGAGGAGAGTGATGAGGAGAGTGGGGAGGAAGGCGGGAAAGAGGGGCGCGGCTCCGCCTCACACCGTCCGCCCGGCGGTGCGAGGCGGCGGACCGGCGGCTCGGGGGAAGTGACCGGCGGTCCGGGGTCCCGTCGCGCCATGTGGGACTCGCCTCAGTGAGTGAACCGCTGCCCGCCGCCGGACGGGAGCGTGTGCGTCGAATGCGCTCGGGTGCGGTGCGCACACCCCGTGTGAACACGTTGGGCCGGAGTGCGGCGGTCCGGTTGCCGCCGACGTCGTGTCCAGCCGCCGATGGCATCGCGTCCAGTCGACGCCGGCGTCGCGTCCAGTCACCGATGGCATCGCGTCCAGTCGACGGCGCACCGTTGGTCCGGTGGCGAGCGGCACCGTGGGCCCGGTAGCCGACCGGCCCCACTGGTCCCGTTGCCCACGGCGGAGTCGAGCGTACGCGCAGCACGGACGCCGGAATCCGGGGCCGGGGCGGCCGCCGGGCGGGGCTTGTTCTTCCTCTTGCGGGGCAGTCGCCCGGCAGGGAATGTGGGCGGCAAGGAGGGATCATGACCGCGACCATGTGCGCGCCGCACGACTCCGGCGCGGGCGCGCCGGCCCGTGGGCGGCGGCCCCGTGCGGAGCAGTGCCCCAACTGCGGTGGGCAGCTCGCCGTGAACCAGGACGGCTGGAAGATCTGCCACGGCTGCGGATACGCCTCACCGCCCGGCTACGCGCCCCCTCCGCGCGGCACCACCGGCGGGGACATCGGCAGTATCGTCGAAATCGAGGCTGCCGAACGTTCCGGAGGGTCCACGTGGTCAACCCATGGCTCGCGCTGGCGGCGGACGCGGACCCCGTCGAAAGCCGCCGTGCGGTCCGCCGCGCACATGAGGAGTTCCTGACCGGGGGTGCGGTCGGCCCGCAGGTGCGGCGGGTGGTCGCCGACTCCTGGCGGCGCTGCGCGCGTTCGCGATCGGCGACGGAGGCCGTCGCGCCGATCGATCTGAGCGACGGCGAGTTGGCGGAGTACCGCCGGGCGCATCCGCTGGCGGGGGCGATGCCGCTGGTCAGGGAGTTGCTGGGGTCCGTGGCCGACGAGGGGGCGTATCTGCTGGCGGTGTGCGACGAGTACGGGCGCATGCTGTGGGTGGAAGGGCACGCGGGCGCGCGGAGCCGGGCGGAGACGATGAACCTGGTGGCGGGCGGCCGCTGGGACGAACGTCACGCGGGCACCAACGGCCCGGGCACGGCGCTCGCGACGGACCACGCGGTGCAGATCTTCACCACGGAGCACTACAACCGCGTGGTGCAGCCGTGGACGTGCGCCGCCGCCCCGGTGCACGACCCGTGCAGCGGGCGGCTGTTGGGCGCGGTGGACATCTCCGGCGGCGACCATCTGGCGGGCCCGTACAGCCTGGCGCTGGTCCAGGCGACGGCCCGCGCGGCGGAGGCGCGGTTGTCGGCCGTGCCCCGGGCGGAGCGGGACTTCCTGACGGCGCTGGGGCGCGACGAGGCGCTGCTGTCGGTCGGCGGGCGGCGGCTGCGGCTGGGCCGGCGGCACAGCGAGATCATGGTGCTGCTGGCCTGTCACCCCGAGGGCCTGACGGGCGATCAGTTGGCGCTGGAGCTGTACGGGGAGCGGCCGGTCGACCCGGTGACGCTGCGCGCCGAACTCTCCCGGCTGCGCCGCCTGGTGGGCCCGCTGCTCGTCTCGCGCCCGTACCGGCTCCGCGCCCCCTTGCGTACGGACGTGGCGACGGCGACCGAGGAACTGGCGGCCGGAGCGCTGCACGCCGTCTCGCGCACGTACCGGGGCCCACTCCTCCCCTCCTCGGAGGCGCCGGGCGTGCGCCGGGCGCGGTACGTACTGGAGGACGGGGTGCGCCGGGCGCTGCTGGCGGCGCGCGACCCGTATCTGCTGCGGTGGTGGGCGCAGTCGTCGTGGGGCGAGGACGATCTGGAGGTGAGCGAGGCGCTGTTGGGCGTACTGGCGGCGCGGGCGCCGGGCCGGGAGGCGGTGGCGTCGCGAACGGGGAGACTGCGGGAGGCGTACGGCGTGGCGAGGGGCGGCGGGTAGCCCTGGGCGAAGGGTAACCCTGGGCGAAGGCGCGCGCCGAACGCCCGCCCCGCCGCCCGGCCGAGGCCACTGGCGCGGCGTAGGGGCAACGTCCGCGCGACGACCCGCGGCGCAGGGGCAACCTCAGCGCGACGACCTGCGACGCAGAGCGCAACGCCCGCACAACGCCCCGCGGGCACAAGGCGCAACGCCGCACGACGGCCCACGGCCCAGGGCGCGCCACCGCACTACGACCCGCGACACAAGGCGCGCCACCCGCACAACGCCCTGCGGCGCAGAGCGCAACGTCCGTGCAACGTCCCGCGCCCTAGCCTCCTGCCCACACCGCCGTTCGCGACGGAGCGGGCGGCAGACGGACGGAAGGCCGCCCTAGATGACTCGTTATGCCAGCCCTGGTTCCGCCGACGCGATCGTCTCCTACAGCTCGCGGTACGACCACTGGATCGGCGGCGAGTACGTGCCGCCCAAGCAGGGCCGGTACTTCGAGAACCCGACGCCCGTCAACGGCCAGGCGTTCACCGAGATCGCGCGGGGCACGGCGGAGGACGTCGAGCACGCGCTGGACGCGGCCCACGCCGCCGCCCCGGCCTGGGGCCGTACCCCGCCGGCCGAGCGGGCGACGGTGCTGAACCGGATCGCGGACCGGATGGAGGCGAACCTCGAAGCGCTCGCGGTCGCGGAGAGCTGGGAGAACGGCAAGCCCGTACGGGAGGCGCTGGCGGCGGACATCCCGCTGGCGATCGACCACTTCCGGTACTTCGCGGGGGCGATCCGGGCCCAGGAGGGCAGCCTGTCGGAGCTCGACGAGGACACGGTCGCGTACCACTTCCACGAGCCGCTGGGGGTGGTGGCGCAGATCATCCCGTGGAACTTCCCGATCCTGATGGCGGCGTGGAAGCTCGCGCCGGCGCTGGCCGCGGGCAACGCGGTGGTGCTCAAGCCGGCCGAGCAGACGCCGGCCTCGCTGCACTACTGGATGAGCCTGGTGGCGGATCTGCTGCCGCCGGGCGTCGTCAACATCGTGAACGGCTTCGGCGTCGAGGCGGGCAAGCCGCTCGCGTCCAGCCCGCGGATCGCGAAGGTCGCCTTCACCGGGGAGACCACGACGGGCCGCCTGATCATGCAGTACGCGTCGGAGAACCTCAAACCCGTCACGCTGGAGCTCGGCGGCAAGAGCCCGAACATCTTCTTCGACGACGTGTCGTCCGCCGACGACGACTTCCTGGACAAGGCGCTGGAAGGCTTCACGATGTTCGCCCTGAACCAGGGCGAGGTCTGTACGTGCCCCTCCCGGGCGCTGATCCAGCAGGGCCACTACCGCGCCTTCATGGATGCGGCGATCGCCCGTACCGAGGCGATCGTGCCGGGGCACCCGCTGGACACGGACACGATGATCGGCGCCCAGGCGTCCAACGACCAACTGGAGAAGATCCTCTCCTACCTCGACATCGGAAAGCAGGAGGGCGCCCGCATCCTCACCGGCGGCGCCCGCGCCGACCTCGGCGGCGAACTGGCGGGCGGCTACTACGTCCAGCCCACCGTCTTCGAGGGCGACAACCGCATGCGCGTCTTCCAGGAGGAGATCTTCGGCCCCGTGGTCGCCGTCGCCCCCTTCTCCGACTTCGACGACGCCATCAAGATCGCCAACGACACCCTCTACGGCCTCGGCGCCGGCGTCTGGACCCGCGACGGCAACCTCGCCTACCGCGCCGGCCGCGCCATCCAGGCCGGCCGCGTCTGGACCAACTGCTACCACGCCTACCCGGCCCACGCCGCCTTCGGCGGCTACAAGCAGTCAGGCATCGGCCGCGAGAACCACAAGATGATGCTGGACCACTACCAGCAGACCAAGAACCTTCTCGTGTCGTACTCGCCGAAGAAGCTGGGCTTCTTCTAGAGGCACAGCCAAAGGCCCAGCGCGGTAACTCCCGCTTCCACTTTCTCCCACTGCCGAAGGTCGTACGGGCGCTTGTCCAGGCCGGAGGTGCGCCGCCACCGCTCCCCTCCCGGGGTTCCTTGAACGCATAGAGGGAAGCGGGGCGGGCGCGGGCCCGCCCGCAGGCTCCCACGGCCATGGCGTCCGCCGGCATGGGGCCTGCGCCCTACCCGGTTCCCGCGGCGCGGCCGGCGCGGCGGGAGAGCTCCGCGAACGCCGTACGCAGTTCCGGTGGCGCGATCACCTCGATCTCGGTGTCGAAGCGGGCCAACGCCGCCGCGAGGGCGGCCCAGGACCAGGAGCCCGTCGTCAGCCTGGTCCGGTCGGTGCCGAGTGCCTCGACGCCGTCTTCGTCGGCGAACGGGGCCACCTCCGCCACCGGCAGGCCGAGGATCACCTCGCCGCGGCAGGGCCAGGCGTCCGCGCCCTCGGAGCCCTTGAACCGGGCCGAGAGGAAGGCGGTCACGTCGCCACCCGGCACTTCACGGGGAGCGACCTGCGGCCCGGTCGGGACCCGCGGTGTCATCCCGTCGACACGGAAGGTCCGCCAGTCGCCGCGGTCGGGGTCCCAGCCGGCGACGTACCAGCGCCCGGCACGTACCACCAGGTGATGCGGCTGCACCCGGCGAGTCGGGCGCGGCTCGGCGTCCTCGGTGCGCCCCGGTGGGCGGTAGTCGAACCGCAGCTCCTCCCCCGCGCGGGCCGCGGCGCTCAGCGTCAGCAGGATCTCGGTATCGACCTGCGCCTCGGCGCCGTGCCCGGCCGCGCTGATCTTGAGGGTGTCGACCCGCTGCCGCAACCGCGACGGCAGCACCTGCCGCACGGTGGCGAGCGCCCGCGCGGCCGCCTCCTCGATGCCCGCGCCCGTCCCGACGGCGATCCGCAGCGCCACGGCCAGCGCGACCGCCTGCTCCTCGTCGAACAGCAGTGGCGGCATCTGGCTGCCCGCTTCGAGTCGGTAGCCGCCGTCGGGGCCCTTGATCTCCTGCACGCGGTAGCCCAGCTCGCGCAGCCGGTCGATGTCGCGGCGCACGGTTCGCTCGCTGACGCTCAGCCGCTCGGCGAGCAGGCCGCCGGACCAGTCGCGGCGGGCCTGCAGCATGGACAACAGCGCCAGCAGCCGGCTGGAGGTCGTCGTCGAGGAGGCGATCGGCATGTTTTCACCCTGCCAAGAGAAGCGGACGTTCTCTGACCTGTACTGCTGACAACGTCGGTCCTGTCGCCGGAAACCTCCGGCACCTGAAAACACTCGTGAAGGACCGGAACACCATGTCGCTCAACGCTGTCGCGCACCTGAACTTCCACGGCCAGGCCCGCGAAGCCCTGGAGTTCTACCAGTCGGTCTTCGGCGGCCGGCTCACCGTCGCCACCTACGCCGACTTCGGGATGCCCGCCGAACTGCCCGGCGCGACGAACGTCGTTTTCGGCCAGGTCGTCGCCGACAGCGGCTTCCGGGTCATGGCCTACGACGTGCCCGGCGACCACGCGCCTGCCACCCCTGGCGCGCCCACCACCCGTCGGGAGAACGGCACCACGATCACCCAGGAGCCGTTCTTCCTGTCCGTCCGCGGCGACAGCGTCGACGAGGTCACCCCCGTGTGGGAGGGCCTCGCCAAGGGCGCGACCGTGATCGAGGCGTTCGGCCCCGCCCAGTGGGCCCCTGCGTTCGGGATGCTGGCCGACCGCTTCGGCGTCACCTGGATCGTCGACGTCGCGGCCGAGTACACCCAGTCCTGACCGTTCCGCGAGGGGTGCGGCCGCACCGGCCGCACCCCTCGTTATGTTTTCCGCGGCTCCGCAATGGGGCCGCTGGCCTCCGGGTCCGGCATGACTGTTGCCCCCTGTCGAAGGGATGACCTGGGGGGTGGTGTCACC